>JAUIFF010000001.1 GCA_030429545.1 Polyangia bacterium
ACCATCGCCATCGCCATCGCCGTCACCATCACCATCACCGTCGCCGTCGCCATCGCCATCGCCATCGCCATCGCCATCGCCCGAATCGGTCATCGTGCCCGTCGGTCCTTCGGTTGTCGTCATGGTTCCGGATGTGGTGGGATCTTCCGTGGTGTCGGATTCGGCCTCGCCATCGGTCGTGGCCTCCGAATCAGTTGCTGTGGTTGTACCGGACGAGTCGCCGCAGGCTGCGAGTTGTAAACTCGAAACTAGGAGTCCGGCTAGTAGTGGGAGTGTGTGCAAGTTTTTCATAGTTCATCTAGATTGCGACGGCCAGGTGGCCGCTACAAGCGTGTATGCTAGAAGATTCAGTGCAGAGGATAGAAAATAATTCGTTTGTTTGTACAAATAGCTGTGCTAAGAGACATGTCACAACATTGTTCCAATGATGTAGGATGGCTACCGGCATTGCCCCGGGCGCGAATCCGTTGGCTCGCAAGGGGAAGAAGCTTGCCCAGATCTGCTCAATTGCGAATCATCGCCGCACGGGAGGGCCGCGGGATTCTGTTACCATGGCTCGCCGGCCGGTGGAGCCGCGGGAGTCCACATGCGTAAGTACTTGACCCGGACGCAGGCAGTAGCTTGGCGAGAACGGATCGAAGCGGCCTTGGCTCGCAAGCGGGATACGTGGGGCATCCATGGATGGGGATTTGTTGGAAAACACCCGCGGCTGAGGGTTGCCGTGCGTGTACCACAAAGGTTGATTGCGCCGACAACTGCGGCCGGAGCCCTGAAGTTTCGCTATGACGGCGGTCGTCTGATTACACTGAAGGTCGCCGTTGAGGCCAGCCACGCGGGCGAGGTGAAACCGTGACTGCCGTGTTGGGACCTGGCTCGCCGGTCGAAGTTGGGTCGAAGCGGTCGACTCGACGCACGCGCTTGGGGGTCACGGCCATCCTCAAGATTGGCGAGACACTTTCGCTTTTGACCTGTGGGCATGGTGTCCCCCGGGGCATGCGGGCTCTGTTCGCCCCCGGCACGAAAACGGTGATCGCCCGCCTCGACCGCAACCTCTTTCGCGGGCGCAGTGCCCAGCTGATCGATGCTGCGGTGTTTCGCCTGTTGGCACCCGGCCGTAAATTGGTTGCTCATACAAACGATTTCAATGGTTTGCCCAGCCCCTGGACCACTAAACTCGTGGTGCCCGACCCCGGCGATCAGGGCGAAGCTGTCACGATTTTCCCAAGCCACCATGCAGGGCTGGCGCCGTTCGAAGAGTTCGTGTTGTCGTTTTCGGCGTCCGAGTACAGGTTGCTACGCGGAGCCGCGAGTAGTCAGTTGATCCAGGTGGTGCGCTGCACCCAACGCGGAGACTCGGGCGCGCCCATGTATCGCGCGCGAAAGTTGCCTACGGGTGGTCAGGAGCTGGCGCTCTATGGTCTGTGCAGCGGCGCTGTTGGGCGATTTTCCTACTTCACTCCGGTGTTGCCCATCATTGAGCGACTTCGCCGTGTGTACGGCAAAAAGGTTTACTTGTGGGTGCCCGGGGGCGAAAGTTAGCTTCGCGACATTTTGCTGAAATGCGCCACATCGCCACCGCCACCGGGCACAATGCTTGTACACATAGTTAATTTTCGCCAAGGCTCGGTTTTTGAACCTATGCTTGGAGCCCAGTTGTGAAACCTCGATCGATACTCAAATACGCAACGATTTTTTGCTCGACCGTGTTGGTAGCGAGCTCGGTGTTGGCCCCCTCGCCGGGCATCGCTGCTCCTCCCAAAGTTGTGGACCTCGGCGAGCCTGTTGACTCGCAGTCCCACATCGATACCGACGATCGGGACCCGGGGAAATCATGTGCATACAATCGTGACCGCGAGGCGATCGAGGGGGAGGCCAAAAAGCTACTCGCCCAGGCGGTTCAGCACGAGGAGCACGCGCGGAACATCCATGCTCCGGTGCGCCGAGCCGTTGACGCCCGCACGCGGGCAGAGATCGACAAGTTGCGAAGTGACGCGCAGGAGCTGCTCAATCAGGCGGGAAACCGGCAAAAAGAGGTTTCGCAGTTGCCCGACGGTGCGGCTGCGTGGCAGGGGAACCAGCAAATTCTCGAGCTGCAGGCGGATGCCCACCAAAAGTTTGCCCAAGCCTATCAACTCGAGGGGGAGATGCGCGAGCGTCAGCGCAGCTTGTCGGAGTCCAAGCGCAAGCGGGCAGCCTCTCGGCGTGTATTTGCAAAGATCTATACGAGTACGGCTGACGGTATCGACAACAAACGGCAGTGCCTCGAAGAAGCGTTCTCCGCGGAGGAACACGCTGGCATGACCGGACTGGTTGAGGACTCGCTGCGGGTGTTGGGGCAGGTCGTGGTCGACAGGGCGACACGAAGTGCCTGGAACGCGTTGCGCAAACGGCTCAAACAGGCGGCCCACTGCGGTGATCGGCCTGGCGCGCCCTATCGCTTGGAGTTTACGTGTCGGGCGTTGGAGCGGCCGCTACCCGATTTGTTGGCCAATCCCGATTCACTTGTAGATGCAGCGGTTGCCGACCTGTTTGCCCTCAGTCGCCACCTGATCGACGGGCCCATTGGCGCCCATCAAAGTCGGGTTGGTCAACGTGTTGCGCGGCGAATGGTCGATGCGATCGGTGGGTGGCAAAGCAACGGGCTCGATGGTGCCCGCGATGCTTTCGTGGCCCGGTTTTACAACGACATCATCGAGCTGAGTCTCTCATCGTCGTGTCCAGATGCGATTCCCGACGCCGCGTTGTGGTCGGTGGGCCAGTGTGTGCTCGAGGTTGAGCGGCCACGGAAGTTTCTGTCCTGCGACCTCGAAGGCATTTTAACGCGGTGTGCGTTTGGTGCCCGTGAGCTCGAACAGGTTCGCGGTGTTGTATATGCAGGTACACAGGCTGTGGACCCCACGTGGGAAGGAAGCCCCCGCGCACATGCCCGCGAGAAGGTTAACTTTCTGTTTGAGTTGGCCAGCCTCGAGTCCCGGGGAGAGGTCGAAACAAAGACGTGGGACGGGTTTCAAGATGTGTTTGTCGGCCTGCTCGAGGACGATTGGCCGCGAGTGACCACCGGGGCCGTGGCCTTGGTTGAGGTTGTCGGCACGCGCCCGAGCCCGGTTTCTGTGGCTCAAGCTTGCCCCGGTCAGCAGGACCCGAGCTGCCGGGCGAAGATGGCCCAAACCTACAACCAAGACACGCGTCAGTTCTTCGAGTTTCTCGCGGGGGTGGCCCTTTACGCCCGGGCAGAGCGGACAAAGTCGGGGGAGGGTGCTGCTCAAGCGCGTGCTGCAGCGTTGGCTTCGCTCACCGAGCGGCTGACGAGCCGGACCGAGCGGGCGCATCCGGTGGTCTCGCTCGGCGGAAGTTTTGGGGTGATGGGAGGTTGGCGCGCGCCGATTCGTCGCGGCCAGTTTTCCGAGGGGCAGATTTCGTTTCCCCTTCACCTAGGGCTCGGTTTGGGGCTCGACACCTATCGTCCCGGTGGCAAGCGGGGTGGACTGCACGCCGAAGTTACCGTGTTTGATCTCGGACAGTATGTCGCGTTCAGCAACGACTCGTTCGCGGTGCAGACCCCCGATTTACGGGCGGCTTTAGCCACCGCAGTCAAGCTCGGCGGGTGGTTTGCAAACCGCGAGATGCCTCTCTACGTGGCCGCTTTTTGCGGATTTTCGCCATTTGTGCCGGTTGTCAACGAGGCGCAGGAGACCGTCATGACCTGGCAAGTTGGGGCGATGCTCGGAATCTACGTCCCGCTGTTCGACCTCAACTGATACGGATTCGGCTCGCCGGCTCATATATGTATGAGCAAGATTGACCGGGCTCAAAAGAAGACTTTTCAGTCATGTCTGAAAGTATGTGTCGAAATTTCCTTCTTGGATCAGCTTAGGTACAGGCATGACAATCTAGCTATGCCTCGTTTGGCCCTGTTCGTTGGTGCGTTGGTGCTTACCTCGGGCTGCGCGATCGAAAATCCCAAGTTCAATGGGTCCGGTGGGACCCCGACCGGGTTTGAGTCTGACTCCGAGTCTGAGTCTGAGTCCGAGTCCGTAGGCACAGGCGGTTCGACTGCAACCGCAACAACCGCAACAACCGCAGTAACCACGACCGAGGGGCCCACGACGACCGACGCGACCGCAACCGAGGGAGAAACGTCAAGCGTGGAGATGTGCGCCCTTGGCCAACGCTTCGTTCAGTTTGAGGGCATCGAAAACCCGGAAGACTGCGAGTTCTTTGGCGTATTCTTAGAAGTCCAGATCGTCCAAAACACACCCTACGCAAAGATCTGCTTCGACCAAGCCTGCGGGAACTGTGTACCGCTGCCGTTTGAAATTGATGTTCCGCCCAGCTTATTTGGTGATAGTACATGTTTTGGCCTGTTTCACTGGGGGCAGTGGCAGGAGTTCGACCCGGACATTGGAGCTGGCTGCAAAACTTCATTTGTCGCGGTGTTTGACACCCAAGACTACGAATTTCCGATCTACATTGGCGGGTCGCGCAATCCCCAAATTCCCCAGGAGCTCAACCCTGACCTGCAGTTTTCCGTAAACCCAATCAACACCCGGGAGTGCGAGTGCGAGGCCGGACACTGCTGTCCCGACCAAACTGCGCTTTACTACGACCTCGAGTTCAACAATGGCCAGGACACGCTTGTGCTTGGCGTTGGCGACTATGAGAGCTTCAAGCTCGGGCCGTATTTCTACGGGCTAGAATTGTTGCGGGCCCATCGCAAGGGGGTTTATGGCCCTGAAAATAGTTGCAACACCTTCGATTTCTTTGATTGGCAGCTGGTTCGAGTCCCGCTGCCATAGTGGCGACTTGCCGGCCAGACCGGTCCCCCGTATCGTGCGGGAACATGGCGCGACGAACACGGCCGACCGTCCAGGAGCTGACACAGGGCCTCAGCGGGGGGAGCCGCGCGATGCTTGCGCGGGCGATCACGCTGGCGGAAAGTCGCCGCGATAGCGACCGGGAGCTGGTTCAACAGGCTCTCAAGAACTTGTATCAGCACACAGGTGGAAGTCATCGTATCGGTATTACCGGTGTGCCTGGGGTCGGCAAGAGTAGTTTTATCGAGGCCTTTGGCACGTTGCTTACCGGGCGTGGCCACCAGGTGGCGGTGTTGGCTGTCGATCCGAGTTCCGCGCGAAGTGGGGGCTCGATCCTCGGCGACAAGACGCGAATGAACCGGTTGGCCAGCGACCCGAAAGCCTTTATTCGCCCGTCGCCGGCCTCTGGCTCGCTCGGGGGAATTGCCCGACACACCCGCGAGGCAATGCTCCTGTGCGAAGCGGCGGGGTTTGACATCATCATCGTCGAAACCGTGGGCGTCGGTCAGTCAGAGGCGCTCGTCGCCCAAATCGTCGACAGTTTTTTGGTGCTGATGCTCGCCGGTGCAGGGGATGAGTTGCAGGGGATCAAGCGTGGGATCCTCGAACTCGCCGACGTTCTCGCAGTCAACAAAGCCGACGGTGACAACGTGCTCGCGGCCCGACGCGCGCGGGTCGATCTAAAAGCTGCATTTACATATATGTTTGAAAAAACGCCGGGGTGGCAGGTGCCGGTGCTGACCTGTTCAGCCCATACGGGCGATGGTGTCAACGATGTCTGGGAGGCGCTCGGAGCCCATCGGGCCCACCTCGAGCGTAGTGGGGAATGGGCGCGCGACCGCGAACGCCAGCGCATCTACTGGTTTTGGCGTACGGTCGAGAGCCGCCTGTTGGCCCAGTTTCGCAACAACCCGGATGTGGCAGCAGCCTCGAAGCTGCTGGAGCAGCAGGTGCGAGCCGGCTCGGTGAGTCCGGAGCAGGCCGCCGATGAACTGCTCGGGTGCCTCAATCACAGTTAACTAAATTACCATGTAGGTACACTAAAAAAGCCTAGCGTTTGCGTCGGTGGGCGCGTCGGTTTGAGGAGTTGTATTCGGGGTCCTTGCGCGCGACCCAACGGATAAACTTTTGAATTTCGGGGTGCCCGCGCAGCGCTTCCCAGGTGTGGTAGACCTTCAACAACTCCCGCTCACTGAACAGCGAGTGAATCTTGCTGTGACAGATTTTGTGGATCGGAAAGCTCTTCTTGCCCCCAAACGTTCGTGGTACGAGGTGGTGGAGGTTCACACTCCGGCCTGGCACCAACGGGCGTCCACACAGGGGACAGGGGTCGTATGCTTCGTCGCTCACTAGTCAACAAACTACCAGGTGATCTGTGAGGCCGCCACGGCGCGGCTTTGCGCTGTCAATAATGATGTACAGACAAATTAAGGTGGAGCGGCAAACACATCCACTTTATGCGCAGGAACGCCAGCGAACGCATGGGCGCGACGGTTGGCGTCGAGCGGTCCCCCGGGCGCGAGCCGAATATAGATATGCCGCACCTGCTCGGGGTGGCGACGCGCGAGTTCACCATAGACCTCGGGGTCGTGCTCGCCACTATCTCCCACAAGTACGACCCCAGCCCCGGGAAACCGAGCCAGTAGCCCTTCGATGGTTGCGACTTTGGCGACAAATGGATCTTCGAACAGCTTGAGCAGGGTTGTGTCCTTGAGCCGGATCTGTTTGAGCGAGTAGGTCGCTTGGGGGAGGCCATTTGTTTGTAAAAAGCTGTCGAGTTGGGGGTAGAGCTGCCACGGGCTCGCCGACACGAAATGCAGATGGGCCTGGTTTTCCACGAGCCCTCGGACAAACCCCGGCATCCCGACGACTGGGGTATAGGGATATAGAAATGTTCGGCGAAGCAGCTCGGTTTTGTCGGTGACCCGAGAGTCCCGCACAGTGTCGTCGATGTCGGAGATGACCAGTGTTGCCCGGGGCGGCACAAAGTGCACGGACGTGGCAAACACACGGTCGTCGCCCGGACGTGTTTGTGCATACATGATTTTTTGCCCGCCGCGCTCGGGGTCCACGGCATCACGCGGGAGCTCGACAACAGCCGAAAAGTGGCCGTCGGCACCTGATGTCCCTGCGGGCCAGGAGCGGCCGGCGAGTTCAACAGAAATCGACTTTCCGCGCTCGTTGTCGACGACAAACCACTGCAGGCGTTCACGGATCTCAGAGGTGTTCAGCTGCCCGTCATCCGCCGTTTCTCGCATGAGCGCGGTCAGTGGGTCGAGGGCCGAGTTGCGAAGAATGTCGTCGTCCTCCCACTCAAAAACCCACCCGTGGATAGGCACCTGCCAGCGCTGGCCATCTGCATGCAAATTGGCGAGCGCCGGGAACAGGACCACCTGTTCGTCGGTTTTGATCGGGCTGTGTGGGTCGTGGCTGCGGTGTTCAGCGTGCTGAGCAGGAGCGGGTGGGGCGGTAACAGGGACATGTGGAGGATTCGGTGTGTCTACAATTTGTTTGCTGGCTGGGACGACAACGTGTTTTTGTGGTGCGACACGAAACAGGCCAATGGCGATGGGTTGGTGCGGAAGTTCGAGCCACGGCAAACTCGAAATCGCATCTAGCTCCCACGTGAGCTCCGGCGTGAGCTCGTGGTTGGCCTCGAACGCTGCACAGGCCTGATGCCCCTCAGGGGTGGAGCACAGGGATGAGCGGTAGTAGAACGTGGGCGAGCTGCGATGAACAGCGGGAGCCGCGTTGCCGGCAGTCCACGGCCGCGCGTGGATTGGAAAATGTGTATATACGGGAAGATTGAGGGTCCGTTCACCGGCGCGTGCGAGCCAGATAAGGTCGGCCGAATCTGGCAGTTGCGTACGCCACTGCCCGGCGAGGTTGAGCTCCGTCGCATCTGTGGTCTCGACCAAAATAGTTGGAGTACGCAAGAAAACTGTCACAGCCGCAACTGCAGCAAGGCCAACGAGGGCGGACCACCGTGGTCGAATATCACGCAGCCCGGCGACAACAAGCGCGAGCCAGGCCGGTACAAACAGCCAGAGATAGGCATCTGCTATCCATGGGTAGTTTGCCGCCACAAGGTTGGTCGACGTTGCGAGACAGCCCAGTATAATTGTTAGTACAATTAGTTCGAGGCTGCGTAGACGCGAGCGACGGCGCCAGGCAGCAGCCGCGACAACGAGCAGGGCAAGCCACAGGAGCGGGTGGGGCAGCACGAGTTCAAGGCCCGCCTGGCCATCGGGCAGCCATTGTTGCCCCAGCGACCCCTGGATCACTGAAATCATCTGGCGGCCGGAGGTCACCCCGACCACAAGCGCGATGACGGTTGCCGCCTTTGTGGTACGCCACGCCCGGTCCCTGAGGCGACCCCGTTGCAGCCAAATGGGAACCAGTACCGAAGTTGCCGGAAGCCACAGCAGTGGGTGGACCCGGGCCATCAGCGACACGACAAGGCCGGCGCCGATCAGGTGTATCCACATGAAATATTTTCTGGTGAAAGCCGCGAGATGGGTGCCGCGCACAGCTAAGGCGCTGGCGATGGCAACGAGTATGAGGCCGACTGCAAAGTAGGACTCGCTTGCGGCGAGGCGGACAGGGACCGGGGCAACCGTCAAAATGATGGCAACAGCCCAGGCTAGTCCACGGGTGGCGCCGAGGTGTCGCGCAACGATAAATCCGGTGTAGGGCAGCACCAGGGAGGCGAGCCCGATGGCGATAAAAATTGCGGCGTCGGGGTCGTTTGGTAGCAGCAATACGGCAGGGTTGAGCAACTCCCCGTAGCCGGGACCGTAGCGAAATAGACCCGCGGGGTCGCTCACGGCGGCCTCGGTCCACAGCGGGCCCTGGCCATTTTGATGTAAATACATTGGTTTGTAAAGATTGTGGCGCACGAGCCATGCGGCAGCGAGTCCGCCGATAGCGAGGAACAGACGCAGGAGCTGTTTCTGAGGCAGTCTTCCAGGGGACCTCGGGCGCATCACGGTGCACACAGCGAGTACGCAGGCGGCGAGCAGGGCGAGCCACGGAGTCGGATAACTCGGAGGGGCTGATGCCTGTTTGCTGTCAATCGACGCTGGGCTGCTATCGACTTGTTTTGGCTGACCAGTTAGTAGCCCGGGGTGTTCGTGGAGGCAGGTAGCGAGCTGGTCGACGACCTTGCGGTAGGGCTGCGGGGCATCACGCCACTGCGGAAACTCGCCAACTGGCGAGAGGGCAACATCGCCGACCAGGCGAAATCCATGACGAGCCCCGGGCTGCAGTTCGATCGCAAGCGGCGGGGTATTGTCTACAAAAGATGCCTGTACAATGAGTCGGCCCGGGGGGCAGGCATGGGCCGCAAGTGTCGCCTCGGTGGTGCAGGTTTTCAGCGCGGGGCCGAGGGCCTGTTCGCAGGCCCCATCCGCACGTGCGGGACCTGCCGTCAGTACACAGACAAACAGGATGTGGAGGCATACGCTACGACGCCACCAACTCGACCGCAGCATGGGCAAAGTGTGGCACAGCCCAGCTCAGTTTGGGGTGGCGATGTGTGGTTGTGTGAAAAATAGGGCGCTGTCGGGTTGCTCGCCGCGTTGCTGGACCCTGCCCTGGGCAACAAGACGTCGCACGAGCATCCAAACCTGCATCGGCGAGGTATTCAGCTGCTGTGCGAGTTGCTCACAGGTTTGCGGTTTTGGGGTTGCGGCGAGGAGCTGCTGCAGCCGTAACCCAACCTCGATGCATCCACGTGCTGCTTTCTTACCGGCCTCGACACCGGGCTGATGGTAGGCGTTGATATCGAGCATCTCTGCATATACACCAACTGTGCGCTCAAACAGGGCAATGACCGCCCCAAGACCTGCGGCGTCGAGTTGGTCGAGGACAATTGTCGCGCTGTGTCGGCCACGTTGCGTGAGGGCCGTGCGGGTTCCCTGGTAAAAGCCGTCGAGGCAGTCAGATGCTGTCACCCCCGGCTCAACCTCAATCGCTTCGTCTCCGGGCGCATCGGTCAGTACGCGGATAAAGCAGGCAAAGAAATCGTGCCGCCCGTCGCGAAGTTGCTGCACGTAGGCGTGTTGATCGGTCGAGCCTTTGTTGCCGTAGACCGTCAACCCTTGCCAAACTTCGCGTCCACTGCGGTCGAGTCGCTTGCCGAGCGACTCCATCACGAGTTGTTGAAGATAGCGCGAGAGTAGCTGGAGACGGTCTCGGTAGGGGAGCACGACCATGGCCCGACCGGGTTGTGCATACCAAAACGCTGCGAGCAGGGTAGCTGGGTTTTCTCGAATCGCGCGGCTGCGTGTCCACGCATCCATGCCGGCCGCGCCTGCCAAAAGTGCTTGTACATCGATTCCGAGCAGGGCCGCCGGTAGCAGGCCGACCGCCGAGCAGACACTGGTCCGCCCACCGACCCAGTCCCACATCGGAAACGTTGCCAGCCAGTCCTCGCGGACGGCGAGCTCCATCAGTTGACTGCCCACGCCAGTGACGGCGACGGCGTGTTTGGCAAAATCCCGACCCGCGTTGCCAAAGGCAGCCCTCGCCGTGAGCATGCCGTTGCGGGTTTCGACCGTGGAGCCCGACTTGCTGATCACCACCACAAGTGTGCGGGCGAGGTCGAGGTCTTCGAGGATCCTGGCGTAGCCGTCGGGATCGGTGTTGTCGAACACGTGCAGGTTGAGCGGTGGCAGTGGGTCACAAAGTGCATCTGCAAGTAACTGGACCCCAAGCGCCGAGCCGCCGATGCCAATCACGAGCAGCTCCGAGAACGGTCGGCTATCGGGCGGGCAGATGTCGCCTGTGTGGACCGCGGCCGCAAACTGAAGACAAGCGTCACGGGTTTGTTCGATCGCGGCCCGGGTGTCGGCATCGGGAGCGTACTCGGGCGCGCGGAGCCAGTAGTGCCCGACCCGTCGATTTTCGTCTGGGTTGGCGGTTGCACCCTCTTCGAGTGCTTGCATCGCTTCGAGGCCCGCCTCGAGTTTCGGTGCATGTTCGGCGATGTACGCGTCGCTCATGCCGGCGCAGGCGAGGTCGAGCTCGAGTCCGGTCGGACAGGCGCGGCGAACATGCCAGTTGAGGTAGTGCTTCCAGGTGCTGCGCTCCATCGGGGGGAGGCTACCGGTGAATGCGGCGGGATGGTACCGCTCGATGGCCGGCAAGAGCCGCGACTTGACCGGCTCGTCGCCCACCGGAATGGGCGCGAAGTTTATGTATGCGCACCGAGTTTAGCTCGGGACGTAGCAAGCCCCGATATGACCGAAACCTGGCGCAGGTTCACTGAATACGGGGTTGCACGACGCCGGGGCCAAACATTCCGAGCCAGAGCTTTGGTCGCAGACGCTGGTACAGCAAAAGCCGGTGACCGACTGGCAACCGGGCACGAGCTCGCCCTGGCGGCAGACAAAGCCCTCGCTACAACCTCTACCCGATAGCGGGTCACAGGGATCCCCATCTATGCCGACATCGAACTCCGCTGGCAACACGCAACCGAACTGGTCGCCCGAAACCTGGCAGGTGAGAATACTCGGGCAGTTTGGGATCAGTGGATCACAGCTTTGGGCGCAATGCGGGACGCCTGTATGCGGGTTGTTGACGCAAACGCCCGCGCCGCAGTCGGAGCTGGTTTGGCAGCCACTGAGGCACAGGCCGGCCGTGCGATCGGGGTTCGAGTCTTGACACATGTACCCCTTGGGGCACTCGTCCTGGCCATCGGCGGGGGAAGGTTCGCAGGTTTGAAACGGGTCGAGGGCACTGTCGTCGTTGACGCAATCGAATACGAAGTTGCTCTCGTTTTGGTACAGGCCCGTACACTTCTGTCCCGAGGGACATGAGTTCGGATCGCCTGGTTCGCAGTAGTAGAGAGGCTCCGACGGGGGCGCGACCCCGGTCGTCGACGAGTAGGTGTCGTTGCCGGTTGTGTCGGAATCGCTGTCGGGAAGAAAGTCTGGGTCGTTCGACGTGAACTCCGTGCGCGGGACCTGTTGGCAACCTGAGGTCGTGACGATGCCGGCAGCGATAGCTACCGCAAAGCCGAGACGAGCGAACGACAAGGGCATGCCATAGGGTACACCGTGGGCGGGGCTGTTGGTTAGCCAACGCGCGACCGTGGGGCCAACCAGGCGATTGCTATCGTCAACGTCGCCGTCAGCGGGATCCAATAGGTCCAGGGAATCGCAACCTCGCCCAGCACCAGCGGCTGGAGAAACAACAGGACACCCGCGAGCGAGCCCAAGGCCATGCCCGCGACACAGGAGCGGTCGCTGCCGCGGGTGCGCCCAAACAGGGCGACACACACGCCTCCCAACAGTCCACCGTAGATCACCGACATCGCCGACAGCGCTAACTCGACGAGGTTGAGCTCTGAGGTCGCCGAAATGACCTGCTGGTACCAAATAAACCCCAGGGCCGTGGCGATGAGTGCTGCCGTGCAGGTGCCGGTGACACGTCGCAGGCGTTTGGGCGGGCTTTTGCCGGGAGCGATGTCGGTGATCCAGGTGGTCGCCAGCGCATGGATAGCCGAGTCGAGGCTCGACATCGCGGCCGCAAACAGGCCGGCGAACACAAGACCGCGTAGACCAACCGGCATCAGCGTAGCCGCGAATTGGGCAACGACCCGTTGGTCGTCGGCAACAGCAGCAACGCCAGGGTCGAGCCCCATGCCGGCCGTGTACAGTGCCCAAAGACATGTCCCAAGAAACAAAAATATAACCGCGAGGGGGATCGTGAGCACCCCGCTGGCAACAACCGCGATCGCGCCGCCCGAGCGATTTTTGGTTGTCAGTAGTCGCTGCACAAGGTCCTGGTCGGTCCCCTGGGCCGCCAGCGCCAAAAACAAACCACCGATAAGCGCCGGGCCCAGCGAGCGCGAAGACTCAAAAATAGGTGTTTGTACAATGGTTGTCTTGCCGGCCTGGGTCGCTACCGTGTAGAGCTCGGCGAGGTCGAGCCCCGTGAGCGGTAGGGCCACCCAAACGCATGCCACGGCCGCGACGATAAACAGGCCCGCCTGCAGGATGTCGGTCCACATCACCGAGCGAATACCGCCGCTGCCGGTGTAGATGCCCGCGACCAGGCCGGCGACGAGGATGGACCCCGACAGCGGGAGCCCGGTGGCCACGCTGAAGGCCAGGCCAGCGAGGTACAGGCGCACACCCGAGGCGAGTAGTCGGCCGAGCAAAAACAGGGCTGCGGCCAGGCGACGGCTCGACGGCCCGACCCGCTGGCCAAACACTTGATACACCGTCACCAGTTCAAGTGCCGCGTAGCGGCGTATCATTGCATATGCCACAATAATCCGGCCAATGAGTGCTCCTACAAGTAATTGGAGATAGGACCAGTCGCCGGTGAATCCAGCATGTGGGACGCCCAAAAATGTCGCGGCCGACAGCTCGGTGGCGAGCAGCGAGCCGGTGGCGACCCATGTCGGCATCGCCCGGTTTGCGACCGTAAAGGTCGTGACGCGGCCCGGGTCAGACCGCGCAACTCGTAGTCCGATCCACAGTACAAGACCGGCATAGCCGGCGATCACAAGCCAGTCTGCGGCGAATAGTCCGGCGGGCTGCATCATTCACCCGTACGCACTCACGGCTGAGCGGGAGCTCGGTGGACCAAGTGGGGTGCTCTACTTGCCAAACGCACCCCAGGGGAGCACCGTATCGAGTTTGACCTCGGTAATTGGGGCGATGGCCTTGAGCTTTTCGAGGTCAATCTTTTGCCGGTCGCCGACGATGGTGAGGATCACCGGGGCAGCCTTAAACGTTTCGGCGAAACCCTCAACTTGTTGTATCGTCATGTTTTGGATCTGTTCGCGTTCCCACGGGCGTGGGTCCTGCTGTTCGCCGCGACGATCCCAACTTTGCACCCAATAGACGATCCAGCGCGGGTCGATCCTGCTGGCGCGGTAGTCCTGCTCAACACTTTCGCGTGTTGCCTGCAGGCGCCCATCATCGACCGGGCGGTCTTGGACGAGCTCGAGATAGGTCTTGAGGGCCTCCGGCGTTTTATCGCTTTGGGTGCCCATACCACCGACGAGGGCCCAGTCGTCGTCGGGTAGGCGGCCGGTCGCGGCATAGCCCCACGCTGAGTAGGCCAGGCCGCGGACCTCGCGGATCTCTTGAAACACCACGGCACTCATGTCCCCGCCGAAGTACTCGCTAAACAACTTTGCCGCCGGGCGTTTGTCGCGGGGCTGGTTGCCGATGGGGAACACCAGGGAAATGTTGGCCTTGGCCGTATCGCGGTGGAGAAAATAGATCTGCGCGCCCTGTTGCTTGCGGTAGCGGGTGACCCGTGGCGGTGCGACTTTTTTGTGGTTGGAGCCTAGCGCGACGATCGGCTTGATGTCGCTCGCAGAACGTGGCCCAAAGTACAGGGTGTGGTGTTGATGGTTGGCAAAACCCGAGATCAACTTGCCCAGCTTTTTGACCTGAGCGCGCTTGATCTGTTTGTTGGAGGGCTCCTGGAGCACCGAGCTTTGCTTGCCGAACTTCGCGAATTCGGTGGTTGCACGGGCCAAAAAGCGCGAGTTGTCGGTGCGGTCCTTGCGTTGGCTAAGAACGTTTTTGTTGAGCTTTTTGAGGGTCTCCGGCGAAAGCTGGGGCGACGACAACCAGGTCTGGAGCAGCTTGACACTGGCCTCGAGGTTTTTGTCGACACCTGAGATTTCGACCCCGCTGTTGTCGGCGGTGCAGCTAAAATCGATCGAGGTACCGAGGGCAAACAGTTGCTTTTGGAAGGCATCGGCCGACGTCTCGCCGGCGCCAGATTGCTCGAGTAGCTCAAATGCATGGCACAGCAGAGGCTGGGTGCGCGACCCAAAATCGAATGTATATTCAAGTGAAAACAGGTCGTTGCGGGTGTTGCGGGCGGCGATCATCGGGCCGGCAGGCAGTTGCTCATGCACATAGTGTTCACCCTCAACGAGCCACTGCGGCTGCAGCTCCGTCGCCGGCATGGCGAGAATGTTCTTGGCGAACGGACTTTCGAGTTTGGGATCGACCTTGAGCGGGGTGATCTTGGGTTTGTCGATTTTCGGTAGGTCTTGCTTGCCGTTTCGTTGGTACACAGCGAGGTAGTTGTCGCCGAGGTAGGTCCGGGCCACGCGGATGACATCCTCGCGGGTGACCTTGCGCAGGGCCTCGTCCTGGGCCAGTACGTCCTTCCATTCCATGCGGCTGACGAACGCGCTGGCCATCTTGCTGACGCGGCCAATCGCCGACTCGAGCCGCCGTTTGTCGCTGATATCTTGGTTGACGACGACTGCGTCAATATCGGCCTGGGTGAACTCGCCGGCCTGTAGGCGCGCGACCACGTCGCGTAGCAACTGCTCGACCTCCTCGTGGGATTGGCCTTCGCGGTTGGTTGCACGTACAACCCACATACCTGATTCGATATATCCCCGCAGGTAGCTACCGGCGTCCGGCACTTTTTGGGTGAGCTCGAGTTCGGTGTTGAGCAGGCCACTTGTCGAGTTGTCCATGAGCCAGTCCATCACCCGCAGCGCCGGGGCGTCGGGATGGTGGGTCGGCACCGTATGCCATGCCAGCATCACACCCTCACTGCCCTCGACCGTAACTTCGGTTTGATTGCGCCCGGCAAGCGGCGTGATTTGCCCGGGAGCGGGCTTTTCGAGGGTTTTGGGTTGCCAGGCCCCAAGGGTTTTTTCGAGGACCGGGAGCGCTGTTTCGGGGTCGATATCACCGGCTAGCACAACAGCCATGTTGTTAGGGACATACCACCGGTGAAAGTAGTCGACCATGTCCTGGTAGGCGGGATTTTTTAGATGCTCCGAGGTTCCGATTGTCGGTTGCGTGCCATAGGGGTGGGTGGGGAACATCCCCAACATCAGGGCCTCGTCGGTGCGCGACCAGGGATTGTCGAGGGACAGGTTTTTTTCCTCGTAGACGGCTTCGATCTCGGTAAAGAATTGGCGAAAGCTCGGGTCGGCAAAGCGCTCGGCCTCGACGGTTGCCCAGGCTTCGAGGCGGTTGGACGGGATGTCGGCGATGTATACCGTCTGCTCATCGCTGGTGAAGGCGTTGACTCCTTCAACCCCCATGCGTTTGTACATGCGGTCGAATTCGTTGGGGATCGCCAGGGCGCCCGAGGCCTGGTTTGCCTCGTCGAGTTGTTTGAGCAAAGCTTCGCGCTGGCTCGGGTCGTCGGTCTGGCGAAGTTGTGTGTACAACTCACCGACGCGTGCGAGGTGAGGTTGTTCGGCAGCGAAATCCTGGGTGCCAAACTCGTCTGTCCCCTTAAACAGCATGTGTTCGAGATAGTGGGCGAGCCCCGTCGAATTGGCCGGGTCGTGCCGCGAACCAGCACGCACGGCGATCCAGGCATTGAACCGAGGTTTTTGCCGGTCGGTGCTAATATAGACGGTGAGACCGTTTTTGAGGCGGTGGACCGTGACACCCATTTTGTCGCCCGCGAGCGGGGTTGCATTGGGTGTTGGCAGTTCGGAGTTGGCAACGATCTGCGCCGGAGTTGTGGTGCTCGCGGGTTGCTCGACAGGCTGCTTTGGCGGCGTTGTCGATTGGGTTGGGGGATTGCAACCACTGGCGAGTAAACAGGCGACGACCGGGGAAACAAACGACAAAATACGCATGTCTGGCGGCTACTATACTCGAATCCGCAGGATTGCGCGTGCCCGATCCATACCCGTTACGGGCCATTGGTGTGAGCCTTACTCGATTGCCAAGCGAAACCCGTGTTCGAGTTCGGTAGTCGTCCGGCATTTCTGGGAAAATGTGTATACAGCGAAATCGCTAGCGGCACAGGCTCGCGCCATTTTGTAGCTCGCATGCGGAGGCGAGTGGCTCACCCGGGTTGTCGAGGCTCCAGCAACAGGGCAGCCCACCGTCTTCGCCATTGGGACAGGTTTCGCCGCTTCGCAGGCAACAGTCGAGCTCCTCGGGATCGGGGAACTCTAACTCGCACGAGTCGCTACAGGTGTATGTGCACCGAACCTTGTCGTCGGTGTTGCATACGGCTTGACAGTGGGCGGCTTCGGTTGCGGCGTCTAGGGGGGCAGTTCCGTCGCAGTCTTCTTCGCGATCGAGCTTGCCACCGATCTCGAGAAACAGCGGCTCGGAGTTGATGATGTTGTTGCCGCAGTAGCTGCACGAGTTGCGGTTCCAGGTGCAGTCGGGGTTGCATTTGACGGTGCCGCCTGACCCATAGGGAATGCCGATGTATGGGGAGCTGAGGTTGGTGCAGGTTTGCTCGGCGGCGAATTCATCGGCGTTTGGCTGGCGATAGTCGCACTCTTCGTCCTCGTCGAGGACTGTGTTGCCGCAGGTGTTGCAACCGGTGCGGTCGAGCTTGCAGTCGATACACCGGATCGTGCCACCGGCGATGCATCCCGCTCCCCCGAGGTTGTCCGAGTCGCATTCCTCATCGCCGTCGATAATGCCGTCGCCACAAATCGAGCATTGGTCGGCCGAGTTGATGATCTGGCAACTGTCGGGGTCGCAGGCAGCATGGCCAAGGGGACGCGCTGTTTGGGCACAGGCGGACGCAAAACTGCTTGGGTCGCCCGGATCGCATGACTCACCGGCCTCGACATCGACATAGCCGTCGCCGCAGGCAACCCGGTGTTCGAGCTCCAATAGACAACCCGAGGCGATCGGTAGACCAAGCCCCAGACCCAGGGCTAGTAGCTGTCGACCCAACTGCATCGGTTACACCATACCGCAACCTTGTCGCCGGTTGAAGGGCGTGACAATTAGCCGGTGTGGGTGCGCCAAAATTCCGCAAGTACAATCGCAGTTGCACAGGAGACGTTGAGACTCTCGACTTCTCCTGTACCTGGGATCTCGAGGTTGATGTCGGCGAATGCCTGGGCTTTCGGCGGCAGGCCGTCGCCCTCGGATCCAAACAAAACGATACTTCGGGGGGGAAGTGCCTGCGTGTACAGGTTTGACCCGCGATGCGAAGAAGTTGCCACGATCGACCACCCGGCTTTGCGGGCCTGTTGTAGTGGAAACGGTCCGGGGCGCACCGGCACGAGGTCGACGACTTCGCATCCCCCCTCGGCCGTCCGTGCCAGGGCGGGGGAAATGCTCAGCTGCTCACCCGAAGCGAGAATGGTGCGAACGCCGAAATGCGCACAAATTCGGATAATGGCACCGAGGTTGTGGGGGTTTTGAACCCCGATCAAATAGACGACAACGGCCGGTCCTGGTTGCGCGAGAATTTGCTTGAGTGACGGTGTGGGTCGTTCATCAACCCACAGGCACACGCCCTCATGGTGGCGTGAGTGCGTCAGTCGTTCGAGGTCCTCGGTCTCGACAATATGGTAAGCAACATGGTTCTTCGCACAGACCTTTAATAAATCAGAAAACTCGCGCAGCCGGGGCTTCGTCAGGTAGACGCGGCGAACGTCATGCGGTCGCCGCTTCGCCACCGCAAGACATGCGTGTAGGCCACAAAGTCGGATCTCGGGACGGCGGGCTCGGCCGCGATTGGCCGGCCTGTGGCCGCGGTGTTCGGGATTGCGCGGGTCAGACAAGGGCCCGGACCATAGCACGGTACACTGCCCGCGATGCATCCGTGGCACGACATCTATGTCGACGATGAACTGTTGGAGGGCGGCTTTCCGGTTGTGATCGAAGTGCCCCAAGGCAGCAAAAACAAGTACGAGATCGACAAAGAAACCGGCTTTCTGCGTCTCGACCGCGTGCTCTACAGCGCCGTGCACTACCCGGCCAACTACGGGTTTATCCCCCGCACCCTGTGCGACGACGGCGACGCCCTCGATGTACTTGTACTCGCACAGGTCCCCGTACATCCCATGACAATTGTCGAAGCTCGGGCCGTGGGACTCATGCGTATGCACGACGACAAGGGTGGAGACGACAAGATCATCGCGGTCAGTACCCGCGACCCTGCGGTTGCTGACTACCGCGAACAGTCCGAGCTCCCGAGCCACACCATGAAAGAGATCAAACGGTTTTTTGCCGACTACAAGGTGCTCGAGGGCAAGGAGGTCCGGATCGAGGAGTTGCGCGGGGCCGCCGAGGCCAATGCCACGATCGTCGCCGCCCTCGAGATGTACCGCAAGTATCGCCGGGGTGAGCTACAGTCGGGGCACTAGTTGTGTCTACACGGATGTCGCAAGCCAGGACGCAGAAGGCTGCGCGAGGCGACTGGCGTCGCGAGCTCGCCGCGATCAAAAAACGCGTGGCGCAGGAGAACCCCGGGAAAGCCATCGATGTCGGTCGGCTGTTCGAGGATCTTGTGTTTGCCCACCTGTGTCGGGCGCAGGGGCTATCCGCGAATGCTCGCGGGGTGAGACGGGCACAACTGCTGCGTCCGCTCACAAGCCTCATGCGTAACGCCGATGCCGTAAATCGTCTCGACGCGCTCGGCCTGCGGCTCGCCGGGCAGGGTCCTGGTGTGCTTTCAGAGCTCGTTGAGCACCACGTCGCCTGTGACGCCGGACTGGCCAAGCGTAGACGTGCGGGGGTTTATTTTACGCCGGCCAACATTGCCCGCCATATCGTTGCGTGTGCATTTAAATCATTGGAGCCGACCCCACAAAATCGGCGAGTGCGGGTGCTCGACCCGGCCTGTGGGGCCGGTAACCTGCTACGTGAAGTCGCTACGGTGGTCCACTCGATGCCGGCGAGCACCCCTGGATTTGAGCTTTACGGTGTCGATCAAAACCCGCGGGTTGTCGAAGTTGCCAAGCGCAGTCTCTGGCTCACCGGCGGGTGCAAGAGCTGGCGTGAGCTCGACCAAAATTTTGCGGTTGGCAACGCAGTGCTCGACGACCCCAAGGTGGCACCGGATGCTCTTGATTGGTCACAGGCGTTCACACACGTCATGGCCGACGGTGGCTTTGATGTCGTTGTCGGTAACCCACCCTACGATGTCCTCGCTGAGCGTGAACGAGCCCGGCCACTCGCGGATGTCCTGCGGTACATCATGGACGATCCCGTGCTTGCCCACAGTGCGCCAGGTAAACACAACCTCTACAAGTTATTTTTGTGTCGCGGCCTTTCCCTGCTGCGGCCCGGCGGTTGCCTGTCGATGATCGTCCCGTTGTCCCTGCTTGGCGACCGCCAGGCGAGCGGGGTACGTCGGTTTATATTTGCTCATGCAAATATTTTGAGAGTTGACTGTTTCCCCCACAAAGACGACCCTCGGCGTCGGGTGTTCGCCGAGGCCAAGCAGGCGACTTGCATTGTCACCATGCGCCGGACGGCCCAGCCCCTGTCAGCCCCACACCAGGTACAGCCGACGCGACGGTTTGCGCTGCATATTCACAAGGGGCGTGCGCTCGAAGGTGCCGAACAAACGCCAGCGCTGTTGTGTCCACGGGAGATTGCGCTGCAAAGCCCCGCGGACCGACAGATCCCGATGTGTACCCGTGAAGACTGGTTGCTTGTACAACAAATCCGTAGGCACCCAGCATTTTGTTTACTCGGGGAAGTTGCCAGCCAGCGCCAGGGCGAGGTCAATGAGACGACCGCCCGTCAGTTTTTACGCCAACAAGGTCGCGGGCAGGCGGTTTTGCGCGGGGCCAACGTGACGCGGTATTGCCTGCGTGCCGCCTCGCAGGGGGCGACATGGTTTCTCGACAGGGCCGGGTTTATCGCCGGCAAACGCCCCGGGAGTAAGGCCTTCGACTTTGCGCGGCCACGGGTTGGGTTTCAGCGCAGCGCCCCGGCCAACAACTACCGGCGCCTGATAGCCACTCAGTTGCCCGCCGGCGTCCATTGTTTTGACACCATCAGCTACGTGACAGACCAACGCTGTGAACTGCCGCTAGGCGCCTTAGTTGCGCTTTTAAACTCTGCGCTCTACGAGTGGTGGTTTCGCCTGTTCAGCACCAACTCCAAGGTCAACAAGTACCAGTTCGACCGCCTGCCGATGTTGCGGTTTGAGCGGTCACGTGGGCATGAAGATGGCCAAGATTACCTGGCGAGGGGCGATTATCGAAGTTTGGTGGCGCTGGCTCGTGGTACCAATGCACCGGGCTGGGCCCTGAGCGTGCTCGATGAACTTGCAAATACAATTTCTTTGTTGGAGGCCAAGCGCAAGTTGGTGAGTCGGAGGGAACGGGCCTGGCTCGGTCCCGTTGCAACCCGGCTGCAGGCGGTTGCCGACGATTTTGTGTTTGCCCTGTTTGGCCTGACGCTGGCGCAGGGCGAGATCATTCGCGCCGGCCTACACGACCCCCACTAACTTTAGGGCTTGTCACGCGTGCTGCGGCTGGCGACCATTCGCCATGCCCCGCGGCGACCAACTTTTCCGCCAATGGTCAATTTTACAGACGCTCGCAGCGCGTCGGGTCTCCCGCGCCGAGCTTTCGCAGACGTTCGATGTCTGCCGCCGGACCATCGCCCGCGATATCACGGCCCTGTCGATGTTCCCGATCCGCGAGGAGCACGACGGGAGCGAGGTGTACTATGAGCTGCTCAAGGGGGCCAAGCTGCCCCAGGTCGAACTGCTGCCAGAGCAGGTTGCGGCCCTGCTGATTGCCAAATCGACGATCCTCGAGGCGCTCGAGGGCTCGCCGTACCGTGAGCAGGTTGTACGTACAATCTCTCAGCTCGAAAGTCTCCAGCGCGACGCGAGCGGGCGCCGTCAACGGGCCGAGCCTCCGGTGTTCTTCAGCAGTTTTGACAAGCCGACCGCGCCGCCAAAACTCCAGGCTCGCCTGATCGACGCCGCCGTCCGCCGCAAACTTGTACACATGCGCTACTACACGGTCGAGCACAACTGCGAGCAGGACCGCACGGTCGAGCCATTTTTGGTGCACCTACATCCAAATGGCGTGCACCTGATCGCCTACTGTCGCCACCGCGAGGCATTTTTGTACTTTGATCTCGGCTGCATTCGCTCGCTCACCGTGCTTGAGGTCGGGTTTGAACCGGCAGCCCGTGGGTTTGACCTCAAGGCATTTTTAGATACAACTTTTTCCGGTCGCCGAGGCTTGCCGGTGATCGATGTCCACCTACGGATTCGCAACCCGACGGCGTTGTCGGCTCGCCATCAATTTTTTCACCGCAGCCAGACCATCACCGAGTTTCCCGGAGGCATCGAGCTGCGCTTTCGGGCCGGTGCACCCGCGGCCATCGCCGCCCGTGTGCTGAGTTTGGGGCCAGACTGCGAGGTGCTCGAACCCGCGAGCTTGCGCGACGCAATTTCCAAGAAAGCCAGTGAAATTAGTTTGTTGTACAAAAAGTCTTAGGCCCTGACCGGATCTGTCAGGGGGGACTGCTAGGGTGCCTCAACCCCGAAATATTGGTGGGAACGTAGGAGAAGTTGATCATGCAAGAAACTAAATCGATAACTGTTCAAGTGCCGCGACTACTCGATCGTGGGCACCCATTTCGCCAGTGGAAAACCTGGGAAATTCCCGGTGCCGGAGTGACGCTCACCGGCTACTCCCGCTCGAACGACAAGACGTTTTTTGACCTGCCACAGCTGCGCTGTTGCATCGATGCAGGTCTATGCGAGGGTCGCCAACCCGACACGATTTTTCTGACGCATACCCACAACGACCATGTCGCAGATATCGAGTTTATGGCGGGTAAGAGCACGGGCGTGGACCTCTATGTGCCGGCCCAGGCGGCTCCCTATGTCGAGCGCTACATCAAGACGCGGCGCGAGCTCAACCATGTGGCAGCGTTCGACCCCACGTTGGCCGGCGAGTTGCGACTGTACCCTGTCGCCGACGATCAACGGATCTCGCTTGGGAAACGCGGTGCCTACGAGGTCCGGGTATTTGAGTGTATCCACAAGGTTCCCTGTGTCGGCTACGCGTTTTCCCGTCGCAAAACCCGACTGTTGCCCGAGCTTGTGGCCCTGCGCAAACAGCTCGAAGCGGCAGGGGAACTCAAGGCGTTTGGCAAGCACCTAGGCCAGATGCGAAAGCGTGGAGAGGCGATCGAAGAGGTGTACATGGAGCCGATGTTTGCGTTTGTCGGCGACTCCCATGCCTCTGTGTTTGACCGCCATCCGTGGCTGTTTGACTACCCCGTGATCATCACGGAGTGCACCTACCTCGACGACAACGAACGCGAGCGGGCTAATCGGGTAGGGCACACCGTGTGGAGCCAGCTACAGCCGCATATCGTCGCCCACCCGCAGACGACCTTTGTCCTGATCCACTTTAGTTTGCGCCACTCCGATCGCCAGGTTGTCGAGTTTTTCGAGCAACAGGCACAGGTGCTCGATGGTGGCTTGGCCAACGTCGTGGTGTGGGCAAACAAGGAGTCGCATTTGCCAGAACAGCACCAGCGCTCGTGAAAAATCCGGCCCCAACGGGGGCCGGATGACTAGCGTTCAGGGCAGACGTTTGAGCCCCGCTTTCGTTGCCAACCCAACGACTTTACGTTGGCAATGATAGGAATTTTGATAGGGTGTGAGAATGGTCCATGTCGGCCCTGGGCTTCGCCACGCGAACAGGGAAAAACGGTGCTAGTTGGCGACTATGCGCCACTTCATCACCACCCAGGATTGGAGCCGAGCCGAGATCGAAGCACTGTTGTCCGACGCGCGCGCGCTCAAGTCAGAGCCGTGGCAACCGCTGCTGCGCGGGAAATCGATCGCGTTGGTGTTTTTTAACAACTCGTTGCGCACCCGGACCTCATTTGAGTTGGGCATGCAACAACTCGGTGGTCATGCAATTGTTTTGGAGCCGGGCAAGAGTGCCTGGCCCCTGGAGTTTGAGTTTGGTACGGCGATGGATGGCCGCGCCGAGGAGCACATTGCCGAGGCCGCCCGCGTGCTGTCGCGCTACTGTGATTTGCTTGCGGTGCGGGCATTCCCCGAGTTTGTCGATTGGTCGCTCGACCGCAAGGACCGGGTGATTCGGGCGTTTGCCGAGTATGCGACGGTGCCGGTGATCAACATGGAAACGATTACCCACCCGTGCCAGGAGCTCGCCCATGCCATGACCCTGCAGGAGCGGCTCGGGACCGACCTGCGCGGGCGCAAGTATGTGTTGACGTGGACCTACCACCCCAAGGGCCTCAACACCGCAGTTGCCAACTCGGCGTTGCTTATCGCCACCAAACTCGGGATGGATGTCACCCTGCTATGCCCCGAGCCCGCGTTTATCCTCGATGAGCGCTATATCGACGGAGCCCGGCAAAACGCCCGCGAGCACGGCGGCTCGCTTGCCATCAGCCACGACATCGAGCGCTCCTACGAGGGCGCAGATGTTGTCTATGCAAAGAGTTGGGGCGCCCTCCCGTACTTCGGCCGTTGGGAGCAGGAAAAGCCGATCCGCGACCGCTACAAGCACTTTATCGTCGATGAAGCAAAAATGGCCCGGACCAACAACGCCCTGTTTGGCCACTGTTTGCCGTGCCGGCGCAACGTCAAGGTGACCGATGCTGTGATCGACAGTCCGCGCAGCATGGTGATCGACGAGGCCGAAAACCGCTTGCATGTGCAAAAGTCGTTGATGCACCACCTGCTCAAGCCCCCGGGGGCGGCGACATGAGTGGTTCGACCCGCGACGTCATCACCCAGTTGCTGCGCAACATCGGCGGCCGCAAGGAGGTCGAGCAGTACCTCAAGCAGTTTGCCTCGGTCGAGTCGACCAAATTTGCGGTGATCAAGGTCGGTGGCGGGATCGTCCGCGATCAGTTGCAGGAGCTTTGCTCGTCGCTGACGTTTTTGTACCAAGCGGCGCTCTATCCGATTGTGATTCATGGCGGTGGGCCCCAGCTCAATGCCGCCCTGCAAGCCACGGGCAAACAGCCGCGGTTTGTCGGTGGCATGCGTGTCACAGACCACCAAACCCTGCGGGTGGCCAGCAAGGTGTTTACCCAGGTCAATCACGAAATCGTCGACGGCCTCGAGGACATGGGCACCCGCGCCCGGCCGATTCCGACGGGGGTGTTTGAGGCCCAACAAGTTGCTGATACACGTTTGGCCTGTGTGGGGGAGGTTTGCGACCTCGACCTCGAGCCGATTCGCTATGCGATTCGCACGCGGCACCTGCCGATTTTGTCGCCACTGGCGTTGAGCCCTACGGGGCAGCTGCTCAACGTCAACGCCGATGTTGCGGCCCGTGTACTCGCCCAGCGGATCGAGCCGTTTAAGATCATCTTTTTGACACCGACCGGCGGTTTGCTCGACGGCGAAGGCAAACTGATCCCGGCTGTCAACCTGTGCGAGGACTTCGACAACCTGATGCGCGAGCCGTGGCTGACGGGTGGGATGCGGCTCAAGGTCCGCGAGATCAAGGCGTTACTCGACGGACTGCCGATGTCATCTTCGGTCGCCATGACAACGCCGGCGGGGCTCGCCAAGGAGCTGTTTACCCACCGTGGTGCGGGCACGCTGTTTCGCCGCGGCGAGCGGGTGCTGTGTGTTGAACACGGGCTCCACGGGCTCGACTTGCCACGCCTTCGCGGACTGCTCGAGTCGTGTTTTGGCCGCAAGTTGGTGTCCGACTATTTTGAGCGACGCGAGTTTTTTAGGGTCTATGTGACCGAGTCCTACCGGGCGACAGCGATCGTCACCCGCGAGGGGCCACACTCCTATCTCGACAAGTTTGCGGTTACCCAAAAAGCCCAAGGCGAGGGCCTGGGAAGTGCACTGTGGACACGTTTGCGCCGGGATAACCCACAACTGGTGTGGCGCTCGCGGGTCGACAATCGTCGGATTAACCCGTGGTACTTCGCCCAGGCTGAGGGCTCGCTACGCAACGAAAAATGGGTTGTGTTTTGGTACGGCATCGATGATTTCGACGCGGTCCAAGACGCAATCGGGCGTGTGCTGCAGCTACCAGCTTCGCTCAAGAGCCACGGTGTTGGCGAGGCCAGCGGTCGGGAGCAACAATAATGTCTGTACATTCAAGTATTCGCGTGGCGGTGATCGGCGCCCGGGGTTATGTCGGAGCTGAACTCGTCAAGTTGCTCGACCGCCATCCCGGATTTGAGCTCGGGCTGGTGTCCTCGCGCAAGCTCGCTGGCCAGCAACTCGCGGCGGTTATCGAGGGGGTTCAGCACTCGTTGCAGTATCAACTCGTTGAGCCCGGAGATGTCGCAGCGCACCGGGATATCGGTGCGTGGGTGCTGGCCTTGCCCAATGGATTGGCAGCCCCATGGGTGGCGGCGATCGAGCAGCACTCCCCAGGCGCACTCGTGCTCGATCTATCGAGCGACTATCGATTTACACCGGAGTGGACCTATGGGCTTCCAGAGGCCAATCGAGCGGCGATCAAGCAGGCGCGAAAAATCGCCAACCCCGGCTGCTATGCGACCGCTGCCCAGCTTGCCCTGTTGCCCCTGCGAGCCCAGCTTGCCGCACCGCCCCATATCTTTGGGGTGTCGGGATATTCGGGTGCTGGGACCACGCCATCCCCAAAAAACGACCCCGAGGTGTTGCGCGACAACCTGTTGCCCTACGGCTTAGTTGGTCATACACATGAACGCGAGATTCGGCGGCACCTCGGTGAGCATGTGTATTTTATGCCCCACGTGGCCCCGCACTTTCGCGGGATCACGGCAACGGTTTCGCTCACACTGACTGCGCCAACCACCCGGGCCCAGCTGTTGGAAACGTTCCAAACGTTTTATGCCGAGGAACCCCTAGTTGCGGTTTGCGAGGACATTCCACAGGTTCGCGCGGCGGTTGGCGGCTGCGGGGCCACGCTTGGCGGGTTTGCGGTCGACCCAGACGAGGGGCGGGCCGTGGTGGTGGCAACGATCGACAATCTGCTCAAAGGGGCAGCTAGCCAAGCCTTGCAAAACCTCAACCTCGCCAGTGGATTCACCGAGCTCGCCGGCCTCGAGTAGTACAGGCTCATCTCAACACCTCGGTGCTGCCAGCCGCAGCGCGGGAGATAGCACGCGTTGGTCGGACTTCGAGGCAGCTTGTTTCTTGGGAGCGAGAAATTCTGGCGATCGTTTAGAGTTCATGAACGATACAAAAATCGCCCGGAGCCAATGACTCCGGGCGTCGATTCTAGCTGCCGCAGCAGCTTCATGTGTATACATCAGTGGATCTGCGATCCCTGATCAAACTGGGCCATTTCGGCGGCGAACTTGAGCAGGCCGGGGCCCCAGCCGCCCAAGATGTAGGTACCGCGGTAGAACTCGGGTACCAGGGTGTCCTGGTAACCCGCGACCTGGACGAGGAAGACCCGCACGTTGGGGTTGACCTCGTTGCGGTAGGCCGCGATCAACTTGGGCACGTCGATGTAGTTTGGCCGACCCGTCCAACCGTACTTGCGGTAGGACTTGGGATTGGTGCCATACAGCCCGCCGTGGCCGGCCTGCATGTCCGAGAACACAAACACGTTGTCCCAGTGCTGGCGCTCCTTGATGGCCTTGTCCCAGAACAGCCAGATACCGTTTTCTGTACCCATACCGATGCCCTTGGCCAACTTCTCGGCGCGGTCGAGCTGGTCGAAGACCGAGGACCGATGCCGGATCGAGAAGGTCTCTAACCGGTCACCAAAGATACCGAGATGGCCGCCCTGCGAGCGCATCCCCGTGAGGATGCCGGTGAGGTTGGCAATCGTCGAGACCTTCATGGTCCCCATCGACGAGGTCGCGGTGCCCTGGGCCGAACCACTGTTGTCACAAAGTGACATGGTGCGACCGCGGAAAAACGGCATGTTGGTCAACGAAGTCATGAGGCAATCCTCGATGGCATCGCGGACCTTGGCCGGGGCGTCCTTGCCGATCGCCCGGTAGGCGCTGTAGTAGCGAAATGGCAACTGCTTGCCGGTCTTGGCCCCGTCGCACAACTTGTCGACGAATTCCTTGGGGTTGAGACCGGCGCCCAAAAGGTTACGCAGGTTTCGCAACAGGGCCATATGACCCATCACGTTGAGCGCCTTCTGCCACGAGCGCTTGTTGCTGCCATTTGCAGATACAATCGCTTCCCAAGTACGGCCCGAGGTCCTGAGCTCACCGCGGGCGAGCTTGTCGACCGACCCGCTGCGCGGGTGGACCAGGTTGACAACGTCGACAGTCTTCTCGGACATCGACTCCAACCGGTACTTGGCCAGGGCGTAGTCGCCAAACCGCTGCAACGCGTCGCGCCAAGCCTTCTTGAGCGAGTTGGGGATTGGCTTGCCGTAGCGGTGAAGCTGGTAGGCCAAACCGACAGCAGGCTCGTCGGCGCGGGCGATGATCGAGGCGGCGTAGCGACGGACCAAACCGGTCCCGCGGACAGCCTCGTGGTTGGCGGCACGCACCAGGATAACCTGGGGCGTGGTGCGGATAAGCGACTCGTTGCGCAACCGCGAAGCCTCTTGCAAGGTTGCCTCTGGGTCATGTGCCAAAGCACAGTCGATCGCGTGCTCGATCATTTCGGCCGGCGTCTTGCCACGCCAATCCTGGGGATCGATAGCGTCGAGGGTCTCGCGCAGATGCTGAACATCGCGGTCATTGAGGCTCATCCGGTGGACGTGCCGACGGGGCCGCGAATCCTTGGCGTCGCGGTGGTAGTACATCGGCTCGCCGAAGAAACACGACGAAGCTGCCATGCGCAGGCGAGCGATGGGGTCTTGGACCTTAAACGAAGTCCCACCCATCCAGTTGAGGTGATGCTTGGGGGACTTGCGACGCGAACGAGCCTTGCGTTGAAAAACAGCCATGATGTTTCCTCCTGTAAAAAACCGACCTGCAATGCAGGCCGGTGCGAAAAGGTCCCGAGTGGGGGAGAACACTGAAAGCGGTGTTGTTTCGTACCTTGGAAAAAGAAGTAACCGCTATCTCACTGCCCCCTCAGGGGATACCGGGAGCAGGATTCGAACCTGCAACCTACGTCTTAAGAAGAAGTAACCCCAATGCTCACTGCCGCCGAAACGGAGAACCCTGCGCGGGGTGTTTTTCGTTGCTCTACCGTTGAGCTATCCCGGTGTGGATGCCCGGAGATAAAGCAGGGTCCGTACCAAGTTTGATTTTGAGTTGGTCATGTCTTAATAAAGTTATAAATATCAACATCTTGCTTGGCTTATGCAAAAAGTGAGCTCAATTTTGTTCCCAAACTTATCTCGAAAAAATTAGAAAATTAGATAAATATATATCTGTAAATCTCTACTTCGCTAGAGCGAATTTGTCCGGTTGCCCAGGCTGGCAGCGGTATCATCACTCCCGCGATGCCCCAGCCATCAAACGCGCCCGAATCGTCCGCTGAAACCCCAAAAACGCCGGTGAAATCGACGGTCACGTTGTCGATCGACGGCCGCGAGGTGACAGTCGAGAAGGGGGCAACGGTTTGGGATGCGGCGCAAAAACTCGGGATTGAGATTCCGGTGTTGTGCCACGACCCGCGCTACCGGCCTGTTGGCGTGTGCCGGATGTGTGTTGTCGATGTCGGTGGACGTGTCCTTACAGCCAGTTGCGTGCGGCCGGCGGAGCAGGGCATGCAGGTCACCGCAACGTCGCCGGGCCTCGACAAGCACCGCAAGATGTTGACCGCGTTGTTGATGGCTGACCAGCCGCAGACCCCGAGCCAGCGGCGGCCGCAGGGCAGTACACTGCATGTACTTGCAAATAACTATGGGGTCGCCGAGTCGACCGGTGCATGCGGCCCGCTGGGGTTGCCGCGTGGCAACGGGCGTGGCGTCGATAGGTCCTCGCCTGTTATCGGCGTTGACCACCAAGCATGCATCCTGTGTGACCGCTGTATCCGTGGCTGTGACGAGTTGCAAAACAACGAGGTCATGACCCGGACTGGCAAGGGTTACTCGACCAAGATCGCGTTTGACCTCAACCAACCGATGGGTTCGAGCTCGTGTGTATCGTGTGGGGAGTGTATGGATGCGTGCCCGACCGATGCCCTGGTCAACCGCGAAATTGCAGCGCCGATCAAACGCCCAGCCGCATTGAAACAGGTCGATACCCTGTGTCCGTATTGCGGGGTTGGGTGCAGTGTTACCGCCCATGTCGACGAGGAGCGCAACCAGGTTGCGTGGATCGACGGCCGTGACTCGCGGGTGAGCGACCGCCGGCTTTGCGTGAAGGGGCGCTACGGATTTGACTATGCAACCCATGCCCACCGGCTGACAGTGCCGTTGATCCGCCGCGACGACGCCTATCCCAAAGGGCCGCTTTCGGGTGCCGTCCGGCTAAAACGCGGACGTCGGCCGGGTGGACTTGTCGACTACCGCGAGGTCTTGCCCGCGTTTCGTGAAGCCACCTGGGACGAGGCGCTCGATTTGGTCGCCAGCAAACTCAAGGAGATCCGCGAGACCTACGGCGGCCAGGCGCTGGCTGGATTTGGCTCGGCCAAGTGCAGCAACGAAGAGGCTTACCTGTTTCAAAAGTTGGTACGGGTTGGGTTTAAAACCAACAACGTCGACCATTGTACGCGCCTGTGCCATGCCTCTTCGGTTGCGGCCTTGATGGAAACCATTGGCTCTGGTGCCGTTTCGACGACTTTTCGCGATATCGAAAACAGTGATGTCGCGTTGCTGACGGGGACCAACACCACGGCCAACCACCCGGTTGCAGCAACGTTTTTCAAGCAGGCGGCCAAACGCGGGTGCAAGTTGATCGTCGTCGATCCGCACCGTCCGCGACTTGCCGACCACGCCTACCGCTACATCCGGATCAAGCCCGGGACCGATGTCGCGTTTTACAACGGGGTGATGCACGAGATCATCGCTCGTGGTCTCGTCGACGAGAAATTTGTGCGGGACCGTACGCTTAACTACGACGAGCTGTGCAAGGTTGTTGAGGACTACCCCCCGCGGGTGGCCGCCCAGATCGCTGGAGTCACCGCCGAAGAAATCATTGACTGTGCAAATACATTTGGCTCTGCTAAGGCTGCCCTGGTGTTTTGGGGCATGGGCATCAGCCAGCATACCCACGGGACCGATAACGCCCGAAGTCTGATTTCGCTGGTGCTGATGACCGGCAACGTCGGGCGGCCAGGAACCGGTCTACACCCACTTCGCGGGCAAAACAACGTACAAGGGGCGAGTGATGCCGGGCTCATTCCGATGGTCTACCCCGACTATCAGGGGGTCACCAGCGACGATGTTCGCAACAAGTTTGAGGCTGCATGGGGGACCGAGCTCGACCCGAAACCCGGCCTGACGGTCGTGGAAATCATGGCCGAGGCCCTCAAAAAAGACATCCGTGGGATGTACGTGATGGGGGAAAACCCGTTTATCAGCGACCCCAATAGCAACAAGGTGCGCAAGGCCCTGTCGGCGCTCGACTTCTTGGTGGTACAAGATATTTTCCTGACGGAGACCGCCGAGTTTGCCGATGTCATTTTGCCGGCGTCTTCGTTTTTTGAAAAAACCGGTACATACACCAATACCGACCGCCGGGTGCAGATTGGCCGCCCGGTGTTGGAACTCCCGGGGCAGGCGCGGCACGATTGGAAAATCACCTGCGAAATCGGCAAACGCATGGGAGCGCCGGGGTTTGAGTTTGCTTCGGTCGAAGACGTGTTTGCCGAGTTTACTGGGCTCACGCGCAACTACGCCGGGTTGACCTACGAGCACCTGGGGCTCGAGGGCAAGCTGTGGCCGTGCCCCGACCCGGTAGGTACCGATGGCACGGTTGTGCTATTTGGCGAGAGTTTTCCGAGTGGTCGCGGAAAGTTTGTACCTGCAAATTTTGCCCCGGCGGCTGAGCTCCCAAGCCCCGAATATCCGATGGTGCTGACGACCGGTCGCCTGCTCGAGCACTGGCACACCGGCACCATGACGCGGCGCTCAAAAGCCCTGCACACGATCGAGGGCGAGCCCCATGTCGATATCCACCCGGAGGACATGAAAAAGCTCGGGGTTGTGGCCGACGACTGGGTCGATGTCACCAGCCGCCGCGGCTCAATTACCCTCAAAGTCCGTGCCAGCCTAGCTCCTGGGCGTGGGGCCGTGTTTATCCCGTTTTGTTGGCGCGAGGCTGCTGCCAACGTCCTGACCATCGACGAGCTCGACCCCGCGGGCAAGATACCCGAGTTCAAGTTTTGTGCTGTGCGTGTCGAAAAATCGCAACCCGGCGAAAGCTCGGCGGCCGAGTAAGCAATGATCGAATTTGTCCTCGGTGTTGTGGCTGTGATCGGCGGGTATGGGATATTCCGCCTGTATCGGTCGCTGGCGGCGGCCCAGCGTTACCTCGAGGAGTCTGGCCAGGAGCCGCCGTTGCAGCTCGAACACTTGCCAGCCGATGTCGCCCGGGTTGCCCAGGACACACGGTCGCTTCGCTTGAGCCTCGAAGGTCCGCTACGTCAGGCCGAGGACCTGCTGCGTGTCGATTTGATGCGCACCCAGGATGATGTCGAGTCGGCCGCGCAGGTGTTTATGGACGCCTCACGCGAGGTTGCCGAGTGGTTGTACACGTTTGACCGCCTACCCGAGGCCAAGCGCCGAGAGTTGCGAGATGCCGGCATTGGTCCCGAGCGGATCAGGGCGGCAATGGAGGCCGAGAACTGGGCGTTTGAACTTTCCAACCTCCGGGTTAAGGGCCGCCAGACAATGGACCTGCGGATCCGCAATATTGTCGAGGAACTCACGCGTGTCGAGGCGGCGTTGCAGACCCATTCGCGTGGCTATCGCTAGTGTCCGCTTGCAGGCCGAAACACACATTTCTTGCCAGTATCGACAACTTCGCGCAGGGTTGTGGGGTGCGTGGCTCCGTGTCGATTGTGGCGTTGATGTTGCTCGCGGCCTCGGCCGGGGCCTGTGGACCGCGGGCCCAGCAAGACCCCGCGAGCCCGCAACCAACCGCGGCCAGTGGGGTCGAGCCGGGTGTTGAAGCCCCAGGCGACGTACCTTCACAGGCTGAAGACCAGCCTGATAAGGTCGACACGGCAACAGCGAAGACCACTGACGGCGACGATGCTAAAAAACATGTATCACCAAAAAAATCTGAGGCAATCGCCCGCGTGCTGGCGGCCAAGCCCGGGGATTCTACGTCGCTAGGCGCTCCCAACAACGGCGACCTCAAGGGGGGTATTGCCCTGCCGGCGACTGGCCCCGGTTACTTGGCAAACCCCAAAAAAGACCCGGACTCGCGCTATGGCACGGTAGAGCTTGTACAGGCAATTGTTCGTGCCGCCGAGGTTGTTGAACGCGAGTACCCCGGGGGGGAGTTGCTGGTAGGCGACCTCAGTCGGCCCGAGGGGGGCGTGATCAAGGGGCATGGCTCGCACCAGGCGGGCCGCGATGTCGATGTGTTGTTTTACCTGCTCGACAGCGAAGGCAAGCCAATGCGCAGTGTCGCGGCGCCCCTCGACCCGGCGGGGGAGGGGACCGATTACAAAGACCTCGCCGACCCGAGCGACGATGTCCCGGTGAAGATCGATGTACCACGTACCTGGAAGTTTATCGAAGCCCTGCTTGCCCAGGAACAAGTGTATGTGCAGAGGCTGTTTTTGGTCGAACATCTGCGCTCGATGTTGATTGATCATGCAACAAAGTCCGGTGCCCCCAAACCGATCATTGCACGCTTTGCCGACTTGACCTGCCAGCCAGGCTTCCCCCACGACGACCACCTGCACATTCGCCTGTTTTGCAGCCCCGAGGACATCTCAGCTGGCTGTCGGGACATGAAACCGATCTATCCGTGGCACCAGGAATTACTGAAGGCTGCCGGGGTGAAGGCCAAGCTCGCCAGTGGCAAGCGGCGTAAGGGAATCAAGCTGACAAGCACAAAAGAGGCCCGCGCCAAGGCCGGGCCGATGCACCAGGACGTGGTCGACTTTCTCGACCGCCGCGAGGCGTGGGTCCGCAAACCGCATCCCGGGCGCAAGTACTGTCGGTAGGCCACTTGCCGGAGCCGTGGATCTACGTTCGAGCCACACCTACGCGGGCAAAAATGCCCTCAGGGTAATCGAGATACGTCTGCCAATGTCGCGCGCAAAGTGGGGGACCTCGTGGGTCCATCGAAGATTGGTGGCGTAGGGAAGGATGAACACAGTGCCGTGCTTGGCCTCAAAGTCGTGACGCTCGTCGCCACGCCATTTTCGCAGGCGAAAGGTCCGGGTTTCACCAAGTGAGATCGTCACGATGGGTGCCCCAACGACCATGTTCCGCGTACTATCTCGATGTCGGCCGATGTAGTGACGACAGGCGGCGTCGTACCAGTTGAGCAGGATTCCATTCAGTTGACCGTGGATCTGATGTTTGGACCAATGCAGCAAAGGCTCGAGGATGTTCGGCACGGGCAAGGCACGGTTGGTACGACCGGTGTAGTGGTAGTCCATGCCGTAGGCCTGTTGCCAGCGCGGTGTCTTGACCCGGCGACCATGGATCGAAATCTCGTGGTAGTCGGCCGGATGCAGTTGCCACAACGCGTCGAGTTGGGCCTGCCCGATCGCGATGTCGGCCGGCAACGACCCACTAAAAAATGCGTCGTCACCGAGTCGGTGTTGATACATCTGAATGTGGGCGTAGTCGGTTGGCATGGGTGGAGCCTAGCAGGGGCATGGCCAACGAAGGAGTCTGGACCCGCGCACCTGCTCGCGTGTGGCCAGGCTGTTTTGTCGCAGGTTGGGTGGAAACACTGGGGCGCGAACAGGCGTCTATGGTTTGTCGCGGCGGTCTCCATGCAGGTGTCGCGTGGCCAGCGGACATACAGCGGAGCACGTACAACGCAGACCATTGAGTATGTTTTTGAGATCCGAGTTGGTCCCACCCTTCAAATGTGTGTGTGGCCCCTAGGCCCCATTAAAGATGTTGATACATGTAAAAATTGCGTGGCGACATGCCCCGTGCCGTATCGGTCGAGGTGGTTGGAATTGGAAAAAACATGTTCAAATGGACATGTATATGAATATGTCCTACCCCAAAAATGGAGCGAATTAAGGTGCGCATGACAATGTCTTATAGGTCATGTTTCCCGGAGAAACGCTTGCGGGGACGGCCTGGAAGCCAGTGGGGGGTACAAGAGACAGGTCGCAAAGTCGACGCTAGGCCTAGCTCTCCTGCTAAATTATACGGGTGGAGCATGTTGCAGGTTGTCGACGTATCGATTGCGCCGCCCCGCCGGTCGTTTCGTTTGCGGTACAACTTTGGAAGGCTTCTACAGCCGCTTTGGTTTCGCCGCGACTCAACACCATTTACACGCGCCGTCCTGCGGGAAAGTCCTGGGTTGTTGAAACATGATGGAGCGTGAGATCAGCACGCGGATCATTCGCACGTTCTTGCGGTACGCCGAAAATGTCGGCGGACGCCAGGCTGTTGAGGCGTTGCTCGCCGGCGAAGAGGTCTCAGAAGCCGACTTGCTCGACGAGGTTGGCTGGGTGTCCCACGCGTTCGAAGCTCGGGTGATGGACCGGCTTGCGGAGGTCACCGGGCGAGAGAACGCGCCCTACGAAGCTGGATTGTTTGGCGTGGAGACCGGTGGGTTTGGCACGCTAGAGGCCGTTGTACGGGCGTTTTTTGGCCCGTCCAAGGTCTATCAGCGGTTGCCGTGGATCGTCAATCGGATCGCCCAAGTCGGCGAGATGGAGCTGAAGGAGCTTCACAACCAAACGGCCACGTTGTCGTTTCGCTACCACCCGGGCTACACCGGCACCCGGGCACTTTGCCGCAATCGTCAGGGCATGCTCGCCGGGCTGCCTGGGTTGTGGGGGCTCGCACCGGCGACCGTTAGCGAGAAATCATGTATGTGCAATGGAGATGACCAGTGCACCTACGAGGTAACCTGGCAGCGACTCCCGTTTATTCGCCATCGTCGGGTGCTGTTGCTGGCGAGCGTGCTCGTTGCCGCGGTGTTGATGACGGTCAACGCCGCCACCGGGTGGCTTGGCCCCTCCATGTGGGTGGCCTTTGGTGCGGTCTGTTTTGTTGCGATCAGTTGGCTCCTAGGGCTCAGCCTAGATCTTGCCATGCGGACAGGTGAACAAAACCTCGTGATCCAGCGGCAAAATCAGGCACTTTCGGCCCAGCTCGAGCAGATGCAAGCGATCAATACGCACCTCGAAGACCTTGTCGCAGCGAGGACTGCCGAGCAAGAGCTCGAGTTTACGCGCCTTCGCGGCCTCAACCGGCTCAGCCAGCAGCTCGGTGAAATCCTCGACAGCAAGGAGTTGTTGCTCGCGGTGCTCGAGGGCTCGCTCGAGTTGCTCGAGGGCACCGGGATTTGTGTGGTGCTCAACGAAGAAGTCGCTGGCGAGCTCGAGCTGCAGGACTATCCAAGTGAGGCGCTCGGGCAAAAAATTGGTCTATCGAAGCACCGCGAAGATGGTGTGTTGGTGTTCAAAAAAGGTGTGGTGCCGGTCGATGTCAACTCCGAGTTGGCGGCGTTTTGGCCCCACCCGGGACGCTCGCATGTCGAGCCGTCAACCCGCGGGCGCGGGGCTGTGATGCGCCTGCGTCTCGAGAGTGCAAGCACGGCATTTGGGATGTTGGCGGTGTGGCGCAAGGGCGACGACGCGACGTTCACCGAACGCGAGGCCAACCTCGCGGCGACAATCGCCGAGATTCTGTCGGGGGCATTCGCCACGGTGCATCGCTTTATTGAGAAGGAACGGTTGAGTATTACTGACGGGCTCACCGATTTGTATGTACACCGGCATTTTCGTGAGCTGCTGGTCAACGAGGTCGAACGCTCCCATCGTTACGGCCACGCACTCAGCCTGCTATTTGTCGACCTCGACGACTTTAAGCAGGTCAACGACACCCTCGGGCACCTCGCTGGCGATGCCGTGCTTAAGGTGGTTGCGCATGCACTAAAAACGGAGTCGCGCTCGACGGATATTGTCGCCCGCTACGGCGGGGACGAGTTTGCCGTGTTGTTGCCGGGGGTCACCGGCAAGCAAGCCGTCAACTTCGCCCGCCGCATACAACAACGACTCAAGGTCGGGCCCGCGTGGGTCGGTGGCCACTCCATCCCCATCACGGTGAGCCTCGGGATCGGCGAGTATGTGGCGGGAGACGATGCCAACAGCCTGATCGACCGGGCAGACCGGGCGTTGTATCGGGCCAAGGACGCGGGCAAGAATCGGTTTGATTGCCAGGTGGCCTAGTACGTATGTATAGGCATGCACCCTGAACGTCGCCCAGTACCGTGTGGGTCTAAACCCGGGGCAGGGTGCCCGCAACGCATGTGCGTTGGCGATCATCGGCCGGTGCACCCATGCATGTTTTTGCAATAAATGCGGCCAGATCGATCTGGTTTGGTACATCCAACCAGCACCATGGATGCCGCAACCTCACTCGCTATCCTGCCCGATCCGCCCTTTGTTCGCTGCTCCGCCCAGGCCGGCCCTCGAGCACGGGAATATCCCCGCGTTGTCGAGCGAACCGAGGGTATGCAACCGGTGGCCGCGACATCGAATTCGGAGCTTCCCAAGACTCCTGCGGACCCGCAGGTGCCAACCCAGACCCAGGGGCGCGCGCTTGACCACGGTCTGCGTGTGATGATTGCCGGCGGTGGCACGGGCGGGCACCTGTTTCCCGGCATTGCCCTGGCTGAGGAGATTCGCAGCCGCGGCGGCGAGGTGCGGTTTGTCGGCACCCAACGCGGCATTGAGGCTCGGGTGCTGCCAGACCTCGGATGGGACCTCGACTTTATTGAGGCGACGGGGATCAAGGGCCGGGGTGCACTCGGGCTGCTTCGCGGGTTGCTGAAACTGCCGGGGGCATGGTGGCAGTCGATGGGGATTATCCGCAGCTTTCGCCCGGACCTCGTGCTCGGGGTGGGTGGTTACGCGAGTGGTCCGCTGGTTGCGACCGCAGCGATGATGCGGATTCCGACAGCGATTATGGAACAAAACAGCGTGCCCGGTATCACCAACCGGATTCTCGGACGGGTGGTTTCCCGCGTCTTTTGTTCGTTTGAAGACTCCGGCTACTTTCCCCAACGCCGGGTGGTGTTGACCGGCAACCCAATTCGCAAGGAGTTGCTCGCCAAGTTGACCGGTGACGCCGAGGCCCAGGCAGGACACCCTCCGCGGCTGTTTGTGTTTGGCGGCTCGCAGGGTGCTCGGGCGCTCAACCGCACGATGCTCCAGGCGATTCCAATGCTGTTACAACAATTGCCGGAGCTCGAAATTTGGCACCAAACCGGAAAGGCCGACTTTGACGAGGTCTCGGCTGGCTACCAACAACTCGGGCTGGGCGAACCTCGTGTGCGGGTGGCCGCGTTTATCCGCGATATGGCAGCGCCCTACCGCTGGGCAGACCTGGTGTTGTGTCGCGCCGGGGCAACGACAGTGGCCGAGCTCGCAGCCGTGGCCAAACCGGCCGTGTTAATTCCGTTTCCCCACGCCACCGACAACCACCAAGAACTCAACGCCCGGGCGCTGGTCGACTGTGGGGCCGCGGTGATGCAGCGCGAGTCGGAGTGGACAGTCGATGGGCTCTCGGGCCTGTTGGCTTCGTTGCTGTCGAGCCCCTCACGGTTGGCCAAGATGCGCAAGGCGATGCGCACCGCAGCCCGGCCAGATGCGGCTGCGACGATTTATGACGAGATCGTCCAGCTGGTCAAAAGTTAGCCGCCGGCAGCGGTTGCACGTGCACAAATCTCGGGCAAGTACGCGAGTGTGTGCACCCGTGTAGGCCCACGTTTCGGGCGTTTGATCGCCGGTGCGCGGGTTTGTCGAACATCGCGCTGTACCGGTAGTTCTCGGCAGTGCGCAAACTCTTTGCGCAAACTCTGGTTGGCAGTGTCGGGGAGTTTGTGTCTGGGCGTTACGGTCGGGTGAGGCCCCTATGACCCAACAAAATCGTCCTGTCGATACGGCCCCGTTCGCTCCCACCGACACTTTTGTTCACCGCCATGTTGGCCCGCGGGCCCATGAGGTCGGTGAGATGCTCGAGGTGGTCGGCTGCAGCTCGCTGGCGGAGCTTGTCGAACAAACTGTACCTACATCGATTATCAGCGAACACGGCCTCGATTTTGGTGGTGATGTCATCGCTACCCGTGAGCCGGGCGAATCGGAGGTGTTGGCCGAGTTGAAGTCGATGATGGGCAACAACCAGCTGATGCGGTCGCTGATTGGCATGGGCTACAACGCCTGCCTGACGCCCGCCGTCATCATGCGTGGGATTCTTGAAAACCCGGGCTGGTACACCCCCTACACGCCATACCAAGCCGAGATTGCCCAGGGGCGGTTAGAAGCCCTTATCAACTTTCAGACGGTGATTTCCGACCTCACGGGGCTGCCGCTGGCCGGGGCCTCGCTGCTCGACGAAGCAACCGCAGCGGCCGAGGCTGTGCACATGTGTGTCGCCAAGGGGCGGGGCAAACGACGTGTCGTTTGGGTCAGCCAAAGTTGTCACCCGCAGACGATCGCCGTGGTCCAAACCCGGGCCAAGGCCCAGGACATCGAGATCCGGGTCGCCGCGGTCGAGGCGTTTGCCATCGACAAACACACAGCTGCGGTCGTGCTGCAGTATCCGACGACCGAGGGGGACATCCACGACTACAGTGCGGTGGCAAAAGCTGCCCACGACGCTGGCGCCCAGGTGATTGCTGCCTGCGATCTGTTGGCCCTCACGTTGCTGCGCCCACCGGGCGAGTGGGGGGCTGACATTGCGGTTGGTTCAGCCCAGCGGTTTGGTGTGCCGCTTGGCTACGGTGGCCCACATGCCGCATTTTTAGCTGCAGATACATCTTATAAGCGGATCATGCCCGGGCGCATCATCGGGGTGTCGAGGGATGCCCGCGGCAAGCTGGCCTATCGCATGGCCATGCAAACCCGTGAGCAGCACATTCGCCGGGAACGGGCGACCAGCAATATCTGCACTGCCCAGGTGTTGCTGGCGATCGTCGCCAGCATGTATGCCGTCTACCATGGCCCTGAGGGGCTTACCGCGATCGCGCGACGGGTGTTACGCCTGACCCAGCTGCTGGCTGAAGGTGTCTCACTGCTGGGGCACCAACGCTCCGACTGCCCGGTGTTTGACACCGTGACGTTGACACCGTCAGGGCTATCCGCCGATGAAATCCATGAGCGGGCACTCGCTGCCGGGTTTAACTTTCGCCGCTACGCCGATGGCCGCGTCGGGATTTCGCTCGATGAGCGCTCTAGTTTAGAGGAGGTCGAGCGGATCCTTGCGGTGCTTTCACCCCCGGGCAGGCCGGTGCTCGCCCGCGAAAAACTTGTGTCTGCAACAACTGGTGCGTTCACAGGCACACACGCGCGCACGAGTCCGTTTTTGCAGCATGAGGTGTTTGCCAACCACCGCGCCGAGCACGAGCTTTTGCGGTATATGCATCGACTGCGCTCGCGCGACCTGTCGCTGACAACCTCGATGACGCCACTGGGTTCGTGCACGATGAAACTCAACGCGACCTCCGAGATGCTGGCGATTTCGTGGCCAGAAGTTGGCGACATCCATCCGTTTGTGCCCGCCGACCAGGCCCAGGGCTACGCTGCCTTGGTCTCGTCGCTCGAGCGCATGCTGTGCGAGGTCACCGGGTTTGCCGGGATTTCGTTTCAACCCAACGCCGGGTCCCAGGGCGAGCTCGCCGGGCTCTTGACGATTCGCGCCTACCACGAGGCCAACGGCCAAGGGCACCGCAACATCTGTTTGATTCCGACGTCGGCCCACGGCACCAATCCCGCCTCCGCCGTGCTTGCCGGGATGAAGGTGGTGGCGGTTGCCTGCGACGACCATGGCAACATCGACATCGCCGACTTGCAGGCCAAGGCCGACAAATACCGCGACAAACTCTCGGCAGTGATGGTGACCTACCCCTCGACCCACGGCGTGTTCGAGGCCGAGATCCGAAAGCTCTGTGAGGTGGTCCATGGGGCAGGTGGCCAGGTGTACCTCGACGGGGCCAACCTCAACGCCCAGCTCGGAGTATGTCGCCCGGGTGAGTACGGTGCCGACGTTTGCCACCTCAACCTCCACAAAACGTTTTGTATCCCCCACGGCGGCGGCGGGCCGGGCATGGGACCCATCGGCGTAGCGCCGCACCTTTTGCCATTTTTGCCGGGTCATCCCGTGGTTGCCTGCGGCGGCGAGCAGGCGATCGGAGCCATTGCAGCTGCACCATTTGGCAGTGCAAGTATTTTGACGATTTCGTGGATGTACATCGCGATGATGGGCGCAGCCGGTCTGCGACGAGCCACCGAGATTGCTATCTTGGCAGCCAACTACATGGCAGCCCGGCTCGAACCCCACTTCCCGGTGCTCTATCGCGGCACCAACGGACGGGTCGCGCACGAGTTCATCATTGACCTGCGGCCGCTCAAAAAATCTGCGGGTATCGAAGTCGACGACGTCGCCAAACGGCTGATGGACTACGGATTTCATGCGCCAACCATGTCCTTCCCAGTCGCCGGCACCCTGATGATCGAGCCGACCGAAAGCGAATCAAAGGCCGAGCTCGATCGCCTGTGTGAGGCCCTGATTTCGATTCGCGAAGAGATTCGAGCGATCGAAAACGGGACCGTCGGCCGCAACAACAACGTCCTCAAACACGCACCCCACACCGCCGACGTGGTGATTTCCGATAGCTGGGACCGGCCGTATCCACGCGAGCAGGCCGCCTACCCGGCCGAGTGGTTGCGCGAGCACAAGTACTGGCCACACGTAGGTCGGATCGACAATGCGTTTGGCGATCGGAACTTGGCTTGCACGTGCCCGACTGTCGAAGAGCTGGCTGAAGAATAGTATTGAGCGTATTGGGCGAGAAGCGGCGCGCGGATTCTTTTGGCCGAGAACAGGTCCTGAGAGGCTAGCAGTAGCCCACTACAGCCTATTGGGCGAGAAGCGGCGCGCGGGTTCTTTTGGCCGAGAACAGGTTCTGAGAAGCTAGCAGTAGCCCACTACAGCGTCGCCTCTCAGAAGTCTGTTCTCGGCCAAAAGCCCTCCGCGAATCGTGGTTCGGGTTTGGTTTTGCGACCGAGAGATTGGGCAGCCGACATTGGGGCACCTCTCAGAAGTCAGTTCTCGGTCAAAAGCCCTCCGCGAATCGTGGTTCGGGTTTGGTCACCGCGCGTGGTGGGTTTGGTTTTGCGACCGGGACAGCGCGTCGTGGTTTTGCGACCGAGACTCCGCGCGTCGTGGTTTGGGTTTGGTTTTGCGACCGAGAGATTGGGCAGCCGACATTGGGGCACCTCTCAGAAGTCTGTTCTCGGCCAAAAGCCCTCCGCGAATCGTGGTTCGGGTTTGGTCACCGCGCGTGGTGGGTTTGGTTTTGCGACCGGGAAGTTGGGTTTGGGCAAGCCCTGCGAGTCGTGGCCCTCAGAAGTCAGTTCTCGGCGAAAGTCCCTCCGCGTATCGTGGTTCGGGTTTGTTTTAGCGACCGGGACATCGACTCGTGGTTTGGGTTTGGTCTGACGAGCGGGACACCGCGCGTTGAGTTTGGTTTAGCGACCGAGAGATTGGGCAGCCGACATTGGGGCGCCTCTCAGAAGTCAGTTCTCGGCCAGAAGCGAATCGTGGTTTGGGTTTGGGTACGCGACCGGGACCGGGCTTGGCAACAGCCGGGGCGGGAGCTCGACTACTGGTTTCGTGGCGTGCGTTTGACTCGGCGGCCGTCGACCCAGACTTCGACGATGCGGTGGACGTTGTCGAGGTTTTGCACGGGGTCCCCTTCGACCAGGATGAGGTCGGCTTGGTAGCCTACTTTGACGGCTCCGAAGGTTGCGTTGGGGTCGAGGAAGCGGCTGTTTTTCCAGGTTGCAGCTACAAGTATGTCGGCGTTGGACATGCCTGCCTGGGATAGTTGGTCGAGTTCGCGGTGGAGGCCGGCTCCTGCTGCGATCCCTGCGTTTGGGGAGTCGGAGCCAACGAGGATTTCGACCCCGGCACTGGCGAGTTTGTGGACGTTTTGGATGCGGTCGGCCCGGTGTTCGGCGACTTCCTGGGCCCACTTGTGCATGTTGCCGGGGAACGGGGCATCTCCTTGTGTCACCCGGGACATGTCTTTGAGGACGCTTGTTCGCAGGATTTCCTGCTCGAGCGGGCCGACGAGCGACTGCTTGCGGTAGATGAGCTCGACCGACTGCCAGACGGCGAGGGTTGGGATGACGGCGATGTTGGCTGAGGCAGCGGCTGCGACCGTGGCCTCGTCGATCGCGTCGGCGTAGGGGACGTGCGCGAGGGCGTCGACGGGCAGGGCGACCGCTCGGCGCATATCGCTGGCCCGGCCAACGTGGGCGAGGACTGGGCGTTTCCAGGCGGTTGCTTGGGTGCGCAGGAGGGCGAGTGGGTCGTCTTCGATGACGCGATAGCCCCGCGGGATTTCGTCGAGCATGACTTTGAGAACGTCGGACTGCCCGTGCTTGCGCAGCGCCTTGGTCATGTCGGCTTCGTCGTCGATTTGGTGGGCGAGCGGACCCGTGATGACGTCCATGAGCACGCCGGGAAATGTCTCGCGCATCGCCGAAATCGGGTGGCCTCCAGGGGCGGTAAAGGGGAGCCCGCTTCCGTAGACTGCGGGACTTGCCCAACGCTTGGCGGCCGCGCGTTTCACCTGTTTGAGTCGGCGGGAATTCATGCTCAGGTCGAGTACGGTCGTCACTCCGCAGTAGAGGAACTGCTGTAGGTTCTCGCGCATGCGTGGGAGTCGCACACGGCCCGGAACCGCCGGGATTGATTGTATGTGCACGTGTAGATCGATCAGTCCCGGTAGCAGCGTTTTGCCCGATCCGTCGACGATACGAGCCGTGCTCGATGCGTGCGATTGCGGTGGGTGGATGCCGCGGATCTGACCGTCTGCGAGTGTGACATCGAATGGGCCTGAGATGCTTCCATCAGCCTCTAGGACCATGACGTTGACGATCTGTGTCTCGGCTGGCCGGCGTTCAACGGAGCTTAGGGGGGCGGCAAACAGCGAGAGCGCGAGCATGCTTTGGACGACCATCGGCGCGAGGGTAGGGGGAAAACCCTTGTGTCTGCAAATGTCTTGTTGACCAGGTGCGGATGTGTGGTTGTTCGCGGCCGGAGGGTCACAATTCCCCAGGTTATCTGGCTCGTAGGTCAGTTCATTCGATGTGTCCGAGTGTGCAGATGACGCGGTTTCACCGGGCAAAAAAAAAATTTCATTTTGGGTAATTGGTCGACCCAAAAAGTGAACTACCAAAATGCAAAACGACGATGCCGGAGCAAGTTGATGATGCGCTCCGCGGCCGTCGAGCCCCACTCTCGTAGATTTCCAAACGCCGGGAAGCGCCGCGTAACCCATCTGTGTGGCCCCCCGCAAATGAAAGAGCAACGTCATGTCCACCTTCAACTCGCTACTCCTCGCCGCCCCCTTCGCCCTGTTTCTCGGTGTTGCGACCAATAGCCAGCCGCCCGCGGGTACCCAGCCCGGGGTTGATTCGAGCGACAGCCCGGCAACCACGCATTGCAAGCAAAAATGCCGCAACGTGTACCTACAGTGCATTATGGACTGTGGCCTCTCCGAGGATGGCTCGGCCGCTTGCCGCTCGACATACGACAGCTGTGTCCCGTCCTGCGAGCCGGCACCGTCACCGCTCAAGTAACCGAGTCGCAAAATCTGCGCTAAGTTCCCTCCTAGTATTTGCGTCCACAACCCATCAACACCCCGCGAGTTGCGTCCTTCGCGGGGTGTTTTCTTTTAATTCAGTCGAGCCCGGGTGAATGTGCCAGTTTGACTTGAATGTACAACTTTGTCCCGGGAACGATTGTGCCAGCAGAATCTGCGCGCCTAGCCCCGATAAAAGTCTACAAACACAGCTGTGATGTTGTCTTCACCACCGCGCTCGTTGGCGAATGCAATCGCAGAGTTCGCAGCATGATGATTGGGCAGCGTAAACAGGTCGAGGAGCTCCGAGGGATGATCAAAGTAGCGATGTAGCCCGTCGCTGCACAACAACAGGCGATCGCCCGGCAGCAACTGCACAGGCGTGATGTCGACTTTGACATACGACTTCCGGCCGACCGAACGGGTGATGAGATTGCGGAGATCTGATGTCCGAGCCTGTTCGGGGGAGATCATGCCAGCCCGCAACTGCCCCTGCGCAAGTGTGTGATCCTCAGTCAATTGGGTGACGTCTCCGTTGCGGTAGAGGTACACCCGACCGTCTCCGACCTGTCCGACAACCGCGTGGCTCCCCGCATGCAGTAGTACCGAGGCGGTGGTGCTCATACCCCGGTGACTTGGCTCGAACTCGCCAATGCTGTGGACAAAGTAGCTCGCCGTGGCAATCGCGTTGCGAACCATCATCGCCAGGGTTTCAGTGTCTGCATCCGACCAGACCGCACGTGTGCGCAGCTCGTCGAGGATGTCCCGACGGCCATCTGCAATGTAGTCGGCGATCGCGTTGGCTGCGGTGTCGCTGGCAACTTCACCCCGAGCCCGTTGGCCAACACCGTCGCAAACGACAAACAGACCGACCTCGGGAACTGCGAGCCAGGCGTCCTCGTTGTGTTTTCGCCGCTTCCCGCGGTGGGTCAGCCCGGCATGCTCGGTCAGCATTGGCGCGACGATATCACAACGCGATCAGGCAATCGTTGAGATGTCTGCAAGTGCATCTATCAGGGATTGGGGAAGCGGTGCAGCGACTTCGACTTCGCCCGGGATCGCTGGGGAGAGATCGATGGCGGCCGCGTGTAGACACAACCGTTGTCCGGCTGCCGTCCCATAGCGTTGATCGCCGACGATCGGGTATCCAAGCCACGCGAGGTGGACGCGCGCTTGGTGGCGGTGACCGGTTTGGAGTGTGAGTCCCATGAGCGTGCGGGCTCCGCAGGTGGCCAACGGTTGCAGAGTTGTTTGCGCATCGAGTCCGTCGTCGCGGACGGCAACCTGGGCACGGGTGGCACCGTGACCCAACGGCGCGTGCACTTGGCGGGCAGATGGTCGGGGAGAGACAGGCGAGACCCCGGGTACCGTCACGGCGGTCAGGCAGTCGGCAAACACAGGCGTGCTGGCGAGGTTGGCCTCGCTCTCCCGGATCCACCAATGGCCACCATCGGGTGGTTCGGGTGGCCAGGTCGCGGAGGCGGGGGCACAGACCGCGGCGTACGATTTGACGACCGTGCGTTGGGCGAATGCTTCGCGGGCCTGCTCCCACGCCCGGCGCGAGCGGGCAAACACCACCACGCCCGACGTGTCGCCATCGAGCCGGTGGGTCGCCCCGAGTTCACGGGCATCGTCGGAGGTCTGCCGACACTCGGGAAACTTTTCGGCCACGAGGTCTGCGAGTGCGAGGGGTTGGTCGGGGCGCAGTCGATGGGTATGTACCCCGGCTGGCTTGTGTGCATATACAAACCTTGGTGATGTCGCCAACACTTCGAGCGCAAACGCGGGTTCGGGACGCAGCCAGGCCAGCTCTAAGATGTCGCCGTCTTGTAGGCGCGTCGATGGGGCCGCGATGTGGCCGTTGACAAACAGGTGGCCACGCAGCCCCATCTGCCGCGCACTTCGTCGCGAGATTCCGGGCATCCGTTGCCCGGCAACCACATCGGCCCGGCGACCGACATCGTCGGCTTGGGTCACGGTGTAACAGATCCGCCGGACTGCCGCGTCGAGCTCGGGTTCGTGCATCCCTAACGCGTACACCGAATCGGCGTGGCGGGAAAGGACCTATGTGCCGGACCTGCCCGATGACAGGGTTGGCGACGTGTGTATGGTCAAGAGCTCAAGCCTACGCCCACTGCTCGGTCGCCGGGCTCGACGGTGGAAGCAGCATGACTTCGACCAGGTTTCCCGGCTGTTGTGCCGGTGCCCCGGCCGGTTGCACGATCAGGGCATTGTGGCCAACGAGCGAGCGCAGGGCCCCGGAGACTTGGGTTGGCAAGGGCGCGACACAGCCGTTTTGGATGATTCCCCGCATGTAGTGGTCGCGGTTGCCAGCTGGCTTGAGGGCGGTCGCCAGGGGGACGCGCACCCGGATGCGTTCGCCTGTGTGGGAACCTTGTAGATGCAAGATCGCCGGGCGGCCGAACAACTCAAACGCGACATAGGTGCTGGCCGGGTTGCCGGGGAGCGCGAGCACATGGGTTTCGCCTAGGCGGCCGTAGGTCGTGGGTCGGCCAGGGCGTAGCCGCAGTTTGCGGACCTCGCAGACAAACCCAAGGTCCGAAAGGCACGCGAGTGTGTGGTCGTGATCGCCAACGCTAATGCCCCCAGATGTCAAAATGAGGTCGCAACAGCGGGCCTGTTGCAGGCAGTCCTGGAGCGCCGCCGGGTCGTCGCGGATCCGGCCAAAGTCGACCGGCACACCACCGGCCTCGCGCACCAGCTCGGCGAGCATCGCCCCGTTGGTACTGACGACCTGACCAGGCTCGGGAGCTTGACCAGGCTCGATGAGTTCGTCGCCCGAACAGATAATGGCGACCCGCGGTTGGCGGTACACGCTGACTTGGGTGTGGCCACCGGCGGCGAGCAGGGCGAGCTCTCCGGGGTTGAGATGGCTGCCGGCGGCGATGAGTTGCTGGCCCTTGGCGAGGTCACTACCGGCCGCCCGCACAAATTTTCCGGGGCTCACGGGGCCACAGGCCTGCCGCACAATGACCACGTTTTGACCGTCGCGGCGGGTGTCCTCCTGGGCAATCACGGCATCGGCTCCAGGTGGCATGACGGCTCCGGTTGAAATCCGGCACGCCTGGCCAGGTTGGAGTGCTGCGCCGGCATAGGGATGTCCTGCCGAGCTTTCGCCAACGAGTTGAAGCGCCACTTCGGGTGAGGTACTTGACTGTACATCGACCGCGCATATGGCATAACCATCCATCACGCTCACGGGGTGGCTGGGGAGGTTGTGGCGGGCGTTCGGAGCCTCGGCGCTCACGCGGCCAAGCGCCCGGGCAAGCGGTACGCGTTCGCAGCCAAGGGGGGTTGTTCGGTCCCGGATATGGGCCCGTGCCTGGTCGACACTGCAGTTGCGAAGTGGGAGCTGTTGACTTGGATGCACAGGCGCAACCTTGCGGTGTAGATACATCGGTCCCGGGCCGAGGTCACGGAGATTTGTGGCGCTTGCCAGGCAGGCGATTGGTCTTGGCCGTCGATGGCGTGCGTCGAGATTTTTTGCTCGTCGGCCGCGACGACTTGGCTGCCTGCGGTTTGGCCGTCTTCGATGGAGCCTTTGCTGCTGGGGCCGAGGTTGTGGCCGAAGTTGTAGTGGGTGCCGGGGGCTTTGCCGCGACCGTACCCTTGGTCCTGTTCTTCTCGACGTAGACCACAATCAACTCACCGCGCTCGGGCTTGTGGCTGCGTTTGACTTGATTGATCCGGCACAGGTCGCCAACCGTGAGCTTGAACTTTTTGGCGATTTTTTCGAGTGACTCGCCGCGGCGGGCTTTGTAGGCCCGACGCACAAGTCCGCGACGCCGCAGGCTCGCCTCGATGTGCTCACGCGAGCCGCGGATCACATACTCGACTTCGTTTTGCTCATAGACAACGGCCCGCGCAGCCTCGGGAGAGAAGTTGCTGTCGACGACAAACTGCAGGACCTGGTCTTCTTGCACCCTGGCCTGGGGATCCAAGTCGTTGAGCGCGACAATTCGCTCCCACGGGAGTTTGAATGTCTCGCTGAGACTGCGAGGGGTGGTCGCCCGCGTGGCCACCAAAAACACAAGTCGCTCACCGGGACCAAGGGCGACCTTGGGCACGGCGGCGAGTGGTCGCTCGGGGGCGGGCTCCGACTTTCCACCCTTAGTAGGAGGAATCAACACGGTCACCCCGGCCACGAGTTCGGCACTGTCGTGGAGGCCGTTGAGCCTGCGGATCTCGCGAATTGTGGTGCGGTAGTTACGGGCTAGTTTGGCCAGGGATTCACCGGTGCGGACGATGTGGTTGCGGTAGGCCTTGGCCTGCTGGCGCCAGCGCTTGCTGTGCTGTTGAAACGCAGCGAGTTTGTCCTCGGGCACGCGGACCGGGTAGTAGCCGCCCGGTGGGGTGCGGCCGCGGATCAGTTGGGCATTGAGCTCGTGCAGGAGGTCTTTGTCGGCGCCGATCCCCTTGGCCACGGTGTCGAGGTCGACCCCACCCGGTATTTGTACAGTCACCCACTTTGCCGGGGCGTAGCGCTTGATCGAGGCATCATCGACGCCAAAGACCGCCCGGTTACGGCCGACGATCGCGGCGGCCATGATTTTTGGGATGTAGTTTGTGGTCGCGTAGGGCAGGCCGCTTTCGATTTCGCAAAGCGCCCAAAAGTTGTTGGTGTTGTAGCGGCTGATGCTTTTCATCGCGAGCGCGTAGCCAGCGTTGAAAGCCGCCAGGGCCATCTCCCACGAACCAAAACGCACCCGCAGATCCTTGAGGTAGGCGGCGGCGGCATAGGTCGCGCGTTCGATGTCGCGGCGCTCGTCGATCCAATAGTCTTGGTGCAGCCCGTAAACCTGGCCGGTACCACCCATGAACTGCCACATGCCGGTGGCCCCCACGCGTGACCGGACGCTGGGGTTGAAACCACTTTCTGCCATGGCGACGAACATGAGATCTTCTGGCACACCGACCTCGCGCAGGATCGGCGCAAGGATGTGTTCGTAGCGCCCCATGCGGGCGATCCAGCCGCGAATGAGGTTTTGGCCCCGCGGGTTGTCCCGGAAGTAACGCAGGTACTCGACCAGCCGTGTGTTCCAGCGGATCGGGAGATCTGGGAGTGTCAGCGCCGCCATCCACGGTTCCGGCGGCTGATCAACAATCGTTTGGGGGACCGCGGAAAACCGGCTCTGTTCGAATTGTTGGAGGTCGTGGTACGCCTGTGCCTGCGGCATATGGGCACGAGCGAGGTAGGTGACATGCACCGAAGCACCGTCTGGTCGTTGCCCTCGCACGTTCCTACGGCCGTTCTCAGACATTGTCACCGGTCCAACTTCGGAGACGATTTCGTTGTCATCGCGGCGCGCAGAGGCCTCGGCAGGTTGCAAGGCTGTTGCGAGCAACAAAAAAGCCGACCACGTGCCAAGAACTGCGCGGGCACCGCTGGAGAGGCCTCTCATATTGGCAAGCTAGCAAAGCGGCGCGCGAGAGACTACCTTTCGACCATGCTCCTCGGGTTGGGACTATCGGGTGTCGAGATCGCCGTCATCGTGTTGGTTGTCATCCTTGTGTTCGGCCCGTCGAAGTTGCCGAAGCTCGGAGAGGGGATCGGCAAGATGCTCCGCGGCTTTCGCAAGGAAATGAAAGCGATCGAAGATGATAAGGCGGCCGAAAAGGAAGCGTCCGAGATCGATGTGACGCCGGCAGCCCGGCCCGACGACCGCTAGATCTCGATAGGGTGCGCGCGGGCCCATTTGGCTGTGAACCGGCTCTGGGAGGCTCGCAGTAGGTCCACTACAGCGTCGCCCGGTACAGAACGGAGAAGCGCGCGGGTCTTTTTGGCTGTGAGACCGGACCTGGCCGGCTCGCAGTAGGCCCACTACAGCTTCGCCGCCCAGGGCTCGGTTCACAGCCAAAAATCCTCCGCGAATCGTTGGGCGGGTGTGTTGGCGGGGTAGGTGTGGCGGCGGCGGGTAGTGTTGCTGCGGTAGGCAGTGAGTTGTTGGTTGCACCTCCCAAAGCTCAGTTCACAGCCAAATGTTCACCGCGATCCTGAGGTGAGGGGTGGTCGCGTTGAGAGGGAGAGCGCGGCGGAGTGCGGGGGGTTCTGGTGAGAGGTACCGCCTGCAAAGCTCAGTTCACAGCCGAATGTTCACCGCGATCCTGAGGTGAGGCGTGGTCGCGTTGAGAGGGGCGATCCTGAGGTGTAGTCGCGTTGAAAGGGTGTGCACGCGGAGGTCCTGAAGTGGCGTTGAGGGGGGAGTGCGCGCAGGCTTTTGGTGAGAGGTGCTCCGGCGCAGTGGGTCCACTGCAGCGTCGCCTGCCAAAGCTCAGTTCGCAGCCAACGTTCGGGCTTCATCAAGCTCGGGAACTTGGCAGATGGAATTCCCGGAGCGAGAAAAATGTTCACAGCCATCTGGCGGGCAGGTTTGAATATTGTTTGTATTATCAATCAAATTGAATGTGTGTACATGTTATCCGCGCGCATCCCAGTTAGTCAAACTAAGTTGCCCATAAAATCGCGGAGAAGTTGTGGCTGTGACGCGAGCTTTGGATGGCGAAACCAAAGTTTCGCGTGCAACTCGGTTCGCTCAATCCCAATCACCCATATGTTCGCGCAGCGAGGCTGAGCTTTGGATGGGGACGCTGCCAACGGGGCCGCGTTCCCCTTCTTTAAAACAAGAAACAAAAAAGCCGCCTGTTGAGGCGGCTTTTTTGTTGTGGGTAACGAACGCTACTTGAAGAGGTCCATCGGATTGAACGAACCCTTGGTGACGTAGGTTGCCGCGACGAGGGCAACGATGGCGAACACCAGGAACAGCAGGAACTTGTTGCCGCCCTCGGGCTCGGTGGGTTTGGGCGGTACGGCCTGTTTTTCCTCGGCAACGGGCTTGCTGTCCGACTGTGCGGGCTCGGGCTCGGGTGGCGTTGCGGCCTCTTCGGTTGGCGGCTTGCTCACCACATCGCCGGTTGGCGGAGTGTGGGGGGCGCTGCGCTCGGTCTTTGTCGGTTGCGGAACTTCGGGTTCGGGCTCGGCCGGGCGGAAGTTGGAGATTTTAGCAACCGCGGGTTCGGGCTCGGGCTCGGCAACTTTGACGGGCTCGGGCTCGGGTGCTTTGACGGGCTCGGGCTCGACAACTTTGACGGGCTCGGGCTCGGGTGCCTTGACCTTGACGGGCTCAGGCTCGGGCTCGGGTGCTTTGACAACCGGTGTTGGTGCGGGCTCAGGCTCGGGGGTCGGCAACGGTGCCGCGGTTGCGGTGGGTTGCTTGGCCGGAGTAATTGCACCTGCACCGACTGCAGCGTGGTAGTCGTTGGCGGTTGCAAACCCGCTGGCGCTACCGTGGCCGGGCTCGACGAGCGACGCATCGTTGGCCGCTTCAAAGTCGAAGATCATCCGCTCGTGGCAATGCGGACAGGCGACCTGTGTGAGAGGACTGATTTGGTCGTTCGGAATCTCGAACGGACCGGAACATTTGGGACAGGCGATGATCATTAGAAATCGAGCCCCAGCGAGAGGGTGTATTGCTGTTGCAACCCGGAGTTGTCTTCGGCGGTCACGCCTTCGATGTCACCGGTCGAGCTACCTGGGGGGACGATCATAGCTTCAAAGGTGACCCGAAGAACACTAAAGATAAGGCGCGCACCGAGATAGGGGCGATGCCGGATAATCGCGCCTGCATCACGGAAAACAAACTCGCTCGAAACCCCGGTGGGGTCGAGGAACTCATCCGTGCCAGGTGTGAAGTCCAAAACACCGGTGCGAGCGATGATAAACAGCGCTTGATAACCGGCGTAGGGAGTGAGGTTGACCGTCTTGCCGATCCCGAACACGTGGGACAACGAAATGCCTGCGGAGGCGGTTGTCATGTTCATGTCGGGAGCGCCGACGAGCCGGGCGAACTGACCACGCAGCGCGATCGATGGGATCGGCATGTGGTGGAAACCTTCGTGCAGGGCTAACTTTGCATATCCACCGAATGTCCACATGCGGGACGAGATGAGGTGGGTTGCACCTGCACCGATTTCGAGGCCGGGCCACAGACCTTTACGGCCCATGATCTGAACGGTGGGGGCGACGTTTCTCGGCCCACTCGCGTCGACAGTGCCCGCGGCCCAAACTTCTTGGCCACTAATGGTGTTGGCACTGAAGTCTGCGGCGACGGCAAACCCCGACAAGCCGAGGGAATCTGCGGTATCGACAGGCTTCGGCGCCATGACAACACCTAGCTCCGAGGCCAGGCTGCGGAACGCGGTGTTGTCTCCCTGGGCGACGCCAGTGTTCACGTTCCCGAGGCGCGTCAGGTTCAGATCGTACTCGCCCGCACGGACTTCCGATGAGGAGAGGCCGACAGCTAATAGGGCAAAGGAGAAGAGGAACCTTCTAGGCATGCAGTGCTCCGGAGATCAGCGGTCGGCGGAGCGTAGCTTGCGCCAGCGCAACGTGTCAAGGTTCGCGCGTATTGGGTGTGTTGCCTCAGACAGGTGTCTAGGCAGATTTCGAGCCCATTTTGTGGTTCGAAGATGTGCGCGCAACGGAAGCTCCAGCGAAACCCGCTCGTAGGGTGTTGCCGCTGAAACAAATGCCAGCGACCGCTCTTGTGTACACGACGGCAAGGGGAGAGCGCTACGGAAAAACCGGGCCGTCGGCCCCAAGCGCACAACTGTGCTCCTCCCGCACAGGCGTGTTTTTCAACGCTGCGCTTTCATCGCTGTGGCGAACGCGGAGTCGGTGAATACGCACCATTGCCGAGAGAACACAAAGTTCCCGTGTCATCCAAGCACCTTGGGCTATCCGCGCGGTCAAATCAGACGCGGTGCAAAACTTTTTCTCGTCGGCGGCTCACGGCCGCTGCAAATGCGTCAACGAAATTCGAAAACCAAGTGTCGGATCGAAGTTTGGAGAGATCCGTGGGATCCGCGACCACTGGCGCGCGTCCGTTTGACACCCGGGGAGCGGTCGCGGTCGGACTTGCTCCGAGCACCCCGGGGCGGTAGCGTGCGCGCGGTCCTCCACTAGGCCCGTTGCGCCGAACATGTCCCGACCAAACGTCCCCGGTGGTTCCACAACAGGAGCCGGAAAACATACCGCGCTCTTGCTTTTGTGGTTGCTCGCCTGGGCGAGCTTTCCCGTGGCGGCAGCGGTTGAATCCCTCGACGTCCGTTTGACGATCGCCGGGGCGTCGCTGGAGTTGTCGGTGTTGTTGATGGCCGCGGGTCCCGTCGCCCTGGGTCTTTTGTTGTTGCGCTGGCTGCTGCACGCCGTCCGCGGCTACGAACGCAAGGTCGGTCTGCGAATCATTCGCCGCGAACGGGTACCCCGCTACACCAAGGTCGCGTTTTGGGTGTGTGTGGCCCTCACGGTTATCGGCTTGGTGCTGCTCAACCTCGGGCTCCAGAGCATCATCTTGGTGGCGACGGTTGCCGCCAGTACGTTTGTTGGGCTGCTGTTGTTGCTGATGCAGCATTCTTCGATCTTTGGCACGACCTCGATCGTCGGGGTCGTCCTCGGTGTCGCTGCGTTGATCGTCGTGCAATCGGTTGCCACCGGTTTTCAACACGAGTTTGAGCGCCGGGTGCTCGGCGTCTACGCCCACATCAATGTCACCCGCACCCTGGGGATTGCCGAATACCGGCGGTTTGAGTCGTATTTACGGACGATCGACGGGGTCAAGGGCGCAAGTCCATTTGCCTACTACACAATGATGCTCGCCCCGTTTGACCCCGAGGGGGGCCAGGCCAAGGGGTTGCGTTCGGTGTTGGTCAAGGGGATCGATCCGGCCACCGCCGACCAGGTTATCGACCTCAAAGATCACCTCGTGCGTGGCAGTGGCGAGCCAATTGCGCTCGATGCCCTGTTTTCGGAGTTTGAGTTGATGCCCGTGGCCGACCGCGACCCCGACCGGTTGCCCGAGGTGATCAACAACACACCCGACCCGCGCGGCGAAAATGCCTACGAAGAAGCGCTCAAGCGTTACCGGGCATTGCCCGAGCACCTGCGGCAGGCCGAGCGCATGAGTGAGTTCCACATCGAGCGCGACGATGAGGACGACTGGCCCGAGTGGAACGACGACGAGGAGGCCGGACCCGATGCCACGGGGTTTGACGCCAGCAGTTTGCCGACCGTGTTTATCGGTTCGACCCTCGCAGAAAACTTGAATCTACAACAGGATTCACTGGTGATGGTGGTCGACCCGGGCTCGACCTTCGACCACAGCGAAGAGCCGCAGTTTCAGTACTACCGGGTCGCAGGTGTGTTTCAGGCCGGATTCCAGGAGTACGACAGCCGCCTGATCTACACCCACATCAAGGAACTTCAGCGGTTTAAGTTTCGCGGCCGCGACATTGTTTCGGGGGTCGACCTTCGGCTCGAGGAGCCCAACATGGCCTCGGTGGTCGGGGCCCGGATCCGCGGTGAGTTGGTCGGCCGTGAGTACCAGGTGCTGGAGTGGCAAAAGCTCAACGAGAACCTGTTTCAGTCGATCCAGTTTCAAAAGAACCTGATCACCATCATCCTTTCGTTGGTGATCACGGTCGCCACCTTTAATGTGCTTTCGGCACTGTGGACCATGGTGGTGCGCCGCAACGCCGAAGTTGCGATCTTGATGTCGATGGGGGCAACCGGGGCCCAGGTCGCCCGGATCTTCCAGGTCACGGGGATGGCGATTGGCCTGGCTGGCTCGCTCGCAGGTGTCGGGTTTGGCCTGATGTTGTGTTGGCTGGTCGAGCTCTACGGCTACACCCTGGATCCCGAGGTCTACTTTATTGAGGAGCTCCCGGTCGAAATCAGTGTCACCCAGATCGGTTGGATCCTGGGCATGACCCTGGCCATTTGTTTTGTCGCCACGATTCCGCCGTCGCTGCGGGCAGCCAAGCTACGGCCGGTCGAGGGCCTGCGCTACGAGTGAGCCGTGGGACGGTTTGCCCTGATTTGGCTGACGGCTCGCCGCATGTTGTTGCGCGAGCAGGTGGGTAGCGCTGCCCCGAACACGCGTAGCTGGGCCAGCACCTTGCTGCGGATCTGCGTGGCTATCACCGCACTCGCTTGCACGATTGTGTGGTTTCACCTGGGGCTCGGGGTTGGTGCCGACCGCATGGTGGCGATCCCGTTGCTCGGCGGAGGGGCGGCACTCGTTGCACTTGCACTTTTTTGTGTGCGAATTTTGACCCCAGTCGTCGCTGTGGCGGTGTTTGGCATGGCCCTCGGCTGTGCCGCCCTCATGACGGTATTTGCCGTGACCTCGGGTTTTGAGTACGAACTCACCCGCCGGCTGTCCTCGCTCAACGGCCATGTGTTGGTCACCAAATACGGGCTTGGGTTTACCGAGTACGAGGACATGATTCGCGATATCGAGTCGCGACCGGGGGTGGTCGCGGCCGTACCGTTTGCCTATGCAATGGCTTCGTTGGTGCCGGTGACCGAGGACACCGAGGGCCAGGCCGACGACAGTTCGAGCGAGCAACTCTCGCGGCGTCCGGCGGTGATTGTCGGCAAGGGGATCGACCCCGAGCGCGCGGCTCCGGTCGACGGGATCCGCAACGTGCTCGCCTCCAATTCCTACCGGGCCCTGCGGCCAGCTGACCCCCAGACCCAGCCGGGGATTGCCCTTGGGACCACGCTCGCCAGTCGCCTCGGGGTTGAGGTTGGCGACCAGGTGCGCATGGTGATTCCGGCCGACCTCGACGGCACCGCCGAGAGTGCCAACAAACCGCCGCGGTTTGCTGTGTTCGACGTCCTCGACATCCTCGACACCGGCATGGGCGACCTCGATCGTTCCCTTGCGCTGGTCCACTTGCGCTCGGGTCAGGCCCTGTTTTTTGGTGGTCGCAAGCGGGTCACCGGCATCGAAGTCACGCTCACCGATCCCAACGACGCCCAGGCCTTTGTCGAAAGTTACCTCCCCGGGCTCGACCGCCGGCTGTTTCACGCGATTACCTGGGAGCAGCAAAGCGCGAGCACCCTGGCGGGATTGCGACAAATCAGGCTCGCGGTGAGCGTGGTCCTCGGCCTGCTCGAACTTGTAGCTGCAACAGCTTTGGTCGCCAGCCTGTTGTTGCTGGTTCGCCGCAAACGGGTGGAGATCGCCGGGATGATGGCCCTCGGTGCCGACGGCCGGTTGGTATTTTGGATCTTTGAGGCCGTTGGATTGGTGGCCGGGGTTGCCGGGGCCGTCGTCGGGCTATGCTTGGGTGGGCTTTATGTGGCCCTGGTTGCCGGATTTCGCTTTCCCTTGCAGGACGATGTCTATCCGATCGAGCACTTGCCTGTACAACTAGGTTGGCTCGACGCCATTGGCCCGGCAGTTGCAGCCATCGTGCTGTGTGCCCTGGTCTCGGGCCCGGTTGCCCTGGTCGCGGCAAAGATCCCCGTGCTCGAGGGCCTGCGCGGGCGCTAGGGCAGGGGGCAGGGCTCGGGTAAGCGGGTACAAAAAAAGCCGCCCGAGTGGGCGGCTGTTTGCCAAGCGGCTTGCTCGGTTAGCCCTCGCCACCACTGGCATCCCCACCTTCGGGGGCCTGTTTGAGCGTCAGCATCTTCTTGCGGGCAACATTTTTGGAGTAGTCCGAACAGCAGTCCATCCGGATGTAGGCCGACCACTCGTCGAGGGCGTGTTTGATATCCCCCTTGGCCTCGTACACCAACGCCGCACCAGCCCGCGCCTTTTTGTCGCTCGGGTGCACGGTTTGGGCCTTCATATAGGTGCGCAGGGCCTCGTCCTGTTTGCCCTGCTCGAGCAGCACTTCACCGAGTTCGGTGTAGACGAACTCTGCTTGCTCGTCGTTTTCGGCCACGAGCTTGAGCACCTTGGCCGCCTCTTCCCATTTTTTGAGTTCCTTGAGTGCTTTGGCTTGGCCGATACCGTAGTCGCCGTTGCCCTCTTCGAGCTCAAATGCCTTGCCGTAGGCCGCGGCTGAACGGTCGAACTTTTTGTGGTTGAGGGCAACTTCGCCGAGGGTCGCTTGGAACTCGGCGTTGTCCGGTGCGCCGGCGACAGCCTTCTCGAGCAGCTCGATCGCCTTGTCGTAGTTGTTGTCCTCGTAGGCGAGCCGGCCCATGCCCCACAGCGACTCGGCGTGGTTTGGATCGCCCGCGAGCACACCCTTGTAGATCGCCCGAGCCTCTTCGAACTTGTCCTCTTTGAGGAAGGCGCGCGCCGCCCCCAAACGCTTTTTCATGGACTCGGCCGCGGCCGCAGGGTCGACCTGTTTTTCCTGTTCACAGGCCGGCAAAAGCAACAGGCCTGAAAGTGCAATCACCCAGCTCGTTCGCGCCACAGACACCTCCGAGGTTCAGGTATCACGACCCGGACCCGTTGGTCTATGAGTCACGGCCCGGGAAGTCTGCTTTCGGGGCTATTTGCCGGTCGAAGGCTCGCTGCGCCATCGTCGCTGTGAGGGTTTGCGGGCTCGGACATCGCCTTGTTTTCACAACTTGGCAAACGCCCTGTTACTCTGCGCCGGCCGTGAGCGACGAGCGTGACGATGGCAGACGCCAGGTGCCCAAACGCGTGGAGCGGCGCGACATCGACGTCGCCAGCCGCCACGATCCCAACAGCGGAAAAAGCCTAGGGATCTCACGGGTACTTCGGCGCGAGGTCAAAGCCGCGCTCGCGCGATGGGCCGTCAAACGCACCCCGGCCGAGGAACGCTGCACCCGACCCGAGGACGAGGCCAGCCACCCCTGGCCCGGCGACCAGCACTTTAGCGAGGAATACATCTTCGCCATTGTCCAGCGTGGGTTTGCCCTAATGGTCCGACTCGAGTGGCTCCCGGGCCGCGACCAGCATCGTGTGTGGATACATCTATTGACCCCGCAGGGGGTCTGGGTGCTGCCCGGCGATGCCGGCCTTGTCGAGCGTGTCGCCGACGGCAGCCACTGGCGAGCTGGCGGCTTAGAGCTCGATTGCGTCCAGCCCCACCAGCGCTGGACCCTGCGGTTTCACGGGCAGCTTCAGCCCCGGGGACCACGCGGCGAAACACTCGACAAGCCCGGCCTGCGCTGCGGTTTTGAGCTCGAGTTTGAAGCCACCGCCCAGCCCTACATCCCCGGTACCGACGACCATCCGAGTTTGGTCGCCCGCCACCTAGGCGAAGCCGACTGGGACCTCTCGCTGCTGCGAACCCTCCGGCGCCGGAGAATACGTGGATATACACAGGTAGGAACCGTCATCGGCACCGCCAGCATTGGCTACGAGTTTATTCCACTCTACGCCTCGTGCCTGCGTGTACATACATGGGGCCCACGGGACTGGGGCGCCAGCGACACAGCTTTTCAGGTATTCGGCTCGTTGTCGACCACGCAGCCGGGCGAGCAGGGGATCGGCGAGTCGGGAGCCCAACGGTTTTGGATGCACCAGGCCCATTTCCCCTGGGTCACCCTCGAAGGCGGATTTGTCCAGGACGGCGGCCGAGCGACACCCGTTGCCGACATCGGCATCACCCGCGAACAAACACCCGGACGCCCGGTACGGCGAGCGGGCTTAACACTTGTACATGCACAGGGCGAGTGGGAGCTAGAGGCCGAAGCTATCTCGCACCACAGTTTTGAAGTCGACGGACGAGGACGCATGACCGTGACCCTGGCCCAGTTTACCGGCGAACAAAGCGGCTGGGGCCTGTGGGTGAGTCTGCGGCGAATTGTTCCGGGGCAGCGCAAGCTGACGAGTTAAGGCTCGACACAGGCGGCACGATGACGTGAAGGCATTCACGACCATCGGTTTTAATTATCCACATTACCTTTGCTTGGATGTGCACAGGTAATCTGTGATCCGGCAGTAGGCCGGGCGATTGTTTTCCAAGGGCCGTGCTTCGTAGCATCTATGACGATCGAGGGTCTCGCCCATGCCGGAGCGTGGCTGCAGTTTTATATTTCCCGAGTGCTAGATCGCACGAGTTCCTCGGACGTTGCGTGCACAATGCACAGACCTCTAGAGTTGAGCGGACAATCTCGTCGAGGAAAAAATCGCCCAGGCAAGGGTAGCGTTTGGGCCACGGCGGTTGTTGCGAGCATTCTGGCCCCAACCGATGCGACCGCGATGACCAACGCGCATGACTTGAGTGCGGAGGAATTTCCGCAGGTCGGTGCGATTGTTCGCTCAAGCTCGCAGTGCGAGCTCGAGTATGTCTGTACGGGCACCCTGATCGCGCGCGATAAGGTGCTCACAGCCGCGCATTGCGGCGATGTGGTCATTGGGCCAGGGGGAGAGATCGAGGTTTCGTGGTTTTTCACGACAGCTGCCCAGCTTGATGGTTTTGATACCGAGACCTACTCCGACTGCTCGGGTACCACCGATGCTGGGATTTTGCATCCACTGTCCCCCAGCCATCCCCACCCGGACTACAGTTTTGCGGCACTGCTTGATGCGACCAATCCCGGCGACTTTTTCGAATGGCACGACATTGCGGTATGGACCCTTGATACCCCGATCGAAGAGATTGAGCCGGCGCCAATCCTCACCGCATCCGAGGTGCTTGACGTTGCAATGATTGAAGGTGAGTTGTGGATGGTAGGCTATGGTCCCGATTTAGTGTCGGGACCGCGACGACGTGGAGCACTAACTGAGCGACTGGATTATATTGCCAGTGAAATCGCCTACAATGGCGACAGTCAACGCTGCAAGGGAGACTCCGGGGGGCCGACATTTCTCATTTCCCCGGAGCTCGACTTGCCGGTTGTGGTCTCGGTTGCCTCGCGTCACTACGATCTCAACAACGAGATCAACTACAGTGAGTATCCCTGTGGCGCAATCATTGAGACACGTGTTGATGCATATGCAGAATTTGTCCAGGAGGTGGCCCCCGAGTCACGCGAAGCCGAACCTGTTGTGGAGGGTTGTCGGATGGGGCCACGCGAGCCGTTGACGCCGACAGCGATGTTGTTTTTGCTGTTCGGCTTTGGCCTTCGCAGACGAGTGAACCGGTAAGCGTCGTCACACCAACAATTGTCTCGCCTATTCCCCTCGTCATTCCGAAGGCGAACGCCAATCAATCCTGCCAGCTCTCGTTGTTCGAACTACGCACCAGCCTCAGCTTGCCAAAGCTCGCCCACGTCGTGTTCCCAGGGCTACGGTCTTGGCTCTCAACCCCTTGGTAGCGAAGAAGTGTATAAGCAATAAGTCTATCCAACGAATCCCGCGCTCGCCACTATCGAGTCCTAGCCGGCCGACGATTCAATGGCAACCCGTCAACTCTTGTATTGTTATAGCAGTTCACCCACGAGAAGTCGTTGTGTCTCCTCAATTTGGGTCCCCTCGATTTTTGGTACCTGTCGATTACACTTTGCCTGTGACGTTGGTCCGTAGGTAGCCACTCGCGCGACCTATTTGTTTGCATGTGAGGTATCGATGGGACTCTCCAGTTATTCGGTGTCAGTCACCGAGCTCCTCTCCGCGCTCATCGCATCGCCCGATCTGCCGGCGATTGTACACAGCCTGTCCGATTCCGATCTCCATCGGCTCGTGCGCGAGGTCGGGATCGCCGATGCTGGAGAAATCGTTGCCCTGGCCACGACTCCGCAACTAGTCGCGTTGTTCGATGCAGAGCTGTTTGTCAATCAGGCTGCGGGCGAGCGCGAAACCTTTGACCGCCGACAATTTATCACCTGGCTCGAAGTACTATCCGAGGCCGGGCCGGAAGTGGTCGCCCGCCGTTTCACCGAGCTCTCAGAGGACTTCGTCGCGTTTGCATTCCACCAAATGATGCTGGTGTTCGAGCTCGTAGACTTGCATGAGCAAATGATTTCCGATGTCCGTATCGGTCGTGCGGTCGAGACCACTCTCGAGGCGAACCTCTATGAGGAAATCGATGGCTACCTGTTGCTGGCCCGCGCAGAGGAGGGCTGGGATGCTGTGTTATCGCTGGTGTTGGCCCTCGATCGCGACTACCGAGACACGCTCCAGCGGGTTGCCGACCGTTGTGTGGCGATGACCCACGAGGAAGTCGACAATCTCGAAGACCTCGAAGGAGTGTTGTCCGCGGCGCAGTCACTGGCCGAAGATGTCGAGGGTCAACGCGAGGACCGACGGACACGCCACGGGTTTGTCGAACCCCGGGCGGCGCGTGCGTTTTTACTGGGCGCATGCCAGGCATCCGATGTGTCCACCCGCGACCCCATCACGGCAGCCTATTTTCGCGAACTTTCCGGCGATCCAAGCCAGCTTCCGGATCGAGCGAGAAATCCGAACCGGGTCCTTCCCCGGCTTCGCAGATCGACTGCGTCAGCAGGAAAACAAAAACCGGCTCCGGCGGTTTTGGCTGTGCAAGAACTTCAACACGTCGGATCCGCGACGTTTGCTGACCGCCTGACACAAATGGCCTATCTCGCCAATGTCCTAGTCGCCGCTGGGACGATCGAAGGCCGGCGTTTCGACCTCGCACAGGCTTCACAAGCCGTGCTCAACACCGTGGCCTACGGGGCGACGCTCGAAGCTCGTCGACGTGACCCTACGGGCAACACAACCATATCCGATGTGCTCGCCTCGGTCGCAGCCGACCGCCTGTTTCGCCTCGCCTGTACAGACTTGACAAACCGGGGCTGGTTTCACGAACGCGAGTTTGCAATTGTGCATACATCGGAGGAGCTCGATGAGCTTTTGGACGTCCTTGTCGATTGAGATATCGTACCCGTCCCGAGTCGTCTCCTTGAGCCTGGGGTAGGCCCCATCTCGATTCGCGGAGGGCTTTTGGTCGTGGTCGTGTGTTTGAGAGCTGAAGCTGTAGTTCTCCGACTGCGAGCCCACCGCGCGTCTCCATTCAACGCAACGACGCCACACCAACGATTCGCGGAGGGCTTTTGGTCGTGGTCGTGTGTTTGAGAGCTGAAGCTGTAGTTCTCCGACTGCGAGGTGCTCGGCCCAACCGCGCGCCCCGATTCAACGCAACGACGCCACACCAACGATTCGCGGAGGGCTTTTGGTCGTGGTCGTGTGCTTGAGAGCTGAAGCTGTAGTCCTACTGCGAGGCGCTCAGGGCCGCAGCCCAGCCAAAAGAACCGCGCGTCCCGATTCAACGCAACGACGCCACACCAACGATTCGCGGAGGGCTTTTGGTCGTGTGTTTGAGAGCTGAAGCTCCGCCTGCGAGGCGGTCAGGGCAGCAGCCCACCGCGCGCCCCCATTGAACGCAACGACGCCACACCAACGATTCGCGGAGGTGTGTTTGAGAGCTGAAGCTGTAGTTCTCCGACTGCGAGGTGCTCAGGGCCGCAGCCCACCGCGCGTCCCCATTCAACACAACGACGCCACACCAACGATTCGCGGAGGGCTTTTGGTCGTGGTCGGGTGTTTGAGAGCTGAAGCTGTAGTCCTCCTACTGCGAACGCTCTCAAACACCCGACCACGGCCAAAAGAACCCGCGCGCCCATTCAAGAGAACCAATAAAAACCCAGGCGGGCGTACGTGGAGGAGGATATAAGCCCACGACGCCAGCCCGGGGGACACACTCGCAACCTGTCCCCATACTAACGTCGACTCTGTAGACGTGCCACCTGACCTGGCGTTTTGTTCACGCAAAAAGATTGGGGGCATGTGCCCTCCTAGGCGGGGGGCAATGTCCTCACTGCGGGATGCAAATGCCCCCACCTTCGATTTGCGCGTTGGTGCGGAAGGTGTTGTTCACGGTCCAGCTCGGTACCTGAAATTGGGGGATGGTGCCATCCTCGCGGACGTTGGTGACGTGGTAGGCGTGTTGATTCCAGATTCGGCGGGCCTGAATCCAGCGATCTTCGACGTCGCGGAAGGCCTGAACACCAGGGTCTCCGCCCCCCAGGTGCCCGTTGGACACGACCAGGATTTCGGCCGAATTATCGTTGTCGATATCTGCCACAGTTGGGTACTCGCTCAGTGTTCCGCTCTTGCGCGAGACCTGGAGTAGGGGCACACCTGCTCCATCGAACACGTACATGTGTTGCTCGTCGGCGTACATGGCTTCGGCCACGCCGTCGCCTAGGAAGTCAAAGGCGGTTCCGGCTGCGATCCCGCTGTTGTCCGAGATGTTTGCCATCCACACGATCGATGCATCGGCCTCGTAGACCGTGTAGTGATTGGCTGAGCTCACCGCGAACTCGGGTTTGCCGTCGCCGTCGAAGTCGTGGATGGTCGCGGGGCGGTGCCAGGTGGTGCCCGAGGCCGGGTCGCCAGTGGGTCGCAGGTTGGAGAACACCACGGTGCCGTCGTGTTCGATAAGCGAAATCCCGTTGCGGTTGGTCAGCAACACCTCTGGCAGTCCATCGTCGTCGAGGTCGGCGATTTGCGGGTAGCCGGGGACGAGGTTGGTGACAAACACCGGGGTGCCGTCGTGGTGGTAGGCCGCGTGGCCGAGGACAATTTCGAGGTCGCCGTCGTCGTCTAAGTCGGCGGCCACGGTTGCGCCCCACTGGCCGGCGAGGGCTGGCAGCGTCAGCAAAAAGTTGCCCTCGTGGTCGACGAGGTGGTTGGCGGCAATGATTTCGACATCGCCGTCGTTGTCGACATCGGCCAGCGAAACCGCGGACGAGTACTGCAAACTCTGGCCAAAAAAGTCGCCGGTTTGCCAGTTGGCCGGGGCTTCCCACTTGGTCGTGCCGTCGTGCTCAAACACGATGTAGCTGCCCTGTGGAGTAACTGTGACGATTTCGGCGATCCCGTCGTTGTCGATGTCGCCGATCGCCGGGGTAAAACTCGAGTCGACGGCGGTATCGATCCGAAAGTGGAGCTCTCCGGTCGCGCCATCGAGGACAAACACGTGCCCGGGGGCGTTGGGCGGGCCGGGGTTGGTGCCAAACACCACCACCACATCCGGGATGTCGCACAGGTCGATCTCGCCGTCGTCGTTGTCGTCGGTCAGGTTCATCACCAGGGGCGTGACGTAGCTGTAGGGTTCGGCCTGGTCGGTAAATGTCCACTCGACGATCGGCTCAAAGCTGTCTGGCGGGGCCTCCTGTTCGCAGTCTCCCGGGGCGTTCATGTCGTCATCGTTGACCTTACACATATCGATCATGCCGGTGGTGCTACCGGTTTCGTCGGTCGGGTCATCGGTGGTGGACGGGTCGGTGGTGGACGGGTCGGTGGTCGACGGGTCGGTGGTCGACGGGTCTGTGGTCGACGGGTCGGTGGTCGACGGGTCGGTGGTCGACGGATCTGTCGTGGGACCTTCGGTGGTTTCGCTGTCGCTTTCCGAAGCTGTGCCCGTGGGTGAGGTGGCTTCGCCCGACTCGGTTTCAGACTCGCTGCCCATGTTGGTCGCCTGCGAGGTGGTGAGGGTTGTCCCCGTTGTCGTCCCCGCGGAACCGTCGCTGTCCGTGGTTTCACTACCGCCGCCACAACCTGTGGCGAAACATATTGCTAAGGACAAACCGAACCGACTGCGCAATGCCATGGGCCATCGTCGGCTGGGTGTTCCACACGTGTCAACCAGCGGTTGTTGTGGCCCACTGTGACCGAACGCCGCGCGGCCAAATCGATGCCCGAATATCGCTGTTGCCCGCTACCATGCGCCCATGCCAGACGAGGAGTTATTGCGACCCTACGACCTCATGGGCGGCGCCGACAAAGTTCGTGAACTCGTCGACCGGTTTTACGACCACATGGATACGGCCCCGGAGTACACCAAGATCCGGCGGATGCATCCGCCCGAGTTGGCATCTTCGCGCGACAAGTTGTTCATGTTTTTGTCGGGCTGGCTCGGTGGGCCGCAGTTGTATATCGAGCGTTATGGACATCCGCGGCTACGCGCGCGCCACCTCCCGTTTGCGATCGACAGCGAGGCGCGAGACCAGTGGCTCGCGTGTATGGATGCGGCCATGGCCCAAACCCAGGTCGACCCGGCCATGGTCGCGCTGTTGCAGCGTCAGTTTGCCAAGGTCGCCGACTTTATGCGCAACGTGCCCGACTAGTTTATCGCCAGTTCACTATATGCTGATACACATGAACTAGGCGACAACCACCCGGCCCCGGTCGACTCGGCCATGGTCGCGCTGTTGCAGCGTCAGTTTGCCAAGGTCGCCGACGTTATGCGCAACATGCCCGACTCGTTGGTCGCCAGTTTACTATGTGCTGATACATATGAACTAGGCGACAACTCCCGGCCCCGGTCGACCCGGCCCTGGTCGCGTTGTTGTGTTGCAGCGTTCGATTGCCAAGGCCGCCGACTTTATGCGCAACGTGCCCGACTCGTTGGTCGCTTACTATATGCTGATACATATGAACTAGGCGACAACCACCCGGCCTGCGGCCAGCAGTGCGGCTCCGCGAAGCCCAAGGTCGGGGTCGGTGACCAGCGAGACTTGCAAGGTTTGCAAAAGCTCGGTCATGGGCGGTTTGCCGACCATCGCCTGGGTAAACCCGGGTGCGTTTAAAAACTCGCGCAGGTGGTTGGCGACGCCTCCAGTTAAAAACACACCGCCGCGGGCAATAGCCACAAGTGCAGCTTGGCCAACAAAACTGCCGGCGAGCTCGGCCAGCAGCTCGCAGGCGGCCGCGCAGGTTGTCGATGTTGTTGCCTGTGCATGGATTTGTGCCGGGGATAGCTGGGCCGGTGTATCTGGGTTGGCTGTGGTTGCATGGACGAATGCGTGTAGGCGGGTAAGGCCGGGGCCCGAGAGCAGGTCTTCCCAGGTCACGCGCCCGCGGGTCACGTCGGCGACAAACCGGTAGAGGTCGAGTTGACGGGTTGTTTCGGGGCTAAAGCCCTGGTGTCCGGCCTCAGCCGGAACAACCGTGGGGAGCTGTCCCGGGACAACCGTGGCCAGCCCGAGGCCAGTGCCAATACCGATGGTCAAGCGAACCCCGCGCGGGTTGATTTGGCCAGGTTTGACGACGAGCTGCTCCCCCTTGCCGAGGGTTGTGGTGGCAGCTGCCGCACAGACCAGGTCGTTGTGCAGGTACACGGGAATCGCACCAAACGCGCGGCGCAGGACGGATGGGGTGAGCTCCCATCCAAGATTGGTGAGTATACATTGGTTTTGAGCAACCGGGCCGGCAACCCCGAGTGCTGCGGCAGTTACCGGCGTTGCGACGGTCGCTTGCAGTTGGCGAAACCCCGCCCTGAGAACTTCGACAGGGTCGGATTTGGGACGACTAGCGAGTTCGACCCGCGCGAGTTGTGTCGCCCCGTCAAACAGCGCCAGCCGTGTGCGTGTTCCCCCGATATCGCCGGCCAAGAGCACCATTTTTGCCACCTACCACACAGGCCGCGACCTGTGCCAGTGGCCAGCGTTTGGTCGGAGTTTGGCCCGATTTGGCCGGAGTTTGAACAGTTATGGGCGGAGCGCTTGTATCTGCATCGAGACTAGGCCCGCGGCTTGGCTTTGCCATTGCCTGGGGGATCGGGTATCGCATGGTATGCGGCGTTGGAACGGCTGGGGAGATGACAGCATCGAATCGCACCTGCGACCCGATATGTTGCAGTTTTTGCGTGCCACCATTGGCCCCGGGCATCGACGTAGCGATGTCGCGCTAAGCGATGCCGCGGCTGCGGTCGCCCGTTCGCGAGCACCGGACCACCCGTTGCTCAACACCGACCCGCAAACCCGCTTGCTCTTGGCTCGCGGTCAGTCGTTTCCCGATTGGGTCGAGTGGCGCTGGGGGATGCAGGGGCCTGCACCCGATGCCGTGGCCCGGCCAAAAACCGAGGCCGAAGTCGCGGCGATCGTCGAGCTGGCGCAAACAAAAGGCCTGCACCTCATTCCCTACGGTGGGGGCACCAGTGTCGTTGGCCACCTCGCACCCCAGGCCGGCGATGCTGCGGTTGTTACGGTCGATATGCGCGGGTTGGGGAACCTGCAAAAACTCGATGCGGACGATCGGTTGGCGACATTTGGTGCCGGGGTTGTCGGCCCGGCGATCGAAGCCCAGCTTCGCCCCCACGGATTGATGCTGGGGCATTTCCCCCAATCCTACGAATACTCGACGCTGGGCGGCTGGGTGGTGACACGGTCGAGCGGCCAGCAATCGTTGCGCTACGGCCGGATTGAGCAGATGTTTGCCGGCGGTCGGGTGGTGACGCCGCGGGGCACCTTGGTGGTGCCACCGATTCCGGCCAGTGGTGCCGGCACCGATCTGCGCGAGCTGATTTTGGGGAGCGAGGGCCGGATCGGGCTGCTCACCGAAGTTGCCGTGCGGGTGCGGTCTGTGCCTGAGCGCGAGGTGTTCGACGCCGGATTTTTACCGACCTGGCAACACGGCCTCGACTGCGTCCGCGAGCTTGCCCAAGCCGGTGTCCCACTGTCGATGATGCGGCTGAGCAACGCCATCGAAACCCGTACCAACCTGTTGATGGCCGGACGCCCGCGGGCGATTGGCGCACTCGAACGCTACCTGTCGCTGCGAGGAACTGGCGATGAACGCTGTATGCTAGTGATGGGCTACACCGGGTCACGACGCGACGTAAGCCGTCAACGGCGGGCGGCGAGGTCTGCCGTTCGCGGCCACGGTGGTGTCTTGGTCGGTCGGCCGATCGGCGACGCCTGGGCCCGCAATCGGTTTCGCGGGCCGTATTTGCGCAACGCCTTGTGGGAACACGGCTACGGGGTCGACACCGTCGAAACGGCCGTTCGCTGGAGCCGCGTCACCGAGATGGTCGAGGGATTTGAGTCGGCCGTCAAAACTTCACTCGCCGCCGACGGCGAAAAGCCGCATGTCTTTACCCACCTGTCACACATGTATCCGCAGGGGTCGAGTGTGTACTGCACCTATGTGTTTCGCCTGGCGGCAACACCCCGGCAAACCCTCGATCGCTGGCGGCAACTCAAAGCAGCAGTGAGTACGGCGATTGTCCGTTGTGGTGGGACCATTAGTCACCAACACGGCGTCGGCCTCGACCATCTTCCCTACCTGTCCAAAGAGAAAGGTGAGGAGGGAATCGCCGCGATCAGCTCGGTGTTGCGTCACTTCGATCCACAGGGAATCATGAACCCTGGGAAATTGATCGCGTGACTCGAGCGGACGACAGGACAACAGCACAACCACCACTGGGGTGGCGCCCGAACACTCGCCGGGAGGTGCTCGACCAATTGGCGAACACCGATTGGGACATTGCAGTTGTCGGCGGAGGGATCACCGGGGCAGGGATCGTCCGCGAGGCGGCACGGGCCGGGATGAAGGTGTTGCTGGTCGAACGCCACGACTTTGCCTTTGGCACCTCGTCGCGTTCGTCCAAGTTTGTCCACGGCGGGCTGCGCTACCTGCAGCACGGCAAGTTGGGGTTGGTCCGCGACAGCGTGCGCGAGCGCGAGGAGTTGTTGCAACACGGCGCCGGGCTGGTGCTGCCCCAGGAGTTTTTGGTTGCCGACTACGAGTACCAACGCCTCAGTCGCCGGCTGTTTAAGTGGGCTTTGCGGGCCTACGACTGGCTCGCCGGTGAGCGCTCGTCGGGCTACCTCGAGCCGGCACAGTTGCTTTCCCGGATTCCGTCGCTCAATCGCATTGGTCTGCGCGGCGGGTTTTTGTACAAAGATGCCCAGACCGACGACGCTCGGCTGGTGTTGCGGGTGCTGCGGGAGGCGACTGCCGTCGGTGCTTGTATCCTCAACTATGTTGCCGCCACCGGCCTTGTGCGCGACGACGACGGCCGGGTGACGGGGGTGAGCCTGCGCGATGTGCCCTCCGGCGAGACCTACCAAGCGCGTGCGCGGCTGGTGATCAACGCCACCGGAGCATGGGCCGACGAGCTGCGAGAGGCACTCGGCAAGGAGCCACGCATGCGTCCTTTGCGGGGCAGTCATTTGGTTTTCGATGCCGACCGCTTACCGATCCACCAACCGCTCGCCCTGTTTCACCCCGAAGACCGGCGACCGGTGGCGATTTACCCGTGGGAGGGGGCGACAGTCGTCGGCACCACCGACCTCGACCACGACAGTCCGCTCACCCAAGAGCCGGCGATTTCCGGCGACGAAACTTCCTACCTGCTCAAGCTCCTCGACCTCGTGTTTCCGCGGCTGCGGCTGTCGGTCGGCGACATCATCAGCACGTTTTCGGGGGTCCGCCCGATCGTTGGCAGCGGCCGCAAGGACCCGTCCAAGGAGTCGCGCGACCATGTGGTGTGGCACGAGCACGGGTTGTTGACAGTGACCGGCGGCAAGCTGACGACCTTTCGTCTGATCGCCCTGGATGCGCTGGGTAAGGCCCGCGATGTCGTCCCCGAACTGGCTGTTGGGGAGGCCGAAGACGCACCGGGGCACGAACTCGGTGTACTTGCACAGGTTTCGCCCGACGACCTCGAGCAGGCGCTGTCGACCGCCGGTTGCGACCTCAAACCCGAAGCCCGTGCCCGGCTGTTGGGTCGCTACGGCCTCGATGCCGCTGCGGTGGTTGCCTGTGCCAAGTCTCCCAAACGCGAGCTGACGACCATCCCCGGTACCCATACGTTGTGGGTCGAGCTGCGGTGGGCTGCCCGCCAGGAGTCGGTGGTTCACCTCGACGATTTGCTGTTGCGACGGACACGGATCGGCCTGCTCCTGCGAGGTGGGGGACTCGGTGTGATGTCGCAGATCCGTAGCCTTGTGCAACACGAACTCGGGTGGAGCGATGCCGAGTTTGACCAGCAGGTCAATCGCTACCGCGACCTGTGGAACCGGAGCTACCGCGTGCCCGAGGCTGCGGCGATCCCCGATTGGCAATCGACACGCACGGGCTGACTAGAGTTTTCGCGGTCGCCGGATAAACCCGAAGACGGCTCCGACAGCTGTGATGATGGCGGCCATGCCAAAGTCGAGGGTGAGGCCCCAACCCTGGATGTAGCTAGCAGCAGCCAAGATGCCGGCAATCAGCGAAACGATCGCCATAAGGACCGCGTGACCCTCACGCTCCACCCGACGCTTGGCGATTCGCCGCCGGATCTCGCGGATGAGCTTGTCTGGATCCGGGTCGGGTGTGGCGAACGTGTCGTTTTTCAACGGCACGCCCAAAACATGCGCTGTCCAAGCTGCGGCGGCGACCACCAACTGTTCGTCACCGCTTTCGACGAGGTCATGGGATTGCCCGTTGCGGTCGAGCACAAAGGCTGTATAGACATCGATCGCTACCCCCTCGGTCGCTATTGGCGTGGACATGGCATTGACGAGCTGAACCCTGTCCGCGAGCTGTTCGCGCCACCTCGCGGGTTGGTCGAGCAACTGGTCGAGTGTTGGGAACGCGTCGAGGGCCGGTGGTGGGGCAGAGGCCTCGAGCGCGCGTAGGGCGTTCGCGCGGCGGCGAGCCCAGTAGAGCCCGACAGCGGCCATCAGCCCGGTCGGGGCGATCACCACGACCAAGAACAGGATGAGGTCACCGGCCACCCAACCAGGGTCTCAAAAAAAAGAGGTATGCGGGTATCCACACTGTAGACAAGTGCCACGCATGACCCGAAGTCCGGTTGTCGGGGATCGTTTGGTGGGATCCCGACAACGCTTGTATAGGCATGTGATCGCAAACTAAGCAGGTGAGATCCTAGATCTTTTGATTTTTCTGCTTGGCAAGATGGCGGCGGGCCTCGCAGGGTAAACTACGAAAACCGGCTAGCTGGCCTTCACACCCTGTGAGGTGCTCTCACCGGGATTTGTTCACCATGAACAGATGCCCGGTGAACAGGTCTTCCCAGCCCGTTTGGAATGTGCTATCCGGCGGCCGCGTTCGGAGGATGTGCCTATCTAGGCCGCCTCAAGCGCAGCTTGTTTTTGGCTCGCTTGCACTCTTGTCCTACATCTAACCACTTTTTCTGACATTGTAACCAATGTGGTATTTGGGTGTTGACCCCACCCAGGAGCAGAGGCAATCATGGCCGCATATATCGGAAACATTTGTGCAGTTCTCGTCAGCGTTGGACTCCTCGTCGGCACCCTACGGTTCACACGTCGCGTGACCGGTTAGCCGACACTCCGCCCGGCCAGACATGGTCGCTTGCTGGGCCACGAGTCTAAAAACCCTGGGATGTCCGCGCATCCTCCCCCCATACCGTCCGATGCGTGAATCCTCCCACCCCCTGTCGGAGCTAACGCTCCAAAACATCAACGAGATCCGGCTGCTGTTGCGAGGGCAGTCGGTGATCGATTGGCACCGGCTGGCGTTTACGCAAAAAGACGAAGTCATTCGTCTACTCGCACTCAACTGTATCGACTACAGCGATCCCGACGATCGCCAGCGGCTCGAGACATTGCGAGCCCAGGCGGTTGCCTATATCGCCGACGTCCTCAACATGCGGCTCGATAGCCACGTAGCCACCAAGGTCCCGTGGGTCGAGCTGCCGTTGCTCGCGTCGACCGGTTCGGGAACCCGGCAGCGACACGCCTGCATGCTGCTCAAGGTGATGCACATCATCTATCACCTCGATGCCCGCGAGCTGCGAACAACGCTCGCGATCTCCGAGCACGACCTCTACTCGCGGGTCGAAGAGAGCGTCACCTCAATGTTCGACGCGTTGCGAGCCGCAGGAGTGCCAGTTGTTGAATTCTCTTGGAGTCGCAAGGTTCGCACGTCGCTCATCACCAAGCTGCTGCTCAAGCGCGAGACCAGCGCAGCCCGGGTGTTCGACCGCCTGCGGTTTCGCCTGATCGTCAAAGACCCCGAAGACCTGCTGCCAACCCTGCAGATCATGTTGCAGCGGTGCATACCGTTCAACTACGTGGTCCCCAACCAGACGGTCAACACTCTGGTCAACGTCGACCGGCTGCGAACAGGCCTCGACTTTGAAGCGAGCCAACTCGCCGAGGAACCAGCCGCCAACGAGTTTTCCGGGCGCGAGTTCCGAGTACTCAACTTCATCGCCGACCTCCCCGTACGACTCAGCAAAATCGCAACCGAGTCGGAGGTGCCAGAGGGGTTCCACAGCCGAGTGGTGTTTGTCCTGGCGGAGTTTCAGATTCTCGACGCAGCGACAGCCGCGAGCAACGAAAGTGGCGACAACTCGCATGCGAAGTATAAGAACCGGCAGCATCAGCATGTGCGGATGAGACTCCTTCGCGAGCCTAGGAGCTAGCGCGCGGGCTATTTTGGCCTTCGCGGGCTATTTTGGCCGAGGACCGGCCCGAAGAGGCTTGCAGTAGGCAACTACAGCGGCGCCTCTTCAGACTCGGTCCTCGGCCAAAATTTCACCGCGAAGAAGTTGGAGTAGGCAACTACAGCGGCGCCTCGGTCCTCGGCCAAAATTTCGCCGCGAATCGTGGTTCAGGCTTGGTTTCGTGACTGGGGTTTGGTGGGGGGTTGGTGGGCGCAGCGAGGGAAGGAAGTAGGTCGCGCGGGGCAGTAGGCAACTACAGCGGCGCCTCTTCAGCCTCGGTCCTCGGTCGCGCGGGGGTTGGTAGTTGGTGTGGGTGCAGCGAGGAAGTTGGAGTAGGCAACTAGCGGGTCGCGCGGGGCAGTAGCGGCCTCTTCAGCCTCGGTCCTCGGCCAAAATTTCACCGCGAATCGTGGTTCAGGCTTGGTTTCGTGACTGTGGGTCGCGCGGGTGAAATGGTGTGGGCGGGCGAGGAGCAAAGAAGTTGGAGTAGGCAACTACAGCGGGCGCCTCTTCAGACAGGCAACTACAGCGGGCGCCTCTTCAGACTCGGTCCTCGGCCAAAATTTCACCGCGAAGAAGTTGGAGTAGGCAACTACAGCGGCGCCTCTTCAGACTCGGTCCTCGGCCAAAATTTTCACCGCGAATCGTGGTTCAGGCGTGACTGTGGTGCAGGTCTTCGCTACGTCGAGGTGAACAAGGACGGTGCGGGGGTGTCGTGGTGCTGGGCTATGCTCGCGGCGATGTCAGACCCGCGCCCGCTTGTTGACCTCACGCCTGCGCAGTTGTCGGCCCTCGTTCGTTCCACGGTGTCGCACTACGAGCAACGCGCCGAGGCTTTTCGTGCTGGGACCCAGGACCACGATGTGTCGCAAAATGTTGATGCGTTGCTGCGGTACTTGCCGGGACCTGCGCCGCAACGGATCCTCGATCTCGGTTGTGGTCCGGGTCGGGACCTCTCCACGTTCGTTGCTCGTGGTCATGCTCCGGTGGGCCTTGATGGTGCGGCTGCGTTTGTGGCAATGGCTCGTGCCGGCGGCTTTGAGGTCTGGCATCAGGACTTGTTGGCGCTCGATCTACCTGCCGCTCGGTTCGACGGCATCTTTGCGAACGCGGTGCTGTTTCATGTGCCGACGCAGGAGCTTGGTCGTGTTTTGCGGGAGCTTCACCGCACGCTCGTCACGGGTGGTGTGCTCATGTGCAGCAATCCCCGCGGTCCCGACATCGAGCGGGTCCAGGGGCTGCGTTTTGGCTCCTATCTCACGCTCGAGACGTGGAGCAGTTTCGTGACTGCTGCCGGCTTTGAGCTTATTGAGCACTACTTTCGACCTCCTGGGCGGCCGCGTGAAGAGCAGCCATGGCTCGCTACGGTGTGGCGCGCCCTCTGAGCAGGTAGGCTCACTCAAGGTGTAGGCACGTCGCCGCCGTGTGCATGCTCGCCGACTCGCGGGTGGGCCAGGCGTGTCTCGCACGTCGCCAGGCTCGCAGCGTGCGGGCAGGCTGGCCAGGCACGACTCACCGTGTCCGACCAGGCTCGCCAGGCACGTCGACCAGCCGGTGCCACGCGTGTTCTAAGTGTTGGCATCGCACGTCCGTGCCGGGCGTTCTCTTCGGGAGGCAGTGCATCCGCGACTTCGAGGATGCGTGCAGGGGCCCGTGCCTGGTCAAGTTAGCGGCATGACGAAGTCGAGGGTTTTGAGCAGCTCGGGGGCGGGCTCTTCGGCTTCGGTCGAGCACACGGTCAGCAGCAAGAAGTGCAGGGCCTCGGGGAAGGCTTGCAAGAAGAGGTTGGCGTTGCCGGGTTCGTTTTCAAAGGTGGCGACCACGCGTCCGCGAAAGCTTCGGATTTCGTCGAGAGCCTGATCTTTGAAGTCGCGGTCGGCCATTGCGAACGACGGCTTGAGGTGCAGCGGGGTGCGACCTCGCCAAAACGGAAAACCGGCCTTGCGCAGTGCCCGGACGGTGCCGAGTTCCATGCCCCCGGCGTGGCGCCCGGTGAGGTAGTAGACCAGTGCGCCGCGCTCAAACACGGCGGTGACGTACTCGACCGCACCGGGCGAGGGATCGTCGCACAAGACATAGTCGTCGGTGAAAAACCGCTCCGACCAAAATCGCTTGAGCTCGCTCAGCAAGGTTTCGTTTTCGAGGCCCTGGGCGCGCAGGCTCTCGTGAATGTTCCAGCCCATGTGCTCGCGCTTGACCGACTGCAACAACGGCTCGAGCTCGGGGTATTGCTCGACACGCTCCCGGGCAAACTCGCGGAAGATCTGCAGGTTGCGTGGCTCGGTCGAGAACAGGGTCGAGTCGAGGTCAAAGACAACCACCGGCAAGACGCCATCCTCGACGGCGCGGTCGATACGGGTGAGAACTTCGCGGAGCTGGGGAATACCCATGCCGCGGACAATGACACAGCAGGCCCGAGCTTGCACCTCAGGGGGCTCGACACCCGGTTGCCACACACCCGTTGCGGTTGGATGTGTGCGCAAGCAACCCAACTACCTGAACGGGCGCGCATGTTTTTGCTGGGTAACCCCACGGGTGTTCAGGTCCGGTCCGTCGCGAGATACTCGCGATCGTCGCATCTGTCTGGGCTTGATTCTCGTGTCGTGGGCGGTATCGTGCGCGCGAGGCGTGGCCGCGTGTGGCCGCGGCGACTCCAGGAGAATTGCGCATGCATGTTTCAGGTTGGCCGGTCCCACTGCTCGCCGCCCAAGGAGGTCTCACGACCTATCTTCCCATCCTGATCCTGCTCGCGGTCGTCGTCGCTGTAATTGCCCGACTGCCACGGATCGAGCTCGGCCACTCCGACGCCTATCGCCGCCGCCGGTTGATGAACTGGCTGCCGCTGGGGCTGACCTATGCGTTTTTGTACATGGGTCGCTACAACCTCACCGTCAGCAAAAACGAGTTTGCCGACTTGGGGCTCATGACCAATGCCGACTTCGGTGTGATCTTCGGGATCGGGACGGTCGTCTACGGGTTGTCGTTTTTGCTCAACGGACCGCTGACCGATCGCTACGGCGGCAAGCGGGCGATCGTGGTTGGCTCGGCCGGGGCCGCAATGATGAACCTGGTGATGGCACTGGTCACGGCCGAGGTCGTGGCCGGCGGACCGGGCCCGCTGACCGACACCGTAACCGCAATTAGCCAGCCATTTTTTAACCTGTTTCGCGGGCTTCGCGGGGTGTTTGGCCTGCCGGTCGGCGACACCGAGGCCTCGGTGTTACTGCCGGCGTTGTCGCTGCTTTATGCGGTAAACATGTACTTTCAAAGTTTTGGTGCGGTCGCGATCGTCAAGGTCAACAGCTCGTGGTTTCACGTCCGCGAGCGAGGTGTCTTTGGGGCCATCTTTGGTACGCTGATCTCGCTCGGTATCTTCTTGGCCTACGACGTCGGTGGCCTGATTGTCCGCACCTTTGACACCCACTACGTGTTTATGGCGCCGGCCATCTTGCTGGCCATCTTTTGCGTTTTGTGTATCACCATGGTGCGCGACACCCCCGGGGAAACCGGGCATCGTGACTTCGACACCGGCGACGCGTCGTCGGGTGACGAGGGCCCGCCAATGGGTGCCATCAAGGTGTTTGGCATGATGCTGCGCAACCCCGTCATCATGACGATCGCCGTCATTGAGTTTTGCTCGGGCTTCTTACGCCAGGCGATCATGCAGTGGTACAAAATCTTCTCCAAGCAGGTGGGGATTGCCGGCGATTTTGTGCCGTCGAATTGGGGCATGTTGCTGTGTTGTGCCGGGATTTTGGGTGGCATGTTTGCCGGGGTGATTAGCGACCGCGTGTTTCAATCACGCCGCGGTCCGGTGGTCGTGGTGCTCTACGCCGCCATGCTACTCGGCTCGATCGCCATGCTGTTTATGCTCAGCTCCCCGCTGTTGGGTTGGCTGGTCGTTGTATTATCACTTTGTGTGATCGGCGTGCACGGCATGCTCTCGGGGACCGCGAGCATGGACTTTGGCGGGCGCAAGAACGCTGGCATCGCGGTTGGGATTATCGATGGATTTGTCTACTTGGGCACTGGCGTGATGGCATTTTTGTACGGATGGCGGCTTCCCGATGGGGCCGAGGCGGCCGATCCCGAGGCCTGGATCGAGTGGCCGATTTGGATGATTCCCATCGCACTTTTGGGCCTGGTGCTCGGAAGTCGGCTGTGGCACGCCAAACCGCAACCGCGCAAACACTGAGCGGACATGGCCAACAGGCCAGGCAAACCCCGTTTGTCGAGACTTGTGTCGCAACGGTCAGGTATGGATACCGCCGTCGACAACCGCCCTTGGCAAAGGTTCCGCTGTCAACGAAGTTGGTTGCGCACAAACCCATTGGCGAACACGTCCGTTCACGCCGGCAGACCGATGCGATACCGTACCCCAGTGAAACCGTGGAATGTATCCCTCAAGCCACTGCCGTGCCTGTTGTTGATGGCAGGCCTTACCCTCCCGGCGTGCCAAGGGCCCGACGCCAAGCAGGAGCCGCGGCGTGACCAGGCGTCTGCTGCTCCGGTAGCGAGCAACGACGGGGCTGCTGCCGACGATGCGGGTGGCGCAGGCCAGCGCCACAAGGGCGAAGAGGGCAAGATGGGCAAGCCGACGTCCAAGCAAAAGTCAGGCTTGTACGCAATGAAAGGGCCAAAAAATGCAGTACCGATGGCTGCTCGTGAGATGATGGCCGACGAGGAAGCTGAGCCCATGCGTGCGCGCAGGGGTAAGCGCAAACCATCCCCGAGTTCCGTCGCTCCCCCGCCTCCTCCGGTGATTGCCCCACCTGTCGACGACGCCTCGGGCGAGGGTTACCAAAAAATTGAGGAAAACAAGTTCGAGTCGGTGTCCGACGAACCGCTGTCGACCTTCTCGATCGATGTCGACACCGCCTCGTACAGCAACATGCGGCGGTTTTTGAACGACGGGGTGCTGCCCCCGGTCGATGCCATTCGCATCGAAGAGTTCATCAACTATTTCAATTACAACTACCCCGCACCGACCGGCGAGCACCCGTTTTCGGTGACCACCGAGGTCGCCTCGGCCCCGTGGAATCCAACCCACCGCCTGGTCCAAATTGGCATCCGTGGCAAACCGATTGCCGCCGACCAGTCGCCGCCGCGCAACCTCGTATTCCTGTTTGACGTCTCGGGTTCGATGAACAGCGCCGACAAGCTACCGTTACTCAAGCGCGGGATGTCGCTGTTGGTCCGTGAGTTGCGGCCCGAAGACCGGGTGTCGATTGTTGTCTATGCAGGCGCTTCGGGGTTGGTGTTGCCACCCACGCCGGGAAGCCAGCGCGCGACCATCCTCGATGCCCTCGCCAAGCTCGAAGCCGGGGGCTCGACCAACGGTGGCCAGGGGATCGAACTTGCATATGCAGTCGCCCAGAAAAACTTTGACCCCAAGGCGATCAATCGCGTGATTTTGGCGACCGACGGTGACTTCAATGTCGGCACCCGCGACCGCGCAGCCCTCGAAAACCTGATCGAAGAAAAACGCAAGACCGGGACATTTTTGACGGTCTTAGGGTTCGGCCGCGGCAACGTCAAGGACTCGACCATGGAGATGCTCGCCGACAAGGGCAACGGTAACTACGCCTACATCGACTCGGTGCGCGAGGCCGAAAAGGTGCTCGTGCGCGAGGCCGGCTCCACGCTGGTCACGATCGCCAAGGATGTCAAAATCCAGGTCGAGTTTAACCCGCGGATGGTCAGCTCCTACCGCCTGATCGGCTACGAAAACCGGGCCCTCGCCGCCCGCGACTTCAATGACGATACAAAGGACGCCGGCGAAATCGGTGCAGGTACAACTGTGACCGCGCTGTACGAGGTCGTGCCCGCCGGGGCCGGGGGTGCGGGAGCCAATGTCGACCCGCTCAAATACCAAAAGCCCGAGACCACCGCGGCCGCCGAGACCGGCGAGTTGATGACCGTCAAGTTCCGCTACAAACAGCCCGATGCAGATACAAGCACGTTGATCACCGAGCCGGTCAAGGACACCGGCAAGAGCTTTGACGGGGCCTCTGAAGACCTGCGGCTGGCAGCCGGTGTGGCGGCATTTGGCATGCTGATGCGGGGCTCCGAACACGCCGGTGATGCGACCTTCGACACCGCGCGCAAGTACATTAACGGGGCGCTCGGGCAAGACCCACACGGCGATCGCAAGGAGCTGCTGCAGCTCATTGACAAGGCCAAGGCGATGCCGCGACGCGCGAGCACCCGCGGGCGCTAGGCCGCAACGGCGCACGACCTGTAACCGGGATAGGCCCGTTCCTGTCCCGGTTTTTTGGGTTGTCTGCGCCTACAAATCAGCGCGGCAAAAAATCCCCCAATGCGTTAGCGTAGCGGCGTGAGTGACGACGGCCGTATCGACGAACGCAATGCTGCGCTGATCTTGAAACGGGCGGCCCAGTTGCAGGAGCAACGCGACACGGCCGGCAGCGGTCGGACCTTTAGTCTGCAAGAACTCGAAGAAGCCGTCGACGAACTCGGCATCGATCGCGCGCTCGTTCGAACCGCCGCCGACGAGTTGTCGATCGCCGAAATCCGTAACCAAGCACCGTGGTACCTCGGGGGCAAGACCGACGTGATGTACGAGGCCACGGTTGAGGGGCCCGTCGCGGGTGCTCGGCTCGACGGGATGGTCGAGGTTTTGCGACGGTTGCTCGGCAATCCAGGAGAGTTGCGAGCGAGTGGCTCAGCGCAGATTTGGTCGACCGGCAAAGGCACCACGCGACGGGTTTTCTTGACCCTCACGCCCAAGGGCAACAAGACCTTGGTGCGGCTCGAAGAGGCCATGCCGATGGACGCGCGCGGGACCGTGGCCGGGTCGACCGTGGGCGGAATGATGGTTGCGATGTTGAGCTTGGCAACCCTCAAAACCATCCTTGGGACCGCGGCCAAGGCGTTTTTAGGGCCCATGTTGATCGTCGGCGTGGCGTTGGGCTGGTTTATCGGCCGCCAGATTTGGGCGCGGGTGAGTGCCGGTCGTGATCAACAGGTGCGACGCATGTTTCAGGAGGTGCTGCGGGCCGCCGCCGATGAGCCCGCAGCGTTGCCCGAGGCCGATTCGAAGTAACGGCGCGCTAAATACCCGCCTCGAGGTCGTCGACGGCATCGAGCACATCGTTCCAATCGTCGTCTGAAAACAGCGAGTCGAGCGGGTTGGCCGAGACGGCCTTGTGTTTGTCTGTTTTGGTGGCCGTGATCGACGCGGCAATACTTGGTGGTGCAACGATCGGGGCCGCTGAGGCCCGTGGTGGGAGCGGGGCGACCGGGGCCGTACCCGGGATGACTGGAGGCGGAATCACGGGCGGGGCCACGGGTTTGCTCGCCGGCACCGAAATCTGCGGGGGCTTGACCGCGCTTACCTTGGGCGGCTGGACAAACGGTGAGCGCAGCTTAGGTGCAGCTTTGCGGGGTCGCTGGGCCGAGGCCTCGGGTGGCTTTTTGGGCAGACGGGTCGGCACGCCGGTACGAGGAGGGCGTGTACCAAACAGAGATGTCCCCGACGGAGGTGCAGCTTTTTTGGTTTGCGTCGTGCGCTGGTTGCCGACTGCCGACGAGCCAAGTGGTGCGGTCGGCTTGGCGACACGCGGGATGGGGGCCGCCTGCGTGTGTGAGGCCGCCGGTTTGATGATTGACTTTGTTCCTGTCTCGGCCGACACCTTTGCGTGCGAACGGGTAAACAGTGGGCGAGCTTTGGCCGCCGGCTTGGCCTGGGTTGCGGACGGTTTCGGTGTGTCTTGTTTGGGCTGCGCGACTGCGGGGGCGCTGGCGGTTGGCTTCGCATGCGGTGGTACAGCAGGCTTGGCGACCACTTTGGCGGGTGCCGGTTGGGCGGATTTTGCTGCCGGCTTGGCCTGGGTTGCGGACGGTTTCGGTGTGCCTACATCTTGTTTGGGCTGCGCAACTGCGGGGGCGCTGGCGGTTGGCTCCGCATGCGGTGGTGCAGCAGGCTTGGCGACCACTTCGGTGGGTGCCGGTTGGGTGGATCTTGCTGCCGGTTTATGTTTGTGTGCTGTTGCCGCGGCCTGTTCGGCCTGTTCGCGGCGACGTTGTGCCCGCTGTTCGGCCTTGGCCTTGCGCCGAGCTTCCCGGCGGGCTTGTTTGCGGGCACGCTTGCCACGGGGTTTGGATTTGACCTGCGACTTTTTGGGCTTGGCTTTGGCCTGATCCTTCGAGTCTTTTTTGGGCTGGTCCGTTGCCCCGGTACTGGGAGCCGGCGAAACCGGTTGCGGGGTGCTGGGCTCGTCGACAACTGCAGGTTGTTGCGACGGTTTGGCCTCGGGGGATGTGCTCTCGGCCTGCTTGGCAGGTTGCTCGCGCAGGGACCGTTTGGCCCGTTTTTCGCGGGCACGCAGGTACGAACGCAGGCCTTTTTCGGCGCGTTTGACAAGGTCGCGGGCAAGGGGATCGGCCGCCAGGGCTTCGCGGTCGATACTCTCGAGCAAGGTCGCCGCCTGCTCGGGTTCACCACTGCGTTGATAGGCGAGCACAAGGCCGGCCAATACCCGCGTGTGCCCGCCAAGTGCTTCCTGTGCGGCTTGCAAGTGGGCGAGCGCCTGCGACGGTTTTTTGCGCTCGAGCAACAGGCACAGGCCGAGGTGAAGTTGGTCTCTCGGCCCGAGTTGGTCGTGTTTTTCGAGGTGGCGCAGGAGGTTGAGTGCACGCTTGCGGTCGCCACCCATCAGTGCCGCCATGGCCTCGGCCGAGCGCAGCTGGTGCGGCGTGTCGGTTTTGGACAGACGGGCTGTTTCGGCGAGTGCCAGGGTCGCGGCCCGGCCATCCCCGCGGCGAAGGTGGAGCTTGGCCTGTTGCAACGGCAACCAGGCAAACGGGGCAAAGTAGCGAATCAGGCGACGGCGCGGCAGCTCGCGCAGCATGTCGTTGGCCGCCTGGGCATCGAGTTGTTGGATGTCTTCGGCGAGGCCGGTCAGGCGGCGATTGACATAATTCGGTGTCAATACAAATATCGCGATGCCAGCAGCGATCAGGCCCCAGTAGTAGGGCCCCGGCTGCAGCATCACCAGGGCGGTGACCGTACACAACACCGCGACGTAAATCCGGATGACCTGGCCAAACCGCGGCCTGTCGGAGTTTCGCCAGATTTCGGCGGGGACATCGACTCGCCAAAATGCATCGGGGCTTGCTGCAGATTCACGCACGTGCGTGAACTTGCCCCACCACAGCGCCGAGGGCAAGCACAGGGTGGCGTATGACCATACATCGACTTGACTCGAGGCCCGCGGGAAGTCAGGGTGTGGCGGTGCGCAGCGGACCCGACGTCGGCCTTCGGCAGGTCACCACTGACCAGCTCAAAACAGTCCTACGGCAGCTTCACCGGGGGGAGTTGCAGTGCCCTCTCACCCCTGTTGGGCTGGCGGCGTTGGGTCTTCAGCACCAATCAGAGCGGATTTTAAACGCCATGCGGGGCCTCGACGCCGCGGGCGTGCGGGCCGTGCTTGTGAGCACACTCGCTGAACGTCTGTAGCTTGCCCATGACCATACATGGATTTAGGCGTCGACCGCACGTGCCTTTGGCTCGCCGGCGACGGTTGCAAGCAACACGCCCACCAGCAACACCGCAATGCCGACAACGGTCGTGAAAGTTGGGTACTCGGCAAACAGGATGGCTGCGCCAATCGCCGAGCCGATAGGTTCGAGCAGGAGAATCACCGCGACCTTGGTTGGGTCAATGTGGCGGACCGCCCAGTTAAAGCTTGTATGACCAAGGAGCTGGGGGACGAGGGCGAGCAACACCATCAGTCCATAGACCTCGGTGGGGAGGTCCAACAGGCTTTGGCCAGATAGGGCCGGCAACGGTAGCAACGCGAGGCCGGCTACTGCATAGGCCACACCCACATATGCCCGAAGGGACATGCCCGCCGCCTGGGTCGCCCGCCCCAGGAGGTAGTACCCCGACGAGGCGAGGGCGCCCACCAGGGCCAGGGCATCGCCAAACAGTGCGGTATCACCTGCGGGGTTGCCCGAGTCGCTAAGCGAGATCACAACCGTACCCGCAATTGCCACAAAAATGCCCGCAGCCAGCCGACGACTCGGTTTTTGCCCCCACAGCAAAAACGCCAACAGTGCCACCCAGATCGGATTTGTCGCCACCAGTGCGGTCGACGACGCGATCGAGGTGTACTGCAACGAGCTTATCCAGGCCGCAAAGTGGACGGCGAGTAGCAGGCCCGAGGCCGCCGCCCAGCCGACCAGGCGCAGGGGAACACCTTGGCGCTTGGCGGTTGCCAGGCCAAATGGGGCGAGCACCAGCCCGGCAATCCCCATGCGGCCGGCTGCCATCACCAGGCCAAACCCGTCGGGCAGCACCGGCATCGCCAGCTCGGCCATCCGGTAAAACAGCGCCCCACAAGAAACTGCACATACACCGAGTGTGAGGGTCGACACCAGGCGTATGTGAGATGGAGTCATTGGTTGGCGAGGCGATGGCGAGTCGACGGCGTTCTCCAGAATCGCCCGCCTAATGTAGCCCAGTCGCTAGTAGGTGGGACAGGTCCAGGCCTTGGGCGGGCACTCGTCTTTGCACCCTCCGGCCATACACGCGCCGCCACAGGTCGATACGGCTTCGAGCGTCTCCCGGTTGGCGTAGTAGTACGGGCCGTCGGCGGCGGAGTTGCAGTCGACGCCCACGAGGTCGGCACAGGCCCGGTCAAACCGGCACTGTTGACCAAACTTCTCTTTGACGCGGCGGTCGAGCTCCGGGTCGCTCGAGGGCTCCGGGTTGCTCGGTGCAGGGGCATCGGCGCCCGGCGGCTTGGCAAACGTTCCGCTGTCGCCGGGTGGTGGATCGCTCGGGGGGTTTTCGGGTTGGGTTTCGGGCGTTGCCGGGGTCGGCTCTTGCGTCGGTACAGTGCCGACGGTACAGGCAGATGCGGATAGGAGGAGCGTGAACAGGGCAAAGCGTGCCATGGCGAAGGAGTGTCGCGCGAGTCAACGCGCAACACAAGTGCCCGCTTGTACCAGCACCCAGTTGCAAACGTGGCTGGTACGACAGCCGAGGTTAGCCAGCGACAAATCCATCGATCAGCCGCGCCAGTTCGATATCCCGCTTACTCAGTCCGCCGGCGTCGTGAGTTGTCAGGGTTATCTCTAGGCGATTGTAGACGTTGGACCATTCGGGGTGGTGGTCGAGTTTTTCGGCGACAATCGCCACCCGCGTCATCACGGCAAACGCCTCGGCAAAGTCGGCGAACACAAGCGAGCGCGAGATGGCATCGCGTCCCGCGAGTTCGCGCCAGTTGGAGAGTTCAGCCAGCGCAGCGGCACGTTGTTCGGCAGTCAGTTTGGCAACCATGGCCGGTTTGTACCATCTCGTCGGGCCGTCGTCAGGTCCTTGACTTCAGCGCCGACGTCCCAAAGTTACATGCTAATACATGCAATCTGTGTGCCTACGCCGGGCCTACGCCAAGCCAGCGGGGGCCGCTTGGGCGATGCCAAACCGGTGCCCACCGATGGCCAGGGCGAACATTTGTGTATGTTCATCGAAGCTGAGAAAGGGGTCGAGGTCCATCTGCGCGCGGTTGGTAAACCGCGCGAGCAGGGGGCGGCCAGAAAGCTGCGACGGTACTGTGGTCCATAGGCCGCCGTGGGGCTGCTCCGCCAGGCTGGCCGGGTCGATGGTGAGGGTTCGGCCGTCGTCGAGTCGCAGCGTCAGTGCGTTGGCTAGGCAGTGCGCCACGGCGTTGACCCGCAGCGGGGCGTCGGCAATTTTGATGTAACACCACTGATTGCCGACATGCAGCGTGTGCTCACCCTGCTGCGTGACATCGAGCCCATTGCGAAACGCAGCGATCACGCGTGGGTGGGTTACGGGCTCATTGTCGAGCCAAAACCGACCGGTGGCATCCATCCGCAGGGGAATGCCACGGCGAAGTTGTTCGAGGATTTTGGGGTCGAGCCCGGCCATTCACACGACCATACCACCCGCGGCGGCAACTCACTCCGACAGGGTCCCAACGAGTAGCTCGTAGCCATTGCAGGCCATGGTTTCGCCACGTTCCTCGGCGACTTCAGCCGTGCACCCATCCTCCGTGAGCGAGGCGTCTTCGTCGCTGTACCGCCGCAGCTCGATGGTCACGGTTTTGGTGTCGAGGTCGATGTCGAGGGTGCCAGCGGTGTAGCCCAGGTTGCAGGTCGTATCACTGTAGGACGCGACGGCGATCTGTTGGGCCCAGCGCTGGCGGATCACCGAAAACGTCTCGAGAAAGTTGCTGTGGCATTCACCGAGGGTGGGGCACTCTTCAAACTGCAGGGCTTGCATGCCGAGAAACTCGGTGCCGATGAGTTTGAAGTACTCGTACTCGGTCGAAGCTTCGCCACCGTCGCAGCCGCTACCTACGGTGTGCATATCGACGGTGTACGTACCTTCGATATCCCTTGCATCTACAAGCTCTCCCGGGCCGTCCTCACCTCCGCCGCAGGCGACGGTCCCAACCGCAAAACAGAAAGTCCAAATGAAACAATGTAGGTTGCTTCTAAGTCCCGATGTCCGCATTTTTTAGATCCAGTTCTTTGGGCCAGTTTTTCGTGGGGGAAACACCGAAAAACCGACCAGCCGCGACCCCTTGATTTTGCCTGGTTGGTGGGGGTGATGTGAAGCCGATATTGTGAGTTTTCAACTGTGGACATCGGGGCGCCAGTGCGGGATAACCCGCCACCGTGAGCCTTGTCGTGTGTGAGCAGCTGTCGCTGGGTTTCGGCGAAAAGGTGCTGATGTCGGACCTCAACCTGAGGATTGCCGACCAGGATCGGGTGGGCCTCGTCGGGCCCAATGGCTCGGGTAAGACCTCGCTCATGCGGATGCTGGCGGGTCAGCAGAGCCCGGATAGTGGCAGTGTGCGTACACGTCGTGGCCTGCGCATTGGCTACCTGTCGCAGGACTTGCTCGTCGAAGATCCGCGCGCCCTCGGGGAATATGTGCGCACAAGTGTTCCCGGCCGCAGCGAGCTCGACCGCGACCTGGTGGCGGCAGAAGCCGCGTTGCGCGAGGCCCAGGCGCGGCACGAGCAGGGCGACCCGCAGGCCGGTGACGAGTTGATGGATGTGGCCGGGAAAATCGCCGACCTCCACGACCGGATCACCCATTTCGAAACTCACTTTAGCGAGCACCAAGCCCTGCGGATTTTGGCCGGCCTTGGGTTTGGCCCCGACGACCACAAACGACCGCTCACGAGTTTTTCGGGGGGCTGGCAGATGCGTGGTGTGTTGGCCGCCCTGTTGTTTCAACGCCCCGATCTATTGCTGCTCGACGAACCGACCAACCACCTCGACCTACCTTCGGTCGCGTGGTTTGGGGCATTTTTAAAACGCTATTCGCGGGCGTTTGTCCTCGTGTGTCACGATCGCGAATTTCTCAACGAGCAGATCGGCAGGGTGGTGAGTTTTGAGCCCGAGGGCGTGCGCCAGTTTGTCGGCGACTACGAGGCCTATCGCCGCCAGCGGGCCGAAGAAGAAGTTGTGCTCGAAAACCAAGCGCGCAACCACCAGCGCGAGCGCGAAAAAGCCGAGCAGTTTATCGACAGGTTTCGCGCCAAGGCATCCAAGGCCAAGGCCGTGCAAAGCCGCGTCAAGGCGCTCGAGCGCATGGGCGAGGTCGAGGTGTTTACTCGCCGCAAGGTCATGAAGTTTGAGTTTCCGGCCTGCGCTCGCACCGGCAACCAAGTGCTCGAGATCCGCGATCTCGCCAAGGCCTACGGCGACCACCAGGTGTTTTCCGGCGTCGACTTGCGGGTGATGCGTGGTGAAAAAATCGGGATTATTGGGGTCAACGGAGCCGGCAAAACCACCCTCCTGCGGATCCTGGCCGGCGAGATTGAGGCCTCGGCCGGCAACTATGTGTATGGACACCGAGTTCAGCCCGGGTATTACGCCCAGCACCACTGCGACACCCTCAGCCGCGAGCGCACGGCCTACGAAGAGGTCGCGGCCCAAGATCCTTCGGCCGGGGCGACCCGCGTGCGGTCGATTCTCGGTGCCTTTTTGTTTTCGGGTGACGATGTCGACAAGTCAGTCTCGGTGCTCTCGGGTGGCGAGCGAGCCCGGGTGGCACTGGCCCGGTTGTTGGTCTCGCCAGGCAACCTGTTGCTGATGGACGAACCGACCAACCACCTCGACCTAGAGTCGAGTGAGAGTTTGGCCGAGTCGTTGGTGACGTTCGACGGCACGCTGCTATTTGTCAGCCACAACCGCAGTTTTGTCCGCCGCCTCGCAACCACGATTTGGGATGTGCGCGACGGCACTGTCACCGTTTACCCGGGCACGCTCGACGAATACATGGACAGTTCCCAGCGGGCCCGTGACGCCGAACAACAGCCTGTCCAAGAGGACACGCAGCGGGTTGCGCCGGGTTCACCCGGGGGCAAAAAACAGGCCGGCAAACACCGGGCGACTGGCACCCAGCAAAAAGCCCCCGAGCAAAAGGGCAAGCGTGTGAGTGCCAAGGAGCGTCGGCGGCAAAATGCCCAGCGGCGCGCGGTCAGGCAAAAACGACTGGGTCCGCTCAAGACCAAGGTCAAGAAATTAGAGGACCAAATCGCCAAGCTCGAAGACCTGCAAAGCGAGCGCAACACGGCCCTGACCGACCCCAAAACCTACGACAACGAAGCCCTGCGGACCGAGTTGTTGACGTCCTACCAACAGACCGCGGCGGAGTTAGAGGCTCTCACCGGAGCCTGGGAAGTTGCCCAGGGCGAGTTGGAGGACGCTGAGGCTGAGTTTGAGGCGGATGTGACCTGAGCTAAGTACTTGGTGATGCAAGTAGTTGCCGGCAAAGCTAGCAGGCCACGGCCATACCCGTGTTGTCCCGAGAACATCCAGGGCTAGCTCGCGGGCTGCTCCCCCAGGACCTCGGCCCGCAACTGGGCCAACTCCTCACGGTAGGCTCCGCTCAAAATCGGAAACCGGCACCAGGTTTTGGGGTCGACGTTTTCGTCGTCGAGGTGAAACGACGGGGCGTAGCGTTCACGCTTCCACTGATTGCGGCTCCATAGCCCGAAAAACCGTTCGATGTAGTGCAGCAATGTCGCCTCGGGGTGGTCTGGGTATTCGGCGCGCAGGCATTGATAACAGTCGCGCGGTGGCAACTTGTCGCGGACGGCCGCGCGCTCGATCCGGTCTAAAATCGGGTAGGGCATCAGGTCGCCCTCGTCGGTTTGCTCGGCCTCCGGCGGGCGCAACTCGGCGGTCGGCTGCTGGACATTGATGGCCGTGAGTGCGGGTATGGGGCCCACGCCGATGGGGCCGGTGGTTTCGAGCCAGCGCAGCCAGGCCAACAAAAATGCCTTGTCGATGCCAGCTATCGGGCTCAGGCCGCCGCAGGTGTCGCCGTCCATCGTCGCATAGCCAACGGATGCCTCGGAGCGGTTGCTGGTCGCCAGCAGCAGGGCGCGGCGAATGTTGGCCAACATCCACACCCCCGGCGCACGGGCGCGGGCCTGGATGTTTTGCAGGGCAATATCATCGGTTTCCCAGGTAATGTCGCGCTGTAGTGCCTTGCCGACCATGCCGATGTACTGCTGGACCACGTCGTCGACATCGAAGGTAAAAAACGCGGCACCGAGGGCTGTAGCCAGCCCGTGGGCGGCATCGCGGGTGGTCTGCGAGCTGTTGCGCGTGGGCTGGTACACACATGCCAGCAGGCTGTCCATGAGTTGGTCAAACGCAATATCCTGGGGATAGCCGAGGATGTCGGCAACCTTGGCAAGCCCGAGCTCAACACTCGCAAGCCGGATGGAGAGGTACACGAGGCAGGCAACCGCCGCCGAATCGGCACCGCCGCTGAGCGAGACGACAAACCCTCGCATCCGGCTCTTTCGCAGGTAGTCAAACAGGCCGAGGGCCGAGGCCCGGGTGAACTCCTCAAACTTCTCGTGTTCACTGCCAAAGATCGGTGCGTGGGGCGGGGTCACCTGGGTTGTTGGCTCGGCCCGGGGAAACGTAAATTCCCGGTTCAACACGGCCCGGGCGGCATCGTCGACGGCCGGGGTAAAGCTGGTCGTTCGAGCATGTTTCATGCGGTTGGCCGACAGGTCCATGACCGCGGTTGTGAGGTACACCGGGGCAAACCCAAACCGCGGGCCGCTGGCCAGCAGGGTCCCGCGGGTGGCGATGAGTGTGTCGCCCCCGTAGATCACCCGACCTGCTTCGTTGCCCAAAAGATTTGCATATACATAGGTTGTGCCAAACGCCCGTGAACCCTCGAGCACAAACCGGCGGCGAATCCCGTGGCGGCCAAAGGCAAAGTGGCTGGCGCTGAGGTTGAGCAAAATATCGGCCCCAGCCGAGGCCAAGCTCCCGCCCGGGCGGTTGGGCACCCAGGCATCCTCGCAAATCTCAAACCCGATCCGCAGGCCGCCGACATCAAACACCTGGTCGCCAAGTGGCAACGAGCGACCGGCGTGGCGGAAGGTTGCCAACTTGCCCTCGGGCCAGGGGCGAAACCACCGGGGTTCGTAGTGAATCCCGTCGCCCGCCAAAAACCGTTTGGCCACCATCCCGGCAAGCGAACCATCGACGATCAACGCAGCCGCGTTGTAAACGGCCCCGCGGTGAACAACCGGCAGGCCGAGGGCGACGATCATACCTTCGGTATAGGGCTCGATCGACTCGAGCGAGGCAAACGCCCGGTCCATCACCCCGTAGCTATGAAACGCATCCTCGCAGCCGTAGCCGGTGATCGACAGCTCCGGCAGGCACAGCAGGGTGATGCCAGCGTTGCGCGCATCGGCGATCGCCTGCAGGATGTTTTGCCGGTTGTGTTCCCAGGCCATGGGCACCTGGTTGAGGGCAGCGGCCGCGATTCGAATTAAATGCATATGCAGTCTTTCGAGGTTGTCGAGGGGGCTTAAAGGTGCGGCAGCAACAGCGGGGCGACCGACGACACGGTCAGCCCCTGGGGCTCGAGCGCGCGTGCCCGCGGGTGGCTATCACTGGCCACGATTTCGCGAAATAGCCCGCTTTGTTGCAGGCGTTCGAGGGCATTGCCGGGCATCAGGCAGTGGGTGGTAATCACCGACAGGCCGCTGGCGCCGGCGGTTTTGTAGGCCTTGGCGGCGCCGATGAGCGAGCCGCCGGTGCGGATCATGTCGTCGTAGATCACAACTTCGCGACCCTGCACCTGGGCACTGACAGCCGCGACTTCGGTGGTCGAACCATCGAGTCGGCGCTTAAACACAAACGCCGGGGTGACGTGCAGATCGTTGGCCAGCGACTCGACCCACTTGGCCCGGCCGGCGTCGGTACAGGCCAGGACAAAATCATCGCCGCCTATCCGCCGGGCAACCTCGCCGACCATCGGCTTACCGTAGACATGGACTGCCGTAATCTCGCCCTCAAAGTAGTGGGGAATGCCCTCGCTGTGGAGGTCGAGCATGACGATGCGGTTGCCGTAGCTCGCCGGGGGGATCGCCGAAAACAGCCGCGCCCGAGTCTTTGCAGTTACAACTTCACCGGGCTTGACCGCGCGTTCCATGGTCGAGTAGGCGTAGTACGGCAGCACCAGGGTGAGTCGCCTGGCCCCGTATTTGACGATCCCGCAGGCGAGGTCGTAGAGCGTGAGGCTGGCTCGGTCGTCGATGGTGCCACCCACCAGCATGACCTCGCGACCGACGACGTCGCTCACAATCCGGAGGTAGCGCTCGCCGTCGGGAAAGGTTTTGAGTTCGATCTCGCCGGCCTCAAACCCGCCTAGGCGGCACAACTCAGTTTGTAGGTAGGCATATTCGGGAATGGCAAAGACGAGTGGGGCGGGCATCGATCCTCCGTGGCGTGACCATACCGGCAACTGCAAACAGGGCTCAAGCTGCATACGCCTTGGGGTTGCCCCAAGGTTGCGCGGGCGGTTTTGGAAAAACCCGACTACGCGTTTTGCGAGATGTCGACGCGGTGGTAGTTGACGCGACTTCACAACGGTTCCCTCGCAAGCACGTGGCCAAGGTAGCCTGGCAAGGACTTCGCAGGCGCTTGCAAAGGTAGCCTCGCAAACTACGACTTTGGCGCGATGACGGCAGCGGCGACTATTGTGTGGAGTCGTGGGCGGCAGCGATTGCTGTGCTCGATCACACCGGTCCCTAGGTAGAAGTTAACAAGAAAGTCGCGGTGACGTTCGAGGTTGATATGACCAATCGAGCAGGTTGTTGACGGGTTCGCTCAGTCGTTCGCCGGTGTTCCGCCACAGGGTCACCCGATAGCCGGTCTCGCGGCAGCTGCAGCGGTCTCCGAGTTCGCCACGGCAGTAGGGGCGAGACCCCACGACATTGGCGACCCAACTGGCATTCGCCGTTTGGACCACATCTACGACCGGTTGAGGTCGCGATCTACGGAGGTTTCGCGGTTGCCAGCTAGACGCCGCGGGACTTGCGGGTTAGTTTGAAAACGTGGGGGAGCACCCAGTCCAAGGTTTTGGCTGGTCGGTGTCCTGTCCGGGGCGTTCGGCCACACAGCTCGCAGGCGAGGTCGACGAGCTCGAGCGCACGGTTTCGCAGGCAGCCGAGCATTTCTTCCCTTCCGACAAGGGCTATGCGGTTGTGCGTACACAGGTCGACGGGCCTGTCGATGGCATCCGCATTGAGGTTCGCCGCGGCGACTTTGAGGCCCGCGTCGGGTTGGAGTGCTTTCGGCCGCAACGCCAGGGCGAGCGGCCGACGACCGCGCTTGCCGTGCGGATGTTTGGCCGCGCCGGGTCCTCCAAACTCGCCCAGGCCGAGCGCGCGGGTCATCGCCTCACCGAGCGTTTGCGCAAGGTTGGCACCGGGGTCGGGGTTGGAATTTTGCTGGTGATGTTTGGCTACATCCTGACCCACCCGCCACAGTACAGCGTCGATGCCCTCACGTTTTTGAGTGCCCTGCTGTTTGTCCTGGTCAGTATCGTTACGTTGTCGGCAACAAGCGAGGCGGGCGGGCGGCTGGGCCAGCGGATCGCCGCCATGAGTTGCGCCCGGGTGCAGGCCGAGCTCGACCACGACGACGGCTTTACCTCAGATGTCGAGCGTTGGCAGGTACTTTCGCGCGGTCTGGCGAGCCAGCGCTCCTCATTAGATGGCGAGTTGCGCAGGCAGCCGTTTCGGACCATGCGCCGCGACTGGCAACCCGCGGCCCTACCGGTTGGCGAGACCGAGTCGAGTTAGGTCGCCAGCGCACACTGGTTGTTTCTACAACGAGTTTGCGAAAACCATGCAGATACAAAAATAGGCTATTTCCAGGTCGCGCCGAGCCGGGCCTCGGTGGGGGTCACCGAGGTAATGCCCCATTTAATGTCCTTGGCACCGGCGGCCGCAAGCGCAGCCAACAACCCACCGGTCAGCATCCGGATGATCAGTCGCGTCTGCAGCGAGTGGGGGTAGGTCAGCACCACGTTGGCATGGTGGTCTCCATACTCGACCTCAAACACGGTCCCGCGGTGGAAGGTTTCCCAGCGTTTGGAGGCGCCACGCAGGATGTAGCGTGGCGAGATCACGGCCATCATCATGCGGTACAGCGGCGACTTGAACATGCGTTCGCGGACGTCGCGGTACCACGACACTGCTGCCCGCAGATCTTCGTTGTAAAAGTGGTCGGTCATCGCCAGCAAAAACGCGTTGTTTTGCACGGCCGGGATCCAGGTGTTGATCGGCTCCGGGTGTTCGAGCAGTGGCAACAGCTTGCTCGGGAGCTGGTCGACGATCGGCGTGAAGTCGTGCTCCTCGATCAGCCGGCGATACAGCGAGGCCTTGGCGATGCAATCGGGATAGGAGTCGAGACCTTCCGGAAGGTTGCGAAGGTAGCCCGCGAGCCGCGGGAACTTGCGCGGGTCGACATCGGATTCGGAAACAGCCATAGACGTTTAGCCGCCAGAGTTTACCGGTAGGTCGTACACGATCGAAACCGCCGGGCACAGGCTTGATGGCGCCTGACCGTGGTTTTTCTCGCAGCGGCCAAGCGGGCCAAGCGGCTGCATGTGCAGGGGCACTTGCGATAGTGTCAAGCCCGGTTCAAAACGGGCTATGGCGCAGACTATCTTCCTCACCGGGGCCACCGGACTCATCGGCCAACAGCTTTGCCAGCGATTGCTTGCGGCCGGCCACAGATTGCGCGCGTGGGTCCGTTCGCCGGATGCTGCCCGTGAAAAACTCGGGCCAAAGGTTGAGCTGGTCCCAACTTCCGGGGGGGAATCGGCGCTCGTGCAGGCACTCGAAGGTGTCGATTGGGTGGTCAACCTCGCCGGTGAGCCGGTGTTTGGGCGACGCTGGACTCCCGAAGTTAAACGCAGTTTGGTAGCCAGCCGTGTCGATCTTACGCAAAATCTGGTGTCGGCCATGCGCCGGGCAAAAACCCCACCGAGCGTTTTTATCTCGGCCTCGGCGATCGGGTACTACGGCATTCGCGAAGATGAAGTCGTCGACGAGAAAAGCGAGCCGGGCGACGATTTTTTTGGCGATCTTTGCCAGCAGTGGGAGGCCGCGGCCAAGCCGGCACGTGAGCTCGGCACACGCCTCGTCAACATGCGTATCGGCATCGTCCTCGCACCAAAGGGTGGGGCCCTGGCCGAAATGGTCGGGCCGGTCAAGCTCGGAATCGCGGGCCCGCTCGGGAGTGGTCGGCAGTACATGTCGTGGATTCACATCGACGACATCATCGACATGTTTATCCAGGCCCTTACCGACAATCGGGTCGAGGGTCCGGTCAACGCGACCGCCCCCAATCCCGTCCGCAATCGCGAAATGATGAAGGCGATCGGCCGGGCCGTGCACCGACCGGTGTTTATGCCGGTTCCCGGGTTTGCCCTGCGGTTACTCAAGGGAGAGATGGCAACCTATTTGCTCACCGGGCAGCGGGTTGTGCCGGCCGCAATGCAGTCGCTCGGGTTCCCATTTCGCTACCCGGACCTCGAGTCCGCACTTGCTTCGTTGCTGTGAACCCGCGATTGGCTGCGCAAACGATCTACACTCGCGGCGATGAAGATCTACGGATTTCCCAACAGTCGTTCCAACCGTGCCGTGTGGGCCGCCGCCGAAGCGGGCGTCGACTACGAGTATGTCCAAGTCAACCTCACCCAGGGTGGTGGCCGTACCCCCGAGTACTTGGCGATCAACCCCAATGGCAAGGTGCCGGCGCTGGCCGATGGTGACGACATCATCTGCGAGTCGGGAGCAATCTGTACATACATCGGAGATAAGGTGCCCGAAAAAGGTCTGACCCCAGCGGCCGGTACCTATGCGCGGGCGCGTTACAACCAGTGGATGTTTTGGGTGATTGGCGAGCTCGAGCAACCGCTGTGGACGATCGCCAAGCACTCGTTCATTCTCCCCGAAAAACACCGGGTGCCGGCGATCGTCGAGACCGCCAAGTTCGAGTACAAAATCGTCACCAAGGTCCTCGCCAAGGAGCTTGGTGACCAGCAATTCATCCTTGGGGACACCTTCACCATGGCCGACGTGATGATCGGTCACACCCTGTTGTGGGCGCAGAAGTTCCTGGGTGAATCAGAGCACGCCAACCTCAATGCCTATATTGGGCGTCTTGTCGCGCGACCGGCCTTCCAAAAGATAGCTGCCAAGCCGGCCAACTAAAGCACGTTGCATCTGCAACCGCTGCGATCGCGGCACGGATCAACCGCTGAGATCCGTGCGCGTACCCTTGTGGGCTTGCTACCACTTGTGGAGCGAGAATTCCCGGTTTCGGCATGTTATAAGCCGGGCTCTCGCGGGCGGGATCGGTCCTATGGCAAAGCAAAATACACATCATGAAATTCACCCTCGCCTGGTCGGTGTACCGATTCGTATCGCCAAGGGCATTGCAGTTGTGACCCTGGTGGCAACTGCCGACATGGCCGCCGATGCCAAGGGACTTGTCCATGGTGGCTTTGTGTTCGGCATGGCCGACTACGCCGCGATGCTGGCGATCAATCATCCCAACGTTGTCTTGGGAGCTGCCGAGGTGCGGTTTTTAAAGCCCGTCGTTGTCGGCGATGCGCTCGCGGCAACGGCCAAGCGCGGCGAAGATGCCGGCAAAAAGCAGATGGTCGAGGTCGAGGTCAAACGCGGCGACGAGCTCGTGTTTACCGGCACCTTTACCTGTTTTAGCCCAGATGGGCACGTCCTCGACCGGCAACAGTCGGCCTAGCGGGCAACATCACGGCCACATCTAAATGCGTGTACAACTAAAAAGAGAGGTACCATGAACGGTGGAGAACGGATTGCCGAAGTGTTGGTGCGCCATGGCGTGCGCTGGCTTTTTACCCTGTGTGGTGGACACATCTCGCCGATCTTGGTCGGGGCCAAGCACCGGGGCATTCGCGTCGTCGACGTTCGTCACGAGGTCAATGCCGTGTTTGCGGCCGATTCGGTCGCCCGGCTCACCGGCGTGCCCGGGGTCGCAGCGGTCACAGCTGGCCCAGGCCTGACCAACACCATCACCGCCCTCAAAAACGCCCAGATGGCCCAGTCGCCCATCGTGTTGCTCGGCGGGGCCACGGCCACGGTGCTCAAGGGGCGTGGCTCGTTGCAAGACATCGACCAGATGGCGTTGATCCGCCCGCACGTCAAATGGGCGGGCGCGGCCAAGCGCGTCAAAGACCTGGTGCCGATGCTCGAGCGGGCGTTTCGCATTGCCCAGTCTGGCGTGCCTGGCCCGGTGTTTTTGGAGTGTCCGGTCGACCTCCTCTACGACGCCGACACCGTCAAAAGTTGGTACATGGCCAAGTCCAAGGACCCCAACCGCAAGCCGAGCATGCAGGAGCGGGCCCTCAACGCGTTTTTTACGGTGCATACGCATCGACTTTTTTCGGGTACCAAACGCCAAAAGATCCACGAGCCCGAGGCCGTGGCCGTGCCCAAGCCGGCGCGCAACCTGGTCGAAGCCGCCGGCGAAAAACTCCGAGCAGCCAAGCGCCCGGTGATGGTGGTTGGCAGCCAGGCGATGTCGCGGGCCGACGAGGCCCAGGCGATTGCCCAGGCTGTCGAAGCCCTCGGGATTCCGGTGTACCTGTCGGGCATGGCGCGTGGCCTGCTTGGCAAGGGCCATCGCTTGCACATGCGGCACGGTCGGCGAAAGGCCCTCAAAAAAGCTGATGTCGTGATTTTGGCTGGGGTTCCCTGCGACTTCCGCCTCGACTACGGCCGCCATATCTCGCGCAAGTCGTTTTACATCTCGGCCAACCGTTGTGCCGCCGAGATGAACAAAAACCGCAAGCCCTCACTCGGTGTGTTGGGTTGCGCCGGGCGGTTTGTCCAGGACCTTTCCCGTGTATGTGCAGCTAACGAGGGCGACCATACCGAGTGGATCGCCGAACTGCGCGAGGCCGACATGGCCCGCGATACAGACATCCGCAGCAAGGGCTCGGTCAAGGCCGAGGGCGCCGACCTCCTCAACCCGTTGGAGCTGTGTTCGCAAATCGAGGAACAACTCGACGACGACAGCATTTTGGTGGCCGACGGTGGCGATTTTGTTGCAACTGCATCGTATATCGTGAGTCCGCGCGGCCCGCTTTCGTGGCTCGACCCCGGTGTGTTTGGGACCCTGGGCGTCGGTGCCGGTTTTGCCCTGGGAGCCAAGCTCGTGCGTCCCTCGGCCGAAACCTGGATTATCTACGGCGACGGTTCGTCGGGCTACAGCCTGGCCGAGTTCGACACCTTTGCCCGCCACAACATCCCGGTGATCGCCGTGGTTGGCAACGATGCCTGCTGGACGCAGATCGCCCGCGACCAGGTCGAGATATTGGGCGACGACGTCGGCTGCCCGCTGGTCCGCACCGAGTATCACCGCGTGGCCGAAGGCTTCGGTGGTGTCGGCCTGTTGCTCAACAAAACCGAGGATATCCCCGAGGTGTTGGCCAAGGCCAAGGCGGCCGCGGCCGCGGGTAAGCCGGTGCTGATCAACGCCCACCTCGACAAAACCGACTTTCGCAAGGGCTCGCTGTCGATGTAGGCACAAGCCCCAATCGAGTCGGTACTGTTCAGTGCCCACCCAAAAAACCGCCGCATGTCGGCGGTTTTTTACGTCACGCGATCGAGACGTTATGCAGATACAAAAACACCCGCGCGAAGCGGGTGTTTGTTTGGGTGGAGTGCCTGTCGCACTACATCGCCGGCGGCGGCTCGCGGTCGAGGGTGATTCGCTCTTCGAGGTCGGCCTCGATTTCGTCGCGGTCAAACAACAGCGGGCGGAAGTTGCCATCGACCCAATCCATCAGGCGGTCGTCAAAGTGCGGGCTGTCGGGGTTGGCCGAGTTGCCGATGGGGAAGTTGACCTCACTGCGGGGCACGCCGTCATCGTCAAACGAGGTCACGATGCGGAAGATCGGGCCGTCGTGCGAACCCCACTGGCCGTTGACCTGGGTCGTGTCTTCGCCGGCGTAGAACTTGCTTGACGATACATTGACCGTATCCTCGCCACCCTCGGTCGCTACCCAGCCGTAGTTGAGGCGCGGGGTCGGATTGCGAAACTCGGTGCCGTGACGGTCGCCCCACGAATAGCCGGCCGGGTCGGTGCCGCCAAACTCGGCCGTCAACCAGTCAGCCGTTGCGGCAAGTGCCTCGTAAATGGCGACATCGGCCCCCTGCTGGACAACCGCGTCGCCACCAGGGTAGGTGCCATCGACCGCGAGCGCGGCAAACTTGAGCGAGAACTGCGGAGCCTCGCCCAAAATCGCCGAGTGCAACAGGGTGAGGTCGTCTTCGAGGACGCCGGTCGTCAGGTTGTGTGCAAATACATGGAAGGCCAGGGCGCCCGCCGAGCTGCGGGTCATCTGTCGGTCCCACCCGGCGATCAGGTTGGCAACCTCGGCGATATCTGCACGGCCGCGGTAGGGCTCTAGCTCCGGCGCCGAGTCGAGGCGGCCCATGGCCCCTTCAAGCGGCGGCACCATGAGGTCGGCGAGGGTGCTGTAGACATCGAGCAGCAGGGTTTGCATGTCGGCCACCGAAACCTGACCGCGTTGGGTCAGGCGCTGCAGCTCGTCGTCGAGGCGTTTGGCCCGATAGCCGGCGGCATAGAAAAACCCGTAGTACCAGGGGTCGTTGTGGACATCGCCATCGCCGGTAAAGCCCCACGGGTCGTTGTTGGCGGTGGTGATAAACCCGGTCGCCGGGGCGCGGCTACGCGGCAGTTTTTCGGGCGGCAGCCAGCTGCCATTCCAAAACGTCGCCGGGTCCTCGTCTTTGATAATTGTGTACGGCATCTTGCGCGCCGAGGGGTCGCCGCGGTCGGGGAGCAGGACATTCACGCGATAGGAGATGTCGCTTTTGTCGGCCGACAGCCAGTTGAAGGTGCCGACTTGCATGAGGTCGACTGCAGCTTCGTATTCGTCGACGGTTTGCGAGCGGGCAAAGTCCAAGAACGCCGCGGTCTCGCTGGTGGGGCGAAAACCTGTCCAATTGAGCAGGAGGCGGCGGTCGTTGCCAACTAAGAAGGCTTCGTTGATCCCGAGGGGCTCGAGCAGGGTGTCGCCCAACAACACGCCGTAGCCTTCGATTTCGCCAATATCGAGGGCGAGCTCCGGCATCCCGGCAACGCTGATGACCTCATTGCGGTAGGTGATTGGCCGCTGTTGGCCTGCAACCGTGCCCATGCTCCCACTTTCGTCGACGGTGATCGCCCACAGGTCCATGGCGTCGGCAAACCCGGTGGTCGCGGCCCAATGGACACCGCGGGTGTGGCCCAGGTGGAGCCCGGGCGCGCCGACAAACGAAAAACCGACGACATCAAAGTTGCCCCCGGCGTCGGCACTGTTGAGATGTTGCGCATACATCAAAGATGGGCTTTGCAACGGTTGGTGGGGGTCGTTGCAAATCAGCGGCTTGCCATTTTCGGTAAACCGCCCGTCGACCACCCAGTTGTTGCTGCCGAGCACATCAAACGCATCCATGGTTTCGCCTAGGCGGTGCAGGCCCGCGGCGAGTCCAGGGGGCGGGGTCTTGGCGGCCGGTTTGGCACGCGGGGTGAGGCCCGGCAGGGTATCGGGCTGCGGTCGGTCTTCGGGCGGCAGCGTGTACACGGGAAATGCCGGGCGCGCGAGCTCAATCGCCTCGGCGGCGTCGGGCGAGAGCATCTCGAAGACGGTCGCCAGGATTTCAAACTCGAGCGAGTTCGAGTTGCCAAACATAAACATTTTGGCGATCGCAAACGTGTCTTCGACGGTGTAGGGCTCGGGGGCATAGTTGAGCTCGCCGTCGGTGGTGCCAAACCCATAGGGCAGGGGGGCATCGCCGGCGTTGACCTCTTCGATCCGCTTGTTGACACCCTCGACCCACGCCTCAAACAACCGGAAGTCGTCGGGGCGCTCGGTTTGCAGGTGTTGCGCGTCGAGCTTGCCCCAATCGCGAAAGTTCATGATCCGCGACACGGCATCTTCGTTGACCTTGGCCTCACCGAGTACTTCGGCACCACGGCCGAGTGCACGACGTCGCAAAAGGTCCATCTGAAACAGCCGGTCGGTCGCCATCTGGTAGCCCGCGGCGTACATCAGATCTTCGTCGTTTTCGGCATAGATGTGGGGAATGCCCTGGCTGTCGATCAGGATTTCGATGCCACCGGGCTCCCCGTCGGTGTCCGACTCGGTGTCCTGTGTTCCTCCGCAGGCGGTGATCGAAGTGCACAACAAGGTCGCAAGCGCGAGCGCATGCGATGTACGAAGGTGGCGGCGAAGGTAGGGCATAGGCGCATTGTCCAAACCTTGGGTCGGGATCTCAAGCGGCTGCAGCCGCTAAATCTCACCACGAACGGGCACCGTGGATTTCTCGACAAGTCCGCTCATTCGCCGATTTTGGAGAAACTCCACGGGCGACTCCACGGGCGACTCCACGGGCGACTCCACGGACTACTAGGACATGCCACATTCGCCGAGGCAGGTATCGAGGGCCTCCTGGCACATCGTTTTACAGGCTAGGTTTTCCTGCTCACAGTCCTGGGTGCACGCCGGCATCATCGGTGGACAGGTGGCCTCGCACGCCGACTGCGAGCCGTCGCAAAGGTCGGTGCAGGTCTCGGAGGCATCGACACAGGCCTCGGCACAGGTTCCGGTTGTGTCCTGTGTTTCACCCTCGGTGGCGTCGCTTTCGGTCGCAGTGGTTTCACCGGTGGTTTGGGTGTCCGAGGTCGAATCGGTCGAACCCTGCGAAGTCGATTCGCCTCCGGTGCCCACCGGTCCTTCGGTGGTCTCGGGATTTTCGGTTGTCCCGTCGGTATCCGGCTCACCGGTCGTCGAAGTCGTCGGCACGGTTGCCGTCGTCGTTTGGGGATCGCCACTCGACTCAGTTTCGCCCGGATCTTTGTACGGATCGACACACCCAGTGGTCGATGAAATGAGCAGGCAAGGGCCGACCAACCAGTGTGCGGCGAGGAATTTATGCATGCGAGTCCCCCTTTTTTAGCTTTGTTTCCGCCCGAGTGTACGCGATCTTGGCGCTTGATTCCTCGGCTGCGAGCGGGCATCAATTCCCTGATGGAGATGTCTGCCCCACGCTCCCCCAAAACTTTGTCCACGCGCCGGGTCCTCGGTGCCACGCTGGGCTCGACAGGACTCGCGCTCAGCCTGATCGTTGCTTGTCAAAGCAACAAACAGGGGCCAAATGCCCCAGTCGTCCACGGCAAGGGGTCGCTCGATGGCAACCTCCAGCGCTTGGGATTTCGCCTGCCGCCCGATCTCACCTCGGGCCCGTTGATGGTCGGCATGGTGCTCGACCTCAGCACCGGCGCGGTTGTGTGTACACCGGAACGCATGTTGCCGGCCGGTGCCGTGCAGGAGGTGCCCGCTGCCAACTCGCAGGCGGCTGAGATCGCCGATAGCACGTTTGGGGTGGGCTCCAACTACTACCGCCTGATCGCTTCGGCCGGGGTGCAGTTGCGGGGCAACGTTGTCGTCTCCAATGCCATCCACAGCCAGGTGGCCGGGGCATTGGCACGACCGGTCGATCCGGGGTGTGACGCCGCGGCGGCAAAGCTGCAAGACGAGGGCAAGACCGTCGCCGTCATTACCCAGGCTGTCCGCGCAGATCTTGCATTTACACTGAATACCCCGCAACCCCTCGATGGCGGTTCGCAGATGCGTGTGGCTGGGGTCCTTGGCGGCACCCTGTCGGGGCAAAACGCCGGGGGTTTTTCGGTCACAAGTCCGGCCCGGGTCATCGGCTACAAAACCACCGATCTACCCAACCCAATCCCGTGTGTGTCTGAAGCTCCGTGCACGCAAACCCGCCGGGTCGACGGCGTGTGTCGCTGTGTCCGGTGCGACTCGTCGGTGGCCGATTGGGCCAATGCCAGCGGCTACACCGACCTAGGCGGCAGCGGGCGTGTGCGGTTTGAGCAGGGCAAGGGCTTTGATGTCCTGTGCAAAAACATGCCCGAGGACAAGATCGAAGTTGTCGCCCAGGGGAGTGTGTTGACAGCGATTACCGAGGCAGAGTGCCCGGGCGACCCGCTGTGGGAGGGTTGCTTGGAGCTCGTCGACCAACCCATGGGGGCGGTGATCGGCCAGGTTTGTCACGGTCCGCCGCGCACTGACTTGGAGCAGCGGGTGTTGTTGACCCCGTCGACCAAGGGACTGATCCGGCGCGACGCCAACTCCGGAGATGTGCACGTTGCCGTGCGCAACCGCGGGACAAGTCGTTGCACAGTCAACGCCGGCCCGATCTACATGCGCGGGTTCAATGTCACGGTCCGCGCCCCGTCCTACTCGCGGTAAGTCGGGTTTTGCGAAAACTCCAGGCGGTCAACCGACAAACCGCTCGCCGGTCTTATCCTGGCTTCGCCAAATTTGCTGCACCCGTGTAGCAAGTTTGGCGAAACGCTGAGCACAACATCTTGTGCACAAGGAAAGACCTCCGACTGCTAGCGTTGGCCGAGCTTGGGCAGTTCATAAACTTCGATGCGCGGTTGGTGGTACAGTCCCACGGTCACGCCAAACACATTGGCGCCGGGGATCGGCGGCGGATGTAGTTGTAACAGCAAGTTTCCTCGGCGCCTGAGCTCGCTGCGAAAACGAGAGACTTCGCTCGCCTGTTGGGGAAACCGCTGCGGGTGCAGAGCATAGCGATCGTCGCCGCCGCTGCTATAGACAACATGCGTAAATCCGCGTTTGCGCAGGTAGTCGAGGTCGCGCTGCGTCATCGGGTGGCTTTGTGCCGGGGCGGGAGCGGGGCCGTAGTAGGTACCCGGCATGAGCGCGACCCGGGCATTTGCGGGGAGTTGGTGTTTGAGCCACTCCCCCGCGACCCGCCGCGAATCCGGTTGCGCGACCAAAACAGCCTGTCGGTAGCTCATCCACGCACCCTGGCCCAACATCGCCACAGCCAGCAGCCCTGCCCACACACGCGAGGAAGCGTGCGATGAACTTGTATAAACATGTTCGATGGCCAGGGCTGTCCACACCGCGAGCAGCGGAAGCCACGGCAGGGTGAGGCGAGCAAAAAATACGCTTTGCATGCCGACAAGTAGGGCCATGACCCCGAGGGTCGTGCCGAGGGCGAGGGCGACGGGCCGCAGCTGACTACGCGACAACGCAACCACGCCGGGAAAGGCCGCTAAAATCGGCACGATGCCAAGGCCAAACCAGGCGAGCTGACGGACCGCGTCGCGCAGTGGTGTGGTCGTGTCAAACCCGCCGTGCCCCTGTTGTTGGTAGTGCATCCATTCGTGGCGAAGTCCCTCGACAAGTGCCGTGGGGTCGTCGCCAAAGCACAGCAACGGCAGGATAAACGCGACGAGGCTGACACCGGCGAGCAGACCGACGTCGATGACGCGCTCGCGCAGCGTGCGAGGAGTGAGGATTGCGAGTAACACTGGCGCGAGGACGATGACCCCGGCGTTGTATTTACATGCCGCAGCAGCTCCAGAGGCAAGGCCTGCCAAGCCGAGGGCTCGACGAAATCGCCGGGGCTGGTCGTCAAAAATCCACATGCGCGCGACCGCGACAAGCACAAGAGCAACCGCGGCGGTTGCCAAAATGTCGGGCTTGGCATAGCGAGAACATTGTATGTGCAAGGGAGACAGGGCCAGGACCATCGCCAGTAGCCAGGCAACGCCGCGGCGAACCTCGAGCGTGCGCGAGGCGAGATAGGTCAGCCCAACCGTCGCTACCCCGGCAAGCACCGAGAGCAGGCGGGATACAAGAAGGACCTGGCTCGGCCGACAGCCGCCCGTGTCGCACAGCCCAAGGGGCCCCAAAACGACAGCCGAAGCACCGGTAAGCCCGGCCATCGTCGGTGGGTACTTCCACATGCCAAACGTCCACTCACCCCCACGCAGCCACTCGACAGCGGGTTGAAGCACCCCGAGCTCGTCGGGGTGAAGCATGTGTGGGAGGCCAAAGTCGCTGCCCGAGAGGCGAAATCCGGCGGCGACCACCAGGGGGCTGAGCCAAAAAAATGTATGCACAACAACCGCACGGGTGCGGTTGTCGGAGCCACGGTCGGTGGTTTCGCCTGGGGCCACGACAGATGTTGTACCGCAACCGCTGCCCAGGTTGTCGGAACTACTGGACGATCCGCATCTCGTTGGCCGGGTCGCGCAGTGGGAGGAGGTTTTGCGGCTCGGGAACCTTACCCGCGGGGTTGCTGCCGCGATTGATGATCTCCCGGGTGGGCGGATAGGTCAGGTCCCAGTCCTCGGCCTTGATGAGTTTGCCGGCCTGGTAGAGCTTGCGGATCCGTTTGACCTTAAACCCCCGTTTGCCGCGTTGGGCGACCTTGGTCGAACCCGTGCGGAGTTTGGGATCGTCGCGGACCACCGTGTTGTAGGGGAGGACCTCTTCGACCTTGCGCTCAAATGCAACCTGGTAGCTGCGTTGGGGTCCGAGCAGTTCAACCTCGACCTTGCCCTGGTGCACGGCCATGTGGACGACCACCGGGAAGTCGTAGGGGTTTTGCAGTTTCATGTCGATGGCGCCGTAGACCACCGTCGAGTCCAACCCCATGTCGACGTAGCTCGACGGGCGCGAGTGGGGACGCGACGAGGTGAGCTCCAGGCCGGCGAAAAATGCTGCGGCGTACAGGGTTGAGCTGACCTGGCAAATGCCACCGCCGACCACGTCGACGACTTCGCCCGAGGTAATCCCCGGCGCGTAGCGAAACCCGGCCTCGGTCGTGCGTGGGCCGACGACATCGTTAAACGAGAACTGCTCGCCGGGCATCAGCACAAACCCGTCGAGCCGGGCGGCACCGACCTTGAGGTTGTGGGTACGGTCGGCCGAGCGGGCTTCGGTGGAGTAGGGCGTCGAGTAACGGCCGAGGACAATACCGATGTCGAGCTTGTCGGCCAGCGACCCGAGCGGGTCTTCGACGGGGGGCAGGGCCTGGGTGGCGAGTTCAATTTCCGAGCTGCCGCTGGCGAGGCCCACGGCGACACTCGAAAGCGAGTCGTAGGCCAACAGCCCGGTCCCGCGCTCGGCCGGGACCACGCGGCGCGCCTCAAAATCAAACCGGGTGGGCAGTGAGGGTTTTTGTACGGCCGGCACCAATGCAAGTAACTTTGTAAGTGCAACTTCTTCGTCAAACGCGTAGCCGATGGCGATGTCGACCTGACCCTCGCGGGCGAGGGTACGTTCGCGCAGGTCGGTCAAAAAGTTGCCCTGGTGACCGACTTCGAGGGCAGCCTCGATCGCAGCTTCGGGGGCCGGCACCGCACCGAGCTCGCGGGCGTTTGCCGGTTGGTTGATATCGCCAGCGTGGAGCGTGAGCGGACGGTCGAGGCCTGTTTGCGCAAGCTCGCCAGCGAGTTGCTCGAGTTCCGGCCGGGTCAACCCGCCGACATCGTGGCCCGCGAGCTTGACCCCGGGGACAACACGCACGTCGTCGACCTGCCCGGTGGCTCCAACGATCGAGGCGGCGGCCCACAACCCGGCACCCGCCATCACGAGGGTTTCGGCGACCTTGCCAATCCGGCCCCACGGCAACCGACGGGCGGGCTGGGGTTGCACGTTCGAGGAAGGTTGTGGAGATGCGTCGACCTCCGGAGAAACCTCAGTCGTCACCTCGGCTTTCGCCGAGCGGCGGCGGGATCGAAGTTGTGGACGTTTGCTCGGGGCTGTCGCGGGGCGGCTCATGCAGACCTCCGGCGGACGCTAGGCCATGGCGCGAAAGAATGCGAAAAAATCGCAATTTGAGGCGAACCATGCCGATCTCAAAGTCGCACGCCATCCCAGAAGTTTGACCGCGCAAAACCAACTGCTAGGGTCGGTGGCGATGGACGGACAGGGAGGACAGGTCTAGCTACGTGCATCTGCACGGCGGGTGGCGCTGCGCCACCCAAGCGTCCTTTGCGACACACTTCACAAGGAAGGCTATTCCAGAATTTCGCTATCCCGCCGGTGCGTTCATACTGCCGACGGGCTGGCGCAACCCCGCGGATCGGAGTTCCGTACGGCAGTATGAACGCACCGGCGGGGCGAATTCAGTGAGCCTTCCATATCCCAGGTCGAGGAGTAGACACTTCCTGTTCCGTCCATCGTTTTCGTGAATCCGTCGCAATTCTTCAGTGGACCGCCGGTGCTGGGGTTCGCCTTGACAGGCGCGTGCCGGCGGGCGACTCCACGGGGCGGAGAAGTCGATGACGCGCAAAGAATTGGTCGAGTCGGTCACCCAAACAGTCGCAGCTTCGCTCGAGGTCGAGGTCGGCCGCCGCGAAGTTGCGGAGATCATCGATGCCGCTTTCGACCGGATCGGTGAGGCGATTCGCAGCGAGGGACGCTACGCCCACCCGGGCTTTGGCACCTTCAAACTCCAGCGCCGCGGACCTCGGCCAGGGCTCAATCCACAGACGGGCGAGTCGATTTTAACCCGTGCATCTGCAACGGTTGGATTTACGCCAGCAGCCCGGTTCAAGCAAACCCTGGGATAGGGCGTGCGAACAAAAGGTGCCTATACACTTATATCGGGCGAGCGACCGGGAGCAGCGCGATGTTGCCCCGCTCGAACCCGCCGCCCGCAAGATCGCCCATCTCGTCCCCAACTTCTGGGGCCGGTACCCACGCCAATTGATACACTTTGCCCGCGTTAGCAGGAGACAGCGTCGTGAAACACACCCACGAGTTTGATGTAATTGTGATCGGTAGCGGACCAGGGGCCGAGGGCGCGGCGATGAAGGCTGCGAAGTCGGGCAAGTCAGTCGCAATTGTCGAACGTCATAGGATCGGTGGTGGTTGTACACACAAGGCGACGATCCCGAGTAAGGCGCTGCGCCACAGCGTGCGCATGATGACTGAACTGCGCCGCTCCCCGCTGTTTGCCGATGCGATTGCCCACTGCAACATCACCTTTCCCCAACTGATCCGCAGCGCCGAGTCGGTGATCTCGCGCCAGGTGTCGATGCGGCGCGACTTCTACGACCGCAACGATGTCCGGATTATCCACGGCCATGCCCGGTTTGCCGACCCCCACACGATCGAGGTCGATCCGGTTGACGACCCGCGTAGCCCGGGGTGCACGCTGCGGGCCAAAAACTTTGTGATTGCCGTTGGTTCGCGGCCCTATCGTCCGACCGATGTCGATTTCAGTCACGCGCGGGTGTTCGACAGCGACAAGATTTTAACCCTCGACCACACCCCACAAAGCATCACGATCTACGGGGCCGGCGTGGTCGGCTGTGAATATGCATCGATTTTTCGGACGCTCGGCGTCAAGGTCAACCTCGTCAACAGCCGCGACAAACTGCTGTCCTTCCTCGACGATGAGATTATCGATGCCCTGAGCTACCACCTGCGCGACCAGGGGGTGCTCATTCGCCACAACGAGGTCTACGAGCGGATCGAGCCGCACGCCGATCGGGTCGTCGTCCACCTGCGCTCGGGCAAGCGGATCAAGTCGGACATCGTGTTGTGGGCCCAGGGCCGGACAGGCAATACTCAAAACCTCGGGCTCGAACACCTCGACATCACACCCAACAGCCGCGGGCAGCTCGAGATCGACGAATTCTACCGGACCTCACAGCCGCATGTGTATGCCACCGGCGATGTCGTGGGCTATCCGAGCCTGGCGTCGGCGGCCTACGACCAGGGGCGGTTTGCCGCGACCCATCTCGTTTCAGGCAAGTGCGATCATCGGCTTGTCGAGGACATCCCAACCGGCATCTACACAAATCCAGAGATCAGCTCAGTCGGTCGCACCGAACGCGAACTCACAGCCGAAAAGGTGCCCTACGAAGTGGGTCACTCGATGTTTCGCAGCCTCGCACGGGCCCAGATCACCGGTCATACGGTCGGCATGCTGAAGATCCTGTTTCACCGCGAAACCCTGGAAATCCTCGGTGTGCACTGTTTTGGCGATCAGGCGGCAGAGATCGTGCACATCGGCCAGGCGATCATGGCCCAGTCGGGTGAGGCCAACCATCTCGAGTACTTCGTCAACACAACTTTCAACTACCCGACGATGGCAGAGGCCTACCGGGTTGCCGCGCTCAATGGCCTCAATCGAGTGTGCTAGGCGGTTTTTTGGCCGCCGCTCGGCCGCCGCAACGGATGCGTGCGCGGTCTGGCACGCAGCTTCTCGGCGTATGCGCGCGCGTTGGCGTGAACGTCGGTTGTCCAACACATGGGCGCAATCTCGGCCTGGAACTGATATGGTTCCAGCGCCTCACCTGATGCGGGAGGACCTCGCCCATGCCCGAGCATGAACTCGCCACGCGCACTTCGGTTACAGCCTACTACTCCCGTAGTCAGCTCTTGATCATCGCCGAAGGAAAACTCCCGACACCAGATTGGGAGATCGACATCAGCCAAGACCACTCGAGGTCTGAGCTGCCAACTTTCGTGCTCACACGGCGCCCGCGACCAGGCGATACGTCCAACGATGAGACGCCCTTTCGCTATGGCGAGATCTTTACGATCGGCCGTCCTCCCGACTACATCATGCTGCGCCATGTCGACGGCACCGACCGTGTCAATGTCGAGTTTACCCGCGACGATCTCGTCGACATTGTGTTGAGCCTCAGCCTCGAAGACAGCGCCAGCGAGGTGCTTGAGATCCCGTTGAACCTCGATGCCGATGAGCGGCCACCCCCACCGTCGAAGCCGGTGATGGTCGGGAAGCCAGCGATGGTCGGTCAGCCGGCAACGGTCGGGAAGCCAGCGATGGTCGGCCAGCGAGCCAACCCGGGGCCAAACAACGGCGGAGGCCTGCAACTGTCGCCCGTCGGCGGTACAGCAACCCTCGGCAGCGACAGCAACCTGACCGATATGGGTGTCCGCTACCGCGAAGCCGTTGGCTATTCCAACAAGCTTTCGTTCGACGAAGCGTTTGCCGATGCCCTCAAGAAATTGCCACCTCCATCGATGAAGTTCCCCGACATGATGGAGACCGTCGAAGTCGTCCATATCGGCGGCACGTTCGGTGGAATCGCCGGCTTTCATCGGCTCGAAGTGCGGATTCGGGCCTACCCAGACTGATGTGTCTGTGGGGGCTGCCACGAAAGTTCGTCTGGCCGGATTGAGCTGTTGATCTGGGTCCCAAGAGCGTGGTATTTCCAATTCCGTTCAAACCCACCCGCGAGGAGTGAAACAGGTCTAGCTTGTACTTCGGTACGTGATCGGCGTTGCGCCGCTCGAGCAAACTTCATCCCATTCATCACAAGGAAGGCTATTCCAGAATGTCGCTATCCCGAGAAGTACCCGTAGACGGCGACGGGCTGGAGCAACCTCGCGCATCGAAGTTCCGTACGCCGTCTACGGGTACTTCTCGGGGCGCATTCAGTGAGCCTTCCATGTCCCAGGTCTTGAGGTAGACTACTTTCTCGCTACAAATTTTGGACGCTCTCATGCGGCCGGCAAAGCATCCCCCCTAAGAACGCTTTGCCGGTCCTTTTTAAATGGTTTTGGGCGCGCGGGTTCTTTTGGCCGTGAGACCGGCCCTGAGAAGCTTGCAGTAGGTGACTACAGCTTCGCTTCTCAGGGCTCGGTTCACGGCCAAAAGCCCTCCGCGAATCTTGGTGCGGGGTGTTCGGGAAGCGTAGGCGTTTGGTGTTCGGGAAGCGTAGCGGGAAGCGCGGGCGTTTTGGTGTTCGGGAAGCGTAGGCGTTTGGTGTTCGGGAAGCGTTTGGTGTTCGGGAAGCGTAGGGTCGCTAGGGTGCGGGTTTGGTGTTTGGGTAGCGCAGGCGTTTGGGGTAGCGCAGGCGTTTGGGGTTGTCGGGTAGCGCAGGCGTTTGGTGTTCGGGAAGCGTAGGGTCGCTAGGGTTCGGGTTTGGTGTTTGGGTAGCGCGGGTTCGGGAAGCGTAGGCGTTTGGTGTTCGGAACGCGTAGGCGTTTGGTGTTCGGGAAGCGTAGGCGGTGTTTGGGTAGCGCAGGCGATGGTTGGGTTGCGCGGGCGTTGGTGTTTGGCGCAGGCGTTTGGTGTTCGGGTTGGGTAGCGCGGGCGTGTTGGGGTAGCGCGGGGCGTTTGGTCGCGCGTGTTGGGCGTGTTGGGGTAGCGCGTGTTGGGCGTGTTGGGGCGTTTGGTCGGGTGTTGAGTCGCGCGGGCATGTTGGGCTAGCGCGGGTGTTTGGTCGGGGTTGGGTAGCGCGGGGCGTTTGGTCGCGGTTGGGTAGCGTGGGGTAGCGGAAGTTTGGCCGCAGCGTGGGGTTCGTTTGTAGTGGTTGGGGTAGCCGACATTGGTCGCAGGGGTGCGGGGTTCGTTTGGGTAGCGTGGGGGGTCGTTTGTAGTGGTTGGGGTAGCCGACATTGGTCGCAGGGTGCGGGGTTCGTTTGGGTAGCGCCGACGTTTGGCCGCAGGGTGGGGGTTCGTTTGTAGTAGTTGGTAGCGCCGTCGCTTGGTCGCAGGTGCGGGCCTCGTTTTGGGTGATGGTCGCGGTTGGGTCGCGCCGACGTTTGGTCGCAAGGTGCCGGCTTCGTTTTGGGTAGTGGTTGGGTGGCGTTTGGTCCGGCGGGGTTTCGTGTCGGGTAGCGCGGAAGTTTGGCCGCAGGGTGGGGTTCATTTGTAGTGGTTGGGTAGCCGACGTTTGGTCGCAGGGGGGCGGGGTTCGTTTGGGTAGCGCCGACGTTCCCGACTGGCTGTTGAGGGCCGGCCTCGACTGCTGTGCGACGTACTTCGCAGTTGCCTGTTCTTTTTGTGTGCCCCGGGGGAGCCGCTGGTCGTCGTTGGTCGGTTGTGCCGGTTTTCTATTGTGTCGGGGCGGACTTGCCTGCGGGCCTTGGTCTTGTTCAGTTGGTTCGTTCGATTGCCTCTGCTGTGAGGCCTGCTTCACAGTTGATGGCTTTGGCGGGGATATTTTTACGGTCTGCGAGTTTGATGTACGGTGCACGTCGATCCGCTGCTGCGGTTCGAGGAGCAAGTCTGTGAAGCGAGTCCTGCGGGATGCTAGTCAAGCCTGGAACTTTTTTCGCAGTGGTTTTACCAGCTGGGAAACGACGGCTGCGTTCTTGCCGAGCCAGCGGTTTCTTGTGCGTACATTGGTTTCGGCGGCCCGCCTCAATGGGGCTCGCAATGTCGTTGAGCTCGGGCCGGGTTTGGGCCATGTCACCTCCAAAATCCTTGCTCGGATGGGTCACGACTGTCAGCTCTACAGCGTCGAGATCGATCCGGCGATGGTCGAGGCGATGGCGACCAAAGTTACCGATCCGCGACTTCACGTGATCGAAGGCGATGCCGCCAAACTGCCGCAATTGCTCGAGCAGGCTGGTTGTACCGGGCCGGTCGACGCGGTGATTTCATCCCTCGGGATGAGCCTGTTGCCGCCGGAGGTGCGTGAGTCGATCTTTACGGGGATCAAAACGGTGCTCGCCCCTGGCAAGCCCTATGTGCAATACGCCTACTTCCATGCTCGGGTGATTGTGTGGACGGGCTCCCGTGGCTTTAGCCAGTTTAATATCCGTGAACACCTCGCGCCCCACTTTGGCCAAATGCAGCGCCAACTGGTGTTTGCCAACGTGCCTCCGGCCGCGGTTTATACCTGCAGCAACAGCTGAGACTACTTGTATCAACAATGAACCCGGGCCCTGGCCTGGGTTTTTGTGCAACCGAAGGGCTTTTTAACAACAAAAAACCCGGACACGCTGGCCCGGGTTTTTGCGGCAACGAAGGACGTTAGGGGCAGGCGATCGGGAAGTCGGGGGTGGCTGGCACCGGCAGGTCTGCCGGGTCGGTGCTCTCAATCCGGACTGCGCCAAAGGTCGAGCCATCGAGCGAAAGCTCGGCCGGCGAGGTGAGGGTGCCGTTGACCAGGCCGCAGATGAAGTTTTCGTCTTGGATGAAACCCGACATCGTCAAGGTCGCCACCAACTCGCTACCGGTGATCGGGTTGGCCTCGCCGATCACCGTGACCTCGCCGAGATCGACATCGTAGCTACCGTCTTCGCGAACCTCGATGTCGTTGAAGATCAGGGCATCTCCCACGGGGAGCCGCGGCATCGTTGTCTGTTGCGGCTCGAGGCTCAGGGGCTGCATCTCCAGGTTGAGGCTGCCGCCGGTCGGGCTCGGTGTGAAGGTGCCGGTGACGATAAATTGGAGGGGCAGGCCCGGGTTGACCGAGGGATCGAGGCCGAGAATAAATGTCCCCGAAACGTCCGCCAACATGGCGCCTAGGTCTTCCTTGGGCGGGGGAATGTCGCGGATCGCCTTGGTGTTGTCGAGGAAGTCCGAAAGCTTGGCATCGGTGTCGGGGCAACCGGTTGCTCCCGCGAGTGCGGCGACAAGGCTGATGCCTGCAAAGCGCAGCCGCCCAGAGCTTTTGCGTGTGCCAATAGCGTTTGCCAAATCTGTTGCCATGTCGTCCCGATCCTCAGTTACCTGACCACGGCAGTGTGGCATACCGGCGTGCGAGTCGAAACCTCCAATCGCCACGGTGGTGGCGAACCTTCGTTTGCGCTGAACCTAGCCAGCTCACATCACCGGGGGACTCCTACTTAAGTGGGATTGTCTCTGGTGTCGGTACAACTTCATAGTAGAGTGCCCGCGGCAGGGCCTGCGGCCGGCTCCTGTCACTTCATCACCGGAAAGTTGAATCGTCATGGGTTTCATCACCAAACCAACCACCGCCCGCTTGCGTCGACTCCCACACACCCTTGCAAGTGTCGCGGCGATCGCTGGTTTGTCGCTCGGGTTGGCTGCCGACGCCCAAGCCTCGGGGCTTTCGACGGCACGTTTTGGTGGCGAGCACGGGCACCCGACGACGGACAACGCGACTGCTGTCTACTACAACCCGGCCGCGTTGGGGTTTAGCAAGGGCACCCACTTTTTTGTCGATGGCAGCCTGGCGCTGCGGTGGTCTAGCTACACCCGGCCCGAGTCGGCACTGAGCGCGACCGGGCCCGGCGGTGGCACGCCGGACGATGCGGTCTCGGCCAACTCGGGTAGGGCTTCGCTGTTCAACCCAATCGCCGCGCCGATGGCCGCTGTTTCGTCGGACTTTGGGACCAAGTTTATGACGGCCGGTGCCGGCTTTTATGTGCCGTTTGGCGGGGCTGCGGTGTGGAACCAAAATCCCGACTACGAAAACAGCCGCGAGTATCCGGGGGCCAAAGATGGGGTGCAGCGTTGGTACACGATCGACGGCTCGTTGCGATCGATGTACTTCACCGGCGCGCTCGCGTTTAACATCGAAAAAATCGGCCTCTCACTCGGGCTTTCGGGCAGTGCCATTCGCAGCAATGTCGACACCATTCGGGCGCGCAACACCGATGGCACAGACCACGTGGTCGATGCCATGGGGAGGCTCAAAGAGGGCCGCAGCCTGGTCAATGTCAAGGGCTGGCAGGGTGGCTTTGGCGTGGGTGTGGGTTGGCGGTTGCGCGACCTGCTGTGGATCGGGGCCTCGTACACAAGTCAGCCCAACGTCGCCGGCGGGATGCGGCTTAAGGGTGTACTTACAAATGTTCTGACAACTCAGGACCGCGAGGACACCGACGTCATTTTAACCCAAACCCTGCCCGAGATTATTCGCCTAGGCGTGCGTGTGCGCCCCATCAAGAAGCTCGAGTTGCGGCTGTTTGGCGACTACACCCGCTGGTCGGTGATGGACAAGCAGTGCGTGTTTCCCCAGGGGATCGAGGGCGACCCGTGCGACGAGTTCACCAACACCGACACCGCGCTGACCGATCCGGCCAATTTCGGTGGTGAGCCCGACCTCGCCGACGGTGTCAGCATCACCCAGCACTTGCCGCGGTTTTGGAAAGATGCCGGTGGCGTGCGCGTGGGTGCCAGTTACTGGATTATTCCCCAGGTCGAGGCCTATATCGGTGCCGGCTACGACAGCTCGGCGGTCCCCGCCGAAACCATTGAGCCGGCCCTGATGGACGCCAACAAGGTCACGGCATCGCTCGGGGTGCGGGCCCAGATCATCAAGAACTTTGCCCTCGCGCTCACGCTGACCGACATCATCTACCTGCCGGTCGACACCGACGGGAGCAACGTGCTCAACGACTTTCAGGCGCCGACCAAACAGGCCGATGCCAACGGTGTCTACAAGCAAAATATCGGCCTGCTCAACGTCTACGTCGACGTCTCGTTTTAGGTCGTCGCGGGCCGTGTCGACCGTCGAGAACGCCCGGGCAGTGCTTGTAGCTGCACCGAGTGCGGGGTTGGCTGAGAGCTCCACATTTGCCCACGGACCGGCTAACATCCGGTTGTGACCCCCGTCGAACGTTTTCGCCTGTGTTGGGACCATGTCAACCGCCTGATGTCGCGGCGGCAATCGGTCACCAGCATCTACTTGAGTGTCAATGCGGCGATCATTGGTGCACTCGCGTACATGCTCAAAGGGTCACACCCGCTGACGCTCGGCCAGCAGGTTGCGATGGTGCTGCTGATGATCGCGGGGATCGTCGCCTGCAGCCTGTGGCGACGGCTTGTGCTGCGTTACAGCGCGCTACTCGACTGGTGGTACGCCGAACTTCGTAGCCTCGAGCAGCGTGAGCCAGAGCTTGGGGACCTCGTCAATCGCGAGTTCGCGGCGTTTTATCAGCGTCGCAAAACAAGTGCAGATACACGCAGTCGGCCCGAGCTCCATCTTACCGTTTACGAAAGCCGGCTCTCCTGGCTTTTTACGGTGACATACGCGGTCTTTACGGTGATTTTGTTGGGGCTGATTGCCCTCGAGTTGCCGGCGATGTTGTAGCCGCGTGACCCCCGGCGCTGGCACCTGATGACCGTTGACTCAGGGCAGGGCGGCAGTCGATTTGCCGCAATCTAGTGTGGATACACATTCTCCTGTCGATGTACGGGTCCACGAGTTTTTGTACCCTGGGTCCATGCCACACATCCGCCGACAACCCGGGGTTGTGACCGATAGCTCAATCGGTTGTACCCGCAACAAGCTCTGGTCGACCGCTTCGTTTTTCACCATCGCCCTGGCGCTGGCCGGGTGCGGCGACGACACGACCGGCACTGCGACCGATTCAGCCTCCGAGACCGACGGCACGACAGGTGGCAGCGACAGTCCGACAACCGCGGGGCCGACCACCCAAACCGGGACCGACTCGAGCTCGAGTGAGTCCGAGTCGGACGCCGGGACGACGCCGACAACAACTGGCCCCACGGACAGCGAAACGTCGGACTCCGAGTCGACTTCGTCCGACTCCGAAAGCGACAGCGAGTCCGACTCTGATACCGGCGAGCCCGTGTTGTTCAAGGCCGGCGTGGGCATGCGCTACGTCGATGGACCGGTGGGGATTTCGATGGCCGGCTACGGCGGGCGGCTAGGTGCCAACTCGACACCGTGGAGCGGCGTGTTTTTTGGCACCAAGGGGTTTTACGGGTTTCAAACGGTCAAGGCGATGGTCGTCGAAGATGCCGACGGCGACCGCATGGCCCTGCTCAAGATCCCAACCATGAGCTCGGAGTCGTCGCTCACCGACGGCACAGTGGCCAAGCTCAAAGAGCTCTACGACATCGACCTCGAGGGCCGGATTTTCACCGGGGCGACCCACTCACACCACACCAACGCCCGCTACTGGCGGTTGCCCGACATCTTTGGCCCAATCGGTGCAGATACACACGACGAAGAGGTCATCGACCGTCTGTCGACGATTTTTGCCGGCGCCATCAAAGACGCGATCGACGACCTCGATGCCGCCGAATGGGCCTACGGCTACCAAGACGATTGGGACCCGGGCGACCAAATTTACCGTGACCGGCGCAGTCACAACAATCCCACCTACCCCAAGGACCCGCGGCTCACCCTGTTGGCGGTACGCCGTCCGGGCGGTGAGCCAATGGCCGCAATCGTCAATTTTGGCATGCACGGCATTGTGTTTGGGACCGACAACGAGTTGCTCACCGAAGATGCCCCCGGCGGCTTAGAGCTCAAGTTTGAGGAGGCGTTTTATGAGCACACCGGCTCGCCGATTTTTGGCATGTTCATTCAGTCAGGTGGGGGCGATGCCTCACCGTCCGGCGGGTTTTTGGGACACTCCAAAACCCAGAAAATCGAGATGATCGGCGAGACCGCTGCGCCGCGGATTCTCGACCTCTACGACAGCCTCGAGTGGCGTAACGAGGGGGATGTTGCGGCTCGCTCGCGGCGAATCGACCTGCGCTTCGACAAGATCGGCTACGACGACTACAAAGAATTCGAGGCACTCGGCGGCCTGGTCAAATACGAGTGGGGCGGGTTTCAGTGCCAGGTGCTCGGTGAGGACCTCAACGACGACGACCCCAACACCTCGATGGAGGGCAAGGACAAAACCTGTATCCCGGTCAATACCCTGCTCGGGGGCGATGTCCCGCACCAGGAAGTGCACACCGCATTTTTGACCACCGGACACATCGGCGACTTTTACCTTGTGTCGATTCCCGGCGAGCCGGCCTACTCGGTGGTCAAATACCTGCGCGAGCAGGTCGAGGAGCGGTCGACCCCAGAGCGTCCGCTCGACGTCATGGCCTACGGTTATTCGCAGGACCACCTGCTGTACTTCACCCACCCCGACGACTGGTTTCAAGCGGGTTACGAGGCCGAGATGAGCCTGTGGGGGCCGCTCGCCGGCAAGTACATCATCGACACACAAATGGGCCTCGTCGATGAGTTGCTCGACGACATCACCGACCCGGTGTTCGAGGAAGACTCGCCCCACGACCCGCCCGGCAACTTTAGTCCGCGGGGGTTTGAGCGCAGCCTCAACCAAGGCGATGTGCTCGACGATGTTCCGCCGATGGCCGAGCGAACCGAACGCATCCGATTTGGCTTTGGTGGCGGCGACCCGTCGATCGCCTCACCGATTGTCCGCGTGCAAGTCGATGCCGAAGACAACGGCACGTTTGTCGATGTGCCACACCCGGCCGGTTGGGCCGGCAAGGCCCTCGACAACACGCGCTACCACATGATCACCCACTACGACCCCAACCCGGGGCCCAATGGTCAGATCGCCGAATCGCGCTCGCACAACTGGTATGTCGATTGGGAAATCCCCGACGACCTCCCGGCCGGGACCTACCGCCTGGTTGCCAGCGGCCAATATTTTGATGGTAATACAACCAACGAGTTCGAAGCCGTCTCGAGCTCGGTTGTGATCACCCAGGCCGCCGCGGCCAACCTCGATGTCGAGCGCAATGGCGCGCAACTCAACCTCGCGCTCACGCTGCCACCGACGGTGTGGACAACCGAGGGCAGCTGGCCGGTCACTGGTTGGCGACTGTTTGACCACACCGTCGGCCCCGACGAGCCGATTCATGTACAGGCAACCCTCGCGCTTGAATTCCTGATTGACGGGCAAGTTCAACCAGGGACCTACACGGCTAATTTTAGCGATGGCGCCCATGCGTTTGACATGGGTGAGACCGGTATCGACCCCAGCACCCCGGGGTTGAGCGTACGCGCCTACTTGGCTGACGATATCGTCCCGAGTTTGGTGACCGGTGTGATCAACCCATAGTGCGTTGCGCGAAGGTGGGGTGCCGGTCGCGGATTTTTTCGCCCGGTGCCCCATTTTTATACACCTCGAACGTTTGTGCGCTTGTATGTGCATCGTACTTGCGGTAACGCGCGAACTCTCTTGTAGCCGCACACAGATCGGGGCGACATAGCCGAGAGGTGACTTCAGATGCGGGTGTACCTCCCGTAAGCCCCCACGGCCTGCTACCCTCGCTGAGATGTCCTACCGAACCTGTAGCCGGATGTTGGGCGCAATCGGATGTGCTTGGGTGCTGGCAGCCGCGTGCTCGAGTGAAAGCAACGACACCCTGACGCTCAGCGGTGGCACTGCAGTCACCACCATCACCTCGAGTACATCGACGACCGAGACCGGCAGTGAGACCGCGCAAAGTACCGGCGATGAAACCACCGAGGGCGGTAGCGACAGTTCGACGACCGCCATGGACGGGTGTGGGGACGGTGTCTGTGGCGGACTCGAGTATTGCGCCGTCTGCCCAGAGGACTGTGGCAGCTGCCAACCGGGCTGTGGCGACGGTTTTTGTGGTGCGGGCGAGGATTGCAACAGTTGCGCCGAGGACTGTGGAGCGTGCCCCGACTTTTGCGGCGATATGGTGTGCAGCGAGCAGGAAACCTGTCAGTCGTGCCAGGCCGATTGCGGAGCGTGCCCCGAGTTTTGCGGCGACGCGATTTGTGCCGACAGCGAAACCTGCGAGGACTGTTCGCTCGATTGCGGGGAGTGCCAACCATCCTGCGGAGACGGGATGTGCCTCGATGCCGAGACCTGCGTGAACTGCAAAATGGATTGCGGGGAGTGCCCGGCAATTTGCGGCGATGCCCAGTGTAACGGCGACGAAACCTGTGCGACCTGCGAAAACGACTGCGGCACCTGTGCACCGGTTTGTGGCGACAATGAGTGTAACGGCAACGAATCGTGCAATACCTGTGCAGCCGACTGCGGGATGTGCCTGTGCCCCTGCAGCAACGACCCCGAATTTAGCAATTTTTGTCACTACGGGCCCAACACGCCCAATTGTGCAATGACCCAACCCGGTGGCTACTGCGACCCGAACGGCGACGGGAGCTACCAGGACGGCGACTGGGATCAGGGGTGGTATGACTACAACGACCAATGCAACTAATACCAACAGGCGTTGTTTTGGTGTCGCGCTAGCGGTGGCGCTGGCGGGCCTGTCGGGTTGCTCCTCGGCCACAGACGACAGCGAAACCAACCCGTCGATCACCTCGGCTTCGGCGACCTACACAACCTCGACAACCGGGAGTGGCAGCGAAACCACCGATGGCGAAGGTTCGGACTCCGACGAAACCGTGGGCCCGACGTCGACGACCGCCGAGCCGACAACCGGGCCGACGACCGGACCGACGACCGGACCAACCACAGGACCGACAACGGGCGACCCGACGACGACCACGGGCAACACCACCGACGACCCCTGTGGTGAACTCACCATGGGTTGCGACACCGACACGGGTAATCCGCTGCCACCCGATCCGTGTATGGACAAGCAAGACGGGCTCTACTGCGGCAGCAACCTCGGGGGCCTTGCCGACCACAACAGCATTTACCAGTGCATGGACGGCAAGACCTTCAGTGCCCAACCGTGCCCGAATGGTTGCGAAAACAACCTGTGCAAGCCCGTGGTCGAAGACCCCTGCAGCTCGGCCCAAAGTGGGGATGGCCACTATTGTGGTGAGACCCTCAGCGGCGGGCAAGCGGGTGTGTTGTACGAGTGCCAAGGCGGCTCGACCTCTGGCACCGAAAGCTGTGCAAACGGGTGTCAGGTCAATCCACCGGGGTTTCCCGACGAGTGCAAGCCCGATGGCGACCTGTGCCAGTTCGCCGACGGTGGCGACGGGCCCTACTGCGGTGGCTCGCTCCAACCCGGGGAGTCGGAAAACATTCTGTTTGAGTGCCAAAACATGATGACCATTGGCGAGCAGACCTGCCCCAATGGCTGCATCATGATGCCGCCCGGTGAGCCCGATGTATGTGCACCCAACGAGGGCATGAACGAGTGTTGCCTCGAAGTGCCGCCCGGCGTGCTCACCCAGGCCTTTACCGCCTGCGGTGGTGGTGGGTCGCACTATGGGATTGACTACGGGACTGCCGTGGGCACCCCGATTTTCTCAGGCATGGCCGGGACAGTGGTGGGACACGCCCTAGGCTACCCCAACTGTTACAACAACGGCTGTTCGATGAGCTGCTGGAATGCCTTTAACTACGTCAAGCTCAAGGCCGATTGTGGCGACCCCAACCAGCCCGGCAACGATTTTTATATCTACTACCTCCACATCGATGACATGGCGCCCGGAATTGGCAATGGCACCCATGTCGACCAAAACCAACTACTTGCATATGCGGGGAACTCGGGGTGCTCCTCGGGGCCGCATATTCATATCGAGACGGTTTCGGTTCCGCAGGGGCAAAATGCGGTGCTCAACACCTGCTCGTCGCAAAACCCGGGCGACCACTACTGCAACTGACCTACTCGCAGTGAATCAGCACGGTCACACCCGGGCATGAGTTGCCGCCACCTCCGGCAATGTCGATGTCGGCACCTCCGGTGTAGGGCTCGGGGCCGGCACACCAGGTGAACGGGTCTTCCCACGTGCCGCCGGTGACAAGCCCCAAGTAGCCGCCGCCATAACTCAGCCAAACGTCCGCGTCGTAGTCGACACTGTTGTTGTGGTAGGTGATTTGCAAGGTCTCGTCGGCCGGAACCCACAACTCCATGGGGTCGGCCGAGACGTTGCAAAAGTTGTCGATATAGATGTCGACGGTGGCAAACGGATCAAACCCGCCAGTGTCCGAGTCGCTCGTGTCTGAGTCCGTTTGGCTGTCTGTGCCCGAGGTTTCGGAGTCGGTTGTGTCCGTGTCGGTGGTGCCATCGGTGTCGGTGGCCGAGTCCGACTCAGACCCGCCCGTTGCGTCGGAGTCGGTTGCGTCGGAATCGGTTGCGTCGGAATCGGTTGCGTCGGATTCGGTTGCGTCGGAGTCAGTTGAGTCGGAGCCAGTTGCGTCGGAATCGGTCGAGTCGGAGTCGCTTGAGTCAGAGTCGCTTGTGGGGCCACCGGTGAGGGAAACGCAGGAGCACGACCATTCGCCATTGATACACATGATGTCTGAGCACGACCAGTCGGTATCCGAGAAGCAGTTGCTGTCGAACAGCTCGCCACACTCGCCCGCGGTCCCGCTTCCCGTTGCTGCCGTTGTCTCGGTTGCGCTGCCGCCTTGTGTCGCTGTGGTGATAGTTCCGTCGGTTGTCGAGGTGTTGGCATCACCACATCCACAAAACAGGACCGAGCAGAACACAAGTACTGGAACAGGGCGCAGCATCGCTCGCATATACACCGCGGGAAAGATGTATGGCCACGGGGTTGATGTGAGAATGGCAATGCCCGAGCAAACACTTCGTGAGCCGGCCGACGCTCGCTAGTCACGACCCGCAACAACCGACGACAGTAGCCGCCTGCGCGAGCCGCTGGCTCCCCACCAAAGTTTATCGAGGGCGCGGCGATAGCCCGCACGGGTGGCGTGAAAGATTGCAGATACAATCTCACCAACCTCGGGGTAGTGCTCTGTTAGCGACCCGACCTGGGTAGCCCCGATCCTTGCCAGCAATGGCCATGCCCGGCGGTTACACACCGGCTCGAGCACCGTGGTGGTCATGAGGTGTGCGTGGTCAGCAAACAACAGGTCGACCGTTTGCAAAGCCAGCAGCAAACCCGCCATCCGTGTGCCCAAGCCCGGGAGCACCGCGAGTTGGTCAAAGTAGGCAACGGGCTGGTCCAAAAACGGGGTGGGGTCGAAGGCCTGCCACTGGATCTCACTGCGGCGCGTCCACACGTCGGAGACGCGCAGGACAGCATCGGGGAGGGCGGTGCTAAACCCAACGACACGGGTGTCGAGCAGGGCAACGCGGACAATTGCATGCTCAACTAAAAAGCGATAGCGGGCGGGTGATGCCCCGAGCAAAAAACCTCCATCGCGGTTGGCACAAAGCCGCAGTTGTTGCTTGATCGCCACCATTGCGGGCACATCCTCAACCGTGGCCGCCCGCAGCAGGAGGCCCGATGTCGTCGTGGGAGTAGGGTGCAGATACATTAATGATGAGCACCGGGCTGCGGCCCGGCTGCGTTGTCGACGTTGGAGGCGACGAGTGTCGGACCCCGGAGTTGTTGGAGGACAGCGGCAAAAAATCCCATCCGGTCCCCGCCATGCTCGGCGCCAGCGGTGGGTAGCTGGTACCAGGGGAGGTTGGGGTTTTGGTGATGGGCGGTGTGTTCGTGGAAATTGAGGAGCCAGTAGGCGATAAGTGGGTTGCGCTGCAGCGAGCGGACGTTTCGTTGGGTTGGCGTGCCGATGCCGGTGCGGTAGTGGTAGATGTAGACAAACAGCGAATAGACCCAGGCAAACACGAGCATGGGGTAGCCGCAGGCCTGTGCCCACACCTCGGGGCCGCAGGTTTGATAAATCAGTGTGTGTACACCGAGCCCGGCGAGTAGTGCCACCCACGAGAGCAGCCGGTCACGGGCGCCCCAGCCCGAAAACGCCGGGGAGATTCGCCGGGCAACCTTGAGCGGGAGCAATAAAAACAGGACGATTGACACCACCGAGTGGATAAAAAATCCGCCGGCAAACACCGCACAAAACCATACGAGGTAGCAACAGGCGCGCCGGAGCGGGCCGGCCTGTGGCGAGACGACAACGATGTCGAGGGCCGAGGTGTGGATGTCGCGGCGGTTGTGGGCGTGGTGAAAGTAGTGAATCTTGCGATAGACCGGCAGTGGGACGAGCATCGGCAACAGCAACAGCTGGCCTAGGAGGTCGTTGACCCGCGGCCAACCCGGGAGCAACTTGCGATGCACAGCCTCGTGCCCAACCACGTAGATCCGGTGGATCCAGCAGCCGGCAAGGACAATCGCCAGCCACCGCACAGGTGCCGAGACGCCGGCAACAGTCGCACAGCAGGCAAACACCGCAGCGAAGACAACGGTTTCGCAAACAAGGCGCGCTGTGATCCACGCGTGCGCGGGGTGGTATTCGCCCATGGCCGCAGTATATGCCGAACAGCCCTGCCGGCGCGTCCGTAGTTGAGCTGGCGATGGCTAGATTCGCGCGTCGATCGAGCCAAGATGTCTATACATGCAAAACCTGAGTAGGGGCCACGGCTAGGGTTGGGCGTGCTCGTTGACACGGATCCACTGCTGGTCGAGCCACGCCCGTTGGTCCCGGGCGTCGCGGGGAATGTCGGCCGCGCGCACCCGCCAAAAGTGTACGGATATTGTTGTGCCTACAACAGTTCCAGTGAGTAGGTCCTGGGCCCGCATCATGCCCTCTAGGCCGCGATGGCTGCAAAACACCACATCGGTTGTGCCCTCGGCAAGCAGGGCGAGGGCACCACCAGCACGGGGCGGGAGCACATGGGTGAGCCCGCTAAAAAGTTGGTGTCGCCCAGGGTCGGCCGCACGTACCCGTTCGAGGGCGCGGTTGCGTTTTTTAGGGGTAAAGCGGGTGCCCTCGGGGTAGATCAACACGCCCTCATCGGGTTCGAGCCCGAGCGCGAGTTTGCCAACCTCGCGGGCCTCGCGGGCCGTGTCTCCCCCGCGGTCGACAAAGTAGTTGGGGAGCCGATTGCCAACGACATCGAGGCACGGGTCGACGAGCAGTTCGCGTTTGAGCACGTAGCGCAGGCGATAACCGAGGTTCCACGAGACGAGCGCGCCCGGCAACAGCGTGTCGAGGACGCTGGCATGGCGCATAAACAGGAGGACCGGTCCGCCGCGGACACAGTCGCTGCCGTGTATTTGTATGCGCATGGAAAATGCGCGGGTCACCGTTGTCAACAGTGTGCGGGTCCACCAAGCCTGCAACCGGTGGTTGCGATCGAGGTACCACCGCCAACTTGCCGCCTTGAGGCAGCGGTGGAGGACCCACAGGCCAAAGGCCGCCAGCAGACCCAACAGCTCGCAGGTGAAGTAGACCCATACACACGCAAATAGCCGGACGCTGGCATATCGACGGTTGCCGAGGACGTCGCGCAGGACAAGCACGGCCACCCACAACGGGGCAAACGCCGTGAGTGTGGCCCAGATGCCACAGTACAACCCGAACATCGCGGGGCGGCGTATCCAGCGGGACGTCACGGGGGAATCATACAAGAGCAGGCAAGAACGTGGGCGCGCCGGATCTGCGCCCGATCGGAGATGGTTGTCGATTCGGCTAAAAACCGATTTTCGTGTCACGATGTCGTGGGAGCGCAGCCATGGACATCTGGGAAGTTTATTTTGGCGGGCTATTTTGGCTGATGACGGCCATGACCCTGTTGTGGGTGTGGAGTGTTCGCCTGCGCAATGCCGGGATCGTCGATGTCTTTTGGGGGTCGAGCTTTGTCCTGTCGGCGGGCTACTACTGGCTACACACGCCCACGGGAGATCCGCTGCGTAAGGCGATTTTACTGGCCTGTGTTGCGATTTGGGGACTGCGCCTCACGCTCCACCTGGCGTGGCGAAACCACGGTCCGGGGCGCGGGGGTGAGGACTTTCGCTACCAGGCATTTCGCAAACACTACGGTCCCGAGCGCTACTGGTGGGTCAGCCTGTTTCAGGTATTTTGGCTGCAGGGGCTGCTCTCGTGGTTGGTCTCGGCACCGTTGCTCGGCGCCCAATATGCATCTACACCATTTTCCTGGCTCGACGTCGTCGCGGTGTGCGTGTGGCTGGTCGGGTTCGTGTTTGAGGCGGGCTCCGACCTTCAGCTCGCCCACTTTCGGGCAAATCGTCGCCATCCCAAGCAGCTGTTGACGACCGGGTTTTGGCGCTACACGAGGCATCCCAACTACTTTGGCGATGCAGCTTGCTGGTGGGGCTACGGGCTGTTTGCCGTGGCTGCCGGCGCGCCGTTGTGGGCCGTGGGTTCGCTGTTGATGACGGGACTCATCGTGCGGGTTTCGGGCGTGGCCATGCTCGAGCGCTCGCTCAAGCAGGAAAAGCCGGGATATGCCGAGTATGCCCGGCGGACGTCCGCGTTTATTCCGTGGTTTCCCAAGCGCAACTAAAACGACGCGAACTACTGGCTACCGGTGGCCTTGCGCTTACGTGCACGCATTTCCTGAATCAGCGTGGCGATAAACGTGACAACTGTCAGCGGGACGGCAAACCAGACGATCACGTTGGCAAACGTCTCGGTGCTGCCGTGCTCGAGCTCCACCAGCACGCGATAGGTCGTGTAGGCGATGTAGTAGCCGACAAACACGGCTCCCTCCCACCGCGCGAGTAGGTTGCCGGTGATAAACGGGGGGAGGCAGGCGATTGCGATCGCCAGCATCACCGGCAGGTCAAAGGTCATCACACTGTCCGACACCGGGAGCTCGATGGGCGAGCACACCGCGGTCAGGCCGAGGACCATCAGAATATTGAAGATGCTGCTGCCAATCGCGTTGCCAACTGCGATGTCGCGTTCGCCCCGGGCAACCGCGATCACCGAGGTGGCCAATTCCGGAAGCGAGGTACCCACGGCGACCACGGTGAGACCAATGATGAGCTCACTGACGCCAAACATCGTTGCAAATGCAACGGCTCCGTCGACCAGCCACCCCGAACCGACGACCAACATGACCAAGCCAACCGCGACAAGCCCGAGCTGCTTGGGGATGTTGACCGGCTTGTCGCCGCTGGTCGTGCTTTCGTCGCCCTCGGCCTGGGCCGCTTCAGGGTGCTTGCGAGTGCTGCGAATCAGCACGTAGGTGTAAAGCAGTAGGCCGGCAAACAGGATGGCGCCGTCGAGCTTGCCGATCCCGCCGTCGAGCGACATCAGTAGGCACAGGGCGGAGGCGGCGATCATCACCGGGACGTCGAGGCGAATGAGCTGGCGCTCGACCATCAGCGGGGCAACGATGGCCGACACGCCGAGGATCATCAAAATGTTGAACAGGTTGCTGCCAATGACGTTGCCAAGGGCAAGCTCGACGGTGTCGTCACCGGCGATCGCCGAGGTGACAGAGACCGCGAGCTCCGGGGCACTGGTCCCAAAAGCGACAACCGTGAGGCCGATGACGAGTGAGGAAATGCCAACTTTTTTTGCGATCGTCGAGGCGCCACGAACGAGTAGGTCGGCCCCCACAACGAGGAGGACCAAGCCAATCAGGAAAAGGACGATCGTGATCAAATCCATAGGGGGCAGCCCGCTGATCTTAGGTGTTTGTTGGCCGCGGCGCATCCGTTGGCCAAGGCTCGTAAATGCCAACCGCGCGTGTCTGGCCCGCGTGCAGTTGCGAGGCTGTGGGGCAATGCCCACGCGCGGGATTGTGGTGACGCTGCCCCTGCGATACCGGGTTGTCGGCGTTCACAAACGCCGCCGACGACTGTCAACACAGCTGTCTTGATGGGCAGGTAACCATGGTCTCGCCCGTTCATGGGAGGTGTTTCAAGAGGTCGACTCTGGCGCGAATTTAAGGTTGTTGAGCTCAAAGCGGATTTTAGCGACCAACCACCAGGGGAGGTAAATCCCGAGCGTGAGCGGGATGAGGATCGCCTTGAGAGCGAGGACAAACAGTTGCCCACCAGTGCCGTTGAACGAGGCAACCCGGGTCCCGGAGGCGAAAGTGAGCCGGGTGTGGCCCCAAAAAAACTTCCGCAGGCTGACACCAAACCACGCGAAGTAGATCCCCGCGGTGATCATCGATAGGAACATGCCCTTAAGCGCAGTCACAAACAGCTTGCCACCGGTGCCAGCGAAATCGAGTTGGCCGACGACCTCGCTGTCGTTTTCGATGACTTGTATATGCGTGTACAACAGTTTTCGCAGCGAGCACTGAAACCATGCCCCATAGATCCCCGCGGTGATGGCCGTGAGTAGGCCTCCGAGGATCAGCGGGCCGATGAGATCGCCACCGGTAGCGGAAAACCGCAGGCGGTAGCGGGTGCCGTCTCCAGCTGTAAATACAAGGTTGTTGAGCGACCAGCGGATGATGCCGGCGATGTACCAGGCACCGTATATTCCGGCTGTCAGCGGTACCAGGATGCCCTTGAGCATGAGGACGAACAGTTGGCCGCCGGTCCCCTCGAACGCCACCGTCATGGGGCCACGCGCGGTGGGTTCGACAACCGTGCGCTCGGCCTCGTAACGCCGCGCTCGGACAGACAGCCACGGCGCGTAGATCCCAGCTGTCGGGATGCACAGCAGTGCGTGTGGCAGCAGAGTGCGGAGCATCTCCCCGCCGGAACCGCGAAAGTCGACGCCGACAGGTTCCGTACTCGGGGCAGGTGCCGGGGTCGGAGCCGGGGCCATGCGTTGTTCGGGTGGGGCGATACCTGTGGCTGCAAGCGCAGGGTCGTCGGTCCGTTGCATCGACACACCCCCGACAGGTGTTTGTACCCCGACCGGACCGCCGACAAGCGGCGAAGCCGGGGCAGCCGGGGCGGGGTTCGAGACGGCGAGTTTTGGCGCGCTCTCAGAACCGCCGACAGGAGTGATACTCGCGGGGTCCTTTGTAGTTACATCTGGTTGCGGGGTGGCACTTGGCGTCGCTGCGTCACCCATCGGTGGGCGCACGCCACCCCCGGGCGGAGGAGCTCCACCCATCGGCGGACGCATGCCACCCCCGGGCGGGGGAGCACCACCCATCGGCGGACGCATGCCACCCCCGGGCGGGGGAGCACCACCCATCGGCGGACGCATGCCACCCCCGGGCGGGGGAGCACCACCCATCGGCATCCCACCCATCGACGGAGCTCCAAGTCCAATCATTGTTCTGCCGCCACCAAATGCTTGGCTCGGCCCTTTGATCTCACGTACGACCAGGGTTGTTTGGCCACATATAAAGGCCTGCCCCGGGTTCACAGCAAACTGTGGTGTGCGCGCGCCATTGAAGATCACGCCGTTGGTGCTGCCTAGGTCCTTGACGGTGAGCTTGCCATTGACGAACTGCAACTCGGCATGCCGTCCCGAGGACTGATTGTCGCCTAAGACAATATCCCCGGACTCACGGCCAATCACGACGAGCCGCTCGGTGAACTTCCGTGTTTCAGCAGGTTTATCGGAATATTTGATTTCGAGGACGTAGTACGACTCGGACACGCAGCGCCTCCACTTGAGCACCCGAGTCTCCCAACCGCGGGCGACTCGCGCAAGCGGTGTATCGCGTTCGATACCGTGCCCTGAGGACGAAGATTTGCTTGTCTGTGCACACAGTCGCGCGCAGAGGTCGAAATCTCGCGACGCGAATCAGTTGTAAACCTGCGCAACTGTTGAGTTGTTGCTGAGTGCATCGAGCAAGCCGCTCAACGCGTTGGCGTGCTCGCCAGGTTGAGCGGCCGTTTCGAGCAAGCCGGTTGTCTACTGCGGCACGACCGTGTCACAGCCAAACTGGACGTTGATCTCACCATTTTCCTCGCCCTGGACCTTGGCGCAGGTTGCATCGCAAAGGACGATCTTCGTCGGATTTTGCTCGTCGTCGTAGTACCAGCCGTCGGGGACGTCCATGCACTGTTCGGGGCCCTCGACCTTGGGAAACACCTCTTCCATGCCGTTGTAGTCAAACTGGACATTGACCTTGCCGAAATCGATGTCCTCGCCCATTGGCTCGGGGATCTCGAATTCGCAGGGGATGGGCGCGCTGTCGACAACCTCGGTCGAAAGCTCGTTGAAGATCGGGGTGAAGTCCTGGTCGCACAGGTCGCCAAACAGGCCGCCGGTCATGGCGATCAGGTCGAGGTACACATCGCCCTTATCTGCCGTGAGAGCACAGCAGACGGCATTCTGCGCACATTCGAGGATGTCGCCCGAGTCGATTTCGGAGACGATCGCGTGGAACCGGTAGCTTTCGTACTCGGGGCCAAACGCCTTGAACGCGTTGTGGAAGGCATTGGCACCCATGCTCGCGTTGTCGTCGGAGACCACCACAACGTGCTTGAGCCCGTCGGGGCGCATGGAGTCTTTCCACAGGTCGTGGGTGTTGAGAACCTTGTCGAGGGCGTTGTTGCTGCCGACCCCCTCATTGACATGTAGATACACCGGCTCGTTGGAGTCGGCCGGGCACATCCCGGAGCCGAGCGGCGCGGCGATACAGACCTCGCCCGGGTCGGCGATCACGACCACGTGGGCATCGGTTGATGATCGTCGATGAGAACGCATTCATGTTGTTCTTCACCGAGCTGATCTCGATATCCATGCTGCCCGAGGTATCGAGGGCAAAGATGATGTCGGCCGGTAGCGGTTTGAGCTCGGCCGACTCTGAGATCGCGGCACACTCCTCGCCGGTGTCGGAATCGGAGTCGGTTGGATCGCCGGTGGTTGGATTGCCAGTGGTGGGATCGTCAGTCGGGTCGCCCGTCGTCGGGTCGTCGGTGGTCGGTTCATCGGTCGGGTCGCCGGTGGTCGGATCACCGGTGGCATCGGTTGCATCGGTGGAGGCATCGCCCGAACTACCGTCGGTGCCGGCCTCGGTCTCCTCGCCGGTCTCCGTCTCCGTGTCGTCGCCCGTTTCAGAGGTTGTTGTCAGGGTTGTCAGGCCCTGGCTCGCCGATGTGATCTGTCCCTGGGTGTCGGTGTCGCGGCCATCGCCGTCTCCACAGGCAGTCAGTAAAACAATGGCACTTCCGAATGCGATAACACGTTGCATCTGCACGCTCCTCAGATCGATAGATTGCTATTACAACGGTCTACATTGACTGACAACTGTGCGGTTGCAGGTGTACGTCGTTGATTCGTGGTTAATGTCACCTCTGCTGCGTTGCATGCGCAACGATGTAAAGTGCGTTCTTTTCGCGGGAACATCGTTGCAGACACAAAAAACTTCATGCGCATACATCGCACTTGGCGAAGCACACGAGAGACCTCTTCGCAAACCCTGGCTTGGACGTGGGACTTCGCCAAACCCCGGCGACTTGCGTCGTGCCCCGTATACTCGCTACCACTAGCCAAGAACTGTCGTCAGTACGACATGGCAACCACTTTATGAGCACCTCTTCGATGACCCGCGACGTTGCGCCGACGATACCCGTCGACCAGGGGACGGGCCGTTTAAGGGTCACGGGAAGTGGGCCGTGGGGTAGTGAAAGGGCCCACGCGGTGCCGACGCCCCTGCGCGAGCGACCGGGTCTGTACGAACGCAAGCCCTGGCTGCCGCCGGACCTCAGCGGGCAGATCCTCAACAACTACCGCGTGATTGAGCAAATCGGTTGTGGGGGGATGGCCACAGTCTTCCGCGCCGAACACATCGAGATTCAAAAAATCGTGGCGATCAAAGTGTTGCAGCCGCGGTTTGCCCGCAACCCCGAAAGTGCGTCGCAGTTTCGCAAGGAGGCCCAGGCTGTTTGCAACCTCCGGCACGAGCATCTGGTTGAGGTTTGGGACTACGGTCGCACACCCGACCAGCTCGTCTACTACATCCTCGAGTACCTCGACGGCCAGGACCTTGCAGATACACTGGCTCAAGAAGGTCCGCTGCCGTGGCCGCGGGTGATCTCGATCGCCAAACAAATCTGTCTGGCACTCCAGGCCGCCCACGAACGCGACATTATCCACCGCGATATCAAGCCTGCGAACTGCTTTCGCATTCGCCACAAGGACAATCCCGACTTCATCAAGGTGTTGGACTTTGGGATTGCGATCACCGCGATCGAAGCCGGTGCCGGTGGTGGTCCGCGGATGGGCACGCCCGGGTATATCGCCCCCGAACTCAACAGCGGGCAGGGCTACGACAACCGTGTCGATATCTACTCGCTCGGCGTCTTGATGCACGAGTTGTTGACGGGACAACTGCCCGAACGACCGGCGGAGAGTGTGCTCGATGCCCACGGCCAGGAGGGGCGCACCCGGTGTGCAGCGTCGATGGTGCAGGCGCTCGATGAGGACATCGAAGTTCCAGCGCCGCTCGAGATGATCATCCTCCACGCGATGGCCCACGACCCGGACAAGCGGTTTCGCAGTGCGCAGAAACTCTACGAAGCGCTCGAGGATGCCGAAAACTACCTGCGGACGACGCCACAGCCCGACATGCGGGCGACCCTGCCGACAGCGACGGCCTCGAGTTCACACAGCATGGCGGAACTCGGGGCTGCGGTTTCTGGGGCCGCGCATTCCCAGGTTTCCGTTGTATCAACAAATAGCCGCTTGGCGATCCTCGTCGTCGTCGTCATCACCCTCGCGGTTGTTGCGATTGGCCAGTTGCTGGTGCGCGAGAGCGGGGCGCTGCGTACCGAAGAAAAAGTTGTGCCTGCAACTTCTCCAGAGCCGACGCACGACGAGGTGACGCCAGCGCCCAACCAGCTGCCATCCCGGTCTGAAGTGGTGCCGAGCGCAGTTGAATCCGGGGGTCGTTCGTTCGCCGCGGAGGGGGCCCCCGAGACGGATGCAACGAGCGCGGCCGAGCCGGATGCAGCGAGCGCGGACGAGACGGATGCCGCGCGTGCGGCCGAGCTGGGAGCCTCGGGCCAGGCCGAGTCTGAAGCGAGCCAGGCCGTGCGAGTGAGCCCAAAGTCAAAAAAAGCTCCAGCACAAAATGCCAACTCCGAAGCCTCTGTGCCACAGATCACCGAGCTCTCGCGCAAGTCCATGCGCAAGGCAATTCGTCGGCAGCGGGCGAGCCTCGAGGCATGTGTGGAAAAATTCGGGGGGCTGACAGGCCGTCGAAGTGCCCGGGTTGTGGTGTCCCCAACCGGCTTTGTCCGCTCGGTCGACAAGCTCGGGGGCATGTCTGTGTTGTCGGATTGCTGCGAGAAAGCCCTTCGCAAGATGCGATTTCCAAAGTCCCGGGATGGGGGCGTCCACACGGTACCGATCTTGCCGCTCGACGACCTCTAGTCGCTCGATAGCGAGAACTTGTGTGCAGGTACACAAGCTGGTGTTCATAAACCTGTCGGCGTGAGGCCGCATGGGAAGCTCACAGCGCGGCGTTTGGGTGTACGTCGCTCACGTCGTAGCCTCAGCGCGATGCCTGGTTTGACGATTATTGGCACGGGTCACTATGTCCCCGGCGATCCGGTGACAAACGACGACCTCAAACGTGTGATGGATACCGACGATGCCTGGATTCGTCAGCGAACTGGGATTCACCAGCGTTACTACGCCCCCGAAGGTGTGGGTAGCAGTGAGCTAGGCGCCAAGGCTTCGGCGTTGGCCATCGAAGCCGCTGGCATCGACCCCAAGGAAATCGACTACATCGTTGCGGCGACCATGACCGCCGACTATGTGTTCCCTGGAATTGGCGGCCAGGTTGCGGAGAAACTCGGCCTCGGCTGGATCCCGGCGCTCGACATTCGCCAGCAGTGTGCGGCGATTCCCTATGCGATCCAGGTGGCCGACGCACTCGCAACCGCCGGGGCGGCCTCGACTGTCCTGGTGGTTGGTGCCGATGCCCATGCCGGGTTTATGCCGTGGACCGACTGGGACGTTGTCTACGGCAAGACTGAGCGGAAGGTGTCCCCAGAGGCATATGCCCGTGCGACCGCCCATCGCGGGCTCGCCGTGTTGTTCGGCGACGGGGCGGGGGCCATGATTCTGCGCAAGTCACCGACGCCGGGCCACGGGTTTATGTCGGCCGACCTCCACACCGATGGCGCGTTGGCGGAGGGGATTTACATCCCCGGCGGAAGCTTTCTCAACCGGCCCTATTGGACCCCGGAGATGTACGAGCGGCAGGAGCAGGTACCCCGCATGAACGGGCGCGAACTGTTTAAAAGTGCCGTCAAACGGCTTCCCGTTTCGGTTCGCAAGCTCTGCAAGCGCCATGGCGTCACCCTCGATGACATCGATTGGTTTATCGCCCACCAGGCCAACGACCGGATCAACGCTGCAGTGCGTGATGCACTCAAAATTCCGGCCGAAAAAGTCCCCTCCAACATTGCCCGGTTCGGCAACACCTCGGCCGGGACCATCGGGATTTTGATGGACGAGATGGTGCGCGACGGAAGGATCCAGCGTGGTCAGCTGCTGTGCCTGTTTGCCCTCGGGGCCGGGCTCAACTGGGGCGCGCTGCTGATGCGGTACTAGCAAGTAGGTGTGGATACATCTATCTCGCGAAAGCCGGCGCGCCTACTTGGCGTTTTTGAGGAACGTCCGGCGGTAACGGGCGATGCCCTGGGTCGGACCACAGACATAGATGGTGTCGTCGGGCTGAATCGAGAACGCATCATCGAACTCGAGCACCGTCTCCTCGCCACGCTCGATCGCCACGATCGAGCACCCGGTACGCCGCTGAACCCGGGCGCCAGTGGGGCTGTGACCGGCGAGCGAGCCCGCCTTGAGTTTGACGACTTTGATCCGGGTTTCGATGGCGACCGCACTCTCTTTGAGGAGGTGGTGGGACAGCATTTGGCCCGCGACATGACTGAGTGACAGGGCAAAGTCTGCACCGGCGCCGTGGATCCGGTTGACGTTTTCCCCGCGGTTGACCCGGGCGATCAAAACAGCCTCGGGCGAGAGTCCGCGGATGATCGAGATTGCAAACAGGGTGGCGCTGTCGCTGCTGAGGGCGACAATTACGGCCCGGGCTTCGACAATCCCGGCCTTCTCGAGCACGGCATGGTCGAGGGCGTCGCCGACAAAATCGACTCCCTCCCCCTCATCGCGATTGATCACCCGGGTTTCTTCGCCGGCATCGTGCAGCAGCTCGACCACCTTGCGCCCGACTTCGCCATAGCCGACCACCACAATTGGCCCCTTGCTCGGCAGGGGGCGGGCGAGGTCGGCGAGTTTTTTGAGTCGCTCGGGGCTGCCGATCGCGACAATAATTGTACCTGCAACGAGTCGATCCGAGGCCTGGGGTTGGGCCGAAAACTCTCCGCCTTGCCAAAAGCCGATGATGGTCGCGCCGGTTGTCCGCCGGAGGTTGACTTCGGCCAGGGTTTTGCCTGCCAGCGTACTTTCGCGGTGGATTCGCAATTCGGCGACATCGAGGTGGCTACTGAGCTGGCGAATACCCGCGACCCGCGGGGTAATGCGTTCACTGGCCCGGGCTGCCAGGGCGGCGGCGAGGATATGCTGCGGCGTAAACACAACATTGGCACCGGCCCGGGTCATGGGGTGGCGGTGAAACGGATCTCTTGCAAGTGCAAGTATCTCACCCTTAAAGCCAAATTGCCGGGCCGCGATGATCACCGCGCCATTGTCGTGGTCGGTACCGTTGGCGACAATGACACGACTGCGTTTGATCACCTCGGGTTCGGGGTCGCCGTCTTCGAGCCGGCCGTAGACAACTCGCACGCCGCGGTCGACGAGCCGCCGGGTTGTCGCCTCATCCTCCTCAAACACGACAGCCGGGACCTTGGCCGCCTGCAGGCTGTCGAGCAGGGTCGCAACCGCCGGGCCCCAGCGATAGATCAGCACGTAGTTGCGCAGTTTGGGTATTTTGCGTGGCATTCGGCCCGAGAGGGTGTCCTCGAGCACCGGTACCAAATAAAGTGGTAATACAAAGAAAACCATCGACACACCCAAGAACTGGGCGAAGATCACCAGCAGCACCATGGCCGGGTGGTGCCACTCGGCATCGGCTCCGTAGCCGGTGGATGTCAGGGTTTCTGACGCCCATTCGAGGCTCGACCAGAAGTCGCGCGGCCGGCCCTCGAGGTGGGTCATGCCGAGGCTGTAGATGAGCGCAAAGCCGACAACCACGATAGGCAGGATCAGGATGACCGGGCGCAGGCGTCGGAAGGTCGACGACATGTCGCGGATTGTAACAGCTCGCACGGCGATGCCTGCCGCGATAGCCCCGGGTGGCGGGGCAAATTTGCGAGGGCCGGACACACCGTCTATGGTCGGACCGTTGGCAAGCGCACGGATCGGTGAAGGTCCGGTGCTCCCGCCCAGTTCGAGCCGGGAGGGGCCTCAAAATATATGCAAATACATGATTTTCGCCAACTAGAGTGGACGCAGCTCGTCAACACCATATAGGTCGGCGTAGCGCCGGCGCACGCCAAAACACTCTGATGCCCGGCTGCACGATCTACAGGCAGGCGCCCGGATAAACTCACCCCCGTCGAAACCCTCGGGGATAGCCGCGAGGTGAAATTGCGACATCACATCGCCGGGGACCAGGCACAGCGGGATTCCACACATCGAATCAAACCCCGCGACTTCGACCCCACGTGTACGCGCGATTTTCAGGCCGGCTTGGAGGTCGGGGAGGATCTCCCGGTAGCGCGGAATAAGCTCGGTGCTGTGCGGGACCATGTCGGTCGATGCTCCGACAAACGACACACAGATCGAAGCCTCGGGCCAGCGTGTGGCGACCATGTCGACATAGGCGGGAAACTCGTGGTGATTGCGGCGACAGAATACAAAGTTCAGCTGGGTTGTGACCGAAAATTTTGCAAGTACATCGATTCCCGCGAGGGTTTTGACATGGGTACCCGGCGCGGCCGTGACCGCGTCGGAGGTTTGTGCGGTGGCCCCGTGTAGCGAAACAAACGCCCGTTGTAGGCCGGCGTCGACGAGTTCGCGGGTGCGGTGCTCGTCGGCCAACAAAATCGCGTTGGACTGGATTTCAATACTCGCTGCCCCGTGACTGCGGGCGAGGGCGATGTACTCGCGCAGCCGGGGGTTGAGGGTCGGCTCACCGCCCGACAAAATCACATGCCCCGAATCCTGTGCAGCTGCAATAATCTCACGGCGGACCCGAGCCTCCGAAGCCGGTGGCAGGTGGGTGGAGACAAAGCAAAAATGGCACGCCTGGTTGCAGTGAAAGTTGACCCGGATCGTGGTGCCACGCACCAGTACCCCGTCGTGGCGGGTGTAGAGCTCAGGCGTGACTAGCTCGCGCTCGATCTGTTGTTCGACCGAGGCGATGATCGAAAGCCGCCGGCGGATCCGGTCGGCAGCAATCGGACGGGCAGCAAAGCCTGCCGCGGTCAGGTCTGTCGACGGTCCCGGGCAGCGGTCGAACACCCGGCAGTCTTCGCAGGTTGCTTGGTGCTGGTGCCCCGGGCGGTCTCGGCCCCCCGGTGTCAGCGAAAACAGATGGGCGACCCGCCCCGGATGTTCAAAGGCACACGGGGGGATCGGCGGTTCATTTGCAAGTACAAGTGTAAGCCCATGCTGGCGACAGTCGCGGGCGAGCCCTTCGACCACCGCACAGGCAGCGGGCAGCGGCAAGCAAGTGTCGGGGTGCGGGCTTTGGCGCGGGACCACGGCGATAACCCGCGACACCGGTAGTGAATGGGCCGCGATTTGGGCCGGGATATCGACGACCGTGCAGGTGTTTTTGTGTGCGTCGTTGTGCTGCGTACCAACTGTTTGGCGGGTTATCGGCACGGTCAGGTCGACCTCGAGGCCCGCGGCGGCGAGGGCCCGGATCGCCGCGACGGTGCGTGTGTGACCTCCGACTTCACCCGTCACGGAGTCGGCCAGTGGGCCCCAGCCGGGCATATGCACCCGCACGCGGGTGAGCCCGGCACGCTTGAGGTTGGCCGCAAGTTCGGGGGTGATCCGGGTGGCATTGGTTTCGAGCTCAATCCCGCCGATCCCTCGCTTTTTTGCATAAGCAACAATGTCAACGAGATCGCGGCGCAGGGTTGGTTCGCCCCCGGTCACCACAAGTTGTTGACAGGCCTGCTCGGCCGCGTGGTCGAGCTGTTGCCGAAGCACCTGCGGACCGGCGACTTCTGGACGTTCGCGCTCGCGGCGGACATGACAAAACCGGCACCGATGGTTGCAGGTTTCGTTGGTGATGAGCTTGAACGTCCGCATGGCCCCAGGCATGGGTATCACGACGCCGCGGTACGTGCCGCCGCAGGCTGCGGGTGCAGCCACAACACCAGGCAGTTGATGGTGAGGCCACAATGGGCGGCCGACATTAGCCAAAACCGCAACTCGGGCTGGTAGGCGCTTACCACCAGTGCGGCCAAATAGCCCAGGCACGCCGGGACCAGGCGTTTTGACACGCTGAGGGCCAACATCGAGGCAACCGAGAACCACAGAAAAAACAACAGTACTTGTAGCTGTGTCGGCGAGAGGTCGAGGGCGGCACCAATGATCTGCAGGACAATCTGGGCAAACAACGTGAGCACCAGGGCTCCGGCAAAGCGCCGGTTGATCGCAGTTTGCAGCATGGCCTTGCGGGTGAGGAGCAACAGCACGCTGACCAGGACAAACGAGGCTACCGGCCACAACAACGCGACGGTGCGGTTGTCGGCCGTTGGCGAGGCGGCGCGAAAAAGCGGGGCCACGGTAAAGGCCAGGCCAACGGCAACGATCAGGAGGCTCCGGGTACGACGCCCGGTCCCGGGGTCGAGGTCCCGACGGAGGCTGATGAGCTCGAGTGCCTGGGAACGCGCCGTCGCCAGTTGCTCGCTACGGGTGCGCAGCTCATCGGTCAAGCCGGTGGGGGGGTCGACAATCGCCTCGATCAGGGTCGACGCCGTCCGCAGGTCGCCGTGGCGCAGCTCAAACTCGGCGAGCGCGACATCGGCCTGTCGCAGGCCTGCCTGGGCAAGGGTGTTTTGTGGTTCGCGGGCGAGCGCCGTGCGAAAGCCAAACCGACACTCTCCGTGGGTGCTGTAGACGAGGCCACGGACCTCGTCGGGTTCGCCACCGTCGGCCCGCTCGCATAGTGCTTGTAGCTGCAATAAGCTTGCCTGGGCCGTATCGAGGATTTGCTGGCGCCCGCGCGACTGCAGAAAGTTTTGCAGTTCGAGGCGAAGCGCCTGTGCCGAAGCGGGGCGGTTTTTGGGGTCGTAGTCGAGGGCGCGCCGGCAGATATCGGCAAGTTGTTCGGGGACATTTTCTCCGGCTATTTCGGGGGTCGAGCGCGTGACCTTGGCCAGGACTTCCCGCGCACTGCCGCCGGCGTGGGGCGGGTGTCCGGCGAGCAGGCGAAACAGGGTGCTGCCGAGCAGGTAAATGTCGGTGTGCTTGCCAAGCCCGTGTGGGGCGGCCCCGGGGATCATTTCGGGGGCCATATACATCGGTGTACCTGCAACTTCGTGGGCATCCTTGGCCAGGGGAATGCGGCCATCAAAGTCGTGGTCGACACTCACGGCAATACCCCAGTCGAGTACGTAGACCTCGCCAAAACCTCCGACCATGACATTTTCGGGCTTGATGTCCCGGTGGATAATCCCGCGGCTGTGGGCGAAGTGCACGGCGTTGCAAACTTGCATCAAGATCCGCAGGTTCCACTCGAGCGGGTCGCTGGCGCCAAATTGGCGGGCAATCGCCTCGGGGTCGTCCATCAGCGCGTCCCACGACTGCCCCTCGATGCGCTTGAGCACGATCAGCGGCTCGCCATCGGCATTGAGGGCGATGTCGTGGATCGGCACGATGTTTGGATGTTCTAAAAGACCGGTAACCCAAGATTCGTGCACGAGCTTGAGCGCATCGACCGATACACCGGTTTCAAGTGCGGTCTCAGCCTGGTTTTGGGGGGTCGAGCGTTGGCGCAGGCGTTTGACCGCGACCGCCCGGCCGAGCGACGTCTGCACAGCTTCGCGAACCTCGCCCATGCCGCCGCGACCGAGAAGCTTGCCAAGCACGTACTGGGCGGTTTCGGTGTCGGCCTCGGTCGGCGCGGCCAGGCGAAACAGGCTTGAGGGCCGCAAAGTTGTTGCATCTGCATCAATATCGACATCGAGCAGATCGACCCGGGCCAACCTGGCCATGGCGGCCCGGGTTCGTGCGTGGAGGCCTGCGCCTCCCTCCGGGGCAATGGTGCGGTCTAAACTGCCGGCGAGCGACGCCAAAATCGGCCGCGGGAATTCGGCCTGACCCGTGGCAATCGTCTCGTCGAATTCGGCAGTTTCGGGCATGGGCCTTCAACCGCGCAGGGTAACACGCAACGCGGGGATACCCGCGAGTGGGTCATTGCACCACTTCAAATGTGATGCCGGCCGCCTGCAAACGCTTAAGCAGGTGTGTGCCTAGGGCTGCCGCAGTCGTTGCAACACCTCCCTGCAATGGCAGTTCGTCACGCGCATGTACAAGTGTCAACGCTGACTCTGCAAGCATTTTGGAGGTTTCACCGTAACCCGGGTCGCCGCCGCGGACTTCGGTGACGACGCGCTCGTGCCCGCGGGTGCCGACGAACGTCACCTTAAACCAGTTGCGCTCACGCTGCGCCCGATTGGGCCCCTCGCCAGATGGCCGAAGGCGCAGGAGCAGACGCCGGGTGACAGCCAGTTGCGCGAGTGCGGTGACTGAGCCAACGCCGGCGAGCAGGGCCACGAGTTGGCGCAGGTTTTTTGTCTGCAAGTAGTGGTGGTACGAAAACGACTCGCCAAACGCATGTGGGGAGAGTTTGGCACTGCGGCGGACAACCAACGGGTCGATCGTGGGCATGGGCGTGACCCACCGGCCAATCGCCTCCGAAAAATGGATACCCCGCGGTTTGTTGCCCTTGGATTTGCGCCCACCGGTCCGCGGCTTGTTGCGAGCTTCGCGAAGCTTGCCCAAGTAGCGCACCAGCGATTGCCAGGTTCCACCCGAGGCGGTGCCCTTGGCCGCGACATAGCCGTCGATATGGATAGGCCCACTGCCGCGGTCGATCAGTTGTTGGGCGCAAAACATCGCCCCCAGGTCGTGGGGGATCGAGTCGAACCCGCAGCAAGGGACCACCAGGGAGCCCGAGAGAATTGCCCGCTCGTGGTAGCGCTCGATGATGCCGCCCCAAAAGTCGGGCTCGCCGGTGATGTCGACATAGTCTGTCCCATGGGTCACGCAGGCGGCCACCAGCGGCTCGCCGTGGATGGCGTAGGGCCCAACTGTTGTCAATACAACTTTGGTACTTCGTGCCATGTCCTCGAGTGCTTGCCGGTCATCGCTCGAAGCGACGATCGGCGTGACGTCGGCGACTTCGGGCGCGATTGTGCTGAGGCGGGCCCGCAGCGACATGAGCTTGTCGAGGTTGCGGCCGGCAATGGTCCAGCGAACCTGCGAGAGCGGGACATTGGCGGCGAAGTACTCCGCGACCAGCGTACCGGTAAAGCCGGTTGCACCAAACACAACGACGTCGAGGGGACGCTCGGATTTGGGGCGGATGGTTGATTCGGAGGCCGAGTTTTGGCGGGACATCGGGGCGGACTATACGGGGTTTTGCCGGGGTTGGCATCCGTTTGTGCAAGGGTTTTATCGCCGCAAAACCTCGATAAACCACGACCTTTGCGGACCTCACGTAGCCGACAAACTACTAGAAGCGTTGAATCGCCACGGGCTCATGCTCGCCGAGCAGGTTTTGCACGCGGGTCAACAGTTGCGGGAGCGGCTCGACATCTGGCGCCGTATAGATGCCAGGGGCCAGGTTCTTCTCGAGACACGCAGCCAGCACCGAAGCAACGCCGACGGCCGTGGCTTGCCGGCCCTCATGAAACTCCAAGGTCGCAGTTTTTGTACCTACACCTGTTTTGACCTGAGCCGTGAGCTGAACCGGACTGCCGACGTTTTTGAGAAGCATGCCACGGGAGAGTCGCAACAGCCAGCGCGACATCCAGCGCATCACCGGGCGCAACGGACCCGCCCAGCGGGTCAGGGCGGCGAGCAGACGAAAGTTGAAGCGCAAAAACCCCGGGTTGACCGCAAGTGCCGTGGTGATGCTTGGGACCACAGTTGCGTGGGCGAGTAGGGCTGCATCTGGCAGCCCGCACCCGAGATAGTATGCGTATACATCTTGTTTGACCGACAGCCGATGGGTTTCACCCAGTGGTGGCCCCTCGTGCAGCTGTCCATTGTGCACATGCAATGAAGGCGCTTCGAACATGTGGGTCATGAGCTCGCAGTTGGCCATCCCAGCACCCGAAAGTGGCGAGATCCGAACCCCGAGGGTGAGTGCCTCAACACCCTCGGTCGTGCTGACGAGGTGGTGTGCGAGCGAGGTACTCAGGCCAGGAAACACACCAACGCCGACAACCACGGGTGCGCCGGGGGCCTCAAGCCCGAGAAGTCGACGGGCCGCATGGGCCTCGGCACCCATGTCCAACCACCCGATTCCGGCCGACTGGCAAAAGGCGATTGCTTGGTCGGGTGGGGCGAGCACCGAGTCTGAGCAGTTGACGACCCAGTGCGCTCCCTTTAATTGAGCAAACGTTGATGGCTTGGTGAGGTCGACAGCCAGGCCGCCTGCGGGTGGCCGACGACCCGCGATCACAACCTCGACAGCGGGGAGGCGCGCGATGTGTTCGGCTACCACACTCCCGTAAAAGCCAGTCCCACCAATCACGATCACGCGCGTCATTTCGACCACAATAGCCGGTGTGTCAATTTCTATCAATTTGAAATTACTAGTTTAAAAAAGTCGGATTGGAAAAGTGTAAAGTAAAGCTTGACACTTTACATGTGGTCCGACATGATTCGCCTATGGCATCGCAAACCTGGTTCACCCGACGGCTACAACAGGCCCGACGTGACTTCTCGATGTTGGTCGAGGGCTTTCGCGCGAGCAAACCCCCGTCGTTTCAAGTGCGAAGCGCCCGACGGTTTTCCCAAAGCCCAAGGCCGGTTGCCCAACCACTTGCGCCGGTGCGCTTGCCCGGTTTGCGAGAGTTGCGGGTGGTCGAGGTTATCGACGAAACACCCAATGCTCGCAGCTTTGCTCTGCTCGACCCCAACAACGCCCCAATCGAGTTTGTCCCGGGTCAATTTTTGACGGTCGAAGTCGAAGTTGAGGGCCAGCGGCTCCGGCGGGCGTACTCACTTTCAAGCCGTGCAGGTGAGGGGCCAGCGACAATCACGGTCAAGCGTGTTGCCGGAGGCCGGGTGTCGAACTACCTCAACGACAATTTGCGGGTTGGCGACCACCTGCGTGTGTTGGGACCTTCGGGTGATTTCGGGGCCACGCCCTCGGAGGTTGCCGGGCGCTTGGTGTGTATTGCCGGCGGTAGCGGGATCACGCCGATCATGTCGGTTGTGCGTACATGGATTTGCCAGGGGCAGGGGGAGGTCCATTTGGTGTACGGCAACCGCAACCCGAGCGAGACGATCTTTTTTGACGAGCTGTCGCGGTTGCAAGCGGACTACAAAAAGTTGCATGTGCACCATGTTTGGGAGGACGGGGGCGAGGAAGGTAGCCTTGCAGGTCGCCTCGATGTCGCCAACCTCACGGCAGTTTTTACTACCCTGGGTGGTGTTGGTGGTGACGACCTGTTTTTGGTCTGTGGGCCAGAGCCGATGATGGCGGCCGCACGGTCGTACCTCCTCGACGCAGGAATCGAGCCCACGCAAATCCGCGAAGAGAAGTTTAGCCAGCCACACCTGCGCAGCGCCGATGCACAAGCCCATGAACATGCACTGGTGTCGATTCGGGTGGGTGAGACCACCAAGACCGTGACCGTCAAGGGTGGGCAAACCCTGCTCGAAGCAGGCCTCGACGCCGGGCTGACAATGCCGTTTAGCTGTGCCATGGGCGGTTGTGGTGCCTGTCGGGTGCGCGTGGTCGAGGGCGTTGTGACGGCCGAAGAACCCAACTGCCTGACACCCGAAGAGCGGGCCGGCGGCTATACGCTTGCCTGTGTCGGGCGCCCCAACGGACCGTGCCAAATCGCTGTGGAGGGCGCATAAATGGCTGCCCGCAAAGTCGATCGCTCACGGTTCCCCTACCGCATGAAAGACCTGTGCAAAGCGACAGGTCTCGATCGCCAGACGATTCACTTTTACATCTCAAAGGGCCTGGTGCCCGAGGGGCATAAGACCGGGCGCAACATGGCCTACTACGGCGACGAGCACCTCGATCGCCTGCGGTTGGTGCGTCGCCTACAACACGAACGGTTCTTGCCGCTCAAGGCGATTCGCGGGCTGCTCGACGGCGACATTGCCGGGTTTACGAGTGAGCAACAGGGCCTGCTGCGCGACCTTAAAACCCGGCTCGCGCCGGTGGTGGGCCAGCCGACCGAGGTCGCCGATGCCGTGGCTGTCGACCCCCTACTTGCGCGGCACGAGATTCGCCTCGACGAGTTGCAAACCCTGGACAAAATGGGGTTGTGCAACTTGATTGAGCGGGATGGACAGTTTTTCTTGCCACCGTCGGACACCTGGGTTGTCGAGGTTTGGGGCCAGTTGCGGGCGGCTGGACTGACCGAGGAGCTCGGCTTTACGGCGGCCGACTTGCAAGTACATGAAAAAGCCGTGTCCCAACTTTTTGCCCATGAGACCGAGCTGATCCTCGGCCGCTTGGGCCACCTCCCCGCCGAGCAGATTGCCAGCGTGATCGCCCGGGCATTGCCGGCGATCAATTCACTCCTCACCCATTACCACCTGGCCAAGGCGCGCAACCTGCTGGCCGCGGTTCCCGAAGTTCAAGCAAATTAGGTGTATCAGCATGGAAAACGCCAAAAACTCCAACCGTCTGTCCGTCAGTGAGCGGCTTGTCAACCTCCTTCCGCAACGCATGCGCAGTCAGATCGATAGCTACTTTGAGGCGCTCGATGTGTTTATGCAGGTGCGCGACCCCAAGGTGCTGCGGGCCCTGGGGCCGGCCGGTCTGCGCGGGTTGTTGTTTCGCCGGGGCAAACAAGGTGTGCCTACACATATGCCAGCCAGTCACAACGCGCACTTCGATTGGAACTACCCGTCCGACCAGCCCGAAATGGCCGAGCTCTATCGCCGGGCCAAACTCGGGCAGTGGGATGGCGACCAGTTGCCGTGGCAGATCGATGTCGACCCCCTCAACCCCGAGGTTCCGCTGCTGCCCGAGGGATTTATCGACTTTTCCCTGTTCGAAGAATACGGCGTACGGCTCAACCGCGAAGAGCAAGTCAAACTGCGCTACTGCTTTTGCACATGGATGTTGAGCCAGTTTTTACACGGTGAGCAGGGGGCGTTGTATGCCGCTGCGCAGGTCACCGAAGCTGTCCAGTTTTTCGACGGCAAACTCTATGGTGCCACCCAGGTCATGGACGAGGGGCGTCACGTCGAAGTGTTCAATCGCTACCTCGACGAGAAGCTCGGCCGCATGTACCACATCAACGACAACCTGTACGTCATCATCGATTCACTGATGACCGACAGCCGTTGGGACATGAAGTTCTTGGGCATGCAGATCATGGTCGAGGGGCTGGCCCTTGGGGCATTTTGTACGTTGTATCAGCAAACTCGTGAGCCGCTGTTGCACGAGTTGTTGCGCATGGTGATCCAGGACGAGGCCCGCCATGTCCACTACGGCGTGCTGGCCCTGCGTGAGCACTTTACGTCGCAACTCAGCGATGCCGAACGCCGCGAGCGCGAGGACTGGGCGTTTGAAGTCTCGCTACTCATGCGCAATCGGTTTATGGTCTACGAGGTTTTCGACGAGTGGTTTGAAGGCCGGATTTCCCGGGCGAACTGGCGGCGGTTGGTCAACCGCCAACCCGGCATGAATCGCTTTCGCCAGGTGATGTTTAGTCGGCTGGTACCCAACTTGCGCGAGATTGGGTTGATGAGCCCGCGAATCTTGCCGCACTACGAGCAGGCCGGATTGATGCAGTTTTTCGGCGGGGCATCGGCCATGGAGCTCACCGCCGAGCGCCTACTTGACGAACTCGACACCGCGAAGGCTGCCTAGCCTGCAATCCGGGTGAGGTCTCAACGTCTCGCCGGCCAAGGGGCGTTTTGGGCTCGGGTCCGGCCCCCGGGATAGGTGTGGCCAGACATTGTTTTTACACCGTTGTATGTGAAACTTTTGCGTCCAAGCGGAGGTCTGGGTAGGTAGTGATTTCACCTGTTTCGCGGCAAAAAAACGTACGCGCGTTCTCGACATTGCCCCGGTAGAAGGTGCATAATCCTGAGACAAAGGGATTCCAAATGAAACAAACATACCTACCGTTGCTCCTTTCGAGTGTGTTTTTGTTCGCATGTGGCGACAAAGGCGGTGAAACCGACGCAACTGCGACGGCTGGCCCGACCGGCGACATGACGACCGGCGACGACACCACCACAACCGGAACCCCGACGACCACCGATCCCGGTCCGGGAACGGACACGGATGGCACAACTGCCGATCCGACCACGACGACGACAACCGATCCAACCACCACGACGTCCGACTCGGACACCGAGTCGTTCCTCGTCGATCCCGATGTCGACATGGCGACCGAGTGCGATATCTGGTCGTTCGACGATTGCCCCGATGGGCAAAAATGTATGCCGTGGGCGAACGACGGCGGGTCTTCGTGGAACGCGACCAAGTGTGTCGATATCCAAGACAACCCCGGCGCCGACGGTGATGCCTGTAACACCATTGGTAGTGGTGTCAGCGGTGAAGACACCTGCGACAATCACCTGTTTTGCTACTACACCAACGACGAGGGCTCGGGTGTGTGCGTGCCGATGTGCGTGGGCAGCCCCGAAAACAAGATGTGCGAGGACCAGGAGGCCGTGTGTTCGGTTTCCAACGACGGTGTGCTCATCCTGTGCCGCAAGAAGTGTGACCCGCTGTTGCAGGACTGCGATTACCCGGTCGACACCGCGTGCCTTCCGGCCGCCGGCAGCAACTCGTTTGTCTGTATCGCCGACGCCTCGGGTGATGCCGGCATGCCCGGCGATCCGTGCGAGTTCCTCAACGCCTGTGACCCGGGCAACTACTGCGAGGGCGCCGACATCGTGCCGAACTGCCAGGGTGGCATCGGCTGCTGCACCCCGTTTTGCGACGTCAACGACGACAACTGTGATCAGCTGGTCCCCGGAACCGTGTGCACGCCGTGGTACGGCGAAGAAAACCCCGAGCCGGGCTACGAGCACGTCGGTGGGTGCACATTGCCGCAGTAACAGGCATTTGCATGTTCAACAAAATGGTCGGCCCCGCGCCGGCCATTTTTGTTTGGCCAGTGAAACTGCCACATCGGCGAGGAACGGGCTGGGTATAGCCAGAAGCTCACATACTAGCCGGCAAGCGGCGACGAACGGTTGCCATCACCGGCCCGCGCGGGCGAAGTGTGACCCGACCTTGCAGCGGGATGTCTCGCAGCTTGGCTTCGGGCTCAAACCGCAGGTTTTGGGCCAGGGTCGCCAACACCAAAATGGCTTCCATGCGCGCAAAGTGGTTGCCAATACAAATACGTGCACCGCCGCCAAACGGGAAGTAGGCAAACCGTGGGAGCTGTTGCTCCAATCCGTCGAACCAGCGACCCGGGTCAAACGTTTCGGGGTGGGGAAACCACCGAGGGTCACGCTGGGTATGTAGCTGGGCGAAATACAACTGGGCACCCTTGGGGATCGGGACGCCGGCGACTTCGCAATCTCGCAGCGCTTCGCGGCCGATCGCCCAGGCCGGCGGATACAGCCGCATGGTCTCGAGCACAACGGCCTCGGTGTAGCGCAGTTGGGGAAGGGTCTCCAACGTAGGTGGCTCGCCCGCGAGAACATTGTCGAGCTCGGCGACCAACTGTGCATATACACCAGGGTGTTCGGCCAGGAGGATAAAGGCAAACGTGAGGGCGAGGGCAGTGGTTTCGTGGCCCGCCGAAAACATCGTCACCGCCTCGTCCCGCAGTTGGCCGATTTCCATGGGCTTGCCGTCCTCGTCCCGGGCAGCGAGCAGGCGTGACAGGAGGTCGTCGCCGAGGTTTTGCCGACGTCGCTCGATCATGGCATCGACGGTCCCGCGCAGACGGTCCCGCGCCTGCATAAACTCGCGTGTCATCGGAATAACCCCGCCGAGCATCGACCGTAGATAGGCGCGGTTGGAGGCCTGGAGTTGTTCGATCGCCGTCCCGATAGCCTCGGTAATTTCCTCACCGCCGTCACCTAGATCGAGGTCAAATAGGGTTTTCACGACGATCTCGAGGGTGAGCTGCATCATCACCGCGTGGATGTCGACCCGCGAGCTGTCGCCTAGGTCAGCCTGGATTTTTGATGCAAATGCAACCATTTGGGAGGCATAGTTGGCGATCTGTCCACGCCGCAGCGGCGGGGCAGCGAGTTTGCGTTGACGTCGCCAAAAGTTGCCTTCGCTCACCAGCAACCCATTGCCGAGAACCTCCGAGAGCATCCGCGTGGATGCGTCTTTGATAAACCCATCGGCGCGGGTGAGCAGAACTTCCTCGATCGCGGATGGTTGGTAAAATATGTAACAGGGGACAGGTCCAAAGTAGAACATCACGACGTCGCCATAGCGGCGACAGTCGGCAAAGAAGTCGAGTTCGCTGCCGACCATACGCGAGATGTTTGAGAGTGGTCCCCGCGGGCCCGGTGGGTGCTGTCCACTGATTGCTGGGCGCAGTAGGGGAGGGCAGCGCTCGGCGATTCGCTGGCGAACGCGTTGAAGGCGGGCACGCAACATGTTCCGATCTAATCACGATTTGGAGGTGTTGCCCATGCCTGCGACCAGATGTCGGAGCCGGCATGTCTGGGTGCGTGCATAAACACCTATTTTACGAAACCTGGGTCGTCCCGCGGCGGGTCGCTCATGTTGTGTGTACAACGAGGTTCGACTAGGCCGGTACCGGCACAAACTCGTCCCAGCCGTTGCGTCGCAGGTAGTTGCCCCACACGCCCTCGCACACGGGGTTGTAGCGACAGCTGTCGCACTCTGGCCGCTTGCGGCGCTGGTTGTCATCGAGGTCGCCGCGGCGAATTTGGACGAGCTCACCACTTTGTCCGGCTGCTCGCGACTGCGGGTCGACATCCTGCAAGAGGGCTGCATTGACCTCGTTGGGCGGCTCAAAGTGGACGTAGTCCTCGACGTAACCGCGGTTGAAGTCGGGAATGCCGGTGGTCGTACAAAGCGGGATGTCGACCAAAAACGCCATGACCTCGTGTTCGCGCTGGTACTGCTCTTGAAAGAAGGTGCGCGCCTGGTCGGCGATTTCGGTGTAGCTCGGGAACAGCTGCTCGAAGTAGGTGTTGGCCCGGCCGTTGGCCTGCATCACGTTAAACACAACCTGGTCAACACCATGCATACGCAAGAATCGGTAAATCTCACCCATGTAGGGGAGGTTGCGTTTAGTGATCACCGTGCTGGTGTGGAGGGTGACGCCGTAGGGCTTGAGGCTGGTGACCATGTCGAGCCCAGCCACGGTTTGGGCAAAGCTCTTGGGCGTGCGTGTGAGGCCCTCGTGGAGCTTTTTGGTGTGCCCGTGAATCGAGATGTAAAACCGATTCATCCCGCGGGCGACAAGCATCTTGGCGTAGCGCTCGTAGCTCAGCGCGCGACCATTGGTCATCATGCTGACCATACGAGCGCCCGCAGTCTTGGCCATCCGCACCCAATGCGGTAACCGAGGATTGGTCGTGGGCTCGCCGGAGGTGAAGCAGACTTCTTCGAACGCGTTGTGCTGGCGCAGAATCCAGGCGACAGACTCGTCGGTCGTGGCGGAGTTGGTGACGTAGCGAGCGTCACGGTCCTCCTCCATACAGAAGATGCAGTTGTTATTACAAATCGCGCCCGTCAGGATATGAACCCGAGGGGCGCGGTTTGTGATCCGCTGCTCGATGGACTCCGGTTGCAACGGGTACTCCACAGGGGGATTTTAACCCACCTGCTACCAGGATCCGTGAGAACCGTGGGAGCCGTGGGAGCCGTGGGAGCCGTGGGAGCCGTGGGAACCGTGGGAGCCGTGAGACCCGTGGGAGCCGTGAGACCCGTGGGAGCCGTGAGACCCGTGAGACCCGTGAGATCCGTGAGACCCGTGAGACCCGTGAGAACCATGCGAACAGTGGCCCGAGTCCCCAGGCCCTACCATGACCGTGGTCAGTGACATACTCGCCGGCCCAGCATCGGCGTAGAGTCGGGCCTTGTCGGATATTTCCCGCTGGCCCTTGCTCAGCACTGGTCCCTTGCGGGTGAACGTCGGGAGAGCGTTCAGATCGTCGGTTGCCTTTCCATCACTCTTCGCCATAACTCAGTCCTCTGTCCGCGCCGTAATCGCCACGCATCCTACCACGGAGCTGTCCAGTGTGAAATCCCGGACAAACCGGCGTTCGTCACGGAACAAGGGTCGTTTTCGACAGTTGCGGCGGGACGACTCTCCTCAGATAACGCCTGAGATGGGTCTGAGAGCATATTTTCAGGAGAAAGGGCCACTTTCGGTCACTACCCGATGACTGCTCGCCGGAAGATCTAGAAAGGAAATTCGCCCAATTGGAGATCCGTAAGGATGCGCCGTTGCCCGCGCCTAGGGGGCACGGACGTGTGTTGGCGAGCGAGTGCACCCGGTCGTCCCCTCCGCTCGCGGATGCTCACCAACCTAATCAACCCGTTGCGGCCGAGACCAACAACGGGTTGCATGTACAAACGATTGCGCTGCTCTGCGTGACCTACGAGGCTGCGTTGGCGGGCTCGCTGTCCTGGACGAAGTGTTCGCGCGCACGAATCGTCGTCCATTTCTCGAAAATATCGAGTAGCTCCTGATCGGCGGTGGCAATTTTTTCAAACAGGAAATCCTGGATTCCCTTGTGCACCGCACACACGTTGTTTTCTCGCATGCGGCCAAAAATGCTGCCCTGGGCCTTGTGATTGGTGGCCGAAATGGTGCCGCAGTAGGGGTTGTAGGCACAGTTCACGCAGTCGGGTTGGGAGTCGAGGTTCGAGGCCAACACCATCGCCCGCACGGTTTCGTGGCCGACGAGCTCGCGGTAGGTGTGGGTATCGACATGTCCCAAGTGAAAGGTGTCCTCACCCATGGCGTACAGCATGCGCCCCTCGTCGCAGGTAAAAACCTTGCCGTCGAAGCTGTAGGCGAGCTGGCCAACACCGGCACCGGCCGGGCTGCGCAGGTCGAGGAAGTTGGGGTCCTGACCCTGCAAAATTTTGGTGAGGAAGATGCCGGCAAACCGCTCTAAGACCTCGACACCCTGGCGGTTGAGCTCGATCATGTAGTTGACCGCGTTGCGGTAGAACTCGAGGTATGCGCTGCGTGGGTATTCGATTTTAAGGCGGGTGCGATCGGCAAAGCCAAACGGGTCGACCGGGCGCAAAAACAGGGCCTTGCATCCCAGGTTGACATATGTATCAACAATTTCTTTCCACAGTGGGAGCGTGGCCTTGGTGGTCGTCATGAGGGCCTCGCAGTGGTACAGCGTGGTGTCGAGACCCATCTCTTCGTAGGCTTGGTTGATCCGCTTGATCCAAAACACGGCCTTTTGAAACGCATCCATGGTCGCCAACTTGCGCTGGGCGTTGTGGAGTTTTTCGGGGCCATCGATGCTTGTACAAATTTGTACGCGGTTTTCGAGCAGGTACTGCAACTTCTCCTCAGTCATGAGCGAGAGGTTGGAGACCATCGTGAACTCGAGGTTCTTGCCCAGCGATTTATTTTTCTCGCGGGCGTACTCGATGATGTGTTTGACCACCTCAAAGTTAACTAGCGGCTCGCCGCCCTGGAACTCGATGGTGACAAACGGATTGGTCGTCGACAGGGCGATGTCCACCGACTTCTCGGCGATTTCCGGCGTCATGTCGGTGTGGACCGCATCCATGTTGGCCCGCGAGGCGTGGCAGTAGATGCAGGTCTCGTTGCAGCGCAGGGTGACCACCATGACGTGGAGGTTGGGACCGGCGTGCAAAAAGTGTTTGCGGGCCTGCATACGGGCAACGGCATCGGCCACCCGGTAGGTTTTGCGGACAAAGTTCTTGGCGTCGAGCCGCTTGTAGAGCTCGCTCTCCTCCTCGACATCACCCTCGGCGTAGCGCTTAAACTCCTCCTGGGTGAGCAACAAGAAGTTGCCCTCAAAGTTGGTAATGAGGATTTTGTCGGCCACCTGGCGATAGCGAAAAAACGCCTGGAAACTGGTGCTGGGCTTTAATTGGGCGAGCATTAGCTAGCTCCTCCGCGCTGGATCGTGAGCCCTAGGGCGTAGTTGCAAAACTCGTTGCGCAGGCGGTCGGCCATCTGCGGACTTTTGCTGATGAGCTCGACAACCCAGGCATCGTCCTCTTGTTTGAGCTCGAACGCTGCGAAGTTCGAGAACGCCTTGACGGCCTCGTCGAGCGCTTCGCCGGCGTACACCTGTTTGTCAAACCGCAGGGTCTGCGCACTCACGATGCTGCCCCTTCGTTGGAAGCCTCGGGCTCATCTTGCTTCTGCACTTTCTTGCCGTGCTTGTCCTCCCACGACTGGGCGATGCCCAACGGGTCGTCGAAGGCCTCGTCGGAGAAGTCAAACGAGGCGAGGTCGTCGAGCGAGGGCTCGCCCATCGCCCCGGCAATCGCTTGCATGGTGACGGTTTCGATGATGGTGCGGTTGTCCTGGGTGATTTGGTGACGCCACGCGCACGAGAGCAACTCGTTGGCAAACTCGCCGACAAGCGCACGCAGGGCCTCGGCCTCGGGGGCGGCATCTTTGGCCGAGAGGGTGACACGAAAAACCTTGTCGTCGGGCCGATCGATGAACACGTAACACCGGTCGATAAAAATGTAGGATGCGCCGTACAGCGCCTGGAGCGGGTAAACCTCAGCGTCGAGGTTGATGCTCACCCGGCCCGCACCGAGCTCGGCTTGGAGGATGCCTTGGGGAATATCCGAAAGTTGTGTGCCCATCGATTGTGATCCTGCTGCTGCAGCCGTCCGAGCGAACCCGGGCAGCCGGGGTGCCGGATGGTAACAGGAATCCCGCGGGAGACCCCGTCCCAATCAGTGTGCCCCAGGGAATTCTCCGCCCGGTGCAAGCCGGTTTTATCAACCGTGCAGTCGATCTTTACGGTTGGGTGACATGGGTCAGTGGCCGTTTCGAGATCTTGGCCTAGGCTTGATCGTGAGGAGGTTAGGGGCCGCGCCCCGGATGTATAGATGTTTCGCCAGCCAGCCCAAGCGATCACTTCATACCGCGTCGACACCTCGCTCGATGAGCGTCAACGCGAGCTCGCCGACCGCCTTTTAACGGCGGCCAACGAGGCTATTGGACTGGCGATCCTCACCCTCGAAGATGGTTCAAACGAAGATCTCAGTCGCAGTGAGCGGCACGAGCGGGCAGCGACCGCCCGTCAGTTCTTGGTCGAAGCTGTCACCGCGCTTTCGCGAGCTCGGGTGCTGATCCCCGCTGTTCGGACCTATACGGTGGCGGTCATCACCACCGCCGAAACCTCGATCGATGCCGAGCTCGGTCGTCTCCACCAGCTCGCCGTACGGATGCTGTGGCACAACCACAACCTGTTTCCCAAGCGCATACGCGGTGATCTCAATGCCGAAGACGAGGCCCAGTTGGCCGTTTTTTGCAATGCTCTTGCCCGCAACGCCCGGATCGACCGCTTGATGGAGTACCGCTGGATCGTGATTTCGGTAGTGCTCGCTGGGCTCGGCCCGCTGCTCGGAGCACCTTTAATCAGTGCCTACATGTTTGTTGTCGCAACTGGCCTGACTGCGGTTCATCTCGCGCGAGCTGCTCGGCGTGCTGCCACGTTCGGGTAAGCACTCGGCGCTTTGCACCCGAAGGTCGTTTAAGTCGAGGACGACCGCGAGCTTGGGCTACTCCTCTTTGGGGAATCAACCAGCTTCGTCGGGCACTGTGCGCATCGGTCGAACTCAAGCTGTCGGCCGAACGCGCATCACCCAGCCCTTCGTCGGGCACAGTCGGACGACCGCACGTGGGCCACTCCTCGTTGGGGGAATCAACCAGCCCTTCGCCGGGCACAAACTCGAGCTGTCGGGCGCGGGCGACTAGTGCCCAGGCTGCAAAAACACATTGAGCAGGCGTTCTAGCTCGTCGAGGCTTTGATACGGAACCTCGATCTTGCCGGCGCCCTTGCGCGCGCGATTTGGTTTGAGAGCAACCTTGACTCCGAGCGAGCGTCGCAGCCGTTGCTCGAGGTCGCGAACAATGACATCGCGGCGGCGTTGCTCTGGATCGACTTCGGCTTCGGGCTCATCTTCGGCTTCCCACGAGCGGACGGCAGCCTCCACGGCCCGAACACTCAGGCGGTTGCGGATCGCCTCGTGGGCGAGATCGATCATGTCTCCCTGGTCGGAAAGGCCGAGTAGGGCACGGGCATGCCCCATCGAAAGCGCACCCTCTACCACCAGGTCTTGGACCTGTTGCGGCAGCTTGAGCAGGCGTAATGCATTGCTGACGGTGCTGCGGTCCTTGCCGAGCCGGGTGGCGAGTTGCTCGTGGGTGTAGCCCGCGAGGTCCATCAGCCCCTCGAACGCTCGGGCTTCTTCAATCGGATTGAGATCCTCGCGCTGCAGGTTTTCGACAATCGCAAGCTCTAGGCGCTCCTGCTCAGATGAGTCACGGACAATCACTGGGACTTCGTGCAGTCCGGCGAGGCCGGCCGCCCGCCAGCGGCGTTCGCCGGCAATGATCTGATAGTTGCCGGTGTCGAGCGGGGTGACCACGAGCGGTTGAATGATCCCGTGTTGCTTGATGCTTTCGGCAAGGTCGTGCAGGGCTTCGGGCGAAAACACCTTGCGCGGTTGTTCGCGGTTTGGCGCGAGGCTTTCGATCGGCAGTTGCCGCAGCCCCGAGCGCGGGTGCGAAGCGGGCACGGGAGTGGGCTCTTCGGCCTGTTTTTGGGGCAATAGGGCCCCGAGGCCACGGCCTAGCGGACGTCGTTTGGGAGTGCTCACGCAGTCGCCCTTTCTTCGATACGGGTCAAAAGTTCGTGGGCAAGGTCGAGGTAGGCTTGAGCTCCCTTACTCTCGACATCGTACAAAAGTGCCGGTTTGCCGTGGCTCGGGCTTTCGCTCAAGCGGATGTTTTGCGGGATCCGGGTGGCGAACGCGTATTGCGGAAAGTGCTCGGCAACCTCGGCAACCACACTCTGGGCGAGGTTGGTCCGGCGGTCGAACATACAAAACACGATCCCCTCGATGTGAAGACGTGGGTTGAGGGCTTCGCGAACCGCAGCGATGGTGTTGTGCAAGGCACTGAGCCCCTCGAGCGAAAAGTAGCGGGCCAACATCGGTATGAGGACGCGATCAGAGGCGACCAAACCGTTTAAAGTGAGTAGCCCCAACGACGGCGGGCAGTCGATAAAGACAAATCGATATTGCTTTGCCGCGATCGCCCGGGCGAGCGCCCGCGACAGGCGTGTTTCGCGGTGTTCGGCCTCGACCAACTCGATTTCGGCCCCGATCAAATCAGGCGACGCGGGCACGAGGTGGAGTTCGGGCAGTTCGGTCGGCAGGGTGACCGCTTCGAGGGAGGCCTCGCCAAGGAGCAATTCGTAGGTTCCGCGCTCTACCTGTTCACGCGGGTAGCCCAGCGACGACGACGCGTTGCCCTGTGGATCGAGATCGACCAGCAATACCGGAAACTCGGCGGCAGCGAGACTCGCAGCGAGGTTGACCGCGGTCGTCGTTTTCCCAACACCACCCTTTTGGTTGCTGACCGCGAGGACAGTCGTTGGGTGTGTCGTCGATGCACAAGCCTCCGGCACAGCGGGCATTCCTTACCACAACGGATCGCACGGTTCGTCCCAGGAAGTGGCCGATTCGAACTGGCGATCAAAAGTCGGTAGGTTTTTTGCCTACATGTCGGATGATCAATTACATCCTCTTTATCGATACCGCGTGGGTGTCGAACAGGAGTCAGGAGACAGACATGAGTTACTTCCGTACGCGTTTTCGCAGCTTCGAAGAGTTCCAACGCGAGGTCAGCTACCACCGTGAAGAGCTTGGCAAAGACGAGCTCGAGCTGTTGCGCGAGCTCGAGGATGAAGACAACTTTGACCGCCGCCCGCGTCAAGCTCGCGCCTACTGGGAGTAACCGATTAGCTGCCGGGTGTGGGTTCGGCGAACGCCCACGAACTCGGCAGGTCGGGATCTTGTGGCGAGCGCACCACTGCCTGTTCGGTGTGGAGCGGATTGGGCTCAGCCGACGGATCCTCCCATTGCCGGTAGGTCGAATGCGGTTGGCCCTCGGGGTCGAGTAGCACCACCGGCTCGGTCGAAGTCAGGCCGCCATCGGCAAGCGTCGTATCGTCGGTCTCGAGCACCAGGGCATCGCCGCCAACACCCTGGTATGCGTTGCCCACCAGCAGCGCGACATGTCCCGGCGCGAGGCATGTCTGGGGCTGACACCCGCCGTCACCTGCACGGTACAAAAGCGGATCTGTGCCCGGAGCATCGTCGACAAGACTGTCGGCGATTTGCCAATTTTGCAGGTCAACTTCTACATCGGAAGTATTGATCAACTCGATGAACTCATAATGTTTTTCCTGTGAGCCCGAGCCCTCCGGATTGGCCAACACTTCGCGGATCACAAGTGCGCCGGGAGGCGTTGGTTCAAGCTCTCCTTCGGTCATTTCGCCCTCGGTTGTCTCGCTCTCACCGGTTGTTTCAGAGTCGGTCTCGCCTGGCTCCGGCAGCGAAACTTCGCCGGGCGATGGTGGGCATGCGAGCCAATCGGCCGCGGAGTTGGTGTCGATGTCAAACGGAACGCGGCAGATCGAGTTGCCGCTTTCGGGGGTTTTTGCGGCCGGCATGGCAAAGTCATCTTTGTTGGCAAAAGGTGGCGGTTGCGGACCGCCGTAGACCACCGCATCGATCACCTCCTCGGTTGCGCTATCGGCCACAAGCACCGCTCCGTCGGCGTTTCGCAACCCTGAACTCGCGGCGAAAGCGAGCTCCACGCCAGCGTCGCCCAGGACGATCGCCGGGTCGGGGAGGGCGGCGGCTTCAAACCTCTGCACCACGACTGTCTGCCCCGGGTCGAGTTTGAGATCGCCCCAGCCGAGTTCGTCAAAGTCGAGCGTTGGCCACGTGCGCGCCTGGAGTTGAAGCCCGCCAAGTTCGATCGGTGTGTTGCCGGTGTGGACCAGCTCGACAAACTCCGGTGCTCCCGGGCCGCCGTCTTTGCCCTCGGGATTGCTGTGGACTTCGGTGAGCAGCAACCATTGCAAGTCGGGGTTTGGCTCGGGCTTAGGCGTCGGATGCGGGCCTGTCGGAGCGGGCGGTGTCCACTGCTTGTCGGGGGGTTGGAGGTTGGGACCGCCGGTGGACGGGCCAGGGAGATCTGGCCATGAAGGCGTGTCGAACGGACCGGCGATACCGGTCGTGGTGTCGGCAGGCAGCGATGGGTCGGAACTGCAAGCGGCCGTTGCGGGAAAGCTCATCAACGTGCCGAGTCCGAGTTGCAGGAACAAAAGGGTTGTGGGTCGAGACACAGGGGTCATGACCGCACCCCATCGGTCGCGCGCGCGAGTTGTTGCACCCACACTCAAATCAATTGAGCGCGAGCACATGCGTGATTTGAGCAACTTCGCGTGAAATGTCGGTTGTTGACAGGTCCAGCGCCAGTGTTACCGTTGCGCCGAACTTGTGACTGATAACGTCTCACATTCCGCACCCCCCTCAGACTCTGAACCCGTTGAACTGCCTCCGGAACTTTCCCTGCTTCCGCTGCGCAACTCGGTTTTATTTCCCGGCTCGATCATCCCTATCGATGTGGGCCGGCCCAAGTCGGTCCGCCTGATCGAAGAGGCCATCGCCAACGAACGGCCGATCATCGGGATCGTCGCCCAAAAGGAAGCCCGCGTCGAAAACCCCTCGCGCGACGACCTGTTCAGCGTTGGCTGTGCAGCTCGGATCCTCAAGGTCATCAAGCTGGCGAAGGATAACTACAGCGTCATCCTCCAGGGGGTCGCCCGGATCCAGCTCGACGAACTCGTCGCCGAGGAGCCGTTTTTACAGGCTCGAGTCACAGAGATTCCCGACATCCATGTCGACCGCGCCGAGTCCGAGGCTCTCGTCCTCAACATCAAAGACACGGCCAAACGCCTGATCGCCCTGGTCCCCGAGCTTCCCCGCGAAGCTGCGGCTCTGATCGACAGCGTGTCCGACCCGAGCCAGGTCGCCGACCTCGTCATCAGCAACCTCGACATCGAGACCAGCGAAAAGCAGGACGTTTTAGAGTCGAACCACGTCAACGAACGCCTGCGTCAGGTGTTGACGCTGCTCACCCGGCAACTCGAGATTCTCAAAGTCCGCGAGCGGATCAACTCCCAGGTCCAGGAGGAGATGGGCCACAGCCAACGCGAGTATGTGCTGCGGCAACAACTCAAAGCCATCAAGGGCGAGCTCGGTGAGATCGACGAAGATGGTGGTGACGTCGAGGAGTTCGACCGCCGGATCAAAGAGGCCAAGATGCCCGAGGAGGCAGAGCGGGCCGCTCGCAAGCAGCTCGACCGGCTCAAGTCGATGCAGCCTTCGAGTGCCGAGTACACGGTGACCCGCACCTACTTAGAATGGCTCACCGACTTGCCGTGGTCGATCTCTACTGAAGATCAGTTGGAGATCCAGACCGTTCGCGATGTCCTCAACGAAGACCACTACGACCTCGAAAAGGTCAAAAAGCGGATCCTCGAGTACATGGCGGTGCTCAAGCTCAACGCCTCAAAAAAGGGTCCGATCCTGTGTTTGCTCGGCCCGCCCGGCGTCGGCAAGACCTCGCTCGGCAAAAGCATTGCTCGGGCGATCGGCCGCAAGTTTGTCCGGATCTCCCTCGGTGGCGTGCGCGACGAGGCCGAGATTCGCGGTCACCGGCGGACCTACGTTGGTTCGTTGCCCGGCCGCATTGTTCAGGGGCTCAAAAAAGCCGGCACCAACAACCCGGTGATCATGCTCGACGAGATCGACAAACTCGGGCACGATTTTCGCGGCGACCCGGGTGCGGCACTTCTCGAAGTTTTAGACCCCGAGCAAAACCACACGTTCAGCGACCACTACCTCGAAGTCACGTTTGACCTCTCGCGGGTGATGTTTATCGCCACCGCCAACTACCTCGATCCGATTCCGCCGGCCCTCAAGGACCGTTTGGAAATCCTCGAGTTGCCCGGCTACACCCGCCAGGAAAAGCTGGCGATCGCCCGCCGGTTTTTGTTGCCTAAGCAAATATCGGAACACGGACTGCTCGATCACAGCGTCGAAGTTACGTTTGCCGACGAAGCCCTGTTGGAGCTGATCGACAGCTACACCCACGAGGCTGGCGTTCGCAACTTAGAGCGCGAGATAAGCTCAGTGATCCGCGGGATCGCGGTCAAGGTTGTCGAGGGCGAAGTCGGTAAGCAGATCGCGGTCGTCCGCGACGACATCCCCGGCTACCTCGGTCCGCAAAAATACCTCTCGGAGATGGCCGAACGGACAGCCGAACCTGGGGTTGCCACTGGACTTGCGTGGACACCCGTCGGCGGCGAGATCATGTTTGTCGAGGCCACCCACATGCCGGGCAAGGGCGGCTTGATGCTCACCGGACAACTCGGCGACGTCATGAAAGAGTCGGCCCAGGCGGCGATGAGCTACGTCAAGAGTCGGCACGCCCAACTCGGCATCGAGCACAGCCAGATCGAGGGCCACGACATCCATGTCCACGTGCCAGCGGGTGGGATCCCCAAAGATGGTCCGTCTGCCGGTGTGGCGATGTTCTCGGCGATCGTTTCGCTACTCACCAAAACCTGCATCCTCCCCGATGTCGCCATGACCGGCGAAATCACCCTGCGTGGTCTCGTGCTACCGGTTGGCGGGATCAAAGAAAAGATGCTGGCGGCCCACCGTGCCGGTATCAAGCACATCGTGCTCCCCGAGCGAAATGCCAAGGACGTTGTCGACGTACCCGAGGAGATCCGCGAGGAGATGCAAATCAGCTACGTCAAGAACGTCAACGAGGTGCTCGACAAGGTGCTCGACCGCGGCTCGTCTGAACAGGCGTCGAAACCGGCCGAATCGGCGGATTGATTGCACGCACACCGAGTGTCACCGCAGCTCTCGCAGTTGCGGTGGCATCTCAATTGGTTTTTTCGCGTCACGGCCAATCTACACGTGAAACGGGCATGGGCAACCTCACTAGTTTTTTCTCGATAAAGTTGGGCATCAGCGGTTGCGAAAATCTGAGTCGATCGCAAGGTTCCGCCCGTGGCAACGCCGGCCAAACACCCCACCGGCCCCGATCGCTCGCCACACAAGTTTAGAGAGACCCCTTCGACGCGAACCGTGGCGTTGAAGCCCTGAAAGGACATCGAAAATGGGAAAGATTATCGGAATTGACCTCGGCACTACCAACTCAGTGGTCGCCGTCATGGATGGCAACGAGCCCAAGGTCATCACCAACGAAGAGGGCGGACGCACAACGCCATCGGTCGTTGCGTTTGAGCAAAACGGCAACGTGTTGGTCGGTCAGCAAGCTCGTCGTCAGGCCATCACCAACCCCGAGAACACCATCTTCTCGGTCAAACGCTTTATGGGCATGTCCTATGCCGACGCCCAAAAAGAGACGACTCGCGTCCCTTATAAAGTGAAAAAGTCGTCCAACGGCGATGCCCATGTCGAGGTGCGCGGCAAGATGTTCCCGCCGCCCGAGATCAGCGCCCGCGTGCTGCAAAAGCTCAAGAAGGCTGCTGAGGACTTCCTCAACACCGACGTCAAAGAGGCTGTCATCACGGTCCCCGCCTACTTCAACGACGCCCAGCGTCAGGCGACCAAAGATGCCGGTCGGATCGCCGGCCTCGACGTCAAGCGGATCGTCAACGAGCCGACCGCGGCTGCCTTGGCCTACGGCCTTGGCAAGGGTGACATCGAAGAGGTCGTCGCGGTTTACGACTTGGGTGGTGGCACCTTCGACATCTCGATTCTCGAGGTTGCCGAAAACGTCGTCGAGGTGATTTCGACCAACGGCGACACCCACCTCGGTGGTGACGACTTCGACAACGTCATCATCGACTGGCTGCTGGCCGAGTTCAAAAAGGACACCGGCATGGACGTCAGCAAGGACAAGCTGGTTGTTCAGCGCCTCAAGGACGCCGCCGAAAAAGCCAAGATCGAGTTGTCGCAGGCATCCGAGACGGAGATCAACCTGCCGTTCCTCACCGCCGATGCAACCGGTCCCAAGCACCTTCAGATCCGCCTCAGCCGCGCCAAGTTTGAGTCGATGATCGAAGGTTTGGTCGAGCGCACGATTGGGCCTGTCAAAAAAGCCCTTGCAGATGCAAAGAAAAAGCCGAGCGAGATCGACGAGATTTTGCTGGTCGGCGGCTCGACCCGCGTACCGCTGGTCCAAAAGAAGGTCACCGAGTTCTTCGGCAAAGACCCCAACAAGGGCGTCAACCCGGACGAAGTGGTCGGCCTTGGTGCCGCGGTTCAGGCCGGCGTGCTCTCGGGCGACGTGCAGGACCTGGTGTTGGTCGACGTCACCCCGCTCAGCCTCGGCATCGAGACCTTGGGCGGCGTCAATACCATCCTGATCCCGCGCAACACCACGATCCCGACCCGCAAGTCGGAGACCTTCACCACCGCGGCCGACAACCAACCATCGGTTGAAGTGCACGTGTGTCAGGGTGAGCGCTCGATGGCCGCCGACAACCGTTCGCTCGGCAAGTTCAGCCTCACCGGCATCCCGCCGGCACCGCGTGGCGTCCCCCAAATCGAGGTGACCTTCGACATCGACGCCAACGGTATCGTCAACGTCTCCGCCAAGGACAAGGCCACCGGCAAGGAGAACAAGATTGTCATTACCGCCAGCTCCGGTCTCAGCGAAAACGAGATCCAGGACATGGTTGATAATGCAAAGAAATTCGAAGAGGAGGACCAAAAGCGCAAGGAAGCGATCGAAAACCGCAACGCGCTCGAGTCCATGGTCATTCAGACCGAAAAGCTCCTCAGCGAAAACGGCGACAAGTTGCCCGAGGCCGAGAAAAAAGAGGTCGAAGAGGCGATTGCCGAGGCCAAGGCCGCCGTCGAGTCCGAAGACGCCGACCGCATCTCGGAGGCCAAAGAAAAGCTCAACGGCGCCAGCCACAAGCTCGCCCAGGCCATGTACGGCCAGCCCGGCGCCCAGCCCCCACCCGGAGCTGACCCCGGAGCCGCGGCCGGTGGAGCTGAGCAAGAGGCCAGCTCAGACGACGGTGGCGACGATGTGATCGACGCTGAGTTCGAAGAGAAAAACTAACCCGCCCACGGGTTTGAAACGGGCCGGCACCAAGCCGGCCTTTTTCATTGGTTCGGCGCGATACATTTAAGTTGTTCATACATATAATATAGATGTTGATACATGTATGATTCGTAGGTGTGGGCAAAATTGAACGTCGATCGAGCCTTGGTAGGCGCGCGCACCAAAAATTGGCGGGCCCCCTTGCTTCCCGGCGACAACTTCCCTAAGCTTCCTGTGGGCGCGCAGGGGTGCCCAACCCGCCAGAAGATGGATTCACCCTGCTTGTTTGTTACGGTTGTTCGTCATTGCAACCACTTCTCGGCCGAGATTGTGCGGGGCCAGGTCGATGGGGATGTGCGATGAACGATGCAATTTCAGAGTTAAAAATTCGTGCCCGTATGCTGCATAAACGGGTGCAATCTGGTGATACCGCGGCCCTCGAACGGGTCCGTCGTGGGCAACAGCTCACGCCCGATACGGTCCAACACAAACACTGCCTCGCGGCAGTGGCCCGCGAGAATGGGTTTCGCAGCTGGCAGCATGCAACCCGCGTGGTTCGTGGTGATGTCGGTGAGCAGGACTTTGGCAAGTTGCTGGTGCCTGGCCATTGCGGTGGGTTTTTAAACGAGTGGTTCGCCGACTACGACCAGGCGCTGGCCGCCAAACAGGCGAATAATCGCTTCTTGTTGGCGTATCAGCGGCACTTTGTGGTGGTCACGGCCGACTTTATCCGCGCGCTCGGGCTCGATCCAAACGACCCGGATTGGCGGCGAATCAACCGTAATTGGGTGCAACCAGGGGATGTGCGTGCCCGCGAACGCCTCTACGGGCGCTTGCTTGGCCAGCGGGCCAACGGCGCTCCGGCGAACACACAACCGGACTGTTAAGCCATGTTGGGTGACGGACACCGATACAAGGTGTCCGCCCCTCGGGTGGCGTTGCCAACCGGTTCGCTCTCGGAGGCCTCCATAAATCGCGAACAAGGGGCTTGATTGGTCGACGCGCCAACGGCTCCAGGCGAATGCAAGGTCAGTCTGTTGAGCCTTGTGTTAGCGACGGACACCAGCGCGAATGCTGCCTGGTGTCCGTCGACTGGGGCGGTGGTTATGGCAGTGGCTAGTGTTTGACTTTGTCAACGAGCTGGCAGTTGCTGGAATATCTGCCCTTGCTCATGCATACATCGCCTGTGCGCCGCTACTTGTTGACCGCAACCGTCCTCGCTTTGGCCCCCCTTACCGGGTGTGCAAGCCAGTCCGTGGCCACGCCCGACCGCGGCCTCGAAGCGAATCCTCCTGTTTGTGTCGAACGTCGGCAGGCCGAGGTCCAAGGTCCCGTCGCCGAGGCTTCGCAGGCAAAGCCCCGGGTGATTGTCGACACCCACGGCCGAGACCTATTTGCTGCCGAGGGGGTCGACGGGGCGTTTGTGCTGCTCGACCCGGCTAGCAACACGCGCCGTGAGGTCAATGCCGCCGAGGTCGAGACTGGCCATATTCCTGCATCTACATTTAAAATTCCCAACACCCTGATTGGCCTCAACACCGGGGTGATCGACGGGGTGGGGTTTGCGTTGCCATGGGACGGTGTGGAGCGTCAGGTCAAGGCCTGGAACCGCGACCACGATCTCGCCTCGGCCATGAAGTACTCCGTGGTGTGGTTTTACCAGGAGGTCGCCCGCCGAATCGGTGAGGAGCGGATGCAGCAATGGGTCGAGCGTTTCGCCTACGGCAACCGCGATATCGGCGGGGGCATTGACCAGTTTTGGCTCGACGGCAACCTCCGAATTTCACCGCGTGAGCAGGTTGGGTTTTTGTTGCGTCTACACCGAGGTGAGCTGCCGGTGAGTATGGAAAGCCGCGCGATTGTCGACGACATCACGGTGCTAGACCGTGGCAGCGACTATGTACTGCGGGGCAAGACGGGGCTTGGAGGCGAGGCGGGCAACACCGTTGGTTGGCTCGTCGGCAGTGTCGAGCGCGGAGGCCAGCGGGTTTTCTTCGCCACCTTGGTGCTCGCCGAAGGCGAACAGTTTCAAAAAGTGATGCCCATGCGGATGCGGCTGACAAAGCAGTTTCTCCACCGCTATGGCGTGCTGGCTGAAGACACAGCAACTGTCGAGTAGTTGTGTGCAAACTCTGTGAGTTGGCTTCGAGTAGAAACCAATCGCGTATAAACACCTTCGTTTGCGGTGCTGCGCTGACGATTGGCGAATTGCTACCCAAAACGTCTTAGGTGGATCCACTTGTGGAGGGGAGAATTTGCTAGGTTCTTGCGTATGAACCGCACGATTGGACCGATCATTGCTGCATTTGGGTTTGCCTTGATGGGCTGTGGCGATGGAAGCGGTGACGCGACCGGGACCGACTCCGCCGGGACCACAATTTCGACCACGACGAACACCCCAACCACCGACCCAGGGACATCGATGGGGAGTGATGGCACCTCCGACACATCGGCGGGTTCCGAAACAGCCGGCGAGACGGACGCGACCACTGCCGGTCCGACGACCGATCCGTCGACCACCGATCCGTCGACGACAGACCCGTCGACCACCGATCCGACAGACCCGTCGACGACAGATCCGTCGACGACAGATCCGTCGACGACAGACCCGTCGACCACCGAGGAGCCAACCACCGACGGTTCGACAACTGGGATGGAGTGTGGCGACCCGGACTTCACGCCCGACCCGGACAAGACTTTTTTGTGGGCCGCCAACAGCTCGCAGGGCACCATCTCGAAGATCCGGACCAGCGATGTCACCGAGGTGGGTCGCTATTACGTGCGTCCCGACAACGCCGGAAGCCCTTCGCGTACTTCCGTAAGTCTCACAGGACATGTCGCAGTTGCCAGCCGCAACGGCGGGGTCACCAAGATTTGGGGCGACGAAAGCCTCTGTGCAGATACAAATGGTACCCCGGGGATCCAAACCTCGACCAACAACCAGCCGCTGCCGTGGGGCGAAGAAGAGTGCATCGCTTGGCACACGCCGTTCACCTACGCCAGCCAACGGCCGGTTGCCTGGGGCCCCGGTGTTCTCAACGAAGTCACCTGTGAGTACGAGGGGGAGGAGCTGTGGACGTCGGGCAACAACAACAACGGCGGCCTCGACATCATGATCCTCGACGGCGATGACGGCAGCGTCAAAGAGATGATTACCGTGCCTTCGGGCGGACCGAACCTCAATGCCGACCTCTACGGTATCTACGGGGCGGCGGTTGATCCCGAGGGCAACTTCTGGGGGTCGCAGTTGGGTACCAGCGGCAAGTTGCTCAAGGTCAACCGCGAGGACATGAGCTACGAAATCTACGACACGCCCAATGGCCCGCACTGGTACGGCATGACAGTCGACTCAGACGGCTACGTGTTTTTGTGTAGCAACACGGTCGGTCGGTTTGACCCCGTCAACCTGATCTGGGACCAGGCCCAGGTTGGTGGCTGGACGGGGTGCATGTCCGATGGTCAACCCGATGGTCTGTTGTGGATGAGCAACGGCAACGGGGTTGTCGGGGTCAATCGCCAAAGCCTCCAGGTCGAGAAGATGTGGCCGGCAGCCGGGTCCTATGGGATCAGCGTCGACTTTGAGGGCTATGTGTGGGCGGTGGCCAACGGCTCCAACGTCAGCAAAATCGATCCGGACACCGGCGAGTACACGACCTACTCCGGCCTTGTTGGTGCGTATACATATTCCGACATGATCGGATTTGGACTCGCCCAGGTGATTGTCCCGATGTAAATTGCCGGCTATTCCGGCAACGGGCGGGCTGTGGTGCACACAGTCCGCTTTTTTTGCGCATGACCTGGCGCGCGACCATAGGGCGCGATCTTGACGCCTAAAAAAACATGTAACGCTTGCCTCGACCCATCCGTGGAGAGGTGGATGGCAACCACAACAAACAACAAGCGACTGGCATTGGTCCAGGCCGTCTCGGGCCTGGCATTTGCGGTTTTCTCAACGCTGCACCTCACCAACACGATGGTCTCGGCCCTCGGTCCGGGGGCGTACAACGGGTTTCAGCGGGTCATCCGGCCGTTTTACCAACATCCGGTGGTGGAGATATTGCTGGTCGCGGTGCCGCTTGTGGTGCATGTCGCCTGCGCAGTTATCTCCGTCAAACGTCGCCCGCGGGCACGTAAGCCGCCCAACCTGCGCCTACGGCTACATCGCTACAGCGGGTACTTTCTCGCGCTCGTCGTGTTTGGCCACACCGCGGCAACCCGCGGCATCATGTTGGCGTTTGGCGTGCCACCCGAGTTCGAGGGGCTCTCGTTTTCGATGGCTTGGATGCCCCAGATGTTCTACCCGTACTATGCGATGTTGGCCCTGTGTGGCCTCTACCATACGGTTTACGGGACAACACAGTCCCTACGGCTGCTCGGTGTGCGGGTGCCCGCCGCCATGAGCCGTGGCCCCAGGTTTTGGCTCCCACTGGCGATCCTCGGTGGATGCCTGGTCGTGGGTGTGTTGAGTTTTGGCGGATGGCTGTATGCCATCGAAGACCCCATGCAAAACGACTATGCCCGCGTGTACTTGGAGGAGCTCGGGATGGGCGAGTAGGGGGCTGCAAAGCAGCGAATGAGCCGACAACCCGAGCCATAGCCAAACCGCGATGCGTGTGTTGATACAAGTTGTTGTCACGTCATCGGTCGGCTGACGTGGCGAGCAACCGGCGAGCGCTCCTTGTCGGGTCGACGCCATCCGGCGAAACTACAGCCCATGCCTGCGCCGACCTGGTTTTCGAGCAATCCCGACCGCGCCTGGGGTGAGCGCTTTTTCCTTATCTACTCGCCCATCTGGATCGTGGCCGTGGCGGCGATCATGCTCAGCGGTTGGGTCCTCAAGTTGCAAGATCTCGGCTTACTTGTGTTTGCATCGATCGTGGCGGCGCCGCTGGTTGGCTACCCGTTGGTGGCCCGGCGCAACAGCGGGGTCGTGTGGTTTCAAAGCTACTGGTTTCGCTTCAATCTGTGGATCGCAATCTATGTGTTTGCCGGCTCGTACATCGGTAGCCACTATTTTTTTGATGTCCTGGGGATGCGTTACGCGTTTGCGTGCACGTGGACGCTCGAGGCTGCGTTGGTGGGGCAGGGCAGTGGCGAGGTCCCCATCTTTTTATATGTACTTACACAGGCCTACTTCGTTACCTACCACACCATACTCGTGCTGGTGATGCGTCGACTCGAGCGGGCGACCGGCGGTAGCCGGGTGGCATTTTGGGTTGGCCTGCTGTTTGTCGCCTATGCGGTGGCCTACGCCGAGACCCTGTTTATGGCCCATCCGAGCCTTGCCGACGTGTTTTGGTACGAGGAGCGCGGCGAGATGCTGCGCTACGGTTCGATCTTTTATGCGACCTACTTCCTCGTTAGCGTGCCGTTTTTGATGCGGCTTGGCGAGGGCGAGCCGGGCACCTGGCCCGTCCGTCGGGTGGTGTGTGAGGCCCTCGCTGCCAGCATGCTGATGTTTTACGCCCTCGACTTTTGGGCGCTACTCGGACTGTTTTGACACGGACTCAATATTGTTGTTTGTGCATGTAGTTGGTGTGGCCCACCGGTTCGAAATAAAAAATGCCGCGACTGACGCGGCATTTGTTCAACATGTTGTAGCTACATGCCGAGAATACGAAACTTCGGGTCGTCGATTTCGGCATCTTGAGCGTACTTGCGGGCGGCCTGGCGAATGAGCGCCTTGAGGTCCTCCCACCGCCACGGCTTGGTGACGTACTTCCAAATCAGACCCTCGTTGAGTCCGCGAATCACCACGTTGATATCGGAGTAACCGGTAATCAAAATCCGGATGGGCAGCGGATTGATCTTTTTGAGATGTGTGAACAGCTCGACGCCGGTCATCCCGGGCATCCGCTGGTCGCTAATGACGAGGTGAATCTCGTGCTGCTTGAACAGCTCGAGTGCGTCCTGGCCACTATTTGCGGTGTAGATAGTAAAGATCCCGCGGAAGCCTTCTTCGAGCGATGCAATAATCCCGCTCTCGTCGTCGACGATAAGAAGCGACAGCTTGGGGCCCTTTTGGTCCTTCTTGACCTGACCTGTTTTTCGGAATTCCTTCCAACCCACGGGTGCCTCCTCAAGTTGCTGTGGTGAAATGCCTAAACATAGCGAAAAGTTGATGAGAAATGGCGGATCCCTGGTGCCTCTACATCAAAGCACAGTCCGCGGCGTTGCGACGAGCCTTTTTCTTCGTACACCGTCCGAACAACGTCTGCGACGTACTCTAGGTGCTCAAAGGTATAGGCCCGCCGGGGAATGGTGATCCGGCAAAGGTCCATTGCCGGGCGAATGTTCTCCCCGGTGTCGGGGTCGCGACCTATCAGACACGAACCGACTTCGACGCACCGGATGCCGCCTTCTTTATAAAGCTCGACACACAGTAGCTGGGCCGGGAACTGGTCCTGGGGGACGTTGGGGAAAAACCGGCGGGCGTCGATGAACACGGCGTGGCCGCCAATCGGATGGACGATGGGTACGCCAAAGGAGTCGAGTAACTCACCTAGGCGCCGAACCTGTCCGATGCGATAGGTCAGGTAGTCGAGGTCAACGACCTCTTTGAGGCCCTGGGCAAGTGCCTCCATCGCGCTGCCCGACATGCCGCCGTAGGTGTAAAAACCCTCAAACAAAATGGTCGGGGTTTTGACCCGCTCGTACAGCTCTTCGGATTCACGGATGCCAATAAATCCGCCGATCGGAACCAGGGCGTCCTTTTTCGAAGACATTGTACATGCATCGGCATGCTTGAACATCTCGCGGACGATGTAGGGGATCGGCGTGTCGGCGAACTCCTCTTCGCGGGTTTTGATGAAGTAGGCGTTCTCGGCAAAGCGGGCGGCGTCGTAGACAACCGGCAACCCGTATTTGTTGGCCAGTGCCCGGACGTCGCGGAGGTTTTGCATCGAAACCGGCTGGCCGCCCCCGGAGTTGCAGGTGATGGTCACGAGGATGTAGGCGACGTGGCGCGCCCCGTACTCGCGGATGACCGCCTCGGTTTTTTCGATGTCGATGTTGCCCTTGAAGGGGTGGTCCCCCTCGGAGCGACGACCGGCGTCGATCGTGCAGTCGATCGCGCGACCCCCCGAAAACTCGATGTGGGCCTTGGTGGTGTCGAAGTGCGAGTTGCCCGGGACGATCTGGTTTTTCTTGATCATCACGAAGTTCAACACCTGCTCCGCGGCACGCCCCTGGTGGACAGGAATCGTGTAGCGAAAGCCCATGGTCTCCATGACCTGCCGCTCCATCGCCCGAAAGGAGCGCGAGCCGGCGTAACTCTCGTCGCCGTTCATCGAGCGTGCCAGCTGCATGGCCGAGATGGCCCCGGTGCCGCTGTCGGTCAAGAGGTCGATGTAGACATCTTCGGCGTCGAGCTGAAACACGTTGAGCCCAGCCGCCGAAATCTTCTTGTTTCGCTGCTCGAGCGACGGGAGCTTGAGCGGCTCGATGACCTTGGCCCGAAACGGGATGATGGTCCTCTTCGACATCAGTTTGCCTGCTCCTTCGCTTCAACCGTATCGGGCGCGGGGGCCGAACTTGGGATTTGAATCGTAAACACTGTACCCCCACTCTCGCGACGTGCCGCCCATATCTTACCGCGGTGTTCTTGGATAATGCGATAGCTGATCGACAGTCCGAGTCCCGTACCTTTACCCACCGGCTTGGTCGTAAAAAACGGGTCAAAGATTTTGTTGATGTGCTCTTCGTCGATGCCCGAACCATTGTCGAGCACCTGTATTTGCAGCCAGTCGTCGATGCGTCGCGTGATGACTTTGACTTCGCCCCAGCGGTCGCAGGCATCGATGGCGTTGTTGACCAGGTTGAGCACGACCTGGTTGAGTTTAGCCGGGAAGCACGGATAGGGGCGGTCGAGTTGCAAGTCGTCGAGGACCGAAACCGAGGCGTCCTTGGCGACCTTGCGCAGAATCATGAGGGTCTGGCGGATGCCCTCGTCGATGTCAGCTTCCTGAAACGAGGCCTCGTCTAGGCGCGAAAAGTTTCGTAGACCGAGGACAATCTCGGCCATGCGATCGAGCCCGACCATGCTCTCCTCTAGTAGTTTGTCGACACGGCCTAAAAGGATGTTGACGGGGTCGCCCTCGGCTTCGGAGCGCTGGGTGACGTAGTCGAAAAACTCGCGCAACAAACCCTCACGTGCATCTTCGGGCAGGTCCTCGAGTTCGTAGCGAACAGACCGCACATCGTCGCTGTAGGTGGGGTTGCCCACAAGCCGGTCGAGGAGATCCAACCCGGCCTGATGTCGCGCACCGGCCGGAATCTCTTCCTGATTTTCGAGCCATGTCCGAATCGACAGGCGAAGTTCGGCCATCTTGAGCCGCTCGCGTGCGAGCTGGGTGTTGTTGCGACTAAACGCCAGCGGGTTGTTGATCTCGTGGGCGACACCGGCGGTCAGCTGCCCGAGGCTCGCCAACTTCTCGCTTTGGACCAGTTGCGCCTGGGTGCTCTTGAGCTCGTCGATGTTCGACTCGAGCCCACGCAACAACAGGTTGTTTTGCAGGGCGATGGCTGCCTGCGAGGCCAGGGATGTCGCAAACTCCTGGGAACGCTGGTCAAACGGCAGGACCGCGGTCTCAACGTTTTCGTGGGTGAGCTTGATGTGCCGGTCGGTCTTGCGGTTGATCAGCTGCAACACCCCGATGGTTTCATCGCGGTGGTTTTTCATTGCCAATACAAGCATCGAGCGGGTGACATAACCGGTGTTGATGTCGAACGCCGGGTTGAAGCTGTAGTCGGCACTGGGATCGATGTTGTAGGCGTCGGCGATGTTGAGTGGGACACCGGTGACCGCGGCATAGCCCGCGAGCGTCTGCCGGTTGATCGGCAACGTAAACTGCTTGAGGGTGGGGGTCTCGATCGAATCGTTTTGCGCCACCGAAAATCGCAGCCGGCGTTCGCCGTCGGCATCGCGCTCGAGCACGTAGAGGCTGCCGGCATCGGAGCAGGTGAACTCGCGGATCGTTTGTAGGATCAACGTCAGCAGGCTGTCATGGTCGTGCTCGGTCGACAGCGCAATGCCGATGCGATTGAGCTCGTGGATCTCGTGGCGACGCAGGTCGAGTTCGTCGTCGAGAATACGGTAGCGGCTGAAATGGGCGAGTTCGCGGACGGCACAGCGCAGTACCCCTGCGAGGTTGTCCCGCGACGTCTCTCCCCCGCGCCAGGTGACCAGCCCATCGGGAATACCGAGGGTGCCGATGCGTTTTGGGTTTTTGAGGAGTGAAACAACACGCACCGGGCCGACCGGATTGAGACTGGCCAGTGCCTGGCGGCCGGTATCACCGGATTGGTTGATGAGTGCGTCGTCGACCAGCAGCAAGATGGCCTGCGCATCGCCGAGTTCGGCGAGACATCCCGCGAGTTCTCCGGCCCCCACCGGACGCCGATCGAGCCCGAGTCCCTCGAGTGCTCCGGCGTCGGGAGATTGGTCAAAGTCGGTTGCGTAGACGGCTACCGGACGGTTGGGGTCGTGACGGGACGACATGAATTGCTGTTCTTATACACCAGTCACCCGCGGTCTGGAGCCCCCGGTCCGGTGTGTGAAGGGCAACACCTGTGCAGGTTCGCCCGGTGAAAACCGCCCGGCCTGCGCAGTTGTTGCGTGCACCTGCAAGGTCGCGCACACAACCTACGTCGACCCGACACGCGCGCGGGCCGGACGGACTTTGGCATCGACCCGCAGCCCGTTGTCGAGCCACCTGCGCGCAGCCTGTTGCCCGGCTTCGTACATCGACAACAGCGCGTTGCGCTCGAAGTAGAGGTACGACCCGGCGTTGAACAGCGCGCTCGAGTTCGGCCGGATCGGGGTCAGGAGTTCGACCCGCGACAGACCTTCCTCGAGCAACCTGTCCGCAAGTTCGTTGCGCGCCAGCAGCAGTTTGCGATCGATGGTGTAGGCATTTTCCAGCAGGGTGTCGACGAGTCGCTCGAGCGCGTTGCCAAAGCTGTGGAGTTTGCGGTCTGGATTGCCCTTAACCGTGACCAGCACCGGCACGATCCGTTTGGCCCCGAGCGCAACCACGGGCGCCATCGGCGAATTGACGAGTAAGCCACCGTCCCACAGCGTGTCACCTTGTATCTGCACAGGGTTGAACAACAGCGGAATCGAGGCGCTGGCAACCAACATGTCGAGGGTCAAAACCGGCTCGTAGCGATAGTGTTTGACCGTGGCCTGGGGCCGTTTGCGGGGCGGGTGGTTGACGATCCGCACCACTTCGCCGGTGGCGGCATTGACCGTGTTGATCGCCAGCTTCACCCCCGTCTGCACCAGCCGGTTGGCACCGAGTGCACGGGCGAGGCGATCGCGAAATGGGGCTGTGTCGAACAGGTGGGTGGTGGCGATGCCGTCGAGGACTTCGCTAAAGTTGTCGAACCGGGCGGTCAGCAAAAACTCGAGCGCAAGTGCATACTGTCCGGAAGTTCGGTGCCAGCGGTGCTTTCGCAACAGGTCGCCAAAGATCCGAAACTCCCGGCGCCGACGCTTGATCCCCCGCAGCGGTTCGCGGACCGCGATCTTTGCGAGCGTTGTCCACAGGCTGCTAAAGAAGGTCGCGTTGGCGCGGATCGGCGGGCTGTCGGCGATGTCGAGCCAAAACTCGAGGATGTCCTCGGGGCTGAGGCCGGCCGCAATCAGGGCGCCGTTGAGGGCCCCGGCCGAGGTTCCGCTGATCGCGGTCGGCAGGGCGCCATCGAACCCACGTGGATCTTCGTGGAGGACTTTCCATACGCCGACTTGAAAGGCCCCGCGCGCGCCTCCGCCTGACAAAACCAGCCCGGTGGGCATGCCGTGGCGCGGATGTAAATTTGGGGTACCAGACAGGGGTAGCGAATTCGCATCGGGCATCGACAACGCACACCATACAGCCTGCGGCGCGCGTTGTCTCGGTTCGCTCGGGTCGCTTGGACTCGCCCCTACTTCGACCGGGCTGATAGGGTGGGTGGGTGAACAACCCCGTGCGCCCAGCCGATCCCGACGCGATCCGTGAAGCGGCGGGACTGTTGCGGGCTGGAGCACTGGTCGCGTTTCCGACGGAGACGGTCTACGGCCTCGGTGCATGTGCCCTCGACATCCGCGCGGTCGGGCGGATCTTTGCCGCCAAGGGACGGCCGCCCGACAATCCATTGATCATACATGTTTCGTGCCTCGACGACATCACCCCCGAGGTTGCCTCGGTGCCGGAGGTTGCCAAACAGCTGGCGGCCAGGTGGTGGCCTGGCCCGCTCACGCTGGTGATGCCGCGTGGACCCCGGGTGCCGGATATCGTCACCGCCGGGTTGGCAACTGTGGCCGTGCGGGTCCCGGCCCATCCGGTTGCGCTCGAGCTGCTGCGGGCAGTGGGCGCGCCCGTGGCTGCGCCATCGGCAAATCGCAGTGGACGGCCCAGCCCGACCCAGGCGCAACATGTGGCCGACGACCTCGGCGACCGGGTGGCGATGATCCTCGATGGCGGGGCGACCCAGGTCGGCATTGAGTCAACGGTTTTAGATGTCACATCAGACAGGCCGATGATCCTGCGCCGCGGCTCGGTGACACTCGCAGATCTCGAGTCGTGCCTGGGTGTGGGGGCTGTCGACTCGGTGAACATACACAAAGATCGGGAGGCGGCCCGTCGCTCCCCCGGCCTGCGCCATCGCCACTACGCACCGACGGCCAGCGTGACCCTGTGCCAACCCAAAACGGCCGAGGCACTTGCAAGCGAAGCGTTGCGGCGGGGCGAGATCGTGGCCGTACTGATCCGCGGCGAAGTAGGCCAGACCACCCTGTGTTTGCCGGAGAGGTTAGACAAAGAGCGGACCAACCGGGTGCTCATGCCCCACGCTGCGATCGACTACGCCCGCGAACTGTTTGGCTGTTTGCGGGCGCTCGACCGCCTAGGGGCCGGGGCCCTGTTTATCGAAGAAGTGCCCCGCGATGGGCTCGGCGGGCCGATCATGGACCGTCTCGAACGTGCCGCCGAGGGCAGTGGCCAGCCGCGTTGAGCCCTGGGATGCCGGTACACCCGTGGTAAACCGACGGGCGACACCTATGGACGGCGCCGCCAACAACCCGGATAGGAGTCGACTGCACTGGCCCGTGCGCGTCGGCGTGGGGGTGGTGTTGGCATTGGTGTCGAGCCGTGCAGCTGCAAGTTTCGCGGAGCCTGTGCGCGCGCCAGTTGTCGAGGTCGCTGTGGTCGACGATCCGTCGGACATCGATGAGCGGATGGCGACAACCCTCGCGGCCCACTTTCAGACCCACGGTTTGGCCCAGGAGGTCAAACGCACCCCGGTCGCGACGCCGGCCGAGTTGATGCAACAGGGTCGCGGGCAAATGGCCACGCGGGCGGACCAGGTCGCCTCGGTGTGGGTACACGTAAAACCGGCAACTTCTGAGCAGCCCGGTGTGCTTCGACTCTACGTGTATCTGCAAGGTGCTGATGGCCTGGTTGGTCGCGAAGTTGCCTTGCCACGGGGGGAGACCGCAGCGAGCCTCGAGGCCATGGCCAATGTAGCGACTGCGGTTGTGGCTGCGATTGGCGAACAGGCGCGCAGCCAAGCGACTGCCGAGGACGTCGCTGGGACCACAAAAACTCCAGCAACCGAAGATGTCGGCGAGGGTGGACTTGTCGGCGAGGACCTGGGGCTGTTGCCAGTTTCCCAGACCGGGGAGTTGGTCGAGCGCAAGCCTGAAACACCCGATAGGCCGGCAACCACAGCCGAGCAGCCCGCCAACGCGGCGACGACCGAGCAAAAACCACCTGCTGCTGTGTCGAGCCGTGAGCGACCCACCGAGCCACGCGAGCCACGCGAGACAAGCCAAGCCGAGGTCAAGGGCCCACCGCGCTTGCAGTTGTCGCTGGGCTACGTCGGCAACACCTTTGCCCGGCCGATCCCCTGGCAAAGTGGGCTCGGCCTCCAGGTTGGGTTTTTGCTGACCCCGGCGGCCTTTATCGGGCTTGGCTACGAAGTTGTTGTACCATCAAGAGTTGATGCGCTCGGCGTTCAAACAGTCCTGCGCCGGCATCCGATCATCGTCGAGGGGGGGTATCGCATAGGGCTTGGTAAGGGCGGGCACTGGGACATCGGTTTGGGCGCGCGGCTGAGCCTCGACCCAATTTTGCGGACCGCGCGGGCGATGGAAATGGCACCGGTGATGGCCAATCAACGGAGCATCCGGCTGTTTTCGAGTCTCGGACCCCAGGTGTCGCTGGGCTACAGCCCGGTTTCGCCGGTGCGGATGAGCCTGTGTCTCGGGCTCGATGTCCTACTTTCCCGGGCGCAATACCGGGCCTACACGCCCGCGCCCACAACCCTTGTCGATCCCCATCCGCTCCGGTTTGTCGCCGGATTTCGTTTAGATTTTAGTATGTTGCGAAGGCCAAAGAAAAAGTGACCCGGTTGGCTGCCGGCGGGACACTATGGAGATATGGCCTGCTGCCAACAATCTTCGGTTTGGTCACCAAGGCAAGTGCCGGAAAAGCGGGCCAACGGGCCGGTCGCCGCGGGCTTGTCCCACCTGTGTGCGTGCCAGATTGTGAGGTTGGCGTGAAGGCGGCTACGGCCATGGGCTTGGAAGTTGGCGACGCGATCCTGCCGAGCCGCTGGCTGGCCGCCGCACAGTCGTGGCTGCAGGCCGTTGTGCAAAAACATGCTCATACATGTATGCCGTGGCGAGACGGCCAGTTTGCACCCATCCTCGCTGCGAGCCTGCGCAACCCCGCGGCCGCGAACGCGGAGCAAGCGTCAGGGACAACTGTCAATCTCGAGGTGGAGATGGCACGTCGGGCCGGGGAGGGCGATGCCCGGGCGCAGTCGTGGTTGATGCGGCGGGTGTTGCCCGGTGTACGTCGGGTCGCTCGCACCTTTTTTGGCTCCGCAGCCGAGGCCGACGATGCCGCTCAGATCTGTTTGATGGCGATTTTGAAGGCCGCTGGGCAATTTCGCGGGGATGCCAGCCTCGATACGTGGGCGCGCCGGATCGCGGTGCGGACCACCCTGAAGTACGCCAGGCGTGAACGCCGGCTGCGACCGGTGGCAGCCGAGTCGTCGTCACACCAAAAAGTTGTCGACGCCGGCCCCGGACCGCAAAACACAACGCTGGTCAACGATTTGCGGGTGTACCTCGGAGGCCTGTCGGAGGTTCAACGCGAGGCGGTTTTGCTGCACCACGGGCTTGGCCACTCGCTGGCGGAGATCGCCGACATAACCGGTGCAAGTACAAATACTGTAAAAAGTCGACTGCGTCTCGCAATGGCGGCCCTGCGCAAACGTATGCGCCAGGAGTCGCAGCTGTTCCAGATCCGGGAGCAACGGGGGAAGGGGGAGGGCCGTGGCTGATGCGCACAACATCGAGGAGATGCTCAGCGAGCTCGGCCAACCGCTGGCGGGCGAGCTTTCCGATGCTCAGCTGGTCGAGGCCACGCTTTCGCGGTTTGCCAACCCCGAAACTGCGGCGTTGCTCGAGCAGCTCGAGCAGACGTCACTGGCTGCGGAGCCGAGCCCAAAGCCCCGCCGACGCGGCCTGTGGATCGGGCTGGCGGTTGCCGCACTATTTGTACTTGCATTTAGTTTGTACAACGGCGGTCTGAGCCTGCTTCAGGGGGACACAAGCGTCCACGGCTCGGCGGCTTCGATGAACACCGACAGTGAGCACGTCCCCCGGGCGGTGACCTCAAAAGCCCAACCGGTGCCACAGACGTCTCGCCGCGTTGTCGCCCCCGAGCCCGAGCCCGCGACCGACCCTCGCTCGGTGGCCACTGGCGAAACCGACAACCCGGAGCCGACCGGCGAGCCGAATGAGCCAACCGGCGAACAGGCTGGGTCCGAGCAGCAAACAGGACCCGAGGTCAGCGGCGACACGACGCCCGAACCCACACCGCTTTCGCCCGACGAGTTGTTGCAACGGGCCCAACAGGCGCTGGCGAAGGGCCGCACGCGGCGGGCAAAAAAGATGTACCAGCAATTGATTTCACAATATCCCGATTCGCGTGAGGCGAGGGTTACGCGGGTCACCCTCGGGCGCATGGCACTGGCGGCAGGGCAGTATCAAACCGCCTTGCGGTCGTTTGAGCGCTACCTCAAAGGTGGTGATGGTCCCCTGCGCGAAGAGGCGGAAATCGGTCGGATCCAGGCCCTTGGGAAACTCGGGCGAAGCCAAGCCGAGCGCGCAGCGATCGCAGCATTCTTGGGCGATCCGGCACGGGCCAACAGCCTCTACCGGGGTCGACTTGAGCGGCGGTTAAAAGCATTGGCAGGTGAGGAAAAAAGTGGCCTCTAAGCTGGCGGAGAATCCCTCCACCCGAGGTCGTGGGCGGCTGGCTCACAAGTCCCTTAAAGCAGTCTGGTCTGTTTGCCTAGTTCTATCGTTGGCGTTTGCGACCTTCGCCTGCACGTTGCCCGAGGATGTGGTGGTCGGCACAAAACCGGGGCCAGGGGCAACCCCGGTTGATCTCCCCTGTGGGCTCGACCCTTGTATTTGCACGGACTTTAGCTGCGCCCAGGAGTGCGAGGCTCCGGAGCAACGCCTGTGCCGGTTTGAGTGCGCCCAAACGGCCGAGTGCAATGCCCGGTGTCAGGGCGGTGATTGTTCGAGTTTGTGCCGCGAGGATGCCCAGTGCGAGCTTTCATGTGTCGGCGGCGGTTGTGTAGCCGAATGCGCGCCCGGTGCAGATTGCCTGATGGATTGCCCCGGGGGCGGATGTTCGATGGTGTGTCGGGAGACGGCGCGGTGCCATATCGATTGCCCCGGCGGAGACTGCCTGATCGACTGCTTGGGGCCCGAAAAGTGCACAATCGCCGGTTGTGACGGGAGTTGTTCGGTCAACTGTGGGGCGATGCCCTGTGGCCCACCACCGCCGCCACCCTAGTCAGCCAGTGGATGTTCGCGACCCGGCGCTTCGCTTGTCTCTTGAGACATGTTTGAGCTCGTACACTTGAAGTAGACCCACGACAACAGCGTTTTAAGAGCCGCTGGCCCGACCACAACTCCCGACGCGAGGCGGGGCGACGCGCGGGAAAGCCAATGACTACTCGTGTGCGAGGCCCGTTCGCACGCAGGTTAGGTGGTTTTTGAGGCAGGTCTTTCGCGGGCGCGCAGGCCCTTAAAAAAATGTCATGTCTCTTTGGACATGTTGTTTGGTAGCCTCGGGCGAGGGCTTGATATGCGCAATTGGTCGGTTGTTTCGGGGTGGGTTTTCGGTTTCGGACTTGTGTGTTCGGGGTGTTCTGGTGGTGATGGCGATACGCGCACGAGCGCAACGCTCGGGATGACGACGGTCACGCCGACCACCACCACCGCGACGATGACGACGGACGTTGGGACGACCGACATGGAAACCGGTGACCCGACCGCAGGTAGTGAAACCGACGGGACGACCGAGGTGATGACCACGGATCCGAGCGACTCGGAGTCGGAGTCGGAGTCGGAGTCGGACTCCGACGTCACGGCCGGTATGCTGTGTGGCGACGGGAATGTCGACGATGGCGAGGAGTGTGACGACGGCAATCTCGACGACAATGATGCCTGTACAAGCATGTGCCTGAATGCGACCTGTGGCGATGGTTTGGTCAACGAAGGTGTCGAAGAGTGTGACGACGGCAACATGATCGACACCGACACGTGTACGTCGGCCTGTGTGGCAGCGACCTGTGGTGATGGCATCGTCCACGAGGGGGTTGAGGCCTGCGATGATGGCAATGACGTCGACGACGACGAGTGCTCGAATGCCTGTGCCTCGGCGAGTTGTGGCGACGGCCAGGTACAGCCTGGCGAGGAGTGCGACGACGGAAACGATGTCGATACCGACATGTGTCTCTCGACTTGTCTCAACGCGACCTGTGGCGACGGCTTTGTCCAAGACGGGGTTGAGCAGTGCGATGACGGTATGGAGACCGCCGAGTGCAACGCCGATTGCACACCAGCTTCATGCGGCGACGGTCAGGTGAATATGGCCGCGGGGGAGACATGCGACGACCAAAATGATGTCAACACCGATAGCTGTGTGTCGTGCCAAGATGCCGTGTGCGGCGACGGTTTTGTCCAAGCCGGTGTCGAGGAATGCGATGACGGCAACGTGAACCCGGGTGACGGCTGCGACGAAGTCTGTATAGCGGAGTGCGCCAACATCGGCGAGGGCAACCTCATGGCCGAAAACGGCACCAACATGGGGGTTTTCTACTGCTACAACCAGGGAGACTCGATCGACACCCGCGCCCGCAAAGCCTGCCACTCGCACTTCGGGATCGGCAACTGTTGCATCATCCAAGGAGGCTACAACAGCTTGCAGTGGGGCGAGTGTAACCAGGGTGGTGGCAACGGCACCTATCACTGGCACCCAGATTCCCACCCCAATGGGCACTGCGCACCGTTTTATGTCCCGGGCGATGTCGTCAGCCCTGGGTGGTGCGGCACCATCACCGGTAGCTTCTTAGACTGAGGTCTCACAAGGGCCAGCGTCACCTCGCCTGCAAAGGGTGTGCGCACCCCCAGGCGGGGCCTGCTCGAACGGGCAGACGCACACTCTTGCGTCGACCGCACGGGCCTGTGAGACATAGGTGGCCACGGGATGGACAAACAACATGTCGATACAGTGTGAGCAGCCGATGCCTGCACTCTACAGCGGTCGGCGGCAACTCTGGGAAAGATGCAGATACAATCTATCGAAACAGTCGTCGAGCGAGCAGGGCGTGGATCGGGGATGCGGGCACAGCTGAGCCAGCGTCAACGGGCAGGCGAGGCTCGGAGTACGCGTCAGGTAAACAGCGGTCGCGTGGGTCCGTTCGTGGCGAGCGACCCTTAAACTGCAAGCGGGGCCGAGTGGCCCCGCTCAAACAACTTGTTGGTACAACAACTGCGCAGCGGGCTGCTAGGCGACCGTGTAGTAGGTTCCCCGGCCCATGCCGTGGCGCTGGAGGTGGTCGTTTTTGACGAGCTGGCCGATGTGGAAGCGAAGTTTGCGGCGACCCATGCCGGTGGCATTTTCGAGTTCTTGCATGGTGGCACGCTCGAGTTTTTCGACGATCGGCACCAGCAGCTCGGCGGCCTCTGAAAGGCTAAGTGCCTCTGTGGCTGCGGGTTTGTTGCGCGTGGAGGTGCGCTTTTTGGAGGTCTTTTTGCTGCGAGGTGCCGGCGCGGGCTCCTCGTCGTCTTCCTCGTCGACGTACTCGTACTCGTATTCGTACTCGTCGTCGTCGTCGGCATCGCCGTCGTCCTCGTCGACATATTCGTACTCGTACTCGTATTCGTACTCGTACTCGTATTCCTCGTCTTCGTCCTGCTCGGCCTCGACTGGCTCCCCAACCGCCGAGACTTCTTCAACCTCTTCAACCTCTTCAACCTCGTCGTCTTCGGCCGCGACGGCGAGCTTGAGTTGGGGCGGGGGGCTTACGCGCTCGCGGGTTTCGCCGGAGCCGTCGTTCAGCAGGGCGTCGGCGAGCTCTTCGAGGCACATCTCGCCAAGGTGGCCACCCCACCCAAGCGCTTGTGCAGCGTCGATGACATCCCCGAGGGTTGTCTCTTCGCCTAGGTCTTCGGCGATAGCCTCGAGCACGGCGCGGCGCTGCTCGGCGACTAAATGCTGCTCGAAGTGCTCCTCAAACTGTCGTGACTGCTGGGACTGCACGGCGCGCAATATAGCAACCTCAACGAAGTTCGCTGCCCTACAGGTGCACCGGTGATGTGCGTCGGCCCACCAAACGCCGCCAACGACAAAACCTGCCGGACTCGGCCGGCAGGCCCGTATCGCTGCACAGGTTCGGCTTAAAGCGACGGCGGCGGTTGGACGTTTGGGGTTTCGACTGCGGAGGAGGTATCTGGGGTATCTCCGACATCGGTGCTTTCGCTGCCGTCGGTATCGCCTTCGATGTCTCCTTCGGTGTCGCCTTCGGTGTCGCCTTCGCCGGTGTAGTCCACACCAGGTTTTTCGATGTAGCCGACCATGGGATTTTTGCGCTTACCCTTGATCCGGCCCTTGGTCACCATCACGGGGATCGGCTCGGCGAGCCGGTATTTGTAGCCACGGGTAGCTAGGCGAATGCTGAACTCCTCGCCCTCGTACTCAAACTTACGCCCGTAGCCGAGTTTTTGCTGGCCCTCGCGGTTGAAGTCGCGGTGGCGGAGGATAAACGAAAACAGGCGCACGGCGTTCATGTTGTAGAGGCGGTGACAGCCGTGGCTAAACCGCCGCAAAATCGACATGTAGTCGACGCTGCCGTGGGTGCGAATGCCGTTGTCGTGGTCGGCCTTCCAGTTGCCCTCTTTGTCCTTGATCTCCTTGATGTGGTAGGCGGCCACCAGGCCATAGGCCGAGGTGTAGCTGGGCCCAAACTCGTCGTAGTTGACGACCGTTTTGACCCCGCCATCTTTCCACTTGCGGCGCACAAGTTCTGCCGGGGGCGTGGTGTTGGGCGGAATCCAGGTAGGTGCAGCTACAATTTCTTTCCAGACCCGCGGACCGACGTCGGACTCTTTGTATTTGTAGTAGACCTTGCCCTCGTTGAGCTCGTTGCGCCACGAGCCAATCGTCGTGCGCCAGCGGACCAGCGGGATCTGTTGGTCGCGGTAGGTCGTGTAAATCGTAAACCGCGGGCGACGCTTTCGCGGCTGTGCCAGCTTTTTACCCTCGTCGTTGTAGGGGAAGTCGTACCAGACATCGCCGCGGTCGATGACCACGTTGAACGCCATGTTGGGCTGGTAGTACTCGGGCAGCTGTGGCAGGCGTACGGCGACGACGAGTTGGTCGAAGTTTTTGTCGCTGCTCAGGGCGGCGAGTTTGTCGAGGCTCTCGCGGGCAGACTCGGGTGTTTCGAGGTTGAGCGCCTTGGTCACCGCAGCCATCGACTCGGTCGCAAGGTCGCGCAGGCCGTGCTCCTTGCCGTTGCTGTCGGTCCAGGTGAAGTCGGGCTTCCACTGGGCGGCCGAACCGTCCTCCAAAATCCCGGCTCCCGAGACCACACGCTCTTCGACCACGCGCAGCAGGCGGTTGTGCATACTGGTGTTTTGGTCGAGGGCAAGCGCGTCTAAGTTGTCGCGCTTAAAGTGGCCCCAGCCCATGATCTTGTGCTTCTTTTCAAAGGCGGCGAGGGCATGGGTCGTTGCATTATCAAAGATTCCCGGCTTGAACTTGCCCTCGCCGCTGCGGCCCGGAAACAGCTTCTCGCAGCGAAACCTTCGCTGGGCGTGGTCGATGACATCGACCCGATCTTGCAACTCGCGCCAGGCGGCGTACTTCTTGCCGAGCTTGGGATGGTCCTTGGCGGCGGCGAGTTGTTCGTCGGAGGTGTCGAGCTTGGCCTTGCGCATGGCTTTTTTCAGGCTGCTTCGCAACCACTTGGCCTTGCGGACATCCTTGTTGCCACGGGTTTTTTTGTAGGCGATCGTGCCCTGAAATCGGGTGAAAACCGTCGGGTCGAAGTTGGCTTCTTCGAGGCATTTTTCGACGTCGGGAACGTTTTTCCACTCGTCGTAAACCACCCCGATGGTCGGCGGAATCCCGTAGAGCTCTAAGTAGTTGCGCTCGCTGCCGCGGAGCTTGTCGCCGTCGGAGTCGACTTCGTTTTTGGCAAGCCCGATGTAACGCTCGCGGTAGGTGTTGGCCTGCTGGTCCTCAGCCCCGGCAGTTTTCTCGGTAAAGATGTACGGGACCCAGTTGTTGCCGAGGTCGATCGGCGTCAGTCCACGGGCCTCGACCTGACCGATATCCATGGTCTTGGGGCCATCTTTGGCCAGTTTGGCGTCGAAGACCCAGGCGTTTTTTGCCGCGTGCTCCCGCATGCTGCCCTTGGTCACCGGACCGAGCTCCAAGTCCTGTTCGATCGGAGCTTCGGGAGCTGCCGCGGGTGCCGTGTCGCGGACAACCGGTGGAGCCGTGTGCTGGTCGCGACTTGGATCAGCGGCTTGTTGGGTACCTGAACACCCGGACAACATCCCGACGAGTGCGAGACCAACACCCGTTACGGTGTTCCAGCGGGCGCGAGACGACCTTCTAAATGCGCGAACCTCAGACATATCAACCCCTCAAAGGCAGCTTAGCTGCGTGGTTGGCAGCCTCCAAGGATACGGCCGATCGGGGCTGATTAGTCCGCTCGCGACTTTGACCACGCGCCCGGATCTCACCGCGGGACAGGGTTCGGAAAGTCACGGTCGAGAATGAGGTGTCCGCTTAAGAGGTTTGTTTGTCGCCAGGATGGGGCCGCCGGTGTGGCCTCGAAACCCCGGTGCGCAGACGCGCATTCCGAATCTCCTCGCCGTCAGGCCCCGGGGCGCAACTTTTGCTTCCCGGGCAACTCCCGAGGCAGTACTCGGCACCCGAGCTGACGAACGAGTAGCGATAATCGCGCGGTCGCAGGGCAGAGCGGACAGAAACATTGCAGCGCGGGGCTGCGGCTAGTAGAAAACACCGCGGGAGCTTTACAAGGCCGGGGGCTTTATGCCACGGTCACGGCGCAGCAAGGAGACAGCGTTGTTTAGGTTCGTCAAGTCTGCACTCATCCATACCGTCGTCTTCGGACTGGCCGCCGTTACCGCAGCGGCTTGCTTCCAAGTGGACTACAACAATCCGGCACTTCGCTGCAGTCCCAAGGACGGCGCGGAAGCCTGCCCGACCGATTACACCTGTTGTTCTGACGACCCGACCGCGGTCGGCGAGGAAAACGGCGCACTGCCCCAGTACACCCTCGCTACCTATAGCGGTGGTGTTCCAATCTTTGCCGATGGGAACAACGCACTGTCGACCCAGGGTATGTGTGTCGAGCTCACCGCAGGCATCCGCGGGGCATCGCTACTCGGCAACGGCTGCCCGACACCCTGCGACCCAACCTGGACCGCAGAGCAAGTTGGAACCGTGTGCGGCGCTGGCCAGGAGTGTTGCCAAACCCTCCAGCTCGACTACGAAAAGGACTGTGTCCTCGACACCGGCACCAACACGTGGCGCCCGGTCAACGGCAACGACATTTTCGATGGTGGTGTCAACCCTCCGACCAACTGGTCAGCCGGCAGTCACTCGACCCATCAGGATCCCAACGGCGCCGGTTGCATGACCTTTGTCCAGGGTGGAGATCCAACCTCGTGTTTTCGCCAGCTCAAGGTTGCCGACCGCCGCGGCTTTTGTAACGGCGCAGGGCTTTGCCCGTTGGCGGGGATGCCGAATCAGTGCGAGCTGATCAACCAAGGCATCAATCCTCCGCCTGTCGTGATGTAACTTCGCCGCTGTCCGACCGAACTTGTCAGTCTTCAGCCGAAGGCTGGCAAGTTTTCCAATTAGATTCTCAACCCGCTCGCGCGGATAGCGTGCGTGAGCCATCCGTGCATATAAGCGCGAGATGCACACCTAGTTTGGCTTCGGGCCATCCTTTACATTCCGACACTCTATCTGGCCACGCGTGATCCGCGTGATGCCAAACGATGTGATGCCCATGGCAACAAGCTCGAAGAAGTCTTCCGCGAAAAAGGCCACCAAGAAAGCGGCCAAGAAGACCGCCAAAAAGAAGGCGGCCAAAAAGACGGCTAAGAAGAAGACCGCAAAGAAAAAAACGGCCAAGAAGAAGACCGCAGCCAAGAAAAAGACTGCGAAGAAAAAGACGGCCAAGAAAAAGACCGCAGCCAAGAAAAAGACGGCGAAGAAAAAAGCGGCCAAGAAGACCGCCAAGAAAAAGGCGGCCAAGAAGAAAACCGCGAAAAAGAGCTCGAAGTCAGCGGTCGGCAAACAACTGGTCATCGTCGAGAGCCCCGCCAAGGCGAAAACAATCAACAAGTACCTCGGCAACGACTTTGTTGTGCAGGCCTCCGTCGGGCATATCCGCGACCTCCCAGCCCGTGCGCCAAAGGGCAGCAAGATGCCGGTGCCCGGGGTCGACCTCGAAAACAACTTTGAGCCGACCTACGAGGTTTTGCCGAGCAAGACCAAGACCGTCAACGAGCTCAAGAAGCTGGCAAAAAACGCCGACGAAGTGTGGTTTGCCACTGACCTTGACCGCGAAGGGGAGGCGATTGCCTGGCACCTGTCGCAGGAACTTGGGATCGATCCGTCGGCGGCCAAGCGCGTCGTGTTTAACGCGATCACCGAAGAGGCTGTCACGCGGGCTTTTGCCAAACCCCGGGCGATCGACGAGAACAAAGTCAATGCCCAGCAGGCCCGGCGAATCCTCGACCGCCTCGTCGGCTACCTAGCCTCGCCGCTGCTGTGGAAGAAAGTGGCCCGCGGACTGTCGGCCGGTCGCGTGCAGTCGGTCGCCGTGCGTTTGATTGTCGAGCGCGAACGCGAGATCGACGTGTTTGTCCCGTCCGAGCGCTGGCAGGTTACGGCCCGGATCTGCAGCGACCCGAGCCAGAGCACCGCCCTCGCCAAGGCCTGGTCGGAGTTCATCGCCACTGTCGACGAAAAGGGAAGGGCGCCGACCAACAAACGCCGGAACGCGTGGATGGCCAAACAACATGCCCTCCGCGCTGAGCTGCACGAGTTTGAAGGAAAGCGGTTTTCGCTTGGGTGCCCGGCCGATGACCCCAAGGACCTGTCGGCCGAGATCAAGCGCATCGCCGAGGCCGTTGGGCTCGACGACGTCGCGGTGGTGACAACCGAGGATGAGTCGGGCAAGGGGCCGGCCAAGTACAAGCGCGTGGTGGTTGGCAAGCCGCTGGCGACCGCCCGCTACCAGGTCGATGCGATCGAAACCCGCAAGACCTCATCGCGCCCGTCCGCACCGTTCATCACCTCGAGCCTGCAGATCGCAGCTTCGACGCGCCTGGGCTTTGCCGCCCAACGGACCATGCGAACGGCCCAAAGCCTGTACGAAGGCGTGGCGATTCCGGGGGCGGGCCAGGTCGGTCTCATTACCTACATGCGTACCGACTCGACCAACCTGTCCGGAGAGGCACTCGGCCAGATCCGCGAGTTTATCACCAAGACCTACGGCGACGAGTTTTTATCGGCCAAGCCCAACGTGTTTAGTTCGTCCAACAAGGACGCACAGGAGGCCCACGAGGCGATTCGCCCGACCGATGTTTCCCGCACCCCCGAGTCGGTTCGCTCGGCCCTCACCGAAGAACAGTTCAAGCTCTACGACCTGATCTGGCGGCGGACCGTGGCTTCGCAGATGCCCCCGGCGCAATGGGACGCGACCAGCGTGTTTTTTGTCCGCAGCGACAAACCGACCAAGGTTCGCCTCAAGTGCACCGGCCGCTCCCTCGCCTTCGCCGGCTTTTACAAGGTTGCCGGTGTGCCGATCGACTCCGACGAGCAGACCCTGCCGGCCTTCCAAAAAGGCGACACGCTCGGTCTGTTTACCGTCGAGCCCGAGCAAAAGTTTTCAAACCCGCCGCCGCGCTACACCGAGGCTTCGCTGGTCAAAACCCTCGAAGGCGAGGGGATCGGCCGGCCGTCGACCTACGCCTCGATCATCCAGGTCATCCAAGATCGCAACTACGTCGAGCAACTCGATCGCCGGTTTTATGCGACCGACTTGGGAGAGGTCGTCACCGACAAACTCGTCGAGGCGTTCAACGAGCTCATGAACGTTGGCTACACCCGCGAGATGGAGCAACAGCTCGACGGGATCGAGGCCGAGGGCAACGACTGGAAGCGGATGCTCGAGAAGTTCTACAAAGTCTTCTCGCGCGACCTAGAGACCGCCCACGAAAACCTGACCCACGCCAAGGCCGAAACCCAGCAAGCGCCCTACGCCTGTCCCAAGTGCGGGTCGCCGACCTGCTACCGGTTTGGCAAAAACGGTCGTTTTCTGTCGTGCACCGCCTATCCCAAGTGCGACTACGCGGCCCCGATCAACCGCGAGGGCACGCCGTTGCTACCGGAGCACGTCGACATCGTGTGCCCCGACGACGGCTCTGAAATGGAGTTGCGAAGCAGCCGCTTTGGCCCGTTTATCGCCTCGGTCAACTACCCAAAGACGGTCTTCGTGATCAACCTCGACCGCAAGGGCAACATCAAATACCCGGCGATTCCCCCGTATGTCACCGAGCTAGAGTGTGAAAAGTGCGGGGCCCCGCTCAACCTTCGCAACGGCAAACGCGGCCCCTGGCTCGGTTGCTCCAAGTTTCCGAAGTGTCGCGGGCGCAAGAGCTGGAACTCGCTCGACGACGAAACCAAGACCGAACTTGTCAACGCCTTGACCGAGCACGAAGCCAAAAATCCCCGCCCCGAGTTGCGGCGGCGGGACGGCTCGATCATCCCCGAGGGCACACCCGCCCAGGACCTCGCGCTACCAGGCCGCGAGGTTGAGCTCCAGATCCATCCAGACTGGGATGCCGACAAGGCCGAGCAAGAAAACGCGAAGGTCCCAGCCAAAGCCATCGCCCAGGCACGGGCCCAAGCGCAGTCGCAGCAACAGCAGCAACACGCCTCGACCTAGCTATCAGTCCGAGAGCGTGTCCGAGGCAAATGGGCGAGCATCTTGCCCGGGCTCGCGGGAAACCGCGACTATGCCCAGGCACGGGCGCAAGCGCAGTCGCAGAAACAGCAGCAACACGCCTCGACCTAGCTATCAGGCCGAGAGCGTGTCCGAGGCAAATGGGCGAGCATCTTGCCCGGGCTCGCGGCCACCGCGACTTTGCCCAGGCACGGGCGTAAGCGCAGTCGCAGCAACAGCAGCAACACGCCTCGACCTAGCTATCAGCCCGACAGCGTGTCCGAGGCAAATGGGCGAGCATCTTGCCCGGGCTCGTGGCTGCCCGGGCTCGCGGTCACCGCGACTTTGCTGTGTGTATAAACATTGAAATGTCCGCGCGAACGTTGCTATGTGTATAAACATAGAAATGTCCGCGCGCGTGGTGTGCAAGAAAATAAAACGCCCGTCACGGGTTCGCAGATTTGCGACTGTGTTCGCTTGATGGTGACCCAGGGAGATGTGCTTTTCGCCGGTCGGCCTCGGCATGCATCGCAATCAAAAAGGCGACCGATGCCGAGGTTGCGCTGCGGGTGGCAACCGGCCTCACCAAGATCAACATATCGAGCCCTTTCAGACCGCAGACGTCGTTGCCAGTGTGAAGGGCTCGTTCCGGAGTGCCCTACAGATCTTGGCTAGCCTGAAAAGACCGACAATCTGGGCGAGGTCGGGCGCCAACCCCCAGCACATACCGCGCCCGTGACGTTGATTGAGACCTCAGGCTACTGTCGAACGCTGACCTCGGACACGCCCTCGGGGTAGTTCGTTTGCAAAAACGCCTCGGCATTGACGGCCCCGCGCAGGTGCAGGTCGAAGAAAGCAGATGCATATGCACTGGTTAGCCCACGGCCGATATCGACATCGAGGTATGTAAACGGCTCGCCGTTGGTCTGTCGATTACCCTCGCCGCAACCCGGGTCGAACATCTCGACAAGCCCGCAGATATCCGAAAATCCCCAGTGGCCGGCATCGTTGACCTCGACCATCCAGGCCGGAGGCGTGGCCATCATGAAGTTGTTGCGCAGCACGTTGTTGCCGAGTTCGGTGATGCTGTTGTCCTCGCGCGCAAGCACAAACAAAACCGGAGTTTTGATCGCAGCCATGGTCGGCCCGGGCAGCAGCGGATTTTCGATCGGGGCGGCGATCGGCATGATCGCTTGGACCCGCGAATCCTCTACGGCCAGCAATCCAACAGTCGCGGCCCCGTAGCTATGTCCAATAGCGCCAACGCGCGTGGCATCGAACTGCCCCCGCACAAGTTCGGGGACCGTGGTGTCCTCCGAGTCGAGGACCGCGTCTAACACAACGCCGAGGTCCTCCCGACGGGTCCGCAAAAACTCCCCGTTGAGCGGAGCATTCATATCCGCAAGTTCATCAAAAAGCGTATTGCCCTGGTGGTCGGGCGCGACCACGACAAACCCGTGACTGGCCAGGTGCTCGGCGAGCGAAAAACTCGAAAACCGTGTACATGCATGGCAATGGGAATAAAGAATCACCGGCCACGGCCCGGGCGTGGGTAGGCCCTCGGGTGCCGCGGACGTCTGCCGGGTGGTGCCGGGGTTATGTGCAGTTGCAAGTAGATCGACAAACTGGTCTTGGTCTGGACCCACGGGCACGAACGCCTCGATAGGCGAACCCGCAGCGGCAGCCTCCGCGACACTCGGATCCGCCGGATACCAGACCTCGACGAGTAGCTCGCGGTCGCGGGCGCTATCGGCAACCGTAAATCGCACGTGACCAACCGGATGGGAGCCTGCTTGGGTGTAGTCCGTGTCCTCTGGTTCCGGACCCTCGGTCGTCGTCTCGTCCGTATCGGAAGTGTCACCCGTCTCGGTGGTCTCCCCCGTCATCGAAGCGTTCGTCTCGGTCGTCGCAGATGGCTCGCTCGAACAACCTCCCAAAACTGCGAGGACAGTAAGCAGACGGGTGAGCTTGGGGTAGTGCATGGGCGAAGGGTAAGGAAATTGGCCACGGTTCGCACAGCCTTGGCAGGTCAGCGCGCCACGTTCACGTGCACGCCGCACTTCTTCGCGTTGAGCATCGCCCGGGCGCGGTTGGGTCGAAAGTCCTTGCCGCGCTCAGCTCGATGTACTCGCAGGGGGCGTGTCGGTTCGCAGTGGACGCGCCTGGCAAGAACAACTCAGGTCGCGCCGAAGCTCGGCGGGGCCACACCCTCCCACGGTAAGTTCATGGTGGCGACGCTCGTGAGACGGTGCGCGCCACGTTCACGTGCACGCCGTACTTCTTCGCGTTGAGCATCGCCCGAACGCGGTTGGGTCGAAAGTCCTTGCCGCGCTCAGCTCGATGTACTCGCAGGGGGCGTGTCGGTTCGCAGTGGACGCGCCTGGCAAGAACAACTCAGGTCGCGCCGAAGCTCGGCGGGGCCACACCCTCCCACGGCAAGTTCATGGTGGCGACGCTCGTGAGACGGTGTTTGGCAAGCATGCCTGGGACGCGCGCCACGTTCACGTGCACGCCGTACTTCTTCGCGTTGAGCATCGCCCGAACCGGGCCGCGGTTGGTCAGCTCGACGAGCTGCTGAAAATCCTCACCGGCGTTGAGCTCGATGTACTCACAGGGCGTGTCGGTGGCGTTCCAAAAGCAGTGCTCCACGCCCGCCGGTTTGCGCACGAAGCTACCAGCGGGCACGGTGAAGCGAAGTCCTCCCTCGCCGCCAACCTCGAACTCGAGTTCGCCGGAAATGACATAAACGGCCTGGTCTTCGGATGCATGGGTGTGGGGTGCGAGGAGCTGGTGGGGAACAAGCGTTACCTTCATCGCCGAGAAGACACCGCCGGTGTGCTCGGTGCCGACAGCGATATAAACGTGATTACCGACCTTTTTGCCCTGGCCAGGGAGAACGAGGAGATCTTCAACAGTGTGGTTCATGGCGTGGCTTCTTCCGTTTGTTTGGAGCAGGTCGCGTACAATCGACCAGCTTTTTCAGGCTAGAGCTTCCCCCTTCGGCTGGCCGCGCGATGGACGACAAAGACCGAGCTGATGACGCCAACCTGCATGTCCCGTCCATGCTGGCCAATTTGATGACCGCCGCTGCTGCATACGCGGTGCAGCGGGGTGTCTCCCTGGAGCAGATCGCCGAGGCAGCCGGGCTTGCGCCCAAGACTCTGATCGCTGCCCCCGAGCGGGTGCCCGAGGATGCGGTCTCGCGGATCCTCAACCTGCTCCAGCAGCGTTTCCCCGATGAGGCGGTGGCCGTTGAGATGGCGGCCGCGGCTCCCTTGCACTTTCTCGGTCCGCTCGCGCCCCTCGTGCGACTCGCACCCAATCTGCGTGCGGGCCTCGAGATGTTCGTGCACTTCCGCAGCCTGCTGTCCACACGCGCCGTGTTGGAGCTCGTCGAGGCACCGCCCGGACCCATGCTCCGGCTCGAACACCCGAACGACTTGGAGTTCGGTGGGGTGAGCACCGAGATGGGAATCGCGATGGGCGTGCGGGTGGTCGCTGAGGGCTTTTGCCTCCCCAACGCCCTGCGCGAAGTATGGTTCGAGCACCTGCCGACGGCGCCGCTCGGCAGGTACACAGAGGCCTTCTGTGTCCCAGTGCGTTTCAGGGCCCCTTGCAATGCATTGCTGTTTCACGCCGAGCGGCTCGACGACCCCGTCGACACGGTCGCCGGTGCACAGCTCCGTGTGCTGCGGGCCCACCTAGAGCTTGTACGACAGCAGCTCGAGCAACAGGGAGAACCGGCAGAGCTCCGGCGGATCCGCGATGCGGCCGCTCAAAACGCAGCCCGCCGGGAGTACGGCGCGGCAGCACTCGCCCGTCGTCTGGGCATGAGCCTGCGGACGCTGCAGCGGCGTGTGGACGCGCTGGGCACCTCGGTCCGCTCGCTCATCGACGAAGTACGAGCGGCCACCGCCCGCCAGCTTATCTCCGACCCCGATCTGACTCTCCTCGAGGTCGCGGACGCGCTGGGATACACCACCGAAAGCGCCTTTCGCAGAGCTTTTCGCCGATGGACGGGACACAGCCCTGCACACTACCGGCGCTCGCTCGCCGCCAGGCACGAGTCTTCGTCGGGTTAGCTGTACCTCCACGGCGTTGGTTGGCTCGTCCACTACCGAATCGTCCTCGAAGTTAGCGGTATCTTCAAGGTGTTGGCGGACTCGTCCAGACCGCGGTCGAACGTTCGGCCCACCGGTCACGACTGTCGGGCCCTTCCAGGCTGCCGAGTGTCGCCAAACCGCGGCCCTGCGCAAGTGCGTTGTCAGTCAGCTGCCGGTCGCAGGAGTTGGTGCGACGAATAGAGTGCGGCCTTGACCGCCGGCAGGCCGCCGCCAACCTTGGCCAGCGGGCCTCGGCCGATGTGCTGAGCAGAACAGAACCGAAGTCGTTCCGCTATCGTCGCAGATTATCCTGAGGCCTCCTATGTGCGGGAACGCGGTGAGCCGCGAGTCTCTGTAAGTGTGCCCAGTCAGCTGCCGGCCTCAGGAGTTGGTGCGGCCTTGACCGCCGGCCCCCGACGACCGTGGCCAGCGGGTCTTAGCCGATGTGCTGATCAGAACAGAACCGAAGTCGTTCCGCTATCCTCGCAGATTATCCTGAGACCTCCTTTGTGTGGGAACGCGGTTAGCCGCGAGTCTCTGTAAGTGCTCAGTCAGCTGGCCGCAGGAGTTGGGCGGCCTTGGCCGCCGGCGGGCCTCCGACAACCGTGGCCAGCGGGTCTTGGCCGATGTGCTGAGCAGAACAGAACCGAAGTCGTTCCGCTATCGTCGCAGATTATCCTGCCGGCCGAGAATCAAACAGGAACAGAAGTCGTTGCGTTATCGTCGCAGATTATCCTGAGGCCTCCTTTGTGCGGGAACGAGACACTTCCTCGGCAAGCCGCAAGTCTGCGCAGGTGCGTTGTCAGTCAGCTGCCGGTCGCAGGAGTTGGTGCCAGGAATAGAGCGCTCGTTAACTGAGCACGAACTAGTCCACACGAGCCCATCCCCGCGGCCAGCGTTTTTTTCGTCGGCGCAGGGGCGAGGCTACGCGTAGATCCAGATGTATCATCAAGTACTCGTCGTCGTCGTCGTTGGTGGTTGCGAACCAGGCTGGAAACGATGCCTGGGGCTCGGGTTGTCCAAACTCTAGAGGGTGGGCTTTCAACCCCCGGTACATCTTTCCGGTAGCTCCTGGCGGCAGCGTTTCGGGCAGGCCTTGGAGGACAAACAATTTGCGGGATGGATGTTCGGCAAACCTGAACGCACACACCAGTAGTCGGCACTTCCTGTCAAAGCTGACCCAAATGTACCGTCGCCCATCGATGTGCTTGGTCGCCAAAATTTTTCCTCGCACCCGGCGGCCGTAGGTCGAGAGCAGCGAGCGTTCGGTGTGGGTTAGGTGTAGCCGGCCATCGACTCGTGCTTCGCTGTCGAGGGGGGCCCCGTGTTCGAGACGAATGCGATGACTCAACAGAACCCGAATACGCTTTTGCCCCCCATCGACGGCCTGAACCTGTTGAAGATAGGCCCGGGTCAAGTCGACTCGGTGTCCACAAGCACTGGCGAGCAACGCAGCAGCGATGGCGGCTAGCAGGCCAAAATAGTGATTTATTAGTTGAGTGTGCATGATTCCTAGGCGAGGCTTTGTGGATACAATAAGGTCGCGGTTGGCTCGGTGGCGACGATGGTGCGTGCCGTACAGGGGCACTTGGGGCGGGCGTGACAGATTAGGAGGTTTGGCGGCATTCCACTGGTTAGTGGGCGTGACAGTGTGGGAGGACTGGTTTTGGTCACATTTTGCAGCTTCTGGTGGGCGTGACAGCGCGTGGGAGGACCGGTTTTGGCAGCACTCCACGGGTTTAATGTGCGTTGTCTACGGGTGTACTAATGTCAAAACTCGCCAGGCTGCCAGTCGAGCTCCGCAGACGAGTTGGCTTCGGGGTTGACTGTTTGGACCAGTAGCGATGCGGTTGCGCCCACCAGTGTGCTGCCCGTGAGTCTGAGCGGTGACCTTCGTCGCCGCGTCTGTGTCATTTTTGTTCGTTCCGAAGTGTGCACAGTGAGTTGTTCTTCGAGGACTGGCTCGCCAGTGTCAAAAACGACAGCTCGTTCGAGCTCGAGGACCCATTCGGAGTGTGGAGGTTGGTAGTGCACCGTTCGCGTAAAGGTTGCCGGGCGGACACAGCCCTCCTGCGTAGGTGTGGCACCAACGACTAGCTCAGGGGTGTAAAGCTTCTCGCCGCTTCGCACGAGCAGGGTAAATTCATCACGGCATCTCGTTGTTGCAAGTGCATCGATGCATCGACGTGTCGAGAGCACAAAGTAGTCGGCAGACTGACCAGGAAAGAACTCGATTGCGGTCACTGCGGCAGCCGCCCGCATCGAACCTAACGCGCGTACTCGAAGCTCGCGCGACGAAACCTCAACCAGCGCGACTGGGCCGAGCCCCTCACCGTGGATTGTTGCCAACTGGAGCCATACCAATTCAAGCCCGGGAGCTGCGTGTGAGCGGGTAACCCGACTGGACTTTTCGATACCAACTTCGGGGTACTCAAACTCGATGTTGGGGTCGCAGGTGTCGGTGGGTGCAGGCCACACAAACAGCTCTCCAGTACAGTCCAACAGTTTTCCGGGAGCAGACTGAAACTGACCGTGGGTTTCCGGGTAGCTGCGCGCAAGCAGTTCGTACCAGTGTGTATCTACAATATCGTCCGAGCTCTCGGGGAGCGTATGGGCAAACGTGAGTTGGCAAAGAGGGGCGTTCGTCGGCTGGCTCGGCGGCGGGGAGCAAGCTGCAAGGACCATCAACAGGAACAACAAGATCGCCGCGGGAAGGTTCTTACCAGTAGGAGCGGGTGTGTTTGCGAACTGTGTCGGTGATTGTTGTTCGCTATCTGGCACCCTCCGCGTGCCGAAGTCGGCAGGCTCTACAGGTGTTTTTGGAGATTGTGTCGGGGGTGCATCTTGGACACTCGGTCTCCCAAATGTGACGTGCTTTACGGGTATGTTTAGGGGTTGTGTCGGGGGCTCGTCTCGAACACTCGGTCTCCCGAATATGACAGGCTTTTGCGGGAACTGTGTCGGAGGTTCATCTCGAAGGTTCGGTCTAGCGAATGTGACAGGTGTTACTAGGGGTTGTGTCGAAGGTTCACCTCGAACACTCCGTCGAGAGAATGTGACGGGCTTGACAGGTGTCTGCGGGGACTGTGTCGGAAGTTCATCCCGAACTCTCGGTCTCCCGAAGGGCTGGACAGGCTCGACCAGGGTTTGTGTGACGTCTCCTGTCGGGAGACTTACTTTGGAGCGTTGTGGTGGGGCACCGGGGGGCTGAACGGGCTCGACCAGAGTTTGTGTGGCGTCTCCTGTCGGGGCACTTACTTTGGAGCGTTGTGGTGGAGCACCGGGGGACTGGACAGGCTCGACCAGGGTTTGTGTGACGTCTCCTGTCGGGCCATCTACTTTGGAGCGTTGTGGTGGGGCACCGGGGGACTGAACGGGCTCGACCAGAGTTTGTGTGGCGTCTCCTGTCGGGCCACTTACTTTGGAGCGTTGTACTGGGCCGCCGGGGGGCGGGTGCCACACCTGTGGGTGCTCGCCATCTGCAACCTCCCCAAGTGTTTGAGTGACATCGCCTGCGGCCGTCGTGTCGTGGGGGCGATCCGGCAGCAGGCAGGCAGGTCGCTTGTGGGTTACCGAGTCTTCGCCTGCGGTGCGTGGGCGGTGAGCGAGGTCGCCAACCGAAACCGGCAAAAACCGACGGGAGTCAGTCGTGTGGTACAAACGCCCGCAGATCGAAGTATATGCATTTGCAAAGTTTTTGCCAAGGAGTGCACGGTTGAGCTCCTCGTCCTGCAGTAGTTGGGCAAGCCGACGCTTAAACAGTGCCCAGCGGGCGTGCACGCGCAATGGCCAGAGTTTCCATGGAATCGTCAGTCGCCCAAGTCGAATCGCGGTTTTTCTTAAACGCCTATCGAGGGCCTTGGGTGACAAACTGTTGAGCACTGCCCGAACGCTTCCCCGCAACCCTCCCAGCAACCCTAGCTGATGGGCCATCAGGGTTTTGTAGGCTTGATTCAGTGCTTGCAGTCGCGGAGCATTGGTACCCTTAGGATCGTATAAATAGCGTAGGACATCGTTGGGGTCCTTGGGGTGGGCAAGCGGGTTATTTGCCTGAAATGGCACAACATGGGCATGCCCGTGGGCGAAGTCGATAGCTCCATCGTGCAACCCGACCAGTGCCCGAGCGTGGGCACGGGCAACTGTCACAACCCGGGTTACAAACGCCGCAATTTCATCGGAGGTTTCGAGGTTTGTCTGATTCCCGGTGAGCTCGCGGGCAAGCCAGCGTAGCGCACGTCCCGAAACGACATCTCGGTGGTGCGTAAATCCGGTTGCTTCGGGGCGTGAGCGACTTGGACCGCTTGGACCACTTGGACCGCTTGGACCACTTGGGCCACGACACGGGCCCATCGAGCGAAAGGCCGGTTCTTTCGCCAGGACCGGAAGCGACTGGCGAAGTTGGGTAAAAACCTCGTGTTGCTGCGCAGGCGTCAAGTCTGCAGTTTGCTGCCGAAGTTTGGCCAAAAGTTGTTCGCAAGCTCCAAGATACTCATTGTAAAGCGGGGTGAGAGTCTCCAGGATGCTGGCGTTCGTTCGCGATGGACGACGCCATACCGTTGTCGGTTGGGCTTCGCAGTGCACGTCGGATGGGCTGGGTTTGTCCGTCGACCACAGCATCGTTGGCTCGCTGGGCTTCGGCGCACCCATTGCCGAGCGGAGCTCCCGTTGCAGGCGTTGCGCATGGCAGTTTTCATTGGCCGTAAGCAGCTCGCCCGGCCCCAGCTTGCGACTGATTGCCAGGCGTACGGGACCAAGCGTGAGCTGTGAGCTCGTTGTCAACTGGTAGGGGTTGTTTGCGGAGAGTGGGCGACCATCGAGGCGGCTGCCATTGGCTGAGTCGAGGTCGGTATACTCAACCCAGTTGCGCGAAAAATTGACGACTCCATGTAGTTGAGAAACATAGGGGGAGTTGACAACAATATCGTTGCAAAGGTTGCGGCCGATCGAGACCGGGGAGTGCGTAAATCGCAACCGCCGCTCTAGTACTCCGTCAGGTGAATAAATATGAATATACAGATGCATCGCTACTCCGGGTACCCTGTGAAGACCTTACTAGTGGGTGTGTGGGGAAGTTTGGTGCGCGACAGCCAGCTACGACCAAGGACGAGTTTGCCGACTTGCTGGTCGGAGCTGGCGAGGCTGCTTGGATAGACAGATACTCGTAGTGGGACGGTTTTCCCGGTGAGGAGCCGGCACTGCTTCGCCAGCGACTCACCAGCGAGCTGGTCAAAGATCTCACAGATACGGTCGACGGGCACGGCCGTGAATGTGATGGACAACCCCTCGAGCTGCTCGTGGCCAGAGCCTAGGCGAGCACAACCCAAGCGTATTTGCCCTAACCGGTGTGTTTGCCTGTGTTTGCCCGTTTGAATGCGGAGAGTTTGGTGCTCGACTCGGACCTTCCACCCGCGATTGCGAAAGTAGGTTGTCACCATCCAAATAAGTGCCCGCCGACCGCGACGTGCCCGGAGCCCGAGCTGAACGGCGAGTTCGAATCCCGGGAAGTCCACATCACAATGGCGAACGCTCGTAAATCCTGCTGCGCACAAAAACCGGCTTTGCCAGCGATCGACGGCTCCGCCCGTACACGGCTGTAGTGCTCGCACCGTGGTGACAAGCGATACAACGAGATGTGTGTGGATGGCATCCAAGATGGCGCGGGTGGTGGGGCAATTACGTGCGGTCTGCTCGAGCAGCTCACAGAAGTCGGGTGCTAAGGGACTGCTTTCTCCGGTGAGTGCAAGGAGCGGAGTAGAGACCGTGTACTCGGGGGACTCTTGCATGTGCCAGTCTGTTGTAGGGAACGCCTGACCCCGCGTGGTCACCCGCACTTTACGGCCGGACACGATGGCGCTAAACAGCGAAGGCCGGTTGAGACCCCGTCGAAATTTCATCTTGGCACTGTGCATGTTGATTATAAGTGGAATTGGATGTTGTCGCGTAAACCCGTCACACGAACCTCGCACTCAACCTGGGTAGCGAATGAAACAGAGTCCGCAATCAGCACCTGAAGCACTCGGGAAAACACCCACGCATCGCCCCTACCTGCGAGGCATTCACTGGCGAGTTGAACCCTACACATTAAGACCTGTCTCACCTGCCCCCGGATGGCGCGGTAGACAGGTTCGAATTCAGAGCGCTGAATAGCGGCGGCGAGTTTGAGCCCATGCGACCCGGGAACCATGAGTTTGATAGCCTGATCGAGCAAAGATTTCGACAGTTGAGCTGATTGCCGGCGGGCGTGCCATCCGAGGAGGTCCCAAGTTGGCCCGTAGTCGACGCACGGGGCGAGCCCGCGACTGACACGGGAAATGTTGGTCGCCGCGAGCATGGGTGGTGTATTCGCTGTGGGAACACAAATATCGCCGGTGCGAAGCTTGTCGAGGGCCTGGGGAGACGTTTGGCATAGGAGCTCCGTTGAAATTACATCTCCCGGCTCAAGGCTGCCCGAGGGCTCGAGCTGCAGTACCAAAAACGGCTCCCCGGGGAGGCGGGCAGTTGTATAGCGCCCAGCACATGCGTCTTTCGTCTCGTGTTGACGAGCGGGCAACCCCCGCACAAGAGGGAGGCGACCACGACTCGCGGGCCGCGAGACCGAGGCTTCCCGCACTGCAAACACCCGCGTATTTTCTCGAGTGGGCTCGAGGCAGTATTCGTGGCAATGCTCGACCATGGTGATCGGCTGTCCGCCGACCGCAAATAGGTTGACTGCTGGTACACAACCGACGCGGAGAAAGTCTCGAAGTCCGTGTGCGCCCGAAGGTGTAGGGTTGTGGGAGAATAGCCGGAATTCGAGACTCTGGCCCTCTAGTTGTGTGAGTTGTTGCAGGCCATCGAGCTCAAAAAACAACAGGCTTTCAGGAAGGGCCGCGTACTGTTGCAGCAGCCGAAGAGCGTCTGGATACTCTGTGAGTTCAAAGTCGAGTGGTTGTAACTGACGGGTTTTGACTGTCTGAGCGGGTAGCACTCCCGCAGGTTCACCATCGATGAAGTACTCGACTTTGCAGGTGCGCCGGGTAATGTGTTCGAAGATCGTTGCCGCGAGTCGATAGGGTCCGGCAACAAAGAACTCGATCGAACGGCTTGAAAACCGTTGCCGAGACAGGGCCAAACAGATCGAAAGATACGCTTGCCCATGTTGTTTGTGGACGAACTCGGTCGAAACTACCTCGATGTCGGGCACCGTGATGGGACGAGTTGTTGCAAATCGGCAGGACTCCGTACGTTGGTGCGAGGTTGCAACTTCCACACCTGCGGGCACGCCGAGCGCTCTACCTGCCGCCCCCCCACGTGGTTGAAACTCAAGTACTGTGATTGCGGGCAGCCCCCGGATGTAGTCCGGTGCGAACATCTCGGCTTGTTGATAGGCGAGCAGGCTACTTTCGATGGCGACACGCTGTTGCAGCGTAGCTGTTAGGTAGGCGACGCCCTGCAGTAGCTGCCGGATCTCGGGTCGGTAATTGTCTGGGGTTGCAAGGCCATGCGCGCTGTCGGGGAACTGTTCACCAAATCGGCGTGCATCACCTGAGAGCTTCTCCAGCTCAGCGAGATATTGTTGCTCGAGTTTCATGGTTCGATAGGCAAAGTTGTTGAATAGTCAACGACCCGAAGGTGAAGCGGAGAAAGTGCGCGTAGACGGATAGAAAGTTGTCCTTGCGACCCCTGCACACGTGCAGTGACAACGACGTCACGAAGCCGCCCAGTTGGGGCGCAGTTGGTGAGCAACTCGATCTCACGAAGTCTCGGCTCTGCCCTCCGCAGCAGTTGTCGGAGGTTCGTTTCCAGACGCTTGTGTTCCACAGCAGCCGTGCGGCTTTCTGCGTTAATGACGAGGGCGTGACCATAAGCGGCTTTCCCCGCACCTGAGAAGGTCCAAAGCTGGGTTGAAATACTGGTGACGATTTGCTCCGCTGGGTCCACCGTAGATCGGGTGAATAGACTGAGTGGTTTTCGCCGAAAGACAGTGTTTTTCATGGGAAAAAGAGGGCCGGCTGGCCCTCCAATGGTTAGTTGTTCTTCGCCCAGGAATCCTCGTGCTCCGAATTGTGGCCTGAGCCATTGTAGATCCAGCGGATCGTATGAAAGACAAACGCAACTTCTTCAGTGGGCGGCTCGACCGAGCTCGCAGGGTCAACCGCGCTCGGCGAGTGACGTGCAATCGAAGAGATACGCCCATGGGAGATAGCGATCGTAAAGAATTGCTCCGTCGTTCCGTCGCCGGATGGGCTCGGTCGATAGAACCGAAACTCGCCCTCAATTTCCTCATTGTTACAGAGTGCCTTCGCCAATAGGGGAGAGCTCGCGTCGATACGTTTTTGGATGCGAATGGGCTCATAGGTACGGCGGCCGGTAGCCTGTCCGGTGCCACGTTCACGCGCGGTGCGAACCGCATCGTCGAAGCGTACACACTCGATTGAAGCGTCCCGTCCGAGCGACACTTGGGTACTTTCACCTTTAATGTCGGTGCCATTTGCGCGAAGAAAAAGATGTACTGATTCAGCCATGGGAGAGTGATGATTCAGGTGCTTGAAGGTGTCAAACAAAAAATCCGAACTTTTTGATGTCCTAGATGCCGTCCTGTATTCGGGACAACGGGCCAGCGCTCCCTGATGAGGTGTGAGGTGATGTTTATAAGTGTTTGAAAATATAGAATTTGAATCTTGGTTTGAGAGTTGCTTGCATGGAAGTGGAGCAGACAATGAAAGTAAATCTAGGTTCATGGCAAACACGTTTGAGGCGAGTGAAGTACCTCTATCTTATCGTGGGTACTTGTATTTCTTGTGGCCAGATTCAGGAGGCCGCTGTAGAGTCCCCTGCTTGTTCGGAAGAGCGGCGAGTGTTGCGGCTGCAGCTACACACGGGGGAACATATTAACCGTAGTCAATCAGGGCAGTCACTCCCGGTTCGGGTCACCGTGATTCAAAGCGAGTCCTCTCTATTGCCGTATGTTTTAGAGAAAGCTCTACAGCCGAGGGACATCCGCGATGTCGAGGAAGTTCTCGATACCCAAACGGTAACGCTATATCCAAACGACGAATTCGTGCTTGAGGTGCCTCGTGAAGATGCCTCCGGCGTCGTAGCTGTGGCAGCTGAAGTTCGTGCTCCCCGGGGTGTTGCCTGGTTTGACGAGGTCGAGCTCGACAGCGACGGCTCCTGTCAGCCGACGAGCGTGACATCCGTAGTGAACCTTGATGAAGTCCGGGTCAGCATGACGCCATTTCGTCGGGACAGGAGTACTGGTAATGATTAGCAGAAACGAACGGGTTGCGTGGCGTGATGGCATGCTACTTTTGCCACAGCACCTTCAGTATCAAGATAATGTCGTTTATCGACATCTGGCCCGCCTCGTCCAAGGTGCGCAGCCCTATCCGCACGGCCTCGTACGCCTTGACCTCGACGAATCTCTTTTGCTCGAGGGGCGCATCTCGATATCCTGGTTCGAGGCAGTTATTCCAGGCTTGGGGCTTACCTGGTGTGGTAGTCAAAGTGGGGAAGTACTCGGTCGTGAGCTGAACACTGAAGCTGATTTCGTCAAAGTCTACGTAGGTGTTCAAAATGCTGTAAGTAGGGTCTACCGGTCGTGCACGAAGAAAGTTTCAGATATAATCGAAACAGACGCGCACACTGAAGTCGAGACTTTGGTTGATGATTTGCAGGTGCTAATCGGTGATGACGAGTGCCGGGGATTTCATGTGTGTCTGGTCGCCTGTTTAGAGCGGGTCGAAGGCCGTTTTCAGCTGAGTGAGGGGGAGGCCCCGTCTTCACTGCGCGTGGGGGCGGTGCAGAGTCTTCTAAGGAGGTTTCGCCGGGCCGGAAGCACCCTGGCGAGGGTCGTCGATGCGTTGCGTGCACGACCCGCGAGTCCGGGGTTGGGGAACGTGTTGGCGCCTTTGAGGGTTCGTCTCGAGCACCAGCTTGCGGCAAATGTTCACCCTTTCAGTGCTTGGTCGACGCTCGCGGAGGCGATTGCGGCGATGGATAGCGAGGCCAGCTTACCACTGCGTTACCGGCATCAAGCCCTAGGCTCGACAATGAAAGAAATCGAAACACAGCTTGGTGTGGTAACTGCGCAGTATCTTGAAACAGTGGAGACCGAGTTGGTGCTCGAACCACGCGACACCCACTCACTGCGCCTTGGGTTGACGGGCAAGGCCTCACTGATGGGGGTTGAGCGTGCACGCCTGATCTTTTACATGCGACGGGACGAGGACTCCTTAACATGCGAGTCCTTGGCTCGGATATGTAAGTTTGCGCCGGAAGATAGCTTTGAGCAACGTCTGGACCGCGCGCTTCCAGGGGTGGCTCTACGCCCGAGTCGCGCCCGTTTGCAAGCGAACGAGCGGGTCCTCGAACTCGACAGTAAAAGTGCCGGTTGGCAGGAGCTACAAGCTGCGAAATCTGCAGCATTATTTGTCCCAGCTGAAGTGCTCAAGCGCGTCGAGCGGGTGAGTCTAGAACGCCTCATGTAGAGGAGATCGGGGATGCAATGGTGAGTCTGTTTATTCAAGAAACCTCCCGCGAACTGTGCGGAGTTGTTGCGTCTGTCCGGGGTGCTCAGTCGTTGGCCTGTACGCCCGAGGCGATCCGCCAGCTTGTCTTCGAGGCCTACAATAAAAGTCTGCAAACCGCGATAAGCCTGGGCTCCACCCGTGAGCGGGGGCGAGTTGTACTCTATCCATTTGTTGCTTTGGTCGACGAAGTCTTGTTGCGCGGCCCGGTCGAATTACGAGAGTACTGGCGAGCGAATCTCCTTCAGGCACGGATCTACGGGAATACGCGGGCAGGTGAGGACTTTTTTACGAGGCTGCGGGCGAGCTCAGTTCCGGAGGTCCGCTACGCGTATCTGCTCGCGCTTTCGCTTGGGTTTGAGGGAAAGTATGCGGGAGGCGATAGCAGTGAGCTCGTGCGTGAGCGTGAGCGCCTGTTTCGTCAGTTCGCCGAACGACCAACCCTCCATGCAAACCGAAGCTCGGAGCGACTCCAAAGTTCGCGTGTCGTCAGCCCAAGGTTCGTTGCATTTCCGGTGGCAGTTCTCGCGTGTGTCCTCATACACATCTACATGTTTCGCCGAGTCGAACAGCAAGTATCGCAATTTTTACAGTTTATCGAACACGTTTATGGGTAGAGACAACGATGGTTATCGCAAGTATCGCAATCTTAATTTTACTGCCATGGGTGGGAGCCCTCATTGGTTGGATATCCTTCAAGATGGCAGCGGTGGTTGCCCTTTTTATCGTTCTGGGCTGCCTAGCGACGATCGGAGGCCGACGGCTGTGGGAGGCTCGTACTTCAAGAAAACTCGAGGTCGAACTTCTCACCAGCGCGGAGCGACTCGACCAGGACCAAAGCCCAGATGCACAGCTTAAGCTCGAGGAGCTAAGGACATCATTTGCCGGGACAATGCGCGAGCTACGGCAGTCGCAACTCGGGGGCGGTGGGCGCCGAGCACTCTACGCATTGCCGTGGTACGTCGTGATCGGTCCGCCGGGGGTGGGGAAGACGACGGCGATTGGTCGCAGCGGGTTGAAGTTTCCGCTGCGCTCCGCAACCTCACCCATACGAGGGATCGGTGGCACGCGCAATTGCGAATGGTGGCTTGCGAACGAAGCAGTCATCATCGACACCGCCGGTCGCTATACCGCAGATGTTGAGGACCACGGGGAGTGGCTCGAATTCCTGGGTCTACTCAAGCGCTATCGCGGAAGGGCGCCACTCAATGGAGTGATTGTCGCGGTGAGTACCGAGCACGTGTACCGGCAAGACGAGGGCGAACTCAGTCGGCACGCCCGGCAGATACGGACCCGAATTGATGAAATCCAACGACAATTAGGCATTGTTGTTCCGGTCTACGTCATGCTCACCAAATGTGACCTTTTACCGGGTTTCTCGGAGGTTTTCGGCGAGCTCGAGAAATCAAAGTGTGATGAAGCATTTGGTGTGACGTGGGACAGCGGCCAGAAGCCGCTTGAAGGTCTGCTAGAACAGGTTCAACACACGTGTCTGACGCGTCTCCAGGAATGTCCGCGGTTGGAGGACCGCGACCAAATTTATCGCTTCGCGCACAATTTTGGTGCGCTGCTCCACTCCGCTTCCCAGCTGATCGACGAGACCTTTGCGACCTCCGCGTACGAGGAAAACCCCAGGCTTCGAGGAGTGTATTTCACGAGCGCTCTGCAGGAGGGGAGCCCCATCGACGATGCCCGGGGGAGCCTTGCGCAGGCTTTCGGAGTGTCGCTCGCCACTAGTGAGGCGAAACCCTCGGTCCAGAGGCAGTACTTTCTACGTAGACTTTTCCCGGAAAAAATCTTCACGGAAGCAGGGCTTGTCGCCCGTTCAGCTCGACGCAGTCGCCGGCGAGCAACTGTGAGACGTGCAACCGCAATCGCCATGTGTGCGTGCCTCGCAGGACTGTCCCTTGGGAGTGGTCTGGTTGCCCGCGCGGTTGGCCTCAAGGTACGTGTCGCCGAGCGTTCCCTGGGAGAAGCATCCGTGCTGCTACATCGAGGGCAGCTATCTGAAGGGTTTCGCGAGCTAGAGCTCTTGCATGATGTCGCACGAGAACCCGCAGCAACCACAAAGGTATTCCCCGAAATATATAGCTCAAGTGCGCTTAAGCGGATCGTCGCAGGCGTCCGGCAAACACGATTAGAGGCGGTTGCGACTTTTTGTGTGGAACCGGCAATCGATGAGCTGGCCACAGAGTTGCAGGGTCAACCGAGCCGAGAGCTGCTTGCGGCCATACAATTGCTATTTCACAACACCGAACAGCTGGTGGCATTTCACGATTGGTACCCCTGGCTTGTTGAGCAGGTCGCTAGTCGGACTATAGATGGCTGCCGTCAGCAGGACGTTGCCTGGTACCTGCGGACGACCCGTGGGAGCTTGGAGCCACCCGAGCAGCTAGACCGGCTGGTTGAGGCCGCCAAGTCACAGATTTTAACCGCAGAGCAGCAGCTACTCCCCCCACTTTCGCGCCTGTGTGCCGAAACAGACGAGCTCGACATCAGTTTGTCTCAGGTGATTCGTGATGATGCAACGGTTGTGAGTGAGGTTGATGTGCCGGGTTGTTTTACCCGGGCTGGTCGGGCGCTCGTCGAGGAGCGACTCGCCGTCTTGCAAACGCCTTCCCGGTTTGAAGCGTCGTGGGTTGCACCTACACCCAAGCGCCAGGCAGGGTGGCAGCGAGATCTCAGTGAGCTAGGCGACTTGTATACTCAAACATATATTCGGCAGTGGAACGATTTTGTCGAAGGCGTCTCGCTACGAGAGTTCGCGGACGAACAGCTACCTGTTGTACTGCGCGCGTACATGCGGGAGCCGGGACCTGTCGAGCGCGTATTGAAATTGGTAGAGCAACAAACTCAGTTCGAGCGGGGAACTTCCTTGCAAAAGCTCGCCCTTCCACCTACTCGAAGTTCGGCGCGCGACACAAAGATTTCGCTGGCTTTCGTGGGTCTACTGTCGCTCGCCAAGGGTGGTGATGACGAACAGGCTTCGCTCGTTAGCCGTCACCGTGAGTTCACGACCCGGGCAAGTGACGCTCTGGCAAAGCTAGCAGGCGACCCAGACGCAGCCGACAGTGTTTCGAGTGAACTTCAGGAGCTCGTTGTCGAAACCCAGCGTTTGGTCGCACAGCATCCCCAGGCGGCGCAGGCTCTCGCCCAACGCCTGCTCGTCGGGCCATTGCGACGAGCCCAAGTCGCGGCGAGTCACTCGAAGGGTGCCTGGATTCAAAGTCGCTGGTGCGGAGACGTCGTGGCGCCGATCGAGCGGGAGATTCAAAAGAAGTACCCGTTTACTCGAGACACGGACGATGAAGTGTCTGGCACGGCATTTGCCAAACTAGTCGGCTCACGAGGCTATCTATGGCGGTTTTATACAGAGTCTCTCGTCAGTCTGTTGCCCGAGACAGGTCGTGACGGTTTTCGTCGAAGTCGGCAGGCAGGCGGGCGTAAGCTGCTACGGAAGTCTATCGAGAGTTTCTACACCTCAGCCCGGGATGTCCAAACGTCGTGGGGTGGGGGCGAAGCCGAAACGCCGACTCTCGAGCTCGAACTCATGATTCATCCAACCCCGAGTGTCGGGTCCGTTCATCTACAACTGGGCGATAAAAACTACGAGTATCACAACGGACAGGAAACATGGCACTACATCAAGTACAGTCCCACGCGATTACCTGCGCGGCTCTCAATCACTGGCAAGAATTTTGAGCAAACAATCTACGGCGATGGCGAGTGGAGTTTGCTCCGCCTCCTCGACCAAGGTCGCGTTGTCGAGTCCGATGACAACCAGGTTGTCATTGTCGAGTTTCCGGTGCACGGACTATCAAGCGACCACCCGCGGATCTCCATACGCCTGTTGGGAGGCGCTGGAGAGGTCGCCCGCCGCCGAGAGTTGGGCAGCTCCGGTGAGGGGTTGCTCGGGTTGTTTCGTAACCGAGTCAGTCAGCCTCCAAAGCGTCTGGCGACAAAATCAAAGGGCTGTCATGAAATTGCTGGCGAAGAGTAGATATAAGCCGCTGTCTGGGTTGAAAACTCCAAAGCTGGGGTATTTCGGCAAGGTTCCCTCACACAATGAGTTTGTCTCACACAACTTCTCCGGCGGTGTCGGTCGCGATATGTCGAAGTGTTTTGAGTTACTCTGGCAGTCTTGCGACGCGCATGACCACGTAAAGTTTGTCCTCCACCGGCACAGGGGTCGTGCCACAATGAGTGGCGTTTGCAGCGTTAGCCACGACAAAGTTGGACGGAGGGCACCATTTATTCGCTTTGCGATCCTGCCACAGTATCGTCGGGGTCAAGTTGTGCCTTTTTTGTTGTCGAGCTGGTTGTGCCAGGCCCACCGTCAGATTCCAGTAGACAACGCCCAGGCCGCTGGAGAGTTGGCACGTCGAGAAGTGATTGTGCGTCGTCAGCTACGGGAGATGTTGACATGGAAGTTGCCAAACGGGCTGAGCGGGGACGTTCTGGCAATGTCTCCCTCCGAGCGTGACTATGCATTTGCCTGCCTTTGGCAGGCGAGCCAGCGCATTCTCAGTCCTGCGGACATCGGATTTAGTCTCGAGCTTCCCGCGCCAAACGTTCTTGCTCAAACATTTTGGCACTACTATTGGCAGTCCCTGCTCGAACACACAGACCGAACAATAATTTTTTTGTGGAACGACTACTGTTCTACGATTATAGTTCAGCCCGTAGGACGAAGTCCGAACCTCGCAAGGTGGCGGCTTACGACTCCGGGGGAGGAAGCTCGCCTCAGGGTTGGGCAGGGGCTAGTAGCATCGTGGCAACAGATAGTTGAGCGCCGAGAAACAACTTTGCAGAGCACTACAGACGAGCTTGTTGACAACTTGAAGTAATTGGAGAAAGTAATGACTAAAGGAAATTCAGTCGCGCCAACAGAGCGTGTCAATATTCGCTATAAAAGCCACGTTGGTGAGGCCCAAGAAGAGGTTGAGCTGCCACTCAAGATCCTGGTCCTTGGCGACCTGACGGGTTCCGAGGACGACCGTGTTGTCGAGGAGCGCAAACCGGTTCGGGTCACGCCAGACAACTTCAACGAAGTTCTTGGGGCTTCCAATGTTCGGGTCAACTTGGACGTTACAGACCAGTTGCGAGCAGGTGCGGCCGGCGAGAAGTTGCCGGTTTCGTTACACATAAAAAAGCTCAGCGACCTGACCCCCGACGGGATCGTCGCGCAGGTGCCAGAGTTGCGTGAGCTATTGGCACTACGCAATGCCTTGAGTTCTTTGCGTGGGCCCCTCGGTAACCGGCCCAACTTCCGAAAGCGGTTGCAGCAGGCGCTATCGCAGCCGCAATTGCGAGACGAGCTGCGCAGGGCCCTCGCAGAGGGAGAGAGCGGAGGCCAGACCGACGCGAGCGATGAGTAAGCGTAGGTTCTCTGAACGTCGCGGTGTGGAACATGCCGCAGATATTCCCAACCAGAATCTTTGGAGCGTGATATGGAGAAGACAGTTCAAACACAATATGCAGATAAGCCGACGACGGCACCGATTCTAGATGAGTTACTCGGCCACGCGAGGGTCGATAAAAACGATGCGGAAACCTATGCAGTCGTGCGTCAGGGAATGGGGGCGTTTGTCGAGCGTTGGGGCGAGGCGAGTTCAATGGGAACAAGTCGCGTCGATGTACAAGCTGTCGACTGCGTGATCGCTGAGCTTGACCGACGGATCTCTGCTCAGGTCAATGAGATTCTGCATACACCGGGTTTCCAAAAAATTGAATCTGCGTGGAGGGGTCTCAAGTTTCTCGTCGACCGTGTGGATTTTCGCGAGAATATCGAGGTTGAGGTCGTCAATCTGTCCAAGCAGGACCTCCGTGAAGACTTTGAAGATAGCCCCGAACGGGTAAAGTCGGGGTTGTATCGAATGGTCTACTCCTCGGAGTTTGGGACCCACGGGGGGAAACCTTACGGTCTACTTGTTGCAAACTACGACTTTGGTCCGGGGGCGAGTGATCTCGAGCTGTTGGCAGACTGCGCCGCCGTTGCTGCCATGGCCCACGCTCCAATGATCACAAATGCTGCCCCCGCAATGTTCGGAGCGAGTTCATTTGCCGAGGTTCCGCGCCTACGCGACCTTCGTTCGTTGTTTGACGGTCCGCAATATGCCCGGTGGCAATCACTGCGTAGCAGTGAAGATGCTCGTTACTTGGGAATGTGCATGCCACGTTTTTTGCTGCGGCAACCCTACGATGCCGTCGATTTGCCTTCCCGCACGTTCTCGTTCAATGAGGAGGTTGCAGGGGAGCACGAGAACTATCTGTGGGGCTACGCCTCCATGGCATTCGCCAGCCGGGTCGCCGATTCGTTTGCGAAGTACCGTTGGTGCCCCAACATTATCGGGCCGCAATCGGGCGGCGAGGTGCAAGGGCTACCACTGCATCACTACCACGCACTAGGCGAGTTGCAAACGAAGATTTCGACGGAGGTACTGATTTCAGAAAGGCGTGAGTTTGAGCTGGCAGAGGAGGGGTTTGTCTCGTTGGTGTTTCGCAAGGGTGCCGACAATGCCTGTTTCTTTTCGGCCAACTCGGTGCAAAAGCCACGGGTGTTTGCAAGCGATGAGGAGGGGCAAGCAGCCGAGGCGAACTACCGTTTGGGAACGCAGCTACCATACATGTTTATCATGACGCGGCTGGCACACTACCTTAAGGTTTTACAGCGTGAGCAGCTCGGGTCGTGGAAGGAGCGGGCGGACCTCGAGCGCGAGCTCAACCGCTGGCTCAGCCAATACGTCGCCGACATGGAGAGCCCCGCACCAGGAGTACGTTCGCGTAAACCCCTACGCCAGGCTTCGGTGGAGGTGGAGGACGTCAACGGACAGCCGGGTTGGTACCGGTGCCACCTCAAAGTTCGGCCACACTTCAAGTACATGGGAGCGTCTTTCACCCTGTCGCTGGTCGGTAAGCTCGATCGAGAATAGATGTAACTGAAACGCGTGGTAGGTTGATATGGATGCAAATACACCTGTTACCGATGATGTGTCGGCGTGGATCCAGCCGATTGGTGTTGACACTCCCGCCGGAGAAGATGCTCGTTATGGGGCTAGATTTGTCCATCTGCGTAGTTTGATCTCGCAGTTAGAAAGCCCAAGTGGTGAGCCTGTCGATTGGCATCTCGTAGCCGAACTTGCTGCTGGGATCCTCAAACACGAAGCGAAGGACCTACAGGCTGCCTGTTATCTCGCTATTGCCTGGGCTCGAACGGATTCGACGGCAGGCCTATTACGCGGCCTGACATTGCTCGACCTCCTGACGAGAGCATATGCAGATGTCATGTTCCCGTCGCCAACTCGCTTGCGCCGGCGCGAGCGAATTATGGCTTGGTATGTCGGTGAGTTGGAGCGTTTGAGCACTGGGCAAGCCACCGAGCTAGGCGTGTGGGGCAGTCCGAGTCTCGAGATACTTCCGCAGGTTTTTGAGCGCCTAGGGGTGCAGGGTCCGAGCCTTCGGGGTTTGCATCGAGCGCATGAGCGACGACGCGTGTCGCCCAAGCAGCCGCGAGAGGCTCCCAAACCAAAGCCCGCAGCACGACCTTCAAGCCCGTCAACTCAGCCGACTACAGTTGACGTGAGCACCTTCGAGGAACCGCGAAAAGCACATCTTGCGCTCAACCAAAAACTTGTCTCGATGAGTCACAGGTTACGTGCCGCCGATCCAAAGTGTCCAGCTGGTTACCAAGTGTTGTGCTTTGGACTTTGGAGTCACCTCTGTGCTGCAACACCAGCTGTCACTCGCCCGCTAGCAACTGCTCCACTCGATCGCCTGCTACAGTCACAAACGTGGCTCCCTCTCGTGGATGAGGCGGTTGCGAAGCTCGTACAGGCGCGTTTACAGCTTGAGTTTGCCGGCTACGCGGTTGTCGGTCTTGCGTCCCTCGGGGAGAGCTATCGAGACGCTGCTGCGGCGTTGACAATCGCAACAAAGTCTTTGTTGTTACACGTACCGGGCTTGCAGCAAAGTGCGGTCGAGCGTGCAACGAACCCGGAAGTTGTTCAATGGTTAACCGACCTCACAACTGTTAAGTCTGCCGAGGAGGAGCACTCTTCCCCGAGCGAGGCGTCGCCAGTCGCACAGCCAACAAGCCCCCGCGAACGATTCCTCCATTACCTCGACTTTGCCACCGACCTTGTCAATCGTGGCAAACTAGAGCACGGCGCCATGACGTACTATGGGCTTTGGCGCGAGGCGGAGGCAAAAAATCTCGTGCAGTGGGAGCCCGAACTTGTGGTGCGTTGCCTCCAAGGATACTTGGCAGCGTGTCGAACAAAAACGATTCACACGCGGGGGGAGCTCTCACGCGTGTACGAGCGACTTGCCCAACTGTCACCACAGATATTCGCCGCGCAGTCACCCGAAATTTTTCAGGTCGCCGGGTAAGTTGAGTAGGGCGTTTAGGCCAGGCGTTGCGTGGCAAATCGTTAGAGGAAGGTAGGTTTTTGTGAATAGCGTAAATACGATAGATTTAGTCGCATGGGAGATCGAGCTTCCGCAGCGCAAGCTCGTGCTGCACGTTCGAGCGGTAGAACTACAAGAGGGGGTGTCTGCTCCCTACCGCGCAAGGGTCGAGTGTATTCAGGTCAGTGGCGAAGACCTCGGCGCCGCGGCGAACGAGCAAGAGTTTGAGCTACTCGGCGAGAACGTGTTTCTCACGCGTACACGCGGAAACCTTCGTCAAGGGTTTAGTGGAATCATCGTTGGTTTTACGACCCTCGGAGTCACCCCGGGCCATCACAAAGATGGATCGTGTCCGGTGGTCCAACTCGAAATTGGCCCCGCGATGGTTCAGCTGCAGCATCGGCAACACTCACGGGTGTTCCAGGGACAGTCTTTGGTCGATATCGCCACACAGGTGCTGCAGGAGGGTCTTGATCCGTTTGCACGGGAGGTCGAGTGTTCACTTGCAGGCTCGTTTCCAAGGCGTGAAATGGTGGTGCAGTACGAGGAGTCGGACCTCGCTTTTGTCGAGCGTTTGCTCGACGAAGCCGGCGTCGACTACTTTTTTAAGCACCCTCCCGGGGAACCAGAAAAACTCGTGTTGGTGGATGCTCTCGGCAACGATGGCGAGGTAGCGACACTCGCGGGGTCCGGAAAGCTCGTGGTGGCAGGCGAGGATGCTGTTCGTAACTTAGTCGAAGGTGTATTTACACTAAAGCTCGCGCGTCAGGCCGTGCCAGAACGGATCGAGGTACGCGGGCGCGATTGGACGCGTCCCGATTACACCATCACGGGGGAGGCCGGCAAGCAGTCCGGCCACCACACGCGTTACTTGCACGACGGGCGTGTATCCCCCGGGCAGTACGGCGACGGCTCGACCTATAGCAGTGACGAAGCCAGCACGCGTGCCAGTATTGAGTTTGCCCAAAGCACCGCCAGTGGCATTGTTTTGGTGGGCGAGTCGAATGCGATTGGGCTGGTGCCCGGCCAACGCATCGAGGTGCTCGGACATCAATACGATGGGTTGGATGCAACCTATATCGTCACGCAGGTTGAACACACTGCCCAGTGTCCCGTGGAGGAGCTCGATGTCGAAGGTGGAGCGGCAGACTACACCAATCGGTTCAAGTGCGTCCCACTCGGGGCCCACTGGTCGCGGCCGCACCGGAGCCGGCCGGTCATCATGAGTATCCAAACTGCGACGGTCGTCGGCCCTGAGGGCGAAGAAATCCACACGGACGAGCACGGAAGGGTCCAGGTCCGGTTTCACTGGGACCAGGCTGCGGGCCTACCCAACAACCAATACTCCGCGTGGATTCGCGTGGCGCAGGCGTGGTCTGGGGCAGGCTTTGGCGCTGTGTTTGTGCCACGAGTTGGTACCGAAGTTGTGGTCAGTTTTATCAACGGCGATCCCGATCGTCCCCTCGTTACCGGGTGTGTCTATCACACCGCGTCACCGATGCCCGTCGATATGCCCGCCAAGAAGTCGCAATCTGTCATACGGACCCGCTCCACACCGGGGAGCCGCGGTTACAACGAATTGCGCTTTGAAGATGCGGCGGGGGCTGAGAAAATTTCCATGCATGCACAACGAAATCTCTGCGAGGTTGTCGGTAACGAACATGAAACCAGGGTTCGCGGAGAGCAGCGTAATTTCGTCGACAAGGCGCAGAAAGTGGTTGTTGGTGCCAGCCAAAGCATCCAGGTCGAGGGCCACCGTCAGTTGACCGTGGGAGCTGGGGAAGAGGTCATGATTAAGGGTGGGCGCGTCAGCGAGGTGGAGCAGACAGATTTTTTGCACGTCGCTGGTGCACGTCGCACGGTCGTAACCGAGGGCGAACAGCACTTCGTGGGCGGGATTTTTAACCAGGTGGTCGACGGCCCTCGTCACGACGAGGTCACCGGCATATACAACATGCAAGTGAACGAAGAGGGGGTCTTAAACTGCAAAGGGGGGTGGGAGACCGTAAGTCCCAAGATCGTGCAACTCGCCTGCCGTGAGAGAGATGGTGAGGGCCCGACACTTTCCCTCCAACCCAAACACGCAGCCCTCACGGTTGGTCAATCGGGGACGACCATCCAGCACTCCGGAGTTGTCGAAGTTGTTGCCTCAAAACGGTTATCTTTGGTGTGTGGGAGCGCCCGGATCGACATGTCTGAGGACGGTACAATCGAGTTGTCGGAATCGAAGTCGGGAACATCGAGGATTCTCCTGCGGCCGGGCACAGTCCAAACGCAGTCGCTCAACCTGAAATCTGAGGCGATGAATACCAACTCGATACAGGGCACGGTGGTACGAATCAATTAGCGAGGTTTTGTTGGGTACGTTTCGTTAGACAGAAGTAGGTGGCAGGTACAGATGAAAGTTGTTGATTGTTTGCAACTCCACGAAGAACTTGTGGGTTTTGTCGAGCGCGGCTCCGACTGGATGCTCCTCCTCGATACTCCCGGGCCGGTGTACCGACCGGTATACGGACTACTGCGTGCAGTAAGTGAGCGCAACCCGGCGGACCTGCTCATGTCGTTTCCGGTGCCATTTTCGTCGCCCGAGCAGTTTGCCGAGGGGTGCCTCGCGGTCGCGCTCCGCTACCTACAGCAGCTCGTTGGGTTTACGGCGGAGGTCCCTGAACACACCGGTTGCCCGGTCACTGTCCTCAACCGGCTGGCCCACGACGTACAAGCTCAAATGCCACAATCGCCAGATCGTCGGCTGACGTTTGCGCTGATTCCCCCAGAAATTGCTGATACAACGAAGTGGGAAAATCTCGCTGCCCAACTGACGCCCCAGTTGTGTGCGGGGGCACCAGCCTTTGGCTGGATTGTGCGAGTAACCGAAGGCGCGCTTGCGAGTACCGCTGCCCCCGGCGTACTGTCGCTTGGGGTAACACTTCCAACCCGCGTGGCGAAGACGCCAAAAACGGCGGAGGAGCGAGTCATGTACGGACTTTTGGCGGCCAAGCAGGCGTTGGCCCAAAAAGACTACAAACGGGCTTTGGCCTGGTGCGGGGGGCTCGAGCGGCATCCACTGGTCCAGCAGCGTGCGGCGCTGCTGAGTCAGGTTTTGATGTGCGAAGGAGATGCCCTGCGGCACACAGACTGGAAAGCCGCGCACCGTCGCTACCAGTTGGCGTTCGCAGCCGCGAGTAGCTGTCCACAAGGAGGGTATTTGTCAGGGGTGGCGATGTCTTCGCTGGCTGTTAGCGGGAAGATCGTCAATGACCCACTGACCTCTATGTATGTACAAAATGCCAAGGCGTTTCAGCAGTGGTCGCGGGGAGGTGACGAAAGCAACGGAGGCTAGAGAAGAGCGTAGGTAGGTTCCGCTCGCCGGTCTGCCGAACGACTTCGTAAAGGTAGAGACGCCGTTCGTACCTCAAGCCGGACCAGGGACAAGACGGCGGGAGCATAAGGTTTCGGCGAGAGAACAAGTGGGCAGGAGATTCGACTGCCTAGATCTTCTCGGTTATCGTAAAGGTAGAGACGCCGTTCGTACTTCAACTGGACCAGGGACAAGACGGCGGGAGCATAAGGTTTGGCGAGAGAGCAAGTGTCGATTGCCTAGACCCTCTCGGTTATTCCGGGGTTTGAAGTCCGACGCCTTGACGTGCAGTATACTTAGCCAATGTACCGCCGCACAACCGCTCTCGGAATTGCTGCGGCGGTCACACTCGGGACAGCCTGTTCGCGAGAAAAACCGCCTGCAACCCCGCCGGATGAACCCAAGGTGTTCGAGGGATTTCCCGGCGAGGATGCAATGAAAGCTCGTGAAGCAGAGCCTTCTCCTTCGTCTTCAGGCGGTGGGCCCCGGGTTCGTTGCCTGCTTGAAGCAGATAGCGACAACTGCAAGTACACAGGGCAACCAGAGGAGCTAGCGACCGGGGCGAACGAGCGTCGGTCGGAGTAACGTTCTCCTCCTTCAGCCAGGTAACGCTGCCTTTTGCGAAATCCCGGGTTCGTTGACTGCTTGAAGTTGATAGCTGCTCCTGTAAGGAGTGATTGAGAAAGCTGGTCCCTTGAATCCGAGTCCTGCTGCTGGGTGATGTAGTAGACACGCAGTGTCTACGGGTCTCGGATCAACAAGTGGCCCAACGCGTATTTGTTGTCGCCTTTGAGGGGGCGAACCCAGACCTCGTCGACATCTGTCCCAACTTCTCCAGGGAGATCGATTGTGTATACAGCTAGGCCGTTCACGCGTTTTTTGGGCCCGACCTCGGTTCGGCTGACGTCGTTTTGACGGTGGCGAAAAACAAGCTCGTAGCGGTCGCCGGAATCGAGTGAGACTTCGAGTTGGGTGCCCTTTGGGGCTCCTTGCAGGGCGATTTTGAGGCCAATACCGTCGCGTATGTGTCGGGTGCAGTCGCTCCACGACGAACCCTCCACCCGTGGCCTTGCACTGGCTTGGCTGTAACTCATGGTTGCTGGCGGTGGGGGTTTTTTTCGGCGGCTGGCGGAGATGCGGGGGGCGCTTGCCCAACGCTTGAGTTCGTCGCGGTAGGCCTCAAGATTTTCGGCGGTGAGGGTTCGGCCGAAGTCCTTGGGGACGTCGACGCTGGGGTCGTCGAGGACCCGGGCGAGAAGTAAATCGGCTGTCGCCCGGTGTAGGTGGTTTTCGTCGCGAAAGTTGGCACGCATCGATGTCACCGAATTCGGGTCGAGAAAGGTTGTAACTGCACCAAACTCGTCGACCAACAGGCCGAGGTATGTGTGAAGCTCGTCGACAAGCCCGTGGTCGACCAATAGTGAAAACAGCACATGGCTGACGGGTGTGATGTAGACGACAAATCGCGAAGTTGGGTGCGAGGCGTGGAGGTGATGGAGCGCGCGCACGTTTCGCGGATCGAGTTGGTAGTTGCCATAGGCTTCGCGGTAATAGCCCTGGTGTTTGAACTCTTCGGGGAAAACGGCGGGGCCGATGGTTTGTGCCGGGTAGACACGTTGTTCGAGGCATACGTCGTGTAGTTTTCGTACTCGAACTCGCCGCTTTGTTTGCCGGCGTTGGCGTTTTTCGCGTTTTTTTGCCTGTTTTTCGGAGGGGTAGAGCGAAGCTTTGACCTGGTCCCAACGAAAGTGCTTGCGGGTTTTTGGGTCCTGCCAAAACGCGAGGGTTTCGCGGGTCTGGTCGACCGATAGCGCATCGTAGAGGCCGAGTTGGTAGGTTGGGTTTTTTGCCTTGTCGATGTAGTAACTCGGAGGATTGGGGACGCTCACCCGATGCGTACTCGACCCGTAAAAGTCGAGGGCGACCGCGATGGTTTGGGGTTCGCGGCCGCAGGCCTCGACGAAGTAGTCGACATAGGCGGGAAATTCCACCGGTGCCATGTCGTCGCAGGCGAGATTTAAAAATCGGTTGTCTCCAACATGGATGTCGGCCAGCGCCTTGGTGCGACTACTGCCTAGAAGCACCGCGTTGGCGGTACACAGCGCGGGCTCATCGCGCAGGGCGTCGACCATGATTTGGCGACAGTCGCGTTGGGCTTGCTCGCGTGGGAACAGATCAGGTTGTACCTGCACATGAAAATTGAAGGTAGCGATGACCGCAGCCAACCCTAGGCTGGCGACGATCAGGGTGCCGACAAACAGGGCCGCCCGCCACCGCGGTGGCTCGGGTGCAGGGGTGTTGGGGGGGTCGGTCACGGGCGGACAGTCTCCTGTCGATAGGGGAGCAGGGTGCCGACAAACAGGGGTGTCGGTCACGGGCGGACAGTCTCCTGTCGATAGGGGAGCGGGGTGCCGAGAAATAGCCCGGGTGCGGGGGTGTTGGGAGTGTCGGTCACGGGCGGACAGTCTCCTGTCGATAGGGGAGCAGGGTGCCGACAAACAGGGCCGCCCGCCACCGCGGTGGCTCGGGTGCGGGGGTGTTGTGGGTGTCGGTCACGGGCGGACAGTCTCCTGTCGATAGGGGAGCGGGGTGCCGAGAAACAGGGCCCGCAACCGCGGTGGCTCGGGTGCGGGGGTGTTGGGGTCGGTCACGGGCGGACAGTCTCCTGTCGATAGGGGAGCAGACCTCCAGGTGGGGGCACCTGCGCAATGCCCCTGTGATGGTGCAGCCTCCACCGCGCCGGCGTCGGTGCGACCGTGCGTCTGCGAACACACGGCCCGCGGTCGCCAGGTCAGCTGCACAGTCCGATTTTGATGCATGTACATAGGTTTCGACTAGAATTGAAAGTAGATGAACTCGCTGACACGGTTGAGGTGCAACAGTGCAAACGCGGCTGCGACGGCAAAGATGAGGCCAAAAGCGATCGGGTGGCGCAGGCCAGGGCCGTGCCCCGATGGGCCAATGAGTTTGTCGGTCATGGTTTGACTGTTGGGGAGCAGCAGCACGCACAGGAGGCCGGCAGCGAGCCAGCCCCACATCCAGGTGTCTTCGATCAGGGGAAAGCCGCCTAGGTTGCCGACCAGGGCCAGCGCACCGTGGAGCGTGGTAGCGCGAAAGAAGATCCAGCCGATGATCACAGCAAACAGGGTGATGGCGATCCCAAGCGGGTCGAACAGCGGGTGCGGCGTGTCGGCCGAGGTCCCCGTCGTGCGTTGCCACAGGGCCCGCGCGGCGTGGTTGATAATCAGGTAGCTGCCGTGCAGTCCACCCCAAATCAAAAAATTCCAGCCTGCGCCGTGCCACATCCCGCCGAGCAGCATCGTCAGCATGAGGTTGACGTAGCGGCGTGTGGGGCCGCGCCGGTTCCCTCCTAGTGGGATATACAAGTAGTCGCGTAAAAACCGGCTCAGGGTCATGTGCCAGCGCCGCCAAAACTCGATGATATTTTTGGACTTGTAGGGGGAGTTGAAGTTGAGCGGTAGCTCGATGCCAAACACCCGGCCGAGACCTATCGCCATGTCGGCGTAGCCTGAAAAGTCGAAGTACAATTGAAGTGTATAGGCAAGAGAACCCTGCCACGCCAGCGAGGGTGAGAGCTCTCCTCCCGCGTCTGCCAGGGCAAACGGAGCGTCGACCCAGGTGGCGAGGTTGTCGGCGATCACGACTTTTTTAAACAGGCCGATCACGATCATCATCGCCCCGCCGGCGAGTTGGGTTGTACGCAGCCGTCGGTTGGCACGAAACTGCGGGATCACGTCCGCGTGGTGAACAATCGGGCCGGCGATCAGCTGGGGAAAAAACGTGACGAACACACAGTAGGAAAGGAAGTCACGCTCGCCTCCTTTGCCACGGTGGGCGTCGACGAGGTAGGCGATTTGCTGAAAGGTAAAAAACGAAATCGCCAGGGGTAGGACGATGGTGTCGACCTGCCACGAGCTGCCGGTGATTGCCTCGAGGTTGGCCAGCAAAAAGTGGGTGTACTTGTAGTAGACGAGCAGCGCGAGGTTGAGGCCGATGCCGAGTTTGAGCAGGCCTGGGCGCTTGGTCGGCGCGGCGAGGAGGTTGCCGAGCGTGTAGTTGACCAGTACCGAGCCAAGTAGCAGCGGCAGGTAGCTCAGGTCCCACCACGCGTAAAACCAAAACGAGGCGAGCGCCAGCAGTCCCAGCGCGAGTTTGCGGGCTCCCCATGCGTTGAGCAGTGTGTAGGCCAGCCACGTAAGCGGCAGGAACACAAACAAGAACTCGAACGAGTTAAACAGCATGGGCGAGCCGGCTGGTTATCGACGGGACGTCGCACGCTGTCAAGCACAGGTGAGCACTTGCGCCCTCAGCTCGGCAATACTTGTATTATCAAGAGGAAAGGGACTACAGGTTGAACGGGAAAAAAGCTAAACAGAAACAAATCGTTGTACGAGCGCAGACGGGGCGGTTCGGGTTTGGCTGCTCAATGTCCCCTGGGGATTGGACGAGCGCTGTACCATCTCGCCCGGCGATCGACTCGCGGGGATCTGCCTACTTGGACTTGTTGGGCACGACTGCTTGCTGCAGTGCGTTTGGCCGGAATGCTCCCTCCCCGAGGTACTGGCTGGTCAAAGCGGGACAAGCAACCGGCTCCCACTCCCGTGGATTTGCTCGACACGCCGCCGCCTCACTTGTCGATTTCGACGAGGACGCGCCTCGCAAAACTTGAACTACCACCAGTACAACTGCGTTTCACGAAACGCGTCCTCGACAAACGCTTCTGCGCGAGACGCCGTGCGAGAAAAACCACGGGTTGCTAGGAGCCGTTTGAGCAACGAATATTATTGTTTATACAAATGATCTTCCTAAAGGTTTTCTTGGGGCCGGTCATACCGAAACGGGTAATGCTCGGGAAACGCTCCGCTGCCGTAGTCAATCGGACCGGTCGCTCGCAGGTTGGGGCGCAGGAGCAGCCTCCTGAGAATCTCCGGCACGAGAACCCTCGCAATTTGATCGCCGAGACAACGGTGATGACCGTGACCGAGGTGTAGGGCATGTACATGGTAGGGGCGGTCGGCTCGAAACGTCTCGGGCTCATCAACCAGATGGTGGTCGAACATCGCCGACTGGGTCAGTGCCAATACCGTGGAACCTGCGGGGATAAAAGTCTCGTGGGCTGTGCCCCGGGCCAACACGTGATCGGTTGCACTTACACGAAATAGATATGGCAAGAAGGGATGGAAACGTAGGGCTTCCCACACATAGCCGCAAAATTCGTCAAAGTCGCCCCGGTTGGCGACCTCTCGCGCGTTTGCGAAAATTGCCGGTCGTGCCAGCAGTTGTTCGAGGGCATGGGCTGTGACCTTGGCGGAGGTCTCGACGGTGCCGATCAGTAGGCCTCCGATGTTTGTCACCAACGCCAGGATGTCAAACCCGAGCTCCGGAGGAAGTTGCATCTTCAACATTCGCGCGACGATGTCATCTGCTGTCGGGTCGACCTTGAGCTCGGCGCCGCGGCGTTTCAGGAGTGCTCCGAGGGCCGCCCCGAGTTCTTGGTAGGCCACGCGGGAAGCCTGAAACACGGCCTCGGCATCCGCAAGTTGGTCGAACGGTTGATTAAAAAACGCATCGTACTGGATTGCCCGAGACCATCGCGCCATCGCTTCGACGCCGATCCCTGTGAGGCCAAAGTAGTCCTCGACCATTCGCAGTGGCACCCAACGGGTGAGCTTGGGTACGAGGTCGATCACACCGTCAGCGGCGTCGAGGGCTTGGTCCGTCAGCGTGCCGACGAGCGTGCGAAGTTTTGGCAAGTCGTCGCGGTTGAGAACCGCATGCATGATGCCCTTATCGCGCTGGTTGAGCGTGGTCTCGTCAAACGCGAGCATGTGGTTGTCCATCTTCGCTTTATTGAGGTCGACGGTGAAAACCGCGGGTAAGCTCAGTACCTCATGGACGTCGTTGCTGTTCGCCACAAGGACGGCCTGGTCGGTGGTGAGTATCGGCATATGTCGCCGAAGCTCCGCAAAGAACTGCCGTGGCTTGTCTCGCATCAATCGACGAACGAGCGCAAAACGTGAGTCGGGCTCGGCCTTTGCGACCTGTCGCAGTAGTCTGCGACCCCGACGACCCCGACGACCCATATGACGACGAAAACGACCACTACATTTCATAGTGGAAGTATCCTGCAATTGAAAATACCTTGCAACTACAACGAAATCGAGCCCGCCTGCTCGCAGGTGAACACTTCGGCTCGCGGGCTGCCACTATTTCGCGCGTGCGGTTTGGCTGGTGCCTGCTGTGAGTGCCGTGTGGACGCGACCTCGACTATGTCTTGGGCAAAGTGTCGTGCAAGACCTCTAAGATCACGCCGGTGCCGGCCGTGCCCGACCACTGGGGTGGCCCGCCGGTTTCCCGGGCAAAGCCGTCGCAGCCGTCGCGAAAACCGAGAGTCATGCCTTCTTGTAGATACACGTGACGTTTGAGTACGACCTCGGCGATGACCTCGGTTCCCGGCATGGCACCGAGGCTGTCGGGGATCATCGTCACGGTGCCGACGGCTGTTGCTGAACCGAGAAACACGAGGACCTCGTCGCCGCTAAACATGGGGGTGTGGCGACCACCTTGGTAGGGGTGGAGCAGGTGCAGGCGGGCGCGGAAGCGGTGGCGCAGTTGCCTGGCGTTTTCGGTGATCAACAGGTCGCCCTTGCGCAGGCGGTTGCGGTTGAAACGTTTGGACAGGCCCTCGAGGACTAGCCCAATGTGTTCGCCAGCACCGGCATCTTCGTGGCGGACATGAAATGACTCGATGCTGCGGACGGCGACAGGCGCTTCAAACCGCGAGCCGAGCAGGGTCAGGTGTTGCCCACGACTGACAGTTCCGTGGCGCACGATCCCCTCCACAAGGACTTTTTTGGGCTCACCGAGTGGGTGACGGCGGTGCAGGATATCGAGGGCGACAACTGTCGGCGGGGTCGCGTCGTAGGGGGTGAGCTGGAGTTCGCGGTCGAGCACATCGATGAGGGTGTTGACCGGTAGTTGCCAGTTGCGATCGCCAGTTAGAGCCTGGCCCGCAGCTCCGCGCAGGACGACCATGTCATCGCCGTCGGCCCCGACATCGCTGACGACCTCGCGCAGTTCGGTTTCGATGACATCGAGCAGCTCCGGGTCTTCGGCTATGTCGCACTTGTTGATGAAGGTGACAAACTGGCGGACACCGGCAGCAGCAGCCAGGCGAATCAGCTCAAATGTTTGGGCACGCGGGCCTACGCTCGCGTCGACGACAATGATCGCGCTGTCGACCGAGGCCAGCAAAGTTGCACTCGAGCGGACCCGCTTGCGCCGTCCTGAAACATCAAAGTGGGCGACCCGACGGCTCAGGGTTTCGTAGCTGAGTTTGGTGGGGAGGACCGTACCCGAGGGATAGGCTTGGTAGTGGGCGACAAATCCGGGGTCGTCGCGGCGGTCGAGTTGTTCGACGGTTTTGGCCTCGGCGTGGCAGCCCGGCCGTTGGTCAAGCGCCGCTAGCAGGGCGGCAACCAGCGTGGTTTTGCCGTCGCCGTGATGGCCGATGGTGGCGACCGAAAGCAGCGGTTTTTCACGGGAAGTAGTCGACATCGGCGGGTCCGACTATCGCATGCAATCCCGGTCGTGGGCATGGAAAATCGCCAGGCAATCAGGTGGTCGATGTGCATTGTAAATGCACCTGATGTCGGGCGAAAACCGCCCGCGCTGGGCGGGTACTGCCTACGGGCGGGAAAAGTGTGTATGCATCATTTTTGCGAGGTCACGGCTTCCTCGCGGTTGTGACGACACAAAAATACCCGTGGTGCACGTGCCCGCGGGTATTGTTGAGCGGGTGGGGGTTAGGCAGCCGAGCCAGCCCCAATCACCGGCAGATCGTCGGCCACAATGACCTTACACTCAGTCTTTTGCCGGACTTCGTCCACGGTTACGCCCGGGGCGATTTCGGCGAGGAGCAGGCCTTCGGGGGTGATCCTAAAGTAGCCGAGGTCGGTGGCGACCTCGTGGACGACGGCCTTACCAGTCAGCGGCAGGGTGCACTGCTCGAGTAACTTGGCACCACCTTTGCGAGTGCAGTGCTCCATTGCCACAATCACGCGTTTGGCCCCGGCGACGAGGTCCATGGCACCGCCCATACCTTTGACCTTTTTGCCGGGGATCATCCAGTTGGCGAGGTCGCCGTGTTGGCTAACCTGCATGGCCCCGAGGACACATAGATCGAGGTGGCCGCCGCGGATCATGGCAAAGCTGTCGTGCGAGCCAAAAAACGAGGCTCCCGGCACGGCGGTCACGGTTTGTTTGCCGGCGTTGATAAGGTCGGCGTCGACATCGGCATCGGTGGGGAAGGGGCCAATGCCCAGCAGCCCGTTTTCGCTGTGGAGAATGACTTCCATGCCTGCGGGGATGTGGTTGGCGACCAGCGTTGGCATGCCGATCCCCAAGTTGACGTAGTAGCCGTCACGCAGCTCCCGGGCCACGCGCTGGACGATTTGTTCGCGGGTCAGTCCCATCTCTGTACTCCTTCTTGGCGCGGGTTAGGCGTCGCGGGTGGTCCGAAATTCGATTGGTTTGTCGTAGTGCTCGCCGCGGATGATCCGCTGGACAAAGATCCCCGAGGTGTGGACGTGGTCGGGGTCGAGCTCGCCGGCTGGCACGAGTTCTTCGACCTCGGCGATCGTCACCTTGGCGGCGGTCGCCATCACCTGGTTGAAGTTGTTGGCCGTGCGGCGAAAGATCAGGTTGCCGTGGGTGTCGCCCTTCCAGGCCTTGATGAAGGCGAAGTCGGCGGGCAGGGGTTTTTCGAGCACGTAAAACCGGCCGTCGATCTCGCGGACTTCCTTGCCCTCGGCCACCGGGGTGCCGTAGCCGGTCGGGGTGTAAAACCCACCGATACCCGCGCCTGCGGCCCGGATCCGTTCGGCCAGGGTGCCCTGGGGCACGAGCGTTACTTTTAGTTCGCCCGACAAAAACAGCCGCTCAAAGGTCTTGTTTTCGCCGACATACGACGAGGTCATGCTACGGACCTGGCCGTTGTCGAGAAGCAGGCCTAGGCCCACACCGTCGATACCGCAGTTGTTGGAGATGATGTCGAGGTCTTTGGTGCCCTTGCGGTGGAGCGCCTTGATCAGGTTTTCCGGGTTGCCGCACAGGCCAAAGCCCCCGCTCATGAGCGTGACACCATCGTTGATGTCGGAGATGGCCGCATCGGCGCTGGGGTAGGTTTTATCCATGGCGCCCGGATTGTGACCGGTGGTTGCGAGCGATTCAAGCGGCGTCTGCCGGCGACATGGTCGAACCGGCGAAATCCCCCAGCTCGGCCAAGGGAAGGCTCTTGGCGTTATCTGAGAGCGGCGCGCGAGTTGCCCGTCCCGGTTGCCAGCAATCCGTTAGGATGCGCCGGTGACCGTGGCCAAGCAACCGATCGTCATCTCGCCCTCGATCCTCAGTGCCAACTTCTCGCGCCTCGGCGAAGAAGTGATAGCCCTCGACCGCGGTGGCGCCGAATGGATCCATGTCGATGTCATGGACGGGCACTTTGTCCCAAATCTGACCATCGGTCCGCTTGTGGTTTCGGCCCTGCGACCGTTGACCAAGCGCGTGCTCGACTGTCACCTGATGATCGAAAAGCCCGAGCGCTATGTCGAGGCGTTTGCCAAGGCGGGTGCCGATGTGATCACCGTACATGTTGAGGCTTGCCCCCACTTGCATCGCAATCTCCAGCAGATTCGCAACTTGCCACACCACGCGGGGGGGCGCGTACTCGCCGGGGTGAGTCTCAATCCACACACACCGGTGGCTGCGATCGAAGCCGTGCTCGACCTGTGCGACCTCGTGCTGGTGATGAGTGTGAATCCCGGGTTCGGTGGTCAAAGTTTCATTGAGTCAGTTCGCCCCAAGATTCGCGAATTGCGACAACAGATCGATGCGCGCGGATTGGCCACGCGCATTGAAGTTGATGGTGGCGTCAATACCAAGACGATTGCAGCGGTGGCCTCCGACGGCGCGGACACGATTGTGGCTGGCAGTGGGATTTTGAAACATCCCGTGCATGGCAAGAATTATGCGGGCGCAATTGCGGAACTTCGCGACATGGCGGAGCGGGCACGTCAATAAACATCGTTGTAGTAGTTCGCCGCAGATGTGCGTGTTGGTTGCATAGGCAAGATCGAGCCTACAATCAACGCGGCAGGTTTGTGTTGTTGAAACCGCGGGATTTGCGTAGCGTATAGATCACGTGTTGATCGCTTTAGCAGACGGTGCGTTTTGGCCGTGGTGGCTCGGTGGCCTCGCCTTGGCGAGTGTCGCCATCGGTTTTTTGTTGTTGCTGCGTCGCCAGTTTGGCGTGTCGTCGGGATACACGCGGCTGGTCTCGGTGCTCGAGAACCCCGAGGAGGAAAAGGCGAGCAAGGCATTTGCCTCGATGGACATGGGGGACCTCGAAGCACTGTTGTTGGCCGCGACTGCCGAGGCCAGTGGGCGCAGTGTCGATGAGCTTCAGGCCCAGGACGATGCCTCGGATCCGGGGATGTTTGTCGAAGCGCCGCGGGTCGTCGAGCGCGTGTCTGCATCGGCCTATGCCATGCTGTTTGGCGGTATCTTGATCGGGGCGGCGATTGCTGCGGTCACCCATGGCGAGTTTGCGATTCACACCGGCATGGGCGCTGACTACGAAGCACTGTTTGGCGACGGATGGGTTTCGTACCTGCCACTGATCATCGGCGGTATTTGTGTCGGGGCCGGAACCCGGATGGGCGGCGGCTGTACCAGCGGACATGGCCTCAGCGGCTGCTCGCGGTTCCAAGTTCCGAGCCTTGTCAATACAACGTTATTTTTTGGGACCGGCGTGGTTGTCTCGCTGTTACTCGATTGGATGGTAGGGGCATGAACGGGAAGGGCACACACCTCAAGTTCGCCGGGCTCGGGATCCTCCTCGGTTACTCGCTGTCACGGATCGGTTTTGCCGACTACGGTGAAGTCCACCGGATGTTTACGTTCGCGGACACGCGCCTGTTTTTCACTTTCTGCGCGGCGGTTGTCGCCTCGGCACTCGGTTTCTTCGTGTTTCGCCGGATGACCGAGGGGTGGGGCAAAAAGCGGTTTCATCCGGGGATTATTCCCGGCGGCGCCATTTTTGGACTCGGGTGGGCGCTGTCGGGCGCATGCCCGGCAATCGTGTTGGTACAACTAGGCGAAGGCAAGATACTCGCGCTCACCACACTGCTTGCCATCATGCTCGGCAACTGGTTATACGGTCGGATACACCGGCGATTTTTCCGATGGGAGACAGGTTCCTGTGGGATCTGAGCTCCACTTTTTACGAAGGGCCAAGCCCGTGGCGAAGTCAAATACCTGTCCCAACAAGGAAAGCTGCCAGTTGTTTCCCCTCTTTCGCCTGCGCTCGAGCCTGCAGTACTGGATGGAGGTCTACTGCGACGCGGATTACCGCCGGTGCGTGCGTTACCAACGGGCCTGCGAAGGCAGCATGCCGCCGCCGAATATCTTGCCCAACGGCAAGGATATCCACAAGCTGACGCGTTAGGCGACCTTGCTGCCCCAGTCGGTGCTGGGGCGTCGACCTACTCACTCGCCAATCGTAATTGTCCGACGAATCTCATCGGTCTTAAACCCCAGCGCCATTGGCCGCGTAACCCCCGGCAATACGGCGACATCGTAGAGCTCCTTCACCAGCCCCTCAAACCGCAACCAGTGGACCACATCCCCCGTCCGCAGGTCGACGATTTGCAGGCCGCACCGCGCCGTAGCTTGCTTTTCGGCCAGGCGCTCACCGAGTTCTAAGTCGCCAAAGGTCCGATCGCGGCGCAGCCCGGACACGCCGATCAATGCATAGTCACCGACAAACGTAAGCCCGCGGGCAAAGCCCGGCAAAAACGTCACGCGCTCGAAGTTGCCGTTGTTGTCGATAAAACCCAAGTGCCCAGAACCGGCTTCTAGCAGCCACAGGCGGCCGTTGTGATAGCGCGGGGAGTGGGGCATCGACAGCCCCGCGGCCAGTACGTCGCCGCTTGGGACCGAAAGTACGACCCCTCCTCCGCGCCGAAAATCTCGCCAGCCGTCTGCCACATCGCTGCGGCTCACGGCTGTCACGGCGGCTGGCTTGCCGTCTTTCATGGCCATGCCGTTGAGGTGGCAGCGATCCTCGGCCGCGAGCCGGCTGATAAACGGAGGTTGCCACACCGGGACAAAGCTGTGGGTTTCGCTGGTGGTCGCCAGGCAGCTAAAAAGTGTATTGACAAATATCAGGCGGCCGTCGCTGTCGAGGCCGATGTCATGGACATCGAGGTCGCCGGTGATGTAGCTCAGCCGCGGCACGTATAGGCGGTCGTAACCCTGGTGCACACGACCGCTGGGCAGCGCATTTTCAAAGCGCCAAAGTTGGTAAAGCGAGCTCATCCACAGGGTTTGGTCGGTCGCACACAGGCCCATGCAGCGGTTAAACGTGCGCTCAAATACCGACAACCGGCCGTCGGGTTGCAGCCCGAGCAGGAACAACTTGCCTGCCTGATAGGTCGTACATGCGAGGCTGAGGTTGTGCTCAGCCATCCACGAGGGGAGTTGGCGCGAACCGGTGATCGTCAGCGGGGCAGCGGCGGACACCGGGGGAGGGTAACGTGAAAATTCGGGCTTGTGCGAATGGATGGGCTACCGTAGGTCCGATGCCCCGCGCACAACGCCCGAGTTTGACAGCAGTCAAGGTCGCTCGCGTCCTTGTCCATCTCGGTCACCGCCGAGCCTACGCCCCGCTGTTACCCGCAGGCGCTGCTGAGCGGACCCAGCAGTTGTTGTTGCAAGCCGGACTGCTGAAACCGTGGATGGTCCGGTGGATGCAACGGCCCGCCTACAACCGGGCGCTCGAGCAGATCGGCGACTGGTTTAGCCCCGGTCAGGCCGTGCGGATCGGGCTGCGCAAGCGGTTGATCGACGATGAAGTCCGGGACGCTCTCAACCGGGGCGCGACTCAGGTATTGGTGGTTGGGGCCGGGTTTGACACGCTGTGTTCCCGGCTTGCTGGCGAATATCCGGCTTGCCGGTTTGTCGAGATTGACCACCCGGCAACCCATGGCGTGAAGCGAAACGCGATGCAAGCACTCGGATGGGTCCGCCCAAACCTCGAGTTACTCGGTGTCGACCTTTCACAGGTCGCGCTGTCCGAAGCCCTGTTGCGCCACATCCCTGCGTGGGACCGGAGTCGACAAACTGTGGTCGTCGCCGAGGGATTATTGATGTACTTACATAGACATCATGTCGCGCGTTTTTTTGGGGAGGTTCACACACTCACCCGGGCCGGCTCGCTCGTCGTGTTTTCCTATCTCAAAAGTGATGCGAACGGCCGGCCCTACACCGGGCGTGTTGGCTGGTTGACGCGTGCGTCACTGGCCTTGATGGGTGAGGGTTTACACTGGTCCGTCGCCTCGACCGAGGCATTGGCAACATTTGTGGAAACATCCGGGTTTGCCCTCGAGTCCGAACCGGCCCGGTTTGACCTGGGCGTACGCTACCTCGTACCAGCTGGGATCGAGCAGGCTGGCGCGGCACCGTTTGAGTTTTTGGCGGTTGCCCGGCACAGGACCGAGTCATCACGGCCGATCTAGCGCCGGACCCGAATACACTTTGTCCAGCCATTGGGGCCCCGGCTGCAGGCTGAATCGACACAGCAAATATCGACGCATACGTTTCCATTGCATGTACATCCACTGTCGAGCCTCGCGCCGTCGGTACAGGCGTTGCTCGGTTTTTTGGCCTCGGTGGTCACCGGTTCAGCGATCGGATCGATTTGCAGCAACTCGTAGCGCTTGCCCGGCTCTTTTTTGAATGGGTCGACAAGTGCACCCGAGCGCCGTAGCCCGGCGCTGCGCAGTTTGAGTGTGTAGGTCACCCCCTCGGTCCAGCGAAACCCGCGGGTTTTCGTGGGTGGCATCTCTGGGCAACTCACGCCCACGTAGAGTTCTGAGTCGTCCAAATGCCCGGTGATGACCTCCTCGACCTCAAACTTCATGACCAGCTTGATGTGGAGGACACCGCAGTGGGGAACCGAGTGCCCCCGGTCGACAAGGCGCGCTCGCACGCTAAAGGTTGGGCCGGTGGTTTGTTTGGGTCCGAACAGGTCCCCGGCCAGCTGCGTCGTTTCGCTTGCATCTACATCAGTTGCATCGCCAACTGTCGTTGTCGGGCTCGAGTCGGATAACCCGGCTGTGGTTGATGAGGTGGGCTCGTCCCCAGTATCAGACGATGGCGCGGGTTCGGTTATGTTGCCAGCCGGCGGGATATCGGGAGCTGGGTTCGACGATGGCGGGGTAGCAGGGGAGCAGGCGAGGGCGCCCACCACAAATCCGGCGATAAGCTTTGGGGACATGCTGTCGAGCAGGCCTCGCCTCACGATGTTGAGGGTACACCCTCCCAACCGCTGATTGCGTGGGGTCGCTTGAGGCAAAGTTATCGACGCCACGGCCGTGGCAGCAGCCGCGGTGTCGACTGCTGGTAGTCGGCGTACTCGGGGTACTTGCCCAGCGAGATCGATTCGGTGAATGCTGTCGACCCCTGAAACAGCGCGGTGAGGAGCACCGGGCCGAGCAGCGACAGGTTTTGCCAACCCGCCCCGGCGGCGACCGAGAACAGAAAAAAGCTCCACCAAATCGAAATCTCGCAGACAAAGTTGGGATGGCGAACAATGCCGAACAGCCCGGTTGTGCAAAACTGCGGACCGCTTTCGCCACGTTGTTTTCGCGCCGCCTTTTGCCGATGAAACCGCCACTGTTGTTCGTCGGCGACCGTCTCGCCCACCAAGAACAACACAAACAAGACCGTGGCGATGGTGTCCAGTGGGCCCCACGGCGTGGCCTGCCCGAGCCACGCGTAGTAGGCCGGCGCCGCGATCAAAAACAGCAGCACATTTTGAAACGCGGCGATGAACACCAGGTTAAACAGGCGAAATTGCCAGGGCGACATGCGTTGGCGCAGCACAGCCCAGCGATAATCCTCGCCACCGCTGGCGTAGCCACCCTTGCGGGCAAAGTTGTAGGTCAGGCGACCGCCCCAAAGCGCAGCTAGGAGCGCCATCGTCAGCAGTCGGGGATCGGTAAAACCTGTCTGGGCGGCAAACCAGGTGACATAGGCCGGTGGTAGCAACGACCACAGGCGATCGACCCACGAGTGCTCGCCGGTAACCTCGGCGACGATCCAACAAAAGGCTGCGGCGACACAGACCCCGGCGATGGCAACTTCGAGCGGAGACACGGCGGATCTATAAACCATTTTCCGCGGGTGCGTCAGCGCTCCAGGCCCGGTCATCGTGTCTTCGCAAAAACTACCCGGCCCGGATCTTGCTTTGGTGACGGGTATGCACCACACCCAACCCTACCGGTTTGCGACCCGACTCCCCGATACACCGGTTGTTTGCCCCTATTGTCGGCGGGCGTTTGCGATCGAGTTGCCAAACCGCGATGTCAGCCTGACAACCTGTCCACACGGTGCGTGCCAAGCTGTCGCCCTGATCTGCCAGCGCTGGGCTGCCGGGGGAGCGCGTCAGGGTTGTCTTGCGACCTCGCTCGCCACGTTTACCCGCGACTTCGGGCCCCGGTGTCCACGGCTCGACGGTTGGATGGTGTTCTTTGGCATGTTCCTCGGTGCGCCGCTGTTTTTTAGCTGGCGCGCATTTTCTTTGCATAGTCAAGATCCATGCCTGCCGTTTTTGTTGGTGGCGTTCGTGCCAGCCCTGCTCCTCGGAACCATAGGCCTAGGCGCTGTTGCCTTGGATACGCGTGAACTGTGGAAAAACCGGCGTAGGGTTCGACGGGCGAGGGCCTGCGGATTTGCCCGGGCAAAGTGGGTGGCGAGCAGCGTCGAGCTCCCCGAGTCCACACCGGTGGCGTGAGTACGAACCCCACTTTGGGTCGCTAACCCCCGTGGTCTGTGCAAGCTTATGCACCTACATGCAATTGGCGCGGCTTCGCGGTTGATGTGCCGAACTGCCTAGTCTGCGAACCAACTCAGCCCAAGTCCGCTAGTCGTGAATGTGCTACGCTCGCGCGCAGCCCAACCGTATGCCCGCCTCACGCAAGAACATCGTCTCCTGTTTTCTGTTTGCCTGGTTTTGTGCAGCGACAATCGGCCCGATTGGCGACCACTACCACGTGGCGACCGGCGTGACCGAGTACTTTACCGACTTTGGCCCGATCTGGTTTGGCAACAGCCCGTTGTGGTTTGTGCTGCTGGTGACAGGTTTGATGGCTCCACTGGCGGTTTTTCAGGGGCTACTTGGGGTATCAAAACGGCGCGCCGCAGACGTCGTGGTGTTCTCCTCGCCGGTGGTCGTGTTGGCGGCCTACCTGCTGACTAGTTTTTACCCGTGGCGCGAGGGAGGGTCGCTTGAGGCCATCATGGTCGTGATTGCGGTGGTGACCTATCGTGCACTCGACCGCACCCGGTTTGGTCTTGTTGTCGGTGCTGTTGTGGCGATTGGCGCCTCGATGTTTGAATGGATGCTTGTACAAGCACACGTTTTTCGCTACCTGCCGGAGTCCGATGAGATGTTCGGGGTAGCGCCCTGGCTTTTGCCGCTGTACTTCACCGCTTCGGTCGCTGTGGGGGCCGTCGGTCGGCGGTGGCTCGGTGGCCGTGATGCGTAGCCTGTTTAGGCAGCATCCCACAAGCCGTAGATCGCCGGGATCGCGACAATGACAAACAGCAGCCACTGGGGCATGGCAGACGTCGGTTGTCGTTTCCACACGATAAGCAACAAGCCCCAGCCGGCAAACCCGAGGATCAACGCGGTGACCAACACCGCAACATCGTAGCCGCCGGGCGAAAGCGCGGCGTAAAGGAAACCGGCTGCGCAGGCACCAAGCGTCAGTGTCACCACGTGCCAACAGTAATAATTGGTCAGCTTTGCGACCTCGTCCATGTTGGCTGCTAGCAGCGGGCGGGCAACCGTCGGACCTCCGAGAAAGGTGTGGATCGCCCAAACCAAAGCGGTGAGGACCGAGGCAAGCAAAAACCCGATGTTCATCAAGCCGACTCTACCGCACCCAAATCGCATAGGTGCCGGTATTTTGCTGTGCAGTACTGCCCATGTCGCCACATTCGGCGGTAAAGCCAACACTCCAACCATCGGGCCCGTAGGAGGTCCCAAACGCGACCGAGACGATCGAGTCTCCCTGGGTCAGGTTGTTGGGGTTATTGAGGAAGTCGGTGTAACAAAAGCCGAACTGCGCGCCCGCACTGTTGCCCTCTGAATAGTCGCAAAGGTAGTGGCCACTGTTGTGGGTGTCGGGCTCATTGTCATGCCAAATGGTCGCCTGCGAGAATGAGTTGGACGTGTCGTCCACCGTATAGGACGTCCCATTGACCGTGCTTCCGTGGAGCGCGTCGGATCCATTTTGTGATGCATATGCATTTACCTGGGCAAAGTTCTCCCATGCAATATCACTGTTGGCGAGTGCACAGGTCATGCGAATATCGTCCCAGGCCCCGCTGAGTTGGGCCATATCAACCGCTCCCTGGTGCCCTAGCAAGGTCAGGCCCGCGGTTTCGGCGGTGATGTTGTTGTCAATAATGTCGTAGGTCCAGTTTTCGGTGGTCCAGGTATTGTGGCCAAACAGGTTGATAAACTGGCTTTCGTTGAGGCCATTGGGGCTACCACCCATATCGAACACGTGGAAGACAAGGGTCCAGCCGCCGCCGTCGGTTTCCATGTCGCAGGTGAAGGGGAGTGGGTCTAGGCCGCCTTCGCCATCGATGTCGAGCGGGTAGTCGCCTGAGGGCAGTTGCGGGTCTAGGTCGAGTAGCTCCGCACAGGTGCGTGTGATGGTACAAGTATCTCCGGCACAGATGCCCTCGGCGCAGTCATCATCGCTGGCACACGCCCCTCCCAAATCACAGGCTTCACAGCTACCGCCACAGTCGAGGTCGGATTCGTCGCCGCTTAGCAGGCCATCATCACAGGCCGGGGCAGCACAGACTTCGGTACAGGTGTCGGTATTGTCGGCGTTGCCATCGTCACAGCTCTCAACACCTTCTTGGACAAAGCCGTCGCCACAGGCCGCGGCGGCACACGTATCGAGGCAGGCGTCGGTATTGTCGGTGTTGCCATCGTCGCAGGCTTCACCCTCTTGGACCACGCCATCGCCACATGAGGCGAGCGCACAGGCATTCGTACAGGCGTCGTCGTCGACATCGTTGCCATCGTCGCAACCTTCACCCGGTCCGACGTGTCCGTCTCCGCATGTTGCAGCGAGGCATGTGTCGATGCAGGCATCGGAGTTGTCGTCGTTGGCGTCGTCGCACTCTTCGACGCCCGCTTGCACGAACCCGTCGCCACATTGCGCAGCCACGCACCCTTCGACGCATGCGTCCTCATTGTTGTCGTTGCCGTCGTCGCATGCCTCACCGTCATCGAGATTGCCATCACCGCACACGGGGGGCGCCTCGGTAGTCGCCTCGGTCGGGTCATCGGTCGGATCGTCGGTGGTTTCGCTGTCGCTGTTGCTGTCGCTCCCAGGGCCAGCTGTGTCGTCGGTGGTACTTGTGGTCGGTGCTTCGGTCGTCCCGGGATCGGTGGTTTCTTCACCCGTTGTTGAGCCGGTTTCGCTGTCACTCGAGGTTTCCTCCCCACCTCCGCAGGCCCCGGCCCAGATGAGGATGGTGGACAACAACAGTTCTCGAGTTGGCAGGTGCATGCCGCGAGTGTGCAGAGCTCGGCCCGAGCTGTAAATGGATATGTCCCATTGGACATGTTAAATGTCCGACACGTCGGGTCGGATACGCAGGCCCGCAGGCCGCTACGATGTGGTTGTCGTCGTCGCCTGGCAAACTTGCGTGCTGCAACGACGGTTTGATAGGGTCGTGTTGCTTCGCACCAAAGTGTATAGGCATCTAGTATGAAAGCGCGTTGGCTTGGCCCCGTCCTACTCGCCGAACACCGGAATCAGCTGTCGTCGTCGCTCGGCAAACTTGCGCGCTGCAACGGCGGTAAAACACGGTCGTGCTGCTTCGCGCCAAAGTGAAGGCATCTAGTATGAAGGCGCGTTGGCTTGGCCCCGGCCTACTCGCCGAACACCCGAATCAGCTCGAGACCCTGCGGTGTTTTTCGCAGCAAACACGAGAAATTTGCCCCAGGACATCAACTTCATCGGGTGCAGCGTTGGTCGACACGTCGGTTGCTCAGATATAGCGCAGATTTTCGATTTCGGGTGATTGGCCTGCTCACGTGTTCGCTGGCGTCATTGCTTGACCACGAGGACAACAAGCACCAAGAAACCCTTTTGCTCGCCGCTGGCAATCGGGGCGATGCCAATACCCACGGTGTCTCCGAGGTCTTCGCGCCACAGGTCGAGGGTTTGGAGGCTGTCAAACCGCCCGCCGATGACCATGTGCTGGCTGACTTCGCGGTACTTGATGGTGGGCAACTTGCTCTCGAACGTTTTTGTTGCTTCTGCAAGTTTTCCGGCGGCCCGACCCTCGGCCAAAATCTGGGCGAGGGTATCGGCCTCGTCGAGCCAGGTCGCGGGCGCAACCCCGGCCTGCTTTCGCAACCCGTCGACCTGCTGTCGCAGCGCCTTGACCGGGTCTTTGGGGATATCCGCTCCCGGGGCGAGGTAGTAGTTTTGGGTGACATAAAGCGGCCGCGGGGCATCGGCTACCGGTGAGATCGGGTCGCCAATGACCACGCCAATTCCCACGTGGCTGATATCGTCGGCGACAATGTTGACCCGGTGGCCAGGGCTGCGCATCAACCCTTCGTGGATCCCACGTGGACCTGTTCCAAGGGCAATGTTTTCGCGGATCACCGGGTAGCTCAAACCCGCGGCTTCAAATCGATTGTCGACCTCTCCGGTACTGGGTGAGCGATGCCCAACAAATCCGGTCGCAAACATGTCGCGGCTGTGGGCCCTGGCAACCTCGGCAACCCTGGCGTCCCACTGCAACGGCGCAAGCCCACGTTGTGCCCGGGTAGCGTTGATGTACTCGAGGCCAGCCCGCTCTAGGTCGGCCACCGAAACCCCGGGCGAGACCCGTTCGATCACCATGTCAATCGAGTCGGGGAGGGGTTCACTGCAGTACACTGGAAAGTTGGCGACGACCTCCGGCCCGGTTTTGCCGTCACCAAACACTTCGATTTGGTAACGGCCTTTACGCGCACACAGGACCTGGGCCGCAAACGCCTCGCCGGTCCCCTGGGTTGGAATCGATGTCCATACACCTTTTGGATCGATCACATCGATCCGCGGCTGTGTCCGCCCGCCGAGCAGCGAACCTCGAACGTTGACCGTATCGCCGCGTTGGTGGCTGACATCGATAGGGTCGAGCTTGATCCCGTCGAGCGCCATCAGACCGACGAGCAGGGTGCTGCCGTCTGGGCGCCGGGCCGCGCCAGCGCCGATCTGCGACCACTCGGCGTCGTAGACCCGCATCGCCTCTTTGATGAGTGTGGCCACGCCATCGGCACAGGCTCCAGCCCGTTCGTCTGCGACACAGTCGCCGGCTCCGGCCGGAATCTCGAGCGACACGACCTTGGGCGAGGGGCCTGTGAGGCCGGCCCACGAAAGTAACCCCTCGACCAACGAGGCGGGGATTGTTAAGCGGTCGGGGGCGTGGGCGGCCAACACCCGGGCGGCCCTAGACAGGCGAGGATCGTGGCGGCCCCCCTTGCGCGAAAGCTTTTTGACGATGGTTTGCTCGACCGCCAGGAGCTCGTAGTCTGAGCTCCCGTCGGGGGCATAGACGGACGCATGCACTCCCGGCAGGGCGATGGTGGTCTCACTGACTTCGATACCCTTGACCGGCCTCGGTGCGCGAACTTTTGCCGAAGGGCCCTTGCCCGTGGGACCGCAGCTGCCCAGGATAAGTGCTGATACAACAGTAACGAGGCCAAGCCTTGGGACCCGGCGCGTGTGCACGTTCGGTTGGTGCCGGTCGGCTTTCTTGTTGTGCGGCGTAGGGTGTTTCATGGCATCAACTCCAGGGTCGCCGCATGTTCCCAGGCATGAAAGTCGGGCTTGCGTGTGGGCGTGAGGGCAAGCCCCTTGGTGCCGCGCCGTCCGGGCCGATCGAGGCGAAAAATATTGGCCCGGAGTGTGGTCCCCGCCTGTGGTGGGCACGTGATTGTTGTGTGTTCACATATTTCAGACCAGGCGATAGCAACCTCGGCCGACCATCCGCGGTCCCGATCGACCGGGCCGTCGAGGGTTCCGTCGACCTGTACGGCCGTTTGCCAGCTCGAGTCCCAGGCCTCGTCGCCCTTGCGGTAGCGGGGAAAGGCCGCATCAAACGTCACGCCCCGGGCAGAAATTTGATATTCGAGGTAGTTGTTGCCCGAGTTGTCACCGGCGATAAACACCTCAAAAACATCTTGTTTATACAACGGGTCGTCGTGCTGGCGATACTCGCTAAAAATGTCGATGTCGGGAATATCGCCAGCGAAGTAGAGGTGTTGGTCATCCCAAGCGGTCCAGACTCGGGTCGGCGTGTCGGGGTCGGGCTCGCCGTCTAGGCTCGTCACCAGCTGATGCCCGGGGGCCTGCCACGCGGCTTCGTCGAGCACCCCGTCGATATTGGGTGATTGTGCAAGTTTTTTGACGGCGAGGTGGGTTGGCACCGCGGCGACCGGCACCTGGGCCAACAGTGCCCGACCGTCGTCGGTCCGTGGACCGGCAAGCGCGGGGTCGTTGTCGCAGCGGACCTCAATGACAGCGAGGGGCGGGTGCCAAGGAGCTGGCAACTCGACTTCTACGCTGTCAGCCAGCGAAACCCAGCGCGCACGTGGATCCTCCGGAGGTGGCGCCTCGTCGCCGCGCGGAACGATTTGCCGAGCGGAGGTCCGGGGGGGGCGTAGCCCTAGCTGGCAGTGCCCGGTGTCGCCGGTGGTGCTCAGCGAAACCGCAACGACCTGACCAGGTTGCAAAGGGGTGGGGGAGGCGACCCGTATGGCATCGATCGTCATTGCACTGGCAAAACGGATCGTACCCGAGAACGATCCGGCGTGCTCGGGATTTACCGGCGTCAATGTGCGGGTTGGCTCCGGTGGAGATTGTGCGCGTTCACGTGCGGTTCGCGGATCGCCGCAGCCGGCGACTGCCGCGAGTAGCACGAGTTTTATGTATGCGCATCGAAGTCTGGGGGCTGCAGTTCGCACCCCGTTGCGATTTGAGCAAGCCAATTTTTTGAGCGGGCCGCAGCAGACCGTGCCTCCGCCGCTGCTAAAACCGAAACCCGAGGCCATGTCGCGGAGGTGGCAGACGGCCGGCTGTCGCCCGCGCATCGAGGTCGTCTTCGGAGTTGGAGGTGGCGGCCTTGATCGCAATCCCGGTGATTGCGGCCGCCGAGGCTACGATTGCGCCCAGCGTGACCCAAAAATACCATTTGCGATGGATCTTGACCGGCTCGGGCGGGGGCGGTGTGTCGTCGACGACCGGCGCTGGTTTGGGGGCCAAGGCCGCGAGTTTTGCCGCCCGTTGTTTGTCGAACTCGGCGCGATGGGTCGACGCAGGCTCATCCGAAACAGTTCCCCGAGACATGTCCTCGAGGTCGGATATTGTCGCCTCGATCTCCGTGCGCTCGGGCGAGTTTGGCGGGAGGTCGGCGAGTACTTGCTGCCAGGCTGCGAGCGCACAGGCGTAGTCTCCGGCCTGCTCACAGACCCGGGCACGGGCGCGGGTGTTCTCGGGGTCTTCGCCCTCCTGCGCAGCTGTCAGCTCGCGGGCGGTGCTCAAATCACCTTCGGCGAGGGCATCGTCGACGGTTTGCTCGGCCGCCGGTTGCTGGGGTGCGGGCTTGGGTCCTTCAACCGCGCGGTGTGCCAGCGCTGATTGGGGGACCATTGCGACCACAAGCGCCACGCAGACGAGTGGTCGCCACCAGCCGACGCGGGGACGTTGACGGTCAGTCATAGGTGCTGCGCGATGCCGCTTCATGAAGTCTGCGGAGCATACCAGCTCAGTCGCCAAAGTGGCGCTCGAGCAGGCGACGCGCAACTTCCATAAAGTCGCCACCGGTGATCAGGCCCACGAGTTTGCCCTCGGACAGCACCGGCAGGCTGCTGGTGCGGTGCTTCCGCATCAGGGCAATCGCTTCGAGCGTGGGTGTAGATGGTTGCACGACCGCCGGTGGATCGCTCATGACGTCCTCGACCAACAGCGGGTCCTCGTTTTCGCGACGCGTCCCCTTGGCGATCACGTTGAGCAGTTCGCGGTGCGAGATGATGCCCTTAAACACACCGTCCTTGTCTTCGACCGGGATGTGACGGATGTGTTCCCAGGTCATGAGGTTGACGGCGAGGTCGACGATGTCGTCCGGCCGCACGGTCAACAGGTCGGTGGTCATAAACTGGCGAACCGTCCGAAAGCTCTCCCGCCAGTCGCGGGAGTCCTCGTCGGGGAGGCTGGCCAGGTCCCACTCGTGGACTGGTGCGCCGGTTAGTTGATTCTGCAACATTGCCGAGGCGACGGCGCGGCAACGGAGATCACGCGTGGTATCGGTTTCTCGCAGGGAGGCCAGCGAGCTCAGGACCCAGCGTGAGCCGGTGCGTTGAGCCCGTACACGCGACTCGATCACCTCGAGGTAGGTGTCGCTGTCCTTTTGGTTGATACCCGCGATTTTTAGACCCTCGCGCGCCTGTGGCAGCAGGTCGTTGAGGATGAGGTCGGCGGCGGTCCAGGTTTTGCCGCCGAGCCACGTGAACTGGGCCTGCAAGCCGTGGCGCGCGGCTGCAAAGAAGTTGCCCTTGGCGTCGTCAAAGGCCATCTCCTCGTGAATTCGCGGGTGCTCGTCGGCGTAGGTTGCCATCAGGCCAAAGAAGAATGCCGCGTTGGCGATCTCGTCGCGGATGCTGGGGCCCGCCGGGAGCACCCGGTTTTCGATGCGAAGGTGTGGCTTGCCGTCTGAGATCCCATAACAGGCACGGTTCCACCGGTAGATGGTGCCGGCGTGCAGGCGCAGGGCCGAAAGCTTGGGGACATCGCCGCGCTCGAGCACCGACATTGGATCTTCGTCGCGGGTACCTGCGATCAACAGCCGAAACCGGGCGATGTCTTCGCGGAAAATTTCGAGAACAGACTCGCTGACCCAGCGATCGCCAAAGTGGACGCGCGGGCGATGGCCGCGGACGTGCTCGGCAAACGAGCGGGTGTCGAGCGAGCGCTGAAACAACGCGACCCGGGTCTCTTGCCACAGGCGTTGGCCGAGCAGCACCGGCGAGTTGACGGCGGCGGCCAGTACCGGCGCAGTGACGGCCTGGGCGAGGTTGTAGAGCTTGGCAAACTCTTCGGGGCGCACCTGAAAGTGGATTTGAAAGCTGGTGTTGCAGGCCTCGAGCATGACGTTGTCATGCTCCATCTCCAGCTCATCGACCCCCTTGATCACCACGTGAAACGCCCCGCGCCGGAGGTTACACATGATGCGGTTGAGCTCGTGGTAACGTGGCTTTGGGGTCATGTTGCTGATGGCGAGGTCCTCCTTCGACAGGGTTGGGAGGGTGCCGCACAGCAACACATTGGCGCCGAATTTACGGGCGCCTTCGCGGGTTCGTTCGACGCAGTAGCTCAGCTCCTCTTCCATCTCGCGTAGGCAGTGCTCACCAAACACCCGCGGCTCGAGGTTGGCCTCGAGGTTAAACCGGGCCAGCTCGGTGGTGAGAAACGGCTCGTTGAGTGTCTCTAAAATCTCGGTTGCCAGCGGGGCCGGGCCCATGCCGCTGTCGACCAAAAACATTTCCTGCTCGGCGCCGATCCGGCGGATGCCCGCCTCAAAGCGATCGTGCTCGAGCATGAATTCTAGGGCCCGCATGTCGGCGAGCAACGCCCGCATAAACTCGGTCAGCCGGCGCTTGTCATTTTGCTTGGGGATATTGACTTCACCCATAGCTGCGAAACTATCTCGAATCATCACACCCGTCACCCGAGGTGCCCGCTTTCTCAGTCCGTTGTGAGCTGAACAAAAGTTGAGTAAATCGTGGGCCGCGGAGTGCTATACGCCGGGCGTGACAGCGGACAAGGTGCGCAGCAAAGGCCTCAAAAAGATCGATGAACTCGCGGCGATTCTCGAGAAGTCGGGTGGCGACGCCCAGCGTCTCGAAGTTCTCAAGCGCACGCAAAAGTTCAAGCGTTCGTGGGTCGACTTAGCCGAGGTGCTGGCCAAGGTACGGAAGTCGGGGGCCTACAAGCGCTGGGGTTTTAACGACTTCTACGCCTATGCAAGTGAGGAGCTCGCGCTTAAAAAACCGACCGTCGACAAGCTCGTTCTCAGCTACAGCACCCTGCGAAGCCATGCCCCTGAGGTCCTCAAATGGGACGGCGTAGCCAAGGTGATCCCGAGTTACGAAGCCGTCAACTACTACTCACAGGTGTTGCCGCCGGGTGACGACGAAGAGACGCAACAATTACCGAGGCAGCGGCGAAAAGTTGAACTGGTGCCGCCAGCCCCGGATGTCCTGGCCGAGATGAAGACCGCCGTGTTCGACGAGGGTAAGCCGGTGACCGAGTTGCGCAAGCGGTTTGACAAGGTGCTGTACCCCAAGCCCAAGGGCGCAGAAAAACTCGAGGTCATCAAAAAAGCGAACAACGCCGCCCGGCGGCTCGCGGAGTTGTTGCCGGATATCGACGGGCTCTCGGACAAGCTCGCGCGCAACCTCGAGCGCGAACTCGGAGCGCTGCGCAACGAGCTCAATGAACTTGCCGCCCCGCTTGAGGAAAAACTTGGTCGTACAAGTAAAAAGGCGCGGCCCAAGGCGCCCAAGCTGCGAGCGGTCAATCCCCAGTAGCGGCAGCGATGTCCGACCGTAGGCGCCAGCGCGCCGACATGTGACCGGAATCTCAAGAAATCACGCGGAGTCACGCCGGTCCGGGTGGCGGATTTCGAGGTTTGGGTCAGGTTGTCGCCATGACCTTTCGACCTCGCTTCTCCAAAACCCGTTCGCTGGCCGTTATTTCGCTCGCCACCGTCGTGGCAGGCATAACCCACCTGAGCTCCGGTAAGTTGCTCGCGCGAAATCGTGTGGAGGAGCCCAAGTATACGGTCGTCGCCAAACACACGGCTGCGGACTTCGACTATGAAGTACGTGCATATGCACCTCAAGTCGTGGCACAAACGGTCGTCAAGGCTAAAACCCGTCGCGCCGCGAGCAATGCCGGGTTTCGGATTTTGGCCAAGTACATCTTTGGCGGCAACCACCAACGCTCTGAGATCGCAATGACGGCCCCGGTTCAGGTCAACCAGGGGCAAAACATCGAGATGACGACGCCTGTACAAGTCGCCGGCAAGGGGCAGTCGATCGAAATGACGGCTCCGGTCGGGCAAACCGAAACCGCAGATGGATGGGTCATCACGTTCACCATGCCGAGCGAGTGGACGCTCGAAAGCTTGCCGGTGCCCAATGACGCCCGTGTCGAGCTGCGCGAGGTGCCCGAACGGCAGGTTGCCGTGCGCTCGTTTTCTGGCGCACCCGGGCCCAAAACCGTGCAGACGCGGATGGACGAGTTTGTCGCCGAACTCACAGCTCGAGGCTTTCGCGTGCGGGAGGGGGTTGAGCCGGTGTACGCCCGCTACGACCCTCCATGGACCCCCTGGTTTTTGCGTCGCAACGAGATCCATGTCGAGCTCGCCGCGGTCCCCGGGTGACCGGTTGCAGGTGGCTAAATTCGCCGTCGCCAGTTCGTATGGCAAGATAGCCGGGTGGAGCCCGAGCCCAGCCTCGAAAAGCCGTCGGCCTCGATGGCAGAGCTGCCGCTACGCGTGGCTCGGACCGCACTCACGGGTTTACAGCCCGAAGAAGTGAGCCGGGCCCGCGCCTATCTTTTTCCCGACATTCCCCAGCACGGCGTCAGTCGGGGGCGAAAAATTTGGTTGTTGGTCGCCTACACCCTGCGCCGGTGGTTACAGGTCGACCGGGCCACGAGCCTGGCTTCAACGCTATCCCTGCAAACCCTACTCTCGGTCGTGCCCGTCGCCGGGTTGTTGCTCACCGGTGTCGGCCTGCTCGGGCGCGAGAGCGGGGGAAAGTTGCTGCAGCAAATAGCGATCGTACTGATCCCCGAAACCGACCGGGCAGCACGGATCGCCGATGCGGTGTTTGACCTCGCCAACAACATCACCGTGGAACGGCTCGGGCTCTCGGGGTTTTTGAGTGCGCTGATCGTCGCCTCGTTGTTGTTTTTGACCCTCGAGAAGACCACCAACCGGATTTGGGGGGTCACGCGCAAGCGCAGTCCAATCAACAAATTCACAATGTTTTGGACGCTGGCAACCCTCGCGCCATTGATTATTATCTATAGTTTGGCGCAGCCGGTGTTCTCAGAAATATCGGAACAGTCATTTATCCCCACACCGATTTTGACAACCGCGGTCGGGCTTGTGTTGCTCAATCGGTTTATGCCGAACAACGCGGTTAAATGGCCTGCGGCGCTGTGTGGCGGGGTATTGTCAGCACTTTTGTTTGAAGTTGGGAAGTGGGGTTTTGGCGGCTATCTCGCGGTCGTTTCCCACTACGAAAGTGTCTACGGTTCGCTGTCGGTGCTGCCGGTCTTTACCCTGTGGACATACGTCTCGTGGATGCTCGTACTCCTCGGGGTTGAAGTGTCATTTGTGTTGCAACACCTCGACGTCGTCGAAAAAGAGGGGTTTGTCAATCCGAGCCTGCGCCGGGACCTGTTGCGCCCAGCCCCGACCGGGCGAATGGCCCTGCGCTTGATGCTGGCGATTTGCGACCACTACGATCTGCGCAACACCGGGCTGACGATCGCCGAACTCGAAGACCGCTACCAACTCGGGATCGAGCAGACCAACGCCATCATCCAACGTCTAGGCGAGGCGGGGTTTGTGCTCGAGATGGCGGCGGAGGAGTCTTGCTATGTCCCGGGCCGTCCGCTCGACCAGATTTTGGTGCGCGACATCCTGGTGCTGTTCGACGCTCCCGACTTGGCGAGAGTTCGCCGCGACGACACCCTGGCGAAGTTGTTTCACAAACTCGACTCCGACCAGGAGCGGGTGTTCGGCCGGTTGACCTACCAGCAGTTGATCGAGCAGTCCCGGAGTCGGCGTTCGTCGACCCGGGCCCGCGATATCGAACACTCCTAGCGAACGGGTGGTGCGATCCGCATTGGCGACTTGGTGAGGATGCAACTTAAACGTTGTACGTACTTGCTTTTTTGGCCGCAAAAGTTTCGCAGACAAGCTGGTTTTTCGTTGACGACATGTGTGAGAGGCGCCTACCGTCCCGGTATGCCTTACGGTTCCTTGGGTCGGTGCACATGTCTCGGATTGTTGATTGCGCTTGCATCGGGTTGTGGCGATGGCGGCGGGCGTGAGGACGAGTCTGCCTCGAATGCCAGCTTACCCACAGGCATCACAACGCTGACGACGGCCGGACCGGGCGGCAGCGAGTCGGATGCAGATACATCGAATGCGAGTGAGGCAGGCAGTGACTCGGCGAGTGAGACCGGCGACACCACGACGTCGGGCTCTGAGTCCGAGTCTGACGCGAGTACGAGCCCGTTTACGACCAGCGACAGTGATACCAGCACCAGCGATAGCGATAGCGATCCGTCGACCTCGACCACGGGGTTTGGTTGCGGCGATGGGGGCGAGTACGGCTGCGACAAGGTCGACTTTTTGTTTGTCATCGACAACTCGGGCTCGATGGGCGACAACCAAGACAACCTGATCGCCAGCTTTCCCGGGTTTATTTCGACGATTCAAAACACCCTGCCCGACAACGATTACCACATCATGGTGGTCGATACCGATGCCGGCAAGGGGGTTGAGCTACAGCTGTGTATCAACCAGTGTATGAACAACCCCGGGCTGCAGACCTGTTTCCCGTTTGGCTACCCGTGCAATCCGCTGCCCGATGAGTGCGACGAAACGCTCGGCGCTGGGGTGGTGTACCCAATCGGTGGTGATGCAACAAATGAGTATTGCAATCTCTTTGGCGGAAACCGCTACATCCTCCACGACGATCCGAACATCGCCGATTCGTTTGCCTGTGTTGCCAAGGTTGGCGACGACGGTGATGGCAGCGAGCGCCCGGCCGAGGCCATGGTGAGTGCCCTGAGTTTCCAGCAAAACCAGCCCGGTGCCTGCAACGAAGGGTTTTTGCGGGACGATGCCCTGTTGGTGATCACGATTATCACCGACGAGCCTGATACCAACTCCCAGGGGATTCCCGCCGGTTGGGCGGCAAACGTGATCGCCGCGAAAAAGGGCGACCAATCCCGCGTGGTGGTGTTGGGCCTGTTTACCGACCCTGAACAGCCAAACCCCGTGTGCAGCATGGAGCACGCCCCGGCGCCGCAGTTGCGGGAATTTGCCCAGTCGTTTAGCAACAACATTATCGCCAGTGTGTGCGAGCCCAACTACGCCAGCTTCTTTGGCCAGGCAGTCAGCCTGATCGACAACGCCTGTTGCGAGTTTGAGCCGCCGCAGTAGCGACTACAGCGGGTGCTCAGTTTCCCACTCGGCAAGCGCCGACATCATGTTCTTGGCCGCAGGGTCGTTGGCCAACAGCGCACGAGCCTGGGCAATGATTGTATAAGCATGCTGTTTGCGGCCCTCTGCCCAGTGGACGTCGGCCAGGCGCAGCAGGGTGGAGGCGATGTAGCGCTCTTGGACCTCGAGTTCACGTTGCCGCGCAGCAAGGTTTTCCAATCGCGTGGCCGTGCCCTCGAGCGTGCCAAAGTGGATGTCGAGTTGCGAGCGTGTGCCCTCGAGCTTGGCGTAAAACCGGATATTGTCAGCAGCCATGTGCGGCTGCGGGAGGGCTGCGAGGCCCTTCATAATCTCTTCGAGAGCTGCCACGTGGTTGTCCTCGCGGATAAACAACCGTGCGATCTGAACCTGGGCATCGGCGATAAACGGGCCATGCTCCGCAGCTCCGAGCTGTACGCGTAGCTCGATCTCACGGGTGTAGGCACCCCGGGCAGCGGGGTAGTTTTGTTGGCGGGCGTAGATCGAGCCCAGGTTGCGGTAGCCCATCGCCAGGATCGGCTGGATACTCGCCAGTGAAATCCGCTCCCAAATGGCAACCGCCTCGGTTTGTGCCGCGAGGGCGGTACCGAGGTCCTGGGCCTCACGCGCGACGATCGCGAGATTGTTGAGAGCCCCCGCAAGCTCCGGGTGGTCCGCCCCCACGAGCATGCGTTTTTGGGCGACCACAGACTGTGCATAGTCAACAGCTTTTTGAAAGTTCTTGTCGGCCATCTCCAAAATCGCGAGGTTGCCGACCGCCCGGGTTACAAGTGGGTGCTCGGCCGGATAGATCGATTTCAGAAGCGCGTAGGATTGCTCGAGTGGGCCCCTGGCAAGGTTTGTTTGCCGCGTGCGTTCGAGCGCAAACCCGAGGTTGAGGAGGTGGCGGGCACGCAGTTCGCCGGGCGGGTCGTCGTAGCCGAGCCGCTTAATGAGTGCATCTGCATCTTTTAGCTCAGGAAACACCCGGTCATAGGACGACGCTCGGGCGGCATTTACCCGGGTCAGGGCCAGCCGAGCCTCGAGCGCAAGGAGGTCGCGGCCACTGGCCATCGCGCCGTAGTAGACCTCATCCAAAATCTCGGTGGTCGCCTCGTATTGCTTGGTTTTCCCTAAAATTCGGCCGCGTGTCAGGCTGGCTTGGAGTTTGAGGTAGGGGTCGCCGAGAGCTTGAATTTCCTGATCGGTTTGATCCAAGACCTCGAGTGCACGCTCGAGTTTCGACGCCTGCCACAGCGCTTGGACCTCGGCCATCGACCCGCGCAGGCGAATGACCTCGGCCGCAAGTTCGGGGTCGTCCGGGACTTCGGCAGCGGCAGAGGCACGGCGCGGGTCGAGGCATGTGTCGGGCGGGACGAGCAGGGCCACCGCATTTGTTGCATGTTCAATCGTTTTGGTGTCTGGCTGGCGCAACACATCGATCGTGGCCGCAAACTCCCTGCGGCGTTGCTCGAGGCAGGCCACCCGGGCAAGTCGTGCGGCGTTCAGCGAGTCGGCCGCGAGTTCCGAGCAACTTTGCTGGTACATGTTTTCCCACGACACCCCGTACTGGGCGAGCTGGCGGACCACATGGTCCGTGGTCGCGCCGGAATACACGGTACCCGAAGCCCGCAGCGCCTGTTCGAGTTGCTGTTTGACCTCGGGGTTCCAGATGGTCGCCAGCGGTGCCTGTTTATCCGGACAGATGTTGGGTTCAGTCGAGCTCGTCAGGGTTGTGCCAAGGCCGACTGCACCGGTCAAAACCGCGGCCAAGGTCAAAACCCGCCGTGCCCGTCGCCACGGGGAACCACGCTCGAGTTGGCGCAGGAGTTCGTCCATGGATGGCCAGCGATGTTCAGGAGCAATCGACAGGCCCCGGGCAATCGCCTTGGTGAGCCATCGGGGTCGTGAGCGACCCTCCGAAAATCCCCGGTGTTGACCCTCCAACACATTGGCAGCGAGTACCGCAAACGTATCCCCGGCAAAGGGTCGTTGATGATACAACATCTCGTAGAGGACGATGCAAAACGCAAACTGGTCGGTGCGGGCATCGGCCGCCAATCCCGAAAATTGCTCGGGAGCCATATATGCCGGCGTACCCATGACCGCACCCGTGGTCGTCAAATCGAGTGGCTGTGCGCCCGGTTGCTCGCGGTCTGCAGCTTCGCGGTAGGCTACCAAGCCGAAGTCGAGGACCCGCGGCCGGCCATCTTCTCCCACGAGTACGTTGTCGGGCTTAAAGTCGCGGTGGACAAGGGACTGGGCATGGGCGGCAGCGAGGCCACGCCCGACCTCAATCATCATCCCGAGCCGGCGTAGCAACGGAGCCCCGCGGTGTTCGACCAACCACGATGTCAGGGTTTGGCCACGGACAAACTCCATGGCCATAAACACCTTGCCGCCGTGGTGGCCGACGTCGTGGACCGCAACAATATTTGGATGTGCAACTTTTGCGAGGGCCTGGGCCTCGCGCAGCAACCGTTCGCCCGCCAGTGGGTCATGTTGTTGTGGGTGCAACAATTTGAGGGCAATACGGCGGTCGAGCTCCGGGTCGTAGGCGGCATAGACCGCCCCCATCGCACCGGCACCGATCTTCTCAATCACCACATAGCGGCCGATCCGACGCGGCACCGGCCCGGACGGTTGCAGGGGCACCTCCCGCGAGATCATGGTGTCGGCGAGTGAGGCTTGCCGGGGGGAGGGAGCGGCAACATAGGCCGTTGCCTCGAGCCCACAAACCGCGAGGTTTTGATCGTTGTCCGTGCTACCTGTTGGCAAAGACACCAGCACAAGCAGTGTATCAGCCGTAATTTGGCACAGGTCCGAAGTGACATGCACCCGAGCGCTGGTCGAGTTGTCAGCGCTCGCAAACGGACGATCGCGAGCACGGCATTGCTAGCGCCTATGTGTCGATTCAAATAACTTGTCGGCCGAGTCGGTCACGAACCCTGAAAACAGCTCGCCAGCGACGTGGTGACGCTCGGCAAACTCGTAGTAGCAACCGGGAATGACAAGCTCACCATCGGCAAACTGCGTTGTCACGGGGGCCGCCAGGGTCGAGGCCTGTTGCAGACCAACCGCCGCGTCGCCCTTGATGAGCTCTCCTCCGCTGCGGTTGAGCTCAAACCCGTGGCTGACCAGAAGTTGACAAAGTTCGCCGAGGTTTGCGAGCGAACGCAGGGCGTTGACGGACACCGTAAAGTGGTTGGCCCGAAACCCAAACGCAGCCATCCACCCGGCGTACTCACTTTCACCAGCGAGGGCTCGGTAGGCGGCGCAGGTGAGCGGTTGCCACAGCCGACCGGTACTCAGCAATTTCGTTGTGCCAACAACATCTGTGGGGATCTGCCCCACGAGGTTTGCAATGGTTGTGCGCGCACCTTGTGAGAGCTCGGCGAGTAGTAACTCGCTGATAAACACTTTGGGCAACCCGGGCCGCGGTGGTTCGTAGTGATGGGCCCGCAGTCGTTTGCGGACAAACCGGTACGTTCCCGCCTGGCGATAGCCCCGGTCGAGAAATGGCTTGGCAAGCACTTCGAGGCCAAACGGCCCGGCAAAGCTCCGCAGCGCGATGTGGTCGTTGACGACGGTGTCGCCGCGTTGTCGCAACAGTCGATGAATCGCCTCGGCTTGAGGGTTGAGTGCGGTGTAGTCGCACCACAGTTCGTCAAACACGCGGTCGAGGTCAGCCATGGGGGAGGGGTATCGCGGATCGCGTGGGGAGCCAACCAGAGGTCGCGGGGTGCGGCCTGCAGACCGCACCTACAACACAGCCAAGTTCGCCGAACGATGGATGTTTTCGCCGGATAGTGAGATACTCGAGGTCGCGCATCGGCCGTTTTCGGTGACGATGTCGAGGAGTCCCTATGAAAACCCCTCAATTGCCCTTCGAGTTTTCGGCTTTCAAATTTTCGGCTTGCAAGTTTTTACCCACTGCACTGCTCGCGGTTTGTGTCGGGTGCGGCACGCCAACCACGTCGACCGGTAGCGAAACCGATTCCGATAGCGAGACCACCACCGGTGACATGACCGAGACCGATGGCGAGACTGGGAGCGACAGCGATACCGGGCTGCCCGAGCCGTCCGAGCTCGACGGTTTCAACCGCTTTGTCCTGCGGGTCGACGACACGCCCCCGCCCCCGCTGACATTGGTGATGGACCACCAGGACGCCATCGACTTTTTTGGTGCCCAGGCCAAGGACCTCAAGCTCGTCGATATCGACCCCACGCCGATGCTAGAAAATGCCCTGTTGGCCATCCAGGGTGCCTGTGGCGACAAGTGGACGCTCGACAACAAAAACCCAAATCACAACTGTCAGGTTACCGATTTGGGCAAGACGTTTGGTGCCAACTGGCAACACACACCTGAGTACTCGATGGTGCGCTTGCTGTCGATGACGCCGTCCAATGCCGATATGCGGGGGACGGCGTTTGAAAAACTCGAAGACGTGATGAACTCCGACCTGATCGTCGAGGACTTTGCCTGGGCGCTCACCCAGATCCTCGAGATCGAGCGGACCGACCCGCTGCTGCCAATGGGAGCACTGGTGGCCGCGGTCAAAGACACGCTGTTGCAGCACCCCGCTGTCAACGAAGACGGGACGCTTGGGGTCACCCTCGATGATGCCCTAAAAGACATGCGCCCGTTGGCGGCCAAGTTCGGTCCGGTCGAAGATCACCCGGGGATTTTGTTGCCCGACGACGTCGACAACCCCAATGGATTTGAGACCAAAAGCGATGCTATCGACCACCAAAAATTCCAGATGAAGGTCGTCGCCGGCAGTAACCTGCGGTTTGTCGACGGCGTCGACTTGTCCGGTGGCGGCGGCGATATGTTTTTGCTGCGCGACGATGCCGAGAACGTCTTAGAGCTCAAGTTCACCGGGGCCCACGAGGCCAACCTCGAGATTTCTGGGATCAACGACCCGCCGACCATGGATATGCGGATGCGGATCAACGAGTTTATCGGCGACGCCGAACCGTGTCTCGATCCGGTCGAGGGCTGCCAAACCAACCAACCGAGCGAAGTCTACGAAGGCGCACCCGAGACCAACGTGTGGCGGTTGCCGCTGTGGTCGATGGAACGTTTGGTCGGGCAGTCGGGCTACCGCGCGTACAAAGACGATCCCGAGGATTTCTCCAAGGATATCTCCAAGGACATCTGCCTGTTTATGGGCCAAAACAACTGCTACATCCGCCTCAAGTTGGGTGCCGATGGTGCGCCCGAGGGGTGGATGAAGATGGAGCTCGACAACCTCTTCAACGAGGAGGAGTTTCCCGAGCCGCAGTTCTTCTGGGAGATGTTTGTCGACATCGCGGAAATCTCATTTCACGACGTCGACCCCGACACCCCGGGCCAGGAAGTCGAAGAGGGGGCGACCCCGACGTTTGCCCTCACCAAACTCAACATCGGGCTCACAGCCGACGACCTGATCGCCCAGATCCGGCAGTCACTCGAAGACCAAGAGGACGTGATGAGTGACCTGATTTTGGGTCGCTACTGGAAAAACAACCACGCCCTCGACTTCTATTACCGGCGGGCCGACGACGGCAACCTCTACCTGTTTTTCGCCAACAACGAGGACCTGCGCCCCGACCCGCAAAACCCCAACGCCCCGCTAGAGCCCGCCTACCAAAACCCGGGCTTCTTCTCGTGTGTCGAGGTCAACGAGGGGTGCAAAGAGTCTCGCCTCAACATTTCTGGGGTCAGCGATACGACCCACGAAAAACTCGCACTCAAGCGTGGCTGGAACAATCTGTATATGCAAGATGATCTCAACGGCATCTACGAGGTTCGCATCTATGTGCCGGAAAACCGCGATGCCACCAAAATCTGGGCCTACGTTCGTTCGGCCGGCGCCTAAGTTTCGGAGCAACACATCCATGACAAATCGATTTGGCAAACTCCGCCCCCTCGGTCTCGCACTCAGCTGTGCTGCCCTCGGCCTGTGCTTGAGTTCATGTGTTCAAGAGGTCACCCTCGAAGAAAAACCCGATCCCACCGAAGTGGCGGTTGGCGAAGTCCGCACGGTCGAGATGCGCCACTGGCGGTTCGACGTCAAAAAATTCGAGATGACACTCGACCTAGAGGCGCTCAAGGGCATGCCCGAAAAGGTCCTGCGCGAGACCTGGATGGTCGACCTCGACGTTCGCCCGCTGATCATCAACTCGCTCGACAAGTTGCTCAACATGAATCCGGAGGAGGTCGATGGCCTGCCGGATGCCGAGTACAACATGTACCACCTGCTGACGATGACGGCCGATTCGGCCGATCTACGTGGGACCAGCCTGGAGGCGCTGCTCGAGATCGGCGAAGGCGTGGGCCTGGCCCCAAGCCGGGTACTCGCCGACTTGGTGGAAGTTGATGAGGACGAGCCGATTATTCCGCTCGAGATGATTGCCGATGCGGTGATCGAAAACCTCATTCAAACCCATCCGAGTGCCCAGTTTCGACGTGGCCCGGTGACCGATGAGCACCCCGACGGGCTCTACCCGGTGACGCCTGGAACCTTGCCCGTGAGCATGTGGGACGTGGTGACCGACTTTGCCGAGCTACCGATTCAGTTTGGCCCGGCAAATGTGGCGACCGAATACGGCTACCACCCGGGGTTCATTGCAGATACATCGGGTCTCAAGGCCACCACCGACGACTTCCAGATGGCGGTCCAGGTGGACCTCAACGCGTTTTCGTTTGAGGCCCTCGACCTGTCGACGACCTCGATCGGCGCGGTCAACAGTACCGCCAGCCAGATCCGCGATGTCTTTGACTTCAACAACCCCGACTGGCTCAAGCTCGAAGGTCTCAAACAGGACCTGGTGATCGACGAGCTGACGATGTCGATTTTTGAGAGCCCAACATTTATTTCGGGGGGCACCTCAAAAGAGCCCGCACCACTTGGTAACTCGGCTGTTTGGGAACGGGCTCCATGGGAGTTTGAGCGACTGTTGGCCGATGTTGCAGTGCTGCGGGCCAGCGGCGTCTCCGAGCACTGTTCGGTGTACCAACCCGAGGGCACCCTCGAAGAGCCATTTGATGCCGTCCAAGCCTGTTTTGGTGCCGATGCCTGGGTTTCAATTGCGGTCGATCAAAAGGTTGAACTCGACCAGCCGCCACCACCCCCATCTTACTTTTGGGACATGTTGTTAGAAATCGCGCAATCGCTACTCCACAATGGTGGAATCGCCGAAGGAGCGGGGAGCGTGGCCCTGACCTTGCGGGATATCCCGACGGGCGTAGACACGGAGGAATTGGTCAACGAAATCAAGGGTAACATCATGACAAATCCCGAGGCGATGGCGGATTTTGCCGCCCTCCTCAACGACAGTCATATCGGCGACCCTGACTTCTACTACTATGTCCCACGGGTCGAGAACTCGGATGACATTAAGGGTGACTACCTCTACTTCATTACCCCGCGGGACCTCCGTACCGACGATAACGGTTTTGCGGTGCGACCCTACGGTTATCAAAACCCGGGCTTTTTCTCCGATCGCGCGCTCTTGCAAAAGGTTTCGAGCAAGGACCTCAATGTCGATGGCGACGTCGTTCACGAGAAGGTCAAAATCTCACCCGGAGATGTCTTGTACATGCAAGATGATGCGGCGCGCGTGTTCAAGCTCTCGGTCAACGAAAAACCGAGCAAGTACAAAATCTCGATCGACATCGAGCGCGTCGAATAGACAGGAGTTTACCTAACATGACCGCCCCCCGCAGTTACTGGCCTGGTGTTCGCGCGGTAGCTGCCGCTTGTTTGGTTGCTGCTACAAGTTCATCTTGTATCGTCAAAGAAGTCACCTACGAGCCGCCGCCAGAGCAGGCCGAGATGGCGCCGGGGGAGACCCGCAGTGTCGTGCTGCTGTACAGCCGGTTCGATGTCGAAGACTTTGAACAGGTCATGACCATCGACGACCTCAGCCGGCTTCCGCTGACGACGCTCGAGAAGGTCTGGCTCCTCGACTACGACCCGTCGCTGCTGATGAATGCAGTGCTCGACGACCTCAAAAACCTGTCGCCGTCGGAGGCCGACGAACTGTCGGTGCCGGCCCAAAACATGCGCAAGCTGTTGAAGATGACCCCGGACACCGCCGACCTCACGGGGACCAACTTGGAGGAGGCCATCGCCCTCGCGCAGGCGGTCAACATTCCGCCCGGGCGGGTGCTCGCCGACCTGTTGGCGAAGGGCGTGACCGAAGAAGTCCTAACCTCCGATGTGGCCACACAGGTGATTCGCCAGTCGCTAATCGCCAGTCACCCCAACGGCCAAACCCGCCGTGGGGCCGTGACTGCAGACCATCCCGACGGGATCTACGACGTGACCCCAGGGACGATTCCGGTGACGCTCGCCGATGTCGTGACCGAGTTTCGAGCCCTGCCCGAACGCTTTGGGCCAATGCCGCTCGACCCCGAAGACCCCAACAGCCTCGTTCATCCCGGGTTTATCACCGACGCCAGCGGGATTCCGTGGGAGACGACGATGACGGTCAAGGCCAACATCAATGCGTTGCCCTACGAGGGCGTTGACCCGACCTATTCGCGGATGGAGTACGTCAACAGCGTGCCCTCGCAGATCGATACGATGTTCGACTTCAGCGACCCCGAGTGGATGAAGGTCGAAGGCCTAGGCGGCACCATCGTGATCGATACGATCACCATGGGGATCATCGAAAACGACAGCTTCATTCCCGGTGGAATTTCGCAAGATCCCGTAGGGCAGGGTGACTCGCCAGTGTGGGAGCTGCCACCATGGGAGTTCGAACAAATGATCGCCGAGATGGCGAAAGTCAAGACCGACGACATCCCGGCCCATTGCGACGAATACAAGTTTGGTACCGGGACCGTGGCGTTTCGTGCCTGCATCAGCCAAAGCGCAGAGGATGAGCCCGCGCCCGAGGTGCCGTGGGGATGGACCGAGCTCAGGTCGTTTGGCGATATCGGCGACCCGCCACCACCGGCCTATTTGTGGGACGTGTTGCTCGAGGTCGTGCAAGTCCGGCTGCACGACGGTGGTTTGGCCGAGGGCCAAGCTGACGTTGAGTTCACATTAAAAAACGTCGAGATCGATGTCGACGAGGCCGAAGAAAAGAAGCTGGTCGACGAGATCAAAGCCAACTTCCAAGAAGACCCAGGAGCATTTGTCGAGGTCGCCAAAACCCTAGTCGACAGCGCCACCGGAGATCCGGATTTTTACTACTACCGGCCCGACCTCGATAACTCCGTCGACATCCAGGGGGACTACCTCTACTTCGTCGAGCCAGCCGATCTGCGAGTCGACGACGAGGGAGAGCTCGTGCGCCCCTACGCCTACGAAAAGCCCGGGTTTTTCCGCGACGAAGGTCTCAACGACAAGGTCTCCTCAACCATGGAGATCGATGGCGACACCACCCGCGAGAAAGTTAAGATTCAGCCGGGTGATGTGTTGTTCATACAAGATGATCGCGGCGTCCGATTCCGGATCAATGTTGGCGAGAAGCCGAGTAAGTTTAGAGTTGCACTAGACATCACTCGCCTTTAACAGCCTTCGGGGGGCGCGCGGGCCTTTTTGGCCGTGAGAGCGGTCGGGAGAGGCTTGCGGTAGGTCGACTACAGCGTCGCCTCGCACGACTCGCTTCACGGCCAAAAATTCTCCGCGAATCGTGGTGTGGGGCAGGGTTTTGGTTCTGGGAAGCGCGCGGGCGTTTTGGGGAGCGCGGGCAGAGAGACGGTCGGGAGAGGCTTGCGGTAGGTCGACTACAGCGTCGCCTCGCACGACTCGCTTCACGGCCAAAAATTCTCCGCGACTCGTGGTGTGGGGCAGGGTTTTGGTTCTGGGAAGCGCGCGGGCGTTTTGGGGAGCGCGGGGGGCAGAGAGAGCGGTCGGGAGAGGCTTGCGGTAGGTCGACTACCGCGTCGCCTCGTGCGACTCGCTTCACGGCCAAAAATTCTCCGCGACTCGTGGTGTGGGGCGGGGTTTTGGTTCTGGGAAGCGCGCGGGCGTTTTGGCTGTGAGAGCGGTCGGGAGAGGAGGCCGGCTTGAGTCGTCCGGGACTCTTCGGTAAGAACCCAGGCTGTGGGTGCCACCGTCGCTATCGGCGGCATCCGTGCATCGCCGGACCAAGGAGTTCACCCCCATGCAGAAACTGGTCTACTACGTCGCAACTACGGCGGACGGCTATATCGCTGGACCGAATGGCCAGATCGACTTCTTTCCCTTCGACGGCGACCACCTCCGCGGTCTGTACCAGGACTATCCCGAGACATTTCCTGTGCACGCCCGCGAGGCGCTCGGCTTCGTCTTCGACAACCCCAAGCGCTTCCGCACCGTCGTGATGGGGCGCCGCACCTACCAGCCTGCACTAGATATCGGGGTGACTGACCCGTACGCTCCTCTGGAGACGATTGTGTTCTCGAGAACCCTGCCCGCAGGTGTGAACGGAGCAGTCAAGATCACCGACGAGGATCCGATATGCCTCGTCCGGGCGCTCAAGCAGCGCAACGACGGAGCAATCTGGCTGTGCGGTGGTGCGCAACTGGCGGGCGAGCTTGCGGGGGAGATCGACGAGCTGATCTTGAAGGTCAATCCCGTTGTCGTAGGGGACGGAGTCCCCGCGATTACCGGAGCATTCCGTCCGCGAGCGCTTCGTTTGAAAAGGCAACGAGTGTTCGACAGTGGGGTGATTGTTCTCTACTACGACATCGTGCGGGATGAGTAGATGGGTTCCCGCAAAATGGGGTGCGCAAGAGTCGGATCGTCGGCCCAGACAAGGGGGCGGCCTTCGAGTTGGTAGAAAGCATCGGCAGCTGACTTGTGGCCGATCGCCCTGAGCTGCCGAGATGCATTCTCGGTAGAGTTAACTTCGCTCTCAAATCAGTTTCAGCAGCGAGTTCGGTCGGGAGAGGCTCGCACAAGGTCGACGACAGCTTCGCCACAACCGGCTTCACGCGAGTCGTAGAGGCTTGGTTTTGGTTGGGCGCGGGGGCAGTCGGTCGGGAGAGGCTCGACGACAGCTTCGCCTCACAACCAGCTTCACGCGAGTCGTAGTGTGAGGCTTGGTCTTGGTTGTGGTGGCAGCGAGTTCGGTCGGGGGAGGCTCGACGACAGCTTCGCCTGTCACGACTCGCTTCACGGCCAAAACATGTTCGTGAATCGTGGTGTGAGGCTTGGTCTTCGTTCTGGCGCCGTGAGGGACCTGTTTGGTCGTGAGAGTCGGGAGGGACTGGTGGCAGTGAGAGCGGTCGGTAGGCCGACGATCGCTTCGCCTGTCACGCGACTCGCTTCACGGCCGAAAATCTTCGTGGATCGTGGGGCGCGGGGCCGCCAGTGTGTCGGTGGTCGACTATACGACTCGCGTTACGGCCGGAAATCCGCGAAACGCGGTGTGGGGTTGGTCTGGGCACTGGCGGGTGTACGAGTTCGCCTGGGCAGGCGGGTGTGGGGTCAGAGCGGTCGCGGGAGAGGCTCGCAGTCGGTTGACGACGACTTCGCCTCTCACGACCGAGAAGTCGCTACGACACGACGTCCAAGGCTTCGGCTACTTGCCTCGACTGTGTCGTTGGCCTTGCAAGCTTCGGTGGCCGACTGTGGTTCACAGACCACGGTCTTCGCTTGTATATAAACGGGCCTGTTTTGCACAACAGGTGACAAACCGGCGGGTTGCGGCCTACACTGCCCGCTGCTGCGCCCGAGCCGAAAGCACCTTCAACTATGCCGACTTCTCGCTCCCCGAATCTGCGCTCACGTTTTTTGCTCAGCACACTCGCCTGTGCCGGATTGTGTTTGACGCCCTCTGTTGTTCACGCGTCCGGCCTCGATGCCCCGGTGCTTGGTGGTGCGCAGTCGGGCCCGAACGCCCGTGACGCTGCCGGTGTGTTTTACAACCCCGGTCAGCTCGGGTTTATGAAGCGTGGCGAAGTCTATTTCGGCGGTGCGTTGTTGGTGGGTGACATTCGCTACACGCGTAATCGGACGGGGCGCTACCAGTACTCAGAGCTGCATAACTTCTCGCACAACGACGGCAGCCCGATTTCCGACGAGTACATCGACGCCAGCAAGACCGGGCAGTCCGACGGGGTTAAGACCAATCCGTTTGGCGCGGTGCCGAGTATGTTTATCGCGGTGCCTGTCCTCAAGGATAGACTTGTGCTCGGTGGTGGTGTCTACGTGCCGAATGCGGCCATCCTCAACCTTCCGTCCGACGGTGCCCAGCGGTGGCAGGTGCAGCAGGCGATGATCCTGATCACCAACGTCACGGCCTCGCTCGGTGTGCGGATCAACGACTACATCTCGGTCGGTGGTGGTATCTCCTACGTGCTGGGGTTTGCCGAACTTTCCAAGGTTCAGGATTTTGGTGCTGTTCCGTTACTTGCAGATGCACTTTCTGAGCCGCCGATCAGCCAGGCCAACGACCTCGGCGACGATGCTCCCCCCGAGGTGCGCGAGCTCGACTCGCTGTCACGACCGCTTTCACTCAAGCGTGCCTTCTCCCATGGCGTGACGTTTAACGTGGGTATTGCCGCCCGTCCGACCAAAAAGTTTGGGCTCAACCTGACCTACCAACACAGCTCAGCGATGAAGTTTAAAGGCGACTTCTCGCTGCTGATGGACGACCCGTTTTTTACCGAGAAGCTCGCTGGCGTCGAGCTACCCGAGGGCAATATCTCGTTTAAACCGCTGATTCAGGGCGACGCGGTTTTGCGGTTTAAAACCCCCAAACGGATCACCCTGGGGATGTCGTATGACATCAACAACAAGTACCGGATCGACGGTTTTGTTGCATATTCACTGTACCGCGAGCTCAAGGCGTTTGATGTCGAGGTCAGCTCGCCCGACCTAGCCCAGCCCGCCCTCGGCATTGGTGAGTCGACATCCCTGGCGCTGGTCCGCAACTGGAAAGACACCGTCTGGGTCGAGATGAGTGGCCGTTTCCGCCTCACCGATCGCCTGCTTGGTTCGGCGACACTCGGCTATCAGTCGCCAGCTTCGCCCGATAGCACCATCGACATGGCCTCACCCGACGGCCACCGTCCGCTCGGTGGTATGGGGCTTGCCTTCGACGTCAACGAGAAGTGGCGACTTCAGGGCGATGCTCGGTTTCAGGGGATCATCCCGCGGACCGTGACCGAGTCAGACTACGACTTGGGTAATGGTACGTACAAGTTGTTTATCGCGACCTTTGGTCTGCACGCCCAGGCCCGGTTCTAGTTTCCTGGTTGAGCGCCGATGGAGCACCGCGGATCATGTTTGTGCGGACAGGTGACGTACACCGTCACCGGTGCATTTGAGCACTTTATGTTTTGCCACTGCACGCGCTGCCAAAAGGGCAGCGGCAGTGTCCATGGGGCGAACCTGTTTGCCCCGGGTGCACACCTCGAGTGGACTGGTGAGGGGGAGGTGCGCACCTATCAGGTTCCCAACACGCGCCACTCCCGGAGCTTTTGCGTGCGCTGTGGCTCCGCGGTGCCGACGTTGGCGATGGCTGGCAAGCTTGTGGTCGTGCCCGCGGGTTCACTCGACACTCGCCTCGATAAAGCCCCAGATGCCCACATTTTTTGCGGTGACCAGGCGAGCTGGGAGGGGTTGCTTACCGACTTGCCGCGGTTTGATACCCTGCCAAAGATGTAGCTACATTAACCTGTGCGGGGTGGCGAGCAGCCCGTGGGTTTAACCCACGCAGTTGCCGAGCCGGACGATGTTGGTCCTTGCGAGTTTTTTCGACGAAACCGACAAAAACCTGTCCAGAGCGGCTAGCAGCTGTGGTTTTTGTCGTGGCACCCACGCAGTTGCCGAGCCGATGTTGGTCCAAAAATGTAGCTACATTTAACTCGTCCGGAGCAGCTGGCAGTTTGGGGTTTTTGTCGTGGCACCCCCACGCAGTTGCCGAGCCGGCTGATGTTGGTCCTAGCGAGTTTTGCCAACGAACCCGACAAAAACCGCAGTCCAGAGTAGCTAGTAAGCCTGTAGATTTTATTGTTGCACCCGAGCTAGTGGTCCTGGCGAGTTTTGCCGACTAACCCGACAAAAACCGCAGCTTGAGGTAGTACAGGGCGAAGGCCGCCAGGCAGGCGATACTCACCCAGCTGTAGGCTTGCATGCCGCGGCCGGGACGGGCGGCCTCGGGGACCTCGCTGCCGAGGATGGCCCGGTGGTTCATCCACGCGAGGATTGGCGCAGTCAAAAACGAAAGCACGGTGGCGAGGTCAACCATGCCCTTGAGGTTTTTGATGAACTGGCCAAGGACAAGCAACGAGCCGACCCCGAGGATGACGAGTGCTCCCCAGTAGCTCTTGCTCGACTTGTGCTGGTCGCCAGCTTCGGGTTGCTCGGGGCTTTGGAAACGGGCGACGAGGCCACTGAGGGCCCGGGGAAATCCGTCGATCACGGTCAGGACGGTCGAGCACATCACGGTGAGGGCACAAAAGCCAATGACGGGGCGGCTCCACTCGCCGAGGTTTTGTGTGTAGAGGTCGATGACCTGGTTGGCAAATCCGCCGGCCGTCGTTGCCAGCTGCTGGCCGCTGCCGAACATCACACCTGCCCCTAAGAGCACGTAACACAGGGCGAGCAGGGCGGTGCCGATGTAGCCGATGTTGAAGTCGACAAGGACTTCTCGAACACTTGGCCGGTGGCCGGTGCTGTCGCGGCGGGCGAGTGTCCAAAGTGAGTGCCACACCGCGATGTCGAGCGCAGTCGGCATCCACCCGACCAAAGCCGCGGCAAAGAAGACGGTCTTCGGGTCCCAGTCGCTGGCGCCGAGGATCCACGGTGAGCTCCAGTCGATCTGCCCAAGTGCCAGTGTGGTCGCCGCCAGGGTGGCGATTGTCAGCGTGACGACGATTACCTTGATCACGCGGTCGAGCAGGCGAAACTGACCCATCCCGTTGATCCCTGCGCCGAGCACGGTGATGACCAGGGCATACATCATGAGTGAGAGCCCGTTGCCAAACAGCGCGAGGGCCAAACCCGCGGTGACGATCGTGACCGCCGCCTGGACCGCGAACATGGTGCCGACCGTGAGGACGCCGTAGAGAATCAACGCCCACTTACCCTGGCGGCGGTAGGCTTCGAGCAGGCTTGTGCCGGTCGCGGCCGCGTAGCGCGGGCCGAAGTTAAACCCTGGGTACTTGAGGACGTTGGCCACAACCACCAAGCCCAGCATCGCCAGCCCGTACATGGCACCTGCGCGCGTCGACTGGACGAGGTGGGAAACGCCGACAGCTGTGCCCGCAAATAAAAACCCCGGTCCGAGTGCCTTGAGCAGGTTGGGGCGTGGGGACGCGGTCGACGGAGAGGTCATAACCGGCATGACACTACCGCATCCAGCGACGTTTTAGCTGCACAGATGCAACTGCACCGACCTTTGCTCGGCATATCGGGCCTGTTTAGATTTTGCCAACTTGACACGTGTTCACGGCCCGCCGTAACGTCGCCATAGATCGGTGACACCGGATTCACTCGTACACAGGCTTCGCCTTTTGTGGGTCGGGCCGCGGTTTGCCGACGAGGAGACCTCCCGGATCGCCGGGGTACTCAATCGTATCGTGCTCGTGTTGGGCGGGGTGATAGCGATCGCAGCCATCCTCGCGGCCGTCGAACCCGAGGCACGGTGGACCCGGTTGACGCCGTACATGATCATGGAAGTCGTTTGCATCGCGCTGTGGGGCGTGATGCGTGCCGGCTGGGTACGCAGTGCCGCGACGGTCCTGATCGCTAGCCTGTGGTTGACGATCAACATCTCGATCGGCATCAGCGGCAACCTCTACAGCCCGGTGGTGTTCACCAACCTCCTCGTGGTCGTGATCGCCGGCGTCCTCCTAGGTAGCCGCGCCGTGGTGGTGACGAGTTTTGCCAGCATGGCGGTCGCCTCATTTTTGTTGGTCGGGCACCAGCGAGGGTGGATTTCCGCAGGGATTGTCCGCGACACCCCGGGCTTTGCATTCCTTGTTCATACAATCAATCTGACAACGGTGACCTACTTCTTGTATCTCGCCGTTCGCAGCCTCCACAGCGCACTCGCGCGAACCCGCAAGACGGAGTTGCGGGCGGCGGAGTTGTTGCGCGAGACCCAGGCGGCCAAAAACTACGCCGACAACATCATCAACGCCATGGCCGAGGCGCTGGTTGTGCTCGATGCCGAAGGGGCGATCGCGTCGGTCAACGGGGCCACCCTAGACCTGCTCGGATACGAGGAGGATGAGCTGCTGGGTCTGCCGTTTACCGAGTTGTTGCCAGACACAAACAAGCACCCGCGTGAGGTGCTTTCGGAGTTCTTACAGGCCGACAGCCGCCACCGCGAATTCCAACTTCGGGCCAGCGACGGCGAGGCGATTCCAGTGTTGTTTTCGAGTACGGTGATGCGCGGCCGCCAGGGCGACATCATTGGCGTGGTCTGTGTAGCTACAGATATCACCCACCGCAAACACGCCGAGGCAACCCTGCTGGCTGCCAAGGAGTTGGCCGAGCGGGCCAATATGGCAAAGAGCCAGTTTTTGGCCAACATGAGCCACGAGCTGCGGACGCCACTCAACGCCGTGCTCGGCTACAGCGAGTTGTTGATGGACGAGGCGACTGAGCGCGGGCTCAAGGAGTTGACGCCCGAACTGCGCAAGATCCAGTTTGCCGGCAAACATCTACTCGGGCTCATCAGCGACATCCTCGATCTTTCGGAGATCGAGTCGGGTCGGCGTGAACTCAACCTCGAAACCTTTCACCTGCCGGAGATGCTCGACAACATCATCGGTACCATTCGCCCGTTGGTCGAAAAAAACGGCAACCGGCTCGATCTCCAGATTCGCCGGGATGTCGAGTACATCCACGCCGACGAGACCAAGCTGCGGCAGATCCTTCTCAACTTGTTGAGCAACGCCGCCAAATTTACCCACAACGGGACGATTACCCTGGGAGCCCGCTGCGACGATCACCACGACGGTCCGTGGCTCTCGCTAGTTGTTGCAGATACAGGGATTGGGATGACGGCCGAGCAGCGCAAGCGGGTATTTAAGGCCTATTCGCAGGCGGGGGCGGACACCGAGGTCAAGTTTGGTGGGACTGGGCTCGGGCTGACGATTTCGCAGATGTTTACGACCCTGATGGGCGGGACCATCGAACTCGAAACAGCACCGAACGAGGGCAGCCGATTTACCGTGCGGATCCCCTATGTCGACCCCGAGAACATCTCGCAGGTGCTGCGCGAGCGGGCATTTCCCTCGGGATTGGCCCGGGCCCTTGCCGCGAGTCGACCTCCGAGCCAGGCCCATGTCACGCCCGAGTCCCACGACTCAACATCGAAAAACCCTGGGTAGCCACTGGGGCGGGCTAGTTCGGCGGCGCCGATTGGGCTCCGGCTGTATCCGGAATATGGCTGGGAGCCGGCAAGAAGTCGGTCGAAAACGCGGCACTCGGATCGACCGATTTGGCTTCGAGCATGCCGGCCTCAACTAGTTGGTCATACAACGAAGACCAGCGCTCGAGTGTCATGGCCCCGGTCCCGAGTTTGGGCGCATCGCCGCCGGTGACAAGCGGGGTCAGGGCCGAGGCCCCGTAGTCGAGGACATCGATGGCCATCTCAGGGTTGAGCTGATGAATCTTCTTGTGGGTTGGTGCCGGGTCGGCGAGGTAGTGCTCCCAGCCGCGGACACTTGCACGCACCATCTTGGCCACAGTCTCGCGATTGTCTTTGATCATGGCCTCTGAGGTAATCAACAAGCTGGCGTAGGGGTTGAAGCCGAGTTCCGAAACCATCAGGCAGCGGACCTTGGCACCCTTTGCCCGGGCGACAAACGGCTCGCTAAACACATAGGCCTGTTGGGCCATTTTGGTATCGACCAAAAATGCTGCGAGGTTGCCGGAGTAGGGGACAACCTTCACGCCCGTGAGTGGGGCGCGTCGCCGGAGAATTTGCGAAAACGGCTCCTTGGCGCCCATAGCTAGGGTCATGTCGGTGAGGTCACCAAGTTGCTCGACCCCGCTTTGCTCATGCACGAGGATACACCGCGGGCTTTCCTGGACAGGTGCCATCACAGCCACGAGCGGAGCCTGTTGACCGCGGGCGAGCAAAACTTCGGCGGCTTCGGAGATACCAAAAGCGACGCGCCCGGTGGCAACCTGGGGCCCAACGGGGGCATCGGGACGACCGGGGATGATCTCGACGTCGAGCCCTTCCTTGGCGTAGTAGCCATGGACGGCCGCGGCATAAAACCCACCGTGTTCAGCCTCGGGAAACCAGTTGAGCACCAACTTGACGGTCGACGATTTCGCCGTTTGTCCGCCGGCGTTCTCGGCCGACTTCTGGCAACCTGCGGACACAGCAAAAGTGCAGATACATGCAATCCCGAGAGCAGCTACGAGCTTGCGATTGTTGTCCCGATTGGGTTGGCGCACGGGGACGGTCTAACAGGCCGTCTAGGTCTCTCCAAGTAAAAAGACGGCGACGACTGTGAGGAGGAGCAACCCGACCAGGAGCAGCAGGCGCAACAGGTGGGAATTGGCGGACTCCTCCGGTCCTGAGTCTTCGTCGGGCAAAAACTGGAGGGTACTGGTGACCTCGGGATAGGGGTCGGTGGCCGGGTGTGGCGTGGGCAAGCGAGCGCCCGGGAGCATGTGCCGGCGTGTCGTCAACCTCCGGTAGGAGCGCCGCGAAGTCGAGCCTGCACTGTCTGACGAAAATATCGAGCCCTTGGTCAGGCTGTCCTCGGCGGCCCGAAGTTCCTGCGGGGAGTTGCCCGCGAGTTGGGTCGCCGACAGCAGCGCGCGTTCACTGGCGATCAGGGCCTCCGTCAGGGCGCGGGTGGTTTGGAAGCGTAGTTGCGGGTCCTTGTGTAGGGCCCGCAGCACAAGTGCCTCGAGTGGGGCAGGGATTCCGGCCGCGGGGGCGGCGTCTGAAAACGGAGGTGGTTGTTTGGTCAGGTGGCCGGCAACAATCTCGACCTCGTGTGAGCCCAAAAACGGCAGGCGACCCGTGAGCATCTGGTACATCACCACGCCTAGGGCGTAGACATCGCTACGGGAGTCGGGTGGGTGCCCCTGGCAAAGCTCGGGCGCACGGTAGTGGGGATCGCTATTGTCTGTCCCCGAGGTCATGTGCGAAGACGACGAATTGGCGAGCACAAGCTTGGTGTCGTGCGACGTGCCAGTGAGCCCGAAGTTGACGATCTTGACAAGGTCGCGCGGGCCGTCTGTATCTACAACAATACAGTTGCGCGCGGTCAGGTTGCGGTGGATCAGTCCGTGCCGGTGAGCTGCGTGCAGGCCCCGGCAGATTTGCAGTGCCAGCCGGGTGGCGCGGACCCACGGCAATGGTCGCGAAGATTGCTGCAGCAACAACTCCAACGATGTGCCCTCGATCCACTCTCCGACGAGGTAGTAGGAGCCATCCTCGGTTTGACCCCAGCCATGGACGGTTGCGATGTGTTCATGGGCGAGCATGGTCGCCTTGTTGGCAACGCCGGCCAAGCGCTGGGCAAATGCCTCATCCCCGCGTTGCGACTCGAACACTCGCAATGCGAAGGTTTCCCGATCGGGTGCACGTGTTGCCTCGTAGACATCACTGAGATTGTCCTGGTCGATCCGCGGACCCAACGTCAGCGACGAGCCGACGACCTGGCCTGTGCGGGGCCCGGAGGTCTCATTGATTTGCGAGATAGCTTGCATGACCAACGACGCTTCACCACGTATCCACAGTTTTGAGCCAGAATTCTAGCACCCAAACACTAGATTTGCTGGCAAACGACGTTCGTTTGTGAAAATGGGTGATGCCCTGTCGGTTTCTCTCGGAGGTAGTGGCAGACGGTTAAGTTCCATTGCGCAAACTTTGCTGACACTGTTGTGGATTGATCGAAGGTTCACTTCTCCGTTTGTATAGACTTTATGTGGCAACTGTGGTCAGCGTTTGCTGAGTACGCTTTCGCGCACATGTGCAACTCCCGCAGGTCAATGATCTCGAGCGGATCAAGCACGCCCCAAGGGGCTAAACAACCCTTGCGCTCGCGGCGGCCAGCGGCGTAGAAACAAGTCCTCGTGAAGCTTGTTCGTCGCGCCACCCTGAGCCACAAAGTCGGATCGACCGAAAAGGTCTACGAAGTCGAACTGTGTCGGGTCGCCAGCGGCAAGTTTCTCGTCAACTTCCGGTACGGGCACAAGGGCAGTGTCCTCAAGGAAGGGACCAAAACCCATCGCTCTGTCGCAGAAGCCAAGGCTCGCTCCATTTTTGCTCGACTCGTCGACGACAAAAAACGCAAGGGCTATGTCGAGGCTGGGCAACCCCAACGGGTGGCGAAGAAGTCGAACAAAGGGTCGGGGTCGGCATTGCCGGCTTCGCCCGGGGATCGGATCAAGGGGATCATCGCCCGGGTCGAGAACCAAAATACGACGTCGTGGGCACTGTCCCGCGCGGTTTGGCGGGCTGGCGAGCTCAAGCTCAAAGAGGCCGTGCCCCACATGGTCAAGCTCGTTGGCTCGGGCTCATGGATGCTCCAGTACTGCTTAGCCTGGGCACTTGGTCGATGCGGTGACGCGACAACCTTTGAAGCCTTGCTGCGCACCCAGGGCAACGAGGTCGCGCTACTCAAGTGCGATAGTTGCCACAAGAAAAATCGGATTCCGTGGTCACGGTTTCCCACCTACGCTGCCAGCTGTGGCCATTGTGGGCAAAAGCTTCGCCGTGTCGATCGGCCGTTGAGCCTGGCGGCCGACTCGATTCAGGTGTTGTTTCCGGCGGCCTCCAAACATCCCGCAGTTGCGAGGATGGCACTCGAAGCCGTGCGCGCCTGGGGTGGCGAGGCGGCCGAAAGTGTAGCTACATCGGTTTACGATTCGCTCCCGGGAGTCTTTCAACAGGCGCTCGACAAAGAAGACGAAGACGCGTTTGCAGCTGCCCTCGAAGCCGAGTTGGCAGCACCCGGGCGTGATACCTGGACCATTTTAGAGCGGATCTACATGCTCGAGGACCCGTGCATTCGCCCGGGCCTCCTCAAAGCACTGCGTACCCTCGACCTCAAACCCGGGGCGTTTCGGGCGATGCGACACATCTTTAAGCTCGCCGAAGGTCGGGGCGACGGCGAGGTGTTTGGTCTGCTCGCCTACCGGTTTGAGCGCGCGCGCGGGAACTTCCGCAACTCCCGTGTCTATACAAGTGTCCATGGGCGGTGGACCCGTGCCAGCACCGAGTTGGCCAAGGACGATTCGCGCCTGTGCTTTTCCAACACCACCCGCGAGTACATGCGCCGTCGCACCTGGCGGACGGTCCAGCGCTTGGGTGAGCTCGGCGAGGCCGAACAGTACGTGCGGATGGCGGTTGGTGTGTTGCTACCATTTACCGACACCGACGGCGGCAACGTCCGAAGCCGTCGCAGATACAACTACCGCACGCGGGGTTACACGACCGACTACTGGGATAAATTTTGCCAGTACGAGGCGTTTAACCGAGTCCTGTTTGACAACAGCCATCGCTACGAGCGGCAGCATCGGGCCAAGTTGTGGCGTTGCACCGGCGGGTTTACGCCCGGTGATGCACTCCCGCAAAACCGCGAAGAGGCGTTTGCCGAGCTTTGGGACAAGGTCCCGGTCGGGCTGCTGCACTTGCTAGCCGAGAGCCGTTGCGAGCAGGTGCACGACTTTGCTTCGCGGGCGTTGCGGGCCAACAAAAAATTCTGCGAGGGTCTCGATGTCGAAACCCTCACCATGTTGTTGGGTCGCGGGTACAAGCGCACGGTCCGGCTCGCGTTTGAGTTGGCAGTCGAGCGTTACGACCCGCGCAACCCCGACATCGACTTGGTCGCAGCCATGGTCAACTGTTCGGTTGAGGAGGCACGGCTGCAAGCCCAGCGCTGGATCCATCAGGACCGTCAGCGGTTTTTGCAAGACCGTGGCCTCGTCGCCGACATGATCCTCTCGCAGCAACAGGACACCCGCAAGTTCACCGAGCGGTTGTTGGCGTCGGCCTCGCTCGATCCACTCGCCGCCGAGGCCTTGATCGCCACCGTGATTTCACGGCTGTTGGTCCTGTCGCCCGGCTTCAACGAGAACACGGCATTGGCCAAGGATGCCGGCGAGTTGTTGCTCAAGGTGTTTGCTCGGCCGCTGCGCTCGATCGGTTTGGGTGTTGTCGAGGACCTCGCCAAGCACAAGCTGGTGGCGCTGCAGCAGTTTGCCGCGCAAATCCTCGTGGCCCACGACACGCGCCCCCGCGACCTCCCCGAGGACTTGCTGGCGGCGGTCATGAACTCGATTCACCCAGACGTCCGCGGAATTGGCATCCGCCTGTTCGGTGAGTTGCCCGACCGCGAGTTGCTCGACCGCAAGGCCCTGATCCTCGCATTGGTGACCTCGAGGCAAGAAGATGTCCGTGAGGCCATCCGCCCGGTCATTCAACGGTTGGTCGGGACCTACCGCGAGTTTGCCGATGAGCTCTCGTCGCTTTTGCTCGCCAGCCTGCTGCGCAAGGAGTCCCACAAGGGGCTGCACAACTACCTCCTGCGGCTGTTTAAAGACGAGCTGTTGCCCTCGCTTCGGCACGTTCGTAAGCCGTTGGTGTTGCGACTTTTAAGGGCCCCATCGTCGGCTGCCCAGGAACTCGGTGGCTTGCTGCTCGCCCGCAACATCGACCCAGCCGAACTCACTGTGCGCGAGGTTGTACGGTTGGCCAGCCACGAGATTCGTTCGGTCCGCGAGGCCGCGTGGAAGTTTTACACCGACAACCCCGAGCGGATCCGTGACGAAATCGAAGAGGGGATCCGCCTGCTCGACGCCACCTGGGACGACTCGCGTGCATTTGCATTTGAGTGGTTTGGCACTGTGCTCGACAAGCACGACTTCGACCCGGATATTCTCGTGTCGATTTGCGATAGCGTGCGCGAAGATGTCCAGCAGTTTGGGCGCCGGTTGGTCACCCGCTACTTTACCGAACAAGACGGTCACGAGTACCTGTTGCGACTGTCGGAGCATCCGTCGTCGGAGCTGCAGATTTTTGCCAGCAACTACCTCGAAGACCACGCCAGCGGCTCGCTCGAGCGCTTGCGTGAGCTCGAGCCGTACTTTTGTAGTGTGCTGTCTCGGGTCAACCGCGGACGTGTGGCCAAAGCCCGTGTATTTGCATTTTTAGCTGCCGAAGCGCGCAAGTCCGACGAGGCGGCGGCGATGATTTCCAAGCTACTCACCCGGCAGTCGCTGACCATGGCGATCGGCGATCGGGCCAACTGCATCACCGGGATGTTGGAGCTCCATCACGAGCATCCTGACTTTGACATCCCGCTGCGGGTGGTGGCGGTGGAGCAGCGCACGGGCAAGTTCAGCAACTCAGCAGGGGAGGGGCAGCGTGGAGTTTAACTACCGCTACGCCGGTTCGACCGCGGTCGACTCGGGCGCCCGTTCGACGGACATGTCGTTTGCCCCCGATACCCATCGGGAGCCGACCTACTTCACGGGAGAGTTGCATAAGCAACTAGAGTTCCGAGAGGCGATTTCTGCCCTCCACGACGTTGTGGTTTCGGACCTGCGGTTCAAGCCCAAGGACAAAACGGCCTACAAAGAGTGGCTCGCCACCCAGGAGCAGGTCGACTGGCAACAGGTCGCCCAAAACCGCAGCCAGGTGCAGGCCGAAATCACGAGCACGCAACGCGAACTCAACGACCTGCAAACCCGCTTTCGCAACCGGATGTCGAGCTTTTACAAGGCCCGGCAAAAGTACTTCGACTACCTCTACAAAAAAGACCGCGACGCCTGGTTTGTTTTAGACCCGGTGATCACCGTCCACCCAGACCAGGTCTTTTTTGAGTGCTTTAGCCAGGACGAGTCGAGCTACGGCCGCCTAGGCTGCAACTACGAGGTGTTCAAGAACATCGGCGAGTTCGCCTGCGGGACCACCAACATCGACTACAGCGACGCGCTGTACAACGAGTTCCAAAAGATCCGTCGCTACAAAACCACCACGTTTCAGATCGACCCCGGTGGGTTTGATGTCGAAACCACCGGCGAAGACGGCTACCGCGAATGCAAGATCGACCTGCCCGACAGTTGGGTCCGCGGGTTTTTGCAAGTCAGCTCGGCCATGACGCTGCCGGCAGTCCGCTTCGATTTGGAGCCGATGGACATTCACAACTTGTGCTTTGTCCTGCGTCGCAACCGCGAGCGTCACGGGCCACGCAGCATGCGTTACAAGCTCAACCCCGGGCATCCCGTGCGGGTGGTGTTTGAGCCGTGGAATATCGAGGTTGTCTGCCCGCGTTCGATCTACAAGGGCGACTCCCAGCAGGAAATCCGCGTGTGGGGCCGTCGGCGGATCCACATCTTGGAGCGCCTGATCCCGGTCGCAAAAAAGTTTACAGTACATCTTTTAGGCCGTGGACTGCCCTCGTTTTACGTCGCCGATCTAGGCGATATGAACTTCACCCTCGGGCTTTCCGGATGGACCGCCAACGACTGGTCCAAGGCCGGCAACTTCGACCTGATGGCCCCTCGGGCTAAGGTCGACACCCTCACCAAACGCCGTGTGTTTGACGCTCTCAAGCAAAACTGGCGCGAGACCCCGCAGAGCTTGGCCAGTCGGCTCAACCTCGACCGCAAACTCGTGTTGGGTGCGCTCGGTGCGTATACCCAGGCAGGACGTGCGATCTACGACCTCGACCAAGAAGTCTATCGCGTCCGCGAACTCAGCCGCGACCCGCTGCCGATGGACAAACTGCGGTTTGCCAACGAACGCGAGCAACAGGCCAACCAGATCTGCGATCGTGGGCAGGTCAACGTCACGAGTGCCGACACGCGCATGAACGGAACCGTGACGGTGCGCGGACGCGTGTTGCGGTTCACCCCCGAACTTGTGATCGATCGCGACGAGCGGATGATCGACGCCCGCTGTAGTTGCAACTTTTTCTTTCAAAACAAGCTGCACAAGGGTCCGTGTGAACATATACTGGCCCTACGCATCGCCCACCGAAAGTCGCAAAAGTAGGGCGGCTTCAGGATTTACACCGGAGGAAGATCCAAGCATTTCAAGTTTTGTCATGACAGTGGCGGGGTAGGACCAGCCTTGCAGGAACGGGCGGCGGATCGCCGTCCATGCGATTTGCTCAATCATGCATCACTGGTTCGCTCTTTACTGTGCGGTACATCGGGGTAGCGGGACCATTCCAGTTCGGCTCCCGAGAAGCGAATGTGTCCCGCTACCCCAAGTACCGCTGGAGTTGAGCGACCCAGTACTGAGAGCCTTCGAAGGCCCGACTCGCCACTGTCGTGACACCTTTTTCCCGCTCGCATCCTGCGAGCACCTGTCCGGTTAGCCATGTCTCAGCCCCGTACCCGCCAAGAGCTCTACGAACGGATCCGCGAATCCTCCAAAGATGAAGTCATCTTGGAGGAAATGATCCGCCTCGGGTTTTGGCCGTCCGGTGGCACCCTGCCCAACGACCCGGCCGACGAGATTCGCCGCCGCGGACAGCTGCAAAAAAAGCTCAACGACCTGCGGGCCCGTGTTCAGCGGATGTACAACGAGCGTCAGCTACTGGCCGATGCTCGCAAAAAACGCATGGCCGATGCCCGGCGGCGGCGGGTAGAGACCAAACAAAGGCGCGAGCAGGTACGGGCCGAGAAAGCCGCGGCTTGGGCCGAGCGCAAGAAACGTGAGCTGCTGTATTTGGGCGAAGAGGTTTCGGGTGCCCTGCAACATCGGTTGGCCAATCGCGACAAGCTCGCCGCCAACAAACTGCCGGTGTTTACCAGCCCCGAGGCACTCGCCAGCGCGATGCGTATACAACTAAGCGAGCTGCGATTTTTAGCCTACGATCGCCAAGTTGCCAGGAGCCATCACTACCGCCGCTTTGAAGTGCCCAAAAAGACAGGTGGTGTCCGGCGGATTTCAGCCCCGATGCCGCGGCTGAAGGCTGCGCAAACCTGGATTTTAAACCACATCCTCAAGCAAGTCCCGGTCCACGAAGCTGCCCACGGTTTTCGTCACCACCGGAGTATCGCCTCCAATGCCCGACCACACTTGGGTGCGGACATTGTCATCAACATGGACTTGGAGGACTTCTTTCCCACGGTCACGTACCCCCGGGTAAAGGGCCTGTTCGTCTCACTCGGCTACAGCGAGTCGGTTGCGACCGTCCTGACACTGCTGTGCAGTGAGCCCGACGTCGAAGAGGTTGAACTCGACGGCAACCGCTACTTTGTCGCAGTCGGTCCTCGCCGTCTGCCCCAAGGGTCACCTGCAAGTCCCGCCCTCACCAACGTATTGTGTCGCAACCTCGACAAGCGACTGGCCGGGTTGGCCGAGTCGATGGGCTTTACCTACACCCGCTACGCCGACGACCTGACGTTTTCTGGCGGTCGTGATGTGTCGCGGACCAGCTTGGTCGGGCGCCTGATTCGCGCAGTCGAAGACATCGTCGACCACGAGGGGTTCAAGGTGCATCCCAAAAAGACACGAGTGATGCGGCGGACAAAGAAGCTCGAGGTCACCGGTGTGACCGTCAACGACAAGCTCGGTGTCGATCGCAAAACCCTGCGTCGGTTTCGGGCCACGCTCTACCAAATCGAAAAAGACGGGCCCCAGGGCAAGCACTGGAATCACAGCGCCAATGTCTTGAGCTCGATGAACGGCTACGCAAACTTTGTGGCGATGATCGACCCCGAAAAGGGCCGAGAACTTCAGCGACGCACACGAGCGTTGTTGGTCAAATATGGGCAAAAGCCAGTGGCTCCCCCCCCGCAGGCCGCAGCGCCCAAGGCGAGCCAGCCTCCTCCGCCCCCGCCCGCGGCGGCACCCAGCCCGTCAACGAGTCAGCCCGAGCCTGAGCCCGAGCCCAAGAAGAAAAAGAAGAAGCGCTGGAAGCTTTGGTAGTGCATTCGGCCCAAGCAGCAACGCTAGCCAGCTCGGCATTATCGCGGCGAACGAGCCGGAGAAGCCCTAGAAACTTAGTGCGTCCGGCCCCAAGTTGCTTAACTCGTTATCGCGGGCCGAGCCGGAGCCGGAGAAGAAGCTTTAGAAACTTTAGGTAGTGCGTCCGGCCCCAACTAACTCGTAATCGCCGGCGCCGAAGAAGATGCGCTAGAACTTTGGTAGTGCGTCCGGCCCAGGGAGCGAGCCGGAGCCGAGGAAGAAGCGCTGCAGTGGGTATCCGCAGTCACGCACCAACACGAATGGATCGTCCCCCAATGGCACCGGGTCGCCTTCGATTTTGACCTCGGCTGTGACGACCCCGTTTCGAGACCCCCGAGGGCGACCGGTTTTTTGGCCGACAGAGCCAACCGTTTGGGCGTTGTCGCCAACTAAAAAAATATAATTGCCACCGATCGATCATCGCGGGCTCGTTACTTCACCCGTGTCATGAGACCGAACCCCCGATGCTCCTGGTTGGCTGTAGTTCCACTTATCGCCCTTTCGCTTGCCTGTTGTTCACCTGCCTCAGACCTGCACTCACCGGTCACAGCAGCCGAGCCCATTGTCCAGCCCCGGGCGTTTTCGCTGCAGTTCGACACGGCCTCAGCTAGGTCTCAGCAGGCGCCGGCGTACCAGCTAACCACCAGTGATGGCACCGGACTTCGGCTCGTTTCGCTCAACGCTCGGGTCGCTATCGAAGACCCGTTGGCGCTGACCGAGTTGCACTTTGTGTTTGAAAATCCGCAGCCACGAACAATCGAAGGGCGGTTTGAACTCGAGATGCCCAAGGGCGCCGCGATTTCGCGGTTTGCCATGAAGATCAACGACAGCTGGCAAGAGGGTGAAGTTGTTGAGCGTCAGCGGGCGCGTCGGGTGTTTGAGGACTTCTTGCACCGTCGCCAGGACCCGGCGCTGTTGGAGCACGACGCAGGCAACCGGTTTCGTGCGCGGGTGTTTCCGATTCCGGCAAATGGGCGCAAGGAGCTCATCGTGACCTATTCGCAGGAGTTGGGAACTGCGCCCGACCTCTACCGCTTGCCGCTTGTCGGCCTCCCGCAGCTCGATGAGTTGCAGGTGACCCTGGTGCAGGCGACGCGGGGCACATCGAACAAAAGTGTGTATACAAATGAAACAGCGATTGTGCATGCACCTACGGTCGGGGCGAGCAACTCGATCCGCCGGCGTGCTTTTACGCCAACAGCCGATGTCGTGATCCACGAGCAGACTGGCGCACGCGAGCTCGGGATACGCCGCGGCGCGATGGCCATGGCTCGCGTCGAGCTGACCGCGGCGCCAGGAAAGACCTTCGAGGCTGCTCCCGTAGAGAGGGTGGTGGTGCTACTCGACACCAGCGCCTCGCAGACGCTCCGGCTCGCCGACACGCTCGCGCGTTTGCAGCAGCTTGTTGACCACTTGCAAAACAAGCGTCCGTTCGAGCTCCATGTACTTGCATTTGACCAGGAAGTTGTCGACATCTATTCGGGGCCGAGTGGCGGGTTTGGTCTCGAGCAGCATCAGCGGGTGTTGCAGCGAGGTGCGTTTGGAGCGACGGACCTGGCCAAGGCGATGCAGACCGTGCGTGCCCGTAACCTCGAAGGCGCGCGGATTATCGTCGTTTCCGATGGGGTAGCGACTGCCGGTGTGGACGCGCCAGGTCGCCTCGGGGAGGTTGCTGCTGAGCTGCGGGCAGCCGGTGCGCACCGAGTTGATGCCATGGTGCCAGGTTCCAATAGCGATCGGGCAACCCTACGGGCGCTCACCGTGCCGACCAAGCCCGAAGGGGCCAGCGCCCGTGCCGGGATGACGCTCGACGCCCAATGGCCGACTGCGAAAGTTGCAAACTCCTTGCAGGCACAAGCTTTTACCAACGTTGCTATTGATGTTCCAGGGAGTCGCTGGCTGTGGCCCCGAAGCCTAGATGGCGCACAGCCAGGCGATACGGTTACGATCTACGCCGAGATGGCCAACGCCAAAAACATGCATGTGCATTTTCAGGGGGCAGCGCTCGCAGACAAGCAAATCAACCTGGCCTCGACACCCGGGCCGCTGCTCGAGCGCGCGTGGTTTGGCGCGCGAGTTGAGCACCTACTCGCCCAGTACGGTCACCTGCGAGACCGCGACCACCACGAGCAACGCCAGGCGCTCAAGCAGCATATCGTTGAGCTTTCCACCCACTATCGCGTACTCACTCCGTTTACGGCCCTGCTGGTGCTCGAGTCCGAGTGGGACTACGAGCGCTATGGGATTGAGCGCCAAGCCCTAACCGACATCTTGAGTGTGGGGCCAAACGGTGTGGATGTGCTTGCTCGTACAAACACTTCTACCGCGGGCAGTTCACGAAGGTCGCAGGAGCCCACCCTTTCTGATGCATGGGACAGCCCGGTGACCGAGCGCTTAGCTGGGCAAGACACCGATGGCGACGGCATTGCCGACAGCCACGACAGTTGCCCGAGTGCACCCGAGGCGCTCAATGGTTTCGAGGACGAAGACGGTTGCCCCGATGCAATCCCGATGCAAGTTGCCAGGTTTACCGGAACGATCAGGGGCATCCACTTCCCGCAAAACTCGGCCAAGATCCAAAAGAAGTCTGCACCGGTACTCGACCGTGCGGCATCTGTACTCCAGGAATTCCCCGGGATTGTCGTCGAGGTTTCGGGGCATGCAAGCGCGGGAGAGCGGCAACCCGACAAGCTGGCAAAACGCCGGGCACAGGCGGTTGCCCGCTACCTGCGTGCCCACGGGATCGACAGCAAACAGGTTGTGGTGCGGGGTGCGGGGGTCAGCGAGCCGATCGACACCAACGAAACCAAAAAGGGTCGAGCGAACAACCGTAGGATCGAGTTTTCGTTGCGTTCGGGCGAATGGGTGCGCCGCAACAATGCGGTGACACAGACCTGGGCACCAGCCCACTCAGGTAAGTACCAGGCGTTTCGCACATTGCTTGCACAGGAGCCCAACAAGTCACTTGTGCATGCAAAAACATGGCAAGCGAGCGAGCCCGGAAATGTAATTGCCCTGATCGCGCTCGCCGAGGCCCTCGAAGCTTCGGGGCAAACTGGCGAGGCGGCACGGGCCTACGGCTCGATCATCGATCTTTACCCGTCGCGTGCAGATTTGCGGCGACACGCCGGCCAGCGACTCGAGTCACTCGGCGTCGCAGGCCTAGAACTCGCGGCCGATACCTACAAAAAAGCGGTTGCCCAACGCCCAGACCATCCTTCGAGCCACAGGCTATATGCCTATACACTAGTACGTCTCGGTCGCCTCGAGGAGGCGTTTGAGGCGATCGTCGAGGGGCACAAACAGGAATATCCGCAGGGACGGTTTCGCGGGGTCAAACGCATCTTGAGCGAAGATATCGGATTGATCGCAGCCGCCTGGGCGAAGGCCGAACCCACGCGGCGAGCAGAGATCGAAACAAGGGCCCATCAGTGGGGACAGGCCCTGGCGAGTGAGCCCTCACTACGGTTTGTGCTGAGTTGGGAGACCGATGCCAACGACGTCGACTTCCATATCCGTGACGGCGCAGGCGGCCACGCGAGTTTCCGCCAACCCGCGCTTGAATCAGGCGGGGAGCTCTATGCCGACGTCACCACCGGCTACGGCCCCGAGTGCTTTGCCATCGATGGCGAGGCCACGGCGTTTCCGTACACACTCAACGCCCACTATTACCGCAAGGGCCCCATGGGCTTTGGTATGGGAACGGTGCAGGTACAAGCATATGATGGCAAGGGCAACCTCAGGTTTGCCGACCATCCATTTGTGATCATGAACGACAACGCGGCGGTCGACCTGGGAACGATCGCCGAGCCGTTGTTTGAGGATGACACCACGGGCCGAAAGTGAATATTTCCTGCACGAAGAGTGAGGCAGGCTTCGATGGCGATTGGTCGCGCGAACATATTCCTGCACGAGGAGTGAGGCAGGCTTCGATTGAGATGGGTCGAGCGAGCATACTTTCAGCACGAAGAGTGAGGCAGGCAGGCTTCGATGGAACAACACGGGTCCTGCCGCGTACCCCACTTCGAGCCTCCGGGAGCACGGCAGTTGTGACGCATGTCTATGCAAGTGGTTTGGCGGGGCGCCGGCGATAGGGTGGAGCAGGACGTCGGTGCGGCCTCCGTTCGAAGTCGGGGACCCCCCGCGTCACCCGTTCGTCGGAGTTCGACGGTAGCCCGCATCTCGGGCAACCGTGAAACGGTGATGGCACCGCCTTGTTGACCCGCGTCAGGTTTCGGGTAGGCGCCGCTTGATGACCACGTTACTCGTTCGTTGGACCTTGGTGATGGCACTAACTGAGCGATGGAGACTGGTCGAGCGAGCATATTTTCAGCACGAAGAGTGAGGCAGGCAGGCTTCGATGGAACACCACGGGTCCTGCCGCGTACCCCACTTCGACCCTCCGGGAGCACGGCAGTTGTGACGCATGTCTATGCAAGTGGTTTGGCGGGCGTCGGTGAAACGGTGATGGCACCGCCTTGTTGACCCGCGTCAGGTTTCGGGTAGGCACCGCTTGATGACCACGTTACTCGTTCGTTGGACCTTGGTGATGGCACTGACTGAGCGATGGAGACTGGTCGAGCGAGCATATTTTCAGCACGAAGAGTGAGGCAGGCTTCGATGGAACACCACGGGTCCTGCCGCGTACCCCACTTCGAGCCTCCGGGAGCACGGCAGTTGTGACGCATGTCTATGCAAGTGGTTTGGCGGGGCGCCGGCGATAGGGCGGAGCAGGACGTCGGTGCGGCCTCCGGTCGAAGTCGGGGACCCCCCGCGTCACCCGTTCGTCGGACTTCGGATCCATTGCGTCTCGATTTCGTGATAGGCGGCGCGTAGGCGGTTCAGTACTCCAGCCCGGAACCACTGCCCGACGTCCGTACTTGATCGGAAGTTGAGGGGTTGGTGAAGAAAGCCGACGAGGTCTTCGAGTAACTGGTAAACAGCCCAGACCTGCTGTCGCTCGACGTTCAGTTTCGGCGCGGTGGTTGGTGCCTGACTTGGAGCCCCAAGCTCGCCATCTGGCTGGACGGGAAACCACTTGTGGCCGATGTTGTAGTAGGCGGCGTGGAGGCGCTTGTACATTCCTGCCGCCACCCACCTGTCGAGGCCTTCCGCCGTATGATCGTTCTTCGGGGTGGAAAAGAAGGCAACGAGTTCCGCGAACAACCGCGAAACGGTTGTGACATCTCGTTGCTCGACGTCCATGCTGGCCTACGAAACTACCGGCAGTGAACCTGGCAGTGAACCCGGCTTTGGCCCGCCCTTGAGTGCCAGCTGCCCGCAGGCGGCATCGATGTCGTCACCCCTCGGTGTACGTACAAATGCCCGGAGTCCGAGTTTGCGGCACAGATCGGTAAAGCGTTTGACCCGGGTTTTCGACGGGCGCTTAAACGGTGCCTGCGGGTGGGGGTTGAACGGGATGACGTTGATCTGGCAGCGCATCTTGGCGACCAACTGGTGCAGGCGGCGGGCATCGTCGTCGCTGTCGTTGACGCCGGCGAGTAGGACGTACTCAAAGGTGACCCAGCGGCGGCGGTGCAGCGGAACTTCGGCTACGGTTTTGAGCAGCGTGGCGATGTTCCAGCGGGTGTTGATCGGCATCACCACGTCGCGGACCTTGTCGGTTGTGGCGTTGAGGCTGATGGCGAGGCCTACTTCGTTGCCGAGACCTTCGCGGCCAAACCGGGCGATCGCAGGGACGAGGCCCGCAGAGGAAATCGTGATCCGGCGCCCGGCAAAGTCGGCGCCCATGTCATCGGTGAGGACTTCGACTGCGCGCTTGACCTGGTTGTAGTTGTGCAGAGGTTCGCCCATCCCCATAAACACCAGGTTTTGCACGCGCTCGGGCCATTTTTGCCCGGTTTTCTCGGCCTCGGCTGCGAGTAGGTCCTGGGCTTGGTAGACCTGATCGACAATTTCCCAGGTGGCGAGGTTACGCGAAAATCCGAGGGTTTGGGTAGCACAAAAGGCGCAGGTGAGGGCGCAGCCGACCTGCGAGGAAATGCACTGGGTGTACCCGCGGTCGTCGTTGGGGATCAGCACACTTTCGAGGGCAAAACCCTCGGCCGTGAGCAGGCGAAACTTGCGGGTGCCGTCTTTGGCCCGGTGAACCTGGTCGACGGTGAGGTGCCCCAAACTTGTTGCTTGTGCAAGCTTTTCGCGATCGCTGGCCTTGATGTTGGTCATGGCCTGCAGGTCGCGGGCGCGATGTTTGTGTAGCCAACTAAAAATTTGGTCGCCGCGAAACCGGGGCATACCGAGTTTGCGCGTGAGGAAGGCCGAAAGCTCGGTCCGACTCATTTCGCGCAAATCGATGGCCCCACCGCGGTGCAGTGGAGCCTTCGGGCCGCGGATCGCGACGACTTGGGACATCGGCTGGCTACCTGGTTGTTAGCCGAGGTCGGCGAGCTCAAGGCCGCTAAAGAAGAAGCCGAGCTCGTAGGCGGCGGTTTCGGGGGCGTCGGAGCCGTGGGTGGCGTTGCGCTCGATGCTGGTGCCGAACTGTCCACGCAGGGTGTCTTTGGGGGCTTCGCTTGCGTTGGTCGGTCCCATGAGGTCGCGCCAGCGTTTGATCGCGTTTTCACCTTCGAGGCAAAGGGCAACCACGGGGCCTTCGGTCATAAAGGTGACCAGCGATCCAAAAAACGGGCGCTCGCGGTGGACGGCGTAAAAACCCTCGGCTTGGGCCTTGGTCAGGCGCAGGCTCTTGAGGGCGACAATGCGAAGGCCGGCCTCTTGGATCTTGGCCAAAATGGCTCCTTGGTGGCCAGCGGCGACGGCATCGGGTTTGATGATGGCAAACGTGCGTTGCATGATTTCTCGTAGTCGGTGGGTGAAAATGGGTTGCCTGCAGCAGGCAAAATCGGGCGGAAGTTAACAGACGGCGGTTTGATGGGGTAGGGCTACACCCCGCACACGCGCGCCGATACGCATGTGGATCCCCACGGTCGCGGTTCCCTATACTCCGGCAATGGACCCGCAGCCGGACACAGGCCCGTCGGAAGCCCCGCACATTGGCTACCGCACACTCATGACCCTCGCCGCCTTGGTGGTGGTGGTCGCCGGCCTCAGGGCTTCGGGCCCGCTACTGCTCCCGTTTTTGGTCGCGGTGTTCTTCTCGATTTTGAGTGCGCCGCCGGTGCTGTGGCTCGAGCGAAAAGGCTGGCCGGATTGGTGTGCGGTGTCGGTGGTGATGCTCGGTGTGTTCGGGTTGTTGACGACCTTCGCCGGGCTGGTCGGCACCTCGCTGCGTGGATTTTCGGCCGCACTGCCGACCTATCGCCAACGCCTGAGCGAGCAGACCACCGGGGTGATGGACTACCTCCAAAGCTATGGCGTTGAGTTCAAGTCGAAGGACTTGCTCGGGATGATCGAGCCCGGCGCGCTCATGGATATGTTTGGTAGTACAATCAATGGTTTGTTGACCGCCCTCGGCAACACCTCATTAGTTGTACTAACAATGGTTTTTATTCTATTCGAGGCCGCCGGGTTTCCCCGCAAGTTGGCCAAGGCGGTTGAGAACCCCGATGCCAGCCTCGAAAGTGGCGGGCGGATCATGTTGGAGATCCAGCGCTACTTGGCCCTCAAGACGGTCGTCTCGATCGCCACCGGAATCTTGGTGATCATCACAGCCATGCTGCTAGGCGTCGATTTCCCGGTGTTATGGGGAGCCCTGGCATTTTTGTTTAACTTCATTCCCAACGTCGGCTCGGTACTCGCCGCGATTCCGGCTGTGCTCGTCGCACTCATCCAGTTGGGCCCGGAATCGGCGATTTATCTGGGGCTGAGCTACGTGGCGATCAACATGGTCATCGGCAACGCAGTCGAGCCCAAACTCATGGGTGACCAACTCGGGCTGTCGCCGCTGGTGGTGTTTTTGTCGTTGGTGTTTTGGGGCTGGGTCTGGGGCCCGGTGGGAATGTTGCTATCGGTACCGCTGACGATGGTGGTCAAGATTTTGTTTGAACAAAGCGATGATGGTCAGTGGGTCGCGGTGCTGTTGGGTGCGTCGCCGAAGGAGTAGTCAAGCTGTTGTTGATACACTCAGTTTGCGGGCCTGGCACGACTTCGCAGCATGGCCAGTGCATGGTCAGCACATGGCCAGTCGCACGGGAGCTGCGGCCGTTGCCATTCACCCGCCCACATCTGGCAAGTAGAGCGTAAACCGGCTGCCCTTGCCATGTACACTCGAGACCTCGATGCGCCCGCCCATCATTGTTGCGTATACACGGCTGATGGCGAGGCCCAAGCCGGTGCCGCCGTAGCGCCTGGAGGCTGAGTTGTCGCCCTGGTGAAAGGCCTCAAACAGGTTCTCGAGCTGCGACGGGGTCATGCCGATCCCGGTGTCTTCGACCTCAAAGGCGATCCAATGTCGGTGCCAACGTTCGACCGCAAACACCCGCAAATCGACGCGCCCTTCGTGGGTAAACTTGGCGGCATTGCGCAGCAGGTTGAGCAGAATTTGGCGGATTTTGGGCATGTCTGCCCGGACCTGGCGGATCCCCTCGACCCGCCTTCGCAGGCGGTTTTTGTTGGCCTCCATCGCCGGGGTGACCATCGCTACAACTTCGTCGAGGACCTCGGTGAGGGGAAAATGATCGAGGTGCAGTTCCATGCGTCCGGCCTCGATCTTTGATAATGCAAGAATGTCGCTGATGAGGTCGAGCAGGTGTACGCCGGCTTCCTGGATGTGGCGCAGGTCCTGGATCACATCGTCGTCGAGACCGTTTTCGATGGCGTCGTCCTGCAGCAGTTCGCTGTAGCCGATGATGGCGTTGAGCGGGGTACGCAGCTCGTGGCTCATATTGGCTAAAAACCGACCCTTTGCCAGGGTTGCCTCTTCGGCCAGTTGTTTGGCCTCGCGAATCCTGGCCTCGGCGAGTTTGCGGTCGCTGATATCGCTGGCGACACAGACAATGTCAAAACCCCCGCGGGTGGTGTCGCGGACGACTGAACTTGAAAACAGGACCGGGAAGGTCGAGCCGTTGGCGGCGGCAAAAATCCGCTCGCCGTGGAGGACATCGCGGGTGCGTAGCGATTCGATTTGTTCCTCGGCGGTCACGCCCGGTGGCGGTTGGCAAATCTCGTCGAACGGCCGACCCATGAGGTAGGCGGGCCGACACCCGAGGAGGTCTGAGGCGGCCCGGTTGAGCGAGCGGATTTTGCCCTCTTCGTCGAGGACGATCAGGGCTTCGGCCATCGAGCCGATGACCCCGTCGACATAGTGCTGGGCGGCGGCAGCTTCCTGCAGCAGCGCTTCGGCCCGGCGGCCCTGTCTACGTGCACGTACAATTGCTTGGCGCATCGATGAGGTCACGATGATCAAAAAGCACCCGGCGAGCGTGAACTGGACCACCAGAGAGGCAAACTGAACCGGTGCCGGTGGGCGGGCAAACTCAGTTGGCAGCCACATTTGCGACTCGGCGATGTACAGGCCGATCAACAGGCATTCGATGCAGATCACTGTGAGAGATAGGGTGCGGCCACGAAACAGCAGGGCCGCGATCATCACGAGCAGGAGGTAGGATGGCACACTCGTGGCCGTGATACCCCCGCCGACGATGCAGGTTGCCGTGACAACGGTTCCGCCGACGATGACCAGTGAGACCCCGGCAAAAAACACCCGACCCTGCCAGACCGCTCGCAAAAGGCTGACGAGGGCAGTCAACAGCACGATGTAGGCCAAAATGAAGATAAACTGGATGCCGAGCAGTGCCTGGATCACCATGCCCACACCGATGGCTGAGCTCGATGCGAGGAGGATCAGGTTGAGAATCCGAGCGATGCGGGTGGTCTCGGTGTCCTCGTAAACCGGACCGGACAACACGTGGCGGAGCCGGTTCAGCATGCAGATGCACCGTACTACAGCAGTGTTTGTGTAGCTACGCTGTTGGCCCAAAGTTGTCCTAGCGGCGGGCCAGTAACAAACAATCCAGACATCCGCCGCAAAACGTCCTATTTAGCAACTTGGGGTCTGTGTGTGGGTGTCACAGGCCCCACCACTCCGGTGTCGTGAGGAGTATTCCCGCACAGATCCAGGCGTTGTGCCGCAACTTCTTCTCGGTTGAACCCCGAGATCCGGTAGGCAAGTGCGGGGCGCGTAGCGTACGCTTGTCTAGCGTGCGACGAGCAAAGAACACCCATTTTAAGCGGTGTCCGAAGTGTGGCGGCCGGTTTGGCGTGAGGGTCCGTCACTGCCCCATCGACAACACTGAACTGATCGATCCGGCCAGCGACCGCGACCGGCTTGTCGGGCTGGTGATCGACGACCGCTACGAGCTCCTCCACGCAATCGGGCAGGGGGCGGTCGGCACCGTGTACAAGGCCCGCCACACTCGGATTCCGCGGGACCTGGCGGTCAAGGTCTTGGGGATGCATCGCGAGGATGACAGCCGGGCGATTGCCCGGTTTCGCAGCGAGGTGCGGGCCGAGGCATTATTGTTGCATCCACATGTAGTTGAGGTCATCGACTTCGGGTATTTCGACGGGGTCGGCTACTACATCGTGATGGAGTACCTCGAAGGCGAGTCGCTCGCGTCGCGACTTTCGCGCGAACGTCCGCTCAAGATTCTCGATACCTTCAAGATCGTCGAGCAAGCGCTAGATGCCCTCACAGCGGCCCATGAGCGGGGTATCGTCCACCGCGATTTTAAGGCCGAGAACGTATTTTTGGTGCGCAATCCCCATCGTCCCGGCGATTTTGAAGTTCGCCTGCTCGATTTTGGTGTGGCCAAGATCGTGCACCGCGATCCGGGAATGTGGACACACTACACCGAAACTCGCCCCGGTTTGCTTGTAGGTACACCAAGTGCGATGGCGCCCGAGCAGATCCGTGGCATGGCGATCGACCACCGCGTTGACTTCTATGGTCTGGGGGTGTTGATGTACGAGTTGCTGACCGGGCATCAACCGTTTGAGGGAGATGATGTTCGGGAGTTGTTGCGTATGCACCTACATGCCGATCCCACACCACCTTCGGCGCGGCCGCAGGCCGGCTGGATCGTGCCCGAACTCGACCGCCTGGTCCTGCGACTGTTGGCCAAGGATGCCGCCGAGCGTCCATCGACAACGTCCGTCATTCGCCAGGAGTTGGAGCGTGTGCGCGCGCCTGCCTGCGACGCCTGGGCCTCGTTGCATATGGGCCGTTTGCGCCGACGTACCAAACGACCCGGGGTCGCGCCCCTTGAGATTGTCAGTAGTCAGCACGTGTTGATCGTCGACGACGAACTCACGATTCGCCGCCTATTTCAGCAGCTCATGGCCCGCAATGGGTTTGCCGCCTCGGCCGTGGAGTCGGGGGAGCAGGCCCTGGCATGGCTGCGCGACAACCCCAAACCGTTTGCCGTGGTGCTCGATGTCATGATGCCCGGAATCGACGGGCTCGAAGTGCTTCGCAGGATTCGCTTGCTCGGGTTTGATGGTCCAGTAATTGTATGTACAGGTCTCAACCCCGCGGTGTTGCGCGAACAGCTGTGTTCGCTCGACAAGGTCTACGTGATCGATAAGCTAGACGGCTTTCAGCAGATCCCCAAGCTGATAGCCTCGGAGCTGCAAAGCTCGGCGACCGTCGCCTGATTTAGGCGGCTGGTTGCTGGCCCCGAACCTTGGCGAGCAGCCGAGGCCAGTGGTTGCGGGCGGCCTGGGCAAGCACCCAGTAGCCGTATACCGCCAGGATAATTGCAAATACATCGTATGGCGTGCGCAGCCGGACCGAGCCAAAGAACACCGCGGACACGACATACAGGCCAATCAGGTGGAGGGAGACGATCGTCAGGCCGCTGTAGCGTTTGGGCCGTCGCAGTGCCGCGGCTATCCCAACAAACGACGGGAGCAAAAACAGGATGTCAAAGATCCACAGGTAGGCCTTGGAGTAGGGGGCAAAGATTTTGCCGTCGCGGGCGGTGTCGGGCCATTGGTAGTTGAAAAACCACAGGCCGCTGAGGTTGAGCACGCTGTAGCGGATCTGCTCGAGCACACCGGTTTTGCGATAACAAAGCGCCCGCAGGGACTTGTGGATGTCGGGGTCGCCGATGTAGCCCACGAATTTGATCGACCAGCCATCGCGCGGGATCCGGACCGGTACCATTTCGCTGGTGCCGTCGGGGCGGTTGACTTCGACTTTGAAGCCGTGGGATTTGCGGCCAAATGCGGGGCGCAGCCCGAGTACGCTGTCGTGGGGAATCGACTTGAGCATGCGCGACAGCGGGATAATGCCGATCCGTCGGCCGTCGCCGATGGTGCGACTGCGGTCGAGATGGAGCTTCTTTTTAAAGGCTTGGGTGCGCGGGTTGTGGCAGCGGCCGGCCGTGAGGTTGGCATTGGCCGCCTCGGCGATGCCGCCCCAATAGCCGGTATGGGCGTGGAACCGCCACATACTGAAGATCAACATGGCCACCAACGGCAGCGAGATGCCGACGATGTGCCGGACTTTTGCGCGGTTTTCCGGGCGCTTGCGGATGAGCAGCCAAAACAAAAACAGCAGCGTAAAAAACAGGGCCGACTGTGGTCGGATCGCAAATGAGATGGCCCCGAGGACACCTGCGGTGATTGCCCCTCGGCCCTCTTGCATGGTCTTGACAAGGTAGTAGGTCGACCACAGAGCGAAGCACAAAAATGGCGTTTCCGAGGTGAAGAAGCCGGTCGTGACGAGGTTTGGGTGCCACAGGAAGGCGAGGATGCCCACCGCCGTGGCCATCCACCGAAGCGGCATCACCCGGCACGCAAGTAGGTACGAGGCGGGGACCGAGGCGGCGCCCATCAACCCCCACAAAATCCCACCTGCGGTCAGGTTTTTGAGGCCAAACAGCTTGAGGCAAGCGGCGAGAATGTGGTGCGTGCCCCAGGCCTGCCAGGCGAGGTGCCGGGTGCCCGGAACAAATCCCTTGCGCACCAAATCGGTGGCCCGGGTGACGTAGCCACCCATGTCGCTGTAGACGTAGTTGCTTGGCGGGTGCACCCACAGGACCCAGGCGAGTCGGGTAGCGAACGCGAGGACCGTGAGGCCAATAAGAAACTTGAGGTTGGGCGAGTGTGGCGCGCCGCGGTTCGATGGCTCGCCCGATTTCGCACCGGCCGACTCGACGGGTTGTTCGGGCGTGGCGGTCGACATTGCCGCGGATGGTAGAGGTTACGCGGCAGTGAGCCAACCGGAAAGTGACCGACACCGCGGTCGGCGTTGTCGCGTGCGCTATCTAGAAGACGACTGACCCGCATCTGTCAGCGGCTGTTTCTGTCCACGGCTGTCTACGGCTGTCAGCGTGTCCACATCTGGGCGACCACTCGGGGTAGGTCGGTCACAAAAAAAACGGTAAGGTTTGCCCATGTCACGTCCGCTCGTGTCGCTGACCGCCGCTGCCCTGGTTTCGGGGCTGGCCGGCTGCTTTGCCGGCGACTTCGCCCTCGGTCGCCAGTGCGTCGACGATGCCGACTGCGGACCGAGCCTTGCTTGTATCAACAATTTATGTGGGGGCGAAACAGGGGCCACTTCGACGACGCTGCCGATGACCGAGTCGACCGGCTCGACGACCGACATGACGGGCTCGGAGTCCGAGACAGGTAGCGAGACCGACAGCGGTAGCGAGACCACGACCGATACCGGTGGGGAGCCGGCCTGCAAAAACGTCGACATGCTGCTGGTCCTCGACAACTCGCAAAGCATGGACCAATGGGACGGGCGCCTCATCAACCTCGCGTTCAACTTTGAGGAAGAGGTGACCGGCCTATTTTTGGGAAATGCCGAGAGTTTTCACTTCGGGGTCATCACGACCGATGCCTACGAAGACAACACCGACGGATGTGACCAACTCGGGGCGATCGCCCGTTACGGTGGGGCCCAGGAAGGCCCCTGTGAGTTTGTCGAGGGATTTCCGTTTGCGACCGAGCAAGACAGCCTGACGGAAGCCCTCGGGTGCATGGCGATCGTCGGTGATGGCGACGACAACGAACGCCCGATGCAGGCCATGCTCACCGCGCTCTCGCCCGAGTTTAATGGGCCGGGCGGTTGTAATGAGGGGTTTGTCCGGGAAGATGCGTTGTTGGTCGTGGTTGTGGTCACCGACGAAGATGACGACCACGCCGATGTCGACGCCCAGGGAAACAGCGGCTCGCTTGGCGATCCGGCCGATTGGTACGAACAACTCATCGCGATCAAAGGCGGCGACCCCGAGGCGGTCGTGGTGGGTGTGCTTACTGGCGAAGATCAGGAGGCGGGTAGCTGCCCTTGGGACCTCGGACCGTTTGATGATGAGTCGGAGGCGATGGGAGCCGAAGAAGCCAAGCGGATCGAGCAGTTCGTCAACATGCTGCCCTTCAACCACCGCGCCGTCGACAGCATTTGCCGCGACGAGTACATCTCGTTTTTCTCGGCCCTGTTCACCGTCAATGCCCAGATCGCCTGCGAAGAGTTTGTTCCGCCAGGCGAGGGCGAGACCGACACCGACACCGGCTGACGGCTCGACAACGCGGTCTCAACAAGTGGCTTAACTAAAGATGCGTAGTCGCACACGCGAGTTGCGACCAGGTCTGTTAGCGTACCCGCTCCCATGACCTACGACTTTTCGCGTATCGAAGCTGACTGGCAACGCCACTGGGATGAGCAGCAAACCTTCCGCGTGGAACTCGACACCTCGCGGCCCAAATATTTTGTGCTCGACATGTTTCCCTATCCCTCCGGGGACGGGCTGCACGTGGGCCATCCCGAGGGTTACACCGCCACCGACATTATGGCCCGCTACAAGCGGATGAAGGGGTTTAACGTGCTCCACCCAATGGGGTGGGACGCCTTTGGTCTACCCGCCGAGCGCTATGCCATGAAGACGGGGACCCACCCGGCGACCCGCACAGCTGAGTGTATCAGCAACTTTAAGCGTCAGCTCAAAACCCTCGGGTTTTCCTACGACTGGTCGCGCGAGGTCGATACCACGGACCCCAACTACTTTCGCTGGACGCAGTGGATCTTTTTGCAAATTTGGGGCAGCTACTACGATGCCGAGGCCGGCACCGCGCGGCCGATCGCCGAACTGCCGATTCCCCAAGAGGTTGCCGACCAGGGCGACGAGGCCGTCCGCACCTATCGCGACAAACGCCGCCTCGCCTACCTGCGCGATGCCCCGGTCAACTGGTGCCCTGAGCTGCGGGTGGTCCTCGCCAACGAAGAGGTCAACGAACATGTCGACCAGGGCTACACCGTGGTGCGCAAACCGATGCGGCAGTGGATGTTGCGGATCACCGCCTACGCCCAGCGCCTGCTCGACGACTTAGAAGGCCTCGACTGGCCCAACAGCGTGCTCGACATGCAGCGCAACTGGATTGGCCGCAGCGAAGGCGCCGAGGTCGATTTTCAAGTTGTTGGGGTCGAGGGGGAGCAGGGTCGCCTGCGGGTATTTACAACCCGTCCCGACACCCTGTTTGGGGCCACCTACATGGTGTTGGCACCCGAGCACCCGCTGGTTGCTCAAATCACAACCGACGCCCAGCGCAAGGCTGTCGACGCCTACCTCGAACAAACCGCGCGCCGCAGCGAACGCGACCGTCAGGCCGCCGACAGCAAGACCGGTGTGTTTACCGGTGCCTATGCAACAAATCCGGTCAACGGCCAAAACATCCCGGTGTGGATCAGCGACTACGTGTTGATGGGCTACGGGACCGGGGCGATCATGGCGGTGCCCGGGCACGACACCCGGGACCATGCATTTGCAACGACCATGGGTCTACCGATCATCGAAGTCGTCCGCGGCAGCGAGACGGTCGACATTCAAGCAGAAGCCTTCGCAGGCGTGGGCGAGTCCGTCAACTCTGGCTTTCTAAATGGGTTACAGACACCCGCGGCCAAGGCCAAGATGATCGACTGGCTCGAGGGCCAGGGCAAGGGCAGGGGCCGCGTCACCTTTAAACTCCGCGACTGGTTGTTTTCGCGGCAGCGTTATTGGGGTGAGCCATTCCCGTTGGTGCACCGTCCGTCGGGCGAGGTTGTGCCGGTACCGCTCGATGAGTTGCCTGTACAACTACCGCCCATGGATGACTTTCAGCCGAGCGAGACCGGCGAGCCGCCGCTGTCCAAGGCCACGAAATGGCGCGAGCTCCCCGACGGTAGCCTGCGTGAGGTCAACACCATGCCGCAGTGGGCCGGCAGTTGTTGGTACTACCTGCGCTACATGGACCCGCACAACCGGGAAGCCGCGTTTAGCCGCGAGGCCGCCGACTACTGGTTGCCCGTCGATCTCTATGTCGGTGGGGCCGAACACGCGGTGCTCCACCTGCTCTACGCCCGGTTTTGGCACAAGGTGATGTTCGACCTGGGCCACCTGGGCACACCCGAGCCGTTTCACAAGCTCGTCAACCAGGGCATGGTGCTGGGTGCGACCTACTACCCCAAGGATCGGCGCAAGGGCGAGGACGGCCTGCCGGTGTTGTACAAGGTGCACGAGGTTGAGCCGGTCGAGCCGGGTAGCGACAAGATGCGTGTACAAACAACCGGCGAGCCCGTGGATGTCCAGTGGGACAAGATGTCCAAGAGCCGCGGCAACGTCGTCAACCCCGACGATGTCATCAAGCAGTACGGCGCCGACACCATGCGCCTGTACGAGATGTTCATGGGACCCTTGGAGCACAGCGCTCCGTGGCAGCCCGAGGGCGTCGCCGGTTGCTTCCGCTTTTTAAAGCGCGTCTACTACCTGGCGTTTGAGAGCGTCAAAGATGGTGAGGACCGTCCCCGCAAGCTGCCCGAAGGGCCAGGAACCGACGCGCAGCAACGTCTGTTGCACCGGACCATCGCCGAGGTCAGCGAACGGGTTGAACGCATGGGCTTCAACACGGCAATCAGCTCGCTGATGGTCCTGGTCCGCGATATCGGCAAGATCACCACCGGTGGCATGGAGATTTTGTGCAAGCTCTTGGTGCCGTTTGCGCCACACCTGGCCGAAGAGATCTGGGCCAAGGTCCTGGGTCGTAGCGAGGCGCTGGCCTACGCCAGCTGGCCCGTGGCCAACCCCAAACTGTTGATCGAAGACACCTGGAAGATGGTTGTCCAGGTCAACGGCAAGCGGCGCGCCGAACTCGAGGTGCCAACCGCGGCGACCAAGGATGAGCTGATCGCCAAAGCACTTGCAGATCCAACGGTTGTGAAGTTCGTCGGGGGCAAGGAACCACGGCGAGTCATCTACGTAAAGAACCGGCTCGTGAACGTGGTTGTATAACCATGTTTGCCCATTTGCAGATGCACCTGTGAGGATGCTCTCCGTGTAGAAGCATCGATTCCCGACAAAAACTCGTTGTTTGTGCACGGAATCGCTTCAAAAACGCTCACAGGTGCGTCATGATGCGAGCATTCGGTTGGCGCACGTGCATGTACGTGTGCATGCGTAGGAGACGGCTTACCCATGACGAAATTGCTTGTTCCCCGAGCGATCCTGGCAACCCTTGTAACCGCTGGCCTGGCCTCGACAGGTTGCGGGAAAGAAGACGGTCAAGACACCGAGTCGATGACCACCGCAGGTCCCGGCATCGGCACCGGTGTGAGCGTGACCGCGAGTACGGGAATCGACCCAACTGAAGATCCGAGTTCGACCACCGAGGAAAAACTCGACCTTCCGTCCAATGAGACCAACGACGGTATCTGCCAGGGTGGCGACGGTGTGTCCTGCAACCTCGTCGACCTCCTGTTTGTCATCGACAACTCCGGGACCATGGGCGAAGAGCAGATCAACCTTGCGAGCAACTTTGCTCTGTTGATCGATCGCCTCGAAAACCTCAAAGACGCCAACGGCGTGGCTGTGAACCCAGATGTCAACATCATGGTCACCACCACCGACTTCGGACACCCGCTGTGTACCGAGCACGAAAAACCCGACTACGACCCGGCCAAGGGGGCTCCGATCAGTACTCCGTGTACGCAGCGGCTGAGCCGGTTTACTGGCCTGACCAACCCGCCCAAAGTCGTCACCGAGGCCTGCACGGACTTCTGTACTGTCGAGACGGCGCCGACCGATCCGTACATCCACTTTGGCTCTGGCGGCAACAACATCCCCGGTGGCGACGCTGCCATGGCGCTCAACTGCATCGGCCCACAGGGCATCGACGGCTGCGGCATGGAGTCGCCCTTGGAGTCGATGCTACAGGCGCTCGACCCCAACAAGCCGTGGAACAACGGGACCGATGGCAAGTTCCTGCGTGACGGCGCCCTGCTAGCTATCGTCTTGGTGACCGACGAGGCCGATTGTTCGGTCAACAACTACAACTACTTCGACCCGGCCAACTCCGCCGACCCCGAGTACAGCAAGTTTTGGAATGTCGACCCCGACGACCAGTCGACGCACCCGACCAGTGCCGTGTGCTGGAATGCCGGCACGCTGTGCGACGACGCCAACTTAGATGGTGTCTACGAATCCTGTGTTTCGGCCGACAACGGTGTGCTCCACCCGACGACGCGTTACATCAACTACCTGACCAAGGAACTCGTCGACAACCAGGGCAAAAACGTCATCATGCTCGGGATCCTCGGTGTGCCCGAGGTTACGGCCCACAACCCCGATCCTCCGTTCGAGCCGATTGCCGGTGGTGTGCACGCGCTGCAATACCGCGACTGGACCCAAGCCGACATCCTGCCCGGTGACCCCGACGGCACCCCGGGCAAAAAAGAGTACCTGTTTGGGATTGGGCCAGGCTGCACCCAGGCCAACACCGGGCAGGCGATTCCGCCAGTGCGCGTGAAAGAGGTGTGCGAGAGCCTCAACATTCCCGACGACCCGGAGACCAACTGGGACGAGAGCGAGCCGCGCTGCTGCATCGAGTCGATCTGTAGCCAGGACTTCAGCCCGGCCATCGAGTGCCTTTCGGGCATCCTCCAGCAGGCGATTCCGCCGGTCGGCTAAATCGCTTGTGCATACAAAAAACCCCGGCCTGGTGTCGGGGTTTTTTGTTGTTGTGTGCCCAGCATGGGACTCAGGCTCCCCTGCCACACCTCCCGGCATGCCACCGGGCGGTTCGAAGGCTTGAGGGCTTGGTAGTCCGAGTTCTTTGAGCCAAGAGACTCGGTCCCCTATGCCGGTAACCATCGGTCCCTGAACACGGTGTTCGAGCGATCCTATGTGTAAAGTCGTTCGTCTAGGTAGCGCGCAGGAGAAACCAACACAAAGGGCCTCGACTCAAAAAGTCGAAGCCCGAGCAGCCGCACCTTGGCCAACTAGTGTCGCCGAGACTGTCGCCGCAAAAACGACGACCCGGCGCGGGTGATCTTGAATCGCCGCTTGGTTCCACTGCCTTCGATATGGATGAGACCACGGGTTTTTAGGTGCCTACACAACAGTCGTTGTTGTTCCGAAGTGAGGCCAGTGACCTGAAGCAACTCGGATTCGCGGCGCCCCGCTTTTTGCCGGGTGAGGGCTTTGAGGATCTTGAGATCCCCACCGGGAACATCGGCGCGACGACGGATGACCTTGGGGCCTGTATCGAGGTCCATGACCGGATTCCCGTCGTCGTCATAGTAGACGTTGTCGGGCTCCGAAGTCTCGGGCTCTGGTGCATACACCGGGCGGGAAATGACCAAATCGATCAAGTCCTGAACTGTCGTCAGATGGAGCGCAGGGGCCATCTGCGGGTGTTGGCGGGCCGCGTCGATAAGCTCGCCTAATGAAGTTGTATCGGGAAGCGTCAGGATTACTTCGCGCATGATTTGGCGAAGCGATTCGTTCCAGACGCCGTCTACCTGTCCATCCATACTTTCCACGGAAGAACCTTGGTGAGTAACTGTCGGTTTAGTGGAGAAGCGTGCAAGCCGTTAGAAAACTGCACAGCCAAACCACCGGTTTTCAATTGTCATTGCAATGTTGCAGGCGTGAAGTGTCCCTGTCAACCCCAATGCCGGGTTCTGATGCGAAAAAACCAAAATAAGTCGGCCGGTGTTGCGACACCAAATTTAGATACGTTAGTAATTTAGGTTGTTTAGACCTCTCGGTTGTGATTTTTGGATGTCTGAAGGGACATGTTTTTAGGCATTGGCCACCCGATCGATAGGGCCGCGATCTTGTGTGCGTGAGGGGACTCGAGTCTCGGTTGTCGGAAGTCTCGCGTATCGGTCTAACCGCTAGTTGACACGCATGGGTCGGCCGGGCAGGAAGGCGCCGTGCCTGTCTTCCGGTTCGAGATCGAAACCCATCCCGACCTCACCCGCGGACATTCGCCCGGCGAGGCGAAACGCGAAATGCTGCCCCAGGTCGACGCTCGCGGGGCGGCACTCGGGCGCCGGTTGCAGGCTCACCTAGGCCTGCAGGCAACGGATATCCGCAGCCGTAGCGTGTACCTGTGTGCACTCGAAGATGTCACGCAGGGCGAAGCCGCGGACATCCTCAGGGCGCTTGTCGATCCGGTGCTCGAGCACGGAACGGTGGGCATGCTGCCCGATCAGCCCGACGGCGCCGATGCTCCCGAGGTTGTCGAGATTGGCCTGCGCCCGGGTGTCACCGACAGTGTCGGTCGAAGCGTGTTGCGGGCCGCCGAGGACTGCCTGGGTCGCTCGCTCACCGGCACGGTTTACACCGCCACGATCTACCGGGTTTGGGGGTTGTCCCGCGAGCAGCTGTCCTCGGCAGCCGCCAAACTGCTTTACAACCCGCTGATCGAGACATTGCAGATACACGATCTCCCCCGGCGTTTGAGCCTGACCGTGCCGCGAGCTGGGCAGTCGCAGGTGCCTCCCGTGGCGACGGTGCCGGTGCGAGGGATGGACGACGAAGCGCTGCTACAGCTGTCCCAGCGTGGGATGCTGGCCCTCAATCTGCACGAGATGAAGGCGATCGCCGCACACTTTGCAGGCCTCGGGCGCGACCCAACCGACGCCGAGCTCGAGTGCCTGGCACAGACGTGGAGCGAACATTGCAAACACAAGATCTTTGCTTCGCCGATCTTCTATACCGACCCCGCCGGCAACACTCGGGTGATCAAGCGGGGTTTGTTTCGCACCCATATTCGCGGGGCAACCGAAGCCATTGCCGAGGTGCGCACGGCCCAGGGCGTCGATCCTGAAGATGCCCCATTCTTGGTTTCGGTGTTTCACGACAACGCCGGGGTGGTGCGCCTGAGTGAAGCGGACCACCTCGTCTACAAGGTCGAAACCCACAACTCCCCGTCGGCGCTCGACCCCTACGGCGGCGCCATGACGGGGATTGTCGGGGTTAACCGCGACAGCCTTGGCACGGGCCTAGGTGCCGACCTGCTGACCAACGTGTGGGGCTATTGCCTCGGGCCACCCGACCACGACCAGCCCCTGCCACCCGGCTTGATGCACCCCAGCCGGATTCGCGAAGGTGTACATGCAGGTGTTATCGACGGCGGTAACCAGTCGGGGATCCCCTATAGCCGCGGGTTTGAGTTGTTTGACACGCGCTACCTCGGCAAGCCGTTGGTTTATTGCGGGACGGTAGCTGTGATGCCGGTGCAAAGCGCTGGACAACCGACCCACGAAAAGCGCACCAAAGTTGGCGACCGCGTGGTGATGCTCGGTGGGCGGATCGGCAAGGACGGGATCCACGGTGCAACATTTTCGAGTGTCGAGCTCGATGAAGACTCGCCCGTCCAAGCCGTGCAAATCGGCGACCCGATCACGCAAAAGATGATGGCGGACTTTTTGCTCGAAGCCCGCGATCGAGGGCTGTACTCGGGGATTACCGACAACGGGGCAGGGGGGCTGTCGAGCAGCGTCGGGGAGATGGCCGAAGCGACAGGTGGTGCCCACATCGACCTCGCCAAGGCGCCGCTCAAATACCCGGGCCTGGCCCCCTGGGAGATCCTGATTTCCGAGGCGCAGGAGCGCATGAGCGTGGCCGTGCCGCCCGAACACCTCGAAGCGTTTATGGCGCTCGCCCGGGCCCGCGAAGTCGAGGCGACCGACCTGGGTTGTTTTACCGACAGCGGGCGATTTGTTGTCGATTACGGGCAGACCCGGGTGGTCGACCTCACCCTCGAGTTTCTCCACAACGGGGTGCCCCTTGGCGAGCTACAAGCGGTTTGGCAACCGCCGACGCGCGCGTTGACCAACCCCGAACAAGTTGCAAGTGCATCGAGTGCCAACGCTCTGGTCGACGAACTGCGCACGCTGCTCACAAGTCACAACTTTGCCTCCCACGAGCAACTCGCGCGCCACTACGACCACGAGGTCAAGGGCCTGAGTGTGGTCAAGCCGCTCATTGGCGTGCATCGGGATATTCCGTCGACGGCCACGGTAATGCGGGTTCGTCACCATCGTCACGAGGGCGTGGTGTTGGCCGAGGGGATTCACCCCCACTACAGCGACATCGACACCTACGCCATGGCGACGGCTGCGGTCGACGAGGGCGTGCGCCGGGTGCTGTGCGCCGGAGCTCGCCTCGATCGCCTGAGCGCGCTCGACAATTTTTGCTGGCCCGATCCGATTGTATCTGCAAAAAATCCTGATGGCGCGCACAAGCTCGCCCAGCTAGTTCGCGCCTGCGAGGGGCTGCGTGATGCCTGCGAGACCTACGGGGCTCCGCTTATCAGCGGCAAGGACTCGATGAAAAACGATGCCTACCTCGGTGGCGTCAAAATCTCGATCCCGCCAACTCTGTTGATCAGTGTGATGGGTCAGATGCCGGATGTGCGAAAGGCCCTCGAGCTTGCGCCACTGTGTGTCGGCGACGATATCTACGTGGTCGGTGAGACCCGGGACGAACTCGGTGCCTCGCAGTGGGCGAGGTTGCACGGTTGGGAACTCGACAGTGTGCCGCGGACCGACCTCGTTCCTTGTATGTCCAGGTATCGCGCATTTGTCCGTGCCCGCGATGCCGGACGTGTGCGCAGCGCCCATGTGACCAGTCGTGGCGGCCTGGCGGTAGCCTTCGCCCACATGGCCATGGCCAGCGGGCTGCAGCTCGAGATCGACGTCGACGGCAGTCGGGGACAGCTTTCGCCGGGGGCCTGGCTGTTTTCCGAGTCGACCGGACGGTTTGTCATGACCGCCGGGCAGGAGCACCGCGACGGGCTCAGACGACACCTCGGGGCCCATGGGCTCATCCGCGTTGGCAGTGTCGTGGCCGGTCCAGGTGGGCTGTCGCTGCAAACGAATGCAGGTACATCGATGTTGACCAGCGAGCAGCTACGCACCTGGTTTCACGCCCGCGAGGAGGGCCGTCATGCAAACTGAGGCGAACACACAGCAACAGGTTCACCACGCCCTTGGGATCGACAGCACCCGTGCCCGTGACGTGCGTGTGCTGGTGATGACCGGCTACGGGCTCAACTGCGAGGCCGAGACGCGAGCCGGCTTTGAAATGGCGGGGGCCCAGGTTTGCGAGCGACATGTCTCAGAGGTCATTAGTGCGGGCCGCCAGGCGTTTACCGGATTCGAGATCGTCGCCTGCATCGGCGGGTTTTCGTTTGGCGATCACATCGCCAGCGGCCGTGTATATGCAAACCGTTTGCGGGGTCAGCTCGGAGACAGCTTGGCCACGTTTGTCGACGACGGTGGGTTGGTAATTGGCATCTGCAACGGGTTTCAAACCCTCGTCAAACTCGGTCTTTTGCCGGGAGTTGGCCGCAAAGGTCCAAAACTGGCACCACAAACGGTTTCGTTGGCGCACAACGAGCGCTTGGGCTATCGCAACAGCTGGGTGCGCCTGCGGTTTGCCACGCAAAGCCCATGCCAATGGACGCGTCACCTCGCGGGTGAGTTGCTGGAGATGCCGAGCCGACACGGAGAGGGCAAGTTGGTGTGGGGACCCGAGGTCGGCTCCGCGATCGAGGCTGGGCAGCTAGTGCCGGTCCGCTATGTCGATCACAACAACCAACCCACTGAAAGCTGGCCGGCCAATCCCAACGGTTCCCCGGCGGGAGCGGCTGGCCTGTGCGACCCCAGTGGTCGTGTGTTCGGCATCATGCCGCACCCCGAGGCCTATATTTACCCCGAGGCCCACCCGGATTGGCAGCGCCAACGCGCGACCGGGAGTTTGCCGAGCTACGGGCTCGGGTTGCGGGTGTTGGCCGGTGGTGTGCGGGCGGCCTATAGCGGCTAGGCGTGGGTGACACGTCGGCGTGGGCAACTGGCATCGCAAAACATGCTTATGCATGATTGTTGCGGTGCCGGGGCACCTGTTCAATCCGCGAAGAACTCGGCCAGCAACTCGCCGACCTCGGCACCACGCTCTTCTTGCAAGAAGTGTCCGCAGTCGGCAAAACGCGTGGTCTCGGTTTGCGGCAGGTCGCGTTTTACCTGTGACATGGTCTTTTCGACATCTGGCAAAATTCGGTCGCGGGCGCCGTAGATCACCCGGACCGGACCCTGGAAACTCGGCAGGCGTTTGGCAATTTCTCGGATCCCGCCCGGATGCAGCGAATGCCCGGTTTTTAGCAGCACCCGGCGGGCGGCCTTGCTTGTAAATGGTTGTTGGTAGCCACGGATCGTCTCGTCACTGAGTCGGCTCGGGTCGGCCACGCCGAGTTTGAGCGCCTTGGCGAGGCCCCACTGGCTCGTCAGTAGGGTGCGCAGGCCTGGGATGTAGGTCGCCACAACAAAAGCCGCGAGCGCCCACGTGACGCGCGGATAGGCCAGGGTGTTGAGGAGCGCGAGCTTGCGAACCTTGGCTTGATTGCGCAGCCCCCAATACAGGCCGACCGGCCCGCCTAGGTCGTGGACAGCCAAACCGACATCTTCGAGTTCGAGTTCTTCGAGCAGCCCGTTGAGGATCCGTTCGTAAAAACGAAAGCTGTAGCTGGCAGCAAGTGGCTTGTCTGAGGCGCCAAAACCCGGCAGGTCGAGCGCGATCACGCGGTTTTTTTTGGCGATGGCCGGCATCGTAGCGCGCCACAGCAGCGACGATGTCGGCCAACCGTGAAGTAGCAATACCGCTGGCCCTGAGCCCGCACTGAGGTAGTGGAGGTTGAGCCCGTCAACCTGGACGTGTTCGCTCGTGACTGTCGACATCGGGCCGAAGACTACGGCATGCGAGCGCGCGAGCGCTACTGCGATTGCGCCGCTGGGAGTCAGGCGATAGCCTTTGGCTGGTGGATGAAAAGTCGATCAATCTCAACGCAGACGATCGGTTTGTCCCCACCCACATCCTGCGTGCGGCCTACCTTCGCTACGAGGACAGTCGCAATCCAAGGGCGCGGCCGTTTGTCGCGTTTCCCGAGCGTGGGTACGAGCTAGGGATCGTCAAGAGTCAGGTTCCCGAACTTGCCCGCGGGGTGTCTTCGTTGCTCAGTTGCTCGCTCGAGGACGCCAAAAACAGCCGTGGCGGGCACCTGCCAGATCGGGTTGTTGAACGCGTGCAGCGGGAAATCATCTCGCCCGATGGTGTGGCCAACCTGTGGGGGACATTTGGCCATCGGTTTGTACTTTCACAACAATTTGATGATACAACGAGTGAGTTGCTGGCGACCATCCTCGTGGCTCGGCGCAAGGGCACCGTGTTCTTTTTTACCGGTCGCTACAACAACATTCGCCACTCGACGATCACCTCTCGAATCGACTTTGAGCAACCAGTGGCAGACGATCCGAGCAAGCGGTGGTTTGACCTGTTTGCATTCCCCGCGCCCGAGCGTTTCAAGCCCCGGGCCTATCACCATATCGCCAACTTTGTGGTCGCCAAGCAACACCGTGGGCAGGGGCTTTCACGGTTTTTGCTCGACGCCATCTTGCACAAGTACGCCCGCGACTACATCGAACAGCAGGGCTTGCCGATCGAGCACGCCCAATACTTGCTGTGTGGCCGTGGCTTTTGGCAGATAGGTGACCCCCCGTGGCTCACCCGGATGCAGCGCCTGGGATTTTATCTGCGGTGGGGGGCGGAGAGTTTCTTTTTGGAACCCGACTGGGCCCCGTTACCGCCGATCTACCGCGATGGTGTCGCGATCTCGAACCTCGAGTACAACCGCTCGTTTGGCTTGCCAGAGATGTATCAGCAACAATCCCGGGTGCGTGAGCAGCTGGCCAAACCCCAGGCAGCCGACATCCACATTTTTGAGCGGCTGCCCGAGGTTGTGACGCTCGCTCAAAATCCGCGGGCAAAACTCCAGTACTTCCAGACCATGTTTGACTTCGTATGAGTCTCAACTACCGCAACCGTACGCACTCGATAGCGAGCCAAACCGTGGCCCGGTTTACCGGCGAGGGGGCCTACCACGGGTCGACCAAACCCCGCCCACGAGCGGCCAAACCGGCAGCTGCCACTGTTTTGGTGGACGAGGTCCGGCCGCGGACGATCGAGCGCTACGTCGCAAACGGTCAACGCGAGATCGGGACATTTTGCGCGCGGTTTGCAAACCGCTGTGATGTCTTGGCCCAGCTTCCCGTGCCAACCCAGGCGCAGGTTCAGGGGGAGTCGGTGACGTTTTGCTGGTGCCCCTACGCGACGGCCGTACGCCTCGCTGGGCCACTGACAAAACGTGTCCTCGAGGCCATGAGTCCGTTTTTAAATGGCGAGAAAGCATATACATATATCGACACCAAGGTGCAGTATTTCGAGCCTGGCGATTTGCCGGTCGACAGCCAGCTGTGGCATGTCGATGGCAGCATTGCCGTGCGTGACCAACGGGCCGTCGACCTCGGACACTCGCTCCTGCACGATATGCGCGCCCGCGTGCACGGAGATTCCTCGCCGACCTACCTCTCATACCAGTCGTCGCACCACTGCGCCACGCGATTTGTCGCCCAGCCATTGAGCATACAACTACCCGAGCTCATCCCAAATTTTGACGGCCTCGACCAGGCAGTCCGCCAACATCGCCCAACGGTGATGTCCCAGCCCGCGGCCTCGATCGTTGGGTTTGACGGACTTTCGCTACACCGGGCGACACCGGCGACAGCAGCTGGCTGGCGGCTGTGGGTCCGGTGCATCGAAACCGATCGCCGGGTCGAGCTCAACTCGTCGATCATCGACTGTTACGGCACCGTGTTTCGACCAAGCTAACAGTCTGTGCGCGACGCGCTGGTCCTACACAACGGTCATCGACTGTTTCGGCACCGTGTTTCGACCAAGCTAACAATCTGCGCGACGCGCTGGTCCTACACAACGATCATCGACGTTGCGGCACCGTGTCTCGACCAACCAACGCTCTGTGAGCGACGCGCTGGCCCTACACAAATCCGGCGTTGTCTAGGCTAGGGCCCTCGAGCATGATGCTGGTGATGGCGAACGCTGCCGAACCCATTGCCCTGGCGACAGCCGAACTTGGCCCTGAACTTGTGGATACACTTGTCGCTGAGCTTGCCCGTGCGCATACATGTTGTGAGCATCCCCTGCAGCCACAGCAGCACCGCCACCGCTATCGCGTGGTCGAGGCCGGCGGGGGCCTTCAACTACTTGTGGGCGAACAACCGAACGGAGGGATGTGGCGAGCGCAACGGCTGGCCGATGAGGCGGTGGCATTGGTTTGGTTGTGGAACCGGAACAAGCCTGCGGCCGGCGAGCTGCTGACAGCGATTGAACCGCTGCTGCAAGCCAGCGATCCGGAACTCGACAACTGGCCGCCCGGCAGCCTGGGTGAGGCTCTGCGCGAACAGGCGTTTTGTGGCCAGCGAGTGGAGCACACGTTTGGCACCCTTGAAATCACCGACACGGCGGTTCGCACAATCCGGCATCCTCAAAAGCGTCGGGCCTGTGGCTGGCTCGCCATTGCCCTCAAACTGACAACCGCCGACACCTGCCTCGAGTTTGTGTTGCACACCCACGAGCTGGATTGTTGGTCGCTACGAGCTCCGGCCGAGTATGCGGCACGGACCGGGTGGGGACGGGCGCTGCAACAACTACTGGGCCAGCTAGCGGAGGAGCTTCGGTTGTTGAGCTCTGAGCAAACGACCGTTGTTTCGCACCTCCTAGACGCCTTGATGCCGCCCGTGTTCCCGGGGACATTGGCCGCGTGGTTCGCGGGTGCGCTGCCCGAGGACAGCCAACTCGTGGCCCGTGCGCAACACGGACAACAGATCGTGGAGCTCGAGTTGCACGCAGGCACTGTCGAACAAAACTTTTTGCGCTTTGGGGTGGTCTCGGCAGCCATGCGAGTCGTTGTTCGCAAACTCGACCAAACCATCGAGAACCTGTTTGAACGGCGGGTTTGGCTCGGTGCGCTCGACCCAGCAACCTGGGCTCAAAGCTTGGATGCGCCGGCCCTGCAACAGGTAGGTCGCGCATTCGAAATCTGGCAAACAGCGGCCCAACAGCGTCTCAAAAAGTTGTTGATACACTCAAGTGAGGTGCAGACGTGGTGGCAAGGGAGCCTCCCTGGCTGTGCGCTAGCCAAGATGTGTGTAACTTGGGCAGCCGAAGGTCCGCCGGGACCGCGGCCAATGCCGATCGACCTCGCAGCTGCGCTGGCGCGCAGTCGGGGGAAGTTACATCGCGTCGACGAGGATGGGGTGGCCCATCTGCGCAGCCGCATAGAGCACCACGCAGTGCTCGCCTATAAAATTGGAGTATGGACAATAATCTTGGGCCCATACCTTCCGCGGTTGAACCCAGGGGTGTTTTTTGAGGATCAAATCCTCGTGATGCGTGACGGGGAACCGCCTGTGGTCGTGTTGATGTCTGACCCGTGGAATGCTCCGATTTGCTTTACAGTCGATGGCGATGCGCACCTGTACCGGGCGTTTGCTGTGTGGCTTGCAACCGCTTTGCGCCAACACGGGCTCGACACCGTGCTCAAGTTTATCGACGAAGACGAGGCCGACGAAGACGAACTCCCATCGCGGATTGAGTTGCCAGTGAGTCGGTGGTTGATGTTTGGCGATCGCTGGCGCGAGGATGTCGAACACGATGAGTTGATCGATTGGCGGCTGCAACGGGACATCGTCGTCGGCGGGCAACCGTTTTGGCGATGTGGGATCTACGGGCACAGCGATGAGCAGCAGCAAGCCTTTGCCCGTGGGGTTGCGACCTGGCACCAATTTGTGCGCGAGGTGCTCGATCCCAACTTCAAATTAGTTGTTCATACAAATGAGTGACCCGTTACTGCGGGCCGTTGACCGAGAGTTCAAACGAGCGAGCAATGACCCCGGCCGCGACGTCGCGTGGAGCCGGGTCGGTCGGGCAAAATGTCGTGTCGGTACACCCGTCCATCAGCCCGCGGGCCCACATATAGTGGACACCAGCCGATGTTGCAGTTGTGGTCGCAGTTGTTGCCGTTGTGAAGGTATCGCTCGAGGTTCCTTCGGAGTCGGAGCATCCCGCGGCAACAACGAGTGCGACACCAAGGGTCGTATGCGAAAGTCGGTTTCCAACGCGAATAAAGGCCATCGACTGAGGGTACCGGGTCGGCAACCCATGGTGAAGTCATGGCCGCGCATGTGGGCAAAACCACCCTAAGATGTTCTAGTTTTTAGATGTTCTAAGAGTCATGTTTTGTCCGAGGAGGTGGGTGTATTGGCAACTCGTCAGACGATGTGGGCTGGATAAAGCCGGTGCTCTTGCCGGTTGCGAGAGCGGAGTTGATCGTCCGCTGTCGTCGTTTTTTTAACGTGCCTCGTGCTAGGCGGCCTGTTTGCCGGAACTCGATGCATGTGCAAGTGCAGAAGCTGATTGGCCGCTGACGATTGCCGGAGCTTCCTGCACGAGGCTATCGTCGGTTGCCGCGGCCACCATAAACAAAGCAAAGTCGATGCGGCGGGTCATGTTACTCGCAAGGATGGGGTCGCCCACCCGGCGGCTCCAGACCGGCAGCCCTTCGCTCGGCCCCTCTTCAAGGTCGCTGCCGCGGACCACAGTCCAGCGGGTGTTGCTGGCAAAGATTCGCCGACAGGCCTCGACCTGGTCGTTGAGGTCCGCAAACCGGGTGATTCGGGCTAGAAATCCAAAAACGAGCTCGAAGGCGCGTAGTTTCCAAGTATATACATCCTTCCCGTCGCGGGTGATGTGCCAGCCACACGAAAACACCAGGCGCGCGCCGGGCTCGGCAAAGTCGAGGACTGCTTGGGCCGTGCCAGATGCGTAGTTGTTGACACCCCAGGGGGCCAGGACCGTGAGCACGGCATCGCAGCCTGCAACGGCCTGCCGGATGACGTCGCGGTTGTCGGTACGGCCCGGAAAGATCGTGATCCGGCCCTTGAATGCGTCGAGCTTGCCTACGCTTTGCTCCCGACACACGCCGACGACTTGATAGCCGCGGTCAAGTGCGTGTTGAACCATGTAGCGGCCGAGTTTGCCCGAGGCGCCGACGATACAGACTTTGAACTGGGAGTATTTTGGAGTGTTGGCCATGGAGTTGTTCCGCCTTGATTTCTTACGGTGTAAGGTTTAGGTTACGGTGTAAGGTTGTCAAGAGAGTTTTTAGCTTTCCTGTGAATTCAACATGTTGCCTCGGTCAAGCGATCGGGCTAAGGAGTCGTTTGATGGGGGCGAAATCTTCGAAAGCGCGGGAGCGCTTGACCCGAGCACGGGTTGTTCAGACTGCCGTCGCACTCGCCGACGCCGGTGGTGTTGGCTCGCTATCCATGCGGAAGTTGGCCAAGGCGTTAGGGGTCGAAGCGATGTCGCTTTATCACCACGTCGCCAACAAGGAGGAAATTCTCGACAGCATGGTCGACGCGGTGTTTGGCGAAATCGAGTTTTCGCCGGAGGCCGAGTGGAAACAGGCGATGCGCGAGCGGGCCAACTCGGTGCGCGCTGTCCTACGCCGTCACCCGTGGGCACTCGGACTGCTGGAGTCGCGCAAGAACCCCGGGCCCAACACATTGGGGCATCACGATGCGGTGATCGGATGTCTGCGTCGGGCGGGGTTTTCCGTTGCCATGACCTCCCACGCATTTTCGCTGATCGACAGCTACCTCTACGGTTTTGCCCTGCAGGAGCTCAACATGCCCTTTGAGAACACGGCACAGCTCGAAGTTGTGGCCGAGGACATGCTCGCCGCGATGCCGGCCGACGCCTATCCAAACCTTATCGAAATGATGCAGATGCATGTTTTGCAACCGGGCTACAGCTACGGTGATGAGTTTGCCATCGGCTTTGGTGTGGTGCTCGATGGCATCGAGCGGATGGCGCTCGCGGCCGGCTGCAAACTATGAGGTCGAAGGAAAGTTGTTGATACAAAAAAGCCGCACACCTTCGGGGGATGTGCGGCCGATTATCATCGGGGTGTGCTAGTGGCGACGGCGACGGAGGCCGAACAGGGCTAGTCCGAGCAGTGCCGCACCGGCCGGGGCGTTGTTGTCGTTGCTGCGACATCCACAGCCGTCCTCGACAACCTCACCGCCGGAGTCGGTATCGGTGCCCTCCGAGTCGGAGTCGGTATCGCTGCCGCTTGCCGGGTCTCCGGAGGTTGGGCCCGCAGTCGTGGTCGGCGTGACCGTGGTGGTTCCGACAGAGTCGGAGTCCGAGGTGCCGTCGGTGTCGGTTGCGTCGGTGGTGTCCGAATCGGTGGCATCAGTTGTTGCGTCGGTGGTCGGCTCGTCGGTGGTCGCGTCTGTGGGATCGTCGGTGGTCGCGTCCGTCGTGTCGGAGTCTGTCCCCACCATGCACTCGTCTTCGTCGGTCACCCAGCTCGAAAACGGGGTGTTGTCGATCCCGGCAAACGCAATGTTGTCGATATCCCAGCCAGGGCCGCCCGCGGCCGCATCGGTACCGATCCGGAACCGCAGCTTGGCCTGCGTGCCCGCGAAGTTGTCGCCAAAGTCGAGGACCAACTGTTCCATGTCGGGGTAGGCCGAGCTATCACCGACAAATGCCGGGCGCCCGTCGAGCGGGTTGGCGGCGCTGTTGATCGGCGCGACGTAGCCCGGGTCGATGTAGGCCGAAACGTCCTCCCAGTTTTCGCCGTCGTCCCCCGAAATCTCGATCAGCCCACCGTCCCAGTAGGTGTCGTTTGAGAACTCAAACGAGAACGCGTGGTCGAAGGTGACGACCAAGGGTTCGTCTGCGCTGACCTCGAGGGTTGGGGTTTCGATCCAGGTATCGCTTTGGCGCCCCACGTCGTCGCCATGCCAACGAAAGCCTTCGGCGTAGGGGGCACGCATCCAGATTTCGTCACCGTCGGTTCCCCCGGCAATCCACGGACTATTCGGCGTTTCGACGTCGTCGGTCTTGGAGCTGTTGGCGACAATGTCGCCGTGAATGGTGGTCCGCAGTTCCTGCTCGATCACGGTTTCACAGCCGTTGGGCGCCGTGAGCCGAAGCGTCACAATGACTGGTTGATAGGACTGCAGCGACTCATCGACAGCCACGGCAATCGTCGCCGTGTGGCCCATCCCCGGCCCGACTTCGGGGAGGGTTGTCACCGGCCCGTCGGGGAACACGAGGTTGGGATCGGGGTCGACGACTTCGATGGTTGAACCGGCCTCGAGCGCACCCGAGCCGGTGTTGAGCAGATCGACGGTGATGTGCCCGAGCTCGCCAATGTCGACAATACCGTCGTCATCGCACGAGTTGGTATCGGTCATGCTGACGCCAGAAATCACCCCGCGGGCACTGAGTTCGAAGTCCTCGACAACGCCGACCAAGTCCTCCGACATCCGCTCCGGCGATACGGCGCAGGTACCCGCACCGCGCTCGGCAAATGCAGCCGCAACGATGCCGTAGTCCTCGGGTGTATCGCTTGCGGCGATCGCCAATAAAATCCCGTCGCGTTGCTCGGTGAAGGTCGGCAGGCTCGGTGCCATCAACATGCCGCCGACGATGTAGTCGGTCATCCGCCGGTGAATCGCCTCAAACTCGACCTGGCCCTCGTGCGCCTTGTGGAGGGCGATGTAGCTTTGCCACAACATCGTCGACCACACCTCGCCCGTATTGTGCACCTGGGAGTTTGCCAGGCCGTTGGGGTCGAGCGGGGCGGTGTCGGGCAGTGGCTCGCCGTTGGAGATGTGGCGGAAGGTCAGTGCATTTTTATCGAAGTCGGCCGAGTAGGTCACCCGGCGGTAGCCAAAGTAGCCTGTTGGGTCGGCAAAAAACGCCGCGTAGTAGGGGAAGCCGTAGGCTCCGTCGAGATCATCACCTTCCCGTAGGGACATGTGTAGGCCGATAAAGTCACCCCAGCCCTCACCCTGACCGCGGGTTTGGATCGACCCATTTTCGACCATCCGATTGTGGATGTAGTGGCCAAGCTCGTGGGCGATGATCAGGTTGTCGATCGTGCCGTCGCGCTCGACCTGATTTTCCCGCAGCATGTGCCCGGTTTGTGGGTCGTTTTGCATGGCTGCCTTGATCTCGTTGCCGGCGTTGTTGGAGATGCCAAGGCTGGGGATGCTCGGGTCAGGGTGGTTGTTGTCGGGGCCTAGGGTCGGGGCCGAGTCGCCTGGTTGGTTGTTGGCGATAAGCACCCCCACCGCTCCGGCAGCCTCGGCGTGCCCGACCTTGGTCTCGAATGTGCACGAGCCCCGGTCGACCAGCGCGATCATCCCGGCGAGGTTGTTGACCGCCGGCTCGCAGCCGTCGTTGATCTCGCCCTGGCCGTCGTCGAGCAGGGCAATCGTGGCGGTGACATCAAACTGGCCGGGGCCAAAGCCGGCAGTGCCAACGGTGTACGAGGCGTCCAGCGGGTTGACGGTGAGCGACGCACTCGCGGCAGTGGCCAGGTACATTTGCATACGCGGCGATTCGCCGTCGGCTGGCGTCGACATATTGGCGTTGTTGCGGGCACCTTCGAGGGCGGCGTCCTGGGCATGGGCATGCAGGACATCGCCCTCAACCCCGCCGCGGCCGTAGTTGTTTTCCTGGGCGTTGCCGGCCTCTTCGTTGAAGCCCGAGTCGTACCACCAGTCGTGTAGCCAGTTGATCGTGTAAAACAGTTGCACGGTCGCGGCCATCGACTGCGTCTGGTTGGCCAGCGGTTCTTGAGTGACATCGTAGGTGTGGTCGAAGACGCCCGGGGCCGTGATGCTCGCGCGGTACTCATCGCCGCTTAGCCCATCGGGATTGGCGTGGTCGACATAGGCATCGACATTGTTGCCGATCGACTCGGTGGCACCGTCGGGTAGCCACGGGTCGTTGTGGATGTTGAACCCCTCCATCGTGATGAGCTTGGGTTGGGCGAATTGCGTTGGTCCTTGGCCTGGAACGCCGCCGGGGTAGGGGGAGTTGTCGACAAACGGACAGTCGTCGGGACGATGGTCGCCGCCCTCGTCAGCCCACACTCGGTATTGAAATGACTCGTATTCGGTGAGGTCGCGACGGACCAGCACACGCCCGTCCTCGGCCGCAATCACGTACTCGACCACCATTGTCTCGCCACCGAGTTGCGACGTTTGCACTTCGAGGTGGTAAGCCGGGAGCAGGGCGTCGCCCTCTGGGAAGTAGACTTTTTTGACACGTGCTGGCCGGCGAAACGCAAACCCGGGGGCTGCCACCAACTCAAACCGTTCCCATCCACCGTCGGCGAGGCCAAGCGAGCGCATCGGCGTAGCGGGTGGTGCCGTCTCGGGTAGGAGATCGCGTAGTGCCAGCGAGATGGCTTCGTCCGAATCGAGTGCGAACGTTTGAGCCGTTTTTGCCTGGGCTGCCGGATGGAGTGCACCGGAGACGGCACGAACCCTGCGGGAGCGGTCGAGCATGACTTTGACATCGCCGTGAAACACATCGACATCGCCCACGGTTTGGCGCAACACAACGATGATCGGGCCGCGACCGTTGTCGTGGGTGAAGCGGTGCCGGGTGCTACGGACCACGGCATTGCTCACTCCGTAGTAGTCCCGCAACAGGTGCAGCTGATTGCGAGCCGCCGCCAAGTCTGTCCGCGCCTGCGAGCGCGGGCCATTACTCGGCAAGAGCAGCATCGAAGGCGCACCTGAGGGGGTCGTCGAGACCACAGATGCCGGCAGCGAGTTGGCGGTCGGGTGGTGTTGACGTGCGGTTTTTGGGGCCTGCAACCAGGCGTCGTGGTTGTCGAGTGGTTGGGCAACTGCTGTCGGGACAAAGCCGAGTAACGCAACGAGCAAGAGGCTCGACGAACGGAGGAGCGGATGTGCCATGGTGTGTCGATTCGAGAGTTGTTGTGTGTACAAGTGGGGGGCAAAAACCCCGATGTTGGGTCGCTATCCATCTCCGACCGAACGGCGCATCTGTCGCACAAAACGGTTCAGAACGATGCTTGCGGTGGCAGCGAGACTATAATTCATGATGTCACAAAAACACAATCCTAACTTTTCGCAATCGAACTCACGTGAATGATGTACCCACAAGTGGTTGAACCGCGCATGCGCACTTGCTTGCCGAGGAAAACCTCACAGGCAAATTTGCTGTAACGCACGTGTAACATGTTGCTACAAACATATCTATGCATAGACATTTATTTTGTTGTTTGTACAAACAGTCTTGACGCCGGACACCCGCCATAAAATCGCCGCTGTCTCAATCGACCGCGAGCGGGTTCACGCCTATCGGGCTCTCGGTAGGTCAAACCGATAAGTTAACGTCATTCGCGGCAAATGTCCCCAGTGACTTATCCGCCATCGGCTCGGCTGACGTGTTAGAACAGATTCAATGGCGCGGTTGTGGGTTGGCTTGTGGGTGCTGGGCATGCTGTGGGGTTGCAAGATGGACAATCCGGCTTTTCGCGAGTCACAAAGTGGCTCGGGGGACACGACGAATGTCACAGGGTCGGATAGCTCCGATGCCACCTCTGTTGCCCCGACGGGCTCTGACACCGACTCGACGGCGTCGACCGACACGACCGCCGGAACCGACCCAACGGACGACCCGACTGCGACTTCAGGTTCGACCTCAGATGTCGGCACGACCGATTCGTCGACAAGCGACACAACCGGCTCGGACACGGACGTTGGGACCGACACCGAAGCGGAGACGGAGTCGGAGACCGGCCAGGGGTTGTGCCCCGACGCGGCCGAGCCGGACTTCGACATGGCGTTTTTCTTTGGCGCCGAAGAAGCCATCAACACATGCGACCATACCTACGACGGATTTGCCCGATTTCAGGAGTACGACCCGGTCAATCGGCGCATCAAGATGAATCAATGCACCGGTAAATCGCAGTGCCTAGATCCCCAGTTCGTCTGTGGTGGGACGGCGATTACCGTGGAATTTGAGCTGCCCCAGGGAGACGTTCAGACCTATTTACCGTCGGCCGAGATAGGTCAGTGTATGCGGTATGTCATCGATGTGCGGCGCCCCGGTGATTTGCCAATGGAGTGTAAGGGCAGCTCTCTGGTGTTGATCGAGGAGTTTGAAGGTAGCGGTCCCAAGCTGCGTTATGCGGCCGCGCGTGACCAGGTTGGCCAGCCGTCGGGGGCCGGTCCAGAACTCGCAGTCGATACCAAACAGGCGACGACGTGCCCGTGCGACGGCATGTGTTGCAACATCCAGCCGTTGCAGCCCGGAGTCTACGAGCTCGTGTTCGCGGGGACGGCGTTGAGTGGGTCAGCGGCCCTGGTTCAAGGAGCCGCCAACAAGGAGCTCATGCTTCACGAACAGCCGGTTTCGATCCGCAACTTCGCCAGCAATGTCTCGGGGCAGTGTGCCCCGCCAAACTGGGCCTGGGCCGTTCGCCGTCACGATTAGTGGATTTTAGATGAACATACATAAAAAATTGTGTTCGTACACATTTATTCTGGTCGTTGGTAAGGTTGTGGCCATTGCTAGCTGTACGATGGACAATCCAGCATTTCGCGAGCCGACCGCGGGTGTCAGTGCGACCGACTCTGGGGCGTCTTCTGCGACCTCCGAGCCGACGGTGGACCCGACCACCCAGGGCCCGACGACCGGTGACACCGCGAGTTCGTCAGCAACCCCAACTGTTGATCCTACATCGACTTCTGAGCCAACCGAAGACCCGAGTGACGCGACCACCACGACCACCGGCCCCGACAGTGATAGCGTTTCAGAAGCCGGCCCCGATAGCGAGACGATGACGACGACCGAGGGGGATAGTGCAGGTGCCGTCTGTGACCCGTTTGTGCCCCCAAACTTCGACTTTACAGTCTACAACGGGGATGTTGAGCTCGTCAGTGATTGCGGCTCCGAGTTAGTCGGCTACGCCCAGGTTCACAGCTACGCAGCCGACACCGAGACGATCAAGTTGGTCAAGTGTGATGGTGAGTTGCAATGCCTCACCGAAATTTGCGAGGGCGAGTCTATCAATATCGACCTCGACTACCCCATGCTCGAGGAGGCTGAGTTTGCCCCCCACGTGACGCCCGGGGCCTGTGCCGGCTTTGCCTTTGGTCTGCGGCGCCCGACTGGTGGTGGGTGCAAAGCTGGCTCGGTCACGCTGACAGCTTCGCCCTCGGTGGAAAACCTCGACTCTCCAGAGCCGCTTGTTTACGCGGCGGTCAATGGGTTGACGAGCTATACCCGGGCGTTCGACTTCGAACTCGAACTGCTGGCGGAGTGCGCGTGTTTTGCGGCCTGTTGCGACGACCTCCCGGCACCGCCCGGGACCTCGTTGCTCAGGTTTAGTGGCGGGAGCCTCAAGGCGCAGGTGATTACGCTCGGACCCGGGATGTCTGAGATGGTCATGATCGACGAGGGCATGGGGGCGATGAAAAACTACGCCTCGGCGATGGATGCCGACTGCGATGCCGATCCCTACTTTGCTTGGGTTGTCAGCCGCGAGCCGATACCGTAGCTGTAGAGGGCTTTGCGAGCGGTTTGCTCACATGTTCGGGGCAAGAACCGCTTGCGCGTCACGCCGTGCACCGCTAGGTTGACCGCCGAATTTGAGGTCGCCGTGAAGCCAGTCGACATCTGCAAGCATCTAGGTTCTGAACACATTGATTCCTACTACAACGAGCTGTCCGGCAAAGAAGTCCGGGCGGTCTTGAAGGCAGGGAGCACCTCGACCGGCGTGCCCTCGACCGCGTTTACCCAGGCGGCCCGCCGCAAGGTGTGGCGCAAGCGGTTTGACAGCGAGTTTAGCCGCAACAACGAGTCGCTGGCGCTCGCGTTGCTCATCGAGTGGCTCATGCGTCACCACCGGAGCATGTTGGTCGACTACCTCGACTTCCTGGGCGTGCCGCACCGCCAGGGCGAGACCGACGAAGACTTTTGCGAGACCCGCGAGCCCGAAAAGCTGCGCGAGGGTGTCAAAGTCCTGATGGAAAAGTACCCGCACCACCACGTGGCAACGTACATGCTGTTGGTTGGTCACCTGCAGGAGACGGTTGTTTTTGACCAAACTCCCGAGGTCTTAGAGGCCCTGGGCATGAACAAAGACGACGCCGCGGCCTACATCGCAAAGCACAAGGCCAAACACGAGAAGAAAAAAGCCGCGAGCTAACCGCTGGCGCACGACAAAGGAGCGGGGACATGGACCGTTTGGCAATGCTGCAACAATTTGCAAATACAAAGCCCGATGATCCGTTTCCCCGTTACGGTTTGGCGATGGAGTACAAAAAACTCGGTCGCCTGCAAGAGGCCTCCGACCAGTTTGACCAGCTGATGGCCAACCACCCCGACTATGTCGCAACCTATTTGATGGCCGGCAATACCCTCGAGGCCCGTGGTATGCCCCAGGAGGCAGCCAACGTGTATCGCCGCGGCATTGCCGTTGCCGACAAGGCGCGCAATGAGCACGCCAAGGGCGAGCTCGAAGGCGCGTTGGCGGCGATCGACGAAGGTTCGGCGTGAACCTCCCCGAGCTGGCGTTTGCCAGCCCGCGCAAACTACCCCGCGGACACACCCTCAAGGGCCGCATTGTCGTGCTCGACATCGCGTTTGCAGCCGACGGCATGGGTAAGGGGTTTCGCAAAATCACCGGCCGGTTTTTGCAGGAAGTAGGGGACCGGCTCGCCCGCTGGGTCGACCACCACGACTCCGACCGTCACGCCGAGTACCGCGACGATCCTCGGTTTGTGCTGCACACCAAGGCCGAGCACGGGGCCTGCCCCGAAATCATCACCAAAAAGATGGTTGAAGAGACAGGCCCGGTCGACACCATCCTCTGCCACTTCGATTTGGACGGCCTGTATTCGGCGGCCAAATGGATTTTGGGAGGGGTCGAGCCCTATCCCGGGGCCGACGACGATGCCCGTGCGGTCGATACCCGGATAGGCGAGATGAGTGCCACGGCCAACCTCATTGACCAGGCGCTGCGCAGTAAATATTCCGACGACACGGTCAAGCAACGGATTGTCCGTTACCTCGTTGGTGGCTGCAAACCGGGGCTAGAACTCGACACGATTGAGCGGGCCGCTGCCGACTTTGCTGAACTGGTTGCAGGTGCAACGAAGATCGCGCGGGCCTACCAAGTTGCCGACGGCGTCGCGGTGGTCGAGGTGCCCAGGGCCAGTGGCCGCTTCGACAAGACCGAGTTGCTGTTGCTCGGGCAACAGCTCGCCACGGTCGCGGTTGTGATCGACAATATGAACGTTTCGATCGCCGCCGGCTTTGACAGTGGCCTCAACTTTGTCGAGCTGTTCGAGCTCGGTGGTGGCATGCCGACCCGCGTCAATATCCCCCGCAAGCAACTCGCCGCCGCCCTCCCGCGAATCAAGCGTGCCGTAGCGAACCTGCGCTAGTCTTGTTGTTGATACAACAACTTCCGAAGCCCCACCTGGCTGGTAGCGTTGGGTTGCTGTGGGCGATTTTTAGCGTATCGACCAGACGTTGCCTCTACAATCAATCCGCAAAAGCGCGCCTGTGTTGAGCAGGTGCGTGCGCGCGATTGCAGGATTCGTAGCGAGCCTTGCCAGGGGCGTCGCGTGAGCCAAGTCGGGCGCGCGTAGAGGCGAAAACGCGACGGTCAATGATTGCAACCGGTTGGCTGTGCCGAAACCACGAGGTGGTAAATCGAGCCGGGCGTGTACGGCCAGCAGCGCGTTCGCTACCAACGTTTATAAAAATCTCCACTTTCATCGGGCCGGCGTCCCTCACTATGCTCTGGCTCGCGGCGATCGTCGCCGAGAAAGACCCTGACAGTGCGGAGAGTTTCCATGCCCGACCGAGGACGCGAACGAGATTTGGTTTTGGCCCCCAATGAATTTGCCTTCATCTCCGATGAGACCAAGGGCAACATCAACGTCTATGTGGGGCCCCACAAGACCAGCCTCGCCAACACCGACCAGCCGGTTATCTTTGATCCCCAAAGCAAAAAGTTTGTCCACGGCTCGTTAGAGACAGCCACGCAGATTATGTCGATCGCGCCGGAGGGGTGGTACCTGACCCTCAAAAATCCGGCTGTCGATACCTGCCATCCGCGGACCGGGGCGCTCAACAACCTGCCTGAGCTCAACATTGGTCGCAAGGTCAATATCCCGGGGCCGGTGTCGTTTGCCCTGTGGCCTGGCCAGATGGTGCGGGTGATTCAGGGGCACCACCTCCGCTCCAACCAGTACCTGCTTGTGCGCGTGTACGACGAGGAGGCGGCCAAGGAAAACTGGAAAAACGCGGTGATCAAACCGGCCAAGGGTGACGAGGCCGAAGAGACAGCTGCGAGTGAACCCTCGACCGAAGAGGGCGGCGACCCGGAGCACATTCTCCAGGCCGATCGGATTTTGCCCGAGCTGACCATGGGCAAGGTGCTGGTCATTCGCGGTACCGATGTCGCGTTTTACATCCCGCCGACCGGTGTCGAAGTCGTCCCCGACGCCGAGCGTCGATATGTGCGTGAGGCCGTCACCCTAGAGCGGCTCGAGTACTGCATCTTGCTCGATGAAGATGGCAACAAGCGCTACATCCAGGGCCCGGCGGTGGTGTTTCCCCAGCCGTCGGAACGGTTTGTCAGCCGCCAGGGCTCGCGCAAGTTCCGGGCGATCGAGCTCAACGAAAATAGCGGCCTGTACCTCAAGGTCATCACCCCGTACGAAGAAAACGGGCGGCAGTATCACACCGGCGAAGAGTTGTTCATCACCGGCCGTGACCAGATGATCTACTTCCCGCGGACCGAACACGCGATCATCAAATACAGCGACCAAGAAAAGCACCACGCGGTCGCGATTCCGGTGGGCGAGGCCCGCTATGTGCTCAATCGCCAAACTGGCAAGATCACGCTCCAGCGCGGGCCGTGCATGTTTTTGCCGGATCCGCGGACCCAGGTCATCGTCCGCCGCGTGCTTGATGCCAAGTTGGTCAAGCTACTGTTCCCGGGCAACGCCGAGGCGCTCGAGTACAACAAAATGCTTTCGGAGGTCAGCGGCCGCAACAAACAAAAAGAGTTTGTCGCCGAGGGCGAAGTCCAACGCCGGTCGCGTCGAGCCGCCCGCAAACGTCGCGACGAGTCAGTGGTCGAGCCAGCAGCCGCACCTGTCCCGGGTGGGTTTGCCGGCGACGACTTTACCCGCAAGCAATCGTTTACAGGGCCCCGCACGATCGTGCTCGACACCCGCTACGACGGTGCCGTTTCGATCGATGTGTGGACCGGCTATGCCGTACTTGTGGTCAATAAGTCAGGTGAGCGTCGGGTTGTCATCGGGCCACACACACACCTGCTCGAGTACGACGAAACCCTGCAGGTGTTGGAGCTTTCGACTGGTAGCCCCAAAAGCGATGCAAACCTGTTGCGTTCGGCCTACCTGCGTGTACTCAACAACAAGGTCTCGGACCTCGTCGAGGTTGAAACCAAGGACCTCGTGCGTGTGGGCATAAAGCTTTCGTACCGCGTGAACTTTGAGGGCGATTCCAAGTTGTGGTTTGACGTTGAAAACTACGTCAAGTTCCTGACCGACCACCTGCGCTCGGTCATTCGCAATGCCGTCAAACAACTCGGTATCGAGACCTTTTACTCGGATGCCATTTCGATTCTGCGCGACGTGGTGCTCGGCAAGCCCGGCGAAAGTGGCCGACGCCCAGGACGTTTCTTCAAGGAAAACGGCATGCGCGTGTACGACGTCGAGGTCCTCGATGTCACAATCGGTGATGATACAATTTCCGAGCTGTTGGTGGAGGCCCAACACGCGGCCGTCCAACAAACCCTGGCGCTTGCGGCTGAGCAGCGCAAACTCGACTTTACCCGCCAAAAAGAGTCGATCGCCCAGGAGATTGGCGAGGTTAAGTCCGAGACCAAACGCAAGGAGCTCGCGCGACGCGAGCAAGAAGTCACCCAGGAGCTCGGGCTCAAGGTCGCCGAACTCGGTGCCCGGGTCGAAGTTCGCAAACGCAGCCAGCAGGCCGAACTCGACGAACAACAAACCCGCGACGCCATCCACACGGCCGAGCTCACCCGCAAGAAGGCTTCGCACGACTTGGAGCACGAGTTGGCCAAGCGCGAGCTGCAAGCCAAGCTCGAGGAGCTCCAAGCAGAGGTCAAGGCCGTGGTCGACAAGGCCGGTGCGGTCTCGCCAGATTTGATCGCCGCATTGCAGGCGTTTGGCGACCGTGCCCTGGCCGAGAAGATGGCCGAGAGCATGGCTCCGCTGGCCATCCTCGGGGGCGAGAGTGTCTCGGAGGTGCTGGCGAGGTTGCTGCGTGGCACCCCGCTATCGCGGTTGCTACCGGCCGCCGAGGCCGAGAGCGCTGGCGAGTAGGGCGTTTTAGCGACAACGATAAAGGCCCGGGCCGGTTGGCTCGGGCTTTTGTTGCGGGTCGACTCACGCGCGTTTCGATGGGACGGCTGGTTCGACGTGGTAGATTTTCAAAATGAGCGGCCACCCGAAAATCACCCGTATAAAGCTCGAGAGATATCCATCACTCGGGGCAGATATTGAGTTGGAGCTAGCGGACAAAGTCACGTTGCTCGTGGGGCGCAACGCTTCTGGGAAGTCACTCGTGTTTGAGAACCTACAACTAGCGATGTATGCGGCGATTAAGGGTCCCGGGTGGAGTGTGGTGGGAGAGAGTAGGGCGTTTGAGTGTACGGTTAATATCGCAGACAATGCTTATACGTATCGCTATGAGTTTGAAGTTGTTGATAGTGAGAGTCCCACTGACATGCCAATCGTTCGATGGGTCGAGTGGTGCAAGTGCGGCGAGCGAATGGTCTGGGAGGTTTCTGACGGAGACGTTTCTTTCGAAGGAAAGCCCCCGAGTATGCAGTTACCAGAAGGAACTGGCCTGCTCATGGTACGGACAGTGAAAGAGTCTTCGGTTGCGGATGTTGCAGACAAGATCCGAGTGGTCTTTTCAAATCTAAAACATTTGCATGCAGGGCTTCCACGTTCGTTTTCGGACCAACGTCAGGAGGTGCACCTCGTCAAGGTCGATGACATTAAGAAGGCACGGCGTGGATACTCAAGGCTTTCTCTGCTTGTTGGTCGAATCGTAACTCTATATGAAAGTGATAAAGATGTATTATTTAGGCAGCTAATTGAGCGGTTTAAGCGTGTCTCAGGTCAGATGTTGAACGTTGTTTTCTATCACCGGTCTCACGAAAGGCAGTCTGCCCCCTCTGGAGAGGACTATGCAGATGTCTTGGTTGACGAACATAATGTCGGGGTCGCTTCTGATGGGACCCTGCGTACACTGGAGCTGCTACTCGGTTTGACTGATGCACATCCCGGAGCGTTACTTACGATCGAAGAACCAGAGACGGGGATCCATCCGTATATGTTAGGTCGTGTACTCAACGAAGTTGAGAGCGGGAGCCTCTCCTCCCAGATTATATTGTCAACGCACTCTGTTCAGGTATTGGATTGGGCTGCAAGCCAGCCAGGAGTTGTTCGACTGGTTGAGCGAAAAGATCGTGTTACTACGGTTCGCAAGCTCTCAGAGGACGAACTTGACTGCGCCCGCACATATTTGCAAAATGATGGGTCATTTGGCGAGTATATTTTTGGGGGAGGGATTGATACTGATGGCGACTAAGTCCAGCATAGGAGTCATTGTTGAGGACCAGACAGACTTAGGTGCTATCAAAAGCATCATCCGGCGGCTACTTAGCGACCCTGCTCGAAAGGTTTTGGGTAAGGCAAGCAGAGGTTGCAGTATGATGCGGCGAAAGGCGAAAGCGAACGTCTTGTTGCTCGTACAACGGGGATGCGACGCGATTATTATCGTCCATGATCTCGATCGCAACCCGCAGAATCAACAGCTGAATGATAAGGACCAGCTACGTCATAAGCTTGAGTCAACGATAGAGGTGCCAGACGGCATACAACGCTGCATTTGTATTCCCGTCGAAGAGCTCGAAGCCTGGTTCCTTGCGGATGCATCGGTAGTGTCCAAAGTGAGTCGCGGGAGCTGTTCCCATCCGTATCCAAGTCCCGAGCGGGTCGCTAAACCCAAAGAGCTACTTTTTCGACTGTCACGGGACAGCCGAGGGAAAGCTCGGTATTCTACAAATGACAATGAGGTATTAGCGAAGGAGCTGGACCTCGATATTTGCGCCGAACGGTGTCCCTCGTTTGCCGAATTAAGAGATTTTGTGCTCGAGTGCGTCTAACTTCCCGAGCACATCACAGAAGTTGCATGAACAAACACTTCCTGGTCGGTCAACACCCGGTCAAAAATCACCAGTGAGTCCAGCGCGCCCTTGAGGTACTGAGTGGGGTCAAAGCCACCTCCGAGCAAATCCTGCTCCTGGCCAAAAATTACCGTCGCCATCGCCGTGATCGACTGTGCGTCGCCGAGGGTTGGTTGGTGGGCCATGCGTTGACCATCGACGTAGATGGTCGCACCGTTGTCGTTGGACCAACTTGCCGCTAGGTGGTGCCAGTTGCCGTCGTCGACCCGCAGGGCGGTTCGCCACTCATGGGTTTGGGCGACGATCAGGCGCAGGCCTTGATTTCCCTCGTCGCCGACCCGGTGGTAAAACAAAAACTCGTTGGCCTCAGAGCCGTTGCCGCTGGCTACCGAAATGAACGGGTGGACCGGCTGCTCGGCGTCGTCTATGCGGACCACGACCTCCACCGTGACTGCGGTCGCGGGAAATGACATGCTGTCGATGCGCGCCTCGGAGGTCTCGGCGGTGCCGAACAGGGCGGCCCGGTCATTCGGTGCAAGTACACCTTCTTGGTCGAGCGTGACATCGAGGTAGGTCGCATCGGCCCCGCCGATGTCGTCGATGGCTACGGACCCATTTTGCTCACTAAACCGCCAGTAGTGGATAGGACCCGCGGCCAGCACGGGGTCGTCGGTGCAGGCCTCGCAGTCGACCGGGTCGAGCGGCGGTGCGGGGTGGTTGAACTGCAAACACTTGAATGTACATGTTCCAGGAACGATACACGCGGCCTCGCCATTGTTGGGCGGGGGTGGGCAGGTTTCGCCACAGTTGCCGCAGTTTTGTGGGTCGTGAAAGATATCGCTGCACGCACCGCCACAGATGGTTTGGCCGTCGCCACAGCCGGGGGTGCAGGTGCCCTGGGCACAGACTTCACCCGCGGGGCACAGGTTGCCACAGCTGCCACAGTGCGTGGGATCGACCGCTGTGTTGAAGCAACCTCCGTCGCAGGCGGTGAGGTCCCCGCAGTCGGGTGCACAGGTTCCTTGCATACACACAGTGTCGTCGGGGCAGGGGCTGTCACAGGTGCCGCAGTGGTCCGGGTCGCTGTTGAGGTTGGCACACCACGAGCCGCACATGGCACGGTCGGGTGGGCAGGACTCTCCGGTGGTATCGGATGGTAGGTCAGGCGTGGGACCATCGGTTGTGGGGACGACTGAGGTGTCGCCCGTCGAACTCGAACCAGAACTGGCCTGGGTTGTGGTCGCCGGCTGGGCTGCACATGCGGGAATACACAGGCCCAGCAATAGGCCAAGGCCCGTGTGCACCAGTTTCGGACCGCTTCGCATCTCGAGGTATCGTACCGGTGATGGTCCGATTGCGCGTGAACTTTGTGGGGTGGAGTGTTGTGGCGCTTGCAGTTGCCTGCGGCACGCCGGGGGGCGAAACCGAGTCAGCCACAGCTGGGAGTTCGACATCTGGCACCGGCGAGACTTCAGACTCAGATGGTTCGGACAGCGACACTTCGCCCCAACCGACGACCGGTGGTAGCGAAACGATTGGAACCGATTCGAGCAGTAGTGACGGTGACACTGTCGAGACGACGGAGTCGACCGACCCGACGACCGACCCGACGACCGACCCCACCAACGGGATGACGACCGACGACCCGACACAGACCGAGACGGAGACCGAGGGAGAAACCGAGGCGACCACGGGGACCGACTGCGAGGGCCCTGGGTGTACTGCCTGTGGGGTGGTGCCGGGCGAGCCCCAACGCCTGTTCGGCCTCACCTGGAACTTCTCGATGGGTGTGCCAGGTTCGGGCCTAGGCCTCGAAGAGTTGCGCTGCATCGTTCCCGAAACGGGCGAGACCGACCTGATTGGGGCGATTGCCGGGATGGATTGGTTGCCGGTTGGGTCGAACGCCTACGACCCAGAAAACGAGGTCCTCTATGCGATCGCGTTTGCGGCCGATGACAATATCCACCGGCTGTTTTCGATCCACACAATCCTGGGTGAGATGATCGAAAACCCCCCGTTGGAGCAGCAGTTCAATTGGTCAGGTGGCATCCACGTTCGCTCCGACAATGTGTTGGTCGGCGTGACCTGGAATCCCGACCTGGTCCAGGAGGAACTTCGGGTGCTCAACCCACAAACCGCCGAGAGCACGTTTGTTGCCCCGATTCCGCAGATTGCCGGGCTCTACACCGGGTTGCAGGCCTACGACCGCGAGGCTGACATCATCTATTTGCTCGGGACCGCGATGGGCGAGGACGGTACCAAACTATTTGTTGTCGATGCACATACTGGCGAAACTCTGGGCGCGCCCGACGTTGCTGGCAACCTCTCGGTCGCGGCCCTCCAGGTGCGTAACGACGGCGCCTTGGTGGCGATTGCTGCCGAACAACCGCCAAACTACGAACTGGTGACGATCGATCCGCAGACCGCCGCGACCACAGCGATTGCGGGGATCGACGGGCTCAGCAGCAACATTTTAGACGGTGATACCTACGATCCGATCGAGGACGTGATCTACTTGGTCGACGGCGATTACCACCTGCTCCAGGTTGACGCGACCACCGGCGAGTTGCTGGCCAGCCCCAAGCTCGACACGCCGAATGCCGACTACGATTACAACTGGTCGGGTGGTATCCACGTTCGCTAGCTTGTCCATACAAGTATTGGTGCGTGCGAGGCAGCCACCAATGGCGGTGATGCCCCGCGAAAACGGTTCCGGCGTTCGTAGTGTGCACGTTCTAGGCTAAGAATCGCCTCAATGACCGACGAGCGCGGAAATGTTGGGCCTGGGCAAAACTCGGACAACCGCGGCCCCGAGATTTGGTAGGCTGCCGCCATGGCACGCGCCCACACAACTCGGGGACCACTCGCAACGTTCGCAACTTTTTCGGCCTTGGCCCTGACTCTCGCGTGCGCGAGCAAAGGACCCGAGGCGCCGGAGATGCCAGCCGAGCTGGCAGACGCGGGTGCCGAAGCACCGGCGGATCCCGAAGATGCTCCGACGAGCGACGAAGCCGAAGGAAAGTCGTACACACCCGAAGAGTTGTGCAAACGCTTACAGGAACTTCAGGGCAAGGACGGCAGCGATACGGCGGCGTGCGTACAGGAGCTAGAGTCCCGCAGGTTGCAAGATACAGGGGTTTACGACGCCTATGCGGTGTGCGTGATTGCAGCCGAATCGACTGAAGCTGCCGATGCGTGCGAGGAGTCGTAGGCCGCGCAAAAAGTCGCCTGTCGTCCGGGCAAATCATGTGTCTGCAAGTTTTCGCGGCGGCCCCGGATGCACCCGCAGCTCGAGTAGGTCGGGGCGGTTGTAGTGCCCGGCGACATCGAGTGCCATCCGTTCACGGTCGATTGCTCGCAGGTCGACCTCGGCCACGAGGAGCGTTTCGCGGTCGTACACGGGCTCCACGACATAACTTCCGTCGGGCCCGATGATGGCACTGCCACCACGCAGGACAAGTGTTTCCGGATCTTCGAGGCCGGGCCGTCGCGACAGTTGCCGCGGAAGTGCTCCCGCTCGTAGCAACGATGCACCCACCAGGACAAAGCAGCGCGCTTCAAATGCATAGTGGCGGCTGGCGAGTTGATGGCGCTCGACCGCGGTTGGCCACACGGCGACGTGGAACTGCTCTCCATGCATATGCAAGGCTTGGCGGGCAAGTGGCATCCAGTGCTCCCAGCAGATCAGCCCGCCAACCCGGCCGTGTGCCGTACTTGCCGGCTTGAGGCCGTGGGCATCACCAGGGCCCCAGACAAGCCGTTCGGTGTAGGTCGGGACCAGCTTGCGGTGGTGTGTGGCCAACCTGCCATCGGCATCGAAGGTGAGCAGGGTGTTGAACAGCGTGCCATTGCCGGGGCCGTGGGCGACACGTTCGTTGACGCCGATTGTCACAACCACCTCGAGTTCACGACACAACGCAGCGATGGCGGCGGTCTCCGGACCGGGCACGAGCACACTCGACGCGCAAATCTCTGCATAGACATCTTTTGTTGCGGGGTTGTCCCAGGTGGCCATGCCGGGGCAGTGGTCGAGCCAGGCCGGATAGCCGGCGAGCCACGATTCGCCAAAGGCAATAACCTGGGCACCTTGCGCCGCGGCTTCGCGGATTCGGGCGAGCGCGAGAGCGAGGCTCTTGGCCAGATCTCGCGGGACGGGGGCAGCTTGGACGACAGCAACTTTGCGAAGGGTGTTCATTGTGTGTACATAAAGATAACACCAACACTGTGTGTTGGTGTCTCTTCGTCGGGCGCGACAATGTTGTGTGTCGCTACGAGCGACCCAACCGGACCAACCGGCCCGGCCGCGCATCTGTCAGCCGGCCGTTTAGGGCAATGACCTCGCCGTTGACCAGCGTCGCCACATAGCCGTGGGCATCTTGCAACAGGCGTTTACCGCCGGCCGGCAAGTCAGCGTGCATGGCCGGCGCTCCCAGACGCAGGTTTTTGTGGTCGATGATATTGATGTCGGCCCGCTGCCCGGGCGCAATGCTGCCGCGGTCGGTCAGGCCGATGTAGCGGGCGGTGTCGAATGCTTGCATCTTCACCAATTTCTCGAGCGGGATCCGACCCTTTTTCCGGTCACGTCCCCAGTGGGTCAGCAAGAACGTCGGGAAGCTGGCGTCGCAAATGGTACCGACGTGGGCCCCACCGTCGCTGAGGCCGGGCAGGGCCAGCGGATGGGTGAGCATTTGGTGGACGTCGTCTAGGTTGAGCTTGCCGTAGTTGTACAGCGGGAAGTAAATCAGCGCACTTCCGTCGTCGGCGAGGAGCTCATCGTAGATGGCCTCGAGGACAGTACATCCGGCGAGCTGAGCTTTTTGGTAGATACATGTTTCGGGGCTGGGCTCGTAGTTGGGCTGCTCTCCCAGGTTGTACATGCGCATCGCCAGCATGTCGATTTGGGCCAGCAGCAGATCGGCGAGGGGGGGGATGGCCGAGCCGTCGCCGGACACTGGTTCTGACTTTTCGGTCAGCAACTGGCGTTTGAACTCGGGGTCGCGCATCCGGGCCACGCGTTCGGCCAGGGGCAGTTGGCTGATCCGCTTGTAGCTGGGAAACCCCATAAACGGGTGGAAGGTGGCGTTGAGGCCAAGCATCACCCCGATTGCTCGAGCTGCGACTTGCAGGCGAATGTTGATGCCCTCGCGGTTGGCCTGCTCGGCGCGTTCGATGATCCGCTGCCACTGCCCGGGGGCCTGGTCGCGCTGCATCGTCGAAATCGATAGCGGGTGACCGCCACTGTTTTTGACCATGGCCAACAGCACGTCAAACTCGGCGTCGAACGGCTCGGGGCCACGGCCCATATCGAAGTCGGAAACAGCCTGCAATACCCCGTGGTTGAGTCCATGGAAGGCTTCGGCGATACCCGCAAGTTCCCGGCTGGCAGCCTCGGACGCGGGAGTGGGCTGGCCCAGACTGGTGCGGTGGTTGTCGGTGCGCCCGGTACTAAACCCGAGGGCACCTGCCTCTAAGGCTTGGCGAACATGGTCGCGCATGGCCTTGATGTCATCTTCGTTGGCGACCTCTTCGGCGAGGGCCCGCTCGCCCATCACATACACCCGCAGGGCGTCGTGCGGGACCTGGGCGCAAAAGTCGATGCTGTGGGGGAGGTTGTCGAGTGCTTGCATATACTCGGGAAATGTCTCCCATTTCCACGTAAGACCCTCGCTGAGGGCAGTTCCCGGGATGTCTTCGACACCCTCCATCAGTTGAATCAGGCGTTCGTGGTCGGTTTTTCGCACCGGGGCAAAGCCGACGCCACAGTTGCCGAGGACGCAGGTCGTGACCCCGTGTAGCGACGACGGGGCCAGCGGGCCGTCCCACGAGGCCTGGCCGTCGTAGTGGGTGTGAATGTCGGTAAAGCCAGGTGTCACCACGGCCCCGTCGGCATTGATCGTATGTCTGGCGTTGCCATTACATGTGCCTACATCAATAATTTTGCCGTCGCGGATGCCGATATCACCAGCAAAGCGCTCGCGCCCGCTGCCGTCGATGATGGAGCCGTTTGTGATCTTGAGGTCGTATGTCATCGCCTGGTCCTCGCCGGCAGCCCGGGGAAAACGAGACCGCCTACCTACTGTTGGTACCGTAACGTCCGCATACAGTGTTAATCAGATTGCTCACGCGTGGTCGCGCGGCCGCAATAGTGATCGCCAAAAAAATCCCCAATCGTGGCACGAGGGTCGATATTGCCCTCTGTGAAGTGAGCATATCCATATGATTTTACTTTTAAACTGGCGTGCGCGTGCGCGCTGACTTTGGATCGGCCGGTAAAACCAATGCAAATGCACGTATCTCGAGCCCACCAAAAGGCGGTACATCTCGGGGCATGACCGAGGCCACCAACGAGCGCCGCCGCGTGCTGATGATCTACACGGGCGGGACGATCGGGATGACCCTTGGCGCTCGCGGGTACGAACCGGAGCCCGGGTTCTTGGCGCAGACGGTCCGCTCGCACCCCGCATTTCAGGACCCGGCGATGCCGCTCGGGGTCACGCCGCCATCGCGCCACGGGCAACGCATCGAGTACGAAATCTTGGAGTACGAGCCGCTGCTCGACTCGTCGAACATGGGGATGCACGACTGGGTTCGGATCGCCCGGGACATCGAGCGGTGCTACGACGAGTTCGACGCGTTTGTCGTGCTCCACGGCACCGACACGATGGCCTACACGGCCTCAGCACTGTCGTTTATGTTGGCGAACCTGGCCAAGACGGTGATCGTGACGGGCTCGCAAATCCCGGTGAGCCAGGTGCGCAACGACGGGGTCGACAACCTGCTCGACGCCCTGATTTTGGCTGGCCACTACGACATTCCCGAGGTTTGTCTGTACTTTCGCAGCAAGCTGTTTCGCGGCAATCGCACGCGGAAGTCCGACGCTTCGGGGTTGAGTGCGTTTTCCTCGGACAACTTTCCGGTGCTCGCCCGCGTGGGGATTGACATCGAGGTTTTTTGGGAACGTGTACTTGCACCAACCGGCGAGCCGCTTTCGGTCCGTCCGATCACAAATGCCAACGTGGCGGTGCTGCGGCTGTTTCCGGGGTTTCCAATGCATGTGTTTGAGAACTTCTTGGCGCCGCCCTTGCAGGGGGTGGTGCTCGAGACGTTTGGCACCGGCAATGCCCCGGACAATCGGCCTGAGCTGCTAGGAGCCTTGCGCCGGGCGAGCGAGCGTGGGGTTGTGGTGGTCAACACAACCCAGTGTGCACGGGGTTACGTTTCGACCCACTACGCTGCCGGTGCTGCCCTGGCCGAGGCCGGTGTGGTGGGCGGCAGCGACATGACGACGGAGGCAGCCCTGACCAAACTCGCCTACCTGCTGTCGCAGGAGTTGTCGCCGGCCGAGATCCGTATGCAAATACAACAGGATTTGCGTGGTGAGCTAACGAGCCGGCGGCTGGCCACGCGCTACTCCCTGCGCGAGAAGGCGTTTGTCCGAACAGTTGCAGATGCACTTTCTGCGACGGCTCCGAGTGAGCGGGCCAAGGTTGCGCAGGCCCTCTACCCAGTTTTGATGTGTGCGGCGGCGGCCCTAGGCGATGTTGAGGCCGTACGGCGAATGCTCGATTCGGGGGCGGATATCGATGCCGGCAACTACGATGGGCGTACGCCATTGCACATCGCGGCCGCTGATGGCCACCTCGATCTTGTCGAGTTTTTACTCGAACGCGGCGTTGACCCCGGGGCTGTGGATCGCTGGCAGCGAACCGCGCTGCGCGATGCTGTCAATGGCGGCCACGACGAAGTTGCCAGCTTGCTGCGTCGCCATGGCCAGCGGCTCGGCGGTCATGCATTGTCGCGCAGGTTGCTCGACTACGCCGGAGCCGGAAAATTCGCTGAAGTTCGCCGACTCGTCGACAACGGCGTCGACCCGAACGCATGCAACCACGATCAGCGAACGGCCCTGCACCTCGCGGCCGCGAGTGGGCACCGCGAGGTCGTCGAGTATCTGCTCGCCGCTGGAGCCGACCCCGCTCGGAAGGACCTGTGGGGAGGGACCCCTCACGGGGATGCCAAACGCGGAGGTCATGAAGTGGTGATGTCCCTATTGGAAGGCGGGTCGACTGTTTCGTAGTTCATGTGTCCCTTGCTTCATGTCCGAAAGTAATTTGGGCAGGTACGAGGCAAACGTTGTTTTGCAGGAAGTACGCTTGACGGATCGACATTGCCTCGCCGATTGTAGGGTCGGAGGTGGGGTGTGGGTAACAGGCGCCAGGTTGTGACTGTGTTCGGAGCGTGCGAGGTCTATCTCGATAACCCCTATGTGATGATCGGTTGGCTCGAGTCCTGCCGCGCGGTCGCGGGTATTTGGAAGAAGGCCCCAACTGGAACGCCATGGCAACGATTCAAGAGTCGCTGGAGGTCGGGCTAAAAATCGTGGTCGAGAAGTCGGCCACGCGCTGGGTCACCGATACCCGCGATATGGCCGTGATGCCGCCAGAAGCCCAAAAATGGACCAACGAAAGCTGGTGGCCCCGGGCGCTCGCCGCTGGCTTTCGCTGGCTGGCGATCGTGATGCCAAAAAGCGTTGTGTCGAAGATGGCGATCGACCGTTCGTTGGACAAAAATGCCGGACACGAGACCCAGTTTTTTGGGGATGTTGAGGAAGCAATCGCCTGGCTCAAGACCAAGCCGTAACCATGGGGAAACCGCCCAAAAAACCACATGAACTCGTCGCTCCTGAGCGGATCGAGCACCTGATGAACCTGGTGTTTGGCCTAGCCGCTGGTGCGACCGATCGGGACATGGCCCGGGTTGAGGTCCGCAATGACGACCACTTTGCCGAGCTCGAGCAGTTACTCAATGCATTTGCACAGGAATTTCTCGATGCCCGTGACACCGCCGAGTCGTTGGCGCGTGAGCGCCAGCAGTTGATCGAAGATCAGGAAAACTTGATCCATCAACTATCGACCCCGATTTTGGATGTGTGGAAGGGCGTGTTGGTCGCCCCCCTTATCGGTGAGCTCGATGATGCCCGGATGGACCGATTTACCGAGGCGCTGCTCAGCCGCATAAGTGAACGCGGGTCGACCGGGGTGATTTTGGACATCACCGGGGTGACCGATCTCGGACCACAAACGGCCGCAACCCTGGCCCGAATTGCCCGCGCAATTGCCCTGTTGGGCTGTCGAGCGATCGTTTCGGGGATTTCACCGGCGATTGCTCGGATACTTGTCGAGCACGGGGTCGAGCTCGGCGTACCGACGGCACCAACCCTCGACGCGGGCCTGCGGATGTTTTTGCGTCGGCGCGGGCTTGCGTCCGTCAGCTGAGCACAGGTGCGTTGACCAGTGAGAGCACAAGCACGTTCAACGGCTCAGGTGCATTTGTAGCCGCAGCCGAAATCTGAGGTAGTTCGGGTTAGCCTTGGTACGGAGCCTGTGAGATGCCCGCGGTGGTATGGTGGCCCACGGTCTGGCTGAAGCTAGGTGCCGACAGGTACGAGGCAGCAACTGTCATCAGGGCGGTGACGGCAAAGGTCGCCGCGAGAAAGGTGTTCCACGATTTCATAGAGAGCCTCATAGGTCACGACAAATAAAGCGCGATAGGTCGGTCGATCCGAGTTCGGGCATGGCCTAAGGGGCATCAACTGTCCAACCTCGTCTGCTTGATAAGCGACGGTTGTGGCGATTTGGATTAACTTGTGCGCGAGAAAAATTTGCCATGTATGCGGCTGTAGGGGCAAGCAAGGCAAGGCGTTGCGGAGCACGGTGACGAGCTCCTGTCGAAGTTTGGGTCTGATTGTTCTTTGTGCTCCGGGCTTGCTCGGGATGGCGGTAGTTGTTTACGAAGTTGCATAGGCAGATATTTTTCCGGATCAGGCGACCTGCAGGCGGGCGTCCGGCACAATGCATAGGTGACGATAGGGCGGACGTTGGTGGTCACGTCGTCCGGATTGGGTGTCCGCGGGACTCTGTCGATGGGTACAACTTGTCATCGATGCGACACCTCCGGTGTTGATAGCCAGTCAACGAGGAACCTGTGGACTTCGTGGTACGATGCCAACCGTGCGCGTAAAAGCAAGCAACCTCCGGTGCTTCGCCATGGCTTGTGCGGCACTGAGTGTGGTGATTGTAGAGGCTTGTGGTGGCAGGGGTGCTGAGACGTATGTGGATACATCTAAATCCCGAGTCGACAGTCAGGCGACCTCTGGCGCAGTGTTGTCGGGCAACCATGCGAGTGCCGGCGTTGCGGTGCTTGAACCTGTGAAGGCCGATACATCAGGTTCCGCCGCCACGGATGTTCCCAGCGACACAGCAACCACGGATACCCTAGAAAACGCGCCTGCCCAGCAACCTCCTCCCGAGGTCGAGCCTCCTCCGGTCGTGCTTACGGTATTGAACCTCGACGGACAGCCGGTTTTCGGTACCGAGGTTATCCACGACCGAGACGGTCTGACCCTCGCGCAACGGACGTTGACGACCGGCGCAAATGGTCAGGTTTCTGTACCAGCCGACGCGTCGGTGAGCGTGAGCGCAGCCGGCTATGTTCGAGCAACGCCGCGGCTGTTGGCGAGGCAACAGGCAAGAACCGTGTACCTGCTACCGGCATCAACAATCGAGCTACGGGTGATTCATGCGGATACAAGTAAGCCGGTTGCAGGTGTTTCGGTGAGCCGCGGTCCGCTCGAAGTCGGTGTCACAGATGCGAGCGGTACATTGCGAATCGATGGGCTTGCCCCCGGTCGGATGTTGTTGACGGCTACGGGGCCCGGGGTGTTGGGGACCCGCTTCGCTGCCGTAGGTCTAGGCGAGTCGCAGGTGCTCGACGTTGCCGTCCACCGCACCACGGCGGTTGCCGGGCGCGTGACCGTCGACGGTAAAACCTGTCCTGGAGGTTATGTTTCAGTTGCCATCGGGGTCGAAGGCGGGAGCTCAATTTGCCCGATTTGTGGTGGTGCTGATGACACGCTTTCGACTGCGATCAGCAGCGACGGAAGCTTTCGTATCGAAGTTCCACCGGGGCTTTTGTACGCGCCTGAAGTCGCTTGTGACGATGCGATTGTCGAGCACCCAAGTCCCCTGTTTGTCGCCGGCCCGCCGCTCACAGGATTGCACTTTGATGCCTCGCGCGGACGAGCGATTCGCGGGCGTGTGGTCGATAAAAACGGTCGTGGTGTACCCAACATCGACGTCCTGCTCGGCACGGAAGAGTTGCACGAAGACAACTCCACGCGTTCGGTCGAGACCGATGCCAACGGCCGGTTTGCAGTCGCAGGCCTGATCGCGGACACCTACTCCCTCAAGGCCGACTCGGCCGCGCCGGTCGATGTCTACTACGAAGGAGAAGCCTCGGTTGACCTCGAACAGGGCGATGCGACGGACGTGGTGATCGAGGTGGTTGGTTCGCCCTGGGAACCCTACCCAGACGACTCGCGGCAAACGCCTGAACCGGTCACGACGGATGTCCACGGCACGGTCGTCGACCTGCGTGGGCGCCCGATATTTGGGGCCGTTGTCGTTGCACAAGGCGTTCGGCGGCGACACCAGGCCCTAAATGCTCTGTCGACTACTTGGGTTGGCCAACCTCCGGTGCGCAGCGATGTGGATGGCAGATTTACGTTGCAGGTCGTGCCGCCGGACCCGGATGATGAAGAACCGGTTTTGGTGCTGGCGTTTGTCCCGGGTGGCGACGTGGGCGTGTGGGACCTCGAACACCTCGACAAACCAGTCACCATTCGCACCGCCCCGTTGGGCTCGATTGTCGGGACCGTACGCGATCGCTTTAACCGACCAGTGCCACATTTTGCCATCGACCTCGAACGCGGGCGTGCGCGCAAAAAGTTTGTATTTGCACCCGATGGCCGGTTCGAAATTCCGGGCCTGGTCGAAGGTACATCCTACCCATTGGGGATCCACGCACCACTAGGGGTTACCGGCAAGTCCGTCGCGATCCGTCGCGGCAAGAGCACCCGCGTCGGCCCTTTAAAGGTCGCTGGTGTGGCGACGACCCTGGCGTTGACGCTCGAGAACCTCGCTGGCCAGGACATTGCGGGCTGTGACGTACAAACTCAACTAATTGGTAGTCGGCCGCGACCCAAGCAAACGACCGACGACGAAGGATGGGTGTATTTTGAGGATGTACCCGCGGGCCCAACCTGGATACGCGTTGGGCCGTGTACGGTCGCTGGGCAGTATTATCCCGCCCAGCGTCAGTACGTCGCTGTGCGTGCCGAGCCCAATGCCATGCAGTGGCTGCGTGTGGCCGCCCAGGGCACTCGCTCACCCGTTTCGCTCGGTTACGAGGTGGCCCCGCTCAAGCCAAGTCTCGACCCCCTGGCGCAATCGCTTCGCGTGACTCGAGTACGGCCCGACAGTCCGGCTGCCCAAGCTGGTTTGCAGGTTGGGGACGTGATTGTCGGGGTAGGCAAACACTCGGTTTCGGGCCGCAGATCGTATCTTCACGAGCCGTTGACCAAGGTTGCCGCGGGGATGAGCGTTAAACTGCGCCTGGCCGACGGGCGTGGCTTGGAGTTGCAAACGGATGCGAAGACGGGGCGGTAACCCACTCGCGTCTGAAAACTCGATACAGTCGAAACACGAGAGTGTGGGTCGAGAAAACCGCGGACTAGCTTTCAGCCAACACTAGCGAAGCTGCATCGTGGCCACTTTGCGCCGCCGACTCGATTGTCGCTGGCAGGCCGGTGCGTACCCAGTCACCGGCGAGCCATAGCCCGTTGACGGGAGAACGTGCCTCGGGGCGCCAGTGGTAGGTTCCGGCTGCGTGGGAGATGGTTGCCCGCTTTTCTTTGATCACCCGCACCTCGTGAATGGCGAGGGGACGGTGGGGGAAAAACCGCTTGAGCTCATCGGCGAGCAGCTGTTGGAGGCTACTTTGGCTGTCTTCGACAAACGCCCGTGCGCCTGAAATTGTGGCGTTGAGCAGGACTTTTCCGGTGCGCTCGCCCTCGATGTGGGAGCGGTCAAACATCCAGTGCAGGGGGCTGTGGACGAGGCCGACAAACGGCTTTCCGGGGAATGGCGAGCGGTCGACGTGTGCCCAAATATTGACGATGGGAGCAGTTTTGAGGCGCCGGATGTCGTGGAAGACCGGGTGGCTGTGGTGGTTGTCGGGCAGCAGGTCGAGCAACGCATGCGGGGGGACGGCCGTGATCACGGTGTCGGCTTCGACGGTTTCACCGGACTTGAGGGTAAACCCTGTCACGCGATTGTTGCTGATACATAGTTTGCGTGCTGGCGTGCCGAGGTGGACTTCGCTTCCGCGGCTGCGCAAAAACTCGATCGCCCGCTCGACGTAGAGCTTCGACAGCGGGATGATGGGCATGCCGAGCCGGGACCCGTCGCGGGTGCCCAAAAAAGCCCGCTCGATCACAGCCATCAACATTGCGGCCGAGCTGACGAGTGGGTCGTCGTTGAGCGTCGCCCAAATGAACGGCTCCCAAAACACGCTGCGGATGGTGTTGGTTTGTCCGAGCCTGCGCAGCCACGCATCGCAGGTTTCGTTGTCGTCGGGGCGGCGGACTTCGTTGCGCAGCATCAGGCCAGCGCGCATGGCCGAGGCCTTGTGCAGCGAGCCGACGCCACGCATGGCCAGCAGCCCGGCTGCGAGATGCAGCGGCGCGGGCAGGGCAGGGCACCGTAGCGTGACCTCGCGGCCCCCTTCGCGGACCATATCGACGGCGAGGTTGCGCTGAAAAAAGATGGTGTGTTCTGGCTTGGCACCGATGGCTTGTAAGAACGCGAGGGTCTCGCGGTAGCACCCCATCATCAGGTGCTGGCCGTTGTCGAGTTCGCGGCCAAACAGGTTGTCGCGGTACGAACGTGTCCGGCCACCGCCGGCCTTGGTCGCCTCGTAGAGGTGAACTTTTTGGCCTGCGTTGGTCAAGCTGACCGCGGCTGCGAGCCCGGCGATGCCTCCACCGATGATTGCGATCGATGCCACTGCTGCGGTTACTTACCCGATCCGTCGCGGTTCGACAATCACTCGGGGCGTGATGCGGACCCCACTGCGTGCGGAGATCGGTCGTGGGTTAGCCAAGGTTTGCAAGGCCCATGCGCGCGAGCACGAGGGCGGCGACTTTGAGTTTGTCGCGGCGGCGCAGGGAGGTTCTGTTTGTAAATACATTGAAGTTGCGCTGGCGGATTTCCTGCAAAATCTCGTAGTAGGTCCGTCCCATAATCTCGGCTGGCAACAGGGCCCGTTGGCCAGTTTTGGGCAGCAGCCGCCACGCGGTTTGGTACTCGCGCTCGGCCGCGGCCGCAAAGTCTGAGGCCGCGGCGACAAACCGGCCGTCGTAGCGGAACTCGAGGATGTCGCGGCTTTCGAGGCCGTGGCGGGCAAGCAGCTCCTGGGGCAGGTAAATCCGTCCGCGCATGGCATCTTCGGCGACGTCGCGCAGGATGTTGGTGTATTGCAGGGCGAGCCCGAGATGTTCAGCGTAGGCCCGGGTTTGGGGGCTTTGGTCGCCAAACAACGCGATGCACAAAAACCCGACGCACGAGGCCACGCGGTAGCAATAAAGGCGCAGCGCGGCCATGTCGGAGTAGGTGCTGTGCTCCAGGTCCATGGCGACCCCGGCGATGATTTCGTCGAAGGCCTCGCGCGGGAAATTGAAACGCTCGTTGCAAGCCTTGAGCTGGCGCCCGAGTTCGGTACGTGGCGGGTCGAGCCCGATGTAGGGGTCGCCAAAGATCCTGGCGATTTCGTGGGTCCACTCGTCGAGCGCCTCGGCAGCCTCCCGATCGCCCTCGGGCCCCGGTGCCCGTTCGTCGACGATGTCATCGACAACCCGGCAAAACTCGTAGACCTGGCGCAGGCCCTCGCGCTCTTCAGCGCCTAAAAATAGGAAGGCGAACTTGAAGTTGGAGGACGACCGCGTGGTTATCCGCTCAACCAGGGCACCAACCTGGCTGGGCATTTGCTTGACGCGGTCGAGGAGGTCCATGGAGTTTGCCGGGGGCGATGGTTGTATATTCACGCTTCACCACTCAGAAACCGGCGGCCGAAGGCAAACAGCGAGCGCAGGGCAATGCCGGCCATGTCCTTTTTCTCGAGTGTGGGCCGGTAGCTCAGCACCTCGTAGTTGGCGGCCTCGACCCGTTGCAAGATGGCCATGCCGCCGCGCCAGGTCGCTTCGAGTTCCATCGACAGGCCGGGCGAAACCTGGCGGATCAGCGGACGGCCGCGCAGGAACATGCTGCGGGTGCGGGCCACCGAAAATGCCATGAGGTCGCGGAAGTTGCGGGTGTGACGTTTGGCCAGCAGGTCGTCGCGCGAGACCCCAAAGTGGATGAGGTCTTCCTCGGGCAGGTAGCAACGCCCGCGCGGGGTGTCGACACTGAGGTCTTGCAGGAAGTTGGCGAGCTGCAGGGCGCTGCAGATTTCGTCGCTGTAGCGATGCAGCTCGGGACTGCGGTGGCCGTGGATGTAGAGGACGAGCCGACCGACGGGATTGGCCGAGTGGTTGCAGTAGTGGCGAAGCTCTTGAAAGGTGGCGTAACGCGTTTTGGTGAGGTCCATGCGAAACGCGGTGAGCAATGCCTTGAGCGGAGCAATCGGAATGTTGTGCTGGCGCACCGTGTCGCGCAGGGCGACAAACACCGGGTGGCTGACATCGCGGTGGTAGCAGGCTTCTAGCAGTTGCTCCCACGCGTCGAGGGCCGCCGCACGCCGGCCTTCAAACCGGGGCTCGTCGGCAAAGTCGTCGGCAGTTCTTGCAAATGCATAGACCGCCATGACGTTGGGCCGCAGCTGGGCGGGCAAAAACCGCGAGGCCACGGGGAAGTTTTCGTAGTGGGTGGTGGCCATCCGCTCGCAGTAACGGTACGCATTTTCGGCGGTCCACGGCCCCGGAGGCGCTCCGTCGGGCGGCGTGAACCGTTCGTTTTGGTCGCCGTCGACGGCTGGCGGTTGCACGCAGTAAAGATGGGGTTCGGTGGCACTGACCATGGCGTAACTACTTCCTATATTCGTTGGTGTAGGTTAACTGCGATCGGGATCACGGTGGTTTTTTTGCGCCCGCATCTGCGCCAAGCGGTCGCGGGCGTGGTCAACCTTGATTTCGCCATCGTCGATCAGGGCGAGGGCAAGCAATTCGACTTCTTCGCCCGTGGCCCCAACCTCGGCGGCAATGGTGCGGGCATGCAGGGACATGTGGCCCTTTTGAATGCCCTCGGTCGCAAGGGCGCGCAGCGCAGCGAGGTTGGACGCTAGCCCGACCGCGGCCATCACCTGACCGAGCTCCGCCCCGTTTTCGCAGCCGAGAATCTCGAGCGCGAGGCGAGCAACGGGGTGGGCTTTGGTCGCTCCGCCGACCATGCCGACGGCGACCGGTAGACTCATGCGACCTTCCAGCCAGCCCTTGTCGGTCTTGTTCCACACGGCGAGGGGCCCATAGGCGCCGGAGCGGGCAGCATAGGCATGGGCCCCAGCTTCGAGGGCGCGCCAATCATTGCCGGTGGCGAGGGCAACCGCGTCGACACCATTCATGATCCCCTTGTTGTGGGTGGCCGCGCGGTATGGATCGAGTTCGGCAAACCGCGAGGCGAGGGCGACCCGGTCGACGACATCTTCGCCGCGCCAACCCTTGCTGGCGAGGGCTTCGGGTGGCACCTGGGCCCAGACGTGGGCACAACGTCGGTCTGAGAGATTGCTGAGGATCCGCAGCCCCGGGACCCACTGACAAAGCGCGGCCAACCTCGGGGCGAGGGTCTCGGCGACAGTATTGACGAGGTTGGCTCCCATGGCATCCCGGCAGTCGATGATGACATGCAGGACGATCATGTCTTCCGCCAGTACGCGGCCTTCGATCGCTCGGGCACCACCACCGCGGGCCACGAGTCGAGGATGGGCCGAGTCGGCCAGCGCGAGCAGACTTTCACGGGCGGCCAACAGCAGGGAGAGGGCTTCGTGTGCCGGTGGAGCACGCCCAGATCGCGGTGGGCTCAACTGGATTTGAGCGATCATCCACGGCGGGTCGGAGTGGGCCATAAACCCGCCACCGGTGCGGATCATTTTGGCCGCGTTCGATGCCGCGGCGACAACCGACGACTCCTCGACACACATCGGCACGAGGTAGTCGACCCCCGAGATCCGAAAGTTGGTGGCGATCCCGACGGGAAGCTCGAGCGTGCCAACGACATTTTCGATGATGTGGTTGGCCCGCTCGACACTCAGGCCGCCGGCATCGAGTGACTGCAGGCGATCCGGGTTGATCCCGGTCGAGTCGGCAACCACCGTGCGACGATCGTCGACGCTGAGTTTGAAAAACCCGGCCAGACGCGAGCAGACCGGTGGCCGAGACTCACGGCGGACACCTTCCTCGCTGATCGCGAGGTTGGAAAGCGGCATGATCCCTTCGGTCTTGAACAGTTCGACCGCGAGTTGGTCGAGGTCTCCACGCGAGCGGGCGAACACCACGACCAAATCACCGCCACCGGCACCGCTTGGCTTGGCCGCAAGCCCGTGTTTGGCCGCGGCGTCGATGATCGTGTCGATGGTCGGGGTCAAAATCGTGACGCCGGCGACGGCTTCGAGTCGGCGCAGCCCGACGTTGTGGGTGCGCACCGCCTCAGCGAGGCGTTCAAACCCGTCTTCGAGGGCGAGCGCCGCTTGGAACTCTCGACTCGCGCGCTTGAGTTGGCCGATCGCCCGGTCGACTTCGGACCGGCTTTCGACCTGCTCGACCGCTTGCACGTAGGCGGTCGTACTCGCCGGCTCGCCGGCATCGAAAAATCCCACGTGTAGCCAACCGGGAAGGGTGGCGCGGTCAAACACCGGTTGCCCAGACTCGCGGCGAAACGACAGCACGCCGCCGAGGGCCGAGACCGCCACATCGGCACCACTTCCACGTCCGTCCTGGGCCGCGCGGTGGGCGGTTTGTGCGAGTTCGTGGACAAGTTGCTGGGTCGCCGGGTCGCTGAGGTCGTAGCCCGCGGCTGCCAGGTAATATCCGATGCTCGCCACACAGACCGCCGCACTCGATCCGAGCCCGAGCTTGCGGTTGCCGTGGGTAAAGCGACCGCTATCGACGATCGGCGGCACGACTTTGGCTGCGTCTGGGCGCTGTGCCTCGAGGTGTTTTGTCGCGACCTTGTGGGCTTCGAGCAGTACCCGCGATGGTTTGAACGGACGGGTCGACTTCGATGCTTGCACGCGGGCAGTGACAGCGGCGACGAGGGCCGTCGCGCCGTACAACACCGCGTACTCACCGATCAAAAACGCCTTGCCCGGGGCTGAAATCCACGAATTCACGGTGACACCTCCACATGGGCATCGGGCCCTGGCCGGACAACTTCGACTTTGTGGACCCCGGGGACCTTGCCGAGTCGCTCACTCAGCGCGTCAGCGGCGTGGGGTAGACACAGAACTTTGACATGGGGCCCGGCATCACTGGTCCCGTAGCCGACCAAGCCCTGGGCTCGGGCCGCCCACAGGGCGTGAAAGACCTCCAAGGTGGTGCCGTTCCAGTACACCAGCGGAGGTTGGGTAGCCATCATGCACGCGTGCATCTTGAAACAAGAGTGCTCGATAATTGTGCCGAGGCTGTGCAAATCCCGGTCAGATAATGCGGATTGTGCGGCGTCGAGGTCGGCTTCGGAGGTCGCTACCCACGGTTCAAAGTATGGTGAGGTCAGGCGCGACTGCTCCATCCCCGAGCGCGAGCTCACCGGTTTTGGCCCCTTGGCGGTATGGACGATCAGCAGTCGGACGTCCCAGTGGCGTTGCCGGAAGAGTTGCCGCGCGAGGCAATCGAGGCCGTCATCGCGCTGGCCGCGGTCGAGTCGAACAAACCCACCCCAAAGTGAGCGAGCGGCCGAGCCAGATCCCTGACGAGCGAGGCGCGAAAGCGCCGACATGTCGAGCGGCAAGCAAAACGCACCAGCGGCCGCCAACGTGAGGGCGGCAAAACCCGAAGCCGAGCTCGCCAGACCTGCCGATGTCGGCAAGAAGTTTTGCGATTCAACTTCGCAGCGGGGACGTGCCCCGGAGTGTTTCGATGCCCACACACGATCGAGTTGGGCGAACACTTTGGTGGCGACCGAGCCTGTCTGCTCTTTGCCGTTGAGAATAAATCGGTCGATGTCGACCTGCGTGCGCAACATTGTCTCCGTGCGCAAGTCGCTCAGGGTCATCGAAAGCGAGCCCACCGCCGGGAGGTTGAGGTCTGCGGAGCTGCCGGTTCGCTTTCCCCAGTATTTCACCAGCGCGATATTTGAGTGTGCAACCGCTCGCGCTTTGCTCGGAAGTTTCATGCCTCGACCCTCACCTCAAATGCTTCAACCTGTGCAGTTTCAAACGCCTTGAGCAGCGGACCTGCGCCGTCACCCGGGAGCGCAATGATGCATCCCCCGCCACCGGCACCCGTCAGCTTTGCTCCGAGAGCACCCGAACGATTGGCCAGGGCGACGAGCCGATCGAGCTCTTCGCAACACACTCCAAGGCCCGACAGGAGTTCGTGTGATACTTCCATAAGTTCGCCGAGTGACTTGAAATCATTTGTAACAATCGCACGCTCCGCAGACGTCACAAGTTGACCAAGAGCCTGCAACACAGGGTCGACGACCAACGGAAAGCGTGTCTTGCGGGTGCGGACATTGGCCACTTGGTGGGCCGTCGACCGGGGCTTGTTTGTATTTGCAACCACCACGGTGAAGGGGGCAAATCGCAGGGGGGCAACCCCATCGCTTCGGGTGTAGCGCAGCATGCCGCCGCGCGTTGCAATCTCGCTGTCGAGCCCCGACGGGTTGCCGTGGAAAACCCGCTCACCCGCCATCGACGCCTCGACAATTTGTGCGGGCGGAGCGTCTTCGCCGAGGGCCAACTTCGCCAGGGCAACACTGAGAGCCGCCGACGAACCGCACCCTGCGCGCGCCGGGATTTTTGTCTGGCCGGTAATCCGCCAGCCAGTCAGCGGCCCATCGCAGTGACTCATGATCGCGTGCAGTGCCAGCGAAAGCGGGTCCTCCGACTCCGGCCGCAGCTCAAAGTCGACATCCCAATCTGGAATGCTCAGCTCGAGTGGACGGCCGTGTTCGGTCGGCTGTGCGTGAAGCACGACCCCATCGGCGATCCCGGCCGCAAGGGCGGGGTAGCCATACACGACCGAGTGTTCGCCAAATAAAATGACCTTGCCGAATGCGGACGCACGGCTGTGGAGTTGCGGACGCATTGGCTCAGGGTTGCCAGCGGGCGAGGTTGGGACCGAGGTGTTTGGCAGCCCGTTGCAGGGCCGCGATGTCCGGTGATTGGGTCAGCAGCATGATCGCCTTGATCGTTTGGATCACCCGCTTGAGGTAGTCGCGCGCACCGTCGATACCACCGGCGCGATGGGCTTTGAGCACCGGCGAGGCGAGGCCTCCGGCGGTTGCTCCGAGGGCGACGGCCTTGGCGACATCGGTACCCGTACGCATGCCCCCGGTCGCAATGATTTGGAAGCCGAAGCCACCGCACTGCAACACCGAGCCTCCCGTCGGAATCCCCCAGTCCCACAGCTCTTCGGCGATGTGGCGGGCGACGTCGGTGGTCGCACGATGGGCTTCGACGGCGACCCAACTGGTCCCACCGGCCCCGCTGACATCGACATGGCGGATACCGCATTCGTGGATTTTGCGGGCGACCTGGCGAGAAAGTCCGCAGCCGGTCTCCTTGGCGACCACGGGGATCGGGAGGTGCTCCGCGAGCCTGGCGAGGGTCTCCAAACCGCCGGTAAAATCGCGGTCGCCACCGGGTTGGACAATCTCCATGGCCGGGTTGAGGTGGATACACAGGGCATCCGACCCGGTTTCACCGCAGAGGTCGGCGATTTGCTGGGTGGTCATCCCGCGGGCCTGGACAACTCCGAGGTTGCTCAACACCAGGGCGTTGGGGGCACGCTTGCGGACTTTGAAGGTCCACGCGGTCTGCGGGCGTTCAAACATCGCACGCTGGCTGCCCAAGCCAAAGCCAAGACCCAGCTCGTCGGCGACCTGGGCAAGGTCTTGGTTGAGGGCTGCGGCCTCATCGGTACCGCCGGTCATCGCCGCGATCACGACGGGTGCCTGAAGGCGTTTGCCGAGCAGGTCGACCGATGCATCGACATCATCGGCATGCAACTCGGGGAGAGCACAATGAACCAGCTCGACCTCCTCGAGCAGCGTCGTTTTTCCACGAAACCCGACGTTATCCCCCGAACACAGGGCGAGATGGTCCTTTTTTCGCTGCGAGATATCGAGCCTATCGGCCATGGTCGCCAGAGTACCGAACCTCTGCAGGATTGCTAGCCCGGCTAGCTCACCCCAAAAAAGGCAAGGCCAGCAGCTTTGCGACAGCGCGGCACCTCGCGGTCAACAACGGCATTCGGCAGTTGGTGTGACCGGTGATTCGAACCACAGGGCACGCGGTGATGAACCGATCTGGTGATCGGCAGTGCGTCCGTTGGCAGTGAGCGGTTTTTTACGCGAGGGTGTACACTCGGACGTCCAGCAGGAGTGAAAGGTGAGCGCAGAACCTCCCTCAACGGACAACCCCTCTCGCCCGGCCGACCCGGCCGACGTCAACTCGATCGACGCCATCATCCGCGCAGTCTATGACGCCGTGTCGTTTACCGACGCCAACGGACCAGACGGTGCACGGCTCGCCAGCCTCCTCACACCTGTTGCCAAGCTCACCAAGGTCATGCCCGAGCTTTTGAGCGAGGCGACGGTGCCGGAGTACGTCGCCCGTGTGAAGGCGTGGGTCGAAAGTTCGGGGTGTCACGGGTTTATCGAACGCGAGTTGTTTCGCCGCACCGAAGTCTACGGGGGGATAGCCCACGTATTCTCTTCGTACGAGGGGCGGGTTTTGACCGGCGATGAGGACTCGGTGATCGAGCGTGGGATCAACAGCATTCAGCTGCGTCACGACGGCACGCGTTGGTGGATTCTCGGCATCCTGTGGACCGAAGAGGACGAAAATCGCCCCATTCCCGCGGCCTACCTGCCGCGGATGTAGCAACTTCGTCGATCGGCTGGCCGGGAAGGTTGTATGTGCAAAAGAACTGTGCGGCTGACCGCGATTCAAGTTGAACCGACGAGGTGCGGGCAAATTTGATGCATCAACAAATACGTGGGCGCTATGCCCCGAGCCCGACCGGTCGCCTGCATCTTGGCAACGCCCGCACAGCGCTACTTTCGTGGCTCGATATCCGGCTGCGTCGCGGTGTCTACATCATGCGGGTCGAAGACGTCGACAGCCAACGCTCGCGGCCCGAGTACGAAGCCCGCATGCTCGACGACCTGCGCTGGCTCGGACTCGACTGGGATGAGGGACCCGATGTCGGGGGAAACTACGGTCCTTACCGCCAGTCAGCGTGCCACGAACGCTATCGCCAAGCACTCGCTAAACTCGATACATTTGCGTGTACATGTACACGTAAGGATCTCGCCCAGGCGCCGCGCAGCCACACCGGTGAGGTGATTTATCCCGGCTACTGCCGGCAGGCTCCGTGCAACCCCGACCGCGGGTCGGCGATCCGCTGGCGGGTCCCGCCCGGCCAGGTAGGTTTTTGTGACCGCTTTGCCGGCACCGTGATCGAGGACGTCGCCCGGGATACCGGCGACATCATCCTCCGGCGCCGCGATCGAGATTGGGCCTACCAGCTCGCCGTGGTTGTCGACGATGGGGCCATGGCAATCACCGACGTATTGCGCGGAGCGGACCTGTTGGCGAGCACCCCTCGCCAACTCCACCTCGCGCGCGCGCTCGGACTGCCCGAACCCAGCTACGCCCACGTGCCGCTGATTCTCGGCGAAGACGGGCGCAAACTCTCCAAGAGTCACAGAGCTCCCGATCTGAGTGCGCTACGCGAAGCCGGGATTCCAGCTCCTCGAGTGGTTGCTCGCCTCGCCCAATCCGTGGGTCTTGTGGACACAAGTGTTCACGAGCTGACAGCCCCGCAGCTCGTCGAAACCTGCCGGCAGCGGTGGGGCGATGAGGGGCTCAAGCAGCTCGAGCAACGGATTGTTTCGTGGGACTCGTGGGGTGGATAGCCTACGGCCAAGCAAACAACGCCCGCGTGATCAAACCAACCACAACACTGGCTGCGTTCGCCAACACAGCCCATGCGAGTGCCGGACGCACGCGGACAGTCCACAAAAACACTGCTTCGGCAGCCACGGCAAACCCCTCGGCCGTCAAAAAATACACCTCGTAGCTCGATTCGAGCATGAGGTCGGGGATGATAAACCACACGACCGGGTGGGTCAGTAAACTGGGTGTAAATGCAATTATCACGCGATAGATGGGTCGTCGCCCCCGCGCGGCCCGGTAGTAAATTGGGCCCTCGACCACCTGTGTGAGCAAGAATGCGGCTATCCAGGCCTGTGTATAAGCACTCACTTACTCGGACTCCGGCGCGAAGGCAGTCCCTCGCAGGCGAACAAGGCGATTGCTGCGAGCTCGATAAACCCGTGAAACCGGACCACACGAAAATACCCGTGGTTGGCCTGCATGAGGTCGAACACCGCCCACACCGCAAACGTGACACACAGGGCCAAGGCGACCAGCATGGCCGGTGTTTGGAAGTCGCGCCAAAGTTGCAAAAATGCGGTGCGAAACGGGGGAGGTGTTGGCCGCATGCGATCCTCATCGGGGACCAAGCGCAACCAGATGCCGTAGTGAACCGACTGACAAAAGGTGTACAAGAGCACAACGCGTACCCCGAGGGACGGGTCGAGTCCCGGTGCTAGGCGGGCGAGCTGGTAAGTCAGGTCCATGTCGCCGGCCGAGCCTGTCAAGCCCGCGGTCGAGCTCACAGCGAACTCGGAAACCGGGCTCATGATGATGCCACATGCCAGCGCAAATGCCACGAGCACGAGCCAGTGGAGTTTTGTTTGTCGGGCTCGCCAGGCCCACCACAGGCCGACAGCTATGAAATTGTGTGCATGTGCAAAATAGAGGTCTCGACTGGCCCCGGCGTACTGGAGCGCCACGGTAGCTGCCAGCCCCACTGCGGCAACGGCTAGGCGCCGACCAACAGGACCGCGGGCGACCAAACATATCCCGGCGATTGCGAGCATCCCAACTCGTGTATCTGCACCGAGTCCACAGGCGAGAATTGGCAGCCCGGCGACGAGCCACAAAGACACGCGCCGATGAAAGCCGGGGAGGATAATGAGGTGGCGAATATCGCCGAGGACGTGGGGGATACCCAGGAACAAGGGCCCGAGCGCAAGTACCCAAAGCGGCAGCCACAGGGCGCCTATCAAACTCGTTGCGACAAGTGCCAAGCCGACGAGCGTGACCCGAAGCTCGCGGTTTCGGACGATTGGCCGCGCCCACCGTCCGAGGGCGTGCAAGCTGCGAGTGCGCAGCCAGTCGAGCGGTCGCAGCAGCCCGGCGAGCAGGGAGGCAACCGTCGAAGACGGATGGGAAGGGGCGTAGTGCACGAGCTTCACCGCAAGTGTAAACGAAGGATGGGTCCGCCTCAGAAATCCGCGCCTGATTTCTCGATGTCGCCTGTGGAGCACAGCCAGGGAGGTCGCGCATCGCTCGCGGGGCGTTTCGAGCTGGCGGAACGTTCAGGTCAACGACCACCAACTCTGGCAGGAGGTTCGTCTACTTGGTCTTGGCACGCCCGCGCCAGGGTACGCAGTCGTACGCTGCGAGAAGGCAACGACCAACTCGACGACAACCCGGAGTACGATGGGCGTATTCAGCAGCGCCCAGCATCTGGAAGCCACTCATAGGCGTTTCGCAACGCAGCCGCAGCGTTGGTTTCGAGCGGGTCTCCGTGGCCGACGACGAGGCGCTCTATCGGCAGTTGGAGAATTCTGTGGATCGAGTTCGCGGCAGCTTGTTTGTCAGAAAACGATGTCCAACGGATGACCCGGCTCAGCGCGACCTGTCCGTAAAAACCCATGGCAGAGGCGTAGAACTTGGTCCACGCACCAGCGGGGTGGCCGATATTGTGCACAAGATCGGCGACGATCAGGGTTTTTTGTGGTCGGTAGAATAGGGCCGCTTCTTCGAGGCGAAATCCATCTACCGTGATTTCTTCGAGCCAGTCGCCAAAGTCAGGCTCGGGAGCCGACCCATGGAGGCGAGCGATCGATAGCTCGGGACGTTTTTTTTGCAGACCCGCGGGGGCGTGGAGTTTGGCCTGGGGAAATGCGGCGAGCCACCCGTCGATCCACATATGGTGAAAAGTGTTGGGTGCATAGATGTGCGCGACAGGCCCAAGGGCGGCAACCGCAGCCTGGCGCTCGGGAGTGAGGGGAACGGGCGAGTGTACAAGCAAGTTTCCCCGGGGTAGGCGGACGACCGACATCGTCGCGGTCAGGCCCATGCCGAGGATGCGAACCGGGGCGCAGTCGAGCCAGATACCGTCGGCAAAGGGGACAGGTTGCTTTGTGACGCGCATGGGTAGCTCCGGCCTTACAAGCCGAGTCATGCTCTCCCATTCGTCGTGCAAATGCAAGCAAACTCGCCGCTGCGCTCCCGTTCAGCTATCCGGCCAGCCTACAGGCACAGGTAGATGTGATAGCGTTTTGAAGCTTGCTGGCCATTTCGACAAAACGCGTACCCATTGCCGCCCGGTGATCCCAGCGACTGTAGTGAGCCCGGTTCGGCATAGTGCGCCCAACAACCCGGACTGTTGGAGTCCTGAAGAATCAGGATATCGTTGTAGGTCAGGTTGGGAAACAGTTGCGTCGCCTCGTTTTGCCAGTAGTTTTGCGAGTCTGCATAAACTTGGTATTGCGGCAGCGAATAGGTTTGCCCGGTGTTTTTCCAGGAACCTACATAGTTTGTCGTGTTAAACAGTTGACACGTTGCCGACCAATCAGCCTGTTGGCCGAGCCCTGGGTTGAGGCGGTCGCGAATCACAATGGTCATGTTGTTGCCCCACTCACCCCAGTTGTGTGTGGTTGCATATACAGTATGCCCGCCGGCACTCATGTCACAGTAGACCTCATAGGGCTCGTTGCCTTCATTTCCGTCGGGGTCAATCGTGTACATGCCGTTTGGCGTGTTCGGGTCGTTGGCGAGGATGTCAGCGCAATAGGCGGCATAGCCGTCACATTGATCGGAGCAACTGCCCCCGTCACAAAACTCGACTCCCTCGTGGACGTAGCCATCGCCGCAGGTCGCAAGTAGGCACTCCGCCACGCACTCATCTGTGTTTTCTTCGTTCCCGTCGTCACACTCCTCACCCGCGGACAGGTTGAGGATGGCGTCGCCACAGGCTGCAAGCGAGCAGTCACTGTTGCACTCCGCTGACTCTCCCATATCGTCGCAGGCCTCGACGTCTGCTTGAATCTGTCCATCCCCACAGGTTGCGGCGACACAGCTGGTGAGGCAGGCATCGCTGTCGTCGTCATTGCCGTCGTCACACTCCTCGTCGCCATTGGTGACCCCGTCGCCACACACCGGCAGACTGCAGGTGTTGGTGCAGGCGTCGTCGTCGACTTCGTTACCGTCGTCACACTCTTCTCCGTCATCGACGACCCCATCGCCGCACGACGGCGGTGGCTCGTCGGTGTCCGATGTCGGGTCGGTGTCTGTCGGGTCGGTGTCGGTCGGGTCGGTGTCTGTGGAGTCGGTATCGCTTGGGTCTGCGGTCGTCTCGGTTGGCGACTCGGTTTCACTTCCACCATCGGTGTCGGTCTCGGAGTCCGGACCTTCCGTCGTTTCGTCGACTGTAGTCATGCTGTCGGTGGTGTTCACCGTTGTCGGTGTCACGCTCGTCATGGTGTCCGAGCCACGGGAATCAGAGGAATCGCCGGCACAGCCAGTTGTTATGCATGCAATTACAATTGTTGTCAGTGTTGAAGTCTTCATCATCATATCCATGTGTTGTTTGGGGTCGACAACTGCGGCGAAGCCGATCCTCGAGAGTTTGTTAGCAAACGACCAGTGAGCCCACCTCGGGAGCCCACGTCCTAGCCCGGATCGACCTCTAGCGCGATTGAGGTTTCAACGGGGGGTCCGTCGTAGGTCGGAAACTGAGCCTTGGCCACCGCCTCGCGAAAGCAGTTGACGAGTTTCTTGCGTTTCATCAGCTCGTCAGGGCCACTAGCATTGACCCCAAGTGGCTTGTTCTCGCGCGGGTTGAGGCGAACCGCGAGTTCGAGTTCGCCTTCGATCCGCGCATCGTTGCCGGTGCGTTCCTTGGCAGTTGCGACGCACGCGTCCATCGAGCCATAGGCCGACTCAAACGCCTGCTGAATCATATCTTCATTGGGACGCTCACTACCGACACTCATAATGTCGAAATTGAGCTCACTCGGGTCAAATTCGGCAACATTAGCCTGACTGACCTTTCGGATATGTCGTCCCTTACCCTCGGCGGGTTTCATGTTGCATGCCGCGGTTACGAGTGCGAGCATACCGAGCGCCACGAGCCCATTCGATCGAAACTTCATCGCCTATCGTCCTTATCCGTCGCGCTACTGTGAGCCGCGACGACGGTAGTATGCACCGGCCGAGCTGGCGAACTCAAGTCCAACATGGATGCAATTACCAGTAAGATGTCTCAAGGGTCATGCTCGGAAGTCGCGTTGTTTCCCGAGGTGTCGGCCCAGTGTCCGGCCTGTAGGTTGCACGCTCTGGTGTCGATTCAGCTCGTGCAGACCGACGGTGGAAACTGGATTCAGATCGAGCACGCTGCGACGGATGACCCGCTTACACTCGATACCTGTCCGATCTGTTTTGGTGCGTGGTTCGACCGGGGAGAGCTCGCTGCAATCGGCGACATCGAAGTCGACCAGCAAACGGCCCCGCCATCCAGTAAGGAGGTGAGCTTTCGTACATGTCCTCGTGGACATGGGTTGATGCAGTCGTTACAGATGCCGGGCGTGCTACGCACCCCGATTGAGCGTTGTCGCACCTGCGAGGGCGTGTGGCTCGATGGCCACGAGCGGCGCAAGTTGGCACTCGCCTCAACGCGTGAAGGGCAGGGGCCGCGTAGCCGGCAACTGGCGCGGCGCGGCGTGATCTGGGCACTTCAGCTCGTTACCCAACTACCGGTTGAAGTCGAAAACCCGGAGCGTGGGACGCCCTGGATTGTCTATTGTCTGGTGGGCCTGTTGTTGGCCGGGTTTCTACTTTCGGTCGCCGGGGTGTTCTTGTATCGCAACTGGGCACTTATCGGAGGGCGATTTGCCATCAACCCGGTGCATACCGTCCACACGTTTGTGACCTATCAGTTTTTTCATGCCAACTGGTTGCACCTGCTCGGCAACGCCTATTTCTTGTATTTGTTTGGCGACAATATCGAGTACCTGTTTGGGCGCCTGCGATTTGTCCTGTTGTTTGTCGGTGCGGGACTTGTGGGTGGGCTCCTCCATGTCGCCCTGAGTTCAGCCACGGCCACGCCGGTGATTGGCGCCTCCGGGGCGATTGCCGGGGTGATGGCAGCCTACTTGTGGAGTTTTCCAAATGTCCGGCTGTTTCAGGTCATCCCATTTACGCCCATACAGGTCAAGATCCCCGCGTGGGTCTACCTGATTGTTTGGGTGGTCTTTCAAGCAATCATGGCAGTGTTTTCGACGGCGCTGTCGTTTGCTTGGTACTCCCATTTGGGTGGGTTCGCGTTTGGTCTGCTGCTGACCCCATGGGTGTTGCGGTGGCGTCGACGACAGGTGGCTCGCGCTGTTGAGGTGCCGGCACACACAGGGACTTCGATGCTCGGCGTTTAACCGGCATCGGTGTTCCCCTGGGTTTCGCGTTGGCCACCGACGCTGACAGAGTTGCCAATACAAGATAAATTCGTTAGCGTGGGCCATGGCCTTCAACCCCGAACTCGCCAACCGCCTCCGCGACCTATTTGGCGCCGACCCGCAGGTGTACGAACTCAAGATGTTTGGCGGGTTGGCGTTTATGCATCGCGGGCACATGTGTTGCGGTGTGCTGGCCGATGAATTGATGGTGCGAGTTGGTGCCGATGCATATGCATCCTGTCTCGGCGAAGCCCACACACGGCCGATGGACTTTACCGGGCGGCCGATGAAGGGCATGGTCATGGTTGCGGCCAGTGGGCTTGAAACGGCAGCAAGCCTGCGTCGTTGGGTCGAGCGCGCAGTTGCCTACACCACTTCATTACCGCCTAAAAAGCCGAAGACGCGCAAACCCAAACCCCGTAAACCAGTGCGTGCGCGCTAGCACGGCTTGGCTGTGGCGAGACTTTGCGAGGCATCCCAGATCCGGCACACTGTCGGCGATGAAGGTTTCGCTCAGGCTTTTTGTGCTGGTGGTGGCTCCGCTAGCCGCGGGGTGCTTCAACGACGACGGCCGCCAGGAAACGGCAACAGCAGCGACGACGTCTTCGACGAACGGGGAGACGACGTGCCAAGAAACCTGCACCGCCGGACCAACGAGTGATGATACAACGACCTCAGGTGGGGAGACAACCGCAGTCGCAACCACAGCGACGACGCAGGTGACCACAGACGCGACCACGGGGGCACCCGGGGAGTGCGGAGACGGCGTGTGCCAACCTCCCGACGAGTCGAGCGAGGACTGCCCCGAAGACTGCTATTGCGGGAACGACAGCTGTGAATCCAACGAAGATCCGCAGCTGTGCCCGGAGGATTGTGGGCCTCCCTACGCCAGTAGCGATTGGATTTCGCAGGACTACGTTCTCGCCGACCCGTCCCAAGATCCGTATTGTGTACCCCACGCCGAACGTGCCGAGCAGGACCTCTGGACGCCCGTCCGTTACCTTCGCCGCGACGCCGATCTGCGCCAAGCGTTCACTAGTTACCAGGTCCGAGCGTTTCACAATCAGTCAAAGTGGACCCAGCGGGTCGCCTCGACCTTCGATGCTCCACCCTATTTTGAGATGCAGCGACGGGCCAACAACGAGCCGGGGAGGTCCTGGGGCGGGGATGTCTACGAGGTCGAGCCGCCCTATGTTTCGATTGTTGGGACAAGCGACGGCACCAACGTGACAGGGTGGTACAACCAAGAGGATGCCAACCAGTGCCAATACGGCAATGCATGGGTGAGTTACGACCCCGACAATATTCCGCGAAGTCCCGGTGGTGGCGAAGTTATTTGGTCAGATGAATTGGCAACACCAATCGCGGGAGTTGTTGATCCTGCTGCAAATGTTTGCCCTGCTACAACAGGGACTGCGCTCACCCGATGGACACTTTATCCACAGTTTGAATATGCAAGCCCGAGCGAATGTACCAACGAGGACAGTAAACGCATTGACACTATTGTTTCTGACCACGCGCCCGGTGACCTTTCACATCACGAAGTCTTCTACTTTACCGATGTCTACGGGTTTAGTCGGTGGGAACGCTGGAATTGTAGTGAGGAGCGCAGCGAATCACCGCCCGATCCTGACTACGCGGCTCCCCGCTGTAACTACGAAAAATCACCGAGTGTGATGCATATGGCCTATGCCGACCCGATCGACCCAACAGCGAAATGGCAAATACAAAATGCCGCGGGTTTGTACTGTACACTCGTCGATTGCCGCGATACGACATTTGTCGAGCCCAAGCCTGAACCCGGGCACGTGCCTGCGGTTTGGCATCCCAGCGCACAGGTCTACTATGCCGGCAATCTCCTGCTCAATGGTGATTTCCCGTGGGGAGATATCGATGAATTACTACCACCATTTTGGACGGCAGAAGTAGGGATGCAACCGGTTGTGGCGGCCGACTCCGACGATAATCGCTACATGTTGCTCGACGTTGGCGGCGACAACGGCTGGTTTTCTCAGCGAACCCAATTAGCTGAGTTTTATCAAACACTGGGGGTAGGGGCCGACGAGGCGGGGCCGCTCACCATTCACTACGGCGCGCTGGTTTCCCTTGTGGGTGCGGGCTCGCGTCAGCTCCAGGTTGCGCTTTCGCAGTGGGATGCCAACAACGAGCAGATCGAGCTCACAATTAAGGTCTTTGATGTCACCCAAGAGCCGCAACATATCGTCGCGACTACACCGCTAGAGCCAGGAGCAGACTCGATCCAGATTCGGTTTCGGCTGTCGCCCGAGGACGCACCAGCGATGCGCCTCGACGATGCATTTGTGTTGGTCGACGATACGCCGTAGCAGCGGGTTGACTACCTACGGCAGGGCGGCGATTTCGTTTTTCGAGAACACAAAGTCAGCATTGGCTTCGGTGTTATCCCGGTGACACCCGTAGCAGTCGGCCTCCGACGCCATGGGCTCGCCCTCGGGAGTGAAAAATGCGTGTTCCCATTCGCCGTTGCGAGTCTCGGGCGTGTAGTTACCAAACCCTTGCTGTTTCTCCATGACCGCAATAATCGATAGCTGGTCCTTGATATAGCGGTTGTCCATGTCGAGGATCGGTTCGTCGTTCATGTCGAGCTGGGCGCTGTAAATCTCCATCACGATGATGGAGCCGCGATCAAACTCGTTGCCGTCGGCACTGGCAACCGCGATATCGTTGGCATAGACGTCTCGGACCTGCTTGTTGTCCTCGCGATCGACGGTGGTGGCGAGGCTGTAGCTCAGGTAGTCGTCGGGGAAGTTGAGGAGATCGGTCGTACCGCCCATGGGCGCGGGGTTGGTCTGCCAGGCCTCAAGTTCGTCGAACGTAAAGATATAGTCCTTCGACGGCCCGGCGTTTTCGCCGTGGCAGCCGTAGCAGTCGAGATCCGAGGACATGTCCTCGCCGCCAGGTGTAAAAAACGCGTACTCCCACTCCGCGTTTTTGGTCTCGGGCGTATAGTTGCCAAAGCCTTCCTGCTTCTCCATCAGGGCAACGACGTTGAGCTCATCGGCGATAAATCGCCCCTGATCGTCGAGCACCGGCTGGCCCGAGCCGTCTAACATTGCCGACCAAATTTCCATCACCACGACAGACCCAAAATCGAGTGTTCCGGCGGGGCTGTTGAGCGCCACATCGTTGGCGAACATGCGCCGAACCTGCATATTGTCGACCTTGTCGACCGTGGTGTAGAGCGCGGTGTCCTGATAGCCCTCGGGGTAGTCGACGAGGTCGTGGTTGCCCCCGAGCGGCGCGTCTTCGAGCGCAGCGGTGTCCGTACCCGTTTCCGACCCGGTGTCGGAGTCGGTCTCTGAGCCAGATTCTCCCCCTCCACAAGCGACAGCAAGTAAGAGAACAGAGCAGGGCAACCAGAGTTTTGTAGTCATACAAGCGGTACGCCGTAAAGTCCCAGTCGGATCGTTGAGTGGAGCGAAAAAAAAGTTGTGGCTAAAAACAACAGGTGATTCGTAATGGGGCGCTCAGTTTAGCTCAGGTGGGGTGCTAGGATACTTGTGTCTACAATATTCGCCGTTTGCTGAGCGCACTTGCGCTTGCCGAAGCGGTAGGGTGCGGGTGATGTTGCGACAACCTCTGCGGGCAGGGCTTCCCGTTGGTGGCTGGTTGATGCTCTGCCTCGCCTGTCAGCCGAGTGGCGTCGCCGATCCGGCGGTCCCCACCGCGAAACAGCAGGACGATACCGACAAATCAGTTTTGGTGGCCGGCGGCGTGGCCCCGGCAAAAGCTGGCCCGAAACCCGCGCAACAGGAGCCGACACCCATGCTTCTTGACCCCGTGCCACCACCCGACATGCTGACTTTTCGCGCGACCCTCGAAATCGATAAAGAGCCCGGCGGCAAGCGGTTTCAGGGGGTGTGGTTGGTGCGTGAAGATGGCGAGCGCTGGGTTGTGGACTACCGCGCCCGTGACCACTGGAAACCATTTGAAGGTGCAACTGTCGAGGCTGTGGGCAGGACGTGGTCGCCCCAGGGCCAGGCAATCTCGGCCACGCACTTTCGCGTCCACAGCCTGCGGGTCAAACCCGATGCGGGCACAGCCTGGGTGTACCTCGGCCCCGAACAAAAACTTTCGGGCAGGTTTGAGATTCGCCTGGGGCAGGCGGGCTCCAAACTTTCGGGCGAGTCGTGGCCGGTTTTTATCGCCACGGGCGGCGGCTCGTATCAACTTGCCAACGAAGTCACGCTGAAGGACAAACCCGGAAAACGGGTCGAGGTGACGGCGAGACCGGTCGAACGTTCGCCATTTACCGCGCACATGCCCGGCCCGACGTTGTGGATCCTGTCGATCGATTGACCTGTCGCCTGTCGTGGCAAAACGCTGTTGGGGTCGCTGTGGTCTGCAACGCCCAAGCTCGAAGTTGGTCAGCCAGGTTCGCGCATCGTGCACAACCGATGGGCCCAGGTTGGAACAACGGCCGTTGGCTGCAATCGTCGAAGTGTTCGTTTGTTCAATAAATAAAATAACGATCTTAGATATTTGTCGCTCGCAGTCGCAGCCCGGTGGAGAAAACCGGGCAGGGGACTTGTGTCCCGCGGCAGACGGGAATACATCTGCGCTTCGCGTGGTATCGCCGCGCGCATGCGTGGCGCGTGACGTCCGCAACAACTTTCTTGGCACGTTCACGACGAGCACTGGCTCGAGATTTCCGTGTATCACCAATGACTACGAAAACATCGCCCACCAAAAGTGCCCAGGTCTCGATCTCGGCCTCGGGGGTCACCAAACTGTACGGCGACTTTGCGGCCCTACAAGATGTGACCTTTGATGTGCGGGAGGGGACCGTTGCGGCGTTCCTCGGACCCAACGGGGCCGGCAAATCGACCACCATGAAGATCCTGACGGGCTATCTTTCGCCGACCAAGGGGTCGGTGCGGATGGCTGGCCTCGATCCTGTCGATGCCGCCCAGCGCCTCGTGCTTGCCCGGCGCCTGGGGTATCTCCCCGAAAATGGCCCACTGTACACCGACATGACGCCGGCTGAACTCTTGCAGTTTGTCGGCGATGTCCGGCTGCTCGGCAGTGCCCTGCCGCGGGCGATCGATCGCGTGGTTGTTCAGTGCGACATCTCGTCGGTTATGAGCAAGCCGATAGCCAAGCTCTCCAAGGGTTTTCGCCAGCGCGTCGGGATGGCCCAGGCGCTGTTGCACGACCCCGAAATTCTGATTCTCGACGAGCCAACTTCGGGGCTCGACCCGTTGCAGATCCGCGAGGTTCGCAAGCTCATCCGCGAACTTGGCAAAACCAAAACCATCCTGCTGTCGACCCACATCCTGCAGGAGGTCGAAGCCGTGGCCGACTCGGTCATCGTCATCAAGTCGGGGCGCCTGCGGTTTACGGGCACGCTCGATGAGCTGCGTGGCCAAAGCACACTCGAGCAGCGGTTTTACGAGCTCATGGACAAGGAGGCGGCGTGATGCTCAACTTCAACTTCTCCGTCGTCGGAGCCCTGGCCAAAAAAGAACTGCGCCAGTTCCTGAGCAACCCGACGGGATATGTCTTTTTAACCCTGTTCATTGCGACAGCAGCAGCAGTGGCGTTTTTGAACGACAGCTTCTTCAGTCGCAACCTCGCCGACCTCTCGACCCTCAACAAGGCCATGCCGGCGATTTTGATGTTCTTCGTCCCGGCCATCACCATGGGCATTTGGGCCGACGAGCGCAAATCTGGGACCGACGAGCTGCTGTTGACCCTGCCGGTGCGCGACGGCGAGGTCGTGCTCGGCAAGTTTTTGGGCGCATTTGGTATCTACACGGTCGGGCTGCTATTTAGTTTGGCGAACGTCGGGGTGCTGATGTACCTCGGTGATCCCGACACGGGCCTGATGCTGTCGACTTACCTCGGCTACTGGCTGATGGGGGCATTGTTCGTCGCTGTAGGAATGGTCGGCTCGACCTTTACCAACAACACGACCATCGCCTTCATTTTAGGGGCCCTCGGAAGTGCCGTGTTCGTGTTTACGGGGACCGAGTCGTGGGCGAGTGCGCTGGCAGGCGCGACGCTCATCGGCGAGTTTACGGCTCTTTGCTACTACATCATTGCCGGAGCCAATGCGTTTGCCGGGGTTGTTGCTGTTGTTGTGGGCGGGTCGTTTATCGCCCTGTGGCGCAACCAGTTACTCGAGTGGTTCGCGGACGCATTCGCCCCACTCAGTGCAACTGCACATTTTTCGAGTTTTGGTGAGGGCATCATCCGCCTCGGTGACGTCGCCTTTTTCGTCAGCGGGACCGCGGTGGCCCTGTACCTGTGTGGACTCATGCTCAGCCGGAGGCACTGGTAGCCATGACACTGCTCGCACGTCATCACCGTCTCATTCGCTTCGTCTCGCTCACCGTCGCGGCCGTGTCGCTCAGCTACATGGCCCACCGCAGCAACCTGCGGGTCGACATCACCGAGGAGGGACTCAGCGAACTCACAAGTTCAACCCGCGACCTGATCGGGAGTATCGATGCCGAACGCCCTGTCGTTGTGCATGCATATATCTCGGCCGAGGTCCCGCGCGAGTTTGTCTCGGTGCGCTCGCGCCTACTCAATGTTTTGCGCGAGATGGAAGCCTCGGGCAACGACGCCCTCACGGTTCGCCTGATCGAGCCCACGCTCCACTCCGAGGAGGCCCAGGACGCGATCGACCAATACGGCATCGAGCCGGTCTCGCTGATGAACCGCGAGGACGGTCGCATGGGCCAGATGGATATCTTTATGGGGCTTGTGTTCCAAAGCGGACCCCACGAAGAGGTCATTCCGTTTTTGGACCGCGGCCTGTCGGTCGAATACGAGTTGGTCCGCGCCCTGCGGGTTGTCACCCAGGAAAAAAAGAAGGTCGTTGGGGTCGCCCGGACTGACGCGACCATCATGGGGAACTTCGACCTGCAAAACCGCAAGCAGCAACCTGCCTGGCGGGTCATCGGCGAGCTGCGCAAACAGTACGAAGTTCGCAGTCTCAACCCCGGCGCCGCGGTGCCCGAGGATGTCGATGTGCTGTTTGTACCCCAGCTCAGCAGCATGACCGAGGAAGAACTCGGGCATGTCAAAAACTACATCGACGCCGGGCGGCCAGCCCTACTCACGGTCGACCCGATGCCACTTTTTGATGTGCGCCTGGCCCCGAGTGAGCCCAAGTTGCCCGAGCCCGGTCAGCAGCAAAACCCGATGTTTGGCCAGATGCCGCCCCAGGGTAAACCCAAGGGGGATTACGTTGGGTTGCTCTCCCACGTCGGGATCAAGTGGGACCCCAACCGGGTTGTGTTTGACAAGTTCAACCCCAATCCGACGTTTCGCCAGGCGCCGCCGCACCTGGTGTTTGTCAGCGATCGCGACGACGGCACCCAGCCGTTTACCGGCGGCGATCCGGTGGTCGATGGCCTGGCCGAAGTCGTCGCGCTGTTCCCCGGTGAGCTCGATCCCGCCAGCGGTTACGAGAGCTCGTTTATCCCGCTGCTGAAGACCGGCAAGTCCGGTGGCTTTCACCCGTTTGATGAGATGGTCCAACGCCATCCGCTGTTTGGCTTGGCCGGTCCCATGCCGGCCCGGACACCTGGGATCAGCGACGGCACTTCGCGTGTGATCGGTGCGCGAGTGGCCGGCGAGGGGGGCTCGGGCGAGGATGTCAAACCCCGCGACGTGGTCGTGCTGGCCGACCTAGACCTGTTTGGCGATCAGTTCTTCGCCATGCACGAGCGCGGCGGCGACCTCGATGGCGACGGCATCGACGATGTCCGGTTTGACAACGTGACCTTCCTACTCAACATCATCGACTCGCTCGCCGGCGACGATGGGTTGGTCGAGTTGCGTAAACGCAGGCCGCGCTACCGCAGGCTTTCGCGGGTCGACGAAATCACCAAGGACGCCCGCGACCGTCGCGAAGAAGAAGTCCGCAAGGCCAACGAAGAAGCCAACGAAGAGCTCAACAAGGCCAAGCAGGCGTTGGAGGCCCGCGTCAAGGAGATCAACGAGCGCGAAGACCTCGACGAGACGACCAAGGCCGTGATGCTCAAAAGTGCCGAGGAGGCCGAAAATCGGCGCCTCAACGCCAACACCGAAACCATCGAACGCGAAAAAGCCCGCAAGATTGCCCGTTCGCAAACCGAGCTGTTGCGAGCCGTCGATCGCGAGCAAAACGCGATTCGCCTGGTCGCCGTGTTGGCACCACCAATACCAGCCCTACTGCTCGGCTTTTACATCTTTGGCCGTAAGCGCCGGCGAGAAAACGACGCCATCCCAGCCGACCGCAAGCGAGGTGCAAAATGAACCGGATGACCCTAGTCAGTGTTGTCATCGCCGCTGCCTGTGCAGCCGGTGCATATTCAATGGTTCCGCAGCCCGTCGAGTTTAAGCCCTACGAAGACGCCGGTGGACTGCTGTTTGAAAATTTCACCGACCCGTCGCAGGCGGCGTTTATGCAGCTCGTCAAATACGACGACAAGCAGGCCAACTTTGTCGACTTTAAAGTCGAGTTCAAAGACGGTCGTTGGATCATTCCCTCGCACAACAACTACCCGGCCGACGGCACCGATCGCATGGGCAAGGCCGCGGCTTCGTTTATCGATGTCCGCAAGGATATTGTCCGCAGCGACCGGACCGAAGACCACGCCGAGTTCGGTGTGCTCGACCCCGAGAGCCCCGATGGCGAATCTGAACAAAAGGGCACCCACGTGGTGTTCAAAGACGAGGCCGGTACCGTACTCGTCGACGTCATTGTCGGCAAAGACGTCGAAGGCAAGCAGGGCTTTCGCTACGTGCGCAAACCTGGCGAAAAGCGTGTATATGCAGTCAAGCTGACCCTCGACATCTCGACCAACTTCGCCGACTGGATCGAAAAAGACCTCCTCAAGATCGAGCGCGACGACATTGTCGAGCTTGTCAGCGATGCGTATTCGGTCGACGAGGCCAATGCCAAAATCGTTGGCAGCGACCCGCTGGTGGTCCGGCAGCTCGAAATCCCAGCCGAAGAGGAGGGCGCGAGTCAGCCCGATTGGTTGCCGATCGAAGGCGTGGCCTTGCCCGAGGGAAAAATCGTTGACAGTGCAAAGGTTCGCACCGTGATCGGAGCGGTCGACCGCTTGCAGATTGTCGGTGTGCGGCCCCGGCCGCAGCGGCTCACAACCGGAGTGTTGCAGTCCAAGGGCTTCTTCGTGACGCCCGACGGCCGCCGCTTGATCGGCAACGAAGGCGAGGTCCAGGTCGTGTGTAAGGACGGCGTGGTCTACACCCTGTACTTTGGCGAGGTTGTGTTCGGCGAGGGTCTCGCGGTCACAGCCGGTGTCGACGATGGTTCGGCTGCCAAGCCCGAGGGCGAGGAGGCCGAGAAAAAGGCCAACCGCTACATGTTTGTCGATGTGTCCTACGACCCGACGGCCGATCGCACACGCAAGGCCGACGCGGCCGAGACCGCAGCCGAAGCCGGTGACAAGCCGGCAGCCGCAGCAGCCGAAGCGGGGGCCGAAGCCAAGGACGGTGAAGACAAGCCGGCCGAAGCTGCGGCTGGCGAGGCCAAGCCCGGCGAGCTCAAACCCGGGGAAGAGCCCGAGGGGGCCAAACGTGCACTCAAGCTGCGCCAGCGGTTTGACAAGTGGTTTTATGTCATCTCGGACACGAGCTTCCAGCAGATCCACAAGTCCAAGGCGGACTTCTTAAAAGACGCGCCGGGCTAACCGGTACCTTCCGAACAACATCCCGCGGGCCACGTGCGCGCGGGATGTTGTTATTGGTGCACTTACAAGTAATTTGGCGACCATCTCGGCCAGCATCGAACCGACGTGGTGTCGGCGGAGATCCCATGGCTCGCACACAACAAGAACCGTGCCAAATTGCTAAAAATTGCATGCTAGTAGTGTTGCCGGGAAGATCCCAAGGTCCGCGCACAGGCTCAGCTGGCCATAATCGCCCCGGGCAACTTGCAAGCTTTGGGGCTCAGGTGCATATCTGCCTCGTCCCCGCCTACGTCCCCGACTCCGGGATTCAACGCGGTTTTGCCCGGCAGACTTTCGATGTCCACAGCGAACTCCAAAAACGGTGAGCAACACCCACGCTTGAGCTGGCGCGAGGGACTGTTTTTGGTCGGCCCCGACCCGCTGACCTCGCCGTACTACGCCTCGGGATTTTTGCTGCTGGCGGGGGTTGGCTACGCAACACCGATTTTTCAAATCGGCCTGTACCTGCTGCTGTTTTTGTTGGCACCGCTGTACATCGAGGCTGTGCTGCTCACGCTGTCCAACGGCGGCACCTATGTGATGACACGCTACGCCCTGAGTCACCTCGGCAAGCTGGCGATTGGTGCAGCAGCATTGGTCGGGGTGATCATTTCGTTTTCGTATGTAGCGACCGCGATCGTCAGCTTGTTGTCGTACAGCGATTACGTCATGGCCCTGGTGCCCAACCTCGAAGGCGGGACCAAAACCACGGCCGCGATCGGGCTCTCGGCGATTCCCTCGGCGATCTTTGGTGTATGGGTGATGCCTAGGCAGGCCAGGCGGATCATCGTCTCGGTGGCGTTCACTAGCCTCGCGGCCCTCGGGCTGTCCTCGATCATGTCGCCCGGGGCCGTGGTGATGTTCGCCCCGCTCATCATGTTGTTTATCCTCAACAACCAAGGGCTCAAGGAGAGCGTCAAGGTCAGCAAAACGATCTTCTTGATCAACCTCGCGGTGATGGGCGTCACCATCATTTGTGGCCTGGGTTACTTGCTGATGCACGGAGGTAACTTCGACGCCCTGATCAACGGCAGTGAGCTGGCCGCGGGAACCCACTTTCCGGGGGGGCACGGCGAAGGCGATGGCCACGGTAGCGCCACGGCAGATGTCGGGTTTTTGCCGGGCCTTGCCATGCTCGGTGCCCCGTTACTGCTCGCCGGGGTCGGCAACTCGATCCTCGGGGCTTCCGGGGTGGAGTCGGTGATGAACATCCCCGAGGAACTCGACAACGCCCGCCGCGACGTCCCCAAAATCTACTTCTGGATGTTGTCGATTTTGCTATGTGTCGGCGGTTCGGTGGCGCTGCTACTGTTTTTGGTGCTACCGCCCGAGGTCTTGGTCGAGCATGCCGGTGAGTTGTTGGCCTACCTGGGGCTGCACGTGGTCACGGGCGTCACCGGCTCGCAGACACTGGGCGAAGTCTGGAAAGTTGTCATCATCGCCAACGCGGCGCTCATGCTGATCGGTGCCACCAACACCGGGTTTGCCGGGGCCCGCGGCCTGTGGATGACCATGGCCCGCGACAACCTGATGCCACGGGCCATCCTTACCCCCAACAGCCGCGGCGCGTTTGAGCGGATCCACTGGCTGATGTTACTGGCCGTGGGATTGTTGGCCATACAAGGAGATTGGAGCCTGCCCAAACTAGAGCGTTGGTACGGGGCGACCTTTGCCCTGGTGATGTTCTCCGGTATGGTGGCGTTTATCCTGTTGCGGCGGTTTAAAGGGACGGATCGTCGGGTCTACACCGCCCCGTGGAATATTCCGGCGTTCGGTACAAAAGTACCGATTGGCGCGTTGATTGGGGTAGGGGTACTTGCCTATGCACTTTTGAGCATGTACTCGGCCAACCGCATCCACATTGGCGAGTTGCAATCGCTGGTGACGATCTGCGTGGTCCTCGTCGGCCTTGTGCTGCTGAGCTACAACCACCGCCCGCTGATGCGGGCCGGCTATCGCTATTTTCGCCAGGTTGTCGAGACCGTCGAGCCCACCGCGATTGAGACACGGGACCGCACCATTGTTGTCGCCGTGGGTGGGGTGCGAATTGGCCGGTTGATCAAGCGGGCGATCGAGCTCGCGCGGCGCCAAAGCAAGGCCTCGGGGATTCCGTATCGCCAGGTGGTCGTCTTTCATATGTCGCGCCACGTCAACAGTGAGCGGATTTACCGGGTCTCCCGCGACTCGGTGCGGCCCGACGGCATCGAAGGCAATACCGTTCGAATCTACACCGAGCTCACCGAGGTCGCGCCGGATGACATGACGGTCTACCTGGCACTGGTGCCCAACCCCACGCCCGAACGCCCGACCTTGGAGGCGGCGATGGACGCCCTTGTCGACTTCCACAGGTCCCACGAGTTCAAGGGCCACATGGTGATGATCGGCACCTATGGCGTGCGTCAGGCTGACATCGAAGCGCTCGATGCCCGGCTCGAAGGCTCGACGTTGGTGCCGGTGCCCTTGTTTGAGGACTAACGTGCAAGGGCGTTTTAGCTCGCCGCGAGGCCCGGGAAAAACTTGTTGGTACAACGAGATCAGGACCCTGGGGCAAGCCCGGGTACCGCGAAAGCGCAGCATGCATGCTAGGCTTGGGCTGATGCGGCGAAGTCTCTTAGCTGTGTGGGTCATGTTCGCCGGCCTTGGTTGTGGTCCACCCGATCCGGTCGACGAGTATGAGCCGGTTGTGTGCGAGGGCGTGCTCGACATCCCCGATGCCAACCTGCGGGCGTTGTTGCTCGAAAAAGTGGGAACGCCGGTCGAGACCGAAGGTGAGACCGGGGACACCGGGGGCGAAACCGAGGGCGAGCCTGAGCTCGAACTACGGGCCGAGGCGTTGGCCGAACTTATTGGCCTGCGTGCGAGTTCAGCTGAGATAAGCGACCTGCGCGGGCTCGAGTGTGCGACCGGATTGCAGAGTTTGGGACTCGCCGACAACCAAATTACAAGCTTGGTCCCGCTCGCGTTTTTGACACAGTTGCGCGAGCTCGAAGTCTCCAACAATTCGCTCGACTCGCTCCAGCCACTCGAACGTTTAGGGGGCCTCGAAGTCCTCACCGTAGCCGAAACCGGGCTGACACAAATCGGTGCTGTCGCTGGGATGCCGGCGCTTCGCCACCTTGACATCGCAAACAATGCAATTACATCGATATCGCCAGTCGAAAGTTTGACAGGTCTCGAGTCGCTCTATGCCCCGGGCAACCAGATTTCCGACCTTTCACCCCTGAATGACCTTACAGAGCTGTTTTCGCTTGCGCTCAATAGTAACGAGGTAAGTGATATCCGTCCGCTCGCCGGGCTGGTCAACCTCGAGTTTGTCGATTTACGTGATAATACAATCACTGACCTGTCACCGCTTGAGGCCCTGACCAAGCTGCGCGACCTCGATTTGAGTGACAACGCGATCGCCAGCATGCAAGGGTTGGGCAGCAAGCCCGACCTCGTTGAACTCGGGCTCGATGGCAACGCGATCACCCGTATTGAGGTCGACCATATGCCTTTGCTTGTCACCCTCGACCTCGATGACAACGCCGTGAGCGACCTCGGGGAGGTTGGGATGTTGCCCAAACTGCGCACCCTCGAGCTCGATGATTGTAACGTCAAGGATCTCGGGCCACTGGCCGGGATGGTCACCCTGCGTCGACTCGACCTCCTCAACAACCCGGCGGTGTCGGATGTCGGGCCGCTGGCCCAGGTCCCGTCACTCGACTATGTGCGTATTGGCGGTGGGCAGGTGAACGACCTGCAGCCGTTGTCTGGGCTTGCCTTCCTGCGCCATATCGAGTTTATCGACGTCGGGCTCGGCGACCTCACGCCGTTGGTCTCGTTGGCTTCACTCCGGGTGTTGAGCCTTCGCGGGAGCACAACGGTCGGCAACGCGGAACTTGCGGTGATCGACGAAATCAGCGAACTCACGAGCCTTGACCTCAGCGACACCGCGGTGAGCGACCTCGAGCCGCTGGCCTCTATGCTTGAGCTTCAGGCATTTGCAGCTGCAAATACACAGGTCAATACCCTCGAAAATATGACGCAATGGACCAAGCTGGAAACCCTCAACCTTTCGGGGACGCCACTGGCGTCGCTCACGGGTTATGAGGAACTCAATCGCGTAGCCAGTTTCGACCTCGACAATACCAACGTCGCCGACATCACCGCGATCGTCGACTACGCCGGGTTTCGCAACGGGGATGTCCTCAAAGTTCGGGGGACGCCACTCGATACCGGTGACTGTACAAATATCCTGGCACTACGAGAGCGTGGAGCTGTGGTCGAGACCGATGTGGTGTGCGAGTAACCGCTGGCGTACGTTCTAGGACCTACGCAGTCGCGACCAGGCAAGCGCCGCGGCCCCGACAACCCCAGCGCGCGCAGCCCAGCGAATGCCCTTGAGAACGCGGATCCGGGTGCGCATCTGTTGGCGATCGTTGAGGTGGGGGAACGGCTCAGCCGGGGTGTCGACACCCAAAAACTCACACAGTGGCTCCCAACCCTGCTTGACTGAGTAGACCAACAGGCGCTCGGGCGGGACATCGCGTTTGACCTGTTCGATGTGGTCGTTGAAGATTTTGATTGCATAATCACGGTTTAAAAACCGGCCGTGAAAGGTGCCGTCCCAGGCAGTCGCGGACCCAACCCGAGCCACCGCTTTGAGGCCGCGGGCAGGCAGCCACCGAGGTGTGTTGAGCGTCAGCGGATAAATTGTTTGGGCGACGCTCTCGTACCAGCGCTCGGGGTCGCGGACCGTCAGCAACACCTTGGCGTCGGGGTAGAGCTGCATGAGCTCGCGGTAGAAGATGCAACTGGGCCAGTCGAGACTGGACTGGTAACCAGCAAACAGTGAGTCCCAATCGACAGCCTCACCTCGGGCCGCCGCCAACCAGTGTGGGGCTTGCTGCGGGTGCTTGAGTACTTCGACCATGTGGTGGCACGTGCCAAAGCCGAGGCGTTCGAGAGCGGCCTTGAGCGAGGTCGTGCCGGTGCGGCCAAATCCGGCCCCAATGATTTTGAGTCCCATCGGCGGGAGTCTATCGCGGAGTCAGATGTGGCTTGCGTGGACAATTTCAGAAGATGCAGGGCTCGGGGTACACCGAGTGCGATGGGGAGCAGTCTCGAAGCCGCGGCGGGTCAATTTCTCGAGTACCTCCGCAGTGAGGTGCGTGCCTCCGTACATACGATTCGTGCCTACGAGCGCGACATTCGGGGGTTTGCCGAGGGCGTTCAGGCTCGGCGTGAGCGTGCGCCACGGGTGCAAGACCTCAACCTCCGGAGCGTGCGGGCCCACCTCGCGGACCTGTTTGGCAAAGTTGCTCCGAGCACGGTCGCGCGCAAGCTGTCATCGTTGCGCAGTTTTGCCGAGTTTTGCCGCAGCCGTGGGATGTTGCCCGAAAACGAAGTCGCCCTGATCCGCCGCCCCAAACTCGGGCGCAAACTGCCGGTGGCCCTACCGGTCGAGGACATCACCGAGATAATCGACGGCAAGGGGCACGCCAGCGGGGCGAGGGGGCTGCGAGATCGGGCGATCCTCGAGGTGCTCTATGGTGCAGGTTTACGCGTCAGCGAAGTTGCCAAACTCGACCTCGAGCACGTGCGCCATGAGGGAGCGGACGTCACCCTACGGATCGTCGCCGGCAAGGGCAATAAGGACAGGCTCGTGCCGCTCGGGCGGGTCGGAAGTGAGGCCCTCGCGGCCTACGTGGCGGTCCGAGACACGCTTGTCAAACCTCGCTCCAAGGGGACTGGCGCACTGTTCTTGAGCAATCGCGGGCAACGGCTCGGAGTCCGGACAATTCGCAACCTCGTGTATCGCAGGTGCGAACAAACCGGGGCACGGGCCCGCATTGGCCCCCACGGGATGCGCCACAGCTTTGCCACCCACCTGCTCCAAAGTGGGGCCGACCTGCGCAGCATTCAGGAGATGCTTGGTCATGCAAGTTTATCGACGACCGAGCGTTACACCCATCTCGACCTCGGCCGCGTGACCGAGGTCTACGAGCGCAGTCACCCGCGGGCGGGGGCAAGCCGCGAAGCCTCGCGCTACAAGCTGCCGAAGTCTGGTGACAACTGACCTCGCGCTCGCGGCTTGGATGTATAAACACTTTTATTGTCACCTCATCGGGCGGCGGTGAGCGTTCTTGCTCCACCGAAACGCCGCCACGGCTTTGTGATCGGCTGGATGTTCGCTATCGTTGGCCCGATGCTGACGCGGACCCTGGTCGTAACCTTTGTTGTCGCCACGCTCGGCGGTATTGCCTGTGGGCCGGGCGGAGGAGGCGAGTTTGCTAGTTCGCCCTGCGAAGGTCCGGCCGACTGCTATCCCGATGTCGACCACGCACAGCTACGGGGGGATGTTGTTTGTATCGACAAGGTCGAGTACGGTTATTGTACACACAACTGTCAAACCGATGCAGATTGCTGTGCGGTTCCCGGAGAGTGTCGAACCAACATCCAACAGGTGTGCTCTCCGTTCGAGAATATGTCGCAAAAGCGGTGCTTCTTGTCGTGCGAGGCCGCCGACCTCCCCGGCGATTACAAGGGTGAAGCTGATCGGTTTTGCAGCGACTACATGTTTGCCGGTTGGACCTGTGCCTCGAGCGGAGGTGGGTCGGAGAACCGAAAAATTTGTAAGCCGTAGAACTCGGCTTACGGGTAAGTTTTCGACCTCGTGCAGTTTACGGACGCCACACGAAGGTTCGCCGTCCGCTGCGGCTGCTGGCGTTCCCCAAACGGGCAACAACTTCACCACGGATCTTGTCTTCGGGCACCCAGCCGACGGCCCGCGAGTCACAGCAGGCGCCTTCGTCACGGTTGTCGGCGATCACCAAAAAGCCTTCGGCCTCCATCTCAACCGGAGTGTTGTCCTCCGGGAGCCCCATCACGGGCCACCTCGGCTGTTCGAGATCGGGGTGGAGCAGCACTTGATAGTCACGCTCCTCGATCTGTTCGTGGGCCGAGGGTCGCAAACCATTGCTGTGTTCGGTTTTTAGGGGCAACGAGGCGCCGGGCTTTTGCACGAGCGGTTTGCCGTTGATGGCCAGCCCCATGGCGGCACCCGGGACGTGGAAGGTCACGGTGTCCCCCGGTCGTGCGAGAATTCGGCCCACACGCAACTTACCGGCATTCTCCAAGCTGTCGGAAGGGTCATCTACCTGCGAGCGTTCCTGGACACTGTCCCAATGTTCATCGCTCAGGCCAAGGTCGTCGGGATCGATAACGGCGGTGTTGCGCAGTTGACCGCGGGGATTTTGGGTGGCATCGGCGTGTTGGCGGGGCGCGGGGTCCCCACGCCCCGGGCGTTCGATCGGGACCACGACTTGCTGGGCAACCAGTTGCTGCTTGACCGGCTCGTAGACCACCAAATCGCCGCGTTCGAGCCCCCAGGCGCCGCGGATCATCATGACGTATTCGCTGTCGAGGATGGTCGGAGCCATGCCGTCGCCATGGATCTTTACGACCGTAGCCGTGCTCACCCGTACCAAAACGAGCAGGCAACCACACACCAAAACGCCCCACGCGAGGCGGGTGGAGAGGCTGCGAGAGCCAAGTTTTCGCCTTCGGCGGCGTTCGTCTTCGTAGTCGTCTCTGCGAAACCAGCGCAACAAGTTGGCCTGCCTGGGTTGGGGTGCGCGTCATTGTCGGGCATCGGCAGGGCTTTACCAAAAAACGGCGATTTTTGGGGTGACGGGGAGACAGGTCGCCGTAGATGGGTGCGCTTTGCCAGGCTATGTGTATCAACAAGAAAATTGGCGTTCGACCGCATGGTCGCTACCGTCGCGGGGTAATTTCGCCTATGGCGGTTGCCCTCTCAAACGAAGACCTCAATTTGTTTGGCCAGGGTTCTCTAGGTACCAGTTTGTATGCGGCCCGACGACATGGAGTCGACAAGAAGGCGGAGTTTTCGGTGTCGCTCGCACAGTTTTCACGGTGAATAACGTTTTTTTGTCATGTCTTTAAGATATGTCTGAAATAACATGTCCTTATGGGCAATGGAAAACGGGAAAGTAAGTACGACTCTGGTAACGTTTGGACTACATGGCCGCGGCTGCTCGCGGTTGGGGTTGCAGCCTTGCTCCTGTCGCCCGTAGCAGCCTGCAGCAGTGGTGGAGATACAACCAGCGAAACACTTGGGACCGAGGGTCCGACAACCACGACGACGACCACAACCGCCGGGCCGGGAACAACCGACACCGACACCGACACCGGGGCCGACACGGCTGCGACGGCGAGCGGGGGTGATTGCGGGAATGGCGAAGTCGACGAAGGCGAGGCCTGCGACGACGGTAACGATGACAACACCGATTCGTGTCTCAACACCTGTGAGGAGGCAAGCTGCGGTGATGCGTTCGTGCAGGTCGGTGTCGAAGAGTGCGACGACGGCAACGACGACGACAGCGACTCCTGCACCAGCAACTGCCAGCTGCCAGTTTGCGGGGATATGATCGTCCAAGAGGGCGAGGAGTGCGACGACGGTAACGACGATGACACGGATGCTTGTACGAGCACGTGTGTGGCAGCAGCCTGCGGCGATGGTGTGGCCCAAGAGGGCGAAGAGTGTGACGACGGCAACACTGAAGACACCGACGAGTGCACCAACGCCTGCACACTGCCAGTGTGCGGTGACGGTGTGGTGTCGAACGGTGAAGAGTGCGACGACGGCAATGCCGAAGATACCGACGCCTGCACCATGGAGTGCGTCGCCGCAGTCTGTGGCGACGGGATCGTGTGGGAAGGAACCGAGGCCTGCGACGACGGCAACGATGTCGATGACGATGAGTGTTCCAATATGTGCGCCCTCGCCAGCTGTGGTGACGGCATCGTCCAGATGGGCGAGGAGTGTGACGACGGCAACGATGTCGACTCCGATGAGTGTCCGACCAACTGCCTCAACGCCGTCTGCGGCGATACTTTTGTCCAAGAAGGGGTCGAGGATTGCGATGATGGCATGGAGTCGGAGATGTGCGACGGCGACTGCACGGCTGTGGAGTGTGGTGATGGCCTAGCCAACACGCTCGCGGGCGAGGAGTGCGACGACGGAAACGACGACGATACCGATGAGTGCGTTTCCGGTTGTGTCGCCGCGACCTGCGGTGACGGGTTCGTGCAGGACGGAGTCGAAGAGTGCGACGATGGCAACGAAAACAACGACGACGCGTGCACCAATGATTGTATGCTCAATCAAATCAACATCACCATGAGCTGCAACCAGGGGCAGGATTGCCAGCAAGAGTGCAACCCGTGGAACTCGTTCCGCTCCAGCCTCACAGGCGGTACCTACTCGGCAGTCACCCTCCGGGGCAGCTCGGACATGGTCGGTCAAACCTGCTCCAATCCAGCCCTTGCCAACCAGATTTGCAACAACCTCGCCACCGGCACGGCAACCAACGTCCAGTGCGACGGTCGAACCTGGCGAATCGGTAACTGCGGAGCAGGCGTGGAGATCAACGCCAACGGCAACATGTGTAGCTGCGCAGCCGGATGGGTGGTGCGCCCCTGCATCAACCAAGGCAATCCCAACTGGGGCGGCATGAACACGGCGACCTGTAATAGTCCAACACAGACGCTCGAAGTCATCTGTTTTGGCGGCTAGCGAGTGTTATTTGCGCAGGCGGGGCCCATAGCGGGTCCCGTTTTTTATCGATTACGGGCAAATGCTGGCCGACTCAAGGACTCAAAACCCACCTCCGAAGAAAAGACCAAAGTAATTTGCATCGACTAAAATCGGGGAGGCACGGATTTTTTCTAGGTAGTTTCGAGAAAATTGAAAACCGGCTCGTACGAAATTTGTTTGCATCGAGAGTTCGCTACAAATACCGAGGGCCGCCTGCTTCTCGCGCCCTAGATACGCTAGTACTTCAGAGCGGACATACTGGAAGTGTGCGTAAAAATTGAAGCGGTTGAACTTGAGTTTTTCTTCCCACTCTCGAAACACGCCTACTCGTACGGACGCATAGTTTAGGCGGGGCCTGTTCAGAGCTACACTTTCGCGCGCCGCAATCTCGAGGACGGTATCGTTAAACGCTTCACGAAAGGCCGCTGGCCGCCAGTAGACTTCTGCGTTCTGGCTGTGTAAATCAAGTGAAGCTGACCAGTGGTATCCGGATGCTATGTCCACGGGGGTCTCTTCAGCGTCTTGAACCTTGATTTCTCGGATCGACTGAATAAAGCCTCGCAAGGCGGCCAGTGCATTGAGTGGACGTCCATCGGCTAGTGACTGGAGCAACGAGCCGTATGTGTTTATAATAGGTGATTCGATAGTGTAGACTGGTCCCTTGTCATGTTTACTGGCAGTTGAGAACTTTTCGGTGAAAATTGCATAGCCCACTTTTGCCCGAATATAGTTCCTGTATCCTAGGTGGCCTCCGGCGACAAAAAGCATACGCGTAACCTCCTCCGGCCTTCGATCGGGTTCAGGTGGCGACTTCGGTGGCGTATAGTCATCGGACTCGTAACTACCAATTCTGGCAAATGATAGAGTATAGAATGTGCCAACCTCAAACTCGGGGTGTTGTCCTCACGTTTTGTGATTGCCATCAAGTAGCGTTGGGAGATTACGTTGTTCGTAATCGTTTCATCGAAGTGTTGAAATGCCTGATCTGCTCGGGAGTTCTTGAGGACATCTGCTGGTGTGTCACCTAGGGGAGATTGAAGTGTAAGAAGTTGAAGCGGTACCAGTGCAAGCGTCCTCTTCGTGGTCCAGCGGCTCCGACTCATGGACATTTGCCGGATGTCCTCAGTCTGGGAGATACGGACGGGGTGAGAAGAGCACTCGGTACAGCAGCATAGTTTGGTATGGAACTTTGCGAGCATGTGCGCTTTTATACCAACATTGGCGCGAAACTTTGCCTCTGGTGCACACGCCGAATTTCGGCTTACAGCTACCAGCTATAAATCGAGAAGTATCTCGGGACCACGGGCGAGCGGGCGCTTGGGAAACGGCCGCACCCCACGGACCCGTTGGCCGCGGACGGGCATATACCGATCGTGCCAGCGGCCATCGATGTAGACCTCGACAAACGGAGCCGGCAGTGAGTAGCCCGAGGCTTCCATTTCGCGGGTCGAGACATGGAAGTGGATGTGTGGGCCCGAGCTGCTGCCGCTGTTGCCGGCCTTCCCGAGGTATTGGCCGACTTCCACGCGGTCGCCTTTTTTGACCGTGAGCGTGCCGGGAATGAAGTGCCAAAGCGACGAGGTCTCGCCGAAGCCGTGGTCGAGCACGAGGCCGTTGCCTCCCTTTTTCCCGCGCTTGCCAGGCACGTTTTCGCGGACGCCGTCGACCGCGTGGATCACCGTGCCCGAAGCCGGTGCATATACAGGTTGCCCGTAGCAAAAGTACTGGCTGTTGCGCTTGCCGTTGCCGACCCGTTGGCGCCCGTTTTTGCGGACCACCAGGTCGTAGGCAAACCGCTGCTTGCGGCTACCATGGTGGTAGTTGGTCGCTTTACGTCGCCCGCCGTGGGCAACCGTCCACTCGCCCACGCTGGGAAAGTGAAACCGGGTGACGGGCAGGTAGTGCTCCGCCGGGGGCTCGAGCTCGGCCAGCGAAAGATGCTCACGGACGAGCAGACGTTCGAGGGTGCGGTCGGGGTTGATCGCAAATTGGTAGAGCATCAGCCGCTTGGGGCCGGTCGGCGAGGGGGGTTTTTGTGCATGTAAAACGACCCCCGAGTACCACAGCAGGTCATCCTCGCGATGCAGGCGCTCCTCGACGATCCCGACCACGTCGCCGTAGCTCGATGCAATCCGTTGACTAGCCTGCGACAGCATCTCGCCCGAAACCTGCGTGCGCAGGGTGGGGCTCATCCAGGCCACGATCGCCGGAATTTTTTTGTGGGTCACGGCATCGATCAGGCGATCGGCCTCGGGCAGTAGCGCACTTTTGGGAGCGACGGTGGTCGGTGGGCGTTTGAGGGTTTGCGGACGGCAAGCAAACGCTGAGGTGGCGAGCCACAAACCCAAAACTGCGATCGGTCGGTACCTTCGCATGCGCCGCTGGAGTGTATCAGAAGCTTCCGGCCCGTGACGCGGGGTTTTCGCCCGGTGACCCGGTGCTGTTGTGGGCAGTCCCGGGCGGGGGGAGCCGCCACCGCGCACCGATTTGTATGAGCAAGTAATTTAGAGCAACAGGCCGGATTTTAATTTGACTATGCATGATTTTCGCGGGGGACGATGTTGTAGGCCGTGCGCAGCTCATCGCATGTGCGGGCAAAGTCGTCCCACGGCTGCCAACCCAGGCACAGCTGCTTGGTCACCTTGCTGCCCCGGACGTACCCTCGCAGCAGGCGTGCCGGATCTTTGAGTGCCATCTTTGTGGGTTTGTCGACCGGGGTCACGCGCAGGCCGAGTTGGAATTGTGCCAGGGCAAAGAACATGGAGAACACCGGGTCCTTGGTGATATTCGCCGCCTGGAACGCGACAATTTCGCATTCTTCTGCCGCGCTGGTTCCGTATTCGCCGAGGACGTGGAGGCAGTCGTGAAACACGATTGGCTCGGGTGGACCTCCTTTTTCACCCGGCAGGGCAAACCCGTTTTCCCGGGTAAACCGGTAGTATTCACGGCCGAGCGTGCCCTTGGGGTAGTCGGCGAGGGCCTGGTAACGCGCCGCGAGTTTGGGGTCGGGGATGTTGGCCACGCTTTTGAACAGGGTCACAGCGCCGGCGAGTCCCCGGGTTTTGACAAACTCGATCGCACGTTGGCCTGAGAACCCGCGGCGGACCGTGTCGAGCCGAAACAGCGTGGCCCAGCCGTGGGCGAGGCGCTCGACATCGGTGACCGCTTGGCTGTCGATTTCCAAGGCGTCGGCCAGCTGTCGCAGGATCTTGCCTTCGTTTTTGGTCGCCTCGCCATCGATCAACGCGACGACGATCGCGGCATTGAGCATACGTTCGCGAAATGGGCCCTCCGGGACGATGTCGGCGAGCTCTTCGGGCGTAATCGGCAACAGGGCATCGAGGTCGAAGTCTGTGTGGAGGATGTACTCTTGGGCCGCGTTGAGCAGGTCGTACTCTAATTCGTGGAAGTGGCCATCGGCCAGGGCGACACCCTTGAGGGCGCGCAGGGCTGCATGGGCAACAGGACGGGGAGGGGTGATGGTGTACATGACAATGGCTCCTTCTCGCCAGTTTCGCGGCCAGCGAATGCGGCGCGGTGACTGGTGATTTGAGGATGGGGCGAGCACTGGCCACGCGGTAGGACCGGATGCGCCAGAGATTGAACAGTTCGCGCCATCGCCCCGGTACAATCGACCGATGCCGAACCAGGCCACTGGCGGTCGGGAGACGATCCTGGCGAGCTTTGCCAGCTCGCTGTTGGCATTTGTGCGCGCGCGCAAGCTGCCCGAGGTTCGGTTTTATGAGTTGGCCACGAAGTATGGCGAGCGGCCGGAAAATTGGCATGAACGCGACCGACGTGTACCGCTCGGGTTGGTCCGCGAAGCCTGGGAGTGGCTGGCCGAAACCTGCCCGGGCCCGATCGGGCTCGAGATGGCCCAGTACTTTGCCGGCTTACAAACCCAGGGACCGGTTGGCATTGCGGCCGCGCTCGCACCAGACCTCAAAACCGGGCTCGAAGTGTTTGTCCGCTACCAGTCGGTCTTGCGTGTGCTCCGAACATCGAGTTTTCGCATGCAGGACACCGAAATCGGGAGCGTGGTGCACATCGACTATGACTATGGCCTGAGTTTCGCAATCCCACGGATCGTCGAGTTTGCAGCCGCGCTCACCCTGTTGTTTGCCCGCGAGCTGAGCCAAGACAGCTCTGTTGTTCCGCGAACCGTTCAGTTTGCACATACATGTGTTGGCATGCCTCAAGACTACCGGCAACACTTTGGGGTCGATGTTTCATTTGCGGCCGCCAACAATGCGATGACCTTCGACCCGGCCACACTCGCCACCGTGTTGCCAACCGCAAAACCCGAGGTTCTGCACTACCTGCGACAGCACTTGGAGAGGGTCAAACAGCAACTAGAGCCCCAGGCAGGCGATGCGCTGGCCGAGGTGCGACGGGCTGTTGCCGAGCACGCTGCCCGCGGGGAGTTTCGCGGCGAGATCATTGCCAAGAGTTTAGGGGTCTCCCTTCGCAGCCTCCAGCGGCGGGTCCACGCCAGCGGGACATCGTTGCGGGCACTTGTCGACGAAACCCGATTGGTCCACGCCCGCGAGCTGTTGACCAATGCCAAGCTGTCGACCGAGGAGGTTGCGTTTTTACTGGGGTACTCCGAGTTGCGGAGTTTTAATCGTGCGTTCAAACGCTGGACCGGGCGGACCCCAGCACAGTTTCGCAGGGGCAAATATATGTAGGAGCAAGATTATCGAGGTCCGCGTTACCCACTCGGCGGCGTGTACTCAAAGACATGTTCGAGCGGGACCCCAAACACCGTGGCAATGCGAAACGCGACCTCGAGAGATGGGGAGTATTTGTTGCCCTCGATCGCGTTGACGGTTTGCCGGGTCACCCCGATCGCGTCGGCGAGCTGCTGTTGGGTCATCGCGTCGTGCTCAAATCGCAGGCGGCGGATGTTGTTGGTAATCGTCGACTTTGGCTTGCGCCCCATCGCTAAAAACCTCGGCGGTAGTACAGCAGCTGCAGCGCGGCCTTGAGTAACTCGGCCAAAAACAGCGAGAGCAGCAACAGGTGGGCGACCCAGACATTCGGCACGGCGACGACCATCGCGCTGATACCCGCGAGAATACCGACCCCGACCAGCCACGAGGCATTGGCCTCGGCCCGCCAGGCGATCAGGCGGTCGCGTTCATCGCGTTCGTCGGCCCGTCCGAGGACTTTGGCGGCGATACTACCCGCGGCGATCAGGGCGACCTGCACAACCACTGCAATTGTAAACAGGGGCACGTAGGCCACCAAATTCGTCACGCCAGCACGCAACATCGAGCCGGCGACCACAAAGTAGATACCGAGTGCGAGCAGCAGCGCAATCATGTTGACCCAGACGATTCGCTCTTCAAAAGATGTGTTCATCGTTGCCTTGTGGTGGAAAGTATTTTTGACACCGTGTAAAAGTTAATCGACATGCCCACGATGTCAAATAATTTTTACAAGGTCGACAAAATCTACATATTAACAGATATATACGTGGTTCTGCAGCCCGGGAGCGGCTGGTTTGGGCGTGTCAGTGCGCAGATTCGAACGTAGGCAACGCAAGTCAGCGCGCAGATCCGAATGCGGGCACCGCAAGCCATCTCGCCGGGCGAGACGACCTGCTGACCTGCTGACCTGTGGACCGGACCCTAGAATTTTGCCGAGGTGAACACCGGGTCGAGTTGACCAAAGCCAACAAACTCTTGCGATTGGTGCGAGAGCAGGCGTTCGCGGATAAACCGGTGGTCGGCCACGGCTTCGCCGACGAGCAGCTTGACGACTTCGCGTGGCCGGACACCACCCTCGGCGCCCATGCGTAGGCGAAACCGCAGCAGGCTCGCGTCGCGATCGAGGCTGGCCGACAGCAGGTGCGGGCGGATATCGACCTGCACGGTCTCGGGAGCCTGTGTATGTGCATGCTTACGCAGGCGTTTGCCGCGTTTTTTGCGTTTGCGCGGTCGCTCGACAAACAGCGACTCGGCACGTAGGTGCTCTTCGAGGGTTTGCGCGACCTTCTGTGCCTGATCGGGGCCGAGCGCGACGGCGTAATCGGCCGCGTCGACAAGCGCACCGGCCTTGCGCTCGCCCGGGCTCAAAAGCCGCAATCCGACCAACACAAGCCCGGGAGGTGCAACCTCACGGAGCTTCTCCAAAACCTCGTCGGCGCGTTGCTGGCGAAGTTCGTCGGTCCACATCCCGGCCATGTCGCGGTCGGAGTCGGGCAGCAAGATCGCGAGGTCGACAACTTCTTCGAGTGCAGCCATGCCCAGCGGTAGGGCTGGCCCAAAGCTCATACGCGGCGTCGGGTTGAAGCCGCGGGTAAAGCCCATTTCAATCCGGGCCCGCCGCAGCATCCGCGGAATGATGCGGACGAGGTCGAGGTGGCCCATGAAACACATGCTCCCCTGCTTGGCAAACAGCAGGCGCGCACGGCTGTACGGGGCCTCAGCGTTTTCGCGGTACATGTGGTCGGCCGGCAACTTGCTGGGACTCAGCCGCCCCTTGAGCCGGGACAACGGGACGATGTCGCCAGCTGGTGGGGCGCTTGGCTCCTCGGGGTCTTGTTGTACTTGCACGGTTTCCAGGGTGCGCAGCGCTTCGATCCGTTCGCTGCGCATCTCAGACATATCGCAGGCAATTCCGCAGTCGTAGCACACCAGCCGCCGGGCGTCGTTTTCGGCCTCGGGGCGGTTGGTGTGATGGACCTGGGCACCAAACGGCTTGCCGCACGGGGGCGAGTGCCGGCTTTTGAGGGCCTTGCGGTACTCGTCGGCCAAAAACCCGGGCTCGAGCCCAATGTCGATGTGGTCCCACGGCAGGCGGGCGTCGACGGGAATGGTGCCGGTGTATAGGCTGGGCTCGATCCCCGCGCCTTCGAGGGCGTCGAGCCAGCGTTGAAACGAGAAGCACTCGCGCCAGCCCTCAAACCTCGAACCTGCCTTATAGGCCAGCTCCAAGGCCTCGCCCATGCGCCGGTCGCCACGGGCAAACAAACACTCGAGCCAGCTCTCCTCTTGGTTGTGGGTTTTGAGCGAAACCTTGGCCCGCTTGGCGAGGTCTCGCAGCATCGCAACTTTGCTGCGCAGGTCGCTGAGGTTGTCCATCGCCGCCCACTGAAACGGGGTATGCGGTTTGGGCACGTGCTGCGAAACAGAGCAGGTCACCGAGGGCACGCGGTCGAGCTTTAACTCGCGGGCGAGCTGGCGAACCTTGCGACCGGTTTCGATAATGCCGACGACGTCCTCCTCGGTCTCGGTCGGCAAACCCATAATAAAGTACATCTTGATGCGGTCGTAGCCGCGTTCAAAGATCCGCCGGGCAGAGGTCAGGATGTCCTCGTCGCTGACGTTTTTGTTGATGACGTTGCGCATCCGCTGGGTGCCGGCCTCGGGGGCAAACGTGAGGCCGTTGATGCCCACGGTTTTGATCTCGTCGAGCAGGGATTCGTCGAGCCCATAGGCACGCAGGCTGGCGACCCCGAGTTTGACCTTGCGCTTGCGCAACTCCGGGGTGAGGGCCTTGATCAGCGGATTGATGCACGAGACATCGGCGGTGCTCAGGGCGGTGAGGCTGGTTTCGGAAAACCCGGCATTGTCGACCCCGTCGAGCACGGCCTTGACGACCGCATCGGGGCTGCGCTCACGGACAGGTCGGTAAATGATGCCGGCCTGGCAAAATCGGCAGCCCTCGGTACAACCGCGGGTAATTTCGACACTGGCGCGGTCGAAGATAGCCTCGGCGTAGGGCACCGGAAAGTCGGTCGGAAACGGATATTTGTCGAGGTCGCGCACCCACACCCGGCCAATGGTTTTTGGTGCATCTGCATCGATACCCGCCTGGGTGCGACCGACCACGACCTGCAGTGAGCTGCGCGGGTCGATCTCGACGCGATAAAATGCGGGGACATAGATGCCCGGGACCCGGGCGCAGGCGGCCAAAACTTCGGCCCGCGTCTTGCCGGCACGGCGCATCTTGCCGATCAGGCGCAGCAGGTCGGGGAGCACTTCCTCGGCCTCTCCCACCAAAAACAGGTCGATAAACGCGGCCAGTGGCTCAGGGTGGGTCGCCGTGGGCCCCCCGGCAATGACGATCGGGTGGGCGTCGTTGCGATCGGCACTGCGAAGCGGCACCCCCCCTAAGTCGAGGTTTTGCAGCACGTTGGTGTAACACAACTCATATTGCAGGCTCACGCCGACAACATCGAACGCGTGCAGGGGCAGGGCGTTTTCGAGGCTCACCAGCGGCAGGTTGCGGGCGCGCAGCTCGGCCTCGACATCTACCCACGGGCTAAACGAGCGCTCACAGGCGAGGTCTTCGTGTCCGTTGATCAACTTGTAGATGATCTTGGTGCCGAGGTGGCTCATCCCAACTTCGTAGAGGTCTGGAAACGCGAGCACAAACCGACAGGCAAGGTCGGCGGTGAGCGGTTTGACGGTTTGTTGCTCCTCGCCCCCGAGGTAGCGCCCGGGCTTGGCCATCCGCCCTAAGAACTCAGCATAGGGGTGACCCGCCAGAACATGGGTGGCCGGCAGGGCGTCGAGGTTGCGATCTTCGACCTCGGAGCCAGAAGTTGTCGTGGGTTGGGATAGGTGTGCCATAGCCGCAACCGCCCTTGTGCCACAAACCGAGCAGCGATTCCATGTCTGCCGCCGTGACACAGCCACCCGTATTCTCTGACTTGCACTGGGCGATCTGCAGCTTAGGATACCCGGCGTTGTGAAGGACCTGTATCAGACCCTAGGCGTGTCTAAGGATGCCGACGCCCGCGAGATCAAGCGGCGCTATCGCAAGCTGACCCAGAAGTACCACCCCGACAAAAATCCGGGGAACAAGCAGGCCGAAGAGAAGTTCAAAGATGTCTCGACGGCCTACGACGTGCTCGGCGATCCGGACCGGCGCAAGCTCTACGACGAATTTGGCGAGATGAGCCTCACCCAGGGCTTCGACCCCGAGCGTGCCCGTGCCTACCAACAGGCCCGGTCGGGGTTCGGCGGCGGTGGTGGCGGATTCCCGGGCGGGATGAACTTCTCCAACTTCGGCGACGCCTCAAACGCGAGCTTCGACGACATCCTCTCCCAACTTTTTGGCGGCGGGCGGGTGCGTTCGCCAGGCGCAAGCGGCATGGGTCAACGTCCGCGCAAGGGGCAAAACATCGAGGGTGAAATCTCGGTGAAGTTTCTCGATGCCCTGCGCGGCACCAAGGTCCCGCTGCGAATTGACTCGTCGCAGGGGGGGGCCCGCACACTCGATGTCCGGGTGCCGCCGGGGATGGCCGACGGCGGAAAGCTGCGTGTGCGCGGCAAGGGAGGGCCAGGCAATCCGCCCGGCGACATCATCCTGACGGTTCATGTCAAAACCCACCCCTACCTCCGGCGCGAGGGCGCCAACCTCCATATGGATGTCCCGGTGACAGCGCTCGAGGCCTACCGCGGCGGGCCGATCGATGTGCCCACACCGTGGGGGACAGTTACTCTAAAATTGCCAGCAGGGGCACAAAGCGGGCAGAAAATGCGGCTTCGCGGCAAGGGGGTCAAGGTCGGCAAGCGCGACCCCGGCGACTTGTTTTTGCATCTACAAATTAAACTGCCCGAGCCCGGGGATGAACGCCTCGCCGAGTTGCTCGAGGAGTTGCAAGCGGGCGAGAAGGTGCGCTCAAAGCTCGACTTCGGCGAGTAGCAGGCGCTGCGTTCAACGCTCGACTTTGCTGTCCAACGCTCGAGTCATGCGATGGTTCAACGACATCGAGTAACGGGCCAGCTGCTGTCCAACGCGAGTCACGCGATGGTTCAACGACATCGAGTAACGGGCCAGCTGCTGCGTTTAACGCTCGAGTCACGCGATGGTTCAACGACATCGAGTACGGGCCAGGTGCTGCGTTCAACGCTCGAGTCACGCGAGGATTCACCGGCATCGAGTAACGCGAGGGGGCGACATCGAGGAACGGTGAGCCGGTGCGTAACTCGACTTTGGGTACCGGGCTGCACGTATTGCCACTGCCGGCGATGAGTCTCGCCGACTGCAGGTTCCCGACGGAAGTGCCCTCGACAGATAGCAGCGAGCCCAGGCCTTTTTTGGCAACTGGTCCACTGTCATCCGGCCAACACGTGGCCATCTACCCGCATCTGAAACAGGAAGTAGGGCGGGATACAAACGCCCCCGTCGGCGTTGGGCGAGCGGGCACAGATATAGTCGTCACGGCATGGCTCGTTGGGTCCGCAGGCCTGCATACCCGCTGGGTGGGCGGTTGTTTTGATGCAGCCTGGGAACGGCTTTTTTTGCCCGATACACAGGTTGAACGACAGTAGGTCGACAATCGCGCCACAGCGCTCACCGGCGCCTAGGTCATCGCAGGTCGCCGTGCACATCCCCTGGGGAAACCCGACTTTGTTGCGGTTACAAACAGCGCCCTCGCGGCAACTCGACTGCTTGGCGCCTCGCACCCGATCGGCATGGGGATGGGCTCGCATCGCCATCTCCCCAACTTCGCAGGGGGCCCCGGCCGGTGCTCCCTGGGGAAGACAGGTGCCGAGTTCCGGATCGTCGAGTTTGGTGCAGACAAGCCCGCTGTCGCAGGTGAGGTGGGTAAAGCTGCGGTCGCCAAGGCCACAATGGCTCCCCGCCGCACCCTGGTGGCGTTCGGCCTCCGACAGCGGCCGGCGGTCGTCTGGCTGATCACCGGCGAGCACCGCCGCAAGGACCTCCGACCGGCGTTCGCGTTCGCCATCGAGGTGAGGTGAGGTCGCAATGGCCAGGGTGTCGAGCACAGCGGTCGGGTCACGCGGCTCGCCGAGCAGGTGAAACCCGGCCACGCTGCGACTTTCGTGACAGCCGTTGCAGGTCAAGCCGTCGAGGCGGCGAAGCAGTCCGAGCGGGCTCTTGACATGGGTGAGGCCTGAGAAGTCGTAGTCGGCAAAATCCTTGGGTTTGAACAGTTGGCGATAGGGGCGGTTGGCCAGCCGAGCAAAGCCCCGCGGCGTGACCGATGTTGCGCGTTCGGCCAAAAACTTGTCGGGTACATTCAATGTACCTGCATCAAGATCCGTGCGTTGTGCGGGCGCGGTGAGCCAGGAAAGCAGCTCCTCCCGCAGCTGTCGGTCGCGCTTGAGCTGCGCAAGGTCTGGCGTGTTTTCGAGTTTGGCCGGCACAAGCCCCTCCCCATCGGGGTGAAACACCCGCAAGATGTACTCGGCATGGCCAGCCATCCCCGGATGGACCGCGGCCGGCCAGCGAGCGCTTTGCAAGTTGACCTCGACCGACTTGAGCTTTTGAGCGGTCAAACGCTCGGGCGCCAGCGGTCCATTGGGGCTGGATAGTCGGGCCACAAGGGCGTCGCCGGTGACCGATGGTGCGATTGACCAGCGCTCGCCAACCTGTTTGCAAGTCTGTGCTTCGCCATCTGGATCCTGCCAAAAAACCACATTGAACGTCATCGGCAGGCGCGACTCGACCTGTTCGCCATCGAGGTTGGTGCGGTAGGCAAGCCGGTAGATCAGGCGGGTCTCGCCACAGTGCTCGGGGGCAAACGGACGACGGTCGAGGCGGTTGACCACCCCGATCAACTCGACGTGGTTTTGGTTGCCAACCAGCCAGGTCCGGTCGAACTGGCGATGGGAATGGCGCATACCGACGCCGAGGCGTTTGTCATTTGATGCATCTGCATCAAAATCGCGGTTGAGTACCCGGTTGATGGCTGCCATCCGCGGACCCCTGGCAAGCTCCGCCATATTCGCGGCGGGCTGACCATGAAGCAGGGTTCCCAAGTTCGCCGGTCCGGCCTCCAAACTGGCCAACACCTGCGCCGAGGTAATGAGGTCACGGGCGGGCGCCACGGGGGTGTTGGGGGAGGGGGCAGGTGAGGGCGACACTCTCGGAGGGGTACCTTCGGCCACTGGTGTGTCGTGCGGTGGTTGTTGTGCGGGCGTGAGCTTGTCAGCCCGGGTTGTCGCCGGAGCCTGCCCGTGGGACTGCGTTTGCGCGGGGAGGGGCGAGCAGGCGAGAAGCGAGCAAGAGGCGACGAGCAGCACACGGTGCATGCCGGGATTGTACCCGCCATAGCGATTGCGGTCGCGCTTGCCCGAGTACAACGCTTGCCCTCGTACCAAGTGCGCGTGGCAATACCGAAGCCGAGCACAGAGCTCGCCTCGCTACCTGTCGTAGGTCTCCGAACCAACGGTCCCGAGGAGCGTACCTGTTTTTGCCGCAAACACTTCGAACGCGGCAGCACCGTAGCCGAGTATGAAGCTCGCCTCGCTACTTGTCGTAGGAGTCCGAACAAACGGTTCCCTGTTCGTACCGCAAACACTTCGAGTGACGACGTGCGCACGAGACGTCGCCCGAAGCTCACCTCGCTACTTGTCGTAGGACTCCGAACCAACGGTCCCGAGGAGCTTCCCGGTTTTCGCCGCAAACACTTCGAGTGACGACGTGCGCACGAGAGACGTAGCCCGAAGTTCACGTCGCTACTTGTCGTAGGTCTCCGCACCAACGGTCCCGAGGAGCTTGCCGGTTTTTGCCGCAAACACTTCGAGTGATGACGTGCGCGTGACAAACACATAGGACCCGCTCACCACCACTTCGTCGACGCGGTCGACCGCAAAGACCGGGCGAAGTTGGGTGTCCCACAGCCGGGCTCCGGTGGCAGCATCGAGCGCGGTGAGGTGCCAAAAATCCTGGCCGCTGCCGTAGATGCTGATAAACCGACCGTCTGCGAGCCCCTCGGCTTTGTTTGAGTTTTCGCGAACCGTCGCCCGATCGACCGCGGCGATTTCTTGGTCCCACAAAACTTTTTTGGTCGCCTGGTCAAACCCCACGGCTCGCGGGTAGGCGGTTCCCGGCGATTTGGTGCCAGCTGCAACCGCGATGTCCCCATCCCGATGCACGCGCTCGGCATCAAAGCCATCAACCTTGGGAACGTCGAGTTTCGGTTTTCTAAGGTGACGATGCTTGGGGCAACTTTCGGGGCGGGGCGCCTCGGCCAACTCGCCGGTTTTGGTGTCGAGCATGTGGCTGCGCTCGTCGACCTGACCAACCCACAACGTATGTCCGTTACTGTCTTTTGGAACACATAGCTGCTTAACCCGATCGCTGAGATTGTGCTGTTTGAGCAGCTCCCCGTCGCCGGCGTTGTGTATATACAGCTTTGCCTGGTGGTCGCTGACAACCACCCGCTCGCCGAGCACCTGCGCATGGGTGTGGCGATAGCCCTGGCCATAGGTACCGAGCGGGCCGATTCGCCATTTGCGTTTGACGGTGTCGGCATCAAAGGCATCGAAGTACAGTTGATCGCCGTTGCGGATTTCGCGTGTGCGCCCCAAAAAACCCTGAGAATCGCCCCAGTCAATTAGTTGTGGAGGACCGCCAACCGAATCCCAGGTGACGCGGGGACCCGCGGCTGCCTGCTGGGCAAGTTCCGGAATCGCTGGCACCTCCGCCACCCCGGCGATCTGCGTTGCCTGGGAGACCGAGACCTCCGGCTCCCGAAGCAAAAACATGGGGATCAAGCTGGCGACGAGCGTCACTCCAAAGAATATCCAGGCGAGCCGACCGGCACTTTTTCGGGCGTGTTCGACATGCGCATAGGCGTGGGCTTGTCCCTGGGCGGCGAGTTCCTGTTGCGCGGCAACGATCGCTTTTGCGAGTGCCTTGGCGTCCATCGGTTGGCCGGCAACGGTCGTCGCCGAGCGCACCTGCGAAGCTTGAAATTCCGATTGGCAGTAGTCACAACTGATCGTACCGGTGGGAGCGCGCGGCGGAAGTTGGGCTCCGCAGCTGGGACATTTGAGGCGCAAAAGTTCCATTGCCAGGCCAGTATACCGCAGTAGCGAAGTCCGCGGATGGTGAGTGACCGATGCGACAGCTCGAAAATGAGAAGCCCAAAGCTCAGCCAGAATATTTGATGGTACAAATTTTGTCGGTCGGTGATGTTTCCCGGTCTCAGTCGACGGACGACTCAGGCGGAAGTTCAGGCGTGGATGGCCCGCCCGGCAGGGCCTGCTGAGCCTTCGAGATCGCGGCCGCCATGCTTGGAGCTTCTTGGGTGCCAACCAGCGTGACCTTGCGTTTACCGGCTTTTGTACGCCACACGATGCGGACCGCACTACCCCCGTCTCCGGGCATGTTGTACATCCACTCGCCGTCCATTGAGCGGCGAATGCCCCAGCCTCCGTACTTCTTCCAATCATAGGTAATCGCCTCGGCAGACTCGATCGCCGCCATGGGGATTTTCGGCCCAAACAGGCCATATTGAATGTTGACACTTCCCTCAGAGACGGTCACGCGGAGGATCGCAAACAGCAGGATAATGGCGAGGAATACCGGGATGGCCAGGAGGCTGTAGTAGGAGCCGGCCAAGACTTCAGCGAGCACAGCCCCGCCACCCACAAGCCCGATGAGCGCGCCGAGTTGCCACGGAGCGCGCGCCTTGATGCGGTACAACATCGCACCGTCGGCCTTCATGTACTCGGTCTCGTAGCGGTCGGGCGTCGTCGCTGGCGAGACCTGGTTGCTGGGGACCGGTAGGTTGGGCTTGGTCATTGGCGTGAGACTAGCGCACTGCCGTCAACAAGTGTGTCGAAACCGTGCATAGCGTGTGTAGAGGTGGTAGCGGCAGGTTGTGGCGCCCTTCGGGCGCAACCGCCGATTTCACGCATCGAGAGGTCGAGCGCGGCCCTCGCAACCTGTGGATTTTTTTGTCACGACGCCTCGCATGCCGATTTGCTGTCGTAGCACCCACGACAGCTGCGATTCACAAAACCGATCGCTACCAGCAACACCGGCAACATCTGTACACGCGCCCAAAAAACCACGGGCTGCGAGCGCCTGTCGATTATGCCCATAAACTTGTCTATACACACCCACCGGCTGGGCGGCCTGCTTCGCTACAGTTACGTCGGCTTGACCGGGTCGCAACAACCAGGGATGATGGGGGCATGTGGGGGCGATCTAGGCGTGTTTGGCTCGCGGCGGTGGCCCTCGTTGCCCTCGTTGCCCTCCCGGGCCAAACACCGGCGGCCGAGACCCGGCAGATCTGTGTGACGTTTGGCCTCGGGTCGACCTACGCCGATGCATCGCCGCGGCGCAATGGGATCTGGATACCGGGCCAACCCAGCAAAGATGCGGGCGAGACCTACGGCCGGACCGACCAACCATTTCCGGCGATTGCTATGTTGGCGCGGGTACGCGACGCCTCCGGCGTCGTTTGGGGGTGGGCACCACTCGACGAACACGGGTGTACCGGCGAGTTTGAAACGCCCACAAATTCGGTTACGTTAGAGTACTATGATTGGGCTTACTTCGCCGACGATACTGGTGTGGTTGCCTACGATTGTTGGAGTGGCGATGGGTGTTCGTTTGAGCAGGCCGATGTGGAGGTCACGCTTGAAACAGGCGTAACCCATTACGAACTTGTTCACCTCAAACCGACGGCCCCAATGTTTTGGGCCACGGTATTCTCGACGTTTCGCCTGTCGCTTGTCCATGGTCTTCCGCTCTATGCCGTACTCACACGCGATGAGACGGGCACGCGGCGAAATCTCGGGGGCTGGCCAACAGCCAACTATCGCGGGACAATCGGCGACTCACGCGGGACCGATCACAGCAAGTTTACGCTCGCCCACGAGTGGGGGCATATCCAAACCATACTGGCGACAACAGACGTACTCGCCAGTGACATCGATTATGGCTACACGCCGAGCATGTGCTCAGACGACCCAGAAAGCGAAAACTACCAACCAGGGTGTACTCCGAGTACCCAGCATGCGATCGACAGTCTCGAGTATCAGTCGGCTGCGAGCGTTGAAGGATTCGCCAATTGGTATGCAATGAGTGTGTGGAATGACGAGTCACAGAAGCAGGCGGTCTATATCCGGCCGCGCAGCGCCGATACTTTTCTGGCGATTTACTACGAAGGTGAATACCAACCCATTTGTGCCGAGGATCATTGCCCCCAGGGGGTCGCCAATGCGTTAGACTGGGCATTTGCGCTGTGGGACTTGCAAGCCCGTGCCCAACTGCCTGGGGTTGGGCCCCATGCGGTTGGCGGCTTGCTAGCAGCGGCCTACCCCTGGCCGAAACCACAGGATTTTTGGCAACACTTTCTAGGCACGCTTCCCGAGCCCGTGGCCGGGGCGTGGTCGACGATTGGGGGAGACTTTGCCATCGATAACTAGTCGCCGGCGGGGTTCTCTGGCCACGTGCTCCGTTGCCGCAACGCTGATGCTCTGCATCGCGTGTGGCCCGGGCTCGACGGGCGACTTCGCGACCGAGCAAGGAGAGACCGCGGCGGATGTTTGCGACGATGCTCCGGGCAAAAAACCCGGCTCAAACACGCCGCTTCGGGTCGATGACCTCGATGTTACCCGGGTGCGCACCGTCTGTCCGCAAGCACACCACAGCTTGGTGCTCGAGCTCGCCCGGCCGAACTACGTGATTGCCGAGGCCACGTTTGATGTCGAGCTCGGCAACCTCAAAATGAGTTTGTTTGATGCGAGTGGCGAATTGCGATGGTCGTCGACCGGGGGAGACTTTGCCGCGATTCACCGACTGCTCGACCAAGGCACCTATACCCTGCAGCTCGAGTCCCTCAGTGATGCCGAGCTGACCTATACCTTGCGAGTACGCGGATTACCTGCCCACATTTCCCAATAGCATTAAGGTCGTTTGGTACGCCGCCGAATTGCCCCGAGCAGAAGCAGGAGTAGGCTGACGGTGAGGTGGTGTTTGCGGTACAGTTACAGGCCTCGTCGCCAGGATCGAAGTTACCCGTGGAAGCCGAAGCGCCGGACTCGGAGTCGGTACCAAGCGCTTGGCTTTCATCTGTCGAGTTTTCGTTAGTCCCGTCGTACACGGATCCCCATAAGTATGGACAGTCTGCCCTGGCCCCGGAGCGGGGTCGGTGCGGACAACCATCACATTATACTGGTAGCCTAAGTCATACTGATAGTCGAAGAGTGTGCTCAACTCTTTGTCAATGACAACATCGACTTCGACGCCGTCGATCGTGCCATCAAGTTTTCGTCCCCAAAGGCGCCCCTTGAGCAGGACTCCCGCATTTGCCGGGTACCATTGTTCGGATAGACAAGCGAAAAGTTCGGGGGTGGCCGGGCTACACGCGCGGGCGAGCTGCCAAGCATAGGCAGATGCCGGTCGCACGGGCGAAATAGATCGGTCGAGACTTCGTGAAACTTCTGTATCCCGAGGTTAGGCGAAATACGGAGCCCGCGAAATGCAAGAGATTTTGCCCCCACGTGCGCCCGCAATTTAGATGCATATTCATATGCCACGGGACTACGAAAATTCCACGCGGTCCTCCGACTGATGGCATACTCCGACCGTGTCGCGTACCTACGACGAGGGCGAAGCTCAGAAAATCCTGGCCAAGGCGGCAGAACTGGAACTCGCGCGGCGCAATGACCCTGGTGGGGTCACGCTCGCGGAGCTCGAGCAGGCCGCCGAGTCGGCTGGGATCGATCGCGCGCTCGTGCGGCAGGCTGCCCGCACACTCGATACCCCTGGCCCCGATGCCCAGCCAACGACGGCCGACGAGTTGATCTCGACAATGACGGTCGCTGGCGTGTCGCCAGATGTTGTGGCCCGCCGCCTGTTTACCCGGATGGCGCGGGAGCACGGCGAAGTTGGCTCGCAGTCGGAGGTCGGCGAGGGGTTTATGTGGCAGACACAAAGCTACGGAAAAGCCTATGAGCCAGGGCAGGGGCGCAAGGTTGCCCTGGCTGTGTTCCCGGCGGGCGATGGTGCCGAGATTGTGTTGCGGGAAAACCCGACTGGCGCCGGGGTACCGGGCGTCCTGATGCGAATCTTGAGCGGGGGTGGGCTCGGGTTTGTTCTCGGAATCGTGCTCATCGCCCTGTTGGGCCTCAGCGACGAGGCTGCATTTTTTTCGGTTTTGCTGACCACTATCACCTCGGCGGCAATCGGTTGGGGCGCGAGCGTTCGCTGGTGGTCTCGCCAGCGTCAAGCGCTTCACCAGGCACAAGAACAGAGCTTGAGGCAGTTGGCTGCGAGCCTCGATGATCTTCCCCGGTCCGAGCCGTGAGCTCTAAAAATGAATATGACTGATGGGACATGTCGTATGATGGCCCCATGGTTGCCCGGATACGTAGTGTGGTTGTCATCGTTGCCGCTACCGCCTGTTCGCCCACAACAGGCGACACCGCAGCCGAGTCCGACTCGGATGCGACAACTACCACCGCGGGAACTTCAGATGACTCGACCAATCCACCAGGTCCTCCGCCCGACGAGGGGCCCGAAGCAGGGAACCCGGATGGCGATTGCCCAGTTCCAGACGATGCCAGCGAGGCGGATATCTCAAATCCCACCACCGTGGTAGGTGACGGGACGCCGGAGTCCTGCACCGGCGACGAGGTGATAGCAGCGGTTGCCGGAGGTGGGGTTATCACCTTCGACTGTGGTCCCGATCCGATCACGATCACGCTCGACCGTCCGGCCAAGGTCTTCAACGACACGACGCCCGAAATTGTCATCGACGGCGGGGGTCTTGTGACGCTCAGCGGCGGTGGTACGACACGAATCTTGTACATGAACACCTGCGATCCGGACCAGGTGTGGACCACCCCGGAGTGCAACAATCAAGACCATCCGCGGCTGACCGTGCAAAACCTGACATTTGCCAATGGCAACTCCAAGCAGGAGACAGAGTACGATGGTGGCGGTGCAATCTTTGTCCGCGGTGGACGGTTTAAAATTGTCAACTCTCGGTTTTTTAACAATGTGTGTGCCGACGTCGGTCCTGATGTTGGCGGCGCTGCAGTCCGGGTATTCGACCAATACCAGGACCTGCCGGTTTATGTGGTCAACTCGACGTTTGGTGGCGAGGATGGCTACGGCAATCGTTGTTCGAACGGGGGTGGTATCAGCAGTATTGGTGTGTCGTGGACGATTATCAACAGCTTGTTTAGCCACAATACAGCGGTTGGAAACGGTGGGAACCCGGCGCAGGATGGCACCCCTGGCGGTGGCAGTGGCGGTGCGATTTACAACGACGGCAATACCATGACGCTGTCGCTGTGTGGCACGCGGATCGAACACAACGAAGTGACGACCCACGGGAGTGCGATTTTCTTTGTCAGCAACGATCACTCCGGGGATATTCGGATCGACCAGTCTATCATTACCAACAATGTTGGCGGCAGCTGGTACCCGACCTATCCGCAAATCTCAGGACACGCGGATACACCGATTGTCGTCACGAACTCGGTGATCGAGTAGCGTCGGCGACTAGTTTGGCGGGGGTGGGGGCGTCTCGTCGAAACACGTGGTGATCTCGAGGATCATGTACAGGAGCACGAGTTCCTGTGGGCTCAGCCCATTGTGCGCGGTGCTCGAGGTTTCAAACGTGGAGTACATCATGCGGCCACAGCCGTACTGGCCACTTACAGCCATTGGCCGGGTTTGCTGGGGATTGGAGCAGCTTTGGCAGGGGCCCTCGACCCAGGTGTGATGCCCGACATTGACCTGCTCGCCCATCATGTCTTCAACCCACACATCGTTGACGATGTCGATGCCGGAGAAGTTGTCTTCGGTGGTAACTGTTGGCAACTGATAGAGGTTGGGGAAACCACCACCGATGTCCTTGAGGTTGTCGGGGAGGGCCTGCAGCCAGGCGAGCAACTCGGTGTCGACAACCGTGCCGTTTGAGGTATAGGCTGGTTGAATGTCGGGCATGCCCGGGTTGTGAAACTCCTGATAATCGGGGAACGGGCCCTCGATGTATTCGTTGGAGTGATCGGTGGCATACCACTTGCCACCGGCGGCCACGTAGGACTGGATATTGTTGATGCGTTGCGCGGCGATGCCCGGGGCACCAAACCAGTATTTGGTGGAGGCACACGGTACAAACACAATATGGTACTGGTTCATGCCCGCGAGGTCGTCCATAAAGGCCCCCTGGTCGCTGTCGCTAATCAGGGTAAACTGCTCGGTACCGGGCACCATAACACCACTACCGCTCACCTGGGCGAGCCCAAATTTGGCGAGTACGTTGTAGACCGCGTCGGGATTGGTCTGATACACGGCAATCCGCGGAATCCACATCCCCGCGGCCGGGTTCCACTCGCCCGGCAGATTACTTTGGGTTGCGGGAATCGCATTCATACCGGGGGTGATATTGAGGTTGACGACCCGCAGAAACTGCCCCTTTTGCACGACCAGTTGCAGGTTTTGCCCCGACGTTGCCGGCAGTGTAAAACTGCCATCGGCCTCGCTAAACGTGTAGGGCGTCGAACAGTCGAGCTGGACACACTCCGCACAATAGACACCGTCGGGCACGGGGTCGACCGGGTCGCTGGTGACATAGACGAGGGCGCCGCTGATCGGGAGTTCGAGGTTCGGGGCAAACACCTTGCCCTGGAGCGTGGCATCCTTGGCGGGCCCGCAGTCCCCCTCGGTATCGGTACTGCTGCCTCCCCCCGTCTCGGAATCTCCGATGTCAAACTTGATACCTGAGCCGCCATTGGTCGTCTGCATGCCACTGGTGGAGGTTGTCTCGCCGCCCGTCGACCCCGAACCGTCGCTCGATTCGGTTGGGCTGCCACTTGTTTGCCCCTGAGTACCCGAGAGCGTCACGCTGGGCTCGATGCCGGAGCCGACGCCTTGACTGTCACGCGTGTCTTCAGCACCGCCGCCACAACCGATGAGCAGCACCCCCAAAAATCCAGTGAACAAGCAAGTACGCGACATGCCCCGACCGTACCGCGGTGGCAAAGACCCCCGCAAGCGCACAGATGCGGTTGCTGACACAACAAAAACCGTGTTGCCGTAAACTGTGTGGCTGTACAAGGAGTTGGACGGGGTCTGTGAGCCGGCAACGCAGCTGTCCTATCGAGATCTCAGCCATTGGCGTGATAACGCACTGCTTAATTTCGCACGCCACGCCTAGCAGTTTGATCGCGCCGCGGGAAAAGATGCTTGTACACTATTTTTTTGGCGGTGTCGGATGCGACATGAACCATCCGACGACGCTCGCCACACCGGCCGGCACACCCAGGCCGAGGGCAAACCACAGCGGGACCATGGCAATTTGCGTGCCCCGCTCGATCACAGCTTCCCGCATCTCCGGGGAGACCGAGGCGAGTGCTGCCTCGACGTCGACCATCCCGGTTTTGTAGCCGACAAACCCGTGCAACAAACAAAAGAGTGTACATGCAATCGAGGCGTAGGCGATCCCACGTGACCGCATCGCCGCCGCGACGATGCCGGTGACGAGCCCGCTGAGCCCAAGCAGAAAAATGGGGTGCATCCACATACCCCCGTTCTGATAAAACTCGGCGAAATCCGACACTGGCTGGAGTTTACTCTAAAAACTCCCGCTCGACCTGGGCGTAGTCGACCTCGCAGTTTAGGCGGGCAAGCACCGAATAGAAGCCAAACTGCAACCGGTTCATAAAAAACACACCCTCGGGAAACGGGACAAAGTTGTCGTCGCGATCGCGCAGGGTCGAACCGGCGATGTTGCGCACCTCGTGGACCAGGGCGGTGACATAGGGCCGAGTGATCCGATAGGGCGAGGCAAATTGTGGCATGAATGCGTTGCGCATATAGGAAAGGGCACGTTTTTCGTAGGCGCCGCCACGGGTTTCGAGCACGAGTTTGGCCGTTTCAAAAAATGTATGCTCGTCGCCGCGACAGGCCGCCAGATGCATGCGCACCGCGAGGTCCTGGCGGTGTTCGGTCACCGGTTGAACACAGCCAAAGTCGATAAACGCAACCCCGCCATCGGCCTGAAAAAAGTAGTTCCCGGGGTGGGGATCGGCGTTGAACATCCCCCCCAAAATTGTCGCTTTGTAGACAAATCGCCACAGGGCTGCGGCCCATTGCGCGCGCAGTGCCTCGGGCTGGGTGCGGGCAGTATCGAAGTCAAAGCCCTCGACAAACTCAGTTGTCAGTACCCGGCGCCCACTGTGGCTGGGAATCACCGCGGGGATGCGGATAGCCGGATCATTGGCGTGAACGGTTGCAAATGCAAGTTGTCGCTCGGCCTCTAGGCGGTAGTCGAGCTCCTCGCGAAATCGTGTGCGAATCTCCTCGAGCATGCGCTTGGAGTCGAACTTGCGGGCACCGATCATGGCGATGGCCCCCTCGACCAGCCCCGCGTTTTTGAGGTCGTTTTCGACGGCCTGGGCAATTCCCGGGTGCTGGACCTTGACTGCAACTTCGCGGCCATCGTGCAGGCGCGCGCGGTGGACCTGGCCGATCGATGCACTTGCAATCGGTTTGGGATTCCACCACGCAAACAGCTCAGATACCGGTTTGCCGAGCTCCTCGACAAGCTGGGCTTCGATAGCTTCGGGCGGCGAGGTCGTGGTCGCGGCCAACAACTTTTTCATGTGGCGCTCATACCCGTCGCGGTGCTCCTCGGGAATCACACCATCGACATAGCTGGCCATCTGTCCGAGTTTGGTCGCCAACCCGCGAAGGTTGCCAAGGGTGCGGGCCGCAGCAATCGCGGCGTCTTCGGAGTTGCGACCGAGCAACAGGTTGGCCCCGGAGCGCGCCCCGGTAGCTGCGAGTCGGGCGAGTCGACCGAGGCGACTACGCGGAAGTTTGCGGTCCGACATGGGGCGGAGTATCGGCGATTCGACCCGGGTGCCAACTGTAAAAGAGCTCACATCGGGAAAAATCGAACGATGTACGGCGGGCCCGGGTTGCTGCCCTATCTCCTACAAATTTGCGATGCGTAGGGTTTTTGGATGGTTTTGGCTTGGTAACTCACAGTGGCTGGTAGTCGCGAGTTGCAGAAAGCTTCCGAAGTGGTCACTCACGTGACCCCGTCAGTGCTCGGTACGGCTCTTGACTCGCAACGCCGGTGGAAGCCAAGCCGGTGCTAGTGGGGCTCGGACAGACTTGCCGTCGCGCGCACACCTGTACATCGGTCGGGAGCAGGTCACGAGCGCCGGCGGAGGTCGAATCGGTGTACTTGCATGTGTTATCGCTAGTACGGGCGAAATCTATGACCGACTTCTTTGCCTTCCATCAGGTCCTACTCCAATTAGCCAGCCTTGTAGCATCTTTCCTGCTCAGGGATGATATTTGCTATCCTTGGGGAGTGAAGATACGACCAGAGCTTCTCCTTGTGTGCTGTCTGGGAGGTTGTCCGTCCAAGGGCTCGGTCACGACGTCGTTGACAATCTCAGACACAGGCAGTTCTTCGACGAGCTCTTCGACAAGCACCAGCTCGTCTGGGGGGAGCGACACTGCTTCGGAACCGTCGTTGACAATGGGGAGTGGCACCGCCTCGACCTCCACCACACTCGGTGAGACCACGGCGGGAGACGGTGTATGTCCAGAGTGTTCTGATTGCTCGGATCAAGAGACCTGCGTAGCTCGATGCAAAACGGGTCAAAACCCGGCAGACCGTGAGTGCTATGTTGAGTGTATTGAGAAAGTCCCATTTTCGAGTAAACTTGAAGCTTGTGAGTACGAAGATTCCTTATGTGGCCCAGACATGACAATAAATGGGTTTGGTGAAGATTACTTTGCATGCGGGGATGTTTTATGTAGCGATGCATGCGACATCTGCTCGGTTTGTGACTGGTATGAGTGTGAGCTTACGAACCCTTGCAAAGAGGGCTACAACTGTAGTCCAATCCGTGTATTTAGCGAGCACGCTTATGACTGGCTGGCTTGTTTACCAAGTGGCGATCTACCGGTGGACTCGCCATGTGTGGAACATAGCGACTTTGACGAGTGTGAGTACGGTGCAGCTTGTGTTGTCGGTGTCTGCCGTTTCTTCTGTGACGAAGATGATTCATGCCCTCAAGGCTATCATTGTGAAACTTTACAAAACTGGGTTAACTTTTGTGTTCTCGACTAGAATGCGCCTGGCTTTTGTGGCACCTCGGCGACGACCCATCAGTTGAGGAGCGCAGCTGTCTGCTCACCGTGACTCCGGAGGTACATTGCGAGTCCCGCGGAGCATCGAGTGGAGCTGCCATAAATCTCTCGCGGTCGGTACAACTTCGACGAAGCAGGTGGTGTTGATAGCCTTTGCATGTTAGCTCGGATAGCAGTACCCAACCCAATTCTGTATGTACATACAGTGAAATCCCTGAGGGCACGAGTCTTGCTTACCACACGGAGTGCGGCAAGTTTCAAACACGCAAGCAGCTCCATATACACACTCATCATAGTCGTTGTGATGAGTGCAGGGCGAGCCTACGGGGGAGTCGCCGCTTGGAAGACAAACCCGCCAGTCATAAAAGATGTCATTACCAAAAACAAGAATTGGGCTACAATTGTAGCCCAGTTCGCATGGAGAATTGACGGAGCACTCATGCCAGTCGCAGGATGAGCATATATCACACGATTTGCTACATAACACATCGCCACAAGCACGACTAGTGCTATCCTTCCGGAATCCCACTATCCCCATGTCGGGGCCACAAAGGTATTCATCAAAGTTGCAAGCCTCAAGCTCCGTCGAAAATGGAGCATCTCCCTTAGGGAGACAAACGGTGCCGCACACACCTTCATAGATGTTGATTGTACACCTTGCAATACATATTTCGTCATCAGAGCAAGTAGAACACTGTGGGCAATCGAGGTCCCCACCCGTAGCTGTCTCAGTGTCAATGTCTGTCGTCGATTCTGACTCTGAGCTATTCCCTAGCGAGGTTTCATCCGTTGTCGATGAACCAGTAGTTGTCGAAACTGATGTTGTCCCGCCATCTGTATTGGAACTTGAGTTTTCGACCGAGCTGCAACCGACCAAGTAGAAGATCGCAATAAATAGTGCGGGAGATACCTTCACATTGCTCATGATAGCATCATTCAGGGGGGCTTCACTCGCGAGCAATTTCGACTGTTTTGTGAGCAAGCTTGAAGCACACGAGCCCGTGTTCGTTTGTAGCCACCGCGCAATACCATCGCCACGGTGTATGCTGAGTCTATGAACTGCACGGCCGCTGACCCTAGCCAGCGGCCGGCTTGCTCACCGCGACACATCAGCCGACAAGGTCGGCCGTCTGCTCCTCACCGTGAATCCGCAGATACATTGCGAGTGCCTCGCGGATTATCATAGCTATGTCAAGGGTTGGCGATCTACGCCGCGCCTACCCACCGGTCCGTTTGCTCGTCTCGAACCCATCAGTCGAGGAGCTCCTGAGTTTCACCGTGACTGCGCAGGTGCATTGCGAAATCCTCGTCGATCATCGCCATCCGCTTCTCTCCGTCCCGCCGCCAGGCCTCGTCGGTCGACGATTGTGGATCGTACTTGTTTGATGACAGAGGTGCGAAGGGAGAAAAGAAGCAAAAATAAGGTTCCGGACGTTGTCACGGATCAAAGTTCCCACTCCGAGTGCTATACAAGCGACATGCGCTCACTTGCCGCCGTGATGCTCCTTGTGTCGTGCGCACCGGATTCCTCGATCGGGACCACGACGACAACGACGTTCACGCCCACTACCAGTGGTGACGTGCCGGAGCCCACGTTGGTGACATCCACTGGAAGCGTTGACACCGTTGACACAACCGGGACAGGCACAACATCGACAACCGGCTCGACGTCGGGACAGCACCCGACGACAACCGGAGTCTTGCCTGACTTCGGCCCCGACGGCCCTGACTGCGGCGGCAAGATCGATATCCTGTTTGCGTTCGATACCGCCGGACAACTAGAGGAGCACTACCCGAAACTCGAGTTCGCGCTGCAGGAGACGTTGCCAACCTTCATCGAGTGGTTCGCCAACTTTGACACGCACTGGCTCGTCGCCAACACCCGGGGTGGGTGGGGGATCGCGGGCTGTGAGGACGAGTGCGCCGCGAATGATGGCGTCATGTGCTGGCCCGTGGGGCCGCCGGCCTATCCATGTAAGGCCTACGACGGGGAGCTTTCGGAGTGCGACACAACTTTTGCCGCAGGCGTCACCTATCCCGCCGGTTTCGACGCGGCCAATAAGCGTTGCATCCTCGGGTCAGGGCAACGGTATGCGACCTCGGAAGATGCCGAGGACCTGTTGGCCGAGCTCGAGTGCATCACGCAGACCGGATGGACGGATGTTGGTGGCCTAATTGCTGAGAAAGCAATGGTCGACGCCGTGCGACCGACAATGGCGAAAGTTCCTGGCGGCTGTAACCTCGGTTTTTTGCGGGACGAGGCATTGCTCGTTGTGATCTACTTTTCGGCTTACGGCGGGGTTTACGCCCCGAGCGGGCCTCCAGAGGAGTGGGCCGAGGTGTTTCTAGATGCCAAGGGAGGCGACCCCGACAAAATCGTTGTGCTCGGGATCTCGCCTGACACCACGGAGCCAGACCCCGTATGCGAGAAGAATAACCTCAAGGACGATTACTGGGCGTACAACGAACAATTCTTGCATTTCATCATGAAGCACGCGATCCACGGTAGCCGCTGTGCCGAGGATTACAGACCGTTTTTAATGGATGTCCTCACCCTGTCGCTTGCGCTGTGTGGGGAGGACCCGCCGACATAAAAACGGGCCGGAACTATGGGTGAATGGCGACTACAAACGCACGCGTGTGGCCACCAACTTCGACACGCCCGGTCGCGTAGAAGTTGCCAAATCGGTCCGACGCCAACGCGGTCAAACTTCCGACTTCGGGCGACTGGAATAACCAGCTGTCTCGGAACACCGCCGGTCGTCCCCCGAGGCTCCCAACCGCGTGCCCGTGTCCGGCCGCAACCACCTCGCCCTCGAATTCGACAGACGTGTAGTAGCTGAGGTCTGGCTTATGGGTGGAGCGGAAGCTTGTTTCGTCCGTCCCCCCCCACGCGATAAACTTGTCCCCAGCGAAACCTCCACCGACATACTCGCTGTCACCACCTGTGTTGGGGCGGGGAACGGTAGATAGTGCTCCCGACGAGAACGAAAACAGGCGGGGGTGCTTGATAAACTCTAGCATGCCGATTTCCTCGCGCACGTACCCTGCACACACAACACTTTGCCCGCGCACGGACACACTGCGGATCGAAGAGTCGAGAAAAATCCCGTCAGAGTTCTCCACACTCAACGTGTCGGAAAAAACCGTCCCACCCGACTCGGTGAGCTGCCACGCCGTGGCGTCGAAACCATCGCCTCCGATCGCTTCCCCCACCACAATGACGTCCTCGCCAAACGCCGCGGCTCCGTGGAGCATCGTGTCCGGAAAGTTGCGCACCCAGTACCGTACCCAACTCCCATGGAGTTCGCGGTACAGCCGGACCTCCGCGTCTTCGCCGACAGAACCGACGAGCACGAGGCTCCCGTCGGACAGCATCGTCGCCGATGTGACATCGAGCGGCTCGTCCTCGGCGAACGCTCGCTCGAACACTGAGCCCAACGGTGACACCTCCGAGAGCGTGACGAAATCGCCGGCGTTGCCCACCAGGAACATGCGATCGTAGAAGCCAGGCTGCCCAGGCTCGACCACGACAGCCTTGCCTGTGGTCCCGGGCGCGCCCACCCAGGTGTAGTTCAACGACCCAGAAGCCGGTAGGTCGACGACCACTGTTGTGGCCGCCATCAGCGGGGCGCCTGAGCCTGTCTGTGCAAGTACACGAAACTCCTTGGTCCCATTGTCGTCCGGTTGATCGACGATGTACTCGAGTGAATCCTGCCCCAAGGGCCATGTGATCTTTTCGACAGGTCCGTTGCTATCGAGATTTGAGACAAACAGGTCGAGCGACTCCAGCGAGTCAATCGAGTCTGTTTCGACGGTTAGGAGCACGCTCCCTGCCTGTGTGAGTGAATCGACGTTGACGCTCAGGTAAAGCTCGCCCTGGTCGTGCACTCCAGTTTCCGATGCCTGGTCCGTCGGGTCGGTGGTTTCTGGCGACCCGGTGGTCCCGGGCGGGAAGTCGTGGGAGTCCTCGAAGTCCGTGGTCGACCACCCCGTCGTGTCGTCACCGGTGTAGCCATTGTTGTGTTGGTGAATCTGATTGAGTATCGAATCGTGATCGCCGCACGACGCACTGAGAAGAACGGCCAAGCAGGTGAGGCGAGCGGGCACGGATCTATTATCGCACATCCGCGGTCAAAAACGAACCCCGCGGCCTGCGCAACAGGAAATCTGTGACGAGCTCCGTTTACTTTATACGGGCGATCTATCTGGGTGATGGCGAGCCGAGCGTGTCGGCGAACAACTCGGGGAACACGTTGGCGACCTTGGCCGTGAGATAGGCCCCGTAGGTGCCTTGGTGGTCCATCGGGTCGTGGTTGTCCCAGCGTTTGCGGTGCTCGGGCGGCGGCGGTCCAAGGTGTTGTAATGGCGCGAGCTGGTCCGGGGTTGCCTCCCAGTCTGGGTCGTAAAAATAGGCGAGTGAAACCCGACCTGGGCCGTCGGTTCCAACCTGAGCGTGCACGCGGTGGGGCGTTGAACGGTAGTGCCCGTTGGTCAGCCGCTCGAGCATGTCGCCTAGGTTGCACACAAGTGTGCCGGGCACGGGTGGCACCGCGGTCCAACCGGCAGGGGTGTGAACCTCGAGACCACCACGTGTATCTTGGCAAAGTACGGTGAGTAATCCGTAATCGGTATGCTCGGCCACCCCCCAATGGTTGGGGTTGTGACCGGTACGGGCCGGATAGTGGAAGATGCGAAACAGGGTTGTCGGGTCGTGGGTGAGTCCGCAGGCGAAGTAGTCGCTGGCAAGCCCGAGGCCGCGGGCCATACCCGATAAAAGTGTAGCTGCAAGCGACTGCATGGCCGCGAGGTAGCGGGCGACGAGCTCGGCGAGTTCGGGAACCTCGCTTGGAAACGGGTTGGGGCCGTGCAGTGGGGTTTGGGCGCGAACTTTGGGGTGCCCAGTTGGTAGGTGCTTGCCGAAGTAATAACCCTCTTTTTGGTCGGGCACACCCGAGGTCAACTCACCACCCACGGGAAACCACCCGCGCCATGCCGGGCCAAAGTGGTGCATGGCAACGGCTGCTTTGCGAGCGGGTGGCAGGGCAAAAAACCTTCGTGCCGCCTGGTCGAGCGCCGCGATGAGTTTGGGGCAGACGCCGTGATTGTGCACCAAGAAAAACCCCGATTGCCGACAGGCTTGGTCGAGTGAGCGCGCGACCACGTCGTGTGCATTCGCAGGGCCGTCGAGCAGTGGGCCAATGTCGACAAGCGGCAGCATCTATACAGTGTACCTACAACTTAGCCTGGTAGCCGGCCGTCGGTACCAAAGGTGCGTTCGGGGTTGCGCAGGTGTTCACAAAGTCTTGAAAGGATTCGACCACACATCACACCGTCGACAATGCGGTGGTCAAACGTGTAGCTAAACGGCAGCATTGGACGTACTTTGGCTTCGCCGGCGACCGCGATTGCCTCGTGCTGGACGGGCAAAATGCCGACAAAGCTCCCGAGGCCAAAAAACCGTCGGGGTGGTGTAAACGATGCTGCCCGCGAGACCACGCCGCCAGGGACATTGAGGGTGGAGCCCAAATTGGAAACAAGCGCCGTCATCGGGTAGACCCGATGAAATTGCCGATACAACGGAAGTTGCTGGCTGGCGGCATCGAGTACGTCGAGCGTGCGGTGTAGCAGGCGGGTAGGGATGTGCCGCGCCAATGGCATCAGTCGTAAAAATAAGGGGTTGGGCGTGGCCGAATCTCGGTAGTCTTGGACCCGCCCCGAAACGCGTTCGGCGATGTCTCGCAGCGAGCGGGTCTCGCATTTGGTGACCAGCACCGCACTCAGCTCGGCCTTGCCACCACCCCCCTTGGCCGCCCCGAGGTCGATCGGCACAGCGATGCCAACGTGCTCGTGGCGGACGATTCGACGCCCGACCACGGAGGCATTGACCACGGGAAATTCACGGTAGACCCGCGACAGCGCAGCCATAAATAGGTGTTGCACAGTGACCCGCGGCAGCACGTTGGAGGCGTTGAGCTGCTGGAGGTAGGCCTGGGCCTCCGTGAACTCGACGGCGCAACTAAATGACGCGTAGGGCGAAAATGGAGGGTACTTGAAGTACCACAGCATCGCCTTGCGAATCACTGAGAGGGGCAGGACCTCCATGGTGATGGCATTGTATGCGGGGTTGCCAACAATCCGCCAGCCCGCTCCCCGAAGTCAGGCGCTGAGCAGTTTGCTGGCGGTCAAGTGCGGGATTGCCAACAATTCGCTGGCCGGGACCCCGGGGTGTGCCGAGGACGCGAACGCAGCTCGGCCAGCTCGACCAGCTCGACTAGCTCGACCAGCTCGACCAGCTCGATCAGCTCGGCCGGCTCGGCCAGCTCGGCCAGCTCGGCCAGCTCGACCTGCTCGACCTGCTCGACCTGCTCGACCTGCTCGACCTGCTCGACCTGCTCGACCAGCTCGACCAGCTCGACCAGCTCGACCAGCTCGACCAGCTTGGACATGCTTGGACATGGACCGAGCGCGCTCCGGAGCGGCAGTGCCGGAGATCCCGCAGGCGAGCAAACGCGTGGATTTTTTGGAGCCGCGGGCGAGCTGACGTAGGCGTAGGGGGCGAGGTTTTTTCCCATGCGTGACGTGCATAAGTGGAAGGACAAAGTCGAGTTTTCCCTCGACAACCGTCAGATCTTCTTTTTGTTCTTCGGCCTTTCGGTCGTTGGCTGTTTTGTCTTTGCCCTCGGCGTAATGGTTGGGCGGCGCGGGGACGATGCTCCCAAGATCGCCCGTGCCCAGCAGGACGCTCTCGGCCTGCTTGCCGGCGTCGACGAGACAACCCCGGCTGAGCCCGCCGAACAGGTTGGGTTTTCGTTTAAGGAAGGGCTCGCGCAGTCGGCTGCGGCCGACCTGCCGGAAACCCGAGACCCAGAGGTTCCGCCCCAGCACGACAAGGCCAAGGCCAAGGTCAAGGCAAAGGTCGAGGACAAAGCCAAAAAACCGGCCAAGCCGGAGCCCAAAAAGCCCCAGCCGCTGTTGGCCAAAAACAACAAGCCAAAGCCGGTGGCCAAACCCCTGCCTGCCGCCCTGCCAAAGCCGCCTGCAGCCAAGCCCAAGCCACCTACGGTCAAGCCCGAAAATAAGCCTAAGCCCGCGGCGATTCCGGCCAAGGCAACACCCGAGGCGGCGATCCAAAAGCCCAAGTCGGCCTCCGGGTTTACGTTGCAGATGAAGGCGTTTGCCAACCAGGCCGATGCCGACAAGCTCGCTGACAAACTGCGGCGAAACGGGCACGACGTTCGGGTCGAGACCGCCGATGTTCGCGGGCGCCTGTGGTACCGCGTGCGCGTGGGTAACTTCACCAAGTGGGACGATGCCCTCATGGCCAAAAAGAAGTTCGAAGAGGCCGAGTCGGTGATCGCCTACGTCGTCCGTATGTAGATGCAAATATTTCAACAAATGCCCGGGTTATGCCCGGGCGTTTTTATTGGTTGGCGAACGCTTTTCGCCAGCCACGCTTCTCGATCGTCCTCGGGTTGCGGTCGCCGATCTGCGCGAGGTAGCGTTGCAGGTAGGTGAGCTCGTGGTCGTTGCGGTCGCCCTCAAAGTCGCTGACCGCAATGAGATTGCCGTATGAGCGGCACCACTTGCTCGGGGTGTTGTCGACAGCGAGCACGCGCTCGCGCCGAAAGCCGCGACGCCGGAGTTTTTTGAGGTCCTTGATGTATTCGTATTCACGCGTGTGCGGGTCTAACCGCAGGGTGCAGCGACGGCGAGTCCACACGAGCGCGAGTTGCCCATAGGATTGACCGAGCAATTGCTGCAGGACCGGATGTGCATACGAAGCGGTTGAGACGGTCCAGATCGCAACCCCGGTAAAGTTGGCGAATGCCCATGCCATAAACTGCTCGACCCCGGGCCGGTGGTACACATGGTAGGGCCCCACCGTGCAGTTCGGAGGGTAGTCGAGTGCCAACTTTGTGGCATATACAAGCGTCTCGTCGAGATCGAGTACAAGCAGTTTTTGAAACATCGTCTAGCCGATGGAGGGAACCTGGTACACCCCCGACCACCCGGGAGGGGCACCCTCGCCGAGGAGTTTTTGTGCACGTCGGTGGAGGCGTTGTGCGAGGGTATCGTGGGGGTTGAGTTCGTATACGGCGGCAAATGCCTCACATGCCTGGGTGAAGTTGCTCGCTTCGTAGGCGGCGAGCCCCTGCTCAAAAAGTGGTCGGGTCGACAGCTTTTGGTCGCGCGCCGGATCACTCGAAAACAGTTCGTAGATGTCCATGTTGTGCTTGGATTGGTCAAACCGCACCTGGGCGATTTTGCGGGTCCATCGGCGTAGGTCCTCGTCGAGTAGCTCACGCATGGGGCCGCTGAGGAGGGTTTTAACGGCATAACGTTTGGTCAGACGCTCGAGTTTGGCTGTGCAATCGACCACCTCTGATATCACAGTACTCTCGAAGCGGTCGGGGGCTCCAACTGTCCCCAAGAGCATTTGACCACAATGTAGCCCGATACCAACACGTACGTGGTCACCATCTTTGTCGACAAAGTCGACAAGCGCCTGGTGGATAGCGTCGGCTGCATGGACGGCATCCGCGGTCTCCTCGGGGAACAGGGCCATGACCGCGTCCCCCTCGTATTTGTCGATAAACCCGTGATGCTCGGTAATCGCAGGGGCGACACAGGCCATGTAGCGATTGAGAAAGTCGAGCCGGGCACCCGGACTCATGCCCGTGGTCTTGCGGGAAAAGCCGCGAATGCCCACAAACATCAACGTAGCCTCGGTTTCGACCTGGTCGCCGAGCCGAATTTGGGTGATGTCGTCGTGGCCGAGGAGGTCCAAAAATGCCCGGGGGACAAATCTGCTAAACGCCCGGTTGACCTGGCGCAGGCGGACATTGGCCTCGGCGAGGTCGACCATGCGTTCGGCCACCCGTTGCTCGAGATATTCATTGGCCTGTTCGAGTTTCCGGTTGGCCGCGTGCAGCTGCAATTGCAATTTACGCATATTGACGTGGGTCGACACCCGCACAGACACTTCTTTTTGCTGGAACGGCTTGGTAATATAGTCAACAGCTCCGAGCTCAAAGCCACGCACTTTGTCGACCGTTTCCGAAAGTGCCGTCATAAAAATAACTGGTATATCCTGGGTTTCGGCGTGCCCCTTGAGTCGCCGACAGGTTTCAAACCCGTCGATGTCAGGCATCATAACGTCGAGCAAGATCACATCAGGGCGGGTGAGCACGGCCTGCTCGAGCGCACCCTCGCCATCGACCGCTACGAGCACTTTAAACCCATCGGCGCTCAGGGCTTCAAACAGCACCTCGAGGTTTGTCGGTGTGTCATCGACGATGAGGACGACGCCTCGGTAATCTGATTGTGTCGTCATGTCATGCTTCTTTTGCGGAGGCCATGGCGTTGGCCAGGAGTTCACGAACTTGTTTGAGCTTAAAGCGGCGCGCGAGGGTGATAACTTCGTCGGTAAATGCCCCGTAGTTTGGGTCCGACTTTTCGAGTTCCCGCGCGAGGGTAGTCAGGCCTTGGACATCGCCTCGACGCGCCAAATCGTGTAAAGGGGCGAGTTTCGCGGGAGGGGGGAGCTGAGGTTGAACCGCTGGCGACTGTGACTCGGCCTCGGCCTCGCGATCGGGGGACGATTCGAGGGCATCGGTGGTGTTGCCCTCGTAGGTCCATCGCAGTCCAAGCAATTGACCCACAAGGTCGAGGAGTTTCGACAGGCGAAAGGGTTTGGCAATAAAACCGTCGGCACCGGCTGCGAGGCTCTCGCGGCGGTCGATATCAAATGCACTGGCAGAGATAATAATGATCTTACATGGCTCGGTGCGCGGGTCCTGACGAAGATTGTGAATTGCTTCAAACCCATCGACGTGGGGCATCTTGAGGTCGAGCAGGAGCAGGTCGGGCCTGTGCTCTCGGCACATCTGCAGGGCAGCGCGTCCATCGGCGGCCTCGTGCATCTCAAATCCGAGCGGGGCGAGCATGTGGACCAGGGTGGAGCGGTTTTCCCACACGTCATCGGCGACCAGCACCGTACGCGGAGCCCCGAGGTAGCCGGTGATTGTGCGCACCGTGGTGGCCGTGACAACGGCATTGTCCCGGCAGGTCGGCAGCCGGATATCAAACCAAAACACACTGCCCTGGCCGAGCTTACTTTGCACATGCAACTTGCCGCCCATAATCTCGACCAGCTCACGTGAGATGGCAAGGCCAAGGCCTGTTCCATCAGACATGTTTTCTGGGACGCCCACCTGGCGAAACGGCTCAAAGATCCGGTCGAGGTCATCCTTGGCGATACCAACCCCTGTGTCCTCAATTCTAAACCTGTAGGTCTCCGCAGTCGCTTCGACGGTAAACGTAACCCGCCCCTCCTTGGTAAACTTGATGGCATTTCCAAGCAGGTTGAGCAGGACCTGGCGCAGGCGCTGCTCATCGCCCGACACGGCCGCAGGCAAGGCATTGAGGGGTTTGTAGGTGAACGTGATGTCCTTGAGGCCAGCACGCACACGGAAGATCTCGGCGACTCCGTGCAATAACTCCGTCAGCGAGAAGTCGGCGATATGTAGTTCGAGCTTGCGATTTTCAATTTTGGCGATGTCGAGGATGTCATTTATCAGCGAGAGCAGGTGTTCGCCGCTTCGCCGAATGACGTCGATCCCCGTGCGATGGGTTGGCGGCAGGTTTTTGGCTTGCCCGATAATCTGTGCATAGCCAAGTATACCGTTGAGTGGCGTCCGTAACTCATGGCTCATACGGGCCAGGAAGTTGCTTTTTTCCCTGTTTGCCGCCTCGGCCGAGGCGCGCGCCAGCTCAGCGGCTTCCTTGGCCCGCTGCAGCTCGCTGTTTCGGCGGATGTTGAGCAGGGTGATGCCAATGTAGCTCGCCAAGTGTAAGAGCAGGTCCTGTTCGCGCTGGTGGCTGTAGGTGCCAACGCTGGTGCTCGCTACATTGACCGTGCCGAGGATGGTCTCACCGGCGACCATGGGTGCAATCAGACAGGTTTTGAGCCCGACCTTGGCCAGCCGCGGGCCTTCGCGTAGCTCGCTGCTCGGGAGGTCGGAAATCAGCAGCGGGCGGCCCGACAAAACGGCTTCGCCGGGCCCAGTACCCGCGAGCGGAGAGAGCTCCCCAAGCTGGACCGCGCCCATCGAGCTGCGTAGCCCATAGAGGGTGAGGGCCTGTTTGTCGGGTTTGAGCAGGGCGATGCTCACCCGATCAGCTGGCAACACGCGGGCCGTGAATTCGGTTGTGACCTTAAACAGCTCCTCCTCGGTTGTCGCGTAACCGAGTGCACGCCCCATTTCACTGAGCGCAGCCAAGCGTTGAGCATGTACACGCGTCTGGGCGAGGGTTTCGCGGCTGCGTGCGAGCTGGCGCCGGGCCTCAATATTCGATGCAAGTACAACTGCGATCTGCTGCGCTTGGCGGGCAAGCTCCGTGTCGTAGGCGTTGGTTGTCACCGCTCCGAGGTTGAGGGTGCCGATCACGCGGGGACCGACTTTGAGGGGCACACACATGGTCGACAAAATGCCGGAGCGCGCTAGCTGCGAAGATTCGCCATAGTGGCTGTTTGTGGTGTCCCGAACAAACACCACCTGACCCGACTTGACCGCGCTCCCGACAGCCGTGCCATCAGCTGGAACAACGGCCCCTTTGGGTAAGGAGTTACGGTTGCCCTCGAGCGCATGCACCGTGAGTGTTTGGTCACCGTCATTGACGAGGGCGATGCTTGTACGATCGCTCGGAAGGTATTTGAGTACGTGGTGGGCGACCCGCCGCAGCAGATCGTCCTCGTCGACGGCCTCATTAAACGCGATCGAGATCGAAGCGAGCCGTTGGGCCGCATCGGCTCGGCTCTGGGCACGTGCGAGTTTCTGCTCGAGTTCAGCAGACGAAGTATCGATCTCGGTTCGATTGTTCCGGTCGTTCACCGACTGCTCCAAACTCGCTAAATCCGGTAGAAGTTACGGTACCAATCGGTCGAAACCCGGTCAATTGGTCGGGACCAACTATCGACATCGCACGAGCTCCATTTTGAGGTCGCTAGCGATGCGCATGCATCGATTCAAACATGCGTTGTCGAGCACGGGCGAAACGGTTTGAGCGCAGCTTCGACCAAGTGCGCAGGGTGACGTGACGCCTCGCGTGCGCTAGGGTTTGGCGTGGCCAGAATGATCGATGGAGAGTGGGTCGAGCACGACCTCGGGCCCGATGCGCACGGCCGCTTTATCCGCGCGGCAGCCAAGTTTCGCGGGCGAATCAGTGCCGACGGGAAAACCGGGTTTAAAGCCGAGCAGGGGCGCTATCACCTCTATATCGCCGACGCCTGCGGTTGGTGCCATCGCACCTTGCTGTTTCGCCAGCTCCTCGGGCTTGAGGAAGTCATCTCGGTTTCGCGGGTCGAGCCGCTGATGGGGGCGCAAGGATGGGAATTTGGCGACCATGGCGACCCTGTCCTCGGTAAGTCGCGACTGAGTGAGGTCTATGCCGAACATGACCCAAAGTACACAGGCCGGGTCACTGTGCCGACTTTGTGGGACCGCAAAACGCACAGGATCGTGACCAATGAATCCTCGGACATTATCCGCGATTTCGACAGTGCATTTTCGGGACTCCTGGCAACACCGAGACGGTTTTTCCTCCCCGAGATTGCCGATGAGATTGATGCCATGATCGACGCCAACTACCATCCGGTCAATAACGGCGTCTATCGCTGTGGGTTTGCCGGAAGTCAGCAGGCCTATGACGAGGCAATCGCTCAGCTGTTTGCCCGGCTCGACGCGCTAGAGTCCCTCCTGGGCAGACAGCGCTACCTGCTTGGCGAGCGACTGACGGCAGCTGATCTGTGCTTGTTCCCAACGCTGTATCGCTTTGATAGCGTGTACTATATCCACTTTAAATGTTGTGTGCGCCAGCTGCGGGATTATCCAAATCTCTGGGCTTATACGCGGGACATTTACCAAACTCCTGGTGTTGCGAAAACCTGTGATATGGCCTCCACTCGCGCGCATTACTATGCAAGTCACGAGTCGATCCACCCCCGTCGGCTGGTACCGTCGGGCCCGGAGATCGACTTCTTAGCGCCCCATGGGCGGGAGCATGTGGGGACAGCGTGACCCTGCGATTCTACTATTTTCCAACATCCCATTGGTCGCGGGCCGTTGGTATGGCAATTGAGGAGCTACAATTAAGTTGTGTGCGCGAGGTTGTTGATATTACCAAGAACGCCTCATTTGAGCCAAGGTATATGCAACTAAATCCCCGTGGGGTGGTGCCGACGCTTGTCGACGGCGAACAGGTGCTGTGGGACTCGCGGGCAATCGTGCGTTACCTCGACCAACGCTACGCCAACGGGCACCTGTGGGATGCACATGCGGAGGAGACCAAGGCCTGGATCGATCGTTTGCACAAGTTTCCCCTGATGCTGTTGAGCTATTCGGTTTGGGTGCTCGGCAAGCGTGGCGAGAAGTCGGCGGATATTCTGGCGGACAAGGTTGGCCGGGCGTACCGCTACGCCGAGGAAAACCCCGAGCTCGCCGATGCCTATCGGCGCAAGGCTGCGTTTTTCGAGACGTTTGCCAAGGAACTTGGAGACGCTCAACACGTTGCCTCGGCGATTGAGACCAGTCGGATTGTGCTCGAACAACTGCGCGAGCAGGTGCGAGCCCGCCGGTGGATCGCCGGGGACCGGATTTCGTTTGCCGACTGCATCGCCGCGAGTGTGTTGTCGCGGCTCGTTGACCTCGGGCTGCTCGACTTTTGGTACCGCGACCGCAGTGATCGTCTGCGGGCATACTTCGACAGGTTACGCGGCCGCGACTCCTATCGTTTTGTGTTTGTCGGCGACCCCCAGATTCCCGAGCACTTGCGCTTGCGATTGCCCTAATAATTTGTAGATGCAATATTTTTGCAACGGCTAGCGCAACTCGGGCACGAGGTCACGCGACAGTGCCGGTAGGCGGGTAGACGGTTAAGCGGCGGGGGACGGTGCCTCGAGATGGGCGAGGTGGTCGACACCGACGTAGCGGCCGCGCTCATCCTGACCGACACGACAGGCGGCGACCTTGGGATCATGGGTGAAAAACAACCATTCCCGCTGTGTGTGTAGGCGACTGAGCATGCGTTGTTTTTCGTCGATAAGGAGCTCCGGGTAGCGGTCGTAGCCCATTGTGATCGGTAGGTGGACCCAGGCCAGCCCGGGAATCAGGTCGCCCATGAATGTGATGGGGCCGGGATTTGCTGCCTCGACCCGCGTGAGCATGAGGCCGGGGGTGTGTCCCTCGGAGTAGCTCAGCCAGTAGTTGGGGCCCAGTGTTTGCGAGCGATGACCCTCGACGATCTCGAGCCGGCCGGTTTGTTGTAACAGCACCTGTAGCTCGGGAATAAACGAGGCCCGGTCGCGCGGGTGTGGAGCGAGGGCCCGGGCAAAGGCCCTGGCACCCACGACATAGTGCGCGTTTGTAAATACAAGTTTTGCTGGCTCGTCGGGTTGCCAGGGCGAAAGCAGGCCGCCCGCGTGGTCAAAATGCAGATGGGAAAGGACGATGACATCGATGTCGCCGGGGCGGATCCCATGTTGCGCGAGGTTGTCTAGGAGGACATGTTCCGATTCACGGACGCCAAATCGCTCGCGCAGTTTCGGCGGGAAGAACGCTCCAATACCGGTCTCTAGGAGCACAAGCCGACCGCTCGATTCCTTGATCAGCAGGCATCGACACGCCAACGGAATGCGATTGTGCTCGTCGGCGGGGTACCACCGGGTCCACAGTGCTTTGGGACAGTTGCCAAACATGGCTCCGCCATCGAGCCATTGCGAGTTTCCCGCCACAGAAATCAGTTCCATCGTCACAAGGGTAGCGCGCGTATGCGTGGGCAGCACCAAGCAGGTGTGAGCTCACAACTGTAGGTGCTCACACAAAAAAATTGGGGTTCGTGATTGCGAAAATAGCGTTGCGAAAATAATGTTAGGTTCGTGAGCTATCGGAAGTTTCAGTGGTCGACTCCTCTCGTCGCAGCTCTCGCTGCCAGCCTCGTAAGCCCTGTTGCTGGGGCCGCTGCCCCCCAGTCGAGCTCTGGGCCCGGCACCATGCGGCTCGAAGCAAAGTCTGGTGCGAGTGTACGCACGGCGGCTGAACTTGCTTGGCACACGGGTCCAACGACTCGGTCGAAGTTGATGAACACGGCCTGGGGCCGCCTGCTCGCCGATGTGGCGGATGTCAAAGTTGCCTGGGATACGGCAACAGGGGTTGCCAGTCGCATGGTGTTGGCCGGTGTTGAAGCGGCCAATAGTGTTGATGATGCAACGATCGCCGAGCAGCATGCGCGGGCATTTCTCGCCAAACACCTCGAGCTGCTAGCCCCGGGCGCCCAGGTGTCGGACTTCAAGCTCGCGGCCAACAAGCGTCAGGGCAAAACCCGGGCGGTTGGGTTTATCCAAACGTATCAGGGGGCTCCGGTACTCGGTGGGCAAATCGGGTTTCGCTACCAAAACGATCGTCTCATTCTCGTGAGTTCGGAGGCTGTGCCCCACATCGCAGTGCCGAGGGCCGGATTTGTCATCAGTGACCGTGTGGCCGAGGAGCGAGCCCTCGATTGGGTTTTGGCCGACGTGAGCCCGCAGGCAGACCTGCGAGGTGCGGTTGCGGCACCTGAGATATTGCCGTTGATCGGAGAGACTGGTGTGCTCGAGACCCGCGAGGTCCGGCGGGTCACGATTGACACGACGGCGCCGGTCGGTCGCTACGAAGTATTTGTAGATGCAAAAACAGGGGAGCCGGTTGCCCGGCGTCAGACCCTGATGTTTGGCCAGGCATCGGTTGTTTACGACACGCCGATTCGTGGTCCCCATGCCGCGCGCGGGACCTACCCGGCGGCCTTCGCCAACCAAGCGGTCAACGGCGTGCCCACACTCAGCGATGCCGCGGGGGTGGTCAGTTGGGACGGCAGTGGCGTGGTTGATGTACGTGCAAATGTTGAAGGACCATACATTCGTATTGTCAACGAGGCGGGCTCGGAGGCCTTCAACAATGTCCAGGTTGCCGACGGTGGGCAGGTGCAGTGGGTCGACCCGGGCAACGAGCTTGTCGATGCCCAACTGACGACGTTTATCCATACCAACCTCGTCAACAGCTATGTCCGCAACATCGATCCATCGTTTGCCTGGCTCGACGAACAGATCAACGGTGTGGTCAATATCGAGGATGTTTGCAATGCCTACTCCGACGGCCACAACATCCACTTTTTCCAGTCGAGCGGACAATGTGCCAACACCGGCCAGCTGACGGACGTCGTGTACCACGAGTTTGGCCACTCGGCGCACTCCAATGTAATCATCCCGGGTGTTGGTGCATTCGACGGGGCCCTGAGCGAGGGGATTTCTGATTACCTTGCAGCTACAATCGTTGACGATTCGGGCATGGGCCGGGGATTTTTCAAAACCGATGAACCGCTGCGCGAGCTCGACCCCGATGGCTATGAATGGCACTGGCCCGAGGATCGCGGCGAGGTCCACTACGAGGGCCAGATCATTGGCGGAACGCTTTGGGACCTACGCCAGCTGCTACGCCAAAAGCTCGGTGACGCGGCCGGCATTGCCCTGGCAGATCGGATTTTCCTGGAGGGCATTAGCCGTGCCGTCAACATTCCGTCGATGTACCTCGAAGCCCTGGTGATCGACGACAACGATGGCAACCTGCTCAATGGCACACCCAATGTCTGTGAGATCAACAAGGCCTTTGGCGACCATGGCCTGCGGACCATGTCGGCTGAGGTCACAGACATCGGCCGTGTCGACACCGTGCAAAATGGCTATGAGATCAAGGCATCTGTCGATGGTCTGATTTTCCCCGAGTGCGGCGACATGCTGGGCGATGCCACCCTCGAGTGGAAGGTGCGTGGGCAGGCTGGACCGACGAACTCGGTGCCAATGTCGGCGAACGGGCTGGTATTCGCGGCCACAATCCCCCAGCAGGCCCCAAACACGGTGATTCAGTATCGGGTGCAGGTTGGCTTGGTTGGCGGCAATCCCCAGTCGTACCCGCAAAACCTAGGTGACCCATGGTTTGAGTTTTATGTCGGTGATGTCGTGCCGCTTTACTGTACAAGTTTTGAGGACAACGACGGCTGGCAGCTGCCTGGCAGTTGGGAAATCGGTCAACCCCAGGGGGCAGGGGGCGACCCCGAGGATGCTCGCGGGGGGGACAATGTTCTCGGCACGGTGTTGGGTGGCACAGGCATGTACCCGGCGTTTTCCTCGGATGCGACGTCGTCGCCCATGGTCGACACCCTCGGGTACGATGTCGTGCGGTTGCAGTACCGCCGCTGGCTTCGGGTCGAGGATTCGTTTTATGACGTCGGCAACATTCTCGCCAACGGTGGCGAGGTATGGCGCAACACTGAGACGCAGGACGGGACCACCCACCACCTAGACCACCAATGGCGGTTTCACGATGTCGACCTCAGCAGTCGTGTGCAAAATGGAAAGGTGCAGCTGCAATTTTCCTTTGAGAGCGACGCCGGGCTCGAGTTTGGTGGTTGGAACATCGACGACCTGTGTATCGTTGGGGTTGGCGATGTCGAGGGGCCGGGCTCCTGTGGCGATGGGATCATCGACCCCGACGAAATCTGCGACGACGGCCCCGGCAACAGTGCCTCGGTGCCGGATGCCTGCCGGCCAGATTGCACGCCGGCCGCCTGTGGAGACGGTGTGGTCGACAGCGGCGAAAGTTGTGACGACGGCAACCTGTGGGGCGGTGATGGCTGTAGCGCGACCTGCAACAACGAGTCGGGTGAGAGCGACACGACGACGGCTGGTCCGGAAACCGAGTCGGACTCAGATGGCACGGAAACCGGCGAGACGGATACCGACACCGGCGACTTGGCGGTCGATGGACGGGGCTGTGGCTGCCGCTCGAGCGACGACACGGCGCCAATCGGGACTGCTGCCGTTGCCCTGTTGATGCTCGGGCTTCGTCGACGCCGGCGCGACTAGTCGCGCGCTTCCGGACAAACGGTGAGTATACACGCATAGTCCGCGATGTTGGGTGACCGACATCGGTGTACACTCACCGGTGAATGTCGCGGCGAAGCAAACTGGTAGCGCTGTTTGTTGTCGCCGGCATCGTGATTTGGTGGCTTGGCTCCGACACGGCCCAGCCACCAGCACAGCCGCAGGCTGAGAAGCCGCGTGCAGCCCCCCGGCTGACCTCGCGCAGGGTGCTGGCTTCTGCCCCGGAGCGCCAGCCTTCGGCAAGGCAAAACTTGCCAGAAATCACGCTTATCGATCCGGGTGATGAGCCACGAGAACAGTTGCGTCTACAAATAAATCCGGGGTTGCGTCAAGAACTCGTGCTCGACCTAGAGCTGGTGGTAGCGACGGCCCTGGCCCAACAGGTTGCGCCGCGCGTGCGCATGCCGACAATGCGGATTCACGCGCTGCTCGAGGTCACGGGGGTTACCGAGGAGGGACACGCCCATGCCGAGTTTACGATTCGCTATGTGCGCCTGCTCGAAGCGCCAGGTGTGATGCCGGGGTTGGCCAAGGCGTTGCATGACGGCGTGGCCCAAATTGAGGGGTTTCGCGGTTACTTGGTCGTCGATGCGCGCGGGCGTACGCACGAGGCCGAGTTCGACGCTGCCGATGAGCTGCCCGAGGAGGTCCGCCAGTTGATCGATGGGTTGCGGGTGGCGATGGACCAGTTGACCTTGCCGTTGCCCGAGGAGCCGGTCGGTCCCGGTGCCTCGTGGGCTGTGATGGTCCAACGCAACCCGCTCGGCGTTGTTGTGTTTGACCAAGCCGTGACCTACTCGCTGGTCGAACACAACGACGAAGGATTGACCCTCGGGTTTGATATTGTGCAAACCGCTGACAGCCAGTTGGTGAATATTCCCGACTTGCCGGACGGTGCACGGGTCAAACTTTCGAGCTATGCAGCCGAGGGCAAAGGTCGCAGTGTACTCGCGCTCGACCAGGTATTGCCGCGCAAAAACCACCTGGAGATGTCGTCGGAGTTGCAGATGACGGTCTCGCTCGGCTCGTTGCGGGAGCCAGCGGCTGTGTTTACCGACATCAAACTCGCAATCCTCGAGCCCTAGCCCGGCGGCGTGCCTGTGAAAGGTGCAGCTACAACCGAAGTTGTGGGTGAGCGCATAAATGCGAACCCGCCCGGCAAACAGCCTCGGTTGACGCCGTTTGGCTGGTACCATCGGCACGATGGACGATGACATGGAACTGCTGGCTGCGTGGCGCAGCGGGGACGAACGCGCAGGGGGACGTCTGGTCGAACGACACTACGCTGCAGTCGAGCGATTTTTTGTCCACAAGGTTGCCGACGAGGCTGCGGCCGACCTGATCCAACGAACCTTCTTGAGTTTGGTCGAGGCGCGCGAACGTATTCGTGCAGATGCAAATTTTAAAGCGTACCTCCTGGGGATCGCCCGCAACCTGCTTTACAACTACTTTCGTCGCTATCGCCGCGATGCAGACCACCTCGATTTTGTCCGGGTGTCGTCGGCCGACTTGGCCCCCTCGGCCCCGTCGCTTATCGCCCAGAATCAAGAGTCGCGGTTGCTGTTTGAGGCCCTGCGCCGGATTCCCCTCGAGTTTCAAGTGGTGCTGGAGCTCTACTACTGGGAAAATCTCAAGGCCCGCGAGCTCGCCGGGATTTTGGGGATTCCCGAGGGTACAGCGAGGACTCGTATTCGCCGGGCCAAGATCCTGCTCGAGCAGGCGCTCAAGGACCTGTCGAAGTCACCCGATTTGCTGCGTAGTACGGTTTCAAACCTCGAGCAGTGGGCGCGGCAGCTTCGTGGGCTACACAACCGCTCGCCGGGTTAGCTGCTGATACATCTAAATAAATAAACCAGCGGGCCGATAGCTGGCCCGCTGGGAGTGACACGGAGAACATAATCGCCCTGGGTAGCCAGGTAGCGAGGTTTGCTTAGAAGTGTTTGGTCCACAACAGACCGCGGTTGACAAAGGTGTCGTGGGCCTCGGCGTCGCTCGGGCAGTGGGCCAGGGGCTCACCGTCGCAGGTGACGTTTTCCCACCACTCGCCTAGGCGGGTGTACTCGCCGATACAGACAGCACCCTCGGTGCTCCACACGGCCTCGTTGTCGAGCGACGAGTCGACAAACGAACTCGATACGCCAAAGTGGTCGACGACTTGGAGAAGTTGCCCGGGGCTGGTCCAAGACTCACCATTGCCGCAAAAGTCAGCGCGCAACATGCGAATCACCGCTGTGAATTTTTCGGCACCGAGCTCAAACGGCCAGTAACCCCAGCGATACGAGGCCTTGCCCATGGCGCCACTGAGGCAGCCGATATAGATCGTGTTGGGTCGCTCCGACACCACGGCCTTGGACTCGTCGACGGTGATGTCACCGTAGAGTGCGGCGTCGTACATACCGTTCTCGTCGGCCTCGCACGTGGGCAGACCGTCGTTGAAGGTGACATCGCCAAACCGGTAGAGCCGGCGGTTGAGCTCGTTGTCGGCGCGGGTGACATCGGCGAGCACGATTTCGGCGATTTCGCCAGTGTTGGGCCCCTCCGTCAGCTCGACCACCCAGATCGACCCGATGAACTCCTCAGCGGCAATGGGGGTGCCGCTGATCTGGCCTTCGAGCCGGTCCCCGACCACGCGGATGTCTTCGATAGTTTTTGGGCCCAGGCGAACTTCGTGGAGAATGACGCCCCCGTGGTCTTGGCCCGCGGTGTCGAACTCGGAGATTTGCGTGTGCCCGAGCCAGTTGGTGTTGAGACCGAGGCCAAACCCGCCACCGCCACCACCACCGCCGGTGCCGCGGAAGCTCTGGGTGTTTTGGATGTCGACGGGCTCCTCCTCGGGAAGGTCACAGCCCGTGGCAAGGGCGGAGCAAAGTGCGAGTCCAGTGAGTAGGTGAAAGCGTTGCATGATGTCCTCCGTCGTGCCGGTGATTGCTAGTGCCCGGCGTGTGTCACGATTCAATTACCCGAGGGCGGCAAAACAATTGGCCCCTATGAAAAAAAAATTACAAAAACGACGGTAGGTTTTGCTCGGCGCGAAAATGCAGTGTGCTCAGCTCAGTGGCTCTTAAGCCAGGTCGAGATTTCGTTGTATTCCCGCTCGTATCGCGGAGCGTGCTGCTCGAGAATCGCCAGGGCGGAGGTGACCCGCGTGCGCAAGTGCTTGTAGGTGTCGGTTGGCAACCCACCTGCCTGCCCGCTCGCATGGGCTGCTTTCAAGCGCTCGAAGTCAAACAACACGCGCCTGGGGTCTTGCTCGGAGCGCGTGGCTGCGAACAGGTTGTTTGCGACTTCGAGCAAGGCCACGGCGCGGTCGGGCTCGCCAAGGGCGAGGGCCGTCTTGCCAGCCTCATAGTGGAGGTAGGCATGGACGAGCGGGTTTTTCAGTTTATTTTTTGTAAATACATCAATGCTGCGGTTGGCAGCCACGTTTGCCTCGGTAAGGTTACCACCGCCGCGCAGGGCCATCCCTAGTCGATAATGAGCCAGGGCTTTTTTGGTGGGATTGCCGGCGAGCCCGACAGCGGCTTCGAACGCCTGGACAGCAGTTGTCCAATCCTTGCGTTCCATGGCCGCGTTGCCCAGCTCAATCCACGACTCCACAATGCCTGGATCGTCAGCTTTGACGTTGGCTGTCCGCATGGCCATGGCCTGTTGGTGGAGGGCGAGGGCCTGCTGATGGTCGCCCATGCCGGTGTGGGCCCGTGCGATTGCATGGACAACACTGGCAACGCTCGACGGAGCACCGCCATGGTGTTCAAGGATGTCGCGCGCGCGTTGAAAGATTTTTAGGGCATCCTCAAACCGGCGTTGGTCTTCGGCAATATCGCCTAAACTATCGAGCATGTCCCGAAGCTCTAGGGCCTTGGGTCCCATCAAGCGTTGATAGTTGGCAAGTGCCTGTTCGATGTAGGGCCGCGCCTGGTCGAGCCGCTCCTGGCGTTGCAGGGCGAGACCGATGTTGTATTGGACCATCGCCGTGTATGGGTGGTTTGGCCCAAATTGTACAAGCAACAGTTCAAGTGCCTGGCGCTGATAGGCCTCGGCCCGGGCAAACTCCCCCGCGTGCATGCTGTTGATCCCGAGGTTGACCAGGGTGAATGCATATTGCGGGTGGTCTTCGCCGTAGACCTCGCGCTTGAGCTCGAGTGCTTGGCTACCGGTTTTTTGGGCCTGCGTGTACTGCCCATCTCGCATCAGCACGGCTGTTTGGTTGTTGAGCAGCAGGGCCCGAAGCTCGCGGTCACCGGTGCGTTTGACCAACGCGTCGATCATCGCCATGTCCTCGAGCGCCCGGGCTGACGCCCCGCCACGGAAACCTTGTGTGTACAATTTTTTGGTGAGGGCCTCGGCCGCCACCCGGTCGTGACCGTGCTCGAGGGCAATCAGCGAAGCCTGTTCGAGTGTTTGCGCGACCTCCTGCGGGTTACCGTGTTCGATTTGCAGACTACCGCGGGTGAGCAACCCTTCGCTTTTTAGCGGGGGATAGCTCGCGGCTTGGGGACTTTTGAGTACCTCGTCGACAAGTTGCTGGCCCTCGTCGAACTTGGCCAGTTTTTCAAAGCTCTGTGCCCGCGCGAGGTTGAGGCGCGAAGCCTGCACTGCCTGCGCGAGGTCGTCGCTCTCGGGTAGCGCAACCTCGGCTAGGAGTGCCTCGGTATCGTCGCAACGCGCAAGGCTCGGTAGGCCGGCAACCGCCTCGATTGCGCGCTGGGCAATCCCGGCATCGGCGTTGGCGAGGGTTTGGACGAGGGTGTCAAAGTGTGCACGCCGCTGGTTGAGGCAGTTGGACTGAAGGTCGTAGAGCTTGCTCGACAACAGTCCTCGCTGGTGCTGTTGGCACGATTCAGTGCGGGTGTCGAGCCACTGGTCGCGGTAGCCATCGAGCGTTGGCGAAATCCTTTGCCAGGCATCGGCGGCATAGACTTGGTCGGTCGCGGCGAGTGCCTGCTCGACGGCGGTGGCCCGCTGGGGGTTCCAAACATCGGCGATTTCGTCGTCGAGGTTGGCACAGGGTTGCTCCGGTGCGGCGACGACTGCCGTGGCCGCATAGGTTGCAAGTGCAACGATCCCGGCGAGGGCGACCGCCGATGCCAGGCGCCGCCGACGTTTGGCCGGGTCATTGGCCAACGCAGTCAGCAAGCTTGTCATGGAGGCATGACGCCTGTCGGGATCGACCGCGAGTCCCTGGAGCACCAAACGATGGATCCAGGGGGGAACTTTGTGGCCAGGCTGCGGCGACGAGATCCGCCCCGAAATCACCGCATCGACCAAATGGGCGAGGTTGTCGGTGGGGAAGGGGAGTTGGCCATAGAGCCCCTCATAAAGGGCTACGCAAAAGTTGAACTGATCGGTCCGTGCCGTCACCGGCTCGCCGAGGTGTTGCTCGGGGGCCATATAGGCGGGTGTGCCCATCACCGCGCCGGTGCTCGTGAGGTGCATGTCGAGCAACCGGTTGGTTGGCAGATCAGTTGTAGATGCAGATGTATCGTCGGTCGCGGAGGGGTCGGCGGAGGTCCGTGCCAGCCCAAAGTCCATGACTTTGACGGCTCCATCCTCGGCAATCAGGACGTTACCGGGTTTGAAGTCGCGGTGGACGAGGCCGGCTGCATGGGCCGCTTCGAGCCCGCGACCTGCCTGAAGAAACACATCGACGACCTGTTGCCAGTTGCGCTTGTGGTCGCGTAGCCAGCGGTCGAGACTCTGGCCGCGGACAAACTCCATGGCCAAAAACACTTCGCCCTCGTGTTCGCCCGACTCGTGGACGGTGACGATATTGGGGTGCGAGAGCCGGGCCATAGCCTGGGCTTCGCGCAACAGTCGGGTCCGCCCGGTCGCATCCACTTTTTTCGTTTGTGGGCGCAGTACTTTAATCGCGACCTTGCGGTCGAGGCGGTCGTCGTAGGCGGAATAGACAATCCCCATGCCCCCGGCGCCGAGCCGATCGAGAATGGTGTACCGGCCGATCTTGACGGGCCCGCGACTCGGAAACAGCCGCGAGAGCACAAGGTTTTTCAGGCCGGCATCGGCCGGTGGGTCGGTGCCCGCCCCGGTCCCGCCAACCGTACGCGTGAACTGGATGGCATCGGGTAACCGGGCCTGTTGCATGCCCGGGTCAGAGGCCATGGTTTGCAAGGTGCCAATGCTGGGGTCACTTTTTTGAGCCTGGCTCGAACGACCGAGGTCCGACTCGGCAACCGGTCGAAGTTGGGTGCGAGCCGTGGCGAGGCCGTCGCGTTCGCGGCCTTCTTCGGGGGAGTCAGTCATTGGGAGCGCGTACATCCTCATCATGCCAAACCGCGTGCCGCGGGCTCACCCTCAGATTCACCGGAACGCACAAATCAATTGGCCGCGGGTAAAAATAATTGCCCACCACGCGTTGTCGCCCCTACCGAAGCTTGTTTTTGCGCAAAGTTGCGCGGGGCGGGTGCGCACATGTTGGCTGGGTGCTGAGCTCGGTCGCCGGACTTGGCTAAGTTTTTGGTGTATCAACAACAAAAGGCCGCTGGTGCGGCCTTTCGTTTGCTCCGGTCGTTGAGCCCTAGCTAGCGGTAGCAGCGGCTTTTTCGGCCCGCTTGCGGGCGTTGTGATCGAGTAGGCGCTTGCGTAGCCGCAGGTGGTTGGGCGTGACCTCGAGAAGTTCGTCGTCGTTCAAAAACGCCAGCGCCTGCTCGAGCGACAGTTGCCGGTGCGGGGTCAAAAACAGCTTTTCGTCGGACCCCGCAGCGCGCACGTTGGTGAGTTTCTTGGTGATACAAGGATTGACAATGATGTCGTTGTCGCGGCTGTGTTCGCCGAGAATCATGCCGGCATACACAGGCGTTTGCGGGCCGACGAACATCGAGCCGCGGTCTTGCAGCCGGTGCAGCGAGTAGGTGATGGTCTCGCCCGGGTCCATCACGATCATCACGCCACGCGAACGCGACTTGCGAGCGCCCTGGTGCGGGCCGTAGTTGGCAAACACCGACGACAGGATCCCCGTGCCGCGGGTATCGGTGAGCAACTCGCTGCGATAGCCAATCAGCCCGCGGGTTGGCATGTAGAACTCCAGGCGAGTACGCCCGGTGTCGTCGGTGTCCATCGCCCGCAACTCGGCCATCCGCGACGAGAGTTTTTCGATCACCGTGCCGCTGTATTCGCTGTCGCACTGGACCACGACGTTTTCGTAGGGCTCTAGCAGCGAACCATCTTCGCCGCGCTTGGGAATCACCCGCGGCCGCGAGACACACAACTCGTAGCCCTCGCGGCGCATGGTTTCGATAAGGACCGACAGGTGCAGCTCACCGCGCCCGGCAACCTCAAACTCATCCGACGACTCGGTTTCGGAGACCTTGAGCGCGACGTTGGATTTGATTTCGCGGGCGAGGCGTTCGGCGATCTTGCGCGAGGTGACCCATTTGCCATCCTTGCCGGCGAATGGGCTGTCGTTGATGCGAAAGCGGACCGACATGGTCGGCGGGTCGACATCGAGGCTGGGGAACACCGTGCGCTCGGCGACGTTTTCGCAGGTCAAGGTGTCGCCGACTTGCAGCGTTGTCATACCCGCGACCGCGGCGATATCTCCGGCTTCGACCTGTTCGCGGGTAAATCGTTGGGTCCCGCGAAAGCCGAGGAGCTTGCGCACGCGAAACACCTCGACACATTCGGCCGGCTCATCTGTGGCGGTCGGGCGCATCAGGGCCACGCGGTCTCCCGGTTTCAGTGTACCTGCACGGACCCGGCCAATCGCGACATAGCCGATGTACGAATCGTGGTCGAGGGTCGACACCCACATGGCAAGGTTGCCGTCGTCGACCTCGGGGCCGGGCGCGTGGTCGACGATGAAATCGAGGATCGCGTCCATGCCCAACTGGGTCTCGTCGTCAGGGTCGGCCATCGCGTAGCGCTCTCGGGCGCTGCAGAAGATGGTCGGGAACTCGAGTTGGTCCTCGCTGGCGTTGAGGTTGACGAGCAAGTCAAAGGTCGAGTCGACGGTTTTGTGGGGCTCGCAGCCGTCGCGGTCGATCTTGTTGACGACGAGTAGGACCTTGAGACCGAGGGCGATGGCCTTTTCGGTGACAAACCGCGTCTGCGGCATTGGGCCTTCAAATGCATCGACAACCAACAGCACGGCGTCGACCATATTGAGCACGCGTTCGACCTCGCCACCGAAGTCGGCGTGTCCCGGGGTGTCGACGAGGTTGATGCGAATACCCTTGTACTCGACTGCCGTGGGTTTGCTGGTGATGGTGATGCCGCGTTCACGCTCGAGGTCGCCGCTATCCATCGCCCGCTCGGCGTGCTGCTCGGTCCTCTTGAATGCGCCAGCGGCCGCGAGGAGGCCGTCTACCAGGGTTGTTTTTCCGTGGTCGACATGGGCGATGATCGCTACGTTGCGGAGTTCACTTCGGCGGGTCATTGATCTTGGGAGCGGTGTTCCAATCACCGTTCCGGTGCGACCTACCCGGGAACGCTACGGGTCACAAGGGTGCCCTTCGTGAGCTCACGGTTACGTGACGTTGGCATCACCTGCCTGTGCCTAGCTGTTGTCGGATTTTTCGATGCCGGCTCCCCGGCAGATTTCGCCCGAGGTTGACCTTGGTGACAGTTGCAAACACACGAGGCCACAAGCGCGAAGGCGACTCGCCACGAAAACCACCGGTTGCTAGCGCCGGTTTGTCGGCCACAAAAATCGCGGACGGCGGGGAGAGGGACTATGCCGCGAAGTCATAGCCGCACCTCCCTTCGGTTTCGCTCGGTCGGTTGGTATCGGGTGGTCCGTCCGGTGGCGACTGGGTTGGATCATCCGGTTGCTCTAGGTTTGGTTTTCCCTTTTCCTCCGCCGGTACCGGCAGGAGTGGGTCGTCCGCCGAGGGCAGCTTGGGGTTGGGCACCCGCTTGAGCTCGAGGTCCTTTTTGGTCATGTCATTAGTTCAGCTGTTTGAGTGTTCAGTGTCAACGGATAGCCGGTAGAATGTGCGAAATTTAGGCGCGAAATAGCTTATAAACAAAGTTCTGAGGTTCACCACAGCGCGTGTGCGCGGGACTGATCGCGGTTGCGAGATCTCATCGTTTCACAATCCGGCCGGATGGATTGGTCGCGTTGTTCAGGCACACTGGGGTGAACCGATGCCCCGATTCGTGCGTCCGGAGTCACATGTCTGAGGATGTTTGGGTTGTCGGCCTGCGACTACTGCTCGATTTGCTCGCAGGTCCGTCGCCGAGCTCGCAGCCGGCCGAGCCGACGGGCGCACCGGTGGTTGAGGTCGCGACAGAGCCAACTGCTCCACAAACCCAAGATCCCCGCGTGGTCGCGGTTTTGCCCGGTATGGACACCTCCGACATCGCCGACCACAACCTCCCGCCGGTGCCGATCGACCGATGCTTTGAACGGCTTGCCCAGGCTGGGGTGAGCTACAAGGAAAGCGCGATCAAACTGCATCGCAACCGCTCAGGTGAGTTCATCTGCGGGGCCAAACAGGTGGTTCGCTACCAAAAAGGGCCGGGGGCGATTCGCTACAACTCGCGTCCCAAACTCACCTGCAAGATGGCGGTGGCGATGGCGGACTTTGAGCGGATTGTCCAGGACGAGGCGGTCCGCCACCTCGGGCGCCGTGTCGTCAAGATCCAACATATTGGTACCTACAACTGTCGTGGGATCGCAGCCTACGAGGGGTGGGTGAGTCAGCACAGTTTCGGCAACGCGATCGACATCAAGACCTTTACTTTTAAGGGCGGGCGCGAGGTTTCGGTAAAAAAGCACTACGGCCGCGGGCCCGAGGCTCCGGCCCATGCCGAGGGCAAGTTCTTGCGGGCGGTGGTTCGCCGGCTTGTCGACGAAAAGGTGTTTACCGTGGTCGTGACTCCCAATTTTGACCGGGCCCATCACAATCATATCCACCTCGACCTCGCCCCGTATTCGGTCGATGGCACCTGATTTGCGGGTTTGTGGCTGGGCGAGATGATGTGCATACATGGATTTCGCGAGCGTTTGAGTTGAGGTTGGCGAGCTGACAAGCGCGGCAGAACATGCACATACGACGAGTCTGTCGGGGGTGACGCCAGCCGGATTTCTCGCTAGCCTGCGCCCGCCGCCCTATGAAGTACGTCGCTGGAATCGACCTCGGGACAACCCACACCTGTGTCGCCATTGTCAAAGATGGAGTCGCCCAGGTGATCGCGGATAAGGCAGGGCTATTGACGACTCCTTCGGTTGTTACCGTGACCCGGGGTGGCAAGCGCTTGGTCGGTCATGTCGCCAAGCGGCAGTCGTTGATCAACCCGACCAACACAGTCGCCTCGGCCAAGCGCCTGATCGGACAAAAGTGGGGTACCCCAGAGACACGGGCGCTGGCCGAACAATGCCACTTTCGCCTGGTGGAGGGGCGCTACGGCGATGTCCGGGTGCGTCTGCGCGACCACGTGTACAGCGTGCCCGAGCTCAGTGCCTACCTCCTGCGCGAAATGAAGTTGCTCGCCGAACAATTTGTAGGTGCACCGGTTGAACACGCGGTTTTGACTGTCCCCGCTCACTTCAACGACAATCAGCGCCAGGCCACCCGCGACGCGGCCCGGATCGCCGGCCTGGGTGTGCTGCGGATCATCAACGAGCCGACCGCAGCGGCCGTGGCCTTCGGTGCAGGCAAGGAGCTCGAACAGCGGATCGTTGTCTACGACCTCGGTGGCGGCACATTTGATGTCTCGGTTGTCGAGGTGAGTCGCGGGGTCTTTGAAGTGATTTCAACGGCCGGCGAGACGTTTCTCGGCGGCGACGACCTCGATGCCAGGGTTGTCGAGTACCTCGTGGACCACGTGCAACAAACCCACGGCGTGGCGATTCGCAGCGAGCAGATTGTGATGCAGCGGATCCGTGACGCAGCCGAGCGGGCGCGTTGCGAGCTGTCGGTTCGCACGGCAGTCGAGATCAAAATCCCCCACCTCTATGTGTTGCCGTCGGGCGAGAGCTTGCACATCGACGAGACGCTGACGATCGAGGAGCTCGAGAGCCTGACCGAGGACCTGATCGACCGGACCATTGAGATTTGCAAGCAAACCCTGGAGCGGGCGCAGCTCACGGTCGACGCGATTGACCAGGTTGTACTCGTTGGCGGGGTCACGCAAATGCCGTTGGTGGTCCGCCGCGTGACCGAGTTGTTTGGCCGCGAACCGGCCACGGGCTACGACCCCTCGCATGTGGTTGCGCTCGGGGCAGGGATACATGCAGCTGCAACTGTTTCGCCCAACGAGGAGCTGTGCCTTCTCGACGTCGCCAGCCACAGCATTGGCGTGATGGTACGCGGCGGCTATTTTATGCGTTTGATCGAACGCAATACCGCGATCCCAACCGAGGCGAGCCATACGTTTACGACCACCCACGACGGCCAAACGTCGGTTAAAATTCTCGTCTTGCAGGGAGAATATGAGCGGGCCGCCGATAACGAGTTGTTGGGGGAGTTTGTGCTCTCGGGGATTCGACCCGCTGCCCAGGGGAAGGTTGAGATCGAGGTTGTTGTCTCGATTTCACACGACGGGATTGTCAGTGTGTCTGCCCGCGAGTTGAGAGCCGAGCGTGAGGGGGAGGCTGAGGTCACCAGCCGGATCGAAGTGACCAACAGCAGCGGTCTGAGCCGCGCCGAGATCGAAGCGCTTGCCCGCGAGTCGCAAAACTACCTGATGCAGGCGCGCACCACCGAGGAGTTCGAGCTCGAGTGCTCCAAGACCAACCGGATGATCGCCGCTGTTCGGGCGCTGCTGCCCGAGGTCGAAGACATCATGTTCGACAGCCTGTTTGGGCGTGAAATGTTGAGCAAGACCCAATCGATAATCGACAAAGCGACCCCGGCGATGCAGCGCGGCGACATGCAGCAACTCCGGGACATCCGAGAGTCGCTCGAGCGGGCGCTAGGTATGTTTTTGCAGGTCGTGACCAAGTCGGGGCGGGGGCCGCAACGCTTGTAAGCGTCACGAGTTGACTACTACGCGCCAAGTCGGGTCGTCTGGCACGCGGGCATTCATTTGTGGATACAACTTTTTGACCGGCGTGGTCGATGGTCGAGCTCATCACGCGGAGAGGTCTTGGTACCGAGTTGTCTAGGGGTCAGCCCGTTGGGGTCGGTCGTGAGGCACGCGGTCCTCGCTCGCTCACAGATTCACGGGATTTTGCGCAGGCTAGCGCGGTGTGGCCACGAGACGATCGCGCGACTGCGTAGGCGTTCGAGTATGCGCGGCCCGATGCCGCGAACGTCATCGAGTTCGGCTACGGTGGCAAAGGCCCGCTGCTGGCGAGCTTCGATGATACGGCCGGCGAGGGCGGGGCCAATGCCTGGAAAACTAGCGAGCTCGTCGGCACCTGCCTCGTTGAGGTTGACCGGTAGGGCGAGGGCGGCGAGGTCGTCGGGCGGCATCCGTCGCCACCCTGGTTGTCCGCGGGTCGGATTGTTGTTGTTACAAATAATTTTTGGGACAAGGCTGTCGCCGGGTCGAATCGGTCGCCGGGGTGCGCCCGGGCAGACTTCGGCGAGTGTCGCAGGGCGCCGCTGGCCGCACACAAGGTTTCCCGCGATCATGACGGCAGACGGGCACTCGACCGGGGAGAATGCGACGTTGGAGCCAACTGCCGGAGCTCGCCACAGTCCGACCATGAGCCAGGCAACACCCACGAAAGCGAGTTTGGTGAGGGCTTTGACTTGCCGGTGTTCGTCTGGGTGCATGGTTCGAATGCGAAAAGCCGAGCCCGTCGATCGGCGAAACGTTGGCGACCCTATAGGCAGGCACAACGTTTACGACCGATGCCAGGGGCACGGCTGCCATCAGGTATTGGTGATTGGGCTAGCTCGCGGCCTGTTGCTCGCCTGCACTTTGGTGCAGGCCAAAGCCCTCGTGCAGGGCACGGACCGCGAGTTCGCCGTAGCGCTCGTGGACCACCACGGAAACTTTGATCTCGGATGTCGAGACCATTTGGATGTTGATGTTGTCGCGGCCGAGCAGCTCAAAGGCTTTGGCGGCAACGCCCGCGTGGGTGCGCATGCCGACGCCGACGATCGAGATTTTGCAGATCGCACGGTCGCTGATCAGCTCGCTGGTGCTGCTGATGAGGTCGAGAGCCTGCAGCCCCTCGATCGAGCGGTCGAGGTCCTGCTCGGGCACGGTAAAGGTGACGTCGGTCGAGCCGTTGCGGCTGGCGTTTTGGATGATCATGTCGACCACCACGCCGTCGTTGGCCAGCTTGCCAAAAATCGTGGCGATGCTCCCGGGGATGTCGGCGACGTTGGTCACGGTGATCTTGGCTTCGTTGCGGTCGAGTGCCACCCCGCGGACGATTGGTGTTTGCAGGTTGATGGCACGACCAGATTGTTGGGGCTGTTCAGACACGATCCAGGTTCCTTCGCCGGTGTGGAGCGACGAGCGCACATGTACGGGCACGCGGTGTTTCATGGCGATCTCGACGCTGCGGATTTGCAGGACCTTGGCGCCGAGGCTCGAAAGTTCGATCATCTCTTCGTAGGTGAGGTGGGGCAGCTTTTGTGCCCGCGGCTCGATCCGCGGATCGGTTGTGTAGACCCCGTCGACATCGGTGAGGATTTCACAGGCGTCGGCCTGCAAAGCAGCGGCGAGGGCCACCGCCGAGGTGTCGGAACCGCCCCGGCCGAGGGTGGTGATGTTGCCCTCGCGGTCGAGCCCCTGAAACCCTGCACATACAACGATGTGGCCGGCATCGAGCTCACGGTGGAGCCGCTCGCGGTCGATGGTGGTGATACGCGCGTTGGTAAAGCTGCCGTCGGTCATCATGCCGAGCTGGTGGCCTACCAGCGAAATGGCCTTGCCGCCGAGCTCCTGAATCGCGATCGCAAGCAGCGAGGCACTCACTTTTTCGCCGGTGCTGACAAGTTGGTCGAGTTCGCGTTGGTGCGGCCGGTGGCCCACACGCCCACTGACGACATAGGGACCCTTGCCCTCGTCGCTTTGTGTCGTTTGGTCGCCGTGGACCTGGCTTATCAGGCGGTTGCTCAGGCTGATGAGCCGGTTGGTTTCGCCGGACATGGCCGACACAACCACGACCAGCCCATGGCCCTGGCGACTGGTGTCGAGGCAGCGTTTGGCACAGGCATGGATCCGCTCGAGGGTGCCGACCGAGGTGCCTCCGTACTTTTGAACCACAAGCATGATGGGGGGCGAAGGTTACCCGGCATCCCGTTGGTGTAAAGGGCTCGAAGGGCCCGGCGGTGGCGCGTGCTCACATCGCGCGAATGCGATGTGGTCGGTAGTTGCCGCTTTGTTGTGCACACGCGGATGTGTGCGCGGTTTGTCGGCGACGCGAGAAAAACCACTTCGTCACCGGTCGCAAACATGGTCTCGCTGGCGGCGATCGGCTATCCCATGCCTGTGGCCGACCTTTTGCTGTGCCAGTGCAACGCGATCTACGAACGTGAAGTGCTCGTATGTATCCGTCGCGGAGCAAGGACGGTCGATGAAGTTGGCGACGAGTGTGACGCCGGGACCGGCTGCGGAAGTTGTCGTGGTGCGATCAAGACCATGATCGAAGAGGAACAGCAACGAAAGGGCGAGCACTCGTTGCCACCTGAGCTGTTGGCCCTGCCGTTATTTGCCCGCAACAAGTCTCCAAAAAAGTAGGACACAGACCTTGAGAAGGCCGTGCTCGCAGTGACGAGACTCCTGGACGCTGGCGACCGCCAAGCGCGGCTGACCAGAGTTCGGGGTGGCGACTAGGTTTGCGAGTCCACCTCGAAGCTGTCGCGCGCTCAAGCCGGCGAGAGTTTGGGATTGAGCGAAGGGGCGACCAGTTGCATAAACCAGCTCATCCGGCTCGGTTGGATCGCAACGGTCGTTGGGTCCGGGATGTTGAACTCGGCGCGAACGTCCGCGAGTGGACGTTCAAACTGTTCTTCGAGCCGCTCGCCGAGAATCATTGTGGCCCGCCGGCCGATCTCGAGGCCGACTTCGAGGTTGTGGAGCGCGCGTCTGGCCTGCATCGGGGAGAGGATGATGGTCAGCAACTTGGCAAACCGCAAAACCCAGGGGTTGCTGACGATGCCCTGGGCGTAGGTCACAGCAAACAGGCCAAGTTCACCCGCGAGCCCGGTATCGAACCCGGTGAGCAGGTGGTGGAGGTCGTGGGTCACGATGTAGCGGACGGTAAACGGATCGTTGGCGAACTCGCGTTTGACCTCGTCACTAAAGGAAAACGGCTGGATACCGTAGCGATCCATAAACCGGGCATATTCGCGGCCAAGTGTACCTTCGGGCAGGTTGCGTAACTGCTCGAGATCGATGGTTGGATAGTAGTTTGCGACACCACTGAGCTTGCCGACGACCTCGGCAGACGGCGAGCGGTAGGCTGCGAGTTCGTACAACGCTGCGTCTCCGAGCTTGCCGCTGCGGTACGCTCGCAGGGATTTGACGATGTACGAGAAAAACCGCATCACGACGCTAACTACTTTATGACGAAGCCGTCACGAATGGCAATAGAAAACTGACAGTAGGTTGGGGCAAGCGGCCGTGCGAACTGCCACGAGGACATAAGCACACAGGTTGTCGTACATCCACGATGAAGCCTCGTGGTTTTGGTGAGCGGTTTACACGTGGTCTGTATCCGGCTACGCGACGTGCTATATCCGTGAGTAAGTGGACGATTTCCCGCTTTTTTGGCTATTGACGTTCGTGACTTCGGAGTCATGATTGTTGAGAACTCGAAAAGGAGTTGAGAACATGCGCTGGAACCTGATGAAAGAAATGTGGCGAAAATTTCGTAGCGGAGGCGCGGTTGCAGACGTCGCGCTGCTGAAAATCGTTGCCCTCGAACAGCGCCCCAAGAGCAGGGAAGTTCTCGACCACTTAGAGCAGGTGCGTGGCTACATCCCCGAGGCAGACATGCCGGCGCTGCGCAAACTGCCCGACGGGACGTTTGGCCGCGAGTATGCCCGGTTTTTGGATGCCCAAAACATCGACCCATTTGTCTTTAGCGATGAGCTCAAAGAGCGGTTTAGCGACGAAACCTTCGCATTTCGGTTTTTGACAACCCACGACCACCACCACGTGTTGGCCGGGTTTGATGCCGGAGCCGCGGGCGAGGCCGGCGTGCTGGCGTTCAACGTCGCCCAGGGCACATTTGGCTCAAAAGGCATGCTGTGGTTGGCCAAACTGCTCTACCCACTGTTCACTCCGTCGAATGTGTTTCGCCTGTGGCGAAATGTGCGGGTTGGATTCGCCATGGGCAAGCAGGCTAAGCTGCTGCTGGCCCAAAGGTTGGAAGACCAATACGAGCGTCCGCTGGTCGAAGTACGGGCCGCGTATGGCATTCCCGAACCGGCGTCTGCCGGCGTTGTCCCGAGCAACAGCTCGTGGATGATCAACCTCGTCTACGGCAGCCGCAAGACCCCCAAACTGGCACCTGCGTCCTAAGCTGGCGTCCTCTCGATGCCCCGGTCACCCCGGGGCATTTTTGTTGGTTCTTGTGCTCGCATTTGGCCAACATCGATACCGAAAATCGTTGCCATTGCTCGGATTTGCTCGTCTGATTCGTCAGACGATTGTGTGAGATCGAATACATTGTGAATCGGCAAACAACTCTTGTCATTAAAGACTTGGTGGTCATGTTTGTCGTGTCGAAAGGAACACACATGAACTGGAAACTCTACCTCGATACGATTCGTGCCTACCGCTCAGGTGCGAGCCTAGGCGATGTCGCACTCATGAAGATCGCCGCGTTTCAGACGCCAAACCCCGAGGTTCGAGACCAGCTCAAGGGCCTGCGCGGCTACTACCCAGAGCTCGACCTGGCGGCGATGCGCGAGCTTCCCAACGGGACGCTCGGGCGCGAATATGTACGGTTTTTGGATGCCCAGGGGATCGAGCCGTTTGTGTTCAGCGACGAGGTCAAGGCCCGGTTCGCAAACCGCCCGTTCGCCGTCCGCTACACCGTGACCCACGATTTTCACCACGTGCTGGCGGGGTTCGATGCAGGGCTGGCTGGCGAAGCCGGTGTTGTCGCGTTCACAGTCGGGCAGGGGAGCTTCTCGGGGAAATGGCTCCTGACGTTGCAACGCTGCATCTACGCCGTGTTTTCACCCAGCCAGATCCGCGAGGTCAGCAACAACATGAAAGTTGGGTACCGAATGGGTCGCCAAGCCAAGCTGCTACTCGGCGAGCGCCTCGAAGAACAACTGCACCGCCCGCTCGCCGATGTCCGCAAGGACCTAGGCATTCCCAACCCCAAGGTCGCCGGGGTGCGGGCGAGCAAGGAAAGCTGGATGATGCGGTTGTTTTATCCGAGTGTGAAACCAGCGGCGATCGCCTAAATCGTTGCATCACCAATAAATACGAGCCCGCGCCGACTGGTGCGGGTTTCTAGGTTTGCAACAAAAGCCTGCCTGTCTTAGCGGGCCGTCACGCGGTGGTGCGATGCCCGTCCATTCGAGCCGGCGCGGCGGTGTAGCGAGAAACTCGAGCACAGTCCGTCTTATCGGGCCTGTACGGTGTGCGATACCCGTCTTATCGGGTCGGCGCTGCGGTGTAGCAAGACACTCGAGCGCAGTGATGTGGTCTCATTGGGCCGGCGATGGTGCCCGACTTATCGGGCCGGCGCGGCGGTGTAGCGAGCAACCGAAACTCGAGCGCAGTGATGCCCGTCTCATTGGGCCGGCGGCGATGGCCGTCCTATCGGGCCGACGCGGCGGTGTAGCGAGCGCAGTGATGTGTGCCCGTCTTATCGGGTCGGTGCGGCGGTGTAGTGAGCAACCGAAACTCGAGCGCAGTGATGTGTTGCCCCGACCGTCTTATCGGGTCGGTGCGGCGGTGTAGCGAGCAACCGAAACACGAGCGCAGTGCCCGGCCTGTACGGTGGTGTAGCGAGTAACCGAAACTCGAGCGCAGTGATGGTCGGCGCGGTGTTGCGAGCTGCGATGTTGTACCCGTCTTATCGGGCGCCGTGAACCCACGAGTGCAGCGCCAGTTTGCTGTGGTGCCCGCCGCCTACTTCTGTGGCTGGGCGGTACCTGGCTGGATGCCTGGCGAAATCGTTGAGCCACGAAACCCGCTGCTGTTACCCGCTGGCGGTTGTGAACCCGACTGCGTGTTTGAGCTGGAGTTGTTTGGTGTCGAGGTTCCGGACTGTCCGGTTGAGGCGGCGGGAGGTTGTCCGGAAGTGCCGGCCTGTCCGGAAGTGCCGGCCTGTCCCGAAGTACCGGCCTGTCCCGAAGTACCGGCCTGTCCCGAAGTACCAGGTTGGGTGCTCGTGGGAGGTTGCCCCGTGGGCGTCCCGGTGCTCGGTTGACCCGTGGACGTCCCGGCGCCAGACTGCGGTGTTTTTCCGGGGATCTTGAGCCCGGGCAGGGGCCGCGACGGTCCGGGGGCATTGGGCTGGACTGTGGGTTTGGGCGCACCATTTTTGGGACGCAGCTCCGGGGCCTTCTCGGCCTCTTTGGCCTTGACCTTGGCCTTGACCTTGCGGCCCTTGTAGCGGCGCTTCATCACCGGTTTAGGTTTGAGCTTGATCCGCCCGCCAAACAGGGAGAAGTAGCGGACGCCGTTTTCGTTGCCGCCACCGATTGCGCCAAACAGTGCCCGCCAGTGCAGGCCGTCGTTGCCGTCCTCGCCCACGCGGCTCCACCACGCGAGGCCCGGACCGACCACATTGGTCGCCTTGTCGCCGTTTTTGTGGCGCACAAACAGGGCCGGAATAATCTGGGTCTCGCGGTTTTCACGGCGGAAGTCCCACCACAGCGGGAACCCGACGGTGCGGTTTTTATCGCCGCGTTCGATGTGCCAAACCAGCGGGAACTGGACGAAGTCGAGGTTTTCACCCTTGCGTCGTTGCACATACAACGCCGGGAAAATCGAGGTCCAGGCCGTGTCCTTGGCCTTGTGGTTGTCGCGCAGGTACAGCGGCAACAGCCAGTGTAGGCGGCGCTCGGCATAACTGTGGCTATGCACAAAGATCGGCGGGATGATGGCGGTGGTGACCTTGTGCGGCTTGCGGAAGTTCCAAACCAGCAGCGCCGCCTGGAACCACCGGGCCTCCTCTTTGCGCTGGCTGATAAATAGCGGGGGGAGCACGACGTTGGTGCTGCGGTCCTCGACCCGATGCCGCTTGCGGTAAAACAGCGGGAACACCAGCGTCTCGCGGTATTTTTTGGTGACTGTGTGGCCAAAAAAGCCGGCGTACCAGGTCAGGCGCTCCTTGGGCTGGTAGTTGTAGCCGCCGAGCCAGGTGTAGAGCTTGCGCCCGCCCTTGCCGTTGCGATCGGCGTAGTACAGGCCGAGGGCGCTGTGGGTGCGACGACCCTGGCCGTCCTTGCCGTACATAAACAGCGGGAACGAACCCCAAAGCGTGTACCTGCAACTCGGGTCGTCCTCTTTGCGGAAGTTACATTTTTGGTAGCGGAACAGCAGCGGAACAACCCCGGTAAACCGGTAGTTTTTGCGCAGCCTGAAGATGTCGAAGTAAAGCGGCGGCGCAATGCTCATGCGCGTGAAGTTGTGCAGCCGCTTGACGCTAAACACGAACGGGAGGGCGACCCAGGTGCGCGAACCGTTGGCGCGTTGGCGGTCAAACCAGATCGGCAGGGCCAGGGTGTAGTGCTCTTTCGACCGCTTTTTCTCGTTGTGGATAATCAGCGGCAGGGCGATAAGCCGCCGGTTTTCGACCGAGTCCTTCCACCAATAAAGCGGCGCGACCCCGGTGTTGAGTTGGGTACGGCTGAGGCGGTGAAAAAACGGCCCGGCGATGAGCGTGTGGGTGCGCCGGTGTTTGTTGCGGCTGTAAAAAAACGGCAGCCCGGCATCGACATCGACCCCGCCGGGTTGGCGCTGGCGGAAGTAAAACGGGACCACCGCAAAGTTGCGGCGTGGGTGCTCGCCGTCGACCCGACTGCGCCAGATAAGTGGCGTGATCATGTCGAGGTCGTCGCCCGGTGTCCGCCGGCGGATATAAAGCGGTGGGACCACGGTGTGCGTCGCCATCCCGCCCTCGGTTGGCCGTTTGTCGTGGAACAACAGCGGGGCGACACCAAACCCCTTACGCCCGTCGGCACCCTGTTGCCCATACACCGGCCCGGCGACCCAGGTACGTCCCTTGTCCGACTTGAGACCGCCGCCTAGGGGGGTGAGGGTCAACACCCGCGACTGCCCGTCGACCGTACGCTGGCGCCGGTAGTACAGCGGGAACAGCATGCTGTCGCGGGAGTCCTTGCGTTTGACATCCCAGGCGATCAGCCCCGCGCCGAGGGTGCGGTGGTCGGGGCCCTTGGAGCGGACAAACAGCGGTGAGATTGTGGTCGACTTGTTGGCTTTGACGTCGGTGACGTGCCCGGTCAACAGCGGCAGCACAAGTGCGTAGCGGTGGTTTTCGTCGCGTCCGCTGACAAACACCGGGGGCAGGCCCGCGTGCCACCCGGTCGGTTTTCGTTGCAGGTACAACGGCGGGATCGCAAACGTATGCTTCTTGGCCTTTTTGTCGTGGACGTGCCAAAACAGCGGGGTGATGACCTGGTAGGCACGCTCGTCGTTGCGCCCGGTAAACGTCAACAGTGCAGGTACACCAAACCGCCGCTGGTTGGGGTCGCGGGTGCGGTACAAAAGCGGCGGGGCAACCAACGTGTCGCGTTTTTTGTCGCGGTTGTTGAAGTGCCAAAACAGCGGGGTGACGACCTGGTACGAAAGTCCGGTTTTGCGTTGGCGGACAAACGTGAGGGCCGGGAGGACCGAAAACCCAAACCCGTCCTTAGCCCGGGTACCGCCGGCGATCGGGGTAAACACCCGCATCGAGTCGGGCGTTTTGCGGGTGAACACCAGGGGAAACAGGACATTGCTGGTGACCTGTTTACGGCGGTCGGAAAACCGCCAAAAGATCGGTGCAAATACAGCATTTTGCTGGCGTGGATCGCTGTGGAGCACCAGCGGCCCGGCGACCGTGGTTTTGCTGCCTTCGAGGCGGTTGCGGGCGTGCCAGACAAGCGGCGTGGCCGACCAAAGGTCGCGGTCGCGGTTGCTCGACTTAAACGTGAGCAGCGGCGGGATGGCCCAGGCTGAGCCCTTGCGGGCCTTGTCGCTGCGCTTGATAAATAACGGCGTCCACAGCTCGCGGCGATTGCCAAACTCGTTGGATTGCCAGTGAAAAAACGGGAACAGCGTGTGGTGCTTGAGCCCCTTGACCTTGTCGTAGCCGCCGACATACAGCGGAATACCGACATCGGTCTTGGTGAGGCCCTTGACCCGGCGCACGAAAAACGGTGCAGCTACAAGATATTTACGGTCGCTGAGCGGGTTGCCGTCTTTGAGGTCCTTGTTGCCGTACCACACCAATACGCCAGACATCGCCCGCAGGCTGTCGGGGGTTTTTTGGTGGTAGTGAAACGGGCCGACAACCAGGTTTTTGACGTGGCGGTTACCCCAGGCCCACACCAGCGGAAACTGGCCAAAGGTGTATTGCTCGCCAACCCGCTTGTAGCCCATCAGCAGGGGGATCGAGCCCCAGGCCGAGGTCCGCTCGCTAAACGAACCCATAAACAGGGCGAGCGGGGCGATGTAGCGGCGCTTTTTCTTGGCCTTGCTGTACCAGCCAAACGTCAGGGAGAGGTCGGCGTGGAACAGTTTCTCCGGGTGCTCTTTGGTGCCCTTGCGATGGATAAAAAGCGGCGGGAGGGTGAGCGCCCGGGTGCGGTGGGTGTTGTATTCCATGTCCACCCAAAACGGGGGGACGTTGCGCTTTTTGAGCAGCTCCGGGCGGACGTACTCGGGCTCGGGCGTGGTGCCGTCGGGGATCGGCAGGATGTCGTCGGGGTCCGTTGGCGAACCCATTGTAGATGCATCTTCATCCTCGTCGGGCTCGGTCTCGCGGGGGACGGCGATCGGTTGGGCCGAGGGCACCGGAATGGTCGGGCTGGGGCCAGTTGCGGGAATCGGTGTCGCCTCGCTCGGAGGTGCCGGATCGCTGCTCGGGACCGTGCCTGCGCCAGCACGCTCGGGTGCACTGGCATCGGCCCCGGTGCCGGCATTGGGCCCAGGCTCGCTACCTGAGGCGGTGGGAACTTCGGCGCCGGCAGGTGTTGTGCCGGGTGCATAGAGGTTGGCCCAGGTGTCGACCGGGCCGTGGTGGGCCAACAGTGACGTACCAAAGTAGTCGGGAGTGGCCGCGAGCGAGGTATCGACCTCGACCGCAAACGCGTGGGCTGTGGCGCTCCAAAGTGCGAGGCTCACCACCGCGACGAGCGGCAGTGGGCGGCGAGCAAAACTGGGAAGGGAGCGTCTCAGGAGCGTGGATTCCCGGAGTGCGCACCCGGGATGGAGGAGGAAGTTGCAGCTGCGATGACCGGAAGTCTTGTGCGCGTCGACACCGATTGCTCGGGAGCGTCCACGGGCCGGTGGGAGATAGCGGACGGGGGTTTGCAGTGTCAACTGTCGAGATGCCTGGAGTTTTTCGGAATAGACCCGCGACCGGAGTTGTTTTTGTCGGCCTGCGCGAGATGCAAGAAGACACACACACAGGTGATTGCTCCTGCGTGATTGACACCTCACAGCCACAGCGCTAAAGCCGTGCATTGTGGTTGCAGGATCGAAGCGAACCGAATTGGCTCCGGTCGACACGTTGCGAGTCGACATCCCCGCACTGATTGGGCGAGGTCCCGGTCCCTATGAAGTAGATGTCGAGGTTGCCCCGGCGTGGGTGAAACAGGCGTTGGCGGGTACCGATGCCGAGGTCCAACAACTCGCCCAGCTGCGCGGAGAACTCAGCCTCCAGGGCAAGACAGCCCTGTTTCGCGGCCATTTTACCGCGGTCTTTGAGGTCCCCTGTGCCCGGTGTTTGGAGGGGGCGGCGGTCGATGGAGGCGGCGAGTTGTGTGTCCACTTTGAGCGCGGCGAGAGCAAGCGCCCAAAACTCGAAGAGGATGACGAAGAAGAGATCGACACCGGCTCACCCGAGCAATTCACGTTCGACGGGATCACACTCGATCTACGACCCATGCTCGTCGAGCACCTGGTGATGGCCTACCCGATGCGCGCGTTGTGTGAGCGCGGTGAGGATTGTCGGGGGTTGTGTTCGCAGTGTGGCGCCAACCTCAATTCCCAGGGGGAAGGGGGCCCGTGCTCAGCCTGTGCCGGGCAACAGGCGGCCCAACCTCCCGAGCCCGCGGGCAATGCCAGTTGGCAAGCTGCCCTGCGCAAGATCCGAGACAAGAGCTGAGATCTCCCGTGTACTTGCGGCCAAGTGGGCGAGTTTTCTCAACTTCCTCGCCCACGGACCAGGCGACCTCGCCGTTGCAGCACTCGTGTTGTGAGACGTCCCGCAAGCGTCAACGCGCGACCGTCCGGGGCGACGTTGACACGGATACCAGCGGACAGTACTACTGCCGCCCCTACGAGCCATGGCAGTTCCAAAGAAGAAGAAATCAGCATCCCGCCGCGATATGCGTCGCGCCAACCACGACCGCGTCTCGGCTCCAAACCTCAGCGCCTGCTCCAACTGCGGCGAGCTGATGGTGAGTCACCGCGTGTGCCCGGCCTGCGGTTACTACCGCGGTCGCCAGGTCATCGCAGTCGCCGAAGACTAATCACCGAACTTCGAGCCGATGCCACCGGTCACCATCGCGGTCGACGCGTTTGGCGGAGACCGATGTCCGCAGACCGAAGTCGCGGCAGCTGTCCAGGCTGCCCGCGAAGGTTTGGGGATCCTCCTCGTCGGTGACGAAGTCCGAGTCCGTGCCGAACTCGACAAAGTCGGTGCACCTACAACCTCAACCCTGGAAATTGTCCACGCGCCCGACATCATTACGATGGAGGACTCGCCGTCGAAGGCAATTCGCCAAAAAACCGAGGCCTCGATGCCGGTGTGCTTTGACCTGGTCAAACAGGGCAGAGCCCAGGCCGTGGTCTCGGCCGGCAATTCCGGGGCCATGCTCGCCTGCGGGTTGTTCAAGTACCGCCGCCTCAAGGGCGTCGACCGTCCAGCGATCGTCACCAGCTTTCCCAATGCCAAGGATGCGGTCGTGCTGCTCGACATGGGTGCCAATGTCGATTGCAAGCCGATCAACTTAGTGCAGTTTGCGGTGATGGGGGCCGTCTACGCCTCGGTTTATCACCGCAAGTCCAAACCGGTGGTCGGGGTGTTGTCCAACGGCAGCGAAGACGGCAAGGGTAGCGAACTCACACGCGTGGTTCACAACGTGCTTAAGCAAGGTGAACCACAGGGGTTTGAGTACGCCGGCTACATCGAGGGCAAGGATATTTTTCGCGGCGAGATCGATGTGGTCGTCACCGACGGATTTACCGGCAATATCGTGCTGAAAACAGCCGAAGGCACGGCCTCGGCGGTTGCCGGGTTTTTGCGCGAAGCGATCGACGAGGCTCCGGTGGTGAGCAAAGTCGGGGCGCTGCTCATGAAGCCGGCCTTCGCCGCACTCAAACGCCGGATCGATCCCGACACCTACGGCGGGGCACCCCTGCTCGGGGTCAACGGGATCGCCATGATCTGTCACGGCAGCGCCAGCGAACGGGCGATCCTCAACGGGATCCGCGGGGCCCATCGGTTTGCTCGCGAGGGCCTCACGCCCGGACTTATCGACGCCCTTTCGCTCAACCGCGACCTGGCGACGGCTGCCCGCGAACACGAGTCTGCGGCCCGGTAACGTGTAGATACATCCGCTGCATCCGAGCGGTTCGGCGACGCGAGGTTTACCACCTTCGCTCGTCCACGGCAGTCGGGAAAATTCCGCTACCCTGCAGCGAGATGCAAGCGAACAGCAAAATCGCGTGGATGTTTCCGGGGCAGGGGAGCCAGCAGGTCGGGATGGGAAAGGCCCTGTCCGAGACCTATGCAGTTGCCCGTGAGACTTTTGCCGAGGCCGACGAGGCCCTTGGTGAGTCGCTGTCGCAGCTGTGCTTTGCCGGCGATCCGGCCACGCTGGCGCTGACAGCCAATACCCAACCGGCGATCCTGACCTGTAGTGTGGCCGCGCTGCGTGTGTTGCAGGTACAACGACCGGATCTACAACCCCAGGTTTGCTTGGGTCATTCACTCGGGGAGTTTTCGGCACTTGTCGCTGCCGGTGCCCTGGGGTTTGCCGATGCTGTCCGCCTTGTTCGCCTCCGCGGCCAGGCCATGCAAGAGGCGGTCGCCCCGGGTGTTGGGGCGATGGCAGCGATTTTGCGAGTTTCGGCCGACGACCTCGAAAAGCTGTGTGCCGAGGCGTCGTCGTCCTCTGAGATGGTGGCGATCGCCAACGAAAATGGTGGTGGCCAACTCGTGGTCGCCGGTCACCAAAAGGCCGTCGAGCGGCTGTGCGAGGCGGTCAAGGTTGCCAAGGGGCGGGCCATCGCACTCGATGTATCTGCACCGTTTCACTGCTCGCTGATGCAACCGGCCGCCGACCGCCTCGCCCAGGCCCTCGGCGATATCGAGGTCAGCCCGCTCAAGGTCCCGGTGATCGCCAATGTCGACGCCGAACCAAACGCGGCGCATGAGCGGGTCAAGGAATTGCTTGTTGCCCAGGTGACCGGCCGCGTGCGTTGGGAAGCTTCGGTTCAAAAAGCCGTTGCGATTGGGGTTACCCACGGGATTGAACTCGGTCACGGCAAGGTGCTCGCCGGGCTGTGTCGGCGGATCGATCGCAGCCTCAAGGTCACGCCGCTGGGCCAGCCAGCCGACGTGCAAACACTCGAGCAGATTTTTCCGCCGGCCTAGCGAGCGACGTGGCCGCAACTGCGGTGTTGAGAAGCGAGAAGTACGCCCAGTGCGCGTGCATGTAGCGGTCGCCGAAACTCGCAGAGATATTTGTGTCGGTGCGACGCGAGAATCACCACGCTCTACACAACTGCTAATTCCGTTTCGATCCTGCAATTCAGGACATACCTGATTGCCGCCTGCGGAAATCCCCGGCAGACAACTTTATAAAGCTCACGTCGGGAGGGCACCTCAGTGCACGCGTGCACTGGCATGCACGGATTTTTTTGCCGCGCTACAAAATCGGTGGAACAGCCACACAGTTGCCACAAGCGGCAGGTTCGGTGTCGTTCGACATCGGCGTGTGGCGATGGTGAGAAGCGGGTTTTGTGCACGCCGAATGCCCGTGTTCGATCGCAAGGTCCAATCCCGCGAGCTGTCGCTCCGATCTCACCGTGACCTAGCGGCAACCGCCAACCGTTCCCCCGTCGCCATCGATATGCTATTGGACTGCCCGCTGCGAGAGGCAGTGTTGTGAGGCCCGCCGCCTTCGGAAGGTGGGGAGGAGAGCAGCCAATCATGTCGACCAACGAAGAAGTAAGAGAGATCATCGCCGAGCAACTCGACGTCTCGGTTGAAGATGTGACCAAGGACAAATCGTTTACCGACGACCTCGGAGCCGACTCGTTGGCCATTGTCGAGCTGGTCCTGGCTTTCGAAGAGAAGTTCGATTTCAAGATTCCCGACGACGAAGTCGACAAGCTTCGCACCGTCGGCGACGCGTACAAGTACATCGAAGAACACCGCAAAGACCAATAGGTCCCCGCGGCGTCCGTGCCACAATCTCGATATTGTGGCCCCAGTTCTCCCGCAAAAAGCGTGAGGAGACCCAATGTCATCTCGAAGAGTTGTCGTCACGGGCCTCGGTCTGGTCACCCCACTCGGGGTCGGCACGGACGCAACCTGGAAGAGCCTCCAAGCAGGTTCCTCCGGGATCGGTCCAATCACCCAATTTGATGCCACCGACTTTCCGGCCAAAATCGCCGGAGAGGTCGGTGACTTTTATCCGTCTCCGTGGCTGGGTAAACGCGAGCTCCGGCAGATGGACCGGTTTATCCAGTTTGGGGTCGCCGCCGCGGCAATGGCCTGCGAGGAGGCCGGGATCGTCGAAGGTAGTGTCGAGGCCGAGCGCTTTGGCGTCTACGTCGGTGCCGGTATGGGTGGCCTTTCGATGATCGAAAAAACGGTCCTCGATATCGAGACCAAGGGGCCGCGACGGGCCGTGAGTCCGTATTTTGTCCCGGCGATCATCATCAACCTGGCCCCCGGTCAAATTGCGATTCGCCACAACTGTAAGGGGCCAAATCTCTCGCATGTCTCGGCGTGTTCGACAGGTGCCCACTCGGTCGGCGAGGCGTTTCGCGTGATCGCCCGCGGGGATGCCGATGTCATGATCGCCGGTGGCACCGAATCGGTTGTCAACAAGGCGGCGATCGGTGGGTTTTGTGCGGCACGTGCCCTGTCCAATCGCAACGACGAGCCGACCAAGGCATCTCGCCCGTTCGACCGCGACCGCGATGGTTTTGTGTTGAGCGAGGGGGCGGGGCTGTTGGTACTCGAAGAGCTCGAGCACGCCCGCGCCCGCGGTGCCACGATCTTGGCCGAGGTCGCCGGCTACGGGCTCAACTGCGATGCCCACCACATGACCTCGCCCTCCGTCGGTGGAGAAGGTGCGAGCCGGTGTATGCGACTGGCCCTGGCGGATGCCGGGGTGGCCCCCGAGGCGGTCGGCTATCTCAACGCCCACGGCACCTCGACGGTTGCAGATACAATCGAAACCCTGGCCATCAAAAATGTGTTTGGCAAGCACGCCCACAACGGGTTGGCAGTGTCGTCGACCAAGTCGATGCATGGGCACCTATTGGGCGCCGCCGGCGGGCTCGAAGCCGCGATCGCAGTGCTTGCCCTGCATCACGCAGTGTTGCCGCCCACCATCAATCTCGACAATCCCGACGAGGGTTGCGACCTCGACTACGTGCCCCACACCGCACGCAGCCAACAGGTTGAATATGCAATGTCCAACAGCTTCGGGTTTGGTGGCACCAACGCAACCCTGCTGTTTCGGAGCGCACCATGAGCCGATGGATCGTCGGCAGCGACCACGGTGGCGTCGAGCTACGCTCCTTGGTCGCCGACGACCTGCGGGCGCTCGGCCACGAGGTCGAGGTCATCGGCCCGGCACCAGGAGCCGGCTCAGTCGACTATCCCGATGTCGCCAAACAGGTGTGTGCCGATGTCCTCGACAACGCCGGGAGCTTTGGCGTGCTGGTGTGTGGCACCGGGCAGGGCATGGCGATCAGCGCCAACAAGGTGCCTGGGATCCGCGCAGCCGTGGTCAGCGATGTGTTTAGCGCCCGGATGGCGCGGGCCCACAACAACGCCAATGTCCTGTGCCTGGGCCAACGTGTCCTCGGGACCGAGCTCGCTCGCGAATTGCTCAAGGTGTTTGTCGCCAGCGAGTTTGAGGGCGGACGCCACGCCCGGCGGGTCGGAAAAATCGAGGGCTAAACCGCAGTCGCTCGCGTGGTCGCGGCGGGTCGATAAAATCGAGGGCGAAAGCCCTGCAAAGGTTCGCCGACCGACACGCGCTGTCGCTCGCTTGATCGCAGACGTATGAGCCGTCGTAGATCACGCACCCGTGGTACAACTTCGCAACGGCCCAAGGGCCGTCTCAGGACCCTCGCCGTGCGTTGCCCCGTTTGCCAAGGCCAAAGCACCAAGGTGCTCGACTCCCGCGACAGTGGCGAAGCAATTCGTCGCCGCCGTCGCTGCCAGGCATGCGGGCATCGGTTCACCACGCGCGAGCGGATCGAGACTTCGGTGCCGGTGGTCACCAAACGCAATGGCAAAAAACAGCCGTTTGACCGCAACAAGGTGCTCGCCGGGCTCAAACTCGCCTGTCGCAAACGGCCCATACCCGACGCCAAACTCGAGGAAATCGCCACCCAGGTCGAACACTGGTCGGCGACCCGGCCCGAGAGCACCGTGACGTCGCAGGCGATAGGGGATCGCATCATGCACCACCTGTACAGCCTCGACCAAGTCGCCTACGTCCGGTTTGCCTCGGTCTATCGCAGCTTTGACACGGTCGACGGGTTTGAGGTGTTGCTGCGGGAGATCGCCAAGGCCCAGCAGGTTTCGATTGAAGGTCAGCGCACGTTGTTTGAACCCGAGCCCGCCACAGCCCAGACAGCGGCGACCAAGTCTCAAAGCAAGCGGCGAAAGCCCACGGACAAGGGCGTTCCCAAACCGAGTTGAGCCGGGCAAACTGGCGCCGTCGATATGCACGACACCGACGCAAACTTTATGGGGTTGGCCCTGCGGTTGGCCCGTGGCGGTACCGGGGCGACCTATCCCAACCCTTGCGTCGGGGCTGTCGTCGTCAAGAACGGGCGCGTGGTTGGCAGTGCGTGCAGCGATCGCACCGGGGGGCCACACGCCGAAGTTCGGGCCTTGCGTGCTGCCGGTGGCGAGGCCGAGGGCGCGACGGTGTATGTCACCTTGGAGCCGTGCTCCCACACGGGTCGTACTCCGCCGTGTACCGATGCCCTCAAAGCCGCGGGTGTCCGCGAAGTTGTGTGGGGCGTGGACGATCCGGCCCCCCACGCGAGCGGCCGCGCTGTCGCCCAGTTGCAGGCCGCGGGCATCTCGGTGCGCAACGGGGTCATGCGCGAGCACTGCGCAAAGGCCCACGAGCACTACATCTTTCACGAGACCACGGGTCGGCCGTTTGTCACCCTCAAGTCGGCGCTGTCGCTCGATGGCCGGGTCGCCTGTCCGACCGGCGACAGCCGCTGGATCACCGGGATTGAGTCGCGGCGATACGTCCACCAGATGCGTGCCCAGCATCATGCGATCGCCGTCGGCGTTGGGACTGTGGTGCACGACAACCCGCAACTCACGGTCCGCCATGTCGAGGGCGTCGATCCGATTCCGGTGGTGTTCGACAGCCGACTGCGGATGCTCGAGTTGGCAAAGCCACCACTGCTGACGCCACGAGCCCTGGTCTTGCACACCGACGCCGCGCCCGGAGCGTTGCGCACAAAGCTCGCAGATTTAGGTGGTATCGGGATTTGTTGTGCCGCCGACAACGGTGGGCAGGTCAGCATCGACAGTGCCCTGGCCGAGCTCGGCGCCCGCGGGATCCGGTCGCTGATGATCGAGGGCGGCGGGCAGCTGACCGCGAGTTTTGTGGCCTCGCGTCGCTGGCAACGCTGGTGCCTGTTTCACGCCCCGTTGGTGTTGGGCGAGGGCATGCCGCTACTGCCCGGGCTGTCGTGGCCAAGCGTTGAACAAGCGCCGCACTTCACTGTGGTGGGCCGCGAAACCCTCGGGGTCGACTTGCTGTCGATCGTCGAGCCAGTGCCGACAAAAACCTAGCGGTTGCCAGCTCACATCTCGCCCGCCGGCGAAACTCACTTGTGTGGCCGCAGCGGTGTCGGCGACGCGAGAAAAACCACCGAATCCGCCAGTCGATCTGTGCCATAACCGCAGCCGATGTTCACCGGATTGGTGCAGCAAGTCGGAACCGTTCGTCAGATTCTCGCCAAGGACGCCTGCAAGCAGTTTGTCGTGGCCGCCAACCTCGATGCGCGCGACCGAATCCTCGGGGCGAGCGTCGCCATCTCCGGCGTGTGCCTCACGGTCACCGATTCGGACGAGCAGTCGTTCACGGTCGATGCCGCGTTCGAGACCCTGGCTGTGACCACGCTCGGGCGCTACGCCCCGGGGCGACGGGTCAACTTGGAGCCTGCCCTGCGGGTTGGCGACGCCCTAGGTGGGCACCTGGTTTCCGGCCATGTCGACGGGATCGGGACCTTGCGCGCATCGATCCCCCGGGGTGACGCGACCGAGTTGTGGTTTGACACCCCGCGCGAGCTACTCAAGTACATCGCCGCCAAGGGCTCGATCTGCATCGATGGGATCAGCCTGACGGTCAACGGCGTCGACGAGCGTGGGTTTTGCGTGGGCATCATCCCGCACACGTGGACCGCCACGACCCTCGCCGACCGCCGCGTTGGCGACCCGGTCAACCTCGAAGTCGACCTCCTCGCCCGCTACGTCGCCCGACTGCTGGAAGTCGGTCAGGACACGCCGGGCATCACCACCGAAGGACTGCTGCGCGCGGGGTTTGTGCCCGCGACCAAGGGAGCCACACCATGATGGACCAACAACGCCAAGAACATGTCGAGCGCTGCATTGCCCGGATCCGCGAGGGCGGCATGTTGATTCTGGTCGACGACGAAGATCGCGAGAACGAGGGCGACCTGGTGATCGCGGCCGAGCACTGCAACGCTGCCCACGTCAACTTTATGTGCCGCGAGGGCCGGGGCCTGGTGTGCCTCGCACTCACGCCCGAGCGCGTCGAAGAGCTCGGTTTGCGGATGATGGTCCCGACCGATCGCGGGCACATGGGCACCGCATTTACGGTTTCGATCGAGGCCAAAGAAGGTGTCACCACGGGTATCTCGGCAGCTGATCGGGCCGAGACCATCCGCGTGGCCTCCGATGAGCGCTACGGTGCCAGCGACATCGTCAGCCCCGGCCACATCTTTCCGCTGCGGGCCCAACCCGGCGGGGTGTTGGTCCGCTCGGGCCACACCGAAGGCTCGATCGACCTCGCACGCCTGGCCGGTTTGCGCTCGGCCGGCGTGATTTGCGAGATCATGCGGGACGACGGCGAGATGGCGCGGATGGACGACTTAGAAAAGTTCGCAGCCACCCACGACATGCCGATCTTGACGATCGCCGACCTCATTCAATACCGGTTGCAACGCGAGAGCCTGGTCGAAAGAGTCTCGAGCCGTCCGTTTGCCTCAACGCGCCTCGGTATCGAAGCTGGTCGCGGTTGGACGCTACACACGTTTCGTTCGCGGGTTGAGCCCACGAGTCACTTTGTGATCCTGTGTCTCGGCGATTTGGAGCAGGCCGCAAGCGACGAGCCGATCCTCATCCGCGCCCAACGGGCCCAGGTTGTCGGCGACGTGTTTGGCCTCGAAGGCGAGGACACTGGCGCCAGGATCCGGGCGTCGCTTCGCCAGATCGACCGTGCCGGCCGCGGGTGCTTTTTGTATGTGTTGGGCCACAAGGTCAACTGCTTCGAGGGGCTGTTGACCGACAAAGAAACCGACCCCAAACCCGGACTCAAGCCGGCCGAGGCAGGGTTTCGCGAGTTTGGCCTCGGAGCCCAGGTGCTCTACCGCCTAGGCCTGCGAAGGATCCGGGTGATGACCAACCATCCGCGCAAGATCGTCGGGCTCGAGGGTTTTGGCATTGAGACTGTTGGGACTGTGCCGCTGGAGGATGCATGAGTCGACCCGCGCGGGTGTTGCTTGTCGTTGCGGGCGGGATTGCGGCCTACAAGGCGCCGTTTGTCGTCCGCGCACTCAAGGGTGCAGGCCTCGACGTCCGCGTGGTGACAACCCCAGCTGCCCAGGCGTTTGTCACCGAGCTGTCGCTGTCGAGTGTCTCGGGTTACCCGGTGCGCAGCCAGTTGTTAGACGCCTCGGCCGAGGGGCAAATCGGCCACATCGAACTCGCCGATTGGCCCGACCTGGTACTCGTTGCACCTGCAACAGCTGACCTGATTGCCCGGGCGGCCCACGGGCGGGCGAACGACCTTGCCAGTTGTGTGTTGTTGGCCACCCGCGCCCCGGTCTTGTGGGCGCCGGCGATGAACACCAACATGTGGGAGCACCCGGCGACCCAGCAAAACCTGGCGACCCTGCGAACGCGCGGCGCAGCGTTTGTCGGGCCAGATGCCGGGGAGCTCGCCTGTGGTTGGGTCGGCAAGGGGCGGATGATCGACCCACCGATCATCGTCGCCGCCGCCCAGCGAATACTTGCACAGGCAACAAACCATCCACTCGCCGGCAAGCGTGTTTTGGTCTCCGCCGGACCAACCCGGACCTACCTCGACCCGGTGCGGTTTTTGTCGAACGCATCGACCGGGGTGATGGGCTTTGCCCTCGCCGAAGCTGCGGCCCGAGCTGGGGCCGAAGTGACGCTCGTCGCCGGTCCGGTGGCGTTGGCAACTCCCCACGGTGTTTCGCGGGTCGATGTCGAAACCGCGGCCGAGATGCTCACCGCGATGCAAACTCATCTCGGGCAGCAGACAACCGACTTGGCAACCGATTTGGCAACCGACTTGGTCGCCATGGTCGCGGCCGTCGGTGACCTCGAGGTGGCCAATCCCTCGCAGGCAAAACACACCAAGGCCGAGCTGGTCGAAGCCATGGGGCGGGCGAGCTGGCAACGGGCCCCCGATGTGGTCGCCACACTTGCGAGCGAGCACCGCCCGCGGACCAAGTTTTTAGCCTTTGCCGCCCAAACCGTTGGCCCCGAGTGCGAGGATGTCGACGCCGAACTGATCGCCCTTGGGACTGCCAAAATGCAGCGTAAGGGGGTCGACGCGTTATTTGTCAATCGCGTGGGTGTGCCCGGGCTCGGGTTTGCCAGCCACACCAACGCCGGCCACCTGTTGATCGCCCGCGAGTCGATGCAGGTACATCCATCCGGGGAGCCGCGGCCCAAGCCCGAGCTCGCCACCTGGATGCTCGACAAGCTCTCCGCCGGGTTGTGGGGAGCCGATGCCTGAGCAGCGTGGCCCTGAGCAGCTGCACGATGCCGCCAGTTTGGCACGCAGCCTGGCCAATCACCTGCGTCACCTGCAGGAGTTCCACGGGCTTGCCTATGTGTCAGGTGCGGCGATGCCCCGGGTTGGGTTGCCAGCAGGCGCGGCGTCAGAACGTGTGCATCAGCAAGTTGTTGGCCAAGCTCCAGTTACCACGCCAGCTACTACGCCAGTTGCCAAGCCAGTTGCCAAGCCAGTCGCCAAGCCAGTTACCAAGCCAGTTGCCACGCGCAGCAAGTCACCAGCCGGCGCGATGCCACAAAGCGTGCATCAGCAAGTGGTTGGCCAAGCTCCAGCCGCTACAGCAACCGCTCCACGCAGCAAGTCGCCCGCAGGCAGCCATCCTGCGCAGCCGGTTGCCACAACCAGTTTTGCGGCGGACAAACCAGCCGGAGCCGATCCTGTCGCCACCACTTCACGCAGGCGAGCGGGGGACAAGCGAGCCGAGGTCGACGCGATGGCCCGCCAGCAACACGCTGCGCAGGGAAGCGAGTCGTCGCACGGGCCAGCACAGGGCGGTAAGGTCCCCGGGAAACATGTGGATACAAGTAATTCCGGGCCCGTGGAGCCTAGGGCTGAGCCACGGCGCTCGGCAGGCGGTCGACAACCTGTCCCTTCAGACCGTCGAGCTAACGAAATGCCCGGGCGGCAACAATCCCCCCAGCAAGGGCAACAGGCGCAACGCCGTGGACTGCGTGTGGTCGATGGGCAAGGCAAGCCTGCAAAACCTCCCGAACAGCGAGCCGCTGCGTCGGGCAAGAAAAACGATCCGCGGGGAGGGGCTCCAGCTCCCCAAAAACCCTCGGCCGACGAGGCCCGCAAGTGGCCGCCAGCACGCAAACTGGAGTACCTGCGCTACCACATCGGCGATTGCCAACGCTGCCGCCTCGCCGGCACGCGCACCACAATCGTGTTTGGCAGCGGCAACCCCGAGGCCCAGGTCATGTTTGTTGGCGAAGCCCCGGGGGCCGACGAGGATCGCCAGGGGATTCCGTTTGTCGGTGCCGCCGGGCAACGCCTCAACCGGATGCTGCGTGAGCTCGAGCTAGAGCGTCACCACGTGTATATCGCCAACGTGCTCAAGTGCCGTCCGCCGCGAAACCGCGACCCGCGGCCCGACGAAGTCAATGTATGTTCAAAGTTTTTGGAGGCCCAAATCCGGGCGATCCAACCCCGGGTTTTGATCGCGCTTGGCCGCCACGCCGGGATGTTGATGTTGCGCAAGTCGGAGATGACGTTACGCGAGATGCGAGCGGGCAAATGGATCTACGAGCAGCCAGCAGCGCAATTGAAAATCCCTCTTTTTATCACATATCACCCGTCCTATGTGCTGCGCCGCGAGTCTGATGCGCGACGTCAAGGGGGAAATGCCAACGAGGCACACAGCCTGGTGGTAGACGATCTTCGTAAAGCTTTGAGTGTGATCCGCGCAAGTTCCAACGCGAATCGGTGAGTCGGCAATAAACTGCGTATGCCCGCAAAAATTTGCGACTTGTACATACTTGTCCCATTGCGTTGATCGGTTGACGCTCCGCAACTCGATCCATAAAGTCGACGGTCCGCTGTGGTGAAACCTCCTGCAGCGGGGGGGCACGAATGACAAAGGCCGAACTGATCGAGAAGATTGCACGCTCGCGGGACCTTCCACCGGATGTCACCAAAAAGTGTGTGCAGCAGATTCTCGAAGTGGCCTTTGAGGAGCTCGGCCAGTACTTCGTTCGCGCCCGTGTGACCAAAAACCAAAACCCGCGATTTACCTTTCCCGGGTTCGGTACGTTCACAAAAAAGAAGCGTCGCGCCCGGCGTGGGGTCAATCCACGGACCCTCGAGCCCATGGAGATCCAGGCGAGTTTTACCCTCGACTTCAAACCGGGCAGCGAACTCCGGCGTCAACTCAATGGTGGCACCAAGGCTCCCGCCAAGTCCAAACGCAGGCGGCGTGCGGCTACACCATCGGTCGCGCAACAGCAAGTGCTCCCCAGCACACCGCCGCCCGCTGAGCGCCGGCGCCGGAGGTTGCGAACCCGTGCCGAGGCCGAACTCGACTGCCTAGACGCCGAGTACGACGCGAGTTTGTTTGCCGGCCAACGGCGTGTATCCCTGCCAGAAGCGCCGCTTCAGCGGGCGAGTGCAGAGCCACAGGACGAGCCGGCAACCGACAAGGCAGCTGGTCTTCAGAGCAGCTAACCCAGGGCGCTGCGAGCAAGTGATCGGTCTCGCAAGCATCTGATGTATGGTCGCGCAATGGTTGTAGTAGGGTGGCCGCGATGACGGGCCCCAGACAGCATGGCTGGCTCTACGCCGCGATCGCCAAATTCTCGATCCGGCGGTGGCTATGGGTGATGGCCGGCCTTTTGGCGGTTGTGATCGTCGCCGGACTCGCGGTCCCACAAATTGGGATCACGACCAATCGGTTTGGCATGGTCAGCTCCGATAATCCCAGCCAGGCCACGCTCGAGGCCTATTTTGAGCGGTTTGGCTACCCGGATCTTCCCGTGGTGGTGGTCCGCGGGGCGGATGCCGAAACCCGGCAGCAGGTTGTCGACGAGCTGCAGGTTGCCTACGAGGCCATGCCGATCCTCGAGGGTCGGGTGCTTGCCCGGCTCGGGCCCGAGGCGATCGCAGAGTTCTTGTTTGTACAAGATCCCCACGTCATCGCCGAGCTGCGCGACATGGTTGGCTCGACCGACAAACCACTTCCCGAGCTCATTGAAGGCGGGTTGCCAGCACTGATGGATGTGGTTGGCAATCGCCTGCAGGCGGGGCTCGACGGCAACGATGCCGGGCCGGCCCAAACCGAAGCGCAACAAACCGAGGGATTTCGCCAGCTCGGCAACATCGCCGAGGCCCTGTCACGCAACCTCCAAGACCAGGAAATCGACGAACAACTGCGGGCTTTGTCGGGTATGGACACGGTGCCCGAACGCCGGGGGATCGACGACCGCGGCTACTTTGTCGGCTGGAAAGGCGAGCATCACCTCGTCGCCCTGTTCCCGGTGTTTGCCAGCGGTGAGGTCGACGACATAGCTCCGGTGATCAACGAGATTCGGGCGACTTCAAGCGAGGTGCAGCAGCGGTTTGCCGACCAAGGTGTCGAGGTCATGGTCACCGGGCTGCCGGTGTTTTCGACCGACGAGATGGCGCTTATCCGCCGCGGGATTTTGGTCAGCAGCGTCCTCACTGGCCTGGCGATCTTCTTGCTGCAGCTGTACGCGTTTCGTTCGTTGCGAATGGCGATCTACGTGCAGTTGCCACTGGGGATCGGCCTGGTGTTGACCCTGGGCGCGGTGTGGCTGCTGTACGGCTATCTCACCATCGTGACCTCGAGCTTTATCGCCATCTTGCTGGGCCTTGGGATCGACTTCTCGATCCACATCCTCGCCCGGGCCAACGAGTTTCGCCGCGAGGGGCTGGAGGCCGGGCCGAGCATGGTCGCGGCGATGCAGTCGGCGGGGCCGGGGGTGGTGATCGGGGCCCTGACCACGGTCATCGCGTTCTTGGCCACCATGACAACCGAGTTCACCGCGTTCGCCGAACTCGGGGTGATCACCTCGATCGGCCTGATCACGATGATGGTGGTGGCGTTGTTTGTGATGCCTGCGCTCGCCGGGCAGGGGTGGGGTGGCAATCGGTTCTACGAGGCCAAGATCCACGGGGTGTCGCAGTTACCGAGGTTTGTCCGCGCTGCCCCCAAAGTGCTGGTCGGGTTTGGCTTGGTGGCTGCGATCGCGGGTGCGGTGGCGTTCCCATCGGTCAAGTTCAACGCCCGCTACTTCGACTTCTTGCCCGATGAGTCACCGGCTGCAATCGCCCTCGACCTACTCGAAGAAGACGGGGCCATGAGCCCGGCGTTTGCCTGTTTTCAGGCGCCCAACTTCGAGGCCGCCCGCGAGAAGGCCGAGCAACTGCGCAAGCTCGACCTGATCGCCGATGTCCAAACGCCGACAGATCTCGCACCCAAGTTGACGCCAGACCTGTTGTCGGAGTTGCGTGCCGGGTTTGCTGGCCTACCGCGTCAGCCCGACTTTGAGCGCCTGGCCAATGCCCCGGTGTCGGCGACTGACATTGCGACCAAGGTGACACGGATCGTCGACCTGTTTGACGAGGTTCGGTTTGAGCTCAAACGCAACGACCGCGATACAGCGGCCGTCGATGCCGCGATCAAACAGTTTCGCCAACTCGCCGAGGTGCTGCGTGGCCTGCCTGAAGACGGTCAACCCCGGCTGCGAAAGATGCATCAGCAAATTTCGCGGATCATGGGACGGGCCTGGACGACCGGGCGGGCGATCGCCGAACGTGGAGAATATGCACCCGAAGACATGCCTGAGCTGTTCAAAGTGCGGTTTATGGCGGTCGATGGGTCTGGCGCAGTGGCGTTGTTCGCCACCCCCAACATCAATATTTGGGAACTGGAGAACGCCGAGCGGTTCCACCGGCAGCTCGAGACCGTCGACCCTGATGCGACCGGCTTTGCGGTGACCCTCCACGAGCACCACTCGATGATCTTTCACGGGTTTGGCCGGGCCGTTGTGGTTGCGGCGATCCTCGTGTTTTTGGTGGTCTTGGCCCAATTCCGCAATCTCAAAGACTCACTGTTGGTCATGTTCCCAGTCGCGTTGGGCTGGTCGTGGATGATCGGGACGATGGCGCTGTTCAGCATACCGCTCAACGTCGTCAATATTGTTGTATTGCCACTTGTTGTTGGGATCGGTATCGATGCCGCTGTGCACGTGATGCACCGTGCACGCCAGTCGGCCGAGACCCATGGCAAGGCCCGACTTTCAGACCTGCTCGAAGGAACAGGAGCTGCTGTCTTGCTATCCTCGCTGACGACGATTTTTGCCTTCGCCGGGCTTATCGTCGGGGCCGAGTATGGTGGGATGTTGAGCCTGGGCCTGGCGATGATGATCGGGGTTGGCAGCTGTCTATTTGCCTGTGTGGTGGTGCTGCCTGCTCTGCTCGTGTGGCTCGGGCGAGCCGAGTAGGGGGGGCACCTTCAGGCAACCAAAACAAGAGCAGCTGGACAAATCCTGCTGCCTGGGTTGAGTTGTCGCTGAAGACGAAGTTGTGCCTGTGTCGTGGCTCGGGCGAGCCGAGTAGGGTGCACAACTTTAGGCAACCAACACAAAGGCAGCTGGACGGATCCAGCTGCCTTGGCTTGGTTGTGAGGTCGATGGTGGCTTAGCGCGCTCGCAGGCCCTTTTCTTTGATGGGCTGGTCGGTGTTTGCCGTTCCTGCGGTTTTGGTGTTGCCGACCCCCTTGGGCTTGGCCGCTGCTTTTTTGGCGCCGAAGGTTGAGTTGCTCGGGTTGCCTGCGTCACCGGATTTTGCAGTTGAGACGGTCGAGCCGGTGTCCGAAGGTGCGGCTGGACGGTTGCTGCCCGCAGCGGCACCGCCATCGGCGTCGGTGTTGGGTGTCTCGTTAGAACTCGGAGTGTCGTCGGCGGGAGCTGGTGCCGGGGTTGGGCTTTTGCCCTTATCCATGTCGGGTGTTGCAGCCGGAGCTTTACCAGGTGAGCGGCCGGGGCTTCGCCCGGTTTTGGGAGTGCGTCCCTCACTCGAGCTCGGAGCCTTGGAGCCTGTCGAAGCAGAGTAGGAGAAGGAGCAACCCGGAAGCCCAAAGCTGGCGAGTGTAACGGCAAGAATGAAGGAAGCAGAACGGGTTTGTGGCATAGGTTCCTCGCTTGTCGGGGATGGGGGACGCGGGGTCAGGTGTGATATTCACGCGTGTTTGCCCGCCGCTGTCAAATCTATCTCGCACGGCCGGGGAAGTTTTTGCCCCCGCACTTGATATTTTCGCTCTGGGTTGAGGTGTGGATCTGAGCGGGCGCAGCGAGCGATATCAAGATTCTTCCAAACCGGTCCTTGGGGACAGCTTCGAAAGGTGCCTTAAAAAGCCGGCTGGATGGGCCATAACTACTAAATTTTGAATCTACTGGACAACTACAGGGGGGCAGGCGCTAGCGTCAATCTAGCTTTTATGGGGCACGTTTCGTGCCGGGAGGGGATGGGATTGACATGACACGACAGAAAACCGACGAGCAACGCAAGCGGCAAATCCGGGCCGCCGCCACTCGATGCTTCGTTCGTCGGGGCTTCGCGGCGACGCGACTCCTCGACATTGCGCGAGAAGCGGGGTTGAGCAAAGGCGGAGTTTATTTTCATTACAGAGCAAAAGAAGCACTGTTCCACGATATTCTCGATGCCCAACTCGACGCCCTCAAACGGCGATGGAGTTTTCAGCCAGGAACCGACCAGCCGGCAGACCTGCTGCTTGGGACCCTCGTACGTGCACACGTCCAGGAGTTGGCCAACGAACCCGACGAAACTCGCTTGTGCAACTTGTTGGTCACGATGGCAGTACAAGAGCCTGACTTCCGCACCAAACTCGATAGCGCCTTTCGCGTGACCCGCAATCTGTATCAAGAGGTGATTGCCCGTGGATTAGCATCTGGCGTGTTTCATGGCCCCGATGCCGGGCAAATGGCAATAGCCGTGCACGGCTTTGTTCAGGGCCTGGCCGCATGTTCGGCAACCGACGAGCACGGGAAGTTGCCGATGTCGGCCGACGCCGCGGCCCGTCTTGCGTTGACGATGTGTGGGGCAAATCCCGATTGCCTGCCAGCACCGGCACCCGTAGTGACAGCGCCAAGTGACACAGACACTGCGGACACTGCGTCGCCTGACGAAGGGACTCCCGACGGGGAGGGTACGCTCGCGGCCGATGCGAATGACACAACTGCCGACGCCCCGGAGTCCTCAGACGAACAGGCATCGAATGCGTCGCCGGGTGATGCACCCCCCGATTCGAACGAAGCGGCAAACTAGTTCGGCCCCCCAGCCGGGATCGTCAACACCGCGTGACAGCCAAGCGCTGCTTTCGCGGTGTTGTTGTTTACGGCGACCAAAGCTTGACGCCGGCGATACCCGAAACGCCATCGCCACCGGGTGGGGTGAGAAGCTTGTATGAACAAACATCCCCGCGGGTACCGAGTTCGACCAGGTTTGCCAGGGTTGTCAGCACCGCCCCGCCACTTGGTCGGCCACAGATCGGGTCGTGCTCGCGGCAGCGTTGGCCCAGTTGTTCGGGGCGTCCGCTGACAAGCTCGGCAAGCAGCTGACGATCCCGGGCCTCGACCGTGTCGTAGTCGGCCGGTGTTGCGCGCCCACCAAACGCAGCACCGGCGTGGCTACACTCGGCCGCACACCAAAACAACACACGTCGTCCGCTGGTCAGGCGCTCCATCGCCGCGAGAAATTCATCGACCTGCGGTTGCTGGGCCCGACTCAATACCGTTTGCCCGCACAAGACTGGAAGGACAGGTGGACATGATGCCCCGTAGATGCGGTGCAACAGCAACACCTGGAACTCGAGACTGGTCGCCTGGCGAAACCGAATCTCTTCGCGGGTGACCCACGGGACATCTTCACACAGGGTCTCCACCAACTCGCTGACCGGGCTGGCACCGAGGGGAGATACCAGTTTTTTGGCTGTTGTTACATACGGCAGCAGGCCGGGAGCATGATCGGTGGCGAGCACAACAATGCAGTCGACAGCCCCGGGCAGTGGCAGCTGATCGAGCGTGGCTCGCAGCGTGTCGGCGACCTGTGTCGGGGGGTGGTGGGGGCAGACAACAGCGCCGACCGCTGGCGTCCCGAAGTGCTTGTGTGGGGCCGCGAACACATCGTCGAACAGGGCACCGAGTTGCGTGGGGTCGTCCGGGTAGAGCATGCCCGCGTGCCGGGGTTGGAGTGTGGGGGATGCTAAAAATTCCCGCAGGATCGTCGCAAACTTGGCCCGAAAAACCTCGTCGTCGAGCATCCCGTTGTCGCGCAGGTCGGCGACGAGGTCGGCGATTTCCTGTGTAGATACATCGAGCTTGCCGCGCATCAACAACGATTGACGAACCTGGGCGGGTGTGCGCTGACCGTTGAGCAGGTCGAGGATGTCCACGGCAACCGCCGGCAGGGCAATCGTCTCGCTCACACCCAGCGGATCGCGCAGGACAATGAACTGTTCGTCCCCACGACGCAGCTGGTGACGTTCGAGTTTTCGCAACTTGTTGGGCACACTCGCGGGCACGCCCCACTGTGGCACGGCGAGGTCCGGCCGATCAACGCACCTTGATTTTTCGCTGGTGTGGACGAGCCGGAGCTTTGCAGCAGTTCTGGGGCCGCATGGAGTTGTCGTGCGGAGGGCCGGAGCTTTGTCGCGGCACGAACTGCCGGGGGCCGCCGGGAGTTGCGGTTGGCGACCTGCTACTCGCAGGTTGGCGACGCGCCGATTCTGACAAGAGCCGCCCGGGCGTCCGCTGCCATCTCGGTGATGTCGACGGTGTCGCATAGGCTCTCGACGACTGCTGGTGTCGCCAACCCACCACGCCCGAGAACTTGGATCAGTCGCCGGGCGGTGGCGATGTCGGGGGTTTTATCGAGGGCCTTGGCGACCTGGTCGGCGCCGCCGTTGCCGAACTGCTTGACGAGTTGCCAGCCAGCGGCGGCCCGCCTGCCATCGTCGAGTTGATCGTTGTGCAACAGCTTGGTGAGTTGGCGGCGGGCACTATCGTCGCGGCAGCGCCCGAGCGCGAGGATTGCCGCCCGGCCCACGGTTCCATCGTCGTCGCCTTTGCGCAGTCCGGCGATGCCTGCCAACTTGGAGACATGTCCTGATGTACATGGCGGGAGCACGCGACCGATCGCTGCGGCCCGCACCTGTGGCCAGGGGTGTTGTTGGCTGATCTCGAGCCAGTCGTCGCCGTGCAAGGTCGCCACGCGAAAGGCCTCCGTGGCGACCCGTGGCTGGGCGGCCCCGGTGAGGTTGAGTGCATCGGCAACCCGCTGGGCTGCCGACTCGCCGAGACCTTTGAGTGCGAGCCACCCGAGGATTTCACTGGCTTGGATGTTGCGGCGGTTCGCCGCTAAATGTGTATGAGCAATTTTTTCGAGGTGGCCCTCGGCCTCCGGATCGGTCGGAGCCAGTGTCGCCAGGCCGCGGATCGCCACCACCTGAATCACAAACTCGGGTCCACCCGAAGCCGCGGCCGGGGCCAGGGCCACGAGTTTTTGGCGAAACGTCGGGTCCTGCCGCGGGGTCAGTGCGCTGCGTAGGCGAATGAGCGAAGCGAGGCGCGCGGGGTCGTCGGTTGTGAGTTCGTGGTCGACACCGGCAAGCAGTGCGGCCCGCTCCTGCGCCCGCGAGGCCGCCCGTTTGCGCAGCGCCAAATGCAAGGTCCGCCGCAGGTTTTGGGAGCCACGTCCGACCAGGGCCAAAAGGCCGCCGATCTGCTCAACCGGATAGACTTCGACGAGGTCGCTGAGCAACAGGCCGCGGATGGGTTCGTCGAGTTTGCGATCGCCGACCAGCGCTGTCAGGACCGGCAGAGCAGCGGCTCCCTGCTCGCGTAGGAGGGCACGCCAGGGGACGAGGTCTTCAGGTTTTGCCTGGGGGTCGAGCGCGGTTCGTCGCAGCTGCGTGGCAAAGACTTGTAGATCCTCTGGCCGGCGAAACTGGCCGAGGACCGCGAGCAAGCGCCCGCGCGCGGCTGGTCCGGGTGGTGGGACGCCTTGCAATCGCGCGATGATGGCCGGGGCCGCAACCAGCGGATGGTCTTCGAGCCGCCGTCTGGCCTCGAGGTAACTTCGATCGGTTTTGGTCAGCAGCGTGTTGAGGTCGCGCTCGCACTGCTCGGCAGCATACGAGCCCTGAGCGGGCTGGGAAGACTCCGCTGTCGGGGCCGGCGTCTCCGGAGGGGAGGACACGGTCGTCGTCATCAAAAACGCGGTGAGCAACCACTGAGACACCCCGTGAAGCTGCCACAAACACTGGCAACTGCCCAGCCCTGGTCAGGTGCGCACAGCTCTGGCCTCAGGATGCTCTAAAACGGGGCCGACGGCTGCGGATGGTCTTGGACGGTAACAGCGATCCGCCCATATGATCGCTTGTGTGGACAGGACACAAACCGATAGCTCACCCGAGAACGGGGCGATCGATGCCTTTGGCGCGACTCGCAATGAGCCGTCGCTGTCCGATGCTCGCGCACAATCAACCCGGGTCCCGCGAAAGATCGGCCGGTTTACGATCCTCGAGTCGATTGGTGCGGGCGCCATGGGGGTGGTCTATTCGGCCTACGACACTCAGCTCGATCGCAAGGTCGCGATCAAAGTTTTGCGCGAGGACACAAGTGACATCCGCACGCGTCAACGGTTGCTGCGAGAAGCTCAGGCGCTGGCCCGGGTCACGCACCCCAATGTTGTGACGGTCCACGAGGTCGGCGAGCACGACCAACAACTCTATCTCGCCATGGAGTTTATCCAGGGGCAGACGCTTGGTGAGTGGGTGGGGGAGCAGGGGCCACAGCTCGCCTGGCAGGACATACTCAAGATGTTTGTATGTGCAGGAAATGGGCTGGTCGCCGCCCATCAGGCCGGCCTGGTCCATCGCGATTTTAAGCCGCACAACGTGCTTGTACACGGGCAGCGGGCCACGGTTGTCGACTTTGGCCTGGCGCGCCTGGCCTGGGCAGGACCTGCACAGGTCGACGAACAACCGACTGATGATCCCGAAATGCCTGATGTCTCGGCCCGCGAGCTCGGCGAGCTACAAACAATTGTGTCTGCAAAAGAAACGGGTGTCTCGGGCGATGCCGTGGTCGCCGAAATTTCGAGCTCCGGGGGTGCGCTGCACAGCCCGCTCACCCGTGCCGGGGCGGTTCTAGGCACCCCTGCATACATGGCAATCGAGCAATTTCGCGGTGAGGAGGCCACGGCTAAGAGCGACCAGTACGCCTTTTGTGTGGCGCTATTTGAGGCCCTCGAAGGTCGTCGCCCGTTTGTCGGCAACACGATCTACGAGCTTATCGACCGGGTGGGGCGCGGACCAACCAAAGACCTGTGGGCACAGCCGTATCCCCAGTGGCTGCGCGAGGCCATCAACCGCGGGCTCTCGCCCGATCCCGACGCGCGCTGGCCGACGATGTTGGAGCTGCTACAGGAAATAGATGATCATACAAATGCTCGGGATTCCCATGAGCAGCGTCGCCAGCTGCGAAAAATCCTCCTCAACCTGGCGATCTTGCCCCCGGCGTTTTGGGTTGTGCTCGAGTTGATCGTCGACCCCGAGCGCGGCCTGCAACCGGTCGACACCATCTTTATTTGGCTCACGCTCGCGGTCTTGGTTTGCATCTCCCTGGTGATTTGGCGTCGGGCAGCGTTTCGCCCGGGTACCAACCGCTGGGTCTCGTTTTTGCTGCTGGTCCTACTCGCGTTTATCGGCATCAACCGGATAGGCTCAACATTTCTCGGACAGGACGTTCACGAGATTCTGTTTTCCGACCTCCTCCTGTTTTCGATTGCATTTGCCATAGCCACCGGCAGGGGGGGCCTGTCGATGTTGGGGGCTTCGCTGTTTACGTTACTCGGCGCCGTCCTGATCTTGGCGCTGCCACAGCACGCGGACACAATTTACTCGCTGTTTAGCGGGTTGTTGGTCCCGTTTTTGATCGTCGGGTTTGTGCGCAAGACACCCGTGGCTCGCCCGGACTTGTCAACATGACCTCGACCACTGCTTGCAAATACATGAAAAACTTGAATGTGGGCTGCGTTCACGGACAACGCAGCTCGAGTGTTCCTTCCCCGTGCGTGTGCCCAATGGTTTCGCGTCCGCAGCCCTCGGGTCAAAACCTTGGTGAGCAGTCCGCGCTAGCGCTCCATCATGTCCATGATTTGCTTCCTGGATAGCACGTAGCTCATCAGCAGTGCGCGGCGGTCACTGGCTTGGGCAACGTCGAGCAGGCGCAACAGGTCGTCGTTGCCGTCGTCATCGCTGGCCTCGTTGGCGATCAGCCGGCGCGACAGCGAGACCAGCATGTCGGCCTTGATCGGGTTGTTGGTGGGCATGCGGATGAACAGGCCGAGGTACTCATGGACCACCCCGGCCATCTGAATGCCTTCGGGGCGCGGCAAAAACCACTCGGCCAGGCGTCGTCGCGACTTTTTCATGCCGCCAAAGCCGAGGTCACGGACCGCCTGTTCGGTCCCGGCACCAAAAAAATGGGCGTCCTGGGGGACCTGTCCAAGCAGATTACGCAGCTCGCGGTTCATCGACTTTTTACCCTCGTGACTGCGGGTGACCACGCCGCGCAACACATCGGCTGTCCCCAGGGTCAGCTCATCGAGGTCGAGACGCGCGACCAGTACCTGTTGCCCGTTGTGTTGCCATCCGGGGATGGCCCAAATTTTGTCGCCGGCGGGTTTGAGGTCGCCGCGAGCGGCCGCCTGCTCGAGCTGTTCGTCGAGCCCGGGAATCGCATAAAACGCGATCGCGCGCGCGGGGTTTTTGTGATTCATGGCAAACGACATACGCCGCCAATTTGCATATTCAACCTGGCCAAAGGCCGCGACGATCTTGCAGGTGCCCTCGACAAACACAGGCTCGACTTGGGGCGGTTTTTTTTGCTTCGACCTAGCCTCACGCTGCTTGCGACGCTCCTCGGCTTTTTTGCGCTTAGCGAGGTTTTCGCGGTGAATTTTGGCAATCTCGGTATTGACCGAAAGCCCCGATTTTTTGGCGCGCCGCTGGGCCCGACGCAACAGCCACAGGTCCTTGATTTGGGCCTGGCGGTTTTCGTCGCAAGTGGTTGCGTATTCAAATAACTCGGGCGGCAACTTACCGGTCAGCGGTGCATCCTTGACCGCGACGATGTCACCTCCGCCGTAGATATCGAAGTCGGCCGGAAGGTAGCGTGCCGAGTAGGCGAGGTGGCCGTAGTGACTGCGCTTACGGCCGGCCTCCCAAAACACCCGCAGCATCTGTTTGATATCGCTGTCGCGGCCAGCGGCGGCGTAGAGCTTGACGAGGCGCAGCAGCCCATCGGTCACCAGCGCCCGCTCGTTGGTCGGCTCGTCGATCAGGTCCTCAAAATTCTTGATCGCGCACTTGGGCCGCTGGGTCGTGTCCATGCACCGAACACCCGCCTTGTGGAGTTTTTGCGCGGTCGTCTCAAATCGCTTGGGTTGTTGCTCGCCCGCGTGCGCCGGTGTGAGCAGCCCGAGGGCGAGGCTCAAGCCGCAGGTCACAATGGGTAGGCGAGGGGTAGTCACGCCGGAACATCATGACACGAGTTTTTGTCAACGCTTCCTGCCCTAGGCGGCCGCCTGTGCGCCCGAATGACGCAAACCGGTTGGCTCCACCGGGGTATGGTGTGGCTATGACCGATGTCTTGCAGCCATTTGGTGAGGGAATCTGGCTGGTCGATGGCGACCTCCTGCGGATGTTTGGGATTCCGTTTACTACCCGAATGACTGTGGCAAAGCTCGCGGACGGGCTTTGGTTGCACTCGCCGGTGGTCGCCTCCGAGGCTCGTGTCGCCGCCATCGCCGAACTCGGGGAGATTGCCCACCTTGTGGCTCCTGGGACATTTCACCACCTCTATGTCGACCCGTGGAAAACACACGCCGCAGCCGGGGCGCAGGTCTGGGCGGCTCCGGGTCTTCCGGCCAGGTATCCCAAGCGCGACTTCGATGCCGAACTCAGCGACGAAGCCCCACCGGCCTGGGCCGGCGAAATCGACCAGGTTGTGTTTCGCGGGAGTCGGGTGATGAACGAAGTTGTGTTTTTTCACCGGCGGTCGCGGACCGTCATTTTTACCGACATCATCCAAAATCACGACCCCGCGTGCGACGGCCTGTTTTGGCGGACCATTAAGCGCTGGAACCGAATTTTAGCGCCGGATGGCGGCGTGCCATTTGACTGGCGCCTGACGGTCCGCGACCGCGATGCCGCCCGGCGCTCGCGTGACGCACTTTTGAAGTGGCCGTTTGAGCAGGTCGTCATGACCCACGGTGTTTGCATTACAGAGAATGCACATACACATGTCGAGCGTGCCTTCGCCTGGCTTGACAACTGAGCGCCGAGCTACAGGCCGCGCTGCAGGTTGTTGTCATCGCGCAACAGCGAGCGGACAAACAGCAACAGGAGACCGACAAATACCCAGACGAGGGCGAGCACGCCAAACGCGGCAAAGTCGATCACGCGCACGCCAGGGTTTTCGAGGGAAGTTTCGATGAGCGGGGCGATGCCCAGGATAAGTTGTGTATGCATGTTACTTTGACTCCCGTTGTTGGGCCCTGCGTTTGGCCAGGCGCTTTTGCTTGCGTTCCCACTTTTTGTGACGGTGCTTGATCCACGGTTTTTCGGCGCCCTCGGGTAGCAGCGGCAACCCGTAGCGCTCACGCATCCAGTTGGGAAGTTGGGCCTCGGGGGCCGTTGCACACTCGGCGGTGTGGATCACCCGTTGTTTGCCAAACTTCGCCAGCTGGATCTCGGGGATGTAGTAGCCACGGGTCTTGACCTGTTCGGGCGTCGGGATCCGGTAGTTCATCTTGACGATCTCGACTTTTTTAGGTGCCTCGCCGCCGTTTTGCAGGGCCCACTCGCGGCAGTGGTAACGCGCATGCCATTTGAGGTACCACGAGTTTTTGCCGTGACGCCGGCCGGTGATCCGGCGGTTCATCTTGCGCATGCGGTCGTTGAAGATCCATGGGATCGGTCGCTGCTCAGGTGCGTATACATCGGTGTTGAGGTCGTAGACCTCTCCGTCGGTGTCGTGCACCAGCACCCGCAAAAATGTATTGGAGCGCGGGGGATTGGGCGAAAACATGTTCCACGACTGGGCGGTGTGGGTGTGTACCAGCCACCCGCGAAACGGCTTGGCGGCCTGCGTGCGAAAGGTCGAGAGGCAATCCTTGACCGGCAGGGTCCACACCGCAACCGCGGTGATGTGGTAGATGATCAGTGTATTGGCAACAAATCGGCCGAGCGGCCCGTAGGCCCACGGTAGGCTGTCTGTCGCCAACGGGGCCTGACGCCGGGCCCGAATCGCGGCCACCACAGCGCCGGCGACAAGCGTACCGCCTCCGAGCCACAATAGCGGCGAGGTCCAGGTTTTTGGCCCGAGAACCTTGGTTGCCACAGCCCCGGCGAGACAGCCAAGCGTCACCACGAGTACCCACCCGGGCACTTGGGCCCGGTCGCGTGCGAGGCCCGGTGCACTCGGATGTTGGGCCCACACAAACGTGGTGTCGACAACGTTGCGGCCGGCGAGGCGATTGAGCCCACGACCGAGGCGCTGGACGATCAGACCAACCTCGTGCCCGTTGAGGAACACGACATAGGTCAGCATCATGATCGGGGCGAACATGCCGATGTTCATCAGCGCCATGATGTGGCCGTGAAACAGCAGCCCCAGGGTCAAAAACACCCGGCGGCCGAGCACCCAGCTACAAAACCAATCGAGGTCGAGGGTGTAGCGGCGGCCGGCGAGGGTCACGTTAAACGGCCGGTTGCGCAGGCGGTACAGACCCCAGCCGACAACTGCCATCAGAGCAACCCAGGCGACCCCAAAGATCCATTGTACATGCACCAGCGGTAGGCTCGCCTTGGCCGGGTAGTGAACCGGCCACGCAACCTCGGCCACCGCCAATGCAAGCAGGCCGAGGACGACCCATAGGCTGCGGCGAAGCACGCGTTGGCCCAGGGTTGTCGGGGCAAATTTTTGCCGGTGTGCCCAGCGGAGGATCAACCCGACAATCACCAAAAAGAAGCTGATTTGCCAAACGTGGACCGTCCACGTCATCACCCGAAACACGTTGGTGCCAAACACCTGCGACAGCAGCTGTGGCGGCACGCGGTAGAAGTGGTCCATGTTGAGGGCGTAGTAAAGCGAGTCGCCACGCATCCACACGTGCCCGGTTTTGGCCGAGCCGGTAAACAGGTAGATGGTTGCGACTTGGAGCATCATGAGCAGCCGCGGCCAGGCCGGTATCAGCCGGTAGATGGGCTGCAGGGCTTGTTTGGCGGTCTCCTGGCCGTCGGGTTTTGCGACCTGCTCACCGGTTTGCAGCAGCCCCTTGCGCCGCAGTTTGCGGCAACGCAGCCAGTTGTCGATGCTGTAGGCATGGCCTGATTTGGCGAACAGCAGGTAGAAGAACATGCACGAATAGACCGCGTCGGTGCCCTCCATAAACAGCGGGTTGCGGGCACACAGGCCGTGCCACATGAAAAAGCTCAGGACCCCTGTCACCCGCGCGCGAAAGCCCAGGGCAAATGCCAGGGTCACGGCTTCAAAGATGATGAGGTACGTCCAAAACGCGGTGGGCGAGTCCCAAAAAAACAGCGGCGAGAGCTTGTTGCCCTTAAAAAAGTTCCACATCGCCTGCGTGTCGAAAAAGCCTGCTGGCTCGCCCGCACGGACATCGCCGAAGCCGGCGAACTGCTTCTTGGCGAGGACCTCCCGCGCCGTGTCGGTAAAGAAGATGCCCTCGTCGGTAAACAGGTAGTGGAAGTGCTCCCACAGACCGTTCACGTTGAGCAAAATGGCGATCGCAAACAAAAACCGAAAGATGCCGATGGTCCGCGGATCTTCGAGGCGCAACCACAGGCGGCGCCACTGCTCGCGGTAACTGATCATCAACAGCCCAAACACAATCGCGCAGGTCAGCAACAACCAGCCAATTGTTGGCGACAGGGCGACGGCCTCGGTATTGACAATGCGGTCGGCAAGAAAACTATGAAAAGCCAACATCGTGTCGATGCGGCTTTCAAGAATCGGGCCGACTTGGGGCGCCCAAGTTTCGTGGCGCGAAGTTAGCTAGCTATGAGAAACCTGTGGGGAGACTTCATCACCAGTGGGGATTTCTCCGCAGTCGCCTTTCCGCCCCAAAATCATGTATGCGCAAGTTACTTGCCGCCGGTTGTCTCCGGCAGGTCGTTGGGGAGCGCCTTGAGTTCGTTGTTGAGCCAGGTGCGAAACTCGATCTCCGTGCCATCGGGCAACTGCACAATGTAGGCTTTGCCCGAAAAGAACACGCCGCTGCCGATCTCCCGCATCCAGGTTTTGAAGTCGGGGATGTCGCGTCCGAGCCACTTTGTTTTGAACCGCAACATCTCGGCAAAGTCGAACCCGTTGTAGCGGCGCTCCTTTTCCTTGTCGTTTTTGCGGACGATAAACTTGAAGTCGCTGCGGGCGACGACCGCGAGCGCAGCCTCAACTTCGGGGGAGACCTCGGGGGTGAGCTGTTTCTCAGCGGCTTTTGCCGCCCAGGCCTCACGCTTTTCCTGGCGCTTGGAAGCCTCGGTGATCAGGCGTTTGAGCCGTTCGTCGCACCCCGGTGCCATCATCAGCACACACAACCCCCCGACGAGGAAGTGACGATGAGCGATGAGGCGGCGTAGCATCGGCACCACGATAACACTCGTCTGACGTGGCCAAAACTCGCCCCAAGTCTCACCGGGGAGTGACCCAACAACCGTGACGACGGGCCCGGGCGGACTTGCGCCCGTATGCACCTGGTGGTTTGTTTGTGGCATGGGCCTTTTAGACCCCACGCAAGCAGACCTGCTCGAGCACGGCATGCAACAAAGCGGCACCCTTGCCGCGCCGCCACTCGCACAGCGGATGCGTCCGCGGACGTTGGCCGAGTTTGCCGGCCAAACCCATCTGCTCGGGCCAGGTCGGCCGCTCGCGGCCCTGATCGCCAAGCAGTGGTTCCCGAGCATGATTTTGTGGGGGCCGCCCGGTGTTGGCAAAACAACGCTTGCCCAGTTGCTCGCCCGCGAAACGGACCACGCCTTCGCCGAGCTGTCGGCGACCCAGGCCGGGATCCGCGAGGTTCGCCAGTTGCTCGAGCAGGCCCGACGCCAGCGTCGAAGCGGCCGTGGAACGATTTTGTTTATCGACGAGATCCACCGCTGGAGTCGCAGCCAACAGGACGCGCTGCTGCCCCATGTCGAATCGGGGTTGTGCAAGTTGGTCGGGGCGACCACCGAAAACCCGAGCTTTGAAGTCAATGCCGCGTTGCTGAGCCGGGTGCGGGTGTACGAGCTGCGGGCGTTGAGCATTGCCGAACTCGTGGGGCTGATGCGTCGGGTGCTCACGTCTCCAGATGGCCTCGGGGCACTCGAAATCGAGGTTGAGGATGGCCTGCTCGCTGCTCTTGCACATACAACAAATGGCGATGCTCGCCAGGCGCTCGGGCTGCTCGAAGTCGCCGTGTCGCTGATTCCCGAGGGGAGTCGGCAGCTCACGCCCGAGCTTGCCTCGATGGCCGCAGGTGGTCGGGCCCTGCGACACGACCGGGCTGGCGAGGCCCATTACAACATTGTATCTGCACTGATCAAAAGCATGAGGGCCAGCGACCCAGATGCCGCTGTTTATTGGCTGACACGTATGTTGGAGGCCGGTGAGGACCTCAACTTTATTTCCCGCCGGCTGTTGATTTTTGCCAGCGAGGACATCGGCAATGCCGACCCCCAGGCACTCGTGGTCGCAAGTGCAGCCGCCCAGGCAGCCCACCAAATTGGCCGCCCCGAGGCTGTGTTGCCGCTGACACAGGCCACGACCTACCTCGCGCTCGCGCCCAAGAGCAACGCCGCACTCACCAGCTATGCCAACGCCCGCAAGTTGGTTGCCCGCCACGGGTCGCTCGACGTCCCCCGGGTGGTCCGCAACGCGGTGACCGAGTTGATGAAACAGGCGCAATACGGGGTGGGCTACCGCTATCCCCACGACTTTGACGGAGGGGTGGTGCCCGGACACACCAGTTATCTACCGAGCCAACTCGCCGGGCAGACCGTTGTGACAACCGGTTCGCTCGGGTGGGAGGCCGAGGCTGCGGCGCGATTACAACAGGTGCGCACAGGTGCTGAGGTTTCGCCCAACACGCGAGATGACAACCCAGGCGAACCCGGCTAAGACACGGGTGTGGTGCGACTCAGTGTCAACGTCAACAAAGTAGCCACCCTGCGCAACGCCCGGGGGGGTCGGGTGCCGGACATGATCGAGGCGGTCGATGCCTGCCTGCGCGCCGGCGCTCCGGGGATTACGGTGCACCCACGCGAGGACAGACGGCACATCACCCCGGAGGATGTGGTGGCGATCGCCAACCGACTCGCCGACCTGCGCGACACGGTTGAGTTCAACATCGAGGGCGACCCGCGGCCCGAACTGATGGACCTCGTGTGCCAGGTGCGGCCGCATCAATGCACGCTGGTGCCGGTGTTGCCCGGTGAAATCACCAGTCAGGCGGGATGGCCTGCGGGCCAGATGCGCGACCAGCTCGACCCGGTGATCAAAAGGTTGCATCAGCATGGAGTTCGGGTGTCGCTGTTTGTCGAGCCCAACCCCGAGGCGATTGCATGGGCGGCAGCGCTTGGCGCCGATCGGGTTGAACTCTACACAGAGCCCTATGCGAGGGCATTTGCGGCAGATGGGGGAAAAGCCAGTTTTGCAACCTATGTCGCCGCCGCTGAAAAAGCTCACACCTGTGGCCTAGGGGTCAATGCCGGTCACGACCTCGACCTCGACAACCTCCCGCTGTTTGCGACGCTACCCCATCTCGACGAAGTCTCGATCGGGCATGCCCTGATAAGCCGCGCGCTGTTTGTCGGGATTGAACGGGTCGTCGGCGAGTACCTCGCCCTAACAACTTGTACAAGCAAGTAAAAACTTAGCCACAGCACTTGCAATCGCGGGTTTCCTTCGTTATAAGTCGGGCACAACCAAACGGAGGCACCATGCTCGATCAATCGATCTCGAGTGTGGATACGCGTTGTGTGCGACCGATGGGGTTGACCCCGTCGGGTACGTCGGCGCGAATCCTTGTCCACGACGATCCCTATTCGGATCGTATCCGCTGCGATCATCCCGAAATTACAGATGGGGCGGCCCTAGGCCACGCTTTAATTGAAACTGCCGACAAGTGTACGCGAGGGCGTGTGGTCGTGCTTGCCAGCGCCGATATAGAGCCTGGCCTGTCCGACGTCGGGTTTTCCCGCGAGGGCCTGTTGCCCGGTTTTTATGGCGGGAAAAAAGCTTGTACAGTCATGGGTTATTACCGTGATGACGACCGCGGACAGCTCGCCCGCCCCGAGAGGGTTCATCAGGTGCGGGAGCTCGTCGAGCAAAAAGGTGCGCGGCGGGTTGCACCCGAAGTTCGCACCCGGCGGGCCAAGCCGATCGATGCGCCCAGGGTTGCCAAGCTCATCGGCGAGACCTTTGCCGAGTATCCAACCCCGAGCGAAGATCCGCGCTATGTCGCCCGAGCGATTGCCAGCGGCACACCGTTTCGTGTGGTCGAGCGCAATGGCGATGTCGTTGCATGTGCAAGTGCGGACCTGGTCCGCGAGGCCAAAACCGCCGAGCTCACCGACTGTGCAACCAAGCCGGCCTATCGTGGCCAGGGGCTGATGCAGTCGCTGCTCGCCGACTTGATGGACGACCTGCGCGAGCTCAAGTACCCCACGGCATTCACCCTGGCCCGGGCAACCATCCCGGGGGTCAACCTCGCATTTTCCCACCTCGGCTTTGGCCTGCGCGGCTGTATGCCGAGGTCATGCCGGATCGGGCGTGGGCTCGAAGATATGAACATCTGGAGCCGCAGCCTCAAGCCCCAGCGTGCATTTTGGAACAAGATCACCAAGGCCGCCCGCAAGCGTCGGGGGGTCTCGCCGCTCACTTCGCGGATGCGCATGTAAGTACATATAAAGTGCGAGGCAAAATCGGACCTGCGGGCAGTTAGCCCGTGGGTTCGTTTGCGTTTACGCGTGGGAGCGACCGTGGCGAGTCCAGGCGACCTGCCACTTCGCGAGGTTGCTCACCGGCAGGAATCGGACAGTTATTCGCCGTTCATAAACTCGGTGCCAGCCTCAGGTAGCCGATTTTTGTGCTCTCTCGGAGGGGCAAGCCGAGATTGGGGGGAGAATGTCGGCAGCCAAGACCTACAATCGTGGCATGTCAACGTTGCCCCCAGGTCCTCGCTCAATGCTGCTCACGACGATTCGCGTCGCGCGGACGCCGATCGAGGCGATGACCAAGTACCGCGCTCGCTACGGAGATCCGTTCTTCTTACCGATGGGAAACGGCCCGATCGTCGCCACCGCCCAGCCCGCGCTGATCAAGGAGCTGTTCGCTAACCGTGATACCTCGCTGTACGGATCGTTCGGCTTTGAGTCGACCCGCGCTCTCGTCGGAGACCACTCGGTACTGATGATGGACGGCGTCGAGCACAAACGCGAGCGCAAGCTGCTCAACCCGCATTTCCGTGGTGAGCGTATGCGGGCGTACGGCGAGGTCATGATTGAGGCCACGCGCGAAGCATTCGCTACGCTCTCGGTCGGTGAGGAATTCGTCGCCATCGAGCGCACCACCGAGCTCTCGCTCGAGGCGATCGTGCGAGCGGTGTTCGGCTTCTCCACGCGGGAGGAAATCACTGTGGTCCAGCGGGCCGTGATGGCGACGCTCCGCGCAGCCAAGCCCTACCTCCTTTTCAGCCCCAAGACCCAGATAGCCCCCTTCGGCCTCGGACCGTGGGCGACCTTCCAGAAGCACTCTAAGGCGCTCGACGATCTGCTCTACGCACACATCGAGAAGACCCGCGCCTCTCCCGATGGCCGTGAGGACATCCTCGCAATGCTCGTCGGGGCCCGCTACGACGACGGCAGTGCCATGTCCGACAACGACATCCGGGACGAGCTACGCACCCTCCTGATCGCCGGCCACGAAACGACCGCGGTTAGCCTCGCCTGGACTCTCTACGCGCTCCACCGTCATCCAGAGGTGCTCGCGCGAGCTCGGGCCGAGGTCGATGAGCTCGGCGAGAATCCAGCCCCAGAGACGCTCGCGCGCTTGTCGTACCTCGGTGCGGTGATCGACGAGACACTCCGCCGCTACCCGGTCGTCGACGTGGCCTTTCGCAAACTCCTCCGTCCGGTGAGTTTCGCCGGCTACGAGCTCCCCGCCGGCGTCACCGTGTGCCCAGCGATCGTCCTGGTTCACCAGGACCCAACGATTTACCCCGACCCCGCGCGCTTCGATCCCGAGCGTTTCCTGGGCAAGAAGCCCCGCCCGCACGAGTACCTGCCCTTTGGCGGCGGCAACCGCCGCTGCATCGGTGCGGCGTTCAGCCTCTACGAGTCACGCCTCGCGCTCGCAACTCTACTGCGGGAGTTCGAGCTCGAACTCCTCGACACCGACGAGCTCCCCCCGGTACGGAAGAACATCGTGCTCGCGCCAAAGGGGGGCGTGCGAATGCGCCTGCGAGCACGTCGCTGACCTTGCCATCACAAGGTTGTTTAGAGCCGGATCCGGCAGTCGCCCACGACAGCTGCGACTCACGAAACCCAACTTCGACAAACTCGGATCGAGACGACACGCGAGAAAACCACGGGGTGCTAGGGAGGTGCCGAGCTCTTCCATGATTCCGCCGACCCGCTCCTGGTCGCAAAATCCAGCTGGACTCGCGAAACCCAACTTCGACAAACTCCCCGGCTCGAGACGACACGCGAGAAAACCACGTGGTGCTAGGGAGGTGCCGAGCTCTTCCATGATTCCGCCGACCCGCTCCTGGTCGCAAAATCCAGCTGGACTTGCGAAACCCAACTTCGACAAACTCCCCGGCTCGAGACGACACGCGAGAAAACCACGTGGTGCTAGCGAGGCGCCGAGCTCTTCCATGATTCCGCCGACCCGCTCCTGGTCGCGAAATCCAGCTGGACTCACGAAACCCAACTTCGACAAACTCCCCGGCTCGAGACGACACGCGAGAAAAACACTTCGGCGCGAGGCGGCGCGAGAAAACCACGGGGTGCTAGGGGAGAGGGTGCCGAGCTCATCCATCTGCGACTCACGAAACCCAACTTCGACACACTCTTCGGCGCGAGGCGACGCGAGAAAACCACGGTGTGCTAGGGGAGAGGGTGCCGAGCTCATTCATCTGCGACTCACGAAACCCAACTTCGACACACTCTTCGGCGCGAGGCGACGCGAGAAAACCACGGTGTGCTTGGGCTCTTCCATGATTCCGCGGACCCGCTCCTGGTCGCACAATCCAGCTGCGACCTCACGAAACCCAACTTCGACAAACTCCCCGGCGAGACGCCACGCGGCTGCTAAGGAGAGGCGCCGAGCTCTTCCATGATTCCGCGGACCCGCTCCTGGTCGCGCAATCGTGCCGGAACCAGTTCGAGGTAGCGCCGGTAGTGCTCGAGGGCCGCCTCGGGATTGTTGAGCTCGCGCTCGATGTCGCCGAGCAGACGATGCAAACTCCCGATCTCGGGGGCGAGTGTCAGGGCGACCTGGGCGGCCGTGCGCGCGCGCTCGGGCAGCTGTTGGCCGAGCAGGTCCTTTGCATAGGCAATTGCATGGAGTGCCTGCTCGTAGTCGTTGTAGGCCTCGCTGTGAAGTAGGCGGTCGGGGGGGATATCGTCGAGTGGGGCAGGGCGATCGCCCTGGCGCATCAGCCAGTAGCGCAGGTCGAACGCGCGAAACTTGCCGAGGGCCGAGGGCCCCTCGGAGACCCACAGCACCATCGCCGTTGCATCTACAAGTATGGCGTGGCTGCGGGCGAGGTTGTCGAGCGCGTTGGGGTTGCCGAGGCCGAGGGGATGGCCCTCCTTGCCCTGGCGGTCACGCAAAATAGCGACGGCGCGCTCGGGCGTGACTGTCTCTTGGGTCAGTAGCTCACCGAGCCGTTCGTAGCGATACCCCGAGGAGGTCGAGCGCCGAAGTCGATCGTTTTCGGCATCCCGTTCAAACGCACCCTCGATCAGGTGGTTGGTGCTCCACACGGTCGAGTCTTTTTCGCCGCGAACCTTGCGGTTGTCGTCCTTGGCCCGGGGCGCCATTTCGACAATCGCCGACTTACGGGCCATGCCGTCGGCCACCAACACCACCGCCGAGGTCCGGACATCGGCACCGCTGAGCAGTTCGGTCGCGGCTTCGAGGGTATCGGCTTCTTCGAGTACACGCCGCAGTAACAGCGACACCGGAAGGCCTTCTTCGCCGGGGTCGTCGGTGCGCGTGGTGTTGAGGGCAACGAAGATCCCGCGCGAGTTCATGCCCGTGACCACGCCCGTCATGCCGGGCCAGCCGATCGAGACAAACGGGTATTTGCCGTCGGGGTAGTAAAACGCCACGACCCGGTCGCCTTCGAGCGGACCAAACCCCTCGCCGAGATCGACCGAAAGGCTGCGGCCGACGATCAGGTTGCCCGGGGTTTCAGCGCCACGGCCGGCCTTGGCGAGGCTGGCAAACATGTTGCCCTCGATCACGACATCGTCGAGGGTTTCGGACAGCTCCTGAAAACATTGGTACAGCAACAACCGCTGGTAGCCGGAGAAGTTCGGGCCCGAGGCCTCGGGCAAGCCTTCGGCAAAGGCCGCCAACTCTTCGCGCTCGTTGGGCGCGAGTGCTTCGTCGACGTCGCGGTAGCGCCAACGCACCATCGACAGGGCCGACCAGGACTCAAAACCTCCGGGGTAACGTTGGCTGACGAGGTCTTGGATACGGTCGTCGAGCCGGTGAAACAGCTGCCCGCCGAGTGCCCCGTGTGCCCAACCTATCTGGGCTGGCGACCCCTCGAGGTGGAGGTGCCAAATCCCGCGCTCGCGGGCGAGCCAGGCGTTGCCGGCCGAGAGCTTGCGCCCGGTGGTGTCGACTTCGATTTCGAGGCGCTCGACCTCGACTTCGGGTGGATTGACCTCGGTGTATTCGAGGTAAGCCGAGTAGGCGATGGTGCCGATGATGCCAACGAGGACCAAAAGCACAGCTACCGCCCGCGCGATCGCAAAAAATCCCGGACCTTCGCCAGGTGTCTGTGGAGGTGCAAATCGCGCCATTGCGGACGTCTCAACAGGTTTTATACCCCACGTGCCGGCGACGTCGAATCCGAGCCGTGGCAATTGATGTCGCCGCAAAAACTTGGTGATATCTCCGACCGAGAAGGGGCCCCATGCGAACCGACGCAGCACAACCTGTTTGTTCCCTCGCTTTGCTGGCCGTGGCTCTGTGGAGCTGTGCGCCGGAAAAACCACCGGCACCCGAGCAGGCGCCGCCCAAGGCCGCGGCGCAAGGGCAAGAAGTGGCAGACAAGCCTGCTGTGTTGGCCAAGGACGAGCAAAATGTGGTGTTGACCTATGCCGGGGAGCGCGGCGTGTTCAAAGACACAAGCAAGGTCGACGAGGTGCCCGAAGAGGCACGCGGGATGGTGCGCGTGACCCTGCTCGATGGCCCGCGCCCTGCCCACGACAAGGTCTGGGTGGTCAACTTGCGAGAGGCGCCCGGCGACGATGGCTGGAAGCTCGGGACGATCGGGCGCACCGAGTTTGAAGAAGCAGCCCTAGGTCAGGGCCTCAGCAGTGATGTCGAGCTGCCCGAGGGCATCGAGCCGCCGCCCAAAAAGCCACGGGAAGCCGATGTCATTGTCTACAAGACCGAGTGGTGCGGTGTATGTACAAAATTGCTGGCCTACCTCGACCGCAAGGGGGTGGCCTACGTGGCTAAGGACATCGAAAAAGACCCGGCCGCGGGTGCCGAGTTGCGGCAAAAATCCCAGGAAAAAGGGCTCAAGACCGGGAGTGTGCCGGTTATCGACGTTCGCGGTGAGTTGCTCGTTGGCTTCAACCGCGCGCGGCTCGAGCAGCTGTTGTAACCGCAGTCTACATGTAGATACACCGGGCGTGTGGCGCCGAGGTAGCGAATCAGGCAACACCAGTCCTGTTGCAGATACAAAAAACGCCACCGACTTGGGTGGCGCTTTTGGTGGTTGACGGCCGGCCCTACTCGACGGCCTGGATCTTGGGCAAAAACTCGTCGGGCCCGGTGAAGGTGTTGAGCCGAAAGGCCGGGTCGGGGGCCTGGCCCTGGCGAACTGCGTCCATCTGGTCGCTCAGCCGCACACCCGAGCCGTAGACGACAACTCCGGGCAGCGAGCCGTTGACAAACGTGTTGAACAACACCTGCTTGTCGGGCGAGTCGTCGACGTTGTCGACCTTGATTTTGATGAGCTCAAACCGCGACGACAGTTCGAGCTCGACGCGCTCGTCGGCAAACGTGATGAGGTCCATCTCCTTGCACGGGTTGCACCATTCGGCACCGAAGTCGATGACAAGTGGTTTGCCAAACTCGTCGGCGACAGCCACGGCTTCGCTAAATTCATCGAGCGTTGCCACGGTCTTCCACTCGCCCTCCGACACGTACATGACGTTGTTGAGCGCCACGGTAAATCCGAGGATGGCGATGACCACGGCAAACCCCTTGCGAACTTTCTCGGCGAGTGGGCCATAGAAGCTGAGGTGAATCGCACCGGCGATAATGCCGATAGCTCCGAGACCCATGCCGATCCACAAGCCCCACTCGGGATGCAGGACAAACGCCCGCAACTCGGGGCTGATCGGGCGAATAAACCACAGGGCCATCACCACCAACGCGACCCCAAAGACGCTCTTGATGTACTCCATCCACTTGCCGGGGCGAAACAGGCTGGCCCCGAGGGCGACCGCAAAAAATAGCGTGCCCATGCCGAGGGCGTAGGTAAACAGCAGCGAGCCGCCGTAGGCGACACTTCCGCCCTGGGCCGAGGATTTGGCGATGTAGGCCAGCAGCGACAGCAGGACCGGGCCAGTGCACGGGGCCGAGATAAAGCCGCTGACAAGTCCCATTAAAAATGCCCCCAACGGGCCGGCGCCACCCACCGTGTTGAGTTTGGTTTGGAGGCTGTGGGGGAGTTGTAGGTCGAAGGCGCCAAACATGCTGGCCGCGAGCGCGAGCAATAGGGCAGCGATTGGTAGTACAACGATCGGGTCGGCCAGCCAGGCGCCAAACTGGGTGCCGGTGAGGGCAACGACGACGCCTAGGGTGGTGTAAAGGACAGCCATGCCGAGGACGTAGGCGGTTGCCAAAAACAGTGCCTTGCCCCGGGATACACCCTGCGCACCAAACACGGCCACGGTGACCGGGATCAGCGGGTAGACACAGGGGGTGAGGTCAACCAGGACGCCTTGGCCAAACGCCCACGCGTAGGTGCTCAAGCTGCCAGCTTCAAAGCCGCTGGTGTCAGGCGCGAGGGCGAGGAGGTCGGTGGGTGTGATCATCGAAATTGTCCAGACTGAAAATACACGAGCGGGTATGGCCGGTCGTCAGCACTCAAAACGCATCGGGCCCGCGGATGTCACGGACCAACCGATGTTGGCGATAACCGTCACTTCGCAGATCTTGTTTCGTAGGCGGCAAGCCCGGCTCGAAGGATCTCGAGGCAGCGTCTGAGCCGCTGCTCGCCGAGGACGTAGGCTATCCGAACCTGGTTTTGGCCGGTGTTGGGGGTGGCGTAAAACCCATTGGCGGGGGCCATCATCACGGTTTCGCCGTCGAGGTCGAAGTCGCGGAGGAGAAACACACAAAAGGCCTCGGCGTCGGTCACCGGAAGATCCGCGATGAGATAAAACGCGCCATCGGGGGTCGGGCAGCTGACACCGGGAATCTCGCGCAGCCCGGCGACCAGCGTGTCGCGGCGTCGGTGATATTCCTCGACCATCGCCCGCATGTCTGGCTCTGGGGTTTTCAATGCGGCCATTGCCGCGACCTGGTCGACCGTTGGCGGCGACAACCGGGCCTGGGCAAACTTGAGGCAGGCCGCATAGAGCTCGGGGTTGCGGGTCACCAGGTTGCCAACGCGCGCGCCGCAGGCTGAGTAGCGTTTGGAGACCGAGTCGATCACGACCGCGTGGTCTGCCATGCCGGGCACTCCGAGGATCGAGGCGGCAACCGTGGGCTCGGGGTTTTGCGCGGTTGGGTACACAAACTCGCGGTAGACCTCGTCGACCACCAAGAACACCCCGCGTTCACGACAGACTTCGCCAATGGCGACGAGGTCGTCGTAGCGCAGCACGGCGCCGGTCGGATTGCCGGGCGTCGGAATCACAACCGCTCGGGTGCGTGGCCCGATGGCGTCTGCCACCCGCTGGGCCGGGATCGTGAATCCCTCGCTGGCATGGGTTGTCAGTGGGCGAACGCCGACGTTGAGCAGGTGGGCAAAGCCGCCGTAGTTTGTGTAGTAGGGCTCGGCGACCACGATTTCATCGCCCGGGTCACAGGTCGCGGCAATCGTAAACAGCAGCGCCTCGGATCCGCCCACGGTCACCAGGATTTGGTCGGGTGTGACTGCGGCCTGGTCGCGAATGATCGCCGGGTTGTTGTAGTAGCTCGCCAGCGCCTCGCGGTAGTCGGCAAACCCCTGGCTCGGACTGTAGGCGACGGTCGCAACATCGAAGTTGCGATAGGCCGCGAGCATCGGGGCAACCGTCGGGAGATCTGGTTGTCCGATGTTGAGGTGAAAGACGTGAACACCTCGCGCCCGTGCTTGGTCGGCAAACGGTGTGAGGCGTCGGATCGGAGAGGCAGGTGCGCTGGCACCTCTGCGAGAAATGTTCGGCATAGATCCCTCTTGGGCCTGAAACGGTCGCAGCGTGCGTGAATTGATGGGGGACTTCAAGTTGCGAGAAACTTTGCGCGAAAAAACGCAACCCGCGCCACGCAGAAGTTAGTATACGTGCGTTCAGTGCCTGGGTGGTTTCGACCGAGTTTGGTGGGAATGGTTCTCAACGAGCGTTACACGCTTTCGCACCTTATAGGGCGCGGTGGTTCGGCGACGGTCTATCGCGGTGTCGACCGCAAGCTCGGATCGCCGGTCGCAGTCAAGGTGTTGCACCCGGAGCTTGCGCGCGACATTACGCGCCGCCGGCGGTTTCAGCAGGAGGCCGTGTTGTCGGCCAGTCTGCACCACGAAAATTTGGTCACGGTGACCGATATCGGAGCCGACGACGGGCCGGGTGACGAGCAGCGGATCTACTTTGTGATGCCGCTTATCGATGGCGAAACCCTCCGCGATTTGGTCATGGCGGGACCTATCCACTGGCTGCGCTGCGTCGAGCTGACCCGGCAGATCTTTCAGGCCGTCGCCGTGTTGCATCAAAACGGAGCGATTCACCGCGATCTCAAGCTGACCAACTGCATGGTCGTGACCCGCAGCGATGGCTCCGACTGGTTGCGCCTCCTCGATTTTGGCCTGGCCAAGGTTGTCCGTGAGTCGTCGTTTGCCCAGCCTGTCGACACCACGTCCTCGGGGATCATGGGAACCGACACCTATCTCGCTCCCGAGCGGATTGTGACCAAAACTGCGGACGAGCGCGCCGATATCTACTCGGTTGGGATCATGCTCTACGAGCTCCTGACCCGCCGTCCTCCGTTTGTCGGCAATCAGTATGAAGTGCTCCACGGGCATGTCAGCCAGCCGCCGCCCGACCTGCGCAAGCGCTGCAAGGGTCGGGACATTCCCGACTCGCTGGTCGCGTTTGTCCAGCGGTGCTTGGTGAAAAACCCGAACGACCGCTATCAAGATGCGCATACATGTATTTCCGAGCTCGACAGGGTGCTCGCCTACGATGGTTTTGGCCAGCGCACGGTCGCCGGTTTCATCCAAGCTGGGGCCCAGGCCGCGCGGGCTGGGCTGACTGCATTCGTCGGTCGTGACTTCAAACAGGCGGCCGCCTGTGCCTCCGATGCCGCGCGTGCCGACCCGAGTTGGCGCCCCCTCGAGCAGTTGCTTGCACAGGCAATTTCAGAAGCTTCCGCTGAGTCCCAAACCCCAGTTGCCGGGTCCGGGTCCGAGGCTCAGCCGCACTCGGTTGCGCTGTTCAAAGCGGGCGAGATGCCGGTGGTGAAGTCCCAACATCAGGGCATCAAAGACGAGCAGGAAGCAGCCCTGTAAAACCACCGCCTGGCCGTAGCCAACCGCCCGCGGGCTATCCCGCATGAGCCCGATATCCCAGCTCAGCGCCCCGGCCGTGATGTAGCCGAAGTCGAGGGCGAGGTTGACTGCAAACACTGTCTGCGCCGTCTTCGATTTTTGGATCGATTTCGCAATCGGTGTACCTGCATGTTGTTCGCGGCTGGCGTTGACCCAGCCGATCACGCCGAGGGTTACGTTGACCGTGTTCCACAGCGCATTCATCTGGTGGAAGTAGCGATCGGAACGATCGGCTGGCGTGGTCAGCCACAGGCCGGTACCGACACCGATGTTGCCCACGCCCCAGGCCGTGAGGCTGATCATGCCCGCCTTTTGGATCTGCAGCCGCTTGCGTGTGAACTCCGCGTCCGGGTTTGCCGGTGCAAAGCCCGAGGCGAGTCCCGTCGCGGCAACAAGTCCCAGAGTGTGCATCCACTTGCGCAGCAACGTCGCTATCGGCATCGGCCCCCCAACCATCTGAACCGATCCTGTGGAGATGTCCACAAGCTGGGCCCATCTGCGTCACACCGGGCCCAACGGTTGATCATCTCAGGGGGAAGTACTGCCAACTGCACAGGGCTTGTGCGCCGTTGCGAGGTGGATCACGTGCAATCGCCGACGGGTGCGGGATGATCTCGATATCGGCAGTTGCTGGCGTCCAGCGCCCTTGCGCGATACGCTCGCATGCCGCGAATGTCGGCTCTCGACTCGACGCACGGACGACATTCTTCTATCTTCCCCGCCGGTTTCAGGAGCACATTGTCGATCACCAACAACGCCTCAAGTGTGTCAGCCGGCGGCCTGCGTTCGGCCCCGCTACCTACACGTGAGGCTGTGCGCGAACGGGCGACGCCCTACGAAATCATTGAGCGCATCTGGTTGGTGATTTGGATAGGCTTTACCGCCGCGGCCCTGGTGCTCTACGCCCAGGGGCGGGGCAGCTTTGAGGTTTTGCGCAACTCCCTCGGGTTGCTGGTTGGAATCATTGTAATTCCAAGGATTACCCGCCCGCTTGGCCAACGCGCTGTCGACATCGGGCGGACCATCATCAACCCGATTGCCAACATGCTCTCGTACGAGTGGTCGGTGATGGTGATTGCCGCGGTCCTGACCAAGTCGTACGAGATCGAGATGTTGAAGATCGACGCCTGGCTGTTTGGCGGCAATCCGTCCGAGTGGGTCCAGGCGCTGCATCACCCGTGGCTCACCGAGTATCTCCAGATCGCCTATGTGAGTTACTTCCCGGTTTTGCTCGGGGTTGCGATCCTCCTGGTGGTCCGCGGCAAGAGCCAAGTGTTGTTGCGCTATTGCCTGGCGATGACCCTGGCGATCCTCTCGACCCATTTGCTGTACATTTTGGTGCCCGTGCGCTCGCCGTTTTTGCTGGTCGACCAACAGCCGTGGAGCGACTGGATCGGCTACGATTTCCCGCTTCAGGGGGTTTGGGTGGCCGAGAGCCTGCGCGAGGGGCTGCTCACCACCACCGCCGGGCGCTACGATTGCTTCCCGAGTGGGCACACCATGCACACGATCCTGGCGATGTACTTTTCGTGGTACCTCAGCCGGCCGATTGCCTGGATCGTCACGTTGCTGGGCTGCTCGATCATCTTTTCGACGCTTTACCTCCGCTACCACTATGGTATCGACCTGCTGGTCGGCGCCCCGTTGGCGGTGCTGTGGATTTACGTCGCAAACCGCTTGGCGCGCGGCAGTTCCACGGACCCCGAGCGGGCATCCTCCTAACCCGAGGTCGCCGGCACTGGATCGCACATGAACGACACACGACCGGCCTCAAACTCTCTGCACCACCAGCTGATCCACATCGTCTACACCTTCATTGCGATGTCGGGGTGGCGCCTGCGTCATCTCAACCTGCTTTGGGTTATGGGCGGCGTGGCCTCGTTGGGGATCTACGCCTACCTGTTTGGCTTTTCGATGTTGGGCGTCGAAGTGCAGGGCGCGGTCGTTGGCAATGCAACAATCCACATCGGGTTCTACCTGTTCACGGTGCTGTTTTACTACTTCGGCCTGATCGCGTTTTTTGCGGCCGGGATGCACAAGCGCATGTGCGAGTCGATGGGCGAGGAAAAAGCCTTTCGCACGTTTCAAACCCTGCTGGCGTTGATGTTTATCAACCAGGGGCTCGGTGTCGGGGCGATGAGCTCGCTGCAGTTTCCCGGGTGGGAGTTTCCGCTGAGCCACGGCCAGGCCCTTGCTGTCGGCATCGTCCTGACCGCGATTGGCATCATCATCAAGGTCTGGGCCACGGTCCTGACCACCATCGACATCTACTACCTCAAGGACCTGTTTGTCGGTCACCCGGTCACCGGATTTGTCGAAAAGGGCCCCTACAAGTTCCTCAGCAACCCGATGTACGGCGTCGGTCAGTTCCACGCCTACGGCATTGCGGTGCTGTTTGAGTCGACCACGGGCGTGTTGGCGGCCGCCATTTGCCACATCTTGATCTACACCTTCTACTACGTCATTGAACGCCCGTTTGTGGTTCGCACCTACCTCAGTGGTGGCAACCAAAACGCCGGCTGACATGGCCGATGGCTGAGTCTGCTCAAACATCTGCTTGGGCCCGCTGGGTGGCGCGTGTGGTGATGCGCCGCCCCTTTGCAATTGTTGCATTTGCACTGACCGTTGGGCTCATCGCGTTTACGTTTGTCCGCCAGCTGACGATCAACCAGCAGCTGCGGGCACTGCTGCCCGACGACTTCCCGAGCGTGGTCCACCTCGCCGAGTTGGAGCAGCGGATCGTCAACCCCACCGATCTTTACCTGACGATTCGCAGTCCCTCGCGTGAGGCTAACGTCGCCTACGGCGAAAAACTCGCTGCCGAGTTGGGTAAGCGCGAGGATATTCGCTACGTCATCTACCACCAGGACCCGGCGTTTTTCCGCGACAACTCGTTGCTCTACGCCGACCTCGACGACCTGCTCGACCTACGCAAACGGGTGATCGACGGCATCCAGGAGCAGATTCGCCGCGAGACCAGCATGCTCGGCGACAGCTCCGATGGGGAGGAGCCTTCGGCGCTCGACGAGCTTAGCGAAGACAAGATCCGCGAGCGCTACAAGCTCGACACCACGTTCAGCGAGTATTTTGAAACCGATGGCGGCCAGCTTGTGGTCGTGCGGGCACGACCGACCCGCCCCCACATCGACTTTGCATTTACAACGAAAATCGTTGGCGAAGTCGAAGCGCTGATCCGCGAGCTCGACCCCGAGAGCTACCACCCCGACATCGAAGTCAAGGTCGCCGGCAGCTATGTCGACCACGCCCACTCGATCGAAAACGGTGTGGTCGGGGGCACGGCCGTCAGCATTGGCCTACTCATCCTGATCCTCGCGCTCTACTTTCGCGGTGCCCGGGCGATTCCAATGGTGCTGGTGCCACTTGTGCTGGCCGCCCTGGTCGCGCTGGCGATCGCCCAGCAGGCCTATGGCGAGCTCAACCTCGTCAGTGCCTTTATGTTTGCCGTGTTGCTGGGCCTGGGGATCGACTTTATGGTCCATATCCTCGCCCGCTACCGCGACGAACGGATCGGGCGCGGGCTCCCGCAGGAGCAGGCGCTTGCACATGCACTTTCGACGACCGGCATGTCCACCCTCACCGGGGCCCTGAGCACCGCGCTGGCGTTTGCCGTGCTCAGTGTCGTCGACTTTCGCGGGATCTCGCAGTTTGGCGTGATCGCCAGCATTGGGGTGTTGCTGACCTACCTCGGGGCAATCTTTGTGATGCCGGCGATGGCCGTGTTGGTCGAAAAGGTGCGGCCCTGGAAACCCCGTGCAGGTGCAACAAAAACAGCCGAAGTAGCTGCCACGCCGGCAAGCCCAAAGTCGTTTAAGCCGTGGGTCACCATCACCGGGTTTGTCGTGCTTGTCGGGGTGACAGCCGTCGGTGCCGTGGTGGGGCAGGGGGTTGAGTTTGAGTATGACCTCAACGAGATCGATGCCCAACCCGACCCGCTCACGCCACAGGAAATGGCGCGCAAGGAGCAATATCGGCGCGCGGTCGGTTCGGCCTCGACAACCGCCCCGGCGGTCGCGTTGACGGCCGACCTCGAGCAGAGCCGAGAGGTCTATCGCCAGCTGCGAGCGTTGCTCGACATGAGCCCCAAGGCGTTTACGGCCTTCACCGGACTTCCGTCGTTGCGACCGACCTCGGCACCCGGCGACGACGACCCGTTTTTGGCCCACGCCGGCGGGGTGGGTTCGGCCAACCTAGGGCTCGACGAAGAACCCGAGCCCAAGCCCGAGCCAGAGCCCGAGCCAGACAAGCCCGATACCGACGAAGACGACTTCGATGACGAGGACGACTTCGACGACGACAGCATGTTTGAGGAGGACCCGCGGTTTGTCGAGCTCGGCAAAAAGGCCGAGGAGCTCAACCAGCTCGATCCCGAGGTTGCCCGCCAGCTAAAGGCCTACGGCCCAGAGCGCTTGCAGATCATGCACGATCGAATTATCGACGTCGCCTCGATCCACGCGTTTGTCCCCGAACACCAGGAACTCAAGCTCGAGGTCATCCGCGACATTCGCAAGTGGATCGACCGCAAGCGTGGTGCCTTCAAGGGGGAGGCGGCCAAGAAGCTCGAGCAGTGGGAGCCCTACCTCAAGGTCGACCGACCGATCACGATCGGCGACCTGCCCGAGTGGGTGCGGGTGCAATTTCAAGACGCCAACGGTGAACTCGGCAAGTTTGTGGTGGTGTGGTCGCGCGGGACCAAGGCCGATTACCGCGAGTCGCAGTACATCTACCGCGGCTTTATTTCGCTCGAGACAAGCTCTGGGACGGTTCCGGTTGCCGCCGACTACTTTGTGATTACCGAGGTGTTCGACACCCTCAAGGCCGATGGCCCGGTGGTGGTCGGGCTTGCACTGATCGCCCTAGTTATCAGCGTGACCGTGTTGTTTCGCAGCTTTGCCGCTCCGGTCGTCGTTCTCGTGACCGTTGTATGTGCATTGTTATGGCTGACCGGAGTGATGGCTGTCCAAGGATGGAAGTTTCACTTTCTCAACATCATCGCGCTGCCACTACTCATCGGCATGGGGCAGGACGATGCGATCCACCTGCTGCATCGGAAAAACGAGCTTGGCTCGGTCCGTGGGGCACTGCGCAAAACTAGCGGGGTGCTGGTGTTCACCACGGTCACAACCCAGATCGGATTTGGCGGGATGCTAGGAGTCGACCATCCCGGGCTTTCGTCGCTCGGCTGGGTTGCCGTTGTCGGGATGCTCTTGTGTCTTATCGCCTCGGTGAGTGTTGTGCCAATCCTGCTCGGCCTCGGGCAGCTTCTTGCCAAACAACTTGGTTTCTCGTCACGTCAGCGCCCAAGTGGGCCGCCCAAGTAGCCTCGAGAAGACCTGCCTCACCTGGGGTAAACGGCCCCAGATGTGCAAATAAACAGGGTTTTCGAGAAAAATAGTGATAAAACAGGAGCCGTAGGTTTCGCCATGATCATGATGGTTGAAGATAGCCCGGAAGATGTGGAGGCTGCGCGTCGAGTGCTCACGCAACTCGGGCTGGCCGATCGGCTCAAGCATTTTTGGGATGGCGAGTCAGCACTCACGTTCCTCCATCAGTTCGACCAAAACGACAGACGTCCCGAGCTGATCCTGCTCGACCTCAACTTGCCTGGGGCCGAGGGTCGTGATGTGCTTGCGGAGATCAAAAGCCATCCGAATCTGCGCAGCATTCCAGTTGTTGTGTTTACATCGTCCGACGAACCCGCGGATATCGAGGCTTGTTATGCCCGTGGGGCCAACAGCTACATTCGCAAACCCATCCATCTCGAGGGTTTTCGGGCGACACTTCGGCAGCTGAGCGACTACTGGCTCAACACGGTTTCGCTACCCGCGAGGTAAAAGACCGCGGTAGGGTGGCGCTTGCATGCAAGGCGCCATCCAGTTTGAGCTCAACGGCGAGCCTGTGGTTGTCGAGGGATTGTCCCCGACGACGACATTGCTCAACTATTTGCGGGATACACGGCGACTCGTCGGGACCAAAGAGGGCTGTGCAGAGGGCGATTGCGGGGCCTGTACCGTTGTTGTGGTTGAGCGCGGCGGGCCCCAAGGGCCGGGTTTTCGCGCGGTTAACTCCTGCCTGTTGCTCCTGCCACTTTGTCACGGCAAGCAGGTGTTTACGGTCGAAGCCCTACGCGACAGCGACTACCACCCGGTTCAGCACGCCCTTGTTGCCGCCCTCGGCTCGCAGTGCGGGTACTGCACGCCCGGCGTTATCATGTCGATGTTTGAGGCCTGCTACCGCACCGACCTCGATGCCGGGTGGAAGCTCGACGACCAGATGTGCGGCAATCTGTGCCGTTGCACGGGCTACCGGCCGATCCGTGATGCGACCACGCAAATCGCCGGTACCCGTCCGCCCGGGCGGTTTTTGAAGGTGCTGTCGAGCACGGGGCCAACCCCGCAGGCTCTCGACTACCGGCATCAGCAGCAGCGCTTTAGCGTGCCCACCAGCTTTACCGAATTGTTTGATGTGTTGCGCGAGTGCCCCGACGCGCGGCTTGTGTGTGGTGCGACCGACCTTGGCCTCGACGTCACCAAAAAGCACGTCACCTTTGCCTCGCTGGTCTCGCTGCACGGTCTGCCCGAGTTGGCCAAGCTCGAAGTCCGCGACAACCACCTGCTGATCGGCGCGACCGTGAACCTCGCCGATCTCGAAGATGTGTGTACAACAACATGCCCGCCGCTCGCCCGCATGCTGCGGTTTTTTGGGGCCCGGCAAATCAAAAACCGGGCGACGATTGGCGGCAACCTGTGCAATGCCTCGCCAATCGGCGACCTCGCCCCGGTACTGCTGGCCCTGGGCGCGCGGGTGGTCGCCCGCTCACACCGCGGGGAGCGGGTGATACCCATTGCCGAGTTTTTTGTTGGCTACCGCCAAACAGCGCTCGAGCCCGGTGAAATTCTGGCCCGGGTCGACTGTCCGCTACCGCCAAAAAATGCCCGGGTTGGTGCCTACAAAGTCTCGCGCCGGCGTGAGCTCGACATCAGCGCGGTCGCGGCCGGTATGTATGTCGAACTCGATGATGCCGGGCTCGTGAGCTGTGCGCGGATAGGTTTTGGGGGGATGGCAGCCACGCCGGCCCGGGCCGCGAACGTTGAAGCTGCATTGATTGGCCAGCCCTGGACCGCCGAGACCTGTACCCGGGCATCGCAGGCGGTCACTACCGATTTTCAGCCGATCGACGACCACCGCAGCAGTGCATGGTTTCGCCGCAAGGTCGCTCAGAACCTCGTTGCCGGTTTTTATGCAGATACATTAGATTCGCCCCAACCCAACCTACCAGATCGGCCCGTCAGCACGCTGCTTCACGCCGGAGGTCAGCCATGACTGTCAAACCGTCCCCAAGCCCGCTACACCAGCCCGGCCCCCACGAAAGTGGCTACCGCCATGCCTCCGGCGAGGCCCGCTATGTCGACGACCTGCCGATGTTGCCGGGAACACTTGTATGTACAATATTTACCTCGCCGATCGCCCGCGGCAAGATTTCCTCACTCGATGTCTCGCGCGCCCGCACAAGCCCAGGAGTTGCGGCCGTTTTGACCGCGGCGGAGCTTCCGGGTAGCAACCGCATTGGTCCGATCTTCCACGACGAGCCGCTGCTCGCCGAGGCGCAGCTCGACTATGTCGGCCAGCCGATAGCGCTGGTTGTTGGCGAGTCCTACGCGGCCTGTCGCGCCGCGGCGGCGCAGATCGAGTTCGAGTGCGAGGCTCACAAACCGATCCTCAACATCGCCGAGGCGATTGCCGCCGAGTCGTTTCACGGTGAGCCCCACACGATTGCCCGCGGGGATGTTGAGCAAGCCCTGGCCGGGGCGGCCCATGTGCTCGAAGGGCAGTTTGAAAGCGGGGCCCAGGACCACTTTTATTTGGAAACCCAGGCCGCGCTCGCGCTCCCGCTCGAGGACGGCAATTTCCATGTCTATGCATCGACCCAACACCCGTCCGAGGTCCAGCACATGGTCGCGGAGATCCTCGGAATCGGGCAGCAGCGGGTGGTGTGCGAAGTTCCGCGGATGGGTGGGGGCTTTGGCGGGAAGGAGTCGCAGGCGACCGGTGTGGCCGTGCTCGCGGCCGTCGCTGCCCAAACCACCGGGCGGCCTGTCAAGGTTTGGCTCAACCGCGAGCAGGACATGTTGATCACCGGCAATCGCCATCCGTTTGCCACCCGCTACCGCGCCGGGTTTGACGAGGACGGGCGGTTTGTCGCCCTCGACATCGAAATTTTTAGCGACGGGGGATTTAGCTCCGACCTGTCGTTGCCGGTGCTCGACCGGGCATTGTTTCACCTCGACAATGCCTACTACCTGCCCAACCTGCGGTTTGTCGGGCGTGCATGCAAAACAAACCTCGCGTCGAACACCGCGTTTCGCGGGTTTGGTGGCCCCCAGGGGATGTTGGCAACCGAGGTCATCCTCGACCGCCTCAGCGAGCAACTCGGGCGCGACCCGGCCGACCTCCGGGCCCTCAATTTTTATGGAGATGCGCCGCGCAACCGCACCCCCTACGGGCAGGAAGTCCGTGACAATCGGCTGCCGCGGGTGTTTTCGGAGTTGATGGCCACCAGCGAGTACCGAGCTCGCCGCGACGCAATTGCGACCTTCAACCGCAACTCGGTGTGGCGTAAACGCGGGATCGGCTTCGCCCCGGTCAAGTTTGGCATTTCGTTTACCAAGAGTGTGCTGAACCAGGCCGGTGCGCTTGTACTTGTGTATACAGATGGTTCGGTCCAACTCAACCACGGCGGGACCGAGATGGGGCAGGGGCTCCACACCAAAATGCTCGCGGTGTGTTGCCACGAACTCGGCGTGGTGCCTGAGCAGGTGCGGGTGATGCAGACCGCAACCGACAAGGTGCCCAACACCTCGGCAACGGCGGCCTCGTCGGGTTCGGACCTCAATGGTCAGGCCGTGCGTCAGGCCTGCGCGACAATCCGTGAACGCCTGCGCCCGGTCGCTGCCACCATGCTCGGTTGCGACGGTCAACAAATTGTATTTACACAGGGGATGGTGCGCGGCAACGGCCGACAGTTGCCATTTTCCGAGGTCGTCGGCCAGGCCTACCTCGAGCAGGTCAGCCTCTCGGCAACCGGTTACTACCGTACCCCCGGGATCCACTACGATCACGCCAGCGGCCAGGGAGAGCCGTTTTATTACTTTGCCTACGGTGCTGCCGTGTGCGAGGTCGAAGTCGACGGGGCAACCGGCGAGCATCGCTTGTTGCGTGTCGATATCCTCCACGACGTTGGCACGTCGCTGGTGCCGACCATCGACATCGGCCAGGTCGAGGGTGGGTTTGTCCAGGGGGTCGGTTGGCTGACCTGCGAGCAGATGGTGAACGACAGCAAGGGCAGGCCACTGACGCTCGGGCCCTCGACCTACAAGGTGCCGGCGATCGGCGACGTGCCTGTGGATATGCATGTAAAACTGCTCGAGCGGGCGCCCCAGGCCGGGGTGATCCACGGGAGTAAGGCCGTCGGTGAGCCCCCGTTTATGCTGGCGATCGGTGTGGTGCATGCCCTTCGCCACGCGATTCACGGGTTTGGTGGCCGGGTCGTCGAGTTGGCAATTCCGGCGACGCCCGAGGCGATTTTGCGGGCGGTCGAACACCAAAAAACCGGTGCTTTGCCGGGCTAAAAGGTCACGGCGAGGGCCTGGCTCACGGGGTGGCTGGCCTGGGTGGTCGAGTTGGCGATGCCGGTGATAGCGGTCGATTTGCGGGCGGGCGGTCGAACACCAAATAACCTGGGCTTTACCGAGCGAACCAGTCTCGGTGAGGGCACTGCACGCGACCGGAATGGAGCGTGTGTTGCTTTCGCGTTATCTGTTGCTGATACATGAAAATCAGGGTGCCGTCGGTCGAGCTGAGATCGGACGGGCGACTGTGCGCAGGTGCGCAGCGATCGGTGCGTCTACATCCACTTGGAGGGTGGGGGTTGCGGACATGTGACCGTGGCTTTCGCAGCGTAAGCTTCGCCGGGTCCTCACGGCCCCAATGACGGTCAGGATTCACGGAGGCGTAAAACACTGTCTACGCGGGTTGTTGTGATGTGCGTGAAATCGGTCTGGCTCGAATCGCGCAGTGTGCTAAGACGACGCGCAACAACGGCCCATGACAGCGGCGAGTGCGGGCGATAGACTGCCGAATCGTTCCGCCCCGCCACGGGGCCAACCTGTTTCCAACACTGAGAGCGCTCCCAATGACCGTACAGTTAAAGCTGGGCAATTCCACCATTGCAGTCGACCAATCCAACCCCCGTGTGTTGATTGGCCGCGACGAAAACACCTGTGAGCTCGCAGCTCCAGACGCGAGTATTTCCCGGCGTCACGCCGAGGTCTACCTCGAAGGCGGCAATGTCTTTTTGCGCGACCTAGGCTCGTCCAACGGTACCTGGGTCGACGGTGCGCCGGTGGGTCAGCGACCTGTGCAGCTACAAGCAAATATGCAGGTGTTTATTGGGCACGCACCGCTCGGTGTCGAGTGGACCGGTGGCGGTGCCCAGGGAGCCACCGTCATGGGCGCGGTTCCGCCGGAGATCAAAGCCCTCATGGAGGCGCGGCGCAAGCAAATCGCTTCGGGCGGATCGGTTGCGGTCCAACCCGTGGCCCAACGTGCCCCGCAACAAACCTTCGCCCCGTCGGGTTCGCCCGCCGCCCAGGCCCAAGCCAACGCCGCGCAAAGTACCGTGGGTGGCAATGCCGGTGGCCTGGGAGTCGGTGGCACCGTGGCGCCGATGCCCTCGGACCTGTCCTACCGGCGTCAGGGGTCTAACAACAACGGCGTGCTGTTGATTGCGCTCAACGGCGACACGTTTAGCAACGACTCCGACCTAGAGGGGTACTTGGAGTTCACGGCCACCGACAAAGAGACAGTCGCATCGATCTTTATCGAGTTGGTCGAGAAGCACAAAAAAGGCCCCAAGAAGGGTCATGTCTGGGATCGTCACCTGGTGCGCCAGGGGCCGTGGCGCACGGCCAAGGGCGACGTGTTGCCGATGCCGTTCAAGTTGCGGATTCCCCCGGGCACCTCGATTTCGGGGCCCGATTGCCACTGGGAGCTGCGCGGCTACGTCGACATCGACTGGGCGCTCGACATCGAGGCCAAGTGCCCGATCAACATTCGCAACCGCGACATCGAGAAAATCCGCGATGCCCTGGGTGCGCTCGACTACCGCGTGGTCAACCTCGACTCCAAGCCGCTGGGCCAAAGCTTCAAGGGCAAGTTCCAGCCGCCCACCCAACTGCGCAAGCAGGTCGGGATCACCGATATCAACCTCCTCATCGAGTATTTGGGCACCAACCTCAAAATGACGCTCGAGGTCGAGAAGACCAAGCTGTTCAAGTTCGACAAGAAAAACGAGTTTGTCTTCGACATCAACAAGCTCCGGGCAGCGTCCAATGCCCAGCTCAGCAGCCTGTTCCAAGAAGAGATCAACAAGCTCATGAACAAGTGAGCCGGTTGTCGTCGCGCACAGGCGGTCTTTGTGGGCCGCCTGTTGTGTTTAATAGTGATTGTATAGACAAGCAGCCTGTTGCTAAGACTTATTGTCTATACATTTAGGTGGCACTCACGGCTTTCGAATTTGTCGAATAGTGTGTGTTTGCGAGTGAGATGACGTAGAATTGCCAGGTGCCCCGCCACTCCAACCAGCCTCCGCGCCGGCTTTCGGGCCTGCTCCCGGGCCTTTGCCTAGCATGGGGGCTGTCGGTGAGTGGGTGTGCAGGTCCTAACCTGTGGACGGATGGCACCAGCGTGTCGACTGGCAAAACCAACCGTGGAAGGACGCGGCATCCGGCGAAGTTGCCGTACAAGGGCCGTGGATTCGTCGTCCCCAAGCGCTGGAAAGACCGTGGGTTTCAGTACGGTGTCGATGAGTTGGTCGCGGCGATTCAGCGTGCAGCTGCCCGGGTCCGGGGCAGGGCGGCCAGGATCAAACTCGGGGTGGCGGACATCAGTCCAAAGCGCGGCGGCAAAAGTCAGTGGCATGCGAGCCACCAAAGCGGCCGCGATGTCGACCTGATTTTTTATACGGTCGACGAAAAGGGACGCCCGCTCGGCCCGCCCGAAGAAATGATCCACTTCGATGACGAGGGCAAACCCTACGAGAAACCCCGGCAGACATACGACGATGCTTCGTGGTCCTCGCGGCGGTTTGACACGGCCCACAACTGGAAGTTGATCGAGTCGCTGTTGACCGACCCAACCATCCGCTTGCAGTGGGTGTTTGTGTCGGAGGGGCTCAAGCAACGCCTGCTGGCCTACGCGGTTCGCGAAAAACGTCCGGCCTGGGTGATTGCCTACGCCAAGGTGGTGCTCCGCCAGCCGCGGGATGCTCCGCCCCACGACGATCACTTTCACATCCGGATCTACTGCAATCGCGGCGATCGGTTTTACGGCTGCGTCGACCGTGGTGTGGTCTGGCACCACGAAAAGAAGAGTTTTCGCTACGAGGGGCTCGAGCGCTACGACCCGGTGATGTGGCGGCTGATGACAGGTCTGCCGCTACTCACAGCCGGGTGATGGTTGGCGAGTAGGGTCGCTGAGACAGGTTTGCGATCTCCTAGCGAGGCTCGCTCCTCGTTGGCGGGCGATCTTATTTCGCATCGAAATCGCGATCTATTGAAACGATCGGTTGGCGATCTCGATTGAGGTCAGATTGCCGATTGAGATCTCCCGAACACCGAGATCAGATCTCTTTGCTTGCACGGCCAAAGACTTCTGTGAGTGTGTTCAGGTCTCCGCGTAATTCGTCTCATAGTTGCAAAATACATTGAACCACGCGGGGGAGAGTTGATGACGCGTGACGCTTTAATAGGCGTGTACGGTCGGTCAGCACTGAACGAGAAGTCAGGAAACGAATCAAAAAAACTTGCTTGTACGAGTAGAAACTGCTTCCTGAAATCTACTGAATAGAATACATTCGTTTTCGAAGCATGATGCTGATCTCCTTGATGGATCGCTCAGCGCTTGTTTCCACCAGCGAAGCTATTTGAGATGCTCGTTCGGCAGTCTCTGCCCACGCCGTCTCCCATGCGATCCCAGCAGTCAGCCACCATGTCCGTTTCCCTCACCGAAGCTCAGATCCGCGAGATCGAAGCAGCGCACCCCGAAGGATTGAGTTCCCAGGAATTGGTGGCTGTGTTCGCGAACAATCGCGTCCGGTTTAGCGAGGCAAACCTGCGGCGGTACGTCCAGCTCGGGCTGGTCCCGCGCTCGCGCAGGGTGGGGCGCAAGGGCAAGCACCTAGGCTCGCGCGGGGTCTATCCGGTTCGCTCGGTCCGTCGCATCAACACCATCAAACGCCTGATGGCCGATCGCTACACGATCGAGGAAATCCAGGCGAAGTTGCTCGTCTTCAAAGACAGCATCGAGACCCTCGACGAAGCTGTCGACGAGCTGGTCCGGGTGTTTGAGAACCGTGTGGCTGCGGAACCTCCGTCGCCACGAAAAGACCGCCTCTCCACCGAACTCCAATCGATCCGTACAACCGCCAGTGATTTGCTCACCGGGGTTCAGCGGCTTGAAAAATTACTCGTGTCTGCGCAACAACGTCGCCGCCCTCGTGGAGGTGGCGCAGCCAGCCCAACTGAACTGCTTTAGATCTTCGCGTTTTCGCCGATTGCACACAATTCGTCAGGTATCACGGGGCCAGCCAGGTGGCCCCGACGGGGGACGACATGCCCAACGCCAGCCAAACCACCACCACTGAAGCCCACAAACCACTGCCCGACCCCAAGCCGATTGTCCGGCGCGCCCGCGCCAAGACGATCGCAATGAAGCGATTGACCAAAGAGGAATTGCGGATCGGCGCCCTGCTGTACCCCGAGCGCAGCTACTGGCGCCCGCAGACCCGGTCCGAGTGCGCCAATGTCTCGCGCCCGTGCCCGTATGTCAGCTGCAAGTACCACCTCTATATTGATGTCAACCCAACCACGGGGTCGATCAAGATCAACTTCCCCGACCTTGAGGTCTGGGAACTCAAGCAAAGCTGCGCCCTCGATGTGGCCAACAGCGGGGGGATTACCCTCGAAGAGGTCGGCGAGATCCTAAACCTGACCCGCGAACGTATCCGCCAGGTCGAGGTCCGCGGGCTGCTCAAGCTCAAAGAAGAGGGCGGCGAGGATATGCTTTCGTATCTGTCCCGCAATGGTTGACCATACGGAACGCGCGGGCCTTTTTGGCCCTGAAAACGGCCCTGCGAGGTTTGCAGTGTTTTGTCGGCAAACGGAGTGCGCGGGCCTTTTTGGCCCTGAAACGGTCCTGCGAGGTTTGCAGTAGCCCACTACAGCGGCACCTCGCAGGCCTCGTTTCAGGGCCAAAAATTCACCGCGCTCCTTGGGAGGGACTTGGTCGAGTCGAAGCGTGGGCCTGCAGTCCGGCGAGGTTTGCAGTAGCGGCACCTTTCAGGGCCAAAAATTCACCTCGCTCCTTGGGAGGGACTTGGTCGAGTCGAAGAGCGAAACGGTCCTGCGAGGTTTGCAGTAGCGGCACCTCGCAGGCCTCGTTTCAGGGCCAAAAATTCACCGCGCTCCTCGGGAGGAAGTGGTCGAGTCGAAGCGCGGGCCTGAAGTCCTGCGAGGTTTGCGGTAGCCCACTACAGCGGCACCTCGCAGGCCTCGTTTCAGGGTCAAAAATTCACCGCGCTCCCTCGGGAAGAAGTTGGTCGCGTCGAAGCGCGGACCTGAAAGTCCTGCGAGGTTTGCAGTAATGGCTGCAAGAGACGATTGCGCCCTTTGTTCAGCACGCAAACTCCGAGGTGCGTGGGGCTGCAGCGTTGAGCTTGGGACACGTCGCTCGCTTGCATCAAAGCCTGGATCTCGAGACCGTGCTTCCTACTTGCAACAACTTTTGCGTGACCCAACAACCCGTGGTCGGGCCGAAGCTGCTCTCGAGGACATCGCGGTATTCGTGTACGGGAAACGAAAATAGACTCATAAATTTTCAATATTTCAAAAAGATAAAGGTGTTTCTTAAAGAACAAGACCAAGTTTGGAACGTGACCAAACCGCCCGCGGATGTGGTTGACCTGCCGAGTTCGCGTTGATACGGGTGGCCCGTGACCGCACAAGGGGGAGGCCCTATCCGTCGCGCACTCGTGAGCGTGAGCGACAAATCCCAACTCGATGTCCTCGCCGACATCCTGATCGAGAGCAAGGTCGAGGTGCTGTCGACGGGTGGCACGGCCAGGGCCTTGCGCAAGCTCGGGGTCGAAGTTGTGCCGGTCAGCGATTACACCGGCTCGCCCGAAATCCTCGATGGCCGGGTCAAAACGCTCCATCCCAAAATCCACGGCGGGATCCTGGCGTTGCCGACCGAGGACCATCAGGCCCAGTTGCAGCTTCATGGGATCGCGCCGATCGATTTGGTCGTGGTCAACCTCTATCCATTTCAACGGGTCACCGCCAATCCCGACTGCCCGTTCGACGAGGCGATCGAGAACATCGACATCGGCGGGCCGACGATGGTGCGGGCCTCGGCCAAGTCGTGGCAGCGGGTCGGGGTTGTGGTCGATCCAAACGACTACGCCGCCCTCGGCGAGGCCCTGCGCGCCAACAACTTTACGTTGCCCAAAGCGACCCGGCTGGCGTTTGCCCGCAAGGCATTTGCCCACACCGCGGCCTACGATGCTGCGATCGCCACCTATCTCCAGGGCGAGTTGCCCTCGGCTGAGAGCCTCCACGTCGCCGCACCCGCGCGCCAGGAGCTTCGCTACGGGGAAAACCCGCACCAAAAAGCCCACTTTTATCGGCTCGAGGTGCCCGCACCCCAACCGGGCGGGCTGGCCACAGCCGTGCAACTCCAGGGCAAGCCGCTTAGCTACAACAATTTCCTCGATGCCGACGGTGCGCTCAATGTCATCCGCGATCTCGCTGGCCTGGGAACGGCCGCCGCGGTGCTCAAACACGTGTCACCATGCGGTGCCGCCTATGCGCCCGTCGAGGCCAAGGCCAAGATCGCCGATGTGTTTGTGCGGGCCCGCCAAGCCGATGCCGAGAGTGCGTTTGGTGGCATTGTGGCGGTGACCGAGCCGGTCGACGAAGCCCTGGCCAAGCACCTGGTCGAGACCTTTTTAGAAGTTGTGTTGGCGACCTCGTACACACCCGAGGCCCGGGCGATCCTCAAAAAGAAGAAAAACCTGCGGCTGTTCGAGATTCCGGACATGTTTGCCGAGCACACCGCAGCTCCGTTGCGGATCCGTTCGGTCGCCGGCGGGCTGTTGGCCCAACGCGAAGATGTCATTGGCGTGCGCGTGGGCGAGGGCAAGGTCGTCACCAAGCGGGCGCCGACTGCCGCAGAACTCAAGGACCTCGAACTCGCGCTCGTCGTCGGCAAACACGTGCGGTCCAATGCGATCGTGCTGTGTCGCGACGGGGTGACGGTTGGGATCGGCGGCGGACAGACGTCGCGGGTCGAGGCTTCGCGCCAGGCAAGTCGGCGGGCAGGGGACCGCGCCCGCGGGGCTGTGCTCGGGTCGGATGCATTTTTCCCCTTCCGCGACGGTGTCGATGCGGCGGCGCAGGCTGGGGTAACCGCGATCGTGCAACCCGGGGGCTCACGCCGCGATGGCGAAGTTATCGCCGCCGCCGATGAGCACGGCCTGGCGATGGTGTTTACCGGCGAACGGCACTTTCGACATTAGGGACCAGCGCATGAGCAAGGCAAAACGGATCCTGATCGTCGGTGGTGGTGGTCGCGAGCATGCGCTCGCGTGGCGGTGCGCCCACGAAGGCCACGAAGTCCATGTCGCCCCCGGAAATGCGGGGATTGCCCTCGATGCGACCTGCCATGCCGTTTCGGCCGGTGACATCGATGGCCTGCTGCAGCTGAGCATGCAGCTCGGTGTCGATTTGGTGGTGATAGGTCCTGAGCAGCCGCTGGTCGATGGCCTGGCCGATCGCCTGCACCACTTGGGCGTGCCGACGGTTGGTCCGTCGTCGGCGGCGGCCGAGTTGGAGGGTAGCAAAGCCGCGGCCAAGGCTTTTATGGCCCGGCACAACATCCCGACCGCGGCCTATCGCACGGTTGCCCACCTCGAAGATGGGTTGGCCGCCGTCCGTTCGTTTGAACAGCCGCCGGTGGTCAAGGCCAGCGGTTTGGCCGGTGGCAAGGGCGTGACCGTTCCCGACACGATGGAGGAGGCCGAGGCCGCCGTGCGCGAGTGTCTCGACGGAGGCCGGTTTGGCACCGCGGGCTCCACGGTTGTCCTCGAGCAACGGCTGTACGGCCAAGAGGTGTCGCTGTTTGTTCTGAGCGACGGCACCAACTACATGACGATGGCCGCGGCCCAGGATCACAAGCGCCTACTCGATGGTGACAAGGGGCCCAACACCGGCGGGATGGGTGCTTACTGTCCGGCACCGATCTTCACGAGCGAGCTGCGCGAGCGGGTGAGCCGTGAAATCGTTGCGCCTACGCTTGCGGGGTTGCGCGGGGAAGGGCGCCCGTTTGTCGGGGTGTTGTTCATCGGCCTCATGCTGACTGCGCAGGGACCCTCGGTGATCGAGTACAACTGCCGATTTGGCGACCCCGAAACCCAACCTTTATTGTTTGGTTTGCGCGAACCGTTGGTGCCACACCTCGCCGCCTTGGCCAGCGGTCAGCTGTCGCCAGGGCACCTCGCATGCGACCCCGCTGTAACCGTGGTGCTCGCCAGCGAGGGCTATCCGCGAAGCCCGGTGAAGGGGGTGGCGATCCGCGGGCTCGATCGCGTCGCCGATATGCCGGGTGTCAAAGTGTTCCACGCCGGAACCGCGCGCGACGACGAGGATGGCAAATGGATCACCGCCGGCGGTCGTGTGCTCGGTGTGTGTGCCAAGGGCAATGACCTGCAGACCGCGATCAAACGCGCCTACGCGGCCTGCGAGCACCTCGAGTTTGAGGGGATGCACCACCGCTCAGACATTGGCGTGCGCGCACTCACCCCTCCTTTGACGTGACGCCGGGACCGGGCCCGCGGTATAGGCCAGCAATGGCGAAGATCCGTCCGTTCTGCGCATTTCGCTACGACCTCCCACGCGCCGGGAAGGCCAGCGACTTACTCGCGCCGCCCTACGATGTTGTCGACGCGACCTATCGAGCGGAGCTCGGTGCCCGCTCGGCCGATAACTGCATCCACGTGATCCTCCCCGAGGGTGAGGGCGATGCTCGCTACACGCGTGGTGCCCAGGAGTTCAAGCGGCTGATCGACTCTGCACTCGTCCGCGACGACGAGCCCGGGCTGTACGTGTACCACCAACGGTTCGAGGTTGGCGGCCAGACCTACGTGCGCAAGGGGTTCATCTGTCTGGTCGAGCTCACCCACTTCGGCAACGGGCCAGTGCTGCCGCACGAGCGCACCCTCGCCGGGCCCAAGGCCGACCGGCTCAAGTTGATGCAGGCCTGCCGCGCTCACTTGGAGTTGGTGTTTGGCCTGTTCTCCGACCCCGAGCGCAAGTGGGAGCAAGCTGTCGGTGGGCAGCTGCAAAACCCAGTGCTCGAAGCCGACTACGACGGCTCGCACCACACCCTTTACCGCGTGAGCGACAGGGCGGCCGTCGATGCGGTCGTTGGCCTGCTCGCCGATCGCAACATCTATATGGCGGATGGTCACCACCGCTACGAAACGATGTGTACATACAGCGATGAGCTGGTCGCCGCCGGTGCGAGTGACGACGCCCGCTACGGCATGATCTACCTGTCGAACTTGGATGACCCCGGGCTGTTGGTGCTGCCGACCCACCGCCTGATCCACGACGTCAAGGGCCTCGATTTGGCCCGCACGCTTCAGGACCTCGCGGCCTACTTCGACATTGTGCGTGAGCCTTTGCCGGCGACCTCCACCGACCTACTTGCGCGGATGCAACAGGCCGGGAGCGAGCGGGCAGCCTTTGGCCTCACGGTTCCGGGGTCGGGCGAGCTTTCAATTCTGACGCTCAAAGCCGACTTCGACCCGGCGAGCGCAGGGCTCGGCGATTTGCCGCCGGCGCTTCAGCGGCTTGACGTGGCGCTTTTGCACGAGCTTGTGCTCGACCGCGGGTTTGGCATTACCCGCGAGGCCCAGGCGGCCAAGACCAACATCGACTACTACAAATCGACCGACAAAACCCTTGCAGTTGCAAATGGTAGCGACGTTGGCAACACCCAGCTGGTGTGTGTGATGAACGCGACGCCGGTGGCCGATGTCATGGCCGTGTGTGACAGCGGCGAGGTCATGCCGCAAAAGAGCACGTTCTTCTATCCGAAGATTCCCACCGGCCTGACCTTTCGCGCCATCGACTGACCGAGCCACTGCAACCACCGCGTGACTGCGGGTGACGACTTTTTTGCGAGGTACCAAGCATGGCCGCATCGAACTTTCCAGGGCGTGGGTTTGCCCCGTTACCGACGGGCTCGCGCGACCTGTTGCCCGACGCCTGCCGTCGTCGCGAACAGCTGCTGCACACCCTGGTGACGACCTTCGATCGCTGGGGCTATGAGCCTGTGCAAACCCCCGCGGTCGAGTACTTCGACGTGCTCGGGCGAGGGCTTGCCCCTTCGGAGCGCGAGCGCTGTGTCCGGTTTATCGAATCGGGGTCGGGCGAGGTGGTGTCCCTTCGGCCAGATGTGACCCCGCAGATCGCCCGCATGGTCGCCCAACGCGGGGGTCATCGCGTCGACGAAGGTAAGGTGTTGCGCCTGCGCTATGCCGCCGATGTAATTCGCATTCCGCGGGCGCGTCACGACCATCCCGAGGTCCACCAACTCGGTGTTGAGTTGGTCGGTGATGCCCATCCAACCGCCGATGCCGAGTTGTTGGTGATGTGCCACGAGGCGTTGGCGGCAATCGGCCTCGACGGTGCCCAATTCGATGTCACCCACGCCGGGGTCGGACGGGCCCTGTTCGCCCAGGCCGGGCTCGAACCGACCGACGAAGATGGGCTGCGGGCTGCGATCGAGCGCAAGGACGCGGTCGCCGTCGAGCACATGTTGACCACCCTTGGCGTCGAGAAAAACCTTGCAGATACATTCAAGTCGATCTGCGAGTTGTACGGCCCGCCCGAGGTGGTGGTGCGCGCCCGCGAAATCCTCCCGGCGTCGACGCACCGGGCCCTGCACGACCTCGGGCAAACCCTGCAAGCGGTTGCCTCGCAGGCCCCAGCCTGCCACGCCCGGCTCAGTGTCGACCTCGGCGAGTTGCGGGGCTTCGACTACTACACCGGGATGCGGTTGCGCGTGTGGGCGCCCAAGGTTCCCGGTCCGGTTGTCCGCGGTGGTCGCTACGACACACTCTTGCGGCACTACGGCCACGACTGTCCGGCATCGGGGTTTGCCATCGACCTCGACCAGCTCGACGCCGCCTGCGACCAACAGGTTGAGCAACTACGGCCCCACGGCGTGATGGTAACCGTCCCCCGCGAAGCCGAAGCTTTGCGCACGCCGGCACAGTCGCAAGCTCGAGCCCTGCGGGATGTTGGTGTGCGGGCCTGGGTGCAGGTTGTGACCGACCTCGACCACGCCCAAAGACTTGCAGATACAATGAAGATTGGCGAGGTCTGCCACCTGTCGCCAGGTCAACCCGCAACCTGTTCCCACTACGTGCGTGGTGCCTTGGGATGGGTTCGCAGCAAATCGGAGAGGTTATGAGTACACTCGTCGTCGTCGGTGCCCAGTGGGGTGATGAAGGCAAGGGCAAGGTTGTCGATGCGCTGGCCAAGTCGGCCCAGGTGGTCGCTCGCTACGCGGGGGGCAACAACGCCGGACACACGCTGGTGGTCGGCGACCGCAAAATCGTCACCCACCTCGTTCCCTCCGGATGTGCCTACCGGGGTACCCTGTGCGTCTTGGGAGCGGGCATGGTGATCGACCTCGACGTCTTTCACGACGAGGTCGCCGATCTACAAAAGGGCGGGATGCTGCAAAACGGCGAGCTGCGAGTCTCGCTCGACGCCCACCTGATTTTCCCGTTTCACCGCCTGCTCGACGGTGCCCGCGAGGACAAGGCCAAGGGGGGTGCCCGCGAAATCGGGACGACGCGTCGGGGCATCGGCCCGGCCTACGAAGCCAAGGCCGCGCGCCGGGGAATTCGCGTGCGCGACATCTTCAACCCCGAGCGGCTGCGGGCCCGCCTCGAGCACAACCTCGCCAGCCTTGGGCCCGAGCTTGCGCGTTTAGGTGTACAAGCAATTGATATCGAGGCCGAAATGTCGCGTGCGGCGTCGTGGGCAACCTGGCTGCAACCACTTTGTTGCGACACCGGCGAGTTGGTCTACAGCGCCACCCGCGGCGGCCAGTCTGTGCTCATCGAAGGTGCCCAGGGGGCGTTACTCGACCTCGATCACGGCACCTATCCCTATGTCACCTCGTCCAACACGATCGCCGGTGGGGCCTGCACGGGGCTCGGCATCGGGCCGACGGCCATCGACGCGGTTTGGGGGATCACCAAGGCGTACACAACGAGGGTTGGGGCGGGGCCGTTTCCCACCCGGCTGACCTGTGAGACAGGTGACCTGATCCGCAAGCACGGGGCCGAGTTTGGGGCGACCACCGGCCGCCCACGTGACTGCGGGTGGCTCGACTTGCCGGCGCTTCGCCACGCCGCCCGCCGCAACGGCCTCACCGGACTATGTGTGACCAAGCTCGATGTTCTCGCCCATTTGCCCAGGGTTGAGGTGTGCACCGGTTATGTCGACGACTGTATGCCCGGCGTCCACGATTTTTCCGAATGTCGACCGGTGTATCGCGCACTCGAAGGGTGGGGCGATCCCTCTTTGCCCAAACAAATTGGTGCGGCCCGCAAGCTCACCGAGTTGCCGGCTCCGGCGCGGGCGTACCTGGACATGATCTCGGAGTTCACGGGTGTCGAGATCACGCTCGTTTCGGTCGGGCCAAAAAGAAGCCAAACCATTCCGATCCGCGACGCGTTCTGAGCACACGACCCCCCTCGCACCGCCCATGTTCAGTCCTCCAATTTTCGGCGTACCTGCCGTTGGGTTCCTTTACTCGACCAACTCGCCCAACGGGATCGCCTCCGGACATGGGGCCGGGCGTCGGGAGTCTCCCGAGCAACGAGCGTATTTACCGCGTCGTCTGGCCGGCCAAAACAGCACACAGGTTTGGCTCAGGGCGCGGGAATGCGTGACTTTGAGAGAAGTTACCGCTCGGGTATGCCCCCGCGAATGTGTTGGCCATGAGGCCATTGCCCCACGGCCGGTGGCTGTTGTACCCACTTCGTGGATTCCCTATACTGGCGGCCCCGCGGACCTTGTAATTTGCAGGGAACCGCTCCGCTGCGGAGAAACCTCCCAGGAAGCAGGCTCATGAAGATCGAATGCGACAATTGCGGAGCCAAGTACTCTATCGCGGACGAAAAGGTTCGCGGAAAGACCTTCAAGATACGCTGTAAAAAATGCAGCAACGTCATCATCGTGCGAGACAAAGCGTCGGCCGAGGCCGAGGCAGAGGCCGACGGCGGTGAAGAAGACGGAGCTGCAGGATGGCACTTGGCCATCGACGGCGAGACCGTTGGCCCATTGTCCGAGCAGGACGTGCGCGACCGGTTCTCCCGCGGCGAGATCGATCGCGACACGTCGGTGTGGCAAGAAGGTTTTGACGACTGGCTGTTGCTTGGTGATGTCAGTACCTTCAGTGATTTAGTTGCAACAGCAAGCGTCCCGGCCAGCGCACCACTCGGCGACCTCGGTGGTGGCGGCGAAGACGACGATCCCTTCAAGGGAACCGGCATCGGTGAAAGCGACGACTACGGCGGTAGCAGCGAAGCAGCCGCGTCCTCGTCGTCGTCTGGGTTTGGTGACTCCGGTTCCGACTTCGGTGCAGATACATCCTCACCGGGGCTCGACAGCGGTAGCTCCGAGCCCGCCTCGCCGCGTGTCAACCAGCTCAGCGGTGCACGCAACGAGAACTCGGTGTTGTTCTCGCTCGACAGCCTGTCGTCGGTTGCCATGGGTGGCGCAGCGAAGTCGACCACAGCCAATGCATCTACACCTTTAGGTGGCGGTGGCCTTGGCGGCGGCCTCGGTGGCGACCTCGGCGGAGGAGGAGGCCTCGGTGGCGGTGGCGGTGGCGCAGCAGCTCCGTCAGCCACCGGCAACAGCGAAGGTTCTGGCCTCATCGATATTCGGGCCATGGGTGCCATGCTCGGTGCTCAAGGGGCCGCGGCCGATCCGGGAGCAGACCTCGATCAAGACCCGGCCATGGGCGCTCCACTTCCGTCTTTCGGTGGGTTTACTGGGCTTGCCGAGGCCAAGATGGACATCGGTCCGAGTGCCGAGGAGCAACAAGAGCGCCTGGTCGCAGAGGCAGCAGCAGCAGCAGCCGCCGCCGCGAGCTCCCAACCCAAGCAGTCGAACGCACCGCTGTACATCATCATTGCGTTGCTGACCGTCGGCCTAGGTGGCATCGCTTGGTACGTCCTCAACATGGAGCCGCCCGAGGGTAAGGAGACGATCGTCTACAAACCTGGCGAGTCCAAAACCATCATCGAGTATCGCGACCGTCCAGGTGGCGAAGCAGCCGGCGACGAAGCCGACGATGGCGGCGAGGAGACCGAGGGTGATACCGAGGAAGAGGTCAGCGACAGCGCCGGTGGAACCATCAAGCGCAAGCGCTCTGGCAAGAAAAAGAAGTCGACCAAGTCTGGCGACAGTGGCAGCGACCCGCTCGCCAACGTCGACAAACCTGTAGATACAAAGGCCGAAGACAAAAAGAAGAAGGACCAAGCCAAAAAGTCCGAGTCGGTCGAGTGTCTACTGAACCCCAAAGCACCCGGCTGCAGCGTCGGCGGCGGTGGTGGTGGCGGAAGCTCCAAGCCCAAGGACAAGCCGCCCGCAGGCAACCTGCCTGAAAGCTTGACCATGGCCGACATCAAGGCTGGGTTCTCCGGACCGAAGGCCTCTGCAAAGAGCAAGTGCAGCAGCAAGGGCAAGGCTGGCGACAAGGTCAAGGTCAAGGTCTCGATCGCTGGCTCCACCGGCAAGGTCACCAAGGCCGATGCACAAGCACCTTTCGCTGGGACAGCCGCGGGTACTTGCGTCGCCAACGAACTCAAGAAGGCCACCTTCAAGAAATTCAAGAAGACGTCGATGGGCGCCATCACCTCGGTCAAGTTCTAGGCAACCGAGCGTCCACAAAAGGTCGGGAGTGCTATGTAGCGCTCCCGATTTTTTAATGGTTGCAATGACCAAATAGTCATGGTGATGGGAAGCCACCCATTGGGGGATAGAATCCTCGGATACATGTAGGGACATCCCCGCCTGTAGTCATTCGCAACAAAATCGAGAAAATGGGCTAGGCAATCGTAAAATCTTGGGGCAACGTAGAGGGGGCGATTTATCGCGGGCGACATTTGCTAAAAACCAAGGCCGTCGCTGTGCGTTGCGAAGTCCGAGTTGGGTTGTGTGGACCCCAGCCATCTCGCTTACTGAGTCCGAGGAGCTTCCAAAATGAGTGAAGAAAATTCAGCACTAATTGCTCTCAATGAGCTGCGAAACCTCGAAGAGGAGCGGCGCGCCGAAGAAGAGGCGGAACGCCGAGCAAAAGAGGAAGCAGAACGTAGAGCGCGTGAAGAAGCCGAGCGCAAAGCTCGCGAAGAAGCCGAGCGGATCGCCCGTGAAAAGGCCGAACGCGAAGCTGCCGAGCAGGCCGAACGTGAGGCCAAAGAACGTGAGGAACGCATCCGCCTGCAAGAGGCCGAGTTGCGTGCCCGTTCGGAGCAAGAGGCACTCCTGAAGCAGGAGCAGATGCGCCTCGATGCCAAGATGAAGCTCGAAGAGAAAAAAGCACGGCCGGTGTGGTTGTACGCCGTCGTCGGTATCCTCATCATCTCGATCGGCGGCATCAGCTACTACGGTTACGATCAGTTGCAACAGCAAGAAGCTGCCCGCAAGGCCGAGCAGGAGCGCAACGAAAAACGCGAGGCCGAACGCCAAAAAGAACTCGAGAAGCTACGTGGCGAGCTCAGCAAACTCAGTGCCGAGCAGGAGCGCCTCGAGTCTGAGAAGGCCAAACTCGACGAGAAGCTCGCCTCGGTTGAGGACGAGACCGAACGCCAGCGCCTGATGGCCGAGAAGGCCCGCCTCGATGCCGAACTTGCCGAGAACAAAAACAAGCAAAGCCGCAACAAAAAGCGTCGCAAAGGCGGAAGCAGCGGTGGCGGTGGTGGCGAGGAGCCCAAGAAGAAAAAACTCGTCGACATCAAGAAGGACGTCGATGATCCGCTGGATGGTCTATAGGACATAAAGCCAAGACAAGCGAGAGCGCCGGGTTTTTCCCGGCGTTTTTGTTTAACGCAGGATTGAGTGTTGATACAAATAAAAAACCATAGACCAACAATCTAGCTGTTGCGTTTTGCTCGAGGGACGAACCCTATCGGAGTCGTTTAGATGCCCTCAGAAAACTCAACACTCATTGCCCTCGATGAACTCCAACAACTCGAGCAGGAACGGGTTGCCACGGAACATGCACGCCTGCTCGCCCAACAACAGGCCGCCCGTGCAGCCCGCGAACGCGCCGAGCAACACGCGCGAGAGCTGCAACGCAGGCGCGAGCAGGAGCGACAAATCCGCGAAGCTCAGGAGCTTGCGCAGCGCCAGGCCCGAGCTCGCGAAGAGCGCCTGCGACTACAAGAAGCCGCGTTACGGCTGCAGGCCGAGCAGCAGCGTTTGCTCGAGCAAGAACGCCTACGGCTCGATGCCAAGATGAAACTCGAAGCCAAACGCGTCCGACCGGTGGGCTTGTATGCAGTGGTTGCAGGGCTGGTGCTGGCGATGGCCGGGTTGAGTACGGTCGGTATCAAAAAGTTGCAACAGCAACGTTCCCAGTTTGCAAGCTCGCAACAGGCCCATGCGCAAGTTGAACGTGAGCGGCAGCAGGAGCTCGCCCAGTTGCGCGACGACTTGGGCAAGTTGAGTGCCGAGCAGCTTCGCCTTGAAGCACAAAAGCAACAACTCGATACCAAGCTCGCTGAGGTTGAAGATGCCGCGAGTCGGCAGGCCCTCATCGCCGAGAAACAGGTGATCGACAAAAAACTGCGGGACAACCGGCGCAAGCAGTCGCGCAAGACCCCAAAGTCCAAGCCCAAACCCGAAAAGCCGCGTATCGAAATCGTCACCAACCCCGAGGATCCCTTGGAGGGGATCAGTTAGACGACCGCCCGAAGAGGGCCTTAGGTCGCCAGTTTTCCTGGCAGCGATGGTCGTCGGCGAAGTTGCCAATCAGGGCTTGTGTCGGCTCGCTCAGCGTGATAGGTAGCGTGTCCCACGGCCTGGTGGCCAAGTGGTAAGGCAGAGCTCTGCAAAAGCTCTATTCGCCGGTTCGATTCCGGCCCAGGCCTCTGAGCCCCGAGTTTCTCGGGGCTCTTTTTTTGGATATCACCCACATCCTCCCAAGGCCGTCTTCGCGCGAAGTCCCGGGTTATGCTTGCGCCAGATGTCTGCCGGAGAGGGGTCGACACCGACAGGTGGGGAGTTCGTCGAGGCCGAGCTCCTAGAAGACGAGCAGGAGCTTGCGTCTGCATCGAGAGGTCCCACTCCGGTCGGGGTTGGGTCAATGCTCGCGCGCCGGTACCAACTGACCCGCCAGCTCGGAGAGGGCGGGATGGGCCAGGTGTTCGAGGCCAAGGATACCGTTTTGGGGCGCAAGGTCGCGGTCAAGTTGATCTCGCCTCATCATCAGATGGTCGATCCCCAGGCGGTCAAACGCATGTTTCGCGAGGCGCGAGCGGCCGCCAAAATTCGTCACGAAAATGTTGTGGAGATCATCGATTTTGTCGCCGACGAGCCTGCGTTTTTGCTCATGGAGCTACTCGAAGGCAAATCGTTGCGGGGGCTGTTGCGGGAGTTTCGTAGCGCGCGGCAGCTGATCCCCTGGAAACGTGTGTGTACATTTGTTGCCCAGGTGCTGGCAGCCCTCGATGCCGCCCACCGTGCGGGCATCATCCACCGCGATATCAAGCCGTCCAACTGCTTTTTGGTGGACGACCCGTTGCGACCCGATCGGATCAAAGTTGTCGACTTTGGCGTTGCCCGGGTTGAGCGTTCGGGCAATACCAACGAACACGGTGAGTCGCCGACGATTTCACTGGCGACCCGGCCGGGCCTGATTGTCGGGACCTCGCCGTACCTCGCCCCCGAGTTGTGGCTTGGCGATCCGGCGGATGCACGCTCGGATCTCTATGCCGTCGGCGTGATGACCTACGAATTGCTGCTCGGCGTTCGACCATTTCGCGGCTCGAACATGGAGCTCCAGCTCAAGCACACCACCCAGGAGCCAAAGTCCCCCCGCGAGCGCAAGCCCGGAGCCGGGATTCCGGAGTGGCTCAACGCGTTTGTCATGCGGCTGCTCGCCAAGCAGCCGGCCGACCGATTTGAGAGCGCACGCGAAGCATTGATGTTGTTGACCCAAGTCGCTCGAGATGAGGGGCTCGAAGTTGGTGTCGCTGCAAGTCTTGTGGCACCGGTTGTGGTCAAGCCTTCGCGCTGGCCGATTTGGGTGGCCGCGGGCTTGGGAGTTGCAGGGGTTGCCATTACCTGGCTGGTTGCCACCTCGGCGGGGGATAGGGGTGCACAACCCCAAGCTAGCGGACCCACGACGGAACTTACAGCTCGCTCCTCGGCGACCACGGGGGCGAGCCCTATCGCCGCCACGGGCTCGCAGACGGACACCGCGGTGAGCTCAACGATTGCAGATACAACTGGTGCGCAGCCCACAGATGCAAGCACGACCGACTCCGACACAGACCTCACCGAGGGCGCCACCGAAGCTGCACAGGAAGATCCAGGGAGCGAGCCTGCGGAGGCGACGCACGGGCCAAAGTTTTCGGTGACCACGGTACGGCGCAAACTCTTGGCCACGTTTCGCACCTGTGCAAAGGAGCAAAAACTCTGGGACCCGCTCAAACTGAGTGTTTCTGGGGTCGTCACTCGACGCGGGGGGATCGAGCAGCTCGCCGTGCAACCATCGGACCGGCGAGCCTATGGGGTGATCAGTAGCTGCTTCTTGGCACGTACCAAAAAGCTTCGGGTGCCTGGGCCGCGACGCGAACATAAATTCCAGTCGCTCAAGCTCTCGTTGAAGTAGTCCCCACGCGCTTTTTAGATGCGCCAGCAACGAACTCGAAATCTTCGGTAGCTCCGTCGACTCTCGGCCGTCGGGCCCACGGTCGAAGTGGTCGGCTTGGCGGTTGCCGGCTCGGTATCTCTCAGGTCAGACGTCGATTGTGGTCATTGGCTCCGTATCGCGACCGTTCCGGCCGGTGGCGTCGTTTGATGAAGCTACAGCGACAGCACAGTCCGGGCGGCAAGTTGTTCGCGGCGACACACAAGGACTTCGCCAGCAAATGCTGGCACCGGCTTCTTTAGGGCTCTCGTCGCAAGATGTACACGCGGTGCGCGGGCTATTTTTCCCGAGGAGCCGGCCCGAAGAGGCTTGCAGTAGGCAACGAAAGCGGCGCCTCTTCAGTCTCGGTCCTCGGCCAAATCTCACCGCGACTCTTTTGGTGGGGCTTGGCTGTCTTGGCTGGGCGAGCTCCAGCCCGACGAGGCCACACAAACCTGACCAAAAGGCCCACTTGCCTTCGAGTTTGCGCGAAAGCAAGGTCAAGCGCCGAGTCGGAACAAAGCCGCGCCACGCCACGGTTGCTAGGCAGGCGTTGGCGCGATGGCGCGACCTAGGATGCTCGCAAGTGGTGACAGCCCCGGTGATTTCCGGCAAGCTGCGGAGACAGTTTTGAGGATGGGCAACGATCTGACAGTCTCAAAGCGGCGCGGTGCCGTCGCCCGTACGATTGCTAATACATGTTTTGCGGGGCAAGGCTGGGCCCTCACGGCTGGCCTGTGGGTTGTGTGTCTATCGCCGGTTGCAGCGGCGGAAGAGCCTGCGTGTATCGAGGCTCGTGACTGTTACGAACTCGGTCAGGCATTTGCCGACAAGGGGGACCACAGCGAGGCGATTGCAGCATATGAGCGGGCACTCGCGCGTCTCGACGGGGCGGCCCAGGGTCCTGGAGTGCTGATCCGACTGCGCTTGGCCGATGCCTACGCCGCGCGGTTTGACGAGAGCAACGACGTTGCCGACTTGGAGCAGGCCTGCCGTCACCAGGCTGCTGGCTTGCAGCTGTTGGTCAAGAGCCAGGCGGTCAATACTGCTGAGGTCCGTGCGGACTTATTAAGGCTTCTTGTGCATACACTAAAATCATTGGCCGCGACAAATGAGCCACGCTCGCTCGATCACGGGTGGCGACTGGTGAATGAGCTCGAAGCGATGGTGGCCCAGCCCGTGGCTGAGTTGCCCACCGAAACCCGCGAGTCCCTTGCATTTGCAATTGTCGAGCTGGCCGAGGCTGAGCTGGTGGTCGAGTACCTACCGACCCGACGTGCACGGGTGGCAGATGAGCTCGAAGCCATCACCTGGATCCCCGTGGGGGCCGCCAGCGACCAGCTTCGTGTGTTGGTCGAGAAGCTGCGGGCGCCGCCCAAACGTGAGCCGCCAACGCCAAAAAAGCCGCCACCGGTTGAGCCTGAAAAACGGCCAAGCCCGCTCAAGTGGGCGGGTGTTGGGCTCATGGCCACCGGTGGCGTGGCCGTGGGTGTCGGCACTGGGCTCGTGATTCCCCCGCCGAAGTTGCTCGACGAATGTTGCCTCTACCGCTCCACCCGGGTGCCGGGTGCTATCGTCCTCGCCGGTGGCGTTGCGACACTTGTCACCGGGGCCATCTTGTATGTCGTGGGTAAGCGGCGACAACAGCAAACCGTGGCGATGCTGTCCCCGGTGATCGGCGAACGTCACACCGGGTTCCAGCTCGTCGGCCGATTTTAGTGTCACTTGGCGGCAGGTTGACGGGCCTTGGCCGGTAGATCGTCCCAGCGCAGGTAGCTGCGGGCCATCTCGTACTCAAAAAAGCCCATCATCTTGGTCCCCAGAACTTTTTGCATGAGCGCCTTGGCGTCGGCAGCCTGTCCTTGACGCCACTTGGCCAGCCCCACGTAAAAGTATGCCTCGGCCTTTTCACCGGTGTCCTTGGCCGTGTTGAGCAGCTCATCTTCGGTGAGCTTGCCGGTTGCGTGGGCGGCGAGTTGCTGCTCCCACGACGAGCCCCGGTAGTTGGTGAGGTAGGTGACAGCTTGTTCGTCGGGCTGTTGACCCTGGCGTTGGGCCAGCTCGGTAATCCACAGGCAAAAGTAGAGTTTGAGCGAATCTTCGAGGGCATCACTCAACACCGCGGCCCGAAACAGTTCACGGGCCTGGTTGTAAAACCCGTGGCTCACCATAAACATCATTGGCTCGGTGTAGACCTCGGGGTTTGCCGGTTGCAGCGTTCGAGCCTGGCGAAAGTCGGCGGTGCTGCGGCCCAAGTCCCCGAGCATAAACAGCAGCTTGCCGCGTTCGACGTAGTGGTGGGCGCGCTCACCCGAACTCAGTCCGGGATATAGCAGCAGGGCGTTGAGTTGCCGCAGGGCCGTTTGAAACTGTGCGGTGGCTTCAGCTTTGTCGCCGCGCTCGTGGGCGACTTGCCCGAGGGTGAGGTGGGTCGAAGCTTCCCAACGCATGCGGTGGACTTGGTGCTCAAACGTCAGTTGCAGCAGCCGCTCAAAGTGCTGGCGTGCGAGCTCCGGGTTGCCACCCTTGTGTTCGATGGTGCCGAGCAGGTCGAGGGCAGCCGCCTGCGGTTCTAGCTCGATCGAGCGGGTCAGCAGGGTACGGGCGCGCTCGATTTTTCCGGCCTCAAACAACACCCGCGAGACGGTGAGGTAGGCCTGTGGAATCCCGGGAGAGATCGGCCGGTCGCGCCAGATTTCGGCCGCCTGGGCGTGAAAGGCCTCGATCTCTTTGAGTTCTTCGACCGCGCGCTTGGGACTGCGGCGGGCGTGGTACGAAAGTTGTTGCTGATGCAACAATGCCAGGAGCTGCCACGCCTCAAAGATATCTTTTTTGTAGGCGATGGTCCGTTCGAGCTCGGTGATCGCCGCTTCGTTGAGCCCACTCATCCGCAGGCTGCGGGCGAGCAGCAGGTGGGCATAGGGGCTGTCGGGGTAGCGGGCGATCGCCCGGCGAGCGAGGTTTTCGACAATGCCCCAGGACTGGGTCTCGTACCACGGGGCAACCGGTGAATATGCATCGGTCCGCTCCTCGGGAATAAACTGGTTGGCGAGGTCGAGCAGGGGACCGGCGGTTTTAGCTTCCCCCCCGGCACTCTCGACAAACTCCACGAGGCGCCGGGTTGGCACACTCATGTCGATCCGCTCGATGACCTTGAGGACACCACCGATGTCGTCGGCACGCAGGTACAGGCGAATCAGCATGTAACCGGTGATCTCAGCCCGGTTGCGGGCTTCGATGCCCGCCTCCGACGAACCTCCACTGAGCCGCACAGCCTGCTCGTAGCGTGCGAGGTAGAGCTCCGTGAGTCGCTCGACCAAAAACGGCGAGGGGAACACCGCGGCGATTTCTTCAAACGACTCCTCGAGCTCCTCGTGGCGCAGCAGTGGCTCAGTTGCAAATACACTATTTTTGAGGACCCAACCCTCGATCTCCTGCCACCGCTCGAGCGCAGATGTTTTGACAGCCTCGTCGCCGACTTGGATTTGGATGGCGAGGGCAAACAGGGCCGGGCGCTCGTGGCCCTTGCGGGCAGCGAGCTTGTACACACGCTCTGCGAGGGTGGCGAGCTTTGGGTCGCTGGTGTCAATGGTTCGCAACTCGCCCGGGGTGTAAAGCGTCAACGCGTATTCGAGGCCCGAAAGCGCCTCCGCGGGATCGCCGGCCTTGAGCTGCTCTGCGATGTACCCCCGCAGGTAGCGATGCAGCCGTGCACGAAACGCGGCGCGCTGGGGGTGATCGAGGGGAATGAGCCAGTAGTTGTTCAGCGCGTCGGCAAAGTCGTCGAGATCGGCAACTTTGGCGGGAACCTCGGGAACCTTTACCTCAGGGGGGCGCTGGGTCGCACATCCGCTTCCGGGGACCGCTGCGCAGAGGAGAAAGGCCGCAAACAGGCCTAGTTTGAATCGCACCGTGCCAGTGTACTTCGGTCGGTGGCAGAGGCAAAACCCGATTGCCGCCCGAACAGATCGAAGTCACCGAGTACGCGTGTGTGCACCACGGAGCGCGGGAGTCCTGTCCGGTGCTCGGGGATCTATTGCTTTTTTGAAATCAGGCCAGAACAGCCCCAAATAGGGCGAATCAAGCCGAATCAAGCTAAATCAGAATCACGCCAGGTTAGTTGAGGCCGAGTGAACGCGGTTGCCAACGCAGCGCCAAGCTTACGCTGTGGACCAGTCCGGTGTAGCGCCCCGCGTTGGTTGGGCGACCACGGCCTTCGAGGATCGCCTGGGCATCTGCGGAGTTGATATCGCTGTGGGCCGCGGCAAATCGCTCCGCCGCCCCGGGATCGAAGGCAGCCTGGGTCGCCGAGACCGAGGTCGGGAAGTAGAAGTCGGCGCCGTAACCGGGAACGAGCAAAAAATTACTTTGCCGAACCCGCCAGGCAGTGCCCAGCGAAAGCCCGGTGCGCCAACCATCGGCGTGACTGGCCGACATCGCCGCCCGCTGCACCGAGGGCGAGGCAGCGTGTCCCGCAAAACTGATCGAGAGGTTCGATGCGACCTGGTAGGTCGTGTAGACGTCGAGCCCAAACATGTCCTGCAGCCCGCGGTAGCGCACACTGTCCGAGAGCAGCACGCGACTTTGCTCGAGTCCGACGAGGTTGAGTTGCTGCCCCCCGGGATCGCCGCAGTTTGCGATCCCGGGATCGCCGTTGACGTCGTGGCAGTTGTCGACCCACAACAGGGTGCTGTCGATCCGCCATTGTTTACCGCGGCCGAGGACGACCCCAAATCCGAGCGCGAGCTCCTGCGGGATCCGCTCGCGCAGTGTTGCGTCGAGGGGCTGCGCCACCGAGCACGACGGGGCATCTCCGGGTTGGGGTTCGGTGTCGTTGGGGCGGCAGATCACAACCTGGCCGCTGAGCTGCATGTTGCCGCCGCGCAGCAGCGGACGCGTGCGATAGCGGACGCCAAACGTCACCCGCGAGGTAATTTCGTAGGCGAGGCCGAGCGTGAGGGCGAGGTCGAAGCCAGCGAGTCGAGTACCCGATGCGGGGAGCCACCGGTTGACCCCCGAAAACGCGATCCGCTCACTACAGGCCGGATCTTCGAGGTTGGTGCAGTCGCCCTTGCGTTCGCTGTCGCTGAGCACCGAGCTGTTGTCAAACGAGAACCGCGAGCGCAGGCGTGGGAAGTGGACGCCCAAACCGATGTTGAGGTTCGACAGCACACTCCACGCGAACGCCAGCGAAAAGTCGGTGCGGTAGGTCGCCGCCCCTCCGAGGGCGCAGGCTCGTTCACTGCGTCCGACACACTGCCCGGGCAGGTTTTCGATCCCCGGCGCGAGGTGGTAGCGCAGACCGTCACTGCTTGTCAGCTGCAGCGAATTGTTGAGGGTATAGACCGCGGCACCGAGCGCGAATGGCTCGAGGTAGACCGTCGCCCCGGCGAAGTAATCGAACATTGGGTTGAGCAGCGAGACCCGGTCGCCGCTGTCCTCGGTCGGAAAACCGCTGGCATCGAGACCAGTGCGGCGCACCCATCGCTGGTCGAGCCCTGAACGCACCGACGTGTGAAATTGCGCGCCAACAAGGGAGCCCAGCATCGCCGGGTTGTGGTGGATCGCAGTCACCGAACGAGCCGTTACTCCCTGGGCATCGACACCCCCCAACCGATGTGCCTCACCCGGTGCAGCCGCGGCGAGGGCCGGGATGAGCCCGAGGACAAGCGCAACCGGGGGCACCGACATCCGCACCAGTGCCGTGCAAACGCGGATGTGGGAGACCCGACGGGCGGAGCTGATGGGGAGATCGGACACGTGGATTGTGCAGTCCGGTCCTGCCATGAGGACCCGCCGGAGGATACCCACTCCCTGCAGCCTCTCACAGATATTTTGCGGTACAGCCCACGATTTCTCGGCTCCGCCGCGGGATTGCCAAGTCAGGGCCCCGCGCACGCGAGAAAAGCCACTGAGTCGGGCATCGGGGGCGGAGGACCTGTGCCGATGTCTACGGTTGACCCACCGCCCGCAGTAACACTAGGATTCGTGGGCATCGCAGCGTGTGCGCGATCCAAAGCAGGATCGGCCATCGGAGCGAGTCCTTGCGGGGGAGTGCATGAGCAAGACACGGCGCGAGTTTTTGTGCAGAGACGATTTGTGGGCACGGGTCCAGGCGCTGGCAAAACGCCGTGGGATCAGCACGGACGACGTCGTCCAGGCGGCGTTGCTCCAACTCTTTAAGGGTGGCTCCAAAAAGAAAAAAGCCGACAGCAAGCCCGACAGCAAGCCGGTTCCTCGGCCGACTCCTCCGCGTCCGCGATCGGGTCCGAGCCCGACCACCAAACCGCCGGGTCCTCCATCCCTCAAGTCGACGCGCACGCGTTTGCCCCATCCGTCGGGTGGCAGCAGCAAGCCCTCGCTGCCCCGTCCCAAGACAGGTTCGGCACGGTTACCTCCGCCGTCCTCGCGCAAGGTTCCCAAGCAGCCGCGCAAGCTCTACCTCTGTTATCAGGACAATTGGTACGTGGTCGAGCAGGACGAGTTTGTGATTGGGCGCGGCGCAAAGTACTCGGACCTACCGATCAAAGACGCCAACATTTCCCGGCGTCACTGCTCGATTGTTCGCCGGGGCGACGACTACTTCATCAAGGACCTAGGGTCGACCAACGGGGTCGAGTACGAGGGTGAGCGCGTCGACGATCACAAAGTCACCGAGGGCGCCCACTACTACCTGTGCGACCACGAGTTGAAGTTCTCGTTTAGCGAGCCCAAGTAACGAGCCCCGGATTGCGTGCAGATACACGCAATCGGACAAGATAAGACGCCGTGGATTGGTCGACACCTGTTACGCAGCTTGCGGGTGTCGGCCAAAAAACGTCGGACAAGCTCGCCGCTGCCGGCTACCGAACCATTGGTGAGCTCGCCTTGCATGTGCCCAGCCACTACGAGGATCGGCGTGGCAGCTGTTCGCTCGAGCAGGCCGAGGTCGGTCAGGACGTGCTTGTGGAGGGCGTTGTTCGGCGTTTTCGTCAGCGTTACTTTCGCGGGCGCTACCGGGCCCAGGTCGAGCTTGCGGTCGCAGCTCAGGACGGTAGCGCCATACCCCTCGTCGCCCAGTGGTTTCACCGCGTTGGTGGCTTGGCCGAGCGTGCCGGTGAAGGCATGCGCATACAACTTTATGGCACCCTCAAGCGCGGTGGCAAGCAAGGTCGCGGCCGTCGTGAACTCGTCCACCCGAGGATTTCCCAGCCCGGGGCGGAGGCGCCCGCCATTGTCACCCGTTACCCGGCGATAGCTGGGCTCGGTGATAGTTCGGTTGCCAAGTACTGTCGCGCCGCAGCCGAGCACATGGTCGCGGCATGGAAGCAACACGGTGAGTGGCTCGTGCCCCAGGTCGTTGCCCGTCATCGCTTACCGAGCCCGGCAAAGGCGCTCACGCAACTCCACTTTCCAAGCCCAGAGCTCAGCGCCCAGGATCTCGAGCAGCTTCGCCAACGGACCAGCCCGGCCCACCGCAGGCTGACATTTGAAAACCTGTTGGCCATGCAACTAAAGATCGCCGCCCGCCGTCGGCAGTACCTCGCCCGGCCCCAGGGGCTTTACGTGGCGGCGCAGGCCAGCAGTCGCGAGCAGGTTCGGGCGGTGTTGCCATTTGAGCCGACCGCCGGGCAATGGGCGGCCATCGACGACATCGAGGCCGACTTGCAGGCTCCGCGTCCGATGCTGCGCCTGCTCCAAGGGGATGTCGGCTGTGGAAAAACCGCGGTCGCGTTTGCGGCGTGTATGACCGTGGTCCAGGCGCGCGGGCAGGTTGCGTGGATGGTGCCCACCGAGCTGCTCGCCAATCAACATGCCGAGACGGTCGCCGATTGGTGCCGCCGGGCTGGGATTCGCTGTGCCGTGTTGACCGCTCGCATGCCGGCGGCCAAGCGCCGTACGGTTCGCCAAAAAATTGCAGATGCACAGATAGACCTGGTGATCGGCACCCATGCGCTGCTCGGCGAGGGCATACGATTTGCCCGCCTAGGGCTCTCGATCATCGACGAGCAGCACCGGTTTGGGGTCGCCCAACGGGCCTTGCTGCGCGACAAAGGCACGGCCGTCCATCTGCTGGTGATGACCGCCACGCCGATCCCCCGGACCCTCGCCCTTACGACCTACGGCGAGCTCGACGTTTCGGTCATCCGCGAGCTCCCCCCCGGCCGCCAACGGCCCAATACCGAGCTAATTGCAGGTACAAAGGCCCTGGTCAAAGCCCGCCAAGCGTTGGCCGCACGCATTGAGCAGGGAGCCCAGGCATTTGTCGTATGCCCGCGTATCGAAAAGTCTGGTGCACTCGACATCAGCCATGTCGAGGGAGCTGCCGAGTGGTTTAGTGAGCATTTGCCCCGGCACCGGGTTGCGGTTGTCCACAGCAAGTGCCCCGCCCACGAGATCGCCCGATGTGTGCAGGCATTCGCCGCCGGAAAACTTGCCCTGATCGTCGCCACCACCGTCATCGAGGTCGGCATTGATCTTCCCAGTGCCGGGGCGATGTTGATCGAACACGCCGATCGATTTGGCCTGGCCCAGCTCCACCAGCTACGTGGCAGGGTAGGGCGTGGCACCCAGGCTTCGGTGTGTTACCTGCACACGCAAAAAACCCGAAAAGACGAGGCCCATACCCGGCTGCAGGTGCTTGTGGAAGCCCGAGATGGCTTTGCGGTTGCCGAGCAGGACCTCGCCCTGCGCGGACCGGGTGAAATTTTTGGTACTCGCCAGGCCGGCACACCCGGCCTATTTGCGGCCTGTCTCATTGGCGCAGGGATCGAGTTATTGCTCGAAGCCCGCAAACTCGCCCGTAGCTGGATGGCTGAGCCGACATTGCCGTGTTCCCCGGGGGTTCACGCCTACCTGCGAAGGCTCGCGGCCCCCGAGCACGCCGGCGAGGTCGGGTAATCAAGTTGTGCATACACTTATATTGACGTGATCCGGCCTGCCTTTACGCGCCGCTACCGGTTACAATCTCCGCGATGGACGATGCACTCACCCAGCGAGTGACCCGCGAGATCAAGGGCCTCCACGAATTTTTTGTCGACTGGTTCACCGGCCGTACCCCCAACACTGCCAGCGAGTTTGCGGAGCGGTTCGAGGCCCGGTTTTGCCCGGATTTTTTGATTATACAACCAGCGGGAGAGGTTGGGACATTGGCAGGTTTAACCGGCGCGATTCGGCAAAACTATGGCTGCAGCCCAGGGTTTGCCATCGCCATTCGCCGGGTCAACGTGCGTTGGCGCCATGGGGACGTGGTACTCGCAACCTACGAAGAGTGGCAGCGCAACGCGCGAAAATCGAATCCTCCCGACAACGGGCGGACGGCCACGGTGGTGTTTGTCGACCGCGGCGACTGCCTCCAGTGGTTGCATGTGCATGAGACATGGTTGCCACCCCAGGTAATGGCCGCCGGACCCTTCGACTTTTAGCCATGCAACAGGCCTCCCGTTTACGTCGAACGTTTCGCTGGGTACTCGCGATCGCCTTGATCGCCCAGGGCATCAACCACTTCATCATGGACGAGGGGATGATCAAAATGATCCCCGACTACCTCCCAAAGCCCGCGCTGATGGTCTACCTCAGCGGCGTAGCCGAGGTTGTCCTCGGGGCCCTGATCTTTGTGCCGCGCCTACGTGTCCTGGCTGGCTGGGGGATCATCGCCCTGTTGTTTGCGGTGTTTCCCGCAAATCTCGAGATGGCGAGACACGCCGAAGCCTGGCCCGTACCCGAGTGGGCACTGTGGGCCAGGCTACCGTTTCAACTGGTGTTTATGTATTGGGCCTACGCGACCTGTATCGCCGCGGTCAACCGTCCGACTCAGCCGGAGACATTGAGGGTTGCTGAAGCATCAAACCCGCACACCGTACCCGAGTAGGTCGCGCTGACCGAGGTTGGGCCGGTTTCGACGCTGGCCGTCATGTCGATGACACAGCTGCCATTGACGTCGCCGCTCCAGGTCACCTCGCCCGAATAGGCATAGTTGACCGAGGCCGAGCCATCGCCACTTGTTGAGGTCATCAGCTGGTAGTCGAGTGCACCGTCGATGGTCACGCCCTGGGTGGTACAGCCACTAAAGGTCGTTGTGTAGTCAAAGTTTGTCGAGTTGCCCGCGGTCGGGTTTTCGAGGTCGACCGTGGTTTCTAGGGTGCCTTTGAAGTGGGCGGAGCCGCCGTTTAGGCAATCGGCACTGGCATCGATATTTACCGTGGTGTCGGCGGCACGTGTCTGCACACTGTTGCTGCCATTTTCTAGCGCCGACTGGGTCGCAACCCAGCCCTTGGCCGCATCGTCTTCACTATTGACGGCCTCGGCCGAGTCACAGGCGGCCAGCAAGAGCATGCCGGCACACAGGCAAAACATGGGGGATGTTCGCATGATGAACCTCTTTTGTTGTCTCGAAGGACAGGTAGTTTCAGCGCGACTGTAACATCTGTAGAAGGTCTGCGGGCGCGGGTGTGCTCGCGCAAGAAAATAGATATGGAGGTGTAAGGAGTGTGCGCCAGCCCGCGTTCGGCCCCTGAACCGAAAACCGGTGGCATTCGTTGGTCTGCCCAGCCGCCAATAACCCCACATTTTCACCAATCCTCCTGGTTCGCCTAAGTTTGCTCCGCGCATGTACCTCGCTCCGCTCCTGTTGTTGCTAGGCATCACGCCACCCGACGCCGTTGAGCTTTCGGGCGAGCGTTGGCGCGAAATGGTGGCTGCAACCCAGACCGACGACGGGGTCCATGTGGCCTGGCCGGCTGCCCGCGATGTAGTGGTAACCCGGGTCGAAGCCGACGGCGGCCTGCTTGTCCGCGCCACGTGGAAATTGCGGGCACTCGGCAAGCGTCCATACGCCGACCGCCTGCTGGGGCCAGGAGGCCGGGTGTTGTCCGCGACCTTCAACGGCAAGCCGGCGACCTTGGCCAACACAGGCTCGGGCATCTACATTTTTGGCGAGGTCGATCGAGAGGCCACGGTTGCGCTCGAGGCCTTCGTTGAAGCCGATCCCCTGCGTGAGGCGGTGACCCTCGAGCTACTTCCAGCAGTGCGCGGACAGGTCCGTGTCGAGGCCGAGGGCTACCGGCCAAAACTCCTTGCTGGTGCATCCAATCGCCCAGCCATTCGGGTTGCCCGCGGGTTTTTGGCCGGTGACGAACGCCTATCGCTTGAACTCGAGGCGAACACCAGCCACCAGCCGGCCGACACCCAGGCACTTGCGGTCGCCCGGGTGGGGATGGGATTGACGGTTGGCGACGCAGCGATCCGCGGACGCGCGCGGGTTTTGTGGGAGGTGCGTCGGGGCGAGCTTTCCCAGATTTCGTTGAACCTGCAAGGACTAGGAGACGACCTCGAGGTTCGCGGGACTGCGATTCGTGAGACACGGCGCGCGGGGGACCAACTCACAATCGTCCTCCAAGCGCCGAGCCGCGATCGGATTGAAGTTGAGCTGCAGTGGTCGACGCCGGTTGGCAGTGGTACCGAGACCCGGGCCGAGCTCCCCAAAATTGAACCGACGCAGAGCTACCGCACCCAAACGGCCGTCCAGCTCGCGCGCAGTGGCGAGGTCGAAGCCCTCCCGCAGCTTCCCGGTTGGCAGCCACAACCAGCCGCCCAATTGCCAGACTGGGCCCAGGGACTTGTCGAGGGTACGCCAACGAGTGCCTATACAACATCTGCGCGGAGCGAGGGCCACCTCGACCTCCTCCGGTTTGTGCCCGTCGCCGGACCGCCAGTGGTTGTCGATGTCGCCGATTACACGATTGCCACCTCCCACGAAGGTCGCACGCTGACGACCGCACGCTACGAAATTCGCAACGAGCAGGCGGCGTTTTTAACGGTCACACCGCCGCCGGGAAGTCGGATTATTGGCGCCCGTGTTGCCGGCGAAACGGCCCTGCCGTCGCGCGGGCCAAACGGTGCCTGGCGGATCCCGCTGCAGCGCTCGGTCGAAACCGTCGAAGGCCTGTTGAGCTTTGCCGTTGAGGTTTCGCTGCTGGGGGAGACCACCTCCTGGCGCCGACGGGAGAAACGTGAACTCCCACTACCGGTTGTAGATGCACCCATCGCCGTCGGTCGGGTCACGCTCTACCTCCCGCCCGGCTATCGCAGCAAACTCGGGCGCGGGGACGCGGGGACAGTTGTCGACTTCGACCGCGGTGAGGGCATCACCTATGGCTTTGCGGTGGGCGACACCAATGCCGTGCGGGCCGATGCCGTTTACCAACGTGCAGTCCGCAACTGGCTCGAAAACGACTTTGATGCCGCCCAAAACGACCTCGACGAACTTCGCAACTTAGGGGCGAGCAACGACAACATCGAGCGCTTGCAGTCCAACCTCGATGTGGTCGACGGGCGCTCGAGCGGCAAGGACAAAACCCTCGAGCGCAGGGTGAAAGAACAGGCGCGGGCACGGGCCCTAGCTGACCAGACCAAGCAGGAGCAGAAGCGACGCAAGGCCGAGGAGTACTACCGAGCCGGCGACTACGAACAGGCAGGGCGCGAGTACAAGGCCGCCCTAGAACTCGGCAAAAACCTCGAGCGCCTCGAAAACAGCGAGTCGGTCGAGCAACAGGTCGCCAATGAGTCGCTGCGGCAGCAGCTCGTGGTGACCGAAAAACAGGCCAAACGCACCAAACGGCGACGGCGGTGGGGCAAGTCGAAGGCCAAGGGCAAGAAGGTGCTAGCGAGCAAGGATGCGGGCCCGAGCTTCAGTGAGCGGACGATGGGCAAGACCCAAGCGGTTGACAAAGTCACCACAACAGCGACTTCTACAGCGACGGTAACGGCTACCAAGCCAGACGCGGCAGCAACGAGTTTTGCCGGTGATGAGGCCGGTGGCGAACTCGTGGATGAGCCGGTCTCCGGAGTCGATGTGGATACAACCATTGCTGTGCGGGACCCGTCGCCCAAACCTCCCGACACTTCGAGTCCGCGCCAATCTGTCGTGAACGGGGCTGGTCTTGTGCAGGACGAAACCGTCGCCGACGAGCTTACCAAGGTATACGCTGGTACTGCCGGAGGGCAGGCTGGGGCGGGCACGGCCAATCCGGAACCCGTGAATGCACCCCAGGACGACGCTGAGGCCGAACCTATGGCACCGCCAGAGATGGCACCACCCGCGCCACCTCGGCTCTTGAGCCGCGATGCTCCCGCGAGTTCGTCGCGGTTTCGCAGGCGAGACCTGCGGAAGTCTCGCAGACGTGGGCGGGGAAGATTTGACCGCAAAAAGCGAGCCAAAAACTCTGACCTCGCCCGCGGGCCAGCAAAAGCACCCGCCGACCCCAACCAGGCACTCGCCAAACCCCAGGTCACCGCATCGGCGATGTCGGTGGTCATCCCGAGCTCGGGGCAACGCGTGCGCTACCAAAAAGTGCTGATACAACCTTCTGAGTCGACCACCGTCACCATCGACGCCCGGCTCCCCCTCTTTCGTCGATTTCGGAGATAACCCATGACCACGTCCAAACCTCCCATTCGCACGCTTTCGCAACGCCTGCCCGGCCTTGTGGTGGTTGCCCTCCTCGCCCTGTCAACCACCGCCGCGGCTGCGCCCGAGGACCCGGCCGAGCGCGTGGTGATGAAGCTCGACGAGTTTTTAAAGCTCTACGAGGCCAACAAAAAAGCCGAGTCGCCCGAGCAGACGCCGCGTGACCATGCCCTGAGTTCGGCCCATTACACCGGGACGGTCGTGCTCGACGAGGGCAAACCGGTGTCGGCGGTTTTTACCGCGAAGATGCGGGTGGAGGTGCTCAAAAACAAGGGCTGGGCACGGGTGCCGATTTTGCCGGCGACGGTGGCCCTGCAGTCGGCGACGATCGGCAAGACCGAGGCGCCGATCGTCATCGAAAATGGCTTCTATACGTTGGTGACCAATCGGCCAGGTGCGGTCGACCTTGACGTTTCGTTTGCCGTTGCTGTGACCACCTCCGAGGGGAAAAGCGAAATCACCTTTGAGCTGGCACCCTCGGGCGCGACCTCGGCCACGCTGTCGGTACCGGCCAAGGAAAACCTCGACTTCACCGTACCCGGGGCCAAACTCAAGTCCGACCGGGTCGAGGCCGAAAATCGGGTTGTCGAGGCCACCATGCCGGCAACCGGCTCCCTGTCGATCCAATGGCAACGCGAGATTCCCGAGGCGGCCAAACAGTCGTCGCGGGTGTACAGCGAAGTCTACACATTGGTCGGGCTCGGCGACGGCCTGATGAAGGCAACTACCACCATTCACAACACCATTTTGTTTCGCGGCGTCGACAAGTTCAGTGTCAAGCTGCCCGAAAAGATGACCCTGCTCGATGTCTCCGGTGTCGGCATTCGCGATTGGAAGCAGACGCCCGATGGCCACCTCAATGTCGTGCTCAACTACGCCGCCGAGGGCACCTACACCCTCAAGTTGGAGCTCGAGCGCGTGGTGCCGGAGGGTGAAAAACAGCTCAAGGCACCGATCGTGGTGCCCGAGGGGGTCGAGCGCTCGAAGGGCTGGGTTGGCGTCGAGTCGCGTGGCAACATCGAAATCGGGGCGGGCGACGTTTCGGGGGCAACCACGGTCGATGTCCGCAGTTTGCCGGCGGCGATTTTGGGCATTACGCCGCAGCCGGTGTTGCTCGGCTACAAATATTTAGGTGCAGATGCAAAGGTTCCCCTGAAAATTGCCCACCACGAAGACGTCGACGTGCTGGTGACCCTGCTCGACCAAACCCGGGCGCGGACCATGTGGACCCGCGAAGGTCGGCGGCTGACCTCGGTCAAATACCAAATTCGCAACAATCGCCGGCAGTTTCTCCGCCTCTCTCTGCCCAAGGGCGCGGAGTTGTGGAGTGCCTCGGTGGGTGGCCGCGCGGTCCAACCGGCGCGAGCTTCAGACGGGCGCACCCTGGTGCCACTGGTCCGCTCACAGGCGGCAGGTGGGGCACTGGCGGCGTTTGAAGTCGAGGTTGTCTATGTCGAAAATGGTCAGGCGGTCTCGGACCGTGGGCGCGGCACATTCAAGGCAACCCTGCCAACCGCCGACGCACCGAGCACATATGTCGCTTGGACCATCTACGCACCCGAGCGCGCCAAGGTGATCAAGCGTACCGTCGATGGCAACCTTCAGTTGGTCCGCCGCCTGACCAATCCGATTCCCACCGAGGACATGAACTACATCGAAACAGCGACCCCCGAGGTGCAAAACGTCGCCAATGTACAGGCCGACGACGGTGGGATGGGCGAGGGGGCGGTGCCGGTACCGGTGAGCCTTCCGCTGCAGGGCAAAGAGGTCAACTTTGAAAAGCTGCTCGCCCTCGACGAAACCCTCGAAGTTGAATTTCGCTTTCGCGGCTTACGCAAGTAGGGATGCCAATGAAAACCCATGTATCGGCATGTATTCGGCGGCAAGTCGGGCGACTGGCCTGCCTGGGGCTGCTGCTGCCGATGTCGGTCGCCGCCCAGCCCGAGGATGACGAAGATGACGAGCTGAAAATCGTCGACATGGGGATGGAGGTCGAAGCCAGTGTTGAGCCAGCCCCGCGAACCATGGTGTTTGAATTCGATGCGGATATGGCCGCTCCGGAGATGCCAGATGTTGCGGTCGACACCCCGGGCGTGGCGGTTGGAGGGGCACGCGACGTCGATTTGGTACGCAGCCGGCTCGAATCGGGAAGAATTCCCGAGCCCGCGCTCTTAGCCAGTGAAGGGTTTTTGGCCGAATACGACCTGCCGCTGACGCCCGCACCGCGGTGCTCGCAAAAACTATGTATCAACACACAAACCGTGGCGACGTCGTTGATTGCTCGGCCCGCAGTCCACTACCTGACGCAACTTGGGTTTGGCAGCAACCTCGACATGTCGACGTTTCAGCGCCCGCCGCTTTATGCCGTTGTCGTGCTTGACCTCTCGCCGTCGATGCGAGGCTCACCATTGGCGACCGCGCAAGCTGCGATTATTGAGGTTGCGAACCAGCTGCGACCCGGCGACCAACTGACGATTGTTGGCTTTGGTGTGAAGCCTGTGGTGTTACTGCCGGCCACGCCGATGCCCAATGTTTCGGCCGTTCATCAAGCGGTTGCCTACACGGAGGTCGGTGGTGGTACAGCACTCGAGCGAGGGCTGCATGCCGGGGTCCAGCTCGCCCGTCGTGCCCCTGCTGGCTATGCCACCCGCGTGTTCTTGATCACCGACGATCGACCCACCGTGGGGCGTACGAGCGGCTCACCGTTTGTCAACCTGGCGAAACGGTCAGCTTCGCAGGGAGTTTCACTGACGACCATTGGTGTTGGTCCGCACTTTCAGGCCCCGCTGGCCCGCGCGTTGGCGGCGGTTCGCGGGGGCAACACCATGTATGTCCGCGATCCGCTCCACGCCAGCTCTCGTATTGCCGAGGAGTTCCCCGCCCTGGTAACAGAGCTTGCATATGCACTCGAAGTAGTGATTGATCCCGCGCCCGGAATGGCGATTGAAGGGGTGTTTGGTGTGCCTGGGGACATGTTGGTGCGCGACGGCGACAAGGTATCTTTGCGCGTCGAGACCCTGTTTTTGAGCAAAAAGCGCGGCGCCATTTTTTTGGCCCTGGCACCAAAGGGGCGGGCCAATCTGCCACGTGGGGCGATGAGAACCGGCGCCCACCTGGGGACCGTGCATATGCAATACCGCGACCTCGACGGCTCGCTCGACACCGGGCGTTCACAACTGCGAAACATCCATCCCGGGCGCACTGGCAAGGGCCTGCAACGGGGCGCGCTGCTGATTGAGCAAATAGAGGTTCTGCGGGCGATTTCAGAACGTTCGACCACCGGTGTCGGTCGCGAGGCGAGGGCGATGGCCGAGAAGTTGAGTGCCCGGTTTACCGACATACATGACCCGGAGCTCACGCCCGCAGTCGAGCTGACCCAAATGTTGAACGATGTTGTTGGCCGGTCGACCACTGCCCCGCGCTAGGTGCTGAACACCGTGCAGCGAGGTGTCCCTACGGTCAGTAGAAGTGATTGGGCAATGGCCAAGCGACGCAGCTAGGACGGTTTGATACGATCTCCTGCTGATGGGGACGATTGCCACCACCGCAGGGTTTTATCGTGACCTCCCGGTCCTCCAAGACTTTGCCACGATCGCCGACGTACAGACGTACCAACCTGTTCCTGACGACTGGTATGTGGTGATCACAGATGTTGTTGGTTCGACCCGGGCGATCGAAGCAGGCCGCTACAAGCAGGTCAATATCGCCGGTGGGATCGCGGCGATGGCCATTTCAAATGCTCTCGACGACATGGAATACCCGTTTGTGTTTGGCGGGGATGGCATCACGATCTTGGTGTACAGCGATTGGACCGATCGGGTGCGCGATGTGCTTGCTGATACACAAAAAATGGTGGCAGAGATGTTCGAGCTGCACCTGCGGGTCGGGCTGGTCCCGGTTGGGGATGTACGGGCGGCGGGGTTTGACATTCGCGTCGCCCGGGTGGAAATCAGTCCGTACTATAGCCAAGCCATGATCGAGGGCGAGGGGCTCGATTGGGCCGAGGAGCAGATCAAGGCCACGCGAGCCATCAACCCCTACCTGGTACCAGCGACCCATAAGGCCAAACACCGGGCCGATTTCAGCGGGTTTTCTTGCCGCTGGGAGGATGTCAAAAGTCCGCGGGGCGAGACGCTGGCCCTGATCGTCAAGCCCCAAAGCACCGAAGTCGACCGCGCACGGGCGACAATCCAGTCGGTTTTGCAGGTTATCGAGGACCATCTCGGTGACGACTACCATCCATTGCGCGAGGACAAACTCAAACCGACGCTGCGGGCCAACTACCTCAACAACGAAATCGGCGTCACCAGTCATCGCAGCTCGTCGGTTCGCCGCGTGCTCACACGTATTCGTGTATACGCAGAGGTTTCGGTGCTCAAGCTCGTGCTCAAGCTTGGGTTGAAAACGAACATTCGCGTCAACGGTTACGAACTCGACAAGCTACCGGCCGAGAATGTGCGCTCGGCCGACTTTCGCAAGTTCGACAACACGCTCAAGATGATCGTTGCTTGTACACCGAGCCAGCGCGAGGGGCTGGTCGCCCAGTTTGAGCAGATGTATCGCGCGGGGCAGGTGTTCTACGGCGTTCACGTGTCCGACCGGGCGCTGACGACCTGTATGATGCACGAAGGCTCGGCCCGGGAGGTGCACTTTGTCGATGCGGCTGGCGGCGGGTATGCGTTGGCGGCCAAACAACTCAAGGCGCAGCTTCGGCGCGCCCGCGGTGGCTAGCAACCACTTTCACTGACGGCCAAACAAAACACCGCGACCGAGGCCGCGGTGTTTGACGCTCACACAGCGTCTAGTTTGAGCGCACGCGGATGGCGTCGGCGATCACAACGTCACCGGCCGCAGCCCAACACGAGAGGTCCACTCGGTTCCACCCCTGGTTGAAGTTGTAGGTCCCGAGGTTATTCCACTTGCCGCCATTTTGTTTCATGTTCGCGTGGACCGTGGCGAGCTTGGTGTTGTTAGAGTCGTAGACCAAAAACGGTGCGGCCGACGAACGGTTGTTACCCGAAACCCACCAGGCGTCGACCGTGAGGGTTTGCGCCGATTCGAGGTAGAACTCAAACGAAGCCGGGTCGGATACGGCACCGGTTGAGCGCCACCAGTAGCCAGTGTTCCAATCGGTTGGACCACTCGACGAAACCCAGGTGTTCGAGACCGAGATTTTGGCATCGTCGCCGTTGTACGACTGATTGCTATCGACAATGATCTCGAGGTTGGGATCGGGCTCGGGCTCAGGCTCGGGCTCAGGCTCAGGCTCGGGCTCAGGCTCAGGCTCGGGCTCGGGCTCGGGCTCAGGCTCGGGCTCAGGAACGTTGTCGTTACAAAAATCGTTGATCAAGCCGATGTAGTTGTTCCACGGCCAGTTGGCACCGGGGTCAACGCGGTTGTACGGCTGCAGCTGCCCGTGACCAACAATGTGGTACTTGTCGCGCGGGATGCCTTGGTCGCGGGTGATGTCACAGACCAACTCGGCCGACGCGTGGATCAGGCCCTTTTCCCACGAACCCTGGCTGGAGTAGCCCGCGTGCTCGATGCCGACGGTAAAGTTGTTGCTCCCCGAGCCGTTGCGCCAGCAGTCTTTGTCAGAGTTGAGCGAACACTTGTAGCTCGCGCCGATGTGCCAGGCCTTGCGGTTCTCGGCCACCAGTTGGGAGATTTCCGAGCCGTTGTTGTTGATGACGTAGTGGGCACTTACGCCTGAGTTGGGGTTTTTGAGCCAACTCCAGCAACCGCTGTAAGAACCTTCGCAGGTGTGGATGATGACCATGTCCGCACCCCACGAGCCGCGTGAGCTGTTGTTGGGGGAGGGCCGCCAAATTGAGGGGGCGTAGTCCGGGCCAGAACCGAGTTGGACGTCGGGGAGGGCAGTGATGTCGAGGTCGAGATCGAGTGCGGTCGGGACCGGGCCATTTTCCATGGCCGGGTAGATTTCGTCGAGGACGTACGCGGCACGTCCCTCGTCGCCTTCAATGCCACTGTACTCGGCGACGATGTTGCCCCAGGCGTTGAGATCGTCGCGGTTGGCGATGCCTTCTCCATCGGCCTGTACCGAAAGCCAGGCGGCGGCGGCCCGAATATTTGCAAATGCATCGGTTTTGGCTTCGAGCTCGTCAACCCCCGCGAGTGAGGCACCCTCGCGCAGGATGTCGCCGCGTAGGGCCATCAGGCCGTAGGCAAGTTGCTGGCCGTCAAACTCCTCGGTGCCAACGACCATCTGCCAGCGGGTTTCGACCAGGGCGATTGATTTGAGCAGGTCGACGGGAACGCTGAACTCGTCGGCAGCGTCGTCAAACATGCCGGCCAAATCGTCGGGGCTTGGGGTCTCGGGGGTGTCGAGCCCAGGGTTGTCATCGTCATCGTCTCCACTTTCGCCATCGATGCCGGCACTGTCGCCGGGACCCCGGTCCTCACCAGTACAGCCAGGGGCCATGGCAAGTGCGAGCAGAAACACAGGGATGCGTGGGTATGTAGCTTTCATGGAGGAACTTCCCGAGTTCAGGTGTCGGTGTTCTAACACACCATGCGACAGCAACGGGAAGCGGTTTTCTGTGCACCGGTGCACAAGTCTTCGTGTGTAGATGTGTGCGAATACAACGTTTACTATGCAAATGGTTACATCGTTGGGGACATCGTCTACAGGCCTCATTCCGCACGTGGGAGCTGTCCCAGTAGCCAGGGAATCTCCAGTCGATGTATGAACACGCTCCCGCGACCAACCGCTTGATCAAAATACGGCGAATGCTGGGAAAGTTTGGACTCGATGCGCAACGACCTCAATCGTAAGTATGTTCTCCCGCTCCTTGGCGTGGTCCTAGCGGCTGCGTGCGGCGAAAGTTCGAGTACGACGACCGACGCGACACAGACCGCTGGGACCGCACAAAGCACCACGGCCGAGCCAACTGGCGAAAGCGATAGCGATGCCACTTCGACGGGCGGGCCCACTTCGGGAACATCTTCGGTAACATCTTCGGTCACCGAATCCAGCTCCTCTGCGTCGACAGATGTGAGCGAGACTTCGCAGACGACCGGCGAGCCCCCACCAGAACTCACGTCGGTTGGCCATGCCAGGGAGTTCCGCGGGGCCTGGGTGGCGACCGTTTACAACATCAATTACCCAAGTGCGACGGGGCTGAGCCGCGCCGAGCTAGAGGCCGAAATCGTCGACATGCTCGATACCCTCGAGCAGCTCAACTTTAATGCAATTGTGTTTCAGGTACGCCCAGAGTCGGATGCATTGTATGTATCTGCAATCGAGCCGTGGTCGCGGTTTGTCAGCGGGACCCAGGGCGTTGCCCCTGCCGATGGGTTTGACCCCCTTCAGTTTGTCACCGAGCAGGCCCATGCGCGCAACATCGAGGTTCATGCATGGTTCAACCCGTACCGCGCCAAGGTCAACAACCAGCTCGGAGCTGACCCTTCGCACATATCCGAAATCTATCCCGAGGCCGCCCACAACTACGGCACCCTGTTGTGGATGGACCCGGGGGCCGAGGAGGTCAGCGGGTGGTTTGTCGATGTCATCGCCGATGTGGTCAGCAACTACGACATCGACGGCGTCCACTTTGACGACTACTTCTACCCGTACCCCGATGGCAGCCCGTTTCCCGACGATGCAACCTGGAGCGCGTACCAGCAAAATGGTGGGATGCTGTCGCGCGACGATTGGCGCCGCGACAACGTCAACCGCCTAGTTGAGGATGTATCGGCAACAATTTCAGCACTACGTCCGGACGTGCGCTTTGGCATCAGCCCGTTTGGAATTTACCGACCCGGGATGCCGGAGGGGATTACTGGCCTCGACCAATATGCCGAGTTGTTTTCAGACCCGGTGGCATGGATGGCCGCGGGGTGGGTCGACTACCTCGCGCCCCAGCTGTACTGGCCATCGACCCAAGCGCCCCAGGCCTACGGCCCGTTGATCGCGTGGTGGTCGGAGCTGACTGCGGGTGACCAGGGCTATATTTTTGCCGGCAACTATTTGGCCAAGGTTGGGTCCGAACCCAAGTGGTCGGTCGATGAGTTCCTCACCCAGGTCGACCTCAGTCGGGGACAGCGGCCGAATGGTTCGTTTGGCAACATCTACTACCACATCGACCCGTTGATGAGCGACGCCGAGGGCGTTGCCACGGCGCTGTTTGAACATGCCTACACCGAGCCGGCATTGACTCCGGTGTTGATCTCCGCCCAGGGCGAAGAAATTCCCTACCCAGAGATTTCGGTGACTGGCGAGACCATCGAGCTGAGCCCGCCCGACGGCCTGGAGTCGACGGATTTACGTGCGTATACAATCTATACGTTTGTCGAGGGCGAATGGCAGCTCCACCAGGTCGTCGGCGGCGAAGCAACCTCGGTCGCGCTACCGGCCGGCCAGGTTGCGGTTGCCGCGGTCGATAGGCGTGGTGTGGAAAGCCTCGGGGTTGTTATCGAATAATGACTACATGGACATGTAGTTAGAGACATGTTTTTGAGCGATTGCTTCGACTCGCTGAACGATTTGAGTTGCTCAGGCGGCAACGATTCTGGAAACTGCCCCTGCTAGAGTTCTTTTTAGGAGGAAGCAATGACAGACGAGCCAACAAGCGAAGAAGAGACCCCTGAGACTGACGCAGAGCCTGCCGCCGAGGAGCGACCAACGCAGACGCCTCCGTCGTCAGGTAACCGCCTCAATGACCAAGATATCACGCTGGGATTTATCCTGAAGTAATCCATGAGTGGCCGTTTGGTCGAAATCACCTCGGGGCGGCATGCCCCGTTTTTGATCGCCCGCAGGGAAATGTAGGGGAAATGTGCAAATACACAGTGAGTGTTTGACACTACGACGGTTTCGCCATGTGTAAACCCATAGGTCTGGACGGAGAAATATCCCCGCGAGTCGCCTGGCCCGGGTATGCTGGCGATATGCGCAGGTGCTTGCTCGCTGGTGTCGTCGTGTTCGGTTGCTCGGCTGAACCGAAGACTTGGGCGCAGCGCGATCGCGACGAACGGATGGCCTACATGCAAGAAGTTGTGTTGCCGACGATGCGCGAGATTTTTATTGCCTACGACCCAGACCGCTATGCCGACTTTTCGTGTGCGACCTGTCATGGCAACGATGCCGCTGCGGTCGACTACGCCATGCCCAACGCCCTCGGCCCCCTACCGCTCGATGGCACCCTTGAGGTTGCGATGGCCCGCAATCCCGAGATGACGGCATTTATGCTCGACGAGGTGTTCCCAACCATGGTCGAGCTACTCGACGAGCAAAAGTACAATCCGCAATCGGCTCCCAACGGCTACCGATGTGTCGGGTGCCACCTCGTGGCCGAGTGAGATCTGCCGCCAGCAACATGCAGGTACACCGGGTCTGGGCTTGATCGGGTGCCCCAACGTGCAGATGTCGGTAGACGCTTTCGCACGCGGGCGCGATACTGCCGGCGCCGATGACCGATTCAGCCAAGCCCAAGTTTTCCAGCGCATTTTGGACGGCCAACGCAGTCGAGTTGCTCGAGCGCGCCGCCTGGTACGGGGTGTTTGTTGCCATCACCCTGTACCTCAGCCGGATTCTTGGGTTTTCGGACATCGAGGCGGCAACGCTTTCGGGGGTGTTCTCGGCCGGGCTTTACCTGTTGCCGACATTTTCGGGGGCACTTGCCGACAAGCTCGGGTTTCGCAACTCGCTTTTACTTGCATTTGCATTGTTAACCATCGGCTACACCGGGATGTGGCTGTTGCCCACGTTGCTTTCGTCGGCTGGGCTAGTCACCTACGGGCGCGAGGTGGTGTTTACCGGCCTGGAGGCGAGCGGCTACAAGTGGCTGTTTATCCCGGTGATGCTGGTGGTGATGGTCGGCGGCTCGTTTATCAAGTCGGTGATCACCGGCACGGTCGCCCGCGAGACCACGGTCGAAACCCGGGCCCGTGGCTATTCGATTTTCTATGCGATGGTCAACATCGGGGCGTTTGGTGGCAAGACCCTGGTCAAGCCCCTGCGCGAGAGTATGGGTAACGAGGGGCTGGTGGTCCTCAACCTGTTTGCAGCCGGGATGACGGCACTCGCGTTTGTCCTGGTATATACACTTTATAAGGGCAACCGCGGCGAGGGCGAGGGCAAGTCGCTCGACGAGATTTGGCAGGCCCTGTTGGCGGTGCTTTCGCGCGGACGCCTCGTTTTACTCATTGTCATTATCACCGGGTTTTGGATGGTTCAGCACCAGCTCTACGCGACCATGCCCAAGTACGTGCTGCGGATGGCCGGGGAGGGGGCTTCGCCTTCGTGGTACGCCAACGTCAACCCGGCGGTCGTTGTGCTCACGGTTGGCGCGGTGACGTCGATGATGCGGCGAACCTCGGCCCTCACGTCGATGACGGTGGGGATGTTCATCATGCCGGTCTCGGCGTTTTGCATGGCGGCCGGCAACCTCGTGGGCGGGAGCGAAATTCTCGGGCTCCACCCGGTGGCGTTTATGATGATCATCGGCATCGCGTTTCAGGGGTTTGCCGAGAGCTTTATTTCGCCGCGATTTTTGCAGTACTTCTCGGTCCAGGCGCCCAAGGGCGAGGAGGGGCTGTACCTCGGGTTTAGCCACCTCCACTCGTTTTTGTCGTCGCTGTTGGGTTTTATTACCTCGGGGTTTTTGCTCGAGGCCTACTGCCCCAACCCGCGCACACTGTCGGCCGCTGAGCAGGCCCAGCGGGTGGCGGCACTGGAGGGCAATGGCCCGATGCCCGAGGCCTACGCCCATGCCCACTACATCTGGTATGTGTTTGTCGGGATTGCGCTTGTATCTGCAATCGCTTTGGTGGTCTACGGCAAGGTCTATGGCCACGGCGATGCCAAGCCGGCTGATGAGCCTAGCTAGGTTTCGGCCGCCTGCGTGCAATCGCTTTGGTGGTCTACGGAAAGGTCTATGGCCACGGCGATGCCAAGCCGGCTGATGAAGCCGGCTTGGGCCGGCTAGCGGCTAGGTTTCGGCTGCCTGCGGCGTTGCTTGTTCTTCTGCATGGGGGAATCGCCCGGGCTCGGCGAGTTGCCCCAGGTGCACAATCCGAGAGCCGGTGGGGCTGACCGGGTCGATGCTCTTGCCGATCACAACGCCGCGATTGGGGGCTCGATACTCGCGCACGAGGTCGCCAAAAATGTCGACTTGGCGGGCGATAAGCTCCCCCTCTTCGACAACCTGGGCAAGCTCGGGAATGACCTGCAAAAGCCCACCGCGATCGGTGTATAGCCACCGAGATTTCGCACACAGGATGGGCGCCGGGCCCTTTTTGAGGGGGCGCTTGGGCAACATTTTCATTTGCGAAAACAGGGCCCGCAGGCCGCCGAGCGTGCGCCGGATCTTTTGTGGCTGAAACACATGTGGGTCGCCGATCTCCACCGTGATCGAAGGCTTGCCCACTGACGACACATAGCCGCGCAGGGTGTGGTCGGCCGGCGGGTTATGGAGGATGATCGTCGGTCGCTGCGACATGGCCATGCGGGCCGTCAGCGGGTCGTCGAGGTCAGCCCGGACATACAGGGTGTTGACCCGGCCAAAGCTGGCGGTGTGGAGGTCGGCGAGGTAGTCGAGGCAGCCCATCAACCGCGAGGTCAGCCGGTAGGCATAGGCATTGGGCTCGTTGCCGTCGGCGATGCCCGGCATGATGTGGTTGAGGTCGGTACCGTCACGAAATTCCCGCTCGCGGCGGACAAGCCCCGGGACATTGAGCACGGGCATCGCCACAATCGCCCCGCGGATCGCCGAAGCTTGGATGTTTTCGACGAGTTTGTGGATCACGGGGATCCCGTTGAGTTCGTTGCCGTGCAGCGCTGCCGTGACCCCGAACACCGGTCCCGCGCGGTTGCCCTTGATCACGATCACCGGGATCCGGGTTGCCCGGCCGATGCCGTCGTGCACCAAACTCACCAGAAGCCGGGTGGTGCGGCCGTTGGGTAACTCGGAGATATCGAGCTGGTCGATACAGCGGATATTGGGGTCCTGGTAGCTCGAGGATTGCATTGTGGAGCGTTAGAGGCGGGCTTGCTGGCGATGGATGCACAAATCGAATTTTCTGCACCCATTGGCCGGCCGCTCGCTTCCAACCAGGTGAGACTGACGGCATGTCTATCCGCATCGGCATTTTGATCAACGACTTTGATTCGCTCGTTCCGTCCCAGGCGACGGCTTCGATCATCTCAACGCTCGCCGCCGAAGATGGCGAAACATGGGTATTTGGGGTGGCCGATTTGGGGGTCAATGCCCGCGGCCGGGTGGTCGCGCGTGGGCGACGATTGTCGCGTGGCATGTGGCACCCGCAGTCGGCTGTCGACGAACTGCGCAAGGCCAGTAGCGAGACCGTTGTAGTCGAGCAACTACATGGCGTGCTGGTGCGCACCAATCCACCCCGGGATCCGCGGATTGGCTTACACGCGACTGCGCTGCAACTGTTGCGGTTTGTCCGCGACACTGGCGTGGTCGTGATCAATGACCCCGACGGCCTCAAGCTCGCCAGCTCCAAGTTGTATTTGGCACTGCTGCCACCGTTCGCCCGGCCACACACAATCGCCTCGGCGGACCCCAAGGAACTTCGCCAGTTTGTCCGCGGACGTGAGGGCCCGTCGGTGCTCAAGCCTGCTGTTGGCACCCGGGGACGTCGGGTTTTTCGGGTTGGTCCCGACGAGCAAAACCTCAATGAAATTGTCGAAGGACTACTCGAGCACGGCACCGTTGTCGCCCAGGAGTTTGTCCCGGCGGCGACGCTGGGCGACACGCGGGTCATTGTTGTTGGCGGAGAAGTTTTGGCGATCGACGGGGTTGCGGCAGCGGTCCATCGCGTGCCGAGCCGGGATGATTTTCGCAGCAACATTCACGCCGGTGGCGAGGCCCAGCCCGGCCATGTCACGCCCGCGATGCAGCGGGTGATCGACGCCATCGGCCCGTTGTTTGTCCGCCACGGCCTGTTCATGGTGGGGCTCGACTTTATCGGCGACGTGGTGTGCGAGATCAATGCGTTTAGTGCCGGGGGCTTTCCCGACTTCGAGCGGTTTACCGGAAAGCCATTCACCCGGGAGTTCGTAAAACGTGTGCGTACACATATCGAAGACTCGGTGATGGCGCGCGCACAGGCGGGATAGTGTGTGTGGGTACAACTATTGTGATGGCTAGAAGCTGATAAAATCCAGAGGATAGTGAACGGGCCAGTGTGTGCTGGCCCGTTCTTTTACGTGCGAGTCGCTGCCGATTTGTCACGCAAAGCTTCTACTGCGGCCACAGACACGCATCTGGACTTCCGCCGATGCCATTGAAGCATTGCAGGCCGTCGGGGCACGGGTCGTTTTCACAGATCTGCGGTCCGCAATACGGCATGTTTGCGCCGTCGCCGGGGAAGTCGTAGCAGACACCGATTTGGCAATCGTTTTGGCAGGGCCCCGGGGTGCACATACTCCAGTCATTCGTGGATATACAACTATGACCTTCGGGGCATTCGCTGTCCTGGCCCGACGGGCATGGTCCAAATGGTTCGACATCGCCATCGCCGTCGCCGTCGCCGTCGCCATCGCCATCGCCATCACCGTCGCCGTCACCGTCGCCGTCTCCATCGCCATCGCCGTCGCCGTCACCGTCGCCATCGCCGTCGCCGTCTCCATCGCCGTCTCCATCGCCGTCGCCGTCTCCATCACCATCACCATCGCCGTCGCCATCACCGTCACCGTCGCCGTCGCCGTCGCCGTCGCCGTCACCGTCGCCATCACCGTCGCCGTCGCCGTCGCCGTCGCCGTCGCCATCGCCGAGGCATTGGCAGGGGTCGTAGCCGTCGCCCTGCTCGTTGCACATTTGGGTGCCGGCATCACCCATGCATGTACACTCAACTACCTGGCCCGGCTCACAGACCTCGCCGACCGTACCCGAACTGGTTTGAGTGCCCGTTGGACCGGCGGTGGTTGTGGTGGTGTCGTCGGTAGTCGCCTCAGTGGTTTCGCTGTCTGACTCCGACTCCGACTCCGTGGCGGCGCCAGAGCCTATGCTTCCCGAGGGAAAGCTACAGGCGGGAACGAGGACGACTAGCGAGAACAAGACCTGGGAAAAGCGCATACCCCGAGCATAGTCGTCGTGAATTATTTGCGCAGGGGTGGGTGGGCGACACTTTTTGCCAGGTTGTCGGTAAAAGGCCTCATGCCAGCTCACAGTGAGCGAGGCAAAACTTGCCTGTACACTGTTTAGCTGAGGCTGGCAAACCCGACCTTGCCGTGGCCGGGTTGGGCTTGAAGTCGCCGGATAAGCTCTGCTTGGCCCTCTGCGTGGTAGCTGCTGCGCACCAAAGGTCCGCTTTCAATGTGGTCGATACCGCGACGTTCGGCGTAGCTCTTGAGTTCGGCAAACTCGTCGGGATGGACGTAGCGGTCGATCCCGAGGTGTTTTTTGCTCGGTTGCAGGTATTGCCCGAGCGTCAAAATCGTGAGCCCGAGGTCGGCGAGTTGGTCGATGACTTCGCGGACTTCGTCGAGGTGCTCGCCAAGCCCGAGCATGATGCCGGTTTTGGTGAGGGCGCCGGCCTTGTGCGCGTGTCGCAGCACGGCAAATGAGCGGTCGTAGCGGGCCTGAACCCGGACTTGGCGACTGAGCCGGGGCACGGTTTCGAGGTTGTGTGCAAATACATCTGGGCCGGCATCGAGCACGGTATCGACGTCGCCTAGGTTGCCCTTAAAGTCAGGTACGAGGACCTCGATGGTCATGTCCGGCGCTTCGCGGTGGCAGGCATAGAGGGTCTCGGCCCAGATGCGGGCGCCACCGTCTTTGAGGTCGTCGCGGTCGACCGAGGTAATCACGGTGTGGTTGAGGTCGAGCTCGGCGAGAATCTCGGCCACGCGGCGGGGCTCGTCTTCGTCGACGGGCAACGGGCGGCCAGTCTTGACGTCGCAAAACCGGCACGAACGCGTACAGATGTCGCCCAAAATCATGATGGTGAGGGCCCGGTTGTTCCAGCACTCACCGATGTTGGGGCAGCTGGCGCTTTGGCAGACCGTGTGCAGCCCGAGCTCGCGAACCATCTTGAACAGGTCGCGGTAACCGTCGCCGGCGGGCATGGGCACGCGCAGCCACTTGGGGTGTCGGCGCCTGGGCTGTGGGGCCTCGGTGCGTTGCTCAGAAACCACTGGAAGACGGATCGTCACGCCCGTGCAGGGTAGCGAAGATTGCCGTGGGTGGCACCCGAGGTCGACTCACACACGCGGCATCGCAACAGCTCACAGGCCGGCAAACCTGCGAAATCTGGCGATCCCGGCGAGTGAGATGTCCTCGATAATGCAGTAAATCGCCGGCAAAAATACGAGGGTGACAAGCGTGCTGGTGACGAGGCCGCCGGAAATGATGATGGCGATGGCGTGATAGTAGACACCCGCGAGGGTGGGGTGGTGCAGCAGCATCGGGAGCAGCCCGAGGACCGTGGTTGTGGCCGTCATCAGGATGGGCCGCAGGCGGTCTCGACCGGCACGTTCGAGGGCCTCGGCCCGGCTCATGCCGGCGTTGCGCAGCTGCAGTACCCGGTCGATCAACATAATGCCGTTGTTGACGACGATCCCGATCAGGATAAACAGCCCGATCATGGCTACGGTGTCGACTGTTGTCCCCGTCAACCACATGGCCCAGGGCGCACCAAAACACCCGAGCAGGCAGGTGGCGAGGATGGCAAAGGGTTGCAGGAAGCTCTCGAACAACGAGGCCATCACTGCATATACAAGCAGCATGCACATGCCGAGGTTCACGAGCATGGCGTTTTGGCCCTTGCGGCGTTGCCTCCACGGGGTCGGGTCGCCCGAGCGATAGCCCGGGGGAAACGTGAACGCGGCCATGGCCTTGTCGACCTGCTCGCGATTGACATCGGCTTCGGCGCTGAAGAACCGGATTTTGACGGTGACTTGGGTTTCCCGGTCGACCCGCTGAATGAAGAACGGGCTGCGGGCAGTTTCAAAATGGGCGAGGCTACCGAGCGTGACATTGCCGCCCTCGGGGAGGTTGACCCGGAGGTCCCGGAGGTTTTGCAGCTCGGTGGCCTGGCCCTCATCGAGCGCATCTCGCCGGCTTACAGTACCCGCGCTCAGGCGCAGCTCGATCTCGCCGTCGGTGGTGTGAACTTGTCCCAGGGACATGCCCTGAAAGGCAGTCGAAACAGTTTGCGCGATCACATCGCTGCGTAGGCCGAGCCTGCGCAACCGGCTCGGGTCGAGCTTGATGTGGAGCTCCTGGCTGCCTTCGTCGGCCGGGCCGGTCACGGTGTCGTAACCTCCGGCTTCGGGGTTGTCGACCGAGCCGCGGGGCAGGTTTTTGCGCAGGTGTTCGGCCACCCGGTTGGCGAGGGCCATGAGCTCGCCCATGTCTTCGCCCATGATCGCGATTTGAACTTCCTTGCGGTCGCGCGAACGGTTGCGTCGCCAACGGTCCTCACCCACGCGGTAACGCACCCCGGCCTGCTCGGGGAGGGCCTGCTTGACGGCATCTTTGAGGGCTTCGACCTCGGCTTCACTTTGGGCCGGGGTTTCGGGATGGGCCGAGCAGTGCGCCCACCAGTCGCTGTAACTACAACTGACGTGTTCGAGGCCAAGCGCGTCGCGCTTTTGCAGCAGGGCCTGCTCGACGCGTTCGAGGTGGATTTTGATCCGCCGATGGCCAGGGCTGCCGACAAACTCAAAGCCTATCGGGATGTCGTCGGGTTGTTCTTCGACATCGCCCAAGTTGTAGTTGGCCTGCATGCCCGGGACGATGGCGGAGCCGGCAATGATCAGCGCGAGCAGCAGGGTGGTCCGGCGAAATCGCAGGCTCACCCGGATCAGGCGGGCGTAGGCGTTGGACAGGATGTCGAGCAGCGGGGTGGGGCGAGGTTTGCTCGGGCGCCGCAGGACCCACCGCATACACAGCGGGACCGCGGTTTGGCTGATCACCAAACTGCACAGCAAGACCGTGGCAAACGTGGCTCCTAGTGGCCGCAAAAACGCACTCATCGGATCGGCTGGGTCGCCGAACACGAGCGGCAAAAACACGATCACGCTCGAGAGGGTCGAGGCGATGGTGGCGAGTCCGACTTCGCGGCTGCCAAACAGGATGGCGCGGTGGTTGGGCTCACCGGCACGGGCGTGCTGCTCGATCGCTTCGACGATTACGACTGCGTTGTCGATCAGCATCCCAACCCCGAGCACGAGGCCGAGCAAGACGATGCAGTTGAGCTCCTCGCCGCGCAGCAACAACACGCCACAGGTGGCCAGGATCGTCAGGGGAATGCAGGCGGCAGCGACCAGGGTGATGAGCAGGCGCCGGAGAAACAAAAACAGGACGATGACGCCGAGGATGCCCCCGTAGATGCCGGTGTTGCGCAGGTCGCGAAGGGTGTCGGTAATGACTTCGCCCTGGTCAAAAAAGATCGCGGTCTCGATCCCGGCGAGGGCCGGGTCGTTGCCGAGTTCGGCCAGGACTTCGCGCAGGGCTTCGCTGACTTCGACCGGGCTCGAGCCGGCCCGTCCGTAGACATCGAGGTTGATTCCACCCTTGCCGTCGAGGCGGCGAAAGGCCCGAACCTCGCGGGGGTGGATACTCAGGTCAGCGATGTCGCGAAGCCGCGCTGGCGCCGGGGTGCTAGTTGTGGTTGTCGGTGTAGCTGCAAGTGTCTCGGCAGGAGGTGCAACACCCGAGGCCGTGCCGACCGTCGCATCGGGGCTTGCGGTTGGCACATCCGCACCGCGGTTGAGCGGGAGCTCGGCGTAGGTCGAAAGTTCGGTCGCCAGCGCGGGGCTGCGCAGGCCCGGGGTGTCGCGCGAGGATTGGAGCACGCCGAGGCTGCGATTGCGCCGGGCATCGGTCAAAACCCCACTGACGTCGGTGGGGGCGATGCCGTTGCGGACCAGGGCTTCGAGGTCGAGCGCGATCTCAAATTCGTTGGATTCGGCGCCGTTAAACTCGACGCGGCCGACACCTTCAATGCGCTCGAGCGGGCGCACGATGTGCCGCAGGATGTCGTTGTAGCGGGCCGAGAGGTCTTGGTTGCTGGCGATCCGCAGCGACATCACGGGCGCGTCGTCGTCGCGGGCGCTGTCGATTTCGATGGTTCGCAGGTTGTCGGGGAGATCCGGGCGCAGGCGATCGATGCGTTCACGGACTTCGACCTTGCGAGCATCGATGTCGGTCCCGGCGGCGAACTCCAAGTTGACGCGAACCCCCCAGGCGCCACTGCCCACCTGAATCCGCGAAAGTCCTCGCAGGCCCGCAACCTGCTCCTCGATCGGTCGAATGATATCGCGCTCGAGGATTTCGGGACTTGTCCGGGGCAAGCGAAAGCGAATCGAAACCCGGGGTGAGCTGCGACTTGGCATGAACGCCAGCGGGAGCTCGAACGTCGCGAGCAGTCCCAACAAGAAGACGGCGATCAGCAACATCCCGACCATCACGGGCCGGGACAGGGCGAGGTCGGCGAGACTCCAGTTGTGGGTCGCCGCCCGCTTGGCATCGGGCTGCACGTCGAGAGGGTATCCCATGGTGGACGTACTGTGTTTAACAGACTCGCGCCCGAGGTTTGTTGACCCCGGGCGGTTGTCGGAACGTGTCGACCCATGAACTGGTACGTTTGGGCCGGCTTCGATGGGCGACGGCGTTCAGGATTTTGATTCGAAGGGCCCCGAAAGTTCGTGGGGCGCGATCGCTGGCGTCGAGCTGCGAAAAGTGCTGTGGCGTGGCTCGCGGTGGCGGGTGTTCGATGGAGCTCGCGGGCTTTTGCGAGTGGCGGTGACGGTCGGCGAGGTGCTCAGCGACGAGGATGTCCGAACGTTTCATCGCGCGGTGGCAAATCGAGCCCGTGTCGTCCATCCGGGGCTTTCGCGGGTACTTGCCTGCGGCGTTGAAGACGGATTGTTCTACCAGGTTTCGGCCTTGCCCGACGGCCCGCGACTGAGCCAACGGGTGCGTTCGGGCGCGATGCTCGAGCCCGAGATTCGCGATGTCATTCGCCAGCTCGCCGGGGCGTTACACGCCGCCCATCGACTCGGTGTCATCGTCGGCCAGGTGACACCAGACACGCTGTTGCTGACCCCCTCGGGCATCAAGATCTGCGACATCTTTCCGTTGCTGCATCAACAATCGGGTCCGTTTACAGCGCCCGAGGTGCTCGGCGATGCCCCGGACATGCCCGATGAGCGCGTCGACATCTTTGCGGTTGGCGCAATCGCGTGGTTTGCCGTCACCGGGCGTCCGCCGCCGGCCTCGGGGAGCCGTGATAGCCGGCGTTTGCACCCCGATACCTACGGTATTTCCCGCGGTTTGGCCTGGCTTATCGGACATCTCCTCGAAGATGATCCGCGGCGCCGATTTCAGAACATGGTCGAGGTGCTCGATGCCCTCGACCAGGTTGAAGTTGCCGACGAACAGGAGCCCGAAGTTCGGCGCAGCGAAAAAAAGGCCCAGGTCGCCGCGGGGTTTGACATCCCGTTGGTCGGGCGAGAGCAGACGCTCGCCGCCCTCGAACGCTTTCGCGTGGCCGCGCGCGAGGGCAACGGCTGTTCGGTCGTGGTCACCGGGCCTCCCGGAGCCGGGCGAAGTCGGTTGCTCTACGAGATGGCCCGTAGGTCGCGTGTGGCCGGGGACACCGTACTGTTCGCACGCTGCGAGGCGGACGATCACACTCCGTTGGGGGTGTGCCGCGAACTGGTCGAGGCCTACCTCGCCCAGGCGACCCGACATGAAGGATTTGGCGAAAGCTTACGGGCAGCAACGGTTGGTATCGATGACCTCATCCGTGGGCTGAGCCCCGAACTCGACCGGTTTTTGCCCGAACTTGAAAGCGAGGCCGGCCTCCACGAACACCATGCGTTTCACGGGGCGCTGGCCAGTTTTCTGATTCGCCTGGGTTCGGTGCGTGAGGAGCTGGTGTCTGAGCGTCTACAGGGCGTCGTACATGGCGGTGCGGTGTCGCAGGTGCGCACCGGGTCGTTGGTGGTGGTGATCGACGATGCCCAGTGGCTCGACCTCGCCAGTATCCAAGTGTTGCGCCATCTCGCGGTCGAGTTGCAGTCCAACCCGGTGTTGCTGCTGCTCGCCGTGCGTGAGCCACCCAGCGACGTGCTGTGGCAAGAGCAACTCGCACCTGCACCCGTGCAGACACTCGCACTCAGCCCGATGACCGCGACCGAGGTGGGTGCCCTGTGTCGGGCGATGGTTTGGTACCCGTTGGCACCCCGGATCGTCGCGCTGATCATCGCCCGGACCGGAGGTCACGCCCGCTCCGTCGTCGCGTTTGTCCAGGTGATGCTCGACGAGGGGGTGATGCTGCCCAACTGGGGCGAGTGGGATGTCGACATGGGCCGCTTTGGCGCGCTCGCTTTGCCCGGGAGTGCCGACGCGTTGATCAGTCGCCGGGTCGCCTCGCTCGAACCACAGATCCGCGAAGTCATGGCCACAGCCGCCTGCATCGGCCGTCGGATCGATGTGGATATTTTGTCGTCGCTGTGTGGCAGCGAGCTGGTCCAGGCCGCCCTGCAATCATGTATAAGCAATCGAATTGTGGGCCGGCGGGGTCGCCTCGTCGCGTTTTTACACCAACAGGTGGTCGACATTTTACGGGCCTCGTTGCAACCGGGGGAACGTGCACGGATCCATGGGCTGATTGCCCGCCAGCTGCGGTTGGCCGGTCTCGATCGCCCGGAGAATCTACATCGGGCGGCCCATCACGCCTGGCAGTCGGCGCCGGCGACCAAGGAGCCTGAGTTTGTCATCGAGCTCCTGCTGCAGGCTGGACGCTCGGTCAGTCGTTACGCGCCCGAGGCCACGCGGATGTACCTCCAGTCGGCCGCGGAGTTGTTGGAGGGCATCGGCAAACAGTTGACGCGGCAGGATGCTCTTGCGCTCGGTCTTGCCTATGCAAATTGTGGGGAGCTCGAACAGGCCTGTCAGGCGATCGAGTCGGCCCTTGCGCGGGCGACCTCACCCATGCAGCGTGCCAAGTTGCGGGTTGAGCTCGGGCGCATTCACCTGCTCGAACTCGATGCTGACAAAATTCGGCGAGAGGTCGAGCAGGGGTTGGCCGAACTCAAGCTGCCGCCCCTGCGCGGGCACTTTACGCGGCGGGCCCGGGCCCTGCTCGCCCGTACGTTACGTCCCCGGTCGCGCCGTCCCCACGACGCCGTCCCAGAGCTCGACCGGGGAAAGTTGTTGCTGCAACTTTTAGAGCTCGGGGGACAGTTCGCCTACCTCCAGGGCAAGATCGTCCTTGGCATGCAACTCGCCTCGCGGGCCTTCCACGAGGCCCAACGCTTGCACCCGTGTGCGGAGCAGGCCAAGGCGATCATGTCCTACAGTGTTGGCTTGGCGCTGACGGGGCGTCGCGCGGGATTTGTGTCGGAGTCCGAGCGAGCCCTCGAGATCGCCAGGCGGGTCGGGGGCCAGGGGCTAGAGGCCACGCTGATGGCGGCGCGGGCAATGGGCCACGAAATCCTCGGTGACATCCAAAAAAACGAGCTTGATCTGCGGGCCGCGCTTTCGCGTGGACGCCTGCGGTTTCCGGTCGAGATGTACGCGAGTTGTGCCCTGACGTTGGCGCGAAATCTCGACCAACGGGGCTATCCCAACGAGGCGACGACGTGGGTGTCCCAGGCATGCTTGCGTCTACAACTAGCGACCCGTGACGGGCTGCCACACTTTCACAGCGTACTGGCCTATGTCGCGTGTCTCGATGCCGCCTGCGGGCGCCGAGAACAGGCCCAGGAGTCCCTGGCCTTTGCCCGGCAAGCACTCAAGGGAGTGACCGCACGGGCCGATGCTGCCCGCAACTACCTGGCTGCATGTGACCTGAGAGTCCTGTTTGAGCTGCGGCGCTTCGATGCCGAGTTTGAGCGGGCGGCCGAGCAATTCCTGCTCGATGTGACTGCCCCCGACCCGGCGATGCAGTTTACCCACGACGGCTTTATCTTGCTGGCCCACTACGAGCTCGAACGCCTCGTGGCACAGCGGCGAATGGGTCAGGCCCACCCCGATCCCGATGTCACAAACTTGAAGACCGCGATCAGTCGCTTGCACCCGTTGCGGCATATTCCACTGATCTCCCTGCAGATCGCGTTTGTCGAGGCGACGTTGCGCTGGCTTCGCGGGGAGACAGCGTCGGCCCACCGGCGCTGGAGTGACACCGCCAAGCGGGCCCATCAACTCGACTGCCCCCGGGTGCTCGCGGCGATTTCAAGGTTTCGTGCCCATGCCCTAATCGAAGAAGGTGCCCGTGAGGCAGGTCTGCGCGAGGCCAAAAATGCCGCACAGATAGCGGGAGAGCAGGGGTTGAGCAATCTCGAGGCTTGGATCCGCGAGGACTTCCAACTCGCCGATGTGACCCGCCGACCGGATTCTGCAGACACGCTTGTCAGTGTGGGGACCGGGGTTGAGGTGACCTCCCACCGGATTCGCCAACACTTCGATACCCTGCTGCAAATCCGTATGAGTGCACTGCGTCAGACCTCGGCAGCGGGGCAGGCCAAGGCGATTTTGCACGAGCTCATGCTGGTGTTGGGTGCGTCGCGCGGGTGGATGATTGCGTATACAGATAAATACCCCGAGTACGAGGTGGTGTACGGATGCACCTCGGAGGGCCGCGAACTTTTAGAGCTCGATGCCGCCAGCCGCCACGTGGTTGAACAGACCCGCGATTCTGGGGAGTTGAGTATTGGCAATGGACCCGCCGGCGAGGAAGTCGAAGCCACGGCCTCGCACCTGTGGTCCACGACCTCGCGGAGTTTGATGGCCGCGCCGATTCGCCTTGGCGACAGCGATGTCGGCATTGTGTGCCTCGACAACAGACTGTCTGGGAGCACGTTTTCGCGGGCCGATGAGCAGATGTTGCAGGCGATGGCCGGGCATATCGCGCTCGCTGGTGAACTACTGGCGGCTCGTCTCAAGGCCCAGTCGGAGGGCACCGGAGAGGTCTTGTCGGGGGTGTTGGAGCAGGCCTGCCAGGTGCTTTCGTGTGGGGTGCTGGCACTCGCACGCAACGGAAGTCTGGTGCATGTCAGCGACGCCGTCGCCGAGCTGACGGCGGCCTGGGCCGAACCCGCGGTGTGGTGGCGCTCGATCACCGAAACCGGTGTGATCGACCCGACCTGGGTAGGCTTGGGTGATGGCGCCCACCATGTGGTCAGTGTTGAACTCGTCACGCCGGGGGGCGGGGTGCGGGTGTTCGAGCTGTCGTTCACCGGCGAGGTTCACCCGCTTGTCGGTTTTGGTGATAGCCAGGTTGTACTGGTTGCAGATACAACGAGAGGAAGCAGGACGGAGCTCGAGTTGCGGGCCAAACGCAATGCGGTGGAAGCCGAACGCGAGCTTGCGGCGGCCGAGTTGCGCAGCCGCAAGTCCCTACGTGAACAGCTCGTAGCCCTGCTGACGACCGCCACCGATGAACTCACAACCATCGACGACCCCCGCGAACGCGAGGCTCGCCTCGCCGGTCTGCTCGATGTTGTCAAACGCGTGTCGAGGGTTGCCCGTATCGAAAGTGGCGAGTTGCCCCTGCCGGCCAATCCGATCGAACTCACGGGCCTCGTCAATCAGATCTACAGCGACGTCTCTGGCGAGCTCTCAGCCCGCGGCGGCGACCTATTGATCGACCTACGGACCCGCGATGCGATCGCTTCAGATCGGGTGTTGTTGCGCCAGATCCTCGGAGAGCTCGTTGGCTTTATCGCCGGGGGCTGCGAGCGACCAGATGTCCTGCTCGAGGTTTGGATCGATCGCCATGGTGCCCACCCGGTGTGTGTCTTTGAAATCTCGCGGCCCCAGCAAACCGAAGTGTCCGGGGCGATCCGCGACGAGATCGGTCAGTTGGCGTTGTCGGTGACACAGCATGCGGTCGGCTTGCTGCGGGGAACGTTGCAGCTACATGCAAATGACGAGGCGCGACGGGTGTTGACGTTTACCTTGCCCGTTGGCGACGCACCCGATGATATCGCCATGATTCGCCGGTGACCTACGGGATGCGCACAAGCGGGCCAGAACCAATAAACAAACGGCCCGACTCGTGTGAGCCGGACCGTGGCGTGACCCGAAGTACGTTAGTTGCCAGCCTGTGCGCGGTTGACCGCAACGGTCAGGCGCGAGCTGTAACGGGCTCCGGTGTTACGGTGCAAAACACCCTTGGAAACAGCCTTGCCGATCGCCGTGAGGGCGAGGGGAAGGTTATGAACTGCGGCCTCGACATCTTTGCTGGCGAGTGCATAGCGGACGCGTTTGATATGCGTGCGCATGCGGCCGAGGTGGACGAGGTTACGTGCGCGCCGTTTGATGCGCTGACGATTGCGTTTTGCTGCCTGTTTGTGATTCGCCACGGGGCTCCTACTTTCGGGTCACGTGTTTGGAGGGCGAGTATTTGCTTTGATCACGTGGTCTTGTCAAGTGGCCGGAGACCGTTATGCGTTGTTGACGCAGTTTGCGACCGTGAGATATCCGCGCTCCGAGCAGTTGGCCGAACAAACGCGCACACCGTACCCTCCCGGGAATGACGTCAGCAGCCCGGATCGCAGTGCTTGTCGCACTGGTTGCCAACGCCGGATGTGTGTTTGTGCCGCCACCTCCGTTGCCGGAGGAGGTCGCAGCAGAAGAAGCAGCCCGCAAGGAGCGGATCGCTGCCCTTCGCGGAGGTCAGCCGGCGACACCGCCCGGGTCGTCTGAAGAGGCCGAGACAGGCGGGTCTGAGGCTGAGCTCACGTTCAAGCCGGGCGATCCCATCCCCGGGGGCATGACCCCCGAGCAAATCGCGGACTTTCGCGCCGCCCAGGGCGACCCGGTTGCAGGTGACTTCACGCTCGAGCAAGCGCTGGCCGGGATCGAAGGTTCCGGTGAGTTGTGGGCCCTCATTCGCACCTCTCGAGGGACGTTGCAGTGTCAACTGTTTCCCGAGCAAGCGCCCCTGACTGTGGCGAACTTTGTTGGGCTCGCCCGCGGGATCCGGCCGTTTCGCGACCCCGCCGTCCCCAACAGTCCCGACGCGCCGAACACCACGTGGGTCAAGCGCCCGTACTACGACGGGACCTCCTTTCACCGGGTCATTCCCGGGTTCATGATCCAGGGCGGCGATCCGACCGGCACCGGCGTTGGCGGGCCGGGCTATGTCATTGTCGACGAGTTTAGTCCCGAGCTCATCCACGAGCGCCCTGGGATGTTGAGCATGGCCAACCGCAACGAGCCCAACACCGGCGGAGCCCAGTTTTTTGTCACGCTCAACCCAACCCCGCATCTCGACGGGGTCCACACTGTGTTCGGAGCCTGCGACGACGACTCGACCGCACTCGCCGACGACATCTCGCTCGTGCCCCGCGACGAGCGAAACAAGCCAGACGAGCCCGAGATCATCCAGACGATCGGGTTTGAGTTTCGTCCGGCCAAAAGCTCCTAGACTTCGCCGCTGTGATATTGGGTTTGCATGGGTAGCAAACAGGTGATTGAGCGTTGGGTCGAGTGCTTCAACACCGGCGATGTCGACAAATTTATGGCGCTGTATGCTGACGATGCGGTGCAGCATGCGGTGTTTGCCGAGCCGATGGTTGGCAAGCCTGCGATCCGCGCTCAGACCGAGGCTTATTTTGCCGCGGCAAAGCTTCATTGCATTGTCGAAAACCTGGTGGCGACCGAAGACGGTTGGGTAGTGCTCGAGTGGCTCGATCGCGTCGGGCTAAAGGGGTGCAACGTCTACCGGATCGAAGATGGCCTTATCAAAGTCCAGCGCTCGTACTTCGACCAACTCAGCTTTTTTAAACTCAACGGGCTGCCCGTACCGCCAATGGATGCGGCGACCGAGCAAGCTACTTGAGGGGTATTTGATGTGGCTACCTCGAGGGATGCACCGTCAGGGGAACGTTGACGGTGAACGCTGCTGATGTAGCTACATCGAGTTGCAGTTACTCAGTCACGACAATCGCCGTGCCCTCGCCATTGCTGCGCCCGGCATAGGCTGAGTGCCAGCCCTCGGGGAGCATGGGGTTGGTGAACCCAAACAGCCAGCGGGCGTCGGCCGGCGAGAGGTTGACGCAACCGTGGCTGCGCACCAGGCCAAAACCCCCGTGCCAGAAGGCACCGTGGAGGGCGACGTTGTTGTGGAAGTACTGCGTCCACGGCACATCTTCGATCGAGTAGGCCTCGTCTTCGACGGGTTGGTCGCGCATCGACGTGGCGATGTGTTTGCTTTGGACCCGGTGGACACCAATCGGGGTCATGCCCGGTTCCTTGCCGGTCGAGACCAGGGTGGTGAACACCGGGCGATCGCCGATGTAGGCCACCAGGACCTGCTCGGAAAGGTCAACGTGGATCCAGCGCTCGTCCTTGGCGAGGCCGGCGGGGCGCCGGATCTTGCGTGCGTAACCAACTGCATATGCACGCATTACCCGGCCCTCGGCATCCTCATAGTACTCGTGGGTACCCATCATGACCTTGCGAACAAACGGGTACCGGCTGCGGCGCTCGGGGTTTTTGTCGGTGTCGATCAAAACTTCGCTGCCCTCGGCCTCCCGTTGTTTGAGCCCGGTTTCGCGGCGAATCCAATACACGGGCAAATCGTCGGCGCCGTTGGGCAACACCATCCCCTGAAACTGGGAGCCCTCGCGCTGCTCCAACTGGTATTTGCGGGCATAGGCTCCGCGAATCGTGCGGACAAACCTGCGTTTGCTGCGTTCGGTTTCGCTGGCAACCGTCACGTAGTACCCGGCATTGAGGTACTCCTTGACCACCGCGGGCACGGCTTCGGGGCGTTGGCTCGGGTGGGTCGGCATTGGCTCGCGACCCTTTTCGGCGACCCAGGCCTGACCTGCCTCATCGGCCTGGTCCTGTTCGCCAAAGCTCGGCAACCGGTGGAAAAACGGCGTCGCGTTATGCGAGACCCGCCAGTAGTTGTACGGCATCGGGTCATCGATCCGGGCGTCGGGGATGTTGACGATCCCGGCGTCGAGCGGTTCGCTCGAGACTTTGACCCCGGCGTTGAGACAGATCCAGCCGTGGGGGAAGACCTTGTGCCAGCCCTTGGTACAGCCGCCGCCAAAGCTGAGTTCCTGGTCCATTCGCACGGTCGCGCCTCCGCGCAAGATCCCGAGTTTGGGCGGGTCTTTGTCGGTTGTCGCGCGAATCATGACCGCCGGGCTGGTGACCAATGCGTACTTCGGGAAGGCCTCCTCGGCCTTGGCATCGAACACCGTATCTTCATTGAAGATCGGCGGAAAACTCTTGTATGTCCCATTTTCGTCGGCCTGCATCCACAGCGGGCCCTCGGGTTTCGCCTCTGACGGTGGCTGCGACTCGCCCTGGGGGTCCTCCTCTGCCTCGGCTTCGTGGTTGTTGTCGGCGTAGATCGAGCCTCCGGGATCATCGTGGGTTTCGGGCGTGTCCGGCTGCGGGTCGTCATTGTCCGCCTGGGCGATGTCTCCAGTCGGGGCGTCGGCCGTCAGTTCATAGGCCATTGCCACGATCGCTCCCCCCAACAGGAAGCTCCCGAGTAGTTCCGTGATCCGTCGCTGCGTGACTGTGTCCATCGTGGAGACGCGAACATAAACGCGTTTGGCGCGTTTAGGCAACCGATGCCACAGCTCGCGCCTGTGAATCACCTGGGGGCGGAGCTGGGGCGCATGTGGCATTTCTCGCGTGCGGCGCGAAGCGAGGAGCTCTCAGCTAGGTGGCGGCCCCGAAGTCGCAAAATCGAGAATGCGGGGGCTTCGGCTCGATGGTTGCTGGATACGGCGTTGTGGCGCATGCTGGGCCCGTGAGGCGCGTTCGACTGATTCTCACCTGGGCCGCAACCTCCTGTGGTGTGGCGGTATGGACTGTTCCAGCGGTCGGACTTGCCGAGCCGTTGGCGCCGTCCGGCAAAAAAAAGGATGTAGCTGCAACTTCTTCCGCGGGTGGCCAGTCCGGGACCGGTCAAGCCCCAAATGATCAGGAAGATGATCAGGTAGATGATCAGGTAGATGACCGGGTAAATGACCAGGTAGACACGCAAGCACCCGCGTCGGACCCAAACGCCCAGCCCCAGCCCGAGTCTGAGATCGAAGGCCCCGAACCGGAGGCGCCCGAAAAAGTCGCCTGTTGCATTCCCGACGATGAGGTGCCCGAACCAACAACCGTCGAAACCGTCAGCCCGCCGCGGGTCGATGGGGCTTACTTGGGGGCCGTGCTCGGTGGCGGTGCAACGTTTGTGCGGGTCAACGACCGCGAGACCCCCGGTGCATTTTTGGGTGGCGGTGGTGCGTTGAGGGTCGGCGAAGCCGTGTTGCCGTGGATGACCATCGGTCTGCAAGTCGGCGGCCGGGCAGGGTTTAAGGGGGCGCAGCGTGTTTACCAGGGTGGGGTGTTGGTTGAACTCGGGTTTTTACCTGTCCCGAAATACCCACTCTCGCTGCTCGCCGGTTTTGGTGTTGGCGGCGGCGCGGTCCACGAGCAAGACATCGAAGGACGGGCAGGGTTTGGCGGCGCCATGTTCAAGGCAGGCGCCCGCTACGACCTGTTTCCCGGGGTCGCCAAGCGTCGGCCCAACCGCGGGGGCGGGTTTAGTTTGGGGCCTGAAATCAGCTGGGTTGGGTTTACGCCGGCGGCCAAGGGGCGACCGATGTCCAACACCATCGTCCTAGGCCTGTGGCTCGGCTACTACTTTGGCTCGTAGTGCGCCCCTAAATCAGTGTATCAACATGTGATTTGCATGTGTGTACACTGAGTTTGAGATAGCATAAAAAACGGCCCCGTGCGGGGCCGTTTTTACGTCGTGGTCGGTGTGGCCTACAGACCTTCGACCTTGTCCTGCGCGTGGCAGATCCAGCGAAACGAGCGGGCGCCAAAGCCACTGCCGGAGACAACTGTGTACTCCTTGACTGTGCCGTCGGGATTCCACACGTACTCCATCGAGCCCGGGTAGTTGTTGGCCGAGGGCTGGCCGATGTTCTTGGGCTCTGACGAGACCCAGTAGGGGCTGTTGTCGAGCGAGTCGGCGGCCATCCACTCGGGGCAATCGACATCGTTGAGTGCCATACCGACGCAGCTTTGACCGAGCTCAGTCGGGAGGATGTTGAGGATGGTGAGGTAGTACTCGTCTGCGGCCACCATGCCGCCACCGACGGGCGGGAGGTTTTCGTTGGTGGCGAAGTTCCAGGCCGCGGCCAAGTGGGCCTCGGTTCGCGGAATCAACACGTAGAGGCCGTAGGCCTGACACATGTTTTGGGCCTGGTCGAGGGCTTGGTCGTTCATCACGCCCTGGACGTCGTACTTGAGGAAGGTGTAGCCACCGCCATCGGCTTCCATGTCGCACCAGGCCGTGAACGGCTCAGGCGCGCCAACCGGATGGATCATGTAGCTACCGGTCGAGGCATCGGGGGCATCGCCGATGATCTCGTTACACGACAGCGCCATCTTGCAGGTCGACAGGCAGCCGGTGGTGATGTCGTCAGAATCGCACTCCTCGTTTTCTTCTTGGAGTTCACCGTCGCCGCAACGTGGGCCGAGTTGGCACTGGGTCGTGCAACCCTCGTAGGCGGCATCGTCGTTGCCCTCGTCACCGTCGTCGCAAACTTCTCCATCTTGGATAAAGCCGTCGCCGCAGCGGGCATTTTTGCAGTCTTCGGTGCACGAGCCGTTGTTGTCGTTGTTCTCGCCCTCGTCGCACTCTTCGTCGAGTTCGGCATCGACATTGCCGTCGCCACAAATTGGGTCGGGACCGGCGGTGGTGGTTGGCTCCTCGGTGGTCGAGGGCTCGAGGGTTGTCGGCGTAACTGTGGTCGGGTCCATCGTTGTGGTCGTTGGACCACCTTGGCTGTCGTCCGAGTCCGACTCGCTATCGGTGAGCGCGGTGGTGACAGCAGGCCCGGGCGGGCAGCCCGTTGCGAGAACGAGCGCGACACCAGTGGCGAGGAGACCGGTCAGGGAGGAGCAGGACAGTCGATCTGTAATGTTGGTCATGAAAAACTCCGTCGGCCGGCGGGCCAAAAGGCCATGTTCCCGTGGTCCGGCGCGTGGGTGAGAGAAGGTAGCATCGAAGATCGCAAACGATATACACAAACTCGACCGTGGATGTCACATAACTGGATGTGTTTGGGTGTCGCCGCGTGCCCCCGAGTGGGTGTTGCCGCCAGATCCAACCCCCGCGACCAACGGTTTTCGTGTATGCCCGGCACTCGAGGCGTGAAGATCGCAGTTATTACAAGACCCCCTGCGAAGTCCCGTTAAACGAGCACCCAAGCACACACGCGCGAGCGTGCAAACGAGGCGCGATTTTTTGCATGCGCAATGTTTTTTTGGCCTGGATCGAGGCTAGGGGTGCCACGGGACCAATCACCACGTTATCGTGGTCTCGCATATGTCGTCCTCGGTTTCGTTTGATGTCGATCCCCGTCAACTTATCGGCGCAGTGCTGTCGCAGCAGTACCAGCTCGTCGAGCTGCAACGCGATGACACGACTGCCGCGACGTTTTCGGGGGTCAACCTGCAAACCGGTGCGGGCGTGGTGGTCAAGCTGCTCAAGCACGAGTTGGTCGACGACGGGGCGTTTGCCCAGCCATTTTTGAAGACCCTGCGGGGGTTGTGTGGGCTCACCCACCCCAACATCGTCGACGTGATCGACTACGGCAATACCGAGGACGGTGCGATCTACGTGATCGCCGAGCACGATCCCGGGGATTCGCTGATGAAGATGTTTGAGCGGACCCTGCAGTTTGATTGGCCCGAAGCCCGGGCCGTCGGCCTCCAACTGATCGCCGGACTGCGGGCTGCCCATGCCCGCGGGGCGGCCCACCGTGCCCTTCGCCCGACCTGTTGTCTGCTCGGAGGCGAGGCCAACGACACCATCCGGATCGCCGACTTCGGGCTGTTGCAACCGCGGGTCTCCGACGCAAGTGCGCCGACCGACGTGCTGCACTACCTCGCACCCGAGGTCGTCCTCGGAGAAGATGCAGATGCAAGAGTTGATATCTACGGGGTTGGGGCGATCCTCTACCGCATGCTCGAAGGGCGGCCGCCGGTATCGGGGAAGTACACTCAGGTATCGATGCAGCACAATCTCGCCAGCAAGCCGCGGCTGCGCAAGCGCTCCGGGGTGACGCCCGCAGTTATCGCGTTTGTCCAGCAGGCGCTCGCCCGCAATCCCGACGACCGTTTTGCCTCCATGGCCGAACTCGACACCGCCCTCAGCGAACTCGGCGAGCATGGGTTTCGCCGCGAGCGAACGCCTTCGAGCTCGACCAGCGAAGGTGTCACACCGGTCGCCGGGGACGGTCCAACCCAGGGCAGTGCGGTGTTTTACTCGCTCGACTCACTTCGCGGTTCTCTTGCAGATGCAAAGACCCCAGCCGAGAAGTTAGCGATCTGCGACAAGATCGAGCGGGCCCTCAAGGCCATGGGCGGCAGCTCCGACGATGTTGCGATGGTCAAGTGGCGCGAGCTGCTCGCCACCACCCGGGCGGCGGCCGGCCAGGAGCAGGCCGATACCCTCAAGAAGGCGCGTCGGTGGAAGGAGCTTGCCCAGTTACTCGAGCAGCGGGTTGAGCAAGCGGCTGACGACCGCGCCCGTGTGCCGCTGTTGTCTGAGCTCGGAGAGCTCTACGCGGGCAAGCTCGCCGACCTCACGCCCGCGCGCACCTGTTTTGAACGCCTCATTGGCATCTACGAGCAGCTCGGGGAGGGGGCCATCGACAACCAGACCATGGCCGCGACCTGGCTCGCGCTCGGCAAGTTGTATGAGCGCACTGGCAACTACGAAGATGCGATCGCGGCCACCGACTACTACTTGCAGCTACATCAAGGTTTGAGCCCCGAGGAGCAGGCCGAGCAACTCACCCGCCTGGCCAAAATACTCGAGGAAAAACTCGACGATACCGATGCCGCCGCCACCCGTTTGCTGCACGCCCTCAACCTCGCGCCCAAACACCTCGAAGCTGCCCATCGCCTGGTTGCCCTGCTCAAACTTCGCGGCGACTTCCCGGGTATGGTGCGTCACCTCGAGCACATCGTGCGCTACGAAACCAGCGGTTACCGGCGCAGCAAGGCTGCCTGCGAGGCCGCGCTGATCTTCCGCGACATGCTCAACGAGCCCGACAAGGCGATCGTGATGTACGAGCTCGCCCTCGAGCACGACCCGGAGAATCTCGAGATCGGGTCGAATCTAGCAAACCTGTACCTACATACAGGAAATGCCGGGAATGCGGCCCCAATTCTCGAACTGCTCGTCCGCCGGATCGACAAGCTCGGGCTCGCCCCAGATGCCCAGCTCGAGCTGTGCCTGCGGGCCGCCCAAACCCAGGCCGCCCTGGGCAAACGCGAACCGGCACTCAAGCTGTTTCGGCGGGCGCAAAAACTCGATCCGAACAACCGTGGCGCGCTGTTGGGCGAGGCCGATGTGCTGTTTGAAGCCAAGCGCTGGGACGCTGCCTACGAGTGTTACCGCAAACTCATTGCACCTACAAAAACACCGCAGTCCGGGCGTAGCGTGGCCGCCATCTACTGGCGCCTCAGCCAGATCAAGAAAGCCCAAAACGAGCCCGAAGAGGCCCTCAAATACCTCAAGAAGGCGGTTGGTCTCGACCCCAAAAACACCGAGACACTCGAGGCGTTGCTGTTTTTGCAAACCCGTGCCCGCGACTACCCAGGGATGGCCAAAACCCTTGGGCAGTTGGCGAAGTTGGAGCAGGGCGGTGATTTGTTTCGGCGGTTGCGCCAGCTCGGTGAGATCCAGCGTGACCACCTCAACCAGCCGAGCAAGGCACTCGAAACGTTTGAGAAGGCCGCGGCGATCGATGCCGACGACGTTCCGTTGTTGCTGGGTTTGGTCGACTTGCACCGCAAGCGCAAGGATTGGCCCGGGGTGTTGCGGGCACTCGACCGTTTGATTGCCCAAGAGACAGATCCGGCCAAGCGCGCCCGCTACCACTACTCGGCGGCGGTGATTCAACGCGACGAGGTACGCGACCTCGATACCGCACTCAAGCGCTTTGACGACGTCCTGCGAGACGACCCGAGCCTGCTCAAAGCTTTCCAAGCGATCGATACGATCATGACCCGGCGCAAGGATTGGAAGGCCCTTGAACGCGCCTATCGCAAGATGATCATGCGCTCGAGCAAGGCCGGCGAGGCCCGCATTATCCCGATGCTGTGGAGCAACCTAGGCGAGATTTACCGCTCGCGGATCGGCGACTATCCGGCGGCCATCAAGGCCTACGGCATGGGTCTGCAACAGGACCCCCAAAACCTCAAGTGGCACAGCATTCAGTGCGAGCTCTACGAGAAGTTGGCCCGCCAAAATCCCAATGAGTATACACCGAAGTGGGTGGCCAAACACAACGAGATCATCCAGGTCGAGCCTGCCCACTACGACAGCTACCACGCGCTGTTCAACTACTACAACGGCACCCGCCAGGTCGATAAAGCCTACTGTGTGGCCCGCACCCTGGTGTTTATGAAACGGGCCTATCCTGCCGAGCAACAACTGGCGGCCAAGTACCCCAACACCGGGCTCAAGGCGATTCGTCAAAAGCTTGATGATACAATTGTTGCAAACCACATCATGCCGGCCGAGTGCTCCCGCAGCATCACCCAAATTATGGGCTTGCTGGCGAACTCCTTGGCCAATTGGCGGGCACTCTCCCTCACCGGAAGCCTGGCCCAGGCCGACCCGGTCAACCTCAACTACGACAGTTTTGACAACAGCAAGGCGCTGCTCTACGTGCTTGGAGCCCTCGGTGTGCAGCCCCCACGGGTGTATTACACACCCAACGAGTCGGGTAATTTGCGAATGATGAACGTGTCCCAGGGTGGGCAGGCATTCCGGGCGTTTGTCGTTACCCGCAACCTTCTCAAGGCCCAGGTCGGGATGCCGGACCGCGTGTTTACCCTGGCGCGCCACTGCCTCGACCTGTTTTCACCACTGTTGGCGTTTCATGTCATCGGGCGTTCGCGCGGCAATCTCAAGGAGCTGCTGGTGGCCTGTCGTCAACTGTCAGGCCATGCCGTGGGTGAACGCAGTGCGGGTGTCCATGCGGCGGTACGTGAACTCGGGAAGGCTCCGGGGCAACGGCTCGCGCAGGTCAAGCAGGTGATCGACAACATGATCGAGACCGGTGAGGTCGTCGATGTCAAAGCCTGGGCCCACGGTGCGTCGTTGGCCGGATACCGGCTCGGGTTGCTGTTGTGTGACGACCTCGGCACTGCCGCGAGAATGTTGGCGTTTGAAGAGCAACAACTCGGTTCGTCGCTGGCACGCAAGGATGTTCTCAAGGGCCTGATTCAATACAGCATCAGCGAGCAGTACTTTGCTGCGCGGGCGCACTTGGGCCTGCGCGTGGCCTAGCTCGGCTGCGAATACACGTCGACGGCGATGACCGAGCAACAGTGGCAAGCACTCAAAGACAGGTTGCCGGTGGGCACACGGGTCCGCGGGGTCGTTGCCCGTGTCGCCCCGTTTGGGGTGTTTGTTACCCTCGCACACACAGAAAACTGCTTGCTCCCGGTGACCCACTTTGAAGATGGGCCGCGTGTGTTCCAACTGTCTGACTACCCGGCGGTTGGCAGCGAAATCGAGGTGGTTGTGGTCGCCCATGCCGATCACAATCAGCAAATACGGTTGAGCGCGCGGGCGTCAGATCGAAACTGAGATGTTGGCAAGAATATGTGTATACATGACTCCTGGCGTCTATCCGCATGGGCACAGGCACGCCGGATTATCGATGCTGGTGCACACGCTCCATTCCTGCAGCGGGGTGGGCTCTTCGCCGCAGGGGGTATCGCTGCGCAGAACTTCGACCTCGCCCGGCATCGTTTCACGCACGTAGGTGCGTAACGGCGAGTTAAAATTGTCGGGGGCGCAAGCGTCGAACACCTGGCAGCCATCGCCGACATAGGTCACCGGTATGCACTTGAACTGCGACACGCCACAGGCCATTTGCGTGTATGACCATGTTTCAAGCCAGCGGCAGCCTTCGAACGAGTCCCCGGCCGGTTCCTCGTCGCAACTCGCCTCGTCCATTCGCAACTCGCATGGATCGGAGGTCTCGCCGTCTGTGCCCTGCGTTGCCGTTGCCGTCGCATCAGAGTCGGAGTTACTTGTGGCTTCCGTTTCGCTCGTAACCGGTGGTGGCGACGAGTCGACGTCGACAATGGTGGTCGAGCCTGCAGTCTCCTTGTCCCCACTCGGACAACCCGTGAGTGCCAGGGAGATGACGATAGGCCAGCGGCGATTCATCGTTCAACGATACCACAGGATGAACAAATGGACATGCGAACAGGCCCTGTGTGCATACAACTTACTGGAACTGCCGTGCTCTGCTTACACTCACCAAAATGCCGACGCCTATCATCATGGTGAGGGCGTTTGACCCACCGAGGCTAAAAAACGGGAGCGTGACGCCGGTAACCGGCAGCAGCTGCAAGACCATGCCGATGTTGATGATGATGTGCCAAAAAAACAGGGCTGCGATGCCGACACACAACAGCGCGGCAAACCGCTCACGGGCCTGGCTGGCGCGGTTGAGCGACCACAAGATCAGGCACAAGAAGATGGTGAGGACCATCGAGGTGCCCAAAAAGCCCCACTCCTCGGAGAACACGGCAAACGGAAAGTCGGTTTCACCGTAGGGTAAAAACCCGAGTTTGTTTTGCGTGCCGTTTTGCACCCCGCGGCCAAAAAAACCGCCGTTGCCGACACTGATCATCGCCTGGATTGTTTGGTAGCCCTCGTCGTCGGCGTAGGCCTCGGGGTTGAGCCACACATCGATCCGCGTGCGCTGGTAGTCGCGCATAAAAAAGCCCCAGCCGAGCACAAACGCGGCTAAACCGGTACTGACGAGGGCGGCCAAACTCTTGCCCGAAAGTTCGGTGACCGACAGCAGGCTAAGGCCCATGAGTATGCAAATAATGCTGGTACTGAGGTCGGGCTGGACAATAATAAACGCGACCGGCAAGCCGACGATGGCAAATGGGATGGCGCGTTGCAGAAGGGTCCGTTTGCCGCCCGAGGGGAGGTCGTGGAGGTAGCGGGCGAGGGCGAGGATCACCAGTACTTTCATCAGCTCCGACGGCTGAAACTGGTAGTCGCCAATGCCCAGCCAGCGCCTCGCTTCGTTGCGCATAATCCCGATGACCGGGACCAGGGCCAGCAGCCCGAGACCAAACAGGTAGGCCGGATAGGCGAGGCGATACAGCAGGGTGTAACGCAGGCTGCCCACCACAATCGCGGCGATGGTGCCGAGCCCGATCCACCGTGCCTGGCCCATGAACTTGCCCGACCAGTCGCCGTTGCCGGCACTGTTGAGGTTGATCATTGCCAGCGCCACGATGATGGCCGTTAGGACCACCACGACCCAGTCGATGGCACGGTTGAACCGGCCGAGCAGGGAGCGTGGGCGGCCGAGGAGGGGACGTTTAGACCGCATGCCGACGCCCTCCGTTGCTGGCGATCATCAATGCATTTGCAAGTAGATCGCAATGGCTAGGCCGAGCGCGGATGCGGTGGGTACATCGCCAACCGCCAGTTGCGCTGGTACGGAGGCTGGGCACATCCCCGACGCACGTGGGTCGCTCGCAAGTCACGGGGCGGCGCCCTCCTGGGGTTCGTCGTTCGACGGGCCCTGGCGTTGGCCCGGCAAAGGCGGCGGGACTCCAGAGGCCCGGGGTTTGCGGGCACTGCCGATGGTTTCCTGACTGTCGAGGTAGGCCTGGATGACTTTCATGACGATCGGCGCAGCTGCATCGGCACCGACCCCGCCGTGTTCGACAAGCGCGACCACAGCGATGCGTGGATTTGTTGCAGGTGCATAGGCTGCAAACCACGCGTGCTCCTTGCCCACGTCCCAGCCGGGGATTTCGAGTTCGTCGTCGGCAACCCGGCGGCGGTCGAGGGCGGCGACCTGGGCAGTACCTGTCTTTCCAGCCACTTCGACATTGTCGGGGCGTTCGCTGTAGGCGGTCCCGAGTTCGTCGTTGACAACCCCGACCAAGCCCCGGTGAATCCGACCGCGGTCGCCCCCCGGCAGCGGCTCCAAGTCGCGGCGCTGCTGCGGCTGATTGCGAAACACGAGTTTGTGGTCGGAGGTTTCGATGTGGTCGACGAGGTAGGGCGTCATCACCCGGCCGCCGTTGGCCAATGCCCCATAGACGACCGCAAGTTGCAACACCGTGGCAGTGACGTTGCCCTGACCGATCGCGCTGTTGAGCCGAACACCGCGCTGGTAGGTACCCTCGCGCGCCTCAAATGCTTCGGTCGGAATCCGGCCCTTGACCTCGGAGTTGAGCCCGAGCCCGGTGCGCTCGCCCAGGCCTAGGCGGCGGGCAAAGATTTCCATTTGGTCGAGGGTCAAGACCTCTTCCATGGCGAGCGTGTAGAAGTAGACGTTGCACGACTGAACAATCGCCTGCTCTAAATTTACCGGGCCATGTTTGTGTGTACATTTAAATCGCCGGCCACCGTATTTGACAAATCCGTTGCACTCGATTTCCCGCTCGGGGTCGAAGGTCGGGTCGTCGAGCGCAGCCAGTGCAGATACAACTTTGTAGGTCGATCCGGGGAAGAAGTGTTCCTGAATCGTACGGTCGATAAACGGCTTAAACGGGCTTTTGGACCACTCGGCATACTCCTCGCGCTTGATCGGCTGCTGCCAGCGGTTGGGGTCGATCGACGGGACCGAAAGCATCGCCAAAATGCGGCCGGTGTCGGGTTCGATGGCAACAACAGCCCCCGCGTGGATGCCATCAAACGCCTGGGCTGCGGTGCGCTGCAGGTCGAGGTCGAGGGTGAGGTAGATGTCCTGGCCGGGGATGGGATCTTCGTCGGGGGGGAGGGCTCCGATGGCTTCGCTCGGGGGTTCGCTGACCGGCCGACGGTGGACGTCGACAACCCGGGAACGTTTGCCAAGGCGTCCGCGCAGGTAGTTTTCCCACTGGCGTTCGATGCCGGTTTTGCCAACGCGGTCGCCGGGGCGGTAGCTGCCGCTCGAGCGCTCTAGGCCGGCCGGGGTAATTTCGCCGACGTATCCGGTGACAAATGCGGTGAGGGTGCCGCGTGGGTAGTAGCGCCGGGATGACTCGCGGATTTCGACCCAATAGCCGAGCTGGTCGCTGCGGGCCTGGATACGTGCGTATTCCTCCCAGGTCAGGTTGCTGCGGACAGCAGTCGCGTATTTGCCGTTGACCGGGTCTTCGCGGCGACTTGTGATTTTGGCGATGAACTTTTCGCGGTCGTTGTCATCGACAAAGTCGATGAACTCGGTGAGTTCGCGAATCTCGCCGTCCGTCACCGGAACACGCGAGCCAACTGCGGGGCCATCGGGTTGGTGGCGCTCTTCGGTCAGCCGCGGACGGGGTGTGATGTAGAGGGTGTAGGCCGGGCGATTGGTTGCCAGCGGTCGTCCCTTGGCATCAAAGATCCGCCCACGCGGGGCCTCGACCACAACCTCGTCGATGAAGTTGCGTTCGGCACGACGGCTGTAGTGGACCCCCTCGAGCACTTGGAGCTGGCACATGCGTCCGGCGAGCAGGGCAAAGGCTCCGAGCACAACGAGGACCATGGCCTGCAACCGTGGTCGCAGGCGTCGCAGGTCCTCAGCTTTGTGGAGTCCGGTCATGGGGGAGTCTGGCCGCGGGACGACGGAATGTACGTTTATTCCCCGGGCGCACATTCCGAGTTGTGATGGGCCCGGGACGATCGGGGCGCGGACCACCTCGGTTGGCAACCGATGCCAGCCGATCGCCGAGTTTATACACGCTGTCAAACAACCACCAAATCGTCGGCGCTGCCAGCAGTGTGGCGAGGGCGTGCCAGTGCAGTACCCACAGGCTACGGGTGAGAGAGATCGAACCCACACCCAAACCGGCGGCGATCGACGCCAGTGCCGCCCATGCGACCAAGTCGATCGCTAAGGCGGCGAGGGCGGCAACGAAGGCCCGCGAGACCAACCCTTCGAGCGACAGGCGGCCAGCCGCCCAGCGCACGCCGAGGTACACAAGGCCGTGCCCCAAACACAACGCCCCGGCCGGAAATCCCTGGTGAAGATCGGCGAGGTAGCCCAAAAACAACGCGAGCGCCAAATCGACGGGAAGTGACAGCTCGCGGAGGTTGCGAGTGTGTTCCGAGCACGCGAGGTGGGTAACGGCGATCGCAGAGACCGCCGGGAGCATCACGGTGAGTGAGAGCGCTTGCCCCAAACCGGCGACGGCGGCGAGCAAGAACCAGCCAAACAGTACGAATGTGAGTGCCCGTAGCATCGAGGTCAGCGCAGGGGTTGCAAGCCATGGGCCGCGATCGGGGGGGGAGGACGTTCGGCCTGGGGATCTGGGTCGGGTGCTCGCGCGAGCACAACCCACACCATGTTGAGGCGGTCAAAGCGAACGAGGGGCACGACCTCAACACGCTGCTGGTCGCCGACGAGTTGCTCGACTTGGGTCACCTGTCCCACCGGATGGCCGCGGGGGAACATTTCGTCGGCACCGCTGGTCTGGATGATGTCGCCGACCTGCACGGGTTCGTCGCTCGGGATGATATGGGCGATGCACAGGTCCTCCTCGGCACCTTCGAGGATCCCCGGAGCTCTTGTACGTGCAACTTCGACGGCGAGTTTGCTGCGCGGGTCGGTGATCAGCCGGACATCGGAGAAGTTGTCGGCCGTGCGGTGGATCCGGCCGATCACGCCGGCGTCGGACAGCACGGCCATACCCGGTTGGACATAGTCGGAGCCGCGGTCGAGCCGGAGTTTGACCACCCGGACCAGCGGCGATTGCTCAAATCCGATGATCGCCGCCGACAACAGGTCTTCGGGTACGCGCTCGCGCAGTTGCAAGGCCCGCCGCAGCTCTTGGTTTTCCTCTTCGACCCGCAAAAGCTCGTGGAGTTTGAGGCGAAGCTCGCTGTTTTCGCTGGTGAGCTCGACATTTTCGTCTTGCAGCTTGGCCTGCATCACCCAGCGCTCAAACACACCGGCGACGGTTGCGGTCGAATAGCTCACGCCCGCCTCGAGCGGGCCGCCGATCCGACGCAGCGAGCGGTCAAAGGCGTTGAGGTTGTGCGGATCTTGGCTGGCGCTGCGCAGCAACAGCACAGGGATCGCCAACATCACGAGGATGAGGGTGGTGTTGCGGACGCTGCGAAGCGATACCGCCATGGCTCACCGCGCCTTGTCGCCGGTCATGTCAGCGCCACCTCGCGCAGGAGGTCGAGCTCATCGAGGGCAGCACCTGTCCCCAAGACCACAGCGAATTCGGGTTCGTCACACAAAAACACTGGCAGCTGGGTTTGTTGCGACAGCAGTTCGTCGAGGCCGGCGAGCATCGAGCCGCCGCCGGTCAAAATGATGCCCTTGTCGACGATATCGGCACACAGCTCGGGGGGCGCCTGCTCCAACACCACACGGACGGCATCGACGATGGCGCTCACCGGCTCGCTGAGTGCTTCACGAATCTCGTCGGAGTTGATGCTGACGGTTTTGGGGATCCCGCCTACGAGGTCGCGCCCTTTGACTTCCATTGTCAAAACCTCGGGCGTGGGGTAGGCGCTACCGATTTCGATTTTGACTTTTTCGGCCGTGCGCTCGCCGATCAGCAGGTTGTACTTGCGTTTGATGTGGTGGACGATCGCTTCGTCCATCTTGTCGCCGCCCACGCGAATGCTCTTGCAGGCGACGATCCCGGCCAGTGAAATCACGGCGACTTCGCAGGTACCGCCACCAATGTCGACGACCATGTTGCCGCCGGGTTCGGTGATCGGCAGGCCGGCTCCGATCGCGGCAGCCATCGGCTCCTCGATCAAAAACACTTCGCGGGCACCGGCCGCTAGGGCCGAGTCGCGGACGGCTCGCTTCTCAACTTCGGTGATGCCCGAAGGGACACAAATGATAATCCGCGGCTTGACCAGGGTTTGGCGGTTGTGGGCCCGGTTGATGAAGTGCCGCATCATCGCCTCGGTCACCTCAAAGTCGGCGATCACACCCTCTTTCATGGGGCGGATGGCGACGATGTTTCCGGGCGTCCGGCCGAGCATTTCCTTGGCGTCTTTGCCGACCGCCAGCACGCGTTTGCTCGTTCCCTTTTTTTGAACTGCGACGACAGACGGCTCGTGGGCGACAATTCCCTTACCCCTGACGTAGGTCAGGGTTGTCGCCGTCCCCAGGTCGATCGCAAGATCGTTGGAGAACAGGCCGTATACCCAATCAAAGAGCATGTGGTCGTTGCCTGGTGTAGAAGTGAACCGGTGGGCGGGCTGATCCTACCCGGGAATCGCGAGCACTGACAGTCCTGGTTTGTGTGACTGCGCCGTTGACGCGCTCAATCGCGCAAAATGGAGTTTGACATACAACTCGTGCAGGTTAACCGCAAGTGCGGGGGCTCCGTAAATCTGTGGAGAAGCGTACAAAATACCAGGTTATTGGGGGGTTGCCGGTGAAGTCACGATTTCGAGCGAGGTGGGATCGTTGGCTGTGCAACCGTCGACGTTTCGCCACCGCCGCCTGTTCCCAGAAGTTTGGAGACTCGTCACACCGGGTGTTGCGCGGCGCCTAACCGTAGCGCGGGAATCGGCGATTTCCATGGCGGGGTGAGTTGAGCCGCATCCGCGCGGTTTGGCGGCGACCGTCGGTAGCGGTACCTTCCCGGTGCGCATGATCATCAAACTTCGCGAAGCATCCAAGAGCATGGTGATGTGGGTCATCCTCGGGGTTTTGGCCCTGGGTTTCGGACTCAGCTTCGGCCTCCCCAGTGATGCCATCACCCTCGGCGACAAGCCGATCGCCAAGGTCTATGGCGAGTCCCTCTCGGGAAGCGACTTCGCCTACCAAGAAGCCGCGATCAAACTCTCTCCCATGGTTCAGATCCCCAAAAACGACCCGCGCATGCAGGAGTTGATGGGTGTCAAAGAAGAGACGGTCGAGGCGATTATCGAACGCCGCGTGCTGGCCAAAGCCGGCGAGGAAATGGGGCTTGGCGCCCGTGTCGAAGATGCCGAGGACCTGACCTTCCGCGGCCATCTCATTGTCATGGGCGACACCTTTGATTGGCTCGGCGGGCAGAAGTTTAACTACGAGCAAAGCTTCAAGCGGTGGCTGCTGCGGACCCTGCGGGTGAACGAGCGCGACTACCTCGAGATCCAGCGCAAAGAGTTGATCGCGCGGACCGTGCGGGACGTCGTCGCCAGCTCGGTGGTTGTGCCCGAGCCCGAGTTGCGCGCAGCCTACGAAGAGCAGGCCAACCAGATGTCGCTGCGTTACGTGCGGTTTCAAAATGCCCACTACGCCGACCTAGTCGACCCCAAACCGGAGGAAATCGACGCCTACGTCAGCGAGCACAAGGACGAGCTCAAGCAGCAGTTTACCTCCCAGGGCGTTCGCTTTAGCAAGTTGCCCAAACAGGTGCGCCTGCGGTTTATCAAGGTCAATCGCCCCAAGGCCGTCGCCGAGGATGCCGACGACGCGACTAAAAAAGCGTTTGCTGAGCAGGATGCCGAGGCCAAAGCCAAGATCGAAGCCGCGGTCAAGGCCATGGCCGATGGCAAGGACTTTCGCCAGGTCGCCCGCGAGGTCTCCGAAGACCCGAGCACCGCCCGTCGCGGTGGCGACTACGACTGGGTCAGCCTAGAGGGCACCGGGTCGGGACTCGAGACGATTGTTGATGATACAGCGAAATCCCTCGAGTCCGGGCAGACCTCCGAGATCGTCACCGGCGACGAGGCCTACTACGTCGTCCGCGTCGACGGTGTGCGCGAGGGTGATGTGCCCGAGGCCGACGCCCTGCGGGAGCTCGCGGTCGATGCCCTGATGCGCGACGGCGGCAAAACCCTCGCTCGCCAAGCAGCCGACGAAGCGTTGCTCAAGCTCAAAGAAGAGTCGGCAACCCTCGAGAAGTTGTTCGACGCCCCCGATGCACTCGGGGCAACCAACCCCGGGATCGAGTCGCTCGGCGAACTCGGAGGCAACACCGAGGCGTCCAACAAGCCCAAGATCAGCGAGACCGGCCTGTTTGCCAAGGGGAAGCCGGTGCCGGGGATCGGGCCCCAACCCGAGCTGATCAAGGCCGCCTGGGATGCAGATGCCAAGGCCGAGATTATCGACCAGGTCTTTGAGACAGATGACGGTTTCATTCTCGCCAAGGTCGACCGCAAGGAGCTCGCTTCCGACGAGGGGTTTGCCGAGCAACGCGAGCAGATCTACCGCACGCTCGCCGAACGCAAGGCGTTGCAGCTCAACTCAAAGTTTGCCCACAGCCGCTGTGTCGAGGCCAAGGGGCGCGGCCACATCTCGTCGTACCCCGAAAAACTCAAGCGGTTTTTAACCTACGACACCAACCTCAACAAAGACGAGCAGGGCAAGCAACAGATGCGGCCATACGCCATGTGCGACCGCGTGGGTATGCGCGGGAGCTTGATGCGACTTGCCGCCTTTGGCCAGCTGGGTGGAAAATAGGGCACTTTAGAAGTGTTGATACATCAAACGGCCCCGCCTGCGGGGTCGTTTTTTTTGTTGGCCGCACGCGGCCCTAAAAAAGTCGGTTATGGTTGACATGCCGATGTCCGCAGCTACGCCCTCACGCTTTGACGTGTCGATCGGCCTGAGTCGCGCAGGGATTGAGGTTTCGCTGGGCGAGCGGTGGTTGAGCCCGGGCGTCAGGCTTGTCGAGCTGCATGGGGCTCTTCCTCGGCCACCCAAAAAATTCCGCTCCGATGCCCTGGACACACTGTTGCAGGTACAACCACTCGAAGTTGGACGTGCTGTGTTCACGCTCGAGCAGGGGGCGTTTGAGTTGGCCCTGGACAAGCTCGTCGGTGACATCGCTTTCCCGCTGAAATCCGGCGCTTCGTGGCGAGTCGAGCGGGTGCGGGTGCTCGACCAACTGCCCGCGCTGCTCGGAACCGAGGCCCCGATGTGTATCGAGCTTCGTGGTCACCAAACCGGCGGCATTCCGGTTGGCGTGTGGCTGTCTGCCGAGGTCGAGATCGCAGGCCGGCACCTGGTGCTCGGGCTGGCACCGCGGGCCATCTTGGGGCTGACAACTCAGGACACGCACGGGCTCGTCGACCGCCTGGGGCATTGCCTGGCCGAGCGGGCATTTGTCCATTACGGCGAAGGCCGCCTACGGGTCGACATTGGCCGTAGGCTATTGGCACGCGCCTGGTTGGAGATGGGCTGGCGCGTGCCCGACCTCGGGCAGCTGGTGTTGTGGTCGTTGCAGGTCGGCGGTGGTCAGTTCGACGTCGAGTTGCGGGCCGCGACGGCTCCTCAACCAGATGCTGATACAAGTACGACACGGCGACACCGGGCAACGCGACGGCACATTGAAACCGCGCGGTCGATGGTGGCTCCCCCGGCAACGTCGGCAAAAGTGCGGCGGGCAGCGGTTCGCAGTTGGGGTGTTGGCATCGGTGTTTCGCGGCCATTGGAACAGCTCAGCAAGCCTCAGGACCCACCAGTCGATGTGGGTGAAGTAGATGTCAGCCACGGCGATCGGCGACTGGCGGCGGCAGCTACACGCTATCGCTGTGCGACGTCGCTTGACCGCGACAACCGGGCGCGTGAGTCCCTGCTAACCGATGCTTGTACAAACTTTCCCGGTGATGACCTGGCGCGGCGGCTGTTGCTGGCTGCCGTTGCCAAACGCCCGCTTGCCCACAGGGTAGCCCTGTTGCAGCGTAGCCAGCAGTTACCGGGGAACCGCGACACACAGCGGTTGCGAGGGGTGGCCTGGGGGTTGTCGCTACTGGTTCACAGCGGAGACGCCAAGGCCTCGCGTCGGGTTTTGGAGCCCATTGCCCATGCCGAGTTGCGCGACCCCGGGGCGCCACAGGTTGGCCTGCGGATATGGTGTGCGGTCACCCGGGCACGTGCCGAAGACGAGGATGTTGTCTGCGAAAGCGTGCTCGATGCGATATCGCATGCGCATACATGTTTTTCGCGGTTGCCACACCGGGACGCTGCCCCCCTGTGGCAGACGACTGCTGTGGATTCGATGGTTGCTCGCTACGCCGCCCGCAAGCTCGAAGATGCCATTCGTCTCGCTGAGCGGATGCTGCCGAAATCCGATGCGCACCCACCCGCCGATTGGCTTGTCACGCTCGCCCACGCCCCGCGCACGCTGCTGGCCGACATGACACAAGGGCTGCGTGCGTCCCCCGAGCTCTGTATGTTTTTTGCGTATGCATGGAAAATGGCCCTGGAGCAGGTCGACGCCACCACTGCGGCGCACTACCACGAGCAAGTCCAGTGTTTGGCGACCATTCGCACGGCCTTAGGCGAGCGGGTTTCGCCCAAGGATGTCGTCGAGGAGGCGTGGCTACTGGGGTTTGCGTTGGGGCAGGTCGGGCGTGCAATCGAGCTGCTGCAGGCCGCGAATCGGCGTTGGCCAGCAGACCGCGCAATCGAGCAAGCAATCGCCGACCTCCGGGAAACTGTCACCAGCTCATCGGCGTAGTCGCGCCCTTGAGTGCCGGTGTTGGGTTATATTGCAAATGTCCATTTGGACATGTCTTTAGGAGGTTGTATGCGTCACGTTCATATGCGTCGCAGTGTTGAAGCCGATCGGCGGTTTCGTTCTGGGCTCGGTCCCGAGACCTATGAGCAAACCACCGATGAGCCGCAACATGAGCCCGAGGTCGAACATCTGCAAAAACGCTTTGGCAACCGCACGGTCGCGCAGATGATGGATGGCCCCGCGCCGCGCCGAGGCAGTGGTCGGGCCCGGGCCCAGAGCCTGCCGTCGCGCTTGATGTCGTCGATGCAACGGCTCTCGGGCATGGACCTGTCCGATGTCCGGGTGTTTTATGGCTCGCATGAACCCGCGACGATTGGTGCAGCTGCATTTGCCCGCGGCTCCGATATCCACGTGGGCCACGGCTACGAAAAACACCTGGCCCACGAGGCCTGGCACGTGGTTCAGCAGCGCCAGGGCCGGGTGCGCAGTAACTCGGTGCGATCCGGGGTTTCGGTCAACACCGATCGCAGGCTCGAGCGTGAGGCCGATCGGATGGGCAGTCGGGCGATGGGACAGGGGCAAAACCCGCACTACGAGACCACGGGCACGACGCTTGGGGGCACTCGCACCGCGGGTGCCGGCACCGGCGTCACCCAGTGCTACTCGCTGCTCACTGCCGACGCGTGGCCCGGCAAGGGCAAGGGGCCCAAACGCCAGAAAACCGGCTATCCGTTTCGCGTGTCGAACGATGGCAAACTCGCCGTGTTTGCCGAGAGCCTCTACGGTTCACACCATTGCTATGCGCTCGAAAGCCAGATTACCGGAGCCGCCAAAACCCTCGAGCAGCAGGGCAGCGGCCTGAGCATGACGGCCGACAATTCTGATGCAATTACAACTTCCTCAGGTGACAAAGACAAGCAAACCCTCTATCGGGTCGTTCCCGAAAACAAGATCATTAGCTACGGGGGCAAGGGCGACGACATGCAGTGGGTCTCCGACTGCGGTAAGTCGGCCCATTCGGTCATGATGGGCAATGAAAAGGGGAGTAGCAAAGCCGTCTACAACCGGGCCAACATCCAAAAAGAGTGGATCTTTAAGATCAAGAGTTTTAGCAAGGGTTTGGTCAAGGAAACGAGCCCCGAGAAATACGGCGACACGTTTAGCTACTACAGCGACAAGCACAAGCGCCGGGTCGACCTAGGGAGCCCACAAAAACACATCTCGGCGATCTTTACGGATATCTCCAACGACACGTTTGAGAAGGCCTGGAAGGGCTATCTCAGCCTGTCCGACAAGTTGCGTGACGACTTCGACAGGATTGTTGGCCTCAACCAATACGCGACCCCCGAGGTTGGCGAGTCCTATGTGATCATCGCCAATCAAGATGAATATGCAAGTGGTAAGCAGGCGGGGTGGAACTACCACTGGGGGGCCGTGGTCCTCAAGTCCGGTGGCGACACGGTGACGTTTGAGAACTTTGCCGACCCGATGAAGTACACCAGCAACGACTGGGGATTTCAGATGTACGGCAGCGAGAAGGGCCAGACCTTCCACGACGACCAGAAAAAGCGGAAGATGTCGCACCGCGGCAAGTTGTTCGACGAATACGGGCCCAATCCCACGACCCTGCGGATTCGGCCCAAGAGCTAACGCGTCCGGCGAAGTTGCAGCTGCAAATACCCAGGCTAGTCCGTCTGGGTCGGGCCGGGTTTGTCGAGTTTGGTCGGTTCGTCGGTCGGCGGTTCACCGTTGGTCGTGGTGGCCGCGGCCTCTTGCTCGGGGGTTGCCTTGGGCGGGAACACCAGGCTCAGCACCATCGAGCCAACGAGCAGGGTGCCGACGACAGCGAGCGACCATTCGGGCTTGACGTGGATCGGAGCCATCACCGAGCCCAAGCCGAGCTCGAGCACCATTTTGGCGCCGACGAACGCGAGGATGAGACCCAGCCCATAGTTGAGGTACGAGAACTTCTCGATGACGTTCTCGAGCAAAAAGAACATCGCCCGCAGGCCCATGATGGCGCAGACGTTGCTTGTAAATACAATGTAGGGATCGGTGCTGATGCCAAAAATTGCCGGGATCGAGTCGAGCGCAAACACGACGTCGGCGGTCTCGATCATCAGCAGGGTGACAAACAGCGAGGTGGCAAACAGTTGGCCGTTTTGGCGGACAAAAAACTTGGGTCCCTCGAATTTGTCGGTGACCCGCAGCCACCGCTCAGATTGTTTCTTGACCCAATTGTCCTGGGTTGTGTCGTCGTCCTCTTCGCCGATAAACAGCAGCCGCAAGCCGGTGTAGAGCAAAAAGGCGCCAAAGATGTAAAGCGTCCACTCGAAGGTTTGGACGATCGTGAGGCCGGTAAAGATGAACAGGGCGCGCAACAGTAGGGCACCCAAAATTCCCGCGTAGAGCACCCGGTGGAGGTGGTCCGCGGCGACCTTCATGTAGCGGAAGATGACGATAAAGACGAAGATGTTGTCGACGCTCAGTGCCTTTTCGATGATGTAGGCATTGAGAAACTCGAGCGCCTTGTCCTGGCCTAGGCTGTGCCAGATGTAGCCGTTGAAGCAGAGACTGAGGGCAACCCAAAAGATCGACCAATAAAGTGCTTCGCGCATGCCAACCCGATGGGCCTTGCGGTGAAAGACACCAAGGTCCAGGGCGAGCAAAAACAAAATGATGAGCGTAAAGATCCCCCAGGCGAGGGGGGAACCAGTCGATTCCAGCAATGTGTGCCCACTTATTTGGTGATGGTTTTCAACTCGTCAGCCTTGACACGAACGACGAGCTTGCGCGGCTTGCTGGCATCTTCGTAGCGCATATCGATCAACGTGCCAGAAAATTCTAGCGGTCGCGTGGGATGGAGCGCCTTGGCCACGTCTTTTTGCGTGTAGATGTTGTACTCGATGGTGATCTCAAACAGCACCGGCTCGGGTGTGTGGGCCTGAATTTCGTAATCGCCGAACTCAAACTCTTCGACCGTGTCGGCGATCCCGTTGCCACTTTGATGGACGGCCTGGCCCTTGAACGACCCGGGCGTGCCCTTGAGCTCCTCGATGTGTTTTTCGCGGGCGTCGGGTGTCATCGAGTTAAACGCTTCGAGGTTGGCCTTGTTGAAGGTCAACTCCGCCGTCTGTGGCTGGTATCCGGCGGGGAAGGCGAGAAGGTCTTTTTTCTCGCTCTTACAACCGGGTACAGCGACGGCTGTCGTGGTGAGCACTGCTACCAACGGAAGCAAATAACGCATGCCGGGACCCTAGCAGCCCCGGGGTTTTCTCGCTACGCCACGGCGCCCGGTCTCGACCGCCCCATGTTGCGAATAAACGTGTGAGAAGGCTCGCCTTTTATGACGAGGACGAAGCCTGGGCAGTGGCCGCGGCGAGGTCTCGAAGTTCGGCTTCGAGTTGCGCTTGGGCCCGTTTGACGTCGTCGCTGAAGTTCACCGGGGCTTCGAGTGTGACCCGGACGACGCCGCGCAACTTGCCGTTTTTGTGCCGCTCCCAACGGGGGTACGAACCGATCTCGAGCTGGGGAAAGTCGCGGGTGTATTGCTGTAAAACCGGCGCAACCACACTCTCCTCGATGTTGGTCTCCACGGTGAGCAACAGCCATCCGCCGGCATTGGGCAACTCGTCGGGGGCTGCCTCGAGCGCGTCGATCTTGGCCTGGCACAGCTCGGGCACGCCGGGGAGAATGTAGATCCGGGCATCGCGCCCAGCAGCGGCCGGGTGGTCGTGCGGCAGATCGAGGCGGAGAATTGGCCAGGTGGTACCGGCTCTTAAAGAAGTTCCCTCGGGGAGGTCGGCCATCCGCAAGGCGACGTCGCCGATCTTGTCGCCGTAGTACTTGCGCAACAGGGCTTCCATCTCGGGGTGACGACGCAGCGGCCGGTCGAGCGCCGAAGCTATCGCCGGAATCGTGCGGTCATCGTGGGTCGGACCAACCCCGCCGGAGGTAAAAATCAGCGGAGTTCGCGCGAGGAGGCGATGTAGTGTGCCTGCGATCGCGTGATCATCATCTTCGACCACAACCAACTCCACGAGCCGAATCCCACGTCGCCGGAGCATCCGGCTCAACGCATAGCCGTTGCGATCGCGGATCTTGCCGCTCAGAAGTTCGTTGCCGATCAACAAAACCGCAGCAGTAGGGGTTTTAGAGTCGGTCACGGTCCACGCACAGTACCAAGCTTCCCGCGAAAACTGGGTACGAGATTCGCCCGGACTGGCGTGTGTCGAGCACCGCTGACTTGGTTAGTTTGTGTGTTTGTGCACGGTTTGAGGCGAGTGATTTTGGCGGAGAAGGCGGTGAGAAATCCGAGCTGCGCAGCCTTGACCCAACCTTCGCTCGGGCGGTAGGTCCCGAGCCCGGAGGAGAGTAGATGCGCGAAGCGGGTGTGCAAAACGGACCCGAGGTGCGTCGCCGACCCGGGCGCGACTTGTTGGGAACAGCGTCGCTCGAAGTCGCAGACGCCTGCGAGATTTTGGCGGCCGCGCACTACCTGACACCGATGGTGACGGGCGACGGGCGGCGGACCTTTCCGATCCTCTCGGGGTTCACCGTCATCAACATGTTCAACGAGCCGAGCACGCGCACGCGCACGAGCTTTGAGCTCGCCGGGCGACGACTTGGTGCCGATGTCATCAACTTTGTCGGCGACGCCTCGACCTCGGTCGCCAAGGGCGAGACCCCACTCGACACCGCGCTCACGCTCGATGCCATGGGCGGCGATGCCATTGTCGTCCGCGACCGCGTCGAGCGGTTTCCCCACAGTCTCACAAGCTGGCTGCGGGCCCGGATTGTCAACGCCGGGGACGGTCGCAACGAACACCCAACCCAGGCGCTGTTGGACGCGCTGACAATCCTCGAGGCGCTCGATCGCCGACCCGTCGAGAATGCGCTCAAAGGCGTGAAAGTGGCGATTTGCGGTGATATTCGCCATGGGCGGGTCGCCCACTCCAACATTCGGTTGTTGACCGCACTCGGTGCCGAGGTCGTGGTCGCCGGGCCCCCCGGGCTTGTCGATGCAGGTACACAAAACCTTGGGGGGCGCCAGGTGGACAGCCTCGACGAGGCGGTGGCCGGGGCCGATGCCGTGATGATGTTGCGCATACAACGGGAGCGGCTGCCAGCCGACCTGAAGTTGCCCGATGTCGCCTCGTACCACGCGGCCTGGGGGCTGACCCTCGCACGCACCCAAACAATGGCGCCCGGCGGCATCGTGATGCACCCGGGGCCGATGAACCGCGGTGTCGAAATTTCAGATGAGGTCGCCGACGGTCCGCGCTCGCGGATTCGACGGCAGGTCACCCTGGGGGTGGCCGTGCGAATGGCAGTGTTGGCGCGGGCCTGCGGGGTCGCGCTACCCGGAGTGGAGCCCCAAATCGGGGAGGGGAGACGATGACAATGCAACTGACCGATCCCTACAATGGCGAAGCAACATTGGTGCTTGCAGACGGCCGTGTGTTTCGCGGTCGCAGCTTTGGTGCACGTACAACGATTACCGGAGAAGTCGTGTTTAACACGGCGTTGACGGGCTACCAGGAGATCATCACCGATCCGTCCTACGCCGGCCAGCTCGTGTGCCTCACGACCCCGGAAATCGGCAACGTCGGGACCAATCCCGAGGACGAAGAGTCGGTTGGCCACGGCTGTACCGGCCTGCTGGTTCGGGCTGTGTCGCCGGTGGTTTCAAACTACCGCAGCCACGAGCCGCTGCCGCAATACCTGGCCCGGCTGGGCATTCCGGGGATGGCCGAGTTTGACACCCGAGCACTCACCCGACACCTGCGCGACCGCGGGGCGATGATGGCTGCACTGTGCTGCGAGCAGGCCCCCGACATCGAGAAGCTGCGCGCACTGGCCGAGTCGGCCGAGCCGATGGGCGGGCGCGACTTGGCGAGCACGGTCACGACCAAGCGGGTGTATGAGTGGACCGAGGGGAGCTGGGGGCAGACACCAGCCAAGCCGGATGTCGCCGTCGCCGTGATCGACTACGGGGTCAAGCTGAGCATCCTCCGGCGGTTGCGAGATGCCGGTGCGCGAGTGTGGGTTGTGCCCGCCGACGCGCCCGTAAATGAAATTTTGGCGCTCAAACCCGATGGCGTGCTGTTGAGCAACGGCCCGGGCGACCCGGCCGCAGTCACGATTGCGGTGCAACGCATTCGCGAGTTACTTGCAGATGCACCTACCTTGTCGGTGTTTGGGATCTGCCTCGGGCATCAGCTGTTGTGCCTGGCCCTGGGTGGCCGTACCTACAAACTCAAATTCGGGCATCACGGGGGCAATCACCCGGTTCGCGACGAACAGACCGGGGCGGTTGCCATCACTGCACAAAACCACGGTTTTGCGGTCGAGCTCGATTCGCTCGGGGAGGGCGCGAGCCTGTCCCATCTCAACCTGTTCGATCGGACTGTTGCTGGTTTGCGCCTGCGCGACCGGCCGGTGAGCAGCGTCCAATACCACCCCGAAGATGCCCCGGGTCCCCACGACTCACGCGGGTTGCTCTCGGGGTTTGTCGAACAACTTCGCAGCCGCCAAAGCGTCAGCGCAGCTTGCTAGCGCCGGGTGCTATCCTCGGGTGTGAACAGGCTTCACGCAGGCTTTGAGCTGTGGGGCGGACGCCTCGATGCACTCGAAGAGGCGGTGTTTGGTGGCGAGGCTGGAGCCCGTCGGGCCAAGCCTGTGCTCGCGCGTCACGATGCTGTTGTCGGTCGAGCGGTCGCCAGCGATCCCGACTACGAGCTGCACCAGGTTGGCCGTGCCGATTGGGCGCTGTGCGACGCGATTGTCGAAGTCGACGGCGTCGCGACAACCTGGGCCCAGCAGGCCGCAGCGGGTCGGGTGCCCGGGCTTGCGGTACGCCCGTGGTTTGCCGACCTCGCCGGCTCGGTCGCCGGCCTGTTTGAGGTGTGGATGGGAACAAGTTTGTATCTACATGATCGTTGGTCGGGGCTTTGCTGCCCATTGGTCGGGGATATGTGGGTCGAGCCGGGAGGACGAAATCCGGTGGCTTTGTGGGAAACCCGGGTGGTCCTGATGGATGTTGGGGCAGTGTTGGTGCGACGGCCGTTGCAGTGGCCGTTGCCGGCCCTGGGGGCTGTACGCGAGGCGATGGAGGCTCAATGGGCAATCGGAGGTCCGGTCGATCCGCTGCCGGCACGCAAGCGTCGCCTGGCGTTTGGCCGCGCCCGCGGGGCCGATCCCAAACGGTTTTTTCGGGGACTTTAGCGCCCGGGTTCGGTGATATATGCGTATACAAAAAGCCGAGGTTCGCACCCCGGCTGTTTGAGCGGATTGCTGTACCTCAGGCGGGTAGCAGGCAAATACCGACGCTGGCGTACTCCGGCGGTGCCTCGCCCATGGCCCACGGCGAGGTGCACTCTTCGCCGCCCATGCACGGGTCGGGCTCGTCGAGGTCACACACGGGCGTGCAGCAGCGGCCACTGCCGTTGTTGCATCCTTCCTGGGAGCCGCCGTCCATGCACACGAGGCCTGGCTTGCAGCTTTGGATGGTGTAGCACTCGTCGCCGTCGTTGCCTTGGTTTTCGGCGTAGCCACTTTGGGCGCAGATGAACTTGTCGTCGTTGAGGACCGCGTAGCAGCCAAAGTTTTGGGCCGAACAGTCTTGTAACAGCGGATCACACTGGATCTCGCAAAGCGGCAAGAACCCGTCGTTGAAGGCGATGCAAAACGCGTCGGCTCCGTACTCTTCACAGCTCGAATTGTCGCCGGCGATGCACAGCGGTTGGCATGTTCCTTCGCCGGTCGAACCGGAGGTTTCGGTCATGCAGAAAAATCCCTTGGCGCAGTCGTCGGTGGTCTCCTCGCGGATACACGGCTCGCCGTAGACCTTCTCGCCGGTGACCGGAACGCAGTGGACGGCGTCGACACAACAGGCACCCGGCGTCATGACATACGGGGTGCATTTCTCACCATCTTTGCAGTCCTGCGCACCCGGATCACAGCTACCCGAAACAATCATGTCGGGCTGGCACAAAAACTGGCAGTCGTCGGTTGTCGAAGAGGACCCGGTCGGGTCACTGGTTGTGGTGGTTGTTGTCGGGTCGCTGGTGGTGTTGCCAGAGGTCGAGGAGCCCGACGGGTCGTTGGTTGTACTCGACGTACCCGGGCCTTCGGTCGCCTCGCTGTCAGAGCCGGCGTCGGAGTCACTCGCCTGGCCCGAAGTCGTTTTTTCGCCACCACAAGCGGGCATCAGTAGGAAGGCTGCTGTCGCCAGCGCACCCGTCCAGCGCATCCATCCATTCCAAGCCATTGTTTCGTTGTTCATTTTTCAGTCCTCCGTCAGCGGTCACCGGTGACAACATGCATATGTATCAAATCTGATAAAGCACGCGCAGTTTTTGTAGGAAGATCATCTTTAAGTCGCACCGTGCCTACCCCCGAGGGATTACGTTGTTCCTTGGAAGACACGCGTGTGACGGTCGCAAAACGTGGTGTTGCACAGCAAGTCTGTTAGAACGCCGACATGGAAAAAAACAGTGCTGTACGTGTGGCGGTGATCGGAGCCGGAAGTTGGGGGACAGCGCTGGCGATCCATGCGGCACGACGGGGGCACCAGGTGTCGCTGTGGGCCCGAACCGCCGAGCGAGCAGGTGAGATGCAAGCCTCGCGGGTCAATGCTCGTTACCTCAAGGACGCACCATTCCCCGACAACTTGGCGGTGACCTGTGACCTCGAGCAGGCGTTGGCCGGTAGCGAGTTGGTCATCACAGCGGTCCCGAGCCACGGACTTCGGGCGGTGATGAAGGCTGTCTCGCCGGTCCTCGATCAACTTGAACATACATCTCCGAAGTTTTTGATCGCGGCCAAGGGCGTCGAGGTCGACTCCCTCAAAACCATGGCGACGGTCCTCGCCGAAGAACTCGCACCGCGGCACCGGGCAAACATCGCCGCACTCGGTGGTCCGAGCTTTGCCGCCGAGGTTGCCGCGGGCCAACCCACGGCCGTGGTCGTTGCCTGTACAGAGATCTCGGTAGCCGAACAAATTCAGGTATGGCTGTCGGGCAATGGTCTACGCGTGTATGTCAGTGACGACGTCACCGGGGTCGAGCTCGGCGGGGCATTTAAGAATGTGATAGCCCTTGCTGCCGGTGTCTGCGACGGGGCGGGACTTGGCCAGAATGCTCGGGCCGCTCTGATCACGCGCGGACTCGCCGAGATCAGTCGACTCAGTGTCACCCTCGGAGCACTGCCCAGCACCCTGGCCGGTCTTGCCGGGCTTGGAGATCTGGTGCTGACCTGCACCGGAGGTCTCTCGCGCAATCGCCGGGTCGGTCTTGCGCTTGGGCGCGGGCAGACCCTCGAGCAGATCCTCGAGGAAATGGGAATGGTCGCCGAAGGGGTCAAAAACACGCTCAGCGCCACACGGCTCGCGGCCCGGGAAGGTGTCGAGATGCCGATTGCGGAGATGATGCACGCCCTCCTTTATGGGGGAGCGAGTGTTCGTTTTGCAGTTGCGTCGCTCATGGGGCGGGACCTCAAGTCCGAGCGCGAGTAGTGACAGTGGTGCGCATCGGCGAACTGCGCCGTTCACACAGCTCGGCATGCGCGGGGAGTTGGGGTGTCAAATAGCCCGTTGCCCCACACGAGAAATCTTGCCGAGGGCTTGGCGGTGGATCGGGATTCCGTTAGGCTAAAGCCGCTTTGAGCAACATGGAGCCCACGCCATTTGGCGACAAATATGTGCTCATCGAGCACATCGCGACCGGTGGGATGGCCGAGATTTACCGGGCAAACTACTCCGGTATCGAAGGCTTTGCCAAGGAGCTGGTCATCAAACGGCTCCGCGAAGAGTATGCCGCCCAGCCGAGTGTTGTGGACATGTTCCTCGCAGAGGCCCGTGTCGCCGCAACCCTCACCCATAACAACGTCGTTCACACCTACGACTTAGGTGAGATTCAGGGCGAGTACTACATCGCCATGGAGCTCCTCAAAGGTCAGGAGCTGGTCGAGGTTCTGCGGCGATCTGTCAAAACCGGCTACATCCTGCCGCTGCATATCTCGATCGGGATCATCATGCAGACCCTCGAAGGGCTGCATTATGTGCATGCACGTAAGGACGAAGACGGCAATCCACTCGGCTTGTGCCACCGCGATATCAACCCGACCAACATTCATGTCGGGTACGACGGCCTGTGCAAGGTCGTCGACTTTGGCATTGCCGCGACGCGGGCCAGCCTCGAGGACAACGAAGGCGACGGCCGGTTTGCCGGCAAGCTTTCATACATGTCGCCCGAACAGGTGATGGGCCACGGCATCGACATGCGGGCAGACATCTTTGCCCTCGGTGTCGTCCTCTACGAAATGTGCCTGTCAAGGCGCCTGTTTCGCGGGCCACGTCAAGAAGTTGCCGACCGCATCGTCGAGGGCGACATTCCGCCGCCGACGTTTGTCGACCCGGAATTTCCACCTGCCCTCGAGGCCATCATCATGAAGGCCCTCGAAGTTGCGATCGCCGATCGTTATCAAAACTGCGATCACATGTACCGCGACCTCGACGACTTCATGCACGAGTATGGGCTCACCTGTACGCCACGCATGATCAGCGCGTACATGTCTGAGATGTTCGGCGAGGGGGCACCGGCCGAGGTCAACTACGACGACCAGTACGACGACCTTGTCGACGAGGCCCTCGACTTCGATAAATTTGAAAGTCTCGCGGTCGACGTGTCCGAGGCAGCGCCCGATTGGGTGCAGTCCTTAGAGGCAGGTCCCGCGCCGAAAACCGGTCCGCGAAAAAAGCGGACCATGACCATCGGCAACCTAGAGGCTCTCGTTCGCAATATCAAAGTCGACACTGCCTCCCACGAGGTGACGTCGCAACCCGAGAATCAACCTGCTGCCGACAACGGTAAGCGTTCTGGGACATACAAGAGTGTAGGTTCTGGGAAGCAGCCCGCGGTCAAGCAGGATGGCTCAGGCCCTCGCAGGCGCCCCCGTAGTGCAGGCCGCCGGCGTGTGACGACAGGTTCCAATCGTTCTCTAACCGGTTCGCGTGCACCTCTCTCCACCAGCTCGCTCTCAGCTGTCGATCCGTCGATGTCCGTCTCCAGTGGCGGAAGCTTTGGGCACAGCGTGATGAGCGGCCAACAGGCGAAGCGGAGTTCAGCCGCGATCACGTGGATACTGGTGTTATTGGGCATCGGTGGATTTGCATGGATCGCCTACTCTGTATTCACAATGAAGTGACGACGCGCGTGACGAGGTGGTGATGACCGCGGACTCGGCTAACCAAAACTGGGAAAAGTTTTCCGTCTTTCGGGTGATCAGCGACCACAAGCCGATGCCGGGATTTCGTTTGGTGATACAACTATCACCAGCCCGTGAATCCGTGTCTCGTATTGCCGCATCCCGTGCACGTACACAGGAGCCGCTCGACCCGGATCTTTCGCGCGCAGTTTTGCGTGCCGGGATCGGACTGCTGCAATCGCGTCTGGTGTCGTTTGTGTATGCAAACACCGAGGAAGTCCTGCTCCTCATCCGCGAGGATGCCGTCGGGCGATTGGGCAACTCGAACGCTGTTTACGAACACCTACTCTCACAATTTGCCTCGCGGTTGTCACTGATGATCGGCGAGGAGGTGATCGTCCGAGGTCAACTCTACGAGTTCCCAGACCTAGGAATCGTGCGCCGAGCATTCCTGGCCGCCCTCGAGTGGGTCGAGGAAGCCGCACCCACCCGAGCTTCGGTGCGAGTCAGCGACCAAATGCGGGGTGCAGGTCGTGCACCCGATCCGCTCGTGCTGCGCTCGATCGAAGGCCAGCACAACCTCATCCGCAATGCCGGCGTCGACCTCGAGTCGTTGCCAAGCTGGTGGTGGAGAGGTATCGGAGCAAGGTTCCGCCGAGATGGTGGCGTTGATTTGCATGATGATTTGCCGTCGGGGAGTAAGTTCACTTCCCTAGTCGCTGATTAGAGCTTCGTTGGGGCGCGCGGGCTATTTTGGCTCACGAGCGGCCCTGAGACGTTTGCAGTAGGAGGACTACAGCGGCACGTCTCAGGCCTCGCTCGTGAGCCAAAATATCACCGCGAATGGTTGGGGTGGCGGTGTTTTGATTTTGAGGTAGGGGCGCGGGCTATTTTGGCTCACGAGCGGCCCTGAGACGTTTGCAGTAGGAGGACTACAGCGGCACGTCTCAGGCCTCGCTCGTGAGCCAAAATATCACCGCGAATGGTTGGGGTGGCGGTGTTTTGATTTTGAGGTAGGGGCGCGCGCGTGGGCCTGAGACGTTTGCAGTGGGAGGGGGCCCTGAGACGTTTGCAGTAGGAGGACTACTCCCTAGATGCGCTAAAACGCCGAGGATCCCGGGATTCTTGAAATATCTGTCCTTTAAGACATCCTAAAAATGCCAGCCAATTTTGGCGTGGCATTTGGCAGGGTGGGGAGCGATGGCGGGCGCAATCACGGAGGCGCGGGTAAGGGCTTTGCGCAAGGGGCAGGTCCTGATGTGTGGCAAGATCTCGGGCTTCGGGGCCCGACGCTCACCCAAGCGCGGGATGGTCGCGTTTTTTGTGCGGCGGGTGGTGGATGGTCGGGACATCCGGGAGACGATCGGCAAGCACCCGGACATGAGTGTCCGCGAGGCGCGGTGTGTCGCGCGGACGCGATTGGGTGAGTTGGTTGCGCTGTCGAGCGCACCGAAAAAACGCAAGCCGGTGGTCCGGTCGAAGGATGTCGCGGCAGTGACTACCGAGCGCGACCAGGAGTTGTACGCGATGATGCGCGAGTTGCTTACGCACGTGCGACCGAGTGAGCGGCCTAGTTGTACAATCAATGAAGTTGCGGAGATGTTCCGCGAGGAGGCCTACCCCGGACTCAAGGAGACGACCCGGGATGGGTACGATATCTCGATCAACAAGGACATCATGCCTGTCCTAGGAGGCATGAAGGTCAGTGAGATCGATGCCGCGAGGATCGAGGCGTTTCACCGGTCGTTCAAGGGCAAGGCCGAGAGCCAGGGCTTGAAGGCGACGGCGATGCTGCTGCGGTTGTTGCGGTTGGCGAAGCGAAAGAAATTTCTCGACGCGGTGCCCGAGCCGAAGATCAAGCAGTACAAACCGAAGAGGCGGTCCGGTAAGGGGCTCGTCGAGCGACAGGTGCACAGGTTGGCGGCGCGGCTCGAGCAGGAGGTCGAGCGCAATCCGAGTCCGTACTTCTTGGCGATGATCTTCCTCCTCAACACGGGCGAGCGACGGCAAGCTTGTGTGTCGCTGCGGATCGAGGAGGTGGACTTCGAGCGCAAGGAGATTCGGCGCGAGCGGAAGTTCGATAAGGTCGAGTCGATCCCGATTTCAGATTACGCGGCGGCGTTTTTAAAGAGCATTCTGCCGCAGGCGCGAGGCGGTTGGTTTTTCCCGAACCGCGAGGGGACAGGGCATATCTCGGCGGAGTATCTGCGGCAGAAGTTCAGCAAGCTGTGCACGGAGATCAATGTGCTGCTGCCAGATGGAAAGCCGCCGTGCATTCACACACTGCGGCATACGTGGGCGTCGGTGCTGGAGTTGCGAGGGATTCCGCTGTCGACGATCCAGCGGCTGCTGGGGCATAGCTCGATCACGACGACGCTGAAGTATGTGCACGGGGATGCTGCGAAGTCTCGGGAGGCTTGTAACTTGGCTTCGGAGGTTACGGCTGTTGGGTTTGGGCGTGGGATTGTGTGACGAGGGCTTTACGGTGTTCGTCGGTGATGGAGTGGGCGGAGCGGAGTTTTTCGATGTCGCGCCAGACTCGGACGTTGCGTGTTGGAACGGCCAGGTCGGCATCGTTCCTCCCCTTGGTCGACTCACTCCCTCATCGCCACGACGTAACCGATCGGGAGAAGCCCCGGGAGTCTCTCGCGCCGCTCGACCGAGAAACCTGTCTCCTTGATCATCGCGCAGAGGCTCTCAAGGTCTAACCGCGTGTGGGCGACGAACGGAGAGATCAAGCCCATCATTCGCGAGACCGCGCGTCGCGTCCAATCGGCGCCATGCAGGAACGTGGGCGCGACCAAGACTCCATTCTTCGTCAGTACACGTCGAAATTCGTGCAACGCTTGACGTGGCTGTTCCATCACATGCAACGCGTTTGCGCAGAACACCGCATCGAACGACGAGGGAGCAGCGTCAAGTTCGTAGGCACTCATGGTCGCTACCTCCACGTTCGTTGTGTCTGCCTCTTTAGCCGCTGCCCGTAGACACTCAACCATCTTTGACGAGATGTCTGTCGCCACAACGTGCTTGGCGACGCGGGCTATATCAAACGTGAACTGCCCCGTCCCGGAAGCGACCTCGAGCACATTCGCGCGGCCCCGAAGGTCTTCCGATAGGCGCCGGCGGATCGCCGGATAGCTCCGATCGAAAACCCGTATGATCCGGTCATAGCGGCTAGCCAACGAATCCCAGGTGTGTGATTCATCCATGTACGTTCTCTTTTTCGTTTGATTTTACTAATTCGCGATCGCCCAGCCACGCGTACGTGCTCGGCAGCACGACAAGCGTCAACAGCGTGCTGGTCACCAACCCGCCGATCACGACTGTCGCAAGCGGCCGCTGGACCTCGGCGCCCGCGCTCACAACAATGGCCATCGGCAGGAAACCGAGCATGTCGGTGAGCGCCGTCATTAAGACCGGGCGGAGTCGATCACGCGCGCCCTCTGAGCACGCCTCCTCGAGTGAGGAACCGTCCGACTGAAGGTCACGAATGTGCGAGATCAGTACAACACCGTTGAGCACCGCAATGCCGAACAGCGCGATAAAGCCAACGCCGGCCGAGATTGAGAATGGCATCCCGCGAATCGCCAACGCCAAGAGGCCGCCTGTCGCCGCCATCGGCACGTTAAGATAGATGAGCAAGGCGGGGCGTACGGCGCCATAGTTCACCTGCAACATGATGAAGATGAGCAAGAGCGCCAGCGGCACCGCGAGCGCGAGGCGCCCCGAGGCCGCTCGGAGATTCTCGAACTGACCGCCCCACGTGACGAGGTACCCGGACGGCATATCGACCTCGTCGAGCACACGCTGACGAGCCTCCGCAACAAAACCAGCGAGGTCGCGTCCTCGGACGTTCGCCTGGATAACCAGTCGCCTCTGCACGTTCTCCCGGCTAATGCTCGCCGGCCCGTCGTCGAGCGAGATCGTGGCGAGTTGTCCGAGCGGGACCACGGATCCTTGCGAGGTCGAGATCGGGATACGCCGAATCGCCTCGAGGTCACCGCGAAATCGCTCCGGGAAGCGAACCTGAAGCGCGAAGCGCTTCTGTCCTTCAAATACTTCCCCGACAGGCAGGCCACCCATGGCCGACACCGCGTCCAGTACGTCCTCGGCGTTCGCTCCTCGCCGCGCTAGCGCAGGCCGGTTTACCGTGATGGTCAGAAATGGCAGGCCCGCCACTTGCTCCGCGCTCACATCGGCAGCACCGGGAATCCGGGAAACCCTGTCGACGACCTCATCGCCGAGGCGGGCAAGTGTAGCGAGGTCTCCACCGTAGATGTTGATTGCCACGTCCGAGCGAACGCCGCTTATCAACTCGTTGGTCCGCAGCTCGATCGGCTGAGAAAACGTAAAACGCTGTCCTGGGAACTCGTGCTCCATCATCTCGGCCATCGCCGCGACTAACTGCCCCTTACTCTCGGCTTTCCATTGCTCGGCCGGGTTCAGGATGAGGTAGATATCCGACATCTCGACGCCCATCGGGTCGGTCGCTATCTCGGCGCGACCAGTACGTGAGACGACGGTTGCGACCTCGCTCGGAAAGTGCTCGAGCATCTCCCGCTCGATCCGCGTTGTTGTAGCGACGGACTCCTCGAGGGACACGGACGGCAAGCGGATCGCCTGCATGGCGATAGACCCCTCGTCGAGCCGCGGCATGAACTCCGCCCCGAGCATGGGCACGACGACTAGTGACCCCACAAACACGGCCACGGCCGTCAGCGCGGTCAGTCGCGGCCGTCGCATCGTTCGTCGGAGCACCGGCGCGTAGATGCGCATGGCAAAGCGCATCAACCATGTTTCCTTCTCGGACAATCCTCGGCGCAACAACGTCGTCGCGGCGGCAGGTACGAAGGTCATCGCTAGGACCACGGAGGCCGCCAAGGCGAAGATCACCGTCAACGCCATTGGCCGAAACATCTTTCCCTCAATGCCCTGCAGGGTGAGGATGGGGATGTACACGATCATGATGATGCCGACAGCGAACACGACAGGCCGCCCGACCCTCGAGACCGCTTGGCGCACCGAGTGTGACGTTGGCTGCTCCCTGTTCATGGCGATGGTGCGAACGCAACTCTCAACGACCACGACGGCCCCGTCGACAATCAGCCCGAAGTCGAGCGCCCCGAGACTCATCAGGTTGCCTGCCACGCCCATCGCGTGCATCCCGATGAATGTGGCGAGCATCGACAGAGGGATGACGCTCGCTACAAGAAGCCCGCCGCGGATGTTCCCGATAAGGAGCAACAGAACGATGATGACCAGGACGCCGCCTTCGATGAGGTTCTTTGCGACAGTCGCAATCGTGCGATCCACGAGCTCCGTACGGTCGTAATAGGTCTCTAGTGAGACCCCTTCAGGCAGGTACGGCCGAATTTCGTCGATGCGCGCGTCCACGCGACGCGCGACCTCGTTCGAGTTCTCCCCCATCAGCATCATCACGATGCCGGTTACCACCTCGCCGCGACCGTCTCGTGTCACGGCGCCTTGACGAACCATGGGCGCGACTTGGACTTGGGCAACGTCCGCGATTCGAATCGGGGTTCCGTCTTGACGGGTTACGACGACGATTTGCTCGATGTCGCTGATGGTTTGGACGAGACCGACGCCGCGGATGAGTCTCTGCTCTCCCGCATGGGCGATGTAGGCTCCACCGGCATTGGCGTTGTTGCGTTGTAGCGCCTCGAGCACGCGGTCCAGGCCGATGCTTAGGGCCAGGAGTCGATCGGGATCAACCTGTACCTCATAGGTCTTGAGTTCGCCTCCGAATGTGTTGACCTCGACGACTCCAGGTACCGAACGAAGTTGGTAGGCCACATCCCACTCGAGCAGCGTTCGCAGCTCCATGGGACTCCAACACTCGTCTGTGTCAGGTTCCCCTGGGGAACAAGCAGGTTCGCCCCGAACCTCGAACTGGTAAATCTCACCGAGGCCACTGGAGAGCGGACCCATCTCAGGTTCGCCGTATCCCTCCGGTATCGCGTCGCGTGCCGCTGACAGGCGCTCTTCGACGAGCTGACGCGCGCGATAAATATCGGTTCCTTCCTCAAACACAATTGTGACCGCAGAGAGACCGAAACGCGACACGCTCCGAAGCTCTTCGAGGTTGGGCAGACCGCTCATCACGGTCTCGATCGGGAACGTTACAAAGCGCTCAACCTCGAGAGGCCCCAGCGCGGGCGTGTTCGTGAGAACCTGGACCTGCACGTTGGTGACATCGGGAACGGCGTCGATGGGCAATTTCTCCATCGCCCGGACTCCGAGGGCTCCGACGAGCAATACGAAGAAGATCACAACCAGCCGGTTGCGCAACGACATGTCAACAATGGCGTTAATCATGGCCGCTCCTAGTGCTCGTGCCCCTCACCAATAGAGGATTTGAGGAGTTCTGACTTGAGAACAAATGCGCCCTGGGTGACAACGAGCTCGCCTTCGACGAGCCCTTCACGAATTTCGACGTACCCGTGCGCGCGCGCGCCTGGCACTATATCCCGAGCTACAAATGTCTCGGGCTCATCGCCTGTCGTAAAGACAACTGTGCGGTCGCCGAGCGTGACGATCGCCGTGTCGGGCACCGAGAGAACTTCTGAGGCCCCCTGCTCCGTGGTCGAGCCCGTGCTTGCGACAGCGACGGTCCCAAACATTCCAGGACGCAAGAGCCCATCCCGGTTGTCCAGCACGACGCGAACTGCCGCAGTTCGTGTGTCCTCGTCGAGAGTGCTCGACACGTAGTCGACCGTCCCGGACCACGTACGACCAGGATAGGCTATTAACGCGACTTCGGCGGGCATCCCCTGAGAGACCTGAGCGAGTTCCTGCTCGTACACACGACCGATTACCCAGACCTCGCTGAGATCCGCGATGACGAACGGGGTGCTCGCGCTGTTAACCACTTCACCCGGACTCGCGTGTCGCTCAATAACCTGTCCCGTAATTGAGCTGCGCAGAAAAAACTCAGAACCGCCTTTTCGCTTGCTTCCGTAGACTGCGAGGCTCGTCTGGGCCGCAGCAACGTCCGCCGCAGCGCTCTTAGCTCGAGCTCTGGCCTCGATAGCCGCCTTCTTCGCTGAGATTCCTTCACTCGCCAAGGTCTTGGAGCGCGAGTATTCAGCGTCTGCCGCCTGCTTGCGCGCGCGTGCCTCAGTGAGTTCTGCTCTCAGCCGACCTAGTTCGACGCTCCGAACCGTGGCGAGGACATCGCCAGCTTTGACGTAATCTCCGAGCGTTGCGTTGATATCGATCAGTTGCCCGAACGCTAATGACGCGACGTGAACCGTGCGATCTGGATTGACTTGGACCTCAGCCGGGACCTCGAGCGCTCCTAGCAGGAGACGGCGCTCGGCGGACTCAGTCCGAATGCCATTTCTCTCGATGACGTGGGCGTTGAGACGGACCTCGGCTAGGTGGTCATCGTCGTCGTGTTCAGCCTCCCCGTTGTGTCCACTGTTTTGATTTTCCCCAGCGGGCTCGACACGGGAGCAGGAAAACGAGGCAACGAGCGGCAAGAGACACGCCAGAAAAATGCTAGTTCGTTTCACCGTTTGCTCCCTTCTCGGCGACCGCACAGCAAGGCCAATGTCGACATCAATGAGAGAACAGGTGTTATTTTTCGGTCAAAAGACAACGCGCTGCGCGCGAATTGGAAGTTCATCGAAGTAGCTCCCGGGCGTTCTCGACGATCTCTGTGGTGCCCGGTGTCAGTACAAACACGAGGAATAGGGTGAAGACCTTGAACACCCAGCCCAAGCGAGCCGCTGGTTTCCGTCGAGACATGTCGTTCACCTATCATCCCTCTTCGAGCTGACGAGGAGCCGAAGCCCATTGAACGTGACGAGGAGGGAAGCGCCCATGTCGGCCGCGATGGCGGCCCACAGGGACGCCAGCCCGCCGAAGGTTAGCAGCACGAAGGCGGCCTTGACGACCAAGGAGAATCCGATGTTCTGGCGAATGATCGTGACTGTCCGTTGAGAGTGCCCGATAAGCCAGGGGAGTTTCGTGAGGTCATCCGACATCAGGGCGATATCCGCGGTTTCGATCGCGGCGTCACTTCCGGCAGCTCCCATGGCGATGCCCAGCGAGGCTCGCGCGAGCGCGGGTGCGTCGTTGACCCCGTCTCCGACCATCGCTACCTGCCCGAAACGATTGACCAGGTCCTCGATCGCCGCAACTTTGTCGGCCGGCAGCAGCTCGGACATGGCCTCATCGACACCGACCTTCCGGGCGATCACGTTGGCGGTTCCCGAATTGTCCCCGGTGAGCATCACGATTCGCTCGATGCCAAGGGCCTTGAGGCGCAGGAGCGTGTCCGCAGTGTCGGGTCGCACGGTGTCGGCAAGCGTGATGAACCCACAAACGTGCTCTTCGTTGCCCACGACCACGACCGATCGACCGGCCTCCTGCATCGCGTTGAGCTGGGCGTGTACCTCGGGTGTCTCCTGGCCGCGCTCTTCGAGGTAGCGGTGGGAGCCGAGCCAGTACGTGCGGTCTCCAACACGCCCTCGGGCTCCTTTACCACGAATGAGTTCGAACTCCGTGGCAATCGGCAGCTCGAGGCCTCGCTCCTGGGCCGCGGCCACGATTGCCCGCGCCAGCGGATGATCGCTGTGGGTCTCCAACGCTGCCAGTCGGGCCAGTAGTTCGCTCTCGTCATGGTCGCGAAAAGCGACCACGCCGACCACGGACGGTTCTCCCCAGGTCAGCGTCCCAGTCTTGTCTATGGCAAGCGCACGAACACGCGATGGGGATTCGACGAACACGCCACCCTTGATCAACACGCCGCTTCGCGCTGCTGCGGTGAGCGAAGCCACAATGCTGACCGGCGTCGAGATCACCAGCGCGCACGGGCACGCGATCACGAGCAACACGAGCGCACGGTACAGCCAGTCCAGCCAAGCGGCGTCAAGCACCAACGGAGGTAGAAGGAGTATGAGGACCGCGAGCCCCATGACGACCGGAGTGTAGACACGTGCGAAGCGCTCGACCCACTGCTCGGAAGGCGCCCGTTTCGACTGGGCGTCTTCGACCATGCGAATAATGCGTGCAAGCGTCGTGTCCTCGGCTGGTTTCGTGCATCTGATCTCCAGCATCCCATCGCCGTTGATCGTCCCGGCGAACACTTCCGATTCGATCTCCTTGGAAACGGGCACGCTCTCGCCGGTAATCGGCGCCTGATCAACGGCGCTCGCTCCCCGCACGACCACGCCGTCGAGTGGAATCCTCTCGGCCGGTCGAACCGCGAAGACCGTGCCGACATCGACCCTGCCGGGCGCCGTCTCGATCCACGCGCCATCGGCTCCGCGGACTCGGGCGGTCGCTGGGGTAAGGTCCATGAGCGTTTCGATCGCCCGCCGTGCTCGTCCGACGCTCCACGACTCGAGTAGGAGCGAGAGCGCGAACAGGAACGCCACGGTCGCGGCCTCGAGCCACTCACCGAGCGCGACGGCGCCAACTACCGCGATCGTCATGAGCAGGTTCATGTCCGGGCGCAGCGTTCGCGCGGCGTGCCACGCTCTCAGCGCGACGAACCACACTCCGGCGATGATCCCCGCCGTGTAGAACGCGATCGCTACGAGGGGTACCCCCGCTGTTACGCCCATGCCCTCAGATCCAAGAGCCCCCGCGACCTCTCCAATCACAAGTACGTGGGACAAGAAGCCAGCTACCGCGAACACACCCGAGCCCCACGTCGTCAACATGCGGGCGTACGTTGCCCAGAAGCCAGACGGAGCTTCGAACTCTCCGCTCTCACTCCAAACAGTTGCGCGCATCCCTGTGCGTCTGACGGCCTCAACGATCTCGTGCGTGGAGGTGACGTCGTGCGGCTCGACCGTCAGCCTGGCGCGCACGAGATCGAAGGCAAGCCGTTCCTCTCCTCCGACGAGAGGCACGAGTTCGCGCTTGAGGGTGGCGACTTCCCCAGCGCAGTCCATCCCCTCGATCTTGAACACGAGATGGTTGTCTTGTGGTAGGCCCATGGCCGTTACAGATTAGGACCCGGGTACGGTTGCAAGCCCGGTGCGACATCTTAACTCCGTACTCCGGTACGGTGTCAAACTCAGTTCGTCGTTTTTTTGCGTTCAGCCGCGTGGGCCCTGACGAAGACACGCGTTCCCCTCACATGTGTAGCGCCCGATTGTCGGCAGCTCCGAGGTTGACATTCTCGGTACGCCTCGAACCGACCGCCTGCACATGCAGCAGCTCGTAAATGCTTGCTTGTGCAACTTGATTCGCAACAACCTCCAATGCAGCGTCGAGTTGGGCACGCGACAGCAACATCGCTCGATTACGACGCGATGATCTTTTTCTCGTTTCGCCCTTGACCCTCAACCACACTACAGGGTTTAGGCTAAGCGCATGGCCGACACAAACATCGGAGCCCCGCGCCCGCTGACGATCGGAAAAATTGCCCAAGGAGCTGGAATTGGTGTCGAAACCGTCCGTTATTACGAGCGGGAGAAGCTCCTGCCCAAGCCGGCACGCGACCCATCGAGCGGCTACCGGCTTTATCCCCCGTCGACGATTGCTCGCCTGCAGTTTATTGCGCGCGCCAAACGGCTCGGCTTCACGCTTCGGGAAACCCGTGAACTTCTCGACCTACGGCGCGCCTCGGTGGACTGCGGAAACGTGCGCTCACGCGCCCATGAGAAGATTATCCAAGTACGGGAAAAAATCGCCGAACTGCAACGCATCGAAGGAGCCCTGCTGCGCTTAGCCGATGCCTGTCCTGGTGTTGGCGAGCTCGACAACTGCCCGATTCTCGCCGCGCTCGAACAGGGAGAGCCTGATGCAGATTGAGCTGATTTGGCAGCGAGACTGCCCCAATGTCGACACGACGCGGGCAAATCTCCTCTCCGCACTTTCGCAAACGGGGCAACCTGCCCGATGGCGCGAGTGGTGCCTTGACGATGCTCATTGTCCCCAGCATGCCCGGCAATTTGGCTCGCCGACACTTCTGATCAACGGCAAGGACGTCGGCGGACTCATCGAAGGAAGCTCGCCCTGCTGTCGTGTTTACCCCACGGATTCCGGCAATTTTGTCGGAGCGATACCCATCGCCCAAATCGTCCATGCCTTGCCCACGCGCGATGGCTCGACCGCGAACACATCGTGGCGGCGTCTCGGCTCCGCGCTCCCAACAATCGGCGTTGCGCTGTTGCCAAAAGTTGCCTGTCCGGGTTGCTGGCCCGCCTATGCCGGCGTCCTTAGCAGTTTGGGACTCACGGCACTTATCGACACGACCTACTTACTTGCGCTTACAACCATATTTTTGGGCATCACGCTGGTCGCGCTCGGCTTTCGTGCACAGCGTCGTCGCGGCTATGGCCCACTGTTCCTCGGCATTTTTGCATCTACACTTTTAATACTCGGCAAGTTCACCTACGAGTCCGATACTGCTCTGTACTTCGCAGTTGTGCTTCTCATGGCTGCCAGCGCTTGGAACGCGTTGCCGCGAACGTCCGCCTTCGCCGGATGCCCAGCCTGTCAGCCACAACCCGCGAGCGTGTCTCCGTGCTGCGCTCAAACCCACAAGGAAAACAAATGAGTCAACGCCACATCGAAATTTTTAGCGCGGGCTGCCCCGCCTGCACCGAAACCATCAACCTCGTCAACAGCATCGTTTGTCAGTCGTGCACCGTCGAAATCCTCGACATGCACGAGTCCGCCGTCGCCGCGCGGGCGAAACAACTCGGGATTCGCTCGGTGCCCGCGGTGTTGATCGATGGGCAACTGGCCGACTGCTGTGCAGGGCGTGGCGTCGACGCTGCAACGCTACAAGCAGCCGGCATCGGTCAGCCCAAGGGCTAGCCATTCAATTGCTAATACAACTACTCTGGCGTGCCGCAAAGAGCCCACAGGTAAAAATCCTGCTTGTCCCCTTCGCTCAAGCTCGAGCCAATCGGCATCCGACCGGCATCGACCTCGATCACGCCATGCTCCGCATTACTCATTGCATCTGCAAATGTATCGTAGTCGATACCCACCGGGGCACCCGCCCGGTCTCCCCCACTAAGTGTCGAGGCGTGGCACGTCGTGCAGTTGTCGAACGCGGCGACCTCGGCAAACGTCGGTATGGTCGAGGCATTGCAGTCGACCTCGGGGAGTTCATCGTGGTGGTGCCCATCGGAATCCGACGCACTGGATTCGTCGTCTCCTGAGTCGCAGGCCAAAAGTCCCCCGGCAAACAAGGCCGCACAACACACCGCGGCCAACCGCATTCGCAATCTATCCATCATGGTCCTCACGCTATCAGCCGCGGCCTGTCACCGGCAAAATAGATCGCCTCCGAAGAAAGTTTGAACCATGGCTACGTGTCACCACACCAAGACCCACAGCGACCCTGTGTGCAACATGAAGGTCACTTCTGATCGGTGGACCACCGCGTTTGAGGGACGTTCGTATTACTTTTGCTCGCGCGGTTGCCTCGAAAAATTCGACCGCGCTCCCCGGGACTATCTCGCGCCCAAAAAGGTGCCTACACATCTAAAGTCTGTAGTCGACTACACCTGTCCGATGCACCCCGAGGTTCGCCAACCTGGCCCTGGGGACTGCCCAGATTGCGGCATGGCCTTAGAGCCCGTTGAACCACCCGCGCTCGGAAACGCTGGCGAGTGGACCTGCCCGATGCACCCCGAAGTCGTGGCGACGCAGCCCGGGGATTGCCCCGAGTGCGGCATGGCCTTGGAGCCGACGCAAGCCGGCGCCACACAACCCAACCCTGAACTATTAGACATGTCGAAGCGACTGCGCGTTGCGGTCGCGTTATGTATTCCGTTGGTCAGCATTTCGATGCTCGACATGCTGCCCGGCCAACCGATTTCGGCAATGCTGCCACACGGCTTACGCGGCATTATCGAGCTGGTGTTGGCAACTCCGATCTGCCTGTGGTCGGGCTGGCCATTTTTTGTTCGGGCCGCCCGCTCGCTGACCAATCGCAGCCCCAACATGTTTACGCTGATCGGGCTCGGCGTTGGGGTAGCGTACCTCTACAGCCTGTTGGCGACCGTCTGGCCCAGCCTGTTCCCCACGGCATTTCGTGGTCACGGGGGCCAGGTCGCGGTGTATTTTGAAGCCGCGGCGACGATTGTCACGTTGGTGTTGGTCGGGCAACTTTTGGAACTGCGAGCCCGCGGGAGCGCCAGTGCGGCGATTGCCCAGTTGCTTGGACTCGCGGCCAAGCACGCCCACCGGGTCAACGACGATGGCACGATCGAAGACATCCCAATTTCACTTGTACACACAAACGATAGGTTGCAGGTCCGACCCGGTGAAAAAATTCCCGTCGATGGCGAGGTGCTCGAGGGCAGCAGCTACGTCGATGAGTCGATGGTGACTGGCGAACCCATCCCGGTCGAGAAATCCCCCGGCAGCACGGTGATTGGCGGAACTGTCAACGGTACCGGTGGTGTAGTGCTCCGTGCCCAACAGGTCGGAAAAGACATGTTGCTGTCGCGGATCGTCCATATGGTGGCACAGGCCCAACGCACCCGCGCACCCGTGCAGCGACTCGCCGACCTGGCCGCATCGTATTTCGTCCCAGCCGTGGTCCTCGCAGCGGTTGTGACGTTTGGCGTGTGGGCCTGGCTCGGTCCACAGCCATCACTCGCCTACGCATTGCTCAACGCTGTCGCCGTGTTGATCATCGCCTGCCCCTGTGCGCTCGGGTTGGCCACGCCGATGTCGATCATGGTTGCAACCGGCAAGGCGGCCTCGCTTGGCGTGCTGTTTAAAGATGCCGAGGCGCTCGAGTTGCTGCGCAAAGTCGACACCGTGGTCGTCGACAAAACCGGGACGCTTACCGAAGGCCGCCCGTCACTCTCATTTGTCGAGCCGATGCCCCAACTCGATGCAAATACAATTCTCGAACTCGCGGCCGCGTTAGAGCAGTCTAGCGAACATCCGATCGCACGTGCGATTGTTGATGGGGCCCGCGACAAAGGCTTGAGTCTACCAACGACTACAGACTTTCAATCGCATACCGGCCGCGGGGTCACGGGTGTGGTCAAAGGTCGCGAGGTCGCCCTGGGCAATGCCGCGATGATGTCGGATGTCGGAGTCGAACTTGGGGGGGCCGAGAGCCGAGCAGACGAGCTGCGCGCAGGGGGGCAAACAGTCATGTTTGTGGCGGTCGATCGCCAGCTCGCGGGGCTCATCGGGGTTGCCGACCCCATCAAAAAAACGACCGACCAGGCCCTTGCCGACCTGCGAAGCGAGGGTGTTCGCGTGATCATGTTGACCGGCGATAACCCAACCACAGCGGCAGCAGTGGCCAAAACGCTCAAGATCGACAAAGTGATTGCCGGTGTCTTGCCCGCGCAAAAGTCGGAGAAAATCATGTCTCTACAACAAAATGGTCGGACGGTTGCCATGGTCGGTGACGGGATCAACGATGCCCCGGCCCTCGCGCAAGCCAACGTCGGGGTGGCTATGGGGACAGGTACCGATATCGCCATGGAATCCGCTGGCGTCACGCTTGTCGGCGGAGACCTTCGCGGCCTTGTCCGCGCTCGCCGGCTGTCGCACCTCACCTACAACAACATCCGGCAAAACCTTGTATTTGCTTTTGGCTACAACCTGCTCGGTGTGCCGATTGCCGCCGGCGTGCTGTACCCCGCGTTTGGTCTGCTGCTCAATCCAATGTTCGCGGCCGCGGCCATGAGCCTGAGCTCGGTGAGTGTGATTGGCAACGCCCTGCGCCTGCGCAATGCAAACATCGCCTGACGCTAACTTGACGGTGTTTGAAGTTGTTCAAAACAAGTGCGGTTCCTACACTCGAGTCGAACTGGCTTGGAGTACAGAAATGAAAAACGCGATGTTGGGACTTGTGTGTGTGACCGTTATCGGTTGCGGGGGCGGGCCGAGTGGGACCTCCAACACCGACGCTTCGACCGGGACGAGCGAGGCGACGGACAACCCCTCAACCGAGACACCGACAACGGGAATGTCGGACTCCGAAACCACGGGGACCGACCCGGCTGGCACCGACAGCGAAAGCGATACCGCGGGGCCGACAACAGGCAACCCGACAACTTCGGACACGCAGACAACCGAAACCACGGACCCGATAACCGAAACGGATGCCACCACCGGCGGGGTCGATTGTCCGATTTTTGAAGTCGATATCGTGCCCATCTTCCAGCAATCGTGCGGTGCCGGCGATGAAAACTGCCACCGACGTGAGGCCTACGGGGCCAACAGCGATGCCAACTGCCGCGGCTGGCTCGCCCTCGAAAACGCCGCCCTCGGGTCGGAGTTCTATTCGGGCAACAACGAGGGGCAACCAACCGGCTGTCCCGACATGCCACTTTACGACCGGCTGCTCAACCTCGATGCCTGGAACTGCGAGGAGTTTGACCCGCGGGTCAAATACGTGATCCCGTGCGACGCCGAGTCGAGTTACTTGATGCGAAAAATCGACGGCGGGCCGTACTGTAAAAATCCCATGGGCGAGTTTACCCAACCGATGCCACCGGGTGTCGAACTCGCGGCCGATAAAATCGCAACCATCGAAGCGTGGATCAATGCAGGTGCACCGACCCTCGACAATCCCGAATGCGGCTGCGACGACCCGACAACAGGTGGCGAATCGGATTCCGACTCGGACTCGGATTCCGGCTCGGGCGATGCTCCAGTCGCGGAGATTTGGCACCCAGGCGACGGTGAAATGCGTCAGGTCGACGTCCCGATTCCGTTTATCGGTGTGGCCAACGATACCGAAGATGGCGAACTCATGGGCAACGCACTGGTGTGGGAAAGCAGCCTGGAGGGTGTGATCGGGATGGGTAAGGAGTTCAATGCCCCGCTTTCCCAACTCGGTGTGCATACAATTACCCTGACCGCGACCGACTCAGATGACAACCAAGGCGTGGCCTCGATCATGATCGAAGTCATTCCATAGCGGCTTGGCGCACCCGGTCCACAAGCGGCATGAGTTGTTGATACAACAATTCCCGGCGGTCTGTCAGAACCTCGACAGCCCGCTGTTTTGTTGACAGCAGGTGGAGGTTGGCAGCGGCGTCCTCGGGAGTATGGCACTGATTGCACCCGACATGTCCCGGCTCGGTGGCAAACAAAAACCGGTTGGGCACGAGGGCCTGCAAATCCTCGACGGGTGAGAGCTGGGGGAGACATCCGAGGGACGCGGGATCGAGGGCCAACGCGCAGGCGGGGGCCGAGGTTTTAAGCCCATCACGCAACTCGATGCTGGCGACCAGTGGCACCACATGGGGCCGCCAACTGTCATCGAGCACAACGACTTGGCTAACAATTGCCCGGGTCGTGCCCGACCGCAGCGGGCGAAACATCCGGGTGTGCTGGGCTGCACGCTCGTGAAAGGATGTCGGGCCACGCCGCGATCGGGGAATATGCATATCCCACCAATTCGACGAGGGCCCGAGTATGGGGGCGAGTTGCTCAGCGACATCGAGGTCGATGGTTTCAAAGCTGTGCGCGGGGTCGGCAAACTTCGACACCGCCCGCGCGGCCTGTTTGCCTAGCGTCGGTGTATGTGCAAGGCAGAGTGCGTGGCCTGCAAACACCCGCAGCATGATGTTTTGGACATACCAGCGCGACGGTTGCGAAAGCTCCCCAGAGTAGGCGAGAGCGCGCTCGATGTGGTTGCCCGCGGCGTTGCACTGGGTCGCCGTGAAGTCGCGATTTGCTGGCTCGAGCACGAGGTCGCCAAATCGGGCGAGTGGCTCCACCCAAGGAGGCGGCGGCTCGCAAGTGTCGGGTTTCGACAGGTCAAGTTCGGGGCATGCGTAGCGCACCGACCGAGGTGCCGGAGGAGGCGAGAGCACCGGCAAGCGCTCTGCGGGTGATGGCGTTTGTGACGAGATGTCTGAGCTCGGCGGAATACCGGGACTCGGTGAGCATGCAGAAAATGCCATCACGAGGCAGGCAGTGGCCAAGTGGGTGGCTCGAGGCACGTATGGAGGGTACCGTAGACCGAAACTTGCAGTCTGTAATCGGCCCTATGTTGGCCTGACTACCGCCAAGTACGCTTTTTATGCGCTGTTGTAGTTTTCCGGCGACAATGGCTCACGACCCCGAATCTCAACCCCGAGCCTTCTTCGCAGCCCGCTGCTTCCGCCGCAGCCACCGATGATACTCAGCGTTAATCGCCTCTAAAACAACCTGCGTAAACGTTACCTCTCGCTCCACTTTCATCTCAACCAGCATTTCGTCGATATCGAGCGGGAGTCGAAAGTGTCGTTTTTTAAACCCCTCCCGGGCGCTGCGAGTTTTCGTCTGCGCCTGTTTCGATGTCTTGGCTTTTTTTCGAGATGCAGTCTTCTTGACCGCTCGTTTCTTCCGTGGCCGAGCTGTTGAGCCGCTTTTTTTGGTCGACGTTGTCGAGCGCGACTTAGACGTTCGCGTCTTTTTCCTCGAAGACGTTGCCGATTTCGCTTCCCCTCGGGAACCCACGCCAAGCGCACGCAGTTTTTTCAGTACCGCCGGTGACGGCCCTTTGGGTTGAAAACCCTCATCGAAGTCGTCCTCGAGCGGGGCCGCGTTGTCGTCATCCGTTTCCGGGGACGGTGTGTTGTTCTGGTTATCGGAGTTCATCGCTACTTCTCCTTCTTCACGACAGTTCGCGTCCCGAGCGTAATTTTTGCCCGCTTGAGTACGTGCCGGCAGAGTTTCTCCATCTGTTTTCTGCCAGCAGCGCGCCGACTGTGTGTGGTCCGCCAGGCCGGCAGCCGCTGGCTTTCACATCTGGCGATACAGCCTGACTCGGCAATAGCCTCGGGGTAGACCTCAATATCTGGAATCGCGTTGATCGCCTCACGCAGGTCATTGAGGTCGCGTGTGCCGGTAGTCTCGGCGCAGTTAATAACCGCCAGCACAAAGTCACTCGCCCGGACGAGATCGCGGGCAACCGTGCTGAAATTTTCGTATGCATTAAAGCCGTTTATCGGAACAATAAACCCCGTAGGTGAGATCCGAATTGAGATATCCCGGGCGGGTGGACAATCGACGAGAGCAACGTCAAACCCACCCATATCCAAATCGACCATCTTGTCCGGGCTATAGAATGCTACGAGGTTTTCTCGCTCTATGACTTCGTCGGTCTTGAGAATACTATCGTGCCCCTTGAGCATCCGAAGCAAATCGCGCTGTCGGTCAAGGCAAACGGCGAAAACACGCTTATTGTGCTCCATAGCATAGTGCGCGAGATTGAATAGAAATGTCGTCTTACCGGTTCCGCCCTTATGGTTGTATGCGGCCAGTATTGGTGGCTGTTTACTCGAATCCATCTCATCAGATTCGAGACCTGGCCTGCGGCCGTCAACCGTAGATTTCGCTCGCAGAGCAAACCTGGACCCGGCCTTGGGGCCTTTTGTGCATAGCGAACAGGCCCTGGCGAGGAGAGCGCCTGCCTTAGCGTGTCGTCAAATCGCAGTTGGAGCTTGGCGAGATTTGTCCACGGCGAGAGCGTGAAATTAGCTCATAGAAGTACTGTTGATTATTTGCTTCGTGGAGAGAAAAGATCTCGTTTCTGCTGGTGGTGGCCCCATCGAACCGCGTGGCCCCATCGGGTGATCTGGCCCCATCGGTGGCCCCATTCGTACTGTCAAACCGGTCGGCCGGTTGCCACACCGGGACCGAGGATGTGGCCACATTGATGGCCACATATGTTCAACCGATGTGGCCCCATTTTCGAGGGCGGGTGGCCCCATTGTTGTGCAAAAAGTGGCCCCATTGTTGCGGCAGCTTTGGCCCCATCGAAGAGCGTGGCGTGGCCCCATCGAAGTGCGGGTGGAGGCCCCAAAGTTGGCCCCATCGAAGAGCGTGGCGTGGCCCCATCGTTGCGGGAAAAATGGCCCCATTGAAATGCGTGGCGTGGCCCCATCGTTGCGGGAAAAGTGGCCCCATCGAGTAGGGCGTTCATTGGTGCTGAAGTTGTCGAATGGGCTTTGTAGGACGGTTGGTGAGTGCAACTTGGCGTCACGTGGTCACGGCCGGATGGTGACAAACAAGCATCGCGCTGGCAGCCAGGGAGCAGTGGTCGTGGCCGGTCTGCGTGGGCAATGATGGCGGTTGGTGGTCGGTAACCAGAACGTGTCACTGCAGCTGGATGACAGAAAATGTCATGGTCGGTGACAGTGTCGTGGTCGGTGACAGCCAGCGAGGGATCAGTGGTCATGGTCGGTCTGCGTGGGCAGTGATGGTGGCGGTTGGTCGGTAACCAGAACGTGTCACTGCAGCTGGATGACAGAAAATGTCATGGTCGGTGACAGTGACAGAACGTGTCGTGGTCGGTGACAGCCAGCGCGCGAGGTCGATGCGGCCAGGGGCAGCCAGAGGCCAATGGTGTTGATGACAGAACGTGTCGTGGTCGGTGACAGCCAGACTGTGGTCGGCGAGTGCACGTCGACGGTGCGTTTTGGTGACAGGACGTGTCATGGTTCGGGTGACAGAAAATGTCGCCAACGGCGAGGCCGAGTTGACAAGACGTGGTCATGGTTCGGGTGACAACATGTCGCCAACGGCCAGGTCGAGACAGAACGTGTCGTGGTCGGCGAGTGCACGTCGATGACGGTGCGTGTTGGTGACAGGACGAGGTCAGGGATTGGGTGACAGAACATGTCACCAGCGACGAGGCCGATGTCGGCAGACAGAACGTGTCGTGGTCGTGACAGCCAGGGGCAGCCTGTGGTCGGCAAGTGCACATCGATGACGGTGACAGAGCGTGTCGCCAACGGCGAGGCCGATGGTGTCGGACAGGGAGCGCTGCAGCGGCAGGTCCCGACCGGTAACCGTCCGACCTACTGTCAATGGAGGCCGCCCATGTTGCTGACCAGTTTTGTCCGTTGGTGCTCAACGGGACGAGCTTGACGGTCGACAAAAGACCGTGCGATATCACTCAAATGTCACGCCACCGCGACCGATGTCGAAGCATCGCCCTCGCGGCACTGGCAGGCTGTGCCCCAACGCCGGAATCGACAACCACCGGTGTCACGACTTTCGAAGTCGAACAGACCACCCAGCCCACGCCGACCACATCGACAACCACCGGCTTGCCGGATGTTGGCACGACTGACGAACCCGATCCGACAACTGGGACTGCGGGGACAACCGGTGTCAGCACGACGACGACGATCCCTGACTTTGGCGACCAGGAGCTCGGCTGCAACGGCAAAATCGACTTCCTTTTTGTCATCGATCGAGCCCACTGGATGGAGCCGCGTTGGGAACGGTTTCATGAGGCGTTCCCGCCGTTTTTGGAGGAGCTCCTCGCCACCTTTGCCAACTTTGATCTCCATTTTATGGCCGTCGATGCGACCAACGGCTGGGGGCTTTTCGATTGCATCGAGCAGTGCGAACACAACAACGGGAGTTGTGCTCCGGTCGGCCCGGAGGACTACCCGTGCGATCACTACACAAGCAACCCGGATACCGACTGCGAACGGATGGGGTCGGGTGTCATTGCCCCGGCGGGGTTTGGCTCGAGCAACCGGGACTGCGGGGTGGTGGGTGGCCGCCGCTTCATCGTCGGCAACGAACAGCCAGATCTGCTCGAGACGGTCAAATGCATCTCGCAGATGGGCTACGGCACGAGCCACTCGGCCGCCGAGGTCGCTATGTTGTGGTCGCTGCTTCCCGACTCCCCACCGGCGCACTGCAACGAAGGATTTTTGCGCGACGATGCCATGCTGGTCATCGTGTTCCACTCGGGATTTGCCAACGACACCTCGCCGATGGGGCCAGCGGGCGAGTGGGCCGAGGCGATCTACGACTTGAAGGGTGGCGACAAGGACAAGGTCGCGGTCATTGGGATCATCAATGACGCGTCATCCGACAGTCCAACGGTCTGCCCAGGAGGATCGGGGTCGTACTCCTTCCTCCCCGCAGCCTTTCTGCATTTCTATATCAAGCACAAGGTTGAGGGCAGTCACTGTGCCGATGACTACTCGCCCTATCTCGATGAAGGTCTCGAGCTCGTCCGTGAACTTTGCGATGCCGACATTCCCACCTGATCAGGGATGCAAGCGCAGGAGGATCAGGTGGGGCTCGCCGAACTCGATCAACTCGCCGATGACGTAGACGTACCCGTGGCGATCGATCACGACATCATGTGCCCAGCTTTTGTCGCCGCCATCATCTATATAAGGTTGCGGCCAAGATTCGGCCTGGACTGACAGTCTCGGTTCGAGGTCGACGGTCCGATGACCTGCGATCACCGGGTAGCCATGTTGCTGCCAGGCGATTGCTGTGCCTCCGCCAAATCCGCCCCAAGCAGGTGAGAAGACTTCGCTGACAAGATCCGCTCCGTATCGACCGAACGCGATGGAGGTCGGCTCGCTTTCTTCGGTCTTGTGCCAACCAGTCGCCACGATGCCATCGTCCACCGTTACAAGAGCCTGCCACCCACACTCTTCATCGACAAAAGCGCCGGTGTACACATCGCGGTCAGTCAACTGGCCATCAAGGAACTCGAAAAGAGCTGCTCGGGGGGGATACTGATCAATGTCGGCGTCCCGGTACCCGGCGGCTACCACCCGACCGTCGTGAAAACCAACCGCGTGGAGTGCGGACGAGTACGGCCAGTTCCACTCATCAAATGCCGCAAACAGCGCGGGTTCATGCAAGAACGTGCCGGATTCTGTCAGCGTCCAAAGCGCGGCCTCGGTATGCGGGATCATCCCTTCGACATCGGCCTCGCCCGCGACGAACACATCCCCGTTGCTACCGACCGCCACATCAAACGCCCGAGCGTTCGGATAGTCGTTTTCCCAATACTGCTGCAGCGCGTCGGCCGTGTACTTGCGGATCACCATGTCCTCGTCGCGCTCGCCGACCACAAACACGAAGCCGTCGGCGACATCGATCGCGTGGACCTTCATCTTGTTGCGTGGCTTCAGGGCGAGTTCGCCGAAGTCCATCGTGCCGATCAGCAGGACATCCTCGGGATCGTTGGCCACGGCCACAATGTTGTCGGGCTCGGTGCCGGATTTTGGGATCACGCCCAGGGCCAGCCCCTGGCTGATCGTCGGTGACACCCAGCGCAGATCGACCGTGCCCGACTCGGGGAGATCGACATCGATTGTCAGCGACGCCGTGTCACTGAGCGGGCCGGCCTTGGCTGTCAGCGTGAATTCGACTTCGCCGTCGAGGTCGTCGCTGTTGATGACAAACTCGCGGCTCGATTCACCGACCGGCCAGCCCGGACTGGCGAGCGGGTTGCCATTTTGATGTATCTGCAATGACATCCCGGTGACATCACCCTCGACCTCGGCTGTCAGCACCACCGTACCGGCCCGGTGCATGGTGTGATGGCTCGCCTCGAACGCGACGATTTCGAGCGATGCCGCGGCATCGTCGGTGGTTTCCGGCTCAGCAGGCATGTCCTGCTCGACACCCCATGTCACCGTTCCCGTGGTCGTCGGTCGCGGCGGCTCACTCTCATCGACCCAGGTCGAACTCGACGGCTCATCGAGCGAGTCGTAGATCGGACCGATGCAGCCGGCGAGCAGCATGGGGGCGAGGAGGACAAAACGCTTCACCGGTTAGAACCTTCCGTGGATGGTCAGGCCACCGAGTTGGGGCGTGACGACGAGCCGTTGTCGACGGGCGACAGCGAGCAACGCTACCCCAGTCACGAGCGAAATGCCACCGGTCACGCCACTGGCGATCGCCCAACGCTCGAGCATCCTCCCTTGCTGATACACAGAATCCGCTTGGGGGCCGTGCACACCGATGTCGAGCAGTCGCTGCTTGTGTTTGGCGTGGCCGACCAGGGCCACGGTCATGCCCGCAAGCCCGCCGACTCCGACAGACGTGAGCAGTGCTCCGGCGATCGTGAGCCGCTGGTGTGGACGCGGCGAGATGACAGGTTTTGCATCGGGCTGGTCGAGTTTTGCTTCGGCAACCCGCGGCTTGTCCTGCGTTTTCTGACCGGCGGACGGCCGCAACTTGCAGGTGATGCCATCGCGTCGCTTGATCGCAGTGCGTTGGCGGTAGAGCTCGACCAGTTCCGGCTCGTGCGTACCGCTGCGGGTGAAATACCACTGCAACAGCCCCAGTGCAGCGCAGACCGAGCGCCCGTGACGGTTCGCTTCGTAGTCGTACTGCCAGGCAGTGACAGCCGCGTAAATCACTCCCGCTCGGTTGAGCTTGAGAGGGTCCCGCCGGGCCAGGCGTTCCCAAGTTGTGGCCGCACGCTCGTACTCCCGAGCACGCAGGGCCGCGTTGCCCTCGGCTTGAAGTTGCTGCTCTGACAAATTCGGGTTGGCGAGGAGGATGAATGAAAGGACAGATTTGATCACGGGGTACCTCCGCGAAACACAAGCTGTCCGCTGAAATCGTGGTCGCCGTAGCGCTTGGCCAGCCCCTCCATGACACAGGTGCGTTGGACACTGCCGGGCGGTTGGGCAAAGGTCAGTTGATCGATTTTGCCGTCGCGGATCGCAAACGTCACCGACTGTGACGGAAACTGACAACTCTCCATCCGTGTGCGCAGATCCTGTGTGAAGGTCCGTTTTGCCTTCGCCGCACCGGTCCGGGCCGGTGTTGGTTCTACGGCTGGTTTTTGACGGTTGGTGGAGGGAGTCGAACCAGTCGCTTCGTCCAGCTTGTCGAGTTTTGACTCGGCGAAGGTCCGTTCTGCCTTCGCGGCACCGGCCCGCGCCGGGTCGAGTTTCGCTGCCAGTTTTTGACGGTTGGCTGGAGCCTCACCGGCTGCTTCGTCCAGGTTGTCGAGTTTCGATTCGGTTGGCTCAGCGGGCGTCGTTCGACAACTTTCGTCAGCCTCGTTTGTCCGGGCTTGCTGGGTTGACCGGCTTCGCTGATCGACGATGTCAGGTGCTCGCTGGTTGGGCGTCGATGCATGCACCCGCGCGGCAGTTGGTTGGTTGTCATCGACCTGTGCGAAGGACCAGCCGAGCATAAACGTCAGGCCGAGGGTCGCTGTGTTGCGCAACAAATGACTGCGTGGTGTCGCGGACGGTGGTGGGATGGCGCGTGGTGGCGGGATGGCAGGCGGTTGGTCGTTTGCGTCATCGACCGGTTGGGGCTCCGGCTCAATCCCGAGACCGCGGGCCGCTGCGTTGCATAAGCGACTACGAGGTGTCGCGGACGGTGGTGGGATGGCGGGCGGTGGCGGGATGGCAGGCGGTTGGTCGTTTGCGTCATCGACCGGGCCGACCTCCGGCTCGATCCCGAGTTCGAGGCGAACCATCTCCAGCGCCAGGTCGAGCTCGCGGATCAGGGTTGTGAGCGACTGGTAGCGATCGGCCGGGTCCTCGGCGATCGCACACTCCAAGACATCGCGCAGCTCGTCGGGCTGAAGGGCCGCCCGGGCGTCGACGATTTCCGGGTAGGTGCAGTCCGGTGTATGACCAAATAAAATCCGGTGGAGGATCGCACCGATACTGAAGATGTCGAGCGACGGTGACGGCTCGCTGCGAGTCGCTTCGGGGGCCAGGTAGCCGGCCGTGCAGAGGTTGCGACGCTCGGATGCGCCAGTGATATGCCTGTCCTCTGGGCCAGTAATGTAGCGGCGCTCGGTTTCGGCGTAGAACACCGGCGTGCACTTGCACGAGCCGAGGTCGTAGACGGTGAGCTCGCCCTGGTCGTCGATCTGGATGTTGCCCGGTTTGAGGTCGCGGTGAAGGACGCCCTCAACGTGCAGTGTACTGATGACTTCGGCGATCTGCAGGGTCCACTCGAGCGCCCGGTCCGGCCGAGTGTCACGGTGTGTCCGAAGGTAGCGCTCGAAGTTTTGGCCAGGCAGGAGGTCGGTCGTAAAAAACAGCCGGCCGTCCGCGAGCTCGCCAAAGTGATAGGCGGCGACCAGGCCCTTGATTTCGAGCGTCGACAGGACCTTAAACTCGCTGCGAAACCGCCGTCGAGTGTCAGCCGTTGCATCTACATCGAGTAGCTTGAGCGCAAACAGCTTGCCGTTGGGCCGGTAAACGGCCTCGTAAACATCGCCGGAGTAGCCCCTGCCGATTTGCTTCACCAACTCAAAGTCACCCAAAACGGTGCCTGCGAGGTCGGGGCGGTCAAGGTGCGACATCGGGCGCGAGTGTAGCCGACGCAGTCACGTTGCTGCAGCAACAATAAGGTCGGAGCAAAGGGTTTCAAACTGCCACGCGGTGACCCAACCGAGGATGTAGTCGAGACGGTCCTGGCGGTAGACGTTGGGCGGGCGCAAAAAGCAATGACGGTGCAGCATCAACGGGAATGTCTCGCCGCCTGATTGGACAATGAGCCGGTCACTCAGCGTCATCACGCGAATGTGTTGGGGCCGCAAAAACAGGTCGAAGGCCATGCCGACCCGGACGAGTGCGAGGTCGCGGCCACGTGAAAGCGTGATGACAACCTCCAAACAAAACGGAGCCGTCAGTCGCTGACCAGCAGCCCTGATCCACATACGCTGCGCCGGTAAAAGTTGACCGAGCGCTGCCACAGGGTGTCCAGCCGGTATCCGCACAACGTCGTGGCCAAGCTCGAGTCGGTCGACAGATCGCGGTGTCAAAACAGGCACGGAAGTTCCCCCGAACCAGGAAGCATTTCGTCGGCCAGGTGAGCCCCGGGGATCCGACGAAGCTTGGTGACCGACGGCCACACAGCACACCACTGATCCAACTCGTCACCGCCGCAAGGCCGGCCGTTGACGGTGACCTGGCCATCGTCGTCGACAAACACAGTGGGGCGAGGAAACAACTTCGCCGTGCCCCCGCGAACGAGCACGCGAACGTCAGTGTCCATCTGGCAAACGACCTGGGCCGCCCGAAATGGGGTGACCTTAACGCCGACACCCTCGACCGCGAACTTGACGCGAGCAACTGAGTGCCGCTCCAGCGCCAACGCGAGCGGAGCGGGATGGAACTGGCGCGGCAACAGCAGCACAACCCCGTGGTCAACCGAGAAACTGTCCATGGCCAACCCCCGTCGAAAACGATGCGTGTGGTTCAATTTCGTCAAAATCCATCGTTCGATGATAATAATTCAATCGAGCATACTAAATCAATTGATTAATTGTGCTGTGGTATTGGTTGGCGATGACCCCCGCCCAGTGCACCGCGGCAAGGAGACTCCTGGGCTGGTCCGCACGAGAGCTAGGCCGCCGTGCCGGCATCACAGGCGCGACCGTCAACCGATTTGAGGACGGCAGCTCGGTACACAACGCGACAGTGGCCGTCATCCGCCAGGCGCTCCACGAGGCCGGGGTGAAGATCGAGCAGCCCGGAGCGCCAAGCCCAAACTCGCCGGTGGTCGCGGTCGAGCTTGCGGATGGTTCGCGGATTTCGTTGGTGGATCTTTAATGTGTCCCTTGGGACATGTCAATGGCAGGCTCCGAACCTGGCACGCCAGCGAGACCACTCAAAGAATCGTGAAACGCGCACCCGAGATCATCTCGGCAAATTGGCAGAAATTCTGGATTCGATTCGCGGTCGTTGGCAAAATTCGCTGTAGCCACCTCTACGATGGGATCTAGAGCGGAATCTGGTAATAGGAGGACTACAGCGGCACGTCTCAGGCCTCGCTCGTGAGCCAAAATATCACCGCGAATGGTTGGGGTGGCGGTGTTTAGATTTTGAGGTAGGGGCGCGCGCGTGGGCCTGAGACGTTTGCAGTGGGAGGGGGCCCTGAGACGTTTGCGGGTGGAGGACTACAGCGGCACGTCTCAGGCCTCGCTCGTGAGCCAAAATATCACCGCGAATGTTTGGGGTGGCGGTGTTTAGATTTTGAGGTAGCGCGTGGGCGTGGGCCTGAGACGTTTGCAGTGGGAGGGGGCCCTGAGACGTTTGCGGTAGGAGGACTACAGCGGCACGTCTCAGGCCTCGCTCGTGAGCCAAAATATCACCGCGAATGTTTGGGGTGGCGGTGTTTAGATTTTGAGGTAGCGCGTGGGCCAGAGACGTTCAGGCGTGGGCTCGTGAGCCAAAAGAGCACCGCGAGTGGTGGGGTGGTGTTTAGATTTTGAGGTAGCGTTCAGGCGTGGGCTCGTGAGCCAAAAGAGCTCCGCGAGTGGTGGGGTGGTGATTTTTGAGGTAGGGGCGCGCGTGTGGGCCAGAGACGTTCGCTGGGAGGACGAACGCGCCTGCGAATGTTTTGGGGGGTGGGCCTGAGTTCAGGCTCGTGAGCCAAAATTTCACCGCGAATGGTTGGGGTGACGGTGTGTAGATTTTGAGGTGGGGGCGCGCGCGTGGGCCTGCGACGTTCGCTGGGAGGACGAAAGCGCCTGCGAAGGTTTTGGGGGGTGGGCCTGAGAGGTTCAGGCGTGGGCTCGTGAGCCAAAAGATCCCCGCGAGTGGTGGGGTGGCGGCGTGTAGATTTTGAGGATGGGTGCGCGCGTGGGCCAGAGACGTTCGCTGGGAGGACGAAAGCGCCTGCGAAGGTTTGCGGTGGAGGCGTCTAAATTTTGAGGTTGGGGCGCGGGGTGGCGGTGTGTAGATTTTGAGGTAGGGGCGCGCGCGTGGGCCTGAGACGTTCGCTGGGACGAAAGCGCCTACGTATGTTTGGGGTGGCGGTGTGTAGATTTTGAGGTGGGGGGCGGGCTGAGCACCCGAATGGTTGGGGGGCAGCGTCTAGATTTTGAGGAACGGTACGCGAGTAGGTCGCGGGTGGGTCGAGGGTGCTCGGCGAATCTGGCTGGTTTTTCGAAGCCCCCCGTTATCTCAAAATCAGGCTACACTGCGCCGGCCCCGGGGTGGACGATGGAAGGATTGTATGTACATGTACCCTTTTGTGCCCGTGCCTGTCCCTACTGCAACTTTGATTTTGAGGTCGGTCGCAACCCCGACGTCTCGGGCTTTTTGGCTGGCTTGAAACGTGAAGTTCAACTCCGGCGCGAGTGCGAACTCCTTCCGCAGTCCTTTCAAACTGTCTACATCGGTGGTGGTACACCAAGCTTGTTGGGTGCGGCCGGGCTGGCGCGGCTGTGCGACTGGATCTCTGCGATGTTTCCCGGCAGCGGCGCGGTTGAGTGGACTGTCGAAATCAATCCCGAGCATGCTACGCCGGCGTTGTTTGCCAGTCTTCGCGCCCACGGGGTGAGCCGCGTGTCTCTCGGTGTGCAAACCCTGCACCCCCATGGGTTGGTCGAGCTCGGTCGCGTGCATTCGGTGCTCCAGGCCCGCAATGCCATTGCCGAGGCTGCGAAGGCTGGTTTGCGGGTGAGTGCCGACCTGATTTTGGGCTACCGCGGTCAGCTTCAAGCGGCCTTGGGTGACGATATCGATGCACTTACACAGTCTGGCGCGACCCATCTGTCGATCTATGCGCTCACGGTGGAGCCCGAGACTCCATGGGTGAAACTTGTTCGTCGTGGCATGCGCGAGATGCCCGACGAGGAGTGCCAGGCGGCGTTGTTGCGGCACGCCCACGACTACCTCGAGTCCCAGGGGTTTACCCACTACGAGGTTGCGAGCTATGGCGCCGGGGACCATCGTGCGCGGCACAACCAGCTCTATTGGACTTGGTGTAACTACACCGGGATTGGCCCGTCGGCCCACTCGGCAACCTATGAAAATGGTGTCGTCACCCGCCGGGGCAATACCCGCGGCCTCGCGGCTTGGCTGCGTGAACCGTTGGCGCAGGTGGAGCGGCTCGCCGGTGAGGATGCGGCCCGGGAGGGTTTGTGGCTCGGTTTGCGCCAGCTCGACGGGATCGATGTCGCCCGGTTTTTGACTACATTTGCCCAGGTCGACCGCGCTTGGCTCGAACGCGTGACCCGGCGCCAGGTGGATATCGGCAACCTGGCGTGGTGTGTCGAACGATCCGTCCTCAAGGTCGCGAAGGGCAGGTGGCTGTGGCACGACACGATCGCCGAGGATGTGTTGGCGGGCGAAGTTGCCGGTTGAGGCGCCTGCCTGGAAATTGGCCCGCTGAAAACCTGAGAGGCCGGCGGCCGAACATGGTAAAACGGCCAGTATGGGGCAGGGCCAAGAAGTTGGTTTGACCTCGAGGCAACAGCGAATCCTCTTTGCGTTGTGCCGCAGCTACTTGGTTACTGGCAAACCTGTCTCATCCGCCACACTTGCCCGGCGTCAGGGGCTGAAGTGGTCGTCGGCGACGATCCGCAGTGAGCTCGTTACCCTGGAACGGCGGGGCTACCTCGTGCAGCCACACCACGCCGCCGGTCGCTTGCCCACGGCCATGGCGCTTGCGAGTTATGTACACTCCTTGCAAGTACATGAAAATCTCCCGGTCGAAATTCGCCGTGCTGTCGATATTTCGCTGTCAAACCCGGTTGAGCGTTCGGCCGGTTTGCGGCCGGCAACCCACGTCCTCAGCCAAATGGTTGGCTGCGTTGCCGTGGCATTTGTCGGCGAAATGCAAACCGGGGTGATCCGCCGGTTCGAATTGGTGCCGATGCAACAATCCTCGGCCCTGGTGATGCTCGAGCTCGACGGCGGCCAGGCAACGGTCCAGCCGGTGACGCTCGATGCCAGCGTGATCGGCCGTTCCGACTCGCGGGCACTTGCCAACCTCCAGGCACGTCTTGCCGATTTGTGTGAGGGGCGAACGCTGGCCGATGCCCGCACCGTGCTCGCCACCAAGATGGCTGCCGAGGAGTCACGCCTCGATGCACTGTTGGCTGAGGGTCTGCGCGTCGGGCTTTGGATCTGCATGGCGGCTTCGCTCGAGCCGCTGTGGCTACAGGTCGCCGGGCGCAAGTTGCTGACAACCCCGAGCCACGGGGTGGGGGGAGCGGCGCTCGAGCAGGTGCTTGGGTTGTTGGAGGACTATCACCGACTAGCCGAGGTGTTGTGTCAGCTGTTACCGGCCGGCGACGAGCCCGACTATCGCGCCCAGGTCCGCGTGGGCCTCGATCCGAATCTTGCGACCCAAGTGCGTGAGCGGGCGGTTTCGTCGAGTGGCTTGAGTATCGTCGGTTGCCGGGTCCCGGGCAGCGAAGAAACCACCGGTGTGGTGGCCATGCTCGGATCGGACCGGATGAACTACGGGCGTGTGATTCCTCTAGTTGAGTATGCGGCCCAGGCCCTCGCCAAGGTGCACCTCAAGCGCGACGACACAACAACTTAGCCTGGAGCTGGCGACATAGCTCCCGTCTACCGGCATCTTCGTGGAAGATTGTCAACCGGTGTTGGTAGTGTCGGCTGCGCAACCAATCCCGTGTGAGGAAATCATCGGGCTTGTAAGGGTTGCAATCGCGGCCTGGGTGATCAAATCACAGGCCGTCAACGGAGTATCAGCGACATGACGCAAGAGAGTGCAGAACAGATCGAAGCCACCGAGGCCGACGCGGTTGAGGTTGAGGACGTACAAGAGCTGAGCCCCCAGGAGGCGGCCGAGGCCCGAATAGCCGAGCTCGAGCAACAGGCCGCCGACCTCAAGGACAAGTGGCTGCGTCAGGTCGCCGAAAACGACAACCAAAAAAAGCGGACCAAACGCGAGATCGACGATGCCGTTTTGCGTTCGCGCCAGCGTTTGTTGGCCGACTTTTTGCCGACCGTCGACAACCTCGCACGCGCCCTCGATACGGCCAAGGGCCAAACCGACATCGCCAAGGGGATGGAGATGGTGCTCGACCAGTTTCTCAAAGCCCTGGCCAAACACGGGATCGAGCCGGTTCCGGGTGTAGGTACACCTTTCGACCCGGCCTACCACGAGGCGCTCCAGCAAATCCCCTCGGCCGACTACGCCCCCGGTACCGTGGTGATCGTGTATGAGCAAGGATTTCGCCAAAACGACAAGTTGCTGCGGGCAGCCCGGGTCGTTGTTGCCAGCCCCGAATCCACGGGTGGCGCCAACTGATCACCTCCGGGTGACGGGCGGATAACCATGGCAACCCAGGATTTCTACGCCGTTTTGGGGGTCACGCCCGACGCGACCGACGACGAGATCAAAAAGGCCTATCGCAAGTTGGCGTTGGCCACCCACCCCGATCGCCACCCCGGGGATGTCGAAGCAGAAGAACGGTTTCGCATGATAAGCGAAGCCTATTCGGTGTTGAGCGACCCGAAAAAGCGGGCCAAGTACAATATGCAACGGCGGATGCCGGAGGCGCTCGACCTCTCCCAACCGATCACGGTCCAGGGGGCGAGGGACCTGTTGGGTTCGGTGATCGGCGATGTATTTGGCCGCCAACGCAAGCAGCGACGGCGTGGGCGAGATATTCGCTACACCCTGACGGTCAGCCTGCCCGAGGCTGCCCTCGGGTGTGAACATACAATCGAATTCGAGGCGAACGGAGCGTGCTCAACCTGCGATGGGACAGGCACAAAACCCGGTGGCAAACCGCCGGTGACCTGTCCGCTTTGCAAGGGCAAGGGCGAGGTTAAGGGCGAAGGCTTTTTGTCGCGCTGGACCCGATGCGGGCGTTGTGCCGGGACCGGGATGATCCAAATCGATCCCTGCGACAAATGTCGCGGTCGGGGGTCTCGCCGCGAGCGTCGAGCGTTTCACATCAAGGTGCCACCGGGGACCGAGCCTGGTAGCGAAAAGGTTGTCGAAGGCCAGGGCGAGCCCGGCAAATTTGGGGGTCCGCCGGGCCATCTCAAGGTCACCATTAACACCCGTAAACACGATTGGCTCGAACGTCGTGGGCACGACATTCACTGTGAGATCCCGGTTTCGGTCCTCGATGCCACCACCGGGGCCTCGATCACCGTGCCAACCCTGCGCGGGAGTGTGTCGGTCAAGTTGCCGGCAGGGATTACCTCGGGCACCAAGCTGCGTCTTCGCGGGCAGGGTGTGCCGCGGACCCAGGGGCCACCGGGCGACCAGTTTGTGGTCGTCAACATCGAGACGCCCAAGCTCGCTAAGTTGTCGACAACGCAGCGCGAACGGGTGCAAACAGTTCTCGGTGAGTTCGACACACTCACCCGTGAAGTGCCCGAAATCTCGCCGAAAGTCGCCAAGCTCCGCGATTTTTTAGCCGAGTAGACTCGTGTCCGGTGGGGCGTGAAGTCGCCTGGGTCGTCCGCGCGAGCGGGTTTACGGGCTTTTGAGATTGGTGCATGGTCACGCAGCGATGGCTGACGCGCAAAAACAACTGGCAGAACTCGAGGAACTCGCCGAGGCGATGAAAGTCGTTGTCAGCTACGAGCCGATGACCGGGCTGTCCCGCGGGAGTGGGGGGCTTTGCAAGGTCCGTGGAAAGATGCGGGTGATCATGGATCGCAAGCTCAAGCCCAACGAGCGGCTTCAGGTGCTGGCTGGCGCCCTGCGTAAACTCGACACCACGGCCCACTACGTCTCCCCGCAGGTGCGGCGCCTGCTGTCGTAGTCGTTGTTGATACACTGAAAATATTGCTGGTACAACGATGTCGGCAGCGGCGATTGCCGCGGGCGAACCCGTCGCGTCAGCGTTCGAGCAACAACTTGAGGGTGGGATCGAGGTGGAGCATTTCAGCGACTTCGGAGCGGATGCGCTCGAGTGTCGTCGGCGGGGTGTCGGCCGGGAGTTGAGATCGCACGATCTGATCGATCAGTCGCTCGCGTGCGTCCTCCGTGTTGATCGCCCCTGTGGCGATGGCTTCGGTCAACGCGGCGAGCGGATTTGCCTGGTTGATATCGCTCGTTGCCGCGATTTGTTCGATTTTTTGCGCATCTTGCGTGCTTTGAACACCGGCAATGCCACCCGCTGGCGAAATTTCAGGTTCGCCAGAATCGGCGACTTCAGAGGCGGTTTGCGGTGCCTCTGTGCGTTGTAGACGGGCGATTCGCAACTTGTCATCCGGGTTTGTCGAGTCGGGATCACGCATAATTTCTCTCCTCAGTCCCCGGGCGCTTCCCCGGACTATAGCAGTATCGGCAAACCAGCGCGGGTGTTGCACGCGGCAGATGCGGACTTCCAAGGTCGTTGAGTCGAACCGTTGACTTTTGTGGCATTCCGGGCTCACATACCCCAGCCCCGGGCTCATTTCTGGCGTGTGCTCGGACAGGAGTGCCAGTTGAATCAGGTCTCACAATTCGGCCCCTATAAGCTGCTCCAGCGGATCAGTGTGGGCGGTATGGCCGAGGTCTACAAGGCCATCGAGCATGGTGTTGAGGGCTTCGAGCGTACCGTCGCCGTGAAGCGCATCCTGCCGCATATCGCTGAGGATGATGAGTTCATCACGATGTTCAAGGATGAGGCCAAGATCGCTGGCCAACTCACCCACGGCAACATCGCGCAGATCTACAACCTAGGGCAGCAGGACGACAGTTTTTACATCGCGATGGAGTATGTCGCCGGCAAGGATGTGCGCAGCATCTTTACCCGGTGTGCACAATCCAAAAAACCCATGCCGGTCGCGCAGGGGTGTTTCATTGTGATGAAGGTGTGCGAAGGACTCGACTACGCACACAACAAAAAAGACAAGCACGGTCGTCACCTCAACATCATTCACCGCGACGTCAGTCCGCCGAACATCCTCGTTTCGTATGAGGGGGAGGTCAAACTGATCGACTTTGGGGTGGCCAAGGCTGCGGGACGTGTGTCCAAAACGCAGGCCGGCATCCTCAAAGGCAAGTTTGGGTACATGTCGCCCGAGCAGGTTCGCGGCATGCAGCTCGACCGGCGAAGCGATGTGTTTTCCCTCGGCGTGGTGCTGTACGAAGTCCTCACGGGCACACGCCTGTTCCAGGGCGACACCGACTTTGCGACCCTCGAAAAGGTTCGCTCCGTCGATGTACCACCACCGAGTGGTCGCAACCCCGAGATTCCGCCAGCACTCGAGGAAGTGGTGATGAAGGCTCTGTCCGGCGAGCCAGAGACCCGGTACCAGTCGGCGATGGAACTGCACGACGGGCTGCAGGCATTCCTGTTTAAAAGCGGAATGCACTACAGCCGCAACGACCTTGCAGCATGGATGCGCAAGAACTACGCGCGGGAGATTGAGTTGGACAAGCAGACAAACTCAACCAAAGGCAAGAAGCCTAGGCCCCCGATTCCCGGTCGTCGACCGCCCTCTGGCAAAGCTCCGCCGCCGCCGGTTCCCGGTCGCGGGCGCCCGGCGAGTGGGCCGCGAGCAGGTCGTGCAAAAGACAGTCTCAAGCCATCGCCCGAGCAACTAGCCGCGATGCGCAAGCGCTCAAAAACCATGCTGATGTCCGGCTCGCGGCCGAGCATCCTCAAACCCGAGAAGCGTGGCGGACCGCCGCTTCCCACGGGAGCACCGCCACGTGCCGGTAACCGGCCGACGCCGGTCAAACGCCCATCTCCTGCTCGCCCCACGGCCAAGGCTTCGGCGGCCTCAGACTTCGATTGGGACGATGACGAGCTCGAGACCAAGCTGTTCGACGAGGGTGTCAAGACCACTCCGGTCGAAGCCAAGCCCCCCGAACAAGTTGTAGTTGCACCGGTTGCCCACAGTGGCCCGAGACCGGCGGCCGCGCCGGTTGGCGCAGCAGCGCCGGCAGCGAAAACTCCGGCGCAGCCGATCGCCCAGGTTCGGACGCCGGCTGCAGCAACCCCCGCCGTTGCGCCAACAGCCGCACCTGTGGCAGCGCCCATGCCGACAGCCGTCGACTTAGATGACGACGACGAAGATCTGCGACCTGGAATGGTCAACATTCCCGGCCTCGGTCGCAAACCGATTGCCCTGGTCGCAGGTGTCGGCGGCGGTGCGGTTTTGCTGTTGATCGTCCTCATCATGATTTTCAGCGGTGGTGACGACGAGACCGAAGCCGATACGTCGGCGGCGACTGAAACCGTCGACAAACCCGTTGCCGCGGCGCCCGGCACCTTGACTGTCGATGTCACGCCGCCGGATGCCAAGGTTGAAGTCGACGGTAAGGAGCACGCGGGTGCTTCGCCGCGTGTTGTCCCGAACCTCGAGGGCGACAAGAAACACAAACTCGTGGTCAGCAAGGGCGATGACTACCTGCCGTACGAGCAGGAGGTAACCGTCCCGGCGGGTAACTCGCTCAACATCCCGGTCAAACTCGATCTCAAAGAGGTGACCTTGACCGTCGAGACCGAGCCGAAAAACGCCAAGATCGCATTGGTCAGCGGCGAAACGGTCGAGCCCAAGGGCAAGGGCGGCGAGAGCTTCAAGCTGGTGCGCGAGGCAGGGGTCGAGTACCAACTCGAGGGTTCACTCAAGGGCTACAAGACCGACCGCGTGCCGATCACCTTCGACGGTACAGCGGCCCAAACCGTGAAACTTGCGCTTGTCCGCGATGGTGAGGCCAAGCCCGAGGAAAAACCACCCGAGGTCAAAAAGGTCAAGAAGCCTTCGACCCCGGCCAAACCCAAAACCGCAACCCTGCGAATCGCCGGTGCCGCTGGTTTCCCGCCCGCCACCGTTTGGGTCGACGGGCGTAAGCAAAGCAAGAAGACGCCGGTCCAGGTCAAGGTTTCGGCTGGCTCCCACAACGTCAAGTGGAAGTGGCCCAACGGTAAGACTGCTCGCAAGAGCGTCTCGGTCAAGGACAAGCAGGCAGTGGTCGTCAAGCCCTAGCTAGGTGCACTGTTGCCAACCAAAGAGCGCCACCTTCGGGTGGCGTTTTGTTTGGTTGCGACAACGGTGTATCACCAAGTTTATTCGTAGGGGTCGAGCAACTCGACCGGCCCCTGGGGCCGAACGCCATCGGCGGTGGCAATACCTCGGCGGACAAAGGTTGAGAACTCGCCGTCGCCATCGAGGTCGCCCTGGGCGGAAATCGTGAATATGCATCGGTCTTCGTACTGCCGAGCCGAAAACGAGAAGTGGTAGCGGTGCCCCTCGAGTTTGCGATAGGCCAAGGCCCGCCAAATCACATCTGTCTCGAACAACGCGGGTGCGTAACTGCCGGGGCGGCTGTCGCCGTCGGGGTTGCACTTGCCCCCGGGCCCCGCTGCACAGTCGACCGAAAGTGGCGGAGTTGGTCCGGCCGCGCCAGCATCGGTCCCAGGAATATGTGGACACAGCACCGGTTCGCCACGGGCGTGGGCCAAAGCGGCATACTCGGTGGTCGCCATAAACAGGATATCGAGGTTCTCGAGCGCCTCTTCGCTGAGGTGTCGGAGGTAGAGGTTGCGTAACTCGACGGCAGCAAGCCCGATAAAGACCGTGCCGAGCAGTACGGCACAGGCGAGGTCGCGGCGGCTGGGCATGGACCAAAATGTCGCCGAGGAGCGGGGATTTGTCGAGCCCCTTTTCACAGTCGAGCCCGGTATTGTTGTATCAACAATTATTTTGTGGCGTGGGTGACATCGGCCTCACGTACCCGGCGAAGCACAAGCAGCAGGTGGGCACCAAAGCGGCGCAGCAGCGGGTGTTTGCCAGCCCACCATTCGAGTTTGCACAGCGCCGGGCCGAGGGCGGGAATCGTCGCCAGGTGACTTGTGGGTAGCAGCACGCGAAGTCCTTGTATCGACATCAACTTGAGGGTGGGGGGCAGTAAGTCGAGGATGTGCGACAGGGCGTCGTAACGGTCGACGCTGCGGCCCTCGTGTTCAATGACGATGCGCCCGTCCGTGACCCCGCGAAAGGCTTGGCGAATTCCCAGGGCCCCGCCGCGGAGGCTGTGCGGGTTGTCGACCTCGAGCACGACCGTTCCGCCCGGCACCGTGACCCGCGAAGCCTCGTCGAGCAGGGCCCGAACCGCGCGATCCGAGCTATCTTGGTCGGTGCCCAGGTGGGGAAGCGTGCGAATACAATAGGTGAGGTCGTAGGCCCTGTCGGGTAGATCGACCACCAGGTTTTTGTCCGAAAAAAGTTGTGACCGCTTGATGATGTCGAGCGATTCGCAAACTTCGTCGAGCCATCGGGCGATATCAGGCTCACCATGGCCAAGATCGAGGATTCGACAACCAGGAGCGAGCCGCAGGAGAGCCTCACCGCGCAGGTTGAGCAGCAGTTGGCCGACGACGTTTCGCCCGGCGCCCGTCGTCTGCATCGCTTTCATTGACCCAGTCACTCGCTCCATGGTACGCCTTCGTCCTCCAAGGAGGCCCAATGCCCACGAAGATCCTCGCGATCGACGATAGCAAAACGATGCGCCTTGCCATCAAGATCACTTTCGCGGCCGAGGACTGCGAAGTCATCGCGGTGAGCAAAGGTTCTGAAGCAGTTGCCCGCGCCAAAAAAATGGGAGCAGAAATTCTGCTCGTCGATGCCAATCTCGCCGCCGGTGAACCCTCGGGTTACGAGGTCTGCAAGGCGATGAAGGCAGACTCGGCAACTAGCCATATCCCCGTATTAATCCTGGTTTCCAACCAGACAGGTCCCGACGAAGCTCAGCTTTCGGCCTGTGGAGCGGCAGGTCACGTCACCAAGCCGTTCAACAGCCAGGAGCTCATCGACCAGGTTCGTGGTCTCGTTGGTGGTGGCAAGCAAGTTGCGGCCAAAAAGCCCGCGGCGAGCAAACGTCCGGCACCTTCGGTTCGCCCGGCAGCCAAGCCGGCGACCAAGCGGCGCCCGACTCCAGTGCCCACGCGCAAGCCTGTCTCGCGCCCGGTTGCAACCCCGGCAGCCAAACCAGCCGTAGCGGCGCCGTCCGGAGGCAAAATCCCGATCGCGATCCCGATCCCGTTCACCTCGGCCGGCGCACCCACACCAGGGATTCTCAAGCGCCTGCAAGCCGCTGGTGGCTCCTCGGGAGTCGATGCCAAGGCCCTGAATGCACTTGCTGCACTCAGCCGCGATGTCATCGAGCAGGTCGTCTGGGAAGTTGTCCCCGACCTCGCCGAGCAGATCATCAAGCAACAACAGGCCCGCTAAGGCCTCGTAGCCCTCTCGTAGGGCTACATTCCGGTTTTCCGGAAAATCGTTCACCCATAATTTCTGCCAGGCCCGGACTTCTCACAGTGCTCGCACTTGAGAATCCGGGCTTGTTGTCGATACACACATCATGGCCATGGAAGCGCTCCATTCCGTTTACGACCCAAGTGCCGTCGAACAGCGGCTCTACCAATCCTGGAAATCCAAGGGCTACTTCAAGCCCGTTGCGGACGCTGGGCAACCTGTCTTTTCCGTCATCCTGCCACCGCCAAACGTTACCGGACGGCTGCACATGGGGCACGCCCTCACGGCCACCATCCAAGACACATTGGTCCGCTGGCGCAAGATGTCGGGGCTTGCCAGCCTGTGGATCCCCGGCACCGACCACGCCGGGATCTCGACCCAGGTGATGGTTGAACGCGCGCTGGCCAAGGAGGGCAAGACCCGGCAAGAGGTCGGCCGCGAAGCGTTTTTGGAGCGGGTGTGGGAGTGGAAAGAGGAGCACGGGGGGATCATCGATCGCCAACACGAAGCCCTCGGTGCCGCACTCGATTGGGAGCGCTACCGCTTCACCATGGACGACGTCTCCTCCCGGGCCGTGCGAGAGGCGTTTTGTCGGCTCCACGAAGAGGGGTTGATCTACCGCGCCTATCGCCTGATCAACTGGGACTGGGCCAGCCAAACAGCGCTCAGCGACCTCGAAGTCGACCACGAGGAGCGCCAGGGCAGCCTGTGGCACATCGCCTATCCGGTTGAGGACAGCGACGACAAACTCATCGTCGCGACCACCCGGCCCGAAACCATGCTCGGCGATACCGGCGTGGCCGTGCACCCGGAGGACCCGCGCTACAAACACCTGATCGGCAAACATGTTGTATTACCACTGACCGGTCGGCGCGTGCCGATCGTCGGCGACGACATTTTGGTCGACATGGAGTTTGGGACAGGTGCGGTCAAGGTCACCCCGGCCCACGACTTCAACGACTTCGAGACCGGCAAGCGGCACGATTTGGAGCTTATTTGCGTGCTCGACCGCTCGGGCAAGATGGCCGACAACGTGCCTGAGCCATTTCGTGGCTTGCCTGTCAACGAGGCCCGTCGGGCTGTTGTCGCCGCGTTGGAGGCCGAGGGCTCGCTCATCAAGATCGAGCCGCACAAGCTCTCTGTCGGGATTTCGCAGCGCACCCGGGTGCCGGTTGAGCCGATGCCGTCGGACCAATGGTTTGTTCGCGTCGAGCCCCTGGCAAAACCCGCGCTCGAGGCTGTGCGCTCGGGCGAAACCAAGATTTTCCCCGACCATCGCACCGCCGATTACTACCGCTGGATGGAGAACATCCACGACTGGTGTATCTCGCGGCAGCTGTGGTGGGGGCATCGGATCCCCGCGTGGCACTGCCGCGACTGTGGCGAAATCACCGTCGACCGCGAGGACCCAACCGCCTGCAAGAGCTGCCAAAGCACCGCCATCGAGCAGGACCCAGACGTCCTCGACACGTGGTTTTCGTCGGGTCTGTGGCCGTTGACCACCCTGGGCTGGCCCGAACCCTCGGCCGACTTAGACCGGTTTTACCCCAATGCCCTGATGGAGACCGGGCACGACATCCTGTTTTTCTGGGTCGCCCGCATGATGATGTTTGGCATCAAGTTTGGCGGCGGCAAGGCCCCGTTCAAGCAGGTGTATCTACACAGTATGGTGCTCGGCGAAGACGGGCGCAAAATGTCCAAGACCAAGGGCAACGTGGTTGACCCGGTCGACTTGGTCAATGAGTACGGCGCCGACTCGTTGCGGTTTTACCTGGCGACCATGGCCGGCCAGGACCAGGGGATCGTGTTTAGTCGCGCCCGCGTGCTCGGCTACCGCAACTTCTGCAACAAGCTGTGGAACGCGGCGAGGTTTGTGTTTATGAACCTCGAGGGCTACGAGCCCCAGCGCTACCACGACGAAGTTGTGGCGACCGGCGATGTCGCGCAGCTGTCCCCGTCGGACCGCTGGATCCTTTCCCGCGCCTGCGAGGTGGCGATTGAAGTTGGCCAGCATTTCGAGGGCTACCGCCTCGATTTGGCCGCCCACTGCATTTACCAGTTTGTCTGGGGCGAGTACTGCGACTGGTACCTAGAGCTCGCCAAGGGGAGCTTGCGCGACGACACGCCAGCTGATCGAAAGTACATGACCCAAGGAACCTTGGCGACCGTGCTCGACATCATTTTGCGGGTGCTCCACCCGCTTGTTCCGTTTATCACCGAGGAGATTTGGTCGCGTCTGCCCAAGCTCGATGCCAGTGAGAGCCTGATGCTCAGCGACTATCCGCGAGTTGTTGCACATACAGAGGATGCCAAGCCGCAAACCATGGCCGGACCATTTGCCCACGTTGGGCGGCTTCAGGCCGACCCAAGTGTGGCCGAGGCCTGTGGCGACATCAGCCGCTTGGTCGAGGTTGTCAACGCGGCTCGCAGCCTCAAGGTCAAGTTCAAGCTCTCGCCCGGCAAGCGCGTGCCGATTTTGGCCCGCACCGACGACGCTGCGGGGCGGGGGATGGTCGAGCGCTTGGGCGACGACATCTGCCGACTGGCGAAACTTTCGAGCATCGAGTTGTTGGCGAGCAGTGACAGCGTGCCCAAGGAGTCGGCGACCGAGGTCGTCCGCGGGATCGAGGTCGTGCTGCCGCTCGCCGGCGTGGTCGACTTGGTGGCCGAGCGCAAGCGCCTAGGCAAGGAAATCGCCAAACTCGAAAAAGACGCCAGCGGTCTCGACCGCAAGCTCGGCAACGAAAAGTTCCTAGCCAAGGCTCCCGCCGAAGTGGTCGCCAAGGACAGGGCTCGCCGGGCGGAGATTGCCGACACGCTCGACAAGCTCAAGGCCACGCTAGAATCGATCTCGTAGGCCCGCACATGGCTGCGTCGACGCCGAGTCGCCCCGGCACCGAAGAGGGCTGGGAACGCGCCCCGCATGTCGAGGTCAGCCGTGAGCTGTTGCAGCACCTGATCGCCCCGGTATTTTCGGGGCGCAGGGTTGCCGGGCACAGGACGCTGTCCACAGGGCTTGCAAATACAAATATATGGTTTGTTCTCGACGGCGGTGACGAGGCCTTTGTGCTTCGGGTCCATACGCGAGACCCGCGGGCCGCCGCACGGGAACAGGCCATCATGGCGCTGTTGCGGCGGTGCCAGCCGACGGTACCCGTTGCCGAACTCTGCTTTACCGAACCCAGGCCGCACCCCGACTTGGGACACCCCTATGCGGTTTGGAGATTCTCCAGGGGAACCTTGCTGCAGCAAGTTTTTCAAACCGCGACCACGAGCGAGCTGTGTGCAATTGCAACGGCCTGTGGGCGTGAACTCGCCAAGTTGACGGCCCTTGAGTTCCCGGTGTGTGGTGCGTTCGACGAGCAGCTTCGAGCGGGCTCGCGCTACGGCCCTGCTTCTGCATTCGTACCCACGTTTATCTACCAAGCGCTGTTTGAGGGCCGGGCAGGTGTGCGTGTGGGGTCGCGCCTACGCGACGAAATTTGGCGGTATGTCGGGGACAACGCCCCGACCCTCGCGGTGCTCGACAGCGCCAACCACCTCGTCCACGGCGACTTTAAACGCTCGAATATCTTGGTCGAGGGTGCCGGTGGGGATTGGCGGGTCACCGCCATTGTCGACTGGGAGTTTTGCTTTGCCGGCCCGCCGTTGGTCGATGTCGGCAACTTCCTACGTGCCGGTTCGGCCTTGCCTCCGGGGTTTTGCCAGGCGTTTGCCCGGGGCTACCGAGTCGGCGGTGGGCGATTGCCAAACGAGTGGCGCAAGCTCTCGCGGTTGATCGACCTGACCAGCCAGGTCGAATTTCTCAACCGACCCGTGGAGCGGCCAAACGTGTTTGCCGAGACGCTCGCCGTCGTCCGCGAAACACTTTCGGGAGCATGTCTAAGCGACGCTTAGGGCGACTCAAAACCGGAACGACAAACCAGGTGTATACGCACCGTACTGGGTGCGACCGACACCAAACGACACCCGCTGATTGGCTTTCCACCGCCGCCAACGGCTAAATCGTGAGGCTCCAACAGCGAGCAGGGGCACGCCGACGGCAAGGCCAATAATGCCAAAGCCAAGCATGAAGACGCCAAAACCCCGGGTGAGGACAAAGACGTCGTTGCCGTCATTCGCCGCCGGTGACGACAGGGCGATGACCGCGAGTCCTCCGAGGGTGAGCGGCAAGCCGTGGACACCGGTGATCGCCGCCCCGGTAATCATCATCCCCAAGCCCTTTTTAGGGGGCGGTTCGACATAGACAGGCGCCGGCGTAGGGGCGGGGTAGGGAGCCGGTTGAGTTGTAGGTGCAACAGGTTGCTCGGGCACAGCTGGCGCAGGCTGGGCGACAGAATGTCCTTGAACCATGGGTGGTGCAGCCGGAGCAGGTTGAGTTGTAGGTGCAACAGGTTGGGCCGCAGGCTCCTGCAGCAACGTGAGTGACCGGCGAAGTTGATGACCCAGCGACGACGCAGCCCGGGCTTGCGCGAGTGGGGCGACGGTGATGGCAAGGGCTGCAAGCCCGGCAACGGCGAGCGAAGATTTGCGTGGCACGGCGTTCACGGTGGCGCGAGAATACCGATTGCCATGGCTAAAACGAAGCAGGTTGATGCAAAAAGAAACCGGGAATAAAGCCGCCTGGGAGCGGGTTTGGGCGCCCGCACCAATCTACTTGTGTGTACAGTCATTGCCCGTGAACGCCCGGTTCGTGGCGGCATTACTCGCGAAATCTTGGCGCCTCATAGGCTTTGCCCGGGACCACAGCCTCGCTCAACCCGCTGTCCCAAAGTCCGGCAAACACCGCGTCGAGTTTACTGGCGAGGGCCTTGCCCTCAATGAACATCCCGAGATTGCGGCTGTTGTTGAAGTAGTCGCCACCCCAGTTGCTGGTGCCGATCCAACTCAACTGCCCATCGACGGTCATAAACTTGCTGTGGGCGACCCGGGCAAACGCAATAAACCCACTGCTGTGGGCTGGGACATGGGTGAGCCTCACACTGAGGCCGTGGACCTTGCCCAGCTCGACCAGCGGCTCAATTTCGCCGGGCTCGGCATTCCAGTCGGCGACCATCAACGACACCCGCACCCCTCGGCCCGCGGCCCGGCGCAGGGCATCGGCCAGGGTGGGGAACGGATTGTCGCTGCGGTCGGTGGTGTGAAAGCTGAGCAGCTGGATATTGATTTGTTGGCTGGCGCCATCGATGGCGGCAACGAGTTGCGGGAGTTCCCACTCAATCCCGGCCGGGAGCATATCGGGTGGGTTGGCGACAACGCGTAGGCGGTGGTGCTGGCCGTCGTGGACGACTTGGTACAAGCTGGCCAGGTCGGTTGCCGGGGGACGGGATTGACCACCGGCAAGCGCCCAGTCGGTGTCAAACACCGCTTGCATGGCCTGGGCCAGCCCCGGGTTGTCGACCTGTGCCCCAAGCTCATGTATGTGCACTAAACTGCGCCAGTCAAAGTTGGCACTGCCGAGCAACACGCGGGTTTGGTCGACAGCCATGTACTTGGCATGCATCACGCCGCCGTGCTCGGTAACCGCCTTGATATCGAGTTTGCGAACCGGGTAGCCGAGCCGTTCGAGTTGGTCGGGGAGGTCCGGCATCATGTTGTAGAACACGGCGTCGAACAAAAATCGCACCTGAACGCCGCGGTCACGGGCTCGCTCGAGGGCATACAGGACCGGCTCGAGGGCTTTGCCCTCCTCGGAGATGGCATAAAACGAGGCGATATCGATCCGCCGCTTGGCCTGGTCGATGGCGGCGATCCACACTGAAGATGTATCTGCAAGAGGTTCGCGGGCCAACGGGACCTGGTCGGGCCAGGTCTCCCACAGGCTCAGGGTTTCACGCATGTCAGGCTCTAGGGAGTTGGGGTACATTACGGGGGGCTCCGGCTCGGTTGGCGGTTGAGACGGGTTTTTGGGCGGCTCGGCACAGGCAGACAGGCAACCGGCGAGCAGTCCGATCGCGGGCAATCGTGGCAGTGGTCGCAGCAAGGGCCGCAGTGTACGTCAAACGCGGTGTGCTCGCAGACTGCTCGCCAGTGTCTGGGAACGCGTGTTTGCGGCGGTAGTTTGCCAAGTCACGACCGGCTCGTACACTACGGGTTGTGCGTGGATCTGATTTTTTGGCCAGTCCCAATCACTCGCAGCCCGTATCTTCCAAGCGTGGGGCAGGGGGCGTAGGCAATTTGTATCACCAACAAAATGCCAGAGCGGGGCAGGCACGCGAGCGGTCGCTGCCAGTTCGGATGGTCTTGCGCTCGGCTGTTGCTGTGAGCGCCGTGTTCGTGGCGCTGGCGGTTGGCTGTGCCACGCCTGCTGTCCAAGTCGCCGAGTCGGCACGTCCGGCTTCTGCATCACCGTCATCACCGGGGGCCGCACCTTCGCCGGCAACTACCTCCGGAACTAGCCCCGGAACTAGCCCCGGAACTAGCTCCGGAACTAGCCCCGGAACTAGCCCCGCTTCGGAGTCACAGCCGGCACCGCAACCCGCGACCGCGCCGGTTGCCGACGAGCAAAGCGTCAACCCGACGATCAACGACTCGTACAAGCGGGCCAAAACCAGCCGTCGGTGGGTCCGTCGGTTCGAGCGTGAGGGCCGTGAAGTGTTCGACAACCGCGACAAGATCCTCGCGGCGATCGACCTCAAGCCGGGCATGCGGGTGGCCGATATCGGTGCAGGTACAGGTATTTTTAGTGTGCCGTTTGCCGAGCGGGTCGGCGCCACCGGCAAGGTCTATGCGGTCGATGTGATGCCCTATTTTTTGCAGCACATCGGCGAGAAAGCGGCCAAGGCCGGGCTCAAACACCTGCAGCCGGTCCAGGCGGGTGAACGCGCGACCGGGCTTGCACCCAACAGCATCGACCTCGCGTTTTTCAGCGATTCGTACCACCACATTGAATTTCCGCGGACCTACCTCGCCGATCTCTACGCCGCCCTCGCGCCTGGCGGTGAGGTTGTATTGATCGACTATCGCCGCGACGAGGGCATCAACGGAACCTGGATTTTAGAACATGTCCGGGCCGATCGGCAGACGGTGATCGCGGAGTTTCAGGCGGCCGGGTTTGAGCTGACCGAGTCGCGTGACGAACTGCTGCGCGAGAACTACTACATCCGCTTTCGTCGGCCGTAGGTCAGCGCGTGAGTCCGGTAAGTGGTTGTATGACCAACTTCTTAGGCCTCGTCTGACTTCGACTTCTTAGACCGCTCGTGGTGGGCTTTGTAGGCCTCAACCTCGGCCTTGGCGAGTTTGTCGAGGTGGCTCTCGTGGTGGGTGAGCGCCTCTTCAAACACCTCAATTTTTTGGGCGACTTGGCTGCGAAAACGCTGGTGCAGGTCTTTTTCGCGGAACAGTTCGTCGGCGATCTGAATGGCCACAAGCAGGGCGGCGCGCTGGAGGTTCGGGCCGCGGCGGTTGCCGATGAGCTCGCGCAGGTGGGCATCGACGTAGTGCGCGAGTTGACCGACGTACTCCTCGCCCTCGTCACTTTTGATCGACAACCGATGGCCGGCGATCTCGACCTGCACGGTTCGTTTCACCGGGTTCCTCCCACTCGACTAGGCGCCCGGCGGTTCACGGTTAGTTCCCCTGGGCCTCGGCGAGGCGGTCGGCTTCGTCACTCGCCCGCAACGCGGCAATCACATCGTCGAGGTCGCCGTTCATAAAGTCGGGCAGGCTGTGGCGGGTGAGGTTGATGCGGTGGTCGGTGATCCGATCCTGGGGATAGTTGTATGTACGAACTTTTTCGGAGCGGTCGCCGGTACCGACCTGGCCTCGCCGGTGGGCGGCACGTTCGGCCTGGTACTTTTGGATCTCGAGGTCGAGCAGTCGGGCCCGCAAAAGCCGCATGGCGATCTCGCGGTTTTTTGTTTGCGATTTTTCCTGCTCGCTGCGGACGGCGATCCCCGAGGGCACGTGGGTGATGCGCACGGCCGAGTCGGTGGTGTTGACGTGCTGACCACCCGAGCCACTGGCGCGCATCACCTGGATCTCGAGGTCCTTGGGATTGATGTCGACATCGACCTCCTCGGCCTCGGGCATGATCGCCACGGTTGCGGTCGAGGTGTGGATTCGGCCCTGTGACTCGGTTGTCGGCACCCGCTGCACACGGTGGGCCCCGCTTTCGAATTTGAGGTGGGCGTAGACTTCTTTGCCCTTGATGAGCCCGTCGATCTCTTTGAACCCGCCGGCACTCGCCTCCGAGAACCCCAGGGTTTCGACGGTCCAGTTGTGGCGCTCGGCAAATCGTGTGTACATCCGCCAGAGATCGGCGGCGAATAGGGCAGCTTCTTCGCCACCGGCACCTGCGCGAATCTCCAGGATCACATTCTTGCTGTCGTTGGGGTCTTTTGGCAGCAGGAGCTTTTGGACTTTGACTTCGAGCGTATCGCGTTGCTCACGCAGCACCGGGATATCGGCCTCGGCGAGCTCGCGCATGTCGGGGTCGGCCAGCAGCTCTTCTGCCTCGGCGAGGTTTTGCTCGACCTGGAGGTACTCCGAAAACGCAGTCACCAGTGGGCTAATCTCGGCATGCTCACGCGAGAGGGCCAAGAACCTGTGTTTGTCCTGGGTAATCTCGGGATCGCAGAGCATCTCTCCGAGTTCTTCGTGACGCTCGGAGATACTCTCGAGTTTGGCCCGCAGTGTGTCTTGCATGTTCGATCCCCAGGCTTCCAGCCGCCAAAAACGGTGGCCGAACCTAGCACCGCGGTCGCCGGTGGGCAATGCCGCACCGCAATTGTCCGCCATTGCCTAAACCGCACTGCTGGGTATATGAAGCGGGGAGATGGGGCGCGAGCGCAAACTCCGGCAGCCGCCCGACGCGGTGCCGACGGGTGTGCTCACCCGCTATCAGTTTGTCCGTGAGCTGTGGGCCGGGACGCGACGGGTGTTGGTCGATCCGATGTTGGTCGAGCATGCCGAGAGGTTGCGAAAGTCGGAGGCTGCTTCGTTGCTCGACGAACTGCTCGAGCCCGACCGGCGTCGCTCGAGGGTCGACCTGCTCGTGCCGGGAGCCGAGGCACTCGCACAACTTCGCAGCGCAAAATGGCAGTTTGCCAGTGTCGACCTGCGGACCTGGCTCGACGATTTGCCAGGGCTGTTCAGGCAGCTTGCGGAGTTGTTGAGCGAAGGACGGACGCTTGTGTTGCACGGGCCGGCCACGCTCGATCTCGACGAGTTATTTGCCCTACTCGAGGAGCATGTTTCGCCCCAGCCGGGGCAAGCTCGTGTCTATGGCCTGGCGACGTGGCGCGGGTCGGCGGTGCTCGATTGCGGCGCAGTCGTGGGTGATGAGGACGAACGCGACTTCGGCATCACCTTTGACAACAGCCTGGGCGAAGAGGTCGAGTTTGCCGAGTATCTCGCGGTCTTTACCCCGGGGCGCACGCACGTGACCGAGGCCATGACGCTGGTCGAGTTGCCAACGGTAAAACCGGTGGCAGGACCAGCAAAACAGCTCGAGACTGGCAATCGCAAGCCCCAAGCGGCGCCCAAGCCCACGCCTCAACCGCGTGCGGTTGCCCCCGCCGACAGCAATCGGGCGGAGCAGCTGCGGCGACAAAACCAGCTGCTAGCGAGTGCGCGGCAACACGCCCTCGAGCAACTCGACGAGGTCAACAAGCGCAACCGGGACCTCGTGCGGCAGGTCGAGGAGCTCCAGCGGCAAGTCGCCCGCATGGCCGCGGAGTCGGTTGCCCGGACCGAACCACAGCTCACGCCCGCCGAGGATCTTTCGAAGGCGCCCGACGATGGACTACGGGCCCGCCTGCAAGCCGCTATTTGGCAAATAGAGCAACTCGAGGCCGAGGTTGCCGACCTGCGCCAACGTCCACCCGACGAGCTCGAGGCAGAGCTCGAAGTCCTTCGCCACAAACTCTCGGGGTAACCCGCTTCGCCTAGAGCGAAGAAGGCGCACTATCGTAGGAATAGAAGCTTGTGGTGGGTGCACTTGCACGATTTTTTAGTTTTGTAGTGAGCGAGGTTTTGGCTCCGCGCACGAGTTTTTTTGAGGGGACTGCGCAGTGCAGACAGTCAGGGCGACGACGGGTGTTTGCTCACCCGTGGTTGCGACCTGCAATACCCCGGGTCTATGCTGAGGGAACTGTCGCTCCCAGTCGGCAGTCGTTCCCCCCTTGATGGTGAATCGGCCTGACCAGCCTCCTAACTTCGCCAGCTCTACCGAAAGCGATTTCCCATGATGCGCATCTCTGCGGAAGGACCAGTCCCCGACTGGTCAGCACTCGAGACCGCGTTTGAACATAACGCGCCCGAAACCCATAGCTACCTCGACCTCAAATCCGGGCAGGTCGTAACAATCGTCGACTCGCGTCCGGAGGACGATGAAAAACGCAGCCTTATCCGCCGCTCGCCCGGTCGATTCTTGCACCTCGACCCGGCATCCTCGCGGGAACAGTACCGCTGGATGGAGCGCTTTGTCGCCTCGGTTGCCGACCCGGCACTGCGCGAACGCCTGATCCTGGCAATTGACGGGAAGGGCGCTTTTAGGCGGTTTAAAGACGTTTTGTTGTCCTATCCGGTCGAGCGTGATCGGTGGTTTGCCTACCGTGCCAACCTCCTGCACATCTACATTGATAATTGGTTGTCTATGCAAGATATCGTACTCGGCGAAGGTCCGCCGTGGGGTGAGGCTGTGCAACCGTCGGAGCCCGATGTGCCGTTGCAAAAACCGATTGGTGAGCGCGGCGAAGGCCCGACCGAAACACTGCGTCGCAAGGCCCGTGAATTGGTCGATGGCCTGCCGGCACTCGAGCTACCCGCGGCAATTGCATTTTTGCAGTATTTGACCGAGCGCATGCCCTCGGTTCAGGCCGAATGACCGAGTCTGCCGGCAATCACAAGCCCCGGCAGTTTCACCGGTTTATCGGTGTGCACCTCGGTGGTGGTCGTGGCAAGACCACCGCCGTTGCCCGTTTAGAGTGTGAACAGGGGCAGCTGCGTCTGGCCGAAGCCCGGGTTCGCAAGGGCCACCGCGGGGGCGGCGAGGGCAGTCACGACGAAAGTGCATATGCACTTTTTCGCGATGATGTGCTCGTCGCGTACCTCAAAAAATGGCACGACGAGGGGACCGTTGTGGCGATGAACGCTCCGCTGACGCTGCCGCCGTGTATCCGCTGTCAACTCGCCTGCCCAGGCATCGACAATTGCGATGTCCCCGTGGTTCGCTGGATGAAAGAGTATGCACATACACTCGATCCGCGAAAGGGAAAGTCCGATCCCGGCAAGCCGTTGGTGACGCCCTACACCCAACGCGCAGTCGACCTCGTGTTTGCCCATCACGGGCTCAAGCCACGCGAGTCGTTGGGGCAGGGGATGGGTCCACTTTCGGCCCGCGCGGCCTATTTGCGTCGGGCACTTTCGCCGGCGCTGCGGCTGCACGAAAATCTGATCGAGGTGCATCCGCCGGCAACGATCATCCGATTGTTCGGCACCGACGCTGAGCGCGGCATCCGCCTCGGTGAAACGGAGAGCATCTGGGAGCGTCGCAAGCAGGTCTTAAAGCAGCTTCCAGGAGATTTAGACTATGTTTGGCCGGAAACTGTGGTGCGAAGCCCCCACGTCTTTGGGTCGGTGATCTGCGCATGGACGGCCGCACTGTGGGCCCGGCAGGGATGGCGCGCACCGGCGACAACCCATCAGGGCGATGCGGTTGAGGAGGCGCTTGACGCCTTCGGCGACCTTTGGATCGAAGATGGTTGGATCTGGGCACCGCCGCCAAAACATGCCTAGATGGTTGTAGACCTGTGTGAAGGGACACGTCGCCGGCTGTCCGTTCTACTGTTGGCCAGGTCCCGGCCACCTGAGGCCTGGACTGAGCGCGTGAGCTGACCCGATGAGAAATTCAAACTTCGCTAGACCCTGGCAAACGGGAGCTGCGTTGAGGATGTCGTGTCCTGGCAAAAACAAGCGCAGTCCCGCGGAGTTGGGGGCGAAAGACCCCTGTTTGGGGGCGCTGCACTTGGGGTGAATTTTCAGTCGCAGTGTCGGAACTCGACCGACCGCGGTAATCTGCACACACGAAGTCAAAACCATGGCTGAGTCCAACGCAGCAGTTCAGCTTACGCCCGAGGACCTCGATAACATCGAGGACGCGCTCGAGTTGTGTGAAGCCGACGACTTCACCGCGCCGTCAACCATGTCGGAGGCAGCGGTCACTCGGCTGTCCGAGTACCGCGATATCCTGGCGATGAGCCGTGAAGCACTGACCCTCGAGGATGTACCCGAGGGCCTTTTAGACGGTGTGTTGGCCGAGGCCGCAAAAACCCAACCCGAGCGTCCAGTCGTTGCCCCCAAGCCCGAGGGCTTTTGGTCGCGCCTACGCAAATCGTTTGTACTACCAAGTTTTGCCGTGGTGGCGACCGCCGTCGCGGTGTTAATGTTGGTCCAACCCGACGATGCGCAACAGCTAGACGCCGTTGCCCCGGCCCCTGTCCATCAGGCCGAGGCGACCAAGTCCAAGTCCGTCGAGCAATCGGCCACACAGATGCCGGGCGCCGCAGCTGCGGCAGATAAACGCGAAGACGATGCCCCCGCCGACGAACCCGAAGCCGATGCCGAGGAAGAACTCGCCAAAGAAGCGGAGGCAGGAGACTACGGCGCTGCCCAGCAGCGTGCTTCTGGTGGGATGGCCAACACCATGCATGCGCCCCCGCCTGCCCGGGCCAAACGCTCTCCCAGCCAGACAAAGGCCGATGCCGCACCAGCCCCGGCGGAGCAAAAACAGCAGGCTCCAGCGCTCATGCTCGACAAAGAAGAGCTGATCCCGATGCTCGAGCAGGCCGACAACTACCGCCGCCAGGATGTTTGTCCGAAGGCGATTCCGTTGTATGAGCAAATTTTGCCAGACAGTGGTTATTACGGCGGTCGGGCAGCGGCAGGGCTAGGCCTTTGTGCCTACCGCAAGGGCAACCAGAAGTCCGCCGAAGCCTATTTTTTGCAGGCCCGTGGCAAAAGCGGCTCGGTCCAGTCGTGGATCGACACCGAGCTCGAGAAGTTTGAGCGCAGCCTCCTCAACGAGAAAAGCAAGCGCCGCAAATCGAAGAAGTCGTCGAACAAACAGAGCAAAGCCGATCCGTTCGACGCCCAAGCGCTCTAGTTAGGTGTGGATGCACCCATGCTCCTTTTGGGTAGGTGCATCAGCATCGAACTCGCGTGTCAGCCGACCTCAAACGAAAAGTCGACGCCCATCGGCGGCCCGTCGTAGCTCGGAAATTTGTGGTCGTAGACGACCTTGCGCACGCACGGAATGATGCCGAATACCTTGAGGTTTGACGGCCCTTTCACGCTGACGCCCGCGACCTTGCCGGTGGGTTTGAGCTGGATTTTAAACGTCAGGGTACCCCCACCGATGTCGTCGTCGCTGTAGGTACTTGCCGTGGTGATGCAGCGTTGAAACTTGGGGGTGAGCCGGTTCATGTGGGTGTCGACAACATGGTCGGACAGCCGTTCACTGCCGGCGTTCATATCGAGGACGATCGGCTTGTTGGAAAATTGGGGGATGTGGCGGTCGTTGACGGGCTCAAATGGCGGGAGGTCGTCACCGGCTTCGTCGCCGGCATTGTCTGCACTCGCGCCGCCACCCCGTCGACCTTTGCGACGACGTTTTCGACGTTTCTTACCCGGTTTTTTGCTGTCGGGTTCGGCCGCGACTTCCTCGTCTTCGAGCGCCTCACAAACGGTGCCGACACATTGCGTGGTCTCACCACAGTGGCCGCCGCACGGGTCGTCGGACTGGTTTTGTACATGGAGCAGCCAATACCCCGCAGCGCACGCAAGCAACGAGACAGCACATCCGGCGAAAAAACGACCCACTTTGTGCTGTCTACCGGTGCGGTCGCCAGCCTGTCAACCGCAGGCGCTTGGGGCATAAAGATAGTTCTCGCGTTGCTGTGCCGTGGTATCGTCGCGCCGCGTACGACAGACGTTTCAGTGTCTCTCACGCCCGGAGTTTCTCGATGCCGATTGCGAATTTTGCCGGAATCCTCCTAGCACTCGCCCTGTCGATGGGTTCGTTTAGCTACTCGTTTTCGAGTCAAACCGACGCCTCAGGCGAGGCCTACGTGACGATCAAAGCCAACGGGAGTTTGCCGCCGTTGCAGGTCACGATCACCGGTGACCGGCAAAAGATCAATAAGTCCGTCCCGGCCATGAAAAACGGCCAGGAGTTTGTCATCAAGTGGAACCAGTCGTCCAACAAGGCCGCCTACCACCTCAAAATCGTCGGAAAAAACCTCGAAGGTGAGGCCGACTTCGAGGTCGCGCGGACGGCTGGCGGCAAGATGGGCCAGGTGCAGGCTATCGCCTCGCTCGACGAGATTCGCAACAAGCGGACGGTGAGCTACCAGGCCAACTTTGAGGTCGAATCCTACGAGTTCAAGGTCTACAACAACTCCGGTGATGTCGCCTACTCCGACAGCCAGGAGGGCAAGGTTGCCGCGGGCCAAAAAATCACCTTGAACTGGGATACCAGCGACCCGGTGTTCTTGCTCGAGTTCAACGCCAAGGGCAACGGGGTCACCGGCGGCTACAACCTGTGTCCGTGGTCGGTCGAGCTGCCGCACGTCGATGTCAACTTTGATAGCGGCAAGGCCAAGATCAAACCCAACGAGGCGCCCAAGATCGACCGTGCTGCCGAGGCGGCGATCAAAGAGCTGGCGGCACTCGAGCGGATAAATCAAGCCGTCAATGCCAACTTGCAGGCCAAGCTCTACATCATTGGCTTTACCGACACGGTTGGTCCAGCCGGCAAAAACCAAAAGTTGTCGCAAAAACGGGCCAAGGCGATCGCCGAGTACTTCTACAAAAAGGGTATTTGGGCCGAAATCTACTACGCGGGGATGGGCGAGCGCGGGCTCAAGGTTCAAACCCCGGACAACACCGACGAGGTTCGCAACCGGCGGGCGGTGTACCTGTTGACGGCCAACCAGCCGTCGCCGGGCGGGGCGATTCCCAGCAAGTGGCAGAAGTTGGCGGGAGCACGCCCGCGTCCCGCCAATGTTGTGGTCCCGGCCAACGCGACCCTCAGCAGCGACGACGGACACAGCGACGCCGACGGGTCATCGTCTTCGGGTGGTGGGGGCAGCAACCCCGATACCGCTCCAGCTGACGAGGGTGATGGCAGCCCCGACGACCTGTCCGAGGGCAGTGGGGAGTGGGGGGATGCCCTCAGCAACGACCCCAATCCGCCAGCGATTGAGGAGGAACCCGGCGCGACCAAGAAGGGTTGTCGAGTCGATGTAGATGCACCTTCAGGAGCTGGCGTCACAGCCATGCTGGCGATTTTGTTTGGCCTGGTGCGACGGCGCCGCAACGGCTAGGCATTGGCCACTAGGCTTACTCTTGCTTAGGGAACACCAGCGTCGCCCCCTGGGCGACCAGCTGGGCTGCCGACTCACTGGCCGCGGCGAGAGCCTCTCCAGACTTTTTGGGAGCTTTCTCGAGGGTTTCAAGAAGTTTCGTGAGCTGCGTTGTTTGGGCATCGGCAGCCGTTAAGAACTCGGCGAGTTTTGCCACCGCAGCGACCTCGTCCGCGTGGCCGTCGACATAGGTTTTGAGCGTTGTGTGGGCGGACTGCAGGGCTTCGATCGGCTGTTTACAGGCGCCGGCGGTGACATCGAATTGGGCGACACAGGCGGCGACCGGGCGGATTGCAAAAATCCGTGTGTGTACAAGGTACTCGAGGTTCTTGCCGGCCCGGCCTTCGATATCGGCAAGTTGCCTGCGCTCGACCTCGCTTTGGTGTTTGTCGAGTAACTTGTTGAGCGCGAAGTTGCGGGACTCCCAGGTGTCGTAGGCAGCTTCGAGCTGGTCGCGGGCCTGCGGGTCACGGGCTTTTTTTGCTGCCAGTTTGTCTTGCAAACCGTTGGCGAGGTCCCAGTAGGCGCGGGTTGACTCGGCATATGCCGCCAATGCGTCTTCGAGTTCGGGCAACTTGGGCTGCAGGGCACGGCCTTCGCCCACAGCCTGTTCGCAGGCGACAATGAGGGCCTCTGGCATAGCAGTGACGGGGGCCGATTTCCGGCCGGCGAGGTGTTCGTTTGCCCGGGCAAAGTGACGGGCGACAACCAGCCGCGAGGCGGTAAAGCAGGCCTGGTAGGGGCCGAGCTTGTTGTGCAAAAGCTCTGGCCCGGCCCCCGGGTCGACGGCTTCTTTGACAACGGGGTCGGGCTTGGGTTCGGACTGCGTGACCGTTTGTGGCTGCGGGTCGGTCGGGGTTGATTGGTTGCAGGCACAAACAGTTAGGCCAACAACCACCACGCATGCGGGAACCTTCATGACTTGTATGATTCGCACAGCCACTGCTCCCGGGCAAGCTTCGCTCATACCCAATGCGGATCTTCGGGGACGATGATCCGCAGGTGATGAAACAGGTTCTCAATCCGGTAGTGGTCGGCGTAGGTAAACTCCTCGCCGTCGATTTGCGAGTGGAGTTTGCTGATACCGGTCGGCCGGAACAGGCGGACCTCGATATGTTTGCCGGCGTTCCACCGTCTACGGCGCACGCCCAAGACCTCGAGTTCATCCTCGGTCACCGGGAGTTTTTTGTGGGCGACCACGGTCGCGCTGGCCCAGTCGGCGTGGCTCTTCATGATGACCACTTCAAACTTGCCGTCGTCGGGTTTGCACTCCGGGGCAAAGATCCAGTCGCCGCCGTAGAGAATCGTGCCGGTAATGACAATGTCGGTGACGCCCTGGTACTCGTGGCGTTCGCCGTCGATGGTGATCTCAGCCGCACATTTGCGGCGGCGCAGCAACGAACGAAAATAGCTCGAGATACCTGCACGTACATAGACTAGCTTGTCGCGATAGATTTGCCGGATCACCGGGACCTTGGCCACCAGCTCGCGCTCGCGGTTGCGTTTAGCGAGGATCTGGGCCGAAAGGCCCACGCCCCAACTGTCGAACCACAGGTCCTGGGCAACGACGACTCCGGCCTCGTCGAGGGCTTCGACACGGCCGACGTCGAGCCACTGTTCGATGCCCTCGGCGATGATCTGGACATTGGTTTCGAGGGCTTTGATTCCGGCCCGGACGCCGAACGAGCGCCCCTGGTCGTTGGCGGTGCCCATCGGCAACATGCCCAATGGGACATCTACACCATAGCTTTCGCGGGCGAGGATGATGCCCTTGGCCGTATCGGCGAAGGTACCGTCGCCACCGAGGTAAATGACGCGGGCGATGTCTCCAGTTTCGAGTCGCTCCGACAGCGCCGGGACGGTCGCGCCATCGGGCAGGGTGGCAAAAAATTCCGGATGCAGTCGAGCCTGCTCGAGCACGTGCATGGCGGCCTTGATCGCCTTGCCGGCCTTGCCGCTGTGCGCCGTGGGGTTGCCCACCAGCAACGAACGGCCATTGGAACCTCGTCGCGCCATTGATCTCGGGGGTTCGGAAGTTGCGAGGGTACCATTGACAGGCAGCCTGTGGATTTTGCCTGGCCGTGTTTCGCAGTGGTGCGCGTGGCTGTTCGCACCCAAACCCAGCTGGGCAGGAACGCTGGATTGGCTATGCTCGCGCCCCGAAAGATTGGAGCACCATGCCATCGGCTGTTGAGAAGATACGGATGCGACTGGGCATCATGCAGACAAAAGGGTTCACAGCGCGGATTACGCTCAAGGGGCGTTCTGGGGAAGTCTTCGATGCGAATGTCGAAGATTTCCGCTACGACGAAAACGACACCAAAGTCGTCCTTCGGCGCCCAGAGTCGGCAGAGCTGGAGGTGGTCTACCTCAAAAAGATTGCCAGCGTCGAACGCGTGGCACAGTAGAGGTCTCGGTTTCAGCTTTGTTGGCATCGACGCGTGAGAATATGGGTGTTTCGAAGCATTCCCAGATGCGCCCCAGTGCCACATGGATCTGATAGGGATCGGTCTATGCGACGTGCTCGAACGTTTCGATCCCTGCCCACCCTCGCATGTGTAGCGCTATTGCTGGCCGCATGCGCGAACACCCGTGCCGACCAGGCAGTAACCCCAGATCCGGGGCCTGCTCCCGCGCCCAAGCCTGCGTTCGAGAATCCGGGTGGCATGTGGATGCCAACGCAGATCGCTGCACACGCACAGAGTCTCAAGGACGCCGGGTTTGAGCTCGACCCCTCGGTGTTGACCGACCCCACGTCGTTCCCACTCGGGGCGATTGTCAGCCTGGGTGGATGCTCCGCTTCGTTTGTGTCGTCGGAGGGCCTTATCGTCACCAACCACCACTGTGTGGGTCGGTACCTGCAAAACAACTCGACGCCCGAGGACAACCTGATTGAGAACGGGTTTTTGGCCAAGACCCGGGCCGAGGAGAAGTCGGGTGGACCGCGGGCGCGGGTGTTTGTCACCCAGGCGTTTACCGATGTCACCGACAAGATCCTCGGTGGGCTCGACAAGGTGACCGACGACAAAGAGCGGTACAAGACCATCGCCGAGCGGCGCAAACAACTGATCAATACCTGCGAGCAGGGACGGCCCGACACTCGCTGCCTGGTTTCATCGTTCTTTGAAGGTGCACAGTTCTTCCAGATCGAGCAGCTCGAGATCCGCGACGTTCGCCTGGTCTATGCGCCACATCCGGGCATCGGTGTCTATGGTGGCGAAATCGACAACTGGCGTTGGCCTCGGCACACCGGTGACTTTTCGTTCTTGCGCGCCTACGTCGGCAAGGACGGTAAGCCGGCTGATTACTCGGCTGACAACGTGCCCTACACCCCGCCGCACCACCTCAAGGTCGCCAGCGAGAAGACCAAGGAGGGAGACTTTGTCATGGTCGCCGGTTACCCCGGCCGGACCACCCGGCTCAAAACCGCGGGTGAAGTCCGCGAAGCAGCTGATTGGTACTACAACTATCGCATCGCGATGTTCGAGGAGTACATCGCCGTGCTCGAGAAGTTGAGTGCCGAGGATGAGGAGCTCAAGATCAAAGCCGCCGGGCGCCTGCGCGGGCTCAGCAACTACTTCACCAACTACAAGGGCATGCGCGACGGTCTCAATCAGGGGGGACTGGCCGCCGAAAAAGAGAAGTTAGAGGCCGACCTCCAGGCCTGGATTGCCGCCGACGAAGCTCGCAAAGCTCGCTACGGTGATGTGCTGAGCAAGATTGCCGCGCTCAACGAAACCCGCAAGCAAACCCGCGAGACCGACACCGCGTTTTCGGAGGTTTTGCGCGGCTCGACGTTGTTGGGGGTCGCCCTCGACATGCTCACCTGGGCCGACGAGCGCGAAAAACCCGATGCCGAACGCAAGCGTGGCTACCAGGACAAGGACGTTGCTGACGATGAAGTCGCCTATCGGGCGATGCAAAAGACCTACGACCCGCGGCTCGACCGGGCCGTGTTCAAGCTGTTTTTGACACGTGCCGCCCGGCTTCCCGAGGACAAGCGCCCGAGCATTTTGACGGCGATTGTCGGCAAAAACGTCGACGAGGCCGCCATCGATAAGGCGCTCGACAAGCTCTACAAAAAGACCAAGCTCGGCGACCCCGAAGTACGCGTCAAACTTCTCAAGACGGCCAACAAAAAGACGCTCGCCAAGAGTCGGGACCCGTTTATCAAGCTCGCCCTGGCGATCAAGGCCGATGTCGATGCCCGCAATGAACGCGAGGAAGCATTTGTAGGTGCAATGGCTTCGCTGCGCCCGACCTACATCGCGGCCCTGCGCGAGTTCACCGGTGGCAACCTCGCGCCCGATGCCAACAGCACGCTGCGGATTACCTACGGGACGGTTCGCGGCTATACGTCGCCGGGTAAATCCGAGCCCTACACCCCGTTTACGACCGTTTCGGAGGTTGTCGCCAAGCACACTGGCGAGGACCCGTTCAACGCACCCAAGGCGCTCCTAGACGTTGCAAATGCAAAGAACTGGGGACCCTACGCCCATCCAGACAAGGGCGAGGTCACGGTCAACTTCCTGGCCGACCTCGATATCACCGGTGGCAACTCGGGCTCGGCCACGCTCAACGCCCGCGGTGAGCTGACCGGCCTGGTGTTTGACGGCAACTACGAGTCGATCGCTTCGGACTGGGTGTTTACCCCGGCGATCACCCGCTCGATTCACGTCGACATTCGCTACGCTCTGTGGATTATGGATGCGGTCGACAAGGCCGACCACCTGCTCAGCGAAATGGGTGTGGAGCCAGCGATCGACTAGTTTCAGTCCACGTCCAGTGAATCTGCCCGGCCCATAGGGTCGGGCTTTTTCGTGGGCGCGGCACCATTTTCGTTGGTGATACAAAAAAGCTCGGCGGATTGGCCGAGCTGTTTGCTAGCAAAAAGGTGCTGTTACACGTTGTTGATGTACTCGATCGCCAGCTCGCAGTAGGGGTTGATTTGCAGGGCCCGCTCAAACGACTCGCGGGCACTATCGTGGATCCCGAGGCCGAGGTAAATCGCCCCGCGATAGGCGTGCACCAAGTCGAGTTCGGCGTCGAGTTGCTCGGCGTAGTCGAGCTGCTCGAGCGACTCCTGGGCAGTGGTCTCGTCGCCACCGTTGTTGCGAAACCTGGCAAACGCGGCCATTGCCCGCAGCTCAGCGACATCGAGGCCGAGGTCAAAGGCTTCGGCAAAACGGTCGAGGGCGGTCGCGTAGTCTGAAGCTTTCATGGCCGCTTCCCCCTCGTGAAACCGCATCGCCGCGGCGATATGGTCGTCGTCGAGCTCGCCGGCATCGAGCTCGATGTTGTCAAAGTCCTCGTCGCCAAGATCGATATCGTCGTCGGCGATCAGTTCGGCATCTTCCAACAGCAGGTCGTCGTCGAGTTCAACCGCAGGCTCCTCGAGTTCCTCGGCATCTGCAGCGAGTTCGTCGAGGTCGACAGCGTCGAGGTCGATATCGTCGGGGTCAAAGTCAGCGAGGTCGGCATCGATATCGCCGAGGTCGCCAACGTCGAGGTCTGCAAGGTCGGCATCGATATCCCCGAGGTCTTCAGCGATGTCTTCTAAGTCGGCTGCGATGTCGCCGAGGTCAGCAGCGTCGAGGTCGGCAGCGTCGAGGTCACCGAGGTCCGTGGCATCGAGGTCAGCGGCATCGAGGTCCGTGGCATCGAGGTCACCGAGGTCCGTGGCATCGAGGTCGCCGAGGTCCGTGGCATCGAGGTCGCCGAGGTCCGTGGCATCGAGGTCGCCGAGCTCTGGGAGATCGTCGCCGAGTTCGGGCAGGTCGCCGTCTGCGAGTTCGGCCTGTTCGCGCAAACCTTCAAGGGTGACGTCCGGGTCGAGGGTGGTGAGGGCCTCGCCGTCGAGGACCTCGTCGTCCCCCGGGGTTTCGAGGACGGCCGAAAGTTCGTCGAGCTCGTCGTCGTCGGCGAGTTCTTGAATCGACGAAACCTCTTCGATCAGATCGTCGTCGACGAGCTCGATATCCTCGCTGGCGAACACCTCGTCGACGATCGTGTGCTCCTGGCTGTCGGAGCCGTCGGCGAGGTCGAGGTCGTCATCGTCGTCGTCGACCAGCGTGCCGAGCGGGGAGGGGCTGGCCGGGCGCTTGGTAGCGGTTGCAGTCGCACTGGCCAGGGAAACACTTGCCTGTGCAAGTTCCTGAGCATCGAGCACCGCACTGTCCTCGTCGGCCGAGGCGGCGACGTCGGCAAACATCTCCTCATCTTCGCTGCGAAGGGTCGGCAACCCGGTGTTGGAGGTCGCCGCTGGAAGCTCACCCGGAAGCGGGGTGTCCTCAAATTCCGAAATCGGTTCGAGTTGCTCGTAGTCAGGGGCGAGGGCCGTGTCGTCGGGGTTTTTGAGGACGATCGTCGGGGGCTTGGCCCGCGGCATCGAGGTTCGCTTGAAGGCCGAAAACTCGATCGCGCCCGTCACTTGAAGCGCGTACAGCAGGGTCGAAATCCGCGGAACAGGGGGGTCGACCTTGTCGCCGTTGAGAATATCTTCGGTGGTACGGCTACCGTCTAAACAGGTGAGAAAGTAGGCCTCTTCGGGCAGCAGCCCGAGCTCGTCGGGGTTGACCTTGGTCCGCGACTTGCGGGGGAATTTCTTGAGATTGTCGGACAGCATCGACCGGGCGCGTTCGTCGGTGAAGCGCTCCTGAATCGCGCGGGTGACCAGCAGGCTGACCGACCCTTCGAGCTGGCCTTCTTCCTCCTGCTCCGACGCACCTTCTTTGAACTGAAACCGGCCCTGTTGCCACGAAAAGATTTCAAACAACTTGGTCTCGAGTTGGGCCCGAAGTCCGTACTCGAGGTTGCCACGGGACAAAATGCCACGTTCGACAAGCAGCTCGCCCTGGCGCTTACCGGTGCGACGCAACGCTTCTAACGTGTCGTTGCACTGTTTTTGCGTGATGATTCCCTGTTCGGCGAGGACCTGACCAAGGCATTCCTCGGCGAGGTTGGAGCGCACAAACTTCGGGCAGCCATCGCGAAATACAACGATTTTTTTGGTCTCACCCGAGAGCAGGTAGAGGCTGCCGCTGGTCTTACTCGACGCGATGTCGAAGACCAGCTGGGGAAACGCAACCCGCTTGAGGGAGCCCTTGCGCGGGAAAGATGCTTGCTTGGATCGGGTCACAGGCGTGGGCATGGGGCCAGCTCCGGGAGAATAACCCGGCCGGGTTGGGACCGGAGCAGTGAAACACGGTATATGAGTAAGTGGCACATGTGGGGCGTGCGTATCACCACGATCGTGCCTTGCAGCTAGCTCGCGCGGAATGTCTCACGATTCGCGCTTTCATCGCACGATTGCTCGGACCGCGTTCCCGGACAAATCCAGATAAGGTGCGGCCATGAACTCAGATCCACCTGCAGGCGTTGTGTTGGCGGCCGGAAAGGGCACGCGGATGGCATCCGAGTTGCCAAAGGTCCTGCACAAACTCGGCGAGCTTCCGCTGGTTGCCTACCCGATAGCCGCGGCGAAGAAGGCGGGGGTCGAGCGCATTGTGGTGGTGATTGGCTACCGTGCCGAAGAGGTCCAGGCCGCTGTCGAAGCCCTCGCAAAACGACCCGCGTCGACTTCGTTTGCGCTTCAGGCCCAACAAAATGGCACGGGTCATGCAGTGTTGATGGCCTTGCCCGCACTTGCGGAGCACCACGGGCCGGTCCTGATTCTCAGCGGCGATGTCCCGCTCATCCGCGCGCAGACTCTCAAGCAGCTGGTGGCGAGTTGTCGCGCGGCGACTTCTGGGTTGGCGATGGCGAGTTTCCAACCGCAAGACCCTGCGCAATACGGCCGGATCGTACGCACGCCAGAGGGTGTTGTCTCAGGGATTGTCGAGTTTCGCGACGCGACGCCGCAACAGCGCCAAATCGCGGAGTGCAACGCCGGGGTTTATTGCGTCGATGCCCAATTACTGCGCGACCACCTGCCGAACCTGGGCTCTGACAACGCCCAGGGGGAGATCTACTTGACGGACCTGGTAGCGATCGCGGCCCGTCGTGGCGAGGTGGAGACCCTCGATGTCGACCCGATCGAAGTTGCGGGCGTCAATACCAAACAACAATTGGCCCAACTCGCGCGTCGTCTTTGACGTCGGTTCACGCGGCCAACCAGCGGAGTAAACTCGGCCCGATGTCGCAGCCCGTCGACCGCTTTGCCAGGCCCGTGCGTCGGTGCCAGTGGGTAATTGCCTGTGTCGCCGGCTTGACCTGCGCCGATGCTTGGGCGAGTCCGGTCGGACCGCAGCCTGCCGAAGTTGTCGATGCGCCGGCCGAGGATCCTGCACCGCAAGCTCAGGCGCCAGCGAGCCGGAGCCTGTTGATTGCCCGGATCCGCGTTGTCGGCAACGACCGGGTGCCGGACACCGAGGTTTTGGCTGCGCTCGCGCGCGAGGAGCTGACCGAAGGGGCAGCCATGTTGTGGCCCGAGGATCCGCGGGTGCGAAGGGCCCGCGAGCGGCTGCTGGCCAGTGGCAACTACACCAGTGTGCTGCTGCGGCTCGAACCAATTCGCGGGACCGACGACCGCGCTATTTTGGTGGTCGAGCTCGCCGAAGTCAGTTCGCTGACCGTCACAGATCTGTACTTGGGGACATCTAAGATGACGCCCTTCCACGGGGGGGTGCAGGTCCGTGAGCGCAACTTTGTGGGCAAGTCGCTGCACATCGGTGGCGGGTTTATTTGGGGGACGCATCCGGCCACGTTAGCTCCGGGACGCCGACAGCAGGCGGGGCGGTTGTTCATCGAAGCCCCGCGGATCCCTGATACCGCGTTTGGCCTCGGAGGCACAATCTACGTATTTTCCGCGGCCGAGGCCTATCGCGTTTCAGGCCTGCGTTCCGATCCGTCGCCCGACCATTTTCGGACCTTTGACTATTCAAGGATCGGCGGCATTTTGGGGATGACCTTTCCCCTGCGATCCGACCTCGAGCTGGCGGCGGATTATCGGTTTGAGCGGGTCAATGCGCTGCTGCCAGAGGTTGCCAACTACGTCGATCCGGAGGGTCAATCGACCGCGGTCGACCTCGATATCCGCGACGGCGTGCACCGCCTGACCTCGGTGAGTTTTGGGCTCGAATGGGACGGTCGGCAGCAGGCCGCAGCCGCGGGCAAGGGTGGGCGGTTTGTCCTCGACATCCAGTTTTCGTCACCACTGGTCGGCAGCGAGTACGAGTATATGAAACTCATCGCCGGCGGTGCATATACATTTCGCCTGCCGTGGCGCCACTGGATCACGCCGAGTGTGTTGGCCGGGCAGATCGCCGGGGCAGCCCCGCGATTTGAGCTGTTTTACGCCGGCGACCTCAGCGACTGGACCCCCGGCCGCGAAATGGGGCTGCTGTACTCCACACGCAATCCGGTGGATGTGTTTGGCACGGGGATCAACACCCGCACATTTGGCAGCACGTTCGCCCGCTTTGACCTCGAATATGTCTGGCCTCTGTTTGCAGGTACACGTATTCCGGGGATCAACGGCGGGCACCTGTTTTTGTCGTCGGGTGTGTATACAATTTATGGTGGGGCCGATGAGCGGGCAATGTGGCGGGCCATGGGCCAACGCCCGGCACCGCTCGGGTTTAACGCCAACTTTGGCCTGCGGCTCGAGACCGTGGTCGGCACGCTCGACTTCTCGGTGGGCAACATTTTACGGAGGACGCCAATTTGAGGCGCCGCGACCTGTTGTTGCTGTCGGCCTCGTTGCCGCTGATGACCGGTGTCGGCGGCCGTGAGCTGTTGCGTCTGCGGCGCGCGAGGTTTGAGGAGATTGGCGACTCGGTCCTGCTCTCGGTTTCGCTGCCCGAGCTGTTGCCCGCCCGCGAACGCGACGCGATGGCCTCGATCGAATCTGGCTTTGCGACCACCTTATCGTTTGAGATCAAGCTCTACCGCACCGGCTCAACCCAGGTGTTGGCGCGCCACCTGCGGGTGGTCAAGATCCAGTGGAACCCGTGGAAGGAGCGGTATTCCGTCCAAATACAAGATCCTGGGCTTGGCCCGGCGACCCGCTATTTTCGCGAGCGTAGCCAGGCGATCGAAAAGGCCGTATCGATCGACAGGTTTCGCATCGCCCTCGCGGCACACCTCGACCGTGGCCGGCGGGCGACCTACTTCGTGACCGTCGTCGGCCAGCGCAACCCCCTTGACGAGCCGGTTGCCGAGGCCGAGACCACCAACGGGCGTGGCCAAGGGCGAGACCTGTCTGCCTTTAGTCGCTGGATCGGCATCTTCATCAAGTCCGCACCGAAAGCCGAAAAGACGTTCGCGGTGCGCAGTTCTCCAGCCTTTTACCTTGTGGCAAAATGACGCCGAGCAGCAAAAAACGCTTCGAGTTGCCGCGGGTGCCCTGGTGGGGGCGTCTAGAGTCGCGTGTGATTACGGCGCTGGTGGTGTTGGGGGTGTTGTGCGTGGGGGCTTCGGGCTATGTCGTGACCATGACGGTGCGCTACTTCGACGGCATCGTCGACGATGCAATGGCCACCAATGTTCGCGCGGTTGATTTGGCTGCACCGTTTTACGACGAGTTTGTCCGCGCCCGTAAACAGACCTATCGCAGCCGGGTGTCGGCCATGGCCCGTGAACTCGAGCTACTGGCGGCACGCCGGGCAGGGGATACCCGCCAAACACTCCTCGAAGAGCTATTTAACCGTGAGCGCGACCTGGTCGAGATTCGCCTCAGCAGTGCCGCGGGCAACGACCTCGTCTATGAACGAAAAGACAGCTTTCCCGAGGACGATGGCGCCTGGATCTGGGTGCCCGGTGGCCAAACCGAGTTGTTGCTCGCCGACAAAACCGGAACCGAGGCGACCGCCACGTTGCAGGCGGTGTTTGCCCTCGACCCCGGGATGGACCGCCGCTACCAGTCGCTTGGCAGGCTCAAACGCGAAGCCGCGTTGGTGACCGTGGGCGGCGACCGGGTTGACCGCGACGAGCTCGGGGCTGCGGTTGTGCGGGCCATCGGCGTTGCCAGTGCACTGGTGTTGATGGTTGCATTTATCGCCGGGTTTATTCTTGCACGTGCAACTACTCGCAAGGTCAGCGACCTCAGTGTGGTGATGCGCAAGGTCGCCTCGGGGGATTTTGGCGCCCGGGTTGGCAACCTCGGCAACGACGAACTCGGCCAGCTCGGGGCCGCCTTCAACCGCATGCTCGACGAATTGGAGGCCGCGCGGAAGAAGCTCAGCTACCTCCAGCGTGTCGGTGCGTGGCAGGAAATGGCCCGCAGGATCGCACACGAGATCAAAAACCCGCTCACACCAATCCAGTTGGCCGTTCAGCAGTTGCGCGAGAAAGATCCCAAACATGACCCTGCGTTCAGCCGTATGCTCGCAACCTCGGTCGAGATAGTGGAAGATGAAGTTGCCGCCCTCCGGCGAATGGTGACCTCGTTCTCGCGCTTCGCCAAGGTGCCCGAGGCCCAGCTGCAGCCGGTCACGGTCGAGCGGATCTTCGCCGAGTTCGACCGCGCCTATGGCCACCTCACCGAACGCGAGTCGGACAAGTTAGAGGTTGTTGTGCCACCGCCCGAGGTCGCCGTCATGGGCGACCGGCAATTGCTCAAGCAGTGTCTCGTCAACCTTGTGGAGAACGCGGTGCTTTCGGCCCGCGAGGCCAAAACCGCTGAGGTCTGCGTTCGAGTAAGGACCGCTGTCGTGGCCGACCGGGTGGAGATTTGGGTGGAAGACAACGGCCCTGGAATTGCTCCTGAGCGGCGAGAACGGGTGTTTGAGCCCTACGAGTCGACCCGCAAACAGGGCTCGGGGCTCGGCCTGGCCATCACCAAAAAGATCGTGCTCGACCACGCCGGCGAGGTTCGGGTGGACCAAAGTGAGCTCGGGGGGGCTGCGCTTGTGCTGGCACTTCCGCTGATCACACCGTCGGCCGTGGTCGAAGATGCCTGATAATTTCGCGCGGTAAATCGCGAAATTCGCAACGAATCACCCGCTTGCTCCAACGTCCGAAGGCCGCCGAGAGATGTTCCGGCAGAAGTTGGGACTGTAGGGGCAAGGAATTGGTCGAGCTTTTGTGCAATGTCGCTTTTCCGGGGGGCCGGCCGGCCGCGAACAACTGGCGAGAAACTGGCAAAAAGAGTTGTCAGTCCGGTGTAAGCAAGCGGGCTCCAATGGCGTTTTGTTGTCACTGGATCGCCTACCGAACACCGATAGTGAGGGTCTAAATGCGGTTGCGTGTCGATAGCGCCTGTGCGAACGTTCTGGTTGGCCCGTGTGGCAAACACGGTTCGATTGGCATGGGGAAACGGGAGCACACGCAGCAAAACCAACGCGCGGGTCGCCTGCAGATGCGACTTGTCGCGTGGGGGCTCGTGCTGGGGGTTGTGGGGTGTACAGGCAACAATGTTGACCCCCCACGCACACCCGAAGAGCGTGAACCTACAACTTTGAATCTCGACGGAACCTTTCGCGCGGAGGCAACCGTGCGTCCCCAGGCCATCCGTCGCGACTCCGCACCGGTTTCGCTGGTTTCCCAGGACGGCGCCGCACTCGAGTTGCGCAGCCTGTTGGTCCGTGCCGACCTCGAACGACCACTGGCGTTTACCGAGCTGGAGATGGAGTTTGCCAACCCCGAGGGGCGCGCACTCGATGCCCGGCTTTCGGTTCAAATCCCGCCAGGAGCCCGCGTTACCCGATTTGCAGTCAATCGCAAGGGGCATTGGAAAGATGCCGAGGTCGTGCCGCGCAAGGCCGCCTACCAAAACCTGGTGAAGGAACGCCACGATCCAGCCCTTGTATCTGCAAGTGCTGGCGAACAGTTCCGCGCCCGCGTGTTCCCGGTTGAGGCCCACGGGCGGACCCGCATTATTGTCTCCTATCTCCACGAGATTGGCACCGGTTCACAGACCTATCGGGTGCCGTTGGCGGGCCTCGACAGCAAACTCGATGTCCTGATGATCCGCATCCACGGGGCCGGTCTCAAGGCGGTGCAGGGGTCGGGGAGAATCCAGCGGCAGCAACAGGAGGACATGTTCATCCTGCGCGATCGCAACGTGGTGCCGGGTAAGGATGTCGTCGTTGAATATACAGATAACGCGCCGCTGGGGCTGCGCCACGACAACATGTTTGTCGCCCGGTTCTCGCCGGTGCACCACGACCACAACGCCCCGGTCGAAAGCCTGACGATTTTGTTCGACACCTCGGCCTCGCAGGCGTTGGACTACCAACGCCATGTCGCCCGCCTCGAGCAAGTTGTGCAATCGCTGCGTTCGCGCACGCCCAACGACTTTCGCCTGCGTGTGGTCGCCTTCGATCAAACGGCACGCACGGTGTTCAACGGCAAGGTCTCAAAGTTCGGGCAAACCCAGCTCAAGGACCTGCGTCGCCGTCGTCCGCTCGGGGCCAGCGACCTCGCCGGCGCCCTGCGATTTGTTTCGTCGCGCAGCCAAAAGAAGTTCAAGCGCGTGTTGCTGATGACCGATGGCGTGGTGACCGGAGGCGCGACCGAAGCCACAGCGCTCGAGCGGGAAGTCAAAAAACTCCGCCGCAATGGGGTGAGCCGGCTCGATGTCATGGTCGAGGGCGGTCTGCACGACCAAAACCTGCTTCGCGGGCTTGTAAGCCATCATCTCGCGCGTTCGGGCCTGGTACTCCCGCCAGGTACAAGCCCTGATTTGGCCGTTCGCAAGATGCTTCGCAGCGTCACCGACGGCATCAACGTCAAGATCCCCAACACCAACTGGGTGTATCCCCAACAACTTAGTGGTGTGCAACACGGCGACGAGGTCGTTGTATTTGCAGATCTTCGCGACGAGCAGGCCCAGCGGGTCCGCGTGACGCTCGATGGCCCCATCCAACAAACCCAACGCCTAGAGGTTGTCGAGGCCAAAGAATCGCTGTTGGCCGCGGCCTGGAACGCCGCCAAGGTCCAATGGACCGATCAAAATTACCGCGATTGCCTGACAACCGGCGATGAACTGTGCCCGCTGTTTCGCGAGCGGATCCTCGATGTTTCGACCGAACACCGGATTCTCAATGACTACACCGCGTTGGTGATGTTGGCCGACGACGACAAGCACAAACGCTTTGGCCTCGCACGTGATACGCCCGTCTCGTTTTTGACGGTAACCGGGCAGGGGGTGGTGTCCCAGCGACGCATGCCGATCGACACCGAAGTCGCGCCACAGGTTGGTGAGCGGCGTGGTTTGCCGGTGCGGACCCATGCAGTATCAACTGATTTTCGCTTGCAAGAGCAACCTTGGGATGACGTTTTGCGGGCCCGTGCTGCCGCCTCGCAGGCACTTCCGGCTTCGAATGTTGTCGCCGATGGGTCGAGCAAGCGCCGCGTAGTTCGCCCCGAAGCGTTCAAACCCGTTGGGGCCAAGGACGTTTCTGCGGTTGTCGAAAAACTCGTGCCCAAGCGCGAGGAGTCGACCACGCCCGAACCAAGCACCAAACCAGCACGGACCGTAGGCCCGGTTCGCCGCCCAGGTGAGGCCTATGACGGGATGTTGCTGTCGGTCATGAAGTACCTCGAGTGGGGGAAAACCGGACCCGCGCTGCGGCTCGCACGTGACTGGCGGGATGCCGAACCCGACAATGTCGTCGCCCTCGTCGCCCTGGGTCGCGCCCTCGAAGCCAATGGCCGCCGCGAGCTTGCAGCCCGTGCCTACGGCTCGATCATCGACCTCTATCCCAGCCGCCCCGACATGCGTCGGTTTGCCGCCCAACAACTCGAGGGCTTAGATATGGGAGCGAGTTGGCTGGTCATCGACAGTTATGCCCGTGCCCTCGAGCTGCGCTCGGACGACCCGTCGTCGTTTCGAATGCTTGGCTATGCACTGCTCAAGGCCGAGTACTACCAGGCAGCGTTTGACACCCTGGTCCACGGCCTGGCCTGGGCAAGAGCCGATTCGCGGCGCAAGGCGATTGCCCGGATCCTCGCCGAAGACCTCGGTTTATTTGCAGCTGCATGGCTCAAGAACCGACCGGGCGACCGCGAGATCATTGAGCGCAACATCGAGGTTCACAACGTCGCGTTGCCGACCCAGCCTTCGGTGCGATTTGTATTGAGTTGGGAGACGGCCGCCAGCGATGTCGACCTGCATATCCGCGACGGCGGGGGCTGGCACGCCTATCACAAAAATCCGGCGCTCGAGTCCGGAGGCAATCTCTACGGCGATATCAAAGACGGGATTGGCCTCGAGGCATTTGTGATCGACGGCGAACCAACAGCCTATCCGTATTACGTCCAGGTCGAATACTTCACCAACGGGCCGATGGGATTTGGCATGGGCAAGGTGCAGATCGTCGAGCACGACGGGGAGGGCGGCCTCAAGTTCGATGAGCGCCCCTATGTCGTCACCCGCGATCGGGCCTACGTCGACCTTGGTGCCGTGCTCGGGCCGATTTAACTTGCTGGTACATGCTTTTGCCGTCACCCGTCGGACGGGTCGACAAACGGCGATGGTTTAAACGGGCGCTTTGGCTGGTTGACACCCATTTCGGCGTAGCTCGCCCGCAGATACACAGCATCAAACTCGGCCCGATCACAGGGGCTTGTGTGGTTGATGATGGCCCGGGCTGCTTGCCACAGACCGCGGGCAGTCAGCACAACTCCGGGCCGATGCCGGTCGCGGAGGTCTTCGCCGATTACACTTGTATAGGCATCGACGCCGGGGCCAACCAGGGTCACTCCCGCGGGTAGGGGCCCGGCCAGGACGTTGACAAGTGGAGCACACTGCGGTGGTTGGAGGTCGTTGATCGCGGTCAGTTGACCATCTGGCCCGTGTTCGACATCAACCAACCCGGCATAGACTTCCGTGCGACGGGCATCGAGAGTGGCGAGAACTGGCCCCGAAACTCCACTGCTCGCGGCGATTGCGTGTAACGTGCCACAGGCGTAAAGTGGGCACGCGAGGCCAAAACTCAGGCCCTTCGCCGTTGCTACGCCCACGCGGGTGCCGGTGAAGGTGCCGGGACCGTTGCCGCAGACCACCAGGTCGAGGTCCTGCATCTTTAACCTGGCTTTGGAGACAGCTTGCTCGATCCGCGACACCAGGGTCGCCGACGCTTGGTTGGCACCATCGGTGCGTGCGTCGGCAACAGTCGGCTCAGGTTCGTCCGCACGACCGACGACGATCACGCTGCGGGGAGTAGATGTGTCAAACGCGAGGAGCCAGCGGGCCATGGACCGGGCCATATCACTCGAGCCAGTAGCGGACAATGTCGTTGCGCAGGGCGATCAACAACAGAATCAGGATGACCAGCAGACCGACGGCGCTGGCGATCTCACGGGCGCGTTGGCTCAACGGCCGCCTGCGGATCGCTTCGATCGTAAAAAACAGCAGGTGGCCCCCGTCCAAGATCGGTATCGGCAACAGGTTGACGAACCCGAGGTTCATGCTGATCAGGGCCATCAACAACAAAAACTGCCCAGGTCCCTGTTCGGCAGCGGTGCCGGCCACATTAAAGATGCCGACCACCGAACTCAGCTCGTCGACCCCACGCTCGAGCGTCAGCATCTGCCGCAGGCTGGTCCACATCATGTCGAGCATCGACACGGTTTCGTCGACAGCTGCCCGCACCGCATAGGTAAACCGACCGCGGATCGGCTCCGGCTTGGGCGAGACCCGAGTTTGATAGGGGTGGGCGCCAAACCATAGGTAGGGACGGGTTTGCTGGTAGATATCGCGGAAGCTGCGTTTTTGCTGGGCTACCTCGACCATCCGCGGAAGTTGCCCCGGGGTTTGAACCGTGAGCTCAACCGGCTCTTCACCCTTGCGGTCGAGCAAGGTGCTCAGGGTTTCCCACCGCGTCACCGGCTTGTCGCCAAAGGCGAGCACCCGATCCCCAGCGACGATGCCCGCGCGAGCGGCCGGCGACTCGGGATCGACTTTGCGAATAAATGTATTTGCAGGTGCGATCCCGGTGCGAAAACCGGTTTCCTTGCGGGGCAGCAGCCGTGCGTGGCGAGACTCAAACCACAGGTAGTTGGCCAGTGGACCAGGCGTCGATTTGGCCCGCAAGTAGGTCAACCGCAGGGATGCGTCGCGGTGGCGAGAGAGCTCGAGTTCGAGTTGGTCGACGGTCGTGACCGGCTCACCATTGATCGACGTGATGATGTCTCCAGTTTGGAGACCTTCTTCTGCCGCAGGTGAGTTTGGATCGGCAATCCCGATCTGTGGCGCATAGACCCAGGGGAACACGCCGAGCAGCCCGCGTGGGACAATCTCGCCAACAACGGTTTTGTAGTAGCTCCGGCGGGGTGTGACGTAGCGTTCAAAGCGTTCGCCGTCGCGGTCGACGACCATCAAGAGCTCACGGTCGGGGGCAGGGCGGATCTGCGCTTGAAGGTCGCGCCATGACTGAACCTCGACGCCCTCGACCGAGACCACACGGTCACCCGTTTGTAAGTCGGCACTTGCGGCAGCCGAGCCGTCGATCATCGTGCCGACAACCGGCGGAGCAACTTCGGTGTGACCCAAAAAGAACGCGAAGTAGAGGAAGAACGGGAGGATGAGATTGGCCGCAGGACCGGCACCCAGCACCAGGTAGCGGCCCCACAACGGCTTGTTGCGAAGCGCCCGGTCGGCATCTTGGGGGTCTAGGACCTCCGTGGGCGACTGCCCTAGAAGCGTGACGTAGCCGCCCAACGGAATCGGAGCTAGGCGATACTCGGTCTCTCCAATTCGCATCTTGGCGATGGCTGGGCCAAAGCCGATCGAAAACCGCACGACTTTGACTCCGATGAGCTTGGCCGCGAGCAGGTGGCCGAGTTCGTGGATAAAGATCAGCGGCCCGATAAGGAGCACAAATGCGAGAAGTTGGCTCAACGAAGATCTCTCTGGGCGGCGAGGGTAGCCGAAAATCACGCGCGGTGCTGCGGCGGTTTTGGTCAGCAAGCCGCGATCTTTTGCGGCAGCCTGGTATTTGGGCGTACACTCGCCGGCACGCCTTGTGTGGCGAATCACCCGTCGATTTCGCAGACATACAGGTGCCTGAATGTCATCCATGCAAGCGCGTCTAGAGACGCAGCTTTACACCTCCACCTGAAGAGGAAAAACGACCATGATTCCTAGCAAAGCGTTCCTGCTCGCCAGCCTTAGTTTGGTGGTGGGTTGCTCATTCAACTCCAACAACCAAACCAATAATCCCGATGCCGGCAAAGTTTCCTATGACGCCGGTGACCAAGGCGATGGAGCCGATGGCCAAAGCGGTGGTGACGGATCCAGTGCCGATCGTCGGCGCGGTCGCGACTCAGTTGCTACCCGCGGTGCCGGCGTCAAACGCAAGGGCGTGCAGAAACTTGCCGCCTCCAAACCTCCCCGTGAAGACGACAGCGCCGGTGACGGTGGTGGCGACGGTGGCGGCGGCGACGATGCCGGAGCAGCTGATCCGCACGGTTTGCTCGCCAGCTACTTCAAGCTCGAAGACTCGACCGAGGCACTTCCAGACTTCAGCACCCTGACCGCGGCTGGAACGCTAGAAGTTGCAGACCTCAACGTCCAAGCTCGCGGAACCTTTCCCGGGATCGAGGGCGTGGGTGACACTGTCGGCATTCGTTTTGAGGGGTCCCTCAACGTCCTCCAGGATGCTGAGTACAACCTCTGCCTCAACAGCTCGGCAGGTGCGGTGCTCAGTCTCGATGGCACGGAAATCGTCAACAACGACGGCAACCACGCCAGCGCCAACCAGACCTGCGAGGCTGTGTTTATGGCGCCCGGTGAGTATCAACTCAACATCGACTACTTCTACCACGCAGCCGACTCGATCACGCTCGAGTTCACCTGGGGTGTGGACGGTGGCGACCCTGAGCCCGTGCCCAACTCGGCACTGTTCAAGCCCGCGACCTAGTCGTAAAGACCCAGCAAAAGGCGGTACGCAATGGCGTGCCGCCTTTTTTGTATCAGCATGTATATCTAGGGCCGCGCGCGCACGCCGACGCTGTGCTCGCGCGGTATGTGCACACTCATCGTTTCAGCAGCACTGGCACGCTGCCACAGCAGCCCACGGTTGGTACCAGCATCCTCCTGGCAGGTGACCAGTGTTTGTATCTCGCGGCCGTCAATCGCTCGGTGGACGTACTGCGAACGTTTTCCCGGGACGACGACAAACCCTGTCGAAGGAGCGGGTTCGAGGTTGAGCGAGCTGAGGTTGTCGAGGTCGATCTCGAAGTTCGAACCGGTTTTTGCGTAGAGCGGGGCAATGTGCCAGGAGCCCTCGGCGATTTGGCCGAGCGCGACCCGGGTGTCGAGCTGCAACAGGTGCGGCGAGGAGTAGGTTGGCAGGCCCATATACGGGGCACTCGCAGTATCGCTAAGTCGGTCAAAACGCACGACGACGGCATCGAGTTGGTGGGATGGGTCGTCGAGACTCTCCTGGGTCAGGCCGGCGAGCACGTAGTAGCCGGTAGCATCGCGCGCGAGCTGTGCGGGGGCGATGTGGGCCTGCAAGCTATTGCCGACTGGCCAGACCTGGCGTGGAAAAAACTCGCGGCGCAGCGCGATCGGGCGTTGGCTATCCCCATCAAACCCAATGCGCAGGGTCGCCACATACATCGTCCGCGCATCATCGAGGATTTCGTCGTAGCCGAGCAGCAGCAGGGCCGGGGAGGTGCCGTCGGGTTCGGCGTTGTCGAGCAGGTCGATGCTCGGGAAGCTGACCGTCGGGCACTCGGGGAGGTCGCTGGGACAGGTACGACGCAACTCCAGGCTCCACGACGTCCCCAGCGTGAGGTCGCCCGTGAGCTCACCTATCCACACTTCATATTCCGAGGTTGCACTCGACCGCGGGATGCCGACGACAAAAGGTGTATCACCAATAAAAATTAAGTCGCGTTGGAACGTTGAGTCGACAAACTCAGCGTCGAGGTTGCCAGAGCTGCGGACGAGCCCATCGCGGTCGAGCTGGTAAAGCCAAAACTCGGTCGCGGTATCGATGACCAACCACGTCTCCCCCGGGACCGGGCCGCTATGCAGTCGGGCGTGGTTTGGCGACGACAGGCTGAGGGTCTCGGGGGCCGGGGCTTCGGGCCGTGGATCGGCCAAGCGTTGCAGAGCGAAGCCGTTGTCGCCAAGTGTGATCGCCCAGGCAGGGGCTTCGGTGTGCCGATCGCCGCTGAGTTGCAGGGTCCAGCTGCCGGGCGTGAGGTTGGGCTCCACTTGAACCTGCGAAAACGCTTCGCAGGGCTGGCGCAGATCGAGTTCGACATCGGGTGTTGGCGCCGGGGCACACCCCGAAAGACCCAGGGCACACACCAGTAGCTGGATTGTTGTGTGTGCAAGCTTCACAGGGTTCACGCGGGGCTAGCCGAGGACGGCCCGAACGCACGCCACCGTAACCTCGGCAAGGCGGTCGAGTTCGTCGTCGGACATGGTGAGGGGGGGCATCCAGTAAATTGTATCGTGAAGTGGACGCAGTAGCACTCCACGCTCGAGGGCTGCGGCACGCAGGTGCAGCCCCAGCCGTCCGTCTGGCACCTTGCCCGGCGGGGCCGCGACCTCAAATGCCGCGATCATCCCGAGTTGGCGATGGTGGCGGACAAGCCCACCAAGCGCGGAGGCAACCTGCCGCCGACGGGTTGCCATGGCCTCGACGCGCGCCGGCAGACGGGTGAGCAATTGTGTCCGATCAAACAGCTTGAGGCTGGCGAGCCCCGCTGCACAGGCAATCGGGTTGCCGGTGAAAGTATGACTATGCATGAACGAACGCGCGGGGGCGCCCGAGAAGACATCCTCAAACCCGCGGCGGATCAGCACACAGGCCAGGGGCAACACCCCTCCCGATAGCCCCTTACTGAGGCACATGAGGTCGGGCGCGACCGGTGGCCAGTCACTCGCAAGTAGTTTGCCGGTGCGGCCAAAGCCAACGGCGATTTCATCGGCGATCACGTGGATACCGAGGGCCTGGGCCTCCGCTACCAGGCGACCGTAAAACCCCGCTCCGGTCATCGTCATGCGCCCAGCACACTGGATAAGCGGCTCAATGACCAAGGCGGTCAGTGTGTCTGCATGTTCTCGCAGCAACGCGATCGCGCGGTCGGCCTGGGGGTCGTCGGCTCCGAGGTTTGAGCTGAGGTCGGCGTGTTCGTGGCGGTCAAAAAACGGGGTTGGCAGCTCGAGCACGTCCATCAGCAGGGGCGAGAACGGTTCGCGGTAGAACTCGCTGCCGCAGACTGCCAAGGCCCCCATGGTTTCGCCGTGGTAGCTATTTTTGAGGCTCGCAAATCGGGTTTTTTGCGGTTCGCCGGTTTGCAGCCGGTACTGAAAGCTCAGCTTGAGTGCGACTTCGATCGCCGCCGATCCACAGTCGGTGTAGAACACTTTCCCGTAGCCGGGCGGGGCTTTGTCGACAATGGCTTCGGCCAGCTCCACGGCCGGTGCGTGGGTAAAGCCGGCGAACATCACGTGGTCGAGGTTGGCGACCTGGTCCTGCACGGCGGCGACAATGTCTGGGTGACAGTGACCGTGAACGCTCGTCCACCACGAGGAAATTCCGTCGAGGATCGGGCGGCCGTCGGTGTCGAACAGGTAGCTCCCCTGGGCCCGCGAGACCGCGATCGGCGGGAGTTTTTCGAGGTCGCCAAAGTGCGTTGCCGGGTGCCAAAGGAGGGCTTGGTCGCGTCGCGGGAGATCTTGGGTCATGGCGTTGGGGCTACCTAGCATACGGCCATCGCCGCTGAACCCACGTGGCCATGCGATGCTGGTTCAAATCTTCTCTGCGCCTTCGTCGCTCCACGACGCCGTGACCTGTTTGTGTGTCCGCGCATGAAAATTGTGTGGCGGGTCACTGCAAACCGACTTTTGCAGGGTACACTTCGGTCGATGCGTCTCACAAAGACTCTGCTCCACGGGTTGGGCGTCGCGGTCATTGGCGGGGTTTTAGGGTGTGCCCTGTACGTCGAAGATGACCCCTGTCGCTCGGTTACCTGCAGCGAGAACGCGAGTTGCTCGGGTGGGACATGTTTTTGCGACTCGGGATACTCGGGCAATCCCTACAACGACCAGGGCTGCTTGCCGACATGGCCCGACTCCGACGGCAGCGTCTGCGACCCTGGTTGTGGGGCAGGCGCCCACTGTGCCGACAACGCATGTGTATGCAACGTCGGCCACGTCAGCGTGTGTGGCGACGGCACGTGCACCGACGAGGCCCTGCTGTGCGACGGTGAGTTCGACTGTCCAAACGGGGCCGACGAGGACATGTCTGTCTGCAATCCCCCAGTCGAAGTCGAGGTCCTCGTGACCGATGAGTGCGACGACGGCTATGACATCGAGTTCCGGTTGTTTTCCGAGGACCGCGAATGGGTCTGGCCCGGCAGTGGCAGCTTTATCACCCAGGGGCTTTTCACCGATACCTATGAGCAGATCACCTGCCTTCAGGGCGAGGCGATTTGCTTTGGTGGCGGCGCCGGTGATCTGTTTTGGGGCGTGGGCCTAGACGGAGCCGAGGGCTGTCCGGACTGCTGTTGGATCTGCGATACCTATTTCGGACCGGTCGACTTGGGTCGTCTCACCTGTAACTGAGCCATACGCTCCAACCTTGGCGATTGCCTTTGGCTCGTTTTGGGCCAGCTAGGCAGTCGCCGCTGTAATTCTGGAGTCACCGACCATTGATGCCCGCATCGGGTGTGGGGTTGGGTGTATATACGAAGAGTGTGGCTTTCGGGACTCTGACAGCATCTTTCGCTGGTCAGAAGTGGCAGTTTATAGGTTGTGTCACAGCATGTGTGACGACCGAACCATGCAATTCCTCCGGGAAAGGTTGGAATCATAGCTATGGGCAACGCAGGTTCTGCGTAGGGGGACAGTCACATCAAAAAGGTGCTTGTCCAATGGCAATTGTAGTGGCATAGTCGGTTTGCATTCATTGGAGGTGGCTGTTGACACACGCTTCTAAGGGTGCCAGAACGTTGTTCGCTATGACAGAGATCGCTCAACTGTTTGAGTCGGCACTGCGACAGAACCGTGCCAACCTACTTCGTCAAGCTGCCATCAATACCGTGGCTAAAATGCCACCGCGGATGACTCTTAATGAGTTACTCCACAGCGAGGCCGGGGCCAGTATTCGTCGTTTGACCCTGCAAGAGCTCAAACAGGCCCTTGCCCAGGGTCAGGGTCAGAGCCAGGCCCGGCAGCAAATACCGGTTTCCCGCCCCGCGCGGCGAAAAGTGGCAGTACAAGAAGAGTCCCCCGAAAGTCGTGAAGTTCGCCTCTACCGCGAGATTCTCGACGCTGTCGAGCAGGAGCCGTTGACCATTGGCCAACTGGCAAAGCAGGTTGAGATCGACGTGACCGAATTGCGGGGCTATCTCACCTGGATGAAGAAAATGGGCAAGATAGGTAGTACCGGCCGCGCCCGGGCGACCCGCTACCACGTACTCGCTGGTTAGCGTTCGATCGCTACGTGCGGACCACGTTCGCTGTCAACGCAGATCTTGTGTAGGTACAATCAAGTTCGCTGCCCGGAGCTCCAGGAGGGGCAGGTTCGCCCGTGGTGAGAATTCCACGCACCTATGTGGGCCTTCGGTGCGATACTTTGGCGAACCCATGGAGCCGATCGAGCAGTTCGAGCGGGCCGCAGCCCTCAAGCACGACCTGGGCAAGTACGTCGCCTGGATCTCGGCAAACTTTCCCGACGACGCGTGGTCAGACCCGTTTGACCCGGAGCTGATGGCAGCCCTTGAACGCGACATCCTGGCGACGCGAAAACCAAAGCAAGGGCCCGCTGAAGCGGCCTGGGATGTCTGGGCTCGCCTGACCAAGGGGCTCCCACGGCCGTTTTGCGAACCCGAGTTACAACGGGTGGCGGCCGCCGTCGAAGTGCTCAAGCAGGCTGAGCAGCCCCTGCGTCAGCGGGCGTTGGAGGACATCGCGCGCCTTGGGCCCGCCATCCGCGCGGCGCAGCAGGAGATCCGAGCCCAACTACGTGCTTACCATCGACGACTGGCAAGGGCGATCTAACAAACGATGGCGTCCATTCTCATTATCGACGACGAGGATAGTTACTACGACCTGTGCACCCGCTATTTGCCGGAGCACAACTACCTCACACCGGCACGAAATTTCCGTGAGGTGATGGAGGTGTTGCGCAGTCACGCAAAATCGATCGACCTGGTGCTGCTCGATGTCCACTTCGACATCCCCGAAGCGGAGTTGCTGCCGGTCGACAAGACCGAATTGATAGCGAGATACGGGCGCAAGCGTGCGCTCGAACGCTTGCGACGCAGCCAGGGCCTGCGGATCCTCGACGGAATTCGCCGGGCCTATCCCGACCTGCGGACGATTGTGATGACGTCCCGCGAAGACCTGCCCCTAGAGGCAGATGCGCAACGACTCCACGCCGAGGACTACACCTATCTCCACGACGAGGAATACCTCGATGCGCGTTCGCTCAAGCTGCTGATCGACGGTGTCCTGGCCCAGCGCCGCGAGGATCCCGAGGCCGGCGAAGGTCCGTTTTTTTGGGGCGGCACCCCGCGGATGCAACAGCTGCGCCGGCGGTTGACGATCATCGCCCGCGGGCGCTTGCCGATCATTATCCAGGGGGCGACGGGGACCGGCAAAAGCCTGGTCGCCCGCGAGTATATCCATCCGCACTCGGGCCGGGCGGGGCCGTTTGTCGCCGTCGATCTGTCGACGATCCCCACCGACTTGATGGCCGCGCATCTGTTTGGTGTGACAAAAGGTGCATATACAGGTGCCACGAGTACCCGCGAGGGCGTGCTCGAGCAGGCCGACAACGGCACCCTGTTTCTCGACGAGATCGGCAACCTCAGCCTCGAGCTGCAAAAGTCGCTGCTGTTGTTGTTGCAAGACGGTCGCTACCGGGCGGTCGGTTCGGTCAAAGAGAAGGTCGCCGACATCAAGCTGGTGGTCGCCACCAACGAAAACCTGGCGAGCTTGGTCCGGGCAGGCCGGTTTCGCGAAGATCTCTACATGCGACTCAACCCGGCGACCGCGGTCACGCTGCCGGGATTGGCCCAGCGCCGCGATGACTTCATGCAGCTGCTGACGTTTTTCATTCGCCGGGTCGCCGACGAGGCCTACAACCGCGACCTGTTGCTGCGTTATGCCCAGCAGCGTTCGCTGCAAATCTCCGAGGGCGAAGCGGTACCGGTGACGATCGGGCGGTCGGTTCCGGCCCAGGTCAATCCCGGTCGGATCCACCTGTTGCTGCACCCCAACAGCTTCAATCAGCTGCGCGAGTTTTCTTGGCCCGGGAACTTTCGCCAGTTCGAGATGACCCTGTCCAACATCCTCACGTTTACGCTGGTCGAGTTGGTCGAGCGGGCCGAGCAGATCGAGCCTGAAGCTATCGGCCAAAACGTTCGTGCCGATGTCGTACCGATCCCGGCCAAGGTCGTGATCGAGTTGTTGCGCCCGATGGCCGAGCTTCACCGGGACACCGAAAGTGACGAGGAGGAGGGCCAAGACCCACGACGGGTGCAGGTCGAAGTTGTTGAGGGGTCCACCCTCAATGCCGTCTCCTGCGCGGTTGAACGCCAGTACCTCGAGACGCTGTATATCCGCCTAGGTGGTGAGCTCAGCGCACTCGCTGAGGTTTTGCTGGGCGACGCCACGGCCGGGCGCAAAGTCCAGATCCGGATGAACCAGCTCGGGATAAAACTACGGTCGCTCAAGCGTCGACGAGCCGGAGGGCTGTGAACCTACGTCGGAACATGTTGACGGGACTGGTCGCGGGGTGGCTCGCGGTCCCGGTCGCGGGCGCACAGCCGCCGCCCGATGTTGTCGACCCGTTCGCCACCACCACCGACGGGGAAGGCGAAACCGGCGAGGGCGAGACCACCGACGGGCGCGATGTCGATGTCGAAGGGGCATTTGTCGACGACGCCGATCCGCAGCAGGACCGTCAGTTTCAGCTCGAATGGCACATCTTGGTCGCGCAGCGGGCCGAAAAAGAAGGTCGCTACGACGACGCAATTCGTGAATATACACAGGCTCTCAAGTACGATCGCGGCGACCCGGAAGCCCTGCGCGGGCGCGCGGAGTCTCGGTTTAAAACAACACGCAAGGGCCGGTGCCCGCGAAAAGCCGTTGAAGACCTCAAACAGCTGCGGACCTACGACCCCAAGGGGATCTGGCTCGAAACCCGGGTCAAGCTGCTTGGGTGGATGGGACTGTGTGGTGCGCGTTACCAAAGCGAACGCCTCAGCCTCGCCCTCGAGATCGCCGAAGACCCCCCGCAGTCCGATGGTCGCCCCGACGATATCCGCCTGCTGTGCGCCGAACTTCGGCTGGCCGAGGCCGACCGCGCGGGCAGCAAACGCGAGATCGATTTTTTGCGCGAGGCGGCACTCGAGCAATACGAGCTGTACCGCAAGGAGTGTAAAGCCACCCGCAGAGTTCCCCGCCTGCAAGCCCTGCAATGGCTGGCCGAGTACTACCAAAACCGCAACGACGTGACCCGGGCGATCGAGGTTCTGCGCGAGTTGGGCAAGTACTACCCAGAAGTTGCACAGGCAAGTAATACGGCAGGTAAAATCGCCGACCTCGAAGTCGAGCTCGAACTGCGGGCACTCGAAAAGCAACAGGGTGGGCGGCCCAATCCCGAGGCCCAGGCGGCGTTTGAACGGGCCCAGGCAGCTCTCAAGGCCGGCAACGATGCAATTGCCGAGGCCGAGTTGCAGCGCGCGATCGAGGCTTCGCCGTGGTTTCCCAAGGCCTACTACGTGCAGGGCCTCGTCTACGCCCGTCAGGAGCGCTACACCAAGGCCGTCGAGTCACTCAAGCGGGCGATTCGCATGGATCGGTTTGACCACCAGGCGCATATCACCCTGGGTTTGTTGTATAAGCGAAAGTTTGCCGGGGCCGAGGATGAACAGGCGATCGAGCACCTCGAAAAGGCCCTCGAGCTCCGCCCAGACCTGCCGCAACTGCGGCTGTTTTTGGGGGAGCTGTACGCCCGCACCAACCGTGAACTCGCCCGTCGCCACTACCAGCAGTTTCTCGAAACGGTGCCGCGTGACCATCGCGACTACGAGCGTGCCCGCGATGCCCTCGGCGAACTCGACTACAACCTCAGCGAGGACGAGCCCGAGTTTGTGCTCGAGCCACCGACGAACCTCCGCCGCCTCGACCCCACGTTGCAGCGAATGATCAACGAGGCCTACCTACGGGCCGGGGACAACGGAGATTGGGCCAAGGCCGAACGGATCCTCAACCAGGCCCTCGAGAAATTTCCCGACGAGGTCGTGGTTTACAACGAGTTGGCCAAGGTAGCGTTTGCCGATAAACGCCCCGGCGATGCCCGGCGGTTTTGGGAAGAGTCGTTGACGCTACAAGAAGATCAGATGGAGGTGCACGAGCGCCTCGGGATCTTGCTGCGCGAGCTACCTGATGAAGCGCTGCCCCATCTGCAGCGGGCGGCCGAACTCGGCTCGGCCACCGGGCAGTACCTGCTGGCCGAGTTGTTGTGGGAGCAGTACCGGTTTTTGGAGGCATCCGACGCCCTCGAGCGCTACCTGCAAAATGCCAGCGACTACGAGTTTAACTGGGAGCGAGCGGTTCGCCTGCGGGCGGAGATGGATGGGTTTTTCCTCAAGGTTTACATCGCCGGCGGGATTTTGATTGTATTTGCACTTTCGCTGCCGGCGATGTGGATTTTTCGGCGGCTACGGGGGGCCTCGTTGTCGCAACTACTCGCGCGCGCCCCCACGGCATTTCCCGAGGTCGCGCGCATTTTGAGCCTTATCCGCCACGAGATTCTCAAGCACAACACCGCGTTTTTGGCCGATGTCGGGCGGGCGCTCGAACTCGATGAGCCCGATGCCGAAACCCGGGTGGCGATTGTCAACCGCCGGCTGTTTGGTGAGCGCAAGCCCAGGCGTTCGCGCCGGGCAAGGCGTCGCGCCCTGCGTGCCGTCAAGAAGCGTTCAACCCGGGACCAGGGGATCTACGGCCGATTTTTGGGTTACGTCGACGAGCTTCAAAGTGTCGCACGGACCCACGGCGTGACGCTCAACCTCTACCAAAAAGACCCGGTGTTTCGCTCGATGATCCGGGCGTTTGAAGACCTGTGGGTGTTGAGCGAGTTGCCGCGGACGTCCCGCGACAAGCGGGCTAGCAAAAAACTCGAGCTCGCCCGGGTGTTGCAACGCAGCGGGCATGTCCTCGGGCGCAAGGCGTTTGAGCGACTCAGCAATATCATTCAAGCCCTGTGCGTTGTCGATGTAGATGCATCGATGGTGGCCGAGGTCTATCAACACGTGTGTGCCGAGCCGTTGTTTGCCGGGGTTGAGCTCGCCAGCCTCGAAGTCCGGGGCGAGGGCGCCCGGATCCGGGTGTTTCGCTCCGACCTCGACGACATCCTCACCAACGTGTTTCGCAACTCACTGCAATCCTCGGTGCTGTATGCCCCCAAACCGATCTCGCTCGGAGTCGATCTCGTGATCGAAGAAGACGACATTACCGGGCTCGAGTCGCTGGCGATCCGCATCAAGGACCGTTCGACCGAGCAGCTCAGCGACGAGATGTTGCGCGGCCGTTACATCGAGCGTGGCATGGGGATAACCGTCGACCTGTTGTCGCGGTACGATGGCGCGATTGCTGTCGAGCCCGAGCCCGATTGGCAAAAGGCGGTCGTCCTGCGATTTTTCACCGTAGAACCCGAGGGTCCATGACATCTGCACAGCCGATCCGCGTTTTAGTTGTCGAAGACGGAGACGAGTACCTCACCAACCTGACGACGTTTGTCTCGCAGGGGATTGTCTACCGCCAGGCCCGTAGTGGGGGCGAGGCGCGGGCGATGATCGCCGAGCAAACGCCCGATGTTGTGTATTTGGACATGCGATTTGACCGCACACCGGTTGAGGAATTGCTCGGTGATTTTGTCGCGTTGACCTCGCGGTTCAACGGGGACATTGCCCGTGCGCGGAGCTTTCAACAGGACAACCAGGGGCTATTTATTTTGCGTGCCCTGCGAGACGGTGGCTATGTCGGGCCGGTGATCCTGTCCTACGACTTTAGTGTGGAGGAGCGGCGGTTTCGGACCCTCTCGCGCCGCGATCCCGGGCTTTACTACTGTTCCGACTACGCCGACGCCGGCCAGATCCGGGCGACGATTCAACGCGCGGTGCAGGAGCGCTAGCAGCTAGACCCGCTGCGAAATTTTTTGGAAGATGCGGCCCGTGCCCGTGGTTTGGCTGGTGACACGACCGCGTGTATGTTGTCGTTTGCGGGCGCCATCGCGGTGCTCCAGATCGGAGAACAACCCATGAAAAAACTCGGATTTGCCCTGATCTCCCTCAGCCTGTTGACTCCCGCGTGTGCCGAGCAACCCGGCAAGAAGAAGGACGAACGCGCGGCCAAAAACAAAGATAAGAAGTCTGGCGACAAAAAAGCCGCCGACAAAAAAGCCGCGGACAAGAAGAACTAGCCGCGGATCGGCGCCGTTACCAACAGACGTTGTATGTGCACTGGTGGCCGTGCTGGCCTACCTCCCGTGCGGGACCAGTGCATCGGCAACGATCTACTTGGTACTGTTTTTGGCGACCCGCTTTTCCCAGGCCTCGACTGCGCCGGTCGGGTCGCCGAGCAGGAGCACCGCCTCGCACGAGCCAGTGCCGGGCATCGAGCGCTTTTTGAGGGCCTTCGACACGCACGAGATACGTTTGCGTGTGCCCCGGCTGCGGACTTCCTTGACCCGACCGTTCTCAAACTTCCACTTGACCTTGACTGCCGCACCATCCTTTGAGCAGGCATCGAGACTCCGCTTTCGGCGTTTGACGGCGGTCAGTGCCTCGCGCAGGGCGGCCTCGCCCTGACTGCTCATCCGGCACGAGATGGCATGGGCTTGCAGGCCCTCAACTTCCATCGACTCTGCCTCGGTCGTCAGGCTCAATACCGCCTGTCTGCCCTTGGCTGCGGCGACCAGCTTCTCGTTGCGACAGCCGTCCTTTACCCCGAGTTCGCAGGCGCTTTTGAAGTTCGATTGGGCCTTGTCGAGGGTGACAGGCGTGCCGATCCCCTCGTGAAAAAAGATCGCCGCCTGCAGGCACCCGTGGCCATCGTAGCCCTGGCAGGCGCTGATGTAGTCGGAGAGTGCCCGGCCGTTGTCGTAGTTGCTGCCCTTGGGGCTGTAGAGGAGGTCGCCGGCCTGTGAGCAGCTGCTGGCCTCGCCGAGATTGCAGCCTTTTTCAAACGAGGAAATGGCCTCTTCTTTTTTACCTTCGGCGACAAACATCGGCCCGGCGGCGACACACCCGTAGGGCCGGCCGCCTTCGCAGGCTTTTGTTGCATAGTCAAGTGCAACGGCGGTATCGCCCTGGTCGCGGGCTACTTCAAACCGTCGCTCGCAGCCCTCCTTGTAGTCGAACTCGCACGACTTTTCGTAAAACTCAGCGGCCTTAGCGAGGTCCTTGGGCCCACCCTTGCCGTCGCGGTAGAGGTCGCCCAAGCGAAAGCAGGAAAACGCGTCGCTGTCTTCCTCGCACAGGGCGAGCAGCGGCTCACGAGCTTCCTTGTCACGGCCTTCCCACAGCGCAGCTTCGGCCTCTTCGACACACTTCGAGCCCGAGCAACTGTCGTCGACCGGCGCCACAGTCTGTTCAGGTTTGCAACTAACGCAGAGCAAACCGGCCGCCAAGGTTACTCCAGCCCAGTGAGTCCAATGCACGGATCCATGGAAAACGAGGGGGGCTGCTGCGTCAACAGCAAACGTGAGTGCAGGGTCATTTTCGTCGTGACAATTTCTAAGATAACGGAGTAGGGCCCTCAAATTCGCGCGAATCTGGGAGCGACGTGGGTCACATAGCTACGCCCCTGCGACATCTCGCCGTCTGTATTTGAGGCCGATTGTGCCAGTCGCGCGGTCATGTGTGTTTGCGCGGTGTGTCCAATGCATGCCGACTGTTTCGCGTGGGCGGGCGCGATGTAGCATGCCCACGCAGGGAGATTCGTGCACGCACAACAAACTCAAGACTCACGACCGATTCGCCGCGGGCCCTATCCCGAACTCACCTGGACGGCCATTTTAGTCGGTTACCTCCTAGGCACCATCATCGCGATTTCAATTGGCTATGCCGCCCTGATCCTCGGGTTTTCGATCGAGGGTTCTGAGTTGGCGGCGATCCTCGGGTGGGGGGTGCTTCGCGGGTTATTGCGGCGCAGCAGTATTGTCGAAAACAACATCAACCAGACCATTGCGTCGTCGGTCAACGGCGCCTCGGCGGGGATGATGTTTTCGGTTCCGGCACTGTTTTTGTTGGAGGCCAGCTTTCCCGGTGCCTCTGCGTTCAACCCACTGTTGATGGTGCTGGCGTGCATCACCGGTGGGATTTTGGGCTTGGCGTTTGTCATCCCGTTGCGCAAGCAAATGATCGACTTCAACCGCCTGGCCTATCCCGGCGGCATCGCGGTGGCGGCGGTCCTGAAATCGTCGTCGACTGGTGCGCGCAAGGCCAAGTTGCTGCTCGGCGGGGCGCTGATTTCCGGACTTGTGCACCTGGCGGTTGTCCAGGCCGGCCAGGGCGAAAACTGGTCGTTTGGCGACATGGTCGGCGCACCCGACTACCTCAACCTCACGTTTTACCTGTCGCTGTTGACTGTGGGGACCGGGTTTTTGTCGGGGCGAGGTGGTCTGTGGTTTGGGGCCGGCGGGTTTATCTGCTACTGGCTGCTCGCACCGATGTTGGCGATGGGGTGGGCCGCACCCGATGCCATGGCCCTGCTCGAACAGGGGCCAGAGCCCTTGCGCATACAACTTTTTCGCCCGCTCGGGATCGGTGTGCTGATCGGCGCTGCAGTTGGCGGGATCGTGGCTGCGTTCCCGCTGATCCGCAGTGCCGTGCGCTCGATGCAGGAGGCCTCTAAACAAAACGCCGAGCAGGGGGCCGACGAGCTGCCGATCAAACTCCTCTACGCCGCGATCGGCTGCGGAGCGGTGGCGCTGGTCCTGATCGCCTTGTTTTCGGTACCCGAAATGACGGTGGGGCACGCCGTGGCGATGGCCGTGCTCGGCACCCTGTGGATTTGGGCTGCCGGCGTGATTGTGGCCGAGTGTTTGGGCCGAACCAACTGGTCGCCGCTCAGCGGCATGACACTGATTGCAGTGACAATCTTAATTCTGATCGCCAGCGGGCTCGGGAGCACCCCCATGATCATCAGTTCGGTGGTGGTGGGAGCTGCGATTTGTGTCGCCATTGCCCAGGCCGGTGACATGATGCTCGACCTCAAGTCGGGGTATCTCGTCGGGGCGATTCCCCGGCGTCAGCAAATTGCCCAGGCACTGGCCACCTGGCTCGGGCCGATTTTGATCATGGGGCTGATTTACGTCCTCCATCGGGCCTACGGGATGGGCAGTGAACGCTTGCCAGCACCCCAGGCCTCGGCCCTGGCCGAAGTGATTCGCAGCATTGTCGGTGGCGATGTCCCGGCATTTCGCTACGGGGCAGGAGCCGGGCTCGGCGGGATCATGGCATTTAGCGGGCTCGGTGGCATTGGCGTGCTGGTCGGGCTTGGGTTTTACATGCCGTTCAACATTGTCATGACCTACACAGTTGGCTGCCTGGCGCGGATGCATGTCGACCGCACCCGTGGTCGGACGTTTGTCGAAGATGTCGGGATCCCGGTGGCCGCCGGGTTGATCGTCGGCGAGGCACTAGTTGGGGTTGGACACGCGATGATTGCCGTCATCCAGGGAGCGAGTGCGGGGTAGTGATGCGAACACTTGGACATATCAGTTTGTGGGTCGGGATTTTGGCGGCCAGCTTTGTCTCAATTCGCGAGGCCGCCGCCATCGACTGGGTTTGGTATGCGCTCACCGGTGCCGTGGGCTTGGTCGGCGTGGTCCTGTTGCGGCTGACGGCCAAGGCCCAGGTCGGGCAGGGCGATAAGTTGCGGGCCGATGTCGAGGTCATGGATGTCAGCCTGACAGCCCTCCACACCCAACTCGCCGGTGAAATCGAGAAGCGCGCGCTCGGGGTCTACGACGTCCATGGCTGGATCGATGCCGAGCTCGCGGGTGCCATCGCTAAGTTTGTAGATGCACGGGAATCGCTGATCCCGGCCCAGGGCATGCAGGTCTACGCCGATGTCATGACACGGTTTGCCGCGGGCGAGCGGATGATCAACCGCGCGTGGTCGGCCTCGGCCGACGGTTACATCGACGAGGTTTGGATCTGTCTGGAACGTGCCCACAAGTCGTTTGTCGACGCCCATCGGACCCTGGCGACCGCCACTGGGGCGACCCCAGCCGCGCCGTGATCCCGACCTCGCAGCCTTTGGTAGGGGGTGAACGCCGGAGTGATTGTGTGCAAGACTAGGGCTGATGGTTCGGTCGGTTGTGGTAGTCGGCGCATTGTTGTGGCTTTCGGCCTGCGACATGGAGGAGCCCCATCCCCATCTCGACGCTGCCGAAACTATCTGTAGCGCGATCAACGAGTGTCTCGATCACCTCGATGAGATGCGGCGGGCCGACAACAAACAACAGTGCATCTACAGCTATCTCGACCTGTTTGACACGCTCGAGGCCGATGACGGTCCAATGTGTTCGGCCGTGGCCGCCGATGTCTATCGCTGCGTCGGCGCCGGGGGGACGTGCGAGTCGATCTCTTCCGCGGATTGTAGCGAGCAATCGCTGATGTTCTACGAGGCATGTCCCAGCGCCGACGATCCGCCCGAGCCGTGAGTTGACCGACTGGCCACGATTGTTTCTGTCCCTATGTACATGGTTGATATGACAGCTTGTTGGCCCGCATTTGTGGTAGCTTGGCGGCACCAATGTCGCGTGTCGTGATCTGCCGAAACGAGCCCAAACGGCTGCATATCGAGGTTTCTGGCGCGCTGGGGATCGGTCTCGCGCGGGCGCTCGAAAGCTGTATCGACGAGCATCTTCCCGAGGCTGAAAACTCCCCAGATGTGCTGATCGACTTGCGTGGGGTCACCAGCTACGACGCCGATGGCCGGGGCGTGTTGGCCACGGTCCACGAGCGGCTGATGCCGCGGATTCGCCGGTGTGCCTACCTCACCGACAGGCCGCGATTGCGCGGGATGGCGCTGTATATCTCGCGCCGCGGGGGGGCCGACAAAGCCCGGCCGTTGCCCACGGTTGAGCGGGCCGAGCAGTGGCTTGCCCAGGAGGATGCCCAGTGGGGTGAACAGGCATTTGAGCGGACAAAACGCTTGATGCAGCGGCTGTTTTCCCGCCCGAAGCCAAGGGCTCGCGGAGGCGGACAATGACCGACCGCACCCGCCTCACGCTCGTCGAACGGGCCGTGGCTTCGACGATGGAGACCCTGTCACGGCGGTTTGCCGGGTTCTCACCGCCATTTTTACGCGAAGTCGTTCGCGTCTATGGGATCCGTGGTGCCTATCGCCGGCTGGCACTGATGAGCGAGGTTGTTGTTGAGCTCGAGCGCGAGTTGGGGATGTGCGACGCCCACGTGCTCATCGGCTACGCATCACTGTGGAACGGTTGCTACTACTGCGCCCTCGGGCACCTGTACATCAGCAACCTCGTCTACTTTCGCGACACGGGGGAGCTTTATCCGCTCGCCGAAGGGGAGGTTGCCGAGTGGGCCGACGCCCGGGATGAGGAAATCTTGCAACGGACCCGTGAATGTTTGGCGGGTGCGCCGTTTGAACCGCTTCGCAACTTGCTCGAGCGCCAGGTCGACCTCAAGTGGGGTCATGCCAATGTCGAAAGCCGGACCGACGAGTTGCTCGAACTCTCGATCGTCGCCTACGACTGGTTCAATCAGTGCACCATCGTCGCCCCCGACGACGAAATCGTGCCGCTCAATGAGCTCGCCCGCGACCGTGCCCTGATTCGCCGCTATCGCTACGCACGCGAACGCAGGTTGTAGTTGCAGTCGGCTGCACGTTATTCGGTGCATCTACATTGGAATTGGGAAGCAGTCGAAGTCAATGTTGCCGTCGGCCTGGCCCCAGTCGAGGTTGGTCGGTAAAAACTCGACACCAAAGTCAGTGGCGATACTGTTGATGGCATCGAGGTCGCCTTGGTTGATAAAGCCCCAGTACTCGCTGGCGAGATACAGGCCGCCGCCCTCCTGCTCGACAAAGTCTTTGACGGTAGCGGCCTCGGCCGGTGAGAGATTGGCGAGTGTGCAGTAAATCAGGGCGTCATAGTCTTGGTGGAGGAGGGCCGCATTGCCCACATATTGCGCCGGTAGTTGCTCGCCGGCGTAGGTCAGCGAAGGGTAGGCTTCGAGGTTGTTGCCGAGTCCGTTACACAGGTAGCGGCCAAAACTCAGCACGTTTGGCAGGTTGTCGCCGGTGTCGCCAAGCCACTCCCACAGCGGGCAGTCGGAGATTTCCTTGTACAGGATATTGGTGTCGGCGGTGTAAATCACCCGACCTTGGCCGACGTCGTCGAGTGCGTAGATCACCTGGTCTTCGAGATAGGCCTCGCCCAAAAACGTGTTGCCGTTGATCGCCATCATGCTCGACGACTGGGTCGAGTCGAGGGTGACCGAACACTGTAGGCACTGGTCCATGCCCGTACTGCTCGAGGAGTCGGAGTCGGTCACCGTGACATCTTCGGTGGTGGCATCGGTATCACTCGGGTCGTCCGTGGGGTCGGTCGTGGGGTCGTCGGTGGTCGGTTCCTCGGTTGGATCGGTAGTCGCGTCGGTCGTCGCGTCGGTCGTCGGTTCCTCGGTCGGATCGGAAGTCGCGTCGGTCGAGTCGCTATCATCGGTGGTCATTGAGCCCGAGCTCTCGGTCTGCGACATGCCTTCGGAGCCGGATGTTTCTTGGTCGGTGTCCGATTCGGTCGCGGGACCTGCCGATGAGCCCGTAAAGGTCGTGGGGCCGGCATCGGTCAGGCTGTCGGAGCCACGGCTATCACCCCCCTCCGAACCACAGGCGGTAACCAGGGCAAACAACACAATCCAGGGGCATCGGTTCATGGGCAGTCTCCGGCCCGATTGTCCCTGCGCCTCGGTGTAGGCGTCAACTCGTGGTGACCACAGCGTTGCTGACAGGCGTGCAACATCATTGTGTGTGCAACGATAAATATGATCCGAACCCGGTGGAGAACGCGACGCTACGACTACCCGCCTAACACGGGTCAGGAGCGTATGGCCCGTCGACGGACCCCCCAATGGTCAGGCTAGGTGCGGACTTCGGATCCCCCACCGAGCTCGGATCGCGCGGTTGACACTTCCCCCTCCACGCGCAGGCACTCGCGGACCCGGAAAGGTGGACGCTCAAGATATCCGGGCGCGTCCGCGAGCTGGCATGTATGGTGTCGACCACGTTAGTACATGCCCGGTCGTGGAGCTTTCCTTCACAAAAAAACAGCCCGGCAAAAAAAACTTTGGCCTACTCCGGGATGGCGCAGCCCCAATGGACGTTGTCGAGCAACACCACGCTGTCGACCTCGCCATCGCCGACATCAAACAGGCCAAACACAAGGGTCAGCGACTCGCCGGGGAGCGCCGGTGTTGTGTTGGTCCGCCAGTTGGTGGCTGCGTGGCCTTCCATACTGGTGCCATGGAGCTCGGGCGCCTCGCACGGCTCAGGGCAAATGTCGGGGACGGGAGCGTCGCGGTGGTCAAACCGGGTTTCGCTTGCGGAGATCGGGACCAGGCCCTCATCGACCGCGATGTTGCCGGTGTAGCGTTCGGAGTCGAGCCACACAAAGAACAGGTCGTTGAAGCCCTGTTGGAAGCGGGTGGGGTACTCCGCTGTAAAAAATGTATAGTCAAACGACAGCCGGTCGACCCGCAGGGGAACCTCGGCGCTAAATCGCAGTTCGGTGTAGTCGAACGCGAGCCCATTTTCACCCTTGGCCCATTGGGCAAAGATCGTGGCAGAGCAGTCCCCAGTGCCAACCTGTTGAGGATCGTCGGCACAGCTCGGAAGCTCGATGGGCGTTGGGTTGATGGGCTCGGGCAGGTTTGCTTGTGTATACATGTGGTCGAAACTCGGGCACGGCTCCGTATCGACACAGTGCCCGGCTTCGATCAGTTGTGCCCGCGACATGGTCAGCCGCTGGGCATGCCCGGTTGACAGCACAACGGCGCGGATCCCCTCGCGCGGGGTGAACGGCGAGTCCGGGCCGGCCATGTTGCCCTCTAAGACTGCGAGGCTGCCGTCGGGGCCCTGCACCGAAAACGCATCTGGGATGAGACCATTGCTACATCCGATCCCGAGAGCGGCCTGCACAGACGTCTCGGTATCGTCGCATGGGGGAGGATCGGCAAACGGGCAGGTGTCGCCTTCGCCGGTGGTCTCTGGACGAAATCCCTCCGAGGTCGAGCCAGTTGAGGTCGACGTTCCAGAGCTTGTGCCGGTGGTCGGGTCGCTGGTTGTCGAGGTTGTGGCCTCGCCCCCTGAGCCGCCGCCGGTCGACGACTCGACCCCTGTCGTCGCACCCGTGTCGGTGGTTTCTGAGTCGGCAAGGCCCAGTGTCGCGGCAGCTGTGGTGCTGGTTTCGCGTGCGCTGTCGGCTGAGTCCTCGCCCACCTGCCCGACAATGCCATCGAGCGTGCACGCTCCGGCGACACTTAGGCACAGCAGCAATGGCACGCGGTACAACAAACTACCGCTATCATGCCATGCTTCGTGAGGAATGGGATGAGCTTTGCATCCTTTGCCGGGTTACCCACGCCGACATGACCCGCGTCGTATGCAAGCTACGCGAAAGGTAGGGTTGCCGGCTGGCGTACGCTGTTCGACGCTACTGCCCGGTGGCGTCACGAACTTTTCGCGCAAACGTCCCGTCGGGGTAGCGCTGCAAAAATCGCTGGCCTCGGGTTTGCGCCTCTTGTTTGCGCCCCAACTTCACAAGCGCGAGGATCGCTACGCCATCCCACTCTTGGGCGAGCGCACCGCCAGCAAATTCGCGGCGGCCGGCCTCGGCGAGTGCGAGCGCTTTTTGGGGATTTTTTGCCAGTTCCGTGCGGGCGCGGTTGAGTTTGCGAACTTCTCGAAGGTAGCGGTTGTCGTCGGTTTTATCGCGCGAAGCACTGCGTTTGCCCACCGGTTTGTGGGCAGCTCGCCGGCGGTTTTGCGTTGTTTCGGGCGGTGGCGCATGATCAGCAGCTTCGTCTGGGAGCTGCGTGGGTGGTGGGGCGAGCACAGGCTGCGAAGCCGCAACAACTGCCGCCCGATTTTGCTGAACCGGCTCCGGCGTCGGCGCGGCGGCAACCCGTTTTTGAATGGTGGTGGGTGCAGTGGCAGGCAGTGGGGACGGGCCGGCGTTGTACCCGAGCAACGCGATTCCCAGGCCGACGGAGGTGACAACTCCGACAATCCCCCAACCGCCGGCGGCCGCAGGCGGGCTGCCTCCCGCGGGGGGGGCACGAAGTTGCTGTTGCAAGCGTGCGAGCCCGGCCTCGACCCCATACCCGGGGGGATGGCTTGCCGCGACATGTAGATCGGCCCGTAATTGTGCAGATACATGTTGATCGTCGATCAGTCGAATGGGGTCAACCTGTGTCATGTTTATACCGCCCGTCGCCTTCGCGGGGTTTCATCCGCCAGAGAAAGCCGCTTATACGCCTGCCGAAAGCGCTTGCGTGCGTGGTGCAAGCGCGAGTAGACCGTGCCCACGGGGATCCCGAGACCTGCCGCGATGGCTTCGCAGGATTCGCCCTGGAGTTCAAACAAAATAAAGATGGCCCGCTTGTCCTCGTCGAGTTGCTCGAGTGCCTGTTGCACCCGGGCGAGGGCCTGCTGGGTTTGAGCTTTTTGCCCGGGGTCGCCCCGGCCGAGTTCCTGATCGACGCGGGCGGTATCTGGCTGCTCGGGCCTTCGCCTGGTTTTGCGCCGATGGCTCGAGTGCACTCGAAGTGCGATCTGTGCCAGCCAAGTGGTCGCCCGGGCCGGCCCCGGAGAAAAGCCGCCGCGCCGATGGGCGACCAAAAACACATCCTGGACAAGGTCGTCGAGTTCGCTGCGCAGGGCACCCAGACGCACCAAAAAGCTCGCTACAAACGTAGCGTGCCGACGAAATAACTCGGCTGCATCGAGGTGCTCAGCCATGACCGACAACATCGTGTCGCGGATACATGTCCGCTGTCAGCAACAACCTTCAAACTTTTTTGCCGCCGAACAAAGGTTACTGGCCGGTGAGCAAAAATGCCCCTGGCGTCTCAAACTGGGGGCAAAGCAGATGGCCCTCGGGGTGCTACTGTGATGTTGGATGCGGTTGGGGCGTGCACAGGTTGTCGGGCTATGGTTCGTGCTCAGTTGCGACGCGGGCCAGGCTCAAACGTCTGAGGCAACAACCGGTGAATCTACAAGTACCTCGGGCAGCGTCACGACCGATATGTGCGACTCCGACACCGGCGTGACAGGTGAACCGTTTGTCGGTTGCCCGGCAAGTGCCGACGAGCCGGCGCAGTCACTCAGCGTCGAAATTATCAACACCCGTGCCGAGCCCGTGTATTTGCAACTGGCTGCGCCAGATCCTGAGCTCGGGCCGGGCTATTTTGTGCAACGCGCCTATGACCTCGTTGCCAACAACCCCGAGCGTGTGGTCAACGCCCGCGGGCAGTGCCATGACTACAAGGTTTGCCACAACGGGTTTTGGTGCCCCTACCTCTACGACCCGGATTTTGACCCCTGCAAGGCCGAGCCCACGCAGCCGCCCGCAATCAAGATCATGCCCGGTGGCAGCTACCGCGGGGCCGACCTCTGGAATGGGCTCGAATACAGCTACGTTCGGCTCGACAACGTCTGTCTCAACCAACTTTGCCCTGCACCCGCGTGCCGCACCCGTTGCCTCCGGGGCTATGCCTACTCCGGCCCGCTAACCGCCCGTATTCGCGTTGGTGAAACCGCCACGTGTGCCGAGCCTCCCTGTGATTGCGAGCCCAACCCGGGGTACGAATGGTGTTGGGTCGGGCAGGCCAATGTTGAAGACCCCGAGATCTACGAGCAGCAGCTAACTTTTCCGGGCCCGGCGACTGTTCAATTTAATCTGTAGGTGCAACAAAGACTCGACGCTAATTCAGGCTAAACGCCGCGCCTAGGCCCACCATCACACCCAGGGGGGCGACCTCGCTGCGGGCGATGGGCATACCCGCACGATCGACCACCGAAAACCCGGGCTTGACCAGGTTGATAAGTGCATCTACACCAACTTCGAGGGCAAACCGGCGGGCGAGCGGGAACCATGCTCCGACCCCCGCGAGGCCCGCTACCCACGGTTGGGTGACGCGGCCGTTGCTGACATTGAAACCCCGCCCGGTCGCCGCCAGGGCACCGGCCGCCAGGCCAAAACAAAAGCGTAGACGGGTTTTTGCCGGTTTTTTCGGGCGGGGGCCAAAGCAGTTGTCGAGCCGGCCTGCGACCACTCCGGTGTCGAGGTAACCCGAGCCTAGGGGGGTGCCCCGGCGGTAATTTGCAAATACACCAAATCGCAGTGAGTAAATCCCAGGCCAACTCAGGTCGACCCCGAGTTGACCACCACCGGCGAGGCTTGGCAAGCCGACCACGAGTAACCCGGCGGAGGTCAGCTGGACGGTGGTTGCGGCCCGTGGCGATAGGGGAGGGGGTACCGGCTTGGGCTCGGCGCTCGGTTTGACCTGTGCAACAGGCCGTTTAGGGGGGGGCACCGCGGGTTGCGGAGCAGGGGTCAACGGCTCTGTTTGCGGGGCTGGTGTGTGTACATGTTTTGTCGGGCGCTTGGTGGTTTCGTCGACCGCAACTTCGATTGCCATGGCGACCGCTAGGCCGACAACAGCGTGGAGGTCAAGGCACGCTTTGGGGGCCGGGTCGAAGGTGCGTGTCGAGCTTTCCTCGCCGTCGATCGACACCCGAAACGTGACGACCCGGGGCTTTTGCGGATCGCCGCGCACATCGACTTCGATCCGCGGGTCGAGTTCGCCAAACTGCAGCCAGCTTTCGATTTGTAGAATCAACTGGGCAGGCTCGAGACAGGTCGCGCCCGGCTCCACACGCAGGGTGTCGACCAGCGGAATCGGCGGGGGAACTTCGGGGGCGGCTTGCGGAGGCGTCGCCGTGGGTGGTGGGGTGACGACCGGTTGTGGCGTGCCAGTTGTGGGCGCCGACAGCAGGTAAAACACCCACGCTACGCCCCAAGCTGAGAATGCCACAACGGCCACAACGCGGGGATGATAGCGAATCGCAGCGGGCAGCGGAGCCCGTGTGCGCATGAACTTTTGGATCCCCACATCCGGCGAGTACTTGAATCTTCACGGACTTTCCCGTAACGAAACCTATGGCCCACAACCGCTTTGTTGCATCCTCCTGTGCACTGCGACCGACATCCAAGCTCGGTCACGGTTTTTTGACGGCGGTTTGGTTGTCTGTCGCCTGCGCCTCCGGATGTATGGACGACCCGCTGGCCAATGAAACGCTCGGCACCGCCGGGCCGCCAACCGGTGGAACAACACCCTACGACCCGACCGACGGCGGCATGAGTGCGGGCTCGACCACGCAAACGACCGATCAATCCTCTGGCAGTGAGACCGACCCGACCGACGACCCGTCGACCACCGACCCGCTGCCGCCCCAGTGCGACGACAGCCTCAAACGTTGTGCATACACTTTTACCTACCCCAATGGCGGCGAACAGTCGGTCTCGGTGATGGGGGACTACGCGGCCAACGGCTGGACCGAGGGGGTGCCCATGACATTGGTTGGTGATACATGGACCGCCGATGTCGATGTCCCGTGGGATACGCAGGTCCAGTACAAATTTCGCCTCGATGGCGACAACTGGGTGCTCGACCCCAACAACCCCGACACCATCGACGATGGGTTTGGCGGCGAAAACTCGCTTTTGAGCCCCATGACCTGCGACCCGTGGACCTGCGATTCGGGCATCATGGGCGACTTCGACTGGCGCGACAGCGTGATTTATTTTGTGTTTGTCGACCGGTTTTTAAACGGCGACCCGCAAAACGACGGGCCGATCGGCGTCGAGTTTGCGGCTGACTTCCAGGGCGGCGACTGGGCCGGAGTGATCACCAAGATCGAGGAGGGCTACTTCAACGAACTTGGGGTCAACACCCTGTGGATCTCGGTGCCTATGGACAACACCAACCAAAGCGGCAAGGGCGTTGGCGGCGATACCCACGACTACAGCGCCTACCACGGCTATTGGCCGGTCGACCTAGAGGCCACCGAGGAGCACTTTGGCAGCCTCGAAACCCTCCAGCAGCTTGTCAATACCGCCCACGAGCATGAACTCAAGGTGATTTTTGACTACGCCATGAACCATGTGCACAGCGAATCTCCCGTGTACATGCAAAATCCCGGGTGGTTTTGGCCCAACGACAATGGCCAGGGTGGCAACTGTGTGTGTGGCGAGGGCTGTGGCTGGGACGGCGAGCAGGGCAAGCGTTGCTGGTTCACCGACTACCTCCCCGACTTCAACTTTCAAAACAACGACGCCCGTGGATTTTCGGTCGACAACGCCATCAGTTGGGTGCTCGACACCGGGGCCGACGGGTTTCGCCTCGATGCCGTCAAACACATCGAAGACCAGTGGCTGCTCGACCTGCGGGCCCGGGTTGCCAGTGAGATCGAACCCAATACCGGTGAACACTTTTATATGGTCGGAGAGACATTTACTGGCGATCGGGACACCATCAAATACTACGTGTCTCCGGCGATGCTCGACGGCCAGTTCGACTTTCCCCTGCGCATGGAAATCGCCAGCAAACTGCTGATGCGCCAGGGGTCGATGTCGGACTTAGAGGGGTTTATGAACGGCAACGATGGGTTTTACGGGGCCCAGAGCATCATGAGCACGTTCATTGGCAACCACGACATTCCGCGGGTGATTCACCTGGCCGAAGACGTGCCGCGTTGGGATAACCCGTGGGCAGACGGCAAGGACCAGGCCTGGGGTAACATCCCACCGTTGGTCGGCGGTAACTCGGCCTACGAGCGGGTGGCGACTGGCTTTACCCTGCTGCTGACAACACCCGGTGCGCCACTGATTTACTACGGCGACGAGGTTGGGCTACCGGGTGCGGGCGACCCAGATAACCGGCGGATGATGCAGTGGTCCGACTATTCGAGCGGGCAAACCATGTTGCTCGAGCACGTCAAAAAGCTCGGAGCGATTCGGGCAAACCACTCGTCGACCCGCCGGGGGGCACGACAACCGATTTCGGCCGACGCTGACACCATGGTCTACAAGATGTCCCATGGTTCAGATGAAATCTTTGTCGCGCTCAACCGCAGCGACGCACAGGTCATGGTGGGAGGACTGCCCGGCGGAAGTTTGCTCGATGAAATCAGCGGTGAGGTGCTCAACGGTCCGACAGTGAGCGTGCCGCCCCGGGGCTCACGGGTGTTGGTGGTCCAGTAAACCCGACAAAAACGGCAATCGTGGTCGAGGGCACACCCTGCGCATCTGTGGGCGTGGGGTGTCGTATGATCAATTGATGGGGCGGTTTTTGGGTTCAATCGCAATTTTGATGTTGGTTTGCGGCTGCGAGGAGGACCTGCCTCCGCCTGAATGCGGCGACGGTGAGGTCGCGATCGAAGGCGAAATCGACGGCATGGCAGTGATGGCTCGAACTGACCAAACCTATGGGCACGGGTTTGCCAACGGGCCTTCGGGCGGCATGGAGCTCAGCATGGTCAACGCCGAGGAACGGGTCGAAATCTTCATCGACTCCCTGATCTTCGACGGTGGCACCGGCGATGCCCGAGGTGTGGTCAGCCTGTTTTCGGGGCCCGAACTCATTTCCTATGGAACTTGCGCCGACGATGGCTTTAGTGGCTCGCTCACCATTGACGCCGACATGGGCCCCAAGAAAATATCGTTTGTCATCCGTGACCTGCGAAAAGACGGCGATTGCAATCAGCCCGTTGTCGAGGGGACCCTGCGCGGGTGCTACCTCGCTCGTATGCCGCCACCGGAGTAGCGGAAAAACAGTGCAGCTACACTATTTTTGGGCGCGTCCGTGAATGCGCTTCCACGACAGGTCAAACTTGGCTAGGTACTTGCGGAGGCGGTCGGCATCGTTGGTGGTTTTGCGCAGCTTACGACTGGCCGAAAACAGCACACGGCCAGCCTCTGATAGGTTTTTGGCAGTTTTACACACGCGTAGGACGTCGGCGAGTTGGACCCGGTCAAAACGGTCGAGTTGGGCGATGGCCTCGCGGTCGAGGAATTCTTGTAACAGCAAGCTATCGTTGCCGGCCTGGCGGTTGTGTAGCCCACTTTGGTCGGCATCGTCCCAGTCCCGCCGCAGTCGGCCGATTTCCTCTTCGACCACACTTGTGTTGATGCGACCACCCGGTGCCAGTGTGGCCATGCGTTCAACCGCCGCCGTGAGGTCGCGAAAGTTGGCATACCAACGACCATCGGGCGAGCTGGCAAACTGCAAAAACGCTTGGCGAGCGGCGCGGTTGATGGTGAGTCGCGTTCCCATTTGCTGGGTTTGACGTTCGAGTTCAAAGTCGAGGTTGGGCTCGATATCCTCGCTGCGTTCACGCAAGCCCGGCAGGCGAAACGTCCACAGGTTGATACGTGCAAGCAAATCCTCACGAAATGTTCCTGCATGTACAGCTTTTCGCAGGTCGCGGTTGGTGCCCGCGATCAACTGAAAATCACTGGTGACTTCGCGATCGCTGCCGACCGGTAAAAACCGATGGTCCTCGATGGCCCGCAGCAACATCGCCTGTTCGTCGAGCCCGAGCTCGCCGATTTCATCTAAAAACAAGAGCCCACCGTCGGCCGATTTGAGCACACCGGTGCGTGCACCCCCGGCCCCGGTAAAGGCCCCGCGGACATGTCCAAACAGGGCAGACATGGCCGTGTCGCCACGCAACGTCGCACAGTTGATTTCGACAAACGGACCTTCGAGTTGTCGGCGTTGGCGTTTGAGGTCATAGATTCTACGGGCGAGGCGAGTTTTGCCCGCACCCGTTGGCCCAGTGATGAGAACGGGCGCCCGGGAGCGGGCGGCGACCTGTTCGATCTGCGCAATCAAATGGTTGAATGCGGGGCTCTGGGTGGCAATACCGGCCTTGAGCAGGGATAGACCGGCGGCCTGGTCACGGCCAAACCGCGAGGCGATTTGATCGTACTTTGAGAGGTCGAGGTCGATCACCCGGTAGGTACCCGGGTCACCGCGATGGCGTGGTGGCGGGGGCGAGGTTTGCAGCAGCCGCGCCGGAAAATAGCGGGCTTCGGTCAACAAAAACAAACAGATCTGGGCGACGTGGGTGCCGGTGGTGATATGGATGTAGTAGTTCTCTTCTTCGGGATTAAATGTATATTCATGGGAAAAGTCGAGGAGGCTGGCAAACACCTGTTCGAAGTCCCACGGGTCGTCGAACATAATTTCGTGACACCGGGCTTTTGTCTCGGGCGACATCTGCATAAAATCGTCGCGGACGATGTGCGCGAGCGAGGCCCACCTTGGCGTGTGCAGCAGTTCAAACCGGTCGACCAAGAAGTCGTCGTGACGGGCGAGGTCGACCGTCGGTCGCCAACGTTCCCAGCGTCGACCGGCCCCCGAGTCGAGGGTTGTCCCGAGCAGACCGATGACTACATTTCGCGCCATAGCTAGGATAGTCTCGTATCAACTTTGATAAATCTAGCTAAGAACGTAGTTAATATCCTTCTCAGTCAAATTTCGTAAAGCAATGAAATTAGAAGTTCTTTTATGCTTTCGACCAGCTGACACCAAGCCTGCAATAGCTATGGGGCGAGGAGACTGAAAATGTCCAACGGATCGAAACACGAAGTCGACACCAAGCGTGCCAACAAGGTTGAGCGGGAAGCCCGCAAGGCCGAGAAGAAGGCCGCCAAGCAGGCCAAGAAGTTGGAGGCCAAGGCCAATCGCCTGCGGGCCCGTGCCGCTGCCGGTGAGACCGTGTACGAGGTCGATTGTCCCGAGGGGGCGCGGCCGATCAAGCGTTGGACCCGGGGTGTCCCCGTTGAAGATGCGGCCCTGCGTCAGTTGGCGAATGTCGCCCGACTTCCGTTTATCCACGGTTGGGTGGCCGCGATGCCAGATGTCCATTGGGGCATGGGTGCAACCGTCGGTTCGGTGATTCCCACGGCCGGAGCTATCGTACCGGCCGCGGTCGGTGTCGATATCGGTTGTGGAATGATGGCTGTACAAACATCGCTGTCGGCCGATGACCTGCCGGAGTCGCTCGGGCATGTCCGCGCCGCGATTGAGCGTGCTGTCCCGCATGGCCGCACCAGCGGTGGTCGCCGTGGCGACCGCGGTTCGTGGGGCGAGGTCCCGACCAAGGTTGGCGACACCTGGGTTTCAAATGGCCTAAAGGACCGGTTTGAAAAAATCTGCGACAAGCACCCCAAGATCGCCAAATCCAACCACGTGAACCACCTGGGTACGCTCGGGACGGGCAACCACTTTATCGAGGTGTGCCTCGACGAAGCTGAGCGTGTGTGGGTAATGCTGCACAGCGGTTCGCGTGGGGTCGGCAACCGGATTGGCTCGCACTTCATTGCGCTTGCCAAGGAGGATATGCGCCGGTGGTTTATCAACCTGCCCGACGACAACCTGGCCTACTTCCCCGAGGGGACCGAGCACTTCGACGACTATGTCGAGGCGGTTTCGTGGGCCCAGGACTTTGCCCGGCAAAACCGTGAGTTGATGATGGACGCAACCCTCAAAGCCCTGGCCCAGTGCCGCGGTATCCGGCCGTTTGAAACCGGCTTGCAGGCGGTCAACTGTCACCACAACTATGTGGTCCGCGAGCGGCATTACGGCGAGGATGTGTTTGTCACCCGCAAGGGGGCCGTGCGTGCCGGTTTAGGCGAGTACGGCATCATCCCCGGGAGCATGGGTGCCCGCTCGTACATCGTGCGTGGCAAGGGCAACCCGGAGAGCTTTTGTTCGTGCTCGCACGGGGCCGGTCGGGCAATGTCGCGGTCGGAGGCCAAGCGTCGGTTTACGGTCGAGGACCATAAAAAGGCGACCGAAGGTATCGAGTGCCGCAAGGACGAGGGCGTGATCGATGAGACCCCCGCGGCCTACAAGCCGATCGATGCCGTGATGGCAGCTCAGGCCGATTTGGTCGAAGTTGTGCATACCCTGCGGCAGGTTATCTGCATCAAGGGATAAGTCGCGTAGGTGCCAGTACAAGTGCGTGCTGGCACCTATTTGTAGATTCAAGGATTACCAGCGATGTCAAACAATTGGATTAACGAAAACCAGGAACTTATCGAAATCGATGGCTCCTATGGTGAGGGCGGTGGCCAGATTTTGCGGACCTCGGTTGCGCTTTCGTTGGTGACCCAACGCCCTGTGCGGATCAAGAACATTCGGGCCAAGCGCAACAAGTCGGGACTTCTGCGCCAGCACCTCACCGCTGTACTTGCAGCTGCAAAGATTGGCAATGCCGAACTCACCGGCGCCGAGCTGCGCAGCAACACGTTGACGTTTCGTCCGGGTAAGGTCCGCCACGGCAAGTACCACTTTGCCGTCGGCTCGGCCGGTAGTGCAGCCCTCGTGTTTCAGACGGTCCTGTACCCGTTGCTTTCGACCCCCGGTAAATCGCAGATCGTGTTTGAGGGCGGTACCCACAACCAAAAAGCTCCGCCGTTTGACTTTTTGGAGCGGGCGTTTTTGCCGTTGCTTACGCGCATGGGCGCCAAGGTAAAGTTGTGTCTACATCGACGTGGATTTTATCCGGCCGGTGGGGGTTGTATGACCGCCGAGATCGAGGGCGGCGACCTGCGTTCGTTGTCGTTGCTCGAGCGCGGGCCCATCACCTCGCGGCGCGCCCGGGCGCTGGTGGCCAACTTGCCGGCCAACATCGGCAATCGCGAGATCAAAGAAATTTGCAAGAAGCTCGAGTGGACCCGCGAGGAGGCGAAGGCCGAGGTTGTCCAGTCCGACGGGCCCGGTAACGTGGTGGTTTTGGAGGTGGCTTCGGAGCACTGCGCCGAGGTGTTCACCGGGTTTGGTGCCCGTGGCAAGCGTTCCGAGGAGGTCGCCCGCGAGGCGATTCGCGAGCTGCGGGCCTATCTCGATAGCGGGGTGCCGGTTGGCGAGCACTTGGCCGATCAGCTGCTGATTCCCATGGCCCTGGCCGGGAAGGGAAGCTTTCATACGGTACCGCTAACCGACCATACGACCACGAATATCGAGTTGGTGCGCTACCTTTTAGGCGTCGAAATCGATGTCAACACGCGCCCCCACAACGGTACGGTTCGGGTCGATGTTCGCCGCTGAAGTGTGTGCGAGGAGCCCGTGGATTTTCTCGACCTGCCGCCTCACGTGTCGATTTTGTCGACGCGCCTCGCAAAACTTGAAGTACCACCAGTACAACTGCGTTTCACGAACCGCGTCCTCGACAAACTCTTCTGCGCGAGGCGACGCGCGAGAAAAACCACGCGTTGCTAGCAGCCCGTGGGCTTCGCACAGGTCGGCCTAAATGTTCGCTGCTGACCTGTGGTCGTCACTAGTATATGCATGTACATCGGGCCACCGGGGCCGAGCTTGCGGCGCAGCGGGGCCTTGTACGGGCCGGCACAGTCGATTCAGGGCTGTTGTGTGGGCCCGTAGGCGTATATCGACACGCTCGACTACGGCGCCGGTCGATGTTCGCCGCTAGCGTGCATTGATTGTTGGCATCTTCGTACAACTCGGCTTGATGCCCACGACTCGCTGTTAGTCGCTGGTATATGCATGTAAACCGGGCACGACCGCGGTGAGCTTGCGGTTGATTTCGCGGCGCAGCGCGGCATCGAGTGCGGGTTGCACGACTGCTGCTGTCTCGCCGTCGACCTCAACCTCGATTTCGATAAAACACAGCCCTCGGCGCGTACCCATGATTTGGGCGGCGATATGCCCGGAAAAACGACCGCCTGAGGCCCGCTGCGGGTCGCTGCCGACAATCGAGGTTTCGCCGAGCAGCACGAGCAGGCGACCGCCAGCTACAATGTCGCGGATCCCCATGAGCAGGGCTCCGGCGACATTGTTGGGTTTGTGCGGCATACTCGATGAAGATGCAACGAATGTTTCGCGGACGTGGGCGAGCATGCGAACAAACAGTGGACTGCTGCGTTCGAGAAACGGATCGATGGTTGGCTCCGGGGTGACCTTGCCATCTTCAAGTTGCATGCGAGGACGTTTGGCCACGAAAAATCGCAACAGTTGACCATCGATAATCGGTAGTCGCAGACCGTTTTTTGGCGCGAGCTCGGCGGGACAGGCGATTGGCTTTTCGAGAACCTCAGGCGGGGGAAGGGCGTGAAACACCGCTGCGAGTTGCTGGCGAAATGCCTCGACCCGCTGCTCAGGGGTGCCCGACTCGTCTGGCGTGGGTGCCTGAGGGCTGTCTGGTTTGGGTTGTGTCGACTTTATCTGCTGGCGATTGGGCTCGATGTTTTTGGCGGTTGTGGGGGCTGGGTCAGGAGCGTTGCCGGAGCAACCGATTGCCAGGCTGAGCAGCCACAAACACGCCAAGGTCGTTCGCACCGGCAAAATATAACTGGATAGGCGACGCGAAAAAATCGCTGAGTGTGGTGGTACGCTCAGGTCATGAACTACTTTACTTCGACGGTACTTGCAGTTTCGGCAGTTTGTTTGCTCGCCTGCGGCGGATCCGAAACGACAACGACCGAGGGCTCGACGACAACGGGCGAAACCGGTGAGACAACTGGCGAAACAGCGCCGACCGGGGAGACGTTGGCCACGACCGACACGACCACCGAGGGCCCGACCGACACCGGGGGCTCACAAACACAGGGCTCGGAAACGGCAATGGAAACCGATCCGACCGGCATGCCGACCGACTCCGACACGGTCGAGCCAACCGAAACGACCGACAGCGAAACCGACACGACCGACGCGACCTCCGACTCGGGCACGGATACCGACGACCTGTGCATGTACGCGGGTTCCGACCAACTCGATGTCGAGCTGCGCGACCTCGAAGACCCACCCCAGGGTTGCCCCAAACTCGAGTTCAACGGGCGCTTGACCGAGGCCGGCGACGGCGTTTGGAAACTCGATAACTGCCCCTGTGGCAGCGAGTGTTTGTTGCCCGACCCATGGGAACTCACCGTCGACGCCCCAGACATCTACATGCCCGAGGTGCCCGAGTGCCTGCGGATTGTCTACCAGCAGTCGCAGGGCTTTGACCTCGAGTGTCATTTTAATGGCATCGCGATTTGGCCAACCGAGCCCGAGGATGCGCCCATGGTGTGGCTTGCAGGCGGGGAGGTACCCGACGATGTGGTCGATGTCGCCATGCAATCCGAGGTCGAAGCGACCTGTGCGTGCGAGGGGTGCTGTGCCGACGACGAGCTGCACAGCCTGCGGTTTGAGGCCTACGGCGAAGAGTTGCACCTACAAGAAACGGAGTCGGGAGAACTCCCGGGCCCACAACTGGGGTTTGTCTACGACACCATCAACTTCCGCTCCCATGTCAGTGGCGAGTGCGACACCACTGAGCGCGCGTTTCAGTGGGTGCTCAAGTTGGTGATTCAGGCCTAACAACTTTCACGAGCCGGCAGGTAACTGCCGACTTTGGCGGGCGACCGACGGGCGCGGAAGCTGCAAGGCGTAACGAAAGTACGCCCCTAGGCCGGCGACGTCGTTGGTCACCCACGGCGTGGGATCGTGCGGGTTGAACCGCCAAAACTTTGAGGGTGCACGCAGGTGTTGGCGAACGCTGGCCCACACCGGAAACGACTCGACGCACACAGCCCAGCAGTCGTGAACGTGGTGCTGATGGTCTTCCTGCTCGCCTGTAAATACATCGAAGAGCCGGCTCGAAAGACGGCTGTACTTACGGTCAGGTTGTCCGCTTGCCAGTGCACGACACAGGTCACGGTAGGTGGCAAACCAGCTACGGTCGCGCACACGGGCTGGAATCACGGTACCCATAAACGAGTGGAGGTTGGCACTCGCGGAGAATTGTTGCTGTTGCAACAACTTGTCGAGCGCTGCGGTCTCGGGCTCGCTCAGCGGTTGTGGCCCGCGGTAGGTGGCTGCCCCGGGGGTATCCGAGCCGGCACCGGGCCAACGGCTCGGCGGGGCATTGCCCGGGCGTGGATAGTTGCGATTGAGGTCGACCCCGCGGGCATTGGCCCGCAGCGTGCACAGACGCTCCGCCCGGCCGTCGGCCTCCCAGGTCGTTGCATAGCCATCGGGATTGATACAGGCGATCACCCACACCTCGGCCTGCTCCCGCAGATCGGCGAGGTTGTGGGCGAGGGCTTCGATAAAACCGAGGGCAACCTGGCCGGCGATGTACTCGAGTCCATGAATGCCGGCCGAGCAGAGGATTCGCCGGTCGCTTGGCTTTGTTGCCGGCAACTGCCCTGCCAGCAGCGGTCGACCGTCGACGGAGTGACCGTAGGTGTGGACCGTTCCGCCAAACTTGTCGATAAGAGCAACAAACGCCCGATCCCTAGCCTCGGGTGAGGGGTAGGGAGCGAGCGCGTGTTGCATGGGCCTGGCTAGGTGGCCGGGGTTTGGGCTTCGCCGCTATCTGCGACCGGCTCTTTGGTTTCGTTCACCAAAATCTCTGGGGCGACTTCGGGGGTCTCGCCTGCGGCGGTCTCTGGCGATTGCGCGGGTGCGTCGGTCTTGTCGCCGGCAGCCTCGGGCTCATTTTGTGCATGGTTATTGCCCTCGTGGGCATCGGCGGCAACCTGTGCTTGTACAAGTGCTTCTGCCATGCTGGTAGCCTCGGCAATGACGTCGGCTGGGGTGTCGACTCGCAGCGGCTGGGTGGCTTCGGGTTGGGTGACCGCGAGTGTGACGCCTGCGACTTCGAGGCCGTTGAGCGTGGACATGACGCGTTCAACTTCGGCTTCGGCGACGCGCAGCAGCGTACTTGCCTCGCGGACGGTCAGGTCGCGGATGCCCCGACCCTCGAGCCCGAGATGTTCCTTGAGCAAGCCTCGGATATCGGCGGCTTTGTGGCCGTGACGTCGCCCGAGGTTGAGGCGGATTTTGATGAGAGGGCCGGTGTCGGCTTCGGCTTCGGTGCGCCTGCGTTGTTGAGAAGCTTTCTTGGCAGCTTGCTCGGCAGCTTTTTGCTTCTCGGCAGCTCGGGCGGCCGCCTCGGCTTCTTGGGCTGCGATCTGGGCGGCGATTTCGGGATTGCGCGCCAAGAAGGCTTCGTCCTCAAAGTCGGCGAAGGTGTACTTGTCGGACCACACAACCCAGAAGTCCTTGTGCGGTGGCGCCGTCAGATCTGGTGGCGGGGGCGGGGCACCGCGGCGACGACGACGACGGCGACGACGTTTTTTGCGCGGTTCGGCGGGTGCGGCAGCGACGGACTCCTCGGATTCTGGATTGCCGTCAGCCGGGGCATCCGACTTCGTGGCGGAGGTGTCGTCGGTGTCCTCCGAATCGTTGTCGTCGTTGTCGTCGTCGGTATCGGTGCCTTCGGCGTCGTCGGTGTCCTCGGTGTCCTCGTCATCGCCATCGTCTGCGTCCGTCGCTGGTTTCGCGGCGGCGTCGGATTGCGACAGGTCTTCGATTTCGACTTCGTCTTGCAGGGTATCGATCACCGCGCGGCGGCGGCCCTTGAGCGTCAACTCGTCGAGCTCATCGATCTCTCCAAACTGACCGCGGACAACCTCCAACTCCGATTCGTCGATATCGATCAGAATCTCGTCTTGGCTGACGCGGCTGCGTTCGGGCGCTGTGTTGACCTTGCCGCGTCCACGGCGACGGCGACGGCGTTGGCGTTTTCCCTTGGGGGCTTCGTCGGTTGCAGCGTCGGCACCAGACTCGGGTGAGGAGTCGGCTTCGGACTTGTTGTCCTCGGTGCTGGCCTCGGTCGACTGCTCGGCGTTTTCGGGATCCTGCTTACGACGGCGACGGCGACGGCGGCGGCGACGTTTTTTGGGTTGTTCCTCGCCTTCAGTGCTGGCGTCGACGGGGGAGGTCTCGGTGTCACTAGCTTCGGTGTCGCTAGCTTCGGTGGTTTCGGCATTGCTCGCTTCGGCCGCAACCTGAGTTTGCTCGGTCGCTTGCTCGGGCTTGGGCGAGGCATCGCTCTCAACCTTGGCTTCGGCGGCGGGAGCGGAGGACTCCTCAGCTGTGGTCACCTCGGTAACTTCTGCCTCGGCCGGTTTGGACGAGCGGCGACGCCGGCGTTTGCGACGACCAGTCTCTTCGCTCTCTGTGGTGGACGGCTCGCTGCTCTGCTCATCGTCCCGACTCCGGCGCCGGCGCTTTCGGTCGTGGTCACGGTCGCGTCCTCGATCGCGGTCACGGTCGCGTCCTCGATCGCGGTCGCGGTCACGGTCACGCCCTCGGTCACGGTCGCGGTCGCGGTCACGGGAACGTGACCGGCGCTCACGCGGTCGGCGACCCTCGTCCGACTCACGCGCGTCTTCTTCGCTGTCGAACACATCATCGAGGCTCGCGTTGCGTCGGGCTTGTTCTTGCTCGCGCACGGCACGGCTGAGGAGGAGTGCGATCACGCGTTCGCCACGTGGGTCGGCGATCAGGTTGCGGGTGAGGGCAACCCACTCCGGGCCAACAAGATCGGAGAGGTTTTGCGAAATCCGGTCGAGCCGGAACTCGATGCGATCAGCCGCGAGTTGCTCGGCCGGGGGGAGTTTGCGTTCGCCAAACGTCAGCGACTGGTAGTGAAGCTTGAGCGTGTAAAAGTTGCCCAAGTCGTGGGGGCCGATAAGCGACAGGGCCATACCGGTGCGGCCCGCCCGACCGGTGCGTCCTGTGCGGTGGACATAGACCTCGGCCGACTCGGGAAACGAGTAGTTGATCACGTGGGTGACATGGCTGATGTCGATGCCGCGAGCGGCAACATCGGTGGCCACCAAAAACCGCAGCTTGTGCTCGCGCATCTTGCCCATCACGCGCTCGCGTTGCTTTTGCGTGAGGTCACTCGACAGCGGTAGCGCCTGGTAGCCCTCGCGGTTGAGCACCGACGACACGAGCTTGGTCTCCTCGCGCGTGTTGCAAAAAATGATTGCCCGGGTCGGCGACTCGAGCATCAGGATGTCGAGCAAGTCGCGGGTCTTCACCGCGCTGTTGACCATGAAGTAGACGTGGTCGATTTCCGCGGCAGCGACGTGGTCACCGGAGAGTTCGACATTCGTCGGGTTGTTCATGTACCGCTTTGCAATTCGCTGGATATCCCTTGGAATTGTTGCGGAAAATAGGCACGTCTGATGCGGTGCGGTACAGGCGTCGAGGATCGAGCGGATGTCCTCTAAAAAGCCCATCGACAGCATTTCGTCGCACTCATCGAGGACGACGGTATTGACGTTGTCGAGCTTGAGCGAGCGCCGGCGGATGTGGTCGAGGACGCGGCCGGGGGTGCCGACGACTGCGTGGACGCCACGGTCAAGGGCATCGAGTTGGGGGCGCATTGCTGTGCCGCCGTAGACCGGGAGGACATCGACCGGCGTGTCCTTGGCCAGGCGCAAAAGCTCATCGCAAACCTGCTTGGCGAGCTCGCGGGTGGGCAGCAGCACCAGTAGTTGCACGCCGGTTTCGCGTGCCGGCTTCGGATCGAAACGGGCGGCGAGCCACGGAATGCAAAACGCTCCGGTTTTGCCGCTCCCGGTATGGGACTGCACGAGCACATCCTCGCCGGCGGTCATCGGACCCAGGCAGCGAGCTTGGACGGCCGTTGGCTTGGTCCAACCCATCGCCTCGACAGCGCTGAGGATCTGCTCGGGTAGCTCCAGCTCGGCGAAGCTTTCAGGCAAGGGATCTTCGGCGGGTGTGTCTTCGCCGGCATCCGGGTCTGCGGGAGTCGCCGAAGCCTCGCCATCAGTCGAAGCCTCGCCATCAGTCGAAGCCTCGCCATCAGTCGAAGCCTCGCCATCAGTCGAAGCCTCGGTATCAGTCGAAGCCTCGCCATCAGTCGAAGCCTCGTCGGCCGAAGCCTCAGCCGGCTCGCTTCCGTCCGCACTCAGCTCGCCAGAGCCGACAACCTCGCCGTCCACACCGGGTTCGGCGGGGGAAGGTTTATCGGCGCTAGAGCTTGTTGCGTTCGGTGCGTCCTGCTCGGAGGTAGGGGTGGAAGAGGTGGTTAGATCATCGGAATCACCGTCCAACTGGGAGTCGGACGTCGTGGGGTTCGCCATTGGAACATCCTATAAATCGAGTAGTCGCTCAATCGCCGCGGACTCCGCTGCACTCCTATCGTTGAACTCGTTGTACATGCGTCGAATTTCATGGATCTTCGCTTTGAGTTCAGGATCGGTCGCGGAGCAGCGCGTCTGAGTGTCCTGGAGGAGGTTGTTGAATTTGTGCTTGCCCTTGCGCGCGCGTTCAATTCGCACGCGTGGGGCCTGTTCGATCAGGCTCACCAAACGATCGCGGACCAGGTCAATCCGGTAGTCACAGTCGAGGTTTTCGACTGGCCGTACAAGAAGTTGTTGCGCAAGTCCCAAGTAGAGACCGACAACGATATAGGCGATTGTGACCAGTGAACCGGCCACCCGTACCCATGTAAAAAATCGGCCGCGACGTGGTGTTTTGGAGGGGTTCAGTGCGCTGCGAGTGTCCCAGGTTCGCGCGGGTCGGTCAAGCGAACGTGCGCTGGCGGTATTTGTCCACCGCGCGTCCGGCTTTCGCAGCGAACGTCAAACCCCGAGAATTTCGCCAAAACTGATGAAGTAGGCCTGCTGGGCAGGGGTTTTGAAGCTCGGTGATCAACCTCTCGAGCTGTAGGTCACGTAGCCATCTTGGTCTAAAAAGAGATCGGCGTTGTTGAACACGAGTTGCCGGATTCGGCAGCCGCGACCCTCCGAGCCGTAGCAGGTCGTTGAGAGGTTGAGGTCGAGGGGCTGCTCGTCAAACGTGATGCCATTCCAGCTACCGAGATCGATTGGCGTAATCGAAGCAGAACGATCGATGTTGCGGAGCTCCATGGTGGATAGCCGGCCTTCGGTCAACAGGAGGTCACCGACTCTCGCCTCGGGCACGCCATCTGCACGGATCTCGACGTTGTCGGATGCCAGACGTAGGTCGACCACGATCACATCGGACGGGGCACCCTGACTTCCGATCGCTGGAAATGCGGACACGAGGTAGACACCGGGATTGACCGGCAGCGTAAACGTACCGTTTTCGTAGGTTTGTGTGCGGTAGAAGTACGGTCCCAAGATCGTTTGGCCTTCCTCGGTGGGAAGCCGGATCCGTTCGGCGACGACTTCGGCCTCACGGGCGATCACACATTCGGCGTCGGTGTCGACACACAGGGCCATCTCGGGACGGACGCGCCCACGCAGTTGAACCCGATACTCAATGAGGTTGGCGACCGGCAACTCGAGGGTATCTGGCGCAACCACGACCGATTGTTGCACCGAGCGAAACACCGAGCCGACTTCGGGCTCGACCCGAAGGTCGTAGGTGAGGGGGGCATCGACTGCCCCTGGGGACAGCTTCGATACGTAGTTCGAATTCTCTTCAAAGTAGGTCACCGGTCGCGTGAATCGGACGGTACTCTGCTCGGTTTCGGGTGCACTAAAGCTGAAAAGCGGCAGGCAACCGTAGTCGGTCCACGAATCGCCGGGCTCGTTGGGGACCTCGAACGTGCCGACAAAGCTGGCATCGACCTCTGGGGCACAGTTTGGCTCCGTCGGTGGGGTCTCGCCCTGAAGACAGTTGACGTGGCAGCAGACGAAGTCTTGCAGGTTGATGCTGCCGCGGGTGCCCACGGACTTCGGTTGGCCCGCGGTTGAAAACGACACCTCCTGGGCTGGCGCCCAGTTGGGTAGACACAAGTGTTTCGACAGCTGAAGCTCGGGCAGGGTCCCCGGCGAGGGGGCGTTGAACTGCAGTGACTCGGCCAGGTAGGTCAGGCGCGGAAGTCCGGTGTCGGTACTGGTGGCCACCGTAAACGCAAGATCGAGTTCGGTATCGGTCTCAACGTTTTCATCGCAGTACGTGTAGACCTTGGCTCCGACCGTCAGATCGCCGTTTTGCTCGGGGCTCAGATTGGCCGATTGGGTAATGATACGACCGGTGAGGTCAAGCGCGCAGGATTCGTCCGCGGTGTTACAAACCTGGCCAGATGTACATGCATTGTCAGATGTGCATGTACATGTCTCGCCAGCAGGGCAGTTCGGTACGAGTGTCGAGGGTGAGGCTATCGCCGAGGCATAGCGCAGGGAAACGCTGTCGATTGCCGGGGGCGGGCCACTGTTGTTGCCGAATACCTTGATCGGTACATAGACGTTGCGCTGGCACTCTTCGGTAATCTCGAGCGAATAGGGCTTGGTTTGGGCCTCATCGCCGATCAGCGACTTCGGGTGTAGTTGCCGATACACATTGCTCTGGGGGATTTCCCCGGTGCTTGCCGGTGTCAGCGTGACAACAAGCGGAAGGTCGCTGAGCATGTCGGTGGCGGTAAAGTGTTGCCAGGGCACCACGATTTTGGTGATGGGGTCTTCGCCTTCCTCGACCGCTGGCGGGAAGTTGGTGTTGACGGTCGTCGCCGCCCGGCTCAGGCGCGAGTCTTGGGAGACCGCGATCGAGCCCGCAAACAGGCTGGGCTCGTAGGTGTTAGGGTCGTCTTGCTCGGCGTAGAAGTTGCGGCTTGTAACCGACAAATCGAGCAGGTCGCGGATCCCTGGAAACGGTACATCCTGGCGAGATTGGTTGTTTTTGTTGAGGATAAACCGCTCGGGGTGGCTCTGCCGATCGAGCGTGACGCTGGCATCCTCGCCGCGAATTTCGGCGACAAAGGGGGTCACGCCATCGACCGCACCGATTTCGTTGATGACGAGGCCGACGTCGGTGCGGTTGGGCAAGATGGCCTTGACGCAAAACCCACCCTGTTCGATCGAACAGATTTCACCGGGCTCGCAATCTTCGTTGCTTGTACAATCAGGCGCGGGTGGCTCGACTGCCGTGGAGCAAGCTCCGAGTGCGACGGCGGTAACAAACACCAGCCCGTTGGCGAACCGTGTCACTCGTCTTCCTCGTCCTGCTCCTCGCAACCGCAGTTGACTCCGAGCTCACCCGCTGTCGCGTGGTCGAAACAGTTGAAGGTATAGGTCACCGTATCAAAGCTCGCCCCGTTGGCGAGGTCGGGGACACCCGGGTGGCTGACCTCTTGGATCCCCGCCGTTTCGACCGTGGGTGGCCCCGTTTCGCTGTCCTCATCCTCGAATGGAAGCTCCTCGGTAAACCACGGTTTGTCGGTGACCATCAGGGTCAGCGTGTGCAATCCGGGGGCGAGCGGCCCACTGCCAGAAGCGTTGCAAAGGTCGACGCGGGTGGCACTGTTGCCGAGTTGCAACCGTCGCAGGAGCGGGTCTGGGCGCCCGAGGGGAAGTTGTTCGTCGGCCAGTGATAGCGGTGGTGGAACCTCTGCCTCCGGGTCGATGTACGACTGGTAGCGAACAATGTCCTCGGTGACCGGGCGGCTTGGGTCGTAGTCGAGGAGGAGGGCGGCGTAGAGAATGTCGTAGTTGAGCGAGTCGGCGCCGTCGCGATCTTCGATGTACACCGCGAACGCGTTTTGGGCCCGACTATCGCGCTGTCCCTCGGGACATGAACAAAACTCGTAGTCGACGTTTTTGTTGGGATCGAGCAGTTTGGGCAGGACCGTCTCGGGGCTTTGCCCTGGCTGTGGGCACTCGTCGAGGTCCATGCTCTTGGCGATGCAGGCATCGTCGGCCTCGGGCGGGAGCAACATCGCATCGACGATCCGCACCGGGTGTCGGTTGCTGCGGTTCTCGTCGGTCGCCTGGATTCGGTGGGGCAAAATGCACGCGGTCACGACCACTGCCGAAGCAACAACACCTGCCATCACCCAACCGAGGGTTTGTTTAGCGAACAGGCGGTTGCTCGGCGCAGACATCAGCGGGCCTCTTTTTCAAGGTGGCGGAAAATCGTTCGCGGGTCCACCCCGAGGTCGCGTGCCGTCTTGGTCCGGTTGCCGTTGTTGAGGGCCAGCACCCGATTGATATAGCGGCGTTGCCACATGTCGCGGGCCTCGGACAGCGGAATAACCTCGTCCGGCAGGGCCATGACATCATTGCCGGACTTGGCGTTCGAAGCATCGCTGCCGCCGCTGCCGCCAGCGTCGAGTTCGAGATCTTTGGCCGTGAGGCCGGGACCGTCGGCGAGCACCAGGGCTTTTTTGATGTGGTTTTCGAGCTGGCGGATGTTGCCCGGCCACTCAAACCGCATCAACGCCCGGGTGGCAGTGGTATCGAACGCCGTCGCCGGATCGATCTTGACCCCGTATTCGCTGGCGTAGCGGCCCACGAGGTAGCGCGCGATCAGCAAGACATCGTCGCCGCGGTCGCGCAGGGGCGGGAGGTGGACACCGATGACATTGAGTCGGTGGTAGAGGTCCTCGCGAAACCTGCCCTCGGCAACTTCCTTGGCGAGGTCGCGGTTGGTGGCGGCGACCACCCGCACATCGACACTCGTGGTCTTGGATTCACCAACCCGCTGGACCTTGCGCTCCTGCAACACCCGCAGGAATTTTACTTGCAGCTGCAACGGAAGTTCACCGATTTCGTCGAGAAAAATCGTGCCCTTGTGGGCCGCCTGAAACTTGCCAATTTGGTTGGAAACCGCCCCGGTAAACGAGCCCTTAATGTGGCCAAACAGCTCCGACTCGATCAGGTTTTCGGGGATGGCCCCACAGTTGACTGTGACAAACGGATGGCTTTGCCGCGGCGAACGGTTGTGAATTTCGTGGGCGATCAGCTCCTTGCCCGTGCCAGTTTCGCCGGTGATCAGCACACTCAGGTCAGTCGCTGCGACCTTTTCGACCCGCTTATAAACCTCGATCATCGGCGGGCAGGCGCCGATGATTTGGCCAAACCGAACCTGCTCCAAGCGCGTGGCGAGGTCGGCACTTTCGCTTTGCAGCTCGTTGAGGAGCTTGGCGTTTTTGATGAACAGGGCCGCCTGGCCCGCGAACACCCGGAGCATCTCTAGATCGGACTGTTTGAACAGGTCGACGACCGAGTTGTTGCCCACGTAGATAAGCCCGAGCAGGTCACCGCGGACGATCAGCGGGACACACATCACACTCGAGAGCTTGAGGTTGATAACCGACATGCTGCTTTGAAAGCGGCGGTCGTGGTAGGCATCGCTGATAATTTGCGGCTTGCGGGTGGTAATCGCCTCTTTGATGATGTCGTCGCTGAGCAGTTGTTGGGGGTCGTCGACCGGCTGCCGCTCGAGGTTGCGGGCGACCCGAATCGAATACTCCCCCTCTTCTTCGGCGAGGACCAAAAACCCCTTGCTGGCGCGGGTGAGGGCGACAACCTGGTCGATCAGCTCGTTGAGAAGATCGTCGAGGTTGCCCTTTGGTTGTAACAGCAACTCCGAAAACAGGCGGAGCTTGTCCATCGCCTCGACCTGTTGCAGGGCCGTATCCTCGGGGTTTGGCTTGGCCGGGGTTGCGAGGTCGTCGACCGCCGAAAAGCAGACTTCGACATCGCCCACGCGAAACACATCGCCGTGGCGCAACTCGTAGGACCGGGTCTTTTTGCCGCGGACATAAAACGGGTTGCTACGCGCGGTCGAGGCCAGGCGGTAGCGGCCTGGCTCATGCTCGAGGGTACAGTGGCTGGGTGCGATGCCGTTGCCCTTGAGGATGATGTGGCACTCGGCGGACGACCCGAGCACGGTCAGGCGTTTGACAAGTGGATAGTGTTGTTGGGCCCCGCTCGGGTCCTTGTACTGAAGATGCGGCATGGGGATCTAGAACCGGAGAGACACGCCCATGCCACCACCCCCGGGAAGGAGCGTCGGCACGGGTCTAGCCTGGAGCTTATCACGCCCGTTTTTGTGTTTGTTCTTGCGGTTGTTCCGTTTTTTACGCGGTGGGGGGGGAGCGTCCTTGCCCTTGAGCTCGCTGCGTTTGACCCGACGGATTTCCTGGGCCTTGTACGGTTTGAACATCACCTGGGCGACGATGACATCAGCCAATAGCGTGCCGATAACCGCCCAGCCAAACACCTGCTCCACATTGTTGCGCACGACATAATCCGAAGTCGACGGCCCTTGACATTCCAAGATGCCGGTCTCCGGGTCTTGGACGCAATTGGCCCGTCGATAGGCGAACAGACCAATCCCAATCCCACCAAAGATGATTTCCGCAGCTAGAAATGTCGCTCCGATGCCGCGGTTGCCATTGTAGAAGTGACCGACCCCAAATGGGACGAGGGCGACGGCCCGGTTGCGGGCGACGGTTTCGCGGACCTCGACTTCTTGCTCGGCGTAGTCCTTGAGCAGTTTGCGGTGTTTTTGGTCGAGGTCTTTGTAGCGCTCCTGGAGATCCTCACGGTCGGCCGCACAGGCGGCACGCTCGGCCAGACACTCGTCAAACTGTACGCGGTCGCGCTGGGCTCGCAGCTCGGCAGTCATCGAGTAAAGCGAGGCGTTGTGGATCCCCTCGGGCGGGCGCCACTCGGGATCTTCGGCGAGCAGGCGGTCGATATACGTCGACGCGAGTTGGGAGCGAAGGTCGGGGTCGAGACTGTCGTCGGACAGCGTGGCATCGGCGAGGTGGCGCAGGGCCTGCTCGTTGAGGATTGGGTCTTTGAGCTTGCGGCCGCCCTGGAGCATTGGGTCGAGGATGCCGCGGACTTCGATCCATTGACCTTTTTCCCAGGCGGCGAGGGCCGACTCGACGGCGACTTCTTCTTCGGACTTTGGAGCCTCGGGCAGGCTCGGGGCGGCGGCCGAAACCACGGGGAGCCCGGCGAACATCGCTGAGGCAACTGCGACTGCCGTGAGTCGTTGCCAAAAGCGACTGTGTGGTCTCGTTGTTCGCACGTGCAGCCGGGAGGCTATCCCGATTTAGGGACTACGTCACCTCTCGTTTGTGTCGACCGGGAATAAAATCGCACATTCTCAACCGGTGGTGCGCGATCTCCGAGGGCGAGGGCGACCCTACACTGGCAGTCCGGGACAGGTCACGGTATGTACAACTAAACTAAATGTAGCTGCACAGGCTTTGCACGGGGTTAATCGCGTGGTTGCAACTCGATCGAGATGGGGTTTTTGCCCGGGTAGATCGTCATCTTTTTTGTTTTGGGTTCGTAGCCCGCAGCCTTGAATTTGAGCGTAATCTCGGCCGAATCGTCGGTCATGCTGATGCCGGGGAATTTTTCAGCCAGGCTAGTACGTCGGGGCGGGCAGGCTCCGGAGATACACTCGACCGCGGTGTTGGGGGGGAGGCCCTTAAACGTCAACTGTGCCGGTCGTCGGCTCACGGTCTTGCGGATGACCGTGCCGGGTTGGCAGTCCTCGCCCCGGATCGCCCAAATCCCGGTATAACGCGAACTTGTGCTCGTGCTTATCAACTGGACGTTGGCCGTCGCATTGTTAAACTCGATGGGCACCGAGAGGTTTTCGATTTTAATGATCCGCCCCGCGACCATGAGTTTGTGGTGGGCACGGGCGGTCGTCAGCGGGATGCCCTCGAGTTTCAATGTACATGCAGCATCTGCCTGCTTGGGCCGGGGCGAATGGGCGGGCCCACGTACGGTCACCTTGGACTTGCCCGGCGGTCGCTCGGGCGGTTGTTCGGTCTCGGCCTCGACCACCTCGGGTGGCTGCTCGGGTTTCGGTTGGGATTTTTTGACCCCCGAAACGACATAGTCGACGGGTTCTGGCTCGATCACCACGGGGTCGTCTTGGGCCAAAAACCGCGAGGGGTCGGGGGGGCTGAGATACAGCCACATGGCACCTGCGGACAACAGGCCGACACCTGCCATCCCGCCGAGTCCAACCATCACGCTGCGCATCCGACGTTCGCGGGTGCGCAGGCGAGAGAGCATCATCCGCGCCTGTTTTTGGTCGTCCTCGATCTCGAGCACACGGCCGAGCAGGCGAATCGCCCGGGCACTTTGCCCGCGTTTTGAGGCCACGTCGGCGTGGTCCATCAGCGCCGTGCAAACCCGCTTGTCGAGTTCTTGGACATAGTCGTCGCCCTCGGTGAAGTAACGGGTCACTTCGTCGTGCTTGGGCGGTACGCCGACGAACTCGAGGTACTCCGCCAAGTCCGAGGCTAGGCCCTTGGCGTCTTGGTAACGCTCGTCGGGCTCTTGAGCCAATGCACGTGCAATGATTTTTTCGAGGTCCTCGTCGACCAACGGGCAGATGGTCGCCGGCGGGGGATAGTCCGCATCCATAATGCGGTTGAGCACCTCGTGGGGGTTGCGACCGGAAAACGGCAGCGAACCAGTTGCGAGTTGGTAGAGCATAATGCCGACCGCAAACAGGTCGGTACGGGCGTCGAGTGGCTTGCCGCTAATTAGCTCTGGGGCCATGTAGGCCGGGCTTCCGAGCAACTGGCCGGTGAGCGTCAACTTTTGCGTGTCGAGGATTTGGGCGATGCCAAAGTCCATCAACTTGAGTACGCCATCCTCGCGGATCATCACGTTTTCGGGTTTGAGGTCGCGGTGGACAACGCCGGCTGTGTGGGCGTGATCGAGGGCGACACACAATCGATGTATGACCAACGCAGCGAGGGCAGGGCGCGGGCGCCAGCGGGTGTCGAGCCACTCCCGCAGGGTCATGCCGTGGATAAATTCGGTGACGAGGTAGCTCTCTTCGACCTCCTCGCCGGAGTAATCGAAGATCTCGAGGATGTTTTCGTGGCGCAACTTGGCCACGGTGAGCGCCTCACGGCGCAGACGCATGCGTGACTCTTCGCGGGCGGCCAGGTGGGGGTGCAAAACCTTGACTGCGACTTCGCGATCTAAGACAGAATCGCGGCCGCGATAAACCACAGCCATACCGCCGTGGCCGACTTCACAAACAATCTCGTACTTGTCGAGCGTGGATCCGATGAGCGTGGACATGTGCCGTCCGGGTGAGAGGGCTCAGGTGCGGCGAGAACAAGTAAGGAAAGTAGGCCCGTGGAGTACAACAAAAATCGACGGGCGGGTGTGGCTGTCGGCCGATGTGCAATCGCACTGGGTTTTGTACGCACGAGTCTGCCGGAAGTTGGCTGTGGCGGACAAGCGGGGTTTTTGCGCGAACGCGGTGTGTTGTGCCCCGCGCGGGATGCGAGAGGGCGACACCGGGTGGCCGGTATGGTAGTCGGGAAGTGTGCAAACCCCCAGCGGGTCACAACGAGCGCCAAATCCACCTAGGTGGGTGCAAACGTGCGTAACCATTGAGCGCCGGGAGCAACAGATTGGCAGGGCGTCGGCGTGTGTAAGTCGCGGGCGCGAGGGCGTGTTTGGGCTACAGTCGTCGCACCTCCCCGAGCGGGACTGCGACGCCGTTTCGACCGCTGTCGCGCCATTTGGGTTTGCCTTCGAGAAAGCGTGTGGTGATGACCCAACCAAGTAACACCGGCGGCATGATCGAGACCTCCCACGCGGTTGAACTGTTCGCTCGGCGGGTTGCCCTTACCCCCGAAAAGCCGGCCCTGCGGTTTAAAGAGGGCAACACGTGGCGGACGTTGACCTGGCGTGACTGGGAGCACTCGAGTCGGCAGTTGGCTGCCGCCATGATCTCCTCATTTCAGATCGCGCCAGGCGACCGGGTAGCCATTATGGCGCGTACCCGCGTTGAGTGGGCGTTGGTCGACTTGGCAGTGGCGATTGCCGGCGCGATTTCGGTGCCGATTTACCCGACGGTCGTGGCCGCCGAAGTCGGCTTTACCCTGCGAGATAGCGGCTGTGTGCTGGCGTTTGTCGACACACTCGACACCGGTAAGCGAATGTTGGCGGCCGGTTCCGAGGCGACCTCCGCCCTGCGGGCGATCGTTGTGTTCGACGAGCTTGCGGCCGACACGACTGCGCCGCTCATCGGGTTTGAGGCCGTGCGCAGCCAGGGGGGGCGGGTCCTCGCCCGACTGCGCGAGGAGTTGCGCACGCGACGTAATGCCCTGGGTCCGGACGTACCGGTAACCTATGTATATACATCGGGAACCACGGGGCGGTCCAAGGGCGTCGTCCTGACCCACCGAAATCTCGTGTTCGAGGCCTGGGCGGTGCGCAGCGTGATTCCGGTGGGGCCGAGCGACGAACAACTCATGGTCCTGCCACTCGCCCATATCTTTGCCCGGCACCTGTTGTGGTGCGCGGTCGATGCCGGCGTGGTCACGTCGTTTGCGGTGAGCCCTTCGACCCTCGGCGAAAACCTCATGGAAGTCGCGCCGACATTTCTCGGTGGGGTGCCCGAGCTGTTTGCCCGCGTCCATCGCGATATCCAAGAGACACTGGTCAACCGCGGGATGGTCAGCCGCGGGTTGTTTCAGTGGTGCTTTGAGGTCGGCCGCGACATCAGCCGCCACCGTCGTCGCGGGCAGTCGATACCCGGGGCGCTGGCGATCAAACAGGCAGTGGCCGAGCGGGTCGCCTTTGATCCGATCAAGCGGCGGTTTGGCGGCCGGATCCGATTTTTGATCTCCGGCGGGGCCGCCCTGGGCACCGAGCTCGGCGAGTTCTTTCACGCCGCTGGCCTCCCCATACTCGAGGGCTACGGACTCACCGAGACAACGGGAGCAGTCCATGTCAATCGCCCCGAACGTTTTCGCCTGGGCACGGTGGGCCCGGCCTTACCCGGTGTCGAGGTGAAGATCGCCGAGGATGGTGAGATCCTCGTCAAAGGCCCGTGTGTGATGGCCGGCTATCACAATGCCCCCGACGAGACCCAGGCCGTGATCGACTCCGAAGGTTGGCTCCACACCGGTGACCTCGGGCGTTTAGAGGCGGGGTTTTTGCGGATCACTGGTCGCAAAAAGGAGCTCATCGTCACCTCGACCGGCAAGAATGTTGCGCCTGCACCGATCGAACGCCAACTCGAAAACCACGAACTGATAGGTCACGCGATGGTGGTCGGCGACGGCTGCCCGCGGTTGATGGCGCTGATCGGCCTCGATGTGGCACGGGCCAAGGCGATCTCTGAGCGCGAGGGTTTTGGTGCCACGACGGCTGAGAGTTTGGCCCGGCACCCGCGGATCCGTGATCGGATCCAGGACCACATCGACCGCGTCAACGCCGAGCTCGCGCCGCATGAACACATCAAACGGTTTGCGATCTCCCCCCGCGAGTTCACCGAGGCGACTGGCGAGCTGACCCCCACCCAAAAAGTTCGGCGCAGCGAGGTCTGGCGGATGCACGGGGCGCTGCTCGGCGACTATGCGACAGCGGCCGATTCTGTAACTTCTGGAGAGGGACCGGACATGTCGGGGAACTACCGGCTGTGACTGGCAAAAAGTCGAATGTGAGAACCCCCTTGCAAAAAGGTGCTTGACCGCGACCCCGCTCCCGGACTATCAAGCCGCTCCGCACAGCGGAACACAGGACCGTAGCTCAGGGGTAGAGCGCTGCCTTGACACGGCAGAGGTCGGCGGTTCGAAACCGCCCGGTCCTACTTCAAACCCCGCATTTCACTTTGCGGGGTTTTCTTTTTCGTCACCGGCCCCGCAGGTTGCGGCGAATGTGCGCGAAAACTCGTGCTCAGGTCCTTGACGAACCCCCGGGCAACCCGCCACAGTTGCCCCAGTTTTCGAGCATACCCGTGTTGCGAAGACAATTTTTTCTCTTGAAGGAGCGCTAGACATCGGCCGCCGACACAGCAAGCCCAAACCCCGTAGCGAGACCCATCGCGTAGGACGCCGCATCCGAATTCCGGAAGTGCGGGTAATCGACGAGAACGGGGTGCAGCTCGGCATTATTCCCACGCGTGAAGCGATGGCTCGAGCCGACGAGGTCGGCCTTCAATTAGTGGAGGTCAACCCCAAAGCTCAGCCACCGGTCTGCAAAATTATGGATTACGGCAAGTTCAAGTACGAAACTGCCAAGCGCGATCGGGAAGCCAAGAAACATCAAAAGACCAGCGAACTCAAAGAAGTGAAGTTCCGGCCCAAAACCCATACCCACGACTTTAACGTCAAGGCGAGGTTGGTCCGGCGCTTCATCGAAGACGGCGACAAGGTCAAGTTGGTCGTCCAGTTCCGCGGTCGCGAGATCACCCACCCGGAGACGGGACGGGCCATCTTGGAGCGTGTCTGCAAGGAAATGGCAGACTGCGCCCAGGTGATGCAGATGGCACGGATGGAGGGCAACCGTATGAATATGGTGCTCGCCCCCAAACGCACGGCCGACCAAAACCAACGCCGTCAATCGCGTCGTTCGCAAAAACCCCGCGAGCCGCGTCCTCCGCGTGAGGTCAGCGAGCAACGTCCCCCGAGTGGAGGCGGTGCGCCAAAGGCTGAGGCCGCGCCCGCGCCCGCTGAAAAACCAGCGGAGTAACGCCTCCTCCAGCTTTCTCGCCCGGCACCAACCGGGCATCATTTTGCCGAGACCTCAACACAAGAGGTGAGGAATCCGGCATTTTTCCTACAAACAGCGGCTTGCCAGCCTACCTCCCTTGCGGTACACAAGCCGCCCCTTTGGAATCGCCATGTCGAACAAGATGAAGTCCCACAGCGGGGCCAAAAAACGCTTTCGCTTCACCGCCACTGGCAAAGCAAAGCGTAAATTCTCGCACAAGAATCACATTCTCACGAAGAAGAATGCAGATCGCGTCCGCCGTCTCCGGGGGATGACTGTCGTCTCCGATCCCGACCAAGTCCGGGTTGACGCGTTGCTGCCATACGGGAGGCCGTAGAAAATGCCCCGCGCAAAACGTGGATTTAAAGCCCGTCGTCGTCGTAACCGGATCCTTCGCGAAGCCCGTGGCTTCCGTGCCGGTCGCAAAAACTTCCGCCGTGCCCTCGAAGCCGTGCACCACGCATGGATTCACATGTACCGCAACCGCAAAGAGAAAAAGCGGACCATGCGGCGCCTGTGGATTGTGCGACTCAATGCAGCTGCACGTCTCAACGGCCTCAGCTACAGCCGCCTGATCGAAGGTCTGGGCCGCGCTGGCATCGAACTCGATCGCAAAGTGTTGTCGGACCTCGCCATCTTCGACCCGGCAGGCTTTAGCAAGGTCGTGGCGGCCGCCCGTCAATCGCTCGCTGCATAGCAAGCACCTAAGCAGTGAGCGAGTTTGACTCGCCGCCACGCATCTCGGCGCTAGCCCCTCGCAGGGGTCAGCGCCGAAGCTGTTTGTACACGCAATTTTTTTAGTCGAATCAAAGTGAGGGGCAGATGTCAGCACTCGAACAACAACTCGAAGCTTTTCGCCAGCAGGTGACGAGCGTCGATAGCGAGGCCGATCTTCAACAGCTCAAGGTTGCGTTTTTAGGCAAGAAGGGCTCGGTTTCCCAACTCCGGCGGCAAATGGGCAAGATGAAGCCCGAGGAGCGCAAGGCGTTTGGGGCCGCGTTTAACCGCTGCAAAAACCAGATCGAATCGGAACTCGAGGATCGCCGCAAGCACCTCGACCAGCAGGCCCGCCTACGCGACCTAGAGCGCACCGAAGATCTGACGATGCCGCCCACACGCCCGCGGTTTGGCACCTTGCATCCGATCACGCGGACGCGCCGGGAGTTGCTTGCCACCTTCCGTCGGCTCGGCTTCGATGTCGCCGAAGGTCCGCACATCGAGCACGAGGCCTACAACTTTGATGCCCTCAACTTTCAGCCCGAGCACCCGGCCCGCGACGAGCAGGACACGTTTTTTGTTCGCGGCCAACATGGCGAAGAGGGCTCGGGGATCGTGTTGCGTACGCACACTTCTCCCGTGCAGATCCGGTCGATGCTGACCCGCCAGCCGCCGATTCGGGTGGTCGCGCCAGGCACCGTGTTCCGCCGCGACGACGATCCGACCCACTCGCCGATGTTCCACCAAATCGAGGGGCTCTACGTCGACCGCGATGTCAGCATGGCTGACCTCAAGGCCACGTTGTTGCAGTTCACCTCGGCGTTTTTTGGCACTGGTTTGGACATCCGCCTGCGGCCCTCGTTTTTCCCGTTCGTCGAGCCTGGGGCCGAGTTTGATATGCAATGCCCGTTTTGCCGCGGCGACGGATGCAACGTGTGTAAGACCACCGGATGGATCGAGCTCGGCGGCTCCGGGATGGTCCACCCCGCAGTGTTCGAATCCGTCGGGATCGACCCCGAGGAATACACCGGCTGGGCCTTTGGCTTCGGCATCGACCGCATGGCCATGTTGCTGCATGGCATCCCCGACCTCCGCCTGATGTTCGACGGCGATGTCCGCTTCTTGGAGCAGTTCCCGTGTTGATCTCCTGTTATTGGCTCAATCAAATGCTCGACCGCGACGAACCAGTCGCGCCGGCGCAGATCTCCGAAATCCTCACCAGCCTAGGTCTCGAAGTCGAGTGCCAAGAGGTTCACGGCGAGTGCGTTGGCGATGTCATCGTCGGTGAGATCCGGGCGAAAGACCCACATCCCAAGGCCGACAGGCTCACGGTCGTCAAACTGTTTAACGGCAGCGAAGAGCTCCAGGTCGTGTGCGGCGCTTCAAACCTTCCAGAGGTTGGTGGGAAAGTTGCATTTGCACCTGTCGGTGCCGTGCTCCCGGGCGACTTCAAAATCGGCGCCCGGCAGATCCGCGGGGTCGACTCGTCGGGGATGATCTGCTCCGAGGTCGAACTCGAGATCGGTCACGACGGCGACGGGATTTTGATCCTGCCCACCTCGTTTGAAGCCGGCGTGCCGCTGCACAAGTTGGTCCCGCAAATCAACGACACCGTGCTCGAGCTCGGGGTCACGCCCAACCGCCCCGATGCCCTCGGGCACGTCGGAGTTGCCCGCGATGTCGCCACCAAACTCGGTTGCGGACTCAAGTTGCCCGAGCTGCGCCCGCTCGAGGGGAGAAGCCCCGAAGTTGCCGAACTGCCCGAGCTTGTCACGTTGGACGAAGATGCCCAGGACCGTTGTGGTCGCTACATCGGCCATGCCTTGCAAAACGTCACGGTAGCCCCGTCGCCACTTTGGATGCGTGTACAACTACATCGCCTCGGGCTACGGGCCATCAACAACTGTGTCGACATCACCAACTATGTGTTGATGGAGCAGGGACAGCCGCTGCACGTGTTTGACCGCGCGCGCCTCAACGAGGGTAGGGTGGTCGTGCGCCGGGCAAATGCCGATGAGCCGATGACCACGCTCGACGACACCGAGATCAAGCTGTCGGCCGAAGATCTGGTCATTGCAGATGCACAAAACCCGCAGGCGCTCGCCGGGGTGATGGGCGGTGCCGACTCGATGGTTTCTGAGGCGACCACCACAATTTTGTTGGAGGCCGCCTACTTCAATCCGCCAAAAATCCGTGCGAGCGCCCGTCGCCATGGGTTTCACACCGATTCGAGCTACCGGTTTGAACGCGGAGTCGACCATAGTCGCGGACTTTCGCGAGCCTCAACGCGGGCGCTCAACCTGCTCGAAGACCTCGCCGGAGCCGAGTGCATCGGCCACACCGAAGTTGTTGGCGAGCGTCCGCCGGCTGCTCAAATCACCCTTCGGCGCAGTCGCGTCCGCCGGGTGTTGGGCGTCGATGTCCCGGCCGATGCCGCCAAGGCCACGCTGACGGGCCTCGGGGTCGAGGTCGACGACAGCAATCCCGAAGCTTGGCAATGCGTGGCGCCGACACACCGCCCCGACCTCCTGCGCGAGGACGACTTGGTCGAAGAGATCATGCGGTTTTACGGCCTCGACAACATTCCTGCGGTCGCCTCGGTCCCGAGTGCGCCGGTCGAGGAGGTTCGCGACCCAAGCCAGGCCCGGATCGATCGCGTGATCGACAGCCTGCGTGAGGCCGGCCTACACGAGGTTGTTTCGATGGCGTTCACCGCCAAGGACAAGCTCGCGCCGTTTGCCTCGGTCACGCCCGAATCGCAGATCGTCGAGGTCCAAAACCCGATGCGCGTGCAGGCGGGATACATGCGTACGCATCTACTCCCGGGTTTGCTCGACGCCCTCGAAGTCAACGTTGCCCACCATGCCCGGGCGATCGGCCTGTTTGAGGTCGGGCGTGTCTACGCCTGGCCCGAAGCTCCCAATGCTGCGGATGGGCCAACGGCCGAAGTTGACCGCCAGCTCCCCCGCGAGTCTCCCCGAGCTGGGATCCTGTTATGTGCCGGACGCAGCCAAGCATCCGGCTACGATGCCCGGTCGGCCTCCGGAACAATTGTACATGCACTCGAACGCCTTGGGCTCGCCGCCCAAGTCGCTGCCTCCGACCAGACCATCCCGTTTTTGCACCCCGGTGTGCAGGGGCGCGTGCTCGCCTTGGTGCCGGGGGGCGAGCCAATCGAGGTTGGTGTCGTCGGTGAGATCCACCCCGACATCCTGCGTGGGCGCGAGCTGCCCGACGGTTTGCGGGCCTACTACGCCGAGCTTCGGGTCGACGAGGTCCCGACGGTTGGGGTTGCCCAGGCTACGGGGTTGCCGCGGTTTCCCGCGACAAGCCGCGATCTTTCCCTCGAGGTGCCGGTGTCGTTTCCCGCCGCAGATGTGGTTGAAGCGCTTGCCCAAGCCGCAAGTGTGGCCCTGCGAGACGAGCCGGAGATTATCCTCGCAGGCGATCACTTTGATGTTGGCCGCCGCGCCATCGAAGTCGTCGAGGATTATCGCGGAAAGGGCGTAGATGCAGGGCAAAGGGCTCTGCTGTTGCGGATGAGCTACCGGGCGCCAGAGCGTTCGGTGACCGATACCGAGGTGCAAAAACTGCATCAGAAGATCGTTGTTGCTGCCTGTGACTTGCTCAAACCCCGCGTACCTACAGTTCGTGTCCGTTAGGACCGTTGCCGGAAGAGCGTGGCAAAATTCCGCGAACTGCGGCGACGGCGGGTCAAAACCCTACGTCGCCGCAAATCATCTTGCGCAAGTTGCTAACCTCCTGATATTGCATAGCTAGCGAAGGGTGCCCGCGATGAAGATGACCAAGGCCGATATCGTCGAGCGCGTCTGCGAAAACGTCGGTGGATTCTCCAAAAAAGAGGCCGCCGAATTGGTCGACATGGTCTTCAACACCATGAAGGACACGCTTTCGACGGGTGAGAAAATCAAGATCTCCGGGTTTGGCAACTTTGTCGTGCGTTCCAAAAATCCACGACCGGGCCGCAACCCACAAACCGGCGAAGAGATCATGATCGACGCCCGCAAGGTGTTGACGTTCAAGCCCAGCAACGTGCTCAAGACAATTCTCAACTCCTGAGCCAATGCCCCGAGCTTCCCGGATCAAGCGCAGTCGCACCGACGACAAGCTCGGGTTCGGGCTCGGGACCGATAAGCTGTACTTCAAGATCGGCGAGGTTTCGCGGATCGTCGGCGTACCGGCCTATGTCCTGCGGTTTTGGGAGGGGGAGTTTCCCGGGCTCAAACCGCAAAAGTCGCGCTCGCAACAACGGGTGTATCGCCGCCGGGATGTCGAGACCCTGTTAAAGATCAAACACCTTTTGTATGTGCAAAGGTTCACGATCGCCGGGGCGCGCAAGCAGCTGCGCGAGTCTGGTGGCGAGGTTCCCGTGGCGGCACCTTCAGGTGCGTACATTGCTAGGCAATCGCTCGAGTCGATCCGCGTTGCCCTGCGGGAGCTCAAAGCGCTGGTGAAGACACGGGTCGACGGCGACCTCGGGGCCGATCCCGCGGCCTACCTCAAATCCAAGACTTCCAAGACAGTCGCGGATGTTCAGCAACCACTGCTGTCGCGCGACCGGCGAAAGTAGCCGACGTAGCCGACCAAAAGGCGGTGGCGCGGGAAGGCCGACGTCAATCGTCACGTCCGCAAAAAACAGGCTTGCCCCCCACCGACAAACCGGGTATACGGTGCGTCCTTTCGGGGCGTAGCGCAGTCTGGTAGCGCACTTGACTGGGGGTCAAGGGGTCGAAGGTTCGAATCCTTTCGCCCCGATGGGAGAGCCGGGGAAACATCCCCGGCTTTGCTTTTTGGTTGCTTCGGCGATACAGGTCTCCCATGGCACGCCCGCTCATACTCGTCACCAACGACGATGGCGTTTTGGCCCCTGGGATCCGCGCGTTGGCCGAGGCTGTCGCGCCGCTCGGAGATGTCATCGTCTGTGCACCCGATCGGGAGCGCAGTGGGACCGGCCATGCGATCACCCTGCACTCGCACCTGCGGGCGATGCCGTTGCGCGAGGGGTGGTGGTCGGTTAGCGGTACCCCCGTCGACTGTGTGTACCTCGGGTCACTACATCTGTGCGCGCGCCGGCCTGACCTCGTTATTTCGGGGATCAACCCCGGTTACAACCTCGGGACCGACGTCTTTTACAGTGGGACCGTCGGCGGGGCGTGCGAGGGATTTCATCGCGGGTCGTCGGCGATGGCCGTGTCGATGCATGCCCACGACCCGTTGGAGCCTGTATTGCCGCTGATTCGCCGCTTGGCCGGGAAACTTTTGCAGGCGCCGCAGCGTGGTCTTCTCAACGTCAACATTCCGCGGATTCTGCACGAGCGCGGCTCGGGTCTCGACGGACCTATCGCCATCCATCGCGAGGCCGAGCACGACCTCACCGCCGACGAGCTCGCTGAGCGTGTCAACCAATTCGCCGTACGCGTTACCCGGCTTGGCAAACGCCCGTACCGAGATGTGGTTGAAGAGCGTCAGGACCCGCGCGGCAACCCGTACTACTGGATTGGTGGTCCACCCGCGACTGCGATTTTAGCTGAGGGCGAAGACACCTGGGCAATCGCCGAGGGCATGGTTTCGGTCACCCCCCTGGTGCTCGACATCACGGCTCCCGACATCGCACCGTGGCGAGCAGCCCTCGCCGACAATTAAACCCGACAACTGGAGCGCACCATGAACCCGGAAAAAAATGTAGATACATTGAGCTCGGAAGCCCGTGAGCAGGCGTTTGTCCAGGTCGCCCAGGCGATCCGCAATGTCCCCGACTTTCCTGCGCCCGGTATCTTGTTTCGCGACATCACCCCGGTGTTGCGCGACCCAGCGGCACTCAAGGCCGCGACCCAGCTACACCTCGACGCGCTGTCGGGCCGCCGCGATGCCATCGACGTGATCGTCGGTATTGAGTCGCGTGGTTTTTTGTTCGGCATGCTGCTCGCCCAAGCCCTCGGAGTTGGGTTTGTCCCGGTGCGCAAGCCCGGCAAGCTCCCGGCCGAAACAGTCGAGCAGCGCTACGCCCTCGAGTATGGCGAAGATTGCTTGCAGATGCATGCAGATGCACTGAAGTCCGGCGACCGGGTGTTGATCGTCGACGACCTGTTGGCCACGGGGGGCACGGCAGCAGCCGCCTGCGTCCTAGTCAACAAGCTTGGGGCCGAGGTCACCGGTTGTCTGTTTTTGGTCGAACTCAGTGGGCTCAAGGGCCGCGAGAAGCTCGAAGGCCACTGGGTACGGGCGATCATTCAATACTCGTAGGTGGCGAACTCCGAGCGAATGGTTGCGAGCTAGCCGCTCGGTGCGTTTGCTTGTTGGATATCCGCCAGGGTCACCACCCGTGTCGGTACCAGCGATTGAAACGCGACGACCGAGCGTTCATCGGCCGCATGGGCTGCAAGCAGCAAGCCTGCACCCGCCTTGACCCGCTTGCTGAGCACGTTGACCCACCGCTGTTGTTGGTCTGGGTCGACCCCGGCAAACGGCTCGTCGAGCACAAACAACTTGCCTTCGCCCGCCATCAACCCTGCAAGCGACAGGCGCCGCCGCATCCCGAGGCTGAAGGTCGTCACCAGGTGGTCAAGTTGCGGACCTAGGTCGGCGAGCTGATATAGCTGCTCGCGGGAGGGTGCATGATGTGTAAATACATCGGCATAAAAGTCGATCCAATCGCGACCGCTGAGCCCGGTGGGTGGGGGGATTTCTTGGGCGAGAAAGCGCAGGTGCGTGCGGGCCAAAAGTGGCGAAGCGGCCAGGTCGACGCCCGCGATCTCGACCGAGCCCGCATCGGCCACCACCGTGCCGCCAATCGCCCCGAGCAGGGTCGACTTGCCGCTGCCGTTGGGTCCGACCAAGACAACCACCTCGCCGGCCGCGACCTGCAGGTTGACCCCGCGCAACACGCTCCGCTCAAAAAACCGTTTATCGAGGTGCTCGACACAGAGTACAGGCGACGACACGAAGCCTAGTTGTAGGGGGAAATCGGCGACAATGCAATCTGATGAGGTGCGGGCCGCATGTGTATACATGATTTTTGCCAGGGCTGGGTGGTCGAGCAGGCGTTCAACCGGGTAGTGCAACGCCAGCACGGGCGGGTGCCAGGCAATGCCCACACCTCGCATGCAACCGAACAGTGCTACAAAAGACGCCGCAAGCGAGCGGGACCTTGCCACAGTGCTACAAGAGACGCTGCAGGGTAGGCAACCAGGCAAAATGTCCACGTCTCGTGCTCAACCGAACGGTGCCACAAAAGACGCCGCAGGGTAGGCAACCAGGCAAAATGTGACATCTCGCGTTCAACCGAACAGCTACAAGAGACGCCGCAAGCACCGAACAGTGCCCGCAGGGTAGGCAACCAGGCAAAATGTCCACATCTCGTGCTCAACCGAACGGTGCCACAAAAGACGTCGCAGGGTCGGCAACCAGGCAAAATGTCTACATCTCGCGCTCAACCGAACGGTGCCACAGAAGACGCCGCAGGGAAGGGAACCAGGCAAAATGCCCACCTCGCACTCAACCGAACACCGCCACAAAAGACGCCGCAAGCGCGGGGGGAACCAGGCAAAATGTCCACACTCCACGACGTGCCCGATCCCAGGATTTCCGAGCCAACGGGAGCCCTGGCGTTGACCGTTGAAATTGGGCCCACGCGGCCCATACCCGGCCAAACGGCAAGCTCCACAGGCCCGCACAAACCGCTCCCAGGGCCCAAACCGCGAGTGCTGGGGTCGTGCTGGCGACTGCCCAAGTTGCCCATACAACTAAAACCCCGAGGCGGAGTGAAAGTGCTGGCGTGCAGCGGGCACAAAGCCGCAGGGCAATTGCTGTTGTCGGTGTGCGCCGGCGGGCGAGAGCTGCGAGCCAGCCCGGGAGCGGGCGGGCAAGCGGCGGTCCCGACAGGCTACGAATCGACTCGTGTAGCCGGGCAACCGCCTCAAAGTAACCCCGCGAATAGGGGTGCTTGGCAACCATCCGTAGTACGAGGGAGACGACCAGCGGCACGCCAAGAAGTTGCAGGTACATAGAAGACCAGCTGGAGCCGGCCCAGACTTTCGCCAGCGCGAGTTGCCCGGGCATGGCGAGGGCGGCAGCGAGTGCGAGCCCAAGGGCGGGCGCGTAGAGATACACGGTGATCTCTGGGGCGGTCCAGCCCCCGCCGAGGTAGCGCTGGGCACTGCCAATGGATGAATCCGTAGAAAATCGACGCCCGAGGTAGGCGCAGGCCGCCGGAATTAGCGGTTCGAGCAAAAGCGCATGTATCAGCAATAATCCCAGGTCGGCCATCAGCGCGGCCGACTGGTGCAGGCCAACGCCGCTGGCGAGACTTCCGGTGGCGACCCCTGCGAGCCCACAAATACCCGCCCAGAGCAGGCCACCCAGGTGCTGCGGCCAGCTGCATCGCCAGTGACGGTGTGGGTGCACAGGCAGCGGAGCCAGGCGAAACCGTGCGGGGTTGTGAAGGTAGGCAGCGAGCCGAGCGTGTAGACCGGCCAACAAAAATAGCGGGCCGATGGCAAAGATGTAGCCGCGCCGGGTCAACAGCGGTTGCTCGCCGGCATTGGCCAGCCACACGGCGAGCAGGCCAGCGCCGAGTAGCGGTAGCAGCCATCCTGTGCGCTCGCGGTCCCATTTTGGTAGCTGCTGCACGGGGCGAGGGTACGCGCGAGCAGTTGCAGCGTCACGAAATTGTCTGGTTCACTGAGCGACGCGGTACCGACTCGTTTGCCATGTTGTTGCTGCTCGATCGCCGAGCATGTCGGCACCGTCAGCGAGGTCGGGCCGGGGCCGGGCCCATGGCTTTACCATCGCCGCACAACCGGGTATGAGCCGGCCGTGTCGGTCACCGAGAGCCCAGAGGTAAGCCCCACCATTCGGGGAGTCGTATTTGATTTGGACGGGACCCTCTACGACAAACGCCCACTCGAGCGCGCCTTTTTATGGTCGATGCCGTGGTCGATCCCACGACTTTATCGCTACACAAAAGTACGCAAGTCCCTCGCGGGTCAGGATTTTGGCACGGCCGAAGCGATTTTCGCGGAGACCCGCCGGCGTTTGGCAACCGGCTCGCGTGCGCAGGCCCGCTGGCAACGATGGATCGACGAGGTCTACGACCCGGGTCTCGTTCGCAACTTCGCCCGTGCTGTGCGACCCTATCCCGGCGTCTCCGAATTGCTCAGCCAGCTGCGTGCCGGTGGGATACGCCTCGGGCTCGTCTCGGATTACCGCGGTATTGAAACACGCTTGCAGCTGCTTGGCCTCGGGGTTTGTGACTTTGATTTTTGTATGGTCACAGAAATCGAAGGTGCGATGAAACCAGCACCGCGAATGGCCGAGCGAACCCTCGCCGGGATGGGGCTACAGGGCTCAGAAATGCTGATGGTAGGTGACAGGGAGTTTGCCGACGCCGCGTTTGCCAGGGCTGCGGCGATGGAGTTTGTCGGAGTTGTCGCACCTGGTGGTCAAGCCCTCGACAAGCGCTGGATGCCGTGGGGTGGCGTTTGTCGTTACGTGCATAAGCGCTGTTTGTAGGTCGCCAGCGAGCGCCGTTTTGCTCGTTGCCGCGACTATGGCAAGACCCGTAGTGATACTATGACGAGCCGTGGTGTCGCAGACCGACGACCCCATACCCTACGACGAAACCCTCCTAGGTCGTCCCGAAGACGATAGCTGGGAGGGCAAGTTTCCAGCCGACTCGGCTCTCGTCGAGCTCGAAGGTCCGCCGCGAATTGGCCGCTATGTGTTTTTGGAGCGGATTGGCGAGGGAGGCATGGGGGTTGTCGTGGCTGCCTTCGACCCCAAGCTCGACCGCAAAGTTGCGATCAAACTACTGCACAATGTGCGCCGCGATGACAGTGAGCGACGCCTGCGAATGGAGCGTGAAGCCCAGGCCATGGCCCGCCTCTCGCACCCCAACGTTGTCACCGTTTACGAGGTCGGCGAGTACTACGAGCAGTTGTTTGTGGCGATGGAGTTTATCCAGGGGGAGGACCTGCAAGTATGGGTTGATCGCCACCGTGATGCGGATTGGCGGGACATCCTCGAGATCCTGATTCAGGCGGGTAGGGGGCTCGCGGCAGCCCACCGTGCCGGCCTTGTTCACCGCGACTTCAAGCCGAGTAACGTGTTTGTCGGCCGCGACCGGCGGGCCAGGGTTGGTGATTTTGGGCTCGCCCGCAACTTTGCCGAGGTCGACGCCCGCACGACCTGGCGCGACGACGAGATAACCGATTCGCAAAAAATTGCACATACACTTACACAAACGGGTGCGGCCGTTGGGACCCCCGCCTATATGGCGCCCGAGCAATTTCTGTTGGGTACCGTCGATGCGCGCTCCGACCAGTTCGCATTTTGTGTGACCGCCTGGGAGGCACTTTTTCGCGAGCGACCGTTTGTCGGGGCGAGCTATGGCGAGTTGATGGCAAACGTCACCGATGGCAACCGCGCGCCACCTCCGGCCGATGCCCAGGTGCCCGACTGGCTGCGACGCGTGCTCGAGCGCGGGCTTGCGGCCCAGCAGGAGCAGCGCTGGTCGTCAATGGACGAGCTCCTAGCCGAACTCCAAAGCGACCCAGAGACCATGCGCCGGGATTTTGTTCGCAAGTTCAGTTGGGTGCTCGGAGCATTGTTTGTGTTCGGTTGCCTGGCCTGGATGGTGACGCGTGCCCAGGAGCGGGCCGACCAAGCCCAGGAAGATAGGCGTTCGGTTGTCGAGCAACACGGTCAGGAGCTCGCGGCCCTCGAAAAGCAAGTCGAGAAATCCAGGCGCCAGCGACAGGAACTAGAGGACATGTTGCGGACATCCGTCGCCCGGCGCTATAGCTCCGCGTCGGAGGTGTACAACCCTTCGCTCGCCGCGGCCTTGCTGCGCGAGGTCCACTCACCACAAACCGCCCGTGGTTGGAGTGAGCTGGCCTCCAGGGTGCTCGAGCAACCTCTCAAGAAATTTGTCCTGCCCAAAACCCAGGGGTGGACGCGGGTCGAGACCGATCGCAGCGGCAAAGTTGTTGTGTTTGCAACGGACTCTGAGATCACCCTGCGGCGCTACCCCGAGGCAAATTTTGGGGGTAGCCCGGTGTCTCGGACCGTCAAGCCAGGTGAGTCGATCGAGGACATGCGTCTGCGTGACGACGGTCGGATGCTCGCCGTGTCGCGCCAGGACAGTGCAACGGTGACCCTGGTGACGATTTCTCCATCTGGCGAATTGACGCAAAAACATCTCAACGGCGGGGTTGTGACGGAACTGCAGTTTTCACCGGACGGGGCCTACCTGCTGGGAGTCGACCGGGCCATCGGTGCCTCGGTATGGCACACGAGCACCGGCGAAAAGGTGGAGCTGCCGCGGGCGACCGAAGCCTGTTTTGTTGGCCCAAAAGCCGTCGCAACGGGGTCGGCCGACGGCAGTGTTCGGCTGTGGCAACTCGACCAAGAAAATGTAAGTACAAATTTGATGCGGCACAGCCAAGCCGTCTCCCAGCTCGCCTGTGATGCCACCAAATTTCAGGTTGCCAGCGCGGCCGGTCAACAGGTCAAGCTGTGGAGCCAGTCCGGAAAAGTCAGCTCAGCCACACGCGCGCATCCGGTGCGAGAGCTGGCGTTTGTTCGGGGTGGCGAGCTGCTTGTCGCGCTCGGAAACGATGGCCAATTGGCACTCTTCGAGGATTTTCGGGCCCCGCGAGTGCCCACCGGGACACAGCAACAGTTTTTTTCAAAGCTCGTGACCTCCCCAGACGGCGAGCTTTGTGGGGCAATCGCCGACGACAAACTCCATCTGTGGGATGCCTATGCCCCCGACCTCGATCCCCTGGTATTAGATGGTCATACAAGCTCTTTGGTCGATGCCTCCGTCACCGCGGAGCGTTCGGTGGTGTCGTTGGTAAAATCTGGCGAAGCGATCGCTTGGACCGTGCCATCGGCCAAGGCCCGTAGCTTTCAACTCGAGCCCGGCGAGCAGGTCCACGGCTGGGTCTCGGATTCTAGTGTATTGACATCTATCGGCGAGGCTGCCCGACTGCGCGATGTTACCTCGGGTGAGGTTCGCCCGCTGCCACAGCTGAGTCCCGACGGGGAGTGGTCGGAGGTACCAACCGCCATCGTCGAGCCGATTAGTAGCGGTAACAATGGCCATACCATTGCTGCGGCGCTGAGCCACGGGCGGATGGGGGTGTGGACAACCGGGGATGATGGGCGCGACTCCGCGGTCCTTGAAGGTAAGCCAGGGCCCGATGTCAGTGCCGTGGTTGTTACCCGCGATGGATCGTTGGTGATACATGGAACGCAGGGCGGTGACCTGCTGTGGTGGAGTGTTGGCGAGCAACGGTTTGTCCGCGAGTCAACGGCCTTTCGCGGAGCTGTCACGGCGATTGTCGAGCTCCCCGATGGTGAGCTGCTCACCGCCAGTGCCGATCGAGAACTCCGGCTGTGGGACAAAAACGGGATGGTAAGTGTGGTTGGCAATACCAACACCGATATTGTTGGGTTGTTCCACGACGAGCAGGAGCAGCGACTGGTGGCAACCGACCTGCGCGCGGCCTATCGCATTGCCACGCGGGGGGGGCAGCAGCTACGCGGGTACCTCATTGGGCCGCGAACATCGACGGTTGTGCTGGGTAGTGGCACGGAGCCCCTCGCCAGTGATCGCTGGGTTTGGGCCTGGGGTGAAGTGAACCGCCCGCGTCCACCGAAGTCTCTCGACGTGACGGGCGTTGCGTTGTTTGATCCTCGAAGCAAGCTGGTCGCGCAGTCGGTCGGTCAGCGGGGGACTGGCGTTGTCGTGCGTGATGTGAGCAGCGGTCGGGTGATCGCCGAGTTGGCCAACCAAACAAAGCTACAACGGTACCTGTGGAGTCGTGACGGTCGGCGTCTGTTGTTGGTCGATGACCTCAAATACGCAACCGTTTGGCGCCTGCCGAGCAGTGACGAGCCCGAGGCCCTGCTCAAGAAATTACATGCAGCTACAGATATCTGCCTGCCGGTTGAGATTCGGGTTGAGGAGCTCGGTGAAGACCCGGTGCTTGCTCGTAATCAATTCGCCCGCTGCCGCGAACACCTGCACTGACATGACAACTTCAGTCCCGATAGATGGCATCTGCCCGCAGCAAGACCGGGTCGTGGGCAAACAATTCGGCGAGTTGCGACCAGTGGATAACCGCATCAAAGTGGTCCTGAGTTGTGTTGTGCATGGTGTAGCGCGACGAGGTGAGCGCGACACAAACTACCTGGACCGAGCTCCCTAACAGTTGGCGCACGAGTGTGCGGTCGAGGTCGATGCTGTCGAGTTGGTCGGTGGTAAATCCCTGCTGGGCCTTGGCTTCAACAATCACCACCACCCCGGGTGCCCGCAGGCAAAAGTCAAACGTTCGCTTGCTCGGCCACCCATGCTTGTCGGTGTTGGGCGCGTACAAGTGCAGGTGGTCGCGGTAGAGATTGACCTCGTAGCCGAGGTCCCAGTTGGTCGACCGCGGCAGTTCGGCGACCCGCGTGTGCAACAGCTCGACAAACGCTTGTAGCCCGGCTGGCGTGCCGAGATGGCGGTAGGCGAGGTGGGCACAGCATGCCCGCTCTTCGCGGGATACCAACGACCACGGTAGCTCCACCGCCCACGGGCGTAGTGAGGTAGGTGCATCTACACAAGATTTTGGGCGTCGTCCCGGCTGTTCAACACGGTGCGACCACAGCGAAACCTGGTGCCCCCCGGGCGTCTCATAGCGCACACGGTAGCCTGTCCTTTCGGGCACGGTACCGAGCCAGTGTAGCCCTGAGAGGTGTTCCCAACCGAGTTGCTGCCGCAGGGCAACTTCGGCAGCCTGCGCGGGTTGGTCGTAACAAACCCGTCCGCGGATGGCTGGCAGCTTGTAGACCCGATTGCTTGCGTATGCAGCGAATACAGCGGCTGCCTGGTCGCTCTCGACATGGCCGTAGCAGTAGCCATCGGGGAGTGAAACGAAGGTCGGGGCAAATCGATGGCCACCGATGTGGGTTGTTTGCCAAACGCGCGCGGGGTCGATCGCCGCAAGGGCGCGAAACAGGGCGAGCCCGAACTTTGCACAGCAGCGGTCACGCTGACCATTTGTGCATACAAAAAAAACGGTTTCCTGGCAGCGGTGCGCGGCGAGCTGTGTCGGATCTTGGAGTAGGCCAACGAGGTCGAGTTGGTCGAGGGTGGTGGGCTCGGGCCAGGTCAGGCGAAACAGCTGCGGTTGGGTATCTTGGACATCCGCAACGTAGATCGTCAGCGGCTCGCCAGCCGCAGGTGGCCGTTCGCGTCGGATCAGCTGCACGCGGCACCCGTCGACGGTGTCCATCACGTGGGCGAGATGGTTGCGAACCTGCTCGGGTAGGTCGCTGTGTTTGACAAATTTTGAGCCCCAAACACCGGCGTACTCGATCATCACCCACCAGCGAACGCCGGCGGCGGCCGTACCCGCACGCGGCTCGTCGAGTGCCTGGGTGACACGGCTGCAAAACTCTTCGGGGGCTAGCTGCACGCGGACCAGCGTAGCAGGCTTCGCGAAACCAGCGTGAAGTTGGAGCACGGTAAAATCGGTCGCGCGGGCTAGCACCCCGACGTTTTCTAGCGAGTCGCCTTGCGCCGAAGAGTTTGTCGAAGTTGGGTTTCGTAAATCGCAGCCTAAGTGGGCCTACTGGAAGATTCTCGGGCCCCAACTCGACAAAATCGGCAAGTGAGGCGTCGCGTCGAGAAAATTCACGGCTGCTAGGGCTGCGGGCCCTGCGGAGGGCCGGGGAACTCGGTCGACGATGCCGGGCCGCTCGGGAACGCCTCGTCTGCGTGGCCGGGCTGATAGGCTGCACAGGCACCCAGCACACTGCAGCGAGCCTCGACCTCGGTTTCTCGCCCACAGCCATTGGCCCGGTACCGGCGCGGCTGGACCGTGGGTTTGACATCTTGGTCGGCGACCACAACCTGCTCACGTGGACAGTCGAGCTGGGAAGCTGCTTGGTCGAGCAGTTCGCGGTCAAATTGGTTGGCACACGCGAGGAGCGGCAACCCTACAAAGATTCCGCACAAAAGATATCCCAAGCGCGGGACCTGCGATTGCTGCCTGAGCACGGGCCAACTTATACCCCGCGGGCGAGTGTATGTGCATACAACCAAGTGGCGATAGCTCACATGGCATCGACCGGCCGAGCGCGCCCCCAGATTGCCTGGTAGATTGCAGATAGTGGGTGCTCGACAACAGCCACAGGGCCGGAGACTTCGCCTCGCATCTGTTGGGCTGCTCGCGGTGGTTGCGTTGAGCATCTGGGTACGGTGGACGGGCCTGACCGCAACCGGCTTTTACTCCCATGATGTCGGGGGAATTCTCTACAACGGGATGCTGCTCGAGCACGGGTTGTTCCCCTACGTCGATTCGGTTGAGCTCAAGGCCCCAGGGACATTTTACCTGGCCTGGTGGTTTGCCGACGGCGGACGCGATATCGCGGGTTTTCAGTGTATAGCCAACATTTTTGCGCTGGGTTCGCTCGCCGCAGTTGCGGCGATTGCCTGGCGCATGTGGGGGGTACGTGCCGCCTTTGTTGCTGCCGCACTTTACGGGCTGCACGATGCCTTTCTCGATTCGCTCGACGCAAATTACGTGACCTGGGCCCAGCTTCCGCAGGTCCTTGCCTTTGGCTGTGCGGCCGAGGCTGCGACGCGTGCCCGGTCGCGCAGGGCAACACTTTTATTGTGGTTGTGCGCCGGTTTGTTTGGCGGGTGGGCAACCCTGTGCAAGCGCCCGGTGGGTGTGGTGACAGCGGTTATTGGTATTTGGGCATTGTTGCATCGGCAACCAAACCACCCGGTAGCGGGGGGCTCGGCCCGGTTTTTCCCCGGCCTCGCCAAGTTTGCCCTGGATTTCCCGGCAGCGATGTGTGTGGTTGCCGGTATCGCTTGCTCACAGGTTCCTGTGTTCGTACACTACGGTGTCAACGGCCAGCTTTCGGGGTTGGTCGACGGTTACCTGCTCAACCGTTGGGGCATGCGCTACCTCGCCGAGCGCGGCAGTCATGGCTGGGCCTACCTTGCCCGAGAAGGTGTATTTGCAACGGTCTATTTTCTGGCGCTACCGTTGCTCGCCGCGGTGGCAGCTATGGTGGCGCCACGCGACCCGCAACAGCGAGCGCGCAGGCTGTACCTGTGCCTTTGGGCCGGTTTCACGCTGTTTGCCGCCAGCCTCGGTGGTCGGTTTTACAAGGGTTATTTTGTCCCGGTGGCGCCCGCGTTGTGTATTTTGGCAGCCGCGCCATGGGGAGTGTTTGGACCTGGCTTTGCCCCCGGGGCAGCGGCTCGCCTGCGACGGGGTGTGTTGGCAGTTGTCTACACACTGGCGATGGTGCTCGCTATTCGTGCAGGTACACAAACTCTTGGTGAACGCCACGCCCGCAAACTCCAGCACGACCGCGGCGGGCGAGCGATTGCCACGTACCTCAATCAACATCTCCAGCCTGGCGACCGGATTTGGGTGTGGGGGTGGCACCTGTGGGACTGCTACGCGTTCACGGGGGCGCTGTCTGGGAGTACGATCTACAAGTCGATGGGCCTGCTCACCCGACCCAACGACGACACCTGGCGAACGCCCGCGAGCAAGCTGCGGATGATCGAGCCCTCGCCCTACCGCAAGAAGTTGCTCACCGAGCTCGCGGCCAGTCGCCCCAAGTTTATTGTGTTGGGTTCGACCGTTCCGCGGGGTGACTTCCACGAGCTCACCACATTCTTGCGGGCGCACTATCGCCGCGACCGTGGTGTGCGGATCGGGCGTGTGCAGTTTTGGCGACTGCGGGAGTGACAGCAGTGTCATAGCCTCCGGGGTGTTTGCAGGGTTTTTTTTGGCACAGCCCGTGCACAACTGTGTGCCATGATGGTTGGGATGTTTCGCGTGGGGTTGTTGGCGGGTGCCGTGCTGGCGGCCGGGTGTGGACCTGCTCCAAAAGACATGGTCGATGAGGAGCTGGACCTGTGCCCCCCGGCTGAGCAAACGCCAGCATTCGGCCCCTTGGGAACCGGGATTACCGATGCCGAGGTTGGGGCCTGTGGACATCTCCTCTATCTTCAAGACGGCACACAGTTCTTGCTTTCGCCCGACTACGCCACCAGCGAACCCCTGGCGAGTGAACCCCGGATCGGCAAGTTCTCGCACACAGGCCACCTCGTAGCCTGGGAAGCCGGCGACGGGGTGACCCTGCGCAACCTGTGGGACGATAGCGAGATTCACGAGGATGGTGTGTCGGCCTTTGGGTTTGTGCCGTCGGTCGACCCGGAGCGTGGCGCCCGGCTATGGGTTTGCAAGGGCGGGGAGGTTGGTCGTCTCGATATCGACCTCGGCTATCGCGAATTAGATGTCGCTACAGACTGTGGGCAAAGTGGGGTATTGGGGGCAACCCTAGCACCCAAGGTTGTCTACGCAGCCGATGGTGCACTACGGGTGGTCGATGTCGATCGTGAGACCGAGGTTGAGCTGCCGGTCGAATACCGCCAGGAATTCAGCGGGGATGGTGCCCGTGCCGACACGTTTGAGATAAGTCCCCGCGGGGAGCTCGTTGTCCATCATCAGATGCATATCGAGTACCCCGAAAATAGCGATACCGATCGTCTGGTCCATGATAATACAACAGTCCTGGCGAGTGCGACGGGTGAGCTACTGACCTCGTCGGCCAAGTCCCTCGGCATGTTGGCGGATGCGAGTGGTCACAACCTACTTGTGCGTAACGGCGACCAGGCCTGGGTGTTTGAAGATGGACGATTGTCGGCGCTTCCAAGTGAATTTCAGGTGAAGGCGTGGTTGCCGGATGGTCAGCTACTTGTGCACGACGGGGAGGGCTTGGGACGGCTGCGACCCGGCGACAACCAGTTTCGCAGTTGGATTGCCGGAGCCATCCACATTGCCGACTACGCGTTTGACACGACTGGCACACACCTCATTGCCCGGGTCGACACCGAAGGTTGTATTGCCAACCCGAACAATGGTGAGTGTACAATGATTGTGTCTGAGCTACAGGTAGCAGCGACAGATGCAGCTACGCGGGTGTTGATGCTTTTCTCGTTTGGGATCGACGCCCTGGCCCTGGCTGACAGCGGAAGCGCGTTTGTCGAAACTGGGAGGATTACCAACCTGGCGGCTGAGGACGTGAGCCACGGTGCATTTGTGTTGGCCAGCGACGGCGAGGTGTTGCGCGAGTGGGTGGGGGAGGCTGGCGATGTCCAAGTACGTCGGCTGCACAACACCGGGGAGGCGTTTGTCGTGATGCTCCAACAGCCTTCGGGCACCGCGATTGAGTTTGTCGACGCGGTCTCAGGAGACACGACGCAGCTCGTGCCCGATGTGTCGTTTGACGTCGATCTCCGTGTCGATGGTGAGTATGCGGTGGTACACGATGGCGGGCGCGACGAGCTGTGGGCTGGTATGCTCCCTTGAGGCTGGGTGTTGGATAGGCTTGTGAACACAAAAATTCCAGTTATCTGGGACATGGAAACCGGCGATCCCGACGACTTTTTGACGTTGTTGTTGCTTGCCGGGCATCCACGTGTCGAGCTGCGTGCGGTCACTGTAACCCCGGGTACGCCGGCGCAGGTCGGGTTGGTGCGGACGGCTCTTTCGTGGTTTGAACTCGATATCCCGGTGGGTGCGTACAATCTCGATCACAACCGGGAGTGTGTCTCGAAGTGGCACTATCGTGTGTATGGGCAAGTACCTCCCTCACGCGATGCCGAGCCGGGCCCCGAGTTGCTGTTGCGCCTATGTGACCAACGGACAACCCTTATCACCGGGGCGCCGCTGAAAAACCTGGGGGCAGCAATTGCCCTGGGGGAGCAACGCAATACCCCGTTTGTGCTTGGGCGTTTATTTGCTCAGGGAGGATTTGCCGGGCAGGGAGTCGTGCCTGAGGCCAAGCAACTGGCCAAGTTTCGTGGCAAGCAGGTCGTGCCGACCTACAACCTCAACGGTGCCCCGAAGGAGGCCTTGCGAACACTTGCGCATACAGGGATTTTGGGGCGTTGGTTTGTCTCCAAAAATGTTTGCCACGGCGTTTACTACAACGCACAAATGCACCACTACATCGCCGGCCGGCGTCTTCGCAGTCGCTCGCTCGACCTGATCTACAAGGGGATGGATGCCTATTTGCGCCGCAAACCCGCGGGCAAAAAGTTCCATGACCCACTCGCGGCCTGTTGCGCGATTACACCAGAGATTGGCACCTGGGCCGAAGTCGAGCTATTTCGCCAGCATGGCGGTTGGGGATCTCGACGACGGCCAGGGACCAACACTCGCATCATTGTTGATTACGACCACGAGCGATTTGTCGCAACGCTTACGATGGTGCCATCCGGCCCAAATTAATATGTGTATACATGTTTTTGGCCCGGCTGGGTCGTCGCTCATGCGGGTCTCGCGGCGAGAATTTTGCGTGCGACGAACTAGAGCAACTTTAGGCTTGAAAGCCGGTTTCCGGAGGCGGTACACTGCGGATACGCTGGCCTCGGGTTTTTACGTTCGCGTAATTTTAGCGCCAGACCTGCTCGTGTTTGCCGGTAAGCTATTTTCGGCCATCGCGTAAATGCGCGAAACGGGCGGTAACCGGCCTAGGAGGCCAATAGATTTGGGTTTTTGGTGCTTCTCGCTATTGGCGAGTTGGCTCGTAGTTGCGATGATCGTTGGCTGATGGCAGCAACGGTCTTGATTGTGGGCGGAGGGGTTGGAGGGATGAGTGCCGCCCACGAGCTCGCATCGCGCGGGTTCTCGGTAACGGTGCTCGAACGCAGTCCAAAACGTCCGGGTGGCAAGGCTCGCAGCTTCGATTATCGCGGTGTTCCGGCCGAGCACGGGTTTCGGTTCTTTCCCCAATTCTACCACCACCTCGACGACACAATGGCGCGGATTCCCTACCGGGATAACCCACGTGGTGTGCTCGACAATCTCGTGAGTTGTGAGGAGAGTATTGTGGCGACAATGGACCACCCCTGGTCGCGCAGTATTGTGCGATTACCTCGCAGTACTGCGGAGATTCGCACGTGGCTATCTGTCTCCAAGAACTTTCGGAAGCTCGGAATCACAGCAGCCGATTTTCGCCAACTCCGAGAAAAGTTTCTCCGTGTATTGACCAGTTGCGAGCAGCGGCGTTACACCGAACTCGAGAATATTTCGTGGTGGGATTTTTTACAGGCCAGCGAGTTTTCGCATGTCTTCCAGATGGCGTTTGCGACCGCCCAGGTACAAAATTCGGTCGCGTGCAAGGCTCAGGAAATTTCAGCCCGGACCGCCGGTCAGGTCGCGTTGCGGCTGTTGCTCAACATCCACACGCCGGGGCAAACAGCTGACCGCGTGCTCAATGGCCCAACCTATGAGCGGTGGATAGGGCCGTGGTTTCGCCATTTACAGCAACTCGGAGTGGACTATCGCATGGGTGCCCGGGTGCACCAGCTCGAGGTGGCACAGGGGCAGCGACCCCGGGTCAGGTACGTCGACAACCACGGCCAAACCCACCAGGTGGCAGCTGATTACCTGATTTTGGCGGTCCCTGTGGAGCGTGCGGCCCAGCTTGTCTCACAATCAATGCGTGTACACCTTCCGAGTTTGCAGCACCTCGATCGGTTGTCGAAACAGACGCGCTGGATGTCGGGGATCCAGTTTTATCTCGAGCGTCCACTCGGGTTGGTTCGCGGACATATCAATTGTTTCGACACTCCGTGGGCACTCACGGCGATTCCCGAGGAGCAGATGTGGCCGGCGGTCGACCTCTCGGCGCGTAGTAAGGGGCGGGTGCGCGGTATCCTGTCAGTCGATATCTCTGCCTTTGATAAACCTGGGCTAGTGGATGGCCCCTCGCGTGGGAGGTGCGCCCGCGACTGCCTCCCCGAGACGATCGCCCAGGAAGTATGGTTGCAACTACAAAGATGCCTCAACACCCGGGGACCGCTGCTCACGGACTACCTGTTTTACCACCTCGACGACGGGCTGGTTGTCCGCGGGGGGAAGTTGCGCAACCGCGATCCGCTGTTTATCAATGAGCGTGGGAGTTGGGCCCTGCGTCCTGATGTGGAAACTGCCCATCCGCGGTTTTTTGTGGTCGGCGACTGGGTTCGCACCCACACCGACTTGGCGACCATGGAAGCTGCGAACGAAGCGGCCCGGCGGGCTGTCAATGGTGTGTTGCGACACTGTGCGCCGCAGCTTGAGCGCTGCCAAATCTGGGACCACGATGCTGCCATGCCGTTGGCGAATTTTCGCGCCCTCGATGCCGTCCGGTTCGAACAGGGTCGGCCTTGGGAGCATCCGCTTGTAACCCTGCGGCGACCCGCGGCGACGCTTAGGGATATGATGCGTGTACACCAAAGTCGTGGGACGTGTGTGGGCCCGCGTTACCGGGGAACCCCCTCTACACGTGCCTTTACATCTACCTCGGCTGCCCTACGGGCATCGGTCGATGACCTCAGCCAACGGGCGATGCAGTGGCTGACCCAGCTCGGCACTGGGTTGGCATGGAGTTTCGACACAACACGCCCAAGTGATGCCGCACCGCGATGTGGCGAAACGGTAGCCACCGCCCCACCGCCCAGCTGTGTTGCTCCGGACAGGGCCCGGCAGGCACGCTAACGTTCGCCTGGTCCGAGCATTTTGGTGCAGGTACACCAATAATCATGTCGAACTACTCGAAGCGGATGTTGTCGATCTCAAAGGCAAACGGCCCCGCCAGGCCTGAGATGCCAAAAAACACTGCCTGCAGCCCACTCATGGAATCGAGCGCAAAGTCCTCGGAGACTTCGAGTGTGACTTCCTTCCACGCTCGGTCGGCCTTGACCGTGGCCGTGGCCGGCATTGCCCCGAGTTTGCGATCGAACAACATGACCGCTACGGTCCGCGGCTGACGACTGCGAATCGCAAACCGAAGTTGGCGAAATCCCGAAAGGTTTTCGGGGTGCATCGGCGTGAGTGAGGGAAGAAATGTCGCCCCCGCCCAGGCCCGTGCCCCGGCCTTGGCCGACACCTCGCCAGAGATGTGCAGGGCGTGTTTGGAGCGCTTGGCCCCGCGTGAGACCAGCTTGAGTTCGGCGGTCGAACCTTGACCATCGGTCGATGTTTGCCACCCCGTACCGAAGTTGGCGGCGATCGTACCCGCTTCAAAGTCGGCGATGTGGCCGTTGTCGGAACCAGGTGGAGGTGGCCTTTGGGCTAGCTTCTCAACGAGTTGGTGTGCCTGGGTGACCCGCTCGAGGTAGGTTTTGCGGTCGACTTCTCGACCCTGTTTCCACACCCCAATGATCCGTCGTGTCGCCCGGATATCCGTGGTGGGGTCGCCTTCGACGAGTACGAGGTCGCCACGCTTGGCGACTGCGATGGAGCCACGATCATTGAGTCCAAAGACCTGTGCAGGTGCTGAGGTTGCTGCTGCGAGTGCCTGCGCGGGGGTGAGGCCCGCATGGACGAGGTGTTCGAGCTCGGCGTGCATGCTCGCGCCGTGGAGCGTACCCGGGTTGGGGGCATCTGTACTTGCAAGGATTGTTGCTCCGGCCTCGGCTGCGGCTTGGACAGCCTGAAATGCATATGCACAGTCTGGGCGTGTCGCGGCTGGAAACCCGCGACTTAGGCCGGACTGCTCGACCGGAGTGAGGTAGGCACCAAGGGTTGGGTCGTGGGCGAGGTCGCGGTGGCGCTGCGGGTCGCACATCGCAACCGAGACCGCGAGCGTATCCGTGATAAACGCGTTGCGCCCCTGCAACGCCTGTGACCATTGTGGGGTGGGCGGGCTGTCCATAAAGATGTGCGCCAAACCATCGGCTCCGTTGGCGAGGGCGACGAGGGCTTGGGCCTGGGAGCCGATGTGAACAACCGCGAGCCGCTGGTGCTGATGGGCCTGCTCGATCACCGCACGCAGGGTCGATTCGTCGAGGGTGGGGCGCTGCATCCCGTAGCCACTGCCGTCGTCAAACACGATCTTGATGTAGTCTGACCCCTCAAAGATCCGTGCCTGTACAAACTCTTTGGCCTGGTCGGCAGCCGTCAAGGTTGGAATCTCAAACCCGTACTCGGTACCGTGGCCCCCCGGTGCGGTGGCGAGAATTCCCGCGGAGAAGATGTCGGCCCGGTCGGTGGCCTTCCCCTTGGCTTGCTGTCGCTTGAGACGTGCCAGTAGGGATGGTTGGGTAAACATATCGAGCTCGGTGGTCACCCCAAACACAGCGGCCTGACGCAACTGTTGACCTATTTGTACATGTGTATGTGCATCGATAAGGCCCGGTAGTAGCATCGCCCCTGGGCGGCGCAGTTGTGGTAGTTGCTGAGGAACGGGCATATTCGCCGACGGACCGATCTGTGCGATCTGGCCCTGTTTATCGAGGATGACGGTGTGCTTGCGCAGGACCTCGCGGCCATCGAAGACGTCGACATCGACAAACGCAAACGCAAATGCCTGGCTCGCTGGGGACTGGTCAGGTGGCGTCGCCGGGGTCGCAACCGGTGTGTCGGGGGCCGGACGACAGCTACTGAGTGTGGCGAGCAGTAGCGCGAGAGCGGGTGGGCGAAACATCCCGCGCACTTTCCCGGATAGCGGGACCGACGTCAACGACACATCAGGTGGTCCTTGCTGACCTGTTTGTGGATTTTGTCCTCCCGGGCATCGACCTGTTAGTCTGGCGAGGTGTCGAGCCTCGCTAGCAGTGGGATCCGGGCGCAGCTGGCGTTTACCCTCCCAAACCACGTCCTTGACCAGTCTGGCGGGCCCCGTCGAGCCCGCACCATCGCACCAGCGCAGATGGGCGACCCAAAAAACTACGACCAGCGCTGGGTCGAGATACATGACTGTACACAAAATCCCGGTTTTACTCCGAGCTTGCGTCACCAGGGGTTTAGCCATGCTGACCTGAGCCAGCGAACGCGGCTGCAACGGGTGTTTGCTCAGGTCCGCGAGGCGCAACGACTCGACCCCGCAGCAATCTCCCAGATCCGTCGCAACCTCATTGGCAGTTGGCTGCGTTTGGCCGACGGCTCACACATTTGGATGCTGTTTATTGCCGCCGAGGGGTTTTTGATGCGGATGGCCGGGCCGAACCGGACACCAATTGCCCGCGAGGACTCGACCCAGGGGAGCAACGGTCACGATGCGGCGATGGCTGTTCACGCCGACCAGGATGTCGAAGGCACGCCGGTGCGCCAAATCCTGCGAGGGATGGCTCCGTGGCTGTTTCACCACCACTCGCCGTATCGGCGCAATCGGGTCTCTCCGCTGCACCTTGTCAACATTTGGGTCCCACTCGATCAGGTTACGCGCCCGCTCGCAATTATGGATGCATCTACACTCGATCGCGAGCGTCATCAGCTGCGCTACGGCCTGCCGACTGACCATTTTTTGAGTCGGCGCGACGACATGCGCGTCAACGACATCTGGACATTCTTGCACGGCACTGGCCAACGTTGGTTTGTGACCCCGGGCATGACCTGTGAGCGGGCCTATGTGTTTGAAACCCTTTCGACGCCACATGGGGCGATCGTGTTGCCCGGCGAGGCCCGAGCTGCCGTGCTCTACCGCCGCTTGCTCGCAGCTCTCACCGCCGTTGAGGTTGGCGAGCAGTCATTGGTCGATGCTCTGGCCGGGCCGGTCCCGCAAACGCCAGAGCCAGTGACAGCTCCACTGCGGGCCGCGATTGGGCAAATGCAGCAACTTGTGGACGAGACCTTGGCCGACGCGGCGGCGTTGTGCTCGGGAGATAATATCGATAGTTGGCGACAGCGGGTGTGTGCGGCCACCAGTCGCGTGGTGCGAAAGTCTATCGAGATGCGGGCGGTCGTGGTTCGCATACCGGGCTTCAAACGCCGGGGAGCGAACAGGTAAATGCCGCATGTGAGCCTGATCGCGACGCGGCCTCATCCTCGCGTTCTCGAGGCTATTTTTGACCGGCCTGAACTCGCAGGGGCGGTCTATCACCTGCGTAACGATCGATTCTCCGACGTGCCCGACGAGGGCCTTATTGTCGTCGATTTGCCGATGTCGCCAAAATGGCGCGTCAGCTGCCAGGGTCCACTGTGGTACGAGCCCAATCCGTCGGCCTATCCGACGCCACCGGCCGCTTTTTGTGGCACCCCGAAGCTTACCAGCCCGAAGGTCGACTTGGTGTTTGACACCGACGATATCGGCAAGCGATTTCCACTGGTCTCTGGTGAATTGCCGGCACCCGGTGTGGCCCAGTTTTGTAAGTACCTCGCGTTGCAATGCGACCATACGATTGCCTGGTACAACTACCTCGATCGCGGGGATACGCTGTATCATGATGTCGCCTGGATTTTTGGCCGAAAGCGGCCGCAACCGGTTGCCGAAAGTGTTGTGTTTACCGGGGACCATGAAGACGAAGAACTCTACATCTACGACGGTTTTTCGGGCCCCAAATGGAGTGGCTGGCGGCTGTGGGGAAATGCCCGTGAACAGTCCCAGGCGATGCGTGAGTGCGCAGCTTCGGCAGTTTGCCAACGTTTGGGCCTGAGCTATCGCCCGGGGCACACCGGCCCGGGATTTCCCTATGATTTTCCCGCGTACTCAAACGTCACTGGAAACTACTGGAGCGGCTATCGCCTTGCCCCACCTTCACCATGAAGATCTATCTATTTGGCAACGGAAACCTCGCGTTCTCGGACTTTGTTGAGTCCTATGTGCGGGTGATTGAGTCCCTCCAGTTTGGTAAACGCGATGGGTTTGTTGTGTGCGACTTTCGTGGGGTCGATACCCTTGCAATGGAGTACCTCAAAACCTTCACGGCCAATGTCCAAGTATTTCACATCGGCGAGCGCCCGCGCTACCTCCCCGATCGCTATCGGACCAAGGTGAGCGGGTGGAAGTTGGTGGGTGGTTTTGCCAGCGATGCGGCACGTGACGATGCGGCAATCGCTGCCTGCACACATTTTATCGCGCGGGACCAAAACACAACGCCGGCGCGGGTGAGTGGAACGGCTCGCAACATCGCCCGCTGCCTCGCCCTCGGCAAGCAGCAGTTGGGGGGCTCAGTTGGGGAGGCACAGGATATCCGAGCGCAGGACATACTTGACCCCGGATAGGACGCGTGCACCTTCGTGCCAGTGATGGTGCTCGAACAGCAGCGCCTGTCCGACGCGTGGGGTGATCGTAACTTCGGGCTGGGGGGCGTCTTTGCGATGGGGCTTGAAGCGTGTTTCACCGCCAGTATAGCCCGCGTTGAGGTAGACCAAAAACGATAGGCGACTTTTGAAGTTCCCCTGGGTTTCGTTGCCATCTCGATGGCCCAAAAACCGTTGGCCAGGCAGGTACTTGTAGTAGCGCACAAACTCGGCGACCGCGACGGGTTGGGTCGGGAGTTCCAATTGGCCGAGCAGTGGCGCAAGTCGTTGCCACAACCAACCTGCCAGGTCAGGGTCTGTGACGGCGCACCGTTCGTTGTCGCGGACACGAGTCATCCGCTTCGCACCCTCTCGGGTTCGTACCTCTGCCGGTGAGAACCCGAGTTGCTCCGCGCGCGCGACCTGAGCCTTCGCCCAGGCGGGGGAGACAAATCCTTGTATCGTCATAATACCCGGGCGATGAATTTGTGTGTACATATGGTTTCGAGGGGGGCTCCGCGTCGACCTGATTGCCGAAACCAAGAGGAACCGGGCTTTTTCGGCTGTGGCGGCGGGTTTCAGCCTAACCTACCCCGGGCACAAACGCGATGGCTGAGATGCTCTCCGCCGCCTGAGCTCTTGGGCCGCCGGGCGAGTGCGCGACTTACTTGGGTGACTTACTTGGGCGACTTACTTGGGCGACTTACTTGGGCGACTTACTTGGACGACTTACTTGGGCGACTTACTTGGGCGACTTACTTGGGCGACTTGCCTCAGGATGGAATTGGGACATGTTTTAAGAGTCCGATCGGAAACGCCCTGCTATTATGGTGCGCGTGTTTGAGGTCTTGAAACCGCGGCTACGTCCGAAAGCGCCCGAAGTCTTGTGCACAGCCGAGGAATCGTTTGTGTTATCAATAGGGCATGCCGGATCTCGATCGAACGATTAAATCCTATCGTGTACATATCAACGGAAGCGGGCACAAGGAGTACGTCGCAAAGATTGAGCTGCGCAGCGATACCAGCCAAGAAAAGTCGCCACCGTTCGGGTACATCTATTTTCACGAAGAGGGCTCAACCGTCCCGGGCGATAGCATCATGGGGGTAGGGATGGGTGCTTATTTGGTGAAGATGCATCTTCCCGAGCGTCGACTCGCCGCCGTTTTGGCATTCTTGCGCGAGGAGGAGCCGGTTTCACAGCGCTGGTCCGAATCTGCGCGCTACGCCTGGCTCGAGTCGGGTGTGGAGCCGCTTGGCGAAGAAGAGGGGACTGGCGGTTAACATGTGCGAGGCCTGCGGTGGTGCTCGCCACCCGTGGTGAACCACCCAAGGAACGGGACGCTGGTATTTTCGCGCTAGGACATGCCTGTGAGTGCTGAACCCGTTTCTCGCGCAAGCGGGTGGCGCTCGTTGTTGCGCTGGCGCGAAGCATTCGCACCACTGCTTCAGCACCTGTTGTTTGTGGTGTACAGCCTGGTGTGCGCACCTTTGGTGATCGCCGGTCTCGAACGTGGGGCGGTTGAGGACAAAAGCCTGGTGGGCTGGCTGCTGCTGGCTGCGCTGGTACTCGAGGTACCGGCTTTATATATCCTACTACTGGCGATTGGTCGGCGCCTAAAAATCGAAGGTCAAGCAGCTGCGCCGAGCCTGTTGTTGTTCGGTGCCTGGTTGGCCCATACCCTGGTGGTCATCATCATGTATATGCAGGCTCTGCGAGCATTGGGCCTGCAGGCGGCGATTGAAACTGGCGGGTGGCCGATGTGGTTGATGCCGGTCCTGGTACTCAAGCAACTCCACGTATTGTACATGCTGCACAATCGCGAAGGGCGCGAGTTTGGGACGGTCAGTTATTATGGCGCCCAGGTGGTGGTGTTTGGCTTTAGCTGCTTGGTGCATACCGGGTTTTGGGGGCTGATGATGCACACTTCGCAGTTCTCTAGCTACAGCACTGCGTTACTGCTCACTGAGATTGTGATAGTCGGCATCTTCTTTGCGATTTTTTACGCCGCGATTCAGTTGCCAGCAGTGAAATATATCGCGGGGGACCCCCACGGCAACCTCCGCCGTCGCTGGTTACTTGGCTTTTGTTTGGCCGGGATAGCTTCGATTTGGCCGTTTGTAGAGATCGAGCTCGCTGGCCGCTTTACCTCGCTAGAGGGCGCCCGTGAGGCCCCGGCCGAGGTCCGCCTGCTCGCCCTGCAAAGTCGTAGGATTGGGGAGTTTCCTGCCGAGATTAGCGACTTTAGCGAGCTTCGCAAGCTCTATCTATCTCGCAACAATATCACCACGGTCCCCGCGAGCATCGGCGGCCTGCATCAGCTTCAGCACATCTCGCTGGGCTACAATCATATTGTTCGTATACCACCGGAGTTCGGCGAGTTGCGGAGACTCGAGACTCTCGATATTTATGTTAATCGCCTCAGTGCGCTACCACCAACAATTGGGCAGTTGGGGGCGCTGCGAGAGTTGAACGCCGGATGGAATCGACTGACGAGCCTGCCACCGGAGGTCGGCAAGTTACAGCAACTTCGCGTGTTGAAACTCCGGAAAAACCTGATCTCGAAGCTGCCGCCCGAGATTGGCCAACTGGCCAACCTACGTGTACTCGATCTTGCTCAAAACCGCTTGAGGACGCTTCCAGAGACATTTTATAGGCTTCAGCTCAAGGAGCTTGACCTCACCGGCAACCCACTTGCGGCAGATGTCCGAGCCCGCTTGCGACGCGAGTTTACCGACACCGTGCTCAAACTCGACGGCGACGATTAGCAGCCCAAAGACGGGTTGTGAGTAGATGTTCGCAACTCCAGGTGTGCTGCGCCGACATGACCTGACCACCTTGTCGCAGCGGCGTTTGGTGTACAATGAGACATGACCAGGTTTTGGATTTTGCTCGGCACAATGTTGGTATGTCCGCTCGCCTGTGGCGACACAGGTGGTGACACAGACAGTGACACAGGCAGTGAAACGGAAGAGGGCAGTGAGAGTGAAAGCGCAGGGCTTGAGACAGACGAGGAAAAACCCTGCGCTTGACCCAAGAGTACTTCGACGCGCAACGAATCGTGGATGAAACAATGTGTCAGTGCGATAGTCAGGGTGGAATGATCACGTATGAGGAGTGCATTGCCCAGCTCGACATGCAAGATACCCCGGAAAGTCGGATGTGTTTTAGTGACGCCATACAGCAATACGCAGGGCCCGAAATGATTGCATATCTCGAGTGTGCGTTCGCTCGAACGCAAGCCGCTTTGCCCTGCTACACCGAGGAGCTCTGCCTAGAAAATGGCTCTTCAGGTCCCGTCACCGAATGTGTCGTGAACAATAGCCAGGACCACATGTGTCAATGGCCCGAGGGCTTTATTGAGGATTGGACCGCCCAGTGTGGGTAGGGCCTCGAAGAACGCACGCTGCTGTCGCTGTCGCCTGGCACCAAAACAACCGGATTCGAGCTTGTCGGCTTTTCCAGACGAGGGCGCGCCGGCGCAATAGAATCGACTTGCTGAGCCATCCAGTCGGTTTGCTCATTCGCTAGACAAAAAAACAGACCGGCCGCGGTGGGCCGGTCCCTCGATTGGTTGGACAAACGCCGGCGGCGTTTGGCCTAAAAACCGTCTTGGCTATCGGGCTTGAGGCTCGCAATGCCGCGCAGTTCGCATTGGTCAACACCACTGTTGCTTGTCGACTTTTTGTTGTAGTCGTAGCCAGCTGGGCAGTAGGGGTCTTTGTACGACTCCTGGGGCTTGCGGCAGGTGTCCTTGCCGGCCTGGGCGACGTAGTCGTACCCGCTTTTTTCGCACTTGACGGCCTTGTCTTTTTTACCCTTGCGGGACTTGCAGACATCACGGCCATTTTTGGCGGAGACGTACCAATTTTTGGCCTTGTCAGTGATCGCCAGCTTGCATTTTACGCCCACGTGTTTGTAGGTAATCTTTTTGCAGCGGTCCATCGGGGTGAGTGGCGAGCTCCGGGTGTCGTAGTTGCCGTAGCCAGATGGGCAAGATGGCTTTTGAGTCAGCTCTTGGTTATCCCATTTGTCGACCTTGACCATCTCATAGGCGATGATCGAGCCGGGGGCGATGGTCCACGAGTTTGCTGAGCAACCGGAGGCCGTGGTCTCGACCTTCCACACGCCGTTGGTGACCGCGAGATCGCCGGTGTAACACTCTTCTTTGCTTTCGTCGCCCGCGACCAAAATCCACACTGCCGAGATCAGGCGGCCTCCCTTGCCCTCATCTTTGAGCGCGGTGAGGTGTTTGTGGTTGCGATTGGTTTCGTAGCGGAGGTTGCCCTTGCGGTTGCCAATGTCAATCCGCATTTTGTAGGCGGTGATGGTGCCGTTGTAGTTGCTCGACGAACTCACGCCACCTTTGACATTACTGGCGCCGGCACTCACACCCCAGGAGCTGGCTTTTTTGCTCGAAATAGTTGTACGAGCATCAATTGTGACCTTGTAGATTCCGTCGGGTGCGTCTTGCTTTTTTTGGAAGTAGTTTTTGCCGGCAAGCGGCGTCATTTTCTGCCCGACTGAGCCGAGTTTGGCCTCGCTGGCCTTCTTACGCCAGTAGCGGACACCCTCAAATTTCAGGGTGGAGGGCGAGACCTTGGTGAATCCCGCCTTGGCTTCGACCGGGGCAAAGTACGTCAGTCCACCGAGCGCGATACCGCCGGCGACGAGCATGGGTACAAACATAGCGTGTTTCATTGGGGGGCCTTTTCGGTAGGTAGAAGTCTGCCTACGCTGCCTAGCAAGAGCCCGGGGGTCGCCACCTGGATCACAACATTCGAAACTTTTTTTGGGTGTGCACAATTACCCAATTGAGCGTGGCGCCGCCAACCCGCACGCGCGAGGCTGGTGACGCCACAGATGTCGACACAGTTTTCTCATCACGCCGACAGCCGGTCCGCGCGAGAAAAACCTCGGACGACTAGCGCAGTTGGATTTTCTGCTTGATGTTGGGGTCGAACATAAAGTTGGTCTCTTTGATGTCGACCTCGGTGACAAACTCGATTTCGACACCCTTGGAGCGGGCCGACTCTGCGTCCCAAACACCCCAGCCCTTGAGCGAGTCCTTGAGATCGAGGTCGTCGAGGAAGATGCCAAAGCCCTCCGACTCGCCGGTGTTGAGTTTGTGGGGGAACACCGGAACGGACTTACCGTTGCGCGTGGTGGTGCAGTGCGGATCCGCCTCTTCGCTGACCTCGCCGAGGGTGATTTCCTCTTCCTCGTCACCGTTTTGCCGGCGTGCGACGAGTTTGGCCGAGGTCCCGAGCACCGTGATCTCGCCGTCGGTGGCATACACGGTGACGGTGGCTTTAACCATCGGGTCGGTGAAGGTGAGCGGATCTTCGATCCAGGTGTACTTGAGCTCGACGCCCGTTTTTCCGAAGGACTTCTTGAGCTTGCTGAAAAATCCCATATCGCGCACGCTACCACCGCCGAGGTCGGATAGGGGGCGATTTTGTGTGAGCTGACATTCGCGCGTTGCGTATGTCGTTGACTGCTGTCACCGAACTGTTGCGCGACGGGTCCGCAACGGGACCGCAAGGGCGAGCAGCAGCCAGGCCCAGGCGGTCGGAGAGCTGTCGCCGGCGCGGCACGAACAGCCTTCGCCTTCGTCCGCCGGTTGGAACGGCTCCTTCGACTCCTCATAGTAAGGATCGGCGATGCATTGATCGAGGTCGAGCTCGTTGGCTGTGGGCTCGGCCCCGGCAATCACCGCGTGATCGACGCAGACCGTGTCGGAAACCGTTGCCGAGCCGTCGGCGATCTTGACAATTTCGACGGCTACGCAGTAGCTCGAGGCCTCCTCGTCGAAGTCGATCGAAAACTCGCTACCCGCCGGGATGTCGCCAGCCAGCGACTGACCCGGGGCTGAGCTGGCATCACCGTCGACACCGCGAAGCAGCCGGACATAGGCCGAGTGCTCGATGCCTGCAGGCGGTGCGAAGGTGCCGCGAAGCCGCGGCAGGGGCGTGAGGGTCTCGTGCCAACAGCGGGTGGTCTCGCCGGTGCACATGTTTTCCTCGTCGGTGTCACAGCAGACGCGCTCGCCGGTCCCGGTGTCGTGGGTTTCGAGCGAGACGTCGTCGACAGTCACGGTGATCTCGGGGGTGCTCTGGTCGAGGACACTGAGGGCAACAGTCGTGTCGGTGTTGAACGTATGGCTGCCAAACGCACTTTGGTTGTCGACCACGAGGTGAAGCTCGATCGAGCTCCCGGGCGCCAACGGGGCGTCGGGCGTCCAGGTAACGATGCCGTACTGGACTGAATTTGAGGGGTTCTCCAGCCCGGCAATCCAGCCGACCGTACCGGCAATAGGCGTTCCACCCTCGGACGCTTCGACGGTCAGCACCCCGAGTGCGTCCTCCACACTAACCGCGGCGACAACCGCATTAAACGCGACAGCGGCGTCGGTGTAGAGCTCGACCTGGGCCGGGAGTGATTCGAACTCGAGGCCATCGCTGGGGATGTAGATCGAGCACGCTTGGGCGGGAGTCGGTGCCGCGAGGGTGAAGCCAACAGCGGCGGTCGTGCTAAGGGCAAGTAGTCGTTTAAGCATGTGCTCAACTGTACTGCGGTACGTGACGTGTTTCCAAGCCTTCAACGAGGACCTCGGCCAGCGACTCAAACCTCAATTCGCTATGCCGGCTCCCACACCGATAGCTGCGTCGAGACCGGCCCGTGCTTGGGCACGCACCTTGGCGCGGATAAGCGGGGTCCAACCGAGCATCGTGCCGACGGGCCCGAGCGCTTGGCGAGCCCAGCGGTAGAAGTCGAAGCTGTCGCGGTGTTCGATGATCTTGCCGTCGGCAAATCGAAACTGCGCATCGATGATGTTGTGGACCTTGCGGCCCGTCGCGGAAAACAGGTAGCGGGCCTCCCAATGGGCAAAGCCGCGGTCGCCATCGACTTGGATGTTGGAAAACTCGAGGGAAAACTCCTGGGCCCGGGCACACAGCATGCGCCACATACCGGCGACTTCACGGGCGTCGAGGTCGACAAACACCGGGTCGGAGAAGCTGACGTCGGGGTGGTAACAGTCGAGCATCTCCTCGGCGTTTTGCTCGGCAAAGGCAGTATAGAATTTCTCGATGGTGTTGGCCTGGGTCGACACCGGGGGAGCCTACCAGCCTCCATTGATTGGCGATACACAACCTTTGTGTGGTGACTCTGGTGACTTTAGTAGGTCGGCGGCGCACGACCATGGCCACCAAATAACTGTGTGCAAAGTCTCCAGCGCAATCGAAGCCGCGGTTTTTACGATCGCTGGACTTCGAGGTGCACCCGCGGCTTGGGCTCGTAAAACTGTTTGACCCACCGTCGCATCTTGTGCACGGGCCCATCGAGGGAGACTAGCACCGGACGTTTGCGCATGACTTTGTTTTCCCAGATCTCCAAGTCGGCGCGCCACTGACTGATCCAGTGCCCAACCACATACCAGACTAGGGCCCGGGGGACCTTTCGGTGCGAGTAGTAGCGAAACTTGACCCGTTGATTGAGCGGGGCAGTGGGCAGGTGGGTTTGGAACATCAAGATGTCCCCGAGGTCAGGTAGTTGAAAGCGAAACCACACCGTGCTGCCCGGGCCAAACAGGGTAATTTTGGCATGCAGGCCGGTTTTGTGGAGGTGTCGGCCGCGGAAGATCAGGTACGGGTCGTTGAGGAAGTAGGCGACGTGGGGACGCTGTGGGTCGAGTTCCCAGCCGGCCTGGTGGCGCACGCGAAAACCGGGTACCCGGATTTGTGTCCACGGAATCGTCAGGTGGCCGTGGAGCACGGCAAAGTGTTGGAAGTCGACGGAGTTCTCGATGAACTCACATATATGCATATTCACATCACGTGGGGTGTACTGCCCGCGATAGACCATCTCCCCGTTGTCGATTTCGGGGTGGGCCTGGGGCTCGTAGGGCGGTGTCACAACGTCGCCGGAGATGTCGTGGTACATCCACAGCATCCCGTAGTACTCGCGCACCGGGTACGAGCGGACCCGTGCACGCGGGATTTTATCGAGCCCGGGAATCGCTGCGAGGCGACCGTCGCCGGCAAACGACCAGTCGTGAAAAGGGCAGTGCAAACAGTCGCCCTTGACCTTGCCACCACTGAGGTCGGCACCCTGGTGTGGACAATGGGCATCGAGCACCGAGACCTTGCCCGAGTCGCGCCCGCGAAACACCACAAGTTGCTTGCCTAGGACTTCGAGGTGTTTGACTTGACCGGGTGCGAGCGCATCGAGGTCGAGCAAGTGGTACCACCCCGACGGGTAGGCGCTGGGGTAGGTGGTCTCACGGTTGCTTGGCGATAGTTCAGTGGTCATGGGGTCAGGCCCTCGGTGCGGCGGCGACCTTCGTCGGTCAAAAAACATTGGCGAAACAAGTTGATGATGGCGTCGCGGACAGTGGCGGTCGGGGCCACCATGCCGGCCTCGACCCAGTCGGCGAGGTGCACCTGTTGGATCGCCGCAAGCGAACGCGCGAGCAGTTTGGGGTCGCTGCGGTGCAGGGTGCCATTGTCCATTGCCGTGGCCAGCACAGAGGTATGCAGCTGCATCCCCGCCTGCCAGGCGTCGTGTTGCAGGGCTGCTGCCCGGGCCGGTCCCAGACCCCAGGGATGGGCGTGGAGGTGGATTCGCAACCAGTTGGGGTGGGCGAGCATGAAGTCGAGGTAGGTGTACATACCAAGAACAAGATGTCCCACCGCACAGTTTGCCGATTGGGCAGCCTGCGCCGAGGCTTCTAAGATGGCCGGCAGGCGACGGTTGAGCACCGCGGCAAACAGCGGTGACTTGCCGCCAACAACCTCGTAGATCGTGCCGACCGAGAGGTTTGCCTGGTGCGAGACCATCTGCATACGTGCGTTGTCAAACCCGTGCTCGGCAAACACTGCCTCGGCAGCGTCGAGCACAATTTGGCGATACGTCTCGTGGCGTTGGGCACGTGCAACCGCTGTGGACATAACCGAACCCTCGTTCGAAAATCCGAACCGTAGTTCAAAGCTACCAAAACAATATTAATCTGTCGAGAAGAAACAACGAGCTATTTCGCGCTTGGCTAGCTTGGCTGGCCCGGGCCAGTTGCAAGAGTTGGTCGTCGACGGGTAGGGGTAAAGTAAATGCGCATGCACTTAGTTGATGTGCGACATGAACAATCGGACATGTCCGCACAGAGTGCTGTGCCGGCTCGCATTGTGATCTGTACAACTAGAGAATCGGGGCCACGTGAGCGTCTTGATTAACGAAGGAGGAACTTTCGATGCCCAAGACCCAATCCCGAAAATCGTTCTGTACAAGCCTGTTGCTCGCCTCGCTTATTGTGCCAGCAACTGCGTGCGCCAACCGCTGGCAACCGGCGACCCCGATCGTGCATGTGGCCGAAGCCCCGGTCGACCCGAGTTGGCGGGTCGAAGATGTGCTCGCACGGGCCCGCGCCGCTGGTTATGTCGCCGAGCAGGTCGATGCCGAGCGCGGCTACCTGCGCTTTCGCGCAAAACTCGGTGATGGCGGCATGGACATGCACGGGGTGGTCGTGGGTGCCAATGGGTCGCCGGCCAGCTATGGGTTTATGTCGGGGACCTCGACGCAGTGTTGGTTTGCCGTGCAAGTCGACCCCCGCGGGTCACTCGAACTGACAGCCAGCGGCTATCATGTCAAAGATCACAAGGGCAAAATGCACAGGAAGTTGCGGGCCGAGATGCGGAGTTTTGCCGAGTTGATCGGTGCCTGAGCGGGTGTGTTGCCGACCTGTGTGTGGACAGGGTCGGTCCGGGCGGGCCACAGCACGTGCAGCGACTCGCCCACAGTTTTACCGGTTTTGCCAATGAAAACGCCAGCTCTCCCAAATGCCCCCGCGATGTGCTACAGACAGTTTCGCGGCCGACGTTCGTCGAATGACCGTGTTCCGAACGTGTCGGCCCAGCAACAACCGCAGCTTTCAAAGCGGGGAATCCATCGTGAACTTTGACCAGATGGGGCTCAGCGCCCCGATCCTCCGGGCTATCAAGGAGGCCGGCTACAAAACGCCGACCCCGATCCAGGCCCAAGCTATTGGCCCAGCTCTGCGCGGGAAGGACCTCCTAGGTTGCGCCCAGACGGGTACCGGAAAGACCGCCGCATTCTCGTTGCCGCTGCTGCAGCGGATCGACGAGAGCGCCAGCGACGAGCCGCAAGTGCGTGCGCTTGTGGTCACACCCACCCGCGAGCTCGCAGCCCAAATCGGCGAAAGCCTGGCGACCTACGGCAAGCACCTCGACGATCTGTGGCACACGGTCATCTTTGGTGGCGTCAACGAAAAGCCCCAGATCCGTGAGCTGCAAGCCGGCGTCGATATTTTGGTGGCCACGCCCGGGCGTTTGCTCGACCTCCTTGGCCGCAAGCTGCTGACCCTGCGCCACGTGCAGGTGTTTGTGCTCGACGAGGCCGACCGCATGCTCGACATGGGTTTTTTGCCCGAGGTCAAACGGATTGTCTCGGCCCTGCCGCGCAAGCGTCAGACCATGTTCTTTTCGGCGACCATGCCCCCCAAGATCCGCGAGCTGGCAAACAGCTTGTTGCACGACGCCGTGTCGGTGGCGGTCGCCCCGGTTTCGTCGACTGCGGAGCGCATCGACCAGGCCGTGTACTTTGTCGACAAAACCAACAAGCGCAAGTTGCTGGCCGAGGTTTTAAGCGAGATCAAGTCGGCGCGGACGCTGGTGTTTTCGCGGACCAAGCACGGGGCCAATCGCATCGCCAAGTTCCTCGACAAACAGGGCGTGAAGGCGGCGGCGATCCACGGCAACAAGTCCCAAGGGGCACGTACCCGGGCGCTCGAAGGGTTTAAACAAGGGAACATCGAGGTGCTTGTCGCCACCGATATCGCCGCCCGCGGGATCGATGTCGACGGGGTCTCGCACGTCCTCAACTTCGACCTGCCCAACATCCCCGAGACCTATGTCCACCGGATCGGTCGGACGGCCCGGGCAGGGGCCTCGGGCATTGCCCTGTCGTTTTGCGACCTCGAAGAGCGCGAGTATCTCGTCGCCATCGAGCGCCTGATTGGGCGCCACATCGATCGGGTCGAGTCACACGCGTTTGAGTCGTCGAGCAAGCCGCCGCCGTTGACCAACCTCGACAGTCGTGCGCGTGGGCCCAAACCGCGCAGCAACAAGGCCAAGTCGAAAACCTCGCGGCGTCCCAAGGCTCGCCGAGGTGGCCAACGACGTGGTTCTCGACCTCGGACCTAAATCACCGACAAGCTCCGGTGCCCGCGTTGCGCCAAGGTCCGGGCCATGAACTTCGAGGGGCATGTTCGAGGCCGATGGCGATGAACTTCGAGGGGCAAATGATCGAGGCCGAGGGCGATGAACTGTGCCCGAATTAGGTCTCGGCCAGTAGTAAGCTCCGAGGTCCCAGCCCGCTGAAATCCCACGACCAAGCTTGAACGGCAACACAGCGGCAGCATCCACCACGCGCCAAGGTCCGGCCTGGTCCTCGAGAACGGACCTCAACTTCTGACAAGTTCCGGTGCCCGGCATGGGTCTCGGCGGCATCGTCCAACTCACCCAAAACCCGGCCTCGGCCTAGCGCCGGCGGATGATGGTGCAACTTTGGCGCTCGGGGTCAAACGCGATCCAGGCATGCCCAGCCCGGAGTTGCGCGAGGACCTCCGAGCGTTTGGTGTCGATCGAAACATCCGCCATCCCGTAGTCGGTTCCCTCGCGCAGGATGAAGTCGTCGACCACACCGAGTAGGGCATCGTGGGTGAGGCGGTCGACCGGGATTTCGACGGGCGGAGATTGGCTCATGGCGGGAGAGTATGCATCGCTTTCGACCAATTTCTAAGCCGCTGAAGCAATTGGGTGCTCGCTAGCCGCGGTATATTGCCGGTGTGATGTGTCGAGGTCTGCCCACACTTTCCCTGCTAGCGCTCGCGCTGGGTTGTAGCGGCGCTCCCGTTGACGATGCCACCCAGACCGACGCAATGGGTTCGACGGCATCGACGGCTTCGATGACCTCACAATCGGTAACCGCGACAACTTCGACTGGGGGTGTTACCTCGCAGGGCCCCACCGGTGAGCCCTCGACGACATCCGCCGGTGAGACCGACAGCAGTGGTGAAACCAGCGGGGAAACGACAGAAGATTCGGACAGCGTGACGACCGGACCGGGCGAGACCACCTCTGATCCGGACACGACCGAGACCACCAGCGACAGCGAAACCACAGAGCCGACCGAGACCGACGGCGAGGGGGTCTGCGGGACCAAGTGTTGCGATATCACCGAGTTTGGGGCGGTTGCCGACGACGACATCGACGACCAACCCGCGATCCAGGCGGCGATTACCGCTGCGTTGGCGACCGACCATAGGTTTGTCTATATCCCAACCGGCACCTGGGACATTGGCTCGACAATTGATATGACCTCGGGCCAGCCGGCCAAAGTCACGATTGCCGGGGCCGACTCTAAGGCCACGCGACTGCGGTGGATGGACAACTTGAACTATTCGATTTTTAACACCCATGGCGGCCACGACTATTTTAAGGTCGACCTGCGAACCCTGACGATCGACGGCCGACACCTCGAGCACGCCAGCGGTTCGGGCCACGGTGTGCGTGCGGGCAATGGCTGGGAGGACGGCCACTTGCATATGCAATATCTCAATATTTTACATCCCGGATTTTATGGCGTGGGCATTCAAAATGGTGACCCCGGCGACCTCGGGGCGCTCAGTGTGTGGTTGACCGACAGCTACGTCGCCGACACCGGCTCGGACGGCGTCGACTTTAAGGCACCACCCGACGCGAACAACTACGATGTCCAGATTCAAAATGTGGTCTTTCACAATGTCGGTAATAGCGTGCGCGGGCTCGACGAGCAGGGCAATGGCAGCGACGCCGGTATCGACCTCACCGCCGACGGTTTTGGCATCTACCGGGTTACGATTGTTACCGACGCCTACAAGCATTTCGACAACGTCTGGCACCCGCTGTTTGAAAAAAATGTCAGTGGTACCAACACGATTCAGGGAATTCGTCTGCGCAAGCGGGGCAATAGCTGGGCGGAGCCTGCGGCCCGCAATGGTTCAATCAACCGTGTGTATATTAAGTACCCCGAGCGTGGCGTGTTTTTTGAGGGGTGGAATCAAGGTGTTGTGATTGAGCGTACCCACATCAAGTCGGTCCCGCTCGATGGCGTGTACCTGCGCGGGGTCGACAACACCATCGAGAGCACGGTGTGCGCCGTCGATGCCGGTACCCCGCTCACGGTGAGCTCGGCCAACGGCAACGCGAACATGCAAAACAACACGATCGATGGCCCCGTCGCCAACTGTATCCCGATCGAGGAGGTCGGTGCCCTGCCGGAAAATCGCGACCAAAACAACTTGATCGACGTCGCCGAGCCGATGGACTGCGAGTGAGGAGGTTGAGATCGCCTAGCGCGCGCTGGTGCGGCTGAGAGGACGGGTTGGCTTGGTGCGGGCGAGGTGCTGAGTCGGCGGGAGGGTGCTTAAAAGGCACGGATGACCTATCTATTGCTATCTGTTCGAATGCTTGATTTTGCTCATCTGTGAGTACACTCGAGTGCCGAGGGGCGCGTTTTTAGATTCGAACGGTGATAGTGTCCGCGCCATGAATTCGCCACAAACCCCTCCGGGTGCCAACTTCCAGTCCGCTGCGGCCAAGAAACGAGCCCGCCGTGCGGAGAAAAAAGCCGAAGAGGGCGGCGGAGGAGGCGCGATGGAGCTCCTGCTCGACAAGAGCATCGACTTCGCGCTGATCTTTGTCGGCCTCTATGCCGCGACCGCCCTTCAGCGGTGCCAAGACACCGCCAAGGAAAAGCAGGAGTATGTCTCGCTGCTCAAGGACTTCAAGCGTGAGCTCGACGCGAACAAGGCCCAGGAGAAGTCGATCGAGAAAGACCTCGGTCCGATCGACGAGACCACCCCCGGCAAAAACCTCGGGCCCATGCAAAGCACGTTCAAGCACTTCTTTGAGGCGTTGGCCAAGGACGAAAAGGTGCTCGCGTGCATGCACGACGAGTTTGTTTCGGCCCACGCCAAACCCGAAAAGGGCAAGGGCCACGACAAGGGCCACGGCGAAGAGGGTCATGGCGAAGAAGAGGGGCCCTCGTGCCACGAGCTCTATGCCGAGTTTGACAAGGCCCACGCCAACCACGAGGCCGTTGGCTTCTCGTTTGAGCCGGCAGTCCTCACACCATTTTACCGACGCGAAGTCTGGCAGCTCTACCTCGCCGACGGCGTCAAGAAGTTCCGCAACAAAGAACTCGCCGTGCGGATCGCCGAGGTCTATGCCAACGCCGACCTCGTTGAGGAGCAGGTTGAGGACATCGAAACGACCTACAACGACGCGTTTATGAAGCAGGTTGGACGGACCGCAGCCACCGATATGGAGCTCGCCGAAATCGTCCACGACGAGGAGACCCAACACGCACTCTCCGAAGCCGACATGACGCTGCTGCTACACGTCGACGAGGCGATCAAAGAGGAGCACTACGCCACCCTAGAGGTCGAGCGAACCCTCGAGCTCAAGGCCGAGCGCATGAAAAAAACCGTGCTGCTCATGCGCAAGGAAATCGACGAAGTCCAGGCCGCGATCGATGCAGAGCTCGACAAACTCGGCAGCGAGGCCGAGGGCGAAGAGGCGACCTAGGTCGAACGATAGGTTCGCGTTGCCGCCGAGTGGAAACTCGGAACATGACATGGGGCGGTCAGGTTGGCCGCCCTGTTTTTGTATGTGCACATACGAGCCCATAGCGCGAGCATGTGAGCTCCGTCGCGCTTGTCTATTTGCACATCGAACTCCTCTATCGTATATCGACGATGAACACTGACTGGTGAGGAGCCCACCATGAGCAAATCCCAACAAACAGCCTGTTGCCCGCCGGCCGAGCCAGATCCTCCGGTGCCCGCCAACGAAGATGAGGCCAACGAGCTGCTCGCCCGGCTGGCCAAGGCACTCGCGCATCCGGCCCGGGTTGCGATTTTGCGGATGCTTGTGCGCCAGCAGGGGTGCATTGTCGGCGACATTGTCGAGGTGCAACCGCTGGCCCAGTCGACGGTTTCGCAGCATCTCAAGCAACTCAAGTCGGCCGGTCTCATCCGCGGCGAGGTCGATGGTCCACGCGTTTGCTACTGCGTCGAGCCCGGTGCGGTCGCTGTGTTCAAAGCACTGGTCGAGGCCCTGTGACGGCACTTCTTTTCTTCAAATTCATCGTTTTTCGCCGATAAACGATAAGGCTACAAATGGGTCGTTTTGAACGTTATTTGTCTGTGTGGGTTGGGCTTGCGATTATCGCTGGCGTCGGCCTAGGTGTGCTTGTTCCCGGGGTGTTTGAGCAGGTCGCCGGGCTGCAGTGGGCAGGGGTCAACCTCGTTGTCGCGGTATTGATCTGGCTGATGATCTACCCGATGATGCTCAAGGTCGAGCCGTCGTGCCTCAAGGATGTGGGTAAAAAACCCAAGGGCTTGGCACTGACACTGGTGGTCAATTGGCTGATCAAACCCTTCACAATGGCCGCACTTGGCGTGCTGTTTTTTCAGTACATCTTTGCTGGTTTGGTACCAACCGAAGATGCGCAGCAGTACATCGCCGGGATGATTTTGCTGGGCGTTGCGCCGTGCACGGCCATGGTGTTTGTGTGGAGCCATCTCACCGCAGGGGATGCCAATTACACATTGGTTCAAGTGTCGGTCAACGACCTCGTGCTGGTATTTGCATTTGCCCCGATTGCAGGGCTGTTGTTGGGAGTGACAGACCTTGCGGTCCCGTGGGATACGCTTCTGGTTTCGGTTGTCACCTTTGTGGTCGTGCCCCTAGGCGCCGGCATGCTAACCCACGCACGGTTGCGTAAAACCGGTGGTAATGAGGCGATCGAGCGACTGTCGGGCAAGCTCAAGCCGACTTCGATCATCGGTTTGCTGCTCACGGTGGTGTTGTTGTTTGGGTTTCAAGCACAGACCATCATCGCCCAGCCGGGCCGCGTGGTGTTGATTGCGATTCCGCTGCTGCTCCAAAGCTACGGGATTTTTGCGATTGCCTACGGGCTCGCCCGGGCGCTCAAACTGCCGTTTAATGTGGCTGCACCGGCCGCGATGATCGGTACCTCGAACTTCTTTGAGCTGGCCGTGGCCGTGGCCATTAGCCTGTTTGGGCTGGCCTCTGGGGCAGCTTTGGCAACCGTCGTGGGTGTGCTTATCGAGGTCCCGGTGATGCTGTCGCTGGTGGCGTTTGCCAACCGCACCCGGGGATGGTTTCCGGCCAGTGCTCAATGAGGGCGCACAACATCGAGCCGGTCGGTTAGCAGCCCGTGGATTTTCTCGCCGCCACGCCTTGCTTGCCGGTTTTGTCGAGTTTGGGTCCCGCGAATTTTCCAGTAGCCCCCGCGACTGCTGCGATTCACGAAACCCAACTTCGACAAGCTCTTCGGCGCGAGGCGACACGCGAGAAAAACCACGGCCACCTAGGCCTTCGAGCGGACAAACGGGTAGCGGCCGCGTTTAGACGGCTCGCTCAGCCACCTGCGCAAATAGACAATTTCCGGTGTTTGGGGCAGGTCGTCGAGGGGTTCTCGGCGGCGCATATGGTCGACCGCAGCGATGGCGTTTTTTTTGCGCTCGTCGCCTAGATTGGCGCGCTCGAGCCCGAGGGTGTTGGCCCGGTAGTGCCGCACGGGCTCGCCGGCGACGACTGTGAAGGGCAGGACATCCTTGCGCACTGCGATCAGTCCGGCAACCATTGCATATGCACCAATGCGACACCATTGATGGGCCATGGTGCCACCGCCAAAAAACGCACCCGCACCAACTTCGACATGCCCGGCAAGGGCCACGCCTGTGGCCATAATCACCCCGTCTTCGAGGGTGCAGTCGTGGGCGAGGTGGGCGTTGTTCATGAGGTAACACCGCGAGCCGATCACCGTCGCGCCCTCCGGCGTGGTGGCCTTGGAGACCGTGACCCCCTCGCGGAAAATATTGTCGTTGCCGATCCGAACAAAGGTACGGTCTTTGGGGTTGTATTTGAGGTCCTGTGGGCGACCCCCGAGCACCGCGTGCGAGTCGACATGGTTGCCCGAACCCATGCTGACCCCGGTGCGGATAACGGCATGATGGTCGATGACACATCGATCACCGATTTGCACACCGGCCTCGATCACCGCTCCAAACCCCACACGCACGCCGACGCCGAGCTCAGCCTTGGGCGAAACCCGGGCTCCAGAGTCAATTTCGGTTGGGTCCATGGCGACTCAAAGCTTACGAAGTCGGTGGATAAATTCAACGGCTTGTACACCGCATTCGAGCGGCGTCATCTCGGCAGTTGGGCGGTTGAGCACACGATCGCGAAACCCCTCGATTTCGCGCTGCAGCGGGGATGTGTGGGCGGTCGGCAGTTCGACAGGCCAGGGTTGCGGTTGCCCGTGCGGGTGTTGCTGCACGGTCTGGGTGACGAGGTTGGCGGTGAGCTGCCCGCGTTCACAGCGGGCAACAAGATAGCGGGTGCGTGCGGGTAATTGGCGGTCGGCGGTGACCGAAAAGGCGACGTTGTTGGCGAGCATGCCGGTCGCTTGCAGCCGGTCTTGTTGCCAGCAGATCGTCTCGACAGTTTGTAGCCCCCCGGCGAGCCAGTGCATCAGATCGGCGTCGTGGATGGCGAGGTCGAGGCCGACATCGAGTTGCCAGCTGCGCTGCGGCGGCGGCCCGCAACGCACGGCTTTGAGCGAGCGTAGCGGGCCGAGTGTTTGGTTGCGGACTGCTTCGACCAGGGCCCTGGCCGCGGGATTAAATCGCTCGATATGCCCGACCCCAGCAACGAGCCCACGCTCGGCAAAGAGCCTCGCAATCCGTGTCGCATCGTCGGGCGTGGGCGCCAACGGCTTCTCAAAAAGTGTGTGTACATGATGTTTGGCGAGTACCCGGGCGATCGCCAGGTTTTCGCCCGGCGGGGTGGCGACAATCGCTGCATCGAGGCCGCGCGCGAGGAGTTCGGCCAGCGAGCGGTGCGTGGTGAACGGCAAGCCCGTGGTATCGCCAGCGGGATCGGCCGCGCCGACGACTTCGATGTCGGAAACCTGTGCACATACATGGGCATGTCGCCGGCCAAAGTTGCCGAGCCCAATAATGCCGAGGCGAATGGGCCTCATCGAGCACCGTCGAGGACGGCCTGCACAACCGTGTCGCAGTCAGCCGGCGAGAGATCGGGACGGATGGGAATCGAGAGTACTCGCCTAGCCGCGCCTTCGGTAACCGCCAAGCGGGCTTGCGGAGCAAACGACGGTTGCAGGTGACAGGGGCGGGGGTAGTACAGCCCGTACCCGACCCCGGCGCGCTCGAGGGCTGCACACATACGCTCGCGGTTGGCCACGCGAATGGTGTACTGGTGATAGGCATGCAACGCACCGGGCGCGGTAGTTGGCACGTCCACGACCGGGTGGAGAACTTCGTGGTAGCGCGCAGCGAGTGCGCGACGGGCCCTGTTGTGGGCCTCGAGCTTGGTGAGCTGCACTCGGCCCATGGCCGCGGCGATGTCGGACATGCGTTGATTGGTACCGACCGTGGTGTGGTGGTGACGGGCAGCAGCGCCGTGGTTACGCAGCAGTCGCAGGCGCTGGGCGAGCTCGTCGTCGTCGGTAATCACCATCCCGCCCTCGCCGGTTGTCACGGCTTTGGTCGGATAAAACGAGAACGTTCCGAGGGCGCCAAATGTGCCGACATGGCGATCGTGCCAGCGGGCGCCGAGGGCCTGTGCGGCATCTTCGAGCAGGACACAGCCATGTGCCTTGCATAGCTCATCAAGCATGTCGCAAGGTGCAGGATGGCCAAAAAGGTGGACGGCGATGACCGCCTTGGTGGCGGTGGTCAAGCGGGGCTCGACGGTCGCCGGGCTCAGGCACATGGTGGCCGGATCGATGTCGGCAAACACCGGGGTGGCACCGACCATGCGCACGGCGTTCGCGGTGGCAATGAAGGTAAACGATGGCACGACCACTTCGTCGCCCGGGCCAATCCCGAGCGCGCGCAGTCCAAGTTCGAGGGCGACGGTGCCGTTGCCCACGGCAATGCCATGCGCGGCACCGCAATACCCTGCAAACTCCTCCTCGAACTGCGCGACTTCGGGCCCGCCCGCGAGCTGGCCCGAAAGCAATACACGGGTGACCGCGGCGACCTCATCGCTACCCACCAATGGCCGCGAAAGTTCGATGGTGTTGGCGACCACGAAACCATGCTCTGCGAGTCGCTGCGGATTGTCAACGTCGTTGCCCGTCCGCAAACACAGGTTCGCTACCTGCCCGCAAATACACATGGGGTCGCGCAAACCGTCCATGACAACCGCACGCAGACCCGCTATCGTCGAGCAATGAGTACCTCACAACCTTCCGCTGACAGTCTACCGTTTCACGCCGGGGCTGTTCGCCAGCGCTACAATGTTGTCCCCCAAGCTGGTCAAGCCGCCGGCTACCTGAAGGCGGTCAAGTCGATCCTCGCCGCGGTCGATGGCCTGACCACACGTGAGTGGGATGCGTTTGTTCGCGGGATGAAAATGCTCGGGATCAGCGACGAAGTTCAGGCTGAAGTCGAGGCCTTTGACCCGACCAGCAAAACCGTGAAAGAACTGATTCCCGACCTCAAACCGGGGGGTATTGGCGCCCGTATGTTGCTGCGCGATGCGATCGAAATCGAGGGAGGGGACGGCTCCTATGGTGATAGCGAAAAAGCGACCATCGAAAAGATCGCTGCGGAACTCGGTGTCGATGCAATCACCGTACGATCGATCGAAGCACTGGTAGCAATGGAGCAGGCTGTGCACCGCCTCCGCTCCGCGCTATTTCCTATTCAATAAAGTTGAATCACCGCACATTGAACAGCGCGGGGTAGGCTGGGTGGTCTGCCGCCGAGGTACGCTACATTTTTAAACGTACCGAGTGCACACCTGTGGAGGTCCCCTAGGGCAACCTTGCTTGTGGCTGCAACCATCCAATTGTGTCAGGAGTGACACAGGCTCGCAGTTTGTTGGGGAAACACGCCTGGCGCGTGATGCGACAGCCGTTGGATGAAACAGGCATCGCAGTACCTGGGCCAATGATTACAAATGGTTGCAGTCTTCAGCAAAGCTTTCGGCTAGCCGTTTTTGCTCCTGTCCTGTAGGCTGGCGGTCGCGTGCGCGCGGGCGAATGTTTCCGACGTCGATGCACAGCCAGGAGAGCCGATGAAGCTAAAGGTCAACGGAGAGGATCGCGATGTCGATGTCCCCGCGGATGTGCCACTTTTGTGGGTGCTACGCGAGGAACTCGGCCTCACCGGCACCAAGTTTGGCTGCGGCCGAGCCCTGTGCGGCGCCTGTACAGTCCATGTCGATGGGGCTGCCCGGCGCTCGTGTGTGGTCGCCGTTGGTGACGTTGCCGGGCAGGCGATTACAACCATCGAAGGCCTCGGGAGCGACGAGAAGTTGCACCCGTTGCAGGCGGCTTGGGTCGAACACAACGTGCCCCAATGCGGATACTGCCAGCCCGGCCAATTGATGATGGCGGCCGCCCTCGTCCGCAAGCATCCGCAGCCCAGCGACGCCCAGATCGACGCCGTGATGTCCGGCTCGATCTGCCGCTGTGGCACCTACCCGCGCATACGCAAGGCGATCCACGCAGTTGCCGGCACGCCGACCGGCGCACCCGAAAGCGGGGAGTCATGAGCGAGCCGCAAGCCAAGCGCAAAGGGGTGGGGCGACGCCGGTTTTTGCTGACCATGCTCGCTGGGACAGGTGCCCTGGTTGTGTGTGGGGCCGTTCGCGGAGGGGCCGAGCAACTGTCCCGCGCCGAACCCAGTGATATCGACGGCGCGTTCAAGCCCAATGCATTTATTACCATCACCCCGGACAACCGGGTGTTGTTTGCCCTGACCAAGGCTGAAATGGGGCAGGGGGTGATGACGGGGATGGCGATGCTTGTGGCCGAGGAACTCGAGGTTGCCGTCGACAGCATCGAAGTGTTTTTTGCCGACAGTCTGCCCAAGTACAGCGCCATCGACACCCACGGCACCGGCGGGTCGGCGAGCATCGTCGGTGGGTTTGTTTCGCTGCGCCAGGTGGCCGCGGCTGCACGCACCATGTTGATTGCCGCGGCCGCCCAAAAATGGGGCGTGGCGGCCAGTGACCTGCGGGCCGAACAGGGCCGGGTGGTCGAGGCCGCCGGCACACGTTCGGCAGCCTACGGCGAACTCGTGGACCTCGCCCGCGATCAAGAAGTACCCCAGGAGCCGGTGATCAAACAGCGCGAGGACTTTGCGGTGATCGGCAAGCCGGTGCCGCGGATCGACAGCCGGGTCAAGGTGACCGGCACCGCTGAGTTTGGCATCGACCTGCGGGTCGCAAACATGACCCGGGCGGTGATGATCCATCCCCCGCGACCTGGCGAAACGGTCATCTCGTTTGATGCGGCCGAAGCCAAGGGCATGGCCGGCGTGATCGATGTGGTCCAAACCCCGCGAGGTGTCGGGGTGGTGGCCGAGAAGTATTGGCAGGCGCAGCGCGCCGCCGCGTCGGTCACCGTTGAGTGGTCGACGACGGTCGGAGACTTCAGCACCGAGGTGCTGCGTGCCGAGTTGGAGGCCAGCAAACGCGCCAACGCCCGAGTTGTGCGCGACGACGGAGATGTCGATACGGCCATGTCGGGAACCGTGATCGAGGCCGTCTACGAAGCACCTTTTTTGGCCCACGCACCGATGGAGCCGCTCAACGCCCTCGCCCACGTGGTCGACGATACCTGCGAGATCTGGGCAGGCAACCAGGGGCCTGGGTTGTTGCAAGAGGCGGTGGCGCGGGCTCTCGACATCAAGCGCACCAATGTTCTTGTGCATACACCCTATCTCGGTGGGTCGTTCGGCCGCCGCTCCCATCCCGACGCCGTGCTCGAGGCGGCCTGGCTGTCGAAAGCCGTCGGTCGCCCGGTGCAGGTGATTTGGTCGCGGGAAAACGACACGCGTGCCGGCTACTACCGACCCCAGTGCCACACGCGAATGCGGGCCGCGCTGGTCGACGGCACGGTGACCGCGATGACGGCCGATGCCCAGTCGCAGTCGATCATGGCCGACCTCGATATGGGTGCCCTGATGCCGGTGGCGATTCCTCCTCGGATTCGCAAGTGGGTGATGGGCAACGCCTCACGCCTGATCGCCAGCAATGCCGTGTTGGCCGATGTCCTGGCAACCGAAGGAATCTCCAACCACGGCTATGCGGTGGCCAATCAGCGGGTGACCTACACGCCATTTGCCACCCCTTTCAAATGCTCGTGGTGGCGCTCGGTCGGGCATTCATTCAACGGATTTATTGTCGAGAGTTTTATCGACGAGTTGGCCCATATGGCCGAGGAAGACCCGGTGGCATTTCGCCGCGGGATGCTCGCTGAGCGGCCGCGTTGGCTCGCGGTGCTCAACGCCGTGGCCGAGATGAGCGGGTGGGGTAAGACCGAACTCGCCGAGGGCACGGGCCGTGGCGTCGCAGTGGTCGAGGCATTTGGCAGCTTTGCCGCCCAGGTGGTGGAGGCCCGGGTCGAGCACGGCGAGATCAAGGTCGACAGGGTGTTTTGTGCCCTCGATTGTGGCATTGCCGTCAACCCGGACTTGGTGGCTGCCCAGATCGAGGGCAGTGTTATCTTTGGACTCACGGCCGCTTTGTGGGGAGAAATCACCGCACAACAGGGCCGGGTGCAACAGGGCAACTTCGATACCTACCGGATGATGCGTATGCACGAATCGCCCGAAATCCAAATCGAACTGCTCGACGGGCCACACGAACCCGGTGGTGTCGGCGAGCCTGCGGTCGCACCGGTCGCCGGGGCACTGGCCAATGCCGTCTACGCGGCGGTTGGTGTACGACTGCGGCGGATGCCACTACAACGCGCCTACGATGAATGGTCGGCCAGGCAAGGCACACCAAAGGCTTAGGGGACAAAACATGGCAATCAAACGTGTTGGAGCTATCGCGCTGACTGTCGCCGAGTGGATCGGTGTGGTCGTGTTTGTCCTGGTGTTGCTCGTCGTTCTCGTGGTGGCGATTTTGCTCGGGTGGGTCGGCGACCCGCCGCCCGACCTCGGGACCAGGGGCCAAGCTGCGGCCGCAGCCGTGCCCACGGTCGACCGCAAACCGCCCAAGCCCTCCGCCGAGGAGGCCGCGTCGTTGTTTGCCCCGGTCTACGAGGTGCTGGTGTCGCCCCGGTGCATGAACTGCCACCCCGACGGCGATCGCCCGCTCTCGGATACGGGTGTACATGCAATGAATGTGAGCCGCACGAGTTTTAACTCGGGGCTTGCCTGCAGCACCTGCCACGCCGAGCACAACACCGAATTTCCCGGAGGCCCCCCGGGGCCCCCAGGTGCGCCGCACTGGCAACTGCCGCCTGAACAAACGCCGATGGTGTTTCAAAACCGGACTGTCACGGCATTGTGCAAACAATTGCGAGACCCCGCGCAAAATGGCGAGCGCACGTTGGCAGACCTGCTCGATCACGTCGAAAAAGACCCGCTGGTGTTGTGGGGATGGAACCCGGGAGGTGACCGCACCCCACCGCCCATCAGCCACGCGGCGTTTGTCACCCACATGCGTGCATGGGTCGATGCCGGTGGGATCTGTCCTGGGGAGAAGGTTGCACCGGTGCTCGGGCCCGAGGCCGAGACCGACACCGACACGGGAACGACCGGCGGGTAAGCACGGCACATGTCCGATTTACGTCGACGGTTTCCGGCGTTGTGTGCAGAGCCGAAGTTGAGCTACCTCGACTCCGCGACCACCGCGTTGGTGCCCGATGTTGTGCTCGAGGCCGTCGCTGAGCAACTTGCACACGGGGGGAGTGCCGGACGTAGTGTCCACACTCTCGGAACTCGTGCGAGTGAGGCCTACGCCGCTGCTAGGCGGGCGGTCGCCGAGCATCTTGGCGGGCAGGCTGACGAACTCGTGTTTGTTCGCTCCGCGACCGAAGGGCTCAACCTTGTGGCGGAGGGCTGGGCCCGCCCGCGGGTGGGGCCAGGCGATGAAGTCTGCGTGTCAGCGGCCGAGCACCACAGCAATCTGTTGCCGTGGCGGCGGGTGTGCGAGCGCCTCGGTGCGCGTGTGGTTGTGGCCGCGTGCGATGCCAACGGCGAGCTCGACTTGGTCGACTTGCGACACAAGTTGTCCGCGCGCACGCGCGTGCTCGCAGTCAATCATGTGTCTAATGTGACAGGTGCCGAAACCCCGATAGCCGAGGTTGCCGAGCTGCTCGCACGCTCGGATGCCCGGCAGGCAGCGTTGGTGGTCGACGGTGCCCAAGCCGTGCCCCACCGGGCGGTCAATGTCGCCAACCTCGGGTGTGATTTCTACGTATTTTCGGGGCACAAAGCCTACGGCCCTGCGGGTTGTAGTGGCGTTTGGGCAAGGTCGTTACGCTGGCGACAAACCCAACCTCTGCTGGTCGGTGGCGGCATGGTGACCGCGGTATTGCCCGAGCGGGTGGAGCACATCGACGGCCCGCAGCGGTTTGAAGCGGGCACACCCAATGTCGCGGGCGCGGTCGGCCTTGCGCGGGCACTCGCGTTTGTTGACCAACACCGAAACCCCGAACGCGAGCAGGCGTTGCTGGCCATGGCCGACAACGCGTTGGCACAGCTGCCCGGTGTGCGCGTGCTCGGCCGGCCCAAACGGCGCACAGGGGTTTTGTCGTTTGTCGTCAAAGACATCCACGCCCACGACGCTGGTTCGGTGCTCGACAGCCATGGCGTCGCCGTGCGTGCCGGGCATCATTGCGCCCAGCCGTTGCTACGCCACTTTGGGGTCAAGCAGGCAGTTCGGATATCGGTTGGCCTGTACACCACGGCAGCCGATATTGAGCGCTTTTTAAGCGCGCTCGCCAGCGTTCGCTCCACCCTTGGGGGTGGCACGGGGAGCCGATGAAAAAATTGTATAGCCAAGAACTTCTGGCACATGCACGCGCGCCCCGTCACGCAACCGTGCCGACCGAGCCCACGGCCACCGCATCGCTAAAAAACCCGCTGTGCGGCGACGAAATTGAAGTTGGGATCTGCATTGCCGACGGTGTTTTCCAAGAAGTTGGCTATACGGTCGAAGCCTGTGCGATTTGCGTGGCTTCGGCTTCGGTGATGGCCCAGGAACTCCGCGGTCAACCGGTCGAAGCATTCGAGCGGGAGTTCGCAGCGCTTTCACAGGTCACGGCCGGCGAGCACATGCCCGCCTCCGACTTGCGGGTGTTTGCCACGCTCGCCGATTTTCCCAGCCGCCGGCCCTGTGCCCTATTGCCGTGGCAGGCACTTGAGCGGGCTTTGCATGTCAAAGCGCCGACCGCCGTGCATGTGCCAACCAAGCCCGCCCCCGCAACCGAGGCGGCGAGTCTGCCCGCTCGCTGCCCCTGGCAAACGGTTCAAACCTTCCGCGCGGCCGGGCACGGTGTCGCTGTGGCCACGCTTGTGTGGGTGGAGGGGTCGAGCCCATGCCCGTTGGGCAGCCGAATGGTTGTCAGTACAAGTGGTGAGTTTTGGGGATCGGTCTCGGGCGGCTGTGTCGAGGCTGCGGTTGTCCGCAGCGCGCTCGAAATTCTCGCATCTAACGAACCGCAGGCGAGCAGGGTTGAGACGTTTGCAATCGCCAATAGCCAGGCCGGCGAGGTCGGGTTGGCCTGTGGTGGGCGGATCGGCGTGCACATTGCCCGTGCTCCGGAACACCACGCGATCCAAGAACTTCTGTATATGCAAACTCATGGCGGGGGAGTCCGGGTTGTACCGCTCGCGGGAGGCGAGCCGCGGTTGCTCGGTCGCACGCAGCTTGCCGACAATCACGGGCCACTGATGCAGCTCGCCGGTCGGGTGCTCGAGCAGGGCCCCCAGTTGTTTGAGCAGGAAGGCGATGCCTGGTTTTTAGAACCTGTTTGCCCGCCGCCGGCATTGGTGTTGGTGGGTGCAACCCACATTGCCCAGGTGCTCGCCCGCCTCGCCACCGAACTTGGGTTTGCCCCGGTTGTCGTCGACCCGCGGCCAGCCCTGGCCAATCGCCGTCGTTTCCCCCACGCGCGGCTCGTTGTCGACCGACCCCAGCGGTGCCTCGCCCAACTTATCGACGAGCGTGCCGCGGTGTTGATGTTGAGCCACGATCCCAAGCTCGACGACCCGGCGCTTCACGTGGCGCTCAACAGCCCAGCGTTTTATGTGGGGGCGCTCGGCAGTCGCAAAACCCAACGTGCACGACTCGAGCGCTTGCGAGCCGCTGGGTTGCCGCCCGAAGCTTTGCATCGACTCCGGGGGCCGGCTGGATTGCCAATTGGTGGCAAAGGGGCAGCAGAGATCGCCCTGTCGATGCTCGCCGAAGTTGTCGCTACCCGCCGGGCCGCGCCTGGGTTGCCAACAGTTGCAGCCGTCGTGTTGGCCGCAGGTATGTCTAAAAGGGCAGGCTCTAAAAACAAGCTCCTCCACCCGGTTGCCGGCGAACCCATGATCCGCCGGGTCGTTCGCACTGTCCTCGCGGCCGGTGTTGACCCTTGCTATGTGGTTGTTGGCCACGGCGCGGAGGACATTCGCCGCGCCCTCGAGCAGCTACCGGTGTCGTTTGTCGACAATCCCAAGTTCGCCGAGGGGATGGGCACTTCGATTGCAGCTGGGGTTGGTGCATTGTCAAACCAGGTCGACGCGGCCTTGATTGTGTTGGGCGACATGCCGAAGCTGCGTGCCGAAGACCTCGAGCGCCTGTGTGCCGCCCACGCTGCCAGCACGCGACATCTCATCATTGCGCCCGAGGCCGGGCAGGGGGCCAATCGCCGACTCGGCAACCCCGTGTTATGGCCCCGGCGGTATTTCGCCGAACTCGCGGCCCTAGCCGGCGACACCGGTGCCAAACGCCTGCTCCAGCAAGCGGTGGGGGCTGTTTTGCGGGTGCCGATTGATCATGAAGGCGTGCTTTTTGATGTCGATCGACTGCCAGACGGTGCGCAGGCCGGGTAGCACAACGCTTTGCTAGTGAGGTCGTTTGCGGGTCAACAGGGCGACCATGATCCCGGTGGCAATCGGACACAGCCACAGGGCACTTCGCCCAAAAAACACCGCCGCAACAAGTGCCACCAGGGCGCCGACGACAAACCCATAGGTCTCGTGGGCAAACGTAGGCCCCACATCTTCGCCGGCTGCGATTGCGTCGGTGAAAAACCGGCCCGAGTACACGCCACTACAGACAATCGCCGGCACCCACCACGGCCATGTATATGCAGCAAAGTCGACCTGTGTAAGCGTGAGTTGGACGGCGACGTAGGTCAACAGGCCAACCACCAGGGTAAGCCGCGGGCGAAGGCGGACAAATAACCCAATGAGCGACCCCACAAGCCAGGCGCCGACCACTGTTGCATAGGTTTGGTGGGCTGCAGAAATCGCCCGTTGGAGGCTGAGCAAATAGCCTGTTTGCAATAACCCGAGGTGGATGCCCGCGGCCCAGGCCCGGATGGTCGCCGACATTTATTGCCCCCATCCATGACGTGAAAGTAGGCGTTCGAGACCTCGGCGCAGCACGAGGTCGAGGTCGTCGAGCCGCAGCGGTTGGGCCCCGGAGATTCGCGCAGCCAGCGTTTCGCCGCGCAGGATGACGAGCTCCTGCTCTTTGGAGCTTTGTTGCGAACGGATTCGCATATCTGGGTCGATCGGCTGGGGACTTGCATAGGCAAACGAGCGGTCGGCGGTTGTACTTTCGACCACCACGACTTCGGCAAACGCAGCCCGTAAACCGGCGACAATCCGCGCTGGCGTGCGTTTGGGGTTGCCGATGCTGCCGCTGAGCTGGACCGAAACAAGTCCCCGGTCAGTGAGCCGCGAGGCACACAGCTCGTAGAACTCTTGTGTGTGCAAGTAGCTTTCGCCCAGTGTGAGGGGCGAAGGGACATCGACGACAATCAGGTCGTAGCGCTGGTTGGTGGCAGCCAGCCACGCCTTGCCGTCGGTGTAGTAAAGGTGCCAGTTGGTCAGGTGCGTCAGCGGTTCGCCCGGCGTAAAAAAACGTGCACCTGCATCGACCACGGCAGGATCGATCTCGACCGAGGTGAGTTGGCCCGACAGGCCCGCGAGTTCCTCAACCATCGACAGGGTGCCGTTGCCGAGCAGCAGCGTGTGGGCCGGGTTTCGCAGTTTTGCCGGCAGGCGGGCGAGGTAGTGGTTGAGCGTATCGAGCGAGCCGGCATCGAGGTTGCGCAGGCCATCGAGGTAGAGCATGCGGCCGGTTCGCGGGGCATCGACGACCTCGACCCGCTGGTAGGTCGAGTCGACCGACCACAACACCCTGGCATCGGTAATTCGATGTTTATACACATACACTTGCGTCAGCGACCACAGTCCGAGTTGCCCGTGAAAGGCCGTGGCAGGTGTCGCCAGCAGTAGCCACACAGCCAGCCACGTGTGGGGATTTCGCATAAAACCGGTGGTGGGCGCACCGTGGCGGGTCGTCACCAGTGCGAGTAGCAGCGTCCAGCCTGCCGTTTGTACGGCAAACCGCAGAGTCGGTAAATCCCCGCACCAAAGCGCCAGCGACGTCCCCAGGGCAAATCCAGTAAGCTCGCAGCCATAGGCGAGCCGGAGTTGGGCCACCCGGTCCTTGCTCCCGCTTTTGGGGAGCAGTGCCGGCAGCAGGGCACAAAACGGAATCGCAGAGACGGCAGCGGCGATAGCTGCTACCGCGAACAACTCGGGCCCTGTGCCCTCACGCAGTCGGCAAAGCTCGGCAAACGCAAGCCGGAGCCAGTGCGGTGACGCCAGGTGGAAAAGTGCGCATACAACAAGGACGCGGACAAGTGCTGTGCGCGAGAGTCGGCCCCCGAGTTGATAGCCGACGGCTGCGCTGGCGAGCGCGACACTGCTGACCAGCCATAAAACGACCTCTTCGCCGTACAGCAAACTCCCGAGCTCGCGCAGGAGTTGCAGTTGCGAGAGACCAAACAGCAACCCCGCACAGACAAGGGTCAGGCCTCGCGAGAGCTTGTCTGTCATGGCTTCAACACGGGTCAACAGGCCGACTTCGATCTACTCGTCGTCGTCTTTATCTTTGTCGTCGTCCTTATCTTTGTCGTCGTCTTTGTCTTTGTCATCGTCGTAGGTGGTCGACGACATGTCTGGCGGAAGGTCGAGTTTGACCCCACCGGTCGAGGTCGAGGTTGTCGTCTGCGCTCCGGTTGTTGTCGGCCCGGCTGTGGTGGCTCCACCAGCTGTGTCGCTGTCGGAGCCTCCGAGCGTGGTGTCGCCAGTTGTTCCGGTTTCCGTCTCCGTCTGCGTCTGCGTGCCGGTTGTGTCGGTGTCGCCCATCCACGGCGGGACGGCCGAGCTCAATCCCTGGGAGCCCTCTGGGTTCCCCAATCCACCGCACCCACTCAGGAGTGCCGCGAGCATCAGCAGACGTATTGATGGTACATGGTTCATGTCGATGGTCCGTTTTCGGTGGTGCATGGTGGGTAGTTCGGTCGAATTGCTAGCTGGCGGGGCTGCCCGCGTGTTGTTTGATCACGTTTTCGAGGTCTTGAATCAGCGTTGGGACTTCGCCGGCAATGACCTCGACGACTGTGCCGTTTTGATCGACCACAAACAGGGTGGGCATCTTGGCCGGCTTCCAGGCTTCGGCGATCGATTTGTCCGCATCGTGAATCGTTTCGAAGGCGAGCGTTTGTGTCGATAAAAACGCGTTGGCATCTTCGAGGGCATCATCTTCGTTGATGCCGACAAACGTCACTGTGCCGGCGTAGCGACGCGCCAGATTCGACAACTCCGGCAGCTCGCGGCGGCAGGGCTCGCACCACGAGGCCCAAAAGTCGATCACCACCAGCTGCCCGCGCAGCGACGCCAGCTCAAACTGGTCGCCGGTGAGGGTTTGCCCGCTCAACGGAAGTGCTTGCATTTGCACAGATTCTGTCGCCGGGCTGTGGTCGGGGTTGACGTTGCCGGCACATCCCGCTGCCATGATTGCCACGATGGGTAGGGAGTAGGTGATTGTGTCGATGCGATGGTTCAAAACGATCCTCCGAGGCTCAGGGAAACTTCGAGTGCGAGCACCTGTGTTAGGCCGATGAACTGGTCGTATTGCAGGCGACTACCAGCGACCTGGGCTCCCACATCCAGTCGTCCGCGACGTAGTTGTTTTTCATAGCTCCCACGGACCGAAAGGCGATGGTTGCCGAGCGACGAAAGCTCCCGGTCGCGGGTAAAAAAACGGGTGTTTGTTGTGTACTCGGGCCGGTAAAACGCGGCACCCGACTGGGCGTAGCCCCGGTATGCACCGCGGAGGTATGCGCCTTTTGCCAGCATCACGCTGGCGTCAAATGCCCACGTGTGTGAATGCAGGGCCCACGAATCGATATAAAATCGGTAGAGGCCACCGAGGGCGACGTGGCGACCGGCAGCCTGACGGAGCTGTCCGACCATGGCATGGCGAATGCGCTGGCGCGGGACCTCTTCGGGCAGGCAAAACAGCGAGGTGACCGAGCAAAGCCCTCCGCCCAGCGAAACATAGCGATAGGGGCTCGCCTGGTAGCCAAATGACCCGCGCAATTCGTAGGCGAATTGCATAAGTGTGGTCTTTGTCAGGACTGCCGCGAGGCTGGCGAGTCCGCCAGCGCTGACCACCTGTTCGCGAAAGAACCGATCTCCCGCACGCCCAACTCGATCGAAAGAACCAAACAGGCGACCACTCACAGTGACGGTTCGTTGCAAGAATTCCCGCATGCCCGACAGGCGGATCGAATTCGACACGTAGTCGGGTTCGTACGACACGCGGTAGCCGAGGCCGAAGCTCCCGAGGCCAACTTCGTGGTTGTAGCCAACATCCGCCTCGTGCCGCAGCTCGCTCACGGTTGGCGTTGCCGCGGTGCGGATATCGATCGACGCCGAGCTCCATGCATCGAGGCTGTAGGTGATGTCGAGGCGTCGGGTAGGGGCCCCGAGTTGCTGGCGGTAGCGGGCCCGCGGCGAGAGGACGGTTGTATAGTCAGTGTCGCTGCGCACGTACATGCTCGCGCGTAGTTCAGCCCCTTGTTCGGGGCGTTTGCCGGCGGGGCGCGAGGCGTTTTCGGGGCCCGTTTTTGAGGTCTTCGCAGGCACACTTGCGGCGAGCCCGGGCTGGGCGATGGCGAGCACCAGCAGACCCAGAGCGTGATGTGCGATTTTGATCTGCATGGGAAGACGGGCTTGTCGTGCAGCAGAGCGATGTTCTAAACGATCAAATAATTAATTGAAAACAATTTTCAAAGTCATTTTCATGTAATGTGCGGCTCGTGTTCAGCAAGAACTCACGCGCAACGGTCGCGCTTGCCGGGCTGTGTTTGGCCTGCGATCCAGGTGGGCAGACCATCCCCGCCCCGGACCCGCAGGTATTCGCCGCCGAGGTCTATCCCGTGCTCCTGCGCGACTGCAGTTTTGCCGCCTGCCACGGCGATCCGCGACGCCCGTTGTTTGTCCCCGGGCCCGGCCGCACCCGGCTTGCTGCGGACAGCGAGCTACTCGATCCGCCAACGGAGTATGAAATTGAAGTTGCCTACACACGTACACGCGGGATGCTCGGCGTGAAGATCGAAGTCGACGGGGTCGAGATGCCGCTGCTCCTCGAAAAAACCACGTCGGGGGCAGGGCACCAAGGACGTGACCGCCACGGCAACAACCTCTACGAGTTTCGCAGCCAACCCGGGTGGGTGGTGTTGCGGGATTGGGTGATGGCCAACCAATGAAAACCCCACTAGAACTCCTGGCAATTGTCTGCACAATAGCCTGCCCCGGTGCAGCCCAGGCCTATGGTTCGCCAGCGCTCTACCAAGCCGACCCGGCCCAATACGGTGGTGGCGGGGGGCGGGTCTTCACGGGCTCACCGGCCGATGGGCTCTCGTGCGATGTTTGCCATCGCTCCGAGGTTGACACACCGGTGGGACTCGAGCTGTTGGGGGGGCCGGTTTCGGGCTACAACCCGGGCGAAACCTATGCATTTACACTCAACTGGAACGACGAACACCTGGCCTTTACCGCCGAGGTGACAGATGCACAGGGCAACCCATTTGGCGAGCTAAGGGCCCCGCCCAAGTCAGTGCTGTTGCCCGACGAGACCTGTGCAAGTGGTACCCCGGCGATCGAAACATTGGCGCTCGAACGCGGGCAAGCACTGGCGTTGAGCGACTGTGGGGCCACATCGATGCGTCTACAATGGACCGCGCCCAACCACCTGACGTCGGGTGCCCTGTACATCGGGGTGGTCTCGGCCGACGGCGATGGCACGCCCGAGGGTGATGGGGCGGCAATCGTCGAGTTCCCGCTCGACCCGCACGGCAGTGACCAGGGCTGCCGCGTCGGTGAGCGGCAAAACGGCGCCATCGTACTTGTATGGCTGCTGCTGGGCTATGGTGTTGTCCGGCTGCGCACACGCGGAGGTCGGGGAATCTATGCATAAACAATTAAAATGTGAACGGGTGGTGCGGGCATGTGTCCTGACCCTGCTCGCCGGAGGTGTGGTCGGGTGCGGGCACGTCAAACCCTATGAGCGTGGGCGCCTGGCCCAGCCCGACATGGCGCTGGCCGAAGACCGCGACCTCGACATCGGCCCCGACCACGCGCTCGACTACCGCGAGGGTTCGGCCGGCGGGCTCGGTGGCAACGGAGGTGGTTGTGGGTGCAACTAAATGCTTCGCGTACCTCGGTGTGCTCTTGTTGGCGGCCTGCAACCAAACCGGTGGCCTTGCGATCGAGCCAGCGCCCGAGTGGGAGCCTGCCGACAGTAGCAGTGGCGACGCCGGCAGTGATGGCGGCGATGATTCGGGGATCGGCGATCCTCCGCTGCCCGGGACCTCGACCTCGGGGGGCACAACCGGTGGCGGCCCAGCAGGACCGTTGCTGATCCCGGCGCAATCGGTTTGGCAGGTGAGCTTGATGCCTCCTGCAGGTGATTGGCAGCTACCCGAGTACGATGCCAGCAGTTGGCAGGAGGCAGTGGCTCCGTTTGGCAACGGCTCACCGGACCTGCAGACCACGCTCGAACCCGGGGCCGCAGCCGTATACGCGAGGTATGTTTTTGCGGTCGAAACACCCGCGTCCTACGCTGGATTGCTCGCCCATGTCCGGCGGGCCGACGGCATTGTCTTGCACCTCAACGGCACCGAGGTCGCCCGCTCGAACACTCTCGGCGAGGCTGCCGAGGTCCAGGCACAGGGCAATGAAGCCCGCAGATACCTGCGGTTTGGTGTTGCGGCCAATGCCCTGGTCGCCGGCGAAAATGTCCTGACTGCCACGATCTACCGCAGTTCGACGGCCAATCCCTACGTTTTTGACCTGCAGCTCGAAGATGTGGGAACCCCACAAAAAATGTATGTGCAATTACGTACCCGCAGCTACAATGGCGAGTACGCCAGCCGCAATGTCAGCGCGATTTGGGTCGAGCGCCCGAGCGGTGAGTTTGTGCGTTCCCTCGGCGTGTGGGCCAACGTCCGTCGGGAGCACCTCGTGAAGTGGCGCAGTGCTTCACTCGACAACACCGTCGATGCTGTCACCGGCGCAACCCGTGGAGGGCACGGCACCCTCACGCTCGAGTGGGACCTAGGAGATGCTAACGGCCAACCGGTTGCACCCGGCGATTACCACCTGCTCGCGGAGTTCACCGAAGACGATTCCAACAAGGGGGCTCCGGCCGGCCCCGCGGTGCAGATTCCAGTCACCGTTGGTCAGGGCCAGGTTTTCTCGATCGAGCAGTCGGGGGGCTTTCGCGACATTACAGTCGTCGCCCCCTAACAGCCGGTGGGTTCACTCGAAACGGCTCACTTGCGAAAATTGCCGGGGACGCCTGGCAAAATTTGAAGGACGAAAGGACACCTCGTGTTTCATGAAACGTCGTCGACAAGTCCTCTTGCGCCAGGTGACCGGCGAGCAAAACCACGAGCTGCAACGTTGGTCGCCCCCTAACAGCCCGTGGGTGCACTCGAAACGGTCTCACTTGCCAAATTTGACGGGGACGTGCCTGGCAAAACTGGAACGTCGTCGACAAGTCCGCTTGCGCGAGGCTACAGGCGAGAAAAACCACGGATTTCAAAGTTAGCTGGGGAAGCTTGTCATCACGGCCGTCGCTCCCGTGACGGTCGTGGGACGGTTGTAGCTGCAAAGATCGCTCGGCCCGCTCGCCGTATAGGGCCGGTATACTGCGTTATCTCGGGAGACGCGCGTTTCCCTTCGATGCCTGGTACGATGGGCACCGACGTATGCACGCCCGCACTCTGATCACGCTCGCGGCCCTGTGGCTTGGCGCCTGTCTTCCCGAGCCGCAAAATGTTGACTTTGGTGCCTGCGAAGAGCCGCCACCGGGGGAGGTGCCAGCGACGACCCCGACCTATCACCGCGACGTCCGTCCGCTGCTCGAGCGGGAATGTGTCAATTGCCATCAGGACGGCGGGATCGGGCCGTTGAGTCTCGACGGTTATGCCGAGGCGGCGATGTGGAGCGAGGTCTCGCTCGCGGCGGTCGAGCGCGGTGACATGCCCCCGTGGCCACCTTCGAGTTGTTGTCGCGAGCTGCGTCACACCCGTCGGCTCGACCCCGATGATGTCGAAGTCCTGCGCTCCTGGATTGATGCTGGTACACCTATTGGTGACGAGGCCGATGCCCCTGCGCCACCCGCCGCCCCGGGGTTGAGCCGTGTCGACCTCGAAGTGATGATGCCGGCCCCGTATACGCCAACCGCGAGCCTGGGCCCGAGTGACGACCTCCGATGTTTCTTGATTGACTGGCCCTTAGACCAGGTCACCTACGTGACCGGGATCGACGTTGTGCCCGGGCAGCGCGAACTGTTACACCACGCGGTGATCTACTCGATACCGGATGCCCAGGCGGCGAACTATCAAGCGCTCGCCGATGCCGACCCAAAGCCGGGGTGGAGTTGTCCCGGTGGTGCCCCACAAAGCGCCGATGCCTATGTCGGCGGCTGGGTCCCCGGTGCCCGGGCGCAGGACTATCCCGAGGGCCTTGGGCGCGAGGTTTTGCCCGGTAGCAAGCTGCTGTTGAGTGCGCACTATGAGCTCTCGGCTGGCGCCGCGCCGGACCAAAGTGTGTTGCGGTTTAAGCTCGAGGACGAGGTCACGACCAAAGTCGAGGGGCTTGCGGTGTTCGACCCGCTATGGGTCACGACCAGGGACATGATGATTCCCGCGGGAGAGGCCGATGTCCGGCACAGCTACTCCTACGACCCCTCAGCCTGGTTTAAACTTGGGCAGCCGATCCAGGTGCACGACGTTGCTTTGCATATGCATGAGTGGGGGACCAAAGCAACCCTGGGCATTATTCGCTCGACGGGCGAGGTCGAGTGTTTATTGCACATCGAACACTGGGATTTCGACTGGCAGGGCGAGTACTTCCTCGAACAACCGGTTGAACTGCGGCTCGGCGACAAATTGTATGTCGACTGCCACTTCGACAATAGTGCCGGCAATCAGCCCGATGGCCAGCAGCCGCGGGACCTGTGGTGGGGCGACGATATGGAGATGTGTATTGGCTCGTTATTGATCTCGAGTTGAAAGTTCACATTGTTCGCTAATCCCTGGGTATTGCACCTGTACAAATCACAGGTGTACACTTATCAAATGTCGTCACATTGGTTTTTGGCGAGCGTGCTACAGGTTGTTGTAGGGACCTGTGCCACCTTGATTTGGTTTGCCTGCGATCCTGGTTCGGAAAGTGGTGAAATTGACCCGGATTGTCCGGCGGCGGGCGGATGCCAAGAGGAGTTCTGCTCGCCGTGTGGCTGGAACTGCGGATCGAGCAGCTTGTGCGCAGAGGCGAAGTTTAGTTCAGAAAATACGCAGGCCACCCCCCCGTTCATGGTCGACGACATGGCGGCGGTCACCTGTATCCTCGAAGCCCTGCGCGACGGTACTCCGGGGCAGGTGACGTGGCGCGCGGACGGGATGTTTCCGGGGATGTACGGTAAACGCCGGGTCGTCGACATCCTCCCCAACCGGGTCGGTTTGGTGACGGAATACGAGACCCGAGACGGTCATGAGGACGGGGCCATGGATGGACCGTTTGAGCTCAAAGACGCGAGTTACTTCGACTCGTGCCTCGGCTCGTCGAGTGCCGATGCCCTGTGGACATGCCTCGAAGGCTGGAGCTCTGGCAGCTGCGTGCCGTGACATGCCGTCACGGCGGGTCTCAAGATCAGATGTCCCTGGCGTCATGTACACTGGGTAACGTGTGCGAAGCCGCCGAGCACCTCAAGTTATGTACCTGTACAACTGCGAACCTGCGCGAGCCCGATTGGGTGCTCGAGCGTCGCGACTTGCAGCGGCAGGAGGTTTTTCGCCGCGGTCGTGCCATGCAACCTCGATTTCACCCGGGCGAGCAGGCCTGTGTCGATGCGCTGCGGCAGGCGTTGATGGCCGGCGATTGCTTCGACTTCGACTACGTGCCGCAGGAGGGTGATGTTTTGCGGTTACGTGTGCATCTACAACCGGGCGCGAAGCAGCGTCGGGAGGTACGGTTTCGGTTTTTGGCCGGGCAGTGGACCCACGACCTCAGCCGCTCGCTGGTGAGTTGGCGTACACAGATGGTGGAGGCCGAACGCGGGCGGCTTGGCTGAAGCGGCTACTCGGGGACGATTACACCGCACGGGCATTTGATCTCGATCTCGACGTCGCCCTCTTGAATCGAGTCGCAGGCCTGGCCGACCAACTCGATCTCCGAGGGGTCGTTGACCTGCCAGCCATCGGGGTCGTTGTAGGGGGCGGGTTGGCCATTAATATTGACTGTACATGTATCCTCCTCACCCTCGGTCAACTGACCGTCGAGTGCGAGCTTACAGTCGCGCACGCCATTGATGATCTGGTCAAACGCATCGAGCAGGGCCACCTGGTTGTCCGCCTTATAAAACGGGGCATCCGGGTCGTTTGGTCCAACCCCGGCGCCGGCGTTGGCCATGTCCTGGAGGTGGGCATCGCTGACATCGTTGCCAACGCTGATGATGTAAACTGGGATGCCCGCGGCATAGGCGTTGGCTGCCGCCTCGACCGAGACGCTTTGTCCGTTTTGTGGGTCGGGGACATCACAGGTATCGGGTTCGCCGTCGGTGGCGAGGACGATCACCGCGGGGCCATCATCGAGGGCATTGACAAGCGGCGGAACCACAACATCAATTGCCTCGCCCGTGGGGGTGTCTTCGATCGGATCGTTGGCGTCGTACAGGGCCTTCATTGCCATTGCGTTGTCGAGCATTGGCGGGACTTCTTCCATCAGGGGACACATCCCACCGTTTTCGAACCCATTGACACTCGTATAAAGTGAGAGGCCAAAGCGAATCACGGACTCGAGCTGCGTCACCACACCGTTTTGCGGGTCAAACAGGGCATCGTCGACGGCATCCCAGCGGGTTTGCCCATTGAAGTTGGCGGTCATGCTCCCGGACTGGTCGATGAGCAATACGACCGTTGGGATCGACTGGCCAAAGTTGACGCCCTCGTCGACACAAAACTCGGTATCGCTCTCGGTTTCGGTCTCGGTCTCGGTATCGGTGGTGCCGGCGGTATCGGTAGCGCTACCAGTCGGGTCTGTCCCGGCGGTTGGTTCGGTGGTTTCAGAGTCGCTCTCGGTTTGGGTTGCTGTTGCGGTTGTGGTGTCACTTGTGGCCTCGGTCGCGTCTGTGCTTCCCGAGTCTGTTTGGGAGCCAGATGGACCCTCGGTTGTCGACGAGTCGGTTGCCGAGTTCGAGCCGGATGTGGCGGTCGTGTCGCTGTCGCTACCTGTTCCTTCTGTCATGCCCGCAGTTGTACCGGCCGTGGCTGAGGTTGCACTCTGACTACCGCAGGAAATGGCAAACAGGCACACGAGTGCCAGGAACGAGAGGTGTCGGCTACGTACCATTGCACAATTCTACATGAATATGTCTATTAGGTCATGTTAAAATATTGCGCCTGTGCACAGATGCAGACAAACGTACGTTGAGTGATCGCTGGGGCGTCGGGGGGCCCGCGCGCAGGCCCCTTTGTGGCCGTGATTGAACTAAGGAACGTTTGACGTGTCGACGACTGCCTGCCCGCCAACCCGGGCCTTGTAAAACAGGTCATCGTCGGCATCGACGAGCAGGCCCGTCGGGTAGTAGCCCCCGTCAAATTCACCGGTTGGCCCCTGCGTGAGCACCGCCCCGGGAATCGTAATAATGTCGATACGATTGGCATTGCTTTGGGCGACAAACAGGCGGGCACCATCACTGTCAACTTCGATGCCGTCCGGGCCACTGAGTCCGCCCATATAGAATGTTGTGACCACGCCATCCACATCGACCGCATCGATTCGATTGTTGTTGTAGTTGGCGACATAGAAGGTTTGTGCATCGGGGGCGAAGTCGAGAGCACTCAACGGCCCAGAACTCATCGCAAACTGGGTGATACTCGAGTCACTCGGGTCGTAAACATAAATCGCGGAGGACGCCGATACCATCATGATCTGGCCGCCTAGGTCGCCAAATCCCTCGGGGATGACGTCAATGTCATTGATGATTGCCGGCAAGTCGGTAACCTGGCTGGTCATGTTATTACTGTCGACAGTAAACAGGCGATTGGGGCTGTCGACGGCTACGTAGATCAACTCATCCTGGGGGCGGTAGGTGATGCCGTTGACCGAGTTTGAGCCGAACATATTGACGATTTGCGTGACCGAACCATCGTCTTTACTCACCCGGAACAGGCCGTCGTTGAAACTACCTCCGACAAGGATATTGCAGTCGGCATCCCAGGCGATATCGCCGTAGTAGTTGCTCGGGTGGATGGTGGCGGGGAACGGGAGATTGTCGGCGTCGAGGTTGCATTCTTCGGACTCGCACATGTCGCTGCAGCCGTCGCCCGACTCAAGGTTGCCATCGTCGCATTGCTCGTTGTCGGCCCAGACAAAGCCATCGCCACAGCTTGCGGCTTCGCAGGTGTCGATGCACTCGTCGCTGTTGTCGTCGTTCATATCGTCGCAGGCCTCGCCTGCTTCCTCATTGACGTTGCCGTCGCCGCACTCGACCACGGTGCAATCGTCGTCGCAGTCGGCGGCCTCGCCACCAGCGTCGCACTCCTCCATGCCTTCCCAGACAAAGCCGTCGCCACAGCTTGCGGCTAGGCACGAGCTCGGGCATTCATCCGAGTCGTCGTCGTTGCCATCGTCACAGTCTTCGACACCCTCTTGGATGTTGCCGTCACCGCACGACGCGAGCTCACAGGTCGACAGGCACTCATCGGTCTCGATGTCATTGCCATCGTCGCAGGCCTCATCGCCCTCGACCACACCATCGCCGCATACCGCCGGCTCACCCGTGGTCGGGTCTTCGGTAGTCGGGTCTTCAGTGGTCGGGTCTTCAGTGGTCGGATTTTCGGTGGTCGGGTCCTCGGTGGTTGGGTCCTCGGTGGTCGGCGAGGTCTCACTCTCCGAGCCGGGGCCGGCTGTCATGTCTTCGGTTGTCGACGTCGACATCGTGTCGTCACCAGTCGTCTCCGTCTCCGCCGAGTCGGTCGAGCTCCCGCTCTCGGTCGAGGTGGCTGTATCGTCGCCGCAGCCGGCGAGCAACATGGCAGTGGTTAGTGAAACACCGAGGGCGTGAAAACGCTGGGTCTTAAACATGTCTCAAGGTACATCTTTAATTGATGTGTCGGAAAGAACAGGTTGCGGGAGTTTCGGCAATCCCTGCCGGTCTTGGCCGGTGTCGAGCCGAGCACAACCCGCGTGTCGCTGCCTATCGGATTTATCGGTGCTAGCTCGGTTTTTATATCGGTGCAGCGGGAGCTCCGGGGCGTGGCCGTTGTGGGGCAGGGCGGCTTTGGGCCGCGTGTTGGCCAGCCGCCACCGCAGGCGGCCGCAGTGGTGTCGCCGACTCAGGCTTGGTGCTCAAAGACCTCAACTAAACAGGAGCTGTCCGTGCCGCGGACATCGTCTTCGGTCGCTGTGTTCGCATCCATGCCGCCGTAGTACGACGACCCACCGGCGTGACTGTCTTGGCCACCACGACCACCACCGCACCAGCCACCGCAAGGTGCCGTTTTGGCCATGCTCCGCCGGCGTTTTGCGTCGTGGCCGTGGCCATCGGCATTGGTGTTGTCACCACCCGAACCGTCGAGGCCGGTGAGGGCACCTCCACCGCCCCCGAGACCAGGAGTACTCGGCTCCGTCAGGCCGGCGGCGTATCACCCATCTTCTTGCATCAACTGCCCGCGCTCAGTCACCAGCACGACCGCGAGCGTGGCCAGGCCCAGGTACAAAAATCCCAGGGCAAACGGCTCGACAGTGCCATCGAACGACTGGCCGATCACGGCCCCGAGCCCGCCGGCGACCAGGGTCGAAGAAAACCCTAGGGCCGACGAGGCCGTCCCCGCAATATCGCCGAGGGGTTCCATGGCCATGGCATTGAAGTTGGCACCGATCAGGCTAAAGCAGAAAAACCCGAGGACCATGGTTGCGTAAAATGGGATGAAGCCGTCGAAACCGAGCTGTAGCGCGGCGAGGTAGGCCCCGATGACGCACACAAACGTGAGCACGGCGAGGTGCGAAAGTCGGCGCATTCCCAGGCGGCCAACGAGGCGTGCATTGAGAAACGACGACACCGCCATGCCGCCGGCGACCCCGGCAAAGTACAGCGAAAACGTTTCGGTTTTGCCGTAAACACCAACAAAGATCTGCTCGGAAGTACTGATAAAGGCAAACAGGCAGCCAAAGATCAAGCCGGAGGCGAGCATGTAGCCGGCGGTCACCCGGGTGGTGAGTACACGCTTGTAGGCGACAAGCAGGGTGCGCATACGAATTTGGGCTCGGGCAATTGCTGGCAGGGTTTCGCGCAGTCGCAGGCCAACCCACAGGGCCATGCCCACACCAAATGCGACGAGTACGGCAAAGATCCAGCGCCAGTCGGCGACCATTAAGATGAGTTGGCCAATGTTGGGTGCGAGGATTGGCACGGCCATAAACACCATCATGATGAGCGACATCAGCCGTGCCATGGCCCGGCCGCTGGTGACGTCACGGATGATCGATAGCGAAATGACACGCGCACCCGAGGCGGCGACGCCCTGGATCCCGCGGGCCACGAGCATCTGCGGAAACGTTGCAGCGAATACACACCACAGGCCGCAGGCCGCGTAGGCCAACAGCGAGATCAACAGTGGGAGTTTGCGACCAAAGCGGTCGGAGAGGGGGCCCATAAACAGTTGGGCCGCGCCGAGACCGAACACGTAGACCAGCACCACGTATTGCCGATGGTTGGGGTCGGCGATGTCGAGGTCGCGCCCGAGGTCGGGCAGGGCCGGCAACATGATGTCGATCGCCAACGCATTGAGGGCCATCAACCCGGCCATCATCACAACCAGCTCGGTCGCTGAGACGCCGGCGCGCTCGAGGTTCGAAGACCCCTTTACAGTGTTCGACACGCCGCGGAACATACTCGATAAGCAAAGCAGGCGCCCGCGGGAATCGGCTGTTTGTGTGCTAGCAAGCGTTTGTTTGCAGGTCGCCGAACATCGCTTGGCCCGTCCCCAGAAAGGTGCCGGGTTGTGGCCGAGCGAAGGCATCGAGCGGTCGGCCAAGTCGGGGTCTGCTTGCAAGTGCACAACCCTAAGGCCGGCGGCCACAACCGTGAGGTCGGGTGAACCACTTGGTGGGGCCTCGGCGAGACACTTGGCAACCTTCAGGACGGGGCGCCGTGAAACACCTGCTTCAACCATTGGATCACGGCCCGAACGCCTGGTAGCCGTTGCTTTGAGCGGTGGACAACCAGCCAGAGTTCACGGTGGGCGATCGGGCCTAGGTTGCGGGCGCCGACCTGCTCGGGGCGAACTTCGACGACATCTCGCAGGCGTGGCACCTGGCCGTGGGGCAAGATCGCAACCCCGAGGCCGGCCTCGACCGCGAGCCCGAGGGCTTCGACATCTTCGACCAGCAACCGCGGGGGACGGCCGACAAACGCCCGCTCGGCGTGCCCCTGCTCGGGGATCTTGGCCAGCGAGCCGGTGAGGCCGAGCCATGGCACGTCGTCGCCGAGTTCGAGTGAGGCCGCGGCACACAGCCCGTAGGAGACGGTGGACAGCCGCTGGACGACGAGGTCGCCGCGGCGCGGTCGGGCAAATCGCAGGGCGATGTCGGCTTCGCCGGCGGCTAGGCTCGCAACTTGGTTTTCGGCCAGTAGCCGCAGGCGCAGGTCGGGGTACTCTCGATAGAAGTCGGCGAGGTGGCCGACGATCTGCCAGCGAATCATCTCGCCAACGGTGGTCACACTCACCTGGCCACGCACCACCGGCGACTGGTCGAGCGCAGACTGAGCAGCGAGGGCAGCCTCGACCATGGGTTCGATGGCACTCAGCAGGGCGATGCCTTTTTGGGTCAGTCGCGCCGGGGCCTCGCGCAGCAACAGCGGGGAGTTGGCCTCGGCTTCGAGGCGCCCGAGTTGGCGACTGACTGTCGACTGGCTCACCCCCAGCGCGCGGGCTGCTGCGGTCAGGCTGCCGAGGCGGGCGACGGCTTCAAATGTGCGAAGGTGGTCCCATTCCACAATTATCACATTATCCAATTATCGATGTGTGCAATGCAAATTTGAATGTTGCTGAGATTGGTGGCGGGTGCAAGCTCTCGGTGAACAGGTTGGAGAACCCATGAAAATTCACCACATTCGTAATGCAACCGCGATCGTGACCCTCGGCGAGCACCGTTTGCTTGTCGACCCAATGCTCGCCAAGGCAGGGGCATTTCCAGGCTTCAAGATGTTTGGCGGCGGGCGTCGGCGCAATCCCCTGGTCGAACTCCCGCCCGGCACCGACGAGGCCCTTGCCCAGGTCACCGGCGTGCTGGTGACCCACGAGCACCCCGACCACTTCGACGCGCCAGCCCTGGCGTGGATCAAACACCGCAGGTTGCCGGTGTGGGCCAATCGCGTGGATGCTGCCAGCCTTGCAGGCAAGGGCCTTGATGTCCATGAGTTGCAAACAGGGGCACTTGGGATGACGGTCGAGGTTGTGCGTTCCCGGCACGGGCGCGGGCTTCTTGGCTGGCTGATGGGACCGGTTGCCGGCTATTTTTTGGCGCACCCCGACGAGCCGAGCGTGTACCTCACGGGTGACTCCGTGCTGACAGACAATGTCATCGACGCCGTCAGGCGCCTGCAACCTGACGTCATTGTCGCCCCGGCAGGTGCGGCCAACATGGGCCTGGGAGGGGACATCCTGTTTTCCGTGGATGAGTTGGTCAAGCTGATCGCGATGGCCTCGGGCGAAGTTGTGCTCAATCACCTCGAGGCCCTCGACCACTGTCCAACCACGCGCCGCGACTTGCGTGCTCGCCTGCGCCACGAGGGCCTCGCCGGGCGTGTGCACGTGCCCGAAGATGGCGAAGTTATCGAGTTTGAGGGCCGTCACCGGGCGGTGCTGCCAACGATCCACGAGGGTGGTGCAGGGGTGCGTCCAGGGTTACAAAAGTGGGTCACAGCCCGGTTTGCGGGCACGTGATGGCATGGACAAAGGGGCGAGCCGGCAATGTCGAAAGTTGCCGGTTTTTGCGGTCACTCGTCCTCGTCCGCAATGCCATGGATGTAGCGCATGGCTCGCTCGTAGGCGTCGATAAAATCCCACCGCGGTAGTTTGAGCGACAGCGGTGGCCCGTCGCGGCCGCCCGGAAAGTGGGCTTGTATGCGGGCGGGGAGCTCGTCGAAGTCGTCGAGCACAAGCCCCGCGGTCAGCTCGATGCTGTCGCCGTTTGCCACCGCTGTCAGCAACCATCGCTGGACCACACCCATGTCGTAGGTTGTGATCTGCGAAAAGGTTGCTTGTACACCATCTTCGAGGTCGTAGAAGTTGTGGTGGGCGAGCTGTTTGGCCGCGCAGCCCGAGTCCTGCAACACGGCGAGGGGCCAGCTTTGCCGGTCAACGGAGGCTTCAAACGCGGCTAACTCGGCTAGCTCGAGGTCGCCTTGGCACATGAGAATACGCGGGCTGGTGCCGCGGATGGCGAGCAGCGCGGCGTCACGTGCAAATAGGATGAGTTTGGTGGTGGCCGCGGACAGGCGCGGATCATAGCATTGATGGACGGCGCGATAGTTTGCCCAATCGCGGGACAACGCTGCGGAGCGCTGGCTTCGGGGTTTTGCCGTTTGGTCGCGCGCTCGATGAACAGCCGACACTAGTTGTCGCGGCGGCGTTTGGGTCGGCGCGAACGCTTGTGGTGGTGGTGGCTGGTGCCACGGCGCTTGGGCCCGCCCGACCTGCGCCGGGTCTCACTACGTGCAGGCATGCCCTGCGTCCGCTCAATGACCTGCTCGGGATCCTTCGGGTCGGGCTCGGACACCCGCGCGAGGAATGCTTCGGCGACGTCGCTGGCAACTTCGAAGTCGGTCCCGCGCGGGCCGACACGGATAGCCCCGATTTGCTTGCCCGAGATATCGCCGCGGCGGCAGACGATCGCCAGCAAGTGCGCCGGCGTGGCCCCGTGTTGGGCGCCGTAGTTGATGCGGAAGGCGTCGAAGTTGCCGTCTTCGCGGCGGGGGTGTTTGCCGGATTGTCCGCGGCTGACCGGGCCACCTTTGTAAGGCATCGGGGCGCGTGGGAGTGCGGGCCTCGCCAGCTCTAGCAGGCGTGCGACGAGTTCTTCGGGCTGGTGGCGCGAGAGCAGGAGCTGGGCGTATGCGAGGTCGGCCTCGGGCGGGTCGGCCTCGGACGCCACAGCCTCGTGGATCGCCTTGCGAGCCCGCTTTTCGAGGGCCTTGGCGATCTTGTTGGCGCTGGGGAGCTTCGACCAGTTGGCCTCGACTCGCGCCTGCTTCAAGACCCGTTGCAGGCGTCGCTCAGCCCGCGGCGGGGCGAGCAAGATGCTGCGACCCTGTTGACCAGCGCGCCCGGTTCGTCCGCTGCGGTGGGTGTATGTCTCGGCGTCGAAGGGCAGGTCGATGTGCACGACCGTGGCGATGTCGGCGACGTCGATCCCACGGGCGGCGACGTCTGTGGCCACGACGACGCGCACAACATCGTTGCGAAATGCATTGAGCGTGCGTGTGCGCTGGGCCTGGGACAGGTCACCGCTAAAGGGCAGGGCCGAGAACCCATCGGCCGCGAGGCGTTCGGCGAGCTGGGCAGTGTCGTCGCGCCGCTGCACAAACACCAGGCAGCGGGCGCCCTCGGTGAGCAGCAGCAGGTTGACGAGGGCGGCATAGCGATCGCACGGGGGGACCAGGTAAACGGTGTGCTCGATATCGGTATTGGCCTGGCCGAGGCGCGTGCCTTCGATATGCAGGGCGTCGGGCTGGTAGCGATCGGCGAACTCACGCAGGTTCCTCGGGAACGTGGCCGAGATCAGGTGGGTGTTGCGAGTCTCAGACAGGGTCTCGGTGATCGCCTCGAGCTCGTCCTTGAAGCCCATGTCGAGCAGGCGGTCGGCCTCGTCGAGCACCACGTGTTCGATGGCGTCGACCTTGAGGGCCCCGGAGCGTATGTGGTCGAGGAGGCGGCCGGGGGTGCCGACGACAATTGTCGCCCCGCGTCGCAACGCCTTGCGCTCGCGCATGATGTCGGTGCCACCGGTGACGACGCCAATGCGCAGTTCGCCGAGTTCGGCGTAGAGCCAGGCGAGCTCCTCGCGCAGCTGGGCCGCAAGCTCGCGTGTCGGGGCGATGACCAGCACGGTGGGCGCCTTGCCCTCGGGGTTGTGTGCAAGCGCGTCGATCAAAAACGGCGCGAGCGCGAGGCCCAGTGCCACGGTCTTGCCCGAGCCGGTCTGCGAGGAGATGCGTAGGTTTGTCCGCCGAGCACTGGCGTCGACGACCGCGTGCTGCACGGCGGTGAGCTCGGTGAAGCCTTTGGCGCGCAAGGCAGTTGCGAGGGGAGCTGGCACGGCGGCCAGGACGGAGTTTGCTGGCTCGACCATCCCGAGCTGATAGCGGTCTTGACCGATTTGCGCAATTTGGGTGTCTCGACTTTACGCACGCGGGCAAACGTGCCAGACGCACACCTTGCCCAGCGCACGACAACTCGCCCTCCAGACCGCCGCCGCGCGGATGTACGAAGTCTTCGAGATCGGCGAGCCAGCCGTATTGCGGGGGCTCGGCCCGCTGTTCGAACTCGACGAGGTATTCGCCTGGATCAAGCGCGCGCACCCGCCGATCGGCAGCGCCGGTGCGAAGGTCGCGGCGCTCAAGCGCAGCTGGGGCCTCGATGTCGAGACTCCCGAGGCCGAGGGCCCTGACCCTGGCCGACCTGCCGAGATCTACCGCGATGGCGCGATGATCCTCGAGCCCGCGCCCTTCCTCCCGGGCCCCGAAGATCACAACTTTGAGGCCTGGGTTGCTAAGACCCACGCGGCCCTTGGCGGCCCGTTTGGGATGCAGGCTCCCGGGATCGAGTGTGCCGATTTTGAAGCCCTCGACCGCCTCCAAGTTCTCCTCGGGCCGACCCTCGCCGAGACCGGGCCGCGCAGCTATCGCTACAACGCGTTTGTCGGCGACTACCCCCGCACGCCTTTCGGTTTTCACGTCGACCCCCATCAAGAGGCCGTGTTCCAGTACGTGATTGCCGGTTCACGGCGGGCCCACTTTTGGCAGGGTTTGACCCTGCAGCGGCGTGACGAAGCGTGGGTCGAAGATGCCAACGGGCTCGTCAAACCACGCACTGCCCCCGAGCACAGCTTTGAACTCGAGCCGGGTGATCTCGTGTTTTGGCCAGGGACCCACGTCCACGGCTTTGAGCCGAACGGGCCGTCGATGGCGCTGAGCATGGTCATCGATCTCGGAGCACCGCGCGAGCGGGCAGAGGTTGTCCGTGCGCTCGTGGTCGAGACCGTCCGGGGAGCCACCGCACTCCCGGCAGCCGATGACGCGGGGCCGGTCGAGATGGGGATGACGCTGGTTCGCCGCCCAGGGGCGCGCCTTGCCCATGCTCGGTGGGAGGATTCGCTGATCATCGCGGTGCGCGGGCGGACCTTCGACTGGCCTGATCGCAGCTCGATGGAGGCGGCGCGGAAGTTGCTCGATGACCTCGCGGCGATCGAGGGGAGCGTAAAAGTCGATGCGGTGGTCGAGCGGCACGCCCGTGGGCCGTTGATGGCGCCCGAAATTCTAGAGTTTTTGACCGCGCTCGTCAGCCTCGGGTTTGCCCGGGTCGACTAGGAGTGTCGGTATGCGATCGGAGAATGCTTGGAGTGCCCGCTGAAGATGGTCTGAGGCGATGCTCGAAAGCCCGATCGCTAGCTCCCAAACACTGCCCTCGATCAACAGGAGCTCGGCCTGCGGCGTATTTGGGTACAGGCGTTCGCACAGCCCGAGTACCGTCTGTGGGGCCAAACTGTGCGACGTATAGTCGAGCCCGATTGCCGCCACGCAGGTGCGCCAGGCAAATCCATCGGCGAGTGGTCGCCGGTAGGCATCGACAAAAATGACATGTTCTTCGTGACAGATCATCTCGGCATCTTCGATTTGCAACTGAAACCGGCGGACCAAACGTTCAGCCGGATATCCGCCGCGCTCGAGAGCATCGACAAATGCCCAGCCGAGGCCATCATCTTGGCGACCGTCGTTGCCGATCCCGATGATCAGTGGGTGCGTGGGGTTCACAGCTGCGACCAGTGCGGCGGTTGTTTTCGCCGTTGCGACAATACCTGGCCGCCGGCATCGACTAGCGTGACCTCTAGCGGCATCTGGCCCAGGGCATGGGTCGCGCAACTCAAACACGGGTCGTAGGCCCGAATAGCGACTTCGACCTGGTTCAACATGCCCTCGGTGATTTCCGACTCGCGCTCGAGCACATGCTTGGCCACCCACTTGACCGCCTGGTTCATCGGTTCGTTATTGTGGGTCGTCGATACAATCAGATTGCACCGGGTGATCATCCCCCGTTCGTCGGCCTTGTAGTGGTGAATAAGGGTCCCGCGCGGAGCTTCGATCACCCCCACACCTTCCTCCCGCCGCTCGCCCCCCCGCACGAGGTCGTCGCCGAGAATCGACTCGTCCTTGAGCAGAATTTCCATGGCCTCGGCGCAATACAAAACCTCGATAAGCCGCGCCCAATGTGTATGCATTGTGTGGTTATTTGGCCGCCCGGCGGTATAGGCCTTAAAGGCCTGAAGTTCGCGGTTGGCCCGTGGGGTACGAATGTGCTCGCAAACATTCATACGTGCCAGCGGCCCCACACGATTCCAGCCGCGTTCGCGGCCGAGGTGGGTGAGGTAGGGAAACTTGAGGTAGGTCCAGCGCTCGACGCCCTCGCGAAAATACTCGATGTAGTTGCATGGATCGACATCGTCCAGCGTGCGCTTACCTGTGCTGTCGAGGGCCCGCAGCTTGCCATCATACAGCTCTAGACCCCCGTCGTTGTCGACGAGGGCTAGATGCCCCGACGGATGGCTGGCAAAGGTATCGAGCCAAGCTGCGTGCTCTTGGTGGTAGGCCTTAAAAAAATCAAGTGTCGCCTGGGCCCACTCGATCATGGTCTCGATGGCCGGGGTGTCATTGTCCTCTAAAAAGTAGCGGCGCTCCTCTGGGAAGAACGTTTTGTGCATACCGCCGGGGACCGCCGCGATGCCGTGGATTTTTTTGCCGGTCAGTGCCTTGATGAGCTCCTGACCAAACTTGCGCATGAGGATGCCGCGGCGGGCGAGGTCTTCGTGTTCTAAAATCACCGCGCTCACCTGGCGTTTGTCGGGCGGGGCGTTGACCCCAAACAGCAGGTCTGGCGACGCGAGCAGGAAAAAGTGGACGGCGTGGGACTGAAAGTCCTGGGCGTAGTGCAGCAATCGGCGGAGTTTAGTTGTTGTCGGCGACAGGTCCTGTGGGTCTAACCCGACGAGTTGATCGATCGCCTTGGCTGCGGCTAGATGATGACTTACGGGACAGATTCCACACAGGCGTTGGACCAACAGCGGCGCCTCCCAATAGGGCCGCCCCTGGACAAATCGTTCAAACCCGCGGAACTCGACCACGTGAAACCGTGCCCGTTCGACCTCGCCGTTTGGGTCGAGATGAATCGTCACCCGCCCGTGCCCCTCGACACGGGTCACCGGGTCGATTGTAATGACTTTACCGCCTTGGGCCATAACCTCGCCTGCCTTCGTGATCAGTCGTATTTGAAATCCGAGTAGAGGATCGAGTTGTCCTCGTCCCACAGGATGTTGGCGACCGACTTCCAGATGATGTCGGCATTGGGGGGACAACCCGGAATATAGTGATCGATCTTGACAATCTCATTGCACGCGTACACGCGGTCGAGCAACTTCGGCAGGTCGTCGTCGAAGGGCACGACGCCTTGCCCTGGCTCGACCGATTCGCAATGGAGGTAGGTCTCTTCGAGGCACTCCCGCAGGGGAATGGTATTGCGCAGAGCCGGCACACCGCCCCACACGGCACATTCACCGATACACACCAGCACATCGCACTGGCGGCGGAATTCCTTGAGCACCTCAACATTGTCGGAGTTGCACACGCCCCCCTCAATGATGCCGAGGTCGCAGCGCTTGGTGAACTCTTTGATGTCGTTGAGTGGCGACTTGTTGAACTCGATGATGTCGACCCGATCGATAAGGCCTAAGTCGGTGTCGAGCATCGACATATGGCACCCGTAGCAACCGGCCAACGAAATCGTCGCAACCGTCTTTTTGTCGCGCTTATTTGGCGTGGCCTTGGTTTTTTTGCGCCGTACGAGGGTCTCGGGGCCACGTATCGGGTGGAGGTCGTATCGACGGTCGCCAAATGGCCGGGTCCACGAGGGCTCTCCGCGGACGATGATAGCTCCCGTTGGGCAAACTCGCATCGCCTTGCGGGCCTGGGCATCGGTCAGCCGGGCCTCCTGCTCATAGTCGATGGCGACAACCGTTTCATTGCCGCGGTTGCAAAACGAATACACCTGCTTGCCGTCGTCGGTGCGCACCTCCTCGACACAGCGGGCACATTTGACGCACCGGTTGGTATCGACAACCGTGCGCTTGGCATTGAGGTCGATGTACCTGTCCTTGAACAGGTGGGGAAAGCGAACCGTTCGCACTTCCATCTCGTAGCCGAGCCGCTGCAGGTCACAATCGCCGCTTTTTGGGCAGGCAGGGCACACGTGGTTGCCCTCGGCAAACATCATCTCGAGCACGGCATGGCGCATGTCACTGAGTTTAGGTGTCTCAAAAGCCACCTCCATGCCGGCGTGAACCCGCTGCATGCAGGCGGGCACGATCCGTCCATCGACGTTGCACATACACACGCGGCAGGTACCGAGCGGTTGGTCGAGGTGCTCGAAGTAACAAAGCGACGGAATGTTGATGTCGTGTGCACGTGCAACCTTCACGAGGTTGTCCCCGGGGGTCGCCCGAATCTCGCGGCCATCGATCGTCAGCGTGACCTCTTCAGTCATCGTCGGCTTCTCCATCGTTCTTCTCGCCCCGCTAGCGAAACTCCTCGTGGGCCTTGACGGCGGCTTCGAGGTCGAAGTGGGTCACGTTGTCGTCGGGAATAATGCGGCTTTTGAAGTACTCGGGAAACCGCTCGATGGCCAACCGCAGCGAGTTTGTGGCCGACACGCCAAGCCCACAACGGCTCGTGGCCCCGATTACCTTGCCCCAGTTGTGCAGGTCGCTAAAGTCCGATGCGCGGGCGAGCCGGGAACCTATCATGGTCAGTTTGCGTTGGACCAAAAAGTTGCCGGCCCGACAGGGTGTACATACACCGCAAGACTCGTGCTTGAAGAACTCGGTGAAGTTGCGAAGGATGCCGAGGATGTCCCGGGTGTGGTCAAAAATCATAAACGAACCACCACACCGCAGGTCGTCGAGGGCGAGCCTTCGGTCTGCTTCACGCAGGGAGACACACTCGCCAGAGGGCCCGCTGACCTGAATGTAATGCGGTGCGTTGGCGCCACACAGGGCCAGAACCTCGTGAATGCTCGTGCCCCACTCAACTTCGTAGATTCCCGGTTTGCGGCAATCACCAGAGATACTCAATAGTTTGGTTCCCGGCGATTTTGTGGTGCCCGTGCGCAAAAAATGGTCGGCCCCAAGCTCGAGCACACGGGCCACCGCACAGCAGGTTTCGACATTGTTGACAACCGTCGGCTGGTCGAGAAATCCCTTTTCGGTCGGGTAGAAGTACTTGGTCCGTGGCTCGCCGCGTTTGCCCTCCAGCGAGTTGAGCAGCGCAGTCTCTTCGCCACACACATAGGCGCCGGCACCGAGCTGAATGCGGATGTCGAAGTCGAACCCGGCAATCCCCGCGATCGCGGTACCCAGCAGCTTGCGCCTGCGCAAATCGGTAATCGCAGCCTCAACTTTGTGCTTGAGCCACTGATACTCGGCCCGCAGGTAGACAATGCCGGCCGATGCCCCGACCGCGTAGGCGGCGATGATCATGCCTTCGAGCACAAGGCCCGGGTACTTGTTGAGCAACACGCGGTCTTTGAAGGTGCCGGGCTCGCCCTCGTCGGCATTGCAGACCACATACTTGGGGCTGTTGGCCACCTGGCGGCACGATGCCCATTTGATCGCCGTTGGAAAAAATGCCCCGCCCATGCCGCGAACTTGGGCGCGACCGACTTCGTCGATGATGGCCTGCGGGTCTTGCCCCACGAGCTTGCGGACCGCACGTCCGGGCTCGTAGTCGCGGAGGAAGATGGCCTTGCCGCCGCCGGGGGCAAAGCGGATGTTGTTGGCGACCTCATCACAAAGCGACGAGGCAGGTTCACCACGCTCGAGCGCCGCGACGATTTGCTTGACCTTGAGGGTGTTGAGGTTGGTAAACGGGTAAAAGTTGATAAGCGCCGCGGGCTGCTGGTCGCTGAGCCCGATACAGGCGGTCTCAAACAGGCCAAAACGGCGGCTGACCGGCGTACGTCCAAATGCACTGCCTGTCGCATGCTCAAATGCCTGCTTGACCCGCGCAAAGCCCTTGCACTCGGAGACGATACTGTTGTCGAGATAGACCGTGAAGTCGCCGGTTGGTTGACGATGCAAGAAATGGTAAAACGAGACCACCCCTTCGATCTCGATTTTGGATACAGCAAGGGCATCGGCCAGCGACGCAACATCTTCGTCGCGGATGTATCCGTGGCGCTTTTGGCAGGCCCACAGGGCGTCGAGAAGCTGAGTTCGATCGTCGACGGGCGGGGTCATGTGCACTTCTTGGGCAGCTTATCGGCAACCGGGGCGTTTGCCGGACTAGCGAGGTCGAGTCGCGTTACAGGCACAGATATCACGCGACATTCGACCGACACAAGCGCGTCCTTCTCGGACCTCGTGACAATCTCGCAACACACCTCATGCCTGCGGTTGACGGGCTTGCACGCCGATGGATTTCGAACCACAGTAGGGCGCCTCGAACAGCCAAGGCTCGAGGTGACGGATGTCCAAATGTACCTGTTGGCAAACGACACGAGCGAAAGCCTCACCCCTCGATGAGCGAAGTCATCCGAATTCGCGGAACGGTCCAGGGCGTCGGATTTCGGCCCGTGGTTGCAAAAATTGCCCGAGCCCGTGGGTTGGCAGGGTATGTCCGCAACGATGCCGAGGGGGTGCTGATCGGCCTAGCTGCCGACAATGGGGACTGCGAAAAATTTCTCATTGACCTGATGCAGTCGCTCCCACCACTGGCCCGTGTCGATAGCGTCGACCGCACTGTAGCGTGTGTTGTTGCTTCCGGGTTTCAGATCGATCCAAGTGCCGGAGGTCTTCCCCGTACCGAGATCGCAGCCGACGCGGCGATGTGCGCCGGCTGTCGTGAAGAGATGTCTGAAAAGACAGCTCGAAGATTTGGCTACGCGTTCACAACCTGCACGAACTGCGGGCCGCGCTACAGCATCGCCCGCGGCATTCCCTTTGATCGCGTCAATACATCGATGGCGAGTTTTCGCCTGTGCCCGGCCTGCCGTACCGAATACGAAGATGAAACTGATAGGCGCTACCACGCCCAAACCCTGGCCTGTTTTACATGCGGACCGCGGGTGCGCCTAGCAGCCCTTGGATGTTCTGGTGACGACGCCTCGCTTGCCGATTTTGCCGATGCTGGTCCCCGCGAATCGTGCGGTAGCACCCCGACAGTGGCATTTCGCGGAACCCAACCTCGACAAAATCTTCTACGCGGGACAAACCACGGACTGCGAGAGTCCGCCGGCGACGATGCGGATGTGTTTGTCGCCGCGGCCAATCGCCTGCTCGCCGGAGAGATCATCGCTGTCAAGGGCTTAGGCGGGTACCAGTTGTGCTGCGATGCGACCAATTCGATGGCTGTACAACGACTGCGAGCACGTAAACGCAGGCCGCACAAACCGCTGGCGGTGATGGTGGCCGATGCCCAAACCGCGCGACGGTGTGTCGAGCTTGGCGACGACGACCTCGAGCTGTTGCGCAGCCCCGCAGCTCCGATCGTGTTGCTTGCGCGAACATGCGAAAGCCTGCCCGTCGACGAGGTCGCGCCGGGACAGTCGCTACTCGGGATCATGTTGCCGACGACGCCCTTGCACGCCCGACTGCTGGGGGAGGTTGGGCGACCTCTTGTATGTACAAGCGGAAATCTGACCAACGAGCCGCAATGCATCGACGACGACCTCGCCCGTGACCGCCTCGCCGGGATCGCGGATGGGTTTTTGTTGCACAACCGGCCGATCGTCAATCGCGTCGATGATTCACTGGTCGCACCGATCGACGGTGCCTACCGGGTGCTTCGACGCGCCCGCGGCTATGCACCCGGCACGCTCGCACTCCCCGAGGGGTTTGAGCATGTGCCGCCCACACTGGCCCTGGGCGGCGACCTCAAGGGTTGCTTTGCACTTCTCCAAGACGGTCGGGCCATCCTCTCGCCACACCTTGGCGACCTCGATCACGCGGAGGCATTTGTCGCCTACCGAAAAACTTTAGACCTGTTTTTTCGGCTGTTTGAGCATCGACCCGAGCAGATCGCATACGATGCACATGCGGGCTACCGCACCCATCAACTCGCTGTCGAGCTCGCCCACCTTCGTGGGTTGCGAACGTCTACGGTCCTCCACCATCATGCCCATATTGCCGCATGCTTGGCCGAAAATATGGTCCCGCTAACCGCCGGCCCGGTCCTCGGTTTGGCCCTCGACGGGCTCGGAGCTGGGGCCGACGGCGAGCTTTGGGGCGGGGAACTACTGGTTTGCGACTACCGCACGGTGGAGCGCATCGCCAGCCTCGAACCGGTTGCCCTGATCGGCGGTGATGCAGCGGCGCGGCAACCGTGGCGCAACCTTTATGCCCACCTGCGAGCCGCGATGACCTGGGAGGAACTCACCCGCGACTACGGGCACACCGAACCGGTCGGCTACCTGCAGGGCAAGCCGATTGTTCTTTTAGAACAGGTCTTAAGAGACAGAATTAATGCTCCTGTCGCGTCGTCGACCGGACGCCTGTTTGATGCTGTTTCCGCCGCTCTCGGTCTTGTTCGCGAACGCCTCGAGTACGAAGGCCAGGCGGCGATGATGCTCGAGGCTCTGGTAGATCCACGCAACCTCACCCGGACCGACCTCCGGCCATACCCGTTTGCCGAGACCCAGCGCGCTGATGACTCGGTCGTGCGGCTTTCGTCAGCTCCGCTGTGGCGAGCACTGCTCAACGACCTCGCCTTGGGATGCTCACCGGCAGACATCGCGACAAAGTTTCACAAGGGGCTTGCCCGAGCCCTAGTTGGCCTCGTCGAACGGGCGAGTCACCAAACGGGGCTGCAGACCGTGGCCCTCAGCGGGGGTTGCTGGCAAAACCGGATCTTGTTTGAAGCCGTCGCCAACGGTTTGCGACGGGCAGGTTTGCAGATCCTCGCCCACCGCAATATTCCGCCCAACGACGGCGGGCTCGCCCTCGGCCAAGCGGTCATTGCCTGTGCACGGGAGTTGTAACAAAGCATGTGTTTAGGAACCCCAGGACAGATCGTAGCGATCCATGACGCGGCCAAAAAACTCGGTGTAGTCGAGATCGCGGGGGTGCGTCGGGTAACCAACCTCGCCTGTGTGGTCGACGAAATCCCGCTCGATGCCTGCGTCGGCGAATGGGTGCTTGTCCACGTCGGCTTTGCCATGAGCCGGATCGACCCCGAAGAAGCACGGCGCACCCTCTCGCTGCTGGCCGAGCTCGGGGATTCGGCCCCGGCCGATGACGGAGGTCTCCCGTGAAGTACATTGATGAGTTTCGCGACCCTGTCGCCGGCAGACGGGTGCTCAAACAAATCGAAGGCCTCGTCGCCCGGCTAAAACCCCGGACGGCGCCACTCAAGATCATGGAGGTCTGTGGCGGTCACACCCACTCGATCTTCAAATTCGGACTCGAGGTTATGCTCCCCGATGTGATTGAGCTGGTCCATGGGCCAGGTTGTCCGGTGTGTGTTCTCCCGGTTGGTCGCATCGACGATGCGATTGCGATCGCCGAACAACCAAACGTCATTTTTACGACCTTTGGCGATGCGATGCGGGTACCCGGCTCGGCCAAGAGCCTGCTCGCAACCCGGGCCGGCGGTGCCGACATTCGAACGGTCTACTCACCGACCGATGCCCTCGCGCTCGCACGGGCAAACCCCGGGCGCGAGGTTGTGTTTTTTGGCCTCGGGTTTGAGACGACGGTGCCGGCCACAGCGTTGACGATCCTCGAGGCCGACGCCGACAACATCGACAACTTCAGCGTCTTTTCCAACCACATCACGATTATCCCGACGATCAACGCCCTGCTCGAGACCCCCGATTTGACGCTCGACGGCTTCATCGGCCCGGGGCATGTCACCATGGTCATCGGGCTTGAACCCTACCGGTTTGTCGCCGAACGGTTTGCCAAGCCCATGGTGATCAGTGGGTTTGAACCTCTCGATATCTTGCAGGCGATTCAAATGCTGCTGGCCCAGTTCGTCGAAGGTCGCTGCGAGGTCGAAAACCAGTATCGCAGGCTCGTGCGCGATGACGGCAACCAGGCGGCGCTGCGGGCCATTGCCGAAGTCTTCGAGCTGCGTCCGTTTTTTGAGTGGCGCGGGCTCGGCTCGATCGACCACTCGGGCCTGACCCTGCGCGAGCGCTTTGCCCGGTTCGACGCCGAGCGGCGGTTCACCACCCCCAAGTTGACAGTTGCCGACCCCAAGGCGTGCCAGTGTGGCGCCGTCCTCAAGGGCGCGCTCAAACCGTGGGAGTGCAAGGTGTTCGGCACGGCGTGCACACCACAGACACCGATCGGCGCGTGTATGGTCTCGAGCGAGGGCGCCTGTGCGGCCTATTACAACTACGGTCGACTCACAACCCTCCGGAGGGCACCGTCGTGACGGCTCCGGATTTTGGCACAGCGAGGGAGGGCACCGTCGTGACGGCATCGGGTTTTGGCACGGCATGCACACCACAGACGCCGAGCGGCGCGTCTCTGGTATCGAGTCGACTTAGCCTCCGGAGGGCGCCGTCGTGACTGCCGACAAAAGCTCGCTGTTTTCTCGGATCGAAAGCTATCGCCGACGGGCCGGACGGGTGCGCGGCTCGGTGATTGAGACGGCCCACGGTGGCGGTGGCAGGGCGATGCGCGACCTACTCGACGATGTGATCGTCGGGGTGTTCGTCCGCGAGTTCGGCAGCCGAGAACTATCTGACCACGAGGATCAGGCGCGCTTCGAGCTTACCGCCCTGTCGGCCCGTGGCGATCGACTTGCGGTCACCACCGATTCGTATGTGGTGACACCACTCGAGTTCCCCGGTGGCGACATCGGTTCACTCGCCGTCAATGGCACGGTCAACGATCTCGCGGTCGGGGGGGCGCGACCTTTGTACCTGACCTGCAGTCTGGTTATCGAAGAAGGTCTCGAGATCGCCGTCTTGCGCCGGATCGTTCGCAGCATGGCCCGGGCGGCCAAGCATGCCGGCGTCGCCATCGTGACGGGCGACACCAAGGTCGTGGCCCGAGGAGCCGCTGACCGCCTGTTTATCAACACTACCGGGATTGGCGTCATTCCCCGCGGGGTCGAGGTCGCCTCCAACCGGGTGGCCCCCGATGATGTCCTGCTCGTCAACGGCTACCTCGGCGACCACGGAGCCGCCATTTTAGTTGCTCGGGGAGAGCTCCAACTCGAGACGGATATCCCCAGCGACTGTGCAGCACTTTCCCCCCTCGTCGAGCTGCTGTTGTCCGAACTCGATGTCCACGCCATGCGAGATGTTACCCGCGGCGGGTTGGCGGCCGTCCTCAATGAGCTCGCGCTGGCTTCCGAAGTTGGTATTGTTGTAAATGCAAAAGCACTGCCGGTTCGCCACGAAGTCGCGGGCTTTTGCGAAATTTTGGGGCTCGACCCGGTTCACCTCGCCAACGAGGGGAAGCTTGTGGTCGCCGTTCCCAAAGCCCAGGCCACACGCGCACTCGAGTTGATGCGCAGCCATCCGCTGGGGCAACATGCCGTCGCCATCGCAACCTGCAGGCGCGACCCCCCCGGCCTCGTGACCCTCGATACCGGTTTTGGGGGCGAGCGGATTCTCGACATGCTGGTTGGCGAACCCCTTCCGAGAATTTGCTGATGCATGAATTAAGCCTGACCCAAAGTATTGTCGCCACCTGCGAACGCCACGCCGAGGGCCAGCCGGTCAAACGCGTGATGCTCAAAGTCGGGCGACTCGCTGGGGTCGAACTCGATGCCCTGCGCTTTTGTTTTGGCGTATGCAGCGAGCAAACCCTGCTGCGCGAGGCGACGCTCGAGATCGAAGAAATCCCAGGGCTCGGCGAGTGCCAGCAGTGTCACCAACGAGTTGATATGGACCGCTTGATCGCGGTTTGCCCCTGTGAAAAACGAGCCCGCCTGCGACTGGTTGCCGGCGACGAGTTTATGATCCAAGCAATTGAGGTATGACCCATGTGCGGAACCTGTGGCTGCTCTGATCCCTCCAACGTAACGATCGACGACGGTCGTGGCGTGCACACACACATATTGGCCGATGGCACCGAGGTGACCCACAGCCACGAGCGTGGCGGCTCGCAACATCATGCCCACGAGCATGGAGGCTCGCAACATCACGCCCACGAGCACGGAGGCTCGCAACATCACGGCCACGAGCACGGCGGCTCGCAACATCACGCCCACGAGCACGGAGGCTCGCAACCCCACACCCATCACTCAGATCGGTCGATCGCACCGGCACACGACACCACGCTTATCACCCTCGAACAGCGGGTTTTGGCCAAGAATGAGCGCCTCGCCGAACGCAATCGGGCGTTCTTCCTCGGCCGCAAACTCTCTGTTGTCAACCTGATGAGTTCGCCCGGTTCCGGCAAGACCTGTCTCCTCGAACGCACGCTCACCGAGCTGCGCCCGCACGTCGATGTCGCGGTGCTCGAAGGAGACCAGGAGACCAGCAACGATGCTGCACGACTTCGCCAAACTGGTGCGCCTGTCGTTCAGATCAACACGGGGACGGGCTGTCACCTCGAAGCCGACATGGTGTGGCGTGGACTGTCGCAACTCGACCCGCCGGCGGGATCCACTTTGTTTATTGAAAATGTCGGTAACCTGGTTTGTCCCGCACTTTTTGACCTCGGGGAACACGCCCGCGTGGTGCTGTTTAGCGTGACCGAGGGCGAGGACAAACCGGTGAAATACCCCCACATGTTCCGCCGCGCCGACCTTGTACTCCTGACCAAAACCGACCTCCTGCCATACCTCGAATTCGACCTCGATCGCGCACACTCGTCGATCACCGAAGTCGCACCCGATGCCGAGGTGTTGCAGCTCTCGACCAAGTCGGGGGAGGGGGTCGACGCTTGGGTGCAGTGGCTGAAACGTTTGAGCCGCGAAACCGTGGGTCGTTGAGCTCGACGGTTCCTCCAACAATTCGAGGGGAGTCGACTCGCGGATCGCCCTGGCAGAATCTTTGTCACGCCAACGGTTTCGAGCCGAGCGGGTCAGGCGGCTCGGTTCGCAGCAAGCGTCTCGAACGCCACGAAAGCGAATGGGATGGCGGCTGCCAAACGTCGCGCATCATCGCCCCGAGCTGTCTCTCCAGACACGCGTGAGGTTGTCGGCAGCCTGCGCACGCGAGCGCGAATCGCCACCCGCGAGGTTGGCACCACCTGCGGTGCAAGCAGGTTTTGCGGAAAGAACACGTGCCACCCGCAGTGATCACGATCGATTGTCAACGAGAACACCGGAGGTTGTCCCGGTATGATGCGGCCCGGGCATGTCCGAAAGTACTCGTGAGACATCGACGTCGCGCTGGCTGTGGCGCGCAGGACTCGTAGCGATCCTGGTGTTCACCGGGTGGTGCCTCAAGACGATTTTTGAGGTCCAACGCATGCGGGCCGACGTCGAGGAGCACGTGGTGTGGCTGATCGAGATTCAATCGATCTCCGAGGCGAGCGAGGCCGACGACCCACAGTGGCCGCTGCTGCGAGATCGCCTAGAGCTACTCCGGGAAGACGTGAGCTCGCATCCCGACAGCCTAGGCGACGGCTCCGGGCTGGCCACGGTGGCAACCACAATCGACGCAGCCCTGGCGGCGTTACCCGGCGATTCGCAGCCTACCACTGCTCAAGTCGACGCACTTCACAGCCATCTCAACAGCTTGGTTCGTCGGATACGCGGCCGCACAGGTGGGCTGTCGGCAGTGCTCAGCGAATATTGGAACTCGCTGATCGCACTCGCCCTGAGTGCGCTGTTGCTGTTGGCGGTTTGTGGCGCATTGGTCCGGCGATTGTCCAACCAACGCCATGCGCTCGCCGAAGCCAACCGCCACCTCAGCGCCGCCAAGCTCTCGGCCGAGGCCGCCAATCGTTCGAAGGGCGAGTTTCTTGCCGACGTCAGCCATGAAATCCGCACACCCATGAATGCCATTTTGGGGATGACCCACCTCGTGCTCGAAAGTCCGCTCGCGTCGGAGCAACGGAAACATCTACAGGTTGTACGGGCGTCTGCCGAGGGGCTGCTTGGGCTTGTCAACGGACTTCTCGACCTCTCAAAAATTGATGCCGGCAGGCTCGAGATCGAGTCGGCCGCGTTTGACCTGCGAGCGTGTGTCGGCGGTGTCCTGCAGGCTCTGGCCATGGGTGCCGCCGAAAAAGGTCTCGAGCTCGTGGGCGAGGTGGCGCCACAGGTTCCACAACAGATCTTCGCCGACGAGGCACGATTGCGGCAAACACTGCTTAACCTCGTGGGAAATGCCATCAAATTTACGGACAAGGGCGAGGTGGTTGTACGCATTGAAGCTGTCGAAACTCCCGCCAATGATACGCCGCAAACCTCGAGCGACATGAGCCCGGAGTTTGAGCTGGTGTTCTCGGTGCAAGACACGGGCATTGGCATCGCCGCAGACAAGCTCGAGGAGATTTTTGTGGCCTTCAAACAGGCCGACGTGACGACCTCACGGCGGTTTGGTGGCACCGGCCTCGGGTTACCCATTTCCAAACGCCTCGTGGGCCTGATGGGCGGGAGCTTGACGTGCACGAGCCAACCCGGCCACGGATCGAACTTTACATTTACGCTGCCAACCCGGGCCGTTGGTCCGTGGCAAGACCCTATGTATATGCAGGAGAAGGCGGCACTGAGCGGGCGTCGGCTCGTGGTTATCGAACCCAACCCCATTGCAGCCAATGCCATCACCCGGGCGGCCGAGAGTTGGGGAATGGAGGTCGAGGCCGTTGCCGAACGCGAGGACCTTGCCACGCGACTGCGTGGCGATGGGCAAGCATCCGCCCTGATTGTGCTCAATGGCGATGACCGGCACGACCATTTTGACTGGTTTCAAACGCAGCTCACACACGAGCCAACACTCGCCGCGCGTACGCTGGTGATTGTGCCCGTAACCGTGCCGCGAGAGCGCTTCCAACGGTTCTCGGAACTTGGCCTATGCTACCTCACCAAGCCGGTGCTCGACCGTGACTTGCGAACCTCCCTCGCCGGCGTGGCGACAAACGGTGAGCTCTCGCGCGAGCCATCGGGCCCGGCTCCCGGTCCCCAAATCGAGCACCCGGGGTTGAAGATCCTCGTGGTGGACGACAGTGCGACCAACCGAATGTTGGCAGTTGGGCTGCTGGGCAGGCACGCCGACGTCAGTGTTGCATACGACGGGCGTCAAGCACTCGAGATGATCGAGCAGCAGGCCTTCGACCTGGTGTTGATGGATGTGCACATGCCGGTGATGGACGGCCTAGAGGCGACAAAGACCCTGCGCCGGCTCGAGGCGACAGGGCGACAGCGCCTGCCGGTTGTGGCCCTGACCGCAGGTGCGACCTCGGAGGAGCGCTCGTCGTGTCTCGCGGCTGGGATGGACGAGTTTGTCGACAAACCGATTCGCCCACATGTGCTCTATGCCAAGATCAACACGATCATGCGGGCGCACAGCAGCCGTCCACCTGCCTGATTTTTAAGGCATGTTTTTGTGCGCATGTCGCTGGCATCGCGGATGTGGTTAGGTTAGACTGCGAGACGTGGTTGGGATTGCTCGAGTGTTGCGCATAGCCGAGCCGAAGGCGCGTTTGTCTTCGGCTGTTCGCTAATCGTCGCGAGCTCGGGCCAAAGGTTTGGCCAGCCATCTTATAAATGGTCAGCAAGTGGTTCAATTCCACCGCGGCGGATCGACACCCCCCAACTGCGGGCATGGATGTCGCCGAGATGGGTGATATTCCACAGGCGGGACGTGATATGTTCTCGGCATGGGCGAACCGAGGGGTTTCACGGCGGAGGAACTACAAAACGTTTGTACGCGCAAGCAGCTCGTCAAAATTGCCAAGCGGGAAAAGATTCCCTACCGCGCACACCTGCGGCGCAGTGGGTATGAGGTGGAGTTGCGCAAGCTACAGGCCCAGTTGGTCGACTTGCAACACTGGATTGCCGAACACAAAAAGCGTGTGGCGGTTGTGTTTGAAGGCCGCGATGCCGCCGGCAAAGGCGGCACGATTCGGCGGTTTATGGAGCATGTCAACCCCCGTAGTGCGCGCATTGTCGCCCTGACAAAGCCGACGGAGGTCGAGCGCGGTCAGTGGTACTTCCAGCGGTATATCAAAGAGCTGCCAAACCCCGGTGAGATCGTGTTTTTTGACCGCAGTTGGTACAACCGTGCCGTCGTCGAACCCGTGATGGGGTTTTGTACAAAAGAAGAATACCGCCAGTTTATGGTTCAAGTGCCCGAGTTTGAGCACATGCTGTGCGAAGACGGTGTCCAGATCATCAAGTTTTGGTTCAGCGTCTCCAAACGCGAGCAAAAGCGCCGGTTCGACGCCCGCCTAAAAAGTCCGCTCAAACGCTGGAAGTACAGCCCGGTCGACGAAAAGGGCCAGGAGTTGTGGGATCGCTACACCAAATACAAGGAGCGGATGTTCTCCGAGACCCACACCAGCTTTTGCCCGTGGGTGATCGTCAAGGCGGATTCCAAGCGACTCGCACGGCTTGAAAGCATGCGCTACGTGCTCTCGCGGTTTGACTACCCCGGCCGCGAGTCTGCCAACATTCGCCTGCTGCCCGACCCGAACGTCATTCGCCGTTACCATCGCCAACTCGAACAGATCGATATTTAACGGGCTCTCGCCATGGCTAAATCACAACAGTCTGAACAACTCGAACTCAGCGAAGAAGACCTCGCGCTTCTCAATACCCGGCTGGGGCACCGCCTGCTGTTTCGCCGCCCCGAAGTCGATGTCGCGCGTGCGCTTCGCGACCTGCGTTACGAGCATCAACTGCGCGAGTTGCAAGTTAAACTGATCGCCCTGCAAACCTGGGTGATCGAGCAACGCGAACGGGTTTGTGTGTTGTTTGAGGGCCGCGACGCCGCCGGCAAGGGTGGGGCGATTCGCCGGGTGACCGCGCGGATCAACCCACGTCACTTTCGCGTTGTTGCGCTCGACAAGCCAACGGCCGATGAACGTGGGGAGTGGTATTTTCAGCGTTACGTCCGCTGTCTGCCACGCCCCGGAGAACTCGTGTTCTTTGACCGCAGCTGGTACAACCGGGCGATCGTCGAGCCCGTCAACGGCTTTTGCACAGACGACGAATACCGGGTGTTTATGACCCAGGTCAACCCGTTTGAGCAAATGATCTGTGAGTCGGGGGTCCACCTGATTAAGTTGTACTTTTCGATCACCAAGCACGAGCAGGCCAAACGATTTGGCGAGATCAAAGACGACCCATGCAAGCGCTGGAAGATTACCCCGGTCGACCTGCGTGCCCAGGAGTTGTGGGACACCTATACCCACTACAAAGAACGCATGTTTGCGCAGACCAATACGGCCACAAGCCCGTGGATAATTATCGACGCGAACCGCAAAAAACCGGCCCGGCTCGCGGCGATCGAGCATATTCTCGCGCGGCTTCCCTATACGTAATTGCCCTCGTCACGAGGGGTGCAGGCGTTGGTGAACACCATCGTCCGCGAACGTCTGTCGCCACTTCGGTCTCGCTTGCAAGTAAGAAGACCCGGTGGTGTTCACCCCCGGGTCTTGGCCTTTGCTCGGACAAATCATTGCCCTTGCACGCGATGTTCTGTGCTTAGTTTGTGCACAGCCAGTGGACGGTGACGCTCAGTACCGGGAAGTTTGCATCTCCGGCCCCGTCGAATGTCATGTTGCCGGGATTGTTACAGCTGCTGGAGTTGCCCTGACAGTAGCCGCAGACACTCCCGCAGGTGCCTCCCCACTGGGACACCGTGGTGAAGCCGAGTTCTTGGCAGATGACGTCTGCTTGGTAGGTACCACCGTTGTTCGCCGAAACCCAGGCGGAGTTGTCATCGATGGCACAGATGACCCACGGGTCTCCCGAGTTCACGCCGACCGTACTTTCGTCGCAGACTGAGAAGTTGCTTGTGCAATTATTTGTGCAATCATCGTTGTTGATGTTGTTACCATCATCGCACTCTTCCACGCCGGCTTGGACAAACCCATCCCCACACACGGCATTGGCACACATCACACAATCGTCTTCGTTGTCGTCATTGCCGTCGTCGCACTGCTCCCCCGGTCCGAGGAAGGAGTCGCCACAGGCCTGAAGCGTACAATTGAGTTTGCAGATACCGTTATTACTGTTGTTTTCACCGTCGTCGCATTCTTCGTCCTGTTGAAGAATCCCATCTCCACACGATGCAAGTTTACAGGCGTTGGTACAGGTGTCGTTGTCGATCTCGTTTCCATCGTCGCAGCCTTCGTCTGGCCCGACAAACCCATCGCCGCAAACGTTGAGCACGCAGTCGGGCAAACACGCCCCCATCTCGCCGTTGTTCTCGCCATCATCGCACTCCTCAACATCCGCGAGCACAAGGCCATCGCCACAGACTGCGTTCGTACATGCCAAGGTACAGATTCCACCGTCGCTATTTTCTGGCCCTAGGTCGCACTCTTCACCATCTTGGACCCAGTTATCGCCACAGGCGGGACCGGTGCACAGGTCGGTGCAGCCATCGTTTTGGTCCCCATTTTGGCCATCGTCGCACTCCTCTTGGGGGTCGGTCACGCCATTGCCGCAGGCCTCGTCGACACACTGATCGCTGCAGCCATCACCGCCCATGGTGTTGCCGTCGTCACAGGTTTCGCCCGGGCCGAGGTCGCCGTCGCCACAGACATTGAGTATGCAACTATCGTTGCAGCCCTTTCCGGGGCCGTTATCTGTGCCGTTATCACACTCTTCGTTGGATGCGTGGACGGCACCGTCACCGCAAACGTTGACTGCACAGCTACTCGTGCAGTCCGCGTCGTCGCTGTTGTTCGGGCCGTCATCGCAGCCTTCACCCTCCTGGATAATCCCATCACCACAGGTCGCCATCGTGCATGCGTTGGAGCACGCGTCATCGTCAACCATATTGCCATCGTCACAGTCCTCGGATGCATCGACGACACCGTCACCACAGGTCGGTCCGGCTGTCGTTCCGGTCTCCTCCTCCGTTGTGGATTCGCCGGTTGACTCCGTTGTCGTCGTGGTTGTTGTGGTTGTTGTGGTTGTTGTGTCCGTATCTGAGCCCGAGCCCGTGTCTTCTGAGCCGCATGCCGACAGGAGAAGGGGTAAGGCGAGAAAAATACACCGGGTGCCCATAATTTTTCGCATCATGCAGAGTAGGTAACATGTTCGATAAGACATGTCTAAATGAAGTTGTCGAACATCCGAATGCTCAAAATTGGGACGTACTTGCGATTTTCGAACCTGGGAAACAACCTGAAGTATCGCCCATGTCCGAGTACCTGCATGCAGGCGAGTATTCGTTCGTTGCGAACATTGGCAATGGACCTGGCTTGTGTGCGCCCCGAATGCCAAGACAGGGTCTATGCAAATTTTTGCGGGGTCGTTGCTCTCTATCGAACACAGCGAGCATATAATGCGTTACAAACCGTCGATTCGCCGTTTCTGATGACGTCGCGGTCATGAAAACCTGCGAGGTTTACGGCGCGCCACTGTTGGAGGTTGTCTGGTCTACGGATTCGACCTTCGGGTGCCAATTCACGGTCGTGCCCAGGCAGGACGTCACGGCGTATTTCTAGTACGTGGCAGCTCTCGAAGGTCGCCGATGGTCGAAGTTCCGGTTTTGGTCAAAAGGACAAACGCCCGCTGGGGCTCGTCCAAACGCAGTGAAACGCGTGAAGACGCTTCCCTGCGTGGTGGTATATTGGGCTTATCGGGGACCTTCTGCGGCGCGGTTGCAACGTTCGAGCGTTCGACCGTCAAGCAGTCGCGGAAAACAAATCACTCGGTGTCGAAGGCAGAGAACATGCCCACGAACACCGAGCTTGCACGGTCACCGGCGTACCGGTGTCATGTTGAGAAAACTACTTACATTTCCCCCAGCTACAGCGGTTGGATTGGCATTGGTGTTTCTTGGTGCAACCCTTGCCCTTGGCCTTTTTGGCCTTGCAGGTTTGCTTGCCGGCGATCGGGTTGCCGCAGTATTGATTGCTGCTGCAGTCCGAGTTTGACTTGCACTCGTCCTTGGCTGCGCACCGGCCCCAGGAGCAGCGGTTGGTCGCACATTGCGACTTCTTGGTGCAGGCTTGGCCCTGGCTCTTGAGCGGTTTGCAGGTCGCCTTGCCGCCAATCGGATCGCCGCAGTATTGGTTGCTGTTGCAATCTCCACTATCGCGGCACTCGTCCTTGGCCGCACACTTGCCCCAGGAGCAGCGGTTGGTCTCGCACTGTGAGGCCTTGGTACATGACGCTCCGCGCGGCTTGAGGTCGGAGGGGGGGTTGTAGGTATAGGTTTTGCGGGCGATTTGCTTACCCACGTTTTTCTTCGACTCCGACTTCTCCCACATGCTGACAAACGCCTCGGGGCCGTCGTTGCGCAGCTTGTCGGTGTAGCTCTTTTTCATGCCAACGGCGTCGAGCTCTTTATGCCAGTGTTTCATCATACCGATGTGCGAAAGGCCCTCGGTGATGTGGTTGCCGTATTTGTGCAGCCCGTCCTTGTTGCCGCCTAGGTTACGCCCACAGTTCTCAAATGTACGCGAGTGGACCGCCTCGGTGATGGTGGCGAAGTCGAGTGAGTAGCCAACCGGGAGGCCCTTGTCGAGCAGGTAGGCGAGGATCTTGGCGGTCTCGGTGGCGGTTTTGGGACAGTTGGTCGTGACTCCTGACTTTGGATAGTCCTTGGAGTCGAGCGGCCCCACGCGCACGCCAAAAAATCCACCTGTCTTGCGGACCAGCTCAAGCTCGGAGTCGTCGAAGTCATACTCGTTGGGCCCCGGGGTTTTGAGCTTGGAGGTGCTGTTGGCCACCAACATCTTGTTGGGGTTGTTGTGCAGCGCGTTCATCGGGTAGCCGCCAAAGTCCTTCGAGATCTTGTCGATGTCGAAGCGGGCGCGGGTCGAGACGTGGTCGATGTTGACGATCATGCCCTTGCGCATGGCCTCACGCACCACCCGCTCACCGTCGTGGGACAGCCCGAGGTTGTTGCGCTCGACCCCGTGGTCCATCCGGCTGCCGGCTGAGCCGTTGAACCCAGGCGGTTTGGGGTAGGCCTCAAAGCCGTTGAAGTAACCCCCGCCACCACCTAGGAAGTAGGCGGCGTAGTTGACCTCAGACAGCTCGCTGTACTTCTTCACGCACTTGTCGGTCAGCTTACTGCCCTTAAAGCCACCATCCCCGCAGGTGTTGTCACAAAACTTGTGTCCGCTGGTGCCGGTGAGGTCGAAGTTGGCGACGTGGTCGTCGACATAAAAACACCCGGCCATCGCCTGGGTGGCGCGAATAACCTTGCCACCCATCTCGGTTTTGGCCCGGTAAATGTCGGCACCGGCGAGTCGGCTCGAGACTTTGTGGGCGAGGTAAAAGGTCCGCACACCCTTGTCGTAGTAGTGATTGAGGCGGCTTACCGGGTCGAAGGTGCGGTCCTCGGCACCAAATGCATAGTCCGACTCGACACCCAAAACAATCGCCAGCTTGCCACCATTGATAATCCGGCGGGCATCGGCGGCATTATAGGCAACTTCCATCCACGAGGAGTTGGCCTTGACCCAATTTTTGAGGGCATCGATTTGGCGGTCCATCGATTTGACGGTGTCGCCGTGGCTGCACGCATAGCCGTTGCCACCCGGGCCGCCATTGCCCTTGTTGGCGTAATAAAGCTGCTCACACATGGCCTCGCTCTCAACCGCAAACGCGACCATCAGTTTGAGGTTGGAGTCGTTTTTATCCTGGGCGGCGGCCTTGATCCACTCGGTCGAGTAGCGGGCATGCGAGTTGCTATCGTGCAACGGACCCATATGGCTTTTGTGGTCACCCATGTCGCCACCGAGGGCTCCGACCGCGGCGGTAAAGCTGCCCTTGACCTCGCCATGGTCGCAGTTGCCGAGGGCCTTGCAGCCGCCACAGGAGGCGGTGTAGCCCTTTTCCATCACGCCGTTTTTGTAGTTGCCATTTTTACCGGTAAACGCATAGTTGCCACCAAACGCCATCGGGTTGGTGGGGTGTTCGTGGGTCAGGACATAGCCACCCGTGATCTTCTTCTTGAGCGTGGTCTTGGGCAGCTTTGACGGGCGGGCTTTTTTGAGGACTTTACCCCTGGGTAGCTTGGCAGCCTTGGGAGCGACCGCGGCATTGATGACACTAAACGCGCCGTCGGGCGCGTGGAATTGGTCCATGTTTGGATCTTCGGGCGAGTGGCATGCCGCGAGGACCAGGCCGCCAAATAACAGACTGGCAAGGCCAGGGAAACCGGCGCGTTGGCTGTGGTCACGAGAATGCGCATCGCGCGGTTTGGGGGACACGAAAAACGAGGGCATGTCCTACTAAGGAGCCCGGTAAGACCCCTTTGGATCACATTTTTTTTCGCGCCAGTTGAAACTTTTGGCCGCGTTCATCTAAACACTGAGAATACATAAATTAACTTTGACTTGAGTGATTGTCGACAATTTGTCCAGGCCAGCCAATAGCTGATAGCGGCCCGCGGGCTCGGTGTATTTCCACGCAGTTGCGTTGTCGCGAGCTGCTCGGATTCATAGGATAATTAGGCGCATTGTTGCACAGATAGTCACAATGAAACCGGCTCGCCGTCCGGCTAGAAGCACGCGTTCGAGTGCGGCCCCCAAAAATTTGCGACGCACCCGTGCGCGACTGCCATCAACCCGCAGGTCAGATTGATGGCAAATGTGCAGATCCTACGAGGATTTTTGTGCTTACTTTGCCGGAGGCTCGATCGGTGCATCGGCGGGGCCATCGAAATCGAGTGACCGGTAATCGGCGGGGGTCCACGCTCCACATCCCGCGGCTTCGATCTTGGTTTGGGCCTGCTGTGACGGGACAAAACTCCAGTGGGAGATGGTTTTAAGTGAGGGGATTCGACAGCCGGCCTCGACACCCGCGTCGGTTACGGTGCCGCCGGCAAAGCTGAAGTCACTGCGGGTGAACCGGAGGGACTCGAGGGCAGGTGCCGCGGTGAGCGACTCGACCCACTGATCGGACAGACCGACTTCAACGACTCCAAGTGAGCGCAGTTTTGGGAGCTTGGCCAATGGTTCGAGGGTGGTCGGGTGGACACTGGCGGAGACGCTGGCCGCAAGGTCGAGCCGTTGCAGGCCTGGGTTCGGGGCAATTGCTGCGAGCATCTCGTCGGTGAAGCCCTTGGCGTGCCCGAGTGAGAGTACCTGCAGTGACGGCATTGCCGTGAGTGCGGCAACCCCCTTGGGCCCGATTTTTGTTTCGCCCACGGCGAGCCGTTGGATGTTCAGTTTGCTGAGTTTCTTGGCCGCCGCATCGCTGAGCGGTACGCCGCGCAGGTCCAACATTTGAAAGTTGGCACCCTTGGGTAGCGAGCCGACAACCGACGCGCTGACCTTGCTGATGTCGCGCAACGACAGCGAACGCAGTGAGTCGAGCTCAGACAAAAACCCAAAGTGTGCAGCCTTTAACTTGCGAACATAGATCCCGGCACAGTCGAGCCAACGCAGTGCGCGGAGGTTGCCGAGTTGCGCGAGACTGTCGGCCGAGAGTTTTTTGGCCGAGACCTGACGCAGCCGCAAACCTGCCAAGCCCGGGAGCTCTGTGCAGATTGCGGTGAGCAACTCGTCGGTGAGATCGGTCCGCGGCAAAAACGTCAGCCCCAGGGCGACGCCCGCCTCCGCGAGTGGACGCAGGGCACGGATGTGTTCGACTTCGCCGACCGCCGCCACCACAGCGCGAAGCTTGCCCGCCTGTGCCAACGCCTTGGCATCCGACCCTGACAACGCAATCCCGATCGCCGTGAGCCGCTCGAGCGCAGGTGATTGGCCAAGGGCCGCGAGGGCGCCGGCTTTGAGGTTACACATACTGAGTTTCAGTGTGCGCAGTCGCGGGAGACCGGCAATCGCGTTCAAAGTTGGTTTGTCGAGTTCAAGTCGCCGGAGGTCGAGGTTTTCGCAGGCGCCTAGGCGGGCCCACGGCTTTGCGTCGGAGATCCGGGTTGGCTCCCGGCTGGTGATCATCAGCTGACGAATGCCGGCGAGACCCGCCGACCACTCGCCGACGGCATCGCGCAAGAATGCTGCCGAAGCCCCGAGGTGATCGAGTGAGAGGGGCGAGAGAACAGTCGTGTCGACGCCCTCGCGCCGATAGGTGAGCTCCAACGAACGAAGCTTGCTGTGCTTGGCAACCAGTGCCTCGAGTTGCGCGGTGACGTCGGCATCGGCATCGAGGGGTGCACTGAGGTGTTCCAAACAACGGAAGCGGTCAACGATATCGCCAAAGCGCACCGGCGTCTCGTTGTCGGACATGGCCGTGATCCGGCGCAACCACGTCGGGGCACGTAAAACAGCGGGTCCGGTCCAGGGCATGTCATCGTCGAACATCGTCGGAGGATAGGGCAAAGCCCATTCGAGTACAATCGCCGATAGCTTGCTCAGCCGGCGACGACGCGATGCGTCGTCGGTCAAACGCAGATGCGCCACGGGCAAAGCTCAATTGCACCTCGAGGATGTTCCCCAGTTTTTGTGATGAGTATGGCGGTCGCTATTGTGCTGAGTTGCGACTGGCGGCCGGGACAAAGGCATCGGCTGCAATGGCGCGCAGGGGCACACCGGCGAGGAACAGACGGCGACGCAGCCCACGAATGAGTGCAGGATCGCCACACAAAAAGACCCGTAGGTTGCTGCGATCTGCTGTGTTGGCGCGGGCGAGCGCGAGGGTATCGATCGGTGTGTTGTCGACGTCGTCACCTTTTTCGACCTCGAGTGCCGATGCCACGACTTCGAGGTTTGGATGGTTTGCGGCCAGGGTCGCAAGCTCCTCGCGGTGGTACAGCGCAGCCGAATGGCGAGCTCCGTGCAAAAGTGTAATCGGCCCGCGGTGACCGGCTGCGAGCGCGTCTTGGACGATTGCGTACAGCGGTGCAAGGCCGGTCCCAGTCCCGACCAGGAGTAGCGGGCGGTCGAGGTCGTCGGCGACGTAGAAGCATTCACCATAGGGGCCGCGCAGTTCGAGCTCGGTCCCTGGGGTCGCCTGTGCCAGCCAGTTGCTCATGGCACCGTTGGGGTAGTGCCGAACATGGAGTTCGAGCTCGGTGGCGCCGGTGGGGTTGGCCAGCGAGTAGGGGCGGGCGAGGCCGTCGCTTCGCACGAGCGTGACAAACTGCCCGCCGCGAAAGTCGAGTGGACGGGCGCAGCGAAGTCGGATTTCGAGGACGTCACCGGGGCAACGCCTGAGCCCGACAACTGTCGCGGCAGTAGATGTACTTGCATCGGTACCCACGACCTCGAGGTCGGTCGTGGGCCGGCAGACACAGGCCAAAAAGTAGCCGAGCTCGCGCTTGGACTCGTTGACACCGCGGTTTGCATCATCGGGCACGTCACCCGTGACAACCCGCATCATGCAGCTTTGGCAGGTGCCGGCGCGGCACGAGTTGGGATAGTCGATTCCCGCGGATTCGAGGGTTTCGAGGACGGTTTTGCCGTCCTCGACATTGAGGGTGTGCTCGCCGTAGCGCAGTGTCGGCATGGTGTGCCCCTCGTTTAGTTGGCCGCGTCGCGGCACAGGACATCGTCGCGGACGCTCTCAGCCAGCGCTGCGACCTGTTTGATCTGCTCCTCACCGACCCCGAGTTCAGCCAGGGTTTGTCCGAGGAGTTCGATGATGGCGTCGACGTGGGAGTCGTTGAGACCGCGGGCGACCAGTTTGGCGTGGGCATCCCGCATGTTGCGACCCGTGTAGTTGTTGGGACCGCCGGTGACCATGGTCAAAAATCCCTTTTGTTTGGCGGCCTGACGCTCCATGTCGACATCATCAAAAAACCCGCTCACGCGCTCGTCGCTGAGGACCTTGCGATAGAAGAGATCTACCGCAGCGTCCATGGCTGGGGCTCCACCGATTTGCTCGTAGATGCTTTTGCTCATGATATTTTCCGTTTCCGCGCCAAAACTTGCATCTAAAATGCAAGTTTTCAAGTGAAAAGATTTCCCATGAGTCAGACTGCCGCATCACTACACCTGTGGTCGTCCTCCATTGTCGGCGGTCTCGACAAAGCCGCGGACGAGGTCGATCACCGAGACAATACCGGCGAGTAGGTGGCCTTCGTCGATGACGACAAGGCGGTGCACCCCGAGCCCAACCATCTTGCGACCGGCGGCGACGATCGAAGCACCCGCGGGAATGCTGAGGACGGTCGGGGTCATGACATCGGCGACCGTGCCCTGTCGCCGCACCGTCGGGTCGCCGTGTTCATCGGCGAGGCCAGCTTGCAACGAGTAGTAAAGGCCGTCGCCAATGTCTCCGCCACGCTCGCGGTCGGGATCGGCAAGGTCGGTGAGGCTGACAACGCCGACTAGCTCGCCGCTGTCCTCGACAACCGGGGCGCCACTCACCCGCTTTTGCGCGAACAGGCGAGCAGCGGTTTCGAGGCTTGTGTTGGGGCTGACAGCCAAGACCTTCTTTGTCATGACATCGGACACCAATGGATACGGTTTTTCGGCCATGGGGACAGGTTAGGTGTCCCGCGATTTTTTCTGACGCAAACGCCACGCTTTTGCCAACGGTGGCCCTCTGTGCACAGTTGTTTACACTGCCAGGCGAGCTGCTACTCGGTCGCTCGAAAGTCGCTTTCGCAGCGGTCTGCCGCATGGCGAATCGGTGAAACGCGGTAGACTGGTGACGATGCGCCTGACCAAGCACAGCGACTACGCCCTTCGAGTGCTGATGTTTGCGGCGACCCGCCGCGGGGAGTTGGTGTCGACCGAGGAAATCTCAAGCACGTTTGGCATCTCCGTGCATCACCTGGTCAAGATCATCAACAAACTGGGCAAGGCGGGGTTTTTAGATGTTCGGCGCGGACGCTCGGGAGGGCTGCGACTGGCCAAGCCGCCCGAGGAGATTTCGATCGGGGCAGTGGTTCGCTGCACCGAACCCGACTTCCACCTCGTCGAGTGTTTCGCCGATGCCGAGCGCTGCCCGATCACGCAAGCGTGTGGGTTGATCACGCCGCTAAGGCGCGCGACCACAGCATTTCTCGAGGTCCTCGACGGTTACACGCTCGCCGATGCGACCGGCACACCCAGGCAACGCCGTCACCGTCGGCTGCTCGATCTGCTCGATTAAAAAATCACCGGTTGCCCGGGTGGTGATCCGAGCAACCGGCGAATGTGTTGTCACGAGACCGATTAGGTTTTTTGCCGCGACCAGCCAAAGTGGAGGCCGACGACAAACCAGCCAACGCCTATCAAACCGGCGGCAAACCCCGTGTCGCCGATAACCCGCAACCAGCGGAAGGTGTCGAGCGCAGGTGTCTGCATGAACTCGGCCGAGCGGGCATACCACATGCCGTGCTCAACACTCGCCCATGTCTGCATCAGACCAACGGGCAACAGGCTCAGCAAAACCATCAGGGCAAGCCCGATGTTGATCGCCCAAAACGACAGCCGCAGGGCTGCCACATCCCAGCGTACATGCCGATACAAGATTCGTAGGCTAAACAGCGACAGGCCAATGCCGAGCATCCCATAGACACCAAAAAGCGCGGTGTGCCCGTGGACCGAAGTCGTGTTGAGCCCCTGCATGTAGTAGAGCGCGATCGGTGGGTTGATGAGGAAGCCGAACAGACCGGCGCCGACGAGGTTCCAAAATGCAACCGCGACAAAAAACAGCAGCGGCCAGCGATAGGCTCGCACCCAACCGGGGGCGCGGGCGAGGTTGAGGTTTTTGTGGGCCTCGTGACCGATCAACACCAGCGGCATCAGCTCGAGTGCACTAAAGGTGCCGCCCAACGCCATCACCACCGTGCGGGTGCCGGTGAAGTAGAGATGGTGGAACATCCCAATGACGCCACCTAGCAGGTACAAAATCGCCGACACGAGCACGCCCGCGGTCGCCACGCGCACGCGCACCAGGCCCATGCGGGTAAACAAAAATGCAATGACAACGGTGGCGAAGACCTCAAAAAAGCCCTCGACCCACAGGTGCACGACCCACCAGCGCCAGTACTCGGCGACGGCGAGATTGCTGCTGGGCCCGTACATCAAACCTGCCCCGTAGAACAGACCGATGGCGGCGGCCGACAACACAAACAACAGCAGTAGCTGACGATCGGCGCCCTTCGACGAGCGCAGGGCGGGAAGCAGGGCCCGAACCATCAGCCCGAGCCACAAAAACAAGCCGACAAACAAAAACACCTGCCAAAACCGCCCGAGGTCGACGTACTCAAACCCCTGGTGTCCAAGCCAAAACACGGTGCTGTCGGCGAGTTGCTGGTGAATCGCAAGCGCTTGCCCAAGCATGGAGCCGCCGACAATCACCAGCAGGCAGACAAACAGCAGGTTGACGCCCAGGCGTTGGTACTTCGGTTCATGTCCCGAAATTGCCGGTGCGAGCAGCAGGCCCGTGGCGAGCCACGAACTTGCGATCCAAAAGATCCCGAGTTGCGTGTGCCAGGTGCGAGCGAGTGAGTAGGGCAGCCAACGGTCGAGCGGGATGCCGTAAAATCCACCGCCTTCGACCCCGTAGTGGGCGGCGATGATCCCCGTGGCCATCTGTGCGATGATCAGGGCGCCGACCACCCAAAAGTACTTGAGGGTTGCCCGCATCGACGGTGTGACCGTGAGTTTGGCCAGCGGGTCCTCGGCCAGCGGTTTTGGATCTTCCTCGCGCCTGCGGGCCGCGAAAAACCACGACACCGCGCCAATGCCCCCGAGCAGCAGCACCATGCTGGCGACCGACACGACAACCAACTCGCCCGAGGGGGTGTTGCCGACAAGTTCCTCCGGCGGCCAGTTGTGGGTGTAGCTCAGCTCCGAGCCGGGACGCTCCGTCACGCAGGCCCAGGTCGCCCAAAAGAAAAATGCGGTGAGGTCCTGCGCCCGCGCCCGCGTCGACACGGTCCCGCGGGGCATCGCATAGTTCTCACGCAACTCGTCGAGTGCCGGGGCATCGGTGAACAGGTCGACGTAGTGGCTGGCAACCGCGGCGAGGGCCTGGGCGCGGATTGGCGAAATCGTGGCAACACCCGTTTCGGGGTTGTAGGTGTTCGCGCGCAGTTCACCCTTGAGGCGCTCGGTCAAGGCAGCTTGCAACTCGGGTGCGAGCCTGTCGAAGTCGGTACTGTGTTCGTGGCGCGACCACGCGTCGAGGATCCAACGCGCCTCGCGATGCAGCCAGTCGGCAGTCCAATCGGGCGCGGTGTAGGCCCCGTGCCCCCAAACCGAGCCGAGCTCTTGCCCGCCGATCGAGCGCCAGACTTCTTGCCCGCGCAGCACCGATTCGCGTGTGTGGACAACCTCACCGCTGTCCGCCACGACAACCCGGTCGGGGATGGGCGGTGCACTCTCGTAAATGTCGCGGCCGAAGTACAGGATAACGGCGAATGAGGTAAACAAAACGACGCCGAGGATGAGCCATAGGCGTCTCAGATTGGTAGCAGGAGGGGAATTTTCCGCATCTGGGTTCATGTCGTCTCCATGTTCGGCACCTCCTACCATTGAAAAAACATCATTGTCACGACCAATCGTGACTGTTGCCAGAGAACGTGTATTTGAGCTACGCGCGACTATACGAGGTTTGATTGTATGGGGAAAAATTCGCATCCACATCCGGGGTCGAACAGATATCGCTGGAGCGCCTAACACATTATTGATGTATACTCATAGAGATCGTAGTCGGCCTCGGTAGCCCGTGTGACCGTTAGGTCCGTCAGTTGGGAGCATTTTGGGGGTGTTGGCGCCCCGGTTGCAATCGCGCCGCGCCAACGACCCGTCGAGCGGCGTCTACGAGTAGGCACTGCTGCGACGTACACCAGAACGTTGAACCGATTGTGCGAATCGGCGCGTATGCCCACATTAACAATGTACTTCGTTGGCGTCGGGCGTATTCGCAGCAACTTCTCAGATACTGTACGTCATGGCTATTGTCGCAACTCTTTTGTCGGCTTCGCTGCTGGCGGGCTCGCTCCAACTCCCGGCAGCGCCGCTGGCAGAGCTTCCCGCCCACGTCCAGTCGAGCGTGAACTGGGAAATCGAGTACGACCGGCTGCGGCTGCACAACGGTTTGTCGTGGGGCTTTGCCGGGGCGATGATTGTCACGGGTACGTTGCTGTTTGTCGTGCCGGGCAATTGCAGTAATCCCGACCCCGACTTTGGCTGCGGTGAGATCATTTTGCCGTTTATTTTTGGGATGGTGTTGCTCCCACTTGCGGCCATTCCAATCGGTACAGGTATCTATTGGAGTGTCCGTATTCGCCGGCACAAAAGGGCCCGACAGGTCGCGGTTTTTCGTCCGACCCTCGGTGGGTTTTCACTACAGTTTTAACCGCATCACACGAGCAATTTGCCGTTTGTCGACCCTGCGAGTCTTGGCGCAGGTTGTTCCGGTCATCGATCAGCCAGTCCTCCTCGGCCGGCGGCACTTCGACGGTTCACCCTCCTCGCGCAAGACTAGCCGCGCCCGCGTGCCCGCCACAGCAGGGTAAACAGGCTCGGGGTGAGGTACAGGGTGAGCACTGTTGAGAGGGTGAGCCCGCCCAAGACAACCGCTCCAACCCCGCGATAGAGCTCGGAGCCCGAACCGGGGAACAGCACCAGCGGCAACAGCCCGGCGAGCGAAGTTAGCGAGCTCATAAAGATCGGGCGCACCCGGGCTGCGACCGCCTCGGGCACGGCGGTGGCGAGCGACTCACCCTGGCGAATGCGTGTGAGCGCGCCGTCGACCACCAAAATCGCGTTGTTGACGACGACACCAAGGAGAATCAAAAACCCGAGCGCGGTCATCATGTCGAGGGGCTGCGGCCCTAAGTTGGCATCGACAATCCGCAGGCCTAGCACGCCGCCCGCGGCTGCCAGGGGCACGGTGACAAGCACGGCGATCGGGGCGATGAAATCCTCGAACAGGGCGGACAGCAGGAGGTACGAGATGACAATGGCGAGCAGCAAGACATCGCCAAACCGGGCCTTGGCGGCTTCGAGCTGGCCAGCGGTACCGCTGAGCGTGACATCGATGCCCTCGGGGACTTCGCCGCGTGCGCGCATGCCCTCGACGATGTCCTCGCGGATCTTGGCCATGGCATCTTCGAGGGCCAGGTCGACCGGCGGCGAAACTTGGAGGGTGATGGCGCGTCGGCGTTCGATCCGTTGAATCAGCGAGGGGCCGGGGCGCTCATCGAGTTTGGCAAGGGTCGACAGCGGAACCACCTCACCGCCGGGGGTGGCCACCGGGGCCGTGACCAACGCACTCGGGGTGGCGACCGCGAGTTGACTGGCGTCGCTCGGCCGAGCTGCCCGAAGGGTCACGTCGATTTTGGGGGCACCGTCCTGGCCAAACTCGCCGATGATCGCCCCGTCGACAAGGGCGTCGACCACCAATCCGAGTTCACGACCGCCGATCCCGAGGGCCGCGGCCTGGTCGCGCAGTGGAAGCACGCGAATCTCCGGCGCACCGAGGTCGAGGGAGGGAATTGGGCGCACCTGGGCATTGGGAATCGCCCCCTTGATCGAGCCGAGAAGTCGGCCACCAAAGCCCACCAAGTCGTCGAGATCGGCGCCCGCGAGTTCAACCTCGACCGCCCGACCACCGCCGATGCTGCGGCCAAACAGCGAGGCCTGGGTGGCGACCGCAAACACCCCAGGAACCCCGGCTTCGAGCTCGCGGTAGTAGTTGAGAATGTCGCCGACGCGTTCGGGATCGGTGGCGACTGCCCCCATAAACACCTGGTTGGGGTCGCCCACAAAAAAAGCGCGCTCGATCGAGGGGACGCCGTCTTTTTCAACCCCCATGTGGTCGGCAACCTGTCCCTGAATACCTTCGCCAATCCGCTCCATTTCATCGACGGAGTAGCCGGGCGGCGGGATCAAAATGCCAAACACGAGGTTGCGGTTGCCGGTGGGCAGGTACTCCATCGGCGGCAGCAGGGTCCACGCGGTCCACCCCGATAACCCCACGCCGAGCAGGACGATCGCCAGGGCCCGCGGCACGCTGGCCGAGATAAACGCGACCTGGCGACCGACGCTATCCCGCAACCTGGCGGCAAGGCCAGGTCTTTGTGGCGTGTTGTCCTGTTGCTGCTTGCGCGCCCGCAACAACCGCGCCGAAAAACTCGGGATCGCCAGCACCGAGACCAGTAGCGAGAACCCCACGGCGAGGGAAATCGCAACCGCGACGTCGCGCAACAGCTCGCCGACTTCGTCTTGCCAGGTAATGATCGGGACAAACACGATGGCGGTGGTGAGTGTCGAGGCAACGATCGCCCCGCCGACCTCGCGTACACCGAGTAGGGCCGCAGCGGCGACGTTGTCGACCCGTACCCGCCAGGTCTCGATGCTCTCGAGCACCACGATCGCGTTGTCGACGACCATGCCCACGGCAAAGGCCATGCCGGCGAGCGAGACCACGTTGACGGTACGCCCGAGCAGCGACATCCCGAGGATCGTGCCGACCACACAAATCGGGATCGAGATGGCGATCAAGGCCGAGGCACTGACGCTGCGCAAAAACAACAACAGCACGAGGATCGCCAGGGCGCCGCCCAGGATGAGGTTTTGCCGGACGAGCCCGAGGGCGGCGTGGATGTAGCCGGTTTGGTCGGAGATCAGGCGGATCTCGAGGCCCTCTTGCTCAAAGTGCTGGGCCTGCAGCTCGGCGACCGTCGATTTGATGCGTTCGGTGACTTCGAGGACGTTGGTGCCCGACTCCCGCCACAGCAGCAGGACCATCGACGGGGCGTCGTCACTCATCGCCATCGCGGTGCGCTTGCGCAGGCCGATTTTTACCTCGGCGACATCACCCAACAGGATTGGCGTGCCGTCTTCGGCCGACCCGAGCACGACTTTTTCGAGGTCTTCGGGGGCATCGGGCGCGACCGGTGTGCGCACCAGGTAGCGGCGCTTGCCGAGGGTGAGGTCGCCTCCGGATATGTCTCGAAGTTCAGCTTGGATCGCCGACCCGACCTGCGAAACCGTCAGGCCGCGGGCGGCCAGGGCCTTGGGGTCGAAGTCGACGTGCAACTCGCTGTCGCGGCCGCCGATCAGGCGAATCCCGGCGACCCCCGGAATGCGTTCGAGTTGCGGCAAAATGCGGTTGTCGAGCCAGGTGCGGTAGGCGTCGACATTGCTGCCGTCACTGGCCCGGATGGTAATGACGGCCAGCGGAGGGCCGGCGCTGTTCGAGGTTGCAATCGCCGGCTCGCGGGCGGCTTCCGGGTAACTCGGCACCTGCGACAGGCTGTTGGACGCCCGCACCAGGGCCTCCTCGATCGGTGTGCCAACCTCAAACTCGAGGGTGATTTCCCCGCGATCGCTACGGGCCGTCGACGTCATCTTGACCAGCCCCGGCACACTCTTGAGCGCGTCTTCCTGGGCCTCGAGGATCTCCATCTCAACTTCGGTTGGCGCCGAGCCGGGCCACTCGGTGGTGACCGTGAGCGTGGGGACGGCGATGTCCGGCGTGAGTTGGATCGGCAGCGAGAGCACCGACAGGGCGCCTAGGAGCAACAACAGCAGGACACAGGCGAGCACCGTGGCCGGTCGCCGGATGACCGTTGCCAACAAGCCAGGTTCGTTTGCCGGGTCGACGGCGGGTTCGTTCACTTGGCCGGCTCCTGGGGCTCGGCGAGTTTGAGGGGTTGGCCGGGGCGCAGGCGTTCGTTGCCGCGGGTCACCACACGGTCGTCGGGCGAGAGCCCTTCGGCGCGGACCAACGCTTCGTCACCCGAGCTGGCCACAACTTCGACGACAACCGGCTTGGCGGCGCCATCGACCATCACAAACACCCGGGTCTCGGTGACACCCGAGACCAGCGCATCGCGTGGGACGAGCAACCCTTCGCCGGCCCGCCGCACATAAAACGCGACATCGACGGCCGCTCCCGGAAGCAGCCACGGGGGAATCTCCCGCGGGGTAAGTCGCACCCGCGCCGTTCGGGTTTTACTGTCGAGCGCACGGACAATTCCGACGATCTCGGCTTCGACCTTCGCACCCTCGGGGCCATGCAACGTCGCGCTGTCACCCTCGGCGATGTACGCGAGCAGGGCAGGGGTCACGCCCACCAAAACCTCGACCTTGTCGGTGGCGACAATATCCAAAACCTGCTGCCCCGAACGCACCCAGTCGCCGGGATCGATCGTGCGGGCTGCGACCACGCCATCAAATGGCGCCTCGACGCGGTGGCGTTGCAACTCGGCCTCGGCCTGGCGAGCTTGGGCACTGAGCCCACGAACCTCGGCCTGCAATGCTTTTTTTGTTGTCCGCTCACGCTCGATCTCGGCCTGCGGAATGATCCCCGAGCCAAGCGTGGTCGCCCGGTTGGCATCGCGGGTGGCCTGCTTGAGCTGGGTCGAGCCGCGGCGTTTGGAGGCCTGCAGCGAGCGCAGCCGGGCTGTCACCAACGAGGTGTCAATCGCGACGAGTAAGGTGCCCTGTGCGACCCGGTCGCCCTCGCGGACAGTGACCGTCTCGACCGCCCCCTCTGCCCCAACGGCCAGCTCGGCCCGCAGGTGGGCCCGAACTTCGCCCAAAAAGCGCATTTGGTCGCGAAAGTCACCGCTGCGAACGGGTGCGACCTCGACAAGTGCCGGCGGTGGGGCCTTGGGCCCCGGCTGTTCCGCGGCGGCGACGTTGTTCGCATTGTCGCATGCGGTCAGCGCCAAGCCAGTGGCGAGGACCAAGCCAGCAAGTAGCTGGTTCGAAAAGACCAGGCGCGGTCGAAGCAGGCCACGGGACATTGTTCGCGCATACTTTCCTCGACAACTCACCAAAGGTCAACCGCGGCCCATGTCGGTTATCTTTCACCACAGTGTTTCGGCGCTCAGTGCGGATAGTTGTGGCTCACATTACTGACGTTGCAGTTGCACGAAATGCGAGCTATCGACCACGCGTCGCACGGTCGCGGTTGTTGCCTCACGAGTGGGTCTTTTTGCGACACGTGGCCAGGCTTCGACACGACGGCGCTCGGTCGCCACGCCAAATACACAAGGCTGCGCGAGAAATCATCATAGTATTCAAGGTAGTTTTTCGGTCGAGTTAATACAGCCAGCACAGACCGTCGGGCCCCTGAACGCCCTCAACCCAACTCACAGCATATTGCGCGCGCTCGTCCGCATCAGGTGATTGCCACAGGTCACTCGATAGCTCAAACACATCCATCGGGACATGCATGGCAAACGTATCCCCCTGTTCGCGGTTGCGTCGCTCGACCCGCGCGCGCCGTTGTTCGCGGGGGGCTTCGAGGCAATACACCCGCATCGCAATTTCACTGGCTGCCACCCGCTTGTAAAACTGCAATCGCCGGTCGCGTTGGACCAGCCCGGGCTCGAGCACCACTGAGGTGCCGGCGGCAATGATAGCCGTTGTGACCTGCCAAATTTGCTCGAGGCACCGCGCCCGGCGTTCGAGGTACCAGGCGACCTTACCCTCGGCCGGGCGCTCGTCGTCGCCGTACAACCTCGCCATCCAGGCATCGAGGTTGATCCCGACGGCCTCTTGCTGCTCGCACAGGTGGCCCAAAAATGTAGACTTACCGGCGCCGACCGGTCCGATGATGAGGTGTAGTTGGCTCATGGGGCGGGTGATTGTCTGGCAAAGCCTACCTCACGCCAATTTTGTCGAGGTTGGGTCCCGCGAATCTTCCAGTAGCCCACGACTCTGAAGGTGCGCGAAAATGCCGACGAACACGTGATTCTTGATGTTTATGCCTGAGCCGGGGTCGATCCGTGGCCAGTAGCGCTACATCGAACCCCGGTACGGTCATCGCTTCTGGCCGAGTCGACGACCGAGCGGATTTTCCGCCACGGAAATTACGTTTGTCATTGTGAATTTGTTTTGCGCACAAAGGGGCTCGTGTCCGTCCATGCCCGTGGACGGACACGAGCCGGACCTTGGGGATGCAGGATTGCGGGCCCAGCCGGCCAGGTCCTGTGCGACAATCGCCCTGTGTCACGGACTGGCAGGGCTGTCGATCATACCGCGTTTTATCGCGGTACGATCATCTTCAGCTCGCTCGCAGTCCCAGCCTTCGGCCTCTTGGAGTGGGGGCCCGGTTACAACCCCTTCAGTATACGTTTGTTGTTCGCAGCTGTAGGGATGTTCTCGGTATTGGCGTCCTATCGCTGGGAAGTCGTCCGTCGCAACATGCGGACAGTGGTCCTCATCAACTTCTCGTTGTTGTTCTTGTGGTTTTCGTACATTGCGCTGCGTCACAATATGGGTGCAAAGGACCTGGTTGGGCTACTGCCGATTGTGATTGCTCTCGGGATTGCCACCCACCACCTGCGGGAGCTCATTGGGTCGCTCGTCTTCATCCTTACGACCGTCGTTATCTGCTACAGCTACATGGCGTCCCCGGATCTCGACATCAGTGTGACAGCTGGCGTTTTGTGCGTGTTCACAGGGGTGCTTGGGGCGATGAGTATTTGGCGCAACCGCCTCGAGACCGAGCTACAAGTCGCCAATGAAACCCTCGAGGAGCGGGTTCGGGAGCGAACCGCCCGACTCGAGCGCGAAGTCGCCGAACGGGCCCGTGCACAGCAACAAGCAAATGTCGCCAACGAGGCTAAATCGCGGTTTCTCGCCAACATGAGTCATGAGCTACGCACTCCGCTCAACGCCGTGATAGGCTATACTGAGTTGGTCGAGGAGGAGCTCGCATCGACCCAGGAAGCCCACCTGTGTGAGGATCTCGGGCGCGTGGGTCAGGCGGCGACCCACCTTCTGGGCATCATCAATGACATTCTCGACCTCTCTCAGGTCGAGTCCGGCCAGCTCGAAATCCGGCGCGAGCCTGTCGATCTACGGGCCGCGGTCGACGAGGCACTTTTGCTGGTGAAGCCGGTGCTGGCCCACAATCAAAACCGCTTGCTCGTCAACATCCCCGAGGAGCAAAAAGTCGTTGCGCAGCACCAGTTGCTCGTCCGGGTACTCGTCCACCTGCTCGACAATGCCGCCCAGTTTACAAAGCAAGGCGAAGTCGAGGTTTGTGCGACACTGAGTGGTAAGTGGGTCGAGTTATCTGTGCGCGATACGGGCATCGGGATTCCCGAAGTGGCGAAGGCCGAACTCTTTGATCGCTTCACCCAGGTCGACACAAGCGCGACCCGGGTTCACGATGGGCTCGGTCTTGGGCTCGCGTTTTGCCGCGAGTTGGTCGCTCGGTTTGGTGGCTCGATCTCTGTCACCAGCACCGTTGGCGAGGGCAGCGTGTTTACGATTCGGCTCGCGGCGGTAGCAGCTTAAGAGCCCGAGGCGCGCAATGGGGACGGTCTACTACGAAAAGGGCAACGAGCCCGATGCGGTGAAGAAAGTCAAGGCCTAGCCGGGCGAGAGCCTCGTCGGTGTTCACCCTACATCGAGGGCTCCCTGTTCACCGCGCCGCAAATGAATTAGAAACGGGTATGAAGTCCTTCGTTGTTCAGTCTGAGAACACCCGTCAATTTCAAGTCGTTGACCAGCCGGTTCCGGAGCCTTTAGAGCACGACCTTCGCGTTCGCGTGGAGGCAATCTCCCTCAACCCCATCGACACCAAGGTGCGGGCTGGGCGTGCGGGTCAGGTTCTCGGTTGGGATGCCTCGGGCGTCGTCGAGGCAGTGGGTAAGTCCGTCACCGGCTTCAAAGTTGGCGACAGCGTGTACTACGCGGGGGACATCACGCGTCCGGGCTGCAACGCCGAATTTCATCTGGTCGATGCGCGGATTGCCGCCCACAAACCAAAGTCGCTCGACCACCTCCACGCCGCGGCCATTCCCCTAACGGCCTTGACCGCGTGGGAAGGTCTTTATGAACAGCTCGAAGTCAAACAGGGGCGTAGCCTCCTGGTGATCAACAGCGCGGGCGGGGTTGGTTCCCTGGTCTTACAAATGGCCAAGAAGCTCTCGGGTATGACCGTGATTGGTACGGCTTCGCGGGACGAAAGTCGTGCGTGGTCGAAGGCCATGGGTGCGGACCATATCATCAATCACCGCGAGGACATGCCCGCCCAGCTCGAAGCCCTGGGCATCCCGCATGTCGACTACATCTATTGTTGCTACGCAACCGAACCCCATTTTCCGGCAATGGTGAAAATGATTGCGCCGGAGGGGCGTATCGTCGCTATTGTCGGGGCCGAGAGCCCACTCCCAGTAGGTGACCTGTTTCGTAAAAAAGCATCTTTTTCGTGGGAGCTCATGTTCGCGAAGGCGATGTTCCAAACCCCGACGCTGGCCTCGCAAGGGGAGATCCTGAGCAAGGTAGCGACGTCCCTCGATGCGGGGACCTTGCGCCATACTCTCAACAAAGCGGGTGGCGTACTTACGGCCAATACACTCGCCGAAGCCCATGCATTTCAGGAGTCCGGTCGGGCGATTGGGAAACAGGCTTTTTGGATGCGTGAGCCATCATCCGCGACTTGACCTATAGGACATGTCCGTAAGACTTCCTCGCGGGACCTCGCAAGAAGTCATCCGCGAGGGGACGTTCAACATCGCTATCCCACACTGTGGTTGCGTGCCTGCTCGGTTGTAGATTTCCCGTAGCTTCACGGGGTGTTGCGCGGTTTTAGGTATTCGTGTTGGCCCCCTTGTCGGGTACCCTTGGGGCCCTGTGTGTGCAGCAACGGTAGTCGAGTTACTGCATGCTTCAACGCTGTGGCGTCTCGAACGTAGCTCGAGCCGTGACGGGGGAACGAAGTTCCTCGTTCGACGGCCGCGAAGTGACAGTGCGGCTCGGCGGGCTGAGTTGCGTCATGAGTTCGGGATCCGTGGGCGGCTACCGCAGGGGGTCGCCCTGTATCCCCGGGCTATCGAGCGTCGTGATGCGGGGATTGTGCTGCTCTACGACGACTTTCCCGGCCAGCCATTGGCTGCCCGCAAGACCCTGCGATGGCAACCGGACGCGGTTGAAGCATTCGCCCGCAATGCCGCTGAAGCACTCGCTACGCTTCACCACGCAGGGGTGATCCACGGCGGTCTGTACCCGGGTTCGATCCTCGTTGCTGACGACGGTGCGATTCGATTTACCGAGTTCACTGCCGCCGGTGTCGTTAGCCAGGCGACGGTTGTCGATGAGACGTCGCGGATTGGTGCTGAACTCGCCTATGTCGCACCGGAGCAGACGGGGCGGATGAATCGTCCGATCGACCAAAGGTGCGATCTCTATGCCCTCGGTGTGATTCTCTACGAGCTGCTCAGTGGCGCCCCTCCGTTTGTCAGCGCCGACCCGCTCGAACTCATCCATTCGCACATGACCGCCAAGCCGCCCCCGTTGCATGGGGACAATACGCGTAGCCGGCGACTCATCGCGGTCATCCAGCGCCTGCTCGCCAAGGAGCCCGCCGACCGCTTCGCGGATGCCAACCAGCTTCTCGCCGCCCTAAGCGACGGGGAACAAATCCACGACGCCACGGCAACACTGCGGTTACCGGGAACACTCTACGGTCGTGAGCAGGAAAAAATCCAGCTTCGTGACGCCTTTGCACAGGTCTCCAACGGAGTCTGTGTACTTGCACTGGTATCGGGAAGCGCTGGCGCCGGGAAGTCGTCGTTGGTGTTTGAAACCCTGCGCCCGGTGGGTGCGGTAGAGGGGCTGTTTGTCGCCGGTACCTGCGATCCCCTCCGGCGAGGTGCACCCTTTGCCGCGATTTTTGATGTCGCACGCGGTCTCATCCAGTACGTACTCACACTCGACAATACCGACGTCGAACAATGGCGTACGCGGATGGAGCAAGGGATGGGTCCTTTTCTCCCTGTGCTGACCACCGTGGTGGTCGATGCAATTGCACTGTTTGGTGAACTCGAGGAGCCCCCTCCCTTACCGCCGGCTGACGCCCAGCGTCGACTCGAACGTACACTGCAGCGGTTCATCACCGCGTTCGCCAGGGCCCAGCGACCACTGATTGTGTTTCTCGATGACATGCAGTGGGTCGATGCCGCGTCTTTGCGCCTGATCGAGTCACTGCTCTACGACGCGGCCGGTCTCCATCTCTTGATCGTCGGTGCCTATCGCAACGAAGCGGTCGCGCCGAGGCACCGGCTGACAGCATTTATTGAGCGCAGCCAACAACTACCCACAACTCCGATTGAAGTCCGGCTCGGGCCACTCGATGAGGTGAACATTCGCGCGTTGCTGCATGATACCCTCGGGTTTGGCAAGGTCGATAGCCTCGTCGATGAACTTGTCCTGCGCACCGGGGGCAATCCCCTGTTTGTCCGCGAGTTCCTGCGGTTTCTCGATCGCCAACGCCTGCTGCATTACGACACCCGTCGCGCGGCTTGGGAGCTACGCAGTCTTTCGAGTGCCGTGTTGCCGGATAGTGTTGCCGAGCTTCTCGGTGCCGAGTTACGCCAACTGCCGGTGCAGACCCAACGGGTCCTGCAACATGCAGCTTGTATCGGCATGTACTTTGACACCCAAGCCCTGGCCGAACTCGTGGGTTGGTCGACAGCCGAGTTGCGTGATGCCCTTGCCCCGGCTCTCGAGCTTGATCTTCTCGTTGCCGAGGACCCGGGGCATTTGGGGTCGAACCTCCGCTTTCTCCACGACCGAATCCGGCAGGAGGCCTTTGCCCCCCTCGATCACGCGGATCGTGGGAAGATCCATGCTGCGATTGGCCGTCGCCTACTTGCGCATTCCGGCGACTACGCGAGCTTGGACGATGCGGCGTTGTTCGACCTAGTCGATCATCTGAACTCCGGGGCGGGGTACCTAGATGAGCAGGAGCGACAATTGCTGATTCGCCTCAACCTCGCGGCGGCTCGGCGAGCGAAGGCGAGCGCAACGTATCAGGTTGCACGGGCGTTGTTACGTATCGCCTGCAAACTCGCAGACGGTGCGAAACCGGTGGGTACAAACTTTGACGTTCGTGCGGAACTGATCGAGTGTGAGCACCTCGCCGGGGACAACGCCCACGCGTTACAACTTCTCGACGCCTTTGAGCCCGAGGTCGAAGACCTGGTTGCGCGACTTCGTCTCGCCGATTTGCGGGTGATTTTGGGGGTGAGTGCCGGCGAGACCGATCGCGCCCTCGCGGCCGGGCGGCGGGCCCTTGCAGCGGCGGGTGTACACATACCCGAAAGCGCCGAAGCCTGCCGGCTTGCAGTTGCCAAAGAGTTGGCAACGATTGAGGCATTTCTCGAGCGCGTGCCCCTCCAGGAACGAATTTCCGCGCCAGCGGTCGCCAACCCTGTCATCCGGGCAACGCTCACCCTCTTGGCCGACATGCTTGCGCCTGCAAACATGTTGCACCCACAACTATACTCGCTGATCAATACAACCCAGATTCGGCTCTCGATCGAGCATGGCCATACCGATGTTTCGGCCTACACCTATGCTGTGTTTGGCTATTTTCTGGCCACGGCGATGGGGCGCTACGAGCAGGCCGAGGCCTTTGGCCGGTTTGCCCTCGAGCTCAACGAGGCGTTGGCGAATGCGGCGGCCCGTTGCCGGATTCGCTTTGTTTTTGCCACCTATGCCCATTTCTTCCGCCCGCTATCAGCTGTACTCAACGATCTGAATGTCGCGTTGGCGGACGGACTCGAGTCGGGTGACTACATCTACTTATCCTCGGCATGCTCGCATATTCTGATCATTCGATTAAGCCTCGGCGACCCCCTTGATGCGCTCTCCGACCAGGCTGATGAGTTTCTCGAGCTCATGGAACGTACCCGGGTTGCCTCATCCATTGCCTCCCAACGGGTCGCAAGGCAACTGATTGCAGCACTTCGTGGCAAGACCCTTGCCCCCCATCGCCTCGCCGATGAATCATTCGACGAGGATGTATTTATCGCTACCTGTGAAGCGAAAGGGCGGACCTTCGCGCTGCATTGGTATGCGACCGTCTCCCTGTACTTGGCCGTGTTGTATGGTCGGCTCGATCGGGCGCGGGAGCTTCTCGACCGTTTTGGTGACGCGATTCGCGGTAACTACGTATTTTACTTTGCCACCGAGTTTGCCACCTACGCCTGCCTCGCCCTATTTGACCTCGCTACTGCCGCCACTTCGGCCGACGAGCGGGAGGCTTTACTTGTCCAAATCGATGTCTACCGCCGGCAGGTCGAGCATTGGGCGGAAGCTTGCGAGGCGAACTACGGTTCCATGGCCCAACTTCTCGCCGCTGAAATGGCCAGTGTTCGTGGTGACGAGTCGGATGCGCTTGCTGGCTACGATGCCGCCCTTGCCAGCGCGCGGGCCCAGGGCCTGAGCTCGCGCGAAGCCCTGATTTGCGAGCGTGCAGCTGCGTACCATCAACGTCGTCATCGCAACCAGCTCGCCCAAGTACTCCGCCGCGAAGCCTCCGATGCTTACCAGCTTTGGGGGGCAAGTCGCCGTGTCGCCGTACTCCAAGAATCCCTGGCTAGGCGCGAAGCTCCCCCCAAGATCACCGACGTTACGACCGCAGACCTCGATCTTCGCAGCATTCTTCAGGCATCACAGGTACTGTCATCGACCCTGCGATTTGAAGACTTGCTGCGCACGGTGATGCGGATCGTCGCCCTGACCGGGTCGGCAACCCGGGCCGCGCTGATCCTCGATGACGAGGACCAGGGTCTGCACGTTGCCGCCACCTCCCAGGCGCAAGGGCCCCTGGAGGCGGGGCCCAAGCACCACCGCCTCGACTCCGAGGCCGACACCCCGGTAACCGCGATTCGACTCGCCTTTCGGACTCGTCGCCAAATTGTCCTTGATGCGCGCGAGCACGGGCAGTTACGCGACCATGACACCTATCTTGCGAGGGTGCAGCCGCGCTCCGCACTGTGTGTACCTTTGGTGTTTCAAAGCCGTGTACTCGGCGTTTTGTACCTCGAGCATCGGACCACCACGGGGGTTTTTACACCCACGCGCCGCGAGGCTCTCGAGATGCTCGCATCCCAGATTGCAATCTCCCTGGAGCACGCCAACATGTACGCGAATGTCGAGCGTGCGCGCGAGCAAGCAGAAGCCGCCAACCGGGCCAAGAGTACCTTCCTCGCAACCATGAGCCACGAGCTGCGAACGCCTTTGAACTCGATTCTCGGCTACACAGAGCTCATCCTAGAGGAGTCGGCGGAGCGTGGTGAAACCGAGTCCCACGAAGATCTTAACCGGGTCCTTCGGGCAGGTGAACACCTGCTCGAAGTTATTAGTGACATTCTCGACCTCTCAAAGATCGAGGCGGAGCGGATCGAGTTGATGGTCGCCGAGTTCTCGGTGCGCGACCTGCTTGAAGGCGTGGTCGAGGCGACCGCTCCGGCGGTTTCTGGCAATGGCAACACCTTTATCTTTGATCCGCCAGCTGATCTTGGCACCATGCATTCAGACCAGCTACGCCTGCGCCAAATCCTGCTTAACCTCCTGAGTAACGCCGCGAAGTTTACCCGTCATGGCACCATCACCCTCGGTGCAGCCCGGGTTGGCCAACGCATCCGCTTTGTTGTGCAGGATACAGGCATTGGTATCACCGCCGTGGACCTCGAACGAATTTTCGATGCATTTGCACAGGTTGATGGGTCTGCGACCCGCCGATTTGGTGGCACCGGGCTCGGGCTCACCATCAGCCAGAGGCTCGCCATGCTCATGGGTGGGGGCATCACTGTCGACAGCAAGCTCGGAAAGGGGTCCCGGTTTACGGTTGAGCTCCCCACCCAAATTCCATCTACTCACCAGGAACAATCGGAGAAGCAGCAGTCATGACCAAACTTTACTATGCACCCAAAACTTCTGCCTTTCGTTGTCGCTGGATGCTCGAAGAGCTCGGCACCGAGTTTGAGCTAGTGACAATCGACCTCGCCAAGGGCGAGCACAAAGCCCCCGAGTACATTGCAAATGTCCATCCCTGTGGCCAGGTTCCGGCGCTGGTGGTCGAAGGTGCAACCTACATTGAGTCGGCCGCGATTGTCCTGTTTCTCGCCGACCGTGACCCTGAAGCTCGGTTTTCGCCCCAACTCACGGACCCCGCCCGCGGGAACTACCTACAATGGAGTTTCTTCTCCATGACCGACCTCTATAACTCGGTTCACCCGATCTATGTTCGCCATTTTTTCGGCGGCGCGGCAGCGAGTGACGAGGAACGGGCGGCGTTTGAGAAGGTCGTTGGACTTACCGACGACACCCTTCGCAAGGGCCCGTTCCTGCTTGGTGAGCGCTTCTCCGCGGCCGACGTGATTTTCGGTGGTGTTTTAGTTTGGGCCGAGGATTGTGGTCTGTTGCGGGACCGTCAACCGCAGGCTGCCTACCTCGCCCGTCTGCGTGCGCGACCCGCATTTGCCCGCGCGCACGGCGTTGAAGCCCCCGAAGCCGCGTCCTAGTTCGTTTCGCCCGTAGACCACACCCATCCCCCCGACGCCGAGTGCCTGCCTTGCGATCGGGGTTGAGAGTTCGCCCGGTGGTAAAGTGGGGCCATCACGGCGAGGCCCCGACCAGCGCGGCGGTAAAATCCGATCAAAAAGTAGGCTGCCAGGCCCGAGGTTGTGCCCCGCGACGGCTCCTGTACGGTTGGTTTTAGCCCAGTAGAGCCCGAGCGGGGCAGGGGGCAAGGCACGAAGCGCCCTGCACCTGTGATTGTGCTCGAACCTCGAATTCCTGCGGTGTTCGTGCCAAGCTGGCGACGGCATGGATCGGATCGAACGCCTGACCAACTGGGACCGGCGCCTCGTGGAGGCGGCCAAGGATGTCAAAGTACTCAGCGCGATAGCCTGGCCCGAAGGTCTGGTCGAACGCTTTGTCGCGGGTGCGGAGCGCGGGGAGCCGCAGCTGCCACAGCCTCCGCAACCCACAAAGTCGTTGCTCTCACAGCAGCAAGCACTCGAGCAACTCGCCCGCGAGATCGATCGCGGCGATCCGGCCGGTCGCTTTTTGGCCGACACCGCCGAGAGCTATGCCCTGGCGGCGCGGTTGCTGTCGTCTGCGGGCACACCCGAGTTTCGCGCGGTGTCACTGGCCCTTTACGGTGCACCCAAGGATGTTCCCGTTGGACAGTCGCTGTGTCCGCTCGAGGCAGCCGGCGACCTCATTGCCCAAAGCGAGGCTCTCAAGGCCGCAGGCGCCGTGTTGGACAAGGATGTGTGCCTGACACCAGAGTATGTGCGTGACGAGCTCTCCCGGCGCTTTGGCGGGTTTTTTGCGGCCGAAGACAACGTCGCCGTGGAGATTGATCCCGGACTTGCGTCGAAGGCCGCGGCAGGTGCCCGACGGGTGAGGATCCGTGCTGCAACCTGTTTTAGTGACGCCGACGTCGAGCAGCTGGTGCAGCACGAGGGGTTTGTCCACTCGGCCACGGCGCTCAACGGCAGGCGACAACCGGTGCTCACGGCTCTGGGGTTGAGCTCGCCACGCACAACCTTCACCCAGGAGGGGATTGCGACCTTTGCCGAACTCGCCACGCGGGCGATCGACCTCGACCGTCTGCGGCGGATTGCGATTCGCATCGAGGCGGTCGAGCTGGCGTTGTCGGGGGCCGACTACATCGAGGTTTACCGGCATGTGCAAAGTCGCGGCCAGTCACCCATCGAAAGTGCTCAAACTGCCATGCGAGTGTTTCGCGGAGGCGATGTTCGGGGCGGCGTGGCGTTTACCAAAGATGTTGTCTACCTCAACGGATTACTTGCTGTGTCAACGTTTTTACGTGCCGCGGTTCGTGAGCATCGAGTCGACTTGATCGACATGTTGTTTATCGGTCGACTGACCCTCGGCGATACGATTGCCCTCGAAGAGCCGCGTGCCCAGGGGTTGGTCGCGCCTGCGCGGTATGTACCGGCATGGGCACGCAATCTGCCGACATTGACTGCATACCTCGCGTTTGGTCTGATCGCCGCACGGATCGATATGGATACCGTGAGTGTCGAAGCACTCGCCAGCGGCACCGAGCGTTCGGCGCACGGAGCTACGTGACCTGTCGACGGCTCAGACCGACGGTTGGTCGCGCACGTCGACAACCTTTCGGCCCGTATATGCAATGGCGAGGCGAACCACAGCCCAAACGACACCGGTCACAGCCGAGGCGACCATCACCCCGGCGAGGTCTGGCGAAAAGCGGTACAGCGTGTGGAGCGAAACACCAAAAAGCTGCGGCATCAAGTCAAAAAATACCCAGGCCATCCCAAGGGTTGTGCACAGTGGAAACCACAGGCTAAACAGGCCAAAGGCACCCGATTTGGCACGCAACCTCGCCCGCTGCCGCCACGCCCAATAGGTGCTGAACACGAACACCAGCGGCAACAAACACAGGCTCACGAACAGGAGTTTTTGCGACCACCGGCTGCCCTCACCCGTGTACTCGCGGCCGAGCGCTTGGGCGGTGATGGCATTGCGCAACTGTAGGGTTTCGCCAAACCCAATGCCACTACCCGCATTGGCCAAGACAACCACGCCCCGGCGCTCACCTGGAATCATGGTAGCGAGCGTCTCAAACCCCGGGCTGGCCCCGGCGTGCCACACACTTTGCTCGTCACGATCGATAAACCAGCCAAACCCATAAAACGGCGAGGAGGTGCTGGCGGGGCGGAACATCAAAGCCTTGCCCTCGGCGCTGAGAATGTCATCCTCACCGTTGCACATCACCGACATATAGCGGGCGAGGTCGGGTGCACTGGCGACGATGCCCCCCTGGGGGGCAGTGCCGCGATCGGTCCGGTTGTGTGGCAGGGGCCGCTTGCCGCCAAACCACGGCAGGTGGCCGGTCGCCATTGCCGGGTGTTGTTGGCCATCGGCGACAAAACTGTGACCCATGCCCACTGGCTCGAGAATGTTGCGGGTGACATAGGTCTGATAGGATTGCCCGCTCAAAACCTCGATGAGACGGCCGAGAATTTCGTAGTTGGTATTGGAGTATTCCCACCGCGACCCGGGTGTATATGCAGGTTTTAGTTTGGCTATCCGGTCGAGCCCGCGTGCGAGTACGTCCCCGTCGGCAAACATCTCGCGCGCCGCGTTGCCCTGACGGGTCGAAAAACCGCTGGTGTGGCTCAACAATTGACGGACTGTGATCGCGCCAGCGGGCCGATCTACGAGGATTTTGAGGTACTGTGAGATGTCGCTGTCGAGCTCGACCAACCCCGCCTCCACCAACTGCATCACGGCCAGGGCGGTAAAGCTTTTAGAGATCGAACCGGTCAAAAATGGCGTGTCGTCGGTGACCGGGTTGTCGCTGCCGAGCCGCACAACACCGCGTGAGCCGACCTGTGTAACCTTGCCATCGGTCACCACAGCATAGGCCAGGCCTGGCACCCCGGAGGTTGACATTTCGCGGGCAATCAAGCTTTCGAGCGAGTTCGCGGGCGCAGCCGCGTACAGAGTTGAGCTGAGTCCGAGGACCAAAAACGCTGAAAGTCGCTGCACATGACCCGGTACCACGAGCGGGCGAGATTGTGCACATAAATCTCGACCCTGGCACCTGGCGATCTCTCTGGGCCTAGCTAGCGCTGTACCATGAACGTACCGATGGTGCGGCCAACCTCTCGTTGGCGACGCTTCGGGGGGCAGGGTTATCCGGAGTTGTGCGGTGTCGTGGTGGTCATCGGAGTTGCGCACGACGCTGGTACTGAATGTCCTCAGTGCGATGGCTTGCGTGGTCCTCTCTCCATCTCATGGTGCACTTGCTGGCGAGCGCGAGTTTGATATCGACCACCGATATCGGTGGTGGCTTGGTCTCCGCAGTTTCGCAATTTGCTGTTGTTGCCTCTACCCGGTAACTCATTTAACATGACCTTTTGAACATGTTTGAATATGGGGGCAAGATGCGACAGGTTAGCTGGTTTGCGACGGGAACAATTACGTTGATGATGCTTGGCTGCGGCGGTGGTCAGTCACCGGCGACCGAAACTGGTTCAGACACGGGGACGGGTACCGGGACGACGACCGAAGGGACAGACTCAACAGGCACCGCTTCGGACAGCTCATCGAGCGACAGCACAGCGGGGTCCGAGAGCAACTCCGAAACCGGGACGGTGACTACAGATCCGACGACGGAGGGGCCAACGACGGAGGAGCCAACGACAGAAGAGCCTACCACAGAAACCACCGAAGGTTCGTGCCTAGGAGGAATGGGCAACTTCGAATTCGACGTTGAGGTCATTCCCAGCAATGTCGTGCTCATTGTCGACAAGTCGGGCTCGATGGTCAATCCCGATAACAACTGGGATCACGACGGCGACGATGCCGACGACGACGGCTTCAACGATGAGATACCCAATCAGATGGCGACCCCCAAGGTTTCGCGATGGTTTAGTGTTCACGGGACTGTCAACTCGATCGCGGCAACGTTCGAGGCGACTATGAAAATCGGTGTACAACTGTTTCCTTCCGTCGATGCAATCACAGTTCTCGGTGCCGAGGCATGTTTGGTCGATAGCCCCCCCGAGGTCCCGGCGGAGTTGTTTAATACCCAGACAATCCTCAATACGATCCCTGCTGCCGACGATACCAGTATGGAAGGGGCAACACCGATGCGTGAGGCGGTGATCAGCGCCCACGACTACCTAGGCTCCCTTGAGATGAGTGGTGCCGATGCAATGATCTTGATTACCGATGGCGCGCCCAACTGCTCGCCCGATGCAGAGACCGACATGGACCTGCTCTACTACGATGAGGGAGTCGTGACCGCGGTCGCCAATGCCCACGCCGACGGTGTTACGACCTTCGTCGTCGGCGTGGATATCAAAAACGAAGTGGATAACAACGGGATCAATCCCTACGAGGTTTGCAACGATCTTGCCGTCGCCGGCGGCACGCCCCTGGAGGGGGTTGAGAAGTTTTACAACACACAAAACCAAAACGAGCTGACCCAGGCGCTCGAGGGAATTTCCGGGCAGTTGGTTGACTGTACATTACACTTGGATGAGCCGCCGCCTGCCGACGTGCTGATCGAAGTCACGGTCGACAATGTCGAGTTTGGGGAGGTGGTCGATTGCGACAACGGCAACGGCTGGCAGCTGTCCCCCGACATGTTGGACCTTGAGCTGTGCGGCGAGGCCTGTACGGCATTTCAACAAAATGGCGCTGCGAACATCAACTACGTGTGCGAGTAGACTGCCGACGTCGCGTCACCGGGGGCGTGTGCATACGCCTGTGGTTTAGCGCATCACCTCGCCCTGCAGCGGTTGTGGAGCATATCGCGGCATTTTTGTAGGTCGCCCTTGTCGGGGGTTGCCGTAGAGGGTTTGCTGATGCGTGTTCAGATTTTGTTGCATACGCATGTAGTGCTCTAGGATTGCACCGTAGAGCCGTTGCACAAGTTGTGGATCAACTCAGCGCGGTGTGCTGCTTCGGTGAGCTTGTCGAGCAACTGCCGCTCGCGTTCGGGGTCGTGTACGCCCGCGCCGCTTGTGAGCACCGACCTCCCGCACGAGGGCGAGACGGTATGCGAGTGCGAGTACGATCTTTTGGTCGAGGGTATCGAGTTGGGTGCGAATATCCTGAAGTTGTAGCTGCATGGATCTGTCCGTCGCGAATCGGCGACGACCCAAACCACGCGATGTCTGTCTGCCACTTGGCAGATGGGAAATGCTGCGCCCCGCGTGTGCGCAAATAGATGGGCGACGAGGCGCAGATAAACGGCACAAACAGGGACAGCAACCGGTCAGTCACCGGGGAGCCAACCTGGAGGAGATGACGAGTGCTTCGACATGGTCTCGTCGCGTCGTTCGCGGACCACGACAGGGTGAGGTCGGGCAACATTTCGTCAACATCGTATTTGCGCGATTTTAATACATTGTGTCGAAAGTGAGCTTTAAAATAAATATTATAAATTTTAAAACTAAAATTTTTTGTTCGTTATGTTATTTAATTTGTGGAGATGGACCTATGAGGAGACAGGTCATCATCGCAGTGGTTTGCATGGGCGCATCTGCATGCGCGTTGGAGAAGGTTGGGGTGTCCTCGGAGTCGACAACCACGTCGACCGGGACGACAAGCTCGTCCGCTTCGGTCAGCGAAACCTCGATCGCGCCGACGACGTTGAGCACCACGACAACGTCGAGCACGAGTTCAACGTCCGAAGGTTCCTCGACGGGCAGCATGACCTCCGAGACGACGGGCGACTGTGCATTCATTGGTTGTCACGACCTGCCGCCACCTTCGTGTAGTGCCTTTGAGCAAGATTGTCCCAAAGGCTACAAGTGTACGATTTGGGCATCAGATGGGGGCAGTGGTTGGGACGATACCCGGTGTGTCATGGTCGATCCAAACCCCAAGCCGCCCGGTGAGGTCTGTGTCGCGCTCGACGGGCTGACGGGTATCGACAACTGCGAGCTTGGGGCCTATTGCTGGGATGTCGATCCCCAGACCCACGAGGGAACATGCATCAGTTTTTGTGCAGGTACCAGCGACGAGCCTATTTGCGAAGCTGGGTACGCGTGCATTTCACTGCAGCGCGGAGGCGCCGACGCCGGTATTTGTTTGCCCGGCTGTCATCCGCTCGAGTACGACTGTGCAGCCGATGAGCTGTGTGTGTCGACTTGGGGTGGATGGCAGTGTGCACCGGATAGCTCCGGTGATGCGGGGGCCTATGGTGATTTGTGCGAGTTTATTAATGCCTGTGATCCGGGGTTGGTATGTTTTGGTGCCGAGTATATTCCCGGGTGCGAGGGATCAGGCTGTTGTACCCCACTTTGCCAACTCGGAGCACCGAATACGTGCCCCGGTGAGAATCAGGTGTGCATCCCGTGGTACGACGATGGGGAGGCGCCGGAGGGATACGAAGATGTCGGTGTCTGTGGAATTCCAAACTAAGTAGAACCGCACATGCACTTTGCACGCTATCGTCATGGACAGCGCTGTCTGGGTGGGGCAGGGGCCCTACCTGTGGAGTCTGTTAACAGTGTAGGTTGTGTGTTTGCAATTTCCTGGATGTTTGTTGCGGCTTGTCTTGGTCTGGGTGGGTGTGCCAATCCGAGTGAAGAGCCGGACACTGGCTCGCAGCCCTTACAACCCGTATCTGCCCGGGGAACCGAGCACAACAAACACGGCTCGGCGCCAGCGAAAACCCCGGCATTGAGTCGACAAAACATGCCCCATCCGGCGCCTCAAAATCGTCGTGGGGACCCTGCTGCGCGCAATGCTGAGTGCGAGGCCTGTCATCCCCAGGTTGCCGAGCAGTGGCGCAATTCACTTCATGCTCGGGCCTTTACGGTGCCGGAGTTTCGCCGCGCGTTTCGGCTCGAGCCGTTGGGGTTTTGCCGTGGTTGCCATGCGCCCGAGGCGGGTCCGCGGCCGGATGAAACGGGCGAATCAATCGGCGTCGCCTGTATCACATGCCACCTCGTCGATGATGAGCTGGTGCTGACTGGTCCTGTACGTGCTGGCAGTGATGTCGCAGAGCCACCACACCCGTTGCGCCGCGAAGCCCGGTTTGGATCGTCCGACGCGTGCGCGGGCTGTCATGAGTTTGCGTTTCCTGGGCGAGCCGCCGGGGACGAGCGCATGCAGACGACGGTTTCTGAGCACCGGGATTCGCAGCAGGCCGACCGCTCCTGCGCCGACTGTCACATGCCCCAAGGTGCCAGCGGGGAGCGCTCCCATGGGTTTCACGCCTCGCGTGACAGTGCATGGATGCAAAGCGTCGTCGATGTGCAGGCCACCCGCCCGCGCGGCGACAAGCTGGTGATTACGCTCGAGCTCGACAAAGCCGCGATCGGCCATGCGCTGCCAACCGGAGACCTGTTTCGCAGGATCGCGGTTGAGGCCATCAGCACTCGCAAACAGGTCAGGCCGACCACCAAGCGAAGGATCTTGGCCCGGCATTGGGCCCCTCGCACGGGCGGGCAGCCGAGCGAATACACCGTGGTTGCCGATGACCGGCTGGGGGTTGGCGACAATCCGCGTGTCGTCCATCTGTCCTTAGAGCCAGAGGACGAAGCGTTGCCCGTCCGCTGGAAGGTCCGATACGAGCGGGTGGAGGCCATGCTGCTCGGGGCGACCGACGAGGGGATGGTCGTTGGCGGTGTGTTGTTGGCCGAGGGGGTGTTAAACCCACCAGCGTAGGTCGGTGCGCCTTGTTTGGGCCACGATGGGATGTTAGCGTGGAGCCCATGGCCATTCGGGTTTTGTCATTCGGGTTTAAGTATCCGTCCGACATTCCGCAGGCTGATCTGTGTATCGACCTGCGCCGGCGTCTGGCCAATCCCCGCAATCACTTACCGAAGGGAGCGATCGGTACAGATGCCATTGTCCGGGAAACCGTATTGGCTTCCGATAGCAACCGCAGGGTGTTGACCTCGTGCTTCGAGCGTGTCCGCAAGGTCTTGCGGACGCAACCTGAGGCCGTGATTGCGTTTGGCTGTAAAAGTGGCATCCATCGCTCGGTCGTGTTTGCCGAGGAAATAGCGAGTCACCTACGGAAACAGGCCCACGCGGTCGAAGTCAAACACATTCATCTGCGTGAGCGCCCGCGGTTGTGACCGGTCCGGAGTGCTCAACACAAAAGCTTTTAAGCCATCGTCGGCGAGCGTACCTGAAAACTCTCTGGTGGCAGGATTGACAGGCCGAGCAGCCAGACGGGCGACGCCATTTCATTTTGTACTTTGCACAATCGCTCGCGGGCGGTCAAGGCTCGCTTGTGTTGGGTGTTTCACCAAGAATATGCAGATACATAGGCGCTTCGGTTCGCTCGAATATCGACCTGGTGTTTGCGACATCAAGGGCGTTCGTGTCCATAGGAGAGCCGTTGACCGCTCGTGGGTTCTTAGCGTAGGATCTGCGAATGCTGTATCCGCTTGGCGAGAATCGGGTTTGAAATGGGCCAGGAAATAATCTGCATACAGGTGGGGCAGTGCGGCAATCAAATCGGCGCCAACTTCTGGCAGGCCATAGCTGAGGAGCAGGGACTCGACACATCGGGCAAGTTTGTTCGCACAAACAAAACGGTCGACGCCCGCCGGCGAGCCAAGGCCGAAGTCTTTTTTCGCCAGGTCGGGGCCGACCGATTTGTGCCCCGCGCGGTGCTCGTAGACCTCGAGCCAGGGACGCTGGATGTTATCAAAGCGAGCCCGATGGGCACGATGTTCAAGCCCGACAACTTTGTGTTCGGCAACTCGGGGGCCGGGAACAACTGGGCCAAGGGCCACTACACTGAGGGGGCTGAGCTCATCGATCAGGTGCTCGATGCTGTCCGCCGAGAGGTTGACAGCTGTCGCTCGTTGCAGGGTTTTATGTTGTTCCACTCGCTAGGTGGCGGGACCGGTTCGGGGCTCGGCACCCTGATCTTGCGCAAGCTCAAAGACCTGTATCCAAAGCAACTTTGTGTGACGTTTTCGGTGGCACCTTCGGCCAAAGTTAGCGACGTGGCTGTCGAGCCCTACAATGCCGTGTTGTCCCTGCATCAGTTGATCGAAAATTCGGATCTAACTTTTTTGGTCGACAACGAAGGTCTACTCAATATTGCCCGCAATACACTCAAACAAAAGACGCCAAAGTACCCCGATTTAAACTGGGTGCTGTCGCACGCAGTCACCGGCGCCACGGCATCGTTGCGGTTCGCTAGCCGGGCACTGGGCGATCTGCGAAGCTTGGTGATGAACTTGGCTCCGTATCCGAGGTTGCACTTTGTCACGCTGGCCCATGCGCCCATGTATGCCGCGGGGTCGCAGCCCCGGGTAAAGCTGTCCGCTTCCCAGGTGACCGCCGAGGTGTGGAAGCCTCGCAGCTGGCTAGCGAGTTTCCGAGCCGATGCGAAAATTGTCGCTGCCGCGCTGACATATCGCGGAAACCCGACGGCCCGCGAGCTCGATCAGGTCGCTACCGACAACCTCGCCAACCCCAGCAGGTTTGTCGAGGCGTTCACCAACGGTGCAGTGGTGTCGGCACCCTCCACACCCAAACCTCCAGTCAAAATCACCGCCACCATCGCGGCCAACACTACCGGTGTCACCGGCATGCTCCAACGGATCAATAGCGAGTTTGCAAACCTGTACAAGCGCAAAGCATTTTTGCATTGGTACAAAGGCGAAGGCATGGATGAGCAGGAGTTTCAAGAAGCGCATCGAAATGTCAGGGATCTAATCAGTGCTTATGAGAGCCTCGAACAAGGTATCTACACAGGCCTAAGTGGCGTCCTCGGGGAGAACTAGCCACAGCAAGGGAGGTAAGACCGGTGCGCGAAATCATAACAATCGGCATTGGCGGTGCAGGGTGCTCGATGGCCCATCAATTTTGGCGTCGAGTGATGCGCGAGCACACCATCGACAACAGTGGTAGGCGGACCCACGACGACGGCCGTGGGCAGGCTTTTTTTGAGAAGTCCTCGAGCAATCGGTTTACGCCCCGGGCGCTATTCGTCGACCTAGACCCGGCGTCCATCAAACAGCTTCGAGGTTCCGGCATCAAGGTTTATCACTCCGACTTTATGCTCAGTGGCGATGCCGGCACAGGTGGAAACTTTGCCCGCGGTCGCTACGCGGCAGGAAGCAAGTTGATTGCCAAGGTCGAGGACCGGTTGCAAAAACTCGTCGACCAGACAAAAAATCTTCAGGGTTTTTTGATCTTCATGGCCTTGGGTGGGGGAACCGGCTCGGGCCTTGGAGCCCTCGTTCTAGAGCGGTTGACAGCCAAGTACCGCAAAAAATCAAAGGTGGTGTTTGGCCTGTTTCCAGCACAGACCCTGCGCTCATCGCTCGTTGAGCACCACAACGCAGTGCTCACAGTTCCGACGTTGCTCGACCACAGTGACATCACCTTTGTGTGCGACAACGACACGCTACGCCGGACTTGCACCGCGAACCTAAACATCAAATATCCTACGTACGACGACATCAACGAGCTCATCTCGCGGGCAGCAGCAGACATCACCGCCGGCATCCGATTTGAGACCGGCGACCTCGCCGACCTAGCGAGCTTGCAGACCAAATTAATCCCGAGCCCAAGACTACAGTTTGTCACAATGTCGACTGCTCCCATCACCACCAAGGCGAAGGTGGGGACCGCAGACACCAACATCCAATCGATGATGGTCAAGGCCGTACAAGACGAGCCGGTCGGCGACAATACGGCAAAATACCTGTCAGCAGCGCTTGTCTGCCGCGGGCCAATTGCCGTGAAAGAGATCAACGCCGCGGTCTCTTGGATCACCTCCCAAAACATACTGACATTCGCGCCAAATATGCCAACCGGCCTGTCACAAAGCCTCGTCGAGACCCCAACTGGTAGCCTGAGTGATGACAATGCCGGGGCCGTGGGCCGAACTGTTACCCTGCTGAGCAACACCACCGGCATTGCCAAATACCTGCGTGAACACGTCACCGATAGGTTCGATCAAATGTTCGCAGCAGAAGCGTTTGTACATGCATGCGTGGGTGCAGGGCTCGAGCCCGCAGCGTTCGTGCAGGCGCGGGACAACCTGAGTTTGTTGGCCAATGACTATGAGATCTAGTGCGTGTGCGTTCGCCTCGCGTTGAGCCGGCGCACGTTACAGCATCGGTGTGTCACTCAAGTCACCAACATGTATCGCCCGCCAGCCAAACGCCTGCTCGCAAGTTCTCCGACGTGAGGAAGACCAACACGTCCGGGTGATGGTCGAGCAGCGCGATCGAGTACCATCGCCGCGTGCTACGTCAAACGTTGTTCGCTCTTGTATTTTTGTCTTTCGCGGCCGCAGCCTGCGGCGATGATTCGACTGGAGTCACCGGGACTGAGGGGCCAGGTAGCGATACGCAAGACGACGCGACCAGCGATATGTCGGAAAGTACAGAAATGAGTAGTACGGGCGATGGCGATGGCGACGGGGACGGAGATGGCGATGGGGACGGCGATGGGGACGGCGATGGCGACGGAGATGGGGACGGAGATGGCGATGGGGACGGAGATGGCGATGGGGACGGAGATGGCGATGGGGACGGAGATGGCGATGGGGACGGAGATGGAGACGGCGATGGCGATAGTTGCCTCGACCCCGGTGAAGTTGGAGCACTCAATTTCACAACTGTCGATTCGACCATAAGTGAGTTCTTTACTGAGTCTAACTTAGCGACTGTGTTGGCCAGCGACGAAGCCTACAGCGACTTTTTTGACGGAACCCCCCCGCTTGATTTTGCCTCTGAGTGGCTCGTGCTCGTCCACCCGAACCGTCGTCCATTTGGTACGCATTATGAGATTGTCGGCCTAGAAAATGACGGGTCGTGTGGTCTCGACGTGCAATACTCCGTACAAGCGCTTGGCGATAACTGTGCGAACTTTGAGTATACCCGGCCTGGGCCGGCGCTCGTGCGTACAGACATTGCCTTTACTCCTCCCCCTGTCGACGCGCCCACGCTCACGCCAGCTCCAGGGCAGGCGTTTGACTGCGAGTCCTTGGGCGCGCTCGAGTTTGAGGTTTGTAGCGAAGAGCACTGGTGTGCACCGGGGTTGATTTGCGCGGGGATTACCCGGAGCGATAGCGGACTGTGTATGGACGCAAGTTTGCGGGGGACATTTGCAAGTCCCCAGCTCGACCTCGAGATTCTCGCGGGCGAAACCCTGGTCGAACCTATCATTGTCGACGGTCTCGCCAGCGTTGATATGGACGTGATTGTTGCCGTGAATGTGGAGCATCCAGATCCGGCTGTACTGACGATTACACTGACCAACCCAGACACCAACGAGGTGCTTGTTTGGGATCAGGAGCCGAGCCCCTATACTGCCTCGTGGTACCCTGATCCAGGTTTGCTGCCGATCTGGCGAGTTCCCGTTGGTTTTTCTGGCGATGAGTCGGTCAACGGAGAGTGGCGACTCAAGATTACGAACGCAGGTGAAGACTCCGGAGTGTTAATCGACTGGAGTATCGAGATTATGAGCCGTTACGACTGATTGTCGCCTAACTGGGACCTCGAATCATGTGCTGCACGCCAGACAACGCAAAAGCCCGTATCCGGATAGTCCAAATTGTCATCGTAGACAGCGATAAACGCGGTCTCGGGGGTTGGACATGGGTCTTGCGCGGTGAGGTCACACAACGGTGTGCAGCACTTAAAGTCCATACAGTCGAGTAGCTGCTCGGGTACCTGCGCGATTGCCCTCGCTCGCTGAGGACAATCACAGGCTCCCATTTCTGGGCGGTTGTACCAAAAACCACCCATCTCACATATGCTCACAGGCTCGGCCAATCGAGCGACTCGAAACTGGTCAGCTCGACGCTGAGCTCGGTGGCGAGGTCGTCGGGGGTGGGTTTGTAGGCGTCCGACTGCGAAATGCATGGGGGGTCGCCTGGTTGTGGCATGACTTCGCCACAGTCGAGCCCGGGGACGACTTCGACGATGTGGTAACCGACCTCATAGGCTCCGCCGAGAAACTGTCCCCAGTTGGAGTCGGCCGGGATCGGATCGGCGGCATACACGAGTACGTGGGTGCCAGTACCTCCGATGATCCCCGACGGCGGGGGCTCGTTCACAGCAAAGGTGACAGTCTCGACGTTGGGGTCGGCGACGATAAACCACCCGTATGCGACCCGCAGACCGTCGTCGTCGGTGATCAAGGCGTCGGCGGGCGGCGGTTGATATAGGGTGAGCGTGAACGCAGCCGGGAACTCGCCAGTGACCGAGACCCGCTCACCGGAGGCCCCGTCGACACATAGCGACCAGTCGATGCTGAATCCGGCCCACCACCCACACTGCTCGAGGCAGGCTTGGTAGGGCGCCTGCATCTGTGCGTTACAGATATCTGGCTCGGGTCCGCAGGCCTCGACACAGGCGAGAGACATCGGGTCAGCGGGTCCACCACCACCACCGGAACAGCCGACGTTGGGCCCACTACACGTGTCGGAGCTGGTGGAGAACCACAGGACCGCGACGTCGGCTGAACTCGCTTGGTTGGCGGACGACACCGACCCGCGGATCAGGGCGAGTGGCTCGCCTGAGTAGTTGTTGTCGACTTGGGCATCGCAGGCGAGCGCGGGTGCGAGGGCGAATACAATCGAGAGGAGGGGGGCGGAGGTTTTTGCGTGCATCGTGGTGAGAAGGACCGCGAACATCCGGATTTGGGCACGGTGGCGGACAAATTTTTTCGTCGTTCAGCTCGTTGTATATACGCAGCGAACTGCGCGCGCGTCGCAGCGGTCAAAAAAGCTCCAGTGTTGGCCGGCTCAAAAAAATCTTTTTCCCGTTCCCAAAAACATGGCTCCGCGGTCCTTTGAAGAGACGACCATTTCCCAGAACTGTATGCCCATGATTGTACGCCAATTGCCGTTCGCTGCGCGCGTGCTTGTTGTCCGCGTTGGCGGGGTGAGCAGATAGGTCGACGGTGCGCCGAGCCATTGAAGCTGCCTACCGGACGCAGGGGCCTATCGTACTACGACGTGCGCGCAGTCTTCTGGGCAACGACGCCGACGCGCGCGAAGTGGTGCAGGAGGTCTTTACCTCGCTGCTCGCGCGCCCGGAGCAGTACTCGGGGGCCGGCTCGCTGATGGCTTTTTTGTATCGGGCGACGACAAACCGCTGCCTGAACCGGATCCGCAACCGCAAGACGCGTGCGCGTTTGTTGCGCAATCAAGGGCCCCCGCTGGCGGTCGCGCCTGCCCGTGCTGAAACGTGCTCGGTCGTTCGCGAGCTACTCGAGCGACTGCCCGAACAACAGGCTGCGGTCGCAGTTTACTACTACATCGATGGCATGACCCAGGTCGAGATCGCCGGCATGCTCGGCTGTTCTCGGCGACATGTCGGAAACTTGCTGACACGTCTGCGCGGACGCGTGAGTCGTGACGAGGTGACACCGTGACCATTCGTGAACAACACATCCCCGATGACTGCCTTTCGGATTTTGTGCTCGACGCGTTGCGGATAGGTGCACTCGACCCATCTCGCGGCCCGGAAGTCCGCAGGCATCTGCTTTCGTGTCGGCGCTGTCGGGCGCGGCAGCAACAGCTCGACGCCGATGCCGAGGCGAGCGAGTTGCCACCACTGCCAGCCTCGCCACTGCCATTTCGCCGGCGTCTGCGAACGATCACGCTGTATACTGCGGCAGTTGCAGCACTGATTGTTTTTGTGGTGATAGGCGTCGAGACACAGCCGGAGTTGATCGAGAAATCACCCGACACTGGCGACTATGTGAGTACCCGCGTGAAGGGGACTGCAAGGTTGCTGTTTCATGTGCGGCGAGACGAACGTGTATTCGAAGGTGGACCCGGCGAGGTGCTGTACCCCGGCGATACTGTACGGTTTGCCTACTCTTGGTCCCAAGGTGGCACGATAGCCGTGCTCAGCCGCGATGGTGCCGGGGTCTTAAGTGTGTACTTCCCAGCGACAGACGCGATGCATGAAATCACGGCCGGCCATGCTATCAGTTTGCCGGGCGCGGTGCTGCTCGATGATACGACCGGGGCGGAGATTTTTTACGGGGTGTTTTGCACGCGGCGCGTGCCGGTGGAGCGCCTTCGTCAGGCGGTCGCGCAACATCCACAGGATCCGCGTCCACCGAGCGGATGTACGATCGACCAGATACGCGTGCGCAAGGAGGCGAGAGACTGATGTGTTGGCGGGCCCTGTTTTTGCTCGTCGTTGTGATGGGCGTGTGGCTTGCCCCGCGTGTGTCGTGGGCACAGGTTGTCCGCTATGCGGTACTGATAGGTAACAACGAGGGCGACGCCGACGAGGTCAGCCTGCGCTACGCCGAGCGCGATGCCACCCGCGTCTATGATGTTCTGCGCAACCTAGGAGGATTTCACGAGGAGAATCTCGTGGTTTTGCACGGGCGCGACCGCGAAACCGTGCAGCGCGTTTTGATCTCGACTAATGCCAGGATCCGCAGCGTCACGGGTCGCGGCGATCAGGCTGTGTTGTTTGTGTATTACTCAGGCCACGCAGATGCAGATGCACTTCACCTCGGTGGCGAGCGGCTTGCCGTGTCGAGTCTGCAACAACTGCTGCGGGGTTCTCCGGCTGATTTTCGCATGCTCTTGCTCGATTCGTGTCGATCTGGTGCCGTCACCCGGGTCAAGGGGGGGAAACAGGCTCCGGCGTTTAAGGTCGCCTTCGATGAACGACTAGCGGGCGAAGGCCTGGTGTTTTTGACCTCGAGTGCGACCAACGAGGATGCGCAGGAGTCCGACCAGCTGCGCGGATCGTTTTTTACCCACTACTTTGTGTCGGGTTTAGTCGGGGCGGCGGATCTCGATGGCGACGGCGACATCACGCTCGCCGAGGCCTACGGATATGCCTATGATCATACGATTCGGGCCACCAGCGCGACCCTTTATGGGACCCAGCACCCGACATTTCAATTCGATGTTCGCGGCCAGGGTGGGATTGTGCTGACGCGTGTCCGCGAGGTTGCCCGGGGTCATGCTCGCCTGCGCTTTCCGCCAGGTCGCACCTATCTCGTGTTTTCGGACGGGCCCCAGGGGGCTGTTGTTGCCGAGGTCGGGATCCACGATACGACGCGGACGATCACCGTTCGATCCGGCAAGTACTTTGTCCGCGGGCGTACCCGCGATCACTTACTCGAGGGACATATCAACGTTCGTGAACGGACGACACTCGATGTCAGCGACAACAACCTCAAGCGAGTGGAGTACGCCCGGTTGGTGCGCAAAGGCGGGGGCGGGTCGACCCTCGCCCACGGCCCGCTCGTCGGGTACCAGTTTCGCACGCCGCTATGGCCCCGGACAGGGCTCTGTCACGGTGTGCGGGTCGGGTATCCGGTTGATACCAGGTGGGTGAGTGTGGCCACGAGCTTTGGGTTTTGTCGCGCCGGTTTTGCAGCGAATCAGCTGACTGTGCAGGCCGATCATTACGACCTTGAACTAGTGGCTGCATATGTTTTTGATCTACCCGTTGTCAGCTTGGTACTCGGCCTTGGTGGTGGTGTCAGTCTGTTGCACCAGACGTTTGAGACCCAGGGGATCGCACCGCCTCGAAACACCGTTGGGGGCTATGCCGAGGCCCTTACAATGGCTCGAATAACCCTTCCACGGGGCTTTTACCTCGCCGCCAGCGTCGCTGCGCAGGTCCAGGTTTTCTCTCAGCAAATCGCCGATCAAGATGTGGCGACAACACGTGCAGCTTTTACCGCACGGCCCACATTTGGGGTGGGGAAGTGGTTTTAGCTGCTCGGTTTTGGCGTTCGAAATGCTTGATCGATGACGGTTTCTTCGCTGCGAAGCGGCGACGATCTCTGGTACGATAGAGGATAGTGTTTGACTCGCCGTGGGGATCGACCGACTGATGTCGGGAATGAGTACATATCCGGAGTTCGTCCAGGCCGTAATCGACAGTATGGCGGACCCGATTTTCGTGCCTCGCGTTATTTCAACCCGTTGTCTGTTCTCCGTGTGGTACCCCTCGGTGCCGGGCCTGACCAATACCGGGTGGAGCTCGACCTCACACCTGAAATGCAGTTCGTTGTGGTGTTCCCCGGCGACGAGCTGATTGTTTCGACCCGCGACGGTGGTCGAACAAGTATCAATTCACTTTGAGGGGGATATGGTTGAGCAGGTCACTCGGAGCCGGTTCGTCATTTGGAACGCAGGAAAATCCGCCGCGTTGGTGTTGGCGGGCCCAGGCTTGGGCGAGCAGAGCCTTGAGTTGGACGACCATGTCTCGCACTTGGTTCGCCTCGATAAACCTTTGGTGCACTTGTGCTTGTCTGGTCTCGATCTGATGGTTTCGCTGCCCCATAGTGCCCTGTCGGACCATACCAGACGAGGTGGTCGTCGGCCGATTTGGCACGGTTGTGTTACCGATCTCCTAGGGTGCATGTCTAACTCCTATTGCTCGCCGATTTGCGATCTCAATGCTGCCCCGAGGTTTCAGCCACCTGAATGCCAGCTGCGTCATTATCGACCACCTGCGAAAAACCACACATCGTCAACGCAGCGTGACGTGTACAATATCTCCTCCGCGCTAGGCAACGCCGAGGAGAAGTCATGTCCTGGGACCAATACATCGACTACCTGATCGAGAAAACCACCGACAGCTCTGGCACAGTTCACTGCAACCGCATGTGCATCATTGGGATCAGCGACGGCAATCCATGGAACACCACGCTGCATCCCAAAGTCCTGTTACCAACTGCTAACGAGCGCGTGCGAATTTCCCAGGCCTATCAATCTGAAAACATGCAGTCTTTCCAGAGCGGCGGCATTTATATCGAGAAAACCCGATTTCAGTACATCAACTATAGTATTGGACGGTTACTCGGAAAAGCCAAGAAAAAGTGTATCGTAATGTTCCCAAGCAAATCGGCAATCCTCATTGCTCGCACAACAAAAAACGGCGACCCGGGCCTTGTCGCCGATGAGCTCGTTGCGCTTGCCAAGTATCTCGAGTCGTTGGGGTATTAGCAGCTCGGAGGTTGAGCGACCGGTTTCGGGCGCGAGGTGGGCCTGAGAAGTCAACGCCACCACCTCCCGGCCCATCGCCCAAACGTCATGATATTCGCTCTGAGTGTGCCCCCCGGTTTTTCGCAAATTTTGGTCGAGACCCGAACCGGCATCGTACGTATGCACAGATTCCCGAACAGGCGGGCCTCCAGGTATGGCTCGCTTCCAGTTTTTATCACCGCCGACTTGTCATCGGCCTGAGCGATGACAATCATGACCGTGGCTCCAACCGTTCGTTACCCTATTGAGCAACGCAGCCGGGGGTGTTACCGCGCCACCATGCTCGACGTTGAGACCGGCAAGGTGGTGCGGCGGCAAGTGATCGATACAGAGAACTCTGTGCCCAAACGTCAGGAGTTCGAGAACCTCCAATATTTCGAGCACCAAGGCGCGCGCTACCTGTGGCTCTCCAACAGAAATTCGATCTACTATCTTCTGCGCGTCGACGACCTCGAGCTTATCCTGTCCACTGCTCGGGATGCGTGGGCTCGCGACTACCCCAAACTTGAGGACAAGATCCGGATTGCCTCCAACGGGATGGATGTGTGGGTCTACACCGCAGATGGCTTCAAATGGTTTGTGGAACCGCTGGCAAAGGCTGTCACCAAGCTTCCTCCTTCCGAGATGTATCCTGAGGGCCATCCGCTCGCCGGGAAAAACGACGAGAAGTTGTCGGTCGACGCGGAGATACCCTGTTTGGGAACCGTTGCCTTTGAGTTTAAGCAGGTACAACAGCATCCGCGAGCAGGCACTCGGTTTTCGAGCATCGAGTGTCCCCGATGTCGATTGCAGTGGCCTGGTGATCCTCCTGATGCTTTCACCAAAGAAGTGTTTTTGGAGCCTTCGGTGGCGAAGGCCTACGACCCAGAGTGCACCCGCAAAGTTATGGGCACAGATATCGTGCCAAAACTCGTGCTCCATCGGAAGTCGCTAAAACACGATGCCGATTACTTGCTCTCTGGTTTGACGGACGATGGCAGTGTCAAGTGGAAGCGTCGATACACTTATAATGTCGAGGGGGTTCACTTGACACCGGAACTCCTCATTTTGAACGTCGGCGACGATTACCTAGAAGCGCTCGACCTCGCTACTGGGGAGACGCGCTGGGTGTATCCTCCTCCGCGAAGTTGAGGATAGCCCACAGCAGTGTCGACCCGATTTTTCGCTAGTCAATGGGCAGTCATTCGTCGCTCACTCGAACACGGTTTGGCCGCTTTAGGAGCGGATGCTCAAACTCGAAGGTGCCGATCGGATAAAAGCACTTTGTAACTTATTTGAGCGTTCTTGCTTCCTTTGCGACGGTTCGCGGCCAATAATCGCTGCCGTAGGTGGTTGAAGTAGCGAGGGGCTGCTGCGAGATATAACAAAAAGCCCCGCGGGTGCGGGGCTAGGAAGCTGAGTAAACTGCGTGGGTCAGGCGACCTTGTCGAGGTGAACATCCATTTGCGGGAACGGAATCGGGATGTTGGCGTTGTCGAGGCTGACCTTGACAATTTCCGTTCCGGCATCCCACACCGCCCAGTAGTGCTCAGGCTTGGCCCACACCCGCACCTGGAAGTTGACCGACGAATCCCCGAGCGATTCGAGGAAAATGTCGTGGCCTCGTTTCGGGTCGCGGTGGGGAACTGTTGCCGCTGCGGCGTCGAGAACCTTGCGAACCTCGGCGAGATTGCTGCCGTAGTCCACGCCAACACAGATGTCGACGCGCCGCAACTCGTTGGCGGTGTAGTTCTCGATGGCCCCACTGGTGATCGTGCTGTTGGGCACCACCAAGCGCCGGTTGTCGAGCGTGTTGAGTGCACATACAAACAGGTTGATTTCGGCAACCGTGCCCTCAAGGTCTCCGACCTTGATGTAGTCGCCCACCGTAAACGGACGAAACACCAACACCATGACGCCTGCTGAGAAGTTGGACAGGGTGCCCTGAAATGCCAAACCGATGGCCAAGCCGGCAGCACCGAGGATCGCGGCAAAGCTGGTGGTTTCGATACCAAACAGACCCAAGCAGGCGAGAATCGCCGCAATCAGGACGAGGTAACGGGCGAGGTTGCCAAAAAAGATCGACAACGTCTTGTCGAACTTCCGGGCGCTGAGGCCCCGGGTGATTTTTTGCTGAAACCAGCTCGAGATTCGAAACGAGATCCACAGGGCCACAAGGGCACCCAAGACTCGAACTCCGTAACCAACGAGGAGGGGGGTGAGGTCCTTCAATAGATTCTCTGGCATGGCCGGCCGGTGTTATCGCGGGTTGATTGACTGTGCAACCACTTTATGGAGTGTCACTCTTGAGCGAACACGCCCCCTACATAGGCCCATATGGCGAGAATCGTGCTCCACGCGAAGTGACCGACAAGCCAGGCGACCAAGATCGCCAAACCTGACGAATACTTTGCGTAGGCAAGCGCCATCGCTATCAGGGTGAGGGCAACAGCCAACAGGTTGATGCTAACAAAGCGGGGTGAAAAACGAGTTTTCACTATAGACTTGAGTAGCGGTGCATGGCCTAGAAAACCCAGTATGGCGAGTGTTGTCCGCGAGTAACTTGCTGCGCGCTTCACCTGCACACGATAGCCGAGCTGGCTTGGCAGTCGATAGGTTTTCTCGGCTCGGGTGACGCACGAGCCAGTGGGTGCTTACACAACAAGCCTGCCGACTAGTTGGCCACACGCTTGATCGTCAACTCATAGGGCGTGCACTGCCCAGGGTTGTGCACTCGGAATACGCGAATAAATACGAGATCGGGCCAGGCGATATTGTCGACGTAGTGGGCGTTGTCGTCGTGGTTGTCCTCAAACCACCATTCGAGTGCGGGCTCGATGTCTCCGCTGTGCTCAGTGGCGAGGCCATCGGCAAAGGCCTGGCCATCGCAGGTTCGAAACACCTCAAATCGATAGTCGGGGTCATCGGGATTTCCCGAGTTTTCGCTAAAGCTAACCTGGACCGAGCCGGCGTTTGGCCGGGCTCCGTTGGCGTTGTTGACATCAAACCCAACGTGAAACCAGTCTTCGGCCTCCAAGTTGGGTATGACTCCGGCAACTGGCGGTAGCGTTTCGCCCTCGCCAACGTCACCCAAAAACCCCTGTGGGGACTGGGAACAGCTGGCCAAGCTTTTGTCTCGGTCTGTCCCGACGCACTCGCAACCATCGGCCGGTACTTGGTTGGCGTCGTAGAATCCGACCTCGCAGTTGGCGATTTCGCAGCCGTCAACTCCGATTTGCGTTACGTTGCATATCCAACCATTTTCGCCGGCTACATTCGGGGCTTCACCACCGCCGGACGGACACATTTCGTCGGCGGGCAAGGGATCGATTTCACCGGCACAGTTCTCGGCGATCCCGTTGCACATCTCGACCTCGTCGCCAGCTCCCACCCCAACGTTGCTGTCGTCGCAATCGGGCCCGGGCTTGTTGTCATCGTAGGCATCGCAGTTGACCCAGGCGTTGTCCTCATCGTTGTCGATACAATTTTCGCACCCCTCGGGCGTGTAGTTATTGGGGTCGTTGTCGTCGCAGTCGGGGCCGAGCTCGCAGTCTTCGCCGTAACCGTCCATATCCATGTCGACACAAACGGGCCCGGTGGTGGGGTCGGAGGTCGAGGTTGTGTCGGGGTCGGTGGTCGAGGTTGAGTCGCTGTCGGTCGGCCCCTCGCTCGTGGCGTCGGACTCGGACATGCCCTCGGTCGACTCGGACCCACTCATCTCGCTACTCGAGCTTGTGGTGGTGGTCTCACCGGTGGCGGTTGTTGTGCCGGTTGTCGTTGAGCCGCTGGCCGACACTTGCTCGCCCGAGGCACACCCACACAGGAAAAGTACAACTACCAATGGGGAACGGGCACACAACATCGCAGGACTCACACCCTAATCTTAGAACATGTCTTATCGGAAATGTTGACGCGATGCCGCGATGAGCTGTAGCCAACTGACGCATCTGCAAACGCTAAGGCCGGCGAGCTGCGATGACAAAAGCGTGCAAATGCAACCTGGTGTTCCTGGTAGGATGCGCCCGTGTCCGGCCTCCTCGACATGATCCTCGGCTATGACTGTAATGTCGCCTGCGACTATTGCACCATTACACCGGCGATGCGCCAGCGCTCGCTCTCGACCGCCGAAGTTGTGCGTCACTTACAAATCGGTCGGCAGCGGGACTACGACAGCGTGTCGTTTACGGGGGGTGAGCCCACGATTCGCAGGGACTTGATCGGGCTGGTCCGCTGCGCGCACAAGCTCGGGTACAAGGGCATCAAGTTGCAGTCCAACGGGCTCATTTTTGCCCAGTCGGAGAATGTCGAGCGCCTAGTCGCGGCCGGCGTAAATCTGTTTCACATCTCGATCCATACCCATGTCGAAGCCGCCTATGAGCAGCTGGTTCGTCGGCAGGGGACCTACCCCGCAATGGTTGCCGGCCTCGACAACGTGATTGCCAGCGGGACCGAGCTCGTTATCGATGTGATCCTCAAAACCGATACCTACCGCCGGCTACCCGAGGCGATCGCCTGGCTGCACGCCCGCGGGGCTCGGCAGGTCGATCTTTGGTTTGTCTCGCTGTCCGATGGCAACCGCGACAACTTCGCGTCGATGCCAAAAATGACTGAAGTCATTGGCCAGGTGCGAGAGGCCTGTGCGTTTGCCCGCAGCCACGGGATGCGAGTACGCTCGTTGCATATACCACGGTGTTTGCTGGGTTCTGACCATGTGCATGTACATGATCCGGGGGCTGCACGGGTGATGGTGGTTACGCCCGAGGCGGCATTTGAGCTCAAGGACAGCAAGCTGACCGGACAACGTCACGTACCTGCCTGCCGCGGATGCGAGTTTGAAGCCCGCTGCCCGGGTATTCGCCCAGATTACCTCGAACGCTACGGCGACGCTGAGTTTGCGGCGGCCCGGGGGCAACAGCCCCAGGTTCCGGCGGTGCGATTGCCGGTAGTTTAAAGGCGCAAGCCGTACACGGCCACAGCAGCGAAGTGCACACTAGTTGCAGATGCACCTAGGATGCGTCGGACGGACTTTTGGTGGCGAGGCGGCGAGCGACATTCTCGTGGAATCCGGCCGGCACAGACTCGTGGCGCCGGGGGTTGTCGATCGATCGCAAAAGGTCCTCGGGCGCGATTAGCCAGGGGGGCTCGGGGACCTCATCCATTTCGTAAAACCCGCCGCAGAAGCACGCGTGTGGGCAGGTAAAGCACTGGGGTTTTCGCGTGCGGCGGGCGGCGAGGTACTCCGACAGGTTGACCGTCTCGTTGTTGACAAACACCATGTGGCGCTCGAGCTTGGCGAGGTCGCCCTGCATGTGCTGTTCGTAGCCCGGCATAAAGCAAAACGGCAGGTTGATGACCTGAAACTTCATGCGGTCACCCCAGTTGTCCATGACCGACATCGCGATATCAGCCGCGTGTTGGGTGTCTGGGGCGACCCACGACGTCGCCCGGCCAAACGGCGTCAAAAATTGTAGGTTCAACCATTTGAGCCCCAAGTCCCAGCAAAGTTGGGCAACCTCGGGCAACAGCTCGTGGTTTTGCTTGGTGATGGTGATGTTCATGCCGAGCTCAACCCCGGGCCGCGCAGCGGCGAGACAGTTGCGGATCCCCTCGGTCGTTTGGGCAAATGCCTCGGCAACCCCCACGTGCTGGGCATGGACCTTGGGGTTGGGGCCGTGGACCGAAAACAACAGGGTTGTGAGGCCAGAGTTGGTCAGGGCCGTGGCAAATTTGGGGTAGACGCAGCGTCGCCCGTTGGTGGTGACGTTGACCCGTGTATAGCCAATCTTACGGGCATAGCGGATCAACGGGATGAGCTCGGGGTTGAGGGTTGGCTCGCCGCCATCAAAGTCGACCATGTGTACGCCGAGCTTGCGGTACTTGACGAGCTGTTCGCGCTGACGGGTGGGGTGACCATCGATTTGTGTGCGCGTACCGGTTGCACAAAAAGTACAGTGATTGTTGCACACATAGGTCACATTCATGACCAGCTTTTTGGGGCCCCGCGAGGCGTCGAGGCGCTTGCGAAATGTCCACATAAATTGGCGCAAATGCTCGGTGGGTACCTGCGAAGAAAGTGATGGGGCCTGCTGAAAGTAGGGGCCCCAATCGTCGACAATCGGCAGGGAATTGTGGGGGAGTTTTTGCGCTGCCTGGGCCAGTGGTGTGCCGGGCAGGGGGGTGGCGTATTGCACGGCAGGATAGGCGCCAAACCGGTCCCAGAGGTCGAGCGCAAAGTTGAGGGTTTCGTTGATCTGCTCGGCAGTCTCCCCGGGAAAGCCGATGATGTAATGGACCAAACACGAGACCTCGGCCCGGTGGGCGGCCTCGGTCGCGTCGACGATTGACTGGAGGTCGAGCCGCTTGCGGACGATTGTGTCGAGTACTTCCTGGCAACCCGACTCGGCAGAGATCGAAAGTGTTGTCATTCTTCCCCGCATGTGCGCGAGGTGGCGGGGTTCGACATAGTCGGCACGCATGCCGTTGGGCACCTCGAACTTGAGGTCGAGCTCGGCAATTGTCGCCAAGAACGTGTCGAAGTGGCGCTCGTTGACGTTGATCAACTCGTCGAGCGCGTGCAACTTGGGCGGGGAGAACTCGGCCAGGTAACGGAGGTATTGCTGCAGGCGCTCGGGCGAGTACCGTCGCTGGGTTTTGGGCTTACCAGCGGGGGTATCGGGGTTTGACGAGCAGTGGATGCAGGTAAACGGACACCCGCGCGAGGTCACCAGCGGCAGCGAGCCCCCGGAAATGGGAAACGCCCACTGCGGGCGCCCGAGGTTTTGCACAACCCGGTCGTGAAAGCGAAAGTAGGCGGGGAGGTCGATCCGGTGCCAGGCGGGAAAGGGCAGAGCGTCGAGGTTTTGCGGTTGTTCGCCTCGAATCACCCCGTGCGGTCGAGCACCGGTTTCTCGATATGCAGATACAAGTTTTGCGAGGGTGACCTCAGCTTCGTACTTGAGGTAGGCATCGACCTCGGGGTAGGCCGCGATGACGCCTTCGCCAGCCTCGATGTAGTGCTGCCCGGATTGGTAGGCATCGGCCAGCACGACGGGCGCATCGGGCCAGCGCCGGCGCACGTATGCGAGCAACTCGGCGAGTAGATCGTCTCGGTTTGGTGGGCGGTGAAACGGTGTGTAGGCGACCACGACAAAGTCGATGTCGCTGTCGCCAACGCCGTGTTCGATCGCCGCTACAACATCGGCAAGTGGGGCGCCGAGCAGTCCACGGCCGTCGCTGCGATCGAACGTCAGCGACGAGCTCGGGAGCGCAAACGCGTCGACGTAGACCGTCGAGTCGGTTTGCGAGCTGACCGCGGGAACAGTTTCGAGCACGGCCACGAGCTGCACGGAACCGAGGTTGGCGAGGTACGGGTAGTCGATAAAGTCGCGGGCGATCGACACCGGCGGATGCACAACCAAAGTACGTGCGGCGCACATAGGCGAGGAGGGTAACACTTCTGCGAGAGGTTCCGGCGTTCGTGGATGTGAGCCCACAAAGCGCCGTACCAACCTTCTTTGTCGATGTGAGCTGTCCCGGGGCGCGGTGGCGCCGAAGTTGCACGAGACCGTCCTTATCGGAGGAATCGACGTGCTGGTTTTGCTACGATGCCGGGCGATGAGCACGACCGCAGGGGATCAGCAACAGGTCAAAATCGAGGAGCACGAACAGGCTGCCCACCAAAAGCGCAACTGGGTTCGGCTGACCTACGACTGCAACGACCACTGCGTGTTTTGCCTCGATGCCCACGCGCACAACGGCACCAACCGCGACCGCAACGAGATCAAAGAGCAGATTTTGGATGGTCGGCGCAAGGGTGCCCAGCGCCTGATCCTGTCTGGGGGCGAGCCGACGATCCATCCAAACTACGTCGACTTTATTCGTCTCGGGGCGATGGCCGGGTACGAAAAGATCCAAACGGTGACCAACGGGCGAATGTTTGCCTACCGCGAGTTTCTCACCCGCTGCCTCGACGCTGGTCTCGGTGAAATCACGTTCTCGATCCATGGCCCGAACGCCAAGATCCATGACGCGCTCGTGGGTACCAAGGGAGCTTTTGAGCAGGAGGTCAAGGGCCTCAAGTACGCGCTCGAAGATGGCCGTCCGATCATCAACATCGATGTCTGTGTCAACCGCGGAAACGTCAAACAGCTCCCGGCGCTGCTCAAAAAGTTCACCGACATGGGGGTGCTCGAGTACGACCTGTTGCACGTGATTCCGTTTGGCAACGCCTACACCGAGGGCAAGGAGACGCTATTTTACGACCTCGAGAAGATGCGCCCGTACCTCCTCGAGGCATTTGCATATTCAAAAAAACCGGGGATCCACATCTGGCTCAACCGGTTTCCGCCCCAGCACCTAGAGGGCTACGAGCACCTCATCCAAGATCCGTACAAGCTCAACGACGAGGTGCGCGGGCGCAAGGAGGAGTACAAACTCCTGCTCGAAGAGGGCGAGCCGCTCGATTGCCGGGCGCCGCACCGCTGTGGCTTTTGTTATATGGAGCCGCTGTGCGACACCCTCGATGAGGTCCGCGGCACGGTCAACGAGCGGGCGTTTGAGGTGGTTCGGGTCGATACCGCGTTTGAGGCCAAACTCCCCGAGGTCTACGGCGGCGACCCGGCCTCGCGCAAGCGTTCGCAGTCCCGCAAGTCGCAAGAAGAGCAGGAGGCCGAAGCGTTTCAACAGGCGGCAAAAAACTCGCGGGTACGTTTGCCAATGTTTCGCGCCGGGCAAAAACCGAACTATGCACCCCCACCGCAGCTGGCTGAGGACGCCGGTGCGCAAACGCTGTGGGTGATTGCTGAAAACGTTGCAAGTGCATCGAAGACGATCGCCGAGTTTCTGTCGATCCCTGCCGTCGACCTCGAAATCGCCGACATCGACTCGCTCGTCGCCGTCTTGGAGCCGGGGGGCAAACCCGGCGAGGCAACCGTGGGAGGGCGAAAAGTCCAGCGTATACGCGTGCGTACCCCAGAGGCTGCAAAACGGCTACTGGCCGATGACTTCGACTACGAGGTTTTGGTCGAGCTGTCCAAGCACACCGCAACATGGCTGCTTTCACTCGCCACGGCCCCGCCCCGGTTGGCGATCATCGCTCCGACCTATGAACGATTGACGGAGTCGCAGCAGCACGACATCGATGTACAGGCATTCTTCTCGAAGTTTCGCCATCACCAGGTGCCCGTGGAGGGCGTGCCCAATTGCGTGCTCGGCCGTGAGGGGCGACCCCGACCGACCATGCTCGACACCTCGATGATGGACCAAAACGGCCATCTCGAGATTTTCCGCTACGCCAAGCGTTACATCGTCGATCGGTTTTGGACCAAGTCGCTTCGCTGTAAAAAATGCGTATACAATGAGTCCTGCCGGGGTATGCACATCAACTACGTGCGTGCCCATGGGTATGGACAGATGCAACCGGTTGTACCGGCGCCGGCACAGGTGGGCTGAGTGGACATTGCACACTGTTTAGAGGTCGCGGCAAGCCTTCGGGGCGGGCTCGCGGTTCCGACGTACCTCCTGTCGTGCCTGCGCGACGGCGAGGCCACACGCACACTGGCCTTGGAGCATCTCACCGAGTGGCTCTCCCCAGATCCAAGTTCGCCGCTTGCCCAGCTTTCGGCGGATGGTGAGATATGGCCAGGGAAACAGGTTGTCGACGAGGTGTCGGCTTTGGTCCCGCAAGACCATGAGCAGGCGTTGTTGTTGGCACGTCTACATCTCGCGTTTTGCCATCGCTACGGCGTCCAAACCTCGCCCGATTGGCGGGCCTGGAAGTTTGAAGACGGCCTGCCGGCTCAGGTCATGCTCGCCTGGCGGCGAACGGAGTTGCTGGCAAACCCCGAGCAGCTTGCATCCTGCGAGGTCGACGAACTGTTGCTGCAGGCGGTGTCTGGCGTTGATTTGGGCGATGCCCTGTCGCCGGAACGGCTGGTTGCGCAGTTGTTGCAACACGGCGATCACCGGCTGGTCCGGACCGGTCTTTCGCTTGTTGAACACGGACTACTCGCAGGAATCCTGGTCCCGGCCTGGGCCCACGAACAGGTTCTTGCACTTTTGGGGAAGGTCGAACAACCCGCCCTGCTGGCCCAGGCCTACACACTGCTCGCGCAGCCGTGGGCCCAGGTTGTCCAGCCCGAGCTTGCGCTGCCCAAGCTCGGTACCGGTGATGCCGACGAACAGCCGGTCGTAGCGATGGCCCGCCTGCAGTTGGCCGGGGTCTATCGCCATGCGGGAATTCTGTGTGCATGCATCGAAAATAGCGATCGGCCGCTCCCCCAGCGACAGGTCGCCATTGCGTTTTTGGCGGCATTTTGCGGGCGTGAGCACCTCGATCGGATTCTCCCGCTCGGGGCCGAAGACCCGATGTTGTTCGGCGGCGAGGCGATGTCGTTTACCCGGGTGTTGCACCGTCGAGGGCTGTTTGTCGGGCCGCAACACTTGGCGTTTTTAGTTCCGATCTATCAGGGCAACTACCGGGTGATGGCGGCGGAGGTGGCCGCCCTGACGTTTACGGTGCGCCGGGCGTTTGTCTCGCTGCTGTGCGAGTGGTGGACGCAGACTGCCCCCGACCCACGAACGCTCGAACTCGCAGTGGAAATTGCGCGGATCGGCGAGGAGGAGCTTGGGCGAGACCTGAGTTTGGCGTTGACCGATGTACTTGCACGGGAGCCAGAACCGGAAGTCGTGCGCGCCATCCTGCGGACCTTGGCACTCCTGGGTAGTAGCGAAGCCGAGCCGGCGGTCCTCGACCAGCTGTTTGCCCACCCGGGTGATGCGCTCGACTGTCTGCGAGCTGTCGGTGGCGAACAAACGATCGCCTGTATGACAGGGCTACTCGCCCTCGAGTCAGATGTACATGCACCGGCAATGGCCGACCCGCGGATCATCCCGTGGCGACGCAAGGCGTTGTTGTTGCTGTGGGGTTTGGCCGCAACCGACGCTCCCTTGCGCGGGCGGTTGGTGGCCCGGCTCGACCCGAGTGCGATACCGCGGGAGATCGCCGCGGGACTGGCCTGTTTTCATCACAGCGAAGAATGGGCGCTGCTCGATCTCAGCCGCAGGTTGGGGGCCTGGGACCGACTGAGCTACCTGCGAGCGGTGGCCGAGCGTGGGGTCGATGCCGATGGGCGCAGTTCGTGGGAGACGATGGCCGGGTTGTTGCGCGGAGTGGTGGCCGATGTCGCGACCGGTGAGCTCGTCAACACCGCCCGACGGGGAGAGGAGCAACAAACCGTCCCCGAGCAGGCTCTCGCCGCGCTTCGTGTTTTTGGCGAGCGTTTGTTTGAGACCGGTCGCCTGCGCCCGATTTGCCTGATTCGCGCCACGTCTACCCGCGATGCCGGCGTTCGTATGGAGCGGTGGCTGGCGCTGCATGTCATGCGTACGGCAACGTTGCATGTTCAAGAACTTCAGGTGGTATTGCGCCTGTTGTTGGACCATGCCCGTGCACATACAAGTTTGGGCGCTGCCCTGCGCGGGCCCGAACTTCTCGGGTTGTTACGCCACGACAGCCCAGACATTCGCAAGCTAGCGATCGCTCTCATCCGCGAAACCAGGGGAGAGGACCTCTCGATCAATCTGATTCGCGCGCTCGACCACAACGACATTCAGACGATTCGCCAGGCGCTTGACGCCCTGGGTAGCTTGGCCGCCAAGTGGGCGAGCGTTGCAATTGCGCAAAAGCTCGACCACCCGAACATGAACGTTAAGAAGTCTGCCGCCCTGGCGCTGGCGAGTGCCGGTACCCCGGCGGCAGTTCCAAAGCTGCTTTATTGGCTCGGCCAGCACGACAATAGCGGTTTTCGCCAGCACCTCACCGAAGCACTCAAGTCGATCTTGGGTCGCGGGTTTACGGCGGTGTGTTTGGCAGCGCTGCAGGTTGCCCGGGCGGCGGTGGGCCCAAATGGGCGTCGGGCCGAATTGCTGGCCCAGGTCGAGACCGACGTGTCGGCTCGCGCTTGGCGAAAGTTGGTGCCGGAGTCGCGTCCGCAGCCGGGGGAGCAACACCCAGACATGCCAGCAACACGCCAGCAGTCACCGGTTGAGCAGGCAATTGCGTTCCTCGCACACACGGGTTGGTCGCGTGCCAGCGCCGAAGTTGTACTGACAGCAATTTGTGATGGATATACACTTACTTCGAGCGACCGCACGCACCTGCAGTCGCGGTTTCGCAATTGGGTCGAGCTGTCCCGCGACAGCGCCCTGCGGGGCCCGGCGCTCGCGGTCGCCTGTGAACTCGTTGGCGACGGAGGCTGGCGTGGCGACCAACTAGGGGTTTGGGAGCATCACCTCGCCGTCGTGCTCGAACACCTACCGATCGCTGGGGCCACGTTGGGGCAGGGACTCCTCGGTGTCTTGGATGCCCTGCGGCCGCGGCTGTCCGCACAGGTATGTCGGGTTGTGGTGACGTGCCTGCGAGCGTGCAATTTGCCAAGTACGCAGGGCTGCACCCATATTGCCCGCCTGCGGGCGTTTGGCGCCAAGCTGTGCCGCTCAGATCTCGAGCGCGCACTGCAAATTGCCGGGCAGGCCGGGAACCCGTGGCAGGTACAAAAGTTGTTATTACAACAAACGTTTGGGGTCAATCGCCGGCGACATCGCTTGGGTGAGGAGGCGAGCCAGCGACTTGAAGGGGCAATCCGGGCAGAGCAAACCGGGACGGTGACCGCCCTACGTGCAACCTGGAACGAAGGCTCGCGGCCAACCTTGGCAACGCTGTGCGAAGTCTACCCCCAGGCGGCAGCACAGCACCGGCTGGAACTACTATCCTGGATGGTTTCCCTGCAGCCCCTCAACACGCCGGCGTGGACCCTGGGTGAGGCGCCTGGGGAAGCGAAACGACGGGGGACAGGCACGCTCGATGTCCTCGATATGCCGCGCTCGAGTGCGGTACAGGCCGAGTTTGTTGAAATGTTGTCCCGCGACCCGGACCTGGGCCGACGGCGTCGGGCGGCGGAGCTGCTGCTGCTGTGGCCGGAGCTTCCCTGTCATGTCGAGGTGCTCGAGGCCTGGCTTGGGGGACACCTCAAAATGCCACCCCAACTGCAACTGCGCCTGGCCTGGCCGGCGATGGCAAAACAACGTCGCCGCCGTTGGTGCGCAACCGCAATCGATCAGCCAGACGTGGCCGAGCGGTTGGTGGAGTTGTTGACGCGGGTCGAGCCCAAGTACCTCGAGGACGACCTTGGCGACCTGGTGGCACTTTGGGCGCACCAAACCGGGGATGCCCTGCGGCTGAAGATCGAGGGGATTGTGCGTCGGGCCGATGTCGATAAACTTGTCTATACAATATCACCGCGGCTAGAGGCGGGCGAGCTCGGTTGCCTGCGCCTGCTTGGCGGGCGAGTTGAGGCGACGCCCCTGCTGTTGCGCCTGCGCGAACAGGTGACCGACGACGTTACCCAGGCATCGCTATTTGACACGATCGAGCTTCAGTCCTCGCCGATCCGAACCGCCGCCGCGCAGACGAACCGCGAGCGGCTTCAGGCCCTGCGCGAGCAACGACCGACGGTGGCCGAGCCCGAGGTTCCGGAACGTGCTGATTTAGTTGCGCATGCAAAATCTCTGAATGTCGCGGTGGATGTTCAAGCCGCGCGCCGGGCCCTGTCGGCGCTTGCTCGGCTTGGCCGCGACGACCGAGAAATTGTCGAGATCCTTGTGCACGCGGTGCGGGAGGGACACCCGCGTGTTCGCGTGCATGCCCACCGGCTGTTGCGGACCGCGGCGCCGCGCGATGTCTATCTCGAAACCACGCGATGTCTCTTGAGTGACCGCCGGGCGGAGGTTCGCCGTTCGGCTGCCCGCACCCTTGGATTTGGCCGCCACCTTCCTGCCGCTGGAGAGCTCGTTGGCCTGCTTGGCGACCACTCGCCAAGGGTACGCGAGTCGGCGAGGGAAGCACTGCAGCACCTCGGTCGTCCAGCGCTCAAGGTCCTGCACCGGGCCCGTTCCAAGGTGCGCCCAAACCTGCGCGAGCGGGTCGATGCGGTCATTCAGGCAATCGAGCAGGCCGCCGACCTGCCAAGCTAGGTGTATCAGCAATCAAAATGCGACATCAGCTAGGGGGCCGGTAGGGGATGTTCGGCGAGCCAGGTGGTTACCCGCTCGCCTAGCAACTCTGGAAGCTTGCGTGTGCGGCATGCTTGGACAAGCGAACGGGCTTCGGAGCGCGCGGCTAGGTCGCGCCACATCAGCTCAGCTTGGGCCAGGTCGACTTCGCAGCGAATGTCTCCTTTAACCCCCGTTTGGTGCTTTTCCATCAATCCCCGTGCCTGCGAGATCCAGGCTGTTGCCCGCTCGAAGTTGCCGAGCTTGAGCTCGGTCGTACCGAGGTTGGCGAGCACTTGCACAAGGCTGGGGTGGTCGGTGCCGTGGGTTTTTTTGGTCAGTTCGTAGGCCTGCTGGTGCCAGCTCAGCGCCTGCTCAAACTGTCCCCGCAGAAACTCGATTTCGCCGAGGTAGCCGTAGGTTTCGGCCAGCAAGATATGGTCCTTGCCGAGGGCCTTGAGTTTGATTTGACGTGCCCGCTCGAGGTTGTCGGAGGCGGGGGAAAGCTCGCCAACTTTGATCTGCGCCGCGCCGAGGTTGTTGAGTGAGTTGGCAACCGAGGGGTGGTCTGGGCCGAGTGCATCGATTTTGATCTTGAGCGCCCGCTGATGGTGCTCAATCGCCTGCGGGTAGTCGCCCTGGTCAAACGCAATCGCCCCGAGGTTGTTGAGGGAAATCGCCACATGGGGGTGCTTGCCTCCGAGTTCGCGTTCAAAGATTGCGAGCGCACGGCGGTAGTGCACGCGTGCCTGCCCGGGATTACCCGAGTCGGCAACCGTATCGCCGAGGTTGATAAGCACCGCAGCGACCTCGAGACTGTCACCCCCGCTGACCTGCTCCAAGATTCGCAGGGCTTTGTTTTGGCGTTCGAGTGCTTCTTGGTAGCGCCCTTCGAAGTAGTGGACGATGCCTTCGCGGTCGAGCAGCCGCCCGTGCAGTTCTTTGCCGCGCTCGCCGAGTCGGCGGGTGACCGCATGGGCGTGGCGGCTCCACTCGAGCGCGTGTTTCGGCTGGGCGAGTCGCAGGCCGAGCGTGCTGACGAGTTCCTTCGCAGCATTGCCGGCGAGTGGGTCGTAGGAGCACGAAAGAGCTGTCCAGTAGGCTTCTTGGAGGGCGTGGCGCGACTCCTCGCTACGGCCTAGGCGGTCGTAAAAAATGCCCGCGAGAAAACTTGTATCCGCTTCGGTACGGCACCAGCTCACATCCTCAAGCAGGGTTTGGGCGGCCTCGACGAACTCCATACCCGTTGCATAATCACCGACATCGAAGTGGGCTCGGGCACGGGCGAGTTGTTGTTCGGTTTGGGCGATATTCTTCCGAATTTCGGGATCGTTTGGCAGGTGCTCCCCGGCCGTGAGGTCCTCTAGGTCAGCACACCCGGCCAGCGGCGTGAGGCGGGCCGAGGCGGTCACCGCCCGGGAGATCAGGCTGTCATTTGCATTTGCAAAGAGATCGACAAGTGAGCGTACCTCGGTCAGGCGCGAGTCGAGGCAGGCCATCCGCCGGTCCATGAGTTCGACCGACTGTTCGCCGCTCACCCGGGTCGCTTCGCAGGTTTGCCTGTGCATATCGACCCAACGGGCGGTGTAGATATCGATTTTTGCCGAGGCCCCCTGCCATGCATCCTCCGCGAACGGTAGCGCCGAGGCCAAAAACCGCGATTGAATTGCCGCCTTCACCTCGTCATCCCAGACGTCGTCGAGCTTGCGTTCGGAACCTCCGCAGAGTGCTTGGGCGGTAGGTGGTGGCGTGTCGAGGAGGTTGTTGACACCCATGGCCCCGGCCGAGCCGACCGCGACAACGAGGGTGAGCAGCCGTAGTCGCCGACGCCGGACCCGTGTCGGATCGCGGCCGAGGGCAGCCAGCAACGCGTCCATCGAGGCAAAGCGTTCGGAGCGTTGAATGCTGAGGCCCTTGCGAAGGATCCGGTTGATCCACGCCGGCACCTCGGAGTCTCGCGGAGGCTCGCGCAGCTTGCCCTGGGTGATGTTCATGACCAGGTTTGCCGCCGATTCGCCGCGAAATGGTTTTGTTCCGTACAGCGATTCCCACAGCGCTACGCAAAATGCGAACTGATCACTTCGTGCATCTGCAAGTTGTCCGAGGTGTTGTTCCGGGGCCATGTACGCCGGAGTTCCGACGATTGCACCTTCCTGGGTGAGTTCAACCGAAAGGCCCGAAAGTAGGGCGAGGCCCGAGTGCTCACCCGAGAACGAACCGGAGTACGAATGCTCAACCGAGGCCTCCTCGGTCGAGCCCGAGGCGCCTACCCACGATGACTCGAGACCAGGTTGGGAGCTGCCGGCATCCTCAGATGAGCGGGCGAGACCAAAGTCGAGAACGCGTACACGTCCGTCGAGGCCGACAAGCACATTCTCTGGCTTGAAGTCCCGGTGGACCAGGCCAGCTTGGTGGGCAGCGGCGAGTCCCTCACCAGCTTTTGTATATACTTCTAAAATCTCCTTGCAGCTGTGTTTGGCCTCCTCGCACCAGGCTCGCAGCGTCGCGCCCTCGACATACTCCATGGCGATAAACACGTGGTTGTCGACCGCACCAACATCGTGAACCGTGATCACGCCTGGGTGGTTGAGTCGCGCGAGGGCCTTGGCCTCACGCAGCAGTCTCGCTGCACTCATCGGCTTTTGCGCGTGCCGATGGATCAAGAACTTGATGGCAACTTTTCGATCGAGTTCGGGATCGTAGGCGGCGTAGACAACCCCCATGCCGCCGGCACCGACGCGGTCGAGCAGCATGTAGCGGCCAAACTGTTCACCGGGAGCAAGCTTGCGCCGGCGTTTTCGCGGTTTAGCGAGCTCGTTTTCCTCGGGGCGTGGGGTTGGGTTGTCCTCGACTAAGATCGTATCGCCGGCGGCGATATGGGCCGGGTCGGCTCGCCACCCGTCATCAAACCGTTGACCCTTGTCACCCACAAGTTCCCATTATAGCGGGTCAAATGAAATTTTTGGTCAGGTCGAATCAAACAGGTTCTTAGGGCTATGTCTTGGCTGTCGGTGGTTGCCAAACGAATTGGGCGGGACAACGAATGCCGGCGAAACGGGCGGGAACGGGCACGAGTGACGCGTTTTGGTGCAGGTACACGCGCCTTAGGAGGTCGGGCCTGTAGCGAAGTCGAGGCCGATAGGTGCCATCAGCTCGCGCGCCAGTGCCGTTGGGCTGTCAGCGCCCTGCAAGAGGTTGAGCGATGCCAAGGTGTAGGCCGTGGCCGTCGCACATGTGCGTTGCGACGCCTGGGGGTCGAGCGAAAGCCCCGGCGCGAGCTCGACAACGTCCGCCCCGAACACTTCGATACCGTCGGCTGCGAGGCGATCTAAGATCGCAAATACCATCGCCGGGGACAGGCCAGCTGGCTCGGGCGTTCCGCAGGCACTCGCCCAATAGGCGTCGGTTCCGTCGATATCGTGGGTCACGTACACCCGACGCAGGTTGTGTTGTTGGAGGTGTTGAGAGATTGTATCAGCAAGTTTTTCGGGGCCGAGTTCACGGGCGACGTCGGCCCAGATCTGGCGCACGCCGAGGGTTTGCTCCCAGTGTTCACAGGGGTAACCGGATGCGCGGATGCCAATTTGGACCATCCGATTGCCGCGGCCGAGCTGCTCGTTGATATGGTAGGCCCAGGTTGCAAAGCAGATGTTGATCCCGAGTCGGTGGGGTAGCAAATCTGTATGTGCATCAAAATGGACAATGCCGATGTCGTCGCAGTTTGTCGCAGCTGCGAGCAGGGTGGTGAGCGCTGGCCAGGTTACGGTATGGTCGCCCCCGAGCAGCAGGGGGCGAATCCCCGGGCAACCGGCGAGCAACAATTGATAGACACGGGCCGTACACGACACTGGCGAAACGGGTAGGGTGCGGCGGCGAGAAACTTCGACCTGCGGGTACAGGGCATCCTGCGTGCGTGCGAGCTGGGCCGGCGAGTGCATGTCGTCCGCCAGCAGCTGCGGAACCGTAAAAACATCGCCAAAGTCGGCGACAGGAGCGTGCTTTAGGTGTTTGCGAATCGCCGCAGGGCCCCAGCTCGCGCCGCGAACAATGCCGCACCCGGTATCGGACGGCAGGGCGAGCATCGCCACCCGAGGCGACGTGTCGGGGAGGTTTCGCAGGGCCGTGAGCTGTGCTTCGATCTGCTGTTTCCACGGGGTCGCCGGGTCCCAATTTTGCCCGAGGTACGTTTGGGCGTTGCGCAACACAACGTCGCGTCCGGTTGAGACAGCGTGGATACCGAGCCCCGGCGGACGCAGGTACAGGGCGAGTTCGTCGATGATCTCGGCAACAGAAAGGTCGGCGGCAGGGCTGTGCATGGTGTCGCCGGCGATGCTAACCCGCTAGCTCGCCACGGCGAAACTCCGTGTGTCATCACGTGTTTGCAGCCCTTTCGTGGGGTTGGCGAAATCTGGGTTTGGCGTATAGTGCCGGCCATGTCCTCGGCAAAAAATCGCGGGTGGCGGGTTGTCTCGGCGGAGTTTGACCGCAGTGCCCCGAAACTCGCAGCATGTCCACCCGAGCAACTTCCCGAAGTCGCGGTGGCGGGTCGCTCGAACGTCGGCAAGTCGAGCCTCCTCAATGCATTCGCCGGTCAACGCGGTCTCGCTCGCGTCAGTCGCACCCCCGGGCGCACCCAGTTGCTCAACTTCTTTCGGATAGGGCTGCGCCACCCTGGCCACGGCGACCGCACTATCGGTTGGGTCGACTTGCCGGGTTATGGCTACGCCGCGGCTCCGAGGTCGATTCGCGAGGGATTTGGCCCAATGATCGAGCGCTACCTGACCGAGCGAACAGCTCTAAGGGCATTGATTTTATTGATCGATAGCCGCCGTCAAATCGCCGACTCCGACCTGCAGTTGATCGAGGCGATGAGTGCCCGCAGGCTGCCGACACTGGTGGTGGCGACCAAGGCCGACAAACTCAGCAAGTCAGAGCGCGGGCTGGTGACCAAAAACTTTGCCGAGGTGTTGGGCGCCTCCCCGCGCGACATTTTGCTGACGAGCGCCAGCACAGGCCTCGGCCTCGGGGATGAGCCGCGCACGGGCGGATTGGCCTACGAGGTTGCACAGCTGACGGCTCCCGGCGAAGCGACCACAAGTAGCTCGGTGTAGTGGCACGCGTTTGTCGAGTTGATGCATCTACACTGAAGATGCTGGTGGCACTCGATGGCGAGTGCTTTGCCGAACCGTGGACGCAACAGATGTGGCACGATGAGCTCGAACGGCCGTTTTGCGAGTTGTGGGGGGCGTTTGCCGAGACCGGAGGACTCGCCGGGTACTGCTGCGTGTGGTTTTTGGCGGGCGAGGCCCACCTCCTACGGATCGCAACCGCCAGCGAGTTTCGACGGCGCGGTATCGGCCAGTTGCTGATGGACAAGATCCGGCAACGCGCCCTCCAGACATCCTGTGAGCAAGTTCAACTCGAAGTCGCCAGTCGCAATGTCGCCGCGATTGGCCTGTATCAGCGGTTCGGGTTTGAGGTGGTTGGTCGGCGGCCCGGCTACTACCGCAACCCAAACGACGATGCCGTGCTGATGACCTACGAGCTACGGGGCTGAGGCGACACACGCCGGGCTTCGCGGTTTTGCGGGGAAGGGCGAGTTTACTCAGGGCTGCCCATGGCCTATGAAGCCGGCGTGTCTGCGACAGCTTTCACCGCTCACGTCGAACGCAATCGACCACTCGGTGCAGGCTATTTCGTGCTCGAGTTTGCCGCTACCTGCGAAACCGGGGTCGCCGATGTGGTGCCCGGACAGTTTGCGATGGTCCGTGGCGACTGGGGGCGAGACCTGCTCAATCCGCGTGCATTTTCTGTGTTCGAGGCCGCCGATTCGCGGCATTTTTCAATTTTGGGGAAGGTCTTTGGGCGCGGGACCAAGCGCCTAGCGGCAGCGGTACCGGGCGAAAAAATGACGATCCTCGCCCCCCTTGGCGTCGGTTTTCGACCTGCGCGCGCAGGCGTCACCCAACTGCTTGTGGCCGGGGGAGTCGGCTTACCTCCGTTGCATCTACAAGCAAAACGCAACGCGGCAGCGGTTGGCCCAAACGCGGTCGAAGTGTTCTATGGCGGTCGCACACGCGACGACTTGTTGTTGCTCGAAGACTTTGAGGCATGGGGCGTGAAGACCCATCTCGCCACCGAGGATGGCTCGTTGGGCACCCGGGGCTATGTCACCAAACCACTCGTCTCACGTGTGCGCGAGGCGGCCCAACGCGGCGAATCTGTGGAGCTCCTCGCATGTGGCCCAACAGGCATGTTGCAGGCGGTACGCAAACTCGGTCTCGACCATGGGGTACCCACCCAGCTGTGTCTCGAAGAACATATGGCCTGCGGGTTTGGTGTCTGCCTCGGGTGCGCCGTGCCAGTTTATGGCGAGAAGCCGTACCGTTACTGCTGTAGCGATGGCCCGGTGTTTGATGCCCAGGAAGTGAGGTGGTCATGAACACGTCTGCCGTTGATTTGGCGACGACATTCGGCCCTGTTGGGTTGTCGACCCCGTTCATCGCCGCCTCGGGTTGTTTTGCCTACGGCGAGCAATTTGCGGCGTTTACCGACCTCTCGCTACTCGGGGGCATTTCGACCAAGGGCATCTCCCCGCTGCCGCGCTACGGCAACCCGGTCCCGCGCATCTGCGAGACCGCGTCGGGCATGCTCAACTCGATCGGTCTCGAGAATGTCGGGCTCGAAGTTTTCCTGAGCGAGAAGCTGCCGTTTTTGCGGGAACAGGGCCTGAGCGTTTGGGTCAACTTTTTTGGTACGGATTTCGAGACCTATATCGAATGTGCGCGCGGGCTCAATCGCGGCCAGGGGATCGATGTGCTCGAGATGAACATCTCGTGCCCCAACATCAAAAAAGGTGGCATCGAATTCGGCACGGTCCCCGAGGTTGCGCACCGGCTGACCAAGGCCTGTGTCGAGGTTTCTGAAATCCCGATCGTGGTCAAACTCAGCCCGAATGCAGGCGATATCGTGGGGATGGCCCAGGCCGTCAAAGAGGCTGGGGCCATGGGTGTGTCCCTCATCAACACGATCACCGGCATGGCAATTGATGTGCATACACAAATGCCGCGGATCGCCACGACCTATGGCGGGCTTTCGGGCCCGGCGATCAAGCCGATCGCCCTGCGAATGGTGCACCAGGTCGCGCGCGCATTGCCCGGATTTCCGATCTGCGGGATGGGGGGGATTTCGAACGGTGAGGATGCACTCGAATTCCTGTTGGCGGGCGCACATTGCCTACAGGTTGGTACAGCGTGTTTCGCCGAACCGGGAGCGATAGTGCGGATCACCGATGAGCTGCGAAACTTGCTGCACCGCGTCGGGTTTTCCACACCAAGCGAAGCTGTGGGTAAGCTCAAGACACGTCCGCAAGAGCCCGCCTGGTCGGCCTGAGGCCAACGAGGTTGTTGTACCCACAGGTTGGGGGTCTTCTCCCCCAAAACCTGCGGGGCGCGGAGCTCGAACCCACGCATGCGGAGCGCTCTAAACCATTGCGACTTCCAACGCTTGCGACACGCATGAGCGCTGGATTAGGCTGTTCGACGCGAATGCCCGAGAGTGCAGTTTCCTGGAAAGCTCGTGTCGCTGCGGCGATGGTCGACCTGGCCCCGGATTGGGGGTCGCTTCTCGCCAGTCAGGCGATCGGAGCCGCATCGCGGACTCCGATTCCTCGGCCGTTAAGTCGGGCGTTTATCCGCGGTTACGTGCGGGTATTTGGCGTCGAGCTCGACGACGTCGACGCCCTGCGTCACGCCGAGGGCTACGCCTGCTTCGACGAGTTTTTTACCCGTCGGCTCAAGCCCGGCGCCCGGCCGATTGCACGTGCAAGTAAGGTCCTGGCATCGCCCTGCGACGGTCTGTTGCGGTCGGTCGTCCCGGTCGAGCGTTCGACCGAAATCTTGGCAAAGGGCCATCGCTACAGCGTTGCTGAGCTCCTCGCCGACAGTGAGTTGGCCACTGAGTTCGAGGGGGGAAGTGCCGCCACCATCTACCTCCACCCGCGCGACTATCACCGTGTACATACACCGTGTGATGCGTTGATCGAGTCGGTGCGCCTGGTGCCGGGCAGGTTGCTGCCGGTGACCGATGCCGCACTCAAACGCGAGCCGCGGTTATTCGCCCTCAACGAGCGACTGATTCACGTGCTCGACACAGCCCATGGCAAAATGGCGGTGGTGATGATCGCCGCTTTCGGTGTCGGACATATGACCTGTTCTTACCGACATCTCGCACCACATCCGCGGTCGATCGTGCAAGTCGCCTGTGATCCTCCTGCGCGGCTGCGCAAGGGCGATGAACTCGGAGTGTTTCATCTGGGGAGCACAGTCGTTATGGTCATGCAGGCAGGTATGGCGCCAGTCGTTTCGGCGATGCCGAGCAAGGTAAGAATGGGCCAAGCGTTATTTGAAGGGGAGGGTGAGCGATGAGCTGGAATGTCGACGCCAAGCAGTGGCTCGAGGATTTTACTTCGGTCGCCCGTCAATCTCCGCAATCAGAGTCGTTCGACGATGTCGACGATCGGGTCCGCCGTGCGCTGGGCGATGATCCTGCGGCCCCGCCATCTCCCCCGGCATCGCGCCCACAGTCGGGACCCCAGCCGGCACTTGTGATCCCGGCTATGGTCGCGACAGGTGCAGGTACAACAAATACGGGGACAGCCGGTGGGAACATTCCCCGGTTGACGACCCGCGGTCGGGAGCCGAGCGGCGGCAACCCGGCACCGCCAAAGATTCCGCCGATGACCCGCGCCGCCGCCCAGAAAAAGGCCAAGTCGGGCGAGCTGCGGAGCTCCTCCGCCAGCGCGTCGCAAAGCGGTGTGATCTCAGGCGAGCTGGGAGGAAGTGAGCCCAGTGCCTCCCAAAGTGGTGTGCTCTCCGGCGAGATCGGTGGGCCTAAAGTACGGGTGCGCGCGAGCGATAGCATCTCCGGCGAGATCGGGGCGATCAGCGAGCCTGCGCCCCGAAAACCATCGGGCCCAAAGGCCAGCTCATCGGTCATTATTCCGTCGCTCACACGACACGATGACGAGCCCGAAAAGCCGACTCCGGTCGAGGCTGCCCCCACAACGATTGTTCCAGCACCGTCGGAGCCACGCCCGGCAGCGAAGTCGCCAACATTTATCGACTCGATCTTTGATGAAGACGAAGACGAAGATGAGGACGAGGGAACCGAGTCGGAGGCCGACGTCGATTCCGACGACGTGCACATCGAGCAGCCGGATGATGGGGAGGATGTTCCAACCACGACCGCACCACGGCCGCCCTCGACACCGCCCGTCGAACTTGCGCCCGTCCTTGATGACGACGACGACGACGAGCCCGAATCCCTCGACTCAGAAGCATCTGGCGAGACCCTATTGCTCGAGTCGGTTGACACAGAAGATGTAGATGCATCCGAAGTGTCGGGATCGATTTTGATCGAGCCGAGCGTGGAGATCGAGGAGGCCAAACCGCCTCCGCCAGCGGCTCCACCTTCACCACCTCCGCGGGCCAAAGCCCCCAAGACAGCTCCGCCAGCGCCCCCAAAGCGACCCAAGTCGCCACCTCCGCCCGCCCGAGCCAAGGCTCCGCCCCCGCAGCGACCAAAGCGTGCTGAGCCGAAGCCCCCGCGCAAGCCGTGGTACGAGGAAGCTTTCACCGAACACTACGCAGCGATCGAGCCGCTCGACCACGACATCAGCGCAGAGATCGATGTCGAGTTCATGATTGAATCGGCTCGCCTGTCCCCACAGATGTCGGTTCTCGACGTCGCCTGCGGCAATGGTCACCACCTCTGTATGCTGCGCAAGCGCGGCTTCACCGACCTGCACGGTGTCGACATGTCGCTGACCCAGGTCCTTCGGGCCTCGCAAAAAGCCGAAAAAGTTGGAGGCGGTATCAACCTGTTTCAGGGGGATATGCGGGCGTTACCAACGGATCGCACCTACGATGCAGTGTTGTGCTTGGGCACCTCGTTTGGCTACTTCGACGACGAGGTCAATCGCCAAGTGTTGGTCGGGTTGCGTGAGCAATTGGCCCCCGGCGGGCGACTGGTGTTGCAGGTGATGAACGGAGCGTACTGCACCAACATTTTGCCGTGTCGCTCGTGGTGGCAGGGCCGGGCGTGCCTGGTCCTCGATGTCGCCGACATGAACCCGTTTCAAAGTCGTATGCAGGTACATCGAACTGTGGTGTTCGAAGACGGTCGGCAGTTCGAGTATCGAATGTCGATCCGCGCCTACTCCCTGCATGAACTCGGGCGCATGATTTCGGCTGCAGGGCTCAAAATCGTGGAGCTATCCGGTAGCCGAAATACACGGGGCCGCTTTTACAGTGTGTCCTCTCCAAATATCTGGATCGTCGCCGAGCGCCGGGGCGAGTAGGCCGGCTGCGGTACTGACGTCCGTAGTCGTCGCGGTGGGGCGTCCATATATGGCTCTGCGACGCCAAGCCCGGCCGCAGCCTCTCGGATGTAGCGACACTTTGTTCGACGCTAAACTTGGGGGGAGCGGCGCAGTGAGGCCTTATTCGCCGCTGAGGTGGCTATGTTTGCGGGAATCGTCGTCGAGCGTACCACCTTGTCGTCACCGAGCTGGCTAAGTGTGCGGGCCACCACCCTTGCTCATCGCCGAGGTGGCTAAGTTTGCGGGCACCTGATTTGTCGCGAGCTAGGCAGTTCTGCGTAGCGACCCCTAATTCACCGCCGAGCTGGGCAGGTTTGCGGGCGTTTGCGGGAATCGTCGTCGAGCTCACCACCTTGCTCGTCGCCGAGCGGGCTAAGGTTGCGAGCTGATTTGTAGCGAGCTGCCGAGTTGGGCAGGTCTGCGGGGCAGCGAGACCCTCTTTGTCGCTGAGCTAGGCAGGTGCGTAGCGACCCCTTATTCGCTGCCGAGTTGGGCAGGTCTGCGGGGCAGCGAGACCCCTTGGTCGCTGAGCTAGGCAGGTGCGTAGCGACCCTTTATTCGCTGCCGAACTGCAGGTCTGCGGGGCAGCGAGACCCCTTGGTCGCCGAGGTAGGCAGGTTTGCTGAGGCGGCGACGCTTATTCGCCGCCGAACTGCAGGTCTGTGGGCAGCGAGACCCTCTTCCTCGCCGAGGAAGGCTTTTGGGCGGACCCCTTATTCCCGCCGAGCTGGGAAGGTCTACGGGGCAGCGAGACCCTCTTCGTCGCCGAGGACGACCCCTTATTCTGGCGTTGCCAACCGATTCTTGTCGGCAGGGCATATTCGCGTGTGGTCTGGGTAGCAAGTGTACGGCGCTAGGTGGCGATTGGTCCCGTCGGCCGGACAACATTGGTCCTAGTCGAGCGTCGGTGTATTTGCATGTAAAAAAACTGCAAAGGGCTCGGCAAAAATGGCTCGATCTGGAATCGAACGCCGGGATCTCCTGTTACCGGTATTGTGTGTTCGTGTAACCGCGACGTGGATGTCGCAGTCTGTCCCGGCTGCCGCGACCTGTCCCGCCTGTTGGCCAGGGATCCGGACGCCGCGTCGCAAAAAGCTTCAGCGGTGTGTGACCGAGGACACCAGGTCGCAGGGGTTGCCGTTTCAGAAATCCGCCCAATCTTGGGTCTAATTGGAACGAAACCCTTGCGTAGTGGGTCGAATCCAACCAGATGCCACACCGTTGAAACATTTTCCACGGAAAAACGTATCTCGAAGGGAGTCAGATGTCAGGTCGGCTTCGGATTTGCATAACTAGTCAATGCGGCGCTGACCACCGTGCGAGCTTTCATCAGAACCAAAACATGTCTAAACGTCATTCGGATGGTGTTCCATCGTTTTTGTTTGATTTGCGAGCCTGGTCATCTGCAAACGTCAGCAAGGAGCTGACAAGGAAGTGAGAAAACCTATGTCACGTCGAAAAGTAACTCGAGGATCTCCACCACGGATCGCACGCTCGCGCAATCGAACGTGGCCCAAGGGCTCTGAGAAGACACGCCGTGCTCGTTCGCGCAAGGACGGCGACGATGATCCAACAAACTTTCTCGGAGTCTACTTTCGGGAAATGTCGGACATCGGGGTGATGACTCCCGAGGAGGAACTCGCTTCCGCGATTCGGATTGTTCGCGCTCGCGAGGAGCACTGGAAGGCGCTCCTGAGTTATCCGCCATTCATCGATGCCATCGTCGCCATCATCGAGGACAAGATCGATGCCGAGGATGTACCAACAGCCGAACTCAAGGCTGTCCGCAAAACGTCGCGTCAGCTGCGAGACCGCGAAACCAAAAAGCATAAACTCGCTTTTGAGGCCGCAAAGAATGTACTTGCAGAGAAAATGCGCGACCTCGATGTCGACGGGATTGTCTCCGAGCTAGTGACCAGTGACATCCGCAAGATCCTTGTCAATGATCGCGAGGGATTGTCGTTGGCGGTCAACTTCCCCCGCCAGGGAAGCCGTCCGTTCAAGGCCTACTCGACCGGAGTCTTTACAACCCACGAGGTCCTCAAGATTGCCAAGAATCGGTTCGTCAAAGCCAACCTGCGGCTTGTGGTGTCGATCGCCCGGCGCTTCAACCACGGACGGATGCCGCTGCAAGACCTGATTCAAGAGGGCAACCTCGGATTGCTCAAGGCTGTCGACCGGTTTGACTACCGCAAGGGATTTCGGTTCTCGACCTACGGTAGCTGGTGGATTCGCCACGCGATTAGTCGGGCTATTGCCGACAAGGGTCGCGCCGTTCGTTTGCCTGTACACATGATCGATGCCCAGCACAAGCTGACGAAGGCTCGCCGCGAACTTGAGTTGCTCAACGGGCGTGATGCCTCAGTTGAGGAACTGTCGGCGCAAACCGGGCTTTCGGTCGCAAAGATCGAAAAAATGGACGGTCTGCTGCTCGACCAGGCGATCAGTCTCGATCGCCCGGTTTCCAAGGACGACGGACGTCGGGTGGTTGACTTCCTCGAGGATGAGGATGCTGAGCTGCCGGGTGAAGCACTCGAAATCTCCTCGCTCAACGAGCAGGTGCGTCAGTGCATCATGGCCCTTCGTCCAATCGAGGCCGACATCCTGCGCAAGCGCTTTGGTCTCGGGGAGTCTAGCGAGCAGACGCTCAAGCAGATTGGCGAACAATACTCGCTCTCGCGCGAGCGCATTCGGCAACTTCAAGAGCAGGCCCTCGGCAAGATTCGTCGGGAGCTCAAGCGCCGCGAAGCTGTCTAAGTTCACACGCCCCGAGGTCGCAGCCGGCCTTTCGGGTTGTCTACCAGCGAGCATCACTCTAGTTTTAGGGCGATGCTCGCTTCTCGTTTAAAGCTCGTGCTCGCAGCCTGCCTCGTTGCCGGATGCTCGAGCCAAGAGCCCCAGATTGCCCGGATCATTCCTGCTCAAGGTGACATCCGCGGTGGGCAACTTGTTCGGATCGAAGGTCACGGGTTTGTCGGGCGCGGGCCTGTCGAAGTTTTCTTTGGCCAAAAAGCGGCGAAGGCCGTGACGATCGAGGGGGCGAGGCTTATTACCGCCGTCTCGCCAGTACCCGACGCCAGTGGTCCTGTGCAAATACAACTACGGTTTGCCGAGGGGGAGTTGATGCCCGTGCCCCAAGAGTTTGTATATGAAACAGTTCCTGGCCTCAAGATCGAGCGGACGCCGCTCGGGACTCGCTCAGTCCCGGATACGTCGAGCAGCGAGTAACGGGGGGCCTAGGCCGGTAGCGGGTCGATACGAAACAGCTGCTGGCCGACCAGGATCAGGGTGCCAAAGTCGACCCGTGAGCCCGAACGGATCCGCAGGTAGGTGCCGTTGGAGCTACCACAATCCTCGAGGTAGACCCCAGATTCATCGCCGACGATCCGACAGTGGCGGCTCGAAACGTAGCCGTCGACCGGGAAACTGATATCGCCGTGATCGCGGCCAATCGTGAATTCATCACGCTCAATCGGGTAGGCCTCAACGCTGCGTTCATCGTCGACCATGACGCTCACGCGTCCCCAGTAGCCGGGGTTTGGCGAGCCCATGATTTCGGTGCCGTTGTCGGTGGCGGCGGGTTCGGGCAGGTCTTCGTACATCAGCAGCTCCTGGCCGACCCGGAAAAAGTCCCCGCTTTGCAACTCGAAGCGACCCTCGATTTTGCGATAGACACCGTTGAGCGGAGCCTTGTCTTCGATATAGAGGCCGTCCGAGAGCACGGTGAACGCACAGTGCTCCGGGTTGAGGTAAAAGTCGTTGTCGAATGGGGCCCCGTACTTGCGGCCAAACACGTTGGGACCGCCCTCGATGTCGAGAGACCCGCCCTCAGAGCCATCCTCGCGCAGCAGCACGAGCCGGACTTTTTTGGTGAGGGCTGGAACGATCTTGGCTTCTGGTGTGGGCGCCACAGGGGTCGCAGCCCGGGGTGGGGGCGAAGCCGACGACGGCGGAGTGGCCGGCGGCGTTGGTGCGCGCTTGGGTAGCGGCGTGCCACAGCGACCACAAAAAGCAAACCCCGGGGGGCTGACAAAGGAACAGGCCGGACATTCAGTTCCAGCGTTGGGGGGATCGCCTGGCATCATCGTTGCACCTGCATCATCTTGACGCGGCTTTGAAATCGTCGGAATCGACAAACCCGGGGTGTTGTCATCGGCGGCTGGCTTGCGTCGACCACCCATCGTCGGTGGTGTGGGGGGGCGCTTTTTGAGCGGGGGTGGCGGGCCAGGCTTGCGCGAGACTTCACCGCGAGACGAGGGAACCCCGGCGGCTTGCGCCTGCTGTACGGAGAGTTTGGCCCCGCACGCCAAGCAGAACCGATAGTGGTCTTGGTTTTGCTTCCCGCAGTTTTTACAGACGATCACAAAAACCCCCGCTCGTTAGGAAATTTCGACCCTTAGTAGTTGTTGACCGACAAACAAATAGTCGCCGTGGAACAGCTCTTGCGCGCCCTTGAGCCGGACGAACGTACCGTTGCGCGAGCCGGTGTCGGTCAAATAAACGTGGTGGCTATCCGATGCGGCATCGAGCCGGGCATGGCGACCGGAGATAAAGCGATCGCTGGGGAAGTTGACGGTGTTGCCCTCGCGCCCGAGCGACATACTGCCGCCCTGGGCTGACGCGACACGTCCCTCGCCACCACCGGCGAGTTGCTGGACAACCCGGAACCGGGCGTCGGGGCGTGGACTGCTGTACGGATAGGTTCCGTTGCTGTCGGGACCTCCATCTGGAAGCGGATCGCTGTCGAGTCGGAGCAGTTGCTCACCCACCAAAAAACAGTCGTTGTGATCGAGGGCGACCGGCGACTTGATGCGGACAAACACGCCATTTTGACTGACCAGCGATTTGACAAAGAGCCGCCCGCCTTGGACCGTAAACCGGGCATGCTCCGGGTCTAAAAACACATCTTCGCGGAAGAGGATGTCGCCGGTTGAACGTCCAACCGAGTGGTTGGTGCCGCTGAGGTGGTAGATAACCCCGTCGCCGCCTTCGCCTTTGATCACGACGAGTCGCGGGACGACAGGCTGTTGTTGGAGCGCCCCAAAGAACATGGTCTTTGCAGCACCTTTGGGAGCGGGGGCGGGGGCGGGAGCCGCAGCCATGGCCTGTTGGCGGACCGGGCTCGGTGCGACCTGTGTCGCCTTGAGATTTTGCGGTGGTCGTCGCGAGGGTGGTGCACCCGGTTGCACCAATCCCGCATTGCACCGCTCACACTGGGACGCGTGCAGGACATTGAGATGGCCGCAGGCGGGACAGGCGAGGCCGAGATCCATAGTTACCGGATCCTCATGCCCACGGCCCGTAATGTCAACGCGCTGGAGGGGAAAGCACGAACGGTTGGGAAAATAGCGGATACAAGCAAATCTTCGTCGGCGTGTCGCCACAGGCGAGACGTGCGCGTTTGACAGCCTCGCGCTCGGCCCGTGTGCCTGACTTTGCCCCCTTGATCGCATCGCGCAGTGCCGGGCGGTGGGCCATCAGTTGCTGGCGACTGACGTCGAGCGGCGGGGGAGCGATCTCCGCGCGCAACCATCGCGCAAGCACGGAACCCCAGCCTTTGCGATGTAACGGGGGAAGTTTTGCGCGATCCGGTTCGTTGCGTGGTGCCTGACTCAAAATTCTCGCCAGCGATGCGACGGCAGCGTTGCGCGCAAGTCCGCTCGCTCCGAAGTAGCGGCGAAAAAGTGCCGTCACCACTTCGCGCTGTTGCTCCGAGGTGAGTGCGTCGAAGTCGATCCGTCCGAGTCTCCAGGCAGCGATTCCCGAAAACACAGGATCTTCGTGATTGAGATCTCGGATAAACCGGAGGTAGTCGCTGTCCTCACTTGCAGCTGCATAGGCCAGGGCGCAGACGTGCCGAACACTTGTCGACCGACTTCGCCGCATCTGATCGGCAAAGTGAATCCGGTCAGCACGTTGCGCCGCCGGGTCGTGGGCCGAGGTTGTCGCGATACATGCAAGTGCAGTGAGTAACGAGTCGTCGCGCGTCTTTAAAAACCCGCGAAGTTGTTGGGTGGCCTGGGAGTGTTCGCTGCGGGCGAGTGCCCAGGCCGAGGCGTAGCGGACCAGGCTGCGGCGTTCTGGTTGGCGCAGAAGTTCGCTAAACACCCCGATAGCCTCCTTGTCGTCGAGTTTCCCCGCGGCCCACAGTGCGGTGGCCCGGGTCTCGCGATAGGTGTTTTGCACGGTGTGCGTGGCCCCGCGTGGGGGTGACAGCTGGGCGCCGATCCGGGCGAGGGACGGGGCTGTGCCGGGCAGCTCGAGGTGCCCCAAGTGCTCGGCGGCCTGCATGCGCTCGCCGATTGGCGCCCGCGCCAGCGCCCGAATCAGTGCTGCACGTAATTGTTTGACCGATTCACTCTCGGGGTTTTTTGGACGATCGAGGCCGAGCCAACGTCTGAGTTCACGCTGCTCGGTACGTTGTAGGGCCGCCAATAGGAACTCGCGGGCCTCGGCCGACGATGGCGAACGTTTGGCCCAGTCGAGTGCAACTGCAACGACTTCAAGTGTTTTTGATTTGGCCTCGGCGAGGTCGAGCACCCGCCTTCCCGCCGCACGGACGACATCCGGTGCGCCCCCACGCTCGAGGATTTCAAAGAACATCTCCTCGGCCTGGTCGAGTTGGTTGCGCGTGAGTGCCAGCTCGGCCAGTCGCAGGCGTGCCGAGGTGTCGTTGGGGTTGCGCTCGAGCAGTTTGCGGTAGGTCTCCTCCGCCTGCCCGACCTTGCCGCGGTTTTCCTGAAGCTCGCCAAGGCGTAGCAGGGCCCCGGTACTGTCGGCACCTTGATTTTGGGCCCTGTCGGCGACGGCGAGCAGTCTGTCGATATCTCCACTTGCAAATGCAACGTCTGAGAGTTCGGCGAGAATGTCGGCCCCGCGTTTGGGGTCGCGCTTCATCAGTTTGTCGAGGGTGTTGAGGGCCTCCTCGCCCATGCCGGCACGGCGTTGGCTGAGCGCGAGGCTGGCGAGGCGTTCGGGGCTATCGGGCGTTCGTGCAACCAGCTTTAGTTGAATATACACCGCTTGCCGGTAGCGCTCTTCCCGGGTGTAGAGTTCTGCTAAGAATAGCCCGGCTTCGATCGCCTGCTTGTCGTCCTTGCCCTCGATCTGCTCGAGAGCCCGTTTCTCCGCCTCCTTGCGCAGATGACGGAGTTCGGCGTGTTTGTGGTGACCCACGAGGATGTCGACCACCCGGTTGCGGGCCTCGTCGCGCAACAGTCGGTGCTTGGGCCCGGTCGCCTTTTCCAGCAGGCGTTGCCACACCTTGAGGGCGTCGCGTGGCACCCGATTTTCGCTGTGTGCCAATGCTTGTAGACGCAAATACTCAGGGTGGTCGGGGGCGAGTTCGAGGGCGCGTTTGAGGGCGCGCTGCGATTCGCGACGGTTGTGGACCGAAAGCACCTCGGCCTGGCGTGCCCACCCGCGATGGGCCGGGCGAATGAGCTTTGGCAGCATCGCCCATTCGCGGTAGGCGTCCTGTTCCCGTTGTAGCTGCATCAGTTGCTCACCCAACAAAATCCGGGCATCGGGGTTGCGCGGATGGGACTTGACCAACGTCTGTGCGGCTTTGAGGGCAAGATCTGGTTCTTCGTTCAGGTTGAAGAAGTCGATCAACAACATGTGGGCGTCGGCCGAGCGCCCGGCATCGCTTGCGAGTTTTTGGGCCAGCAAAAGTCCCTCCTCGCGATCTCCACTGGTGATCATCTGGTTGGCGAGTTCGATGCCGATCGCCAGGCGATCGCTGGCCCGTCGAAGTTTGCTGAGCGCGTCTAGAGCGGGCTTGCGATCTCCCGCCGCTTCGAGGGCCAAGATCCGACTGCGATGGGTTTGCGTGTCCCGCGGGTCGAGTTCGAGGATCTTGGCCCAGGTGCGGGTGACATCGAGTCCTGCCGATTGCTCGAGGCTTGCCAGGGTACGCCACCCATCGAGATCCCGCGCGTGGGCCGGCTCGCTGAGCCACTTGCGAATCCTGGGGATCTGCTCGCTGCGGGTTGAGAATTGTTCGCTCGCCCGCGCCAGCTCGTCCCACAGGGCTCCGTGTGAGGGGTGTTTTCGCGTCGAGATGTTGAGGCCATCCCACAGCAACTGTTGTCCAGGGCCCCCTTCTTTGGTGGCGAACTTGGCCCGTGCCCACTCGAGGTAGATGTCCGGTTGCTGACGCGGTGGGGCTCGGTGGCGTGCATCTGCAAATGCTTGATGGGCGGTCGCTTGGTCGCCTGCGGCACTGGCAGCGCGAGCGACCCGGAGGAAGTCGGAGCTCGTCGGGTTGTTGGGCAGCAACCGCTTGGCCAGCGCGAGTTGTCGAGTGGCGAGTGAAGGGCCGGCCTTGCGTGCGAGTTCGTAGGCGCGGGCGAGGGATTTGCGTGCTGACTTTGGCGAGTCTGCGGCGAGCCGCTCGAGGGCGTCGATAGCCGCGACGTAGTCTCCAGCCGACTCGAGCAGGTTGATATGCAGCAGGCGGCTACGTCCGCGGAAGCGACCGTTTGCCGAGGCGACCGGTGCGATCGTGTCGGCGGCGGCCCGGTGATTGCCCCGGGCTTCCAACAGGCGGGCTTGGAGGATTGTTGCCGCTACACGAGAACCCGGGGCGCGATTGGCTTTTTTGATGAGCGCGTCGAGGCCACTGAGCCCGATGGATGAACGAAGCGTGCGCCACAACTTGGCGTCAAACGGCGAGGCCAAAAGTTTGTCAAATCGGCGTTTAGCCAGCTGTGGATCGTTGCGATCACGTTCGAGCGACCAGTCGTCGCCAGGCGCTGCCGGGCTCTCGGGTGCAGCGAAAAAGCACATCGAACCGAGCACCCAGGCCATCACTCGAGCAAGCCGCATACCCCTGGAGAGTACCGTTACTTGCCCGGGTCGCCATCGGATTCGCGGCCAGGTAGCTGTTTTTTTGTTCATGTCTTGGGTTCTGGCTGGCTTCTGGGCCGGTTTGCACGGATTTGGAGTCTCACAAACGAGTTTTTCGATTTAAAGGTTGACCCACGCAATCGACGCTCTACAGTGCGCCGCGACATGCCGATTTATGCCTACGGATGCACCGCCTGTGGTGCCGAAGTCGAGTACATCCAAAAGTTCAGTGACCCGCCCAAGCAAGTTTGTGAAGCTTGTGGGGGCGAACTCAAACGCTTGGTCACATCGGCTGCGTTTCATCTCAAGGGGGGCGGTTGGTATAAGGACGGCTATGCCAGCGCCAAACGTTCGGAGCCGGCATCCGGTGCAAAATCCGACGGCGGTTCTGATGCCGCCGCCGCGAAAGCGGATTCGTGACCAAGGTGTCTTCCCGCGTCGCGCCGACCTGGGAGGACATCGCCAATGACAGCGCAAATTCTCGATGGCAAAGCCTGTTCCAAGGCCCTGCTTGCCGAAGTTAAAATCCGAGCTTCCGCCTGTATTGAGCGCGGCTTCACGCCCTGCTTGGCGGTTGTGTTAGTCGGTGAGGATCCGGCCTCACGGGTCTACGTTCGCAGCAAGACGCGGCGGGCCAAGCGGTGTGGGATCGCTACCCAAGACCACCACCTCCCGGCGACGACCACCACCGAAGAACTACTCGCGCTGGTTCACCAGCTCAATACCGACACCGAAGTCGATGGGATCTTGGTTCAGCTCCCGCTACCGGCTGGGGTCGACACCGACGCGGTTTTGCTCGCGATCGACCCGCAAAAGGACGTCGATGGGTTTCACCCGCAAAACCTCGGTCGACTTGTGATCGGTCGTCCGCGGTTTGTCCCGTGCACACCTCAGGGGTGCATGCGGTTGCTGGCCCTGCATCCCGAGCCGATCGCTGGCAAGCGGGCGCTTGTGGTCGGTCGTTCGACGATTGTTGGCAAGCCAGTCGCGCAGTTGTTGTTGCAGGCCAACGCAACTGTCACGATGGCCCATTCGCGTACCCGCGACCTCCCGGCGGAAGTCGCCAACGCCGACATCATCATTGCCGCGGTTGGTCGTCCTAACTTCATTTTGGGCGAGTGGGTCAAGCCGGGGGCGGTCGTCATCGATGTCGGGATCAACCGTCTGCCCGATGGGACCTTGACCGGGGACGTTGAGTTCGCCGGGGCAGCCGCAAAAGCAGCCGCGATAACCCCGGTTCCTGGTGGTGTTGGGCCCATGACGATTGCCTGCCTACTCGACAACTGTGTCCTCGCCGCGCGTCGTCGCGCCGGACTCGAAGTCGGCGAATAGTCGCGTATACACCGATGCTCGCGGACGGGCATTGCGGGTGTTGTGGCGACTCGCAAAACTGTTGGATCGGACAGCTTCATAAGGAGACCGATCAAACCTGTCCAAAAGTATGTGTGATAGTGAGCGCTGTTTCGACACACCTCGTGCGCGGTAACGGGTGTTTCGACATGGATGCGATCGATGTCGTTTGCTACGTGCAGTGATATCGTCGTGGCGATGCTGCGAGCCCACGCCGCAGCAGGGGTCCACCGTGAAAGCCAGCGAGTTCAACCTGCAAAGCGTCCTCGAGTTTCGTCCGGAACTCGGCAAGCTGTTGCTAGGCAACGACCGCATGGTCTTGTTTCGCCAAGAGGCAATGGAAACCCTGCGTGCGTTGTTGGTGGAACACCTTGGTCAACGGCTGACAACAGCCCTGTTCGCCCAGTTTGGCTACCGTTGTGGCCGCGGGGACTACCTCACCATTACGACCGAGTACGAGTGGGAAACCGAGGGTGACCGGATGGCCTCTGGGCCCATCATGCACGCGTGGGAAGGCATTGTGCAGCCGATTCCCGAGGTCATTGAATTCGACCGCAACGCCCACCACTTTCACATGAAAGGGTTGTGGAAAAACTCGTACGAAGCCGAGGTCTTCCTGCGACTTTTTGGCCGCTCCGAACGACCTGTGTGCCACTCGCTCACCGGCTACGCCAGCGGTTGGAGTTCCGAGTTCATCGGCTTTCCGGTGTTGTGCATCGAGCGGCGTTGTATCGGCTGTGGCGACAGTGAGTGCGAGTGGGAGATTCGTCCGGTGGAGGCCTGGGGCGAGGAGGCAGATCCGTGGCGCCAGGCCCTGTCCCACGATGCCAACACGGTTGCCCGCGAGCTCGAACGTCGCGTCAATGAACGCACGCTCGAACTTACGCGGGCCAACGGACAACTCAAGCTGGCCAAAGAGGCAGCCGAGCAGGCGGCCGCAGTTCGCAGTCGGTTTCTCGCGACCATGAGCCACGAGATTCGCACGCCGATCAGCGCCATCATTAGCTCGACTGAGATTCTCGCCCAAACCGAGGCAGACCATCAGCAGCAGGAGTTGTTCCACACCATTCACGAGTGCGGCGAGTCCTTGCTCGCGGTGATCAATGACATCCTCGATTTCTCGCGTGGCGAAGAAGGCGAGCTCACCCTCGAATATCGGCCGTTTGAGCCCGCAGCGTGCATCCACAGTGCGGTGCGTCAACTTCGGCCGTTGGCCCACAAAAAGCAAATACAGCTGGCCGTTGAGGTCGATCAGACCCATGCATTCCCAACCGCCCTTGGCGACGACACGCGGCTGCGCCAGGTGCTCATCAATTTAATTGGTAATGCACTGAAATTCACGACCGAGGGCGAAGTTCGGATCATTCTCTCCGGTCATCCGACCACCAGCGAAGCCGGGAACCCGGCCCACTATCTGCGCTACGTCGTGTCGGACACCGGTATTGGGATTCCGGCCGATCGGCTCGACCTCGTGTTCGAATCGTTTCGTCAGGTCGACAGTTCGATATCCCGGCGTTACGGCGGTACCGGCCTCGGGTTGGCGATCTGCAAGCGTTTGGTCGAACAGATGGGCGGGCGGATCTGGGTCGAGAGTGAAGTCGGCGTCGGTTCGCGGTTTTGCTTTGAGTTTGTCGCTGAACTCGCGGCCACCGATCAAGTTGCGGGTACGCAGGGCGACGAGTTGTCTCAGCTCGCCGAGCGTTTGCCACTACAAATTCTTTTGGCCGAAGACAACCCGACGCTGCGGCAACTCAGCGTTCGCCAGCTCGAGCGCCTAGGCTACCTCCCCGATATCGCCGAGGATGGAACCAAGGTGCTAGAGCGCCTCAAAGAAGCGCATTACGACGTCATCTTGATGGATATGCAAATGCCTGACCTCGACGGTCTGGCGACGACCCGGGCGATCCGTGCCCAGTGGACCGATGACCAACGGCGTCCGTATATCATTGCAATGACGGCGAACGCCCTCGACAGCGATCGCCAGGCCTGCCTCGCCGCAGGCATGGACGACTACCTCAGCAAGCCGGTTCGCGTCGTCTCGCTTGCCCATGTTCTCGAGCGCTCGCAGGTCGCACAGGATGTGGACGAGGAGCCAAAGGCCGCGGGTGGTCAGCCCGGCGACCTCACCTTCGACGAGGCCGAGCTTTTTGAACTACTCGACGAGCTCGGGTGGGAAGCGGTCGCAACCCTCGTGCTCGGCTACAAAGAAGACGCGACGCAGCTGGTCTCGCGCCTGCAACAGAGTGTTCGTGCGGGCGACCTCAAGGAAATCCAAAAGATCGCCCACATGCTCGGGGCCAACAGTGCCAGCTTTGGTGCGGGCAAGCTGTGGAAGCTGTGCCAGCAACTCGAACACTCGTCGAGCCTCGATGGCGTGGATGTGTTGGTAGCAGCGGCCGCAACCGAGTTGAGCCTGGTGATTCGCGCCCTCGATACGGCACTGGCCGAGCAGCCGGCAGACTGAGGTTCCCAGCAGTGTTTGGTACTGCAAGTTAATCATATGTATTGACATGGAAAATTGCGTCTGGGTGGCCAGTCGGTGTCGCCCGGGCCACAGGGCCGGTCATATCGGGCTTGTGTTCGCCGCCAATGATCGGTCTAATCAACGCATGCGGTCCTACGAGCAACTTCGATATGCCCTGTTTGCGTCACTCGGCCTTGCCGTTGTCACCGGTTGTGGCGGGGAGCCAATGGGATCGAGTAGCTCCGACGGATCGAGCACGACTGCGCCCGACACCGACACGATGCCCGGGACCGACGCGACAGACTCAACCATGCCGAGTAGCGAGAGCGACGGGACTGCGACCGATGTCACCACCGATCCATCGGAGACATCGGAGACATCGGAGACATCGGAGACAACAGGCGAACCGACCACAACCGAGACGACGGACGCGACGACCGACGGGCCGACCACAGGTGAGCCTGCCGGATGCGACGACCCGCAACCCATCGATCAGGACCACGTCGATCCGCCAACACCTTCTGGTTTTGTCCAGTGTGCAAGTGGCGGGGTGGTGCGGCCTGAGCAGGTCGAGTGCTTGAGCCCGGCCACGCCCTCGACCTGCGTCGACAACTCCGGGGGCGGTCCGTGTACAACCGACGCCGACTGCTTTGAAGGAATTTTTGGAACATGTCACCAAGACCAGATTTTTGGTGGCGTTACGGAAACCACCACCTGCCACTGTGTATACGGGTGCGCGACCGATGCCGATTGCGACCCGGGCGAGGTCTGCCGCTGTGCCGGTCCCGGCCTCGGCCAGTTCACCGAGTGTGTGCCCGCCGACTGTTCGACCAACGACGACTGTGGGGCCTACGACTGCGGCCTCTCACCCGACTTTTGTGCCCCCGGTGGCTTCAACCTCAAATGCCACGGCCCCGACGACCAGTGCCATGGCCCCAACGACTGCGAAAACAACGGGTTTTGTGCATTCGAGACCCAACAGTGGGAATGCATCAATGTCGACTGCGGGCGACCATTTACGGTTGATGGGCGCGCCCGCGTTGCGCACGTGCGTGGAGATGCTCGCGGTCGGTGGACAAACGCGGTCGGCACTTCGATTGCCGACCTTCCGCAGGTAGCCGCTTACTGGCAGCAACTCGCGTTGCTCGAGCATGCTTCGGTTGCCTCATTTGCCCGGTTTATCCACCAGCTGCTCGCACTTGGAGCGCCTCCACAGCTGGTTGTCGAGGCCTCGCGTGCACTCGCCGACGAAGTCCAACACACTCGCGAGTGCAGCGGTCTTGCCCAGGCGTTTGGCGGCGCGCCAACGGAGCCCGGGCCCCTCGATATCGCCGGCGCACTCGACCACTCGCAAACAGATGTAGATACAATCATCCAGGGACTGATCCGCGAGGCTTGCCTGGGTGAAACGCTGTCGGCCGTCGAGGCCTTAGAAGCTGCATGGCGAACAACGGGCCCGGTCCGCGAGCGGCTTCTCGCAATCGCTGACGATGAGTTCCGGCATGCCGTGCTCGGTTGGAAAACGCTTCAGTGGGTGCTCCAAACCCACGGCTCGGCGAGGGTTGGTCAACAACTCCGGGCAGCGGTGGCCACCGAGCTTGCAAGCTCGCCCGTGGGAGGTCCATGTAGCAGCAACGAATGCTACGGGATGTTGGCCACAGCCACCCGACGAGAAGTTCGGGCGCGGGCCCTCGAGCAGGCAATCTTGCCATGCGTCGAGCAGTTGCTCGCCACCCACACCGCTCAGGTGGCACGCACCTAGCAACTCGCCCGCTCCCAAGCTACTCACTTGGTGTATTTGTATATTCGACAAAGTCGTGGCACGGCTGCCCGCGCAACGACGGGCATGGGGGCAGGTCGGTCGGGACCTCGATACCCGGGAGCACCGGCAACAGCACACTCGATGGGTAGGTGCTCGAATGACCGACGTCGTGGGTTACCTCCTCACCATCGAAATCGTGCAGGATAAACTTCCACTCGGCCCGGGTTTCGCCGGGGGTGTCGACGGCAATACGCACCCGTGAGCCCGCGCGGAAGGCATGTCCAAACGGGAAGATTTCAATCCTGGCCTCGATCCACTCGCCAGGCACCAGCGGTTGCCAATCGGCTTCGAGATGGGTTTTGATCGGTCGCAGGGCGGTGGCATCGTCGGCCAACTGGCGGTGACTGGCGCGCAGCCAGCCACTTTGTACATACATCTCCTGGCCATCCGGACGGACCTCCGAAATCGTGACTTCGAGGTCGGCTTCGTCAGCGCTCGAACGGACCCAAAGGTCAGCTGAGGCCGAGCCGAGCATCACGACATCCTCTTGCAGGGGCTCGGTGATAAAGACCGCGGCCGTTCCCGGGGCGTCTTGAATCCAGTTCCAGTTGGGCAAAATATCGTTGATGTTGCCCGCGAGGTTGAGGGTGCGCCCAGCCTCGGGGTCGTGGACAAACGCTGAGCCGCCGCCGCCAGCCGGTGGCATGGCTGTGTCGAGGGTCCCATCGGGTTGGAAGTACCATCGCGTCGGCTCGGTCTCAGCCAGTGGCCATGTCTCGAACTGTGCCGAGAAACTCGAAGCCGGGACTCCTGGGTCGTACATCTGGCTGTCGCCAACATCGAACAACACCGTGATGTCGGGTTCGGCACTATAGGCCGCATAGGCCTCATCGAACGATTCGAACATGGCAAAACGGTCAGGTGGAAATTCGACCTGAGCACCAAACACCGACTCGATAAGCAGCGGGGCCAGGGTGCGCAGCAACGGGTCGATTTCCGGGATCACGCCGGCGACGTGGAAGTCGAGAAAGCTCTTCCACTCGACCAACAGTTCGGGGGCATAGCCGTCTTGGTGGATGCCGTTGTAGGCCGTAAATCGCGTCAACGGGGAGTTGCTAAATTTGTTGAACAGCGGCGTAAAGTGCCCGCCTGTTTGCTCGTCTTGCCAACCTCCGGCCATAAACACGGGGACATCGATCTGGTCGACAAACCGCGATGGGTTGAGGGGGTCGGCGACCTCGTCGACATAAAACGGGTACATCTGGGCCTTGGCCACGGTGTCGACCTTTTGCCCGTGTAGCAGCTGGTTTTCGCCACACAGCTCGTCCCCGGCATCGACCATGTCCTGCTCCCAACCCTTGCCGTAGGGATCAGCTCCGTTGAGCACGCCATCGGCCCAGTTGAGGGCAAAACCATCGTTAAAAATACCGCCGGGGGCGAGCGTCGAAGTCACTGTATCTGCAAATACTGAGAGCGGTGTGATCGCAGCCAAACTCGGCGGACGGGTTTGGGCGATCCACATCTGGCTGAGCCCTGGGTAGGACAGACCGACAAGCCCCACGCGATGTCCGAGCACCCAATCCTGGGCAGCCACAGCTTCGACAATATCGTAGCCATCGAGCGACTGCAGGGTCTCAAAGTAATCGTAGGCCCCGCCTGAGCAGGCCGTACCGCGCATGTTGACGCCGACCGTTGCATATCCCATCAATCCCGCGATCAGGCCCGAGGGATGGTTTGGCACATCACACAAGATCGGAAAGTCGAGGCACAGGGTCTCGAGTGTGAACGGGTCGGGCAGCGGCGTCGTAAGTGGGGCGCCGGGCTTGGAGGGATTGTACCCGGAGTAGTTGATAACCGTGGGGTAGGGGCCATCTTCGGGCGGTCCAGGTAGTGTGATATACACAGAAAGCTGGGTGCCGTCGCGGGTTTCAATGTAGCCGAATCCCGGCTTGAGGGTCTGCCCGTCATAAAATGCTTGGTCGGGGAGGCTGCCCTCAACCGACCAAACCTCGAGCGAGCCGGTCGTCTCGTCGAGGCCGGGGGCTTCGATAACATAGCCATCACCGGGTTTTAGTTCGCGGAAGATCAGACTGCCGAGTGCATCGGTATTTGCACGTGCAACTTCAATGCCGTCCGGGTCGTACAACACAAGCTCGGTTCCCGGGTCGGTGTGGGTGATATGGAGTTGCTCGACACTTTCCCGCACATCAAAGCTGACGTTCGAGGCTTCGGTATCGGTGCCCGTGTCGGTATCGCTATCGCTGCTTTCCTGGGTGTCCGTTTGACCGGTATCGCTGGTGGGACCGGCTGTCTCCTCGGTCTCGCCCGAGGTCCCCGACTCGCTGCCGCTCCCATCATCGTCGCCGCCACAGCCGGTGGGTGCGAGCAGGCACAGGCCAAACAATAGCGATATGGGGCGAGCATGCAGGTTCATGGCCAAAGGATAGCAACTGGGCCGAGCTCGCTGGTGATTGCCGCAACGTGTGTCGCCACACTGGTGACGGGCTGCGATTGTTGTGCATACAAAAGGGGCCCCGTGAAGGGCCCCGTGCATCCACTGTTACCGTGTGGGCTTACTGCGGGTTGATGACCTCGAGCTTGAGGCCACCCGGGTAGGCGTAGGAGGTCGCGTTGGAGTAGCCCAGACCGACAATGCCAAAGGCGGTGTCGCTCTCGGCCAGGTGGCCGCCTTCACCAATCTGATGGTCGGCAACCTCGAACTCACCGACCTGGTAAAAGCCGTTGACGGTTTGCCCGTCGATCGTGACATCCGAGCCACCGACCGGCCGAATGACCTGGACGTAGTGCAGCGGATAGCTGGTACCTGTCACGAACGCGTAGCGGTTGAGGAACTGCTCGACGGGCACCATCTGGTACATCGACGGGTCGCCCGTACCAGCGCCACTGTTTTGGCTCTCGAGGTACTGCACCGGCATAAACGGCTCATCGGGCCCGGACTCAAAGATAAAGCTGGTGTTGGTCGGTACCACCAGATCGACAAAATCACCCTGGTTCATCAAGGTGAACGGAGTGCCAGGTTGGACCGGGTCGGTCGTGACGGTGACGTTGTCGGCCCCGGCGAAGATACGCCAGTGATGGTCTTCGCTCCCGCGGGTGGGCGAGTGCGCCCCAACGTATTTGGTGCCCCAGTAATCGAGCGGGATCAACTGCTCCTCGATGTGGTCGCAAAATGTCACGCCAGCGGGGACGTTGACACAGGTGACCGCGCCGACAACCCAAATCGGCTTGCCGTTGCCGGTGATAAACGTGCCAGAAAGGTCGGTGCTGTTAGCCCCGCGGACTTGCAGGGTATCGGCCCGGTTCATGGTGACTTCGCCCGATTGCCCGGCGTTGACAGCCGGCACGCCGCCGCCCGCGAGCGTGTTGGCAGTTGGCGTCCAGGTCACCGTGGTGTCGTCTTCGAGTGCAATTACATTGAAGTAACTCGGGTGATTGCCGAGCGACGCCTGGTACGAGGCAACGATGTGGTTGGAGCGCATGGCGTGCTCAGGCAACAGCATCGAAGCATCGTTGGTGAAGTCCTGACCGATCGGCGAGTGCTGATAGGCGATGATCGGGATGTCACTCTCGACCCGGTACGAACCGCCCTGGCGCAACACCGAAATCGTGTTGGGCGGTGTGTTGGTCATCGTAAACAGGTGAGTCCCGCCGGGGGGGACCTCGACCGGAGCTCCCTGAGCCTGCTCGGTGTTCGAGTTGTTGGGGGTGAAGTAGAACTGCACCGTTGCCGTCTTGTCGCTGTAGGTGTTGCCGACGATCAGCGAGTCGGGCATGGCGTCATCGAAGTTGTCCATCCGGTTGCCGATAAACGAACAGCCGATACTGCTCGGCTCGTTGGCCGCCAGTTCACACAGGGAGATGCAGTTGCCCGAAACACAACCCTCGCTCGGCTCGCAGTCGATCGGGTCGCCAAAGTCGGTCCCTTCCTCGTTGCACACGGCGTAGGAGTCTGGGTCGGTGCAAATTTTGGTGTCGGGGGTGCAGAAGTTGTCGACGCACTCACCCTCGATGCAGGCCGAACCCAAGGGGCAGGGGACGGCCTCGTATTCCATGCAGTTCTCGGCGCACACCGAAATGTCCGCCTCGACACACACGCCCTCGGGCTCACCCGGTGTGCAGATACAACCTTCGGTGGGGTCGGTGGTCGACGGGTCGGTGGTCGACGGATCGGTGGTCGACGGGTCGGTGGTCGACGGGTCGGTGGTCGACGGGTCGGTGGTCGACGGGTCGGTGGTCGACGGGTCGGTGGTCGACGGGTCCGATTCGGAATCGGACTCGGATCCCGTGGGACCGGTGGTATTCGTGGTCGTATCGGTCGTCGGTCCTGCTGTGGTCGAAGTCGGGCCGGCGGTTGTGCCCGTTTCGGTGGTCCCAGTCATGGAGTCGGTGCCGGTTGTCGACGAGTCGTCACCACAGGCTGAAAGAACCAGACAGGTTGCGGTCGCGACATGTACCGCATGAAAAAAGCGACTGTTCATCCGCGCATTGGGCCAAAATATTTCTCGGGCAACCATGCGCGGTCTCACGGCTGCCCGAGATGTCACAGGAGTTTTGTGACGCATCACCCAAAGATCGGTGACTACACAAGTTTTCTCGGGCATACGCCGCGATAGCCGGTGCCCGCGAGGCGGCGGGAGGTTGCGCGGGGACTGCTGACCCCAAGTCGCGGCAGATGCTCGGGGGGCTTGCTAACCCACCACCGAGCCGCCTTTTTCATCACATTCGGACTTTGGCACGACGATCCAGCCCTTGCCTTTACATTCGTTTTGGCCGGCGCACTCGTGCGCACCTTCGACATCGCAGGCGCTTTGGCCCTTGCACGTGTTGATGCCAAGGCAGTTGACCTTTTCATCGGCCGCAGCGGTTTGTGGGGCGGCCTCGTCAGCCGGTGCCGCTTGATCGCCAGCGGGAGCTGCCGAGTCTGGGGGCTGTGGCGGTTGCTTGTCGCAGCCCGAAACAAACAGTGCGGCGACGGACAGGGCGAGGGTTGTGGCCAGTTGCTTATTCATGTACTTCTCCAGAGTCGTTGTTGATACAAATTCTTACTCGGCGACGAGGTGGCAGCTGTGGCAACCAAACTCGCCCTTGCCGGTGGTTTTGTCGTACTGCTCACCGAGAAGTTCAGCCGTGGTTGGAAGCACCTTCTCGACCATAAACTCCGTGATCTCGGCGTCGTACTCACGCGCCGCTTCGATCGGGTTGTCGGCAGGTAGCGGGTAGAGGTCGTTTGGCATCTTAAAGTCGACGTCGGTCCAGTCGTTGCCGTGACAGGTCTGGCACTTGAACGAGCCATAGGTCTCGGCGTTGTACTCCTGAAACATCGACTTCATCTTGGGCAACACCTCGAGGCCCATAAACCGCTTGCGTTGCTTGCGGTCCATGTCGGCCCAGGTTTTGGGCTTTTCCGGCTCGGGGGGCGCTGCTTCGGGTTCGGGTGCTTCGGCAGTCGGCTCCGCGGTTGCGGGCGGTTGCGTCGGTTCACTCGGTTTGTCGCAGCTGATCGTGGGGAAAACGCTCAATGCGAGAACAATTGCTGGGGTACGCATGACGGTGGGATTGTAGCGGATGTACAAAGATCGCCGGCTCCCTTGCCGGTGTTACAGAAAATTTTCGCCCCCGGGTAACTGCTGCTTTTGGGGGTAGATTGCAACGGTGACCCGACCGACCTATCTCGGACATGGTGTTGGACTTCGTGTCCGTCACTACGCTCGTGCCCTCAACCACGGGCTCGACGTCGATTGGGTCGAGGCGATCAGCGAGAACTTCTTTGGTGCGGGCGGGCGCCCCCATGCTGTGCTCGAGCGTATTCGCAGTGATCTCCCGGTTGTCTTTCACGGCGTGTCGTTGGCGGTCGGCTCCTTGCAACCACCGAGCGAGACGTACCTCGACCAACTGCGCCAGCTGTTTGCGCGTTACCAGCCTGCTTGGGTCTCAGACCATTTGTGTTGGGGCCGTCGCCAGGGGCACCACGCTCACGAGCTGTTGCCGGTGCCCTACACAGAGGTGGCGTTGCGCTGTGTTTGCGAGCGGGTACGTCGCGTACAGGACCAGCTCGGCCGTGCGATCGCCCTCGAAAATGTATCGAGTTATATTGAGTATACAAGTAGTGAGGTGCCCGAGTGGGAGTTCCTCAATCAAGTGGCTGCCCGTACCGGTTGCGGTCTTTTGCTCGACCTCAACAACATCGTCGTCAGTGGCCACAACCATGGCTACACACCCGAGCAATACCTCGCTGGCATCGACGGTCGCCATGTGTGGCAGTTTCACCTCGCCAACCACAGCGACCGTGGACACTATCGATTTGATGACCACCGCGGTCCCGTGCCCGAAGAAGTCTGGCAGTTGTTTGCAGCTGCACTCAAACGTTGGGGGCCAATCTCCTCGCTGATTGAATGGGATGAAGATGTGCCTGAGTGGGAGCTCCTGCGCGCTCAACAACGCGAGGCTGCGCGGCGTGCCGAACTCGTCCTTGGCCCGGTAAGCTCCGTCGACGGGGCGACACAGTCCGTGCCACCAAGGCGGACGTGCCCCGAACTGGGGGCCGACGAGTGGCAAGAGGTCGACCACACCGAGGCGTTGTTTTGGCAGGCGATGGTCTTCCCCACCGGGGCCCAGGCCTTTTGCGACGCCCAGCCCAGTGAGCAGGTTGCGGCGTTGGCCGCCACGTTTCGCACCACACCCGCGTTTGCCCGCATCGCCCGTTTAGATGTCTATGCAAATTCATACTTCTGGCGGCTGCACGGTGTCATTCTTACCCAGTACCCGGTACTCGCTTGGCTGCTTGGCGACACGCAATTTCACAATTTGATGGTCGACTACATCCTCGAGCGTCCGTCGACCGGGGCCAATATTTCAGATTTTGGTCGTGGCTTGGCGCGGTACCTGCAAACCCACGCACTCGGTTGTACCCATGCCTGGGCAGCTGAGATCGCCGCAGTTGAGTGGTCTAGCTATGCCTTGATCGATGCCGAAGACTCACCGGTTGTGACCACACAGGCGCTTGTCGAGTTGTCTGCGCACGAGTGGCCGACGGCAGTGTTCGCGCCGATCGCTGCTGTCAAAATGGTTGATTGTACATATCCGTTCGCCATGCTCGATAAGAGCCGCCGCGCCGGTGAGCCGCGCCCGCGAGCCGTGGGGCAAACTGACACAAAGCAGGTCATTGTGTGGCGTCAGGCTTTTATCGTTCGCTACCGCCATGTGGAGCCTGCCGAGGCGGCAGCACTGTCGGCCCTGTTGCAACGCGCGACCTTTATCGAAATCTGTGCCTGTGCACAGGCTGTCCGCCGGGAGCTCAGCGCGGGCGAGGTTGCAGCCTGGTTGCGCACATGGGTTCGAGATGGCCTCCTGCGGGCAATCGTGCTCCCTAAACAATGATTTTTGCTCGGCTGCATCAAGGTGGTTTCGCGGTCTAAATATATGGTGCGCGAAAAGACATAAAGAGTTTTTTAAGACCTGTAAAAACGAACAGGTTGTGGGTGGTATGCTGGTCGAAGGGCTCTAGCGTGAAACGTTCGCTCGAACACAGCGAGCTGAGGTCGATCTCCGACTTCCTCGACCTGCCGATCTCGCGAATCTCCGGGGAGTTCGTGGGCCGGTCGGCCGAGCATGCATTTTTGGTCGACAACTGGCCGATGCGGGCGCGGATGATTCGCTTGGTCTGCGTGACGACCAGCATCGTGTACCTGTTGAGCATCAGCCTAGACGTACTTCGGCACGATTTGTCGGTCACCCTGGTGTGGTCGATCATGGGCCGGATCGCCGGCTCGCTGGCAGTCCTCACCCCCTTACTGGTGTTGCGGCAGGGCCCCACGCGCAAGCTCGAGTGGACCGTGTTCTTTGGCACCGTTGCCCTCTCGACGTCGTTTAACTTGGTCACGCTCCCGGCGATCGATAGGTTGATGTACATGCTGATGACGGTCGTGGTGATCCTTATTGGCAACTACATGTTCATGCCCAACCGGTTTGTGCTGACCGTGGCCGCCGGCGTGATCCTGTCGCTGGAATTTCTCGGCCTGGCATTTTTGTATAGTCATGCACCGCTCGACGAGAAGTTGCTGTCGGTCATTTTGCTAGCGGCGCTCCACGCCATTGGGATTTATCACCTTCGTTCGCAAAACCGTGCCCAGCGGGGTGCTCGGATAAAAGCTTTGGCGCTGGAGCAGGCGATTGAACGCCGGGCCATGGCGGAGGAGAAGGCCGCTGCCAACCGCGCACGCAACCGGTTTTTTCTCAATATTAGTCACGAACTCGGGACGCCGCTCAACAGCATTGTCGGGTTTATTGAGCTAATCGACGAGGACCTCGAGGCGGGTGACACAAGCAACCTACGGGACGACCTCGACAGCCTGCGTCGCGGCTGCTTTCGCCTGCAACGGACCGTTGGCAATGTACTTGAGCTGTCGCGTATCGAAAGTGGACAACTCGAAGTCAACAGCCAGCTCGTTGCGCTCGACGATTTGATTGGTGAGGTGTTTGAAGACCTGCGAGGACTTGCCGAAGAGCAGGGAAATCAGGTTTTTGTCGAACTCGAAAACGACGCCTGCCAGGCCTGGGCCGACCCGTCGCTGCTGCGCCACTGCCTCACCACGCTGCTAGACAACGCCAATCGGTTTACCCAGGACGGCGAGGTGTTGTTGACGACCAAGCGAACCCCAGAGCACATTCAGTTGCGCGTACAAGACACCGGCGTCGGCATCGAAACCGAGAAGCTGGTGACCCTGTTTCAACCGTTCTCACGCAGTTCAGATGCCTGTGAGTCCCTGGTTCACCAGGGCTCCGGGGTGAGCTTGGCGGTCGCCAATATTTTTTGCCGGCGCATGAATGCCTCGATCGAGGTCGAGAGCAAGGTTGATGTGGGTACAACTTTTACGCTGCTGTTGCCGCACCCACCAGGGCGCCGCTGAACGCCGCTATTGCGGAATCGGCGGGGATGAGCCGTTGAGCGCGGGGAGCTTAAACACCTTGTGCTCCAAGAAGTGATTGAGAAACACGCGCTCGGGGTCAAACGACTCGCGCAGCTGTAAAAACCGTTGCCACGCCTGGGGAGGATACTGCTCGTGAATCCGGTCTGGACGCGTAATAAATTTGCCCCAATGGGGGCGAGAGTCGGGGATTCGTTGGTAGAATTCCGCCTCTAGGTCTCCGTAGAACTCGTCAATCCCCGGTGTCAGCCAGCCGGTGACAACCTCAATCGGCGTGGTCTCGCGGCCCATCGCCGGGCAAATCAGCCCGGTACTCGCTCCGATGTAGCGTGCATGTGCAACAAAATTGACGGGATACTTCCCGTTGGCGCGGTAGCGGTCGACCAGGTCCATAATGAGTTCCCACGACTGCTTCGCGTGGGTGGTTGGCACCGCGAGCGACATATCCCAGATCTTCGGATAGGCCGTTTGGTAGTGGAACTCGATGGCAGCGGGCTCGACCGCCTCGCCCTGGCGAAAGGCAAAGTACTGTGAGAGGTTGACGGCCAGCGGAGTCAGCCGTGGAAAGAAGTTTGAGATAACTGGCATCGCCACGGTGCCGCCAGCCAAGGTCAGTGCATCCATGATGCCACGACGCAGAAACCAGCGCACGCCGAAGCGGTCGGAGTTTTCCGTGGTCGCGTCGGCGGCCATGAGCCACATGATTTTGGTATACGGAAACCAGTACATCTCGACATACTCATAGGTTTTGAGGATGTCGGGAATATGTTCGAGGACTTCGCGCTCCGGGAAGGTTTTGACTTCTACCCGCACATTAAAGGTCTTCTGGACCTTGAGTGTGACGCTGTACATCACGCCAAATGTGCCCATTGCCACGCGTGCGGCATCGAGTAGGTCCCCGTCGGATTGCTTGATCTCGACCACATCGCCATTGGCGTTGACGACCGTAGCTGCCACCACGTTGTCGGAGAAAGTTTGGACATTTTTACCGGTACCATGGGACCCGGTAGCCAAAGCTCCGCCAATCGCAACTCGGGGAAAAATCGTTGGACTCACCAGGGTAAAACCATAGGCTTCGGTCACCCGCGTCAGCTGCTTCATCGCCATACCACACTCAATTGTCACCGTGGACTCGGTGTGGTTGACATCGAGCAGGCGGTTGAGATGCTTTAGGCTCACCAGTGTGTCGGACGTCGGTACCAACTTACTCCAGGCAAAGCTATTGCCGACTGCCCGGATACGTCCTTTTTTGGCGGCCTCTCGGACCACACTACGAAGTTGTTCGAGGGACCGCGGGGCGTGGTAGTAGGCCCGAGCGGTCTGGTTGCCGAGCCAGTTTTTCCAAAACCTTTTCATGATTGCCCCTTAGATGTTGATACTGTTGGGAACGTTTTGTGGAAGCAGATAGGTGTAGGGACGTTCGCGCGTGCGGTTGCGGGTGCGAATAGTGGCGTCGATTTGGTCGAGACCACGGTGAAGGGCATCGATGGCAGGCTTGGCTTCTTGCACGCGCCCGAGGCGATAGGCCTGGTAGTGGCCAAACTTATCAAACCGGTAGTTACCAATCTGGTTCGTCTGAAACTGCTCAGCTGCGCGCTCAATCGGCGGTAACGAGTCGAGCAATTGTTGGGGAGGTAACTGCGAGGGATCCGCGGACGGCGGCTTGTAGGGGGCCCCGGGGTACCCGGGGATAAACGTAAAGTATTCAGTTTGGGGGAAGTGCACCGAGGCGTGCTGCGGGCCAGCGGTAAACAGGAGAATGCTGAGAATTTCGACAAGTTCATCGACTGTGGTCAGTCGCGCACCTGTTAAGAGACCCCGGATATTGCCGCGATTTGGGTCGACCAATTCCTCGACCCAGTCTTGCAAGTTCTTGTCGTGAACAATTGCATTGTCGTTGGGATAGTAGAGTTCTAGGTACGAGCGCACGAAGTTTTGAATCACCGGCCAATAGAGGCGGATGTCGTCGCGGTACGGGTAGTGCTCGGGGTAGCTTTCGACCCCACGCCGGGCGAAGTCTTGCTCGGGTGCGAGATCACGAAACGTCCACTTCAAGTAGGACTGAATCATGATCTCGCGGGTCTCGGCAATTGTGCCCGCGTAGATATTGTCGAAGACCTTTCCACGTACTTTGAGTAGGTTGAATGCTTGGTCGTTGACAAACAGGGTATAGCGCAGGTGGGGCTCAAGCAGGATGTGGAGGGGATGTTCGGCCGGCAACTGGCGCGGGGTTGCGAGGGCAAATGGCTCGGCGACGAAATGGCACCGGTAGATATGGCTGCTCAACACCTGGTTGTTGAGGTCCGCCGCTTGGGCAAAGGTTTTGGCGTACGACCACTGCCGGCTTGTCCCGCGCACGTACAGGGGATTGGGCGCGGTTGCGTCGGGTTGGTCGAGCAACATGGCAACCGGAATCAACTGTCGGCCCGAGCCATGGTCTCGATCGTAGTAGATGACCCGCGGGGCAGGTAAATACTTGGACCGCCAACGGGAGTCGCGGTTGAGCTCTTCATTTTTTGGCAGCAACGAAGCCTGATTGAGTTGGTAGTCGCAAATAAAGAGCCTGTGCTCGGCGACAGCTGCCTCAATCGTGAGCGAAGTTTGACCCGTCGCCTGGACGAGAATGTGCTGATTGAGTCGTGGAAACCGTTGTTTGACCACCTCGACCGACTTGAGTCGCTCGAGCACCACGGGGTTTGGGCCTTCAACCCGGAGTCGGCCAAATTCGGTGTCCTCGTGGAACACATCGGCATAGCTCGGCAGGGGGAGACAGCTGCTAAACAGCTCCCGGTAAGCCAGCATCTTGTCGAATCGACCCAGTAGCTTGTCGACACAAAACTTGCCGAGCTTAAACTTGACATTGGCAACTGTCTTGAGAAAAGTCGGCAAGTAGGGCACTGCCCAGCGAAGGTCGTACCATTCGCTTAAGGGGAAGCGCCCGGCGACAGCGATTGGCGAAAGTGGGTTGTCTGCGAGGTTTTGCTTGAGGTAGGTGTAGCGCCAAAGCTGGCGCGTTTTGTCGCCTGCAAAACCTCGCCCCGCGTCTTCCTCGGCCCCGGGATATTTGGGAGCCGGGTCCGAGATGGGGGTTGTCAGCGTTGGATTGACCGGGCCGCGCGCGGGGATAGGATTGAGGTAATCAACAAGTTCGACATGTGGTGTCGTTTCGGCCAGGTGGCGTAGCTCAGTGAGCGCGGCACGTAGGCGTTGCGGGTAGTCCCATGAAAAACGCGGCATTCGTACATCCTCAACTCGGGCAACGTTGCCCGCGCTATGATAGCGTCGAAAATCGCTGTTCGGATCGGGACAATTTCATGATTTTGCGAAGTTTGTACAGGCAGTGTGCCGGCGACAACTCGAAACTGTCACTGTTAGTTTTTGGACTCGTAGGGGCGAAATCCGGGCGTTTGGCATCGCAGCCAAGCTTGCGGATTTGCGACTCCACGCGCGTGCATCACCCGATCAGCCTCGGCGATTTTCGTAGCATCGCGCCTGATCTCACCAATCCGGCGAAGCGCGTGGGCTTGATCGAGCGGTCTTCCCAATCTTGAGTAGGACGCCTCTGCGCGCGAACTGTGGGCTGCAGCCTGCTCGCTGTCCCCCAACTGGCAGGCGAGCGCAGCATTCAGCATGGCGGCCGGCCCCTGCGCTCCCGGGTTGGATTCGCGCGCGAGTTGACGTAGTGTCTTCATGACTTGCTTATGTAGTTTTTTAGCATCGTTGGGCTGGTGGGCCGCAAGTTCAAGCAGACAGCCCGCGCGCAATGAGCCCATGACGATTCGAAATGTCGAAAGCGAGTTCATGCGGGAGCCCGTAATCTTTGGCCAGGCGGCTTCAATGCGGTCGACAGCCGACTGCGGGTTGCCGGCGTACAGGTCACACCAGATCTCGAACTTGAGCTGCGAAAACCCTGTGTACGTATCTGCGGGTGAGCGGGACACAGCTTCGCCAATCCTTGTACGTGCACCAGCTAGATCATCGGCCGCGAGTCGGGAGACCGCCGAGTAGAGTGTGGCCATGACCTCCGAATAGCGGTTTCCTGTTTTTTGGGCGCTGTGGAGTGCTTCGTCGGTTCGGTGGTTGAGGGCCCGAAAGTCGCCGAGTAGTTGCAGCATTAAGATGCTGTTGACCTCGGCTTTTTGCAGGTCGGTCGTTGCTCCTGGGCACTCAGCAAACGCCCTGTACGAGGCTTCGAACGACTTGAGGGCCTGTGGCCAGTAGCCCTGCGAGTATTCGCGTAGTCCCGACCAGTAGGCCTCAACCCCGGAGAGCCTGCGAGAATGCACAGTCTTGGCCAGCTCAAGCCCCTGTTCAAACAGGGCATGCCCATCTTTGCGCTCGGTAACCGCGAGGGCACAACCAACCTGAAACAGCCCCTCGACAAGTTGCTCCTGGGTGCCGGAGTCGATGGATAGATGCAGCGCTCGTGCGCCAAAAACCATGGAGTGAATCGGTGAGATCAGTTGAACATTGCGACTCACCAAAAAGCAGGTCTCAATCTTCTCACTGGCCTGCGACGAAATCTCCTGTTCGGGGGGTCTGGGCCGGATTCGCGTGAACTTGAGGCGAATCAACGATTTGGCAATTTCATACATGGCCCGGCCCGCCGTTTTAGGGTACGTGAGACCGACGTCTTGAAGGCACTGCCTGAGTAGTTCGAGGCCCTCGTCCAAGTTCCCGCAGGTGACGTGCGCCTGGGCAGCAAGTCGCTTGAGTTCCCGGCCTTGTGCAGGGGGGGCCCCATGATGCAGGTCGAGGTAGATCGGGGCTGCATCGCCACAACGGCCACAGTTGACCAGGGCATCCGCATAGTTTTTGCGCAGTAGTCGATGGCGGTCGGGGTCACCGGGCCACCACAACATTGCTTGTGCATACAACGTTGCCGCATCCTCAAATGCCAGGGCCGCGTCTGCTGCCTGAGCTGCCCGCTGGGCGTACTTACTGGCGGTTTCGTTCATGCCCGCGCCGTGGTAGTGTGTCGCCAGCAGTCGGGCTGGCGTTTGCGGTGTCTGTGCGAGGCTTTCGGCGAGGTGTCGGTGGAGGTAGCGACGACGCCGGGGCCCGAGCGTGCCGACCGTAAACGTTCGGACCTGGTCGTGGTAGGGGGCAAACTGGGTCGTTCCACTCGAATTGTGTACACGCAACAGGTGTTCAAACCGCATACGATTGATAAGGCGTGGTTCGAGTGAGTGTTGGCCAATTGCTTTGTGGGCAGTCTCGAAGGCGAGGGGAACCCCGGCTAGGCAGACAACTTCCAGCAGCTGACGCGCCTGCTCAGGAAGTCCATCGATTCGCTTTGCCAATAGGCCGGAGAGCTTGAGGTTTTGCTCAAACGATTGTGCATGATCGACGCCGAGTTCGACCGAGTCTTCAACACGCGCCTGCGAGAACCGCACGAGCTCATCGATCAGCAACGGACTACCGCCGGTTTCCTGCAATAGGCGACGGATATAGCGGTTGGACCGGGGTTGGGAGCGTTCGAGGAGCTGCGAGACGAGCTCTTGACAATCCCCCGCTGAGAATTTCGAGAGTGCGATCTGGCTTACCGGGACCGACCCGGGTTGCTCGCTTTGAAGGCGACGAAACTCCTGCAAAAATGGTGACTGTTCAATCTCATCGGAGCGAAAGGTCAGCAACAACATCAGGCGTGGGGCATCAACTCCCTGGATTGTATTGTGGACAATCGCGGCGCTGTCACGGTCGCCCCAGTGGACATCGTCGATCCACATTAGGATCGGCGCGTTGCGTCCGAGCTCAACCAGAATACTGCGTAGGGCACGTTGGGCCCGACGCTTAATTTCAATGGGGTTGTGCAGCGTGAGTCGACTTTGGGTGGTGCCGACCAGCGAGCGGGCGAGCACCGGAAATAGTTTGGTGAGCTCGCGGGCGCCGGGAAGAGAGCCGAGGCTATGCGGTTGTAATGCATAGAGCGTCTCGCTGAGGTTGTCGACCACCGCGTCGAGTGCTTTGTAGGGCAGCGACTCCTGCTCGTAGCATCGCCCCCGGAGTATATACAATGGTTCGTCTGCGATTTCGTTGACGAACTGCTCGCATAGCGTCGACTTCCCGAGCCCGGTTTGGCCGTGTACAAGTACGACCTGACTACCGCCACGCCGGCAAATTTCGAGCGTCTTGTGGAGCTGGCTACGTTCGGCCTGGCGACCGACGAACACGGTGGTCGGCGTTTGCTCGACTGGCCTTGCAACGTTTTTATGACCATCTAATCGATCGATGATTTGTTGAAAGTTCGGTCGAGATTGGGGCTCAATGGCCAGAAGTTCCACACACAGGGCGTTGAGGTCCTCAGGGATTCTCGGGTTGCGGCGGCGTAACGAGGTCACCGGGCGTTGGGTTTTGGCCTCTATGAGGGCAGCAAATGTACCGCTGTGGGGCAGGGTGCCCAACAGTGCCTGATAGAGCACAACACCAAAGCTATACCAGTCACTGGCAGGAGTTGGGGCTTCGCCGAGCCACTGTTCAGGAGCCATGTACAGGGGCGTGCCGGCAACCCTGTGGTCCGGCCTGGCTTCGGGGAGATGTTGCGTCACCAGCCCAAAGTCGAGAAGCACGACACGGCCAGTCTCTGTGACAAGGACATTGGCGGGTTTGAGGTCGCAGTGCAGGAGCTTGCGCTCATGCAGCGCATGGAGGCCCACTGCAAGCTGGGTGAAGCAGTCGCGGAGGTTTTCGAGGTCTGGCAAACCGCCATCGGCCGGGAGAGCCGGGTGAGCTCCGGTTGGCAGGTTTTGCGAGTCTTCCGCACTCGCAAGCATTGTACCTGCAAGTACATTGATTTCGGAACCGTCGTCGGCAGTGGGTGTATGGTCGAGTGACGAGTCGCGCAGGTGGCGAATGAGATGGCCGCCGCGAATGAGCTCCATCGAAAAAGACCACTCCCCCTGTGATTCAAACAGCTCGTACAGCGAAACGAGGTTGGGGTGGCTGACGTCGGCGAGGAGGCGAAACTCGTTTTTGAAGCGAAACAGCGTATCGGGGCTGACCTTGTGAAGCCGCTTGAGAGCAACGACTTGGCCGCGCTGACGATCGAAGGCTTCGTAGACCGTGCCAAACGTCCCGCTACCGAGTTGCGCACGCTGCTCAAAACGGCTGGAATGAATGGTCGGACGCTCCATCGAACTGCACTAGGGTACGAATAATTCAGAAGTATTCAAACGTGGGTATTGGATGACCTAGGCAGGAATTTTTTGCGGGCGCAGGGCCAGTTGCATGCGCACTGGGCCCGAGGGGCGGAGCGTAATTTGTGTTCTCGGCTCTACGCGGCAACTCGGGTCGAGCGTAAACGTACAGTTTTGAATGATCGTCGCCAGGATAATTTGGCTTTCTATCAGGCTAAATGAGTTCCCAATGCAAATACGTGGACCCTGGCTAAATGGGTAGTACGCGAACTCATGCCGTTTTGCGCCTGCTCGAAAACGGTCTGGGTTGAACCGCTCTGGGTCTGGCCAAAAATCAGGGTGGCGGTGCGTGAGGTAGGCACTCGGGAGCACGATCGATCCCGCCGGAATTCGAAAGCCTCCGAGCTCGTCGTCGTCGACCGTATTGCGCGCGACCGTCCAGACGGCCGGGTACAGACGGAGAACTTCGTCGATGACCATTCTTGTGTATACAAGTTTGTCGCAGTCGTCGATCGTGGGCAGCCGCCCGTCGAGCACTTCGCTAACTTCCGTATACAGCCGCTCGACCACATCAGAATGTTGTGCAAGCACATAAAGTGCCCATGTGAGCGTGAGTGCGGTCGTTTCGTGCCCGGCGAGGAACAGGGTGATGGTCTCGTCGCGGAGGTCGAGGTCCGACAGCGGCTCGCCAGTATCGGCCTCGCGTACCTCCATCAGCATCCGCAGGAGAGTTTGCGTCCCATCGCGGGTGTGTCGGGCCTGGTCGATGATGCCGTAGACCGTTTTGTCGAGTGTTCGCAGGGCACGGCGAAGTTTGAGATTGCCGCGGGTGGGGATCCACAGTGGCAGCTGGGCCGCCGAGTTTCCGCGTTTCGAGAAACATGCCAATGCATCATCGAGTGCTCGGGTTGCGTCTTCCGAGCGGTCGCTGATGTCGAGGCCAAAAAGGGCCTCACCAACGATTTGCTGGGTTAGCAGGACCATTTCAGGGTGGATATCGACGGTTGCTCGTTCGCCGAATTGACCCCGCCACCGCTCGATCATTTTTCCCGAAAGCCGGGTCATGAGCGGGGCTAGCAGGTGAATGTTTTTTGCCTGGAACGTCGGCTGCATCAATCGCCGACGCTTGAGCCAGCGCTCTCCTTCGCGGGTGAGCAACCCGTCGCCCGCGAGCATGCGAAAGTTGCGATAGGCCGAACCCTTAATGTAGTTCTTGCGACGTTTTTTTAGGATGGCCTGGGCATGGTCCGGGTGGGCAAGGACAACCATCTGGCGAGAGCCTATCGGCAGTTGAAAGGTATCGCCGAGTTCACGCCAGCAGGTGAGTGATGCCTTGAGTAGCCCGTGCTTGGTAACAAGTGGGAGGGCCCCAAGCAGCGGAATCCGGGTTTTGGGAGCGGGGGGAAGGGGAATCGACAACGGGGACTCAGGCGGGCTGTTGGGGGTTGATGGCACGGGCGAGCGAGCGTTGTTTCGTCGCTTTTGTTGTATCACCAACAGCAGTGTACACATCTGCTGCAGTGTCGTGAAGATCGGCTGAGCGCCAGCGACTGGCGAGTGCCTGCTCGATCACTTTGAGGGCATCCTGAGGGCGTTTTGCAGCGAGGTAAGCCTGCGCCAGCAGGATTTTCGCCTGTGCGTTTGGCCGGGTTTTATGATTCGCTTCGGCTAGTGCGACCGTGCGTTTGGCATCTTCCCCAAACTCCAAAAAGTGTTCGAGCGCATGGCCGGCGGCAGCCTCGGGGAACTGCTTGAGTTGTTTTTCATAGATGGCTCGCGCCTTGGCAATGAGCTCGTCGGCCTTCGCCTGATTCCCGGCTTCGTGGTGAATACCCGCCAGTGCATCGATAAACTCCGGGTTACCAGTCCGCGCGACGATAGCTTCGTATAGCTTTTTAGCCTCGTCGACGTGTCCTGTGAGCGTCTTGATCTCGGCGATATGCTCGTCGATCAGCCAATAGCCGGGCATGAGTTGACCGGCGGTTTGGTAGTGGGCGAGGGCATCCTCGTAGCGACCTCGGTCGAGGTCCATCAGGCCAAGTTGTAGGTGCAACCAAGCTCGGGGCTCGGGGTTGTTGCCCTTGTACAGCGACTGGGCCTCCGTATAGAGCTTCTCGGCCTCATCAAAGTTGCCAGTTTTCCAGTGGAAGAGTGCCAGCTGTGAGAGGTTCGTCGGCGAACGGTCGAGTTTGACGGCCTTGGTGTAGCCGGCGAGTGCGGCATCGTACTGGCCCCGCTGAAACGCGAGGTTGGCCCGCATACCCGCAAGGGTGGCCTGCTCGGTGTTGTTCTTGACGATTTTTTTATCGGCGGCGTCGAGGTCAGCTTCGATGCGAGCGAGCCGATGGAGCGTGTAGTTGAGTTGGGCCCGGGCGACAAACGGGCCAGAGCCCTTGGGTGCGGCTTTGAAGGCTCGTTTGAGAGCTTCTTCGGCCTTCTCATAGTCGTCGTAGTCGCCCGTAAGTCGGGCCCGTGTGCTGTACTTGCCCGCAAGTCTCTGTATGTGCAACCATTGCTTGGGGTAATCCTTGGCCCGCTGTTCGAGGTTTTCGATCGAGCGCGTGAGGGCGGCGAGTTCCTCGTCGTAGGTCGGTACGGCCGTGTTTGAGGGCGCTTTTTTGGGCGTCGGCTTGGTGGCCTTTTTTGCTGGAACAGGCGTGTCGGTGGTCGCGCGTGTCTTCGGCTTGGCGGAAACCGGAGTCTGGTGGGTAGGCTCGGTTGGGCGGTTACAAGCGAGTGTCAGGAGGAGTAAAACAGCAAAGTTGCGCTTCATCGGAGGGCCCGGATCATGCCCCGCGGCCGGCGTGGGAGCAAGAGGCTGGGGCGCTCGCGCACCGCGATAGATGTGTGCATACACGGACTTCGCTGTGCTCGACCGGCACTGGCCACTGCTGGGGATGCTTGCTAGCGTAGTGGCATGTTCTTTTTCGACGCAAAGAAGATGCGGATGCCCAGTCCCAAAGAGGCTCTGCCCGGACGCGACGAGGTGATGCCTGTTCCCGAGCGCCATTTTGTATTGGGGACGTCACTCACGCCGCCGTTTCCCGAGGGCGCCGAGAAGGTTCTAGTTGGCATGGGGTGCTTTTGGGGAGCCGAGCGAAAATTCTGGCAGCTCTCGGGCGTGATTACGACAGCCGTTGGCTACGCTGCTGGCTATACACCAAACCCGACCTATCGTGAGGTATGCAGCGGACGAACCGGTCACAACGAAGTTGTGTTGGTGGTCTACGAGCCCCGGGCGATTTCGTTTCAGCAGCTTCTCAAGACCTTTTGGGAGGGGCACGATCCAACCCAGGGGATGCGCCAAGGAAACGATGCTGGCACCCAGTATCGCTCGGGAATTTATTGCACCACCGCACAGCAACGCACGCAAGCCGAGCAGTCGCTGGCCGTTTTTCAACGCGAGCTCAAGGCTGCAGGTTACCCCGAGATCACCACAGAAATTGTAGATGCACCCAAATTTTACTACGCCGAGGCTTACCACCAGCAGTACCTAGCAAAAAATCCAGGTGGGTACTGCGGACTCGGTGGGACGGGGGTGTGTTTCGACGCAGCGATGCCCTAGAGCGATAGGAGCAGGCACAAAAAGCCCAAAACAAGGCCTTCACTGTCGACCACAACATCGCATAGAAAGCCCAGGTCTCGCGTGGGACTAGCGAGCTTGAGGTAGATATGCCCGTAGATAACCGCGAGTGCCAGGATCCACAGTGACGGCGGGAGTCCAACCGCCACCACGCCAACCCACAAAATCCATGCGGATACAAAGTTTACGGCAAACAACAGTGTACGGGTTTGCGAAAACCCAAACACCACTGGAATAGTCTGGGTGCCGGAAGTCCGATCGCCTTCCACGTCTCCGAGGTCAAAGTAGACCGTGTTGATAAACATGCGTAGGAAGACCCATAGAGCAGCAAATCCTGCAATAGCCGAGTCCAACCCAACACCGGCTATCGACAGTGGCAAAAGAGCGGCTGTTGCACTCCACACGGCGGCTACATAGATCGATTTGAGGCCTGTCGCATCCTTGATTCGGCGAATGCGGTAGCGTTTGGGTAGGACAGGAGCTGCGTACAGGATGCCTGAAATAAATGGTAATACAAATAAAATAAACGCAAGCCACCCCGCACACCAGGCTACGACAAGTCCTCCAAGGAGGAGTACAGCAGCGCTGGTGAGCAAAAGCCCCCGGTGGGCGACAATAAAGGCGCAACGCTTCGGGTCGTTGATACTGTCCTGCGGGTCGAAACGCAGTACCTTGTCGTAGGTGTACACGCCATACATGGCGATCGTCGGCAGCACCAAAGGACCCCAAGAAATCTCAACTCGAGCGGCGAGCAGCGCTGCACAGGCGAATCCCCCGGCATTGAGGGCGATCAGAACATTGGCGTATGCGAGGCGGAGAAGCACACTCATGTCAGCAGTTACTATAACGTCAATGGGCGATCGTGTTCACTCGCGCGGGCGGACACCTGGCCAAATGCAAACCGTTGACCCTGGTGCCAGAGCTCAACAGGAACGCCGGGAATTGCATGTATCGGGGAGTAGGAACTCAACTGTGCGGCTCCATGACCATCTCTGCTGACGGCCACAGGGATTTCACACCCGTGGATTTTGGCGAGTACCAAACCCGGTGCAAGGTCGTCCCACCAACCGACATCGAGTGATGCAGTATGTGTTCGTTGGCTAAACCCAGGTGAAAGGAGAATCATCCCTGTCCCCAGGGGAAAGTAGTTTCCCGGGTGTTTGAGGTACAGCAGGTGGAGCTCTCCGGCGGTCAGCGGAAAAACGTGACCTCCGGGTGTGCCGCGGCGCTCAGGAACCTGTATGTGCACGTTCCTATCGTTGTAACGCCCCCCGAGCAGGACCGTATCGTCCTCGAAGAACGCACCTTGGCGGACGCGAGCATAGGTTGCAAAGAAGTTGGTTCGGAAGGGGGTCAACTCGCCGAGTTCAATCCAGCCCGGGCCCTGCGTGGGCGCGACAGGGGGCAGTGGCGAGCGCTCAATCGCCTCGAGAAGTTGCCACAGGGGCCTGTCTGGATCAGCTCGAACGACAAGTAGCTGGTTTCCATCGAAGCCAAAGTCCTCCACCATATCCCGCACATTGGCCTCAAGTTGGTCGTTGGCGGGAAACTGAGGGGTGCTGAGCATCACCGCCGCAATCAGAGGTCTGGTGAGGCCCCCGAGCAGTTGGAGTAGCTGTTGCGGAGCCGTACCAGGCGATGCGATGCCCGGTGGGAGCACCAGCACTGCGGCGTCGGCTAACGAGAGTGAGGGGTAGGGGCCGGAGAGCGGGCGTCCGCTGTGGGGAAAACTCAGAAGCGTCAGTCTTCGCCGGGGCGTGTCGATGAGGGCATGGAGCACCGACTCAACGGGCCAATGCTCGGGGAGGTTGTCGAGGCGCGACGCCGAGTTGTGTTGATAGTAGGCGACGTCGCACCGGGACTGCTGTGCCGATTCACAAAGATGGCGCGTGAGCCAGGTGTTTTGCCCGTGGTTGCCACCGACAATGGCGATGACCTGATGTGGCTTGCGCTGCTCGGACATGGCTCAATGATACCCCGAGCGGAGTTAGAAGGGCAGGAGGACACCCGCCGCTAGCCCAGGGGCATAGCGGCAGTGTATGTCGAGGTCGCTTGCTTATGCATCTTCTACACACTGCACCGGGGTCCACGGTGCCGCGAGGTTGTCGCAGTGCGGGTCTGTCATTAGGTTCATCGGACCGACCTCGGTGACTTCGCCAGACTCGGGATCCACCCGCAGGAGGATACCTGGGTTTGAGCAGGCATAAATCTCCTTGCGGTAGGGGTGGTACTCAATACCGACTGACCCAAATGGATGGTTTGTTTGGACAAGTTCTATCGCCTGGCCTGTCACATGGTCGATTCGATAGAGTTTGTCGTCGGAGCCGTTGATGGCGTAGGTATCCTGAAGCTCATCTGACCAGCTGAGCCCTCCAGTGCCCCAGTTGAGCCCGACAGGCCCAATCTCAGTGGCAAGACCAGTTTCTTCGTTGATATCCACAAAGATGTCCTGACTTGTTTCGAGCCCGTAGAGGCCATCGCCTTGGTCGGCCGTGATGCCCGGCAGAGCATTGACCATGGTCGGTCCCACGACCGTGCGCTGGCAGGTACAGGGGTCGATAATCTCAAGGTCCTTGGTGGTTGCGTTGGCAGCATAGAGCAGACCATTGCGGGCAAAAGTGCTTGTATTGTAGTTGTGGTTGACATCAAGGAAACACAGGTGCGTCGATTCACCGGTGATGACGTCAATTTTTGCCACGGAGGTCGGGTTGGTACGGTCGTGGATGGTGATCAACCAGTGGCCGATGTCGAGACCTCCGGTTTCTGTTTCGCTTTCGCCACCGCTGTCGGTGTCGGTGTCGGGGTCGGTGTCCGTGTATGGCCGTCTAGCTGGCACTGTGGTTGTAGTATTGGGGAATTTGAATCTCGACCGGGTAAATCGTGACGAAAAATGCGACGAACTTCGGAGTGATCTCCCCCCATGCCAGTGAAGATCTTGTAGAAGACTCGCGACCCTACTCGACATCGCTCGCGCCGGGTCTTGGTACGAAATATATGTCTCTTGGGACATGAGCGTAAAAGGAGGCTGTACACGTCCGGCGCAGTTTAGCACATGTCGCCACCTGCCCCCGCGACAGAAGACGTCAGCACCTGAGAAGGTTGGGCATGTTTCCAACTGAACTATTGGTGTTTCTCTCCCAGCAACTTGCATCGGACCGCGCCCTTAGAGCCGCGGCGGTCGCTACCTCGCCGGCCACGGCCTACCGATTTCGTGGCCCTCGCGGTGCCTTGAAGTTTCGAGCGAGCCTCGAGACCATCTTGGCGCTGGTCAACGCTTCCGGCTGCGAGGTTCGCTGGCACGGCCACGCTATCCACACGGTTGATGACTGGCGCAAGGTTCTCGATCGGGGTTTGCAGGCTCGCGGAGCAACCACGCGGTGCGCCAGAGAGATCGGACGGAGTCGCAGCCACCTTTATAAGCTTCGCTACGGGCCGACGGTGCCGCGCCTTTTTATTGCATGTCTCGTCTCGCGCGTGCTCTTCGATGGTTCGGGTCTCACGATCCAGGTGCTTCGGTGAGTCGCTGGGTGGGACTACTTGCTGAGAATTTGAGTTGGCAAGTGTACACAGCGTGAGAGCAACGAAGTTGCATGGGACTACTCGCCGAGAATTTTGAGTTGGCAAGTGTACACAGCGTGAGAATTTTGGTTGGCAAGTGTACACAGCGTGAGAATTTTGGTTGGCAAGTGTACACAGCGTGAGAATTTTGAGTTGGCAAGTGTACACAGCGTGAGAATTTGAGTTCGAAAGCGTACACAGCGTGAGAACAATGAAGTTGTATGGGACTACTTGCTGAGAATTTTGAGTTGGCAAGTGTGCACAGCGTGAGAGCAACGAAGTTGCATGGGACTACTTGCTGAGAATTTTGAGTTGGCAAGTGTACACAGCGTGAGAATTTCGAGTTGGCAAGTGTACACAGCGTGAGAATTTCGAGTTGGCAAGTGTACACAGCGTGAGAGCAACGAAGTTGCATGGGACTACTTGCTGAGAATTTTGAGCTCGGAAGCGTACACTCCTTTAAAGTCGCGTCTCATCGAAATTAATTCTCATGCGGTGCACACTTTTCTCATGCGGTGCACACTTCGCTTGCACGCTCCTGAATAGTGACGCGGTCAAAGCCACAGGGGGAAGACAACGTTTCGCCCGCCCGAGGAATTGCGAAGACGCAACTCTGTTCAAATTAGCGCTTCTAGCGTGCCTGCGCAGCTGAACCGGTCGGCGCAACGACCACAGGGGGTCGCGTTCGTCCACACCACAGCCGATCCACCGACCCCGACCACGACGTGTATCCGTATTTCGACGCGACAATCGACATGGCACTCGATCTGTGCTCGCAGTACGTCCCGCAGTGACTGTCAAGGGTTGATTAGCTCGACAAACCCCTTTGATTTGTTTCCTTCAAGGACTACTAGAGAGGAAAGCAGAACGGGATCCATCCGTCGGAGAGTGCACATTGATAACCAGAAGGACAATCTATCATATTCTGACTGCAAAGTGGAAGACAAGTTCCATAATGGCAAGCTGCTCCTTCTTCGCACTCATCGTGATCAACGTAGTTTGTACATTTTTCTCCAGGCTTTAGTTCTCCACCGCCATCAATACAAGTTACCCAATCGAAGGATGGTAATCCATGCACGTCGATTGGGGCACACTTTTGACCATCCTCACAACTCATTCCCTGACTCGAAAAATCGCAGTCAGCGTAGTTTGTGTCGGTGCAGATACTAGTAGCCGATATACTACAAACGAAATCGATACAACGGCGGGGCGGAGTGAACCGTTCTCCAAACCCTTTAAAAGAAAGGCTGGATCCACATATCTCCTGCTCACAGTCACAAATATTAACTTTAGGCGAAGTAGAGCAGGAAAGTTCTTCGAGGCAAATTGTTTCACACTCGAGTAGAGAAGAATCATTACAATGTAAGACACAGAAGCCCCCGCCGCACGATTCGCACTCAAGACAGTTTTCGCCTGTACCATCCGAGTCCGAGCTCGCTCCTTCCGAAGTCGTTTCCTCCGAAGTCGTTTCCTCCGAAGTCGCTCCCTCCGAAGTCGTTCCCTCCGAAGTCGTTCCCTCCGAGCCTCCTGTGACTGAAGACGAGTGATGAGTTTCGGAGGGCTCCCGATCGACACAACCGACTGCGAGAGCCACAGCGAGAAAGATTCCATGTCGTCCGCGGATTTCCATCCTGATGAAGATGACAGAGCAAGTACTTTAAAACAACGCGATGGTCAGCGCGACCTAGGGAGGCAAGGAAGTTCGCACGGCAGGCGCTTCGAGGCAGATGCGGTCGCAGTGGCCCGTGATGCTAAAGCCGCAACACGCAGAGAAGATGACTTTAGCTGTCACGACAAACTGCCCGCGTTCGTTGAACACCGGCGATCCACGTCTCACGGTCGGAACACCCCTTGCCAATTTTTTGTACATGCACCCGTATAAGTCTGTCGCGCATACTCCGGTCTTGCGGTGGCTGGCTGCGGTGGTGTCAGCCGGCAATAATCTCGCTGGATCGCTCGCGTGGACGCCGAATCAATCCCGCAACAATGTCCGGGAAACACGGCCGTTTTGGCGAAATACCCGGGGCGGGGCTTGCACGTCGAAATGCTCCATAATTTCGAATTATTTGCGAAAACGCAACCTGTTCAAATTAGCGCTTCTAGCGTAACGTGACGGGAGTGATGCGGGTGTTCCTAGCTCTCTTCGTTCTGACGGCCTGCGCAGCTGAACCGGTCGACGCAACGACCACAGGGGTCGCGTTCGTCCACACCACAGCCGATCCACCGACCCCAACGACGAGCACAACCACCGACGCGTGGAGCACGTCGACGGGCGACCCGACAACAGGTGAGCCGGCCACAAGCACGGGAAGCACTGGAGTCACATCCACAACGGGAACGTTGCCCGATTTTGGCGAGGGCGAAGGTTGCAACAAGATCGATGTCCTGTTCCTGCGCTCCGGCTCGATCAGGCCTGAACATCGGGAATCGCTCCGGCAAGGGGTCGAGTACTTCAACCAGCGGCTGGTTGAGACCTTCGCCGCAAATGTCGATCTACACGTCTTAGTAACTGACGAACTGCTCGAGTGGCCCGGGCAGGTGTGCAAGTCGGAGTGCGCCGATGTTGGGACGTGCGAATCGAGTGGCGATCCCGAGTTTCCGTGTGATCAAGTTGCCTATGCACATAAATGTGAGAAGCTCCGAGGCGCGGGCCACACGTTCCCGATCGGGCCAAGCCCCCATGCGGCGAACCGGCTGTGCGGGCCAGACAAGTACACACGCTTTTTAACTTCGGAGACTCCCGACCTGCTCGACAGTCTCAACTGCGCCACCCAAAAACGGCCGTTTCCTGATATGTTGGGAAGTTTTCCGATCAACGCGTTGCGGTTGGCGTTGAAAGGCAATGGGCCAGATGATTGCAACGAAGGATTTTTACGTGACGATGCGATCTTGATCATCCTGCTGATCACCGACTCGGCCGAGTACACGCACGGGCAGGCTACCCCAAGTCCATCTGACACCGCGTACGAGATTTTCGCTGCCAAAGGAGGTAACAAGGATGCGGTCGGAATGCTGGCCATCATCAATGACAGCATGGAGGACGAGCGGATTTGCCAGCCACTGAACCCGTACAAGTCGAAGACAATCGACCTTGTCAAAAATCATATCCCTCACCATGTTTTGGGAAGCGAGTGCGCCGAAGATCCCACCCCTTATTTCGACGCGACGATAGAGATGGCGCTCGAGCTTTGCTCGCAGTACGTCCCGCAGTGACTGTCAAGGGTTGATTAGCTCGACAACCCCCCGTGTTTGGTTTCCATCGAGTCGTTCGCCGACCATGAAAACGCGGCCAAATCGGTCCGCAGTCACGTCCCGAGCCCGTGAAAATGGGATTCCAGAGTACACTGTGTCCCAAAGCGGGAGCGAGACTACCGCGGTTGGGAGAAATTCTCCGACAATGACAGTGTTTTCAGGGTGACGTGTTGTGGCAGAGAACGTTCCCGTTATGTCTGCGATGTCCACAACTGCAGCGTCGATTGAGTCGGTAAAGGTTGCCGACAGGGGTGACGGGTCTGTGCCCGATGAAGCAGAGAAAGTCCCAACCACGTCGAACCCCGGTTGTGTAGGTGTACTTCCAAGGAACTCCGATTCAGCTGCCGGGTCCCACGATGGAATTTGATACTGCTCCTTAAGTGCAAAATTCTCATACTCGAGAATGTTTCCACGTTTGAGCCCGTATGGTGCCTGTTGATCCGGTGGATCGATTTCAGTTGCCCCAACCAAGATCACGCGGTCATCCAACAAGATTACGTCATTGGCACGGTTATGCGAGGTACGAGTGAGCCCCATCTGCTGATAGGTGCTCTCGTACTCAGAGCCCCCGGTGACTTTTGCGGCCTGAACGGTCCACATCTTGGCATTCGACCCCTCCTCTAGTTCCCTCCAGCCGGACACAAACAGACGATCGGGAAACACAGTGTCGACCGCGACCCCGCTCGCATGACCATTTGGCAGCTCGAGCGCGGACGGCCACACAGGTTGGCCGTTGATCATGAAGCACATCACCCACGCTTGCCCGTTGAAATCGTTGCCGACCACGTACACGCGATCGGGATCCTGTGGGTCGGCAACCATCGCGCTAGGTGCCCACGCGCAAATCCCATCCCCGCAGTACGGTTGCACCACTCCCTGTGGCTGCAGGTTTGCGTCGAATCGGTGTAGCCACAACTCGCCACCGATGGACATCGCAACCAGTGCCCCATCTTCGACCGCGAGGTCGCCCGCGACGATGGGGACCACGGCCGCCGCGGTTGATGGGATGACGCCTGGCTCCTGCCACTCGGCTCGTAGTGTTCCCCCGGTCGGCAGGTCAATGGTTGTATCAGCATGTTTTTCGGACATCGCCCCGGTACTTGACCATGCTCGGAGCGTCACGGCGTAGTTGCCATCGAAAGTCTTCTCGCTCGTGATCGGCAGCTCCCACGGGAGGGTGGGATTTTTGACGCGCTCGACTTCCTGGCCGTCGCGCTCGAGCACCAGCTCGGTTTTCGTGGCGCCGATGATTTCGGCGTCGATCACCAGTGGCCCAGCTGCGTTGACGCTCACCGGGGCGAAGAAATCGGCGATTGTTGGCGGCCGTCCGATGTCGAGCGCGCCACCGCTTGATGGGTCGCCGGTCTCCTCGGGCTCCTCGCCGGTTGTCCCCGTGGTGGGCATCGGTGAGCTGTCGCCGGAGTCGTCGCCTGCGGTCGTCGTATCTGTGTCGGAATCTGACAGGGCTGCAAGTTTTTCATCGCGAAGACGCTCGAGACACCCGGCGAGCAGGAAGGGGAGGAGGAGGGCGCGGTATCTCATTAGAACAATCCTTGTAGGGCGAAGCCGGCAACACCGGGGCGGACCGATAGTTTTCGCTCGCGCTGGTCAATTGCGAGCAGTGTAATCCCTGTGGCCAACGCAACACAAGTTGCAATCCCTGTCCCAATCATCACCCGCTGGATGGCCTTCGTCTGTTGGTAGAGGTGCTCATCGTGGCCGGGTGTGTCGCGGTACGTGACGAACCAGCGATGAAACACGATGCCCTCGGCTGCAAGGGCGAGGACTCCAGCGCCCGCAAGCGACGTGGCAACGACTCCGGCCGCGAACTTCGGCCGCGACCGGGGCGAGGGTGTTTCATGGTCTTGGGTGGGCAGCAGGTCGATGACCGTTGGCGGGATGGCCAGTGATTCGACTGCGGCTGGTTTGGTGGTTTCGCTTGCGGGCAACTTCGGTTTCGGTTCACAGTCCAGTGCGTCCGCTAGGTCGACGAACGTCCAATACACCGCCGCGATCTCTGCGGCTGTGTCGTGTGTATCTACAATATAGCCACGTAGGAGTCTGTGCCCCTCGCACACGGAGTGAACCGAGCCGGTGTGTTCGTGATGGAGCCGGTAGGAATTCGCCGCGGCGAGTACCAGCCCACCGCGATCGAGCTCCGGGGGTGGCGAGCGGACAAGCTTGCTAAACAGCTCCGCGGCCTGCTCGTAGTCACCGGAGCCGGCCGCCTCGAGTGCCTGCTCGTATGGCGTGGGTGAGCCGGTGAGTAACGTTGCAAGTACAAAATTTTTCGTCATGGTTTTACTCTCACGAAGCTGTAGAGCCACAGACTCGCTATCAACGTTGACCCCGCAAGTTGAACGACGAGCGGCGACTCAAAGGTCAGGGCAGATGTGATCCAGTGGCCGGCGATGCTAAAGCCGTAACACACAGAGAAGATCACTCTAGCTCGGTGTGGGGTCACGACAAACTGCCCGCGTTCGTTGAACACCGGCGATCCACGTCTCACGGTCGGAACACCCCTTGCCAATTTCCTTGCACATGCATCCGCATAAGGCTGTCACGCAAACACTGATCTTGTTTGGGCCCGACCGCGGTCGCGTAGCTGAGATCGATACGCCCCCTGCGTACCCGGTACTTGATCGCCGAATCAATCCCGCACAGCGGTGCACCCGTGGAAAGCTTCTTATGGAGTGCCCTTCGCTGCGCCTTTACCTGTCGCGTGCGCTTGCCGACCTGGGCCGGTTTCTTGGCGGCCGACGTTGGCAGGGGTGGAAGCTCGGGAAGCTCGGCAACAACCCGCGATACCCAGCCTGAGAGCTGGATCGTCGCGCGACGGCCCGCGGTCCCGTGACGGGCGAGTGTGGCTGAGGTGCTCGTCAGGAACGTACCGGGGGCGGACTGCAGCGGGGCGGACTGCTCCGGTTGCGGACTGGCGGACGGTACCTGGTCTGTGGTTTGATAAAATGCATATGCAATATTGCCTAGGGTCAGCGCAGCACAAATCCCGAGGAGTGGCCACGGACGCGATGGCTTGGCTGTCGGTGCTGGCGCGGTAGGTAGCTCGATAGCTTCGCTTGCCTCGAGTAACGGGGCGTACTCGGCAGCACACTCCTCGAGTGCGAGCATCAGCGAGTGCAGGTCATAGCGGCGATCGGCGATGTCTGTGGCACCGGCGAGTAGCATGGCCACGCCCTCAGAGATCGATGGATCGAGTTCCTCGGCAGGGTCGTACACTTGGCCGGTGATCAACGTGTGCAGAACACAGCCGATGGAGTAGACATCAGCTTTCGGGGTCGGTGGCGGTTTACCGGCCTTAACCTCGGGTGCCGCATAGCCTAGGGTACCCATCCCCCCGGTCGTCACCACTCGCAAGGATGGGGGAGTCACAGACCCGAGGATTTCTCGGAATCTCGGTAGGCGCTTGGCCATGCCCAGGTCGATAAGCACAACACGCCCGTGGTCGATCATCACGTTGGACATCGTCACGTCACGGTGAATCACACCGACACGATGGACTGCAGCGAGGCCCTGGCAAAGCTGCCGCACGATGTCGATGGCTTCGATCTCGGTGAGCCGGCCACCCCGCTTGCGTAGGTACTCGGCAAGTGTTTCGCCCTCTACTAGCTCCATCACGTAGTGCGGTGGGTCGTAGCCGTAGGAGTAGGCCCGCACGATGTGGGGATCGTCGAGCTGGCATAGGGCCCGGTACTCGCTCTCGAGGCGCCGAATGTCGAACCGCGGATGCATCACTTTCACAGCGACCGCCCGGCGACTCACGATGCAGTAACCGCGGTACACGGTGGCCCGTCCCCCTCGCCCGATGATCCCGAGTAGTTCGATCGATCCGAGACGTTGCCCGACACGAGCATCTGCCGCCATCCGTCGACGATGGGCGGACATCAGCATGGGGCCCCCTCGAGAATCGACGGGCAAGCGATGGGCAGTGATTTGTAGAGGGCTTTGACAGACCGCGAAATGTGGGCGTCGTGGGGAGTACGCGGGCATTCGAGCAACGGGAGACGCTTGCGGAGCAGGTCTTTTCGCATAGCGATGCCTAGCCTAGACTTGCAACTACAAGGGTGTGCCCGGTTGAGATGCCCGCAGCGGTTCCCCACGGTCTCCTCGAGTCGCTTGCGTACTCGGGTCAACCTGATTTCAATGGCTTTCCTCGTGGTCCCAAGTACATCAGGGGCGAGCCCGCAGACATCGACGACGATAAAGGCGAGCCGCAGAGCAAGCGGTAAGCATTGCAGCGTGAGGGCGAGACATTCCCGTTTCAGTTCCCACAAAAATTCATGGCGCGCGCCCTCGCCGGGGGCGAAGGTCGCGGTAGTTGTGTCGCTTCGGAGCAGTTCCTCGAGCTGCTGCCAGGAAAGATCGGCCGAGCGAGGTAACCCGTCGTTAAGTTGCTGGATCAGGTCGCGAAGGTCGCTCGACTCCCGCGCCAGCCGGGCCGCAAGTCGAACGTCTGCGCTTGCGAGGTAGGCGATCCGAAACGCTTGATCGTGCATGTTTTCCTCCGAACGTGCACAATGGTTGCGGATGCACGTGTAATTTGGTGTCTATACACCAAAAATTGAGCGATAGGGAGAAAATGCGAAGTTTGCGCGAAAGTTCCCTTTTGGTCGAGATCAACCGGGTTCGTGTCGCGTGGATGTTGCGGCTAGGGCGGTCATCACTTGCTCGAGTTGGACCAAGTACTGCCACAAGTCAGACAAACGAAAATCGGGACCCGCGGATCCTCAAAGGAATCGCCAGAAAATGGTTGATCGTTTTGCGCACGAATGCGACTGATTGCAAAAGCGCTTCCAAACTCAAAATGACGTCGCGCGCAAAACGCGAAGTTACACGACCCCCGACAGGGTAGAAAACCCCGGCCTTGCGTGCATTTGGCCAAATTTGGTTGTTTGGGAGCTCAAAACGGCTTTCTGGAAATTGAAGAGCGGAACAGGTATGGTGCAAAAGCGTGTGCGGTTTCGCACCGCGTGCAGAACTTTGTTATGGGCGAGAGAATTTCATGGTGTTATAAGGGGAGGGTCATTTCCCCCGGTTTGGGGGGACTCCGTTGAAGCAGTTTTTTGCCCTGAAATTTCCCGCCCTCAATTTTTGTCATTTCCCCCGGTTTGGGGGGACTCCGTTGAAGCGCGTACCCTCGTTGGGTTGTCTGAAGTAGGTAAGGCGTCATTTCCCCCGGTTTGGGGGGACTCCGTTGAAGCTTGTTGACGGGGTAGCGCTCGATCCATATTTCACGTCATTTCCCCGGTTTTGGGGGACTCCGTTGAAGCGCGACAACTGGGTAAACGCATCCCGTACGGATTGGTGTCATTTCCCCCGGTTTGGGGGGACTCCGTTGAAGCGAATCCCGGCTTTGGATACTCGCTCCACCGTGTGCTTGTCATTTCCCCCGGTTTGGGGGGACTCCGTTGAAGCTTTGCATATGCAACCTGTTGGCGGATGGACTCCGTGTCATTTCCCCCGGTTTGGGGGGACTCCGTTGAAGCTAGTCGAGTCCGAGCGCGCCTAGGGATTCGGCGCCAGTCATTTCCCCCGGTTTGGGGGGACTCCGTTGAAGCGCGGCGAGTGTATGGGCGTGTTGTGAGTCCAAAACGTCATTTCCCCCGGTTTGGGGGGACTCCGTTGAAGCGATCGTCGAAATCGGCGCTTCATCTCCTCAAAAGGAAGTCATTTCCCCCGGTTTGGGGGGACTCCGTTGAAGCTCCGTTGATTTTGGTTTTTCCATTGTGAGAATCCTCGTTATTTCCCCCGGTTTGGGGGGACTCCGTTGAAGCGTGTCGTTTAGTTTCTCTTGTGTCATTTCATCTTCGTCATTTCCCCGGTTTGGGGGGACTCCGTTGAAGCTCAGTTAGTTTGGTGCGTATTTGCTCGACTTTTTGGTCATTTCCCCCGGTTTGGGGGGACTCCGTTGAAGCCTCGTCTATCCAACAGTGACCCGGCTCATTTTCGTTGTCATTTCCCCCGGTTTCGGGGGACTCCGTTGAAGCACTTCGGAGCTGTGGCCCGAGGAACGACTCGTTGTCATTTCCCCCGGTTTGGGGGGACTCCGTTGAAGCCAGGGATCCGTGTATGGTGATCACCCGCGCGTCAAAGTCATTTCCCCCGGTTTGGGGGGACTCCGTTGAAGCCCGTCAATCAGTACCTTATCGCCTAGCTTGAAATGTCATTTCCCCCGGTTTTGGGGGACTCCGTTGAAGCAACTCCGCCTCGCTCATTGGAGTACCGGCCGCCTCCGTCATTTCCCCCGGTTTTGGGGGACTCCGTTGAAGCGCGTTTATGAAGTCGTACTCCGCAGCTTATTGCAGTCATTTCCCCCGGTTTTGGGGGACTCCGTTGAAGCCAACATATTTCGAGCTCCTCCCCAATGTTTTGGCAGTGTCATTTCCCCCGGTTTTGGGGGACTCCGTTGAAGCGCCTTGGCGGCATCACGGATACGGCGCTTAACGGAGTCATTTCCCCCGGTTTTGGGGGACTCCGTTGAAGCCGTTGCAGAGGCAATCTTTGCAGAGCGAGCTTTCGCAGTCATTTTCCCCGGTTTCGGGGGACTCCGTTGAAGCTAGCTAACTGCAACGTCAACGTCATGGAGGGGTGGGTCATTTCCCCGGTTTCGGGGGACTCCGTTGAAGCGTAGGGAAGGATGGGAGATACCGCCTGTTGCAGACGTCATTTCCCCCGGTTTGGGGACTCCGTTGAAGCACGACCTTATGGGTCATTACCCCCGGTTTGGGGGGACTCCGTTGAAGCCCTAACATAACGGTCTGCCCGCGACCAAACGGCTCTCGTCATTTCCCCCGGTTTGGGGGGACTCCGTTGAAGCACTTGGGTCAACTCCGACTCGAGATTGAAGATGCGTCATTTCCGCCGGTTTTGGGGGACTCCGTTGAAGCAGGAGTGAGGCCCACGGCTCACCTTGAGTGCAGCATTTGTCATTTCCCCCGGTTTGGGGGGACTCCGTTGAAGCTCTGCGTATGGCAGAAAAAGCCCGTGTTTTTGTCCGTCATTTCCCCCGGTTTGGGGGGACTCCGTTGAAGCTTCAAACACCAGGTGCCAGCCGCGGGTGAACGAAGAAGTCATTTCCCCCGGTTTGGGGGGACTCCGTTGAAGCAGTGAGAAATCAGTGCACGGCTTCGCGTTGATCGTGTGTCTTTTCCCCCGGTTTCGGGGGACTCCGTTGAAGCTTGCCTGCGGGGGTATGCCTAGCTCGATTGCTACGGACGTCATTTCCCCCGGTTTCGGGGGACTCCGTTGAAGCTTGTCGTTAGGGAAACGCTTTACAAGCTTGCGCTCAAAGGTCATTTCCCCCGGTTTCGGGGGACTCCGTTGAAGCGTAGTGGATCACCATCTGTGCGAACTCGTCGCATCGTCATTTCCCCCGGTTTCGGGGGACTCCGTTGAAGCCGCACCCGCACGGTTATTCTTCTTCAAGATTTTTTAGGTCATTTCCCCCGGTTTCGGGGGACTCCGTTGAAGCAGCCTTAAATTGGCCTAGTGGGGATTGCACCCACGACCCTGTCATTTCCCCCGGTTTCGGGGGACTCCGTTGAAGCCGGCGGGACATATGAGTATTATCGCTTATTGGCCTTGTCATTTCCCCCGGTTTCGGGGGACTCCGTTGAAGCCGTTTTTGTCGCGTCCTCCTGGGCCTTCTGCCACGTCATTTCCCCCGGTTTCGGGGGACTCCGTTGAAGCCAGTGCATGCAATCGCTGGAGCGATCGCTTCTTGTCATTTCCCCCGGTTTCGGGAGACTCCGTTGAAGCCACTCCAAGCTGACCTCGGTGTGCACGTCGATGGTGTCATTTCCCCCGGTTTCGGGGGACTCCGTTGAAGCATCCCGACGAATTCACCCCGTCCAAACACAACCCAGGTCATTTCCCCCGGTTTCGGGGGACTCCGTTGAAGCGTGCACGTCAGTGCCGGTTCTTGCCATTCTCTGGCGTCATTTCCCCCGGTTTCGGGGGACTCCGTTGAAGCGGTACAACTTCACCACCAAGCTATTTGGCGAAATACGTCATTTCCCCCGGTTTCGGGGGACTCCGTTGAAGCGTCAATCGTCACTCCTATGCCGACGTCATCGAGGGCGGTCATTTCCCCCGGTTTCGGGGGACTCCGTTGAAGCGTCGGCAACTTGCGCAACGAAACGCCCCCCGGAACAATGTCATTTCCCCCGGTTTCGGGGGACTCCGTTGAAGCTTGGCCAGCTCTGGCAAGGCGGGACGACCTGTGAAGGTCATTTCCCCGGTTTCGGGGGACTCCGTTGAAGCAAAAGGAATCGCACGGCCTTTGAGGAGTCGATTGCCGTCATTTCCGTGATGCTGAAGCCGCAACACGCAGAGAAGATGACTTTAGCTCGGTGCGGTCACGACAAACTGCCCGCGTTCGTTGAACACCGGCGATCCACGTCTCACGGTCGGAACACCCCTCCAATTTTTTTGTACATGCACCCGTATACGGCTGTCGCGCGTACTCCGGTCTTGCCGTGGTCCGGCCGCGGTTGTGTCAGCCGGCAAAAATCTCGCTGGATCGGCAATCGAGCTCGCGTGGACGCCGAATCAATCCCGCAACAATGTCCGGGAAACACGGCCATTTTGGCGAAATACCCGGGGCGGGGCTTGCACGTCGAAATGCTCCAAGATTTCGAACTATTTGCGAAAACGCAACCCTGTTCAAATTAGCGCTTCTAGCGTAACGTGACGGGAGTGATGCGGGTGTTCCTAGCTCTCTTCGTTCTGACGGCCTGCGCAGCTGAACCGGTCGACGCAACGACCACAGGGGTCGCGTTCGTCCACACCACAGCCGATCCACCGACCCCAACGACGAGCACAACCACCGACGCGTGGAGCACGTCGACGGGCGACCCGACAACAGGTGAGCCGGCCACAAGCACGGGAAGCACTGGAATCACATCCACAACGGGAACATTGCCCGATTTTGGCGAGGGCGAGGGATGCAACAAGATCGATGTCCTGTACCTGCGCTCCCCCTCGATCAGGCCTGAACATCGGGAAACGATCAGACAAGGGGTGGAGTACTTCAACCAGCGGCTGGTTGAGACCTTCGCCGCAAATGTCGATCTACACGTCCTGGTAACCGACGAAATGCTCGAGTGGCCGGGCCAGGTGTGCAAGTCGGAGTGCGCCGATGTTGGAACGTGCGAATCGAGTGGCGATCCCGACTTCCCGTGTGATCAAGTTGCCTATGCACATAAATGTGAGAAGCTCCGAGGCGCAGGGCACACGTTCCCGATCGGGCCAAGCCCCCATGCGGCGAACCGGCTGTGTGGGCCAGACAAGTACACCCGGTTCCTAACCTCGGAGACGCCGGATTTGCTCGACAGCCTTAACTGCGCCACGCAAAAACGGCCATTTCCTGATATGTTGGGAAGTTTGCCGATAAATTCTCTGCGTTTGGCCTTGGATGGCAACGGCCCGGACAATTGCAACGAGGGGTTCTTACGCGACGATGCAATTCTGATCATCGTACTGATCTCAGATTCAGCCGAATTTGTGTTCAACGACCAAACACCCACTCCGTCCCAAACCGCGTATGAACTGTTTGCAGCGAAGGGGGGAAACAAAGACGCGTTAGGGATATTGGCGATCGTCAATGACAGCATGGAAGATGACCGAATCTGTCAGCCTATGACGCCTTACAAGACGAAGACGATCGAGCTTGTCAAGGAGCACATCCCTCACGCAGTGCTAGGGAGCGAGTGTGCTGATGACACGACTCCCTACTTCGACGCGACGATCGCAATGGCCCTCGAGTTGTGTTCGCAGTACGTCCCACAGTGAAGTTAAGGGTTGATTTGCTCCACAAACCCTCGTGTTTCATTCCCCTCGATCCGCTCGCCGACTATGAATAAACGACCGAATCGATCCGCGGCCACACCACGCGCTCGTGAGAACGGAGAGCCCGAGCTGTACGGCGTGTTCCACAGTGGGAACGAACCCGCGGCGGTAGGGAAAAATTCTCCCACAACGATAGTGTGTTCCGGGTGTCTGGTGGCAGCCACGTACGACCCCGTGACTTCTTCGAAGTCCGCGGCTGTTGGTTCGAGTGTGTCGGCAAACTCCACCAAAAGCGGTGATGGATTGTCCCCTGTTGCGAAGTAAGTCCCAACGACGTCGACCCCGAAGGGTGTCGGAGCGCACGCGAAAAACTCCGATCTAGCCCATGCGTCCCACGACGGGATTTGAAATTTCTCCTTCAGTGCGAAATTCTCGTACTCGAGCACGTTGCCGCGGCGGAGACCGTGAGGCTCAAATTGGTTCGGGTTTTTGATTTCCGTAGCCCCAACCAAGATCACGCGGTCATCGACAATAGCCACGTCATTGGCACGGTTACGCGACGGATAGGTGATCCCCATTTGCTGATAGCTGCTCTTGTACTCAAATTCACCGGTGACATCCGCGGCTTGAACGATCCACATTCGGGCATTCGATCCCTGCAGATCCAGTTCCCGCCACCCGGACACAAACAGACGATCGGGAAACACAGTGTCCACCGCGACCCCGCTCGCGTGACCATTTGGCAGCTCGAGCGCGGCCGGCCACACAGGTTGGCCGTTGATCGTGAAGCACATCACCCACGCTTGCCCGTTGAAATCGTTGCCGACCACGTACACGCGATCGGGATCCTGTGGGTCGTCAACCATCGCGCTAGGTGCCCACGCGCAAATCCCATCCCCGCAGTGCGGTTGCACCACTCCCTGTGGCTGCAGGTTTACGTCGAATCGTTGTAGCCACAACTCGCCGCCGATGGATATCGCAACCAGTGCCCCATCTTCGACCGCGAGATCGCCGGCGACGATGGGGACCACGGCCGCCGCGGTTGATGGGATGACACCTGGCTCCTGCCACTCGGCTCGTAGTGTTCCCCCGGTCGGCAGGTCAATGGTTGTATCAGCATGTTTTTCGGACATTCCCCCGGTACTTGACCACGCTCGGAGCGTCACGGCGTAGTTGCCATCGAAAGTCTTCTCGCTCGTGATCGGCAGCTCCCACGGGAGGGTGGGATTTTTGACGCGCTCGACTTCCTGGCCGTCGCGCTCAAGCACCAGCTCGGTTTTCGTGGCGCCGATGATTTCCGCGTCGATCACCAGTGGGCCGGCTGCATTGACGCTCACCGGGGCGAAGAAATCGACGATTGTCGGGGGCCGTCCGATGTCGAGCGCCCCACCGCTTGATGGGTCGCCGGTCTCCTCCTCGCCGGTCGTTGTCCCCGTGGTGGGCATCGGTGAGCTGTCACCCGGCTCGTCGCCTGTGGTTGTTGTGTCCGTGTCTGACAGGACCTCGAGTTTGTCGTCGCGGGCTTGGTCGACCAAACTGCACCCGGCTAGCAGGAGGGGGAGGAGGGCGCGGTACGTCATCAGAACAGTCCTTGTAGGGTGAAGCCGGCAAGACCGGGGCGGAACGCTAGCTTTCGCTCGCGCCGGTCAATTGTGAGCAGTGTAATCCCTGTAGCCAACGCGACACAAGCAGCAACACCCGTAGCGATCATGGCCCGCTCGGTGGCCTTGGCCCGTTGGTAGAGCTGTTCATCGTGGGTTGGTGTGTCGCGGTACACGTTGAGGCGGTGATCGAACACGATGCCCTCGACCATAAGCGCGAGGACTCCAGCGCCCGCAAGCGAAGCGACGCGCAGGGCCGCTCGGCGCGGCGTGACAGGGTTGAAGAATACGACGACGTGTGGCACGCTGGGCTCGACTGCACGTCGACCGTGCGCACGTGGTCGGTGACGGACAGGGATACGGGGTGCTTCGCTTTCACGAGATCACGGATCGACCGATGGAGGGCGTGCCGACGCGGTCGCTCGGGGCGGCCGTGACGGGCGCCTCGGCTCGGCGCGGCGCCCATGGGTAGCACGGTCCTCGTCACCGGCATCGGCGGCAACGTCGGCCAGGGCATCCTGCGCAACATCCGCGCGGCCTACGGCGATACGGTGCGGCTGATCGGCACCGACGTGGCCGAGGTCACGGCCGGACATGTCTTCTGTGATGGGTTTCATCGGGTGCCGTTCCACTTCGACGACAGCTTCGTCGACGCGCTGGTGCGCGCCTGTGACGACAGCCGCCCGGACCTGCTGATCCCCTCCACCGACGGCGAGGTCGTCGCCATCGGCCGCGCCGCGCATCGCCTGCCGCCATTCGTCGGCGCGCCCGCCGAGATCTCCACCATCTTCTTCGACAAGCTCGCGACCGCGCGGGCGCTCGAAGCGCACGGGCTGCCTTTCGCCCCGTCGACTCTGCCCTCCACCTACGGCGGTGACTGGGGCGAGGTGGTGGTCAAGCCGCGGACGGGCCGCGGTTCGCGGGACGTGCACGTCTGCGCGGGTCCGCTGATCGGCTTCGACGATCGGTTCCTCGTGCAGAAACGCCTGCGCGGGCTCGAGATCACCTCGGCGTTCTACGCCACCCGCGACGGGCGCCGCCTCGGGCCGCTGACCATGGCCCGCCGTCTGCGCCATGGCATGACGGTGCAGTGCCACGTGGTCACCGATTACGACCACGCGCTCGCCGACTTCGCCGATGGCCTGCTGGCGGCGTTGCCTTTTCGCGGGCCGTGCAATGTGCAGGCGATCGTTGACGAGCGGGACGGCCGGGTCGTGCCCTTCGAGATCAACGGCCGCTACTCGGGCACCAACTCCATCCGCAGCCACTTCGGCTTCGAGGACGTGAAGTGGGGGGTGGAGGAGGGTCTCTTCGGGCGCGCTGTCGAGACGCCCACCCTGATCGGGGGCAGCGCAGTGCGGTTGATGCTGGACGTCGTATACCCCGGCGTGCAGCCCGACGAGATCCGCCCCGGCGAGCGCCAGCCCGGCGGCGCCCGGGGCAAGGTGTTCTGAGCGATGACCCGGCTCGCCATCATCGGCGCCGGCGATCTCGGGCAGCTGCTCGCGCACCATGCCCCGGCCTGCGCAGAGGTCTCGATCGCCGGCTTCTTCGACGACCTGCACGCGCCGGGTGCCCGGGTCGACGGGCACCCGGTGCTGGGCGGACTCGCTGGCATGGTGTCGGCGTTCGAGCGGGGCCTTTTCGACGCCTTCGTCATGGGCATCGGTTACCGCCACCTCGCGTTTCGCGGCGCGTTCTTCCGAACCCACGCGGCGCGCGTGCCGGCGGTCACCCTGGTCCACCCGTCGTGCGTGGTCGATGCGTCGGCCCGTCTGGGGCCGGGCACCGTGCTGCTGCCGGGCTGCGCCCTCGACCGCAACGTCGAGATCGGCGCCAACTGCCTGCTCAATACCGGCTGCACGATCGCCCACGACGTGCGGGTCGTCGAGAACGCCTTCCTCGGCCCCAACGTCACCCTGGCCGGCTTCGCGACGGTTCGGCCGGGCGTCTTCCTCGGCGTCTCCACGACGGTGATCGACCGGGTCACGATCCACCCCGGCGTACGCACGGGCGCCGGCGCAGTCGTGATCGACGATCTCGTCGAGCCGGGGCTGTACGTGGGCGTGCCCGCGCGACGGAAGGCATGATGGGGGCGATGACCGACCTCATCCCCCTCAACCGGGTCCACCTGCCCGCTGACGCGCAGGCGAACATCGAGCGGGCTCGGCGGGCGGGGCGCCTGGCCAGCGGCGGGCACTTCGGTCAGGCCTGCGAAGCGTGGCTCGAGCGGCAGGTCGGCTGCCGTCGGGCTCTGCTCACGGGCGCCTGTACCCATGCGCTCGAGATGTGTGCGCTGCTGCTGGAACTGCAGCCGGGCGATGAGGTCATCATGCCCTCGTTCACCTTCGTCTCCACCGCCAACGCGTTCGCGCTGCACGGCGCGCGGCCGGTCTTCGTCGACATCCGCCCCGACACGCTGAACATCGACCCGGCGCGTATCGCCGAGGCCATCACGGCGCGCACCCGGGCCATCGTCGTGGTCCACTACGCCGGTGTCGCCTGCGACATGGACCCGATCCTCGCGCTGGCCGAGCGGCATGGCATACCGCTGATCGAGGACAACGCCCATGGCCTCTACGGCGAGTGGCGCGGGCAACCCCTCGGCTCGTTCGGCGCCCTGGCGACCCTCAGCTTCCACGAGACGAAGAACATCGCCTGTGGCGAAGGCGGCGCGCTGCTGATCAACGATCCGGCCTTCGTCGAGCGGGCGCACGTCCTGCGCGACAAGGGCACCAACCGCCAGAAATTCCTCGCCGGTCGGGTCGCGGCGTACACCTGGGTCGACGTCGGATCGAGCTACGGCCTGCCCGAGTTGCTCGCCGCGGTCCTGCTCGCCGCCCTCGAGGAGGGGCCCTCGATCCAGCGCTCCCGACAGCGGGTCTGGCAGACCTACCGCCGCGAGCTGGCCGGCTGGTGCGCGGCGCACCGGGTCGACATGCAGCACATCCCGGAGGGCGCGCGGCCCCCGGCGCACCTGTTCTGCCTGCTCCTGCCGAGCGCCGAGCGCCGCGCGGCGTTCATCCGCACGCTGCGCGAGGACGCGATCGAGGCGGCGTTTCACTACCTGCCCCTCGAAGGCTCGCCGATGGCGGCCCGCCTCGGCGCGCAGCGCCCCACCTGCCGGGTCTCGGCAGACGTCAGCGCCCGCCTCGTGCGGCTGCCGCTTTATGCACACATGGCGCCCGACGACCTCACCCGGGTGGTCGACGCGGTCAGACGGATCGACTGGTAGCCTGCCGCTCCCCGGGTCGAGGCCCGTCGCGCAGGCGGGCCTCCAGAGCGCTGCGATAGGCCGACGGCGGCATCGCGTCGACGATCGCGGCGAGTCCTTCATCGGTACACCAGCCGCGCTGCCAGGCGGCCTCTTCGGGGCTGCCGACGAGCCCCGCCCGCCGCGCCTCACACGCGCGCACGAAGTTGCCCGCGTCGAGCAGGCCGTCGGGCGTGCCGGTATCGAACCACGCCACGTCGTGACCGAGCCGGTGCACCTTCAGGCGGCCGGCTTCGAGATACAGCCGGTTGAGGTCGGTGATCTCGAGCTCACCCCGCGCCGACGGCTCGAGCGTCGCTGCCAGCCGCGGCGCGTCGGGGCCATAGAGGTAGATCCCGATGACCGCCCACTTCGACCGCGGGCGCGCGGGGCGCTCTTCGAGCGAGATCGGGCGCTGGTCGGCATCGAACTCGACCACGCCGAAGCAGGACGGATCGGCCACTGCGCAGGCGAAGATGGTCGCGCCGTCACCCCGCGCGGCGACCGCGGCGCGCAAGACGTCGAGCGGACCGTGCAGCACGTTGTCGCCGAGCACGAGCATCACCCGGTCGCCGCCGATGAACCGTGCCCCGATGCGCAGGGCGTCGGCGATGCCCCGCGGCACGTCCTGCACCGCGTAGCTCAGCTCGACGCCCCAGGCGCGGCCGTCGCCGAGCAGCGCTTCGAAGTGGGGGCGGTCGCGGGCGGTCGTGATGAGCAGGATGCGCCGCACACCAGCGCCCATCAGGGTCGCCAGCGGGTAGTAGATCATCGGCTTGTTGTAGATCGGCTGGAGGTGCTTGCCGACGATCGCGGTCATCGGCAGCAGGCGGGTGCCGAGGCCACCCGCGAGCAGGATCCCGCAGGTCTGCGCGCGGTTCACGAGGCGTCCGCCGGCCGGCGGCGTCGGGCGCACCACGCCGAGTTTTCGAGATACCAGCGCACCGTATCGCTCAACCCGGCCTCGAAGTCGACGCGCGGCCGCCAGTCGAGCGTGACGCGGGCGCGCGCGCTGTCGATCGCATACCGCTGGTCATGGCCCGGGCGGTCGTCGACGAATCGGATGCACGCGCGGGCGGTGCCCGCCGGTCGGCCGAGCGCCTCGTCGACGAGGTCGGCGATCCGCTCGACGAGCGCCAGGTTGCTCTGCTCGCGATCGGCGCCGATGCAATAACTCTCGCCGGGCCGGCCGCGCTGCATCACCGCGATCAGCGCGTCGGCGTGATCGTCGACGTGGATCCAGTCGCGCACGTTCTCCCCGGTCCCGTAGACGGGCAGCGGTTCGCCAGCGATCGCCCGGGTGATCATGAGCGGCACCAGCTTCTCAGGGTGCTGCCGCGGTCCGTAGTTATTGCCGCAGCGCGTGATCAGGGTCGGCAGGCCGTAGGTCGAATGCCATGCCCCGGCGAGCAGATCGGCGGCCGCCTTGCTCGCAGAGTACGGGCTGCGCGGCCGCAGCGGCGAGCCCTCGTCGAAGCGCCCCGTCGCGCCGAGCTGCCCGAAGACCTCGTCGGTCGAGACCATCACGAAGCGGGTATCGCGCCGCGCGCCCCAGTGGTGCCGGACCGCATCGAGCAGCGTCGCGGTGCCCTGCACGTTGGTCTGCACGACGCCGAGCGGTGCGCCGATCGAGCGGTCGACGTGCGACTCGGCGGCGAGGTGCATGACGACGGTCGGGTCGAAGCGCTCGAGTGCGGCGCGGACCGCATTTGCGTCGGTGACGTCGGCGTGCACGAAGTGGTGCCGAGGGTCATCCTCGAACGGAGCGAGGTTGTCGAGACCGCCGGCGTAGGTCAGAGCGTCGAAGGAGACGAGTGGGCGCGTCGGAAGAGAACGCCGCAGCCGCCTGACGAGGGCTGAGCCGATGAACCCCGCTGCGCCGGTGATGAGGATGGCATCGCGCATGCCATACCCTACCCTACCAACCCGGCTTGTCGGTCAAGCCGGGCGTGACCGCTCGAGATGGGGGTGGCAACAACACCGGCCGTGAATTTCGGCCGGGGCCGGGGCGCGGGTGTTTCGCGGTCTTGGGTGGGCAGGTTGATGACGGTTGTCGGCATGGCCGGCGATTCGACCGCGGCTGGTTTGGCGGGCTCACTTGCGGGCAACTGCGGTTGCGGCTCACAGCCGTCGAGTGCGTATTCCAGGTTGACGAACGTCCAATGCACCGCCGCAATTTCTGGTGCGGCATCGTGTTCAACAATGTAGTTGTCTAGGAGCTTGCGACCCTCGCACACGGAGCGAGTCGAGCCGGTCTGCTCGTGATGGAGCCGGTAGGCATTCGTCCCGGTGGTCACCACTCGCAAGGATGGGGGAGTAACAGACCCAAGGATTTCGCGGAATCTCGGTAGACGCTTGGCCATCCCGAGGTCGATAAGCACAACACGACCGTGGTCGATCATCACGTTGGACATGGTCACGTCACGGTGAATCACACCGACACGATGGACTGCAGCGAGGCCCTGGCAAAGCTGCCGCACGATATCGATGGCTTCGATCTCGGTGAGCCGGCCACCCCGCTTGCGTAGGTACTCGGCAAGTGTTTCGCCTTCTACTAGCTCCATCACGTAGTGCGGTGGGTCGTAGCCGTAGGAGTAGGCCCGCACGATGTGGGGATCGTCGATCTGGCATAGGGCCCGGTACTCGCTCTCGAGGCGCCGAATGTCGAACCGCGGATGCATCACTTTTACGGCGACCGCCCGGCGACTCACGATGCAGTAACCGCGGTACACGGTGGCCCGTCCCCCTTGGCCGATGATCCCGAGTAGTTCGATCGATCCGAGACGTTGCCCGACGCGGGCGTCTGCCGCCATCCGTCGACGATGGGCAGATATCAGCATGCGGCCTCCTCGAGAATCGACGGGCAAGCGATGGGTAGTGACTTGTAGAGGGCTTTGACAGACCGCGAGATATGGGCGTCGTGTGGAGTACGCGGGCATTCGAGCAATGGGAGATGTTTGCCGAGCATGTCCTTTCGCATAGCGATGCCTAGCCTAGAATTGCAACTACAAGGGTGTGTGCGGTTGAGGTGTCCGCAACGGTTCCCCACGGTCTCCTCGAGTCGCTCGCGCACCCTGGTCAACCTGACCCCTAGAGCGTTCTTTGTACAACCAAGTAGATCACCGTTGAGTCCGCAGATATCGACGACGATAAATGCGAGCCGTTGAGCTAGGGGGAAGCATTGCAACGTGAGGGCGAGACACTCCCGTTTCAGCTCCCATAAAAATTCATGACGGGCACCCGCGCCGGGGGTGAAGGTCGCGGTGGTTGTGTCGCTTCGGAGCAGTTGCTCGAGCTGCTGCCAGGAACATTGGGAAGAGCGCGGTAACTCGTCGTTAAGTTGCCGGAGCAGCTCGCGTAGGTTGCTCGACTCCCGCGCCAGCCGGGCCGCAAGTCGAACGTCTGCGCTTGCGAGGTAGGCGATCCGAAACGCTTGATCGTGCATGTTTTCCCCCGAACGTGCACAACGGTTGCGGATGCACGTGTAATTTGGTGTCTATACACCAAAAATTGAGCGATAGGGAGAAAATGCGAAGTTTGCGCGAAAGTTCCCTTTTGGTCGAGATCAACCGGGTTGGTATCGCGTGGATGTTGCGGCCAAGGGCGGCCATCACTTGCTCGAGTTGGACCGAGTACTCAGACAAGCCAAAATCGGAACCCGCGGATCCTCAACCTAATCGCCAGAAAATGGTTGATCGTTTTGCGTACGAATGCGACTGATTGCAAAAGCGCTTCCAAACTCAAAATGACGTCGCGCGCAAAACGCGAAGTTACACGACCCCCGACAGGGTAGAAAACCCCGACCTTGCGTGCATTTGGCCAAATTTGGTTGTTTGGGAGCTCAAAACGGCTTTCTGGAAATTGAAGAGCGGAACAGGTATAGAGCAAAGGCGCGTGCACTTTCGCCCCACGTGCAGAGTTTCGTTATTGGCAAAAGAATTTCAAGATGTTACAAGTGCAGAGTCATTTCCCCCGGTTTCGGGGGACTCCGTTGAAGCATGAGGGTAAGGTAGAACGTGCGGTGGTGCTTCTTGTCATTTCCCCCGGTTTCGGGGGACTCCGTTGAAGCAGGTCGCGCTGGGAAACGCCGAGAGCACGAGCTGCCGTCATTTCCCCCGGTTTCGGGGGACTCCGTTGAAGCTCGACCCCCGCACGGACACCCCGGGGGGCACCCCCGAGTCATTTCCCCCGGTTTCGGGGGACTCCGTTGAAGCAAGGGCATCCCGGCGAAGAATGGTGACCCTGAGCTGTCATTTCCCCCGGTTTCGGGGGACTCCGTTGAAGCGTAACTGTTCGCATCAAAGAGTCCCCGTCGCCCAAGTCATTTCCCCCGGTTTCGGGGGACTCCGTTGAAGCCTTGTGAGTCTGTCGTGTGTGCCAGAGGTACAGCAGGTCATTTCCCCCGGTTTCGGGGGACTCCGTTGAAGCGAAGCCCGCGAGCGGACTCCGTTGAAGCCGAGTTCACAGGACAAGCAAAGGTCGGCGCACGCGGGTCATTTCCCCCGGTTTCGGGGGACTCCGTTGAAGCGACAGCACTTTGGATAGCTCGTCACTCCACACGCAAATGTCATTTCCCCCGGTTTCGGGGGACTCCGTTGAAGCGGGCGGGGAGTAATAACCCTCGATTCGCTCGATAGCGTCATTTCCCCCGGTTTCGGGGGACTCCGTTGAAGCGCGTAGGCCTCGTCGACATCTAGACCTGCCTCCCAAGTCATTTCCCCCGGTTTCGGGGGACTCCGTTGAAGCCCCTCACCAGTAGCGCCATATGGGTGACCCCGGGAAGTCATTTCCCCCGGTTTCGGGGGACTCCGTTGAAGCGAGCGCGCCTCGTGTCCGGTGCCCACGCGGTCGCGGGTCATTTCCCCCGGTTTCGGGGGACTCCGTTGAAGCCACTCTTTCATGGGGATCCACTCCCCATCATCCTGCAAGTCATTTCCCCCGGTTTCGGGGGACTCCGTTGAAGCCGGCGGCAGTTGCTCGACCCAGTTTGCTTTGCAGCAGTCATTTCCCCCGGTTTCGGGGGACTCCGTTGAAGCTTGATGCTCTGGTAAGTTGCACCCCGCGGGCCAGTGGTCATTTCCCCCGGTTTCGGGGGACTCCGTTGAAGCCTGGCCAATTGAAAAGATGTATCGGACGATCATGTAGTCATTTCCCCCGGTTTCGGGGGACTCCGTTGAAGCTGACCACGAGGCTTTGATTTCGGCCTCGGATCGCCGTCATTTCCCCCGGTTTCGGGGGACTCCGTTGAAGCCCCCTGTGGTCCCGAGCAACACCCCAGACGCGCCCGTCATTTCCCCCGGTTTCGGGGGACTCCGTTGAAGCGATTCCCCCACGGATCGAGGACTCAAGAATCTCTTGTCATTTCCCCCGGTTTCGGGGGACTCCGTTGAAGCCCGTTGCGACCCGCCGCCGTGCATTGAGACGCCGGCGTCATTTCCCCCGGTTTCGGGGGACTCCGTTGAAGCGGTGCCCCTGAGGGGCGTTGTGTGGTCGGGCTTGCGTCATTTCCCCCGGTTTCGGGGGACTCCGTTGAAGCAGCCACAACTCTCCTGTGAACTCGTTTTGCCACACGAGTCATTTCCCCCGGTTTCGGGGGACTCCGTTGAAGCTCAATCAGCCTAATGGTATCTCCGGGCCGAGCCCAGGTCATTTCCCCCGGTTTCGGGGGACTCCGTTGAAGCCTACAGCCATTGGTCAACCCGCAACCTTCGCAAGGCGTCATTTCCCCCGGTTTCGGGGGACTCCGTTGAAGCACATGCTGTGAAAGTGAAGTACAGTAAAGCCATGCCACGTCATTTCCCCCGGTTTCGGGGGACTCCGTTGAAGCGAGCTTCTTGCCGAATGTCCTCCAAGCAACCCGTATGTCATTTCCCCCGGTTTCGGGGGACTCCGTTGAAGCGTCAGGAAGTTGAGTACATCCTCTCGCACAGCGCGCGTCATTTCCCCCGGTTTCGGGGGACTCCGTTGAAGCCCGAGTTCACCTAGGAATACGCCGCATGCAGCAGCGTCATTTCCCCCGGTTTCGGGGGACTCCGTTGAAGCCTCGTACTTGTCGAATCGTTTTTTCTGTGCTTGTTCGTCATTTCCCCCGGTTTCGGGGGACTCCGTTGAAGCAAACCGAACCAACCGAGGTCCGAACAGGCCGAGAGACGTCATTTCCCCCGGTTTCGGGGGACTCCGTTGAAGCGATGTCGGCTTTCGCTAGACCACCCTTTTTGAGCGGTCATTTCCCCCGGTTTCGGGGGACTCCGTTGAAGCCCCAAACCAAGTCTCCATGCGATGTAGGCTGCGTCGTCATTTCCCCCGGTTTAGGGGGACTCCGTTGAAGCTAGTAGGGACATATTTCCTCCGCGTGTCCTGTTGCTGTCATTTCCCCCGGTTTAGGGGGACTCCGTTGAAGCGCGACGAGACCTATCGCGTGACCTGGAAAACCCAGCGTCATTTCCCCCGGTTTCGGGGGACTCCGTTGAAGCCTCCTGACCCTGTGCTCGACGTTGAAGACTCAGTCGTCATTTCCCCCGGTTTAGGGGGACTCCGTTGAAGCCTTCGTCTTGTCCCCGAGGTCGTCAGACCACTGTTTGTCATTTCCCCCGGTTTAGGGGGACTCCGTTGAAGCTGTTCCGTCCTTGTTGTATTTTGGCGTTGTGTTGAGGACGTCATTTCCCCCGGTTTCGGGGGACTCCGTTGAAGCATGGTCTTGCGACAGACCTCCTCGCAGCTCCACGGCGTGTCATTTCCCCCGGTTTAGGGGGACTCCGTTGAAGCGTGCTCACCATCGCTTTCAGAACCCGCCGACTTCGACGTCATTTCCCCCGGTTTCGGGGGACTCCGTTGAAGCGGTTAGCACCATAACAAATGTAATCGGACGCGCTTTGTGTCATTTCCCCCGGTTTAGGGGGACTCCGTTGAAGCTGCTGTTGCTCATACTGTTGAGTCTCCCTCAGTTGGAGTCATTTCCCCGGTCTCGGGGGACTCTGTTGAAGCAAACTCCTTGTCGAGGTGATAACCCCTATCATCAGTCATTTCCCCCGGTTTAGGGGGACTCCGTTGAAGCGTTTCTGGTCACCGTTGGTGACCGGTTGGGGTGTTTGTCATTTCCCCCGGTTTAGGGGGACTCCGTTGAAGCACCTGACCCCGGTGCAAGGGGGGACTCCGTTGAAGCCTCAGTGAGGTTGATGGTGTGTGGGGTGAGGTTGAGTCATTTCCCCCGGTTTAGGGGGACTCCGTTGAAGCGAGTAGTACTCCAGTGGGCGCCACGCATGCAGCCCTGTCATTTCCCCCGGTTTAGGGGGACTCCGTTGAAGCGCCTTAGGCAACCGCACGGCCATCCGTGCCGCCGCAGCGTCATTTCCCCCGGTTTCGGGGGACTCCTGACTCCGTTGAAGCGGCAAGCTCGTGTTTCGGGGGACTCCGTTGAAGCAGCTCGATGTAGCTGGGGGGTGCATCGTGAACTGGTCATTTCCCCCGGTTTAGGGGGACTCCGTTGAAGCCTTTGTGTTGGTACAGGGTTTAGCTCGTTCGCTCCCAGATCACTTGCAAAAAAAATCGCATTGGGGGCTGAGCCCCCTAACGGACTTCAAGCTTGTGCACGGCTAGCGCGGCGCTCACTTGCTCACTTGCTCACTTGTGGGATTCCACCGAAACCCTGCTGATTCGAACCGAGCACGCGTAGGAATCACATCTCCCTCCGATCGCGGCGGTTGCAAGAAGGGATGGTTGTTCAAGGTTGCGTGAAGCTGTTTCAGTTTTTCGTCCGCGTCGGCGAATCGGGCAGAAAATTGGCCGGAAATTAATTCCGTAATTATGTTTTGTAGGTTTTGAGCCCGTCCGCGACGTTCACGCTCCTCCGCGCGCGAACTTCGAAAGCGTATTACGTTACTGGCAAGAAGTTTGTGGCGTCATTCGGCACCGAAGTGTGACTGCAACGCGTTCTGTCGCTTCTGAAGGCTTCGGCGAGTGTACTTTTTCAGCACCCATCCGGTGATCGGCCGGCCCGAGACCAGGTCGGGGTAGCCGATGTAGACCCACTTCGGACGTTGCTTAAATACCAAAACAACCTCGCCCTCCGGCACGCGAGCAACCACGCAGGCTTTGCTCCGGGGGTGGGCATGGACGCGCGCCGTCCTACGCAGCATCCGTTCTTCGACGCCCGGCGGTGTTGCGATCGTTTGGCATTCGTCCTGCGAGACAGCGGCGCTTCTCGCGGCCTCCTCTACCTCTTCTGCCGCCTCTGCAAGCCTCCGTTGGAGCACCGCTGCTATTTGTTCAAGCGCCCCCTCAACGTCGGCTAGGTCCGCCTTGAGTCCCGCGAGCTGCTCCGTCGATTGGCGGTCATGCTCTTGCACTTGGTCCGAAATCGCGGCGACTTGCTCTGCCGTGGCCGCAGCCTGCATCTCGGCGGCGTACCCCTTGTACTCGCCATATACCAAAGCGATGAGGATGCCCAGCAGCCACAAATGGTTGACCTTGATCCACGCCTTGACCCGAGCCGGCAAGGCCGCCCACGCCGATAGGTCGAACACCGTCCGCTCTAGCTCATCGGGGTCCGCGTCCGCATCCATCTCCGCGATGCGGGGCAGATGGTCTAGAAGTTCACCGAGCTTGGTGCGGTCGAACGACCCATCGCCGAGGCGAGCTATCGCCTCCAATGTCGCTGTTGGACCAAGCAGCCCGCGAGTGAGACTTGCGATGCCAAGTTGTCCCGCCAGGGAGAAGGCGCTCATCGACGACTGGAGTTGGCGGCCGATGTCGAGAGTGCCAAGGCCATCGAACGCATTCATCGAAGATTGAAGCTGTCGAATCAAGTCGCCGCCCGCGGTCCCTTGAAATCTCCGCATCGAGGACTGCAGCTGGCGGGCAACGTTGCGACAGCCACTTGCTTGCAAGCCCTGCGCGAAGGGGGCAACGCGACCCGCAGTGGCAAGGCGGGCAGCCTCGCCGATGTCGGCCAGTCCGCTCGTGGATGACCACAGCGCCATGTCGACGCCGATACCGCTGAACCCCGCCATCGAGGCATGGAGACGCCGGGTTGCAACAAGGCCGGCGACGCGGTCGACACCTTCCAAGCCCTTGATCGACGACTGAAGGCGCCGGGCAATGCCCATGCCCCCCAACGTTTGAAATGTGCTCATCGAGGACTGCAGCTGATGAGCAAGACCTAGCCCAGCGACCCCACCGAGGGCATGGAAGCTGTCCATTGATGTCCTCAGCCGGCGTGCCAGGTCCAGCCCAAGCGACGAGAAGAGAGGGGTGCGACGGAACGACATTTTCCTTCAGATGGCCAAGCCAAACACCAAGCTAGCAGTAACGCTCGATCTTTGCAATTACATCCTGTCGGTCGACGTCCACAGACAAGTTTCCCATCTCTTAGAGGTACCGCCTGTTTCTTGGCGGTCTCGAATTTCTGACCTTCTTGTGACCGCTAGCCTAACGCAACCTGTGTTTCGACAAGGGTGTTAACGCCTTCTTTCGCCCGCTCTGGATCACCATGCACATATCGCATGGTGGTAGTGAGGTTGCCGTGGCCCAACAGCTCCTTGACTTCTTTCAAGGGGAGCTTGCTCGATAAAATCGTTCCGTAGGTGTGTCGCAAGCAGTGCAGTACAGCCTGGTCACCGCTCGTCGTCGTGATTCCTAGTTCACCACATATTTTTTGAAAGAACCTCAGTATGTAGCGCTCGTTGATGTGGCCGGTTTTCGAGTTCGGACTGGCGAAGAAATACTCCCCCTGCTCGGGCCAGATCGTGAGTAGGAACCGCGCAAGCCAATCCGAGATCGCGAGCGATTTGGTTTTTTTACCCTTACGTTGCTTGGTAATACATCTTTTCTCGATATTGACTTCGCCCGTCTTCAAGCTGACCCCGGCATACTTCCGCTCGCCCGAATTCAGGAAGAAGATAAGGGCATTCAAGTGCGGGTGTTCGGGGTTCTCGCGCCACAGCTTCCCAATGTGGTTGGTCAACCGAGCAACATTGCGCTCACTGATTGGAAAACGTTTCTTGCCCTCGTATCGCTTGATTTTTACGTCAGGCACGTTTCGGAGTATCTCGAACTCTTGGCCCTTGCGAAGCATGGCAAGTAGTAACTTCAAAGAGTTGTTTCCCTGCTGCTCGTTCTTGCCTTCGAATTTCTGAAACCAGCTCCGAATCTTTCCCGGTGTGATGTCAGCAACAGCCATATGGCCGAAGGTTGGCAGTAGTTCGGCCTTCAGGATGATGTAGTACACACGGGTTGTGTTGTGGGCCAACTTGTCGAAATAGACGGGCTGCAGCTTCTCCCTGAGTTCCGAAAACGTGATTTCGTCGCGCTTCTCCGGCTTTAGTCGTAGGAGGATTTCTTCGAGCATCGCGCGCGTGCCAGGATCCTGCGCGGTCGGTGTGGGGTGGGTTTCAGCGAAGGCAAGTTTTGCCCGGGTCGCAGTTTCGATAGCAGCGATACGGTTGCGAGCGACCACGCGAGCCTCACGAACACTAAGGCCTGGGTGTGTTCCGAGTCGCTCGCGAACGTCTTTTCCATCGACGCACCTTCGCACGAAAAAGACGACTGTCCCGCGCTTGGGTGTGCGGCGCACCCCGAACCCGGTGATGGATCCACACATCACGCGCTGCCCTCGTTTCAGTCGTCTGACTGTGTCTTCGGTGATCGAACCCATGGTCTTAAATCATGACGGTGACGTATCCAAAAATCACCGTCTTAAATCGCCTGTCTCAAAAGACATCTAAACCTGTACTCTCGCTAGATTGTCTATTTCCGGGCAGGTACAGATACGGGGTCGGTGTCCGTACCCGAATCAGTATCGGTTGTTGGGTCTGTATCGCTGTCGGTCGTCGGGTCGTCGGTGGTATCGCTATCAGACGTTGGGTCGCTGGTGGTCGGCCCATCGGTTGTTGTGGAGTCTGAGTCGGAGTCTGAGTCGGAGTCCGTCACAGTCACGCCGGTATCCGATGTTTCCGACCCTTCGCTCGGGTCCTCGGTGGTCTGTGTATCGCTTGAGGAAGAGCTGGTTTCGCCCTGTGTCTCGGTGCCGGAGGGGGAGGTTCCGGCGGACTCAGACTCGCCCATGGATGTTGGCGCCGATGTCGGGTCGGACGAGGTTTCGGACGTTGCCCCGGAGGAAGTTTCGCCGTCGGTCGCGGTGTTGTTTTCACGATCACTCCCACAGGCGACGATGAGGAGAGTGCCGAGGCCAATGGCGAACCAGCGGGTATATGCGCGTTCCATAGTTGTTAAGTACATGTCTCTTAAGTCATGTTCAATGTTTAACTCGCGGATGTTGCGCAGTCCGGTCGACACCGAATCGATCTCGATCTTGAAATCGCACGGGGCGACCTAGGAGTCGTCTGGATGTCGGAGGTCACGTGTCTGCCGGTGACCGGTGAACCGGCTGGGGTTTGCCAACAGGTTTTGCTATCAACTCCGGGTGAGTCTCCCTGCCGTCGTCCGAATCTTTGCGACCACCCAAGAGCGCGACTACGACGCACCGTGGCGTTCGTGCACCCCGTCAACATCCACAGGCTCGGGTGTCGTGATCGCACCCGGTCGGGTCCTCACCGCCGCACACGTAGTCGCAAATACCACATTTTTACAGGTACAGAAGGTTTCTGAGCCCGACAAGTTGGTCGCCCGGGTGGCCGCGGTTTGCCACGATTGCGACCTTGCGCTGCTCGAAGTTAGCGACCCACGGTTGATGGACGGGCTCACCCCGGCTGAGCTCGGCGAGTTGCCAGATCGGCGCGAGCGGGTTTCGGTGATCGGTTATCCGGTGGGAGGCGAGGAGATTTCGATCACAGAGGGCGTTGTTTCGCGGATCGAGATTCAGCACTACAGCCACTCCCAGCGCAATCTGCTGGCGATAACAGTTGATGCTGCAATCAATAGCGGTAACAGTGGGGGTCCCGTCTATCGCGATGGCAAGGTCATTGGCATCGCGTTTCAGACCCATCGCGACGGCGAAAACATCGGGGATGTTGTGCCTACAACATTTATCCACCGTTTTCTCAAGGCCGTGGCCCAAAAAACGAGTGCCGATGTCCCGAGCCTCGGCATTCGTACACAGAACCTCGAAAACCCACAGCTGCGTCGGCATATCGGATTGTCTGAGCGGGAGTCGGGTGTCCTGGTCACCGCTGTTCGCTACGAAGGTTCGTGCGAGGATGTCCTGCAACCCGGCGATGCCCTACTCGAGGTCGACGGTATGCCGGTTGCCAATAACGGTACAGTCAACTATCTCGGCAAGTACCGTACTCGTTTCGACGTTGGTATTGGTGAGCGCTACCTCGGCGATACCGTGCGGCTCAAGGTTTTGCGCAACGGTCAGCGGATCGAGCTTTCGGCCCAGCTTGCGCGCGAGCCTTACCTCGTGCTCCGCGACCAATACGACCGTGCCCCACGCTACTTTGTATTTGCAGGTTTTGTCTTTCAAGTGCTCACCCGCGACTATCTCAAGACCTGGGACGAGTGGTGGAACCGCGCGCCAACTGAGTTTTTGATGCATTACCACCTCGGCTCGCGCTCACCCGATCGACGGGAGGTTGTCCTTCTGAGTCAGGTGCTCGCCGATGAGATAAACGTTGGCTACGCGCATCTCTACAGTGAGTCGATCACAAGCGTCAACGGCCATCGGCCCCGCGATTTCGACGAATTTATTGAGCACTTTGAACGTGCGCTCGAGTCCGGCTCGCTGACACTTCGGACCTCCCACCACGGGCTTATCGTGCTCGATGCAGACCAGGCCCGTGCTCGAAACCCGGAGATTCTCGCGCGCTACGATATCCCGGTTGACCGCAGTTTCGACCTGCGCAGGGACGAGTCGGCGAGTTAGTCGTGGGAACTACTTCGGCGGTGTTGCGCCGGTTTGCGAGGTAATCCGTCCGTAGGCATGGACCTGGCGGTGCGCTTCAAAGTTAAATACGGAGCGCTTATACGAGTTGCACAGGTCGAGATCGCAGCGGGCAATCGCCAGCTCATCGCCAGTTGTTGTACATGCAGCAACGATCTCGCCCGAAGGCGCGATGATTGCACTACCACCTATCATCTCGCAGCCTTCTTCGCAGCCTGACTTGGCAACGCCCACGACCCACGTGCCATTTTGATAGGCTCCCGCCTGCATCACCAGGTGGTTGTGAAACATCGAGAGGTTGTCATGCTCGGGGGCCGGCGGGTTGTGAACGGGCGTGTTGTAGCCGATGTGAATCATTTCGACCCCCTGAAGCCCCATGACCCGGTAGGTCTCACTCCAGCGCCGGTCATTGCAGATAGCGAGCCCCATCACCCCGCCAAAAGCCCGGGCGACACCAAAGCCCCGACCCGGTTCGAAGTAGCGTTTTTCGAGGTGCTGAAACCGTCGCCAGGGTTCGTGCTCGGCGTGTCCGGGCAGGTGTACCTTGTGATAGCGAAGGACGATATTCCCCTGCTGATCGACGAGGATCGAGGTATTGAACCGGTGCTCCGTGCCATCGTCGTCGGTTGTCAGCTCAGCGTAGCCGAGCACAAATCCCACGCCGAGTTGGCGGGCGCGGTCAAATAGCGGTTGGGTTTCGGGGCCGGGCATCTCGCGTTCGTAGAATGCATCGAGTTCGTTGGAACTAGCGAAATACCACCGTGGGAAAAATGTTGTAAGTGCAAGCTCCGGGAAGACAACAAGCGTGCAGCCCATCGCGTGGGCCTGTTGCAGTAGCTCGATGAGCCGCTTGACAACCTGGGCGCGGGTGTCGGTGCGAGCGATTGGTCCGAGCTGGGCTGCGGCGACATTGACGAAGCGAGGCATCCTCGCACAATACCGCATCACCGGCTCACCGGCGAAAACCTAGGAGAGCCAGACCTATGCATTCGCGAGCTCGAGGAGTGCATGTAGCAGCACATTTGCCCCGGACTCGATATCCCGCGCATCGGTGTGTTCGCGCGGGTTGTGACTGATCCCGCCCAGACTCGGCACAAAGATCATACCTGCGGGGCAACAGCGCGCCAAGACTTGGGCGTCGTGCCCGGCTCCGCTGGGCATGCGAATGTTCGAGAGGCCATGGGACGTTGCAACCGCTTCGATGCGGTCGACAACCGAGCTAGCGAACGCGACCGGAGCGAACCTGGCCAGGTTGCGATGCCGGACGGTGAGTCCCTCAGCTCTTGCTTGGCGATAGACGAAGTCGATCGTTGCTTGCTCCGCTTGATCGAGCGCCACGCCATCTGTGTTACGCAGGTCGACAGTGAAGCGAGCTGTCCGTGGAATCACGTTCACGAGGTTGGGTTTGAGGGTCACACTTCCGACCGTAGCCAGCTGCACGCCGGGGTGGTGTTTGGTGAGCTCGCGGGCAAACACAATGGTTTCGCCGACGAGGACCGAAGGGTCGTGCCGCAGGGACATGGGAGTCGTGCCCGCATGGTTGGAGACGCCATCGAGCTCGAATTCGGTCCAGCAGATTCCCTGGACCCCCTCCACAATCCCGATTGTGATGCCTTCGCGCTCGAGCCGAGGGCCCTGCTCGATGTGTAGCTCGATAAATGCGTGTACATCTGGTTTGCCACACGGGGCTGTCCCACGCATGTCGATCGCATCGAGGTTTTGCGCGACCGTCGTCCCATCGATCCCGACGGTAGCGAGCGCTGTTTCGAGATCAAGACTCCCCTCAAAGACCAGGCTACCCATCATATCCGGAGCAAATCGAGCCCCTTCTTCGTTGGTAAAAAATGCCACGGCCAGGGGGCGCTTGGTCGAAATGTTGTGCTCATCGAGGGTGGCAAGGACCTCAATACCTGCAAGTACACCTAGATTACCATCGTAGATTCCGCCGCCGTCGACCGTGTCGATATGCGAGCCGGTCATCACAGGCGACAATTCAGACAGGCCCTTACGAACACCCACGGTATTGCCGAGAGCATCTATCGTGATCTCGAGACCGAGTTCCTCCATCCACCTCAGCACTTGGCGGCGACCGGCTAAGTCCTGTGGGGTGAGGGCAAGCCGTGATACCCCGCCACCCGGGCGTCCCCCGATCTGACCGAGGGTTCGGAGGTTGGCGAGTAAGCGATCGGCGTTGATCGAAACCTGCGGGCGCATAGCTGACGATCATCGACAGTTTGGCCCTGGCGTAAACAAAAAAACGCAGCTGTACCGATGGACAGTCTGCTCGCCCGCAGGGTCTATGTGTATGCAAATGAAAGTGCCGCGGCCATCGGGTCGAGGCTGCGCTGTTGGGCCACGACGTACGCGCGGTTGAGTGCGTGAGCTACGCGGTTTGCCACTTCGTCGTAGGCTTGCTGCCGCGACCAGCCGAGTGCTTCGATTCCGGTAATCCCGACGGCACCGCCGGCATTGGCAATAAAATCCGGGGCGAGCAGTATTCCGCGTTGGTGGAGAAGGGCAGCGACTGCTGGCGAGGCAAAGATGTTGTTGGCACCCCCGACAACGCCCCGGCAGCGAAGGCCCGACACAGTCTGCGTTGTGAGGACGCCACCAAGGGCGCACGGCACCAGGAGATCACACTCGCGACTCAAGATAGTTGCCGCATCCACCCACGTAGCGTTGGGCATGAGCGACCGACGTGACCGATCCGTATCGGCGAGGAGCAGCTTCGCACCGGCCTTCTGGAGTTGGGTGGCGAGGTGCAGTCCGACGCTGCCAACCCCCTGAATGGCGATGGTTCGCCCGGCGAGTTGCTGCGACCCAAAAATTCTTTGGGACAGGTTGCAAAGGGCATGAAATACACCATGGGCGGTGAGTGGGGCCGAATCTCCGGCGCCGCCGTTCTCGGGCGTTCGACAAAACACGTGTGGTGCACCACGACGGGCGATCAGGTCCATGTCGCGGGGCGAGGTTCCCACATCGGGGCCAGTAGCGAAGCGCCCGCCGAGATTGGCAACGGCGGCGCCAAAGCGAACGAGCAGGGCGTCGCGGTCCTGCTGGGATAGCCTACTTGGTTGGTAAATCACCGCTTTCCCGCCACCCGAGGGGAAGTCGAGGGCTCGAAACTTCCCCGTCATTGCCCGGGAAAGTGCAAGTACATCGATCACTGCCGCATCGAGGTTTGGGTAGCTGCGCATCCGAGTACCGCCCCGTGCTGGACCGGCCTGCGTGGAGTGGATAGCGATGACAAACCATGCCCCTGTTTGCAGATCGCGGACGAGCTCAAGTTGCTCGCCATTCCATACCTCGATTGCCTGCCCCAGCGCGTTCATAGGCGAATGTTGACCGTAACCGATCTCATGTTCACCGACCAGCTGGTAAAAAACCAGGAGGTCGCCATGCGGGGTCGTAGCCGTCGATCGCCGGTGAATCGTCGTCCGCGTGCTCAGCCAATCTCAGAAGGTGCTTGTACACCGGATCGAAGTCGGGATCGCGTTGGCTCGCCCACTTTCCGACGGTGACCGTCGAGCGATCGGCGCGCTCGAGAATGATCGCAGGGTGGGCTTCGTCGGGGACGGGCGTCCCCATCGGAATCTGTACCGAGGCGAGATCATGCTTGCTCAGCAGGTGGTTGAGATCTTGCCAAGCGGCTTCGCTAAGGGCAAAACGGGAACGAACTTCTTGGAGGCAGCCACGGGAGATCCGGCGGATCCAGACCAGCAGCCGGGTACTGTCGATGTAGACACACGTGCCGCCAAACAGGCCCTGCACGTCGATCAGGAGGAGTCGGTCACAGGCGAGAAATCCTGGGTGTTTGGGCTTGGTTTGGCACATCCGCTGTCGAAGTTTACTCACAATTCCGGGCATCGGGAAGACCATGGTAGCACCGCAGGTAAAAAGGGTGCGCATACATCGACTAACGGGCGAATCTTTGCACGGAGCAGGAGCGAAAACAGTCCGGCTTGCATGGTTGGTGCGCATACAAATTTGCCGGAGTGTTCAAATTCTACGGACATGTAGGAAGGTTCAGATGAAGCAGGGCGTGATCACGCATGCTGGTGTGTTCCGCTCAGGTGGGCGAACATGGGCGGATACGCGCGTATGCAACCAGGCATCGCAGGGGCGAGGCATCGAGTACACTCCCGGCGTTGATGGCTGACGAACTCCTATTTACGGTCACGACATTTCGCCGCGTATTCGATGCCACCCCGGCGACGGAGGTGGTCAACCTCGAGCAGCTCACGGCCGGTCTTTTGCGATTTTCACTGCGACCCGAGCTACAGGCCAAGGTTGAGCGTGTTTATACAAAGATTTTGGCCGCGCATGAGATGTGGCGGACGGGTTCGGGATCTGGTCGGCGCTACTCAGCACTCGTGCGAGCGGCCAAACAGGCTGAGCAGGAGGGCAAAGACGTCGCGCAAGCAGTTGCGAACGAGGTCGAGCACCTCAAAAAACTCGCCCGTAGCGAGGCCAAAAATGACCTTCGGATCTGGTCGCCAACCTGCTACCGCAGTGGGGCTCGGCGTGGGTCGGACGGGGTCGACCACCTTTCGTGCTTGGTGTTGGATTACGACGACGGCTATACGACGATCGAGGATGCCAGCGCGACGTGGGAACGATGGTATCATATTGTACATACAACATGGTCGCACAAGCCCGAGCATCACAAGTTCCGCGTGATCGTGCCGCTTGCCGAGCCTGTCGCCGCCGAGCACTGGTCGCGGGTTTGGCAGTGGGCGGAGGCGCGAACAGGGATGGCCATCGATCCGGCTTGCAAGTCGGTTTCGCATACATACGCACTGCCTGCGGTCCCAAACCCGCAATGGCCGCGGGTGGGATATGTCCGTCCCGGTTGCCTACTCGATCCACGGATGGATGGCCTTGTCGAGTCAACGGCAACCATGCCCCGGGTGTCGCGGGCCGGGTTTTTGATGTTGGGCGACCCCGAGGAGCCAAGCCTTGCCATGTTTACCCCGCCGAAGCGCCACGAGCCCCAGGTTCAGCCTGCGTTTGCAAGTGAACCTGGAGACTCGCTCGACTGGGTCGATGACGCACTTGACGACTTCTTTTAGTCGCAAATAATTGTATGTGCAGTCAGTTTCGGAAGGCTGGGTTGCTCACGGGTGGGACAGCTTTGAGGGAGCTGACCCGGGAAGTCAGCCGTGCTATGCTATTCGCCGGTGTCCGGAGCGGGGATTCAACAGCCACAACGGTCGCGAAACGTGGGCGCCCAGCTCATGGTCGATTTGCATTGTCACTCGACCCACTCGGACGGGAGTTTTTCGGCGCAAGCCGTGGCCCAAATGGCCCGAAAGCGCCGGGTTCGACTGTTTTGTTTGACCGACCACGACAGCGACGCAGGTTGGCAAACGACAGCTAAAGAGCTTGCAGATACAAACTGTGTGGTGATTCGCGGATTGGAGTTGAGCTGCAAGCACCACGGGCGGACCATTCACCTCCTGCTCTATGGTTTGCAGCCCGGTTTGGGGCTCGATGCCCTCCACACGCGGCTGGCTGAAGTTATCGTCCAACGCCGACTACGTTTGCGTGCCATTGTTGACCGCCTTGGGGAGCTCGGGGTGCACCTCGATGCCGATGCGATTGACAGGTCAACCCACGGTAAAACACCCGGACGCCCCGACATCGCCCGGGCCCTCGTTGCGGCCGGGGCCGTCAACAGCATGCGCCAGGCGTTCGACCGCTATCTTCGCGACGGCGGCCCGGCGGACGTGCCATTTCGTCGCTTGAGTTTGGCCGAAGGGTTGGCGCTGGGCCGGGCGGCAGGTGCCCGCATGTCCCTTGCACATCCACATACGTTGCGAACATTTGAGCTCGTTGATGGGTTGTTTGCCGAGTTTCAAGAGCAGGGGCTTGAGGGCATAGAAGCCTTTTACGGCCGCTATGCCCATGCTCAACGTAGGCAATGGCTGGAGCTTGCGCGGAGACGGGGCCTGGTCGCTACCGGGGGGTCGGATTTTCACGGCGAAGCCGTTGCAGAAGTCACCACACTCGGCACCCTTATCCCCGAGCCCTGGGCAAACAGGTTGACAAAGTGGCTCGCGGTTGAGGTCAGTTAGGTGCCGTTACAAGAAAACTCCGTGCTGCTGTCGCTGGCGGGGATGCAGATTGCCCGGCCCGATGGTGTCGCCCTATTTACAAACGTGCAACTGAGCCTGGCGGCGGGCGAGGTCGTAGCGCTGCTCGGTCCAAGCGGTGCCGGCAAGTCGACATTGATGGCCGCGCTGCACGACCGTGCCAGCCTGCTGCGTCATGGCTTTGAGGTACGTGTAGACGCCGAACACTTGGCGGCAAAAATCGGGGTTGTGCCGCAGCGGGGAGCCCTGTTTGACCACCTGAGTGTGGCGGACAACATTCGGCTCGCGCTGCGCAACGCAACCACGCCGATCCCTGCAAACACCCACGCGAAACTGGTGGAAGAGTGGCTCGCGGCGCTCGACCTACCGCCGCGTTTTCGCCACGGGACCGCGGGCGGGCACCTCAGCGGCGGGGAGGCGCAACGGGTTGCCGTGGCTCGAACCCTCGCCAGTGGACGCCGGATCCTATTTTTGGATGAGCCTTCGGTCGGGCTCGATCCCCATCGGATCCGTCTGCTCGCCAGGGTGATTCGCAGCGAGCTACAAACCCGCGGGGCCGGGGCACTGGTTGTCACCCACAACCTCACGTTTGCCGCGGCGTTTGCCGACCGCTTTTTATACTTAGACAGGGAGCTCGGCGGACTTGCGCAGCTCGAAGTGACAGCCGCGATCCCCAACGATGAGGCTGAGCTCGAAGCACGGCATACGGCCCTGAGCTGCCAAGTTGTGCCACGGCTCGCCCGCGACGAGCAGGCGCAGGGGCAGTCGCCCAAACTCAAGCGGCGGCGATGGGGACTCCCGAGTTGGCTGCGCGGATTTACCGTTTCTGGCGAAGTTTTGTTGCGAATCGTCGGTAAACGCGGGGTTTTACATGCGCATACACGTGATTTTGTTGAAGTTGCACGGGTTGTGTTCAAGCAGTCCCTCCTGCGGCCTGCGGGTTTTTTTGCAATTGTCTCGCTGCTGATTGGCTACACGCTGCTCTATATCTTTCACCGTTCGATAGGTGGGGGCGGGATGCCTGTGCGTCCCGAGCGAGTGTTTAACCTGATTGGTTCGATGCACATCATTGCGCTTGCGCCCGCACTGTCGGGGATCTTGTTTGCCGCGTCGTCTGCGAGCGCCGTCACGGCGTGGTTGGGCGGGATGTCGCTAACACGGCAAACGACTGCCCTGCGTGGGCTTGGGATCGACGAGGCACGGTACCTGTGGACACCGGCGTTTGTGGTGATGAGCTGCGCCTATGTGCTGTTGGCCGGCCTATTTGTCGCTGGGATGGTTGCCGGCGGTACGTTGTACTTACACTGGAATGTTCCCGAGGTGGCCGACGCATTTGCCCTGGTGACAGCTGACCTGTTTGACCCTCCGCCTGGGCGGTTGGCCTTTCGCACCCGGGCACTCGCGCTCGTCGGCTTGTACGCGGTTGGGATTACGGCCGATGCCATCGCCAAAGGCAGCAGCGAGAAGTCGACATCAGAGGCCGTGACAGTGGCGATGGTTCGCAGCGTGATGGCTTGTACGCTGTGGATCGTGGGCCTCGAACTTCTTTCATTATTGGTCATCTACAGCGTGCAGTAGGGGGGTGGAGCATTGTCGAGCGATGGCGTAAAGCGACCCGCAGTTGCCCTCGGACTGGGGCTTTGCCTCGCCTGTCTCGCTTCGATTTATAGCTCCGAGCAGATAGTCGCAGACCTCGAGCGTGAGCCGTTTGGACTCGTTCACTCAAGAGACTATGTAGATACACAAGAAGCGTTTTACGGGGAGCTGGTTCCACGTGGTCCGCACCCACGCGCACAAGTGTGGCTCGACGGTCAGGTGCAACACGACGCCGTCGACGAACGCGGGCGGATTGAACTTGAGGGTCTGAGTGCTGGGCACCATCACTTAGAGGTCCGTGAGGGCTATCGCGGTGGTCGGGTGCTGCGTATCGCCGACTCGGTCATCCGTGGCCCATTTGAGCCGGTGCCGCCCAAAACCACAAGTTGCGACCTCGGTGTCCAACTCACGGGTGTCGCGGTGGATGACCTCGTGGTGCCGATGTTGTCGCAACGCCTGCTACAAGCCGTACATGGCGTGGATGTACTCGGCCCAAAAACCGAGATCGAGCATGCCAAGCTGACCCTAGCGGGTGACTCTGTTGGGTTTTCGATCGGCCTCGCCAGCCACAATCGGCTCGTCGTCGCGGGAACGATGCGGGTCCGGACCGAGCTGCCGCGCAAGATCGAGTTGGAGCTGGCATCGCTCGATAAAGTTGTATTTACAGGTTCGTTGCGACAAAAAGTTGATATTGGCGGGGCGACGATCGGTGCGCTCGTCACCGGGCCATTTGCACCGATTGGTGCGGTCGCGGGCTACTATCTCGCCGACCGCTATGTCGAACGCCGGGCCCGCGAGGAAGTTGAGCGGGTGGTCAAGACGGGGCTTTCGCAGGTATCGCGGCGGGCTGTACTTCCAGCCAGTGTTGAGCTGATCGCAGGCGAGCCACGCTCGGCGATTTCGCTTGAGCTATGCCGCCCGGTGGCGATAGATGCTGCGCGCGGGATTACGCTGGGTGTCCATATCGTACCCAGTGTGGTGGACTTGGACGCGCTCGAAACTCCAGGCCCGATCGTGGTCGAGGGAAAGCTGCCAAAGCCTCCCACAGCCCAACACGGCGACAACGTTGCTATCCGTGTCGATGTGTCGCTGATGCTGCTCAACCGGCTTTTATATGCGTGGACCAGCTCAGGGTTGCTCGCCGACTGGGCGCGGGAAGGAGCTATTTTTGCGCGGGCCAATCGCGTGTTGGACGAGTGGACGACATTGCAGATACAAGGTTTTCGCGCCCGGGTTGCACCGCATCTGCGCTACGCAGGCGCGACCAAAGCCCATCCGTGGGGCGTTGCTATTTCGGAACTCGAACTTGAGATCGCCGGTGCGGGAAGCCCAGGCAAGGTGCTACTGGCTGCCCATGGCACCGTACAGCCCCAACTCGATGGGCCGGCGGGACCGTTGGTGCTGACGGGGCATCTCGACGGTCTGTCGGTAGGTTGTCGAACCCAGGAGCCCAGTGGCGCGTGGCGGGTCACACCGTGTATTGGCAAATTACTTGAATATGCAGATGTTCGCACCACGCTCAATACAAAAATTGAGCCCGGTGCCGAACACTTACCGAGTTTCGATGTGCGCGCCCTGGTGCTGACGCGCTCGCAGGCGTTGCACCCGGGAGGTATCGAGATCGACACGTTGGCGATTGAGCCAGTTGCCGAAGTCCCAACCGTCGTCCGAGTACGGGCGAGTGTCAAACCGGTGCAAGAGTGACGAACACGCTAGACGTCGTTGCTTTGTGGGCACGGGGGGGTCAGCCCGTCACGCTCCGCGTGGTTGTTCAGTTCCTGGCGAACAGGCTCGGATAGCGCGGCACAACAGCTGTACAGCCCGTCAAACCGAATCAAATCGACAATGAGGTCGCGGGGAAGCCCCTGGCAGCACCTCGGGACAGGTTGGCTCGGATCTTCGGTGTCGGGACTGCACATCGGCATGGCGAGACACTTGCCCGAGTCGGGGTTGAGGCAGCGCATGCGCACCCCCGGACTTTCGTCGGTGTAGTCGAGGACGACATCGGTATCGTCAAACAACGCCGTGCCGATCAGCCCGTCGAGTTGGAGGGCGTCGGGGCTGATGTCGCGGCGCAGGGCCTCGACCATCGGATGGGTTTCGGGGACCACGGTGGCGGTGATCCAGCGAGCTGGGTCAGGTGTTGGGTCGCCCTCTGGCAACGAAACTTCGCCCATGACCGCCGCTGACGTAGCCGAAGCTCCCACGCAACTTGCTTCGACCGGGAGGGGGTTGGGGTCGCTACTACGCAGGGCTCCAGCACATTGCTCGCGCAGGCCGTGCATGCGGGATTCGAGTCGTTTACAGGGGGAGGGACCGGCAGTGGTTGTCAGCCCCTCGACCAGCGCGACACTGCGAACTTTGAGTCGTTGAAGTCCGGTCGCGGCAGGCCACCCTGGAATTTCGAGGCGGTCGAGCTCGCCGTCGTAGCACGCCGGTGGTGCTTGGGTAACAGGGACGTCCGGGAGTCGAATCGAACACAGGGGGAGCTGCTCAATCCCGCCAAACATACGCAGGGCACTGTCGCGAAAGACAACAAGCCCGGGGACGCCGGTGGCGACCATCAAGGTGGCCGACTTGCCTGCAAACGCCGCAAACTCAGCGTCGTCGCTGGAGGGAAGGGTGTCGCAGCCACTTGCGTCACTACCCGACTCGATACGTCCAGTCGCCGAGAGGTAGGTGTCCTCAGCAAATTGTTTGCCCGGCGAAAGTTGGCATGTGTTGTTGAGCTCGTTGTAGGTAACAGCGGCTGGTGGCGGCGAGATGCAACTGTCGAGCAACATTCGCGTGGCGAGTAGTGCCGACTGTTCACGCTGGTTGTCGATCTCAAAGGCTCCTACAAAATCACAATTCTCGCCATTTGATGTGCATACATCTGTAATTTCCTTGCCGAGTAGGCGTCCAGGAAATTGTACAGGCAAGAATGCTCGGCCGCGATCGGCGAGCGTCTCTTCGGAGCCCGGAAATTCGCGCGAGAGGGCAACCTGGTAGTCCAACAGCTCGCCGCTCACGATGTCGCGGCGGTGAAGGATTCGCACGGCGAAGTTGCGCAGGACGTTGCCGCCGAGAATGCCCCCGACATGGGTTTCGACTTCGCTGGTGCCGATCGCCCAGTCCCATGGGCTGGCGGTGCTCGACGGCAGGCGCAACACTGGAACCGAGTCGAAGCGAAATCGCGTAACCGCCTGTTCCTGTGCCTGTGCATCGAGCTCACTGGCGAGGAGGTTCTCGCCGGGCCGCACCTCAAAGCAGGTTCGCTCAGCGGTCGAGACATCGAGACTGTCGTCGGCGAGTACGGTGATGGGCGATGCCGTGTCGATGAGCAGGGGAACGCAAGCATCCGCCGCGCACGATTCGGGGGGGCCGGTACAGACCTCGCTGCATCCACCTGCTGAGCCGGGGCACGGTTCGTTGCGAAGCAGCAGTCGGGGGAGGTCGAGTTCATCACCAGACGCGAGGGCGATCGGTCGTCCGAGCTCTCCCTCACTCTCAATCGTGTCGAGGCGGCAGGCCGCCAACACGAGAAGTGCGACGGTTCCACGCGCGACAGTGCTCAGGGCCTTCGACACGTCGGGATTGTACCTGCTTTCGCGGGTTCGAGGAATCGATTGGTCAACGTCGATGGGATGTGTCAAGAACATGCATTTGCATGGAAAATGACAACCACTAAAAAACCGCCGGTCGGTGGAGCGGCGGCTTTTGAACCATTTGGCGGGTCACTTCACTACTTGCGGTCGAGCTCGGCAACCTTGGCTTGCAGGCGCTTGATGAGCTCGTCGATGCCCTTGTCCTTGACAACTTTGGTGCACTCGTAGCGCCAGTTCTTGGCGAGGCTGACACCATCGGTGATGATGTCGACAACCTTCCAGCCCGAATCTTGCTGCTTCATTTTGTAGACGACTTCGATAACTTCTGGTTTGCCGTCACGGGTCGTCTTGATTTGCGTGGTCACGCGGGTCGATGAGGAGCGGGTCTCTTCACCGACGATGTTGAGATCGTAGTTTTTGTCGGCTGTGAGGCGCTTGAGATAGTTTTTGCGGATCAGGTCGGTGAGCAGGGCTTGGAACTCTCCGCAGCGCTCGCCGCAGCGCTCCTGCCATTTGTCGCCGCCACCTAAAGCTGTATGTGCAAGTGTTTCGTAGTCGAGCAGGGTGTCGACTTCGGCCTGCAACTTCTCGGCCTTGTTGCCCTTCTTGAGCTTTTGGATCGACTCGTGATGGGTTTTGAAAGTTTGCAGGGCGCCTTGTTCCGCGGCGTGGGCGGGGCTTGAGAACCCGGCCAAAAAGGTGGACAAGACGAGGCCGACGAAGAGCTTGCGAGCGTTGAACATGGTTCCTCAGGTGCGCGCTAGACGGGGTGCTAGGTGTATTATTCAGCGTGTTCCACGCGTAAGGGGTCTGACAGTGTGCGCTGGATCATGGCGCGTTCAAGCGCGTGCTTGGGCCAGCGACTTCATAAGCATAGATAGCGGTAAAACGTCGAAAATGCCAACCAAGGGAGATTCGCCGAGGGCGCCGCTAGTTGGGTTGGGGGCCCGGGGCCGCAGGTGCAGTTGCGGCAATCAGTGGTTTGCCGACTGCTCGGGATAGCTCCGCTACCGCGATGTTGTGCGAATAGATGGCCTCGACGTGTTTGAAGCGCCATTCGCCCCACGATTGAAGAGCTCGCGCTAGTTTTTCAAAGTCGCCGCCGCCGATTGTTTCTTTGACCTGCTGGTCGGCGACGAGCTGACGCGACTTTTTGATTGCCCGGGTGGTGAGGTCGACCCGATGCATCGACTGCCGGACATTTTGATAGGCGCGGTCGACCTCGAGACCAAGCAACACACGGGCGGCGTCGTGGCGGTGTTCTGCTGCCAGCCGCTCGGCCCGGGCCTTGCGCAGATCCCAAGTGTAGTTGTGGAAGTTGAGGTTCCACTGCAGGCCGAGGGCGACGAACAACAGGTTGTAGTTGTAGTAGGGCGAGTAATAGAGCTCGGTCGGGGTGTCGGCTGAGCTGACGTATTGGAACTTCCCCTGCACGATAAGCCCGAGATCCGGGAGGAAGTTGCTGCGAGCCAGCTTCTCGGCCGCCTTGCGCAGCTCGACAAACTCGCCGGCCTGCTTGGCCTCGGGTCGATTGGTGGCCGACAGGTCGCGGTAGTGGGCCACTGGCTGCATCCCGCCGTCGAGTGCGTCGGGGACCAGCGGGGTCTCGACGATGTCGAAGTTGGTGGGCGCAGCCTTGCCCCCCATCGCCCGGAGGGCGGCAAGCGCTTGCGCCTCGATGGCACGGGCCTGATACATCCGCTCTTCGATCTCGAGTTCGACCAACTCCAATCGCGTCAGGTCAGCCGGATCGCGTTCTTCGTTGATCTCCTCGGGTTCGCTGTCTTCGTCGCCGAGGTCTTTTTCGATGACGCCGCGGGCTTTTTTGAGAACACTCCAGGCCTCGTCGAGGATAGCGATGCTCTCGCGCGCGAGCTGGAGCGTGGCAAAGGCTTGATACACGCGCAGGACAGTCTCCTGCCGGTACCGTTCGCGTTCAAGCTTGCGTAGGGCAACCCCTGAGGCCGCCATCTTCTTGACGTTTTTAAACTTGCCAAAGGTGTACAGCGGGACGACCAGATCGAAGTTGAACCGCACCAACACGCCGCCGATTTGCGAGAGAAAATCGCGAATGTTGTATATGCTACCACCCCCGGGCGGGCGGCAGTATTGAAACGACTGCTCGGCGCCGGTGGTTGTGGGAATGGTGACATCGTCGCACTCGATGTTCACACCCGGGGCGATGGCGACCGATGTGCGCACCGTTGGGATCCAGGCGAACTTGGCTTTTTGCAACACCTGTTGCATGGCCTCGAGTTCGGCCTCGGCAGCTTTGATGAGCGGGTTTTGCAGGGCGTAGCGAACGACCTGGTCGCGGGTGAGACGCGGGGCGTCCGTCGGTTGCGGGCCATAGGGGTCGCCAGCCGCAGCCTGGGGGAGGTTGAAGATTCCCCTTGGCTCAGGTGCTTGGGTAGGTTGGGTCGCCGACTTTGGGCTGGGCGTGGTTACGGGAGTTGGCCGAGGTGCGGGGGGTTGCGGTGAGGCCGGCTGACTTGTGGGTGAAGAAGTTGTCTCACTGGGCTGCGTAGCCCCTTGGCCCGACACTGTTTGCGGGGCAACGAGCATCGCTGCGACCCATGCCGTCGTTCGAACACACCGAGCACACGCGGAAACAGTCGCCACGAGCTACCCCTACCAGTACTCAACGGGGAGAATCAAGCACGGTGGCGTGGTCGGGAGCCGCAGATCACGACGCTGGCCCTGGGGCGACGACGGAACAATCACGAAACTTGTGGCGGGATGGGCTTGCCGGCAGCGATGCGTGGCTGTCACAGTTTCTCCGATGTTCGCCAACACCACGGTCTTTCGCCTTCCCACCGACTCAGGTTCAGCACTTTCGCGGGCGCAGATCGACCTCGCGGGCGAGGACGTCTCGCGCTTTTTGCAGGGGTTGCTGTCCGCCGATGTCGAGCAGATCAAGCCAAATACCGCCCAGGCTTCAGCGTTGTTGACCGTCAAGGGAAAGATCGTGACTGAGCTGTTGGTGTTGTCGACGGCGAGTGGGAAGTTGCGATTGTGCGTGCCAGCGAGTCAGTTGTCGGCAACCCTCGAGTTGCTCGATCGCTACATCATTATGGACGATGTCACGCCGACGGCTGCCAAGCCGCAGGCGCTCGCCTGTGTTTGGGGGGAGCACGCAGACCAGCTTGTGCGCCAAGCCGAGGGCATCGAATGCTATGCCACTCGCCACCCGGTGCCTGGTTGGCTGGTGGTTGGCGACGAGCCTGCCGTTACCAACCTGGCATCACAGGCGACTCAGGCGAGCCTCGAGCAGTTTACCCGTTACCGTGTGGAGACAGCTTCGCCGCTGTGGGGCGCGGAGATCCAGCCCGATCGATTTCCTCCCGAAGTTGGATTTGTATATGCAGTTAATTATGACAAGGGGTGTTACATGGGGCAGGAGCCGCTCGCACGGATCCATGCCCGGGGCCAGGTCAACCGTGTGCTCGTGCGTGTCGAAGCCGACGCCGCACCGGCTGGGTCGGCACCCCTGAAGCTGGCAACGCCCGAACGCCCGGATGTGGGCATGTGGACGACTTGGGTTGGCGAGGGACCGACATTGGGGTTGGCGATCGTTCGCCGAAAGTTTGCGGTGCCCGGGCAGCTGCTAGATGCCAATGGGCAAGCTGTCAAAGTTTGCAGTGGGCCGTTGGGTGATGACCGAGGTGTGGCAAACCGTCATGCGTGAGTCGGGTCTCGATAACAGGAACACTGAACAGTCCTATTTGTAGAGGATATCGTCGGGGTTTGGCTCCCCCAAAACCGACTGTTGGCCGGCGAATGTATCGATTTCGTCCTAAACGACATGTCGCAAAAGTCCTGTTGAAAAGGACACTTACGCTATTGCGCTGAAATTCGCTCGGTTCGAGAGCGCGCATAAGGTCGGGGGCGAGACTACCCAATTTGTGCCCTGAACGATATGGTCCCGTGTCCTGTCGAAGCGGTCGCAGGACTTGCTAGTTGGAGTGCAAAGATGGCCTGTAGTCGTAGCAGTTGGCTCGGTGTATCTGAGTTTACATACAAGTATTTTTGCCGAGGTTTGAGCGCCGCCGTTGCGGTCTGCCTGGTGTCGACAACACTCGTGAGTCCCCCGGCTCAGGCGGCGGTACGCACATCGGATGTCGATGACGTCAAAAGTTTGTTTCAAGAGGGGCGGGCGCATTTTGAGATCAGCGAGTATGCCGAGGCGGTCGAAAGTTTTCGCCAGGCCTACCTGAAGGCCGAAGTGATCGAAGACGAGAAGCTGCGCAACGAGGTCATGGTGGCGTTGCTGTACAACCTGGCCCAGGCGCACCTGTACGCCTATCAGGTCGATCGGGACCCTTCACACCTGCGCCAGGGTCAGTTGCTGATCGAGCGGTATATGGTCTTAGAGCCATCCGAAAAAGAGCGCAAAGACGGGGAGGAGCTACGCGGGCAGATCGACGAGAAACTCGCGGAATTTGAGTCGAGCCCTGAGCCTGAGCCTGAGCCCCAGCCAGAACCCGAGCCAAAACCCGAGTCAGACCTCGAGCCTGACCCCGTGGTCGATGCCCGTGCTGGTCGGGGTCTCATCATCGGTGGGGCGGTCGTCTCGGGGCTTTCGGCCGTCGGGATTGGTGTGATGGGGTTTGGTCTCGCCGACGGGCCAAGGGCGCAGCAAGCGTTTAAAGAAGCTCCAGACGCAGCGGGACGGGCTGAGGCCGTCACGCGCGGGAATCGGGCCAACAACCTCGCCATCGCCGGAGGAGTTGTTGCCGGGGCACTGCTCACCACCGGTGTCGCGCTCATTGTGGTCGGTGTACGCAAGCGGACGCAAGAAGCCCGCCCACAGCTGGGGCTGTCGCTACATCCCCAGCATGCCGGTATCACGCTTGGTATGCGGTTTTAAGTTGGTGTCTCGGAGGGTATGGACGTGAAGGCGCGATTTGAACCGATTTTATTTGCATGCGCACTATTTTTGCCAGCTTGTTTCACCAAACCCGGCACCCAGGGGCTGCCCTGTGCGGTCGACAGTGATTGCGACCCTGGGCAAATGTGTATCGCCAGTGTTTGTGCGGCCGACGGGGCGACCAACTCCGGAACGACGAGCTCAACGGCGACAAGCGAGACCACGGCAACGACTGTTAGTGAAACGACAGTCAGCGACACCACCGAGTTTCCGACCACAGCCGAGCCTACACAGGACCCTACGGAGGGGCCGACAACAGGCGACCCGAGCACGGATACGACGGAGGACACCGAGACGGAGTCGGAAACCCTGTGTGATGTCGACGAGTGTGGGACGACCGGAGCTGTTGAGTGTCTCAACAATAGTTGTGGGGCCAACGATCCGACTTGGGTGCTGACGATTTCGGGAGACAACTACAACCTGACTGGCGTTGCGGCCAACCAAAATGGTGAGCTGTTTATCGCCGGGCACGCGACAGGCCCAATTACCATTGGAGAAGCCCAGCTTGTGGCCCCCGGGGCGAATGTGTTTGTCGCGCGGCTCAACCCGACGGATGGCTCGATTGTATGGACAAAGTTTTTTCAATCGTCAAACACCGTGGTGGCCACTGACCTAGAGGCCGGCAATGAAGATGTCTTTGTGCTTGGGCGCAACCGGGGCAACCTCAATGGCACGGGCGACCCGCTTTCTGCCCTCGACGACGATGTATTCGTGATTCGTCTTACTCCGAACGAAGCGGACCCTCCCGTGTGGGCGACGACCCTCACGACCAATGGCTACCAGGATCCAAAGAAGCTATCGGTTTCTGAAACTTACGGTGTGTTTATTGGTGGTATATACACATCGTTGTTTGAAATTGATGAGGAGGCTCCCCCCGCAGCCGATGGGTCGTCGAATGTGTTTGTGACTCGCCTCGACCATACCAACGGGACCAAGGTCTATGCCAAGGGTTTTGGTGATATGACATCTTACCAAGATCTGTCTGGGGTTGCGGCACTGCAAGCAGGTGCGTTGGCAATTGGAGGCACGTTTAGTGCCCCATTTAGCATTCACAATGTCGACTTTCCCATGGGCGCAACACAAGATGCCTTTTTTGCCGGGCTCACTAACAATGGTTCTGGTGTTGATTGGGATATCTTCGTTGGAGGTGCGGGAGCCCAGGTTGTCCGCGACATTGTTTCGACTGGGGGCGATTCTTCAAATTGTATTTACGCAGTCGGGCAGTATTCCGGCTCCGTCATGTTTGGGGATACGCTGCTCGAGAGCCTCGACGCCGAAACAGACCCATTTGTGTTCAAGAGTTGCTTGGGTGTGATCGGCTGGGCCTATGGGTTCCCTGCTGGCGGTGCATTCGACACAGCGGGTACCGTTGAGCGCACGGGTAGCGACGGTTTTGTGATGTCTGGGGCAGCTTCGGCAACCATTGACTTTGGTGGAGGGTTGCTCACTCCGGCGGGGATCGACGACGGCTTTGTGGCCAGGTTTGATGCCGACGGGCAGCATATTTGGAGCATCATGATGGGAAGCGACAACGGTCCTCAACAGTTTGAGGGGGCCGGTGCTCTGGCCACTCTCAACGGCGGGGTTGTTGTTTCCGGTACCTTCTACGACAACGTCCAAATCGGTGGGACCCTGGCATCGGGACCCGCCGGCGCGCGAAGCCATTACATTGCGCTGATTCCCGATTAGCCGAACTTTTTGGGTGGCGATTCGGGGTGCGCGAGCTTGTGAAAGCTGGTGAGCCTGGCCTTCGGAAGTTTTCCCTTGGCGACCGCTGCGAGCACGGCACAACGCGGCTCGTGGCGGTGGCTACAGTCGCGAAATTTGCAGCGGCGGGCGAGCTTGGCGATATCTGGGAACACCTCGTCAACCACAGATTTGTCGGAGAAAGGCTGTAGCTCGCGAATACCCGGGGTGTCGATCAGCAAACCACAGACTTCGGTTGTTGGCTCGCCTGTTGCGGTTTCTAGCATCCTTGGCGGCAGGATAAACAGCTCGCGGTGGGTCGTGGTGTGCCTGCCTTTTTGGTCATCTTCACGGATTTCTCCGACCTCTTGCCGGTCTTCTCCAAGCCACCAGTTGATGAGTGTCGATTTGCCCACCCCCGAAGATCCCACCAGGGCAATGGTAGATGTGGGGGCAAAGAGTTCGGCGAGTTGCTCGGCACCGCGTTTTTCGGTGGCGCTGACACAGGCCACGGGGACCTGGGCGAGCGCGAGTTCTCCGAGTTGTGTGCGCAGTGCCGGTATGTCGTCACACCGATCGATCTTGTTGATGATGATCGCCGCCGCAGCGCCGCCGCCATGAATCGCCTGGAGGTAGCGCTCGAGTCTCCGCAGATTAAAGTCGTTTTCCGGGGTAGTCACCACCGCGACGCGGTCGATGTTGGCAGCGAGCACTTGGGGCACGGGGCGGCGACCACTGGCCTGGCGCACGAGTTGGGTGCGACGCTCGAGGATGTGATGCACGGTCGACATCCCGCCGCCTTCGTTGGGCTCGTACAGCACCCAGTCGCCGACTGCCGGGCGGGCCATACGATTTCGCCCACGGTGCCGCAGGTTTCCGCTGAGCTCTCCCCAAACTTCGCCGCTGGCTGCCCGCAGCAATAGGCGGTCTTGGTAGACCACGACCACCCGTGCCGGCAGTAGGGCTTCGAAATTGTCGAGTGGCGGTCGTTGGTCCGCGAAAAACGACCCAAAGCCAAGGGTTTCGAGGGGGCTCACGCAGGCGAGTTTGGGTGTCTAGCGCGCGCGCGTCAAGCCTCGACTCAGTGTGTGTACATATAATGGGCTGGTATGCCTGCGGGTTTCACTTGCTAGCTGGCGAGCCCGTCGCGACACAGGCGATCGACCTGTTTGAGCAAGGTCGGCAGCCGGTAGCTTCCGTGCATCGCTTGGATGTGCTTAGCGGCCTGGGCTTGGTCGATGCCCGCACTTGTCACGTACAGTGGGCGCCTGCTTTTGCCACGTAGGATCGCGGTTGCGACTGCCCCAGAAAACGGGCTCTTGGCCACACCGATCACCGGGATCCGGCCGTCGAGGGCGTGGTAAAGATGCGCCCCCAAACCCGGTCGAGTTTGGCGAGGGGCGAGCCACACATACCCGTCGACGATGATCGTGCGGGGCGGGGTGGGCAGCGCTGCCAACACAGCCTCGATGGCTGGGAGCTCGCGCAGGTAAAACTGCCCCGGCTCGTAGGCGGCGACCGCAGCAACTTCGACGACATAGCGGCCGCTTGGCAAACTATCTGTATACGCATTAAATGTTAGGCACGCCGCGCGCCCACAGCTGTCACGGTAATCGACATCAACACAGGCCAACGGTTGGCGGGGCGTTTGCGGGGAAGTCACTGGCGTAGGAGTTTGATCAGCTGGTCCCCGTTGCCCACGGCAAAGCCGAGGTCGTCGTTGGGGAACGAAAAGTCGCGGATCGATTGTACGGTGTCGAGGTCGAGACCGCCGAGCCAGTTGTCGCCGTAGTCGTTGGTGAGGAGCAAAGTCGCGCCAGCTCCCGCTTGGCCGCTGCCGCCGACAATGCCACTGTCGAGGTCGAGAAAGTAGGTCGCGCGCAGGCCCGAAGGTGCACCTTCGACCAGGTTCCAGGTCTGTCCGTCGTCGAAGCTGCGCAGCAATCCGAGCTCGCCGGCGATGTAACCAACACCGTCGGCAAACGCCACAGCGAAGAGGTCTCCGGTGTGCTCCGTCGCCACGTTCGTCCAGGTTTGTCCTCCGTCGTCGGTCACCAGCACGAGGCCAGCCTTCCCAACGGTAAAGCCGCGCGTGGTGGACTCCATCCACACATCCTCGAGTACCTCGCCCGGGCGCTGGTGGACATCCCAGCGGGTGCCGGTGTTGCTGGTGGTCAACACCACACCCTCGCCAACGGCCACGCCCTGCGAAGTCGATGTAAATACAAGGCTATGGAGGGGGCCAACATCCTCACCAAGCTCGCGCAGCTCCCAGCTCTCGCCACTGTCGCTACTTTCCAGTATCACGGCTCCCGGGTGGGGACAGGCCGGCTCCTCGGTTGGGCAGCCTCCGCCGACGGCAAAGCCCAGTGTCGGATCGATAAACGCGACATCGTACAGCGGGGCCGTGGTCGGGGTTGGTAGCGGCTCCCACGTGAGCCCACTGTTGCCGCTGTAGAGGATCACACCGTCCGTGCGGGTGATGTACCCCTGGTACAGGTCGGGGAAGTCGACTGCGGTATGCTCGGCCAACTCCGGTAGGGGCTCGAGTGACACCAAAAAACTGATTTCGCCGACCTGCTGCCCGGATCCACCGACGGTGCATGAAACCAATGTAAATGCACTCAAAACCAGGAGTGCTGCTGGCGGCGGTTGGCGCATCCCTGGTACGGTAGCAGTTTTACCAGCCGGCGGGAACGCTCTGGTAAACCGATATTTGTGATTTTGTCGGGTGAAAGCTATCGTCGAGGCGATGTCTGGAGCGCTGCGTTTGGTCCTGATTGGTCTGCTTCTCGTGATTGGTTGCCTGACCTCTGGGCCCGTAACGAATGCGCATACACAATTAAAAATCGTGGTGGGGCGCCTGAGCGGCGAGCAGGTGGCGAGCCTGCAAAAAGCAGTACCCGAAGCCCGGTTGGTCGCGGTTGCCTCGGCCGACGATGCACTCGCGCACATAGAAGATGCAGATGCACTGATTGGTATCGCCAGCGAACCGTTGGTTAAAAAGGGCAAGCGCCTGCGCTGGATTCAGGTGCTGAGTGCGGGGGTCGATCGCTACGGTTTTGCAGCCTTACGCGAAAGCGAGATTGTGTTGACCAACGCCAAGATTATTCAGGGCCCAAATGTCGCCGATCAGGCGATGGCCCTGTTGCTGGCCCTCACCCGGCAGGTCCACCGCGCCGTCGAGCTCGGGCCCAAACACGGCTGGCGGGCTACCCGTGAGAAGTTGCGCCAGGGCAAGACCATCGAGTTGGCTGACAAACTGGCGCTGGTGGTTGGCTATGGAGGGATCGGCTCGGCGATCGCGGATCGAGCCCACGGCTTCGGCATGCGGGTCGAGGCCGTCAATCGCTCGCTCGACAAGCCGCACCCAAAGTGGCTCAAGCTCCATCCAAGTTCGGCACTGTTGCAGGTGTTACCCCGTGCCGATGTTGTGATTTTAGCGGTGCCGCTGACGGCTGAAACCACCAAGATGTTTGGTGCAGAGGCGTTTGCCGCGATGAAAGACGGTAGTTACCTCATCAACATTGCCCGCGGAAAAGTTGTGGATACACAGGCTCTGGTGGCGGCTCTCAAGTCGGGCAAGCTTGCGGGGGCTGGCCTCGACGTGACCGAGCCGGAACCGTTGCCAGATGACCACCCGCTGTGGACGCTTGAAAATGTGGTTGTCACCCCGCACATGGGGGGCACATCAGACCGCGTTGCCAGTCGCCGGATGGAGCTGGTACGCGAAAATTTGCGGGCGTTTGTCGACGGCAAGCCACTGCGCAACGTCGTCGACAAACAGCGTGGGTACTGACCAGTTCGGGCTGTGTTAGTTGCCCGAGCCGATTGCGAGGTAGCGAACCGTGGGGTCGCCCATGGTCGGCGGACGGTCGTAGTAGGCGATATGGATGTTGCCACCAGAGTCGAGAACCGCTGTCATCCGCATGGGGAACACATCCTGGGCGACAACGGCCTCGCCAACGCCATCTTCGGTTGGCCAACCCACCCTTAGCTCTGACGTGCTCTCGTCGCTGTCGAGTGTCCAAAAACACATGGGAAACGGCATGTCGACACACTCGGCCACCAGGGTTCCCTTGTGGTTGAGTTGTAGGTACAAAAACCTGACATCGCCGCCATGGCTCGAGACGATCTCGAGCGGTTGGTAGCGGATGTAGTCGTAGTTGCAGCTGTCGCCCGGGCCGTTGGGCTCTTGAAAGCAGGTTTGGTCGCTGTCGGGGTCCTCGGCCGCGACCTCACGGACGTTCCAATCTTTGACCCCTTCGCGGCTAGCCAGCAAAATCTTGTGATGGCCCTGGGGGGCGGTGCGATCTGCGAGCAGCACCCACGGTTGGGTTGGCAGGTCGAGCCCCATGGGCGGAATCACGGTGAGGGCCTGCTCGCGGACTTCGAGCACGTTGGAGACGAGGGGGGCGACCAGTTCCGGTGGCTCCGGTGGGGCTTCCCAGTAGAGTTCCCAGGTGCCCTCAATAGATGTCCAGTAGGTCATGTGGCCGCTGGCATTGAGTTCGTCGACACCGAGGGCGACGTCCTGGGCCTGCGACCCGACCGCGGTGAGGAAGTTCCACGAGTCGGTGTATGTACCAATTCTCGGCTCGCCCGCGGCCGACCACATCGCCGTGTGCAGGTTGCCGGTGGTGTCTCGACCCAGGCCCTGGGCACGGCTGTGGTTCATCGAGTTTTGACTGGCGAGTTCCGACCACTGGCCGTCAATGCGCCGCCACAACGACACGCCAAACGCCCCGTCGTCGACCTGGGCAACCGCACTGTCGTCGGCGGGATCGATGGTCAGGCCACAGGTGGCGACATCCATCGGCGTGTCTTCGGTTTCCCATGTATCTACACCTGTGCGCTGGGCGTAGAACCCGTGGTACCCACCCACAGCCACCGAGTAGAGCACATGTGGGCTGCAGGAGCTGTCGAGGGCGATCGCCGGTGAGTCGTTGCGGAAGTTTTGGTCGGGGCTGACAAACTCGTCGCGCAGGACCTGGCACGGGTCCTGTTCGGGTCCACACAGCGGGCCTTCGTAGGGAAGATCGATGTCGAGGCAGGAGCTCGGGTCAATGTCGGTGTCGGTCCCAGAGTCGGTCGGATCGGTATCAGACTCAGACTCTGAAGGGTCTGTGGTGTCCGACTCGGTGCCTGTGTCGGTTGTCGGGTCCTCGGTTGTCTCTGTTGTTTCTGTGTCTGTTTGGCTCGAGTCGGTGTCGGAACTGCTCGAATCACTGTCGGTCATGGTCCCCGCCTCGGAGTCGCTAGTCGTCGGCGTTGTGGTGGTGGGGCCGGCAGTGGTCGGCTCAGTCTCCGAGCTCGTGTCGGAGTCTGAAGTTGCCTCCGAATCTGAATCGGTTGCAGATGCACTGGTTTGCCCACCCCCGCCGCAGCCGATAGCTGGGCTAGTGAGTGATGCAAGCGTAAGGGTTAGGATACAGGGGCTTAGGTAGGTTTTCATGGAGAGCTCCGGGTTTGGACAGCCCAAAGTTAGAGTTCACGAACTCGTGAACTGCGGTAGTTTACCGATTCCGCTGCGGGGACGGAGGTTTTTGGTACGCGGTGCTAGAGGTCTGAGACCGCGGTGGCGGGTAGGCGGACGGCCCACAGGCCGGTGCGCGGCGAAGAGCCGGCAGACACCTGGTAGACCAACGTGTCGGGAAGGACATCAGCCTGCCACGACCAGATCAACGGCAGCACATCACTGTCGACATAGGTGCCGCCTCCCGTTGCGAGATCGAGGATAAACAGGTCCCCAAGCAATTCCCCGTAGAGATCTTCAAAGTCGTCGAAGCGCTGGTTGAGGACTGTGGCAAGGCGGTCGCCCGGTAGGTGGCGATAGCCTCGACCAACTTCGGCCGAGACTTCGACCGGAGGGGACCCATCGAGTTCGACCCGGTAGAGGACTCCACTCAAAAGCCCATATTCGTCGCCAAAGATCACCTCGAGGTAGTTTTCGCGGCGCAGCGGGGAGTAATAGGCGTAGGCGTCGTTGAGCAGGAGGAGGTCCGTCCGTGCACCGGATTGGGGGTCCCACACGAATTCCCGGATGTGGCCCAAAAACGAGTCGCGCAGCCACAGACGATTGTCGGCGAAGAATCCAAACACATCGTCGTGTGGGGGAATTTCGATATCTGTACCTTCGACCATGTCGATGAGGTAGTTTTCAGTCGCAGTCGTCGTAAATGTGCTGAGGACAAGGTATCGGCCGTTGGGGCTGGTATGGAACCCCGAAGCTGATAATGTTGTATACTCAAACGGTATGGTGACGTCGGTCGCGGTGTCGCGGACCCACAGGGTGCTATTTGAGCAGTCGCTGTTAATACATGTTTCAAAGACCATGCGCTCACGTGTGAACACCAAAAAGTCGAGAACGTCGTCGGCAACTTCAACAGTGGTCTCATTGGTCGTGGGGTCAAAGCGCAGGAGCTCTCGGTTGCTGCCAACCCCGTAGAGCAGCCCGGTGCGGCGGTCGTAAAAAGGCTGCTGGAGGGTAGGGGGGGTGAGCGGCGACGGGAGCGGGTTGTCGGCGAGAATCTCGGCGAAAACGAGGGGGTTGCTGTAGCCGGGATCATCCGAGTCGGCCCACACAACCGCGAGGCCGCGCTCGTCGTCGATCGCAAACTCGCAACCTGCGGAACTCGCCAGCGGGGTGCGTTCGTCAGTTGCGATGTCGAGGCGAAACACGTTGCCGTTGAAGTCACAGGCGACAAACGCTGATTCGCCAACAGGTTTGATCGCTACGATATTGTCGGCGGCGGGTTGCCGGTCTTCGCCACAAAGATCGGTGGTGACCAGTGCCGAGGCCGTGCGACCGGGCTCGTAAACTTGGTACGCAAGTCGTTCACCACGGCGCCAGGCGACGGCGTCACTACCCGAGGTGAGTGCGAGTAACTGAAAAGGTGTATCTACATCACAAACCTGTGATGTCTGTCCCTGACAGCTGAGGACGATGCTCAACCCAAAAAGGGCAAGCCAAGCGTGGTGCGTTGCCTTCAACTCCACCAGCATAGCAAGGCCAGACTCAGGGCCGAAATGAAGCTTGTACACTCGCCGGCCGGCCGACTTGCGAATGTGTCCGGTCGCGCTGTTACGGGACTGCGCGAATCATCGGCCGGGTAGCCCGCGCGGCAGCTCGCTCGTTGCGGATGTCGCGAAAAACCAACCCCTGCGGATCCTTGTCGCCATGCACCCGTAGCCAGGCATCGAGGCTCGGTTGGCGTTGGGGGTTGAGCATGTTTTTGATGCCGGCGATCACCCGGGTCGAGTCGTCGGGAGAGATCAGCGATTGATCGATCGATTCGATGACTTCGGGCGATTTGTGGCGGCAGTCCTCGCGAAATTCGAGCCAGCCACTCGCCGTAAATTCGACCGCGGAGTTGGCGTGGTCGGCGGCGAGCCGGGCCAGGGTTGTGTAGTCCTCGCGGCGAATGAGGTCGCGCATGAACGGTTCGATCAGGCGGTAGACGTCGGGCCGGATCGCCATCATCTCGTAACATGGCTCAAAGAACAGCCAGTCGTCATCTTCCTCGACAAAGAACACGCCGATCAGGCCCGAGGCCAGCGGCAACGCATAGGTGAGGTTGGTAAGACCGTGGGCGATGGGGGTCCAGATGTCGTGGGTTTCATGGCGCCACAGGGTGTTGACGAGTGTCGACAGCTTGTCTGGTGCAACCGCCATTCGGGCCAGCCGCCGCTGGTGGTCGATCAACGGTTGGTAGGCCTCGGACTGTTCAAACAAAAGTCGCCACTCGCCGCTGAGGAGTTCGAGCTTGACGAAGGCGTTCCCGAACAGGTCGATGAGACTGGTCCGCGGAGCGCTTGTGAGACCCTCGAGGAGGCTGGGCTCAACTTCGAGGTAACGCTCGGAGCGGACGAGGTAGGCGTGGCAGCGCAAGGGACCAGAGGCTACCAAAAAGTCCTACGTCGACTCCACCGGTTCCGCGGGTGTGGAAGTCACCCAAACGGGCAAAATCGCGGGTCTGCTGGCGGATGTCAGCTGACACACAAATGTTGCCCGTGGCGCGCAACCGGTGCCGACGTGCGCTTTCGTCGCCGGATCGCCCTGTCAACGCTGGTATGATGCCTGCCTGTCCGCCCATATGGCGGCCCCAGTCGTACGGACTCGGGACAACGACATCCAACATTGGTGCATCGATGATCAAGCTCAACTCGGATCCGGGCGTCGCAGAACAACAGATCGAGGCGATCATTTACTACCTGACCGCCTGTGGCTACATCGACAGTGAGTTCGATCTGACCGAGAAGGCGTTTGTCCGTGCCTACCTGCGCAAGCTCGTCACGGCCCGGATCGATGAACTCGGACCGATGGAGGCCGAGCTTCGCTACGAACGCATCGAACAGCTGCATGAGCACTATCTCGAACGCTTTCAAGAGATCGATCGCGATGTGAAGGGGCTTTTTACCGAGGCCGTCGCCGACGGTGAGGAGCCCCGCGAGTTTGTGTTGGGCAAGCTCAAGCTGCGCTGCTTCGAGTTGTTTCGCCAGCTCAACGACTTCAACCGCGAAGAGTTGCTGCAGGTGGTCGACGACTTTATCGAGGCCGACGGCAAGGTCCACCCGGCCGAAGTTGAATTTCGCAACGAGCTCGCCGACCTCTTGGGTGCCGAGATCATCCTCGACGACAGCGCGCTGGTGGGTGTGGGGATCGAACTGCAGGGGCCGATCACCCTGCGCCCGGCCGCCGACAACCATCCATTTTTTGAGAAGTTTGAGCACCATTACTCGGCCGATCCCGAGCGGATCCGTCGGCAGATGAGCCTCGACCTCAAACTGCTCGAGCGGGCCTCGGCCGAGTTTGATCGCCAGCGCAAGGCCGGCAAGGGGCGGCTTTCGGGCCGGGAGTCGGTGGCTGAGTTCGACGACGGCGAACGCTTTTTAGACGATCATGTGTATGTTCAACGAACCCAGCCGGGGCGGGACTACGAGCTGATCATCCTCGGCGATCTCCACGGCTGCTACAGCTGTTTGAAGGCCGCGATTCAGCAGTCGAACTTTATGGAGAAGGTCCGGCGGTTTCGCGCCGATCCGCAAAATAACCCCGACGTCCGTCTGGTGCTCCTAGGCGACTACATCGACCGCGGACGGTTTAGCTACAACGGGGTGTTGCGCACGGTCCTCAACCTGTTTTTGACCGTGCCCGACCACGTGTACGTTTTGCGGGGCAACCACGAGTACTACATCGAGTACAAGGGCAAGGTTTATGGTGGGGTGCGCCCGGCCGAGGCGATCAACACGTTGTCGCCGTTGCTCCCGGGCGATGTGTTTGCCCGCTACCTCGACTTTTTTGAGGGCATGCCCAACATGCTGCTGTTCGACCAGCTTTTGTGTGTACATGCAGGGATTCCGCGGGACGCCCTGGTGCGCGACCGCTGGACCGATCTTTCGACCCTCAACGACCCCGAAGTTCGGTTTCAGATGTTGTGGAGCGACCCGAGCTCGGCCGACTTTGTCCCCGACAATCTCCAAAAAGCGAGCGCGCGGTTTGCCTTTGGTCGCAACCAGTTTCGCAAGTTCATGTCGCAGATCGGTTGCAACACGCTGATTCGCGGTCACGAGAAGGTCAACAAGGGCTTTCGCAGTGTCTACGGCGACGACGACTTCCGCCTGTTCACCGTATTTTCGGCTGGCGGGGCGGCCAACGACGACATCCCGACCGACAGCAACTATCGCGATGTCCGGCCGATGGCACTGACGATTTACACCCGCGATGGTGAGCCGCGTGCCGTGCCCTGGGCGATCGACTATCGCCGCTACCAGGAGCCCGAGCTCAACGGGTTTTTCCGCAGCCAACCCGAAGTCGATATCTCGACCTAGGCGCGGTGAAACAGGACGATTCGCTCGCGGCATTTTCGCGGTGTGCAAGCATTTGCGTGTGCCTGCGCATGCAAGTTGGTGGGTGACTGCATGGTTGAAGCTTGCGGCTGTCGACACCGGTACGCCATGATGCTCACACGGTGCAAAACACTGGGAAGCAGCGGATCCCATGAAAGTACTCGTCACAGGTGCTGGTGGTCAGGTAGGTCAGGACCTCATTGCGGCGCTTGCCGACCGCGGACACGTGGTCCATGGCAGCGACGTTGCCTCGCGTCCAATGGCGATGACGGCCCGCGACATTGCCTGGCACCACCTCGACGTCACCGACTTGTCGCAGGTGCGCCAGGTCCTCGGCAGGTTGCGACCCGATGTTGTGTTTCACCTCGCAGCCATCTTGAGTGCACGCGGCGAAGAGGACCCCGGCCTGACCTACGCGGTCAATCAGGGGGGCACCCACAACCTGTTGGAGGCATGCCGCGAGTACCGAATCCGCCAGCTGATGTTTACCAGTACGATCGCCGTGTTTGGTCCGGGATTGCCCGATCCGGTGCCCGACGATGTCTCGTTGCGGCCGCGGACGATGTACGGGGTGACCAAGGTCGCCGGTGAATTGCTCGGGGAGTACTACGCCGCCCGCTACGACCTCGACTTTCGCGCGGTGCGGTTTCCCGGGCTTATCTCGGCCACGCTGCCCGGTGGCGGCACCTCAGACTACGCCCCGCTGATGTATGTCGAGTCCCTGCGCTGTGGCCGTTACGAAGCGTTTTGCCGACCCGAGGCCCGAATCCCGCTGATGTACATGCCCGATGGGATCCGTGCGCTCGTCGAGTTGGCCAATGCCCCGCGTGAGCGGCTAAAACGGTGTGTATACAATATTGCCGCATTCTCGCCGGCCGCCAGCGAGATTGCAGACTCGGTGCGTCGTGCCGTACCCGGTGCTGAAATCACGTTTAAGCCCGATCCGATTCGCCAGTCGATCCTCGACTCCTGGCCCGACGCCCTCGACGATACCTGTGCGCGTGAGGACTGGGGCTGGCAACCCGAGTATGACCTCGAAGCCATGACCGACGATTTGGTGCCGCAGATTCGCCAACTCATCGGTGTACAGGCAAGCAAGTAACGCCCGTCAAAATCAGGCCAAATCGGCCGCGAAAGGACGCCATGTTCGAGCAAGCAAAAGCACACTACAGCCAAATTCTCAGCGAGATTCGTGAGGCTGGGTTGTATAAGCATGAGCGCATTATCGGCTCCCCCCAGGGGGCTGAAATTGCCGTTGGTTCACGCAAGGTTCTCAACTTTTGTGCCAACAACTACCTCGGCTTGTCGAGCCACCCCAAGGTTATCGAGGCCGCCCGTGCTGCCCTTGATGAGCGTGGTTACGGGATGTCGAGTGTGCGGTTTATCTGCGGCACCCACGACCGTCACCGCGAGCTCGAAGAGGTCCTGGCCAAATTTGTGGGGACCGACGATGCCATCCTCTACAGTTCTTGTTTTGATGCCAACGGCGGGCTGTTTGAGACCCTGCTGACCAAAGAAGACGCGATCATCTCCGACTCGCTCAACCACGCCTCGATCATCGATGGCATTCGCCTGTGCAAGGCCCAGCGCCACCGATTTCCCAACGACGATCTCAACGCCCTCGAAGACACGCTCAAAGCTACCCAGGGGGCGCGGCTGCGCATGATCGCGACCGACGGGGTGTTTAGCATGGACGGCAACATTGCCCGCCTCGGGGCAATTTGCGACCTGGCCGAGAAGTACAGCGCGATGGTGATGGTCGACGACAGCCACGCCACCGGGTTTGTCGGCAAGACCGGGCGTGGCACGCCAGAGTTTCGCGATTGCATCGGCCGGGTCGACATCATTACCTCGACCCTGGGCAAGGCGCTCGGTGGCGCTTCGGGTGGGTTTACGGCGGCCCGCAAGGAAATCGTCGAGGTCCTGCGCAACCGCTCGCGGCCGTACCTATTTAGCAACAGCTTGGCGCCCCCGATCGTCGCGGCTTCGCTCGCAGTGATGAAGATGCTCAATGCCACCACCGAGTTGCGCGACCAACTCGAGGCCAACACCACGCGCTTTCGCGAGGGCATGACCAAGGCTGGCTTTGCCATCAAACCTGGTGTGCACCCGATTGTGCCGATCATGCTCGGCGACGCCAAGTTGGCGGTGGATTTTGCCGCCAAATTGCTCGACGAGGACATCTATGTCATCGGCTTTTGCTACCCGGTTGTGCCCAAGGGGCAGGCGAGGATTCGCGTGCAGCTGTCGGCCAGCCACAGCGCTGCCCAGATCGATCGGGCAATCGCTGCATTTACAAAGATCGGCCAGCAGCTCGGCGTCATCGGCAGCGCGAGCTAGTCTAGCGACGTCAACATCGTTGACAGTACAAACGAATTCGGGCCGGCCCATCGGTCGGCCCGTCATCGTCTATTTACTCTTGGCGAGCCCGATCATCAACATCACGACGAACACGAGGAACGGGATGACGTAGGGGATGGCCGCGATTCCCCCGAGCTCAAAGTCGTTCCAGCCGATCATGACTTCACCAGCGGCCACCGAACCGGCGACCATGAGTGCACCGAGGGCCTCGGGCCAGTCGGTCTCGACCTTGAGCCCGACCCAAAAGACCACGATGCCGACCAGCGCACCGATGCCAGGGAACATCCACGCGGGCATGTTGGCAATCGAGTCGACGCCCTCGGCCGCGAGCTCGGGATTTTCGAGCCAGACGTTGGCGAGGAGAACTCCGATGCCGAGAACGAAGGCCAAAATCAGCCAGGTCCACATCCGGGATTTACGCTGTCGTGTGTCGGTCATACGCACCCGGATCGTGACCCTATGCGTGGGTGCGATGCAAGTCTTTACCGGGGGTGACATCGCCCGCGGGGGGCGTAAGCAGCTTCAGCGTTCAGCACACGGTTTTTGGCGGCCGCCTAGTAGTCGGACGACATACATGGCACGTACCACCGGCAAAGCCACGCCTGTGCGCGGAAATCGTTTGTTTTTTTAGACGTAGGACTTGCGGGCGCCGCCTAGGCGTGTTCTCGTGCATACACACGGGTTTGCCAATGCAGGCCCGTGGGCCCGACTTCAAATGGCTGAGGAGCTCTACGAACGGATCCGAAAACTCGAGCGAGAGCAGCGATTACTGCATCGACGGCTCGAGCATGTCGAGCGCGAGCGCAACGTCTTGGAGCTCCACAAGGTCCGTCAGGAAACGATGATGCGGCGGGTCATCATCGAGCTTCACCGCGCCCGCGAAGCTGCCCGGGCGGCCAGTGAATTGCTCGAGCAACGGGTGCAGGTACGAACGCTCAAGCTCCGTGCCGACAATGCCGACCTGCGCCGTGCTCGCGACGAAGCGTTGCGCGTGAGCCAGGCCAAAAGTGACTTCTTGGCCAGTATGAGCCACGAGCTACGAACACCGCTCAACTCGATCATTGGCTACACCGAACTCATACAAGAGGAAGTTTCTGAAAGTGCAGCTGCACCAGAATCCCTGGAGGACATTGGGCATATACATCAGTCTGCCTGCCATCTACTGGCAGTGATCAACGACATTCTCGACCTCTCGCGGGTTGAGGCGGGCCGGGTTGAGCTGGCTTTTGAGGAAGTCAACCTCGACGACGTGGTCGCCGAAGTCTGTGGCACGGTGGCGCCGCTGGTGTTTGGCCGCCACAATCGGCTCACGTCCGAAGGAGCGCAGCGCGGTTTGACCCTGGTGACCGACCGGGTGAAGTTGCGGCAGATCTTTTACAACCTCGTTAGCAACGCAGCAAAGTTTACCGAGCGCGGTAAGATCAGTGTAGATGTGCGATGGCATCGTGGGGCGATTGAGATGTCGGTGAGCGACACGGGGATCGGCATCGCTCCGGAGTTTTTCGACCGTTTGTTCAATGCCTATAGTCAGGTCGATCCGGTCACAGGTCAGCGGTTTGGCGGTACCGGGCTCGGACTGACACTGACGCACAAGTTTTGCAACCTGCTCGGTGGCGACATTTCCGTCGAAAGCACACCCGGGGAGGGCACGACGTTCTCTGTGTTCTTGCCCCATTGTCCGCCCAAGACCCTGCCGGTGCATGGCATGAGCGAGCAGTTTCTGATGCCCAGCCTGCCCCAACCCGATGGCCGCGGAGCCGGTCGGGTGTTGGTAATTGACGACGATGCGCGAACCCATGCTGCCCTTAAAACCCTGCTTGTAAGTGCAGGTTATTCAGTCGAGTCCGAGTTTACGGGCGAGCAGGGCATTGCCCGGGCCGAACAACATCCACCGGACATTGTCGTTTTAGATGTGCTGAGCAATGAGCGCCTGGGCGATAGCACCAACAATGCCGCGGGCCGGGGGTGGCAAACCCTCGAACGCCTCATTGCGACGTTTGAGGGGACTCCGGTGATTGTGTTGACGATGCTTCGCGCGCGTGAGCGGGCAATCCAGCGCGGCGCGGCAACATTTTTGAGCAAGCCTTGCGACCCGCAGACCCTGTTGTCGACAATCAACTGCTGGATCGAACACCCGGGCGAATCCGACGACGATGTGCGGAGGTAGATCTTGCAGGCCCGTGGGGTCCGTGCTGTCGTATGGGTGGCGAGTAGGTTGGGTCTCGCTGGGTGACGCCAATGATCATGCAGGCACGGTTTCCGTATGCACTTCGCTTCAGCTTGCGAGTGCCGCTGGCACGGTCCGAAGCTGATCCAAGTGAGGCTGCCATCGATCACTACCTCGTGGAGCTCCTCCACCTTGGAAGTGATGGCGAAGAGGAGCTCGTGGCCCGGGCTATCGTTTATCGCGTGCGGCGTTGCGAAGTTGAGGACGTGCTACTCGTTGCCGATGCAGATGGCTATACAGCGTTGCTCGAGCAAGTGTGTGCCGAGGCGCTAGAGCCCGACGGCACGCCAAATGCCGAAATCAGTCGAGCCCTCGAGGAAGTGTGTTGCGACCCGATTGTGCTCGACAGCATTGACTTTATTGAACCCCTTCACGATGCCCCGGTGGTCCGTGGACTGGTTGGACGGGCCATTTTGGAGACCCTCGGGCGTGGCATGGAAGTGATGTTCCTGCCCGGCGGAGCTAGGGAATTTTCCATGTGGGAACGGGCCCTCGGTGCCGTGCGGGTCGCTGGCTTCACGGTTGCTTCGGCGGCCCTCGAGCCGCCTGAGTTTCCCCCGGCAACCATCATGGGCGAGTGCAACTGAGGCGACGTTCGCCCGGGCCGGCGAGCCTGAGAGTTGTACCTGCATCGAGTTTGGCTGTCGGCGGTTGCCCTACCTGTGGCGCCAAGCACCATGGGCAACCGACCCCAATCGCGCGAATGGGGGGCGTAGGCGACACTTGCGTCGTTTGGCTTAAACCTGCTGTACTTGCCGCACCCCGGAGTTGTCCGCGGTTTTAAGCTTGAGGAGTTACGATGCGACGCACTGCCCTGTTTTTGAGTTCGAACCTTCGCAGCCTGTTGGCTTCGCTTTTGATCGCAGCCGCACCCCTGACCCTGGGTGCATGTGCAAACGAAGAAACCGAAAGCGACTCGGTCGATGTCGACACCGACGGTGAGACGAGCGGTGGCGAAGAGAGTGAATCGGGCGAGCCCGATCCCGAACCTGGTTGTGGGGCCATGTTTGACATGTGCATCGACGAGGCCCAAACCGAAGACGAGGTTCACGCCTGTCACCAAGCCTTCGACGAGTGCAACGGCGAGCCTGAACCCGGCCCGGACTGTCATGTCCAGCTCGACCTTTGCCTCGCCGATGCCGAGACCGAAGAGCAGGCCCAAGCCTGCGAAGAGGCTTACCACGAGTGTGTCGAGCCCGAGCCCGAACCCGACCCAGACCCGGGTTGTCACGACTTGCTCGAACAGTGCCTAGGCGATGCGCAGTCTGAGGAAGAAGCCGCGGCCTGCCACGCGGAGTACCAATGCGATCCGGAGCCCGAACCCGGGTGCGAAGAGGCCCTTGGCCAGTGTCTCGACCAGGCCGAGACCGAAGAGCAGGCCCACGAGTGCCACATTCAGTTTGAAGAGTGTGTCGAGCCAGATCCCGAGCCCGGGTGCGAGGAGGCGTTTGACGCCTGTTTGGCCGAGGCCGAGACCGAGGAGCAGGCCCACCAGTGCGAGCTTGAGTTTTTGGAGTGCACCGACCCCGAACCTCCGCCACCGGATTGCGAGCAGGAGTACGCGGTGTGCCTCGACAACGCCGAAACCGAAGAGCAGGTTTTAGAGTGTGAGTGGGCCCTGCAAGAGTGTCTCGACCCGATGCCCGGTGAATGCGACCAGCAGCTCGAGTGGTGTTTGGCCGAGGCCGAAACCGAAGAAGATGTGTGGGTCTGTCACGCCCAGCACGAGGAGTGTGTCGGCAACCCCGACCCGAACTGCGAGGAGCAACTCGGGCAGTGCATCGAGGAGGCCGAGACCGAAGAGGAAATCCTGTGGTGCCACGAGGAATTTGAGGCCTGTATCGGCAACCCCGACCCGAACTGCGAGGAGCAGTTTCAGGGGTGCCTCGAAGATGCACAAACCGAAGAGGAAGTTTGGTGGTGCGAGCAACAGTTCCAAGAGTGCGTCGGCGAGCCGCCGCCACCGGACACCTGCGAGGAGCAGTTCGATGCCTGCCTCGCCGAAGCCGAGACGGAGGAGCAGGCATGGGAGTGCCACGTTGTCTACGAGGAATGCATCGGCCAGCCAGAACCGTGCGAGCAGGAGCTCGGCATGTGCCTCGAGCAGGCCCAGACCGACGAAGAAGTCATGGAGTGCCACCTGGTTTTTGAGGAGTGCATCGGCGAGCCGCCACCTCCGGAGCCGTGCGAGCAGGAACTCGGGATGTGTTTGGAGGAGGCCCAGACCGAAGAGCAGGTGGCCGAGTGCCATTGGATGTATGAGCAATGTATTGGCGAGCCACCGCCCGATCCGTGTGAAGAGCAGTTCGGGATGTGCCTCGAACAGGCTCAAACCGAGGAAGATGTGGCCCTGTGCGAGCAGGAATACCAGGGCTGCATCGGCGAGCCCGACCCGGGCGTTTGCGAGGAGGAGTACATCATCTGCAGCGAAAACGCCGAAACCGAAGAGGACCAACTCATGTGCGAAGAGAAGCTGCAGGAGTGTCTCGGCTAGCCCGGGATCGGTGCAGCTACAACTTGGAAAGGGTCAGCAGCTGCTGGCCCTTTTTCGCGTTTTTCACCGGTGAAAGCAGCCATTGCTGTCAGTGATCAAAGCCGCGTGGCTACCGGCCGGAATCGTCGCGAAAGTCTGCTAAAGTCCCGGGGCTTGACCCCAGGGAACACCATGCACGTCACCAGCACCTTTGACTCCGGCAATATCGAGGTTGTCAGCAGCGACCTCGAAACTGATATCCAGCTCAAGATCCAAATCGATCACGCAAGCGAGCACTTTCAGTGGTTTCACTACCGGGTGTGTGGTGTGCGGGGCAAGGCCCTGACGATGCGGGTGCTCAACGCCGGAGAAGCGAGCTACCCCAAGGGCTGGGAGAACTATCGTGCAGTGGCCTCCTATGACCGCCAGCGGTGGTTTCGGGTGCCGACCTCGTTCGATGGCAAGGTCCTCAAGATTGAGCATACACCGACTTCCGACGCGGTGTTCTACGCCTACTTTGCCCCGTATTCGTTGGAGCGCCACGCCGACCTCATCGCCACATCGTTACGCTCGCCGCTCGTCCGCCACGAGTTGTTGGGACAAACCCTCGACGGTCGCGACCTCGACCTGTTGAAAATTGGCGAGCCCGGGAAGCACAAAAAAACCTGTTGGATCATCGCGCGCCAACACCCGGGCGAATCGATGGCCGAGTGGCTCATGGAAGGGCTGCTCGCCCGCCTGCTCGACGACGAAGACCCGGTCGCCCGCGGGTTATTGCGGCGGGCGGTGTTTTATGTGGTGCCCAACATGAACCCAGACGGCAGCTATCGCGGGCACCTGCGGACCAACGCGGCGGGGGCAAATCTCAATCGCGAGTGGCTAGAGCCGACCATGGAGCGCAGCCCCGAGGTCTATCTCGTGCGTCAGCGGATGCGTGCGACCGGCGTAGACTTTTGTTTGGATGTCCACGGCGACGAAGGTTTACCCTACAACTTTATCGCCGGGCCGGAGGGCGTGACATCGGTACGCCCGGAGACAACCGCCCTGCAGCGGACCTATGAGTCGACCCTGATGGCGGTTAACCCCGATTTCCAAATGACCCACGGCTACCCCGCAGCGGCCCCCGGCGAGGCCAACATGACGATGGCCACAAATTATATTGCAGATGCATTTGATTGCTTGGCCATGACCCTGGAGCAACCGTTTAAGGACACCGCCGATACGCCCCACGAGGAGCTGGGTTGGTCCCCCGAGCGTTGCCGCAAGCTCGGGTGTAGCAACCTCGATGCCCTGGCTCGGGTGATCGACCGCCTCTAACTCGACAACGCTATCCATCCGGTCGAGCGACGGGCTCGCGCAAGCGTTCGTTTGCAGCGCGCTGCCCGTTCGGCGGCATGGCTTGATTGAGCACCATGATCTCGGCGGCGACCTCTGAGCCGCGACGCTCGAGTGCTTCGAGGTCGGGCACGCTCGTGACCCTCGCTACACGTGCGGCTAGCATCGCCCCGGGCAGTGGGTGCGCGACCGTGTTGAACCCGGCAGCGCTACCCGGCAAGGCGCGCTAGAGGGTTAGCTTGCGGCGCGTGTTGGGGTTTGTCGGTGTAAACGCGGGGTACTCCATCGCGGCGATCCGCTTTTCGGCACAGGTGCGAAAGTCCTCGAGGTGGGCTGCCCTGGGCACGACCTCCACGAGCTTTGCCCGACCGGCTGGGGCGTCGACTTTGATGGTGACCTCGGGTCGCGCTTGGCCTGGTGGGATCACACAGTTGGACAACACGTCGAGGCGAATCCGCCGGATGACATCACCGATGTTGCGCGGATTGGCCGGAAGGGTGAGCCCGCGGTGGAGGGTGTGCAGCAGGGTCAATTTTTCGTTGCGCCGACGTAGTTGTAGGACCAACTTTCGCGCACTAGCCTTGGAGCTCCCGGTCTGCTCAATCCGGTATACACGGTATTTGGCGAGGGCTTCGAGCACGAGTGCAAGTGCGCTGGGCGGGTCGCCCCGCAGCGGTGGCAAGCGTTGGATGAGCCCCGTCAAGAATGGTAGCTCGACACTGGCGGGGTTGCGCCACAGGTCCGCCGCATCGGCGAGCACCTGGATGAGTGGTTGATCTTCGATTGCCGGTGGTGCTTCGCCGCGAATTAACGAAGCATATACAACTAAGCGTTGCTGCTGAGCCGCGAGTGCAGGGGGGAGGACAAGCCCGCGCAGGCCGGCCATCAGGCTCAGGGCACGCAGGGTGTCATCGGTGACACGCGCCTCACTGGTGGCGACCGTCTCTTTGATGCGAACACTGCGTTCGAACTCGATGAGCAACGCCCGCGTCAGCAACAACTCGGCCTCCATGAGTTGTAGTTCGGCGCGGATGAGCGGGTGCATGCTGTCGGCCTGAAACAGGTGGGCGACCAGTTCACTCACGCCCTGATTGATCTGGGCAGGATCCAACTCAAACAGGGCAACACGCGCCTGCTCGATGGTTGTCGCGTAGGCCTCGGGCATCGCCGGGGCGGGGCCGGGGTCGATCGGCTCGGGCTGTATTTCGGCGGGCACAACCTCGTCGCTACCCCCGGACTCGGGCTCGGGCTCGGGTTGCGGGGGCGAAGGGGTGGCGCTGGATGGGTCCGGTTGATTTGGCGATCCCGAAAGTTCGACCGGCTCATGGTCGGCACGGGTTGGTTGCGGCTTGCCTTGGCCAAACACCAACACTCCGGCGACGATCACAACCACGACCGCGAGCAGCAACCACACTCCGGTGCTGCTGGGGCCCGGATCTTCGATTGGGGCATAGCCAGCGTCTTCGGTTTTGGGCGGGGCTTGGGTTGGCTGTAAGGTGGGTTCTTGACGCCTTTGAGCCGGTTTTTGGGCTTTTCGCAGGGCTTGCTTGGCCTGTTCGAGCGCCTGCGCGACGTCTTCGAACTCGGGGTCGGCCCGGGCAATCTCTGAGAGGACTTCGTAGGCCCGGCGGTAGTCGCCAATTCGCAGGGCGGCCAGGCCCCCCTCATAGCCCTCGTTGAGGTCGTGCAGGCGGGCGAGGCGGTCGAGTTGTGCTTGCCAGTTGTCGCGGGCGTGGGGGTAGCGGGTCGCCAACTTCTCGAGGTGATCACGGGCCGTGGCGAAGTCGCGGCTGGCCTCGAGTGCGGCGACGTTCTCGAGTGCCCGTTTGACCTCGGTTTCGCGGGCTTCGAGTTGAACGCGCTCAACCTCTTCGCTCAGCCCAGCTTTTGTGTATGCATGGATTGCCTGGGGGATGGCCCCCGCGGCCTCGGCCTTGGCCCCGCGCTCGCGCCAGGTCGATTCGACGACGGTACGAGCCTCCCGGTGATTTGGTGCATACTCAAGAACTTGGGTGTGGAGGGCCAGCCGTTCGTCGGGGTCGGTCTCGGCCTGGGCACTGTTGAGCAACAACTCGACGATCTGCGGGCGGGCTGCCGTCGGCTGAATTTCGTACAACCGTTCGAGCAGGGCGAGAGCTTCCTCGGTCTGGCCGCGGCGGGCATAGATATCGGCCAACAGGGCGATTGACCCTGCGTGGTTGGGATTGAGCGCGAGGGCCTTGTCGAGGTGTTCGACCACTTCGTCGACCGGATGGTGGTCGAGGTCATGGGTGAGGTTGAGCGCGGCCCGATAGTGGGTTTCGGCCTCGGGTTTGGTGTGGTCGAGCTCGGCCCGAACCTGGTGTAGTGGGTAGTGATGGGCGATGAGTCGGCCCAGCAACGGGTACTGAAAGCGAAAGCTTCCGTGCTCGAGGAGCTCGAGCACACCCCATTGGGCCAACGCGCCGGGCAGGTCATCGAGCTGTTTGTCGAGGTCGCGGACGCCACCCTGACGAAGTTGCTGATACACGCTTTTGAGGGCCACGCCGCCGGATGTTGCCGGTTGTTCGGCGAGTGCCGAGACAAACACTCTGGCCAATGGCGGCAGGGACGACCACAGGGAAGCCGCGAGTGATTGGCTGGCTTCGAGGGTTTTTTCGACCGCCGCGGTCACGTCGGCATCGGTCGCATCGGGGGTGGAGGCGGGGTCGTAGTAGTGCAGTTCCTCCCAAACCTCGGCGCACAGCCGCTGGAGCAGCGCGGGATAGCCACGGGCGAGTGCCCAAACAGTTGCAGCTGCACGGGGTTTCCACCGCAGTGTGCCCGCGGCCTGGGAGGTGCGAATGAGGGTGTAGGCCTCTTCGGCGTCGAGTGGGGCGAGCGTGATGGTGTGGGTACCAATCAGCTCAGCCCGTGGATCTCCGCTGGGGTCAAACAGGTTGTTGGTGGTAATCGCCAGCAGCCGTGGGGTCGCGGCGACGAGCTCCCTCAGGTAAGTTGCAAGCGCAACAATATTGTCGGCCTGGCTGGCATCCTCGGGCGCGTTGTAGTTGTCGACGAGCAGAACGAGGGTTGCACCAATGCCGCCGGAGATCAGGCTGTTGAGGGTTGCGGGTAGCCACGTGTCGCGAAATACGAGGTCGGAGGGCCCGGGGAGTCCGGGCTTGGGCAGGCCAAGCGCACGGGCGATGGTGGCGGCAACACTGCGGACCGCGGCTGCGAGTGGAAATTTGGCGCGACGTGAAAGGTCGATGTAGACCGCGTGGAAGGGTCCGTGGGCCGGTAGTTCATCCCGGAGCACGCGCAGAAGTGAGGTCTTACCGATCCCCGGATGCCCGGCAATGGTGACAACGCCGTGCTCGCGGGCCCGCAACAATTCGACCACGGTATGGACGGCGGCCTTGCGGCCGACAAACGCCGGGCGACTGGTGACGGGTTTCCCCGCAGCAAACGGATTTTCAGCGAGCTTCATCGGCAATCTGGAATCCGGAGTATGCCACTTCTCCCGCCGGGGTTGGGCAGCGCTGGGTCGATAGCTTCCGTGACCGTTGGGGCAGGTCCGCGCAAAGGTGTGGCTTGTCAGAGGCTAGCGACTCGCACGGCATCCGAGGTTGCCGGCGGGCATTCGCTTGTGTGCACAAATGAATGCCGACCCGTTGGTCGAGGCGACCGCAGTTGAGTTTGCAATCTCGGTCGCGAGGTGGGCAACCGATCGTGGCCAGCGGGAACCCCAGGTGAGCGCGTGTGATCGTGTGGTTGAACCTGAGCACCGGTAGCGCGCCGTCGAAGTCAGCATGTCGACTAGGACAGCTCCGCCCGCAATCTATGACAGGGGTGTCGCGGCAACAGGTGAGGGATCATGCCCCCGGATCGACAATCTTCGGGCGGCTGCCAAAAGCTCAATAATTTTGCCTGGTCCGCGATCTGCATAACAAACGGGCAGCTTCCAGCGGGAGGCCCTTGGCATGACACTGATTTGTATCGTTACCCTACTGGCTCCTTTTTGCATCTATTTGCAGCTTCCCAGACATATGCGGTTGCGCCGGCGATAGGCCGGGCTCGCAACTGGTCGACGGCTGTCCGGCGGCGCGTACTTCGGGGGGAGTACGCGTCGCCGGAGTTTTTACTGGGCTGAGGTTTTACCTGCAGTCAACCGGCGGCGCTGGAGGATGCCAACATCCGGCGCGCAAATCAGAGCCGATTGCGGCGCGGTTTTAGGGTAGCTTGCTGACCATGGCTGACGGGCAAGCGGTTTCCGACGAGAAGCTCAAAGGGGGAGGCTCGGACTTCGCTCACCTCCACCTCCACACCCAGTACAGCTTGCTCGATGGCGCGATCCGGACAAAGGACCTGTGCAAGGTCATCAAGTCGCGCGGGATGAACTCGGTTGCGGTGACCGACCACGGCAACATGTTTGGCGCGGTCCAGTTTTACCAGGAGGCCAAGGCCCACGGCATCAAGCCGATCTTTGGCTGTGAGGTCTATGTCTCCGAGGGCGAAATGGGGGCCCGGACCGACCGTAAAAACTATCACTTGGTGCTCCTCGCCCGAAATCAAGTCGGTTACAAAAACCTGCAGCGATTGGTCTCGTTTGGCCACCTGCGCGGGTTTTATTACAAGCCACGGATCGACCGCAAAGTTCTGCGTGAGCACAGTGAAGGCCTGATCGGCCTTTCGGCCTGTCTGAGTGGACATGTTGCTCGATTGGCCAAATCCGGCGATATGGATGCCGCCAAGGAGGCCGTGCTCGAGTACCGCGACATCTTTGAGCCGGGCAAATACTTCCTCGAATTGCAACCCAACGGGATGGCCGACCAGGAGCGCGTCAATCCGTTGTTGGCCCAGCTGGGCAAGGATTGCGATGTCCCAATTGTCGCGACCAACGACTGCCACTACGTCAACCGCGACGAGGCCCACGCCCATGAGGTGTTGATGTGCATGGGGCAGGGGCGCACGCTCGACGACCCCAAACGCATTCGCCACGACTGCGACGCCTACTACATCAAGCGCCCCGAGGAGATGCAGCCGTATTTTCGCCAGTACCCCGGCGCCTTCGAAAATGCCTGCGAGATTGCCCGGATGTGTCATGTCGAGCTCAACCTCGGCAACCCCGAACTCCCGGATTTTCAGCTGCCGCCCGAAGTCGAGGGCGACCTCCCGGGGTATCTGCGCAAGGTCGCCGCCGATGGCCTGACCATGCGGCTCGGCGAGATGCGTGCCCTCGGCCTCCATCCCAACGAAGACCTCTACCGCGAGCGGCTCTCACACGAGCTCGACATCATCATCGGGATGAAGTTTCCCGGTTACTTTTTGATCGTTTGGGACTTCATTCGCCACGCCAAAAAAATCGGGGTGCCGGTCGGTCCGGGGCGTGGTTCGGGTGCCGGCAGCCTGGTCGCCTATTCGCTGCAAATCACCGACTTAGACCCGTTGCAGTTCAACTTGCTGTTCGAGCGCTTCCTCAACCCCGAGCGCGTCAGCATGCCCGACTTCGATATCGACTTTTGCATGGATCGGCGCGAGGAGGTGATTCGCTACGTGACCGAGCGCTACGGCCACGACCGCGTTGGCCAGATCGCAACGTTTCACAGCCTCAAGGCCCGTGGCCTTGTCCGCGATGTTTGTAGAGTCAAGGGATTGACGGTTGCCGAGGCCAATGAACTCGCCAAGGCCGTTCCCGAGGGTCCCAAGGTCACGCTTTCAAAGGCCATGGCCGATCCGGTCGCACTCAAAAAGAAGGCAAAAAAAGACCCGGCGAAAGCGGGCAAACTCAAGGAGACCATCGAAATTGCCGAGGCTGCCACCAAGCTACGCCTCAAGGCCCAGGCCGATGGCCGGGTCGCCGAAGTCCTCGAAATCGGCATGAAGTTGGAGGGCCTGAACCGCCACGCGGGCATGCACGCCGCCGGGATTGTGATTGGCAACCGCGACCTGTGGGAGCATGTCCCGTGCTTTCAAGCCGACGGTCGGATCGTCACGCAGTACACCATGACGGATGTCGAGCGGGCGGGGCTGGTCAAGTTTGACTTTTTGGGCCTCAAGACCCTCACCGTGCTGTCTACGGCGGTTGCGCTGATCAACGAGGCGCGTCCCGAGGACGATCCATTTGTATTGTCAAGGATTGCCATGGACGACGCCGGGGTCTACGACATGATCTCGCGTGGTGACACCACCGGCGTGTTCCAGCTGGAATCGAGCGGGTTCAAAGAGCTGCTCAAAAAGCTCAAGCCCGACCGCTTTGAGGACATTATTGCCGCCGTCGCCCTGTATCGCCCGGGCCCGCTCGAGGGCGGGATGGTCGACCAGTTTATCGAGTGTAAGCACGGGCGGCGCGAGGTCGAGTACCCGCACCCCCTGCTCGAAAACGTCTTGAGCGAGACCTACGGGGTGTTTGTCTATCAGGAGCAGGTCATGCAGGCCGCCCAGGTGTTGGCCGGTTTTAGCCTCGGTGCCGCAGACATGATGCGGCGCGCGATGGGCAAAAAGAAGAAGGCCGAGATGGACCGGCAACGCGCCCTGTTCGTCGATGGTTGTAAGAGCAAAGAAAACATCTCGGCCGAAAAGGCCAACGAGATTTTCGACTTGATCGATAAGTTCGCCGGCTACGGTTTCAACAAGTCGCACTCGGCGGCCTACGGGCTCATCACCTACCAAACCGGCTTTCTCAAGCATCACTACCCGGTCGCGTTTATGGCCGCGCTGATGACCTGCGACAAGAACAACAACGACAATGTCGTCAAGTTCATCGCCGAGGCGCGGGCGATGGGCATTACGGTGCTGCAGCCCGACGTCAACGAATCGGGGCGCGACTTCTCGGTGGTGCGCCGGCCCGACAAAGACGGCAAAACCGAGGAGCTTATCCGCTTTGGTCTCGGGGCTGTGCGCAACGTCGGTTCGACGGCGGTCGATGCCATCTTGGCCAGCCGCAAGGAAGATGGGCCCTACGAGTCGTTGTTTGACCTGTGTCGCCGGGCCGACCTCAAGCGGGTCAACAAGCGTACCCTCGAAGGTCTTGTATATGCAGGTGGTTTTGACAGCGTCAGCGAAGAGCACCACCGGGCCGCCGTGATGGGGGCGATCGAATCGGCGGTCGACCAGGGGCAATCGGCCCAACGCGACAAGGCTTCGGGCCAAAACAGCCTGTTTAGCCTACTGGCCGAGCCACAGTCAGAGTTTGTTGAGGAGTACCCCCGGGTCGAGCAGTGGACCCCCCGCGAAAAACTCAACTTTGAACGGGAGGCCCTCGGGTTTTACCTCACCGGCCACCCGCTCGATCGCTTCCAACAGGATATTCGTGCACATGCAACGTGTTCGATTGGCGAGGTCACAGCCAAGCTCAACGGCAAAGAAGTGACGATCGGCGGTGTGATCTGCGACCTGCGTGAGGTGCAAACCCGCAGTGGCAAGGGGCCGATGGCGTTCTTTCAGCTCGAGGACCAATTTGGCCGGATCGAAGGGATCGTGTTCCCCAAGACCTATGCGCGGACGACCGAGGAGGGAGGGCCGACGTTTGGCGATCGGTTGTCGGTCCTAGGCGACGAGCCGATCTTTGCCAATGGCAAACTCGAGGTCGATACCGACGAGGACGGCGAGGTCTCGCGGGTCAAGATCTTGGTGGAGGATGTCCGCGAGATTGCGTTGGTCCGCAAGGAGTCGACCCGGCGCGTGCTCTTGCGGCTACAGCTAGAGCAGCTGACGAGTGCGCGCATTTTGAAGCTCAAGCAGATTGTGGCGACTTTCAACGGGCCGTGCCCCATGGAGCTGCAGGTGGTCAAGTCGGGTCGCTACGCGTCAACGGTTGTGTTTGGCGATGAGTTTGGGGTGACGCCCAACGACAACTTGTTGCTCGCACTCGAGCGACTGTTTGGCGGCAAATGTGCGCGTCTTGTCGGCGCGGGTAACTAGCCGCGTTTGTTGCAGCTACATAGGTCGCGAAGGGCCGCTTCGCTAGGCTTGCGTCAGTAGTTGCAGCTACATAGTTGGACGCTGTGGCCGGGCAGCGCCGCTATGAGTGCACCGCTTGCAGGTCGTCCGATGCTCAAGGCCGGGCAGCGTCGCTATGAGTGCATCCGCTTGCGCCGGCGTGACGGCAGCTCCACAGGTCGTCGGATACTCAAGGCCGGGCAGCGCTATGAGTGCATCCGCTTGCGCCGGCAGTTGTAGCTCCCACAGGTCGTCGGATACTCAAGGCCGGGCAGCGTCGCTATGAGTGCATCCGCTTGCGTTGGCGTGACGGCAGCTCCACAGGTCGTCGGATACTCAAGGCCGGGCATCCGCTTGCGCCGGCAGTTGTAGCTCCACAGCTCGTCGGATACTCAGTCCGGGCAGCGTTATGAGTGCATCCGCTTGCGTCGGCGTCGGCGTGACGGCTGCTCTTCTTCGGCGGTTTCCACCGGTTTTTGTGGCTCGTCGGGGAGGGGCGCCAGCCCGAGAGCTTCGCGGCGGTCGTTGTCGAGCTCGAAAAACGTCGCGAGTTCTTCGAGGACCGCAACGTGGAGCTCGTCGGCGAACTGCTCGGGTGAGCGACAGATCCGCATGAGGTTGCGCCGGTAGACAGCGAGCCCGGTCAGCTCTGGTTGGGCATCTGCTTGGTTTGCGGGTGGGGTACTTGCTAATGCAAGTACTGCCGTGCGCGGGTCGATGCCCTCGAGCACAAGTTCGAGGCTGGGGACCTCATGTATCAACACGATTAATGCGACACGACGTTTGCTGAGCTCGCGCAGGGCTTTGTCGCGGCACGACCCGAGGATTTCGACCACCATGCGATGCACCTGGGCGGCGTTGGGCAGCCAACTTGGAGCCTTAAACTGGGAATCTAGGCGAAAGACTCGTAGCGCCGCATGACAGGCGATCCGCGGGCGGCCGGTGAGATACTCGGCTTCGGACAGGAGGTACCAGCTGTCGGCATGCTGAGGGGCATGCCGCACAAGTGCGCGGAGGATCGGTGCGGCGATATCTTCGCGGGAAAGATCGAGCCACAGCTGGCAAAATCGTTGGACCGCGTGCACAAGTCGCGCATGGGTTGCGTGGCGCTCATCCTCGTCGAGAGGTGCTCCGTCCTCGTCAAGGTCGAGAGCTTCGATGCCCGTGTCACCGATTTCTTTGGCATCCGACGACTCCGTTAACAGCCAGGTCTCGTCGTCACCATCATCTGGCATTTGGGTCAGGTAACGGACTTCGCGGTAGTGACCGATGCGGTCGAGACGTGACGCGACGGCTTCAAGTCGTCTTAGTTGAGCTTCGGCCTCAGCCGCGAGGAGCTCGAGATCGAGGCGATCGAGTGCGCCGACGTGTTCGAGGTCGAGGCCGTCTTCGCAAAGTTGAAGTGCGTGGGCAGGATCTCCGAGATCGAATAGGGCAATTTGTGCCGCGGCGAAGTAGGGCTCGAAATAGTCCGGGTCGAGCTCGATCGCGGTCTCGTACCAGCGAAGACTCTCGGCGGGCTCCTCTTCGGCAAGTGAGATCGCACCGAGGAGAACTGCCGCATCTGGCGCGTCAGGGCGCAATCGGCGGGCGTGATTTGCGGAGTGGCGCGCGGCATCGTGCTGCGCGCGCTCGAGTAATGACCACCCGCGGTCGAGGTGAGCCGCATACCGGCTGGTCTCGCCAAACCCGGTGTCTTCGATATCGTCGGTGCCCTCGGTATCCATAGGCAGGAGGTGGGTATAGCACGGTGTACCCGCCCAACTCGATGCGCTCGGTTCTTTGAATTCTCACCCTGCGACCGGCCGTGCAGGAGTGTCTTTGCGGGATTTATGCATTTTTTGGAAAGCTCGGCGAAAATCGCCGGGTCGCAGTATGGTGCGTGGCATGAAGACTTGGAGGGGAGTGCACTTTGCGCTGATGGCATGCCTGGCGTCGGGTGTTGGTTGCCGGGGCCCGACAGGTCCTCGCCGCGACTCCCCTGTGACCCCGGGAGTTCTGTCTCCCAAGCAAGTCGACCCGAAATTTGCCGCCGACTGGGATGCGGTCCGCCGGGCACAGGAGCAGGACCCTGGCAGCGATGGGGTGCGTGAAGCTGCTGACAAGTTACTTGCGCGGCAGCCCCCGATGAACCTGCGTGTCGCGGCGGTGCAAGCTAAGGCTGGCTACGCATACGCGAACGGCAATGACCCCGAAGTTGTCCGATTTGCCGACGAAATGTTGCGCGCAGTTGAGGAAGCCGGTGGTCTCGAGCCATCTGAGCAGCACCTGATTGTCGGGCTTCAGCGTTTGCGGGCACTCGCACTCGCGCGGTCGGGGGATCCGGGACGTGCGCTTCAACAACTCAATGAGCTCGCACTCGAGCAGGCGATCCCAGAAGTCGAACTCGTGATCGCCCAGGCGACGGCCTTTGATCGTGCGGGTAAGACTCCCGAAGCGGTGTTGGCCTATGTTCGCTGGCGTGCCCAGGCTCCAGACGGCTCGGCCGATGCCGCGTTCGCACGTCATCGGCTGTCGTCGCTGGCACCCACGCTCGCCCCGAGCCAGCTCGAGAAGTTGGCGAGACAAGTTTCTGGCACCCCAGCCGCGGAATGCCTGCTCGGGTTTGCAGGACAACCAGTTGCCGAAAGCGGCACATCGTGGGTCAAGCTCGAGTGTGTGCCGGCCGGAAGTGGACAACATATTGGGATCCTCTTGCCGCGGACGGGGCGCTTTGCTGGGTTGTCGGACACCCACTATGCCGCGGCACTTGCGGCTGTTCGCGTGCTCGAGTCCGGTCAGGGGGGGATGTCTGTGATTTGGGCCGATAGTGGCTCAACCCCCGAAGAAGCGCAAAAAGCGGCCTCCGGGTTGCTGCAACAGGGGGTCACAACCCTGATTGGACCGGTTGGCTCAAAAAATGTCCGAGCGGTTGCCGAACTTGCCAAGGGGCAAGCCGCTGTCCTGGTCCCGGGGGAAGGTCGCGGCGCGGCAAAGGGGGTGGCGCCCAGCCTCGAAGCTCGAGGAGCCGTGTTGGTGGCCTATGCCAAGTCCCGGGGGACGACCAAGTTGGCGGTTTTGGGGCCACCTTCGGGGTACACCCGTAGAGTAGTCGGGGCGATGCAGCGTGAGGCGAGCAAGCTCGGTGTCCAGATAAACTTTGTCGAATATCCGGCGAGTGAGACGAGCTTTCGCAAGACCCTGGCGCCGCTACTGCCCGGCCTGCGCAAGGGTACTGGACTCGTCGTTGTCGACCGGATCAAGCGCGCCGAATTGGTGCTTCGCCAGCTGGCCCGCGACGGGCTTTCACCAGCGAAAACCCTTGTCCTGGCGACGGGCGAGGGTGTTGGCGAGGAAAACCTGAAAGATGCCAAAGGCTTGTTCGACGGTGTCGCAATCGCGCCGGTCGCCTGGCCCGACGGCGAAACGGGGTTTGCCGACTTCTACCGCCAACAGGAAGGCACAGGGCCTGACGACCAGGCATGGCTGGTATGGAGAGCCCTCTCACAGGCTTGGCGGGGTGAGCCTGGGAATTCCACTCCTGCTGCCGGAATCGTCATAGTAGAAGGTGGCCGCCTTGTCCTCGACCCGTTCAACCAACAAGCCACGCTCCAGCCGCCGGAATAGGTCGGGGAAGCGTCACCTCGCTGGCGTCGCATTGCCAAAGCGCCCGTACTGGATTCCCGGAGAGCGGGCCGTGACCGAAGTTCTTCGCGGAGAAAGTGCGCGTGTCCGCCACCTGTTTGTGCGCGAAGGCAAACAACCCTCGCGCGAAATCGAAGAGCTGGCCGCGGCCGCAGAGGTGACGGTCTCGCAATACCGCCGGGAGCAGCTCGAGGGGATTGTTGAGCCGTCGGTCGCGCGAGGAGTCATGGCGCTCGCCGAGCCTCCCAAAATGTTTGAGTGCGAGGACTTGGTGGCGACCGCCGGCGACGGCCGCTCGCTACTGCTTGCCCTCGACGGTGTGCAAGACCCACAAAACCTCGGTGCCCTGTTGCGTTCGGCAGAATTTTTCGGCTGTGAAGGTGTGTTTTGGCCCCGCGATCGCGCCGCCCCGCTAGGACCTACGGTTGTCCGGGCTTCGGCGGGCGCGAGCGAGCGCGTGCGGATGTGTTCGACCGTGAACCTCGCGCGTGCATTCGAAACATGTAAACAGGCGGGCTACTGGATCATTGGCACAGTTGCCGAACCGACTGCACCGAGCCTGCAACACGCGATCGCGCAGGGGTTGCCCGACAAACTCGTGGTCGTGATGGGCTCCGAGGAGCGTGGTGTGCGGAGGTTGACCCGCGAACGCTGCGATTTTTTGGTGACGATTCCCCAAAAAGGGTCTGTTGCATCGCTGAACGTTTCGGCAGCAGCTGCGGTTGTGTTGTCAGCGATCGCTTGGCGTCCCGAGTGAGGTCTCTCGGCACCTACGTGCGGGAATTTCGCAATTTACGCGAAGCACTCAACCGCGAAAATTGCGCTCCGGTTCGGGGTGCATACATGGTCGAACCTAGGGCATTCCCGCAATTGACGCACCCCAAACCATGTGCGTTGTGCGTGGTTGGACCGTCACACGACAAAGACATTTTTTGCCCGAATTAGGCACGTAAACACCTGGATTCAAGCCCCGATCTTGGCGACCATGTGGGACCCAGGCCAGCGGATGCCGGCGGGGAGTGCTGGCTTGGCCTTCGCTTCGCGGCTCCCCGAAGTTCCTATGTCTGAACTCTCCTCCGCTCTCACTCACTATCTACGCTCTCTCAATGATTCGGAGAGCCGTGCCGCACTCGAGACTGCTCTCGGTGACATCGATGTCGTCACGGCACGGGCCGAGTCCAAGAAAAACCCTGCCTCGATCGAGGCGGCAGCGACGTTGCTGGGGAGGTTGATCCTCGACGGCGAAGATGCTGCCGAGGTGGTCAAGGCCGCCAAGCTCATCGCCCAACGGGCGCCGCGTAATGCCGATGGTAACGCGGTTGCATTGTTGGCGGGCACGGCGGTTTGGAAAGTCGGGGGCAACACAAAAGTTGCCGAACCGTACTTTCGCCGTGTACGTCGCAAAGACCCAGCTAGTCCTGCACTACTGGCGTTTTACCGCGAGGTCTACGGAGAGCCGAAGGATGCCAGCCAGCTCATGCAGGTGTTGGTCTCAGCCCGGCGTGCCGTCAAAGACGATCCGGCCCGCAGGTTCAAGTTGGCCGAGGAGATGGCCAGCCTGGCTGAGGACAAACTAGGCAGTGTCGACCGTGCCATCGAAGTTTGGCGCAGCGTTCTGCGGGAAGACGGCTACGACCAACGTGCGGCCCAAGCATTGATGCGGCTGTACCGTGCCGGCGAGAAGTGGACCGCCCTGGTCGAGCTGCTCAAAGACGAGTTTGAGCGCATCGAAGACACGCCGGAGAACCGTGAGCAACGGATCGGAAGCCTCCTCGAAATCGCCGAGTTGTACCGCGATCAACTCAACCTCGATGCGATGGCGCTCTCGACCTTGCAGCGGATTTTAGACATCGATCCGCGGCACGACGGCAGCCTCAAAGCCCTGGCCGAAACCTACGGGAATGCCGGCCGCTGGAATGACCTGCTCGCTGTGTACAACCGGCTCGTTGATGCTGCACGCAAGGACGACGACGTTCCGCGGCAGATCGATATGCTTTTGCGAATCTCGGAGATTTACCTCGACGAACTCCGGGATCCCAAACAGGGGCTTTTGCCCCTAGAAGAAGTTCTCAAGCTCGAGCCCAAACAAAAGCAGGCGAGGGCGCTGATGGCCCGCGCCTACGAGTTGCGCGGCGACTGGGATGCGCTGGTCGAACTCTACCGCGAGCATCTCCAAGGCAGCGATGAGCAGGAGTCGTGCGAGATCCGCTGCAAGGTCGCTCGCCTGTACCAGGAGCGCTACAACGACGACGAGCAAGCGATTGCTGCCTGGAATGAAGTCCTCGAATTTCACGGCGACGTCGACGAAGCCCTAGCTGCCCTTGCGAGCCTGTACGAAAAGTCATCTCGCTGGGCCGAAGCTGCCGAGGTTTTGCACCGCCAAATCCACGGCACGCCCGACACCAACCGTGCGATCGAGCTGCTGACGCATCTTGCCTCACTGTACCTCGATCGTCTCAACGATCGCCCACAATCCCTGCGCATGTGGGAAGAGGTTGCACGCCTGGCTCCAGGTCATGCAGATGCCGTCAACACCCTACAAACTGCGTATATCGCCGATCAGCGGTGGCAGGATCTGGAGCGTCTCTACGAGCGGATGGAGCGACTTGCGGATCTTCTCGACATCTTGATGAGTGCAGCTGCAACGATCTCGGAGGTCGACGAGCAGGTCAAGGTGTACCTACAAGTAGCAAGTATCTGTCGCGACAAACTCAGCGACGCCGCCCGTGGCACCGAGGCCCTCGAAAAAGTTCTTGCGCTACAGCCTGACAACCAAGATGTCGCCCACGAACTGCTCCCGATCTATCACGCACAAAATCGCTGGGATCGCCTGATCGTCACGCTCGAGGGCATGTTGGCCCACGTCGGCAACGACGACGATCGGCTCGATCTGATCGCCCGGATCCGTGACGTCGCCTCGCAAAAGCTCAACGACCCGGCGCTTGCCATGGTTTGGGCCGGACGCGCCTACACCCTGCGCCCCGACGACGAGGTGCTGCGCGCAGGTCTCGAAAGTGCTGCGGAGCGCAGCAACGATTGGGTCAAACTCACCGAGCTGTTTGAAGAGCGGCTGCACAGTGACGAGTGCGGCGAGACCGAGCGCCTCGAGTTGCTCGACAAACTCGCCGAGATTGCCCGCGATCGCCAGGGAGACCTGGAGCGGGCACAGGTGTACCTGCAACGAATCATCGAGCTCGATCCGACCAATGAGTCGGCCCTGACATCGCTCGAGGACATCTACTCGATCACGGAGAACTGGGCGCTGCTCGCCGGTATCTACAACCGCCGCCTCGAGCATGCCGGTGGCTACACGGCCAGGGTGATGCTGCTGCGCCAACTGGCGCGGATCAACGAGGAGAAACTCGGAGAACTCGAGGCCGCCGTTGCCCGCTACGAGGAGGTCCTCGAGCTCATTCCCGGCGATGCCGAAGCACTCGATAGCCTCACCCGGTTGCACCGCAATCGCCAGGCGTGGGCCGAGCTCACCGAGGTTCTCAACCGCCGGTTGCAACTCATCGACGACTCGGGCGACCAGGTCTCGCTGTTGTTTGAGCGTTCTAAGGTTTACGCAGAGCGCCTACACGATGCCGAGAAGGCACTTGAGGGGTTTTTGCAAATCCTCGAGATCGAACCTGACCACCTGCCGACGATCGATGCGCTCGAGCATCTTCGGCGCGCCCATTCAGGGGTCGCACTCACGATCATGCGGGCGTTGTTGCCGTACTACCGCAGCATTCAAGACCGCGTGCGTGAGGCCCAGGCGATGGAAGTCATCGCCGCCCACGAAGCTGACCTGGGTGTGCGCCGCCTGCAGCTCAACGAACTGCTGACCATCTACAACCGCCTAGGCGGCCGAGAGGTCGACATGTTGCGGGTGCGGATGCTGTTGTTCGAGACCGATCCGCCCGACTCCGAAACCCGTGCGGGTATTCGCCAACAGGCGGAGCAGCTCGACAGCCTGCCAACACTTGCAGATACATACGAAAAAGCCCTGGCGCATATCGCCGAGCGCATCAACAAGGCCGAACTCGCCGGGCGCAAACCCGCCGAAGTCGACCAAAATTTGCGCCGCGAACTGCGAATCGAGTTGGCTGCGTTGCTGCGCGACAATCTCGATCGCGCCGGCGATGCCGAGAAGGTCTACCAATCGATCCTCGACATCGAAGAGGCGCACCAAGAGGCCTACGAGAGCCTCGACGAGTTGCTGCGGGCCCGCAGTGCCCACGAGGAACTCGCCAAGCTCTACCGCCGTCGCGCCGACGCGATCTTCGAGCCCAACGAGCAACGCGAGCTACTCAACAAGATCGTCAAACTGGCCCGCTACGCCCTCGACGACAACACCATGGCCACCCGCACGGCCGAGGAGTTGCTCGACCTAGAGCCCGAAGACCTGGCGACGATCGAATTGCTGGCCGGCATGTACGAGCAAAGCGAATCGTCGGAAGACCACTACGCGCTCGAGGAATTGCTCGGGCGCTGGATGGAGTTGGTCGAGGACGAGACGACCCGCAATCAAATTGCCTGTCGCCGTGCAGCCCTGCGCAAGAACAAGTTGGGCGATGCCTTCGGTGCGATCGATCTGCTCGGTCCGATCGTCGAGGGCAACCCCAGCCACACCGAGGCGCTCAAACTTCTCGAAGAACTGCTCACCGTCGCCGATGTGCAGCTACAAGTAGCTACGGTGCTGGAGCCCATCTACGTCGAGTTGGGCGACCACGAATCCCGGGTTCGGGTGTTGCGAGTGCGGCGTTCACTGGCCGAGCGCCAGGGGTCGATCGATGAGGCAACTTCGTTCCTGATCCAGATCGCACAGATCGAGGAGGCCCAACTCAACCGTCCCGAGGAGGCCTTTGAGGCGCTTTGCGAGGCCTACTTGGTCGATCCTCGGCGGCTCGACACCCGCAGCGAGGTTCAACGCTTGGGCATTGAGCTCGGCAAGCTGCGCGACCTCGTCGATGTTTGGCGGGCCGCGATCGATCGTGTGAACGATCGTCTGATCAAGATCGACCTGCTCAATCGAACAGGTGCACTTCTCGACGAGCACCTGCAGGATATCGACGGTGCCCGCGCGGCGTACTCCGAGCTGTTTGAGCTCGATCCGCCCGACTCGGCACTCGCCAAAAAAGTTGCATCTGCACTTGTCCGGTTGCATCGCGCCGCCGGCGATCCAGCGGCATTGGTCGAGGCCCTGCGCGCACTGAGCCGGCATACCGTCGAGCTCGAACAGCAGGTTTCGATCGCCCTCGAGACAGCTCAGATTCTCGAGTCGCAGCTCGAAGACCAGTCGGGGGCTGCAGCCGCCTACTACGAGGTGCTCGACCTCGATCCCGAAAACTTCACCGCGCTCGATGCACTCGAGCGGCTGTTTGTCTCGCTCGAAGATTGGGACCAGCTGTGCGATGTGCTGCGCCAGCGAATCGAAGTTGTCGAACAAGATGACGAAAAGGCCAGGTTGTGGCGCAAGGTCGGCGAGGTCCAACGCGACCACGCGATGAACCCCCATGCCGCCATCGAGGCATTCCAATGGATCATCGACCTCGATGTCAGCGAGCACGATACGGTTGCTGCCCTCGACGCGATGGTCGGCATCAACAGCGAGCGTGAGCAGTGGGGCGATGTCGAGGAGGGACTGCGCCGGTTGACAGACCTCGCCACCAGCGACGAGGACCGGGCCAACCTCATGGTGCGGACGGCCGAAGTTGTGGGCGACAAGCTTTTTCGCCACCAGGATGCTGTCGACATTCTCGTCAGCGTGCTCGGGCTCGACCCGATGCATGAGCATGCACGTAAATTGTTGGTGGTGTTCCTCGACCAAGACCAAACACGGGAGCGCGTGATCGAAATCCTGCGTCCGCTTTACGAGGCTGAGCAGGATTGGGAAGCGCTGCTTGACCTCGAAGAGCGCCGTGCCAGCCATTTGCCCGCCGGCCCCGAACGAATCGCAGCGCTGATGCGGGTTGCCGAAACCCACGAGCAACGCCTTGGCGACCCAGCCCGTGCGTTCCAGGTACTGTGCCAGCTGATGATTTCGGCCGGCGATCAACCCGATTTGCCCAAGGTCATCGCCGAGGTTGAACGCATTGGAGCCGCGCCCGAGCATGCTGAAGCACTGCTAAACGCCTACCGCGATGCTGTCGACAACGTGCTCGACTCTGAGGTGATGTTGCAGGTACTGCGCAACATGGGCCAGGTCGCGCTCGGTCGGCTCAATCGCCTAGAGGAGGCGCGCCAAGCCTACGAGCGCGTGCTCGAGTTGGCCCCAACCGACGGGCGAGCACTCGATGCCCTCGAGCTTATTTACGTCAGCGAAAGCGACGACGAAGCCCTGGCAGATCTTTTGTGTCGGCGGGCCGAATCGGCCGAAGATCCGCAGCGACGCGATGAGTATTGGATTCGTGCCGCCGAGATTTTTGCCGGCCAACTCGGGCGCCCGGAGGAAGCTGTCGATCTCTACGAGCGGCTGTCCCCCGAGGCCCAATCGCGGCCGCGGGTTCGCAATGCCCTCGAACCGTTGTATGAGCAAGTAGAGCGGTTCCTCGATTTGGCAACCTTCCTCGAGCGCAAACTCGAAGAGGGCCTCGACCCCGACGAACAGGTCGGCCTGCGCCTGCGTCTGTCTGAGCTCTACGGGCTCAAGCTCGAAAACCCCGAGGATGGCCTGCGCCACTTTGCTGAGGGCCTGCGCCTCGATCCCGAGCGCGCCCTGTCCCAGGGAGACCTCGACCGCTACCTCGGCGAAGAAAACTTGCGTCAGCAAGTTGTTGACCGGTTGGTGCCGGCCTTCACCGAAATCGCCGACTGGCCGCGGCTCATCCAGATCCACGAACTCCGGCTCGAGGGCGCGGATAGCCCGGATGAGCAGGTCGAGATCCTGACGGAAATAGCTCACCTGCTAGAGACCCAGGTCGAGGATCTCGATCGTGCTTACGAGGCCTTCAAGCGGGTGTTCAAAGCCAAGCCAGAGCATGTGAAGGGGCGGGCGCAACTCAGCCGCCTGGCCGCTGTGCTCGGGTCGACTGAGGACTTTGCCAACCTGTTGACTGAGTTTGTCACCCATGAAGCTGCCGACGACAATCGCGAGGAAATCCTCGAGATCGTGCGCGAGGCTGCCGACCTATGGGCTGTGCACCTAGACAACCCGCGCGCTGGGGTTCCGCTGCTGCAGCGACTGCTGTCCGCACGCCCCGAAGACACCGCCGTGTTTGCCTCGCTCGAGGCCGCGATGAAACAGGCCGAGATGTGGCACGAGTTGGCGAGTGCCTATTGGCACGAGGCCGACACCAGCTACGACGAGGCCCATCAGGTCAGTGTGCTGCTGCGCCTCGCCGAACTCGCCAGCAATGTCCTGGTCGATGACGACATGGTGGCCCGGGCCTATCGCCGGGTACTCGAGCTCGAGCCAAATCATGCACTTGCAAGGATTGAGCTCGAAGCCCTGCTCGAGCGCAACGAGCAATGGGACGGGTTGGTCGAGTTGCTGCGCGACCGCCAGCAACAGGCCGAAACCGCCGAGGAGCGCCAGGAGGTGCAGCTGCGGATCGCCGAGATCCAAAACACCAACCTCGCCCAGCCCGACGCCGCCATCGATACGCTCGAAACGGTCTTTTTAGACAACCCGGGCAGCCCGGCGGCGGTCGACGCCCTCGAGCGAATTGCCGAACAACGCGAGGAACAACGCCCGCGCGCGTTTGCCATCCTGCGCCCGATCTACGAGGACACCGGCAACCATCAGCGGATTGTCGACGTCGACGAGTGGCAACTTTCGGTCACCGAAGATCCGATTCGCCGTCACGAACTGTTCCGCGAGATGGCTTCGTTGATGGAAGCCTCGGGTGGAGAAGGGCCGCTGTACGCGTTCCAAACCCTCATTCGTGGGTTGTCCGAGCCGGGCCCCGACGAGGTGCTCGAGTCGCTCGACAACGAAGTGCGTCGCCTCGTCAAACAGCTCGGAGCGTTTGAGGTGTTGACCGGTGCCATGATCGAGGCGGCCGAAGCCGAGGCGTTGTCGGACCAACCGCGTCGCCGGGTTTCGTTGCTCATGCAAGCAGCTGAGTTGCAGCTCGGCTCGGGCGACAACAACTTGGCTGTGCAACTGCTGCAGCAGTCCCTGGCGATCATCGAGGATCACCCGGGTGCTCTGACCATGCTCGACGAGTCGCTGATTCGCGTCGGTCGCTACGAGGAACTCAAAGATGTGCTCGAGCGCCGTATCGAGATTTGCGACGACGAGCGCGACCGCGAGGAACTCATCCGCCGGTTGGCGCGTTTGCTCGAAGACACCTTGATGCTCGGTGAGGAGGCTGTTTCAGCCTGGCGCCGCCTGTTGGAGATCGAACCCAACGACAGCGAGGCGCTCACCCGTTTGCGCAAGGCCTACCAGGCTGCCGGCGCAACCGAAGAGCTGATCGATGTGATGGATCGGCAACTCGAAAACGCCGAAGACCCAGACGACCGTCGCCGGTTGCGGATGGAGTTGGCGCGGATCCATCGCGATGCCGCCAACGACCGGGCTGCGGAAATCGATGTCCTGCAAAATCTGTTGGCCGAGGACCCGAGCGACGATGAGGGCATGGCCCAACTCGCGGATGCACTGGTCGCTGAGGAACGCTTCTCCGAAGCCGCAGGTGTGATGCTCGACCGTGCGAGCTCGATCGAGATCCCGGGGCGTCGGGCCGAAATTTTACTTGCTGTTGCAAGGTTATACGTGGGTCCAATCGGTGATGTCGTGGGCTCGCTCGCCCACTACGAAGGCGTGTTGCAGGTCGACCAGGGCCAGGAGGGCGCGATTGGTGACCTCGTGGAGCTGGCCGAAAAGCCAGAACACTCCGAGTCGGCCGCCACGTTGGTGTTGCCGTATCTCGACCGTCGCGGCCGCTACCAGGAGCTTGCGCGGGTGCTCGACGCCCGTGCCCGCCTGGGTAACGACCCGATCGAGCAGGCCGAAGCGCTGCGCCGTTTGGTGCGTGTGCAGTTTGAACGCCTCCACAACGCCGAGGCGAGTTTAGAAGCTGCCAACCGCCTGTCCGAGGTTGTTTCTGTTGATGAACTCGGTCCGGTACTCGAGCAATCCGCCCGTCTTTCGGTGCACCTCGGCCAGGCCGAGGCCCACATCGATGCCCTGGCTCAGCGTTCACAAAACCCCGACTTGGAACCGCAAGCACGTGTCCTGATGGCCATGTCGGCGGCTGACCTGGCCGAGGAAATCATGGGTGACAAAGCCCGTGCACTTACACTGTTGGCGCCGCTCGTCGAAAACGAGCTCGCCGATCTCAGCCTGTGCCGTGGGGTCGAACGCCTGGCTCGCAGCCTGGGCGACAAAAAGATGCTGGCCCTGGCCCTGCGTGAGTCGGCACGCCTGAGCATGGGTGAGTCGGGGCAGGCAGACATCCTGGTGCGCCTAGGCGATGCCGAGATGGCGGCCGGCAATGTCATCGATTCGACCAATGCCTACCGCGAAGCACTCGATGCACATGCAGGTTTTGCCGGTGCAGTCGCCGGGCTCGAGCGGATTTTAGACGCCGCTCAAAGTGCCCAAGAACCGCCGGCACGCGAGGTCTTGGATGCCCTTGAACGGGCCTATCAAGACGCCGGCAACAAACCTGGGCTCGCCCGCCTCGCCAAGATTCGGCTCGAAACCGCCGAGGGCAACGAGCTGTTGATTCAGCTCGACAACCTAGGTCGCCTGCTCGACGACGGTGGTGGGCGTCCACGCGAGGCCCTGGAGGTATGGGGCAACTTGCTGATGCGAGATGCCGAATCCGAAAACGCCTTGCGTCGCGTGGTCGAGCTGTCCGAAGAACGGGCGCTACTGTCCGATGCGATCCACTTCATGGCTGCGGCCATCGATGCTGCCCGCGACGGCCAGCGTCCGTGCCTCAACCTGTGCGTTGAAACCACCAAAATCCTATTGTCGAAGATCGGTGATTCACGCACGGCCCTGCGGGCACTTGCACCGGCGTTGACCGAAAACCCCGACCATCGCGAGGCCCTCAAGCTACAGGTGATTGCCAGCCGTGCTGCCGGCGACGCCGAGGCGCTCCACAACGCGTTGGTCCGCCTGGCCCGTGGGTCAGATGCACCCGATGAGGCAGTCGCCCTGTGGCGCGAGGCTGCCGAGGTTGCCGAGCACCAGCAAAATGCCGACCGGATGCGGGAAGACTTGGAGCAGTTGCTCGAGCTCGATGAGACCGACGAAACTGCGTGGCACAAGTGGCTCGAGGTGTTGGCCAACCTGCAGCGATTTGACGAGTTGGCCGATGGCCTCGGCCGCCGGGCAATGATCACGTCGAATGACGAGGAGCGCCACATCCTGCGGCACCACCTCGCCCGGCTGCTCGTCGATCCGCTCGATCGTGTCGACGAAGCCGTCAACACCTACCACGACATGTTGGGGGCCAAACCCGACGATGCTGTGGCCCTTGGAGAGCTCGAAGAGTTGCTCAAACGGCATGAGCGTTGGACCGACGTCCGCGACGTGCTCGAGCGTAAGGCCGAGTTGCTGACCGGTGATGACCGGGTCGCAGTTCTCGAGGAACTCGCCACCTTGGTCGCTACCAACCTCGAAGACCCGACCAGCGCGATCGAGATTCACCATCGGATCCTGGCTGAAAGTCCAGGTCACGCCCAGAGCTTCACCGCCCTCGAAGCCCTGCTTGGTGACGCCGAACAGTGGCACGAGCTTTCGGAGCTCATCGACAATCGCCTGCGCCAGCTGGTCGATGTCGCCGGTGAATCCGAAGCCGCCGCAACCGAGTATCAGGCGCGGACGCTGCAACTCGCCGAGTTGTTTGCCGAGCGTCTAGGTGAGGCAGAGCGTGCACGCGAGCTGCTGACCACGGCCCTGGCAAACGAACCGGAGAATGTCGCGGTGCTGCTGTCGATGGCCCGGGTGCAGGACCTGACAGGCGACGTCGAGGCCATGGCGGAGACGCTCAACCGAGCTGCAGCCCTCGACCCACAGGGTGAACTGGGCGCAGAGCTCCAGGTGCGTTTGGCCTCGCTGGCCGAGTCGTCAGAGCGCCGGCGCGAGCACCTCGAAGCTGCGTTGCATCTACATCCTTCTCACCTCGAAGCTGCCCGGTCGCTGCTCGACCTCAGCCGTGAGGAGGAATACTGGGAGCAGGTTGCGTACCTCCTCGCCGTCGTCGGTCAGTTCGAGGAAGATCCGGCTGCACGCCGCAAACTCGAACTCGAACGCGCCGACATCCTGGCCCATCGCCTAGGAGAGCTCGACCAAGCCCTCGAAGTGCTCGCGCCGATCTACGAGGAGGTTCAGGACGATGCCGAGGTCAACCGACGCATCGCCGATGCCCTGTTTGCCAGCCAGCGCTACGAAGAGGCTGCCGGCATGTACGAGTGGTTGGCCGAGGTCACCGCAGCCGCGACCAAACGCGACAAGACGCTTGGGCATTACCTCACCCGGCTCGCCCGCATCGAGCTCGACCGCGAAGAGGTCGACAACGACGCGTGCCTAGAGAAACTCAAGAAAGCCTACCGGATCGACACCACCAACGCGGAAACCCTGATTGTCTTGGCCGAGCTGCACTCGACCATGGGCAACTGGAAAGATGCACTCAAACTGTCGCGGGCGATGTTGCTGCAAAACGTCGACCAATCCGGATTGATGCGGCGTGGCGATATCTACATCCGCTTGGCGAACGCCCACATTGCCCTCGAAGAGGTCAACAAGGCCAAGTCGATGCTGCGCCGCGGCAAACAAGAGGATCCGGAGCATCCGGAAATCGGGGCTCTGCTCGAGCAACTCAACCAGAGCTAGCTTCCGCCTAGCAGCCACACAACGCGGGACTTCGGTCCCGCGTTTGTATTGGTTGTCGGCGCTTGCATGGGGCAGGGTGCCGGTTCGTGACACTCGTGTCGGCAGGCCGCCCGTATACGCCGAGAAACCGCGGGCCAACCACAACGAACGTGAAACTGTCGGGTACCCAGGATTGTTGATGATACATCTAGGTTGGGTAGTCCTCGCCGAAATATTCGTTGTACAAGCAAGCGCATTGGCTGAACCAAATAAAAACCGGGCACCAAGGCCCGGCTTTTGCTTGCGGTTTTGCTCGGCTTATTTTTTGAGAGGTTGGCCGCCGCCGCCACCCTGACCTGAACCGCCGCCCTGGGCCTGCTTGGCCTTGAGCTTGGCAGCCTCGTCGGGGGTGAGGCAGTTGTTGTCGACCTTGCCGTCGCAGTCGTCGTCTTTTTGATTGCAGATTTCGATGTCTGGCTGGAAGTTCTGGACACACTGGACGCGACCACCGGTGCACTGCATCACGCCTGGACCACACACGCCGGGCATCCCGGTGGAGCAGGCCTGGCCGGTGTTGGCGGTGATGTTGTCGTCGATTTTGCCGTTGCAGTCGTTGTCGATGCCGTCGCAGATCTCGGGTTTGCGGGGGGGCGGCGGTGCATCGCACTCGGCTTTGGTGCCGTCTTTGGCGCAGTGCCACACACCTTGGGTCTTGCAGCTGCCGGTACCGATGAAACAGATCGCGCCGTCGCGCTCAAAACCGTTGTCGATGATGCCGTCGCAGTCGTCGTCCTTGCGGTTACAACTTTCTTGGCGCGGCACAACCATGTTGTTGCAGCTGCCCCACTGTGCCTGCTCGTTGCACTGGTGGGTGCCGGTCTTGCATTCGCCACGGCCTTGCGTGCCGTCGGGACCTTCGTAGCAGGGAGCCTCGGCGCCAGGCTTACATTGGGCCTTGGGGCCTCCACCCGCGTTGTTGAGCTCATCGAGTAGTTTTTGCCGCTCGAGGTTTGCGTCGGTGCCAGTGCAAGCTCCGAGGATGCCGCCACCTGCAAACCCGAGCACGAGGGCGACCAACAGACCCGACGGGCCGCGGTGCCTCGCCTTGGCGGAATGTTGGGGTGCATTTGTCACGGGATTTCCCATGGCCCAAGCATACACCTGTTGTTATATTCCGCGAACTACGTGTCGGTTCTGGGCAAAGTTTACTTGTTCGTGAGCCTGGGCTTCGTGGTGCTGGGCCTGCTGTGGATGTCGATGACCCTGCAGGAAAACACCGCGTGGGTAGAAGTTGTCCTGTGGACCCCGCGTATCGACTTTCTCGAACCCTTCGTGCGCCGCCGGTATGCCGTCAATGTCTCCGGTTTGCTCGCGGGCTGGGGCGTGGCCATCGGCATCGTCGCGTTTTATGCGATACGCGCACCCTTTCGTATCCGCGACGTCGCACGCACGCAACGGCGGCTGCGGGAGCTCGAGCGTGAGGTTTTGACCCTGCGAACCTTGCCTTTGCGCCAACAGGAAGAAGACGAAATTCTCGCGGCCCAGGCCCACCTCGATCGCGGACCTAAAAAGGTGATGACCGAGAAGATGGAGCTCGATGCCAAACGCAAGCGGGCCCAGGAAGCACGTGGCCCGCGATGATGACAGTCCTCGTTGCGCTCGTGTGCCTGGCGCTAGGGTTTGGCGTGGCCTACTGGCAACTTGCTCCACGCAAGCAGGTCGTTGAGGGGTTCCAGCGACGAAGCCGGGTACTCTACGAGATTGCCGAGGGAGATCTCGACAACGTCGCGCACGATTTAGAGCGGATCGCCGAGGCTGAGCCCGGGGACTCCACTGTGTTTTTGGCACTCGCCGCCCTCGATCGTCGGCGCGGTCGGATCGAACGGGCCAAAGCGATCCATCGCACGATCCTCGCCTCGGCCGAACTCCCCATCGAACAGGAGGTCGCCGGCTGGGTCGGGCTTGGCCGTGACCTGTTGGCCCAGGGCAATGAGGAAGCTGCGGTTGGAGCCCTGACCCGGGCACAGGGCTTGGCACCGCGATCGGTTGCGACGCTCGAGTCATTGGCCAAGGCACTCGAGCAGGCGGGTGCTTGGGAACGGGCCGCGGTCGCCTGGGAGCGGCACGAGAAGTTGGTCGAGGGACGACGTCGCCGCGAAAGTCGAATCGGGCGCGGCCATGCGATTGCCGGACAGGCCCTGGGCGCACTCAGTGACGGCGACAGTCGCAAGGCCCGAAGGTTGATCGAGCGTGCCGTCGAGCTCGCACCCGACAGTGGTCACGTGTGGACGGTTAAGGCCCGAGTGGATGCCTCCGTCGGTCAGGCCGTCGACGCACTCGAGTCGTGGCAACGGGCCTGGGAACTCGCTCCTGCTGGCGCGCGCTACATCGTCCGCGATGCCTGGGACTGGGCGGTCGGTGAGTCTGCAGTCGATGACATTCTCGAACGGATGCTGGCGAGTTTGCGAATGGCCAAAGACCCGCAACTTGTTCTCGCACTTGCCTCGCGGGTGGCACGGCAGCACCCCGACCAGGCAGCCGCCGCGCTCGAACGCGTTGGCGAAGTTGCTCCCGAGGCCGTGCTCGCGCTCGTTCGTCTGCGGTTAGGGAGAGGTCAGCGGGACCTTGCGCGAGAGGCCGCCATGCACGAACTACGCCCATCTCCGGTGTTTTGCCACGCGTGCGCGACCCCGATGCCGCGGTTTCAATTTCGTTGTCACAGCTGCGGGTCGTGGGACACTGCGGTGACAGTCGGCTCGCTTGTTATCGACGAAGCTAGCCGCGACACGAAAGCGGTGAAATGAGTCCACGCCAAAAAGACACAGGGCGCCGCAGCGACGGACTGTTTGCCAGCCTGCGCAAGTTTTCCCGCCTCTGGGGATTTGCCGCGTTCCTCCTGTTCACCATCGTCCTGTTTCGCCAGGTGGTGGTGCCGTTCATCTTTGCATTTGCACTGGCCTACATCCTCCAGCCGATCATCAAACGCATGGAGGGAACGATCGGCCGGGTGTCGTCGGTCATCGTCGTCTACGTCGGTGTGTTGGGGGCGATCGCCGCCTTCATCATGTTGTTTTTGCCGGCGCTCATTGAGGACTTCACGCGGTTGCGAGACGCCGCGCCGAAGATGATCGAGTACGCCGATCAGGAACTTCTGCCGCGGGCGACCCAATGGCTTTCGGAGTCGTTTGGCAGCCTAGAACCCGAAGCTGCGCCCGAGGTGGCAGCCGGGGCAGGGGATGCAGCCAAGGCCGCGACCGATGCCGCCGTCGCCAAGGGGCCAGCCTCGCAGGTCGTGGCTCGCCCGTTGCCCGATGGGAGCTGGCAGCTTGACCTCGAAGGTGTGCATCTACAAGCAGATGAGACTGGTAGCGGCCACTGGACAATTGTCGGTCCGCAACACGAAGCGGCTTCATCTGGCTTAGAGGACACCCTGCGCAAACTTGTGCAGACCAAGGGTGCCGAGTACACGGGCATGATCTACGAGGTGCTGCGCTCACTTATCGGCGGCATCTCATCGTTTTTGACCAAGTTTGTCATCACCCTCATGCTCGCGGCCTTCATCCTGATCGACCCGCAGCGGATCTGGAATTTCGTGCGCTCGCTGATTCCCCAGATCTACCGCGAGGACTTCGACACGATCACCAAGGAGATGGACACCGGGTTGTCCGGGGTGATTCGTGGGCAGCTGCTGATCTGCCTTGTCAACGGTGTGCTCACCTACATCGGCCTGGTGTTGATCGGCATCAAGTACAGCTTTTTACTCGGGGTCATCGCTGGGGCGTTTAGCCTGATCCCGATCTTCGGCACGATTATTTCGTCGATACCGATCATGGTTGTCGGTCTGGTCTCGACCGACGACGGTTCGATTTCCCTGGGCCCACCGCTGCTGATGCTCGCCTGGATCTCCGGGATTCACCTGCTCGAAGCCAACGTGCTCAACCCCAAGATCATTGGCGATGCGGCCCACATGCACCCGATCATCGTGGTGTTTGCGTTGCTTGCGGGTGAGCAAGTCTTCGGACTGACCGGGGCGCTACTTGCGGTGCCGGCCGCGAGCATTGTGCAAACGCTCTTCATTTACGCATTGCGGACATCGGCCCTGCGCCGGCAGGTTGACCCGAGTCTGAGCATGGTGGCGAGCCAGCCCGACCTCGGCGGCCTCAGTATGTCTGCCGAGGTTGCCGAGTCGGTCGACAAGCCTGAAGACGAGACCTCCGCCTAAGCTCGGCCCAGGGGGTGGGCGGCGGCTACCCCGTGGTGTTTTGTATGTACAAAAAGTTGGCGGCGACACGGTCGTGGACCCACGCATGTCGACGGCCATAGCCCGCGTGAACCCGCCCGTGGTAGAACGCGAGCCGTGAGCAGATCCGCGCGACCTCAAGGTGGTCCTGGCAGCATCTTTTTGATCGACGCCAGCAACTTTATTTACCGGGCATTTCACGCCCTGCCGATGTTGACCTCGCCCGACGGCACCCCTGTCAACGCGGTCCACGGCTACGTCCGCATGCTGACGTCGATGCGCAAGGAGTTCACCCCCGAGTACATCGCCGCCATTTTCGATGTTGGTGGCGACAATTTTCGCACTCGCCTGTTCAAGGAATACAAGGCCCAACGCCCGCCGCCGCCCGACGACTTGGTGCCACAGTTCAAGCTCGTGCGCGAGGCCACCGACGCCCTCGGGATTCCGCGGCTAGAGGTGCCGGAAGTCGAGGCCGACGACGTCATTGCCTCGCTCGCCGCGGTTGCACGCAAGGCTGGCAAACGGGTTGTGATCGCCTCGACCGACAAGGACCTCATGCAGCTCATCGACGCCGGTAGCGACAAGCTCCAGCCAATCGTCATGTGGGACAGCATGAAAAACCGGCTGATCGGGCGCGACAAAGTCGAGCAAAAATTTGGGGTCACGCCCGAGAAGCTCGGCGACCTGCTCGCGTTGATGGGGGACAGCTCAGACAACGTCCCCGGCGTCCCGGGGATTGGGGCCAAAACCGCTGCCATGTTGCTCGACGAATACGGGGACCTCGAAGGGGTGCTCAAGGCAGCACCCTCGATCAAGCAAAAAAAGCGCCGCGAAAACCTCACGAAATTCGCCGACCAAGCCCGGCTGAGTCGCAAGCTCGTCGACCTCAAGCGCGACGTCAAAATCCCCGTTGGCCTCGACAAACTCAAGGACCCGGGGACCGACGCCGCTAAGATGGAGGCGTTTTTTGGCCCGCTTGGGTTCAAGACCGTACTCGGCGGAAAGGGTGTAAGTACAACTTCGAGAATGCGCGGACGCAGTGCCGGTGGCGCGGTAACGGGGGCAGGTGCCGAGCTTGCGCTCAAGGCCGCCAAAAACCCCGAAAAGATTGACGTCAAGACCTGTCACGCGCGGATGGAGGCCGACCTCGACACCCTCAAAACCGAGCTCGTGGCGTTCGCCGGGTGCGAGCGGGTTGCGGTGCAGATCGCCGCCGACAACCCCGACCCCATGCTCGCCAATCTCGTGGGTGTTGCCCTGGCATCACTCGACTCCAAGGCTCCGGCGCCGATCTACATCCCGTTGCGCCATTCGGGCTCGTTGTCGGCCACCGGTCAGCTCAACCTCGACAAGGTCCGCGACCTGCTCAAGCCAGTGCTGGAGGGCGACAGCCCCAAAAAAGTTGTTCATGCACACAAGTTTCAGGCGCTCGTGCTTCAGCGTGCTGGCATCGATCTCGGCTGGGTCGACCTCGACCCGCAACTGTGTAGCTACACGCTCGACCCCGCGCGCACCAGCCACGCGCTCGAGACCCTGGCCTCGGACCTCCTCGGGCACAAGTGCCAAAAAGCCGAGAAGGTCATGGGCAAGGGGAAAAAAGCCCTCTCATTTGACCTCGTGGCGATCGATACGGCGACCGCCTACGCCTGCGAGCGGGCTCTTGTATGTGCACACTTAGACGTGCACCTGCAAGCCGAGCTCAAACGCTTTGGCACGGATGCCACCAAGCTATTTACCGACATCGAAATGCCGCTTGCCCGCGTGATTCAGCGAATCGAGGCCCGCGGGATTGCCCTCGACCCGGCGGTGCTCAAGGCTCAAAGCGACGAGATCGGGGCCAAGATTCACACGCTCAAACAGGGGATCGCCAAGCATGCCGGCTATCCGGTCAACCCCGACTCGCCCAAGCAGTTGCAAAAACTGCTGTTTGAAGACTTGGGGCTCGAGGCGAGCAAGAAAACCAAGACCGGTTATTCGACCGATGCTGCAACCCTAGAGGAACTCAGCCTCTATCACCCAGTCGTCAACCTCATTCTCGAATGCCGGAGCCTGACCAAGCTCAAGGGGACCTACCTCGACACGCTCCCCAAGGCCATAAACCCGACCACCGGGCGCTTGCACACGAGTTTTCGCCAGGCGGTTGCGCAGACGGGGCGGCTTTCGAGCAAAGACCCCAACCTGCAAAATATCCCGATTCGCACCGAACTCGGCCGGCGGATTCGCGATGCCTTTGTCGCGCCCAAGGGCCGGGTGTTGGTCACACTCGACTACTCGCAAATCGAGCTGCGCGTGCTGGCCCATCTGTCACAGTCCAAAAACCTCATAGGGGCGTTTCGCGATGGGGTCGATGTCCACCGGCGGACCGCCTCCGAGGTGTTTGAAGTGCCCGAAAAAGACGTCACCGCCGAGCAGCGCCGGGTGGCCAAGGCCGTCAACTTTGGTGTGATCTACGGGCAAACCGCATTTGGCCTCGGGCGCCAACTCGGGATCCCGCGCGGCAAAGCTGGTAGCTACATCAAAAAGTACTTCGCAAAGATTCCCGGGGTTTCGGCCTACATGGACGAGCTTGTCGAACAGGCAAAAAAGCAGGGCTACGCCTCGACAATTTTGGGGCGTAAACGGCGAATTCCCGAGCTTTCAAGGCGCGGCGCAGCCAAGGCCTACGGCCAGCGAATCGCCCGCAACACCCCGATTCAGGGCAGCTCAGCCGACATTCTCAAAAAGGCGATGATCGACGTCGAGCGGGTGTTGTGCAGCAAAAACTTTAGCAGCCACGCCATGATGTTGCTGACGGTCCACGACGAATTGATCTTTGAGTGCGACGAGGACCGCGTGGACGAGCTCATTGGCCTGGTCAAGCCGACCATGGAAAATGCCGTCAAACTCGATGTCCCGCTCAAGGTCGACGGTGGTCACGGGCGCAGCTGGGGCGATTGCAAGGGCTAACCCGCTATCGTTAAAAATGTATGAGCAAGTAATTCCGCCGGGCAAACTCGGCGGGTGGCTGGCCTATCAACGCGCGCCCAAGCGCCCAGCCGATATGCCCAGGTCCAACCTATGCCCAACCTATGTTAGGCTGCGCGCCGTAGCGATTAGTTAGGACATCACATGAGCGCAATATCTCAACAACAGGCGGCCGCGATATTGGCCGATACCGCGATTCCTGCGGCATTGATCCGGGTTGCCCGTAAACTCGAGTCCAACGGGTTTGAAGCTGTGCTGGTGGGCGGAGCTGTGCGCGATGCTCTGCTCGGCCGCAGCCCGGGCGACTGGGACCTTGCGACCTCGGCAACCCCACAGGAAGTTCAAAAACTGTTCTCGCGGACGATTCCGACCGGTCTGGAGCACGGGACTGTCACCGTGATCGAGGGCAAGGGCCGCGAGCGGTTGACCACCGAGGTCACCACCTACCGCGGCGAAGGTGAATATCTCGATGGGCGACGGCCGTCCGAGGTGACATTTTTGCGTGACCTCCAAGGTGACCTCGCACGCCGGGACTTCACGGTCAATGCATTTGCATACAACCCGATCCGAGGCGAGTTTACCGACTGTTTTGGTGGGCTTGCCGATCTCGATGCCAAGTTGATTCGCGCGGTTGGCAAGGCGACCGAGCGCTTTGCCGAAGATGGCCTACGGGCCATGCGGGCGACCCGGTTTTGCGCGACCCTCGGGTTTGACCTCGACCCTGAGACTGAACAGGCCATTGCCGGTGCCTTGCCCATTCTCGCCAAGGTCAGCCGCGAGCGCGTGCGCGTAGAGCTTGTCAAGATGTTGGCTGCGCCAAAGCCTTCGCGTGGCCTGCAACCAATGCTACGCACGGGGATGTGGCCATTGGTGCTGTGTCCACTCGATGAAAGTGCCTATGCACCGACGATTGCAGCCGTCGACGCGATGGCAAGCGAGCCGATCACTCGACTCGCGCGCCTGCTGTGGTCGCGGCGCGCTGAACGTGAGTTGCTCGAACAGGTGCTCGACAACCTCAAGCCCAGCCGCGACGAGAAAACCCGGGTGCTCGCACTCACCAGTCCGCCGGTCGAAGTAATTGCAGGTACACAGGACCCGGTAGAGATTCGCCGGGCTGCCGCGAGGCTGGGGCGCAAGTACCTTCAGGATGCATTGGCAGTGTTGGCAGCCGACAGCACACACCGAGAGCGAGTACTTGCCGCCTGCGACGGTGCACCGTTGACGATTGGCGAACTCGCGCTCGGGGGCAAGGAGCTTATCGCCAAGGGGCTCGCCAAACCGGGTAAAGCCCTGGGGGTGCTGTTGCGGGCGTTACTTGCCTGGGTGCTCGAAGACCCGCGCCGCAACACGCCCGAGCAGCTCGAGCAGCACGCCCGCACCCTCGACGACGCCTAGGCACTTCTCGGTTTTTGTGCATGTACAACATACACGGCGTGTTGTCCCTACCGAAGGGTGGCATGGGCGAGATGCCCATGGCGTACTGGCGATTGTGCCAATAAGTTTGTGTATACAATCTACTGCACGGGCAGTACAAACTCGAGGTCGCGCAGTGCCCCGGTAAAAAGCTGGGAGCTGCCGGTCCGGTCTGAGTGATCGAGCCAAAACTTGAGTTTGGTGCCAGGACGCCGCCACGGGCTTGTCTCGGCCGGTGGCGTCGAGTGGTAGATCACAAGCGTACCGCCTTGGTGCTGCGGTCCGGCAAGCTTGAGCTCGGTCGCATCGTAACTGGCGAAGCTTCCGTCTTCGTAGAGGTCTTCCATCGCATTTGGGAGGTAGCGAACCACCTCGGCTTCGACGTGGTCCGAGCGAGCTTTCACGGCTTCGCGTGGCTCACCGGCCTCGACACCGTCCGAGCGAGCGTTCACGGCTTTGCGAGGTTCACCGGCCTCGACACGGTCCGAGCGAGCGCTCACGGCTTCGCGTGGCTCACTACGGGCCTCTGGTTCGGTGTGCTCGGTTTGATTGTGTATGCATGAGCACAGCACGAAACCGGCGAGGGCGAACCACAGGCCTGGCCTAGGCATCGCCGGGGAGGACCCGCGCCAGCCAACTGAGCAGGTCGGCGGTGACTTCCTCGCGGTTGGTCTCGTTGAACATCTCGTGGCGACCACCGGGATAGAGGTGGTCGGTGACCTGGGTAAGGCCCTGGGCTCGGAGGTTGGCGACCAGTTTTTTGACGCCCCGGCCATACTCGCCGACAGGGTCTTGATCGCCTGAGAGCACGAGTATGGGCAGGTCGCAGGGAACTTTTGCCCGCAGGCCCGGACGCAACTGCGAAATTGCATCGAGCATATCGATCCACAGCTGGTTGGTGGCCGTAAACCCGCACAGCGGATCGTCGATGTACTTGGCAACTTCGTCGGGATCGCGGCTGAGCCAATCAAACTCAGTCGTCGGGTTTTTGATCTTTCGGTTGTACGAGCCGAACGTCAGCATGTAGAGCAGTTTGCTGTGACCCCTGGGCCCCTGGCGCAGGCGTTCTCCCCGGGCAATCAGGCGACCTCCGGCCTCGAGCGCCAAAAACGGACGATCGCTTGAACCCGACAGCACGACCGCGTGGTAGCGGCCGGGGTTGCGGGCCATGAGGTGCTGGGTGGCAAATGAGCCCATGCTATGGCCCAGCAAAACAAGCGGGGTACGTGGGTGGCGTTCGCCGAGTGCTTCGGTGACGCAGTCGATATTGTCGAGCAGTCGCTCCCAGCCGTTTGTATAGGCAAAAAAACCGAGTTGGTCCTCAGACGTTGCTGTCTGGCCGTGCCCCCGGTGATCGTGTGCATAGGCAACATAGCCCGAGGCCGCCAACGCCCGTCCGAGGCGTTCGTAACGACCTGCATGTTCAGCCAAGCCATGGCAAATCTGGACGACCGCACGCGCAGCCGAGGGGTCACCCCAGCGGTAGACATGCAAGTCGAGGCCATCTTGCGACTTCACTTTGAATTGTTCGGTTTGGAGATCGTCGGTCATGTTGGAAGCCTCGTTTTTGGGTTATAGCCCTTCGAGATGGGGTTTTTGGGTGATCCGGGCGTCGAGGGTGACATACGGTCGGGTCGCTTGCGGATCGGCCAACAGGCGCACGGGGTGGAGGTCGATCCGCAGCAGCCGACCATCGGCGGCGCGCAGCAGGTGGTCGAGCCGCAGCAGAATCTCGGCCAGGGTTTGCGGTTGAGGGTCCGCTCGACGCCGCATCGCCGGTCCGCTGGCAAGCGCATTCCCGGCGAGTAACATCGCGGTGGGCCAATCGAGGGGAGCGAGGGCGAGGGCGGGTTCTGCCACGGCGCTGCGGCCAAGTGGGGTCAGGAAAAATGCGTATACATTTTTTTCGAGGGCGATCGCCCCACAGCGAAACTCAGGGCCCTCGGCAATTTGCTCGCACACGGCCACGCCGTCGAGCCGGATATGTGGGGCGTGCTGTTCGAGGTTGCGAACGATTCCGGCATAGCCCCGGCGAACACTTGCAGCGGTTTGTAGGTCGAGCTTGAGGGCCCCAAATTCGCGTTTACGGCGGAGATCTGGGCTGACCGCTTTGAGGACCACGGGGTAGCCTATCTTGTCGGCATAGGACACCGCTCCGCTGGCCGATGCCGCCACTGCTTGGCGGGTAATCTCGATGCCAAAGCCGCGGAGCACAACCTTGCTCTCGTGGTCCGAAAGTATCTCACCCGCCGAGCGCAAAACCTCGAGCGAACGCTCTTGCAGGTGATCGTCGGGCCATTCAAGCTCGGGCTCGGGGGCGTCGAGCAAGGCCTGAGCCCGGTGTCCACGCGCGCGAGCACGGGCCGCTAACAGTCCCAACAGCGGGTCCCCGGCAGTGGGTTTGAGCGGCGTGGGAAGGTCGACGAGTGGCAGCGCACGCCTGGTTTGCCGCCACAGGTCCGCGTTGCCGCTCGTGCTCGGCTCACCAACCGCGAGCCGGGCGAGAAGTTGCGGCAGTGGAGCGAGGGGACCTGTACAGGACTCAAGTGTATGTGCACAGGATGCCGCCAGGAGTGCCTGTTTATCGGGATTGTCGAGGTCGGGTGGCGCGGGGCCGAGCGGGACGACGAGTGGGGGGGCAGCGCTCGCTTGGTGACGACGAAACCAGCGGGCCCATTGTGGCGACAGCGATCCCGTGGGGACCAGCCCGACCACGCGGGTTTGTGCGAGTTTTGGCGCCTCGAACCATGCCGGTAACCAGCCGGGTACCGGGCTGATCGCAAGTCGAACAGATGTAGGTGCAACCTGTTGCCGGAGCGCTGTGAGCTGTTCGGGTTGCGGCGCAAACACGCACAGTGCTCCGGTCGGGTGGACATGGAGCTGCGCCCCGGGGCCGAGTACGGGGCAGTCCACGCGCTCGGGCGCGGTTGCGCCGGTGACGACGAGCAAAGTCGGGGGGGTGCTTCGAACCTGCCGCAATAGCCGGGGCGAGCAGGTCTCGACAATCACCACGGCGACCGGCCGTCGGGCGAGGGCCCGTATGAGGGCGTCTTCGTCGACCGCAGTAGCTGCCGCGCAGGTCAGCGAATTCGATGTGTGTGCACGCGTGTCGGCGAGAACTTCGGGCTGCGGCGCGTGGCCGAGCAACGCGTCGAGGGCCGGGGTCACGCCAGGGCAGGCTTCCAAAGTTCGCTGTGGAGGTTGTTGAGAGCCTCCTGCCAGGCCCCGGGGAGCACCCAGTCGGCCATCAGCCAGGATTTGTGGAACCGGGCAACTTCGCCAGGGAAGAAAATTACGCGGGCGCCGGGCGACCGGTTGGCCAAGCCTTCGGGCAGCGGCTCGCCAGCTGAGCTGAGTACCAACAGGGTGCCCGAGTTGTGGTTGTCTTGGTAACCCTCGGGAGCCGGGCGGGCGCCGAGCGAAGCCAGGGTCGCCTTGGTGCCCGGGTCGATATCTGTGGGGGCCAGGTATTGCAGCTGGCGACTGTCCCGGCTGCTGTCGCTGACAAGCCAGTCCTCGAGCTTATGCTCGGCGGCATCGCCCGTGATTTCGGGGTCGAGCACGGTCGGGAGGTCGTACCAGGTCAGGGTCCCGGCGATCACCGCTGTGATCGGATCGGCGCTACCCCACCCATGGTCGGACTCGCTGAGCCAGCGCGGCACGGCCTTGTCCTCGGGGAACATTTCCGCGATCTCGAGGCCTTCATCGGTGTAGGGCACCAGCACAGAAATTGGCTGCAGCCGCTCGTAGAGGGCCGCAAGCCCGTCGCTGCCCGAAAAATAAAGTGTATCTGCACCAAAGCGACCGGCGGCCGCACACACGCGCTGGTTGTGGGTTTCGTGGTCGCCAAGGGCCACGGCCGTAATCGAGGCTCCGCGCTCGCTGCCGATATCCCGGGCGAGGCAAAGTCCCACCATGCTCCCGGGGTGGATGCCCTGGGGTGTTCGTTGCAAATACACTAAAATATGCGCCATTAATTCAACCCGTGCTTTCGGCGGATGCGATCGAGCTGTTTTTGGTACTCGATTTCAAAGGATGCCGTGCCCTTTTCGAGGTGCTTGAGGTGGCGTTCGACTTCGCGGTCGAGGTCGCTGTCGGCCTGCATGTGCCGGCGCAGGAGCTCGCGTAGTTTCCGGCGAATAGTGGGGTCGTCGACATAGATTTCCTCAACCCACTGCGACTGCATGAACAGTTCGATGAGCTGGTTGGCAATCCATGCCACGCTCTCCTCGCCGATACCGAAGTCATGGTTTTCGGCCACCTGCCGCTTGATGCGGTACAAGTCGGAGTAGGGGAGTCCACGATGCTCGAGGATATCCTTTGCCCGCTCGGTGATCTCGCGATCCTTGCGCCGAAATTCCTTCAAAATCGACTCGACATCCGCTTTGAATTCCGCGCGGTTGCTGACTTCGAGGTCGCCGGAGTCCACCAAGGTGCGGATGATGGCTTCGACGATGGTCGATATCTTGCTTACGTAGAGTCGCATGGCGTGGGCGCGAGCATAGGCGTTGATGGTCCGCGGTGAAAGTCCCGTGGCGACTCCAGCGTGTGCGAGTGTGGATTTTCTGCCGCTGAGCACGAGAGAAACACCACGGTAGGCGATGGGACAAATCGCGCATTAGAGGAGGTGTCGCGGCCAGTCAAAATGCAGTACGAGGGCAGTCCGATGCGCCAGCAAATGTCCCGACGAAGGTTGTTGGTGGTCGCAGGTCTCGTGTGGCTGTCGCGCGACCGGCTGCTGTTTCAACGGCGTGGCCCGCAGGCGTCCCACGGTCCTGGCGCGCTTGAACTCCCGGGTGGGAAGGTCGAGCTCGGCGAGGCACCTCGGTTGGCACTTGAGCGTGAGCTTTGTGAGGAATGGGGCGCCGGAGCAAAACGCTGCCAAGTCGGCGGTGTGGTCGAAGTGCTTCACCACATCTACCCCAACCCGGGCCCGGAAGTTGTGCTGCTCGTCTACCACGTCGATGCCACGGATATCGCGCAGGTTTGGGAGCACAAACTCAAGCCGATCGAAGGTGCATCGATCTGCGCGTTTGAACGAGCAGAGATCCCCGTCGACCAGTTTCTCGCCGCCGATCGACCGTTTATTCGGGATGTTGCGCGGGGACGCGTTGCCGCGGGCACCGAGCGATCATCGGTGTACGTGCAACGATAACGCTCCGGTTTGGTCTGCTAGATCGCAAGCCCCGGGTAGCGGGCGATCTCGACGTAACTTTCGCCCGCGCGACGAAACAGCACTGCGCCGCGGATCTCATCGTCCTGCGCATCGATCACGAGGTAGTCGACGGGCCATCCAGCCGCCGATGCCGCGGCAGCGTCCTCGTCGGAGAAGTAGGCGCCAACCCGCGGATGCGAGTGGTAGATGACCCGGGCTGGGCTGTCGGAGTCGAGGCTGCGACTCATCGCAATCAGTTGTTTGCCGTAGATCTGGTAGCCGCGCTCGGCTGTCCGCGGGTAGGTTTCGGGGTCGAGTGCGTGGAGTTTGTCCTGATAGTTTGTGCATGTAACTGCAACTAAACCATCCACACCCTGTCGCAGGTAGCCGCAGCACTCCTTGGGAAACTCGGCCCGCGCCTGGCGGTAGATCGTTTCTAAAACGCTGTCGCTAATCGTGTAGCCGGGGTCACCAGACATAGTCTTTTTCCCATTTCATCGGGGCAAAGTAGCGGTCTCCACGATCACACAGGATCGTTACGATCACGCCGGATTGCCCGCGTTTGGACAGTTCACGGGCAATCGCCAGGGCGCCGGCAACATTGCCGCCCGACGAGTGCCCGACAAACAGGCCTTCTTCTTCGGCCAAGCGCTCGGCCATGTCCCAGCCGTCTTCGGTGGTCATCCAAATCGTATCGTCGAGCACATTTTCGTCGTAAATCTTGGGCACGATACTCGACGGCAGGTGCTTCATGCCCTCTAGGCCATGCATGGCATCGTCGGGTTGGATGCCGATACATCGAACACTCGTTGAATATTCATGCAATCGTCGGGATGTGCCCATCACCGTGCCACTGGTACCGATGCCGGTGACAAAGTGGGTGATGCGCCCGCCGGTTTGCTCCCAAATCTCAACCCCGGTACCGTGGTAGTGGGCCAGGGGGTTTGACGGGTTCGAATATTGGTCGGGGTAGTAGTAGCGATCGGGGTGTTCCTCGACGAGCTTGTGGGCCAGACGAATGGCCCCATCGCTGCCCTCGAATGGGCTCGAATAGATGATTTCAACCCCGTAGGCGGTGGTGACTTGCTTGCGCGGGGCACTGACATTTTCCGGCATCACCAGGGTGATCGGGATACCGAAGGTCGCCCCAACCATTGCATATGCAACGCCAGTATTGCCGCTGGTGCTGTCGATCAGCCGCATACCGGGCTTGATGTCACCCCGAGCCCGTGCATCTTCAATGATTCGCAGGGCAGCTCGATCTTTGACCGAGCCACCGGGGTTGCAATACTCGGCCTTGGCCCACAGCTCGACACCCGGACACTCACGTTCGATCCGACCGAGTCGGACCAGTGGTGTGTTGCCGATGAGATCGGTGATGCTATCGACACGCCGCGGGACGCGACCCGGCGGATCCTGGGTGTTCGAACCGGAGTGGGGAGACATGGGCTGAGGGGGCGATCCGTCCATCAACTGCGGCTGCTGCTACTGTGTTTGTATTTGCACAGGTATCGCCGGCTTAGCCGCCTGCGATTGCCGGAATGATGCTGACCTCGTCCGCGTCTTTGACAGCGGTTTCAAGGTTGTCGAGAAACCGAATGTCCTCGCCCTCAACGAACACGTTGACAAACCGGCGGACCTTGCCCTTGTCGTCGCAGATCCGGGCCCGGATACCTGGGAAATTGGTTTCGAGGTTGGTCAGCAACTCGCCGATGTTGGCACCCGAGACAGAGACCTCTTCGGCGCCTTTGGTGAACTTACGCAGGGGGGTGGGGATCAGGACGTTTGCCATGGTGTTGACTCGTTGATTGGGTAGACTGTTTGTGTCTACAAGTATCTGTTGCAGGTGAAACTGTGAGCGTTGCGAACTGCCGGGCACCGGGCCTTAGCTGCGGAGGTTGCCGGCATCGTCGAAGTAGGAGTCGAGGCTGAAGTAGCGCTCGCCGGTGTCGCACAGGATCGTGACGACGTTTTTGCCCGGGCCGAGCTCGGCCGCGAGTTTTTGTGCGGCAACCATGCCAGCTCCCGCCGAGATTCCGACAAACAGGCCTTCTTCGCGGGCGAGTCGGATCTTCATGCGGTAGGCATCGGCGTCGCTGATGGGCATGACTTCGTTGTAGATAGCGGTGTTGAGCACGGCCGGAATAAACCCGGCACCGATGCCCTGGATCTTGTGTGGTCCGGGTTCGCCACCGCTGAGCACCGGACTGCGCTCGGGCTCCACCGCGATGATTTTGATGTTGGGGTTGTGCTCTCGCAGGACTTCGCCGACGCCTGTGATCGTGCCCCCGGTACCCACTGGAGAGACAAAACCGTCGATGCTCAAGCCCGACATTTGTTCGATAATTTCCGGGGCAGTGGTGCGGCGGTGAATCTCCGGGTTCGCCGGATTTTCGAATTGTTGTAGCATCACATGATCGGGTTGCTGACACAGCTCGATGGCCCGGGAGACAGCCCCCTCCATGGTCCGATCCTCCGGCGTGAGTACGAGCTCTGCACCGTACGATTGCAGGAGTTTGCGCCGCTCCAAGCTCATGCTTTCGGGCATCGTCAGTTTGAGGCGGTAGCCTTTTACGGAGGCGACGAGGGCGAGGCCAATGCCGGTGTTGCCACTGGTCGGTTCGACAAGAACCGTCTTGCCGGGGGTGAGGCGGCCCTTTTTTTCGGCGGCCTCGATCATCGCCAGGGCGATCCGGTCTTTGACAGACCCCCCCGGGTTTTGCATCTCGCACTTGCCCCACACGGTCGCGTGTGTCTGCGACGGACCGATGACACGCCGGAGCTTGCAAAGCGGCGTCTTGCCGATCAGCTCGAGAATGTTTGAAACCATATTCGGGCGGTGCATGGACAGCTCTTATAGATGTTTAAATGACGTAGTCGGCAGCCCGTCGTCGGTTGTGTGCCCGAGCCTCACCGAGGAGTTGCTCCAAATTGAGCTGGCCAAGGGCCTGCTCAAACCGTGCATCGATCGAGCGTTCAATGTGCCGCGTTATCTCGTCGCGGGGTTTTTCGGCGGTACTCGACGAAGTTGTCGACAGGGTGCTGAGGACGTCGGAAACCGCGATTTCCGCGGCCGGGCGAGCGAGTTTGTAGCCCCCGCGGGGCCCGCGTTTACCGATCACAAACCCAGCGCGCCGAAGCTCGCCAATGATCTCCTCGAGGTAGCGAGAGGGAATCGACTGTTGTTCGGCAATGACGTGGGCCGACGCATAGCCCCGATGGGCAACGTGGCACAGCGCGCGAAGGCCGTAGCGAGCTTTGGTAGTCAACTGCATTTTTCGGTAAAGTCCTGTATAAAAGAATGCTTCTTAAACGCCTCAAACGGTTGTTTACTAGATTTTTGTAGCACGAAGGCCTGAAGCGCAAGGGAAAATCCTGTGTTTAGCGGTAAAATCAAAGTGTCCACCCGCACGCATGCCTTGCAGGCCAATGGTCTCGGCTAGTTGCCGCGAGAACCTGGGCCCAGAGGTTGACAGCGAGCGCCGCGGATCATAGGGAGCAGCCCCAAGAGGACTCGATGGACGTTTCAGATCTGCGCAAAAACGCCAAGCTACAAATCGATGGACAACCGTGGATCGTCACGGACTTCCAGTTCGTCAAACCCGGCAAGGGCCAGGGGCTCTATAAATGTAAGCTCAAGAACATGATTTCCGGGGCGACCGTCGATCGCACCTGGCGTTCGGGGGAGAAGCTGACTGCCGCCGATGTCGAGTCGCGCAAGATGCAGTTTTTGTATGCGACCGGCGATGCCTACTGTTTTATGGACTCGGCCACCTACGAGCAGGTCGAGGTCTCCGAAGATCTGATTGGCAGCGATAGCAACTACCTGCTCGACCAGCTCGACGTCGACGTCCTCTTTTACAACTCGCGTCCGGTCGGGGTGACCCTGCCCAGCCACGTTGTGATGGAGGTGACGGAGTGTGAGCCCGGAGTCAAGGGCGACACGGCCACCGGCGCAACCAAAAAAGCGACCGTGAGCACCGGCTACACCCTGCAAGTCCCGCTCTTTATTAAGGTGGGCGAGAAGCTCAAGATCGACACGCGCAACGGCAGCTACGTCGAGCGCGTCAACTAGTTGCCCCAACAACGATGTATCTACAACGCTTCGTCCCGACTGGGGCGGAGCGTTTTGCCAACTGAGGCGGACTTATTTTGAGTGAAGAGCAGCAGGCGCTTGGCTGGGATGCACGGGTGGAGCTGTGGGACCAGTGCCTGGCTGCGGTCCGCACGGAGCTACGCGGGCAGGGGATGGCCGAAGTCAGTACCCCGGTGCGCGTGGATGCGCCGGCGGTCGAACCCTATATAGATCCGATTGCCGCACCGCCGAAATACCTCGCCACCAGTCCCGAGTTGGCGATGAAACGGCTGCTGTGTCGTGGCACCCGCTCGATTTTTCAGATCAGCCATGTGTTTCGGCGGGCGGAGATCGGCGCCCAACACAGCGAGGAGTTTCACCTGGTCGAGTGGTACCGGGTGGGGACAACCGAGCTCGACGTGGTGCAAGCGGATGTCGAACGTTTGGTGGCGGGTGTGTTTGCAGCCGCCGGCGGCACGCCGCCGACAAAGTGGATGCATGTACAGTTTTTAAACCTGCTCGCCCAGCACACCGGCCTAAGTCTGCGCGGCGACGAGTCGGCGCCCGTGCTGCTCGAAACTTGCCAGCAGCGCGGCGTTAACCAGCAGTTGTATCTCCCGGGAACCACGGCAATGTTTGCGGATACAACAAACGCGGTGTCGGAGCAGGTGGCCACGCTGTACGCGTGGACCGAGTTGTTTAGTTCGTTTTGTGACCGCGACCTCGACCCGTGGCTTGCAAAACTCGGACCCGTGGGCGTGCATATCAGCGGTTTCCCAGCCGTTTTGGCTGCGCTCTCAGAATGCTCGGAGGTCGGTGGCCGGCACCTGGCACACCGCTTTGAAAGCCATGTTTTTGGGGTCGAGCTGGCCAACGGCTACCGCGAACTTCGCGACCCGCAGGTGCAGGCCAATCGCTTCGCGGTGGTCAACGGGCTGCGGCGACAACTCGGTCAGGTGTCATTGCCGATCGACAAACCGTTCATAAGTGATCTTACTTCTCCCGGCCTCCCGGCATGTGCGGGTGTCGCGCTTGGACTCGACAGACTGATCATGCTTGCAGCGGGTCGCGGCTGCCTCGCCGACATTTGTCTCGATGTCGCAGCTGTCGAACCTGCCCAAACCGCGAGCCGCTGAATGGCAAAATACGTGGCCAAGCAAGCGTTTTTAGGCCGAATTGAAAAACTCGGCGAAGTCCGAAAAACAGTTTGTAAGAAGTCGAATCGGCGGGGACAAAGGGGCCTCCTATGGGGATGATCAAGGCCCGGGAAGTCGCTTGGAAGCCACGTGCGGAACGTCTTGATATCTCCCCTGTTCTCTGTACACTGGCGCTCTCCATGCGTTCGATTCTCGCCGCCGTCGCTGTTGCCGTTGGCCTCACGGGCTGCACTAAGATGCAAGCGCGCGACCTGATCCGGGAGGGCAACGCCCACTACGGGGATGGTCAGTACGTAGAGGCTATCGAGGCCTACACCCAAGCCGTCGAGCTCGAGCCCGACGGCGTCACTGTTTTTTGGAACCGCGCCTGCGCGGCTGAGAGCCTTGTTCTCAAGATCAAAGATCCCAAGCGACTCGAGGAGCGACGCAAGTTCGCCGATCAGTCGCTCAAGGATTTTAAGACCTGGCTCGATCGCCTAGAGGCCCCCGAAGACAAGGACCGGGAGGAATACGAAAAACACCGCTTGGTGCTGCTCAAGGCAGACGAACGGTGTGACGACCTCCTGACGTACTGGCTCGGTCAGCACAACGAAAACCCCAACGAAGAAGCTCTCTACACCCGGATCGCCAAACAGTACGAGGAGTGCGGGCGGACCAAGGACGCCGACGAATGGTTCGTCAAGCGCACCGAGGACTTCCCGGATAGCCCGCGGGCATTTGTCAGCCTTGCGATCCGCACGTTTGACCCGTTGTGGCCCGACCCGGAAAGTGGCGAGCAGTACAACATGGCCCTCGATGCAACCGAGCGGCTCGAGATCGCCAACAAGGTGATTCGAACCCTCGACCGCGCGACCCGGCTCGACCCCAAGTTCCGCGAGGCCTACACGTGGCGGGCAATGGCCTACAACCAGCGCTCCTTGTCCCACCCGTACTCGGACGACCCAGAGGCCCAAACCCTCGAAGAAAAGCTCAACGTCATCCTCACCCGCGAGGATTCGCTCGAGGCGTGGAAGCAGCAAAAAGCACTTTGCGACATCGACCAGATTCCCGAGTGCGATGTTGGCAAGAGCCTCGAGGAGCAGGGGCAGTGCTGCATGTTGCCACCGCGGCCGATCTCAATTGAGGAGCAGGCTGCCGACGCTGAGCAAAAAGCGCTCATTCTCCAACAGATCGAAGACGCCAAGGGCGACGCGGTCGTCGAGGAGAACAAGAAGAAAAAGAAGAAACGCAAGGGACGTTAGGCATATCGGGGACTCTCTGCGTTTCCACAGGCAACCCAACCAAAGGACAGATCAATGTTCGAACATTACATGCACTACCAACAAGGTGACCCCCGTCGTAAGCGTCGCTTGATGATCGCTTCGGTGGTGTCCGGCGTGTCGACGCTGTCGATGCTGGTGTTCGTGTGGGCGGCCAACAAAATGGAAATCACCAAGATCGACGCACCGACCGTCGACTACATCATGGTCCAGATGACGGCCGATGAGCCGCCGCCTCCTCCTCCGCCACCACCGCCTCCCGCCGGTTCGGAAGCAGAGCCAGAGCCCGAGGAAGAGGACATCCCCGAAGAAGAAGTTCCCGAAGAAGAGATCGTGCAGCCGAAAGAGACGCCCGACAAGGTCCCCGACCAAAAGAAGGGTGGCGGCAAAAAGGCCAAAGTCCCGGGTGTGCCCGGCGGTATCCCAGGCGGTGTGCCAGGCGGTGTTGTCGGCGGCGTCTTGGGAGGTCAGCTCGGCGGCCAGTTAGGTGGTGTTGCAACGAAACGCGACACCAAGGCTCCGGCGGCGATGAAGCCGATTTCGGTGGTCAAACAAAACGCGATCTACACCCCGAACCCCGACCAAAATAAGCTGGCAGGTACAAAAGCCGGCATGTTCGACAAGCGTGGCGGTGTCGGCAAGGTCGGGTTTTGCGTCGACTCCAACGGTAAAACCGTGGATGTCCGCACCAAAAAGAAGTTCCCCGGCGACCCCAAAGTCGACGCAATTTTGCGTGACACGGTCAAAAAATGGCGGTTTAAACCATTCGTCGTCGGCGGCAAGAAAACCAAGACGTGCAGCGTCGCGGAGTTCAACATCCAGTTCCGAAAGTGAACGAACGTCGAAGCGGCTTAGGCCCTCCAAAAAGATTGTAAAGGCAACAATCCTGACCACGGTCAGACGCCCCAACCACAGAAGACAGGCACCACCCCATGGAATTTGCGGAAATCACGACTCTGTTGGCCAATGCCGGCACCGACTTCAGCCTCGAGGGTATGTGGGCCCAGATGGGCATCCTGGCAAAGATCGTCATGATCATGCTGTTGCTGATGTTCCTCCTGGCACTCGCCCTCATGTTCGAGCGTGTCCGGGCCTACGGCCGTGCAAAACGCCAGTCGATTCAATACATCATGCAGCTGCGTAACTTCCTCCAAGAGCGCAAGCTCGAAGAGGCCGTGGCTGCGGTCCAACACCACGGCGACAGCCCGCTTGCCAAAATCGTTGGCGCCGGGCTCAAAGAGTACCTCCAGGGCATGGAAGCTCTGCAAGAGGAAGGCCCCGAGGACGTCGGCGACTTCGACTTGGTCGATGCCGTCAACCGTCGTTTGGAGCGGGCCAAAGAGCGCGAGACTCACAACCTCAAGCGCGGCCTGGCAACGCTTGCCACCATCGGCTCGACCGCGGTGTTCGTCGGTCTGTTCGGTACCGTCGTCGGCGTTATCAACTCCTTCCAGGGTCTGTCCTCTGATGGCGGCGGCGGCCTCTCCTCCGTTGCTGGCGGTATCTCCGAGGCGCTGGTCGCCACGGCCGTTGGTCTCTCGGTTGCTATCCCCGCCGTTGTCGCGTTCAACGCCTTCAACACGAAAATCGAGGACTTCCAAGTCGACATGAACGATGTCGCTTCGGAAATCGTTGACTTCGTGCTCAAGGAAGGTCGCTACTAATGAGCTCGGGCCGCTTAGGCAAGCGGGGACGGCGGATCCCGTACAAGTCGGAGCACGGGTCCGGTCACTCCTCTCCCCAAGCCGACATCAACGTCACACCGCTCGTCGACGTTTGCTTGGTGCTCCTCATCATCTTCATGGTGGTGACGCCGATGCTCGGTCGCGGCAAAGACGTCAAGCTGCCTGTCCTTGCCGATGCCACTGAGTGGAAAGAGGGCGAGCAGGTTTTCATCTCGGTGACCAACGAGGGCGTCTGGATCGACCAGGAGGCCTACATCGAGAAGACAGCCTTCTTGGCTCAACTCGAAGAGGAGCTCAAGGTCGCGGCGGGCAAAGCGACAGCAACCGACTACAAGGGTCCGCTGTTGTTTCTCAAGGGCGACCAAGAAACCGACTGGCGCAACCTTCGGATCGTCATGGACTGGATCAGCAACTCTGAGTCACAAGTCCAAGACATTGCTCTCGTCGTAGATCTCGCAGAAGCCGCAGGGTAGTCCTGCGCCAACCACTGCCAATGCACATGTCTCAAGTGACACGCAGCCAGTCCAACACGCAGAGCAAATTTCTGCGACTTGGCAATAACTGGCTGCGCTGTGCACGCAAAGAGTTTTTTTACTGTTCTCATCCCGGGCCGTTGACGTATGCTTACGCGCAGACGGCCCAAACTCGCGGAGGGTAAGCCCCTATGGGCATGAATGTTGGCAATTCTGGTGGTGGAGCAAACAGCGAAATCAACGTCACCCCGTTGGTCGATGTCTGTTTGGTGCTCCTCATCATCTTCATGGTCATGGTACCCAAGACCGTGCCGGAGCTGTCTGTTCGCGTACCGCCGGAGAGCAAGAACAAGCGCGTCAAAAAAGAGAACAACGACACGCTTGTGGTCGGCCTGACCAAAGACGGCGGGGTGCTGCTCAATCGCCAGCCGATCGACCGCACCGAGCTCGGCAAACAGCTCCGCAAACAGCTCGAATACCGCGACAAAAAAGTTATCTTCGTCAACTTCGACGACGATGCCAAGTACGGCCAAGCGGTCGAAGTTCTCGATATCGCCAAGCGCTCGGGAGCCGAGGTACTCGGCATCATGAAGGACAAAGAAAAGGATGTACCCGACCAATTGCGCGGGTAACATCTGCAAGATTTCACCCTGCTCGGGCCAAGAGCAATGTTAGACCGCACCGCGGATAGGACTAGGACCTGAGGACCTCCACCATGCAAAAAGACGATCTGTCACGCCAGACCCGGAGCACCACCCACATGGTGCGTAACGCTGTGATCTCGGCGGCTGTCATGACCGCCGTTGCTGCGCTTCAAGGGTGTATTTCAGACCCGGACTGCGGTGTCTGTGACCCCGATAACCTCGTGCTGCAAACCATTTCGGGGGTCAACTACGCAGGTAAAGCGATCAACTTGTTGTCGCCGGCCTGTGAGGGGGAGAACTGCCCCGAGCCGTTTGCTGAAGGCGAAGTTTTTGTCACCGACATCGGACTTTGTCAGGAGTCCGACGCGGCCCTCGAGTCTTCGCGCGGAGTCGACGAGTGGTGCAAGATCTCGCCGATGATCGTCGATGACGGCGTCAACTTTATCTTCAACAACTTGCTCGATCCGACTTCCGTCGAACTCGTCCGCAAACAGCCGACCAATCCTCAGCTGTACGAGGTCTACGACTGGAAGACCAAGATCCTCAGCATCCACGGTCCGATCTCCCGCTACAACGGCGACTATCTGGCCGGACCGGGCGACGACCCCGACTTCGTCCAGACTTCGGTCAACCTCAGTTGTATCGACAACCTGGCCGCCCAGGGCATCCCGTTCGATCACACCAGCCCGTTCGATGCCTGCGACTTCGCCGGCTTTAGCAACGGTCAGCTGTTCCCGTTGCGAATGGAGACAGAGGGGGTCATCAAGACCTACGGCGGCGAGACAGACACTCGCAGTAGCGCCAACTCCTGCGACACACCCGACTCGGGTCCAGACACCTGTTGCTCCGCCTGCGACTACGACATGGGCGTGAACGTCACCAAGTACGGTGTCGACGAAGCCGGGGTCCCGCGGACGCCGAACAACAATGGCCCGGCAGCGATCCAGTGCGATCCTCAGGGCGACAAGTTTGTCGATTGCGCCGGTTTCGTGCCGTTCGTCAATCGCGAAGATGAGGTCCGCACCTACCGGTACCAATGGGCCGGCGAGGAGTTGGCCGAGTACAAGATTCCTTGGCAGGATCGCCTGCGGGAAACCCATCCCAACTTCCGCCCAAACCGGGCCGACTTCCCCAACGCTGCGGGCCTTGTCGGGTTTGAGCAGGCCACTGTGCCCTGTGGGACAGATGCCGACTGCGGTAAGGTTCCGGGTTTGACCGGCAGTGAGTGTGTCGGCCACTACGAAGGGTCGACGACTGCATGTTCCCAGGACAGCATGGATACGGCCTGTGTCGAACGTGTTTGTCGCCAGCCCTGGTTTGTTCGCTGTGCAGTCAACAGCGACACCCTCGGCAATGTCGGTTACTGCGTCGATTCTCGCTTCTCCGACAAGGGCGCTCTGTCCTGCTTCCAGGCTCCTCCCGGCATGCTCGCCTACCTCCCCGAGGAAGACGGCGGTGGGATCGTTTCGGTCTCGGGGCGCCTCGCCAATGCCGACACCGATGAGTCGGGTCGTCTGACCGCACAAGAGGCCTGCCCGCGTGATGGCAGCGGCGTGCCGATTCCGTGCGACCCGTTGTTCCTCGACGGGACGGGTCGCGCTGCGCGGTACGACCGCAACTCGACGCTTCCCGACGAAACTCGCGGTTGTATCTGCACCAGTGTTGGGGCCGACGACCCCTGTGCGCAAATCATCGCCGAGAACTGCACCGACGAAAACGGCAATGTTCGCCCCGAGCGTGAAGGTGAATATGCACTGAAGGTTGTCACCCGCCAGGGTGGGGTTATCTACGACCCAGCCATCAAGGGTGTGCAATTCCGTCCAGCCGATCGCGGCGGGATGTTCCGCGCCCGGGTTGAGTCCTGTGCCGAGGTGCGCTCGTCCGACACCGTCGATGTCGATGAGTTCAACATCGAAGACGGTTGGCGAGCCAACGAGACCTTTGCTGAGGTGTTCGACAACTTCGACCGCTCGCTGTGTTCGAGCTCGGAGTACACAGTTGAGTTCGCAACCTCCGACATGCCGGAGCACGTGCGCGACAAGGTCGGCAACACCCTCGACGGCAAGTCGACCTACAAGTTCGAGACTCCTGACTTCCACATCTTGCCGGGTTCAGGGTTCCCCACGGACAACCTGCGGATCGGCGCCTGTGATGAGTTCGAGTTGCGGTTCTCAAACAAGTTCGACCTGTCGCCGCACAACCTCAAGAAGGTGGAGATCGTCGAGCTCGTCCAGGTAGGCGAGGGCGAGGATGCAACTTACGAGGTCGCGCTCAATGACGTCGGTGGCGAGAAAGTTGTCGCCGGTGGTGCTGCCTGTGCCGAAGAGAACGAAGACGTCAGTGTTGACCAGGGTCGTCCACCCTGCCTGACTGTCGATGTCTCCAACCAGCGCAATGGCCAGATCCGGGTTTACGTCGACTACAGCGTGTACGACCAAGTGACGCTGCGCAGTGGCACCCGCTACCGTTTCCGCGTTCCCGGCCTCAACTCGTTGGCCGATGCCGCAGATCCCAACCTCTACAAGTACGCGTTCTGGGACGCCTGCGGGATGCCGCTTATCCTCGGTGGTCACGAGGGCGAGCCCGACTACACCTACGACTTCACGGTCGATGAGCCCAAGCGCAAGGAAGACCCGGATAACGACCTTATCCCGCTGTCTTGCGACAACGCCAACGACTTCTACAACCCGGGTCAGGAAGACACCGACGGCGACGGCATTGGCGATGTCTACGACCTTTGCCTGACGATTCCGAGTTCGTCGGACGACTCGGCAGACTCCGACCGCGACGGCGTGGGCAACAACTGCGATACCTGTACGCGTACCGCCAAGAACTACAACAATGGGTTCACCGGCGATTACTACATGCGGGTTCGCAACATCCCGGACCAAACCGACAGCGACGGCGACGGTATCGGCGATGTGTGTGACAACTGCAGCGTTCGCTCGAACTGTGCCGACTACACGATGATGAGCCCCTGGAAGGTCGGCGACCCGATTGACGTGCTCGACGTCAACACTTGCCAGACCGACAACGACGAGTTCCCGAATATCGGTGACGCCTGTAACGAAGGTGGCAACCTCGTCCAAGACGAAGGCGCAGCCGGGCCAGTCGGGTTTGGTCAAGAAGACGACTTCGACCAGGACGGCATTGCCAACATCCGCGATTACTGTCCGCGTCAACGCCCGGCGATTCAGGCAACCTGTGCCGCCGACAGCGATTGTGAGAGCGGGAAGTGCTCCACTGCCGACGGTGTTTGCAACCACCGGGATATCGACAACGACACCGTTGGTGATATGTGCGACACCTGTCCCAACGATCCGAACCCGATGCAGATTCTCGAGGGCTCGGACGAAGAGGACGACGAGGACGGCGACTTCGTGGGTAAGGTCTGCGAGACCAACGCAGAGTGTGCGACCCGCCGCGATCCCAAGCCCTACGCGCTGTACGATGTCTCGGCCAATGGCCAGTGCTGCGTGGTCCAGTTCGACGAAGCCGTCGGCCGGCTCGACCCGGACTGCAACGTTCTGCGCGCCGACTGCACCGACACCGAGATGTGCCGCGAGCTGCCGGATGTGGTGAAGGAGCGCCCCGGTATCATCACGCTACCCGACGGTTGTGAAGACGCCCTGGCCGCAGCTGGCTACCAGCCGGGTGAGCAGGCATCGCGGATCGAAATCCCCGACGACGCCACACCCGAGCAACTGGCCGAGGCCTGGAGCTACCTGTGCTTCTTGCCGCAGCGCGACCAGGACTTCGACGGCATTGGCGACTCTTGCGACAAGTGCAAGTTTGCCCACGACCCCAACAACGAGCCCTTCCTCGACGAGAATGGCAAGTTGTGGCCCGATCTCGGCAAGTTCTGCTACGGCGAATACGACCCCGAGATGAACAGCTGTGGTGACGACGACGAGCCCGATACCGACGGTGGGACCGATACCGAGGGCGACACCGACACCGATACCGATACTGGTACGACTGGCTAGTTCGCCGCAAAACCAGGCAAAAGGCCCCGGGAAACCGGGGCTTTTTACGTTTGGCTTGTGTGTGCGGGAGGTCTGTGCAGATACACGAGCAGCTTAGCCCGCCGCCACTTTCACATCGCGAAGCGGGTGACCAATCGCTCCGTGCAGGGTATGCTGGGCCCGTGACATTGGTTCGCTCCGCGCTGTTGTTGATGGCTTTGGCTTTTGCCGCGCCGAGTTGCGCCCACGACACGACACTCGTCGCAGTCGATGGGAGTCACCGGATGGTTGCCCGGGATCCTGGCACGGGGATTTCGGTCGTGCTGACGACGGCCGCTTGGGACGGCGACCCGCCATTGCTCGAGCAGGACATCACGGTGTTTCATGTGGTGGTCGCAAACATGGGCAAACAACCGGTTCGGCTTGCTCCCGGCGACCTCGATCTGATCGACCGGCGAGGGTTTCGCTACCGCTTGCTCGACGCCGGCGGGAGCTTTCAAGTACAGGGCGGCCAGCAACCGCGAGGTTCTTATCCGCAGGGGCGCACGAGTGCCTACGATGCAATCTCGATACCCGACTCGGACATCGCCGCGTCCGCGCTCCCGTGGGGGTACCTCCAGCCGGGGACACAGATGCGTGGCTTTATCTACTTTCACCGCAGCCAGGGGACCTCAAACGGCGTCACCTTGACCTGGCACTTCGCCAACGGCGACGGTGCACCGCTGGTCAATTTGGCGTTTGATCTCCACACGGTTGCGCGCTGAGTCGGTCGCTACAGCCCGCGAATCACAAGGTTGTCGAACGAGACCGGCGATTCCCAGTTGTTAAAGGCAAAATAGCGGTTCTTGTTGCCTTGTAGCGGGCGCGGATCGTCGTAGGTCAAAAGCTCGCGGCCATCGACTTCCCAACGGATCTCACTGCTCTCCCGGGTGATCCGCATGTGGTAGCGCTTCTTGGCCTCGACCGTGGGGCTGTCGGTCACCTTGCGGTCCTTGCCGTGCTCATCCTTGCGGGCAATGACATTGAGTGTGTTGTTCCATCCGCCAAAGATCAGCACATAACCCGACGCCCGGTAGTTGACACTCTTGGCCCAGCTTTTGCCGTCTCCGGCGAGCTCGACTTTGATGTCCCCCTCCTCGCTATCGGCCCACACATCGAACTCGATTTGCACATCGTCGGGCAGGGGGACGGTCAGCCACACGGGGTGGTTGTGAAGACCTTCAACTTCTAGGTGGCCATTGACGACCTTGGCACCTTCACCTGTGGTCTTCCACGATGGCCCGAGTTTGGGCTCCGAAAAGTCGTCGCTAAAAAGCGGGGGAACCTGGTCGAGACCACTGCTGTACGTCCGCGGAAGTTCCTCGCACGCCCCCGAAAACAGGGCTGCCAAAGCCGCAAAATAAATTGTAGTTTTGCTAGATGTTTTATCGCTCAAATACATAAAACTATTTTGAAATTATAGGTTGTCTTCGTTTGGCAGGATCACGGGCTAGCAGCATGCGGAGCACACTCGACCAGTTGTCCGGGAGCCCGTCGGGGACAGCCTCACTCGGGTCAAAATCTTCGAGTTTGTCAAACGCGTCGGGCAGTGGCTGCGGATACAGCGCAAGTTCTAACAAGACGATGCCCGCGCTCACGCGATCCGTCATCGCCGATGGTTGAGCCCGACCCGTGCGCAGCTCAGGTGCCATGTAGCGAAGGGTCCCGACTTGGGTTGTGGGCCCAGAGGTGTTGCGCAACGCGAGGCCGAAGTCGGCAAGAGCAATCGCCGAACCAGGCTTGGCCTGACGCACGAGAATGTTGACCGGCTTGATGTCGCGGTGAATCGCTTGGACCGCGTGGACAGCTCGCAATGCCGCGAGCAACTGGTTTCCGACCCGCGGAAGATCGCTCGGCCCGATCAGCTGGCGGCGAAGGGCATGGCGGAGGTTGCCACCGCGACACAGACTCAACACGATAAATCGCTGCTGGGGCACGACGTCGAGCAGCGAGATCACATACGGGCTGCGGACTCCTGCGAGTGTGCGGGCTTCGGCAAAAAACCGGGCTTCGATCACCCGGCTGTGGCGCCCCTTGCCATCGCCGAGCAGACGCTTGATCGCCACGTCGCGTCCAGTCCGGCGATCGTGCGCCTGATAAACAACCGCGTGTCGACCACGGCCAAGCGGGCGACCGAGGTCGTAACGCTCGAGGTTAAACCCGCGGGAGAGTTCGACTTCGGCGAGGCCGTCAAGGACGACGAGACCGCGGTTATTTGAGTGGGTCGACAGCCCGCGTTGCTCGAGCACCCGCACACACGAACGCCATCCGCGAAGTGCCCTCGGGTTGTCGATATCGGCGGCGAGCACCGCCTCGAAGTGGCGAAGCGCTTGGCCGGGTTCCCCACGCTCGTGCAGGACGTCCGCGAGCAACATATGAATTTGTGTGTATGTACTGCCAATTTCAAGCCGCGAGCCTTCGACCTCGGGCAGCGTCAGCAAAGCCCTCGCAACTTCGATCCCAAGTGCAGGGTCGATGGCGTCGAGCAGTTCCCGCGAAAGCAACAGCGCCCGGGCTGGGCGAGGTCGCTGTCGCAGATCAGCAGCCAAAATCACCAGGGCGCCGCGCAAAAACCCTGCGTGACTCAGGCTCCGGAGTTGGCGATCGAGCAGGTGATCGGGAATGTCGTTGCGAAGGTTACGGGCGAAGTCGGCGAGGCCCGGGTGCTCTCCGGGCAGGGTCGCTCCAGGAGTAAACTTTTGCAGAACATGATCGAGCACCTCCTCGAGCGGGGCAGCTTCGCCGCGGGCAGGTGCCGGGCGCGGATCGATGGCGAGCTCCTGGCTCACGTCGAGACCTCGCGGACCAAGTCCGTCGTTGAAGCCGGACCCCACCGGGGGCGAACCACTGCGATGACTCGAGTCATGCCAACACTTCTACAGTAAGCGGCGGGCGATCCTCAGCGGAAAACTCAATCCGATCGCCGATCAGCAGTTGCAGCCCGCAACCGGGGCCGAGGATCCGTGAGCCCAACCGAACCCGTGTATCTGCATTGGCCTCGAGGTACAAAAACGGAGGGTCAATGCCAATGCGGGTGCCGATCCGAGTTTGTGGATCGAGGACCAAGGGACCACCACGGGGCAAAAACAGCGACCAGCGCTCGCCTCCAGATGGCTTGAGCAGCGCTCCGATATGGCTGAGGCTGTCCTCGCGGCCGTCGCCGTCCATGTCGCCGAGCCGTACCGGGACCACTTCGACCGCGGCCGAAAATCCGAGCCCGAGCTCACCCGGCCCGTCGACGCGAAATGGCTCGCCGGGGACCAATGGTTCGCCCTCCCAAAAACTCCCCGCCTTCGAGCCCAGGTCGGTGATGCACAGCGAAAGTCCGGGGGCGCCCTCGGGCAGACCCAAGCTCGATGACGCGACAACTTCGAGCAGGACATGCTCGCGGGACAGGGCGGCACCGTTGACGGTCAAACCCGCGTCGGGAGCTCGGCCGACCGTGAACTGGTCGCGAAAGTGAATCCGTGTGAGCGTGCCAGGGCCCCAGCGAAGGTCGAGGTACGGGCGTCGGGGAAGCGCTGCTTCGAGATCGGTCAGACGCCGTGACAGGGCACGCCGTGTCGCGTCTTCGGCAACATCGACCTGCGTGTGCTCGAGCAACAGCGAACGCGCAAGTCGGCGATGGCCATTGCGCATGGCCTCGTCGATTTCGTTGGTGACCTCCGCCAACCGGGCAGCAGCCCGCTCCTGGTGCTCGATAAGTCCGAGCACGTACTCCAAGGCCGAGATATCACCGGCAGCTTCGTAGGCCTTGGCCGCTTGCCGCAGCAATCCCAAGCCCTGATAAATCTCGCCAGCGCGCGACCCATCGCCACCGGTTTCAAATGCCCGAGCCGCCTCCATCAACATGCCGCGGCGCAGGGCACTGTCTTCCATAATCGAGGTTTGGCGCAACAGAGCCTGGGCCAGGGCAATATGCAGGGCCCGCCCCTCCTCGGTATCGCCACCGTTGCGGGCACAACCTTCGCGCAGCATCGCCAGCCGCTGGGTCGCACCGCCGAGGGAAAACGCGTACTCAATGCGAACAACCGCGGCGTGAGCCCGGGCGCCCGTATGTTCGAGGATCTGTGCCGCCTCACCCAGTTCGCCGCGGCGGGCCAGGACCATGGCCGCGTTGACCCGAGGATCCGAAGACGACCCAGGACGGGGCAGGGGCGGGCGCCTCGGAGGATCGTTGAGCGGCGAAGTCAACTTGGGGCGGCTCGGGATCGGCAGGCGTTCCGGTTGCTCGGCGGCACCAGCAGGCGCGGCCTCAGACGCGGCCTTGACATCGTTTTTCGGGGTGCGCGGACGGTCGACCACAGGCGCGGCGATGGTACCACGCCCAGAATCGTTGTTTGCATCGGCGTCGCGTTTTGCACGGAAGCGATTGGTGTCGCTGGCGAGGAGCTCCGCCTTCGTTGGTCAGCCGGGCCGGAAGTGACCAGGTTGCAATCGGCGAGATAAACTCTCGACAATTGAATGCGGGGCTTGGCTAGATGTCGCGGGCGGCAGTGTTTATTCACTTGTAGCCCTCAGAGCCGAAAATAGAAATCCTTTGAGAACAGAAGAAGTACGCTGATAAATACCAGTGGTTGTGTTCGCGTGGGCCACGTCGAGCTGGCGCGGGAGACCACATTTCGACCCAAAAATTAACTTATTAAGAGTCGATTCTTCCACGTTGAGGGCAGGAACTTGAGTCGTGTGACTGCCTACTGCATCGCGCCGCAGTACCCGAGATGTGGGTAGTCGGGGTTGTTTTCGTGGAGAGCGATACATTGTGTTTCCGGGTTGGGGCAGGGGTCTTGCGCGTTGAGGTCACAAAACGGGGTGCAGCACCTAAAGTGCATACAGTCGACAAGTTGTTGGGGATCGAGACAGGTAAGGGCTGGCTGACATTGATTGACGAGGGTACAGGGATCGCCCTCAAAGCCGGAGTCTTCGACCAAAACCTCTTGGCAGGTGTAGTTTTGTCCGTCCGGGTAGCACCCTTGGCCTTGGGGACAGTTTTGGAGGAGTGGGTTACAGATGGGGAGCCCGCAGAAGCCAACGTTTGGGAAGTCCGGGTTGTTCCCATAGATAGGCCGGCACATCGTTTCGAGGGTACAGGAGTCTTGCTCTGTGAGATCACAAAATGGGGCACAGCACATGGCAGACATGCAGTTTATGAGTTTCTCAGTCTGGGTACAGGCAAAGCCCGATTGACAGTTGTTTATAAATCCGCAGGGGTCGCTCTCAAGGCCGGAGTTCTCCGAGGCCCCGCTCGGAACACATGTGTATGTGTCGTTGACCGGGTAACAACCATGGTTTTCAGGACAGTTCTGGAGGAGGGGGTCGCAACTCGGGAGGCAAATGTTGAGAACACCCTCGTTGGTGATGATACACGAGGTGTTCGGTGGGCCGCAGGAGGGCTCCTCGGGCGAGCCGTCGCAAAACGAGATACACTGGCCCATGAGGGTGTCTGGGTTACCCAAACACATGTGGTGCAGGGCGCAGTTGTCGAGTCCACTGACCGAGGTAATTTTAACGGTACAGGGGTCTCCGTGAAGGCCCTGCCCCGTGACCTCGACACACGTTAGGGCATTCCACGCATCGCCTCCGTCATCGGAGAAGGGCATGCACTTTTGATCATCAGGACAGTCTTCTGTGTAGGTGCTGCAGTCAATGAGCTCGCCCGGGAGGTCACTCAGCTCAATAAACAGAGCACCCGTCGTATCGTCTGTCGTCGCCGGATCCTCGGTTGTTATGAGTGTAGTGGAAGGAACATTGGTACTATCCGTACCGGAGCCAGTCGTAGTTGTTGTCGTTCCACTACCACCACTGGTTTCGCCGGCAGTAGCTGGCCCCGCGGTGCTAATGGCAACGGTTGCCCCGGTGGTTTCGCCAGTTGTGGAACAACCTGTTAGACACAAGCTCGTTAGTGAAAGCGAAAGGATGGCGAAAGAGAAGTTCACTTGGTAACAGTTCTGTCCATGATCATTGCGAGTTCGCGGTTCTATTCGATAACTAAGCTCTGTATTCGTTCACTCTCAATTGTATAGCAGCATACCGCAACAAACCTTGGTTGACATACTGAGCAGTGTTTCATATTCGGCGGCCCGCGACAGCATCACAGCGTTTTTGCGACAGCGAACCTGGGTGCGCTCGTGTATTCTCCTCTTTCTAAAGCCGAAGTATCGGCGGAGGATATCCGCCCAGCCAATTCGTCGCCCAACAGGACGAGGCGTGGCCTAGTCGTAGCGTTCGCGCACGGCGGTTGCGGTCGCAGAGTTGACGCAGGGCGATTCCTGTCAGGTACGTGGTGGGTTCGCCTGGCCCGCGCCGACGATTGTCCGCGCATAGTCCGCGGTCCAACTCCAAAAAACAGGTACCCGATGCAGCAGCAACTGCCGCACCGAAGTCCTCGGCTGCGATGGATCAGGCTGCGGCACATCAGCTTGTGAGTGTGTTTTGCGCGCGATCGGGAGATCCTCGATAAACTTGGAGATCGGCTTAGGTGCCTTCTAGAGGTGGAATCTGGGCATTGTGAAGAACTTTGGTCCCGAGACTCACACCGCGCCCGCTGTGATCCAAGCCCGGTTTGCCCGCGAACTTTTGGCATGCGTTGTGTAACCCGGCTGTTAGACTCCCGGCTGTGGTCGACGTGTTGCTCGAACCCGTTGCCGCCGGTCAAACGCGTTTTCGCATGCCGGGGTTGGCACCTGATGCGCGTGGAATCGCGGTGGGCCGTGAAACGCTGATCGTGCTGCCGTCGCTCGATCGTCTGGTTGGGTTTTTGGGTGCCTACAGCCAGGAGTGCAGCCTCGACGAGTTGCTGCCGACGATGACCTTGGAGCGCGGGCGTCGGGTCGACGGTGGGCATGCGCTGCTGGTGCGTTGTGGCGGCGGAGATAGTTACGCCCTCGATCGGCTTGCGCGGCTCGTGCTCGCTGTTCGCGGGCAGCTCTACACTGGCAGTGGGTCGACATTTGTTCGCGTGCGTGAGCGTGCGGCCCCGTTTGGCTACGACTTGGTGGCTGCGGTTCAGGCCGGTAGCGACGACGTTGTCGCTGTCGAAGTCGACTATGCTGCCCGCTATCGTTCGGTCGAGCGCCTCGACCCGGTCGAACTCATCCAGCGCCTGTCACTGCGTCCAATCCCCCTGCCGCTGACTGGGATCGCCGAAGATCCGGAGTTGTGTGGCCTTGCGGAGATCGCCCTGGTCTTGGTCGCCCCCGGGATCAGCGAACGTGTGCTGTCGTACCTGTGGAATGCCCAGGTCAACATGGCTGGGGTTCGCGTCGCCCTCGAAGGCGAGCGGCGTGCGAGCCTGTTGTTGCGACTTCGGCAGGCGCCCGGGACCATCCTCGATGTGTTGCATGGGATTCCCGGGGTCGAGTTACTCGCTCCGGTGTCGGAGCGCGCTGCCGTCGAGCTCGGCTACGTCCACCCGATCCACCTCGCCTCGGCCAGCTCCTGTCTGCCCGGCGACGAAATGTATCTGTTTCGCGGGCGGGTTGGCCGGGTCGAACGCCTCGAAGGGGCGCCGCGGTTTTTGGATGGCCGGTTTTTGGTCAAGTCTGAAATCGCTGGGCGGGTGACCTCGCCGGGTGACACGCGGATTGGTCAGATGGAGCCGCTCAAGGTCAACCTGCGCTTACGGCCGTCGACAGCGTTGCGCGAGCCTCGGGGTGCACTTGTCCCGTGGGAGCAGGCCGAGATGTTGCGGCGCATGATCTACACGATTCCGCCGACCGCCTTGTCGGCCGCACGACTTGTGGCCATGCAAACCGGACTACTGGTACTCACCGGTTCGAGTTTAGGCGGCCTCGGTACCGGGGTCGGTGCAGGTGCATTGATTCCCCTGGGTTCGCGGCTTTGCGAGGTCGCGCCGGGCGTGTTGGTGCCCGATGGCTACGAGCTGTGGCCGCGGGTACGGCCGGGCCTGATCCGCGAACTACTGGCGCTGGACTCCAGCGACCACGCCCTGTTTACCGGGCCCGACCTGCCGCCGATTCGCCTCAAGCCCGAGCATCTCATTCCCCTCGATACGGCCATGACCGGTCACCTCAGCCTGCTCGAGGGCGGCGAGTTGATCCAGGATGCGCTCCCGGGCTTGGGTAGTGCCCAGATCGACAACACACGCCTTGGGCGGTTTGCCCTGTGGGGATTTGGCGGAACCCTGGAAGACGGACGTGGCTGAGACCGAGTGGCAGGTGCGAGTGGGCGGGCGTGTGCGGTGCGGGTGTGCAAAACTAGATGCTCGTACATCTATTTTTCACGCGAACGCCCCGGGTGGCGCCGGACTGGCGTTGGCGATTGTCACGCTACATGTTCATACATGTTTTTGCGGTGAGAGGGGGCCGGCAGCGTGAGCCTGCTACCCCAGCTCGTGCATGAGTTTGTCACCCCGTTGCTGGCGGGCAGCACCGTGCAGGTGCGTAGGCCCTACCGCGTGCGCGAGTTTCGGGCCATGATCGACGAGCTCGGACAACTGCACTCGGGCGACTACACCGACCTGCTGTTGCTGCGATTGCGGCGCGGACAAGACGTCGTTGCCAACCCGGCCTTGCCCGAGCCCGACCCCGATGAGCTCGCCCTGTGGATCGGCTTGCACAACATCCTCGCGCTCGATCACCCCGATCGCAGCCGGGTGTGGACGCGGGCGATCACGTGGGATCGAGTGACCTCGGTGACGCGTTCGCTGTTGACCCTCAGCCAGGCGTCGACATTCGAGACAGCGTTGGTCCGGCATGTTTCGCTCGGTCCGTTTTTATCGATCGGTCGCACCGATCGGGTGTTGGCAACCCCGGACGGCGAAGAGCGGTTTCGCGGGCAGGAAGTGCCGCGACGCAAGTTGCGACGGGCCCAACTGTTGCAGCTCGGTGGTCGCGAAGAACGGGTCGACTGGATGGATGTTCCCCATGCGCCCGAAGTTGCCGAGCTTGTTCACGACGTTTTGTGGACCAGCCCGCTGTCGTGTGTGTTGTCGCCACTGCGGGCTCCTCCGGGCTACAACCCGTTGATCGCCGCCCCGTTTTTGACGCAACGCGCCTTTGTTCGCCGGGTTTGCTACGGCTGGGCCCGCTCGCCGCACTGGATCGAGATCGGTGGCGTGGTCATGGGCCAGCTCCTGCAAGCGCTCAGCACCGATGGCTCGCAGTCCCCGGCCACCGACGCGATTGCGCTGCCCGGAGCCCAGGTCAATCGCAGCCCACGCGAGGTCGGGGCGATTGTCGGCGCGTTGATCCACACCCACTTTCTCAAGGTTTTGGAGCTCGGGGCACGCCTCGGGCTTTCGACCAACTCCCGTGATACTGCAACTCAGATGTTTTTGGCCCTTCCGCGCGTGTTGCCGCAGCTCTCACCGGTGCTCGGCGAGCCGTTGTTGGTCGGCGCCGATCTTTCCAAGTTTGACGCGCAGGTCGCCCGTCGGTGGACGGAGTACACAGAACACCTAGGCGAGCTTATTCCGCGGGCGGTCGTTGAAAATCTAGTGGCCACCCTCCTACCTGCCATCGTAAAAGGACCCCCGGCATGACTGCGATTCCCAAGCCCCCGCAAAATCGGGGCGCCCCCCTCGGGCAGACGCTCACCGACCTCGCCCGCCGCCTGCAAGATGGCGCGCGCCTGCTAGAGCAGCAGTTTCTCGGTAAAGAAGAAGTGATTCGACTGCTGTTTATCAGCGCGATTGCCGGTGAGCACCTGGTGATGGTCGGCCCCCCCGGGACCGCAAAAAGTGCTCTTGTCCGGGCGTTCTCGGCAATTATCGACGCGACCTATTTCGACTACCTGCTCACCCGGTTTACCGAGCCCAACGAAATCTTTGGCCCGGTCGACATTCAGGCGTTTCGCCAGGGGGTCTATCGCCGGCGGATCGAAGGCATGTTGCCGCAAGCCGAAGTCGTGTTCTTAGACGAGATTTTCAAGGCCAACAGCGCGATCCTCAACAGCCTGCTGACCGTGCTCAATGCCCGGGTTTACACCCACGGCACCGAATCGGTTCGGGTGCCGCTTATCTCGCTGTTCGCCGCCAGCAACGAAGTCCCCAGCGACGACGCACTCTCGGCCGTGTTTGACCGGTTTTTGTTGCGGGTGCGCTGCGACTACCTCGACTCCTATCACTTTCGCGGATTGCTGCAAAAGGGCATGACCCTCGAGACCCAGCAAATGGCCCAGGTTGAACGGACCGACCGCAAGGTGGCAAAAGCCGCCGAACTGCTGGCGATCCAGCGGCGGTTTGGCGAGCTCAGCCACATGAGCGAGGAGTTTTTGGCGACCTTCAAGGGCCTGGTCTTTCAGATCCGTTCCGAGGGCATCGGCCTGTCCGACCGCCGGGTTGTCAAGTTGCTCAAGATGTTCGTTGCATCTGCAATTTTCGACGGGCGCACGGCCGTCAACGACTCCGACTTTTTTGTCCTGCGCCATGTGTGGAACACGCCCGAGCAGGAGGAGATTTTGCAGGAAATCGTCGGCCCGGTGCTCGACCGCTGGTACGAACAACACCCCGACCAGGGGCGCATTGGGGCCACGCCGACCAGCCTGCAAGACCTCCTCAGCGAACTCAAGGTCATCCGCGAAACCCTGACCGGCAGCGAGGTGTTGTCGGATATGCAACTATTTTCCCAGCTGCGTAACCTCGGCGACATCAAGGCCGCGCTCCAGCGGATGCACGACAACCCTGCGGCCCAGCGGATGATCGGCGAGGTCGACAAATTGCTCGAAGCGATGTTTGCCTCGTCGCGGTTTGTGTAGCCGGCGATGGTCGACGCGCACGAGACACGGGGCACACAGGTCAACCTCGCCGAGGTCGAGCGGCAGGTCGGCTCGCTCGCGTTGTCGCAAATCGAAGGGGCAGGGGCGCTTGCCCTCATGCGCGCCGTCGTCTGGCAATCGACCCTCGCCCGTCTCGGCGTCGCCGTGCCGTTGGTTGTCACCCACGACCTCGGCTGCCTGATCGCCGGCCTCGGCAGTCCCGCCTCACGCCCCCGCGGACTCGCCGAAAAACAACTGTGCGAGGGCTGGCGGCAACTTTTGGTCGAACTCTCGGCAGCCGACATGGTCCGTTCCCAGGCGGCGTGGAAGCACCGCGACCCGATGATCGGGGTGGTGCTCGCCCGGATCATCTCGACCATCATCCCGCAGTTGCCCGAGGCCGTCCGTGTGTTGCGAGCCGTCGAGCTGCCGGTCGATGCCGTCTACTACGCCCGCATTGAGCCAAACTCTGCATATACACGCTATTCCCAGGACCAGGCGCTCTACTGGCTGGCGACACTTGTGCAAAACCGGTTGCTCCCGCTGCTGGCGGTCGAGCAGATCGATGTTGACGCCCTGCGCCTGCTCGGCCTGTTTCGCGGGGGCCCGGGCGAGGCGGCGGCCGGGGTCGATTTGGCCGACCTCTACAACGTGATGGTCAGCCCCGAACTCAGCGATGTGATCGATTTTTCGATGGAGCTGTTGCCCTCGATTTTGGAGGTCAAGCGCGACGCCGGGCAGCAGACCTTTTCGATCGATGGCTATGCATCGGTCGAGCGCCGCGGCAACCTCGACGACCTCGTGCTCAGCCAGCTCGCGCTCGACGAGGACCTGTTTGAGCAGCGACTGGTTGACAACGAGCTGTTTTATTTCACCCACGAAAAACAGGTCGAGAACGAGGCGCGGACCCACTACGTTTTGGTCGACGGCAGTGCCTCAATGCGAGGTGTTCGCGAGGTGTTCGCCCGCGGCTTGGCCCTGGCCCTGTGCAAGCGCCTGGCGCTTTTGGGCGAGAGCGTGGTGTTGCGATTTTTCGACAGCCGGCTCTACGACGGTGTGCGGGTGGGGGCCTCGAGCAGCGGCGAGGTGCCCTACGTGTTGCAGTTTCGGGCCGAACGCGGCCGCAACTACGCCCGGGTGTTGCGCCAACTCAACGCCGAGCTGGCTTCGCCCCGACGCTCGGGCAAGGCCCTAGTGTACCTGCTGACCCACGGCGAGTGCCAGTTCCCGCCCGACGAAGTTGCCCTGTTGGCCGCGCGAGCACCGTTGTACGGCGTGTTTATCCTGCCCAGCGGCCCACTTCAGCTCGGTTACTTGGAGCACCTTTACCGCGTGCATGTCATCGACAACGAGGCCCTGAGCCACCACCGGCGGGTGCAAAAAGCCCGGCAAATCATCGACGATGTCGAGTCGTTGCACACCCGCAAGCCGCGTGCGCGTCGCACGGTTCGCCCGCGGCGATCGAGCAAGCGAAGGGGATTTTGATGCGCATACATGCACCCCGCCAGAGCCTCGACGTCATAAATATGCGTATACATTATGCATGGGGGCGCGATGATCGACGCTGAAATTCGCTGGGTCCGTGCCTCCACCGCGATCCGTGCCGGTCACTATGCCGATGCCGTGGTGCTGCTGCGCAGCCTTATCGAAACCGTCGACCGCATCGAGTACGAGTACGACGAGTGGCTCAAGGCGCTGATGAGTTGCTACCGCCAGCTCGGGCGCTGGCGCGAGGCCATGGCCTGTTCGGCCTACCTAGGCAGGGGCGAGCAGCCCAAGGCCGAGCAATTGCAACGCGAGGTCACCAACTTTCGGGCCGGCGACGTCCGTGCGGGCCGTGGGATATCGCTGTATGGGATTTACTTGTCGCGGGCCAAGCAGCACGCGAGTGCGGCCAAATGGTTTGCCGTGGCCCAGATGCCGGTGCACCAGGCGATTGAGCTCGAAAAAGCTGGGGACGACGAGGCCGCGATCAGCCTGTGGACCCAACTGCTCAGCAGCGAGTTGTTGCGCGACCAGCCCTACGAGCGTGCGCTCGTCCGCATCAACTACGGCTTGTGTTTGCTACGCCTCAAGCACGAGCAGGCGCGTACTGCCCTGGCCGAGGCCACGACCGCGGTCGAAGAAGTCGCCGACGGGTTTGAAAGCGATGGCCTGCGCGAGCGGGCGTTTGACTGCTACCAGCTGCTCGCCCGGCTTGGGGCCGATGCCGGTGCATTTGAGAATATCGCCGAGGGCTACCTCAACAGCATACGAATTCTCAAGGACGACGGCCTCAAACTCGATGCCCTGCGCCTGTATGAAACGTTCATTGCCCTGGCCAGGCGCGCCGGCGAATATCATGCAGTTGCAACGATTTTGCGTGAGGCATCGGACTACTGCACCCGGGCAGGGCTGCCGTATACCGACGACCTGCGCCTGCGCTGTGGCGAAGCCTGGCTGCGGGCGGCCGACGAGGCCCAGGCCAAGGGCCACCCGTTACAGATCGTCGAAAATGCCTACCTCGCGGCAGCCGATGTATTTGCATCGATACGTGCCTACAGCCAGGTCGCCAACGTCTACCGCCGGATGCTCTCACTCGAGTTGCCCGGGACCAGCCGTGAACGCTGCGAACGCCTGCTCTCGCACCTTTCGCAGGCCCATGGCGACGCACCTCGGCCGATTCCCGTACCCGAGTTTCTCAAGCAAATTCCCGACTACGAAGAGGTCTGGTATGTCGACTTGGCCGAGTGGGAACTCGCCGGCGATCCGACCATGACCGCGGCTGGGGTGATGGCCGACCGCCGGTTTCCCGACTACGTGCGCCGCCATGCGTTGTTGCTGGTGCTGGATTTGGAACAGCCGGGCGCCCGGGTTTCGCCGGGGTCGATGATCGAGCGGCTCAGCAAGATCCGTGCATATCCCGTGATCGCGGCGCTTGAACACCAGCACACGCTCGGCCAGGAAAAGGCGCGCGAAGGGGCGGCCAGCATCCGCGAGGCGGTTGCCAAGGCAATGGGCGAGTTGCGGTTTAAACGCAGCTTTACCCTGCTGTTTCGCGCCCTGCGTGACCCGGTCCAGGCAGTGCGTTTGGCCGCCGCCTCGTCGGTGGCAAAGCTCGTGTTCCCCCACGCATTTGAGCCCCTGCGGCGGATTTACGAAGCCCGCGATTTGCCCGACCCAACCGAGGCTCGGGTCGCGGCCCTGCGTGCGATCGGCAAGATCGGGACGGTCGAAGCGCTCGACTTTTTATGCGACCGCCTGCGTGAGGGGGAGCAGCCCTATGTCGAGTTGGCTCGCGCCGCGATCAGCGAGCTGAACACGCCCGAGTTGCTGCCCTATGTCAAACGCCAGGTCGAGTATGTGCCCGCAGAGTTTCGCGCAACGCTCGAAGATGCGGTTTTGCTGCTGAGCCAGCGTAGCCGTTAGCCGCCGCGAAAATTTGTAAGTGCAAGGAGATCTCGAGGCTTGCCAATCGTCTCGTTAGTGCAGAGTGTCGCCGCGCACCCGCCGGCCGACTGTTGCCTGCCGCACTTGTACGTGCATGGAGATTGCGAGGGTTACCAGTCGGTCCGGTAGTGCAGGATGTTGTCGGGCCGCCGGTAGACCGCTGCCGGCTAGGTTTGTACGTGCACGGAGGTTGCGAGGCTTACCAGTCAGCTTGGTGGTGGACAATGTTGTTGCGCATCGGCGGACCGCTGCCGGCAGTGCTTGTATGTGCAATGAGATTGCGAGGCTTACCAATCGTCTCGGTAGTTCAGGATGTTGTCGCACCGCCGGTAGACCGCTGCCGACTGCACTTGTAAGGGCATGGAGATTGCGAGTTACCAGTCGGCCCGGTAGTGCAGAATGTTGTCACGCACCCGCCGGTAGACCGCTGCTGTGGCTGCGACATCGGCCCGGTTATACTCGGCGATCGTTTGAATCCCGCCATCGCGGTAGGTCGGTGCAACCATTGAACCGTCCATCACTCCCTTGGGGCTTTCGATACCGAGGGCCCAGCACACCATGTCGAGGGTGGTCGGCCCCAAACTTCGGCCGTTGGTCAGCACGCGGTAGAGGTCGAGGTGCGGGCGCAGGGCGTAGGGGCTGCCGAGTAGGTCGACTTTTGCCGGGATGTTGTGGACCAGGCTGCGGCCGATCAAAAACGGGATGTCAAAGGCTCGGCCGTTGTAGCTCACGACCACGTCGGCATGTTCGGCGAGGCACCAAAACGCCTGTAACAACTGTTGTTCGTCGACTGCGATCATCCACTCGGGATAGGCTTCGCGCGTGGCTTGGTCGTGATTTTCGGGGGGCACCACCAACGCGTACACGGTAGGGTCGTCGGACTGCTCGGCATCGCCGAATGCGAGCGAGACAACCTTGCCCAGCAGCGGCGACAGGCCCATGACCATTTCGGTGTCGCCCTCGTTGCGGGCTGCTCGGTCCTCGACGGCTTTGCTGACGCTGGCCGGCGCGTCGGCAAGCACCAAGCCCGGGACCGTTTCGATGTCGAACACCAGGGTGTGGCACAGCCGGCCGGCGACGAGGTCGTAGCCCGCACCCAACACCTGTTCGCGGTCGAAGTTTGGCTCGTCGTCACGCACGGCCCGCAGCCCACGGACATTGAGTTGCAGCGCGCCTTGGTAGCTGTCGGCGCGAAACAACAACTTCACGACCTGGCCCTTGGACAACTCGGCGATGGCCTCCATCGCCGCCTGGGCATCATCCCAGATCTTGCCGGCCACGGTCCCCGAGCCATCGCGGACCTTGAGGTCGACAAACGGCCGACCCTGCCGGGTTTTGCCGGTGCGAATGTCGCTGAGGCAAGCAAAGACCGTACCCAGCCGCGACGGGTCGGGCCGGACGGCCGCGAGGTTTTCGACGTGGATGGGCTCCGGGCGCGAATTCATCCCGCGAGCATACTCAGGGGTTTGCGAAAGGCAAGTTGTTCGGCCGGCTCACACCGGCATCGAAGGTCTGGGGACCACTGCGATGCCAATGGCGAGGATCGGACGAGTCGCCGGAAACAGCTGCGGTCGCACGGCAGCCCCCAGACCTTCGGCGAAAGTCCGTAAAACCATGTCTGTGCCTACCTAACTGCCTATCCAACGGCTTACCCAACTGGGTTGACTTGCGGCAACCGGCCGACCTGACCGGCAAACCGTGCCGAGGTATGTGTGAATCCCTTGGCTGCGTAAGTGAAACGTCCGGCCCGTACGCTGTTTCCAAATCTCGACGACAGCGACCGGCTGCGGCACCCTAGCAGCTCGTAGCTCTCTCGCCTGGTGGATTCGGTCCGAGCTCGGGCCCTGCGAATTTGCAGCTGTACCCCAGGCCCGCACACAATCGTCGACCCCAAGGAACCCATGTATACACACAAGCTCGCCATCGCAACAATTGCATCTACACTTTTGTTTGCCTGCAACCCGCCGCCGCCCGACACCGGTGCCAAGGGCAGAGAGCAAGCCCAGCAAGAGGCCGCACCGAGCAATCCGTTTGCCGGGTTGGGGGGCATGGGTGCCCTGAGCATGCTCGGCAACTTGGACAAACCCGGTCCCTATGAAGATTTGGCCGAGTCCCCCGAGCTCGATGCCAAGGCGCCGCACTACGCCGTGATTGAGCTCGAGGGCCTGATCACCGAGAAGTCGGCCATGGGCATGCTCGGCAGCCCCAAGACCATCGAGTTGCGGCGCCTCACCAAACGCCTGCACAAGCTCGCCACCGACGACAACATCCAGGGCGTGCTTTTGCGGTTTGGCGAAGTTCAGGCCAGCCTGCCCACCGCCGATGAGGTCCGTCGCCTGTTGGTGGCCTTTGGCGAGCAAAAAGGCGACCGTGCAGGTCCTTCGGGGGCGGTGTTGTGCCACGGCGACAATGCCATCGGCGCGACCTATCACATGATGACCGGGTGCGACAAAGTCGCGATTGAAAGCCTTGGCATGGTGATGGTCCCAGGGACAGGTGCGGCCCCGATTTACCTCAAAAATGCCCTCGACAAGCTCGGAGTCCAGGCCGATTTTTTGCAGATGGGGGCGTACAAAGGTGCCGCCGAACCACTGACCCGCAGCCAACCGTCGCCGGAGATGCAGGAGACCTACCAGGCGATTTTGGACCAGGGCTACGAGACCCTGGTGGCCGGTATGACCGAGGGGCGTGGGGTTGCGCGGGATACCGCGGTGGAGCTCATCGACGAGGCGCTGTTTTACGGTGAGCAGGCTATTGCCAACAAACTCGTCGATGCCGTCAAGCCGTACCCCGACTTTCGCAACGAGGCCACCGGCGGCAAGTGGAAACAGATCAAGTTGTCGAAAAAGTCCTCGGGTCTCGATTTGATGGCGCTACAACGATTTTTGGGGGCTGCACCTCCGCAGCGGCCGAGCGAACCCCATGTCGGCCTGATCTACGCGATTGGGCCGATCGTCGAGGGAGATGGGGGTGGGGCCCTCGGGGCGAGCGAGACCATCGGCGGGCGGACGTTGTCGGCGGCGATCCGGGCGATGGGACGGGACGACAAGGTCGCCGCCATTGTCCTACGCGTGAACTCTCCAGGCGGCAGCGCCAACGCATCCGAGCAGATCTGGGCCGCGGTCAACGAGGCCAAGGCCAACAAGCCGGTGGTGGTGTCGATGGGCAATGTCGCCGGGTCGGGTGGCTACTACATTTCTTGTAACGCCAACAAAATCTTTGCCCTGCCCGACACCATGACCGGGTCGATCGGCGTGATCGGTGGCAAGTTGGCAATTGGCAAGGCCCTTGAAAACATCGGAATTACCACCCATGCCATGGCCAAGGGTAAGCAGGCGTTGATGTGGTCGCCGTACCAGTTGTGGACCGACGACGAGCGCGCGACCGTACGCAAGATGATGGAGCATACCTACAAGGTGTTTGTCACCCGCGTCAGCGACGGGCGTGGCAAGGCCTACGACGATGTCCACAAGGTTGCCCAGGGGCGTGTGTGGACCGGTGCAGATGCACATAAACACGGGCTGGTCGACGAGCTTGGCAGCCTCGAAGATGCGCTGGCTGAGGCCCGCAAGTTGGGGAAAGTCGGCGACGATGTCGGGCTCGAAGTCTATCCGCCGGAGCCAACCCTGCGGGACTTCATCAAGGGCTTTGGCTCGATGGCCGTGGGCATGCCGAGCGGCTGGGCGAGCTGGCTTGGCTCGGTCGCCGAAGTCATGGGACCGCTCGAAGCCGGGGCCGTGAGCGATGTGTTTGCCCAGGCGCTGCAACTGCAAACCGAGCCGGTACTAACCGCGACCATGTTCCCGATGGTGCTGCGTTAGCCGAGTATCCAAACGTCCGTGCTGCGCTCGCCCTCGGCGAGCCTGCCAAGCGAACGCATACCCGTGCTAGCTGCCGGGTATCCGAGGTGAGCCAGCGAACCCATGCCCGCAGCTGCTAAACTGCGGGTATGAAGCGCGTGCTCGCACTAGCCCTCGTTGCTGGCCTTGGCTTGACGTTCGGTTGCCTCACCGAGGAAGGCGTTGAGGCCTCGATCGAAGAGGCCGGCTATTGCACGGAGTCGAGCGACTGCGTGGTGATTTACCCCGGGTGCCCGCTCGGGTGCTTTGCCGCCGTGAACGCGGCCGAGGTCGAGGATATCGAAGCCAAGATCGAACGCTACCACCGGCAGTCGTCCAACAATTGCATTTACGACTGTGCTCCCCACGCAGACCCGTTTTGCGAGAACGGCCAGTGTATCGTCGAAGAGGACGTGCTGTACTAAGTACGCAAAAACCTTAACGCGCCGACAGCCCGGTGCAGGAGTTGTTGACCTCGACAGTCTTTGTAGTTGCACTGATCGAGGCACTCGCGACCCCGTTTTGACTGTCGTCGACAATCCAGATCATGTCGCCCGGGCGCATCGATTTGCTAGTGCGCGAGTTGGAACTCAGGGAGCTGTAGGTGCCGCTGCCAAACTTGGGTTTGTCGCCAAAGAAGATCTTGACGGTATTGGGGCAGGGGTTGCGCAGGGTGACCGAGACGACTGAGGGTTGGGCCGGCTGTGCCGTCTGCGATGGCTGCGACGAAGCGGGTGCATTTGAGGTTGGGGCAGCAGTTGCCGGCGGTGCTGAGTCTGCCCGCGCGGTGGTCGGAGCCGGCTGGGGGATTTCGCTCGGAAGCTGGGCGACGCACATGCCAAACAGGTTGCAACGGCCGACGTAGGTCTCCTGGCGGTCGCAGCCGGCAACGGCATAGCGGCCACTCATTGCCCCGACGGCCTCGCGCTCAACGGTGACTTGCTCGGCGGGGCAGTCGAAATCCTGTTGGGCGCGCTCGCGGACCTTGGTCTCGAGCCGGCCGGCGCACCCGACCATCAGCAAACAGGTGGTGGCGATCAGCCACGAGGAAGGGCGCCCGGTGAGCATGTGCTGCATGCGGCGGCTATACCACGCCTAAAATAAATGTGCATACACCAATGGTGCGGCCACTGGGGCCGTGTACAGGCAAGTGATCCGGCGACACGATCGTAAAAGTCGTTACTGGGTCATTTGGCGGAGGGCGGTAAACAGGCCCTCACCGCGAAACCAGCTGCGGACCAGTGGCACGAGGACCAGCAGCGTGAGCAACAGACCAGCTGCATAGGCAGCTGTCATCAGCGGGCCACGCCAGCGCGGGTCGAGGCCGCTGCCGGCAACTTCGGCCGGGGCCGTTGCCTCGAGCACGCGGCGGGTAAACAGCGGGTCGCCAGCTTCGCGGACGCTGCTAAACAGCTCCAGCTCCTCCTCGACAAACTCCTCCAAAATGGCCCGAAAATCCGGCTTAGCCTGGGTCAGGGAGAACATTTCCGGATCGAGCCAGGTCCGCCCGCTCGGGTCTCGGCGCAGGACATCGGACGCGACTTCTAGCTCGAGCAGGTAGCTGCGAAACCCCTCGTGGGAAAGTTGCCCTTGGGCTATGTCGGTCAAAACCATCGACACTGGTTGGACTAGCTTAGGCCGCCTCGTTCCCATTGTCCCGTCGAGAATTTTGGCGGCCCTGTTGATGTGGGCTGTTGTGCACCGCAACCGTTCGTGTGCGTGCCTTCAACGCACCAGGGGCGGCTCGGTGTTGGTCAACGAAGCGGCGTGTCAGGACGCGCTGACCTGGATTACGCGCCTTGGGACAGGCGGATGCGAAACCGCTTTTTGCCGGCCTTGAGGCGGAGACCCGATGCCCCGCAATCGGCCCGCGTGACCAGGTGGTACGGATCTGCGATCGGCGTGTCGTTGATCTTGACTGCGCCGCTATCGACCCGCTGCCGGGTCGCGCGTTTGGACTTAAAGGCTTGGATGTCGGGATGCACGAGCAGGTCGACGAGCTTGATCTCGGCGATGTCGAGCACAACTTCGGGGACCGCCGACCAGTCGCCACCGCCACCGTAGGCCTGCTCACTTGCTTTTTGAGCCTGACATGCGGCTTCTTCGCCGTGGAGCAATCGGGTGGCTTCGAACGCGAGTTTGCGGGTCGCGGTGCGCATCGCAGCACCCTCGGCCGCGGTCAGGCTCTCGATCTCGTCAAGCGGCAGCTCGGTGTAGATCCGCAGCAGCTTGGCGACATCGCGATCGTCGCGATTGACCCAGAACTGATAGTACTCAAACGGAGAAAGTCGCTCGCCGCTGAGCCAGATGGCTCCGCGTTCGCTCTTCCCCATCTTGCGCCCATCGGCGGTCGTCAGCAGCGGGAACGTCAGGCAAAACGCCTGGCCTTGTTGGTCGTCGTGGGCATGCATCCGACGGATGAGCTCGACCCCGGCGATCATGTTGCCCCACTGGTCGGCGCCGCCCATTTGCAGGGTGCAGCCGTACTCGCGGTTGAGGTGCAAAAAGTCGTAGGCCTGAAACAGTTGGTAGTTGAACTCCAAAAAGCTCAGGGGAATCTCGCCGTCGAGGCGGTCGCGGTAGGTCTTCATCGCGACCATGCGGTTGACCGTGAAGTGGCGGCCGATGTCCCGCAAAAAATCGATGTAGTGCAGCGGTAGCAGCCAGTCGGCGTTGTTGAGCAGGACCGCGTCATTTTCGACCCCGCGGTCAAAATGGATAAACCGCGCGAACTGCTCGCGAAAGCGTTGGCTGTTGGTCTGGATTTGCTCGCGGCTCAGCAGCTTGCGCATCTCGGTTTTGCCCGAGGGGTCGCCGACCATCGCAGTCGCCCCACCGACGACACAGATCGGTTTGTGCCCGTGCGATTGCAGCAGCCGCATGGCCATAATCGTCAACAGGTTGCCGACGTGAAGCGATGTCGCGGTTGGGTCGTAGCCCAGATAAAACGTCACGGGGCCGGCCAGTAGGGCTTGGTCGATCGCTTGGAGGTCGGAAGCCTGCTCCAACAGTCCGCGCGACATGAGTGCTTTGAGCGCCGGGGACTGGGGCGTGTAATCCGTGGACGAAGACGGCATGGCGCGCAGGATAACAGCCCAGGCGTGTTGTCGGGCGGTTGGTCAACCGCGAACCCACGGCTGAAATTCGGAATTCTCACGCACCCGGCTTTTGTGTGTGAGGATCACGGGGGCCGCGGTGGGGCGTGGCGAGCGGAGCTTATTTGTTTATACAAATTAGCCTTTCTTGTAAGCACATCTATCTCGAAGTTCGCTAGCGAAACTCGTACACCCCCTCGGCATTGCTCGAAACCGTGGGGATGGTGAAATCCTTCTCAAACAGCTCCTTGCCCTGTTTGAGGTTTTGCCAAAATGCCTTAAGCCCGGCATTGGGGGCCTCAGCGAGCAACTTGTCGAGGTCGCGCTGGGGAAACATATGCACATGCACTTTTTGTTGCTGGTCGTGGGTCGCGGTCGCCATCACCCACAACTCCTCGATACGCTCGTCGCTCATGGCCAGGCAGCCGATCGATACGCAATCGCCATGAATCATGATGGCACTGCCGGTATAGCCGAGTTTGCGGTCGCGGCGGTTGGGGTAGCTGATCCGCATGGACAGGTGGTAGCTGCTACTGCGGTTGAACAGGTTGAGGGTGTAAAACCCCTCGGGAACCTGAAAGTCGCCCTCGGCTTGTTTGGGGCCTAAAACCCCAGAAAGCGCACAGATTTTGTAGTTGGCAACCAACTTGAGCGGGCCCTGTTTGCGGTCTGAGGCCCAAACTTCGAGTTCATGCTCTTTTTTGAAAGCCCGCAGTAGCATCTGCTTGGGGGGAAACTGCAGGCCGGCATCGGCAAACAACTGGCGGACAACCGCGTCTTTTGCCTCGTGGGCCCCGCGAACCCGCTCCTTTGCCCGAAGTGACTTCGGACGGTCGAGGCCGGTGGGTTTGCGCAGCTCGACGCGTGGTGCTTGTTCGACTGGAGCCGGGTCGGGGGGTGGTGTCGCCTGGCCGCGCGACCCGGTTGGATCGGTGTTGTCAGAAGATAGCGAAGACGAGTTGAGAGCGGCAGTGGTCGACCCGGAAGCCGCAGGGGAGGGGTCGTGTTTCGCTTCCGTAGGCGAAGCAGCCTCCGAGGGCGGAGCCGGACGTTTTTGGATCGGCGGGTCACATCCTGGTAGGCACAGGCAAAGGGTCGCGCATAGGCCCCCGAGGAGCTTTGTGAGGGATTGAGATAGTTGTACCGACATCTAAGGTTACGCCGCCGAGCGTGACTGAAACGCGATCATAACGGACGTAGCAACAATTTGGTTGCTGGCCAACGCGGTTGCACAACTGCGGTCGCGCTACGACTCGACGAGGTCGGCGTCGTCGACTTCGAGCACGTCGTCATCGTCGTCGTCGAACACGTTGTCGATGGCGGTAATCGCCCGTTTGAGCGGCGGCGTCGAGCGAACAGCGGACTTTTTCGCGCGCGAGTGCAGGGGCGAGGTGACCTGGCGAGGGGCGGCGATGGAGTTGCGGTTGTCGAGCGCGGCAACAACTTTTTCGCTCAGCTCGTGGTGAATACCCCACAGCAGTTTGACCGCCAGGCGCGGGTCGTGCTCGATAAGACCGTGGATGGTTTCACGGGTGAGAAACAGCAGGCGCCCAGCAGTTGTTGCAGTTACACCGACTTGCCGCTTGCTCGACTCAAGTAGGTCGAGCTCGCCGTAGTAGTCGCCGGGTGCAAGCATCTTGAGGGTTCGCCCACGCCGGGTCAGTCGCGCGTTGCCCTCGAGCAGGATAGCGAGTTCACCGTTGTCATCGCCCTCGCGTGCGAGCACTTCGCCGTCGTTGAAGTCGCGCAGTTGGCAGCGCGTGCGCAGGTTGGTGAGTTGCTGAAAACTCAACCGGCGAAAAACGGGCACCCGGCGCACGATGTCTGCGGTCGAACTGTGCAGCGGCAAGCCAGCGCGGCCACCCTCTCCGACGGCTTGGATCACCACCGCGGTGATGTTGTCCTTGCCACCCCGGGTGTTGGCGATATCGATCAGGCGACCGGGAATTTCATCGGTGTCGGTAAACGACAGGTTGGTCGCGATATCACCTTCGTCGAGATACTCGTAGAGCCCGTCGGAGCACAGCAAAAACGAGTCGTTCGCGGCGATCTCAAAGTCGAGCACGTCGACTTCAACATTTTCATATACACCGACCGCGCGGGTCATGGCGTTTTTGAAGCGGGCGTAGGGGCTGGTGGCAATCTCGTCTTTTTGCAGTTTACCGCTGCGGATCAGCTCGTTCATCAAGCTGTGGTCTTCGGTCAGCGGGTAGATGGTGCCCTCGCGCAGCAGGTAGATCCGGCTGTCGCCGACGTAGGCGATAAACCCGTGGTCGCCGATCAGGAGGAGGGCGACAACTGTCGTCCCCATGCCACGTTTTTCGGGCTCTAGCTGGGCCTTGTGGAACACCCGCGAGCAGGCTTCGTGGACCGCGTACTCGAGCAGGGTCGAGACCTCCATCTGGTCTTCGGGATTGTCCGGGTCGAACGAGTCAAACAGGCTGCGCTCGCGGTGGACGACCTCACGGATGGTGTGGACAGCAATTGCACTTGCAACTTCCCCCGAGGCATGCCCACCCATGCCGTCGGCGACAATAAACAAGTTGAGGTTCTCATCGATGAGAAAGTTGTCCTCGTTGTCGGCGCGTTTGCGGCCAACATCGGTCGCTGCCCAGTATTTGATCTGCATAGAACCTACCTGCCGTGGACGATCAGATTTCCGATTGTGGGAGCAGCGAGAATACGGCATCCGCAGGGTTGGTGCTGCGTTCGATTTCCGCGATTTTGCTGGCGATATGTTCGAGATCGGTGGTCTGCCCAATGATTCCGCCGTCGAGCCACACCCCGTCGGGCAAGTTGCCCTCACCGTCGAGTTGGGCTTCGTCTAACGAACAGGGTTTTTCCGGCTCGTGGGCATCTAAGATCGCTTCGATCACGTCGGGGTCGCGGGCGTGGGTCGACCACTGTGTTCGGCCAGCTGCGAGCATGTGGACATACTCGACTTCGAGCCCGAGCGAGGTGGCGTGGCACATCCGTCGGCGAAGATCCTGACTTTCCGGCGAAGTCCCGCGGACGATCAGTTGCAGTGCGAGTTTTCCGGGGTGGTTGCGCTGATATGTCAGCACCGGAGCGAGTTGGGTGAGCCGGGGCCGCGGATCTGGACGCAAGAACACGACGAGCCGATGGGGAGAGCCGATGTCGCCAATCAGCAGCCCGGCGTTGGCTGGAGGGCGACGAACCCGTGGGCTCACACCCCGTCGCCGGCGACTCGGCGAGGCCGTGAGCAACACCGGATCGCGGAGCAACCGTCGCTGTTTGTCGAGGGCCGCAGACAGGTAACTCACCTTCTCAAAGGCGGGCTGGTCCCCGACAACAAACGCCGGAGGACGGACCTGGGCCCCCGAGGCGCGACGTCCTTGGCGGTGGAACTTGGCAGTGTTGTCGGTGAGGCGCTTGGTGAGGCAAGGGTCGCTGCGAAGGCCCTCAAAGTCGTCGGCCTTGAGGCCGAGTTCTTTGGCCAATAAACGGCGCGCTTCGGCCGAGTTGAGGCGGGCGAGCAGGCGCTCTAAGCCTTCGCGTTCGAGCAGCCGCAACCCCGACTCTAATCGACCCCGTTCCTGAACCCGAAGCATCCACAGCAGTACCGCGATGCGTCCGTGCGAGGCGACTTTGGAGCTTTCGACAATCGCTACTTCGGCCCGGACTTCGCCGCGCAGGGCTGCGATTTGGCTGCGCAGGTCGAGCCAGTTGGCGAGGTGGGAGCCGAGCAGCGGGTCGAGAAAGTAGGTCACGACCGTCGGCGCAGTCGCGGCGCCCAAGCCCGGCATGGCGCTTGGGCAACTAGCGACCTCGGGCGTGGCCGGCGGCAGTGCAAGTGCCGTGATAAACCCCGCAACGACCCCGAACATCGGGTGTAGAGTGGCCGGTTTGCTCGACCCGGGCAAGTCCTCCGATCCGATTCGACACGCCCGTGATTGCGATCGCCAGCAAGATCGATCCAGGGGCGACTTCTCGCTACTTTCGGGGTAGATTCCGGGCGCCCATGCCTTCGCACCGTGCACCGCGCATTTTCACCTGTTGGCTCGTCGCAGCTTCTGTGTGCTCAGGCACCGCGCGTGCCCAGGGGCCGGATACAGCTGCCCGCGAGGGTGCTGAGTTGGGGTCGCGTCCGATCGACCAACCCGAGCTCGGCGTGGAGTCTCCGACCCAGATCGATGTCGAGGTTGCCGGACAACCGGCCGAACTTCCGGCTGCACCCATGACGTCCGATGGGGCACCAACGGCCGAGGCCGGCATTCCAGCCGAGCCCGACGACGAGGGGATTCCTGCCGAGCCCGACGACGAGGGGATTCCAGCCGAGCCCGACGACGAGGGGATTCCGGCCGAGCCCGACGCAGAAGGGATTCCAGCCGAACCCGACGCAATAGGGATTGCGCCCGAGCCCGACGATGCGGGGTACATTCCGCCTGAGCCAGGCGAGGGGCCTGAGTACGACAACTACAATCCGTTGGTCGACAGCCCAGAAGCGCTGCGGGCGAAGCATTGGCGCAATGCCGGTATCGTCCTGGTCGTGGTTGGGTCGGTACTCGTCGGTGGCGGGATTGCGATGGCCGCTTCCGACCCGTGTTTCTTACCGGCAGGAAACGGTTGCCAGGTCGCCGGCCGCAATCGGGCTGCGGCAACAATGGCCGTGCCCGGCGGGGTGATGTTGCTGTCCGGGGTCGCGGCCCTGAGCTACGGCATCATCGCCAAAAAACGTGTTCGGGCGCAATTCCAGGCGAGCCGCCGGGGCGCTAGCGTCGGCCTGACCTACCGTTTTTAACAGTGGCAAGCCCCGTGGAGCGCACGCCCGACCCAGGTGATTTGTGGGCGAGGGCGGTAGAGACCTTTCGCAGTGCCGGTGCCGAAGTTGTGCTCGGTGAGGACAATTGCATCCGTCGCAAACCGGCAGCCAGGGCCGGTGAGTTGCCGTTTGAGGTGGTCGTAGAGGGCTTACCCAACCTGCTCCACGAGCTTGTCCACTTCCTATATTTTGGCCGAGCCGAGGACGACCACGGTTTCGACTATCAGCAAATACCCTATGATCTCAAGCGTCCAGAGCATCGCCGAGTGTTGTGGGAAGAGCTCAGCTGCTGCACGATCTCCGCGACCTACCTCGAGCCTTCGGCACGTGACCCGTGGTTTGCCGAACAGGTCCAGATCCTCGGAGTGTTCTACGGGTACGACAATCATCCGGTGGGGTTTTATGCCGCACTGGATAAGATGACGCAGATCTACGCGCAGGATTTGCGAGATACATTAGATGAGGGATTTTCGGCGGCGGAGCGTGTCCTTTTTGCCGGTAGCGAACCCGGGCCCCCGGTGAGGTGCAGTTTTGCGAGCTACTGGCGAAGGTTTCGCATGTGAGATGACAAATTTACGTGGCCAACAGGTCTGGTGAAACCAGTGCCATACTTAGCGAGTCTCAGGTGCGGAGGGCTGTATTGGCACGCTTGTACCGACGTACCGGAGCGATAATTTCGAGTGTGGGTGGGTTGATCGCCGGGGTCAGCACATTCGCCACAGCCCAAACAGCCTCGGCACGTGGAGTCGATATGGGTGAGTTTTGGACCGGCCTCGATATATTTTCCCGCGCCTGCGGGAGCGAGATCAGCCTGCTCAATAACTTGGCCAACTCGATTCAGGCCGATCTGGTTTTGGCCAGTGCCTCGGCCTGCAGCAGCAGCCAGGTGTTTGACCTCGCCGTGTTGTTGCTGATCATCATCGCTGTCATCGCTGTCGTCCGGGTTCGGCACGCCACCGAGCGGCGGCGTCTCGACCTTGCCCGCACATACATCGAACAGGGAATGCAACCGCCGACGCAGTTGTTTCCCTCGGCAGCGCGCACGGATTTGCGAAAAGGAATTGTCCTTGTCGCACTTGGATTAGGAGTGATGGTCGCCGCTTTTGTCGGCCAAGCCACATCCACATCGGAGGCCGGAGATTTCGCCCCGGTCGGGTTTATCCCGCTATTTATCGGTCTCGGATATCTGGTTTCGTTCACTGTCGCCAAGCTGAGTGCACGCGAGGAGTAAACACCGAATCATGGCAAGTCATACCGCCACCATCCCCCTGTCAGCCGAAGCCGCAACCTGGCTTCGCAAGCGCGACCCCCAGGCGCTGACAGAACTCCCGGACATCGAGCTTGTCCGGCTCTCCGCCCACTACAATGCCAAGCGTGCCTTTGCTGAGCTTGTTCGCCGCCACCAAGGCAAGATTCGTGGGTTGTTGTTGCGGTTAGCCAGCGATCGCACCCTTGCCGACGATCTCGCCCAAGAGGCGTTTTTACGGGCCTATCGCGGACTTGTCGGCTTCCAGGGCCGGGCACGGTTTTCGACCTGGTTGTACCGCATTGCCTACAACGTCTATCTCAACCACCGGACCCGCGTAAAAGAGCTCGCGGCGCTTCCTGAGGGGTTTGAGTCGGGGGCTCCCGCTCCCGAGACTTCGCTCAGTCAATCGCGTTCGGATCTTCGTAAGGACCTCGACGCTGCGATCTCGGCACTGCCCGAACGCTACCGCGCCGTCGTCATGCTCTACTACCTCGAGGACGTTTCGTACCCCGAGATTGCCGAAATCCTCGATCTTCCGCTGGGTACCGTCAAAACCCACCTTCACCGGGCCAAGAAGTTGTTGCGCCAACACATGCGTGGCTGGGGTCATCGCCGTCGGAGATAGTGTGTATGCAAGATTCTCCCGACGCGTTGCAGGATTGGTTGCTCGCCGCTGCGGTTCCATTGAGTGTGATTCGCAACGACCCCAGCGGCGACAGTTGGTTGCCTGCCAAATGGCGAGCGTGTATTGCCGCCAGCGCGGAGTACCGGGAGGTCTTCGAGCAATTCATTGCCGATGAACTCGAGCTCGGCGACAGCGTCCGGCTCGCGGACACCCGTGACATCTGGTTTACCGCCCGCGTGGTCGAGGCTACCGGCGGAGCCAAGGTCTACGGTGCCGGGTTGGATCCTCGCTATCGCAACTGGATCGTCACCGGTGGCTATGCACTTGCGATTGTGATGTGTGCGTGTTTTGCCCTCGAGTTCCTGGGCCACATGCACGGCCCCTAGCCGCCTCCCTTGTCGATTTTGCCGAGGACGCGCCTCGCAAAACTTGAAGTACCACCAGTACAACTGCGTTTCACGAAACGCGTCCTCGACAAACTCGTCTGCGCGAGGCTAGCCACGGCTTGAACGAAAGCTTGTCGGCAAGCGCCCGTCGGTGTACGAGCGGCCCATGCCCGCCCCGTCGACGCATTCGAACTGTGCGAACCTCCGCCATCCGAAGTGGCGCGATGTTCCAGATTCGCAGTGGAACGACTGGCGTTGGCAACTTCGCAACCGGGTGACCGATCTCGCTGGGTTGGCGCAGCTGGTCGAGCTGACCCCAGCCGAGCGCGACGGGATCGACGGCCGGGCAGGGGGGTTTCCGTTTGCGATCACGCCGTACTACCTCTCGCTCATGCAGGGTCCCGATTGTCCGGTGCGGCGCCAGGCCATTCCCCACCGTGACGAACTTGTACGTACACCTTGGGACTGGGACGACCCGCTCGCCGAGGAGGAGCACAGCCCTGTTCCGATCCTGTCCCATCGCTATCCCGACCGGGCGCTGCTGTACGTCACCCACAACTGTCCGGTGTATTGCCGTCACTGCACCCGTCAGCGCAAGGTTGGCGATGCCCGTTCGGCGCCGTCGCGCGACCAACTCGCCGCCGCCTACGATTACCTGCGCCGCACCCCACAGGTCCGCGATGTCCTCGTTTCTGGTGGCGATCCACTCAGTCTTTCCGACACCCGCCTCGAGCAAATCCTCGCCGAGTTGCGTTCGATCGACAGTGTCGAGGTGATTCGCCTGTGCACCCGCAACCCGGTGACGTTGCCCCAACGGATTACCCCGCAGCTGTGCGAACGCCTGCGTCGCTACCATCCAATACTTGTTAGTACACATTTTAACCACCCGCGCGAGGGCACCGCAGAGGCCGGGCGCGCCCTTGAGTTGCTCGCCGACGCCGGGTTTTCGTGCGGCAACCAAATGGTGCTGCTACAAGGAATCAACGACAATGCCGAAGCCGTGGCCGAGCTTGGGCGATGGTTGTTACGCCATCGCTGTCGGCCCTATTACATGTTTCAGTGCGATCCTGTGGCCGGCACGGCCCATTTGCGTACCAAAGTCGAGACCGGCACCAACATCCTCGACCGCCTGCGTGGCCAGCTTTCTGGGTTGGCGCTGCCAAAGTTTGTCGTCGACTTGCCGGGTGGGGGCGGCAAGGTGTCACTCACTCCCCAGCGACTGCTTCGGCGCGAGGGCGACAAACTCGTGTTTCGCGACCAACGCGGGCGCGAGTACAACTACGTCGACCGGCCCAAACCGGTTGAGCTGTGATGCCGGCTCAAGCCTCGTGCGCCGGTCGAGTGGGTAGCACGGCCTTGACGATGTAGCAGTCTTTTTCCCGCGGCCGGCGAAGCTCAACGTCGACAAATCCGGCGTCTTCCAACAGGGCCTTGAGCTGTTGTTGCTCATACACCGGAAATAGTTTGGCCATGCCCTCGCGTTGGCATACCTCCGGCTCCGAAACGCCGAGCACCAGTCGGCCGCCGGGCGTCAGCACCCTGGCAATCTCGGTGAGGGCGAGGTTGATGTCGCCCCAAAAATATATTGTATGTACAGATATGATGGCGTCGTAGCTGTCCGAGGCAAACGGCAGGGCGTCGGCTCGTCCCTCACGCAGGGCGAGTTGCCCGTTGGTCGACTCCCGCGAGAACTCCCGACGGGCGCGTTCCAACATTTCAGTTGAGGGTTCGACCCCGCCAACCCGGCCGCGATCGCCGATGATCTCGAGTGCGTGGCGGATGTTGAGTCCCCCGCCAAAACCGATTTCGAGCATATGTTCGTGGGGTTGCAAGGCCACCGCAGACATGACCTCGCGGTTGAAGTCGCGGTTTGTCCGGTTGAGTGCTTTGGCCATGAACGGCGCGAGCCAGCCGCTTGGGCAACTAAGCTGGCGAAGGACAAACTGCGGGAGGCCCATGCCGGGAGTGTGTCTGGGTCCACACGGTCGAGCAATAAACTGACTCGGTCGGCGGGTACTGGACGAAAGTGTGAGCTACTTCACTCCTGAGAAGTGCAACGCAGGGCACGAACGGCCGACCTCGGGCGCGGGTGGTACCCACCCGTGTTGACACCTCGACAAAGGAAGACGACGATGCTCGAAATGGGCCATAGGTTCGGCGACTACGAGCTTTTGCGAAAGATCGGAAGCGGTGGCATGGCCGAAGTTTGGGTCGGCCGCCGGGTGATTGGGGTCGGGAACGCTGCCAAGTGCGTGGCTGTAAAAGTCCTGCGCACCAGTTCGCAGCCCGACAGCCGGGAGCATCACCAGTTTGTCGAGGAGACCCGGCTTTCGATGTTGCTGTCCCACTCCAACATTGTTCAGGTGTTCGATGCCGGGAGTGTGGGCCAGCGTCACTACCTCGTGATGGAGTGGGTCGATGGCATCGACCTCGCAGCTGTTGCCCAGCAGTTTCGCGAGCGCGGCCAGCACCTGCCCGACACGGTGACCGCACACTGCATCGCCGGCGTGTTGCAAGCCCTCGACTACGCGCACTCGCTCACCCATCGCGGTGGCGCGGTCGGGGTGATCCACCGCGATATTTCCCCGCACAACGTGTTGGTAAGTGTCTCGGGTGAGGTCAAGCTCGCGGATTTTGGGATCGCGCGGCAGGTCGTCGACGAGACCTCCGGCATCCACATCAAGGGCAAGTTGCGCTACATGGCCCCCGAGCAGCTACTCGGGGATACCCGCGGACCGTCGGTTGATCTCTATGCGGTCGGCGTGATGTTGCACGAGTTTTTAGACGGCACGCGGTTTCGCCAGGGGTCGCGGATGGACGAGCTCCAGCGAGTTACGCGAACTGGTGAGATTGCCCCGCTTTCGCGTGAGCATGTGCCGGAGCAGCTCGATGCCCTGCGGCTCGGGTTGCTCGCACCCGATCCGAGTGAGCGAATCCAGTCGGCTGCCGAGGCGCTTGAACTGTTGCGGAAGTGGACGGGGCTGACCGATGCGACGGCTGAACTTGCGGCCATCGTGCGGGAGCAAGTTGGGGCTTCGGGCCCGCGCATCAGCGATCCTCACCTCGCGCCAACACCCGGCTTTAGCAACACCCATCTCATGCCCTTGAGTCCGTCGGGAGTTGATGAGGGCAGCCCCTCACCCGGATTCGAGCTCGATCAGAGCCCCGTTGGGGTTGTTGAAAGTGCACATACTCAGACCGAGATCAGCGATGTTCTCGCAGCCATGCAACCTGTGCGTGTACAACTTCCTCGGATTTTGTGGGGTGCTGTGCTCGGGCTTGGTTGTCTCGCTGGATACTTGCTGTGGATGTTCGCGCAGCCAACAGCGATAGCGCCCGCGGTCGAAGCCGAAGTTGCACCTTCGGTTGTTGAGCCCGCACAAAAATTAGATGTACCAGCATCAAAATCGCCCCTCCCCGCGCCGATTCCCCCTGCGAAGGTCGAGCCTGAACCACGCGAAGTTGCGCCTGCGCCAGCTGCGTCCGGCGAGGTCGAGCAACACCCGCCGGCGACCCGTCGCCCACGTATGTGTGGGAACGGGCGTTGCGACACCGCCCGGGGCGAAAATTGCCATTCCTGCGCCCGCGATTGCCCGTGCGCGGGTGCACGCAAGTGTGGTCTTTGGGACGGTCGCTACCAGTGCACCGCCGAGGGGGGGCGCCTCAAGGAGTGAGGCGCGAAATAAGATTTTACAGGCAACACTTGGTTTCTCTGGCCAACAGCGGCACGATCATGGGCCCGCCACGTGAACGCATCTCCAACAGATTGCACATGCCGCAACGGCCGGCGACCTCGCACTCGCTCCACCACAGGCGGTTGCCGTCGTTTCAGGCGGTCATCCGACAACGCGAACACAGGTGGTTGCTGGCGACTTGCGGTTGCAATGGCCGTGTCTGTATCGGTGGCCGCAGGGCCGGTTGCTGTCGCCAAGGCCAGCGAGCGGGTGGAGCTCGTCAAGGCGGCCGAGGAGCAGGAACGGTTGTGGGAGCAGACAAAAGACCCGCAAACGCTTGCTCGTGCGGCCGAAGCCCGGGCCGAGGCTGGTCAATACGGGCAGGCGATCGACCTCTTTCGCCAGTTGTTGACACTACACCCAAAACTCGACCCCGCGCTTGCCCGTGTCGCCCGCAACGGGATGCTCGACGCCCGCAGCCATACCCTGCCGGTCCTCGTTACGATTGAGCCCATCGACCTGCCAGATGGTGCAACCCTAACCCTGCGCAACGGCTCGCAGCCCGACCGTCGGTGGAACCTCAAAACCCCGCTACGTGCCCTCAAAATGGAAAGTGCGGGCCCGCGGGTGTATCGCCTCGAACTCGAGCCCGGTTCGTGGAGCCTGAGCTTGGCAGCTCCGGGGTTTCGCGAGGGGTGGTCCGAAGTTTTTGTTTCCCAGGCCCAGGTGCCCGCGGCTGTCACCGTCAACATGGTTCCCGACATGGGGACGGTAGACCTGTCCTTTCAACCGGTAAATGTCGGTGTCCAACTAGAAGTGTTGCAGGGTCCTGGGCTGGCCGAGCCGAGCGTTCAACGGGTTGCCAACGGCCGCCTGCGCCAGAATCTACGTGTTGGCGAATGGGTGTTTGAGGCCCGAGCTGCCGGCTATCGGCCGCTTCGACAGCACCTCATGGTCCGTGCCGATCGTGTGCTCCAGGTCGACTTTCAGCTGGTTAAAATTGAGGATACCGAGCCGACTCCGGCCGAAGAACAAAGCATTCCCCCGCGCACGCGCAAACTATTTGCAGGTACACTTGGTGGGATCGGCATCGCCTCGGCGGCCGCTGGCATCGGCTTTGTGGTTGGTGGCTACAACCGGCAAACAAGTACGATGTGGCTCAACGAACAGGCCGCGATTCAGGCCGGGGTCTACAACCTCGCCGAGTTCTTTCCCGCTACCACAGAGGACTTTGAGCGCGTCGACCAGATCGAGCGCATCTACCCCAAGACCGACTACATCAACGAGATGGCAAAGGGGCTGTCGCACGAGACAACTGGAACCGCACTGCTGGGTGCATCGGTCGGTCTGGGATTGACGGCAGTAACCGGCTACCTCGCACCTGTTGGCAAAAAGGGCGAGAAGATTTGGCTCGCCGAACTCGGTGTTGGCGCGGGCTTTACAGTGGTCGGAGGGCTCGTGTTGGGTATCGCCTCGGTTAGGTCCAAGGCCCGATTGGCCCAGGCGACGCCGCAAACCGACTACCACACCTGGCGACCGAGCCAATCATTTTTTAAGCCATTGCGCATACAACAAAATGTCGCCGGCGTGTTCCTAGGTGCCGGCATTGGTACCGTGATCGGGGCGGCAACCGGATACGGCCTGTGGCGCCGAGCAGGTGCCAAGAGTACGGCGCAGCTCGGCAGCTATGTCACCGCAACCGGCGGGGGGCTGACCCTCCAAGGTCAGTTCTAGCTGGTCGCGGCTGCCAGAACTCCCCGGCAACCTCTAGCTCGCCATGGCTGTCGGGCCACTCCGGGGCAACTTCTAGCTCGCAGTGCTACGTGTGCGTACACTGCCCATCAAGCACTATATCTCCGAGGTGTCGCGTTGGTCCCGGCGATAGGCGTGGTCGTCAAGGTGTGATAGGGATCGAGGGTGTCGTGGGTTTTACTCGCATTCGGCCTGTGGGGCGCAGGATTAGCCCTCAACGCGATGTACCCCAGCCGCCGGTTTGGCGCCTTCGCGGTCCCTAGCTTTTTTGCTTCGTGGCTCACGGCCGAGCTTGCCCTGCACAACTTCGTGCTCCAGATTTTTCTTGTACTTGCACTTTGTTGGTGGGGTGCGTTGCAGGAGCTGCCCGGTTGGGTGGGTCTAGGGCTATTTGTCGTCAATTGGACCCTGCTGTTTCGGATGGTCGCGCTCTCGCGTCGTACACGGCAGGTGTTTGAGCAGGCGTTCGACGACGCCCTCGGGCCCGACAATTGGTTTCCCGATCCGCTTCGCCAACGCCGTGCACGTGCGCCCCTTGTTGCGCCGTTATGGCTGCGCAACCGCCAGGTCGAGCGCCTTGGCAACCTTGCGTTTACCGACCTCGGGCACCCACGCCATCGGCTCGACATCTATCGTCCGCGCTCGGGAACCCAGGGGGCCCCGGTAATCTTGCAGATACACGGAGGTGGCTGGGTGATCGGCGACAAGCGTCAACAGGGGCTCCCGCTCATGCTCCACATGGCGAGCCTCGGGTATGTGTGTGTCGCCATCAACTATCGCCTGAGCCCGGCGGCGACGTTTCCCGAGCACATCGTCGACGTCAAGCGGGCGATTGCCTGGGTACGCCAGCACATCGCCGAGTACGGCGGCGACCCTTCGCGAATTGTTATCACCGGGGGGTCAGCCGGTGGGCATTTAGCGGCCTTGGCAGCCCTCACGGCTGGGAAGTCGGAGTTTCAGCCCGGGTTTGAAGGCGCTGACACATCTGTATGTGCATGTATCCCGTTCTACGGGGTCTATGACTTTACCAATCGTCTGGGCACACACCCGGGTTTTGGCCTGCTGTGGTTGCTCGAGCAGTTTGTCATGAAGCGTCGGCTCACCGAGGCGCCCGAGGCATTTGAGCAGGCCTCGCCGCTGTTTCATGTCCACGACCACGCACCACCGTTTTTGGTGATCCACGGCGACCAGGACAGCTTGGCGCCGGTTGTCGATGCCCGGGCGTTTGTCACCGCGCTGCGCGAGCGCTCACCACATCCGGTTGTTTACGCGGAGCTTCCCGGGGCACAACACGCATTTGACGTGTTTCATTCGTTTCGCACATCCGACACCGTGCGTGCCGTCGAATGCTTCGTCCGCGAAGTCGTGGGTCCGCCTCCGTCGTAACCTGTTGGCACCTTCGCCACACCGATCAACGCACGGACACCGTGCGTGCCGTCGAATGCTTCGTCCGCGAAGTCGTGGGCCCGCCACCGTCGTAACCGGTTGGCACCTTCGCTACATCGATCAACGCACGGACACCGTGCGTGCCGTCGAATGCTTCGTCTGAGAAGTCGTGGGCCCGCTACCGTCGTAACCTGTTGGCACCTTCGCTACATCTCGAATGCTTCGTCCGAGAAGTCGTGGGCCCGCCACCGTTGTAACCTGTTGGCACCTTCGCTACATCGATCAACGCACGGGCATCGTGTGTGCCGTCGAATGCTTCGTCCGAGAAGTCGTGGGCCCGCCACCGTTGTAACCTGTTGGCACCTTCGATCTGCGCACGGACACCGTGCGTGCCGTTCGAGAGTCGTGGGCCCGCCACCGTTGTAACCTGTTGGCACCTTCGCCACTCCGGTCAACGCACGCCTGCTAAAGCAGTCGGGGGTAGAGGTTCACGAAAACCGGGCTTGTTCAGGTTCTGACGAGGTCGCCATCGTCGAGATTTTTCATTCCGGCTCGTAGGGACCCCAGCAGCTCTCGAGTACCGGTGCCAGGGCATGAGGGAGGGGGCACGCTAAATCCTGTTTTAGAGGTCAGGTAATGACTTCGCGGATCGGCGAAAACGTATGTATAAGCACCTAAAATCCAGGGAGCTTGTCGACAAACCGCCGCATTTTTTTGAGGTGTAGCGGGAGTCGGGGAATCCACCCGAGGTGGGACGTTGGGCTCCACTCGATCCGCGGATCTCCCCATTGTGCAGCCATCTGGGAGACGAGCTGTGGCGGAAAAAATCGGTCGTGACGGCCGGCAAACAGGCACACACGATCGGGGCTCAGCTGCGGTTTCAGACTGTTCCAGCCGGTTTGCTCAACAAGCTCCGCCAAGTCCCCGGGGCGCCACCCCATCGCCCGCAGGCGTGAGCGCATCACCGACAACACCGGCGCGTGGTGGGTCATGGCCGTGATGTCCATGTGGGCGATACATGGGAGGGCAAACGCAAAGTCTGGCTCCAAGCAGGCGAGTGCGAGGGCGAGGACACCACCCATACTGATTCCGGCGATGCCGACCGGGCGCGGATCGTGTTTGCGCATCCACGCGAGTAAGCAGCGGGCGTCGTACAGCGACTGGCGCAGGGCTTCGAGGCTGCGGACCATGTCCGCCGTCCAATAAAGTGAGCCCGACATGCGCGACAGCCCGCGATTGCGGCGGCCGTGAAACGGCATCTGGACGTGGATAACCTCCATATTGAGGGCAAGGGCCATCGGCAACAAAAACCCGAGTTCCTCGGCCGGTGTCTCGGGTTGCATATATCCGTGGATATACAAAAGTCGCGGACGATTGGCGGCGCGCCTTGGCGAAACCACCCGCGCGACAGCCTGCTGTAGTGGCGCGTACGCGCCGGCATAGCGCTCAGCATAGCCCGGGGCAAGCGGCTGGTACTGCGATGTCCAACGCAGGTCCCGGCGGGTAGCCAGGCCCACGCCGAGGCGTCGACGGACCTCGACATCGATCTCGGCGACCGCCGGCAAAAACATTGCATCTACACCAGCGCCACGTAACACCGAGAGGTCTTCGCGGGTGTCCCGGGGAAGTGCGCCTAGGCGATGAATCAACGTCGCGGCTGCGCCGGTCAGGTCGTCGGGGGACATCAGCGGGCCATCAACTGGGCCAGGGCCTTGCGCACGAGGTCGTCCAAGCGCCCGTCGGCGAGCTCTGGGTGTTGCGCCAAAACCTTGGCAAGGGACTTCTCGACCTGTTTTTGCCGCCATCCGAGGTTCACAAGCACCTGGGTTGCGTCGTCGGAAATCGCCGGGGCCGGGGCCTTGGCTTTGCTGGTTTGACCGGGTTTCGCAGCGGCGCCCTCGGTTGCGGCCAGCATCTTCTCGGCCTTGTCGCGCAGCGATAGCAGAATCTGCTCGGCGGTTTTCTTGCCGATCCCCGGAATTTTCTCGAGCTTACCCTGCTGGCCACCAACGAGGATATGCACAAGGTCGTCGAGTGGGAACCCACCGAGCACTGCCATCGCATAGCGCGGGCCAACCTTGGGTACGCGGGTGAGCAGCAGGAACATCTGCTTTTCGGCGGTGGTGGCAAAGCCAAACAACACCAGCTGGTCCTCGCGGGCGTGGGTATGAATCCACAGCTCGCACTCGCTGCCAATGTCGCCAACTTGCGACAGGGTTTGCAACGAGACCCGGACCTCGTAGCCAACCCCGGCAACGTTGACAATGATCGCCCCGTGACTCGGATCGAGGGCATGGAGGGTACCTTTGAGCCAGCCGATCACAGCGAACTCCCGAGGCGTTGATTGGTTGAGGGCATCGCGCGGAGTGTACAGGCAAAGCCCGCAGGATGTGACGGCAATTCAAGCGGGCGATATCGCGGCTTTTAATCGGTCGTAATCGATGTGTCTACATCTTATTTCGACCGCGTGCTCGCACACCGAGGCCTCGCTTGTCAGGGCAACGAGGCCTAGGCGTGGGCAGTTACCGAGTTAAGCTCGGGCAATTGCCGAGTTCTAGGTGCGGGCAATCGCCGTGGCCGCAAGACCGCCCGGCGCACAGGTAAGCCCACCTCCTGGGTGGCTTCCGGCACCACATAAAAACAGGCCCTCAAGCGGGGTTGTGTAGCGTTGGCAGCCGGGGGCAGGGCGCACCAGCAGCTGGTCGAGAGCATGCTCTCCATGGTGGATATGCCCGCCAGTGGTCCCGTAGCTGGTTTCAAGGTCCGCCGGCGTCATGACCTCACGGGCAACGATTGTATCAGCAAGGTTTTCGAGGTGTTGGCCCAACTCGGCAACAACCTGGTCGCCGAGCGTGCTGCGTTGTTGCTCGCTCCAACCGCTGTCGTGGGTGTGCGGGACAAAGTGCACGCGGACGGCGACGACGGCATGACCCTCGGGCGCGAGGTTTGGTCGTTCAACCGTTGGTACCTCGATTTCCAAAACCGGTTTGGCGGCAACCTGGCGGTATTTTACGGCATCAAACGCGCGCTCGATGTCGAGGATATGCCCACCAGTTTGTGCATAGGCAATGTTTTTGTCGGGCGCGCAGGTGAACACCGGCTTGCGGTCGAGTGCCAACAACACAATCCCGGTGGTGCCCCGGGTTCGCCACGAAACCAGGGCCTCCTCGGTACTCCGCGGGAGCGTGCCCGCGGGCAGTAGTTCGAGCAGCGTGGTTTTTGGATCGGCAGAGCTGACCACCAAAGGTGCGCGAAGCTCCTCGCCATCGACAAGCTCGACCCCCTCCACACAGCCGCCGTCGGTCAGTAGCCGTTTGACTTCGATACCGTTGCGAATCGAGGTTCCGTTGGCCCGCGCCGACTTCTCGAGGGCACGGACGAGCGCCGGGGCTCCGGCCACCACACCTCCGGTGCCAGCCGCAGCTTCATGCAGGAGTAGGTTGGCATTGGTACCCGGTGAGCGCGGTCCAGTAAATGTACCTGCAACAGCTGGGAGTGCGAGGGCAGCCTTGAGCAGGTCGGTTTCAAACCACTCGTCGAGCCAATCACCCACGCACATCGGCATCAGGCGGGCGAGCTCGAGGGCTCCTTTTTTGCCGAGTTTGCGCAGGCTCAGCCCCTGGCGGAACATTGCCCAAAGGTCACCCATACCGGTGTCGATGAGGTCGAGTGGTTGCCGGTCGAAGAACTGAGACAGCACCGGGCGCAGGCGGTCGAGGTAGGCGCGGTACTCGAGGAAGGCATCGGCATCGCGTTCGCTGACCTTGGCAATCTCGCCCGCCGTTCGCAGGCGGTCACCGGCGAGGAGCAGGCTTTCCCCGGGGGCTCCGAGGGCGAGCACATCGGGTTTGGTTGGCCGCAGCTGTAGGCCGTGGTGGACCAGCGACAACTGGTCGACAACCCACGGGCGCACCACCGTGGTGTCGTGCAAAACCCCGGCGCTGCGGTAACCCGGGTGGAACTCGTGGGCACGGGCGAGGCCGCCGATTTGCTCGTGTGCCTCGACCACAACCACAGCCATGCCCTGTTGGGCAAGCAGGGCAGCACAGGTCAAACCGTTTGTACCTGCACCGATTACGATGGCATCGAACGCGTTCATAGTTCACCTGACCTGAGCAGGGTTTTGGCGGCGAGCTCCCCGGGGGCTCCCATCACACCGCCACCGGGGTGCGTGCCCGAGGCGCACATCCACAGGCCTGGCACCGGGGTTTTGTAGTTGGCCCAGCCGGCGGCCGGGCGCAAAAACAGGAGCTGCTCGACACTGAGTTCGCCGTGAAAGATGTTGCCCTCACCGAGCCCGTACTCCTGCTCCAAGTCCCAGGGGGTGATGACCTGGCGGTGCAGGATCGAGTCTTTGAGTCCGGGGCAGTATTCGGACAGCGTGTCGATGACCGCGTCGCCAAAGGCCTCGCGGCGTTGCGGCCAAAACTCGGGGCCCTCCTTGATTTCGTACGGGGCGTATTGGACGAAAATCGACATCACGTGCTTGCCGGGTGGCGCCACGCTCGGGTCGCTCAGCGACGGAATCACGACATTGAGGTATGGACGTTCAGAAAAGTCGCCGTACTTGGCCTGGTCGTAGGCGCGTTCGAGGTAGTCGATACTCGGGGCGATCGCAATGTCCCCACGGACATGTGGCCCATCACCCGGGCGGGCGGTGAAGTCGGGGAACCGGTCGAGTGCGAGGTTGACTTTGCCCGAGCTGCCGCGGAGTTTGTAACGACTGATCTGGGTGGCGAATTCATCGTCGAGGTTTTGTTTGCCAACCAGGCCAAAAAACGTGCGGCGCGGGTCCACGGCCGAGACCACCGTGCGGGCGTTGATGACATCGCCGTTTTCCAACACAACGCCACAGGCGCGGCCGTCCGGCCCGAGGTTGACCTGGCTAACGCCGGCACAGGTGAGGATTTCGGCACCAAACGAGCGCGCAGAACGTGCACATGCAAGGCTCACCCCACCGGTCCCGCCGCGAGCAAATCCCCAGGCCCGGTAGGCACCATCGATCTCACCCATATAATGGTGTAACAGCACATAGGCCGTGCCGGGCGAGCGCACGCCCAAGAACGTGCCAATGATGCCGCTGACGGACATCGGCGACTTGAGGACTTCGCTCTCAAACCACTGATCTAAAAAGTCGACGGCACTCGAGGTCATCAACTTGAGGTTGAGGTGCCGGGTATCGCCGTCGAAGTCCTGCATGATCTTGCCGAGCCGCAACAGCTTGGCAATCTCGCGTGGACGAATGGCATTGGGGTCGGGGGCAGGGTTGTCGATGATGGCCTTGGCAAACTGCGACAGCTTGCTCATCGCCAAGCCAAACTCCGGGTATATCTCGGCGTCTTTGCGGCTAAAACGCGAAATCTCCTGGCGCGTGCGGGCCGAGTCGGCCCAGCGGACGAGGGCGTCGCCGTCGGGTTGCGGGGTAAACGAGCACTCCAGCGGGATTAACTCAAAGCCGTGTTTGGCGAGTTCGAGCTCGCGGACGATGTGCGGGCGAAACAGGCTGACGACGTAGGAGCACACCGAAAACGTGAAGCCGGGGAAGACTTCTTCGCTGACAGCTGCGCCGCCGAGCACAGGCCGTTTTTCGAGGACGAGCACACTGCGACCGGCGCGGGCGAGGTAGGCAGCGGCGACCAGCCCATTGTGCCCACCGCCAATGACGATGGCGTCGTAGCTGCTACGCGACGGTTTGTCGGGCCGGCCCGGATAGTCGGGGTGCGCGGGGTTGAAGGGATTGATGGCGACCACAGGTTAGGCTCGCTTGCGGGGAGGATTAAAAAACGGGGTCTCACGCACGGTAGCGGCGACACTCCGGCGCTCGTGCTCGACCGTTACTTCGATACGGATCCGGGTGCCCGGCACTTGGAACTTGGGTTCAATCGTTGCAATTGCAAGGTTCTTCTTGAGTAGCGGCGACCATGCGCCAGAGGTGGCGTAGCCGATTTGCCGCCCGTTGACCCGTCCACCGCGGCGGGGCGCATAAAGTGGAATCGACGTCCGCCACGCGCTGCTCGAGACATGGGGCGGGAGTCCAAACTCGGTAAAGTGGGCCTCGTATTCATCCCAGTCGAGTTCGAGGCCTACCGTCGCCCAGGTCGAGCCATTGGCGAGTTCGCGGCGAAGCGCCGCCTGGCCGTTGAAGCCGGGTCGGTCGAGGTCAACCGTCCAGCCGAGGCCGAGCTCAAACGGAGAGCACTTGCGCGACTCGATCAGGCAGTGGTGGGCAGACTGGTAGTCGACCCCGTTCATAATAAATCCGGCCTCGATTCGGGTGACGTCGAGGGCATCGAGACCGGCGGGCACCAGGCCATGGCGGCGCCCGGCGGCATAGATTTGGTCCCACACGTCGAGCGCGTGTTCGCGGCTGACCCAGACTTCGTACCCGAGGTCGCCGGTGTAACCGGTGCGCGAGATAATCACCGGGTGGCCGGCGATTGTGGCCTTGAGCAGACGAAAAAACCGGAGCTTTTCAATCGGCTTCTTTGTATCCGCAACGATTTCGCTGAGCAGCGCCCGCGAGGTCGGGCCCTGAAGCGCCAGCGAGCCGATATCGTCGGTTGTCTCGGTAATCTCAACCGGCAACCCACGGGCGTTGCGACACAACCAGCCATAGGTTGGCTCGGCTGCGGTCACCCGGTAATGGTCGTCACCTAGGTTGGAGACGGTGCCGTCGTCCATCACCTTGCCATCGTCGTCGCACCAACAGCAGTAGGTCACCCGGCCCGGGCGGAGTTTGGAAATATCGCGGGTCATCACGCGGGAGAGCAGGGCCATGGCCCCCTCGCCGCGAACGTCGTACTTAAACAGCGGGCTGACATCAAACAGCCCAACTGCGTGACGAACCGCGTAGTACTCGCGCTCATGACAGGTGTCGAACGAGCGGACGGCGTAGTAGCCCGCCCAATCCTTCCAGAACATGCTGGTACACAGTGCCTGCGTGCGCGTGTGAAATGGTGTGGGGATCGGCATCGCGGTGAAAAATCGCGGCACCATAACCAATCGCGCGCCGCGACACAAGATCGCGCTTATTGGTGGTAGCACGCCAGATACATTGTTTCATGGCGAACCCGAGTGGGTACCGGGGAACGCCTTGGGCACGCCACCCCTCAACTGCGACGAGCGTTGGATGTCGCAAGAAGCCCAACGACACTCGAAGGGCCGCACTCGTTGCGCTCACTGTAGCTAGCATATTGCTGCTACATGTTTATGGTTGTTTATACAATTGAATGCGTTGTTGTAGGCCCAACACGGTCAAGTCCAAAATTTCCAAAGCGCCTGGCGAAGGAGTGCCGCGCACGGAGTCGCGGCCCGACATCTGGCCGACTTCGTTATGGTTGTTTATACACTTGATTGCGACGTCGCAGACCCAACACGAGCAAGCCCAAAACTCCCAAAGTGCCTGGCGAAGGAGTACCGCGCACGGAGCAGTGGCCCGACATCTGGCCGACTTCGGGAGGCCCTGCTTTGGCCGGCTTGGGTTGCGGGTTTGGTTGCTCGGTTGTGGTGGTGGGCTCGTCGTGCTCGCTTGGTGGCGCAGCGATCGCAGGCGAACCATCGCAGCTCAGGTGGACCCGTATCCGGTCGGACTCGACACGGAACTTTTGGTCTGGCGTGGTTGCGACAATCACAACCTCATGCTCACCCGGTTTGAGCCCACGGTCTCGGGCCACATGAAGTGGGAACTTTGACCCTTCGGGCTCGGGAACAGGGCATTGGCTATACACAAGATCGACGCCCGGACGCTCGTGCTCGGAAAGCCAGTTGCGCCCCTCGGGAAATTGGTCGCAGTTGTGCGAGTAGGCCTGCCACGACTCGCCATCGACAAGGGTTTCAAACAACAATAGGTCGCGAAATGGTTCGAGCTCGGGCGAGAGCACGGGTTCGACCTTGAGGTTGACCGCCGAAAATTTGGTTTGGCAACTCGCACCCATTGGCCCCACGGTTTCAACAACCTTGGGCGTGCCGATTTTTAGGCCCATCGAACCCGAGGTGAGTGCAGCGCTACCCACCGTAAATTCCTCGCTCACGACCACCGGCTGGGGCTTGGCTGGTTTACTCCATGAGTATGCATGGATCTCGAGACGGTGCCGAGTCTCGCCCCATACCTGACCGTTTTCGGGGGTGGGTACGATCCCGACAATGCCGTTGCCACCGTCGACCACGCGGAAATTTCGCGGGTACCAGCGATTGCCGGGACCCAGGGTTTCGAGGGTGACGCGACCCGGTGTCAGCGGGTTGTTGTGCATCCCGTGCCACCAGATCCCCGTGGCGTTTGCCGGGAGTTGCTTGTTGGCCGGCAAAAATACGTAGACCTCGGTCGACTGCATACACGAGCAGGCCGCAGCCGGGCGGGTGTACGCCAGGCCGGCAACAAGTGTGGATACAACGAGTGCGGTGGCGAACCGGGCCCAGACCCGCCGGGTGGGTGCGCGTACCGGGTGCGGGAATTGGCCGAGGTGTACCATCGTTGTCGACAGACCTTCGTCAGCGGCGAAGGTTCCGGAGTTGATTGTTTCGTCGACGCAATCCCAGCGCAACACCGACCACGAGCAGGACCGCGCCAGGTGAGGTGGGTGCGGTGGGCGAGGTGGCTAGTTGACAGCCGCCCGGTAGGTTTGGCTCGGGCAGTTCCTCGTTGTCGCCGACCAACCGGAGGTCGAGGCAGTGGTAGTAGAGATCGTTGCCATCGCCGTAGGGGGGCTTATCGGTCATGACCTGCACGACCTGTAGGGTGCAGGTTTCGCACTCGATATCGGGCAGCTCGACATCGGCCGCGTAGTGATGGACGCCGGGCAGGTCCTCGATGCCATCGAGTAGCACCGTCGCGTTGGTCAACCGGTCCTCGGGCGAGATCGGGTCGACAAAGTCATCGTCGCCGTCGTCGTCAAAGGCGATGCGGTAGTGACCGGGATGGTCGACAAACTCATACCACTCGACAGTCACGGTTTGCCCGTGGCGATATGTGTATACAACTTCTCCGCGGGGTGAACCTTCAACCCCGCACGGCCCACGCTTTTGGTAGTCGGGCCCGTGGCGCGACTGATGGCTTGTGATTTCGATGTGGGCGTGGGCGACGGTTGGGCCGAGCAGCGACAACGCGGCGAACACCAGGGGCCGAGGCATCGATATCACTGGGGAATGACCGCGTTTTTGAGGCCCCAGCCAGTCATGTCGCTGTAGCTGTAGGGCGAGTTGAGGCCGGTATAGGCCTGAACCTCGTCGGTTTCGGGGTCGAGTCGCACGGCCGTGCCCCCGGCGTCGCCAACCACCCAAACATAGCCAAAGAAGTCGATACTCACCCCCTTGGTTTGGCCGCTAATCTGGTTGAGTGAGACGTACTTGAGGACCTCTAGGGTTTCGCTATCAATTGCATAGACACCGTTTTGGCCATAGGCCCCGAGCCACATCCGCCCACTTGCATCTTCTTGGATGCCGAGGCCCTGGGCCTGGACGGTATCCCAGGTTTGGTTGTCGGGGTCGTAGCGACCGGTGAAGGTCTGATAGCCGCCGATCCAAATGTAGCCGGCAGCATCGACGGCAATCCCGTAGGGGCAGATCGAGCCCGGGACTTGGATCGTGTCGTAGGTTAGGTCGTCATTGTGGACCTCAATAAGAGTGCCGCCGCAGTAGGCATTGACCATCCACACGTCATTGTCGGCATCGACCGCGGCTCCGTATGGACTTCGGGACATAAAGCCCTGGGTGCCAGGAATTGTGATTTCGTCCTCCTGCTCACCGGTATCGCCGTTGAGGCGAAGGACCTTCAGGTTGACCTGGTCGTTGGTCGCTCCCACCCAAACCTTTGGGTCTTCAAATTCACAGGTGACATCGTTGTATTCGCCGGTGGTCCAGGCAATCGCCCGTTCGCTCAAAAAGTTATAGTCGGTGTACCAGGCGACACATTCTTCCTGGTCCCATGGCAATACATCATTCTTGCCGGTCGACGTTTGGATGCCGGGGATGCCGTTGCTATCGACACAGTCGTCCTCACGAGCATAGATTTTGGTGACCCCTCCATCCCTGCTGGCAATGACAACGTCACCGTCGAGATTGACGGATGTCCGCGAGGGCAGCCCGCCACCCTGTGGGCGCACCTGGTAGCGCGCGACCTCATCGAGGGTTTCGGTGTCGATCTTGCTGACGGTGCCTTCGGGGCTATTGGCGATCCAGATATACGAGAAGTCGATGTCGCCACCCATGTTCGGGTCGCAAACCTGACCCGTGGTACCCGAGTCTGAATCGGAGTCGGAGTCGGAGTCACTCGGATCGGTGGTCGACGGGTCGGTTGTCGACGGGTCGGTGGTCGACGGGTCGGTCGGGTCGGTTGGGTCGGTGGTCGACGGGTCGGTTGTCGACGGGTCGGTGGTCGACGGGTCGGTGGTCGACGGGTCGGTGGTCGACGGGTCGGTGGTGGGTCCTTCGGTCGTACCCGTTTCGCTTTCGGACCCACTCGGAGTCTGTGTAGGATCACCCGTTTCGGTCTCGGTCATGCCCGTCGCTTGGGTCGGGGACGAGGTCGAACCAGTGGTGGAGCCGTCCGAGTCTGTCGCATCCCCCCCTCCGCCACCGCAGGCGAGTGAGAACACCGAACAACCAACCAACATAAACCACGAACGAGACATTGCCCGATTGTCGGTGATTGCGGTTTCACCGTCTAGTTGGTTCTCGACCGACTACGTTGCGGTGCTCGGGCCGGTTAGCGCAAGCGATGGGAAATCGAGAACACACCTTTGATCGGTTGGCGGGACAGGGACCCAACCTGGGTTGCCTCGCTGTGAAACTCATGCCACCAGCGCGCCGCTTGCCAGATTGCTTCGGGGCAACTCGACCGACTTGTCAGGCCAGGTGTGAGGTCAAATCCAACCGCCCCAACGGCATACTCGAGCATCACGGCACAGGGGACGCCGACTTCGAGGTTGAGCGGATTGTGGGCCTGGCGGACACCCCAAACATAGCTGAGCCATTGCAGCGTAATCCCGACCAAGTCGATGCTACTTCGCAGGCTACGCAAGCGCGTCAGTTTTTGCCGGACTTCGCTGGGGTCGGCTGGAACCAGCAACAGGGCGATGTTTGGCCACGCTTGGCGCGAGTCGTAGGTGGTGAGGTCTCCAGTTTGAATCCCGTTGTTCGGAGGTGGAAAACCAAAGCCCGCAGGGGGAGCCAGGGAGATTTCGATGGGGACAGTCAATGCATTGCCCTCGTACTCAACGAGCGCGGCATGGGACCAGTGGCTGGGTGTCAAGTCCTGGCGGGCAACGGCTTGGGCCCCGCGAATCCGGGTTGACGCGGTGTCGGTACCACCGACCAGCATCACCACAGTACATGGATATGCAATGGTTTTGGACAGGTTGTAAAAGTGATCATGCAACCACTGCACATTGGAGCTTGGGGAGCCGGGTTGCTCGACGAAGTGACAGTTTTTGCCGGCGGCGGTGGAGTTGTGGATATCGAGCATAAAACCTCCGATGGACTCGGGTTAGAGGAGCGTGACCGTGCTGTGGGGGACAGGATGGTGATCGACTTGCCAGTAGCGAACCTTGACCCGCGGACGCCCGGCGTGGCGGTACAACGAGAGCAGGGCAATCTGGTCGCCTTTGACAGTCGCCGGTTCGCGGGTGTCGTCGGTTTGCAACACATCGATGGCGTAGGGCGCGGGCCGTAGGAAGTTTGCAAATGCACCAACTTTGGTGGCGGGCTCCGGGTGGCGAGGCGCCGTCACAACATTGCCAGAAACCGCGCCCGAAAGATGCCGCGTCGCGGCCACGGCCGAGTCCTTGCCGGGGCTTGTCACCAGCGAAAGTGGCGAGACGATAATTTCAAAGATGTCTGGGCGGACACCCGGCTGTTGGCTCGCAGCCTTGATCACGCGACCCCAATGGACGTCGCCGGTGATACAAATAAGTGGGCAGGGGGCGTGGGCAAGGGTGGTCACGATGCGTTTGTAATCGTGGTAGTTCGGTGCTTCCCAGTCGCCGAGCGTGCCCGCGACCCGACCTTTTCGCGGCGAAAACAGGGATTGCCCGGTCACCAAAACACCGACCTGTCCGCGCCGAAGTTGGCCGACCCACCGCAGTAGGTGGTTGTAACCCGCCGGGTTCAACAGATGGGTCTGTGACCTGTGGGTGCGCGTGTCGAGGGCGAGCAGGGACATTGGTGAAACGTCGATCTGCAGCGGGTTGTTGACACTTTCGGGAAACGGAGCCTGAAACCCCTCGTACATCGCCCGGGCAGCCCTGGCGTACCGCTTGCGACCAGCGGCGGTCCAAGTCAGCGGAATCAGGGTGGCAAACTCGGGGTAGTTGTTCCAATACTCGTGGTCGTCGGGGAGGGCGACCCACGGTGCTGTGCCGAGCAAGGAAACCAGGCTACGGCCGTCGCCACCACCCCAGTTTTCGAGATATTTGCGTTCAAACGACTCGGCCAGTGGACCGAGTGTTGTCGGTTTGTCGGCAAACAACGGCATGTCGAGATAGACTTGGTCGCCCATGAGCAGTGCCAGATCAGGTCGACTTCCTCCCTGTCTCGGAGGACAGGATGCGACGACTTTCGCCAATGCAGCCTGTAGGTTGCCGGCCCCAGCTTCATGGCGATAAAAGCATGAACTCAGGAGAATGTGGAGGCCATCCTCGGGCACGCTTGCAGGCAGGCTGCGAACCTCGATGCTCTCCCGCAGGGAACTACCCACAACCTCCACTCCGACGCGATGCACCGATGCCGTTGTGGGTACATCAAACTCGACAGCGCCAACCCAGGTTTGCCGGGTCGGCGGGGTGAGATGCAGGTCGTCGTCACGCAGGCGCTTGAGCTGGACGCGGGCCTGGGACTGTGTTTGCCCATTGAGCAACCACCGCACCTGTGGGTGGCCGGTTTGGTCAAGCAGGCCGACCCAGGCGCGGATTTTCCCCGGGGGGGCAGCCCGCGGATACATGAGCACGTTGGCCACTGTTACCTAGGTGTAACATGATTGTAACCGGTCGATCTTGAAATTTCGTGGCCGAGCTTGCTTGGGTCATCGCGGCAACGGTGCAATTACAATCATCACAGCAGTCGCGGATTACGGACGGGCCGTTCGTAGGCTGCGTTTGTGATCGTGGCGCGCTATCCGAGCACCCGGAATTTCCACCGTTGTTGCCCCATGGATGTACGTGGCCCGGGTGATAGATCCGATGTCGTTGGGGAGCTCGCCGACAACGTGGTACCCACCGCCGTCGGGCATGTCGACGATTGCCGTGGGCAATGAAATCGATGTGCCTACACCGTCCTGCTCGATGGACAGGTGGTGTACCGCACTGCGAGGCCGCATGCCCAGCCCCCCGGGGACCGTGTACCAACTGTTATTGCCTAGGTGGTCGAACGAGCCGATCAGCAGTGAACCGGAGTAGGGATCGTCGGGAAAATTTTGGTTGCCCCAACTGGTGATGACGCGCATGACATCGTAGACCTTGTTCCAGCCCCAGGGGGAGACCCAATAGGGGTGACAGTAGGTCATGTAGTCTTTAAACAGCGTCGGGTGGCGAAGTTGCAGATCGAGGATGCCAAACCCCCAGGTCCCCAGGCCGCCGTTGGGTTCCGGGTAGCTCGGGTCGGTACCGGCAGCTCCACATCCGCCATTGACGTGCAGTCGCCCCTGGGTATGCCCGACTTCATGGACAAATGTGCCCCCGGTCCAGTCGACGTCATTGGCTAGGTCGATGCCGGTTGAAACCCGCATCCAGGCTTCGTCGGCCAGTGGTGGAATCGTCGGGATCCCGTGGGCAAGCCCTCCGAAACCGCCGATGCTTCCGTTACACGGGTAGACCAGGCCAAAATAGAAAACGTGCGGTGGGTCGCCATTTTCAAATCGTTGTACGCTCATATACTCGTTGAGCGGGGCAAAACTCTCGAGCGGGGTGGTCCATTCGACCGGGTCGGTGACGGTGATGTCGAGCCTATCGATCGGGTTCATCTGAAACATCAGCTCGGTCAATCGCTCGATCCGTTCGGGCGAAGTATCCGGGCTGTGTTGGCAGCCATCGGCATTGTAGGTAAACGGGACGACGATGATTTCGAGGGCCTGGTCGCTGGCTTCGATGCCCAGTGGAACATCTCCGTCGGGGTCCTGCGGGATTTGGTTGGCAACCGCGGGCTCGGGCAGATCGTCGTAGCCGGGGACGGTTTCCCACACAGAAAAGCGGTAGCGCATCCCAGGGACGACGTCGTCGGCCTCGATCCCAAAGAAAAACGAACGCTTGAGGTTGCCGGCAAACGCAACCTCGTCGATCAAGCGGACCTGGGTGAGTTGGGTGTGGTGCCCGTCGGGGTAAAACAGGTCGAGCCGGGCCTCGAGCTCACGCGGCTCCCAGTCGTCGGGAAGGTCCCAATAGCCGCGAATGACAGTTCGACGACCGGCGAGTAGGTAGGCCGCACGCTCTTCTCCGGGAACGACTTCGCCGTCCCGGCCGATCTCAACGGTCACGCCTTGATTGGCCTCGACGTGGGTCAACGTCAGCCCGCGGGCGAGGCCTGGTTGCCACGGAGCCTCCGTCGTGCCTGACTCATCGGTGTCGCCCGCGGTTGTTGTATCCGCATGGGTACTTGACCCCGTACTTGTATCGGCCGTTTCAGAGTCGGCCTCACCGCCCTGACACGCCGCCAACACGAGTGCGAATCCGCAGAGGAATCCAGCAGGTCGGACGGCCATACCCAACAGTACCGAGGGTTGTAGCCGGGGACAAGCGTTCGAGCCCGAATGCTGGTTTTTGCCCCAACCCTGGCCTGATGTTGCAACCGGCCCGGCGACCGCGAGCGGCCAATCGCCCTAGTCGGGGATTTGTGAGGCCGACACGACATCCGGCTTGGCAGCGCCACACACCCACAGACAGTCGAGCCCGTCGACATTGTAGGGTTGCGGGACCACGCCCTCGGTCGCAAAAATGTAGAGGGCCGCGCGGAAGACGGTTTCGATTGTTGTCAGTACAACGGATCCGCCGGCCAGGCAGACGAACGACGAGGCCGCAACTGAAACCCAAACCGTGGGCGATTCGACCCCGATGAGGGCACAAAAACCCAGGGGGGCAGTGGCGAGCAATACCAGCGGTACCCACAACCAGCGCAGGGTGAGGTGACCGATGGCCCCTTCTTTCCATGTATCTTCAAGGAGTGTGGTGGAGCGTTGAATCGCCGCCACCGCGCCGCGGGATTCGCGGGTGATGACCGGGATCACCAAATATGTCACGGCCCGCCACGAAAACCGAAGTAGGCGCTTGATCGGGCCGCGTCGCCGACCCTTGCGGCTGCCGGTGAGGAGGCCCACCACCCAGGTAGCGACCCCGTATTCGAGAATCGGGCCGCGACGCTCGTGGGCCCACAACAGCGCCTGCTCGACCGACCACGCCCGCTCGCCGAGGGCCTCCATGGCGGCAAACGTGAGGGCTACCGCGGTACCAATGTGTATACATTCAATTGCGTAGAGAGCAGCGAGCCCAATGATGCCCTGGCCGCGCATGTGTACGTCGGCGAGCGTGACATCGCCGCTAAACAGGCCGCTCAACATCGGGTCGCCGAGTGAGGCCCCCACCAGCGCAACCAAGAATAGTCCGCAAACAACCACACACACCGTGCCGAGTGCAGCTAACACCGGGAACCAAAGGAGGCGGGGATGTGCCCATAGGATGGTTGCCGTGGCCTTGAGGATCAGCAGTGTTCGCCGGTAGGCGGATGTCGAAGAGGTCGCGTCAGTCGCGTTTGGGTTCGTCATCGATCTTGCTCCGGAAGTAGCTCAAGATGTCGCGGGCGCTGATGTGGTGGCGAGCTGCTTCGGCGAGGGTTTGGCGGAAAATATCGGCGAGGATCAGCCGACGCGCCTTGCTGTCGGGAGGGGCAGGTTTTGGGGCAGGGAAGGTACCTCGGCCACGTTGCGAGACGATATGACCATCGCGCTCGAGGTCGCGATAGGCCCGGGCGACGGTGTTGGGGTTGACCCCGAGTTGGCTCGCTAGGCTGTGAATCGTGGGGAGTTGCTCGCTGGGGTGCAGGTCTTCGCTGGCGAGTGCACCGAGCACCGCCTCGTAGATTTGCCGATAGATCGGGACTCGCCGATCGTAATCAAGTTTGAGCGAAAGTGGCACGATAATTTACTAGTAAACTAGTAAATGGGTAAACTGTTGCTGTCAACCAAAAACTTGTAGCTCCCCAGAATTACTGGGGAGTTGTTCGGTACGTCCGGCTTCGGTTCAGGCTACGACGGGTCCGGCTGGCCCTCGACGCGAACGTCAACCCCGAGCGACTTGGCAGCCGCGACCACAAAGTTGCTTTCGCTTGCGAGCACCTTGTTGTCAGCTTCGACAATCGCAATCAGGTCGGAGATGACTTGCTGACACTGCTCGGGCGTGAGGTGGCCGTGCAGGAAGTCAGCATGGTGCACGAGTTGACGCAGTTGCGCGGCTGTGTCGGGACAACTCTGAAACGAAGTCACGGCCTGTTTCAGCGCATCGGTTGCCGTGCCCTCGTCATCGACGGGTGTCCAGGCAAGCATCCGCGAAACGATTGTACCCCGCTCGGACGTCGCAACTTCGCCGTCGGGAAGTTGGCTGCAGGCCAGGTACACAAACGCGAGTGCGTGGAGAACCTCAGGAGCTGGGGAGACGGAGCCAGACATGCCGCCCCAGCATACCCAATCGCCATGGTCTCGCGCGTGGGGATTGTGCGCAGTCGCTGAACAGATGGCCTCAAGTTCCTGCAAAGAACCGTGAGGCGGGCATCCTGATCGTAAAATTTGCCGGGCCGCTGTAGTGGATCTATTTCACTTCGGTATGGGATCGTCGCCGTTGATTCCGGGCAAGACTGCTGTTTTGGGGGTCGCAACCGCGGCTGTCGTCGCCCTTGGCCTGTGGCCTTTCGAGGCCAATGCCGTGCGTCGGCACTACACCGCCCACGTGGTCAAACGCGGCGAGTCCCTGTCGAAAATCGCCAAAGACTACGAGTGTTCGGTCCGCGAACTCAAGCGCGCCAACGGGATCCAGGGGGCCAAGATCCATCGCGGTGAGGCGCTGGCGATTCCACCGTGTGGACGCGCGCACAAACCTGCCCCCAAGGCTCGCACAGGTGAAGCCCGTCGCCACCGAGTTGTCCGCGGCGAGAGTCTCAGCCGGATCGCCCGCAACTACGGGTGCAGTACCGACGCGCTTCGGCGCCAAAATGGGATCGAAGGCAGCGTGATTTATCCGGGCCAGGAACTCACGATTCCGACCGACGCGAGTGGGCCTGGAACCCTCCCGGCGCCGACTGTTGAGCAAAGTGTTGGGAAACCACAAAAAGGTCGCCTGGTCAACGCGACCCGGCTGACCAACGGCAAGGGCTACTACCTGCGCCGCAAGGACAGGACCTACGGCACCTTGGAGACGGTGACGCACATCAAGCGGGCGATCAGCACTGTTCGCAAAAAATATCCCAAGCTCCATCGCCTCGCGATTGGCGACCTTTCGTCGCGCCACGGCGGGCCATTGTCGGGGCACCGTTCGCATCAATCCGGTCGCGACATCGATATTGGCCTGTACTACGAAAAACGGCCCTCAGGTTACCCGGCCGAGTTTGTGCCCGGAAGCGCCAACAACCTCGACCTCGCGGCGACCTGGTCCCTGGTTGAAGCGCTCGCCAGTAGTGCTGGCAAACCTGGTGGGGTCGAGCGCATCTTCCTCGATTACAGCCTGCAAAAAGCGCTCTACAGCTGGGGTCGCAAGCACGGTGTTCGCAAGCAGACGCTACGGAAAATTTTGCAGTATCCGCGTGGGCGTTGGGCAGACGATGGGATCGTCCAGCACTTTCCAAATCATGTCGACCACTTGCATGTCCGGTTTCGCTGTACACGTTCGGACAAGGCCTGTCAGTAGCAGCGTCTTCTCATAAACGGTGTAGATACACAATGATGTGAGAGCGCGAGTGGGCAGATTCGCAAGCGTGTAAGTTGTCCGCTGCGGCGCAACGGTTTGTGTTCTAATCCCTGAGACATGTCTAGTTCGACATGTTTAGAGAAGCAGGAGTTTTGAGGCATGGAACCGTTCATTGGTGAAATCAAAATGTTTGGCGGGAACTTTGCGCCCCGCGGTTGGGCGTTGTGCGATGGCCAGTTGTTACCCATCAGCCAGTACTCGGCGTTGTTCTCGATTTTGGGAACGACCTATGGCGGCGACGGGCGGACCACGTTTGGACTTCCGGATCTACGGGGTCGGGTGGCGATGCACGCCGGCAATGGCCCGGGCCTATCCCCGCGAAATCTCGGTCGCAAGGCTGGTAGTGAAACCGTGACCCTGACGACCAACCAGATGCCTTCGCACCACCACGGGCTGGTCTCTGGCAACGCGAACAACGAGGCCCAAGCAGCTGGTCACCTGATCGGCAAAGAAGGGCGTTACGCCAACAGTGTGGGCTCGACCATGCATCAGGCATCGATCCAAAATGCCGGTGGCGGTCAGTCACACGAAAATATGCAGCCCTACCTCGTGGTCAACTACATCATTGCCCTCCAGGGCGTGTACCCAAGCCGCAGCTAGTTTCGTTGTAAGTGCATGCATGGAGCCCGGCATTGGCTGGCTCCTGCCTGCGCGTCTTGCCCGGTTAGAGCTTGGGCGGATAGTGACGCTCGAAGTCCCCAGGGCGTGTACCCGAGCCGCAGCTCATTTCGTTGTAAGTGCATGAATGGAGCCCGGCATTGGCTGGCTCCTGCCTGCGCGTCTTGCCCGGTTAGAGCTTGGGCGGATAGTGACGCTCTAAGATGGTGTCTCGCCAGGCGATGAGGTCACCAAATTCCTCGGACAATTGCGGGTGTATGCAGCGGCGCCGGCCTGCATCTCCCAGGGGGAAGTAGCGTTTGGCGGGTGGGGCACACAGATAGGTGGCAACCACCATACAGATGTCGGCATAGGAGAACTCATCGTAGATGTAGTCGCCCGTGGCCTGTTGCCGGGCATCGCGTAGGGCCTCGAACACTTCGCGCGCCTCGGCCATTGCCGAAGTCTTTGCAGCTGCATTGATTTGATACTTGGCGAGAAACGTGCGCGTGGCCGATTTGCCGAGGGTTAGGCCGACGGCGCCTAGGCGGTTGAGCGGCGGTGGGACAGTCTCCAAAATCGCTTCCGGGTCTTCGAGCACCTCAGCCATCGACAACAGGCGACCAGCCTCGAGTGCGGTCTCGCTGCGCTGGTTCCAGGTTTCGATGTCGCGACCACGCCCCGGCAAAAACAGCTTGGGACCGCTGCCATGTTGTTCGGCGTAGCGGGCAATCGCAAACGAGTCGGTCAGCGGCTCGCCATCGGTAAACAGGATCGGAACCGTGATCTTGCCGGTGAACTTGCGCAGGCGCAGGCGCATGAATGGCTCGCCGATGATCGGCATGTACTCGCGTTGCTCGTAGTCGATGCCGTGATGGTCGAGTGCCCATCGGGCCTTGAGGGACCACGGCGAGAAGTACAGCGAGTAAAGGATGGGCATGGCCGGGACTATACCGGCAACCGAATTACGGATGCGACCGCCAGTGTGCCTGACGGTCGCATGCGTTGGCCCGACTTACTCCGGGATCAGCGCGAGGTCGAGACCGCCGGGATACCAGTAGCTGCCGTAGTTGAGCACCCCGTAGACACTAATCCCGACCTTTTGGGCCGAGGTGACTTCGTGGTTGCCGTCGCCGGCGTTCGAGAGGTTGACGTGGGCGAGCGAGAAACCGGTGCCGTCGATCGGCACAAACCCCATGACCGGTTGACCGTCGACATCGACGGCTGCGCCATCGGGCGCGATGATGTCGACGTAGTTTGCCGACCACCCAACCGGGGCGTGGAACAGGTAGTTGGTCCGGTACTGCTCGGTTGCGACCGCCACGATCATGGCCGGGTCGGAGGTGCCAAAACCCGCGCTTTGGCCAACCATGTATTGGGCGACGAGAATCTTCTTGTCGGCGGTCACCTTGAACTTGGCGGTGGTCGTCACCAACTCGACAAAATCGCCGGCGTTCATCAAGGTTGTATCTGCACCTTGATCGGGAGAGAACGTCACCTGGGTTTCATCCTTGGTGGCGATCACCCGGACGACCTGGGCCTTTTCGAGTTGGTCGTTGGGCACCTGGACCGGCGGGACCACGATGTACTCAGTCGCCAGGGTATCGACCGGGAACATGCTCTCCTCGAGGTGGTCGCAGGCCGTGATGCCGATGGGCACCTGCGTGCAGTCGTGGCCCCCGAGCACCTGAACAGGTTTGTCGGCGTCGATATGGGTGCCGGTGAGGTCGTTGCCGTTGGCGGTCACGACCTGCAGCACATCGCCTGCGTTGAGGGTGACAACCCCTGTGCCATCGGCCGCGACACCACCGCCCGGTTGCGGGTTGGCGCCACCCGATGCCGGTGGGGTGAGGGTGACGGTGGTGTTGTCTTCTTTGGCCGTGACCGAGTAAAAGCCCGGGTACGAGGCCCAAAACGGCCAGGCCGCGACCACGTACTCGCCCGACCACACATTGACGGGTAGCATCAGCGAGGCGTCGTTGGTCACGTTGGCGGCCAGCGGGTTGTATTGATAAACCGTGACCGGTTGGTTGGAACGCAGGCGGTAGGCCCCGTCGGCCACGACCTTACTCGGGCCGGTGCCCATCACCAGATCGTTGACCCACGGCAGCGGGACAACTTGCACACTGCCCGGGTTGACCATGACCGTGTTGACCGGGTTGTCGCCGCGGGTGATCGTGACGGTTGCCATTTGGTTTGATGTATTTGCAACTGCGACCGCGTACTGCGAGCCGTTGACATAGCTGTCGAGCTGCTGGGTGACCGTGGGGTAGTAGTCGCAGCCGATGTAGCTGGCACCGATCGCGGCCTTGGAGCACGAACCGCTGCAAAAACCGGTCTGCTCATCACACGAGAGCCCCTGCAGCGGGTCGCACGACTCGTACGGCTCCCAGCCCGAACCCTGGTCGTTGCAGATCATCGACTCTTCGCCCTGACACGTGCCGGTGCCGGGCAGGCAGGTCACGCACCCGAGATCTGGGGCGCATTCCTCGGGACAGGTCTCGATGCCTTCAAAGCCCCCCATACCGTCGCAGATTTTGGCTTCGTTGCCCTCGCAGACGATCGTGCCCTGCTCGCAGAAGTCCTCGGTCGTCGCCTCGGTTTCGGAGTCTGATTCGCTGGTTGGGTCGTCCGTGGTTTCGGTGGTCTGCGTTGTCTCGGTGGGGTTCTCGGTGGGATCCTCGGTGGGGTCCTCGGTTGTCTGCGAGGTCTCCGAGTCCGAGTTGGTACCCGTCGGGTCGCTGTCGGATGACTCTGAGCCGGTGCCATCTGTGCCCGGGCCCGCGGTTGGATCTTCTGTGGTCGTCAGGCCCGAACCGCCGTCGGTATCGGAGTCGGTGTCTCGCCCGTCGGAGTCGCCACAGGCTGTTAGACATAAAAGCCCCGTGTACAGCAGTGCGGTGAGACCGTGGGGTTGCATTAAGGCCAGTCGGTACATGTTGTGGATGGTAACCGAGGCAAGGCTGGCGACCGGGCCATCGTGCGGCGATCGTACTTTTGTCACAGGAGATGTTGACCGGGGACTCAAGCCCCCAATTTCTTGTATCTGCCAGTTGATGGACCTCGTGTGGGAAATGTCGTTATGCTTGCGGGGACATGCGCGTCGCCAAAGTGATCGGGGTTAGTTTGTTCCTGTGGGCAGGTACGGCTCAGGCTCAAGCGCCACAGCCAGCTGGCCAACCTGGAGCTGTTCAACCAACTCAACCTGCGCAACCGGCAGCACCGGCAGCACCGGCAGCACCGGCAGCACCGGCGGCGCAACCGGCAGCACCGGCAGCGCAACCGGCGGCACCGGCAGCACAACCGGCCACACCGCCTGGGGGCACACCGTCATACGGAGTTGGGCAACCGACACCCGCGGCTCCCGCAGGTCAACCGCAACCGGCACCCGCGGCGCAGCCCTATGGGCAACCGGCCCAGCCATACGGGCAGCCGGCCCAACCATATGGGCAGCCAGCACAACCATATGGACAACCTGTGGGTCCGCAGCCACCACCACCACCACCGGCCAAAGCCAAGCCCGATCGGTTTCGCAAAAATGGTGGTTACGTGCAAATCGCACCTGGTGCCCTGGCGTTTGACACCGCGGACACAAGCTGGCTCGGCTACCACTACGGCGTCGCGTTTGGCGGGTATCGCGTCCAGCCCGGTGGTCTCGCCTACACCTTTGGTCTCAACTTTGAGCACTGGCTAGCCTTCTTGGATCGCGGCCAGGAGCACCGGCTTCGTCCCGGACTCGAGTTTCGAATCGGTGGCAGTGGCGATCGGTTCTTTGCCTATGCACTGTTTGCACCGTCGGCCGTGCTCGCCCACATTGTGCTGCCCGAGGGGGGCTCGGGGACCGATGCCGGCCTGTCACTCGGGTTTGGTGCCGGCATCGTCGGCCTGTTGAGCAAGAGTTTTTACCTCGGCACCGAGTTTGGCGGCGACGTCGATTTCTACTTTCAGTCGGGCGAGGGGGCCAACCTCTACGACTTGCCGCTGAGTTGGAAGGTCCTGCTCGGCTTCCGCTTTGGCGGGTGAGCTAGGGTTTTCTACACTCAGGCGGGCCAACCTCTACGACTTGCCGCTGAGTTGGGTGCTGCTCGGCTCGGTGGTTCTGCCGCTGAAGGTGGTTCCTAGCCGCCCACGTGTGCTGTGGTTTTGGTGTATTACCACGTAATGCCGGCGCCGATAGCCGAGGTCACGCTCGGTTGGAAGAACCGACCGATGCGTCCGTCGAAGTTGAACGGCCGCACCCAAAACACCCAAAAGTCGTTGAGGCACAGCTTGAGGGTGGGCCCGGCCATGACAAAAAACGAGTGGTAGCGGTCGTCGACAAAGCGGTGAAAACCGTAGCCGGCGACCACATGGGGGCCGAGATACAGCCCGAGATTTTTGCTCGGGACCAGCTGAAAATCCCACTCAAACATAAAGCCGGAGGCGAAGCCAAAGTAGTTTCGCCAGCCGCCGATAAATGCAGCTGCACCGATCGCGGGCCCCGACTGATCGCCGCTAAAGTGGTAGAGGTAGTCGAGCCAGGCTGAACCGTAGGCGTGGCGGTGACCAAAGCCGTAGCCAAATCGCGGGCCAAACTCAAAGTTGTTGGCCTTGGTCCCCGGGCGTAGCTCGCGGGGGACAGCCCCAGCTTCAGGGGACCAGGCCACCCCGGCCGTGAACACTGCAGCTGCTAATACTCCGGACCATGAAAACCGCATGCTCTGACCTTGCCGGACTTGCTGCGGGGAGTACAGAAAAAATTGTCGGCGGGATTGTTTGCCCAGCAAAATTCGGTCGGGTTGGAATCGCCGCGATGCAGATGGTCTATTGGGTACGCACTACATCAACGCGCATTGCCGGGCTCGGGTGGATAATCCTGCTCGATAGGCGTGCTTGATGTTACAACCAGCCGGCCATGGCTGCCCCGCAAGACACATCTGGCATCCGCGGGGGGTTACCCAAGTGGCTACCCAGGTTCGACCGTCCTCTCCTGATTGGCCTTGCGGTTGCGGCGATGGTGTTGCTCGCCCTCGACCTCTCACCAGGAGGCATCGACGGCCGGGTTGTCGAGGCCATCAAGTATTGGATTTGCCTACTTGGCATCATCTTGGTGGTGGTGTGGCGCTGGGTCCCGCGACAGGTTGCAACCGGTGCTCTGATCTGCCTGACCGTGCTCGCGGGGCTCAACTACAGCCGGTTTAGCCCGCGGCTGTTCACCAAAATCGACACCTTCGACACGTACCACTACTACCTAGGCGCCAAGTACTTCGACGAGGTTGGCTACTACGACCTCTACCCGGCGTCGGCCCTGGTCGATGCCGAGGCCGGCACGCACAATCGGGGGGCAAAGCGCTACCGGGCACAGACCGAGGAGGGCTATCGGCCGCGGCCACTCAAGCACGCTCTCAAACGTGGCCAACAGGTGCGCGACGAGCAGTTTTCACCGGCCCGCTGGGAGGCGTTCGCCCACGACTTCTTGTATATCCAACGAGAATGCAAGATGGGTCGCGGGTCGTGGAAAACGATCCTGATGGACCGCGGGTTTAATGCACCCCCGTTTTGGATCGCGATTGCCCGGCCGGTCGCCCACATCTTTCCGGTTGAGTGGCTCAAGTTTTTGTGTCTGCTCGACATCTTTTTGCTGCTGGGGGCACTCACGCTGGTCTCCCGGGCCTATGGCCGGGTCACAGCCCTGTGGGCGGCGTTTTTTACCCTCGCCAGTTTCAGCCTGCGGTGGCCCGAACTCGGCGGATGCTTCCTCCGGTTTTTGTGGATTTCCTGCCTGATGGCCGGGATGGCCCTGATCAAGCTGGCACGCCCGCTGGCCGGCGGAGTCGTGACCGGGCTTGCGGGGATGGTCAACATCTTCCCCTGGGTGTTTTTGTACGGCCCCGCGAGCAAGGGGGCAGTTGGCCTGTTTGGTCGCAACAAAACCCTGCGCGAACGCTTTGACCCGGGCCTGCTCAAGCTCGCTGGCGGAGCCGTGATGACGGCTGTGGTGCTGGCGGGATGGGTTTCGTTGACCATGGGCACCCGTGTCATCGACCAGTTCCGGGCCAACATCGTCGCCCATATCCAGCCCGAAGAACTCTCGTCGAAGCGCGCGGGATTTGCCATTGGCTACGTGTTTGATGGCGAGGTCAAGCCGCGAATGTTGACCAAGGAGGATCGCAAGGCCGTGCGCGAGACGGCCGACGATCGGCGCCTGTGGGTGTGGCTCATCCTCCTGCCGCTGGCCTGGGGACTTCGCCGCAAACCCACCGACGAGGCCTACGCCCTCGGCTTTATCCCGTTTTTTTTGCTGACCACGTTTAGTCACTACTACGCGGTGTGTCGGGTGCTGCTGGTGGTTGCCCACGCCAGCGACTTCAGTCGCCTGCGCAATCGCGTGGGCTTGATGGCTCTCATCGGGCTCGATGCCTACGCAGGATGGTCGTTGACCCGCTACCCGGCCCATTGGTCGTACACGCTCGGGATGTTTAGTTGGGGGGCGACGGCCTACTGCGCCGGGATGACAGCCTGGATCGTGGTCGAATCGCATACCAGTGACCGGGCGCTTTGCCGCGGGCGTCAAGACCCGCAACCGGCGAGTGTGCCGGCGGCCTCGAAAAATCCCGCAGACGGGTAAAACCGCTGCGAGAAAAACCACAGGCGACCCCCGGCAGATGGCTTATAACCGGCCTATGCCGAGTGAGTACCTCTACGGAACGGTCGCCGGGTTCAAAGTTGATGTCGAGGCCCTGCGGGCCCACTACGACAGCACGATCAAGTCGATTCCCGCACTCGAGTACAAAGTTGGCGACCCGAGTTATGTCGGTTGGTCGGTCCTCAGCCGCGATGCCAGCCTCGAAGACGGCATTCGCCGGGTCAGCCTCGACCCCAAAAAGCAGGGCATCCCCATGGTGCAGGGGACCAAACCCACACCGATCTGCACCGGTCCGTTGCTCGACGCTATCCGCCAACTTCAGGGCCTAGGCCTGTGGTTGTACCGCACGCGAATGATGCGTCTACAACCAAATGGCCGCGAGATGAACTTCCACCGCGACGCCAAAAACGAGTCCTGGCGCTTGCATGTGCCGATCTACACCAACCCCGGGTGCTTTTTTGAGTGGCGTTTGCAGTCGGGCAAGGTCGAGCGCGTGCACTTTCCGGCCGACGGGCGTGGCTATTTTGTACGGGTGGACGTGACCCACCGCGCCGTCAACAAGATGCCAGAGGGGGCCACCCGGGTGCATCTTTTGTGCGGGGTTCGGGGGCGGCCGTCGGCAACGCTTTACGACAATGCGTTTCGCCTGTAGCCCCATTTGTCGCCGGGACTACGGGCGGTAGTCGGTCGGCTCAAATCGCTCGAGGATTTTGAGGATCGCCATCAGGCTGTGCTGGACGTTGTCGCACCGGACCTCGTTGCGATACACGCTGGTCCGGGTGCCGCCGACACAGCGCTCGGGTGCGAGGGCATAAAACGCCTCCTCGCGGTCCAAAAACGTCAGCTGCATGACACTGCGCAAACCCCAAACAAGTGCCCGGCGGTAGCGTTCTTGGCGGGCTGTGTCGCCCAAGCGCCGGGCCAGCTCGAAGGCGTCGATCAGACCTTCGAGGTAGACACCGGTCGACGACGCGTGGGGATTGCCAAACCTCGGGCGTTTGGGGTCGTAAAACCGGCCGGCGACATCCGGGTGCTCGACCGGCGGCATTTGTTGCATCGACAACAACCAGTCGTTCATTTCAAAGATCCAGTCGCGCAGCTCCTCGTCGCCGGTGTCTTCCCAGCGCATGAAGTAGGCCTGGGTGTGCCAGGGGATAAACGCCGGGTTGCGGTTTTCGAGGTGCCAGGTGCGATAGTAGCGGTACGACAGCATAAACCGGCGCAGACGCTCGGCGTCGTCGGGACGCTCGCGCAGCAGGAAGGCCCACATCAGCAGTGTCTCGCCCGGATAAAAATTGCTGCCGCGGGTGTCGTGGGGCGGCAGCACCATACATGTAAATGCACCATTTTTCCCGCCGCTATCCCAAAGCGCATCGACGGTCGTACACAGGCGGGCCAGTTGTTTCTCAAATTTGTAGCGGGTTTTGGCCTCGACAAGGGCGAGGGCTGCCAGCGAAATGGCCCCGAGCTTGACCATGCCGCGCCACTCGATCAACGCCCGGTTGCCGCGTTCGCGGTAAAAATGGGTGAGATTGTAGCGGATGTTGCGTTCGACAACCCGGTCGATCGAGGTATCGCGGCGAAACCTTGCCACTCGGCTCATGGCGATGGTGGCCATCCACTGGCGAATCATGTTGTTGGTGTTGTCGACGTCTTCGCCCTTGGCCGGGTCCAACAGGTAGGTCAGGGCGCCGCTTTGGCCGACGTGCTCGATCAGGTAGTTGCCCATGCAATGACCGAGCTGTTCGGTGCGCTCGCGCGTGACCTCGGCAATGTCGACAACCGGGCTTGCCCGATAAAGTTGCCGCGCCCACGGCTCAAAACTGGCAGCGAGCGGGCGGCCGATCGCAACTAGATACTGCTCGCCGGGAAACGAACGCAGGCTGCCCCCGGCGTCAAAAAACGAGCGTTCGTCGCAGCCGAGTTGGGTGTGCAACTCTTCGAATAGGGCGGCGAGGCCAACATTGCGGGCAACCACGGTGAAGGGGTCGAGGCGGATCACCCGGTCGTTGAGACCGACTTCAAGCGCCCGTAGGCCGCGGTTGATATTGCCCTTGAGATGGTTGCGATCGCGTTTGTACCGACGCGGAAGCAAGCCTCTAGGTGTATGTGCAATAAAGATTTCAAGCGTTGCGTGGGGCGAGAGTTGGTGGCCGGCGAGGCGGCGATGGGCCTCGGCAATGGCGTCGCAAAGTGCCCGTGGGGCACCCTCGGGCGCGGTCGACCAGATCCCAAACAGACGTTCGCCACGATCTCGGACAGCGACAAACACCGGGTCTTTGTGCGACGCGAGCGGGTCTAGACACGCAGGTGGGGGCAGGGGAGAGGCCGGCGGCGTGGGTGCGTGCAACACTTTGGTAACCCAACTCGCCAGCTGTGCTTGGTCGGCGGGGCTAAGTCTCCAAAATGATCTTGCGGGAGGGCGCGACACAGGTCGAAGATACTCGATTTGTTGCTGATTTTCAGGTGCCACAGCCTATGCGACACACCGCCGTAGGTGGCTACCGTGCGCGCTATGTGTGACTACAACTAACGCGGCACCCTAAAACCGACCGCTGATGCTCAGCCCACCTGGAGCGGGTAGGACGGAGACGGCAGGTTCGGCGGACCGGCGCTTGCCCTTGGCCCACAACACACCTCCGGCAGCGATCGCTATCACCCCGAGCCCACCGGCCAACCCGAGTGAGAGGCCGGCCGCGAGGTTGGCCTGCTTGCCCTGGTTGCGCAGCGATTCGAGCTCCGACTCGGGAACCTCAATACCCATGTTGCGCATGATGTAGAGGTTGTCGAGTTGATCGGTGGTGTCGCGGCCCCGCAACAAGAAGACCGTGCCGACGGCCGCACCCACGACCACCAACACGCCACCGGTCACCATCGTGGCAACGCCGGCTTTGCGCAGGGGTTGGCCGCGGTCGACTGTCGGCGGTGGGTTGGGTCCTTCAATTTCGGGCTCGGGTTCGGGCTCAGGTTCGGGCTCGGGCTCGGGTTCGGGCTCGGGTGCGATCGCCTGTGAGGCGGCATCGATCGCCTTGAGTTTGGTGGTGACGTCGGCCCGGATCTGGGCGATTTCTTCGGCATCACCAATTGTTGGGTCGGCCTCGATCGCTGCCTGCAACGAAGTCAGGACCCGATCGGCCCGCCGAAGATCCTCGGCGTCACCGCGTTTGTCGTAAAGCTCGCGATAGGTCTTGCCGAGGTTGTAGAGAATCAACGGGTTTTGCGAGGCGGCGTAGGCCTGCTCCCACTTCTCCGTGGCTCCCCGCAAGTCGCCCGACTGATAGCTCTCTTCGCCCTGTTGGTAGAGGGCTGCGGGGTCCTCCGCGGCGGGTTCAAACGCGTGGACTTGGGCCTGGGAAAACCCCACGAGCAGGCAGAGGCATACGGGCAGGACGCGGCGCATGGACCTCCTCTCTTAGCACATTTTCCCGCAGACCCGGTATACCCGGCGCAACCTCGACAGGTGCGCCGATGCGCGCGTACTGCTAGAGTGCCGCGACCGTGCTAAAGCGATTGATCAAGCGGGCCAAGCAGGTGGCCGAGCAACATGTCCCGGAAGGAATCCGGCAGACGGGCCAACGCCTTGCCCAAGAGGTGAGCGAGCGGGCTCCCGACAGCCTCAAACACGCCGTTGCCTCCGCCGTTGACGGGGTCGACCGGCTGACCAGCGAGCTGCTCGAAGGCTCCGCCGACGAGTCGGCAAAAGCGCCCCCGCAGTCAGAAACCGAGGATGTGATTGGCGAGATCGCGGTGGTCGTGTTTGGCTACCCCGAAGACCCAGAGTTCACCGAAGCGCAGGCTTTGTTGGAGGGGGAGGATGTCGAGTTCAGGGCGATGAACTTGCATCAACAACCGCGTGCCGCCCAGCAGATTGCTTCTGTCACCGGTGTGATGCAGCCACCCTATGTGTATATTCACGGGCGATTTTGGGGCGGGTTGGGAGCGTTGCAAAGCCTGATCGGCCTGGGTGAGCTGGCTGCCGTGGTCGACAACCGCGTCGAAGACCTCAGCAACGAGGCCCGGCGGATCGGCAAGATCCGCGAGGCCTATGACGATGCATTGACTATTGACAATATCTGCGCCCGGCTGCGGGAGGGCCATATTCTCGCAGTCGATGGGATCGATTGTTGGTTTGAAAAGGGCATCAGCGAAGCCTCTGGGCGGGTTTACTACGACGGCAAGCCACACCCGGCCACTGACCTCGAACGCATCGCCACCGACATTGTTGAACGGGCAACCGAGGAGCCGCAGCTCGCCATCAAATGGTTGTTTGAGCCCGAGGTCGGCCTAGACGGATGAGTGCTAGCCAAAGTCACCTGGTCGCCAGCGTTGAGCAACTTCGACACCTGCGCGGGCAGCTGTCGCCGGTCGGCCAGATCGCGCTCGACTGCGAGGCCGACAGCCTCCACGCCTACCCCGAGAAGCTCTGTCTGCTGCAGGTTGCGGCTGGCGATGTTGTGGCACTCGTCGACCCGCTGGCGTTTTCGCAGCCGGCACCGGCGGCGGAGCTCCGCGAATTTTGCCAGCTGCTGGCGACCAAGAAGTTGCTGTTACACGGAGCCGACTTCGACCTCCGATTGCTGTATCGCACGTTCGAGGTTACGCCGGTCGAGTTGTTCGACACCATGGAGGCTGCGCGTTTGCTCGGTTGGCGCGGTGTTGGACTCAAGGCCGTGGTCGAGCGTACTGTCGGGCATCGCCTGCACAAGGGCTCCCAGCGGGCAAATTGGGCACGCCGACCGCTCCCGCCAAAAATGATTGCTTATGCAACGGAGGATGTGACCCACCTCGAAGCCGTGGCCCAAATTCTGCGGGATGAACTCGAGTCGCAGGGGCGGCTCGCATGGCACCAACAGGTTTGTGGCCGCGTGATCACATCGGCCTGCCAGCCCCAGGAGGTCGACCACGAAAGGGTTTGGCGGCTCAAGGGCAGTCGTTCACTCGGGCGACTCGGCTTGGCAGTGCTGCGCGAGCTGTGGCACGAACGTGAGCGCTTGGCGGTTGCGAGCGGACGTCCTCCCTATTTTGTGGTGGCCCACGAACGTCTGCTCGAGGTTGCCAGTGCGGCCGAGAATCAATCCGTTGCGACCCGTGAGCTGGTTTCCCGGCTCGGGCTTCGCGGGCGTCGTGCCGTTGGGTTTGGCGAAGCCATCGCGCGGGCGCGGGCGCTGCCGGCCGACCAGTATCCGCGACGCATGCGAGCCAAGAGTCGACCGCAGCTCAGTGGTGAGCAACAACATCGGCTCTCCGAGCTCAAGCAACGCCGCGACACGCGGGCGCAAGCGCTCGGTCTTGACCCCACACTGATCGCTCCCAAGTCGCTGTTGGTCGCGCTGGCCCGCGGCGAACAACCCCAGCGCTTGCTCGGATGGCAGCGTCAGCTCCTCGGCCTTGCTGGGCAAGCTGCCAAACAAGCCTAGAAGGGCTTCCTTGTAGCTCTCGTCGCTATGGGCAAACAATTTCTGGCAGGTATACACCCTGTTGGCGCGGGGTGCGTTGGAGAGGGAGCCATGACGATTACCGCCAAGGACCTTGAACTCTCGCGCCCGTGCCCTGTCGACCTCGATGCCGAGTTTGCCAGTGCCCGCGGCAAGCGTCACTACTGCGACCATTGCAGTAAGGACGTTCACATGCTGTCGGCCATGACCAAGGGCGAGGCTGAGAAGTTTTTGGCGGCCAACGAGGGTAAGGATATTTGTATATCCTACAAATGTACGAGCGATGGCAAGGTTGCATTTGCACCCGAGCCAGTCGTGCCTGTTGCTTCGCTCCTCAAAAAACGGCCCAAGCGGCGCAACCGGTTAGCAACCCTCGGCATGACCGCAGCACTGGCAGCCTGTACGCCCCACGGGCCACCACAGCAGCTCCAGGAAGAGACGGTGGAGCAGGTAGAAATCGTCGCCGGCGGGTTGATGGTGCCCGACGTAGTGCCCGAACCTGAGCCCGAGCCTGAGGTCGAAGCGGTACGCGGAAAAATGGCGTTCGTCGAGGAGCAGGTCGATGAGGTCGATGATGAAGTACCGTGCGAGACCGAGGTCGACAAGCCCGAAACTGAGACCAAGGTCGAACGCCCCATGCCACGACGTGGGCGCCGAGTTTCTCGGCCAAAACCCAAGCCCGAACCCAAACGGGTGCCCAAGGAGCGCGAAATGATGGTTGGGTTTTTGTAGGTACACAAACTGACGACAACGAAAAAGCCACGGACCGCGCAGGCCCGTGGCTTTTGCATGGAGGCGTACTGTTAGGGAAGTGCACAAACCCCGAGCGCCTGGTGTTGCGGCGGCGGGTCAGCATAAAACGCAACGCATTCCTCACCATTGAGGCAGGGGTCGGCCTCTTCGAGGTTGCAAAACGGGGTGCAGCAATACTCCGCCTGACAGTCCGAAAGTGCCGAAGCTTCGGCGCAGTAAAAACCTTTCAAACACTGGTTGAGGTAGGCACATTCAGAACCGTCCGTACCCGTCACTTCGCCCGGGTCCTCGAAGAAACACAGGAAGTCTTCCGAGCTTGGGTCGCCATAGCAACCCTGTCCTCCTGGACAGTTTTGAAGCAACGGGTCACAGCCAAAGAAGCACAGTGGAAGCGTCCCCTCGTTCACATCCGGCAGGCAGACGCCGTTTTCATCGTTCGGACATGTATCGTCGCTACCGCAGTAACTTACGCAGGTGCCTGGGTCGTTGATATCGCCGGTGATACAAAGGTAGCCCTCGGAGCAGGTATCGATCCCGGAGAACGGGTTATCTTCGGTCATACACGGATCCCCGAGCACGCCATCACCGGTGATCGGGACACACTTGTTTGCGTCCCAACCAAGCGATTCAGGCAAGCTGGCGTACGAAGTACATTTCATGCCATCCGGGCAGTCTTGGGCCTTGGGATCACACATGGGCGCGTCGCCATCACCGTCGCCATCGCCGTCGCCATCGCCATCGCCATCGCCGTCGCCGTCGCCGTCACCGTCACCGTCACCGTCACCATCACCATCACCATCGCCATCGCCATCGCCATCGCCATCGCCATCGCCATCGCCATCGCCATCGCCATCGCCGGGACCAGCTGTTGTATCGGTATCGGATGCCGCGTCGGAGTCGGTCATCATTTCGTCGCTGTCACCACAACCTGCACTTAAAAGCAGGCCTAGGGAAAGCAGCACGCGCGCGGTCGGTAGGGTTAAACCAAGATGAAATTTTGTCCGCATACGTGGGTGGTTGCATGTCTCTTTGGACATGTAAAGTGAAAGCTTTGGGGGGACCCGAGAAGGCTAAAAAAGTTTCATGTTTTAAAAGACATGTTTGGGTGCGGAGATTCTTTGTGGCTCGATAACGCACTGGATGTTGGTGTTCGGTTTTGAGCGCTTATGCGCGGAACGTTGATCTCAGGCCTTTGCTCTTCAAAGTGTTGCGCGTGAAACACGCGTGGGATTCAGCGGTATCGTCGCTCACCCCATGACCGTTTTCAGTCGTTGCCGTTTCATGAGTCTGTTGATCGCTGGTTGTTTTGTGGCAACCACTTTGACCGCCTGTGACGGTGGGGACTCAAAGCCCGCCGCCGATGCCAAAAAAGGTGCAGATACAAAAGAAGCGAAGGCCGAAGCCGAGGCCAAGGAGCAGCCGGCACCCAAGCCCAAAACCTTAGAGCCGGGGAAGGTCGAGTTGCCGTGGACGTTTGAGAAAGTCTCGGTCTCGCTGCCGCCCGGGACCGAGATCAACTACAAGCTCTCGGGCAAGGACGCCAAGGGCAAGGACGTCTCCGATACCTTTGCATGTAAGATCAAGAAAATCTCGAAAAAGGACGTGACGACGGTGTGCAATACCGTCGAAACCCCGAGCAAGGACAAGGGCGCTGGGATGCCTGCAACGCGCGATTGGACGAAGTTTAGCCCGCTGTTCGCAGTCGAGCGTCCGGAGCACAAGTTGCTCAACCGCGAAAAAATCACCGTCCCTGCGGGAGAGTTCGACTGTGTGTCCGCCGAGCTTAAGGGCTTTTTTGGTGGCAACTACACAGTGTGGATGATCGTCGACAAACCCGGTGTGTACGCCAAGGTCATCGAAAAACCCAATGCTTCGGCCGAGGGTGACAAGACCGACAAAACCTACGAACTCAGCGAGCTCAAACTCGCCGAGTAGGCCGCAAAAATAGCTATGACATCCGTGCCCGACCGGGGGTTGTTTGCAATGCAGCCGCGTTCGGGCGACGAAATTGTGTGCCCAGGTTGGCACTTGGCGAAACACAGCCTACCCCTGTCACGATGTGGGAGGGGTGTTCAGGCGAACATGTCGTGTGAGGGCACACGCGCGCCCCGTAAGTAGCTGCGGATGTATTCAATCGACTCATGAAAACGCTTCGAAAACACCTGGCACGGTAGTTGCTTTATGTCGGGGCACACACCACTCGCCACACCACGGCGTCGGAGAACTTTCATGCGTATTTCAACTTGGCTTGCATCTTCCCTCGGTCTCGCGCTCCTACTTTCGACTGGTTGTAGCGACAACAAGGGGCCCAACTCCCAGGACCTCGACCCCCGTCTGCTCTACCAGTTTGATAGCTGCGACGACATGCTCTCCTACCTCAAGGAGTCGTTCAAAGAGAACAGCCCGATCTATCAGGAGGGCTACTACGACTATGGCGTGCCCGAGTCCGGCGAGGACTTTGGAGGCAGCGAAGGGGACAGCGGCGACCCGGGTGACGGCGGCGTGGATCAGGGCAACGGCGGACAGGACTTCTCCGAGACCAACGTCCAGGTTGAGGGCGTCGATGAGCCCGACCTCGTCAAGACCGACGGCTCGCGCATCGCCGCACTGGCCAACGGCTCCCTCCACATGGTCGATGCGACAGGTATCACGCCCGAGCTCAAGGGCTCATTGGCGGTCGGTGCCAGTGGCAACGCGCAAATGTTCCTGGTGGGCGACCGCGTGTTCCTGCTCGACAACATGAGCGTGTGGGGCTACGGCTTCGACGAGTGGGGCGAGCCGCTGGTCGACTGGATCGACCTTCAACAGTGGTTTGGCGACGAGGTTTGGCAGGTTACGCGCATCGCTGAAATCGATGTCTCGAACCCGGGCGACATGAAAGTCCTCGCCAACCTCTATATCGCTGCCGACTACCTGAGCGCCCGTGCCATTGGCGACACTTCGCGGGTGGTCCTGCGCTCGCGCCCGATCGGCATGCAGTTCAAGTCGCCCTACGATGTCATCGCCGAGTGGCAGGGCGAGGGGCAGGGTAACAGTGGTGGCGACGGTGGTGTCGACGATGCTCCCGTGCCCGTGCCCCCGAGCGATGGTGGCGGCGATCCGGAACCCCCGAACGATGGTGGTGGCGATCCGGAGCCAGCACCCGAACCGGCCTGGGGTGGCGACGCGGCGCAAGATGGTGTTTCGTTCCGCGGCAACAACCCCTGGGAGGACCTGTGGGAAGAGGCCGTCGAGGTTGCCAAGGCCCACAACGACCAGGTGATCGACGAGTCGGGCCCCGAAAACTGGCTACCAAAGTATGTCTTTGAGGACCTGTCTGGAGGGGCTCCTTCCTACACCGAGGGCTTGCTTGTCGACTGTGAAAACGCGATGCATCCGGGCAGCTTCTCGGGGCACAACCTGCTCAGCGTGTTGACCCTCGACCTCGGCTCTGAACTGTCGCTTGGCCACGTTGTCGGCATCTTCTCCGAGGGCGAGACCGTCTACTCCTCGCGTGAAAACCTGTACGTGGCGACCCATCCGTGGTGGTCGGCATGGAACCCGGTTGATGAGTTCACAAGCTATGTCCACAAGTTTGAGTTGGAGTCTAGCAAGTCCGAGTATGTCGCCTCGGGGCAGGTGCCGGGCTACCTGTTGAGCCAATGGGCAATGTCTGAGCACAACGGTGACCTCCGGGTTGCCAGCACCGACCAGGACGGTTGGAACACCGAGACGTCCCACAGCCTTGTCACGGTGTTGCGGGAAGAGGGCGGCGAGCTCAAGCAGGTCGGCCAGGTCGATGGCCTCGGGCAGGGCGAAGAAATCTATGCTGTCCGGTTTATGGGCGACCGCGGTTACATCGTGACCTTCCGTCAAATCGATCCGCTGTACACCTTGGACCTGACCGATCCGACATCCCCCGCGGTGAAGGGCGAGCTCAAAATCAATGGCTACTCCGCCTACCTCCACCCGGTGGCCGAGAACCTCCTGCTCGGTGTCGGTCGTGACGGCGACGACGAGGGCACCGTGTTTGGCACCCAGCTGAGCCTGTTTGATGTTTCGGACATGGCCAACCCGGTGCGGCTCCACGCGACCGACATCGGCAGCGACTGGGGTTCGTCCGAGGTCGAGTTTGACCACAAGGCATTTTTGTACTGGCAACCCAGCCAGACTGTGGTCGTGCCCGTCAACTCCTGGTCGTTTGAGGGCGATGTCGAGTCCCACTTCAACGGTGCGCTCGGGTACCAAGTCGACGCCGAGGCCGGCTTTACGCTGCTAGGCGATGTCGAGCACGACGACGGCAACCAAGACCCATGGTGGTACGGCAACGGCATCCGGCGTTCGTTGGTGATTGGCGAAAGCCTGTACACGGTGTCGAGCATGGGGCTCAAGGCCTCCGGCTTGGCCAGCTTTGAGGACCAGGCCTGGATCGCGTTCTAGCTAGCGTTCTCACACCCATAAACGCCGCGGCTGTAAATCAGTCGCGGCGTTTTTATATGCATCGATCGAATCGGTCGCCGCTAGCGAAACGGGTCGGACCAAATCGGATTACTGTAGATATCGGTCCCCGACAGGGTGTGGACAAACGCCCGCAGCTGTTCGCGCTCTTGCTGTGTGAGGTTGAGCTGCTGCGGTTGCCCCATCGGCCGCAGGCGCGGGTCGAGGCGATTGTTGCCGGGCACGGCTTGGACGTTGTTGTAGCGGTCGAGGGCATCGTCAAAGCTGTCGGAGCCGGTGTGCATGAGCGGCCCATTTGGCGGCCCGTCGCTGTGGAACATATCGCGCAGGGAGGGGGCCCGGGTAACGTCGACATCAATATTTGTATCACCAATGATCTCGACGTTACCGTTGTTGCCGGCCTGCGGATCGATGTCGAACTCAGGGGCGCGATGGCAGCCCTGACAACCGGCCCCACCACCCACTCGCTGACCGCCGGGACCGAACATTGGGGGGGCCAACCACAGGTCTTTGCCGGCGTTTTCTTGGGCTGTGAAATTGGGAAAGTCGACCCCGTCGTTTTGGACCTGACTGCGCCCTTGGTCGTACTTTGAGTCGAACGACTGGATGCTGCGGACAAACTGGGCGAGGGCCTGTTGCATCCTCTCCTCGGAAATTTCCGGGTCCCCGAAGGCGCAGGCAAACAGGACAGGGTAGTAGTCGGTGGCCGCGAGTTTCGCCAGCAGATCGTCGAACGACGGGTCTCCCTGTTCGCCGCTGTAACCCATCTCGGCGTGGTCACGGATCGGCTGGGTTGTTTGCTCCTCTAGCGTGTCAGCCCGCTCGTCCCAAAAAAATCGCCGCTCCTGGGCAAAGCGAGCGTTGACCAGGCGCATGGAATGGCGCCCGGTCGAACCGTTGACGCCCTGGCTCACCTGTTCGTTGTCGCCGAAGGCAAAGGCTTGCTGGTGGCAGCTGGCACAGGCAACGGTGTTGTTGGACGAGAGCGCGGTATCGTAAAACAACACCCGGCCGAGTGTCGCCCCGTGGTTGGTAATTGGGTTGTCGCCGGTGTTGTCGCGGTTGACATAGTTGGGAACAGGCTGGTTTGCATATGCAAAAGGACTGGCCGGGAGGTCGAGGTTGTCGAGGACCTCCGGAGCTTCGTAGTCGCACACAACCGGTTGTGGGCCTTCGGTATCCGACGAACTCGCAGTATCGGTCTCGCTGTCGCTTTCGCCTGTGGTCCCCGTGTCGTCGGTGTCTGGATCGCCCGTCGTCGGGTCGCCGGTTGGCTGCGAGGTTGTCCCGTCCTGGGTGTCGCTGGTCTGGCTGTCGCTTTGGCTCGATCCGGCGTCTGAGCTATCCGAATCGAACATGGGGCCTTCCCCAGGAAGGCAGGCGGACAGGCACAACGCGGTGACGAGAGCTGGAAAACAAATGCGGGGGTTGGCGATCATCGGGTCTCCTTGACGTGCCAGTGCCCGCTCGACCCGGCGATGGGTCAATTCGAATTGTCAACCGTCGGTAAAGCGCGAGTCGTCTGCGAATGGCCGTGTCGTGGGTCGATTTTCGCCGACACAGCCGACCTCGGACTGTTAGTGTTGGTGGGTGACAGACCCGGTCATCATCGCCATCGACTGCGGTACCCAAAGTGTCCGCGCGATTGCGTTTGATCCCCGGGGAAACATCCTCGCGCGCAAACGCGTGGTGATTGAGCCGTACTTCTCCGAGCACCCGGGTTGGGCCGAGCAACATGCCGACTACTATTGGGAGCGGCTTTGCGAGGCCACACAGGGGCTGCTGGCTACCTCCGCGTTTGCGGCCGATGCGATTTGCGGGGTCGCCCTCACGACCCAACGCGGCACGGTTGTCGATGTCGACGACCACGGCAAACCGCTGCGCCCGGCAATTACCTGGCTCGACCAGCGGCGGTGCGAGGGTTTACCACCCATTGGTGGCCTTTGGGGCATGCTCTTTAAGCTAGCTGGTGTGTCCGAAACAGTTGCGAGTTTTCAGGCCAATGGCGAGGACAATTGGGTGCGTGTACACCAGCCCGAGATTTGGAAGAAGGTGCACAAGCACCTTTTGCTGTCGGGTTACCTCAGCTATCGCCTCGTCGGTCAGTTTGTCGACTCGGTAGCTTCCCAGGTCGGGTACTTTCCATTTGACTACAAGAATCTGTGTTGGGCCAAGTCACGCGATTGGAAGTGGCAGTCGTGCTGTGTCGCCCGCGAGCAGCTGCCCGAGTTGATCCCGCCGGGCGAACCATTGGGTGCAATTACACCAAGTGCCGCCGAGGCTACCGGTTTGCCCAGCGGGACTCCGATGATCGCCGCTGCCGCGGACAAGGCCTGCGAAGTCCTCGGATCGGGCTGTCTCGACCCCGACGTCGGTTGTTTGAGCTTTGGCACCACCGCCACGATCAACACGACCCGCAGCGATTACCTCGAAGTGATTCCGCTGGTCCCACCGTACCCGGCTGCACTGCCGGGTGCCTACAACACCGAGTTGATGATCTTCCGCGGGTTTTGGATGGTGAGCTGGTTCAAGCAGGAATTTGGCCACCCCGAGCGGCTGTTGGCTGAGCAACAAAACACCACGCCGGAGCAGTTGTTCGACCGCCTTGTCGCCGAGGTCCCCCCCGGGTCGATGGGCTTGATGCTCCAGCCCTATTGGTCGCCAGGTGTGCGCGAGCCCGGGCCAGAGGCCAAGGGGGCAATGATCGGTTTTGGTGATGTACATACACGGGCCCATGTCTATCGGGCGATTTTAGAAGGGCTGCTCTACGCCCTGCGCGAGTGGGGCGAGCGCATTGAGAAGCGGGGGAAAACCAAAATTCGTCGGCTACGGGTGGCCGGTGGCGGTTCGCAAAGTGATGCGGCCATGCAGATTACGGCCGACATGTTTGGTCTACCAGCAGCCCGTCCCCATACCCACGACACCTCTGCGCTCGGCGCTGCGATCGATGCTGCCGTCGGCCTTGGCCTGCATCGCGATTTCCCCACGGCAATTGCCGAGATGACCCGGGTCGGTGATGTGTTTGAGCCCAACGCCGCAGCGAGCGGCATGTACGATGCGCTGTTTCGCCGGGTGTACAAAAAGATGTACCAGCAACTACGTCCGCTCTATGCGGCGATCCGGGATATCACCGGCTATCCCCCTTGAGTCGACTTTCGCCGGTCGCCTACGCGACGGCTGCCGCGAGCTGTGCCAGCGCGCGTCGTTCCGCGGCATGGAGCTCGCTGACCTGTGCACTCAAGGTGGCCAGTAGGTCGCCGGCTTGGGCTGCGGGTGGGGCCTGCTCGGACATCTTTGCCCGCAGGCTCTGCGACTGCCCGTGAAGTTTGCGAAGCTGGGCGAGGGCCTTGGGACCCTGTGAGCGCATCAATGCCACACGTTTGCGTTCCACCTGCTTATATTTCTTGCAGGCCGCGATTTGGTCGGGCAGGGCGGTCTCGGCGAGTGATTGCCACTGGTTGCCGAGCTCGCGGTATGTATCTGCACATGCATGGAGTTTTTTGCGGCGCACCAGCGGGGCAGCGCGGTCGAGAAAATCCGCGAACAGGGGGCGCATGAGCTGGCCACCGGTGTTGTCGGTTTCGATCGAACGAAACACATCGCGCAGGGCCCACATCAGCTTGCCGCCCGGGAAGGTTCGCAGCCACCCACTTTTGGCCTTGGTGTTGGCGAGGTTGCGCGCCCAAGTCTCCCATGCTCCGAGCCCAAACGATTTGATTCGCGGGTTTTGCAGGCTGTCGACGCAATCGGTCAGGCCGGCTCGAACGGCCGCGACGAGGGCTTTGCGGGTGAGTTTGCCAGGGGCGCCGGGCAGCGCGAACAGGCGACGTTTGTGTGTACATGTTTGCCCGCGAACCTGGGCGAGGGCATCGAGTGAAACCTCAAACAAGTCGGGCGCGAGGTCGCCGACACGGGCGGTTGCAGCAGCAGGATCGACCGAGGCGACGTTGACAGACCAGGCCCACGCCGTCACGCCCGTGGCCTTGTTGGTGCCGCCGTAGTAGGGCAAGCCCTTTGAACACTGCACCAGCACCGCGTGCTCGGCATCCAGTGCCGCCACGAGCTTCTTGAGCCCAGCACTGTCCGACGAGGCTTCGGCAACTTCGTAGGCAATGCCTAGGCGATCGAGTGCGAGTTTTTGGAAGTCGCCATGACAGGCTCCGGAGCGATTGCGGGCGACCACCGAGATACCAGCCCCAAGCCCGTAGCGGAGGATCGATGGGCAAAACCCGAGGCCGGCCCCAATGCCTCCGGCGATGCCCAGCACCATCGCCTCGGTCAGCGGCTCACCGGTTGTCTGGTCGATGTAGCCAGCCTGCGCCAACGCGTTGGCGAGTACGGTCGAGTCGATGTGGGCACCGGCAGTGCGTGGAACACTTGTATGTACCATGACGCCGACTCTAGCAGATTGTGGCCGGATCAGTGGTGCGCTAGGCACGTGCTGGAGCCGTAACTCAACGGCCGCGAGTGGGCTTGAGCAACGCTTCAAGGGCCGCGAGATGACGGTCAAACGCGGCCCTCCCAGCTGTTGTGAGGCTGTAGAGCGTGTTGGGTTTGCGCCCGACAAAGCGTTTGCGGACCGAGATGTAGCCGGCTTTTTCTAGCTTGCCGAGGTGGGTAGCCAGGTTGCCGTCGGAGGTACCGATTTGGTCGCGTAGGGTTGTGAACTCGAGTGCCTCAACCGGCACGAGTGACGACATGATCGCCAGCCGTACCGGTGCATGGACCAGCGGATCGAGATCACGCAGACCCATGTTGTTGCTGTGAAAGCCGGAGCATTGCCAGGCCCGGTCCGATGTATCCCAGGGCCATGCCGATTAAGAAGATGAGTTCGCGGTGTTCGCTGGGGACCAACGCTCCGACGGTCCCAACGAGCAAAAACACCAGGGCACCAGCGGTCAGCGGCCAGTAGCGATAGACCGACCCAGAAACCGCCAGAGGGATCGCCAGCATCAACCCCATCAGTGGGTACATCAGCTCGACGGCAATAATTTTTGTAGGTACATAGATTCCCCCGAGGATGGCGATCGCAATGCAGGTGACTGTCCACGCAACCCCCTCGATGCGGGGACCAAACGTGACCCGGGTTTCCCGACGGGCCCGGCGGATGCCCGAAGCCGCGGCATACAACCAGCCCAGGGCGCCACAGATGGGCCACGCAACCCAGCTCATATCGCTGTCGACAGCCCAGTCGTAGGAGCCGCCGACAAACAGCAAAATGCCGACAACCAGGTAGATATCACCCGACTCGGCACGGACCCGGCGCGAGGCCGAAACCATGCGCTTGATCAACTCGAGCTCCTGCTGGAGTTTGGCTTGCGCCCCGTCGTTCATCGCCGGAGCACATCCCCCAGATAGATCATAAAGCCACCCATCACGCTGGCTCCGGCATCGTCGGAACGCAAACCGTGGCCAGGGCCTTGCCCTCCGAGTTCAAACGTAAACGACATGCGCGGGGCTACGAGAAATTCGGCTCCGATATGCCCACCGCCGGAAAACTGATAGACCTTGCCCATGTCGTTGGGGTTGGGACGAATCCCCACCCAAGCACCGCCCCCGCCGTAGACGCGAAACAGGCCCAACCACACAGGTCCGCGCCCAAAAAACTCGAGGCCGGTGTTGATCACCGGATCGTAATGATCAGAGATCCCGACTGGAGGGTGGACAAATATCCCCTGTAATCGCATCCCCATGAACTGTCCGATCTTCCGGCCAAAGGGAATGTCGAGCCGAATGGCCTGGGCGTAGCTGCGACCCCAGAGCCCATTGTGGTAGCCGATCCCCAGTCCCCGCCACTTGCGGTTGATGTCCCGAACATGCTCCTCGTTGATTTCGGGACCGATATAGACATCGTCGCGAGTCGGTGTCGCAGCTTGACCGGCTGGCTGGCTCGCTTGTGTCGGTTGTGACTGTACAGGTTGTGGCTGAGCGGGAGCGGGCTGAGCGGGCTGAGCGGGCTGAGCAGGCTGAGCGGGCTGAGCAGGCTGAGCGGGCTGAGCAGGCTGAGCGGGCTGAGCAGGCTGAGCGGGCTGAGCGGGCTGAGCGGGCTGAGCGGGCTTTGTGCCAAAGCTCGGCAAGGGTTGGGGTTTGCTTGGAGCTGCCGGTTGGCTGGCAGGTTGGAGTGCCGACAGCGAACCCGGAGCGGTGAGAGAAAGTACGAGAATGGTGTTGAGCACGGCCTTGTGACTCGAGAAAGTACTTTGTGTTTCAAAGTTAAGGCAAGAAATAAATGCCGGGCGCGCATCGGCGAGCGTGCCGTCACCGAGGGTCCACTAAAGGTGCAGATACGCGCCTGGAGGTGCTTCGGCTGCCATTGTCAACAGTGTTAGGTGCACATACATTATAAAGCCTAGGTGCTTAACGCTGCCACTGTCACCGGGAACCGGTTTAAGTGCATATGCACCCCCGAAGAGGTGCACGCCGTGGTTACCAGGAACGAATGTAACTACGTTCGATGAATATGCGCCCTGCGGAGTGCACAGGCACGCATAGCAGTTACGGGCAGACGCCGCAGTTGAGGGACGTCACCTGGTTGACGCAGAGGCCGTCCCAGTTGGTGTTGCAGCAGTACGGGTCAGCATCGCACACGCATTGCTCGACCGCGTCGTGGCCACAACCAGGGACCGCGGGGTTGTGCGCCGTACAAGCGGCTTGCCCGAGGTTTTGGTTGGCCGCATTGACACAAATTCCATCCCACGCAGTGTTGCAGCAGTAGGGGTCGTTACCCCCGGACTGGCTACAAATGTACGTCTCGATACCAATGTCGTTGCAGCCCGGCGAGTTCGAGGTTTGGCTACACGGTTGGTTACCGAGCGGAGCCGGGGGTTGGGGAGCATCCTCCAACTTTGTCCAGGCAAAAGCCTTGCCCGAGGCGACTAGGCCTTCGTGGCTCGCATCACAGGCAACAACGTTATCTTGATAGGAGTTTGCAACCCGCTGGCTGGAGACGCAAATGGCATGTCCATCCTTGTCCCACACAGCCTCGGTCGGAGCATTCGGCTCGTCAAACGTATTGACATGGCGGTTGACAACCTGCATCGGGGTGCCATCTGCGGTGTAGGATTCACTTGCCGTATAGGCCGCTCGAATGACATGGATGTTGGCCTGAAGTTGTTGATGACCTGTCATGTTGCGTATCTGATCATCAGAGATCCAGGCCGGGAAGCCCCATAGTGCAGATTTGCCGGTTGCCGCCGAGGCACAGGCAAAGTGCACATGCTTGTCGAGCTTATAAATGAGTCCCTCATTGTCGGGATCGAGGGTGATGTCCTTGTAGAGCACAACCGCGTGGTCAAACTTAAAATAGTTTGGGCCACCATCGTGCTCGGTAAAGGCCTTAAAGGGCCACTTCTTTGCGTCGATTGCTGTGTCGCAAAGCTCGGGACCTTTGTCGGGGCTGCCTTCGCCAAACCAGTTGGGGTCGCCCATCAGGGCCTCCCAGTCGGCCTGGTTCCACTTGATATTGTACATGGGCAGTTCGCCAGCATCGGTTTGCATGGTGGCGAACCCGGTAATCGTAGCATTGATATCAAGTTGGCCTGAGATCGGGTGGATAAACCGGTAGACCAACGTCGCGCCAATGATGTTTTTTGTCGACAGTCGCTCCTGGCCAATGGCCATCCACCCGTCATCAATGTTCAGCGGGTGCTGCATAAAGTCAACGGTCTCGCCCGTGTCCGCCAGCTTGATTGCACGCAGGTAGGTGCGCATCCCAGTGGTGGGGTCGGGGTGCATGTCGCCATCGCGCTTGGCATCGGCGGTCAGGTAATCGCCTAGGCGCGCGGTGTTGAGGCGGCGGGAGCCGAAGCCGCGGGAGCTGGTGAAGCCGCGAAATGCAACTTCGTCGTCGGCTTCGTCGAGTTCGATATCATCGAGTTCGTAGGTGTCGTCCTCGTCGCAGCCAACTGGTGCAATTAGGAATGCGCTGAGCAACGCAAGACCACACAATCGGATAGGGGAGGGTATCTTGCTACATTGGCTCAGGGTTGTCTTCATCATCTGTCTTCTCCGTCAGGTTGTGCTGCTCGCATAGGAGCCGTGCACATGGCGCGTCGCCAGTGCAGTGATCCAAACGGCTAAATCAATTGCATCTTTTTTTAAAAAAAGAATGCGAGTGGGCGCACATCTTTCGCGGGCGAAACTCCCCACATTTGCCTGCGGGCCTGTGATATCCTGCGGAACTCAGAATGAAGGATGCCGCGCACCTCGAGGCTTGGCGCCGTGGCGACCGCAACTCTGGCGCAGTCCTGTTTGAACGCTACTACGACTTGGTAGCTCGGTTTTTCCGCAACAAGGCGGGAGATGCCTCGAGCGACCTGGTCCAGGAGACATTTCTCCGCCTGGTCGGAACCCGCGAGAAAATTCGCCCGGACACCACGTTTCGCTGCTACCTGTTTGGCATCGCTCGCTTGGTGCTGTTTGAGCACTACCGCAGCCTCAAGCGAGCACGGGAGCGCCTCGACTTTGCCCGAACCACGCTGGCCGACCTCGGGCCTACCCCGACAACCATGATTGCCCAGGCCCGCGAAGAACGGATTTTGCTACAGGCTTTGCGCAATATCCCGATCGAGATGCAGGTGTTGCTCGAGCTTTATTACTGGGAAAACCTGACAGGTGGAGAGCTCGCAGAGGTCGTGGGAGTGCCCGAAGGGACCGTGCGCACGCGACTTCGGCGTGCGCGAAAGTTGCTCGAGCAACAAATTGCTGCCATTTCGACCTCGGCGGTGGAGCTCAAGAGCACCGTCACCCACCTCGACCGCTGGGCCAGCGAGTTGCGTAAACGCATGGTTGAGGGCGTGCGGGCATAACGAGAGTTGCTGCCTTGCAGCTACCATCAGGAGCACGCAGTCACTGGCTGTGCAGGGCCTCGATGCACCGAAAGAGCGACTGCGTCGCTCGCGTTGACGGTCGCGCTGGGAAAATTCGTTTGGATACCTGGATGAGTCGTTGAATTTGATTGATATAAATTCGAGGCAATTGAAATTGTCTCGAACGTCACTGCACCCGTACAGTGTGGTGGCCCTTGCGAAACGACGATCGAAACCCCGCCGAGCCAGACCTCGGTTTGGCCAAAACCCACGACAGTTCGCTCCAGCGAGTGTCCGAGGGGCACGACGATGCCGATGGCGAGGATATTGGCCTGCGCCAAACCCGCTTGAGTTCAACTGGGGGGAGCGGGGCGCAGGTCGCCGCGGGGAACATGCAGATACAAGATATTGGTGTGTCCCGGGTTGGCGAAACCCGCTCGCCCGTGCCACCCAAGCCGGTCGATGATGTTTCGGTTGCGCGTACGCTGACACCTGCTGATCTCGATCCGACACCTGCGGGCGGCGATGAGGTCGCGTTGGCACGCACCATGACCCCGGAGCAGTTGGCCAGCCAAAGTTCGGCGCAGTCGAGTGCCGCGGTCGTCCGAACCCTGACGCCGGAACAGTATCGGGCCGGCTTGGTCGAAACCATGGGCCGGGCCGCTGCGTTTGAGCTGCCGCGCGAGGGCACCGACGGCGGTGGTGCGTTTGGCACTCGGCAGACCATGGCCTCCGACCCTGGAGATGGCCCCGTGGACCCTCGCAGCCAAACGATGGCTTCCGACCCGAGGATGCGCCGGGCAGCCCAAGTTGACCACGACCTGGCCTATCAACAGCAAAAAGCGGCGATTCGTGCCCGCCTGCTCGGTGGCCCGGTGCAGGTCACAACCATCGGCCGGTTTCAAATCCTCCGCCAACTCGGGGAGGGCGGCATGGGGGTTGTCTATGCCGCCTATGACGACAAACTCGATCGTAAAATCGCGATTAAAGTCCTGCGTGGCAAGGCCTCGCGGACAGCCCGGGCCCGGTTGTTGCGCGAGGCCCAAGCCCTGGCAAAAGTTGTACATCCAAATATTGTTGGGGTCCATGAGGTTGGCGAGCACGACGGCCAAATTTACCTGGCCATGGAGTTTGTCCGCGGGCAAAGCCTCAACGAATGGATCGAGCAGCCACGCCCCTGGCGCGAGGTGTTAGAGGTCTTCAAGCAGGCCGCAATCGGCCTCGACGTCGCCCACCGTCACAACCTCGTCCACCGCGACTTCAAGCCCCACAACGCAATCTTGAGCGAAGACGGGGTGACCAAGGTTCTCGACTTTGGCCTCGCCCGCACCGGCGAACAGGCGGAGCTCCCCGAAGCCGGTGACACGCCCGGGCCCAAAAGCCTGCTATCGGAGCACCTCACCCACACTGGGGCGATTATGGGGACGCCGGCGTATATGTCTCCGGAGCAACACAGCGGACTGCAGGCCACCGCCCAAAGTGACCAGTTTAGCTTTTGTATCGCCCTGTACGAAGCGTTGTATGGGCAACATCCCTACGACACCAGCAGTCTGTCGGACCTGGTGATGGGGATTGTCGAGGGCAAGATAAACGAACCTCCGCGCGGCACCGATGTCCCGCAGTGGGTGCGAAAAATCGTGTGGCGGGGCCTCAGTGTCGCGCCTGAAGACCGATTTGCGTCGATGGCCGAGGTTGTCGCCGCACTCGCGGCCGACCCGGCAAAAACCCGGCGAAAGTGGTACCTCGCAGCCGCTTCGGTGGTGGCCATGGGGACAGGTAGTGTCGCCCTTGCCCAGTTTCAGGCGCCTGAGCAGGTGGTGGCGCCGGTGTGTGTCGATTTCGACAAGGTCGCCACCACGGCCTGGAGTCCTGAGCACCGCCAGGCCATTGCCAGTGCATTTGCCGGGATCGAGGCTGCCTATGCCGCCGACACAGCCAAACGCGTTGAAACCGAACTCGATAACTATGTCGACAGGTGGCTAGCTGCGAGGTCTCAACAATGCGAAGCGCACGAGCGCGGCGAAATTTCAGACACCCTCTACGACCGCTCCACCGCCTGTTTCGACCAGCGGCTCGCCCAGCTAGGAACCCTGGTCGAAGGCTTGGCCGAGGGCACACCCGAGGTGCTCGAGCAGGCAAGTGTTGCCGTGGTCTCGTTACCCGCAGTTGAAGTGTGCACAAACAAAGACCTCCTCAATGCCGAGGTGGCCCTGCCCGACGATTTAGCGGTTGCCACCCAGGTCCAGCAGGCGCGTGAGGACCTCGCCCGCGCCGAAGCCGAGATTTTGCTTGGCAAGTACGAACAGGCCCAGGCGCGAGCCAAGCCGATTACCGCGCTCGCCGATGAGCTCAACTACCCGCCGTTGCGCGTCGAATCGATGTTGGTCTCGGGGAGTACTTGGATGTGGCTTGGCAACGGCGAGAAGGCAGCGGGGGAGTTTGCCGAAGCTGCTTCGCTAGCCGTCGCGGAGGGGAGTATGGCGGACGCTGCGGAGGCCGTGGCAAAGAAGTTGTTTGTCGATGCCGAACTCAACGGCCAGGCGGAGGATAGTTGGAAGCAGCGGTGGATTGCCGAGTCGTTGGCAGAGCGGGTTCCGGAGGACACGTATTTGCAGTGGCTTGTTGCCAATAATCTTGGGGTTGTTGCGGAGCGGGCTGGGGAAACAGACCTTGCTTCTGATCGCTATAGTAGAGCACTTTCCATTGCACAAGTTGACGATTCACTAAAATTTCAAGAAGTGCTAAGTTTACAGAATTTAGGGCTATTGACGGTTGCCCTTTCGGACTTTAACAAGGCACAAGACTATTGTCAGAGGTCAATAATGCGGGCAGAGCAAATTCTTGGTAGGGAGCATCCGCTACTGCCAGATTTTCTCTATGCTCTTAGCTACATAGAGTTGGGGCGCGGTCATCCCCGAACAAGCTATGACCTCTTGCGACGGGCAATGGCAATACTCAACCGGCCGAATGCTCCAACAGAACTAAAATTGCAAATTTCGATTGACCTCGCGTCTGTCGCTAGGTTACGGCGAGATCCGGTCGCCACCGATCATGCTAACTACTATGAACAACACGCCAGTGAGGGGTCGCCGTGGGTTCAGATGCAGGCCATTCAAATCGCGGACCTGTTTACAGACAAACGGTCGATCGAAGTCAGGATCAGTGAATTAGTTCAGACGTCTTCAGAGCTGGGTGAACAGGCCCAGGTTCTTGCGCACCGGGACGCGTCGTATCTGTTGTGGCTACAAAAAAAGTACAGTATTGCCTACGAGTTCTCCGGCGCCCTCCTTGAGCACGCAAAAGCGCTCGAACTACCACCACTCGAAGTTGCAGGGTATCACATCCTCCACGGCGCCATTCTCAGCAAACTCGATCGCCGCGACGAGGCTATTGAACACCTCACATTAGGCCTCGACAACATCCATGCTAACAATGTCGACGAGCGCCCCTGGGCCCACAAAGAACTCGGCGATATCTACACACTTCAAAAAGACTACACAAAAGCGGCGACCCACTACCGTGAGGCCCTCACGGGTTATGCCGACTACGATGCCGACCATCCGCGGCTTGCTGAGGTACGGTTTGCGTTTGCCCAGTCACTGGGTGTTGCGGGCGAGAGTCTGTCCGAGGCGCGCACGCTTGCCGAGCAGGCCCTGACTGCCTATCGCCAACTCGGGGACGGGTTTTCTCCTGAGCAAACCGAGGTCGAGTCTTGGCTTGCGGCGCACCCGGCTGGGTGAAGTTTTACGTCCTTGCTCAAGAGTCGGGGCTTAAACGAACTGACCGCGGTAGGCCGCGGTCAGTTTGTTTCGACAGAGTCGATTTAGGGGTAGGTACAAAGTCCTACGGGCATCCCGATGTCTTTACAGGTGGCACCCTCTGGGCAGTTGTTATTTTCGAGGTCGCAGAGCAAGGCACACTGCGACGGAGGTTCACCCATCTCAAAGGTCAGGGCGCACTGTGGCGTCGCGCCAACACCTGCGTCGGGAGCGGGGCACTCGATGCCCATTTCCATGTCACACCCAGGCGAGCAGAAGCTGCCCTCGACACCCATCAGCATCACAGGCATCTCGTCGGGGAGGCACTCTCCGTTGGGATCGCCGTAGTAGCCAGCATCGCCGTCTCCGTCGCCGTCGCCGTCGCCGTCGCCGTCGCCATCGCCGTCGCCATCGCCGTCACCGTCGCCGTCGCCATCGCCGTCACCGTCGCCGTCGCCGTCGCCGTCGCCGTCACCGTCACCGTCGCCGTCGCCATCGCCATCGCCGTCGCCGTCGCCATCTCCGTCGCCGTCACCGTCGCCGTCGCCGTCGCCGTCACCGTCGCCGTCGCCGTCGCCGTCGCCGTCGCCGTCACCGTCGCCGTCGCCGTCACCGGTTGGTCCAGCCGAGGTTCCGTCTGAGGTTGTCGGGCTCGTCGTTGAGGTCGTGTCGTCCGTATCCGAGCCGGATGTGCCATCTCCACAGGCAGTGGTTAACAATCCGAGGGCGGCCAACAGGGCAAGTGCAGGGTTGTTCCGAAGCTTCATGAAATCTACTCCTTGTTTGCATTGGCATGCCAATGCGCGGGGAACAAAGCACGGTGGTCTGTGCACGTCAATTGAATGACCTACCTGTAAACATGTTTAGCTCGCCAGTTTTGAAACCTGGTCGAAGGTTCTTGTGTCGGCATCGATTTGTGAATGATCATCAATATTTATTGCCAGCCTCTTCAGGCTGCGCAGACCCGCTTGAGCGAGGCTCTCCCGGTTCGACCTACATCGGCGCGTGAGTTACCGAGATCGGTCGATGTTGCGCCTTGCACCGGTCACTCGGCGGGCGAACAGTGGGGCACAGTTGTCAGGATGTGTATACATGAACTGCGGTCTATCAAAAACGACAGCGTCATCCATGTGTATACATTGTTGTTGGTCTCGGTCGGCACGCACCGATGGTGCCAACGGATAGTCGTGATGCCCACAGCAGGGATCGAACCTGCGGCCTACGGTTTAGGAAACCGTCGCTCTATCCAACTGAGCTATGCGAGCGGAGGAGCGCTATCTAACCAGTTCCCGTGGAGATTTCAAGCGTGTCGTTTTATCCGCTGCGCCGGCCGTTGTTGGTGAGCTCACGCGAACGGATGTACGTACATGAAAAATGGTCGCCCCGTGGCGAGGCGACCGTCGCCTTGTGGCCTACCCGAGCTCGCGGCGAAATTTGTAAATGGCTTCCTTGCCGAGGGTACGGGCGATTTGCTCGATGAGCTCACGCTCCTCGGCGGCGACCTTGTTGCCAAGCCCGAGCCCGAGCACACCCCCGCTGGCCCGCGCGACGTCGACACACCAGTCGACGATGTCGGCCCCGGCCTTGGCCTGGGTGACTTCTTTGAGCAGGGCGAGGGACTCCGATAGAAACTCCTTGGACGGCCGTTCCTCGAGCAGGCTTTCGATCACGCGGAAGGGTTCGCTGCCCTGGATGATCCCGCGGCGCTCGAGCAGCGCGAGGATCGAGGCCCGCTCCTTTCGAGAAACCGACCCGTCGGCCCACGCGACATGGACCAGAGGCAAGATGTCAAAGACCTTGGCATTTTCGCCGCTAAACCCGAGGGCGTGGATCCGCTGCGAGATTTCGGACTCGCTGGGGCCTCGGCCCTGGAGCTCGCCGGCAGCCTTGGCCATCCGGCGACGCATCTTCTCGCGAAGTTCGAGTTCCTGTTGCTTGAAATAGGTGTCTTCTTCGTTCGTGGGTTTGAGCGGCATGGCGTCCTCGATTAGGTGCCGTTGAACGATGCAAAACTACCAGGTGAACTTTGGGGTATGTCAATGACCCGTGCCCGAACACGCGGCCATCATCGCGCAGCGTGCCAGGATTGTCGCACCGTTCGCGCGGCATAGCCTGTTACGAGCACTTTTGTACATGACGATACAACCACCTGCGCTAGTTGCGTAGTCGACAGGTAGCCGCCGCTCGGGTTTACCGGCCTGTACCTGCGGCTAGCCGATAGGTTCGGTACTCGGTTCGCCCGACGGTTCGCAGCCCCACTTGAAGTTGTCGAGGAACGCGTAGCTGTCGAGGATGGAGTCGGAGAGGTCGAAGATCGCAAACACCACGGTGATGGTCTCGCCCGGAACGACGCCGGTGGTCGACTGCAGCCACTTGGTGCCGGCGTGTTGGCGCATACAGGTGCCGGTGAATTCCGGGATGTTTGCGCCCGGATCTGTGTAGGCCAAAAACCCGGCGTTGAGCGAGATCGGATTGCCGTTTTGGTCAAACGAAATATTGCCTGTCCACAGCTCCGACGTCAGCCAGCCGATGTACATGTCGTTGAAGTTAGAGCCCGCGTAGGCTGGCCACTCGGTGGTGAAAAATGCGAAGTCGTAGCTAAACGAGGTCACATCGGGCGGAACTTGGGCGGTAAACCGCATCTCGGTGTAGTCGTTGGCGCTCCCGCCCTGGTTGAATTGCCCGGCGATCGTGTTGGAGCAGTCGCCCGTCCCGAGCAGCCCCATGTTTTGGGTACAGTCACCGCCGACGTTGTTGGTCATGATCGGGGCGGGGAGGTTGGCTCCCTTGTCGTAGGCTCCGAGATCATCGTTGCAATAGGTCGGTCCGAGGTCGGGGTCGAACGCCGGCGTTTGATTGTTGAGTTCGATGACCTTGCCGCTGCCGATCACCGCATAGGCCTGGCCCTCGCGCGGATTGAACACGACGTTGGCACCAAAACTTGTGCGTACACCTATCGCCTCGGGCGAACCGTCGGTCGAGGCGTTGACCTGAAACTCTCCGGGGCAGTTGAGACCCATCGCCCGGAACGGATCGGCACTGTTGTCGCACGGGGTGTGTTCGGGAATGCTGCAGCTACAACCTTCGGTACCGGTGTTGGCACACGGATCCTCGGTGGTCGAGCCGCTGGTCGTCTCGGGTGGATCGCCGATGTCAAACTTGATGGTGGTCGAGCCGGCATTGCCAGTAGTGCCATCGGTTCCGGACCCGTCCGTACCATCGGTGCCATCGGTTCCGGTGCCATCGGTGCCGTCAGTCGCGTCGGTTCCGAGGGTCGAGGGGCCAACTGTGATCGAGACGATGCCGGGGCCACCTCCCGTCACTTCGCGTCCGTCTTCTGTGCCACTACAACCGCCGGCCAGAACGAAAATTCCCAAACCTAATAATGTTGCATGGACAACCGAACACCGCATGTTGTTGACGCTACAACCAGTGTTCGGGAATGTGGGGAATTCGAGCTGTCGGAGTTTGTGAGTTTACGTCAGTAAGTAACGCTGTTTTACAGACGTGTCAGTACACCGTGCTCAATCAAGTTTTTTTCGGCTTGGTCGAGTTTCTCGGCCGTTACACCCGGAATCTCGGGAAGTGCTTTGCCACTGCGTTTGGTCAGCACCAGGAGCCCGAGGAGGTTTGGGTAGAAAACCTGGAGTCGATGGGTCTGCAAGTTTCGAAAGATAATCGTGGGCGTGGGCGTAGGTTCAGGGGGTTTTGCCTGAGGGTTGCGGACGAGTTCGCGGGCGTACACCGGGATCTTGCCGTCGTACTGTCGTACATACAAACGGTGTTCGAGGCCGTCGGGTCCGAGCTCTTCGGGCCAGGTTTCGGCGGCTGCGAACACCCGGTACTCCGTCCAATGAAAGTCGGCCAACTGCTCCAGGTCGCTCGGCAGCTTGCCATGGGCCTCGCGCTTGCCGGCGAGAAAGTCCGGGAATGACTCCGCGAACAGGTTGGGGTCCCAGTGGGCAGGTGGCGGATGGGCTTTTGTGTACGCGTCGACGAGCTCGCCCCAGCCATGTGGATGTAGTTGCAAGTAACGCGCACGCACGCTCGGAAACATCTCGCGCAGGACCTTCATCATGTTGCGGCGAATGAGTGTGCGATAAAACTGAAGGCGCTTGCGGCCCGACGGGCTCTTGCCGAGTGTACGTTCGTATGTACGTACATCGACCTCGCCAAGCAGGAGTTTTTGGGTGCTGGCGAAGAACTCATTGAGGTTCATGGGACAGCCTCCACACCGCAGACCTCGCGCATGATCTCGCGGGCGCGGTCGGCCTGGTCGAGGACCACGTCGAGGGCGGGAATATCGGTGTCCCACTCGATCAATGTCGGCACCGGGCCCACGCGTTTGAGAGCTTCGCGGTAAAGCTCCCAAACCTCGTCGATCACCGCCGCGCCGTGATTGTCGAGCAGCACTTCTCCATCGCGGATGTGGCCCGCGAGGTGGATTTGGACAGTGCGGTCAAGCGGCAGTTCACACAGGGACTGGAGGACATCCTCGCGGTGGTTGACGGCATTGACGTAGACATTGTTGACGTCGAGCATCAGCCCGCAATTGGCCTCCTCGAGAATGCCCGTTAAAAATGCTCCTTCGGACATCTCGCTCCCGGGCATGGTCGCGTAGTAGGAGATATTTTCGAGGGCGAGCGGGCGTTCGATATGGTCTTGGACCTGACGCGCCCGGGTGGCCGCGTGGGTGACAGCTTCGGCGCACCGCGGCAGTGGCAGTAGGTCGTAAAAGTTGACCCCACCGATCGCCGAAAAGCACATGTGGTCGGTGAAGTAGGGCGGGTCGATCGTTCGCAAGAGGTCGCGCAGCTGGTCCAAAAAACCCGGGTCGATCGGGTCGGGGCCACCTATCGACATCGACACGCCGTGGCTGACAACAGGCCAACGCTCGTGGCATTTGCGCAGCATGTCGAGCTGTCGACCCCCGTAACCGATGAAGTTTTCGGGGATGATCTCGAGCCAGTCGAGTTGGCGCTCGGTCTTGAGAATGTCGTTGTAGTGGGGGCGACGCAAACCAATACCAACGCCCTGGATCTTGCCGAAACCAGGGCGTGTGGTGGAAGGCGGCGACGGATTCAACGTCGGATTATCCATATGTCGCGGCCTGTCGGTCAATCAGCGTGCACGAAGCATGTTGATACAAGAGTCGACTTCATCGCAGGAGCCCATGATGCACTCGGCCATTTCGGGGCTCGGCTCGGTGTTCGGTGCCTTCTCGCTCAGGCAGTTGTCCTGGCAGCGGACAAAGCCGTCGCCGTCGGTGAGTCCACACTCAAATCGCTTGGTACACACATCTTCGCAATTCGGTGTGTCGTCCCCGCTGCCCGGGATGGCGGGGCAACCGGCGGTGGTGCCGGGGCAGCCGGCGGTGGTGCCGGGGCAGCCAGCGGAGGTGCCGGGGCAGCCAGCGGAGGTACCGGGGCAGCCAGCGGAGGTACCGGGGCAGCCAGCGGAGGTGCCGGGGCAGCCAGCGGAGGTGCCGGGGCAACCTGCCGAAGTACCGGGACAGCCTGCCGAAGTACCGGGACAGCCGGCGGTCGTTCCGGCGGTCGTGCTGTCATCGGTCTCGGTGCCGCCGTCGTCGTCACAGGCCGGCATGGCAACCAAAGCGGTGCTCATCAATGTTGCAGTCAAAACAGCTTCGAGGTTCTTAATCATGATCTCTTCCCGTCGCGGCAGATTGTGCCTGGCCGCGAGAGTACTCGAATCCGCTACAACCGGGGGAATTTTGTGTGAGCTTTGGATGCGGAGTTCTTCATATGCAGTGGAAGCGTGGAAGCCCTAGTGCGCGCACTCGTCCATTGCTTGGGCGACAAGCCTACGGCCCTGTTGCGAAAGGTGCTTGTACAGATAGTTCCGTGCGCGACACACCGCTTGGGCATGCGGCGAACCCCCGGCGAGTGCTGCCGCCATGTCAAAGCTGGCCGTTGGGACCCTTTGCTCCGGGCATGTGACGTGCTTACCAGACCGGACGGTCGGCTCTCCTTCAGGGCAGTCGTAACGGACAAAGGGATCGTCCCGATTGCGGTCGTGGGGGCGATAGGCCTCGAGGGCGGTTTCGTTGGCGAAGACTGTCGCGGGTGTGTACATGCCGTTGGCATCTGTCGCCCGATTGGGCATGCCGCGCGCACGGGCCAGGGCGTTGGTCGGTTTGTTGGCCGGGTGGCACCCAGCACAGTCGCTGATCGAGCGAAACCACTTGAAGTATTTGCTACGGGCCTCCGGCGACATCGACTTACCCGGCGCTGTGTCACCCAAAAACGCGATCATCTGGGTGTCGACGCGGGTCTTGTGCTCGGGGTTGTCGCGGACCCACTCAAATCCCCACAGGCGGGCGCCGGGGGCCGGACGTTCGGGGCGAAGCACGCGAAATCGCTGGTGGCCGTCGGCGCCAAAGCGGGTGCCGCGAACATCTCCCACAAACCGTTTGTCCCCCTCTCCGACGTACTCGACCCGGTCCGAGACCGTCCCCGGGGGAAACAAAAATCGCGGGCCATTAGGTGTATCTACAATGTCGATTTCCCCCTCCGCGGGGAGCTTGAGCCAGACTTCGATTTGGTCGATCGTGGGACTTCCCGAGGGCAGGCGCACCGGCGGTACCATGCGGACGTACCCGGCGCGTGACCAGTAGTCCTCGGGCTTTGCGATCTCGATTTCTTCGAGGGTTGTGCGATTGGCAAGACCCAGGGGGTCCGGCTCGGGCGTGAGCTCAGGAGCACCGGTGAAGATCACCACGCCGAGCACGACGAGCACGACGACCGCCACTGACGTGGCGAGCAAGAGCCGACGGGTGCGGGGTGGGCTTGGCATGCTGCGGCGACTTTAACAGAGGGACCAAGCGGTGGCGAAGTAGGGGGGCGAACGGTCGCAGGCGACCAGTAAAAAAAATTAGCGAGGGCCGCGTATCTTGTAGATACACAGCCCTCGAAACGATGCTGCGCCAGATTATGGAGCTTGTTCGCTGGCCGGAATGCCGCGGACCCAGTCGGCGTTCTCACCCGCGGGGGAGTGACAACCGATGCAGCTGTCGACGACACCGCTGACCACGATTGTGCCGTCTGTGGCGATCCGACCCCACCACCAGTCGCCGGCTTCGGCGTTGTAGCCGGCTGCGGCTTTCCACATGGCCGTCCAGCCATCGGGCGAACCGGCTGCGAAGTGCTGCTTGATCAGCAAGGTACCCTGGGCGAACGAGACGTTGGCCGCGGAGTAGTCTGCCGGGTCGATCGACTTGTAGTCGGCGACCAAAGCGTTGGGCACCCAAATATCGACCTCGTCGGCCGCGTGTTCGGTGGTCAGCGGATCGAGGTTGACCTTGGTGTAGTCGCCCTGGTCGAAGGCCATGACTTTTTCGACAATCATGGCTTCGTCGACGGCACCGGGGCATCCAGCCGAGGTGCCTGGGCACCCAGCGGTTGTGCCGGGGCATCCAGCCGTGGTGCCAGCAGTGGTTTCGCCGTCGCCTGAATCACAGCCGCCAGCAGCGAGGGTAGCGGTGGTCAAGACCGCCGCAGCAAGAATGGAATCAAGATGTTTGAGCATGTTCCTGGGGTTTTTGTCGCGGCACAACTTCGGGTCGCGCCGGTTTTGAAGTGAAGGTTTGGGGAAAGTACGCGCCGATCGTAACGGCATGGGCCGACGACATCGACACGATTGGGTCCTTCGAGTGAACGGAGCGTTCGCCACGAGGTTACATCAGAATACAAGAAAAACGTGAAACTCTACGTGCTTGCGATTCGCTCCCAAGAGTCGACATCGCGCGTAAAGCCAGGGAGTTTGCTCTCCTAATGCGCCAGGTGTTCGGCTTTTGCATGCACGCGAAGACGCCTGGGAACACTCCCGCGAGGGCGTCCAACCAGCTGTGATACGCCTCTTCTCAACTGCCCCATTCGGGTACACTACCGCGGTGGAACTCGGCTCCATCTACACGCAAAGTGAGAATCAAGCTGGCAAACGAGGTCGTGACTTGCATGCCGATGTCGAGGTGCCCGCGTGGGCGTTGGGACATCCCGAAGGTGTCGACGTCGATGTTCCCGAGGTCCTGCCGTGCGACGGGCAACAGGTTCGGCGAGCCTGTTTACACGGTTTAGACCTCACTGTGCACCTACCTGAGCAGTTCCCCGACGGGGCGGCGCTGCGCATGCGGGGTGAGGGTGAGGCGAGTGCCGGGCCAAACGGGGATCTTTACCTTCATATGAAGATCGACAGGACACAAAAAAAGATGCCGAGGGTCGCTGACCAGACGACGGCTTCTGGGCCGTCCGGAAACCTTACTGTCGTCGCCGTGCTCGTCAGCCTATCGGTTGCTGCGGCCGTGGTCTACGCGGTCGCCGGCTAGATCGGTTGCGACTGCGACCTCTGGGGTGAGATATCGCCTGCTCAGCCGCGGGGACGGTGCCTGCGCGAGCAGGTGATTGCTCGGTACAACGGTGTTGCGTGATCGGACCCGCCAACATCGCGGCACAAAAACCCGCCTATGAGCGTTGGGTGGTGGTCGCGTGGATCATGGCGATCGCGGTTGTGATGGCCATGCAAGTACTGTGGTCGTTGATTGCCATCACTCTCCCACATGCAGATACATCGAGTTTGTGGGTCGGGCTTGGCAGCGCAGCATGGGCGCTGGCAATCGCCCTGGCCACAGGCAGATCGCAGCAATACGGGTTGTTGGCCGGTGTCGGTGGTGGGCTGTTGTTGGGCATGGTGCTACCCGACACCATGGCAGCCCGTGCGGCGTTTGGTTTGGGTGCCGCTGGGCTCGGGTGGCTGACGTTTCGCTCCGCAATCTACTTGTATCAGCATGTTCCCGTGGCCCTCGACGGCTGTGCCAAGCGCCATCGCCTGGCGACCGCGGGGTGGCTGTTGCTGGCCTGCGGCTCGACCATTCTCACCGCCCGCATGGGCGCGTTTGTCAGCGACCCCCTGCAAACCCAACATTCTCTCGCCCCTGGGGTGGAGTTTGTCGACCGCCATTGTTGTGCCACGGCGTACATGCACGCCGCGGTGATGGTTCGCGACGGACAGCCAAACCCGTATCACGCCAGCCATGTACCCGAGGTTGAGATCCGTGCCGACGACACGATCGTCCAGGAGCTGCCGGAGGACTTGGCATTTGACCTCGGCCCGCTCACGCTCGACAGCTACAGCTATCCCCCGCCATTTTTGTTGGCGCCGCGCATGTTGGTGGCGGTCACCGACAACATGCACCACTTCCGGACCCTGTGGTTTGGGTTGTGTGGGTTGCTGAGCCTCGGGGCCGCGCTCGCCGTCTCGTTGCACATTGGCGGGCGAGCTGGGGGGCGGGCCGTGACCTGGTTGCCGGCGGTCTGGATCGCCCTACCGTGGCTCATCTGCCTGCAATTCGGCAACGTCCACGTCGCCCTAGTTGCGCTGGCGGTTGCGGCAATGGTTGCATTTACACACGATCGCAACATCCTCGGCGGTGGGCTGCTGGCCTTTGTCATCCTCGCCAAGATTTCGCCGGGGGTGTTGGGCGCCTACCTTCTTGTACGTCGGCGGTGGGGCGCTGTGATGTGGACGATCGCCTGGTCGGTGGGGTTGTTGGTCGCCTCATACCTGATCATCGGGCCCGAGGTGATGGCGAGTTTTGTCGACTACGAGCTTCCCCGGCTTGCCAGCGGCCGGGCGTTTGATTTTTTACTCGACCGCGGTGACTCGGTGCAGTCCAACAGCTCGATATTTGCGGTCCCCTTTAAGTTTCATGCACTTGGTCTGGTTGCCGACCCGTGGGCGCAGGGGCCCTTGTGGTCGTGGGCCTACTCGCTCGGGGTGTTGGCACTCGCGTTGTATGCCGGCGCCCGGGTGGGTCTAAGCCGGCTGAGCGAGTGTTGTATTTGGTTGGCGCTTTTGGGCCTTGCCTCGCTTCGCAGCCCAGCCGCGCCGGGGTACGTGTTTGTCGCCTGGACCTGGCTTATTGTGCTCATTGGCGCGGGGAGCCAGCGGCGGCAAACCGTGGTGTGGGTGTGCTTGGCGTGGTTGTTTTTCGGCATCGAGCCGGCCCCGAGCGCGGGAACGGCTGCCTACGTGTTTTCCCTGGTTCGCCAGTTTGCCGCGATCGGCTTGATGACGTGGGTCGTGCTGCGCTACCGCGGCGTCGATGGTTTTTCTCGGCACAGCACCTCGCTCGCCGAGTTTGCCGAGGGCGCACCTCGCAAAATCTAGATAGCCACAACTGTGTCTCACGAAACGCGTCGGCGACAAGGTCTTCGCACCGCGAGAACAACCGGGTTGCTACTCATCTCAGATCAAAAACTGAAAGCCGACGACAAACACAAATCGCAGCTGCCGGGGGGCCAACAGGGTGGCGCGCAGGGGGTAACACGCAGTACCTTCGTCGCATACGAGCTCGTGATTGAGTTGTGTAAATACATCGACTCCGGCACCGGCATGGAGGACGAGGCTTTCGGCCGGTTTGCCGACAAACCGCAGGCGTGGTGCGATCCCGTAGCTGTTGTTGACGGTTTCGAGGGTAATGCGAAACGAATTAGATGCTGACGTGGTTTCGCACTCATCGGCGATCGCAACATCGTCATCGCAAAAAACCGTGAACTCCTTGGTGACCGGGTCGAGCACGACAGCGAGTTCTGCCTCGAGTCCGATCTTGCCCCACAGGTGTTGGTAGCCGATGTGGATGTCGATCGGATGGCGGCGAATTAGGCCGGTGACAAACTGTGCTCCCTCGAGGTTGTGCTCGGCCCCGATCGCCCCGGTAGCGAGGTAACCGGCCCCGGCGTACAGGCCCCACATCGACTGCCACGAAAGCGCGAGGTGGACACCACTTTGCCAGGGAACTGAGGGGGCGTAGCTGTTGCCGGCATAGCTTGTCGAAACCCGTGCATAGCCATGTTTTCGCGGTTCGGGTTCGACGCGCCGCGGTCGTGGTACGTGCCTGGGAGGCGGGGTTGGGTCGATGCGCTGCGGTGGCGGATCGGGTGGTGGTTCGGGTTCGGAAACCAGTTCTTGGCCCTCGAGCAGGGCCGTCACCGATGCCCGCGAAATCATTGCAACAGCATCGATCTGGCTTTCGCTCCCCCCGGGGTCGGGGCTCAGCGTCACGGTGCGGCGGATCGGTGCGGCACGGCGCGGGTCAAAAATGTAGAGGACGAGGTCGCCATTTTCCTGGCCATCAACCCACAACACGGCGGTTGCTCGATGCTTGGCGGCCAGCAACTGCGCCCGTTTGATCCGCAGCGAAAGCTCCCCGTTGGCCAGGAACACCGGCTCTTTGACCACGGTTGCAGACAACTCAACGAGTTCGAGTCGGAGGGCATCGAGGATTTGCCGGGCTGTGTGCAGGTCCTCGTTGACATCGACCATAAACACGAGCGTGGCAACTTCCTGTGGCTGTGGCTGTGGCTGTGGTTGTGGTTGTGGTTGTGGTTGTGGTTGTGGTTGTGGCTGCGTTGGTGGCTGGGCATGGGCGTAGACGGGTGACGCCGCAGCCGCGGTGACGGTTGCCGCAAACACTCCGGCAAGCTTTCGCAGTTGGACCACTGCGGTGAGCATACTCGCCAGCGGCACGCTCGGGGAGACGGTGGGCCAAACCGCTGGAACTCGGCAGTGAGACACAGTATGGTCGCTGGCCATGAACGCCCCCGGTGCAGGCGACGGGCCCTCGGGGGCTTGCATGCCAATTTCCCAGGTGGAGATTCACGGCCTCGCCCATGGCGGGGAGGGGGTCGGACGGCCGGTCGCGGGCGACGACCAACGTGTGTGGTTTGTCGCCGGGGCACTTCCCGGAGAGCGTGTTCGGGCAAAGCCCTTGCATGTACATAAGCATTTCATACGCGGTGCAGTCGAGCACATTGACCAGGCCTCGCCTGCCCGGGTGGTGCCCCCGTGCTCGCTGGCAGGTACGTGCGGAGGGTGCAACTGGCAACATGTCGCCGCCGATCAGCAGCTGGAACTCAAGCGCGATATCGTGGCCAACCAGCTGCGCCACCTGTCCAATGTCCCAACGGTTCGCCTGGGTGCCGCGGCGGGCAACACCTATTACCGCCGGCGCGCCCGCATGCACTACCGCCGCGGCGACCAATTTGAGCTCGGCTTCTATCAAAAACACGGCGACAATGTTGTCGATGTCCACACCTGTTTAGCCCTCGAACCGGTGCTGTTGGCAGCGCTTGCCAAGGTTCGCAAACTCGCTGCGTACCTGCCCCAAACCGGCTCTGTGCATGGTCTCAGCAACGGAAAACAGGTCGTGTTGGGTCTGCCAGTCGAGGGCTCCCTCGCGCAGCAAGGGCCCGCGCTGGTGATGCAGTGCCGCAAACTCCTTGATGATACATTGATAGCGATCGAGCTGCGGGGCGACGACCGGCAGTCGCTGCGGATTGGTCCGACAACCCTGGCGATCGACGGCGGGGTATATCCGGCGATCGAGGCCGGTGCATTTTCGTTTGCCCAGGCCAACGCCGAGGTCAACCAGGCCTTGGTCGAGCATGTCTGCGAGGCCGGTGATGTAGCTGCCACGCAGGTCCTCGAGGTCTACGCCGGCAGCGGTAACTTTACCCGTGCGCTGGTCTCGAAGGCCCGGCGCGTGGTGGCGATCGAAAGTGCCAAAGATGCGGTTGAGAGGCTCAAAAACCTGTCAGGAACGGCGCCCGTCGAGGTTTTGGGTGGCGACGCCAGCCGCCGCCTGACCGAGCTTATCGACGCCGGGCGGCGGTTTGATGTCACGGTCGTCGACCCTCCGCGCCGGGGCCTCGGTAAACAAGTTGTGCATGCACTGAGCCTACTCACACTTCGGCGTGTGGTGTATGTTTCGTGCGACCCCGCGACCCTGGCCCGCGACCTTCGGGCATTGACCGAGCGGGGTTTTGGTCTGCGAGATGTTACTGTGTTCGACCTGATGCCCATGACCTCTCAAATCGAAACCGTCGCAGTGCTCGAGCGGGGGCCGGTATGAGCCCGCGGGGCACCAAAGGTGGTGGCGGGGATCCACTGGCTGAGCTCGAGGCTGCGGTCGCCCGCGGTGACCTGGCCAATGTCTATGTGCTCTACGGCGACGAACCCGATGCCATTCGCCGGGCCGTGGCCACCATTCGCAAGGCTGTGATTCCGCCCGACGACGCGACGGCAAAGTCGATGGAGGCCTTCAACTACGACCGTTTTGACGGGCCCGATGTCAAGGCGGCCAAGCAGGTACTCGACGCCTGCGTCCAGGTACCAATGCTGTCCAAGTATCGCCTTGTCGAACTCGCCAACCCCGATGAGCTCGGCAAGTACCGGCGCGGTAGCGACGACGATGGCCCGGTCTCAACCCGCGATGCAGCGACCAACGCGATCGCGGAATATGTGGCCAAGCCGTGCCCCTCGACGGTGTTTGTGATCTACGGTTCGCAGATCGACGGCCGCGCCAAACTCGTGAAGGCCGCGCAAAAAACCGGGCGTGTGTGCAAGTTTACGGGCCTGGGCCATGACAGCGAGGGGATTGCCTACGTCATCAGCGAGGGCAAGCGGTTGCAGGTACAAATTGATCGGCGCGCCGCCGCGTGGTTGGTCGAGTGTATCGGCACCAGTCGCAGCGAGCTCACCGGTGCGGTCGAGCGGGCCAAGCTCTATGCCGACCGAGCCAAGCTGACGCGCGACGACTTTGAGGCGGTTGTCGCCCACACGCGCGAGGCCAACATCTTCCACCTGACCGATGCCGTGGGTCAGGGCGACGCCCGCACAGCCCTGGAGGTGCTCGCCCAACTGTTTGCCACCGGCGAGAAGGACCAGGGTTCGGCGATGCGCGTGTTTGCCATGCTCACCCGCCAGATCCGACTGATTTTTGCCGCCAAGTTCCACAATCAAACCCGCGGGTTGGAGGGGCAAAAGCCGTTTATCGTGCGCAAGTTACAGGAGCAGGCCCGCGGGTTCGATAGCCATCGTTTACGCGCGGCCTACTCGGGGTTAGCCCGGCTCGATCACGACCTCAAAGGAGGCTCGCGGGTGGCCTACGCGTCACCGTATTTAGCCCTGCAGCGCTGGATTTTGGATACCTGTGGGGCCCTGCACGGGGTCGACCCGCGGCGTTAACATCAATTTGTTTATACAAGTGAGTTCCCGGGCGCAACTGCGCAGCAGGTTGAATCGTGCTTGTCCGTAGCGATCGACTCCTGCACAATTCACGCGGTGGCAGGGCTGACCAAAGACCAGGTAATTGCCTATCTCTCGGCCCTGCAGCCGAGTGAGCTCCAAGATCTCATCCTCGAGCTCGAAGATCATTGGGGTATCGAGCGCTTGGCGGTCCCCACGATCGAACCTCTCATGGGGATGCCGATCGACATGGGGATGCCGGCCGGTTTTGATGTTGTGCTGACCGCCGCTGGTAGTCGTCGGATCGAGGTTATGAAAGTCCTGCGGCAGATTCTTGGGCTCGGGTTGCGCGAGGTCAAGGCCATGGTCGACGCCACCGGGCCGGTTGTTTTGCGTAGTGATCTTGATCGCGGCCATGCGGTGGAGATCGCCAACAAACTTCGCGGGGTCGGGGCCGAGGTCGAGGTCCGGTGATGCGGCGCTCACTCAAACTCAAGTTCGCCTGCCACGAGGATTGGGACAGTTTTGTTGGCGACGACAAACGGCGACTGTGTGAACGTTGCGTACGCAATGTTCATGACCTGTCGGTGCTCACCCGGAACGAGGCCCAGGAGTTGTTTCGCCACCCACCGGCCGAAGGGTTGTGTGTGCGTTACGCCCACGATGGCCAGGGGAGGGTGCTGTTTCGCTCCGAACGCTACCCGGGGCGGCAGGTGTGGAAGCGGTTTGTCCCGCCACCGCGTGAGTCGTAGCCGCGGTCACTCGCCACGGTCACTCGCCACAGTTGCGATTCCCCAAACTCGGGCTGGCGTTGTGACGAGAAACTTAGGGAGGGTGCTGTTTCGTTCCGAACGCTACCCGGAGCTTCAGGTGTGGAAGTGGTTTGTCCCGCCACCGCGTGAGTCGTAGCCGCGGTCTCTCGCCACGGTTGCGACTTGCCAAAACTCGTAGGGGATTCGCGGATAAGCGCGGCGTTGTGACGAGAAATCTAGGGCTGCGAACTCGCGCCGACACGGGCATGGACAATGCGAACAAGCCCGGGGCCGCGGCGCGTGTCCAGCCCAAGGCGCTCGAGGTGCTCCTGTGGCCGATACAACATCGAGTCGCTAAAACCTGCACGAAGGAGGGCTTGGGACGCGTCGCGGTGATCTTGAAAGTGTAGATGCACTTTTCCCCGGGCAACAACTTCGATAACCCGCTGCGCCACCTTGGTGGGCCAGTAGGCCTGGGTCTCGTCGCGTAGGTGCAGGTCGCTCAGGTAATGGCCGCTGCCAAAGCGTGCGAGCACCCCGGCAACCCGTTGCCAAAGGGCCTCGACGGCCGCTGTGGGGAAGTAGTTCACGAGCCCCTCACTGACAATCGCGGTCGGCTCGTTGGTATTGAGGTAGGCAGCGACGACCGACTCAAAACTGTCTGGGGTGTCATGTGCAAATACATCGAGCGTGCAGATCCGGTGCCCGGGTGGCATCGGGCGGTCGAGGGTGGCAATTGCCCGGCGCTTGCGGGCGACCATGCCCGGAAGATCAGTCTCGATGTAGCTCAGCCCACGGTCGCCAAACCGTTTGAGCATGCGCAGGGCCCGGCCCGACATCCCAGCGGCAAGCTCGATAACTTGGGTCACCCCGTCCTGTTCAATCGCGGTCGCCAGCAGGTCGTCGAGCAACAGGTGGCGCTCGAGCAACATGCGCTCGAGCGTTAACCCGCCAGTCACGCGGGCGAGGGCTCCCACGAGGGGGGCGGTTGCCACAAACAACGCGCCGCCAAAACGCGTGCCAAAGGCCGCGGGCGAAAGCTGGTGCCGACACCAGACCTCGCCGGTGTAGTGGGCAGTTGGACTTATGCGGGCAGAGTCGTTGGCCATGGCGTTCAGATTTGTTGTTGATACATGTTCTACGCGGGGCGGACAGCCGGGATGCCCTCAAAGATGGTGGCGATGCCCCGGGGAAAGTAGGGCTCCTCATGAAAGCGCCAACGGTAGCCGCCACCGAGATCGGCGATCATGTGCTCGAGCTCGCCGCGGGAGTACATACGCATGGTCGAAACCAGGCCGTCCCACAGCCCGAGGGCAGGGACGACCGGCACGCCATAGGTCAGCAGGCCCTTGAGCAGTCGCCGGGAGCCGGCGAGTAAAGGATTGATATACATCGAAAGTGCAAGAATCGGCAGCATCGCGGCAAACCGTGAGAATTTGCGGGGGCAGGGCTCGACGATAAAAATCGCCTGGCGGTTGCGAACTGCGTCGGCGAGAATGCGGGCGGCGAGCTGCGGCGGAAAGTGGTGAAACGCGCTGATGACCGTACGAGCTCCATGCTCGATGTTGTCGGGGACGGCCGTGGCATCGACTGGCGTCCGCATGACTTCGATTTGCGAGGGCCAGCGGCGGGCGACCCGGTCCATCGACGCGAGGTTGGGAAATAGATCTGAGGTGATAAACCGCGGCGCCTGAACGCCCCGTCGGCGCAGGGCATCGAGCAGGATCGAGACCGGCTCCCCAGAACCGCTACACAGGTCGAGGACCGTGTCACAACCCGCGCGTTGGCAAAAGTCGGCAAACCGGTTGCCGACACCATCGTAGACCCGGCCCCATCGCAACCCGCGACCGAGCGTTTCGACAATCGACTCGCGAATCACACCCGGGCACTCCGAGCGCTCGTGAAATTCAAAGGCATGGATCCGGCGCATAGATTGCCAGAGGGTAACAGGAGCCGGGCATGGCTTGTCTCGGACGGGTGAGTTTGGCGTTTGCTTTGTCGCCAAACTGTCCGCGACTAGGGGGTCTCGCATCGCGGTCCGAACCGAGCTACATATCGGGGGTGCAGGGTGCTCGCCAATCCCATCCCCTTCCTGTCAACGCCCGCGCCCAGGCGATTGCTCCGTCGGCGACCATGGCTGTCTCGGCCCGGGCCAAGCAGCTGGTCGCGGAGGGTCGAGATGTGCTTAGCTTTAGTGCGGGTGAGCCCGATTTTCGCCCGCCACAGGCCGTGACCGACGCGGTAGCGGCATTTATCAGCAAGCACCCGGTCGGTTACTCGTCGGTTCGCGGGCTGCCGAAGTTGCTCGACGCGGTGGCTGCCGACCTCCAGGCGTTTCACGGCCGGGCGTTTACCCGCCCCGAAATCCTGGTGACCTGCGGGGCCAAGCACAGCCTCGCAGGGCTGTTTTTGGTGACGCTGTCGCCCGGTGACGAAGTTGTGATTCCGGCACCCTATTGGGTTTCGTACCCGGAGATGGTCCGGCTAGGTGGTGGCGAGCCGGTGGTTGTCGGCTGTCGCCCTGAACATGGGCTACGTCTTGCGCCCGAGGACCTCGAGCGGGTGCTCACCCCGAACACGCGGTTTGTCGTGCTCAACAGTCCGTGTAACCCCACTGGTGTGGCCTATACCGGGGAGCAACTGCGTGCGCTCGGTGAGGTGATGGCCCGGGTTGCGCCGCAGGCTTGGCTTTTGTGCGACGATATTTACCGTCACCTCGTCTACGACGGGTTCACCCAAGAAAGTGCATTTCAAGCGCTTTCGGGGGTGACCGAGCAAATCGTGGTGGTCGACGGCGTGTCCAAAAGCCACGCCATGACGGGTTACCGAATTGGCTACCTCGCCGGGCCCAAACACATCATTTCGGCCGCCGCACGGGTCCAGGGGCAGATGACATCCGGGGCTGCCACGACCTCACAGATCGCCGCAATCGCTGCTTTGACCGACCCGAGCTGCCGCGAGGCGGTCGTCCGTATGCGCGATGCCTTTGCCGCCCGGCGCTCGATGATGTTGCAACTTTTTGCCGGGATTCCCGGTCTGCGGGTTCAGCCACCCCAGGGCGCGTTTTACCTGTTTCTCGATATCTCTGAGCACGTTGGTGCCAACACGCGGTTTGCCGACGACATCGCCCTGGCAACCTGGTTGCTCGAAGAACACCTGCTGGCGACAGTGCCGGGAACGCCGTTTGGGGCGCCCGGCTACTTGCGTTGGAGCTATGCCACCGACGAGGACAGCCTGCGACGGGGTGCACAACGCTTGCGAGCCGCGTTGTCCCAGCTCGCTGCCGGCTAACGCTGCCCGCAGTTTTCTCGACACTCAGGCGCCGAGGACATGCCAAAGCAAACGTATTGTCGGCGCAGTCTTCGGCGCGGAGGTGCCGAACTACTTAGTGGGTGAGGGGCGGCTCAAAGTCGTCGTCAAACCCGATCGGGCGGGTGATCCGATAGTTCTCGTCGAGCCAGTTGGCGAGGTCCGCCATCTTGCACCGGTTGCTGCAAAACGGCCGGTGGGGGAAGTCCGCGGGCACGTTCTTAAGCTCGCGGCGACATGAGGGGCACCTGATCTTCACCGCGACGTTGTAGCAGATGTACCGCGCGGTTGCCCGACCAAGATGTTGGTGTGCCTACAAGTTTACCCGAGCTTCAAAACTTGAAGGTGTGGGTAAACGTTTGGCTCGACTTGCGAAACCGGCTGAACTTGGCACGTTTGAGGGCACGGGCGAGGCAGCGGCCGAGGCTGTTGTTGGGCGAAGGTGAGGCTTTGGCAACCCGCCCGGTCTTGCCGGTGACGACGATCTCTACTTTGACTTGCCCGGAGCCACTCGATGCACATGCATCTGTCTTGCTCTTGACCGATCGCACCCCGCGGCTGCGCTCCATAAAGTCGAGGCTGCTCAGCACGATCTTGCTGTTGGAGTCGCTCGACGACGAAGAGTTCTTGCGCTTGTTGGTACGCTTGTTGTAGCGGCGCTTTTTGGTTGGCTCGGGCTCGTCGTCCTCGACAGCTTCCTCGCCCGACGTGTCGGTATCGGTGTCGGTGTCAGTCTCGGTGCCGGTATCCGTTTCGGTGTCCCCGGTTGTGGTCTCATCGGTGGTCGACGAAGCCCCAACCACGATGACCTCGGGTTTTGGAGGCTCGGGTTCAGGTTCGGGCTCATCACCACTCGAGAACATCGCAATCAGCAAAAACACAAGGGCGAGGGCACCGAGGCCAATGATGCCAACTTTCTTGCGGTCGAGGCTGCCTGGTACCTTGATAGGCTCTTCGCGTCCAAGCGCGTCGAGCTGCGAGGTCATTGCATCTTCGAGTGGATCGTACCCACCGGGGACCGGCGTAGGGTGGCCTGAGCCGCTGCCACTGCCTTCTTGGGGTTCGGTGCGCCCGAGGTCGACTGCCGGGATCGAGGTCGAGGTCGTTCGGACCGGAAGCATTTGCGAGGCTTCGGCATTGAGTGCCGCCTCGACGCTGCAAATCTCGTCGATCGCGGCCAGCATTTCAGCCATCGACTGAAATCGTGCGGCCGGATTCTTCTCGAGTGCACGCAGGACCAGGGCTTCGACGGCCTCGGGGATGTTGGCCTCGGGTGCGCGGTCACGCAGTGGGACCGGATCAGCATGTACTTGCAACGTCATTGTCCCGTAGGACGTTGTGTCGCGAAATGGCAGGTGGCCCGTCAGCATGCGGTAGGCGATGCAGCCAACCGCGTAGATGTCCATGCGCTTGTCGACGGGCGCGCCCTGGATTTGCTCAGGGGCCATGAATTCGGGAGTTCCGATGACCGCACCGGCCTCCGTCAATCCGCCGATCGAGTCCGGGTCTTCACCTTCAACGATCTTGGCGATACCGAAGTCGAGAAGCTTGACGAAGTCGTCGATACCCGAGCGCTGGATCAGGAAGCAGTTTGCCGGCTTCATGTCGCGATGGACGATGCCGTTTTCGTGGGCAGCCTCGAGTGCGCGACAGATTTGAAACAAAATCCGGCTGGTCTTGGCCCAGGGCAGCACACGCTCGCGTCGCAGCAGGTGACCGAGCTCTTCGCCCTCGAGCAGCTCCATCACGAAAAACGCGGCACCGCTGTCGGTCTCGCCGAAGTCGGTAATTTCGATGACGTTCTCGTGGGCAATCGAGGTCGCGGCGCGAGCCTCAATCAAAAACCGCTTCACCAGGGCAGGGCGCTCACAGTAGGCCTGGTGCAGGATTTTGATGGCGACGCGTTTGCGGATGGCGATGTGCTCGCCGAGATAGACTTTTCCCATGCCGCCACGGCCGAGGACTCCGATCAGTTTGTATCGGCCTGCAACCGTTGTATCGAGCAGCGGATCGCGGCTCTCTGATCCGGTGCTTGTCGACTCAGAAGTCATGGAAAATCATTAGTGGAGTTTCGGCCACTTGTTGCGTTAAGAAACGGCGAGCGCGACAACCCTACTACATCAAGCGAGGGATAGCACCGCCGGGAGCCGCGCATTGACGATGGATCGTAGTCGCGCTGGATGGTCTCCAGCCCCCAAGAGTGGGGGCTATAAGCTGCACATTTGGAGAGCACTCGGTCGTATCGAGGCCAGCCTGGCTCGAGAACGGTGCATCTGCAATGCTCGCCGCGAAGTTCGAGATATCCGGCTAGAAACGACCAGTAAGAGACAGTCCACCCAGGGATGGCACCACCCGCACGCGTGCAAATGTCTCTTCGGACTCGGCAGCGGCCCGCTTGCCTTTTTTGAACAGGACAACGCCTGTGACCAGGGACGCGATACCCACGGCTCCGAGCACACCAAGCGAGACTCCCATGTAGAGATTGGCGCGTTTGCCGTTCTCGCGGGCGGTCTCGATGTCTTGTTCAACAAAAAAGCAATCGTCGCCCATCGCGGTGCCGTCTAAGCACCCGAGCTCTTCTTCCATCGTGTAGAGCGTATTGAGGTTTTCCCGCTCCGATTTACCGCGGGTCCCGAAGACCGCGCCCAGGGCAACGCCGGTAACCGTCAACACTCCGCCTGTCGCGATCAGCCCGATCCCAGCCCGGCGCAACGTTTGGCCTGGGGGCGGTGGTTCGTCGACTGGTTCTGTTTCGGTTGGATCGACTTCGTCGGGCTCGACGGGGCCAGTTTCTTCGGCTTGCTGTTTGGCCTCTTCTTGTTCGAGGGTCGAGCTGATGTCGGCGATCAGGTTGTCGATCTCCTCGGCATCACCGAGCGAGGGATCGTCGGCGATCGCGGCCCGCAAGCGTTCGGCCAGTAACTTTGCCTTGCGCAGATCTTCGAGTTTGCGCTGGGTGCCAAACCGGCCGCGGTAAGCCTGCGACAAGTTGTACAAAAGCAAGGGGTTACCGGATTGCTTGAAGGCCGCTTCCCACTTCTCAATCGCCTTGCCGAAGTTCGACAGGGCGAACTCCTGTTTACCCTCTTCGTAGAGTTGGTCGACATCGGCCGGCTCGAGTGCGGCGGCCGGGAGCGACGTTGCCAGTACGCAGGCAGAAACGACGATGGAGAGCAGGCGAGGCACCGAAGTTGCGGCAGGATATCACTCGCCTGTCGGGTTCTCCAGATATGAACAGATCGGCAGAGGAATGGTTCCTGTTGGGGAGAGGGGTGCCTGACAGGTTGTGTGCCGCGTCAGACGTTTCGTTGTGGATCGGTGGGCTGGGGGTGAGAATTCCTCGATTCCGAACCGGGATCACCACCCGGCTCGCCAGCGCTCAAAGTATGTTTCAGCCGTATCACAACGGCGCGGACTAGGATGAAGCTCAGGACCGACGTCACCGAGGCAACGACCGCAGCTCCCAGCGCGAACGGGGCGAGGAGTTCGACAAACAAGTCCCACCAGCCAGCCGCATCGAGCGTGGCCAAGGTCGCCCAGCGGGGAGGCGGGTGCCCCATCACTTGCATCCCGACCCACAGTTCAAAAAAGTAGATCGCTGCACCTGTCACCGGATTGACGACTGCGGTGCCCGCGTAGGTCGCGACAGGATTGACCCGCAACACCGGAACGAGTGCCAGCGCAACGACCATACCCAACACCGGGATCGGCACCAACGAGAGGCCGAGGCCGAGGGTAAATCCCCCCGCGATTCGGTTGGGCGTACTGCCTACCCGCAGCAATTTGCTGAGCGCAGTACGAACACGCTGCCACATACAGCCATCATGCACCCACCACCGATGTTTGCCAACGGTGGACGACTAGTTTGGTGACGGCCGTGGCAGTTGGGGGATTTTTAAACGTGGCCCAAGAGACAGGGATAAACGGGATTGGGCGTCGAACTGCTCACCGTCGATCACGGGCATCAACAGGTCGTTGGCCGTGGCCACAATCGAAACTTCAAGCGCGCGATCATCAAATACATGCCGCCCGATAATCGGCGCACCCAGGACCAGCGAGGGGACGTTGGCAACAACGCCCAGAGGCGTTGTTGAAAGTGCTTGAAAATGCAACGAACCTCCCGCCTTGGCGTGGCGAAAACAGCGGACCACACCGGCGAGGTTGATATCGATCGCACCCACTTGCAGGGACATATAGGCTTGGCCACCTATCGGTTTGCCATCGACCTCAACCCGGGCGTGTGTCGGCCGAAAGAAGTCCTCGGCATACTCCTGTAGCTTGCGGGGAAACATCCGGCGAAGCGACGGGTTGAGGCTGCCGACGATGGCACCACAGGCCGCACTCCCGATCACCCCGGCAATCTCCGCGGCGCCACGGGACTTGGGCAGTTGGTAGTAGTGGTCAAAAAATTTCGATGCAACACCACCGATCGCGGCCGCCAATCCGATCCGATCGAAGTTGACCTCGCCCTCGGGGTTGTGCACGCGGCAGGTATCGACCTCGACCGTGATCGGTGTCTGTCCGCGGTCGAGCTGGGCCCGCAGGCGTTCGATGATCGACTCGGCGTTGCCACGTAGACCGGCTTTGCGGGCAACAAAGTCGACGGTCCCGCCGTTGGTCGGGACGATCGTGGGCAGCTCTAGCTCCGTCACAGCAGTCTGTGGGTTGCGCTTGCGCAGCTGGTGGTAGCCGGTGTTGACGATCCAATGCAGGGTGCCGTCGCCTCCATCGCAGACCCAGTATTTGCAACCGGCCGCGAGCAGTTTGTCGACCGCGTCGGGCAGCGCCTGCAGGTCGGGCGTTTCGACGACAATTCCGCGGCTGCCGACGGCGCGTTCAAGGCTCGCGCGACGATTGCCATGATTCCAGTTTTTTTTGGAGTTGGGATTGGTGATGACGCCGATGTCTGGCTGCATAAAAGACGGCTCCCGCCGAAGCCAAACCATAAACAAATAGGTCTGTAGTCGGCAAATTCTCAATCTAAGCGGGGGTAAAAAAGTTCGTGCAAGGTTTGCGACACAGCGTTTGTTCACACTGTGCATACACATTCACAGCGATGTTGGCCGTCGAAAATATCTGGCATTTCGGCCAGGTTTGAGTCGCTTGCCTGACGCTGTGCATCGGCGTTCACGCCTGGCCCGTGGTCCGCTGTTTGGGGCGTTTGGCGGCCGGGTTTTCTCCGTGCGACCGGCAGCTGGATGTTGCCAAGCGCGCACCAGCGCCGAACCGCCCAAGGCTCGCAAACCGGCCCCGTGGCGGGTCTTACATTGACTCTGCGCGCAGGATAGGGCTGCCAGCCATGATCATGCACTCGCAAACCGTATGTATAAACATCTACAATCGGCACGCGAAGGTGCGTGTACAAATTTTTATGGGGAGGGGGCGAGGGTGGAAAAAATGCCCTCGACGATTTGGTTTTGCGTGCGCCTGGCAATGCCGACCTGCCACTTGGGAAAACCGTTCATCAAAATCGAGAACGCAAGCACCCGCCCGTCGGGCAAAAACGCGTAGCCACTGAGTGCAGATACATGATTGAGTGTGCCCGTTTTTGCACGTACCCGGCGTTTGGTGCCATCTCCTCGCATCCGCCTTCGTAGCGTTCCATCCGCGCCGGCGATCGGCAGGCTGGCGACAAAGTCCGATGCATAGCGGGGGTCGCGGTAGGCGGCACGCAGCAGCTGGGCGAGTTGGCTGGCCGAGACCCGGTTGGTGTCGTACAGCCCCGAGCCGTTGCCGACCGCAAGCCCCGAACCATTGATCCCGAGGCTCGATAGGTGTGTGCGGACAACATCAAGGGCGGCATCGGCCGTGGCGGGCTCGGGCGCCAGCGACTTGAGCACCTGCTCAGCCATAAAATTGTTGGAGTGTTTATTGACCCCGCGGATCAGCGTGCCCAGGGTTTGCGAGCGATGGGTCGACACCAAGTCGGCAGCAGCCGGGACCTTGCCCTTGCCGACCTTCTTGCCCTGAACTTTGATCCCGGCATCGCGCAGGGCAGCCACAAATGCCTCGCCGGCGTACTGTGAGGGGTCGTGGATCGGGTAGCGATAGCTGGCGACCCCGGCATCGACACCGATCGTCCCGGTAAATTGTATATGCAGTTTCCCCCCGCGGACCTCCGACTCCGCCTGGACCGGAGCCTTGCGCCCCGCAGCCGTGGTGACCGAGTTTTCGAGCACAACACAGGGGACGGGCGGCTCAACCGTGGCAACCGCGGGTGCACCGACGGTCGCACCCGGGCGCATGTAAACCACATGGGTATTAAAATTGACCGACGTCGCCCCACCAGGAGCACGGTATGAGGCAAACTCGTCTTTTTGCTCGAACCCCGGCGGAAACCCGTCGGCGTCGAAGTAACTCGAGTCGACCACGACGGTACCGGTGATTTTTCGCAGCCCGCGGGCATGGAGGTCGCGGGCAATCCGATAGAGGTCCTCGGTGACAAGCGCCGGGTCGCCGGTGCCCCGGATGTAGAGATCACCGCGTAACTCCGATCCTCGCCAGGCTCCCGCTGGAGCGTAGAACTTGGTGGCAAATCGGTATTCGGGGCCGAGCACGGCCAGTGCGGTGGCGGTGGTCACCAGCTTGGCATTGCTCGCCGGGTTCAAGCCCCTGTCGGCGTTGCGGCTGTAGAGGACTTGACCGGTGGCGACCTCGACAACAGCAACCCCGACCTCGGTCTGCTTGAGCTTGCTATCGTCGATGATGGCATCGATCGTGGGCGCGAGTGCCTTTGCCGCGGGGGATGCAGGTGCAGTCTGCGTTGCCGGCGGGGAAGCATCGGCATGTAGGGGTTGGAGTAGGGCGATCGCCAGGCCCCAACCGAGCGCGCCGAACCGGCGGCGCCGGCAGCTATGAGCAGGCAAACATTGCACCCCTGCATCCTACTGCAAAGCATCGCTAGACGGTAGTTTTGCCCCTGAATGGCACTGTAGAGGGTTTGCCTTGGAGCTCCGACCGATCTCAAACCCCGGGGGGCTAACTCGTAAATCGTTCGGTATCATTTGCCCATGCCGGCCTGTGCGGAGCGCAAAATCATTTGGAAACCCCGCGCCAAGTTGTTCGGTTTGGCCTTGGTGCTCGCGGGCTTGACGTTGGCCCAGCCCGTGTCGGCGGCAAGTGTCGACACGGCGCTCGAGCGCGTGGCTGCTCGCACACTTCCGCTCGACCTCCAGCGCCTGGGCTCGGCGCGTACAGGCACGCTTGTCCACAACGAGATTCGTCTCTACGGGCTCCCGGTGGTCGGCGCCTCAGAAACTGTGCATATACCACCTTCTGGCCCGCCCGAGGTGTTGCAGCAGGTTTTGCCCGCGAGCATGCCCCAGTTGCTGCCCCAGCAGGTCCGCCTGAGCCCGGCCGAGGCGGCTCAAATTGCACATACATATGCTGTAGAAGCTCGTGGCCGCGAAGTGCCGTTGCCGAGCGAAGAACCCGAGCCGGTATATATCCTCATCCTCGGTCGCCCGGTGCTTGCGTACCAGGTAGAGATGCCGTTGACGATGGGGGGCGCCGAGCCAACCCGCAAGACGATCTGGGTTTCGGCGGCCAGTGGGCGCGTGCTCGACGAGTGGGAGCATGTCCGGGCCTCACGTGCACGGATCTTTCCGACCAACCCCGCCCATACACCGGTGCCTGAGGAGGTTGAGCTCACCGGTGTAATGGCCGAAGGACCAGGTGAGTTTTTGACTGGCCCACGGGTTATCTCACTCAACTGTCAGCTCGATGAGCCCGAAAACCCCGAGGACATCCTGCCGTGGTGGGACGAGGGCGATTGTTACCCGCTGCAAAAAGCCGTGTCCGACGACAACGGTGACTTCTTTGTCCCGCTGCCCGACGTTCGCTATCCGCAAGACAGCATCGACGGCAACGACCTCTACGCCGAACTGTCGATGTATTACCACGCAGAGCGGTTTTTGGACCACATGGCGACGTTTGGGGTCGAGGAGTTTAAGTGCGAGCAAAGCACGATGCTCGCCAACATGCGCTTCCAAAACCTGGCCGTCAGCTACCCCGACCTCGAGTACGGCCCGCTCAACAACGCCTACTACACCAACCAGTGCGACATTGAAAAAGGGCCAACAATGATCTTTGGCCAGGGCAGCGAAGTCGACTTTGGGCTCGACGGCGATGTTGTCTACCACGAGCTCGGCCACGGCATGGTTTCGCTGCTCACCCCCGCAGGGCTCGGTTCACGACGGATGCGGCCCGACGGGTTGCTGGCCGATGCCGGGGGGATCAACGAGGCGATGGCCGACTACTTCTCGGTGATGCTCACCGACTCCCCCGCCCTAGGTGACTACGTCGCCCGCTATTGGGACAGTTACGGCAAGTCGGAGATTCGCCACGCCGAGAACACCAAGCGTTGCCCAGACGACACGATCGGCCAGGTTCACAACGACGGCGAGCCGTTTATGGCTGCGATGTGGGCGGCCCGTAAGCGAATTGGCGCGGAGAAGTACGACCCGATCGCGTTTGAATTGCTGGCCCGATTGCCCCGCGACGCCGACCTAGAAACCGCGAGCCTCACGGTGCTGGCGATTGCCCAGGAAAACCTCGCGGCCGGGCTGTGGACCGAGGCCGACTTGGAACAGCTGCATCGCGCGTTTGATGCCCGCAACCTGTTTGACTGCCCCCGTGTCCTCACCGATCCGGAGTTGGTCGTCGATGGGCGGACCATGTACCTGCGCCAAAAGACAAGTACCGTCACGCCCTTCAATCCGGGCCCCATGCAGATGCGGCATGAGGTGCCATTGGGTGCCGACAACCTGATTGTCGAATACAAGTTGGCGCCCCGCGGGAGCTCGACCGGCAACCCCAACACCAACCCAGTTGGCTCGTTGGTACTCCTCAAATACGAGGATGAGCCAATTAAATTTGACTATGCATTGACTGCGTACGACGAAGATGGCGATCCTTCGCTGCCGACCGACATTGACGAGATCATTCATGTCACCGGGGACTGGGACGAGCAACACAGCCCGACGGCGACGGTCGACGGGTTTTTCAAGCTCGTGGTCCGCGGGCTCGCGCCCGGAGAGGTCGTCCACATCTCGTTGGTCAACACCCATAAGACCGAGGCCGTTGCCAGTTTGGTGCGGGCCTACAGTGTCGACAGCAACCTGCTCGACCAGGGGTCGATGCCGGGGCCGGGGGAAGAAGTGGAGTCTGAGGGCTTTGCCGATTCCGAGGGCTCGTTCGACCGTGGAGAGGCAACCGCGAGCTGTGTGTGTACAACCAACTCGCAGCCGCAACCGTGGTCGGCATGGGCCCTGTCACTGTTGGTGTTGGCCGGACTTCGGCGCAGGCGGGTGGGCGAGTGAATCGCAAACGGCTTGGACAACACCCGGTATTGATTGCCTGTACACGGTTTTCCGAGGTACTGATCGCCCTCGCGATCGCCACGGCAATTCTCGTTCCGGCTCTTCCCACGGATTGGACCGGTCGGCTTGGCATCGCGATTATCGACGCCACCCGGAAAATCAGTGTGGGGCAACGCTGGGGCATGTACGCTCCCAATCCGCCGAATGCCGTGACCTACTTGGCTCTCACTGGGCACTACGCCAACGGTACCGCGGAGCCGCTCGAGGAGCGGGTGTGGGCCGAGAATGCCTTTGGCACCCACTGGGCGTGGACCAAACGACGCACGGATATTTGGCGGTTTTATGTGTCGCGGGGCAAGCCTGGCCGACAAAATCCCCACCGCAACTGGTACCTCAAGGCCGTATGTGTGCGGGAGGATCGGAAGGGGGAGATGCCCATGCGGATCACGGGTGAGTTTTTGACGCACCAAATCACGCCTCCCGACAAAGTTCGGACCGGTGCTCCCGACCTCTCCCCGCTACGGCGAAAATATGCCCAGATGGTGGACTGCCGGTTTGGCCCGATCCGAGGGATGCTCAAGGTCGACAAACAACGCCGGGGCGAAGAGTAGGCAACAGCGCGACCGTTGAATCTGCACCTTTTTCGACCTCGAAAGGCGGCTGCGACCGGCGTGAGATCCCGCGATACGCCCGTTGTGTTTTGCGGTATGCTCCCCACCGATCGTGCGCACCGAAAACCCGATTTCGAGAGCCGACTGGGCAACTGACGCGGGGGGGCAACACCGAGGTCGAGGTCCCGAGGTGGGTCGGTGACATCCAAGGGACGCCTGCGCCGGTTTGTCGATGCGTCGTTGCTCGGACGCGAGGATGCGACCGCACTCGGCTTGTTTCGGGTGGTGTTGGTCAGCGTGTTTACGCTGAGCATGCTGACCCACATCGGGGCGGTAGCGGAGTATTTCTCCGACGCCTCGATGCTGGCAATGCCCCATGCCCGCAAGGCCTTTCACAGCCGTTGGTCGGTGTTTTTTTACGTTTCGAGCCCCGGGGTCGTGCAGGCGATCTTTGCCGTTGGCGTGCTCGCGCACCTGATGTGGCTCGTCGGTTTATTCACCCGGGTGTCGTCGCTGGTGGCATTTGTTGTATGGGCAAGTATGGTGGGGCGCAACCCGCTGTTGTACTCGATGCCCGACCAGTTTCACACGGTATTGGCCTTCTATCTCATGCTGCTGCCAAGTGGGCGGGGGCTGAGCCTCGATGCCAGCTGGCGGGGCCGCGGCGGCCCAGTACCGGTTTGGTGCCGAAGAGTGTTGCAGCTACAACTAGCTGTGCTCTACACCGGCGGCGGCCTGCTCAAAGATGGGCCGGCATGGACCGAAACTGGCACTGCGATTTACTACGCTGCGGTCAACCCCTACAATCGTCACTTTTTTGCCAGCTCGGTGCTGGCCACGTTGCAACCCTACGTGCTGCGGCCAATGACCTACTCAGTGTTGCTGTTCGAGGTCGGGTTTGCCGGGTTCGTGCTGTTACATTGGATCCGCGAGGCCTCGGGTAGCCGGCGCATCCCCGACCTTCGCAGGTGGTTTTTGGGCTATGGCGTGCTGATGCACCTGGGGATCCAGTCGCTGATGTATGTGGCCTGGTTTACACCCCTAACGATCGGCAGCTACACGGCATTTTTGCAGCCCAACCAGGCGAGGGCGTTGATCGACAGGTTGCTGCGGCGGTCCAAAGAGAAGTTGTCGGTACAACAAACATTGACAGAGGACGCAAACAAATGAGTCGCGCGCGACATCGCTTGGTCGCCACCGGTTGGACGCTCGCCCTGCTGCTCGCCCACCTGGTGCCGGTGACCGATGGCGACAGCTCCATTATGTGGGGGTTTATGCCGGTTGAGTTGGCCTACCGATTGGCGTGGATGGGCTGCGCGATGGCATTGATTTTGTACATCACCGTGTTTGTTTGGCCCGATGAACCCGCGGATATTCCCGCTGCTGGGGGTGAGGGGTGACAAAACTGTGGACGCTCGGCCTGGTCAACCTCGGGTTTTTGGCGGTCACCCTGATCATTGGGCTGGTCGCCTACCGCCGGACCACAAACTCGGCCGAAGACTACTTCTTGGGTGGCCGTGGGGCCCGAACCCTGGTGCTATTTATGGCCCTGTTTGGCACCAACGTCACCCCGTTTGTGCTGCTGGGAATTCCGGGCGTGGCCTACCACCAGGGCGTGGCCGAGTTTGGGCGAAACGCCGCAATTGTCGGGCTTGGTATTCCGCTGACGTTTTATCTGATCGGCTACCCGGCCTACCTCGCGGCCCGCAAAATCGGTGCAATTACACCGGCTGAGTTGTACCGCGAACGCCTCGGCTCGCACGCGGTCGGCGTGGTGTTGTTTTTGGCCTACCTCGTGTACACGCTGCCGTACATGGTCACCGCGGTGCTCGGGGCCGGGATCGCTACTTCGGTGCTCACGGGCGGCGCGGTGTCGATTGCCGTAGGCGCAGCCCTGGTTTTGGTGATCACGCTTATCTACACAAGCCTCGGGGGCATGCGGGCGACGATGTGGACCAACGTATTTCAGGGCAGCGTGTTTATGCTGCTGATCCTGGTGATGTTTGGCGTGGTGATTTACGACTTTGGTGGGCTCGCGGCGGCAACCGGCGCGGTGGCTGAGGTAGCGCCGCAGTTGCTTGTGAAGGGCGATGTCGCGGCCTATGCCCCGGGTCCGTGGGGTTCGTGGGGACTCGCCATCTCGCTCACGGTGATCGGGTTTCCCCATATTCTCGTGCGCCTGTTTGCCTCAAAAGATGCGCATACACTCAAAAATGTGTGCCGGCTGTATCCGTTGATGTTGCTGTTGTTGTGGCTGCCCGCGGTGATGATCGGGGTGTGGGGAGCGGCTGAGTTTCCCGGGCTTATCGGTCGCCAAAGCGATCAGATCTTTCCCCTGATGGTCGATCGACATTTGGGGCCCGCGCTTCAGGGGGTCGCCCTGGCCGGAGTTTTGGCTGCGGTGATGTCGACGCTCGATGCCCAGGGACTGACACTCTCGTCCATGCTGACGCGCGACGTGTTGCGGCGTGGCTCAACGAAAGGGGCGGGCAATCGCGAGATCGTGTTGAGCCGCCTGTTTTTAATCGTCCTGTGTTGCGTGGTGTATGGCGTGGTGTTGTGGCAGCCGGCTTCGATTTTTGACATCGCCAAGTTTGCGTTTTCGGGGTACGTCACCCTGGTGCCCACGCTGTACTTGGGGCTGCATTGGCGCAGGTTTACTGCCGCCGGAGCAATCGCTTCAATTCTGCTGGCAAACATTGTTCTGATTGCGGGCTTCGCCGGCGTGTTGCCGACTTTTGCCGGACTGCTGCCAGTTGTCTACGCATTGGTCGTGGCGATCGTCGCCGGGGTCGTGGTGTCGCTGGCGACCACGCCCCCCGACAGTGCCACGATCACGAGGGTTATGGCCCCCATCGACCGCGTGTTTGGTGGCCCCGACCGGCAGCGATCATAGCTCGCATTGTGCTCGGCCGTTGTCTCGCTTTGGTACACTGCGGGCCATGGCACGACTGCTCACCTACAATGCGACGCTCGTTGAACGTACCGATATCACCGACAAACTGGCTGTGTTTCGTGTGCGCCCCGACGAGGCGATACCCGAGGGTGCGTGGTTTGTACCGGGCCAATACATGGTGCTTGGCCTGAACAACGAAGAAAAACCAGAGTTGGGTGGGGTGCAGCGACCGATGTCGATAGCCTCGCCCCCCGAACAGCGCGATGTCATCGACTTTTACATCCGCTTTGTCGACCGTCCCGAGTCGAACAATCCGCTCACCCACCTGTTGTGGAAAATCAAGGACGGCGACCGGATGTACTGTCGCCTGCGACCAACGGGTAAGTTCACCATCCGCGACACGGTGGGCGACGACGACTCGCGACTTCGCGTGTTGGTGGCCGCAGGGACAGGTCTTGCCCCGTTCACCTCGATTGTCGACAGTGTGCGGGCGAGCACGCCCGAGGCCTCCCTTTCAAACTACGCGATTATCCACGGTGCGAGTTACTCGGCCGACTTGGGCTACCGCGAGCACCTGGAAGGCCTCGCCAAAAACCATGGCCTGCACTACTTGCCGACCGTTTCGCGAACCCACCAGGACACTGGCTGGAAGGGTGCTGCTGGCCGGGCCGAGGACTTTTTCAAGCCCGAGCGCCTCGCCGACCTGGAAAGCCGGCTCGGCTTGCCCGAGGGGGGGTTTAACCCGGAGCGGGTCCAGGTGCTGATCTGCGGGTTGCAGGGCACGATCGGCATGTGCATACAACGACTTTGTGGTCGCGGGTTCATCCCCGACAACCGACGTACCCGCCGCGCACTTGGCATCGACGAAGGTCTCAAGTCAGACCTGTTTTATGAGGCATACGACACCACGCCCCCGGTCGACCTCAAAGATGAAGCTCTGGTCGCGCGCCTCAAGGACGAACTGCATACGGCGCTCGCAGCCCGTTTCAATCGCGCGGACTGAACTGACGCAGGCGCGAGCGTGCCGCTTTGCTGGGCCTGAGCCTCACTCAGGCCGATGTCACCATTGAAGCCGGCAGATGGTTGGTGCCGTTAAACGAGATCAGGGTTTCAAAGCCGTCGTCGTAGGTGTGAATCTCGGTAATCGATGCATGTGCAATCGAAAGCCGACACCAGGCTTCGAGCGGGAGGTCGAGCACACTGTTGACGAGGTAGCGAATGAGATTGCCGTGGGTAAACAGCACCAGGGTGGTGTCGTGTTTGGGCGGACGAAAGAACTGTTCACGCACCCGGTTGACCTGCTTTTGCGTGGCCTTGCGATCATCCTCAGATGTCATCGGCAAATCCGGGTGAATCCCCCATTTGGCCGAACGCTCCGGGTCCACTAAGGGGAGAGACTCGTGCAGGTACGGCTTGATGGTGATGCGCTCGACCTTGATTTCCTTGGAGGCAATCTCGGCGGTTTGCCGCGCCCGCGGCCAGGGACTGGCAAATAGTCCGCCAAACTCGGTCGAGTCGGTGTCGAGTAGATGCAACAACCGGCGACCGGTGTGCACCGCTTGGCGGCGACCGAGCGGCGACAATTCCCAAACCCGGTCGCCCAAGTCCCCGACGCGTTCGTAGTGGCCGTGGCGTACGAGCAAGATGCGGGCGCGATGGTGGACGACGACAGACATTGGATGGGTAGACTTCTGGTTTATCACGTCGAAGCGGCGATACGTGACTTCAACCCTCGGCAATCATCGCGCGCCAGTGAGGACCCGTGCCCGCAGTTGTCGCCACAACCGTTGATCTCCGCGCACAAGTCGTTCTTTCTGGGCGCGGGTGAGCTGCTTGATCGCGTACTCGAGCTTGCGGGCAGCGGTTGGTTGCTGGCGGGACTTTGACCAGCACAGTTCGACCGGCAGTCGGCTGCGGGTATAGCGAGCTCCGGCTCCGCGCTGGTGGGCCTCAACCCGTGCCGTCAGTGCATTGGTGATGCCTGTGTACAGCGAGCCGTCCCCGCAGCGCAGCATGTAGATGGTGTAGGTCATGTCGGCGAGCGCTCGACCCCAGCATAGATCTCGCGCATCGGTAGCTCAAAATTTGGGACCCACAGGGGAAGTACGGCTTCGGCCGTATCGAACGACTGATAACGCCAACCACTACGACCGCGATGAAATACTTCGACACGTGGGTGTTGCTGCTCCACGAGCATGTACATCGCCAGGCTCGGCAATGTTTGGTAAGCGGCCCAACGCTCGCCCCGATCCTCGGCCGCCGACGTGGGCGAGACAACCTCGGCAATAAACACCGGCTCTGGAAATTGGCTGTTTGTTTCGGTGATCACGAGGTCGGGAATCAGGGCAATGACCTTGGCAATGACCTTGTAGGATCGGCGGTAGATTTCACATGTATCTGCATGTATTGCCTGGCGCAAAAGTTCGGACAGGTTGTTGAGGACCTGCCCGTGGCACTCGCTCTCCCGGCAAAGTTCACGGGGGGTGGCCGCCAAAAACTCGTAGCGCTGGTTCTGGCCGCGCTCCCACTCCAAGAACGCACTCAGGTTCTTCGGTTGCCCGGTGTGTTGTTCCATCGCTGTTACGCCACCCCCACGGCTATTTCACCAGATATCCCGGGGGATGGCCACGACCCCGACAAAACGGCCGCGCGTACGCGGATACATCCATTCGTGGCTGTTTGCCGCACAAGCATGTATGTCGGTTAGTTACGCTGTGATCGCTTGTGCCACTTTTTGGTCCGCTGCTTATTCCACAGGCGCTCGGCCTTGGGATCAATCTCAGGTAACCCGTGGCGCAACCGGACTTCGTTTGTCAGTTGTCCGCGGACTTCCCGGGCGCACTTGACCGTGAGAATCGTGCGTTCGTTGCCCCGACGTCGCAACCTGTCTTCGGGGATATACGGTCCCGATTTCGCAACCTGCTCGGGGGACGGAATTTGGTAGCTCAGTTTTATCAGGCGGACCTGGTTGGGGATCCTACCTCCGTGCTCCTGCGCCCACTTTCGGCAGTGATAGCGCGCATACCAACGCCGGTACTTCACCCCCGGCCCAAGTAGCCGCCGATTCATTTTTCGCATGCGGTCGTTGAAGATCCACGGGATGGGTTTGCGCTCGGGCACGTAGACATCGGTGTTCATGTCCCATTCGACCCCTTCGTCGTCGACCACGAGCACCCGCAAGAATCGATTGGTCTTGGGCGGGTTGGGGGCAAACATACCCCAGCCCTGCCCCGTAGCGGTGATCATCAACCACGGCTGAAACACCCGCCGAGCGGACTCTCGAAACTTGGATGTACAACCTTTTTTGGGGACAAGCCACAGGGCAACCGCGACGATGTGGACGAGGATAAGGGCTCCCACCAGCAGTCTTCCGCGCGGTCCGTAGGCCCACGGGCGATGCAGTGGTGAGGCATCGGGCCCGGCGGGTTGCCGCAGTTGCCAAGCCGTCACAGCGACCAGGCCAAGGCCGATAACCAAGCCTGTGACGCGCCACGACGTGCCCACGAGGGCATGGACAAAGACCCCCGTAATTCCAACCACAAGCCCGGCATAGAGCAGTTTGGTTGGCAGTGATTGACCGTCGCGGTGGTGGTGGGGGAGCTCCAAAGACTCGCTCGGCAGTGGGGGATGCTGGCCGAGATTGCCGGGGAGTTTACGGGCGACCCAGTGCAGGGCGCTGGCGACTTCGCGGCCCGAGAAAAATGCCAACGTCGCCGCCAGCATGATCGGCTGAAACAGGCCGATGTTCATGAGGACCATGAGGTTGAGTTGAAACAACACCCCGAGCCCGAGCCATAGGCGGCGGCCAAACAGCCAGGTCGCACACCAGTCGCGGTCGAGCCGAACCTCCCGTCGAAAAATATGTATGGTCAAGGGCCGTTGGCACACACGGTGCCCGAGGTAGCCGACCACAAGCATGAGCACGAGCCAGACGACAGCAATCCACAGCTGGAGGGTCTTGGTTGCAACTGGAAAATCGTCGGGCAGATGGACGGGGAGGGTGTAGATGCATATACCCAGGCATAACAGCCCGAGTGCGGTCCACAGGTAACGCTCGCGTCGGCGGGTACCGGCCGGGATTGGCGGGAGCTCGTGGCGTTGGCCAAACCGGAGGGCCACGCCCACGAGTACCAGCGGAAAGAAAACCTCCCACCAGTGGGCGACCCAGGTCATCACGCGAAACAGGTTGGTGCCAAATAGCGCAGATAGCTTTTGCGGGTAAAATCGGTAGAAGTGGTCGAGGTTGAGGGCGTAGTAAAACGCGTCGCCCTGGGCCCAGGTCGGCCCGTTTTTGAGGATTCCCGTGGTGGTGTAGATGGTGGCTAGTTGCAGCATCATTAATCGCCGCGGCCACACGGGAATCGCCCGATAGATGGCTTGCAGCCCACGTGGGTGCTCGGGGCAGGGCGCGAGCCCAGCACCGCCGCCGGGGCCATCACGGGTCGACAGTTCGCCACGCTTTGCCAGCTTGCGACACCGCAGCCAGTTGTCGAGGCTGTAGGCGTGGCCACTGCGGGCAAGCAACAGGTAAAAGAAAAAACACCGAATCGCCACTTCGGTGCCCTCCATAAACAGGCTGTTGCGCCAGAAGATCCCGTTCATGAGGACAAACGTAATGATGCCAGTGACGCGCGTCCAAAGTCCCAGCATAAACAGGATGCCGGCCAACTCGAAAGCTGCGAGGTATGCATAAAACGCGGTCGGGCTATCATAAAAGAAAAGAAGGGACAGGCGTTGGCCGGTAAACACCTGCATGAACCCCGACCAGCCAAAGAATCCTGCGGGTTGCCCGTCGCTGCCGTCGTTGTAGCCCTTGTACTGCTTGGGAGCAAAAAACTCCTGGGCATCGCCCGCTGAAAAGATGCCTTCGTCGGTAAATAGGAACTCGAAGTACTCCCACAAACTATTGACATTAGCGATGGCGATCGCCGCGATCAAAATGCGTAGTACGCCCATGGTTCGCGGGTCTTCGACGGTGAGCCAAAACCTCCGCCAACGTTCCCGGCGTCCGAGGATAAGTAGGGCTATGACGACACCGCAGGCGAGCAGTGCCCAGCCAACCGTCGGCGACATCGCGATGGCTTCGAGGTTGGGCGGATCGTCGGCGAGTGCGAGCATCTGCCCTGAGAGTTCACCGGTTTCGCCGGTTTACGCAAGTGCCAACGCGCTGAAGGGCCCACACCCCACGGGGGGAGCGGGAATCTCGGATGTTCGCTGCTCAGTTGGGCCCGGGCTGTGCCAGCCTGTGGAGGGCTTCACCCTCGACGCGGACAGTCAGCCACTCGCGCAGAATCTTGGCTCCGAGTTGCTCGTAAAACCCGATGGCGTCGACGTTCCAGTCGAGGACCTGCCACTGAAACCGCCCACAGTTGTTGGCGACGGCGATCTGCGCAAGCGCGTGCATCAGTGTTTGGCCGAGGCCCTGTTTGCGGTACTGCGGGCGCACAAACAGGTCCTCGAGGTAGAGCCCGGGGCGTCCCTGCCAAGTCGAGTAGTTGAAAAAGTAAAACGCGAACCCGGCGACCGGGGGCGGAGATGATGCCGGTACATCTGGTTTGGGCGGCTCCGGCACGACCTCGGCCAACAGGACATGGAACTTGGGATGTGCTCCAAACCCGTCGCGCAGGAGGTCGGCTGCGGTTGCTGTCACGGCCTCGGGCTCACGCTCATAAACCGCGAGCTCGTGGATCAGCTCCAAAATCACCGGAACATCCGCGGCGGTTGCCGGGCGCAACTGCCATGTTGGCTGCTGACTGTCCACCGCCTAATCCGGGTCGCAGGTGCCGTCGCAGAAGGTCTCGACCGTACCCGTGCGGATGAAGTTCTCGAGGGCCTGGCGCGACGTGGGATAGTTCCAGATATCGCCATGCGGGTCGTTGCCCTCGGTCATGGGCACGTTTTCGATGGGGATAGGTGGCAGGCCAAAGTCGTACTCGACAAATGCCGAGCCCTCATAGCCCTGCTCAGCCTCCTCGATGCCGAAAATCTCCTGGTTGAGCGGGCCGATGTTGGGGATCCCCAGGGTTCGGACCATCACGTGGGTCGCGTAGTTGCTCACCAAGTGGTCGCCGATGGCTGCCTGAACAAAGACCTCGTGGTTGGGGGTACCGGGCAGCGGGTTGTCGATGATGTGATGGGTATACCCGGTTGGCTCGGCACGGTCCCACAGCAGTTGAACGAGCCCGAGCACCAATTGTGTGTCGATCGGGTCGGAGTAATTTTGATCGAGCGTCAGTTGGAACGGGTCGAACAGCTCGCTTCGTTGTAGCAGCAAGTTAAACGATTGGCCGGGCACACCGAGCCCACCGCGGGTGACATCGACCGAGGTCGCCATGTAGACCGAGCCCAAGATGCCGCCTAGGCTCGCACCAAAAAACGCCTGTTCATCGGGGTTGATCACCGACTCGCCGTCGACCTGCAACAGCTCATCGTTATACAGCCCACGGGCCATCATCCGCATCCCGAGGTGGGCATTGATAATTCCCTGTTGCAGCCTGTCGGGGACGGTTTGAAACGCACTGATATCGCCGCCGGCAAACACTCCGGCCATCGTCCCGATATCCTCGCCGGAGAGTCCGATCCACGAAAACCCAAAGGCGATGAAGTTGAAGTCGTTGGCGACCTGCTGCACCGCCGTGTCCTCGACGTCTTCGTAGCTGCCGAACAGGCCGTGACCAAACTGCAACAGCCCGGCGGGGCCCTCCTCGAACACCGAGTAGGGCACCATCATGACAAACGGATAGGTGGCCGTACCGACAGGCTCGGGCATCCCGTCGTCACCGAATTGCATAATCCCACCGGGACCGGGGTCGTCGAGGTACAGCGGTACCGTCATTTCGCCGGTGATGTGGTAGAGGATGTGCTCACTCCAGTTTTCGCTAAACGAGGTAATCTCGTAGCTCGGGCCTGTCTCCCCGGCCATCTCGAGGGCCTCATCGCGCATGTGCAACAGCCACGCGGTGTTGTTTTCTTGGCTCGCTGTCGAAAAGTCCCAGGCCAGTTGCAGGTCGTCGCGCTCGACTCCGGCAGCGCCTAGGCGTTGGAAAATATCCTCGTAGAGGCCGCGGCGGGCATCGATCGATGGGTCTTCGTGGTCGGTGAAGTCGCGCAGCGCAGCGAATCCCGAGGACGCGGGCAGGGGCGTACCGCTGTTGTCGACGACATTGCGAATGGCGACGATGTAGCGGGTGTTGTCGTCGAGGCGGACGGCGGGGCGAATGATAAATGCCCGGCGATCGTCGCGGTCGGTCGACATGTCGAGTTCGGCAAAATGTGGCACCAACTCGCCGGTCTCGGCGTTGAGCAGCACGGTTGGCGAGTAGGATTCGAGCGAACGTGCGATATCCTTTGCATGTGCAAGCCCGGTGGTGGTGGCCCCGGGCAGGTGGGCCATGAGCGCTGCTCCGGCCGAAAAACCATCGCTCTCCGAAAACACATCGGGCATGGTGGCGATGCCCTGGTTGGTCACCGGCATCATTTGTTGGCCGAGCATCAGGCGGCGGCCGGTCGGTGTCGACGCGTCGTCAATTGTAAATACATTGGACGGGAAGGGAAACCCGCAATAGCTCGGCACCAAGGGGTCGCAGTCGAGCAGGGGCCACTCGACAACCGGCTCGGGGAGGTCCTCGGTATCACCCGTGGTTTCGGTGGGGCCTGCAGTCGTCTCGCCGGTCGTCTCAGACTCACTAGTTTCCGAGTCCGATTCAGACTCGGTTCCTGACGCGGTGTCGTCCTTGTGGGGCGTCACACAGGCCGAGGTGAACACCAGGCTCAGGGTACACAGGGGAAGGACAAAACGCGGGAGCATCGGTAACTGCATGTTCATCGTTTTCAAGTCGAGTTGGCAAAGCTTACACCGCATACGCAGAAGTTGTGGGTAAAGTGTAGTTGCGGTGGGTGTGTGTAGACACGCAGTCGGACAGTCGGTGAGGCCATCGCCAATGCAGAAGTCACGACGTACACTCGGCCAAATCGCGTGGCCACCTCAACCGAAAAATCCTTCATCCTCGCTGTTGACCTTGGGACCTCTGGGCCCAAAGTTGCGCTGGTATCGACACGTGGGCAACTGATCGCGTCGGAGTTTGAGCCGACCCCCGTGATTTTGTTGCCTGGCGGCGGGGCTGAGCAGGAGCCGGAGGTGTGGTGGCAAGCGATTACCACGGCCGCCAAACGGTTGCTGGCCCGCGGGCTCGTGGCGCCCACGCAAGTCCGGGCAGTTTGTTGCACCTCGCAGTGGTCGGGAACGGTCGCCGTCGACAAACGCGGCCAGGCCCTCGGCAACGCCATTATTTGGATGGACTCACGCGGCGCTCCCTACATCCGCAAGGTCACCTCTGGGCTGGTCTCGGTCGAGGGCTATGGGCTATCGAGCCTGGCGCGCTGGCTGCGGGTGACCGGGGGTATACCCGGGCACTCCGGCAAGGACTCGATCGGACATGTCCTTTACATCAAGTACGAAGAGCCAGAGCGGTTTGCCGCCACCCACATGTTCTTGGAACCCAAGGACTACCTCAACGCCAGGCTCACCGGGAAGTTTGCCGCCGGCTACGACTCGATTGCCCTGCACTGGGTGACGGACAACCGCGACTTGAGCCGCGTCGACTACCATCCGGCACTGCTCAAGCGGGTTGGTGTGCCCCGCAGCAAGCTGCCAGACCTGCTGCCGGCGACCGCGATCCTCGGGCCGCTGCTCCCCGAAGTCGCCACCGAACTCGGGCTGGGCACGGATGTACAGGTGGTCATGGGCACGCCCGATGTTCAGTCGGCGGCGATAGGTTCAGGGGCGGTCCGCGACTTTGAAACCCACCTGTACGTTGGGACATCTTCGTGGATGACCTGCCATGTGCCCTACAAAAAAACCGACCTGATGCGCAGCATGGCCTCGCTGCCGTCGGCCTTGCCGGGGCGCTACTTCATTGCCAACGAGCAGGAATCGGCCGGCAAATGTCTGTCGTTTCTGCGCGACCAGGTGTTTTTTGACAACGACGAGCTCGGCACCGGCGATGCTCCAGACGATGTCTTTGCCCGCTTTGACCGGCTCGCCGAATCGGTGGCTCCGGGCAGCGGCGGCGTGATTTTTATGCCGTGGCTCTACGGCGAGCGCACCCCGATCGAAGACCCGGATGTGCGCGGCGGGTTTTTTAACCTCAGCCTTTCGACCACCCGGGCGCAAATGGTCCGGGCAGTGATGGAGGGTGTCGCCTACAACACGCGGTGGTTGATGCAATCTGTCGAGGGGTTTACCGGCAAGCGCTGCGAGCCTATCCGGTTTATCGGTGGTGGCGCGCGCTCGCAGGTGTGGTGCCAGATCTACGCCGACATCCTCGACCGCGAAATCCTCCAGGTGAGCGAGTCGATCAACACCAATGTCCTAGGCGCCGGAATCCTTGGAGCCATGGCCCTCGGAGAGCTTGCGCTCGATGAGGTGCACGCGTGCGTCGAAGTGTCGCAACGTTATACGCCGCGAGCGAAGTTCCGGGCGATGTACGACGAGCAGTCGGCGGTGTTCACCGAGCTCTACCAAAAAAACCGAAAATTCTTTCGACGCCTGGCCAAACACCACCGGGCGTGACATATCCGCAGGCGAAATAGCGATGTCGATCAAAGACCTGGCAAAAAAGCAATTCAAGAAAATCAACCCCGAGGTCGTCGGTAAGGTCTTCAAGGTCGCCAAGAAGATTCCGTTTGTCCGCCGCCGGATCGAGCGCGAGCTCGACGGGTTTATGGCCGACATGGAAAAGGCCGCCAAGCCCTACCGCGACGAGTTTCCGCGTTATCGCCGACTGCCGAATGAGGGGATCGCCCGCGACGAAGTCATCGACCAGATCACGGCGATGCGCAGCCGCGAAGACGATCGCTGGCGCGACGGGTTTGTCAGTGGCGCGGTCTACCACGGCGACACGGAGCACATCGACTTTCTAAACCGTGTATACGCACTGACCTCGCAGAGCAACCCGCTGCACTCGGACCTGTGGCCGAGCGCCACCAAGTTTGAGGCCGAAATCGTGTCGATGACAGCCCAGATGCTCGGAGCCGCCAAGTCCGACGATGAGATTGTCGGGTGCGTGTCGTCGGGCGGGACCGAAAGCATCATGCTGGCGATGAAGACCTACCGCGACTGGGCCCGCGAGCACCGCGGGATTACGTCGCCGGAGATGGTTGTACCGACAAGTGTTCATGCCGCCTTCGACAAGGCCGCGCGCTACTTCAATATCAAACAGGTCAAGGTGCCCGTCGGTGAGGACTTTCGTGCCGATGTCGAAGCCATGCGCAAGGCCGTCACGCGCAACACCGTGGTGATCGTTGGCTCGGCGCCGTGTTTCCCCCACGGGGTCGTTGACCCGATCGAAGCACTCAGCGAGCTCGCCCGCTCGCGCGGGATCGGGTTTCATACCGACGCGTGCCTAGGCGGCTTTGTGCTCCCATGGGCGGAGCAGCTCGGGCACCAAATCGCGCCCTTCGACTTTCGCCTCCCGGGTGTGACCTCGATATCTGCCGATACACACAAATACGGCTACGCGGCCAAGGGCACGTCGGTGGTGCTCTACCGCGGGCGCGAGCTGCGGCATCATCAGTACTACACCGTCGGCGACTGGCCCGGAGGGCTGTACTTTTCGCCCACATTCGCGGGTTCGCGGCCAGGTGCCCTCAGCGCAGCTTGCTGGGCAGCGATGCTTTCGATCGGGGAGGAGGGCTATCGCGAGGCCACGCGCCGCATCCTCGAAACCGGCGAAATCATCCGCAACGGGATATGCGAGATTCCCGAACTCGACGTGCTCGGCAACCCGCTTTGGGTAATTGCATTTGCATCGAAAACGCTCAATATCTACAAGGTGATGGATTTTATGGGCAAGCGCCATTGGAACCTCAATGGCCTGCACAGCCCGGCCTGTGTGCATATTGCGGTGACGCTGCGACACACCCAGGAAGGTGTGGCAGAGCGCTTTTTGGCCGACCTGCGCGATGCGGTTGAGCATGTGCGGGCCCACCCCGAGGAGGCAGGGACGATGGCACCGATGTACGGGATGGCTGCGACAGTGCCCGTGACCGATGTTGTCGGCGATGTCCTCAACCGCTATATCGACCTGCTCTACGAGGTCTAAGCACAGTAGCGACCTATGGGGTCGCTGGTAGACCTGCAGTGTACAGTCGACACAGCGTGAAAATCCGGCGCGCGTAGGCGATCTCCGCGAAGTGCGCGTGAGTCTACTAGAGGACTTAAACGCGGCAATTGGGGGATCTTGACCCAGGTGAAACAGGCTCGGGAGTCGCACCTCCAGCTGCACAAAATGTCGCTGATGCATTGGTTTTTAGAGACATGTTCTAAGCATCTAATTCGCAACGAGCTGCAGATTCTGCCGCGGCCAGCTGACCAGCCGGTTTGATGTGTCCTAAATAACACACATATGTGAATTTTCAGACATGGTGCACAAGACACATTCAACGTAGGTGTTTAATTTAGACAACCGGCTCGAGAGAATGGGTGGACGGGCCCATGGGCTGGCCCTACACTCGAACACGCGCGGGTTGTGCAAGCCTGCGTCACCACACCACTACTCGACTTCATTCGTGTCGTTCACGGAGCACCCCGATGATTTTCTCTACGCGATTTTTACACACCTTCAAGCTTCAACCCGCCCTTACTGCGCTCGTAACTGCATCCTTGCTAGTTGCCTGCGGCGGGGGCAATGGCGATTCCAACGCTGAATCGGCGTCCGCAAGTAGCAGCGGCGAGACAGGTGGGACGGCAACCGACACCGACAACAGCGGTACCGAGTCTGAAAGTGCATCCGAGAGCGAAGGGGTTGCGGGCACCGATGGCGAAAGCATGAGCGGGAGTACGTTCGACGATCCCGGTGGCTCCAATAGCGATAGTGCAGGTAGCACCACCGACACGCCTACGACCACCACAGAGGACCCGAGTACGACCACGACCAACGGTCAGGTAAGTACCAGCAATACGACGACCACAACCACCGAGGACCCGACCACTGAAGATCCAACAACGGGCGACGAACCTGTCGTGTGTAACGAGATCGAAGACGAGTCTGAGTGCGACAGCCACGACGAGTGCGTATTTGTCTCCCAGACCCAGTTTAACGCCCCGGGCCAGAGTGTTTGCTACGACCCCGAGGAGGCGGTCGGTTGCCTCGACCTAGAGCTCGAGTGCGACGAGAACTTTCCCGCTGGCACAATCGTGTGCGAGTTGGGGGACAACGGCGACCCCTGGTACGAGTTTAGTGGCTGTACCCCCAGCGGATATCACACCGACTGTGTCGATATTTCTGGGACCGAGCCGGTTGAGTGCGAGTAACACGCGTCTTTAGCAGCCCGTGGATTTTCTCGACGCGAGGCCTCACTTGCCGATCTTGTCGAGGTTGGGCCCCGCGACTCTTCCAGTAGCTACAGCTGCGATTCACGAAACCCAACTACGACAAACTCTTCGGCGCGAGGCGACACGCGAGAAAACCACGAGCGGCTAACCCTTGACGCCACCGGCAGTCAAACCCGCAACGAGATGGCGCTGGACCACGTAAAACAGCGCCATCACCGGGATACTGACAATGAGCGAGCCGGCTGCGAACAGCTCCCACTGTGCGTTGTACTCGCCAATGAATCGTTGGAGTACAACCGGGAGTGTAAACATATCCTCGCGGCTCAGAAGCGTCGCCGCCAGGATGAACTCGTTGTAGGCATGCATAAAGGCAAACAGCCCCGTCACGGCAATGGCGGGGCGAGCTGCCGGCAGGACAACCCGGACAAAGGCACCAAACCGGGTCGCGCCGTCGACCATCGCGGCCTCTTCGAGATCGACCGGAATCGTCTCGAACGCGCCACGTAGCTGAAAAATACAAAACGGGACCGTTGTGGTTGCGTAGCACAGGATAAGACCGGTGCGGGAGTTGAGTAGGCCGAGCGCGTCGAGCAGGATGTACAGGGGAATCGCGCTGGCAACCGCCGGGAACATTTGCGTGGCCAGCAGCGTGCGTAGCCCGGCCGATTTGCCGACGAACTCAAAGCGTGCGAGGGCGTAGGCCGCCGGCGTGGCAATGGCGATCCCAACCATAGCCGTTGCCAGCGAAACGACGACTGAGTTGAGCAGTTGGTGGCCAAACAGCCACACCTCCGCGCCGTCGACAGTCTGGCTGGTCCATGCCACCTCGCGGAGATTGCTGAGCGTGGGCTCCTGCGGCAGCGGTAACACCTGCGGGGACGGATCGCTGGTACCGGAGAGGGCGAGGCTGACGACCCACAGGATGGGATACAGGGCAAATCCAACCGCCAGCAAAATAACTGCATGTGCAAGTATGCTCTCGAGAGCACTACTCGACCGTGCGTTGCTCTCTGTCACAGTTGAGCCCCCTTACCAACCCGTTCGGTCAGGCGGGTGAGGCCGGCCAACAACACAAAAATGAGGACCGCGTAGGCTGCCGCGTAGCCGTATTGTGCCTCGCGGGTAAACGCCCAGCGGTAGGCCTCGGACACCAAAATGTCGGTCGTGCCATCCGGCTCGCCGCCCGAGACCAGAAACACAACATTGAACATGTTGAACGTCCAAATCGCACCGAGCATGGCCGCCGGCACGAGGGCTGGGCGGATCATCGGCAGGGTGACAAACCGCAAGCGTTGCCACCGCGAAGCACCGTCGACCTCGGCTGCTTCGAGGGCATCGCGGGGGACCGCCGTGAGTGCGCCGAGGGTGACAACCATCATAAACGGGAAGCCCAACCAGACATTTGTAGCTACATTGGCTGTGAAAGCTGTCGAGAACCGGGCAAACCAATCGATAGGTTCAAGTGTGGTGCCAAACCACGCGTTGAGCTGGTGAATCAGGCCGGTGACCGCACCGAATTGACGGTGGAACATCCCGCGCCAGGCGAGGGCTGTGACGTAGCTTGGCACTGCCCAGGGCAAGATCAGCAAAACCCGGTAGAGCCCGCGTAGGCGCATTGCCGGGCGTGAGAGCACAAGGCCTAGGCCGACACCGATCGCCAGGTGGAGCACCAGGTTGAGCAGGGTCCACAGCAGGGTGACGAGCACGACGATATAAAACGAACCAGTTGCCAACAGCGGCCCGCCGCGGGCGGTCAAGATGTCGTAGAAGTTGGCGAGTCCGACGAAGTATCCGGTGTCGGGGCGGCCGACAAACAGCGACGTTGCGGCCCCAACCAATAATGGTGCAAGTACAAGTAAACTGACGGCGAAGACTGCATGGACGAGGTAGCGGTAGGCCGGGAGCGAGGCGCGTAGTGCTGCCTGGGTGTCTGGGTCGCGGGCGCGGCGGACCAGTGCGAGTGCCCCCAACAACAACGTCGCACCCAGGGCAATCAGCCAAGGGGTTGGCGAGGCCGGTGGCGGCGGTGGGCGGCGGACATCATCAAACTGCTTTCTGGCGCTTTCGAGGGCAACTTGCGGGCTCATTTGACCGCGGAGCACTCTCCGGATTGCGCGGTTGGCCGGCTCCCAGGTTGAGCGCATCGCCCGGGCACTCGGCATCACCACGGCTGTGCTCGCTTGGTCGGCAAAGGCCCGCAACACCGGGTCATTTGTCGGCGGCTCGACATCGTTGCGCGCGGAGATTGTGCGGGCCCGTTGCTGTCGCAGCTGGGCTGCGGCCTGCCCACTGAGGTGTCGTGCAAGTGCACGTACATGTTGTTTGGTCCGCCCAGTTGGCGAGAGCATGAGGGCCTCGACCGTCAAAAACGGACGCATCGGTCCATCGGCGGCGGCGATGTTTGGTAGTACAACCACCGTATAGGGGACTTCGGACCCGAGGTCATTGGCGAGCCACGGGCCGCTAATTGCGGTGGCTGCTTTACCTGAGCGAAACAGATTGGTGACGAGCGCGCCGTCGGCATCCCCCGGCACTGCGCCCGAGGCAATCATTGACTGTACAAATTCAAGCGAGCGCTCGGCTGCCGGGCCGACAAATCCGAACTGCTCGTCTGGGGTCAACATTGTCCCGCCAAATGCCCCCAAAAACGCGGCGTGGGCATAGGCGCCACGGGCCTCGTAGGCCAGGGCATAGGCCCCTTCCGGCAGGGTTGGTTGCAGGGCCACGAGGGCTTCGAGCGTGCTGGGAATCTCGCCCGGGTCGAGAAGATCGGTGCGGACGTACAACGCGACCGACTTGAGCGAGAGCGGAACACCCCAAAAACCCCCCTGGGGCCCGGTCACCGCCGTGAGGACCTTGGGTGGGTAATTCTTGATTGAGCCGAGGGCATCGCCCACGGGGGCCACAAGCCCGCGGTGGCGAAAGTCGCCAAGGCGTTCGTGTGAGTCGATAAAAATGTCGGGCCCTTCGCCCAGTGGTATGGCAGCGGCTAACTTACTTGCAAATGCATCATACGGCAGGCGCAGAAGCTCGACCTCGGTACCGGTTTCCCGCTCGTGCTCGGCCACAAGCTGTTCGAGTACGGCCGCTTCTTCGCCGCGGTAGGCGTGCCACAGGACAATCTCGTCGTCGGCGGTGGCGGGTTTCGGTACGAGTACGGTAGCGAGGCACGCGACACCCGTCAGGCCAACGAGCCAACGCGAGCAACGGATGCGCCGAGCTGCCGGCACGCGGCGACTGGGTGTCACCGCAGGGATGCCCCCGTGGCTGCATCAAACAGATGCAGATGATCGATATCGACGGCCAACAGCTCACCCCGGCGGGTATTGAGTTCGGCCTCGAGACACAGGGTAAACGGCTGCTCGGCGACCTGCGTGTGGACCTGGATCTCCGGGCCCAAAAGCTCGCACAGGCCGGCGGTGAGGCGAAGATCTGCGATTTCCGGGTCGGGGGCGAGGGTCATGTCGTGGGGGCGCACCCCGAGTTCGATGGCGAGTCCGTCGCGTAGATTGGCGGTGGGGTAGTCCTCGAGCACGATCCGGATGGGTGGCGAGTTTTGTGTATCAACAACGACTTCCCAGGTGTCGTTGCTGCGCTTTTCCAGGTGCGCTGCCAAGAAGTTCATCGACGGACTGCCCAAAAAGCCAGCGACAAACCGGGTTGCCGGGTGGCGGTAGACCTCGGCAGGTGTGCCCGATTGCTCCACACATCCCGCATTGAGCACAAACATCACGTCGGCCAGGGTCATGGCCTCGACCTGGTCGTGGGTGACATAGACACTCGTGGTACGCATCGCCTCGTGCCGGCGACGGATCTCCACACGCACCTGTGCGCGCAGGGCTGCGTCTAGATTGGACAGCGGTTCGTCAAACAAAAACACCTGCGGGCGGCGGACGATTGCCCGGCCCATGGCAACACGTTGGCGCTGACCGCCTGAGAGCGCCTTGGGCCGGCGCTTGAGCAGGGGGGTGAGCCCGAGCATTTCGGCGACCTCGCACACCCGCTGGTCGATAATCGATCGTGGTTCTTTGCGCAGGCGCAGGCCGAACGCGAGGTTTTCGTAGACGGTGAGGTGCGGGTACAGGGCGTACGACTGAAACACCATGGCGATGTCGCGGTCGCGGGGAGCAAGCGAGGTCACCGGCCTGTCGCCAAACCGAATCTCACCCGAGGTCGCTGTCTCGAGCCCGGAAAGCAGGCGCAACAGGGTCGACTTGCCGCATCCACTGGGCCCCACGAGCACCGCAAAGGCGCCGTCTGGGACATGCAGGTCGACACCCTTGAGAACCTGGGTGCGACCAAATTGCTTATGCAAGTTGTTGACAGATACGGCGACCATGGGCGTGACGTGTACGGGGTTCGCTCGGCTCGGTTAGAGCCCTCCCGCGTCGGCTTCGGGGACCAGCAGGGCGCCGCGCATCGGCGGCAAGGCGACGGCTAGGGTGCCGTTGGGACCAACCGTAAACCCGGGTTTGGCCGAGGACAGCACATCGACAAGGACAGTACCGGGAGGTGCCGACACGGGCATCTCCTCGCCCTCAAACACGGTGGCGCTGTCCTGGGTTTGGTGGGTGTTGAAAATAACAAGTGCATATGCACCTTCGGCATCGCCCCCGGTCCGCTCAAACGCAAAAATCCCGGCGTCCTGCTCGGCACCCGTATGCTCGGTCGACCAGGTTACGTTGGTGTCGCCGCGGCGCAGGGCCACCAGTTTTTTGCGCAACTCGATAAGCCGCGCGGTCCACTGAAAGGTCGGTTGCGTGGTGTCAAAGTTGCTGTCCCACATATCCTCGCGGTTGGCGGGGTCGTTGCCTCCGTGGAACTCCTGCTCGGTGCCGTAGTAAATGCAGGGGATGCCTTCAGCGGTCATCAGCATGAGCAGGGCATTTTGCAGCAGGGCCCGCTGCTCAGTTTGCGGGCGCGACTCCAAGGGCCACAAAAATCGGGCGACATCGTGGTTGTCGATAAAGTTCACCAGGGCCTTGTGGGGCGCGACGCCGATGCCATTTTCCATCGGCACGGTTCCGTAGTTCGTGGTTCTCGCGTCCCACAGCGCCTCGATCCGATCGGTCGACTGCGCCTGTTGAAACACGTCGCGAAACACCTGGTAGTGCTGGGGAAAATAGAACACGCTGTCGAGCTGGTCGCCGGTCAGCGGTGGCCCGCCGGCCTCTTGGGCACAGGCTTCTTCGTTGGCCCATTGCTCGGGTGTCGGGCTGTCGGGAAAGTCGTTTTTGGTGAACGAACCCACCAGATCATCGCGGCCGTCGAAGGCCTCGCCAAACATCAGGAAGTTTCGCTTGCCCTGCTCACGCAGCCGCTGGCGCACGCGTTGGGCAAAAAATCGCCAAAACTCCCACTCGACGTGCTTGACCGTATCGATGCGAAAGCCGTCGGCATCGGTTTGCTCAATCCAGCGGGCGTAGATATCGACCATCTCCTGTTTGACATCGCAGCGGGTGGTGTCGATGTCCTTGAGGCCACCTGGAAAGTCGCCGTGAAGGAGTTGGTCGGGGTCGTCAAAGTTGAAGGTCCGGCCCTTGCGGTTGTAGACCTCGGGCTGGCGAAACAGCTCGGGCATGGGCGGGATGTGGTTGGTCGCCGGGTCGTACTGAAAAATGACGGGTGCCGGCCCAGCCTCGCCGAGCGAAGTAAATGCCTGGATCCCACGCGGGTCGAAATCGGGGTCGTACTCGGTGATGTGGATAACCGGGTCTTTGCCCGGCTGCCCCGACTCTTGCAGGTGAATGTCGGGTTGCCCGTTGAGATTGATGTCGTAGTAAAACGCTTGCCCGACGTGGTTGGTGACAATATCGATAATCACCAACATCCCGTGCTCGTGGGCCGCGTTGACCAGGCTGCGTAACTCGGTGATGTCGCCAAAGTGCGGATTGACGGCGTTGAAGTCCTGGGCCCAATACCCGTGGTAGCCATCAACACCGGCATCGGTATCGACATTTTTGACGACCGGGGAAATCCACAGGGCTGTGACCCCAAGGGCTTCGAGATAGTCGAGCCGCGACTCCAGGCCGGCCCAGTCACCGCCGTGGTAGTGGGCCGGTGCGGTGATGTCGTGGCGGTAGTTGTTGCCCTCATCGGCGTCGGCAAAGCGGTCGACCAGCACCTGGTAAATGACCTGGTCGCGCCAGTCATCGACATGGGTAGCGAGCTCGACTTCGTCTTCGAGGCCGCCAAAATGCAGGCAGCCGGTGGTGAGCGCAAGGCTGGCGACAAGGGCAGCCAAAACAGGAAAACGTGGGATATACATCGAAATCTCCTGGTGCTAGTCGCGGAAGTACGAGGTTGAGCCAAACCACCACTCGGCTCCGATACCGATGAAGTGGTCAACCGGACGCCGGGCAAACACATCATCTGTTGGGTACAGCGAGCGTGCGGCCTGGTCGCGGAAGGTAGCGGTATAGATCAGTCGCAGGTGCGGGCGTTGGTAGCTACCCATACCGCCTGGCGTCAAAAATGGGATCACGCCGATCCTCCCCATCGAGGCCTGTAAGGGACGTAGTGCCGTACCTTGCTCTTGCGACATGACCAAAACGCCGCGTTGCTGCGCCTGGTACGAACCTTCGAGGGCAAACCCGCCAATGCGCTTTTTGCCGAGCCAAATTTGCGGCCGCGCCACGACCACGCCCTCGACGAGGTCGTCGAAGTCGAGGGCCGGACTGGCGTTGCGAAACGAGCGGACATAGCTGCCGAGGAGCAGGCCAAACGGGCCAACTTCGTAGTTGCCACCGAGGGCGATGAGCCACTCGCGTGCCCCCGCCGCAGTACGGTCGGGGGAGAGCTGTCGCGGGGCATTGAGCTCGCCGTAGGCGGCCAACCCATGGGCGTAGCGCCCATAGAGGTTGAGGTGTGTACTGCGCTTGCCGGTAAACAGACTGACTTCGCCACCAACGACAAAGCCCAGGTCGGCGGGCACGGTCTCGTAGACCTCGGGGTCGAGTTCGCGTTGTCCGGCACCCGTCCAGTGAAACTCGCCGTAGAGCACAGTCTTCACACCGCCGGTTTCACCAATACGAAACAGCTGGCTGAGCTTCGCACTACTGATCAACTTTTGCCGGTCGAGCAGTTCAACCGGAGTCTCACCGAGTTGATTGTGCACCGGTGGGCGCAGCACCGATTGCCGGTAGTACGGGTCGGTCGGCTGGTTGAGCCCGGCGTGGAACTTGAGCGTGGTATCGGACTTAAACCGGTAGGCAAGCCCACCGCCAATGGTGTTGAGGTTGTCCAGCGGCCACCAGTCGAGCACGTAGATATCGTCGCCGCGGTACATCCGAGCGCCGGCCCAGATGCTCAGCCCCTTGACTCCTAAATCCCGCTCTTCGAGGTAGAGGTTGCGAACGGCGAGCTTGGCCGAGAACTGGCCGTCGTAGTGAAACACCGGGTGGGCAAAGGCGACGGTCGTCACGATCCGTGTACGTGCACCTGTTTGCTCCCAGTAGTCCTCGCGCCGCAGTTCGAGCTCGGCATAGTTCGACTCGTCTAGTCGTGACCCGCGGCCAACAATATCGGCATCGCGGCCTGGCCGGCCCGTGGCATCGCCCCCGGCGATAACTCGCCCATAGGAACCAAAGTGAAAGCCATCGGCAAAGTTGGGCGGACGTTGACCGGCGGCGGTCTCGGTCGCGGTCTCGGCCTCGGTCTCACTTGCGGCCGACTCTTTTTTTTCGCCTGTAGAAGTCTCTTTTGCGGGATTCGTGTCCGCTGACGTGTTTGTTGCGTCTACATTGTTCTCGGGCTCGTCGGCGGGGTTGGCTGCGTTACTCGTGGTGTTGGCCGGCGATGTCGGTGGTGTCGGAGACTCCGTCGCCGTGCCGGTGGCAGGAGCATTGGGTGCAGGACCGGCAGTTGTCGATGCTGTCGCGTTGTTCGCTTCGGGGGCTGGTGTCGGTTCAGCCTCTTGGGCGTGGGCGGTTGAGCCAACGAGTGCGGCCACGAAGGCAGGCACGGCCACGAAGCGCCGATGAAGCGCGCGCGGGCAAAACTTGTAGTACCAAGCACACAACTGTGTTTTTGGCGACGGTACTTCAAAAATTCCCGGGCGCTGGGATCCGCGGGAACGACCACGGGCTGTCGGCACAACCCACTGTTTGCGATAGTTTTGCCGGTGGCGTTTCACGATCGCGCGGACCGTACAACAAAATCGCCCAAAATTGGTGAGAAACGTGTATGCACAGAGGTGCAGAGACAATGGCTTTCGACCCGACAACTCCCCGCAGGCGACTCGCGGGCAAACTTTGCAGGCCCCTGCGGGGCCGGTCGGTATTGTGGCGAAAGCTGTGCGTGTACACGTTTTTAGTGGGCGTCGCGGGGTCTGCGTTTGGATGCGCAGATCAGGTCCCAACCCGTACCTGCGGGGTCGAGATCTGGGCGCAGCCACAATCTGGCGGCCCCGTGTCGGTGATCGGTGACTGGGATGGCTGGCTCGCACCTGGGCACGCTCTGACCCCATCAGAGGCCTATCCTGGGTGGTACTACACATTCTTCGAGCTCCCTGCGGGCGACCATCGCTACTTGCTGTTTGAGGACGGGGTAGGGCGACTCGATCCCCACAACGGGCAGACCGCATTTTGGGAGCCTGCGGGTGGGCCCACGGTTGAAGTCTCGTGGGTCCGGGTGGCCGACTGTTCGCAACCGGCGGTGACGGTTGAGCACAGTGCGATTGCCGACGGGGTTTTGCATGTAGATGCACAATTTTGGGCAAGGCCCGGGGGCGCGGCAATCGACCCGACCTCGCTCGTGGTTGAACAGCGGGACCCTAATAGTGGTGTATATACAGAGGTTGTCGATGTCGACGTCGATGTCGACCCACAGCTCGGGGCCATTCGTATCGACACCGTAGCGGCGGGTGCGGGTAAGCAAACCCTGCGCCTGCGAGCAACTGATACCGCGGGCTCGCCAGCTGCGGCGGTTGGCGTTTCCCGCTGGATTGGCGCCCGCGCGCCAACGCCCGAGGACATGCTGATTTACCAGGTGATGGTCGATCGTTTTCGCGGGCCGGGTGGGCAGCCCCTGAGCCCGCCGCTCGACCCGGGGGCCCGCGCCGGCGGGGTGTTAGACGGGGTGACGAGTGCCATTCGTTCGGGAGAGTTGAGCGAGCTCGGGGTCACTACGTTGTGGCTGTCGCCGGTCTACTTGGGTCCCGAGGCGGCACGTACAGGCCGCGACGACGACCATCTTTACGAGGGCTACCACGGCTACTGGGTGCTCGACCCACGGGCTGTCGAGCCGCGCATTGGTGGCGAGCAGGCCCTGCGTGAACTGATTGCCACCGCCCACGACCAGGGAATCGGAGTGTTGCTCGATGTCGTGCCAAATCATGTCTACGAGGACAGCTCGCGATTTGTCGACCGTCCCGACGACTCGTGGTTTAACTTTCCCGAATCCGGGCCATGTGTGTGTGGCACGGCCGCGTGCCCATGGCATTTGTATATCCAAACATGTTGGTTTACCTCGTACCTGCCGGACTTTCGCTTTCAAACCCCGGGAGTGATCGAGCAGGCCGTGGCCGATGTCGAGTGGTGGGACCGCGAGTTTGATATCGACGGCGTACGGATTGACGCCGTGCCCATGATGCCGCGGGCGGTGAGTCGTCGGATCGCCGGCGAACTTCGGGACCGGCGCAACGCAGGTGCGATGCCGTTTGTCCTCGGCGAGGTATTCACGGGTGCCGGTCAGGGAGGGATCGATGAGTTGCGGTATCACCTCGGCCCGGACGGCCTCGACAGTGTGTTTGATTTTCCCCTGATGTGGGCGTTGCGCGGGGCCCTCGCCAGCGAAGATGTCACGGGGTTTGTCGCCGTCGAAGAAGTGCTCGCCGCGACCGAACAGGCGCTCGAGGGCTCAGGCGCGGTGCTCGGGCGGATGATCGGCAACCACGATGTCACCCGGTTTGTCTCGGAGGCAGCGGGCGACGCCGGGCTCGATCCGTGGACGACCCCGCCCATGCAACCGGTTGACGACACGCCCTACCTGCGCCAACGGCTCGCCCTCGCGGTGGTCCTGACCTTGCCGGGCGCCCCGGTGTTGTACTACGGCGACGAACTCGGACTTGCGGGTGGTCGGGATCCGGACAGCCGCCGGGTGATGCCGGAGACACTTTTGCCTATACAAGAGAGCCTACGGGCGGATGTGCAAACCCTCGGGCAGCTGCGTCAATGTTCACCTGCGCTGCGCCAGGGAACACGTCAAGCCTGGGTTGTCACCCCCGACCACTACGTGTTCGCCCGCCAAATGGACGACCGGGAAGTTGTGGTCGCGCTGTCGCGGCTGGGGGTGAGTACGAGCATCGAGCTAGAGCCCGGGCAACTCAAGGGCGGGCGCTACGTGGATGTTTTGGGCGGGGACTCATTGCCCGCAGGTAGCAACAGGATTGAGTTAGGGGCCTACGGTATGCAAATCTTGCTACCCGAGTCGGACCCCTGTGTCGTTCGGCAGTAGGCGTTCGCGGACACTGGGTTGCGCTCCCATCATTGTCTACGCGGTGCGAGCTAGGGCCCAACACACATGCTGTTACACTTGGGTGACCGGTCGGCTCGACATGCTGCAAGCAGTGATCAAAGGCTTCGGCCGCCTGACAAGTATCCCTCGGCTCGACGGCGAAGATCAGGAATCCCACGATCGCAAGCAGACGCTTGGCACCACGCTGTTGCTGGGGACGATGGCGCTGGCAGGCCTGGTTGTGGTGTTTGTCGCCTACGCCCAGTTACTCGCGGCCCTCATTGCCCTTTGTTACCTGGTGTTTGCCATCGTCTGTGCAGTTGTCCTGCGCCTCACGGGTCGTGGCTTCGACGCGATCATTTACTCGAACTGTCTGATCATTCATATCATCGCGGTGCTGCTGATGTTCGTCCTGGGTGGCTTTATGCGATCCGGGTGTATCTACATGTGGTCGCTACTCAGCCCACTGACCCTAGCCCTCGTGCTGCGCGGACGCATGCTGCTGGCCGTGGCCTCGTTGGTGTTGTTTGTCGTGTTTGTGGCGATCGGCACGTTGTTCGAGATTACGCCTGCGGTGCCGGTGGAGCCGTCGCTGACGTACACGCTGACCTTGGTCAATATCGGGATTTTTTCGACCACCGTCATCAGCACCACCGCGACCCTCGTCCGTCGGCTCGGGCAGACGTCGGCGGACCTCCTCGTGTTAAACCGCACTCTCGATCAACGGGTGCAGCTGCGGACCAGCGAGCTTGTCAAAAAGAACGTGGAGCTGCGCCAGGAAGTGCAGGAGCGCGAGCGTGCCGAGAAGGCGCTGGTCGAGAGCGAGGCGCGGTTGCGGCACTCGCAAAAAATGGAATCGATCGGTCGGCTCACCGGGGGCATCGCCCACGACTTCAACAACATGCTGACTGTGATCCTGAGCTACTGCGACCTGTCGCTGGCCTCACTGGGACAGTCGAGCGAGACCGCGGAGGATATTCGCGAAATTCAGCGCGCGGCCCAGCGGGCCTCCAACCTCACACGCCAACTTCTTGCGTTTGGTCGCCAACAAATTTTTGAGGTCCAGCCGGTCGATCTCGGCGCGCTGATTGCCGATATGCGGCAGATGTTTGAGCGTGTGATCGGTGAGGACGTCGACTTGGAAGTTGTCGACGAAACCGATGATGCGATGGTGTTGGCCGATCGCAATCAACTCGAGCAGGTGTTGATGAACCTCGTTGTCAACGCCCGCGATGCCATGCCGGAGGGGGGGAAACTGGCGATCAGCTGCGAGCGCGTGATGCTCGACCGCGCCTACGTCCGCCGGCATCCCGATGCCAAGTTTGGGCCCCACATCTGCCTCAGTGTGGCCGACTCGGGTTGTGGCATGGATCTGCAAACGGCCCACCAAATCTTTGAGCCGTTTTTTACGACCAAACCCACGGGCAAGGGGACTGGGTTGGGGCTGTCGACCGCCTACGGGATTATCAAGCAAAGTGGTGGCAGCATCGATGTCGAGAGTGAAGTTGGTGTGGGTACAACTTTTCGCGTGTACCTAGCGGTTGCCGAGGATCCGGAGGCCAAACTGGTGGTCACCCCAAAACTGCGGCGAGCGAGCCCCGGCAGTGAAACGATTTTGCTGGTCGAAGACGAGTTGCAGGTCCGGGAGGTGATTTCTTCGATTCTCACGCGTCACGGTTATAAGGTGTTACCCGCTGCAAGCCCCTCCCATGCACTTGAGCTCGAGGAGAGCTACGACCGCGAGATTCATCTATTGTTGACCGACCTAGTGATGCCCGAGATGAACGGGCGCCAGCTCGCCGATGAAATCCTTCGCCGGCGTCCGTCGATAGGTCTCGCGTTTATGTCGGGTTACACCGGTGACGTGACCCTGCGGATGGGGATTGAGACCGGAGCCTACGACCTGCTGCAAAAACCGATCTTGCCCGGGGTTTTGGTGCTCAAGGTCCGTGAGTTGCTCGACCAACGCTAGCAGCCCGTGGATTTTCTCGACATGCCGCGTCACTTGTCGAGTTTGCCGAGGACGCGCCTCGCAACTCCCCGGCGCGAGGTGACGCGCGAGAAAAACCACGGGCTGCTAGCGCGAGGCATTTGTAGGTACATTTAGCGCAGCTGAATACCGACGCTAAAACTCATGAGGTGCAGCCAGTTTGATGTATAGCCATCGTAATCGAGGTCTCCCTCGTCGGTCCCGCGCGCACCCCCGCCGACGTAGCGCAGGTTGACAAAAATATCACCCACGGGCAGGAGCACCATGCCAACGCGGGCACTGGCATCGACAATCGCACCCTCAAAGTAGTTGGTCGAGCCTGAGACACCACGCCCCTTGGCATAAAAACCGTCGATTTCGGTGCCTAGCCACAGATTGTTGTCGAAGGTGTAACGGCCGCGAAATTTGAGGATCGGGACAAAACCGAGGCCCCGAGAGGCGCTGCGGAGTTGTCCGTCGACCGAGGTAAACCCGAGGATCGCGTTGCGAATTTGCCCGGACAAGCCGATCGCAAGTTCCTGCTCGGGGTCGCGCAAAAAGTCGTAGAGGTAGCTAAAGCGGTAGTACGAAAAATCGTAGCGGACATCGACAGCCGTACCCGCGGGAAAGTCGACACCATCGATCCGATGGTCGTTGCGAAACTTGGTGTCGGAGACGATGTTGAGCGGTTGGTACAAAAAGATAAGTGTGTGCCGGCGTTTTGCCTCCCACTCGCCGCTAAACCGGACCAGGGGATAGACCGCGTCTTGGCCACCCTCGTTGCGGTAATCGAACGGGGTGCCGTCCATGCCAATTTGGATTTGATTGTAGATCGTGCCGACAAAGCCAATCTCAGCGGTGGCTCGGACACTCCACCAACGATGGGCTGGGTTGAGTAACCACTTGTCGCCGTAGCGTTGCTTCTGGCGCTCTGCCAGCGCGTCGTCCTCAGCTTTGTAACGAGCCTTGCGAGCTGCTCGCCGGCGAAGGCGTCGGGCCTTGGCCCCCGACACGGGTCGCGGTGGTGTATCTACATGTTGTTGGGGGGAGGGCGGGGTACTCCCCGGTGGTATCGCCACCGTGACCTGCTGCGAGACCTGCGGACTCACCTGCGCCGGTGGATCGACCGGGCGGGCTGCGGCGCTGGCGGGAGCAGGCTGCGGAGCTGCAGTTGGCGGGGAAGCAGGTGTGGACTGGAGGGCGAGGCAAAGACTCAGGAGCACAGTGACCGTAACCTACCGCGTTCGATCAGATGACCGCCAGCAATCCTTGCATATAGGAATGATTCAGTGGCGGACTAGCGCGAGCTGCTGAGGCCCGACTCCTGGACCTCGGCCCACCAGGCCGACCAGGACTTGATCGCATGCTCCCGGTCACGCCTGTCGCCCTCGGCTGGAAAGTCAATCTCCTGGTTGGAGATCCTAGAGAGCTCGTCGGCAACCCACCGGCGCACGGCCGGATCTCGATGACGAAGACCCTCGATGAGCCAGTCGATTCGGTGCTGGTCGCTGTGCCCCGCGTACCACGTTCGCCAGCGGCTGGCGCGGTATCCGAGTTGCTGGGCAGTGATCGAGCAAAGTGCTCCAAGGGCCGTGTCTTGGACTTCGGTGTCGCTGGCTTCGAGCAAGTCGATCAACTGGGGGATGGCCCGGATGTCACGCAGGGTGCCCAGGGCATCGATGGCCTGAATCCGACGGGGCCGGTCGACACTGTTGAGGGACTTGCGAATCCTGCCCACCGCTTTTTGAAACTCGTCGCTGTTGGAGTAGGTTTCGAGCACCCGCATGGCGATTAAGCGGACGGAGGCATCGCTGTCGAACGCGAGTTCGCCAAGTGGCCGGACACAGCGAATGTCGCGAAGATCTTGAAACACAAATGCCGCGTAAAACCGCACGAGGTAGCGGCGGTGGTCGAACAGTTCGAGGATGTGGGGAACCATGGCCTCGCCGAGTTCGATGCACGCGCGCAGGAGTGGACCGTGGGCCGCCGGCGGTGGCAGGTCGGCGAGGTCGAGCTCGCCGATGTCGAGTGGCCCGGGGAAGCTGGTTGCCAGGCGAAGCAACGCCCTGGTTCCGAGCGCTCGCAGCCGCGAGATACTTGTGCCAGCAATTGTATATTCAGCGATCGCAGCATCGATCTCGGCGTCGCGACGTGCACTCGGGGTGTGCCTGCTCTTGCGCGAGGGGGACCGTTTACGGGCACTTGGGCTGTCTGGGTCTGGCCAGCCCTTGGCCGCCGGGGTGGGGCTCGGTTGGCCCAGGGATTTGTTTGCCTGCGGTTGGGGTTGTTCCTGGGGTTGCGGGCTCGGTTTTACTTGTTGTGCGGGCTCGGGTTCGGGCGCTGCGGTTTTGGCCTCCGCGGCCTCGGGTGTGACCGTTGTTGATACACCTTGCTTAGGTTGCTTTGGCTTGGGCTCGGGCGTGGAGTCGGGCTCGGTCTGGTGTCGCTCGGGCTGCTTGCCTTCGTCTTTTGTTTGGTCTGCCGGTTTCGGAGTGGTCCCAGCCTGTTGTTTACCGCTACTCGAGGGCTTGATCAGGGCAGGGATGGCAGCGTTTGACGAGCTCGGCCGTTTTTGTGAATCGCGTTTTTGCGGGACGTCAACGCTGGCATCGGGCGTTCGGCGAACTGGGGGTATATGCAACGTACTCGGGGCAGGCTCAGCCGCGGCGTGCTCGTTGGACGGCTCCTTGCGGGTGAGTTCCGGCGGGATAATAAGCACGGCCTGACTCATGGTCGAAGTCCGAGCTTCCGGTGCCCGGCTGTCGCCGTTGGAGACGACCGGGGCACGGCGCGGCGACTTACGTGAGCGGCGTGGGCGTTTGATATCCGAACCGATCGTCGCCTTGTGATGCTTGAGCTTGAGGACCTCTTCGAGGCTGCGCCCTGCGACATCACACAGGTCGCGGGCCGCCTGCGACTCGCCAGCTGAAAACTCCTGGCCCTTGCGGTCGATGTACAGCATCAGGACCGAACGCCCATGTACATACACCGGCTCAAACAGGCATGGGGTTTCGCGCTCGAGGTCGAGACAGTGGCGCAGCTCGATTGGAAAGGTACTGGTGAGGCTGGCATCGCCGAGGATCGCCCGCTCGATCTTGCCGTAGGGTTTGACTGCCACGGTGCGACCGGGCTCGATTCGCAGAGAACTCCCGGGGGCATTGAGGACGCGTAGACCCTCGCTTTTGACCCCAAAAAGGGCCACTCGGGGGGCGATGATGGTGGCCGCCCGGGCCAGCGCCTCGGTCACGCGATCGGCTTCGCGGGCGAGGCTCAGCCGCGTGCGGGGCTTGGAGATTTGCTTGGCTAGGACCACGGCTGGGTCGGGGGCACGCCGGCGTGGGCCCGAAGCTTGCAGCCGTTTGGCCGTCTCTTCGACCAAAAAGAGTTGGGACTTGCGGGCCGAGTGCGCACCGCTTTGACGGCCCTTATCGCGGCGTTTGAGCAGCTCTAGGTAGCGCACCGCAAGGTCGGCGTAGCGCGCTGCCATAAACGTGCCCGAGCGCTCGGCGTGAAGCCTGGCCATACAACATTCGGCCGTGACCATCGGCGTGAAGCCGGGGACCTCGCGGTAGAGCTTGCCAAGCCGGTCGTCCGGAAGATCGGGGTGTGTCGCCGCCAACACCCGCTCACCCTCGCGGGCAACCGGCAGCACCCAGCCAACTTCTTGGAGATCGGGAGGTATCGCCTCCCACGGTCGGTTAGATGTCCGTTCGAGCAGGTACGAAGGGACAGCTGGAAGCCCACATGCATCGGGCAACAGGGCGTCGACTTCGAGGGGGGTCGCAAGCCCGAGCTCGAGCAGGGCAGTGTCGAGACTACCGCCCTCCGCATGTTGGTGCGAAACGGCTTCGGCGAGAACTTCATCGGCCAGTTTGCCGGATGACTGGAGGTATACCTGTAGCCGACTCACACGCTCCCCATGACCCTCTCACTGTACCCGGACCACGTAGGTGCCCGCGACGTGATCGTGCAGGCCACGTTTTTCACGGTCGAAGGCGATCCACATTGTCCCAAGGCCGAGGGGGAGCAGGCCAAGACCGGCTCCGAGCACGCGTACGGCCGTACGAACCGGATGGGGTTGCTTGCCGCGAGCGTTGATGACACGGATCCGCGCCAGGCGGGTGCCGGGGGTTGAACCCATGAGCGTTTGAAACAGCAAAAAGTATAGCCCGGTCACGCCGACGACCGGCAATGCCCAAACGAACAGGTCGAGCGGATTCGCGGCCGCGATTTGAAACACCGTTGCGAGTGTAGATCCTCCGGGGATCGGTGCGGGTGTTTCGAGCAGCCAATTGACGGCGAGATGGAGTGGAATCGCAATCACAAGCGCCAGTACGAGATCGGAAAACGCTGCGAGCAGTCGGCGAAAAAATCCCGCGACCTCGACCGGTAGCAACGGCAATGCGCACCCCGGGCAGGTGGCGAGTTCGTCGTTGGTGGGGAGCTTTCGATCGCAACGAGGGCACGGGCTGGTCCGTACCCGTTGTTTTCGGGTTTTGCGTGGGGGCGGACCCTCCGTGGTACGCGTTTCGTCGCTCATGCTCGGCCCATTGCATACCACGGGACGGCGGTCGTGAGTATGGGTGCCGAAGGTTTGTCGACCACCATCATGTGTGTCTGATTGGACAGATAAACCCAGAACCGGACAACGTTTGTCACGGTCGCGCAGGCCAATGTTGACAACTGAGCACGTGGCCGCGAGCGAACTGCCACTGGGTTATGACAGTACATCGGGGATTTGCGACAATCACGGCATGCGTCGCCTGTGGTTCGTAGTTGCAATGTTGTGCGCCTGTAACCCGAAGCCGGCGACAGGTCAGACAGATACCAAGGCCGAGGACAAAAAGGGTGAGGTCGGTGAGTCTGGTGGTGAAAAACCCAAACCGGTCGCAACTCCGAAGCCAAACGTTGAGTTTTTAGAACAGGGCTGGTCGGCCGACTTGCGCAACCAGTTTTACTATACATCCCAGGGCTCGCACCTGCTGCCCTACGATTGGTATCTCGCCCTCGAGCACCCCGATGCGCCGACGCTGCTACGCGACGATGCCTACCTCAAAAGCCTGCGGTTTTTGGTCAACCCCGATGAGGCAGGGGGGCTCAACCCAGGGAAGCTTCCTATCGGGCTTACCTACGAGACCGACAAGGAGGGTCAACACTGGCTCGGGATGACCTGCGCTGCCTGCCACACAGGCCAGTTTACGTACAAGGGAAAAACCGTGCGTGTCGATGGTGGCCCGACCCTAGCCAACATCGCCATCTTCCTAAAAGATGTACAGGCAAGCCTTAAGAAGACGAGCTCAGACAAGGAAAAGTTTGCCCGGTTTGCCACGCGGGTGTTGGGTGCGGATGCCTCGGCCGATGATCGCACCAAGCTGCGGGAGCAACTCAAACAGCAGATCGAGCGCATGCCGAGCGAACATCCCGACGCCGGGTTTGGCCGCGAGGATGCCTTTGGCGTGATCTTCAATGAGGTGACCGCTACCCAACTGGGTATCCCCGAGAACTTTCGCGAGGCCGATGCCCCGGTCAGTTTTCCCCATATCTGGGGCACGCCACACCTGTCATGGGTGCAGTACAACGGCCTCGTCGAAAACCCGATCGCCCGCAATATCGGCGAGGTCCTCGGTGTTTATGGCCATGTCGATTACCCCGACACGGTTGTCGAAGGTGGTTTTTCGTCGACGATTGAGCTCAAGAACCTGTTTGAACTCGAGGAGTGGGTCGCCAGCCTCGAACCGCCCAAATGGCCCGAGCAATTGCCAAAAATCGATGCCGCCAAGGCGGAGCGTGGCAAGCCGATTTACACCAAAAACTGTAGTGGCTGTCACCCGCTGGCACCCCACCCGATGACGGCGGCCAAGGACAACCAGTTTGGCAAGCAGTGGGTCGAGATCAAGATGGTGCCGGTCGAGAAAATCGGTACCGACCCGCTGGTGATCAAACGGATCGCGGAGCGGACGGCTAAAACTGGCAAGCTCGCGCCCTACTTCAAGGGGGCAAAAGAGGTACCAGCGGTGCAGCTGCTGTTTTTGGCGGCCAACATGATCTTTGAGCACGAAGCCAAGGAGCTTGGTCTGACCAAGGAACAACAGGTTGCATATGCAGGCTTTAGGATCCCGGGGCAGGATCCTCCCAATCTGTTGGCCTATAAAGCTCGCCCGCTCGACGGAATTTGGGCAACCGCACCATTTTTGCACAACGGCTCCGTGCCCAACCTCTATGAGATGTTGTTGCCCGCAGCCAAGCGCTCGTCGCAATTCTCAGTTGGCTCGACGGAGTTTGACCCCAAAAAGGTCGGCTATGTCTCCAACCCATCACCCGGGGCATACACGTTCGACACATCACTTCCGGGCAACGCCAACAGCGGACACGAGTTTGCCACCGACCTCTCCGAAGACGACCGCTGGGCCCTGATCGAGTTTTTAAAGACCCTCTAGCGGGTTGCCACAGGCCGTATTTTGGTGCCCCGGTGCCGGTTAGTTGCGGTAGTAGAGCTTGGCCGTGGGCAGCCCGGCGACCGGCTCCTTGCCAGTTCTTGCATCGACAACTTTACTGGTGAGACCGGGCGGACGAAAGTCGGGGATAGGGCCATGGGGCACGCCGGCAACCACCGGTTTCATGTAGTCGGTCCACATCGGCGCGGCGGTTGTGTAACTCGCATCTTCCTCACCCATCGACCGCTCGTAGCGATCGTCGCCCATCCACGCAGCCGTGACTTCACGGGAGGTCAGCCCCACAAGCCAAGTGTCGGTGGTGACCGTGTTTTTTGAGGCTGTCCCGGTTTTGCCTCCGGCCGGTACGCCAATGTGGCTGGCCGAGTAGCCAATGCCGGCGGTGACGACCTCACGCAGCAGCCGGGTGATCAAAAATGCTGTACGGGCATCGATAACCTGCTTGGGTGGTGTATGTGCAAGTGTACCCATGCGGTCGATCCGTCCGGCGACATCCATGCGTGGGTCGTTCGGCGCACGGTTGTCGACCAGGGTGGCCCCGGTCTTGTCGACGATTCTCCGGACATACACGGGCTCGACCCAGGTGCCACCGCGGGCAAAGATTGCGAATGCACGGGTGAGCTCTTCAATGCGTACGCACGAAGCCCCCAAGGACAGTGCCCGGTCGGCGATAAGCTCGGTTGTAAATCCCAGGCGGCGGGCCCAGGCGACCACATTTTTTGCACCCAGTTTGTTAAACAGGCGAATCGAAGGGAGGTTGAGCGAGCGGATCAAGGCCGTGCGCAGCAGAACCTTGCCGTCGAGTGTTTTACCGATATTTTGCGGGTTCCAGGTCTCGCCCTCTTCGGGCTCGTAGGGCTTGTCTTCGAGGATCGAATCCATAGCCCACTGGCCGGTGTCGAGCGCGAGGGCGTAGTAAATCGCCTTAAACACGCTGCCGGGCTGGCGGCAGGCCTGGGTTGTGCGGTTGAACTGGGAGCGGTCGTAGTCGTAGCCGCCCTGCATCCCGGTGACGTAACCCGATGCTTGCTCAAGTGTATATACAGCAGCCTCGTTGCGGGTGTCCTGGCCGAGTTTTACCTGGCGCAGGTCGGTTTTTTTGTCGCGGACAATCTCACTGTGGGGCTCGCTCGCGTCATCATCATCGTCGTTGGTGGCTTCGGCCTTGGTGCGCTTGACAACTGGGCGCACCCAAATGACATCCCCAACTTCGAGGGCATGGTCGACACGCTTGATTTTGGTGTCGTTGACCCCAGTGTTGCGGTCGTAGTGCGAAGCCCACGACATGTGGCGCAGCTGGAGCATGGCTTGGTAGGCCCCGAGCTCAACCGTTGCATGCTTTGTCGTGACCTCGCTGACCAATGCGAGGCGCCAACGCTCGGGGGCTGACTCGAGCGGTTCGGGCCCGTAGGCGGCGGCCAAGCGCTGCTTGAGTGTCTCGCGCTTGTCCGGGTCGCGCAGATTGCCGAGCGGACCGCGGTACCCTTGGCGGCGGTCGAGTTTGCGAACCGCACGGTCGATCGCCGCGTGCCCCCAAACCCCGAGTTGCAGTTGGGCTGCCGTTTCGATTTGCAAACCGCCGGTGAGCACCGCGTCGTCGCCGAGTGACTGAGAAACCTCGCGGCGGACATGTTCGGCGTAGTAGGGCGCACGTTGGCGAAAAACATCTGGCTTGTGGACCAGGTTGATGGGCTCACTGTCGGCGGCGTCGCGCTCGGCCTCGTCGATGTATCCGGCCTCCACCATGTTTTGCAGCACAACCGCACGCCGCCGAGTCGCCCGGTCGGGGTCTCGCACGGGGTTGTAGCGAGAAGGCGCCCGGGCAAGTCCAGCGATCAGTGCTGCCTCGGCCAGGGTGAGCTCGTCGAGGCGTTTGCCAAAGTAGCGACCTGCCGCGGCCGAAACTCCGTGGGCACCATGGCCCAGGAAGATTTCGTTGAGGTAGATCTCGAGGATCTGGTGCTTGCTGAGCTGGGTCTCAAGGCGAATGCTCAACAATGCTTCACGGATCTTGCGGTCGAGTGTGCGTGCCGCGGACAGCCGTTTTTTGGCGACCTGTTGGGTAATCGTACTGCCGCCCTGGACGACTGTCCCCGAGCGCAGGTTGGCGACCACGGCCCGTCCGAGCCCGCGAAAGTCGAGGCCCTGGTGGGAAAAAAAGCGGCGATCCTCGGTGGCTAAAAATGCCTGTACAACGACCTCGGGAATTTCGCTTATTTGGGTGTAGGCCCGGTATTCGCGGGCGAGCTCGGCCAACATAGTCCCGTCGGCGGCGAAGATCCGCGTGACCCCGGGCGCAGTTGTTTGATATGCAACAACTCCATCGAGTGGTGGGAGTTCGCTGTCGTAGTCGCGGTAGACGGCCAAGCCAAGGGCAAGGCCGAGGGCCACGAGCACGAAAAATGCAAATACATAATACCGAAAGAGCCAGCCTACAAAGCCGGCCCTCACGGGATTGGTGACCCAGACACGCGCCTGGGTATCGGATTGCTGCTTACTCATCGCCCGGTTCGGGCTGACCTGATCCGTCGATGTCCGGATTATCCGAGTAGTTCTTGAGCGCATTGATTGCTTTGCGCTCAACCTTGTTCATCGCCTCGAGCCGCGCCTTGACCTGGCCGAGCAGGCGGCCGTAGACGATCTTGGCGTTGTTCTCGGGCTTGAGGCCAACGATGTACGTGTACATCTCGTTGTTGGCGAGGGCGACAACCTGGTTCTCACCGGTGCCACGTTCGGCCCGCACCGGGTCGGCACCGAGTTTGGCGCGAACCATATAGGCGACAGCGCTGGCGGCCTTGTCGGGCGGGCAGGGCTTCTCTTCGCCTTCAACGGCGCACAGTGGGGCGACGCGCTCAACGAGTGCGGCATTACCTTTTTTGTCGAACAGCACGCCGAAGGCAGCGGGGCCACCAGCAGCACCGAGCGAGTCGGCGTTGGCCGTGACAAACCCTGCGAGGTAGCCGAGGTCGGTTTTGAGGCCGTTGGCTTCTTCGTAGAGCTCAAAGGTTTTCTTGACGCCGGTCGGGTGGATCGAGGCGAGTTGCCAACCGAACAGTTCGTCGACCTTGGGGTGCTTTTCAAAGTTGGTGGTGTTGAGTTCGACGAGCGCGGCACCACCGGCCTTGGGATCCTTGCCGATCTGGGTCTTGAGCTCCTCAAACTTGACACTGATGTCCTTGCGCATGTCGGCGACTGCTTGGACCTCGGTGAGCATCTTTTGCCCCTTGGCCTTGGCCCGCTCGGCCTTGGCACCTCGGGAGGTGTAGGAGTTGCCCATCCAGCCGAGCGCGAGGCCAAAGACCAATGCGCCGGCAGCCGCCATCACGACGATCCCCTTGTTGCCACGCGGGGCAACATCACCACCGATATCGGCGATCAGTCCGTCGTTTGGATCGAAAGCCTTGGGTGCACCTGCAAATGCACCGTCACGAGTTGGATCGGGCGGAGGCTCAGGCGGGGGAGCAGCCGGAGCAACTTGGCCGGGTGCGGGAATTGCCATGGGTGGCGGCGCTGTCTCGCCGGGAGCCGGGATGAAATCGGCAGGTCCAGGCGGAGGCGCCATTTGCCCGGGTGGAGGAATCATTTCGCCGGGTGCCGGGATGGATTCGCCGGGAGCTGGAATTCCCGCGCCGGGGGGAGGGAAGGCCTCTCCCGGTGCCGGTATCGGTGGACCTCCCATCGGGGGAGGTGCGGACGGTGCCGGGCCGGACTTCTTGGCAAGCCGTGCTTTAAGAGCACTAAGGTCGGTTCCTGGTTTCTTCGGTGGGTTCAAGACCTGATCCCCTCGTGTGTGAAAGATCGCTGCCGCAGGATAGAGACAAGGCGTGGAGCCGTCAACGGTTGTCGGGACCTGCGGGTTTGGGACGCAATGACATTAAACTAAAACTGTGTTGGGCGACGTGGAAATTTTAGGAAAAGACGCCGGCGATTCCGCGCCCACTTGGGCCCGTGCTCGGATGCACTCGGCTGTGTTCGTTTAAATAGGTGATTTCAATGGTTGCGTGCATTTACAAGCGCATCTGGTGATCGGCGCTGGCCTGTGCCGATCAACGTGCGCGCAGGGCTCTTGCAACCTCTGCGTGAGCTTCGGGGTCGAGCCCGACAGCGACAACTTTGGGTTGTGGATCTTTCATCGGCACCAGTTGTCCCACAAGTCGCAGTGGATCCGCGGATGGGGATACCGGGGTAGTCGGCGCGAAGAACAGTTCGACGCGATGGCGCTGCCCTCCGTGGTAGGCCTCGGGATGTGAGGCCCAGGCCGAGAGATCGGCGAGCACGCGTTCGGATAGGAGGCATCCACCGACGGTTGCCAGCATCGAGCCCGGGGGGTGGGTCGTGTCGTGCAGCCGTGCCGTCATGTGTTTGACGACATGTTTGAGCACGGCCCGTCCATCGCTGCGCTCGCGCGACGACAGTCCCGGCGCCGTCAGCTCGACCAAATGCAGCAGCAGTCCGGAGGGCGCGAGCGATAGAACTTTCACCAATGCCCAGCCGTGACGGGTGAGCAAGCCTAGGAGCCGTGAGCGGGTGGCCGGGTGCTGATGTCTGGAGGGACAGTTTTGGGGAGGGCCCGCCATCACCCCCGTCGGCGTGGCGATAACGTGACTGCGACGATTGGCACGACGGTCAATCGGTTGGCGGATGCTTTGGCGCAGCGGGTCCATGGCGTCGAGATCGAGTCGACGTTTAGATGTCTGATCAGACAGCTCGCTAGTCGCGCTGCGTGGCGTACGGGTGCATCGCCAAAAGCCCGGATCTCCGAGGACAGACGGGATCGGTGCCAACGGGTCTCGCATGTAACCTTGAGTCGCACAAACTCGGGAGCTGACCAAGAAATCGGCGTGTGTGCCAGGGCCGGTGACCGCGGGCAAAAACTTGAGTCTACTGGCATCCAAACCGATGCTCGTGCCCATGCAAGGCTCGCGTGTACAGACTGGACTCGATCGCTTGTGCACCGGTGCGGGCCCACAGCTCGCCGACCGTCGGGTGTGTGTGTTGGCCCATCCGGCTTCGGTCGACAGTCAACTTTGTCACCTCTTAAATCGCCTGCGCGAACGGGTAGGGTGCCAGCTGACAAGCATCCTCGGGCCCGAGCACGGGCTCGATGCGGCTGCCCAGGACATGGAAGTTGTTGCCACTGCCAGCGATCAGCAGCAGCGACCCGGGGAGCCGGTTTACAGCCTCTACGGCGATACTTACGAGAGTCTATCGCCGACCGTCGAGATGTTTCACGGCGCCGAGTGGCTGGTGTGTGACCTCCAGGACATTGGCAGTCGCTACTATACATATGTGTGGACGGTTGCGATCGCGGCCGAAGTTGCCCTGCGTGCGGGTATGCGAGTGTTGCTGCTCGACCGTCCCAACCCCCTAGGCGGGACTCCCGACCACGTTGAGGGCGGTGGCATCGAAGCCGGGCAGGAGAGTTTTGTCGGCTACCACAACGTCGCCACCCGCCATGGCATGACCTTGGCTGAAGTCGTCACGATGGCACTGACCGAGCGAGGTTGTCCACATCGCGAGCAGCTCGAGGTGTTGACCTGCAGCGGGTGGCAGCGTGAGCAGATGTTTGAAGAGACAGGCCTGCCGTGGGTCATGCCGTCGCCCAACATGCCAACTCTCGATACCGCGACGGTCTATCCCGGCCAATGCCTGCTCGAGGGCACAAACCTCAGTGAGGGCCGGGGGACGACCCGACCATTTGAGTTGTTCGGTGCGCCATTCCTCTCGGGGACGGCTGTGCAAGCGGCCCTCGACCCTGATGACTTTCCCGGGATGGGTGTCCGCCCGGCCACGTTCAAGCCGATGTTTCAAAAGCATGCCCACGCGCGTTGCGGCGGGTTGCAGCTACATGTTTTTGATAGGCGAGCCGTTCGTAGCCTGCGCTCGTCGTGGGCTCTGCTGCGCGCGTGTTGGCAGGTGAGCGCGGGCGCGATGCAGTGGCGGACCGAACCCTACGAGTTTGTTGCCGACCGGCCGGCGATCGACCTCCTCGCCGGGGGGGCCTGGTTGCGCGAAGCCATCGAAGCCGGTGTGTCCGCACGCGAACTTCAGGCCGCGCAGGAACCCGGCCGCCAGGCGTTTATCGAGCGTCGCCAGGCGTTCTTGCTTTACTAAGCCGTACAGGGGCGTACAAAGCCGTCTTGCGCAGCAAATCTGCGCAGCATGGCTGGGTTTGCGTTGTCGACTTCAGGCCGACAAATCCAGGGTAGGATAGCTCCGGTCCATGTCCAATCGTCCCATTCTCGGAGTTTTGGGAGGAAGTTTTAATCCTCCGCACATCGGTCATGTGTTGCTGCCGACCTACGTGCTGAGCCGAGGGCTGGCCCAGCGGGTATTGGTGGCGCCCTGTTTTGTCCATCCGTTTGCCAAACACCTCACGGACTTCGACACGCGGCTGGCCATGACCCAACGGGCGATGTCTATACATGGATCGGCGGTCGAGGTCAGTACGATCGAGCGGGACATCGCCGGCCACCACAATGGTCCGAGCTACACCATCGACATGCTCGACGCCCTCGCCAAGCGTTACCCGAGATGGTCGCCGCGGCCGATCATGGGGACGGACATCACCGCAAAAGGCGAGCTCAAAAAGTGGCGCGGCTATGAGCGGTTGATGCGGGACTACCCACCGATCGTGGTACCGCGTGCCGGCTATGCCGAGCGCTCGATGTGTGCGCTCCCGGAGGTCAGCAGCACAGATATCCGGCGTTGGGTGGCCGCGATCAAACGCGGGAGTCAAGACGAAAAGATGCGCGAGCGGCTAGCGGCAGCTGTGCCCAAACCAGTGCTCGAGATGTTGCTGCGGTCACGCAAGCAACGTCCTGAGGTGTGGCTGGTCGGCAGTGGACACGTCGCAACCCATGCACATACATGGCTCGCCGGCAACGGCTATCAAACCCGCTACGTGGCCGCCCGTGAGTTGTTGCGCGGGCATCCCACGAGCCCGGATATTCGCCCGGATGCGGTCTGGTTGCTGTGTCGTGACGGCGACCTCCCGCGGGTCTCGACCGGGGTTACCCGCATGTTGGGCCGCCGCGATCGCAGCACGGTTCCGGTGCTTCACGCGGCCGGTGCGATTGTTGCGGCCAGTGCCCAGGGCCTCAAAAATCTGCGCGACGACGGCCACCCGGTGGCGACGCTCCACCCGATTTGTTCGCTGCGCAAGGAGTGTACGCCGGGTATGCTTGCAAATGCATGTTTTGGTATCGAAGGCGATCCGGTTGCCAAACAATTTGCATTGTCATTAGTCGGGAACCAACCCTGGCTCGACCTTCAAGGATTTGATGCCGAGCAACGCCTCGCCTATCACGGGGCCTGTGCCTTGGCAGCCAATCATCTCGCGGTACTGTGGGGCCGGGCTGCGCAGGTCCTCGAAGGCCAGGGGCATGCGCCAGATACTGTCAACGAAGCCCTGCGGGTGCTCCTGACCTCGTCGCTGCGCAACCTCATCAACCTCGGGATTCCCGATGGCGTGACCGGGCCGATTTCGCGGGGGGACCACGCGGCGGCGGGCAAACACATGGAGGCCTTGCCCGAGCCTACGGCCACGTTGTATCGGGTGTTGAGCCTGCAGCTCACCGACTTTGTCCGCAAGCCTGCGACCTAAACATGCTGTTTCGGTCAGGTTAGTCGAGGACAAATCGGCGTGTCAGCGGGGGCGAGCCGCCGATTTGGTAGACCAAGGTGCTGGCGTTGAGCCACCTTAGTTCGCTATGGACGTGGGCGATATCACCGGTCATCCCCGACACGGTATGGGTTGGCGGTTGCCCGCCGAGATAGTCCCAAAGGTCTGCGAGTCTGACGATATGGATAGGCCCATAGTGGTCTTGCAGCAGCGCGAGATGCTGACCGTCGGGTGCACAAGCCTGGTAGTCCCAGTCGCTAAAAAACAACTCTCCGGCCTGGTTCCAAGTTCTGCTCTCGCCGCTCTTGTCGACAAACGATAGGCGCGACACACCAAAGCTCACGGGAAATTCTGGTGGCGGTTTGTGGCCGTGGAAGCGCAGCTCGAACGCACCACAGGTTTGGCTGTAGAGGACCTCTTCGGCGGGTTGCTGAGCCGGCTCGCTGCGACATGAGCCGACGATGCTCACCAAGACGGCCGTGAGGACCGACTTCGTCACCGCAGTACTTTCAAGTCGAACCCACCGGCGCTGGCGACCACCTCGACTCGTGTACCTGCACGTAACTCACCGTGTAAAATCGCTTCGGCGATCTTCGATTCGATCCGGCGGGTGAGGAGGTGGCGCAGCGGCCTGGCACCGAGTGCAGCATCGTGGCCGCAGGCGTTCACGAGTTGTTCGCAGGCGCCAGTCGAAAGTTGAAACTGGATGCCACGCTCGTGGAACAGGCGCTCACTCGAGGCCTTGGCCAGGCGTTGGCAGATGCGCATGAGCTCGTCACGTCGCAGCGGTTGCATCACCAGCGGAGCCTCGATGCGGTTCCACAACTCAACTGGAAAGGCCGCCCTTGCTGCCTCCAAAACGGCCGCGGTATCGAGCCGGCGATTACCCTCGTGCAGGCACTGTGCGCCCAAGTTGGAGGTCATGATGATGATCGCGTGGCGAAAGTCGATGGTCCGCCCGCGTCCGTCGGTGAGTCGCCCGTCGTCAAAAACTTGTAGCAGCAACTGGTGCACGTCGCGGTGGGCCTTTTCGATCTCGTCGAGGAGGACCACGCAGTGGGGACGTTGCCGCAGCGGGTCGGTCAACGCTCCACCTCGTTCGTGGCCGACGTATCCCGGTGGGGCCCCAACAATTCGGGCAACCGCATGGCTCTCGGCGTACTCGCTCATGTCGAGGCGAACAAGTGCGGCCGGGTTGTCGTACAGGGCAGCGCACAGGGCCTTGGCGATTTCAGTTTTGCCGACGCCGCTCGGGCCCAGCAGCAGAGTTGTGGCGACGGGCCGATCGCTGCGAAACCCGGCCCGGTTGCGACGGATCAGGCGTGCGAGGGCTTCGAGTACCGGGGCGTGGCCGACAACGCGACGGGCGAGGACTGCTTCGAGCTCGAGCACTTCCTGTTGACCGTGCCCCTCAATACGTGCCCGGGAAATGCCCGTGCGTTCGCTGATGATATCGATCCATGTCTCGCGGGACAGCTCGTTGGAGCCCTCGCGCAGGGTCCGGGCGCAGCTGAGGTCGAGCACATCGAGCGCGCGGCCGGGCATGGCCAAACCGCCCAAAAACCGGTCGGCGAGGCGGGTGAGCTCGGCCAGCTTGGTCTGCCGTCCGAGGCGAATATTGTGATGCTGCAAGATCCCCGGTCCGCTGGCATCGATCGCCTGTTGCAACTCCTCGCCGCGAAGCTGCGGCAGCTCGATCACGTCGAGGACTTCACGGGCGCTGGGGAGCCACGAAAGTAGGCGCGAAAGTCCCTCGTGGGAGGTCACCAACACAACTGGCGGCATCGACCGGGTCCAGGCTTGGCTCAGTGCCGTCAAAAATCCCGGGGGGACATCGGCGGCAACGCGGTCGAGGTCGTCGATGATTGCGATGCCTCCGTCGACGGCAATCGCATCGAGATCTTCGCGCAGGGTATCGTCGTCGTAGTCACTGGCCAGCAGGCGGTAGACCGGCTTGCGCACCACGCTGGCGAGGTGGACGGCAACCAACGTGCGCCCGCTGTTGGGTGCGCCCACAAGCACAGGAGGGCGCGGGCTTTGGCGGCACACGGCATCGGCGAGCCGCGCCAAAACTTCGCCCTGACCGATGAGCTCAGGCAGGCGAGTAGGGTCGACCGGCTTGAGTTGTTCGGTTTGTTTGGCCGGGGTGGAGGTCCCCGTTTTTAGTGTAGGCACAACTTCATGCGAGGGAGTCGGCTCCGGCTCAGTCGTACTAGCTGAAGGAACAGTTTGAGGCGTCCGTGCGCGACGCACAGTTTCTGGCTCGCTGGCCGGTTGACGCATGCGTGGCGTGTCGGCGTGGCTACGCTGGCGGACGGATGCCTCATGGGTTGTCGCTTGTGTACTGCTGACGCGGCGAAACACGCGCTTGACCGCTTGCGGGCGACTGGCGGTTTCGGTCGTGCGGTCGCGCAGCTTGACGATAATTTGCTTGCGCAGCTGGCTGCACGAAACCCCACAGTGCTCGAGCAGGTGGTAGGCCTGACACTCGGCGCTGCGGACCACGGCCAATAGTTGATCGAGCTCGCTGACCCCGAGTTTGCCGGCCCCGCGCTGGGCCAGGCGCAGGCGCCAGTCGGCGGGTTCCGGACCGATTTGACCGCGAATGCGCGAATACTCGCGGGCAAGCTGCTGTGCATGTACACCGAACTCGGCCAATAAAATGGCGACAGGTCCCTGCTGGCACAGCGACAGCAACAACTCACACGAGTTTCGAGGTTGCCCGGTTTGCGCTCGTCGGCTACGGCCCCGAACACTCGATTCCCGCGGAGCTGGAGCATCCATGGGCGGACGCTACTTCGCCGCGCCCAACCCGACAAAAAACCGGCGAACTTACCGGATGGCGACGATTGAAAACTGCGACATCTGCGTACAGGCGAGCAAATGGCTGTGGGTGGGCCGAAAATCTGCAGGTTTCCCCCGGAAACTGTCGAAAAATTTGCTCGATGTGCGCGGGGAGGCTTTGCTCCCTGTGGGTCACCCCCTAAGATTTCAAAACAGGCAAAGGACCGAGCTCGAATGAACGAACCAAAGGCCAAACCGGGAGCTTCGCAGTTTCAAATTCTCATTTGCGATGGACCGAGTTGTGGACTCACATTCGAAAGCGATGTTCTGCGTGAGCAGATGGAAAAGCAGTTGGGCGCCGACCCGGAGCTCGGCAAACGCGTGACCCTGGTGAGCTACACCTGCTTTGGCCGCTGTGGCGAGGGCCCCAACATGTACGCGCGCCCGGTCGTCGAAGGCGAAGACCCCAATGCCGAACCCGACCTCGACACGCTGGCGGCCTATCGCGGGTTTTACCCGGGGATGAACGAGGCGAGCTGCAAGCGTTTGTTAGAGGAGCATTGCAAACACGGTCGTCCACTCGCCGATATCGTCGACGACTACTAGGCGGCACCGTTGCCTATACACCTGGCTCGGCGGCGATACTCAGGCTTCGTCGCGTAGCGGGTGGGTTTTGTCGGCGACAAATTGCAGACGCTTTCGCGTCTGCCGGACACTGGCGAGGGCCTGTTGCTGGTCGTCCCGCACGTTTTCGCGTTCTTTTGCGCTGGCAAACCGGCGCACGACCATAAAGATCAGCGGCAAAAATGCGACTTCGACCACGGTGAGCAACCCGCTGGTGAAGGCCGTGATGATCCAAATGAGTAGGGAAAAAGGCTTGGGCGCTTGGCTCAGACGAACCAACCCAGCGGGCATTTGCTGGCGGGCAAGCGCATCTGGTTTTGTTGTAGGTGCATCGTATTTAGGAGGTGCGGCAGGCGTAGGCGTAGGCGTGGCCCCGCCGCGAGCTTGCACCCACGCGGTCCGGATCTGCGCCACCGAGTGAAACCGCAGACTGGGGTCGGGCTGGAGCATGCCGGCGAGGATCTTGCGCAGCGGCGTTGCCGGCAAAATCCGCTCTAGATCGATTGTGAGGCCTTTACGAGGTAGTTTGTCGGCCTCACGTCCGCCCGCGAGCGCTGCGATCGTCGCACCCAACGCGTAGAGATCGGTAGCTGGAGTCGCCTCGCCATGAAGTTGTTCCGGCGCCATGTAGCCGAAGGTCCCGATCATGGTGGATCCTCCGTCGGGTTCGAGCCGCGCCCGAACCCCGCCAAAGTCGATCAACACCAGGCTGCCGTCGTCCCGCACGATCAGGTTGCCGGGTTTGATGTCGCGGTGGATAAGCGGCGGGGTGCGGGCGTGCAGGTAGCCAACGATATCGAGCGCGCGCCACAGCAGGTCGGTGAGTTCGTCGTGGGTGAGGGACTTGCCGAGCCCGAGCTTGTGGCTGAGCGGGGTCCCCGAAATCAGCTCCATCACCAAAAAGAACTCACCGCGATCTTCGAGGGCAAAGCGGTCGAGATAGCGCGGGATGCCGGGGAAGTTGAACGACTGCAGGGCCTCGCACTCGCGCTCGAACAGGTCGAAAGCCTTCCACTCCTTGATGTCGCCCAACCGCAGGACCTTGATCGCCACCTCTGTATTTGTGACCCGGTCAATCGCGCGAAAGGTCTCGCCCTGCGAGCCGCGACCGAGTTGGTCCATGATTTGGTAGCGCGAAAGGCCTGAAAGTTTGGGCATCGGCAGGTCGTTGGTCTCAAAAAACCGAGAAGGGTGCAAGCGCGCACGATGGTGGGCTGCGAGGCCCTAGGTATGGGCACCATGTCCAACTGCGCAACCCGAAAAGATTGTCCGGTCGCCGGTTGGGGCCCGTGAGTCGGCGGTGAAAAAACCGTGAAACCGTATGTTTGTACCTGCAATTTCCCTGGGCTTCGCAACCACCAGGTCGCACCCTACGGTTGATACCGCTCGACCGTCGTTCAAAACTGCTCCCAAAAATCGCTGACGATGTTCCAAGCTCGCGCCAACGGGCGCTTGTTCCCCATCAGATCACCCAGTTCAGGCACAATCCCCGCATGTCGGCCAGCTCGGATGTCATCCCCGTTGATACCCTGATTTCCCGCCTGCGCAGTGCCTATCCGGGCGCGAGTTATGAACTCAACTGGAGCACTCCGCTGGAAATGCTGGTGGCGACGATCTTGGCAGCCCAATGCACCGACGAGCGCGTCAATCGGGTGACTGCGACCCTGTTTGTCAAATATCCCGATGCCCGAGCCTATGCCACTGCCGACCGCGCCGAGCTCGAGCAGGACCTCAAGCCGACGGGGTTTTTTCGCCAAAAAACCAACACCATTCAAAATATGTGTCGCGCGCTGGTCGACGAGTTTGGCGGCGAAGTTCCGCGGACCATGGCCGAGATGGTGCGGCTGCCGGGGGTGGCCCGTAAGACCGCAAATGTTGTATTTGCAACGTGTTGGAACGACCCCACCGGCGTGATTGTCGATACCCATGTCGCCCGCCTGAGCAAACGCATGGGCCTGTCTCGCCAACGCAAAGCCGACCGCGTTGAAGACGACCTGATGGTGTTGATTCCCCGCAGCGAGTGGACTTTTTTTGGCCCGGCGATGATTTTGTTGGGTCGCTACGTGTGCAAGGCTCGCAAGCCCGGGTGCGACGGCTGCGTGATGGAGGACATCTGTCCAAAGCTCGGTGTGTAACTACACATACCCGAGCCGAGGCTACTTCGACTCGGCGAGCCGGCCGTGCAGCGAGTGGCCGGTGGTTGCAAAAATCGTTGCGGATACAAGCTCGCCGGGCTGGCCCGCGTCGAGGGGCAACAGCACTTTTTGAAACCGCGGGGTCCGCCCGACCATTCGGTCTTTTCGCCGCGAGATCTTGCTCAGCAAAACCTGCTCTGTTTGCCCGATCCGAGCACTGTGGGAGGCGCGGGTAAACTCCTCTTGGAGGTTGATAACCTCCTGCAAGCGCCGGGCTTTGACCTCGGAGGGGACGTCATCTTCCATCCGCTTGGACGCGTAGGTGATGCCGCGGTCGCTGTAGCGAAACATAAATGCCGAGTCGAACTGGACCTCGCGCATGGCCGACAGGGTGTCCTGGTGGTCCTGCTCGGTCTCGCCGCAAAACCCAACCATGATGTCGGTGCTGAGGGCGAGATCGGGTATTTGCATACGCATGCGTTTGACCAGGTCGAGAAACTCAGCGCGGGTGTAGCCGCGTTTCATGGTCGACAGCATGCGGTCTGAGCCCGACTGCAGCGGCAGGTGGACATAGGGGCAGACCTCGGGGAGCTCGGCCATGGTGGCGATCAGCTCGTCGGAAAAATCGACCGGGTAGGGGCTGGTAAACCGGATCCTGTCGATGCCGTCGACCTGGGCAACCGCGCGCAGTAGGGCGGCAAACGTGACGTCTTCGTAGTAGTACGAGTTGACGGTTTGCCCGAGCAGCATGACCTCGCTATAGCCGCGCTCGGCCAACGCCCGGGTGGCGCGCAAAACCTCGCGTGGCGGCACCCCGCGCTCGCGCCCGCGGGTAAACGGCACAACACAAAAGGTGCAGAACTTATCGCAACCGCGCTGAATCGTGACTTGACCGCTCACGCCATCGTCGTCGGCAAGGCCGTCGAGACCTTCGTAGACCTCCGTTTTGTCGAGTTTGACATCGACAATGGTCTCGCCCTCGCGGGCCCGATCGACGAGGTCGCCGATCCGCCGGTAGCTGTCGGGACCGACCACGAGTGAAATGTGCGGGGCCTTCTGCGTGACCTTGTCGCGCAGGTGCTCCGCCATACACCCGGTGATCCCAAACTTGAGGTCGGGGTTTTGCCGCCGGTGTTTGAGCAGCTGCGAGGTCCGCCCGTACACCCGCTCCTCGGCCTTCTCGCGCACCGCACAGGTGTTGAGCAGGACGATGTCGGCCTCACTCGGTTGGCTGACTCGCCGGTATCCACGCGCCCGCAGCTGGCCGATTATGAGGGCGGAGTCAGCCTCGTTCATCTGGCAACCCAACGTCTCTAAATAGACGCGTGGCCCCGTCTTCGGTTCGTCAACCGGTGTTTTCGGGGTCTCAGCCTCCCGCATCCGCGGGTGCGGTTTGATGTCCACAAGTTGGGTCACTAGCGGACATCCTACGAAAAATCGCCGCGCTGTACAGATGGGACGCAGGTGAGAAGGCGCGGCCACGTCACCGTGAGAGCCCACTTGTCGCTGTTTCGCCGAATAATATGGCAGCAGTAGGGAACGCCTGAACAGGTGAGAAAACTTGGTCTGCTATGGACGTTAGGCCCTTCTTTGATGTAGAGCGCATGAGGGCATAAAATCCCGCCCAGCCAACCGCTTGAACTCCCAGGCCGCTCCCTCGTGCGGGAGTGCGGAGATCAGGAGAACCAATGCGCCGGTTTACTACATTCACCCTCGCGTTTACCTGCCTTGCCCTCACGGGCTGCCCCCAACCGCCCAAACCCGAGAAGGCCGATCCGGCCAGCCTCGAGAAGATCCAGCAATCGGACGAGGCCAAAAAGACCGACACGGTCAACAAGGACCTCGGTGGCATTCCCGACCCGGTTGCCCAGGTCGGTGAAAAGCAGATCACCGCCGCCGACTTCCGCGGCATCTACGACCTCAAGATCAAGAAATATGAAGACCGCGGGCGCGAGATCCCGCAGTCGGCCGACCGGCGCTACCGCAAGTCGATCACCGACCGCTTGATCTACCAAGAAGTGCTGCGCCAAGAGGCCAAGGCCCAGGGCGTGACCCACGATGCGACCAAACTCGCCGAGCGCGAGGAGCAACAGCGCCGTGGCATTCGCGACTGGGAGAAGCACCTCGAGCGCCGCGGTGAGACCGAAGACAGCCTGCGGCAGATGTACATCGCCGAGTTGCTCGAGCGGGCTTTGCTCGAGAAGTCGGGCGTCCTCGAAGTCAAACCCGAGGAGATCGACGCCGAGTACGAGAAGGTCAAACCCAACTACAAATCCGACAAGGAGCGGGTGCATGCCGCCCACATCCTGATTCCCGTTGGCCCCGAGGAACGCCTGCGTCCGCGCCCCGGCGAAAAACCGCCCGAGCCGACCGAAGAAGAGAAGAAGCAGTGGAAAGACGAGGCCTTCAAAAAGGCTGAGGAAATCTTTGCCAAGGCGACCACGCCCGAGTCGGACTTCTCGGCCCTTGCCAAGGAGCACAGCGTGGGCCCGAGTGCCAACCGCGGTGGCGATCTCGGTGTATTTACAAAGGACCGGATGGTCGAAGAGTTCAGCGCCGCGGCCTTCAAGCTCAAGCCCGGCGAGGTGTCCAAGCCGGTCGAGACCAAGTTTGGCATTCACATCATCAAGAGCCTGGGCAAATACCCACCCGGCGACCTTCCCAAAGAAGCCCTCGTCGACACGCTCAAGCAGCGGCTCGCCCAACGCAAACTCCACCAGGGGCGCCGGGATCTCAAAGAAGATCTGTTGAAGAAATACGGCGTCAAAAACCACATGACCGACGCCCTCGGCCCCGATCCGCGACGGAGCAAGCGTCCGGCTCGTAAGCCCAAGGCCAATCCCCACGGGGCTAACCCCCACGGGGCAAATCCCCACGCCGCCACCAAGCCGACCGATACCAAGGCTCCGGCCGACAAAAAAGGCGCCGCCCCAGCACCCAAAAAAGCTCCGGCGACAAAGGGTGCCCAGCCCGCAGCCCCGACCCCGGCCCCAACACCGGCCCCGTCGAAGTAGGGAATACCCCTTTCGCGCAAAAGCCCGCCCTCAGTGGCGGGTTTTTGATTTAATTCAAGCGGCGATGTTGTGGTGGGGGCGACAAACACATGTATCGGGGGGAGTGGCTTTACTGTCCGTCGTCTTGTCCGTCATTTTGAGTGCATGTACACCAAAAGCATCCGGACCTGGTCCGGCGTCGACACCCCCAGTGACAGCGCAGACGCTGCCAACCCAATCGCCTCCCGCGGTCGAGGTTGAACCGGAGGTCGCACCCAAACCAGATCCAAACCGCGATAGCGACGGCGATGGCTTGCCGGATATTGCCGACACCTGTCCACACAAGATCGAACTGTTCAACGACGTCGACGATGATGATGGCTGCCCGGACCGTGGAGCGTTTGGCATCCGCCTCGACATCAACGGCGAGATGCTCCTACGCGACGACAAGATCTACTGGCTGACCAACAAGCCACAGGTGCACCCACGCAGTGTTGAGCAGGTCGCGGCGATTGCCACTGTGATTCGAGACAACCCAGCGCTAGGGAATATCCGCATCGAGGTTCATACCGACGACAGGGGAGCGCGTGCGTACAACCTGCGGCTGTCGCAGGCGCGGGCGGATGCCGTTGTCGCGCGACTGCTCGAGCATGGTGTTGCAGCCACGCGGCTGCGCGCCGTCGGTTACGGGCACGATCGGCCGATCGTCAGCGAAGCCCCGCCGCCGGCCGGACGAGAGATGACGCGTCGAACTGAATTTTGGCTAGAGCGGCCAGTTTTTGGTTCTGCGCCCTAAATAGTTGTCGATACAATTTTATTGGCTGGGTTGTTAACCAGGGGCATCACAGTTGGCTTGAACGTTCGTGCGGAGCTGGTCAAGAGCGTCGCAGGTCGAGGCGAGTGACCGTTCAAGTTCGCGGCACTGATGGGCCGTTGGCGATTGCCCTCCCGTCACTGCGCGTTCGATATTTGCTGCGCACCTACCCAGCTGCAGGGCCTGAACGGTCATGGCAGAACTTTTGAGGCGGTGGGCTGCAGCCGCGATTTCGTGGCCGCGGGTGATTTGGGCGACGAGGCCGGGTGCCTGTTGCAAGAACGTGGTCAGTAAATCGACGACTGTCGGCGCATCGAATAGGTGGGTGAGCAGCGCTCCCGGTTGCTCTCCAACCGTGGGGTTGGGCCGGTGCGGGCGGGCCAAGACAATGGCCTCGAGTGTTTGCCGCGACACCGGCTTTTCGACGACCTCAACCCCGAGCTGTGTGCATGCGGCTTGTTGTTGGGCGGTGAGTCCTCCGGTCACCACCGCGACCCGGGGTGGGTCGGTTGTGTCGAGGGCGACCCGGGCGACCTCAAGGCCGGTCGCGTCGGGAAGTTGAAAGTCGAGCAGCACGACATCAAAATTCGCCGAGCGCAGCGCGAGCATGGCCTGATTGGCGTTGCCGACAGCACAGACGTGGCACCCGAGCGCATCCAGAAGCTTTTGTATGTACATCTGGTTGACGAGGCTATCCTCGGCCAACAGCACGCGCACAGGCATCTACACAAACTCGTCTTCGAGTTGGGCCCCGCGCAATAACAACTCGGTCGTCGACGCGGTGATCGGGCCATCGGGGGGCTCCGGCGTTACGGAAAACCGAAACTGACCAGAGCGCCAACGCACCATCTCAAAGATCGCCTGTTCGTTGTCGCGGCCGGACTTCTCTAGGCGGGCTGCACAGGGCTGCCCATGGCGAATCATCATCACCCCGGTGTCTGTCCCAGAAGTCACCACCAGTTGTCCGCTCGGCTTTTCGATGTCGAGCAGGCCGAGGATGGTCGGCAGGCCCATCACCGCGAGCGAGCCCGAGAACCCATCCTGCGGTTTGGCGGCCTGGGGGGCCCAGCTGCGTACCTCAGTCGCCAGTGCGTTGCCCTTGCGAACCACCCGCTGAACACGCAACAGGAGTTCGTGCATTTCAAACGGCTTGGGAACGTAGTCATCGGCACCGAGCGTGTACCCGAGCATGCGTTCTGCTTGGGAACTCAATTCTGTCAAGAATACAAACGGCACTAGCGATAACTGAGGATGGCTTCGCATCTGGCGAACCAGTGACCAACCATCCATTCTCGGCATCAAAACATCGGACAAAACGACGTCAGGACGACGATTGAGTGCGGTTTGGAGGGCCTGCTCGCCATCGGTTGCAACCTCGACTTCGCACGCGTTGCGAGAGAAGACGGCCGAAATCACAGCAGCTAGGTCGGTATCATCATCGACAATTAGTACACGCATATGGGCACGAGTATGTATGAGCGTACAGGCCGGACCAATGTAGCGCAAGCTCAAACTATGTCCTAAAGAACCTGTCTTACTCAACAGATACGATTGGACCTACTTTTACCCTTCGTATGTAGATGTTCAGTGTTTATTGTATGCGCATACAAAGCGTTAGAAAGTGCCGCCGATGTGTGCCCCAACAATCATCTGATGCACCGAAGCCTGATTGTCGGCCTGTTTGCGAAAACACGACCGCCGCCCACCGTCGTCGTGGTCGTAGCAAACCTCGCGGTGAAAGTTGAAGATAAGATCGAGCTTGGCCCCCAAAAAGATTTGCCGGGTGATGTAGATATCGACCACCGGGGCGGTTTTGAGGGCAAACCCCTGGGAGAATTCCTTGGTGACCACGATCGATTCTCCGAGTGCTGGCGGGGTTCGTACCAACTGTGCATCTGCAACTTTAAAGGCCTGGCGCGACCACCCCGGTGCGAGCTCGAGGCCGAGGTCAAACCGCCAGACCGGGAGGATCCCGCGGATCACTCCAAACACACTATTTTGATATGCAAGCTTATAGACATCGACACTGCTGTCGTCGACGAGGCGGTAGTCGGGGTTGAAAAATCCGACGTTGTAGGCGGCACCGATCAGCAGCGATGCGACCGGGCGATAGCCGATGGTAAAGCCGGCGCCGATCGAGGGCCCGGTTTTGCCGACAACGTCGACCGCCGAACTACAGCTGGCGGACCCCGGAATGCACAGCGACCCCCCAAACGTGAGCTCGGCCTGTCCGCCGGTTCGTTTGACGTTGGGTTTGGCCTGGGCATCGGTGGCGAGATGCGAAGCGAGTAAAAAGGCGATGGACGAGGCGGCATAGGAGAGCTTGCGCATGGCTTCAAAGACCCAGCAGATGGTCGGATATTTAGCAGAACGGTTACGTTTGTGGAGTTTCTTGGCGCGTTTTGTGCCTGCGGGCCAAACGCGGGGTGTGCCCACACACGGGCACCAACTGTGGAGTTTGGCAGCTGTTCTTGGATAATCCGGCCATGCAGGAGGTTGCCACCCCCTTGGTCGGCGTCGTCATGGGCAGCAAATCCGACTGGCCGACGATGCGCCTTGCCCATGAGGTGCTCGAGGAGTTTGCGGTCGCGCATGAGTGCCGGGTCGTGTCCGCCCATCGAACGCCGCAGCTGTTGGTCGAATACGGGACCACCGCGAAGTCGCGCGGGTTGCAGGTCATCATCGCTGGTGCCGGAGGGGCCGCGCACCTGCCGGGGATGCTCGCGTCCGAAACGACCGTGCCGGTGCTCGGGGTGCCGATAAAAAGCCGCGCCTTGTCGGGGCTCGACTCGTTGCTTTCGATCGTGCAGATGCCCCGCGGAATTCCCGTGGCGACCCTGGCAATCGGTGAGTCGGGGGCGGTCAATGCCGCCCTGTCGGCGGTTGCTATTTTGGCCTTGACCCGACCAAAGTTGCATGAACAACTAGAGAACTACCGGCGTCGCCAAACCGAGCGCGTGCTCGCGGAGACCTTGCCATGAGCGGGCATCGTGTGATCGAACCCGGGGCCACCCTCGGTGTTCTCGGCAGCGGTCAGCTCGGGCGCATGTTTGCGATCGCCGCCCGGCGACTTGGCTATCGCGTACACACCTACTCGCCGGGGAGGGACACCCCAACCGGGCATGTCGCAGATCGCGAGATCGCCCGGCCGTATGACGACCTCGACGCTGTTCGCGAGTTTGCCGCGGGTGTCGACGTGGTGACATTCGAGTTTGAGAATGTGCCCGCTGCAACTGCGGCGGCTGCCGCCGAAAGGGCTCCGGTGCGGCCGGCGGGCAGTGTCCTGCACACCACCCAAAACCGCGTGCGCGAGAAGACATTTTTTAGCGAGCACGGGTTTCCGGTGACGCCATTTCGCGCGGTGACCTCGGCCGACGAAGCGACCGCAGCGGTCGAAGCCATTGGCCCGCGTTGCATGCTCAAGACCGCAGGGTGGGGGTACGACGGCAAGGGCCAGCGCCGCCTGACCCGGGTTGAGGATGCCGGTGCCGCGTTTGCGGAGTTGGAGGCGGCCAAGGGCACGCGAACCGGCGATAAAAATGTAGATACATTTGAAGCGATCATCGAGGCCTGGGTCGACTACGACGCCGAGATTTCTGTGGTCGCTGCACGTGGGCTCGACGGGCAAATCTCGCTGTTCCCGGTGTTTGAAAACCAGCACAAAAACCAGATCCTCGACGTCACCCTGGCACCCGCGAGATTTCCCGCCTCGGTGCTGACTCGGGCCCAGGATTTGGCTCGCAGCGTGCTTACAGCGCTCGATGTTGTTGGCGTGATGTGTGTCGAGATGTTCGTCAAAGATGGTGGCGAACTGCTGATCAACGAGCTCGCCCCGCGGCCCCACAACTCCGGCCACCTCACGGTCGACGCCTGTGTGACCTCGCAGTTTGAGCAACAGGTCCGTGCTGTTTGTGGCCTGCCGCTCGGCGACCCAAGCCTGCTGCGGCCGGCCGCGATGGCCAACTTGCTCGGGGAGCTGTGGGCCCATGGTGTGCCGCCGTGGTCCAAAGCTCTGGCCATTGGCGACGTCAAGGTGCACCTGTATGGCAAAGATGTGCCACGCCCGGGACGGAAGATGGGGCACCTGACCGCGCTTGCCGAAACTCCCGACTTGGCGGCCGAGCATGTTCGCGTCGCTCGCAGCGTGTTGACCCGCGAGGAGCTGCGGACACCAGTTGCGGACAAGTCCGACAGCGCCAACTAACGGCTACCGGGTAAGCGACGCATCGTTTTGAGTACTTGGCGGCCGAGCATGTTCGCGTCGCTCGCAGTGTTGACCCGCGAGGAGCTGCGGACACCAGTTGCGGACAAGTCCGACTAAACGGCTACCGGGTAAGCGACGCATCGTTTTGAGTACTTGGCGGCCGAGCATGTTCGCGTCGCTCGCAGCGTGTTGACCCGCGAGGAGCCAACGAAAGGTCGGGGGCGCCGAGGTTCTCGAAAATAGCGACTTGACCTGCCACGTAGGCATCGCGTGCGAGAAGGTGTCTTGGCGACGGCTTGGTTGGCGTGCCCGGATGTGCCCAACCCGAGGGGCATCGACGCCACAAAGAGATTGGCATACCGCCAACTGGCGATCAGTTGGGCCACAACGGTGGCTTGGGTCGCAAACGAAGTGTAGATACAACTTAGCGGCTGAGGCGTTTTCGCAGGCGAGCAAAAGCCCGGTCGACCCGGGTTCGCGCGCGCTGGCGAATCTCTGCGGCGACCGACTTGGCAGCGAGGCCAGGCGCGGTCGTCAACGTTTGCGAAATGGCGCGAGCCAGCGAAAGTGAGAGTTCAAGTGGCGAGCCGGCCTTGGCCTCAACGGCCACACTCTCGCCGCGGACAACATCTTCGACGGCGCCGCGGGCAACAGTTTTGGTCCCATCCGACCGGATCTCAATCACCATGCGCGCGACCACTGGCAGCGGGTCGTCGCGGTCGATCGGCGTAGCTTCGGCTTCAACGATTTCAGATGCGACGGTTTGCGTGTCGTCGTGCGTGTGCGGATCGACCTGGTTTTGTTGTGGCGTACTCAACGGGCCGAGCATAGCAGTCTCGCATTTGCGGGCCAGTAGCGAAGCCCTCCGCGGGCACTGATACACTGCCGGCGATGCGTTCTCGATTGCTTCCGCTGTTGGCCTGCGTACTTACTCCGTTGCTGATGCCGCAAACTGCGGGGGCGCACATTCGGTTGCTCGACCCGCTGGCGCGGCATGAACAACAAAAAACCGCGCCGTGTGGGGTGGCCGACGACATGCGTGGGGACAACATCTACACGTTTGAGGCTGGCGAGACGATCACGATTCGCTGGGAAGAGTTTGTGCCACACCCGGGCCACTACCGCATCAGCTTTGACGCCGACGGGTTTGACGACTTTGTCGACCCGGCTGCCTACGACGACTTTTACACCAACGAAGCGGTGTTGCTCGACAACATCCCCGACATGGAGGGGACAATGATGTATGAGCAAGAGATCACGCTGCCCGATGTCGAGTGTGACAACTGCACGTTGCAAGTGGTCCAGATGATGACCGACAAGCCCCCCTACGGCGACGGCAACGACCTCTATTACCAGTGCATCGACATCGTCCTGACCGCGGGGGCCACGACCGATACCGAGGATCCCACAACGACCTCCGATACCGATACAGACTCGGACACGGATGGACCGACCACAGGTTCCGACAGCGATACCGACTCGGACACGACCACAACCGAGGGGCCGACTGGCACCGAAGGCGAAACCGTGGTCACCACCGAGGATGGCACGACCGACGAGACGACGGACGCGGGGACGATGTCTGGTGGGACAGGTGATGACACAACCGGCAGCGAGCCCACCGGTGTGGCGACCGACTCAGACACGGGAGACAGCGCCGGCGGTGAGGATGAAGGTTGTAGTTGCAAGGTTTCCGGCACGGGACCGGCTGGCATCAGTTTGTTGTTCGCCAGCGGCCTGTTGCTGCTGCGCCGCCGTCGTTGATGCCAGGGGTCCGTCGGTGGACCCCTGTCAGACCTTCGTTAGGGCATCACAGCCACACAACTGTTGTTGAAGCAGGCTGCGCCGGGACCCCTGCCAGACCTTCGCTAGGGCATCACAGCCACACAACTGTTGTTGAAGCAGGCTTCGCCGGGGTTGCAGTCGGTGTGTTCGATACAGTTGACACCGGAGGTGCAGACGTTGGCGACGCACAGTTGCCCGGGCTCGCAGTCGCTGTTGAGCACACACATCTGCGGGGACACACAGCCACCGCCTTGGCAGATTTCACCGGGTCCGCAATCGGTGTCGAACACACACTGCGGATCACCGGTACAGACGTTGTTTTCGCAGGTTTGGCCTGGCGCACAGTGTTCATCGATAATGCACTCGCCCGTAAACACGCATGACTCGTTGAGGCAGACAAAGCCGTCGGGGCAGTCGAAGTTCTCGAGACATTCCGGTGGCGGTGGCTGACAAACGTTGTTGATACAAACTTCGCCGGGTGGGCAGTCGACATCGTTGATGCACTCGGGAGCCGGCACACAGACGTTGTCGACACAGACATTGCCCGGTTCACAGTCGTTGTCGTTGACACACTCGGGCGGCGGGGGCTGGCACAGGTTGTCGATGCAGACCTCGCCGGGCGGACAATCGGTGTCGTTGACACATTCGGGGGGCGGAGGCTGGCACAGGTTGTCGATGCAGACCTCGCCGGGCGGACAATCGGTGTCGTTGACACACTCGGGCGGCGGGGGCTGGCACAGGTTGTCGATGCAGACCTCGCCGGGCGGACAATCGGTGTTGTTGACACATTCGGGCGGCGGAGGCTGGCACAGGTTGTCGATGCAGACCTCGCCGGGCGGACAATCGGTGTCGTTGACACACTCGGGAGGCGGAGGCTGGCACAGGTTGTCGATACAAACCTCGCCGGGCGCACAGTCGGTGTCGTTGACACATTCGGGGGGCGGAGGCTGGCACAGGTTGTCGATGCAGACCTCGCCGGGCGGACAATCGGTGTCGTTGACACACTCGGGCGGCGGAGGCTGGCACAGGTTGTCGATGCAGACCTGTCCCAGTGGGCAGTCCTCGTCGAGGAAACACTCCTGCGGGGGCACGCAGAGGTTGTCGATGCACACGAGTCCAAACGGGCAGTCGTCGTCGGTGAAGCACTCGGGTGGCGGGGGCTGGCATTCGTTGGCGATACAAATTTCGCCGGGTGGGCAGTCCTCGTCGATCACACACTCGGGCGGTGGTGGGACACACAGGTTGTCGACACAAACTTCGCCGGGCGGGCAGTCCGGGTCGGTAAAGCACTCGGGGGGGATCGGGACGCAGATGAACTCGTCGCACTCAAACCCGTCGGGGCAGTCGGTGTCGAAGATGCACTGGCCGGGGACGCACTCGCCGTCGAGGCAGAATTCGCCAAAGCTGCACTCAAAATCAAACTCACAGCCGTTTTTGACGCATTGGCCAAACTCGCAGTCGAATCCCTCGGGGCAGTCGAAGTCGTTGATGCACTCGTCGACCGGTGTGCAAAAACCGTTTTCGCATTCCTCGCCCGGGCCGCATTCGAAGTCGTTTTGGCACTCCTGCTGGGGGATGCAAACGTTGTCGACACAAACATGACCAAACGGGCAGTCGAAGTCCTCTTCGCAGAACACCGGTTTTTGGCAGACGTCGTTGACGCACTGCTCCCCAGGCGGACAGTCGAGGTCGTTTTCGCAGGCGTCGCCCGGGATGCAATTGCCAGTTTCTTTGTCGCAGGTGCTGCCGATCGGGCAGGGCGGGTTGCAGGGGTTGTCGGGGTCGACACACTCGCCAAACGGACCTTCGGGGTCGTCGAAGATGCAAACCTGACCTGGAGGACACGCTAAATCGTCGTCGCAGGTGTTGTTCTCGACGCACTCAAAGTTGAGACACTTCTGGTCGTTGGGACAGTCGCTATCCGTGTTGCACTCGGCTCCACCACTGTCGGTCATGCCGACGCAATAACCCTCCTCGGAGCAGTAGCTGCCCGATGGGCAGTCGCCGTCGTTGTTGCACGGCGAGGCCGGGGTGCGCCCACACGCGAGGGCGAGCCCGAGGCTGAGGCCAGCGAGCCAGAGAGTTTTTGGAGTCGTCATCAGCAGGGTAGCGATCCGCGAAGCCATGTCGGTTCAATTCCGTCGCAAGGATCCCGGTAAGGATCGTAATTATGAACAAATGGATAGGTTGCGGGGGAGATCATATCCCCGCCGGAACGATCTCCACAAGCGAGCAACAGGTGGTGGGCAAAATCGGTTGTCTGGCCGAACGTGCAGCTGGACGTTCGTACATTGCACCAGGGTGTAGAGTTGCATGTACAGGCAATGGTCGCGGCCGGGGTCTGGGGGGTTGCAGATGGGGCGCGTAGACGTACATCTGCTAGGGGTGCCGAGGTTGGGGTAGCCGTGAGCGGTCCTTTGAGGCGATAATCTCGGGGTACGAACGTCTCGGATGGGTGTCAGCTTCGATAGGGTGATTTGCGGTCGGAGTGGGCGAGCATCCCGGACTCGCGCCGGCAAACGGCAGGTAGTCACGGTCTTCGTTGCCTGGTTTGTGTGGCTGGTGCTGTGGGTGCTGCCCGGCATGGTCTCGGCGCAAGACCCGTTGCAAGTTGTGGAGGCTGAGGTCGATCTGACAATTTTCCCCGGAGGCACGCGCACACGGGAGGGAAAGCGGATTCGGCGAAACGCCGCGGTGGTCGAGGGGGTGGCGACCTACCGACTCAATCGACCCGCCAACCCGCACGAACAGTTGACGTTTCTCAACGGCGCCGAGGTTTTGCGGCGCGATAGCCCGGAGCTCAAACAGGCCGACGAGGTCGTGACCGAGACCCACTTGGATGGACCGTTTCAGGCCGGACAAATGGAGCTGCCGCGGGTCGAGGGAGTCGAGCGGTTTACCCGTATTGGGGGACGGCGGGACATCCGCGTCGAGATGCTCGCGGGGGCTCAAACCGTTCGGATCTACTACCGAGTCAAGGTGCCACGCCGCTACTGGCCGTTTGGGTGCTCGCGTCGGCGTTGCCATCTCGCCGGAGCTGTCGCGCCACTGCCGTCCGAACAGGTCCAGGGCGGCGTCTATGCCGATCCCGGCGGTCGGGTCGTGACCCCGGTCGAGTGGAAGGTCGGACGCGTTCGGTTTGCAGGTGCACCGACGTGGGCCCCCGGCAGCCCAGCTCCCGCGAATACCCCCAGTAAACTCAAGGACTTAGAAATCGTGGTCGCCGATGTCCCGCTCGGCGAGCCAGGGCGTCACAGCTACCCTTCGATCTTTTGGGGGCCAAAGTGGCACCGGGCCAGCGAGACCTACCACGGGGTTGAAATTTCGGTGCTTCACGGATTGTGGCGACCGGGCGATCAGGTCCCAACTGAACGCAAACTCCAGCTGTACCGAGATGTTCCAGGGCATCTTATGCAGGCGGCGCGCGAGGTGGTTGAGGTCGCCGAAGCCAAGGGGACGCGGCTTGCCCCGGGGACGCGATTGTTGCTTGTGCAGGGGCCGCTACGCTCGCAAATCGCAACTTCTCACCCTGGGGTGGTCACCGTCAGCGACCAGATGTTGCAGCTGTTTCCCGGCCGCCGCTTCATGGGTTTTCACCGGGCGGCGGTGGCTCGTGCCCTGGTCGACAGCATCACCGCGAGCCTGTTCGCCGGACGCCACGACGCGACCACAGACCTCTGGCTCGCGGGGGCAGTGGCGATGGACTGGCTCGACCTGTGGAGTTTTCGCGCGCAAAAGTCCGACGAGTATGCGCGGGACATTCTCGGCAAGTTTGCGTTTGTGCCCGCGGTCGACAACTTCCTCTACACCGGGCAGGCGGCGTTTTCGCAGGCGTACTTCCGTGGCAGCGAAGATGAAATGCCGATCCGGCGCCACCCCTTGCTGTTTGCCCACGACCTCCCGACCGGCCGGCGGATCCACGAGAAACTGCGGGACCTGATGGGTCCGCAGCGGTTGGCTGCCTTCCACAAGCGTGTGCTCGAAGCCAAAGATGCCGACCCCAAGCGTGTGGCTGCCGAGGTTTATGGGCATGAACTCGGGTGGTTTTTCGACCAATGGCTCGGGCCATATCCGCGCGTCGACTATGTTTTAGACGATGTAAGGTCCGTTAAAAAATCTGGGAAATATCGACATACAATCAAAGTTTTACGGAATTCTGATAAACCAATTGTTGAGCCTTTGCAGGTGCTGGTTGTCGAGCGTTCTGGCGAGGCACACTACCTGTTGTGGAATGGTGACGACAAAACGGCGCCCAAGTCGCTCGATCAGGTGCCGCTCGAGAGCGAGCATGTTTGGGAGCTGCAAACAGCCAGCAAACTCAAGTCTGTCCATGTTGATCCGCGGCGACGGGCATTCGAAAAACCGCTCGATCCCGACAACGTCGACCCTCTGTTTAACAACCGCCAACCGGCCGGGTTGCGGTTTCTCTACACTGGCTTTGGCCTCAACGTCGCGGCGACCGAGTTCCTCACCGCCCAGACCGCATCTGCCCGGCTTAGTGCACTTAGTTTCTATGCGTTTTTTGAGGCGAGTCGGCGGCGAGACCTCCGTGCTACCGGGCACTTTCAACTCTACAGCGACCGAACCACGCTGTTTGGCTTTGGCACCGGTGCGAACCTGTGGTTTGGGCCCAAGGTCAATCGTCAGCGACGGCGGTCTCGGCTACGTATCTTTGCCGATCTCGGCATTTTGGATGCGGGTGGGCTCGACCCTGAGGGCGGGATTCGGTTTGGGCAATCGCTGGCGTGGATCCACGACAATCGCAAGTTCACGCGCTGGCCGGATCGAGGTCGTCGGATCGCGGTGTCGCTACGGGCGACCGAGGTACTTCGAACCGAGCCTGGCCTGACCGATCATCGCTATGCGCTTAGTGCCCGGGCGACCTGGGTTGAGCTGTGGCCGCTTGCGCATCAGCACGTGCTCGCCACGCAGCTCGAGGGATCGATGGTGGTGCCGTTGCGTTCGGAGCTCGAGTATCGCAGCTTGCCGAAGGCCGGCGGGATTGGCGAACTCAGCGGATACGGAGGCAATGAGCTGTTGAGCCGGGCGTACCTCATGGCCCAGTTCGAGTATCGCCACGTGTTCTTTAACAACCTCGACATCAATGTCATCCACCTCGCATGGCTGCGGAGCATCGGCGGCGCATTATCGACAGGGGTGGCAACATTGTCGCGGTGCGAGGACTACGGCGGGTTGTTCACGCGCGATTCGGTCTATGGTCAGGTCGGTTATGGGCTGACGGGGCGTCTTCGTCTGTTGGGGGTCACGCCACAGTTTATCCGCCTCGACGTCAACGTTCCCCTGGTCCGTCGTGTGACAAATTGCCTCGGACACACCTTTCCTGACTATCTGGCGGAACAACAGGGGCTTGACGACCCCGCGCCCTTACTTGCGCCAGTATCGGTCAATTTAACGTTTGTACAGCCGTTTTGAGCCGCGACGGGCGTTGCTTGCCCTGTGGCTGTCACAAATGTCGTGTGCAATCTCTCGGGTTTTCAAGACCCCAGACATTCGTGTCATGTGAAGGCCCACGGGTCGGTTTGAGACAGTTTGTCAACTCGACTTAGAGCCCGCTGACAAGTTGGCCCGGGTCTTGCTTTAGGTGTGGGCGTCGAAACTTCCTTACGCTTCAACTTCGACTGGCTTGCTTAACTTCCAAACTAGCTTCAACTCACCTGTTCGCTTTCGCTAACTTAGCTTACCGACCTACCTTATTCCTTTTTCTTAGCTTGCCTCGGTCTGGCTTTCCATCTGACTAAACTAGCTTACGCCTAACCGAACACGGTCATCGTCGCTGATTTTGGGCGGCGCCACTGCTGACGACACACATCCTCAGCAGTGGCGCCGCACTCGCGATGGGCACCGGGTTTTGGCAACCACATGGTAGCCTGCCGGGCCAGAGTGCCCATGCCAACATCCTTTTTTCGTTTCGACTTCCGGTCAACCTGTGTGGGCTTGTTGACGTCGCTCGCAATTGCGAGTGGATGTCCGAGCTCCGAACCGCAACCTGAAGTGTGGGAAGAGAGCCTGCGCGTCGATGCCTCCATTGGCGCATTCCTCAGTGTTTGGGGCCCGGCACCCGACGACATCTACGCGGTTGGCGGAAACCCCGAAAAGGGCGTCCTCTACCACTACGATGGCACCTCGTGGCAACCCCAGGAGGTTCCAGGCGCACCACCGCTGCTCAACTGGATCGACGGAAGTAGCACCGACACCTGGATCGTCGGCAACGAAGGCGTGGCGATGGTCCAGTCGGGCGGGTCGTGGGAGCGCCGCGATGCCCCGACATCCGAGCCGCTTTGGGGGGTCTGGGCAAGTTCGTCGAGTGATGTCTGGGCCGTCGGTGGCGACCCTCTGACCGAAGATACCGGTGTGATCGTCCACTACGACGGCGCGGCGTGGGCCGAGGTTGAACTGCCCGAACTCGATCGCTCGAGCCGTGCGCTGTTTAAGGTCTGGGGCACCGGACCCAACAACATCTACGCCGTGGGTGACAATGGCGTGATTTTACACTCAGACGGCGGGCCGTGGACCCAACAAGCCTCGGGCACAACTAAGGATCTCATCAGTCTTTGGGGCACGGGCCCTGACGAAATCGTCGCCGTCGGTGGTCGCGGAAATGCCACGATCGTACGCTTCGACGGTACTGCGTGGACCGCCGAGGTTGGCACTGAAAGTGGGCTCAACGGGGTGTGGGTGGACAGCGAAGGCAAGGCACACGTGTGCGGCCAACTCGGGCGGGTCGGTGTCGTCGACCGCGATGCGCTTACGTACACATCCGAAACGATTACGAACCTCGTCCTCCATGGCGCGTTTGGCTTCGATGACGGACCACATGTTGTGGTCGGCGGCAGCCTCGATCGAAACCCTCCGTGGGAGGGGGTTATCCTCCTGCGCGGAGGTTCCTGAGATGTCGCATCGCACAACCGTTTGGATCGCTGCGCCCTTGTTGCTGGCACTCACCGGCTGCTCGCCGGGACCAGCCCCGTTGGCTCGCGACATCTATGCTCCGCTCGGCGAAATCCGACCCGACGCGACGGCGGAACAACAGGAGACGTTCAAACGCGGAGAAGCCGTTGCGAAGCGGCGGTTTGCCCCGAGCGAAGGTTTGGGCCCGTTGGTCAACGTCACATTTTGTGGGGCTTGCCATGAAAAACCTGTGTTCGGCGGAAGTGGTGGCCACTACCGGGACTTCTACTTAACCGCGACGCAGCTCAGTGATGGCAGCGTGTTGCCGACAGACCGCGGAGGGGTGCTTGCCGCCTACAACTTGGGCGACGGCAATGCCCGGCCTGCCGTGGAAGAGGGGGTCAACCTCATCGCCCAGCGCAACCCGATCCCATTTTTTGGCGTCGGTCTGATCGCCGAGTTGTCGGAGGAGTCGATCCTCGCCAATGTCGACGAGGACGATGCCGATGGAGATGGCATCTCGGGCCGCGCCAATTACGACCGCGGGTTTGTTGGCCGATTTGGCCGCAAGTCGCAGACCGTGAGTATCGAAGGATTCATCCGCGGACCGCTCAACAACCACCTCGGGATCACGACCGATCCGTTGACCGACGAACAAAAGTCGCGGCTGCCGGTGCCCTCGCAAACCATCGAACCGACCCCCCCGCGAAGTCTCGCGTTTCGCCAGGCTGCCGCTCCCGATGAGCCGTTGACCGACGAGGACGGGATCGACGATCCGGAGATGTCGGGCGAGGACCTGTTTGACTTGGTGAGCTGGGCCATGCTCCTGGCTGCTCCCGAATTTGACGCACCGACCCCAGAGTCGTTGCATGGTCAAGAATTATTCGAGCAGGCCGGATGCGGTGGGTGCCACGTCCAGTCCCTCGAAGGTCCACGCGGGCGCGTCCCGCTGTACTCCGACCTCCTGCTCCACGACATGGGGCCCGAGCTCGCCGACGGCATTGAGCAGGGGCTGGCCATGGGTAGTGAATTTCGTACCCAACCGTTGTGGGGGGTGGTCGCGGCCGCCCCGTATCTCCACGACGGTCGCGCGGACACCCTCGACCAAGCCATTCGCATGCACGGTGGCGAAGCGGCGGTCTCGGCCGAGGTCTACGCCGCCATGACGGACGCCGAGCGTGAAGATGTACTTACATTTTTAGCATCACTCGGTGGCAGTGACCAACGCAGCGAAGGTCTCCTACCGCCCGATGCTCCGATTCCCCGCGGAGATGAGCCCGGTGCGCCCGTAGGCGTTGGTCAACCAGCTGAGGTCGAGCAGTGGACGCGCGGCCGGGCCCTGTTTGATCTCGACTTTCCCCTCGATGCCGGGCTGGGCCCATTTTTCAACGGCGACAGTTGCCGAGCCTGTCACTTCGACCCGGTGATTGGCGGTGCCGGGCCGCTCGATGTCAACGTCATGCGCTACGGCTCGCTCGACGGTGAAGGGAATTTCGTGGCGCCCGAGGGCGGCACGATCCTTCCCAAGCTCAGCACCCCGGGTTTGCCGCGGCGCGAGCACAACAGTGCACATACAATTTTTGAGCCACGGCAAACCCCAACCGTGATGGGCCTTGGGCTGATTGACAGTATTGGTGAGTTGACGATCCTCGCCGGCCAAGACCCGGACGATGCTGACGGCGACGGTGTTTACGGGATTGCCCATGTGCTCGATGACGGGCGTGTAGGCCGGTTTAGTTGGAAGGGTGGGGTGCCGAGCGTCCGCGAGTTTGTCCGCGACGCGATGTCCAACGAACTTGGGATCACCGTACCGGACGAGCCCGGCCAGACATTCGGATTTTTGACCGACGAAGATGACATTCCCGACCCAGAGCTTTCGGTTTCGCAGCTCGACGACCTGACCTACTACCTCTCGCACCTCGCAGCTCCGCAACCCAAGCGCTTTGTCGTCGGTGGGATCGAGACCTTTATCGACATCGGGTGCGCGACCTGTCACATCCCCGAGATGAACAGTTCGCAGGGACCTGTCCCCTTGTACAGCGACCTGTTGCTCCACAACGTCGCGGACGACACCTACATCGGCATTGCCGATGGGCTTGCCACCGGGCAGATGTTTCGAACGCCACCGCTTTGGGGGCTCTCAGACTCCGCACCCTATCTCCACGACGGATCTGCGAGCACCATCCACGCGGCAATCCTCGCCCACGCAGGCGAGGCTGACAGTGCGCGGGAAGCTTACTTCTACCTCCCGTTGGCGCAGCAACAAACCCTGCTGGCCTTCCTAGGCTCGCTGTAGGCCGGTGCGTCAACTGCCAGCATGGGGGCTCAGTTTGGTCATTGCCTCGACCACGGGCTGTGACTGCGAAGAAGATGTACGTGCACAGGTTATCGAGGAAACTGCCGAAATCGCGATAGGTGACCGCCTCCTCGAGGTCGAACTCGCCACCACCACCGACCAACACGAACGTGGGCTGCGGTATCGCAGTTGCGGCCAACCGGCAATGGCCCTGGTGTTGAGCACACCTGGTGAACTACCGATCTGGCAGTGTGACGTTGCGCTAGAGCTCGACCTCCTGTTTGTTCGCGCGGGTAGGGTTGTCGATGTGGTCGTCGCCGCCCCGCCATGCCCGGGACCGTGCGGGATGTGTCCGCTCTACGGAGAGGGCGTCGAGATCGACGCAGTTATCGAGGTCGCCACCGGGGTCTTGCAACCACAGCAGCTCGAGGTTGGGGTACGCGTCGAGGGCTTGCCCGAGTAATCATGCTTATGCATGAAACGTCAGAAGCAAGAACTTGACGCGTCGCGCATCGCCGGGTGCGTGGCCAAACACGGCCTCGACCGCAGCCTCGCACGCATGCACATCGGTCGACGGCGGCAGCTTGGCCCAAATCTCAGCAAATTGGTGACGTGCGGCGAGACAGGTGGCAAGCAGGGGAAAATCTGTCAGCGCCACGCGTTCGCGGTTGTAGCCGCGGCCCCATGGCGGGTCGACAAACAGGATGTCCCGTTGCGGATCGGTGGATATCGTGGGCAGCAACGCTTCGACCTCGCCCGTGAGAACCTCGACAGCCTGGTCGACGTCGTAGCACCGGGTGTTGTGGCGGGCATCCGCTGCACGTTTGGGGTCGGCTTCGATCGCTGTCACGCGACAGCCCGCGCGGGCAAAGCCGATGCTATTGCCGCCAGCCCCACACCCCGCATCAACCACATGTACACCATTGGCCCGCTTGCCGAGTGCGAGGGCAAGTTGCTCGGGTGTCAGCGAAAACCGTCCCTGCTCATCGAGCCGGACACCGCTGCGTGAAAAGCCGACAGACGTTTGTCGCCGGCGGCGAGCATCCTGAGTGCGGGCTGCTCGCACCGCTCCCCGGGGAAGCTTGGGTATACATGCAACCCGAAGCTTGCGTCCGCCGATACCGAGGTTGCGCAGGCGAGCACCCAGATCTGCGGCCTGTGGCCGTGGCAGCTCGGCCTCGGCCCGCACCCACCCGTCACGCGTTGTCAGCTCCCATGCACCCGGACCGAGTAGCTGAGGAATGTTGAGCCAAGCCGGCAGATTGTCGACGGTGACGCGATGCACGGGCGGATGCTACCCGATGGCAGAAGCTTGAGTCGGGGTGAATGGATTGATATACAACGTCTGTGACGATCGTGACCCGGATCCTCTGCACCGTCCTCCTCGCGTGTGGCCTTGTCAGCACCGCCTGCACATGTGAGTCACCCGCACCTGAGCGTCTCGAGGTACTGGTGGGTGGAACCGCGGTGAGTTGGACCGCCGCGCAACTAGGCGACCTGCCGCGGGAAACACTCTCAATCGGTAGCCACGAGTTCGGTGGCGTGGCCCTGGTCTCGGTGCTCAAGGCCTCGGGGGTCGCCGATGGTCAGGCGGTCGCAGTCGTGCTTGAAGGTAGCGACGGCTATCGCCAAACGATCTCAAACGAGCGACTGTGGCAACCTGGTGTGTTGCTGGCCGACACAGACCACGGTAAGCCCCTCGATGCCGACGGACCCCTGCGCGTTGTTGTTGAAAACAGCCCCGGGCTGTCCGTCCGCAACCTTGTGCGGCTGAGCGTTCAGCCCGAGTGAGTCGTGTGCATGTACAAACTGTCAGGTGGTAAGCGCGATACCTGGCTCACGGTAGGCGCGAAGGTGCCCAGTTGTCTTGTCACCACCGATGACGATCCGGCGGTTGTCGAAGACACGCTCGAGCCAGAGACCACCGACGACCGACCCGACTTTTGATATCGAGGAGGCGACAGGGCGGGGAGCCGAGCGTCTAAACCCCCTCAAATTGTCGCGGGCTTCGGCGTTTGCCTCACCCGTGCAACAATGCGCATGAAAAACTTTCTGCGCCGCTGTCACCTTTTGGCCCGCTGCGTCGTAGCTACTAGTGAACCCCGGGCTAGGGCGAGCACCAATCTATGAGTCTTTTGTGGCCTTCACGGGATGACCGACAGACCGACGACCTCCTGCGTGCGCGCGAGGGTGATTCGTCGGCGTTTGTCCGGCTGTATCGCCAGCTCCATCCCGATGTCTATCGTTTTATCGCTCGTCGGGTGGCCAACCGGGCCGATGCCGAAGACCTCACGGCACGTGTGTTTTGCAAGTTTCTCGAACGCATCAACCAGTTTGATCCAGCCAAGGGCCGGGTGCGGACCTGGGTCCTCACCGTGGCGCGAAACCTCGTCATCGACCACTACCGCACCAACAAGTCCGCCGACCCGCTCGATGTGGTTGAGCAGCCGCACACCAGCGACCCCAACCCGCTCGAAGGGTTGTTGACCCGCGAACGTGTCGAGCATGTGCGTCTACAAATATCCCAACTACCCGAGCAGACCCGCGAAATCCTAGCCCTGCGTTATGCAGATGGGTTGCGACACCGGGAAATCGCCGAGTTGCTCGGTATCAGCGTGGCCAGTGTCAAACAAAAAGTTTCACGGGCCCGACGCGCACTCAAGTCTCACCTGCAACCCTCTTCCCCCGAATCCCGGGGCTCAGGAGCCGCCGATTATGCCATCTGACCGTTCCGATACTGTGCTTTCGGCCATGTACAACCGGCCCGAGTCCGAGGTGCAACGGGCAGGGCGGGAGGCCCATTGTCAGCGCCTCGAACAGACGCTCCTGGCCCAGTTCGCCGCCCAGCCGGTGGCACCCAAGCGTTCGCGGTTGTGGGGCTTTTTGTTCGGTGCCCGACGGTTTGCCGTGGCTTCGCTCGTGTTTGCAGCGCTGGCCGTAGGTGCCTGTCAGATGCCTGTGGAGATGCAACTGGTGATGGGCCAGCAGATGCGGTTTGTGCTCCCGGCGACCGCCGACATGCACCAGCAAATTGAAAAAATCACCCGGGAAATCGAGGATATTGCGCCGGTCGAGAAGATCGAGGTGCAAGTACAACAAAGCAGCGAGGCTGACCACATGGTTGTGTCGCTCGGTGTCTGGGGCGAAGGAGTCGACCCCGAGCAGGTTTTTGACCACCTGCGGACCAACCTGCCGATGCTCGAGGAGGTCCAGTGCGACGCTCAACCGCTTGCGGGAACGGTGCGCACGACACTCGGCGACCGGCTCGGACACCAGCTTTTCCGCTTTGCCCTCGACCAGAAGAATGTTGAGGATGCCCGGGCTGCAATTTTACAGGAGCTGACAGCTTCGGGGTTCGACGGAGATGCCCAGGTCACGGTCGAAGACGGGGGCGATGGCCACCGCCGGATCAAGATAAAGTTGCACAAGCAAGAAGAGCTGCCGGGTTCGGGCGAGGGCAAACTCATCGAACAGGAAATCGAAGAAGAAGTCGAGATCCACGAGTAGTCGCCACAGCCGGCTCGCGCATCAAGTTCCCACGCGTCGTGTGCCAGGGAGGCCGCAAAAAGGGGGTGGTCCCTGTAATTTCAGGGGCCACCCCGTGCTCTCAACTGGCAACCCGCGCCGCGAACTCGCGGGCGCTACAGCTAGCTTACCAAATAGGTTGTGGATACAAATATACCAACACGATACCAACTAGGTTCACCCGCCTAGGCGCAGGCAACAGCACCCTGGCCCAGGCCGTAGTGACGGGCGTACTCTGCCAGTGCCACCCGGAGTTGCCGGCGAGCCCGGTGGAGGCGGCTCATGACCGTACCCAGCGGAATATCGAGTTTCTCGGCGGCCTCACGGTAGGCGAGCCCCTGCACATCAACGAGCTCGACAACATCACGGTAGTGGCGGGGCAGGCTAGCGAGCGCGTTGAGAACCTCGTCGGACATGCCCTGGGCGTGCCAGTGGGACTCGGGGTTGCGCGCTTCAAACAGGCGCTGGCGGTCGAACAGGTGCTCGGCGATATCCGAGCGCGCAGCCGTTGCGTCTACAACTTTTTGGTGACGGTGGCGCGAGATAAACGTATTGATCAGGATCCGCGACAGCCACGCGCCCATGCTGCCCGAACGGTTAAACCGTGCCCAGCTCGCCCAAGCTTTCGTAAGTGCCTCTTGGACCAGGTCCTGGGATTCAGATGGCTGATGGGTCAGGCGCATCCCAATCCGGAACAGGCGTGGAAGGTGCGGGGTGGTCAGGTTCTGGAACTCTTCACATGCGGTCATCGCGGTCATGCCCGACCTAAATGCACTTGGCATGCGAGAAAAAATATCCTGAAAAAATATATATTTAGTTCAGGAGTGCGATCATGACAGCAATCTAAGATCGAAATAACATCAAATGATATTAAAACCGATCAACGCTCAAAGCTCAAAAACAAGCCGCGGTCGCGGGCGAGCTCAACCGGTTTTTCCGGTGGCGCGACGGTGAGCGTCTCGCCATTTGCGTGGCGAAGCAGCACGCCTAGTTGTTGGTCGAGGACGATGGGCGGCAGCAGGTAGGACCAGTTTTTGGTGTTCACCTCGACCTGAACCTCGAGCCATGTACTGCGGTGGGTCGCTTTTTTTACGTGGGCCCAGTCGATGGCAAAGTGCTGTCCCTTTGTGGGCGTGCGCCGTTGTTCGAGGGCCTGCGTTGCGGTCTGACGCACTCGCCAATTTGGATCGGTCTGGGCGACCGCGGCCAAGGGAGCCGCCAACGGGTCACGCCGTTTGGGGCGGGCTCGAAGGCGCAGGGCAAATGCGGCCTGGGCACGTACGCCGGCATCGGGGTCTCGCAGCAACGCGGCGAGCAGTGGATCGTCGGTGCCACTGAGGACCTGGGCAACACAGCCGCGGACGCCTGGCTTGGCGTCGCCAGCAAGTTTTTCTAGGGTCTGGCTGACCAACCGCCGCAAACTCCTAGGTCCGCCTCGGCCGGCAGCCAGGGCAAATAGGGACAGGCAGCGGTCACTCGAGGGGAGCGCGACGTTTCCTGCCCATTGAGCCATCTTATAAAAAACTGTATAGGCAAGTTTGCTGGGGCGCGGGAGTTCACCGGTAAAGCTCGCCAGCGCGGTCAAGTATCCGCGCGCGGGTGCGGGCTCGGGCAGGCGAAACAGTCCATCGAGGAGAGCTTCAAACACCCAAGTTGGGCGGGCCTGGGCAAGCTCCAAGGCCGACCGAAGGCGAGCCCGGCGGGGCGCCTGGAGGTTTCGCAACCAGGTTTGCCGGTCGGTTAACGGGGGGGGTCCAATCTCTGGGGCGGTTTGCCAGGAACCTTTCGCCGGCGTGTCGGGACGGGCGTGGTCGAGGCTTGCCAGGATCCGCGTGACTTCCAAATCACTCGCCGGGTCGAGGCCGCGTTTTTGGGCAGCCTCCAGCACCTCGCGTGCCTGCTCGCCCTGCAACATCAACGACGACAAAACATAGCTGCGAAGGTCCTGCTCCTGCAGGCGTGCGGTGAGCTCAGTTAGGAGCTCGGTCGACGGGTTGGCTCGCAGCCCGATTTTCTTTGAAAGTGACCTTCGGGACAGGCCGCGGGGTGGGTCGTCGAGAAACGCCAGCAGCGCCCGATCGATGTCTTCGCCAGGCAGGAGCACCAACGCGTGGAGCATTGCCTCGCTGACATAGGACTCGTCGCCGGCACGCAGGGCTCGCATCAACGCGGGTGCAGCCCGTGGATCTCGCATCAACCCCAGTGTCCGGCCGGCCTCGCGCCGAACCTGCGGGGTCGGGTCCTCTAGTTGGGTGACAACCGTCAGGGCACCGGGGCCCGGGCCGAGTGTGCCAAGTGTTCGCAACGCGTTTTGCCGGACGTTGGGCACCGCATCGGCAAGTTTGGCAACGACTTGGGCACGCACGCGATCGAGGTCTTTTTTGGCCAGCGAGATTTCGGCCGCCAGTGAGACGGCCATGGTTCGCAGTTGCGGGTCGGGAGCTTGCATCGCCGTCACCAACAGGTCGACGTGGCTGGTTTTGGGGTCGATCAACAACACTCGCAGGGCGTACATCCGCAGGCTTGTGGTCGCCCGCGGGTTGCCCCACAACTCGGCCGCGCGCTCGCTGCAACTCAGCATTTCACGTTCGCCACAACGGATCAGGGCGTCGCGTTTGACCTGGTTGGACGGGTCTTGCAGGGCCTTGAGCAGGATCGGTTCGATCAAGCTCGTTGCATAGGCATCGGTCTCACGGACGGCGGCAACCCGCAGGGCGTCGTTTGCCAGGTTGCCAGTTTCGTCCGGCTCAAATGCGTTGGCGAGTCGGCCGAGCTCACTGGGCCACGCGGGCCAGCGCTTGTCGCTGGCGTCGACCCCCGATGCCGCGGTCAACAGCCACAGGGCAGCCAATCCGGCAAATGCCTGGTGCACGCGCTTCATGGTTGTTTCGGTACGGTTTGCCCGGGGGCTTTACGGTCGTCACGGCCCAGGCGAATGCCATCGAGCAGGCTCTGGGCACGCGCCTTTTCGAGGTCGTCGGTCGAGTTTTTGATCACCGTCTCGAGCCATGGCTCGACTTTTTCACGAACCTCGGGAGAGGTCGCCCGGATCTGGCCCATCGCCTGCAAGATCTTCATGCCAAACGTTTCGCCCGGGAGCAGCAGGTCGACACGCTCATCGGAGCCGTCGGGCCGGAGGTAAAACGACAAGGCCTCACAGGTTTGTGCTCGCTGCTCGGGAGAGGTTTGGTCGTAGGCGTGGACGAGCGCGAGGTTTGACTGCTCGACACCGGTGTAGCCGAGGGCGTGGACGATCGCGCAACGGACCAAAAACGGAGCCGAGGGCAGGCGTTGCTCGAGCAGCGGTACAACTTCGCGACCACCGCGTTGATCGATATGCTGAAACATCGACCACGCCGCCAGTCGCTGGGATTGCTCGCTCAGGCTCCCGCCCTTGTTGTTGAGAACGTCGGCGAGCAACGGCACAAGCTCCAACTTTTGGACATAGCCGGTCGCGTACAAAAGTCGCGGGTCGAGGGCCTTGCCGGTGTCGAGGTCGTGGCGAATCTCCTCGGCGAGCGCCTTGTGAACCGGTCGCCACTGCAGCCGCGACAACGCAATGATGGCCTCGCGGCGAAACCGGACATCGGGCGAGGTCATGGCCGTGGTCAGCGGGTCGATCAACGGCCGGCGACGTTTGGGATGGACATCTGTAAATCGCCCAAGGGCCCATGCCCCCCAAATCCGAACCTCGCCCTTGCGCTTGAGTTGGGCGGTAAGTGCCGGAATAACCTCGGGGTCGCGGCGGATCGACAGCTCCGCTATCGCGGCCAGCCGCCGGGCCTCACCGGCTTCGTCAGTCCCGCGTAGGGCACTGATGTGGCGGCCGAGTCGCGAGTGATAGGCATCGAAGTTGTTGTTGGCAAAGTTGAACAGCAGGTAGGTCAACCCGCCGCACAGCAGCAACAGCACGGGAAAACTGACCGACGAGCGTTGCAAGCTGGCGGCCGCGCCTTCGATATCCGCCTCGCTACGCTGGATTTCAGACCCGTCCTTGCCCTGCAGGTGCGAACGCCGAAACGCCCCTTTAAAGAACAGTTCGTCGAGCAAGAGGGCATCGACCACGGCGACGACCAACATGGCGCCGTAGTAAACCGCCAGCAACATACTCTCTTCGCCGGCGGTCTCGGTCACCGCCCGGATCCGCATCGAGATGTAGACGGCACCTAACAGGCCCGCCATGTTGGCGATGACAGTCGCGGTCGAGAGGTGGACGACGGCCGGGATCCGTCGCTTGCGGGGACCGTACCCCTTGGGCACTGAGGAGGGAGGCGTCGCCATGGCAGGTCCATTCATACCCCCAAATGGACCTCAACAGGGCGCGAGAGTTCCCAAGTTGCGAAAAATGAGCGCAAAATAGCCAATTCCCGGGCACCTCGCGGCATCTGCACAACTCCAATGTGTGTTTGAGCCCGCAGCGGTTTGCCCTTTTGTGGTCGTCGTCGTGGCCGCGGCTCGTCGGCTGCGGCGCGCCAGGGGTCGATCAGTTGCTGCTACAACAAGATCGAGCGCCCCATCGAGCGCCCCAGAACCCAGCGTTAGCGGGGGTAGCGTGGGGGAACAACCCCGGCCATTTCCTGCAGCAGGCGCATGACCTGGCACGAGTAGCCATACTCATTGTCGTACCACGCATACAGGGTGCAGCGCCGCCCGTGGACGATCGTTGCAGTTGCATCGACAATACACGCGTGGCGGTTGCCAACCAGGTCCGAAGACACCACATCGGGCGACATCGTGTAGTCGATTTGGTAGTGCAGCGGCGAATCCATCGACACCTCGCGCAAAAAGTCGTTGATGTCCTGCGACGAGATTTCGCGGCCGAGCTGGAGGTTGAGGACCGCCAGCGAGACATTGGGCGTCGGCACTCGGATCGCGTTGCCGGTGAGTTTGCCCGACAGCTCGGGTAGGGCCTTGGCGACCGCCTTGGCTGCCCCGGTTTCGGTGATCACCATGTTCAACGGGGCGCCCCGACCACGCCGCGCTTTTTTGTGGAAGTTGTCGATCAGGTTTTGATCGTTTGTATAGGCATGGATGGTTTCGAGGTGCCCACTCTCAATGCCGTAGCGGTCGTTGACAGCCTTGAGTACCGGAACAATCGCGTTGGTCGTACAGCTGGCCGCCGACACAATTCGCTCGTTGGGGTCGAGGGTTTCATGGTTGACGCCATAGACAATGTTGGGGATGTCGCCCTTGCCCGGCGCTGTCAAGATGACGCGAGAGACACCCTTGGCTTGAAGGTGCTGGCCAAGGCCTTCGCGGTCACGCCAGCGCCCGGTGTTGTCGATGACGATCGCATCTTCGATGCCATAGGCGGCATAGTCGGCCTGCTCGGGCGCTTGGGCATGAATCAGGTGGACGAGATTGCCGTTGATCACCAATGCATGTGCATCTTCATCGACCACGATCGAGCCCATAAATGGACCGTGGACCGAGTCGCGACGCAGCAGACTGGCCCGCTTGTGGATGTCGCCCGGTTGGCCTGGGCGCGTGACAATTGCCCGTAGGCGAAACTTATCCCCGCCGCCGGTCTTGTCGATAAGGATCCGCGCCATCAGGCGACCGATCCGGCCAAAGCCATACAGGACCACATCCTGGGGCTTTTTGCGCATCGGTTGGGGGCGGCCAATGAGGTCGCCGAGCTTGGCCCGCACGTAGTCTTCGAGGCTTGGGTGGACCGCTGGGTCGTGGCCAAAGATCAACGCGCCGAGGTTAATTCTAGCCGGCGCAAGAGACAGGTCTTGAAGCAACTCGAGTACCTGCAAACTCTTTTCGAGCGGCAAGATTTCGCCGTGGAGCTTGCGGGTGTAGCGATGTGCCTTGATGATCTCGATCGGGTTTTTGTGCACCAACGAGATGCCGTAGACAGTCGCGACCACTCCGTACTTGCGATAGAGCGCACCGGTCAGGGGGACGATCTGCTCCGCGATTTCCTCCCGTGAAGTCCAGGTTTTCAGGTACGTTTGAAGTTTGTCCCCGGTGGTCGACTGCATGGGCGAGTTGTACCGGGCACGGTTGTGGAGGCAAGTCAGCGGCGGTCGATGTCACGTGGGTGAAACCTTGCGAAAACACCTGCCTAAACACGACTTACAGCCCTCCTCGCGGGAGGTGTGAGCGAGCCCCGTCGGCCTTCGCACACCGTCAGTCGTTCGCTCGCAGCTGCATCACGCGTAGCAACTTCCCGCGCTGGCGCATGTGTTCGCTGTGCAGGGCACGGGCGAGTGCGCGCCGCACCGAACGTTTGGCATTTTTTCGGATCGCCCCCATCAGCTGTTCGAGGTGCTCGAGTTCGTGGGCCGCGGTTTGTTCGACAAACACCGGGAGGACCGTCGAGAATATATCGGGGTTCCAATAGGAATATGCACATGCATTGACAACCGGGTCGTTGAGATCCTTGAGCAGTTGCAGGCTGCGTTGGGCGGCCTCGCGGACACGCACGTTGCGGTCGAAGGTCTGGACAAACAACGGCGCAAGTGAGCGCTCGAGTGGGAGGTTGGCAAACACGCGCACCGCATCGAGGCGAACGCTGCCGTTGCCGTTGAGCACGATTTGGTGGGCACGGGCCTCAACCAGTTGCGGATGCGAGTTGGCGAGGTGTGTCAGGGCGACGCGAGCAATCGGTTCAAATGGGTCGTCGAGGGCCTCGACAAGTATGTCGACACACCTGTCTCGCCCCAGCTCGACCAGCTGGTTGAGGGCGTGCAAGCGGTGGTAATAGCTGGTCCCGCGAAAACGCAACACATGTGCCTGATAGATTTCGGGGCGATCTTCGTTCGGCAGCTCGTTGTAGGCCAGGTGCGCGATGTGGGGCTTTTTGGCTGCCGACAGCTGAATCAGGTACTTGAGTTCCGTCGCCCGCGTTGTCGGATCGGCCCGGTACAGCTCGGCGATAAACTGGACCAACAGTCGACAGATCGGCCATGGCAGGTCCCGGGTTTCGGCTGCCTGGACCATCGGCCCCAGGTTTTTGTGCAGTCCCGCGACGATCGCTGCTTTTCGCCAACGCCACGCCAGCGAGACGTGTAGTGCGGACCCGAGCGTGCGGAGTTCTTGGACCGTCAGTCGCACCGCCCGAGTGTACCGGATGTCCGAGAGAACATGTGCGAGGATAGCTCCATGGTATCGAGATGTCGGTTACTGGGGGTGCTCGTGTCGGCGGGCGTGGTGTGTTTTCCGGTTGGGGCGTGGGCTGCTGAAGTGCCTGTCGCCAACACCGGTGAGCTGCTCGATGCGATCGCAAACGCGAGCCCGGGAGACGAGATCATCCTGGCGCAGGGCACCTACAACATCGGCAACAAGGTCAGCTTTGCCACCGCGGGCACGGCAGACCAACCGATCATTGTCCGCAGCGAGACTCCGCTGGCGGCTCAGATCAAGTTCGACACGGTCGAGGGATTTGCGGTTAGCAAGGCGCATTGGCATTTTTACGACCTCGACATCGAAGGTGTATGTGCAGATGACAGCACCTGTGAGCACGCGTTTCACATCACCGGAGCCGCCGACAACGTCGTCATTCGCGGCAATCGAGCCTACGGTTTCAACGCGCAAATCAAGGCCAACGGCGCCGAGGTTGGGATGATGGGGGAACGGGTGTTTCCCGACGACGTCATTGTCGAATACAACGAGTTTTATAATCCGGCTGCGCGCAACACTGGCAACCCGGTGACCCCGGTCGACGTCGTGGGTGGCTACCGCTGGATCGTGCGCGGCAACTTCATCCACGACTTCGCCAAGGGGGGCGGCAACGGGATTAGCTATGCGGCGTTTTTAAAGGGCAACTCGCGTGACGGTTTGTTTGAGCGCAACCTGATTGCCTGCGAATGGCTCCACCAGGGCCAGGTCCGCCTCGGTCTGTCGTTTGGCGGCGGTGGGTCGAACCCCGATGGCATCTGCGAAGACGGGACCTGTACGCCCGAGCACCAAAATGGGGTGATGCGCAACAACCTCATCATCAACTGCCCCAGCGATGTTGGGATCTACATCAACGAGGGGCAAAATACTCGTATCTACAACAATACTCTGTTCAACAGTACGGGGATCGACATGCGCTTTGAGACAACCACCGGAGAGGTGCGCAACAACCTGCTGATGGGCAAGATCCGCGAGCGCGACGGTGCCAGCTTTATGAAGTCGAGCAACCTCGAAGACCTCACGATCGGCGATTTCGAGGCGTGGTTTAACGACCCTGCCGGAGCAGACTTTTCGCTGCTCGACGGCGATGCGTTTATCGACCAGGGGGAGTTACTCGATGCCGTCACCGACGATTACTGCACCAACGACCGCGACGACCAAAGCCACGATATCGGGGCGCTCGAGTACGATGGCGACCCGTTGTGTGACACAACCAAACCGGTGATTCCACCCGACGACCCCAGCGATACCGACACCGATGGGACCACTGGTGATCCGACCGATGGGACCACGGACGCGACGACCGACGGCACAACCGATGGGACCACCGGCGACCCGACGGATGGAACAACGGACGACCCGACCGACCCGACGACTGGTGGGACCGACCCGGGTTCGAGCACAGGTGACGAGACCACGGCCGGGCCGACAACCGGTGACGATACAAACAACCCGACGGGGACCGACTCCACGGCTACCACTGCCTCGACCTCCAACGACAGCGATAGCGACTCGGGTGAGGGCGATGGCGAGGGGTGTGGTTGCCGCTCAGGCGCGGACGAGCCGGCTGCCTACCTGGCCGCGAGTGCCCTGCTACTCCTGTTTCGTCGCCGACGAAGGTAGGCCGTTACTCAGGTTTTGGCGCCGACAAACCGAGCCTCTCGCTCAGGTTTTACCGTCGACCAAACGAGCAGTGGGAAATGAAAAACCGCGATGCCGAGAGCACCGCGGTTTTGCGTAGGTGGCCCGGGCTACTGCGGGTTGATAACCTCGAGTTTGAGGCCACCGGGGTAGGCGTAGGATGTAACCGGTGTATAGCCAACTTGGGTAATGCCGAAGTCGCCGTCGGATTGGGCAAAGTGCCCACCCTCAGAAACCGGCCAGTCGGCCACTTCAAACTCGCCAACCGTGTAGTAGCCGTTGACCTCTTGGCCGTCGACAAACACCGCCGGCCCACCAACGGGTCGCGTGATTTGGGCGTAGTGCTGGTTGTAGTTGGTCCCGGTGACAAACGCGTAGCGATTGAGGAACTGCTCAACCGGCACCATTTGGTACATCGACGGGTCACCCGTGCCGGCGCCACCGTTTTGGCTTTCGAGGTATTGTACCGGCATAAATGGGCCATCAGCGGTCAGGATAAAGCTGTCCTGGGCCTCGAACTGCAGGTACTCGCCGCGATCGAGGGTGACCGGAAAGCCATCTTGTTGCGGGTCGGTATCGATGGTCACCATGTCATCACCCGAGTACACCCGCCAGTGGTAGGTCTCGTTCCCGCGTTGAGGTGCATGTGCACCGACATAGGTCTCACCCCAGTACTCGAGCGGGATGCTGACTTCCTCGAGGTGGTCGCAAAATGTTGTCGGGTAGGCCGGGACATTCGCACACTCAGAAGCGCCGGTCACCCACAGCGGCTTGTCCGACTCGATGATCGTGCCCGACAGATCGGTATAGGATTGCGAGACGACCACATTGAGGGTGTCAAACCGATTCATGTTGTTGACGGTTGTCGACTCGCCGGCGTTGAGGGCAGGGACTCCACCGCCGCCCGCGGTTGCAATCGCAGCCGTAAATGTCACCGAAGTATCATCTTCGGCCGCGATCGCGGTGAAATAGCTGGGGTAGTGCGTCGGGAACGTGCCGGGGTACGAAGCAATAATGTAGTTACCGGTGAGGGCGTGCTCGGGCAGAAGCATCGAAGCGTCGTTGGTCGCCTGCGAGCCAATCGGGGAGTGGAGGTAGGCGACCAGTGGAATGTCGCTTTCGATGCGATAGGCACCACCGATGCGCACGGTCGTCACACTTTCGATTTGAGCATTCGTCATCTCGAACGTGTGGGTCCCCTGCGGCGGAATCTGAACCGCAGCCCCCTGAGCGTTCTCGGTGTTTTGCCCGTTGGGCGTAAAGTACAGCTGGACCGTGGCGGTCAGCGAATCCGAGACATTGCCGACGACCAATGAATCCGGTGTATTTGCATTGAGATTGTCCTGGCGGTTGGCGAGGAACGAGCACCCGACCGAGCTCGGTTGGTTTTCGGCCAGGGCACACAGCGACAGGCACTCGCCACCAAGGCAGCCCTCGCCATCGGGGCACGGAACCGGCGGGTCGTAGTCGGAGCCTTCCTCGTTGCACTCCTGGTACTCGTTGTCGCTGACACACGACTTACTGCCGGGGATGCAAAACAGCGGGTCCTCGGTGGTCGAGGAGTCAGTGGTCGGGTCCTCGGTCGGGTCCGTTGTCGAAGGATCTGTGGTCGACGGGTCTGTCGTCGAAGGGTCTGTCGTCGACGGGTCGGTGGTCGACGGGTCGGTGGTCGACGGGTCGGTGGTCGACGGGTCTGTTGTCGAATCTGTCGTCTCACTCGAGGAGTCGGTTTCGCTACCGGGGCCTGCACTTGTGCCGTCGGTCGTCGTCGGATTGGTCGTGTCGGTTGTCGGAGTTGTCGTGCCAACGGTGCCGGCCGATGTTGCTCCGTCCGTCATCTCCGTCGTCTCCTCACCACCGCCGCAGGCAAGTGCGGCGAGCGAGAAAAGTAGTCCAGATTGTAAAAACAGCGCCTTGCGAAGCATTCGCGGCTTATAGCACGGGATCGTGAGCCCCGTGCTCACCTGCACGATGAGACATGTAAATTGAGTGCCGGGGGCATGAACCCACGACTCTTCTCACGCGGTCACATCACAGCGAGAATGATGTGGACCGCGATGGCAGTTGTGCACAAAAGCCCGATCCCAAACGACAACGAACGCAGCGGTTGGATTTGGTTGAGGTAGCAAAAAGTGTGGCTCACACGCGCCACAGTGAAGCCAATAAAGTAGATGTACGCCCCGGTTTCCCAGGCGCCGGCCAGGCCGTAAATCAGGGCTAAAAACAGGAAGATCGGAATGTTTTCGACGTCGTTGCGAAACGCCCGGTGGCCGCGTTGAATCGGCTCGGGCTCCGTCTTGCACTCGATACCCAGCATCTTGGCATCTTCGGGATTCGCCGTTGCGTTGAGTTTTTTCCGCTGCGTTCCCTGATAGAAGCCGATGGCGACCATCTTGAAAAACAGGACAACTGAACACAGGGCAAGGATTTTCATCGTGACGGGCATCGGCTTCTCCTACGCGAGAGATTGTACCCAACAAGCGTAAAATGGCCGATAACTCGGCAATTGGTGGTTGACGGCGGTCAGGCTGAATTCGAGCCTCGACGATCGATGTACATGCGATGAATCGCGCCCAGGGGTGTTGTCAGCCCTGGCGATATCGCAGTAAATCCCCCCTGATGCTCGCAACTTTTCCCCCGAAATCATGGATGCTCTCCCTCGCGGGCGTTGGTCTGCTCGCGGTTTCCAGCGGCTGCGATGACTCAGAACATCGTCCGACCCCAACGCAGGCAAGCGGGCAGACCAAAGCGATTGCCCAGGTGCCGGCCGTCGATCCTGCCAAAACAGCTCAGGCACGGGCGTTTATTGCAGATGTGGACAAGGAGCTGCGGCGACTTGGGGAGATCGAAGCCCGGGCCTCGTGGGCCAAGCAAACCGACATTACCGACGAGCACGAAAAAGCTGCGGCAGAGGCCACGGCTGCGATGATGGCCTACACGACCCAAGCTATCCAGGGCTCGACCGCGTTTAACACCGCCGAGGCCGACCCAGAGACCGCTCGCCAGCTCAAACTCCTCAAGCTCTCGCGCTCGTTGCCCGCCCCAAAAGATCCGGCCCTGCGCGACGAACTCGCAGCGATCGAGGCCAAGCTCGACGGCATCTACGGCAAGGGTAAGTACTGCAAAAACCCCAAAAAGCCGAAGACGTGCCGCGACCTCGGTGAGTTGAGCGATGTACTTGCAAGTAGCCGAAACTACGACGAGTTGCTCGAGGCCTGGAAGGGCTGGCGAACCATTTCTGTACCGATGCGGCCGATGTATCAGCGGTTTGTCGAGCTCGGCAACACCGGTGCACGTGAAATCGGATTTGCCGATATGGGCGAGTTATGGCGCTCAGGTTACGACATGAGCCCTGCGGTATTTGAGCAGGAAATGGAGCGGCTGTGGCAGCAGGTCAAGCCCTTGTATGAGCAACTACACTGCCATGTCCGGGCCCGTCTGCACGAACAGTATGGCGACAAGGTCCCACAAACCGGACCCATTCCCGCACATGTACTCGGAAACATGTGGTCACAGTCGTGGGGCAACCTCTACCCCATGCTCGAACCCTACAAGGGGGAGCCGAGCATCGACGTCAGCAAGGCGTTGGTGGCCAAGGGCTACGACGAGTTGCAAATGGTCCGCCTGGGTGAGTCGTTTTTCACCTCAATGGGCCTTCCGAAATTGCCCGAGACCTTCTGGCAGCGCTCGATGTTTACCAAGCCCGACGACCGTGAGGTTGTGTGCCACGCCTCGGCCTGGGATGTGACCAACAACAACGATTTGCGCATCAAAATGTGCATCAAGATCAATCACGAAGATCTGGTAACGATTCACCACGAACTCGGGCACAACTACTATTACAACAGCTACTACACGCTGCCGGTCTTGTTCCAAGGGGCCGCACACGATGGCTTTCACGAGGGAATCGGCGATGCCATTGCTCTCTCAATTACCCCGAGTTATCTCAAGCAAGTTGGCTTGCTCGACGAGGTGTCCAACAGCGATAAGGCGGTCATTAACAGTCAGATGCAAACGGCCCTCGAGAAGATTGCCTTTTTGCCGTTTGGCAAGCTGATCGATCAATGGCGCTGGGATGTGTTTGCCGGCAAGGCCGGACCGAGTGCATACAATCGCCGATGGTGGCAGCTTCGGCAGCAGTACCAGGGGATTGTCCCCCCCGAGCCGCGCGGCGAGGACCTGTTTGACCCGGGGGCGAAGTACCATATCCCCGGTAATACCCCCTATGCCCGCTACTTCTTGGCCCATATCCTTCAGTTCCAGTTTCACAAAGCCATGTGTGAGGCCGCCGGATTTAAGGGACCGCTCCACGAGTGTTCGGTGTATGGCAGCAAAGAGGCAGGGGCCAAGCTGCGGGCAATGTTGGCAATGGGACAGAGCCAACCCTGGCCCGACGCGCTCGAGAAGTTGACCGGGACACGGACGATGGATGCCGGGCCATTGCTCGAGTACTTCGCGCCATTGCGGGCGTACCTCGAGGAGCAAAACCAGGGCCGGACCTGTGGTTGGTAGACCACACCTCGGTTTCTCCACATGAAAATTGTATGCACATCTAGTCAGCTGTGAGTGCATGCACATTACCAAGGCGCGCACATCATCGATCGCGCGCCTAATATCCGGGGTAGTCTCACGTACGCTGTTCGCTGAGACCTTGCGTTGCTGCAATTGTGGCGGGATAGTCTGCACATGCAACGGCTTTTGCTCTGCAGTGCGCTGGGTCTGTGGACAGCCTCATGTGGCGGGATGACCCCGGCCGAGACCGACGGCGCCGTGACGCTCACGTCTGGCCCAACCACCACACAGACGACATCCACACCCACCACGGAAACCGGGTCCGAGTCGGAGACCTCCGAAACCACCGACGACAGCTCGGATACGTCACAGGCGACCACCGACCCGGAGACAACCGATGCCTGTGTATGTACACCAGGTCAGGCCGGTGACTGTGCCGACGAAAACTCGCTCAACATCTGTGCCGACGACTGCATGGGGTTTGAGCCAGAGTCCTGCCCCGGGGTCAATACCTGCGAGAATGGGCAATGCGTCATGGGCGTGTGCTCGCCGGGTGCTCCCCGGTGCTTTGACGAGTCGAGCTATCAACTGTGCGAGGACGACGGCCAGGGTTACGGCGAGCCGATGCCCTGTGGCGACACTGAAGGCTGCAAGTCGGGCGCATGCCAACCGCTGTGCGACATTGCCAAGTCGGATCCTTCGAGCGTCGGTTGTGTATTTCGCGCCAACAAGATGCAGAACTTCGACGAGGAGCCGAGCTCGCTGATCGTCGGCAACGTGTCGGACAGTCGAACCGCGACCGTTCAGCTGTATTATCGCGAACTCGGGGGAGCAGAGGTTGCCGAGGGCAATCCCGTGGAGCTTGCCCCCGGTGCAAGTCATGTGTTTAACCTCGAAAAGCCCGGGCAACCTGGCCCCGTTTCAGTATTGCGCAATGGAGGGACATTTCGCGCCGAAAGCAACATTCCAGTTGTGGCCTATCAACATTCACCGATCGATGCCGAAGCCCACAACGACTCGTCGATGCTGCTGCCAGACTACGCCCAGCGCCAAGACTATATTGTTGCGACATACCGGCCAAACATTGGTGGCAACCCGGCATACTTTAATGTGATTGCCCTCGAAGACGGGACAACCGTTGAGTGGACGCCTCCGCTGGGCAGCGAAGCGGGCTCAGGGGTTCCGGCGGCTGGCTACGACGAAACGGTGATGGCCACGCTCCAGGCCGGTGAAATGCTACAGGTCGCCAACGCAACCATGGACCTCAGCGGGACCATGATCCACAGCTCTAAACCGGTGTGGGTGGTCACGGCTGTCCAGTGTGTCAACATTCCCGAAAACGTAACGTTTTGCGACCACATTGAGGAGCAGGCAATTCCCCTCGAGTACTGGGGTGAGACCTATGTCGGAGCGCATGCACCCAATCGCAACCAGGAGGATTACCATTGGCGTGTGTTCGCCGGGGATAATGCCGTGACGATCGAGACCGACCCGCCGCAGGGAGGGTTCCCCGTGACGCTCGACATTGGCGAATACTACGACTTTACGACGACCGAGAGCTTCATCTTTACCGCCGATGGCCCGTTTATGCCGGTGCAGTACCTCGAAGGACAGGACGGCGGCGCTGGTACGGGCGACCCGGCGATGTATCAGATGGTGCCTGTTGAGCAGTTCCTCGACCGCTACGTGTTTGTCACGGGTACCGAGTACACGCTCAACTTCGTGCAGATCATCCGTGAGGTCGGGGCGCCCCCAGTTTATGTCGACGACCAGATGGTCGATGGCTTTTACCAGGTTGGTAGCTACGAGGTGGCCGATTGGCCGATTGCCGAGGGTGCACACATTGCCACGAGCGAGCAGCCATTTGGCGTGATTCAGGTTGGCTATACAAGTGTGACATCCTATGCCTACCCGGGCGGGCTCAACCTCGAAGTTATCAATCCGATCGGCTGACTGGTGACGACCGACGAGCTCGAGCAGCTTGGTACCCGTTGCTTGCTGGCGCTCGCACAGGCGTATGCCGAGGCCCGTGCGGCAGGCCGGATCAGTGACGAGGGCGAGGCTCCGTTTAACCTCGAGTTAGAGGCGATTGTTGGCGAGCCAAGCGGTGACACCGAACATGAGCTCGAGCGGTTGCAAACAACCCTGGTAGGCAATGCTGCGGTTGCCGATACGCTGGCGGCCCTGCATGCCGCCGGTGCAACCCTGCGATTTGAGGATGACCCCTACGGCAGCGCGCGTGCTCGAATCTATGTTGATACAACTTAAGCATGGTTGAGCAGCCGGGCCGTGAGGCGCATGCCAAAGTGCTGGGAGTTGACGTGTAGCCGGGCATAGGTGCGACCGAGCTCGGGGTTGGTGGTGCCGAGATACATCAGTAGGTCCACGGCGAAGCGGTCAGGGACACCATAAAGGACGCGTCGGTGCATGGTTGCAAACGCCTGCGGCAGTAGCTTCTCCATAACCCAAAAGTCGGCGGATTGCGCTCCCACGCGGTAGGGGGCAGGGATTTGCTTTCGCAGTTGTCGCTCGCAAAACCGGGCCCATGTCGGGCTGCGAGCGGGCGAACCGTCGATCCATGCCCGAACTGCCGTTGCCCGCGGGTCGTCGCCCGCGAGTTGACAGACGATCGGCCAGCCGCGAGCGTCAAAAAAGTGCGTTTCAAGCCGCTTGAGATAGGGAGGCAGTTCGTCACAGCCGGCATACCCAAGTCGCCCCGCAAGCGCTGCAAGGGCGTGGTCAGCTCGGTAGTCGAGGGCCCGCTCGAGGTTGTCTGCCATCTGTTCGTCGCCCCAGCGCGCGAGCACAGCCATGGCTTGATAGGCCGACCAATGGTCTGTTGCCCCGAGTGCGTTAAAGACCAACGCCCGCTCGCTTGCCGGGTTTGCATGTCGATACAAGTAGTCAGCAAACCCGTAGCACGGGTCGAGGCTGTAGCAGGCGGGATACCTGCGAATATGTGCCAACAACTGGGGGTCGTCGAAGCCGACCAGGGTTCCCTGGCAAGCACTGACCAACGCTTTGACCTGGCTCGGGCGGGGCATCGCTGCGAGCACCGGTGCGAGGTGGTGAAACGATGGTGCTGCGTTGAGTGCCCGCAATAACTCTGGTGCACATACATCTTCTTCGGTGGCAAACCATGCTGCCAGATTCTGGCTGGCATCGACTGGATCGTAGTGTACAAGCGCAGCAACAGCAGCTGCGCGCAACCTCAAGCACGTTTGCCCGCGTAGGGCCGCGAGCCGCTCACTCACCACGGTAAAGGGATGTGCCGTGAGGGCCGATACGGCTGCGCAACGAAGCCGCTCCGGTAGCGTGGCGTCGGCAATCATCCTGTCCAACGTCGGCAGTGGCAGCTGCACCGTGGCAACGGTTGCCAATTCGAGGCCGGCGTGGACGACATCGGTGTTGGCATGGTCGAGAACCGCAGCAGCCCGGTGCGCGTGTGAGTGGGCCGCAGGCTCGTCATGAAGCCACTGCAAGGTCCCGAGCACGACAGGGTCGATGTCGGCGAGCAGGTGGTCGAGCCACCGATCCAATTGTCCGGAATCCCACAAGAACAGGAGGCCATACTTTGACTGTACAAGTTCACTGCGAAGTAGCGGACGATCGGAGCTCTGCACCGCCTCCCCAACCCAGCTAGCGAGCAGCGGCTCGGGTGTGGGTGACCACGGGTTATAGCCAAATAGGTGGACGAGGCACTCCCGCTCCCGAATCGCCACGGCGTCGATACCCTGCCGCAAATACGAGGCTAAAAACTGGCCAAAACGGGCAGGCGCGAGGCGAAACAGGATGTCGGCGATGTTGGTACGAAGCTGTAAAAATCGGTGAAACGCGGCTTCTAGACCCTTGAGCAGCGCCTGTGCCGGGTACACTCGCTGACGCCCGAGTTGGCGGTCGAGCGCCCGTAGTGCCGAGGTCACCTCTACTTGTGAACCCGAGCGAAGTGTCTGGACGATATTTGTATCATCACGGTTGTTCGGCAGTGCCTGCCAAACGGGCAGGCGGGCAGGTGCTCGCTTGCGAAGTTCCGGATGGAGGGACGCGTGCGAGCGGCTAAACAGCTGAAGGAGGTGCGTGGTTGGTCCGGTTGGCCCGTGGGCGAGGCGTTCCCGTATCACCGGCCAATAGTCGCCTGCGATGACTTCCGGCGGCCGAGTATCGGTTTCACGTGGCAGGGGGTGGAGCAACCCCTCGGGCTTAAACCCGATCCGCGCTTCGCCGAGGCGATCCCACGGCAGGCACACACGCTCGCCACAGGGGAGGCCAAAAAATGTCGGTAGCCGGCGTTGGTTGGGGATGTCGACAACACCACATGCGAACAGGCTGCCGTGGGTAGCCAATTGTGCGGCCGCTGGCGAGGCGGTTTCCCAACCTGGTGTGAGCAAGTCGCTGACCCCGAGCGGCGCCGGATTCGATGGTGATACACTAAAATCGCCAACTCGATCGTGGGGGATGACTTCGACGCCCAGCCCATGGCCGAGCAGGTGGGCGAGAACTTCGGCCTGCCGAGAGAAGGCAATCACAGCTGGCCAACGCCACAACAACTGAGATGCGCAGCTAACAAAGCGCACCACGGTTTCAATAATATCGTCGTTGGTAATGAGATAGGTCGAATAATGGGGAATGTCGCGGGCGTTGTCGTGCCCGGTTCCCAGCATACATACTCCATGTTGATACAACAGTTGTAGCTGCATGCTACTGTAGGCATAGGTCGGCTTGGCTGCTGGCTCGACAACCGCCCGCGCCTGGTCGACCAACTGCTGCAACTTGGTGTCGCCGATGGGGTCGAGGCTGGCGAGCAGTTGGGGATATTGCCGGGTGTTTCGCCACATCAGGGCGAGCTCAATCAGGAGATTTTCGTCGGTGGGGTAGCGGCTGTGAAGTTGCTGCAGATGCCCACAGGCCGCCGAAAATTGACCTGCATCGAGTTGCAAAACCGCTGCGCGAAATCGCAGCTCGTCGTCATTGGGAATGCGTGACACCGCCTGCTCGAGGGCCGTGGCTGCTTCAACGACATTTCCCTGTTGCTCGAGTACATCCGCGAGCAAAAGATGGGCTTGGCGGTGCTGGGGCGCGAGTTCGAGACAACTGCGTAATAACCGCAGGGTGGCCGCGGGTTGGTCGACACCGTGAAGTGTCTTTGCTTGTACAAATAGTTGCTCGGCCTTGCGTATACAAAACTCGGTCACCGGGGCCGATGGTCGCGCAACGCCGGGCAGCTGTAAATTAGTTGGTGCTCACGGGGTCCCGCGTTTGCGCCTAGCCTCGATAACCAGCGAGCGGAGCTTGGGATAACCGCCAACGGTGCCACCGGCGGCCTCGATCTCGCTACGCATGGCCTCAGCTCCCGGACCTCCGACAATCCACGGGGTGTCGGGCATGGCTTCGCCGTAGGTTCGGGCGAGTTCGGCGGCCCGACTTGGGGCGGGCGTAACAGTGGCCGACAACGCAATTGCGATCGGTTGGAGGGAAGAGACCACGCTTTCGATGGCCGTCGCAGGCGTGCGGGCTCCCAGGATCAACGGTGATACCTGCAACCGGGCGAGCTCAAAGGCGACCCCATAAAGGGGCAGGGTGTGAAGTTCGTCGGCATAGCAGGCGAGCACGATCGGATGTTTGGTCCGGGGTGGCGTGACCAGTCGCAGCAGGCTTTTGGTCGAACGCTCCAGAATTTCAGAGGCCATATGCTCCTGACCCACGGAAATCACGTGTTCGTGCCATAGGTCGCCGATACGCCGCATCGCCGGGGCAAACACCCGATGGTAGACAAGCCATGCCGATGACAGAAACATCGCCCGTTGGACATGTTGTTCAAGTGCCTGTACATCAAAATCGCGCGCGGCCTTGACGATGTCGTCGCACAGTCGCTCAAACGGATCCTGTTGCTCGGTTGCGGCTTCGATCTCGGGGGTTTCTGAGAATTCCTTTAAACCGGCGACGTGGCGCGCGGCTTGCGAAGGAGACATGCCATTGCTGCACATCTCATTGACGCGCTGGACCATGGCGATATCGCGCTTGCTGTAAAGCCGGTACGAAGTTGCCGACCTCTGCGGGGAGGGCACTCCATAGCGTCGCTCCCAAGCTCGCAACGTTGCAGCAGGAACGCCGGTCATCTCAACCACAGACTGTATGCGGTAGCGTGCTTCGGACCCCGTCACGGCGCCAACATGACATGCGTGTTTGAGGTTTGTCGAATGTCTGTTTTCGAGCTTGCGCCCCCGGGGCAGGTGAGGGCGATCAGTCGCCCTGTGTGAGGCAGCTAGTCTCTGGCGAAAACACACGACGTGTCCTATCGGTCATGTTATGCCTGGGACTCAATTTCGCGACTTGTTTGCGCAATGCGTGAGCCTTCTCCCGGGGTTGCCCTGGGGGGCGTGACAATCCCCGTCCGCCATGGCGGATCGCAGACTTCAAGCAGCCGTGACGCACGCGTATGGTTTGTGGGCCCGGGACCACGCGGGATCGGGATAAATATGATGATACATCAATTTCAGATTCTCGGGACAGGCTCCGCACTCCCTCCGCGGCGGGTAACCAACGACGACCTCGCAAAACTTGTTGATACAAGTGATTCGTGGATTGTCGAACGCACAGGGATCCGTGAGCGCCGAGTGGCGGCCGACGATGTTGCAACTTCTGATCTCGCCGCCGGGGCGATCCGCAGGGCCTGTACAGATGCTGGGATCGAGCCCGGGGAGCTCGATGGTCTGATCGTCGCGACTTCGACGCCCGATACTGTGTTTCCCTCGACCGCTTGCTGGACCCAGCAGAAACTGGGGATTTCAGGGATGTTTGCCCTCGATATCAGCGCGGGCTGTTCAGGGTTTGTCTATGCGCTCGAGCTCGCGGGCTCGCTGCTCACGAGTGGACGCTGCAAAAAGGTCGCTGTGGTTGGTGCCGAGGTGATGAGCAAAGTCGTCGACTGGTCGGACCGAAGTACCTGTGTGCTGTTTGGTGATGGCGCCGGAGCCGTGGTGATTGGTCCAACCTCCGAGGCTCGTGGTGTACTTGGTGCGCATTGGGGGGCGGATGGCGCCCATGCCCGCTCGTTGTACCAACCGGCAGGGGGTACGGCGATGCCAGCCAGTGAGCAGACTGTCCGCGAACGGAAGCACTCCGTGCATATGCAGGGAAAAAATGTATTTCGCCACGCGGTTGGGCAAATGGCTTCGGCAGCCCAGGCGGCCCTGCAAGAAGCCGGGATGACGACCGACGATATCGACGTGTTCGTGCCCCACCAGGCAAACCTCCGTATTATGGAAGCTACCCGCCAACGCCTACAGATCGACAACCAACGGGTTTTTTCGATCATCGCCCGGTACGGCAACATGTCGGCCGCGACGATTCCCGTTGCCCTCGACGAGGGCTGTCGCGCAGGTAGAATTGGGCCTGGTAAGGTAGTGGTGACGACCGCGTTTGGGACCGGCTATACGTGGGCGGCCCACGTCCTTCGCTGGTAGTGGCCGATGACTTCCCGGACCGATTGCCAATGACCCGGGTCGCAAGTAGCCCGCGAAGAACTCCGCACGGGGGCCTTTTTTATCGACGTTACGTTCGTCGCGCCCGGTTCAATCGTAGGCGGGTACACCCGCGAGCAGGGCTTGGACGACAGCTTCGACGAGGCTGTCGGGGATGAGCTTGTGTTTTTCGTCGGTCGGCAGGTCAAACCACGGGAGTCGGTGCGAAGCGGCCATGCGCCGAGCCCATTTAACGCTGTCGGCATCCTGTGGCGCCCCCACCAAAAATGTGCGGCGCGGGTCGGCGACCGACTCTTGCAAGAAGTAACCGTACTCCCAGCGGGTTGTCGGCCCGATATTCGCCGGAAACACCCCACTTCGTGCAGCCTCCCAGTAGGTCGGTAGCCAAAATACCGTGATGTCGCAGGCTCGCAGGTATTGCCATTCCCACGGAATTTGTTTGTTGAGCGCATCGTCGTACTTCGGTCGCCCAGTGTCGATATCGATATCCCGCCAACAGCCGGACGCGGGCTCAGGTGCGACAACTGCCATTCGCGGGTCAAGCCGCGGATCGGCGACCAATCGCTCGATAAGCCGGCGGCGCCAACCAGTTTTCATCGTGTCCTCGGGCGGGGTTGGGCCAGCTAAAAACACCCCTAGACCGGGAAAGATAGTTGTGTGCTCGCGCGCAAAGACGACGCGCAGTGGCTCGTGAGGCATGCTCAACAGTCGCACAAAACCGGGTGCTTTTGCGACGAGTTTGACGAACGAACGCCCGGATTCAAAATAATTGAAATTTCCGGCGATCACTTTTCAGTTTCCGGCGACATAGAGAGTGAGGTGGCCACGGGCCACATGGAGCTTCTATGTTGATGAAGTACAAAAATGCGCACCGGGAGGGTGCTCAGAATCCTATTTTTCATACCGAGACAAGGCAGTGCAATCAGTTGCACACCAGTCAGCAACTGTACCCACGTTGGACAGTTGAGCGTATCGAGCGGGCAGTGACCGGTGACCGTGAATTGTTGACACGTTTATTCGACGACATCGTTCCGGTGATTGTTGGTACCGCAAGGGTCGCGTTGCGGCGGTTTGGTGTGCCGTATTCTGGTGACTTTCGCGTCGAGGAGGGAGATGTTGTCACCGAGGTAGCAACCCGCTTGCTCGCCCATGGTGGCCGTGAGCTCCGGCGCTGGGACCCGGAGCGTGGCAAGACCCTATTTGGGTTTGTTCGGCTGGTGACCAGTCGATATGTCGCGACTTTGATGGGTCGTGTGAATCGCAAGTGTTCTGTGCTCACGGGATTTGACGACGCCTATGTGGCGGCACAGCCCGGAAGCAACTCGCGAATCGAAGTGGTCCAGCTGCTGCGCCAAGTCGATGAACGCCTCGCAGTATGTGCCTCGCCGCGCGACCAGCAAATGTTCAGACTTTGGAGTCAGGGGTGGAAAGCCTGCGAAATTGGCACGTTGTTGGGCATGAAAGAAAACTCCGTGGCGCGCCAACTCGGGCGGTTGCGTCAACGTCTGCAACGTTGGTCCCATGCTTATGCATGAATTTTCGTCTAACGAAACCGACGGCGTGTCCGACCGGTTGCCGGTTGGGCAATCGCAGCCGCAGCCGCGTACCCGGCCGCGAACTCGCCCACAAGCCCGAGCCCCGGAAACGTGAGACGCGAAGCCAAATACAGGTTTTTCACGGCTGTGGTGTGGGGAAGCAGCGCGAGCGAGCTGACGTCGTTGCTCGCTGTTGCCGGGTAGATGGCGTCCATAGGCAGGTGGGGAACATGCTCCGAACCTCCGCGCAGTGGCGTGCTCGAGCCATCAGTCAACCCGCGCCCGTCGTGGGGGGAAAACTGGGCGCGAATATGCCGGTGGACAAACGGCAACACACCGGCTTCGTCCATGCGCGCGAGCAGGTACTCCCGCATCGTTTCAAGTGGCTGCTGCGGGTCACAAATGTGCGTCAGGGTGAGCCAGCGGTGGCCGGCATGACGCGATGCCTGGGTTCGCAGGTAGGTGGTGCCAACACCCGTTTCACGGACATCGTCGCCGCGGTGGATCAGTAAACCGTCGAGCACCGGCGAAAGCCCAGATGTGGGTACTTCGACGAACAGGACGTAGCGGTAGGCGAGCGGGCGCGCCTGTTCGAGGCGACCGACAACCTGGTCTGAAAGTGCGGTGACAGGCAAGCACTCGCCGACAAGCCGCCGGGGATCGCAGGCGAGCAGGACATTCTCGCAGCCGTAGAGGTCGCGTTTACCCAGCAGCGAAAGTCCGTGGATCCGACCCCGCTTAAAATGTAGCTCACTGACCTTGAGCGACGACTTGACCCCGCCGGCGTGCATGGTGATTCGTTGTATGAGCATCTCCCGCAGGCGCGATTGCCCGTCGGCGAGGTCGGACGGACCGCGGGCAAATGCCCCGGAGAGGTAGTGCCAGATAGCGGGGTGGACCGCGCGGGCGTCACTGTGGATGAGCCATGGGACAATCGCAGCAAGCCAGCGGTGAAGCGGGTCATCGGTTGCTTCTGCCGTGTTGTATCTACACTCGTTTGCGCGGGCGAGCAGTCGGCGATTCATCAATCCGTCGGGATGGCGAAACGTGTCTTGGGCCAACAACTCCGACAAAAACGTTGAGGCCTCCTCGGCTCGCTCAAGGACCTGCGCAAGCACGTCTGTGGCGGCAAACCCCGGCCACTCGCGGGCACTTTCGGCACGAAAATTTTTGCCGCCGGGGGCGAGTGCCAAACGATGATCGTTGGCAACCAGATGGGTGTAGGTACGTAAGGGGCGTAGCTCCCGGCGAATCTGCTGCCACACGCCAAGCTCGTCGAACACCTGCTTGATCGCGTGGGCGTTGAGGTCGAGGCACGGGGCTGGGTCGAGTTGCAGATGGTCGCTGCCGAGTCGCACCTGACCGTTGGCGGGGCCACCCGGCAACACGAGCACACGTTTGTCGCGACGGGCGACGAGTGCAGCTGCAACCAACCCGGCCAGGTGATGGCCAATGACGATGAGGTCGTAGTGGTGTCGCGCTGCCACGTGCGAATGTTACCCAGAGGTCAGCAGGATTTGCGGATCGTTGGCGTTGCCGCGAGCACGGAGATCCCCGACCACAAGTGGAGACTCACCAGCGTTACGCAGGCATGTGAGCGCCTGTTCGCAGTGGTTGCGATCGACGTAGAGCAGCATCCCAAGCCCGCAATTAAAGGTTCGCAGCATTTCATCCTCAGGAACTCCTTGGGCCGCGATCGCGTGGAAGATCGGCTGGCGCTCGACCGGGCGCAGGTCGAGGGCAACGGCCAAATCTTCGGAGATCGATCGCTGCGGGTTCTCGAGCAGGCCACCACCGGTGATGTGGGCCGCACCGTGGAGGGCTTCGCCCAGGGTTTCGCAGGCACGCGCCATCGCGTCGGCATAGATCCGCGTGGGCGTGAGGAGAGCCTCGGCAACCGATGTATCTGCACCGGGTAGGGGGCTGTTGAAGTCGAGGCCACCGTAGGCCGGGTCGAGCAGGGCCTTGCGGGCGAGGCTGTAGCCGTTGGAGTGCAGCCCCGAGCTCGGGAGCCCAATCACGACGTCGCCGGCCTGTGTCCGCTCGGGCGCTAGAATTCGTTTGCGGTCGACCACACCCACGGCGAACGCCGCGAGGTCGTAGTGGCCTTTGTTGTACATACCAGGAAGTTCGGCTGTCTCGCCGCCTAGGAGGGCACAACCCGAGAGTTTACAGCCCTCGACGATCCCGGCTACGAGGGTTTCGACACGCCCGGGTTCGAGCTCGCCGCAGGCGATGTAGTCGAGCAAAAACAGCGGACGTGCCCCGGTCACCAGCAGGTCGTTGACACACATGGCCACGAGGTCGATGCCGACGGTGGCGTGTTGGTCGGTGGCGATCGCCACCAACAACTTGGTGCCCACGCCGTCGGTACAACTCACCAGCACCGGCTCGGCGAGCCCACCGGGGAGTCCGATCATCCCCGCAAACCCACCTAGGCCATCGAGTTGTTCGGGCCTGCGAGTTTGCGCGACAAGGGACTTGATCCGGCGCACAGCCTCGTTGCCCGCGTCGATATCGACACCGGCATCGCGGTAACGCAGGTCGCTTTGTGGGTTGTCAGGGGCGGACGGACGCACGCCTTGCGATATCAGGGGAGGCCGGCGCTCGCAATGGTCTTGCCAAGGCCGGCTTGTGGGGAGATGATGCGCCGCGGCCAAATCTGGGCTGCGGGAATTGCGAAGTCTGCGAGGATCGATGGCCTGGTGGCGAAGAAAAAAAGAACCACTCGAGCGCGGGAAGGGAGACCAAAAAGTCTCGGTACCCCGCGGGTTGTGGTCCAAATGCGACGGTTGCGGCGAGATTACCTACACGGACGAGTTTGTGCAGAACCTGCGCGTCTGCCCGGTTTGCGGTCACCACCACCCGATGCCGACGCACGAACGCATCGCCGCGATGATCGACCCCGAGACCTGGGAGCTTCTCGACACCGAACTCCGCTCGGGCGATCCCCTGCAGTTTGAGGACAAAAAAACCTACAAGTCGCGGATCGCCAAGGCCGAGCGCAACGCCGGGAGCGGGGATGCGTTCGCCAGCGGCATTGGCAACATCGACGGGGTGCCGGTCAGCGCCGGTTTTTTTGTGTTTGAGTTCATGGGCGGCTCAATGGGTTCGGTCGTCGGCGAAAAGGTCACGCGGGTCATTGAGCGGGGTGTTGAGCTCAAGCGACCGGTAGTCCTGTTCTCGGCTTCCGGCGGCGCGCGGATGCAAGAAGGCATCCTCTCGCTTATGCAAATGGCCAAGACTTCGGCGGCTCGCGGGCGTCTGCGCGATGCCGGGTTGCCCTACATTTCGGTGTGTCTACATCCAACCACCGGTGGGGTCGCGGCCAGCTTTGCCATGCTCGGCGACATCATCCTGACTGAACCGCGGGCCCTGGTCGGGTTTGCCGGGCCGCGGGTGATCCAGCAGACGATTGGCCAGGAACTCCCCGAGGGGTTTCAGCGGGCCGAATTTCTGCTCGAGCACGGGATGGTTGATCGGGTTGTTAGCCGGCTCGAGTTGCGCGAGCACATCGGGGCGCTGCTGCGACTTTTGCAAAACACACCGCGGCGCGCAGAAGAAGCTCGGCCTTGAGAAGTTCGTGGCGCGAGGCCTTGTACGCTCGCCGTAGCCTCGGGGTCGAGCTCTCCCTGGCAACGCTCGAACAGGCCTACACCCATCTAGGGAGGCCTCTACGTGGGTTGCCGGTGATCCACATTGTCGGGACCAATGGCAAGGGGTCGACCGCGGCGATGGCTGCCCACGGCTTGCGGCACGCGGGCAAACGGGTTGGCTTGTTTACCAGCCCGCACCTACATCGCCTCAATGAGCGGATCCGGATCGATGGTGAGCCGGTCGCCGACGACCTGCTCGATCAGACATTTGAACGCGTGTTGCAAGCCGAACACGAGCTGCTGCGGGCCGACAAAATCGGCCGAACACTGACATTTTTTGAGTTGTTGACCCTCGCGGCCTGCCTGCGGTTTAGCCGTAGCAATGTCGATGTCGCGGTGCTCGAGGCCGGTATGGGTGGCCGCTACGATGCGACCCGGGTGGCGACCTCGAGCGTGACGTTGATCTCGCGGATTGGGCTGGACCACGAGCACATCCTCGGCCCCGGGTTGGCCGCGATTGCCGGGGAAAAAGCTGCGGTGATACATGCAGGTGCACCTTGTTTTTCAGTTGCCCAGCACCCCGATGTGGTTCCGGTGATCGAACGTGCGGCAACCACTACCGGGACGGAGCTGACCTGGGTGGAGACAGCAAAGCGGGCCCCCAAAGCACTTCCTGGGGTCCATCAACGTGAAAATGCGGCACTTGCCCTCGCCGCCGTGCAAACACTTGTATCCGCCGCTGACCTGAGTTGGTTTGACGATGTCAGCTGGCCCGGTCGGCTCGAGCGGGTGGCGATGGGTGGCGGGACAGTGGTCTTCGACGTCGCCCACAACCCCGACGGCATCGCGACGTTGGTGAACTACTTGCGTATGCACCAAGTTCCCAATCGAATTCTTGTGTTCGGTTGTATGCGCGACAAGGCCGCAAAACCAATGCTCGCCGGCCTGACCGAAATTGATGCCCCGCTGTGGCTGGCGGCCTCCCGGACACCCGGGGCTGCCGATGTCGGGGAACTTGCGGATCTTGTGCCAGGGCGGGCCGAGCGTCTGTTTGGCGCAGGCGACCGCCGGTTGCCCGTGGCAATTCGCGCGGCACTTACCGCAGGTAGCGAAGTCTGTATTTGTGGGTCGTGCTACCTCGTCGGTGAGTTACGTGGGCTCCTGTTGGAGCTCGCGCCCGAGGCCGACCTTGGAGATCCGCTCGTTCGCCGCAGCCCGAGATAGGTGTACCAGCAACGGTCACGCATCAAAGCGTGCCTGAACGATCCACTGGTTGGAGGTCTGTGGGCCAACTTCGACATGGGTGAGCAACGTGAACGGGCGTTCGGCGGCAACTTTTTTGAGCACCGCAAGGGCCTGCTCGGCACTGTCGTTGCGGAAGTGTTCGTGGCGGGCACTCGATCGCTCCCCGCGGTGGGACTGTTTTTGCGTGCGTGCCAGGCCAAAAGCGACGTTGTCAACGATCGTGAGGACACCACCCGCGGGCAACATCTCAACGATCGTTGTAAGTGCATGATCTGGGTTGTGGAGGTGGTTCCAGCTGCGCAAGATCAGCACGTGGTCAAACCGGCCGTGCACGTCGGGGTCGAGCTGCTCGGCGGTCATCGGGTGGAGTTTGGCCCAGGGCCAACGCTTGGCCAGTTGTTGTAGGTGGTTGGCATCTGGGTCGATACCGACATAGTCGACGCAACCCGACCGCACCCGCTCGGCCCATAGGTCGGCGTAGGGGCCCTCACCGCAACCGACATCTAAAACCCGCCCCTCGACCCCGGCAATGGTTGTGCGTACATGTTGATCGTCGCGGGTAAACACATCGTCGAGCAGGGGCTCAAACAAACCGGTACAACCAGCTTGGTGCTCGCACCCGGTGCACAACGCACTGCGTTTGAGCTTGACGAGATCACGGGCGAAGTCCGTGGGTGCCGGCTTGCGACTCACGTCGTAGTAGATCTGTCCGAGGTCGTGTTTGATGACATGGAGTTCGCCGTCGGAGAAGTCGCGGGTGTCGGCCCGAAACCGGGCGAGCCGACCGGCGTTGCGGACAAACAACGAACGCCCACGCTCCCACGGGGTGATCCCAAGGCCCTGTTTTAAAGGACATGCATCCGCGGACCCGCCTTCGCGGACATCGACGAGCGTGTAGTTGTAGGAGTTGGCCCGTGGCCGGTTGTGGACCGGCCGCAGTTCAGCGTCGCCGAACGCTTCGTAGTAACCGTTGTAGAGACCGGGGCAGGGCCCGCGCAGGGCACACCCCTCGCACGCCGGTGGGTGTTGCTTGTTGAGGTCGTCGACCGGAAAAAAGTCGGGCTCGCCAACCTCGATCATCGTTCGGTAGGCGTGGGTTTTGAGGTCGTCGTAGAGGTGCTCCAAACCCGGCAGCAGGCACAGGGGGATCGCACCATGGGCAAACCGAGGTCCAGTTGGGCCGGCCTTGGCTTGGCCGTGGGCGATCGCCTCGCGCACGCGTTTGGCGACGTGGCTGACATCGGGCATGAGATGGCGAAACAACTGGTTGCCGCCGCCCTTGGGTTCGACCATCGAAAATTTGATAAGGAGATCGGGGTAGGGCAGCAGCGTGTCGACGAGACCGATGAGGTGGTCGACGTTGTGCCGGGTGATCACGCAATTGACACTCAGATCGATCCCGCGGCCGCTGAGGTTCTTGAGCGCTGCCATCGCGTGGTCGTAGCCATTGCTACGCACCATCAGGTTGTGGACCTTCGCCGAGCCTCCGTGCAGCGATAGGTAGACATAGCGCAGCCGTTGCTCGAGCAGTTTTTCGACCACGTCCGGGTAGGCGAGCATCTGGCCGTTGGTGACCAGGCCAAAGTCGAGGTCGAGCGAGGCCGTGAGTTTGGCCCAGTGCAGGAGTTCGGGGCGGATCGTTGGTTCTCCGCCCGACAGCACCACCATGCTGTGCCCAAGTTCGGCCGCGCGGTGGATCTTGCGATCGATCTCCGCGGTTGGGCCGTCGATATGCCGGATATCGAGGGTGTGGCAAAAGCTGCAATTCTCGTTGCAGGCGTAGCCGACTTTGATCAACGCCTTCATCGCGCCCCCGCAGGGTAGCCGATTCGCACGCTCGGCACGCCAAAGTTGAGCCTGGTGCCACGCGGGGCTTCTCGCATCGGGCGGTTTTTTCTGGCGGATTCGAGCCGGCTTTGTCCGGCAGAAGGTTGACGCGGGCGGACTCCCCGCAGTAGCCTCATGACGCTAGGGGGCGCCATGTCTCAGAAACAAAAAATGAACGTCGGACGACGCCAGGTTCTCGTTTCACTCGGAGCTTTTGCTTCGCTCGCCGCTGTTGCTGGCGTGGCGACAAATGCACAAGCTCTCGGCAAACCGGTCCCGCCGACCGACGAGCCAACTTCGCAACCTGAGGAGGTTGTCGCCGCGGCGAAACTTCCCGATTCCCCCCTCGGCAAAACCCTTCCACACGGGGCCAAACTGGGTTCGTGGACCATCGAGCGGGTGCTCCCCGTCACCCTTGGTGCGATACCTGTGGTCATGCGTACGGCCGCCGGGGACCGCTTTCAGGTCGATATTCTCGCCCGCGACTTTGCTGAGGGCAGTGCCCAGGGCGTTGCAAATACATCCAAACTGAGCCTGTTTATCGCCAACAACGGTTCTGGTGCATGTGCAACGTCTGAAGAGCAGGGGCTCGGGGCCATGTTGCTCGGGCGTTACCTCGCCATGTGTGAAGCTCGCGGGATGAAGTCCCCCAAATTGCTCACCCACGCGGTCCGCAACTCGCGGTATCCCCGTGGCAACTTCATGGCGTGAGTCAAGCTCCAGCAAACCAGGCGCGCAGTCGTTGTACTGTGCGCCTTTCGCTTGCCTGCACCAATCGCTGCCTGTTCTGCGCCCAGCACGGACTTGAGCAATCCGCGGGTGAGGATGCCGTCGAGAGCATTTACGCACGGATTGACGCGGGGCGGGCGAAGACCAACGAGATCACGCTGACCGGTGGTGAGCCCAGCTCGCTGTTAAACCTTGGGGAGATCATTGCCTATGCAAGGAGTGCCGGCTTTAAGAAAATTGGCCTGCAAACCAACGGCAGCGGGTTGAGCCACAGCGTGCTCAAAGAACTCGCGGAAGCGGGATTGAGCGACCTTCACCTCTCGCTCCATGGTGCCACCGCTGAGGTGCACGACTACCACGTTGGTGTCCCAGGGGCATTTGCCCGCATCTTAGCGGTGTTCAAGTCGGCGGCGAGCCTCGGCGTTGTGGTGGTTGTGTCGACGGTGTTGACCCGCTCCAACTCGCGGGTGCTCAGCGGCCTTCCGAGATTGTTGCAACAGCATCGAGTTCGGGCGTGGATGTTGCGTGTTGTGCGGGTTTCCGGTCGAGCGGCACAGCGCTTCGACGCGACGGTGCCGCGGTTGGGCATGGTGTTGCCTTCGGCCCTACACGCGATGTCCGTGGCGCAACGCCATCGCCTAGCTGCGTTTATCGACGGGGCGCCACTTTGCCTGCTCGGACCGTTCGCCAACCGGGCGATCGCCGGCGACGGCGGGGGCTCCTATGCCGAGAGTTGTTCGTCGTGCTCCGTCCGTGCTCGATGTCCCGGATTCGACAGTCACTACCTCGAGCGGTTTTCAGGCGAGGAAGCAGCGCCCCGTAACGCCCCCTCGCAGGTGGCTGAGCTCGGGAGTGGGGGGCAGAACCTGCTGCGCATGTTCGTTGGGATCGGCGAGCAGGCTCGCATTCCAGTTCGTAGCCACACAGCCAAGGCACACCGCGAGGCGAGGCATGCCCTGCCGGTGCTCCGTGGCTGACAAAACATGTATGTGCAGTCGATGAGCTTTGTTCCCAGCGATATCACGATTCCCGAGGCCCGCTCGCAGACGGCGCGAAAAGTTCTTTCCGCGGCGATTCGGCGGGTGCTTGGTGACCTGTCGCGGCTGCCGGTCTCCCGGGCAAATCCCGCAGTTCGGCGGGCGCATCAGCAGTTTGCGCGGGTTGTTGGCCAGTTGCTGCGAAGCCAGCCCGGCGCGGTGGCGAGTGTGCTCAGGCGCCCAAACATCGGTGGGTTGGTCAGGACGCTGCGTTCGTGCCCGCGGCCGGGCGTCGACGAAAATCAGCTGTTTGTGGAACTCCATGCGACAACGGTTGTCGAGTTGGCGATCGCTGGCGCGCTCGTGGAGCCCTACGTTTTAGAGCTTGTACCTGCAAAGATTTTGAGCTTGGGCGCACAGCAAGTGTTCGTGTCTCCGCCCGGGGTACGACAAGCCCGTGTCGATAAATCCGGGGTGACCTACGTGTGCGAGGGCGCGACGACCATCCCATTTACCCGCCAGGTCGATGTCTATGCACCGATTGCGGGGTCTCAGATTGTCCTGGCCTTGGCCGATAACAATCCGCTTTCAGACTTCGAGGCCCACCCAGACAAGCAGGGGAACCAGATCGATCTCGGCGACCGGCCGGCGACAGCTTGGACGGAGTCGTTGGCCGGAGCCCTGGGCACGATCGGGCGCCTTCTTCCGGAGCTTCGCGGCGAGATTGAGCTGTTTATCCACCAGATCGTGCCGGTGGGTTTTGATGCACAGCGCCACCTTTCGGCCTCGTACCAAGAAGCCATCGGCACCATCTACCTCACGCTTCATCCCCAACCCATGACCATGGTCGAGGCGGTGATTCACGAGTTCTCGCACAACAAGATCAACGCCCTGTTCGAGGTCGATCGCGTGCTCGAGAATGCTTTTTCTCCGCTGTTTCGTTCGCCGATCCGCCCCGACCCGCGGCCGCTACATGGGATTTTGTTGGCAGTACATGCTTTTTTGCCGGTGGCACGGCTCTACGAGAAGTTGCTGGCCGAACACGACCATCCAGATCTCCGCCGGCGGTTTGGCGATATCGTGCGCAAAAACCACGACGGAGCGCAGGTCTTGCTCGAGCATGCGGTCCCGACTGCGGTCGGCTGCGGGGTACTCGATGAAATCTCCCGCTGGGACACATATTTCGCGAGTTGGCGAAATTAGATTGCCGATGCACTGATTTCTGGGAACTTGTGTTCCTGCGGACAACAAAAAAAGCGGGCATAAAGCCCGCTTTTTGGCATCTGTGGAGATGCTTAGTTGTCGACGCGCCGGACACCTAGGCGGTACGCGCTGCAGGTGTTGGGGCTGTTGACGCGGAACACCCGGATGTAAACTTTGTTGGGCCAGTTGACCTGCTTGGTGAACACACTGTCGAACTGCGGCGGTGGGCCGGGGTTTATGTCCTGGGTGTTGAAGATGTCGAAGAACCACCATTCGAGTGCCGGTGGGTTGGTCTGATTGGCGGCAAGGTCCTGCGCCCAAGCAGTGCCGTCGCAGTCGCGGTAGACCTCAAACCGGTAATCGCCCATGCCGGGGCCTTCGTTGAGCTGGAAGTCGACCTGGATCTGGCCGTTGGTCGGGCGCACGCCACCGTTCATCTCTGGGAACTCAACCCAGTACCAGTCTTCGCGGCCGGCACCCTTGCCATTGTCGATTTCGGGGATGACACCCAAAACCAGGTCTTCGCCAGAGATCTCCTGCCCTTCGCCAACAACTCCGAGGTAGCCCGGGATGTCGTCACTGCACTCGGCCAAGCTGAAGTTGCGCGAGGTGCCCTCGCACTCACAGCCGTTGCCGGGATCTTCGTCGATGTCGAAGTACTGCTCGAGGCAGGTGTTGACTTTGCAGCCATCCTGGCCGACCTGCTCAACGTCGCAGATCCAGCCATCGATCGGATTGACGTTCTCGCCGTAGGGGGGCTCGGCGTTTGGAGGCGGACACATTTCGTCGGCGGGCAGAGGATCGATCTCGCCGGCACAGTTTTGGGCGATGCCGTCGCACAGCTCGACCTCGTCATCCGCACCCACGCCCGCGTTGTTATCGTCGCAGTCTGGGCCCTGCTTGTTGTCGTCGTAGGCGTCGCAGTTCACCCAATAGTCGTCCATGTCGACATCGGCACAGTTGGCGCAGCCATCGGGTGTGAAGTTGTTCGGGTCGTTGTCGTCGCAGTCGGGCTCGGGCTTGTCGTCCGGGTAGGTGTCGCAGCCAACCCACGCGCCGTCCATATCGGCGTCCATGCATGTCGCACAGGCGTCGTCACTCCAGACATAGGGGTTGCTGTCATCACAGTCGGGGCCGTTGTCGCAGTTCGCCCCGTACCCGTCCTGGTCTCCGTCGATGCAATCTTGACTTGTCGTCGAGGGATCAGTGTCGGTCGGATCGGTCGTGGCATCCGTTGGATCCGTCGGATCCATTGTCGTCGGATCTGTCTCGGAGTCGCTGGTTGTCGGACCTTCTGTCGTTGGGTTGGTCGAAGAACTACTGTCTGACGAAGACGACATCGACCCACCACTGCCATCTTCAGTGGTTTCGGTCGTCTCTCCATCCGTCGTCGTTGTCGGCGCTGTTGTGCCGGTTGTCGACGTCGGGTTGAAGGTGTCGCTAGCGGTCGCAGTTTCCTCGCCGCCGCCGCAGCCGACCAGGATTAGAGACAAAGCGAAACCAAGTTGTGTGGGTGCGACCTGAGATTTGAACACCATCACCGTTACCCTCCACGTGTATGCGGGACCGTCGCCAGTGTACACCGCACCCAAAAAAAATGTTGCTCAATCGAGGTTTCTGGGCCGCGCGAGACTGGTCCTGATCTTTCTTGCCGCCGGGGGGCGAGCCCATGCGAATCCCGTGCATTTCGCAATTTCGACCTCGAGAACCTATCTGAGAGGGATCCGAGGCGAGCCTGGCCGCGCGTGCCGGCCTCCCGTGTCGCGTGTGGGGAGACACCATATCGGAGATCACTTTTGGTCGACTTTGAAAAGCATGACTTCGAGCGGGCCATTTGGATAGGGCAGCCAGGGCTGGCTGGCGACGTTCGGAAGTGTTGCATGCTGCAAGGGCGTGAGCCGATGAGCATGCTCGAACACGCGACAGGGGTCGCGCCCATCGGGAGTCGCACACAACGAGCTGCGGTAGTACAGCGTGCCAGCTGGAATTTGTGTATCAGCAAGGTCTTTTGCGGCGAGTCGCGTGACGAGCGGGCGGGCATAAAGCGGCAACACAAGTCCACGCGGACCGGCGCGTCCGAGGTAGTAAAGCGGTTGGTCGCGAGGCAGTAGTTCGGTTGTGTCTCGCCATTGGCGAACCAGATTTGTCTCAACCACATCTGTGGCGAAAACCGTGATTTCGCCGGCCCGCAGTTGGGTTGCTCCGATAGCCGCCAGCGCGAGCACAGCTGCAACGCCCCGTTGCCCGCTGACAAGCCTGAAGGTCAGCGCAACCAATGCGGGTACAAATAAATAAACGTAAGCGGTGCGAAACCACAGCGCATCACCGCGGACAAAGTTGGTGAGACCAATGATGTAGACGAGTAGCGGCAGGAGCAACGCGCAGAGCACCAACAAGCGCGGTTCAACGCCGGCTTGGCTGGAGCCGCGATGGCGTTGCCAACGTTTGAAGCCGACGAGAGCTGTCACGCACGGGATAAGGATCGCGAGAGCTACCGGAGGCCCGCTGGCGAACGCGAGCGAGGGCATCCACGCCTGGCCAAGTGTGCCTTCGAGCAAGTTGTAGATCGCCGGCCCGGCACAGACCGCCACGGTCGCCGCGATCAGGGTTGTCGCAAAAATCGTTCGCCGCCACGAGCCCCGGGCTGCCAACACAACAGCCGGTACGGTGGCGGCGGGAATCCAGGCCAGGGGGTGTATGCGCGCAGCCTGGGCGACCAGTAGACCCGCGCCAATACACCCGAGCCAACCCCCAGCCTGTCTGAGTGCGAAATCTTTGTGTGTACATCTAGCTAAGACTGCGGCCGCGAGCAGCAGCAGGCTGAGGATAGCGGTGAAATACGACTCGCTGGTGGCGAGCCGGGCCCACAGTGGGTCAAATGTGGCAAACGCCGCAACAGTCGCGGTTGGCAGCAAGGACAGGCCGACTGCCCGGGCGAGGATCCACAGCGACAGCGGCGACAGCGAGGCGAGCAATAACTGGGCAGCAAACACAACGCGGTCGGCTACCTCGGGCCTGATGTTGGCAACCCAACCGAACAACTCGCGGTAGCCCGGGCCGTAGGCAGCCAAGCCAGGATGGCCGTTGAGCGCGTATTCAACCCAAAGTCCGCCATGACCATTTTGGTGGAAAAACCCAAACGGTTGCCGCACGACCCACACCAGCATCGTGGCGAGGCATAGACCGATGGCCATCATCCACTCCCGACGTGGCAACCGGTCGTGGACCGGCCAGGAGCGCTGGGAAAAGAAAATGCAAATACATGCACCGAGCAACAGCCACGGCAGCGGTGGTTGCTGGTGCTCGTCACTACGCGAGTCGGCATGGTGGCGGGGGGCGGCTTTGGTAGGTGCTGCCGTGTGCGGAGTGAGCTGCCCCTGGGGAACCGCGAGTGTGGGATCGGTCTCCACGCACTGGGTGAGGTGTTGGAGCGCCTGACGGTGTGGGAGCGGTTGGTCGGACCAGCGGGCAAAGTTGCCGATTGGCGAAATCGCAACCCCGGCAGCTTGGACAAAGCCTCGGTCCGCTTCGCGGCTCAGTTCAAACCGCATGGGCGGGTCGCTGGCTACCCGGACAATCAGGGCACCCGGCGGGCAAGCATATGCGTGTACATCAAAACCATGGGTGGCGGCACACCGCGAGACCCACTCGTTTTGGGCCGCGCGACAACCCGAGCCCACCTCGGCCCACGCGCGCCCGGGAACGAGAGCCGCCCACAGGGTGACACCAAGTGTCCAAACCAACCGCGAGCGCGCGGCCCACCAAAAACCGTCCATCCCTGGACCTGCCGGTCAATCTTCGCTGTCGGCTTGGCCGCCCGGGTTGAGGCAGTCCCGCAACTTTTGTTCGAGGTCCTTGCGGGTGGCTTCCCGCTCGGCGATTTGTTGCTCGATCGCGAGATTGGTCGTCATATCCGCGAGCAGCTCGTCGACCGCGAGGTTGGCAAGGGCTTCGATTTGCTGGCCGTAGCGAGCCTGAAACCTGGCCTTCGCAGCATCTTTAAGTAGTTCGCGAAACGCTTCGCGGGTGATCGACTCGGCCTCAGACAGGAGTACTTTGCTCAGCTCAAGGTCGAGAAAGTCCGGGCCGCCGGCCCCCGCTTTGTCCCGTTGCTCGCTGTTGTCGTCCATGGGGGCGAGTGTACCAGCGATGGCGGGGTTCACAGGGGCCAGCGCGCGGCCGCGCGTTTATGGGGTAAACGGCACACAGCCGAGCGACAGGACATCATCTTCGCTGCGCGGTTGCAGCTTGTAGTGGTCAAACGAGAAGAAGTGGATCCCGGTGAAGCCATCGAAGGCCTCGCCGACCAAACAGATGTTGTCGAGCCCGGAGTCCTGCGCGGCGTCGGTCAGTCGGTCGTCGATCCGCAGGTTACCTGTCACGGCAAACTCGTCGTAGTCGTCGGGTGCATCCGGGTTTTCGTCGATGATCTCGACCGGGCCGATGCTCAGCAGCATTGACTCATAGGGTTCGGCCAACATCCCGCCGTCAGCGATCTCGGCCGGGTCGTCGACCACAATCGGCGAAAACGGGAGCTCGGTGCCGGCATCTTCGATGATCACCAACGGGCCGGTGATTTCGGTGACACCGAAGAACTCCTCGTAGGTGCCGACCACCGTGACGCGGTTGCCAACTTCGACACCCGGCGACCCAGAACCTGTAAATACAAACAACCCGGAAAACGGATCGAGCGAGTCGTCTTGGATGTGAAAGCCCCGCGAGTTACCGGAGTCCGGACGAACACCGGTGACGTAGGCTCCGGTGATGTTGACCTTGGCCCCGACTTCTGGGTGGTCGGGATGCATCGGGTCGCGCAGGGCAGGGATTGGCAGCGGGCAGCCAAACGGACCGGGGTTGGCATCGTTCGGGCACTCGTCGCAGCTGTCGCCGTGACCATCGTCGTCGGCATCTGCCTGGTCGCCGTTGGGGGTGTGCGGACAATTGTCAGAGCCGTTGGGGATGCCGTCGCCATCGAGGTCGTTGGCGTGGGCATGTTCGCAGTCGTCACCGTCTTCGGGGAGCGGGCAGGGGTCACAGGCATCGCCGATACCGTCGTTGTCGTCGTCGCCCTGGGCAACTTCGAGGTCGCGGACCGGGTTGAACACCGTGGGGCAATTGTCGGCATCGTCGGTGATACCGTCGCCGTCGCTATCGACACCTGGTTCGGGGATACCTGTATATTCACCGGGTCGCGACGGGTGACAGGTGGGCTCCTCCATCGGCGTGTCACAGGTAAACAGCGGGTAGTGAGCCTCGATCGCGGCCCGGACTTCGGCCAGGGTGGTGACCGGAATATCGCGGTTGACACAGGCTCGCTTGGCCACGTCGCACACATCGAGCGGCTCACAATTGTCGCCGCCAAGGTCGGCCACGAGGGTGTCGTCGCCGTACAGCAGCTCTCCGCCGCGCAGGACCAACACGACATCTTCGACCTCGGCCCCGAGGACCGCGCGATGGGCCTCGCCAGCGGTGTTGCGGAAGATCGCAATATCACCGATCAGGCCCTGCTTGAGCAGGCCAACCGCACTTTCAGCACCGGCTGAGAAGGCTGCGTTGGTGGTCGCCATCTGCCACAGCTGATAGTCGTTGAAATACCCGCCCATGTGGTCGCGGTTGAAGCTGTCGGCACAGGCTATCTCGCGCAGCATGTTGAACGAGCCGGAGACGACCCAGTCGGTGCCGAGGCCGATGGGAATCCCCACGAGGTCAAACAACGAGACCGGGGCGGTGTTGCCATACAGCGAAATGTTTGAGCGGGGAGACCACACGATCTTGGCTCGGTCAGCCTCGATCGTGGCCGTGTCGGTCGCAGTCAAACCAACTGCATGTACAATTGCCGTTTGCGACTCGATGATGTCTTCGGGCCCGGGACTGGTTGTACATAAAACTTCATTGCGCGCCGCCTGGTTGATGCCCTCGCTGATGTGGGGGACATAGGAGCTCAGGTTTTCGATGTCGCTGGCGAGTGTGCGGTCGTTGCCGTAGTTGCAACCGTTTTCGATCTGCTGGCCGCTCGAGTCGTCGAGTGGGAACGTGTCGCTGTCGACAGCCTGAATGGGCAGCCCCTCTAAATCGCCGTTGGAGTCGAGGTTGCGCAGCAGGCCATCGCGGCCACCGGCACTGATTGTCGAGGTAGCTCCCGAGAGCACAAACCGCAACTCAGCCCCGTGGATCTCGGCCGTACTTGCGCCGCCCGACACACTGATCTGGTCGTGACCATTTTGCCCCTTGCGCCAGTCGTGACGGTGCTCGTAGCGATCGACGCCCTCGCCGATGGGCTGGTTGCCGACGAACGAAATGTGGTCGTGCAAGTTGATAAGCCCGGGAGAAATCACGCCGTCGGCACAGGCCACATGGGCAGCATTCTCGGCTCCGGGGTCCTGGTCGCAGTCGCAGCCGACACAGGTGATGATACCCGAGGGGTTCACCAGCACCTGTCCGTTGTTGAAGACTTCGTCGGGGGCGAGCACCGTGCCCCGGAGCAACATGCCGCTGTTGCCAGGTTGTGTGACGATACAAGTGTCCTGATCTGGAGGCTCGATAGGCTCGCCCTCACAGTCGACAATCTCCGGCTCGTCGAGGTCACCACCGTCGGTATCGCTACCCGTGTCTGTGTCGGAATCCGAGTCTGAATCGGAGTCGGAGTCGGTCGAGTCGGTTGTCTCAGAGTCGGAGTCGGTCGGGTCGGTTGTTGGGCCGGTTGTCGGATCCGTTTCGGTCGACTCGCTGGTATCGGTATCGGTCGTGGGGCCGGCGGTTGTGTCCGTCTCTGAAGAGGAGGGATCGTCTGTGTCGGTCGTCGTATTTTCTGTGTCCGAGTCGGTTGCGTCGACCATGTCGTTGGAGCACGCAGAGAGTCCCGAAAGCGACGCGAGAGAGAGAGCGGTGACGAGGAGGCGCGAATGTCTCACGGGCAAGATGGTCCGATCGTTAGCGGCCGCGCACAATCGCCGTCGCATGCGAGATCACAGGTTCGAAGGCTCGGCTATCTCAAGTGAGAACCCACCCACAAAAATCCATGAGCATTCGTGGACAGATGTGCGTGCACAAGCCGCGCGAGGATGTCCCCAAATAATTGCAGGTAGTTGTCACGGACGAGCAAAAAGATGCCTAGGAACAATGATCCGGCGCGGTCTCTTAAACGGTGTTCACAATCGAGCTGAATGTGAATTGTTTGTGACTCAATGGGAGTTTTTGCAGATCGTGGTCCCTACCGCGGCTTTCGCCCGATCTGTACGTTGGGCGCAGGACCCCATGCCGAAATTGAACGTCTTGCGTTTTTCACAAAGTTTTTGGTTGTCAGGCGTCGCCATCTCGATGGCGGGCGTACTCGCACTGACCGGTTGCAACAACACGGGCAGCGATTCCGACACGATGGTGACGCTGACCACGGCTTCGGGGACGACGGGAAGCACGGGCGCGGGCACGGTCGACCCTTCGGGCGAGACCGAAACTGGGACCGAAACCGAAACCGAAACCGAGGCTGGTTCGGAGGCATCGACGGGTCCCGAGCCGCGGCCGTGTAAGACCGACTTTGATTGCCAGGACGATCCCAACGGATCGATCTGCGACACCGAAACCGGTGAGTGCGTGGCAACGTGTGCACCTGGTGATACGGCGCCCTGTTACACCGGTCCTCAGGGAACCGAGGGGGTTGGCACCTGCAAAGGCGGTCAGCAGACATGTGCCGCGGACGGCACTTGGGGCATCTGCCTCGGCGAAGTCTTGCCGGCAACCGAGGTGTGTGGGAACAACATCGACGACAACTGCAACGGCACGGTCGACGACGATGCCGATGATGACAACGACGGATGGGGAGCGTGCTCGGGCGATTGTTGCGATGCCGTGAGTGGGGCCTGCAGCGACCCACACCTCGTTAACCCTGGGGCCTACGAGGTCGACGACAACGGTGTCGATGACGATTGCGACGGCGACGTCGACGAGCCGGCCGCCCTTTGTGGTCAGGGCCTTGCCAGCGATGCTTCGGATCCCCGCGATTACGCCCGTGCCATGGACTTGTGCCAAGTGACCGAGGAAGACCCGGAGGACCCCAAAGACCGAACTTGGGGGTTGATCAGCGCCAAGTTTAGTCTGGCCGATGGGACAGGTAATCCGATGGCTGAAGCGCGGGCGATTCGCACCGAGTTTGGTGAGGTCTTGGTCCCCCAACGCGATATCAACATGGCCGTATTTTCGAGCGGACACGCGGCCGCCGTGGGGCAACAAAACCCGAGCTACGCTGGTTTTCAACCAGGCGAGAACCTCGGCATCAGCAGCGACGTGCCGGCGGACTGGCTCGATGCCAACAACGGGAAGCTGCCGAATCCGGAGGGATGTGGCGAAGCGGTTGTGACCGAGGCCAACGACCCCATCATGCTGACCCTGCGGGTGCGTGCACCGACAAATGCCAACTCGTTCAGCGTCGATATGAACTTCTTTTCGGCCGAGTATCCGGAGTGGGTCTGCAGCATCTACAACGACTTCTTTGTTGCCCTTTTAGACAGCTCGTCGCCTGACAACCCGCCCGACCACAACATTGCTATCTACGACGACGGCGACGTTCATTGGCCGGTCGGTGTGAATTTGGTGCGGGTCGCCGACGGCCTGTTTTCGCAGTGTAAGAACGGAACCGTGGGTTGCGGCCCAGATATCCCCGAGTCCAACTACACCGGATGCACATCGGCGGGACCGCTGGCGGGAACGGGTTTTGACGAACTCGATCCATCTGGCTGCGGACAGGGTGACCCCGTGGGTGGTGGCACCGGGTGGTTGACCATGCGCGGGAACATTCTGCCGGGGGAAGTCTTTGAGTTGCGCCTGGCGATCTGGGATGCGGGCGGACACATTTTCGACTCGCTGGTTTTGCTCGATAATTTTCAGTGGTCTGTCGAGGCTGCCGACCCTGGTATCGAGCCTCCGCAGTAGCAACACGTCGACCGAGCGGCCCTCTACATATGTGTGGAGGAGGACATGCGCAGATTCCGGAGCGCGGGCCGGAAGTTCGCAGGGCGAACGCAATTGATCATTGGTGACCCGTGTCGCGGGTTGCCCTGACTACGCGCACAGGAGCGGCGCTGCCCGACTCGACGCTGCGAATCGATCAAAGGCGCAAACCGGCCCGTCGGTACTGCCCGCTGGACGTGCGGGAGGACAGGCTGGCGCCGCTATTTTATTGCTTTGTTTTATGTCCTATAGAACATACGATCATCGGGACGCGTGCATCGGGCATCGTGCGCGTCACCGTACTTGTCCTCAAATTCGTCTGATTGCCCATATGACCTCGGAGATGGAAGTTGTCACCATTCCCCTGTTGCCCGTAGCTTCAGGTGACCCATAGGACATGAATTGGCTGATCTGATTGAGATCACCCATGTATGTACAATATGGGGCGCTTTTGGACCGAAAGGCCCCGGGTCTACCCCATGTCAACCCGTACTATCTCACGTTTACTTGTACTTGCCAGCTACACACCGGTGTTGCTTGCAGCGTTAGCTGTGGGCTGCACCCCAGTCGAGGGGGATTCCGAAACCAACGTCACAGACTCGGCCACCGGGGAGGAGAGCACTGCCGGCCCGACGACGACGACGAGCGAGTCCGACTCTGGGGATGCCTCGGCGAGCACGACCACCGAGCCTGGGTCTGAAACCGAACCCTGCGAGCCCGGGTGCAACGCGGGAGTATGGGACGACTGCGTCGAGCAACCGGTTTTTTGCCAGCACGGCTGTGGCGATGTCGGTTGCTACGAGGTTTGCACCCCCGGCGAAACCCAGTGCAACGGAGATACCGTTGAGGTCTGCAACGAGCAGGGCGAGGGGTTTGAGGAAAGCGAAACCTGCGATGGCTTGATGGGGCTCACCTGTCACGAAGGTGTATGTACAGGTTTGTGTGCCGGACTTGAGCTCAACAACGACAACTCTGGCTGCGATTTTTATCCGACGGTGACGGCCAATATTATCGACGACGCAGAGTTTCGCTTTGCTGTTCGCGTCGCCAACTCCGGGGCTGAGGATGTCACCACCGTCATCCACCGAAACGGCATTCAGCTCAAGGAGCAGCTGGTCCCAGTGGGCAAGGCTATCACGATCGAGTTGCCCTGGGTCCCCGAGCTCAAGGCCACCGAAGACTGGGAGTACTCCCGGGTGGTCGAGGCAGGTGCCTATCGCTTGCGATCGACCGGACCAGTGATTGTATATCAATACAATGCCAACGGCGGGGGTGAGGGGGCCGACGATGCCGAGAGCAACGATGCCTCGATGTTGTTACCCGCCCACCGCCTCGCCACGGACTATTTTGTCTCGTCCTATCCATCGTGGCCAGATCCCAACAGCGGCCTGCTGATGCCGGGGTTTTATACGATCACGGCATTACATGATAGTACATACGTCGAGCTGACCTCACTCGGTGGACAGGTGGTCGCCAGGCCAGGAGCCGGAGTAAACTTTCTCGGTGAAGGCCAGCTTGTGCTCAACCGTGGCGATGTGCTTGAAGTGTTCTCAGGGGGTTCCGAGAATGAGCCTGGAACGCTGTCGGGAACCCGAATTGAAGCTGATCAGCCGGTCCAAGTGATTGCCGGCCACATGTGTGCCGGCGTTCCATTGGGTGATGATACATGTAATCACCTAGAAGAATCGATGTACCCGGCAGACCTGCTGGGCAAGTACCACCTTGTGGTTCCACCGTTATCTCTCGATCAACAGCCACACCTGCAGGAGGTGCATGTGTTGGCGACGATGTCCGGCACCACGATCGAGGTCAACGACGAAGAGGTCGCCTCCAACCTCGATGCCGGGCAGACGGTGGTTTTGCCCGTCGGCAGCGAGCCCACACTTGTTTCTGGCACCAAGCCGATTAGCGTCGCACAGTTTGTGGTGAGCCCAAAACCCGGCGAAACCGGGGGGCCGGCGATGTTGATCGCGCAAAGCCTCGAAATATACAACGACAGTCAAGCATTCGTTGCTCCGGCGGGCTACGACGACGTGTTTGTCGACGTGTTTGTGGCCAGTGAGGCGCCTCCGAATGTTGACCTATCCGTGCCGATGGAGTCGGTAAACGAGGGATATACAAATATTGTGGCGAACTACTGGTATCAGCGCTACCGGGTAGATCCAATGTACTACGACCTCCTCCATACGGTCACGACCATCAGTCAGCATGTGTTTGTGTCGGTGTACGGCGAGTCGACCCGCGGGAGTGCGTGGTACCCGGCCGGTGTGCAGAGTCCGTCACCAGATCCGGGGGAGTTGCCGGTTGTGCGCCTGATACGGTGATCTAATGTATGCCTATACATGCGAATGAACGGCGGTCGAAGTTTCGATTCCTCGTGTTAGACTGACGCGGTGCAAGCTGCTCAAGTTGCCTGGGAACAGATCGAACAAACACACGGGGGAGCTCCGCTCGTCCTAACCTGTGAGCATGCATCGAACCACTTGCCATCGCCCTGGCGGTGGTCACCGGCGGATGAATGGTGCATTTCCACCCACTGGGCGTTTGATATCGGTGCCGCCGAACTCACCCGTGAGTTGGCCGCGTCACTGGGCGCACCGGCGGTCCTGAGCCGGTTTTCACGACTTCTCATCGACCCCAACCGGGCGCCTTCGCAGTCGGGCCTGTTTCGCCGCCAAGCCGAAGGGCGGGTGCTTGCGCTCAACGAGGACCTTCCTGCGGACGAACAACAACGTCGACTCGAAGTGTGCTACCGCCCGTACCACGCGGCGATCGACGGTGTGCTCGCGGGCGGACCGTGGCGTGGGTTGGTTTCGGTCCACACTTTCACACCCGTGTATGAGCAACAAACTCGCACGGTCGAGGTGGGAGTGTTGTTCAACGACTGCCAGGCGCAGGCCGAAACACTTGCGCACAGGTTACAGGGGCACTACCAAACGGCTCTCAATCAACCCTATACGGGTAAGGGGGGCAAATTTGCTTTTTCCCCCTACGACCACGCTCGGCGGGCCGGGCTACCCTGGCTCGAATTGGAGGTTCGCCAGGATATTAGCGGTGACACGGCCCGGCGACGACAGCTGGTTCCTGTGCTCACAGACGGCTTGCTGGCGGCGTTCGGGCTGTCGACTTGACCCCACCGGGGTTGGGCCTGCACAGTGAAGCATGACCAAAGAGTCTCGATACGCCCCGCTCGAGTCGTGGATGCAACCCTGTGTGGAGCTCGATCAAAGTTGGGACACAACCTGTCCCAACGAGCGGCTCGAGGCGGTGCTTGCTGGTGGTCGCGCGTTGCGTCAACGCCTGCTAGCCGGTCCACAGGTGCGCTACTACCAGACCTTTGACCTGGCCAAAATTCCCTATCCGCGCCGCTACGCCCTGCGCGATGCATGTGCGTTGAAGTTGCCGTATGTACACATTCTCAATCGCCTGTTCGTGATGCAGTTTGATTCGCCAGACGGCGTCAAGACTCTGCTCGGCGAGCCACTCGATCGCCTCGGTAGCGCCAAAACCCCATTTTTTGATCGGCTCTCGCGGCCATTTGGCGGACCGCAGGCGAGGGTGCCAAATCTGTTGTGGCCGCCACGTGGGGTTGTCGAAGCCTGCCTAGACACGGTTGGTATCGGTTGCGAGCAGGTCGACTACATCACCTTTGATCACTTGCATACGCAAGATATTCGCCGGTGGTTGGGAACCGCGGACACACCGGCGGTGTTTCCCAATGCCAAGCTACTGGTCACGCGCAAGGAGTGGGCGATTGCGAGGGCTCCGGTTGGTTATCAGCGGGACTGGTACCCACCGCAAGGTACCGTTGGGGTGCCGCAAAATCGTGTGATTCTATTTGATTGTGACCTCGACCTCGGGGGCGGGGTTTGTCTGGTGCGCACACCCGGTCATACCGACGGCAATCACTCAATCGTTGCGCATACACCAGATGGACTGTTGGTAACCTCCGAGAACGGCGTGTGTGCCGATGCCTATGCCCCCCAACACTCACGGATTCCGGGACTTCGTCGCTACGCCCGGCGGACTGGGATGAAAGTTGTGCTCAACGGCAACACCCTCGACGGGTCGACGCAGCAGTACATCTCGATGTTGCTCGAACGCGAGCTCGCAGGCCCATGCCCGCAGGACCCGAGGTTTTACAACGTCTACCCCTCGTCCGAACTTTCCCCCCACTGGTTGTCGCCCGGGCTGCGTCCCGCGTTTCGGTTTGGCGAGCGCCGCTACGGACAACCAGTTTAGTGCTGCTACGAGCTTCCTAGTGCCTTTTTGAGGTGCTCGGCAAGTTCGGGATCTTCGGGGATAATCATGCCGTCGCGCCGCCACAAAATCGTGCCCTTGGCGTCGACGAGCAGAGATACCGGGTAGCCGTTGAGGCGCAGGCTTTGGGTTGCCCGGTTTTTCGGATCGAGGATGACTGGAAATGCAAAGCCGTAATCATCGACGAGTTTGCGGACCTCGGGCTCATCGCCAGCTTTGTCGACATTGATGGTGACGACGGAAAATCCCTTGGGCCCGAGTTCGCGATGGAGGCGGTCGAGCTCCGGGAGTTCTTGGCGACATGGAGGGCACCAGGTTGCCCACACATTGAGGAGGATGACCTTGCCGCGAAAATCCTCGATCTGTGCATATTCACCGGATAGCAGTTTGCCGGTGAGGCGCGGGACCGGCTCGCCCGGTGTCGACTTGGAGGTCGCCGGCGCAGGCTCGCCGCCGGCGGTCGGTTTCCCCTGGCAGGCACCAATAAACAGCACCAAGGCAAGGCTCAGGTATGTGCGGATCCGTGTCACGGCTGATCGAGCATAGCACCCCGGCTGCTAGCTACCAGCGGGCCTGGGCGAGCAGGAAGAAGCCTAGACGGTTGGTGACGTTAGCATCTTGAAACACCCGGATCGCACCGGCTTCAACATCGCTGGTCCGCACGTACTTGGTGCGGTTGTGATCGAGCGTGTACCGCAGCTCGCTGATCACAACGAAAAACGGCGCCACATCCCACTTGAGGGTCAGCTTGCCCGAGAGAATGTCGAGTGCCGGCTCGCTCGTCGGCAAAATTTCCTTGTCGTCCCACTCGCGGATGACGGTCGTGACATTGTCAGCCGTGTAGGTCGCCGGGCGTTTGTACGCGAAAATAACCCCTGGAGTTAGGCGCGGGCCCTTGAAGTAGTGGTCGACGCCGCCGGCGACAAACCACTCTGGCCGCACCGTGGCACCCTGGGGAAAGGTTTGGTAGGGGGCGTACCCGGGAATATTGAAGGTGATGAAGTCGAGGTCGCGGTAGACGAAGTTGGCGTTGATCCGGGTCTTTTTGATGCGGACCTTACCCAAAAACGCCCCAGCCATTGCAGGTACAACTTTTGAGCGGTTCGGATCTTCAAACTCGAGGCGCGACTGACCGAGGGCTGTCCACTCGAACGACGCGGACCAGGCGATCTTGTTGTTGTAGGTTTCGGGCTGGGTCAGATAAATCGTCGCGTTGGGGCTATATTTGAACAGGCGAAAGTCGATCGACGTACCGATTGGCAGCCCTTGGTGCAGGGTCAGCCGGCTCGACCCACCAAAGCTGTGTACGATTTGCCCACCCGTGTCGGGGAAGTTGATGCCCTGGGGCGGGAACGAACCACTTTGGAAGTAGCCGCCGTTGACCTCCCAGGACAGCCACTTGGTAAAGCCGATGCCAAAGCCGCCCATGCCGGCGTAGTAGGTCTGCGGCTCGTTGAGTTCGAGGTTGATCAGCCGGGCAGTCTTTGCACCTGCAAATACATAGCTATCGCGCCCGGTGCCGACGTTCCAGTCGTAGCGCAGGCGCATACCCGGAACCTGGCCGCTGTTGTTGGGGAAAATGCGCTCGCCACCCCAGGTGATGGTGTAGGTGTAACCCAACAAAAACCGCTGGGAGTCCATCGGGAACAGGGTGAGCGAGACATGGTCGCCGTTGTAGTCGCGGGGCCTGATCGACCAGTTGAGCTTGAGGTACGAACCGTCGTCGCCGATGACCGTTTCGTTTTTCCAGGTCTTCTCGTTGATCCAGTTTTGCATCTCGAGCACGAGCGCGGCCTCGACATCGAGATGTTTGAAATACGACGGCATCCGGCGGTAGACGACGAGCTGGGTCTCGGTCTCGTAGCCGCGTTTTTCCTGGGTCAGCTGCTCGTAGAAAAACCGGTCGTCAGCGAGGTTAAACCCCGGCTGGGGCGAACGGTCGGCTGGCCCGGCGAGCAGGTTGTCATCGGCAAACGCGAACGTGACACGCGTGCCCATGAAGTTGCCGTTGGTCCAGCGGTTAAACCCGAGGGTGCCATCCTCATTTTGCTGCGTTTGACCTGGGGTCGGTGGCTGTTTGGGTTGTTTGGGAGCCTCCTCGGGCTTGGATTCGGCCGGCTTCTCGCGGTCCTCTTCGCGTTGCTTGCGCAGCGCTTCGAGTTCCTGTTCGGCGGCATCAAGCCGGTTTGTAAGTGCATCAACTTTGCGCTGAAGCTCACCGTTGTCGGTTGCAGCAGCAGTCGTCCCGGTAAAGGTCGTCATCTGGTCGCCGCCGGGCTGACCGGCGGGTTGATCAACAGTCCCAACCGGATCTGCTGGCGGCGGTGCGGCGTCAGGTTGCGCGGCGGTGTCGACAGGTTGGGCTGCATATGCAACCGAAGGAGCGAGGCCCAAAAGGGCAGCTGGTACGAGCCACTTGTGCGTGAACTTCAACGTGAAGCTCCGTTTCTGGAGACGTGCGTGTCGAGGACCGAGGCGAAGCCGCGGACGTCAAATGCAGTAGTGCGTGTATGTACAGTTTTGTGTTGCGGCGTTCGTTAGCCGCCAACGATGTCCGAGGGGGTCCGAGGAGCGAGTCGGGCCTTCTCGTAGTTGTAAGTCAGGACGCCAGTAAGTTCGGCATAGGGATCGCCAAGCATGGGCGAGGGCCAGTCGGCGTTATCGAAGAACATGTTTTCCATCACCAGGCCGTCGGAGACTTCCCATTCGCCGAACATGTCGTCGACAGCGGTAACCTCCACGCCCGAAACCTGGACCAGAACACCCTCGTAGTTTTCCTGCATGGGACCGCCGGTTTTGACGTCGTTGGCGTCGACCGAGATCGGTGTAGGTGCAGGGCCAGATCCAGTGGAGGTGATATCTGCGATGTCGTAAACGACGATTTGCGACTCGTCGTAGAACTCCTGGTACTCGCCGGTGACGGTCACAATGTCGCCAACCGCAAGCCCGGGATCCATGGCGCCGGGGATGTAGATATGGATACCCGAGTACTCACCACCGTCGGCTTCTTGGACAAACATGTCCTTGGTGTTGAAGCTCATCGGTGTGGTGACAATGACGTCCTTGATGGTGACGATTGTATTCTCGGGGACCATTTCCTGTTGGATGTCGTAAACCGTGACATCTTCGGGGTCGCCAGTTGTTGTTGTGTCAGTGGTCGTGTCGGTGTCGGTTGGGTCGCCAGTGGTGGTGGTGTCACCCTGGTCCCAGTCGACGACATCGTCCCAGGTTCGCGGGGCAATCTTGAATTGCTCGAACGAGTAGATGACAGGGCCGATCAGCGCGGCAAATGAGTCACCGTTTTTCGGGTTGAAGTCCTCACCGGCGTCATACAGGTAGTCGTTGGTGAGAACGATATTCCCGTTGTCGAGCATGAAATCGCCGAAGCCCAGCGAGTCGTCGGTGACGGCCGGATTTTCGATGCGAATCACCACGCCTTCGTAGGGTTCGGTGCCTGCCTCAGACGAGGCGACCACGGTCGGAGTGGGGAGCGACCCGGTACCGTTTTTCACGATTTGTTGGGCCGAGCCGATCACGAGCTGCGAGGTGTCGAAGTACTCGGTGTACATCCCCGTGACCGTGATTTTGTCGCCCATCTTGAGATTCGTTGAATCTGCAACTTCGGCGTACATGTACATTTGGATGCCCGACCATTGCCCGCCCTCGGGGTGGCCGATGAACACGGTGCCGTTTTCGTTTTTGTCGCGCAGGAGCGGGGCGGCGACAACCACGTCCTCAATGGTCACCGTGCAGTCGAGGCCGACTGCGCCCATCTGAACTTCGTTGATGGTGACCGGGGTAACGGGGCAGTCTCCGGGGCCGGCGGTTCCCATGGTCGTGCCATCGGTTTCACCGCCCGTTTCACTGCTGTTGGTATCGCTGCCGTTGCTGTCGGTGTCGCCACCAGGGGTCAGGCTACATGCAGCTACAAACAGTCCAGCGGCAAGCGTGGCCGAAGAGGTGAGAAACAGGCGGTTACGAAAGTTCATGGTTTTCCTTGGGGTCTGGGCGGCGCGAACATGGCGCACGGGTGTGGGGGTGTCAACCTGGCTAAAACTCCATGTCTTCAGGGCCACGGGGGTACAGAATCCATCCTGTTAAGCTCGAGCTGTGTTCTCGCAGATTGCCGCCAATGCGGCTGATTGTTTCGCCAACGTGGTCGTTGGGGTCGTAATCGGGAACTGTAAAGGTGCTGAGGACCGAGATGGCATCGGTGCCGCTTTGGCAGTCGCCACCGGCAAAAGTCACGACCCACTGGCCAAACTGGCGAAAATCGTCACCTGGCTGACACACAGTGACGTCGCGGACCTCGACAAGTTGGCTCTCGTAAGCCTCGGTCGCGTCGGAATCGGCAAGCAGCTGGACCGATAGTTCGATCGGCGGGGGGACTTCCACGGGCGGACCGACCTTCCACGCGGGAAAGCCCATCTCCGTAAACCCAAAGAACTCATCGACGTTGCCGTTGAGGGCGGTGATCGTCATGCCGCGCTCAATGCCTGCCGGGCGTGAGTGTGTAAATACAAACATGCCGGCAAACAGGCCGTCGGCCTCGGTCAGGTCGGTGACGTAGTAGCCGTCGTTGGTGACCCCGGTGACAACTGCAGTTCGGCCAGTAAGGTTGGTCTGAACATACTGCCCCCGCAGAGGTGAGAGCCGATGTTTGTCGGTTTGCTGCATCTCGCGGATGGTGGGATGGGCAACGTGAATGGTGTCTGAAAGACCAGTCGCGTAGTTTTTTGGGTCGTCTTCGTCACCGCGGTACTCGACCCAAATTCCGACATCCCCGTGCAGCTTCTCGAGGCCAACAACAACCCCTTCGGCGACGCCGTTGTTGAGTTTGACGGTGTTTGGTTGGCCCTCGGCCAAAAACCCATTGGGCCCGACATCGAGGTAGACCTCGTCGTCAAAGCTGCGATCGAACTCGCCGTTGTGGTCGATTGCCCGGATATCAATTGTATAGACACGGCCCCCCTCTTGGTAGGGAACCCGCTCGCTCGGGGTGCCGAGCTCACCGTCGACAACACCAACCTCGAAGGTGAGGGGGCCATCGTCGGGTCGTTCAATTTCGGTGTCACAGGCGACGACCGCAAGTGCGACACAACCTGCCAGCGAGAGCGTCGCAGTGGCGATCGCTCGCAGTACCTGTGACGTGGAAATAGCGCGTGGTTGATTGCCCATGGTGACCTAGAACTTGTTATTGATGCGCCCGTCTTCGATCGCGAGGCCGCTTTTGCATTGCTCGAGCGCCACGCCCTCGTCGTAGCAAGTCGGCAGTTCCTCAGATAGGCGCATATAGTCGATCACGGCGTTGCGCAGGGAAATCCCCGTATCTTCGCGGGTGGTGTTGCGCTTGAGCATGCGAAACCCGCTACCACCGTTGGCCATGTAGTTGTTGGTACACATTTCGTAGACACCGTCTGGCTGCATGGGTTGGCCAGCGATGGTGATGTCCTCGGCCACGCCCGTGCGGCAGTTCATGGTGAAGCTCAGGTTGGAAACCTGGATCTGCGAACTGCAGCCACGCTCGGCCGAACGTGCGGTCGAGAAGTCGAGAACCTCTTGGACCTCTTTACCCGTTACGTAGAGGGTTGAGATCGTGTTGTCGAACGGCAGCACGTTGTAGAGCTGCTCGAGCGTGATGTCGCCGGCGAGGATGTCTGTGCGGACACCTAGCGAGTTGGTAATACAAAAGTCGGTTTCGACAAACTGGCGGTACTGCATCGCCTCGGCGACAAAGTTGCCGAGCGCAGAGTCGCCGCCGGTTGAGCCAAACCGGGTGAGTGGAACCTTGGCCCGGGCGACCACACGATCGAGGTCGAACTCGCGGTTGAGCTCTTCGATGTAGTCGTCGAGCAGCCACTTGAGGTCCGGATCTTCGGGGACGGTGTTGTCGATCGGGAACAACTCAAACTTGTGCGAACGGATCCGGCCATCGCGAACGATCACGTCGATCCGGGCAACGAACTTGGCAAACGCGCTGGGGTGGGCGAGGATCGTGTCGCGGCGCCATTCGTCTGGGCAGTCGCCGAGCATCGGTGTGTGCTCGCCTTCGCCGAGATAGTCCTCGTCGTTTTCGGAACCGCCAAACACAAACTCGCCGTCGGGGTCGTAGGGAATGAGCTTGGGCGGGTTGAGGGCGACGTGGTGGTGTCCGCCCATAATGATGTCGATGCCACACACATTGCGGGCAATCACCTGATCTTCAGTGAGGCCAATGTGGCCGACCAGGATCAGGACATCGACCGACGGACGCAGCAGGTTGACGTGGTCTTGGATGGTCTGCAGCGTTTCAAACGCAATGATCCCGTGGGAGTTGCCGCCCTCTTGCAAACTCGTCAGCGAGCTGAGGTTGCCCATGCCGATCACGCCGACCTTGAGCCCGTCGACGTTGAACAGCGAAAACGGCTTGATCAGGTTCTCAAACGCGCCAACAAAGGGTTGGGACTGCCGCTCAAACTCGTAGTTGGCCGCGAGTACGGGGAAGTCGGCCCATTGCTCGAACTGCTCGACAAGGTTTTCGGCACCAAAGTCGAACTCGTGGTTGCCGAGGGCAAACACGTCGAGACCGGCCTGGCTGAGGCCGCGAATCTCCGGCTCGCCGCGGAAGTGGTTGAAGATCGGTGCTCCCTGAAACAGGTCGCCCGAGTCGAGGTACAGCGACCGGCCGGCCTTCTCGCGCTCGCGCTTGACCACGTGGGCGATCCGAGCGATCCCGCCGTAGGGGCCGCGGCCGGGCAACAATCCCAACGTGATTTCGGTGTAGAGCGGATCGTGGTCGTAGGGGAGGATCCGCGAGTGGATATCCGAGGTGTGGATCAGCGTGAGCCGGATGTCCTTACCTTCGATATCGGGCGCCGGTACGTGGTAGAGGCAGCTGCTGTGGAAGGTGAGCAGGAATACACACGCGCAGGCCAGAGTAATGGTGGCGGCCGTACGAACGACCCGGTGAAGTAAGGCGTTGGCGGGGGCTGGTGTTTCCGCGCTGCAGTCGTCGGTGGCTTGTGGTCGCATTCCCGAACCTGTTGGGCATCGCCCGAGCGGACGCTAGCAAAGCGCGCCCATGCCCACAATCACCCCGGAGCTACTGGTTTCTCACCAGCCAAACTTTGTTCCTATGACGAAGTTACACGGGTGTAACACCGCAAATCCGGGCTGTGACTTCGCCATCCCCGCAGTCAAATCAGTGTCTTGACACCGCACCGGTCTGCGGATATCTCAAAGGAGTCGAGTCCGCTTGCGGATCGGCAGCCTACGGCAACGGGTCAGGCGGGGAACCGAGCAGCCCACCGTGGGTTTTTTTGTGCCTGCAGATCGACGCATTTTCGCGTGCAGTCGGGGTTACAGTGGCGGGGTCTTTGGGAGAAACCTGTGACCTACGACCTCGCTCCGCTCAAAGCTCCGCGCCTTTGTGGCCGCCGTCTCAAAGCCCTTTGCCACGCGTTGGAAGGGCGCGCGACCCGGTGGATGTTGCTGCCCAAGCTTCTCAAGGACGCTGGCTTTGAGCGATTTCGCAAGGTTGATCTACGGTGTTGCCCATCGGTTCGCCCACTGTTTCCTGCGACATGTACGCGCGAAAAGGTGAGTCAACCGACGCTGGATATCGCGGAGATCGTAGAGGCCTCAACGGGCATTGTCGCGCAGCTACACCGGGATTTCGCCGCCAAGAGGCGTGATCCGGTTGAGCTCGCTGAGCGCGTGCTCCAAGCGATCGAAACGGGTGAGCAGCAACGCCCGCGCCAGGCTGCACTGGTCGAGTGGAACCGCGAGTTGTTGCTCGAAACGGCCGAGGCCGCCCGTGCCCGCTACCAAAGTGGCATGCCGCTTTCGGTGTTCGACGGCATCCCGGTCGCATTCAAGGACGAGATGAACGTGGCTGGCTATCGCACACGGGTGGGGACGACCTTTATCGGTTCCCAGCCAGAAGATGCAGATGCAACGGGTGTTGGCCGCCTGAGGGCGGGGGGTTGTGTCCCGATTGGCAAGGCTTCGATGCACGAGATCGGCTGTGGCGTGACCGGGATAAATCTGCACTACGGGACCCCAGTGCACCCCCATGTTCCGGGGCGGATGCCCGGGGGCTCGTCGGGCGGCTCCGCGGTGGCTGTGGCCTCGGGGCTGTCCCCGGTTGCCCTCGGTGCAGATGGCGGTGGCTCGATTCGCATTCCCGCGGCACTTTGCGGCGTGGTTGGGCTCAAGCCGACCTACGGACGGGTGAGCGAACATGGGGCGTACCCCCTGTGTTGGAGTGTTGGCCACCTAGGCCCGTTGGCGGCCAGTGTTGCCGACTGTGCCCTTGCCTATGCAATGATTGCCGGCCCAGATCCGGCCTATCCCCATGGCGTCGAGCAACCTCCTGTGCATCTACATGGGGTTGCCGATGCCCTGCGTGGCGGGACGATCGAGGGAACTCGGATCGGTGTGTACCGCCCATGGTTTGACGACGCGACGCCGGAGGTTGTCCAGGCCTGTCGCGAGATGCTCGACCACCTGGAGCAGGCCGGGGCAACGATCGTCGAAGTGACCGTGCCGGACCTCGAGCTGACACGGGTCGCCCATACGATCACGATTATCTCCGAAATGGCGCTCGCCCTCGATGCCCACAAAAAGCATCACGACAAGCTTGGGCTCGACATCCGGATAAACCTCGCGATCGGCCGTTCGTTGACTTCGCGGGACTATGTGAGGGCCCAGCAGGTGCGCACCCGGGTGCTCGAGCATTGGCAGGCGCTGATGCGGGATGTCGACGTCATCGCCACGCCGACCACCGGTACAACTTCGCCGCCCATTCGCCCCGACGCGCTTATCTGCGGGGAAAGTGACCTGCTGACCCAGGGGCAGATTATGAAGTTTGCTGCTCCCGGCAACCTCACGGGTTTTCCAGGCATCAGCTTTCCCGCAGGAGTCGACACGGCCGGGCTACCCATCGGGTTTCAGCTCTACGGTCGTCCCTGGGAGGAGCACCGGCTACTGGCGATTGCCGCGGTTGGTGAACGGGCAGGGGGGTACCGGCGCCCTCCGGGTTACCTCGACCTGCTTGCCTAGGGCGGCGTGTTCGAGGTCGATGGCTCTACATGTTTATTTGATGCTTATGCATCTTGAACGCTGCCGGGTTGCAGCGTCGACGTCGTCAGTTGAGCAGGGCGAGTAACTGCCGGGTGAGCTCGTGGCCGTTGAACGTCTTTTGGATCCAGCCATCGGCCTTGACCTCCTGGGCGAGGGTCCGGAGGCGGTCGACATCACAGGCCGAAAACAGCACCATACGGGTGTCTTGGAGGTTGGTATTTTTGCGGATGAGTCCGATCAACCGATCACCGGAGAGGGCCGGGATGTGGACGTCGAGCAGGATAATGTGGGGTTTGAAGCTGCGGGCCTTGTTCGACACACCGAACGGCGAATCGACGGTTTCAACTAAAAACCCCTTGCGTTCCAACACCCGCGAAAGCATCGAGAGTTGGTCGGCGTCGTCGTCGACAACGAGGATCCGAACGGGTTGGTCGATCATGCCCCGTCGACCCCCGACAAAAGGAACGGTGTGTGGCTTCGAACAGTCATGCCGTGAAGGACAGTTGGTCCTGCCAGAGTATGACAGGTTTCGCCGACCGGTGGCGACCAACTCTTCCTTCGTCGCAAGTGCAGTTGTGAAGTGAAACAACTTCGTCTGACCTACAGGTCAGATTCGCACTGGTACCGTCGCTACTGTTGGCCAGTGTGGGTTGTCGCCGAGAGCGGTGTCTCGTCAGCGGGAGCTGCTTGGTGTTGGCGGAAGTTTTCGGTCCGATCACCGACGCGAATACGCAAGGTTCCCGCTCCCGCATCCGCAGATAATCCGTGGGATGCCCCGACAAAGTAGACATCGTGTACGTGTCGCTGACTGAGTGCTTTGTGGCGGTGCATGATGCCGATATCACGGCTCGCCTCGGCTGCGGTTGCTCCACGCATATTGGTGCGGTACTGGCCGCCAAAACCTGGGGCTTCGCGCAGGCCGACGATCAACATCACACCCCACGCACCGGCGCCCCCTAGGTGCGCGCCAAAGGTTGTCGACGAAAACTTAAAATTGGTGGCAAACGTTTCGCCGCCAAACGCCACAAGTCCACGGCCGCGTGCATGGCGGACAAGCAGGCCGCCGCTGCCCATGCGGTAGGCTGCCACACCGGTCACTCCAGGGCTGCTGAGCGTGCGTTGAAACTTTGAGCTCCACAGGAATTTGCGCAGGCGCCGGGCAACTTCCTGGCGTTTACCGGCTGTGATCCCGAGTGCCTGGCCGAGATCTTCGGCGAGTCCCTCGACTTCGTTTGACGATAGAAGTTGGAGGTTGGGTAGCGGTTGCTCCTCGGCTCGGACGATGCCTGGGACGAGCCCCGCTCCAAGTACACAAGCGGTTGCCCCAAAAAGGAACGTACGACGGGTCGCCTCGGGACTGCGTGAATCTCGCATGTCATAAAACTACGTGGTCCTTGTGATGTAGTCAAAAAACTTACCTGGCCAACACCGGTCGAGTGATGGCAGTTTCCGCCCGTGCCGAGCAGCCCATCGCGACAACTCGAGACATTTCCCAACCCCCGCCCAGATCGCAAGTACGAGATCCGGTTTGACTGCCCGGAATTCACCTGCCTGTGTCCCAAGACCGGTCAGCCCGACTTCGCCACGATCAAAATCCGCTACACGCCGGCCAACACCTGTGTGGAACTCAAGAGCCTCAAGCTCTACCTGTGGTCCTATCGCAACGACGGGGCGTTTCACGAGGCGGTCACCAACCAGATCCTCGACGATTTGGTCGCCGCCGTCGCACCTCACTCCATGGTCGTGATCGGCGACTTCATGGTTCGGGGCGGGATCCACACGGTTGTCGAAGCACGGTACGACGCCAAGTAGCTACGCGTCGTTTGTGTGTCCCCAAGACCAGCCTTGAGATTGGCTCTCGGTTGGCCCACCGCGTGTGTGGAGTAGGCTATTTGCGCCGAGGTCGGATACACTGAGGTATGCCGACCTGGCCGTGTTTATTCGTCTTATTTAGCAGTTTCGGAAGTCCCGAAGCGACCTCCGAACAGCTCAATTCGACGGCAGACATCCCAGTGTCTGCGGCTACGCCGTTGCCCGATGTCAGTCCGGGGCAACCGCCAGCTGGCGACGCACCAAAAGCACCTCCGGCCGGCGACCCACCGACTGGCGCACCGCCGGCTGGCGAAGCTCCTCCGACTGGCGAAACACCCCCGACGGGTGGAACACCGCCGGCTGGCGAAGCTCCTCCGACTGGCGAAACACCTCCGTCTGGTGAGCCTCCCGAGCAAGCTCCGCCAACTGGGGAAGATGCAAACGGTGAATCTACAACAAAGTCGGAAACACCAACCGACCCTCCGAACGACGAGGCTGATGGATCGGGAGGCGGCACCGAGAACCCGCGCGAGGACGAAAAAGATCGTGGGGGAGCGGGTGCCGGAGCTGCGGCGGGCGCAGGTGCAGCCGGTGCGGCTGGGGCAGGTGCCGCAGCCGGTGCCGCGGGAGCAGGTGGAAGCGGAGCTTCGGGCGGTTCCGGAGCAGGAGGTGGCAGCTCTGCCAGCTCTGGAGGTACAGGTGGAGGCTCGAGTAGCCCCGGTGGAGGTTCGGGCTCTGGGGGCGGCGGTTCGAGTAGCCCTGGGGGAGGCTCGGGCTCGGGCGGCGGTAGCTCAAGCGGACCTGGAGGATCGGGCACAGGAGGGGCTGGACCGGCCATTCAACGTCCATCGCCACCGGTGCAACGCCCGACCAAACCTTCGAAGCCATCCAGTCCTTCGGGCCAGGCAAGCCCCTCGCAGCCCTCGCAACCGACCGGTGAAATACAACCGTCACAACAACCAACGCCCGAGGGCCCTGAAGCGCCAAACGAGGTCGAGGTTGAGGACAATACCGAGACTGAAAAAGACGAGCCCACACCGTGGAAACTCGGCGGGTTGCGATTGTTTCGCCTGGGGATCGCGGCAAAAATTGGCTATACACATGGTACCAGCCAAAAAAACGGGATCTTCGATCGTGACAAGTCGATCATGGACTCGATCGAGAACATGGAAGTGACGATGTCAGGCGCGGGGGACCTCGGACAGACCCAATTTGGCGGATGGATGTACGGTGGGATCCTCGATTTAGAGGTGTTTGGCGTCAATGCCTGGCTCGACGTTCATAAGTTCTTTAAGCCAGGTGGCATGGTGAGTGCTTTGATCGGCTACGACCACGAGTTTGGCCTTGGGCGACGGCTGCGGCTCGACATTGGTGCGGCCTTCGGCATGCAGCACGTATTTTTGGGCGAGGAACTGTCGAGCTTTTACGACGAGATCACGATCGACCCCGACAACCCACTGGCGACCGATGTCGCAACCACCGGGATCGAAGCCCGGCTGATGGCCGATTTGCATATACACCTCGTGGGCCCGCTCTACACCGGGCCCGGGGCGATGCTCGGCTACCACTACCTGTTTTCGGCCAACACTGCCGAGGTGACCGAGGAGAAGGGGCTGCACTACAGCTTTGGCTGGAGCATGCGGGTCGACTTTGCTTTCCCGAGCAATCGCAAGGCCGGCAAAAAAGCCCGGCGCTAACGCTGGGGTGTTTTAGCTAGGTCTCGGGCGCGAACTCGGTCAACGGGGTTTCGAGGTAGGTCCGCAATATCTCGCCCCAGTTGCCCCGTACACCGAGTTTGTGGAGGACCGCATGCAGTCCCCACTGCAGCCGCTGAATCCAGATCCACTGCGGATCGATGGCGATCTTTCGCAGGTTGGGATTGCTCGGGTGGCCAAAGTCCATGCCGCGGCGAAGGTACTCGGTGGTGATGTCAAACGCCGGCTCGCGGTAGGGGGCCAGCGCGTGGCAGTACATCGCCCAGTGGTGGTCGTAGTCAAAGCCCCGTGGCCGGGCAACTTCGCCGGTGCGCGCGAGCGCCTGCTCAAACGCGTTGCGGCGGTTGTCGAGCACAACCTTGAGGAGGTTGCGCCAGGCCTCGAGGTAGTCCGGGTTAAATTTGCGTATACACCCAAAGTCGAGACAAACCACCCGCCCAGACTCCGGGAATAGATAGTTGCCGGGGTGAGGATCGGCGTTGAGCATGCCAAATTGAAACAGCGAGCGGTAGGCAAAGCGCACCAACACCTCGCCGGCCCGTTGGCGTGCGGGTGCTTCGGCGGCGGCCGTAAACGTATAAAATCCAGCGCCCGGGCACCAATCCATGGTCAACACCCGCTCGCTCGAGTGGCTGGCGAGTACACCGGGAATGGTGATGTCGGGGTCGTCGGCAAAGGCCTGGCCAAACAAGCGTAGCGAAGCCGCTTCTTGGATGTAGTTACACTCTTCGCAAAAGCGCTCCTGCAGTTCGCGCACAAGTGCAGGGCCATCGACAGCAGTGGCCAACGAGGCGAGTTTGGACAGGGTTTGCAGGCGGGAGAAGTCACCGGCGATGGTCTCGGCGATCCCCGGGTACTGAACCTTCACCGCGACCTCGCGGTTTCCCACGCGGGCGCGGTAGACCTGGCCAATCGATGCAGATGCAATAGGGGTGGGGTTGAAGTCGCTAAATACCGTGTGCACCGGCCCGAGCTGTTCGGCGATGACCTCGGCCATGGTCTCAAAGCACACCCCGCGATCCCCCTGTTGCAGTTTTTGCAGGGCTTTGTGGGTTTGTGGTGGCAAAATCCCGTCGAAGTACGAGAGGATTTGCCCGACCTTCATCGCCATGCCCTTCATTTGGTCGAGTTCGCGGGCGAGGGCTTCACCGAGCCGGGCATCCTGGTCGCCCTCGAGGTTGACGAGCCTGCGGGTGGCCAGGCGGGCTGCCGAGCCCGCAATCTTGCCGGTCGACCACAGGCGTTGGGCCCACGAGCGGCGGATTCCAGGCAAGTCGTCGTCCATAGCGTTATCGTAGCCGAACGCCTGCTGCATCTACACGACACTGCGCATACAAAAAATGCGCGCCGTGGCGGCGCGCACAGGAGAGTTGGCGACCGGCTTAGGCCTCCGGGTTTGCCAGCCCTTGTCGAGCCTTTGCCCGTTGCGCCTGCAGCTTCTTTTGATACTTCCCCTGGATGATATCGACAATCACCAGCACCACCAGCGAGAAGTAGAAGGTCGACTTCGACAGTGGTTCGATGTGGTGGCCAAACATCGAGATATGCCCGACATGACCACCTTCGCCGAGCAGGACGACGCCAACGATCAGCAGGATGAACAGGCCCAGGACCTCGTATTTGCGGTTTTTGGCCAAAAACGTCGCCACGTGGTCGGCCATGAACAACATGCCCAGGCTCGAGCCAATGATTGCAAGTGCAAGTACTGGGAAGACCTCGGTGATGGCGATCGCCGACAGGATCGAGTCGAACGAAAAGATCAGGTTCATCAACACGATCATGCCGATGACCTGGCGGGGGCTGCGTTTGCTGTCGCCGTCGACATCGGTTGAGAGGTCCTCGATCGCCAGCATGTGCGAGATTTCCTTGACGGCGGTGTACATAATGAACGCGCCACCCAGCAAAAACACGATGACCGAGAAGTTGAAGCTACCCTCGATAATCCCGGGCATATCGAGCTTAAAAAGCGGCTCCGAGAAGGTCTCGATCAGGTTGATCATCACAAACAGGAGCACGATTCGCATGCCCATAGCGATGAGGATGCTGTTGCGGCGGACCTTCTCTTGCATCTCCTCGGGGACCCGTTTGGACTCGATCGAGATGTAGAGGAGGTTGTCGAACCCCAGCACTGCCTGCAAAAAGATCAACACGCCGAGGTTGGCGAGGTTTTCAAACGTGAACAATTCGGCCATGAAACGACTCCCGCCAGGGTGGTGCCCTGAACGCCTCCGAATATGCCGGAAGGCCGGCATTCGGTCGAGTCACTGGCTTTCGCGCGTACTTGGGCGCAGGCGAGCCTAGGCGGTTGTTACCCGTGGCGAAATGCGACGACCAGCGGCGATGCGATGGTGCATTGGCAACTCGGTGAGACGTCAACGCGCCGGGACAACCCGCTTGCCAAACGGCACCAGGGCGAGGGTGGCCAGCTTGAGGTGTTGCAGCGCAAACGGGATGCCGATGATCGTCACCGCCAAGCCGAGGGCGAGGGCGACATGGCTCAAGAAAATCCACAGACCCGCGCAGAGGCACCAGATGATGTTGAGGAGGCCGCCTGCCAGCCCGCTGCCGGGGGCGGTCGGGTCGACGCGAATATCCTTGCCAAACGGTACGAGGCCGAGCCCCGCGAGTTTGAAGCACTGCACGCCAAACGGGATGCCGACGATCGTGAGGCACAGGACAAGACCGACAAACAGGTACTCGAGCGCGATAACAAAACCGCCGCCGAGGATGATCCAACACAGGTTGAGCAGGAGCTTCATGGTGATTGGGCGCCGACGCTCCGGGCAGAAATGACCCGAGAGGTTGCCGCTAGCGTAGCAGCTCTGTGCCCCAAGCCAAATCCCGGCACGAGAGGATTCTCCGATGCCCCAGCTTTGTTGGATTTAATTTGTTAGTACATCGATAATTATGCTTATACATATTATGTGGGGCAGGGTGTCACAAGGAGGGCCGGCGACCTAGGTGTCCGGGGCTGTCGCCCCCGTCGCCGAACAAAGATCGCAAGTGACGTTGACCTCGAGGACATGTGCGAATGGCGGGTTTGTTGTGTGCCTGGGGTGTGCACCCCCCAAATCCGTTTAGCCCGCGAAACCCAGGCAAACTCGTTGTATATCGAAGTCCGTGGATCCCGCGGCACTGTACGGCGGCGTTGTCGACTAGAAATGGGCAGCAAGGCAGCTACTGTTGCCGACCGTGTTCGCTCTTCCCGGAGCTTGCCTCACGTGTTAGGGAACACAGCGAGCACGATCCAACAAGGATGGATGCACATGCGACTTTCCCGAGTTCTCTACCTACTTCCTTTGATATGCACTGTCGGCTGCGTCGACGAATACATCGACCCCTGTGTCGACTCGGACTCCTCGGCCGACTCCTGTACCGGCGGCGGGACCAGTGGCAGTACCTCGGCGACAACCGGCAATCCGACGACGACAACCGCCGGGCCGACGACCACGACGACCACTGAGCCGACGACCGGGTCCACAACAACAACGACCGACGCGACCACCATGGATCCGTCGGACACCGAGACCACCGAGACCTCGAGCACAACCGACCCCGAGACCACCGATGGGCTGACCTGCGAAAACGATCCGACCATGTGTATCGCCACCGATCTGGTGGCGGGTCGCTGCAAAGAGGTCGGGGAAACCTGCTACAAGTGCTCGCAAAGTGAGGGGGGCTGTGTCGACTGTGACACGGTCAACGCGTGCCTAGGCGACTGTAACGACGGTGTGTGCGGAGTTCCTCCGTGTTTTATCAAGGGCGAGGGCGAGGATTCATGTACCAACAACTTGTCCTGTGTCGGCGAGGGCCCGGACAGGGGGACCTGTGCCTACCCGCGAACTTGCAATGAGCTCTACCAATGGGGCTACCGCGACAGCGGCATGTATTGGATCGACGTCGACGGTGATGCCCCGCTCCAACCATTCGAGGTCGAGTGCGACTTTGGCCGCACCTGTGGCGGGGTGTCTGGCGGCTGGACCAAACTTTCAGTTCAAGATGTCGTGACCCACCTGCAGGCCAATGATGTGGGTGAGGGGTTGAGCTGCGGCAGCGCCCTTTGTTGCGTCACCCAAAATCTTGCTGGCGACGCGGCGCCCGACCTGTGGGAAGTGATGCCCGAGGTCAGCGAGGTCTACGGCCCGCACGCGCGGCACCAGGAGTGGACCAACCCCCCCAAGGCGTATGGCCACACCTGCCACTTCACGTTCAACTTCCCGTTCAAGGAATTTGCGTTTGAGGGTTACACCCTAGGCGGCAGCTGCCCAATCGATAAGTGCAAGGGCCAACCCCTGGAAATGCCCATGGGATGGGTTCGCTCATGGAATAACGATGACTCAACCCTGGGCCATGGCGATATTCACTTCGGTACACCCGATCTCGGCCCGATGACCAGTATTGGCGAGGTGTGGGCGGGTTTTGAGTGTTTCGGCGGGGACGGCAACGCCCCGACGATGTGCACGACGATCGAGGGCGTCGAGCTCGATGCGATCACAACCACGGCCAACAATTGCTACGACATCGGTGAGCCGGTGGAGGATTTTCGCATCATGTGGGGTGAGTACGGCCGCGATGCCGAGGGCTGGGCGCCGTGGTTTGGCGGCAAGATTTTGTTTCGCTGACGCGAACAGTCGCCAACCATAACGTGTGCGGCAGGATCGATCTCCAAGACCTCAGGTTGGCTCGCAACGCTCAATACTCGAGGCCTCTTAGCGAGTCGCGGCTTTTTACACGCTCGCTGGGTCAACGGACAACTAGCGAATGGCTGCCCAGCAAGCGCGGGAGTCGAGCGTAGCCAACTAGTTCCCAGCGGCCTGTTGCTTGCGCCGGCGGCGTTTGGTGCCGTCGAAAAACCATCCCAGCGTAATACTGAGGTGGGGGTACCACCGCACGCCGTTGATGTCGCCGTGGACCAGCAGGGCTTTTTGTCCGCCCACGCGCAACCCAAACATCACGGCAGTATCGTGGATCCGTGAGGTGGCCGAGAGTTCGGCGGCGACGATGTGATTGTTCCAAATCAACGGCTGGATCTGTCCGCCACGGTTGTTGGTGGCGTTGGCGTTGGGCGGGAAAACCAATGCATATGCATAAACAAAGGCCGCGCCCAGGATCCTGCCCTGGTATCCGAGGGCCGCCGACGGCTTAAACACACCGGCCATGGCGTTACGCGAATTGGCGACGTTCCCCCCAATTCCAAGCGCTGGGCGAAACATGACGTACTTGAAAAACTGCAACTGGTAGGCGAAGTCGAGTGTCAGCGGGGCGTAGTGAAACCGCGTGCATTGACCGTTGCTGCCGCATGCGCTGCTCAGGCGGATGTAGTCGATTTGCAGTGCAAGGCGAAACCGATGGCGGCGCGGCAACTCGATGTTTCGCGGATTGTCGAGCCCTTGTTCCTCGAGTTTCTGCTCACGGTCCTTGCGCTTGCCCGCCTGGGCCTCGATTGCGCTGCCAGCAACGAGGATGCCGATCAGCAGGGCAAGGCCGCGAACTCGCCAGCGGACCGAGGCGTTTGCAAGGGGGTTGGACACGGACATCAACGCCCTTGGAGTGTACCGAATCGCAGACCGCCGGTGGACTTTCCGACGAACCTCGGGTTTGGCCCTATCGCACCACTACTTGGGTAGCTTCTCACGGACTTTTCGCAGACGCGAAGCGGCCTCAGAACTACCGAGCTCATCGGCGCGCTTATATTGGGTGTGGGCATCGCGGTAGCGCAGAAGCTTGTAGTACGAGTCGCCAAGTTGGATCCGATAGCTCGCGTTGCGCGGCGAGACGTCCACGGCTTTTCGGGCGTATTTGACAGCTTCGTTAAACTTGCTGCGGTCGAAGGCGAGGTAACTCAGTCCGATCAACGCCCGGGTATTGCGATTGTCGTAGGAGAGTGCTTGGTCAAACAACTTTGTCGCCTGGGACCGGTTACCCTTGCGCTTTTGGGTTTGTGCCTGTTGAACCAGCTCACGCGCCTTGGCCGGATCGCGCTCTTGCCTGGGTTTGTCGATCGGTTCGACATCGGGTTCAGTCTCGGGTTCGGTCTCAATGGTCGGCCCCGCCGAGGTTGTGGCGGGTCGCTCCACTTTCTTGGGTTTGCCCCCGGCCATCGCAAGTCGCTGGCTATCGGCAAATTTCACGAGTTCAGTCGCCGGTTTGCCACCTCGGCGCACGAGCTGCTCGCGGACCTTGGCGACCTTCTCCTCGCGCTTGCCCTCGTCGGGTTCGGCCATCGCCTGCAACACCGCCGCACTTTGCAGATCGTCGGTCGAAAACCGACCGTTCGAAGCCTTGTCGCGCAGTTCGGCAAACTCACCGGGTGTCAGCCCGGTGCGCTCACATGAATGGGTGTCGTCGGGTAAAAACAGGCAGGCTTGGAGGTAAAAGTCGCGGGCAAACGAGCGCCCGAGCGGCCGTTCCCAGTAGTAGTCGCCAAGTCCCGAAAGCGACTCGTGAAACTCCTGGCGCAGGGCCAGGGCTTGGTCGACGGCATCTTCTTGGGTCGCCCCGTCGACGGTCTCGAGGTTGTTTACATGTATATACGAGGTATTTGTCGGGTCCTCGATCGGCCCGTAGATCCAGTGGGTCTTTGAGCCGGCTTCGCGGGCAGCCTCGATCAACATTTCGACCCGAGACTTCTCCTCGGGTGTCGGCTCGGGGGCGGATACAAGGATGACGGTGGTGATGATCGCCACCAAAGTACTTGCAGCTGCAATTGCTGGCCATAGCCAGCGGCGGCGCTCGACCGGCTCGTCGGGGCGTGGCATGGCGCGACGCAGGGCCTCGAGTCGCTCGGGGGCGACGGGCGGTAGCTCGAGGTCATCCCACTCGGTCGTCAGGCCCGCTGCAATTTGGGCTTCGCATAGGGCAGCCTCGACATCGTGCATGTCGGCATAGCGCTGCTCCGGCCGCTTGGACAGGCACCGCATGATCACAGCTTCGAGCTCCGGGCGGACCGAGCCGGGTAAGCGGGTCGAAATCGATGGGAGCGAGGCGTGCAGGTGGGCGTCGAGGATGTCGTCGACCGAACCGCCCGAAAATGGCGGATTGCCGGTGTAGAGCTCGTACGCCATACATCCCATCGCGTACATATCGGCCCGCCCGTCGACGGCTTTGCCTTCGATTTGCTCGGGTGCCATGTAGTGTGGTGTTCCGGCGGCGGCCCCCTCAGCCGCAGCACCGGACATCACCCTGGCAATCCCAAAGTCGACGAGTTTGGTGAAGTCGCCCCGGTCTTTTTGGTTGATCAGCAGGACGTTGTCGGGTTTGACATCGCAGTGGATGATCCCAACCTCATGGGCCGCGGCCAATCCCTTACAGACCTGGCGGAGGATGGCGATAATCCGCGATTCAGCCATGGGCACCCGGTCGAGCTCGGTGTCGAGTCCGTGGCCCTGGAGGTGTTCCATGGCAAACATCAGACGCCCGTCGGGGAGCTCGCCAAAGTCGAAGATTTCGACGATGTGGGGCGAGCCGACCTTGCTGGCCGCGCGGGCTTCTTCGCGAAACCGGGCCGACAACACCGGATCGGAGCTGGCGTCAGGGCGCAGGATTTTAAGTGCGACGCGACGTTCGATATCTTCGTGTTCGGCCTCGTAGACAACCCCCATGCCGCCTTCGCCCAGCCACCGCACGAGGCGGTAGCGGGTGCCCGGGACCCGCTTGCCGGGCAACAGACGGACCGGCCTCACCTTGCGTTGGCCCAACGCTGGTTTGCTGCGAGCGACTCGTGGCGTTTTGCGACCGGAGCGACTCCCGCGACTCGGCGGGGCTGAAGTGATCATCCGGATCCCGCTGTCTTCGTCGCCCGATCGAGTTTTTCGATCTGGAGGACGGCCGGTGACAATCGCGGTCCCCGAAACACTCGCGGACGGATCGATGTCGATGTCGACTTCGTCGGTCATAACCGTGGCGGGCAATGCCGCCGGGATGGCAGGATAACGAAAAAACGCTGCGGATGTGACCCCGCGATCGCGCCCGTTCGCGCAACTGTCTCAAACCTGTCCCGAAACCCATGCGTGGGCATCATTCGCACCCATGCGTGCTGGCGAAATGCCAGGAATCTCAGCAAATACTCGCATCGGCTTGGGTGGATGGGATCAGCCGCCGGTTGGTGATAGCCTCCATCCGTGTCTGTACACGCGGCGCGGAGACGACGACACGCAGTCATGGGCGGCCTACTCAGCCTATCGCTGTGTCACACCGGAGTGAGCTGGGCTGGTTCAGATAGCCTCGGTGTGGTGCCGACCACCCATCAAAACAAACTCGAGTCGGTCGCCCGCTCGGAGCTCGACGGTCGCCTGCAGACCGGTCTCAAACGCGGGGAAGCGCCGCTTGTTTCCCGCGATGGTACCGATGCGAGTTGCGATGAGTCGTGCCGGACGGAGTTTAGCGAGGCCGGGGCCAGTCACTTTGTCCGCCCGTCGATCGAGCAAAAAAGCCGCGATTACACCGTGAAGTTGGAGCTCGTTGATACTTCAACGGGAGATGTCGTCGCGCAAACGACTGCGACCTGCGAGATATGTGGCCTCGAGGAGCTCGGAGAACTCGTCGAGGGCCAGGGCGCTATTCTCCAAACCAAGCTCGCTGCCCTCGATGTGCAGGCCCCCACACTCACGGTCAACTCGAAGCCGAGTGGTGCCGTTGTGTTTGTCGATGGCGAGGCCGTGGGTAAGACGCCGCTGGAGCGACAGATGTTGCCCGGCGAGCATGTCGTTCGGGTGAGTCGCAATGGGTTTGTGGCCGAGGAACGCCAGGTCACCATGGTGGATGGTGTGGCCCAGTCGGTCGATGTCCAGCTCAAGCGTGCCCCGGGCAATCGCCGAAACATCATCCTCGGCGCGGTCGCTACGGGTGTTGGCGCAGCCCTGCTCGGCACCGGCATCGGGTTTTTGGCTGTCAATGACAAACCGCAGCGCAACTGTGCCCCGGAGAACATGGATGCCGACGGTGATTGTGCGTTTGTCTATAAAACGGCCGGCACCGGGGCTGCCCTGGCGATTCCAGGGGCCATCTTGGCAACGGTCGGTGTCATGCTGTTGATCCAAAATCGCGACCTGATCGGCAAAAAACGCAAGCGAACCGCACACCGTCTGCGCCCGGGAATCTCTCCGTTTGGTGTGTCGCTGAGTGGACAGTTTTAGTCCACAGTACATGTCTATACACGTATAGTTTCGACCCACACTATACGAGTGTCCACGGCCCGAGGTCCTGCCCCCGCAGCGCCCCGAGTCGAATTTCCGCCTGTTTGGCCACGTCTGGCGAAATATGTTGGAAACGGTGGCACCAGGTCGCAACATAAAGCTCATAGAGTGCGTAAATTGTGTCGAATCCGGCTTCGGCTGAGGGGTCTGCCCCGTAGCCACAACAAAATTCATGTTTCCACTGCAGGGCTTGACCGTAGCGGCGAGTTGCCAGGATTGTTGGGACAAGGTCACAAAATGCCGGGCCAACACCGACATTTTCGAGGTCTAACAACACCGGGCCGGTAGGGGTCCACACGGCATTTTGGCAATGGAGATCACCGTGTATAAGCACTTTTTTGGACGATGGCATGTGCGCGAGATAGGCGTGCCACTGCCGATCCAACACTCGAAATTTCGATGCGATGTCCGGTAGCTGATCTCCAAGGTGGAACGCGATCTCGCGGGTGAGCGTGTAGGGCCGCAACCCATCGACATGGCCCGCCGTAAGCCGGTGGAGGCGGCTAGCTAGCTCACCGAGTTCGCGTGCCGTGACCTGGCGTGGGAGGATTTCTAACTGGTGCCAAACGGTTACAAAATGCTCGACAAATACAAGTGGTGTGGGGTGAGCAAGGCGGACGCACGGAAAGTTGCGCTGTGCGAGCAAGGTGGCCGCTGCACTAGCTGCATATACATTCGATTTGGCCGCCGGCGGCTCAATTCGGAGGATCAGACGTTCGCGCGGGACTGCAACGAGGACCGTGTGGATCGAACGGATGATGTGGTGCCCGCGAACGTCGAGGCCGAGGCGTTTGCCAATATCGACTGTCGCCGCGAGGGCAAGCTTGTCAAACGCCCGTAGCTCCACACGAAGATTGTAGACTTGTCACAGACAGGTTGCGTGAAGGTCACAGCCGTCATACGAGCCGCCCTGTCAGTGGTCCCCGACGGATCTGTCCAATCCACGGGCAACCTGGGCGCAGCACCGGTCTCCCATGCCGCCACCTAGGTCGGTGGTGACACTATGTCGGCCGCCGCAAGTGCCAAATCAGTCACGCTCTTTCGAGTGCGGCCGCGCGTTCGGGTTTGGCTTATTGGCCGCGACCAAGCGTTTGTAACGCGGTAGCGCGTGTCACCGCGCAAGCGTAGTGTTCGACCTAGCGCGCCGTCCGAGCGGCCACTCTCGAAGCTTCGGCCGGTTTTTTAGCGTAGTTCGACCTAGCGCGCCGTCCGAGCGGCCACTCTCAAAGTTTCGGTCGGTTTTTTAGGCGTAGCGTTCGGCGACCTCGCGCCGGCCGAAAAGCTCGGTACCAAAGCTACGCGGCGGCCTCGGTCTCGCAACTCTCGCGCTCACTCGGCGTACAGTCACAATCCCCGCCAACGCCGCCACAGGAGCCCTTGAGTGTCTTGCCTGAGACGATCACGCCGATCGCCATGCCGAGCATGATGGCGCCAAACAGGCCGATGGTGAGCAAGATGGTGGTCATGGGGATGTTGTGTTGATAGCGCGTGTCGGCCCGAAGCTGCCAACAAAATACGGCTACGGCGACTTGAGGTTACGCAGCTGGGCAAACGGCGGGGTGGTGTGCTCGGCCAACGAGCCGTCGGCCTGGCGCACCAGCAACATTGCCGCAAGGTCATGTTGGTTGGCCCACGCGAGCCCGTGCTCGGGGCCCAACACCAATATCGCGGTCGCGTAGGCATCGGCGTGGGCAGCATCTTGGGCGACAACGGTCACCGAAGTAAGGTTGTGGGCGACTGGCCGACCTGTCCGTGGGTCGATGGTGTGCGAGAAAGTTTCCCCCTCGATTTCGGAGATGTTGCGATAGTCGCCCGAGGTCGCCAGCCCCATGCCGTCGAGCGCGACCAGCGAGTGCAGTGCCTGGCGCGTGCGCTCTGGCTGCTCAACCCCGATCTGCCAGGTTTTTCCACGCTCGTTGTGGCCGCGCGCGAACACTTCACCGCCCACCTCGACCATTGTATGTTGGTGACCGAGCTCGAGCAGCACCTGCGAGAGGTGATCGGCGGCATACCCGGGAGCTATCGAGGACAGCTCGACTTGAAGCCCCGGTTCCCGAGTCAATGTATGTGCACTTTGATCGATGGTGAGCTTACCGTAGCCAACGGTGTGCTTGGCCGCCTCGATCGCTTCGGCGGGCGGTTTGTAGGGGACCGGGCCTTTGGTGCCAAAACCCCATAAATCGACCAACGGCGTCACCGTGACATCAAACGCGCCGGCGGACTGCTCAGAGATTTGATGCGCAACCGCGAGCAGTGAAGTCAGTGACGGATCGACTTTGAACGCTTGGCCTGGGGGGTGGAGGTTGAAGCGCGCAAGTTCGGCCTTGGGATTGTAGGTCGACATCACGCTGTCGATGCCAGCGAGCTCCTGGTCGATCCGGTGTTGCAAGCTCTCACGCTGCTCGGAGGTAATCGCCTCGCCAACAATCGTGATGTTGTAGGTCGTGCCCATGGTCTGCCCGTGAAACCGATGCGCTACCCCGTAGGGGCTTGGCCACATCTTCCACGCGCAGATCGCGACAAAGCTCAATAAGAAAATCGGCAGCAAGATCCGAGCCTTGCTGCCGAGTTTTGCTTCGAGTGGATCAGCCGAAGTCATCGAACATGACATTCTCGGGCTCGACACCCAGGTCATCAAGCATCTTGATGACCGCGGCGTTCATCATCGGAGGCCCACAGATGTAGTACTCGCAGTCCTCGGGCGCTTCGTGCTTGCTGAGGTAGTTGTCGAGCAAGACTTGGTGAATGAAGCCAGTGTAGCCAGTCCAGTTGTCCTCGGGAAGCGGATCGGACAACGCCAGGTGCCACGTAAAGTTCGGGAAGTCCGCGGCAATCTTGTCGAAATGGTCTTGGTAGAAGGCCTCACGGCTGGAGCGTGCGCCATACCAAAACGAGACCTTGCGATCGGTCTTGATCCGACGGAACTGGTCGAAGATGTGCGACCGCATCGGCGCCATGCCGGCACCACCACCAATGAAGATCATCTCGTTGTCGGTCTCCTTGGCGTAGAACTCGCCGAACGGACCCGAGATGGTGACTTCGTCGCCCTTTTTGAGGCCGAAGATGTACGACGACATCTTGCCGGGCGGGAGGTCTGGTTGCCGCGGTGGTGGGGACGCGATCCGGACGTTGAGCATGATGATGCCGTGCTCTTCCGGGTAGTTCGCCATCGAGTAGGCGCGTGTGACGTCCTCGTTGACCTTCGAGACAAACCGCCACATGTCGTATTTGTCCCAATCACCACGGTACTCCTTCTGGATCTCGAAGTCCTTGTAGTTGACCGTGTGTGGCGGACACTCGATTTGGATGTAACCGCCGGCGCGGAACGGAACCTCTTCGCCCTCGGGCAACTCGAGGATCAGCTCCTTGATGAAGGTCGCTACGTTGTCGTTTGAGCGGACCTTGCATTGCCATTTGCGGATGCTGAAGACTTCGGGCTCAACCTCGATCTCCATGTCCTGCTTGACCTTGACCTGGCAGGACAGGCGGCAACCCGCGCGGGCGTCGCCCTTGGAGATAAAGCCCTCTTCGGTCGGCAGCATCGAGCCACCGCCCTTGTGTACATGCACAGTACACACGCCACAGCTACCCATGCCACCGCAGGCGGAAGGGATGAAGATCTTGTGGCTTGCGAGGGTGTTGAGGAGGCTCGACCCGGCCGGGACCTTGATGGCTTTGTCCGGGTCGTTGTTGATCGTAATCGTCACCGCTTCGGTGTTGACGAGTTTGGACTTTGCAAACATCAACACGGCGACCAGCAGCAAGATGACGAACAGGAACATCGCCACGCCTAATATGACGGTCGTTGTTGCCATGGTCAGTTCGTTCCTCTGTGTGGGGGGAAAGGGTGCTTATGCACCGAGAACAATCAGGAGACTTGCAAGCCCTATGAAGAGGGCGAGAGCGTTGAGCCCAAACAGGGCAGTGGCGGTGAGTACGAAACCTGCGAAGATGAGAAGTAGCGGGAATGCACTCACCATGGGTTAGAGCTGGATGCCCGAGAAGGCCAAAAACCCGAGGGCCATCAGTCCGGTGACGATGAAGGTGATCCCAAGGCCGCGAAGACCAGGGGGAACATTGCTGTAGCGCATCTTTTCGCGGATGGCAGCGAGTGCGACAACTGCGAGCATCCAACCGATGCCAGAGCTAAACCCAAACACGCTGGCCTCGCCAAACGTGTAGTCGCGCTGTTCCATGAACAGCGAGGTACCGAGGATGGCGCAGTTGACGGCAATCAGCGGCAAGAACACACCGAGTGCGTTGTAGAGCGCCGGGAAGTAACGGTCGAGAGTCATCTCGACCAGCTGCACCAGGGCGGCGATGGTGCCGATTTGGGCGAGCAGCGACAGGAAGCTGAGGTCGACCGTGGCGAAGTCTGGCGAGATCCAGGCCAGCGCCCCCTCCTTGAGGAGGTTGTTGATCACCAGCTGGTTGATCGGCACGCACAGGGTCAACACGAAGATGACGGCAAACCCGAGGCCGATGGCGGTGCTGACCTTCTTGGACACGGCCAGGAAGGAGCACATGCCCAGGAAGAAGGCCAACGCCATGTTTTCGACGAAGATCGCCTTGGCGGCCAGGCTGAGATAATGCTCGAGCATGGTTTAGTTCTCCTCCACTTGGTCGGTCTTCCAGGCGCGCAGGGCCCAGATGCCCAGGCCAATCAGGAAGAAGGCGCTGGGGGACATGACCATCAAACCGTTGGGGTTGTACCAACCGCCCTCGGTCACCACCGGCAAGATGGTGACGCCGAACAACTTGCCCGAGCCCAGAAGCTCGCGGAAGAAGGCGACGATGATGAGGACCATCGAGTAACCGAGCGAGTTGCCCAGACCATCGATGATGCTGAGAAACGGCCGGTTGGCCATGGCAAACGCCTCGGCGCGACCCATGACGATGCAGTTGGTGATGATGAGACCGACAAACACGCTCAGCTGCTTGGCGACATCGAAGACGAACGCCTTGAGCACCTGGTCGGCCAAGATGACCAACGAAGCGATGATCGTCAGCTGGACGATGATGCGGATGCTGCTGGGGATCCAGTCGCGAATCAGGCTGATGGTGAGGTTGGACAGGACCAACACCGCCGTCAGGGCCAGTGACATGACGACCGCGGTTTCCATTTTGGTCGTCACCGCCAAGGCCGAGCAGATGCCCAGGACCTGAAGCGCGATCGGGTTGTTGTTGAAGAGTGGATCGATCAGCGCCGATTTTGCTTTTTTATCCATCGTTCGCTCGCTCCTCTCTACTTATGGGTTTTGCGGAAGTCGGCGAGGTAGGGGCCAAAGCCGTCTTCGCCGAGCCAGAAATGCACGAGGTTGGTCACCCCGTTGCTGGTGATGGTCGCACCCGACAGCGCGTCGATTGCGTAGGGGTCTTTTTCGGGGGGGCCATGGGCACCTTTTTTGACCTCGATAGCCGGTTTCCAGGCATCGTCGAATGCCTTGCGGCCGGGCCACTTTGCTTTCCACAGCGCATTGTCGACTTCGCCGCCCAAGCCCGGTGTTTCGCCGTGCTCGTAAAACGTGATGCCGCGAATCGTCTTGGTGTCGGCGTCGAGGGCCAAAAACCCGTAGAGCGTCGACCACAGGCCATAGCCCTCAATCGGCAGGACAACGGCCGAAACCTTGCCGTCCTTCATCAGGTGGTAGACCTTGGCCTGGTTGGGCAAGCGCTTGACCTTGGCCGAGTTGGGCGGAGCCTCGGTGCTGACAGCGGGGTCCTTTTTGGCCTTTTGCTGGTCAAAGCTCACCGCATCGACACCGTCGACCAACTTCCCGGTCTTGAGGTCGATGACATGGGCCTCGATGTTGTCGGCAAACAACTGCTTGGCCTCGGCCGGCTTGACCGACTTGGCGCTCTCGACCAATCCAGATACTTCGAGCACCTGTTTTTGCTGGTCGAGGATTTTGTTTTCGGTCTGCCGATCCTTGAGTTGGACGGCTGCGCTGGCCACAAGGGCCCCGCACACCACGCAGATCCCGGTGGCGAACATAAAGGTGAAGCCGGTACTATGCTGTGACATAGCGAGCCTTCCTGCGCTTGATGTTGGCTTGGACGAAGAAGTGGTCGATGAGCGGCGCGAACATGTTCATGAACAAAATCGCCAGCATCATGCCCTCGGGGTAGGCCGGGTTGACGACGCGGACAAGCACGACCATGACGCCAATCCCGAGACCGTAGAGGTATTTGCCCTTTTCAGTGAAGGCTGAGGACACCGGGTCGGTGGCCATGAACACGGTGCCGAAGGCCCAGCCGCCGAGGACGATGTGCCACTCGAATGGCACCGCGAACATCGGGTTGGTTTCGGAACCGACGGCGTTGAGTAGGGCGGCCATCACGAAGGTCCCGATGGTCACGCCCAGCATCGTCCGCCACGAGCCGACCTTGGTGAAGATCAGGATGGCGGCGCCAATCAGGCAACACAGCACCGAGGTCTCACCCATCGAACCGGGAATGAGGCCAATGAACGAGTCCATCCAGCTGGCTTTTTCGAGTGCGCCGTGTTCTGCGGCGGCCTTGGCAAGCCAAGTTGCCCCCGACATTCCGTCGGCGAGTTGGGTGGGCTCGACCGCCCGCCACACGTCACCGGAGATTTGCGCCGGGTAGGCGAAGAACAAAAAGGCGCGAGCGGTGAGGGCGGGGTTGAGGATGTTCATCCCGACGCCGCCGAACACTTCTTTGCCGAGGACGATGCCAAAGGCGATGCCGGCCGCGACCTGCCACAACGGAATCGTCGGCGGCAGGATCAGTGGGAACAACAGACCCGAGACCAAAAAGCCTTCGGTGACATCGTGTTTGCGGATGCACGCGAACAGGACCTCGAAAAACCCGCCGACCGCCATGCCGATGGCGTAGACCGGAAGGAAGTAGCAAAGCCCGTGGAGGATGTTGGCGAGGACGTTGTTGGGGTCGAATCCGAGACCCAGTGCCGCGTACAGGGCACTTTGCCAGGAATCCAACATCGGGGCGCCCTGGGCCATGCTGGCGTGAATCTGCAGGCCCGTGTTGTACATGGCAAACAACGCACACGGGATCAGCGCGATGACGACGGTAAACATCATGCGCTTGAGGTCGAGTGCATCGCGGACGTGCGAGGGGCCTTTGGTCACCTCTCCAGGGGTGAAGTGGATCGTGTCGACCGCCTCGTAAAGGTGGTACAGCCCTTCGTATTTGCCACCCTTCTCAAAAAGGGGCGCGAGCTTATCTAACTGCTGGCGGAGGAACTTCATCAGCCTTCCTTTTCGATTTGAGTGAGGTTTTTGCGGAGGACCGGGCCGTAGTCGATTTTCCCGGGGTCGACGAAGGTGCACAGGGCGAGGTCTTCTTCGTCGAGCTCGAGACAGCCGAGTTCGATGGCCTTGTCGGTGTCGCCACTGAGCAGGGCCCGCAGCAAGAACGTCGGAAGAATGTCCATCGGCATCACGCGCTCGTACATGCCGATCGGCACCATGTCGCGGTGGGAGCCATGGGTCGTGGTGGTGAAGTCAAACTTGTTCTTCACAAACCGACCGAGGTGGGTCCAAACCGTGGAAAATTTGTTGCCACCGGGGGCGAGCCAACCGAGGAACACGCGCTCGCGGTCTTCGGCCAGTGCCGAGACTTGGTGGTGGTAGCGGCTGAGGTAGCCGTGCACCTCGCCCATGGCTTTGCGGCCCGAAAGCACCGAACCCGATATGACACGGTTTTCTCCGGCTTTGAGCTCACCTGCGACAATCTCGTCGATGAACACCCCTTGGCGGGTCTCGAGTAGACGCGGCTTTTTGACGACCGGGCCGGCGAGTGAAACGACCGTAGAGAAGTTGAGCTTGCCGTTGGCGACGAACCGGCCGATGGCGATGACGTCTTGGTAGTTGAGGTGCCAGACGCTCTTGTTGCGGTGCACCGGGTCGAGCATGTGGATGTGCAGACCGACCGTGCCCGCAGGATGCTTGCCGTGAAACGCCTCGGCTTGCACGCCTTCAACCGGGCCGGCGCTGATCTTGCTGCCCTTGGCTTTGCACAGATAGACCTTGCCGTCGGTCAACTTGGTGATGCAGGCGAGACCGCGGTGAAAGTCGTCTTCGCGACCCTCGTAGACAGTGTCTACCGAGGGGGCCAACGGGTTGGTGTCGATCGCGGTGACAAAGATCGAGCTCGGCTTGCTGTCTGGCGAGGGAACGCGGGAGAACGGGCGAGCACGCAGCGCAGTCCACAGCCCAGACTCAGTCAGCATCGCCACAACTTCGTCGCGGGTCAGCGAGACCGCGTCTTTGCCGGTGTGGCTCGAGTAGGTCACTTCGTCGTCGGCGGTCAGCTTGCCCGCACGCTCGTTGGCGTTGAGCTCGATGACCACGGTCAGCAACATGCGCTTGGCACCGCGGTTGACCGCGACAACCACCCCGGCACCAGGTGCCGTAAAGCGAACGCCAGGGGTCTTGCGGTCTTCAAACAGAAGTTGTCCGCGCTTGACCGTGTCGCCCACGCGAACCGCCATCTTGGCTTTCATGCCAATGTAGTCGGTCGCGACAACGGCGACGCGAGAAGGTGTTTTAGCAGGCTCAATCGACTGACGCGGGTCGCCTGTAATCGGCAGGTCGAGGCCTTTTTTGATTTTGTGTATGCCCATGGGGAAGATCCTCGGAGTCCTGGGGGGCCGACAGGACCGTGCGCGCTCTACTTGAAAACGCCGTGTTTTTCAATGCGGGGCATCCGGCCCGGAGCAAATCCAAAACGGATTTTGCTGCCCATGTTCTCGCGTGGTTCCAATTTTCAGGCCAGATGCTGCGAACGTGCGACTGGTCACGTATGTACACTTCACCACAGACACCGAACTATCGAAAATTACAGGCTGAATTGCCTGTGGCTTGGCGCGAATCTAGACTGCGATGACGGCGACCTTCGCCACGACCGATATTCGATCTACATCTAGTTGCCAGGTGTCGGCACCGGCGCCCATCTTGTGTGGGAATCGCGGTAGTGGCACCGTGGTTTTCAGACCTGTGAATCAATCGCCCAAGCCCGAAAAGCCGCGAGGCGAAACCCATCCTTTGTGGCTCAGCGCTGGAGCAGCCGTGTTCGGTGTGTTCTTAGGTGGCCTCGCCGTGTTCGTGGGGCTGCGCGATGCCGTCAATCCGGCCAACGGCAACGTTGCCACTCGCGGCATCTGCACAGAGTGTGGTCATGTCAACGAGAGCGAGGCGCGGATCGCCGCAATCGAGCGCACCCGTGACACGGTTGTGACGCTCGAAAGCCAGGCCACAATCGGCGCCGGGGTGATTGTCGATGACAAGGGCACGCTGCTCACCAATTATCACGTCGTCGCCCAGCCCTCCCGTTTCGGCAACCGCCCCGGGCAAGTTCTCGCGCGGTTTGCCAACGGCCGAATCTTGCCGGCCAAACTCTTGTGGGCAGACGAACAGCAAGACCTGGCACTGTTGCGCCTGCAACCAACCGAGCCCGAAACATTTAGCTTTGCCCCGAGCGGCGCCTCCCGGGCACTTCGTGTTGGGGAGGGGGTGTTTGCCATCGGCACACCTCTCGGCCTCGAAAACAGCATAGCCGCCGGCATCGTCTCCGGTATCGATCGCGGCGACCACACACTTCCGTTGATTCAGCTCGATGCGGCCATCAACCTCGGCAACTCCGGCGGCCCACTGTTTAATCTCCGTGGCGAACTTGTCGGCATCACGACTGCGCGAGCCGAACGCGGCGAAGGGATCGCGTTTGCCATTCCGTTCGATCACATCAACACGGTGCTGCAAGCAGTCGTCCAGGGCCAGATCCGCAGTGCCGGCGAGATCGGCGTGATGATGTCCGACGAAGAACTTCCCGAAGCCGTGTTCGACCTCGGTTTCGTCAACGGGGTCAAGGTTACCAAGGTCATCAAAAACCTCCCCGCACAACGCGCGGGGCTGCAGGTCGGAGACATCGTTGTCGAGATTGGCGGGCGACGCTACGACAGTTTCGGCAACGGGCGGGCGGGTAACCAAAAAGTTCTGCTCGAGCTCGTCAGCGTGGTTCGCTCGCTGATCCCCGGCCAGGAACTACAACTCACGGTTGTCCGCGGTGATGAGCTCGTCCCCTTGAAGATCGAAGTTGGGGCGGCACCGGCAGATCGTCAGATCCCGGGAGACACCCGCGACCTGCTCGGGCTCAAAGTCGAGAAAAACCACAAGTCCGGGCATTGGCACGTGGTCGAGTTCCACGTGGCGACCTCCCCGGTTGTCCGTGAGTTCAAAGGTGCTCGAATTAAGGCGATCGACGGCCGGCGTGTCGAGACCGACCAAGCTTTCCAGGCAGCGCTGCGGAAGTTGCGAAGCCAGGGCAAGCGTGGCGTTGTGGTCACACTCGAGCGGGCTGACGGCATCGAAGCCAACGTGCCGCTGTTTTCAAGGGGCTCGGAGCCCATCATGATGCAGCCTCCGCGCTGACGCCCGGTCGAGAAGTCCGCGGAGAATTTGCCCGCTGTAGTACTCTTGCGGCTATGCCATCGTCTGTCCCTGCTCGTACCCGGTGCCCGTCCTGGCTGCAAACAGCATGTATGTGCATGATCCTCGCGGGGGCGGGGACCGCCTGCAACAAGGGCCAGGAAACCACGCCGCCCGACCCGGGCGGTGAAGCGGGCGAGTCCAACGTCGACCTCCAAAGCCGTCGCGATCCGGTCGAACAGGCTGCCACGCTGATCGCCCGTGAGCGTGCCGACGAGGCGCTTGCGCTGATGGACGAGGCCCTGAAGGAGCAGCCAAAGAATCACGAGTATCTCTATGGCCGTGGCGTTGCACTCGAGGCCCTTGGGCGCAGTGAAGAAGCGTTGCAAGCATGGCGCCAGGCGGTTGCGATCAAGCCGGGTTATTTTGCCGCGCTCAACGGGATGGGGGCCATCCATCTCGATTCAAAAAACTATCCAGAAGCCATCGAAGCGTTTCGCCAGGCCCTGCAGTCCAAGCCCGACTTCGCCGATGCTCACTACAATATGGGGCTCGCCTTAGATGGAGCGGGTGAGCGGCAAAAGGCGCTGCAAGCCCTGGCTGAAGCCCGCAACCTCGCGCCCAACGACTTTGATGTGCTGCTGGCAATAGCCGACGTCGAGCTCAAACTCGGCCACAACGACAAGGCCCTTGCAGCCGCCAAACAGGCCGTCGAACTCGCCCCCGAAGAAGCCTCGGTTCGGATGGCCCATGGGCAACTCTTACTCAAGGCCAAACAATTTGCCGAGGCGAAGGCCGCATTTGAGGTCGCACTCGAACTGCAGCCGGGCGCCGTCGATGCCGAGTTTGCCCTCGCGCGTGCACAGCTGATGTCGGGTGACGCCGCCGGGGCGCTACCCAAGCTCGAAGCCCTCGCCGGCAAGCTTCCTGGCCAACCCGTTGTGTGGTCACTTTGGGGGGCAGCCCTGGCCAAGACAGGCAAGTTCGACGCCGGCATGGAGAAGTTTGCCAAGGCCCTCGAGCTCGACCCCAAACTTGCAGGTACACATGTCCGTAAGGTCGAGGCCCTCACCGAGGCGGGGAAGTGCCGCCAGGCGACAGCCGCGGTCAAGGCGTTTCGCGGGGCCGTTGGTGAGGTCACCCCGGCCATCGAACACGCCGTCGAGATTTCGCGGACCTGCAAGCGCTAACGTTCGTTTCCTACGCCGGTAAAGATGCCGGTACAACGATTTTTAGGGCGTTGTTGCGGGCGGGCCACCAACCCAAGCTTCGCAGCACGGCCTGTCTGGTTCCTCGTGTTTCCAGGCATCGAGATAGGCAATCGGCGTGGGCCCCATGCGCACGGCTGTGGCAGATAACCCACGACAATCCTCGTGGCAAAACGGACCGATGTAGATGCCGACGATCACCGACTCGCCGGTCGCGGGATCTTTTGTATACAACGAACTCCCGCTATGCCCCGGTGACCCGAGGTTGGCCGTGTACATCAGCCCCTCGCGCCAATAGGTTTGATCGCTGGGAAAGGTGGTTGTGCTTTGCCACATCGAATTGTCGACCCACATCTCGGGTGCACATCCGCCGGCATTGGGATAGCCGGTGTTGACGATTTCCCTCCCTTGCAGCTCGTCGTGCTCGAGGTAGCGGTAGGCCAGCGGCTCGGCGTCGACTTCGTGCTCGAGCTCGATAAGGGCAAAATCCCACTCGGCCGGGCGGGCGAGGTCACTCCAGCCGCAACTGCCCTGCAGGTACCCCTCGGGGACAAACACACGCCGTGCCGAAACGTTCCCGTGCGGGGCATCGTCGCCGTCGAGGGCGGCGGCAAACCGCGGCGTATAGGTAAATGTATCACCATCGAATCCGCCGGCCACACAATGGGCTGCGGTCAGCACGTGGCGCGGTCCGACCAGCGTCCCGGTACATCCGCCCAGCGAACCAACGGCCATTTCGGGGGTGCGACTTGCCGGGTTCAACACTCGTGTACGCGGCGGAGTGTCGCCCGTACAGACATCACTACTGTTGCAGTTACATGGGATTTTACGACCTTGGCACGAACCGGTTTGGTTGCAACTCGGCCCCGGAATAAGCAAGCCCGCGAGACACGCGAGTGCAGGGGTGAGCCCCCACAGGCGTCCCGGATTTCGCACCACGACCAACATCGGCTCCCATGGTACCGGAGCTCAACGGGCGAGCGTGCGCACCACACCGACGGTTCGCGGCAACTATCCCGTTGCTTTGCTCGCGCGTCGCTTCACGCAGCCTTGTCGGCAACGCTTCGTGAAACGCGTTGGTCTTTGCGGTGGCCTCCTCGACAAAACCGGCAAGTGCGGCAGCGTGTCGACCAAAAACCCGGGTTGCTAGGCGTCGTCGAGCGGCAATCGGCCCTGGAGCTCCGAACCTTTTCGCCCGCGTTTGGGCAGGGGAATTTGTAGATGTTTGGCGGCCTTCGAAGTCGCCATCCGCCCGCGATGGGTTCGCAGCAAAAAACCGCGCTGCAGTAGGAATGGCTCGTAAACACTTTCTAGGGTGTCCCGCGGCTCGCCCAAGCTCGCGGCCAGGGCGTCGACACCCACCGGGCCACCGGTAAATTGTTGTAGGATCATCGAAAGTAGCCTGCGGTCGACTTGGTCGAGCCCCTCGCGGTCAATTCCCAACTCGTCGAGTGCGTGGCTGGCCTGCTTGGCATCGATTTCCCGGTAGCCGTCGACCTGGGCAAAGTCGCGAACGCGCCGGGTCAGGCGGTTGGCGATCCGCGGGGTCCCCCGGCTGCGGCGACCAATCTCCTTGGCGCCGGTGTCAGTGACCGTAAATCCCAGCAAAGAAGATGTGCGTGCAACAATGTCGGAGAGTTCGTCGTCGGTATAAAAATCGATGCCCTCAATGATTTGAAACCGGTCGCGCAGGGGACCGCTGAGCAGGGCCGTACGGGTGGTAGCGCCGATCAAGGTAAAGGGTGCGAGGTCAAAGTTGATGGTGCGAGCGCGGCTACCTTCGCCAACGGCCAGGTCGATGCGACCGTCTTCCATGGCCGAGTACAGGCTTTCTTCAACGGTTGGACTGAGTCGGTGAATTTCGTCGATAAACAGGACATCACGCTCGCCTAGGCTGGTGAGGTGGCCTGCGAGTACACCTTTGTGTTCGATAGCTGGCCCAGAGGTCACGTGGATTTGAACGTCGAGCTCGGTCGCCAAAATGTGCGCCATCGTGGTTTTCCCCAGCCCGGGCGGCCCGTGCAACAGGGTGTGGTCGAGGGGTTCGCCACGTCCCCGGGCAGCCTCGACAAACACGGCGAGTTTGCGCTTGAGCTTGGTTTGGCCGATGTACTCATCAAACCGTTGGGGACGCAGGTTTGTGGCTGTCCCCGAGGTCATCGGTGCCGGAGTGTCTTCGCCCTGGGTTTCTCCCGAGACAAGACGCTGCGGTTTGTTCGCTGACTTCGACCGGTCGTCCCGATGGCGCTCGCGCATGTCGGTAGTGTACCTGAATCGATTTTCAGGCCCAAGCTTCAGGGCAATTCTTCTCCGACGCTTGGGTTTTCTTACGGAGAAATTACGCGACTATCTCGCAACGAGATTGGGCTGGGACCAGCACATCGGCACTCCCGTAAGGTGTGTATAAGCAATAAAGTCGGCGCGACCGATTTACTCCCACTCGATCGTCGCCGGGGGCTTGCTGCTGATGTCGTAGCAAACGCGGTTGATCCCGCGGACCTCGTTGATGATCCGGTTGCTCATTTTGGCGAGCACCTCGTGGGGTAGGCGGGCCCAGTCGGCGGTCATGGCATCGGTGCTTGTCACTGCCCGAATCGCAAGCGCGTGCTCGTAGGTGCGGCCGTCACCCATCACGCCGACCGTGCGGACCGGCAAGAACACGCCAAAGACCTGCCACAGGTCGCGGTAGAGACCGGCCTTGGTGATTTCTTCGAGAATGATGGCATCGGCCTCGCGCAGGACATCACAGCGCGACTTGGTGACCTCGCCGAGGATCCGCACCGCCAACCCGGGCCCGGGAAATGGATGCCGATACACCATTTGTTCGGGGAGTCCGAGTGCCAGCCCGACCTTGCGGACCTCGTCCTTGAACAACTCGCGCAATGGCTCGACCACGCCCATCCGCATGCGCTCCGGCAGCCCGCCGACATTGTGATGGGTTTTGATGGTCGCCGACGGCCCCCCGGTGGGACTCACACTTTCAATCACGTCGGGGTAGAGCGTGCCCTGGACCAAAAAATCGGCACCGCCGAGCTTGTTGGCAGTCTCCTCGAACACGGCGATGAACTCGGCACCAATGCGTTTGCGCTTGACCTCGGGGTCGGTCACGCCAGCGAGTTGGGCCAAAAACCGCTCGCCCGCGTCGGCCGTGATCAACGGGTTTTGCAGGCGCGTTGCGAACATGCGATTGACCTGCTCGCGCTCGTGTAGACGCAACAATCCGTTGTCGACAAAGATGCAGTGCAGACGCTTGCCAATCGCTTTTTCGACGAGTAGCGCGGCCACCGAAGAGTCAACGCCGCCGCTGAGGCCACAGATTACGGTGCCCGTATCGCCCACCTGTTTGCGGATCGCGGCCACTGCTTCGTCGACAAACGAGGCCATCGACCAATCGCGGGTAAAGCCCGCGGCGTCTAAAAATGCCCCAATAACCTCGCTGCCGCGCCGGGTGTGGGTGACCTCGGGGTGAAACTGCACCCCCCAAAACTGGCGCGCCTCGTTGACGATGGCAGCGTGGCGACAACTTTGTGTATGAGCAACGGTCTCAAAGCCAGCGGGAAGGCTGTCGACCTGATCGCCGTGGGACATCCACACCGGCTCCTGCGAGCCCTGTGTAAATGCATGCATCGGCCCACGGGCGGCATCGACGTGCAGGGTGGCGGCTCCAAACTCGCGCTCCCGTGCCGCCGAAATTGTGCCGCCAAGGGCATCGACAATGGCATACAGGCCATAACAGATGCCGAGCACCGGGACGCCTAGCTCGAGCACCTCGGGGTTGAGTTTGGGAGCCCCTTCAACGCCGATCGAGGCCGGCCCGCCCGACAAAATCACCGCCAACGGGTTGCGTGCACGGACCTCGTCGAGCGGGGTGTAGTGCGGGATGATTTCTGCGTAGACACCGAGTTCACGGATCCGCCGGGCGATCAGCTGGGTAACTTGGGAGCCGAAGTCGAGGACGATGAGAGTTTGGTGTTTTTGCGTCGGAGCCTGCATGGATGCCGCCAAATTAGTTGTGGTGCCAAATCTTTTGCATATGCATCAAAGCCTAACCGATCCGGTAGTTCGGCGCCTCTTTGGTGATGATGACATCGTGGACGTGACTCTCCCGCAGCCCCTGGCTCGAGATCCGCCGGAACACAGCTTTTTGCTGGAGGTCGGCAATCGTCGCGCACCCGCAATAGCCCATGCCCGAGCGCAGCCCCCCCATGAGTTGGTAGATGCTGTCGGCGAGGCGACCGCGGTAGGGCACGCGCCCTTCGATGCCCTCGGGCACCAGCTTGCGATCGTCGACCCGGGCTTGAAAGTAGCGGTCCTTGCTGCCGGCCTTCATCGCGCCCATCGAGCCCATCCCGCGGTAGACCTTGTAGCTGCGGCCCTGGTAGAGCACGAGTTCGCCGGGTGCTTCGTCGGTGCCGGCAAACAGCGAGCCAATCATCACGGCATCGGCCCCGGCGGCGATCGCCTTGACGATGTCGCCGGAGTATTTGACCCCGCCGTCGGCGATCAGCGGCACGCCGTACTTGCGGGCAACCGGTCCACATTCAAGTATTGCCGAGATCTGGGGCACGCCGACACCGGCGACGACCCGGGTGGTACAGATCGAACCTGGCCCAATGCCCAACTTAATGCAGTCGGCACCGGCCTTGGCCAGGGCTTCGACGGCCTCGGGCGTGGCGATGTTGCCCGCAGCGATCTGGAGATCTGGGTATTCCTTGCGCAAGGTGGCCACCATGTCGAGCACCCCACGTGAGTGTCCGTGGGCCGTGTCGATCACCACGAGATCGACCTGTTGCTCGACCAGGGCCGCGACCCGCTCCATGGTGTCCGAGCCGGTCCCGACGGCAGCGGCCACCCGCAACCGACCCTTGGCATCCTTGATGGCATGGGGGTGAGACTCGGCTTTGACGATGTCTTTGACGGTGATAAGCCCCAGCAAGTGGCCATCGCCGTCAACCACCAGCAGCTTCTCGATCCGATGGCGGTGGAGAATTTTTTTGGCTTCGTCGAGGGCAATGCCGTGTTCGACGGTGATCGGGTTGCGCGTCATGACGTCGCCGACACGCTGATCTAGATTTGTTTCAAACCGAACATCGCGGCTGGTGAGGATGCCGATCGGTTTGCGCTCATGCACAACCGGCAGCCCGCTGATCCCGTGCTGGCGCATGAGTCCCAAAGCTTGCTCAAGGGTCAGGTCCGGGGTGACGGCGATCGGCTCGATCACCATGCCACTTTGCGACTTTTTGACCTTACGAACCTCGCGTGCCTGTTGTTGCGGGGTCAGGTTTTTGTGGATAACCCCGAGTCCACCGTTTCGCGCCATGCAGATCGCAGTGTCGGCCTCGGTCACCGTGTCCATGGCGGCGGCCAGCAACGGGGTGTTGAGAGCGATTGAGCGAGTGAGGCGGCTGCTGACATCCGTCTGCGCCGGGAGCACTTCGCTGTAGGCGGGCACGAGGAGGACGTCGTCGAACGTCAGGGCCTCGCGGACTTCGGGAATTTCGGTGCGCGCTACCATGGTCGTAAACATCGGGCCCGAAGTTGCAATTTGCACCCGGGCCAGTGGGCGCGAGTATAGAGATGGCTCGGATGCGGGCCTATGGCGCAGGTGTGTGGATGCACACCGGATTTGCCGTACTCCGTGGCGAAGTGCGCGAACGATGTTTCACAGTCGTCACGTAGGTGCCAAGCGTGATGCAAAATCCGGTAGACTGCGGGTGCTCTGCCGTTGCTTTTTGGAGCACTTTGCAGAGACTGACGTTTGGCCGAGCGCGACGAACTGTGGGATCCGACGAACTCGAAGATGTGTCACCCGTTTCGGGCAGGGTGCTGACCGCGTTGACGCCTTTGTTGGGGCGCCACACGGCAAGACGTGCGCTCGTCATGGTTTGCAAGCGGGCACAAAAGGACGTCCACACCCTCGCGCCTGAGGACCTCCCGATCGCGTATCGCACCCTCCGGCCGATGCTCCGCACGCTCATCGGCAAAGAAGTCACCGTTCGGGTCCTCTCCGACTTGGGCGCACCGAATGCGGGAGATTCGATCGCATGAATGGCCTCAAGACCTCCACGTTGCTGATCGCCTATGGGGTTGTGATCGTCGTTGTCGCGGTCGAGCAGATTCTCGGCACCACGTCGGTGGTCAACCGCGTCGTCGAGATGTTGGCGTTTGTCTCGGTCCTGCTCACGGCCGTTCAGTTCGACAGCGAAGATCCGCCGCGCAAGCCGTGGATGCTGTTGGCGATTGCGTTTGCCTTGGTTCCGCTCGGCCGCATCGCCGGCTACCTCAGCCTCGAGATGATGGGGGTCCCCCTTCAGCACCCGGCGCTGATCACCAGCAACCTCCTGTACATCGCAGCGGTCTTTAGTTTTGGCCGCGTGCTTCGCAGCTCCGGCCTGGTGCCTTCGTTGCGCGACCCAGAAAATCGCGGCGCTCTGCGGCTCGGGTGGGCCCTGCTGATCACGGTTAGCGCGATCGTCATTGGCATCATCAGCAAATGGGCGATCGAGGGCACCTTCGATTCGGCCAAGGCGTGGTCAGGGTTTGGGGTCGCTGCGTTTAGCAGCATTGGCGACGGCGCCGTGTTTATCCTCGGGCTCTATTTGGTGTGGTTGGTGCGTCCGTTACTCGGCGGGAGTGTCGCCCGGCCGTATGTTTTGGTGGCCACGGGTGGTGGCCTGTTCATCATCATCAACGTCATCAACGCGATCGAAAAGACGGTGACCTCCGATCAGTCCGTCGGGTTGTCAACGGTGATCGCAGCGATCGGTTGGCTTTCCTTTGCGCTCGCCGGGCTGGCACAGAGCAAGTTGTTGATGAACGAAGAAGAGGCCTAGGAGCTATCTTCTGGAGTCTGGGGCCCACTGGTTTGAGCTCAGTGCGCATGCATCTAAGTTCCGGCAGTTGATTGCCACAACCGTGCGCACGGGCAACGCTAGATACTGAGGGAGCCGCGAAAAACCTGGCGGGCAGGGCCGGTCATCCGGACACCGTGTTCGCCACTGCGGGGCACACGAATTCGCAACGAACCACCCGGAAGTTGGACATCGATGTCGCGCTCAGGCTCGGCTAGCCCAGCGTGTACTGCCGCAAAGGCTGTTGCACATGCACCGGTTCCACAGGCCTGTGTCAGGCCACAGCCGCGCTCCCATACCGCGAGTTCGATTCGTGTTGTTGAACCTACATGTTTTACGCGGGCAAACTCGACATTGGTCCGCTGTGGGAACTCCGGGTCGTGCTCGACTGTTGGCCCGTGATTTGTGGCGAGGGAGGTGAGGTTGTCTGTCCCCGAGACAAAAGTAATCGCGTGGGGGTTGCCGATCGACACCTTGTGAAACGGGTAGGTGGGGCAACTCCCAAGCTCGACGATGCCCTGGTGTGTTGCCGGGCCCATGTCGATCTCGACCTCGCCCTGTTGGTGCGTATGCATATGCATCCAGCACCGCAACAGGCCAGCATCGGTAGCAACCTCAAAGTCTTCGTTGGACGTTGTTGCCACATACTGGGCGACGCAACGCAGGCCATTGCCACACATCTCTGGGCGCGAGCCGTCGTGGTTGACGACGAGCATCTGGGCCCGCGCGTGCTCGTGAGCCGTGACAACTAGAATGCCGTCAGCTCCAACGCCACGTCGACGATTACAGATTTTTGGGGCCCACTCGCGCAGGGCTTCGACAGTCGGTGGCGATTGGAGGTCGCGGAGGTCGATGAGGACGAAGTCGTTGCCTAGGCCCTCAACTTTGGTGAAGTCTAGGGTCACTTGTCGGTTGCCGGGGCGTCGGCCTTGGCATCGGCGGGCGGAGTTTTTTCGGCGTTGGCAGCATCAGCAGGCTTGGCCTCGGGCGTCGCCTCAACCTCGGGCTCGGCGGGCGTGTTTGCATCCGCAGGTGCCTCTGCTGCAGCGGCGTCGTCAGGATTGGCATCGCCATCGCCATCACCTAGGGGCGCGGGAACGGCTTCGACCGGATCGGCGGGCTCCTCGACAGCATCGTCAGCGGGAGCTTGCGAAGGGGGCGCCTCAGTCTTTTCGACGGCTGTGTTGGTCTCGGGCAGCGGCATATTGCCGATTGCTTCGAAGTTGATTTCTTCGTCGGCGCCAAACAGCCCATCGCGCTGCTCGATCTCCGTGCTCATGTCTTGCAAGCGGCTCGACCCGCTGTGGGCACCGGCATATGCAAGGAAAATGGCGCAGATCATAAAGCTCGCGGCCAAGTACTGGGTGCCTTTGGCCAAGACGTCGGCACTACCGCCGCCGCCAAAAACACTCTGGCTGGCCCCACCGCCTAACGCCGCCCCCATGCCGCCCTTGCCGGACTGCAGGAGGATCAAGAGCACCATCAAAAAGCTGATGATGACAAACACAATGGTGATGGTGGTGACGAGAATCTCGAACATGGGAGTCGGGGTTAGCCGTTCGCAGCGGCGTGCACGATATCTAGGAATTTGCTGGCGTCAAGCGATGCACCGCCAACTAAGAAGCCGTCGATGTCACCGGCAGCCATCAAGGTGGCGGCGTTTGCGGGTTTGACACTACCACCGTAGAGAATTGATCTGTCGCCGCCAGCCGGACCAAAACGTTCGAGCAGCCACGCACGAATCGTGCGATGCATCGCGCTGGCCTGGGAGGGGGTCGCCGTTTTGCCAGTGCCAATCGCCCAGACGGGTTCGTAGGCAATGATCAAACGCTCGCTACAAAGTTCATTTTCAAGTTGATGAAATGCATTTGAAAGCTGCGAAATTACATAGCTTTCATGGCGGTTTTGATTGCGGACATCGAGCGGCTCGCCAACACACAAGACGCAGGTAAAACCTGCCTTGAGCGCATGGTGGAGTTTGGCCCCAACCAGAATGTCGGGCTCGCGGTAGTGGTTTCGGCGCTCAGAATGGCCAATGATCGCGCACTTCACACCGGCTTCGGCAAGCATCTCGGGGCCGATTTCTCCGGTGAAAGCACCCTGATCTTGGGCCGCAATATCTTGGGCACATAGCCACAGGGGTCCACTTGGTCGCGTCCAAGGCGAGACCGCGTCGAGTGCCAGAAACGTGGGGGCGATCCCAATGCGCAGGCGGTGGTCGGCCTCTAGTAGTTGGTTGGGAATCTCCGCAACCATTCGCTTGGCCAGCGCCTCGGCCGGGCCGCGCAGTAGGTTTTGCTTCCAGTTGCCAATGACCCATCGAACCCGTGTCATGCCCCAACCTCCTGGGCCCGTCCCAGGGCCGCGATCCCGGGCAGGATACGGCCTTCGATCAACTCGAGGGAAGCGCCTCCGCCGGTCGAGATGTGGTCGACTTTGTCGGCGAGGCCGCTTTTTTGGATCGCGGCTACGCTGTCGCCGCCGCCAATGACCGTGTATCCCTCGCACCGGCTGACCGACTCGGCCACGTCGAACGTGCCCTGGGCAAACGCCGGGTTCTCAAATAGACCCATCGGGCCGTTCCACAGCAGCGTTTGGGCCCGTGCGATCCGAGCGGAAAAAACACTCACCGATGAGGGGCCGATGTCGAGCGCCATCTCGTCGGGGCCAATCGCTTCGGGTTCGACAACCACAATCCGGCCGTCCGCATCCTCCAGCGATTTGCCGAGACGAAGGTCACAGGGGAGCACAACTTCGATCCCACGAGCATCGGCTGCGCGCAGCAGCTGGATGCACCGGGGTTTGAGCTCGGGCTCGTGGAGGGAGGCGCCGACGTCGAGACCGCGGGCGGCGAGGAAGGTGTTGGCCATCGCTCCACCGACAAGGAGGGCATCGCCGCGATGCATCCGCTCGAGTAGGGCGAGCAACACCGGTAGTTTGTCGGAGACCTTTGCACCGCCAACAATCGCCACGAATGGTGCCGGCGGATTGTGGACAACACGGCTCAATGCGGCGAGCTCTCGCTCGAGCAACAGGCCGGGTGCCCGGTTTTTGACCAACCGCGGCAGGGCATCCACCGAAGCGTGTGCACGGTGGCAGGCCCCGAACGCGTCGTTGACATAGACGTCGCACAGGTCGGCGAGTTGTTGGGCAAAGTCCGGATCGTTTTTGGTCTCACCCGGGTGAAACCGCAGGTTCTCGAGCATGAGTACCTGGCCTGCACGGGTGTCGAGCACGAGCTTTCGGACACTGTCGCCGACCACTTCGTCGGGCAATCGGACCTCGCGTTCGAGCAAGCCAGCGAGGTGCGCGGCGACGGGCTCAATGCTCAACTCGGGTTTGAACTGACCCTTGGGCCGCCCGAGGTGGCTGGCGACGATAAGTTTGGCGCCGCGTCGAAGCAACGCGTGCAGGGTAGGCAGCGCAGCCTGGATCCGAGTGTCATCGGTTATCGTCCCATCGCGAAGTGGCACGTTAAAGTCGACGCGGACAAAGACACGCCGGTTGTCGACATCCAGGCTGGCAAAGTCGCGGGGACGCATGCCCGTGCAATAGCGATGCCCGTGGGTAAAGTCCACGTGACGAGTTGTGAGCTTGCCACCCGTTTGCGCTTGAGGGATGGGTCAGACTCGCCCCTCGGGGCGAATGCCGATCAGCTGCACGGGCAGAGCTTGAGTATACATGCTTTATCCCCAGGGGTGCCCGTTGGGGAACAGCAGCTGGGTCTTGCGGGTTTGAAACGCCTGTTCTTCGCGGTGGAAGTCAACCAGCGAATCAACCGTGCCCTCGTCGACGCCAAGGACTTGGGCCATGAGTTTGATGGTTCCCAACTCGCTCGGGTCGAGCACGCCATCGGCATCGGAAGCTTTGATCGCGTAGTAGATCAACGCGTGGGTAAAAAGCCCCGGGCGCTCCGTTTTTTGCAGCAAGTCCATCGGGTTGAGGTCGCCGGGTTGCAGCGTGCGGAGCTCTTCGAGCAATTCGTAGGTCGCGCCCGAGTTGGCGACGAAACCCAAAATCCAGTTGCGCTCGGCATCAGCGAGTTCGCCATCCCCCGAGGCACACAACAACATCGCCTTGGCAAAGCCTTCGAGGATCGGCAGCATTTTGCGCTGCTCGTTGATGTTGGGAGCTTCGGGCCACTTGGTCGCTCCGAGTCCTTCGCGCAAAAAGAAGCCCATTGCTCGGTGGAGGACTGCCGAATCCCCGGTCCCGGGAGCTGCGTTAAAGTCGATCGTGTCCTGAAGCAGTTGTCCGTCGCTCATCGCCGCGGGAACCTACCACCTCGGGCAACAGCTGCAAAGTCCTTCGGGTGCATGTACATGGAGACAGCGGTGCGACCCACTGCTCACCGACGCGGTAGTTGTGGCGGCAACTGAATTGTGAAGCATGTGCCGCGGCCGGACCGGCTCTCCACATACAACGACCCTCCGAGAACCTCGACGAGGTGTTTGCTCAGGGCCATACCGATTCCGGTTCCGCCGTATCGCCGGGTCGTCGACATGTCTCCCTGGTAAAACGGCGTGAACAACGACTCGAGTTGTTCGGGTGTCATGCCAATGCCGGTATCGGCGATTTCGATTGCCAACCGCCGACCATCGGCGTGGTGGCGCCACTCGGCCCGAACATCGATCTGGCCGCCTTCGGTAAATTTTATCGCGTTGTCGAGAATGTGCTGCAGCACCCGACGTAATTTTTCGACATCGGTAAACACTGTCCCGAGTGTTGGAGAACAGTTGACATGCAACTGGTTGCCGCTTCGGGCACTGGCGCTGTGATACGGGTCGCTGACCGCCAACACCAGCTGCGCCACGTCGATCTCGGTCCCTTGGGCGTGGGCGTTGCCCGACTCTAGTTTACTGAGTTCGAGAATGTCGGCGATGATCCCCAGCAGGTGGCGTCCGGCAACCGAGATCCGTTCGAGGTCTGGGAGGGTGTCGGGAAGCTGCTTGGCCACATCCTCCTTGACCATCTCGGCATACCCCAAAATCGCGTTGAGGGGTGTTCGCAACTCGTGGCTCATGTGCGTCAAAAAGGCGCTACGCAGGCGAGCCGCTTCGAGGGCCTGGTCACGGGCATTTTGCATAAACCGAGCCATACGCGCACTCTCAAGGGCGATCGCTACGTGGTTGCACATTGCCCCCAAAATCAGCAAATCGTCATTTGAAAACAGGCCGCGAACGAGGTGATTGTCGAGGTAAACCACGCCGATCAGTTGGCGTTTGACGACCAGGGGCGCGGCGACAATGCTCTTGAGTTGGTGGGCGATCACGCTGTCGCTACTGTTGACTTCCCCGTCTTCGTCGCCGCTGATCAGCTTGATGGTTCGCGTGGCGGCCACATAGTCGAGCACCGTTGAGCTGATGTTGTCCTGGGGCGGGAGGTCGTTGCCGGCGTGATTTCTTCCTGCTCGAAAAGTCAGGTTGTTGTCGGCCTCGTCGCAGGTGTAGAGCAGGGCCCGTTCGGCACCGAGGGCGGCGACCAACTCGTCGAGGATTTGCCGGGCCTGTGCTTCCGGGTCCTCGCCCGTGACGGCGACCCGGCTCACCGCCAACAGTGCATCGAGATAGCGGCTGAGCTGCCCAGGTGGCTTTGGAGCTGTCGACCCGCGCGAGGTCAGGTGTTGGCCAACACCGGCGCCGAGGTGAAACTCGGGACTGAGGCGTTGGAGTCGGTGGGTCCAGCCGCACTCGGTGGCCAGGGTTTGTGCCTGCCGGGCTTCGCGTTGACTGGCCTCGTGCATCCCCATCGCCCGCAGCACCCGGGCGCGTTCACATGTACATTCAAATATCACCCAGGGGTTGTCGCCGATGTGAGCCTGGGTTTGGGCTTCCCCGAGGTATTGCATGGCGGCGTGAACATCCCCGCGAAGGCGCGCAAGCGTGGCCTCCAGCACCCGGGTGTGGGCCTGTAAACTCGGCAGGCTTCGCGCTGCTCGGGTGAGTTCGTGGACACGTCGTTGTAGTTGCAATACCGCGGCTTCGGGCACTGGTTGCCCGGCAAATCGATCGGTCGCACGCGCAGCAATCCGGGCCCGCGCCAACCACAGTGGACGCAGCAGCACCGGTGTCGACTCGATCCGAAGGTCGAGGTTCTCCCAGGTCTGCGACCAGGCTTCAAGCTGCTCCCCCCGTGGTCCGGCCGGCGTGGTCAGGGCCGTGAGCATTTCGGTCATCAACGCATAGGCCTGGTGAAACCGCCCAACATCGCGACCGTGGGTGAGGGCATGCCCGCGTTTGACCAGCGCCCGGGCATTGCTGCGGTGACCGACCGCAGCCTCGCACATCGACGCGGTCCAATACCCGAGTACGGCCCAAAACCTCGCCTGTGGTTGAATTCCGGGACGACCGGTTGGGCCCCGAGGTCCTGACTGCAGCAGTGCCCGGGCCTGATGATCATGTCCGCGAAGCCACAACCCCCAGGCATGGATCACACAGGACCTTGCATAATCAACTGCATCGAGCCACACCCCGTGGTCGTGCAGCGCCGTCTCAAACGCAGATTCGGCGGGTAGGGACTGACCGGTAAACGCAAACACAGCGGCCTGCGCGGCCTTGCAACGGCTGCGCAGGACCGGGTGGTTGAGGGCCTGTGCGTGTTCATGGGCGCGGGCGAGTTGGGCTTGCGCGAGCTCGACCTCTGAAAAACTTGCAAATGCAAAGGCTGCGGTGGTCTCAAACCCCACAACCTCCGCCGTCGTGCCGAGGCGTGAAAGAGCGTACTGCGGGAGCAGCAATGCCCGCCGCATATCATCGGGCCGCAGGTCGTAGCAGGCGGTGAGGGCTGCGTACTCACACAGGGTGACCAGCACCTTTGCCCGCCTGCGGGCGGCGTCGCCAAGTCGGCGTTTAGGCAGGGTGAGGCGGGCGAGCGCACGGCCGGCGAGCACCTGGCCGAGTTGGGCGGGCGAGGTAAACGAGCGGATGCCAAGCTCTTGGAATCCTTCAGTCAGCTCCTGCCAGGCGCGGTCAAACTCGAGTTCGGCGCGGTGAATCGCCGCCATCTGGGCACGGTACTGGGCCCGGGCAACCGGCTCGGTGGCGTCGCGCAAAAGATTGCTTGTACAAATTCTTGCCTCGTCGATGCGGCCGGTTCGCAGGCAAATTTCACCGAGCTCAGCGGCGAGGTCCGGGTCGCGTGGCAGCTTGCCAACGGCGCGGGCATCGGTCGCGGCCCGAAGGTGCATATAAGCCGATTCAGCCGCACCTGTGCGAGCCGACCACGCCCCTGCGATTCGGTTGGTTTCGTCGGTCCGCCGGGCGGATTGCGGCGTCAAACTCAGGGAGTAGTGGCGCGCGCGGGCGAGGACTTCATCGACCGTCGGGGTTTGGATCTCATCGAGGGCCTGTGCGATTTTGCGGTGTCCGGCACGCTTCTTCGCCGTCGACAACTCGTCGAGCAGGTGCTGGCGCAGGCGGGGATAAACATGTCGATACAAGTGGTACGAGACCCGCTCGATAAATCCCCCGCGAATTCCAACTTCGACCGCCCGTAAAAACTCGCCGTCGCCGTGATCGAGCCCGGCTGCACACACCATCTGCAGGTGCTCGAGGCCAAATGTTGGACCGAGTAGCGCCGCCCAGTCGAGGACCGATCTCGTGACTTGGTCGAGCCCGTGTAGGCGGACGACAAACGTTTGCTCGAGGTCGCGGGGGATCGCAACCCGGTCGAGTCGCGCCTGGTCGATACGCCAGGTCCCCCAGTGCGGCCTGAGAGCTCCGCGGTAAATCAGCGTGTGTATACACTGAATCAAGGCCTCTGGTTGGTCGATGCTGCGCCGGCAAATGGCCGACACTACCTCATCTTCGAGGTCGTTGGTCCCGAGTGCGACCGCCAGAAGCTTACGTGTAGCGAGCTTGTTGAGGGCCGGCAACTCCATGCGAAACGTTGGGCTTTCGCGCTCGCTGTCATCCACTTGCCAGGCGAGAAGTTGCTCAATACGGGCACCTGCCGGGCTTCCTGGGGCAACATTGGATGTGCATACAATATAAATATCGGTTTGATCGAGCTTGGTACACAGGTATTCGAGCCACTCAAATCCACGTTCGTCGAGCCACTGCAGATCCTCGAGCAGCAACACCAGCGGTCGCAGCTGTGCCAGGCCACTAAGGAGTTTGGCAAGGGCTAGCGAAACCTGACAATCCGGGGTCGCAAGCGGAGGGTGATCCCCGGCAAAGGCCCGGAGCTGCGGGCACAATGGAGCGAGCAGTGGCCCCAGTGGAAACCCAGACTTGGCCTCGTTTTCGAGAACGCGTTCGAGCCGCTGGGCATGCTCCCCTGCATCGTCAGCCGCCATGTATGCATCGAGGCCGCGGGCGATCGGGCGCAGGGGGTGGTCGATTTCGGGTGTACATACACCTGTAATGAGATCGGCTCCCAAAACCACTCCGAGGCGACTGGCGAACGCCCGTGCCACGACCCGCGCACCCGAGCCTGAAGGCCCCGAAATCGCATACAGGAGCGGACTTTTTGTGCCCTCGGCAACCTCGGTGAGTCGGCGAAACTCATCGGCGCGCGCACACAAAATCGGATCGGTTTTTTCGGCGACATACACCCGGTGCGCACCACCAGGGTGCTCTAGCCGGTCGAGTGCCGCGACCAACTCGTGACCATCTTGAAACCGGCGGTCGGGATCCTTGGCGAGCAAGCGGGTGACGATCGCGGCAAACCCAGGGGGGATGTTGGGGTTGAGCTCGCGCAGGTCTGGGACCGGGGCAGCCGCGTGCTGGTGCACGACTTCGGCAGCCGTCTCGGCGATAAACGGCGCCCGCCCACTCGCGCAGTGAAACAGCACAGCACCGAGTGAGTAGAGGTCCGACCGACCGTCGACGGGACGATTGAGCATCCCAACCTGTTCGGGAGATGCGTAGAGGCAGGTCCCACAGGCCCGGTTTTCACTGTGTTCGTCGAGTTCATCGACGATCGCCGCGAGTCCAAAATCGATGACCTTGGCCTGGCCATCGACGGGCAACAGGATGTTGTGGGGCTTGAGATCGCGGTGGACAATGCCCCGATCGGCAACCGCAGCTAGGGTTTGGGCCACCGAACGCGCCAGCGAGAACAACCGCAAAAACGGCATCGGGGCGGCGACCAACTCGTTGGCGAGGCTCGGGCCCTCGACGTATTCCATGGCGATAAACGGACGGTTGCGGTGCTCGCCAACCTCAAAGATCCGAACGAGACCGGGGTGGGCAAGCGTCGCCACAAATGCGGCCTCGCGGTGGACACGATTGCGAAGTGCCGAATTGCGGACTTCGCTGTCGAACGTGTGAAAGACCTTGAGAGCAACCGATTGGCTTGGATTATCGCGGCGATGCGCCCGGTAAACCACTCCTGACGACCCGCGGCCGATGGCGGCATCCACCGCGAGACCAGGAATTTGCAGGGGCGTTGGCATCGTCGCTGGTGAATATACAAAAGAGTGCGGGTTTGCTCCCGAACTGTTGCTGCGAATTCCCAACGCGGTAAACGCGGCCCAAGATTTCCGTAGCTACAAGCAATTACGCGTTCGCAGGTGGCTGGTGACAGGGCATCTCACACACGCGTCGTCGCCATCCGGTTGACAGGCTCGGCACGATTGCAGACCGTAGAACCGGTGTTTTCTCGGATTCGAGACCGCAACATCTGGGTCGTCAACATCGCGATCTTTTTGCTGATGACAGCCTACGGGCTGGCGATTGCCCTCGTCAGTCCGTTCCTCGAGAAGTATGGGTTCACCGCCTCCGACATCGGCAACCTGGCCACGTTTTTTGCCGCTGGTGTCGTGCTGTTTTCGCTGCCCGTCGGGACCTTGATTCGCAAGTTCTCCGCCCGTTCTGTGTTGCTCGTTAGCCTGCTGGGTTACGCCGTGGTGATCGCAATGTTCCCGTTTTTTCGCGGATACTGGGAGATCGCGGGCTTGCGGTTTTTGGACGGTGCGTTCTCGGCGGGGATTTGGGTTGCCTGCGAGACACAACTGTTGATGCGCTCCGATGCCGACAACAAGGCCTATGTTACCAGCCTGTACGCCATTTCGATGGCAGTTGGCTACATCATTGGTCCGGTTTTGGGCTATCAGCTCGGTGAGGAGCAGATGCACCTGTCGTTTGTCGGTGCCGGTATTTTGTCACTGTGTTCGGCGGCCTACGTGTTTGCCCGGCTCGACCGGGACCGCGGCGGCGAGGTAATTCATGCTGATACATCGACCTCAGACAGTGCCGCGAACGACCCGGAGCCAACCACTACGCCTACGGGGGCAGGTCACTCGACCTACGGGCAGGTCGCCTGGAAGATCAAAACCTCGTGCATGGCGACCTTTGCAACCGGCTACTTTCAGTCCTCGACGGTCCTCATGTTGCCGCTTTACATGATGCACAGCAAGGGGATTGCCCGCGACAGCACGTTTTTGATACCGGCTGTGTACGCGGCTGGCATGCTGTTGTTTACCAACGTGGCCGGCCGCTTGGGTGACCGCCACGGGCACCTGCTGTGGATGCGTGTACTTGCATTTGTCGGACTGTCCGCGGTCCTGACATTTATCCCGTTCGACAACTTTTTTGCCCTGTGTGCCGCCGTGTTTGTCACCGGTCTCACGCTTGCCGCGATCCCGCCGTTGAGCCTTGCCCTGCAGGGCAAGACCGCGTTGCCGGAGGAGTACAGCCGAGCAAATGCCGTGTTTAATGCGTTTTATGCCGCGGGTCTGTTGCTCGGTCCCAAACTCTCGAGTGTCATCTACGACAAGTTCGGCGGCGAAGTCATGGTGATTCACTTTGCCGCGCTGTGGGCCGTGTTTGTGCTCGGCTCCCTGGTGTTTCGGCGCGACGATCCGAGGTTTGCCCAGGGTGCGGGGTAGGGTTCTTTTTGGTGCTGCGGACAACGACATGGGTTTCGCTCGTTGTCCTGCTCGGCTACCTCGTGCTTGCCCATACGGTTGGCAACCTCTACCCATTTTCGACCTTTGACATGTACGCCACCTCGCAGCTCAGCGTGGGCTCGCGGATAATTGCCGTCGACAGTACTGGGCATGCGCACGAAGTTCGGCGGTTTACAAACTTTGCATGTGATGGCCCGGTTGTACTCGACCCCGAAACCTGTCCCAATCGTCATATTCCATATCTCGCTGATGCGCTCCAAGCCTACCTGACGGCAAACCTTACCAACCAATCCCCGGGCGGCGTTGCGCTGCAAATTGTCCAGCGGGTTTGGTGGTTTGCCGGCGACGGGGAATTGATCTCGGTTGAGGATTGCCCGGTGCTGACCTGTCGCGCGGATGCTGTGCCATGAGCAAAAAAATTGCAGGTGCAAGCGTTCACGGAGCCGGAGGGCGCCCGGGGTTGCGGCGGCTACTTGCACTCATTGCCGCAGCAGATCTGGCAATTCTTGGCCTGTGGCTGTTGTCTGAGCACCCCACCGGAAAAGCTCATCCGCTCGCGCCCCACGTGTTGGTTGCCCTCGGGTCCTATCCCGTGGTGATCGCAGCTGCGCTCGGGGTTGGCTTGGTCTGCTGCCTCCGGTTTGCCCAACGGCGGTTTGCCCTGGCGAGTGGGGCGGGAATATTGATTGTATCGGCACTTTTCGTCGAGGCGCAGGCCGCCATCCTCGGGGGCCCGATGCGAAACTTTTTCTATCCCGGGGCACTGCTTGCGGGATGGATGGCGGGGTTGGGCTTTGCCCGGTGGTTGCGGATGACTGATGAGCGGGCCGAGCAACTTGCCGAAGCCGGTGCCTGTGGGGTGTTGGCCGCGACGTATGTCAGTGCCAGTCTCAACAAACTCGGCAAACTCGGGGCCGGATTTATCGATGCTTCAACCCTTCGCGCCATCATCGTGTGCCACCACGATATCGATGACACTTCCGTGTTTGGGGCCTACGCCCGGGCTGTTGTGGAGGTGCCCTGGCTCGGTCAAGCGCTCGCGTTGGCGACCATCGTGATTCAGCTCGGCGCCGTCCTTTACCTTTTTGGACCGAAGCTGCGGATGTTGTGGGGGAGCCTGTTGTTGGGCTTTCACCTCAACGTATTGCTGCTGACCCATATCCCCTACGTCGAGCCGATGGTGTTGTTATTGGCATTTTCCTATCCGTGGGGACAGGGCTCCCGCGAGCCGGTGAGCAAGCTTAGGGGGGCGAAACTCAAGCATGTGGTGTATCCGCTCGGATGTGTGCTGATCGTCGCGGCTGGGCTGTGGATGACCGATTTAACTGCATATACACGTGGTCACCATGGTGCGCAGTCTCGAGCGGCAAACGTCGATACCACCCAGGCTGTGACGCCATTGCGCTCATTTGGTCCGCTAACACGTGGACAGCCGCTAGCTGGTGGCTGGACGCTCCAGCAGATTTTGCGGCGTGGTGCGGAGGTTCACTTGCACATACATCATCAACAGTATGGCTCGGTTGTCATTTACGTTCGAGACTCTGGGCCGCACGCCCGCCTCGGGCCATTTTCGACAGCGAACTTCGATGTCGGGTATCGCTCCTCGGAGCTAGATTTTGCCGCGTTTTCGCTGGCAGGAAAGACAATCCAAAAAGCTCTCGCCGGGACAAGCTCGTCTGTGGCCGTGCTCGCAAAAAAAGCCGCGAGTTAAAGAAAACAAAGACCGGCTCACCGGCCTGCTCCAGACTCTGCCATAATCGTTGAATGCGGTCGCACACCCAGCCAATCACCTATCTTGTCTCAGCCTTCCTCGTTGCAGCTTGTAGCTCCGGTGGCGAGACAACCTCTGCGACATTTACCGCGACCGACACGACGACGACGACGACGACGACAGTACCCACGACCGACCCCACGACGGCTGGCACCGAAACCACTGAAGGGACTGTCGACCCGACCTCGGGTGAGTCGGAGTCGACGACCGAAGGCCCCGATACCACAGAGACCGACAGTGATAGCGGGGTTTCGAATTCAGATACGGATCCGATTCCGGTTTGTGGCGATGGGGTGGTCGAAGGCAACGAGGTGTGTGACGACGGCAATGCCGACAACACCGACGCCTGCCTCGATGATTGTACTGAAGCGTCGTGCGGCGATGGTCATGTTTGGGCCGAGATGGAGGCATGCGACGACGGCAACGCCGACAACACCGATGCCTGTCTCGACACCTGCCAAGAGGCGATGTGTGGCGACGGCTTCATTCAGGCTGGAGTTGAGGAGTGTGACGACCAAAACGCCGAGAACACAGACGGGTGCCTCGACACCTGTGTGGCCGCAACCTGCGGGGATGGGTTTTTGCACGAAGGGGTCGAGGGTTGTGACGACGGCAACATGGTCGACGATGACGAGTGCAGCAACATGTGTACCGTCGCCTCATGTGGCGATGGTCTCGTCCAGGTTGGAGAGGAGTGCGACGACGGCAACGCGGACAACACCGACGACTGCCTCGATACCTGCCAGAATGCTTCGTGTGGCGACGGCTTTATCCATACCGATGTCGAGGAGTGTGACGACGGCGGCATGAACAACGACAACACCGGCCCGTGCCGCACCAACTGCACAACCTGCGACTGCCAGGGCAACGACGTGATGGGCATGACCTGCGCCGACCTCGATGGCTTTGCCTGTGGCGCACTCGCCTGCGCGGGATGTGACTTCGACACCAGTGATTGCTCAAGCCCAGTGCCGCCTGACTTCAACGGCGAGGTTGGCCCCGAGTTCGACGATGGCTGCTGGCTGCAGTGCGGCGGGTACCTCGACATGCCAGGCGGCGATGACGTTCCACTGTTTTGGGGCGAGGGCTGTACCGGTTCCGACTACAACCGCGTTCGCATCGCTTGCGGAGCCGATGTCAACAACTACCGGGTGATCACCGTCGAGAAGAACGTGTTCAAGGACCTGCTCAACGCCTACCCCGAAACCGGTTTGATCTCCGAGTTCTTCGACCAAGATGGCACACCCTACATGACGCAAAACCAGATCTACGCGGAAGGCAACAACCCCAACACCGGACGGAGCTGGTGGGGCAACGGAAGTGGCTGCAACGAGAATTCCCTGAATACGACAATCAACAACGTCTGTAGCTGGGAAGTCTCCAACTGCTTCGGCCAGGGGCTCAACGGCAACCGTTACCTGTGGGTCTACGTCGCGCCGTAGTGCGATTTGAATTTGAGTGCTGCAGCAACTAAATCGTTTGCTGCAGCACTGGGGTGACCGAACGGGCTGCTAGAGGTCTGAAAACGAAAGTTCGGAGGATTCGTCGGGCGCGAGCCGGATCATCGAACTTGCACTGCTGCCACCGGGCGGTCGAAGCTTGCGAAGCATGGGGTCAACGTGGCGGTTGAGCTGGGCCTCAACCCCCGATCCCAGGGTTGCGCCGGCACTAAACACCGCAAAGCAGCAGTACTCGTAGAGCCATTCCTTGACGTAGTCCTGCAAGTCACCGGTCCCTACCAGGGCCGCTGCGTTTTTCAACAGCTGCTCGGAACCTAGGCTGCCATCGTCGAACGGCCCCGCGTGGGCAAACAGGGTGTCGTAGGGGCCTGCGGCAAAGGCTCGGAGCGCTTCGCGGAAGCGTGTTCCATGGCCGACCGCATCGATTTGTTCATGTACTTGCAATAAAATCGCGTTGGTAACTTCGAGCACCTCGGCCGCTCCACCGCGCAGCCGCGGCGGTAAGATGGCAACGAGCTTCGATTGGGCCAGTTTGTAGAGCTGTTTGGTGACCTCAAATTCGCCTAGGCGAGACTCGCGGCCAATGTCCTCAACACTGCGATCGCCGTTGATATAGGCCCACACCGTGGCGAACTCGTCGCTGATGTCCGGGGCACTCGCAAGCCGGTCGGGGACGTGTTCAGACGAGGGGATCCGCGGACGGAAGTACTGCATCTCATCCATCCGCGTGACGCAATCCATCAACAGGTTGGTCGCGCTCACGGAGTGGGGGAAGGTGATGGCCGCATCGTCGTAGCCATCGAGAAAACAGTACATCCCGTCGTGGGCGGTCAGCATTTTGAATACGATTTCCTCGACCTGGCGCGCGAGGAATTTGAAAAGCTCCTCGTCGGACAGCAGCTCGAGTTTGACTGCACATACACCGAATCGCTCGCGCGTGGCGTAGGCCCGCCCCATAATCGCCGGAATATCATCCGACTCGATCGCACCGTACTTAAACAGGATCTGGCCGAGGCGTTCATCGCCGTGGTTGCTGATCGCCCCCTGCACCAGTCCTGCATCAAAAAACACACTGCGGCGGGCATCGCCGTCGAGGACCATGAGTTCACCGCGCCACCCGGCCTGGGACAGCAGGCTGACGATATCGCACAACGTACCTGGTCCTGCGATTTCACCTGCCAGCCGAATTACCCGGCCATCGTCCTGGTCGCGCCGGCCGTCCTCACCGGTGTAGCGCATAAACACCAGATGGTCGGGTGATGGAAACATACGAAACGCGCCTACGCGCTGTTTCATGCGTCGCGTCGCGGCGTCGCCGAGCGGGTGGGCGACACCATTGCTGTCGATCCAAACCAGGTCGTCCTGGGCGTGCTTCATAAATCGCGCCTACTCTAACAAGGGAGTGACCGGTCCGGCATCCCGGATCATGCAATCTTTCGCACGCAGGTCGATGCCGCCGATGTTGGAATGCCGTCAATGGGCAAAGGCGCTCAAATTTCCTCGGCGAGCATCACCAAGACATACTCTCCTGCGGTCGCCACCCCCTCATTGATGTACGTGTCTAGGCTGACAAAGTAGGTGCCAGGCTCGAGTTCACGCACGATCTGACGATCGTTGCGCTGTAGGCAGCCCTCGGTGGTGGCACTCGCGTCGAGCAAATGCAGGTCGATGTCGACATCACCGCGGTCGAACACATGCATACGCACCCGGGTGGGTTGTTCGAGGTCGAGGCGGTACACAAACTCCGGCCCTGACTCATCCTGCTCCGCCATACACCCATCGTAGATATCGAAGTTGGACGACCCGCCCTCGGCGGTGTTGGCATGGTGGGCAAATGGCAAGCCCGGGATGCGATAGGGCGCATCGAGTGTGCCCTCGCCGGACAATCTCGGGGCGCTGGCATCGGGCGCGTCGGCGTTGTCCGAAATGACCCGACGCAGGCGGTCGAGTGCTTGGAGTGTGAGGAGGTTGCGAATGGTGTAGCCGTGGGTGAGGCCCTCTTCGGTCATCACACAGGACGCGGGATTTCCCATGGGTGTATATACACTAGGGTGGAGATCGTCGGCCCCCAAGCCATGGTCGGGAAGGTCAATAAGTTCACGGTAGTAGTCGATAAACGGCACCTGACGCGCCTGGGCAAGGGCGCGTACGGCCTGGTTGTAACGCGGGACCTTGGCGTCAGCTATCGGGTCGTCGTCGCGTGGCATGATCGAGGACATCACCGGGATCACACCTTGGTCGAGCAGGGCGTCGATGATGTCCAGCATATTATTTGCATAGCCATATAAATTGTCATAGCCGATGTCGTTGGTTCCATACAGGATCACGGCGTAGCGCGGTTCGATCGCGTCGACCTCCTGTTGCAGCGGTGAGGGGTCGCCTTCGAGGGCGTGAAAAGCTGCCCAGCCAACCGTTGCCGACAGACTTTCTCTTGTATAAGCATCTTCGCTGTCGCTCACCATGGTCGAAAACCAGTCGACGGTGGGGGCGAGCCCGTCGTAGCTTGCAAGGTCGACACCATCGCCCGAAAAACAGTGCATAAACTGCTTGCTCTTGGTGCTAGAGGCCCCGATTTTGGCGAAGACCGAGTCGTCCCGATCGCTGTTTGAAGCCGCGATCGTGCGTAGGTGCTCGACCACCGTCGGGGTTATGGGTGAATGTGTACGGTCGTCGGGGTACAACACGGGACCATCCGCCGGGCCATCGGTCTCGCCGTCGGTTTCACCATCTGTCTCACCATCTGTTTCGGTTTCACCCACAGTCCCGGTGGTTTCGCCCGCGGTCGCATCTTCGGTGGTGGCTTCGGCAGTTGTCAGCCCACCGGCGGTTTCCTCAAAAGTCGTTTCCGACCCGCTGAAACCGACCGTCTCCCCGGTTTGCGAGGTGTCGAGCGAGTCCATGTCTTCGTCGGCCCCGCAAGCACACGCGAGCAGGGCAACCGAGAACACCGCAAACCGGGAGGGGGTGAGCATCTTGAAAGCATCCATGCGCGCGAAAGCGTATCGCAGATCGCCCAAAGGTCGAGTCCCCAATTGGCATTTTCGCCCGGACACGTGGTTTCAACAGGTCATCGGAACTCCGGCATAATGACGCGGTGAGGCGAATCAAACGCAACCCTTCGATGATGCTCGGCGGCCGCGGTCGCTGGCTGCTAACGGCCGCTGCCCTGAGCCTTTGCTTGGGTGGATGTAACCGCAACAAACCCAAGACGACCGGCGGTGATGGAGCCGAAGTTGCCCAGCGGACCGGAAGGATGCAAACCCCGCCGCGCACACCAGTTGGTGCACAACCGGGTTACCTCGAAGGCGGAGTTTTCTATGCAGCCGTGCGTCCTCACCAGGTGCAGACATGGTTGCAGCACATTCCGATCGAGCCGCGGGCCGCCCGCGACTTGGCCGAGGCCGGCCAGGTGATCGGCATGGATCTGCGCAGCGATAATGTGGCCCAACAGTGGGGTATCGACGCCGCTGCCGTGATCAGCATGACGTGGTTTCGTCCGCTGTCGCCCGGCAACATGCGGGATGTACTTGCAAGTGAAAGCTCGAGCGCCAAGCCCGGGGCGCCTGATCCGTTTGCCGGGATGACGCGGACCGAGGAGGCCAAGGCCAAGGCTGAGGAACAGATGCGAGCTCTCGAGGCGGAGGCCAAACGCGCCCAGGAAGCCGCAGCCAAGGCCAGACAAGCTGTGGAAGCTGCCCCAGACCCGGGAGCGATGGAGGAGCCGGTTCCCCTTGGCGATGTCGCCTATGAGCCTGACCCATTGCCACCGCCACCGCCACCGTCACCGCCACCACCGCACCCGTTGACTTCGAAAGCCGAGGCGCTCGCGTTCCACAGCCGGATCCACGTTCCGGTGACTGACCTCGGAGCGTTCAAACGCCAACTCACGGCATTGCCGCGGGAGAGCATGCCGGAGTCTGGGCGCGAGTTGTGTGCATCGTTCAACGGCGAGCTGCTGTGCTACGCCGATCGCGGGACCGCGGTTTTGGTCCGCGAGGATCAGGGGGCCGTGCTTGTCGACTTTTATGTGTTCCCGATGCGGGCAAAAAATGACTCCAAAGCACCCGGCCGCGCAGAAGTTGTGCGTACAAGTAGATCGGCCCAACCGGCCCAGTTACCCGTGCTGGCGACACTCGCCGGAGATGCCGTGGGATACCTCGACGGCGCGGCGATACCCAAGGCCCACGAGGTGGCCAAGATTGCCTCGGCATTTCGTCGTTTGCAGTGGGACGAGCAGCGAGACGTGGGCGAGAAGTTCAAGCGGACGATCCGCGATATCACGGCTTTAGAGCAACTACGCGATGTCCGTCGGCTGTTTTCCGGGGTGACGTTTGAGGGCACCGTCGGCGAGCGCGACGTCCATCTCACAACCCGGTGGGTGCCAGCCGATGATGATGCCCGCAAACTTTCGGCCGAACTGTTTGAGCGGCCTGACGTCGCGGTGTCTGTGCCGAGCCTCGCGGCCCTTTGCGACGGCAGTGTGATGTGTATGCGGACCACCGGACTGCCCGACATCAAACGCTTTGGCGAGCTCGCAACCGGTGTGTACGGAGCCAAGGAGCGCGAGTTTTCGCGGACGCTCAATCACGCCGACGAAATGGCTGCACTCAGCATGTTTGCTGAGACCTGGCCCAATGCCATTGGCGCCGCCCAACGCTGGCCGGCGATGGAGCTCGAGGGCAAACCCGAAGGCGGGATTATCCTCGGAGTGATCGATGCTGTCAGCCGTATCGAAGGGGCCGGCGGCAGCCTGCGTAGCCTGCATTTTGGCAAGCGCAACATGGTCCACAGCGACTTTGTGGCCTATCTTCGGCTGCCCAAAAGCGATGCCAACCTGGTGCGCACGATGTTGGCATTTGCCGAGCTGACCTTCGCCCCAGCGACGGTCGCGGGCATCAACCAAAAGGTTGAGGCGGTGACGATCCCCGACTCAGACATGCCCGCGAGCTTGTACATGATTTCGGGAGAGCCCCCGGTCAAGGTCACGCGAGATCAAAAAACCGAAGATGTTGAGTTTGGTTGGCTCGCCGTTGCCGATTCGGGGGACCGGATCAGCTGGATGTTGACCCAAGCGATGGAAACCACCACACAACCCGCGTTCTACTTTGAAATTCCCAACCTCTGGAACCTGATCGGGAGCTTTCCGGGGGCCCAACGCGAGGTCAACTTTGCCCGAACATGGTTGAGCGGACAGGCTGTTAAAATCGCTGTCGACGTGGTCGACGGGGCGCCACAGATCGATGCCGCATTTGAGGCTTCGACCGCGGCGACGATTGAGCAACCCCTGCCACCGCCCGAGCCTGAGCCCATTCGCGAGATTGCCCCGCCACCACCCCCGGCGACCTAAGGCCTGAGGAACTTGAACATGCTTAATCCCTTAATCAATAGCGCCTGTCCTGCCGTCGCGGTTTTTAGTGTATGTGCACTAACGGCCTGCACCCCGGGTACGTCGACCAGCGACGGCTCCGGCACCACGGAAGCAACCTCCGATGGGAGTACGACGCAGACTTCGACACAGACCACCGGCGACACCACCGAAGAGGCGACGACCGACGATTCGGGTTCGGAGACCGAGCAGGGGACCGACACCACGACGGATGCCACCAGCGATAGCAGCGACAGTGAGACCGATGGGACCACCGGGACCAACAGCTGTCCGCAAACCGAGGAGTTCGCCTGTTCGCAATACGAAATCGACTGTGAGCAGGTCGACTGTGGTGGTCTCAATTCGCCGTTCGATGAAAATGGCTGTCTGCGTGATACGTGCAACGGCGGCCCTTCATGCGGCGAGGGCATGGAGTGCTACACACCCCTCGACTGGGGCGGATGTGCGTCGAGTGGGCTGTTTTGCAACGACAGCGAACTACAGATGGCGTGCATCTGCGGGGGTGATGCCGATTGTAACGGCAGCTACTGTGTCCCCCACGAGCTCTATCCGGTGACCGAGTTTGGTGGCGGCCCCGGACGTTTTGACAACTCCTGTGCCCCCGACGATGGGCCCGCCCACGAGCTCGTCCTGGGCCTCGACCAACAGACCTGTGATGGCATTTTGGCCGGCGAGTCGTTGCGGATCATCATTCACAGCGGAAACTTCGGCCTGGGCTTTGGCCCGATGCCACCCGATGTGTACGACCTCGAGGGCAACGGGTTTGTGTTTTACGACAACGGCATGGACCCGCCAGAGTCGAGCGATGTCGGGTTTGTCGAAATCGACGCTTGGGATGCCACTGTGACCGGTTCGTACAAGGTCTGGGTGGGCGACAAGGTGTTTGTAGGCGAGTTCTCCGACATTCCCTACTGCGATGGCAATCCGATGTGCGGGTAGCTTGAACCACTAAAAGAGGGTGCACATACATGCACCCTTTGGGTCATCAACTCGGAAACTTAGAGCTGGCCGCAATCGGCGATGACAACGTCCTGCAGCGGGCGGTCACGCGGGCCAGTTGCCGAGCGCTCGATCGCCTCGACAATCTCGTAGCCGTTGACGACCTCACCAAACACGACATGCCGCCCGTCGAGGTGCGGGGTGGGGACGGTGGTGATGAAAAACTGGGAGCCGTTGGTGTTGGGCCCGGCATTCGCCATCGACAGCAGACCCTTGCGGTCGTGCTTGCCAGCCTTGCCGCGGAAGCTTTCGTCGGCAAATCGATCGCCGTAGATCGACTCGCCGCCGGTGCCGTTGCCACGGGTAAAGTCGCCACCCTGGCACATGAAGCCACGGATCACCCGGTGGAAGGTCGAACCCTTGTAGTGCAGTGGTTTTCCCGACTGACCCGTACCTTTTTCGCCGGTGCAAAGCGCACGAAAGTTGTCGGCTGTCCGGGGGACCGTGTCGGCATAGAGCTCGAACTCGATCCGGCCCTTGGGCGTGCCACCAATGGAGATGTCGAAGTATACGCGGGGATTTGAGTTACTCATGGGACTCGCTTTCTCCCGCGTTGTACTGCGGTCGCGTGCGCTTGGGATGCGACAAAGCACACTCCGAACGCGTTCGCCCGTGGTTTTTCTCGCGTCCGGAGGCGCCTATTTGGAGCTGCTGCGGTTGTCGGTCAGAACCTTGATGCCGGCGAGAATTGTGGAGGCCAAACTACCGGCGAGCAGCGTCACTACCCCCATCGCGCCACCGTTGAGGGCCGATTGTAGAGTTCCGAGTTGCTCCCCGACACCGTGGTCGACCAACACCCGTAGGCAAAGTTCGCCGAGCACCAATCCGACCGCTGCGAGCACGATAAGGGCCAAAAACCCCGGGAGCCAGCGGGCAGGGGCCGTGAGCACCCGCAGGACCGGCAAGAAGATTTTTGTCGCCGCCAGGTAATTTGAAAAGCCCATCCCCACGCTCATCATCAAGAAAAACTTGAGCCGGGTCCAAAGAGGCCACGATGCGGGCGGGTGGGGGTTGATGATCCCAAACTCCAGGTTCCAAAACTGCAGGGCGACGATCGAGAGGTAGGTGAAGGCCAGCGTGATCGAGGCACGCACCGACCAGGCGTCGATCTGCATCCATAGGGGGAAGTCGGACTTCTTGCCCGCGAGCAACTGACTGACGACAAATGCCTCGATCAGGATCAGGGGAAAGTGTATCAGCAACAATGTTGTCTCGATCGACGACGGCACCATCAGGGCAATCGCGTCAAACCGGCTGACAACGGCAACAAAGTGGATCGGCACGGTCAGGAAAAACAGCGGCGCCACGGCTCGGGCAAAACTCTGCGCGTGCTGTTGCTTGTCCTTGTTACCCATGCCGGGCGAAGCCTACTCGATCACCGCTGCCGCCGGCTAGTTATGCTCGTTTCGACAGCCACGACCAGCCGGGCGAGGTTGGCCACGGTAGCTTGACGGCCGAAGAATGCATCGATGCCCGCCAGTCCCCAGGCGCCGGCCGACAGACATTGCGAGGCGGTTTTGTAGTTGACCCCGCCGAGGGCCAAGACCCGGGGAGCAACCTCGACCCAGGCGCGCAACATCGCCAGCCCGGCCCCGTGTTTGGTGCGCCCCAGCTGCTGGGTTGTTGGTGTAAACACCGGGGCCGCGCAGACATAGGAGGCGGGGTGCTCGAAAGCCGGTGCCGGGCGTCCATGTTGCGAGCATCCGACCCAAAGTCTTTCTTGCTGATACAACATAGACCTTGCTGATACAATATTTTGTGGGCTCGGGTCGCCCTTGAGTTGGATGCCCGCGAGCCCGAGATTTCGACAGACCTCGACAGCCTCGGCGACGTCCGACTGTGCAGTTGAAACCAGTGCGGGAACCCCTTGCGATTGAACAGCGCGCAGCAGTGCATGTAGCCGCCCAGCGACCGAGGCCAGGGGGCGCGCACCCGGACTACGCAGCAAAACCGCCATCCGAGGCAGGGCCCCGGCCTCGCGCCAACGGTCAACCACACGCACGTTGACCTCACCCGTTGGCGGGGTAATCGCCAGCATTCGCGGAATGTCTTGGGGTGGGGCCGCCATCGGATTGCTCGTTGATGCGCAGTGTGAGAGATCCAGGTCACAATTCCTACTGCGCGCATTCTTCGCACGTGAAGTCCAGATCACAGCGTTGCGATTTCCCCCCAGGTGTTGCTTTTCAGCAACAGTGCCCTAGCTGTTCAGATTTGGCAGCTTTCATAATTACTACATATATTAACAACTAGTTATGACAGAGTGTTCTTGAGCTCAAATTGGCCCGTCTCGTGCATAAATAACTAGGCATGCGAGCCGTGTCCGAATCCCGTCGCCCATCTATTCCGCTCGAACGTATGGAAACCGCTGATGTCTTGACCTGTGTCGAGCCGTTTGTCGCCGCGCGTCCATCTGAAATCGAAGTTTTGGCTCGCTCCGCCGTGCGGCAGCGGAAGTCCTCGGGCACGGTGCTCCTCAACGAAGGTCACGCCTCGGACGGTCTTTATGTCGTGCTCCGCGGTCGGGTCAACCTCGTGCGCGTTGCAGACGGTGGCCGCGACATCATCCTGTCGGTGCTCGGACCAGGCGATGTGTTTGGCGAGAACTGTGCGTTTGGAGCAACCCGCGTCTCGACCACAGCGGTCGCTCCGGTCCAAGTTGAGTTTTTGCGGATTCCGCCCGACGTGCTGATGGAGCACCTGCGGCGTGAGCCCGAAACCATGATGCGATTGATGCGTCTACAACATGCCAAGCTTTGCGACGTTGAAGCTGTCGCCAGTGGTCTTGCCCTGTGTGATGTCGAAGAGCGACTGCGCCGCACGCTGCGTCGCCTCGCCCGTCGTCAGGGTCGCCAGATCGATGCCAGCAACAACTGGATCCTCGCACCCGTACCAACCCAATCCGAACTCGCCCGCATGGTCGGTTCTTGCCGAGAGACGGTCTCCCGTACCCTCAGCGCCATGGCCCGCAACGGTTTGGTGAGCTCGAGCGGACGCCGGATGATCCTCAGCGAGACCATCATCAACGGCTGAGCAAAGTTTTACCTGGCCCGTTCTCCTTATTGCTATCAACGGGCACACCTATCGATCTAGAGTCGTTTCACGAGCCGTTTCATCGAGCCCCGGATCCCCGGGGCTTCGTCATTTTCGGGTTTAGAATTTTCTGCTTCAAAGCGCAGCTCGTGACAGAGCCGGTGGACGACCGCTTGTAGATAGTCCTAGTAGAGTCGCCGATAGCCGGCGATTTCGTTGCCTCAATGCGTCGCGTGTTATCGTCGCGCCGGATGGTGGAACCTGCCAACGACCGCAGAACGCACACCCGACGGGTGGGGGAACGTCGGCGTGCTCAATCGGGCCAACTGCGTCCGACCTACGCCGCAATTGACCACCAAGCACTTGCCAATAACCTGCGGGCCATCGCCAAGCACGTGGGTTCAAACACCCGTGTGCTCGCTGTCGTCAAGGCCAATGGTTACGGCCACGGTGCTGTCGAGGTCGCCAGGACCTTTGTCGATGCCGGGGCCTGGGGGTTGGCGGTCAGCCTGGTCGAAGAGGGCGTCGAGCTGCGCGAGGCTGGTGTACATACACCCATCCTGGTGTTGGGGGGACTCCCGCCCGGAGCCGAAGATGTCGTGGTGCACCGCGGCCTCACCCCAGTGGTATGGACGCGTGAGCACCTCAAATTGCTGTCCGCCGCGGTCTTTAGGGCCGGGGCCCCACGGCTTCCCATCCACATCATGATCGACACCGGGATGTCGCGGGTGGGGGTGTTGCCGACCAAAGTGGCCGAGCTCGCGGATTGGCTCGGTCGTCACGAAGCCCGGGGGGTGCACCTCGAAGGTGTGATGACCCATTTCGCCTGTGCCGACGAAGTGGACGACAGTGTCAGCCCAGGGCAGTTGCAGCTGTTCAACGATGTTTTGGATACACTTGCAGCCCGCGGCTTCCAGCCCCAGCTGCGGCACGCGTGCAACAGCGCGGGCACGGTCCGTCTTCCCGGGGCGCACTTCGACATGGTTCGCCCGGGACTGATGTTGTACGGGACAGCCGCGCGGCGTGAGCTGTTGTTGCCGGGGATCCATCCGGCAATGGGTGTACATTCAAGGGTCCTCAGCGTACGGGAAGTGCCCGCCGGGACCAAGGTCTCATACGGGCATCGCACAACCCTCACTCGGCCTTCGCGGATCGGCGTGGTGCCGGTGGGCTATGCCGATGGCTACCCGCGGCGGATGAGCACGCAGGCCCATGTGTTGGTCCGTGGCCACCGCTGCAAGGTTCTCGGCAACATCACCATGGACATGACGATGATCGACCTCACCGATCTTCCGGGAGCACGCGAGGGGGAGCGCGTAACCCTGATGGGCAGCCAGGGCCGGCAACGTCTCGAAGCCATCGACCTCGCCAACTGGGCCGGCGTGATTCCCTACGAAATCCTCTGCGGTATTTCCAAACGCGTGCCCCGACGGCATTGAGTGCGGTTGTCGGTGCCTAGGAATTATGTGCATACAACTAGATCTGCGCCCCGACGGCACTGAGCGCGCCGAATAACGGCCGTTGGTTCAGCGTGCCTTGGGATTATGTGCATACAACTAGATCTGCGCCCCGACGGCACTGAGCGCGCCGGATAACGACCGTTGGCTCAGCGTGCCCGGGATTTATGTACTTGCAAATAAAGTGCTACTCGGCGCTCGCGCTGCGCGTGGCAATGTCTTGGTTGATTTCGTCGGCCACGCGAATCCCCGAGTCGAGTGCTCCCTGCATCCAGCCGATCCACACCGAGGTGTGCTCGCCGGCAAAGTGGACCCGCCCCTCTGGTCGGGCGACGATCGGTGCAAGCTTGGCCGTCATCCCGGGGCGCATCGCCGCCCAGGCACCGCGGGCGTAGGGATTTTCTTGCCAGGCGTATTGGTAGGTTGCCTCAGCGTGGTTGTTGATATCGGGGAAGAACGCACTCATCTCGTTGAGCGCAACGGAGCCCCGCATGTCCTCCGGGTGCATCGCCATGTTCAACGCGTTTTGATCTTGCATATAGGCCATCAGCAGGCCGCGCTCACCAGCCTGGACCGAGCTGACATCCCACAGGGTTTCGACACCGGTGTCGGTTTTGGCAACCTTGAGCCCGCCGATGCCCTCGGCCTGCCAAAACTTGGTGGCGGTTTGAACCCACACACGGGTCACGGGGCTCATTTTGAGTTCTTCGATCACTTCCATCTTGTCGTCGGCAAACGGTGGGACGATGTCGATTTCGTTGACAATCGGAAACGGGATGGCGAGTACGAGGTAATCGCCATCGACCTCTCGCTCCTCGCCGTTTTGGACAAACGTCACAGTTACGCCGAGTCCGTCGTGGTCGATCCGAACCGCCTCGGCCCCGTATTCGATGGCACCGCCCAAGCTATTGGCAAACGCCCGGGGCAGGGCATCATTGCCACCGACAATCGCGTAGGTCGTGCCCCAGTCCTGGTCGACAACTTCGGCGGCCATCCACGCAAGCGCAGCATAGCTGTCGACTTCGGTCCCGTTGTCGGTTTTGTAAAGCCGCAAAAAGTCATCGCTGGCGCCCTTGGAGGCGAGGTACTCGGCCATGGTCATGTCGTCGTACTTGAGTGCACTCGAGGGGGGCCAGTTGCCCGCCAGCGGATCGCCGATGTCGGGGAAATAGGCGGCGATGTAGTCGCTCCACATGCCCAGCCCCTTTTCTTGCTCAGCCTCGGTGAGCTCGAGTGGCCAGGGAGAATCTTGCGTATGCATAAACCTCTGGCCCTTGAGGAAGTACACCGGGTCGCCCGAGCCAAACTCGATGATCGGCAGGTCAAACTCCTCGATATAACGCAGCACGTGGAAGTGGACATCGGCCACCCGGACCGCGCCTAGCTCGGCATAGAGGTCACCGTCGAACGGGTCTCGCACGGTGTGAACACGGCCGCCCGCGCGCTCCTGGGCCTCCAACACAACGACTCGATGGCCCGCTTTTTCAAGTTCATAGGCCGCACTTAGGCCGGCCAGTCCTGCGCCAATAATGATGATCTTTTTGGTCTCGTCGGTCGGGGTTGCGATACACCCGGTCACGCCCGTCGCAGTCCCGGCCATCAACATTTTGACAAAGTTGCGCCGGCCGAGCGCGAGGCGAAATGCTTGCTTATCCATGCAGCCACATCTAGCACGGAGGTATTAGCCGCGCGACTGTTTTCCCGATGTAGGTACAAGTGCTGTATGTTGCGAGAAGCCCCGAGTTCCCAGCAGAACCTGCGTGTGTCGCAGCCCGTTGCCGTGGCACAATGTGGCGTGCGAGTCCTGTTTGTCTGTAGCCGGAATCGTCAGCGCAGCCTGACTGCACAGCGAGTGTTCGGCCGGATCGAGGGTTTACAGGTGCAGTCTGCCGGGACCGAACCATCGGCGAGGATCCGTGTAACTGCACGTCAGTTGCGCTGGGCCGACGTCGTGTTTGTGATGGAACGACGCCACCTCACCCGCCTGCGCCAACGCTTCCGTGTGGAGGTGCAAAATCTCCTCGATGACGGCGCACTCGAGGTTCTCGATATCCCCGACATCTACCCATTTATGGATGAGGAGCTGGTGTTGACCCTCGAGCAACTTGTGAAGCCCCTGCTCGACCAGTGGGAGAGCCCGTAACGACGTTGCAATTTCGAGCATGGAAACAATTCACAACAAAACGCTGTGATCCGAGCCGCAAGCACGGCAACTCCCAGGTGTACGGCGCTCAAACGATGTTGATGAGCGCGACCCTTGGAGACTCGATGTCACGCAACCTCAGCTACAGTGCGCTACTGCAATCCCCAGGTGACCTACAGTCATTTTCGGACCAGTTCTCCGCGGTCGGCGGTGTTCGAGTCGAGCAGGCCTATCTCGAGCAGGCCCAGGTACGCGGATTTTTCAACAGTGAGGGACAGCTCGTCGGCGGCTTCTCGCTCAACCTGATCCCCCCGTTTCGCTATCTCGATCGGATCCCCAACGTTCCCACGCCAGCGCTGAGCCGGTGCGCAGAAGTTGGCTTTGCCTGGTTTGCGCCGGAGCTCGATCAACGGGAGCGATTTTTTATCTACGCCTCGGTGATTCGTGATTTCGTGCGTAGCGGCCGGCGCTATATGGTGGCCGGTTCGGTCGTCGGCCAGTTGGTGTCAGCCCAGCGCTGGGCCCTGCCGTACTCGATCTACGACGGTCCGGTGGAGGTCGCAGGCGACACTGTGCAGCTGTCGGTCTACTACGGCACGCTGGCGACCATCGTCCGCGGCTACGTTGGCCATCTCTTCACCCGCAAGCCGCGGCAGCTACTTCGTCGTGTTCGCGCAGCCTTCACCTCCGGCAACCAGGTGGGGGTCGCGGTATGAAAGTCCCCAACGAGACTCGCCTCGACCCGGGCGAGGTACGCCAGTTGTCACAGGTTCAAAGTTGGCGTGGGGCGTTGGTGAGCGCCAGCGCTTGGGCCTTGATTTTCGGTGCAGCTACACTTTGTTGGTACGACTAGCACCCGGCATACCTTGTGACGGTTGCGTTTATTGGTGCACGGCAGCATGACCTTTTAATCCTGGCCCGCGAAGCAGTCCACTTTGCCGAGTCGGCGAAGTATCGAAATGACCCGCCTGCTGCCAACGACGTAGCCCACACGCAACCCCGCCATACCCCACGCCTTCAAACCTATGGGACGCGTGCGCGAGCCTGGAGATGTACCCGACGGTTTGCGGAGCACCTGTCCGGGCGAGCGCCATGGTTTTGCCCGGCTGTGTCGGGCCATTGAACTCGCACTTGTGCCGGGAGGCCACGGGCGATGCAGCGCTTACGCTAAAAAAAATATTTTCGGGAACCTCCTGTCGGCAGCGCCGTAAGACCTTCCAGACAGGAGAAGATGTCGATGCCCCATCACCAACCTAGCCGTTTCACTCGCGTTCCTAGCCCCGTTCCTAGCCTCATTTCTGGCCTTTTAATGGTTGCTGTCCTGGCATCGGCTTCGGGTTGCGACGGTGAGCTTCAAGACGCTGAGCTCGCGCAAACAGACTGCGAGGGCCTGCAAACCCCGGCTGCACCTACGAACATCGGTGTCGAGCACGAGCCTGCCAAGCCTGACCTACAAGGTCCTGATACGTCGGCGAGCTATGGCAACGGCGACGAGGTTGAGCCGCGTTATCGCGACCTCATTCGCCGGATTGTTCGCGCCCACATCAACGAGGTGCGCCACTGTTACAACGAGGGGCTATCACGCGACCCCTCACTCGCCGGAAAAGTCGTCGTCAACTTCACGATCGGTAGCGATGGCAACGTCGCCAAGTCGGTGGTCGCAAGCTCAACGTTGAGTGAGAACACCGTCGACTCGTGTATTTCTGAAGCTGTTTCCCGGTGGAAGTTTCCAAAAACCCGCAACGGCCAATCTCTCACTGTCAACTACCCGTTTGTGCTCGAGACTGGAGACGACACTCCGGCCCCAAAGGCCCTGCCAAAGGCGGAGTTCTCGGGGGATGAGCAAGCGCTTGGGGGGATGCAAAAGGACCTTATTCGTCGCATTGTCCGGGCCCACATCAACGAGGTTCGCCACTGCTATAACCAGGGGTTGAAAACCAACCCGGAACTCTCCGGACGGGTTGTCGTGGGTTTCAAGATCGCTGGCACGGGTGAGGTAGAGACCTCAGAGGTTCATGAATCGACGCTCGGGAATTCGGGTGTCGATACCTGTATCGCCGGCGCGATCGAAACGTGGAAGTTTCCCAAGACCCGGGGTGGGGGCTCGATCGTCGTGAATTACCCGTTTATTCTCGAGCCTGGCTAGTATGTGCTTTTACATCTAACTCGTGATGTCGCCGCGGCAGCGCGTACCACGGCTGATATCCGCCGTGACCCAATTGGGTCACGGTTTTTAGTTGTTGATACATTCAATTAAATGTATGTTCACCCATGTGTTTCGGGCGATTGCCCGGCTTTTGGGCGACCACTGTCGCCGGCCTTCGCAACACGTTCGAGCTGTGCGAGCCTGTTGGCACAGGCGACTGGCCACTTCGAGAAGTAACCACGGGCCTCTCGGTAAATTTTGTTGATTTTGGGTGCTAGGGCGCGGCCAGCCCCTGAGCTGGCTTGCAGCCACGCGAGTTCAATGGTGGCCCGCAACCGCCCAGACTCAACCGGGCCCGACTTGTCGGCGACCGAAGCCAGGTTTTCTAAGGCTCGTTCAAGCTCAGAAGCTGCCTCGCGTGCGTGCCCAGCCGACACCAATAGCCGCCCCTTGAGGGCCCGACGTTCAGCCAGTTGGAGCTGGCTCCACCACATCGAATCAGATGTAGAATCAATTAATTTGGTCAGCGTTTGTAACGCTTCGTTCGACGAATCCGAGGCTCCCAATACTGCGAGGTAGGCGTCGAGCTCAGGCCACGGGTACGAAGCGAATTCGCGTGCCGTTTTAAACGCCTGAATCGCCTGGTCATGACGCCCACGAAAGTCCTCGACACGACCGAGTTCAAACGCACAGGCTGCCGTCAACGGACTGTCGGAGAGTTCGGCAAACCGCGGACAAAGCTCAGCGAGTTCACGGCTCGCAACCCCAGGGTCGGGAGTGTAAAGAGCACCCAAAACCCGGGCATCGAGCGTTTGCGGGTGGTCCGGTCCGAGCTGATCGCGGTAGATCGCAACCATTCGCCGATGGAGCTGTTTACGTTCGTCTTCGGTCTCGGCGAGCATGCCAAGGTTTGCCAAGGCAACAGCAACTTCGAGGTGCCCCTTGCCGTACAAACGCTCCTTGGCCACCAGGGATTGCTTGAATGCCTCTCGGGCGGCATCCCGCTCGCCGGCAGATAGTTGGATAGAACCGGTATTGTTGAGCAACAGCGCTCGGAGCTCTGGCGAATCACCTGCCCGATCGAGCATGGCTTTTGCGATAGATAAATCAGCGAGCGCGGCTGCCGTACCACCCGCGCGTAAGCCCCGCAGATAAACCCTTCGGATCATGGCTTCGGCCGCCAGCTCCGGGAGGTTTTCACGGATCGCCAGGGACAGCGCGCGGTCGAGGTCTGAGAAGGTTGTTTCCCGATCGGTTTGCAGGTTGATCGACCCGCGGGCAGCGGTCAACAGGGCTCGCGCAACCGTGCTTGGCTGCTCGAGTGCCTCGGCCTTGGCGACAACCTCGTTGATCGTATCGCGTGCGGCGTCGAGGCGACCGGCAAAACTCAGTGTAGATGCACGTACAAGAGCCACTTCGAGGGCCTTGACCTGCTCGGTTGAGGCCGGGTTGTGTTCCATCGCGCTGTGCAACGCGGCCAGATCATCGCAGCTCGCCAAGCGGGGCAGGTTGCCGACCATTTGCCCGGCATGGGTCATCAGCTCCGCGTCGGCGGCCGAGAGTAGGGCGACGGTCTCGCCAAGCGCTTCTCGCCGACGGTCGAGACAGGCCATCCGTGCGTCGAGTAGTGCGGCCGATGTTTCGCCCCGGGTAAACGCCTGGCAGCTACTGCGGTGGTGGGAAATCCATGTATTTGCATAGTTATCGAGATTGTCCACCACCCGCGCCGCGAGTTCACCCGCGTAGGGAAGCCCGGTTGCGAGCATCGAACGACGTACCTCGACCGCGAGTTTTGGATTCCAAACCTCACCGATCACTGTGTCCGCGCCGACGCAGACCTCAGGAGAGGTGGCCTGGTTGAACCACGAATACACGCCAAAGATCAGCGTGACAACCGCGGCCGACAGCACTACCGGCAACCATCGCCGCGATCGGCTCACCGGCGGCTCTAGGCTTTCGCGGAAGGCCTGCATCGATGCCGGGCGTTGTTCGGGTGCCGAGGCGAGCCCATTGAGCACCGCAGCTCTCAACCACGCGGGTACTTTTGTTGTGTGTTCAACTTTCTTGATCTTGCCGAGGACGACGTTAGATCGTAGTTTTGTAAATGTATCAGCAAGGAATGGATGCTCGCCAAACAGCGCCTCAAACAGGACAATCGCCAACGAAAAAATATCGGAGGCCGGGGTGAGATCGAGGCCCAAAAACTGTTCGCGCGACATGTAGGCAGGGGTCCCGAGAATGTCCCCGGTGCGTGTCAAACCAATGCTCATCTGTCGGCTAGCCGAGGCGGTATCATCGTGCGTAGCATCGGCGACCTCCTCGACCCGCTCGTCGCCACCAACTCCAACAAGACCGAGGTCGAGAACTCGCACGCGGCCATCGAGGCCGACAATGATATTGCTCGGCTTGACATCGCGGTGGACCAAGCCGGCCGTGTGCAACGCGGATAGGCCGGCGGCCGCCTGGGAAATAACATCGACGACCGCGCTCCAATCACGTGTCGTTTCAGACAGCCACTCGCGCAACGTCGGACCCTTGACGTACTCCATCGCCAAGAACACCTGGCCCTCGGCCGTGCCGACTTCGTGTACATTCACGACATTCGGGTGGTTGACACGGGCCATCGCCTGGGCCTCGCGCAACAGCCGGTCGCGCCTTCGACCATTGGTGTCGCTGCCGTCGCGGTGCAGTACTTTGATGGCAATTCGGCGGTCGAGGTCACGGTCGTACGCGGCAAACACCTCGCCCATCCCCCCGGTCCCGAGGCGCTCAATTATGAGGTATCGACCGATCGTGCGGGGTACGTCTCGCGACTCGGTCTCGGTTTGCGGAGGACTTTCTGCATCTGCGCCCGCCAAGGTGTTTGCAAGTGCAATGCTCTGGTTGGGTCGCTGCGACGCATCTACATGAGGCTTATCTCCAGAACCACGCGGTATTTCTCCGACAGTGTGTTCATCATCGGCGCCACCACGGGCGAGGTGTGGTTTGTTCAAGATCATGTCAGGCAGTCGAAGTCGACAAAAATCGCTGTTTTAAGGGTCTAATCTTGGTACCAACATATCTGGGAGAGCCCCCATGCGACACTACCAGACTTCTCTGGTATTTGATTTCAATATCGTAATCACAACGACATAAACTCAGTACGGTTCATATTGGCACATGTGGGCTATATCGCAACTTGTTTCCATTAGGTATGGAGGCAATAAAAAATGACACTGTCCCTTGTGACAGATTAAGCCGGCATACTTACGGCGATGTCGCGCATTGTCCCGCTAGTTTTCCTAAGTATGTTGGCCTACGGATGCGGCTCACCGGCCGGTGAGACTGAGACCGAAGGTAGTACGACGGGCACGACGACTGGCGGTGAAACTGCGGGGCCCGAGGGCGGTCAAGCTGTCTATGAGCAACCGGTCGAAGGTGGCAATACATTTGCATGTGCAACATGTCATGCCATCACTGAACCGAGCGCCGACGGATTTCGCCGGCCTGGGCATCCCATCGGTGATGCAACCCGACGTCCACACTACAAAAAATCCCAACTCACCGACATGCGGGAGGCCGTCAATACCTGCCTTCAAGAATGGATGTTGGCCGACCCCTGGACGGCTGAAGACTCGCGTTGGACGTCGTTGTACGCCTGGCTCGATGGCCAGACTGGGGTCGAGGCCGCTCCTCCTGTGGATTTCGACATTGTCCAACCCCCCGCAGATATGTCCGGCGGTGATGCGAACAACGGCAACGTACTGTTCAACCAGTCCTGCGCTGTGTGTCATGGCCTCGATGCGATTGGTACCCAACAGGCCCCAGGCCTCGCCGGGCTCGGCCTCGATCTCGACTACATCGGACTTCGTGTGCGTACAAGCGGTTTGCCGGACAGCCCAACCTACGAAGGACTCACCGGGGGACGGATGCCGTTTTGGTCTGCACAGCGACTGTCCGACGATGAATTGCGGGATATCGCTGCCTGGATTGCAAACTCCGAGGCTCCGTCAACGACCGGTGACCCCACCGACACGGATACCGGCGATTCCGACACAACCACCACGGGGGGCGACTGCGGCATGACCCATCCGATGATTGGATGGACAGCCGAACTCGAAAAGAAACTCCACAACGTCGGCGGAACGGCGGAAATTGTCGATGATTGTACAATCGTCATCAGCAACTTCACCTACGACGGGGCCGGGATCGATGTCCGCATCTACGGTGGCATCGATGGCAACTACCACAACGGTTTTGCCATGACCGAAGACCTGCTCAAGCCCGGGGGCTACGAGGGGGTGACCCTGACTGCAACCGTGCCCGACGGACAGACGCTCGACGACCTCAACGGGATTAGCGTGTGGTGTGTCGATGTCGGTGTCGACTTTGGCAGCGGGATGTTTAGCCCCTAACGCCAAAATCAGTGCAGGTACATTCTCTACGCGTGCTCGCTAGGCATTCCACAGCAGTTTGTCGAGCACGGCGACCGTGAGCACAAGGCCAAGTGCCATGGTCACGACGAGGGCCGCACCTCGCAGCAGTAAAGCGCGCTGGGCAGCCCGCACCTCGACTTCGATATTGTCGCCACCGGCCTCGGCTAGCGCACGCGCAGACTTGGAGTGACTCCAAAAGATCAGCACGGAGGTCAGTGCCAAAAAGCCACCGCCACCGGCAACGAGAAACCACCACAGGCCATTGACCCAACGGGCCTTTTTGTGGGCAAGGGCCTGCTCTTCGCGGTCTCGGGTGGCGTGGGCAACTGGTGGGCCGAGCACCTCGATCGGCAACGTGCCCAACAGCCAGGTCTGTGCCTGTACAATATCTTCGGTTGTCAGTGCGGTCCGTTGCGACTCGAGGTGGCTGAGATAGTTGGTTTCGAGTTGTTTCTCGAACGCCTTCTCAACCCGTGGAAGTTCGAGAACCTCGCGTTGCTTGGCGAGAAGCGGTACGAGCGATTCAGGACCGTGTGGGTCGCCTTCGACAAGCAGGACGCGGGCAACTGCGGTTGACTCGCCCGGAGCGTTGACAAAGTGGTAGCCCTCAGCCTGGATAAGGCCCGGCTCAAATCCATTTGTGGGCCAGGGGCGTGGCGCCTCGCGCCCTTGAATGGGTGGCGACAGCGAGTGGATCCAGGCTCCGTCTTGCCCATGTATATCCACGTAAATCGGGCGACGGGCTCGCAACGCTCGACCGGCGAGTTCGACCGCGTTAGGAATCGCCACGACCGGCGCGGTGGCTTCGAGGCGGACTGCGCCGGCAAAGCTCACCATCCGGAACTTGCGCGAGCCGAGCAACTTGGGCTCGTTAGCCTCGGACTTGTCGGCTTCGGACTTATCGGCCTCGGACTTGTCGGCCTCGGACTCGGGCTCGCCAGCTTTGGCTTGCGATTCTTTTGTATCTTCAAGTTCTTTAGCTCCGTCGCCGGCCTCTCCTGAGGCACTCTCGGCCGGGGCCAAAACCTCAACTTGCAGACTTAGCACGTCGCTTGCGTAGGGCCCCTTGAGCTCGACCAATCCCAGGGACGATGTCGACTTCTCGAGTAGTAGGGGGGCAGGTTCGGCCCCGCGCTTCCCCATGAACTCGCCCTCTAACAGGCGCACCCGTATCGGGCCCTGGTGGGGCGTGCCATCGGGTTTGGCCACTCGCACCATCAGGATGTTGTCGAACCCAGCCAGCAGCCGGCCAATCGGGCGGACGTTGATTCGGATGTCCTCGGGCTGATCTTCGGTGTTGTCGCCCCAGTTGAGGGTTGAGGCCGAGACGGTGAGGGCTCCCGTTCTTGCCTCGCGTTCGGGCTCGATCGCAATGTCGACCTGCTCACTTGCGAGTTGCTTCCCGTCGGCAGAAAAGTGTAGATGCAACTTTGATGGGCCCGGCTCCCAGTTGGGGACCTCAAAGTTGGCCAGCGCATGCCCGTCGGGGCCGGCCTGGTAGCGCCCAAGTTCCTGCGATTGTTGGCCGCGGCGGACCTCGGCAAGGACCTCGACACCGGGGACCGCGGCCTGTTCGGCGTTGAGCAATGAGGCGCGCAGCGAGAGCTGCTCTCCGGGTCGCCAGCTGTTTTCGGCCTGAACCACCACGGAGTGGGTCACGTGCCAGCCAGCGATCATCAAGCTGAGGATGATCGCTACGGCGAGGCCTAGGGGTGCTCCAATAATTGGAATCAAGAACGCAAGCCGTTTGGCGAACATCGACTGGTGCTCGCTGTCGGGCTCAGAGGTTGGCACGTTCTCCACCACAGTGACGGTACCTGGACACGTGTCCGGCCCCAAGGTTCCTTCAAATATCGGCCGCCACCGGGTTTTTGCGGAAGGGCGGCGTTTTGCGGTTAGGAACTCTCGGGCGGCCGCCAGGCTGTGTCGGCGAGGTCGCCCTTTTCAAACCCAAAAAACAGCTTCATTTGCTGCTCCATAAAGCCCCGACCTTCCGCACTCATGGGGTCGATCCGGTAGGTGTTCATGTAGCGCGGCGACTCGCGCAGCCACATTTGCCAGGCTTCCATGCTGACACTGTCGTAGATCTTTTGACCGAGCTCGGTGTTGAACGGCTTAAATGGAATGCCGGGAAGTTCCTTGCCGAGCTTGATGCAGTTGACGGTACGGGGTTTGTTCATGGCTGTCTCCTGGGGGGGGGGAAGAGCTACTACTGCTACTGCGAAAGCGCGCGGGTGACAACGTCGACGGCCTCGGCGATTTTGATCCGCTCTTGACGTCGATCATCGCGGTAGCGAATCGTGACTGTCTCATCGGACATGGTCTGGGTATCGACCGTGAGGCAGTAGGGGGTGCCGATTTCATCGTGACGGGCGTAACGGCGACCAATCGCGTGCTGCTCGTCGTACTTGGCATTGATACCGGCGGCAAAAAATTGCTTGGCGACCTTGCGGGCGACCTCGGGCATACCGTCTTTGCGGACGAGCGGGAGGATGGCGGCCTTGACCGGGGAGAGTCGTGGATGCAGGCGCAGGACGGTGCGTGCACCCTTGCCAGTCTCGTCGCCGGGCTCTTCGTCGTAGGCATCGCACAGGGCAGCCAGCACACCACGGGTCGCCCCGGCGGCGGGCTCGATGACATGCGGGATGTAGCGCCAGCCCTTTTTCCCGGTCTCGGGGTCGACCATGTCCTGGTCGTAGTAGGTCAGTTTTTTGCCCGAAGCGGTCGCGTGGGCGTTGAGGTCGTAGTTGGTGCGGCTGGCGATGCCTTCGAGCTCGTCCCAACCCCACGGGAACTTGTATTCGACATCGACACAACCGTCGCTGTAGTGGGCGAGCTCGTCGGGCTCGTGGGCACGCATACGCAGGTTTTCGGGCTTGAGGCCGATGCTTTGCCACCATCGCATGCGCTCGGCTTTCCACTCCTCGAGCGCCTTGGGGCCCTCGCCGGGGCGAATGAAATACTCACACTCCATCTGCTCAAACTCGCAGGAGCGGAAGATGAAGTGCTCGACGGTAACTTCGTTGCGAAAGCTCTTACCCATTTGGGCGATCCCAAACGGCACCTTCATGGCCATGCTTTGCTGGATGTTGAGGAACTGGACGAACATCCCTTGAGCTGTCTCTGGGCGCAGGTAAACCGCACTCTCGCCAACGGCTTTGTCGACCCGCCGGCGCAACTCGGCCTCGCTCTCGCCATCTTCTGTCGCCTGTTTGACCGCGGCAATGATATCGCCAATGGGGTCGACCGGCCCGAGCGAGGTGCGAAACATCAGGTTGAACTGCCGCTCTTCGCTCAAAAACGGCGAACCACAGTTGGGGCACACATAGCCGCGGTCGTTGCCCTTGGCCCCGTGAAGCACGTTCTTTTTACGGGTGAGGGGGATGTCGAACTGCTCTTGTGCGCGGGTCAGCGCGGCCTTGGCCCGCCCCTTGTCGCCGAGCGTAATGGGTGTATCTGCACCTTGTTCGGCGCGCGGGGCCTTGTCGGCGCGGAAGCGTTCGCCACACATTTGGCAGTCGACCAGCGGGTCGGAAAAGCCGGCCAGGTGGCCGCTGGCTCGCCATACTGCCGGGTGCATGATGATCGACGCGTCGAGGCCAACGATGTCTTCACGGCTGTGCACCATTGCCCGCCACCATTCGGACATCAGGTTGCGCTTGAGCTCGACCCCCATCGGGCCGTAGTCGTAGGCCGACCGCAGCCCGCCGTAGATCTCGGAGCTTTGGAACACAAATCCCCGGCGCTTGCACAGGGAGACAATCTTCTGCATGAGGTCGGAATTTCCGGCGGCTGCCATGGCCGCGAGTGATAGCACGGGACGGGAGACTTTGCTCGCAAACCGACGGCCTTGCCATGGCCGCGAATTGTCTCGAATAACGGCAAATCAGCGGCTTTAGGCACTCAGCAGGCGGCGGGCTGGAGTCGCAGCTTTTCTCACAGGCGGTGCTCTCCACCGCCGCGCGGGGGGCAGAAACGACGGGCTCGCCGTGGCCAGGTAGCCAAAAATAGTGCATGTACATATTTGCCCGCGCGGAGGTGTGCTGATCCAGGCCGCCGAGCTGAGCTATGATCGGGTCGATGTGTATGTTCTCACCACCCGTGCGTATGTTGATGTGGCCCCTGACCTGGTTTCGCCGCCCCTCGGTCGCGGTTGCGCACACCAAAATATTTGCCCGGGTCGACCGGGCACGTGGCCAGCAAATTATTGTTTATACAATGAGTATGTCATCGCCGAGTGATGTCGCGATGATCTTGCCGGTGCCAACAGTCGCAGGGGCAGGGGAGCAGGCCCTCGAATTTGTCGACCTTTCGGGCTACCCCCGGTTTTTCAACGACCTCGAGTCGCGGTTTTTTATCGCGTTCGAGGGCCCGCCCAAGAGCCGTTCGCTGGGTCCTTCGTTGCCGCGCCTCAAGGTCCATCGGGTTGGTTCATTTGAAGCTTCGTTTGTCCCCTCGCTCGCCGACTTCGACCGTCTCGACCCTCGGTTTCGCTTGCCCGACGACGTGTGGGCGCAGTTCCCAAACTACAGCGACGACGGGTTTGCGGTGTTCAAGCTACGACGGGGCGCCCGACGAAAAATTCACCCGATGGCGCTGCGGTTTCAGACACGTGTGCCCGGGAAGATCTATTTTCCAACCACCCATGTGCACAACGGTCGGGTGCCGCGTCGCGCCAACTTCAACCACTTGTTGTATTACCAATCAAACTACGCAAATGCCGATGATGCGTGCTCGCAGGATCCGGCGGGTGCCTTTGTCGATATCTCCAGGGCCCGCTCGCTGGTTGACGCCGAACTACCAGTGTATTTACATGAAATACATGGGCCGCGGGATAATAGCGACGTGTTTTTCCCGAGCTAGTTCGCCGGTCACAGCGCGCGCTCTCGCCAGTCGCACTCCTGCGCAAGAGACGCGCGAGAAGCTGTCAGCCGGCCTGTGGACCGGTTTTGCAATGGGCTCGATAAACGTTGATTTGACAACTATTCTAGCTCGATAACGTCCTGCGCAAACATCTCAACTATTTTCGACGGGGGCGATGGCGAGCGGTTTTTCATGAGGCGCAAAGAAAAATCGTGTTTTAAAAGCGTGAGCAAAATCTCCAGTTGGTGTGCCGGCGAAGGATGGTCGAAATTGATGTAGTACCAACCATGATCGAGCAGCTGTCGGAGTCTTTTCGCGTGCGGGTCAATGGTCATTGGTCCGCTGGGCCTGTTCGATTTTTCGTGCTGTGTTTCGAGCGAGGGCCGCGAGCCGGTGAAATCCGGACCTTGCAGGAAAACTCGTGTATCACCAATTTTCGTAGGGTTTAGGAACTTCTCGATTGCTTTCAAAGTGGGGCGAACCCGCATCCTGATGGCAAATAGCGACCGTTAGAGAGTGCGCAGCGACAGTCGAGGTCGCGCAAATTTTGGCTTGAAACAGGGCGCCATGACACGTGTCTTTTTGGCCATGTAAGTGTCTCTTTTTGGGCCGCGACGGGCGCTCGATGATGCCAATTTTTGCCTTGATTTCGCGCCTATAGCAGGGTGTGAAGGAGATTGAGCTATTGACTCTTGCCGGCATGCGTCTAGACCTTGGTCACGGGATACACATGTCATCGGCGATACGGGCATTTTCCGTATCTGGGCTTTTATGGCCAGTACATAACTGGCGCGGGCCCCGGGGCATCCCGGTTACCGCACGCACGCGAGAATTTTTAGCAGTCACGACGACACGATGAACAGGCGCAGCGGGTACGGTATGGTGCCGTACCCGCATTTTTTATCGAACGTAGGTGTACTGTCACCTAGTTTGAACGCGAACGCCATGACCACCGAGATAGTCGAGAATCTTGGTGATACATGCTTCTGGTGAGTCCTGTTCGGTACGGAGCACCAACTCGGGCGACTCGGGCGGCTCGTACGGCGCTCCGATGCCGGTGAAATTTCGGATTTCGCCGCGTCTAGCCTTGGCGTACAGGCCCTTGGGGTCACGTTCCTCGCAGTGTTCGAGCGGACAGCTCACGTGGATTTCGTGAAACAGCCCGGCGGGATGGATGTTGCGCACACGGTCCCTATCTGCGCGGTAGGGCGAGATAAAAGCTGCGATGCACACTTGACCAGCTTCGGTCATGAGCCGGGCAACTTCACCGACGCGGCGAATGTTCTCGCGCCGATCTTCGGCGGTAAATCCCAGGTCGCTGTTGAGGCCGTGGCGAACATTGTCGCCGTCGAGCACGAACGTTCGGATCTTGTGTTGGTGGAGCCGACGTTCGAGCAGTCGAGCGAGCGTTGACTTGCCACTTCCGGACAGGCCCGTGAGCCACAAGGTCATGCCGGGGTGGCCGTTGAGTGCAGCTCGCTCGCTGCGTTCGACCAACCCCGATTGCCACTGGATATTACGCGTGTTCGAGTCGCTCACCGCCGCATCATGCCACGAGCCTTGCGCTCGACAAAAAATGCCAAATCAGCCACTTAGATGAGAACATTCTCGGGTTTCACGCGTACTACTCAGGCGGCGTGGCGGCAAAAATCAAAGTGAATCGAAGACGGGTGTTGCAAGGGACAGTGGCGCTCTTGTGTGCGCAGTTGTGGCCGGCGAAAGCACTGGCCGAACAGACACAAACCGAGGTGGTCAAGGTCGGCAGTACCGTGGTTCAGGGGGAGCCGCAGTCCCGCGCCGCCCGCAAAATCCTCAAACTGTTCGACAAGTTGTTTACCACCATGAAGCAAACCCGCTACCAACACCGGACAGTTGTTCGCCGGCGGCAGGGGATTTTCCTGTGGGATTGCTCGGGTATGGCGGCCTGGATTTTGAAGCGTACAGCCCCGCTTGCACGCACCGCGCTGACGCGTGAGCGCCCGGTTGCCCGCGACTTTTACCACGTGATCCGGCGTGCTCCGACCCGTCGCGCAAAGGGCGGATGGCGTCGGCTCAAGCACATTGCCGACGCCCGTCCCGGGGATGTATTTGCATGGATTCGGCCACCGAATTTCCCCAGCCGCAACACCGGTCACGTCGGCTTTGTCGTCGACACGCCGCGTCCTGTCCCCGAGATTCCCGGGGCCTATGCGGTGAAAATCATCGATGCGACGTCTTTTCCCCACGAGGATGACACCCGCAGCCCAGAAGGTGAGGGCGGTATGGGGATCGGGACACTGCTGTTTTTGACCGATGGCAACGGCCACGCCACGGCCTACGGGTGGTTGGGAACAGCTAGCCGCGGGGTGGTGGAGACGACAATTTTGTTTGGCCGAGTGACACGTTAGCCCCGGCAGCCTTCAAAATACGCCGCGCACTGCAATGCCGCGCCCCATCGGTTCGACCGCCAGCCTGCCACCACGTCGCGGGATGATGGCGAGCAGGCCCCCAGCAACCAGTCCGAGTCCGATGCCGAGGAGCCCTCCGGCGAACACGCGTTCCCTGGCTATCCGGGTGACGCCACCAAACGCGACATCATCGAGGCCCAGCCGGCTAAAAGCCTGGTCGGTCGGCTTGGTTCGGAGGCCCAACCACAGGCTCGCGGCGACCGACGTCGCCACGCCGGCGCTGAGCAGCGGTATCGAAACGCGGTTGCTCGACTTTCGTCCTCGTAAATAAAGTGCGGAGGTCGCAAGCCCAATGCTCCCACCGAGCAGCCCAAAACCTGTTGCACGTACATGCATTGGCGTGATCAGGCTGGCTTGACAGGTGTACCCGGCGGGGTCTGAGGTGTTGCAGCTTCCCATCGCGATGTGTTGGCGAACCGTCGACGCTCGCCGAGCGTTGAGAACCTCCCCTGTAATCGCCAAAGTCGTCCCGACAAGTGCAGTTGTCCCGGCGCTAATGGCCAACCCGCGAACTGCTGGAGATGCGGAGCTGTTACGGTTGTGAATTCGGGTTTCTCGCAACTTGGGCAAGGGCTCAAGCTCGACGACCAGCGGTTGTCCAGCCGGGTACTTGGCCATCACCGAAACAACCTGTGGGCGGTGCTCGGGGGCTCGCAATTCAAGTTGCCACGATGCCTGGTGGAGGGCGAGGACACAGCTGTCACGGTGTTTTGGAACCACGCAGGTCGACTCGGTGCCGTCGCTACCGCGGGCGACAACTGTGAGCGGGCGACGGGCCATCGCCGGGGACCGTTGTATGAGCATATTTACCAGCTGCCCGCTGACATCAGGTTCGGGCCGCAGTAGGTACCTGGCGGGGCCCGGTCCCGGCCCGACATCGACAACCTGATCGAGTCGCTGGCTGCCAGCGTCAAACACACGCACAGTCCACGTACCCGGGTCTAGGTGCATGTGTACGGAGGCCCGCCCATTGTCGTCGGGAGTGAGCTCCCGTTGAAGCGGGCGGGCGCGTTGGGCACGATGCCGGTGCACCTCGATGCGCTGGGGTGTGCGAGCGCCCATGACCACAAACGTCACTTCGCGCACCTGCGAGGATAGTTGCTCCTGCATGCTTTTGTGTTGTTTTTGCAGCTCCACTGGCAACGGGCCGCGGGTGTCAAGCTCCCGTAGCATATCGACGGCCAGGGCATTTTCCCCGGCTGTCACCCAAGCACTTGCAGCCGCCAGGGCCTGGCCGGGGTGACCTTCGACCGCAAATTGACGTTCGTGGGACAGGGCCGTCAGCACGGCGCAACGTAGCGAAGATGCAGGTACATCCTTACAGACGGTGGTCTGGGGCCCAGGCTGCAACATGAGCAGCGCGCCGGTCACAGCTTGCACGTACATCGGCAGCGGCAACAGTACTCGAACTTCAGGGATGCTCCCAGCTTCACCGACGCTGTCAGGCGATTGCGCAAGGTGCGTAACTTCGGCCAGAGACGCCGAAACACACGTCTCGTGGCGGAGCCAATCTCAGGAAAAGTGGCTGTGATCGGTGTGCCTACACCAAAGACGCGGACGCGAACCTGTGCTATGCCCGGACTGGTCCATGCGTGTGCAGGTGCAAATGCTGGCGATTCTCACGGCCGCGCTGACGGCTGGGTGCATCGATGGTCTCGCCGAGACGGGTGACTCATCGGGTTCGGCTGGCGGTGGTTCGTCGACAACAGGCGTCGAGACCCTTGGTGCGGAAAGTTCGGGCGAGAGCTCGGGGGAGACCCCGGAGGGCCCGAACCCGGGGGGGCCTGGCTGTGGCAATCGTCAGCTCGACCCGGGTGAGGAGTGTGACGAGGGCGACAACACACCGACTTGCGATGCTGACTGTACATTTCCCCAGTGTGGCGATCGGTTCACAAACGCGGCCGCAGGCGAGGATTGCGACGGGGGGGGTGTAGACACATTTCAGTGTGACTTCGATTGCACCGCGCCCGTTTGCGGCGATGGGCACCAAAATGTGGTGGCGGGCGAAGTTTGCGAGCCAGGCGGGGTTAACCTCGCAGATTGCGACAAGGATTGCACCGTGCCTGAGTGCGGGGACGGCGTGCACAACGACGTGGTCGAGCCATGTGAGTCCAACTTGGTCGACTCCGACAAATGCAATGCCGACTGCACGCTTGCGGTCTGCGGCGACGGCTACTTCAACCACTGGGCCAACGAGGGCTGCGATGATGGCCCCGAGGGCAGCGCGCTATGTGACCCGGACTGTACGGTCACGAAGTGTGGTGATGGTTACGTCAATACCCTTGCTGGCGAAGAGTGCGACAAGGGGTCCAAAAATACCGAGACCTGCGACGAGGACTGCACGTTTCCCGAGTGCGGCGACGGCATCTTCAACGAGCTGGTCGAAACCTGTGAAGTTGGTCATTTTCCGCCCCCCAACATGGGCTGCCTCAACTGTGATCTCACGTGCAAAGCCGGGTTTGCCGACTGTAACGAGGACCTCGAAGACGGCTGCGAGGTTGTGATCACGACCGACTCGGACAACTGCGGCAGCTGTGGCAACATCTGTCCGTTCCAAACCGAGTGCATCAACGAGGTCTGCCAGCCGTGACTCAATCCCAGCCCCAACAACCACTTTCGTTTGTCATCATTTCCGGGAGCCATCGCAAAAACTCGCAGTCGCGGCGGGTGAGCGATTACCTGGCAAAACGGCTCGAAGCACGCCCTGGGGACGACACGATCAGTATTCTCGACCTGAGTGAGAACCCGCTGCCGCTGTGGAGCGAGGCGATGTGGTCGGACAAGGCAAATGCATATGCACCAAAATGGTCGGGCATGTCCAAGCAGCTCGCGGCCGCCGACGGCGTGATTGTGGTGTCGCCGGAGTGGGGTGGGATGGCGCCGGCAGGTCTAAAAAACCTATTTTTGATGTGCGGCAAGCAGGAACTCGCACACAAGCCGGGTATGCTGGTCGGGATTTCCTCAAGTCGTGGTGGCAGCTACCCCGTGGCCGAGCTCCGGGTGAGTAGCTACAAGAACACGCGGCTGTGCTACATCCCCGAAAACCTGATCCTGCGCAACGTCAACACGTTACTCCACGGTGACCTCAACGAGACGTCGAGCGACGAGGATACGTACCTGCGCAAACGGATCGACTACGCGCTCGAGGTGTTGGTGCTCTACGCCCGGGCCCTTCGGGGCGTCCGTGACAGTCCGATTATCGACCACAAGACCTACCCGTTCGGCATGTAACTTTGGTGTAGGTACACCTAAGATTTGGGCTCGCGCTGCTTGGCCTCGTTCCAGTAGCTATCGAGGCGTTCGAGGCCTGCTTCTCCCGGGTCGATACCGTCGGCGTGGCAGCGGGCCATCACGTGGGCAAACCTTCGCTCAAACTTGCGATTGGTGGCACGAAGCGCATCTTCGGCGGCGATCCCCAGTTTTTGCCCGAGGCGCACGAGGACAAACAAAACGTCGCCAAACTCGTCGGCGATAGCCGCTTGGTCGCCGGTCTGACGCGCCTGTTCGAACTCGTTCCATTCCTCTTTAAACTTGGCGAGCGGGCCATCGACATCGGGCCAATCAAAACCGACGCTCGCGGCCTTGTCTTGCAATCTCCAGGCTCGCTGCAATGCCGGCAACGCCCGGGGGACACCGGCAAGTGGCGTTGCCGGGCCATCTGTTTGGGTTTTTCGCTCGCGTGCCTTGAGCTCGGCCCACTGTCTGGCAACCTGATCGGCGTCGAGCTGCTCCTCGGCTTTGTCGCCAAAGACATGAGGATGCCTGCGCACCATTTTTTCGACGATACCGGCGATCACGCTATCGAGGTCAAACGCACCTTCGCGCTCGCGCAGCGCCGACTGAAACACGATCTGAAACAGAAGGTCGCCGAGTTCCTTGCGGTGGGCCTGTGGATCATCCATCGACTCGAGGACTTCGTAGGCCTCCTCGATGAGGTAGGGCCGCAGGCTGTCGAGCGTTTGCTCGCGATCCCACGGACACCCGCGCTCGCCCAACAGGCGATCCATGAGGTCGCGCAAGCCGTCGAGCCCCGGCCGCAGACCATGGCGCGAAGTTGTCGATCGGTTGTCGCTGTCATCGCGTGTCGCCACGGCGCGACCCATACCACAGCACCCGATCGCGTCCGAGCATCGTTTTCCACTTGTGCACGGCTGCACAGGTGAGCAATCGTTCGAGTTTTCAGCGGACACCCCGCGTGCTACCGTCGGCGGCGAGTGACCCGTGAGGTCGCAACACCAAGGATCAGGCGGTAGCGTCGTTTGTCCACACAGCTGAAAGTTCACTTCGAAGATCACCACCCCCTCCAGCGTGTTTTGGGATCGGCCGGCAAGAGTCCGGGGACCCTGCGCCTGAGCGAGGAAACCGGCGTCCAACTGCATGTGCGTGGCAGCGATGTCACCCTCGAAGGCGAGCCAGAACAGGCGCAGCTGGTCGAGCGATTGTTGCGGCAGATGTATGCGCTGGCCCGTGCAGGTACACCGATCGCCCCGGCCGACCTCAGCCGTGGCCTCGCGGTCCTGCGCCACGACCCAGAGGCCGACCTACGTGCGGTGTTTATGGATGTCGTGATCCATCGCACCGGCAGCCGCAAGCCGATTGCGCCGCGAACCCTGGCCCAGAAGCGTTACATTGAATGTATACGCAAGTATGACCTGACCTTCGGGGTGGGGCCGGCTGGCACCGGCAAGACCTACCTCGCGGTGGCGATGGCCGTGCGCATGTTGCTCGACAAAAAAGTCCGGCGGATCATCCTCGCCAGGCCCGCGATCGAGGCCGGTGAAAACCTCGGGTTTTTGCCCGGTACCCTCGAGGAAAAGGTCAGTCCGTACATGCGGCCGCTGTACGACGCGCTCCACGACATGCTCGACGTACCCAAGGTTCAGCGCATGCTCGAGCACAATGTCATCGAGATTGCGCCGCTGGCGTACATGCGTGGCCGCACCCTGGCCGAGACGTTTGTCATTCTCGACGAGGCGCAAAACACCACGGTCGAGCAGATGAAGATGTTCCTCACCCGTATCGGTGTAGGTACACGGGCAGTGGTCACCGGCGACCCCTCCCAGCTCGACCTCGGCGATGGCCAGCGCAGCGGGCTCGCCCACGCACTCAAGGTTTTGCGGGGCATCGACGAAATCGCGGTCAATCGCTTTACCGCCGCCGATGTCATGCGTCACGCGCTTGTGCAAAAAATCATCCTTGCCTACGATCGCGAGCAACAGCGCCGGGCCGAGCGTCGCCGCGAGCGTACCGGGGGACACCGGGCCGTTTCGCAAAACGGCGGCTCCGACAAATAGCGGCACGAACTTGTATCGGCACATCAAGATGACCATGAACCGCCTCAACATCGTGTGGAGCCAGTTGCGAACCACCGCGCTCGACCGCGCGACACGGCGCCAACTCGAGCGGCGTTTGGTGGCTGCTGGGCGCCGGGTTGGCGTGCCCGCGGGCGAAGCTGGCAGCGTGGATATCCACCTGGTCGACGATCGCGAAATTACCCGGATCGGGCGTGAACACCTGGGCAAACGCGGGCCGACCGATGTCCTGTCGTTTCCCACCGGCGACCACGGGCCCGGGCCGACCCTTGGCCTCGGCGATATCGTGCTCAACCTCGATGCCGTCAGTCGCCAAAGTGCAAGCCGGGTGGGTTGTGTACGTTGGCTCAACGAAGCGACTGTGTTGCTTGTCCACGGGCTCGTCCACCTGCTCGGGCACGACCACCGGACACAGGGCGAGGGTAGGGTGATGCATCGGGTCGAGCGCGCGGGGTTGCGAGCCGCCCGGACCCCAGATATTGCGCGACCCTATGGTTGCCGACCGGTTCCGTAGAAAAACACCTGCAACGAGCGCCGATTTGTGCATCGCCAAGATCTCGCTGCACGGCAACGGCCGATAACAGCTACATCTCGCTCGCCGACGGTCTCTCAGCAAGCCCAGACTGGCAAAGGTGCGTAACTACTGGACGCGCGGACAGGCAAACGATGAAGACCTCCGTCGGCGCGGCGAGCAGTGATTGCGGCGCGCGTTCGAGGTCGCGTGCATCTGCCATCTGCGGCCAGCAGGTTGAAGAAAACTTCGGGCTAGACGCCCTCGCGCGCAAGAGCCTATAAACACCTGGTGTTTGGACGCAGCTGTCTCACGCTTGCGCTTGTGATCACACCGGCGACGGCCGTGGGAGCGCCTTCCCAACCGGCGAGTCTGGTCGAGCAACCGCAGCAGTCCTCGGGGACCCTCGAACTCTACGGCGGCCGCGAGGGCGGAGCCTTGCAAGTTCGCGGTGCCGGCACGACGGCGGGGGTCGACCTCGATCCCGGGCAAACCGTGCGTATGCAACTTCCCCCGGGAAGCTATGCGATCACCGGCGGGGGAGCGCCCACCTCAGTGGTTGTCAATCCGGGCGAAACGGCGCGGTACGGACTGCCCGGTTCGCCTCCAAGCCCGACGATTCCGCCCCCGTCGTCGGTCGAAGTCAAACAGGTCAAGAAGGTCAAAAAGCGTGGCCCTTCCCGCCGCAAGTCGGGCTCCAAGTGGAAACGCGTCGTCGCCCCGCTGGTGTCGGTCGTGTTGCCCGGCGGCGGGCAAATGGTCAACGGCCAGGTCGGCAAGGGCTTTGGCATGTTCCTCGGCGCGGTCTCGCTGTTTGCCGGGAGCTCGGCCCTACAAAATGCCGCCGACCCACTCGAGGGCGCAAGACCCGGGCAACTCAGCGACAGCTTTCGCAGCGAGCTGTTGGCCAATGCCGGCTACGGTGTGCTCACGGGTGGCCTGCACCTGTTGTACGCCGGGCAAATCCTCGACGCCTATCGCGTGGCCGCGGGGATCGAGAAAATCAAGCCCAGAAAACGCCACCGCGTCGCCGTCGAAATGAACCGCATGGCCAGCGTTGGCTATCGCGTGGGCGACCCGGCGGCCGACTTTTACGCCGACTGGAACGTGTCGTTGATGCTACAAGTATTCAAGCGCTTGAGTGTTGGCGTCGGCGACATCAGTTTTAAGTCGGGCAGCTTTAACCGATTGACGTTCCAGGCCGGACCGCGTGTGCACTACCGGGTGTTCGACCGCAACCGTCTGTGGATAGGCCTCGGTGCAGGGGTCATCTTGCAGGGGTCGGTGGCCGATGCCCAACCCGAGGCGCTCGCTATCGATGCCCCGCCGCCGGGGCGAGAGGCGGCATTTGCCGCCATTCCCTACGGCCAGGCTGACTTTCGCTACTTCGTGCTCGACCGTTGGTCACTCAACATTATCCCGCGGGTGAGCGCGCCGTTTGGCACCCGGTTTTTCCGCGGTGATGCGGCGGTGCCCAAGCACGCAGCCACCTTCGAGCTCGGCACTGGGGTTGCCGTCTACTTCTAACCGTGAAGGACCGCACCATGTATGCACATCTAAAATCTCCACGGTTGTTGGCCCTCACACTCGCGTGCGCGACTGGTTGCATCGTCGGCCAACGCGGCGCTGTCGAGTTCTCTGCCGAGTATCCGCTGTCTGAAATCCAGGCGCTGCGGGTGGCCTTGCCCGACACCCCGTTGTCCGTCCGTGGCGATCCGCTGGCCGACAAGCTCACGCTCAACGGCTATTGGTTTTCGGTTGGAGGAACCGCAACAGTTGCCCAGGAGCACGCCGAAGTTCCCGAATTCGACTACGATCGCGAGGGGGGTTTTGCCCGGTTGACGGCTGTCATCCCGATCGATCTACGCGACCTTATCGACCTCGAAATCGGCGAAATCACGGTGCCAGACACACTCGATGTCGAGTTGTTGACGGGGCTCGGAAACGTTGAAGTTACACATATCACCGGCAACGTTTCGGTGGATGTCGACGCTGGGCACATCGAGATCGACGGAGGTGATGAGGGGGTCGCAGCGCGTGCGCGGATCGGCAATATCGCGATTCGCTCGCCAGGGGTCATGGATGCGGTCAGCGGTGAGGGCTCAATCGTGCTGGTGCAGTCGGGGGTCGGAGGCAATTCGGTCTACGCAGATGCCGGGCAGGGTGATGTCCGCATCGAGTTGACGTCGGATGCCAACCTCAACCTCGACCTCCACGCCACAGGTGACATCCGGGTGCAGACCTCGACGGTTTCGACGGTTTCCTATGGTTCGTTTCGCCGCGAGGTTGGCAACGGAAGTGTCGACGTCCACGTGACTGCAGCCGGCAACATCACCGTCGTCCTGGTCGATCCCTAGGTCGCAGTGAGCAAGTCGCGATGGCATGCAATTTTCGGTTGCATCCCGCGGGCGAGACATGCTAGGCCCGTCCGACCTGCCAGAGTGGCGAAATTGGTAAACGCAGCGGACTCAAAATCCGCCGAGGTAACACTCTTGTCGGTTCGAGTCCGACCTCTGGTACTCCGCCTTCTCCCGCGCTGACGCGAGGTCTCGCGGGATTTTTTTACGAACGGCACGAACGGCAAGTTGTGCAGGCGAGCCTGACCCCGACGACGGATCTCACGCACCACCTGTTGTGTGCCGTTCCCCAGATGACCGATCCCAACTTCCAGCACGCGGCCGTGCTGTTGTTGGACCACAACGAAGAGGGGGCGTTTGGCCTGGTGCTCAACAACCCGCTCAAGGGGTCGAACACCGGCGATATCCTGGGCTCACTCGGCTTGCAGTGGTGCGGTCACGACGAAAAAATCCTGCGCTACGGCGGTCCGGTTGAACGCATGCGGGGCTTTGTCCTGCACGACCGCGAAGGCTGGGATCCTCTTGCAGAGGAACTTTTTCCCGGCTTATGGCTCACAACTTCGCTCGATGCTGTTATCGAGAACGGTCGCAACGAGCTCGGCGGCGACGACTCGAGCGTTGTGTTTTTGCTTGGGTATGCCGGCTGGGGCCCAGGCCAGCTCGAAGGCGAGATGACCGCAGGCGGGTGGGTGGCCGTGCCGATCGCCGGTGTGACCAGTCCTGTCCCGAGCATCGGTTTGTCGCCACAGCGCCTGCTAGCCCCTGATTCGAGCGACCTGTGGAAAGAGGCGCTGGCATCGATCGGCATCGATCCTGGGCGTCTTATCAGCGGTCAAACCTATCGCGCCTAGCAGTTTTTGGTTGCCCATCACGCGAGTTGCTAGGTCCACGAGCTGCGGAACGTGACCAAGCAAGGTTTGGAATTGCGACCTACGGCTAGACATCGTGGGGTGCGTTTTGTAAGTTTTTGTCAGCGATCTTGGGCTCGCTAGGAGGCTACTTTGGCACATCGATACTTAACTTGTGGTTCCCTCGCTGTTGTGGCGCTGGGCATGTTGCTCACCCCCCAACCGGCGCTGGCCAGCGGGCCCGAGGCGCTCGAGTCTGTCGACTGGTTGTCGCGGCCCGAAGTGACCGAGCCCGAAACACTCCTCGAGCACGCGATGGGTGTCGACGTTGCCCCCGAAGATCGCCCCGAGCCATTTTGGGTTGGCACCAACCTGCACGATGCCGAAAGCCTGACCACGAGTTCACTGGCGGCCATGGGTCTCGAGCCGCGCGCTCTCGATTTCGACCCAACACCCGGCATTTTGTACATGTCCATGGAGGGGCACACGCTGCGGCCGTGGTGTGGTGGCGGTGGCCAAACTGCCAATGCAGCCCTCGATTGCAGCCCGCTTGTCGACGAAGAGGTCACCTTTCCGGCCTATGGCAACGACCAAACCAAGGCGACCGCGTTTCAGAAGCTGGCCAACTACTACAACGACTTTAACCTGGTCATGACGACAGGTCGCCCGCCCAACTGGGTGCCGTACACCATGGCGGTGATCGGTGGCTCATCGAGTCTCGCAGGTCAAGGCGGCGGTGTGTGTGGCATTGCCAACGTCGCCTGTGACGGGGCCAAGCGCAACCATGTGTCGCTGACCTTCCCGCAGTCCTGTGGCAACAGTGTGGCTGAGATCGCGGCCCAGGAAACGGCACACAACTGGGGGTTGGAGCACACCGACATCACCAGCGACATCATGTACCCCTACGTCACCGGCGGAAATAACTCGTTTCGCAACGAGTGCATGGACATCTCCCACGCGACCGGCAACGGGATTACCCAGTGCCCGCAGGTCCACGAGTTCTACTGCCCAGGTGGTGGTGGTGAGGAGCAAAACTCCTACGCCGAGCTCATGGGAATCTTTGGTCCGCGGGCGGCAGACACAACTGCACCCACGATTACCAACCTGGTCCCGAGCAATGGCAGCACGTGGACCACGGCCGATACATTCGTGATTTCGGCGACCTTTGCCGAGGACTCGAACTTTCTCGCGGTCAAGTGGGATTGGCTCGAAGGCCTCCCCGACAGCCTGCCCGACGGCTACGACCGTTGTACAAACAACGTCTGTTCCGACAGCTACCCGGCCTGGCGTTCAAACCAGGAGCCCTACGACTTCATTACGTTCGACCGCCCCCCGGCCGGCAACTACACCATGAAGGTCGAAGCGATGGACGCCTACGGCAACTACGTAACCGAGACGATTTCGTTTACCGTCATCCAAAGTGACGAGCCGAGTACCACCGGGATGCCGGGGGAGACCGATACCGACGCGGGCACCACCGGCGACGACACCGATACGGGCGAGACAGACGCGACCGGGACAACCGGTGGCGAGGGCACATCCGCTGGGCCAGGCGAAACCCTCGATCCGACGGTGGCTGGCACCGACACCGACTCGACAACCGGCTCCGAAATGGACGAAGGCTGCGGGTGTGTCACCTCGAACGCTCCGCCGCTGTCCGCCGGCATGTTGCTACTGCTGGCCGCGATTGCACTTCCGCGACGGCGCCGAAATTAGCGGCTGTCACCCGCAAAGACGCCGTGCCATGTCGGCCGGCGTCTTTTGTTTTGGCCTGACAACGCGCTAGGATCCGACGTTGGCTGTGAGAGACAAGAACATCGCCGCGCTGATGGCTTTTTTCGTTGGCGGGCTCGGTGCGCACCGGTTTTATCTGGGGCAACCAGGCTTGGGGATGCTCTACCTCGTTTTTTGCTGGACACCGATCCCCTGGGTTTTGGGCCTCCTGGAGTTTACCTGGCTCGCCCTGATGGATCCCCACGTGTTTCAGCAGCGCTTCAACGGGATGTACCTGTTGAGCCAGGGCGGGGTTGGATATCCGATGCTTCAGCCACCGAGTACCGCACCGTTAGCGAGCCCAAATGCACCACGGGCACTACGTCCGGTCCAAAGTTGGGAGCCGCCGCCGGTCACGACGAGTCGCGCGTCGCGGCCTCAAGTCGGCAGCGAACCGTTCGACCCGACACCGCTGCTGCGAGACCTCGACCGTAGGCGAGAGCTCGGCGAGGTCGATGACAACATGTATCAACAGGAAAAACGCCGGATCCTCGATACCTACTCCTAGCCGTCAACTGCGACTACTTCGACACGTTGTCGGTTTTCTTGCCCGAAGACTCCTGCATGCGCACAACAACTTCGAGTTTGCCGGCCTGTTGATGTAGCCCAAACCCGGCGAATTGCTCGGCCACGCAGCGCTCAAACGCCGGACCGGCCGCGGGTTTGACCCCCCTAACGGAAAACCCTGAGAGCTTGCCGTCGACAAACACCACCGGCACCTCGAGCTTGAACTTGGCCGGCAGCGGACGGCGGAGTTCGGGAATACAGGCAAACAACGACCGCGCCCGTGCCTCGATCCGTTGTTGGTCGCCGGCCTGCAATGGGCCCGACTGCTCAAACGAGACCAAAACCTCGCGCTTGGCCAACTCAACCCGTTGCATCAGCATCTTTTGTGTCGGGCCAGGCCGTTTGCTCGGTTGCTCGCTCGCCGGTGGAATCTCAAAGGCGGGCTCGGGTAACCACACAACCCGGTCAAACGCTCGCTCAGGCCCACCGACAAGCGCAACAAGCAATTCCTGGATCTGCAGCGCAGCAACGTCGGGGGCGAGTGAGAGGGTCACAACGTGCTGGCGGTAGTAGGCGGATTTGAGTTGGCGAACCAGGGTGACAAGTTCGCGGCCGACCGGTGGAGGTTGTTCCAACCAGGCGCCATCGAGGCGAAACTGGGGACCGCGCCCACTCAAGTGCACATGCAATCTTCCCGGGGTCCCGACCGCGAGCGCATCGGACTGGGGCTCGATATCAAAGGGCAGGGCAGTGACCACTAAGCCGGCATCCTCCGGCAAACGCGGCTCGTGAATCGCCCATTCGACCCGGGCGGCCCGAGCCTTGGCAAGGCCTCGCAATACAGCAGCGAGGTCGGGGGCGGGGGCCGAGTCTTCGGCGGCAAGTAAAATCGCACCACGGCCGTCGGCGGCAACCGTGGCGACCAAGGCCTGCCCAATTTTTGGATCGGAAGCCTGCCCTTGAACCTGTTGCGGACGCCCGTGGTCAACCACAACACCAGTCGCGTTGAGGACCACGATCGGCCCGCGCGACTCCGGAGCCCCCGTTCCAGTGGGCAGCTTTGGCAGGTCGGATAGTTGGTGGCGGGGTGCCGGGAGCAGGCTAAAAAGTGTTTGTACAAGTTCTTGGTCGGCCTGGTGTCGACGGGCGATGTAGGGTTGCCAGCGGGGATCGGCGGCCAACGGAGCCAAAACTTCGCCGAGTAGGTCGCCAAGTTCCTTGGCCCCGGGCATCTCTGGGCGCACATGCACGGCCCGCAAATCGTCGATCATGGGCTCGATCGAAGCCTCGCGGGCGTACAACGCATGGGTAGCGATCTCGCCGCGACGCGATGGCGCCGCCGATGCCGCACCCGCTAGACTTCCGCGAATATGGTCGTAGAGCCGCCAGCGGGCATTGTCTGCGACCCGCGGATGACCCTGCTCGACCAGTGAGCGGTAGGCAGTGGTCTGGGCAGAAAGGTCGTCGGCATCGCCAGGACGGTAGAGATCGGCGGTGAGAAGGTTTATCGCCGAGGCCAAAAATGCCTGCTCATCTTCGCCGAGGCCGGGGGCTTCTTCGAGGGCGAGCGCTTCGTCGAGCATCCATACCAACGCTGCCCGCGTCGCAGCTGCCCCACGTTGCCTGGCCCCGCCGCCAAGGCCAATCCACAACGACTCGCGATGCTCTTGATCGCCGCTAAATCTGGCCGCGTCAAACAGATCGAGCAGGCGATCGAGGCGGTAAACACGTGAACTCGGGGGCACACCATGGGCCGAACCCAACTTCGCAGAGCCCGGCGTGAGGGGGGCATCGACCCAACTCTCCAAGATCTCGGGGGGCGTGGTTTCGGGGGCTAGGTTGCGCTGGCAACCGACCTGACAAAACAACGCAGCGGCGAGGGGAAAGATAGCTAGACGTAGGGGCACGGCACTCCAGGGATCGCGTACAGACTCGGCGTGGGACTACTGGTAGGCGGGAATGTTCCAGACAACGTGTGGGGCACGCGTTCGATCGGCCGTCAAACAGCCTCGTAACAAGCGCGAACGCTCGAGCAAAGTTGTGTGCACACCGCTTGAATCTCGCCGGAGATTGTCGACTTCAACCAAGGCGGCGTCAAACATTGTGGGGTAGCATACAGCCCCGCATGGTTGTCTGCGCACCTCTCCGCAAGCGACAGGCCAAACCGGTTGTCAACCGGCTTCGCTGTGGTTGCTATGCACTGCTCGGAGCGTGGGCTGTCACCAGCACAGCGCAGGCGGCCGAGGTGCGTACGGTGTCGCGGACCCAGGGGGAGGGCTACATGGTCCGCGTGCCCGGGGGCGACGACGACCAATTGCTGCGTCGCCGGCGATTGGTGCAATACGTGCAACTCGGGGTCTACAACCTACTGCCGCCGAAAGTCCCCGGGGCCCGTGTCCGCGACCGCGACCGCGAGGGCCAGCTCCAGCTCGTCAGCTCCCTTCGCCTGCGCCACGACTTTGGCTCCTACCTCCGGTCCGGCAACGACTTTGCAGCCAGCAGCCAACAGTCGATCGATGGCCGGCAGATCGACCTGCTGTTTGGCTACCTCGAAGGCCAACGGCTCGGCAGCTTTCTCGACCTTCGAGCCGGGCGCCAGTTCGAGATGAGTGGTCTCGACTTTTACGCGTTCGACGGGATCTGGCTACATGCACATACACCAGCCTATTTTGCCCTCGAAACCTTCACCGGATTGGCCGTCGATGGCACCGACATCTTTGGCTACCCGACGTTCGAGCTCGACGGGACCACCGACACTCCAGCCGACCGCAGCCGCTCGTGGATGGTTGGAGCCGCGGTGGCCACCGACGGCCTGCGCCACATCGATGCGCGACTAGCCTGGCGAAGAACCCTGTCGACGACCCTGCTCAACCCCAACATCGTCAACGAAGATGGCACCACCGGATTGCCGGGTGGGATCGACCAGGACATCGTCAGCGCCAGTATTGCCGGTCGATTTTTTAGCAACAAACTCACCCCCTACAGCGCGGTCCGCCTCAACCTCGCCCGCCTACGGATCGACGACGTCACTGCCGGGATCAACTTTGCATTTACAAAGATCCACAGCATCCGCGCGCTGTACATCCGCACCAGTCCCCAGTTCGACACCGACTCGGTCTTCAACATCTTCTCGTTTCAACCGGTCGACGACGTTCGCTTTGTCTATCAAATCACACCCGGCAAACGCTGGACGTTAGCCGCACGCGGGCAGATGCGGATGTTCCACAACGAAACCACGGCCCAGGGAACCGAGCCGCTCCAGTCGATCACCCCGGGCTATGGCGGCGGGCTAGCAGCCGCATTCCGGATCCCGAGATTCCGGATCCGTGCCGATACCTACGCAATCGGCGGAGAAGGAGGGCTGCGCGTAGGGGGCAGCCTCGACACCCGGACAATGGTCGCCTGGAACCGCCTGGCAATCGATGCACGTACATACGGTTTGTACTACCGCGACCCGGTGTTCCAAGATCGCCAGGGCTGGAGTTTTGCCGTCCAAGCCGGGCTCAACGCCCAGTTGTGGCGAGGGGTGCATATCGGTCTGCTCGGCGAAGAAATGGTTTCGAGTTTTTACACAACTGCGTTTCGTATGTTCGGCACCATCAGCTTTGACTGGGGCGTGAGAGTAGGAAGATAATGATCGCGCCGCAAAACAACATGCATATGCTACGAAACTGGGTGGGGCTGGCATGCGCGCTCGGTGGGATTGCGTTGGCGGCGTTGTCTGGTGACCTGCTGCAAGCGGCTCCAGACGGGGAAATCCCGGCGACGGCTGCTGTTGTTGGGCCTGGTCAACTCGGGAGTGCGGTCTATCCCAACCAGCTGATTCCGGTTCGTTTTGACCACTCGCGCCACCTCGGGCTTGGGATGCAGTGTAGCCAGTGCCACACCAATATCGGTGCTAGTACACGGGCTACCGACTTGAACTTTCCGACGGGTAAATCCTGTGATGGCTGTCATGGGGCCCAACACCCAAAGCCTGCCAATGGTCCTGATAACTGCCAGATTTGCCATACTCAGACGAAGGCTGGGCGCGTTACTGCCGGTCTGAGTGCACCGGCTCCCAAGTTGATTTTTAACCACAAACTGCACCTCGACCGTGGGGCCGACTGTGGGACTTGCCACGGCGATATGAGCAAGGTTCGGCTGGCGACGACCGACCACCTGCCGCGCGAGCAAACCTGTCTTTCGTGCCATGATGGTAAGCAGGCTCGCAATACCTGTGGGACCTGCCATCCGAGCGACAACGCCGGGCGTTTGGTGACTCGCGATGTGGTCGATCGGACCGTGCCCAAGCTGATTCCCTCGGGACTTTCAGCCTGGGGTGCTGCCCACGACCTCAACTTTGTCGAGGACCATCGCGGGATTGCCAAGGCCAACCCGGGGCTTTGTCAGTCGTGCCACGACGAGTCGTTTTGTACCGATTGTCACACCGGCACGGTTCGGCCCATGCGGATCCATGCGAGTGACTATTTAACTGCACATGCAATGGATGCCCGGGCCGCTACCCAGGATTGTCAAAGCTGTCACCGCCTGCAGTCCGATTGCCTGGCTTGCCACGAACGCCTGGGGTTTGGCTCAGGGCCGGATCGTCGGTTTGGGCCCAACTCGGCGCTGTCGTTTCATCCCCAGGGGTGGGCCGGACCTCCCGGCAGCCAGCAGGCCCACGCGATGGCGGCTCAGCGCAACATCGGTACCTGTGCCAGCTGCCACACCGAAGACACCTGTCTTTCGTGCCATGCCACGACTTCGGTCGGTAGCCCCGGCCTTGGTGTCAGCCCCCACGGAGCGGCATTTGCCGGGTCGATGCGGTGCCAGACCTTGGCGGCGCAAAACCGCCGTGTGTGCCTCAAGTGCCATGTCCCGGCAGATCCGCACATTGAGTGTATGTAGGCTGTCGGCCGCTTTTGGCTAGCTAGGCCAACTGCGTGTAAATCGTCATCAGCTCGACGTCGGTGAGGGCGATCAGACGAAAGTCGTGGTCCTCGGTTATCGCCATCGGCTCGGCCGGCATCAACTCAACCCGGTCGACGCTGTCGGGGTCGCGCATCTCCATCACGGCCCGGCCGGCGGTGAGCATCACGACCATATCGCTGCGATTGCGGGTTGAGACAATGACGTTTTCACCTGGTTGTACACGCAATATTTTGGCGATGTACCCGGGTGCCTTGGCCCAGCAAAACTCGCCACCAAAACTGCGCTTGATAAACGGCGGGCCGTAGTCGTCGTACTCGTCGACCTGCTCTTCGGCTGCTTGCTCGGGCGCCTGTTCGGTGGGGGGCTGCGCTGACATGGACCCCAGCTTACCGCGATCGTCGGTGGGCAACGAGAATTTCTCGTGGTCCTAGCTATTTGCCCGAGGAGCCCGACTTCTGGGGTTTTTGCGGTTTTTGTGGTGTTGTAGCTGCACCTTTTTTGCCGCTCGATGGTGTGTCGTCCTTGGGCTTGGCGTCTGTGGACTTGGCGTCTTTTTTGCCCTTCTTGGCGTCCTTGGACTTGGCGTCTTTTTTGCCCTTCTTGCCCTTCTTGCCGCCCTTGTCCGCGTCTTTGTCTTTGGCCTTGTCGTCAGACGTGCCCTCGGCCGCCTCGCCCTCGGTCTTGGTTTCGGTGGGGGGCTCGGGTGTTGTGCTTTCCTCTACGTACTCATCGTCGTCGGCGCGGAGTTTTTCGATCTCGCGTTGCCGGACTTCGAGCGCTTCCTTGGCCCGCTGCGCGACCTCCTGGTCCCAGCGATCGACCTTGCCGTCGCCGTCGACGTCGTAACCCACACGGTCGATCTGACCGGCGGCATAAAACGTGAACATGTCAGGCCGGCCGTCGTGGTCGCGATCGTCGTCGATCCGGGTTAGCCGGGCCTTGTCATACCGGCGCCAGGCATCGACGTAGCCGTCGTGGTCGAGGTCTTGCTCGTCGAGAAATAGCAGGCCCTCTTTGTAATAGCGGCCGAGGTCGATTTTGCCGTCGAAGTCGAGGTCAAACTGTTCGCGGTCGAGACGTTCTTGGTCGTCGTAATGCAGGAATGCGTCGAGGCGGCCATCGAAGTTGAGGTCGGCCTGTTTGCACACCAACGACTCGCCGAGTTTGCCGCGTGCGGTGAGCGTGATGAGGTCTGCACGCCCGTCGGAATTGACATCGACTTGATGGACTTTTTTGCCGGCCTTGTTGCACCGGGCATCGTCGACGAGCATGGGTTTCATCGACGGATTTTTGGCGACCTGTGCGAGCAGAGCTTCTTCTTCGGCCTTGGCCTGTTTGGCTGCTTCTTCGTCGGCTTGCTGCGCCGCCTTGTCGGGACCCTTTGTGTTCTTGGCTTTGCATGCGACGGCGCTTAGGCACAACACCGCGAGCGCGACACCGCCCAGGACCTGGCGAGGGAAGGGGGGCAGGGGACTCGGCACGGCACCAATGTACCAGGATGTCTGAGCCGGCGACAAAATCCTGGGTTGCTCCGGCCGAATTGTGAGGTTGTCGCGCCAACACTTTTCTCCTGCGCGGACCGTCGCTTGGCCCCAGCATCAGCCACCGACACGATTTCGTATTTTTAGAGTTAGCGGGGGGTAGGGGGGCCGAGGGGGGCACTTCGTAGGTAAGGCAACTGGCGCCAAGCCCCCCGGTAGGGGAGCCACCGGAGCACCCGCAGTGACGATCCTCGTAGCCCAAGTTCGCAACCCTTGCCATGTTGTCGTGGGTCTGTGGTAGGTGTCGCGCCGGACACTCGCCTTCGCGCGGCCACACGCGCGTTCCCCCCATCGATATGAACAAGCCGTCCCAAGCCTCCGTGCGCACGCCCCAGCAGAACATCCGAAGCTTCTGCATCATCGCCCATATCGATCATGGGAAGAGCACCCTCGCCGATCGACTGATGGAGGCCACCGGCCTGCTGGGTGAACGCGACAAGACTGCCCAATACCTCGACCGGATGGACATCGAGCGCGAACGCGGAATCACGATCAAGGCCCAGGCCGTCCGCATGCGCTACGACTACGATGGCGAGACCTACGAGCTCAACCTCATCGACACGCCCGGGCACGTCGACTTTGGCTACGAAGTCTCCCGCAGCCTGTCGGCCTGTGAGGGGGCCCTGCTGGTCGTCGATGCTGCCCAGGGAGTTGAGGCGCAAACCCTCGCCAACGTCTACATGGCCCTCGATGCCGACCTCGAAATCATCCCGGTGATCAACAAGATCGACTTGCCGGGCGCCGAGATTGACCGCGTCAAAGAGGAAATCGAAGAAATGGTGGGCCTCGACGCCAGCTCGGCGATTTTGTGCTCGGCCAAAACCGGGGTGGGTATTCCAGATGTCCTAGAGGCCATCGTCGCCCTGATCCCAGCGCCCAAGGGCAATGTCGAAGCTCCGCTCAAGGCACTCATCACCGATAGTTGGTGGGATGCCTACAAGGGCGTTATTTCGATTATCCGGGTGTTTGAGGGCAGCATCCGCGCACGCGAGAAGGTCCGGTTTTTAGCCACCGACAAGACCTACGAGGTCCTCGATGTCGGTGCATATGCACCTGAGGCAACCTCGCTTCCAGAAATCGCCGCGGGCCATGTCGGCTACCTTATTTGTAACGTCAAGGAAGTCGCCGACTCAAAAGTTGGCGATACCATCGCGATCGCGAGCGACGAAACAGCCGAGGCGCTCCCGGGGTTTCAAGAGGTCCAGCCAATGGTGTTTGCCGGGGTGTTCACCAGCGACAACGGCGACTACCCGGTGTTGCGCGACGCCCTGACCAAGCTCAGCCTCAACGACGCCAGCCTGACCTGGGAGCCCGAGTCGTCGAGTGCCTTGGGGTTCGGTTTTCGCCTGGGATTTTTGGGCCTCCTGCACATGGAGATCATCCAGGAACGGCTCGAGCGCGAGTACAACCTCGACATCATCACCACAGCGCCGTCGGTGAAATATCGCGTCTTTTACAAGGACGGCACCGACGAGATCATCGACAACCCGGCCAAGATGCCCGACCCCGGCGGTTTTGACTACATCGAAGAGCCGATGATCCTCTCGCGGATCCAGGTGCCCGAGGAGTTTTTGGGCGCGATCATGAAGTTGTGCCAGGAGCGGCGCGGGATCCAAACTGACCTCAAGTACATGACCTCAACCCGCACACAGGTGACCTACGAGTTGCCACTGGCCGAGGTCGTGTTTGGGTTTTACGACCAACTCAAGAGCATCAGCCGCGGCTACGCCAGCCTCGACTACGATGTGGCCGAATACCGTCGTGCCGATCTCGTACGCCTCGATCTGCTCGTCAACGGCGAACGCGTCGACGCTCTTTCACTCATCACCCACCGCCAAAACGCCTTCAATCGCGGGCGCGACCTGTGTGTGAAGATGAAAGAGGAGATTCCGCAGCAGCAGTTTGAGGTCGCCATTCAGGCGGCGATTGGCAGCAAAATCGTGGCCCGTACCAACGTCAAAGCACTGCGCAAGAACGTGCTCGCCAAGTGCTACGGCGGCGACATTTCGCGTAAACGCAAATTGATTGAGAAACAAAAACGCGGCAAGCGACGTCTCAAGGCAGTGGGCAACGTCGAAATTCCGCAGGGGGCGTTTCACGCCATTTTGAAGATAGACTGACCTTTGGTGTGTTGTAGGTGAACAGCGTGAGCGACCAAAATCCCGACGCAAACAGCAAGCCCAAGAAGCCGGCTGCGCCCCCAAAGCCGCTCACCGATCGCCAGGTCAAGGCCGGTGCGGCCGAGCTTTTGCGCGAAGCAAAACGGATCCTAAAAAAGTACCGGCAACGGATAGCTCCCGAGCCGGTTGCCGCGATCGAAGCGTCGACCAACAACCTCGCCAAGTACCGTAGCGACCGCAACTGGCAGGCCGCCCGCGGCGAGCTCGAACGCCTCGACGAATTGTTGCATCAGCATGCATCCTTCGCCCGCAAGGGGCTCATTCGCGAACTCAGCGAAAATGTCTCATTGGCCATCCTGTTTGCCCTGGGGTTGCGCTCGTGCTTCTACGAGCCGTTCAAAATCCCCAGTGGCTCGATGATGCCAACCCTTCGCTCCGGCGATCACATCTTTGTCAACAAGTTCACCTATGGCATCCAGTTGCCGTTTACGACCACCGTGGTCGGCCAGTGGATGGGCGACATCCAGCGCGGCGATGTCATCGTTTTTCGCTACCCGATCAACGAAGAAGAAGACTTTATCAAACGCGTGATCGGCACGCCGGGCGACACCGTGCGGGTCAACGGCGAGGAAGTTGCGATCCGCAGGGCAGGGGACGAGACGTTTGAAGTCCTCCAGCGCAAGCGCCTCGACGATCCCTGCCTCGACGAAACGGGCGAGCAGGTGATCGGTCGCTGTGCCCTGTTTGAAGAAACACTCGGCGACAAGACCTATGTCGTTCGCTACACCTCGCCGGTCGACCCACGCACTGGCGGCCTGACCCGAAGAGCAGGTGAGTGGACCGTTCCCGAGGGCCACTACCTCGTGATGGGTGACAACCGCAACCAAAGCCACGACAGCCTCGCGTGGACCAAAACTGTCGAGGCCGTTGCTGCCGAAGGTGTACTTGCACCGAAGGACATGCGCGACCTGACAGCCGAAAAGATGTTTCGCCTGTCCCACCCAGACGACCGTTCACTGCGCGAAGTCGCCAACTACGACCACCTCGTGTACACAGCCGAGCACCGCTCGACCAAACATATGCAAGAGTTGGAGCTTTGGCGTCAACCCAGCCTCGGGCGTGACATCGTGTTTGCGACCGCTGCCGAGAAAATTGCATCGGCAAATGAAATTACGTTTGAGCAATTGATGGAGGGCGATGCCTTCCTAGACACCCACGAGGCCGACCGCCAAAAGGTCCTCGACGCAGCGGCCAAGGTCGGCAAAATGGTCGGTCGGATCGACCGTTTAGGCGGCTATCAAGTCGCTCTCCGGCTCGACGAGGCCGATGCCGTGTTGACCATGCAATGTGGGCGCGGAGCCTGCCAAACAGACGGCGCCTTTGCCCAGAAGCTAGCCAAAACCGTCACCGAGTTCACCGGCAACACCCAAGAAGATGCCCGCAAGTTACTCAGGGGCAACGCCGCGCGCTACCAACAAAATTGGACCAGCCGCGGGCTCGAACGCGACAAGTTCTTAGATCGAACCTTCACGGCCAACGGCGAAGTTGCCAACGACAAAAAAAATCGCGTGCGCCTGCGGGCGTGGCGAGATAGCCAAGAACACGAGAATTTTGTCTACGATGCGGCGATCTTGTACGCACAACAATCGTCAACCGCGGGCGAAGACAACTCAGACTCGCCGCAGCTGCAAGCAATCGATAGCTTGAGTAGCGACGCGCGGGGGATCGAAACCGACGACGGTGTGGTGCTCGTCAACCGGCTGCCAAGCGACGGTATGATTTACCTGCTCGAGTGCGGAACTTCTCGGTGTGGGTCGGTCGACGAAGCAGTTGCACTTGCAACAACCATCGACCAAAAAGCTCCGGCAGCAGCCCGAGATGCACGAAGGTTGGCAGAGTTGCTGGTCGCCGCGGATATTGGCTGGAAAGAGGCTGCGCCACCGACCGTCGAACCGAGGCGCTACGAGTACGACCGCATGTTGCTCGAAGGCACGGTCCAGGCCGGCGAGTACAGCCTCGACCTTTATGTGTGGCGAAAACCGCCCGAGGGCCTCGACGCCAAGGTCAAGGAACTCGCCGACGATGCGGCTGCCCAGCCCGACGGTGCGGTTGCCGAGGGCGGCTACAGCACGGCGACAGACCGCGAATACATCGATGTATTTGCTATCCCAAGCGCCGAGCTGGTGATTCAGGTAAATTGCCGATTCGGCCTGTGCCCAAGCCGCGAAAGTGCCGTCGGGTTGGCACGCCGAGCACTCGAAAAAGGTCGCGACACGACCAACTACATCGACGAAAACGCGGAGCGGCCATATCCGTTTGTCCCACGCGGCAACGTCAAGGGCCGGGCCGACCGAATTTGGCTTCCGACTTCCCGGTTTTGGTTGCCGATTCGCTGACCTGGTCTGCACAAAAGCTGTATCTACAAATAGATAACAGCTGGCTGGGCATTGGGGTGGGCTAGCTGAGCGATATTGCGTAGGAGTTGGCTGCGACCTCGCGCCGCAGCCAATGCTCCCGCGAATCAACTATGATGCGTTCGTCTACGATTTTCCAGACGAAGGCTTCCCAATGACCAACACGCCGCGTGTAGTTGCAGTAGTCGCCCTGTCCACAGCACTGTTGACGAGTTGCTCGTCACCCCAGGACGAAAACCCCGAGGATATGGGGACGCCATTTAGTCTCAAATTTGCAGCGGGCGCGGGGGGGCAGCTCGTTGGCTGTACTGACACAGTGGCAGGGCTTGGGCCCTCAGGCGACATCTCGATCGGGATGACCGACCTTCGGTTTTACATCAGCAACATCCGGTTTTTTGATGAGACCGGAGCTGAAGTTGCGGTCAAACTCGATACCAACGATTTCCAGTACAGCAGTGATGCTGGCCAAGTTGCACTTATCGATCTTGCCGGGACCAGTGAGGGAAGTTGTGCTTCGGCGACCGATGAGGGCACGGCCAGGGTCAACGACGTCATCACCGGGACGACTCTTGTCGATCAGGTCACCAGCATCTCGTTTGATGTCGGCATCCCGCAAGCTGTCATGAAGGAGACAATCGCCAACAACACCGCTGAGGGAGCGCCGTCGCCGTTGGCCGAAATGTACTGGTCCTGGGCGTCCGGCTACCGCCACTTTGTCTTCAACTTCGCAATCGACTCGTCTGGTGAGGAGGGCGAGGGCGTGGTGCACATCGGGAGCGGCGACTGCGGAGCCGAAGGTTTGCTCGCACTCGAAGACCGCGAGGCCTGTGGTCGCGTCAACACACCCACAGTCACCCTTGAAAGTTTTGACCTCGACGCGAATACCGTTGTCCTAGACCTTCCGGCGGTGCTCGCCGGCCAGGATTTCTTGGTCACGATTCGCGACCCCGAAACCATGGAGCCGATCGGGGAGGGGCCCGGCGTGCAATGCCACTCAGGGCCGATGCAACCCGACTGCGACCCGGTGTTCTCGGCGTTCTCACTCGACCTCCAAAGCGGGACGACGATCGCGTCGGCAGACGTCTTTGGCACGAAGTGATGATGTGATGCGCGGGAAGTTTGTTGTCTGTGCTGTGTTGCTCGCCGGCTGTGCCAGCGAAAGTGGTCCCGAGCACCCGGAACACGAGGACGAAATACGCACTTTGCTCGGGCTTCCCGAGCACTTCGAGCTCCCGGCGATCCCTGACTACAATCCGCCGACAGCTGCAAAAATTGAGTTGGGTCGGCGGTTGTTTTATGAGCGCCGCCTGTCGGCCAACGAAACTCAGTCGTGCGCCGACTGCCACGAGCAGAGCTTGGCGTTCGCCGACGGGCTCAAAACCCCAACGGGGTCAACCGGCACCGTCTTGGTGCGCAATAGTATGGGACTGGCCAACGTCGCCTACAACAACTCCTATACCTGGGCCAGCAACGGATTGTTGACACTAGAGGACCAAATCAAAATACCGTTGCTCGCCGACAACCCGGTCGAGCTCGGCGTGACCGATGGCGTCCGCGACGAGGTGCTCGCCCGATTTGACGACGATCCCGAGTATGCTCAACTGTTCGAGGCCGCGTACCCAGAGGAGACGGCGGGTGCGACCGTCAACAAAGTCGTGTTCGCCTTGGCGAGCTTTTGCCGGACGATGATCAGTGGAGGTAGTCCATACGACCGCTTTATTGCCGGTGACCGTGATGCGCTCGACGAGCAGCAACGTCAGGGGATGGCACTTTTCAACGGCGAGCGGTTCGAGTGTTTTCACTGTCACAGCGGAATATTGCTGACCAACGCCTACCGCGATGCCAACGTCGATGATGCCGACGTGCGCCTCGTATTTTTCAACAATGGTTTGTACAACGTCGACGGTGAAGGAAGCTATCCTGAGTACGATCAGGGGCTTTTCGAACAAACCCAGGATCCAAACCACCGCGGGCTATTTCGCCCGCCGAGCCTGCGAAATATTGCCGAAACAGGCCCATATATGCACGATGGGAGCATTGCAACGCTACGCGAGGTCGTCGAGCACTACGCCGCAGGAGGACGTTTGATCGAGGATGGTCCGTTTGCTGGTGATGGGCGGACAAGCCCACTCAAGTCAGGCCTTGTGCGAGGCTTCGAGGCGACCGACGAAGAGATAGACGCTGTCGTCGCGTTTCTCGAGTCACTGTCCGATCCGGAGTTCCGAACCGCACCTAGCTGAGTAGGTCGGGCTCGAGTCCCGATGGGGAAAAATCCGAACATCGATGCACTGGTATTGGTAGCTGTGGACATTGCCAAGGCTTTTGGCGGCGAACTATCGGCGGCTGCGCTGCGCTCCACAGTAGAATCGATTCTCCAAGAAGGCCAACTGTGGGGATGTTTTCTGGATGGCCTCATCACACTTGAAGAGACTAGGAACAGATTCTTGGCGAACGTCGAATCTTCGATCCGTGCCGAGTTCGCAATCGGATGGGATGTGAAGAAAATTGGGTGGCGGTCTCGAGCAATCGAAGCTGCGGTCGACAGCGCGCTCACGAAAAGTTGAGGACGTCCGTCCATCCTTCCTTCCTTCCTTCCTTAACTTTACATAATATACGTTATCGGAAATATTTTGGATCCACGATCCGTCCCGAATCTGCGATATTTGCCAGCGATGGCCAAGAAACTCCGGATTCTGGCTTACACGTGCCTCGGGCTTACAGCCTTGTGTTTTCTCGCCATCTGCACGCTCGATCGGTGGATGTTCGTCGCCCTCGACCCCGGGCCCTTCGACCCGAGCAACACTCCTCCTGCTCCGAACTACACCGAGCCCGCTGCCTGGGCTGCGCTTCCAGAACTCGATGACGGCGCCGATGTTGCCTTGGCTGAGCTTCCGGCATCCGCTCAGAGCCAGGCGCACGTCGCCGTGTTTTTTGTGCATCCAACAACTTGGATCGGCGGCCAATGGAACGCTCCATTCGACGACCCCGCGGTTGTCGAAGCGACCCACCGCGGTGCCACGCTGATCCAGGCCAGCGTGTTTAATGCCTGCTGTGCTGTCTACGCGCCGCGCTACCGCCAAGCCAACGGCAACGCGTTTACACGCCCGAGCGAACACGGCGACAAGGCGGTTGACGTTGCATTTCACGATGTCGACGCAGCGTTCTCGGAGTTCCTCAGCCGCATTGGCGAACGTCCATTTGTCCTCGCCGCGCATAGCCAAGGTTCGGCACTGTCGGCCAGATTGCTACGCGAGCGGATTTCACCGAACAGTGAGCTGCGCAAAAACCTTGTAGCAGCATATTTAATTGGCGGTCCGCTGTGGCCCGAGTCGATCGGCGATGTGCCGGTGTGTACCTCCGCAACCCAGACCGGTTGTGTGGTGGCCTACAACGCCCGTGCACCGGGTTACCAGCCCAACAATTTCGAGTTTCGCAGTGCCACCCACAACCACCCGATCGCCGGCAGAATCTGTGTCAATCCGCTGACCTGGCGTGCCGACGAAACACCCGGGACAACATCGCAGCATCTGGGTGCCGTATTTTTTGACACACCAAAAACCCCCAGAGTGTTGCCAAACTTTAGTGATGCCACGTGTATGGACGGAGCGTTGATTCTGTCGACAACCGGCCCGCTCGAACGCGACTTTATGAGCTCACTACTTTTGTGGCTAATGCCTGGTAATTACCACCCGATCGAATATCAGCTGTTTTATGTCAACCTACGCAAAAACGCCGAGGAGCGAGTTCAAGCGTACCAAAACGCAAACACTCCGGCAACCAAACCGCTGACGTTGAGGTAGTAGCCCAGTTGTTTGGTCCATGCGTGTGCATCGATGGTCTCGCCGAGACGGGTGGCTCATCGGGTTCGGCTGGCGGTGGTTCGTCTAGTCTACAACAGGCATCGAGACAGGCAGTGGGAACCTGAAGGTCTCAGGCACGCAAGAGGGGGCCCCCTCGCCCCCCCTACCCCTCGTTTCGGGCATTTCGCGGGTCAACGGGGGAGTTCAAATTTCTCAGCGTCGACCAGTTTGTTGAGCTTGCGGTACTCCCGGCGAGCGGCCTCAAGCACGTGCATCATACCGATCGAGCACCCTTCTTCGGCGGCTGCGTAGGCTGCTGCAAGGGCGATGTTGCGAATGTGGCCGCCGCTTAGTTCAAACCGTTCTGCAAGTAATTCTGGGTCGATTGACGATTCAATTGGTGCCTCAGAAGGCCAAATCGTCGACCAAATTTTGGCCCGACTCACACGGTCTGGTAGCGGAAACTCAACAATCACTTGCAGTCTTCGCAGGAACGCTTGGTCCATATTTCGGCGCAGGTTTGTCGCCAAGATCATGAGCCCTGGGAATGCCTCGATTCGCTGAAGCAGGTAGCCAACTTCGATATTGGCATAACGATCATCTGCCGCTTGAATCTCGCCGCGTTTGCCAAACAAGGCATCGGCCTCGTCAAACAACAATGCTGCATCGGCGGCCTCCGCCTCTGAAAAAACCTTCTCGAGGTGCTTTTCAGTTTCGCCGATGTACTTGCTGACAACCTGCGAGAGGTCGATTCGGTAGAGGTCCTGGGAGACTTCGCGGGCGACAATCGCCGCGCCCATGGTTTTGCCGGTACCTGGCGGTCCAAAAAACAGTGCAGATACACCGTGGCTGCCCGACATCTTGCGGCCAAACCCCCACTTTTCAAGTACTGTTCCCTTTTGTCGTTGGCGGCGGACAATCTCGTGAAGCTGGGCTCTCTGGGTCGGCGGCAGCATCAACTCGTCCCAGCTGTGGGGGGTCGTCACCGACTGGGCGAGCTGGCCAAGACGCGGCGTCGCGTGCCTGCGGGCCGCTGCCAGCACATCCTGCTCGTTGGGCGCGTCGGCCCCCCGCGACCTCGCATGCAGCCACGCGGTGGCTGAGGCGTCGTGGATTTTTCCGGGGGTAAAGCGAAACACGTTGGTCACCGCGTGGTGGGCTTCATCGGCAACTTGCGACCCAAGCTCGCGCTGCCAGAGCCTGGCTCGAAGGTCACGTTCGGGAGCTGACAGGTGGACCTCTTCGTAGATTGGCAGGCCCTTGGCATCGTGTTCACTCTCGTGGAGTGCGATACGACCTGTCCAAAACGTCAGCCCACGCCAACGGTGGTACATGGCAAAGATCTGCGCACGACGGGTGGCCAGCTCGTTACCAGTTAGGCTGTCGATGTCCGTCCAGCAGATGGCACTTCCATCTAAAAAGTGTGCACGATCAAGCAGCGCGAGCAAACTTTCAAACTCACTTTCAGGAAGCCTACGCGCCTGTTGACCGTCGACAATCAGTAGCGATTCGCGACGGACGCCACACACCGCTCGGGCAAAGCTCTTGCGGCCGGTGCCACTGATTCCGCGCAGGTAGTAGGTCCCGCCCTGTTGCTGCTGGCCAATATGCTCAATCCGCGTGCGTAACTCCTCGTCGAGCAGTAGTTTTTCGACCAGCTGCGGATCGGGCTCAAACTGCTCGATACAGGCAAAACTTGTGGTTGAAACCGATCGCCCAGCCAACCACGAAATCACCCCGGTGCCAAGACAGACCTCATGTCGCAGGAACGGTAGCGATTTTTTTGCTTGTACATCGATAATACGATGCCGACGCAGAGCGCCCGACTGCAGCTGCTCGAGTCCTTCCATGCGTTGGCCGAGCCCAGGGGCAAACAGATCGAGAACGAGTTGGACACTGGGACGACGCCGAGTGAGGTCGTCGTGCAGCCACCCGCAAATCCGCTCATAGCGAAGGTCCAACTCAGCAGCAGTGGCGATCAGCAGGACACTGTGGTCAAACAGTGAGAGGTCTAGTTGGCGTGCGAGTGCCACCAAACGCGGCATCTGGCCGTTGTCGAGTGTCGCCTTCAGTCGCCCCTCGACCATCGTGCGGTGGGTATCGAGCAGCTGGCTGAGGTGTTTGATTTGCTCGGATGGCGCAGGGGCTGCATCCCCCATTTCCCATAACGGACGGCCCGGGACCCGCCCGAGTAGTTGGGTAAACTCCTCGTCGCTGACGTACAGACCGCGTTGGCTCGGTTCACCGCCAGTCAGCTGCCGGGTCCGGACCGCAAATCGAAACAGGAGTAGGTCGAGCTCAACGAGCTGGTCGTGCAAAAACTCGAGGTCACTCGAGTACGGTTGGGGTGTTGTCGCGTCGGTACTTTGTGTGCTCACAAGCTATCTCCCGGCGGCCAGAAAATGGAAGCGTCGCCACCGATGGTCACCATCAGACTTCCCTGTTTTGATGTACGCCCACTGCTTGTTCACGGCCACAACAATAGCATTATCACGGGTATCGCCACCGTCTTTTGATGTGTTCTCGTCGGGGTATTGTTGCACGGTCACGACCGTTGGTAGCACCGAGAACGCGGGGGAAAAGCTCACCTTCCACTTGTTCCCCTCTTTCGAAATCGTAAAACCGCTCCCCGACTCGATTGTGCCATCGGCCTTCACCGTTCCACGCAGAAGTCGAAGTCCGGTCTCGTGATTTCCGGCGACGGCAGCCTTACCGCCAATGTAGGTTTGTTTGCTGCTATAGACCTTCCCACCCAAGTGGGTCTGGTCCCAATCGGTCACATAGTTGAGGCGCAGCTTGTCCGTGTCGTCGACAAGTGCCCGCCCTGCACTTCCACGGCGATCTTTGTGGCCGAGTTTGAAGTCGTAGCAACGCAGGACTGCTGCAGACATATCCGTTGTCGACAACGAGCCGTGGAGCTCAATCGAGCCCGTGTGCGCGGGGCTGAAATCGTTCTCCGAGAGCGTGCCAGTTCGCAAGGAGAAGCCCGCTTGGCTGGCTTCGAGCGCATGCCAAAATCGGTGGCCGTGGTGAAAGCGAATGTTTGCACGCACCTCAGGCACGCGTCTGCGGTTCGAGTCGTCCTGCCGGATGTCGACAAAGGCGACTGCCCCACCCGCGGTCTCGCTGCGGGCCCGTACTAGTCGAGCCGGGTGTGCATGGATGAGCCGCTGTGCTCTCAACGTCCCTGTTACCGCCACCGAGGCTGCTGTGGTTCCCTTCAAGGTTGCGGTCGCGCCAGCCACTTGTGTAGCCGACAGGTTTTTCGTGGTTGACAAGTTCCCCGAGACCGCGAGTGCCCCTGTTGCTGTGGGTGCACCGTTTTTGGCATTTCCGGTGAGAAAATGGAGACCAGCGCTCGAACCCTCAATTTGGTAGGAGTAGCGATGTTGATGCTGAAACCGCAGGACCGTGCGAACCTCGGCAACCTTGGGCGGGTTTTGATCGTTTTGAATCAGGCTCAAAAACAGTTTGCGACCGCCGGTGTTGGACGAACCCCGGACAAGCCCGAGGTGGGATTGTTCGGCGACCAGCGAGGCCAAGGAGCGCTTCGCACGGGCAACTTGTAGCGTGCTCGCGTCGACCGAAAGTCGTGTTTTGATATGTGTGTAGGTCCCTCCCAACTCGAGCCGCGACCAACCCTGATGATTGACTATCAGGGTACTTTTACCATCATGTAACGCCTGTCCAAGCTTGCCGAGTTGGGTGGAGTGTCCGAGCTGGAGAGTTTGCGCCCGCACGGTTGCCGAAACCTGCTCGGCGACATCCAAACGGTTGAGCACCGCCGAGTACAAAAGTTGGCTGTCGGCAGTGAGCTTGTCCCTCGCAGACAGTTGATACCATTTTGGAGCGTGCCGCACACCGTCATATCGAAACCGCTCGGCGACTTCGCTGCGGACAGCAAAGTGCGACTGGCCTACCTGAATGCCATTGCCTTGGCCCACGCCATGAAGTGCCATGTGATGGCCTGAGCGCCAGGCATAGGTGCGCCCACCCATCAGCCACAACACGACAAACCCGGGCTGTCCAGCTTGGACCTGGGCATCGGCGACAAAGCGTTTGTTTTGGTGCACTTCGACTGCCAGTGCAGCCGGTTCGTTCGCACCAACCGTGCCATGGCAACGCAGCATGAGCGAACCACTACCGTTGCCATCAACACTACTATTTGCTCGTACAACTTCCAAGTCAAACAGGCCTGAGCTCCCTCCGTGGTTGGCAAACACCACCGGGTAGTACGCGTTTGAGTTGCCGGCGACTTTAAAGGTGTGACTGCGGATATGCAGACTGTCGAGCCTCGTAGTTTCGGCGGCGTCGAGCTCAACTTCGGGGCTTGCGCGACCGCGACCGAGCCGCGAAACTGTCAACGAACCGTCAAGCGCGAGCAGCTGTGGAGCAACCGGCCCCTGTGCCCGCATGTGCATTTGTCCGGTTTCACAGGGAAAGTGTAGCCCCGAAAACACCCGTTCAGGATCATCTTTAATGAGTGTACATGTTTTGTCGTCGGCAACCGAAACCGTCCCCAAAACGACAGCATCACTGGTGGGTTGACTACCCTGGGGGTGAAACTCAACGCGAACAGTTTCGCGGATCCGCGTCGCCCCACGTGCCCCCTGCTCGTTGGCGCTACCCCCCATCACGCGCTCTTCGGTTTCATCGTAGTAAACCGAGATAGCGACCGCCCGCCCGACCCACTCGTCGGGAATCGCCACATCCTCGACAGTTGTCGCGACCACAAGCTGTCGGCCATGTCGGTCTATCGCCGTACCTGGTGAGATTTCGATGATGCCGGGAGCGGGGCTTGAGAGTGTGAGACCATCGACAATTCCCGAAACCGACAGGTGGGCCAGTGCGCGTCGCAAGCGATCGACACGGTGGCGTTGTTGATCGATAAAGTCCTGAACACTGAGGAACATCCCATCGAAAAAATTGATGCGATGCTCGAGTTGGGCGTCGGGAAAAATCCGATAATCGGTCGTGTCGCGCGACATCTCAGTCTCCTAGGTGCTAATCGCAATAAAGTGAAAACGACGCCAGCGATGGTCACCGTTGTCTTTCCCAGTTTTGACATAGGCCCAGGAGCGGTTCACGGCGACGACAATCGCATTGTCACGTGTGTTGCCACCGTCCTTTGAGGTGTTCTCATCGGGGTATTGCTGGGTGGCGATCACGGTCGGGGTCGAACCGAATCGTGGACTGAATGATATTTTCCACTTGTTGCCCTCTTTGCCGATAGTAAACCCGGAGCCCGCGACGATCGTGCCCGAAGCACTGACGGTGCCACGTACAATCCTCAAGCCGGTTTCGGAAAGCCCCGCAACCGCCGGTTTTCCACCAATATAGGTGTTTTTGGGGGCGTAGACCGAACCACCTAAGTGTAGCTGACTCCAGTCACCCGAGTAGTTCACGTGCAGCTGGGTCGTCTCCCCATCTTTGATATCAACAAGTGCCCGCCCCGGGGATCCGCGGCGGTTTTTATGGCCAATTTTAAAGTCGTAACAGCGAATCGTCGACGATGCGTGGTCGGTTGTTGAAAGCGAACCATTGACACTGAGATTTCCCGTGTACAACGTGCGCCACTGCGAGGCTTGGCTGAGGTCACCGCTCAGAAAATAGAAACCATCCGAACGTGCCTCGATTCGGTGTGAGTAGCGATGCGCGTGTGTAAACCGAATCGAGGGATTTGTCTCGGGCACATTTTTTTTGTTGGTATCGTCTTGAACGAGTTCGAGAAACATGACTCGCCCACCCGTGCGTAGGGAGTTTGCCCGGCTCAATCGCATGTGTTCGGAGGCCCGTGTCAACTCGAGTCGACTACCTGCAACGGTTCCTTGCACGCTGAGGTCGGACGACACGCTGACATTCCCACTAAATGTCGTGTCGCCAGAAACACTCAGCGCACCACTGACGGTTGCTTTTCCTGAGACTGTCGCATTCCCTGAGACCTGCAGGTTGCCGGTCGCCAGTGGGGCAAAATCATCCGAAGACAAATCGCCGGTCCGAATCGAAAAGCCCGCAGAACTTGCCTCGATCCGGTGCCAATAGCGGTGCATGTGATGAAAGCGGATGCTCGTACGAACTTCGGGAACCTTACGCTTGTTGGTATCCTCCTGCCGCAATTCTAAAAAGAGTTTGCGCCCACCCTGCTGTCCGCCGGTGCGCACGAGGTGGAGGTGGTTTTGCTCGGCAACCACCGTCGCCTGGGCACTATCGGCAATACCCGTGTTGATATCACCGCTGTGAATCTGCAACCGGGTGTTGACATGAACGTAGTTACCCTCGAGCCGAGTCTGTGCCCACTCCGCCCCGGGGTTGACCACGAGGGCAGCTTTTTGGTCGACAAGAGCTTTCCCGGGCGAGCCACGTTGCGTCGAGTGCCCCAGCCGCAATTCCTGGCAGCGTATGCTTGCAAACTGTTGTTCTTGGGTGTCGAGCTTACTGAGTTGACCGGTGTATTCGATATTGCCTTCGACCGTCAACGGGCCGTAGACAACAGGCTGGTAGATGGGGGATGTGGCCAGTAGATGATCGCGGTTGAGTGATGCATCGACCTTTGTCAGCACAGTAAAGGTTTTGCCTGCAACCTTCTTTTGTTTGGCCTGGTGATTGGCCAGTTTGGCCTCATGATTTGCCCGCCAGCGGTAGGTTCGAGCCCCTCGTAGCCATGCCACAAAGTACCGACTATTTGCGGCATGTTGCACCCGGGCAATAAATCGGCCGGACTGGTGCAGTTCGGTTTGAATGAACTCCGAGCCATGCCCACTCGAGGCATGGCAGGTAAACCGTGCCATCAAAGAACCGGCCCCCTCGGCATCGAGGTTTTGGTCGGCACGGGATATCTCCAGTACAAGCGCGCCGGATCCCCAGCCCACATCCTCAAACACCACCGGGTAGAATTTCGAGGTCTCCCCCCCGAGCTTGAACTCTTTGTGGCGCACGTGCAGGTGGTCGAACTTTGCCATCCCACGCACATCCAGCGCTGTTTCTGGGGCGAGTGTGCCAACACCTAGCTTCCCGGCAACACTGAGCGCCGACTCAACGTCGAGGGTGTGCGGACGCGCCGGAGCTCCCGAGCGGATCACAGGACGTTCGGGCGAGGATGTGGGAAACGCGATACCAGCATACTTGCGAATACCAGTGGCATCTAGCAGTACGCAGACACCATCTTGCTGGACTTTGACGCGGGCCAACGTCACCCCGGTCTTCTCAACCGGGGGTTGCCCGGCGACGACAAGTTCGACACCTGGGCTCTCGTGGATCCGAGTTGCCTGCCCGTTTTCCCCCTGGGGGCGGGCATCGACCTCGCGATAGTGCACCCGAACGTCAATGGTTTTGCCCTTGTGGGCATCGGGCACCGGAATATTTTGACGCGCTTGCCCGAGTACAAGCTGGCGCCCATTGGTATCGATCGCCGTACCTGCCCCAATCGTCAGCTTGCCAGTGCCGGGCGACGAAACGGCCATACCGCTGGCAACTCCAGCTGAGGTTATTCCGTTGAGGGCACGGCGGAGTCGATCGAGAATGTAGCGTTGCTCGTCGACGAAGTCCTGGACACCAAGGAACTGGCCGCTAAAGTAACGGACCCGCTCCTCGGCATGGTGCTCGGGGTAAAGAGTGTAGTCAGTATCATCAGACATGTCGTTTCACCCTTCTAACCGTGGGCTTGATTGCCAAGCAACGTGTTGATACCCACATAGATACCATCGTGTTCACTCCCGGGTTTGTCGACAATCTGGATCGACGGGAAGTAGAAGCGCAGGCCATAGAACGTGTGGGCCGGCTTTTCCTGGGCAATCAGTGCACGAACCGCCCGGTCTGTCCGTGCCAGCACATCCGGGTCCCGTTGTGGAAGTGTTATCTCGACCTGAAAAAAGTGTGGAATGGCCTCGAACTCATAGATTGTGCAGGTGTCACTAATACCCACGTAAATTTCGATCATACGGCGAAGGCCCTCACGGGTGCCCCGCAGGCGATACAGCGGAATCGCCTGTGCGATCATTCGCCGCTTGGTTTCTTCATCCCAATCCTCGCGCAGCATGGCCGCGACAAAGCGTGCGAGCCACGGCAGAAAGTGGGCGGGCGAGCGGCTCTCAGACGGCTCTCCCGGGCCCGGGCGAAAGTAGGTATGCACCCGTTCGAGCACATCCTCTAGCCCTGGTGCTGTGGGCTCTGGGGCACCTTCGACAGGCTCTGGGAGCCCGCTCAATATACGCTCGAATGCCACGGTAATGGCACAGATTACCGGGTCGGCACGGAGCCAGGCGGGCAGTGACTCGACGTAGCTCATGCTTGTACTTCCCTCCATTCGCCGGCCGCGAATTCATGTAGGGATAGGGAGATTTTCGCGCTCCGCAGACGCACAAGTTCATGCGGATAAATCGTGATACCCACATGCTCGTCGTCGCTATTGCGAATCGTTCTCGACGCGTGTGGACCTGTCACTTTGATGTCTTTGACAAAGTCGACACCTGCAATTTTGTCAATTTCTCGATAGATTGAAGACAGGTAGATGTTGCCGCCAAATGGCCACCCCATGTTGTCCTCACCGCCGGTGTGGGGGTCAAACCACCGGGAGAGGCGCTGGCGAGTTTCTTCGACCACCCCGGTGCGCGAGGCCCCATCTTGGAGGAAGAGTTTGGCTTGAATATTGACCTCGACAAACCGCGGGCCCACGACATGATGCCGGGTCGTGAGCAACCGGCGAGGTTCATAGAATTGCCATAGCTGGTTACGAAGTGCCGTGCTCGGCTGGTCGGCATGTTTTGGCACGACAATCACGCTGACATGGCCAGGCATCCGCGCAAGCGGCTTGGAGCTTGCGAGGTGTCGCTCGGCCAGGCAGTGCACACGATGGATCTGCCCCGCGGCTCCGAGGGCCTTGGCAGCGTCTGTTTCGGCCCACTGCTCGAGTGCGAGGTGGCAATAATCGGAGCAGGTCACCGCACGATACCGGGTCCACAGCTCTGCGAGCGTGCGATGCAATGAGTCGCGCAACTCTTCGCCTGAGCGCGCCGACTCTTCGCCCGATAGTAGCTCGAGAAAACTACGGGTAATTGCATCGGTTTGCCGACTCGCACGATAGGTGAGCATCTCAGCAAAACTCGCAACAAGCTCAATCAGCGTGATTCCCGGGTCGGCCGCACCGTGGTGTGTCCACTCAGGGCACAGCTTTGGAATCTCGGCCCGGGCCTGGTCGACAAGCTCCGAGAACTCCAATTGGCGAACGTTGGGCAGGCTCGTCATGTGCTACAGCTCCTCATATGAACCGGGTGCGAGGGAAATATTGTGCGCCCCTGAGTAGATAAGCGCACCACGAAGTGCCTCCATTTCCTCTGCCGACAACGACTCGCCACCGACTGGTTGGGGCGGGTGGGTTTCGAGCTTGAGCGACCGGACATGGTGTACACCGGGGAGCGTGTCGATGAGGCGATACAGGTGTGAGCGCTGGGGGGCGCGTCCAAACGACCACCCCTCTCCGGTCGTGCCACCTGTCAATGGATGGAGGTAGCGCTGAACGGCCTGGTCGACCATCGTTACCAGGGAATCTGGGTCGACGCCCGGCTCCGGGACGATTTGAGCCGTCACAGCCACTTGAATCCACCGTGGCCCCGACACCTGCAGGTTGACCGTGGGTGCGGCTCGCTCACGCAAATATGTATCCACACGTTCTAGTAGGCCGAGCGACGGTGCAGGTTGCGGTGCATCACTGTTGGGTACGATGACAACGTGTACGGTCGACGTCCGTTGGCTCATCGCCTCAACATCCTCGGGCACACCGTTGAGCACAATGCGGCCTACAGCATTGGTCCGAGCTGCCCCTCCCTCGGTGTCGAGATCTTCGAGGTTAATCACGAGGTCGATCGGATTAAAGGGAGTCATCAGTGCATGTGCACGAATCACCTCGGGAGCGGCTTCGAGTGCGAGGTCTTCGTAGTCGCTTGGGGTCACTGCTCGCTCGCGGTGGCGCAGTTTCATGGGCCCGCGCTCGCGCACACGCTCCGGACTTTCGCTCGAAGTCCCACCTGAGGCCGCCACGTGATTGGTCACAGAATCGACATAGGGGATCGATGTCTTGAGTTCCGAGACAGCTCCTTCTGGGCGATTCCCATGTAGCCCGCCACCCGTGCGGTAACGCGTGAGCCGAACATTCCCCTGCCCCCGCGGGAGAAGCATCCCGTAGGTACCATCGCCAAATGTAATCTGGCCCCGGCTGGAGTCGAGCGTGTAGTGGCGATCGCGTGGGCCCGACTCATGAAAATGCGGAACCGAAAGCCAACGCACCCAGACCTCGCTAACCGAGTCAGTGGTATCCCGAATGATGGTCAACCGCTGTGCCCGAACTTCAGACTGAAGGTGGGTGAGCTCCTCCTCCGAGGGCCGGACAAGCTCGCGGACATCGAGAATTGTGTCGACCAGCACCGGAGAGCCAGCGCACTCGAACAATTCCCCGGCGACACCACGCCCAGATCCGAGAATTTCATCCCGCCGCGTGACACAGTGCGACGCCCAAACCGTATTGAGCAACACCTTGGCCACCCGCGGATCGTGCCGGTAGTTGCCCCGAACCCATTGTACACGCAACCAGTAGCCGCGGATGCCAAACTGTGTCGACTCGGTAAAATCGGTCGGGCCGACAAACCGCACGGTCCCACGTTCGCGAAAACTGTTGGTCGTATCGCGCACACCAAGCCGCTGCCATCCGTCACCACAAGCATAGTCCCAGCGCAACTCAGGTGTTTGCAGGGGTTGTGCATGGTAGTTGTCGGGGGTCGCCTTATTCGGGTCAGGTGGGAGGACCTCAACGAAAAAACTTATGGTTTGACGCGTGGGTGGACGGTCGAGGCAAATAAAGAAGCTCGGGTGGCGGCTATTGGCCGGGTTGACGACAAACGGAGAAAATGCACCAGCGATGGGAGCTTTGTGCTCGCGGGCAAAACCTAGATCGCTGGAGAGACAACGATTGAGTGGGGCATTCACAATAGAATGCTCGCAGCCGATAACGACTGACTCCACGAGTGGGGGCGCAAGTGTGGCGGGCGTCACCTCATAGCGCTGTGAGTTCGGGTTGAACACAACCTGCTCAAACCCGCCGTAGCTGCCACGGGCGATTCGTACCCGGAGCCACCGACCCCGGCGTTGGCCAACTTTCTGGCGCTGGACCAGGCGTGGAAGTCGAAATTCAACCCTTCCGGTTTTTGTCAGGGCAAGCGTTTGGTCGGCAAAGCCATACTGATTTGGTTCCGCTTTCAGCGGGGCAAACGACTGGGTTCCAGAACTTCGGCCGACACATGTCCAACCCCCCTCGTCGGTCATAACTTCCCAGATCAAACGCAGTTTTTCGGTCGCCTTGGGTGGGCGGTCTGCCGTCGCCTCGCCGAGGGTAACGAGCAATGAGATCGCCGAGCCGGGCGGCTGGGCAAATGCACTACCGCAATCGAGATAGTAGGTATCGCCGTGTTCCGGAACTTCACCCAACGGGTAAAAGTCACTCGAAGCGTCGATTGCTCCCGACCCATGTAGCTGCACTGAAGGCACAAGCCCCTCGATTTTACAGGTGCTACTGACCGAAATGTTTTTGACCGCGGGTAACTCGCGAATCATTCGGTTGGGGTCGGCACGTTCCCAGTTTCCTGGAATGTCCTCAGTTTGAAGGCGGGCCCGAAGCCAGTAGCCTTCGCTGCCAAACAACGTCGATTGTATCCCAGGCGCGGGGCTTTCAAACTCATAGTTGAGTACCTTACCCTGTTGCTCAACCGTCGCCGACACCGGGCGCCACGCCTGGCCATCGAACCGGGCCCATTCAAGCGGACAGTGCTCGGGAGAAGTTGCCTTGGTAAACTCAATCCTGATGCGTAGGCTGGTGAGACCCTCGCGCGAAAACACCTCATCGCAGGCAAGGTAGAGCTCGTGGCGTCCTCGTACATGGCCCGAGAACGCTTCGTAGTGCCCACTTTGATGCCCGCGTGCAACCAGCGAGACATCGTCGAGTGTATCGGCCTGTGGCTCATGAATCACCACCGAACGAACGCTCGCGCGCGTCACGTTGAGTTCCTCTTCGGTCTCGAAAATCAACTCCTCGGTGATTCCCGAGTCCGGGTCGGGGGTGGCCCCTACTTGGGTACTGGCCGGCACCAGTGCATCCTTCGGGCTGTTCTCGACAAGGTAAAATGTCAGGGGAACCCTGGCCGGCATGGGTGGCGCTGGCCGGGCACCAATCAGATCGAGATATGCAGAAAACCCGGCGTCGGGTATGGCATTGACAGAGTCAATCGTCTGCTTGGAGATTTCGGAAACGATATGGACAAGTGCACCGAGTCCATCGTGCTGGCCGGTTGCCGAGCGCACCCACCCCTGACCACCAACTTTCGCCGTCAGCCCCTCAACGAGCCCAGAAAGCTCATCTACGAGCTGGTTGAGGTCGCGGCTATCAATCTGCGGCGTCTTGAGTTCATCCGTCGACATTGAGCGCTCCGCTGTCGAGGTAGAATGGATAGACCAGATTAAACCGACTGTTGACTGTTCGTAGGCGGTAGTCGATCTCGATCTTTAGTAGGTTGATCTGCTGTTCGTCTGCAATCACCTCAACCCCGAGGACCTCCACACGTGGCTCCCACCGCGAGATTGCCTGGTACACCGCCACGCTTATTTGCCCGATAATCTCCGCCCCGGGGTTCGCAAACAACAGGTTATGAATCGCGCACCCAAACTCGGGACGCATCACTCGCTCCCCCGGAGCAGTCTCCAAAATGGCCCACAGCGACTGCTCGACACACTCCTCGTGGGTTGCGAGCACCAGTCGCCCCGAGTCGTCGAACTTCGTCGGGGAAAACCAACCTGTTCCGAGAAACGAACGTCCCATTGTTAAAGGCCTTTCACCCGCGTTTGCCCGGCCAGCGAAATCACTGCCGGCCCCCCGGTTGCCGCACACGTTCCCTGGCTAGTTGTCAGCACGACCGGTTTACCCTCGACTTTGACCCGAAGCGATCCGGTTGAGAAAACGATCGAAGTGTCTGGCGGGCCCGAGGCCGGCGGGTAGGTGCAGCCCTTCACCGACCATGGGCCTCCGAGCGTGACAACAGCCTTGCCGTCGAGCTTCACGCGTGTGCTAGTCACAGTCGGCGACGCACTGCCTTTGTGTGGGCATTCAACGGTCGCGCCGTCTACTACGATTTCAACGCCCATTACTTCACCTCCAGTGCGCCGTCATTTACAGTCACGCCCGACGGCCCTTTGATGGTGACTGCATCCACAGTTTCAATAGCGATCGCCCCTTGCGAGGATACTGTTGCCGACTCACTGCCAGTAGCCTCGATGGTATTCGCCGTGATTTTTACCGCGCCGTTGGCGGTATCGAGGGTAATCCCCTCGGCAGCCGTAAGTACGATATTCTTCTCGGCGGTAATCGTGATTGTCCCTTTGGCCGTGTCGATAGAGAGAAAGTTCTTCTTACTCGAGTCGATAATGTCGATCCGTTCCCCGTCGGCTGTATCATCGAGACAAATGGTATGCCCACTGCGCGAGACCAGCACACGCTGGTCGGGGCGCTTGGCTTCTTCGACCGGTGGTGGCTGCTTTTTACTCCATAGCGCCCCGAGCACAAATGCCTGCTCAGGGTAGCCCCCGGCAAACGAAACGAGCACTTCGTCGCCAACTTCGTAGGGAAAGTGAACGCCATGCGAAGCTCCGGCAGCTGGCCGTAACACCCGCGCCCAATAGGTTTCTGCGGTGTCGGAGAGTTCCGGGAGCTGAACCTTCACGCGGCCGAGCTTTTCCGGATCTTGGATGTTCGTAACCTTGCCAACAATGACTGTTGGCATCACCCCACCAGCGAGCCGGTCGCTACCTCCTAGTAGGTCATAGTCACTCATGCCGCCGACCTCTTGCCAAAGATTCGGGTTGAGTACTCGCCGTCCTCAAAAATGTGAGAAACCCGCTCTAGGTAGTAAATACCCGAAAGTCGTGTGCCAATTTCCTTGAGCTCAACGGTCATGCCGGCCCGCAGTGTTGGTGTGCCGACAATGGTTGCCTCACAGGTGATATAATTGAGCACGCCCGACTCGAGTTGTGCACGGGCGATTTGGTCGGCCACGGCCTGGCTTGTGACCGAACCGGCTGCCGAACCAATCGCGGCCCCAACAGCAGACTCGGCTATCTTCGCACCGAGTGTTGTTCCCCCCATGAGTGCAGAGACATTGGCAATTGGCGCCTCTGCTTTGATCGGTTTTTGCGTGGTCGGGTCCCACCCTCGAATCGAGACCGCACCAACCTGACCGAGAATGCTCGTCCGCACATAGAGCTCAACCTTTTCACCGGTTCGGCTGATTTCCATGGTCGGACTGGCCTTGATATTTCGCGGGCGAAACACCAGGTTCTTGTCTTCCATTAAAAACTCAAACCCCAAAGCCACGGCGCGGGCCGTTACAAAATCGAGGTCTGACTGTCCAGTTTGTAGCAAGTACTCATGCTGAATTGTTGTGGTCGAGCCCGAAAATGAGATGCCATTTCGCTTGGCAATGTCCGACACGATGTCGCTATCCCGTTTTTTTGAGTAAACAACCGTGGGGTAGTTGCGCAGCAGTCGATGAAGCAGGTCGTGTCCGCGAATTGTCGTCCGAGGCGCGCTCTCAGGCGAGAGTTCAAGTTCGAGTCCTGTCACTTCGCCATAGAAAACCGGTGTCGTCGAGTTGGCGTAACCCATACTGATTGAGAGCGGCAGCCCTTCTTTTATTTTGCCACCGTCAATCCAATCGAAGTTGCTGTCGTCGACATCCGCACTGCGAATAATCGCGGAACTCGGCCGGTCGACCTCGAGCCGTACTTCGACCGAGCGGATTGGAGCTTCCTCCTCTCCTGCCGCACCGGTGATTGTCGTTGTATCAACATCAACCACAACACCCGCAAGTGCGGTTTCTTCGGTGACTTCGCCAAATCCTACCATGTTACTTCAGCTTTGGAATTGTCAAAATCGAACCCGGTTCAATCCGCCGTGGGTCGTCGATGTTGTTCGCTAGCGCGATCGCTCGCCACAGGCTCACATCTTCGTAGTATTGGTGGGCAATTAGTTGCAGCGTATCTCCTAGCTTGACAGTGTGCGTCTTGGTAACATCGGCCGAACGTAGCTCGCGCCCGGCAACGGCCGAAGAAACTGTGAATGTACAATTGAGTTTGGCCCGAACGGGTGTCCCATCGGGCATAAATCGCGTAAAATTTTGAGTGAGTGAGGTCAGCGGTCCGGTGATCAACAGCACCCGCCCCCACCAAACCTGACAGTGTGGGGGCCGATGTAGCTCGCGGTTGATCTGCGTAAGCTCCGCGATCTTCGATGTGTAGGGTAAAACACTCACCCCGCTCGGCGAGGAAAAACCGTGGATCGCCAGCGGGTTTGGCACGGAGATCAAACTGCCCCACCCCCCGCCTCCGGGCTCACCCTCGTAGGTATCAAACAGCAGTTCGAGTGACAGTGTCGGAGGTTTGACCGAGGCAGTCGTAAACTTGAGTAGAAACGAACGACCGTCGATCGAAGCTGCGAGGTTGACGGTTCGCCAATCGACGGAGCTGCTCGCTGTCAGCGAATTGGGGTTAAACAGCACCTTGAGCTGGCCATCGAAATAACCCTTGCGAAAGGTTTCGTAGTGAATCGACAGCTTTGTCGGCGAGCTCGACGAGAGAATACTCGGCAGGCCGACCGAACTCAGTAGCCCGCCGAGAACTGAACGCCCGTAGTCTTCCATCAGCATGGCAAAAACCTTCCTCCGGTTGCGTTCATAGGCATTTAGCGAATACCCCTTCTGCCCTCACGGTCCCACTTGAGCTCGCGTACGAGTCGTCGTTGAACAGTTGTCACCAGCTTGTCGATGTCGAGCTCTGGGAGCGGTTGTTGCGTATGTTGTAACGGCAACGGTTGCGGTGTGTGATTTGTTTGAGCCGAAGTATTGAGGGGCATCACCGGCCCAGGAGACACCGTTTGAACACCCCGGGAGGTATGCTCACGACGAGTTGGGTGCGAGCCGCGACCCTCGGGTACGTGCGCCTGTTCGAGGTGGGGCAGTTGCGACGAACGCCCGCCTGGCGAGTTCGCGTGCCGAGGGTTCGGCGGCTGCTGGCGTGCTCGCGAAACGTCAGCGTTTCTCGTAGCTGGCCGTTGGGGCGTGACAACGGGCGGCGATTGGCGATGACTGGACGGCGCTTGGCTTGTAAAAACCTCAATTGGCTGCGTTTTTTTTGTATGCGGCAGCGTTGCCGAGTTGTCGGTATGCACAAGTCGTGGCTTCACCCGTGGCCGTGTCGTCTCACGCGGTCGCTGGGCTGGCGGCGAAGTTATAGAGCCCGCCCCCTCGACCTCAGCGCTCCGTTCGTGGGGCATCGACATTTTTGCTTGTACATGTTCTTTGCCGGCCTGCTTCGGCGTCCATACCGATTGGCGTGTAGGTCTGCGAACGGGCTTGCGAACCGGACGAACACTGGAGGATGTTGCGGCCGTAGGTCCCGTGTATTGCTGGCCCTCAGCGGATGTCGCCGTTTTTGACAATACAGTCTGACTGGCAGTCCTAGCGGTTTGAGGCATGGGCGACTGAACGACGGCGTGTTCCGTTTTGGGAGGCTCGGCGGTCGAGGCTTGCTGCGGTTTGACGACTCGGTTTGGTATGTGTGGACGAACGGACCCACTCGCCTGTGAAGTAGGTGGCGTTGGGGCTCGCACAATGGGTTGCTGAACCCGCTGCTTGACCTGCGGCAGTTTTTCCGAGGCATGGGATTCGTTCGCTGTTGGCGTCGTGCTCTCGGCAGTAGCTGGTGTTTGGGCCTCCCCAACCCTGGCCTTGGGCGCACGCGCAGGAGTCACCTGCGATTGTCCAGTGTTCTGCGTACTCCCATGTCGAATCACATGTTTGTGGACAATATTGTCTACTTGTTGGTGGCGCTCAGGTTTTGCCACGTGTGTCTCACGCCTCGTCTGCACGCGCGCACCCGGTGTTGCGTCTCGTGCTTGGAGTTTGTGATACTCGTGGCGAACTTCGATTTGTGGCGAGCGTGCCTGCACTCGCTGAACTTGGACGACGGGGTACTGCTTGACAGTTGTCTGTACATGCACAGCGACCGTCCCTCGCTGTTCGAGAGCATGGACAATAGGCAGTCCGCCCGCCGGCTCATCTTCACCGGCTCCCCAGCGTTGATTCCAGCGTTCGAGTAGACGCAGGCGGGATTGCAGCAGCTCCCCACGGTCGATGATGTCGGCCACCCAACGTCGTTCAAACCGCTGCTGAAATTGCAGCGGTCGAAGCAACCGAGCGACCAACGCACCCGACAGCCGAGAAGGCTGCTGCGAAGGATCCACCAACTAGAGCCCTTCCTTTCCCGTAATCAGTCGTGCGGTCATTCGCGCAAATCCGGCGGCCTGCATCCAACTTGGCTTTTCGAGTCCACGGTGTGCGAGCTCGAGCGACTCCACTGCAATCTCACTCGAAGAACCATCAAACGCGGGACCCGTCCATTGTACGGGCAGCGCATCGCGAAATGTCCACATCGTCACCGGGTATTGCTTGCGGTCCAACATAATAATTGTCCCGTTTTTGCGTTTGATAACACCGCGAGCCGTCGCTTTATACCAATTCCACAGCGTATCGATTTCGGCCACGCCGTGGGAGAATTTGAGGTTGGTCCATTGGGTTGGACCGACGAGGTGCCGAGCCCCCACGAGGTCCCCACCTTCGTGGAATTCTTCAACCTGAACCGAGCTTGACAAGCCATCCACACGGGAAAAACCGCCGGTCAACAAACCATCGATTTCGACCAGGAAATTATATCCGTGGTAGGGGTCGAGGCGCCGCCCTAGGGCCGCCCCGCCAAAGGCAAAAAGTGCGTTGAGTCCGAACATCAGCTGTGCTCCCGGCTATCCTCCAGTGAGTGCTTCATTTTGAGCATTTCGCTCGAGATTTATCTTTGCTACCTGCTCGACCCAGCGCCGCCGCTCGTGGTGTTCGAGGCTCATGACCTGGTCGTAGGGCCAGTGAAAATAATAGGCGAGATACGCTACCTCCTCGTGCAGGCGGTCCATGGGGTAGCGCATCATTTTCCCGGCACAGACCCCTCAACCTCAAACTCGCCGTCGCAGTGTGGGCACGCCACGAGCAGGCGATTGTGTCCGCTGTGGTTTAGGCGCTGGTAAAGGTCTTGAAGGTACGCGAGGTCACACGCGAACATGTTCTCAATGACCTTTGGATTGATGAAGTCGAGCCCCCCTAGTTTTGTAATCACTCGCGAGAGCAAGATAATTACGATGTATCCCGGATTTGACTGAACCCGAGGGTCCTTGAGGGGGGCGATTTCATCAAATGCTGTCGCCATACGCATAACCCCCTCACGGTGGACATCACCGTTGCCATCGACAACTCCGTGGGGGAGCGTAAACGGAAATGAGGTCACAGGTGCTGACGAGCGAGCAGCCTCTACCATTTTTGTACCTCAATGCCCTCATGGACAAGTTCGATCGACTCAATCGCAACATCCGAGCCCCCGGCGTCGAGCGACGGTCCGTTCCAACTCGTTGGCCAGGCATTCTTAACATTCCAGCGAATCTGCTCGCGACCGGTTTCATCACGCAGGATGATCGAAATGGTATGACGCTCGACATTCCCGCTTGCGGCTTTATTGTGCCAATCCCAGAGGGCACGATCGTTGGTGATACCGCGGCGGAGGGTAATGTTGGAGGCTTGGCGTTGACCCGGGAGTTTGCGCGAGATGTTGCCAGGGTCGGTGCCTTCCCGGTAGTCGCTCACTTGGACTGTCGAATCCAGGCCGGAGCACTCCTTGAAGCCGGCGCGGGTCAAACTATCGAGTTCGACCATGAAGTTAAATCCGCCAAAGGGGTCTTTGCGTTTATCGGACATGTTGTGTTCTCCTCGATGTGTCTCTTGGTTGAGGTATTAATTCGCTGTTGCCTCGGTGAGGCTCAGTCCTTCACTGCGCTGGACAAGACGGACCGCGATGAATTCTTGGGGGGCCAGTGGGGCAATTCCGATCTCGGCGATCATCATGCCTGCATCACGAACCTCCGGTGGGTTTGTTTCCTCGTCGCACTTGACAAAGAATGCCTCGGTTGGGACCGAGCCCTTGAGTGCACCTTGACTATGGAGGTCGGTTAAGTACGCGCTAATTTCACGGTTGACGCGATTCCACAAAAGTGGGTTGTTGGGTTCGAGGGCAATGTCGGCAAGTCGAAGTTCAATCCATCGTGCCACCGTGTGGAACAATCGCCGGACACTTACAAACCGCCACGGGTCCTGTTGACTGAGTGTCCGTGCTCCCCACAAACGAATTCCGCGACCGCGAAATGCCCGAATACTATTGATTCCCAACTCCATTAACTTGGCCTGGGCCTGCCCGTCGAGGTTGGTCGCTAGGTCACAAATATCCTCCATCCCCATACCCGCCGGTGCCCGGAAAACTCCGTGCTGGAAGTCTGTCCGTGCATATACACCCGCGATATGGCCAGAGCTGGGGATAAAGCGCGACCGCATGCGGGAGCGTGTCGTTCGAATCCACGGGAAGTAGACAGCGACATCGCGCAGCCAATCCGCATTGGCATTGGTAAGCGCGTCTCGAAGTTCGGTGCAATATGCTTGGGCACGTGCCAGCAGGTCAGTTGCCCGCACGGCCGAGAAGTTGGGAAGGTCAAGGATTGAGAAGTGGTAGCCAGTGCGGTGGGCCTGACGGACAAGCTCGACCTGAAAATCGACCAGAGTTGCGAGTGAATCTTCCTGCGCTGCGAGCATAAGGTCGGGGGTACAAACGAGGTCGGTCTCGTCGATATCCTCGATCGAGGGAAGCAGCCCGCGCAGACAGTCAACAATTTGCTCGCCCGAGGTCTGCTCTAGCGATTGGGCTGCGACCCGCCCGGGAACAACGATACAGTGACGCCCCCCGTTGTTGAAGAAGCCTCGTACCGCATCGGCGAGATACCCCCCTTCAAGGGGAGCGTCGATCAACTGTTGAAATTGCGTCCAGCGAAACAGGTGAATCGGTGACCCGTCGAGCTTTGAGTGATTGGCGACAACCCCCAAAAAAACAGGACTACCGGTGCGGAGGACCGCATCGGGAACTTCTCGAACAAGTTCCCGATAAATTCCGGGGGTCATCTGATTCCAGCTTGGCATCGTACGTCTTTGGTCTGACTACGTGCTAGCCCGACTGGGTCTTTTGGCTCAGGCGGAAAATAACGAATTCGGCCGGTTTGGTGACCGCAACACCGATCTCGGTGACGACCTGACCAAGGTCGCGGACTTCGGGTGGGTTGGTTTCATCGTCGCACTTGACGAAATATGCCTCTTCGGGGTTATTGCCAAAAAACGCCCCTGAAGTCCAAACATTGTTGAGGAAAGCACCCACATTGCGAGAGATTTTTGCCCACAGGTCTGTGTCGTTGGGCTCAAACACTGCCCACTGCAGACCTTCCTCAATCGACTCGCGTAGGAAGTTAAACAACCGGCGGATATTGATATAGGTAAACTCGTCGTTCTTCTTGAGGGTACGTGCCCCCCAAACTTTGACGGTGTTACCAAACATCCGTAGGGCGTTGACTCCTTCGGGGTTGAGGCCATCTTGGATGGGTTTACCCACGCGGTACTTGAGGTTGAGCGCGCCCCGGATAACTTCGTTGGCCGGCGCCTTGTGGACACCGCGGGTAGCATCGACGCGAGCGTACATCCCGGCAATGTGCCCAGATGGTGGGACAAACGTGCCCTTGCCCGAAACATCGATCCATGGAAAGTAGAGCGCTCCGTAGGTCGACTCGCGGGTTGTGTTGATATTTTCAGCTGTGAGGCCTGCAACTTCCTCGGCGGAGTCGAGCAGCGCGAAGCGGTCTTGGAGTTTCTCGCAGTGACTCAAAAGCTTCTCGCGGATGGCGTTCATCCGCACGGCATCGATGCCCTCTGGCGGCTTAATCGGTGCTGTTACAAGTGCGATTTCGTCGACCCCTTCAAAGCCATTGAGCGCCTCGTCGATTGGGTCGCTGTTTTCCCCGGCTGCAAGAGTGTTGACGCGGGTGACCCAGCAGCGGGTGCCCCCGTTGAGGAAAAACCCACGCACCGCGTGTCCAAGGACACTGTTGGCGTCGGCACGACTGCTGACCTCGCCGAATTTTCGGGTGAACTCGCCAAAGCTGGTTACGAGCTGGGGCTCACCGGTCGGGGCTAACTCATATGCTGTTCCATCGGGCAGTTTGGGCATTGAGGCGTCATCGGGTACAAGCCCGATAAAACCTGCCGTGCTGGTGCCGACTCCGGCGATTGGTGCAGAACCGGATGGAACCTCCTCGACGTAAACTCCGGGTGAAAAGTACGATGGCATGACTAGCTCTCCTCTTGGGAATGTGTGCGTGTTTGGCCCCTTGGAAGACCGCAGTTTTTGAACAGATGAGAAGGGTTATTCACCCGACTTTCGTTCGAGAATTTCCTCTGGCGTTGTCCGTCCAACATTGACTTCGATACCACTCACCCCTTGCGTCGAAACCTCGGGGGCAAACAGTTCGGTCGAAATGCTGACTTCGTAATTGAAAAATGGCCTCGGTTTTCCACCTAAGGCCTGCCAAAATTCGCCCGGGCTCCCCAACCGCCCTGGTTCGAGGGGACGCGCACGAATGACATGCTCATTCGAGGCTAGAGCACCGCGCAAAATCGATGTTGGCAGGATGCGATGCCGACAAAGGGCGAGCAAAGCCGCCCCCAGAATCCGATGTTCGTCCTGCTCGGGATTGGGAGCCTCATCGCGTGCCCAGGCCGTCACCAGATAGTGACAGCTGACAAAAATCGGCTCGAAACGACGCACAAACCGCGAGTCGCCAGCGGGCACCCAACCACGGGTACTTTCGCGTAACTCTCTGTTTTCGACAACGTCATACAAAAACAGGTTAATCGCGGGCAGCGTGACCGACGAAGGCGGAAATTGGTTGTCGGGAGTTGCGAAGGTAATGCTCGTTTGGGCACGAAGATCCGATGGAAGTTCGGACTCCAACAGCGCTCTTAGTGTCTGATCGAGATCATGTAACATACACGCCCATATGCAGGACGCGGCCCAAGCTCGCGCACGTACCTGCCGCTGAAAATCAGCACAGAGGGGGATATCCCATGGTTCTTAAATTGTCAATGCAAATTACATGTCTGTTGGGACATGAACAAAGTGCGCGGTGCGGTGGTGACCAATCGTATTTTCGCACTCGCTCGCGCGAAAATACTTGCTCGTGCATCTTCTTTAAGAGGGGTAACTATGGTAGAGAAACAACCCGTTTCACTGAGGTAGAAGTCAATGAAAGACCAGGTTCAAGAACGCTTAGAGAATCTCAAGAATGAGCTCGAATCGGGCAAGAAGCTGCTCGCAGACCTCGAAGCACGCAAGGCCGATGTTCAAACGACAGTTCTGCGGATTTCCGGTGCAATCCAAGTTCTCGAAGAGCTGCTGGCAGTTTCCCAGCCTGACGCGGCGGAATAGTCTTCGCCCCACCCATACAAAAATGCGGTGGTCAATAACTGACCACCGCGCGCGAATGCTGAAGCGGCGCTATGCTCGCCTGCGTCGTCGTACGAGTGTTCCTGCAAGTACAAGTAACGCGAACCCGTATGGCGGCACATTCTGGTTGGAGCTGCATCCACAACCCCCCTCCCCCTCGGCACCGGTGGAAGCGCTCTCGGAGTAGTCGGGTGGCAATGCACCCGTCGTGTCGCCGGTTGTCGACGGCCCCGCGCTCGTCGTTGTCAGCTCAGGTCCGTCGGTGACGTCTACGGTCGTTCCCGTGTCCTCACCTGTGGTCGTTGTTGTTGGGTCGGTCGTGTCCGACCCGGTAGTCGTCGGCTCGTCCTCCATCCAGGCATCATCGATGAGATAGACAGCGCCCGAGAGATCATCACGGACGGTCACTGGGCGGGTCCGAACCTTGGGGCCTGTCGGCACTTCTTCAACCTGTTCCAGTGGCCAGATCTCGATCGCGTCCCAATCAAAACCCCAATTCTCCATCGCGTTCGGACCGGGCACATGCCTTCGCACACCACTATCAATCAGCCAAACAGTGGTATCGCCATCACCACGAACAAGCCACGGCTCTGCTGGCAAATCGAGCCCCTGCTCGATTGCGAGGACTTCCTCGCTCGAAAGTGGCAACATCGACCAGAAGTCAGAAAATGCCCAACTGGCGAAGCTCTCGGGTGAGGTTACGTGTCGCCTAACCCCCTCGGGGATGGTTGGTGCACATGTGAGCTCAATCGGGCTGGCACTCAACTGCGGATTTTGCCCACCTTCGGTATCGATGCCATAGGCGTAGATCGGGTGTAATTGCCCATCGTGAAGGCTCAGGGGTGATAACAGGGAAAACCCGTGTTCACAGGACATGAGTTGCTGGCAAAGGTCGTCGCGGTACTCGTCGGCTGTGAGCGCGAGAGAAAAGGCATCTGGGTCGCCGGCTGGCCCGTCGAAATACAGATGGACATCGATGGGAGTATCTGGCGCATCGGGATCCTGGGCCCATCCTTCAATCACATCACAATTGACACCATCGAGTGAGCCTACTGGCTTTGTGTTGGCTTCTGGTACGCACTCGCCGGGCGCCGTCACCAGAATAATGTCATCGCCATAAAAGAATTTGAGAATGTCTTCATAGGTATAACCATTGTTGTTCTCGAGACACCTCGCCGCCCATTGCCCCATACACCCACGATTTTGCCCGTAGCCAAAGTCGTTGGGGTCGAAGATAAAGCCTAGGGTTGTTTGGGTGACATCGGTTCCCGATTTCCCCTCGTTGTACGTCACAAACTTCTCAGTGCCCGCGTTGTTGTCGTTTCCAACGCATTGCGGGGGCTGAACTCCCGGATCTCCCGCGACATAAAACCCGTAGGTCAGGGTGTCGTTGTACATCAAATAAATCCCGGCGGTTTCTTCGACAGCTTGTTTTTGCAGGGCATTTGGCGTGGCGTTGCAGCTATAGACTTGGCACCCTTGGCTGTCACAGATTTCACCGTTTGTTTCCATTGCGTAATACAGCACCGAGCGAGCGGCAATCGCCTGGGCTTTGAGCGCTTCGAGGTTTGCGCCGCCGTTTTCGCATTGGACGACGTGGGGCAAGTAGTCGGTTTCCGTCGGCACCCACTTGTCAACGCCAACATCAACAATATGGGCATCGCAGTGAGCGGCAGGGAGCGGGGCGACGACTTCGAGCGGAGGCTGTCCGGGCACGCCGAGTACGGACGGATAGGTTGCGTCCTGGCCCGGCGCACTTGCCCAACTCATTTCGGGGGCAAGGTTCATGTAGAGACACGTAAACGCAATTTGCGCGAGCTGCATAGCCAGACCGTAGTTCGAAAATCCAAGGTTGTCAGTAGTGAACGGTGTTGATTGGCCTCAGATGTAGTTTTAATGCGAATCCTACGCAACTTCATATGAAGATACATCGACATAGCGCAGTGCCCGACCACCCTGCTACAGTGCCGCCGTGTCCGACTTGCTCACCGCTCAACAACGCCGAATCATTGCCGAAGACTATCGCCGACGGCTTGGTCAGTGTGTCCCGTGGTCACCCGCGATGAAGTGGGAGCGACAGCTCAACATCCAGGCCGCTACCTATGAGGTTCGCCCATTATTTCCCGCAATCGCAGCAAGCGACCAGCCAGTCGATACCCTCGAACCTGGCCAATTCATCGATTCTCCGACTGCCCAGTTCCGCTATTGTGTGCGCCTACAACGACGCGGTACGCCGCTCCTCACCTGGTGGGGTTCGCAAACGGGAACCGTTATTTTTGATGGAGATGTGGGAATCCCTGCACTCTTTCAGAAGGTGACAGCGGCCGACGGGCAACGCCGCTGGGGGGCAAGTCCGTGGATGTCGCTCACACCAGCAGAGCTGCTCACGCTGCGTCCAGGCACCCGGATGGCGCGGGGGCACGTGGTTGTTGCCGGCTTGGGCCTAGGTCACCAACTCATCGAAGTTTCGCGCCGGCTCCAAGTGAAGCGCATCACGCTAGTCGAGGTCAACCAAGAGCTTGTCGATTGGCTACTGCCGACAATCCGCCGTCACATGAAGAAGCCGGTCAAGGTAATTGTTGATGATGCATATAAAGCGATCCCAAAACTCAAGGCGGATATCGCCCTCATTGATATCTTTCCGGGGTATGGCGGGGCTCAGGCAAAAATCGATGCCCTCGCCCGTCGCTCGCCGAAGATCAAAAAGTTTTGGGGTTGGGGAACTTCGGAAATGAGTGGCCGGATGTTGACAGACCGGTAGCGAGTCGGGCGGCAGATTGTGGTAGGTTGCCGCCGTGCCCGACACCCACGACGTGTTCAACCAACCCCCCCCTCTCGTCGACTACAACCTGTTTCGCAGCGATCCGGTCATGCAGGAGGCGGTTGCCCGAAGTGGTGGAACATGGGCTGAGGGACATCTCGAGGCGTTTGGCCAGGAGATTGGGAGCGCTCACTTCTTCGAGCTCGGTCGGCTGGCAAACCGGCACGCGCCAACTTTGCATACACACGATCGTTACGGCCACCGGATCGACGAGGTTGAGTTTCACCCGGCGTGGCACGAAATCATCTGCGCTGGGATGCGGGCTGGAGTCCATGCCCTGCCCTGGCGCGAGGGGGCCCAAAAAGGTGCCCACGTGGCCCGTGCTGCCGCCCACTACATGCTTACGCAGGTCGAGGCGGGTGTGGGGTGCCCGCTGACCATGACGTTTGCGGGCGTCCCTGCCCTGCGCCAGCAACCAGAGATCGCCGCGCAGTGGGTGCCACGGCTGACCTCGCTGACGTACGACCAGCGCTTTATCCCGGCATCGCAAAAGCGCGGCTGTCTCATCGGCATGGCGATGACCGAAAAACAGGGGGGATCTGATGTTCGTGCAAATACAACAAAAGCACGGGCACTCTCGGCGGCGGGGCCAGGCGAAGCCTATTTGCTCACGGGTCACAAATGGTTTTGCTCAGCGCCGATGTGCGATGCTTTTTTAACCCTTGCCCATACAAAAAAAGGGCTCTCGTGTTTTTTGGTGCCGCGGTTCTTGCCAGACGGCAGCCGCAATCGGTTTCGCCTGCAACGACTCAAGGACAAGCTCGGGAACCGCTCAAATGCCTCGAGCGAAGTCGAATACGACGAGACCTGGGGGCAAATGGTCGGCCCCGAAGGGCGTGGCATCCCCACGATTATCGAGATGGTCAACCACACACGGCTCGACTGCATCGTTGGTTCGGCCAGCGTGATGCGGCAGGCATTTGTGCAAGCCGCCCACCACACCAAGTATCGGCGGGCGTTTGGCAAACTTTTGGTCGAGCAACCCCTCATGCAAAATGTGCTTGCCGACCTAGCCCTCGAGTCTGAGGCCGCAGGCCTCACCGCGTTTGCCCTCGCGGCGGCCTATGACGGTCCCAGCCGGCGTGTATTTGCAAGAATCGCCACGGCGATCGCCAAGTACTGGGTTTGCAAACGCGCGCCCGTGATGATTGTCGAGGCCCTAGAGTGCCACGGCGGAGCTGGCTACGTCGAAGAGTCCAACCTACCGCGACTGTATCGAGAGGCTCCCCTGAGCTCGATTTGGGAGGGTTCAGGCAACGTCATGTGCCTCGATGTGTTGCGTGCTGCCGCCCGCGAGCCGGACTCACTACCAGCGTTTTTGCAGGAACTCGAGCAGGCTCGGGGTACCAACACCACGTTCGACGGCTTTGTCGACGGGCTCAAGCAACAACTCGCCGACCGGGAAAATCTCGAGTCACGGGCGCGGATAATCGTTGAGCAGCTGGCGCTCGCCTATCAAGCCAGCCTGATGCTTCGGTTTGCTCCGAATTTCGTTGCAGATGCATTTTGTTCGGGACGGCTCGGTCAACATGGGCACGCGTTTGGTACGCTCTCCGCAAGGTTTGACCACGCCAAAATCCTCGAACGGACGGCGGTCAACCTCAACTAGCCCCGGCTCCTATTTCGGCGGGCTCGCAGTTCCTTGCAGCGTCATCGGGATGGTCGCGGTTGCTGTGCCCGACCCCCGCGGCTTGGGAAACTTTATTTTGGAGACGACCTTGCGGAAACAGGCTTCTAACGCCTTGTCATATACGCCATCACCCTTGGCGGTGAGCTTCGACATGCGTCCATTCCACTTGATCGAAATCTTGACTGGCAAGGTTCCGGTTAAAGCTTTGGCCGAGGCTGTCTCGGTATGACACTTTTCAAACTCGGGCTTGACCTTGTCGAGGCGCTCGACCACCGACGACTTTGTGATCCGACCCGAGACCTCGATTTCGCCAATCGAAAAACTCGGAGGAGGTTCTGCTGCCTGCGTGTCTGAATCGGTATCTCCGGCGGTTGTCGTCCCATCCTCGCCTGGCCCAGTCGTCCCGTCGGTATCTGTGGCACTGGTACCACCCGTGGTGCCGCCCTCGGTTTCCTCTTCATCCTCGCTCAGCCACGGAAGTTCACGGTCGAAGTTGTCGCCGAGCCACACATTTATTTCTTGATCATACATGTAGATGCCCCCACCCACAAACGCGAGGGTACCGGCGATCAAAAACAAAAAAATCCACAGGGTGCCATAGCGCGAGCCGAGCCCGGTGACCTCTGGGCGGGCCTCTTGTTCGGCCCGCGAGGCTCCCATGAACTCGGAGACAATCGTCTTCTGCGGTTTCTTTCGTCGTCGCGCCATATCGTCGCGCCATTGTCGAGCCCCGCACCGACGCCGTCAAATCGCCTGTCCGGCCGTGAGCTGTCACGCTCGAGCGCTCTCTCGGCTGCCCAACATTCCTAGGCGGTACCAACCCTAGAGGTGTTAGATCGCGGCAGGTGCCCATTATCACGCGTTCGCGGCAATCCTCCATATGTGGAGCCGTCGCCCAGTCTCTTGTACTCGCAGCTTTTGCCTGTGCGCCACTCGCAGGCGAAGTCGACCCGCCAGTGCGCCGCCCCAGCGCCGGTTTGTTGGTTGCCGGCGCTGCCAAGCTCGACATCACCCCGGTTCCGGGTTTTTCACTTGGTGGGCACTCGATCGACGCCGGCACTGGGCTCGGCACCTGGCTACGTTTATATGCACGTACAATTTATTTTGAGGATGCCCAGGGCACACCGTTGGTCCTGGTTGCATGTGAACTTTGGGCCATGCCGTCGGGGCTTGCCGACCGCGTCGCCGAGCTTGTCCAGACCGATCCTGCGTTGCAGCACATCGGCCGCGAGGACCTGCTTATCGCCGCCACCCACACGCACCACAGCCCCGCGAACTTTAGCTCAAACCTCTTCTACAACCGCTTTGCTGGCTCCCACGGTGGATTCGACCCGATCCTTCATGAGTTTTTGGCACACCGGATCGCTGCCAGCATCGCCCTGGCCCACAAAAAACGACGGCCCGCCTCGGTCGCCTGGCGGCAAACATTTGTCGATGGTCTCGCCCGCAATCGCAGCTTTGAGCCGTTTTTAGCCAATGCTGAGGCTCAAGCCGTCCTCCAACAAAATCGCCAACTCGGGCTACAACCATGTCCGGAGTTTGCCGTACCGCCCGCAGGCCACAACCCCGACCCCGAACGCTGTCGTGCCGTCTACCCACAGGTCGGGCTGTTATCGGCGGTCGACTCCCGTGGCCAACTCATTGCAGATGCAGCGTTTGTTGCGGTGCATCCAACCGTGATGCCAAACGATATCAATCTCTACCACAGCGACCTTTTCGGGGTTGCCGCGAACCGGGCCGAACAACACTTCGACACTACAAGCGGCCCGGTTGTTGCGATCTTTAACGGTGCTGAGGGCGATATCTCGCCGGCGTGGCTGCGCCATGATGTGGGCGAAACCCTACGGCTCGGGGATAAACTTGCCGATGCAATCATCTCGGCACACACAACCCAACCCCGCGAACTAGGTTCGAGAATTGACAATCGCATGCGACGGGTCGCTGTTGCTGGGGTGACAACTTCAAGCGGCAAGACTTCGGATCGACCGCTGCCTGGCAAGGGCCAGCTCGGGGGGGCCGAGGATCACCGCACGGTCTGGCACCGACGCGGCTACCACGAGGGCGTGAGGGCCAGGCGCGAGCGCTATCCAGGCCAGGGGCATAAACAGCCGGCACTTCCAGTCCCGCTTGTGGCCCTCGGTGTGCCCAAAAACTCCTTACCCCGTCAGGCCCCAGTGGCTGTGCATCACCTCGGAAATCTTGTACTTGCAGGTATTCCGGGCGAAGCCACAACGGTACTTGGGATGCGGCTTCGTCGGCAAATTTCACGGGTCCACCCCACCAAACAGGTGGCGCTTGTCGGCCTCGCCAATGAGTACCTCGCATACTTCACAACCCCGCAGGAATATGCGCTACAGCACTACGAGGGGGCTTCTATGATGTTTGGACCCCATGTCGCCGAGGTCCTGCTGCGGTCGGTTTATGCCCTCGCCACCCCTGGGTTCACGTTTCCCAGCCAAGCGCCCTACAGGTTTATCCACCACCCGGGGCCGCGTAGGCACGGTGCGCTGCGCCATGGCCCGTCCCAACGAAAACGCCGACGGACCCACCAACGTATACTGGATGTATTTGCAAGCAAAATAGCGGCCCTCACCCTCGATTTCCACGCGCGAGCACCCCAGTGGTCGCTGACGGTGACGGATGATCCCATGATTCCCGAGCCCTTTCTCGAGCAACTTGTCGATGGCGTTTGGACCATACATCCGCAAAACTCGCGGGGTTGGGTTGTCACGCTGCAACGCGCCCGCCCTCGTACCTGGTCGTGGCGAGCTGAGTGGTTTGGTCAACCTCCCCCACCCGGGCAATGGCGAGTACGGGTAAAGACCGGGCCAACCTCAAAAGTGACCGTTGCATTCACGGTCGACCGGGATTTTCAGCCGACAACGCTACATATAGAACCCGAGGTTTAGATTAACCCAAACCCAAAAACTGGGGTCGGTTTCTCCCTCAGCCAAGGCATTGCCATACTCAGGACTAAACCATGGATGATTGCGCCCGGTGGCGGTATCGAGGTAGATGTAAATGTATCGATTTGCCAGCAACATCCCAGTGACATTCATGTGCGTGTTGGCAAAACCACCATCGGGCTTCCACAGAAAACTATAGTCGTTGTAGATCATGAGCCACTCAAAAGCCTTACCCTTGAGCGGAAAACGATAGGCAATGTTGCCAACCGCAGCCAGACCCCTGCGGGCCACCCGATAGGGTGCGTCCCAGGCCCCAAGGGTTAGCCACATGCGCGACTGCCCGGCTGGGTTACGCGGGCGATTATCGTAGTAGACCCCTTCAAGCTGCAAGTTGAGACCACGGTAGGTACCGGTAAAGTGGGCGGCGGTGGCCCAGCGGTAACCAAACCGTTGGGCCTCCCGATTGTAGATACCACCGCCCAATCCCGACGCGCCGATCTCACTGAAATTATTGTCGCCACGGTGGTCCCAACGATAGGCGAGTCGTACCACGCCTGTGTGTTTTTCTTCGTTTGTCTGTGCACTGTCCACACCCGAGCTACCGAGCTCAGTCATATCGGTTTGGACGATATCGTAGCTGTACCGCGCACTGTCACGGGTGCTACCAAACTGCGACGGCTCTGCCTGGACATAGTAGGCAAATTGGAAGTCCACACCCGACTTCTCGACAATCCACTTGAGCCCTAGGTCGTAGTCATCGGCGAGTCCGATGTAGTATGGGATGGTTTCAAACCAGTTGTGTGAGGCATAGGGCAGGATGCCAAACGGGACCCGGTGCACACCGACATCGAACTCGAAGATGTCACCGTGGCGATAGCCGATGTAGCCGTGATGGAGCGTCCCGTATTTGTTGTAAAAACGGTAGTCGGTCGAAACGATAAAGCCCTTGTAGGTGCCGTCTAAGCCCAGTGACACCCGCTCGAATGCAAACCCGAAGCCCTCGATACCCGAGCCATCGTCATCGGGCCAGGTTTTGACACTCGAGCTCATACTCAACGAGCCCGAAATCCGGATATCCAGCTCCTTGATTTTTTTTGTGGGTACAAGTTTTGGTCGCGGCGATGGCGGAGCCTCGGCACGCACGGGAGGCTGGCGCTGCACAACCTCGGTAGACTCGCTGTCTTCCTTGTCTTCGTCGGATGTCTGCGCTTGTGTATCCGCTTCTGCTTCGTCCTCGGTGGCGGTTGAGGGCGTTTGTGGGGGCTCTTGCTCGTCCTCCAACTCGTCGCCGAGCTCATCGTGCTTCGCTTCTTCGCTGGTTTGCGTGTCCTCGCCGTCCTTGGGTTCTTGCGGCCCTTCGGGGTTGTTCTCACCGTCGGGCTTTGAGATCTCGCCTGCCACCCCCTCTTCTCCTGGGAGCGACTTGCCGGGACGCGCCAAAACCTGCGCGGACCAGCACACCAAAGTCAGTGTCGCGGCGAGGCTCACGATACCGGAGAAGGGCCAACGCGGGCGGCGTTTGTTAAACCAAACCATCGGCGGACATATGCACTCGGCCCATGCGCGTAGATGCAACTTTCTCAACAGCGAGCGGTGTCAGTACGAAGGTTGTTCTACCACGGAAACATCTGACACAAGCAGGTGTACCTGCCAGGAGTTCGCAAAAAACCAGGTGCGTGCATGCCCACAACCTGCTCAATAGGTCATCTAAAAGCGCGCGTGTGTTGGCGGGCCACAGGTGACCAATTTTTTCGTATAACCATGCCCGATGCTGCGTCTCAAACACATCCTATCCACCCTACTGATGGTTATCGTCCTGCTTGCGGCAGCCTGCTCGAAGAGTGTCGAAGGCGAGTCGAAAAAGTGGGCAGCAAACCAAACCACGGTCACGACCCTGGCCGCACAGTACCCGGGCTTCAAAGATGCAATCGAGGCGCGGAAGCAGCGGGCGCAAAAACTGTTCGATGAGGCAGCAAACCTCGACGGTGAGCAAAAGATTGAGAAACTTTCGTCGGCCAACACGACCCTGATGCAGGGGTTTGTCGGTGACCTCAACCGGATCGACAGCAAACTCAAGAAACTGCGTGAGAGTCGGGTCGAGGCGGCTTCGCAGGCGGGCGACAAGTCCAGTCGCCTCGGTGCGAAGGTGGCAGCCCAAGACGCACAGAAAACCGTCGAACGGGTTGAGAAGCTCCTCAAAACCGGTGCCAAGGATGAGGCCAGTGCCGATGCGATCCTCAAGAAGGCCAATAGCGACATCAAGACAGCTCAAGCCGCTGTCGACAAGGTGATGGCTGTCGACAAGAAGAAGCAGGACCAAAAAGCGGCCGATAAGAAGGCGGCGACCGACACCAAAGCGAAGGAGAAAGCCGATGCAGATGCAAAGACTGCTCCGTGGACCTGCGAGTACTGCAAGGGCAGTAACCCCCACACCGAAAACAAGTGCACATCGTGTGGTGCTCCGCGACCCAAAGCCGCCAAGTAACAGCAGCTGCAGCCTGCGAAAAAAAGCCCGCGCTAGCCCGCGGGTTTTTTCGTGTCGCTATCGGCTCGCAACATCCCGGCCACGGAGCATGTGCGATTGCGGCTTGTCCCTCTGCGTCGGTGGACGATTTTGCTCGACCGTGATGTCACTCCGGTTGCGATCCTCCACCCCTCGCTGACAGTGTGATAAGCAACTTCGGCCATGTCCTTGAGCTTGCCCGTTGTTAAACCCTCAGACATTACGCCCTATCCCAACGGTTGGTATGTGGTTGCCTTTTCCCACCAGCTGCGACCCGGCGATGTCCAACCCCTCAAAGCCTTTGGTCGTGAGCTCGTGTTGTTTCGCGACACCGACGGGGTTGTCCACATGGCCGACGGTCACTGCCCGCACTTCGGCGCACACCTAGGGCACGGCGGGCGAGTCGAGGGCAACTGTATCCGCTGTCCGTTTCACGGCTGGCAGTTCGCGGCAGAGTCGGGAGAGTGCGTGCACATCCCCAATGGAGATCGGCCACCCAAGCTCGCTCGCCTGCGCAAGTGGGATGTCACCGAAAAATGCAACATGGTGCTTGTTTGGTACCACGACCGTGGAGCGGCCCCAACCTGGGAAGTCGATCAACTTCCCGAATTCGACGAACCTGGCTGGTCGGACTGGTCGACCGACGAGTGGGTTGTTAAAGCCAAGCTCCAAGACCTCGCTGAGAACGATGCCGACGTCGCCCACTCGCCGGCCATGCACTCGTTGACCAACGAGTTGCCGCGGGCAAGTGAGCCCGAAATCGACGGCGCCATCTTTAGCTGGAACCTCAAGATCACCCCCAGCCTCCAGCAATTTGGCCTCCCAGCCTCGCTCAAGGTACCTAGCGGTGTTGCGATTAGTGTGACGACGCGACGCTACGGGCTCGCGTTTGCCTGGATCCGGGCAACCCTCCCGTTGGTCTCGAGCCTGCGCTACCGTGCCCAAACGATTGCATGTACACTCCCGATCGACGAAGACTCAGTTTACCTGAGGCTGGCCCATAGAACACGTAGGACACCATTTCGGCCGTTCACCAAACAGATGCTCAAGTTCTACCATCAGCAGTTCCATCAAACTGTCGATGAGGACATCCCGGTGTGGGAGAACAAGATCTACCTCGACCGGCCGGCAGCGTCGCGCTCAGATGCTGGCGTGCTGCGGTTTCGCAAGTGGGCCCGACAATTCTACAGCAACCCCGTTCCCGAAAAGCGGGCCTCCGGCTCCTGAGCCGGGGCAACAGTGGGCTAGCGGCGAGTTGCGGCTAGCCCATACATCAGCGGCAACTGGGCAATACCAGGCGGCCAGACCCAACGGCGCCCCGGTGCCGCAACGAGTTGAGGATTTAGCCGGCAACCGTTGGAGAACGGATACTCATGTAAAACTTGTATCTGCAAGCCAGCGGCGACCGCCAACGTGACGATCTCGCCCAAGGTGTACTGCCAACTATATGCCGGAAGCTCGTTGGTGGCATCGACCTCGGCGACGCTTTGCAGCGAAGTTCCCGACTCCCCGACATAGTCGCCCACGGGCTCGACAAACGGACCGCGCTTGAAGTAGTCGTCTCCTGTTGGCCGTAGGTCGGGACCAAACGACCACACCAGCGGATGGAACTCGACACAGACAAATCGCCCCTGCGGACGTAGGATTCGCTGGACGCCGGCAAACCATTTGTCGAGCTCGGCGATCCATGGGGTCGCACCGTAGCTTGCAAATACAACATCAAATCGCTCTGGGGTCTGGTGCATCCACTCGACAACCTCGGCCTCGATGAACGAAGCGGCGAGCCCTGTGTCGGTAGCTAATTTTTGGGCGAAACCGATCGCTTCGTCGCTGAGGTCGACACCTGTGACCCGTGCACCGCGACGGGCGAGTGACAAGGTGTCTTGCCCCGAGTTGCACTGAAGGTGCACGACATCTAGCGAGTCGATAGAACCAAGTAGTTCGCACTCCTCAGGAAACAGGACATCGCCACCATCCCGAAAAAATTGGGCTTGGTCGCTCTTGTGGAGGTTGTGGATTCGGGTGGCCGCGTTCCAGCTCTTGCGCGTTGCCTGAAGTTGCTCGTGTCGAGAGTCCGTCATGCTTGTGTCCTAGAGTCGCTCGAGGTGTTCGGGTTCGATTGTATATTCATGGTCTACCTCACCCGTGCTGCGCACCGAGGCCGGCTCAAACAAAACACAGGCAACCAGGTTTGGGGCAACAGGTCGGTGTTCAACCCCGCGTGGGACAACAAAGAACTCGCCAGGACCGAGCTGAACACTCGACCCGCGTAACTCGATCGTGAGCTCTCCTGAGATAACCCAGAACATCTCGTCGGCGTGCTCGTGTGCATGCCACACATATTCGCCGATAAGCTTCACAAGCTTCACCATTTGGCCATTGAGCTCGGCGACCACGCGGGGTACCCAGACGTCGTCAAAGCTGGCGAACTTTTGCTGGAGATTGACGACTTTCATGTGCGCCTAACTAAGCGCGGATGTGCCCGATAGTCAAACCCCGATGAGGAACGATTCTGCGCGCAGGCATACCGAAATTGAGCACTGTCCCGGATGACGGTTTCTCCTACAATCGAAGCATGGCAGCGCCGCCGGGAGACGACCTGTTTGGCCTACTGGGGGCGGAGATGTTGCGTATTCAACAACTCACGGGGATCGCCCCGGTCGAGCCGGAAAATCCCGTGTATCCGCAACATCATACGCCGCGGATCGAGCAGGCTCAGCGTCAGCTCACAGCACTGGGCTACCGGGCTAGCGTCGACCTCGAGGCCACGGTGCGCAAGTTTGAGGTTGAAGCGGGCTTGCCCCCACTCGGGCGTCTACACCAGCGTGTATGGGATGCACTGCAGGAGTTGGGCAGCGATGAAGCCCCGGTCCACCCAGAAAAATGGCGAACGTCCACGGGGTGGAAACCTGCAATGCGCCGGGCCATCCGCACCAAAAGTCAACGCCTAGGGCTCGCTTCGCCGGTGCCACTGATGTTCTCTGACTCCGAAAGTGATGACCCTCCAAGCCCGGAGGAGTCGCGTAGCGAGCTCCATGAGTTTTCCTTGTATACACATAGGAATCAGGCTAGCGAAGACGAGCTTGTGCGGGCGCTGCTCGACACACCCGAACGCTCCCACAGCGAGGAGCTCGCGCTCCTAGGTGTCGACCCAGAACTCGATGACGATGGCGAAGATACGGTCGACACCGATTCCGACATGCCGCTTTCATTTGGCCTCCTCGACCGTATACGAAGCCTCAAGCAGCTGTTTCACTCGGTGATCCAAAAACCCATCTACCACTGCCCGCCAACGCCCGAACACGACGCGCGACTGCTGCCGCAGCTCGCAAACCTGTTTGAAAACAAAACGTCAAACCTCGAAGGGCGGTGGCAGGCATTTGTCGGCCGGTCCGCTGATGTTTGGCAACATCTCGAGCGGTCCCGTGGCTGGCTACACGGCTCGGTCGAGTGCCTAGAGGATGTCGGCGACGACCTCGAACATGGACTTGCCCGGCTAATTGGCAAGGGGGCCGGGATCATAAGACGGGTCGGCCGCTATGGCCATGCCGCACTTACCAACCTGTTTCGCGTCACCTACCATCAACTCGCGGGGGTGTTTGCCGAGATACACAATGCCACGGCATTTGTTGTTGATACACTCAAAACGGGAGCCGGCCTACCCCACCCCTACATTGAGTTTCGGCGGCGATACGGGCAACTCACATGTTTTGTCGATAGTCAGTTCTCGGCGTTCGATACCCCGAGCTTTGTCGCCAACAGCCGCACGCGAAATCAACGCTTTGAGCTCGCGTGTGAAGTTGTCGGTGCCGTGCTAAACATTTTCGTTAAGGCGGGTTTTGGCGTACTTACAGCGGGTCCAGCGATCGTCGCGCTAACGCGTGCGGCCCCGAAAATACTTGGGCTCACACGAGAACTACGCGCATTGAGACCGCCCACCTAGCGGGACTCAAGCGAACATATGAGCCCCACAAGTGTGTCGTTCGCACGACCTATTGTGGCACCTTGACGACAATCCACACTGGCCCGGCAATCTCGCTTATCGGTTTGCCGACAAAGCCCGACTTGAGTTTCTCGGGGGTTGGATGGACACCGTCAATTGCGACCTTCTTGATGGTCGACTCCTTGATCTGCATGACCACCCGTACTGTACTCGGCAGGTTGGGATGGGCTTTCACTGCATCTGCAACGATTGCACGCAATAAGGATTGCTGATTGCGCAACACCGCTGGCAGCGGGCCCTTGGGTGTTTTGTCACCACCCGAGTGAATACTCCAGGTGATGGGACCGGCCTTTTTGGGCTTGTCGGCGGGCTCTGTCTTCTCGGGTTTTTCAGCCTTTTCCGGCTTGTCCGAGGTTGCCTTCTTCTTGGTTTTCTTCGGTTCCTTGGGCTGCTTTTTGGTGTCCTCGGGGGGGTCTTTTACCTCGGGCTGTTCCCCGGTATCGTTCGCTGGCTCAGCGGGTTTTTCGGGCTTGTCGGCTTTGGTCTCCTCGGGCGAGGCAACCGGGGGAGTGTCGGAGATTTCCGGCACCGCAACGGCTGGTGGGGGCTTGTTCCCACCAGTCAGCGTCTTTTGATAACCGGCAACTTTGGCCGCAAAGTCATCGCCGGCCTGCTTGCGTTCATCGCCAGACATCACATCCGATATCTGCTCGGGAATCGACCGCGTGGCCGGTGAAGGGTGCGTGAGCTCAAAGTCGGAGACGACGACGAACAGTCGATCGGGGTCGACCCGAACGAGGTGACCGTTGCGCAGCAGGATTAAGACGAACGCCCCCTCGGGAGCCTTGACAACATCGTCACCGGTCAGCGGGTGCCCGGGTAGCGCAACGAATTCCTGGCCCTTGGCCCCACGGATCTTGGCTTCGCCGGCGAGTGCCACAACCACGGCGGCCGCCCCATCACCGGTGACACCATCGGGACGTTCGGCAAATCCCATATCGAGGGATTCCACAACTCCACCAGTTGGCGAGCCTCCGGCAGCGTCATCCTTGCAGCCAGTCGCCAAACAGACTGCCACAAACAGTGCTTTCGTCCACGTCTTTGCTCGTCCGTTCGCCATGCTTCTCTCCCTCGATCGTTGGCCCTTCGATGATTACCACGGACTCACCCCAACAACCTACCTTCGGTCGCTCTTGGCGTCCGGTTGCGAGCATCAAGTGTGTCCACAACCGGCGAACTCGCGCACGGCCTCAAAATACTGAACATTCAGCACGGCTACGCACATGTGGTCGCTCGTTGCAACCGATGCAGTTACAACCCCTACCCTGCTGGCTGCCCGAGTTGCGACTCTAGGTTGGCAACCTGTTCGCGCCCGAGCCGATAGCGGCGCAACAGCAGCGCCGACAGCAGCATCATACATGCAGGTACAAATGAACTTGCCAGGGCAATACCTGTACGTGCAAGTTGTGGTTGGTCGATGAGCTGGCCGGCACCGCTTTCGATGAACCCCGTGAGTGCCAACAGGCCGGAGGCAACACCCACACCCAGGGCCTGCCCGCCCTTGTCCCCTGCGGTCCAGACCCCGCTATAAACACCCTCGCGCCGCATCCCCGAACGTACCTGATCCAGTAGGATCGTGTCGGGCAACATGGCGTAGGGAAATAGCTGCGTCCCGGCAAATCCCACGCCGATGACGGCGGTGTTGATTGCAACTGCCCAAATAGACAGCTGGGCAGTCCACCACAGCCCACAGGCCCCAAGCGCAAAGGTTGCCTGCGAACACAACAGTGCCGAGCGCTTGCCAACCCGTTTGGAAAACGCAGTCCACGGCGCCATCGTGAGTACCGTGGGGACCACAAGGCACAAAAACAAAATCGTGACCAAGTCTTCGCTGGCAAACCCGGAGGCAACAACCACGTACTTGGCAAAAAACGGGACGGAAGTGAGAATGCACCCCACGCTGACAAGCTGGGTGACGTAGGCGACCAGCAGGGTCGCAAACGGTTTGTTGCGACGCGCGATGGCCAGCTGTTCACGCCACTTGGGCGGGTCTTGTTGTGCGCGCGCCTGGGGGGCGTTTCGTGTGCCAATGAATGCCCCGAGCAACCCAAGCATCATCACCCCGCCGATACACAGGCCCATCAGTCGATAGCCCCCTGCCCCCCCTCCGGCTGCTTTCACGAGCATGGGCGCGGTGCCACCGAGCAAGATCCCAACTGTCATCAACGCCATGCGGGCCGACATCAGCGACGTACCACCGTGATAGTCGCGTGTCATCTCGGCTGGCATCGCGGTGTAGGGCACGGCGTAAATCGTAAAAGCTGTTGCGCATGCAACATACATAGCGAGCACATAGGCAAACATGGCCGCGGGTGAACTCAAGCTCGGCGTTGCAAACAGCGCGGCGAAGGCCAACGGCAGGAGGATGCCGCCCAGCAGCAGGTAGGGGCGACGACGACCCATTGTCGAGCGGGTGCGATCGCTGATCATGCCCATCAGCGGGTCCGTGACGACATCCCACACTCGGGGAATGACGGCGGCTAACCCAGCCAAACCGGCCGCGATCGCCAGGGTGTCGGTCATGTAGTAGACCAGCAACAGCCCGGGAACTGTCGAGTACACGCCAGTTCCGAGGGCACCAAGACCGTAGCCAAAAATCTGCCCCCGGGTGAGCGGGCGTGACTCGCTTGGGTCCACTAGATGCCTCCCATCATCACGTACTTGACCTCGAGAAACTCATCGAGACCAAAATGCGAGCCTTCGCGCCCGAGCCCCGATTGCTTGACCCCACCAAACGGCGCCACCGGGGTTGAAATCATGCCCTGGTTGACCCCCACCATGCCGTACTCGAGGGCCTCAGACATGCGAAATGCCCGTCCCAAGTCCCGTGTATATACATAGGCTGCAAGCCCGTATTCCGTTGCATTTGCAAGCTCGATGACCTCGTCTTCGCTGTCGAACGCGATCAGTGGGGCAACCGGTCCAAATGTCTCGTCCCGGGCGATTTGCATGTCGGGACGGACGTTGGTCAACACAGTTGGCTGAAAGAAGCTTCCCCCCAGCGAATGTCGGGCGCCACCGCACCGCAGCGTGGCACCAGCGGCAAGCGCTTGGGCGAGATGCTCCTCAACTTTTTCGACTGCGCGCTGGTGGATGAGTGGCCCCTGTTCGCTGCCCTCGTCGGTCCCCGCCCCAACCCTCAGCGCCTGCACGCGTTCAATCAGGGCCGCCGCAAACGGCTCGTACACGGACCGGTGTATAAAAATTCTATTTGCACACACACATGTTTGGCCCGCGTTGCGGAATTTTGAGGCCATCAGCCCGTCGAGGGCGGCTGTCATATCGCTGTCGTCAAACACAATAAACGGGGCGTTGCCGCCGAGCTCGAGTGACACACGTTTGACGGTTGCTGCCGATTGTTGCATCAACAACTTGCCCACAGCTGTCGAGCCGGTAAACGATATCTTGCGAACCTCCGGACTGTCGGTGAGGACCTTGCCGATCATTGCGGACTCCCCGGTAACCACGTTGACGACCCCCCTGGGAAAACCTGCACGTCGGGTCAGCTCGGCGAGTGCGAGGGCAGATAGGGGCGTTTCGGGTGCTGGTTTGACGATGACCGTACAGCCAGCCGCGAGTGCCGGCGCGAGTTTTCGGGCGATCATCGCTAGGGGAAAGTTCCATGGCGTAATCGCGGCGACAACCCCAACGGCTTGCTTCATCACCAGGATCCGCGCCCCCGGTTTGGGGCTTGGGATCGTCTCGCCGTAGACCCGAAGGGCCTGTTCGGCAAACCACCGGACAAAGCCGGCTGCATACCGTATCTCGCCGCGGGCTTCGGTCAGGGGTTTACCCTGCTCTCGCGTCATGATGTGGGCGAGGTCCTCGGCATGCTCGAGCATCAAGTCGTGAAGCCGATGCAGCATGTCTGAACGTTCATGTGCAAGCTTCGCGCGCCACCCTGGCCCGGCCTTGGAAGCCGCAGCCACGGCCCGGGTCACCTCACGCTTATCGACCTGATCGACGTTGGCAATCACCCGTTCGCTTGCTGGGTCGACAACCTCCTCGGTGGTAGTCGTCGAGACCCACGCGCCATCGATCCATGCTGCCTCACGCAAGAGGTTGGGGTCGGTAAGGCTCGCTCGGAGTTCGCTCGTGGCTGCCATGGACCGGGATGCTACCAACTACCCAACCCCGGGCCGCCCGTGGGAGATCTATGCAATTGCAACTTCTCGCCAGCGATACGAGAGGCGAAAATGCCCTTACCTCCGAGATCGGAGCTTCTCCGATGTTGAGTCTTCAGTCAGAGACATGATATTAAAGTTAGTTATGCGGAGACCAAAAATTATGAATATCATCCCAGTTTGGGTCGTAGCCATCCCACTTGTCGTTGGATGTGACCCCAAACCTGGGGGCACGGGAGAGTCGACCGCAGGCACGGGCGAAACCAGCACCTCAACAGGTAGCACGAGCACCGGTGAACCCACGAGCAGCTCGGGGACCACAACGTCGACGGGAGATCCAACAACGTCGACAACAACAACGACAACTGGTGAACCCACGACTTCAACAACAGACTCGCCGTTTGTCGAAGATCCGGACATGGGCCCGCAGCCCAATGCCTGCGACTACCACCTCGAGGGCTGCTCGCCCGATCATAAATGCAATGTATATGCACCCCAGGGAGAGTCGAACGTTCTCGGTAACCTCGGGTGTTTTCCCCTCGATCCCAATCCCAAGCAAATCGGTGAGCCGTGTTCAACGGGCGAGCTCCCGAACGATGGCATCGATAATTGTGTTGCGGGCGCGGTCTGCTGGAATGTCGATGACAACGGCAATGGCACATGCCACGGGCTGTGCTACCCAGAGCCAGGAACGGAGGATTTCATGTGCCACGGACAGGCCGCGAGCTGCTCGCTATGCCAAGAGTGTGCGGTGGGACTGTGCCTTCCCTTCTGCGACCCGCTTCAACCTGATTGCGGTGACGGACTCATTTGTGTGGCCCACTACGATGGGTTTGTATGTGCACCGGATGCGAGCAATGGCGAGGCCGGTGACGGTGTCGCCTGCGAGTTTATCAACGCTTGCAACGCCGGCCTGATGTGCGGGGACGGCAGTCGCCAGGAGGGCTGCGAAACCAATGGCTGTTGCACACCGTATTGTGACATGAACAACCCGGATGCCTGCCCCGAACCCTCAGAGATGTGTGCTGCGGTCTACGAGCAGCCTCCTGAGGGATATGAGCATATCGGGGCCTGTCTACAACCCGAGTAGTCGGGTGCCTCGCAAAAAAGTGCTGGTACAGATGAATCACATGTACCAGCACATAAACTTCAGCGAACTAACTGGCAGCGTCGCCTAGCAACGCATCGACCACGCTTGGATCCGCGAGCGTGGAAATGTCTCCCAGGTCGGCGCGATCCGTACTCCCGGCGGCGATTTTCCGCAGGATTCTCCGCATGATTTTCCCCGACCGGGTTTTGGGCAAACCATCGACGATTTGCACACGATCGGGCGTGGCAATTGGGCTAATACAGGTGCGGACCTGTTGTTTGAGGGCCTTCTCAAGCCCTGCCCTATCGCTCACATCATCGGTCGCAATCACAAATGCGTAAATCCCTACGCCTTTGAGCTCGTGGGGAAAACCGACCACCGCCGCCTCGCAGACGCTTTGGTGGGCGACGAGGGCACTCTCGATTTCGGCGGTGCCCAGGCGATGCCCCGATACATTGAGAACATCGTCGACACGACCGGTAATCCAGTAGTAGCCATCCTCGTCGCGTCGACAGCCATCGCCGGTAAAGTAGTAGCCGGGGAATTTTGTGAAGTAGGTGGCGACAAACCGCTCGTGATCGCCGTAGACCGTGCGGGCCATCCCCGGCCACGGTTGCTTGATACACAGGTTTCCGCTCACACCGTTGTCGTGGAGCTCGTTGCCCTCGTCGTCGACCAAAATCGGTGCGATGCCAAACAGCGGAAGCGTGGCCGATCCTGGCTTTTGTGGGGTTGCCCCGGGCAAGGGCGCAATCATGATGCCACCGGTCTCGGTCTGCCACCAAGTGTCGACCACCGCACATTGCCCCTTGCCAACCTTGTCGTGGTACCAGGTCCAAACCTCGGGATTGATCGGCTCGCCCACCGTCCCCAACACCCGCAGGCTGTCACGCGATGAGCTGGCGAGGATATCCTCGCCTTCGCGCATTAAGGCACGAATCGCCGTGGGGGCCGTGTAGAAAATGGTTGCTTGTACATCGTCGACAACCTGCCAGTAGCGGCCGGCGTTGGGATAGGTCGGTACCGACTCAAACATCACCGTGGTCGTGCCGTTACACAACGGGCCGTAGACAATGTAACTGTGCCCGGTGATCCATCCCGCGTCGGCGGCACAGAAGTAAACATCATCGTCGTGGAGGTTAAACACGTAGCGGTGGGTGACCGACGTATAGAGCAGGTAGCCAGCGGTGGTGTGGACAACGCCCTTGGGTTTACCCGTGGAACCCGAGGTATAGAGGATAAACAGCGGATCTTCGCTGTCCATCCACTCCACCGGGCAGGTCGGCCGCTGCTTGGCGCAGGCCTCGGCGAGCCATGTGTCGCGGCCTTCTTGCATATTCACGGAGTCGTCGGTGCGCTTGGCAACCAAGACAGTTTCGACACAGTCCACGCCATCGAGCGCCTCGTCGACAATGGACTTGAGGGGGATCACCTTGGCCCCTCGCAGCCCGACGTTGGCCGTGACCACGAGCTTGCAGTTGGCATCGAGCACCCGGTCGCGCAGGGCGTTGGCCGAAAAACCTGCAAATACAACAGAGTGAATCGCACCGATCCGCGCGCAGGCAAGCATGGTGTAGGCCAACTCGGGGATCATGGGCAGGTAGATGCAAACCCGGTCCCCGCGACCAACCCCGTTGGCTTTGAGTACGTTGGCAAGCCGCCCAACCTCGGCGAGCAGCTGTTGATAGGAGATATGCTCGTAACGCCCCGGCTCGTTGGCGGCCCAGATAATCGCGGTCCGCTCGGGAGAGGCGAGCGCATGTCGGTCGACGCAGTTGAAGCAGGCATTGAGCCGCCCGCCACTCATCCAGCGAAAATCCCCGGTTGCCATCTCGGCATGTACGGTTGGCCCCGGTGGGTGAAACCACGCCAACCCCTCGGCTTTTGCCCGCCAAAATTGCCCGGGTTGTTCAATGCTTTGGCGGTAGAGCTCGTGATAGGCGTCGAGACTTGGAACGTGGGCTGTGGCGCTGATACGGGGTTTGGGCGGGACTGCTGTCATGGTCTCTCCGGGCAATTGGTTTGATACACATGTTTTACCCGGGCCCTACCCCACCCACAAGTTGTGGGGCGAGGCAGGCCCGCTCCGTAAAAATTGCGGCGGCCAGCGAAGTAAGGAATCAGCTCGCTTGGCCTTCGCTCGGCGGCGTAAACAGGTCGCTCATAAACTCGAGCAGCAGCCGCTCCTTGAACGCGGGCGGCAGCAAGTTGAGCAATTCGTTGATGTCTGCCTTGCGCTCGGGCAGCCCACCACCTGAAATACCTGCCATAGCTAAAAGTTGCTTGAGCATCGATCCGTCGATGGCGTTCGGGTCGGGAATCGCCGCGAGAGCCTGTTGGGCCATGGCGACAAGCGGACCAGTTTTGGCCCCTCGGACCTTGTCGACGCACTCTCGCAGGTCCTTGAGCAACGCTTCGACCCAACGCGTGTTCGACGGAGCGATTGTCAGGTGGACGTTGGGCGGCGAATCGGCGTGGCCGAGCTGGGGTTGAATGTACCAACCTCGCGAATTCATCTCGTCGATCAGGTGAAACACGTTGATCTCATCGGATGCAAATGCAACGAGATTCATGTCGGGCTCACCGAGAACCCGCAGGCCGTCGATTTCCCGGATACCGCCAACAATCTTCCGGGTGGCGTCGAGTAGCTGGCGGGCAAACTCGAGGTAGCCCTCATCCCCCACGTAATTGAGCACAGCCCAGGCAGCAGCGAGGGGCCCAACCGACTTGCTGCTTTGGACCGTCGCGTTGATCATGGTGTACCCGGCCCAGCTCGCGCAGGTAAAGAACTGGTGTTTGCGCAGTTCGCTGTCGCGGTACAGCACCACCGATGCACCCTTGGCCGCATAGGCAAATTTGTGTAGGTCCATCGAAATTGATGTAACCCCGGGTACGCTCAAATCAAAGGCTGGAACATCCGCACCGAGACGGCGGAAATACGGGAGGACAAACCCTCCCATGCATCCGTCGACGTGGCACAAAATGCCACGCTCCGCTGCCAGGGCGGCAATTTCTTCGACTGGGTCGACCACACCGTGCGGGTACGAGACGGCCGAAGCGACCAGCATGACGGTGTTGTCGGTGATGGCCTCGCGCATGGCCGCGACATCCGCCTTAAAGGTTGTATGATCAACCGGGGTGACAACGGCCTTCATCCCGAGGTAGTGGACGGCCTTGTGAAACGCTGCATGAGCCGTTGATGGTACAACGATTTCCGGCACCCCGAGGTTTGGCTTGTGTTTACGGGCGTGGTCTCGCGCCGTTTTGACTGCCAAAATGATGCTTTCGGTCCCCCCGCTGGTGAAGTTTCCGACTGTTTTTGGCCCGCCACCGAGGTGGCTTGCACACATCGCCACAACTTCGTTCTCCAGGCGAAGGGCGCTGCGAAATTCGGTTGGGTCGAGTGCGTTGTCCGACAGGAACATCGTGTACGCCTGTTTGATGACCGAAGCGACATCTTCGCCCGGGTCAAACACGTAGGCCCAAGTACGGCCGTCTTGCCAAGAGTTATCGCCCTTGCGGTAGTCCGTGAGGGTGGAGAAAAGGTCGTCGCGGTTTTTACCCTTGGCCGGAATTTTCATGGGCGGACGATCTCGAAATCGCCGCGTTGTGTCAACGACTCACCAGGTCGAAATACGCCGCAAAAACTCACCCTGGGCATATTTCAGTGGAATCTATTGCCCTCGAGCATCGCGCCACGCTCGAGTGAGCGCCCGCGTGATGGGCCCGATATGAAATCCACGGGTCATTCGCCCAAGGCTCAGTCGCAGTGCGCCACGGGCATCGCTCGCCGACAGGCCCATCGCCCCCAACACCCCAGAGGCTGCCCCTGTTTGTGCGTGGCAGGCCGAGCCGGTGGAGGCTGCGAGCTCGGGGGCGTTGGCCAGGACGGTTGCGCCACGGCAATCGGGTAGTCGTATATGCAAGGTATTTGGCAAGACCTCGGTCCCCTCACCCGAACGCACGATACCGGGGATGTGTTCGCGCAACCGCTCCCACAGCAGGTCGCGTAGGCCCTGTACACGCGCTCCCTCTTCTTCGAGGTCGCGGTTGGCCACCGCACATGCCCGGCCAAACCCGACGATCAGTGCAACCGGCTCAGTCCCGGGGCAGACCTCGCGTTCTTGGCCACCGCCCACACGCAGCGACCTGGGCAGGGAAACCCCGCGGCGGACGTAGAGCGCACCGATGCCCTTGGGGCCGTAGAGTTTGTGGCTGACAACCGTCAGCATATCGACATCAAGTTCTTGTACATTCACCGGAATCTTGCCAACGGCCTGGGCAGCATCGCTGTGAATGACGGCCGATTTGCAGTACCTACGGGTCAAAGCGGCAATCTCCTTGACCGGCTGGATGACCCCGGTTTCGTTTTGCGCGAGGATCAAACTCACCAGGTTGACAGGGTGCGGCGCAGGGTCGGCAATTCGAGAACCTGCCCGTTTGACCATCACGCGGCCGTTGCCCGCGACCGGCAGTGAGCTAAAAAACCATTCGCGCTCGTGGGTCAGCACCGCGGTCGCCAGGGCCACTGCGGGGTGTTCAACGGTCGAGGTCAGCAGCCGACCCGCGAGGTAGGGCCCGCTCCCCAACACCGCCAGGTTGTCGGCCTCGGTCCCGCCACTTGTAAAAATGATCTCGTCGGGCTCGGCTCCGATAAGGTCGGCAACCTGGGTCCGTGCAAGTGCAACTGCCTGGGCCGCTGTTTGCCCATAGGCATGGGCACTCGAGGGATTCCCCCACAGCTCGCCCAACCACGGCAACATGGCCTCTCGAGCTTCTGGGTGGATCGGCGTGGTGGCGTTGTGGTCGAGGTAGATCGGGCGCGTCGACACGGTATCCGCGACCCTACCACTCATCTGCCGAGGCTGCCTTGATACCGTTGCAGCTGCACGTGGTACGCTGCCAAACCTGCAATCAGCGGTGTTTGGCGGCAAGCCGGGTGAGAATGAGTGCACAGACGGCCAGCGAGATGTCGATTGCCGGGCCGCTCACGCCCCCGTCGAGTGTTTGTAGGCGCAACCACAGGCAAAAACCGGTGATCAGCATGGCGCCCCAGCGAGCTTGCCGACGCAGGTTGGGCACCTGGTCGGTGTCGCTGGCGTAGCGGGCATACTCCCACAGGTAGATCACGGTTGTGACCGCGACAAAACCGGTAAACGGCAGCCAAGCGACAAACTCTCGCAGCGATGCCGCAAGCAGTCCAACGACGACAAGTTGCGTCTGCATGAGCACGACACAGGTCGACACCCAGCGGCTGATCCCGTCGGTGTTGCGGACAAACGGGACCGCAGCCAGCAACGCGCCAAACAAAAATGGCGAGCCGATTGCCAGCAACGTCGGTACTGCACCGAGACCGGCAATTTTGAGGAGCTCCCAGGCGAAGTCGAGGAAACTCTCACTCGACCCGTAGGTCAGCGGCAGCGCGCTGCACCCTGCGAGGAGTACCCCGAGGTTGGCGACACCGCGGGGCAGTGCCGGAGCTGTTGTTGCCTGGGCCACGAGCTATAGTCTAGCCGCCTGCTTGGGGCGTGTCGCTGGATTTTCTCGCCACTGCGAGCGCTTCATGTGCGTGGCGTGGCGCGAGAAAAACCACGGAGTACTGCCCTTGTCGGTCTACGCAGTTTATGGCGCAATCGCCCGGTCATGGCAGAAGTTCGCGTCACCGAGTCCCACTCCCTCCAACCGGCCGAAGCGATTGAAAAGATCAAAAGCTTTGAAGAGATGATCAAGAAGTACGGCGTCAAGGCCAACTGGAAAGGTAACGCGGCCAAGCTCAAGGGCACTGGTGTCTCCGGTTCGATCGACGTGACCAACCGCGATGTCACTGTTGTCGTCAAGCTGGGCATGCTCGCCCGTGCGGCCGGGGTCAAACCCGACAAGCTCGAAAACTCGATTCGCAAGCGGCTGCGCGCGGCCTTCGACGGTACGGCCGATTAGCTGGGCGAAGGCGGGCAATGGCGCGAAGGCTGCCCTGCCCGCTTTTTGTGTTGATACAAGTTAATTCCCGGTTTAGCGGCAGGAGTGGCGCTTAAACGCGGTGATGACCCGGTTGGTACAGGTTCGCGTTTGCTCGGCAAATTGCTTGGAGACCTTGGCAGCGTCGCACGGGGCCTTGGCGTCGCCCTCACTCACGCGAGCCTTGAGGCGCTGCCATGTCTTTGATGTGTACGCCTGCTCGGACCAACTATCGAGCTCTCCCGCGCCAATACGTGCACATACACTCTCCACATCGTGGACGATTTTTGTCTCGGGATCCTCGGGGTGAATTGGCGGTTTACAAGCCACAAGTGCCAGGCTGACGACGAGCATGGTTGGGGCGAGGTATCCACCTAGGGTTTGCACAGCACGGGACACGACCGCTGGATACCACAGCGTCGCTCACCGAGGCTAGCCGGCCTAATTGCACCTACACGACTTTTCGCACAACAGCGTAGAGGACGGCGATGATCACCAGGATAAACATGATGAAGCCGAAGATGTTCGACCAGATAATCATGTGCATGTTCAAGTGACTCAGGATGAAGTAGAGCACCCCGAGCACGATCACGACCAGGAGTCCGCCGCGCAGCTGTTTGCGGATGCCAGCCTGTTTGCCAGGGTGGACCAGATGCTCGGCAAAAAACGCGACTGCCGTAATATATGCAGGTGCAAATAAAAGCGAGATTGGCACCTCGTCGAGCGGATGGACATCGAGGTGGTCGACGGCATACATCAACGCAAGGATCTCAATGCCGAACATCGCCAGCCCCAGGGCAATACCAAAATTGGCGATGGCCTGGGATAGCGGCAGCTTGCCAATGGCCTTGAACATCCACGCCACAACGCCGATCGCGATGGGAAACAGGGCTATCCCCGCGAGGGTGGCAGTCCCACCTCCCTCGAGTTGTCGGTAGAGTTCTGCAACGGTCATGCGCGGCCGATGGTACCATCCGCCGATGCACAGCTTCGCGCATTTGCCCGCACTCGACATCGATGCCGTGCGCCAACAGTTCCCCGCGCTGGCGACTTCTTGGGCTCTGTTTGACAACGCGGGCGGTTCGGTACCACCGCGGTCGGTGATCGAACGGATCACTCGCTACATGTCGACATCGCAGGTGCAAACCGGAGCTAGCTACCCGCTATCCCAGGCTGCAACGGCACAGGTCGCGCAGGGTCATCGAGCCGCCGAAACACTTGTCGGGGCCGCTGCTGGTGAGGTCGTGCTCGGGCCGTCGTCGACCATGCTTCTGCGCCTGCTTGCCGATGGACTTGGCGCGCGGCTGCAGCCCGGCGATGAAGTTGTTGTGACCGACCTCGACCACGAGGCCAATATCGGTGCGTGGCTGCGTTTGCAGCGACTCGGTGTTGTGGTTCGTACCTGGAAGCTCGACCCCGAAACGGCGAGCCTCAACCCGGCCGACCTCGCGCAGTTGCTGTCGTCGCGTACCAAGCTCGTTGCCGTGACCCACTGCGCCAATGTGGTTGGTGAACTCATCGAACTCGATCCAATCGTCCGCATGGTTCACGCCGCGGGGGCGCGGATCTGTATCGACGGAGTTGCATATGCACCCCACCGGCGGGTCGACGTGAAGGCGCTCGATGCCGATTTTTATGTCTTGAGTTTGTACAAAGTCTACGGGCCACACCTCGGGTTGCTGTATGGCAAGCGCGAGGCCCTGCTGGAGGTTGCCGGGCAAAACCATCACTTTATCGACGAGAGCAACCTCCCCTACAAGCTCGAACCCGGCAACGTCACCCATGAGCTAGCTGCCGGTTTGCCGGGGATTTTGGACTACTTTGAGTGGGTCGAACGCCACCATTTTGGTGAGGCAGCGGCGACCTGGGCCGACCGCCTCGATCGCGTGTTTGCCCTGTTTGAAGCCCACGAAAATGTCCTGATGGCTCCCCTACTCGACTTCTTCGCCAACTCCGGGGGGCAGTTTCGACTGCTCGGGCCTACGCGTGCTTCGGGCCGGGTGCCAACCCTGGCATTTACCGCCGAGGGGACGAGACCACAACAAGTTGCACATGCACTCGAAGCCCGGGAAGTCGCCATTCGCCACGGAGATTTCTATGCACGCCGCGCAATCGAGGCCTTCGGGTTACGTGAGCAAGGTGGCGTCGCGCGGGTGAGTATGGTGCACTACAACCACCCAGACGAAGTTGCTCGACTCGTTGACGGGTTGGCGGAGTTTGCCCAACGTAAATAAAGCTGTACCTACAACTGCTCGACACCGACGTCGAGGTCGACCCCCTTGGCCCGGCAGGCTTCCATAATTTCCCGGGTGAGCTCGTCGGGTTCGAGAACCTGGCCCGGTGGCAGTTGAAGCATTACGTTGGGGCGTTGAGCCTCCAGCGCGGCCATTCGCTCGCGGTGAACGAGCAGACGGTGGATGATAGCGTAGGCGGTTGCTCCGAGGATGGCGAGGATGAAAATGGGCATTGGTCGACGCCCCAGCATATCACTGCGACGCGCCGTTGCGATCCTGTTTGTCTCGCCTGTCGAGCAAATTTAGCCCGACAGGGTCCGCGGGTAGGCAAACCGAAGCGATGGTTTCACAGCCATGCTCGAGCCGATGCTGCTCGCCGCTGAGCGTTGTCTTTTGCTGGGTGTGGCATGAATTTGCACATGCACGTTCATGCCTGGCGACCGGCGGGTATGCCAGCGCCGCTCAGTCGCTGGATTTGGGCTTGCCGAACAGCCGCGCCAGCTGGCTTGCACCACCCTGGATGGCTGTTCGTTGCATGTACAGTTCGAGCCCGAGGCGGCCACCTAGCTCGGCACCGCACCCTGCCCTACCCGGACCGCCGTGCTGGGCCTGTGGGAACACGCAACCCGGGGCGAACGAGCCTCCTGCAGACTTTTCGTCGGCGACGACGAGCCGCCCGAGGTAGGGGCCGAGCTCGGCGACGGTGCCCGCCACAAACTTGCGGTCGTCGCTGTATACGGTGGTCACCAGACTCCCGCCGCCGTAGCCGATGATCTCGCGGGCCTGTGCGAGACTCCCGTCGTAGGGCAACAGCGTCGAAACCGGGCCAAACACTTCGGTTTGGTGAAACTGGGCATTGGGGTTGCGAGCGGCCTCGGGCGTGGCCCGCAGCAAAATCGGCTCGAGAAAGTAGCCCTTGCCATCTTCGACATCGATGAACTCACCGCGCTCGGGGTTGCCGCGGATGATCGGTGCGTCCTTGGCCAATTTTTTGAGACCTTCGCGGGCATCTTGCAGCTGGCGTTTGGTCGCCAGTGGGCCCATCCGTACACCTTTGGTGGCCGGGTTCCCTGTTTGATTGGCCTTTTCGTCGAGGCGCTCAACAAGTTCTTCTTGGACCTCGTCGAGGATCTTGCTCGGTACCAGGATCCGCCGGGTCGCCGTACACTTTTGGCCGGCCTTTTGCGTGATCTCGGTGACGCAGTCGCGAATGAACAGGTCGAACAGTTCGCTGTCGGACTCGAGGTCGGGACCCGCCACCACGGCGTTGACACTGTCAGCCTCGATGTTGACGCGCACATTCTCGGCGACGACTTTTTGGTGCCCGCGGATAAGCGCACCTGTGTAGGCAGAGCCGGTAAAGGCAATGACATCCTGCGGACCGACGTGGTCGAGGAGGTCGCCGGCCGAACCCATGAGCAGCGAAAAGGCCCCCTCGGGCAGGAGCTTGGCCTCGACAATCAGTTCGGCGATTCGATGGGCCAGCAGCGACGTGCTTGTACCCGGCTTCGACAGCACCGGCATGCCAGCTAACAGCGAAACCGCAGCCTTGCCAATCATGCCCCAGGCCGGGAAGTTAAACGCGTTGATGTGGATCGCTAGCCCGTGACGTGGCACCAACACGTGCTGCGCCCGGATTTTACTTGTACGAACAAGTGCCGCGGGCTCGTCGAGCACAACCCAGGGTTTGTCGCCGAGGTCCCTGGCCAACCGCGCGTAGGTTGCAAGTACACCCGTTGCCCCATCGATATCGAACTTGGCGTCGCCACGGGTGGTCCCACCACTGGCGATCGAGACGGCAATGAGTTCCTCCCGGTGCTCATGCAGCAGGCCGGCCATTTGCTTCAAAATCGCCCCTCGCTCGCCAAAGCTGAGGGCGCGCAGGGCTGGGCCGCCAACATTTCGTGCATAGGCAACTGCTTTGTCGAGGTCTGTCGCCCGCCCGACTTGGGCGAGCGGCTCCTCGGTCGCGGGGTTGTACAAGACGGTTGTGCGATCGGTGGAGCCGGGTTGCCAGGTGCCAGAGAGGAAGCTTGAAAGCGTGCGCATGACTGGGCCAAAACCTACTACAGCTGGGTTTGACAGGTAGCAACGCAACAATCGTGACGACGTGAGCCGTCCCGCAAGACCTGCGGGGCAACGACACTGCGTATCATCTAAAGGGCTGGAAAACTCCTGCCCCGCAGCAGGATAGACAACTCACGCGCCCGGGCAAACGCTGCGAAACGTCAAGCTGATCCGCGGACCGGTTTCGGGCTCCCGGCGCACGCCGTGCTTCCACTGCCGCTGAACTGCAGGCGGCATGTACAACAGCGACCCTCCCTCTAGCGGTTGGGCAAACGTCTGCTCGGGCTGGGCGAAGCTGCGAAACCACAAAGTTCGGCAGGCGCCCAGCGACACGATCGCCACACCGGTTTTTGGCGTGAGGCCCTCGAGACTATCGGCGTGAAACCCCATGCGTGAGCGGCCGTCGATGTAATAGTTGATTAGGCAATTATTTGGCCGAAACCCGATGTGTGGAGCAACGGTTTGGCAAATATCGGCGAGCGTGGGTAAAAACGGCTGCTCGCGGTAGGTCATCTCCGAATAGTTGTAGGGCCGACCAAACGAGGCGGTGTGCCGCGCCTGCATACGTTTATCCCACGCAACCCGGTGTATGAGCTCGCGCAGGACGTCCCGGTGGTTTGCCACCACATCGGGAATATAGGCGATTGCCGGTGTCGTCGACATCTCGCGGCGATTGTACGTAATGCCCCAATGGACAGGTCAGTTTTCGTTGCGCACGTGGGGTGGTACCTGCAGCAGCGATGGAATCACCACCTTGACGTCGGTTTGCGTCAAAACGACCTGGACACTCGATCGCGAGGTCTCGCCGATCGCCCGCCGGATGAGTGGAAGCCCGCGGCCGAGTTGCTCGACCAATCCCAGGCTGCGTGCGATCGAGGCAATTAACGGATTGCGTGGCAGCGACACGCCACCGTGCTGCGCCTGTTCCTCGAGCAAGACCGCGGCCGACATCCCGCCCGGATTCCAAATTTCGATGCGACCGTCAAACATCCGCACGGCGATCTTTCCGGGGATCCGCAGGTCGCGGTGCACAAGTGCATTGGCGATCGCTTCACGCACCGCAACTTCGGCATATTCGCCCGTAGACTGCGATGGCTGCAGGGCATCCGGGACCTGTTGGGTATGCTCGCGGACAAACTCCAGCGCCTGGCGATGTAGCGCCGCAAGCCCACCTTCGAGGTCGGCGCGCGCGAGGATTGGGTCGGTGAGTACGCGGCCGTCCACGCGGACAGCCGTCACCCCCCAGTCGGGTCGCAACAGCTGGGAAAACCGGCCAAACAGGTACAGCCCTGCAATTGTCGGTGTGATCCGTGAGCCGGACTGGGCCACCAGGCCGAAGCGCAACGACAGGTGCTCGACCGATGTGTTGTCAACCATATTTGGTGTGCGTCGTCGAAACAGTTCGCGCAGGGCCTCGTGGTCGAGGTCGTCAAATGTTGTTCCAGGAACTGGGCTGCGTTCGTAGCCGATCGGAGCGGGAGCTATCATCGTCATGTCTTCGTTTCGCCTGGCCGTGCTGGCAACCCGCACAGACTCAGCGCGGGAGCAAGGGTACACCACGGGTCGTACATCTGGTTTTGTCACAGAAATTATCCACCAGCTCCCCACGCCGGGTGAGCCGGCGGGCTGATACGATGATCGGGCGATGGCTCGCAGGCCACCATTGGGACCGACAAAGGCGTGGCAGACCACGTCCGGATCGGCATTGACTTGCCCGCCACAACTGGGCCGATGGGAGCGTGCGGGTGCGCCCAAACAACATGCTGTTACAAGTATTTTAGCAGGACGTTGGTCGTTCCCGTGGATGGTAGCAGCGGCATTGACAACGGCCATAAGCGTGCCCACGAGCGCCCGGGCGGACAACAGTGATTCGCTGTTTTTGGGCAACGAGGCAGCCCTCACAGCCGGTGCAGTGACGGCTTCGATCGGCGATGGCAGTGCTGCTTGGTACAACCCCGGGGGCCTGGCAAAGATCGAGCGCACAAGCCTCGACCTTGCGATCAACGCCTACGGACTGCGGGTGCGCAACATCCCGGGCGGGCACGTCATCAAGCACCCCGATCGCACAATCCCGCTCACGATGAGCGACCTAGAGCTGTATGTTGTTCCGACCGCGGTTGTCTACGGCCGTCGGTTTCGCCCGGGGTTGGTCGGGGCCGTCACCGTGTTTGTCACCGACCAACGCGAGTACGACTTACAAACTGAACTTCGGGACACAGAGGCACCGATTGCCAACGACGGCGAGTTGTGGAGTAGCGATCAAACCATGCGCGTGGGCGTGAGTGTTTCGCAGTACATGATCGGGCCGTCGATCGGCTACGCCGTCAACGACAAGTTTCGCTTTGGTGCCTCGCTGTTTTTTATTTACCGCTCCGTCACCCGCAACCTTCAGCTGTGGACGCACAGCTCACAGCTCGAACAGGACCAGATGGGGCAGATAAACGGCGACTTAGTTGAGCAGCTCAACGAGAGCAACCTCGACCGCCGGTTTGGTACCCAGCTCACCCTCGGCTTTCAGTACAACCCCACGCCGCGACTCGACCTTGGTCTGACCCTGCGTAGTCCCTCGTTTTTGTTTGTGCAATACGCCTACCGCACCCGGACCGAGTCCTCGAGCAAGACCTACCCGGGCGTCGATCCGGAGGTTCGCACGAACTTTCCTGAGTTCGACAACGGGGTCAATGCCAAGTTCGATTTGCTGTCCAATCTTCGTGTACATGCAGGTGTTGCCTACAACTGGGACAAGGCCAGCTTGCAGGCTGACTTCAACCTGCGGCCACGCAACCCCAAGAGCTTTCCCAACCAGCAATTTGTCCGTAGTGTGCTCAACATCCATGTCGGCTCACGGTTTCAGGTCGGCAAGTACGTCACCATGGGTACGGGTCTCTACACCGATTTTTCGGCGGCCGGTCCCGGTCCGTTCGTCGAAGATGTCGACTTCTACGGGCTGACGTTGGGTATGCGGATCGAACGACGACTGCTGCGTCGAATCATGATGGGACCCAAGGAGTGGAAGCAGCTCTCGGCTGAAGAAAAGCGCCGTCGTCAGGGAAAAAACCCCAAGCGGCGCGATCCTGGCGAGGATGCCTATACCAAAAAAGTCTCGTTTGCCACGACAATCGCCCTGCGCTACGGGCTCGGCTACGGCCAGGCTGCAGTGACCAATTATGAGTATGGGCGGGCGATCAACTCCATCCCGCAGGAGGACCGCCTGTCGGAGCTATTACCGGTCTACAGCAGCACGACCTCGGTGTTTAGCCACGATATGAGCATCTATCTCGGTTCGCAGATCAAGTTTTAGTGTAGGTACATTGAGCGCGGGGGGAGATCTGGCCCCAACCGCACACAATACCTCGCCAGAAGGATTTGCATTCCCGCTGATTCCCGGCACAATCCGGGGGTGCGACTCGGTCTCTTGTTGTTTGTCGTTTGCCTAGGTGGCTGTGCCAACAACCATTCCGCCGTGTACCCGCGTGCGGTTGCCGGTGGCACCCCTTCGACCTGTCCAACCTCGCGGTTTCCCGCGCTGGGCGAGTCGATGAATCCGGATGCAGCTCGTTGCTCGTACAACGATGCTCTCGGTGCGAGCGTGTTGCGACTGACTGGCAAGGTTCTCGCCGAGGGTGAACCGGGTCATCCGGGGCGCGGACTCGATAACATTTTGGTTACCGTGCACGTGCTTGATGGGCCTGTTCGCCTGGCATCACCCGGCAAGATCGTGGCCCACGCACGCACAACACCGCAGGGTGACTACAGCCTGTCCGCTCCACTCAAACCCGGCGACTATCTGCTACTCGCTAAGGACCAAGCCTCCGATACCCTACTCGGATACCGCCAACTAACGGTCGGCCAAGACGCAATCGGTACGCTTTCGAGCATCGACATCATTGTTCCACTCGACGAGAGGCTCAAAAATGCTACCGGACCAATGCCATAGATGTGAGCATTTTGTGCTTGAAATATGACCATCTTGTAGTCATTAGGTCCCGGTGCTATCCCAGGGTTAATGAAGCTCAACGGTCGAATTCTGTGGCTCTCTGACGATCCTTCCCAAATCGCCGAACAACTTTCCGGCACCGATCTCAACCTCGGCCACGACGCGCCCCTGCACTTCGCGGTCAACACCGACGCGATGATCAGTGGGGCCGCTTGCACACTCGGCTACACCGGGGAAATTCTCGGCCCGTACTTCCTCGAGAACTTCAAAGAAACTGTCCAAAAAGACAGTGTCCGTACGGGCAACTTTCAGGTGGTTGTCGGCGGAGATGCCTATGGTTCGGGGTCGAGTCGCGAGGTTGCGGTTGTCGCTCACCAGGGGGCGGGTATCGAGCTTGTGGTGGCGCGGTCGTTCCAACGGATCTTCCAGGAAAATATGGTCTACAGCGGGCTGCCGTTTACAACCGACTTTCGCGTTGTCGACCGCCTGCAACGCGGTGAGGATGTCGACTTAGGTGTACTTGCAAAGGAGTTGCCCCCGTTTTTCCGCGCGGTTGCGGAAAACGGTGGATTGCTGCGCTACGGCACCAAGCTCCTAGCCGGCGAAATCTCCCCGAGCTACGCGACGGATGTCGCCGGCCGGCCGATGAACTGTGTTGAAAAAATTATTGCCGCACGCACCTGGAAGGGTAACGAAGTCGATACCGGGATCGCAGCGGTCAAGCCCGGCGACCAGGTGCTTTGTGAGGCTGGCTTTCGCGGCATGCACGAATACACAGGTGGCATGGTGATGGCGCTGTATGCCCAGGAGTGGAACAAGGCCCCGGTGAAAAACCCCGAGCTCGTCGCGGCATTCGAGGATCACTTTGTTTTGATCAACAGCGATACGGTCCCGCTGCGGGTCAAAAACCAACGCCTCAAGCCCGCCCGGCGGTTGCGTGACGAAATGGTCGAGGTTTGCGAGCGCAACGGTATTCGGCTTCACGGCCCCGGTCGTGCATTGCAAGAAGGCGTTTGCCATCGCATTGTCGTCGAGGAATACGCCGAGCCAGGGACAATTATCGTCCTCACCGACTCGCACACGCCGACGGCCGGGGTGCTCAACGCATTCGCATTTGGAGTGGGTTCGACGGCAATGTCGTTTGCCCTGCGGACCGGGCTTATCCCGGTAACGGTGCCCAAAACCATTCGCGTGGTGGTCGAGGGTGATGCCCGCGGGGTGATTTCGCCGAAGGATCTCATTCTCCACCTGATTGGCGACCCCTACTTCCGTGAGGAACACTGGCGCGAGTCTCCAACCGATACCGCGGTGATCCAGCTTGGCGGGCCAGGCCTCGACCAGTGGAATGTCGACGAGCTCAGTGTACTGACAAATATGACAGTCGAGGGTGGATTGATGACCGGGATTGTCGAACCCTGCGCGCCGATTCGTGAGTTTCTCAAGGAGCGCCGCGGCGACGGCAAGGATTTTGACGCGATGATGGTCGAGCCCGACCCGGGTGCCGAGTACGTCCGGACCATCCGGGTCAACCTTTCGGAGGTCCCGTTGACGGTTGCCACCCCCGGTGATTCGCGCAATCGCAAGCCGCTCGGAGAGGTCTCGGACATCGATATTCACAACGTGGTGATCGCTTCGTGTACCGGCGGGTCGTTGGCCGATTTACGTGCAGCTGCACAGGTCCTGCGCGGGCGGACGATCAAACAGGGCGTGCGCGTCACCGTGACGCCGTCGAGTGCCGAGGTGAGCAAGGCCGCCGACAAGGAAGGGCTGCTCGACCTGTTTCGCGAGTTGGGCGCGGTTGTGTCGGCGCCAGGTTGCGGGTCGTGCATTGGCAACGGGCCCGGTATCCCACTTGAGGGCGAAACCACTGCAAGTACAACAAACCGTAACTTCGACCGGCGTATGGGCGCACCTGGGCCAGTCTATCTGGTTTCGCCGGCAGTCGCGGCTGCCTCGGCTGTAACAGGCAAACTCACCGACCCTCGCACCCTAGAGGTTGTTTCGGCAGCTAGCTAACCGCCGAGGGGTCACGACAAGCCGCCTGTCTTCGGACGGCGGCTTTGTTGTACGAGCAAGTTGATTTGATCGCCCTACGGCTTGTCGCCTACCCGGGTTTTTCCGTCGACCCACGTATTTGGTTTAGCTGCCTACCGACGGCTTGGTACCGCCACATCACCTCAGCGACCGACTTGCGGGACTTCACCTCCCAGTCGACGCCCATGTTAGGCGCATCAATGAAAAACCCGGCCAATGGCCGGGTTCGTAGCTCGACTCGCTTTCGAGTTTTATACTCGCAGTCGACCCGCAGTAGCGAGCCGGTCGATGATTTGCTGAACACGAATATCGCGACGGGCCTCGCCGACTGTAAACTGCACAGCCGTTGTACCTGCAACTTCTTTGAGGTTGCCCACGGTCAAGACAATTACGCCAGCTTCGAGTAGAGCCTCGATGACCGGTTCATCGTCGTTGCGGGCAAAAAACGCGTGGTGACCAGTCTCGACAAGCGCTCGCTCGAGGTCGCTGACGAGGGCATCTGCACCGTTTCCATCGATCGCCACCAGGCAGGCGCGGTGGCCAAAATGGTTGGCACGAATCGCTTCGAGCGAGTTCTCCTCGGCCTCGGCCCGGTGGGTCGCACCAAACTGCACAACTTCGCTCACGATGCCTCCGCCCGCGATGTCAAAGCCGTCGACAATGACAAAGCGGCCGGTGGTTTCGTTTTCGCTTGCACAATCAAGTGCGATCGGCCGGCGCAACCGCAGGTCTAAATCGGCGACGTCGTGGCGGCCAACTGCTTTGCCCTCGGTGGTCGCATCCAAGTCGCTGGCGTCGAGCACCCGGTGAATTCGATCGATCGAAACATCGACCTGGGCCGTCGCTAGTTTGAGTTTGTAGTTGCGTCCGCGCTCCATGGCCCGGCGCCCGAGCCAAAACAGTTTGACCCGAATGACCCGGGCAACTGACGGCGGGCGTTCTGCGTGGCTCATAATTTCGCCGCGGCCGACAAACAACTGCTCGCGCAACGTCAGCCCAGTGGAACGCCCGGCGATGGCCGTGGTTGGCTCTTCGGGCAGGTTAAAGCCTTCGATCCGCTGGATCACCGAGCGCTTGCCCGAGGGCAAAAACAGCACTTCGTCGCCAACATGGAATTGACCAGACTCGACCCGACCCGCAAGGATGCGTTTGTCGTCGCCGGTGTGGCCCCACTTGTAGACATCTTGGACCGGCATGCGCAACGGCCTGCCCTCGGGCGCTGGGGCTTTGGTAAAGCGGTCCATCGCATCGAGCACACAGGGCCCGTCGTACCAGGGCATTTCCTCGGAACCGGCCTCGGAAATGAGTTCGCCTTCACGGGCGCTTACCGGAATGAAACACGCCGGGGTGACCCCAACTTCGCCGAGGAAATTGCGGTACTCCTCAACGATTTGCTCGTAGACCTCGCGGCGGTAGTCGACCAAATCCATCTTGTTGACGACCACGACAACCTGCGAAATACCGAGCATCGCCAACAGGTAGCCGTGGCGGCGGCTGTTCTCCTGCACGCCCTCTCCCGCGTCGATCAGCAAAATAGCCGATTCGGCCCGGGCTGCCCCGGTGACCATGTTTTTGAGGAACTCGATATGTCCGGGCGCGTCGATAATGATGTAGTCGCGCTGGGCGGTGCGAAAGAATACCCGCGCGGCATCGATGGTGATGCCCTGGTCCTGCTCGGCTTCGAGAGCGTCGAGCAAGAATGCATATTCAAATGCTTTGCCAGAGCGTTCGCAGGTGCTCCTGACCTTTTCGAGCTTGCCCTCGGGCAGGGTTTGGGTATCGGCGAGCAGCCGCCCAACCAGGGTTGACTTGCCATGATCGACATGGCCGACGATGACGATGTGCATCGTCTCGCGCAACTCGTCAACGATCTGTGTAGCTGCATCCATTCCTACATGTACCCCTCTCGCCGCAGCTTTTCCATGGCGTAGGCGTGTTCGCGATCCTGCGCGCGACCGGCTCGCTCGGCGGTTTTGATGGTGCGTAGCTCGACGATGACCTCGGATGGGTTTTTGGCGCATGACTCAATAGAACCGGTACACGGAGCACAGCCGAGCGAGCGGTAGCGCCGGCCCTGCCCCTTGTCGAAGTAAAGATCGATGATCGGGATGTTCTCGCGTTCGACGTACTCCCAGATGTTGACCTCGGTCCAGTCGAGCAGCGGGTGGATGCGGACGTGGGTCCCGGGGGCAAAGTCCGTCTTAAACTGGTTCCACAGCTCAGGTGGTTGATCGGCAATGTCCCAATCGCCACCATGATCGCGTGGTGAGAAGTAGCGCTCTTTGGAACGACTACCCTCTTCGTCGGCGCGCGCACCCACGATGACGCCGGTGAACGGCTCGCCATTGACCTCCTCGACGTACTCACCATTTGGTTGCATACGCATGCGTGGCCACTCACCACTCAGGGTTTTGCGCAGGGCATCACTTTTGAGGGCGCCACAACAGGTCAGTCGCCCGCGCTCGGGGCCCATGCCGTCGGCGAGTGCCTGCCGGTTTTGACCAACGACCATCTGCAGACCCCACTCGCGAGACACGCGATCGCGGTACTCGATCATTTGAGGGATCTTGTAGCTGGTGTCGATGTGCACCAGCGGGAATGGGACGTGGCCGAAAAATGCCTTGCGGGCGAGCCAGAGCATCACCGTCGAGTCCTTGCCGATCGACCACAACATGCAAAGTTGCTTGAAGTGCTTAAAGGCTTCTCGGAAGATGTAGACGCTCTGGTCCTCGAGCTCATCGAGCTGTGACATATTTTCTCTCTTGCTGCCGTGTTTATTTAAGGCGTTGGTGCCGCGGTTCCGGTTTGAAGAAAATAGCGTTTCTAAGGATTAGGTAGCACATTTTTGAGGTCTCTGACGAGACCGAGCTCACTCATTGTAAAAAAATGGGACGTGAGGGAAATAATAATCCCATTATGAACTGTAATTAATTCGGCGCGGATACGGCGGGTCGTAGCTGCGGCACCAGCGACCGGTTGTCGGCCGATGACGAGCGAGCGCCGTGGATATATTCGGACGGGCGATTGTCGGCTACCCTGCGGCCCGTACCGTGACCACGATCGTCGTCGATACCTGTGCCGGCCAGGCGGGCCAAGCGCTCGAAGCCGCTGCGATCGCCAGCCTCGAACTCGATGTGCAGGTCGTGGTTGTCGGCGACGAGTCCGACATCACCGATCAGCTCAACAAAATTGCTCACGACGCGGAGCGGCTGTCGGTCCTGCATGCGCCACATGTACTGCCTGATGGGGTCTCAGCGCAAACAGTTGACGAGGTTGCACCCCGGTCGAGCCTCGCGGTTGGGCTCGCCTACACCGCCACTCAACCGGATGCCGTGTTTATCTCGGCTGGGCGCCCCTCGATTCTGATCCACTACGCGACGCAATCACTCCAGCGTATCCCGTCGGTCGGTCGGCTCGCGTTGGCAGCGGTCTACCCCACCCTGCACCACCGCGGTCCCAACGACGACCCGTTTGCCCTGTTGCTCGATGTTGGCGCGACGGCGCAGTGCACCGGCGACCATCTGGTGACGTTTGCCGCCATGGGTGCTGCATATGCATCTAAAATTTCCGGGGTCGTGCGCCCGCGTGTGGCTTTGTTGAGCAACGGCCGCTCAGTTAGTGCAGCTCCGCTGTCGGTCCAAGATGCCGACTTGAGGTTGCAACGCCACGAGCTAGCGTTCGACTACATCGGCACGATTCGCGGCGATCAAATCACCGTGGGCGAGGCCGATGTGATCGTTACCAACGGTTTTACCGGCGATGTTGTTGTACGTACACTTGAAGGAGTGGCTGCGACCGCCGAGGCCCTGCTCGTGAAGGCCCAAGACCGGTTTCAGTGGCGGCTCGGTATGTCGATTTTGGGTGGTGGTATCGACCGCCTACGCGAATTTACCAACTGGGAAAACTACGGCGGCGCGCCACTTTTGGGTGTGCAACACCCGGTGATTGTCACGCAGTCAAACTCGGGACTGCGGGCGTTTTTGAATGCCATCCGGCTCGGCGCTAAAATTGTCCGGCTCGAGGTCATCGGTTCGATCGGTGCGGGGGTTGAGGCCCTGCGAAACCTCGAGCGCGCGTTTCATCAGGACCAGAGCACGTGATGTCCGACGACAACCACGACCAAGCCCAGGCTGACGCTGCCGATGTATCTGCACGCGAAACCGAGCCCGGCACGGCCAATGTATCTACAAGTGAATCCGCGGCAAAAGCCGAGCTAGAGGTCACCGAGCCGTCGGATGTTGCCCCCCAACCTGAGCCTCCGGACCGGGTGCTCCACCTGCGCTGGGACCTCGACAAAACCTACCTTCGAACCGAGTTCGACACCCTCAAGGACCTCTACAAAACCTTTCGCCAACGGGCCGAGGACAAGGTTTCGATCGCCGGGGCACGCACCCTGCTTCGCGCCCTTGTCGAGCCCCGCGACGATGTCCTGCGCCGGGTGACATTTATCAGCGGGTCGCCCAACCAGATGCGCAAGGTGCTGACCCGCAAGCTCGCACTCGACGGCATCGAGCCCGATGTTTTTATTCTCAAGCCCAACCTCTCCAACCTACTTCGGGGTAGGTTTCGCGCACTTCGGGGACAGGTTGGCTACAAACTCAAGGCGCTGCTGCACAGCCATATGGCGGCGCGCCAGGTCGACGAGTACCTGTTTGGCGACGACGCTGAGCAGGACGCGTTTATCTACAGTCTCTACGGGGATATGATCGCCGGGCGGGTCGACGGTACGGCCCTCGCTGCGATCCTCAATACCGCCCGGGTGTATCGCCGTGATGTCGACGAAATCATGGCGCTGCACAGCAAGCTGTATGACTCAGGCGACGACGTGCGGCGGATCTTGATCCACCTCGAAGCACGCTCACCCCTCGACCGGTTTATCCCCTACGGCGGGCGAGTTGTTCCCATCTACAACTATTTTCAGGCAGCGTTGGTACTGGCCGAAGCTGGACTTATCGACATGTTGGCAACGCGCCAGGTCATCGATGCGATGGGGGCCGCAGGGTATACGCCCGCGCGCTTGGCCAGCAGTGTGCAAGACCTGTTGCGTCGGGGCGTCCTGCGCCAGCAAACTGTGAAGACCCTCGAGCACGAACTCTCGGGTGTCGACTCGGTCTCGGGCCGACCACCGTCACTGTTCATCCGTAAATTCGAGGATGTGATTTCGGGGATGGAGACGCTCGCCCGCCCGCCGCCGCCCGACAACCACGAGATCAACTACATCGGTCTGTTTCACGCGGCGCGATTTCGCCGAAAGCGGCATCGCCTCCTCGGTACAGGGATTCGAATTCTCGACTGATTGGCGCCGCGGAGCTCACATTTGCCGGCACAGCGCGCCACGTTTGCAGGAGGGCCTAACCACAGCAAACGACGGAGTCGATGGGCAGCGGCCCAAGCCATTGGCTATGCTCGGGTCGCCTGTGAGTCTGTTGAGCCATAAGCCTGATGATCGAGCGCGGTTTCATCTACGCCGCCGGCTCGGGGCCGGGAGTATGGGCGTTGTCTACGAGGCCTACGACCGCGAGCGCGACGAGGTTGTGGCACTCAAGCGCTTGATCCATGCGCAGGCCGATGACCTCTACCACTTCAAACGCGAGTTTCGTGCATTAGCAGATATTGTGCATCCCAACCTCGTGACCCTACACGAGTTGTTTTTTGACGATGGGCGCTGCTTTTTTACCATGGAGCTTGTCGATGGCGTGCGGTTTTTGGAGCACGTCCGACCCCATGCTCCGGGACAAAATGCACATACAATTGGAACGCGGGCCGGCGACACCCTACCCGATGAGCCGCCTACTGCCCAGCGCCCCAAACCAGCTCCCGAGGTGCCGACCGACCACCAACCAGAGTCGAGCGAGGAGACAATCGAGGGGGTCGCGCACAAACTCAGTGCCTACGAGGCCCGCCCCGTGCCCGCGACTCCGACCCTCGAAAAGTTGTCGATACAACGACTCCGTGAAGCCCTTGCCGGGCTCGCCAGCGGGGTGTTTGCCCTGCACGGTGCCGGCAAGATTCACCGCGACCTCAAGCCCTCAAACATCCTCGTTGAGCAAACCGGCAGGGTTGTGATTCTCGACTTTGGCCTGGCTGCAGATATCCCACGCGGTGGCATTAGCGAATCTAAACCCGAACAATTCCTCACCGGAACGGCCGCCTATATGGCCCCCGAACAGGCGGCGCTACGCGAAATTACGCCGGCGAGCGACTGGTACGCGTTTGGTGTGATTCTCTACGAGGCACTGGCCGGGGAGCGGCCGTTTGTCGGCTCGGTGACCGACATCATCGGCGATAAACAACACAAGCCCGCACCGCGGGTCCACGACCTCGTCCCCGACTTGCCACAGGACCTCTGTGACCTGGCGATGGCCCTGCTAGCGACCGATCCGGAGCAGCGACCAACCGGCGAGCAGGTCCTTGCCCATTTTGGCCTGCGACCCCAGGCGCAGGTCGAGCCCGTGATGGCGCGACACCACGCGATCACAGCCGGCGCGCCGGCAGCTGTTGCCGTGCCAATTGGTCGCGAGGAGGCATTTGAGCAGCTACGTGAGGGACTCAGGGTCACCCAGTCGGGGCAACCAATGCTCATGTGTGTACATGGATATTCGGGGGTCGGCAAGAGCACGCTCATCCAGCACTTTTTTGCCACCCTCCAACACCAACGCAGCACCACCTTGGTTGTGCGTGGCCGCTGCCATGTGCGTGAATCGGTTCCTTACAAAGCGTTCGACGAAATTATCGACCAACTCGGGCAATTTCTTGTCTCGCTCCCAGACACCGAAGCCCGCGCCTACATCCCCCGCGACCTGTGGGCCCTGGCCCGGCTGTTTCCCGTGTTGCAAACGGTGGTCGAGCACCTCGGTTTGATGTCGTTTGGTCGGTCGTCGCAAAGTCGTGTCGCGGCAACTCTGGACGACGTCGAACTACGACGTCGCGCGGTCCGGGCCCTGCGGGACCTACTTGCACGGCTGGCCGATAGGTTTTTGGTGATCCTCCATATCGACGATCTTCAATGGTCCGATGCCGACGGTTTTCGCCTACTTACCGACCTCCTCAGTGGTACCGGTGCTCCAGCGATCTTGATGCTGGTGAGCTTTCGCAGCGAAGCTCTGAGCCACGGGCCAGTCCTGCGAGAGTTGCTCGAACACCCCCCTACCAGCCATCACGCGACGATTGCCCTCGATCCGCTTTCAGATGTACATGCAAAAAAAATGGCGATTGAGTTATTGGCCGCGGGCAGCTCGACAACAGATCGCGATGCCAACCTGCGGCATGTCGATGCCATTGTTGCCGAGGCCCGCGGAAGCCCGTTTTTGATCGAGCAGCTCGTCGACTACGTGCGGATCGAAGAGGACCCCACGATTTCACTCGGCCTAGGCGAGATGCTCGAAGCCCGGTTGCAACGTCACAGTGACCAGGCCCGGGCGCTGCTCGATGTGCTTGCGGTTGCGGCCCGGCCCACCCACATCGCGGTGGCCTGCCAGGCTGCCGGGCTCAAACTCGAGACCTCGGAACTACGGGCGATGATCCGGCGGCTGCAAGCGGCAGGGTTTGTTCGCTGGGGTGGCGGGGCACAGGAGATCGAGCTCTACCACGATCGTTTGCAAGAAGCTCTGCAGGCCAAACTGTTGGCGGATAACCCCGACGGCGTGCGGGCCAATCACCGCCGACTTGCCCGGGCACTGTCGCGCTCGGGTTCGGATGACCTCGAACGTTTGTATATTCACTATTTGGGAGCCGGCGACGGATCCAAAGCTGCGAATTATGCCGCCCGTGCAGCCGCCCGCGCCTCGGCAGCCCTCGCCTTCGACCAGGCAGCAACGTTTTATATGCAAGCGATTGCCCTGGCTCCTGTCAAAGATTCGGAGGTTCTCGACCACCGGGCCCTGCAGGTTGGTTTGGGCGATGCGCTCGCCAACGCTGGCCGCTGTCGCGAAGCAGCCGAGGCCTACCTCAAGGCGGCGCAACTCGTGCGTCCACAGCAAGCCTTGCGGCTGCGTCGGACCGCGGCCGAACAACTATTGAGCTCTGGCCATATCGACGACGGTCTCGATGTCCTCGCCGATGTCCTGCGGGAGGTCGGGCTCAAACTCGCGGCCTCCCCACGGCGTGCCCTGATTTCGCTGATTGCCCTGCAGTTGCGGCTACGACTACGCGGTGTCGACTTTGTCGAGGCCGACGAGTCGGATTTGCCGACCGACGAACTGTTTCGCATCGACGTGTGTTGGGCTGTTGCCTCGGGCCTTGGGATGGTCGATAGCGTGCGCGCAGCCGTGTTTCAAGCCCGTGGCACCTTGCTTGCCCTCGAGGCAGGTGAACCCAAACGCGTGGCCACAGCCCTGAGTATGCAGGCCGCGTTCGCGGCCAGTGACGGCTCGGCTGCCCACGAACGGGCGCTTCGCCAGGCCCAGCAAGCCCTGGCAATAGCCCACGCCCAGGGCCACCCGCGGGCGATTGCCCTGGCAACCATGGCCCAGGGAGTTTGCACATACATGATTGGTGATTGGCAACGGGCAGCGGGCCAATGTGAGGCCGCCGAAATCATGCATATGCAATGTACCGGGGCCGTTTGGGAGCGCATCACCTCACGGCGATTTCACCTCAGTTCACGCCTGTACATGGGTGAATACAATCGTTTGACCGCGGTGTTGCCGGGGCTTGTGGCCGATGCGACCGAGCGCGGCAACCTCTATGCCGCCACAGATCTGCGGCTTCGTCTCAACCTTTTGTGGCTTGTGGCCGACGACCCCGTTCGCGCCCGCGCCGAAGTCGACCTGGCAATGGAGCAATGGACCACGGGCGGTTGGCATTTGCAGCACCTCAATGCTCTACTCGCCCGCGCAGCCGCAGATCTTTACCAGAGCCGACCGGTCGAAGCATTTTGCCGCCTCGACGACGCCTGGGGTTCGATCAACCGTTCGGTACTGTTGCGGATCGAGGTTTTGCGCGTGAACAGCCACGAGCTGCGGGCTCGAGCCGCGGTCGCGGCATTGTGGCGAGATAGCCTGCCGTCACGGTTGCGGCGCCGAATCGAACGGGTGCTGCACCAAGACCTCGCGGTCCTTTCGCGGATCGAGCTCCCCTGGGTTCGGCCCCAGGTCGCCGCGATTCGGGCCTGTTTGGCGGCCCAAGTCGACGACCGGCAAACCGCAGTGCAACACCTTCGACTCGCAAGCGAGGGATTTGCCCAGGCCAACATGCACGGATGGGCAGACTGTGCAAAACACCAGCTTGTCCACTTGGCTCCATCGACGACAGCTGATGGTCCGCCACCCGAACTGCTGGCGGCCAAAGGCGTCCGCGATTCGCAGCGATTTGCCAACCTGTTCGTGCCAATTCGCCAAACCAGCTGAGATGTCGCCAATGGTTTGCAGATGCAAAAATCCGACGTGCGCTTTCATCGCTGTGAGCCACAACTGGAGGGCGTTCGCAAGTCAAGTCATTTCCGCCCGCTCGGCCGGCAAAATTGCCGTAGGTTTGACAGCAAGGTGCGAAACGTTGGACGCTTCTCACCATGCTTCGTATTTCGTTGGGCTTTGTTCTCGCTAGCCTCGGGATCTCCGGGACCGCCCTAGCGGCTGCTGCCCAACCAAGCTTGCCGCCGGAAGATCCCAACGCTGGGGCGCTGGCCGAAGAAGAAGAAGCAGGTGCGCCCGCCCCCGGAGAGACGCCTGATCCGGGAGCCCCACCAGCACTCGGCGAAGACCCGTCGGGGGCACTCGAAGATCCCGCTGACGAGGGTGCTCCCGCAGATGCCGAGGCCACCGAAGCCACCGACCTTGGTGAGACTGCCCCCGAGGACAGCAGCGAAACCGAGGATCTTGCAGATACACCTGAAGGTCCCGAGGCATCTGCCTCACTCGATGTCGATGCCAGTTTAGGTGCGGATACAGAGACCGAGCCAGAGCCTGTCCTAGACGACAGCCCAGATATGGTTCGTGGGCGGCGAGAACCCGCGGTCAACAGTTTGCGCGGCGGCCTTGGCCTCTACCACACGACCCTCGCGGATGTCGGTGGCCGACACTCTGTCCGCTTTCGGTTGCACACCGACTTTTTTAGCAAAAGCGGGTTTATCTACGACAGTAGCGAGTTTGGCCCCGACAAAAACACAAGGTTTCGCGGCGCCATCAACCTCGGTTACAGCCCGTTCAAATGGGGCGAAGTTTTCTTTACTGTCGAAAGTGCGGTCAATAAGAACGCCCGCGACCAACCCGACCGCCAGGACCCGGTGACCAACTTTGCCCTCGGCGACATGACCCTCGGCCTCAAGGGTGCCCACCGATTTTACAAGGGTGGCGCCATCGGGCTCGGCGGCCAAATGGCCCTCGGGTTGCTGGCCGGTGCCGATCGGCTGGCCGCCAGTGGTGTGAACTTTAATATCGATGCGCTGTTTACCCTCGATATTCGCCATCTCACCGCCAGCAAGTTTCCGTTTCGGTTTACGACCAACATTGGTTGGATGCTCGACAACTCGACCAAGCTGCAAGACTGGGCCCAGCAGTTGGAGCCCACCAGCCGCGAGATTATGCGGTTTGGCCTGGGTGTGAACCACAGTCGGGTGCGCATGCGTTACGCCGTCGACTTTCCGTTTCGCCTCGGTAAGGAGCGGCAGTTTGGGCTCAATCCAATTGTTGAGCTCGGGTGGGATGTCTCGACCCAGGAAGAACTCGAAGTGTTTGGCCAACCCGGTGCCCAGGCTTCGCCCCTACCCCGATCGAGTTTGTGGACCACAATCGGCCTGCGAGCCAATGTCGTATCGGGGCTGCACCTCGACGCCGCCATCGATATTGGCATGGTGTCACCAAACTTTGAGTTTGGCCCGCCGGTTGCCCCCTACCAGGTGATTTTGGGCCTGGGCTGGTCGATCGATCCCAAGCCGCCCGTACGCAAAATCAAGGTGCCGGCCCCGGCCGAATCCACCGCCCCAGCCGTGCTCGACGGTCGTCTCACTGGGCGGGTGACCGACGCCAACGGCAATCCGCTTGTAGGTGCAAAGGTTTCGTTCCCCGGCCTGGCCGCCAACCCCATCCTGACCGACGAGAATGGTTACTATACAAGTTTCCGGTTCCCCGAAGGTGAGGTCAGTGTTCGGGTTGAGTCGGCCGACGGCCAAGTTGCGGAGGAACTCGCCGAAGTCCGCGAGGGCGAGGATACAACGCTCGACATTACCGTTGCCGAGGCCTCGGCTGAGACTGCAGCAGCCGGAACAACCGGCATTATGAGCGGCACCTTTGTCGACGACGCTGGCAATCCGGTGAAGGTCTCGATGATGGTCGTGGGCCAAGGAGTGCAGGAGCCGTTCGATTCGTCCGAAGACGGTCAGATTGTCCTCGAACTCCCCACGGGGAGCTACGAAGGCACCATCACCGCAGCTGGCTTTAGCGAAAAGAAGATTACCTTTGAGGTTGCCGAGGGTGATCAGGGGGCGACGGTTCAGGAAACCCTGACCAAGTTAGCGCCGGTCGACACTCCCAACATCAAGGGCAACAAACGCCGGATCTCGGTCAAGAAGAAAATCCGCTACAAGGGCAACGCGGTGAGCGACAAGAGCCACGCAATTCTCGACGAACTCGCGGCGTTTTTGAATGGGCACCCCGAGTATGCCCAGGTTGAGATTGCGGTGTATTCCGACGATCGCGGCAACCCGAAAAAGAAAACCTCAGAGCGTGCGGATGCCGTGCGGACCTACCTCGTGGACAAGGGGGTATCGCCCGATCGGGTCGAGGCCAAGGGATACGGCGACAAAAACCCCGTCGCCGTCAACATGACCGCCAGTGGTCGGGCCAAGAACAATCGCACGGTTCTCAAGGTCACCAAGTACACTGGCGAGTAGCTAAGGCTACACACTTGTATATGCATCCGGGTCGCTGCGTTACCTCGCCATCGCGTGAACCGTCGTCAACCCGCACGGTTCTCCTGGCGAGTAGCGATCGCTACGTACTTGTATAGGCAGCAGGGTTGCTGTGAAAGGGACCCGACCCTTCGCCTCCCCTCCCGTGGTCGGACACCGCCATGTACAGCGAGGACGGCCAGTTCCTGTTTGAGCGCTCGCGTCCGCCGTTGCTCCTTTGCTTACGCAGGCTCGCCACCGCGTGAACCGTCGTCAACCCGCGCGGTTCTCCTGGCGAGTAGCGATCGCTACGTACTTGTACACGCAACTGGGGGCGTTGCCTCGCCACGATGCCTCGCCACGGCGTGGTCCGTCGTTGCCTCGCCACGCGTGGCCCGTCGTCAACCTTAGCTTAGGGGCCGCCGTAGGCGTCGCTAAACTCGGCGATCGTCGACATCAATCCCTTGGGCACCGGCTGGCCATCGCGTGACAACTCGCGTAACCGGCGTTCGTAGTCGCCAAGACCTGTGCCAGGGATTCGTGTGATCTGGTTGAGCGCCGAGCGTAGGCTCTTGATCACGTCGTCCGACATCAACCAACCGTGGACGGCGTGGAGCCGGAACACGCGGTCGAGCCAGATGCCCGAGGATGATTTGGTTGCCAATGCAATCAAACAGTTCACACAGCTGCGGGCAGTTGGGTGGTCTTCGGGAACTTTCGCCCCCATCAGCTGGTTGGTGAGTGCCAGGGCGTAGCGCTCCGCCTCTTTGATCTTGCCGACCTTGAGGCTTTTTTCGACCAACTGGCTAATCAGCTGGGGAAACGCAGTTTCTTCGTTGGGCCCCATGGTCTTGCGCAAGCTGTCCATCGGGTCATCAACAGGCGTCAGGCTGGCGTCGCTGATGATCGAGATAACCTCGCGACCGACGCGGAGCGTGTCTTTGTGGTGGACTTGGACCTTGGTCCGCTTGGTCAGGCGCTCGCCGTTGAGAAAGGTGCCGTTGCTGCTGTCGAGATCTTCGACGTGCAAACCGGCCTCGGAGACGTGTAACCGGGCGTGATACCGGGAGATCAGGTCGTCGTCACAGACGAGCCAGCAGTCGCTCATTCTGCCCACTAGGTGCGTTCCAAGCGGTAGGGGCAGCGTCCGTCCGCCGAATTTGATTTTGAACTGCGGCACTGCGGAAGAACAATACCGCAAGACTGCGGTCCGGCACAGTCTTAGGCGACACCCAAGCCCGCGAGTTGGGCCCTATCTACCCCTGGATTTCTCACCACAAACAAACTTACGCGCGTTGAAAGTTGTGACTTGAGCTCGCGAGGCGCGTGCGCGTTTTCGTGAGGACTTCACACATGTCCGTTTGGGTCGGCAACACGCGACTGCGCGTACCAACCCAGGATCGGTTGTGGCGATGTCGACGACCTCAGCGAACTTCGAATGTGTCGTCGGGCAGCACCTGCCCGTCTTGAATCAGCACCCGCAAAACCTGCCCGCGCGTGCCCTGGGTACTCCCACGACCGCTCGAATCGACCACGTACACAACCCGCGCCTCGGGGGCATTGATGACCCTGACCGGGCTTGTCAGCGGCACGTTGAGCAGCTGCACTGGGAAGTTGTAGGGCGAGTACCCTGCCTGGGTTGTGAACCGCTGACTGTAGTTTCGCGGGATGCGTGAGCGTTTGAACTCGGTAAACGACGCGGGCCAAAACACGTTGTCTCGCCCGGGGATCTCTGCGGTGAGGCCTTCGAGGGAGGTCAGATCGAGCACGAGCGACATCATCGGGTTGCTAAACCGCAGTGCTGTTACTGGCGTGTCCTCGTAGGACATGTAGTGGAACAGTGACTTGCCGTTTTCGGAAGCGCTGCCGCCATCGGGAAGCCGTGGCAGGGTCACGACACAGGGATTGGGATCGCTACCCGACGGGATTTCATCGTTGGGGCAATCAGGGATCGGCCACAGCGAGTTTTCGTTGTCGGCGAATGTCTCCTCGAGCCGAATCCGGCTGGTGAGCAACTCCGACATCGTGGCGTCCTCGTAGCACATGCCGTTTTCGTCGGCTTTGACCCGCTCGTCGATAAATGCGTATTGCCCGGGACCGCTCAGGGTGAAGCTGTTGCGGGTGTGCACCTGGTAGGTCATCAACTCGCTGTAGCAGTAAGGACCGGGAAGATGGCGAAGTGCGCAGTCTTCGGTCTCCTCGTCACACTTGCGGCGACACAGCCCATCGATGCAGTACGGGAACGCGATCTCTTCGCCCTCGGGGCCCTCTTCGACAATTCCCTCGCAGTCGATGTGCTCGACACAACCGGTCTCGGGTTGAACCTCGGCGCACAACATCCTGCCCTCGTCTTCGATTGGGATCGAGACCATCGAGCCATCCTCGCCCTCGACCTCGGTCCACTCGGCGATGAAAGACGTTTTGGGGATGTCCATCACTTGTAAGTGCAAGCGATCCTGAAACGCCTTGGTGATCAAGAACTCGCGAATCGGGGTGCCGCACGGATCGCTGATAAACTCGTCGCAGGCATCGAGGAGCTTGGCGTAGTCGGCGTCGTAGCGGCTTTGCGAGACACAGATGCCGGTTGTCGAGCCCCCGTCTGGGTCGAGCAGGCAGACCTGCCCTGCCCCACAATCGCCATCGTCACCGCAGCCGTAGACAAACACCTTGTCACCCGGGAGCACGCCGTCGTCGCAGAAGTTTGCGCGACTGTCGATGATCATCGAGTCGCCATCTTCCTGCGGAGCACAGTAGGCCTCGTGGAAAAACAGGCTGTCGGGATCGCAGTAGATCCGGCCGTTGTTGGAGGTTGTACCGGGGATCGGCGCCTCCCATTGCAGCGACCACTCAGCCCCCCGCCACTCGCGATAGTCGCGAACGATCGGGCGCACGACATTGGTCTCGTACAGGGCAGTTGGCACATCCTCGACCGAAGCCAGGGTGCCGAGCTTGTCGATGTTGCCGTATTCCTCGACCTCACCACCGTCGGTGTCGGTGTCGGCCTCGGCCATGTCCTCGTCGAACTGCTTGAACCCTCCGAGTGCCCCCTGGCCGACGTAGGCCTTGTCGATCAGGCGAAATGCCGGGGCCAGGGCTTTTGTTGCACCTGCACCTTCAAGCTCACCCGAGATGACACGGGTTGCCGGGATGTCGCGCATGCGCGGCCAAAAGTTGCGGTTGTTGCCGAGGGCCGGGTCGAACTGGGGCCACAGCGAGTGGGTTGGGATCGTCAGATCCATCGTCCCGAGGTCGTCGATGGTCCCGCCCTTGTCGCTGTCGAGCAGGGTGATTTGGCGTTGGCGGAAGTGGCCAAAGTTGACGAGCGTGACGGTCCCGGCATTGGTGACGCCGATCCCGAGCACCCCCGTAATGTTGGCCGGGCTGACGCCAAACACGATGTCGTCCTCGGTCCCGTTTTCGTCGGGGATGGTTTGGAAGGTCCAGTCGGTGACGACGGCCCCCGAAAACGGCACGCGGATCCCCGGCCCTTCGGCAAAGGCACGGCGGTCGGGCACGGTCGCGTCGGGCGAAATCTTGGGTGCCTCGTTGCAAAAAACTGTATCTACATCGGTTCCGACCTCGTGGTGGTCGAACTGGGTGTCGCACTCCATGCCGATGGTGCCGTCTAGGTCATCGAGGTCGCGGGAGATCACGCGGGTCGAGCCGTCGCCCGAAATCACGTACAAAAACTGGTAGAACTTGCCCTCGAGGGTCATCACCGGCGTCGGCCGGATCCGCGAAACACCGCGGGCACCGATGAGCTCGTGCTCCAAGGCCTCGTCGGCCCACTGGCCATCCTCGCGGTAGGGCAAGGCAAACACGGTGTCGGAACCCGAGCCACCGACGTGCAGCACATGGACCGGCGCGGCATCCTCACCGCCGTTTGGATCGGCCTCGGAAATCAGCGCCAACGTGTTGGGAAACATCCCGTCGGAGGTGTACTCGCCATTGAGCACGCCGTCGCCGGACGGCGGGATAAAGCCCTCGGGCAGTTGGTCGGGGCAATCGACCGGGCACACCGGACTCGAACCGGTATCGATAACCGAGACGGTCCCGTCGTCGTTGGTGATAAATTGCCGACTTTGGACGATCAGCTGGCTGCGAAGATCGACCTCGGCGATCAGCTGACAGTTGGGATAGGTGACGATGACACTAGTTGGTTGGTCGTAGGTACAGGCCGGATTGTCGGGGTCGACGGGCGCGTCGTTACCTATTCCAAGGGTTAGGTCTCGGGGGACAGAAATGACGTCGCCGGGGCGAGATGCCAACACCCGCCCGTCGCCGGTGACCGGCACCACCCGTGAAACATAGGTCGAGGGCGGATCGTCGGGTTGGATCTCAAATGCGTAGCCGGCCAGCGGCGGGACATCGAGAACGCTGAAGTCGCACGAACCGTAGTTGGCGGTGACCATCTGGCAGCGATCGTCGGTTGTGACGATCCGCGAAGGCAGGGCGCCAACCGGGATGAAGTTGTAGCCCGGCGAGTCGGTGTCCATGTCGACCAAGCGGTTCGAGCATGAGCTGAACATCGCAACTTCGTTGCGCTCCGAGTTGGCGACAAATCCGATGAGCTGCGGTGTGCTGTTGGGCTCGACGGTACTTGCGTCGGTATCCGACTCCGACTCACCGGTTTCGGCATTGCCGGCGCTCGGGATCGGATCGGGCAATTGGCAGCTCGCCAACTGACCGGTGGAAAACGTGCCTTCGCAGTCGCTGACCGCGAGTGGACGCATTTTGCCGTTGCTGTCGACGCTGATACACGCGAGCACCATGTCCATCGGACGGTCGAGGACACGGTTTGGAATCGTGAGTTCGTCGTCCTGGGCGCAACTCGTAAGGCAGCCCAAAAACACAAGGGCGCTGGCAAGGGCGTTGTGGGGAGTCGTCCGAATCATCCGCCGTAGGGCTCCTGTAACCCGATACGGGCAATCTCAGTAAAACGGGTCACGCGCTCACGCGACACGTCGATCACGCTGATCGTCGCGTCGAGTGTATTGGCTGCATACAGCACCTTGCGGGTTGGGTCGTAGACCATCTCGTGGGGACCGGTGCCCGCGATGACTTGGCGAATCACGCGAAAACTCCTCAACTCTACAATAAAGATTTCAGCCGGCTTGTAGCAACTGACCGCGGCATATTCTTCGCCGTCGACGGAGAACACCTCGAGCGCCTGCGGCTCGGCGCACATCTCGATGAGGTCGATGGTCTCGTTGCGAACCTCGCCGTTGTCATCGAGGCTCGTATCGACGTAGATCAGCCCGCCTGGGTTGACCTGGGTGATGTAGAGCCCGTTGCCATCCTGCGAAAACGCCATCTCGCCAAACGCTGGCGCGCCGAGCAACTGGTTGGCCCCGACTCCACCGAGCGTTTGCGGGACAAAGGTGGTTTCGTCGACAACTTGGAAGTCGCACAAAAGCCCGCCGGGCTCACCGAGATCGGGGTAGCCGACGCAGGTTTGCCCCTCGCCCGGTTGCTGAAGATGCACGCTGGCGATTTCCACCCGCGTCAGTTCGCGGTGGCCGAAGTACACCTTGGGCCGCTCGCATCCGGGCGCGTCGGTGCCTTCGTCCTCGGGGGCACAGGGGCGTTCGGCAATTCCGAACCCGCCGACAACCTCGGTCGGGTGGAGGATCCGCGCTTCGTCGATAAGCACCGACTTCCCCGATTCGGCCTCGGCGATGCCGTCGAGATCGACAAGCGTGACAACCGGGCGATTGAGGTGGGTGACATAGGCGACGGGGTACCCTGGCCGCTTGGAGATCAGAATGTTGGCTGGCTCGGTCGCCAGTCGCGTGAGGTCCTCGTTACCCCGCAGGTGCTTCATGCGGAAGTCCGACGAACATCGCCGCGGGTCGGACTCGTCGCTGCCCTGCCCGCACTCAAACTCGAGCGAGCTGCCACCAAGACCCCCCGAAATGTCGACATACGAGATGCTGGGGTCACCGCGCACCGGGGTGAGCAGGCGGAGGCGGTCACTTGCCGGATCGGGCTGCCAAATCCCGGCCACCGTCGCGAACGTTGTCATGTAGACGGTGGTGTCTTCGTTGACCACCGACGACTCGTCGCACTCGATCAGCTGCGGTCGGGAAACGTTGCGCCTACATGGATTTTGATCGTCGACCTCGGACCCGACATTTTGCACGCCGTCGTTGACGGCCAGGGTCCCGACGGTTTGCAGGGACGGGTCGGAAAACGCGAGGTCGAAAAACCGGTTGAGGTCGACGGCGACCAGGGACGAGCCATTGAACGCCAAATCGCTGTTGGCGTTGACGACAAACAACCATTTGGCAGCTTCGCCCTCGGGCGCGCGCGGGTCGAGGGCGAGCCCGGACGGGAAATAAAGCTGGCGCGGCTCCGGGGGGTTGCCGACGCTGGGGGCAAAACACGAAACCTGGGTTGCACATACGCCGGTGGCGATAAGCCCCCAAGCCCAGCGTCGCAGCGCCTTGGCCCGACGGTCCGGGGTGCGCGTGTTTGGGCGTTCGCTCATCGGCCGGCAACCTACCACAGTCGCGCGAATCGAGCCCGCGACCCGACAACGCCTCCTCACGCACCCGCGGGAATCAACTCACGCCCACCGCGGTAGCCACGGGTTGGCTCGGGTGCCACGGGCGACTGCTAACCGCGAGGTAATTGGGCGAAGAACGCGAGCGACTTGAGCGGTCGCCGCAAATGTTGGCGGACAAACCCAAAAGTGAGGTCGCGCAGCCCTCGACGGACACTGGCCGACGCTTCGCCGACCTGCTCGAGCACTTCGGCGGCATCACCTTCGACGAGAGCAACCGCATGCAGCAAGGACGTCACCAGTACTTCGCCAGGGCCGCGGTGCTCACGGCAAAGCACACCGCCACGCAACGGGTCGAAGCCGACAACACCCGTGGTTTGTTGCCCCGCGAGCACGCGACTGCGGCACACACAACAGGCGGCCAACGGCGGCAAAAACCCGAGGGCGTGCAACAGCCGAAGTTCAAACTGCCGCAGCGCAGCCGGTTGCGGCGGATGCTCGATGATCGCGGCGAGCGTGGCCTGGACAACGCCAAACACCAGCGGGTCGTGGACATCCATGCCAATGAGTTCATCGGTCAGCTCACACACATACGCGACATAGGCAAACCGGGTTAGATCCCGACCGACGGGCGTGTGATCGCCGGTGGGCTCAAAACTCGAAAGTCGCATCAACGTGCCCTTGCCGGGTGTCAACGTGGCAACCCCTCGCATACCCGGCGCGAGCCCGCCGACAAAGCGTTTGCGCGAACGCCTGGCACTTGCGGCCACGGCCTCGCGTTTGCCGTCGGCGGTCAACAACACAGCGATCAGATCGGCCTCACCGAGTGGGCGTGTACGCAGGAGTACCGCCGGTTCAGCCCGACCCTGAAACTTGGCTTTCAAACCATCACGTTGAGCAACACGGTTGCCAGCCAGAAGTAAAACAGCAATCCGAGGATGTCGACCGAGGTCGTGACGAACGGACCGGTGGCGATCGCTGGATCGACGTGGAATCGGTGCAAGACCAACGGAACCGAGGTGCCGACGGCTGCGGCAATGACCATACAACCGACCATGCCAAATGTGATCACCAAACCGAGGCCAAGCGGATCGTCGGCAGTCGCCCCCATCAGGGGGGCAAGTGCTGAGATCAATGCCCCGTAGATCATGCCCAACACGGCACCCAAGGCGATCTCGCGGACGAGCAAGCGGCCGACGCGGGAACCTGCGATGTAGCCAACGGCCAAACCACGGACGACGATCGTCGACGACTGGGTGCCGACGTTGCCACCCATACCGGCGACCACCGGCATGAACAGGGCGAGTGCCGGGACGGTGCGCAGGGCATCTTCAAAACCCTGCAGCGAGACGGCGACCAACAGCCCGCCCAATGCCGCCGTCAACAGCCAGGGCATGCGCGCGCGAAAGCTGGCCCAAAACGATCGGGTGTCGACCATTTCTTGACCGGCACCGGCCATCTTGAGGATGTCCTCGGTGGCCTCTTCGCGGATGACGTCGACGATGTCGTCGATGGTGACAACCCCTAAAAGTCGGCGCTGGCTGTCGACCACGGGCAGCGAAACCAGGTCGTAACGGCTGGCAATCTCGGCGACCTTTTCCTGGTCGGTGTCGGAATTGACGGTGACCACATCGGTCTCCATCACCTCGTGGATCGGTTGGTCGGGCTTGCCGCGTACCAAAATCCGCAGGGTGATGAGCCCGATCAAGCGGTCGTGCTCGTCGACGACATACAAATAAAACACGCTGTCCGGGAGCTCTTCGGCCTCCTGGATCAGGCGCATGGCCTCTGCGATCGTAAAGTCCTTGCGCACGCGGAAGACGTCGAGGGACATCAATCCACCAGCGGTTTGGTCGTCGTAGGCGAGAAGTTCTTCGAGGTCGGAGACTTCGTCGGCGTCGACCCGGGCGAGGATCTGACTCAGGCTGGCGCGCTCGACCTCTTGCAAAATGTCGACGGCGTCCTCGGGATCGAGGTCATCGACCAGCTTTGCGGCTTCTTCGGGGGCGAGCCGGCTGATGACATCGGCCGCCAGCTCGTAGCGCATTTTGCCGAGAACTTCGGCCCGGCGCTCAACCGGCAACAGCGGCAACACCCGGTCCTGCTCGTCGGGGTCGAGAATGTCGAGTAGCGAGGCAACCTGCACATCGTCGAGCCGCGCAAGGGCACGTACGAGCAGGCGCTCGTCCCCCTTGCGCATCAACTTGACGAACTCAGCGATGTTGCGAACGACCGCCATGGACCGCCGGCAATATACGAACTGTCGGGTCGACGCGCGAACACAATTGCGGTCGCGAAAACTTCGGCATGGGCTTTAGCCGGTGCAGGTACAACCAGTCAGGGGTGATGCGTGGGCCCGCGCTCACGACGCAGGGGCAAACACACCCTCGCCCGACATACCCAGGGCAAATGCAGCCAGTACCAACAGCGCCAACAAAGCGACGACCGCGATCCATAACAGGTGCCGGCTTGGAAGTCGGATCGGTAGCTGTGAAATTACGGGCACGACCCGGCCCCACATTTCGGCGAGCAGCGAGGGCTGTGCCTCGGGCTTTTTGCCCTGCTCATTGTTGGGAGCTGCCTGTTCGACCGGTTCGAGCTCATCGGCGAGCAACAGCACGTCGGCATCTTCAACCGGGGGGGCAAGCTCCGGCACCGTGGCGGCTTCGGCGGACTCGGCCTCGGTCTCGGCTTCATCCTGCGCATACAACAACTCGAAAAACGCCTCGGCGTCGACCTCGAGCGTGCGCGCACAGCAGCGCAAAAAACCCTTTACAAATACGGGCCCCGGAAGGTCCTCGTAGCGATCCTGTTCGAGGGCCAGCAGACTCGTCCGCGGTATCCGGGTGCGCTGGGCCAGCTGTTCGATGGTGAGGTTTTGTTCCTCGCGCAAGCTGGCTAGCAGGGCACCGGGGGTTGCGGGCCTGGCACTTTCCCGTTCGGGAAAGTCCTCTGGATCACGAATGATCCTCAGCCTGCTCGTGGGCACACGCATGCGCGCATATTGTGGGTCGATTCAATTCCGACCGGCAAGTACTTTTCGCGGGGATTTCTCCCACTTGCTCGAATTCCCAACGCGGTGGTGACAGCGGATCTCCATATGCCAATAAACCTTGATTGCTGCCACTAGAACTGGCCCACGGGTCGTTTTCTCCCACCCGCGGGTGCGCCATCTGCGGATCCGACTCACACGCGGGGACTTGGCTGTGGTCGTAGCGATCTCTGAGTGTTGTCGCGGTTTTCGCCCGTCGGGGAATCCGGACGACCGGATGTGCCCACGCGCTTGAGCAGCGAGATTTCAACCCGGTGAAATCATTGGCAGCGAAAAAAATCCCCAGGCGCGAAGTTGGCTGCAACCCCCGACCGGGTTGCACACTTGTAGGCACAAGGTCTTCGTCACGACGGGTGCAAACAGTGGTTTGAGGGTTCCCCGCTGGTATGATCGAGATGTGCACGATGCAGTAGCGCTCGCGGCCCTGGTCGACAGTAGCAAGGCTGAACCGAGGGTCGATCGTCAGTGGCTCCTGTCGGCACTCGAGACCCACTGGCGCGACTTTCAGGCCGAGGTGAGCTCCGGCAAAACCCGGGCGTGGAGTGTTGGAGGTGTCCACGGGCTCGAAACCTTGGTGCAGTCGCGACCCGTCGTCCGCGATCGTCACGCCGACCTCATCGACGACTTGGTCCGCGTGCCCTCGCAGTGCACCCTGGCCTCGTTCGCTGTCGGGGCCGGCCAACGCCCGGTCCCCCGCCTCGAGATCAGTCGGTTCGAGCGCTGGATCGGGATTCAGTCGGAGGGGCTCGGAGGTCGTGTGCCGGGCACCTTGCGCGACGAGCTGCGTCGCCAACTCCCGGGGTTTTTGACCCGCAGCTTACGTCAGGGCACCGATCGTGAATTGGTGCTGTTTAGCTTCCTCGCCTGCCTCCACGAACTCACCGGGATCGGGCGGACCTACGCGTCAGCGGCCGATATTCGCCGGGCCCTGCAAATGGTCGATGACCGACTCGGCAACCCCGACAACTTTCACATGGTGGTCGCCGACGGGCGAACCACCGGGCTTATCCATCGCGGGGGCACCATGGTCAAGCTCCCGGTTCAGCGTGCCAAGCCACCGCGACGGGCGATCACCGGTCCCCATCCGGCGGTAACCAAACACCCCTCGGCACTGTTGCTGATACACGAACCGCAACCGACAGACCAACCCCTCGACGATAGCATGTTGCTTCCCGAGGGGGTGTTTAGCGTCAGCACCGAGGCGCCCGTCGTACTGAGTGCGGACTGACCGAGCTCTCCTCGGCACTGTTGCTGATACACGAACTGCAGCTGGCAGACCAAGCCCTCGACGATAGCATGTTGCTTCTCGAGGGGGTGTTTAGCGTCAGCGCCCGTACTGATGTGGACTGACCGAGCTCTCCTCGGCACTGTTGCTGATACACGAACTGCGGCTGGCAGACCAAGCCCTCGACGATAGCATGTTGCTTCCCGAGGGGGTTTTTAGCGTCAGCCCGTCGTACTGAGCGCGGACTGACCGAGCTCTTATGTGTATATGCAGAATGTTGCGCTAGCCGATCCGGTAGTTGAGGCCAAACAGCAACATGTGTGTCAGCGGCATATCGGCGGCGAGGCTGTGTACGAGCGCCTGGTAGCCGATCGACAGCCCGACGCCTTGAAACAATTTTGAGTCGCGCCGGGGCTTCACCAACAACCCCATATTGATGTTGAGCCGTGGTCCGTGGGGTGCCCGTACAGACAGGTCGTTGGTCGGATCGGCAGGCCCTGCACCCGGGACCATTCGCGCTGGCGCGTAGAAGAAGTCGTACCCGAGGCGCAGACCAAAATATCCCCGCCCGTTGAGTGCGAGCCGTCCCATGGTCACGGTTGGGCCACCGCCAATAAGCGACGTAATCGCCGTTTGCCGGTTCTCCCCGAGCGCCAGTTGCCCCCCGAGGATGTGGACTGAGGCGGCATAACCGATGTGATTCCAGTTTTGCCCGACATCGACCAGCACCCCACCTAGGCGCCCGGAGGAGGTCCGCTTTGAGTTGCCAGCCACATAAAACACTCCGCGGGCGAGCAACGCAAACTTCCCCGGGTTGTCGCTCGGTCGATATAGTTGCCGATACATCTCTCGCATGGCTTCGAGTTCGGCCTCGATCTGTTCTTCCTCTGTCAACACGGGTCCGCGATCACTCGGCGGTGGCAATGCGGTGTTACTCTCAGACGGCGCGAGGATATCGGCCGAGGGCGAGGCTGGTGGTGTCGGCTCAGGAGCAGCGCCCTCAGGTGTGGGCTGCCCAGCCATGGGCTGAGCTCCTGCCGGGGTGGGCTGCACCGGTTGAGCTCCCGCAGCTGCAGATCCCTCCGGCGATCCCGACGTTGGGGCGGGCGAAATTGGTGCGGATACACCGTCCTGCGGCGCGGTATCGGGCGAGGGTTGCGCAACTGCAGGTGATCCATCCGCCGCCGGCTGTGGGGCGGGAGCTTCGGCCACAACCGGTGACGATGCATCTATTTGGGGCCTAATGCCCACGGGATTGGCCAACGCAGGCACGGCCTGGAGACTCACCAATCCACACACAACTACAAAAACACTGTGCCGTAGATTTGCCGCGGGGGTGTTGGACCACATAGGCGAACACTACCGGGCCTGCCGGGAGCAAGCGAGATTTTTATGGCCGGCCGAATTTACGAGCGCCTTTCTTGCAAGAGACTTGACGATTTGGCCGTAAACCTCGAGCCTAGGGGCGAGATGGGGTGCGGTTACAACGACCGTGCCTTCCCGTCACGGAGACTGTCCATGCCAAACATCTGCAACTTTGCACGCTTCCGGGTGCTCCCAGCCCTTGTCGCGGTCGCGCTCCCGCTGACCGCCTGTGGCCCGATCGCGTTTGAAGACTCAAGTGCCCTGGTGATTATGGGAGACCCCCCTCCCCCGCCAAAGCCCGAGCCCAAACCGGAGCCCAAGCCCAAACGGGTTGAGGTGCGCGACAACAAAATCGTCATCAACGACAAGATCCAGTTTGATTTCAACAAGGCGACGATTCGCGAAGAGTCGTTTGACCTCCTCAAAGAAATCGCGGACGTCATCAAGGCCAACCCGCACATCAAAAAGATTTCGATCGAGGGTCACACCTCGACGGAGGGCAGCGACAAGCACAACCAAAAGTTGTCAGACAAGCGCGCTGCCTCGGTCAAAAAGCACCTGGTCGAAAAAGAAGGTATCACCGACGAGATGCTGTCTTCCAAGGGCTTTGGCGAAAGCAATCCGATCGCCGATGAGTCGACCGAAGAAGGCAAGGAGAAAAACCGTCGTGTCGAGTTCATCATCACCGAGCAGGATGTGACCAAGACCAAGGTTGAGATCGACCCCGAAACCGGCGAAGAAAAGGTCGTCGAAACCAAAACGAATTAAGGAGCAGCCATGCGCAACGTGATCGTTTCTGTCTGTTTGATCGCGGCCTCGTCCGTGCTCCCGGCATGCACCTGCATCGCCCGCGATGCCGAGACGTACCGCCAAGATACCCGCTCCCTCGTCGAGACTCGCAACTCGGCCGTCAAGGAGTGCTACGACGCTGCCCTCGTCACCGACCCCAATGTCTCGGGCGAGGTCATCGTCAACTTCACGGTCGAAAAGAAGACCGGGAAAATCATCAACACGGCTGTCAACGAGAGTTCGACGGCTCCCGCGGCTCTTGGTGATTGTATCGTCGACGCGATCGACGGCCTCACCCTCGACCCGTTTGACCAACGCGACGGCGAAGCGACCTTTACCTGGCGCTTTCAGGCCAACGCCCCGGCGTAGTTCATCTCGCCTGGTACTCGCCCGCGGGCCGCACACGCGACCTGCGGGCGAAATGCGTGTGGAGCCCCTCGCTAGCTCCAAAACTAAAAACTTTGTTGTAGATTCAACTTAAATGGATGCCACAGCCTATCTTCGGGCCCTGCGTGAGCGGGTCGAAGCACACTTCTCAGCCGCTGCCGAGCGCGAGGGAGCCAACATGGCCTGTCGCGCGGGATGTTCGCAGTGTTGCCACGCAAAATTCGGCGTGTTTGAAGTTGAGGCACAGCCGATTCGCGTTGCCCTCGCTGAACTCGAGCAAACCGACCCAGGCAAGCGCCAGCGGATTGCCAAACAGGCCCGCGACCAGACCCTCCCCCATTGCGCCCTACTCGTCGACAACCAGTGTGCGGTGTATGCACAACGACCGTTGATTTGTCGCTCGCAGGGATTGCCGCTAGTCGTCGAGCGTGCGGGGAAAGCACAGGTCGACCATTGCCCCCTCAATTTCGCGTCGGAGCCTCCCCATCGCCACAGCCTGATGGTTTTGGACAACCTCAACAAACCGCTTGCGGTACTCGCTCAACTCGATAACTCGGGGGGTGAGCGGGTCGCACTTGCCGATTTGGCCCGCTAAAACCGGGTTGGGGATTTTTTTTCGACTTTTCTTGCTCAGGGTGTTGACGCCAGCGTGATTGAACAGTAGAACGCCATTCCCTGGTGCGGGGTGGAGCAGCCAGGTAGCTCGCCGGGCTCATAACCCGGAGGTCATGGGTTCAAATCCCGTCCCCGCTACTCCCAAGCCACCTAGCTGACGCTAGGTGGCTTTTTTTGTACCCACACATTTTTTTGCCGGTTTGCTGAGCCTCGCCCAACGAACCGGCAAAATTTGTGGAACCCGCGAATCAAGACGTGGGTGCGGCGGCCTTGAGGCACGGGCCGACGATCTTAAACAGTGGCCGCGACATCAGAACCTTGACCGCGGCATTGCTCAGGTGGACCCCGTCGGGCCCATAGGCCGCAACTTCCTTGCCGTTGAGGTTGACCGTTTTGATGTACTGCCCGCGCTTGGGGCTAGTTTTGGTAAAGGCATCGACATAAAACGCGTTGCCCGCAAACGCCTTGATCCGCTGCTTGATCACGCGATTGACCTTGGGACCTATCTGGCGGGCATTTTTCGCGGGAAACGCGGAAGGTCCCACCCAAACGATCAGGCGGTTGCGCTCGCCCGACAGCACCTCGAGCAGGGCATCGACCCGATCGCCATAGGCCTTTTCCCATTCCGGCGTGTGGGCCTTGGCCCAACCATCGGGTAGCCACACCGATTGAAAGTCGTTGGTCCCGAGGTTGACGATGTAGATGTCCGGGTCGTACTCCTCGTTGACGCTCGGCATCTCCTTGGCCCAATCGTGAAAATCGGGGCGTGCCAACCCGCTCGAAGCCTTCCCCCACTTGCGCACACGGGCGTGCGGCCACCGAGTCTTGACAGTTTGCTCGATCATCGGGCCGAGCAAGCTCGCCAGGGTTGAGCTGCCAATCGCGTAGACAAACGGCTCGTCGCCAAAATCCGGGCAGTGGGCAAGTTTTGGGTCGACCGGAGGTTCGGGGTCGGGTTGCGCAGGTGGGTCTGCTTGTTGTGGCTGCTCGGGCAGTTCGGGCGCCTGTGTCTCAGGCGTGGGGTCAGTCGGATCCCCGGCGGGCGTGTCTTCGCCAGTCTCCGGCTGAGTTTGCGGAGGCTCGGCGGTCTGGTCGGGTTGAACCTGTGCGACCTGGTCTGGCTCGGGCTGCGGTTGTGGCGGTTTAGTCGGCTCGGTGCGGCAACCGGCGATCAGGCACAGCGAAATTGCGACTCGACTCCATGGACTCCCAGCTGGCATTGCGGACACGTCTAACCGGAACCCGCCTCGTCTGCAAATCTCGCCGGTGCCCGAACCCGATCTATCGGCCAATTGCACCTGTTTGGCAGGACTTTGCCAGCACGTCAGTCACATCAACCGCTGCCTCCCGACGGTTTCGCGCTTTTGAGCTCGCGGATAAACGCCTCGACTCGTTTGCGCTGACCGACCTGATGCGGCGACATAAACCCCTCGAGTGCTTGCTCGGCCAGTGCGAGCGCAGCCTCGCGATCGCCGTGTTTGAGCCACGTCGCGCGCGCCAACTCAAACTGGCCGGGCGCGAGCTTTTGCCCGGTCATCCCCGCCGCGGTGCCTTCGTCAACGGCTTGCTTGGCGACTTCGTAGCCACGGTCGAGCTGTCCGTGGTCGAGCTGTGCTCGGGCCAGCCCCGCAAGCGTGGAGTGGCGCTCGTAAGGGCCCTGGTCGCTCGCCATTTCCCAAACTTTGAGTGCCTCGCCAAAGGCCGCGATCGCAGCCTCAAACTCTCCGGCTGCAAGCTCCACCCGTGCGATCGCATCGTGACTGCGGGCGATATCAGGATGTCCCTTCGGCAACGCACGAAGCCGCCCGTCGAGTACGCGGCTCAACAAAGTGCGTGCCTGTACATATTGTTCTTTTTGTCTATGCAACGAAGCTACGGTCTCGAGCACGTCATAGACCCTCGGGTGGGATGGCCCAAGCGTCTGCTCACGGATCGCCAACGATCGTTGCAGCAACGGCAAGGCACGGTCAAGCTCCCCGAGACCTTCGTAGATCTTCGCCAGGTTGTTGAGCGACCCGGCGAGTTTGGGATGTGTCTGTCCGAGCGATGCTTCCTTGATGGCAAGCGCCCGCTCAAAATGCACCTTGGCCGTTTCGTAGTCGCCGCTAATCGCCACGGTCGCGGCCAGGTTGTTGAGGGTGTAGCCCACCCGTGGGTGGTCGCGCCCGAGGGTCTGTTCACGGATGGCAAGCGCCTGTTCGAGGGATGTTTTGGCCCCGGCCAAGTCCCCCTGCCCCTGCAACACACCGGCGACGTGGTTGAGCAACGCGGCGTGCATCAAACCGTCGTCGCCCGCCCCCAGCAACGACAGCTGAACCTCGGCGAGCTTGGACCAACGCATCCCCTCGCTGTAGCGGGCAAGCCGGTAACCAACGGCGAATACGAGGTGGACCGCCGCTCGCACGGCAACTTCGTTGGCCCCGGATTTCGCCGCCCGAAAGTACGAAGCTTCGAGCGATTGCTCGGCCTCTTCGTGCTCGCCCCGGGCCAGTTGGGCAACACCCACACGCAGGTGGCCCGCGGCCACAAGTGGTTCCCAACCTAGCTTCTCAGCGGCTGCGAGTGCCTCGCTAGCGACCGCGGCCGAACGGTCGAACTGGCCACCACTATCGAGTGCGTGGGCCCGAAAAAGTAAGCGGAGTACCGCGAGGGTTGCCGCCCTATCACTCGGGGGCAGCGGCAGGGTTTGTAGCCGCACCACATCCTGGCAGGGCTCGACCCGCGAAAGCCTGCTGGCGGCATCGACAGCCCACAACATCACATCGGCTTCGGCTTCGTTGAGTTCGAGCAACAACTCCTCGAGTTCGATCGCCCGTTCCTCGAGGCACCAGCGCGCACGCGTATAAAGCTCGTCGGTTAACGAATGGTCCACCCGGGCCTGGAGGCACATCTGTGTCTGGGCCGCTCCAATTTTAGATGTGTAATCTTCAATTGTACGAATGGTAAACGCAGAGGCTCCAGCAGCTCCCCCTGCCCCGGTGGCGACGAACTTTTGTTGGAGTTGATCGCGACGCTCCGCGTTCCAGACATTGTGCACAACCTCGCCTAGGCGTTGGCAATCGGCGATCGTTCGCTGGGCCTGGAGCTCGTGAGAAGCCCATACGCCGACACCAACAAGTGCGAGGGTCGAGCACGCGGCGACCCATCGTAGCGTTCGCACCCGGGTGCGACTGGTTTTGAGGGCACCAAGTAGGCTGGCAATACTGTCCCAACGGTTATCTGGCTCAGCCGCGAGACCCCGCAGACAAATCCGCCGCAGCCAGCGAGGCGCCGCCCGTGACTTGGGCTGATGGACCCGGCCATCGACGATGTTGGCGATAAGGTCGAGTGGTGTTTTCCCGGCAAACGGGCGCTCACCATAAAGCGCCTCCCACAACGTCACGCAATAGGCAAACACATCGCTGCGGACATCGGCCAAACCACTGAATTGCTCGGGCGCCATATAGGCTGGGGTGCCGACAACCGCTCCGGCCTGGGTAACTTGTACACTCAACACAGAATCCTCGAGATTGACCCCCTCGACCTCGCTCATTGGGCTTGGGTCGGCCCGAGCAAGCCCCAGGTCCATCACTCGCACACGCCCATCGTGCCCGACCATCACGTTGTCGGGCTTGAAATCACGGTGCAAAAGTCGGGCTTCGTGGGCTGCCTGAAGGCCCCGTCCGGCGGCAGTCATCACCTCAACGATTTCACGCCAACCGGGCTTTTGCTGCTCTAACCAGGTCGTCAGGGTCACCCCATCGACCAGCTCCATCGCCAGCCACACGCGATCTTCGAGGACTCCGACATCGTGGATCGCAACGACATTCGGGTGCGAAAGTTTGGCGAGGGCCTGGGCTTCGCGCAGCAACCGGGTCTTCGCCGCCCGCGAGTTATTTGCAGATGCATTTTTATCGGGCAACAGCAACTTGAGCGCAACCCTGCGTTCGAGTTCTGGGTCGTAGGCGGCATAGACCACCCCCATGCCTCCGGCGCCGAGCTGCGAGACAATGACGTAGCGCCCGAGAATACTCCCTTTGGTCAGCTCCTGGGGACGCACAGGCGGCTTGCGGGCCCCATCCCCGACCAAGGTTTGCTCGCCCCCAACTGCAGTCACGGCATGACCTGCAGCCACCACGGTGTCATCGACCGCTGCTGAGCCCGCCCGCTGAGAATCTTCCGACATGTTTCAATACACAGCTACCCGTGAGCAACTTTACCATCGCAGGCCGTGTTCGCGGCGAGATAGCAGCATCAAGGCCGATGGTTGACATCAGTCTGTGGCCGTTTGGCCCATGCCTCGGCCGGGTCGAGTCCGATTTTTTGCAGCCCCGGAAACAACTCCTGTTCGACCGTGGCAAAAAAGATCATGGCGTATTGCTCAGGGCTCAAGACCCCGAGGTTGGGCCCGTCGGTGCGCGTAATAGTGATCTCGCGCCCGGCGACATCGGCAATCGTATAGCCACAGGCGGTCGTCGCCTCGAACCCGCCAAAGGCCACGCGCAATCGCTCCTGCACATCAGCTCGACTTTCGCGGGTGAGCGCAGGCCAAATCGTTGCAAGTGCATCCCAGCCAAAGGCCGCGTGGAGGTGCTCGTCGCGTTGGATCTGGCGCAGCACTTGGTTTGCCACGTCGTCGGTACATACAACGATAAGCGCGTCGTACATCGGCCGGGAGATGGTTTCACCGAGACAGCACGCCACCAAAATCGCTTCGGCGGCCCACCGCAGAAGTTGCTGTCGATCACCCGCATACGGGGCGCGGGGCCATGGCGCCCGGGGCCGCTCCCAGGCAAACGCTCGCGGGCTCACAGCCGGGCCTTCGGGGTCGCAGGCCAACGCCATTTGCCCACAAACCTCTGCGTGGCGCACTTCGTCAGTCATGAGACGCGTCAATGGTCCAAGCAATTCGAGGCCGACATTGGCCTCACACAGGGCATGGGTCACCCCGCTAAACTGATGGATCGAGCCGTACTCGGCGACAGCTCGACGGGCCCAATGGCGGGCGGCTTCGCGGCGAAGTTCAAGCGGATAGTCCCCGCGGCGAAAGCTTTCAAACTCAGGCCAGGGTTCACGCCCGACCTGCCCACGATAGATCCGTTGCAACCGCCGGGTGGTGGCCGCAAACATCTGCTCACAGGTTTTTGTTGTATCGGCAACAGCCCCGCTCGGGCAATCCCGCGTGTCTTCGGAGGGGCCGGATAGAGCTCGCCCCGCCGACGTGCGCCGCCTATCGTGCATTAGGTCGGTGGCGGCGGCCGTTTTGGCTCAGGTTCTGGTGGGCGGGTATTGGTCCGCGGTTTTTCCGGGCGAGTATTGGTTTTTGGCTGTGGCTCGGGTGTCGGGTTAATGATTGGCTGCTCAACCGGCTCCGCCGGCTCCTTAGGTTGCGGCGGCGTATTGACGATCGGCTGCGGCTCCTTCGGGTGCGGCTTGGGGTCGGAGTTTGGTTCGACTTGCAGCGGTTTGTCCGTACCCGGCTGCGATGGCTCGGGCTCCGTTTCGGGGGCCGGGTTGCTCGTCGGCTTGGGTGGCTGGGGATCTGGGGCCGGCGTATTGATCGTCGGCGGCGGGTCGTTATCGCAACCAGCACCCACGGCCGGCACCAATAGCGTTGTGCCCACCGCAAAGCGGAGAAAAGGTTTGGGGAGCGGGGCCATCGGGGCTATCACACCACAGCGGTTCGACCCCTCGCAACGGTAGAGATCGACCCCTAACTGCGTTCACAGGTGCAATAGCGGACCGGGCCACCAGGCCGGTGGGCCCAGGATAGATGTACCAACATCGACTTGTGGGTCAGCCGATCGGCGCATTAAAACTGAAATATTGCATGTGCAACACTGGACTTGCTCGTCAAGTTTTCTGCATGTACAAGATCGCCCATGTCCGACTTACCGCCCACCGTTGTCAACGTTGAGGACGCCCGTGAAATCTCCCGTACCCTCGGCGATCATTGGGGCGCCCACTACAAGGTCTTGACCCCGGCCATGCGTCCCCGCGGCGGGAGCCTGGGTATCAACCACATGCGGGTTCCACCTGGCCGTACGACCTGCCCGTTTCACAGCCACCAACTCGAAGACGAGGCGTTTTTCATCCTCTCGGGCTCCGGCCTGCTGCGCTACGGCGATGAGGTCACCGAGCTCAAGCCCGGCGATTGCGTGTCATGCCCGGCCGGAACCGGAACCGCCCACCAAATCGCCAACAACGGCAACGAAGATCTGGTCTACCTCGCGATCGGTCGCCACGATCCCAACGAAGTCTGCGTGTACCCCGACAACGGAAAAGTCATGGTCCGCAGCATCCAGCGCGTCGGTTGGCTCGAGTCCGAGGACTACTTCAAGGGCGAACCCACACCGCCGAAAATCCTGGCGATGGTGGCAACCGAGTCCTGAGCCGCCAAATCTCAGTGCGAGAAAGGTTAAAGAAAAACTTTTATTTTCAATAATTAAAGAGTTCTTCTTTATGTAAAAAATGCACTTTTTTGTGGCTCGAAGTGCCAACCAAAAAATGCGGGAGTGAGCCCCGTGTTTGAGTCTTGACGCCGGGATGAAAGCGGCATACACATCCTCCCCACGCCGCTTTAGCTCAGTTGGTAGAGCAGCTGATTCGTAATCAGCAGGTCGTTGGTTCAAATCCGACAAGCGGCTCTCACCCCGGTTTTCGGGGTTTTTTTATGGCCGCGGTCGGCTGTGGGTGGCGAACTTTTTGCGAGTTGCTACCCTCCGCGGCCGTGGGCAAGAAAAAGAAGCCGCGAGTCGCACCGCCGTCGATCCCGGGATTGATCGACAGTCACTGCCACCTCGACTACGCGCCGATGTCAGACGACTTGGCCGGCACACTCGCGCGTGCCGCAGATGCGGGGGTCGAGCAGTTCATCCATATTGGTTGCCGCCTCGACGCCTTCGATCGCGCCCTCGCCCTCGCCCATTCGGACCCGCGGATTTTTACCGCACTCGGGGTCCACCCGCACGACGGCACCACGGTCGACGACGCGGCCATGCAGGTGCTCGAAGCCAAGGTCACCGACAACCGCGAACGGGTGGTGGCGATCGGCGAAACCGGGCTCGATTACTACTACGACAACTCGCCGCGAACCGTGCAACAGCATGCGTTCGCCCGGCACATCGAGCTCGCCAACCGCCTCGACATGCCGCTGGTATTGCACATCCGCGATGCCCATGCCGACGCCCTCGAAATCGTCGACAACCACCCGCGGCGCGACAACCCTGGGATAGTCCACTGCTTTACTGGCACCGCCGACGAAGCTCGGCGCTGGCTCGACCGCGGCTATCACATTTCGTTTTCGGGGATCGCCACATTTCCGACTGCTGCGCCGGTCCGTGAGGCAGCCCGCATCTGCCCCAACGACCGTATCCTGTTGGAAACCGATGCTCCGTTTTTGGCGCCAGCACCCAACCGCGGCCGAAAAAACGAACCGGCCTACGTCGCATTTACCTGCGCACACCTCGCAACCGTCCGTAACCAAGACGCCCGCGAACTCGCAAGCATCGCCGCCACCAACACCCGACAGCTGCTCAACCTCCCACCCCCCAGTGCGGTCTCGGCAACTTAGTCGTGTGAGCGTTGTGAGCCGACCATCGCTTGCCAAAACCGCCGGCAGTTGACGCCCGCGGACGACTCCTCCATAGTCCCCGCTCCCATCGGAGCTTTCTCCCCGTGTTGGTGGAGAACAACCCGTACAACTGGAGAGCAACATGAATTTCCAACTCGGCCTGATCACCAAAAAGATCGGCATGACTCAAATCTTCGAGAAGGACGGCCGCCGCGTCCCGGTCACCGTTCTTCGTGCAGCTGGCAACCAGGTTCTTGGCCACCGCACCGTCGAGCGCGACGGTTACAGCGCCCTGGTCGTCGCCTTCGACGAGAAAAAACCCTCGCGCTGCACCAAAGCCGAACTCGGTCGCTTCAAGCAGGCCAACATCAGCCCCAAGTACGTCGTCCGCGAGTTTCGCGTTGCTGCCGATGTCCTCGGCAAGTACGCCGTTGGCACTGAGGTTCCGCTTTCGCTGTTCGAGGTCGGTGCCAGCGTCGACGTCACCGGCACCAGCAAGGGCAAGGGCTTTCAAGGTGTGATGAAGCGCCACAACATGCGTGGTGAGCAACGCACCCACGGTAACCACGAGAGCTTCCGTCACGGCGGTTCGATCGGTTGTCGTAAAACTCCTGGTCGCGTCCTTCCCGGTAAGCGCATGGCTGGCCACATGGGCAACGAGCGCCTCACCCAGCAAAACATGACTGTTGTTCGCGTACTCGACGAGCAAGGTGTGTTGTTGGTCCGCGGCCCCGTCCCCGGCGCCAAAAATTCCTACGTGACCGTGCGCCACGCCGTCAAACCGGCGATTCGCGCTGGCAACAACAAGGGCTAAGCGACACTTCCCAAAGAGGCCTGCCCCGCACGCGAGGCAGGCTTTTTTGTATCATCACCGAATCACCACCGATGGCACGTCGCAAGAAACTCAACGACCGTTCAGGTCGTCACGACCCGGCATACCTCCGAGCCAAGCGCGAGAACTTTGCCGCCCGAGCGATCTACAAGCTCGAGGAAATCGACAAAAAGTACCGTCTGTTTCGCCGCGGCAACCGTGTCATCGACCTCGGGTGTTGGCCCGGCTCGTGGATGCAATACGCGGCCGAAAAAGTGGGAGACGAGGGCTACATCTACGGCCTCGATCTCCGCGAAGTTGCGCTCGCGCTCCCGAGTTGGGTCGAGACCGACGTCGCCGATGTCTACGCCTGGAACCCAATTGAGACGTTTGGCGAGGATTTTGCCCGGTTCAATGTGGTGATGAGTGACATGGCGCCCCAGACCACGGGAGACCGCCACAGCGATGTCTACCGCTCCGAAGAGCTGTGCCGCCGCGCTTTTGAAATCGGTCGCACGGTGCTGCGCCCGGGCGGCAAGATCGTGGTGAAAGTCTTTCAGGGCGGTGGCTTTCGCGAACTGTTGCGCGAGTTGCAGCTGACCTACCAGGAGGCCAAGCCTTTTCACGCGCGCAACACCCGGTCGGGCTCGACCGAGCAGTATCTCATTGGCCGCGGGCTCAAGGCATCGGCCCTGCTCAAGCCACAACCGCCACCGCCATCCGAGCTGGCCCCGTCCGAGGCGACGACCATCGAGTGACAGGGCTACTGGTGTAGATACATACACCTGGAAGACAAATGTGTGTGTCGGTCACGAGACTGGCGATTTTGCCCGTGTTGTCCGATACTCATGCACATGCAACTCGGAGCATTCTCTGTCAGTCTCGCCGTCAAGGAGCTCGCCACTTCACGTGCGTTCTACGAAAAACTCGGGTTTGAGGTCGTCGGTGGTGTGGCCGCCCAAAATTGGCTGATCCTAAAAAACGGGACGACCGTGATTGGCCTGTTTCAAGGCATGTTTGAAGACAACATCTTGACCTTCAACCCCGGGTGGGACAGCCAACAAAACAAGCTCGACAACTTCACAGACGTGCGCGAACTGGCCACACGCCTACGTGAGAGCGGGCTTTCGCCCCAGGGCAACCCCGCTGAAAAGCCCGAGGGTCCCGGCCACTTCACACTCACCGACCCCGACGGCAACACGATCCTCATCGATCAGCACGTGTAGCCAAAAAACATGTAAGTGCACCATGTTACATGTTGCACTTACATCAAACTAGGAGCCGGGCTAGATCAGGCGCCGCCACTTGAGCTGAAACTCGAGCTCTTCGTCGCGCCCCTCGACTTCGTGTTCGATCGAAAAATTCGCCGAAACCGGGACGGTAAACCGCTTTTGTCGCACCTGAATCCGAAACGATTCACCGCGCTCAATCGCATCGGCGGCTCGCCGCAGGGCTTCGACAAATTGTTCACGGGTACACTCGCGCTCGGCATCACGATCGGACATGACCTAAAGATAACCTCCACGCCCAACCGGCAATTTCCCGAACCGTGTTAGGTCGGGCGTGCGAGGACTAACAAACACCGCCGCGTCGATCACAACTGCGCGAGTCCATCGGCCAATGCGGCAACAATTTCGGCCACCGCTTCCTCGGGCAAACACAACGGTGGACACACAAAAAATGCGTTATCGCGAACCGGCAAAAACACTCCGCGCTCGCGCATCAGCTGGTGCAGAGGCGTGGCGTTGCGGTCGAGCTCAACCCGGATCATCAACCCGAGCCCTCGCACGTCAACGATGCCAAGATCGGTGTCCGCGAGGGTTTTGAGCTGTGTTTGCAGGACTTGGCCCACGCGTTCGGCCCGGCCCACAAGCCCTTCGCGGGCAATGACTTCCATCGAACCAACCGCGGCTGCACACGATACCGGGTGAGCGTAGTGGGTGAGCCCGCACCACAAGGTCTGCTCGGCAAAGTAATCGGCCACATCCTGCGACACCAACACCCCTGAAAGCGGGGCGTAACCCGAAGTCAGGCCCTTGCCGATCGTCATCAAGTCGGGCCGTACGCCCCAGTGCTCATGGGCAAACCACCGGCCCGTCCGCCCAAATCCACTGAAAATCTCATCGTCGATCAACAGGATATTGTGGGCGGTCGCCAGCTCGCGCACGCGCGGCCAAAAGTCTGGCGGTGGCAGCTGCATGCCATTGGTCCCGGTAAACCCCTCGAGCAAAATCGCCGCAACCGAGTCAGGCCCGGCCTGGTCGAGCACACGCTCCAAACTCGCAACCCAGTCTGAGGTGTCGCCAACGCGCTGGCTCGGGTATGGGTCGTCGATATGGAGCCCCGGTTTCATTGCATGTTCAAATGCTTGCTTGCGACGATCTCCGGCAATTTCCAAAACCGCAAGCGTAGCCCCGTGGTACGAGTTTTTACGGGTGATCACGCGGGTCTTGCCGGTGTAGAGCCGGGCCATTTTGATGGCGTTTTCAACCGCCTCTGAGCCCCCCGTGGCAAAAAACGCCTTGGCAAACCCGGCCCGCTCGCACACCATGCGCCCCAGTTGCTCGCGGATCGGCAGCACGGCATTGGGGTTGGCCGCGGCAATACTCTCGATCTGTGCGTGCATCCGCTGGCGGATGTGGGGGTGACCGTGGCCGGCATTGACATTGTAGACCTGGCTCTCGAGGTCCCACAGCCAGCCGTAGCGACGGGTACGAAACCGGGCTCCTGTAGCTTCGACGATCTCGAGCGGATCGGCCGTGGCCTGCTTCGACCAGGTCACAAGCACGCGGCCCCGCTGGGCGGCGGCGAGGTCAGAAGGATGCATATTCATGGTCCTTAGTTTACCGTGGTGGGGGTAAAACGCGACAGCGTGTACGGTTGTGGTGGCGGCCGGTGGACACACCCGCTACAGGCGTAGATCTCGCCCGAGCGGCAACTCATGACCATTGCGCCACAGGTCCGCGAGGCCGAGGGATCGCCGCTGGCATCATCGACGTGCGAGCAGATACTACGAGGATACCCCTCGTGGCTCCCCAAAAAGGCCCACAGTCGCTCCGGCGTGCGTGGGTGGTCCTGGGCGTAGAGCGTACTAGCGAGCTCGAGCCGGCGAAAGGTCGTGCTGACCGGTGAGATTTTTTCGTGCTGCCGCAGGACCGGGTCGAAGCAGTGATTCGTATGCATATGCACTGCCTTCGCCCCCGTCTGGGTCAACATCTTGCGCTGGCCGGTGGTCTCAATCCCAAAAAACGAGCTGTTGTCGGCGATCATGTAGTGGTGCCCGCTCGAAAGCCGCGCCCCCATCAACACATCCTTGGCCGCCGCGGCACTCGTTTCCTCGAGCATGCGCCGGACCAGGGCTGGCCACACCACACCAACCTGTCCGTCTGTGCACGTTAGGTTGTTGATCGTAACCGCCAGCCCGGCGTGATTGAGCCCGGTCATGCCCAGGCAACCCACCAGGGTAAAGCACATCACCTCATATTCACTGTTTGGCGGTTTGATTTGGATCAAGCGAACATGGGGCGCCGCGGTCCCGTGCATGTCCCAGGTTTGGCCGAGCACCGGTCCCTGGGGTCCATGTACATACACAGCCGTACAGCCCCCAGGGTCCCCGTTGTCGACCAGTACGGCCGGGGGCACATCGCGAAGATCCGTGTAGTGGTTTAACACCACGACCTGGGCAGGGGTAATTCCCGCCGCTCGGGCGATCCCTAGCATCTCCTCGGTCAGCTCCGGCGAGAACTTATCGAGTGCAGGTACATGCAAATCGGCAACCGCAAGCAGCTGCTCGCGCGACTCAAAGGCTCCCTTGGCCAGCGCAAGTTCGGTGCGAATCTCGGCGAGTTCGGCAATTGCCTCGCGCCACTGCTCGCCATGGGCTTCGCCCCGCAACCGCGGGGTTGGCTGGTCGAGCACAAATGGGGAAAGTTCACTCAGGGATTGCATACGTAAAACCAACGCCTCACTGCTGCGGGTTCTCAGGCTAGATGCACGTGCAAATTGTTTGAAACTACTTGGCCGCGGCAATCGCCTGAATCAAGGGGTCGTGCATCGCCGTGAGGGTATCGACTTCGGTGTCGAGCGAGGGCGCTGCGATCAGGACGTTGGGTAAGCCGCGGCCAAACCGTACCTGCTTGCTCAAAGCCTGGGCATAAAACCTGTCGGCCATTTCGGCAGACGGGAACGAGAGTGTGCGGTACAGGCCCATACCACCCACGCGCACGCCTTCGGCCTCGGCCGCGATGTCGTGCAACAACCGGCCGAGGGCATCGCCAGCTGTCACCAACGGCCCCGGGCCAAGTTTGTGGGCAGCCCGCAGGTGCTCGTGTGTCCGGATGATCGAGACCTCGTCCCCATCCCAGGTCGAGATTAATGTGAGTGGCTTGCCAACCCAGTAGCGGTCGTTGACGAAGATGTTGCCGAGCTGACCGCCCGGGTACCACAGGACCATGTCAGGGACGACCGTTGGCGGGAGATTGTTGCATGCCCACGGGCCCGGGCCACAGCGGTATCCGCCCGAGGCGGTTTCGACAAACACGAGCGGGATGTCGTGCTCTTTACACGCGTCGTGAAACGCCGCCGCCTGTTCGCCGGCGAGTACATGGCCCGAGCGCTCGCCGACAACTTCGACCACCACTGCTAAAATTGCATCTGCACCTTCCCGGGCGACGATGGTTTCGAGGGCTGCCAGCGTGCGGGCACTACCCTCTTGTGGATGGGGGATCCGCGGCCACTCAAACAGTGCCAAGTTCGGGCCAAAACCCGCGGGGTCCGACAGCGAACGGGCGGCCGCGGTGATGTGGCCGACATACCCGCCTTCAAACCCGATTGCGATCCGTCCGTTGGGGCGCGAGAGTTTGAGGCACCGCAGCGACTTATCAATCAGTTCATCGCGCGAGCTCGTAAAGTAGGCGTGTCGGGTTCCCCGCGGGGCAAGCTTGCGTAGCAACTCGACGTAATGGACCGTATCCAGGGTTGCGTAGTTGCTGAGGTTGAGCTTGTTGGCCAACGGTCCTTCCCACTCGCGGGTGGCCATAAAGGCAGGTCGCGGACCAAACGGACGTTGAATCCCCGAAGCCAAACACGTCAGCGCATCCGAGACCGCCGGCGGATCGGGCGGAGCCCCGAGGGGGATGTGGTAGTAAATCGCCGCCCCCTTGCCGCCGTACTGTTTGAGCAGGTGTTCGACCTCGTAGGCACCTAGGGATTGGTTGAGACGCATCATGCCGGTGGTCATGCCCACGCGGTTGCGCCCTGCCACATACTTAAAACCATGAAGCTTGGCCCACTCGATTTGGGCGAGCTTGAGCATTCGCCCCACGCCGCGACCACGGTGCCCGCGGGCAACCGTGACATCGGCCGAGTAAAACGTATCACCGCGATGCAACCTCGGATCGCGGTCGGGCCCGCCGACGTCTTCAAACCGCTCAACCGGTGCACCTACACAAAACCCGATAATGGGGCCCTCTTCGCTGGTTGCTTCAGTCGTATCGATGGCGACAAGGCCCACCCCACCCTGCTCACAGCGGCGCAGGTAGGCTTCACTGTCGCAGCGCTCGGGCTCGTAGGTCGCATCCTCGATCTTCATGATCTTGGGCCAATCGTCGGGCCGCACCTCGCGGATACTCACCCCGCGATCGATCTTGCGCTTGCGCGACCCCTCGGTTCTCCATGTACATGCATCTTCAGCGTCGAGCCGCTCGAGGGTGGCGGCAATGCGGACAAACAGACGGCTGATGTGTTTGCGCGAGTACTGGGCGTTGAGGCGAAATCGGATGGTTCGGGTGCCCGCCCCGTAGGTCATAAACCCCCGCTGGAGTCGCTGGCCGATAAACGCCTGTTGATGCTCCGGGCTCGGCACCTCAAACGCAAAGGTACAGCCGGCAACCCGGGGATTGCTCAACAACTCGGGGAAGCGTTTGGCGAGCGCGGTCAGTTCTTCGGCCAACGGCAGCTCTAGGTCAGCCATTTCCTCGCAGGTCGAAAGTTGTATATGCCCGCGAATCACCGAGGCGACATTGACCTGGTTGTAGGCCTGCTCGGGGTCTGGCCAGCGCGACAGCACCACACCCAGAGCCGCCTTTTTGGCGATTGTCATGAGGTCGGGCGTGGCCTCGGGGTCGTCGGTGAGGCCGAGTCGTTGCCACCACAGCGGGGTTCCACCGGTACCAAAACCGGTCTGGACCTCGTCGACGATCAGCGGAAGCTTGTACTCCCGGGTCAGTTTGACCAGCCCACGGAAAAACTCGCCAGCGAGGTGGATATCGCCGCCCTCGCCCATCATCGGCTCAATGATGACGGCGTACAGCTCCTGGTGGTGCTGTTTGAGGGTGCTCGCCACGACCTCTAGGTCGGTCTCGCAAAATACCGACTCGTAGCCAGGCAGCTCAAACGCGGCCCGTTTTTTCGGGTTCCACGTGGCCATCAACGCGGCAAACGTGCGCCCGTGAAAACCGCCGCGAAAGGCCAGCACGCGGGTGCGCCCGGAGCCGGCCGGCGCGTGCAGTCGAGCAATCCGCAGGGCCTTCTCGTTCGCCTCAGCTCCACCTGCACAAGCCAGGCTGACATGGGTCAGTTCCTGCGGCGCGATGATCCGGACGGCATCGGCAAACGCTTGAACCTCGGAGACAACTTCAACCGCGGTGTCGGGGTTGCTCCATAGGCACTGGCCAAACCGTCCCGAGTGGAGCTCCCGCAAAATGTCTGGGTGGGCAAACCCGTGGCTCAGGGTCGCGATCTGTGAACATGCATCTAATACCACCAAGGGTTGGGGATCGATCGAGACCATGTACGGCCCCCAACAACGCCGGGTGTCCACGACCATTGGTTTCTTCTCGGCGGCGAGAAACTGGTCGGCATAGATTCGGCCTAAAAGTTCCTGAGACCGCGGCAATGCCCCCTCCTCGGGGATGCGCACCCGCGACGTCTCGCGCCGTCGAAGCCGGGTCGGACTCGGCAACTCAGCCCGTTGCCGGCGCTCCAATTCATCGAGCTCATGCTCTTCCGGTTTGGTCTGCGTGGTCACACATGGAGCTTAGCAGCTCTGCAGCAAACGCTACCGGCAACTTCACTGGGGGACCCCCTCTCCGGACCGCCGCCGGGAGGTCGGACAGAGCCACCGCCGCGATGAAACCGTCGACTGTCGGCAATGAAATGTGAACGATCACAATCGCCTCGCCGGTCAACCCAAACATGGGTGAGCTAACGCTGTAGATCGTTTTGCGAGACCGGCTTAACCTGGATCCGTGGCGTTGTCCCGACAGCCGTCGTACTTCAGCGAGCGCGGATTTTCTGTGCTGCACGCCAGTGGTCCACGCAGCGCCCAGCCACACCACCCGCATTTCCACGCCGAGTACCTCATTTGTCTGCAACTGCGCGGGACGGAGGCCTGTCACGTCACCGGCAAGCTGCACCACTTCTCGCCCGGGGATCTCGTGCTCATCAACCCCCTGCAGGTGCACACGGGCAACACTCAAAACTCCGACGAGGTCGAGTATCTCGGCCTGTACATCGACCCGGAGCTACTCACCGAAGTCGCCCACGAGCTCGCACCGAAAAGTCGCCACCAGCCGGAGTTCACGGCAGTTCAAGTCGCCAGCGACCCCACTGTTTCGCGTGGGTTTGCGGCCCTGCTCGACCGGTTTCGCCACCCGGATGACGGCGGTGAACGTGAGACGCTTGTCCACAGCTTGTTGGGCCATGTCCTGCGCCACTACTCAAACCTGCTTCAGCCGCGGCTACTACCGACGACTCGCGTCCACAACCGCGCCATCTCGCGTGCCGTCGCGTACCTGCGCGACCGCGATTTGGGCGACCGCAGTCGGCTCGACCTAGACGAACTCGCAGCCGTCGCCGGCCTGAGCAAGTACCACTTTCTCCGCCAGTTTCGCGCGGTTGTCGGCATGACACCGGGTGCCTATGTCCGCACCCTCAAGCTGTGCCACGCGGCCAACCTCCTGCGCAAATCACCGACCAGTATTGCCGCAGTCGCGCGCACGGTCGGGTTTTCAGACCATGCGAGCTTCACCCGGGCGTTTTCTCGGCACGTCGGCATGACCCCGAGCTCGTACAAGTGCCTGCACCGGTAAGTGCATGCTTATACATGTTTGCCGGCGATCAACGGTGCAACGACCAGTTGTCTGTCGCACCATCGATCGCCCGTATCAAGTGCCCGGCAACGAACTAGCCCGGCGTCACGCCTGGCTCCGAGGCCTGGACCGACCACTGCCACTCGTCGAGGAGGACCAGCGAGTCGTAGATGCCGTCACCGGTGTCCCAAATGACAAATCGGATCTCCATGGTCTCGCCGGGGACAACGTTGCCGCTCATGGTCAGCCACCCCGTCCCACCGCCGACATCATCGTTGCCGCTACAAGCAGAGGCGTTCAAGTCAAACCCAGTGCCGGTCAGCTGTGCTTCGCCCTGCGAGCAGCCGTTGTAGTTGCTCTGGTTGCCGCCTGAGCAGCCGATCGTGCCGTTGTCGCAAACCGAAAACAGGCCCGGCGCCGCCGATACGAGGTTGACACCTACCGGCCACTGGTTGTTGTTTTCGACATAGATAGCGATGTTTTTATCGTTCGGGTTGTCGTTGTCGTTGGAGTCGACCAGGGTCACAAACAGGTCGTTGAACGAGCTACACACCCACTCTGGATACTCGGCCGAGAAGAAGAACATCTTCACCGAAAACGAGTTGGCGTTGGTCGGTACGCGCACCCGCAAGCGCAACTGGATGCTGTCGTTGGCGGTCGTGCCTGCGGCACCCGGGCACCCGGGCGCGTTGGGGAACTGTCCGCCGTTGGCCGCCAACCAGTCCGCGGGAGCCGGGCTGTTCGTACCGAGTGACGTCCCGATTTCAAATGGCGAGTAGTTGGGGTTGTTGTCGTTTGTGTCGGCCGCGTGGCCACTGGACAACACCGCCAGGCGCTGCCCGTACTCCGGCGGGATATTGTTACCAAACCCATTGCGGATGGAGCGGGCATTGGAACTGGGGTTGCCCGAGCCGTTGGCCCGGTTGAAGGCACCAGAAATCACGCCCCACACCCGGTCCTGGGGCGGCGGGTTTTCAGTTGTGAACTGGCACAGGTCGATCGCTCGAGCGTAGTCGAGGGGGTTTCCGGCATTCGAGGGCAAGCCGTTGTCGCAAAGTTGGACCACGTTGTCGTCGATGCCGTCGCAGTCGTCATCGACTTCGTTGCCCGCCACCTCAAACGCACCCGGGTTGACGAGTTCAGGCTGTTGGCACACTTCGCCAACCTGGTCGCAACAGTCGCCACCGCACACGGTGTAGCCATCGTTGTCGAAGTCGGGGTCCTCGTCGACAACACCGTCGCAGTTGTCGTCGGCATTGTTGGCACAGACCTCGTCGATCGGCAGGACCTCGCCCTCACACGGGCCAAACTGGGTGCCTTCGTCGTTGCAAACCTGGGTCCCCGACTTGCACTCGCCGACATTTTCCGTGGGCGGGAAGCCGGTGTAACACGATTGCATCTCACCCGGTGTACATGCACACGCCCCCTCGGTCTCGCACCCATTATTTGGGTTTTGGTCGCAGTCGTTGAAGCCATCGTCGCACATGCCCATGATGCACTCGCCCTCGGCACACAGGGTCTCGGCGTTGGGAATCGGGTCGCACGCCATCCCGCAGCCACCACACTGCAGCGGGTCGTTGAGCAGGTCGGCGCAGCTATCCTCGCAGCAGGTAAAGCCATTTTGACAGGGCTGTTGCTCGTTACAACCGGGCACACAGGTTCCGGCTTCGCACACGGTCCCGAGCGCACAATCACCGTCGCTCACACAACCTGTACATACATTCTCTTCGACGTTGCAGACGGTGTCATTGTTACAGTCCTCGTCTTCATCGCAGCCGGGTTCGCAGACCCCGGTGTCGACGTTGCAGTACTGACCGACCGCACAGTCGGCGGGCGTACAGGCATCTGGCCCCGTCGTCATACCTTGGGTGTCATCGGTGTCGGTGTCGGATTCAGTCGTGGTTGTAGGATCACTGGTTGTGGTTGGCCCCTCGGTCGTATCGCCGGTCGAACTATCGGTTCCACCCGATCCCTGAGTTGGGTCGTCTGTGGCGGTTGTCCCCGGATCAGTCGTCATCCCGAGGGACGTCGTCGGAATCCCACTCGGGTCGCCGCTCGAAGGTGTCCCTTCAGTCATCTCTTCACCACTACCACCACAGGCTGGCAAGCCCACGGCCAACAAACTGATCAACGACAATGAACCTAAACGCGACATATCTCTATGCTAAGGCAGAACGTTGTGATTGTGTTACGTGTACAACTCACGATTTGTCCGCAAAAACCCGCAATTAATTCATGTCCTATCAGACATGTATATTCAGACACTACACAGAACCACAAAAAAGGCGCCGCACAGGCGACGCCTTTGGCCAGCGGGTTGGTAGTCGCTTAGCCCGGTGTGCAGTAGAACTCGGCGTTGAGTGAGCCGAACATCTTGAGGTCCTCACAGTAAGACCCGCACAACGTGACCTCTGTGTACTCGACGGAGTACACCCAGCCATCTTCGTTTTCGCAGTCCATCACCATCGGAACTTCGACATCATTGACAAAGATCTTGACCTTGTCGGGCTCGGGCGGATCGGCGCCAAGCGGCACGATACAGCTCTGAACCTCGGTGGCAATCTCGCTGAGGGCGTCTTGCAACTCGATCTCGTTGACGGAGTTGTAGAACTTCTCGTTGCCAGCCTTGGGCACACCACCGTCGTCAGCCAGCTCGTTGAGTCGGTCGTAGGGGTTGGTGTTATCCGGTGCACCGTCCTGCACGCTTGGCGAGGTTTGGTTGACGATATCGATGCCAACGACGTACGTCGGGATGCCATCGTTGACAAATGCGTCGCTGACGATCTGGTGCAGCCCTGTGTCGTAGTTTTCAAACAGCGGCGGCGGGTTGGTGTTGGGGGTGCAGTTGGCTGCGCCGTCACTCACCAAAATCACGGCTTTCGGAGTGTCGGGGTCAAGCCCGTTGAGATGGCCAAGCGCCGAAATCATGCCCAAAGAAGCCGGTGTGCCACCGTACTGATTGGTGACCATCGCCCCTGGGATACCGTTGATGATCGCGTTTTGGTTGTTCTCGGCAACCGCGACCTCCGGGTCTGTCAAAGTTGTACATGCAGCTTGTGAGTACGACTGGGTCGCAAACGTCGACGGGTACAACTGGGCACCAAACGCCAGGGAGTCGTCGAAGTTGCTCAGAATAAACGTCACGACGTTGTGGAGGCTGTTCCAACGGGTAATATCCGGTGTATTACCATCATTGTCGTGGTCCCACGAGTTCGAGAACATCGACCCGGACTTGTCGAGGACCAACATCACCGCCGGGGTTACCGGCACGCTGGTCATGATGTCAAAGTCCTCGCACGGGACCCCGTCGGTCGGGTCGGGCAAGGTTGTGTTGCCGGTGGTCGTTGTGGTGGTCGGGTCCTCGGTCGTCGGCTCCGTGGTCATGGTGTCGGTATCGGAATCCGTCGGACCGGCGGTTTCGGTGTCGGTTTCACTTGCCGTGGTTCCGTCGGTCTCCGATTGCGAACCCGTGCCATCGGTCATGCTCTCGCTACCGCTAGTTTCACTACCGGTCTCGGCCTCACCGACAGTTTCACCGTCAGTTGTCATAGCAACCGTTGGTGTTTGGGTAGTCGGGACCCCAGTTGTCGAATCGGTATCGCCTCCGCCACCGCCACCGCAACCGGCGGCGAGCGTGAGGGCCACAAAAGATTGGCTCATCAGTCGCTTCATGGAAATCATCCCTGTAATGCCGGACCATGGTACACGGGTTTTCTAGCTCGATCACGGTGGGATATTCGTTTGCTTGGTGTCAGATTCCGCCCACGCCTACTCCGTTTTCGCACCTTCGCGGCGTCGGCTAAACCGCCGCATGAGCGTCCGCGGCAACCTAGCCAATGCCGCCGCGCCGGGATATTTCGCGCGCTTGAGAATCGAGGTGTAGGTTGCAAACCCCAGGCCGATGAGCACGAATAGGGCCACTGCAAACAGCACAGTACGGATGGTGGCGATACCGGGGTACACGGCCATCAGCCACGCAACCCCTGCGCGTGCACCCCATAGACCACCTCCGACAACTCCGGCCATCGCGACACAGGCAACCACGAGCCAACACAACTCGCGCCCGTGACCGACCTGTCTCATAGGACCGATCACTCGATAAAACGATAGCCGCAGGATCAGCGCGTTGATGATCGCCGCAAGTGATGTCCCAAGAGCCAGGCCAGGCGCGCCGAGCTCACGGTAGGTCAACGCGTTGAAGGCGATGTTGATCGCCACGGCACAACTCGATGCCAGCAACGGCAGACGTGGCCGATCGATCCCATAAAACGCTGGGGCCACAACCTTGACCATGCTGTAGGGCACCAGGCCAATCAGGTAGGCGAGCAAGATGCCAGCGACCGCGAGGGTGTCGTTGTGGGAGAACGCGCCGCCCTCATAAAGTAGCTCGACAACCGGTACGGCCAGGACCGCGAGGCCGGTCGCACTTGCGGCCGTCAGCAACCAAACCGCACGCACGCCTTCGCGGGTGCGCGCAATCAAAGCGTTGCGATCTCCCCGGGCCGCTTCCTCCGAAACCGTGGTGGTGGTGACCGTGGCCAGGGCCACGCCGAACATCCCGATCGGCAAAAAGAAGATCCGAAACGCGTACTCGAGTTGGGCGACCGGACCATCGCCGAGGCTCGCGGCAAAACGTGTATTGACAAATATATTGAGCTGAACCGCCGCAACTCCGGCGACCGCCGGCAACATCAACCGCCCGATCCGGCGAACCCCGGGATGTTGCGTGAGCCCGCGAAACTTGGGCCACAGCCGGTACCCCATGCGCCACAGCGGTGGAAGTTGGACCAGGCACTGGCACACCCCCGCAGCCAGGGTGCCCACGCTCCAGGCCATCACAGCCTCGGGGCCAGGCAGGCCAACAACCAGCAGGGCCGCTCCAACCCCAATACTCACGAGGTTGAACAACGCCGGTGCGAGGGCGGGCACAGCAAACCGGCGCTGGCTGTTGAGCATCCCCATCCACACCGCACCCAGGCTGACCAGCGTGAGAATCGGCATCATCACCCGGGTTAATTTCGCTGTAAATGCAACCTTTTCCGGCGACCAACCATCGGTGATCGCCATCACCACATAGTCGGCATACAGCAGCCCCAGCAAGGTGAGCCCGCCGCTGACCAACAAGATGGCGCCCGTGGTCAGGCGCGCGAGCAGTTCGGCATCTTTTTTTTCGCCGTCGACAAGGGCCGCCGTAAACGTTGGGACAAATGCACTCGAAAGGGCCCCCTCGGCCAGCAGGTCACGCAACAGGTTGGGGATGCGAAACGCTACCGAGAATGCATCGGCGAGCGCCCCCGCCCCGAGCAGGCGCGAAAACAGGGACATCCGCACAAGTCCCAACACCCGGGACAGCGCGACAGCTGCGCTCACGAGCCCTGAAGATCGAAGTGTGTCGCCTGGCACGGTCCCCAGTGTGTCGACGCCTGAGCCAAGACAAAAATTCCCGGCAACTTTGCTTCTTCAAGCCGATTATCCCGCGAATTCCGCAGGGTGAGTGTCCCGCAATCGCAGGTTGTCCGCGACAACTTGGCCCGTGCAGGCACCCGTGCCATAGTCCCGCACTCAAGTTCCGATGATCATCCCGCTGATAAAGACCCTGCGGCCGCGCCAGTGGATCAAGAACATGTTTGTGGCCGTGCCTCTGGTCTCGGCCATGAAGCTCACCGACCCCGAGGCGGTGATGATCACCGGCGCCGCGATCCTGTTGTTTTCGTTGGTGTCGGGCTGTGTCTACATCCTCAACGACATTCTCGACATCGAGAAGGACCGCGCCCACCCCAAAAAGTGCAAGCGCCCCCTGCCCTCTGGGCAACTTTCAGTCCCGGTTGCTCGCACGTTTGCCATCATTTGCCTGCCCACCGTGTTGGTGCTGGGCTACCTCATCGCGCCCACCTACGCGCTGATCCTCGCGGCCTACTTCACCAACAACATCGCCTACAGCTTTAAGATCAAGCACGTCCCCTACCTCGACGTGCTGTCGATCAGCACCGGGTTTATGCTGCGAATCCTCGCGGGTGTGGCAGCCTTGCAAGTTCCGGCCTCTCCGTGGCTATTTGCCTGTGGCGGACTTCTGGCGATGTTTTTGGGGTTTGGCAAACGCGCCCACGAACTCGGGGCGGCGAGCCTGGAGCAGGCCAAAAAGCAGCGGGCGGTCCTCGAGAAATACGACGCCGGCACGCTCAACATCATTTTACAAGCGCTGGCGATGGTCACGGTGGTTTCCTACGTGTTTTACACACGCAGCGAGCACGTGATCCAGCAGTTCGGCACCGATCAACTTGCCTATACAGTTGTCTTTCCGATCATCGGGATTTTGCGGTTTATCTACCTCGCAACCACCCGCCACGAATCCGAAAGCCCAACCGAAGAAATGCTGCGCGACCCGCTGTTTATGCTCAACTTCCTCACCGGTGTGGGCGTGACCATCGCGATTATCTACGGCTGGCTGTAGGCCGGTTGTTTAGGGCTCAAACTTGGTCTTGCGGATTTTGAGGCCAACGTAGTTCAGTGGCCCATCCGCGCCCGAGGCATCGCCCACACACAGCTCCCACACACCGGGCGCTTGCTGGCCGACAAGGTCGTCGAGGTCGCCGGCGAGGGCAGCCCCGCTGTTGGGTTTAAATGTACATGCACCGTCATCACGGCAGACAACCTGGTTTGAGGTCAGCATCATCCCCATGCTCTCGGCATCGTGCGGGCCATCCTGGGCAAACGTAAGCGGGTGGGTCCACAGCAGGTCGGAGTTTTCGCCACCAACTTCAACACCGTCGTCGGCATTTTCGTCGAGCCCAGGTCGGCTGACAAGGGTCACCGTGCTGCCCTCGGGGTTGACCAATTTGATGGTCAGGTCGCTGAGCCACGTGTTGGAAATACCGACCTCAACCTCGACCTCATCGACAAAGTTAAACCCATCGTCGATCACTTCGAGCTCGACGCAGGCCATCGAACCGAGGCTGCCGTTGTACGTTCCGGGCACGGTCAGTCCGAGTTCTTCGGCCTCGACGATAATTGTTTGGACCGTACCCGGGCAGTCGTTGGGATGGTCGCCAACAATCGCCCCACAAAGCTCCTCGAATGCCGCAACAACGATTTCCTGGTCGGTTTGCGCAACCTGGGCCACATCCATGGCCGCGATCAGATGGAGCATCATCTCGCTAAAGTCACCCACGCTCACCGGACTGTTCGAGTCGTTGACCACCTGGTGGGCCGCGAGCATTTCCCGACAGGGATCGATGAGTGAGACACCCGGGTCCACCCCCTCCGGGCCATCGACTTCGTCACCGTAGATCTCGGGTCCGTCGATACTGATGAGCTGGCGGGTGAGACAGGTTTGGAGGCGGTCGAGTTCGGTCTGGCTAAAAAATGTCGAGAGTGTTGCATCTACAACTGTACGGCCGATCCAACTGGTCGGGTCGTCGGCCGAGCCGACCAACGCTTTGATCGCCGGTTTGCGGCCAATGCGTTGGTATAGGGTAGCTTCGCCGGCATGATCTTCGACCACACTCCCGTAGCTATCGTCCATCAGGCCGAGCAAGATCTCGAGGTCATCCTGGGTGAACGCCGGGGCAACCGTCTCGCGATAGATCTCGACGGCGTCGACAAAGTCGCTGCGGAAGTTGTCGAAATCTGCCCCAGACACGCCCATGCCGCTATGCACGGGCCCTAGGCTGTTGCAGCTATAGACCGCATCTGGACAGGCCAGGCCCTCGGCAAACAACTCGGCCATACAACCGCTAAACCGCGAGTTGTCGAACTTTTTGGTCAGGAAGTAGGCATTGAGTCGGTCGTCGACCAGCAGTTGGTCGTGGAAGATAGATGCAAGTGCAATGAGTCCACCCTCACCACCGGCCCGGCCACAGGCGGTGTCTGTCGTGCTTCCGGTGTCACTGTCGGTGACCGAGGATTCGCCGGTTTCGGAGGCACTCTCCCCTCCGGACTGACTCGGGTCGTCACTCGACACCTCGGTCGAGTCTTGCGTTGCCTGCGAGGTCTGCGGGCCCTCGGTTTGCCACGTAGGATCGATACTGGTGGTCGTCGACAGCGTAGATCCCGAGGTCTCCTCACCATCGGTCGTCGACGCCTCCCCCTCCTGCGGCACACTACAACCACCGAGGCAGGCCAACATCGCCGAATAAACAACGACACGCATCACAAACAACACCCCATGAAATAGACCAATACGCAGAAAGTTTAGCCGGGTTCCCGCAACCACGCACAGGTGACATGTGGCCGTTTTGCCACCTCTTCGCACTACCTGAGATAGTGTTGCCAAGTTGCCAGCGCCAACCCAGCCCTCGCTAATTTTCACCAAACAAGGGTTCCAAGCCCAGTCTAAGCTGCGTAGGATACCCGGCGATGAAGACCGTTTTGCAACGTGTTCAACGGGCGGAGGTTCGGGTCGACAACGAAATTGTGGGACGAATCACAAAGGGTGTATTAGCACTGACCGCGGTCGAGCGCGGAGACACCCTAGAAGACGTACGCACAACCGCCCGTAAAATCGCAACCCTCCGCATCTTTCCCGACCGTACCCCAATGGACCGCACGTTGCAGGATGTCGGCGGAAGCTGCCTACTTGTATCCCAGTTCACGATTGCCGGCAGCGTGCGCAAGGGTCGACGCCCGAGCTTTGACCGGGCCGAGCATCCCGACCGGGCCAACGAACTCTACCTCGCACTCGCCGACGCGTTGCGAGCCCTCGACGTTCCGGTGGAGACCGGCCAGTTTGCCGCACACATGCAGGTGGACCTGGTCAACGATGGGCCGGTGACATTGATTATCGAGTCAAAAAACGGTGCTCTTGTTTAACATGTACCTGCACTATTAAATATGTATTTGCAATAAATCGTGAGACCGAGAAGCGCCGTAGACGGCGACAGGCTGATGTGACCGCATTTGCGCACCTAGAAAATCCGCCGGATGCTAGACATCAGGGCGCGGTTGAGCGATACACGTCTACTGCCCACCAACCCGGGTGACTGGAGATTCCATATGGCAACCCTCGGTCTCGAATCCACTATCCAAGATCCAGCTGTTTTGGCCCGCGCGGTCAAACACCTCGCCCAGGCGCGGGTTGTGCTGCCGACCTTTTCCGAACTCGCGCAGCCCAGCGCGATCTCCCCGGCTGTCCACCAGGCCCTGTCGGGTGTCGACCCCGACGGCCGCAGCCCGCTCAACCTGTTTCGCGTGCATTGGTACAACGACGGCCGCGGGGGAATTGCCAGCGAGCCGGCCTACCTGCGGCTGCCACCGGAACTCACCGGTGTACAAGCACCTATTTTAGTCGCGCTCGGGCGGACCTTTCCCATGATTCATGCCCACAAGGTGCTCGCGGCCTACGGCTGTTTGGTACCGCGGATCGTCACCGGGCAGTTCGACCCAACAAACCACCGCGCGGTCTGGCCCTCAACCGGGAACTACTGCCGCGGAGGCATCGCGATCTCACGGATTCTAGGCTGCCGCGGAGTTGCCGTGCTGCCCGAGGGCATGAGCCGTGAGCGCTTTGATTGGCTCGACCGTTGGGTCGAATCGGCCGATGACATCGTGCGAACGCCGGGCAGCGAAAGCAACGTCAAGGAGATTTACGACTGCTGTGCCGAGCTCGACCGCCAGGCCGAGAACATCATCTTTAACCAGTTTTGCGAGTACGGGAACTACCTGATCCACTGGCGTTGCACCGGGCCAGCCCTTGGCCAAGTGTTCGAGCACGAGCGGGGCAAACAACCAGACCTGCAGCTCGCAGCCTATGTATCTGCAACAGGTTCGGGGGGCACACTGGCCGCCGGCGACTACCTCAAAGACACCTACGGGGCGGCCATTGCTGCGGCGGAGGCCCTCGAATGCCCCACCCTGTTGGCCAACGGCTACGGCGAGCACAACATCCAGGGGATTGGCGATAAGCACGTTCCGCTGATTCACAACGTGATGAACACCGACTTTGTGGTTGCGCTGTCTGACCGGGTGAGTGACGGCCTCGGCGTGTTGTTTAACCACCCAGCTGGTCACGCCTACCTCCGCGAACGCCACGGATTTTCCCCTGAGCTCCTGGCCGGGTTGCCGGCCCTGGGGCTTTCGAGCCTGGCAAACATTGCAGTTGCAATTAAACTGGCGCGCTACCTCAACCTCGGTCCTGACCAAGCCGTGATAACGGTTGCGACCGACAGTGCGGCGATGTACGCAAGCGAACGGGAGCGAACACTGACCGAGCGCTTTGGCGACAACTTCGACCAACTCCATGCCGCCGAGGTGTTTGGCGAACACCTGCGAGGGCTGTCGACCGACAACCTACAACAGCTGCGGCACAGCGACCGCAACCGTGTGTTCAACCTCGGCTACTACACCTGGGTTGAGCAGCAAGGCGTCGACCTCGAGGCATTTGAGGCCCGCAGGTCGCAGGCGTTTTGGCATCAACTTCGGCCCTTGGTCGATGCCTGGGATGGACTTATCCGTGAGTTCAACGCCAAAACCGGAGTTCGTCCCAGCGATGCAACGTAGCCCCTGGACGTTCTCGGCAGGCCCGCAGTTGTGCCGAGAACCCACCTCGCAGACCTCGAGGTATCAAGACAACTGCACGTCACAAAGTGCGTCGTCGACAACCACCTGCGCCCAAGCTGACGCGCGCGAGAAACCAAAAGCTGACCGTTCAGCTCCGGTTTTTGTCTGTGCAGGTTGCCGCCAGACAACAGATATCCGCGACACCCCGCTTTTTTGCCCAAACAGCGGCCACGACGACGATGTCGAGCACGTACTCGAGCGGGCGCTGCCGGCAATTGAGATAAAGCCCGCCGACAACCCATTTGTCCGCTACCGCGATCTGCTTTCGGCCTCGTGGCTGTACACCTCCGACGAAGCATTCGTCGCCGCAATTGCGGGACTCGACGAGGCCGTCGCCCGCGTCTGGGGGCATGGGTTTGCCACCACACCGGCCCAGCTCTTGCCCAATACGGTTGAGGCGACGTTGTTTGCAAAGTTTGAGGCGCATAGCGTGGGTGGGTCGCACAAGGCCCGGCACCTGTTTGCAACAATGTTGTACTTGCAAAAAAAACGCGAAGACGGTCAACTCGACGGCGCGCGTGAGCTGGCGATCGCCAGTTGTGGCAACGCAGCCCTGGCCGCGGCGATCATTGCAGCAGCGGCCAAGTGGCGACTTCGGGTGTTTGTCCCTGTCGACGCAAACCCGGATAATCTCCGGCAACTCACCGATCTCGGGGCCCACGTTGAGATCTGCCGGCGCAATGGCTCACCCGGCGATCCGTGCTTTCGTGCCTACCTGCGGGCCGTCGCCGGCGGGGCCCTGCCGTTTTGCTGCCAGGGCACACAAAATGCCCTGTGTATCGAAGGTGGTGCGACGATCGGGCTTGAACTCGCCGAGCAGCTCGCCGCTACCGGGCAGTCCCTCGACTGGTTGATGGTACAGGTTGGTGGAGGTGCCCTCGCACGGGCATGTGCCGCTGGCCTGCAACTCGCCCAGGAGTTGGGTGTAATTACACATTTGCCACGGTTTTGTACGGTCCAAACCACCGGTGGCTGGCCGCTCGCCCGCGCCTACCATCGCATTCGTGCTCACCTTCAGGGTCACGAGCCGCCTACGACACTCGACGAGGTGCGCCAATATGAGCACACAACTCCCGTCAACGCTCACCGTTGGTCGGCAGCACGCAATTCGATCGTCGCCAGCCGAAGTCGCTGGATGGCACCGTGGGAGACCCCTCCCGCAAGCATCGCCCACGGGATTTTGGACGACGAGACCTACGACTGGCTCGGTGTGGTCGACGCGATGGTTGCGACCGGGGGTTTTCCGGTGGTGGCCGACGAACAGCAGTTGATGCATGCACAACGACTGACGGCACAGTGGCGAGCTGACCCGGCTGATGCGACCGGAGCGGCCGGCTTGGCCGGGGTCCTTGAGCTCACCCGCCGCGGAGACCTCAAACGTGACGCCCGGGTCGGTATTTTGGTGACGGCCCCGGCCTCCCGCTAACTGTCCAGATTTCCCCAGATGGGGGCAATCCGTGATAGTCTGCGCGGACGCCCGCTATGACATCTTCAGTTGATTTCACGCTCAACGGCCAACCTGTTTCAACCTCCGCCCGCGAGGGCGCTTCGCTACTCGAAGTTCTACGCGACGACTGCGGTATCCGCTCGACCAAAGACGGCTGCTCCCCCCAGGGACAGTGCGGTTGTTGCCTGGCGGTGATCGACGGCAAACCCAAGGTTACCTGCGCCATGAAAGCCAGCCGCGCTGCTGGGCGTGAGGTCGTCACCCTCGAAGGTGTGTCGCAGCCCGAACGTGAACTCCTCGCCGACTGTTTTGTGGCCGCCGCCGGGCTTCAGTGTGGATTTTGTATCCCGGGTATCGCCCTGCGGGCCAAGGCGCTCGTCGACCAAAACCCAACTCCGAGCCGGCAGGAGATCGCCAAGGCTATCGATGGACATCTTTGTAGATGCACGGGCTATGTGAAAATCATCGATGCAATCGACCTCTTTGCCCGGGCACGTCGGGGCGAAGCCAGACCTGAGCTCGTCAGCGATGGCCGCGTAGGCTCCCGACTTTCCCGCTACCAGGGCCATGCCATGACCCTCGGCGATCGCCCCTATGTCGATGACCTCACCCGCCCCAACATGTTGCACGGGGCCGTGCTGCAATCGCCACACGCCCGTGCACGGGTTATTCGGATCGACACTTCCAAGGCCGAAGCGCTCCCCGGTGTTGTTGCAGTTGCAACCGCCAAAGACGTGCCCGGCAAGCGCTGGTATGGGCTCATTATTAACGACTGGCCGGGGTTTGTCGCCGAAGGCGAGGAGGTCCGCTGTGTCGGCGATATTCTGGCCGCGGTTGCAGCCGAGGACCGGGCAACTGCCCGTAAGGCTGCACAGTTGGTCGAGGTTGAGTTCGAGGTGCTGCCCGCGGTTGTCGACCCCGTGCGTGCGCTCGAGCCCGATGCACCCCAGGTCAACCCCACCCATCCAAACCTGCTGTCACGCACGGCGTTTGTCCGTGGCGATGTCGACAAAGCCCTGGCTGAGAGTGCACATGTTGTTTCGGGCACCTGGAAAACTCAACGCATCGAGCACCTTTACCTCGAGCCCGAGAGTGCCCTTGCCGAGCCGTTGCCCGACGGTCGCTTGCACCTACTCACCCAGGGCCAGGGCATCTTCGACGACCGTCGCCAGGTTGCCGCATTTTTGAACCTCGACATCGAGCAGGTGTTTGTCGAACTCGTCCCCAACGGCGGGGCGTTTGGCGGCAAGGAGGACATGTCGATCCAGGCCCATACCGCGCTGCTGTCCCACATGACAGGTCGCCCGGTCAAAATCACGCTGTCGCGTGAAGAGTCGATTCGCATCCACCCCAAACGCCACCCGCTGCTCATGAAGTTTACCGCCGGTTGCGATCGCGAGGGTCGACTGACCGCGGTTCGAGCCCACATGGTTGGCGACACTGGTGCATATGCATCCGTTGGCGCCAAGGTGCTCGAGCGCGCTGCCGGCCATGCCTGCGGTCCCTACCGGGTGGTCAATGTCGATATCGAGGCTCTGTGTGCGTCGACCAACAATCCGCCGGGCGGGGCAATGCGTGGATTTGGCGCCAATCAGGCTTCATTTGCCATCGAAGGTTGTATGGACATGCTCGCCGCCAAGGCCGGGCTCGACGGTTGGCAGATCCGCATGCTCAACGCCGTTGAAGTTGGCGACACCTTTACAACCGGACAGGTTCACGAAAAATCCGTTGGTCTCAAACGCACACTAGAGTCGGTCAAAGATGCCTACTACGCGGCCAAAAAAGCTGGCCAGGCGGTTGGCATTGCCTGTGGCATCAAGAACACGGGGATCGGCAACGGGGCCAAGGAGTGGGGCAAGGCGCGACTCGCAGTTGAAGACGACGGTACGGTCTCGCTGTACAACGGCTACACCGAAATGGGCCAGGGTCTGCTCACGGTGTTGACCCAATGTGCGGTTGAGGTCACGGGGCTCGACGCCAGTGTGTTTCGCCCCAAGGTCGATGCCACCTACGCACTCGACTGTGGGCAAACGACCGGTTCGAGGGCGACGTTGTTTGGCGGCCGGGCAGTGGCCGATGCGGCCAAGAAGCTGCGGGCCGACCTCGACCAGGGCAAGACGCTCGCCGACCTCGCAGGGCATGTATATGCAGCAGATGTGTTGATCGACGACACCACCCCACCCGGTGTTGCGACCGAGCACATCAAAACCCATACCTCGTTTGGGTTTGCCACCCAGGTGTGTTTTTTAGATGAGAACGGGCGTGTCGACCGGTTTATCGCCTCCCACGATGTCGGCCGCGCGATCAATCCGGCCCTGTGCGAGGGCCAGCTCGAAGGCTCGGTCCACATGGGTCTCGGGTTTGCACTCAGCGAAGACCTGCCCTGCGAAAACGGCATGCCCGTTGCCTTTCGCCTGCGGGAAATTGGGGTTTTGCGTGCGCGTGACATGCCCAAGGTCGAGGTTATTTTGGTCGAAGAACCCGAGCCCGAGGGGCCGTTTGGCGCCAAAGGAGTGGGTGAGATCGGGCTGGTCCCGACCGCGGGTGCGGTTGCTGGGGCCCTGTTTGACTTCGACGGTGAGCATCGGTTTGTCCTGCCAATGAAAGATAGCCCCGCAGGCCGGGCGCTGAGCGTGGGCAAGATTCGCCACAAGGGCGACCGCTCGACCTGGCGCTAATGTCTACCTCATGAACGGGAGCTGCATGTGACTGTGCAAAGCAATACCCAGAGTTTTGTGCTCGGCCCAGACAAACACGGCACTCGGGTTGTCGTTGAGGGGCCGAGGGCCCGCCTCCTTACAGATTCGCAACGTCCGCCAGCTGGGGCGACCGCGATCGACTGTCGCGACGCCGCGATTCTAAGCGGCAAGATCAATGCACACACACATATCTACAGCGGTCTCGCCCCGCTCGGCATGCCTGCGCCACAGCCCCCGCCGACAAACTTCGTGCAGATTCTCGAGCGTGTGTGGTGGCGACTTGACCGGGCGCTCAACGAGGATGCACTGAGGGCCTCGGCCCAGCTGTACATCGCCCAGGCCCTGCTCCACGGCACCACAACGCTGATTGACCACCACGAATCGCCGGCGTTTATTGCCGGTTCGCTCGATGTCCTGGCCGAAGTTTGCCACGAGTACGGCATGCGTGCCTGCCTGTGTTACGGCGCCACCGAGCGCAACGGGGGGCTCGACGAAGCGCGTGCAGGTCTCGCCGAGTGCCGGCGGTTTATCGACCACGGCGAATCCGAGCTGGTGCGGGCAGCAGTTGGGCTCCATGCCTCGTTTACCGTCTCCGACACAACCCTCGACTTGGCCGCGGAGCTATGTGCTGAAACCCAAAAAATCATGCATGTACATGTGGCCGAGGACGGGGCCGATGTCCGCGATGCCCAGGCCCGCGGCTACCCGGGACCGCTCGAGCGCCTCGTACAACACAAGGCCCTGCCGCCCGGCTCGATCGTTGCCCACGGTTTGTTTTTGGGCCCACAGCAGGTCCGCAATGTCGACGAAGCCGGGTGTTGGATTGTGCAAAACCCCCGTTCCAATCACGGCAATGAAGTCGGCTACCCGCAGGCCCTCGCGCACAGTCAACGCGTTGCCCTGGGCACCGACGGCTATCCGGCTAATATGGGCGAAGAAGCCGATTTTTTACGTGTACAGGCAAAAAAATACGGTGAGCCCATGTCCGCTGTCGAGGCGCGGATCGAGGCTGCCCCCATGCTTGCCCAGGAAATTTTTGGCGCGCGAGTGGGGCTTCCCACCGTCGATCGGCCAACCCTTGCCGACCTGCGAGTTGTCGACCACAAAGGCGTACGCCACGTGTTTGTCCATGGCCGGCATGTGGTTTCAAACTACGAACTTCCGGTCTCACTCGAAGCGATCCGAACCCGGGCGAGCGCTCAAGCACACGCGCTTTGGCAACGAATGGCGAGCCTCAAATAGTCTGGAGCAACGGCTACGCACCGTAACTCGGTACGGGCCTGTGGTCTTTGTGGGTGTTTGTAACATCAAATAAATTCAGGAGCGTCCACGCCACGCAGCCGCCCATGGCCTAGTCAAAACGCTCTCACTGTGCAAAATTGGCGTGTCCGTAGGCCGCCTACGGTCTTCCCATCGCCGCGAATATCAACGACAATACGAAGCTGTTGGCGAAGTCCTCACACTCCCGCTCGCGCCAGGTGTTGGCCGCGTTTGCTACGTGGACCTTCGTGTCGTTCGCAGCGGCTTCAGTCGATGCCGCGGCGGCCCCAGGTGAAACCGACGAGGGCGAGGCGAAGAGCGATACCTCGAGCGAGGTCACGACCGATGCCGAAACCGATGCCACAACGGGCGCTGATGTAGCGCCTACGATCGACGGCGAAACCGACTCAGCTGCCGACACCGGGGATACAGATTCGCCGCAACCGGGTGCAGACACACCGCCAGCACCGGAGCAGCTTGAGGGGTCGGCCGCGAGTGCGGACGAAGTTGCCCCGCCCGTAAGAACCGACCCGGTGAGCGCCGCCCTGCTCGAGCGGGCAGCTGCCATCGAGGCGCTTGTAGCCAACCGGCTCGGCCTCGAAGTCGATGCCCGGGCCCTGCTAGAGCTCGACCTCAATGCCCCCTATGCCCGTGCATGGTTGGAGGCGGTGGGCCACACCGGGACCGATGACGCCACCGCACTGAGCCCGGCGCAGGTACGTTTTTCGGCGGCCTGGCAGGCATTACAAGCCCTCGACGTTGGCCGTCGCGAGGCACTTGTCCGCACCCACAACGAGGCCCGGCTCGCTGCTGGCTATCAACCCCAAGACCTCGCCTCGCTGCGAGCTCGGCTGCTCACGACCCAGGCGAAGTTCGAGAAACTGCGCAACTTTCTTTCGGGGACGTTGCCCACCGACGTCGACATCACTGCCGATTTGCACATCGACGCGACCACACCTGTTGGGCTCGGCGACCTGACACTCGAGATGGCGTTGGCCTATCGCCCGGTCCCCGGCCGGCCGTTGGTCCAGGAGCTGGCAGCCGTGCGCCAGGCCCTGGCATTTTTGCGGTACCACTACGCAGGCCTGTACCCCGAGGCCAAGCGGCAGTTGCATGCACGTCACCGTGGCACGCCAACCGACGAGGCCCTCGCCGGAGTCAACAGCGAGGACCCAGAGCGCAGTGCCGACGAAGCAGCCGAAGCCCGCGAACAAGCACTGCGGGCGGCCGCGGCTGCGAATACCGATGAGTTGCGTCGCATCGAAGAAGCGCGAGCCACGTTGCTGGGGCTGCAGGCCAGTGTCAGCCAAGCCGAAGCATCCCTCGAGCGCACCCGCAAGCAGTGGGCATCTGCGCGTGAAGCTGTCACCGCGCTCACGGCCGCAGGCGAAAAAATCGCAACGATGTCGCCACTCGACGGCGACCCGACACCCGCCGCTGGAGCCCTGCTCACACGCGCCCGTGACCTGTACAAACAGACATGTTCGGGATTTGCCGACGACCTCGCAGCCGCTGAACAGGCGACATCTGAGCTCCCAGACATCGCGGGAGAACTCGCCCAAATCGATCCGATTGTACTCGAGGACGAACGCATCGCCCCGCTGCGCGCTGAACTATCGCGGCGTGCCAAGGCTGTCCGCGAACGTGAACGAGCGGAGCGTTGGGAACATCTGCGTGAGCGTCAGGCCGACCTCGCCGCGATCAACGAGGTTCGGCAAACCATGCTCAAGCTGGCGCCAGCAACCCAGCGCGAGGCACTCAATGGCTTTAGTCGCAGTGGTCGCGAGGAGGCCCGTCGCGAGCTTACCCACCTCCAACTCGACCTTCGCTATTGGATGCAAGCCCTGCCCCGCAGGGCCAAAAACATCGGGACCGAAGTGCTCGGCTACCCGATTGCCGTGGCCAAGGGGGCGTTCACCCTGCTGGTTGCACTGGTTGTGTTTATCGCCTGGCGCCGGCGTGCACCCAAATTCTTCGAGAGCCTGGCAAACTGGTCCAAGGCCCCACCCACGAGCCTGAGCAAACGTGTGTTTGGCCCGGCGTTTCGCTACGCCCCCTATGTTCGCAAGTCGCTCGAGTGGATGGCCCTGGCATATTTGCTGCTACAAGTACTTGGCCACCGCGCACAAATTCCCGGGGTCGACATGCTGTGGCAGATCGCCGTATGGATTTTGGGCGGCATCGCGGTCATCCGCCTCCTCCACGCCATGGCCTCCGAATCTCGCTACCGCCGACGCGGCGATCCGACCGCGGAGTTGCGGCTCAACTCGCTGCGCCTGGTCGGGTTGTGTGCAACCGCTGTTGGCCTGTTTTTGTCGGTCACGGCAACCACGGTCGGGCGCGGCACGATCTTCGCCTGGATGGTTTCAACCTGTTGGATATTGGCCATCCCAATCGCCCTACTACTGACAACGTGGTGGCGACCTGAGATCCGTAAACGCCTGACGGAAGCGGGCCACGACTCGGAGATCGTCCGCTGGGTTTTGCGGACAGATAGCGGACTACGCGGGTTTTTAGCCGCGGGTGTGGGTGGGGTGTACCTGTTTATCAGCGGTGCCAAACGCCTGCTCGTGCGTCGTGCATCGCGGTTTGAGATCACCCGCCGGGTGTTGGCTTACCTCGTACGCCGTGAAGTCGCCAAACAGGCAAACCGCGACGAGAGTCCGCTTACTGGCATCCCAGCCGAGGCCTTGGCCCGGCTCGACCCGTTTCACCAAAGCCCGCCCCAGGCCCTGGTTGAGGGGCCCTGTGAGCAGGCCCTGGCCGACTTGCAGGCACAACTTTTTGACGACCGGGTGACGATCAGCGCGGTGGTTGGCGAGGCCGGGGCAGGCAAGTCGATGGTGGTCGGCATTCTGTCTCAAAAGACACCTAATTCGCTTGTCGTGCAGTGCCCGTACTCTGGGTTCGACGCCCTACTCGAGCGATTTGCTGACAAGTTGGGCCTCACTGAAAACGAGCCCAACGCTGCCGCGATTCAGGCTGCCCTCGAGAAGTATCGCCTGATCGTCGTCGACGACGCCCACCATCTTGTGCGTCCGCAAATCGGCGGGCTTTTGCAGCTCGATCGCCTGCTCGAGTTCTCGCGCAAATCGCCGACGGGCACCAGTTGGGTGCTGGTGCTCGGCGATCCGACCTGGCAGTTTGTCCTGCGTGCCCGGGCCGAGGGCGCTGTGTTCGATAACGTGGTTGAGCTTCCGCGGTGGAACGAAGAGCAGATAGGTCTTCTGCTCCAGCTGCGCTCCAAAGCCGCCGGGTTGACCCCAATGTTCGATGGCCTAGAGGTCCCTCGCCAGGCCACCGACGACGACAACCTCACCGAGCACGAGCGCCGCGAACAGGGCTACTACCGGATTTTGTGGGACTACGTCGATGGCAACCCGGCGATGGCCTTGCATTGGTGGCAGCGTTCGCTGTTTTCCGACAGTTCCTCGCGGGTGGTCGTGCGCTTGTTTCACCCTCCCCGGTTTACGGCGCTCGACACCCTGCCCCCCTCGGTCTATTTCACGCTCCGGGCCCTGGTTCAACTCGACGGTGCCGTGCGCTCGGATATTGTTGCAGCTACACAATTACCGGCGGCCGAGATCGACGACAGCCTGCGGTTTATCGCGGCGCGGGGCCTTACGGAAGTTCGCAACGACCGCTTGTATCTCACCCGCGACTGGTATCGGGCGGTGACCCGCGTGTTGTGGCGCCGTCATCTCGTGATTCGGAGGCCCGCATGACATCGCAGCGTTTTGCAACCGCACGCCGGTGGGCACCTTTGTGCGCCCTTGCGCTCGCCCTTTATTGGCCACAGTTGGCACTCGCTGAGCCCGAGGTCAGTGGCGAGGCTATCGATCAGTTCGCCAACCTCATCCGCTGGTCTGGCGTGGTCACCTCGGTGTTTGTCATCGCCGGAGCATGGCTCGCACTCCACCTGATGCACGGATTTGTTCGCAGCCTCAGTGAGCAGTTTACCAACTATCGGCTGCTACTCGCCAAGACCGCGACCTTCGTCCAGTTCTCGATTTACGTCGGTACCGGCCTCGCCGTCATCTTTTTGAGCTTTCGCATCGACGACAAGGTCCTGGCGCTGATTGGCGGCACCGCAGCCGTCTCGGTTGGGTTTGCCGTCAAAGATGTGGTGGCCTCATTTATCGCCGGTATCATGATTATGATCGACCGCCCGTTTCAGGTGGGAGACCGCGTCAGCTTTGGTGGCGAATATGGGGACATCACGGCGATTGGTCTGCGCTCTGTCCGTATGCAGACACTCGACGACAACACGGTGACGATTCCCAACAACAAGTTTATTAGCGACATTACCTCAAATGGTAATTACGGCGCCCTCGATATGCAGGTGGCGATGACGTTTTTTATTGGGGTCGACCAGGATGTCGACAAAGCCTCGCAAATCATCAAAGAGGCGGCCCTGACCTCGCGCTATGTGTACCTCGGCAAGCCCGTGACGATCGCCGTCAACCAGGTGTTGGAAAGCAGCTATGCCGCCATCAAATTCACCTGTAGGGCCTACGTGCTCGACACCCAATACGAGAAGACGTTTCAAACCGACGTCAACCTCCGTGTCCTTCGGGCCATGCGCGAGGCCGGTGTCCGCGGGCCTGCTGTGTTGCATCGGGACTGGCACGGCGGGCCATCCGTGCCCACCGCATAATCCTGGCAACTCGCCGCTAGTAGGCCTGTCCATACTCCACGGCAGCGGGCGTTTGGCGCAATAAGAACGCACGCTCCTGGTGGATAACTCGGTGTAGTGTCGACAAAATGCCCGCGAGCGAGTCTTCACAGTTTTCGGGATCATCGAGTTTGCTACGAAGCAACCCTTCGAGCATCCTGTCCCGGCCCTGCCCCTTGGGAAAGCAATCTGTGAGACCTGAACGGCGGCTGACCAGTACTCGCAAAAACGGCTCAATCACCCGTACTTGAGCCGCGACCTTCCGGGTTAACTCGCTCGCGTTTGCTCCCCGCCTGATTTGAAGTGCGACGCAACGTTCGAGGGCGTTGACAACTTCGCGGGCAAACTCGGTGTCGAGATGCATCTCGGCGCCTAGGTTGGCGAACACGATAGTTCGGCTCTCGCCACAGCCGCGGCCCTTGCTGTGCCAGACGTTGTGGGCGATCGAGAGATAGGAGCGATTGCAACGTTTTACGGTGGTCCTGCGGATGTACATAATTCAGTTTCCTTTCACCGGCACAGGCGGCCAGCTACTCCCATCACACGGGCCAAACCGACAAGGTCACACCTTTTGCGAAATTAAATTTCATGTGCTTCGCAACAGGCGATTTCGAACGTCGACCTACTCGATCTCGCTCGGGTCGCCCCCCTCAGCCTGGAACTTTGCTTGGGCCTTGGCACCGAGGCGTGAGAGCGCAACATTTTCGTCGAGCAGTCGCTTGCACGGGACCGCGACCTCGCCCGTAGCTGTCTTCAAAATCACGCTGACGCCGAAGTAGCGAATCACCGTGCCTTCGACCCCGCCGATCTGCACCCGGTCGCCTGGACGGGCAAGCCGACGCAAAAAGTGCCCAGCCACGAGGTTGTGAAACGAGTGCCGGCTCCCGAGCGCAAATGCAAACGCAATCGCCGCACCTGTAATCGCCGCGAACGTGACCAGCAACGTCTCAATCAGCGCGGTCTCAATCCCAGCCTGGTCGGCCGCGACAACTGCCGCGAGGGTCATAATGCAGTAGTACGCGAGGTTGCCGAGTAGCTCAGGGTGCTCGACATCGTTGCGCCGCCGGGCAAACCCCACGGCAACCCGGCGCACAAGCCCAGCCAAACCGGCACCACCGAGCAACACCAGGCCACCTGCGACGATCCGCGGCAAAAACCCAATAATCGCCGCCGACCCCTCAGAGATGGCATTGAGCCCAAGAATATCACCGGCCGCGGCAGCTGTGATCAACAGGCCAGCGACCCAAACGATTGTGCCGACCAGATGGCTGACGCCCTTGCTCACGCCGATCGCGTACAGCAGTCGCGCAGCCCCTACCCGCTCGGCAAGGGCATCGAGCCCGCTTTTTTCGATCGCCCAACGCACCACACGACGGGCGATCGCCGAGACGATCAATCCGCCGATCAGCACGGCGAAAAACAGGGCGGCAGTTGGCCAAATACGAATGAGTTCTTGGCGAATTGTCTCGAGCATTGGTTGTCCTAATCCTCGCGCGATTGTTTGGGTGCGCTGTGAGCTTGTTTCGTCTCAACTTCAGGTTTGCCCGCGTTGGGTTTGCTGGCTTGTTCGTCGTCCTTGGGGGAAGTCCCGCGTACCAGATCTGTGGCGATTTTTCCCGATTCGACTGCAACTGCCGCGAGGAGGGCAGCGGCCGATGGCGGGCGAATCCCCTGGCTCGCCGCAACCTGGTCGATTTCACCTTTGACGCGGTCGCCAAAGTCTGCCGCGATCGAGACAACTTCTTCGCGAAGTACCTCAAAGACCGAGTGGATCCAGTCCGACTCTAATTTGTCACGAGTCTCCACGTGTCCCCCCTTTCTTCGCAAAAACCCGTTGAAACTCGGCCCGTGCCCGCGACAGCCGCATCTTGGCAGCCGATTCGCCGACCTCGAGCACGGCAGCGATTTCTTTTAGAGGTAGCTCCTCGACAAATCGGAGCACCATGATCTCCCGGTACGGGTAACTGAGTTCCCCGAGCGTGTGTTTGAGTAGGTCGCGGCCTTCGACCTGACCGGATGCCGGCGCAACACTCTTGTTCGCTAGCAACCCGCTGCGCTCCTCGTATTGCGAGCGGGTCTTTGCGTCGCGCCGGTGGTTGAACGCCAGGCGCCGGGCAATGACCCGCAACCAGCCGCGAAAACGGTTGCCGTCGCGGCAGTTTTCGATCGCCAAAAAGGCCCGGATAAACACCTCTTGCCCGACATCCTCGGCATCGCTTTGGTTGCCGAGTAAGTGCAGCAACAGGCGCACCAACCACTGTTGATGCCGGTCGACCAACTGCTCAAACGCAAGTTGGCCGGGGATGCCTCGACCCGCAGCGAGCCGCACAAGGCCGGCGTCGTCGACAACTTCGACGCTCGCTCCAGTCACCTGTGTACCTCCTGCGAAGGAGGGCTCGCCCGTGTCGAGAAAACCTTCATACCGTCCTAGCGAAAGGCGACTGCTGATGTCCGCGGGTGTTGTAGGCGGTAGGCCGCAGCTGCCAACACAGCCCCGACAACCGGCCCGAGTGCGTAGATCCAAATATGCTCACTTGGGACCTGGCCAATCGCAACCAGGGCCGGCCCAATCCCGACGGCGGGATTAAACGCTCCCCCACTCACGGATCCGCCGGCGAAAGCTGCAACGGCAACGGTAAATCCGATCGCCAACCCATAGTGCGAGTTACCGCGGACCTCGTCGTCTGTCGCGACATTGAGCACGACCAAGCACAGGGCAAATGTGAACACCATCTCGACCAGCAGGGCTGATGTCACCGGCACACTTGTCGATGGCGCAACGACGAAGAAGCGTTCGGTGACCACAGCTGCCACCAAGGAGGCGAGCATGGCCCCAAGGAGTTGGCAGACGACATAGATGATCCCGTCTTGACCATTTATCCGCCCGCGCAGATAGACCGCGAGCGTGACCGCGGGGTTGTAGTGGCCGCCCGAGATGTGCCCGCCCATATAGACGACACACATCAGCGCTGCGCCTATCGCCAGCGGGGCAAGTGCTCCGGCGTGGGCGACCGACAGGGCGATACTAAAGATGAATAGGAACGTACCGATGAACTCAGTGATGTAGTTACGCATGGCTCTGTCCCCCAGACACGAGCCGCAGCGAGTACGTCACATAAAAAAAATCGTTCATTTCTGCGCGCCGAGCTGATTTGCTCCAACTACGCAGAGACTCGGTGATGGAGGGCGCAAAATCAACCCCCTAGCGCCGGCGAACTCTCAGCTCGCGACCACGCTAAAACACAACACCGACGGTGAGGCGCGCATTCACGGGCGGTCCCGCGACGGTGTGAAGCACAGGGAGCTCACTGGCGGCCTGCCCCGGGACGAAGTTGCTCGCGTAGTGATACTCGCCGTCGCGCAGCTTCCGATTGATGACATTTTCGACCTCGAGGTTGATCCGCAGCCAGCGATAGTAATAGCCAAGCGTGGCATCGACACGTAGCTGGGTGGCCCCAGTTGCCCCGTGGGGCAGCGGCCGCGGAGCAAACCCGATGGCCCGCAACCCGCTGCGAAAACCACTGCGATGGGTAATCGTAACCCGCCCTCCCCCGGTCAGCCACGGGGCAAATGGCACGCGATTTCCCGACTGTGTAAACCTGGCATCGACCAGGGTGAAATCCGTACTCAACTGCAACCACGAAAGCGGGCGCACGGAAATAATCACCTCTCCGCCGAGCCTGCGCGAGCCGTTGAGTTCGAGGCTGACCCCAGAAACATGGTCATACACAGACTCCCGGGCGATCAGGGTGGCAAAGCTGGCGAGTCGGGCATCGAACCACCGGACCGGTCGCCAGCGGGTCCCGACTTCGAGGGCATCCGATACCGTAACCGCAGGCTCTCCACCGTCGTAGACATCTTCGGAGAGCCCGGCCTGCCCCGGGTCGAAGGTTGAGTATGCACGAGCCTCGGGCGGGCGAAACCCACGGCCGTAGGCGGCAAAAATCCCGAGGCTCTTGACAACTTGTAGCTGCACCGTTGCCCGCGGTGAAACGGCAACGCTGGCCCCAGATCCGCGACTGCCCCGCGCGAGTTTGTCGGTGACCCCCACGTGAATCACATCGGCCCGCGCACCCACATCCACGCGAATCTGCCGGGCAGGTTGCCACTGCAAGCCCGCCTTTGTATGGGCAATCAGCTGGTGGCCAACGAGCCGCCGGCGCTCGCCGGTGACCTGCAAATCCCGACCTACGTTGTGTTCGGTTTGGCCAAACTGGTCAACTCGCAGCCCGAGCCCAGTGTGCAGCGACAGGGTTTTGACGAGCTGCAACATGTAGGTCGCCGACAGGCCAAATGGCCAGGTTCGCTGGAGCTGCGCCCGGCGATCTCCATTTTCGGGGTCGATCACAAATCCGGTGAAGTTCTCACGCAGGCGCAGGTCGCGATAACTTGCATAGGCATGTAATGACAGGTTGTGGCGACCGCGATCGAGCCGGTGAAACAGGGCCAGCAACGCCCGACCCGACTGCCCCTGTTGGGTCTCGTCGTAGGTGTCGTAAAACCCGACAACCCCCTGCTCGACGTCGTCGTTTCGCAGGGTGCCCGGCAGCTCAAAGGCTGCGTAGCTCCCCGCTGCCAGCAGCGAAAGCTCGCCAAACCGCGGGGCTTTGGCGAGGGTGAGGCGGCCGTTAAATGTCATGCGGTCGATCCCGCGATTTTGCCCAAAGCCATCGTCGTGGGTGGCCTCAAACGCAAGGAAGTCACGGTCCTCGGCGGCCTTGCGCGAGAACCCAGCAAACACCCGGTGACGGTTGGTTGTCCCGGCCGTGTAGGCCGCCCGCCACCCGCGTTCGCTCTGCACAATGCCAAGCCGATAGTCTGCCGAGCCGGCCATGGCAAAAGCCCCCTGCGTGAGCGTGAACGGCCCTTTTTGCACCTCCACACTCGAAACCGCCTCGGGGATAATCAGTCCCAAATCGAGGTAGCCTTGGGCATGGACATTCGACCACTCGTTGATCGGCAAGCCGTCGAGTGTGACCTCAAAGTCTGACCCGTGGATGGCATCAAACCCGCGCAGTAAAAACTGGTGGCCCTTACCCTCGCTACCGTGCTGCACCAGGGTCATGCCGGGGACTTGGCGGAGAATGTCCTCGGCGTTGCGCCGCGGTGCAGCTGTCATTTCCCGTGCAGAAATACGCTTAGACGAGGCCGTTTGCGGACTATCTCGTGACGATACAACAGTTACAGAGTACGGGTTTTGCTCGACCCGCGTGACCTGAATGGACACGGGCACGCGACGCTGCTCGCGGGTAACTCGGCGCCGAACGGGCTCAAATGCCGGGTCGCTAATACTCAAGGTGAGCGGCCCGCGAGCAACACCCGTGAGCACAAAAGAGCCCGTGCTATCGGTATGCGTGTGGCGCTTGCTCCCCTCAACCGAGACCGCGACACCGGCAACGCCTGCACCCGAAGTATCGACAACCTGCCCAACCACCGGTGGAGCAGCTTCAGGGTGAAACGCATAGCTCTCGGCCGGGAACATCAAGGTAACTGCACATGCAAGCATGTGCAGAGCAACCACCGCTGCACGGGAGCTGTAGCGCGTGGCGCTACACCTGTCCCTCGACATCGCAGTGACCTTCTCCGTCGACGTGACCGAGTGTTTGAGAGAGCGCGATCACCCAGTCGGCGAGGTTGTCGATATCGGCATTACCCGGGTCGTAGGCGCCAATGCCCTGGGCGGACAGCTCCTCCCACGTAATCGACCCATCAGCGTCGCTATCGGCATCGGCGAAGGCCTGGAAAAACAGCTGAGGTTCTTCGGCCACAATACTGTCGTAAAACAGGTGGTCGGCGTGGACGGTGATCTGAAATGTTCCCGGCGCACTGGCTTCGACCACGGTTGTGGTTTCGCAATTGAGATAGCGGGTTGGTGCAGCCAGGTCCCAGGCAAACGTCTTTTCGACACCGTCTTTGGTAGCTTTGCCGGCAACCTCAACACGCGAGATTGTGTACGAAGTATCTGTATACTCACCGGCTGCGACATCCTGTTGGGAGAGCTGTTGACCACTGCCGTTTGTCGGTGTCGAAATATCGACAGGATCGACACCGGAGATGGTCATGCCGGCAATTTCAACCCGATCGACCGTGACGACAAAGCTGTCAAACGAGACCGCCCAACCATCGTCCATTTCGTCGGCCGAAATTCCCTCTTCAACGAACTCTTCGCCGTAGATCGTGACAACAAGTGTCCCGTCGTCGCCACCACAGGCAGCCGGGAGAACACACAAGGAAGACATGAGAAGTAAGCTTGATTTGGTCATAGTGACCTATTCTGTGTAGACAAAACGAAAGTGGTCGTGGGTTTGCAATTTTCGCCGAATCTCGTTGTAGGCATCCTCAACCGCGGCAACGTCGGTTTCGATCACAACGTTACCGTCGAGGTCGTCGTCGAGCGCCACAAAATCGATGTCGGCAAAAAGTGAGTCGAGTTCGATGGGGTCGAGTGCCTCCAAGCGAAACCCGATGGTTCCCGTTGAGCTGGCGGTTATCTCAGCTTCAAACGGCACCCCGATAAGCTCGCGCCCCTCGGGCGAGTCGATGACAACGGTAAAATTGACCGTGTCTTGCCCCTTTATAGCGGTGCCTTCAATCAGGGCAGTATGCCCGTATAACGGGTCTTGCGGCATGACCCCGAGTTCCTCCGTCCCCGAACTCAGGACAAAGTTGGCGGCCGTGTAGCTGCCAGCGATCAGAGTACCTGTCCCCAAAGACCGATCGCCTTCATTCGCCCAGTCGATCACAAACCCGCCAGGCAACTCGCCGGTGACTTCACCACCCTGCGAATGCCCCGGGTGGGCATGGGCTGTCGGTACGAGTATGTCTGAAGCGCGTTGCCACAGGGCGATCGTATGCACTTCGCCGGCAACCGTGAACACCAGGTCAGCGACCGCCACACGTGCTCCCGATAGCTCGACGCGATAGCCCAAATTTGTCTCAAATGCAGCAACACCGACGTCGTCGACAACTACTTCGAGGTCGACCTTGGGCGCCTCGCTTGCGACGCCACAACCGAGCCAAAAAAGTGAGGCACCCGCGAGTGCAATGCGCGACATCATCGGCGATCCTCGTTGGTAGGCACCCGGCAAAACACCGCCTGACCGTGCAACACCCCTTTGAGGCCCATGAGATGGTTGGCGATCTGACGCAGGTTTTTGGGCTCCCCGCGCAGGACAATCACTTCGAGACAAGAGTGGTGATCGAGGTGAATGTGCAGAGAAGACATGACTTCGCTGTGATGGGCGTGGCCAATGTCCTCCATCTGTCGGGTCAACCGGCGGCGCTCGTGGTCGTAGATGAGAGTGACGGTCGCCACCGCACCGTCCTCACCGGAATCCCACGCCTCGTCCATCAAGCGCCCACGGATCAGGTCGCGCATGACCTCAGACCGGTTGCCGAGCCCGCTGCGCTCGATTAGTTGATCAAATCGCGACATCAGGTCGCTATCGATGGACAAACTCGCGCGCACAACTTCAGACATGGTGACTTCCCGGGTGTTACGACCTGGTACGTTCGTAACACTCACGGTGTTACGAGGCAACAACAACATCGGCCTGCTAGCCGGCTGCGCGGGTGAGCAAATCCCGACCACACGAGCCGACGCCGCCGTGGCCAACCCTGCATTAAAGACTGTGCGCGGAGTAGATGCAAATACAATATTTAAGATATCTCCGTGATCTCACCCCAGCTGTGGGAGCCAACCCGTGAGATCTCGCGGAGGTTGCAAGCGAGCCATCGCCCGTGAACGTTCGAGCAAATTTCGCCTCAAACATGTCCGAATAAACATGTTCAAATAAACACTGAATCCTGCTATCCATCGACCACCATGCGCCTGTCGACAGCTTCAACCTTGTTCATGTGCCTGAGCCTGAGCCCAGCCTGTGGTGATGGCTCGGTCTCGACAGCTTCGGACAGCGGCTCAGATGCGAGCTCAGGCACAACCGCGACAGAGAGCGAAAGTAGCGGGCAAGCGAGTGGGTCGACGGCGGCGATGTCGGCGACCGAGTCCGAGTCTGGGTCCGGCGGGCAAACAACGGCCGGGCCGACCACGGACCCGTCAACGACAGATGCAACGGCAGGGACCGACTCGACCGACCCGACCGACTCGACAGACTCGACCGACTCGACAGACTCGACCGACTCGACCGACTCGACAGACTCAACAGACTCGACCGACTCAACAGACTCAACAGACTCGACCGACTCAACAGACGCGACCGACTCGACAGACTCGACAGACTCGACAGACTCGACCGACTCGACAGACTCGACAGACTCGACAGACCCGACAACTGGCGACTCGAGTGACAGCGATAGCAGTGACACCGAGGGGGTGGTGTGCGAGGATCCTGGGGACTGCCCCCTTCCCCCAACCTGTGTCGATGCCGTTTGCCTCGGTGGCACCTGTGGCACGCTGTGGAGCCAGGCAGGCACCCCGTGCGATGGAAATGGCCTGTGTGACGGCAATGGTGAGTGTGTCGAATGCCTCTCCGGCGAAGATTGCCCCGATGGTATGTGCGAAGATGGCCTGTGTGTCGATGCCAGTTGCGAGGATGGGATCCAAAACGGCAATGAGACCGATGTCGATTGCGGGGGGGACTGCCCGCAAAAATGCTCCGACGGCGAGGGCTGCAACGACAACGCCGACTGTCAGTCAAACTCGTGCCAGGACAACATCTGTGGGCCCGAGGGGCTTATGTGTCTCAACGAACCGCCCGATCCGCAAACCGGTCAAGGGTGCCCACTGTTCTCCGAGTGTAGCGAGTTTAGCGATTGTGGTGAGTTTAAAGATTGCCAACAGTGGTACTGCGATAGTGGTGAGTGTGCCCTCAACACGCTCAGCAACTGCTGGGACACGGTGGGTGGAAATTGTGTGGCCGGCGTGGTGTTGACCCAGCATGTCAACCCACCCGTTGACAAGGACTTTCTCGCGCCGGATGGGGTCGATTTTCGCGAGGTCGGCTCGCTCACTATCACGGTCCAAAACAATACATCCGACGACCTCTACCTCGACAAAATCCCGCTGCAACTCGACCTCGCAGGCGGTGGTTCAAAGTTCGATGTCGATGGCCTCAAGCTCTACCAGGATTTTGGCGGCAGCGACTTTGAAACCCCGGGAGACTTCTTTTTCTGCATCACCGGCGACCCGTTTCAGTTCCCCGCCAATGGGGTGCTCGGGCCCTGCGGCGGCAGCTCGTTTGCCCGGGTTGCAAAAAACGGAGGGACGCGACGGTTCGTCATCACGGTGGCGTTTGAAAAGGAAAAAACCTATATCGCCGGTCGTTCCTATCGCCTGCGACTCGATGCCAACGCGGTGCTCAACTTCCGCGTGGGCGGTACGCTCGGGCCCGACTATGAAGGGACCCAGTGCGGGGTGCCCAACAGCGACTTTATCGGCGCTTGGGTCCACGCAAAGTAGACCCCACGCGCTCACTCAACAATCGGTGGCGGCGGGACAAAGCCCTGCACGATGTAAATATGGTCCGGATTGTTTTCCCACTGCAAGAACATATAATCGCCGGTCTCGGGCTCAAAATACGACCCCCACGGGCGCACAAAACTCTCGAAAAACGGCTTGCGCGTGTCGGGAATCGGGTCGCCCTCGTCATCGACGGCGTAGGTCGAAACACCGCGCGGATCGGAAAGCCACTCCGTGACCATGATCCGCTGCTCGGGGAACAACGGGGAGCCCTCGGGAATGTAGGCAAAACCCCCGGGCCCGTAGGGAATCTCAACAACCTTCGTCAACGGGCTGATATCGTAGTAGTCCCCGTTGTGGGTGATGTCGGCGTGGTGCCACTCCCCCGGTGCCATATGGTTGATCGGGAAGCTCATCACCCGCAGCATGCCCTCGTCGGGGTATCCGGGTGGCACAAAGTTAATCCCCCCAGCGCTTTGATTGGGGTCGATGTTGGTGTTGATGGTGTTGGCCAACATGTTGGCGCCGGTGAGATACTGCGAAAGGTCGCGGGTTGGGTAGTGCGAGATAAACACAGTGTCCATCGGGCCATTGGCCATGAGGTCGAGGTATGGGGCCTCTAGCACCAACTCAGCCTCCCCCACAAAGCCGACGATATGCCCACACTCTCCGCGCTCGAGTCCGATCCTGTGCAGTTGGGCATTGGGCACCTCAGACGGACCAACGACATACATTGTGTTGGGGTCTAAGGGGTCAACCACCAGGCCTCCAAGCCGTGGTAGTACGGTGTCTCCGGGTGCCGGCACAGGTCCTAAGTCATATGGGACGTAGGTTCCGACATACTCAGGTGCCAGCACTGCCTCGGGCCCTGCCGGAACGGGCAACTCATCAAAGCAATCACCCCCAGTTTCGGTACCGGAGTCTGAGGACGAATCGGTGCTATCGGTCGGATCGGTGGTCGATGTGGTTGGGTCGTCGGTTGTCAGGCCGTCCGTTGTCGGGCCGTCCGTTGTCGGCTCCTCGGTTGTCGCATCGGTCTGTGTGCCGCTCGTATCGCCACTTGTTTGCGAATCGCCGCTACCGGAGTCCGTCTCCGTTTGTGCCGTCGCGTTCGAATCACTGCTGCCGGCGTCCGTCGACGGCGAGGTCGTTGTCGGTGAAATCGTGCCCGACGGAGACGTCTCGGTCCCGTCTGTCCCCGGGTCGCCGCAACTCACCGCCGTCGCAACCAACAACACGAGTGCAGCTCTGTGTTCCCTACCAGCACAAATGTCCATAGCCACAGTTATAAGCCAACCTGAAAAACATGTCGAACAGGACATGTCGCAGCCCACGTTCGCGGGGGCCTGCGATATCACTGGCCGGCAGTTTCACCCACGTGCGCCACAAAACCGTGCATCAACAGGGCTTGATAGCAGGGGACTGGATCGTCAAACCCCGCGCTAGCAATCATCTCGGCGAGTTCTTCGGGAGGGACAACCGCAACGTGTTTGCCAAACATCTCGAACATTTTCTCGACATCCTCCGGGGCGTGTCCGGCAAAACACCAGGCTCGTTTCCACAACTTCTTCAGCGGTTGTTCGCAGGTGGTGGGTATCGCCAAATCCAGCGTGAGCATCGGAGCTTGGGCCTGCAGTCGGTGCGCGATGGCGCGGAAAAACGCGACTCGCTGGGCTGGGTCGAGCAAAAACTGAGACACGAGGATGGCAGTTGCAGCATCAAAGTTCCGCTCGTCTAAACTGTCGACATAACCCTCGTGAAAGTGGCAGCGAGCCGCGATACCTGCGTCTTCGCACCTGAGACGACAACGGTTGAGCATGGGGACGGAGGGGTCGACCGCCGTAAAATGCCACCCAGGAAAGGCCCTGGCGAGAAACAAAATCTCCGCCCCCGTGCCTGCGCCAACGCAAAGAATACGGGCATTTGGGGGCAGGTGTTGCAACGCCAGTTGGGTCAGAAGATGAAAAGCATCGCGCAAAGGCGCTAGTTTGGCAAAGTTTTGGTCGTAGCGCCCGGCCATTTCCTCGGTGAAAAACTCGGTCATGCCATGGTGTACTCCTCGCTCGGCAAAGTCGGTAGAGCGCGGAGACGGGTTCGATCGGCCGATCTTTCGATCGGTCGGCAAGTGGGCTATGCCATAGGCTGTGCACGGTTCGCTCGAGGTCTGCAACCACCAGCTCACCCAGCTGCCCCACCATCCACCACTCGCGCGGACCGATCACGCCCTCAACTATGTCGCGGCCGGGCACCTGCGGCTCGACCAGGGTGGCGAAGTCGAGGCAAGCACGGGGGCTGTGCTTGTGCTCCCAGCTGGCACCCCGCACGAGCCGATAAGCGGCCACAACCTCGACCTGTGGGGCCTGCGATTTTGTGCCACGTGTTTTGGCCTCGACGAGACCCAGCCGCTGATGCAGGTGTTTCGCCGTGTCCGGCTCGGTACCCTGCCTGTGGTTGTCATTCCAGCGCTGCGACGACCTCGCCTACTCGACCTGTTGGCCGACCTGCGGCGGGAGCAATCAACTTCGACCCCCGAAACCCCACAGCTGCTTCGCAGCATGCTGCACCTCGTGTTGGCCGAAGTTCTCCGGGCCCAAAGTTACGAGCCGACGACCCCCGTCGACGCCACGACATTTGTCGCCGACGCGCTGGCATTTGTGCAGCGACGGGCACTCACGCCTATCTCGCTCAAGGATGTTGCGGCGGCCGTCTGCCGTTCGCCGGCCCATGTGGCCGCGACGATCAAAAAAGCGACCGGGTACTCCGTCGGGGCTTGGATAACCTCGGCACGGGTGGCCGAGGCGGCGGCTCGGCTACTGCATACAGATGCGGCGATCAGCGAAATTGCCATGCAGGTCGGTTGGCAGGACACGACCCACTTTATTCGTCAGTTTCGCAAGGCCCACGGCGTCACCCCGGCCGCGTTTCGCCGCACCTTTCAGCGTCGTCACGAACCGTAAAACTGTGTACGCAAGCGAAATACCCTGTGTTTTGAATCGGCGAAAGATTTTGTATGCTGGCGGCCCGTGTTTTACATCCCCGAGTTCAACGGTTCGCTCGCGCATTGGATGACCATCATCATCGCGTTTGCCTTCCCAGTCTTCTACGCGGCAGAGGCAACTGGCTGGTTTAGCCTCGGCTACTCAAAGTTCGCGCGGCAGCAACAGCGCTACTCGGTCCCCTCGCGACTGGGGATGTTTTTGATCTACTTCCCCGCCATTGTCATCTACCCGGCGGTGTACTACGGCGGCGGAGCTCCTGAGTCGACTTGGCACACGATTGCCATGGTGCTCGTGCTTGCCCACTTTGCCAAGCGCTGCCTCGAAACGCTCTTTGTCCACAAGTACTCGGGTGTGATGAACGGGTGGACGGTACTCGTGGTCGGCTCGCTGTACTCGACGCTCGCCTGGCTGCTGGCCGAAGTTGCCACCCACGATGTCACCCCCGAGCTGGTCGAGGCCGAGGGCTTTGAGGACCTGCTGGTTGTCGGGCTGGCGATATGGACAGTCGGTCAACTGCTCAACTACTGGCACCACCGGCTCCTCGCCAACCTGCGAAAGCCCGGTGAGACAGGCTACAAACTGCCCAGGGGAGGACTCTTTCGCTTTGTCGCCTGCCCCCACTACTTTGCCGAGGTCATTGCCTGGGTTGGCTACGCCCTATTTTTCCACCATATCTCCGGGGCGGTCCTCACCGTATTCATGGCCAGTTACCTGATGGGACGCTCGCACAACACGGTCAAGTGGTACCGCAACAAACTTGGCGAGGTCCCCCCGGGCTGGCGGCGTATGATCCCGTTTATTTACTAGCAGGCCGCGTCTCGTGGCCCCTCAATAAAATACATCTCAATTTCGCCGGCGTTTTTGGCCGTGATCCGCCCCCGGTAAACACCGGTAAACACCTGACTAACGGCGGCGAAGGTGGTTGCCGATACATTGATTTTTCCGGGTGTGCCGGTCGACTCCAGCCGCGAGGCGATATTGACGGTATCGCCCCAAATGTCATAGGCAAACTTCTTGTTGCCAATCACGCCCGCCATCAACGGCCCCGTGTGCACGCCGACCCGCAGGTCCCAACACTGCTGCCCGGTTTGCGCCCGCGCGGCTGCGGTTTTGGCAATAAATGCCTGCATTTCCCAGGCCGCCCACACGGCATCGAGTGCATGGGTGTTGTTGGCAATCGGAATCCCCCCAGCGCACATATAGGCATCGCCGATTGTCTTGAGTTTTTCGAGGCCACGACGGGCGACGATTGCATCAAAGGCCGAGAAGAAGAAGTCGAGCTCGGCGAGTAAGTCCGCCGGCGACATCTGCTTAGCGATTTTTGTGAACCCGACAAAGTCGGTAAATAGCACGGTGACATTGTCGTAGTGGACCGGTTCGACGCGACCCGTGCGTTTGAGTTCTTCGGCGACATCCTGGGGCAGGATGTTGCACAACAGTTGGTCGGATTTTTCCTGCTCACGTGCAAGGGCATCGTTGAGGCGTTGGAGTTCGTCATTTTTGGCCGCGATCTGTTGGCGGGCAGCATCGATTTCTGCACTGATGGTCCGCATCATTCGCATTTGGTGGTCGCGGGTCTGCTCCAGACGCGTGCGGTAGACCTCGGAGCGGGCGAGTTTTCGCTGCAGGGAAAGGCTGTCGAGCTCGCCCGGATTGCCCTGGTCTGTCAGCTCGTTTGTATCAACAACTTTCTCAACATGGCTGTCGCCTATCGCCCGCCCCGCCTCTCCAAGCAGCACGGTAATCATGGTTGCGTTGTGGAAAAATGCCGGACCACCCCGCGTGAGAGGGGCGATCTCGCCAAACGCGTAGAAGCCGGCAAACGGCACTGGGAGGTGCTTTTTTAGCAGTTCGCTGACCTGGGGGATGTTGGTCCCGAGCATCATTTTTCGCACCGCACACGAAAATACGATCGACCCTACGGGCCCAACCTCAAGGGCTTCGACCACCTCTTCAATGGTTTTTTGTGTATCTGCAAGTACGTCGGGCCGGGCATACTCGCAAAGCTGAACCTCGGCGCCATCGGGGATCGGCGCGACGTAGGTGAGAGCATGGCCCTCGACGTTGGCGAGCCCGCGCAGGTAAAAACGATCGCTGTTGCCATCGAACACTGCGAGGGGGAACTCGCCGCTTGGCTCAAAGTGTTCGCCTAGGTAGTGACGGACAAACGCGAGCGCCGATTGACTGCCGATCTGCTCGACCCGGTTGCCGACCGTATGTGCACGTTCACGGGGGCCGACCGGACGCCAGGCATTGCTTACCCGCCACGCATATTGGATGGGGCCACGCACCAGCAACACGGCCACACAATCGCTCAACAGGCGGTTGCCTGCGAACGCATGCACCCGGCGTGGCCCGTCGATCGGGAACGCCAACACCCCGCCAAAAATTGCACTGCCCGGGGCCCGAAGTTGGTTGAGAACATCCACCGGCGCGGCATTTTGACCAGACGTGCCATCGAGCCAAACAAGCGTCATCGACTCCTGGTCGCCGCCACCGTCATCGGCGAGCTGCGCACGTGCTTGTGACATTGCCATTCGGACAGCTTGCTCGGGGGCGCGTGCGAGGTTCGTCCCTGCGCCCACACCAAATCGCAACTGCTCGCTGGCGAACAACGTGAGAGTGAGGGAGTCTTCACTAAAACCAAACGCCGAGGACAGGTCGCCAGCCGATGTTCCACCGACAAATGCAACACCCGGTAGGTGCCGACAAAGCGCAGCCAACACCGCCGCAGGATCGATAGCACCACTGAGCGTGGCGATGCCCACATTCGGGCGCGCACCTGCGAGTTGTAGAAGACAACGATCAACAACCCGTTTCACCACCGCTTCGGGGTCGGACCCCTCGGCCTGACCAACGCCTACTTTGAGCACGCACCCAGTGTAACAGGCTTGGGCGTTGTCGAAGCCCCGCGCAACCCCTGCGCGACTTCACCACCGGACTTTGGTGGAGCGACTGCGGCTGGCGGTGTACCATCGCGATGGTACTGGCCCACAACCCTGATGCGCCATCCCGGTAGGCTTTGATGTCGCTCCCCGGGGCCCATGCACGCTGCCTAGGTTACGGCAGAAGTCGATGAACAGCGGTGAACAGCGCAAACAATCGGTGCTTGTCATCGATGACGATCCGAACAACCTCCAGGCCGTGTTGGATGTCCTCGATGCTTATGGGTTTGAAGTCGCTATCGCCCGCACCGGCGAGCGTGGGGTTGAGCGGGCCCAACGACTGCAACCCGACCTCGTGCTCCTCGACGTTGTGTTGCCGGGCATCGATGGCTACGAGGTCTGCCGAAGATTAACCAGCCATCCGCAAACCAGCTCGGTCCCGGTAATCTTTATGTCGGCGCTGCTAACCGAAGACGATCGGGTGCGTGGATTTGATGTTGGGGCGGTCGATTTTGTCAGCAAGCCGGTGGGTGAACGCGAACTTTTGGCCCGGGCCCGCACCCATTTGCAGCTCAGTGCCCTGCGTGCGCAGGTCCAGCGACTCGAGCAGGCCTGGGCTCACGAGCTCGCGCATCGGGAAACAACCGAACATGAACTCTTGGACATGCGGGAAACGATCGCCCGCCAATCCAGGCGAATTAGCGAACTCGAGTCCGCAGCACCCAACAACGACAACAATCAAACACAGGTATTCGCCAGCCTGAGTGCGCGGGAGTTGCAAGTCACCCGCATGTTGGTGGCCGGCATGCCCAACAAGGCGATCGCCTTTGAGCTATCGCTTTCGCAAACAACCGTGAGTACCCATCGCAATCGCGTGATGGACAAGTTGGGCGTGCAGAGCCTGTCCGAGCTCATCAAGTTGGCGATCCGGGCGGGGATTACTTCGTGAACCCCCAACAACCGCCATCGAGTTCGGCGCAGGAGCGCATTGACGCCCTGCTGCGAGCATCGCTCGATACAACCTACGGACAAATCGCCCGGGTTGGATTTGGCTTTATCGCCGCGTTCATCGGCCTAGGCGTGGTACTCGGATTGTTCGCCGGCTCGCCGGGCCATTGGCAGGGGCTGGCGGTTCCAACCGCGATCGCCGTTATCTTTGGCTTCGGCTGGTGGCTCGCTCACCGCGACCAACTCACCCGGGGGTGGAGCTTTTGCTTGGGCTTTGCCGCCGCTTCGGTGCCAGGTCTGCACATTCTACTGTTGGGACTGTCTGACCCGCGGGCGCCTGCGGTCTACCTGTATAGCCCGGGGGTGTGGCTGTGGCTCATCATTGTGGTGACCGCTGGCATCATGCTCGACCGTCCCCTCGCCCGTGCACTCGGGGTTTACTGTGGGGTACAAAACCTAGTGTTGTTTTTGCTCGCCCGCACAAGCCTCGCCAAACTCCATGGCGACCCACTGATTATCGATAGTCTAACGAGTTACGAGTTTGCGATTGTGCGGTCAATCATGATCATGTGTATCGGGTTTATGGTGGGACAGCACGGCGTGATGCTGCGCGAGTTGATGCGACAGATCTTTGTTCGTCTCAACGAAGAGGAGGTGCGAAGCATTCGCCACGAGCTGGCACGGCAGCGGGCCGAGCAAACCAGTGAGGCAAAAAGTGCTCTGTTGGTCAGCATTGGTCACGAGCTACGCACGCCAGTTAACGCGACCATCGCCCAGGCACGGGCATTGTTGACAAACCCAACCCTCGAAGCACCGCTACGCGACGGACTGCGGGTGATTTGCGAGGGTAGCGAACACCTGCGGGGGCTGATTGACGATGTCATGAACGTGTCGACGGCGGCCGAGCTCAACCCCCAACGTGTGCACATACGGGGACTTGTCCGCGATGTTGTCGCCCTCATGCGCCTGCGGGCCCAGGCCCGTGGCCTGCAACTGGGCGTCGAGTTTGCGCCAAAGGTGCCGCAGTGGGTTGTGGTCGACAGTAAGCGACTACGCCAAGTCCTGCTCAACCTCGTCGACAACGCTATTAAGTACACTGAGCACGGCGGCATTGAGGTTCGCGTGGAGCACGACTCGGCTGCTGAGGGCTCAACCCGGGTGCAGTTTTGCGTTTGTGATACCGGCGTGGGTGTGGCTCCCGAGCAACTCGAGGCGATTTTCTTGCCGTTTGTCCAGGTTGGCAGCCGCGACCAGCCAAAGCGCGGTGCCGGGCTCGGGCTGGCGATCAGTCAACGCCTCGTGCGGCGCTTGGGCAGTCGGCTCGACGTGACGAGCGAACCCGGTGTGGGCAGCACATTTTGGTTTGAGGTCGAGTTGCCGCTGGCCGAGGGAGAGCAAGCCACGACCGCAAAACTGCCAAGTGGTCCCCACCCTTCGCTCGCCGACCTGCTGGCCCTCCAAGCGCTGGCCCGCGACGGTAAACTCAAACGCCTCGCAGAGCGTTTGCGGCAACTCGGCGTCGACGACCCGAACCTCTTGCCGTTTGTCCAAGCGATGACCGGGTGGGCCTGCGCGTTCGAGGATGAACTCATTGTCGAAGCACTCGACCAAGCGATCGCTACGGCCGGCTCAAGTCTGTAGAAAAACTACGAACAGCTATCGAATAACTACGAGGGCGCCTTGGCACGTTGACACTAACATTTTGATTTTGTTGTTGTGGTCTGGCGTGAACTACGACTTCTGAAGCGCTCACGCTCGGACATGTCCAATTGGTCAGTTTTTAGCGCGTAGCATGTGTGGCGAGGTAGATGATGACATACAAGTTCGCGCCCGAACCCAACACCTGGTACGTTCTCAGCTTTGAACACAGCGAGATGGTCCTCGCCGTCGAGAGTGCTTCGACAGCTGACGGAGCCAACGTCTGTCAGCAGGTCTCCGATGGCTCACGCAGTCAACAGTGGTCGTTTGAGGAGGTCGAGGATGGCTGGTACCGGCTTCAGGCCCGGCACAGCGGCAAGGCCCTGGGAATCGCGGGGCAGTCGACCGAGGTCAAGACCAACCTTCACCAGTGGGAGGCCGACGATAGCCACAGCCAACAATGGAGTGTGACGGCCAGCGAGGGCGGCTACCTGCTGACGTCGCGGCACTCGGGCAACACCGTAACTGTTGCAGATGCAAGCACAGCAGACGGAGCCAATGTCTGGCAGGGGCGGGCCAAAACCAAGCCGCACCGGCGCGTGCACTTCACACCGGTTGTCGAGCCCGAGGTCAAGCGTTGGTACACCCTGGTGTTTGCCCACAGCGGCAAGGCGCTCGCCGTTTCCCAACTGACAAAAAACGCCGGCTCGCCAGTCGTGCAAGCCTCACTCGATGACTCCCCGCGGCAACAGTGGCGATTTGAGCATGTCGACGACTATTGGTATGAGTTGCGTGCCCGCCACAGCGACATGGCACTCGACGTGGCTGCTGCGAGCATCTACGACGGGGCGCCGATCCACCAATGGAGTGCTAACCACAACCAAAACCAGCAGTTTCGCCTCATCCCGACCATCGGTGGTTACCTGCTCAAGGCGCGCCACTCCGGGCGGCTTCTCGACGTCGAGGATGCCAGCACGGCCGAGGGGGCGCGGGTTTTGCAGTTTGGGACCGAATCGTCGCCGAGCCGGCGAGTGACGATAACTGGGCACCCCGACTCCACGGCATTTGTCCCCGAGCCAGGTGCATATTACTGCATCAGTTTTTGCCATAGCGGCAAGGTCCTCGATGTTCACCGCTGGGAACAGCAAAATGGTGCGAGTATCGTGCAATACGAGAACTTTGAAAACGCCAACCAACTGTTTAGCTTTGAGGAGGTCGAGACGGGGTGGTACCTGATCCGCGCGCGCCACAGCGGCAAGGTTCTCGACGTTGTCGACAGCTCGACCAAGGCGGGCAGGTACATCGAGCAACGCACCGCTGACCCGAGTAAACACAGCCAGCAGTGGAAGGTGGTTCACGGGGGCAAGGGCGATGCCTATGCGATCCGTTCGCGTCACGCCAACCTGGCGCTGGCTGTCGAAGGTAGCTCGCTCGAGGATGCCGGCAAGGTCGAACAACGCGGCACCGGTTACCAACAACAGCAGCGCGTGCACATCACCCGGGTGTGCGGGGCGTTGCCCGACAGTCCATCACAAGTCTTAAGGTTCAGCTCGGGCGATGAACCCGTGCGGCTGCCTCCTTCAACCCTGACCAACAAAAACGGCACCCTGACGGTCGAGTTGTGGCTACGCCCCAACGCCCATACCGGGACCCAAACACTCGTCGAGGTCGGCGACCGCAAGCACAAAAAAAGCCTGGTGCTGCAGCGTCGCGACAACGACATTCGCCTGCTCTACCACCATCGCAACTTCGACGCGAACGAGATTATCATCACCGCCACAGATGCGATCGAGAAGAATGTATGGACACATATTGCCGCGAGGATGTCGTTTTCGCAGGGTGTCAACGGGCGCGAGGGCAAGGCTCGCTTGTACGTCGACGGTGAGCAGGCGGCGTCGGCAGATGGCTCGGGGAACAGTTGGCTCGAGCCCGATCCCGCCGGGACATTGCTGGCTTCACGGGTCCTCGGAGAATGTACAATCGGAGGGCGACGCGATGGTTCTGAGGTGTTTCGCGGCAAGGTGGCCGAGGTTCGCTACTGGTCCGAGCCGCGGTCGCAGTCGGATATCGCCAAGTACAAAAACAGTCGACTACGGGGCGATGAGGACAACCTGGCGGCCTACTACCGGTTCGACAAAAAGGTCGATGGCCGGATGCTCGACAGCAGTTCCAAGCAGCGTCACGCGATTGCCGGAGCTGGCACACAGCTGGGGACCGTGCACGAGTTGGCATTGCCATCGACGACCGCGGCCGGGATTCGCACGCGTTCCAAGCTGACCCGCGAGTGGTTGCCGAAGGCCGTGTTTGACGAGGACATGTGCACTGTCTTGGCCGAGGGCTACGGCGACCTCGCGGGGATCGAGTCACTCACGGTCGATGACATCGGCAAAACCTCGGGAGACCGGGTTGAGGCGACTGTCTACCAATTGACACTCGAACCCCACGATGCCAACGGTGTCCCCCGCGGCGAAGGTTTGATGCGTGTCGATTTGGTCGCCGACCAGGTCGTGATTGTCGACAACGATGCCGGCGAGCCGCGGTTGGAAATCTGGGAGTCGGGCAAGCACCCGGTCCGCATTCCCGAGTCAGGGCGAGTACGCCTGCGGTTTGTCGCCACCGGCCCGACCTGCGCGATGTTCTACGCCCGCCATGCCGCGATGCCCGACAGCGTGCGGTGTGCCATCTACCCCGACGAGGGCAACAGCGCATCGATGCTCCAGGTCACCGGCGATGACTTGGCCGAGCCGGCCGACGGGCGAACCTCGCCGATCCCACCCGAGGACATGAGCGAGCCGGATGCAAAAATACGCAAGAAAAACCGGGACAACGACGCCAAAAAAGTCGCGGCGATGATCCACAAATTGGCCCGTGTCGGCGCCCCGTTGGAGGCTTTGGCCGAATACGACGAGGCCAACCAAAGTGCCGGCAGCGGTGGGTTTTGGAGTGATCTAGAGGAGGTTTTTGAGGACCTCAGCGACACTTTCGACGACCTCGACGACGCCGCCGAAGTGGTCTGGGACGCAGCCAAGGATGCCCGTAGTTTTGTCGCCGACAACTTGGACGAACTGTTGGCCGAGGCCAAACAAGTCACGCCGCGGATGGGTGTGCGGGCCATTCGCGAAAGCATGAGCAAGGCCATCAGTCTCGACGTTGTCCACTCTGCGGTCGAAGAGCTGTCCAATGTCGTCCAACTGATCGGGCGTACGGCAGAGGGCTATTTCCGCGTGGTCATCAACACGGTCAACGACGCCATGGAAGCGCTCGGAGGGTTTTTCAAACGCGTCGGTGCGACCATCAAAGACTTTATCGACATGCTCGCCGGTGCCTTTGATTGGAGTAAGTTCCAAGCCAAGGCCGAGAACATGTACGATCGCGTGGTCGATGCATTTACAAGTGCCAAGGCGACAATTCAGGACGAACGCGACAGCGACCGCGCAGCTGCGATTACGACCGAAATCGAGAAGATTCGCAGTTGGGCCGACGACGATCGCACCGTCGGGGATATCACCGGGATTGAACTTCCCAACGTCCCCGGCATGGAGACCATGGAGTATGTCATCGACCAGGTTCAAAGCGTGCTGTCGGCCGCCCAGTTTGAACTTCCGTTTGAACTCCCCGAGCTCCCCGACCTGCAGGCGACCTGGCTCAGCGACCTTCAAAGCGTGTTCCCAGACGACAACTTCCTGACCACCGACTTCACCGAGATGCCGGCCGACACCCTGCGCGACATCGTGGTGGTGATGTGGGACAAGGCTGGTGCGACGACCCTCGGGCAGCCCTACACGGACTTTTTGGGGAGCGTCAAGACGGCGGTCGACGGCATAAGCGGTGCCCTGCAACAGCGGATCGATGTCCCGTGGCTGACCGAGGTCATCGAGCAGACGATCCTGGGTGGCCGAGAGCTCAACTTGTTGCGCCTGTTTTGCCTGGCCGCGGCGATTCCCGTGGTCATCTACGAGGAGTCCCAAGAGTCAGGTTCGGAACTCGTCAGTTTTGGCGAGGAGGACCAGGCACTCAAGTGGACCCAGTTCTCGCTCTCGGTCGTCAACTCGATGCTCACTGCGGTGCGCTCGGTCAAGTCGACGCCACAACTGGCGATGGTCCACGGGTTTTTGATTATGGCCCAGGGGGCTATCGAGTGCCGGCAGGGCGATAACTCGAGCGATGCTGCGAGTATTGGCGCCGGGATTCTCAACCTCGTCTACGGGCTACTCACTGGCAGCCGCGGATTGGTTGAACATACATTTGCCAAAAAGCGCAACACCGGTGAGCTGACCGACAGCGAAACGGCCGACCTCGACTTGCTGAGTTTCCTCGTCGATATTGTGCTCGGCACCGGCTACTTGGGCCTGGGGATCCACACCCTCGTGGTTTCGGAGAGCCAAGAGGACGACATCTCGGGCGGGGTCGAAGTCTCGTATTGGATCGCCAACGGTATTTTGGGCGCTGTGGGGCTGTACGCCTCGTCGGCCGAGGAGAAGGTGTTGGAGAACATCATCGCTGGCTGCAATGTGGTGCTCAACCTCGGCTACACGGCCAAGACAATCGCGCTGGAGGTTACGTAGGGCTGCGCTGACCTCAGAAACAGTGAATATGCAAATACAGCTGCGAATCGACATGCCAACACGCCTGGCCGGGGAAGTTATCGACCCTGCGGCTGGGCGGTACCGCCAGTGCTATCTGCTACGAGGTGCACCCGGGGCCACGTTGGTACAGCAGGTTCGCGCCGAGGTTATGTTTTGCGAACGGGGCCAGCCACGTGTTGTGTATCGCTGCACCTACGGCGAGTACTTTGAGCTCGATGACGACGGCACCCACCCCGACCGCCACGATTTTGATGTCCGCCGCAACGGTTGGACGCGCAACGCAGTCGCGCGACTGTTGGCTCGCCACGGGGCGCCCCCACTCGGTCGTGGTCCGTTTTCCGTCGAAGTGCATAAATCCTTCGCGCTCGCGCCGGGGATAGCCCACGCGGCCGGTGCACGTGGAAACCGTCGTTTTGGAGTGTTGCAGGAGGGGCCGTTTTGTCCGTCGCACGCCGAGTTGGAGGTGATAGGTGTTGGGGCGGCTCGATACCAGGCCCCCCTGCCCGGTGGCAGCGTTGGGTGTGGGAGCGGCCGGTTTTTCGGGATGCGGGGATTTACCTCGACCGAGACGCTTCGCCACCAACACATCACCCGCACGGGTTCGTTCGACGATTGCGGTGGCTATCGACCCGCGAGTTTCGCTACTGGGGGTGCCTGTTGGGCGCTTTAGATTAAAGACGCACGTCGGGGCGATTGCTCGCTCACCACTGCCCGGTCCTCGGCGTACAGCCGCAACGCATAGGCCCCACCCGGGTGTTCGCGAAATTGCTTGAGCGGCTCGATCATTGCCGCCGGCCAAGTCTCGAATGCCGGTAGCGGGCATCCGTACTCCGGTGGAATCACAGCCGGCGAGGAAAGTGCGGCAAATGTCAGGTCGGCTGCGGTAAATCGTTCCCCCGTGAGATACCGGCGCCCGTCCGCGAGTCGGCGGGCAACGTTGTCGAACACCTCAAACGTCTGCTTGGCTGCGCGTTCGACCTGCGTCGGCGTGGCCCGGTAGCGCACCCGCACACCGAGTCCGAGGATCGGTGCCGTCAGCGGGAGCGAGGCGCGTTGCCAGCCTTCGACACCCCCGCCAAAAAAGCTGCGTGCGAATGCTCGGTGCCGTGTCATCCGGCCGTAGTTCCACCGCCGCGTCGCCGGGCCGAGGACGTTGTCAAACAGCTGCTCGAGGGCGACAACATCTTCCTCCACATCCTTTGGGTAAAGTTGCCCGCCGACGCGCGCCGAAACCCAGCGCAGGATGTCCGTCGATTCCGTCAACACGCCGTCGTCGGTGACAAGCACGGGGACCGTCTTTCCCCCACCGGCCCGCAGCGTCGCCGTGTAGTGGACGACCGGCAGGTATCTGCGCTCTTCGAACGAAAGCTGGGCACGTTGCAGGGCCCACCGTGCCTTTTCGCAGTAGTGACTAAACGGAATCGTCAGGAGTTTGGGCGCGTGCATGACAGCTCGTGGAGTATGCCATCGAGCCAGTGGCGTCGCGGCACACACGCAATTGCAATTCGGTTGCACAAGTAGTACCGATGCAACCGCCGACGCCATGACTTCGCAACCCAACCGACGCATCGATCAGCTCGGAGCATTCGCCAGTGGCCTATGCGCTGTGCACTGCGCCATCTGTGCACTCCTCCCCGCAGCTTTCGCGGCATTGGGCCTGGGCATGTTGCTCGGGCACGAGGCCGAGTGGCTGTTTACCCTTGTCGCCGTATCCTTCGCCACCGGAGCCCTGATCTTGGGTTGGCGAAGACATCGTTCGAGTCGGGTTGCCGTGTTGTTGACCCTCGGGATCGTCGGGTTGTTGGGTTCCCGGGTCCTCGAGATGGGCGAGGAACACCACGGGGAGCACCACGAGCAACACGGCCATGGGCATCACGAAGAAGCGCACGGCGAAGCACCTTCGGCTCTCCACGCCGCAGGAACGTTTGTCGGAGTGGTCGCGGGCGGCGTTTTGATCGCGGGCCACCTCCTCAATATTCGGGCAACCCGCCGTTGTCGCCGGCAGTGCGGGTGAGCTACGCCGCCTAGGCCTTGCCGACAAACAACTGTTGTCTTTGCCCCCTCAGACGCTCGCCTGAGTTTGGTCCACGCCCAACAACCCGTTGTCCTTGGGCGTGAAACCCCTACTTGATCGAGACGATCCGCCCCTCGTCCAAAAACTCGTTGTACTTGACCTCACCGGGTGTCCACCACCCCTCGCCGTTGGCATCGGCACCCGAGACCCAGACCAAGGCAGCGGTGCTGAGGCCCAGTGCGAGCTCGCGGTGAGGCCCGCCGGCGGGCGCACAAATCGTGCAGGCAAAGTCAAAGTCGGGGCACATCTCGGTCTCAAAGTCGAAGTGGTTTGCGCCGACAACCCGGACCGCCCGTGCCTGCGGGATTGCTAGCAGGGTTGGGACAAAGTTGGAGTTGCTGTTGCACATACCTGGTTCGCCGATCGCCGCGACCACCGGGAAGTCGGCCTGGCCCGCAAGCCCGTTGGCGAGGTCTTCATTGTCGACCGGGTCGAGGCCGACGAACGCGACCGTTTGCGGGTCGTCGGTACTGGCGACAAAGGCCGCGAGGCCACCGGCCGAAAACCCCGAGTACACCGCCCCATCGGGAGCAACCGAAGCCGCAAGCGCTGCGATGTCATACCCATTTTGCGCGTGGTCAACCCCGAGAAAGCTGTTGGAACACAACGGCACCGTCACCACCCGCACACCCCACGAGGCGACATGCTCGGCAGTCGCAGCCATATCTTCGATACTGCGCTGGAACCCGTGGGCCAAAATCACGGTGACATCCGTCTGCAACTCGTTGGGAGTGAAAACCTCGTAGGTCATGTCGCAGCTATCAGGCGCGGGAAATATACCCAAGCCAACATCGACCGTGAACGGGCCTGGGAGGTGAAAGTCAATTGGCTGGAGATCGCCGTCCCCATCGCCATCGCCATCGCCGTCCCCATCACCATCCCCATCACCGTCCCCATCACCATCACCATCACCATCACCGTCCCCATCACCATCCCCATCACCGTCACCATCACCATCCCCGTCACCCGTTGTATCGGTGCTCGGGCCATCGGTGGTACTTCCGGTTTCGCCTGCTGTTTCAGCTCCTGTCGTTTCGCCAGACCCCTGTGTGGTCTCGCTCGCGGTTTCGCCTCCCGAGGTCTCGCCGCTCGTTGTCTCCTCGCTGTCGCTGTCACTCGCCGAACTCGACGTGCCAGGCTCTGCGCAAGCGCTCGTCAACAATGCCAAACAAAGTGCTGATGGGATTCGGTTGTGCACGCTGAACATCGGGCGTTACTTCGCACACCCATGCACTTCGTGACAACGACTATCCACCGACTGGAACTGTGTCTGTAGTCACTCCAATTTGAAGACAGTCAATGGTAGATGCAACAGTTGATACAACATCTTCTTTTGCAAAACCGCTGGCCAAACTGCCTACGGCCTGCTGAAGCTGCCGCGGACGGGCACGTCGAAGCTTCAGCAGGACGGGACGAGCCTAGAACATCAGGGCCCCGCACGAAGCCCGCTCAACGTCGGCCTCGAGGGCTGCGGCGCCACCGAGAATGTCGACGTGGGCGGCGTGGTCGACAATAAAGTGCACCGTTGGGTCGGGGAGCATGTCGAGGTCGCTGAGCAAAATGATCCGCCCGGCTGCTGCGGCTGCTAACGCGTCGGGCATTTTATCGCCGCGGGCGACATACACCGCATCGGGGTTGACCCCCTCTTCGACCGCCTTGCGGGCGACGGCCTCGGCGGTGTCGTAACGGGTGGCCCCAAACACTCGGGTGGCGTTCGGCAGGGCATCGACAACACTCTGATCAACTGCCGCGGCACCACCGACAACGATGGCGCGCTCAATCCCTAACGCGGCGATGATGTCCGTCGTTTCACTCGGGATCGCATCCTTTTGTACAAGCAAGATCGGCGCGCCGAGGGCTGCTGCGGGTCCACTCGCGGCCAGGGCATCGACCAGGTTTTGATCGTTGCCCGAGGCGACAAACGCAAGCTTGCCCGGCGCCTTGATCAGGTCGGCGATTTGGGCCGCGGTGTCGTAGCGACTAGCGCCGGCAATGCGGGTTGTGGCGAACCCATTTTGCTGCAACTGCTGCTCAACCGAAGCAGAGATCGCAGCTTCACCGCCGACGATCGTCACCGTCTCAACATTGAGGCGCGCGAGCTCCTGCATGGTGGCTGTTGGTACAGTATCTGTCTGTGAGAGCAGCAATGGGCCCCCGAGCTTGCGGGCGAGCGGGCCGGCTGTGAGGGCATCTACCGAGACATCACTACCCAGCGCCAAAACTGCCTGTGATGCCGAATTTGGATAGAGCGACTTCGAGACTTCAACCGCGGTTTCGTAGCGCGTCGCCCCGAACACACGGGATACCAACCCCGGGCATGTCGGGTCGACCCGCGCCAGCCCCTGGGCCAGGATCGCCGGTTCATCCTGGGTCGAGTTCTCTAGGCAGTAGTTGATGCCATTGACCTCATCGACCTCCGAGGTAAAGAAGCCAGCCCCCATGCCGTTGTTTTGCCAAAACATAAAGTCGTCATTACGCAGGACATGTGTGAGCCCAAAACTGTGCCCGAGCTCGTGCGAGATGGTCAGGTACACCCCATGGTTGGACTGTTTGTCGGTCTTGTAGACCAACACAACATCACTCGGGTTGTTGTTGAACCCATTGGGACAGTCGAGTGGAGCACGCCCAATCACGTTGCTCCCGGGGTTTGGATCGGTCCGCGAAACAACGACGAGCGTGTAAGCTCCCCACGTTGGCCGTTTGGTGACAAACCGGACCTCCCAGGGTGCAAACGCGGTGTTGAGCTTGTTGATGATCTCGCTCTTGTCCGCTTCCCCGCCCGAAAACCCTTCAAACAACAACTCGGTGGTATTGAGTCGAGCCGGTAAAATAAACGAACAGTTGTCGCGGGCACTGTTGCAACTTTCGTTACCCGTAAGGGTGATGTCATTGAACTCCAAAAACACGACCTGGGGCATACCAAAGCGGTTTTGCCCGGGGACGAGCTCCATGCCGTCGCCAACGGGCGGGAGGTCGACATCGTCGTTGCCCATCTCGCCGTCCGTGTCGGAGCTGTCGGAACTGTCGGAGGACTCACTCGCCGAAGCAGCGTCGTTGCTATCGGTTCCTTGGGTCTCACCGCCGGTCGTTGCCTCGGTCTCAGCTTGGGTCTCACCGCTGTCGGTGCTGCCGGTTTCGCTAGCGGTGTTCGACGCAAACGTGTTTTGTTCGCCACCGTCGCCCGAGCACGCGCCGAGCCCCAAGCACATGCCCACAACCCCAACCTGAATCGTCCACTTCGCCACCGTCATACGCTCGAACTCCTGCCAACCCCGCAACAATGGCGGGTCGGCGAGACGCCGTCAACGAAAACTCCGGAGGCCGACCTGCCCTGTCCCTAAGTGGCCACAGTTGCGTACCTAGATTGATGCCCTTTGGGACATGTCGATGCGAAACTGCACTGTGACACCACCCTCACCTCCTGTGTATCACCTCTTCATTGATTGACCCTACCATTCGTAGCTCGACGCTTCGTTCACCCTATGACTCCTCGGCCGCTGGCTGATTTTGCGCTTCCGCCATCTGCCGCCAAACCGCCGGGAGCCCGATGTCGAGGAACACCGCAAAACCGTAGTCGGGATATTTCGCGCGCAGCTTTGCCTTGATCTCGCGCAGGGCCTCGCGCTTGGGGGCACCTGCGGGCTTGTAGTCCGAAACAGTTTGAATAACCGTCTCGAGGTAGGTGCGTTGGTTGGCGAGTAACTCCGGGCCACCCGATGGACCACGACCAGGGTGTACATACATGGGGTTGAGCGCCCGCATCTCGTCGACACGTTTTAGCCAGGCGTCGGTGTGGCCAAGCTCGAGCCAGCTATGCACCCCGCTGCCAACGAGGTCCCCGGTGAACAGGTGCCCCTCAAACTCGAGTAATACGTGGGCATCGCCACAACCGGGGCCGACAGTGTGCAATTTCAGGCGCAGGCCGGCGGCTTCGAGTTCGCGGGATTGGCCACCAAAACTCGCGGGTTCCGGCAACGCAGCTGGATAGTCCGGGCGATAGCGTTCAGCAAACGCCTTGACGCGTTTTTCGTGCACCTCGGGGATCAGCGCAAGCACCTGGTCGGACGTGAGGACTTCGACACCGCGACGTTGGAGTGTTGCCGTCCCATTGAACTTGTCCGGGTTGGCATGGAGGACAATCGCCAACACAACTTTTTTTCCGGTTTCGCGTTCGGCGATTTCAACCAGTTCTGTCGCGGCCGAGGGCAAAAACTGGAGGTCGACCAGGATCACCCCGTCGGGCCCTTCGATCCAGTATGAAGCCGTCGAAAAACCCCAGGGCGAGGAGGTGTAACGCCCGATCCGTCGATCGTGCTCAAACCGCGAGTAGGTGCCATCGTAGGCGGTTTGCTCAGTTGCCTGCTTGCTGCCCGCCTCTGGACTTTTTTGGTGCGCGCACGCCAGCGCCAACACGGGCACGAGCATCAGGCTGGAAAGTTTGTGGGTCCGGTGAGTGTACACGTAGTTTGTTCCACCGAGACGTTGCAACGCTTTGCCACCGATGTCGACCAACCCCGTTGCGAGAAACACCACACGTAGCTGCCAAGTTTGGTTCCGGGAAACCCACGGTCGGCCCCCATCGGCTATCATCTCCACGTGTTCGAGGTCGCCAACAACCACCGCTCGATCCGTTCCTATCGCTCCGACCCGATCGACGGCGCGCTGCTGTCGGACCTGTTGCACACCGGTCTGCGCAGCTCGAGTTCGGGGAACATGCAGACCTGGTCGGTGATCGTCACCCGCGATACAGCTGCCAAACGACAGCTTTTTCAGGCTCACCGCAAACAGCAAATGATCCTCGAAGCTCCGGTCGTGTTGACCTTTTGTGCCGACGTATTCCGTATGCGCGAGTGGATCCGTGTCCACGACTCGAAGCAGAGCTTTGACGACCTCCTCGGGTTTTTAACTGGCGCCGTCGATGCCGTTATCGCGGCCCAGACAATCTGTCTGGCGGCCGAGTCTGTCGGCCTTGGCATCTGCTACATGGGCACGACCTGGTGGGCCGCCGACCGTCTTATCGAGCTGTTCGAGCTCCCGAAGCATGTGTTTCCCGTGACCAGCGTGGTGATGGGCTATCCCGCCGAGAGTCCCAAACTACGCGATCGTTTGCCGCTCGAACTACTCGTTCACCACGAGCGTTATCGGCGACTTAGCGACGCCGAGCTGCGCGAGTATCACAGCGAACGCGAGCGCAACGCCTGGGCCCGCTACACCGCGATTGCATCGATTCGTGAGCAACTCGAGCGCGACGGGATTCGCCGGATTACCGACTACTACACCTCGAAATATAAGTACTCCAAAGCGCTGCACACCGAGGTCAGTGAGATGTTGATCAAAACCCTACAGGCCCAAGGTTTGTGGCTTTAGGCCCGGTTTCAGGCACCGTGGAACGGGTGGCGAACACACCCCCAAGTGCGGTATTCACAACACACTTCAGATCGATTGCGAGTCTTCACATATGCGTACCCACAACCTAGCTCCGGCGTTCGCAACCGTTGTGCTCGCGACCTGCTCGCCTGGTCCTGCCACCCCTCCGACGCCTCCGGCAAGCGTCGCGCCTACCGTCCACACCACGTCGCCGGCCGGCTCGTCCCCTGGGCCGAAAACCGCCCCGCCACCGCTTCCACCAGCGGTCGACCTCGGTACGCCGCATCCGTTGCTTGTGCAAGCCAGCTGGCTGTTAGTTTGTCGGCAGATTGACGGCCCCGCCGAGCGCCCGGCCGTTTGCACTGCTCGCAAGAAAATCACCGGCGCGGGTGTGGTGCTTGACCTTTTCGCGGGTTTCGGGAAGGTCTGGGATGTGTGTCGCCGAAACCTCGGGTTTGACCGCGGCACCAAGCAACAGCTCACGCAGTGCCCGGAGAATATCGGTGGTCGTCACGATGCCCACCGCGTGCGCGCCATCAACTGCGATCGCACACTCGTAGTGCTTGAGCTCCATTGTCCGCGCAACCTCGATCAGCAAGGTCGTCGGCGTGCACAGGTAGGGGCTTGTCATCGCCGCGCCCACGGGTATTTGCTTGGGGTCGAGAAAGCTGAGGGATGACAATAGGAAAATCTGACGGGTACTGAGGGTGCCGACGATCCGCGAGCTATCGACAACCACCAAGTGATGGATGTTGTTGAGGTACATGCGCTCGTGGGCATCGGCCAAACTCAGGCCTGCCCCAATCGTCATGGGCGCCTCGGTCATCAAGTCAGATACGCTGGGAAAGGCAATACTCTTAGGTTTCATGGTGTGGTCTCCTGATTGTTAGAGGGATCATGAGCTTCGTCGTAATCTCTTTGGCTGTCTACGGGAACATATCGAAATCGTCACCGGATTGTTGGGTATCGCTATCGACAGCTAGGCACCCGGTCGACTCGAGCAGGAGCGTGGTGTACTGCGTCTCGACATGGCACCCGTCGTCTGTCATTGGCACGAATACCGGCTTGCGAACTTCGGTCGCACACCACTCGGTCATGACCTCGATTCGCCCGGGTTGTTCCCAGCCTGCCGCCCACGCGGCACAGCCATTGAGGGTTGGCCGCATGCAATACCCCGGCTCGACGACATACTCGCCGTCTTCGATGTAGCGCAACCACAGGCGTTCGACAGGCTCGTGTTGTAAATAGTCGCCAAACTGTTGGGCTGTGTAGACGTAAACAGAGGGATGCACAGACTGGTCGCAGTGTTCATCGGCCGCGAGCTCCCCCGGGTGGGGATTGTCGGTGTCCTGTGCACGGGTCTTTTGCGAAGCGACGCGTGTGTCTCGGCCGCTGCACAGCGCAGGGTTGAAGGCAAACGTGACGTCTTGGTGTTCGATCGATCCGTCGAGAGCCGGCTCGATACGCACGAGCGAAGTCTTTAGACGACCGCAATATGAGGCTTCGATGTCAAACACACCGGCTTCGCCGGGACGCACAAGCCACTGCTGACAGTCAGCATCGAGACACATGGCGTCCGATGTTGCTGCGCCCGACAGGTCGCCGAAGTCGGCCTCGGGATCTTGGCTGAGCTGGCGAAAGCGGACGAACTCGATTTGCTCAGGTTCGACATGTTGACCGTCGACCGCGGTGACATGAACCCGCACGCCGGCCCGCCCCTCCGCACTTGGCACGTCGCAGGCACTCGCAATAAAAAATAGGGTGCAGCCGAGGGCTGAGAGGAGGGGAATGCTGACGCTTCGCATAGGTTGTGGTTTCAGCCTTTCGCAGGTTGCCCGCCCGGGTATCGAGCGCGTGGTTAAAAACATGCTCCAACCGGTTGCAACCCCCATGCCAGCCCTGACACCGCTCGACCAAATACCACTAGGACCTTCTCAATGACCAAAAAGCTCCTATTTTATTGTATAAACATCTAACTGTACGCGCCAACGCGCGAGTCGAATGTGTGCGGGCCGACACGCCTGTAACGAATTGACACGTCGGTGATATTGCCGCCGTACGCACGCAACTCGCCGAACCCGGGCCAAACGAAACACGATTCGGCACCGGTTGGCGCAGGCCCTGTAACAATCTGACACGCAGGCGCGCGACCGTAGAGCAACAACCCGCGACTCTGCGAACAAGAACCTGTGTACCCTTATGAAATTTTTACGGTTTATCATTCGGCACTCGACGTGCATTATCAGGCTGGTGTTCAAGCCATGTACAGACTGCGCGAGGACATCCACGTCGCTTGCGAAGTTACATGCATCAACAACCTATTGACGAAATACACATCAATCGCCGCGCATCCGCGGCCCAAGCGAAAGGAAACGAACATACATGAACTGGAATCAAGTGCAAGGAAACTGGGAGCAGGTCAAGGGACAACTTCGGACCAAGTGGGGTAAGTTGACCGACGATGAGTTGGAGCAGGCCCGTGGACGACGCGACCGCATTGTCGGGATGATTCGCGAGCGCTACGGTGTCGCCCGCGATAACATCGAACGCGAACTCGACCAGTTGATCGACCGGTTGGCCGCGTAGCTCTGGTCCCAGATTATCCTATCGAGAAAAGCTCCAGCAAGCCGTGCTGGGGCTTTCTCGCTTTAACGCGAGACCGGATTTTTCTTGTGCGTACATACAACATCTTTTGTGTGAGGCGGTGGGGCTGCTGGGCCCGTGGTTTGTCAACCTCGTGGTGCATATGTCCCGCGAATCATCCGCGAGAACAACCGGTGCTACGCCTCCGCTGACACCGGAAAGAAGCAGTCGACCGAAGTGCCCTGTTGCGGCGCACTTTGGAGGGTCATCCAGCCACCGTGGTCCCGCACAATACCGTCGCAAATCGGGAGCCCAAGCCCGGTTCCACGGCCTGGTTCTTTGGTCGTAAAAAACGGCTCAAACGCGTGTTTCGCTTGCTCTTCGGTCATCCCGATGCCTTCGTCCTCAACCCGAATTCGCAGGTATTGGGGGGCCGTGGTCGCGTCTGGCGGAGCCGTGACATCGGAGACGAGGCTCGCACCAACGCGTATCGTGCCCCCGTTCGGCATGGCATGGATGGCATTGACGATGAGGTTTGTCAGTACTTGGAGAATCCGCTGGGCGTCCAACCGGACGCCCGCAGCAACCGTACCGGTCCGCACAATCTCCACATGGCTGCGCTTGGCCAACGGCGCCACGAGTGAAATCGCATTGGCAAGGGCCTCGTCGACCCGGACCGAGGAGTGCTTGACCCCCTCACCACGGGCATAGGTCATCATCTGCCGCAACAACTGCGTGATGTGCTGAACGCGGTCGGCGATTTTGGTGGCGTGCTCGCGGGACTTTGCCGATGCTGTCGGGTCCATCAGGATCATCGAAGCATGCCCAGAAACGACATTGAGCGGGGTTCCCAACTCGTGTCCAATCGAGGCTGCGAGTTTTCCAATCGAACTGAGGCGGTCCGCGTGGCGAAGCTGGTCGGTCAACTCCGCGTGTTGGTCGTGTTGGTGCGTAAGGGCATCGCGGGCCTGGTCGAGTGCATCGACCATGAGGTTGAACTCGCGGGCGAGCACGCGAAACTCCCGCAACGTTGGCAGGGCAAGACGCGAGGAGAAGTCGCCCCTGGCGATCGCACGCGCCTGGGCGGTGAGACGGGCCAGCGGGTCGCTAAATACTCGGCGACTGAGAAGCCAAGTCAGCAGCGATGCCCCGGCAATAAACAGCAACATGACAACTGCCTGCTGCGACAGGACTCCGCGTGTATATGCACTTTCTAGGGCGAGCGAACGGCGAACCTCGAGCAGCAAGAACTCGTCGTCTGGCCCACTGATCGGTGCCTGAGCAACAATGTCTCGCTCGGTTCGCACAAGCAGCACCCCTCCCGCGGCATCGATGTTGGTGAGGGCTTGTTCGCTCGGCTGCGAAACTGTGAACTGCGCGCGGTCGCGGGCAGAGTTGCTGCGGGCAATAAAGTCGCGCGCGATCGGCTTGCCCCCGAGCCGCCACAGGTCCGACCCAGCCGCGGCAACCGTGCGTGCAAGCATCGCTACTTCGTCGTCGTTTTCGCGGATTTGCAGGCTGAGAAACTGCTGCATCTGCCAGGCCGACAACGACAGCAGTACGAGCGCAAACATTAGTGTAAATACAAGCGTGAATCTGGATGTGACATTCATTGGCTGCGGCGAGTGCTCAACATCGAGGCCCCCCACTAGGATACCGGTGCTGAACAAAATGTAAATACATATGCATGGGGAACTTGAGGCCGAGGGGACCCACCATGGATAGACGTGACATACCGATCCAGTTTTGTCACGTGTACGGCCCCAAAGTTTTTGTGATAGGCTGGCGCTGATGAAGCAAGCTACCGGGCGTGTATTGGTCGTAGATGACGACGAGAGCATGCGTGAAATGCTCCTTCAAGGGCTCAGCGCAATGGGCCATACCGTTTCGGCGTGCGCGAGCCTGGGCGAGACCCTCGAACGTATCGTGCAGGACGACCCGGAAGTTCTCCTCACCGACTTGCGCCTGCGCGGCGAAAGTGGGCTCGATGTCTGCCAGCGGGCGATGGAGCGCAGCCCTGAACTACCGGTGGTCGTCATGACCGGCTTTGGCACCATGGAATCTGCAATCGCTGCGATTCGGGCTGGCGCCTACGACTTTGTCACCAAGCCGGTTGAACTCACAGCGTTGAGTATGATTCTCAATCGCGCTATCCATCAGCGTCGGCTACTCGACGAAATCAAGCGCCTGCGGGCGGGTCAACGTCGCTCAGGCGATACCAAGCTGATTGGCGAAAGCCGGGTGATTCGCAAGGTCGTCAGCATGATCGATCGCCTGCGCGAGTCGGACGCAACGGTGCTGATAAGTGGCGAAAGTGGGACGGGTAAGGAACTCGTCGCCCGTGCGCTCCACGCTACCAGTGTGCACCGAAATGGCCCATTCGTCGCAGTCAACTGCGCCGCCATGCCGGCGGAATTGTTGGAGAGTGAACTTTTTGGCCATGTTCGCGGTGCGTTTACCGGCGCACGGCAAGCGCGGGAGGGGCTGTTTGTGCAGGCCAACGGCGGCACCTTGTTGCTCGATGAAATCGGTGAAATGCCGCTGGAGATGCAGCCAAAGCTGTTGCGTGCCCTCCAAGAACGCAAGGTTCGCCCGGTCGGCAGTAATCGCGAAGTCGGCTTCGATGTCCGCTTGCTCGCCGCCACCAACCGCGACTTAGAGTCGATGGTTGAAGAGCGTGAGTTTCGCGAAGACCTGTTTTATCGGGTGAATGTGGTCCACCTCAAGGTCCCGCCCCTACGAGCCCGTGGCACCGACATCCTGCGGCTCGCACAACATTTTCTCGATATGTACCGCGAGCGCGATGGCAAGGATGTGCGCAGCCTGTCACCGGCCGCTGCGAAGTGTCTGCTCGAGTACGACTGGCCGGGCAATGTCCGCGAACTCGAAAACGCTATCGAGTGTGCGGTCGCCCTCGCCTGTTACAACGAACTTTCGGTCGACGATCTGCCGGAGAATGTGCGCGCGAGTAAACGCCGAAGGCCCCACGAGCCAGCCGCGGAAAGTGAAACGATCGAGTCGCTTGAAACCATCGAGCGCCGCCATATCGAACGCGTGCTGCAAAAGGTACAGGGCAACAAAACCCAGGCATCGGAGCTACTCGGCATCTCCCGTCGGACGCTCTATCGCAAACTCGAGCGCTACGGGCTCGACGGCGATGACGATTAGCGGGGTGGTCGGCCTACTCCTCAACCGCGATTTCATTGAGTGCAAGGTCGGCAAACCTGTCCTCACCTGGGCCACCGCGAAACTCGTCGAAGCCGTGGCTGCCAAGGAGAATATCGTCGCCCTCCTCGCCAAACATGCGGTCGTCGCCGTGCTGACCCCAAAGCTCGTCTGAGCCAGCGCCGCCCATGAGTCGGTCATGGCCCTTTCCGCCGTAGATCATATCCTCGCCGACATCACCGTGGAGTCGGTCGTCTCCACGTCGTCCGCGTAGCTCATCATCGCCTGGGCCGCCACGCACGAGGTCGTCGCCAGCTTCGCGCAGGTCGTCGCTATCGCCGTCGAGACGATCGTCACCGGGGCCACCAAGGAGGATGTCCGAACCGTCATTTCCACGGATTTCGTCGTCGCCGTTTTGGCCGTAAACAAAGTCGTCACCGCCACGGGCAAACACCAAGTCGTCGCCATCACCTGCGAGGATACAGTCGACACCTTCGGTGCCGAACAACACATCGTCGTCGTGGGTCCCGCGAATGATATTCGCGTCTTCGGGGCAAAGCTCGGTACTCGCCAACAGTGGTGACACGGCGATCACACAAATCAGTGCGGTAGCGGCCACACACGCGATTCGAATGAGAGGGGTTGAAAGTCTGGGTTTTTTCAGTTTTGATTTCGATCTGTCCATACTTGAATTTAAAGCAAGAACTGTTCCAACTCTGGCTCAAGTGTCGTCACAGCATTACTCGAAGGCATCAGCTGCCTTTTTGGCTGCGGCTTCGAGGTGGGTGAGTGACTGGTTGAGGTCCTCGCGGGCTTCGGCTGCTTCGGCGGCAGCCTCCTGCTTGGCCTTTTCAAAGTCTGCCTGCGCCTGTTTGTATTCGGCGCGTGCCTGGGCTAGCTGCTCGCGCGTAGCCTCCTTGACATCTGCACCGGCCGCCTCGGCCTTTTGTTCGAGCTTGTCCAAGTCCTGCTTGACAGCAGCCAGCCGCGCCTCGGCTTTTTGGCCCCATTCGTCGAGCTTTCCATCGACGTCTTTGGCCGCCTGCTTGAGCTCCTTCTCGGTCTGCTCAGCGACAGCACGGCCTGCTTGACCGCCGGCCTCAAGCGCCGCTTGGGCGTGCTCACCCGCCTCTTTGGCTTTGTCTTGAGACTCGGCATTGCAGCCGAAAAGGCTGGCAACGAGCAATGCGCAAATTGGGTAGAAAGTAGCTTTGGTATGCATGTTGTTGGGTCCTTTGTGGTTGTTGTGGGTTGCCCACTATTCGCTCGTTGGGCAACTTTGAGTTTCGTGAATTGACAAAGCCCGCACGGTCGCGGGCACTGTGGCTCGCCGTCGATTGAGGTCAGTCTGGTAACTTGATCTTTTCGGGCTTGGGTGGCGGGGTTTCGTGGGGAACATTCGCCGGCACCGGGTCTTGCACGCCCGGAGCCTCGGTTGGCGGCCGTCTAGGCGCCTCCCGAGCCGGGGGCGATGGGGCTTCGAGCGGTGTGTTTGGCAGTGTCCGGGGGTTAGAAAGTTGTAGTGTCATTTGCATCTCCTACCTAGGGTCGCGTGGTGGCGTGGTGGCGTGAGGCTCGACTGCCCGCGGAGGACCAGTCGATTTCGCCAAAATGGTGTGTATGCCCGCTAGAGGGCAACCCGTACATCGCTGTCGACAGCACTGAGATACAGCGGGGACTCGCGGTATTCGGGTTGTACACGCAGGGCTTGGGTCATGGCGCTGAGAAACTCGCGACGTCCGACACTCCCAACGGCAACACCGGTACGTACCACCGGCAACCACCGGTAGGGCTTGTGGGCGAACACATTGGCGATCGTCAAAAAGCTGACGTCTTCTGTCAACGAGAACACGTCGCGACTCATGATGTCGCCAACCGTCGCCAACGGCACGCGGTTGACGAGGGGTTGGATCAACGCCGCGATACAGTCTTTTTCGGTCACAACCCCCATCAGCATGCCGTACTGGTCGACCACGCACGCGCCTTCAAGTTGGTACTCGACAATGAGATTGGCGGCCTCGTTGGCATCCATCTCAGGTGTGAGTAGAGGTTGATCACGCCGCATAATGTCGCCCGCGCACATCATCGTCATATTGTTATCGCTATGGAGTGTCTTCATATCAAAAGCTCCTTTGTAAATCGTTGGGGGTTGGGTTGGTGCGCTAGACCGCGATGGCGACAAACAGGAGGATGCACACCGCGAGGATGCTGAACACCCAAATCGCTAGGCGAAGGGCGCGGCGTTGCTGGTCGACACGTAATGGGCCGGCGGGCACATGTTTTGGTTCGGGTACGTTGGCCCCGGGGCGAACGTCGGAGAGTGGGTAAACTGGGTAAATCATTGTTGGGTCCTTTCGTTGCTTCCTTTCGTGTGCACCTGACATCAACGACGAAGTGCACGGCTTTGTGTTATGTACAAGCACAAACCACTCCAACACTTCAAATATATGAATTTACTAGATTTTCAAACTGATTCTTTTGCGTGCCGACCAGCCGACGACATCTCGCGCGTGTTGTTTTGACACGCCGTGTCGATTCGTCGCTCCGGTTTTGCCCCCCGAACGCAGGTCTTGTTGGCGACAAGTAAATTGTATGAGCATGTTCCTTGCCCAACCCGCCAGGTTGCGGCTACTGCGTGCCACGTAACGTGTATGAGCAATATATTTGAGCCAACTTTTCGCCAACGCAGGGTGATGCCCGAAACACCGACGGAGCAAGCTTAGTCGTCCAACCAGGCTCGTAGTTCACGCAGGTGAGCTTTGAGGGCACGCGGCATCGGTTTGCGGCGCGCCATTGTCGCGACCAACTCACGCACGACGTCCCGACATCCGAGGCTTTGGGCAAACTCCGCGAGTTCCTCTTGGAACGGGTGGATCCATGGGCTCTCTCGGTCTTGCAAGGCCGCTGCCCGTGCCGTGAGCTGGCGGTAGCGAGTCTCGAAGTTGTTCGGATCTTCGCGGTAGGCGTGACGAAGTAAGCACTGAGTTGTGTGCTCGACCCAGTGCCTGTCGCTCACAGCCTCCGGGTGGGCTGCGTAGTCATCGAGTATTGCGTGGAGCAGTGGCAGGGCCTCGCCGACGTGCCCGGCCTCGAATAGAGATGTCGCCGCCCGGTTACGTTCCGCTCGCCACGGCACACCGGTTTGCTCGGCACGCCGCCAAGCCGCCTCAAATAGCAGGTACGCTGCGTAATACTGTTTGCGGTCGAGTCGCCAGAAGGCTTTTGAGCTCAGCTGCTCGGCCGAGAATGCCTCGGGAGATTTGCCAGCGAGAAGTTGGTCGAGGGTCACTTCATGAGTATACACAAATCCCGGGCGATGACCGAAGCGGTGACTGCCCGCGGGACTCACTCGCTCGACTTGGTTGTGATCTCCTCTTTGATGATCTTGGTCGACCGGGCGTAGGCAGTCCGCAGCTCGTCACGGTACTTCGTCGCCTGTTCGATCTGTGTCGACAGCTTTTGCGCGAGGGTCCCGTTGTCGTCATCCATCTCTTTGTAGTGTTGGTCCCAGGCGTCGTAGTGGCGAATCGCGTCGATGAGCAACGGCTCGACCACCAACATATGCATCGCGTGCCCGTCTTCTGCGCTGAGATTGGCCTCAAAGCTGTGCAGTTCGTCAAGCAGGCGCCGCTCCATCTCGCCGAGCTTCATGTGGGTCAGGTAACCGCGCTCGAAGTCGTCGTGATACTGCACGGCGGCATAGTGTTGATCGGTTTTCTGAATTTCGCCCCAGCGCTGGTCGTACCACGCCTTGGCCTCTTGCGAGCTATTCGCGGGCTGCGGCCCAGGTGCGGCCATGTACGCGTCGAACGCGGCATTGCCATCGGCCCACCCCTGCTCTGCCTTAGCTGCCTCTCCGGCCAGATAGTCGTTGAACTCTCCCTTGGCCTCCTGATACTCCGCCGACGCGCGGGCAACCTCCTTGGCATTTTGCTTCATTTGCGCACATGCGCAAAAACTCAGGGACGTACACACTACTACGATAACGCGCTTCATGGCGGGGATGGTATCAGCAAAACTGTCTCTCCGAGGACATGCCCCAAGAGACATATCACTCATCGATTCCCGCGTCAGAATTGATGGTCCGGATGTATAGGCGCGGATTTTTTCCGCGACACTTGCCCGGCCAAACAGCCCCCCAAGTTTGCGGAAGGGGGAGGTTGTATCACTGTCAAAAGCGAAGGCCTTCGCCCACAATGCTGGCACTTCACCCCATGCAATTTTCAACCTGCGAACCTGCTTGCAAGGCACAAAAATTCGCTGAAAACAGGTTGGTACTACTGGCTCCACGTGGTGTACTCCCGCTCGGTGTCCCGACCACGGCTCCCCACACGAAGACCCTCCCTGCCCGGCATGGGTCAGCTCCTCATACTTGTCGCTAGCGTCACGACGGGGTGCAAAGCCGACTCTCTCGGGACGGAGATCGACGGCGAACGGGTGCCGGTGATCGACATGCACCTGCACACCGGGGAGTGGGACAGCGTCGGGTTTGCCTCGCAGGAGTTCATTGCCGGGAACTTGCCGTTTCCGATCAACCTCAACCCCGAAAAGTCTGGCAACCAGATCCTCGCGCCCGAGGGCATTGTCGACGAGCTCGACAAAGCCGGCGTAAGTCGCGGGGTGCTGCTTGCCGTATATGCCCCCCGGACCGTGGGCGTGACCACAAACGAGCAAGTTATCGACAATGTCGCGCAGTTCCCCGACCGCCTGTGGGGGCTGGCCAGCGTCCGGGTCGATCGCTGGAATGACGACCGCGAACCCCAGCTCGCGGCCCTGCGCGAAGCACTCGAGTCGCCGGGGATAATCGGGGTCAAACTTGCCCACCCGCACATGCACTTTCGCATGGACGACTCCGCCTACTACGGGATCTACGAGGTCGCCGGTGAGTTGGCAAAGCCTGTGTATCTACATACAGGTACAAGCCCGTTTCCAGGAACGTCCCCGGAGCCGCCGTACACCGATCCGCGCTACCTCGAAGATGCGATCCAGAGCTTTCCCGAAACGATTTTTATCCTCGGCCACCTCGGTTTTGACGCCGCCAACAAACGTCATGCGGGCCTCGCTGCCTGCGTTGACCTGGCCTCAACCTATCCCAACGTCTACCTCGAAGCCTCGGCCCTCGGCTCAAAAAACTCCGACCCAACCGGTGAGATCCTGCGGGAGGGGTTTGTCGCCATTCGTGAGGCAGGCGTGGTCGACCGCCTGATCTACGGAAGCGATGGCCCGCAGAGTCCGGGCTTTGTCAACGACTACCTCAATCGTACCCTCATTGCACTCGACAGTGCCGGCTATGATCTCAATGAGCAACGTGCTGTGTTGGCCGGCAACTTCGCCCGAGTGTTTGGTGTGGAGGTTCCCAAGCTGTGACGTTTTGGTGGTTGTTGAGCGTGGGACTTTTGCTGGTCGAAAACCCGACCGCGGAAGCTGAAACATCCGCGACGCCCGAACCTGTAACTGCCGATGAAAGTGGACACGGCGACCGCGACAACCCGCGCACACGATTTCTCGAGTCGGCCCCCTTTGACCTCGCCGGCGGCGGAGCACGACCCGGGCGCTGGGGCGTGGAGTTGTCGGGCGGGTGGCCCTGGTCCCGGCTGCGGGCACAGGTTGGGTTGGCGCACGGGCTCACACCATTGCTCGAGTTTGAGACAGCCCTCGGCCGCCGATTTCGGCCGGCAATCGGCCTCGGCCTGCGCTGGGTCGATCGCCCGCATGTGCGACTGACCGGCGAGGTCCTGCTTGGGTGGCTGTTTGTTCCGGTGCCAGAGCTGAAAAAGCGCGGCCCCCAGGGAGAGCTGCGGATCCGTCTCGCGTTTCCGGTTCGCCGCGTTGCCCCATACCTGACCCTTGGAACACGCCATACACTGCTCACCGATCGCCTGACAATCGAGCGAGCAACAGGCCCGGAAGTCAGCCGGAGTTACCGTCACAACTGGACAGGGTGGGCAACCGTGGGCTTGGTGGTGGCGATCACCGAGCATGTCGGGATTGATTTGGGCATCGACTACCCCTGGGTCGACGCGCCGACCCTGCCGATACCTGGGTTTCACGGGGGACTGATGTTTGGCGGCTTTGGGAGGCGCAGGTGAACCAGCACAACACTTTTGGATTGGCTGTTGGCCTGTTGCTCGCGACCAGTTGTATCAACAACGATGTCGTCCTATTTGAGACAGAACTTGTGGCGAGCGTCGGCTATCTCCAAGCTTTCGACCAGCCGGCAACCCTCCACATTGAGGTCCATCACGCCGAATTTGGCGGTCCTGTGCCCCATGCCCTCGGCCTGATCGCTAGCTTTGAAGTCGAAGGCGAAACCCGAGCCCCAGACAGTTGGCGCGAAACAATACTTGTCCCCACCGAAGAGGGCGAAGGCCTGGTGGTGTACGCCTGGCTCGACCTCGACAACGACGGTGTGCTGTGCGGCCTCAACGGGGCTGGGAACGAGCCGGTCGGGTTGATCAAACTCGCTGAATTTCCCAGCCACAACCTCGAGTTTGAGTTGCTGCTCGATGGCGTTTGCCTGGGCCCGGAGCGCCTGTACCCATAGCGCGATGCACTGTCAGCTCGCACCAAATCGTGCCCTAGTATCCAGCGGATGAAACGGCTCTCGTTTCCCCGCCTCGCCGCGACGAACATACTTCCAAATGTTGCCACAACCCCAGCCCTGGTTGTGCGCCAGGCCGCAGACGGCCGAGTTGATATCACTGCGTGGCTCGAACCAAAGTTGCTGGTGCAACAAATGCGCAGTGCTCTCAACTTTCAACTGTATCGGACCCTTCGCCGCGCAGGTATCGAGCCGCAACCGGCTGACGAGCGACCACCCGTTGTGCGCGGTTAGCCCGACGACGAACCGCTATTGAGTTTAGTTAGGTGGGCGTTGCGGTGGGCAACGTTGCAACAAAACACGCGCCCGGCCCCGCAACTTCGGCGAGTTCGAGGCTACCGTCGTGTTGCTTGGCGATCTGCGCGGCGATCGCCAAGCCGAGCCCGCTACCAGCTTGTTCGCCGGCACGGTCTCGGCTTCCGCGATAAAACGGGTCGAAGATGCGCGCTGCATCTTCCTCAGCCACACCCCGCCCATGGTCGCGAACTGAGATGTGGGTGTGCCTGTCGTCTCCCCAGGCACGGACTTCGATGGTGGTCGCGGCCGGAGCGTGGTTGACAGCATTGACAAGCACGTTGCGCAACAGGCGAACGAGGTCGAGTGAGCGACCCAGGACAACGCGCTCGTTCAGGCTGACCTCAAAACGGACGTCGCGGGCCTTCGCCTGCCGGGTGACGACAGCCTCCGCCTCGGCATAGACCTCCGCCAACTCGACGGCGCGCCGCTCCCCTGCCCGGTCGACCCGCGCGAGTGTCAACAGGTCGTCGGTCAACCGCATCAATCGACGCGTCGCCTCGAGTGCCTCGGCGATCGCCTCACGGTACTCCTCGGGTGTCCGCTCGCGCCGTCCGATGTACGAAAGTTCGCCGTATAGGGCGGTCAACGGGGACCTCAACTCATGGGCCGCATGGGCGATGAACTGTTCTTGACTACGCAATAGTGCCGACAACCGATCGATCATTGTGTCGATGTCGAGCGCCATCTGAACGAGCTCGGGGGCTCCCCGCACAGCACCAAGTCGGGCCTCGAGGTCATGGGCCGCAACCCGGCGCGCAACCGCGGCGACGCGACCGTGCACGGCTGTCATCCGCCGCGTCACCGCCGAAGCCAACAATGCGGTGACAAGCAACGCAACCCCAAAGCTAAGCCCGAGCGTACGCTGGAGGTACCGGGCATCGGCATCGAGGTCGTGGCGGGGTGCGGCGAGCAACAGTGTCACCCCGGGATGCCCAGGAATCTCATTGTGCAGGCCCCTGAGGTGGACTTCGCCATGGCTGAAGTCATCGATCGTTCCGGGGGGGAACTCCGGTTGGGGCACGGCATCTCCCCAGGCCGCTGTCGCATCGAGGACTTGCCCCTGAGGCCCGTAGAGCACCGCATACTTGGTGAGGGGCCCTACATCATCCGGGCTCGGGCCGAGCCGAGGTGTGATCCGCAGGTTCTGACCCCCAAAATCCGCAATCTCGCGGGTCTCCTGCCACGCTTCGCTACGCAGCGCGTCGTCAAATTGTCGCTGCTGACTGGCGTTGACGCGTGCTCCGACAACGAGCATGGCCGTCGCCAGGGTGAGGAACACAATCAACATGATTGCCCCAATAAATCGGGTGGAAAAGCTCATGGTTTGGTCCGCAGCCGGTAACCCTTACCTCGGACAGTCTCGATCACCGTTGCGTGCTCGCCGAGCTTGTCCCGCAAACGGCTGATGTGGACTTCGATCAGATTCGACTCGGGATCGAAACTCATCCCCCACACGCGCCCGAGAATCTCGCTGCGCAACACGACCTGGTCTGCGCGCAAGGCGAGGTAACTGAGTAGGGCGAACTCCCGCTCGGTCAGCGGCAGCTCTCGCTCGTCGAGACAAGCCCGTCGCTCGTAGCGGTGAATCACAACCCGCCCGGCACGCAGCTGGCCGGCGCGAACGGTCCGACGCAACAGGGCATCGATCCGTGCCAGTAACTCCTCGATTTCAAAGGGCTTGACCAAATAATCGTCGGCCCCCGAGCGCAGCCCGAGTACACGCTCGGACAACTCCCCGCGGGCAGTGAGCATCAGGATCGGGATTTGACAACTCTGGGCACGCAGCGCCCGACAAACTCCCACGCCGTCGCGCCCGGGCAGCATCCAGTCGAGGACCATCGCCCCATACACACCACTCATCGCCCGTCCGACGGCTTCCTGGCCATCCGCACATGTGTCGGCGAGGAACCCCTCCTCAGACAGCACACGAACCAAAAACCGGGCGAGCTTTGAGTCGTCTTCGACCACGAGGATGCGAACGCTCATTCGAGGTGATTGAACCACAAGTCGCGCGGCTTGCCGCAAAACCTTAAGGACATTTAATCTGATCTTAATCATCGCGGCCCGATGACTCCGTTACGCCTGTAGGGGTGCTCACAAGCTGTCGAACTGCCATTTTTTGCTTGCTATCCGCGTCGGTGTTCAGTCCGGCACTGTCCCAGCCGGTCGCCGCCCATGTCTGCGACTACTCAGGCCTCATGCCGGCACCACACCGCGAACCGGCACCCCACGGCGACGTACCAACGCCATACGATGGACACCGCGAAACCCAGACGCCGGCCGACGCATTGGCTCCTCACGACGCACACGACCGCGAAACCCAGACGTTGGCCGACGCATCACCCGACACACACGACCGCGAAACCCAGAAGCCAACTTCACACCACGCACCGCCACCAGCCGACTTACACAGCCGCGTACCGGCGCCACGCGACGCGGTCATGCAGACCCCAGCGCCACCCGACCACCGAGACCGCGCGGCCGTGCAGACCCCAGCGCCACCCGACCCCCGCGACCGGGATGGGGACGGTGTATCGGACCGTGCAGAGCGTCGCCAACACACAGATCCGGAGGTTCCTGGATTGTTTCCGGGCGCATACCCCCACATTCCCGAACCCCTGCGGTTTGACCTCGTGCGAGGTCTAGGCGCCCGGCGGGGAGAGTTTGAGGCAAATGTGCTGATGTCGAGTACAGGCCCGTTCGACGGGCTCCACTGGGCCCCAGAGATCGAGTGGGCGTTTGCCGATCGTCACGCGCTCGAGTTTGAAATCCCCATGCATAATCGCAATGTGGAGGCCCTCAAGATTGCGGTGCAGGGTACCTTTCGCGAGCAATACCCGGTTTTTATCCACGGTTGGCAGTTCATTGGCGAGGGCGTACTCGCAGGTGCTGGCGAATTCACAGCGATCTATATTGCGGGTCGTCGTTTCGGCTCGCGGTTTAGCATGCTCGGCATGCTTGGCCCAAGCCTGCGTGTGGACGCCGCAGGACTTACTGCCGATTTAGTGCTGAACCCAAGTGTGTTCTTTGACGTGGGAGAGCGAACAACCATCGGCCTCGAGAACATCGCCCGACTCCGCGGGAAACATTCGCAGGTGACGACCCTGCCGCAAATCCATGTACAACTCGGCCGGCACTTTCGTTTGCAAGCAGGCACCGGCGTGGTGTTTTTGGCCGGATCTATCCGTCCAACCTTTAGCCTCCGGCTGGTGATTGAGTAACCCGCCCTAGCGCTGCACAAGTCGCTGCAACGTGGCCACCTCTTCGGAGCTGAGCAACCCAGCAGAAAATTGAAACTCGCTGTTGTCAAAACCCATTCTCACCCGTGGAAACGCTCCGTCGGCGAGCTCGTCGAGGTCGCGCAACTCGATGTGCATTTCGTTGCGAGTACCGCAGGCCTTGACAAACCTTCGTGCGCGGTGAAACACAACAAACTGCCCGTTGGCGTTGAGCTCGATCGTCAGGCGGTCCCCCCACCACATAGCGAACATTGCAAAGAGTCCGGTGACCCCGGTAAGGCCGATAAGCACGACGATGATGGTTGTGGCAACGCGTGGGACAATCGGATCAAAGTGTTCATATTGATATGCCCACGCCATCGGTGTTCCGACAATGCCACCAACTGCCAATACCGAAAGGGCGAGGCTTCCGAGCATCAGCGGTAGCAACGGTGACTTCAGGTCAACCTTCAGCGTTCGCATACCCCCCTGTTCGTGCAGCTCAAATCGCGTCCCTCGGCGCTGTATTTGCGTGCGAACCTTGTTGATCGTCCGCTCCAGCTTTTGACGTTTTCGCTCAGCCTCCCGCGCACGCTTGCGATCTCGCCGACCTACGATCGCACCGATTTCATCGTGAGCATCTTGTTTCGACATTCGGTTCACACAGGTCCGAGCCTCGACATTCTAGTATGAAGCCCTGGTGGTTCAATGATTTTCCGGACCACAAACCGTCACCCTCACGGTGATTTGCTTACCTGCAAGTACGACAACCGCACGCCCGTAAGCGATCGCGCGCACGCTCCCCGAGCTTCCTGACTTGTCGGTCGGCAACCTCGGTGTCGGATGTTTGAGCAAGAGTTTCACCCCCTCGGTTTTTCCCCTACTATCCCCACCTCCCACAGCGTGGGCACTCCAAAAAGGATCGACATGAACGAACTCATTGAAGGACTCATCAACAAGGTTGGCCTCGACAAAGAAACCGCTGAAAAAGTGGTTTCGTTTCTCAAGGAAAATGCCGACAAACTGCCCTCGATGCTGTCTGCTGACGGCGTCACCCAGGCTGTCAAAGATAAGCTTCCAGGTGGTCTCGGGGGGCTGTTTGGCTAACGCCGAGGACTTCGGCCCACCCGCGAGCAGTCACCGCAACGCGGCAAGAGCTGCATGCTCGGGTGGGCCCTTGGCCCAAGTGCGGCAATGCCAACATGCGTGTTGAAACTAGCTGCAATGCCGCCTGAAAAACCCGTCCATTTTGGCGACGGCACGATCGACATCGGCTCGCACCTTCGACCATGTATAGCTCCTTGGGCTGGTTCGACGACAAACGTCACGAACTTCGTGGGTTGTCGCCGCCGGGCTATAGTGCGCCACGCCTCGACGAGAGGTCGAACGGAACCGACATGTACCAAGCTTACCGCTTCTCGTTTCGTCGCAGTCTGTGGTGGACGCGTCACTCCTTGGCCTTTGTCACCGTTTACTCGACGGTGATCTGTACCCTCGGCTACCTGACACAGTCGAAGTGGGTCGCGCTCCCCTGGCAGCCTGTCGGACTCATTGGCGTGGCCCTGGCCTTCTACCTCGGCTTCAAAAATAACTCCGCCTACGACCGGCTGTGGGAAGCTCGAAAAATCTGGGGTGGCATCGTCAATGCCTCGCGTTCGTTTGCCGTGATGGCGCGGGACTTTGTCCACAGCGAGGACCGGGGTGATGCGCTGCGCAAGGAGCTGGTCCACCGGCACGTCGCGTGGCTGCATATGCTTACCGTCGAGCTACGCAAGCTTACTCCCTGGGAGCACCAGGGAGCACCCTCGAACCGTTCGCGGCAGTTTTTTGGTACCGCGGTGACCGAAGAAGATGCCGAGAAGGTGCTCGCCCAGTACGTGTCGGCAGAGGAGGCCAGCTATGTGCTCAGCAAGGGCAATCGTTCATCCCACCTGTTGAGCCAGCAGTCGCGGCGCATGATGGCCCTGCGCGAAGCGGGCATCATCGACCACTTCCGCCACCTCGCCATGCAAGAGCTGATCACCGAGTTTTACACGCTGCAGGGCAAGGCCGAACGCATCAAGAAATTTCCGTTGCCCCGCCAATGGGTCAGTGCCAATGCCTACTGCATCGCTATTTTTATGTTCCTGTTGCCATTTGGCATGATCGATGTGTTCACCCGCACCGGCGAAGCGTGGACGATTTACCTGGCCGTGCCGGCAACCGTGGTCGCGTTTTGGATCTTCTGGCTGATGGACCGCGTTGGCGAATACAGCGAAAATCCGTTCGAAGGCCTCGCCAACGACGTCCCGATCCGCAACATGGCCCGCGGCATCGAAATCGACATCCGACAAATGCTCGACGAGACCGACTTGCCCCCGCCAATCGGCGTGGTCGCGGGCACCGATGTATTGGTCTAGCAACCACGGGCTGCGCAGCGTATTGTGTTCACAATTCGTTGCACTGACTTGTCGGGTTATTGCGACGGCTGAACCGAGCCCAGACCCCCGACAGTCGCACCCGGCAACGGCCCGAGCAACAGCAGGACAACCAGGCCCCACGGGCTCGCCCCACCGGGCCCGATGATTGCCATCACCACGAGGACGAGACATAGCGTGCCTGTGAACGAGCCGGCGAGCGCGAGCCCGCGGCGGAGACTTGCGCAGGACGCTGCGATGGCGCCAGGAATCGCGGCAATTGCTAGCAAAATCGCAAAAAATAGCAGAGCCCCTTGATCGGCTGGATAGTCGTACCAATCGGTCCACTGACTCAGGGCGCGAATTGTCAACAGTGCTGTAATTGCCGTGACGACCAAGCCGGCAACACCGAGCGCGAGCCTGCGTCCCCAGCCACGAACCCGGGGCCAAAAAAGTGCGACCAACTCGAGTGCGACAATCGGCAGCGGGAGCAACCACTCGCTTCGGTTGCCGGCACCGATCGCAACGACAATGCCGACCTGCCACAGTGCCGCACCGACACCAAAGACTGCAAAGTGTCGGACAGAGCACACAGGCGCGGACGTTTCCATTACCCAAGTGTACGGGAGGCCAGCTGTGCTTGAAAACCTGGGTGAGATGTCGGGTTATGGGTCACCGGCGTGAACGCGCGCCAATTCAACCTCGCTGGCTGGGCGCCTGCGCGAGGATATGAGCGATTGTCCACAGGCACTTGTCGGTGTCAGACGAATCACTCGCCCGGGGAACTTCTGTGATACCACCGATCGCGTATGCCCCGCTATCCATCTCTCCTATGCTCGCTTGTTGTCGCCGCTGGGCTCACGTTGAGTGTCGGTTGCAAGCAGTCTGCGGACTCCCAATTCGATCCTGCGACCCTCGGACTACCGACGGTTGCACGCTCGAGTGACGCGACGCAGGGGGCCGCGAAGGCCTATCTCGGCCCCTTTGACGGCAACTTAGCAGTGACTGCCGCCAACAGCTCCAACCTGACACCAGCGGTCGGCACCCCGCTCCTCGCGGACGATCTGGTCAAACTCGGCGAGGATGGTCTCGCGGTCATCCTGTACGCCAACGGAAATGTTCTGCGGCTCGAAGGCCCGCTCGAGCTACCGCTGCGCCAGCTCGTCGGCTTTGACGACCCCCCGGTGGCGGCCGATTTCGAGTCGCGGTTGCGCAACGCGTTGACGCAGGCCGACCGCAATCGTCTTCTCGACTCCGGCGAGCGGATCGGTGGTTGGCAACTGCGCCTACGTGCGCTCGATAGTGTGGCAGCAGAAGAAGCCGAAGTCGAAGAAGCTCTCCCCAAGGGCGAGTTGAACGAGGCCATGGACCACGAAGACGAAGACGAAGACGGATACGCAGGAGCGGACCTCGAAACCGAGAAATCTCGGGAGTCGGCAAAAGACTCATTTGCGAGCACCCATCCGAACAACGAGAAGCGTGCCGATAACAAGCCGCGTGATCCCACGCCTGCGAAACAATCGAAACAAGCTGGGCCCGCCCCCGCCCCCGGCGCTGGCGACCCCACGCCTCCGCCCGCAGCCAAACAACCGAAAAACTCCACGCCAGCCACCGAAGCTGGCCAGTCCGCGTCCGAAACCGACTTGGTGAAAACCTGGCAGCAGGTGTCCGCGAAATGGTCGGCGAGCGGCGACAGCTTCACTGTGCCAGCGAATCTCGCTAGCGACATCACCCACTGCCTGCAAACCCACATACAACGCCGGGCAAGGGTCGTTATCACGGCAGCTGCCGGCAAAATCACCCGGTTCGAAGTCGAGGGGGCCAACCTCAAATGTGCGGCACAATTCGTCGGTCGGACGATCCCCAAAACACAGATGAGTGGGGAGTTGCGAGTCGTCTTTGAACAACGGTGATGAGCACATGTATACTCAACAAAAATGTGGAGAAAAGGACATCTGATGGCAACACGCATCGGCGAACGCCCACTTGTCCTCGGTCTGGGACTCGCCGTTATCCTCGCGCTCCTATGCGGGTTTCATCGCCTCGGTCAACGCCTCCAACCAGTCGAAGACCTCGAGCGCCTGAGCCTCGACACGCGTTTTTGGATCCGCGGCCCCGAGGCACCGGGTGAGTCGGTCGCACTTGTCGTCATCGACGATAAAACCATCCGCCGCTATCCCGACCTCGCCGAACGCCGAGCCCCGTTCGCCAAGCTGATCACTGCAATCGCCAGTGCCAAGGCCACCGTGATCGGCATCGATGGCATCCTCGCCGATCCCGAACACCTCCTAGGCGAGCAACTCGAACGCGACATCCACGAGCATGTCCAACACCTCAAGTCTTCCAATACCCCCAGTGCACACCTGCTCAAACGGATCGACGAGGCGATTTCTGGCGATCGCAAACTCGAACAGGCCATTCGCACTGCCGGTACGGTGGTCCTCGGACTGAGTCTCGGTCGTCGCGGCGAGCCGCTGCCCGATGATCCGGCGCTGCGAAAAGGTCGTTACGACCAGTCGCTTCGCGGCGCGGTACCACCGGTCGAGGCGAACCGCGGTCTCGCCTCCCTGCCCGAACTCAACGCTGCGGCACTCGCCCTCGGCTCGATCACGTTGATCGAAGATCGGGACCAGGCGGTTCGCGAACTCGGATTTGCTCGGGCGTATGCAGGAGCTGTCTATGTGCCGTTGGTCGTTCCCCTCATTGCCGCATTCGAGCGCGCTCCCCAGGGCTCACTGGCCTACCGCGCCGGAGCCCAGCAAGTGCGCATCGGCGATCGTACGATCGAACTTACAGGCGACCACCTCATCCTCAACTACCGTGGCCCCGACCAGACCTTTGCGACATATAGCGCAGCCGATGTCATCGACGGTCAAGTTGGTGATGCGCTCGCTAAAAAAATCGTCATTGTCGGCATCACCTACCTCGGCAGTGATCGCGTGCGGTCCCCGTTTGGCCCGCGTCTCCCCGCACTCGAGGTCCACGCCACGGCGATTGACAACATCCTCGCTGGTGACCCGATAAAACGGGCATCGCCTATCCTCGACATCTTCTTATGTTTCCTCGCAGGCCTACTCACTGCGCTGCTGTTTCACCGCCGTCTCAACGGCTCACCCGGATTGCGTTTTGGTGGTCTGGCTGTACTCACCACAGCGTTTTTAGGTAGCGTACAAATTGCGTTTGCCAGCGCACAACTGTGGCTAGGCGTTGTCTGGCCAATGACGGCAATTGTTGCGATCGGCAGTCTCGGTATCGCCACAGCCTACGCCGGCGAGGCCCGTCAGCGGCGATGGCTTCGACAATCGTTTAGTCAGTACTTGGGCGAAGACACCATGGCGGAGTTGCTCACCGATCCCGACGCCCCCGCGCTCGGCGGGGCCCGTCGCCGTCTATCGGTGCTGTTCTCAGATATCCGCAACTTTACCTCGATATCCGAGAGGTTGTCCCCGGAGGAACTCGTCGACATCCTCAATGCATTTTTGACGCCAATGACCGGGGTGGTACTCGAGCGTGGTGGATATCTCGACAAATACATCGGCGATGCTGTGATGGCTGTTTTTGGGGCGCCGGTCCGCCACCAGGACCACGCTGCGCGAGCGCTCAATACAGCCATTGCGATGCACAATGCACTCGACCGTATCAACCCCCGTTTCGTCGAGCGTGGGTTTGCCCCATTCGCTATTGGCGTGGGCATCAATACCGGGGACGTCGTAGTCGGCAATATGGGCTCAACCGAGCGTTTCGATTACACCGTTGTCGGAGATGCGGTCAACCTCGCATCGCGCCTCGAGGGACTGACGAAGGTTTACGAAACCCGTTGCCTCGTTGGCGAGGAGACCTGGCGAGAACTCGGAGGTCCACAGTGTAGCGAGTTTTCGTTTCGAGAAGTCGATCGAGTACGGGTCAAGGGAAAGGTGAAACCGGTGGCGTTGTTTGAGCTTCTACGCGGGCCCGAGGGAACGCTCGTGGACTATGAAAACCTGCCAGACTTTGCCAAAGCTCTCACGGCCTACCGCAACGGGGACTTCACAACCGCACGAGCTTGCTTCACGAACTTCGCGGAAAAAAACCCTGACGACCAAGTAACAGCTCTCTACCTCGCTCGTCTCGATGACATGGGCGGGGAAGTCCCGGTGGGCTGGGATGGCGTGACATCGTTCCAAAACAAGTGACGCTGTGATGTGACATTTGGCCGGGCCCGCAGCACCGAGGCGGCTGGGCCAAATATCGACTCATGGCAGGGTCACCGGCGTGGGCACTAGGCGGTTATCCTTGGTCCCATCCCCAACCATGCCCTCGAAGTTTTGCCCCCAACAATAAAGCGCGCCCCCGTCGATCGCACAGGTTGTACGCCCGGCAACATCGACCACATCGGCACTCGCTAGCCCCATCGGCGCCACGAGTTCGGGGCTGTTGTCTTCGTTTCCGGTGCCCAGCGTGCCGTAGGTGTTTTGCCCCCAGCACCGCAGCTCGTGGCCATCGCCCAACAGTGCACAGGCGCTGCTCCAACCAATGGCCACCGCTCGCGCATCGTCGAGGCCTGCTACCGCGGCCGGGGTAAATGCACCGTTGCCAACCTGGCCTCCTCCCCAGCACATCCCCTCGCCCGCGACCGTGGCACACGATGCCGTCCCGCCGGCAGCGACAACCTCAACATCAGTGCTTTGCCCCAACCCGGCGACGGCTGCCGGCTCGGCCTTGTCCCCCTCGTTGCCGGTACCCAACCTGCCAGCTTGCCCGTAGCCCCAGCAATACACGCCGCCGGCCTCGAGGAAGATGCAACGATGGGCCAACCCAACCGACACCTTGGCAACCGAGGAAATCCCCTCGACAAGCGTGGGCGATTCGACAAAGCTCGGGTCGGAAACCTGGCCGTTGCCATTTTCCCCCCAACAATAAAGCTCACCGGAACTACCGAGTGCACAGGCATTGATCCGGGCGGCACCGATGTCGGTAATGTCCTCAAGTCCCATCAATACGGGCTCGACGACATTGGGAGCCTGCTTGTCCCCGCTGCACATCGACCCGCGGCCCCAACAGTAGACCAGCCCGTCGCCCGTGCGGGCCAGCGTAAAACCTGCCCCTGAAGCCACCTGGACAATGCCGTCTACCGCTTCGACCCAATGCGGGGTGAGTCGCTCCTCTTCGGTGTCGGGGAGCGCGAGCTCAGACAGAGAATTGGCACCCCAACAATAGACTTGGCCGTCTTCGTCGGCCGCACACACGTGGACATTGCCCACATCGACATCGACCACGGCGGGACCTCCTAAGCCGGTATCGGTCCCGTCGGTGTCGGTACCGTCGGTGTCGGTACCGTCGGTGTCGGTACCATCGGTGTCGGTCGCCGCGGTATCTGTCGCAGACGCCTCGCTGTCAGTCGACTCGCTGTCTGGTTCGGTCGTCGAATCAGTGGTCGGACCTGCGGTGGTCGGGTCTGTCGTCGGCGTCTCGGTTTCGCTGCCCGTACTCGCAGTTGCCGTGGCAGCGTCGGTGGTCACGCCCGTCGGTGAAGTACTCGACGGGTCGTCGGTTGTCGTGGTGCCGCTCCCTGCGGAGCTTGAGGTCATCGAGTCAAAAGCGCCATCACCCCCACCACAAGCGGGAGCCAGGGCCAGAGCTAGGCCTAGGGGAACGACGAGCGCCAAATCAAAACGGCGGGACAACGCGGTCATTGGCGCCCTTTTATCCCAAGCATGGCCGTCGCGCAAATCCGCTCAAACCAGGCCATGAGCGCTTCATTCGCGGCCAGGCCTCGGGCATCCGGAAGCTCGTTGTCGGATCAACTGAGACCCGAAAACCTAAGGCGTTGCCAGGTTGACGTCCACTCGAGGTCATTTGATATACAACAACAGCAGCGACGTCAGTGTGCCGCAAGCCACTTGTCGAGTTTTTCGACCAACCCGGGCTGATCCGTCGTGCCCGTGCGCAGGGACTTTGCGACCTCTTTGACGAGGGCGACAGCTGCGGTTCGACGACTCTTGTGGCCCCACATCAACTCGGCTTTGTGGAGCGTGTATTGCACCTGCGCAGCGATGTAGTCAGCATTCTCCGCGACGTGGGCGAGCGCCCTGTCGATCGCTACTTCGGCGGCCTGCCGCTCGCCCTTGGCGAGTAGCAATTGCGACTTTTGGAAGTCGAGCTCGCCCAACGACGGGTGGCTGTCCCCCATCACTTCGAGCGCGATGGCTTCGGCCCGTTCGAGCCGCTCGATCCCCTGTTCGACACGTCCGAACGCGCGGTCGAGGTCGACGAGACTGGTGAGAATCAAAACTCCCTGCGAAGTCTGCATGAGGTCGCGCTTTTCGAGAATCGCAAGCGCACGCACGAGGTGCGGCTCGGCCTCGGTCAACCGCTTCTCCGCCTTGAGCGCGTCGGCGAGGTTGTTGAGTGGGTAAATCAGTTCGGCATGCTCCATGCCCCGGGCCTGTTCGTCGATCGCCAACGATCGTTGAATCAGCGGGATCGCAGCCTCAGTATCGCCGAGGTCGAGCAGGGCTGCGGCCAGGCCGTTGAGCGACTGGGCAACCTCCGGGTGGTCGGGGCCATAGGCTGCCTCGCGGGCCACGAGCGAGCCGGCAAACGACTCACGGGCGGCTTGTAGGTCGTTGCGCATCAGCTCGACAACACCGATGTTGTAAATCAACATCGCCTGGTAAGGGTGTCCCTTGCCGAAGTTGGTAATGTGGTCGGCAAGTGCCGTGCGCAGGGTTTGCTCGGAGGCCCCGAGGTCACCGCGTGCCTTCTCGATGGTGGAGCGCACGTTGAGAGCACTGATGTAAAGACTTGGGTAGGTCTCGCGGTGCTCCGATGCGAGCGCGACCGCTGCCGTGATCGCAGCTTCGGCACGTTCGCGTTGACCCGTCTCCAAGTCGACAATCCCCCGCGCCAGGTCGAGTTCAATTTGATAGGAGGGTTCGCTGTCGACCCGACCGATCTTGGCCTCGGCAAGTAGCCCCCAACTCTTGCCTGCACTGGCGTCGGCGTTGACGACCCCTTCGAGGCGGAGAAACTTAAGCGCGATGGCCAACACCAGCCGGTCGTCGCCGATCGCTTCGGCTAAGAGCAAGGCCTCGCGCAGATGTTGGTCGGCCGCTTTGTAGTGCCCGCGCAGCTCATCGACCGAACCCAAGCGAAACAGTGCCGCAGCTTGCAACGGACGTGCCCCGAGTTCCTCGGCTGCCGCGAGGGCTTCGCGTGCCCGAGCCTCGCCCGCCTCGACCCGCTCGTTGCGTTGGGCCACGCGGGCCTGCGCCAATAGGGCTTCGATCGCTTTCCACTCGGGGTCGCTAGCGTTCCCGGTGTAGCCACTCGCACGCCGGCGCAGTGCATCAGCTGCGAGTTCGTCGAGGTCGTTGCAGCGGTCGAGCCCGGGCAACCCGGCAACCGAGGCGACCGCGTTCTCGATCGTCTTGGCATCGGGGTGTTGCAGGTGTTCGGTCACAGCACGCAACTCGAGGTGCCGGCGTTCGAGGCATGCCGCTTGCTCGCTGAGGGCCGGTGGCAGGGCGCCGCGGTGTGCCTCTCGGGAAATGCAGGCCTCGACCAGCGCGTCGGACAACGAGCTGCTGTAAGCGTCGATCCGTGGCTGTACGTTGGACCAGGTCGCCGGTCCGTAGCTCACACCAACTGCATCGATCGCCTGCCCGATCGCCTGGTCAATCGCCGGGCTCCAGGTACCGGTGAGCTGTCCGGCTGCGGCACAGCGTTGGGCTGGGTCGTCGCCGTCGTCCCGGGCGACATAAAAAGTTGCGGCGATCACCGACAGGAGTAAGACGGCAACACCGATGGCCACTGCGAACTTGCGGCGAGCGTTGGCCGCGGCCGTCAAGCGGGCCAAGAACGCATCCATGCTCGGGTAGCGGTCATCTCGATCAAATGCGAGGGCGCGGAGCAATGCCCGTCCGACCGCCGTCGGAGCTTCGCCAATGGGAATCGATGGCGGCCCGGCGCTGACCTGCTCGCGCAACCCGGCCACGCTTTTGGCCCGGTACGGTCGGGCGCCGTAGAGCGCCTCCCACAGCGACACCGCAAACGCATAGATATCGCAGCGCGCATCGGTCTGTGCCAAAAACAGCTGCTCCGGAGACATATAGGCGGGTGTTCCCAGCAGCGTCCCCGCCTCGGTCAACTCGGTGCTCAGCGACAGCGAACCAGACCGGAGCAACAGCGCCGAATCCTGCGAAGCCGAGAGCGCCACCACGGGTTCGTCGGCCGCGAGGCTCACACTTGCCCGGGCGAGACCAAAGTCGAGCACGCGGGGGCGGCCGTCGTTGCCAACCAGGACATTGACCGGTTTAAAGTCCCGGTGGATCAGGCCAACCCGGTGCGCCGCGGCCAACCCCTTACCTGTCTCAACAAACATCTCAACAATCTCGCGCCAGGAGGGTTTGGTTTCGCGGCACCAATCCCGCAACGTGACCCCCTCAATAAACTCCATCACCAAAAACACCTGGTCGTGGTGACGCCCGGTCTCGTAGACCTGAACGACATTGGGATGGGACAACTTGGCCAGGGCCTGGGCTTCGCGTTGCAGCCGGGCGCGACCCAGCGACCCCTCCTCGGGCCGGCTGAGCAGCAGTTTGATCGCCACCCGACGGTCGAGTTCTTCGTCGTAGGCGGCATACACCACACCCATGCTGCCCTGCCCTAGGCGCCGCAGCACCGTGTAGCGACCGATCTTCACCAACACCTCGGGCATCCGCGAAGGCGCTGGCTTTCGCGGCTGGCCGCTTTTACGGGGCTCCTCCCGGGTCTGGGCAACATCCCACGAACGCGGAGCCAGCGACGAATGGTCGCTTTCCACCTGTTTCGCGCCGCTCACCGGCGGCGACTATACCCCACGCGCCAACCAAAAGCCGGCGTAGCGGGCCCCATCATCGTGAGCAAAAAGACATGTTTCAAAAGACACAAATATCGTTTGACCGGGTCTGCGTCTTGGGGCCCGTAGCGCAAGTAATTCGCGCCAAATGACCCTTTCGACCAGCGGGCTCAAGCGCCCGCGCGTCGCCAGCAATCGCGGCCGCCAGACCGCTTGTTCAACACTCGCACACAGCAAAATCAACAGTTCTCGAGAAATATTTTATATGCAATGAATTGCCCGATGATGCGGTGTTCGCCCATTCGCCAGCCTGGCATGGGTCGCTATTGTGGTCTGTGCAATCGCAATTCAGCACAGTTGCTCGCCACGACATACCTTTGCACTCAGACATTGACGCAAACCGCGGATGCGCAACGTGCATGGGTCGACAAAAAACAACTTACCGCCCGAGGCCCGGCCAGCTTCGCAGTTTTGCAGGGAACTCGTCAGATTCGCGCCCTCAACACGCGCATCTGCTACCCTCCAGGCGATGGCCACTCCCTCCCAGCTCAAGCGCGATTTTGATGTTGGTCAACGGCTTTGCGACGCCCCACTTGTCCACACCGTGGATGGGGTTTTGAGCGCGGACCTGTGCCGCCACATCGTCGCCATTGCCAAGCCAAAAATGAGTCGTGCGCAAGTATCAGGGCAAGCTGGCCTACGTGTGAGCCACGGCCGCTCGAACTCGCGAACCTGGGTGCGACATGACACCGACGAGCTGGTGTATGACGCAGTCTCAAAAGTCGCCGCGATTGTCGGGCTGCCACTGGTCTACGCCGAGTCCCTGCAGGTTATCCACTACGGCACAGGGCAAGAGTATCGCCCCCATTTCGATGCCTACGACCTCGCCACCGAGAAGGGTCAACGCTACTGCCAACGCGCCGGGCAACGCCTGATCACGGCACTGGTGTACCTCACGGATGTTGAGGCCGGTGGTGCGACCGGTTTCCCCAACCTGGGCTTTGAAGTTGCCCCACGCTGCGGCAAACTACTCATCTTTCACAACTGCTTTCCGGGAACGACGATCCGCGACCCCAAAACCTACCATCAGGGCAAGCCTCCAACTCGGGGCGGCAAATGGGCGTTCAACCTGTGGTTTCACGAACGTCGGTACCAATCACCATGACCCGCTCGCTGCTCTCCCTCACCGCCCATCTCATTCGCCTGCGTCCCCGCGCAGCACTTTTCGGGCTTGCTGGCATGTTCGCAACAGCTCTCCTGGCGATGTCGAGCTGCCCCAACGCACGGGTCGAAGTTGCGACGTTCAACATCCGCGACTTTCCCGAGTCCGAGGCCCAAGTCGGCGGAGCTTTCGCAGCCATCACTGAACTCGAGGTGCCGCTCGTCGCAGTCGAGGAAATTACCGATCCCCAACTGTTCAATCAGGCTGCTCGGCGATATCTCGGGCCGACGTGGCGGGCGGAGTTTGGCCCCTCACACACCGCTGGACGCGACCGTCGGCGCGTGGGCCTGCTCTACGACAGTGCCCACTATACGGCGACAAAAGCCCGCCTCCACCCGTTACCTGGTCGTCCTGCCCTCGAAGTCCAGCTCAAACCAGCCGGCCGAGGCTCGCCGCTGCGTGTGTTTGTCGTCCACCTCAAGTCCGGGGGTGACTTCATCGAACGACGTGCGAAGCAGCTGCGCGCACTCACAGCTGTTGTCCAACAAGCTGTCACCGGCGACGACAGGATCATCGTCCTCGGCGACTTCAACTCGACCAGTCAAACCGACAGGAAAAACCTCGCATCCTTTGCCACGTCAACCGGGCTCATCTGGGCATCTGAGGACCTCGCGTGTACAGCCTATTGGAAACCCGGTGGTAGGTGCACAAGCAGTGCCCTCGACCACGTGTTTACCAGCCGCTCCCCAGCCACGGCCACGGCCCGGGGCCCGTGTGAAACCGAGGGGTGCAACCCCGGTGAGTCGTGCCCGGTGTTCTTCGACGTTGTGTCTGATCATTGCCCAATCACGGCCAGCTTCTGAGGCGAACAACACCTGTCCCTCCGAACTGTCAACATATGGCGACGGTCAATCGCGTAGGCGGTGAGCGGGTTGTTACAGGCAATCCCGCGCGAAGCTTGCACCAACCCGGATCAGCTGAAATCCTGTACATACTCAATGACTGCCGCCGCAACACCGACTGATGTCTACCTGATTCCAGGATTTTTCGGTTTTACAAACTTTGGTGAGTTCAAATACTTCTCCCACGCCAAGCGTGTCCTCAGCGAGATGTTGGTCGCTCGCGGCCTAACGGCCAAGGTCCATGCCGTGCGTAGCCTGCCGACCGCGTCCCTCCCCCGGCGAGCTGCAACCCTCCTCGAAACGATCGTCTCGACCGCCACGCCAAACTCGGTCATCCATCTCATTGGTCACTCCACAGGGGGTATCGACGCTCGGCTTTTGCTGGTGCCTGGCGTTACCTTGCCAACGACGCTCGCGGTCGAACCAGTTGCCGCGCGGGTTCAATCGACGGTAGCGATCTCGTCACCCCATCGCGGCTCGCCGCTAGCAGATGTACTTACAAGTGTGATGGGGCAGCAGTTGCTACAAATTCTGTCGATGGCGACCATCCGTAGCATTCGGCTCGGCAAACTGCCCCTGCCAATTCTCACCCGGATGACCAAAATACTAGCCCCGGTCGGCGGTATGCTCGGGGCCCGGGGAGGGTTGGTCGAGCAACTCTATGTCGACCTACTACGCGACTTTGATGTCGAACAGTCGCGCCAACTAGAGGCTTTCTTTCGGCTCGTACGCGCCGATCGGTCGTTGCTCCCCCAACTCGCGCCGCCGGCGATGGAGCTCTTCAACACCCGCTGTACGGCACGGGCTGGGGTGCGGTACGGCTGTGTCCTGAGCCAGGCCCATCCACCGACCCTAGGCGGGCACGTGCGCACAGGACTCAACCCGCTCGACCAAGCTAGCTATGGTTTGTTTCAAGCGTTATATCGACTGACAGCGCTGCAACCGACCACGGTACCTCCCCTCACACAGACGCAGCGCAGCACCCTGCGCGAAGCCTATGGCACGGTTCCAACACCGGGCGCAAACGATGCGATTGTACCAACACTGTCTCAGGTCTGGGAAACCATACTCGTGGCTGTTTGGGGGGACCACCTCGACCTACTTGGCTACTTTGAGGACCCCCGAGCAACCCCGCCACACCGCGACTGGCTGCGCTCCAAAAGCGGCTTCAACCGCGGCGTTTTTTTAGATGTATGGGCAAAGATCGCCGGCTTTATCTGCGCTGAAGCGCAGCCGACATAGGTTGCCAGGTTACCAAAAACGCACCAAACCGCTCGCCGGTGAACGAGCGGCAGTCGCACGAAATCTGCAAAGTTTTCGTGGATAGATTTCCCGTCGTTGGTAATGTCGATAGTTCGGCCAAGTATGCACCAACACGCGAGGTAGAGCGATAAAAACCCACGCAGCCCCGAGGCATCGCCAACCCGCGCAGATGTTCAAAATCAACAGGCGAAAATGGAACATGGCTGCTCGCTAGCGGCCAAAAACCGCCTCACAGGTCAGTCAGCCCTGTAAATTCGCATAACCAAGGGAGACTTCGTGGCGATCATCGCCTATCCTGGCAGTCGGTGGAAGTTGCCCTCCATCGATGTGGGAGTGTCCGATGAAAACACGCGCTGCAAAAATCCGACGGGGTCCAACCAAAGTCGACAAAGACCGCTTGGTCGAGCGTCATCACAATCCAGATGGCGCCCAGGTCAACCGGCCAGTCAAGCGGTTGTCCCTGCCCTTGCAGCAAACGGTCGGAAATCAAGGTGTTGTGCAAATGATTAAATTTGGACGCAACCGCGGCACGAAAGTACGCGACGTTCACTCCACGGCGACGGCCGGTGTGCGCGGGCGAGGTACACGATTTCCGTTCTTCAAGAAAATCCAGGCGGCATTTGGCAAACACGACATCTCGGGCATTCAGGCCTACAGTGGTGCAGGTGCCTCAAGAGCCAGCCGCGCAATCCAGGCAGAGGCCTACACCATTGGTGATAAGGTTGCGTTTGGTAAGACACCCACGTTACACACTGCCGCCCACGAAGCAGCCCACGTGATTCAGCAACGCGCGGGTGTCAGCCTTAAGGGCGGTGTTGGCCGGGTTGGCGACCCCTACGAGCGACACGCCGATCGGGTCGCCGACGCCGTCGTCGCTGGAAAATCCGCTGAAGGTCTGCTTTCGAGTGCGCCGCGCGGTAGTGGCAACGCGTCATCAATGCAACCCAAGGTCCAGCGAAAAATGGGGATGGAATTCCAAACAGTCTCCAAAAAAGGCCCGACAATCCTCGCTATTTACTCGAAGGGCAAGTGGAAGCCCACAGAAAAAGGCCATGGGACACTGATTTCCAAACAAAACAAGTGGAAACTCGAGAAGGACGAAAGAGACCTCGAGTACATCACAGATGCAATCGATGAGCGCACCGCCTCCGAAACGGCGCTGTCGAGCATTATACAGGACATGTATACGCAAACACAGTCGTGGATTGCCAACAAGAGCTTTGTTGTCTCCGACGAGCTCGCCCTCGAACTCGGCATCACAAAGTCCGACTTTACCTCATTTGTAGCGCTCAACCGTCACGACTCAGGGCTCGACCTCGAAATCAGTAAGGACGAGTCGGTCCCCAGCTATCTCATTGGTTTCCCCGAGGGGGCTGACGTCTATGGTTCACCGCAAGTCACCATGGGTGTGCGGTTGACCAAGCTCGCACAGTTTTTCGACGACATGGTGCCCGACAAGCTCGGGCTTGGCTCGAAGGAAGAACAGGACCCACTTGGCGGGGAATTTGGGGTCAAACCCTCCGACCGGCGCACCAAGCAATTTTTGAAGATGCAAACCGTCCTCACCAAGGTCCGCGGCGACCTCAACAAATACAATTCCGAGTCCGACCCCCCGCTCACCAACAAACTCAAGGGTGTGCTCGTGTATGCAATCGCCCAGCTCGGGAGTGCCATGGGCCACGACGGCGGCAAGCTGTTTAAGGACACCACCGCCATCATGCACCGGACGTCCTTCATTGGCATGGCAAAAACCCTCAAGAAAAAGGAAATGACGTCCTACAAATGGTTTTTGACGGACGAGGCATCACCGATTGTCGCCGGGCTCAAAAGTCTCTACTACAAAGGCCTCAACTACGAGGTCAATAAGAAGCACTTTGGCAAACTGACGATTGGTAAATATCTCACACAACTGTCCGAAGGCAAGGACCCGTGGGTTGTCAAGGAGCCGACGACCAAGCAGGTCGCCGGGCTCCACAGCATCTCCGAAATGGACCGTAGAAAATACGGGATTACCCGGGAGACCGATATCGGCCATGATTCGGGCGCAACCAAACGCTCGGGTGCAATCCTCGAGATCCGTAGCCTCCCCCGTACAACCCTCACCAAACTCCCGGATCTAGCCGCGAGCCTGCAAGCGTACCTGAAAAAGTTGCACGAGTAGTTGGCGAACGCGCATCACCGACGCTAGCGCCAGATCCAGTCTGCGCAACTGCGAGCATAACACTGTGAGCATAATTGGCTCGCCCGTAGTGGTATGGTGTCAGCTGCGTGGAAGGACAGATATGGACCTGCCGAGTTCGCCGACACGTCAGTTCTCGCTGACCATCATCGTTCGAGTTCGTCGCGAACGCCTCAATCGGTTGCGCGACGAACTCGACAAGGTTCGTTGCGAAACCATCAAACTCATGGACGGCGAGGCTGTGACAGCGTCTATGCCATTCGCCGCGATGAAAACCATACACTACGCCCGTTGGGTGCTCATCGACCACCAACGGGCATTTATGACGGGACCACAACTGGTGCTGTCGACCAACTACGACGGCCCAGTGGGCGACGAGCACTGCAGCGAGAGCACTGCCCTGCCCCGGCACATCGATGAAATGGTCGAGCACGGTTACGTGGCGCTACACCGGATTTATGGTTGTTGCGAGGGCTACAACCCCGACTCCGAGGACCCCCAAACCATCAAAAAACGGCTTCGAGATTACCTCAAAGACACCTCCCACCACTACCAAACGTCGACCTTTTACATCGGCGCCCCCGGCCGAAGTCGCGACCAGATCTTTGCCGAGGCCGACCTACGCCGGCGTGTCGAGCGGGTGATCGACGACAAACAAAAGGACCCCAACTGGCCGCCCAAGGACTCGCTTGCGATCCGTCGGGACATCCTCGGTGCGCTCGGCGAGACGCTCCCGTCATTTCCCCCACAACCGTCTGTGTTCGAGGGAACCGCGTGGAACCTCAAACTACTCGGAGCGGTTGTGCTCTTGTTGACGGCGATTGCCGTGATCACCAACGGCAACTACCTACTCGGCCAAGCGTGGCCCGAACTCCCGTGGCGGCTGGCCAAATTCTTAATGACAGCGATGGCCGGCCTCGTGGTCTTCATCCTCTACCGCTACTTGCAATGGATCATCCCCGAGCCTGGCCGGTTGATCCGCAGCGTGCTTGTCGGCGCATTGGTCATCATTGGGATCATCGGCTCGATGTTGGCCTCGTGGGACCTACTCGCAACATTCGATTGGCAGATCCACCTCATCATTGCGGCGGCTGCGTTCTTGGCTGCCTCGCCATGGAAGTCGTGGAAGGTGGCATTCGGAGCAGGCGTGTTCGTCGGTCTCGCCGCGCTGATCGTCGCCTCACCGGGCCTCACCCGGCCAACAGTAGCAGTCTGGTCCTACGCATTTGTCGTCCTCGTACTGGCGATTGCGCTGTTCGCAGTCGGCGTGGGCATCCTCTACAAATATGCCAAAAAGCACCTCCACCACCTCGAAGCTACGGATCCGCCGTTTGAGCCGTACCACACAAAGGCCGGTTTTTTGTACGCCGAGCGCACGTCGATGGACGAAAACCGGTTTTATCAAAACCAGTTGTCCAACATCTCCGTGGTCAAGTCGGGGGCGTTTCGAGCCTTGCTGCTGCGCGGGGTATTCTACGCCCTACAGCTGCTGGCCTCGACCGTGTACAACAAGGGCAAGCTCGGGCAAATCCCAACCATTCACTTTGCCCGCTGGGTGCTGATAAACGACGGCAGCGATGCCCTGTTTTTGAGTAACTTCGACAGCTCCTGGCAAAGTTACCTCGGTGACTTTATCGACAAGGCGAGCACCGGGCTGACAGCAGTGTGGAGCAATACCGTGGGCTATCCGCGAACCCACAACCTGCTGTCAGCCGGCTCGGAGGATGCCGACCGGTTTAAAGCCTGGGCCCGGCATGTCCAGGTCCCCACCCACGTCTGGTATTCCGCCTACCCGGGTCTATCGATCCGCAATATCAATGACAACACGATCATCCGCCGCGGCCTCGCAGCGCCCGACCAAGTGCCGGGGCCACAGTGGCTCGACGCACTCCACGGGAGGCAGTCATGAGTCAGCAACCCCCGACAAAACTCCCGCTCCACGACATCCAAGGAACCGTCCTCGATACCTATTTCGACAAGCATGTCGGCTACTTTTTATTGTTGCGGATCAAGGATGCTGCCCGCACACGAAAGTGGTTGCTCGACAACCACTCGCGGATCACAAGTGCCCAACAGGCGATGCAGTCGCAGCAGGCGAGCGAGCGAAACCCCAACGAGGTATTTTTGAATATCGCCTTTAGCTACAACGGCCTCAAGGTGTTGGGTGTCGAACCGGGGCTCATCGACGCATTTCCGCCGGCGTTTGTCGAGGATTCCGACACCCCATTTCGCGCTCGTATTTTGGGAGACGTCGACACAAGTGCCTCCAAACACTGGAACTGGGGCTCACAGAGTAATGGCACCCATGTCCACCTGATCGTCCTAGCCTACTTCAACAACGAAAACTGGCGCGAGGAGGTCGATCCAAGCCCCGAGGGCTTTATCGAGCTCGCACAGCGCGAGTACGGCATGGAACTCGTGGCATTTTTAGATACCAGTTTGCTGGCCGGCAACAAAGAACACTTTGGGTTTCGCGACCTCATTGGCCAACCGCTCGTCGGCGAGGTCGGTGGCAAGTATGGTGGCAATACCATCGCCCCAGGCGAGTTTGTCCTGGGTTACGAAAATGGATTTGGCAAGGGCCGGACCTCGCTTGTGCCCTCATATCTGCCACCGGGAGACGCCAGCGAGCCCCTCGAGTTGGGGCGAAATGGCAGCTACCTGGTGTTTCGCCAGCTCGAGCAGGACATCCTCGGGTTTTGGCAATACTGCTGCGACCGAGCCAAGGGCGGCGAACACCAGGAGATTCCCTACGGACCAGTTGCGCTGGCGAGCAAGATGGTCGGCCGCTGGCCCAGCGGACACCCGCTGGCGAAATACTGGGACGAGCACGCCGAGCACAACGGCGACCCAACGCTCACACCCGACCCCGAGCCAAGGGGACCCTTGGACCGCATGGTCCAGGCCTACCGCGCATTGTTAGGCGAGTTTCACAACGAACTCGACAACTTCGATTACATCAAAGATGCCAAGGGCGAAGGTTGCCCATTCGGCTCGCACATTCGCCGCAGCAATCCACGAAGTTGGGAACTCGCAACCACAACCGAGGAGTCGCTGCGCCTATCCAACCTCCACCGGATCCTCCGGCGAGGGCGAACCTACGGGCCACCGATGATGGACCCAAACATGGACACCTACCGGTTTCCGGAGGTTACGCGAGAGCTCTCAAACATCGCCCACTCCGCTGTCGAACAGGTCCGCGACAAGATCGTCGCCAAACTCGGGCACGACGATGTCGAAAAGCACCTATTGCGCGAGGTCGACAAAACCGCAGCCGCCGAGGCCCTCCAGCAACAACTCGGGCTCGACGACCACGAACGCCTCGTGTTCCGCATTTTCTTTGTCAAACGCGGTGTGCACTTTTTATGCTTCAACTCCGACATCGAAAGGCAGTTCGAGTTTGTCCAACAGCAGTGGTGCAACAACTCCAAGTTCGCCGGCCTCGACAGCGATGCCGACCCGCTATGTGGGCAACACGATGGCCCGGGCAAAAGTGGCATGAATCCCCCGACATTTACCATGCCAGCCCCGCCCCTGCGCCATCGCTGCACCGGCATGAAGCGCTTTTCAACCGTCAAGGGTAGCGGCTACTTTTTGATGCCGTCGATTTCAGATGTGCTGCGGCTGGCTCGGGGGGAGTTTGGTGGGTAGAACAAAGCAGGGACGGCTCTAATTGCCGCAACAGTCAAGCGTGCCAAACTCGTCAAAACACCGACCCTGCGTCGAAAGCCGCACTCAGCAAGCATGGCGTACTCTCAATCAAACGTCACGACAAAATTGGTGGGAAACGGACCCTCATACATCCCTCGGCCCGCGCGACCGGGTCCGCGACGAAGGTTCGTTCGCCGGAGCACCACCGCGCACACCTCGGGAATCACGATTGCATTGATGTGTCGGCCAAAACACTTGTGAAAACCATGACCAAAGTGTAGATACAACTTTAAATCACGTGTTGGGTCAAAACGCTTGGGGGATGGGAAGCGCTCAGGGTCAAACATCGCCGGCGAAATCGCAGCGAACACCTTACTTTTGGCCCTGATCGTGCGGGTCTTACCATCGCCGCTACGCACCGATTGTGCCTCCTCGGCAAACCGTATCACCGCGGGGTTGTGGGGGTTGAAGCGAAGCGCCTCAAAGGCATAGTGGAGGACGGTGTCGATATCGTCTCGCCGGGCAGCGGCAACCGCTTCGCGCAGGGCCCGTGGACGGTCGAGCAGCTCGTCGAGCACCAACACAATCGCCCTAGCGTTGGTCGACAACGCACCAATGATAAGCCCCGAGATATTTCGACGGACAGTGTCGTTGTCGAGCCAGGCATTACCGGGCTCCTGCTGCGCGCGAATCATCCGGTTGAGGAGGTTATCAGGTAGGGCTTTGGGGTTTTCGAGGAGCGTGCGCCGACGACTTTCGATCTCGCCTGTGAGGTGCTGCTTGAGTTCCGTAGCGGCCTGCAACGCACGTTGGTGGATGTCGCGACTGTCACTATGGTTGAGAAACAGGTCCCAAAACAGAGCCCGTAACCACCGCACCATCGTGGCCTCGTTGGGGCCACCGACCCCAAAGTATTCGCGCAAGACCCTCACCATCACGATCTCACCAAGACTGGTCACCACGTCGATCCGACCGCGTTCGCGGGCCAACTCCATCTGCGCATTCGCGGTTTTACGCACGATCCCACGAATCGCTTCGAGGTCGCCTTTTTCAACCATTTTCATGGTCAGCGAAAACTCGCGCTGATGTTGGCTAGACCTGTCCATCCCCAAAAAGAACGTCACCGACAGCTTCGCCATCTTGCCCAGGTTGATCTCTTTGATCGTGAAGTCCTCGTCGCGCTCGAGCACATCGGTCACTAGCTCATATTTGTTGACCAAAACCCGGTGCCCAAAGCGAAGCATCGGCACTTTGCCGCCAATAGCGAATAACCGCGCCCAAAACTTGCGCCCAAAAAGTGCTCCCGTAACCCGCGAAATCATGCGCGCGAGCAACCCAGGCTCCTTGGGAAGGTCTTGCTGATTGCACAATGGAGGGCGATGTTCTCGAAAAATCCGCAGGGCAAACTGGCCAGCGGGGCTGTCTTGAAACAACAACACCTGGCGTCGCAACTCGTCTGGCAAACTTTCGAGCGAGGCCGCCGACCCGCGAAACTCCGGGGGCAACAGCACCGGCGCGGCATTGGTCGCAAACATCAGGTCGGCAACCGTCACGGTATCGCCCGTCAAGTACCGCCGACCGTCGCTGAGCAACGCCTCTACCCGGGCAAACACCCGCTTGATCTTGGCGAGCTCTCCCTGTGGCGGAAACTTGTCGAGTTCGAGCCCCTTGGCAATCTGCTTGGCAAGTAGCCCGTAAAACAGCGTGACGATGATCCGCTCCCACAACGGAACGCCCCGCCGCATCATCGGGGCGGTGCACGAGCGATGCGGCAAGATAAGTGCGTAGACATAGCGCCCCACCGGGCGCCACAGCTCATGCCAGAAATACGCAAACAACTCCTCGGCCAGACTGTTTCGCTGCGGGTCTTCAGGCAAGAGCCTGCGCTCAGGAGCACAACGGGGCTCCGTGTACTTCAACACACCATCTTTTTGCGAAACAACTGCGTCGGTAGTGACAAACACCGGGTTGTTGGCGATCCCGTCGTCGATGCCAGCGGCTTTGTTTGAAGGCCCAACATGCAAACCCGGGGCATGGCGCTCATCGATATAGGCAATACCATGCCAGTCGAGGATCCAGCGTGAGAGCTCATCGGCGTTGCTCACGGTGTTGGAAACCAGCGTGGGCACTTGCTTGCTGTAACGAGTCACGAGTTCTCCCAGCTCAGGTGGGGCCTGAGTAGCGCTGATTATAGATGGCCCGGCGGGAGAATCCACTGATTTAGCAGAGTTTGCGCAGGTTTACTTGTAACAGCTGCTGTGACGGGCCTTTTGGCCCCCCACCCTGCGCGAACTCGCCTCCCGCGGTTCAAAGTGGTGTTAACGAGCACACCGAAAAGTCACTACTTTCGCGCAACCACTCGAGGGCCGTTCAGAACTTCAAATTCGCCCATAGAATATGAGCAGTTTCGATATGCAACAGCACTATCCTCAAAACAACGAATCGCTCCACAAACACCCATGATTTCGTTTCGAGATATTTTGACGAGAGCGTGACTCGAGAATGACACGAACTCGTTGTTCCGTACTGCCGCTACGGGCCTCGGCTCGGAAACGACTCGGCCTCCACGTCACCGTGGGCGCTCCCGCAGCCGGCGACTCCCCAGCGCCCAGCGCTGAGCAAGTTTGAGCGCGAAGTCCCACAAGCCTGCTACACTGCGACCGATGATGAGGCGCCTACTGATCGCAACCGCCATCATGGCACTCGCGCTGACCACTGCCAACTGCGCCGGTGCCCCGTGCCCGTGTGGCGCCGACCCCAACGATCCGATCGAGTTGCACGACCCAAGTTTCAACGGCAACCACCAGCTCGACCACGCATGTTCCTGCCAGTGTGGCGACGACAAAGCCGTCGGTGGCGAGCTCTCCAAAATCGGAGCCTGCGTCGACCACGGCAAGTCCTGCAACGACCGTCTCGGCCGCGCTGCCGAGGTTATCTGCATCGGCCCGGCGTCCGATTTTTAGGTCGCCAGCGGCAAACATCTCAGGTGTCCACTTGTTCATGTCGACGGGCGCCCAAGTCCCCGCGCAGCGAGACTTGATGCGACACTGCCGCAGAAAGGACAAACAGCTGCATGAGCCGAACGTTATCGACCGCGATTGTCCTGGCCGGCCAGATGAGCTTAGGAATTGTTGCCTGCACCGAAGTCGGCGGCGGGGACTCGAGTGCAGGTGAAACAGGGGCTGGCCCAGAGCTCGAGCAGTACACTCCCGACCAAGCCAACTGGGAAACCTTCGCCACCAAACCGTTCGAAGGCGGTACCAACCAAGCCCACGACCCAGACGGTGTCGGCTGGATAAGTGCCGAAGATTGGGCTGCGGCCGCGTGGGATGGAACGATCTACAACCCGTCGCAAATGACACCAGAGGCGTTCGCAGCTGCGCTGTGTCCCAGTGTCGACCGTGTCCGAGGCATTCGCGCAGTGTTCTATCAACACAAGCCATTTGCCGACAACCAAAACCCCACCAAGGCCGAAGTTGACGAATGGCACCGGATTGCCATCAATCACGTCCGAGCCCTGGTGGGCTACACAAGCGAAGACCGGCAAGTCAAAAAAGACCACTGCATGTTTGCCCGTGCACTTTGGGGTGATGAACGAAAGTTCACAACAATGTGGGATGCCCAGTATCCGGGAACCGAAGGCTCCGCTGCAGGACCCTGTCAGGGTTCAAACAATGCACATTGCGGAGCGAGCTTCATCCCCGACCCCGTCGACCAAGCCCCTTACCTGCCCGATGCTCACCCCAGCTGTACGGCCTAGGCAGGCTCGGAAGGCGTGTTCAGCGGACCAAAATCAAACATCCCCTGGGCCATCAAATGGTCCCGAGGGTTTTGCAACACACTCCTCGCAGAGGGCTTTTGGGGCGGCCACGTCGGCCCATGGTTTCACCGCGAAAAATTCGGTTTCAGCTTCTGGGACCCGGACCCAAGCAACAATAACAACAACGCAATCCTACGAGCAAAATGGACCGGTCAATTGATGCCCAGTCTGTATTGCAACCCGGCTGAGCCCGAGTGCGATCCCGAGAATACAGGGCCTTGATCCGGTTGTCCGCGGGGCTAAAGCTCGTGCCCCTCGGCGGGCGAAATCGTTCTTCGGGTATGATGTTCGATGCCGTCCGGCACAACAGACACTTGACGCTTGCTATAGTTGCAATCGATGCAACCCTCGGACCTCGCTACTTTAGCGACACTCAACGCGCTTCTTCAGGAAGGAAGTGTCAGTGCGGCCGCTCGGCGTCTCGGGCTCTCAACGCCCGCCGTCAGCCACGCTCTTGCGAAGCTGCGAACGCGCTTCGATGATCCATTGCTTGTCCGCGCCGGCCGACGGATGGTCCTTACCCCGCGGGCACAGTCACTCAAACCCAAGGTCCGCGATGCAATCGCCACGGCGAGCATTGTTTTTGCTGAGCAAGAAGTATTTGAACCCAAACGGCTAGCCCGTGTTTTCACTGTGAGCATGACCGACTACATCCTCTTGGTGTTTGGATCTCAGATCGATACCGCGATTAGTCGAGGAGCACCGGGGCTCGACCTACGGGTGGTCCCAAACTCCGTGGAGGACCCACTACGCCTGCGCAACGGGGAGACGGATCTTGCCATCGGTATCTACGGAGATCTGCCGCCAGAGCTCAAAACCAGGGTGCTCATTACTGAGCGTCTCGTTTGTGTCGTCCGCAACGATCACCCGACTGTTGGCCGTCGCCTCACGCTCGAACAATTTGTCCAGCTACACCACATTCAGGTTGCGCCACGCGGTCGCCCAGGTGGCTACCTCGACAATTTACTCCAACAACGCGGCTTTTGTCGGCGAGTCGTACGGGCAGTTCCGTACTTTCAAGTTGCCCTCGAGATGACCGCACGCACTGACCGAGTCCTGACTGTCTCGGAACGGATCGCCCGTCTTCTCGGGCCACAACTCGGGTTGCGCGTGTTGGAGCCCCCCCTACACCTCGAGCCGTTCGCGCTGAGTATGGTTTGGCACCCGCGGTTCGATGCCGACCGTGCACACAGTTGGCTGCGCCAGCAGTTGCTCGAGGTGTCGCAAGCGATGGCAGCAATTAGCCATCCACAACACCGCAAGCGGCTCAGTCGCTCAAATCCGACCGTAGGATTCCCATCTAAACGTTGAATGTAGTGCAATGATACATTTCGTGATGTTCTATTGATACAAGTACTCAGATCGCCAATCCTAGCTCTCGGCACCGACATGGGTTGCCAGGAGCTACCATGAGCGCGAATACAAACATCACCGATCAAGCACGCCGAAAAAAAATTCTCATGATTGCGGCAAACCCCGCGATCTCGACAGTCAACCAGTTGCCCGTCGGATTTTGGTGGTCAGAGCTTACCCACCCCTACTGGGCGTTCACGGAGGCTGGATACGAGGTTGAGATACGCAGTCCAGATGGTGGCGCGCTCGTGGCAGACACGTGGAGTGACCCAGAAGATAGCAGTGGCTATTCTGCGTATGACATCCTGAGTTTGGGGTTCAAGAAGTCACCGCAACATCGGGCCCTCCTCGAGCAGACGCAAAGTATTGAGCATGTCGATCCGACGGCATTTGATGCTGTGTTTCTCGTGGGTGGGCAATCACCGATGTTTACGTTTCGCCGCAACCAAACGCTCCAACGCCTAGTCGCCGATTTCTTTGAGGGAGGCAAGGTCACCGCACTTGTCTGTCACGCGACATGTCTGCTCCTCGAAACCAAACTCCGCTCTGGCGAACTACTGGTTCGCGGCCGCACATGGACTGGATTTTCTAACGCAGAAGAGCAATTCGCCGACAACTTTGTTGGCCAGCGGATTCAACCGTTCTGGATCGAGGAAGAGGCCCGCAAGCTCGAGCAAACAAACTTCGTTATCGACCAAGTGTTCCGGCCCTTTGCCGTGCGCGACGGCCTGCTGGTAACCGGCCAGCAGCAACACTCGGGCGCCGTTACAGCTCAGCTTGTGATCGACGCACTCGGCCGATAGGAGACGCGCGATGGCCCCGGAAGAATTTGTTGCCCTGGCTCTGGCTCAGCCAATTAATAGTGGCCGAGCCCAGTTTGGCTATGCAATGCGGGTCGCTTCGGGCAACCCAAACCCTCCGGGGCTACTCGCTCTGACCTGGATTACCGGCAAGGATGCCAGCGAGCGCGAACGCATCCGAGCATATGCAAGAAAGTCGCTCGAGGATTTCCTCGCCCAACCGGGGTTTATCTCGATCGTGACTGGCTTCATAGGTCTACGCGGATTCACAGTGACTGCATGGGAGCACGAACAAGCCATGAAGCAGGCTCTTGGAAAGAGTCATGCGGTGGCGATGCGGGCACTGTTTGGCGAGAACTTTGTCGCCAGTGTGTGGACGAGCGTGTGGACCCCCGGCCGATTAAACCGGATGTGGATGCGGTGCATCGACTGTGGAACACTTGTCGATGTCTCGGAAAACCAAACAGCGTGCCAAGTTTGTCAGGCTAGGTTGCCGGACCGGCCAGCTTTTTGGTAAGGGGACTTTAAAGTGCCCACAATACGATGTGTCTGAGGCCCCGAGCCACGTCGCCTCGGCATACCTGCACGTGCGTCGTTGCTCGGGAGCAGCCAAGCCGCACTAGATCGGTTTCTTGCGAATCACCCCGGCACCGCCGCTCTTTGAGCGATACTTGTCTACACAACGATTAAAGATATCGTCGAAGGCATCCTTGAGTTCTGCCGGCGCATTGTCGAGACCATTCTTGACACAAGCCGCAATCTTGGGACTGTTGCCCTGTGTGCACTTGATCTTGGTCATCGGCATCTTCTCTTCTTTTTTGGCGTTCCACTGCTCGAGCGCATCTCCTGTTTGCAGTCGCTGCATAAACGCATCTTGGGCCGCCGCCATCTCGTCGCAGGCCTTCACTAGATCACCCGTCACTTTGGCCCCCTCCGGGATCAGAGCGACTGCATCGAGCGCGGAATCAAACTTCGCCTTCGCTTCCTTCTCGGCCTTTTGCTTGGCCTCGCGCTCGGCCTTGCGCTTGGCGAGCGCCTCCTCCTCTTCCTGTTTCTTGGCAGCCTCCGCCTCTGCAGCCGCTTTTTGCTCAGGGGAAGGACCCTTTTCGCCGCCGCAGGCAGTGGCTAGGATCATGGTGGTGAAGATGATAATGCTCGACCTGTTCATCGGGGCTCGCTTCGTCGTTGACCCCGCGACCATACCACTCCGCTCAGTGTTTGGCTGCCGGTTTATCGGTATCAAGCAACAGCTACCGGGCGACCCGCGCCCCTGCCCCAAACCATAAACTTATGTCCACATGCATCCGCGATTTTGCGGGGATTTGATTCCGGCAACCTTACCTCGGGACAACGAACGGTAAACGTGTAGACGCAATCAGATCCCCTCAACGAGTTGATCATGGTCAACCTCCGCGGTATTCGCATTTTGTCACCACCCTTTGGAAGAAGGCGGCCATCTGGTAGTGGCCCCAGGAGTGCCACTGCTGTGGCCGCACCCGAACCGGCTCCTAACGAGTTCTGGCGTTCCAGAGAATGGGCTCGATGTGGTACCGCGGTGCTGGTGTTGGGCTAATTGGGGAGCTTTGTGATATGGATCCCGAAGTAAGATCGATTCCCAAAAGCACTAGCCTAATCTCAGAGGAAACCAAAGGGTTAACCGAACTGCCTTGATGACCTTCAGCACGAAATCGGCCCGGCCGGGGCCCTCACGGTTGGGCCCCGGAAACCGAGTTGCTCTATCGTACTGTGAGCCCCGTACTGTTAGTAAATGCCAGGAAGTGAGGTACCAGCATGGACGAGAAGCGAGCGTATCCTGCGATGGTAAGGGACCTTATACGTCGCGGTCATCACTCGCTCGTACTTTCCCGTGCACTTGGGTGAGTCAAAGTACATCCTGACTCCGTAATTGCGCGACATTAGTTGGATCTGGAGAAGCCGGCGACTATCTGTAAACCCCAGCTGCTCGAGGTGCTCTTCGGTGTAACGGCCTTCTTCAACCAGTTGACGAGGGGCCGAACTCGACATCGGGTAGTGGCCCCAAAATAGCAATGGCCCCCCTACAGGATCCGGGCGAACGACGAGGTGCGTGTAGTCGATCTCGGGGATTTTACCCGGCGGGTGAACCTCGTAACGCCTTTGGGGAAAATCCCCTCTCGCCAAGCAATACCCCCATTTGTATTGACGAATTGAGCGGATGGGAGCCCCGCCAAGTACCTCTTCGCGTTTGTACCGACCAAGCTTCGTAAGTTCGACTCTTTCGCCCGTAAACATTTCACCTGTGAAAACTATGACCTTTGACACAGCAATTCTCCTTTCGCTAACTGCACATCATGCCAGCACAGCATGCCCGTACAGCATGCCCGTACAGCATGCCCGTACAGCATGCACAACATTTCTCTATCCGTAACTCTACATTAAATAGTTCTTAACGCAAACGAAAATTCCTAAGAAAAGACTGCGCCAATACTCGGATATATGAGCACCTCTACGCAACAGCATCCTGCTCCTGAGGCGTGCCGCTGCGTTCGCTGTGGCCGCACCCGAACCGGCTCCTAACCCGATTCGAGTGCGAACGATTGCGAGTTAAAACTCACTCATGCATCTTTTGCCGCGATTCCTAGTCCGACAGCCGACGAAACAATGACCGTTGTGTTCGCTACACCAACTAAAGTGAACTTGAGCTTCCCTGGTTTGAGACTCAACTGAAACAAGGCCGAGCCCCAAGATGCTATGTCCTTTACACAATCTGCGACCCCAACCTCTTTGTCTTCGGCTATCGCTGTATCCCAGATGGTGTTGATGATGCCCAAACCTCCGGCGAAGAGGCCGCAGACTTGCGAGCCGAAATCGAACTCGTCGTCATCTTTACAAAGAGCGATTCCACCCGTAACAAGCCCGAGAAGTGTGCAGCCCCAAGAGCAATATGCGAGAAACCAGGAGCGCTCCGACACCTCCGAAAGATCGGTATTGGTGATCACCGCATTGAGATGCGGGCAACCGAGCACACCATCGTGAAGTATATCAAACACGAAACACGCAACATCGATCCCCTTGGGAGTTTCTGCATCTTTAAGTGTGCCAAGAAGATCGAGAGGGTTGGTCACAAGCGCCCACGCGAGACCGATCCCGCGTAGTGCAAGGTCTCCGGCTGGGTTAGAGTCGTCGCTTTCGTCACTGTCGTCGTCGGAGTAACTGAGCGCCGCACCGAGCTCTGGCGTTCCAGAGAATGGGCTCGATGTGGTTCCGCGGGCAATCTTGTAGGTCAGTACCGTCGGAATGGCTCCAATCAGTGTAAACACTCGAGAAAATGTCAGCCGTACTCCGAGGATCCACTCCAACAGCTTGGTGACGATCGGAATCTCGATACGCACGTCGAGTACGGATCGGAGTGAGTCGAACAGCACTCCGACAACTTCCTTGCCAACATCGACCCCTGCCTTAAGGATATCGACGAAGATATCGACCACGCCGCCGACGAGGTTTCGCAAAATATCGAGACTTACCGCCTGAAGTGAATCAATACTTGCCACTGTTTCGAGGATGATCGACAGTGCTTTTTTAGTACTGTCGAGCAGTGCATCTCCTAGAGTCGACAGTACATTGTCCAATGCACGAAACAGGGGTTCAAAGTGAACGAGTAGCCCATCGAACAGTTTTGAAAGCGGTTTTTGAACCAGGCTCAACAACCACATCAGCGGTTTCAAGGCCGTGCTCGCCCCGTCGCTGAAGCGCTGCATACCGCCTGCGACTGCCGAGCCGACCGATGAATTGTTCGACGCACCGATGGCTTTTCTCACCACGCTACCCATCTCGTCGACATTGTTACCCAGCCATTCGAGAGTTTTGACACCTCGGTATTTGGCGATATTGATGCCTTGATCGATCAGCGACATCATGTAGGTCGACGCCTCAAGAAAATCACCGAAGTCGAACAGGCCGAATAGGAACTTTACGAATTCAAAGATCTTTAAGCCGATGGCCTTGACGAAGTTCCAGATCGCTCGGACAGCCTCAATGGCCTTCTCAACGACATACTCGACCACAACTTTGATACCATTAACAACAGTATCGATCATGTACTTCACACTTTGAAGCACACCATTGACGACCCGGAAGGTTGCGCTAATTCCCTCGCGTACAACCGTCCCAACCTTGGTAACACCTTCGGTCACCCATTCAATCGCCTCGGTGAAAGCGCCGAAGATGCTCTCCGCAAATTCGAAGACGCCAAAGCTCACAGCCATGTCTTCCGACTGCGGTTGCTGCTTCACAATCCCGGTCTGGGGGACGCTCAAACGCTGGACGATGGCATCACTTTCTGCACACTTGACCGCGTAGACGCCTGGGGCGACTTGTTCAAACACGGGTGGCGCTGGAACTTCGTCGTCGCTCTCATCGCTGAATGCCAGAACTGCGGTTGTCTCTGCTTCAAATCGTGCAGCCATTGCCGGAGCTGCGAGCAGTCGCAACATATCTTCAAGCCGCTTGCCATCTTCGTTCGTCTCGGCAATTCCTGCCCGTTTTTTGGTGGTCGCCGAATCCGAGTGGCCGTTTGTCAGCTCGTCTGCCGTCAGGCTGTAAATCTCCTGGATGAGGACATCGGAGGGCGAAACGATATTCCACTCACTTTCGCCCATTTGGGCGTGACGCAGGCGGATGATGGGCGCCGTCAGGTCCTCGAGTGCGAGGGCGAGACGGAAGTTACCTGTAGCGTCTGTTTGTAAAGTAAACGCCTTTCCCGTGGTGACAAAGAGTTGATTCGCTTCGGCAATATAGTCTCTATATGCGACCGCTTCGGACTCGAAAAGGACTTTCAGTTCGGCGTTTGGGATCGGCTGTCCATCCCGATCGAGAGCCTGTGCATCGACAATGAGCGCGGGTGGATTTTCCCCGGCTTCTGAGTGATCGGGAATGACGTCACAGGTGGTTCTAACCATCGCCCGCGCGGGTCTTGGGTTGAGGGAAAGTTTAAGGCCCGGCGCTTCGACAAAACAGATATCGTGGGTAGATGAAAAATGACTTTTAACCTCGTCGAGTCCGAAGCAACTCAGTAGACCTGTATCTTGCAACCTGCGATGCATGTCACGTCGAATGTCGGCGACCCGTAGCTCGCTACGCCATAGGCGGAGTTCTGCCATCGCCGCGGGAACCTCACCCAACAAGATCCGTGAGGAGTCCTTACGGACAGGTGGTATCCCATTCATTTCGCGCCCGATAAGCTCACCATTTCGGTACACAGCCGTGGCTCCACCTCGCTCTAGAACCACTGTTACGTGTGTCCAAACACCCGGAGTGAGCAGACTTGGAATCACCATATCTTGGGAGACATTCTCGTCGTCGATATAGGTCAGACTGACCCGTCCATTTTTATCAGTTTCGATATCGAACCACGTGGTGTCGTCATCTTGCAGTTGAACAAGCTTTTTCGCGGTAGTACCCCAGCGCCTGTCAAGCTCGTGCTCGAGTTGTTCGGCGATCTCCTCCCCACAGAACACCTCTTGCACTATCTCTGCGTCCGTTGAGCGGACAAACACCGCATCGAGCCGCACCCAGAACTGGATCGAGAGGGCCCTGCCTTGGCATCGTCCAGATCGTCCCAAGTCGATCCTGTTTTGGGACAGCCAAACCACCCGCGGAATGTCCAATGCCGGGGGTTCTTTCGTGAACAGTTGTTGCACCGGCTCGCCAAGGGAGATTAGCTCCGCTTCTTCGGCACCAAGAGCACCATTGAGGACACTGGTTGTTGGGTGGAGGTCGTCGAGGCGAAAGTATGCGGTGAGTCGGGGTGCCCAGTTGTGAATACGGCGGCCGTTGGTCTCCTCAATTTCAGCTTGTGATAACGCTCGACTCCAGAAGCGAACCTCTTGCATCCTGCCATAGAAATTGTGCCCGATCATTAGTTTGTAGGAAATGTTCTCATCGAGCAGGCGTGCAACCATCGCTGAGCTCTTCTCCAGATAGTAACTCAACCCTTGACCCACCGAGCCACGCCAACCCGAACCATAAGACTTTGTCATCTGACACGGGAGAGGTTCACCCCAAAGCTTACCTTGACGAAACAGGCAATACCGTCCGTCGACATCGCGCCTTACTGTGAGGTAACCGAGCGAAGGCAGTGGGGGCCACGAACAGGTGAACTCGACTTTGTAGCATACGTTACCTATGTCGAGCGAAATTTCGCCGTCAACACGTATCACGCGCCCGCGTAACAAACTGATGGTGAGCCGACGATTGGTCAGATACGATGGACCGGATTCCCAACCACTATCTTGTGTGTAACTTGTCAGCTCAAACAGCGTCGCTTCACCTGGGATATTATCCTCACTCACATATGCTTGCCAGGTAAAGTCCGGGCCCGGAATATTGATATCTTCAATGACAATTTCCGAGCTGCCGCCAAACTTCGCAGCCCTGTGGCTCGTTGCAAGCGGGTACTCCGCGAAGGCATAGGCAGGCAGGGGACCTTCACTCAAATAGCTCTCGCTCATGCCGTCACGAGCGAATGGAGAGCCGTCAACAAAGCGTTTCGTTTGCCTGTCCTCAAAGATCCACCAACCCATCAGGCCGATCTCATCACCGCGCAGTTTTCGGTGCGAGCGAGCAAGGATCGCGTTGGTGTCGGTACGATTCCACAGCCGAACTTCACCAATGCACAGACTCTCCGGCTCGCTGCTATCGCCTATCAGACCAGTCGTGCGCGGGCATTCGACCGGCATGGGATCCATTTTTTTACGCTCTTCCTGGTATTCAATTCGCTCGATTTCGCTCGCATCATCCCCGGGAACGTCGAGATAACGCACGCGCTCAGACGTGAAATAAATGCGACTTCCATCGTAAAAGAGGCTCGCGCCCTGTTTGGAAATTGCAACTGTGACCAGGTACCAGCGGTCGCGCATGAGACAATTGTCGCTATGCCATTGTTGCCAAGCATTGTCTTTTTCCGCGTGCCAGCCGAGCCCGACCTTCCCCGTGCTATCTAATGTTAGCGCGATCCGATCCGGTACACCCTCGTCTGATCCGAGCTCGAACAGGGTCATTTCACCTGTTAATTTTAGTGGTTTGACACGCACCTGAATGACGAGACCGCGGTGAAACGAGATCGACATACCAGGTAATCGGACGTTCTTGCCCTTGCCCATTACAAGGCCTCTGCGACGAGTGTTACGTTGCTCCATTTCGGCAATGAGGTCGGCCCGCTGTGTTTCTTTGGCTGCAGCTACAATGGTTCCGTAGGAATAGCTTGGACGGGCATCAGACGTCGACAAACCGCTCTCGTCGACTGGTGTCGACTCGGCCCACACCAGGCTTTTGGAGTGAACTGTACTGATGGCAAGTGGTTTCGTGCTCATGTCTTGCGCAAGTAACCCGACAATCCACGTTTGGCCGTTTGCCTCGACGGTTGAGATCCGCGTCCATTTTGTCTGGCGGATGCCCGAGGCGACACGCCGCAAGCGTTGCCCGCCGTCGACAAGTTCGAGGATGTACCAGTAGTCGGCCGTATGGGAGTCGCCGTTGACGTAGGCCAAGAATCGCGGGTTCCCGTCGACTGGCGGCAGTGCGCCGACATCTTGGACTCCGTGAAGCCCTTTGTGCGAAGCGACGAGTTTCGGAGCACTACCGGTCGCACTAAGCTCGAATGTGGACCACGAACCAACTTCCTTAACCCATGCAATTGCATATTGTTTGCCATCACTCGTGAATGGGATAAATGCTCCATAGACCTCTTTCATATTTCCAGAGGAAATGGTCCCACCCATAGAACCCGTTCTTTTCAGTTCTCTTATCGACCAATCTCCACTTTCTTTTTGCATAAAGCAGAAGACGCGCCCACTGATGCGGTAGGTCGCTACAAGTTGGTAGTAGCCACTGGGAGCCCCGCTTAGGCTCCTTCCGTCCTGCAACGTTGCATCGACCCGCCGATATGAGTGCCAGGTTCCATCGCGCGCATGACCAATCACGTAGCAACTCGTGCTGACGGTGTAGGGAACGAGGACGTCGTAGTGCTGAAGAAGCGTACTTGCCGCATTTTGGCGAGCCAGCGAGCCAGCAAGCGGCAGACTCGTCGAAACCAACTTTGCCTTTGAGCCGTCTTGGCCGAACACACAAGGCTGACCGTTCAGGTTTAAGACATGTGCATTCTCGGGCCAGGTTTGCATCACCCCGGAGGCCGCGACATGTCCTGGCAGCCCCTCGTCTGTGAGCGCTTGCAGCATCCACGCGTAGCCCGGGGCCCGGTCGCTAACCTGCTCCCACGTGCCCAATAGGAATTGGCCCCTACCCCCGCCGGGACGTACCACGAGTAACTTCGACGGCGCACGATCCAACGTTCCCGAACTGACACGTTCAAATTTCCATGTATTCGCAGTCTTACGAACCTCCCAAACTTGCCAGTTCCCGCCATCGTCGGCCACGATGAATCGATCACAACAAGTTGAGTGGGGTCGTTTGAAGTACACTTGCATCGAGTGATACTTGCCGAGGTCCTGCGTTGCGACCACTGTGTCCTTGTCCCACAGGCGAAGCTGGCCAGACTCATTTTGGCTGACAAGCAGGAAATACGCGTCGTCATCGGTGGTGTAGTTCAACCCGATAACATGCATCCAGTCGCTGTCAATTTTGCAAAAATGCGTTGTTTTAATCTCGTCAACAGACCCTACAATGTGCTCACAAACCCCTTCCGATGTGATGGCAATAACCTGGCTCTCACCACTGTCTAGCATCAACTGATAGGGGACCTTGGGGCGCCAGGTCGACCAAGGTTCCTTTAAGCCGATCCAGTACGCACACATACCATCCTTTGTTTGGCCGAAAAACCTGGAGCTGTCTTCCGTCACCACGAATAGCGGGTAGCAGTTGTCAAACTCTCCTCCCTCGAACCTTGGCGTAAGCTCCCCCGCCTCGTTGACCTCGTAGCGCACCCAACTCTTGTCTCTGTAGTGGCCACACAGGAGGCCTGCCCCAGCACTATTGCCTGTCACCGCGAGCGGCTGCTCCAGGAAAACACCTGTCGAAAGCGAAGCGGCATCAATGACCGGAAGTCCGTTGTCGGCACAGGACCACGATGCCCAAGCCGTGACCTTAGGAGGTGGCCTGTCGAGCGCCTTTGCAGTGTCTTCGGCGAGACATCTGTCCGAAAATCCAATCAGGTACTCCAAGCCCTCCCAGCTGGCGCTCACAAGTTTTGTGTAGGTATTCTTCGTCTGTTTGGTCTCGCTATTGTTGAGCCCAGTTGCAAAAATTTCTCGACTGATCCAGCCTTTGTTCTCGAGACAAACTTGAAGCCAGTTTTGGTCATCACGGTGGACGACCGTGGCAGCCTGCATCGTGATGTTCCAGCTATCCGATGACGTCTGGTTTGTCGCACCATCCGCGCACAATTCGAGAATTTGAAAGCCCTGGCCATTTTGGTGGAGGAACACGTGTGGAACCCCGTGGTCGAGAAAGTGACAGGCGAGTGTATAACTACCACTGAGAGAGCTGCTCGCTTGATTTTCCATACGGTAACCGGCGAATTTGACAGTTTTCCAACCACCATCCCTAGCGTGCAAGAATAGATAGTTTTGATTCTGCCGTGTATAGGGAACCACAACTTGGTAGTATTTCTCAAAACGACCGCTGGCAACCGATCTTAGCTTGCCACTTTCGACAACATAGATAACCCACTCGCCATTGTTTTTTTGGGCCAAAACTGTTGCGCTCGACCACGGTAACGCATGCATCGAGCGAAAGAAGCAACCGAGGTTGCCAATGGCCCATGGTTGTTTCATCTCCGGGCGCGCCCAAGCTCTCCAGGTTCTGTAGCCACCATCGCGTTGATGGGTGATGAGGTAGGAATCATCTTGTCCGGTGCAAACGCAGGCAGTGTCTGGAACCTGGGCGATGGGGCTATGCATGCGTTGGCCCGCGAGTGCACCATCATAACGGATCATGAGCTGATTGATACCCGGCGATACCAACTCAACCTGCGCCTCAATCGCTTCCTGCGACGTACGAAAGTAGTCGGAGACTCCGGCGACAAGTGAGGCTGTTTCAGCACCGAGCTCGACAAAGAATTTGGTAACATCCTTGGCCTCAGTGGAGACACGCTGCGAAACCCACTCGATGGCCGCAAGGTCGACCGCGAGCAGAGTGTCGAGCCAAGAACTGTCGAACTCGTCGCTAAACGCTTTACAAAACTCCCTGGCCAAATCCTCGTTACAAGTGAGCGGGGCTGTCACCTTCACCGGATTAAGCGAAATCTCCTGAGTCCCGATGGCCGTTTGAAAGGTGAGCAGTTGATGAGCGCTGATCGTGACCAGTTCACACTCAACCGACAGCTCGACGGATGCACTGCGCAGTGAAACTGTGGCGGAGAAGCTCGGATTGGCTTGAAGGCGGATCGTGTTGTCTTGGTAGAGGATGCGACCACCAGAGTAGATGCCAACGTCGCTTGGGATAGATAGCTCGATCCTGTCGGCCGAATAGTGTGAATAGGCTTGCGCTGTGTATAAGCCATCGAAAAAAGCCATCGCTGCTAGTGCATGCAACCCCCGCTTACTTTTCGGGTTTTGCAGAATGGCAGCAAACATCCAATTATCTGCGTTGTTTTGCAACTCTACAATCGTCGTACTACCAAGGCTTAATACCTGTGGTGTGTAGGCCGCCGTGAGGGCGGCCCCCCGATAGCCAATTGGGCCCGAGAGCGTCACTTGCTGCCCCCAAAGGTTGACGGAGGCACTGGCTTGGAGAGTCTCCCCTGGTGTCAACTCTAACGTGAGATCGCTGAGGGGAAGTTTTGGTAGTCCGGAGCGAATATCCTGCTCAACGAGCGGGTTCAGGATGTGAATGTCGGTGTTGTGCTTGTGCTTGATATCGAGGCGACATTTACCGGAATTGGGCTCAAACACAAGCTCGAGGTCTGCGTCGAAGGGTTGCTCGCCTAGCAGCACTCCTCCTTGCAGATGGATCGCTACATACGGGTGCTCGGGGATCGCCGATAGCTGTGCACGCAGCCCGGAGATGTTGAGCCCCTGGGTATTGAATGGTTGTTGCCAATCACCATCGTTGTCGCGGTACGTCCCCAAAACGACGGTGCCTAGGTCCGAATCTTGCTCGACACGGCCGATAAACCGTAGTACATCCTCACCACATACGAGCTCAAACTCAATCTCGAGGGCATCGAACACATCCACAGTTGCGTTGTCGATCGAGAACCTGAGTTGGCGAAACACGAGCGAACAATTCGGGGTCCCGACCGTGCCACCTGCGGAGCAAAAGGCAACTTCCTCGTTGAGGCTCTGTTCAAATGTAAGATCAAACGCACCTTCGACGTTGTGATGGGTGAGTTCCATGATGGTGTACAAACCATCGAGCCCGAGGAAGGGAAACAGTTGATGGAGGCTCTTGAGGGGCTCCGCCCTATGCATCGGTACTTCGGCGCGCATTGTTGTACGTGTACCGGTATCATCGGTGATGGAATTGACATCGAAATGTGTAAAGCACTCAAGGAACGGCATCGCCACCGACTCGACCGTTTTCCACACCGAAGCGGGCGCCTTCGATCGTACGTGATCAACAAGGAACTTTCGGAGTGGGGTCTTTAGGGTAAAGGAACTCTCAACCCCGGGAGACTTTTGCTTGTAAACGAAATTCGTCGTAACAGAAAGCGGCGGGGCTAGTTGCATATTTCCTTCGATATGGAGTAATCCATTCTCCAAGTGAGCATCAACCCTCCCGTCCCACTTGTATGTAGAAGCAAAAACCACACCAAACATCGTGAAGTTCCAAGTCCTCTTAGACCAGTTTGCGCGTCCCTCCGCGCTGAGCGAGTACGCTCTTTCAACCTCGGGAGCTTCCGGAGCGACGAGATGCTCTTCCTGCTGCTTCGCATCCTCCCCGAGCGACTGCATGGCACTGCTGACCACCTCTAGAGGCGATACGATGAAGCTTATTATCGGTTCATGCTCGAGCGATATGTACTCATTATTTGAACACATCAAAGTGCTCCCGGATAAGAGAGCGGCGACAACGTCAAAACCCGCCATATTATTCACCACAAACGTGGCTCCAGCCGCCAGATAGAATTCGTTGGCCCCAACGTCCAACTGTTTCGTGTTTTCGCTTTGTCCGTAGGTTACTATCGGCAGATTCTCTGGCTCCAAGTCAAATACCTTAATACTCGATACCCGGCCACTCAGTGCACCTACATTATCCGAACTCTCCATATATAGACAGTCCTCCCCTTCGAGATTTCGATCCACGTAGAGATTCACACCAAACCCAGAGGGAATCTTGAGCGAGGCGATGGCGTTATCCAGAAAACCGATGTCCTCAACGTTATAGTTCCCGACTGGAAGTGATTGGCACATGCCGCGATAGAGAGTATCGGTATATACACGGACTTTTGAGAGCGCACCAACCTCTTGCTTCTTCTCGATTATAAGACTACTCATGCGGTCATTAAACGCACCAAGGTCACGTACACTTTTTTCTAGGACCAGCTTTTCACCAAGAAAATTGGGTCGGTCGAATAGCGTCACGGTTAGCCCTGGGGGGATAAAGATCGAGCTCGCAGCATTGTTCCCGATGAGAAGACTCTCGCTATCATAATCGCCCGCGCCGAGTGCTTGTGTACGCCCACAGTAATTCTTGTTTTCGTAGAGCAAGACACACTCACCCTCGACGCGCTTGACTTCGATGCTCGAAGTCCTGTCCGCGAAATCCCCAAGAGCTCTCGCCTGTGACATGTACGAAACAGCTCTCCCTGAAAAACTCGGAGAGTCGTAGAGGATGACCTGATGCGATCTAGAGACTACGTTGAGTGAGCGAATACGGTTATCGCCGATCGTAAGGTCCGCTAGTTTGTACTTTCCTTCGTGGAGCACCTGTGCCGCGCCACCAAAGTTTTCCTCTGAAAAAACAATCGCAATGGTTTTTTCAGGTTGCGAGATCACGCTGACGGAACGAAACGTCCCTGAGAACTTGCCGAGGTTGGAGCTGCTTTCGTGTAGGGGCATCCCGACCCCTTCACAACCCTCGGTTCTAAAAAAGTAACATGTGAGGTCCTTTGGCACCTTGACCGAACGAAATGTTTGCTGCCCGTCGGTGAGGTTTTGCTTTCCCTCCGAGAGTTCAAACGCGCTGCCCTGATAGTTGACTTCGCTGTAAAGCGTGACTTTCTCGCCCATGACTCACCCCGTTCCTTTGCGCAGAGCTCGTTGGCCTGCGAATTATTTCCCACAACCAATGCGTACTAACTCGTACCTATTCGTCAGACTAAACGATCTATAGGCAATGGGTCAATGAATATCGACATACCAGCCAACCGGTATGTGCGTCGACAAAGTGCGATGATGAACACTCCGGTAAAGAGGTTCAACCAGATAGCAGCAAAAAAGCTCTCACTCGGTGAGACATAATTGCTCACTAGAGTGGTCGAGACGCTGAACGAGACATCTACCGTTCAGTAGAGGAAAACAGCCCCCGAGTCGAAGGCCCCACCCGCGGGTTTATTTCCGATGCCCGAAGTCCCATAATTTTCGCCATATGCCCCGACGGCAAGTGTACTTGCGTCAGCAGACAGCGCGACGTTGCCAAAGAAGTCGCCGCCTTGGGCATGCGGGGATTTGAGATAACTTTGCTGCTCCCAGGCCCCATCCTTCAACGAGAACACATAAGCTGCTCCTGCCCCAGCGGCCGACGTATCGGTCTCGTCGGCCATCGTGCTACTCGCTTGCCCGGGCGCTCCAACCGCAATTACGTGCCCGTTTTCAGACAGTGCAACCGCTGCCCCAAAACGGTCATCCGCACTTGGATTCGATGCCTTTAACAACGCCTGTTCGGTCCACATCTCGCCTGTTCGCGTAAACACATAAGCCGCACCTTCAGCAAGGCCCTGTTGCCCTGCCCCAACTGCAAGAGTCTCACCGTCCTCAGACAGTGCTACGGAGAATCCAAATAGGTCCTCTGCAACTGGCTGTGATGCCTTTATGCAGACATCTTCTTTCCACTCACTACCTGTCAATGAGAAGGTGTACACGGCACCAGAGTTTGGCACGGAGTTCCCTTCACCATCCTCGCCAAAGGCCCCGGCAACGAGAGTTTCACCATCTCCTGACAAGGCAATGCTACTCCCAAAAAAATCATCCTCCTCCGGGTTTGAAGCTTTGATATGGTCCTGTTGCTCCCACTGGTTATCACTTCGCTCAAATACGTAGATAGCACCGCCCAGCTCATAGGGAGCCCCTACTCCAAGCCTCTCGCCGCCGTGGGAGAGGGCCACACTCCATCCGAAACGGTCTCCTTTGAATGGCCAATCTGCTTTCAAATAAGCCTGCTGAACCCACTCCTCGCCCGACCATTCGAACATATAGACCGCCCCCGCTCCATCAAATAAGTCGTTTTCTTGGTCGTCAATGAAAGCACTGCCTTCGTTGTGAGCACCAACCGCGAGAGTATTCCCGTCTCCCGACAGCGCGACACTGGCACCAAACATATCTTTGTACCCCGTATTCGAAGCTTTGATGTAGGCCTCCAACTCCCAATCATCATCGTCACTGTTGCGAGAAAACATGTACACCGTACCAGAATCAAAGTGCCCGCTGGGATCTGATTCGGTGTTGTTAACTCCCGTACCGCTACTATCTTCGTTCGGGGCACCAACCACAAGCCTACGAGCGTCACTCGACAGCGCGATATTTGCGAGATACGTGGGAAAGGAAAGGTAATTCACTTCTCCACCGCCGAAGAAATCCCCCGTCCCTGTATTGGACGCTTTGAAGTAGCCGACGGCATCGCCAATCGCCCCAGCAACCGCAACCTCCGGCGACTCTACACAACGAGTCGTGTTGCAGGCTCTGAGTTTGTAGCGCGCATGTAGTCGAAAGTGTAAAGGCACCGTCATTGAAAACGACTCCCCCTCGATCTCTTCACCTACTTGCACGAACGCTTCACCCGCATCTACTTGCTCGAACAACTCGTACCACTCAGCCCCACGTGTCGGCGCCCAGTGAAATTCAAAATTCTTGATCGCTGTTGGGGTCAACTCTAGCACCGGCGCCTCAGGAGAATGGGTACAAAGTGTTGTGCATGCATCTACCTCGACTTCATTGCCATCGTCGCAAGACTCCTCTTGTGCATACACAAATCCATCACCGCAAACAGGATTTTTACACGTTGGCAGGCAGGCATCCGTGGCGATATCATTACCGTCATCGCACTCTTCTCCCAATGCGAGAAAACCATCGCCACACACCGGTAAGAGACAGGCCGGTGTACAGGCGTCTCCATCCTCAAGGTTACCGTCGTCACACTCTTCGCCACGTCCAACTTCCCCATCACCACATGCACCCGGGAAACGACAGTTGAACGCGCAGGTGTCTCCATCAACGAGGTTGCCGTCGTCGCATTCCTCACCAGGGCCGAGGAAACCATCGCCACATACAGGCAGGCGACACGATGGCGTACATGCGTCTTCTTCGCTCAGGTTACCGTCGTCGCAATCCTCTCCCTCATCGAGTAACCCATTCCCGCACAAAGATCGCGCGCCGGGTCCGCCACACAGGCCCTCAACACAACGCAACTGAGCCCCGCAGTCGGCATCGTTGGTACACGGTAGCCCCTGAACAAACTCGCCCGAAAAACAGGCGCCAGTCGTCACGGCGAGCAAGGTGCCAAGAGGTAGCCCCCACCAGCGCCATCTATCACTGTTATTTTTAGTATACATAAACCGCACCGCTTTTTGGGCTACTATCATCAAGGGGATTGCCTCCCACACCAGTCGCTCCACTATTCTCGTTGTGCGCTCCGATGGCAAGGGTTTCACCGTTCGCCGACATTGCTACTGCCAAACCAAATCGGTGCTGTATCCCCGGAATCGGGCTTTTGACATAGGCTTGATGGGGCCATTCTCCACCGGCTCTTACAAACACATACGCGGCTCCCGCTTGGAAGACTCCATTGTTCGACTCATCACTGTCAAGCCCGCCATTGACACCTTGTTCGTCAGGAGCACCAATTATAAGGGTATTTCCATCATTCGAGATTCCCACTTTGATACCGAACAGATCCAACTCTTCCGCATTCGAGGCCGCGAGTTCAGTGGGTATCTGCCAGTTGTCTGTGCGTTCAAATATGTACGCAGAACCTGTGCGATTTACCTCTCCGGGGCCTCCTATGACCAACGTCCCTCCATCAAAGGACAAGGCTATACTTTGCCCAAAGAATTCAAATTTACTCGGTTCGGGAGCTTTGAGATAGAACTCTTGTACCCATTTATTCTCTGCCCTAAAAAATACATAGGCAGCGCCCGCTCCTCCCATTGAATTGTCCTCCTCGTCGGTCGAGCTGCTAGCTTCGGAAGGCGCACCAACTACCAGAGTGCTGCCATCACCAGCGAGAGCTACACTCCGACCAAACCTGTCGCCTTCCTCGGTATTCAAGGCTGTAACCTCTTCCGGCTCGGCCCAGACTTCGCCCATCCGCTGAAATGAATAGACTACATCTCTAAAGTGTGCGCCAGCGGTGAGCAGATCTCCGTTTCCCGAGATGGCGACACTGCACCCAAATCCATCGGCGACTTTCTCGCTCTCATACTTGTGCTTCTGTACCCAGACGCCGCCTACTTCCGTGTAGACATATATCTCACCTGCTTGATCATGAGGCTCAATACAATACAATGCAGCTCCAACAACAAGCGTTTTTCCATCGTCCGACAGTGCGACACTACGCCCAAAAGCTCCCCCGTCCTTCCCGTCCGTAGCTTCTATCCGCTGTTGCACCCACTGCCCCCCCACACGTGTAGATACATAAACAGCCCCCCCACCCGTCTCTCCGGGAGCGCCGACTGCTAAAGTCTCGCCATCTCCCGACAGTGCTACGCTGGAACCAAAGTTTGCGTCCTCAGTATTCGTCGACGCCTTGAAATACCCTATCGCATCAACGAGATTTCCCGTAACATCAAGCTCCGCTGAGTCCACGCACCGCATGGCATTACACGCCCGCAGCCTGTAGCTCGCATGCGTGCGAAAGTGCAAGGGGACGGTTAGCGAGTAGGATGTTTCGGTGAGCATACCACCGACCTGCACGAACTCTTCACCCTCGTTCTTCCGTTCGTACAACTCATACCATTCGGCTCCTAACGCCGGCTCCCAGTGGAATCTAAATTGTTTGACCTGCGCGAGGGTCAGCTCGAGTGTCGGGGGTTCGGGTGACAGCGTACAGGCCGTTGTACACTCATCGATTGCGATATCGTTGCCGTCATCGCAGACCTCTTCGGGGCCCAGATAGCCGTCACCGCACACTGGGAACAGGCATGTCGGCGTACACGCGTCACCTTCTGCCGTGTTGTGGTCGTCGCACTCCTCGCCTGGCTCGACAGCACCATTCCCGCATGTGCCTTGGCAATCGCTGGCGCATGCGTCGCCATCGTCCGTGTTGCCGTCGTCACAAACTTCGCCTGGACCGAGGTAGCCGTCGCCACACACGGGGAGCTGGCATGCTGGCGTACAGGCGTCTTCGGCAGCGTTGTTGCCGTCGTCACATTCTTCGCCCGGCTCGACTTCGCCGTTGCCGCAATCGGTGGGGAGTTGGCAAGCGGCCGTGCATCCATCGCCATCAACTGTGTTGCCATCGTCGCATCCCTCGCTAGGTCCAACATATCCGTCACCACACACCGGCAGTTGACACGATGGGGTGCACGCGTCCCCGTCATCGAGGTTTCCGTCGTCGCATTCCTCCCCGACGTCGTGCAGCCCGTTGCCACATAGCGCAGGGTCGCCGGGGCCGCCGCACAGCCCTTCCTGGCACTGCAGCTGCGGCCCGCAGTCGGCATCCGCGCTGCAGGGTAAACCCTGCACAAACCCGCCCGAAAAACATGCTCCAAGCAGCGCGAAAATGCCACCAACTGCTGCTATTTTACTCAAGTCCAATAACTGCATACGTCCCTCAATCGACTACATCAAAATACGAAGCCTTTTACGATACCAGCCTTCCGTGCCCACTAAGCTCACAACGAGCTTGTGTCGCCCGCAACAACTCCCATGACCTCGCCGCTGCCTCTAAAACTGCAACCGCAGTCCGCCAAGTGTTGGCGTGACAGCAACCTGCTTTTGCCGTTTTTGACCCTTTAACCGTTTGTTTCGCACACCCGCGACAACCAACAATGATGCACCAGCGACCGTCAATGCCCCACCGACAACGCCTGACACCCAGGCTGCTCGGTTTTGGTTGATGCCACTGTTCAACTGATCGTCATAATACCCTGGCGGTACACCCGTCGACTGGGATGTTTCATACCCCTCATTCTCCAACTGGTTGCCCTTCGCTAAAAATGCGGTCATTGCCGCCAATGTTGCGACACCGGCACCAGTCGCTGAACCACCAACACCAAAGTAGATCCTTTGGATTTTACGCTGATGTGCCGCCTCCGCCTCTGCCAGTGCCTGGCGATTGAGTCGGATCTGTTCCTGGCGAATCGCTTCCTCTCGTTGTGCCTGCGCCTTTGCCTCGGCCTCTGCCAACGCATCGAGTTCGGCCTGGACTTTGGCCAGCTCTGACTCGATGTCGGCACGAGTTGGGTCGTCGGCCCCGAGGCTTTCCAGCTGAGCGGAAAACAGCGCCTTCGACTTGTTGAGGAGCTCCGGGTTCCGGTCGTCGGCATAGGCACTGTGGTAGGCGTGGGCCATCTGAATGCGCAACCCCGCTTCCTTCTCCGGCATGAGTAGCACCACTTGCTCCCATGCCTTCGCCGCACCGAGATAATCCTGCTGATCATATAGTGCGCCAGCGCGTGCATAGAAATCTCGACCTGTGATCAGTCGAGCCTCTTCTAGGCTCGGCTCAGCCTCACAGGTATCTTCGCCTTCGGCCACCTCCGAAGCGCTCTCGTCAATGCTCGCTTTTGCATCGGCTAAATGGGTAAATATGCTCAGCACCGAACAAAAACATATAGTCGGCACATACCAAATTAGCTTACAGCGTAAAAACACTGTCGGAGAGATTACAGTCTAAGTGACGGCCTCGCAACACATTAAATCACCTTCGGTCTGTACCGAAACGCGACGGTAAATTCCTGCCAGCCGCCCCGTTAAACATGGGGCACTCCCCTACTTTCAGTCATCTAAATGCCTGTAATGTGTCGATAACCTCCGCGCCGAGTAATCCTGTAGCATCCAAATCGGCGGAGCGTCGACTGCATGTATATCTTCTTCGACCGCCCGGAAATAGCGGTACTTCTGTCACGTACTCACCGAGCAAGCTTCGTGACCAAACCATTTAATCCCTTGAGGCGACACCCACAAACTCGCGCCCCTAAAATTTCTCAAAAAAATTCACTCGCGACTGTCACATCGCAAATCCGGTGCATCTACCCCCACGGCGGAACCCAAAACCCGCACCGATCGCAACGTCGGGCAACCTCCCGGCCATAAACGCTCGATCAACCACCGCTCGACCATCTGCGCACAAACAATCCGTCACAGGAGTTCACAGACATGCCGGCCACAAAGTACCGTAATGCTTTCGCCCTTACTGGAGTTACCCTTTCGCTCGTTTTGAGTAGTGTTGCGGCCTACGCCAAACCGGCGAGCCCGGTCGAACGAAGCCGAGTCACCGGTACTGCGGCGATCATCAAAAATACCCAGCGACCACTCAAGAAAGCCGAGAAAAGCCGCCTCGCCACGATCGTGAAAAACGTCTCGCAGGGCGTTTCAAAGGTGAAACCTGCATTCCACAACACTGCACAGCTCGCTATGCGCTATGGCGTTTCACCAACGATCTTTGGGCATCCCAACAGGCTCGAAGTTCTGCGTCCACGGCGGGTCCTGTTTCCGGGCGTCTCGGTCCTGTGGAATATCCACGACGCGTTGGATGTGAGCGCGGAAAATTCGAGGGCGTACTTCGACCACCACCACCTAGAAGGTTATGTGAGCATTCGTTTTGCTGGGGTGAAACCGGACACGAGCTACTTTGTCGAGTGTTCGGTGACCGGGAGCAACAGTGTCACGCTGTCGCTGGCAAACGCAAATACCGCGAGTACCATCAGACTTCTGGGCAAAGACTCGCCACAAACGATTACGTATGTTCTCACTGTAAAGTCGCCCAAAGAGACGTTGGTGCTTTCCGTCCACGACGTCTTCCGCGACGGCTCGTGGTCCTTCCCGAAGTGGAACGTACAGGCCTGTGAGGTACGATCCCTCGATATCTAGACCAAAATCGCCCATCCGCTCAAAACCCATTTCTGTCCGTACAGACACCTTCAAATCAACGCATCTTGGCCATCGGCCCAATTGGACTCCCGGTTCGTGGCAATACAAGGTGCGTCCCACAACAGCTAAGAGAGTCGAGTCATGGTCAAACAAATTATCCGGGGCCTTGCCCCTACCTTCGGGCTGGCGCTTGTTTTTTCTGCGACCGGTGAGGTCCCTGCCAAGCCTGGTAGCAACTCACAAACGCCCGGCAACTCGGCAACCGTCAACCCCGGGAAAAACATTAAGAAGGCTCTGACCACCCCGTACTGCGGTCGTCACCAAGATCAACCGGGCCACCACGGGCAACAATCGTGGAAGGTTGTCCGCCCCGGCATGCGCACAACCCATCTCAAAGCCACCTATGCGTTGGGGGCTATCGGCGCGACCATTCCGTTGCGAGCCACGTTGACCCTCGACAAAAACGGTGGCCCGGTCCCCGCTCAGATGGTCGAGTTCAAAGTCGATGGCGAGGTCGTTGGCGAGGCGTTGACCAACAACGCAGGTGAGGCCCGAGTTGACTACAAGGTCCCCAACAAGTGGGGAGCCAAAAAAGTCGTCGCACGCTTCCGTGGAAACAAGAAGTGTCGGGCAGCAACGGACGACACCAAGGTCGGGACAGTACGGGCGTCGACAACCCTAAACTTTGGCGGCGGCTTTGTAAACAAGGGCTCGCCTGCCCGGCTGTACGGAGAATTGAAACGGACAACCGACGGCAAGGGTGTCGGCGGACGAGAAGTTGCAATCTACGTCAATAACCACAAAGTCACCACCGTGTTGACCGATGCCGCCGGCTCAATCTTCTATGACTATACATCAATGTACGGTGTCGGTCGTAAAATAAATGTCAAGGCGCAGTACCTCGGCGACACCTTATACAACCCATCGGCCGGGACCGACTCGATCCCGGTATACCCCGAACGAAAAACCGTACATATCCGTTGGGGAGGTGCAACCGGAATGTACGGGGAGACAGTGACGATCCATGGCCAGGTGACAGTAGGAATGCCCTATCCCGGCGGACAAAAACTCGCAGGCGTACCAGTGAGGATGTGGCGAGAGAACGGCAATATCGGAGAGGCGACCTCTAACCACCTGGGAGTGGTAACGGTCAAGCATACACTCCGCAGTAAACCCAGTCGGCATCGGATCGAAGCCCACGCCGATGTAGCCAAAGAGCTGTACGACCTCAACAAGTACAACGGCAAGTTTGGTGCCTACCTGACAATTCTACCAGCGACGGTCAAGCTTACGGTCACAGGTCCACCGACAGCCCACGTCGGCGACTCGGTAGCCTACCAAGTGACTGCTAAGCGCACGACCAATAATCAATGGATAGAGGGTCTGAGCGTCTGTTCGCCGAACGCCAAGTGCGAGAAGACCGACGCGTCAGGCAGAACAACCATTGAGTACCGGTTGCCGAGTCAGGGTGGAACCGGACCGCGCACGGTGGAATTTTACTCGCCTGCCGACGACTACCACGCGAGGTCGACATCGACGATCAATATCACGGCGAAGCCAAGTGTCAACTGAGCCATTCGACAGGTTTGTACTGACAAAACATGGTAATACAAGTAGTCAACAAATGTAGGTCGACGGTGTTCGAGCCCTTTATCCACTTGTACACCAGTCACATTCGCGCACGGTTCCAACGCTCTCAACACAAATTCATGCCAGACCTTCATGACACTCGTCTTCACCCAAGGTATCACGCGGATTCAAGCATGACGCCCGTATTTCGCGCGAATATGTTATCCATGTCTTGGCACTCCAGTGATACCTTTGTCTTGGCATCAGATCCCAAACCCATAACCGTAGTAACCGAGGGCATACAGCTGCACGCCTTTCGGCTCCAGCCTCAGGTGTTCCTCACCCGGGTTGGGTGCTCTCGCCGTTCTCATCGCCGCGCCTCATCGGTTTTAGCGGTTGATAAGTCCTACGACGTTGATAATGTCACACCATGAGGCCCGCAAAATCCATGCTACTGTCGGTTGTCGCGGTGATACTCGCGCTCGGCGGACTTGCGACCGTCTGGTTCCTCGACTCGTTCGGAGATCCGTTACCGCAAATGCTCCGCTCCGACACTCCGTTGCTCATCGATGTCGATGGCGACGGCGACGATGACCTCGTCTACATCAGCGAGCGAGATCCTGCCGATAGCCAGGCCAAACTCGTTGCAGTTACAACTCCTGAGCACGAGGTGCTGTGGTCACAGGACATCGATGAAACCGCGGTGTTTTTTGAGATAGGCGGCGCGATCGGTCGGTACACCAACGACCGCGCCGTCTATATCCACAACACCCATGACGGTACACAACGCTGGACCTACCAACTTCCCGATCGGATCTGGGGGCTCTACGGCGACGCGGAGCGTCTATGGCTCAACTGCAGTGATGAAACCTACCACCTGTTCGATCTCGAGACAGGTGAACACAGCGAAGGTCCGCAAAAACCGCCCCAGGGGATGAAGATGCTCATTAACTGGCACGAGCGGATCAACGTTTGGCGAGAGCCAAATCTCGAGTTTGAGTGGCCGGGCCTGAAGTTTAAAACGGCGGCTTGCCGGTCCGCCGACCGCCGCGACGACGGGGGCGAGCAGCACTGTGTGGCGAACCAAGGTGTTGCTTATGCAATTAAATCGCCGGGGACGGCAGTACCGTACATCGTCGGGTTCGAGCGGCCCTCCGGTGCGCTCAAGTGGAAGTTTCAGTTGTATGAGGACACCAAACGAACGCTCAACGAGTGGCCCGTGTTGAAACTCGATGAGAAACGTTTATCTTCTGGCTGTCACACGAGGAGCCAGCGATCTATGGGCGTTGGCACTCGATGATGGCGAGGTGATCTGGCATGTACAAGGAGTACCGAGTAAGCGCCTGACAGTTACCGATGAGCGATTGTACTTCACAGGCTGGGACGGACCCTGGGTGTTTGACAAGGCAAGCGGCGAGCGATTGCACTGAGCTCGGAGACGAGCCGCTGAACAATGATGTCCGAATGTGTCCCTCAAAGCCCGGGCCCAGCGAGATTTGTCCCGAATCAAACAGCGAAACCGCAGCTTCAAAATGCATATAACCCGCGAAACGTCCTCATAAGCTATCCAAGCGGAGCTCACAACATCTCCGCCCAGAATATTGAACTAAGAATATGAGGTAGCAACTTTACTCGAAGACCTGGCGACAGAAATTTCGTTGTACTAGCACCGTCAGCTTCATGCAGGACAAGGCGAGAGGAGGGAGTTTCATTGCGGCCGACAGGTTCGCGGAAGCTGACCTATCCGTACCGAGGCTCTTCCCAAGCTGGTCAGGTGCCGTCGTCCGACCACCGCGCTCCGTCCACCGGCATGCCGCCAGGAAGGTGTGCTGTCACAGGGACGCCATCCTCCCACCACGTCGCCGAGTTCCCGTTCAACGTCGCTAGGCGAGTCCCGTCGGTAGCGATCTCGCGAATCTGCCCTCCTTCAAGCACGTCGAAGCTCATGGTGACGGTGTCCATGGATGCGGGCTGGGAGAGTCAAGCGGCGGGGCAGGACCACCGAGAGGAGCGCTACAGGGCCGCTCGATCACCGTGATGTCCTCGCCCCACACGAGCTTGGCCGGGTTGTCGAGGATCCCCGGCCGTCTCTCGAAGGCGACGCGAACCACGTCTCCCTCCCGGATCTCTAAGTCGCTCGAGCGGGTATTGCGTGTCACCCGAAACGGCGGTGTGATCTTCTCCTCGATCCCCGGCGCAGATGCGTTCCGAGCGTCGATCTCCATGATGATGCGCTGCAGCGGCTTGTAGCCAGGATGGTCGGGGCCCACTTTCTGGACGTTGTCGAAGCCGCGAGCGACGACGCGTCCCTCGATCACATACATTCCTCTCGCCGCCACCAGAGCTGACTTGGTCGAAGAGCCGACGACGGGGACGGTGCCGCTTCGGGCTCCATCGGGACACGGACGGCGTGCCGCGGGCTCCACGACCTCCACGACCAAGCCCCGCCAGGGATTACCTCGGGGTCCGCGGTGTGGATCGAGTAACACGCGGACTCGGTCTCCGACGAACGTATCGGCGTCCTGCCTAGTCGCACGCTTCTCGAACACGACCGCCTCGTCGAGCCATGAAGCGGCCTCTGGAGGCTCCACGTTCCCCACCTCGAGCGCGAATGTAACGGTGTGAACTGGATACCGGTCGGAGGGGTCGACCGCTCGAAAGGAGCGCTGGGACACGCGTCCTTCTGCAATGATGACGTTTCGGTGCTCGTCACCCACCATCACCGATGCTGTGGGCGGTCGCCGGCATGCAGCGACCACCGTGGCCAGCGACACAGTTGCCATCATCGTCCAGGTCGCCATTGCCGAGATCGGTGCTCGACGACTCACCGTTCCTCGTCCTCATCCTCGGACCCAGGCGAACACCGTTGAGGAGCTAGGTGCCGAGCACTTGCAGGCCTCCCGACATGGGCGGCTTGTGCCGCAGCTCGAATGACGTCGGGGGCGAACACCGTGCAATTGTACCAGGTACAGTCGGTGGTGGACCACGCGTGTCTGGGTCGGAGACTACTTCCATAACCGCACCTCGTTGGCCAGCCTCCGCATCACCTTGGCTACACGACGCATCATCGGTTTCAACCGATTGATGAACCGTAGTGAAGTCGCTATCCACGACTTGTGCGATCAGGCAAGCACCTCGCGCTCCGCGTTAATAGCCTTTGACCTCGACATAGCCCTCGGGCGTCTGAACCGGGGCATCTCCTCGAATACCCCACTTTGATTGGCAAGCTCTCATCGCCCGCCACACCTGCGGTCATAGCGGGAAACACCACGACCGCCGTATCCATGGAGGACTGGGGAGTTACATACACGAGTTGCGGCAATCGACCTCGCGGAACACCACCGCATCGATCTTGCCACTAAACGGGGCGCCCGACTGCGAGATGGCGGCGTCCAGATCGACCGCGCCAAAGGTCGGGTCGGTCCCGATCCCTTGGTAGCTCAAACCGCGAGCAGGCGTCGCCTGATAAGGCTCCTCAGCGGTCTCACCAGCAACGGTCACCGACAGGGTACAGCCATCCCAGCGCATACCGATCTCGGTCCACTCGCCCAGAGGCACCCGGTTCTGGGACACGACCGATACCCAGGGGCCCTGCTCGTCTGGATCGTCGTTAGCGACGAGCGCCTCAATGTGGCCTGTCTCGAGCAACCGGAGCGCATAGACGGTTCGGCCGACGATACGACCTTTCGGCCATTCGATCGAAGGGGGGTACAGCACGGGAGGCTGCGAGCCGGGCTCGGTCTGCAGCATCTGGAACGTCGACTTGTTGAAGATCGTGGCCGCGTGGTGGTGGTCGATCTTGATGGCCGCCGTGAGCTCGCCGCGGGCCGGCTCGAGGGAGTACGAGTGAGGAAAGTTGACCTGCCCGGGATAGGTACGTTTATCCTCGGGATGGTTGAGCAGTAGCGCCCAATCGCCCTCGTAGGCATCCGTGGTGTACTTGACGCGAAAATCCTTGCTGTAGATGAAGCCGTGGTTGTCAAAGCCCGACGTGTCCAGGACGTCGAGGTTGGCCTCGCCGTAACCAGACACACCTCCCTCCTCGAAGTTCCAGGAAGCGAGGGTGCCCGCCTGAGCGGCAGTGGGGAGGGTGCAAACGAGGGCGAAAAGGGCGGCAATGGTACGCATGATGGTCTCCTTGGGGTCCGCGAGGGGTATTGACCGCGGGACACCTTGATGGATGCGCCACAACAAGAATGTGACGAGTCGAGGTAAAAAAAAGTGCGGGCCTCTAACGCGGATACGCCAAACTCGCGGTGTCGAACTCCTCGCCGACTTCTGGCGGCGCCGAACTGGACCGAAACGATGGACACACCCGCCGTGGGCTCAGCATGGGCTAATACCCTAGCCAACGGGACGAGAGCTTCGGACACTCACTGTTTTGACAGGAGCTCCAACAACGACGGCCGGTGGGTGCACTCGTTCGGAGGTGCACCCTACCCGGCCCTCGGTTTGTTGACAGGCCCGGAGGCCGTCAGAGGGCGCACCGAGGGCTGTTTGTGTTCGTGAGACGCCGACGGCGGCCAGTCGAAAGGCCGTACTTGCCCGACTCCCGTAATGTCCGTGACGACATGATGTAGTTGCAAGTTCATCTCCATTAGAGCTTTCTGCATACGTTGAACTTGTGTGGCTGCGTTCTCGATCAGGCGACTGCGATGGCGAAGAAACGTACGCAGCGCCACAATTTTCCCCGCAGGCCGAAAGCTTCCGCGGAGCAAGCCGTACGTGTGCAGCTGTTGGATCCACTGTGCATCGCTCACATCCGTCTTACGACCGGGCACATTCTTCACGCTGCGGGCGTTCACGAGAATCACCTCGAACCCACGTTCTTCGAGAATCTCGTAGGCCGGGATCCAGTAGACGCCAGTCGACTCCATCGCCACCGTCGTTACGCCAACCTCCTTGAGCCACTCCGCGAGCCGGTGTAGGTCGCCAGTGAACGTCTCAAATGTCTTGGTTCAGCGTGAATCGTACAGCTGGGTCAACTTACAAAGGACTCATGCATTTACATGAATTGCCGGTATCTGGGCCTGGGCTCGGGCGCTTTGACGGTTGAGACGTCGGCGTTCGCGGGCG
>JAUIFF010000006.1 GCA_030429545.1 Polyangia bacterium
TGGCGACACGCCTCGCCAGCATACCGCCAAAACTGGGGCGTTGGTGTAGTCCGGTCAGCACAGTTGCTTGTCAAGCAAAAGGTCGCGGGTTCAAATCCCGTACGCCCCGTGCTTTCTTCCTCTCAAAACTTAAACCCGCAGCACAGTAGTCAGCGTCGGGTCCTGCTACCTCTTCAAACCATCGAGGTTTCCCATGTACACACATATTTTACATCACGGCACACTCGATAGCCCCGCTGGCGACACGCCTCGCCAGCACACCGCCAAGATTGGGGCGTTGGTGTAGTCCGGTAGCACAGTTGCTTGTCAAGCAAAAGGTCGCGGGTTCGAATCCCGTACGCCCCGTGCTGCTTTCTCGGCCCGTAGCTCAGCCTGGTAGAGCACACGTCTGATATGCGGGGGGTCGAAGGTTCAAATCCTTCCGGGCCGATTTCATTTCTAACTTTCTCGGTCCGTAGCTCAGTTTGGTGAGAGCACTCGTTAGCCTGATAAGCGAGGGGGCGGAGGTTCAAATCCTTCCAGACCGATTTTTGCGCATACATTTTTCCGGCCCGTAGCTCAGCCTGGTAGAGCACACGTCTGATATGCGGGGGGTCGAAGGTTCAAATCCTTCCGGGCCGATCTTCTCTACAAATCTACAACACACCGGCCTGTAGCTCAGTTGGTGAGAGCACTCGTCTGATAAGCGGGGGGTCGAAGGTTCAAATCCTTCTAGGCCGATTTTCACAAAGAGAACAACAACCATGTCCCATCACGACCACAACCACCGACATTCGCATGTAGATGCACCTACGTCGGATGTCCCCGAACACCATCCCCATGGTGTGCGTAGCTCAATGGTAGAGCCCCTGGTTGTGATCCAGGTAGTTGCGGGTTCGAGTCCCGTCGCACACCCTCCACAAATTTCACCCAACCGTCCCGACTGGTGCGCCCATGTCGGGGTCTGGCGCGAACAAAACGGCGAGTCCGTTTGTATGCGCTGTGGACATACCATCCCGTCAACCACAGGAACCACGACCATGTACCGCCACACCGACACCGCGATGTTGACCGCCGACTCCGTGCTCGGTGGGCTCAAACGTTAGCCCGGGCATCTCGCCGCGGGCTTGTGAGAAGCGTTCGACAACCTCGAAAACCGAGGCGCACGAACACCCTTGATTTAGATGCATGATCACTGAGATCGAGCGTCGATCGAGCTCTCACCCACATAGCGAGATACCCGGGCCAGCGGTCCGCGTGTCTTGACAAGGACAACACGGACCACCCGCGGCAGCTGCACCCGAATCGGGTGACGGCAGCGCGAGCTATGGACGAAGTTTGATCTGGGCAGGTAGCTTGAGCGGCCGTTGCGTTCGGCTCTTACCCGAAAGACGGGGGTTCGAATCCCTCCCTGCTCGTTCCTACCACTTCAACGTGACTTCTTCGACATCTGGGCAGGTAGCACAGTGGCTGTTGCATCCGGCTTTTACCCGGAGGACGAGGGTTCGAATCCCTCCCTGCTCGTCCCTACAGCATAGCTTTTTACATCTGGGCAGGTAGCACAGCTGGCCGTTGCGTTCGGCTCTTACCCGAAAGACGGGGGTTCGAATCCCTCCCTGCTCGTTCCTACCACTTCAACGTGACTTCTTCGACATCTGGGCAGGTAGCACAGTGGCTGTTGCATCCGGCTTTACCCGGAGGACGAGGGTTCGAATCCCTCCCTGCTCGTCCCTACAGCATAGCTTTTTACATCTGGGCAGGTAGCACAGCTGGCTGTTGCGTTCGGCTCTTACCTGAAAGACGGGGGTTCGAATCCCTCCCTGCTCGTCCCTTTATATGTCCAACCAGACACATATGGCAGGTAGCACAGTGGCTGTTGCATCCGGCTTTTACCCGGAGGACGAGGGTTCGAATCCCTCCCTGCTCGTCCCTACAGCATGGCTTTTTACATCTGGGCAGGTAGCACAGCTGGCTGTTGCGTTCGGCTCTTACCCGAAAGACGGGGGTTCGAATCCCTCCCTGCTCGTTCCTTTTGCATTGCTCCTCGACGCACTTCACCTTGATGGTCACCCACAATTTCAACCCGTGCGTCGCCCCAAAGCTAAGGACCATACCTATCCACGACCGGCTTCATTTGCCTGGCCCCCTCGTTTTACTTTTGGGTCCAGACACCACCGACAAGACGCTCAGACGGCTTGCGGACGGCGTCGCGCACGAGATTGCCAAACAGCATGTTGCTGAGCAGCGCTGCCATCCCGGCCAGTGCTCCGACCGTACTCACCGCTCCAAACACAGGTGGCCACAGAGCCAGGATTGTGCAGCCTGTGGTGACGGCTAGGGTTGCACTGCCGAAACCGATGCAGATCGCTGTGCTTCGTTTGGCCCACAACTTCGGGTTGACTGCTGATACAACGATTTGGTCGCTCGCGCGCTTGGGTGCGAGCACGGTGAGCTGGACTTCACCGTCTTCGGCGGGGGCAACGATCGCGCTGACCCAAACCTGGCCGTGGATGGGCGTTCGCAGTTGTCGGCGGTAGCCACTCGCTCGCCGGGCTTGGGCCTGCGCGGCCTCAAAGTCGACCTCAGCCGCTCGCACGTCGGCTGCAACCGCGTCCGGCCAGACTTCGGTGTGCTCACTCGCGGCCGGCAGCTCGACCTGAATAGGACCGGCTTCGGTAATCACCTCGAGTTTGCCGCCCACGAGTTCGCCACTGTAGTTGCGGTCGTGAAAGAAGATCTGCCCTTCGCCCGCCGACCGGCCGGTTTGCTCAACCCGATGGTAGGCGACTTCGCCGTGGCGTATGTGTCCATGCAAAAGCACCCGGCCGCCACTTCGCAGGTGGGTGTGCCCGCGCCCGAGACCAACACTTGGGCCCATGTTGCGCACGGCTTGGCGACAGGGAGCGACCCGCTTGAAGGCGACGACCGCGAGCAGGGTCATGTTGACCCACAAAATCCCGAGGGCAATGATGCCCATAACTTCTAGAATTCCGAGCCCGAAGATGGTTGGAAGGCCAGGTAGTACATCGGCGAGTATCATGGCACCACCGCCTCTGCTGCTGCGTCGGCCTCGGCCGCGGCCCGTCGCACATGGCGTGCGGCGAGATCTGTCGTTTCGGCCACGTTCTCGGCAGCTGCGACATCGAGGGTTTCGGGGCGACGAAAATTGAGCACGTAGGTGCGAAACAGGTACCAGGCCATGCTCGGCTCATCGAGGCTTGGGTGGATCCGCGGCACAACTTCGCGGCGGTGGGCCTCGGCGAGTTCCGACCAGTGCATCCCCGCGCGGTTGTGGTGGATGGTGTGGTAGCCGTTGTTGCACATGATCCAGTTGAACCACCGCCCGACAAAGTTTCGGGAGTGGTTCCACTCGCTTTCGGTGTCGGTGCGGTCGTGCTGAATCAGGTTGATCCGCAGGATCCCGCGGGCACCGTAAAGCTGGGGTAAGAACACAAAAAACAGGGCGCCCCAAAAGTCGAACAACATCAACACGCCCAAAATCAGTGCAGATACACCCAAGTCGGTGTAGTAGCGATAGATAAACCGGCGCTGGCGAGTGTGCTTCATCCAGTGGCCCACACCGGTAAACGTGTTGGGGCCGACGGTGTTGGGAAAGTGGATGAGGTTGAGCAGGTTCCAGCGAAACCCGACATGTTCCGGGGCGACCCAATCGGGCTTGCCGTCGTCCTCAAAGTGGTGGTGCACCAGGTTGTGGCCGGGGACGTTGGCCGACGCCGGGTAGAAATTGCCGAAGCTGAGGATCACCCGCCACACGGCATTGAGCCGGCGCGAATGGAAAATGCCGCGGTGCATGTGGTTGTGCAGCACCACCGCGTTTAAAAAGCTCAGCAGGCAGGCGACAAAAAACGTCAGCAGGTTGCGGGTCTCGGGGACGAAATACGTCGCGCCCAAAAAGCACCAGTAGGTGGCGACGATGCCGATTTGTCGCCACTCGGTCGGGTGCCGAACAAGCCAGGGCTCAGTTTTGCCACTTCCAGGCATCGGCACGCTTTGTAGCACTGTTTGCCGGTCACGCCTCCAACAGCGTGTGATGTGAGCCGGCTCGCAACCGACGCTGCGATCGCGGATGCACAGCGCCCCGCGTCTCTCGACGCTGCGAGCTGCGCTGTGCTATGGCAGGCCAACCCTGGTGGCGTTTGGCCCCGGGCTGTCCAGTGGGCAGGTTTGCCCATCCACGAGGTTTTTGTGTCGCGCTTGCTCAACATGATCCTGACCCAGCCCTCGGTGCAATACCGGCGCAACCCGTTGTTTTACTTTCAGTACGACGGGTGGTTTTTTGCGGTTTTGCTCGGCCTGTTTGGCGCCCTTTTTGTCTCCGAATCCATGCCGCTTGTCGCCTGGGAGCCGTGGCACATCTGGCTGCTACCGGCGGTGATCTACCTGCACATCCTGGCGAATGTTTGTATCCACAACTGTTGCCACGGAAACTTTCCGCGCGCGATCAACCGGTTGGTCGGTGAGGTCCTGGGCCTGTTTGTCATCACCCGCTACGCCTCCTGGGAAATCGTCCACCAGCGCCACCACCGGTACTCGGACGACCCCGAAAAAGACCCCCACTTTGTCTCCTCGACCAACTTCTGGCGGTTTTTGTACAACACGATGATGATCAACGTGGAGCGCCAGCTGCAAAACCAGTACTACGACCAGTTTGGCGATACCCCCGAAAATCACCGCCGCGAGATGTGGCGCGCCATCCTTAGCTTCGGCACCATGCTGCCGCTGGTCGGCTGCTGGTACCTCGTGCTCGGGCCCGAAGCGTTTTGGTACCTGTTTATCCCCGCCAACGCGGTCGGTTGGATTCACGTTGCCCATTTCAACTGGGCTACCCACAACGCCCACGACCCGAATGGCGACTACAAGCCGGTCAACTTGGACCACGGGTTTTACTGGCTGGGCAACCGCATCTGGTTTGGCCTGTATATGCATGGAAATCACCACAAGCGGACCAACGTTTTCAACCCTGGCAAAATGGAGCAGGTGATGGCCAAGCGCGCTGCCAAACGTGCTGCCGCGGCCGAGGCTCGCCAGGCCTAGCCAAGCCCGGGCTAGATCTCCGAGGGGAGTGTGCAGGTGCCTGCGCACTCCCTTGGCACTTGGTGTGCCTGCGAGGTCGACCACACATCAACACGCAGCTCACGAAGCCACCGGTGCGATCGCTGCGACGCGGTGTCTCCAGCCACGTTGTCGGACGCGACTTTCACCACGTGCCGGCCCCCACATCATTGGCCCCGCGATTTTCCGTAAACCCGGCTTGTCTGATAGGTTCACAAACCACGTCATGCCCGAGCCTCGCCAGATTCACGGTCGCACGATCCACGTGACCGGCAGCGGTCGCCAGTTCAAATCAGACTTCTTAGAGAAGTTCAGCAAGTGCCATGGGTTGGTCCCGCTGTTTGTCTATGCACCCCTGGTGTTTTGGCTGCTGTGGCTAAGCGTGCACCGGGGGTTGGCGGCCGACACGATCGCCAGCTACGTCGGCATCGGCATCTTCATTTGGACGTTTGCCGAGTACTGGCTGCACCGCTTGGTGTTCCACTTCGACAAGATCCCCAAGCTCCACTACTTCTTGCACGGGATTCACCACGACTACCCCAACGACAAGGGTCGGCTCGTCATGCCGCCGGGAGCGAGTGCCGTGCCTGCTGTGGGGTTTTGGCTACTCGCGCAACTCGTCCTTGGGGATGTGCTCGCGCTCCCGGCATTTGCCGGATTTGCGGTTGGCTACCTGTGGTACGACATGACCCACTTTTGGACGCATATCGCCAAGCCCAAAACCCGCTACGGCAGGTTTTTACGCCGGCACCATATGCTCCATCACTTCAAGACGCCCGATCGGCGATTTGGTGTATCCACACCGATCTGGGACATTGTGTTTGGGACCTTTCGCTAGTCCAGCGACGGGCGTCGGACTGCGAAGCTGCTACCGTCGGGCTGTGAAGCTGCTACCGTCGGGCTGTGAAGCTGCTACCGTCGGGCTGCTCGCTAGGGGTTGAACACGGCAACTTCGTCGAGCGCCTTGCGCCGCAGGTTGGGGACCTGCGCATCGGATGCCGGGTAGCCGATGGGAAACAAAATCACCGGGCGTTCATGGGCCGGGCGCTTGAGTATCTTGGTCAAAAACCCCATCGGGCTCGGGGTGTGGGTCAGGGTTGAAAGGCCCATGTTGTGGAGCGCAGCGATAAACATGCCGCAGGCAATGCCCACGCTCTCCCGCACATAAAAGTGCTTGATTTGCTGACCGTCGCGATCGAGACCAAAGCGTTGCTCAAACACCACAACGATCCATGGGACATGTTCCAAGTAGGGCTTGTTGGCATCGGTGCCCAACGGCCGTAGGGCCTCGCGCCACTCTTCGCTCATCCGCCGGGCATAGGTTTCTCGCTCCTCCGCCTCGGCGGCCAGGCGGATCTCACGTTTCGTTGTAGGGTCACTGATTGCGACAAAGGTCCACGGCTGGCGATGGGCACCTGAGGGTGCCGTCGATGCGGTACGGATCGCAGCCTCAACGAGGTCGCGGGGCACCGGGTCGGCACTGAAGTGACGCACGCTGCGACGTTGGTCCATGCGTCGCTCGAACGCCACCGCATCCTCACGCATCTGTGTGAGTGATTTACGTGGCGGACAGTAGGGGATAAACCCAGGTTCGTTGGGATCAGTAGTCATGCTCAAATGCTTTCAGGGCACGGACCAAGTCGATGATATGGGGTTCGTCGATGTCGTGGGTCACGAGCCACTGGTGGAGCCTTAGTAGGTACTCACGTCCACTTCCTGAGGGTCCGTGACTTGTTGCAATTTGCCGGGCCATGTCGGCAACCGGCGCGGCTCCGAGATAGTCGGCGTTTTGTGAGGTGGCAATGTAGCAGGTCGCCGGCTGACGGTCGCCGGGGCTCGGCGCGAGCGTCCGCGGAGTAACTTGTATACGCATATAGCCCGCCTGTTCGCGGTGGTCGAGCCGGGCGAGGATCTCCGCAGCGATACGGGCCTCGACCTCGTAGAGCATGCCCACGCAGCTCGCCCCCTCCTTAGGTACGAGGGTGGCAACCCGTCCGGGATGGCTCGGAGTACCGCGATGATCGCTCGATCCCTGGTAAAAGCGTCGGGCGTAGCCGAAGATCCGTGCTGGTTCGCGCCGGAGGTAGGCAAACGCTGGTCGCCAGATCAAAGAGCCATATCCAAAAATCCGCACTGGGTTTTCCGTGGGCCGAAGATCGACTGTGCGCACACGGCTGTCAACCGCACCGCTCGTGCGGCTTCGATCCGCGCCTGTGCTCCGATTCAAGCCCGCAACGCCCCACGAATTTGCCTGCTGTGCCGCGATCGCCGATCGTCTCGCCTGTTCTCTCGCCTGCGCGACACAACCCGTGGCCAACTTCCAAACCCATCTTCTCGGTGCTGTGCTCACAGGGGCTGCGATGGCGTTTGCGGCCGCCGGGACCGGGTTGCTCGAGGCCGGTGAACTCGTCGCCGTAGCAGGCGTGACAGTGGTTGGCGGGCTGTTGCCGGATATCGACTCAGACCACTCCCGGCCGGTCCGCATGTTGTGTACGACGGCGGCGGTGATGGTCGTGGTGATGTTGTGGGCCAGCGGGCTGGTCGAGTCTGGGCTTGCCCAGCTCGCAAACTCAGTGGATATACAACTTCATCGACACGTCACCAAACTTATTGCACTTGCAAGTTATTTTATTCTCATTGGCGTGACTCGGGCCAGTTGCTGGTGGGTTGTTCGCCGTACAACCACCCACCGCGGGGTCCTCCACTCGCTACCCGCTGCCTGCGCGCTCGGGCTTGCAGCGACCCTGTGCTTGGCGGAGCTATTTTCGAACCGACCTGGACTTGCGTGGATCACCGGGGTCGCGCTGGCATCCGGCTTTGTGATCCATCTCGTACTCGACGAATGTGCAAGTGTCGATCTGTCGGGCCGGCGATTGAAGCGATCGTTTGGCACCGCTCTCAAACTCGGCGACCGCAACAATCTCGTGGGCACTGTCGGCTTGTATGTGCTCGTGTTCTGGCTGATGCGCGAAGTACCGGAGCCTGGGACTGAGCTCGCGGACCTCGTGGATCCGAGCCGGTGGCGCACAACCTTCGCAGCGCTATGTGCGCTCATCATGGAGTAGCTCGCTCTCAGGTCCTGTTTCAAAGCTGTTTGCGGCTGTTCGGTTGCCACTCCCTGCAACTTGGGGAGCACATGCGACCACACACTTGGGCCGGGATCTTTACAGGAACAAGTCGCTTTTGCGGCCCGCAACTTGGACCCAAAGGCGCGCAAAGAGCGTGTCGTGCAACGAAAGAAACACGCACTTGGGGATTTGCCCGCCATTTGACCGCGATCCCCTACGCGTGTGGGTTTCTCCATCGGTGCGCGGGGACGCGACGTATTCGATGGAACGATGCTCCCGCTACCCGTGCAAGCTGTTGTACCGTGGCACTGGCAATGCCGACGCCTCTGCCCAGCGAAGAAGGGATCGCAGCCTATCGACGGCAGACGCTTGTCAGGCTGTTGAAGTACGCCTTCCGGACGTTCATCGGCATCGTCTGTATTCGCTCTGCGATGATCATCGCGGAGGAAAACCCACCGACCACAGCGTGGGTGGACCTAGCGATTCAAGCCAACGGCGCCTTTTGGTGTTTGGTCAGTTCGTCACTGCTGCGACGCGGCCGCGAGAAACTTTCCGTCAATGTTTTTTTGGGCATGTTCCTCGTCACAGCGGGCATGACCTCGACAATCTTGGAAGGCGGCATCATGGTGAATGCCGCCCTCCTGATGACGGTTTTCACGGTCGTCGCGCTGGTCTTGGAACTCCCGCGGCGGTCGTTGATGTGGGGCATTGCCAGCATCATTACATGGCTTGTCGCATCCCTTGGCCGCATCCTGGTCGACGGCATTCCCGAGGGCATTCCCAGCGACTTGATGCCGGTCAACATCGTCGCGCCGATGCTGTTTTTGGGGATGATCACGTGGATGCTGCAGCTCAACACGCGGCACCTGTACCAGGCGATTCGCGACTCTGAGTCGGCCCGTGCCGAGGTTGAACGCGGACACAAACAACTCGCCGAGACCAACGCAAAACTCGAAGAGACCAACCACCAGGTGCAACTCGCAAACGTCCGCCTCAACGAGGCCCGCGAAGTTGCCGAGGCCGCCAACAAATCCAAAAGTCAGTTTTTGGCCAACATGAGCCACGAGCTGCGAACCCCGCTAAACGCCATCCTCGGCTACTCGGAGATGCTCTACGAGGAGGCGCAAAGCGAAAGCGAAATCGAGGATCTGCGGCGGATTCACCACTCTGGCCAACACCTGTTGTCGCTGATCAACGACATCCTCGATATCTCCAAGATCGAGTCGGGTCGGATGGAGCTCTACCTCGAAGAGTTCGCCCTGCAAAGCCTCGTCGACGACACCCTGGCCACCGCTGAGCCGCTGTTCGCCAAAAAGAACAACACCCTTAAACTCGATATCGCCGAAGATATCGGCAGCATGCGGGCCGACTTCACCAAGGTCCGTCAATCGCTACTCAATCTCCTGAGCAACGCCGCCAAGTTCACCAAGGAAGGCACGGTAACGTTGCGTATGCAACGAGTGTCCGACGAGGCCGGTGAATGGATCGTGATGTCCGTAACCGACACCGGCATCGGCATGACCGTTGAACAGCAGGCGAAGATCTTTGAGCCGTTTAGCCAGGTCGACGCCTCGACCACCCGGAAATTCGGTGGCACCGGCCTGGGCCTCGCCATCACCCGTAGCTTTTGTGAAATGATGGGTGGCTCGATCACTGGTGAGAGCGAACAGGATGTAGGATCAACTTTTACAATCCGCCTGCCGGTTGAGGTCCAAGACCTCCCCGACCAACAAAGCGACGACGATGATGAACCGACAACGGCCCCAGAGGAGGGCATGAAGTTGTTGGTGATCGATAGCGACCCGACCTCTCGTCACCTGATGCGCCAGCACTTTGGCCGCGAAGGAATCTACTCGGTGATGGCTTCAAACTGGCATAAGGGCCGCGAGCGGGCCCTGTCTCTCAAGCCAGATGTCATCGTTCTCGACGTCGAGCTTGCCCCCCCAGACAACGGTTGGGACATCCTGCAGCAACTGGCCAAGGACCCGCTGTTCAGCAAGATACCGGTGATCGTCGTCACCATTGCCGATGAGAAAAAACGCGGCTTCCGCCTAGGCGCTGCCGAATATTTGATGAAACCTGTCGATCGCAACCAGCTGTTGGCGGCTGTACACCGCTGTGGCGAGCGCCAGGTACCCGACCTATCTGCATAGGCAACAACATCAAATCTGTATGAGCAGTACCAAAATTGTCGAGGGCACCCTGACAACTCCTGCCGGGTTTAAGCTCGCCTTCAAGCGCTTTCATCCGGGAGCACGCCACCGTGCGATCGGCCTCCATGGCTGGCAGGACAGCGCGGCAACATTTAACCGGTTGGCCCCGCTGCTACCCGACGTCGACCTGTGTGCACTCGATTTTGCCGGACACGGATTTTCGCAACGGCGCGAAACCGGTGTCTATCACTTTATCGATTATGCCGTTGATGTTGTACATGCACTTTACGCGCTGGAGTGGGAAACCTGCTCCCTGATCGGCCACTCGATGGGAGCGGGAGTGAGTGCGCTTGTCGCCGGCACGATTCCGCAAAAAATTACTCGCCTGTGTGCGATCGAGGGTCTCGGCGCTCTGACCCAAAAGCCAGAAGATACGCCATCGAGTCTCGAGCACTCGATCGCCGATGAAATCCGCAAGCGCAAGCGAACCACCAAGCGAGTGTTCAAACACCGGGAAGATGCGGTGTCGGCCCGGGTCCGCGCTGGACCTATCGATCCGAGTTCGGCCGAGGTGCTCGCCTCGCGCGGACTTGCCGAGGTTGACGGTGGGTTTCGCTGGCGAGCCGATCCGATGTTGCGGATGGCGTCCCGCCAACGCCTCACCGACGAGCAGATCCTCGCGTTCTTGCGACGCATCAGCTGCCCCACGCTGGTCATTCGCGCCAGCGAAGGGTTCCCGATTCCGGAGTCCCATTGGCAGCGACGGCTCGCCGAAGTCCAACATCTCGAGCTGCAAACACTGCCCGGCCGCCACCACTTACATCTCGATGACCCGGCGCCGGTGGCTGCTCAGGTCGCGCGCTTTTTTGCGAGCGGCGACCCCACTTAGCCCTGTCCCAAGGGTCAGGATGCTCTGCCCCCGATCACCGGGGACTGCTACCCTGCCTGTATGCGGATTCTGCTGGTGCGACACGGCCTTTCGGCCGCCAACCTCGACCCGAGCCTGTACCAAAAAATGGCGGACCACGCCGTTCCCCTTGCCGATGAGGGGAAAGAACAGCTGCGGGCCGCCGGCTGTTGGGTCGACGCGTTCTACTCAGACCTCTACGGCAGCCCCGAGTACGCCCCTCACATTCGCCTGTGGACCAGCCCCTATCGCCGCACACGTCAAAGTGCCGACGCCCTGATGTCGACGGCTGGCCAGTGGATCCGCGACCGGCGTGAACATATTTTGTTGTGTGAGCAACAATTCGGATTGTTCGACGGCCTGAGCGACGACGAGCTACAGCGTCGCTACCCCCGGGAACATGCCCATTACGCCAAGTGTGAGGCGTTCGAGGGTCGATTTTGGGCACGCATGCCCCTCGGCGAGTCGCGTTTCGACGTCGCCACCCGGATCCACCAGGCATTCGGCACGTTTCAGCGCGACTCCGATCGCGGCATTGAGGACCTTGTGATCATTTGCCACGGCGTCACCCTACGCGCATTTGTCATGATGTGGTGCCACCACACGCCAGAGTGGTTCGAGGCTGAGCGCAACCCCAAAAACGCCGCGATTCGCTATTTGCAAGGTTCGCGCGACCGCGGCTATCTGTTTGAGGGATTCGCCATGCCCAAGCGCTCGTCCGAGCACCTGGCCAAAAAATCGTAGTATATGCACATCTAAAACATGTGCATACACGTTTGACGGCTACTCTTCGTCCTTTGGCTTGATCTCAAAGTCCGCCAGCGTCACCCCAGGGACAAACGTGAGTGCCTCAGAAAGGTACAGTCCGGTGTGGAGAATCAGGTGGGTGACCGTTCGAACCAAACAGCCCCCCGGAACCTCGGCTACGTAGGCAGCGCCCCGGTTACCATCGCCTTCGTGCCTGACTTCAACCCAGTGCATCTAACATCGCTCCTGCGGTGAACACCTGTGCTGCAACCCGCCCGTGGGATACCCAAAAGAGGTCGTGGTCGTGGCTTTCAGCACCGGTAGATCCTTGCCCCCCGACTCTTGCACAATCGCAAGCGATGCCGGGTAGGCGAGGATTCTAATGCACCGTCAACGTCTCGCCAAGGGTGGGTTTTCGCCGTGACAATTCCCTTGGATACACAAATTACCCGTCGGTTCGATTCTGGCCGCCCTCACCTGCGGGCGTGACCGCGCCGTGTCGCGCTGCCAATGCCGTCCCTGCGAGGGTGGCGACGACCCGCTCGAGCAACATCAGCTGCTCGGGTTGCAACTGTGGCAGTCGCACCGCGAGCGCCAACCGAATCTCCGCCTGCTCAGAGCCGGGTAACGGCAAACTCAACCAGGCCCAGGCTGTTTCCTCGGCGCCGCAACGGACAATGGTTTGCGAGCCTTCGCGCACCTGAAACCCGGGCACACCCAAGCTTTGCAACACCGGTAGTAGTCGGGGCGACAACGCCAACCAGCGCGCCTGCCCGGTCCCCGAATGACCCTCGCCCACCTGGTCGATCTGGGCCAGCAGCGACATCACGCGCTTGCGCCGGTCGCGGACACCCAGCAGATCCTCACCGGCAAACGCCGGCAATTTGCGCAGGAGGTTGTGGTAGCCGAGCAACACCGCGACCACCAGCATCACCACAATCGTCCCGCCCAGGGTCCACCACCCGCCAACACCGATGACGTTGAGGTAGGCGAGCGTGGCAAACATCGCCGACGAAGCCCACAGGATCACGACAACTCGCCCATGCGCCACCCCGCGGGCCAGCATCCGGTGGTGAATATGGTCGCAATCTCCCGAAAAAATTGGTTGACCACGCACATATCGCCGCAAAATCGCCAGCGACATATCAAACAGTGGCAAGGCCATGACCATGAGTGGGATCGACAGGTCGATGATGTCGACGCGCTCGCGGATCGGATACACAAACAACAGCAACGCGGGCATCAAAAACCCGAGAAAGTAGCTGCCGCAGTCCCCCATAAACACGCTGGCAGGATGGCGGTTGTGCAACAAAAACCCGAGTACAGCTCCGAGTGCACAGGCCGACAACCACCCGACCGCGACCTCGTGGGTGCCGTGGGTGGCCGAGGCGAGTACGACCACACTCAGACCGATCGCACAGGTGCCCCCGGCCAAACCATCGAGTCCGTCGTTGAGGTTGATCGCGTTGATCCCGGCAACCAAATAAAACACCGTCGCCAGCGAAGCCAACGCTTGCCCGAGCAGGCCTTCGATGCCGAGCCAGGCCAACAGTCCTTCGAGTGCCTCCCAGTGCAGGCCAAAGCCAACGGCCAACCCGGCCGCAACCAATTGCATAAGCAACTTATACCGGGCCCGCATCCCGGCGAGGTCGTCCCACAGGCCCGTCAGGCCGCAGATCAAGGCTCCCAGTAAAATCCCGGTAAGCGGGGTTTTGGAAAACAGCTCGTGGGTGGCCGAAAGCTCATGTGTTCCCGAGAGCCCAGCAATCAGGACGAGCCCAAAGCCGAGCAAAATCACCAGCCCGCCGACCCGCGGGATTTCGCCCGCGTGGACCTTGCGCAGGCTGATTTCGCGGTCGCTTCGGCCGAGGGCATGCCATCCGCGAATCGCCAGTGGCATCACACCCGCGACCAACAAAAATGCGATACAACCAGCGACCCACAGCACCCACGGGTCGGTGCTCACGGCCAGGCCTCCACCGGTTTGGTCGGGAGGCCGAGCCGGCGGCGTAACGCGGCTACAACTCGCAGGCCAGCGCGCCCGTCTCCGTAGGGGCTTTGTGTAGGTACAAAAGGTTGCATCGCCCGCGCGTCGGCAAGCCACTCGTGGGCGCGCGAAACCAGGGCCTCGACATCGTAGCCGACAATCAGCGCACAACCGGCTGCCACGCCCTCGGGCCGCTCGGTCGACTCACGTGTGACCAACACCGGCTTACCCAGGGCGGGCGCCTCTTCTTGCAGGCCACCGGAGTCGGTGATGATCATGGTCGAGCGCCGGATCAACCACACAGAACTTGCATAGCCAACGGGTGGGATCAGGTGAACATTGGCCTGACCACCGAGGGCCTTGGCCGTCGCCTGTTGGACGGCCGGATTGAGGTGGACCGGGTAGACAAAATCGGTGCCGGGAAAGGCGTTTGCCAAGCGGGCAATTCCCCCACAAACCGCCAACAGCCCACCCGAGAAGCTCTCGCGCCGGTGCCCGGTGATCAACACCAAGCGCCGGTCGTTGGCGAACGTTTGCAGCAGTTGATGCTCGGGACCTGCCGGCGGCGAACCGTCGACGGGTAGCCGCGCGGCCATCCACTGGAGAGCATCGACAACCGTATTGCCGGTCACTTCGATATCGTCCACGGGCAGTCGTTCGCCACCGAGGGCCTGGGCCGCACCTGGTGTCGGGGCCAGGTGCAAGCTGGCCACCCGCGAGATCAACTGGCGATTGGCCTCCTCGGGAAATGGCGCCTGGAGGTTGTGGGTGCGCAAACCGGCCTCGACATGGGCGACCAACTTGCCCCGATGAAACCCACAAAGCGCGCCGGCGAGTGCGGTGGTTGTATCCCCTTGCACGACGACAGCATCGGGCTCGAGCTTCGCCATCAGGCCATCAAGGGCGGCCAGCAGTCGCGACAGCAGAGCATTGAGACCGGTCCCTGGGCGCATGGTGTCGAGGACATAATCTGGTTGTAGCTGCAAGGCTTCGAGCACAGGCGTGACGAGTTCGCGGTGTTGCCCGCTGTGCACGGCAAACACTTCCCAGTCGCTGTCAAGCCGGGCCGCCGCGACCACTGGCGCGAGTTTGATCGCCTCGGGCCGGGTCCCAAACACCACCATGAGACGGCGCCGGCGTGCACCGCCTGCTGTCTCGGGTGCAACATTCCGCGAAGTGGACGACATCCCCACCCGGCTATAGCATGACGATTGGTGAAACCCGCAAACTCTGGACAATCGAATGCGCAACCGCAGCCGCCAAACTTCGACGTATGTGTCGTGGGGCTCGGATACGTCGGTTTACCGACGGCGGCTGTGCTCGCCACGCTCGGTCGACGGGTCGCCGGTGTCGACACCCGGGCCGACGTCATCGAACGCATTGGCCGGGGTGAGGTTCACATTGTCGAGCCCGAACTCGATGCGCTGGTACGCGCGGCTGTCAGCCGCGGGACCCTGCGTGCGGTGGGACCCAAACCGGTCGCCGCCGATGTGTTTTTGCTGTGTGTCCCAACCCCACTCGGCCGAGATCACGCACCTGGTTTGCAATATGTCGAAGCCGCCACCCGAGCTCTCGCCCCTGCCCTGCGCCCGGGCAATCTCGTGGTTTTAGAGTCGACTTCGCCGCCGCAAACAACCCGCAACGTGGTGGCGCGCATCCTCGCCGAGCACGGATTTGTTGCCGGCGACAACATTTTCATTGCACATGCACCTGAGCGGGTGCTGCCCGGGGCGGTGATCCGCGAAGTTGTCGAAAACGCCAGGGTCGTGGGCGGCGTAACCGATGCCTGTACCGAGCGGGCGGTCGCGTTTTACCAGGGGTTTGTCCGCGGCGAGGTGCACCCGACCCAGGCCGATGTCGCCGAGTTGACCAAGCTCGCCGAAAACGCCTTTCGCGATGTCAACATCGCATTTGCCAACGAACTCGCCAACGTCTGCGACCACCTAGGCCTCGATCCGTGGGCGGTGATCAAACTCGCAAACCACCACCCGCGGGTCTCGATCTTACGGCCGGGACCCGGAGTTGGTGGTCACTGCATCGCGGTGGACCCGTGGTTCATCGCCGCGGTTGCACCCGAGCAAACGCCGTTGATTCAGACGGCTCGTCGGGTCAACGACAGCCGCCCCGGTGTTGTCGTCGAGGCCGTCTGCCGGCGAGCAAACCGCTACCGCGATGCCCGGGTCGCGTGTTTGGGGCTGAGTTACAAGCCGGACATCGACGATCTGCGCGAAAGTCCTGCTGTCGAGGTTGTCCGCCAACTTCGTCAACGCCGCGAAGTTGGCGAGCTCTACCTCGTCGAACCCCACCTAAGTGATTCGCCATTTGAAGACCTTTCGCTGTGGGACCTCGACAGCGCCCTCGAACGTGCCGATATTGTCGTGATTCTCGTCGCCCACCGGGTGTTTCGCCAACGGGTCGACGCCCGACGTCTCCAGAGCCACGCAGTGATCGACCCCGTCGGGTTGCTGCGCTAAAACTCCCCCGCATGCCTGCCCTCAGCCTGCCGACCCTGTTCCGGACAATCCGGCATCTCACCCGGCAACAGCTCGTGCATCAAACACGCATGCGTATACAAGGTCCGCCCTGCGAACCATTTGCACACACAACTAAAGGGTTTACGGCGATTCACCCACGACTCGCCCATTACCTGCAACCAGCGAGTGAGGGCTCCTACACGCGCGAGGGCATTTGTCTGCTTGCCCAGCCCCCCCACAACCCATGGTCCCACGGTTGGAACGCGCCCGCCCGCGATCCGTTGTTTCGCTACACCCTGCACTACCACGGCTGGCTGGCTGACAAATCGACGCCGTTTGAGACCTGCCTGTCCACGGTCCTCAACTGGATCGACAATCACCGCAGCGGGGTGGGGTGGGCGTCCTACCCAACATCGATGCGGCTGTTGCAGTGGCTCGGCCTGCTGGCGCGCGCCGAGGGTCGGCTGACCCCGACCCAGCGTGAAACAATCCTCAGCTCGCTCGCGGCCCAGGCCATCCACCTCGCCCGCAATGTCGAATACCACCTCGACGGCAATCACCTGTGGACCAACCTCGCAGCGCTGTCGTGTGTTGGGCTGGGGCTGTGTGGGCCGCTGGCCGCCAGTTTGCGCGCGCGCTGGCTGCCGCGGTTTGTTCGCGTGGTCGAGGACCAACTCGCCGCCGACGGGGGGCACCGCGAACGCACCCCGAGCTACCACTGTCTGCTCGCCTCGCAACTTGCCGGGGTTGTCTCGCTGCTGCGCGCACGCCCTTTGGGTGCAGATACAACCACCGTTTCGGCGGCCTACCTCGGCGAGCATCTCACACGCATGATTCGCGTGCTGCCGGCGTTTGTCCATCCCGATATGGATATTGCGTTGTGGGGCGACAGCCAACTCCGGGCTCCAGTCACGCCGACGTGGCTGTGCCGTAAACTCCACGAGCCCCTGCCACTCGAAGGCTGTGCCGATGCCCCGGGGTCCGGGTTTCACCGGCGTTGCTGGGGCCCGTGGACGGTGCTGTGGAATGCCGGGGGCGTGGGGCTGCCACATCAGGTCGGGCACATCCACGCCGACGCACTCACGCTCGAGCTCAGCCTGGGACGCGAGCGAGTACTTGTAGATGCAGGGGTTGGAACCTACCTCCCGGGCCCCGAACGCGAAGCCTCCCGCTCGACCCACCAACACAACACTGTCACCCCGGTTGACGGTCCCAGTGACCATCACGAGCTGTGGGCGAGCCATCGGATCGGCGGTCGAGCGCGGGTCGGCGACCTCTCCATTGGCCCCAATCACCTAGGCGGAACGGTCCATGGCTTTCGTTGGTCGGTCGTCCACCGCCGCCGGCTGTCCTGGCAAAACGGAACGCTAGTCTGCCGCGATCAATTGGTCCCAGCAACCGGGCGCCGGATCGCCTGTACGGGCACCGTTCGCTACCATATTCCGGCCTCATGTCGGGTCGATACCAACGGGCCAGTCCTCAAAGTTCAAACCCGGGGCGGGCAAAAGTTTTCGATCGAAGGTGTACCTGCATGTGTCTGGCGGGTCGAGGCCAGCGAGGGCTGGACTGGCTTTGGTCGCCCGGCCCCCCGCACCGTTGCGCTATGCACATTTGATGGTGTGCAGGCTGTCTATTTCCGGGCCGAGTGAACATCGCAACCGCGCTGCCCAGGCAGCGCTAGAGGCCGGCATGTCGCTCGCGCGGCCACGGGACCACCCGACTGCGGCGTTCGGCTAGGTCGGGCGGGACATCGGCTTGCCCCATCCAGCCCTGCAAAATCGCAAATGCCTCGTCAAACTCGGCGTTCGGGAGCTTGTTGAGGTTGGCGCCGTGGTTGCCTGTCTCCACCCAATAGGTGTGGGTATCGCCGGCGCCCCCCGGGTCATAGGCAGTCGCCGACCACGGATCGCGCCCGCCGTAGATAAACATGAGTCGCTCCCCCTCGCTGTCCATCCATGTAGATACATCGGGCATGGCATCGCCGTCCCACACCGGATCGGTCCCTGGTGGAGAGTAAAGGGCCGCGGTGTTTTCGCCCGGGTACATACGCAGGTCGCCGAGGTGGTCTTCGAGCAACTCGGGCGCACCGAGTTCGCGGGCTGCCTGAAAATAATAGGGGCCGTAGTAGGCAATCGCGTAGTCGGCGAACGACGACCAACCAGCAATCTGATCGAGGAAGCCAAAAACCTCGGCATCGCTGGCCATCGCATCGGGTATGGCCGAGCAGTTTTGGGCACTGCCGTACTGCCAAAACACAAACCGCGACTCGATCACGTTAAACTCAACCGCCCGGTCGATGCCGAGATGGTCGTAGCTCAAGCCCTCGCTTTGGGCATAGCTGTCGAGCATCGCAACCAGGGCCTCGCGTCGCGACAACGCGGTCGCCTGAAAGTCCTTGAGTGCCTGGGCACAGTCTGGGGTGCCGATCTGATCGATGTAGGGACCGTAGCGGGTATCCATTTCGGCGAGGTTGTGGGGGGCGACATAGGCAAGTGTTGCATCTACATCTTCGGGAAAAAACCGGCGGTGATAAATCGACGTCATTCCCCCCTTACTAGCGCCGGTCGACACCCACGGCGCACCGCAGTAAATCGGCCTTAAGGCCTCGACAAGTCGGTGATGGTCGTTGGCGGCCTGCTCGATCGTCAGGTACGTCCAGTCGGCCGGCTCGGGGATCGACGCGTTAAAAAACCGCTGCTCGACGGAAATTTGGTTGGCCGCCAACAACTGGGTGGGTTCGGCCAAGTAACCCGGACCGAGCAGACCGTACCCACTGGTCGCCAACACCATCGGCTCATCGACGCTGATATGGCTCAGCACGACCCGCTGGGCAAACCATTGGCCCTCGGGGTTGTTGTGGTCTTGCGGCTGCATGTAGTTCAGCAAAAACATCTGGTACTGCGGGTAGGGCGACTCGACAACTTCAACCGTCATCCCCTCGATCGCCTCGAGTGCAGCCACAAGGTCGCCGGGAGGGACACAGTCGACGGCTTCGGTCTCCCCCTCGGTCTCACTGCCGGAATCTGTTGGTGACTCGGTCGTATCCGACGTGTCGAGCGACCCACTGTCGGTCTCACCCGTCATCTGACTGGTGTCGGTCCCCGGGCCAGCCGTCTCGTCGGTTTCACTGGCAGCGGTCGACTCGGTCCCGACCTCCGAGCTACTGCCATCATCGCCGCCGCAGGCAGCCAAGCACGGCGTCAGCAGCCATCGGAACACAAGCTTTTGCATCACAGGAGAAGTTCGCCGGCCGGTCATCAGGACCAGTTTGACACTCCCGGGCGCGTGCGTAAATAGCCGATTCGAGCCGAAAAACGCCGGTGCTCAAGCTCCTTCAAGGGCCGGACTGGCCGGACAAATGCTTGTATGCACAAAAATGCTTGGTGCGGGCTAGTGCTTGTGCCCCCACACGTGCTCATGGTTGAGATCGGCATGAACCGCATCTCGCACGGCAAAGGTCTGGTTGTTGATCTTTTTGGCCTTGGCACTAAAGTCGGCCAGCTTAACCCGATGGTTGCTTCGCCAGTAGTAGGTCCGTTGCCCCCGCAGCCACACGATAAAATCTGCTGTTTGATCGACCGTCGTATACCAGGCGACAAACCTGGCCTTAAAGCTATGGATCTCAGCCCGGCGAAAGTCGGAACCGTGTCCCCAGTTCGTTGAATGTGCACGAAATCTCGCGGCCAGTGACCCCAGCCAACTCCCGTCGAGATGGACGCTCGAGCGCATCAACTCGAGCTCAAAGATCCCCTCTTCCCACGCCAAGTCGTTGAAAACCACAGGGTAAAATTTTCCCGCTTCCCCGCCAATTTTGAACGTCCGCGCCTGGCGGTGGATATCGGTCACCTGCAGGAGATCCTGGGCAATGACGGTTTTTGCCTGCACCGTGGTGGCGTTCAGTTTGCCCTGGTCGGTTTGAAAGTGAAACGAGTTCTTGCCGCTGTTGTCGCGGACAAAGAAGTTGTCATCGACCGTCAAATAAACCTGGCCGCCGGCCCGGTACAACGCTCCGTCAGTGTTGATGTGCCCCCGGTTTCCGTGGGCCACGGTCACCCCGAGGTCGGCGCGAATATTCTGGCAAATGACATTGCCATTGACGGTCAAGCTCTTGGCCGTCGCGGTATTCGTTGACAACGTCGTGGTCGCAAGCTCGGTTGTCGTCAGCTTCCCGCTGTTGGTGTTAAAGTGAAATGACTTGCCAGCGTTTTTGAGGTCGCGAATATAAAAGTTGTCGTCGACAGTCAGGTACACCTGGCCACCGAGCTTGTAGAGCGCCCCATCGTGCTCGAGGTGCCCGGGCCGCTCACCCTGGGCGACCGTCACCCCCTGGTCGGCAATCATGAGGTGGCACCGAGCATTGCCGTTGACCTGAAGCGGAAGATTGGGCTCGCACAACACCCCAACAAAGCCGTTGTTGCCCCGAACCACCAGCTCACGGCCCTGGCTACCGATATATGTGTTGCTCGCCGCACCTGCCTCACGATTGATATACAGGTGCTTCCCATCTTTCATGACGCTGAGGTTCCAACCGTTGGCCCAGCCGGCAGCCTTTAACTCACCGGGCCCGGCAGCGGCGCCACGAACACTAAAAAAGTCGTTGTTGTTATATGCAACTTTCAGTAGGCCCTTGGGCTCGCCCGGCCCGATAAGCATTCGCCCGGAGGTTATCCGCAAACCGCCCCTGGGAATCTCGACATAGCTTTTTCCGTATTGGTGCCCGGGGTCGAGCTGGATGCCAGTCACCCAGCGCATGCGCAGCTGTTGGTAGTTTGGGCTCTGCCAATTTCCCGGGGTACGGGAGAGCGCATAGTCGCTGCCGTGGTGCCAGTAAACCCCGGCCTCCGACGGGGTGTTGACAACACCGTGGAGGGCCAGCTGTCCAGAACCATGCACATGCAAACTTCTCGCGGGTGTCCCAGCGCCACCAACCCCAACCCGACCATCGCGCAGCACGTTGACGGCATCCCCGGCACCGGCGACAAACAGCGTGAGCCGGCCACCCGGGCGGTTACATAGCTCAACCCGATTGTTGGTGCCCTCCGACGTCGTGAGAGCGAGGTAGGCCTGGGTGTCGGTCGACTCGAACACACCAATGTTTTTTGGCCCGACCACATGCAGTGCGTGCGATGGGGTGGTTGTACCGAGCCCGACAAAACCATTGTCCTCACCAATAAAAAGACGGCCCCGCCCGGTGTGATCGTTGATGCCAAACCCGGGCCGGGCTGAGTTGGGATTTTGCGGGTCCTGCCGGGGGTTCAAGCTCACCCGCCAGGTGGCATTGTCGTCGGCAAACGAGCGATAAAGTGCAAGTACACTTTTTTCGCTGGCATCGTCGCCAACAGCTTCGACGCTCAGGGGGCTGCCCTCAACCTTGGCCACGCCATCGTCTTTTTGGTTGAGTGCCGCATCGATGAGGTCGCCAAAATTTCCCTCGCTGGGGATCGCGTTGCGGGTAAAGTAGGCCTTGAGTTGTGCACGGCTACGCTTATCGATTTCCACGTACAATCGCTCCCGCGGGTGCCCAACACTGCACTCGCTTACCGCCGCGAGAGTACCGGCTTTAGGCCCGCTGTCGCTGCTGAAGATCGCTCAGGTGAGATCCGCTCATCCGCCAAGGCCACAACCAAAGAGACATGTCTAAACAGACATGTAAAAACTATGATTTGCCTTGCCTACGAGCGTTCTCGAATCCGCCGCAAAAACTGCCGCGTGAGCGCGGGGGCGCCGTGGACGGATATCGTCCCCGTGCTCGAAATCTGTACTTCGACCTGGGCCGGACCGCGCCACAGTGAAGGCTCGTCATAGCGCGGTGTTCGGTGGTGCAAGGTTTGATTGCGCGAGCCGATAAACCGGCGCCCACGCTCAGGCTGGTCACGGACATAGCGACCGTCGACCAGGGTATCGACGGCGGCGAGCAACTCGCGCCCCCCCGTATGTGACACAATCTCGCTGTGGCGATAGCCGGAGAACACAATCACGCCAAGCCCCCGCGATTTAATTGCATGCACAAACTTTGTGACCGCAGGTAGCTGCTCGCAGGGCTCCCCACCAAGGACGGTGACGCCCTCAATTTGATGCTCCACCCGTGCCTGCTCGACCTCGGCAACAAGCTCGCTAACCGCTACCTGTTGCCCCCCAGTCGACGACCACATCTCAGGATTGCAACAACCAGGGCAGGCGAGCGTGCAGCCCTGGACCCACACAGCAAACCGGCGATAGGGCCCTTCGGCGACCGTAACGGCCACCCGACCAGCCACTTGCAACGACAACTCGTCTATGTCTAACGCCGTCCGATTTTGTTGCACAAACATATACTAGGAGGAACGAGCAGTGTCGGGTGCTAGCGGTTTGGGGTGGAGGTTGGCAAACACCCGGTGGAGGTCAACTTCGATCGCCTGCCCCGCTGGCAGGTCGGTTGGCAGGGTCAGCGGACCATAGGCTACGCGGCACAACCCGACAACTTCGCTGCCAAGGGCATGAAAAATACGCTTGACCTCGTGGAACTTTCCGGTCGCCAACGTAATTGTTGCAAGTGCACCGGTCTCGGCTGGGATCACGAGCGCGGGGTGGGCCGATGCGAGTGGCTCGAGTGCCACAATTGCCGGGCGATAGCCGTCGGCGAGCTCAAAGTCGGGGCCGGGTGATTGCCACGGGCCGCGTACGGCGACGTGGTAGACCCGTGGCACGGCATAGCGGGGATGGGTGAGACGGTGCAGTAAGTCCCCCTCCGTGGTCCACAACAACAGGCCCGTGGTGTCGAGATCGAGCCGCCCAACCGCACGAAGGTCACGCCGCAATGGCACGTCCCCAAGCAGGTCATAGACGGTCCGATGGCGATTGTCGCGAAGCGCTGTGACAACCCCTAGGGGCTTGTGCTGCAGCAAGTGATAGCGACTGCGCAACAGTACGTGTTCGCCATCGACCCGCACGGGTTTGGGCAGGGACAGCGGCGGTAGATTGAGCGCGGGGTCAAAAAGCGGCTCACCGTCGCTGGTGCTGACCCGCCGCCGACGGACCGCTCGGGTGGCCTCGCGGCGGCTCCAGCCGAGATTTCGGGCGAGTAAACGGTCGAGTCGGGGCACCGCGGCACCATACCAAGTCCGCGCCAGGGCCTGCCGCCCTGCTTCCGAGTTGCCTATGCACACGCGGGGCTGCGAATGCGCAGGGACGTTGGCGAACATCGGGTGTTGCCTATGCACCTGCCAATCCTGCGCTCCTCAAGCCCCGCCAGCGTGCAAAAAAAACCATAAATCGCCATCCCGCGTTACCCTCCCGCGGCGTGGGCCCGATTCGCAAACAGATCCCGAACGAACGCGAGGTCATCGCGCGGGCGGCCCGGGGCGACCGGCGGGCATTTGAAAAAATCTATCGCGCCTACGCCCCGATTTTGTACAGCTATGTGCTCGTGCCAATGCTCGGCGATCACGACGATGCCCACGATTGTTTGCGAAACACGTTTTTGTCGGCCCACAAGCACCTCGCCAACTTTAAGTGGCAGCCCTCGGGGATTTACCCGTGGCTCAAGACCATGGCCAAAAACAAGGCCCGCGACCTGCTGCGGGCCTCGGGTCGACGCCAGCGCCTGCGCGGTGCCTTTGGCGAGTACCTCGAAGATGCCAACTCGACGGTGACCCACAACCCGGCCGAGGAGGAACTTCAACGCGCCGGCCTGCGGGCCCGGATCGAGGGAGTCCTCGAAACCCTCAATCCCCGCTATGCTGCAGTATTGCGCATGCGTCTATTAGAAGATCGTGACCGCGACGACTGTGCCGAGGCCCTAGGCGTCAAGGTCGGCACCCTCGATGTGCTGCTTTATCGCGCCTGTAAGAGTTTTCGAAAAGCCTGTGAAAAGCAGGGTTTGGGAGCCCAAGCCCTGACCGCCGAACTCGCCTGACACCCCCCTGTAAGCAACGCCCGGCGAGCGGCGTTTGACCGATGAAGACCGGAGCCAACCATGGACCCCACACGCACGACCCAATCCCCCCGCACCCACAACGTGCTCGATCCCGCCTGGGAAGATGCTCTGCGTGCGGGCCAGCAGCAGGAGGGTGAGGCCGGCAGCCTCGACCGCGAACTGGCGGTGATCCACCTGTTGCGTCACGCTCGCGCGGCCGAGGAAATGCCCGAGACCTCGCTCAACGAGTTGTGGACCGAAATCGAGGGGACGATTCGCCCGGTCCCGTGGTGGCGGCGCAAATGGGTGTTGTGGGGAGCTCCAGTCGCAGCCGCGGCCGCGGTCATGCTCGTTGTATTTACAGGAGATGGGCCGACAACGCCGAATATGCAGGCCGGTGCCCCATCGACGGGTGTAGCCGATAGCGCTGGCACATCCTTGATTCTCGAACAACAGTTTGCCCAACTCGAGCCCGGCGCACGCCAAGTCCTCGCCACCCGGGTCGATCGCAGCCGCGGCCAACTGCGCAGCCAACTACTTGCAGATGCACGAGGTTTGGCAACAGGAGCGACACCATGAACACCCAAGCCCTCACCCGTCCCCGCCGGATGCCGGCTGTGATCACCCTGCTGGTCGGTCTTGTGCTTGGCGGGGTACTCATGCTCGTCGGTTTGGCCAAGGCCGGGCGCCTCGCAGCCCCACCCCCTCCAGAGATCCTGGTGAGCCTGGCGCAGACCCTCGATGTCGAACACCAGCGGATCGACCTGTTGGTCGACCAGGGAAAATACGCCGAAGCAATCGCCGCCCTCGAAGACCTGCGTAGCCTCAACTGGCCAACCCGTGCCCAGGCCGGCGATGCCGGTATCAACCTCCGCCACGATATCTATGGCCGACTGCTACGCCTGCGCCTGGACCATCCAAAAATCGATCCGCAGACCCCCGAACAACTGCTGACAACTGCCAACGAAGGCCTGGGCAACGACTACGACGAGGTCTCCACCAATGCATTTACCGCCCGTCTGGTGGCCATTAGCGGTGAAATCCACGAACTTCGCAAGGATGATGACGCGGCCCTAACGGCCTATGAACAGGCACTCGATATGAACCGCACGTTGCTCAACCGGGCCCTGGCCGAAGTTTCGGAAGGTGCGCCATGAGCCGTCGACCAACCCGACCCTGGCTCATGGGACTTATGTGCGCATGCATGTTTTCTGGCTGTGCGGCAAAAATGGAGACTGCCCGCATGCCCAACGAGGCGCTCGCTACCATGTCGTTTGAGCAACTCGAGGCCGAGCTGCGACGCGGCGAAGCCGAAATGCGCGCCGCCGGTGTCCCGGTGGCAACCGTCGCCATGGCCGCGCCCGGTGGTGGTATGACCAATGCCGCCGGTGGGGATGCGGCGGTCGGTGAGAGTGAGAGCTACGACGATGCCGATGGTGACGTTGCTGATACAACCACATCGACAGCAACACCCACCCAGCAACCTGCCCCTCCGCCGGCGGATGCTCCCGCAGCACCGGCCGAACCGATGATGGAGCCAGAATCCGCCGACGAAGAGGTAAGCGCAGGTGTGGCGGCCAAGTCCCGAGATCGTCGGTCTGAACGCAAACAACGGCGGGCCCAGTGCACCAATATCTGCGACCTCGCCAACACCATGTGTGGGCTCGAAACCCGAATTTGTGACCTCGCAGCCCAACATCCTGACCAACCGCGCTACGCCAACGTGTGCATCCAAGCCCAAAGCGACTGCACCCGCGCGAGGGAGGCCTGTCATGCGTGCTAGTACAACTACTTTGTGGATGGCCGCGGCCCTGCTGCTAGCCTGTGCCGCACCCAAGCAGGGGACTATGGCTCCGCAAGCCCCACCGGCCGCAATGGATGCCGGTGGTGGCGATATGGCAGAGGCCCAGGGCTCGGAGGCTGACGCTGCACTCGAAGCTGGCGAGGCCGAGGGCCCAAACCGCGACTATCAGCAGGTCGAGGACGCCAGCCCGATCAAGCAAGACCGCTCCGACACCACCACCGACCCCGAGGCCCAACTCGCGCAGTACGAGCAGATGCTGCAACAACGCGAACAGCAACTACGCGGGGCGGGGATCGCCCTTGCCCACCTAGGTGATGAGGTGGCGCCGAACAAGGACAAGAACAATGCCAAGGTCGAGGGCGGGATCTCGACAAAGAGCTCGACCAAACGCTCGACCAAGAAGAAGTCAAAACCGGAATCAAGGCCGTCGTCCAAACCCGTGGCCGGTGGAAGTATCAACACCTGCAGCAATATTTGTATGCTCAAGCAGTCGACCTGCGACCTCGAACAAAAGATCTGTGACCTCGCCAGTCGCAACAGCGACTCCGAACGCTACGCAAATGTGTGCCAACGGGCCCAACAGGACTGCAAGGTGGCAACCACCGCCTGTACAAAGTGCGGAGGCTAGCCCACCGAGATGAAGCGCAAAAAGCCCGTCCAGGACCACACCAGCGAGCACAAGGATGTGCACCTACAAACTGTTTCGTTTCGCCCAATCGGCGTGGTTCACTCGCCGTACACCGAGCGGTTTGGCACCCCCAGGCAGCCCCCGATCACCGAGCAAGTGCTCGGCGACCAGACCCAAGCCGGGGTGATCGAGCTCCATCGCGGGCACAACTTTGAGCAGGCCCTGCGCGACCTCGACGGGTTTGAGCGCATCTGGGTGTTGTTTGTATTTCACCTCAATAGCGGCTGGAACCCGATGGTGCGCCCGCCCCGGGGCCCCGGCGGCAAACAGGGCTTATTTGCCACACGAGCGCCACACCGGCCCAATCCGATCGGCCTGTCATGCCTGCAACTCGACCGAATCGACGGGAGAAAGGTGTATGTACGAGGAATCGATATCCTCGACCAAACGCCTGTCCTCGATATCAAGCCCTACGTCCCCTATGCCGACGCCTTTCCCGATGCCCGGGCCGGGTGGTTGACCGGGCTGCGCCAGCACGAGGCGGACCACTATGATCCATAGTTTCCGCTCGTGCCTCTGCCGTGCGCAACGATGAAACCTTCACGGTCCAAATCCAGGCCAAAAAGCCTACTGCCGTGTTGTTTGTGGCTACGTGGGCAAAGCCCCTGTGTCCGCAGGCCGCCTCCCAGCTCTGCGCAATTGAGCCCGTGTTGCGCGAGCAGGTGACATTGGCAAGCTTTGACATCGATGCCTGCTGGGGTGTGCCGCGACAATTCCGAGTACGCACGATTCCCACCGTGATCGTCTGTTGCCGCGGAAGTGAGCTGGCCCGCTGCGCCGGGTTGCCGGCCAGCGCACAGGGCTATGCACGGATGATCGCGCGAGTGATTGGTTTGTCCGCGGTTTAGTGCATAGTCAAGTTGATCGCGTTGGGCCATCAACCCACGTGACTATCCGAGCTGTCCGAGCTATCCGAGCCGTCCGACCTATCCGAGCCGTCCGACCTATTAGACCTGCCCTATCCGCCTGCGCGCACCTGCTCAGGGGCCGCAAAATTACTGCTCCCGAAATCGCAAAAACTTGAGGTACGTTTGGGCATGCCGGCCATTGTCAGCCCGATCGATGGGCAACCTTGCTACGAGTTTTCCCAGCTGAGCTCCGAACGTGCGCGGGTTCATGTCGACCGTGCCCACGCGGCCCAACGGGATTGGCGAAACACCCCGCTTTCGACCCGTGTGCGCCTGTGCAAGGCCATGCTCGACCGCTATGCCGCCCACCTCCACCACAACGCCGAACAGATCACGCGGATGATGGGCAAACCACTTGCCCACGCGCGTGGCGAGTTTTCGGGCGGGTTTTGCCAACGCACCCGCTACCTATGCCAGATTGCCGCCCACACCCTGCGCGACCTCGAAACCGTCGACCTTTCGACCCCCGAGATCCGCCGCTTTATCGCCCGCGAACCGGTGGGTGTGGTGATGATTATCGCGGCCTGGAACTACCCGTTGTTGGTCCCGGTCGGCACGCTTGTCTCGGCGATTTTGGCCGGCAATGCCGTGCTCATCAAACACGCCCCGCAAACTGCGTTGGTCGCCGACCAACTCGAGCGGGCGTTTATCGAGGCGGGCGCGCCCGAGGGACTGGTCCAGGCGTTTCACGTCGACCACCCCACCGCAGCCGAGATCTTCGACTCGCGGCGGCTGGGCTATGTCGCGTTTACGGGCTCGGTCCGCGGTGGTCACGAGGTCTACCGCGCGGTCGCGCAACACAATTTTATCGGCGTGGGCATGGAACTCGGAGGCAAGGATGCTGCGATTGTTTTGCCCGACAGCCCGATCGAAAAAACCGCGGTCAACCTGGTTGAGGGGGCGCTGTTTAACGCCGGGCAATCGTGCTGCGGCATCGAGCGTGTGTATGTGCATGAGGATATCCGCGAACAGCTGACCGCGGCCATGGTCGCCGAGGTACATCGCTACAAGCTCGGCAACCCACTCGAAGATGGTGTCAACCTCGGGCCGGTCGTGTCGCCGCGCGCAGCCAAGTCTATCCGCGAGCAGGTTGCCCAGGCCGTGGCCGCGGGGGCCCGTGTGGCCACCGACGATCGCACGTTTACCGCCCCCGATCACGAGACCTATGTCCGCCCACAGCTGCTGGACCGGGTCGACCACTCAATGGCGATTATGACCCAAGAGACATTTGGCCCGGTAGTCGGGGTGATGGGCTTTCAAACCGAGGCCGAGGCGGTGCGGCTGGCCAACGACTCGGCCTATGGGCTGACGGCTTCGATCTGGACCGAGGACTTCGACCGGGCACAATCGATTGGCCAGCAACTCGAGGTCGGGACTGTGTTTATGAACCGGTGCGACTACCTCGACCCGGCCCTGGCGTGGACTGGGGTCAAGGACTCGGGGCACGGCTGTTCGCTGTCTGAACTCGGGTTCGCGGCCGTTACCCGGCCCAAGAGCTATCACCTACGCCGCAAGATTCCCTAATTGCCGCCGTTTGTTCGCGTACAATCGCAGCTGGAGTTGCCATGGATATTCGCCACTTGATACTCGTTTCGATCGCTGCCATCAGCGCGACTGCCTGCCCTACCGGCTCCGGAGTATCCGGGGGAAACTGTGGTGACAAGCAGCCCGCCTCGGTCGATACAACACTGACCGAGGAGCAGGTCCAGCAACTCGTGACGGACTATCAACTCGACGATCGCAGTGCGATCGATTGCGAAGTAGCCTGCCAGGATGCGTTTTGGCGCGAAGGCGGGGCAGGTTCGCTAAGCGATGTGACCGACTGCATGCTCAACCTCGACCCCAACCCAGGTGAAATGCCCGAGGCCGAGGTCGGCAGTGTTTCTTGTAGTGGCAACGAAGTATTCTACTGTGAGGGTCGTCGCCCGCTCGGACACATCGAAGACCGGGACTGCCCACAATCCCTCGGTGAGCACCTCGCCCGCTGTGCCCAGCTCGAAGCCGCCTCGGTGGTTGCATTTACACAGTTGGCCGAGCGACTAGAAGCCTGGGAAGCACCAAAATCCCTGGTCGCGCGCTGTCGCGCCGCCGCCGACGACGAGGCTCAACACGCCAGCGTAGTCGCCTCACTCGCGGCCAACTACGGTCGCGCACCACGTCCGGCCAAACAACTTGATTCTACACCGAGTCTTGAAGAAGTCGCCCGCGACAATGCCGTGGAGGGTTGTGTTTACGAGACCTGGGCAGCCCTGCGTGCCCAGCTCATCGCCGAACGGGCCGATGACCCTGCTATCCGGCAGGCCTATCGCCAAATCGCAACTGACGAGGCCCGTCACGGTCAACTCGCCTGGGACCTCCACACTTGGTTTTGCCAGCAGCTCAACCCCGCCGCTCGGGCAGATCTCGAGGCCGCTCAACACCGTGCCTTGGCCTCACTCCCGAGCCGGGCGCGTGACCACCACAACCCGGCACAGCTCGGGTTGCCAGCCCCCCAGGCGCTCGGCCAACTCGCCACGGTTTTTTGCCGTCAACTGCAGGCAGCATGACGGCCCACGGTTGCACCGGCAAACAGTGTACATACATAACGTCCTGAGCACAGCCGCGCGGCGTCCGAAAAACCTGCTCCCGCCCCGATCTTTCGCTCGCCAATCGGTTGGAAGAGCATCTATGCTTCGCGCAAATGGCCGACCGCATCCGCGACCCAAACCTCTCGCCCGCCGACCTCGACCGCTGGCTCAACGCCCACAACATCCGCTTTTTCAAACTCGGTGTGTTTGATGTCGATGGCATCCTGCGGGGCAAGTATGTCAATCGCGAGAAATTCCTAGCGGTCGCGCAAAAGGGCCTCGGGTTTTGTGATGTCGTGCTCGGCTGGGATAGCAACGACCAACTCTATGACAATACAACAGCCTCGGGCTGGCACACGGGTTACCGCGACGCCCCGGTCGCGCTCGACCTCCAAACCCTGCGCAGGCTCCCGCATGAGGCCGATACAGCCCTGGTGATCGGCGAGTTTACGGGCACCTATGCCGATGTCTGCCCCCGGCAAACACTCAAGCGCATGGCCGCCAAGGCGGAGCAAATGGGGTTTGTCGCCCATGCCGCGTGCGAGTACGAGTTCTTTTTGTTTGAGGAAACACCCCACAGTGCCCGCGAAAAGGGCTACCGCAATCTCAAGTCGTGGACGCCCGGGATGTTTGGCTATTCGGTCCTGCGCAACAGTGTCCACCACGAGTTTTACCAGGGGCTGCTCGACCTGTGTATGGCGATGGATATCCCGATCGAGGGGCTCCACACCGAGACCGGCCCCGGCGTGCTCGAGGCGGCACTTGCACATGCACCAATTGTCGAGGCCGCCGACCGGGCAGCCCTGTTTAAAACGTTTTGCAAGGTGTTTGCCCAACGCCACGGATTGATGGCCACGTTTATGGCCAAATGGAATGCCAAACTCCCGGGCCAAAGCGGTCATGTCCACATGTCATTGACCCACACAGACTCGGGAGACTCGGCATTTTATGCACCAAACACCGACCACAACATGAGCCCGGTGATGCGCCAATTCGTCGCCGGCCAGGTCGCGCTGCTGCCCGAGCTGCTGCCAATGGTCAACAACACCATCAATAGTTACCGCCGCATGGTCCCGGGCATGTGGGCCCCACTCGCGGCCAACTGGGGGGTCGAAAATCGCACAACCGCCCTGCGCGTGATCCCGGGGTCGAAGTCCAGTCAACGCGCCGAATATCGGATAGGACCGGCCGACGCTAACCCCTACCTGATTTTGAGCGCAGCCCTTGGTTCCGGCCTTCACGGGATCGAGCAGCAACTCGACCCTGGTCAACCGATCACCGGCAACGCCTACGAACTGGCCTCTCCGGGCCCAGGTGGCCCCCCGCTGCCGACCACACTGTGGGACGCAACCGCGGCGTTTCGCAACTCCAAACACGCCCGCAGCCTGTTTGGCGATGCCTTTGTCGACCACTACGCGGCCACCCGCGAGTGGGAGGCACGGGAGTTTCACCGCCATGTTTCCGACTGGGATTTGCAGCGATATTTCGAGATCATCTGAGCCATGGATGCCGAGCACGAACGCGACGACGACGACCGGATCGCGCCGCCGCAGGGAAACTTTAACTACCCGACTGCCTATCGCATTGGCTGTGGCCGCCGACGTGAGGTCGTGGCCGCGTGCCGCGAGTTTGGCCTGACCACGCCGCTTGTGATCGCCGATCCGGGCATTGTTGAGTTTTCGTGGTTTCGCGAGGTGACCGAGCAACTCGCAACTGCCGGCCTCAAACCAAGTGTATTTGCAAATTTACGGGGCAACCCGATCGAGCAAAACGTTATCGACGGGGTCGCGGCCTACCACCAGGGTAAGCACCGCGGCTGCCTGATTATCGGCGGAGGTTCGGCCCTCGATGTCGGCAAATGCATTGCACTCATGGTCGATCACCCGGGCTCGGTGTTCGATTACGAGGATATCGGCGACAACTGGACCAAGGTCGACCCGGAAAAAGTCGCGCCAATGATCGCAATGCCGACGACCGCCGGCACCGGTTCGGAGGTGGGTCGTGCGTCGGTCATTACCGATGTGCGCGACCACAGCAAGAAGATCATTTTCCATCCGCGGATGCTCCCACCGCTGGTCCTCGCCGACCCGGAGATGACATTTGGCCTGCCCGCGCACCTGACCGCGGCCACCGGTATCGATGCCTTTGTCCATGCTTTTGAGGCCTTTTGCGCACCCGGGTACCACCCGATGGCCGACGGCATCGCCCTCGAAGCGATGCGGTTGTGCGCCCGTTACCTGCCCCGCTGTGTTGAACAGGGTGATGATGCCGAGGCCCGCACACACATGATGATGGCTTCGAGCATGGGTGCGACCGCATTTCAGAAGGGTCTTGGGCTTGTACATGCAATGGCCCACCCACTTGGGGCAGTCACCGACATTCACCACGGCCTCGCCAACGCGATCTTGCTGCCCTACGCGATGGAGCACAACCGTTCGCTGATCGAGGACAAAATGATTCGCCTCGCCCGCGCGCTCGAACTGCGGTCGCACAATTTTGAGTCGGTGCTGCACTGGGTGATGGACCTCCGCGAAACTCTCGGGATCCCGCACACGCTCGAGCAGGCCCAGGAAAGTGGTTGTATGCGCAACACTCTCGAAACCGACCAACTGCAAGATATCGCCGAACGGGCAACCCGCGATCCGTCGCTTTCGACCAACCCCAAACCGTGTACGGCCGACGACATTCACGGCGTATTGCTGGCAGCCTGGAGTGGTGTCTAGCGCCGTGATGCCTCGGTCTGCATCCGTGTGGTGGGCACCGCGACCCGGGATTTTCCGGTGAAACTCGAAGACGCCCGCCGTCGCCTACCGATCGTCGACGAGCTACCGCCGTCGCGCTCGCGTCGAGTACTGCCACAGGCCCGCGGAGAGGCACCCAAGCCACGCTTTGCCGTGTGGGAATTGACCCTGGCCTGCGACCATCGCTGCCGGCACTGTGGCCCCCGTGCCGGCAAACCCCGGGACAACGAACTGACGACCGAGGAGTGCCTGCAGCTTGTTGCCGAGCTCGCGGCCATCGGTGTGGGCGAGGTTTCGTTGATCGGCGGAGAACCGTACCTGCGCAACGACTTTATCCTGATCATCCGCGCGATCCGTGAACATGCAATGACTGCGAGCATGGTCACCGGTGGGCTCAACCTGACGCAGGCGCGGGCGCAGGCGGCTGTGGAGGCGGGCATCTCAAACATCTCGGTCTCGATCGATGGCCTCGCCCCCACCCACAACTACCTGCGCAACCACCCCGATAGTTTTGCCCGGGCAGTGTCGGCGTTGCGCCACCTCAAAGCCGCAGGTGCAACGATTTCGAGCAACACCCAAATCAACCGCAAAACCTGGCGCGAGCTCCCGCAGTTGCTCGAACTGTTTGCGAAACTCGGGGTCTACGCCTGGCAAATTCAGCTCACCTCCCCCCACGGCAATGCGGCCGATCTCGAACATGTGCTGCTACAACCATATCAACTCCCAGAGGTCTTTGACCTGCTGGCCAAGCTCGCCGACCGGGCGCGCCAACTTGGCGTGCGCCTGATCGTGGCCAACAGCGTGGGCTACTTTGGCCCCTACGCCCACCGGCTGCGCGGCAACCAAAACACGTGTGGTCACTTTTTAGGATGTCACGCAGGCGCCTGGCACCTCGCGATCGAAAGCGATGGCAACATCAAAAACTGCCCGAGTCTGGGTGGCCCGCCCAATGTCGGTGGGTCGTGGCGTGAACATGGCCTTCGGGACCTGTGGGAGCGGGCCCCCGAAATCACCTATATGCGGCATCGCAGCCGCGATGAACTGTGGGGCTATTGCCGCGAGTGCTACTACGCGACGACCTGTATGGGAGGTTGTACATCGGTGAGCGAGCCGTTGATGGGACGCCCGGGCAACAACCCGATGTGTCACCACCGGGCCCTCGAGATGGCCGCAATGGGGCTGCGAGAACGGGTCGAATGCTCGATCAAGGCCGAGCCTGGACCTTTTGGTCAGGGAGGGTTTCGCCTGATCCGCGAGTTTGCCAACCCCGAGCTACGCGAGATGTTTGGCCCGGTTCAGGTCGACCACCCACGCACAACCCGTACCGTTGATCGCTGGGGGATCGGACGCGAAGTTGCTGCCGCGGGAGCCTGTGACGACCCAACCCCGTAAACGATATGTTTATACAAATGCCCGCTCACGCGGAGCTGGCGGGCAGCTGTAGGGCGTTGGAATTTCCGTATCGGTCCACCAGTTGGTGGTTTGATCGTCGTCGGTGGTCGACTCGGTGGCGTCGGTGGTGTCGCCCACGGTTGTGTCGCTATCGGAACCGCCAGTGGTCGGTCCGTCGGTCGAATCGATGGTGGTTGCGTCGATGGTCGTCTCGGTCATGGCCATCGTGGTGGCGTCGGCGGTGGTCTCAGTTGAGGTCGAGGTCGTGGTCGTCTCGGCGGTTGTCGCCACCGTTTCGCCGGCCGTCTGGGTCCCCATTTCGGTTGTCGATGTCGGCGGTCCGGTGAGCTCTCCGCCCGAGCTCGGGCTCGACGTCTGATTTGTTGTACTTACAGTTGCTGCGGTCGCGGTTGCGTCGCTCGTAGTCGGTCGATCGGCACACCCCGACAGCGCCAACCCGACCAGTGCACTGGCGATCACCACCATGGGGCGCGGTGCACCGACTGGGGGATGGACCGGCGCACCACAAAACGGACACAGACCATCGGCAACTTGAATGTGGCGCGAACATTCGGCACAGGGCAGCATGCCCCGAGAGTATCGCGGGAGCGCCCCTGTTGTCATGCCAGTCGCTTGCATGCGCACAATCTCCTGCCTACCCCGCAGCGGCTAGCAGCCCGCGGTTTTTCTCGCGCGTCGCCTTGCGCAAAAGAGTTTGTCGAGGACACGTTTCGTGAAACGCAGTTGTACTGGTGGCACTTGAAGTTTTGCGAGGCGCGTCCTCGGCAGAGTCGACAAGTGAGGTGGTGTGTCGAGAAAATCCACGGGCTGCTAGGCAGCGCCCCCGAACTGCTCGGTATCTAGGGGTTTACCCACCAACACAATGTTGGGGAGCGCTTGCCGACCAAACGCGATGTTGCCGGGGTTGTGCGCGTTCGTGATACTCAACCAGGTATGGTTTTGCCACTTGCCCGCCGGGCCGGGCTCGGTTTGCAGCTCCACGAGGACCTGGAGCCGGGGCCGGTCGTCGAGACCGTGGTGCCCGAACAAACCGCCGCCAGTGCTGGTGTACATACACAAGACCGATTGGTAGCCATCAATGGGCACCCGGTTGGGACGGTCGCCGATGTCCAACATGTCGTTCGCCAACTGCGTGCCGGCCAGTTGGTGACGTTTTGGGTGCTCCGTGCAGGCGATCGGTTGCAACTGCAAGCCCCCGCCCGGGCGATGCCGCTCGAGCAGATCGCCGGGGCTGAAGTCGTGCTCGATCACGTCGACGTGGCCGGCCTGCGACTGCGAACGATCTACACCTGGCCCACTGGCTCGCGGGCTTGCCCGGCGGTACTGCTATTGCCCGATAAGTCCTGTCGCTCGTGCGAGCACCCACTCGACCCTGGTCACCCACAACTCGAGCTTGTTGCCCGGTTTACGGCCAAGGGGTGGGCGACGTACCGGGTCGAACGCAGCGGCCTCGGCGATAGTGAGGGCCCGCCCTGTTCGCACACCCCCCTCGACCTCGAGATCGCCGGATTTCGTGCCGGACTGCGCCAGCTTTGTGCCCACCCAGTCGTCGAAAAAAAATGCATTTACATCTACGGTCATAGCCTCGGGGGGATCGAGGCGCCGTTGGTTGCCCGGGGTATAGATGTCGCCGGCATCGTGACCTTTGGGGCAACGGCGACATCGTGGTCGGCCAGTGTGGTGGCGTCGGCCCGGCGTCACGGGATTGCTGCCGGGGCGAAGGGGCCAGCGTTTGTTCGCGGGTTGTTGCTGCTACAAGAGTTGCTCAGTCGGGTCCTGACCCGCGACCAACACCCCGGAGAGGTCCTCGCTCAGGAGCCGCGGTTTCGAGCCGTGGCCAAGGCCGCTAAAATTGACGGAGAGCTCGTCCACGGGCGAATTCCAGCGTTTTTTCGCCAACTCGAAGGCACGGATCTTCACTCGGTTTGGCACAGTCTTCGCGCAACTGCGGCGACCACTGGGCGACCTCGGGTGCTGGCCCTTCACGGCACCGGCGACCTCGTCACCGGGCCCGAAGATGCTGTCGAGATCGCCACGGCCGCGGGCGGACAAAGTCGCGAACTTGTCGATGTCGACCACTACCTGCGAAGCCCGCAGCACGATGCCCTCGACAAGCTATTTGCGGCCATCGATCGGTGGCTTGCCGACTCGCCGCGCGCTCGCCCGGACTTCTCACCAGAAGCATCCTTTCGGCGCGCGGACAAGTGAGCGACGCGGGCACTCGAGGTACGTCGAAGTGCACGCACAGCACGTTCAGTGATTCAAGGGCATTGGCAGCCACAGCCCGAAGCTCGGTGAAAAATTCGGGCTCGTTTGAACGGACTAGTCGGGCAGCGACTCGGACTCGCGTTTGCCCCACAGATCGCGCACGCGTTTTTTGTAGCGCCGAGTTTCGGCCGACAGTGGCCGCTTACCTGCGAGGGCCTCACGCAGTCGTCCCGAGCCGGCGTTGTAGGCCGCTGCGATACGCTCGACATCTCGGGGCCGCAGCGCATCACCGTCGGCAAACTGCTGTTGCAACTGACCGAGCAGATAGGTGCCCATGTCGAGGTTGTAGGTCGGGTCGTCGAGGCGGGACTCAGAGTGGTCGGCGATCTTGCGCTTTTTGGCGATCTTTGCCGCGGTTTGGGGCATCAGCTGCATCAACCCGCGAGCGCCGGCCGGACTTTTGGCCTCGGGGTTACCACCGGATTCGAGCATTGTCACGATCGCTACTAACTGCGGATCGACGCCGTGGCGTGCACTGACCGTTCGGATGTCATTTGCATACACACGTATGTCAGCGGGCAGCCACGCGATCCCGAGGTCGTCGGGTTGTTGCTCAGCCAACGGCTCGGCCAACGGCTCGGCCAACATCTCGGTCGGCCCAGCAACCGGTGCTTGGGCGATCTCGGGTGCACGCTCGGGCGCCTCGGGCTCGCTTGAAATCTCCTCGACTTGGGCTTGGTCTGCCTCTTCTAGCTGCTGCGAGAGTTCAGACGCGGGCTCTTCGCTGTCGAGGCAGGCCGGCACGACAACCGCTGCCAGACAAAGTGTACACACAATTGAAGCGAACGGCGCGAGCCATCCACGGCGGCTCGGTTGGCCAGAAACAAGGCGTTGAACTCGGGTCATGAGGTCTCCTCCAGTCGCCGCCATCGCGCTGCTCGCCGGCCGCACGCGGGCGGCTTCGAGTTGGGTCAGCGCAAGGGCGTAGTGCAGTGGGTCTTTTGTATACGCACAAACAACATCATCGCAGCAATGTTCACGTGTTTGCTCGACGCGTGCGCACAACCACCAGACCGCGGGGTGGTAAAAGTACATGCCCCTCACCAGGCTCACCGCGACATGCACGGCAAAGTCGTGGCGACGGATGTGGGCGAGTTCATGGACCAGTGCGGCCTCGACAACCTCGGCCGGAAGCCGGGCAACCGTGCCCACCGGCAGCAGGATCAACGGCCGTAGCCACCCGAGGGTGAGCGGGCTATCGACCGCGACGGACTCTGCCACCCCGACCTCGCGTCGGATCCCGAGGTCGCTGGCAATGGTTTGAACACGTTGGCGTAGGTCTTCGGTGAGCGGCCGGCACTGGCGGCGCAGCTGCTCGAGTTGCCACAAACCGTAGGCCAAACGCGTGGTCATAAACGAGACACCGAGGCCCCAGCCCATCACCAGCCACGCCAGCAGTTGCCCGCCAGTTGTCGACGGCTGGAAGGCGGCAACCGATCCCTGTGGCGGTTGATAGACATCGACAAATGTCCACCCACCAAGCACGACAGTCGTCGCGACACCGGCGAGGTAGATGCCGTAGCGCAACCTTGGGCTATGTGTCGCTTGTGCATATAAATATGCCAAGCCGGCGACCAAAACCCCCTGCCACAGCGAGTGCAGCAGCGTCCACGCGAGGGCGGCGATCACGGGTGTCGTGGTCATGGCCACCTCCGGGTTTTCGCCCCGTTGAACGTCATGGCGCCGTGTCCTTTTCTTCGCGCTCGGCGATCATGTCGGTCAACATCTGCTGGAGGGCCTCGAGCTCATCGCTCGATGTCGGTTTCGATGCAAGTGCACGCATGACGAGGTCGGATGTCGAACCGGCGAATGCCCGGTCGATAAGGTCGCCCACCAGCGATGACTGCATCTGCTCGCGCACCACATTGGCCTGGTACACGTGGCTCCGGTTCGATGTGTCGCGGGTGACCAACTGCTTGTGGGCCATGATCTGCATCTGCTTGAGCACGGTCGTGTAGCCGGTTTTGCGCGGCAACGCCTGGTGGACCTCGCGGACGGTCGCAGACCCGCGGGCCCACAGCACTGCGAGGATCTCCATTTCGGCCTCCGTCGGCCGTCGAAGCGCATCTTCCGACATCTCGGGTTGTTATACGAAGCTCTTCGTAATTAATCAACGAAAACTTTCGTAGTTTAAATTTTTGAGGCTGCTGTCGGATTTCGCCCGGCCGCACGCCCACCCACCAAAAATCCCGAGAGAACCGTACGATTTGCCTGTACCGTGATCGCATGTGGGTGTTTTTTGGCGACCGCGAGCGAACGAAACCTGTCGAAGGCGGCGCGAGTGTGGAGCGCGAGTGCCCCTCGTGTCAGCAATCCGCAATCTTTCGTGAACATCGGGTGGTCAAAACCTTTCACCTTTATACCGTCGACATCGCCAATCACGGTGGCCGTCATGTGATGGTGTGCTGTAGCTGTGGCGATGCCTTTGTCACCGACGAAGTCGCCCAAAAAACCGCAGACGAGGTCGACCAATCCGGGACGCTGTGGGGCGGTGCCAAGCGAGCCCTCGACCAGGCCAAGCAGGCAGCCGACGCCGCGGGTGTGACCGACGCTGTCAAACGCGCCCGCAACACTGTCGAAAGCGGCGCGCGTGAGCTCGCCAATTCACCTCAGGTGGCATCCTCGACCAAGGTAGCCCGGGAAACGGCAGAGCGCCTCGGTTCGGATTTTCGCCGCGGTATGGACAAGGCCGGCGCCGAGGTGGGCAAAACCGTCGACGATGCGGTCGAAAAAACCCGAGGGGTATTTCGCGGTTTGTTTGGCAAGGATAACTAGCTACTTGTAGACACATATATACTGAGTTCATGTACACACATGAGTCGTAGGTCTATCGACGACCCGCTTCGTTCCCGCCACGGGCACCAACGCGCCCTCGCAATCGCCCCACACCTAATATCCCACACCGAGCTCACGCCATTGGGTTGGCAGCCGGCGGCAAAACATGGTGAGATACGGGCCGCAATTGCTGCGCATTGTCAGCGATTGAACCCAGATCGTGATGCGCCCGCACGCCCGTAGCCGCCGGGTCACCCTTCCCCCACCTGGCACCATCCTCGCTGACCGCTATCAGCTGCTCGAGCCTATCGGCGAGGGTGGCATGAGCACGGTCTACCTCGCTGAGCATATCGCCATCGGTCGCAAACTCGCGGTCAAGGTCCTGGTCCCGGAGTTTCGCGACAACAAGGACCTCGTCGATCGGTTTTTGCAAGAAGCACGGGCTGTCTCGCTGATCCGCCACGAGCATATTGTCGACATTACCGACATCGGGCGGACCGCGGAGGGGCTCGCGTTTTTGGCGATGGAATACCTCGAAGGCGAGGACCTCAGCACCACCCTGTTGCGCGAGGGTCGACTACCGTGGATGCGCCTGCGACGAATGGTATTGCAAATATGTCGCGCCCTGCATGCCGCCCACCGCAAGGGAGTGGTCCATCGCGACATCAAACCCGAAAACTGTTTTCGTATCAAACGCGGGGGCAACCGCGACTTTATCAAGATCCTCGACTTCGGCATCGCCAAGCTCGTGGCCGAGGAGCACAGCGGTCGGTTTGGCCGGCTCAAGACCGAAACCGGCAGCAACCTGATGCTTGGGACACCTGAGTATATGGCTCCCGAACTGACCCGCGGCGAGACCCCGGGCGGAGCAGTCGATGTATATTCATTGGGTGCACTGATGTATCACGCCCTCGTCGGACACCCGCCGTTCTCCGCTCCGACAGCGGCGGAGGTCATCGCCATGCAGCTGCGCGACGACCCAAAACCCCTGCGCTCGGCCGCACCCGATGCCGAGATCCCGGCGAGTATCGAACGCATCGTGCTGCGGGCATTGGCCAAGGACCCCGGCGATCGATTTGCCAGCGTCCGCGAAATGACAGAGGCGATCATTCGCGCCGATGCCCGACTGTCGCGGGTGACCCAGTCACAGGTACCCGCGATTGCGAATGACCCGCGCGGGCCCAACATCGGCAATGACCGTACAGCCTCGGGTGCGATCGAGCTGCAAGACAGCGATGTCGTCGAAATCCTCGACCCCGATGAAATCTTCGACCTGCGCACACGGGCCCATGCCGACGAAGATACGGTGATTCTCGTCAACCCGCTGGCGAACAAGCAGACGACCCCAGCCGACGACCCGCGCATGCCGGCGATGGCCCGACAGATTCGCCAACTCCAGCTGGCTGTGGTCGGATTAATCTGTACATGCATTTTGTTTTTCGTACTCGGATGGGTGCTAGCGAGGTCCCAAGCCCCGTCACAGCCGATTGCCGTGGCACCAAGCGCACCCGCACTTGTGGCTGAAGCGACGCAACCGACTGCTGAACCGCCAAAGCAAGCAAACCCCGCAGCCCAACCTACACCACCGTCTGAGATCGGAGCGACCGAGGTTGCGAAGGCCTCCGAGGCTGCCCCTGAGCCCGAGCCCGAGCCCGAAACGCAACCCGCAACACTTGAACACCTCAGTCGTGCAGATAAAAAGGCCCTCGCCAACACGCTCAAGCAACCGGTGTTAAACTGTGCACGGTTTGACCACCTCAAGTCGGGGACCAAACTCAATATTAAGTTTACGGTGGCCACCAAAACCGGTGAGGTCCGGGCAACGGTTCCGCCGGTGTATCAGGGGCGGATGTTTGAGAAGTGTGTGGACAATGCCGCCAAACGGACTCGCAGCAAACGTGGCCACCGCTCGACGATAGTGTGGGGTCGCTACCCGGTTCCCTAACAGCCCGTGGATTTTCTCGACGCGCTGCCTCACTTGTCGACTTTGCCGAGTACGCGCCTCGCAAACTTGAAGTACCACCAGTGCAACTGCGTTTCACGAAACGCGGCCGAGACAAAACTTCTGCGCGAGGCGACGCGCGAGAAATCCACGGGCTGCTAGATCGTCCCCATGTCCGTTCCCATGTAGATACAAAATCTGGGCATAAATGATCGATTGATCGGTGGCCGGGTCGTACAGGTTCGATCTGGCGCCCGGCCGACGGGCCGCCTGCTAGAAGCCCGAAAACCCGCACAAAAGCCCATTTTCGGTTGATCTGCCACAGATCAACCTCATCATGCACACTGTATACACCAAGACGGGATGCCGCAAAAAAGTGGCATCGTTGGGGTCATGCAGACGCCTTCTTAGCAGGAAAAGGTCCATGCAGCAACAACAAATCTCCCTGACAGACTTTGTCGAATTCATCCTTCGAGCGGGGATGCCCAAACTGACAAAAGTACGTCAATTGAAATACCGCGGGCCCTACAACACCCTCGCGGATTTTTATCGGCCCATGCGGGAGGCCATTATTCGCGCCCACGTGTCGGGGCTCGGCAAGAAAACCGTGACTGGCTGTATCGAACAGGCATGGGACTGGCACGAGGAACGCCGTGGAAAAAAGCATTACATTGAAGTTGCACGTGCATATACCGGCTGGTGGGGCCGCAAGCACATGCAATGGTTTGAACCTCCCCACGAAATCCTCGACTTGGGCGAGGTGATGGTGAGTGTCAATCCCGAACTCGGATTGATTATCGACGGTAAACCCCACCTTATTAAGCTGTATTTTAAGCAACGCCCCCTGCCCAAACGCTATGCCGAAGTCGCGGCCCATCTCATGTATGCAACCATGCATGAGCAATGCCCAGCCGGCACTGAAATGGCGATTTTGGACGTTCGGCGACGCAATCTCCATCGCCTCAGCGACCGTCCGCACCTCGCGGCTTTGGTGTCTGGAGAAGTTGCGGCCCTGACAACCATGTGGTCGCGGGTGTAAATGTCTATACATATATCTATGGATTTGTAACGCGGGCGACCCCCTAGATCGGTCGCCAAACTGAGTCACCGAACACCTGTAGCGATACATCAGCCAAACAATGTACATCAAACTGCCGCTACAGGACCCGTGCCGTCGCCACGTGCGACCCGTGGAATCGTCTCCAAACACGAACAGGACGTTGACCACGCGAAGCCGCTGGCGCACTGCACCAAAACCGCCAAGGGAACCTAACCTGACGTAAAACCCCCATACCCCTGGCGCCGTACTCGGTGAGTCGGCGGCCCGCCTTCGCGGCAACGTAGGTGGGTCGCCGACACTTTATTGTATGAACAACGAATTTAGCTAGGCCCGCGGACAACCGCGGCGCCTCTAGCTAATCCTCGCCGTGCTTTTTGTCGTCGATCTCGATGCCCAACAGCGCCGACACGCGACCCATCTTGTACATCGGAATCACCCCGTGTTCGGCAAACACGACCTTGCCCTCGGGGTCGATCACAACCATTGCAGCTGCATCCTTTTCGAGTGCAAGCTCGCTTGCCAGCCCGGCAAAGGCCTCGCCGCCGTCCCCCGGAGCAACCAGCTGAAGGTGCTTGTAGGTGACGTCGGGGGTGTCGCCAACGATCACCCCGGCGAGCTTGTCGGCGTCTTCCAGCTTTTCGTCGATCTTGATCAGCAGGCTGGCAAGTCGAAGATCTGCCTGTTTGAGCTTCTCAAAACTCTGCTTTTCGTCGCCCTCAAACCCGTCTTTGATCCCCGGGATTTCGCTGCGGGGAAGTGGCTTGGGAAGGTTGGCAACAATGCAAACCTTGCCCTTACAGCTCTCGTTGGAGAGCTCGCCAATGGCAAAGGTGGGAGCCGCTGGGGTCGCGGGCTCAGTTGCCTGCAACAACTTCTTGAGCTCGTCGATTTTGGCCTGCTCCATCTCACCGCTGTGGCGAAACACAACCTCTCCGCTGGCGTCGACGACCGCGGTCCCGGCGTGCCCACGGGGGAGGCGAAAGGTGTCGAACACGTCCCCCTTGAAGTCGATGTACATCGGGAACCGCAGCTCCGGACGGATAAAACCCATGATCTCGGTGATCTTGGACTTGAACAGCTCAAAGCCCTTGACGTCGCCGACGATGTAGCCCTCGACGGTTTCGGGATACTCCCAGTGGTTGAGCGCGAGGTTGCGGACTTTTTCCTCGCCGGAGGACATGCTCTCGCGGTCACCCACAACGATAAAGACGGTCTTGCCCTGTTTGTCGGCGAGCTTGAAGTCGGGCATGCCGCTGTCACCCGGCAGCATGAGCGCCGCGAGTTTTTGCGGGTCAATCGGGCCGAGCTCAGTCGGGATCTCCTCGGCCTGGGAACGCATCATCCAAGCGCCGTAGCCGACCGCACACAGGACCAAGACGCCAATGACGATTGCGATTTTCTTCCACATGGGTGGTGCGCAGTATGACCGGAGGGTCCTTATCCAGCAACCTACTCACGGCGACGAAGGACCTCGCCGACGGGCGGTTTGCCACGCACAGTCTGTCCACGCTGCGGCCGACGAGCCAAGCACGGATGGTCGGATTAACCGAGGGTGATCGTCCCGAGCCGAACCTCGCCGGCGTTGAGACAGGCAAATACCACCTCGCCGGCTTCGAGGTTCCCGGCGAGCGTCTGTTGGGCGACGATCGCGTCGCAGCGTATGCCCGGCAGTGGCTGGGCTGAGATCTCCATCCCGTTGGTCGCCACGGTCAGGGCATGGACGTCGGTTTCAGGGCCGTACGGAACCAGCAACCGGGGTGTTCCGGCCACGAGGGCCACACTTGGCTCCCCGGTCGGCACGGCATCCGGCACCCCCTCGTTGCCCCCGGCCACCGCTTTGACATGTTGCAGCGGCGTGCCCGGGAGGGTGCGTTGCACCAACACCGCGATGTCGCCACTTTGCTCGACACCCCAGGTCTGCCAGCTCCACAGCGCCCCACGGACGGTTGTGACAAACGCCGGAGCGCCACTTGCAAGACCGAGGGCGGCTGTCGGGTCGCCCAACTCGAGGGCCCAACGTTCTTCGCCACGCACCAGCAGGGCAGGTGTCGAGCCGGAGCGCCGGACCGACACGGCCCCCGGTGCATCGCCGACGAGCCCGATGAGGTCGAGGGCCGGAGCCAACCTGTCAAAGTCTTCGAGCGGGTTGCTGTAGTAGTGACGCAGCGGCCCGAGGCTGTTTTCTTGGGCGTTCCATGCCCGTGACACAAGCCGGTGGTCCCCCGGGTGCGACGACTCGGTGTCGACCGGGGCATAGACTTCGCTGACCACGGTGTCGCCGACAACCAAGCTACGTCCGAGGGCAAACCACTCGATCGCCGGATCGTCGAACTGCTCCTGATCGACCAACGTCACCAGCGGGCCCAGGGTCGGCTCGGGTTCGGCTGTGAGCCGGCGGCCGACCAACGCATCCGGGGCTGCACCGGTGGGCCAGGCAACCTGCAACACCATCGGCTGTTCTTCGCTGAGCGGGCGCAACACCCCTGCAGCCACACCGATCGTATCGGGGTGACGCGAAGACTCAAAGCCGGGCAGCCCGAGTGCATAGCTCGACGCCGGATCCCAGCCAAACAGTACATGGACGACCGAGGTCGATCCGCTGTCCTCCCGCACCAACAACGCGGCGGCCGACCCCGAGGTGCCTGCATGTGCAATCATTTTGCCGGTGGCGACAACCTCTGGCCCCAACTCGGCGGCCACCGGCTGGACCGTTTCGCTCGGCACAATCGAGAGTTCCACCGGTGTCGATAACAGTAAATCGCCATCGTGCCGGGTAAGTAATTGTAGATTCAACAAACCTGGGGTGAGCCCACCCGTTGGTAGAAACAACAACTCCTGCTCGTCGAGCTGGAGGTCTGGTTTTTCGAACACAGCCGTACCAACCGAGATGTCGTTGACCAGCAGCGCCGTGTTGTTGGGGTAGATCTTGTCGACCCGCATGGAGATCGGCTCGTGGCGATCGCTTGCGACAATCAGGTTGTTGCTCGCCGGATCGACAAACACCGGCAGCGGGTAACTCGGCTCACCAGATCCCCCGCCGCTCGGGTCGCCCGTGTCCTCGGGTTCGTCGGCACAACCGACACACACCACCGCCAGGCAAATGGACCAAAGCCGTGGGCGAATCGACATGTCCTAGACCTACCGCGGCTTTGGCCCGGTGAAAACCCGAGGTGAGATCCCGGTGGCACATATGCACAAGGCCGCACATGGCGGCCCGTGTGATTGACTAGCTCGATCGAGCGACTAGAACGGGATGTCGTCGTCGCCGGGGTCGGAGGGCATGTAGGCGTTGTCGTAAGCGCCCTCTTGCTGGCCGCCGCCTCCGCCACCACCACCTTGGTTGTAGCCGCCGCCGCCACCACCCTGGTTGTAGCCTCCGCCACCACCTTGGTTGTAGCCGCCGCCACCCTGGTTATAGCCTCCGCGGTTACCACCGCCGCCGCCACCACCACCACCGCCGCGACCGTTACCACCGCTCAGGAACTGGACGGTCTCGGCCACGATTTCGGTCGAGTAATGGCGTTGGCCCTCACGCTCGTAGCTGCTCGTGCGCAGGCGGCCCTCGACATAGACCTGGCGGCCTTTGACCAAGTAGTTGTTGCAGTGCTCGGCTTGCTTGCCCCACACCACGATGCGGTGCCACTCGGTCTCTTCGACCAATTCGTTGGTGCGGCTGTTGGTGTAGCGACGCGAGGTTGCGACTGCGAGATTACAGACGGGCTGACCGCCCTGGGTGTAGCGGAGCTCGGGATCTCGCCCGAGGTTTCCGACAATGATTGCCTTATTGACACCCGCCATGGGGTTTCTCCTTTAGCTGTTTATTGAGGTGTTTGGCAAGCGATACCGAACACCGGTAAGACCGAAGGTCGGCAACTGAATGTCGCTGTTGCACAAATGTGACGATCCTCTCGGGCTTTTGGCGGGCTTGATAGCTACGCTTCCTTGACCACATTGAAACACGGTGTTTACATGGTTAAGTAGAAGTTCGCGCTCTGGGTCTTAAACCGTGCGTGCGCAAGCTTTGCCGAGGTGGGTGATCGTCTGTGCGTCTTTTTCTGAGTGTCATCATCGTCCTGCGTGACCAGGAACTCGCCGTCGCCCGAATCGTTCGTGGGGCCCTCCAAGCCGTCCGCGAAGTTGCGGGCGAAGACCAGGCCATTGAGTTGATCGCCGTCGATGAAGGCTCCGGAGACAATACCCTCAGCCACCTCAGCATTCTTCAACACAAACTTTCAGAGCTGCGCGTGCTCGAGGCGCCAAAGCGCGGTCGCGGGATCCAAGCTGCCGTTCGCATCGCCCGCGGCCAGTCGCTGATGTTCGTCGACCACAACGTCGAGCCACGAATTCTGCGCTGGGGTGTGCAAGCCCTCCAAGACGGTCACCGCGCGGCGCTGGTTTCGGGTGAAGTGCTGGCGATTTCCCGCGACTTCAGCCCCCAACTCGCCAAACTGCGTGGGGGCCTCGTTGCCGCCGAGCGAACCGTTGCCAAGGCGCTCGCAAAACAAGGGGTTACGCCGGCGTGGGGCGATGTTCCAAGCCGCGACCTCAAACAAAAAGCCGTGTTGTTGTTGCGCCGCTCCGTCGGTCAAATCGGCCTGAGTTGGCTCGACCGCCCCCTAGGCATTTAGCCGGCTTCGCCGCCATCGAAGTTTCACACGACCCTCCTAGAGGTGTCGCCCGCGATGTGACGATGGCAGAAGATCCGCCAACGCACAGGTGCCGGCCCCGATCCACTTTGTGGCCACGGGTTTAGTCATATGGCGAAACAGGGGCCCGCGCCCGCTGTGCTGCTATAGTCGCCAGCGTGTTTATTCTGGGCGCCATTTTGCTGCTCTCGGTGCTGATCATCGTCCACGAGTTCGGCCACTACATCTTTGCTGTCGCCACCGGGATGCGAGTTGACCGATTTAGTGTGATCGGCATCGGTCCTCCGGTGCTCCACCTCTTTAAGTACAAGGGCACCGAGTTCGTCATCAGCGCCATTCCGTTTGGCGCCTACGTCCATATCGTCGGCATGGAAACACCCGACGAAGAGGAGCTCAGAGAAGAACAGCGGGCCCGCGAAGCGTGCCTGGCCGAGGGCAAAGAAGACGAGACCAAGTACCTGTTTCGCAACCGGCCACTCTACGCTCGCATCCTCACCATTTTGGGGGGGCCGCTGGCCAACTACCTGGCCGCGATGGTCATCTTTTTTGGGGTCTACACGGCCCATGGCGCGGCCGATCGCACCCGGGTCGAAATCATGAGCTACGGCGACGACAACACGCCGGCCGAGCAGGCTGGGTTGAAGCCGGGCGATCAGTTTGTCCAGATCGATGGCGAGGCCGTCCAAGGCGACGATGCCAACACCCTGTTGATCAATGCGATCCAGTCCCACGCCGGGCAAACGGTCGACTTCAAAGTCCTGCGTGAAGGCCAGGAACTCACCCACCAGGTGGCGATTCCCGAGGAGGGACGCATCGGCGTGGCCCTCACCCACCCACGCGTTTCGGTTGGCTTTCAACGCTCGGCCATCACCGCCATCAAGGCGCCGTTTGTCATCACCCGCGACCAGCTCACCGGGTTGGCCAAGCTGATTCGCGGCAAGAGCAAGGCCGAAGTCGGTGGACCGGTGGCGATCGTCCACCAGATCAGCAAGAGCGCGGAATCTGGCCTGGTCTCATTTTTCCTGTTTGGCGGGATGATCAGCACGGTACTCGGGATGTTCAACCTGTTGCCGATCCCCGCCCTCGACGGTGGCCGCCTGGTGTTTTTGGGCTACGAGATGATCGCCCGTCAGCCGGCAAACCGCCGGGTCGAAGAAATGATCCACGGCATCGGCATGCTGGCGCTGCTCGGCCTCATCGCCCTCGTTACGATCCGCGACATCGGCAAGTTGGTCGACTGAGGTTGAACCCGGCCAACCCGTGACCGCGAACTTGGTTGCGGCAGCAAAAAAACCCTGACCTTCGGCCCGACCCCTGGCACTGTAGCTGCCGTGGTCGGGCGAAAACGTTCTCGCGCCAAGGTTGTGCCGGAGGTGCCCAAGGATTGGCAGCCGCGGGCGACCTCGCGGGAGCAGCTGGTCGAGCTCGTCGAGCGCTTGCCCGAGAGCCCGGGTGTGTATGTGATGCGCGACCGCAAGGGCGTGATTGTCTACGTCGGCAAGGCCCGGCGCCTGCGGGCTCGCGTGCGCCAGTACTTCAACGGCCACGACACCCGCAACTTTGTCCCCCTGCTCGGGAAGTTGCTCGGCGACATCGAAACGGTCGTGACCTCCAACGACAAGGAGGCGCTGCTACTCGAAAACACGTTGATCAAACGCCATCGGCCGCGGTTCAACATCAAGTTGCGCGACGACAAACAGTACCTGGTACTGCGCCTCGATCCCCGCGCCAAGTGGCCGCGCCTAGAGCTGGTCCGCCACACTCAAGCCGATCGCGCGCGTTACTTTGGGCCCTACCACTCGGCTGCCAGTGCCCGCAAAACCCTGCGCGTCGTCGGTCGTCACTTTCGCCTGCGGACCTGCACCGATTACACCTTAGAGCACCGCAAGCGGCCGTGTTTGCAGTACCAGATCGGTCGCTGCCCGGCGCCTTGCGTCTACGAAGTTGACCCCGAGGAGTACGCCTCGCAGGTCCACGGCGTCCGCCTGTTTTTGGAGGGCCGCCACCGCGAGCTCACCCGCGACCTACAAACCCGGATGGAAGCCGCCGCCGAGGCCCTCGAGTTTGAGACCGCCGCGCGCCTACGCGACCAACTCAAGGCCATCGAAACCAGCTTGGAACGCCAACAAGTTGTCTCGGACCGCGACCGCGACCAGGACGTGTTTGGCATGTACCGCGAGGGTGGCCAGGTCGAGTTTGTGATCTTGTATGTCCGCCGCGGCAAGTTGATGGGCACCCGCAGTTACTCGCAGCGCGGGATGGAGCTGCCCGACGCCGAGGTCCTCCACGGATTTATCGCTGCCTACTACGAAGAGGCGCCCACCTACCCCGACGAAGTTGTCCTGCCACTCGCGCTGGCCGACGACGATGCCGAGCCCCTCGCCGACTGGCTCGCCCAACAGGCCGGACGCAAAGTCGCCGTACTCGTGCCCAGCCGTGGCGATCGCAAAAAACTCCTGCGCCTGGCCAACCGCAACGCCGGCTCCAACTTTGTCACCCGCAGAAACCACAAGCGCGACGCCGAAGCAGCGCTCGCGCGCCTGCAAAAAACCTTTGGCCTCAGCCGCGTGCCCAGTGTCATCGAGTGTTACGACATCAGCCACATCCAGGGCTCCGACACCGTCGGTTCGATGGTGGTGATGGTCGACGGGGTCCCCACCCCCAAGCGCTACCGTTCGTTCAAGATCCGCGGCCTCGATGGGCTTGCCCAAGAAGATCGGCAAAACGATGACTTCGCCAGCATGTACGAAGTTCTGATTCGTCGGCTGCGACGCGGTATTGAAGCCCGCGACCGCGAGGGCGACGAAACCGACGGTTGGGAACTCCCCGACCTGATGGTGATCGACGGTGGCAAGGGTCAGCTCGGGCGTGTCGTCGCGGCCTTTCAGGACATGGGCATTGAGCTCGGGGCCGAAGGGGTCGACCTGATCTCACTGGCCAAGGAGCGCACGTTTGGTGCGAGCAAACAGACCCTCGATCAACTCCGCAGCTATCGCGGAGAACGCGGGCAAACAAAATCGTTTGGAGACTTTGTCATCGATCGCGGGAGCACACAGGCGGGCGAGGAAGCGACCCGACCCGAGCGGGTGTTTGTCCCTGGAGCGCGCGAAGCCATCGCCCTGCGGCCCGGCAGTTCCGAGCATTTCTTGCTCACACAACTTCGCGACGAAGCCCATCGATTTGCCATTACCCACCACCGCAAGCGCCGGGGAAAACGGGCGTTACGCAGCCAACTCGACAACATCCCCGGTGTGGGCCCGGCCATGAAAAAAGCCCTCCTGAGCCACTTTGGCAGTGTAAAAGCAATCACTGCGGCCGACGCATCCGAGCTCACCAAAGTCCGAGGAGTCGGCCCCAAACTCGCCGAACGCATCGTCACCGCCCTCGCCTCGCCCCTCACCACGACACCATCTCGATGACCGCCCCCGACCTCACGACCCGGTCGATACGCACCCTCGCCTGGCTGGGGGACAGCGAGTATGAGATCGAAGTTCGCCGCCGCCTTGCGAGGTGCGGCGACTACCCGACGGAGCGACTCAACACGATCAAAGCGACTCTTGTGTGCGCCGAAGCCCAGGCGCAGTTACTCGCAGACATCGAAGCCGAGCTCCTACCCAACGAGCAGTCAGTCGTCGCCCGTGGCCGCAACCTCACCCACAAAGCCTCGGGGCGAACCCATCGCAACGCCCGTGCCTATCGCGCGGCCACAGGATTTGAAGCCCTGGTCGCCCTGTGGCGATACACCGATTGGCAGCGATTCGAACAGCTCGTGGTGCCCAAGCTCGATCGTGCGATCGCCAAAGCTCTCGAGCGGCCACGTCCACGCCGCGGGTAGCCCCTCGCAATTGAGTCCGCGAAAACTTGTTGGGACATCGGGGATGTTGCACCCACACCGACCTCCCGTTTCGTCGCATTTGGCTCGAATGCGCCCTGAAACACAACCCTGAGCCCAAACCGCAATCGCGAAAAACGATCCCGATCGACTGCAGACAACGGGTCGACACGGCCCCACTGTGGCGGGCAGACTTTGTCGGTCATCAGCTCGGGTGGGCCACTTAGGGACTCGAGAACGTCGGCAAGGGAGATACCGATGGCGACCAAGACCGCATCTACAACGAAGAAGACCTCCAAGAAGAAGACCTCCAAGAAAAAGGTCGGCCGCAAAAAGACCTCCAAGAAGGTTGGCAAGAAGACCGGCAAGAAGACCTCCAAGAAGAGGACAAAGAAGGTCGCCAAAAGCCAAGCTGCGAACAAGAAGACCAAAAAGGTCGCCAAAAAACAGACCAAGAAAAAGACCTCCAAGAAGGTTGGCAAGAAACAGACCAAAAAGGTCGCCAAAAAACAGACCAAGAAGGTCGGCCGCAAGAAGACCGCCAAGAAGGCGGGTAAGAAGCAGACCAAGAAAGTCGGCCGCAAGAAGACCGCCAAGAAGGTTGGTAAGAAGCAGACCAAGAAGGTCGGTCGCAAGAAGACCGCCAAGAAGCAGACCAAGAAGATTGGCAAGAAGCAGACCAAGAAAGTCGGCCGCAAGAAGACCGCCAAGAAGGTTGGTAAGAAGCAGACCAAGAAGGTTGGTAAAAAGCAGACCAAGAAGGTTGGCAAGAAGCAGACCAAGAAGGTTGGTAAGAAACAGACCAAGAAGGTTGGTAAGAAACAGACCAAGAAGGTTGGTAAGAAGCAGACCAAGAAGGTTGGTCGCAAGAAGACCTCCAAGAAGGTTGGTAAAAAACAGACCAAGAAGGTCACCAAGAAAAAGACCTCCAAGAAGGCCGGCAAAAAGCAGACCAAGAAGGTTGGCCGCAAGAAGACCTCCAAGAAGGTTGGTAAAAAACAGACCAAGAAGGTCACCAAGAAAAAGACCTCCAAGAAGGCCGGCAAAAAGCAAACCAAGAAGGTTGGCCGCAAGAAGACCTCCAAGAAGGCCGGGAAAAAGCAAACCAAGAAGGTCGCTAAGAAAAAGACTTCCAAAAAGGTCGCTAAGAAAAAAGTCGCCAAAAAGCGCACCAAAAAGGTCGCTAAGAAAAAGGTCGCCAAAAAGCGCACCAAGAAGGTCGCTAAGAAAAAGGTCGCCAAAAAGCGCACCAAGAAGGTCGCTAAGAAAAAGGTCGCCAAAAAACGCACCAAGAAGGTCGCTAAGAAAAAGGTCGCTAAGAAAAAGGTCGCCAAAAAGCGCACCAAGAAGGTCGCTAAGAAAAAAGTCGCCAAAAAACTTGTAGAGACAAGTACTCCAGCGACTGACGATCAAGACCTAGATGGGGCACCTGTCTCGGCCGACAACGAGGCGGAGGAGGCCGCCAACACGGAATCCGACACGCTGACGAATACGTCCGGCTCCGACGACTCCGATGCCCCTGACGCTGAGGCGGTCACAAGCGACTCTGATACCGAAGCTGAATCCGAGGCCGACTCCGGTTCCGACGACTCCGATGGGCCCGATGCCGAAGCCGAGGCAGACGATGCTCACGACGCTGACGCCGGTTCCGCTGCCGACGACGCTGATGGCTCCGATGCTCCCGACGCTGACTCCGAGGCCGCTACCGACGACGACGCCGATGACTCCGAGGCTCCCGACGCTGACTCCGAGGCCGCTGCCGACGACGAGGACTCCGAGGCTCCCGACGCTGACTCCGACGCCGCTACCGACGACGACGCTGACGACGCTGACGACGCCGACGCTGACTCCGAGGCCGCTGCCGACAACGACGCTGACGACGCTGACGACGCCGACGCTGACTCCGAGGCCGCTGCCGACGACGCTGATGGCTCCGATGCTCCCGACGCTGACTCCGAGGCCGCTTCCGACGACGATGGCTCCGATGCTCCCGACGCTGACTCTGAGGCCGCTGCCGACGACGCCGATGGGCCAGACTCCGGGTCCGACGACACCGAGGGGCCGGACGCCGAAGCAAACGAGTCCGATGCTCCCGACGCTGAAGCTGACGATGCAGATGTCTCTGATGCTGACTCCGAGGCCGCTGCCGACGACGACGCCGATGCTCCCGACGCTGACTCCGGAGCCGCTACCGACGACGACGCCGATGGGCCGGACGCCGAAGCTGACTCCGGGTCCGGCGACGCCGAGGGGCCGGACGCTGATGGACCTGATGCCGACGCTGATGGACCGGACGCCGAGGCCGACGACGCCAATAAATCGGACGCGCCGGGGTCCGAGGTAGCCCCGGAAACGACCGACTCCGATGGAGCGGACTCCGATGCTGCAGGCGGCAACGCCGATGGACCTGATTCCGAAGCTGACTCCGGTCCCGACGACGCCGATGAATCGGACGCGCCGGGTTCCGATGAGACGGACTCTGCCGCACCGACTGCTGACGAGACCGAACAAGAGGACTCGCTTGCGTCTGACTCCGATGCTCCAGACCCGAGCTCTGAACCGGAAGAACCTGCGGCCTCGCTTGCCGCTGACGCTCCGGACCAGCCCGACTCCGAGCCCGACGCTCCCGACCAGCCCGACGCTGAAGCTGCCGACTCGAGCTCCGACGCCGACGCTTCGGACCAGCCCGACTCCGATGCCGACGCTCCCGACGCTGAAGCTGCCGACTCGAGCTCCGACGCCGACGCTTCGGACAAGCCTGACTCGCTTGCCGCAGCGGACTCCGATGAGGCTGCCGACGCTGAAGCTCCAGAGAGCTCTGACGCTCCGGACGAGCCGGACTCGCTTGCCGCGGCTGCCGACCCGAGCTCTGCCACCGACGAGCCTGCTGACTCGCTTGCCGCGGCGAACTCCGCCCCTGTGGTGGCGGTCGAGGCGAGCACGGACGCGGAAGCCTCGGGCTCTGAGGACGCATCAGCTCCGTCGGCGAGTGCGACGTCTGTCCCCACGGACATCCAGTCCTTACCTCCTAGCTCCGACAACGACGAGGCTGGAGACCCGGCACCCGAGTCTTCGACCAACCTTCAAGCAGCGATGTCGAGTGCCGACGCGGGCGACGAGGACGACGAAGACGAGGACGAAGGCGACGAGGACGAAACCGAGTCCAACGACGAAGAAGAATAGTTAGCCGCTAAAAACCAAGGCCCCGACGCACGCGCGCGGGGCCTTGGTTTTTTACTGGTTTCTACTCGTTTTACAGGGGGGGATTTGTCGCTGACCGCCGGCAACTCGCCGGCGCCACAATACTCGTGTGCCTACGCCAATAACATGTATAGACACCAAAAATGGGCTAGCCCTCGTCGTCGTCGTCGCGCTCGTTGTCGGGCTTGGTACCAAAACGGGAGGACATTGCCAGCGGGGCAACAGCGGGGAGCGAGCGGACAACAGGGATCGATTGGAATTTCATCGTGAACTCCTCGGGCGGGTCTGGTTTGACTAGGGGGGACGACCGGCTTAGGTGCCTGGCCGGAACCGTTGGGCGGACCAACCGGGTTCGTGGGGTAAGCGTCGGCAACTTCCCGATCGGATTAACCCGGGCGATAGGTTTTTTGACAAACTCGCGTACACGCGCGCAGTTGCTGTCTAAACACCCAAAATCACTCAACATCGAAAGCTTGTGAGCCCACCAACGCGCGGCGCACACAAGTACCTGAACTGGGACTTATGCACATGCATCCCGGCCGCAAAAGCGACCAGTCAGGAAAGCACACCCGAACAGGCAGCGTCGGGAATGTTTTGCAGCGAGTCGGCGAGCTGACTTCGCAACGCCTTGGCGAGCTTCTTTTGGCTGGCCGCGAGCTTCTCCGGTTTGATGCCCTTGTCGCGCTGGGCATCAAACTCGTGGCGGGCCATCTCGAGGAGTACCGTCGGGCCTGACTGATAGGACAGCAACGGCCAGACATAGCGCTCGATGCTGTGGTCGATCGAGGGTGCGAGCCGCCAGCGATTGGCCAACATAAACCGGTCGTGCGCTTCCAAGGCCGTTGCGAGGTTGGGCCCGAGTAACTCGATGACCGAGTCGCGACACTTCAACAACCGCTGGCGAACCTTGAACGCGTCGAGCCGTTCACGTCGATCCTTTGCCGGGTAACGGGGGTCACCCCGGCGAAACCCGAGCCACGACAAAAACTCGTGGTTGTGGCGCCAGGCCAGCCGTTGCACTTCAACTTCGGCGACCATCTTGGCCAGCTGGTTGGAGTTGCGACGCTTGAGGGCAACTCCGGTCTCGGTCATTTGGTTGCGGACCTCGCGACTAAACTTGCTGATCGAAGCCCCGGTTTGCGCCTCGTCAAGTGCCTCTAAGGCCAGACCGACCGCGAGGCCGACATGGGCCGCGATCTGGATCGTCATCACCACGATCTTTTGGTAGAGGCCGGGCATCACCTTTTTGAGTCCGACCTCGTCGAGGTCCTGCACTTGCTCGAGGGCCTCGAGTTTGATCTCGGTGAGTTGCCGGCGAAGATTGTCGACAGTTGGGTCAAAGCCCTGGGCGTCCGCGTGTGCGAGAAACGTTTCTTTGGGCGAGACCATTGTCCAACCCAGGGTAGGCCAGCGATTCAGCGGTTGTCATAGGTTTTTAAAGCGTGTGTGCGACCTCGCACATCCTCGGACGATTCCCGCGCGAGCTTCCGTTCGGGTGTCTCTTCAATCGTGGGGTTCGCTCATCCACGCGCAGGCGAAAACTTGGTGGCACATCGTTTGGCGGGCGATCTTTGCCGGCATTGTGGGTGTAAGCGGGCCGTCGCTGGAGGCGTTCGCAGTGCAGTACCCTGGACTCCAGTGTATGACCCGGCGCCGGAGAACAATGCCTGCGTCCTGTTGTCGAACTGCGGCCGCAGATCGAAGCCGGAGTCCGACCGTTCGGCTCCCTGACCCCTTGCATCCACAACTGCTATGACCACGAAGACCCGCCTCCTCTCCAGTTTTTGTCTCCTCATGGCCGTTGCCTGCACGCCCCCTCCCCAACAGGCGCACCAGGACCCGGATAAACCCGAGACTTCGGCCAGCACACCGGGCGAGTCTGCGGATGCGTCGACCGAGGAGCTGCTGGTCAAAAGTGTACGTGGCGTCGGTGGGGTGATCACGCCCGACCTGCCTGAAGGAGCATTTTTGGGAGCGGGTGCCCATGTGCCCATCGGTCGCGAATTCTCCCTGCCCAAGGGCAACCTCGCCGAGCTCACCCTACCGGCCGGCGGCACGCTGCGCGTCAATGAGGACTCACGCCTGCAGGTTGCGGCCGACGGCTCGGTGCAGATACATACAGGTGAGGTTGTGGTGCTCGTGCCCCCCGGTTCGCAACCGGTCACCGTCCACGGGGCCGAGGGCGAACACCTCGAAGTCCGTGCCGGTGAGGCCCGGATGTTGCGACGCGACAACCGGCGGCAAGCAGCGGTGGTGTACGGCCAGGCCACGGCGATCGTTGGGGGCAAGCGCACCGACCTCGGCCCGGGGGCCGCACTCGACCTCGCCGCCCAACACGTTGCAGATACACCCACTCCAGAAACGCCGAGCGATGCCCCAAAACCCACGGCCGAAATCGCGGTCGCCAGCCTCGCCCCGCTCGAAGACACCAAGTGGTCGCGCAGCTTTGAAACCGCGACTCAGCTCGCCGCCGATGTACCCCTCGGCGTCGGCAGCCTCACGGCCCGCCGCGCAGGCTCCTCGGTCCACCGCCAATCGCTCGAGATCGTCGACCAAAAAGTGCATGTTTCGATCTCCGGGCGGATGGCCCATACCCAGGTCGAGCAGACGTTTTACAACAAAGTCCCAGCTGTCCTCGAGGGCACCTACCGATTTCCACTGCCGACCGACGCCTCGATTTCGGGGCTATCGCTACTGGTCGGCGCCAAGTGGATGGATGCCGAGATGCTCGAGAAAAAACGTGCGGCCCGGATCTTTCGCAGCATTGTCGAGGCCACCGTCCCCCGCGACCCGGCACTTTTACACTGGGAACACGGCAACATCTTCAAGCTCAAGGTGTTTCCCATCCCCGGCCGTGGCGAGCGCAGCATTCGCCTGTCGTACACCCAGATGTTGCCGGTTTCTGGCGATCGCATGCGCTACCGCTACCCACTCAGTGGTGCCGGTGGAGGTGCCACGGGCACGCGGATCGAAAACTTTGAGTTCAAGCTCGACATCGATGGCAACGAGCTTCCGACCGACGCGGCCGAGGCCGTCGAGACCTCGATGATGGACTTTGACCGCACCGTCGCTGGCGATCGTGTGCAGCTACATGCAACCCGCCAGGACTTTCGCCCGACCTACGACATTGGCGTCGATATCCCGGTTGCCCCCGAGGACAGCCGCGTCCACACCGAGACCCACCTCGACCGCGACGGCCAAGCCTATTTTATGGTCGCGTTTAAGCCGGAGTTTAAGGGGGGTGCGAGCCGGGCGAGTGTGAGTGTCAAACCGCCGACCGACTACGCGCTGGTGCTCGACCGCAGCCACAGCCAAACCTCGGAGTTGTGGAACGTCGCCCGCGGGCTACTCCAAGCAATGGCGACCGATATGGGCCCCGACGACCGCATTGTTGTGCTGGCCTGCGACACCGCCTGCGACGAGGCTCCGGGGGGCTTAGCTGCCGCCAACCCGACCCACGTCGAGGGGATTGAGCAATTTCTCGACGCCCAAACCATGGCCGGGGCCAGCGACCTCGGCGGGATGTTGACGGCCGGAGCCGAAAAACTTGTCGATGCAGGCGTCAATGGAGGCGAGCGCGAGCGGGTGTTGATGTACTTCGGCGATGGTGCACCCACAGCAGGCGAGCTCGATACGTCGCGGTTGCTCAACCAGCTCAAGACTTCGTTGCAGGGTGTTCACCTGCAAGCCGTCGCTTTAGGTGCCCGTTCAGACATGTTGGTGCTCGATGCCCTGGTCCGCGACCAGGGTGGCGACCTGCTCCAGGCCGACAGTCGCGACCGCCCGCATACACTTGTCCGGGAGCTGCGGTTGCGCGCCGCAGTTGAGCCGGTTCGCGAGGTTGTCGCCGAGCTCCCCCCGGGAATGGTGCAGGTACATCCAAAACAGCTAACCGCGGTCCGGCCCGGCGACAGCGTGGTGTTGATGGGCAAGCTCTCACGCCCGGTCGATGGCCAAATTACCCTGCGAGGCCAGGGCCCCGATGGCCAGCCCGTGTCGGCACAGGTGCCCGTCAACCTCGCGGCCAACCCCGGCGGCTCGCGCAGTCGCCATGCCCACCTACCGCGTTCGTGGGCGGCAGAAGAAATCGACCACCTCACCGCCACCCAAGGCGATGCTGCCCGCAAGACCATCATTTCGCTGTCGCGCGAGTACAACGTGCTGTCGCGCTACACCGCGATGTTGGTACTTGAAAACGACGCGATGTACCGCGAGTTCAATGTCGTGCGAGCCTCCGGCCGCAAGGACCGGTGGGACGGGTCGCTCAAAGATACAAAACAACCCACCACCAGCACAGCCGTGCCGATCGGTGGCGTGACGACCAAAGAACGCGACGAGACAAAGCCGGTCGAGGAAGTCCTCGCCGAATCGGAGGACGCTGAAGCCCCGGCGCCCGAGCCGAGTTTGGGCCTGGTGGGCAGTGGTCGCGGCGGTGGCGGAAGTGGCTCTGCTGGCCGGGCCAGTGGAGCCGCCTCGCGGGGAGATGTTTCGGGACACGTCGGTGGGGTGCCAGGTGGCATTCCCGGCGGATTGCCCAACGAGCCGTTTGGCCCGCCAGCGCAGCAAGCTCCCGCCCCGTCGATGGACGAGGAGGCCGATGCCGCGTACGAGGGCGAGGCTGGGTTTGAAGACGACCATGACGGGTTTGACAACGTCGACAAGGACGTCCCGATGTCACAACCATCCTCCAAGAGCAAGAAGGCTCCGGCCAAGAAGGAGTCTCGCAAACCGTCGCGCCTCGACGATCCGTTCGACGGCGGTGGCGGGGGTGGATGGTCGCCGCTACCACGCCCGCGTCCACGCCCGAAACCGCGGCCGCAGTGGCAGGTTTCAAAGGCCTCGGCACCGTCGGTCAACACCCTCAACCGGCTGCTCGACCTTCGTGCCCGCCGCGATGCCAGCCCTGGCGACCGCCGCTCACACTATCGACTCGTGACCGCGGCGATTCGGGCCGGTGCGTCCGAGGCATTTGCAGATGCACAAAACTGGGCCGAGGCCGACCCAGACCACGCGACCGCATTGTTGGCACTCGCCGACATGCTCGCTGCCCGTGGCGATGCCAACGTTCTGCGCGCCTACGGGTCGGCGGCCGAGGTCAACTCGCGCAGTCGTGTATTACAGGAGCGCTTGGCAAGTGCGTATACAAGTAAAGGTGACTTCACCCGGGCCTGCGCCCACCGGCGAGCGGTTGTCAGCCTTCAGCCAACGCGTGGCAAATCCCACCTCGCGCTCGCCCAGTGCCTCGCCCAACGCGGCGACACCGAGGCCGCCAAGGTCGCGGCCTTAGATGGTCTTGCCCGCGGCAAGGGTGACGCCTCGGCCCTGCGAAAGCTGGCCGACCAACTCGCGGCCGGGCTTCGTCCGCCGGCAAACTCGGCCAGGCTGCACGGCGGGGCCGAACTCAAAGCCACGCTGACCTGGGTCGGCACGGCAGACCTCGATATCGCCCTTGTCGATAGCCGCGGTCGCCGCCTGTCCGCACTCCGGCCCCGGGGCATCCGCGTGCGCGAGCAGGTCGGACGCGAGGAGTTAACCCTTCCGCGGGTCAGTAACAAGAGTATGTTTATTGAGGTTTCCCGACTCGACGGCGGCAACACGCCGATTCCGGCTACACTCAAGCTCAAGACCCCGAGCGGCACACGGACGTTCCAGTTGACGGTCACAACCGCCACCCAACGCCTCGCCCGCGTTCGTAAACGCAAACTCCGGAAATGGCGCTAACCTGGCGATAAGCAGCATGCCCCGGGCCGACCCCGGCTCAGATCGAGGAAAACCGTGCCCGAGCCCATCCGCTTTCTCCGTTGTTCACCGACCGGCCCGTGGCTCCGAGCGCTTGTATACACATTGATTGTGGGCGTGCCCGTCACCGGGTGCCAACACACCAAGGTCAACCCCGCGGCGGTCACCGTCGCACCCGATCCCGAAGGTGGCGAGCAGCCGCTGGCCGATGTCAGCGACCTCGAGGACCTGCGCAACCGGGCGGCCAAGGGCGAAGTCGCAGCTGTCCGCAACGAGCTCGCGCCACGGCTCGACGAGCTGCGCAAAAACCAGATCGACCGCGGCCGCGATGCCCTGCGTCGCCTGGCGATCGAGCTGGCACTGGTCCAGGGCGATATCCGAGTTGCCCGCTACCAACTCGGGGTCCTGGAGGCCGACTTTCGCCAAAGCGGTGAGGCTGCAACCCCCGAGGAGGCCGCAGTCTTGCTGATGCTGCACGCCGAACTCCGCCTGCGCGACGGTGCGTTTCGCAAGGCCAGCGAGATGTGCCTGCATGCCCTCGAACTAGTTGGTGATACAACATCATCGATCCGCGGCGATGTTCTGCGAGTATTCGCGCGTTCGCAGCTGGCCATGTCCGAGCCCAAGCAGGCGATGGTCGCGTTGGAGCAGGCACTGATCGACCACTCACAGGTGCTGCGCCACAACACCCTGATCGACCTCCACGAAGATCAGTTGCTGCGCGTCGAAATTTTGATGGCCCAGCAACAACCCGTCGAGGCCGTGATCGCTGCCGGCGACCTCTACCACGGGGCGATCGACCTGTTTGGCCCCGACACTCTGCCCCACGCCGAGGCCCTGGTGATGGCTTCGGCCGCGAGCTTGGCAACCGGCGATCACAAGGCCGCGCGCTCGTTTTTCTTGGACGCAAAATCCATGCTCACAGACCTGCAGGGGCAACAGGGACCAACCGACTTCCCGGTTAGCCAGCGCCTGCAGGTTCGCATCGACGAGCTCAACGCGGCGTTTGCCGACAAACCGAGCGAACCTGCGGCGGATGCCAGCAGTCAGGCCTAGCGAACCACCTCAGCGGCGCTCGTCGATGAACCGGCAAGTCACCGCCGCCACTGCTGGCCCCTGATCTTCCTGCAAAAAGTGGCCGGCATTTTGAACCGTCGCATGGGACAGACCACAGGTACCCGGGCCGGCCAGCTGTCTGGCCTAGCCAGCCACCTCAGCGGCTCTCGTCGATGAACCGGCAAATCACCGCAGCCAGTGCTGGTCCCTGATCTTCCTGTAAAAAGTGGCCGGCATTTTGAACTGTCGTATGGGACAGGCCACGGGCACCCGGGATGTGGGCCTGAAGGATCTTCTCGGCGCCGGCGGTGATCGGATCGCCATCGCTAAATGCGGTTAAAAATGGTCGGTCCCAGGTTGCGAGCCGCTGCCACGCCCGGCGGTTGGCCGCCGCTGCCGGGTCGTCGGGCGAGGTTGGGACCAACATTGGAAACACCCGTGCCCCGGCCTGAAACGACGCGTCGGGAAACGGCGCGTCGTAGGCCGCCATCACCTCGGACGATAGATTGCTTGTACATCCACCGTTGATGATCTTGCCGGTGGGGAACACAGGAAGCTGCTGTGACAACTGCTGCCAGCGGAAAAACGCCTCGGGGAGCTGGTGTTCGCCGGTCGGCAAAAATGTGTTGGCGGCGACCACCCGGGCAAACAACTCGGGGTGCTCGCCGCACAGTCGCAGCCCGATGAGCCCGCCCCAGTCCTGGCACATCAACGTCGGTCCACGCAGCTCCAAGCTTTGCAGGAGGTCCAACACCCAATCGATATGGCGTTGGTAGGTGTAGTCGGTTTGCTCGGCGGGCTTGTCCGAGCGGCCAAACCCGATGAGGTCGGGGGCGATCGCGCGGTACCCGGCCGCGGTCAGGACCGGGATCATCGTGCGATACAAAAAACACCAACTCGGCTCGCCGTGCAGCAACACCACCACCTCGCCGTCACGCGGGCCACAGTCGAGGTAGTGCATGCGCACGCGCGCATCCCCGTGGCCGACATCGCGGTAGTTGGGGGCAAACGCGAAGTCGGGAAGATGCTCGAATCGGGCGTCCGGGGTCCGCAGGATCTGCATGGCGGGATGATGCCGCCCCGCGGTTCAAATGTCTATACAAGTTTATCCACCGACAAACACGAACGCCGGGGTTACCCGCTGCTCATCGATCCGGTGATCGACGCCAAAATCGATCTCATGACCCGACCCAGCCGGGCGATGCCCATGGTTGTGGCGAGCCGGTGGCGGTGGCCGCAAAAGCTCCGGCTGCAACTGCTCGCGCGCCGGCTCACCACCCGGACTGCGCTCGGCAGCGCCGATATGACCTAGCGGCGAGCGTAGGACCCACTCGCGTGTTGACCTACCTAGGCCAACAACCATGGCACAACCGCGCACACCAGCCTGCCGGCGACAACCCTGCATCCATGCATCTATCACCATCACACCCGTTGCTGTCGCCTGGTTTCCACGCACTATCCAGCCCAAAGTTCCAGCTTCCACTCGACTGGTTGTGCGCGGCTGTTCCATGTCCCGATGGTGTAGTGGTTGCTTGATCTCCCGTGGATCACCTTTGCCGAAATTTTTTGTGGAGCTTGACGACGACCGCCTAAATGGGCGAGATCCTACAAACGCATGCTCGCGCAAATCGCAGCTTTGGGGCTTTGTGGGCTCGTTTCGCTCACCGCGCCTGAACCCGTGCCCGGCTGGCCTGGCCGCGGGGCTGCCGAGGACGGGGCCACCCAGGCCACTGCTGCCGAGGACAACCGCCCCCCGGCCGAACAACATGTAGAAGCAACAGATACCGAGACCATCGCGCCAATCCCCGAACCGCGCCCCGAACCTGGTGAGCTGCGCGAGGTGTTTTGGGTTACGGTTGAAGCCGGGCCTCCCGAGGTTGTCGGCAGTACATTCGGCATCGGTGGTCGTCGCCTGCTGGCGCTCAACCCAAAACTCAAGCCCGAGGCGACGATCCCTGCGGGCACCCGGGTACGGGTGTTTCGCTACGACGACGAGCGACCGACGCAATCGGTCGGGGCGCCCAACCGCGGGCGCCTCAAAAACGGGATCCCCCTGCCGGAGGGTCCCTACTGGCAACTGCGAGACAATCGCCGGCGGACGTTTGGCACCCACCTCGCCATCACCTCGCTACTCGCAGCGTTTCGCAACTTTGGTACCAAGCATCCTGACGGGCCAAAGATTCGTGTCGGTGAGCTCTCGCGGCGCAAGGGCGGGCGCATCTCGCCGCACAACTCCCACCGCACGGGGCGTGACATCGACATCGGTTATCTGCACACCGAGGAGCCGGTCGACAAAAAATGGGTGCGAACGACCAGCAAAAACTTTGATGTACAAAAAAATTGGGAGCTCGTCGAAGCCCTGCTCAACACCGGCAACGTGCAATCGATCTACATGAGTGCCCGGATCCAACGCCGGTTGTACAAAGAGGCCAAAAAACGCGGGGTCCCCCAAGCTTTGCTCGACACCTACTTTCAGCACCCGCGCCGCCCCGGCAGCGAACACGCGGTGATCCGTCACTCGCGTGGCCACCACAATCACCTCCACGTCCGGTTTCGCTGCGAGGGCTGGAATCGTCGGTGCCGGGCGCTGTCGCGTTCACGCAAGCGGCGGAGGTCGTAGATTTCTGTGCAAGGCCAACAACATCACGATAGCGAATTGGATGTGCCCACGACCGATCGCAACGACGAGCTGCTCGCCGATCCGCCCGCCGACGACTACCACCTAGGGCGATTTGCCGGCTATCGCCATGCGAGCAAAGTGCGGTGGCGGCTAACAGCTGTCGCGGTTGGATGCTGTGTGCTGGCGATGGTCGCCGGTTCTTACTACGCCTCGTACCTCGAAGATAAGTCGCAGCAGGTGCCGTACCTGCAGCTGCCACCCGGCACCGACTTTAACGACCGCTCGCGCACGATTACATGGTCTTCGGGACAAGTTCGTTTGGCGATGCACCGCGAACCGCCGGGGGCAACCGCGATCGAACTTCCCGATCGCATTCTCCATCTCGCTGAGGAATCGCGTTCGGCCCAGGTCAAGGTCAAGATTGTCGACGGCAAAACCGAGGAGGTCGTCGTATTATTTGGGAAGGTGATCGAGGAACTCAAGTAGATGCGACGGGCTGTGCTGGGTGTGCTCGCCTGTGCCGGGCTTGCCTGCGGGCCAACGCCGAGCACCACGACCGCGCAAACCTCTTTTGTGTCAGACCCGGGGACGACCTCGCAGCTACCGTCGACGGGCACCACAACCTCGACCGACACCGGCGACACCACGGCAGCCACGACCGCGATGACGTCGGAGTCGACCACCGAAGCTCCGCTCGACTGCGGCGAGGATATCGATCCGGCGGCGTCATGCGACACGGCAATCGAGTTGCTGCTCGAGGACGACTGCGACCACTTGGCCGGCTACGAGGCCTGCCCGGACGGGTCGGTCCATCGACACACCGCGGTCGACTGCCGCCTCGCGGCCGAGATCGAGGCCTGCGCCCCACAGCAAAACGGGATCTGCTCGCAGGACACAGACTGCAGCGATTTTCCTCCCGGGGCCTGCCACAACCAGTTTGGCTATTGCCTGTGCCGCTACCCCTGCCAGACCGACGACGACTGCGGACCTATGGGAGCTTGCGCCTGCGACACCCAGTACGAACCATCGCTGTTTGAGAGCTTTCAAGGTGGCCTGTACACCTTCACAAACTGTGTATCAGCAACTTGCCGGAGCGACGAAGACTGCCCCGGGATGTATACCTGTGGCCTGAGCCCGGACTACTGCGGCGGGGTGGAGGGCTTTTTTTGTCACGGTCCGGCCGACGAGTGCCAATCGAACAGCGAGTGCGACATCAACGGCGAGCCCGGCCGCTGTTCCTACGACGAAGACGAGGCCCGGTGGCTGTGTGAGGAGTTCGTGATCTGTGAATAAGCAACAATCATCGGGTTCAAGCCCCTAGCTGCAGTGCGACATTAACGGCGAGCCCGGCCGCTGCTCCTACGACGAAGACGAGGCCCGGTGGCTGTGCGAGGAGTTCATGATCTGTGAATAAGCAATAATCATCGGGTTCAAGCCCCTAGCTGCAGTGCGACATTAACGGCGAGCCCGGCCTGAGCTCCTACGACGAAGACGAGGCCCGGTGGCTGTGCGAGGAGTTCATGATCTGTGAATAAGCAACAATCATCGGGACAACCCCCTAGCTGTCGAGGGTTTCATCGCGCGCTGGGGCTTTGTACGTCGCAGCTGTCGTGCACCGCCCATTCGCGACGAAATCGGCTCGTGCGGTGACGAGAAAACCCCCGGCCTGCTCGCCCGTGATTGTTGCGAGAGGGTTTTGTGAATCGCTGGCTCAAGTGGACCTACCCGCAGATTCGACCACTCGCGGCGAAACCGGCTTGTGCGGTGACGAGAAAATCCGGGCTACCCCCCGGGCGTACCAGCGCGGGCTGTGGCCTTGGTCCCCTGGCTGCGGGTGCGCAACTCGACAATCAACGCCCGCGCCGGTGGATAGCCGGGCCGCAACTCGAGTGCCCGGCGAGTCGATGTAAATGCAACATCTAGCTCGCCACGCATCATCGCCAACTCGCCGCGGGCGGTCCACAGGTGGGGGTCGCGGCGGTCGTAATAAAGTGCCCGCTCCATCGCCTCCCACGCCCGTTCAAAGTCGGGAGTCTGCGATTCCATCAGCAGCCTAGCCTCGAGATAGGCGGCATAGGCCCGATGATCGGGTGGTTGACTATACACGAGTGTATCGTCGATGTAGTGCAGCCCGGTCGACGCTGCCGGGCGGTAACTGCAACCCAGGGCGAGCACAAACCCGGCGAGGCCCAGGCACCACAGGGCCGATCGAGCCCCCAGGGCTCGACTATGGGCAACGGTTTGGCTCACAGGGGAATGTTGCCATGTTTTTTGGCCGGGTTGTCCTGGCGCTTGTTGGCGAGTAGGTCAAAGCTGCGACAGATGTGCTGGCGGGTCTCCTCGGGGCGGATCACCAGGTCGATAAACCCGAGCTCAGCAGCTTTGTAGGGGCTCGCAAACAGGTCCTTGTAGCTCTCGACCCGCTCGGCCCGCACCGCCTCGGGGTCTTCGGCGGCCATCAACTCGCGGCGGTAGATGATGTTGACGGCCCCCTCGGCACCCATCACCGCGATCTCACCGGTCGGGTAGCACAGGTTGACGTCGGCGCGAATGTGCTTGCTGGCCATGACGTCGTAGGCTCCGCCGTAGGCCTTGCGGGTCACCAGCGTGACCTTGGGTACGGTGGCCTCGACAAACGCGTACAGGAGCTTGGCCCCGTGGCGAATGATGCCGCCAAACTCCTGGTCGGTCCCGGGCAAAAATCCGGGCACATCGACCAGCGTCAGCAGTGGGATGTTGAACGCGTCGCACATGCGAACAAACCGGGCCGCCTTGGTCGAGGCATTGATGTCGAGACACCCGGCCAACACCAGCGGCTGGTTGGCAACAACCCCTACCGGACGCCCCTGAAGACGCACAAACCCAATCACGATGTTGCCGGCAAAGTGCTCTTGAACCTCGACAAAATGCCCGTCGTCGGCGATCGAGGTGATGATTTTGCGGATGTCGTAGGGCCGGCTGGCGTCGACCGGCACAAACCCCTCGAGCTCGGGGCACAGGCGGTCCGCCGGATCGGAGCTCGCCTGCTTGGGCGGGTCGTCCATGTTGTTGGCCGGCATAAAGCTCAACAACTCGCGCACCATGGCCATGGCTGCGGCGGCACTCGGGCACGCAAAGTGGGCGACACCACTTTTTTTGTTGTGGGTCATGGCCCCGCCGAGCTCCTCCTTGGTCACCTCTTCGTGGGTCACGGTTTTGATGACGTCGGGCCCGGTGATGAACATGTAGGCGTTTTGCTCGACCATGAGCACGAGGTCGGTCAACGCCGGGGAGTACACGGCACCGCCGGCACAGGGCCCGAGCACCACAGAGATCTGCGGCACGACACCCGAGGCGAGCACGTTGCGTTTGAAGATTTCAGCGTAGCCGGCGAGGCTGGCAACACCCTCCTGGATGCGTGCCCCACCGCTGTCGTTGAGGCCGATCACCGGGGCGCCGACCGACATTGCAAGATCCATGATCTTACAAATTTTGTTGGCGTGGGCCATGCCGAGGCTCCCGCCGAACACCGTCGGTTGTTGTGCAAATACAAATACCTTGCGACCTTCGACCGTGCCGTACCCGGTCACCACCCCGTCGCCGTAGACCTTTTTGTCGGGCATGTTGAAATCGGGGCACTGGGTCGTGACAAAGCGGTCGAGCTCGACAAACGAACCGGGGTCGAGCAGCAGTTCGATGCGTTCGTGGGCGGTGGCTCGACCGTTGTCGTGCAGACGCGCGCGGGCAGCCTCGGCCTTGGCTACCTGCTTGTTGCGGGCCTCCTCCGTCTGATCCACGGCCTGGGGTCCGGCGTAATGATCGGCGAGGAGTTCGCGTTCACGAAGGGCTGCTAGCGGTGCGTCGGGAGACTTATCGGCCATGGCGCCGGGACTTTACATCAGCGTACGAACGGCGACCGCAAACTGTCGCGGGGAGCCTCACGCTTGCGTTTTACGCGTATGCAGATACATCGTCACAGGCTTGCTACAGACGTCGTGCGCCCTGGGATCTCACTCGATCGTCGGCGCCATTGGCGATGGCGTCAGAATTTTACGGCAGCCCATCATTTTACCCCTAAATTTACAAGAAAACTCACGCACATGAATCTGTCATTTCGACCATACCGACTCTACCTGCAGTACATTCAATTCACAGGTTGTCCGCGATGAAAAACATACTGTTGACGCTCCCACTTGTTTTCCTTTTGCCCGCATGTGGTCCTGGCGACGAAACCACTGTCGCCGGCACAGATAGCGACACCGGTGACCCGACCGGCGACCCGACCGGTGGTGAGACGACGACAACGGAGGGTCCGACCGCGGGCCCAACAGGCGAACCCGAGCCCGAGCCCGAACCCGCGATGGCGCGCGGCGTCCAGGTCACCAAGGTCACGGCCGACCAGGGTGTCGAAGTGCCGATCGGACTCGATGGCGGCGCCGTCGGTGGTGCTGGCCGCAACGCCTACCTGATCAACAACCGCGAGATTCTGTTCCGCGTCGAGGTCGATGTCGAAGACGGCTGGACCCCCCGCGAAATCCGGGCCGACCTGACCCTGACACTCCCCGACGACACCCAACAGGTAGCCACCAAGGTGCAGTTGATCGAGGGGGACACCACCCGCGAGGACTTCGACTCGGCGATTTGGTGGTTCATCCCCGCCGAGTATGTGGCCCCGGGCATGTCCTACAACATCTCGCTGTGGGAGACGACGACCGACTACAACGACCTCCCCGAACCCGACCCCAAACCAATGCTCCCGCTCGACGGCAGCCTGGCCCCGGTCGGCATCGAGGACAGCTACATGACCATGCGCATCGGGATCGTCCCGATCAAACACGAGATTCAGGGGCAAAACTGTGGCGACGCCCCGGAGATCGACGAGGCTTTGCTCAACTACATGGCGGACCACCTGTATATGCAAAATCCCGTCCACGAGGTGACCCTCGAAGTCGAGCCGACCCTCGTGTACCAGGGCAGCATGAACTCGTTTAGCCCGCTGCTCAACCAGCTCAGCCAGTACCGCTCTGAGCTCAACACCCCGCCCGAGAAATACCTCTACGGGCTCGCACGCCCGTGCGACGGCGGTGCCGATGGCGTCGGTGGCCAGGCCTACGGGATCCCGACCAACCCGACCAAGGGCAACGCCTACCAGCGCGTGTCGATGGGTCGTCGCTACGCCTCCAACGGCAGCACCACCGAGACCTTTGTCCACGAGGTTGGCCACACCCAGGGCCGCTACCACATCGCCTGCAGTGGTGAGGCCGGCACCGACCCGAGCTACCCCTACGCCGGTGGCGATATTGGTATCTACGGGTTTGGTCTGCGCGACTGGACGGTCCACCCGCCCAGCAATCACGACTACATGACCTACTGCGGCAACACCTGGGTTTCAGACTGGGGCTGGAACAAGGTCTACCCGATCATCCAAACCCTGAGCTCCTGGGAGATGGAAGACGAGGCCGAAGACATGGGTACCCTGCTTGTCGGCGCCATCTACCCGGACGGCACCGAGGACTGGTGGACAACCCCCGGCTCACTCGAAGGCGAGCCCCTGAGCGCTGTCCACAGCCTCGAACTCAAAAATGGCGGTGAGGTCATCGCCACCTTGCCGGCCGCCTACAACCGCCGCCCCGAAAGCGAGACCTACAACTTTGTCGTCGAGCTCCCCGACGATATCGGCGAGTTCAATGCCGCCGACCGCATCGCCGAGGAGGGTGCGGTGCACCCGGTCCAGTTTGAGCAAATCAAGTGGCTCACCAACTAAGCTGAGCTAAAAATAAAAAATGGCTGCCAACTCGGCAGCCATTTTTGTATGTGCACTGTGTTGGCGACACGCACCTATTTGAACCGCTCAATCCACACTGAGCACGGGGCGTGACGCAGAAATTTTTCGGACACACTGCCGAGAAACAACCGCGACAGCCCCGATTTGCGGTTGCTCCCGACCACCGCCATCGTGACCTCGAGTTCGCGGGCGAGCTCGACAAGCGTCATGGCGACATCCTCCCCCTCGAGCACATGGGATGTCACCTCGACCCCCGGGTGTGCGGCTCGCAGGTCCTTGGCCACCCCTGTAACGGCGGCTGTCGCCCAGGCCTTGGCCTGCTGCCAGGGACGACTGACGTGTTCGAGGTACTCCATGCCGAACAGCTTGACCACCGTCATCACGGTGACCACATGAATCTGTGTACCTGCACAAAATTTGAAGCGCGCAAGTGCCTCTGGCAGCCCCTTGGCAGCTTCGCTGTCGTCGAGCGCTAGCAAGATCCGGGGTGGTGTACGCCCACCAAATGCCCGGGTGACGAGCGTCGCACACGGGGCATGGCGCGCGACTTTTTCACTCACGCTACCCAAAAAAAATGCTGCCAACCCGCTGACGCCCTGGGCACCCATCACCACCAAGTCGGCCCCGGAATCGCCGGCGACATGGACAATTTGCTGGGCGGGGTGTCCCTGACAAAACATCTGCTCGATCGACCATGTCGATGTCGGCATCTCAGGGGTCTGGAGCGCCTGCATGGCTGCGGCCAGGACATTCGTAGCCTCGACGTCCTCGCCAACGTGTACCAACGTGGCACTCGGCGGATCACGCCACGGTAGTTCCCCCACAAATTTGCCCGCCGCATGGGCGTGTTTTGAGCCATCGGTCGCCAGTAGAATCTTCATTGGGCCTCCGGTCGCTCACCAAAGCAAACCCTGTGTCGACCCAAATTGTGCGGGAAATTTGCGCACTTACGAAAAAGTACGCCACGTGAAACTGGGGAATTTTAACCACCTCGGGAAAATTCTAGCAACCGCCCGCGAAACCACTTCAAGCGCGGCGTTGCAACATCGCCCGGGTAACTCGAGCTAGCGGCAAATCGGTTGCGACAGGGTGTGGGCGATCGACTCGATCTCATCGCGCCTAGGTGGCCCCACCGCATTGTTGGCCACCCGGATAAGCTCCCGGAGGGTGGCGATATCTGTCGCCCGCAGCCGCTCGCGTGCAGGTGGCTTTGCCTGTTTGAGCCAGTCGAGCACCGCCTGCTGTTCGCGGTTGTGTTCCTCGATCTCCTGCAACCGCCGCTCCTGGGCGTCGGGCGGGCTCGAACTCGGGAGCAGCGACGGCCGCGTAGCGAGACTTTGTTGCATATAAAACGTTGTCAGTTTGGTGAGATAGCGCGACCACAACCGGTGCAACTGCCGGCGGGCGGCATGGCACTGGTCGACCGCTGCTGCCTGGGCCGCCGTTTGGTCGACGCCCCGCTTGTACAGCCAAAATACCCCGGCCAAGCCCACGACGACAACGGCCAGGACAACCCAGCGGCGGACAAACGTGGCCTGCGGTGTCGCCATCGCCGGATTCTACCAGGGACTACCGCAAAAATGCGGCCCGTCCCGGGTACTCGGCACTGTCGCCCAACTGCTCCTCGATTCGCAGCAGTTGGTTGTATTTTTCGACCCGGTCCGAACGCGAAAGCGACCCGGTCTTGATCTGCCCGGCACTTGTCCCCACGGCCAGGTCGGCGATAAATGTGTCGCCGGTCTCACCACTGCGGTGGGAGATGACACAGGTATAACCTGCACGTTGGGCCATGCGCACTGCTTGCAGGGTTTCGCTGAGCGTACCGATTTGATTGACCTTGACCAGCAATGAGTTGGCCACGCCGGTCTCGATGCCGCGACGCAACCGCTTGGGATTGGTGACAAACAGATCGTCGCCGACCAGTTGCACGCTGTTGCCGATCCTGTCGGTCAGGGCTTTCCACCCGTCCCAGTCGTCCTCGGCCATGCCATCCTCAATCGAGATCAGCGGGTAGCGCCCGGCGAGCTCGGCGTACAACTCGACCAGTGCAGATGCATCGAGTTTGCGACCGCCCTCGCCGGCCAGGACATATTGCTTGGTCTCTCGCTCGTAAAATTCCGAGGCCGCGACATCGAGGGCGAGGCTGATTTGCTCGCCCGGTTTGTACCCGGCCTGCTCGATCGCCTGCATCAGGGTTTGCAGCGCCTCGCTATTGCTTTGCATGTCCGGGGCAAACCCACCCTCGTCGCCGACGGCAGTGGTCTTGCCCTGGGACTTGAGGAGCTTTTTGAGAGTGTGAAACACCTCGGCACCGGCCCGCAATGCCTCGCGAAAACAGGTAAACCCGTGGGGGACGATCATCGTCTCCTGAAAGTCGAGGTTGTTATCGGCATGGGCCCCACCGTTGATCACGTTCATGAGTGGGACCGGAAGCGTGCGGGTGAGCGGCCCACCCAGATAGCGGTAAAGCGGCAACTCGAGCTCATCCGCGGCTGCTCGCGCACAGGCGAGAGACACTCCGAGCAGGGCATTGGCCCCGAGCTCGTGCTTGTTGTCGGTCCCGTCGGCGGCAAGCAGGGCCTGGTCGATCTCGTATTGGTCGCTGACTTCAAGGCCTTCGACGGCATCCGCAAGTTGGGTGACGACGTGGTTGACAGCCCGCAACACGCCCTTGCCCCCGTAGCGCGAGGGTTCGCCATCACGCAGCTCGTGGGCCTCAAACTCACCCGTGCTCGCCCCCGAGGGCACCGCGGCTCGACCCCATCCGCCGTCGTCGGTGAACACCTCGACCTCGACGGTCGGGTTGCCACGGGAGTCCAGAATTTCGCGTGCGTGTACGTGTACGATCGTGCTCATAGGCCGGGCGCAGGGTAACGCGGGCGAGCACCTGGGAACAGCCCAATGTCCCGACTGTGACCGACCTGTGGCCGGCGGATTGCAAATGCACATGTTTTTGCCCACCCGCGGCCAAGGGTGTGGACCAACACACACTCCGGGTTTGTGAGCTCGCCGGCCACCCGCCGGGCGACCGCGCCGGATCGTCCACGCCTGTTCGAACAAACCGTCTAAACCCCGTCAAAACCGGTCGGTTGACCGCGTTTGTGGCCCCCGCTACCTTCCGCCCAACATGCGCACCATCGCCATTGGCCAATTGGGTCTGGGCAACGTCGGCGCCGGCACGGTGGCGTTGCTGCGTGACAACCGGGCGGCGATCGAATCCCGTCTGCACGCCAAAGTTGTCGTCCGCAAGATCCTTGTACGCGACCGCGAGCGTACCCGCGACGTCACGGTCAACCCTTCCCTGTTGACGACCCGTGCCGACGACATTTTGGGCGACCCCGAGATCGATGTGGTGGTCGAGTTGATCGGCGGGATCGAACCTGCACGTACATATATCTTGCAAGCCCTCACCGCCGGCAAGCACGTGGTCACGGCCAACAAGGCCCTGCTCGCCGAGCACGGTGCCGAGATCTTTGCCCTCGCCGCAGCGCGTGGCCTGTCGGTCTACTTCGAAGGTTCGGTGGCCGGCGGCATCCCGATTATTCGCAGCCTGCGCGAGGGCCTGGCCAGCGACCGCATCGAGGCGATCACCGGCATCGTCAACGGCACCTCCAACTACATTCTCGACGCCATGACGCGGACCGGGGCGACCTATGCCGATGCCCTCAAAGATGCCCAGGCCGCGGGGTTTGCCGAGGCCGATCCCACCCTCGATGTCGGTGGTGGCGATGCGGCCCACAAGCTCGCCCTGCTGGCGCTTGTCAGCTTTGGGGTCCGTGTCGACCCGGCTGAGATCGTCACCGAGGGCATCACCGGCATCAGTCCGCTCGACATCGAAACTGCAGCGGAACTCGGATATGTCGTCAAGAGCTTGGCGATCGCTCGCCGCACCGAGGCCGGGCTTTGCTTGCGTGTACATCCAACCCTGGTGCCCCGCACCCACGTGCTCGCCGGGGTCGAGGGCTCGTACAACGCCTGCCTGGTGCAGTCACGTGCGCTCGGTCGCAGCCTCTACTACGGCCGCGGTGCCGGCATGCTGCCCACCGGTGTCGCGGTGGTTTCGGACATCATCGAAGTCTGTCGCAACATCGCCGCCGGCACCAGCAGCCCGCCGGTCCCCGACGCCGGGATTGTCGAGGGCACACCGCTACCGCTCGACAACCTCGTCAGCGAAAACTATTTGTGCCTACATGTACCAAACCAGCCGGGCATGCTCGGCAAGTGTGCCGCCTGCCTCGGCAAGCACGGCGTCAGCATCAAGCGCATGATTCAAAATGCCCCGTTGGGCCGCCACCCGGTGCCGATGGTGATCTTTACCGAGCCGGTCGAGGAACACAAAATCGCGGCTGCGATCCGCGAAATGACAACCTTTGAGATCCTCGGCGGGATGCCGATTGGCCGCATCCGCGTGCTCGACCTAGGAGACACCCCGTAGATGGCACGGTTGCAACACAACCTCAAACTCCCGCCGGATGCCCCCAACATGCAACCGGTGGTCCGCTACCGGGTGATCTACGGCGACACCGACCGCATGGGCTTTGTCTACCACGGCACCTACCCGCGGTTTTTGGAACAGACACGGGTTGAGTTCTTGCGCACGATCGGCTGCAACTACGCCGAGGTCGAAGCCGGTGGCCACGGGTTTCCGCTGATCAACATGGCCCTGGCCTACCGCTCGCCGGCCAAGTTTGACGACCTGTTGACGATTGCGATCGGCTTGGCCGAGCTCACCTCGACGCGCCTGCGGTTTTGCTACCACGTGTACATCGAGCCAGGCGACCGCCCGGGTCTTGAACGCCGCCTCGACATCCTCCGCGGCTCGACCTGGCACTGTTGCATCCGCCTCCACGACGGCCACCCCGCCCGTTGCCCCGAGCCTGTGTTTTCGCTTTTGCAAGCAAAATGTCAGCAGATGCTGGCACCCACCGCCGCCCCAACCTAGCCGAGGACTCCATGGACCGACGACTTGTACTTGAATATACACGCGTAACCGAGGCCGCCGCGATCTCGGCAGCTTCGATGATCGGACGCGGCGAAAAAGACGAGGCCGATGCCCGGGCCGTGGCGGCCATGCGCGAGGCGTTTGAACGGGTCCCCGCCCGCGGCACCATTGTCATTGGCGAGGGCGAGCGCGACGAAGCCCCGATGCTCTACATCGGCGAACGGGTCGGTCCCAACGACCCGGACCTGGTCGAGGTCGACATTGCTGTCGACCCGCTCGAGGGTACCAACCTGTGCGCCAACGGTGGCCCCGGCGCGATGGCGGTGCTGGCCGTCGCGCTCAAGGGACACCTGCTCGCCGCCCCCGATACCTACATGAGCAAGATCGCGACCGGGCCCGAGGGTCGGGGTGTGGTCTCGCTCGAGATGTCGCCGGCTGAAAACCTGCGGGCACTTGCAGCTGCAAAGAAACGCCGCCCCGACGAAATGACGGTGGTGGTGCTCGACCGCCCGCGCCACACCGAGGTCATTCGCGAGTTGCGACAGGCCGGTGCCCGGGTGTTGCTGATTACCGATGGCGATGTTGCCCCGGCGGTCGCCACCTGCCTGCCGACCTCCTCGATCGACATGGTTTACGGCATCGGTGGCGCCCCCGAAGGTGTGCTCGCGGCGTCGGCCCTGCATTGCCTTGGCGGCGAGTTTTGTGGCCAGCTGCGGTTTCGCAACGACGGCGAACGCGAGCGGGCCAGCAAGATGGGCATGGATGACCCCGACAAATTTTTGGGGCTGTCCGACCTGTGTCGCGGCGATGTCATATTTGTCGCCACTGGCGTGACCTCGGGGCCCCTGCTCAAGGGCGTTCGCCGGATCGGCGACCGCTTGCATCTACATAGTTTAGCCCTGCGCTCACAAACCGGCACCCTGCGCAATGTCAAGACCTCGGTCGACGCGGGCCGGTTCTCGTTTGAGTATGCGCGCTCGCTGTAACCCCGACCCAGCTAGGAAAACCACATGCATGTGCACCTAAAACACCTCATCCTTGCTCTCGCCCTCGGCGCCTGTGGCTGCGACAGCGACAAGCCAGCCAAACCGGCCCCGGCCCAACCGGCACAGCCCGCGGCCACCCCCCACGCTGCGGGCCCCCACGCGGCGGGCCCCCACGCGGCAGGCCCCCACGCTGGCGCAGCCGGAGCGGCCGCCAATCCCCATGCCGCGCCGGCCAAAACCCCTGAGCCCGTCAACCCGACCGACGTCACTCCCGACGGCAAGACCCAACCGCAAACCGTCCGTAGCCTGCAACTCGAGATCCCCGCACAGTGGACCCGACGCGAACCAAAAAGCTCGATGCGGGCCGCGGAATTTGTGATTCCCGGACCCGGCGGCGAGGTCGTGATGGCGGTGTTCCGGTTCCCCGGCGGTGGCGATGTCAACTCGAACATCCAGCGCTGGAAGGGCCAATTTCAAAAGACCGACGGCTCGCCCCTAGGCGAAGCGGACCTCAAGGTCGACACCAGCGAGCGGGCCCCGCTCAAGCTCACCACCGTTGAAATTGCAGGTACAAACATTGCCCCGGTCCGTCCCGGGTCGGCCGAGCGTTACCACCAACCCGACGCCAAAATGTTTGCCATCATCGTCGAGGGCGATGGCGACCCGTATTTCTTTAAGGCCGTCGGCCCAGCCAAAACCGTCGACGTGTGGGCGGAGCAGTTGCCGGCGATCGCCAAGTCGATCACGTCGGGCGCTGCCCAGCCGGCTGCTGCCCAGCCAGCCAAACCGGAGTAGTGAAGGCCGTGCCGGACTGCGCACCGTCAGCCCCATCCGGCGCGGTGCGCGTGTCTGTGGCGTGCTCGAACGCAACAAGATGACCATAAATACGTGGAATCAGCGATTTGCGGCATTCACGCAGCGTCGATTTGCGGGAATCTTCTCGAGTCGTCAGGCGTGCGCTATGCACTGAATATGCGTGCCCCTAGCAAATCGTGGCTGTTGACGGCGCTGCTTGTTGGCTGCGGAGCCAGCACCCCACAGCCCACGCCCCAACCGGCCGAGCCCGCGGCACCTGCCGAAGACCCGACAGGCGGCCCCGAGGCACCCCAGGTCGCCCAGGCGAGTGAAACGCTCGATTGGCAGGAGGCCATTTCCGGGACGACCGAGGACGCAACCGGTAGCGACACAGATACCGATACCGACACCGATACCGATACCGGGGGCGATGTCGTGGCCGAGCCCCCGCCTGGCTATGGCCTGATGGTCCCGAAGGTCACCCCGCCAACCGCCGAGGAGCTCACCGTCAACGGCCTTGCCGGCTACGAGGTTGTCACCGTCTACTCCGAGCCCAACCTAGAGTCGGCCAAACTCGGGTACCTGCGGATCGGTACGCGGGTAAAGGTGAGCGAACGCCACGACGACCAGGGCGAGGGCTGCCGCAAGGGATTTTATGCGCTTGAGACCGGAGGCTTCGCCTGTGTCAACAAGGGCCTGATCGTCGACGCCGAGCGCGAACCCTACATGAAGTACCCGCCGCCCAAACCGGCACTCGACCAGGCGCACCCGTACACCTACGGCTACGTGCGCAAGTGGAACAGCCCGATGTGGTGGCGAATCCCCACCACCCGCGAACTCGCCGAAATGCAATCGCAACGGGCCGAACGCGAGGCCGAACGCACGGGTACGCCATTGGTTGCTGATACAACAGGTGGGGAGACCGACACCGGCGGCGGCGAGCCAGATACCGGCGGGGCTGCGGCCGAGCCCGAGGAGCCCATTTCCCTGCCCCAGAGTCCGGGCACCCCATGGCTCGAAAAAGGCTTCTTTTTGAGCCTAGGCGAAAAGGTCCGCGAGGACGGCCACTCCTACTACCGGACCGCCCGCGGGGCCTATGTCGACCACCGCGATGTCTACAAGTACAAGGCCAAGGACTTTCAGGGGGTCGAGCTGACCGAAGAAATTCGCTTTCCGGTGGGCTTTGTCGACAAGAAGTCGACCAAACTGATCGAGCTGACACCCGATGGCAAGCTCAAGGCGGTCGGCAAGCTCGAGCGGCGGGCGTTTGTCAATGTCACCGAGGAGACCGAAGTCAACGGCCGGACCTACATGATGACGGACGAGGGCCTGTTGGTCCGCAAAGACCACCTGGTGATGCCCGACCTTCAGCCCCTGCCAAAGGGCCTAGATCCGTGGGAGCGCTGGGTCGATGTCAGCCTGTCCAAACAGCTGCTGGTGGCCTACGAAGGCACCCGCCCGGTCTATGTCACGCTGGTTTCGACCGGGCGCAAGGGCACCGAAGAAGAGCCGTTTGAAACGCCCAAGGGTCGCTGGCGGATCAAGAGCAAGCACATCTCGACAACCATGGATGGCGGGACCGCGTCGGACGGCAACTACTCGATTCAAGATGTCCCCTGGACCATGTTTTTCCATGGCAACTACGCCCTCCACGGGGCTTTTTGGCACCGTAGCTTTGGCCGGGTGCGCAGCCATGGATGCGTCAACCTGGGCCCGAGCGATGCCCGCTGGCTGTTCTTTTGGACGACACCGTTTTTGCCCGACGATTGGCACGGTGTGATCTCGACCGATGAAAGCCCGGGCTCGACCGTGATCGTCCGCGAATAGCTGTTTTATTTGCAGATACAAAAAAAGCTGCCCAACGGCAGCTTTTTTTGTTGCAGACAGCAGCGGCTAGCTCTGGGCGGCCTTGATATCGACAGCCGAGGCGGTCAACACATACTCGGTACGCTCGCCCGAAACGGCAGCCGGGTCGCCACCACCATCTTTTTCGAGGTGCTTGACCTGCTTTTCATTGAACGTCCGCGAGGCGAGGGTCCCCTCGATCACCGCCAACTTGCCGGCGCTGTCCATCGGCACGTTGAAGGCGTGGTCCTTCATCAGGATCCGGGCTTCGGCCTCGCCGTCTTTGACCACCATCCAACAACCCTTCTTTTGGCAGACCTTGTCGATCTTGCCGCTGACCTGAATGACCTCGTCGGGTTTGGCGGTCAGCGACTTGCTCAGCGGGGTGGCCGAGGCGAGGGTGAATGGGGTGCCGAAGTGTCCCTCGGCTGCGGGGCTTTGCTCTTGACCACAGCTATGACCTTCCTCGCCTTCGCCTGGCTTCTTCTCGTCGCCGTAGACACAGCCGTCATCGCCTTCTTCGGCTTCGGTCTTGGCGTCGGCTTTGGTGGCAGGCTCGCCCTGTTTGGCGGGCTCGGCCTTTGCTTCGGCCTTGACTTCAGTCTTGGCCACGACGTCCTTCTGGCCTTGGGAGCAGGCGGCGAGGGTCAGAAAACTGAGGGACAAAATCGTGTGCAACTTCATGGTGCGCTCGTGTGTTCGGCCAATGTGGCGACTTTTGTAGTTTGCCGGGCGTGTTTGCGCAAAGTCAATCGGCCCGATCTCGGATACCTCACCTGTGAGTCGGCTTGCCGCAGCTCACTTGTGGCGCCAGCGCCCAAACCTCAGACCCTCGGCGGTAAGCCTATCTGCGGTTGCTGGCGGGCTTTCGCGTCGACGTGCGCGACCCCAAGCCAAGTTTCCTCGCAGATCTTTGTGGGGAATGTGGGCCTTGAAAAGCGTGCATTTGCAACCGCTCGCCGACGAACCTCAAAAAAACGTACTCCACATCGACCCTGGCTCGTGATTCCATGGCGTCATGGTCTGCGTGCTCCCGACTGGCGTGGCTTCGTCGCTGCAAGCGTTTGTGCGCAAGCTGGCCATCGCGTCGGCCATCGCCAGTGTCGCCGGGCTATCGGGATGCGCCGGTTCGACCGCGCCTACCCAACCTGCGGAAAAACTCCCGGCGGTGCAAAAACTCGCCGGCCCGCGCCCCCAGCTCGTTGTCGTGGTTGTCGTCGACCAGATGCGGGCCGACTACCTCGATCGGTTTGCCGAGCTTTTTGCCAACGAGCCCGGCGGCTTTTTGTGGCTCGAGCAGCAGGGCGTCAACTTCGCCCAGGCCTCGGTTGCGCAGGCGCCGACCAAGACGGCCCCAGGGCATGCGAGCATCGTCACCGGGACCTACGCCGCGACCCACGGCGTGGTCCTCAACCACTGGTACGACGTCGAGCAAAATACCGAACAGCACGCCGGTGACGACCCGCAGGCCACGGTTGTCGGGGGTCCGCCGGCGGTCAAGGCCCGCGCCTACTCCTCGCACCAACTCCTGCGGCCGAGCGTCGGTGATTGGCTCAAGCGGCAAAGTCCACAAAGTATGGTGTATGCCGTCGCCGCCAAGGACCGGGCGGCGGTGATGCTCGGCGGTCTGCGCCCCGACGGCGTATGGTGGTACGACAAGCACCGGGCCGCCTACGTCACCTCGAGCTTTTACACGCCCAAGCTCCACGCCTGGGTCGACGTGTTCAATCAGTCAGGTCAAATCGATCAGTATTTCACCACCGGGTGGAAGCGGTTTGCCAACAAAGATGTCTATACAAAGATGGGCCCCGACGCCGTCGCCCAGGAGGTGTTTGGGTTTTCGAGTGTGTTCCCCTACACGTTTGACACCGGCAACCCCAGCGACCTCGCCGCCTACCACAAGCGCCTACCGGTCACCCCGTTTAGCGACTCCTTGAGCTTTGAGCTGGCCAAACGCACGATCACCGCGGCCGGCCTCGGGCTCGACCAACACCCCGACCTGCTGCTCATCGGGGCCTCGGCCGGCGACAAAATCGGTCATGCGTTTGGCCCCGATAGCCACGAAATTCTCGACCACTACCTCCGCCTCGATCGCGAGCTGATACAGTTGTATCAGCACCTTGTTAGCACCCGCGGGGACCAGACCTTTGCCATTTTGCTGACCTCGGACCACGGTGTGCAGGCGTTTCCCGAGCACCTGCGCGAGGGCGGCGAAACCGAGGCTCGCCGGGTGTTGACCGAGGACTTTGAACGCGACGTGCGTCGCGTGTTTAATGACGTTGTCGACCAGCTAGGGGTCTCCCGCGCGGTGCTTCGCCATATTGGCACCCATGGTCTGTGGTTTGATCACCGCCACACCGAAGCCGCGGGCCTGCACCCCGATGCCGTCGAAGATGCGGTGGCCTCGGCCCTGCGCCAGCTCGATTATGTTGCAGATGCACTGACTGCACAGGAGCTTCGCGGCCACCGACCCGTTGCCGAAGCCCGCCCCTGGCTCACACTTTACCGCCGGGGTTTTCACGACGGTCGCAGCCCCGACATCGTGTTTCGCATCGAGCCCGGGACCCTGGCACCAACCCTATTTACGGGCACAACCCACGGCAGCCCCTACGGCTACGACACCCATATCCCGCTGCTGGTCGGCGGTGCCGGCCTCGGCCACCACACGGTGACGAGCCCGGTCGACCTAGTCGACGTTGCGCCCACGGTTGCCGACCTCCTCGGCATCCGGGCAGCCCCGGGCATCGACGGCGAAAGCCTGCTACCGCTGATCATCTACGGCGAGCCGCAGACCGCTGTGAGCGACACACAAGGGTCGTAAGCCGGTTCGACCTACTGGGCAACTCATGGTGTTGGGCTTGTCCACGCCGCTACCGACTTCGTAGTCAAACCGTTGAGCAGGGTCCGACCTATTATTTGGCCGGATTGGCCGTGGATATTTGTGTCGTGAGCAGTCCGACCTACTTGGCCGGCTTGGCCTTGGATGCTTCGCCCTTGTCGGCAACCTGTTCACCTGCCGGCTTTTCACCCGTCGCCTGCTCGGGGGTTGGCTCGGGCTTGGGCTCGGGACTGTTCGGGTCGATCACACCGCCCTTGGGGGCGGGCATTTCAAACACCTTGGGGTCGATCTCGGGGTTGACTTCGACCTTGGTGACCTCCGAGGTGATGCTCATGATCGATGCGTGTACAACCTGTTTGTAGGCGAGCTTGATGCCTTCGACCTCGCGGTAGTCCTCAAACTTGATCTCAATGGGGGTATCACCCAGCGGGCTCGCCTGCTTGAACTTTTGGCTCACCGGCAGCTTGGTGGTGAGGTCCAAAACCAGCACCATTTCGTCGCCCGAGTTGGCGTTGAGGGTGATCTCGGCCCGGTTGTCGGCGACCTTGGTGGTCTTGGCCGACTTGAAGTGTTTTTGCCAGGTACACGGCATGCACACCGACGAGCTCCAGGCCGCCTGCTCGGACTCGCGGCCGGCGAGTGTGCGCAGCCCGTTGATCGGGTCTTCGCTCCAAATCTGTCCGCCGAGGGTGCCGCCAATACGGGTGCGGCCAACCCCTTGGATGTCGGAGTCGCCGTAGAACTTGTCGCCCTGCCACCAGGTTTTGGCCGTGCCCTTGAGGCCCATCGACTTCATGTCGATCGTCGCCTCCGAATACACGCCCTTGACCTCGGCCAGTTTGTCGCCGCCTAGGGCCTTGGCCGTTTCGGCGAGTAACGTCGATGCCTCGGGTAGGCCGTCGTCGGGTTTTTCCGGGGTTTCGCCCTTGTCCTCGGCTAACTTTTTATCTGCTGCAGCTGCGCCCTGGGTTTGGGCCGCCTGCTCGGTCGCTTGGCAACCGACGGTGAGCAACAGGCAGCACGGGACTGCGAGCATCCAATTTTTGTGCTTGTACATCTTTTACCTATCCCGGTGTGGCTGTGGTTTTGAGTTGTTCTCGAAGGTGTTTGACCCCGGCTTCGAGGACCTGATCCTTACCCTCGGCAAATGTCTTGCGGGTTTCCACAACAGCGATGTCGGGCGCGACCCCGTCGCCCTCGGCAACCGCCCCCTTGGAGCTGTGGTAGTCGCCAACCACGTATTGCAGCATGGCTCCGCCGTCGAGTTGTTGGATCAGCGATGGCAGGGCCGCCCCGGCCGAAGGGCCGCCGCCGGCAATCTTTACACGGCCTAGGTCGCGCATGCCCGCGGCAAAAATCTCGGAGGTACTCGCGGTCCCCTCGTCGACCAAAATCACAATCGGACCGGCAAATGCCTGGGGGTTTTTGGCGACGTTGAAGGTCTGCTCGAAGTCGCGAAACTTGAGGGTCCCAAGGCTGCCGCCGCCGGGCAGCAGCATCCGAGCAATCGGCACACTCATCGCGCCCACGCCCCCCGGATTGCCGCGAAGGTCGACCACCAATCCGCGCATGCCCGCGGCTCGCAACTCGCCGAGGCGTTTTTCAACATCGGCGACCATCGGCAACATCCAAAAATTAAAGGCGATGTAGCCGAGTTTGTCGGGGCCCTCGAGCATCCGCGAGGAGATACGCGTGGGGATGTCGGTGAGATTCCCGACCGACAGCAGCTCGACCTTGGGCATCTGGCAAACCACCTTGGCGGTGGTCGGCTTGTCGGCCCCGAGCGGCGTGTAGACCACATCGACCGGGTCACCGGGCTTGCACCGCAAGCTGTATTCGAGGTTGCGATCGAGTGCATGTACAAACGTCGTCGGCCCCTCGGCCTGTTTTTTGGCCGCGGCGATGGTCTTGGCCACTTGGGTGTCGCCGATCGCAATGACCTCGGCCCCGGTCGGGATCTTTGTTGTATGACCATCGACGTCGTTGTCGACCACCGTCACGGTGTCCTCGATCCAGCGCAACTCAATCGGTATACGGGCCGGACCCTTGGGTGCCGGGCCCTGGGCGTCGCGGCTCGAGACCCAAAAATGGCTTTGTCCGAGGCGGCCGAGCATCTCGTTCATCAACCTGTAGGCCGCCTCCGGCCCCTCGGCTGTCCGCAACTTCTCGCCGTACTCAGCGCGTACCGCAGGCCAATCGACACAACCCAAGGTCGGGTCGAAGTGCTTGGTCAACACGGTCTCCCACACCTGCAAAAACGTCGCGGTGTACGGGGTGTCTGGTAGGTCAGGCAGGGTCGAAGGGTCGAGTTCGCTGTAGTCGCGACACTTCGGTTGTTGTGCAGGCTCGGCCTTTGCCTCGCTCACCGGCTTACTCGCCGCCGAGTTGTCGGCAGCTGGAGCGGGGTCGCAGGCCAATGCCGCGAGCGTGAGCAACGCGGGCCATCCGCGCGTCGTGTGTGTGGGTTTTGGTGCCGCGCCCCGGCACGAGTCGGTTGGACGCCCAGCGTGTAGACGGTTGGTCATAAACTCCCCGGAGCATGCCCTGTGTGCGGCGGCTTGACGAGTCGCCCTGGGATCGATCAGCGGGTACGACAAAACCGGCTCCCCGCGTGGGAAACCGGTATGTCCTTTAGTTGGCGAGCCTGGCTACTCGTAGGTCACGCGCTCGAGCGCATTGAGGTCCAAGACGACGATTTCTTGGCGGCTCAAGCTCAAGATGCCCTCGCGCTGCATGCGGTTGAGCGCGCGTGAGATCTCCTCACGGACGGTACCTAGGCGAGCGGCCACCGTGTTCATGTCGAGCTGACGCGGGATGACACACGGGGTCCCCTGGACCGCGCCGGCACGCAGTGCCAGGGTCAACAAAAACGAGGCCAGACGGCGCTCGACCGAACGCAGCGAAAGGTCGAGGATGAGGTCGATCAAGCGGTTTGCACGGAAGGCCATTTGGCGCATCAGCGCAAACGCGAGAGCCTCCGACCGCCCGATCAGTTTGATGACGAGTTTGCTATCAAACCGCCACGCTTGGGAGTCGACCATCGCAAACGCCGATGCGGCGCACTGGGTGTCGGGGGGCAAAAACCCCTCACCGATCAGTTTGCCCGGCTCAGCTAGGTAGAGGATTTGCTCGCGACCTTCCGACGAGATCAAGCTGAGCTTGAACTCCCCGCTGCGGACCATGAACAGACCGGGACCTGGCTCACCTCGGCGGAAGACAGAGCGCTTTCGCTTGACTTCGACAACCTCGGCTGCCTGGCACAGCTCGTTCATGATCTCCGGCGGGACTTGGTCCCACCCGGCGAAGCGCAACAGGTATTGGCGGATTTGGTCTCCTTCCGCGGCCTCAACGATCATGGCGCGGAGTGTACCCAACTTGGGCGGCAATGTGTCCGAAATCAAACCATGTGAGCTTTTTTTCGTGCTCGGTAGGTAAACGCGCAGGTTATTTGGGGAAAAGCCCAGGTAGGACCTATACACACACCTCGTTCGGAGAGCCCGATGACCCACCTAAATCCCACATTCGTTGAGCGCCGGGTAGATCGCCCCGCCGATACCTACAGTGCCCTCACCCGCGCACTCGACTGCGCTGTTACCCGCGGCGACCTCGACGTCGCCTACGTCACCGACGACTTTGGCATGTTGGTGGTTGGTTCGAGCACCCATTTCGACCTCCACGAAATTGCCGCGGTCACACCGATCATCGGTCGTGGACGGGCCGACGCCGACTTCCGCCGTGCCGGCAAACCCCGCGGATTTTCGATCCGTGAAATCGAGGTGCTCGGGGAAACGCTGTATGTCGCGGCGGTCGGTGGCGACGATGAGCTGCGCGCCCGCGAAGTTGGCATGAGCGCGGCCGCGACCGAGCGGATCTTGGTCGCCTGAGCGCGCAAGCCGACATGTCGAAATAGACAGGTCGGCCTGCGCGAAAAGATGTACGCGCATGGACCCCGAGGCGTGATACCCCTAGGGCCATGCGCACGACGTCCCTGGTCCATGTAGGTCTGCTCGCCCTGTTGTCCGGCCTGTTGGTCGCCACCCCGGGTTGCAAAAAGTCGGGGGAGACCAACGTTCCCGATGAACAAGCCGAGGACGACGACGACGGCACCAACGACGGTGACGACGCCGAGGATGCCGACGACGCGGCCGAGGGTGCCGACGAAAGCGACGCTGCCGGCGACGACGCGACCCCGCTGACAACCTCGTCGTTCGAAGAGACCGTCAACAATCACATGGAAGATGTCGCCAGTTGCTACGGCGATGCGGTGGCCGCCAATGCTGAACTCCAGGGCACCCTCGACGGGGTGTTCACCATCGCCGCCGACGGCACCGTCGCCGAGTTCAAGGCCGCCGAGGGCAGCTCACTCAACGACGAGGGGCTCAACGCCTGCATCACCGAAAAGACCAAGGACTGGGTGTTCGACAAACCAGCCGGCGGGGAAAATATGACCCTGAACTTCCCGTTTAATCTCACCCCCGGCTAGGTCGCCACGGCAGGGGCTCGCTCAACGACGAGGGGCTCAACACCTGCATCACCGAAAAGACCAAGGACTGGGTGTTCGACAAACCGGCCGGCGGGGAAAATATGACCCTGAACTTCCCGTTTACTCTCACCCCCGGCTAGGTTAGGTCGCCGCGGCGGGTGCCATTGCTCGCTCAATCCAGCCACATTGTCTCGTCTCGTCCGAGCGAACCCCGCGAATCTTCCGTAAGCAGGTCGAAGTGGGACGTATACCCGCTCAGGACCACCGAAGCTGCGGCAACCTGCGGGCGCGGGCCGATGCATTCCCACGTCCGGGCTCGCCCCTGGTGACTCGACACCCCACCCGCTGGTCTGCCTCGGACCGAATCGGGCCTCGAGTCACCACCCCCCAACCGTGGGATGCGGCTCGAGCGTATTGCTAGCTCACCGAGATAACTCGACAAACGTCGAGCCGCGGTCTGTGCCGCCAATGGGGCACGGTTTTTCCAATGCAAGGGGGCATGCGTATCTACAGCTATGCCCATACCCACGTCGGCCGCCGCTCCAACAACGAAGACGCCCACCTGCGCGACGACGGCCTCGGACTCTACCTCGTGGCCGACGGCATGGGCGGGTACGAGGGGGGAGAAGTCGCCAGTCAGCTGACCGCCGACACCATCCGCTCATACATCGGTCGGCTCAACGGCCCGGCACACTCCATGCATCTACAACAGGCGATCCTGCGGGCCAACGCCGCCGTCATTACAAAACGCGTTGGGCGGCTGGCACAGATGGGTTCGACGGTTGCGGCCCTCGCTATTTGTGACGACGCCGTGGTGCTCGGCCACCTCGGCGACAGCCGGATCTACCGGATGCGTGACGGTCGGCTCGAGGCGCTGACCACCGACCACTCGCTACTCGCCGAGCTCGAGGCCGCCGGTGCCAATATCGAATCGGCGGCCGGGTTTCGCCACGTGGTCACCCGGGCGATCGGCATGGACCAGGCCCAGCCCGAACTACGCCGCGAAAAACTGCGCCCGGGCGACCTTTACGTGCTGTGCACCGACGGACTGTCCGACCGCGTCAGCGACGACACCATCGCGTTTTTGTTGCAAACCCGGGCACCGGGCGACGCCTGCAAAACCATGGTCGAGTTGGCCTACGACCTCGGTGGAACCGACAACATCACCGCGGTGGTGCTGCACGTTGTCCACCCAGCCCGCGACGCGGCGCAAAACCGAGTGCATGTACAATCTTAGTGCGTGGCGGATCGAACGTATGCCGGAGCTGTCGCCACTGCCCGCCGTCGGCGAATCGCCAATGCCCAGCCGACGACAAGCAGTGGCACTAGCCCGAGCAGGTGTTGCACTGCCGAGTGCTGCACCGCCAAGTCAGTGCGTGGCCCCCGCGCACCGCAACACCGGAGGCACCCTAGCGCTCGACAGCTTCCAATCTCCTAAGCTTTTGCAACTGCACGTCGGCGGATTTGATTGACCACCTAGCGTGCCTCGCCGGCGGCGACGTGGCGTACCGGTCATCGAAATTCCTCGTTTTCGTCCGCTCCCAACACCTGTTGACGCTTCGCCATTGCTAGGTGTCGTCTGCCTCCAACACCTGCTTGAGCTTTTGCAATTGCCCGCCGTCTGTTGATTTAATTGCATAACCAATCAATGGACGCAGCAGCCGCCAGCCCAGGCCACGGGTCTCGCAGGTCGCCCGCAGGGTCACCTTGGTGCGGTTGTCCCCGAGCTGTTCAAGCGCATAGGTGTAGACCGCTGTGACCCCGCCTTGGACCGATTCAAACGCCACCACACGCTCGGGTTGCACCTCGCTCACCCGCGAGGGTCGCTGCTTGCCGCGCGTCGTAAACAACAAGGTCGCCCCCACGCTTGGCCCGCTTGCATCCTCGTAGCGAATGCTCTCGACACCCATCCACTTGGGCATCACCTCGGGGCTGGTGAGCCCGTGCCAAACCTCGCGCGCCGGCCGTTCGATGGTGCTCTCAACATTGATGACGGTATGTGCCCTGTCCATGGCGACGATGGTGTACCAGCCGCCAGCTGCGGTCTTGGACAAATCTTACCCCGACAAAAATTGTGGCGTCTGCCCGGTCTCGCGGCCCCCGTAGCTTGTTTGCCGCCGCCGCATAAACTCCCCGGGGGTCATCCCACACACGCGGCGAAACTCGCGATTGAGGTGGGCCTGGTCGCAAAACCCATTGCCGAGTGCAACCTCGGCCAACGGCCTGGGACCGTCGAGTGCTCGCAACACCCGCAACAACCGCGCTTGCCGGGCAACGGCCTTGGGCGAGATCCCGACAAACTGGCGAAACGCAGCCACCAGCGATTTGTTGGAGCGCCCCATCTCGCGACACACCTCGGCCACCGAAAGCGGATCGTCGCCGGTCAGGGCCCGGGCCGCCCACCCGACCTGACGAAGGCGCGGGGGCTGTCGTTGTTGTATCAGCAATGTTTGCTCGAGTACATCGAGCATCTGCGAAGGGCACGACAGCTCACCCAAGCGCTCGCGCAACTGCCTCGCAAGCGGCCCCCAAAGCTCGCCCAACTCGACCACGCGATCCGTCAGTTCGGCACAGGCTGGGGCCAACAACGCTCCCGCACCGTGGATATGAAACGTCGCCCCCACGACATGGGTCAGCCCCGTCGGCGTGTTGCGCAGCACCCCGCGCTGCTGGCCGATCACCCAGGCGTCACGGGGCTGCACGGCCAGATTTGATGCACACACAATTGTTTGCGGGTCGCCTAGGTTGACCAGCAACGACATCTGGGCGGTTGGGAAAATGATGTCGGTGTAGGGGCTATGCCCCTTGGCGTACCACAGCTTGTCGACGCAACCGGCCAACTCGGCGCGCGGGGGACGGCTGCGAAACTCAAACGCCTGCACGCCAATCATCCTAGCAGGGGCTGGCAGGTTGTGATGTTCAAATCGGTGCTACTGCAACGAAATCTCGACGAGCTCACGGGTCATCGCCAACACCGTGTCGCGCCGGGCGAGTTGTTGGACCCACGCCGAAGGGATCGCACGACGCCCGTAGATGACCCCCGCAATCGCCCCGGCCACGGCCGCAGTTGTGTCGGTATCGTCGCCTAGATTGACGGCCTTGAGCACGGCGGCCCGGTAGTTTGTGGTGGTCGCACAACACCACAGGCTGGCTTCGAGGCAGTGGATGACATAGCCACTACTTTGGATGTCCGACTCCTCGGCCTTGAGCACCTCACCCGAAAGGATGCGGGCAAACACCGGTTGTTCCGACGCGGGAATCTGCGGCCCGAGCTCAGTGGCAGCCGCAGCCATGGCCGCGGCCAGGTCACTGCCCGTGAGCAATTGTTGAATCAGCAACGAAAAGTAGGCACAGCAAAGCTGCGAGCGCACATGGGCGTGGGTCAGGGCACTGACTTCACCACTTTTGGCGATGATCTCATGGGCCTCCCGCCGGTGGAGATAGGCACTGAGTGGGTAGATCCGCATCAGCGAACCATTGCCGTTGCTGCGCTCCCCGTTGCCGCCCCACTCCTCGCGCGGCTTGCCATTGAGATGGCGATTGATCGCCTCACGGGTCGAGATACCAATGTCGAAAACCTTGCCGTGGGGGGTGAAGTGGCGGTGCTCGTACCAGTTGCCAAACTTCACCATGATGTCCTCGGGGTCATAGCCGTCGCACAGGCTGGCGAGCGTGGCCAGGGCCATCGAGCTGTCGTCCGACCAGGTCCCCGGAGGTTGGTTGTGGGTGCCAAACCCGGTCATTTCGCTCACCGGATGCTCGACAAAATGCGCCCGCGGTTTGAACTCGGCCGGGACCCCGACCGCATCGCCACACAAAAGCCCGAGCATGCCCCCGGCAAGCCGCTCGCGCACACCCGGCGGACGGCCGTGGAGCGCCAGCGTGCGCTCCAACGCAGCCGACACCTCGGCCTCAAAACACACCAAAATCACCTCGCGGATCGGCGAGTTGGGATGGTCGTCGAAGTACGATTCGATTGCAGATACAGCAATCGCACAGGCGGCCGGAATCGGGTAGGCGTAGACACCACAGGAGATCGCTGGAAAGGCAATGGTTTGCAGGTCGCGTGCGTCGGCGAGTTCGAGACAGCGGCGGTAACACGACGCCAGCAACAACGGCTCCCCCCGGCCCCCCCCGCGCCACACCGGACCAACCGTGTGGATCACGTGGCGACACGGCAGGTCATAGGCCCCCGTGACCTTGGCATCGCCGGTATCGCAGCCGCCCAGGCCGCGACACTCCTCGACCAACATCGGCCCAGCCGCGCGATGGATCGCCCCATCGACGCCACCACCCCCGAGCAGCGAGCGCTTGGCAGCGTTGACAATGGCATCGACGCGCAACTTGGTGATGTCGCCCCGCGTCAGTTTGATTCGACCCGTCGAAGTCCCGTGCATCCAGAAACTGGGATACCAGACTTTGTTCGCGCCTGCGGGTTTTCTCGAGCACAACCCCACCGAAGCAGGTCATGCATCCGGGAGCCGAGGCGATTGGCAGAGCTCGAAAGTCGACCATCGACAAGCTCGCCGACGGACCGAGCAAACAGCGATGCCGAACTTCGTGTACCACCTCCGTGTGAACGCCTTCATGTCGGCCGGCGCAAGCGGCTACGGACCTTGACGCCACTTGGATATTTGCCAAGGATCTTCGCGAAGCGACCCCACGAAAAAGGCCCCATGCAAACTGCCCTGTATCACGAACTCGTTGATTGGTACCCCCTGTTGGATGCGCGGGAAAACCACGCCGATGAAGTTCCCATCTACGATGCCCTGCTCGCGGCCGCTGTTGAGGGCCCGTTTGACACGCTGCTTGAGCTCGGTGCTGGCGCGGGTAACAACGGCTATTACTTTCGCCAAAAACGGACCTGTACACTCACCGACTTGAGCACGTCGATGCTCGAACTCAGCCGGGCACAAAACCCCGAATGTGAGCACGTCGCCGGCGATATGCGACAGCTGCGTCTCGGTCGGCAATTCGATGCCGTGTTTGTGCACGATGCCATCGTCTATATGTGTACACCCGAAGATCTACGTCGGGCAGCGGACACCGCATTTGTCCACACTCGCCCCGGTGGCGCAGCTTTGTTTGCCCCGGATATTGTCCGCGAAACCTTCCGCGAATTCCACGAAGATGATGCCTGTGACCACACAGATGGGCGCAGCATGCGATACATCGCGTGGGTCACCGACCCGGATCCGAGCGACTCGACCTACAGGGTCGACTACGCATTTTTACTCCGCGACCAACAGGGTATCCGAGCGGTTCATGAGTCCCATGTCGAGGGACTCTTCTCCCAGGCGACATGGATTCGGATCCTCGAGGAGGCCGGATTTCAGGTCAGCCTAGGCGAACGCCCGCTCGACGGGGTGGAACAAGACCATCCATACACACCGCACGTATTCGTCTGCCGGCGCCCACACTGACGTCATACCTCGCGCGCCCACAGTCGTGGTTGACCACGACGTGGCAGGAGAACCCTAGAACAACGCTCTGTAAATTTGTTTTATTTGACTATGCACTAATATCTCGTCCGTCATCGGCATGACGCACGTCGGGCTGTACACCGTGCGAGGGCCACCGTGGACAGCCTCTTGACCCAGACTCGCAGCGACATGCATGCAGGTACAAATTATTTCGCCAACCGGGCCCCATTCTCAGCGAGGCGTTTGCGCTGTCCCGGATCGAACGGTTGCCCCGCTGGGTTGCGGGGCGACACTCGTTTCCGCGCTCCGAAAGTGCCCCTGCGACAAAGTCTCGAAGTTCCGCAACTTCACAGGCGCTTGCACGCGTGAGCGAAACAGGACGCGAAAGTTTTCGCCGGCTCGCGGGCGGTACGCACGCTCCTCCGAGAACTCATTTCTCGAAGCATTTGGGGACCGTCCAGACCGTGCTAGCTCGTCCTTTTTGCGAGGTTTTTGCCTCTGTCGAAGCCCGAACAACACATTTCACGACCCTGTCCGGTCCTTCGCGTTGGCGCGCAGCTCCTGCGCATCGCTCGACGAAGCCAACAACCAGTTTTGTCGTAATGATCTGCGTGTGAGCAACGGAGCGCCACTCACCACTGTGTTCCTGGCAAACATCGACATGGCCCAGGCAACCGTGCTCGACCAAGGCCCCGACCTCGAGCAGGCCCTGCAGGAGCTTTGGCTGCGCGGGCGGGCGTCGTGGCCCGAAGTCGCCGTCGAAATCGAGCAGTTCTTGGCACTCATCGGCCGTCGCTTCGCGCCCGGGACCAGCGCAGCGATACGCATGCTCCACGCCGACGACCTCTACCTCCTGTGCGCCTACCTGTCTGGCGCTCCGGGGGCGAGCACATCTTTTGAAAGCGAGTTCTTTACCCGAGTGGCCCGCGCACTCAAGCGCAGCCGTGCGACCGACGACGAGATCGCTGAGATCCAACAGATACTGCGGGAGCGGCTCCTCAACGACCGCCGCTCGACCCCGGCACGCAGCCACTATGCCGGCACCGGTAGCCTCGGCTCGTGGCTGTGCATCAGTGCTGTCCGCGAGCTTTGGCGGATGCGGCAGCGAAGCCACCGCGAGGCCCTCGACGAACACACGCTCGAGCAGCTCCCAGCCCACGACGAGGACCAGGAACTCGCATACCTCAAGGCACTTTATCGGCGCGAGTTTAAAGAAGCGTTTAGCGAGGCCCTCGACTCGCTGACGCCAAAGGAGCGCAACGTCTTGCGGTACAACGTCCTCAAGGGCCTCAATATCACCGAGATCGGTGCGATCTACAGGGTTCATCGGGCGACGATCGCCCGCTGGATCGCCCGCGCCCGCGATCAACTCAAGGCCGAGACCCATGCCGCCCTCACCCGCAAGGTCGAGCTTCGCGGGCGCGACCTCGAAAGCGTCTTGCGCCTCATCGAGAGCCAACTCGATGTCAGTCTGCGCAGGCGCCTCGGCGAAGAACCGCCGCCCACCTAGCTGCCTGTCGACCCGACGCCATACCTCCCAGGTGCGAGAATCCCCAAAGGGTCGAGTTCCCGTTTGAGCCGCTCGAGAAGCTGCGTGCGCGCCGAGTCATAAAGCGCTGCTGCACTTTGATGGGCAATGTCGGTGCGGTGACAACCCATGCCCCCTTCACGAAACGCCGAGTGAAGCGCATCGAGGGCCGCGTGTGCACGCTGTGTCTCGACCGCGGATCTCCGATCGAAGCGGATCGCGACCAGGCTTTCCGCCGCGCTGTCATCGAGGATGTTGAAGGTGATCCCAAGGGGCACACCATGCCTGGCACCGATCTCCATACACAGCCCCGCGGCACGCTCAAAGACCTCTGGCTCAACGACCAGTGATGGCACGAAGGCGAGCCAGCCACCTGTCCCTTGCTGATCGATCTCCAGCGTCCGCGCACCCGCTAGCTCGTAGACGCTGATGTCCTGTGGCTCACCCAGGTAGAGGCGACTAAAGCGGCGTTCCATCTCATCGCGGGCCTCGTCCGGACCGCGAAACAGCCTCAACGCCTCAACAACTCCAGCAAGGGCGCCGCGTACCTCCGCAGCCGCGGCCGCGGCCATCGTCGCTGTGCCGCGATAGGCCGCGAAAAGCACGTATTCCCCACCAGGCTGGCCGAACCCGTAGCTCGCCCGCATCTGCGTGTTGAGGAACTTTGCAACGCAATTGATCGCACCGTCGCGGACCAACCGACGCACTGCCGCGACCGCCTCCCCGAACCGGGACGCCGGCACCCGACCATGCAACACCATGAGCACTTCGGGGCGTGGAACGAGCCCGATCGCCGCGGCCGTCACGACACCAAGGTTTGACTGGACAAACAACTCGGCGAGACCAGGGCCAACCCCGACCCGCCGGTGAAATCGGTGCATGTCGTCGCGTCCGTCCGACCAACTTCCCGTGCGTACGATCGATCCATCGGCAAGCATGACTTCGAGTGCCCGCAAATCCTCGGCCCGCGCCCGCACAAAACCGACGCCGCGCTCGAGGAGGTTGCCGACGACACTCGAGTCAGAACTCGAGCCGGTGATGTTGAGCATCCAGGGAGTCCCGGCGAGAGCCCGCGATAGCTCTCCTTGGCTGACGCCGCTCTCAACCACGGCAACACCCCGCGAGAGGTCGAGCTCTCGGATCTCACGCAGGCGCGAGAGGTCGAGGATCACCGCGTCGTCGTCGACCGCTTTGCGTGAGCCCAGACCCCAATTCCGGCCGCGGCTAATCGTATAAACCGGCAGCGGCGGCTCGGCGCTGGCCACCTCGAGCACCGCCCGCAGTTCGCCCTGGTCTTTGGGGGTGATCACGGCCCCGGGGCGACCGCGTTGGAACTCGCCAATGTCTTCGCCAAAGGCGGCTAGCCGCGCGCGCGAGCCCGGCGTCGCCCCGAGCCGACGGGCGAGTTCGCGGCCGACCTCAGAGCTGGCGAACTCGGCATCGAGCGCCAATGTTTTGCTATTTGGGCCCGCGTTCGCTTGGAGCTTTGGCATCTCCACTAAGAGCCATGTCGCCCAAGCTTGTCGCACTTAAATCATGGCCGGCGCCAAAAAAACTATGCGGCTGCGTGCGACAAGCTGACTGCGAGCGGCTCTCCACCGCATGAACCGCAACTTGCAGTGCCTCGAGACCCCTGCCGATGAAGATCGCGTCACCCAGCACTTTTGCGACGCGCTTGGCGAGAGCGCTGTCGATGTCCGACCAGCTTCACTTGACGCGGCCGCGACCGCGACTTTTGCGACCGAGGCTCGCATCCGCGGAATCCTCCGACCACGTAGCCGCGAGGAGGTCCAACGCTGCGTCCGTATCGCCCGCGCTGAAGCCGTCCCCCTCTACCCGATTAGCGGCGGCAAGAACTGGGGCCTGGGTTCACGGGTGCCGACGACCGACGGAGCCTACCTCCTCGACCTTGGCGGGATGGCGCGGATCCTCGACTACGACGCTGAGCTCGCCCATGTGACGATCGAACCTGGGGTGTCCTTTGGACAGCTCGCCACCTTCCTCCGCGAGCGCGGCGAGCGCCACCTCCTCTCAACGACCGGCTCGACGCCGGCTTCGAGCGTCATCGGCAATACCGTTGAGCGTGGCGACGGGATTGGGCCATTGGGCGACCGGGCTGCACACGTCTGTGCCCTCGAGGTGGTACTCGGTACAGGCGAGGTCATCGAAACCGGGTTTGCCCGTTTCTCGGGGGCGAGCGCAGCCCGGGCCTACCGCTGGGGCGTCGGTCCGAGCCTCGACAGCCTCTTCCAGCAAAGCAACTTGGGGATCGTCACGCGAATGACTGTGTGGCTCACCCCGCGGCCCGCGGCGCTCTTGGCCTTTCGCTTCGCCGTCGGCGATGCCAGCCAGCTCGGGTCGGCGATGGAGGCGATTCGCCAACTCCGCCTCGAAGGCACACTGCGCTCACTTGTCGCCGTGTGGAACGACTTCCGTGTGCTCTCGACGCGGGTCAACATCCCGTGGGGCGATGCTTCGCCACGGGCGATCCTCCGCGAGGAGCTCGCGGCGCTCGTGGGCGGAGAGGTCGCGCCTTGGTACGGGATGGGAGCGGTCTACGCCGGCTCGCCGGCCCTCGCCGAAGCGGCCCGGCTGCGCATCGCCGAGGTCCTCGGCCCGCACACAGCAGACCTCATCTTTGAGGAGCAGCGCCGTGGTGCGTCCACCATCGTCCACACCGCCAACGACGGGCGCAGCCTCGCGGCCTTTGGTAGCGGCGACGCGGCCTTTGCACTGCTCGGCGGCCAACCACAGGAGGCAAGCCTGGCATCCGCCTACTTCCGCAAGGAAGTACTCCCTCCTGCCGGTGATCGCGACCTCGATCGCGACCGCTGCGGTGTGATGTGGTCGTGCCCGGTCGTCCCACTGCGCGCCACCGACATCGAGCGAGCCGCGGCGATCTGCGAGACCAGCATGACCGACCACGGTTTCGAACCGATGCTTGCGCTCCTCGCCCAACACGACCGCACGGCCTACCTCGTGCCGATCATCATCTACGACCGCGACGTGCCTGGCGACGACACACGCGCACGCACCTGCCACGACGCCTGCCTCGCGGCGCTGATCGACGCTGGCTACCTGCCCTACCGTCTCGGTGTCCAGTCGATGGGCGCCCTACCGCAACCTAACGACGACTCCGTCGCCCTCTTTGGCCGTCTCAAGCACGCCTTTGACCCCGACGAGATCCTCGCACCCGGTCGCTACGACCCCCGCCGTGCACGGGGTGACGACGCTATTGGAGGGGGTGAACCGGCATCGACGAGCAACCCGAACATCCTTGACGGGACCGTCCTCGGCGCACCTGAACTCGCCGGCGAGGACTGCTTGTTTTACGCCTTTCGACCGGCGCTCCACCCTGAGCTCGCCGATCAGGTGGAGGCCGCCCACCGCGAAGTACTCGCGGAGTACTGCGTTGAGGGCCTCACGATCCGCACGCCGCTTCGCACCCAGCAGGCAACCTGGATGGTCGTTGCCCGCACACAGCCCGGCGCGCCTCCTTGTGGCGCTGTGCGCCTCGAACTTCCGACTCCACAGACACCAACTCCGCTCGAGACGATCGTCGCCGACCACTTCCCCCACCAGCTGCGAGACCTGTGCGCCGCGCTGCATGGGAGTGCCGAGATCGCGGGGCTCTGGGTCGCCCGCGACCACCGACGCCGCGGCCTATCCCGCGCCCTGATGCTCGCCGGCATCCATCTCGCCAAGCGCCTCCAACTCGCCCAGCTCTACGGAATCGCGGCCGGACACGTCATCCCGACCTTCGTCCAGACCGGTGCCTGCATCGAGCGGCGGTTCTCCGGCGAAGGCCCGCTCCCCTACCCGTCGACCCGCTACCAGTCGCACTTGCTGCGTTGGGATCTATCCCCATGTCGGCGCGATGCGGCCGTGCGAACGAGTCCTCGGCTGGTGCCATTTTCACGATACTGACGCATTCCAACCAACCAAACGCTAGAAAGCCGTTGTCGATACAAGTAAATTCTAGCGAACTGTGGGAGCTACACCCTGTGAAGACCTGTCCCTAATGCCATCTTGCTGCGCAAGCCAAGCTTCGATCGTGGCCACCTCGCGGATCCCCCCGCGACCGAGCTTGCGATAGATCGCTAGGGCGCGCTCAGCCTCCGCCCGCGCCACTGTCGGTGGTTCGCCGGCATCGAGCTTTGCCCGCGCGAGAGCAAAGCCGACGCGTGCGCGCTGCTCCGGCTGGACCTCCGCCTTTGCCAGCGCGAGTGCGGCTCGCTCGAGAACCTCTCGGGCACGCTCCGGCGAATCGACCCAAAGCTTTGCGATCCCAACCTCGCCCAGAGCGAGTGCTGTGAGAGGGTGCTCCGCCCCAAGCACGGCAAGGCGTCGCTCATATGCGACTCGCACCCTGGCCGCGCCACCCTCCCGGTCGATCCCTGAGGCGACCTCGAGCGCCCCGAGTTCAAGCGCCACCTCGACCCAAAGAAGATGCTCCGCTCCGAGCAGACGCTCACGGATCGCCAGCGCCTTGCGAAAATGCTGGTGAGCCGTCGTCGGCTCCCCATTCGCCACACCGAGCCGTCCCAGATTTAGCAATACGTGTGATCGATCGAGCTCACCGTCATCGCCAAGCGCCACGCGAATCGCCAACGCCCGTCGCAGGTAAGCCCGTGCCTCACTGAGATACCCGCGCGCCAGATAGGCCTCGCCAATGTTGTTGAGACTCGCGGCGACCCGTGTGTGCGAGCCGCCGAGACTGCCCAAGCGCAGCGCAAGCGCACGCTCTTGCAGGTCGATCACCTCCTCCCACCGACCGAGCGCTGCGAGGGAAAGCCCCTGCGCCGACAGGGCGCTGGCCACTGCCACGTCTGAACTCGGAAGCGTCGCATAGATCGCCTCGGCCTCTGCACCTGCGGCGAACGCCTCATGGTAACGCCCGATTGAGTACAGGTAGTGGCTGCGTAGCGACCGCACGCGCCCCTCGGTCGCCCGGCTTTCGCCCCGCCGAGCAAACGCTCTCTCAGTGTGACCGATCCCGCGACGTGCTCCCGAGAGCAGGCCAAGCGACGCGTCGACAATCGTGAGCTCGAGCCAGATCTCTGGGAGTATGGCGTCGTAGCGTGTGTCCTCAGCGAGTGCGAGGGCCCGCTCGAGCGTGGCTTGGGCCGCGAGAACCTCGCCACGCCGCAGCTCGACCTGGCCGTGCCGGAGAAGCGCCTCGACGAGCAGCGGCGGGTATTCGAGTGCCTCCGCCTCTGCGAGAACCTCTCGCACCGACGCCATGGCTGCACCCAACTTCCCGGCGAGGAAGAGGCGTTGGACCTCCTCCAGGCGCATGCGCAACGCCAGCTGTGCTGGCTCAAACGGCGGCGGCCTGACAACGTCGACCTCGAGGCAACTAGCGACCAATCGATACTCGAGCGGCTGCTTGGCGAGGAAAGCGAGGGTCGGTCCGTCCGCACTCCCAGCGGCATTGACCAGTTTGCGCAGGACTTCGAGGCTTTGCTCGAGACAGATGCGCGAGGACTCCTGTCGACCTTCTTCCCCGAGGCAGACCTCACCGTAGGCCACCAGCCAGGCCTCGGCTGTCGCGTCGAGAGTCCGGATGAGTTTGGCCATCGGCACCTCCTCGTCCGGGCCAGCGCGCGCGACCAGAACGTGCCGCGCCTGGGCGTTCCAAGCTGCTTCGAGGAGCTGTGAAGGGTCACCACACTTGCCCTTTGCCGGCAGGGCAATCCCTCCGAGGGCGATCCCGAGAGCCGCGGCTCCACTGGCGAGCGTCCATCGCCACGCCCGCCTGCCGAGGCCCCGCTCGAGGGCGTCACAAAGCGCGTCGATCGTTGCGAAGCGGTCTTCTGGGTCGCACGCGAGCGCACGGGCCACAACCGGGTCGAGCCAACGCGGGAACCCGCGCCCGAGCCCCTGCGGTCCCGCTTTGATCGCCGCCACGTTGACGGCCGCAAATGGTCCGCGCCCGGTAAGTGCCTCATAAAGTGCCACCGCGAACGCAAACTGATCGCTGCGCGCGCTGCCAGGCCTGCCACTCAGCTGCTCCGGCGACATGTAACGCGGCGTGCCCACAAGCCACGAGCCGGTCTGCCCCTCGCGCTCGGGCGAACGCGCGAGACCGAAGTCTGTCACTCGGACACGACCGTCGACACCGACGAGCACATTGTCGGCCTTGAAGTCGCAGTGGACGATCCCCTGGCGGTGCGCCGCCGCGAGTCCGCGACCGGCGTCGACGTACGCCTGGACGATCGCCCGCACCGAACGCCTTGGCGGTCCCTCAACCCACGTCCGCAGCGTCTCCCCGCGGACAAGCTCCATCGCCAGGAAGACCGCGTCGTCGCCCGCAACAACATCAAAGACAACGATGACATTGGGATGGGCGAGACGCGCGAGCATCTGCGCCTCAGCAAGTAAGCGACCCCTCACCTCCGCGTCGGTGCGGCGAAGCACCTTGAGGGCAACCTCGCGGTCGAGCACACGATCGTGGGCTGCGTAGACCACACCCATGCCACCGGCGCCAACAAGCTCGCCCACCTCAAAGCGCTCGCTCAACACGACACCCCGCACAAGCGTCCGCCCCGTCGAGAGCTCGCCCGGACAGCTCCCCGAACTCGAGGACCCACGCGCGGCTCCGATCGCCGCCGCTGCAAGAAGATCGAGACAGCGCGGGCAGCCGTCGATGTGGGCATCTATCGCCTCGCGGCGGGCGTCGTCCACTTCGACGAGCCCGTGGAGCTCATCCTCAGACAAGCATGTCCGGCTGATTCGCGCGCTCACATCGACCTCAACCCTGCACCTGAAGCAACAAGGCTCGCCCACTATGGTTGCGAAGGGCCGTATGAGCAAGCCGCCTCACTGAGCCTTTGAGCGCCACCACCAGTCGAAACAACCACGCCTCCGCGCGCCACCAGTCGAAACAACCACGACCGCACCACGATTCGCGGCCATCTTTTTCCCAGGCTACCGAGCCCGAAGTCGTGAACAGCAACTGCCACTACTCCCACGACTACGCCCGCGCCCAAAGTTGTGGGCCGCCACGCCACGATTCGCGGTGACCTTTTGCCAGGGTGCGAGCCCGAAGCAGCGACGCTGTCAACCCACTGCGAGCCCCCGCGCGCCACCAGTCGAAACAACCACGCCCGCACCACGATTCGCGGTGATATTTTTGCCAGGGTGCGAGCCCGAAGCAGCGACGCTGTCAACCCACTGCGAGCCCCCGCGCCCACCAGTCGAAACCACCACGCCCGCACCACGATTCGCGGCCATCTTTTTCCCAGGGTGCGAGCCTGAAGCGGCGACGCTTATCTGCTGCGAGCCCACCGAGTCGAAACAACCACGCCCGCACCACGATTCGCGGCCATCTTTTTCCCAGGCTATCGATCCCAAAGCGGCGACACTTTCGGAAGCGGGTGGGGTGCTCCGTTGAAAAAGTGTATATTCAAACGAAAGCCGGTCGACCACGTGCACTTGAAGTTGTGTTGCGGCTGGCGAGCGGACATCGACCTCGACCCTCGCCCCCAAAACGGCGACGCTGACAGCCTACTCCGAGCCGCTGTCAGCCCTACTCCGAGCCGACTACGCCCCCGCGCGCCACCAGTCGAAACAACCACGCCCGCACCACGATTCGCTGTCATCTTCTTGCCCCCCTAGTCGACTACTACGCCAGTCGAAACCACCACGCCCGCACCACGACTCGCTGTCATCTTTTTGCCAGGCTGCGAGTCCGAAGCGGCGGGACCCACTGCAAGCCGCTCCCGTGCCCCTATGCCCCCGCGCGCCACCAGTCGAAACCACCACGATTCGCGGTGATATTTTTGCCAGGCTGCGAGTCCGAAGCGGCGACGCGTCAGCCTACTCCGAGCCGCCTACTCCGAGCCGCCCCGCGCGCCACCAGTCGAAACAACCACACCCGCACCACGATTCGCGGCGATATTTTTGCCAGGGTGCGAGTCCGAAGCGGCGACGCTGTGGTGGACCCACTGCAAGCCGCTCCCGCGCCACTACGCCCCCGCGCGCCACCAGTCGAAACCACCACGCCCGCACCACGATTCGCGGTGATATTTTTGCCAGGGTGCGAGTCCGAAGCGGCGACGCTGTGGTGGACCCACTGCAAGCCGCTCTCGGGCCGCAGCCTGGCAAAAATAGCCCGCGCGATCCATTCGAATCGTTTACTGGAATTTGAAATCGAACGTGACAGTCGAACAGGTTTTGACCGGTCGACCGGCGATGCGCTGGGGTTTGATCCGCCATTTCTTCACGGTCTGCCGACAGATCGCATCCACGGCCGGATCGCCTGGAAACTTCTCGACGGTTTTTACGGAAGCGACTTTGCCATCGGGATTGAGGCAAAATTGTGTCTTGTTGCGACCGCTGCGGCGGCCGAACATCCCGTTGGACGTCGTCGATAGTTTTTGCTGGTTTGGGTCTGGGCAGTAGATGCAGCGGGCCATGACTGCGGCGATCGGCTCGGGTGGTGGTGCCTGTTCGACTCGGCGTTGTGTCAGGCCGATTGGCATTTTGATGCCGATCGTTTCTGTGCCGGTTAACGACCCTCCGGGGATGCCCCCGACCTTACCTCCGGGGACCCCATCTTTGCTGCCTTTGGGGTTGCCGAACTGCGTCGACTTTGAGGTTGTTGGCTTGGGGATGGCGGTTGGGATGACCTCGACTGGCACTTCCTCGTCGGGCTCGGGCTTTTGCTCTTCATCCTGTTGTTCGTCGCTTCCGAGCGGTGGTGGCGGTGGTGGTGGTGCGGCCATCGGCACCTCGCTCGACAGTTGGAACATGATGTAGTCGGTCGCTGGGGCATCGACGCGGGCGATGTCGAAGCGATCGGCGGCATAGGTGAATGCCAACATGCCGACGGTTGCGAGCGCGGCGGCATTGCCGGACAAAAACAGACGCAGGCGGCGTTTGGGGTCGCCTTGATGATTGCTGAGGTAGTGTTCAAACATGGCACGCTCCCGGGCCCACGCCTGGACGTCCCACCAGTTGACGTGGCGAAGATGCACGTCTCCCGAGTGCGTGCATTTGCAAGCATCACGCTCAGATCTGGTGGAAATATCCGGGTGGTGTCACCCGCGAGATCCCCCTTGGCCAGGCCGATTTGTCATCTTTCATCGGCTCGGAGTCACCCGCGCCTTGGGGCGCCCACCACGATCGGCAAAGGTTCGACAAGTCGGCAAAAATATGCCTGCGTGTACGCACCTACACAGGCACCTCCAACATGTCCCTTTGGACATCTACCACTGATATCGAAACCGGCCGCTCGGACATTCGATAATTTCCCGCCAAATGCCTTCTGAGCACGCTTATTGGGCCAAACACTGATTTATCCTCGATCGTCCACGCGAGCCATTTGCAGGTGCGCAAACCTCCTCGCACATCGAACTGTGATCCGGGCCACTCGGCACAAACACCGATTTATGGACATCCTGAGGTGCGAGCTGCTTGAATTTCAGTCTCGTCCGAGGAGATGCTCCATTGATTACCGCACCCGAACGCTTGGCCCGTCGTGTCCTCAATGCCCAAGGTTTAAAAAGCCGGTGGTTGATGACTTCGGTCGGCCGCATCCATGCGCTCGACGGTGTCGGCCAGGGGCCGTTGCCACCGATTGTGATGCTCCACGGTCTCAGTGCCAACGCGGTCAGCTACTCGGGTTTGCTGCGGCGGTTTATCCCGCATTCGCGCCGGGTCATTGCCCCCGACATGCCGGCCCATGGCTTTAGCGACGTACCGGCCAGGGGCCTGGGCCGCGATGCCATGCTCACCGGCCTGCACGAAACCCTCGACCGCTTGATCGATGAACCTGCAATTATTATTGGCAACTCGATGGGTGGGCTCGGAGCCATTCGCTACGCGATTGCTCGCCCCGAGAAGGTCCGCGGGTTGGTGCTGATCTCCCCCGGTGGTGCGCCGATGCCCGAGGGCGAGCTGCAGGGGTTTTTGGATACCTTCCGGATCGACCGCTACACCGACGCGCTGCACTTTGTCGACCGCATGTTCGCCCACTCGCCCCGGGTGTTTCGCCACGCCCTCGCCATGGGTGTGAAAGGTCGATTTGCCCACCCGGAACTGCGCCGTCTGATCGACGACATCCGGACCGAGGACCTCCTCACGCCGGACGACCTGCAGCAGCTTGCGATGCCGGGGCTTTTTGTCTGGGGCCGCGAAGAGTGGATTTTGCCGCGCTGCCAATTTGAGTTTTTCCACGAGCATCTGCCCGAGCACATCGAGCTCGAAGAGTGGGCAAACTTTGGTCACTGCGGGTTTATGGAGCAGCCTGAGGCATTGACCCGGCGGATTATTCGGTTCGTCCGCGGCTCATTTCGCGAGGGTTCGAGCTTGCGGGTGTCGACGAACATGCGCGAGCGTGCCAAGCTTCGCGCATCGGCCTGACATCACCCGATACTGCGGACGACGTCCCAGTCGCCCAGGACCGGCCAGCTTCTGGCGGGCTCGAAGTCGTGCGTACGCACGGACCAGAATCCGGGCAACCCAGCCCCGACGTCGTGCCCGGGCAAGTGCCCGAGCAACCTCCGAAGTCCGAGCAGCCTCCAAAGCCCGAGCAGCCTCCAAAACCACCGGGGCCCGACATCGTCGGTGACACCACCAAGTTCCCCGTGAGTGCAAGTGCGCTGCAAAAGGCGGTCGACGGGTTTGATGTGCTCGCCAAATACCACCGCCTAGACGTCCGCGGGTTGGAGCGAATCCCGGCCGGCAGGGCTGTGATGGTCGGCAATCACAACGGCGGCCTCAACCCGGTCGACGGCCTGTTTTTGATCCCCTACTACCGCGAGATAGGCTACCGCGACCCGGTCTACATCCTCGCCCACGACCTGCTGTTTCGCATGCCCAAGGTCGCTAAGGTCGTGCGCTCGGTCGGCATCTTACCCGCCCGCCGCGGCATTGCCCGCGACCTTTTAGACGACGGCCGCAAGCTCCTCGTGTTCCCCGGCGGCGACATCGAAAACATGCGCCCCTTCGCCGACCGCCGCAGGATCGTCCTCGCCGGCCGCACCGGGTTTTTGCGGCAAGCGATCCGCACCGGGGCCCCGATCGTGCCAGTGGTCGGAGCCGGCAGCCACGAAACCCTGCTCGTCCTCAGCCAGGGGCGAAGGTTGGCCAAGCGCCTCAAGCTCGACCGCCTATTCCGGATCCACTCGCTCCCCATCCTCCTAGCCGCCCCCTGGGGAGTACTGATCGGCCCGACCTGCGCCCTGCCCTACCTCCCGCTGCCCTCCAAAGTCACCGTCGAAGTCGGCCACCCGATCGACCCTGGCCCACGCGACCCAGCCGGAGGAACCGAGCGAAGGCTATCGGTCCTGTACGCCCACGTCGAAGCGACCATGCAGCAGATGCTCGACCAGCTGTACGAAGAGCGCCGCTATCCAGTTGTGGGCTAGGCGGGTCCGACACAAGTACGTAGGGTCGACAGGAACAATTTTATGAGCGAAGCAAAGCGCGGAGAGCTGATCCTCTACGAGTCGCCAACAGGCAAAGTACGCGTCGAAGTCCACCACGAAGATGAGACGTTTTGGCTGTCACAGCGACAGATGGCCGACCTGTTTGGGGTGGATGTTCGGACCGTGAACCACCATCTGAAACAGATCTACGAAAGCGGTGAGCTGCACGAAAAGGCAACTATCCGAAATTTTCGGATAGTTCGAAGTGAAGGAAATCGTTCAGTTTCTCGCCAAATCACCCACTACAACCTCGACGCGATCATCTCCGTCGGCTACCGCGTCAACAGCGCACAAGCGACCCGTTTCCGCATTTGGGCGACCGCGACCCTACGCGAGTTCATCATCAAGGGCTTCGTCCTCGACGACGAGCGCCTCAAGTTACACAAGCGCTTCGGCAAGGATTACTTTGACGAACTCCTCGAACGGATCCGCGAGATCCGGGCCAGCGAGCGCCGCTTTTACCTGAAGATCACCGACATCTACCAGCAGTGCAGTGTCGACTACGACAAGCACGCGGAGACGACAAAGACCTTCTTCAAAACCGTCCAAAACAAGCTCCATTGGGCAGTGACAGGCAAAACCGCGGCTGAGATCATCGCAGCACGAGCCGATGCAACAAAGCCATCCATGGGGCTGACAACTTGGAAGAACAGCCCTGACGGCAAGGTACTCAAGCGAGATGTCGCCATCGCCAAAAACTACCTCATCGAAAGCGAGGTCAAGGAGCTCGAACGCATTGTCTCGATGTACCTCGACTACGCCGAAAACCAGGCCGCACGCCAAATCCCAATGAAAATGACGGACTGGATCCGCAAGCTCGACGCTTTTCTAACCTTCAACGAATACGAAGTACTCACCAACGCCGGACAAGTGTCGGCCGCCGTCGCCAAGCGGCTCGCCACGGAGGAGTACACAAAGTACCGCGTGCGGCAGGACCAAGAGTACGAAAGTGATTTTGAGCGGGCAATGAAGCGGGCTCAGAAGAAACGTTGAATACACAATTACTTACGACTGCCCACCAGTCGAACAACGCCACCCCAAAGGTTCTGTCGCCGTGAACTGACCCCTGAGTGGCTACGCTGTAGTCGACTACTGCAACCGCGCACACCCGGTCTAACCGGCACAAAACAACCCGCACCCGCCCCCACAGTCGAAACGACAACGCCACCCCAAAGCTTCGCAGCGGACTTTTGCCCGTGAACCTAGCCCCGAGTGGCACAGTCGAAACAACAACACCCACCCCAAAGGTTGTTCGCGGCGGACTTCTACCCGTGAACCTAGCCCTGAGTGGCTACGCTGTAGCGGACTCCCCGCGCACGCCCAGACAACGCCACTCCCTAAGGTTCGCGGCGGACTTTTGCCCGTGAACCGAGCCCTGAGTGGCTACTGTCGTCGGCTACTGCAAGCCGCTCACGCCCGGCACGAAACAACCCGCAAACGTCGAAACAACAACGCCACCCCAAAGCTTCGCGGCGGACTTTTGCCCGTGAACCGAGCCCTGATTGGCTACGCTGTCGTCGGCTACTGCAAGCCCAAGCCCTGAGTGGCGATGCTGTAGTCGGCTACTGCAAGCCGCTCACGCCCGGCACAAAATAACCCGCGTCCGCCACCCAGTCGAAACAACAACGCCACTCCCTAAGGTTCGCGGCGGACTTTTGCCCGTGAACCGAGCCCTGAGTGGCGACGCTGTAGTCGGCTACTGCAAGCCGCTCAGGGCCGGTCTCACGGGCAAAAGAACCCGCGCGTCCGCCCGCATGTCATCTAGTCGAGGGAAGGGGATGCGAGTAGAGCTTCCACATCGTCCATCGTCAGCTTCTTACCGCCCGTCGTATCTCGCCCAAGAGCACTCTCGGCGACCTCTCGCTTGCGCTGCCCGAGCTCCACCATTTTTTGCTCGACCGTATCTTCGCAGACCAGCCGGTACACATTGACGGGCTTGTCCTGGCCGATTCGGTGTGCGCGGTCGGTCGCCTGGTCCTCCACGGCTGGGTTCCACCACGGGTCGAAGTGGATCACGGTATCGGCCTCGGTCAGCGTGAGGCCGGAGCCGCCTGCTTTCAAACTGATGAGGAACACTGGCGGGCCTGACTTCGATTGGAACTTTTGGACCAATTCCTCGCGGTTTTTGGTGCCGCCGTGGAGCCACAGGTGCTCGATCTCTAGCTCTTCTAGCACCCCTGCCAGGATTCGTTGCATCGACACGAATTGGCTGAACACCAGGACTTTGTGGCCGCCACCGATACAGTCGGCGATCAGTTCGCGGAAGGCCTCGACCTTGGTCGATGGTGGCACGGTTGTGGTGTCGGGCAGGCCTAGCAGTTTGGGGTCGCAGCAGACCTGGCGCAGGCGCGTGAGTGCGGCCAGGATTGTCATTTGCGAACGCTCCAGGCCGACGTCGTCGATCCGGCCTTGAATCTCGTTGCGCGCGGCCTTGAGGATCCGGTTGTAGAGCCCCAGCTGGGTGCGGCCAAACCGGCAGTAGAGCGTTTGCTCGGTCTTTGGCGGCAGTTCCTTGGCGACATCTTCCTTGCGGCGGCGCATGATAAACGGCCGGACCCGGGCTCGCAGGGCCTCCAGGGTTTTGGTGTCGCCCTCCTCGATCGGCCGCACATAGGTTTTTTGGAAAGCCGTCAACTTGCCCAAAAAGCCAGGTGCCAAGAAATCAAAGATGGCCCAAAGGTCAACTAAATGGTTTTCGACTGGCGTACCGCTGAGTGCCAGGCGGTGGTCGGCCTTGAGTTTTTTGGCTGACTTGGCCGTGCTCGTCGTCCAGTTTTTGATGTACTGGGCCTCGTCGAGCATGACGTAGCGAAATCGGATCTTGCACAGGTCGTCGACATCGCGGCGCATGATGCTGTACGAGGTCACGATCACGTCGCTTTTTTTGAGCAGCCGGCGTTTTTCAGCCCGATCGCTGCCGTGCCACATCACGATCGACAGCGACGGCGCCCACTTTTTGACCTCCTGTTTCCACACCGAGATCACAGAAGTTGGACATACAATCAACGACGGCATCGCCCCCTCTTCCTCCTTGGCCTTGGTCAGGAGGGCGAGGGCCTGCACGGTTTTACCGAGGCCCATGTCGTCGGCCAAAATGCCGGTCATGCTGTTGATGTGCAGCTGCCACAGCCAAGCAAACCCGGAGCGCTGGTAGGGCCGTAGCTTGGCGTTGAGGGCCTTGGCTTTTCGCGGCCCGCGGCTGGCTCGCTTGCCCGTCATGTTGGACATCAGCTTCTTGACTTCGCGGGCGACCTTGGCGGTCGGGACCGCCCCTAAAAGCCGTGAAAGTGTGCCCAACTCGAGGGTCGAAATCTCCGCGTGTCCGGCCTTATCAAAGTCGATGGCGCCGGCAGCCTCGGCCACGGCATTGAGAATTTGCGGGTCGAGTTTGGCAACTGACCCATCGGCCAGGGTGACCCAGCGACGGCCGTCGTGCAGCCAGCGAAGCAGGTCGCGAAAGCTGATGAGGTCGTCGGAGCCATCGATCACAACCTTGGCTTCGATGTCGAGGACCGAACCGTCGCCGCTGCTCACCGAGATGCTCGGGGTCGGCGACTTGCTGCGGATCTTGGGCAGCTTGGGGACCCGCTTTTCCCAGTCCTCCGGCATGGTTTGCAGGCCCACAATCATGAACTCGATCGCGCGGTCACCTTGGGCGACAAATGCCTCGTCGATCGAATCCCACTTGAGGTGCATGTTGGTCAGCACCCGGCGTTTTTCGGCCTCGCCGTCGAGGTCGCGATAAAACGAAATCGTCTCGTCGCCGGCCGTCATCGCGTAGCGTGGCGACTCTGGGTCGGTGCCCTTGATCTCGAGCGTGACATTGTCGTAGCGGACGCCTAGCCGCACCATGATCTTGTTGGCATCGCCCTCGATGTTGGCGGTGACCCCAGTGATGCTGCGCGAGTCCGAGGCCAGGGCATAAAGGTCGTTGCGCGGCACCCCAACCGTTTGCAGTTGGTCGGACAGGTTGTCCATATGCTCGGCGCCAACCCGGCTGTCCATGACGATCCGCGGCTGTTTCGCAATCGCCTCGAGGACCCACGGCGGGGTGTCGGGGACCGCAAAAACCTCGCCTGTTTCGGGCACCAAAAACCATGTGGGCGCGCCGGCGATGATCCGCCCCTTGTCGATCTCAAAGGTGCGGTCAGTGTCGGGAAGGGCCAAAAACCCGTGGAGGTCGACGCCGGCATCGGTCTTGCGGGATTCTGCTTGTACACGCAACACCAGCGGCGACGCAGCAAACTGGAGGCGGCCAACGCCCTTGAGGCTCACCGAGCTTTGCCGGGCGAAATACAAAAACCCGGCGAGCGCGGCATCTTCTAAAATATGTGCACCATCATCGGTTTCGTCGATCTCCTGATCGAGGTAAAACTGGATCATGCGGTCGGCCGGCGACAGGCCCTCTTGCAAACGTTTGCGACGGCGGCGGTTGGTCGGCGAAGCGCCCCCGCGAAACACCGTGACATGCCAGCTGCCGCGCCGCAGCTCGATCTGGTAGCGGCGTTTGGAGTGGCTCGACGCGGCGAGGTCCTCGACCCATGGATTTTGGGTCATGGTGATTTCGCTGCCCTGCTGATATTGCTTGCGCACCGTTAGGGCCAGGGCGGCGCTGTGGTGGCAGATTTTCTCCCAACCGTCGGTAAATGTCGGGCACGTGCAGTGACCTTCGAGCGTGCCGTCGGGGCTGAGTTTGAGGCTCGCCGTGTGGGGCACCGGGTTGGAGCCTTTGACCTTACCGCGAACGGTATCGCCGTCGTAGACGACATCGGACACCCGCTTGGTCTCAAACAACTCGACACCTGCCTTATAGGCTTTCGGGCTGACAAGACTGGCGAGTGCTTCGGGCTCAAAAAGGGGGAGAAATGCTTCGAGCTTGGACACAAACGTTCCTAAGTGCTGGATGGGCCTGGCGTGTTTCAGGCAAAGTTGTCGTCTGTGTCGCAGCAGCTGGCTACGCACAGACCGACCAGGGACCAAAAAAGGTCGCGATACGGTTGTGGACATCGCCAAAGCTCCACACTGGCGCCCCGTTGACGTCGGGTCCATTTAACACGGGCGATCGACCTCGTCTACTTGAATTCCGTTGCCTTGGGCGGTATTGCACACACAACGTTCTGCGCAACTGACGCGAGCAACACGTTCTATGACGATCGACGGCATTAACCCCTCAGATCCTGGCCGCCAACTGCTCCAACAGGCAGTCGCTGACATCCCAGGCGAGTGCTTGTGGCTTGTCCACTGCGGCGGATTTCAAGGCATCAAGCCCCACGCCAACCGCCTGATCCTCGATATCCGCGAGCAGCCGGTGGCTGGCGAGCAGTGTATCCCCGACCGGCTACCGTTGCATTTGCAACCCACCGCTACGCAGGCACAGGCCCCAACTGCGACCGCGACCGATGCTGTGGTTTGGCCGCGGGCCCACCTCGGCCGCGACTTCACCGAGCGCTGCCTGGCGCTGGCGACCTCGGTCCTAAAACCCGGTGGCCGGCTGTGGTGTGCCGCACGCAAATCCAAGGGTGGAAAAACCATTGCCGGGGTCATGAAGTCGATGGTGGGCAACGTCGAAGTTGTCCGGCGCAACCGCGGCTACCACCTATACCGCTCGGAACTCATCGCCCCCGACCTTGCGGCGGTCCGCGAACGCCTCGACCGGACCTACAGCTTTGAGCACCCCCTGCTCCCCGCGGCCATCACCACAGTACCCGGGGTGTTCTCGCGGACCCACCTCGACCGCGGCACTGCGGCACTTATCGAATTTTTGGCGACCACCCGGGCAAATCGCAGGGCCACCCGGGTGCTCGACCTGTGCGCCGGCGTTGGTCCGCTCGGCCTGTGGGCCCTCAAAACATGGCCCAATGCACAGGCGTGGGCGGTCGACAGCAACATCCTGGCGACGGCACTTACCAGCCACAACGCCAGGGTCGCTGGCATGGCAGATCGCATGCATGTACATCTTGGTGACGGCCTTCGCAAACCCAGCCGCGAGTTGGCCCGCCACCGCGGCCGGTTTGACCTCGCCCTCGTCAACCCGCCAACCCACGCCCCCGTCGAAGCCTTCGCCGCCCTGATCACCTCGCTCAAGTCCTGGCTGCGACCGGGGGCCGAAGCCTTTATTGTCGTCAACCGAGCCGGGCGCTTACGAAAAATCCTGGCCGAGAGCGCAGCCTCGGTTGAGGTGCACTCGGTCCCCGGGTTTGAACTCGTGCGCGCCACCTGGCCACAGCCGGCATAGCCGACACATCCACGCCAACATTAAAAGTCGAGGCCGGAGAGCACCATTGCCCCCCGACCTCTGAGACTATGGATATCTTCCTCACGAGTCCTTCTGGGATTCTAGATCAACATGTCCTTAGAGACATAAAAAACTGTATTAATAGCGCTCGCCTGCGTCACCGAAAACTCGACGGGTTCGATTCGGCCCACTCAAGCCTGCGTCCGACCTAGTCGGATCACCCCACCAGTTTCGAGCGAACGGTGCACGGCCAGCGTCACCTCAGTTGTCCGTACCAGGCTCGCAAGTGTAATTGGCATCGGGCTGCCCTCGCGCACGGCCGTGACAAACGCCTGAAGTTCGCCGCTAAAGCCCTTGTCCTGGTTGCGCAGGCGCGTGCGCTGCCGCTTCCCTTTTGCATACACACAGACTTCGCGATAGTCGTCGAGCGTCGCCGCCACGCCCGTCGCAAACACCTCGATCCGCTCCTTGGGCAGAGCAGGGTCACCGAGCGAGCTGTAGGTCAGGGTTGCCACCGAGCCGCCATCGAAACCTAGTTGTACACTCACACAGTCGCCGTGCCCGCGGACCGACATCGCCGCTACCGACACCGGCAACTCCCCACAGATCGCGCTGAGTGTGTCGACAAAGTGGCAGCCCTCGCCAATGATCCGCCCGCCGCCCTCGGCCTGGTGGACCCAGCTGTCGGCGGGGATGTGCCCTGCATTGACCCGGTAGTGCATCATCAGCGGGCCTCGCCCAGCAACCGCTTCGCGCAGGCGGGTAAGTAGTGGGCTAAACCGGCGATTGTACCCGACCATCAACCGCCCTCCATATGTACCTGCAACTTCTTCGACCTCGTCGAGTTGCACCTGCGTGAGGGCTAAGGGTTTTTCGACAAACACCTGCTTGCCCGCGCGCAGGGCCGCCACCGCCAACGCGGCATGGCGGTCGTGGCGGGTGGCGATGACCACTGCATCGGTACGTGTGTCCTCAAAAACCGACTCGGCACGGGTCGAAGCAAAGCCAAAGCCAAAACGTTTGGCTGTCCCCTCAGCGCTCATACCCGTTGCTGTGACCACTCCTGTCAGCCGGGTGCGGGGCAGCTTTGCAAGTACCGGCAACAACACGCCCCGGGCGAAATTCCCGGCCCCGATCACACCCACGCCGACTGCTCCGGCAACCGGCTTGACCCCGGGGAGCTCGACTTTGCGGGCTGCCGTCAGCTCGGCCGCGGTCGGAGGTTCGTTGTATGTCAAGACAATACCGAGGCGCGGCTCCTGGCTTTGCAACAACGCGTAGGCTTCGGTCGCCTTGGCAAACGCAATCCGATGGGTAATCAGTTCTTGCGGCGTCACCGAGCCACGGGCAATGAGTTCGACAAACGCCGCCATGTTGCGTTGCTCGGTCCAGCGCACATGGGCGTAGGGATAGTCGTGGCCCGCCTCCTCATAACTCGGGTCGTATCGACCTGGCCCATAGGACATCGAAAGGCGTAGGTCGAGTTCCTTGCGATAAAACGGGTCGCGCGGGAGGTTCATCCCGACCAACCCCACCACCACAACCCGACCCTTGAGGCGGGCGAGTGCCGCGGCGAGCTGCACCGGGCCATGCCCCTTGGTCGAGGCGGCAACAATCACCGCGTCGGCCCCATGCCCGGCGGTGAGGTCGAGCGTGCGCGCCGAAAGTTCATCGCTGTCGGTCGTTGCAACTTCGGCCCCGAGTGCCTTGGCCAGGGCGACACGACTGGGGTCGAGGTCGTAGCCGAGCACCCGACAACCACTCGCCAAAAGAATTTGCACACTCAACAAACCGATCAGACCAAGGCCGATCACCACCACCCGTTCGCCCAGGGTAACCGCCGCCTGCCGTACCCCCTGCAGGGCAATTGCCCCCACGGTGACAAACGCAGCATCCTCGTCCGCAACATTGGGCGGGAGCGGCACGCACAGGTTTTTGGGAACGTAGTTGACCTCGGCGTGGTTGGCATAGCCGGCACCGCCACAGGCCACCCGGTCGCCGACGGCAAAGTCCCCGCCATTGCGCCCGACCTCGAGCACCTCGCCGGCACAGCTGTAGCCCAGCGGAATGGGGGTATCGAGTTTCGACTGAACCTTGCGCAGGGTGTTGGCAATCCCCTCCTGCCGCGCCTTGGTCAGAACTTTTTGCACGAGGTCGGGGCGTGCCACCGCCTTGCCAACCAGGCTCGCCTTGGCCAAGTCCATCAGGACTTTTTCGGTGCCGGCACTGATGAGCGAGGCGGCCGTGGCCACCACAACGCCGCCGTCGCGGCAGCTCGGAGCAGGAACGTCGACCAGTTGTAAGACGCCGGTACGGTAGTGCTGCGAAACCTGTTTCATGCAATTTCCATGTTGATACAATTAATGCGGTGGCCGGACCACGCGGTCGACGACAAGCGGCGAAAACCGGGGAATCTCCGTTTGGTCCAAAAACAACTGGGCCCACATTTCCAGGCACAGCAAGCTAAAAATGAGGTAGGAGGCATCGACCCGGTGGTTGCGGTCGCGTTCAATCAGGTCCCACACAGCCCTGGGCTCAAACCAGCCGCGTCGCTGCAGGGCTTGCGGGGATAGGTGCACACGCAACGTCTCCGCTAGCTCGCGATGGATCCACCGGCGCAACGGCAAGCCAAACCCGGTCTTGGGGCGCCGCAAGATCGCCGCCGGCAACAGCGGGCGCACAGCCTCGCGCAACAACGCCTTGGCCTGGCCGCCGCGACACTTTTCACCGGGGGGAAGTTGCGCCGCCAAATCGACCACGGCACGGTCGAGCAACGGCACCCGCACCTCAACGCCCCGGGCCATGCTCGCCTTGTCGGTGTAAAGCAGGTTGTGATCGGCCAAGAAGTGCTGGCACTCGAGGTACAGCATTTGGTTGAGCAGATCAGGCTCGTTGGGGATTTGGCCGAGGCTGTGGCGAAGTGGCCCGAGGGTGTCAAAGTTGTCTACAGCCTCGCGCAACGGTTGCTGATACAAACTTCGCCGGACATCTTCGGGGGCCCATAAAAAGTGCCCGAGCATGCGCGTCACCGGGTCGTGGTGCGCCCCGTGGGCGAGCTTGGCCACCCGCCGCCCGAGCGTGCCCATTCCCGAAAACCTGGCGGCGATCGTGGCAAAGGCCCGCCGCCCGACCTGCGGTACGAGATCGAGCCAACGGGTCACGGCCAGGGCCTGGTGGCGGCGATACCCCGAAAAGACATCATCTCCGCCTGTCCCTGACAGCAAAACCTTGACCCCGTCTTCGCGCGCGGCGTGGGCGATCAACATCGTCAAAATCGCCGCGGGGTCGGCCTGGGGCTCATCGGCGTGCCACAACATCCGTCGCAAGTGGCCGATGATATTTGTCTGCACATGGATTTCGTGGAGCGGCACCCCGATGTGTTTGGCGGCGAGCCGGGCGTAGGGAAGATCCGCCGGAGCACCGTCGAGATCGTCGCCAGCAAAACCGATCGCGTAGCACGGGAACTGGCTCGGATCGACCGCAGAAGTTGCCATTGCAACAATCGATGACGAGTCGAGCCCGCCCGACAAAAACGCGCCGACGGGCACATCGCTGAGCAACTGGCGATGGACCGCCGCGGTAACGGTATCCCGAACCTCGGCCGCGAGCGCATCGCGTTGACCCCGTCGGCGAGCGCCGTCAAACGGGATCTGGTAGTGGCGAAACCGCCGGACAACTCGCCCGTCTTCGATCACAATCGCGGTCCCGAGGGGAACTTTTTCGACATGCTTGAGCATGGTCCGCGGCGCCGGGGCCCACAGGTAGGCGAGGTATTGGTGGACCGCCTGCAAGTCGGGCTCACGCGGGAGTTCGGCAAGTTGCAACAGGGCCTTGAGTTCCGAGGCAAAAGCCAGACCCGCGGGACATGTCGCAAAGTACAGTGGCTTGACCCCCAGGCCATCACGGGCCAGCAGGATTCGGTTTTTGCCCGCGTCGTAAATTGCAAATGCATACATTCCGTCGAGGTGGGCAAACATGTCCTCGCCGTACAGGAGATAGGCGTGGAGCAACGCCTCGGCATCGCAACGGCTAGAAAACACAACCCCGCGCTGCTGCAATTGCCGGCGCAGGGCCGGGAAGTTAAACAGCTCACCGTTGTAGCTCAGCCACACACCCGAACCGGCCACGGTCATTGGTTGGTGCCCGCTCGCGCTGGTGTCGAGGATGCTCAGGCGGGTGTGGACCAGGCCGACACGTGCGACCGGGTCCCAAAACTGCCCGCGGTCGTCGGGACCGCGATGCGCCAGGGCGGTCGCCATTTTCGGCAGCTGCGCCGGGTCCCACGCGCCGACCATCCCTGCGATCCCACACATCAGCTTATAGGTACCCTCCGGCCGGACATCTCGCCAAGATTTCGGCGATGCGCGGGAGTTGTTGTCGCTTGTCGCCACGCCTGCGCGACTGTGTGGTGTGCATCGCCGATTGCACCCACGACATTGCGCGGATGGAGAGGCGGTCGCATCGGGAAGTCGCGGTATAGTTCGATCCGTGGAACGCAGCGCAACCCGACAACTTTCGTCGTGCACTGCCGTCGCTGCGATTCTCGCCAGCCTCGTGGTCGCCCCGGGCTGCGTCATTGACCCGGCGAGCACCTCGCTCATCTTGCTGTGCCTGTGTGTCAGCACATTTTTGTGTGTCGGCCACGGGCGACAACGACGGGCGCGACTCGAGGCCGAAAACCTGCGGCGGGCGATCGCCAGCGGGCAACACCGACACATCGAGCAACGCCTGCGTCGCGAACTTTCGCTGGCGATGGCAGGTGAGGCCATCAGCATTGAGCGCCAGTGGTTGGCCCGTGCCCAACTCGGGGGGTTGTTGGTCGCCGAGTGGCGGCTTGCCGAGGCGGCTGAGATCTACGCCCTGCCCTCACCCAAACTCTCACCCCACCTGCAGGCGCTGGCCGCCTATGGCCACCACGAACTCGCTGTATTGGCAACGGTTCCCACCCGCGAACGACTGCACAGCATTCGCCGCGATCGCAACGCCTGCCTGCGGCTGTTGCCGGCGACCTACCGCCAAACCGTGGCCCGCGCTTGGGCTGCGCTCGAGGGCCTGTGTCTGCAGCGAATGGGGCACACGCGTCGGGCCATCAGCAGCCTCGAAACCGGGCTCGAGTCGTTGGGCTACAACCCGGCGCGGGTGGTGTACCTGTATCACCTCGCGCAGGCCTACGAGTCGGTTGGGCAACTCGACGCGGCGGTCCACTACTACTCCCAGGCCGCCGCGGCGTTTCCCGGCACACGCCTCGCCAGCGAAGCTTCGTGCCGCCAAAATCAACTGTCCCATCAGACAGGGTGTGCAATCTTTCGCCGGATGCTACCCGAGCCACCCCCGTCGACCGTGGCCTAGCCCTACCTTTGGGTCAGCCGCGGCGAACTGTGCACAGCTGTGCGCAACCCGTTCGCGGTTGCACGTGCATCCATTTGGCGGGCGACTACCTGTGGGATACCCGCCTGCAAGGATGCCTGCTACTGTGTCCGGGTGAGTTCTCCGCCACGCAGTCGGGTCAAGCGGGCCTACCGCACGGTCGAGCACAGTCTCGGCTACGTCCGCGCCCTGCTCAAGGGCAACCGAATTCCCGGCGACGTCTCCTGGGTCTCCGCAGACGCCCGACCAATTGTGCTTGTACACGGATTTTTGGGCACACGCGGGACCATGCAACCTCTCGCCCAAAAGTTGCGCGCCGATGGCCGGGCAGTGTTTACCTACCACCACGGCACGTTTCAGCTCGCCTCGTTGCGACGCACCGCCGAGGGCCTCCAGGCACAAATTCAGGCGATCGTCGACGAACTCGACGTCGACAGTGTCGACCTCATCGGCTTTAGCATGGGCGGCCTGGTTTCCCTGTATCTCCTCAAGTTCCTAGGCGGTGAGCGTTGGGTGCGACGGGCCGTGATTTTGGGAGCACCTGTCCGCGGGACCTGGCTCGCGCTCGCCGGGGTTGCCGCGATCGGCCTTATCAGCTCGTCGGTGTGGCAAGTCATCCCCCACAGCCGGTTTCTCAACCAGCTGCTCGCAGCGCCCCTGCCCAAGCAGGTACCGATCCGCCAGATCCACGCCACCGAGGATGCGTTTTGCCCAGACCCTGGGCGGCTCACCGGAGTCGACCCCGAAAACTACATCGTGCTCCCCGGCGGGCATTCCTCGCTGGTGCTCTCCCAGCCGTTTTACGCCCGCATCCGCGAGTTTTTAATCGAGCAGCAAGACGCAAAAAACGTGTAGCTGCACCAAAACTACGAGGCCAACCGTCCTGGGGCTCAAGTTAGAGCCCGATGAAACGCCCTAGCGGTAGCTGACCAACCCGCGCTTGCTGAGTTTGGCGATCCGCTGGGTCAGGGTGAGGTCGTCGGCCGGGTAGTTGTCGAGAATGTCGGCCCAACTCATGCCCTCAACCAGGCTCTGAATGATATCGAGCTCATCGGCTTCGAGGGTGTGCCAACGGACAGGTGATGGCATCACCACGGTGACCTGGTCGCGGTACTCGGGGATGTTGTAACGATCCGCGAGGTGGCTGATCTCATCTTGGATCCGCGCCGACTCCATCAGGATGTGGCCCAACGGGGTCGTAATCCGCTTGTGCGGCTCCTCTTTCAGGGGGGCGTTGTCGAGGGCAAACCGGCCGTTGGTCCACCCGATCATCCGCATCAACGCCTTTTCGGGATCCATTTTGGCATCGCCGATGCGCGCGTAGAAGGCGTTACCCTCTTGTAGATGCACCGTTCCCGCGATGTTGTCGGCATCGTTGCGGACATTGATCGTGCCCGACTTGCGAGAGGTCGCCAAAAACTGCAACACATCGACGAGCGGGATGTCCTCTAGGCTGCCCGACATCGACTTGGAGGCACCCGTGTCCGAAGCCTGTCCCTGGCGCTTTCGCGGCTCACCGGCACGCTCACCGGTATCTGGGAGTTCGTCGGTGCCACGCAGCTCGACGGCAATCAGGCTGCCACCCAAAACAATGCGATCGCCGTTATGCAGGCAGTGGCGGGACCGCTGTTGCCCGTTGATGAGGGTGCCGTTGCGAGAACCCAAGTCGGCGATCCACATACGGTCGCGCTCGGCGAAAAAGCGGGCGTGCTTGCGGCTGACATTGGCGTCGGCGAGCACAAGGTCCGCATCGCTACTGCGGCCCACCACAAAATTGTGGCCATCCGGCCCCAAGGGAAATGCTTTGCCCTTGTACCTTCCGGTAAGGAATTGGAGTACGTGGATCGATTCACCCATTGACGACGCCTCGCCCTGTTGCGCCCGGCACCGCGGAACACCGAAGGACTGCGGGGCAGCATAGTTTGCAGCCATTGAGCGAGTCAATCACTCACGACGCCGACAAAAAGCAGTCGGCGATTGGGCATCTTCTCCATCGCCGGAACGTGAGACAATACACACCAAATACGCGCATCGAGAAGGTTTGCGACTCACAACTGCGCATACGACGGAGCTTCTGTGAAGAACTGCGCGCGGCGAGCTCACCGCAGTGTGATCCATCTTTCGCTGTGGTTGCCCCTTTGCAATCGAGATTGAAGACTAGACCTATCGATCAGCGTCAAGGGTCTAGGGACTTCGCCATGACTATTAAATCACGCACTCAAGCTCGCCGCGTCTTTGGGCTCGCCCTCGTGCTCGCCTGTGGCCTCGCGGCCGGTTGTAAGAATAAAGACCAAACCCAGACCCAAGCACCCGCTGCCTCGCCGCAACATCCGACTCCGACAATCGCGGCTGACTCGGCCGGCTATCAAAATGTGTATGTCGAATCGCGGGTGGCCGCCGAGCCAACCGAAGAAAACCCCGACCTGCTCGGCTACGAGACCCTTAGCGATGGCCAGCGGGTCGAAGTTGTGACCTACGTCCACACCTATCCCGACCCGATCGAAACCTATCCGCGCGTGTGGTGGGGAGGTAGTTGGTACTACAACATTAACGGCAACTTTGTGTACTACAACCCGTACTGGAACGCTTGGACCTACTACTGGGGTCCGCCCGCACCGCTTGTATTTGCATGGAACTACTACTACCCGTGGTGCCCGTACACCTGGGGAGTTGGGTTTTACGGTCGCGGCTGGTATTGGGGAGGCGTTGGCGTCTACGGCTACCACGCCTACGGCAACCGCTACTACCACAACTATTACGGAGGTCGCCCCTCGCAAAACGGTCAGCGCCGTCCGTCGATGAATGCGTCGCGCGGGGGTCAGGGTGGCAACGCTGGTCGCCCAGGAAACGCCGGGCGTCCATCCAACGCCGGGCGTCCCGCCAACGCGGCCCGTCCGTCAAACGCCGGACCCAACGGCTTGACCGCCCGTCCGGCAACAACTGCCCGCCCCGGCCAGGGTTCACGCCCAAGTCGGACGCCAGGTGCCGGTCAACCCGCCACCAAAACCCTGGCTCCGCGCCCTGGTTCAGGCCCCCGCCCGGGCTCGTCGCCGGCGTTTAGCAACAAAGGTTCGCAACCCCGTCCCGGGGCTAGCCCCAGCCTCAAAGCGCCTGGCAATCCTTCGCGACCGGGTCAAACCGGTGCGATCGGCAGTCGCTCGCCGAGCTCTCGCCCCGGCCAAAGCCCCACCGTCGGCAGCCGCTCGCCGAGCTCTCGCCCCGGCCAAAGCCCCACCGTCGGCAGCCGCTCGCCGAGCTCTCGCCCCGGCCAAAGCCCCACCGTCGGCAGCCGCTCGCCGAGCTCTCGCCCAAGTGCAGCGCTCACCAATCCACCGCGGCCGTCGAGCAACAACAACTTCCAGCGTGGCTATGCCGAACCGGGCCGCAACCCCAACAACCGCGGCACCTACAGCCGCAGCCGCACAGCGCCGTCGCGGGCACAGGCCCCATCGCGTACGAGCCCAAGTCGCTCGACCTCCTCTCGCCCAAATAGCTCCCGCAGCATCCCGAGCTACGGGTCGAGTTCGCGGCGCAGCAGCTCGCCGAGTCGTAGTAGCAGCAGTAGCTCGCGGCGCAGCAGTTCGCCAAGCCGTTCGAGCTACTCCCGCAGTTCCTCACGCAGCTCATCGCGCAGCCCCTCACGCTCGAGCTACTCCCGTAGCTCCTCATCTCGCTCACGCGGTTCTTCGTCGCGTTCGCGCGGGAGTTTCTCCGGTTCCCGGAGTTCCGGACGCTCGAGCGGGCGTTCATCGGGTTCTCGCGGATTCTCGGGCGGGCGTTCGTCCCGTGGCGGTCGCCGCTAAACCGAGGACATCCACGAAGCGGGTCTGGAGGTTCCAGGCCCGTTTTTTATTGGCAGTTGCGAGTGTATCGCCGACCCAAAAAGTGCATACACAAATAAGTCTTAAGCGACTTACCCCGACTGTGAAACTGCAACGAGACCCCTGACCGAACCCAACTGCGAAGCTGCCCCCAATTTACCCTGTTCCATGGGATAGATCGCAACGACAGACTGTCGAGAATCCTGACCTACCCCGACTGCGAAGCTGCCCCGTTTGCGCTGTCCCGCGGGATAAATCGCAACGACGGGCTGTCGAGAATCACCGTGGTGTGGGCGGGGACGCTGCGCGTCAACCACACGTTACCGCCGATGACCGAACCGCGTCCGATCACGGTCTTACCACCTAAAATCGTTGCACCTGCATAGACTGTGACATCATCTTCGATCATCGGGTGTCGCTGTTGCCGGTTTTTTCGCACCGAACCGGCATTGACCGAGTGGGCTCCGAGGGTCACCCCCTGGTACAGCTTGACCCGGTTGCCGATCCGCGAGGTCTCGCCGATCACCACGCCGGTACCGTGGTCGATAAAAAATGACTCGCCAATGTTCGCACCGGGGTGGATGTCGATCCCGGTTCGGCTGTGGATGCGTTCCGACATCATCCGTGGCAGCAACGGGATGCCCCGTCGGTAGAGGAAGTGGGCGATGCGGTGGACCGCGATCGCGGCGACCCCGGGGTAGCTCATGATCACCTCGTGGCCGCTGCAAGCCGCCGGGTCGCCGTTGAGTGCGGCGAGCACATCGGTCGTCAGGATCTCGCGGATCTCGGGGATCGCCTGCAACAGCGCCATCGCGTGGGCATGCGACTCGGTTTCGAGTTCTTGCTGGGGACGCCTCGCTGCCCCGCCACCGCGGCACTGAACCGACAGGGCCCGCAGGCACACCTGTTCAAATCGCCGCAGAATCCGGGCACACCGCTCACCCACGAAGTACCGGGAAGTCAGCTCATCGAGCTGCTCGAGCACGAAGTACCCGGGGAAGATCACCAGCATGAGATCTTCGAGCAGCTGCGAAACCTCGTTGCGAGCAGGCAGGTTGCTTCCGTCTAGGTGATTGATGTTCCCGTGCTCGCGATAGGAGTCTAAAATGCCCTCCACCACGTTTGCGAGCGTTTGTTCGCGGTCGTTCACCGGCACAACATAGTCGATCATCTGTCGGATTGCCGCCCGTGGAGATCCCCAATTATTTCTGAACCGCAGTCGCCACAGGCTAGGCTGTGTCGCAGTGACGCAACAACCGCTCCATCGGCTTGTACGCCAGCTACTCTTGGCGAAAACGGAAGACCTCGACACCCGCGCACTCGCGGCCTACCTCGATGGATGGAGCAGCGCATTGAGCCTCCTGCGTCGGACCGAGGTTTGCCTGCCGGGAGCGAGTAGCGAAGTTGAGCGAGCGGTCCACGCCATGCTCGACGAGATCGCGCAGGCCCAGGCCGCCGTGCTCGACGACTGAGCACCAGATCGCTCCGCGTCAGCATGCACATGCAAGCAGGCCAAACGCCTGCGGGTGATGTCATTACGGCCTCACATGGGGATATGTGCATTTGCAATCATGCGTGTTGAGACCCACCTGTACGAATGTTGCTGCGCGCCAAACGGACGCATGCGCAACAACCGAAAATGGGCGCGACAGCGATGCGTGGCGCGGCTGAGATTTTGCGAATCGCCAATTGACATCAGGTTGCGAACAACGATTCTGACAATGTTCAGTTAAGTGTTCAAAATCAATCGTTCGGTTAGATACACACAGCAAAGTTTCGATATCGCCCAAAAACTGTTTAAAATAATTTTAATAAAATTAATAATAAAAGATTGATAACTAGATGCGCAATAAGCACGTACAACGCAATATAGTTGTATAGGCAGACACCTCAAAACCGCGCAGGGGTATCCGTGATTTGCGCACCCCAACTTTTCTTTATGATTTGTTGAGGCGATCTCTAGGAGATCTCTTCCGCGCAACAGCGAAGCTCTCGGCCGCCGGGCCGAATCTCTAAATCTCCTGTGAATCCCAGTATTTACTGCGGTTAAAACAAAACGGACAGCACGCCATAGCGACGTGCTGCCCGTGAAAGTTGGGATGTAAAAGTTGGGGTTAGTCGGCGGCCGCCACAGCGACTACCGGCGTCACACTGTTCACCACCTGGGCCGGTTGGACGATGGCCGGAGCCGCGCTCGCCTTGCGGGCCGGGGGCCAGGGGATGTTGTGCTTGATGATGCGACGCTTGAGGGCGTGGCGGGTGATTCCGAGGAGTTTAGCCGCGTCGACGATGCTCCCTGCTTCGTTGAGTGCTTCGACACAAAGGAGGCGTTCGGCGGCGTGAAGGTTGTAGCTTTCTAGAACGAGGCGCATGGCCGGCAGAATAGGGGAACAACCCGCGCGATGAAAAGAAGAAAACGTATTCTGGTTCTTCAAAAATTCACCATGTAAAAGAGCGAAAATTTAATAACTATTATTAGTTTTGTTTGATTAAGTTCAGAACCGATCAGGACGAGCGAGATTTTCGGATTTCATTACTCGGTGCACTGGATCTACTTCGCGCTTTTTGCGCTCGAAGCCGATCCCCTACTGTGACTTACCCTCCACACAGCATGGTGAATTCACTATGTCCGTGGCTGCCCTCACCCCAGGGAATTTGCTCAAAACATGCTGTGGCGGACCGGAGGGGTAAGATGGCCTCCCTAGTGTCCACGTCTTCGCAACCCGCAATCCACCTCCTCGTGGTGGTCGACGATCAAATCCTGTTGGATGCCATTCCGCGTCGGCTCAAACACGAGGGACACAACGTTGTCACGGCAACTAGCGTGCGTGAGGCGATCGACCGTCTGCGCCGGGAGCCTTTTGATGTGGTGGTGGCCGACCTCCATATGACGTCGGGCAACGCCAGTGAACTCCTGCAGTGGCTCGGCAGCTACTACCCCTCGATCCGGTCGGTGGTGATTTGCGAGGCCATCAGCCCCGAGTTCCGCACCGAATATGAGAAGGGTGAGTCGGTCCGCATCGTCGAAAAACCGATCGATTTGGACAAACTCGTCAGCATTGTCGAGGACTGCGGCCCGCGTGAAGGGTTTTTCGCCAACAACATCGAAATCGAGTTGTTCGACTACATCCAGATGATTGCCCTGACCGGGCGCGACAAGGCGATTATCGTCAACACCCGCCAGGGTGTCGGCCGCATCTGGTTTGAGCACGGCGACATATCCCATGTGATGTACGGCGAAGAGCGGGGAGAAAAGGCGTTTTATAAGATCCTCGCGGCCAGCCAGGGTGTGTTTCGCGAGACCTTTTTTCGCTCGCCCCCAACCCGCACCGTCATGCGCCAGAGCATGTACCTGCTGATGGAGGCCGCGCGTCTCAAGGATGAGGGGCTCCTCGACGCCGAGCCAGAGCCCGAAAAGCCAAAACCGGCGCCAAAACCCCAGAAGGCGGCCGAGCCCGTCCGTCCGCGCAAGCGTCAGCTGACGGCCGAAGAAGAGTTTACCGGTGTTCCTGCCGATGACTCCGAGCCAGAGCCAGAGCCCACACCCGAACCTGTGCCCGAGCGAAGTCCATCGATGGAGTCGACGCTGCTCAAGGTCAGCAACTTTGGCCTGCCGACCGACGACGACGAAGAGGAGACCCGGGCTGCTCCAACGCCGCCGCCGAAGCCACGGCCGAAGCCCAAGACCAAGCCTGTCGATGCATCTACAACATCGACCAAACGCAAAATCCAAACCCTGGTCCCCAAGCAAGCCCGCCCGCGCAAGCAGGTCAAGGAGCTGACAAACCGCAAGCCGCAGCGCTCGCGGACCGCCAGTGTCAACCCGCTCGACGATCCCGAGACCCGCAAGTTGATGCTCGACCAGTTTTGGGAGTTCGATGGGGTCGACGGGGTTGCCATCATCTCGAGCACCGGCAAGGTCATCGCCGAAGACATGCGCAACAACAGTACGGTGGTCACGCTAGCCGGCTTTTACATGCGGGGCGCGGCTCGGATTGCCCGCACCCTCGGCTACAACGTCTCCGATGGGGTGATGGCCCGCTCTAAAAACGGACAACAAATGATTATGGTCGGTATGGGTGCAACCTCAGCCGTATTGTCGATCGCCCCGGGTCACGACCCGGAAACCATCCGCGACGCGATCATGGGAGTAGGAGGCTAGTCGATGAGTTTCGATCCCGATCCGGCCCTACGTGCCATGCTCGAAGAGATCACGGCGATTCCCGGCGCCCGCGGGGCGCTCGTCGCCACCGTCGACGGTGCCTATTTTGCCGACGCGCAAAAATCCCTCGACGCCTCGATCGCCAACGACCTGGCCAAGACTGTTCGCCGCATGGTGGTTGCATCTGCAACGGTTGGCTCCCCGCTCGCCGAGTTGCTCATCAACTTCGGGCCTGCCCGCATGATGATCGTCCCCCTGCGCGAAGAGGCCACCCTGGCCATCTTGCTCGAGCGCTCAACCGCGACCTCCAACGTCCGGCGCCTGCTCAAAAAGCAACTCAATGCCCTGCGGCGGATGTTTGGCCCCGGCACCGGCGAGCCCTCTGAAAGTTCGCTTATCGCGGTCGCCGAGCAGCCCGAAGACGAAGTCGATCGACTGTTGGCCGGTGAGCTCGGCCCGGTCCTGCGCGACGTTGAAGCCTGTTTTACGAGTTACATGCTGCGCGTCGGCAAAACCCGTCAACAGGCCGAACGCGGCATGCGAGACCAGATGCGCGAGTGGCTTTTGTGCTGCAACCCATCGCCCTATACGTTCCCGCTGTTGATCGAAGGCCTGTCGCAGCTGTTGAGCAACGACCAGGAAATCCGGGCGACGTTTATGGTCAACGTCAAGGACGCGATGCGAAACTCGAAAATTTGGGGTGGGGCTCGCCGCTAGCCTCCTCTTGTTGTACGTGCATTTGATTGCGTGACTGGCAAAAACGGCTGGCAACGACCGGCGACCGGTCAACAGCCATGCACGTACAACAATCCGTGTGCGTGCCCGGCTGCGGTCGTATGGTCCCCGACATCACGGGGCAGGCCAACGCCTCCGATCGTCCACCGTGTGATTCACGCACTTTCGTGGGCGAGATAAGTCACCACCGCGACGGTCACCACAAACCTCCAAACGGGCGAATCAATGCTTGACGAGCGGTCTGGGATTTCGTACGAAGTCGGCCCCTCGCCCAGGTAGCTCAGTCGGTAGAGCAGGGGACTGAAAATCCCCGTGTCGGCGGTTCGATTCCGTCCCTGGGCACACCCCGCCTCCCACGAGGCGGGTTTTTTGTTGTCTAGAAATTTACACGGCCAACCCGCAACCTCGATTTATCAGGGCGGTACACTCGCGGCCGATGACCGAGCAATCCGAAGGTGTGATCCGTGTTCTGCTTGCCGAGGACCACACGATCGTCCGCGAGGGGCTCAAGGCTCTGCTCGCCGCACGCCCGGGGATCGAGGTCATCGCCGAAGTCGGAAATGGCCGCGATGCGGTGACCCAGGCCCAAGCACTTCGTCCGGATGTGGTGGTCATGGACCTCAACATGCCTGAGAAAAACGGTCTCGAAGCGACCCAGGCGATCCGCGACACCAAGGGGCTCGACACCCAGGTGCTGATCCTATCGATGCATTCGAGCGAAGAGTATGTCCGGCCGGCGTTGCGAGCCGGTGCCAGCGGCTATCTCCTCAAGGGTTCCGGACTCTCGGATCTCGTATCTGCAATCGAGGCCATCGCCGGCGGCAACGCTTTTTTTAGCCCCGAAGTTGCCCGGATCGTCCTGCAAGACTCTCGGCGCCCACCAAAGAGCGCCACCAAACAGGAGCTGAGTCAGCGCGAGACCCAGGTTCTCAAACTTGTCGCCGAGGGCAAGTCGAGCCCAGAGATCGCCAAGATCCTCAACCTGAGTGTGAAAACCATCGAGGGCCACCGCAGCCGCATCATGGCAAAACTCGAAACCCGCAACGTCGTCGGCCTGGTCCGCTACGCCATCAAAACAGGCCTGGTCACCGCCGACTAATTGTTGATACAACTATACTTTAATTTTGTCTTGTATATGCATGCGATTCGTTGACAACGGCCGTCTCCGTTGCGACCAACTGTGATACATTCGTGCCATGGGCCTGTTTACACGCAAGCCAAAACGTTTGGGATGGGGGCGCGCTGCCGTCGAAACAGTTTACGCCGGCGAACCGTTGGCAGAACTCCTGTCGGCAATCGAGATCACCGCTGACGTGTTTGGCAACCCGGTGACCTCGCGGCTCGCCGACGAGCTAATCCCAGGCAAATTCGCCGGTCCGCGCACGGCCGTCAACTCGCTGCGGCGCGAAGGCATCTCCGCGATCCCGGCGATTCCTGCCATCGCCGCCTGGGCACGTTCTTGTATCGGCAAGATTCCCGACGACAACGCCGGCTACGGCGTGCGCGAAAGCCTGTTTACCCTGGGCGACCTGCGCAAGATTATCCTCGGCCAAGGGCGCGGCGGCTCAGATGCGATTCGCCCTGCCCTCGAGACCTTTGCCGGGTTTTTGGATGGCGAGGTCGAAGACATCGCCCGACTGCTGATCACCACCCCCAATGGCCGGGCGGATCGCGGAGCTATCTCCTACCTGCGTTCATCTCGCGGGCAGATCAAGGCGAGCATGGACGCCCTCGGGGAGTTCCTCGACAACCACCCCGGGGAGACGGGTGACGGCGACTTCGACTATGCCCGCAATGACGCGATGTATGCCCTACAAGACCTCGCCAGTCGGTTGCGGGCCCAAACCCCGGCAACCCCGCAACCGGATGCCCAGGTTCCGACGATCGCCGAAGTCTCGTTGGACAGCGAAGACCACAACAACATCGACGATGATGATGATGACGACGACGTTGATGACGACATCCACTTTCCCAGCCGTCGGCAACGACTGTCGCCGCAGCAACGCGACGTGGTTTCCGAGCTGCTGATCGAGGCTGCGCAACACGACAGCGAGCCGATGGTGCGAGCCCAGGCCCTCGACGCACTCAACCCGCACACGGGTGCCGCCGAACCACTTGTCGCCCTGGCCCGCACCTGCCTGACCGACGACGCACCCGCGGTCCGCAGTGCCGCTGTCCGCCTGCTCGCACGCCTGTTGGCGTAGTTTTGCGCAATCGGCCACCGGGCCTGACCAACCCCCGGTCGACCCCGCAAAAAATCGGGTAATTCCCCCTACGGTCTCGCGGGAGATGCCCGCTAACATCGCCAGCCCGCGTCGACTACGCTGGCGATCCGATGCCCTCCCTGGTTAAATTGCATACACATATTCTTGTTGTTTCCGCGGCCCTGCTCAGCGGCTGTACCGATGACGGAGGTGGTGACACCGACACCATGGAAACGACCGGCAGCGACAGTGATACCGGGGGCGAGTTGTGCGAACAGGCAGACATCCCCTGTGTCGACGAGTCCGCCTGTGGCCCCGAAGCGACCGACTACCAACCTCGGACCAACGCCTCCGCCGACGACATGTGGCCCACCTGTATCGCCGACGACGGCGTGTATAGCCTCGTCGCCAGCGAACCCGGCTCGATCTCTCGCGTCGAAGCCTTTGAATCGATCGCCGACCTCCTATGGCGAAACGGCACCCCGACCGCAGCCGACTTCACCGAAGCTCGCACCATCTACGTGACCCCCGAGGGCCTAGAGTCGCGACTTGTTCGCCGCGAAGACCTCCACTACCCCGAGATTCCGATGGAAGACTGGGACGACCAGGTCGACCCCGACAAACAATGCACGGTCGAGGCCAATGTCGCCAAGTACCCCGATCGCTGCGCCGGCCCGGCAAAGATCGCACCACTGATCACCGAGAACTTCGTCGCCGGCCAGGACGGCACCGGTGACCCCGATGTCATCGCAGCCCGCATCGAAGCTGCGATCCTGTGGTTTTACTACCTCTCGACCTACAAAGAGGCCAACACCTGTGCGCTCAAACCCAAGGATTGCGACTCGGCCTGGGCCTACTACACCGGTGGCTTCCAAATCGACGGCGGCATTGGCCTGGCGGGCTACGTCTCCCGCCTCAGTGAAAATGCACATGCACGGATTTTCGACGGCGTGTTAGCGATGCGCTGCTACGCCGAGTATGCCGAAACCATGGACGCAACCATGTGGTTCGACCTCGGCACCGAGCAGCTCGACCAGGCCCTGCACCGCGGCTACGCCGTGCTTGTCCGCGAACGCATGATCCAGCACTTGCTCAACCTGCGCGCCGAGTCCGGTACCGAGGTCAGCTGGGCATTTTTGCAGGTCGCCGGCCCGGTGCTCGACCGTGAGGCGGGCGAGCGAAACAGTGCAGATGCAACGGTTCTCGCCAACTTCTGGAGCGGGACCGGCAGCGACGAGGCCGAGGTCCAGGCGGCGATCGACGCCCTCGATCGCGTGTTCCCCTGCCCCTAACCGAGCCCCGCACATCCACATCTGGCCCGGGCCTTGCCCGGGTCATTTTTGTATACGCAAGCTAACCGCAATGGTGGCATCGCACCTGTTTAAAGATGGTGTCGGCGTCGCCCTCCTGCACCGCAAACTCGAGCAACACCCGCAGCGCCTTGTCGGTGCTCGGCAGCCGGTAGGTCTTCGCCATTTGCTCGAGCCATTCCCGATGGCTCTCCCGAATTTCAACTTTTGCTTCGATCATGCTGGTGCCCACCATGTGGTTGTACGTCCGAATCGCCCCACAGCGAATTTCCTGACAAGCGCGTTTTTTGTCATTTTTTTGGTGTAGGGTGCGAGATCGATCAGAAAATTTTGTGTTACGGGTGTGTGACAAACTTGGTAGAAGCGCTCAGATCGGCGTTTGAAAACACCTACGTTGTATTTCAAGCCGTGTGGACGCGCTCGACTTGGTGGTTTCAATCCACCGCTCGAATGCGCTATCGTTGGACATGCGTCGCTTCGGGGGCCTCGTCAGCGGTTGCGCAATCCTAGCCATCACCGGCTGTGTTGCGACGGACGAGGAGCCTCCTGCTCCGCCCATCGAAACCTCGCTTCCGCTCGAGCGCCCGGCGACCGAGCCTGCGCGGCCGGCCGACCTCGACTCGGCGAGTTCGATGAAGTTCCATTTTATTGACATCGGCCAAGGCGATGCGACACTGCTCGAATTTCCCTGCGGCGCTGTCCTCATCGATACCGGCGCCGAGCAAAATGAAGAGTTTGACGGGGTTGAGGCGATCACCACCTACCTCGAAGCGTTCTTCAACCGCCGCCCCGACCTCAACCGCACCCTCGACCTGTTGGTGATTACCCACCCGCACCTCGATCACGTCCGCGGGATCCCGGAAATCCTGTCGCGCTTTACCGTGCGCAACGTGGTCGACAACGGAGCCGAAGATCACCACGACCACGGCAGTGAGCTCCAGGTCGACTTGCACCGGTGGCTCGTCGACAACCGCGACTCGGTTGGCTACCACCAAGCGCTCGCCAGCGACATCCCGGTCCCCGAAGGTCTGAGCAATGCGATCATCGACCCGGTTGGAAGCTGCGACCGCAGCCCAATCGACCCCAAGCTCACGCTTTTGTGGGGGCAGGTCACCGAAGACCTCGACACCTACGACGACGATCCCAACAACCACAGCGTGGTGATGCGCGTCGACTTTGGCCAGACATCCGCGCTGTTCACCGGCGACCTCGAGTTCGTCGGCATCTCGCGGATGTTCGACCACTTCAAGGGCCACGAGTCGGTGTTTGATGTCGACATCTACCAAGTCGGCCACCACGGCAGCAAAAACGCGACCACGCACTATCAGATGCAGGCGATGACACCCGAACTCGCGGTGATCTCCGCTGGTCCGTACGAGCGCAACGTCGACTGGACGGCCCGCAAATACGGGCACCCCAACCTCGAAGCCCTGCGCCACCTCGTCCACCACAAGTATGGCGTGAGGGGCTTTCGCCAGGATCCGGTCGAAGTTTGGGTGGGGCTCAAGGGCGCATGGAAAAACGAGCGCAAAGAAGTGTTTGAGCGCCGAACGATCGAGCGGGCGGTCTACGCCACTGGCTGGGATGGCTCGGTTGTCGTGACCGGCTACGACAACGGCTGGCTCGACGTCGAAACCGAACGCGCAGTGCAATGGGCCGGGGTCAAGGGCAAGCCCAAGAACAACGAGCCAACCCTCGCAACTGCGAGGCCGCGGCGGGCAACTCCTTAGTCGGGCCCCGACTGAAGGTGCGGCCGCAGCTTGCAGGCCCAAGTTGTATGCACACTATTTCGTGCCCGGCGAACGACTAAACATCAATCGGTGCAAACAGGTCAAAGCTCGTCCCGGCCACCCAGACGACCGACGCGCGATACTGTTGTACTACCATCGAACTCGAAGCGCCGGCCAGCGGAGATAGAGTATCGTCACCGACGTGCGGCTCGCCTATTTCACCCACTACTTCCCGCCCGAGAGCAACGCCCCCGCGGCACGCGTACATGAGCTATCGCGAGCGCTCGTCAAACAGGGGCATATTGTCCACGTCGTCACCGGCAAACCCAACCACCCGCGCGGCGAGATCTACCCGGGCTATCGCGCCGCCGGCTATCGCTACGAACACGTCGACGGGATCCATGTCCATCGCAGCCCGACTTTTCCGGCAGCCAACCGCGGCGTCGCCCTGCGCTCGCTGGGATTTGCCGCCAACCCGATCTCGCAGTACCGCCAGGCGCTGCGCCACGTCCCCGCCGTAGATTGTGTACTTGCAACTTCTCCGCAAATGCTCACTGGAGTCGCCGGCCTGCGATTTGCCAAACGCCGCAAGACTCCGTTTTTTTTAGAAGTCCGCGACCTCTGGCCCGAATCGATCGTCAGCGTCGGCGCCCTGGCCAAGGGCCACCCGATCATTCGCACCCTCGAACGAATCGAGCACCGGCTGTACCGGGCAAGCACCGGGATCGTCGCCGTCGCCGAGAGTTTTGTCGCCCACTTTGAAAAGCACGGCATCCCCCGGGAACGCATCGAGGTCGTCAAAAACGGAATCGACCGCAGCCGATTTAACCGAGCGACCGCACCAATAAACTTGCACAAACAACTAAAGTTAGCACCCGAAGCACGAATCGTCCTGTTTTGCGGCACCATCGGCATGGCCCACGACGTCGGCATTTTGGCCCGAGCCATGGCCCAGCTAAAAAGTAGGAACGTCCCACCGCTCCACATCGTGATTGTCGGCGACGGTGCCGACCGAAAAAGCGTCACCCACGAAATTGAGTCGCTCGGGGTGAACGACCGCGTCCACCTGCTCGACCCAGTCCCACGAACCAAAGTCCCCGGACTGCTCCAAGCCGCCGATTTTTCCGCCGTCGTGTTGCGAGACCACCCCACCTTCGCCGGCGTCTTGCCCTCAAAAATGTTCGAAGCGATGGCCATGGCAACACCGATTTTGCTGGGCGTACGAGGCGAAGCGCTGGAGTTGCTCAAGGCTGCCGAGTGCGGGTTTTGGTTTACGCCGGGGGATGTCGAGTCACTGACATCAAAGTTGATCGAGCTCGCAAACATGCCACGCGAGCGCGCGGAGCAGGCAGGAAATTGTGGGTACAACTATGTCTGCAAGCACTTCGACCGCGAGGTTCAAGCCACACAAATGGCAGGGTTTTTAGCCCGGCGGTTGCGGGCAGAGCATTGAGGACTCAAACTAACGATTCGCGGTGGATTTTTGGCCTGGGTGCGAGCCCGAAGCGGCGACTGTACCTACCCCCATCGACTACTACGCCCCCGCGCGCTCCGAGTCGAAACAACCACGCCCGCACCACGATTCGCGGTGGATTTTTGGCCTGGGTGCGAGCCCGAAGCGGCGACTGTACCTACCCCCATCGACTACTACGCCCCCGAGTCGAAACAACCACGCCCGCACCACGATTCGCGGTGGATTTTTGGCCTGGGTGCGAGCCCGAAGCGGCGACGCTGTAGTCGAACTACCGCTAGCCGCTTTCGGCCCACAGCCAGCCTTGAAAGACCCGCTTTCCCAAGTTGAAACCACCAAGCCACCCCAACGATTCGCGGTGGATTTTTGGCCTGGGTGCGAGCCCGAAGCGGCGACGCTGTAGTGGGCCTACTGCAAGCCGCTTTCGGGCCGCAGCCAGGCCAAAAAGACCCGCGCGTTCACTCGAAAGTAATCCCACTTGAGAGTAATCCGGCTAGGCGAGCTACGGACAGAGGCGAACACCCCTCAGCTTTGTTGTTCACAATCACAAACGCCTCCTGCCCCCGCCCGGCCGCGGCTCCAATCAAGCTTGCCAACTCTCGGCGCGTGTCTGGATCATCGTCGACGATTCGGTCGAACGGGTCGTAGGCTGCCCGTGCCTGCTCGTAGGTCAGGTCGTCGTGGAGCATCCAGCGCATGACCACGGCTGGGCCTTCGTCGATGCGGCCGATCAACGCCTGGTCTGTGGCGCTTGGCATCCCGGGATAGATGTTGATGCAATGACACACACCCGTGTCTCGCAGGGCCGCTGCGTAGCGGCGGGTGAGCAACGGGGCATTTCGCAGCTCGACGGCGTAGAGCGGGCCTTTTGGCATGTTTGAGAAAAATTCGTGGAGCCTGTCGGCGAATCGGTTGGCGCCGCCAAACAGCTCGATGTCGGTCGGTGAAAACTGGAACAGGATCGGGCCTAGGTGTTCGCCCAGCCCTAGGAGTGCTGGTTCGACCACGGCACTTGTTGCATACGCAGCATTTAGAAAACGATCGTTGGCTCGCCCGCGGACGTTGCCGTAGCGCGGGTGCGAGGGAAACCGCGGCAGTGTGCAGTGCTCGTGGGCTTTGATGAGCATGCGAAAGTCCGGGGGCAAGACCTCGCTATAGCGGATGTAGTCGTCGACCTTGAGCGGCGCGTAGTAACCGCGATCGAGCCCGACGGTGCGCATCAGCGGGTGCTTGGCGTAGGCTGCTAAGCCGTCCTTGGCCAATCGCTCGCGCGTATACTTGCGGCCATACACGAGCCCTGCCCATCCGGGAAACGACCACGAAGATGTGCCCAAGTGAACCTCGGGGGGAAGGCTCGCTGCCCACTCGTGCACCTTCGACGGAACCTCGGCGGGGGCCACCGGCTCGGGCCCGCGCGGACGCGGGGCGACCCCGGGGGGACCCTGGGCAAACATGTCGAGTTGGGGGATAGCTTGGGGCATGGACGGCTCGATTTTAGACCTGGTTGCTGGCGTGCGCAAACGCCCCGGAAACTTCGAGCTCGCCCGATCAACTCGCAAACCGTGTACCGACAAGAGCTCGTCACTGCGGCACCTCAACCTGCCTGGGATATTCGCCGACGGCATGGGGCGATCCCGCGGTGCGTGGCGATGTGAGTCGCACCGGCGTCGCCGCGGTTGAAAGTTCATGGCGGTTGCCGGTTATCCTCCGCGCGCATGCAGCCCGACAAGCAAAACCACACCAAAGTCTTGATTTTGGGGGCCGGCCCAGCGGGTTACACCGCTGCCCTATACGCCGCCCGTGCCAACTTAGAGCCGATCGTCCTCGCGGGCCCTGAGCCCGGCGGTCAGCTGACCACCACCACCGATGTCGAGAACTACCCCGGCTATCCAACCGGTGTGTCTGGGCCCGAAATGATGGAGGACTTTCGCAAGCAGGCTGAGCGGTTTGGCACCCGCGTAGTTTACGACCTCGGCACCAAAGTTGACCTGTCCAAACGGCCATTCACGGTCACAGGCGATTCCGGTGTCTATACATGTGATGCGTTGATCATCGCCACCGGAGCCACCGCCAAATACCTCGGTTTGGAAAGCGAGCAACGCCTGCGCAACAAGGGTGTAACCGCCTGTGCCACCTGCGACGGTGCGTTTTATCGCGACCAGGATGTGTGTGTGATCGGTGGTGGCGACACGGCCATGGAGGAGGCCCAGTTCCTCACCCGGATGTGCCGCTCGGTCCACCTGATCCACCGCCGCGACACCTTTCGTGCCAGCAAAATCATGCAGGAGCGAACCCTCGAAAACCCCAAGATCAAGGTCCACTGGAACCGCCAGGTGGTCGAGGTTTTAGGCGACGACGAGGTCAAGGGGGTACGGCTCAAAAACACCCAAACCGGCGACGAGCAAGAAGTCTTGGACGTCACAGGCATGTTCCTGGCGATCGGTCACCAGCCCAACACCAAGATCTTTGAGGGACAACTCAAACTCGACGATGCCGGGTACCTGGTGCTTCCCGATCGGGCCTCGACCTACACCGAAGTTCCCGGGGTGTTCGCAGCGGGCGACGTCAGCGACAAGATCTATCGTCAGGCCATCACGGCCGCTGGTACCGGGTGTATGGCGGCGATCGATGCTGAGCGGTGGCTCGCCGAGCACGGCTAAGCAATCGTTGCGTACTCAACAGGCCCGTGAGACATCGGGCCTCGAGTTCATTGCAGACACACCGGGCTGTTAAAACCAGTCCCGTGGGTTGACGGCACCGGTCGCCAAAAGCCCACACAGGATCAGCACAATCGAAACTGCGAGCACAATAAAGCCGGTCGAGGGGTAGTTCTCGGCCGACGTGTCGCGGTCTCGCTCGTGTGCACCATGCATGCGATCGTCTCTCACTGTACCACGCGGACCGGAATTCCCCTGCCTGGGATTTTTAGTCCGCATCGGGCGCGAAAACTCCTGTCTCGGGTCGAGGTTGTGAATGGTTACAAACAGTTGCCGGGTTACTCTTCGCCTGAGCGAAAACCGCGTCGATCTGCCCACCGGTCTCGCCCAACCACCTAAAATCGGCTAGGGTTGCCCGGAAATGGTGCACCCTGTTCAGAGTGTGATCGAGTCGCTGCACGCGGCTGGGAGGTGCCCCCGCCTGTACGTCAACGCGGTGCACGTCGATGTCGTGTGCCCGGACTTTATTCGGGACCAGTGGCGCGAGCGCTTGGTGATCGACCTCGACAAGGCCTACCCCCTCAAACTCGAGTTCGACGACAGCTCTGGGGTCCACGCCAATCTCTCGTTTGGCGAACAGATCACCCGCTGCAACTTTCCGTGGGAATCGATTTATGTCGTAGTCGACCGTGAGACCGGCCGTGGGATCGTGCTCGACCGCAACATGCCCGAATCGATCCGGCGGCTTCGTGAAAGCGAAGGCGACCGGCGACCCGAGCTGCGTTCGGTCGAGCCCAAGCCAGCCGAGCCCAAGGCCGAGGCAAAACCGGCCCTCGCCGAAGTTCCCAAGCCTGCCGATGACCCTGAAACCCAGCAAAAAGAGCAGGCGGTTCAACAGCGGCGCGCCGCGTTTCGGGTGATCGATGGCGGAGGGGACTGAGCCCGGGGCCCAGCCCGGGCGCGGCGGAGTCGAAGACACCCGCGATCCGGCATTTGTGGTGCTCAAGTTCGCCGGTCTGTTCGCCCTGGTGTGCCTATTGTGCCTGGGGGTCGCCGGAGCTGTTTTGACCTTTGGTCCGCCCAAGCCGGCCGAAGTTTGTGCCCACAAACTCAAGCTCGCTACCGCCGACACCGAAGGCCAAGACCCCGAAACCGTCGCCCTGATGCTCGACAACCTGCGAATGGGCTGTGTCAAAGAAAAGCAGCGCCGCCTGCAGCTGCGCGGCAAGATTGCCTACTGGCGCTACGCCAGCTGCGTGCTCGCGGCCGACAACTACGACGCCTCCGAACGTTGCTAATACATTCTTTTGGGGGAACCATGCGCGTTGTCGCTGGTTGACCACCAATCCCCCGGTTTGCTAGGCTCCCGCCGTAGCAATGGCGCCGCCCGGTATCGGCGCTTTGGAGATGTTGAAATGCCGACCAAACTCAACCAGATTCTCGCGATTGAGAAGGGGGTCAAGACCCGCGTGTACGCCCAGTTCACCGAGCTGCACAAGGCCACGCAAAAGTCGACCCTGCTCAATGGCTTTCACAAAACCTATCAACCCCGCGACGAGGACGGCGAGCGCTATCCGCCAGAGCGGCAAAAGGTCCGGGTCAACCAGGCTGAAGTGTTCAAGCAGGTCGCCCGTGGGCTGACCGAGCTGTTTGACATTACCGCGACCAAGGACTGGACCAACTGCAAGGCCCGCGCCGATATCGTGGTCGATGGCGACACCCTGCTAGCCGATGTACCTGCAACGTACCTGTTGTTCCTCGAAAAGCAGCTCAGCGACTTGCACACGTTTGTCACCAAGTTTGTCGAGCTCGACTCCGGCGAAGACTGGAACCTAGATGCCAGCACCGGCCTGCACAAAACCGAGTCGATGCAGACCCACCGCACCAAAAAAGTGCAGCGGCCGATCGTGCTCTACGATGCCACTGAGCACCACCCTGCCCAGACTCAGCTGATCACCGAAGACGTGGTTGTGGGGTATTGGAGCACCGTCAAAATGTCGGGTGCCATCCAGGCCCCGCGCAAGCAGCTGTTGCTCGAGCGCATCGACAAGCTCGCCCGAGCCGTCAAATACGCCCGCGAGCAGGCCAACTCGATCGAGGCCGACCAGCAGCACCCGGGCCGTAAAATCTTCGACTTTTTGTTTGCCGAGTAGCGCACCCGAGCGCGTGCGTATACACGAAAGGAGTTTCCTACGGGAGCCAAACTGAGTCTCAAACTCAAACTCATGCGGGTACAAATCAACGGACGCTTGAAGGTTCGAATCCTTCCCTGCCCATCACTGCGGACAGGTGGCGGAATTGGTAGACGCGGGGCGCAACCCTAAAAAGGTGTGCTTGTCCGGCCCGAACAAACTCAAATTTGCTCCCAATCTCAAACAAGCCAAGGGCACGTCCTCTCTTCCTCCGGCAGGCCTTTGTTCGGGATACAGGTTCGATTCCTGTCGCGGCCTTTTTGTGGCCGTGTGGTCTAAGGGAATGATCCGAACACTCAGATCTCACTGTCGGTAATTGCCGTGGGCGTGTGACGGTTGCCGCTGCCGCAATGATGCGGCACGGATCGCCCCGGGGACCTTGGGTATATGTCTCCGGGGCTCTTTTATTTAACCCGAGCCAAGTAGATGTAACATCACGTATTGCCGCGAAGTTTTGCCCCTGTGGTTTGACCGGAAGATTGTCAGCCCGATCATCCCGCGGTAGCGTGCGCCGTGCCCCGCTCCAAACGAATCCTCAGCCTCGACGCCCTGCGCGGGCTGGCGGTGTTCTTGATGATGGAGCAGCACATGGGGGTGTGGCTGTGGCGCGGTCGTGGCAGCACCAGCGAAGCTGTCTATCCCCTGCTTGTCGGATTTAATGCGCTCGGCGGCGGGGCGGCCCCGCTGTTTGTCTCGCTCGCCGGGGCCGGGACCTCGCTGTTTATCCACAACCGACCCCAGGGGGCCGATCGCACCCTGGTGCAGCGTGGACTCGTGTTGATGGGGTTTGGTCTCGCACTCAACCTCATGACCCCGAGCTGGTTTTCGTGGGGGTCGTGGTTTGTCCTGCACATGATGGGGTTTGCGATCGCAACCTCGCCACTGTGGCGCCGGCTATCGACCCGGTGGCTGCTCACGATCAGCCTGCTGGTCATCCTCGCCACGGTGTTTTGGCAACAGGGGTTTGCCACCCCGTTTGTCGCCAGCAACAAATTTATGTCGGCGACCACTCGGCCCGGCAGTGCCCTGCGCCTGATGGTCGCCGAGGGTCATTTCCCGGTATTTCCCTGGCTGAGCATGTTTTTGCTCGGCATGGTCGTGGGCCGCTGGATCATTGCCGACCGGCTCGGCAACCTACTCAAGTGGCTCGCTGTCACGGTCGGGATTGCATGTGCACTCATCATCGGCAAAACACTCGGCCAAAACGGCCTGTTTGAAATGTCCCGGGGGACATTTTTGTACCGCCTGTTCAGCCTGCGCCTCGGCTTTTACCCGGCCACACCGGCGATCATGTTGATCCTCGAGTCAGTCGTGTTGGTACTCGTGTGGTCGGCCTTGATGCTCGAGCGCCGCCGCCCGGGGATGTGGACCAGCCGCAGCATTGCGATCTGCTTTGGCCGGGCATCTTTGACCCTGCTCCTAGTGCATGTCGTCTTGTTCCGCGAAGTCTCCCGTCCGCTCGGTCTCTGGCACGGTGTACGTGCAGGTACGGCGTTGATGATCATCGCCGGCTGGAGTGTCCTCACCGCTTGGCTGGCCCAACGCTGGCAACGGGTCGGCTATCGCTTTGGCGCAGAGTGGCTGTTGCGAAAGCTCGCCGGATAATTGGCCGTTTGGCCGCCTACCCGCAAACGACGGCGTTTAGCCCACAATTTACATGCATAGACATGCGCGATGGGGAGCCAACAGCTCCGTGTGTGCAGATACACGCATACCCCCGGGCGACAACACCATGTAGGCTTTGAGCGGCTACGGCTGGATGAACAAAGCTCCGAGACATCTGGTGGACAACACCGACGTGCCACTGCGGCGCGAGCGTCCCCGCCAATCGAGCACCCAGATTGCCGACCGCGCCGTCGCCCGGGCGTTCGAACAACATGTCCCACTCGCCAGCTTGCTGGCCGCGCTCGGCTGCACCCTGCTCGCCGGCGAGACCGTGGCGATGGCCCTAACCTGCGGCCTGCTGATCGGTTGGCAGGTCGTCGTCGATCGCACTCGCCGTGCGCTGCCGCCACAGTTCCACCGTGTTTTGCGCGGTTCGCTTTATGCCAGCTGGGGTCTCGCCATCATTGTTGCGCCTACACTTTTTTTGGGTGGGAGCAACCTGTGGCTGGTCGCGCTGCCAACAGTTGTCGGCGCACCACTACTATTTGGTGCCCGTGTCGGCGCGATCGTTTCCGTTGTCCTCGCACTGTGTGCCATCGCCGGCATCGAATACGCTGGCCTTGACACCAACCAGGCGGTTGTTGCCGGCACACTCATCCTGGCAGTTGGTGGACTGGTCGCACTCATTCAACGCGCCCTCGACCGGTTGGCATCACCGCTCAAACAGGCGCTCACACGGCTCGAGCGCGAGGCGGCCGAGCGCAAGGTTATCGAGGGTAAACTGCGGGCCGCCCAGCGCGACCTCGAAGCCGGGGTCGAAGCCCGCACCATCGCCCTCACCCGGACCAACCGCGCACTCGAGCGCGAGGTCCAAGATCGGCGCGTGGCCGAGGAACAGGCGCTCGAAGCCAGTCGGGTCAAGAGTTCGTTTTTGGCCAACATGAGTCACGAGTTACGCACCCCGCTCAACGCCATTATCGGCTACACCGAATTGTTGCTCGAGCAAGTACACGATGCCCCAGATGAGCCGGCGTCGAACCAAACAGAGGAGCTCGAGCGCGTCCTATCGGCCGCCCGATCACTGCTTTCGATCGTCGGCGACATCCTCGACCTGTCCAAGATCGAGGCCGGCAAGATGGGGGTGACCACCGAGAAGTTTGAGGTCTTGGAGGTCGTCCAAAGTGTCCTCGACACCATGGCACCGCTGGCCCAAAAAAACGGCAACACCCTGCGGCTGCGCTGCCCCGAGGAGCTCGGCTCAATCCACTCCGACCGCACCAAGCTGCACCAAATCCTCCTCAACCTCGTGGGTAATGCATGTAAATTTACCCGCGACGGCGCGATCGTGCTCGAAGTCGACTTCGACTTCGACGGGATCGAACGCTGGGTTGTGTGCTCGGTCCGCGACACGGGCATCGGCATTGAACCCGAAACGGTCCAGCGCTTGTTTCAGCCGTTTACCCAGGCCGACACCTCGACCACCCGTCGCTACGGTGGCACCGGCCTCGGGCTGGCCCTGAGCCAATCGTTTGCCAATATGATTGGCGGTGAGATCACGGCCGAGAGCACGGTGGGTGAGGGCTCGACGTTTACCCTGCGGATCCCCGCCGACCGCAACAGTCCGTTTCGCTCGGGGCTGATCATGGTCAGCCACTTCTAGCCCTGTAGTTCTTGTATCAACAAGGATTTCGCGTGATTGCGAGCCGGGCTTTATAGCTCCAGGCGTGACCTTTGGCCGCACGCAGGCGAACAATCGTCGTCGAAGATTGCAGCCGCTGCCCGGGCGTGGTTTTAATTCACCATGCAAACTGCCGGCGGCCGTGTCACTGCAATCGCTGAGGACCTGTGGGGGGTTGTCCACACCATGAAGATGCCGGGGGGCATTCTCATGGAAACTCGCATGACGGTGATTCGCCTCGCGGATGGGCTGATGCTGATCTCGCCCGTACCGATTGATGACCCACTCGCGGCCGAACTCGCCCAACTCGGCGAGGTGCGGTATGTGGTATCGCCCAATTGCTGGCATCATTTGTACCTACAACAGACCCTCGAGCGCTACCCGCAATCCGTCGCCTATGGCCCCCCGGGTATCAAGGTCAAGCGCCCAGATGTCGCGTTTGCCGGGCAGCTGCGCAACGAAGCGCCCGCCTGCTGGCAAGGCCAGGTCGACCAGCGGGTGATCTTGGGCGTGCCCGATTTCAACGAAGTCGTGTTTTTCCACCGGGCGTCGAAAACCCTGGTGGTCACCGATATGGTGTTCAACATCCAAAACCCGCGGGGCTGGAAACTGTGGTTGCTGCTGCACTTTGCCGGCACCTACAAGCGGTTTGCGTTTAGTCGGTTGTTGCGGATGTATGTCAAGGACAACTCGGCCGTTGGTGACAGCCTCGACCATGTGCTCGCATGGGAGTTTGACCGGGTGGTGATGGCTCACGGCGAAGTATTTGAGCCGGGGGCACGGGCGGCCTGCGCCCAGGTTTGGAGTCGGTTTCGCCGGGGTCGAGAGGCCCTCACCCACGCCCACTAACCTGTTGGCAAAGCAACGGAGGCAATGGGGACCTCATCGCTTCTGGGTTTAGTTGCTGCTACAAACACGAAGGTGTCCCACGCGCCGCAAATGCAGGCGAGCAAGACTGACAGCCGTGACTTGCCTACATCACCCGACTTGCGATACCAACGCATCGGGGGCGAATCATGCACATTCATCGAACCTGCTCGACGATATTTCTAGTTGCCGGACTTGCGGTGGGTTGTGGGCAAACGCCGGAGCAGTCGACCGACTCCCAAGGCACGGAAACTGGAACCGATTCGGAAACGGGCCTTGAAACCGAAACCGACACCGACACCGACACCGACACCGATGGTCCCCCCGAACCAGTCGTGGTCGAGTGGGACGAAACCAACCTCGAGCTGTTGCTCATTCGCGGCGAGGATGTCCTGTTGCGGTTCCCCAGCGATGGGATCGCGCTCGGCGAGGTGACTGAGCTCGACGACGACAGCAGCTACGACCCGTTTTATCTCGAACCCGATCGCTGGCTTGCCTTTACAAACGGTGAGCTGCTGTCGGCGGCCAACGGCGGGGTTGAGGTGCGGCTGAGCTACGAGGGCGGACACACGGCCCTACTGACGATCACCGAGCAAGCTCCTGGGCGGTTTGCCGCGACGCTCGAGCCCACCGAGGGTAGCAGTGGCCCACTTGCCTACTACCGCCTCAACCCGGTGGTTGACCCGAATGAAGGGTTTTATGGCCTGGGAGAGTACTTCGATACACCCGAGCACCGCGGCCAGGTCCGGGCGATGCAGCTCGAAGCCGACCTCGAGCTCGAAAGCAATTACAACGAGGCCCACGTGCCGGTCACGTTTGTCACCGGCACCCGCGGGTGGGGGATGTATGTCGCGTCCGACTACCCTTCGGTATTTGATGTAGCTGCATCGAGCTCCGACCGGGTTGCGGCGACATTTGGTACCGGCCCGGCAACGGACGCGGGCCTGGCGTTTTACCTGTTTGCCGCCGATCACCCCCTCGATCTCACGCGCCACTATTACGACGTTGCCGGCTATCCGCGAAAACCCGCTCCGTGGGCGTTTGGCCCGTGGATTTGGCGCGACGAAAATGACGACCAAGCCCAGGTCGAGTCGGACCTGCAAACCATCCGCGACCTCGACCTCGCAACTTCGGCCTACTGGATCGACCGGCCCTATGCCCAGGCCGTCAACACGTTCGACTTTCACCCCGAGCAGTTTCCGGCCCCACAGGCGATGATCGACCTCGCCCACGCGCTGGGGTTTCGCATGGCCCTGTGGCACGCCCCCTATATCGATGCCGATGCCCCCGAGGCGAGCGAGCTGCGTGCCGAGGCTGAGTCGGCCGGCTACTTCCCGCCGACAACCGCCCTGCTGGTGTCGAATTGGGAGGAACCGATCGACCTGACCAACCCCGAGGCCTATGCCTGGTGGCAGCAACAGCTGCAGGCCTACATCGCCATGGGTATCGAAGGGTTCAAGCTCGACTACGCCGAGGATGTCACCGTGGGAATTGCCGGTGGCCGGACCAAGTGGGCGTTTTTTGACGGCAGTAGCGAGCGGACCATGCACAAGCACTACGCCCGCTTGTATCATCAAGTATATGATGACCTGCTCACCCCCGACAGCGGGTTTTTGCTGTCGCGGGCCGGGGCCGCGGGCGACCAAACGCGCACGAGTGTGGTGTGGCCGGGCGACCTCGATGCCAACATGGCCGAACACCGCGAGCAGGTCAACGACGGCGGGAATAGCTATGTCGCCGTGGGTGGGCTACCAGCCGCGGTGGTTGCCGGACTCTCGCTCGGCCCCAGTGGCTATCCGTTGTTTGCCTCAGACACCGGTGGCTACCGCCACTCGCCACCCAACCGCGAAACCTTTACCCGGTGGTTTGAACATACAACCTTTACCCCGGTCATGCAGATCGGCACGAGTACCAACGACGTCGCCTGGGAACCCACCCCCGAAAACATGTTCGACGCCGAGATGCTCACCTGGTACCGTGAATATACACGTTTACATCTGAGATTGTTTCCCTATAGCTGGAGCCTGTTTGAGCGGCTATTTAGTGACGGCCGCCCACTGCTGCGGGCACTCGGGCTCGCCCACCCGGAGCTCGGGGTACATCCGCCCGATATCTATCTGTTTGGCGATGCCCTGTTGCTCGCCCCCGTGGTCACCCCCGGGGCAACCTCGCGTTCGGTGACGTTCCCCGCCGGCAAGTGGGTCCACTGGTTTACCGGTCAGGTTGTCGACGCGGGCGAGGATGGGACCAGCGAACAAATCGCTGCGCCGCTCGGGACGACACCGGCCTTCCTGCGCGACGGCCAACTCGTCCCCCTGCTGCGCCCGACCATCGATACGATGTCGCCGGTCGACAACCCCGACAGTGCCGACTCGTTTGCCACCGATCCCGGGGTGATCTATGCACGTACATTTGTTTCGGCGAAAAATGCCGCGTTTACCCTCTACGACGGCACCAGGTTGGCGGCTTCACGAAGCGAAGCAGACCGACAAATCGAGGTGACGCCAGGTTCGGTGTTCGACCAGGGAGCCCAGGTAGAACTCGTGGCCTACGGCGCCCAACCACCTTCGAGCGTGAAACTTGGCGACACCGAGCTGTCACCACAGGCCAACCTCGACGGCCTGGCCGACGTCGCCAGCGGATGGTTTCACGACGGCACAAACCTGCATGTCCGCGTACCCGGGGGCGCGGCCGCTGTCACCGTTGTGGCCGGCCCGTAGGCACACAATCTCGTTGCAACAGCAACGTTTATGCGACCGGCACGCCGACAAACAACAGGGTGCCATCGCGCCCGATCGACCACAGGGTTTCGCCGCAGCACTGCAACCCCTTAAACTCGCCGGAGTGCAGCTGTACCTCGTGTAGGAGCGCGCCGTCGCGTGTGCGTCGGACCTCCAAAACACCATCGCTGGCGCCGATAAACAGCAACCCGCCGTCGCGGCTAAACGCCAGACGCGGGCTGCTGTGTCCGTCGCGTTTGGCCAACTCGACCGTGCACTTTTGGCTGTCGGGCAGGCCAATGGTCAGCTCCTGCCCCTTGTATACGCAGGCCCAGTAGCCGCGGGGACCAAGGGCGACGGCACCTGCCCGTCCGGGCAGGCTCGTGTGGACTTTTGGGCGCTTGGTCTTGTCGTAGATCTCGGTCGCCGATTCCCAGGCGATCATCAGCTCGCTACCGTCGTGGCCTACCGCGAGTTTCCACGGAGCCTCCTTGTCGCGTTTGACCTTGGCGAGCGCCCGCTTGACGCCGGCGCGATGGAGCCCGACGTACCCGCTACCTTGCAGGGTGTAGGTCGAGATCGCGTAACAATCCTCGCCGTAGTTGACAAACTCGTGGCAGCACGACTTAATCTTGTGGACGTTCGTCGCCTCCGACGAACCAAATGCAGCTACATGTACTTCGCGGGCACGTAGAATACTGCCGAGAGGGGCGACCACCGACTTGCCATCCCCGGTAATGCCAGCGTTGGTCAGGCCGTCGCCCGACTTGTCGCGCACCAGCACGATGGTTTGTTGTTGCCGGTCGACACAGTCGAGTTGGCCATCGCCCCACTCGCGAAACACACCACAACGCTTGCCATCGGTACTGACGCTGAGGCCCTCAACACCCCCGCAGTAGTCGTGTTGCTCGCGGGTTTCACCGCCGATCTTTGTGACCCGCAAAACCCCGTCCATGCCCGCGAAGGTGGCCACGTGTGTCGCGTTGAAGTCGGCACACACGGTCCCCGAAACCCGGCCAAAGCGCTTGGTGAGCGGGGCGAGTTGTGCCACCACATCCAGGGTTTTGGCGTCGAGGAGGCCAAACCCGCCGTTGGCATCGGCTGCTAACACCCGGTCACCATGGACGACGGCATCGCCAAATGACGGATGGCCCTTGCCCTTGTGCCACTCGTCGGTATGAAAATCGACCAGCGAGCTTTGGTACTCCTCGCCTTTGATCACCCGGGTGTCGTCTAAGATCGCCATCGACTCTGTATGTTCGCGGGCGATCTTTTGTGCACCCGTGGCGACATCCCAGACCACGGTGTAGCCGCTGTGGCCGACCGTGACGCCGACGTACTTGCCCGAGGGAGACAGCATGGCCCGATCCGGCTCGCTTTTGTGCCACAGCGCCTCGTACCACGCCTCGTCGAACTCGAACTGTTTGGTTTCGCGGGTGTCGGCATCGATCACAATGGCGCCCCGCTTGCTCACAACTGCAAGCTTGCGACCGGCCGCAGAAAATCGATGGTGCCACTGCGATGCAATCTCGCAAACCGGGTCGGGCAGCTCCTCGCCGAAGTTTGCGACATACACACGGTCGCCGGTGACGACCCAGAGCTGCTCACCACATGTATGTACATGCTGGACATGGTGCGTGGGCAACCAGTGGCCTGTGTGGGCTAGGGTGTCGGGGTCGAGCCGGAGCACCCCGCGACCGCTGAGCACCAACAACGCGCCGCCGGGGGCAAAGCACAGCTGGCGAATCTCCCCGCGAAAAAGCCCGCCCAAAATCCGCATGTCCGCGGCGTTTTCGGGGGTGAGGGCAGCGGATTTGTCGGTGCCAAACGCGTGGGGCTGGCGAGGTTCGGTCAGCTCAAACATGGGGGGTTGCTACAGCGGACGCGAGCAAAGTGCAACCTCTCGCCAACCAACCAGCCCCGGGCAAATGTTGTAGGCACACGGGATATCCGCGGTCGCTCAGATATCGCCGACGTCGCCAGCTGGATTGTTGCTAAAGGTGTTGGGACCGAGGTAGTCAGTCATGTCCCCCGACTCCTTGAGAATCCCGTAGGCCTCGGAGTCTTGGATCGTGCTGTTGGTGATGTCGAGCGGGATCCGGGTAAAGATGTTGGCCCCGCCGGCCTGACCACCGTGGCTGATGTTGACGTAGTCGAGTTTGGAGTTCGACAGCACGTTGCCGTTGATCCGCAACCCGTGCCACCAACCGGCAACCGGGTCGCGCCCGCGAAACACGATCGGCTGGTCGGCCGTGCCCTGGGCGTGGATCATGGCTTCGCCGTTGTTCCAGCCAAACTCGAAGTCGGTGTCGGGGCCCATAATAAACTCGTTGCCGGCCTCGATCGTCAACTCGGCGCCTTGGTAAATGTCGATGGCACCGGCGATGTAGTAGGCGATCCCGGCATTGAAAACCGTGCCGGAAACGGTGAGGTCGCCTCCTTCAACCACAATCTCGTCACGGTCATTACCGGTGTAATCACCTCCGGTGGGCACGCTGACAATCGCGTTGGGCTCCAGCGTCATCGCCGGGCCTAGGGTGCCGGTGACACTGACCGCCGTCGAGCTGCTGTCGAGCCCCTGCTCGTCGATGTAGAGGGCCTCGGTGTTGTCTTCAAAGCTGACGTTGTCGAGGGTGATGGCCGCCTGGATCGACATTGCCGGGCCATCGCCACCACCGTCGCGCACAATCAGGTGTTGCAGGCGCGAGTTGCTGGTGACGTTTTTGCGAATCAGGATTGAGCGCCAAAACCCGTGCATCGGGGAGGTCCCCTCAAACACCACGGGGCTTTCGCTGGTGCCCTCTACCATCACGGTTGCGGCATCCGAGTTCCAGCCGAATTCGACATCGACATCGACGCCTAGGCGGTAGACGACGCCAGCGTCGTAGGTCACCTCGGCCTCGTTGAAGACATCGACACTCACGGCCTGGACATAGGGCACGCCCGGGTCGCGGTAGTGGGCGCCATCGACAATATCGTCGACTTCGCTGACGATCACATCCTCGGCATTACCTGTATATGCACCACCGATCGGCAACCGAGTAATGGCCCCCTCGCCTGTCAGTAACACCGGCACATCGAGGCTGCCAGTGACCGTCAGGTTTTCGCTGCCGTCGCGAAAATCAACTGCTTCGACCCCGATATCTCCAGAGTCGATAACTTCGGTATTGGCGATCGTGATCCCAGTATCGAGCACTAGCGCCGGGCGTCCGTTGCCGGCGTGGCGAATGATGACGTGGTTGAACACGCTGTCGCTGGTGACATTTTTTTGGATGTCGATGCCGGCCCAAGCACCCGGCTCGGGGGACTCACCGCAAAACTCGATCGGCTGATCAGCTGTTCCTTCGGCCAGGATGGTGGCGGCCGAGCTGTTCCACCCGACTTCGATATTGCGATCGGTTTCGACGACCACGGCGGTCCCGGGCATGATCGTGAGGGTCGCCCCGTCTTCGATGTCGATGTTGTCGGTCACCCGCACAGTCCCCTGCCACACGGTGTCCTCGCTGATATCCTCGCTGACCTCGAGGTCGATCGGGGCATCGGGGTCGCAGGCACCGACCGGCCCGGCAGTCTCGCTACCCGTCGTCTCATCCTCCGTTGTCGCGACCTCAGTGGTCTCGGAGGTTTCGCTGGTCGTCGTTGTCGTCGTCGTCGTCGTTGTCGCGTCGGTCTCGGTACCGTCCTCGCCACCGCTACACCCGGCGAGTAGGCCACAGGCGATAACCCCAACGAGGGACTTGTTTACAAACCAATCTGCTTGAAAAGACATGTCCAAAGTGTACGCGAAGGTTCTGCGTTTGCGTGAGCCTCGTGACGTCTGTGATTGCGCCTAGGCGTAGCATTTTGCTGCACTCGGCAGGTGCAGGCTCGCGGGCCGCCGGTGTTAACGCGGGTTCCAAACATGCTTATACAACCGCACTAGCCCGGTGGCATCGGCACACAGACCGCGCCACCCTCGATCTGCGCGTTGGTCCGAAAGGTGTTGAGGTGGTCCCACGGATTGACCGGAAACTGGGGGATCGTGCTGTCCTCGCGCACATTGGTGACGTAATAGGCGTGTTGATTCCAGATCCGCCGCGCCTGAATCCACCGGTCTTCGGCATCGCGCAGCACCTGGAGCGCAGGCTGGCCTGAAATCGAGACCACCAGGATCTCGGCCGAGCCGTCGTTGTCGACATCGACGACAGTTGGGTACTCGCTAATGGTGTTGCTCGAGCGAGGTTGGGTCAGCAAGACCTCCCCGGTTTTGCCATCGTAGATACGAAAGTTTTGTTCGTCGGCGTACATCGCCTCGGCAATGCCGTTGCCGATAAAGTCGAACGCCGTGCCGCCGGCGGCCCCCGAGCTGTCCTTGACCATCGACTGCCACACCACATTCGCCGGGTGCCCCTCGTAAACAGCATAGAAGTCCCGCGATGAACTGGCGTACTCGGGCTCACCGTCGCCGTCAAAATCGTGCACCGTGCCCGGTCGTTGCCATACCAAGTATCCCCCCGCCGGCACGCCGGTTGGCGTTTCGGGGCCCCACTTGATCTGTCCATCGTGCTCGACCATAAAAAGCCCCGCACCCGAGGTCACAAAAATCTCCGGCTCGGGGTCGTCGTCGAGGTTGGCGACCTGGGGAATCGACTGCCCGGGAATGGTCGGATAGTTCTCAAAATAGACCGAGCCGTCATGGCGGTAGGCCGAGTGCCCGGTGACAACTTCCATCAGCCCATCGCCGTCGAGGTCGACCGCGGTCGAGGCTTCGAGCTCACCCGGATTGGGGTTGATGTGCTCCCACAACAACACGCCATTGTTGTCGTAGACCTCGTGGTTGAACACAATTTCGGGGGTGCCATCGGCATCCAAGTCGTGAATCGCCACAGCTCCAGACTCGCGCTGGAACTGCGAAGCATTGTCGCCGTCGGTGGTATTGGCCCACTTTTCGGTGCCGTCGTGCTCAAACGCCTTTAGCCTGTAAACCCCATTGTGGTTGTAAATAGCCACGATTTCGGGCAAACCGTCGTTGTCGATATCGCCAAAGGCTGGGGTCCCAAAACACGACAGTCCCTCGATTTGAAAATGCTGGGTACCGGTTGCGCCGTCGAGAACATGGAGCGGACAAAACTGGCCGTAACCAATCGTGACACCGGAGATCAACAACACATCGGGGATGTCGCACAGGTTGATCTCGCCGTCGTTGTTGTCGTCGGTGAAGTTGCCCGCCAACGGCGTGACCATCGATCGCTCACCCTCGCCAAAGGTCCACTGGACGTCGGGGGTAAAACTGTCCGGAGGAGCCGATTGCTCGCAGTCGCCGATTGCGTCCATGTCGTCGACGACATGGCAGGTCGGGCCGGGTGGGTCGTCCTCGGTGTCAAACCCGGTATCGCTGTCTCCCACGTCAAACTTGATGGTGCCCGAGGTGCCGTCACTGGTATCCGACGTCGTCGGGGTCGAGGTTGCGTCGGTCTCGCTCGCCGTTTGCCCGCCGCTGGCCGAAACGTTGGTGCCGACACCCGAGGCGGTTTCGCTGGTGGCCCCCGAACTCGCCGTCAACACCCCCGACGCCGCAAACCCCGTTTGCGAATCGGTTTCGAGTTCTCCGCCATCGCCACAACCGGCGGCGACGAGGAAGGGTGCAACGAGCAGATGACGTTTCATCGCCGCAAACATACCGAATCTCAAACAATTCGGGACCCCGGACGATTCGCTGCACATTCAACTTTTTTGTTGTAATTACGGGTATTTTGCGCAGGAAGTTTGTTTTCTCGCAAAGTCACGCCCGAACAATTCCAGGACGAGGGTCTGCGTTCGCTTACTGCCAGATTCGATGCACAGGCACGTTTTATGCGCAACCCCGTGCACAGGCACATGTCGCCCAAACCCGGAGGTTTGCATCTACAACTCAGTTGACGCGTTCGGCACCGAGGTCGAATTGCTTGGCCTGCCCGGCCTTGCCCGGCTCATTTTTTGGGAACGCACGCGCACACTGATCGACCAACCACGGGTACTCGGTGTCGCGTTCGCTGAGCAGGAGTGTCACGCAAAGTGCAGCCTCGGGGGACAACCCTGCCTGGCAGCGGTTGAGTTCGTCGCCGCGGGTGGCCTGCAGCTCGCTGGCGATTTGCACACGGGCCTCGGGTTCGACCTCGACGACCCCGTAAAATTCATTGGCGGCGTCCAACATGGCATTGCACGCCTGTTGGCTGGTGGGACGCTGGGCCGGGAGCTTGGGCCCCACCCGGCTGCGCACCGCGAGGGCTTGGCGGTCGTAGTCGGGTTGGTCCGTCACGCCACGGGCATCTGGGTTGGCGACCTTCGGTACCGGTTTGCTCGCCGGTTCGGCCCGGAGGGCATGTTTTGGCGGGGCGGTGGCGGGCTCGGTCGGTTCGCACGCGATGAGCGTGCACCCGAACAGTGCGACCCCCCTGCACATTGCATGTATCTGCATGAAATGTGCTCGCTCAGGACTTGGCGACACAAAACGGCCGGGCACGGTTGTCATCGACCGGGCGCTCCGTCGGCTTGCCAGTGACCATCAACACGGCCTTGCCCTTACCGGCGCTGGCCTTGGTGTTCGTCCAGTACAAAAACCGCTTGATCTCGGATTTACCGCGGAATTTTAGGACTTCACCCACGCTCGCCAGGCGCCAACGGCTGAGTTTGCCGTACTTCTTCTTTTTGAGCGACGAGCAGTAGCCCTTGGCCGCCGACAGCGAGCCGGTGGTTCCAGGTTTTTTATGTGTGTACAACGAACCCGACTTGACCAACAGCGACATATCGGGCCGCGGCCTTCTCTTTTTGGTCTTGGTGTCGCCACCCGAGTCTTCGTCGCCCGAGTCCTCGTCGCCCGAGTCTTCGTCGCCCGAGTCTTCGTCGCCCGAGTCGGCGCCGGTTGCCGCGGTTTCTCCAGCTGTTTTGTCGCCGGCTGTATCCTCGGGTGGCTTGTCGGCGGCGGTGTCTGAGGCGTTTTGCTCGTCTCCGGCGCTCTCACCGGTATCTCCGGCCTTTTGCTCGTCCCCGGCACTCTCGCCAGCCGAGTCGGCCTTTTCATCGCCCGTATCGGTGGCGACAATGGCTGCTGGGCCCGGGTCTTTTTGCATAAACCAAAAGGCTGCTCCGGCACCGCCAACCACCAACAGCAGGGCGACCGCAATGATGCCCCCCTTGCCGCCGCCACTTTCACGGCGACCACCCAAACTCGACGGGGGTCGATCGTCGTCGCCAATCTCCCAATTGTTGCCCATCGACAGCTGGGTGTTGCCACCACCGGGCGGAGGTCCCATCCCGGTGACAACCGTGGCGGCTCCGGTGTTGACCTGTTGCGGTGCGGGTGTCGGCTCGTTGGGCACCAACGTCCGCGGCGGGGCCAGGGTCGGCATCGCAATTGCACCGGGTTGGTCAAATGGCAGCAATGCGTCCGAAAGTTCTTTGACACTCTGGTAGCGCTGCTCCGGCATCTTCGCCAAACACTTGTTGACGATGGCCTCGAGCTCCGGCGGCACATTTGGCGCCAACTCCGAAATAGGGGTTGGATCTTTGGTGGCAAGTGCGACCAACGTCGCGGCCATGGTGTTGCCAGAAAACGGCTGTTTGCCAGTCAACGCCTGATAGAGGATCGCCCCCATCGCCCAAATGTCGGTCCGCTCATCGACGTTGGCCGCCCCCTCGGCTTGCTCTGGGGACATGTACTCGGGCGTCCCCATCAATACGCCAACCCCTGTTCGCCCGTCGTTTTGACCCTGGGTGAACTTGGAGATGCCAAAGTCCATCAGCTTGATCAGCACACGGCCGGGCTCGGGCTCGTTGAGGAAGATGTTTTCGGGTTTGAGGTCGCGGTGGACAATCCCAACTTCGTGGGCCGCATGCAGCCCTTCAAGGGCCTGGCGAATCACCATGGTGGCCAGCGCCGGGTCGACCTGTCCCATCTCTTCAATCAGGGCGTCTAGGGGCTTGCCCCGCAACATCTCCATGACGATGTATGGGCCTAGGGCGCTCTTGCCGAAATCGAGGATATCGCAAATGTGGGCATTTCCGATCCGACCTGCCGCCGTGGCCTCGTTGCGAAAGCGTTCGAGGATGTTGGGGTTGCTGGCGAACTCGGGGTGCATCAACTTGATGGCGAGATCCTTGTGCACCAACTCGTGGCGTGCCCGCCACACCGAACCCATGCCGCCTTCACCCAGCATTTTGACGAACCGAAATTTGCCGCTGAGGAGGCGACCTTCGAGGGGAAGGTATTTTTGGGTATTCGGACAGACGAGCATGTCCTCGGGGTGGTTTTCGCCGCAATGCGGGCAGGGTCCGAGGGCCTTGGCTGCGTCTGAGCTCATGGTGCGCAAGGTATACCACGCCCCGCTCCCGTCAAAACACGAAGCTTGCCCTGGGTTTTTGGGCATGTTTTTCTAGCAAACCAGTTCTCGAGGTGCGCACCATGGCCCGTTTGAGTTCACTTGCCTGTCCCCTGCTCGCCGTCGCTGTTGCGGCATCGCCAATCTCGAGCGTACTCGCAGCACCACATGGCTCGGTTGCGGCCTCGCAGGACGCACAGTGGATTACCCCCATGACCCCAAACGCGCGCCTACAAAGCGAGCAAAACACGATCGATGTGTTTCGCGCCGCCGCCCCGGCGACCGTGTTTGTCACGCAAAACCGCACCGTCCGCGACTGGTCGATGAAAGCCCTCGAAGTCCCGGCCGGCTCGGGTACGGGCTTTATCTGGGACAAGCACGGGCATATCGTGACCAACTATCACGTGGTCGATGCCCAGCGCAGTTCGGTGAGCTACACGGTCACGCTCTACAACCAAAAGACCTATAAAGCGCGGCTTGTCGGCGGCGAACCACGCAAGGACATCGCGGTTCTCAAAATCGATGCACCGGCGAGCGAGCTCACCCCGATCCGGGTGGCCGCACGCGCGGGCAAATTAGAGGTCGGGCAAAAGGCGATCGCGATCGGCAACCCGTATGGCCTCGACCACACCCTCACGACCGGTGTGATCTCGGCGCTCGGTCGCGAAGTCGCCGGCTACGGCGGGGTGAGCATCCGCGACATGATCCAAACCGATGCCTCGATCAACCCCGGCAACTCGGGCGGGCCGCTGCTCGACTCGGCGGGCTTTTTGATCGGCATGAACACCATGATCTTCAGCCGAAGTGGGGCTTCGGCGGGGATCGGTTTTGCCGTCCCAGTGGCCACCATTCGCCGGATCGTCCCCCAACTCATTCAACATGGCCGGGTCGCCCAGCCCGGCCTCGGCGTGACCCTGATCTCCGACGATATCGCCGCCCGCGTGGGGATTTCGGGGGTGATCATTCGCCAAGTTCAACGCGGCACACCAGCGGCCAAGGCCGGATTGCGCGGACTTTCACAGGCCCGCAGCGGCGATGTGGTGTTGGGCGATGTGATCGTCGGCATCGGCAACACACCGGTGCGCAACTTTGACGACCTCTACAACGCCCTCGACCGCCATCGCGTCGGTGAGAAGGTCGTTGTCAAACTCGAACGCGGCGAGGAGCGGCGCAAACTCGCGGTCGAGGTCGTGTTGATCGACATTCGCTAGTCCATCCCCCCTACTCGGGCCCATCGTCGCCGATCACAACCCGCCAGCTCGGGTCGAGGGTCGACAGTTGGGCCCGTCGTCCGCTCGTCAACACCAGTTCGATCGGGACGTCCGAGCGTCGACACCAGTAGCGTCGTCGACATCAGCTGGGTCGGGCCGTCGTCCGAGCGTCATCGACATCAGCTGGGTCGGGCCGTCCGAGCGTCGACACCAGTTGGGTCGGGCCGTCGTCCGAGCGTCGACATCAGTCGGGTTCGGGCCGTCGTCCGAGCGTCGTCCGAGTGTCGACCTCCGCGACTCGGTCAGCTTTCGCAACTCCATCCGTGCCGATCAGATCGGCTGTAGATCGAACCCCGTCAGTTGAAGCCTGTCCACTGGCCGGTTCGCTGCCGCCATCGTGTTGACCGGCTGCAACGACGCGTTTTCTCGCAAGCAATCGCGGCCCCGAGCCGGTGAGAACCGCTCAAAATCCGGGTATAAGCTCGAAATCGTGGACCAACTGCATCGCGCGATCAAATCGGACTTCCACCTGCGGGCCCTCGCCAGCTCGACCACCGAGCTCGTCCGCGAAGCCTGCCGTCGACACGAGCTCTCGGGAGCGGCGGCGATTGTGCTTGGGCGCACCCTCACCGCCGCATGCTTGCTGACGTCGCTGACCAAGGACGAACGCGAGCGCGTGCGGATCGACATTCGCGGCAACGGTCCGCTGGGCCGGGTACTGGCCGACTGCCGCAGCAATGGCGACGTCCGTGGCTGCCTGCTGTGCGAGCCCGACGACCGCCATCGCACGCCTCCGGCCCATGCCCAGGGCGCGCGGGTTTCGATCGCGGCGTACACCGGCCAGGGCCAACTTGCGATCACCCGCGACCTCGGGCTCGAACGCCCGTACCAAGGGAGCGTGGCCTTGACCTCCGGGGAGATCGATGAAGATCTCGAGGGCTACCTGACCACCAGCGAACAACTTCCGTCGGCGCTCGGTGTCGAAGTCCTCGTCGACGGCCACGGCCAGGTCGTGCGCGCGGGCGGGATCCTGTGCCAGACCTTCCCCGACGGCGATCAAACCCTGCTCGAGCGCCTGCGCCATGACCTGCGAGCTGGCAACCTGTACGACCTGTTGTTGCGCGAACGCCCAACCGTGGATCTGTTGGGTTTTGCCCTCGGCGGCGCCGACTTTGACGATATGGGCACAACGCCGCTGCAATTTGCCTGCCCCTGCGGCCCGCAAACTGCCCGTGCAGTGGTCTCGACCCTCGGTGCCGACGACATCGAAAAACTCGCCGGCGAGCGCGAGTACGCCGAGGTCAACTGCCAATTTTGTGGCTCAAACTACCAGCTGACGTCTGCGCAGCTGCGCGAGCTTGCAGCCGAACTACGTCGCTCTCGCAGCTAGGAAATTGTACACACACCTTTTGCGGCACGATCTGGTGTTGTCGTTCAACAACATTGTACACACAAATAAAACACATGTCTGCCCAACCCCATCGCTTTCGCATCGTCGCCGCCGAACAGGGCATGACCCTGCGCCAGGTCCTGCGTCGGCGCATCGCCGAGCTGTCGGCCAGGGGTCGCGCGGCCGAGCTCATCAAGGCCGGTGGGGTGTACCTCGACAATGTCCGCGTGCGCCTGCCAACGGTCCGCGTGGTCGAAGGAGAGCGCATCACCGTCTACCTGACGGCAATCGACGACAAACCGCTCGACCCGGCGTCCCTGCAGTTTCTCGCCCGCGGCTCCGACTTTATCGCGGTCGCCAAACCGGCCGGTATCTCCGCGAGTGCGAGCAAAGCTTCGGCCCGCGGGACCATCAGCGAAGCCGTCGTCCGCGTGCTGCGAGGCGAGGGGTTTGCCCGTCCGTATGTCGGGGTTGTGTACCCGTTGCCCCCGGCGATTGCCGGCGTGTTGCTGATGACCATCCGCGATCGCCAACAACGCAGCATCCTCAACCTGTTTCGCAACCAACCTGGCACCCGCGTGTTTTGTGTGGCGGGCGTACATCCGAGCTCCGAGTTTGAAGGCCGGATCTCGCCGATCCCGGGGAACGAGGCGGCTGAAGTCGAGGTCGCTGCCAATGTCGAGCCCTCCGCGATGGTCGCGAGACTGCGCGCAACGGGCAGTCTTGCGACCGACGACGCGAGTGTGCGAGTGCATTGCATAGGCCTGCGCACCCAGCACCCGGTTACAGGCCAGGAGATCTCTATTGCTGTAGACCGGCCCGCTTGGTGCCAGGCCCAGGGATCGAGCTCAGACTAGACGCCCTGCCAATTGTCGGCATAGGATAGTGCAACCACCGCACCCAGCCAGGGACAACACGGTGGCGGAGGGTAGACCATGGATCTGAAGACGATCACCACAACACTTGCGTTGCTCGGCTGCGGCCTTCCCCTTGCTGCCTGTGGCGGCGATGCGAAGGAAGTCAAAAAGGCTGACGACAAGAAGGCCGACGACAAAAAGGCCGACGACAAGAAAGCCGACGACAAGAAAGCCGACGACAAAGCTGGCGACGAAAAAGCCGGCGACGAAAAAGCTGCAGACAAAAAAGCCGAGGGCTCGTGCGGCGAAGGCTCGTGCGGCGAAGGCAAATGCGGTGCCGACAAAAAAGCTGGCGGCGATGAAAAAGCTGGCGACGACGCCAAGGCTGAAGAGAAAAAAGCTGAGTAGTCCCCAGCTATGTGTATGGCCGGCAGTCCGACGACCGCCGGCCATTTTCGTTAACCGACCCTCGCTCAATTCGGCCTAATAGACCACAGCGAAAATTCTGGCATCGCTGTTGGGTTTCCCGTCTGCGAGCGCACCTAGGGATTGCAACACCTCCGCCGTAACAGTCAGCTGCGGACGCTCGCCGGCGTCGGGATCGTTGGGCGCGACGATGGAGACCGGCGCCCACACGGCCCGAAAATACGGAGAAGTCGTCGAGATGTTGGCGATGATGCCAGGCACCGCCTCGGGCCCAGGTTCGCCGAGCACGGGCTGACAAAGCTGGGTGTCACGCACGATCGTCACCTGGTCGGTGCCCGCCTCTAAGTGGGGACCGCCGTCGAACGGGTCGACATGACCCGACTCGACAAACCCGATCCGCTTGAGCAGTCGCTCGGCCCCGCGGGTCGCCGGCCCGACCTGGCCAATGATGTCCTGAACCCCCTCGGGCAACAGGCTGGTGTGAATCGGCAGAGCCGGAAACAACCGCCAAATAAAATCCTTGTCGCGCATCGACAGGCGGTCGGCATCTTCGTAGTCGAGGCCGGTAAACCGCGAGCCGAGGGCATCCCAAAGTGGTGAGCGCGTCGCCCCCGACGGGCCCTTGTAAAGCGGTGGCAACAACTCGGCGAGCAAGCGTTCGCGAAACCACGAGCGGTGACTGGCGATAAACACAAACCGACTCAGCGACAGCAATCGCCCGAGTTTTTGTGGGTGGCCGCGCAACGCCGGGTCGAGCACAAGCCCGCCGAGTTCGGTCGGTCCATTGTAGGTACGACCGAGGTGCAGCATGGTGTGCACCTTGTGCACGTCCCGCGTCACACCTGACTCTGAGGGCAGCCTGGCATAGCGCTCCTCACGAATCACGCGAAAGAACACATGCGGCTCCTCGAACGAGCCGTGCTGGGCGTGGATCATCGAGGTGCCGACAACCCGGCCATCGGGGGCCTGCAGTACAAACAAAAACTGACGCCGGTGATCGAAGTCGGGGTTGCCGGCAAACGACTCGTGGGAGCGGGCGAGCAACCGTCGAACTACCGCGCGCTCGGGCGGCAAGTTGAGGGTGTTGAGGTGTCGGGCTAACTCGAGGATCGCGTCCTCATCGCCAAGCGCTGCTTCTCGCAGTACAAACATTCGACCTCCCGGACGGTTTGAGGGTCTCACGCCCGTCGAGCCATACCAACTGGCAAAACCTTGCACAGGTCACTACCTGCCGCGCGAAATACGAGCAAAGCCCCAGATCCGCGCATGCTGGCCGACCACGCATGCACGTACAACTTACTTAGACCCACTCGGTTTATATACATCGCTCACAGATCGAGCTCGGCTGTCGCCAGGGTGGCCATTGCCGATGCCCGTAACTCGTGGGTTTGCTGGTTTTGGAACGTCGCGTGGCACTCGGCAAATTTCGAGCTGTCTGCGGCGATACACTCGACCATGGTGCGACACAGAAAGTCCTGTGTGCGTGCCTCAACCTCAGGGATGCTGAGCAACTCGACACGGTCCTCAACCGAGGGACACAGTGGGGTTGCTCCCCACAACAGCTGAATCATGCGCTCGCCGGTGAGATCGCGACCAAGCTCCCAAAAGTTCACCACACCATCGCCGCCGGCAGTCAACACAACCGTATCGCCGGGGGCGAAGGCAACCGATTCCACGCCCGCCCGGTGGCCAAAAAACACGGCTGTCGCCTCCCCGGTTGCCGCATCCCAAACCCGCACACTGTGGTCGTCTGACCCGGTGACCACGCGGCTGTCGTCGCGGGCAAACGCCACTGAAGTGGTGACATCGTCGTGGCTGCCGAGCGTGACCTTTGGCTCGCCTGTCTCGCTGTCGTAGATGCGCATCACGTCGAGCACATCGCTATCGAGGTAGCGACGCAGGTCGTGTGTAAAACCGGGGAGCTCAACATCTTCATGGCCGATCGCCACCTCGATTGCGCGACCAGACGCAAGCTCCCAGGCAAACAACCGGTGCATCCGATCGGCAGCGATCAAGCGTTGGCTATCGGCGGAAAAAGCCAAACTCGTGAGCGCTTCGGTCGCGAGCTCCGACACCGGTTCGCCGGTGTTGGTAAACACCTGGATCCCACCGCGAATACCCAGGGTCGCCACCCGTCGACCGTCCGGAGAAAACGCCACCGCGGCGAGTTCACGGGTGCCGAGCTCGTGGACAACCCGACCGGTGTGGGCATCGATCACAGCATGATTGTATGTGCAATCAACTAAGAAGTTGCCATCGGGACTGAAGGCAGCACACGGACGCAACTGTGCCGGCCCGGTGGTAAAAATCGGGGTTTGGGTCGCCCGGTTCCACACCGTCGTCTGCCCTTGTGCGTGGGTCAGGACACGGCTGCCGTCGCGGTTGAACCTGGCAAACGTCACCGGTTTGCGCACCCGCAGTGACACGACCGGCGCGCCGATGTCCATCCGCCAAGTCGCCACCCCGGTCCGCGAACCGGTGACAAAACGATCGCTATCGGGGTGCCACGCCGCCGACGTCACATCCGGCAAGGTCGCTATGATCCGACCGGCCCGGAGGTCTTGGACCTGCATGCCATTGGGGGTTGCGGCCAGCGCCCATCCTCCGTCCGCAGAAATCGCCGGTGGCGCGTGCCAGTCGAGCGCCAACCACTCATGGGCCCCGCTGGCGACCTCGAGCTCCAGCACACCGGTCTCCCCCGCGGCATACAACAACATTCCCGAGGGCGAGAACACGAGGTGCTCGAGTTGCGTGGTCACCAAAACTCGTTCCCGCAACGTGCCACCTGCGAGCTCCCACAAGCTTAGGTGGCGGCCGTCGTAGCTCGCGGCATACCGCCCAAGCGGGTCGGTCTGTAGCAGCTCACCGCCGCGAATCTTGCGATGTCGCTCCCCACTTTCGAGGTTGTTGAGGGGCTTGTTGCGACCACCAACAAAGTCGCCACCAACCGGCCGGTAGCCATCAAACTGCGAGACGGCGAGGCCGGTTTGGGGGTCCCACAGCGTAACCTGCCCACGACGATCGCTGACGACAATCCGGTTTTCGCCGCAACAATAGCCAGCCGTCAAAATCACTGCTGGGGTTTGCCAGGTTTGCTCTAAACTATTTGTATCAACATCTATAACTTGAACGGTATGCTCCGCATAGGCCAACAGGGCACGACTGTCACCGCGAAAGACAACACGGGTGGGCGCCGCCACCGATGGGCGCGCATTGGCATCTGCCGGCATGGTTTGCGAGTAGACAAGCTCCCCCGTGTTCGCTCGCCACAGGCGAATGCTTCGGTCGCTCGCCCCCGCGGCGATCAGCTGCCCGTCTGCGCTGTAGGAGACATCAAACTCCTGGCCATGAACTGTATTGATATACAAATTTTTTTGGCGTGTAGGCGGTTGCAAAGCCCCCCAGGCCGACACGCCCCAGCCGCGGAATTTTTGCAGCGGCGTCGGCGTTTCGACCTCGCGTAAAAACCCCAGCCCCGCCGATGGTAAATAGTGGCCCGAGAGGTAGCGGTAGGCCGACACGCGAACCGAGTCGCGGGCGAGCAACGCCCGGTCCTCGGCGATCTCCGCGATCGACTTGGCAGCGCCCTCGCTGGCCTTGGCGGCGATTTCGTTTTTTCGGGCAATTTTGGCATTTTGCCGGGCCTCGCGCCACAGGGCGGTGGCGACAATGCACAACACCACCACGACAAACCCACCGACAACCCCGGCACCGATCAGTTTTTGCATGCGCCCCTGGCTGCGGGACACCAACTCCCGGGTGTCTGCGTCGACATCGTCCGGATAGCGGGAGATGACATCGCGGGCGTAACCCAAACTCGTGCCAAACAACAGCCGGCCATCGCTGCGGTACTCGGCGGTCCACCCCGCGAGCTTGTCGAGCTCAACCAGTTTTTCGCGATCCTGCTTGAGCCAGGTACGCAGCCGTTGCCATTTGCGGATCAAGGCTTCATGGGCGATCTCTAGCGTCACTTCGCGTCCGGTCTTGGGGTCGACTTCCTCGCCCTGAACCAGTAAGCGGGCGGCGACCAGTTGCGCCACCACGCCGTCAAATAGCATCTGTGATGCGGGCTCACCCGGGCGCAGCGAGGAGAGCCTCCGCCGCTTTCGTGTATTTGCATCTTCATCGTCGGCAAATGTCACAAGCTGGGTGAGCAGGCGCCGGGCCTGGGCCTGCTCGGCCGCCGACAGGGCGTCGATGATGCCGTCGGCCTTCGACCCGAGCGCGCCGATGACCCCACCCATTTGCGTATACACCGAAGACGTCAGCACCCGTCCATCGCGGGCGAGCCACAGGCGGTCGAGGGCGTACTCCATCAGCGGCAAAGCCCCGGGCTCTCCACCGGTATCCTCGAGGATGCGATCGGCAAGGCCGGCCTCTAGGCGAAGCCCGACACGGGCGGCCGGACGCTCGATCGTCTCTCGCAACTGCGCCGGAGCCATCTGGGCGACAAACACCCGGTGGTCCTCATCGTAGGCAATCCGGTCGAGTCGCGTACCTGCTTGGTCGACCGCCACCTCGCCACACCGACCGACAAAGTCGACGCGAATCGTCGCGATCACTTCGATCCCCGAGGGACCACAGGCCAGCGACCACAACCGCCGTAAAAACCGGTCGCGCAGGCCCGCGTCTTTGGTGTGGGTAAAAATCTCTTCAAACTGATCGACAACCAGCAAGAAGTGTTGGGTCTGGGGACCGCGTTGGCGCAGCGCCTGCTCGAGCGCCGCCATCGGCGAGTCGCCCGGTCGCATCACCACAGCTGTTCGTGGCTCGTCTACCTGGGCAAGCCGTGGCACCGCACCCGCGAGCACGACCGAGGACTTCCCCGTTCCCGAGGCACCGGCCACCACCAAAAACCGCGGCCGGCCGGCGACCGACAGCCGCAACAGGTCGTCGATGACCTCCGAAACTTCGGCGTCTCGACCAAAAAAAAACCTCGCGTGCTCGGCCTCAAAGGCCAACAAACCGCGGTAGGGTCGAAACACAACTGGTCGGGTATCGCCCCCGTCCTCCGGCCGCGCATAGAGCTGAAGACTCGCCCAATCAAACCTTCCGGCGGCGCGACTGAGGCGGGTTCGGAGCTGACAGATCGCGGTTTCAACCGAGGTCAACTCCACCAGCAGGTGACGGTAGAGCTCGCTTGTCAACGCCACGGAGCCAGCGATGCTCAGTGGGTAACGCGAGCCGATCACGGCTGCGATCCCGCCGCGGTGCAGCGCCTGGGCAACGCTCCCCAGGCGATTGCCCGGCTCGCCGGCGTTGCCACTGTCACAGGCCGACAACACCACCAACCGCAGGTTTGTGGCAAACGGAGCCAACAACTGCCGCAGACGTCCGGCATCGACAGCAACCGGCCCGTCGTCGCCATCGAGTAGGAGCCCAAACCCACTGCCGATCGCCGTCCCATGGCAAAGTAGATGTAGGATCACATAGGGGTCATCCCCGGTCGTTTGCCGCTCGAGTCGCTCAACGAGCGAGGCTGTCGAAACATGGGTGAGGACATCGCGCGAGCGCGAGAACTCGACACTGCCTTCGCGACAGGCCTGCTCGATCGCCGCCACGTGCTCGACATCCGGCACGGGGCCGCCCGCCTCCGACCACGCCACCAAAATCCGCCCCGGCCGGTCGCCGGCGGGTCGCGGCTTGGAGGATGTTTCGGGCCATGCGTAGCGCAGCAACACATTCGCATAGCCGCCGAGCGCAATCCCACTTTCGTCGAGTGTCAACAACTCCCACGGCAGTGTGTAGAGCTCCGCCGCGTTGGCCCGGATCGTCAGCTGAACGGGCGCGTCACTCGCAATTGCGGCGGCGATGTCACGGGCAACCTGCGGCCATCCGGTGGGTTGCAACGCCCGGCGCAGCCGCTCTCCGACCCGTTGTACAATCACAGGATCGCAACGGTCGTGACGAAGGGCTGTCAGGTCTTCGCGTAGTTCGGTGTTCCACGCAATTGTAAAGATCTCACGCCCGCCCCCCGGGGTTCGCAGGACATAGTCTTGGGCGCCAAGCTCAAACGCGTAGGGATCGTCTGGCGTATCACAGCGCGCGCACTCGAGTACAAATGCACGCGCATCCACCATGGCAAAACGCTACCACAGGCCATGGCGCGAATGTGCATAAATCATGCTTATACATATTTAACATGCGTAAAAATGTCTTTTAAGACATGTCTTTTTCAACTCATGTCAGCTGCAAGGCACCCGGCCCGAGGGCCGTTACCACGACCACGGCCAAACTCCCGTGGGCGAGCCCGAGCCCGGCTGCGGCCCAGCGTAAATGGCGGGAGCCGGCGGCCGCGACCAACACGGCACAAATCCCCAAGCCGAGCACATAAAGTGACAACGCCTGGGAAATTGATTGCCCGTGGGTCGGGTCGAACACGGCCGGACCGGCGAGCACAAGTAATGCCAGCGCACCCCACCAAGCACCCCGCAACATCACGCCGAACAACACGTGGCGATAGGCAATCACTCGGGTAGCGAACCCCCGCGCACCGGCCAAAAAACCCAGGAGCAGTCGGTAGCCCACCGCGGTTGTCGTGGCCAACCCCCGGCGCGCGCGCTCACGGTCGAAACGAAATCGCGGGGCTGTGGCGGCGGGCTTGGGCGACTTGGGCCCAAGCAGTGGTCGCCGCGTCATACTGCGCGGCAAACTGCGAATACGGGCCACGCCGTTGCGAATCCTCGTCGCCAACCATCGACTGTGACGCCTGGCGAGGCGACGTGCCCGCTCAGGGTCGATCTTCGGCCGTTTACGAAGTTTGCGCGCGGTCATGGCCCGAGTGTTCCACGCCAGCCAGTGACCGCAAAAAAATCCACAAACCCCGAACGCTCGATTGCCAATCCAAAGACCGGGTCGACGAACTCGCCGACTCCGAGCACGCCAACCCGGCGCGGCGACGACGGTGCGACCGGGGGCACCCGTGGCATACTGCGTCCGTGCTCGCTTTGCAGCTTCTGGCCCTTGCGCTGATTTCGGACTGGCAACCCGTGCAACCGCCACCACCGTCGGCGTGGGTCGAGGCCGGCAGTCACACGTGGGTCAAGTGTGGCCGTCACGAGCGCGAAGCAGCCGGGCGCCTACCCCTGTCTGATTACCGGCTCAGCCGTCGCTACAGCCGCAGCGACTCCCGCAGTGGCTGGCGCTCGCGGGTCGAGTTGTGCCCACAATCCCCCGCGATCTTGGTGTTTGCAGCTGCAAGTGAATTGCGACGTTCGCACCCGATTCCCGGCCTCAACCTCCCCGAACAGGCGATCGACGCACTTGCCGAGGAGATCGCGCAGAGTCGGCAACGGGCACAAAGCTGGCTAGCGACGGCGGCCCGCGAAGCCTCGCGCCGTGGCCAGCCCAAACCGCCGATGATCGATTTTCTCACCGCCCAAGCGGCGATCGGTATGGGCGACCTCAAGGCGGTAAGGCAAGCACTCACCCGGGCCCGTGCTGTCGGAGAAGTTGAAACCTGGCGGATCGATCGGCTGGCAGCCGCCGCCGCGATGATGGCAGGCGACCTCGACGATGCCCTGCTGCTGGCCGACCGTGCCCGCGAACAGGCCCAGGACGACGGCTTGCGCGTCACCTTGTACCTGCTCGCTATGATCTACGACCGCGCCGGAGCGACAAACGACGCCAAACGCCTGCTCGCAGACCTCTCGCGCCGCCGCATCGGGACCGGCGAGGAGGCCATTGAAATGCTGCTACCCATCCACGAGCGGCTGTATCTCACCGCCCTCGAAAACCAGGCCTATGGCAATATCGCCGATGCCATGCACTACTGGAAGGCCTACCTCGCGCGCCCCGAGCCCGCCGACCCGGAGCGCCAGCTGGCAAATTTGCATCTACAATCGCTTGAGCGACCGCTGGGCCTGTAGCGGGCAAGCACTTCGGAGCACCCACGCGGGCCGCAAAACTCGTTGAACATGCAATAATATCGCAGCGGCGCAACAAAACCCGTTCGGGGTCGGTCAAAGTGGGACCGCCCGTCATCCGCCCGCGAACTCACTGCCTGTTGTGGTCAGCTGTGCCCGACTTCCCCGAATTGGCTAAAGCCAACCGCAAGGCCCAGGTAGCGGCCACAAACGGGTGATTTTCGCCCCGCACTTGCCAACGGTGGAAGGTTGTGGAAGCCTCCGCTCCGGCGATGCACGATCACGCGCTCCACAGTGTTCTCGCACGGTTTCCCTGGCGACGACGACGACCGCGAAGTCGCGCGGGCAAGCCCGCACTTCGCTATCGCAACCGCGAAGGCAAAATGTTGTGGGGTGCGTTCGAAGACATTGCGAGCTTTGACGACCCGGGGCCTGCCCTCGCCTACGCGGTTCTCAACGGCGACGGTGCGGCCCAGCAGCTGCTCGCCTCGGTCGTGCGCCACCACTCCTCTGGCATCGAGTTTCCCACTCGGGTGCCAAAGATCATCGCCCGGGGCCTGCCGGTGCTCCACCAACTCATCGAGAAATCCGGCCTCGACGCGGATACGAAGGTAGGGAAGCACTCGGTCAAGAGCTTGCTCGAAGCAACCTATGCCCTCGGGGTTGCGTGCGAGAGCCTGTAGACGCGCCAGCTTCGAGCCCGTCATCCCCTGTCGCCACAGCTGTGGACCGGCCGGTGACGGATAAAGAAGTTGTACAGTCATGGTGGCCATTGGCCGGCAGCTGGATCCTGATGGCCGCCGAGCAGCCACTGCTCGCCATTATTGTCGCCCGCCTCGCCAACCCCGAGCTCCATCTCGCGGCCTGGGGCGGCGTAGTGTTTCCGCTCGCCCTGCTGATCGAAGCCCCCGTCATTATGATGCTCGCGGCTTCGACCGCTCTTTCACGCGACCGTGCATCCTACCGGGCACTACGTCGAACCACCCACCTGCTGGGACTTGTCCTCACCATCCTCCACGCGCTGTTGGCCTTTACCCCGCTGTACGACATCGTCGTCGCCGGGTGGATGGGGATTCCCGAGGAGGTGTTGGCCCCCGGGCAACTCGGGTTGATGATCATGACGCTGTGGACCTGGGCAATCGCCTCGCGCCGGTTCAACCAGGGGGTTTTGATCCGCTTTGGCTACTCGCGGGCGGTCGGGGTGGGCACGGTCATTCGCCTGATTGCAAGTACATTTATTTTTGTATCGGGCCTGCTCGATGGTTCGTTTCAGGGGATCGTCGTTGCCAGCACCGCAGTTGTGGTTGGCGTGCTGGTCGAGGCCGTTTATGTCGCCCGGCGGGTGCGTCCGGTGGTCGACAAACACCTGGCCCACGACAGTGGTGAGCCCCCCCTGCGCGGACTCAACTTTGTGCGGTTTTATGTGCCCCTGTCGATGACGGTGGTCATTCCCCTGCTCGCGCGCCCGCTCGGGAGTTCGGCAATCGCCCGCATGCCGCTGGCCATCGCCAGCCTCGCAGTTTGGCCGGTGATCGAAGGCCTGGTGTTTGTCCTGCAGGCCATGGGCATTGCCTACAACGAGGTCGTCATTGCCCACCTCGAACGCCCCAATGCCCGCACTGTTCTGCGCCGGGTCGCCTGGTGTATGCTCGCCGGGATCGTATGTACATGCATTTTATTTGCAGCCACACCACTCGCACAATGGTGGTTTTTTGCCGTCAACGACCTCCCCGAAAACCTCGCTGTGATGGCGAGTACAGCGGTGTGGTTTGCCCTGCCGGTGCCCGTCCTGCGCCCCCTACAAAGCTGGTACCAGGGCGTGTTGGTGCACGTTCGCAAAACCCGGGGCATCATTGAGTCGGTCGCCCTGTTTTTTGTCATCGCCGTCACCGTGTTGTGGGCCGGGGTCAACTACCAGCTCGCAAGCGGCCTGGTGGTGACCATCTCGGCATTCGCCCTGGGTTACCTCGGGCAAACCATGTGGCTGTGGTTGCGGGCCCGGCCGCACATCGCCGGGTTGCCCCACGGCAGCGAGCAGGCCCGCACCATCTAGGCCGTAGCCGTGTCAGCCAACAGGCGTGGGCCTGCTAAGCTGGCCCCGAGTGTTCGACATTTCGCGCGAAACAAGTGGCCAACTTGCCGAGGTGAGCGACGGGTTTTGGCTGCTGTCAACCCGCCATCGCGGCGGCGGTTTTTCGCTGTTTCCCGAGGTCGACAACCGTGCGTTTGTCCTGCGATTGACCGACAGCCATCGCGGTCGTGAGGTTTTGGTGGTCATCAACGCCACCGATCCGCAACAGTCGTTTGCCCAACTCGACGAGCTGAGCCGGCAGCTCGGGATCCCGGTTGCCTATGTGTTCTCGTGTGGCGGTGCCCACCACGGCTACCTGGCGGCGTGGCACGAGCACTACCACCAGGCGCAGGTTTTGCTAAGTGACGAGCGCATTCCCAAAACCCGCAATGGCAAGAAATTGATGCAGCTACAACGGGTTTCGACATTCGACGTCCACGATCCGCTGCCGATGTTTCGCCACCAGCTCGCAGCCCACTCGTTTACCGGGCTCCTCGGCGCCCGCGAGTACCCCTCGCCGAGCGATGGCGACGCCAACTCGTTTGTCCGCGCAACCGCAGCCATGTGGCAGCTCGCACGCCCCACCGACCACTACGACCAGCTGTGGCTGTTTCACCGCGCGAGCGCGACGACAATCGCCGGGGAAAACCTCGCGCCCTACTACTCGGCTGCGGCCCATGCCCGGTTGGGATGGTTGCTGCGAAAAACCCTACCGTGCGAACAACTCAAGCTCGCCACCGCGATTTGGGACCGCAATGCCGTGGCCCGTGGTTGGCAAACCATCACCCGCTGGAAGGCCCGCCAACTGCTCGGCGTGCACGATGCTGTCGGCAGTTGTTTTACCGGTGACGTCGCAACTGCGCTGCGCAAGCTCGCCATCAAGGCCGGCCAACTCGGCGACCAACCAGCTCACGACTCAACCCTTAACTAGCTGCACATGCAAACTCTCGCATCAACATTCAAGCTTTCCCCCGCGCAGTCCCAGGCGATTTTTGGGGCTACACGAGCAATCGTCGAAGCCGACGGTCCGGCCGGTCCCCACGGCCAAAAGTTGTTGAACTTTGCCCGGCAGACACTCGAGATCGATGTGCAAACAAACATCTCGGCCACCGCCCCCTTCGCCCTCGGGCAGGCTGTCACCAACCCACAGGCCCGGGAGTTTGTCGTCCATGTCCTGGTGATTGCCGCCTGTATCGAAACGCGGGTCAGCGAAGCTGGCGAAAAACTGGTTCACGACTACGCCCATGCGCTCGGCGTGCGCTCCCACTGGGTCGCCCTCCTCCCGAGTTTTCGCAAGCGCCGGACCTTTGCCATCAAACGCGCGCTGATGCGGCGCTCGCCCGATGCCAAGCGCTTGTTTGAGCGCACCTGGAACGAGAATGGATTTCGCGGGCTGTGGCATGCGGCCAAATTTGTTGCGGGCCGTTACCGCAACCCCGAACTCGCGGCCCGATTCCACGAACTCAAGCACCTGCCGGTGGGCACGCTGGGTCGCAAGTTCTACGACGACTTCACGGACCGGGGCCTTGCGTTTCCGGGGGAGCAAGGTGGCATCCCTGAAAAAATGCTTCACCACGACCTCATGCATATCGTCAACGACTACAGCACCGAGCCCGCCGGCGAGTGTCAGGTCGCCGGATTTTATGCCGGGTTTAGCCATGGTGATGCATTTACATTTATGATGATCATCCTCGCTACGTTTCACTTTGGGCTGGCCGTGAGCCCGGCAATCGTTACCCCGACCGTCGGCGTGTTCGACCCGGAGGCTGTGACCGCGGCCTATCTGCGCGGGCGAAAGCTCAAGGTCGATGTGATGGGTCAGTGGGACTACTGGCAGCTCATGCCCCTACCGCTCACCGAGGTTCGGCAGCGCTTGGGCCTGCCACCACTTACCGCTTGAGAATTACATGTAAATACACAATGGTAGCCAACGAACACAACCGCGCACCTGTCGGCAGGCCGGTTATTTCGCGCCTAGACGGATTAAATGTGCGCCGCCACACTCTCCGACAGCGATCGATGGCCGCGGGCGCAATCCCTTGCTATCGTACCGGCATTCCTTGTTCTTGAGCATACACGAATAGTCGAACCATGCCCTACATATCCCGACCGCATCGGCGCACCCGCGGGCAACGTCTAATTGCAACCGCATTGGCGACGCTGCTCGCCCTCCCATTGGTTCCCCAGCCTGCAAACGCACGCCCGGTGGCCGAAGGTCCGGTTGAGGCGTTTGAACCAGAGCCGATGTTCCGCGGCAGCAAGGGGTGGCTACACACGCTGTGGAGCGACAACGAGCTCATGCTGGTGGCCAGTTACAGTAGTGTGCATATGCACTGTCGTGATGGCCGGCGCACGATCAGTCCAACCCTTTATGGCCTCAGTAAAATCGCCGCCACCGGCTCGGGAGGGCTGCTCAAGATCGCAGCTGTCGGCAATGCCGGAGGCATCCTCACCTGGCGCGCGGGCACCTGGGAAAAAGCTCAAGTCCCGGCGATCGACTCCGAAGACCTCGTCGGCGTGGCATTTTCCAGCGATCGCAAAATCGTCGCTGCCGGCGAGGAACATGCGCTTTATATCGGCACCATCGACAACTGGCAGGTCTTCCGCTACCCCGAAGCGATCAAAGAAGTCCGGGGCTTTGCCCAAACACCCGATGGCCGGGTTTTACTCGGTGGTGACCACGGTATCTATAGCTTTGCCCATGGCAAGTTTCGCCGGCTCCCGCTCGGTGACCTCAGCGAGACCGTACACGACATTTGGGTGGCAAACGATCACTCGATCTGGGCGGTGACAACCCAATATCTTGTGCATATTCAAGATTCACAGGTCAAGGCCTACGACGCGCCTATCTTTGGCCGGTTGCGGGCGATAACCGGTGTCGAGACAGCGGACGGTCCGGTGGTGGTGGTCGCCGCCCAGTCGGACCTCGCATTTTTTCACAACGGGAAGTTTAAAACCCACGACGGCGACTACTCGTTTCCCGAAGATCTCCACCTTGATGCAGCCAACGAGGTCGTCTATATCGCCCACCGCGATGGCCTGACCCATGTCGCGTTTGACCACCCCAACATCATCCCGCGCCGGCGACCAGCCAAAGCCTGCCCGCTACCCGAAAGCGCACGGGTTGTCGAGGGCACCACAACACCCAGCAGTGGTCGGGCCGAGCTCAAGGAAGCCAAAAAGCGTCCCGCGCCCACCCGCGACCCCATGCCGATCCTGCGGACGTCGTTTGGTGCGGGTATTGGCAAGCTGGCAGATGGGCAAACGACCGCCGGATTTGCCTTCGACCTGATGGCCGGAGGCACCCTTGGCGTCCACCGCTACGTCGCGATCTACCCCGAAGTCGGCTACGGTCATGCGCGACTGCGCGGCAACAAACAAAACCTGTTTTTGATTGGCGTTGGGCCACTTTTCGGCAACGAAGCGGTGGCCGTGGGCGTGCTGCCACGACTGGCCCTAGGCAACGATGGCGGTCGATTTGGCATCGGCATGCGAAACGGCCTTGTGACCTCGATAGCAATGGACATCTTCGCCATTGAGGTGGCCCACCAGTGGCTGCGGATCGGGCGGGAGGACGTCCACGAGGCCCGGGTGATGGCCTCCATCAATGTCTTGCCAATCCTCGCAGTAATTTTATTTGCCGCGGCGATGGGTCGTATCAGCAGGCGACGGTGGCGACGGTAGTCAATCGCTGAGCAACGCACCGTTCGTCGAACCCAACGAGACGATATGCTAGGTGCCCCTGGGAGACTGGTTAAAGATGTAATTGCATCGAGTTTTACTCGGTTTTCCGTACCCAATCCTCGACGCGCTCGGCCAGGGCGAGGGCCGCAGTTAGGCCCGGCGACTCGATCCCAAGCAGGTGCAGCACGCGGTCGGGAAATGCCCGCAACACAAAGTCGGCAAATCCAGATTGCTGTGGGCCCCGGAGTTTGGGGCGGATGCCACAACCTTCGTAGTGCAGCGAAAATTGTACTTGCGGCCCCAACAACCTGCGGGTCGCCTGCTCAAACGCAGCCTGGCGATCGTGCATGGGACGAAAGTCGTCCTTGCGATCGACGTAGCGTGCATCGGGGCCAACCCGCAGCTGGCCACCGAGGTCAGGCGTGAGGTGGATCCCCAGCCCCGGGTCGTTTGAAGCCCGAACGGGATAGATCAACCGCTCGATTGTCGGGCCGCGGCACCAGTAGTAATCACCGCGGCAGGGATAAATTGTATAGTCATGCAAATTCACCATCCGCGCCACGTCATCGGCCTGTAGCCCAGCTGCGTTGATCACCTGAGCCGCCGCCACGGACCCACGCGAAGTGTGGACAACCACGTCGTCCTGGCGCGGTTCGAGGCCGACAACCTGTGCCTGACACACCACAACGGCCCCGTTTTGCTCGGCCCGTGTCCGCAGCGAACGCGTCAGCCCGTGGACATCGACAATCCCCGAGTTGGGACTCCAGATCGCCGCCTGCACCTGCCCGAGTTCGGGCTGCATACGCGCGACCATGGCCGGCGATATCCACTCGAGGTCACGTGCGCCCGACTGGTTTGCGTTGGCCAACAACTCCGCCAACGCAGCCTCTTCGGCTTGACTGCGGGCGATGATCAGTTTGCCAGTACGCCGGTGCGCAACCCCGTGCTGCAAACACCATGCATATAAAAGTTCCTGACCGCGAATACAGGTTGATGCCTTGACCGACGCCGGCGGGTAATACAAACCGCTGTGAATCACACCACTGTTGCGGCTGGTTACCCCGGTGCCCTCGTGGGTTTCCCGCTCGAGCACAAAGCAACGCCTTCGGTGTGAAGCAAGCCGCGCAGCGATGGCACAACCGACCACACCGGCCCCCACAATCGCCACATCGATCCTGTCAAACTCCACACCAACCCCCGCAGCTCTGAGACCGATCGACGCGCCTATTGTCAGTGTATCCCGTGCGGCGTACAACCATAGCCAACGCCGTTATCATGGAACAACAGGTCAAACTCCATAAATTTGCAAAAGACCACGAGTGGGAAACTGTCGACACCTATTGGAGCAGCCCGTTTTACTACTGGAAGCGCCATGGCGTGCGGGTCTCTCCACCCGTGCCGGTCCGGGTGTTGGCGTTTGGCCGGGTCGTCGCCGAGTCGTACGAGGGCTGGACCAATATCGGTGGCGCAAGTTCGATGCTGGTTCAGAAGATCCAAATCCGCGGTGATCAGGGCAATACTGTTCGCATCGAAATCGGCGAGGAAATCATCGTCGACGAGGAATAGCCACTGGCTAAAAAATTGTTGATACAAAGAAAAAACGCAGCGTGCCCAGGACACGGCTGCGTTTTTTTAGCGATTCGACGAGCTCAGATCGAGAGCTGGCTTTTGAGACTGGCGAGGATATCCTCCGGACGGGCGTTGCTCGCTTCGGTGGGCTCGGCCAACTTGTCGCGGATGAGTGCGTCTAAAATGACGCCGCGCTCGGGATGGGGCGGAAGGTGCTGCGAGAGGCCGAGCTTGCGGCTGGCCAGGACCTTCAAAAACGGCTCGATCTTGCGAACCTCTTGGGCGACGCGCATGGTCGCCGCCCGGCCTTCACCCCGACGTACACGGTACTTGGGAGCGCAGCGCTCAACCGCGGCTACCAGGTCCCGGGCGAGTTCGACGTCGACCTTTTCTTCGGCGCCAAAACTAGCGACCACGATCGGGCGGCTTTGTGCCTTTTTGGTACCATCTCCGGCCCACCAGACATTGTGGGCAATCGAGAGGTAGGTCCGACGGGTGTCGCCACAACGAACTTTGTTCTTTCTCAAGTACATATCAATTCTGCTTTCTCAGGCTAGTGGGTCTAGGGTGCTTTTCGTTTGGTCGCTAGTCCCGGGCCCTTCGACGCGGCCCTTACCTGGAGCTTCACACCTGGATCTAGAGGGCAGGTCGTCAGCATCGCGGCGTCGGTGAGCCTTTTTGGACGTCTCGAAGGCTAGCGTTTGCCCTAAGTTGTTGCCAGTGCCGAATCGCCAGGATTCGATATCCTCATGAAAGTACAGGCGTCTTTTGGTCTATTTTGGACCCCCTGCACGCGCACGAAAGCGCAACCGTTTCCACAGGCGCATTTTACGCTAGAGCAAATATAGTGGCAGTTAGAGGCCTTTTCTCGAATTTTCGGTGACACAGATTACATGTCCTTTTGGACTGGTTTACAAAAACCTTCTCCATCGGCGGGTGCGCAACTCGTCGTTGCACGCCAGCAGGCTGTTGCCGCCGCCAGGATTCGCCCACCGAAACGTCAAGATTGCGCAAAGCTGCGAGGCTTGTTGGCGTGGGTTAAAGTCCAGGCATGCACGACGCGGACAACTCAAAAAACGCCGACAAGGTCGTCAAAGACGATGCCGCCTGGCGCGCCCAACTCTCGCCTGAGCAGTATCGCATTACGCGGCAAGGCGGCACAGAGCGGGCATTTACCGGGGAGTTTTGGGACTGCAAAACGGTGGGCTTGTACCGCTGTGTGTGCTGCGACCTACCACTGTTTCGCTCGACCGAAAAATACGCCTCCGGCTGCGGGTGGCCGAGCTACACCGCGCCATTTCAAGGCGAAAACATCCGCGAGTTGCGAGACACCAGCCACGGCATGATTCGCACCGAAGTTCGCTGCCGTCGCTGTGATGCCCACCTCGGTCACGTGTTTCCCGACGGACCGCCACCCACGGGCATCCGCTACTGTATCAACTCCGGCGCTCTGCGGCTTGAAACCGAGACCGACGGGTAGCTTGTAATTACAAAAACCGCGAATGGGCTCGCGGTTTTTGTTGCATCTGCACTGAGGTTTATTCCTCAGCCTCTTCGTCGTCCTCGTCGATTTTCTTGGGCTTGTAGAACTTGTTGACGTTGAGGCTCTCGTCCTTGTCGATATCCTCGAGTGCCTTGTCGACCTCGTCTAAGTTGCCGCGAATCTCCTTGAGAACCTCGGCAAACCGTTCGTTCTTGCCAACATCGGGGCTGAGGTCGGCCTTGAGGTTTTCCCACGCGCGAAAGGCCTTGCTCAAAATAGCCTGGGTATTGCCCCCTTCGGCTCCGTTGCCAGTCAGGGCGTCGTAGGTCTTCATGAGCGTCTTGGCGCGCTTGCCAAATTCAGCGCGCCACTTGTCAAAGGCTTTTTGCGGATCCTTGGCCTTGGTGAATGCCTGCGCCTGTTTTTCGATGTCGTCGAGTGACTCGCGAAACGACGTCATAAACTCGCGGTACTCCTTCATCCGGGTCTTGACGTACTCGCGGGCGGACTTCTCGAACATCTTGGCGTTTTCGGCCGCAAGTTCATCCTGGTCGACAAACCCAGCTTTTTTGCGCGCTTCTTTGAGCTCCTCGGCGCTGCGTTTGTCATCCTTTTTTTTGACTTCGGTCCGCATCTTCGAGGCCGGACCGATTTGATCTGCGATCGACTTGCGTTCACCTCCGCCGCCACAGCCGACGGCGATACCGAGTACCAGGAGGGACGATGTGGCCAGGCGGCCTGCCAGGGGCGATCGGGGCATGTTGCAAATCTCCTTCGTGCGGACTGTACCACGATGTATACACAGGTTCGCAGCATTGCGCAGTTCTCGGGTGGCAAGCGGCTCGGTCGAGACAAACACCGTGTACACTCCCGCGGTGCAGCAAACCCCCTTCAACCTCGCCGTGGCCGAGGCAATTGTCGAGATCCTCCGAGGCCGTCGCCCGGGTCCCGCCGCCCTCGCCACGGTGATCGGACGCAGTGGCTCGGCGCCACAGGGTTCGGGTGCACGACTCTTATGGACGGCCGCCGGTGAGCTGGTGGGCACGGTCGGTGGCGGAGCGATCGAGGCCCAGGTGCTCGAGGCCTGTAAGTCGTGCCTGCGCGACGGGGTCTCGCGCACGGTCAAGGCCCACCTCGTGCGCGACCTAGCGATGTGTTGCGGCGGCTCAATGGAGGTATTTGTGGAACTGTTGCAGGCGCAATCACGCCTCATCCTGATCGGGGCTGGCCACGTCGCCCAGGCGATCGCTCCAATCGCCCAATCGGCGGGCTTTCGCGTCGCTGTTTTGGACGACCGCGAAGACATGCTGGCACACCCGGCGTTTACCACCGCCGAGCGGCTCGATTACGACGTCGACGAACTCGCGCAGGCCCTGCCGGACATCGGCTCGCACGACTTTATCGTGATTCTCACCCGCGACCATCAGCGCGACGAGCAGGCGCTGGCGGCCATGCTCGGCAAACCCTACGCATACCTCGGAATGATCGGCTCGCGCCGCAAGGTCCACGCGGTCCTCACCCGCATTTTGAACCGCTGTCACCAGCGCAAGTTGCCCAAACCCGACTTCGACCGGGTTCATGCACCGATCGGCCTTGCGCTCGGCGGACGAACTCCGGCTGAGATTGCCGTCAGCGTGGTCGCCGAGTTAATCGCCGTGCGTTGTGCCGGCTCGACCGAGACCATGAACATCTTGCCGGCGGCCGTCGAGCAGATCGAAGCGCGACTCGCAGCCACCTAGCTGACTCCCTCCGTGAGCCACGCCTCCCCAACCTCGGTGCAACTTTTCGAGCTACGCGGGCTCTAAAGGGCGAGCCCCCGGCCCGAGAAAGTCCGGGGTGGAGGCACCTGAGTTGTTACAATCCCGCCATATGTCGTTTGCTCGCCAAAGCCTACTTGCGGCCGCTGTCTGTCTGTCCGTCGCGCCTTCGGGATGTCGCAAGGACACCTCGCCGCCGGTTGCCGTGGTCGACGACGACGCGGCCCAAAGCGAGCCCGGTACCGCCCCCGAACAACCGCAGGCGATCGCGAAAAAGGTCGACCCCAATGCCAAGCCCATGCGGATTCGGGCGAGTGCTCGAGAACTCTCCGACATCCTCGAGTTTATCCGCACCGCAACGGCGACCTGGGCCCCCGAAACCGCCGTCAACCCCGAGGCACAGATCCAGGCGATGTTGCTGCAGTTTGGCTACGGGCCGGGCCTGTGGAGCAACCTCAACCTCGACGGTGTGATGGCGGTCGAGGCCGAGTTCCCGCCCCCCGGCTCGCACATGGTTGTCAACAATCGCCTAGTTGGCAGCTTGGCCACGGTCAACGCCAGCAAACTCATTGAGGCGGTGCCCATGACCCACCGGCCGCAGCCGCTGGGCAACGGTTTGTATGAGTGGGTCGGCGACGATGTCCGGCTGCTGTTTCGCGAGCAGGCGGCCTCGCTCGAGTTCGGTCTCGATATGGCTTCGCTCGACGCCGCCAATGCGTTGGCCCAATCGTCGACAAGCGGGCCACGGGTCTCGATGACTGCGTGGGACTTTCCAACCGAGGACATCTCGCTTTCGCGGTTGCTCGAACTCCCGCGAAATCTCCAGCTGTCGCGCACGCTCGACGAAATTGCGGCCGGTATGAAGTCCGCTTCGTTTGGCTTCGATGCCGGACTCAAACGGGACATCCAACTCACGGTCTCGGCCGAGGCTGAGTTTGGCCGCCTGGGGTTGGGGCCACTGGGTTCGCCACGAACGTCGGCGACAAAGATCGAGCAACACCTGCCCGGCGGCGCCGTTTCGGTGTTGGCAATGCCCTGGGGCTCCCCCGAGATGTTGCACAAAACCCTCGATCGCGCCGTACCGATCGAGCAGGTCCCCGCCCCATTCGACGCCATGGCCCGTGATGCCATGACTGCGGTTCACCAGATCCTCGACGGCATCCGCGATGATGTCCTGTTTGCGATGTACCTCTCGCCCCGCGGGGAAGCGACCATCGTCCTCGCGGCCGGGGTTTCAGACGAGGCCGCTGCGCGGGCGGGAATCCGCGGCATTGCAGATACAATTACCCGTGCGGTACAGGCCTACAGTGCGCTCAGTGGTGGGCAGGCCGACGCCAGCTTTAAGACCACGTGGAAGCCCGAGGCCGCCCGTCTGCCCCGGGGCAAGGCCGACCTTCTGACCGTCACGTTTCCCAAAAACATGCAGCGCGAGCTCGAATCGGCCGCCCCGTTTTTGCGCAAGAAAAACAACCTCGATGTGTATCTACATGTAGATGGGGAGCTCGCGGTCGTCGCGTTTGGTGGGGGGGCCAAAAAATTCCTGTCCGAGCTCGGCAAAACCCCCAAGGACTCCCTGGCTAGCGACGCCGGCCTTGCACTCGCGCGGCAATCCTCCGGGGGCTGTCACTTTTGTCTCTCGGTCGACCCGTTGGCGAGCATCCGCATGTTCCTCACCTTCGCCCGGCTCGACCCCTCCGACACGTCGAAGGACGAACGCAAACGCATCGACCAGGCACTCAAGTCGCTGGCCAAGGTCGAGCTCGAGGGCGGTGCCGGGGCCGGACTGCGCCTCGACGCCAAGGAGGGTGCGTTTGGCATGGGCCTGTCCCACACCATGGTCGTGCCCCCCAAGGCCACGGTCGACAAACTCATGGGCATCATTGAGAAGCTCGAAAAACGCCCCGAAACCACCAAGAAACCACTCAAAAAAGCCAAGTAGTCCGCCCGGAGTTCGGTCTGCACACACCCATGTTGCCGGCGACAAATCGGGACATTGCCGCGGTGGTTTTGGCGGCCGGCGCATCCACGCGCATGGGCCAAGCCAAGGCGCTACTGATGTGGCGTGGCCGGCGATTTGTCGACTGCTGTATCGAGCTTGCCGGGGCGGCCGGAGTCGGCACAACTGTCATCGTCACCGGAGCGTCTGAGGTTCCACGGCGATCGGATGTGGGAAACCATGTATACGCATACAACCCAAACTGGTCGCAAGGTCCGCTGAGCAGCTTGCAAGTCGGGCTGCGGCAGGCGCAAACCGGCGCGAACCCGCGGGGGTTTTTGCTGCTCACCGTCGATCGTCCACACCTGCAGCAGACCACGATCAACCGCCTTTGCCAGGCATTTTGTCAGCAACCACAACGGATTTGGCAGCCGCTGTTTGACGACCGACGCGGGCATCCGCTAGTGCTCCCGGCAGCGTGTGCACAGGCACTGCTCGAGCTCCCGCCAACTGGTAATCGCCGCGAACTACTCAACAGTCCCCGCTGGTCTCAGGCCCGTGGTCAGGTCGCCGTCGACGATCCGGCGGTGCTCGAAAACCTCGACACGCCCCAGGCCCTGGCCGCGGCGCTGGCCCGGCTGTCCCTGTAAACGAACACGTATTTATTTGTAGATTCAATATTTTCCAGCCGCGGTCAGCCGGTTGCACCACGCTCCCACGGCCGGTTGCGTTCCGTGTTGGGTACAACTTGGCGAGCTCGCCTGGCCGAACCTCGCCCGAAAAACTCCGACAACTCTGACGACTCCGATATCTCCGCCGACTCGGGCTTGACACCGGGCTGCGAACGCGTTTGCCTCGCCCCATGGATCTGTCGCGGTTTTCTGCCCTCCACCCCCACCTCGATACCGAACGCAAACTCCTCGCCCTCGAGCTTTCGCACGGCAAGGCCAACGAGGTCGGGACGGAGCAACTCGACGCATTCGAGGCCCTGTGTGAAACCCTTGAGGCAGATACCGGTGAGGTCTGTTGCCTATGCACAGGATCCCGTCGACTGAGCCGCTCGGGCAAGCCTATTTTTATCGCCGGGGCCAATGTCACCGAGCGGGTCGGGTGGGACGATGTCCAGGTCAAGCAACACGTCGTCCGCCAACGCGCACTGATGCGGCGACTACGGCACCTGCCGCTGTTCACAATCGCCGTCACCCACGGGATCACCCTGGGTTGGGGTGCGGAATTTTTGTTGACCGCGGACTACACAATCGCCACACCCAAGGCGCGGATCGGGCTGCCGGAAACCGGGCTTGGTATCCTACCCGGGGCCCGGGGAACAGCCGAGCTGGCGAGCGTCGTCGGCCTCGCCCACGCGATGCGGCTCGGGTGTACCGGCGAACAGGTCGATGCAGCCCAGGCCCACGCCATCGGTCTGGTCCAAGAAATCGCCGATACCTACGAAGCCGCACTTTCACGGGTCCACGCGCTCGCCGGCATGCTGTGCACGCGTTCGCCCACCGCAGTCGCCGCATTCAAGCGCGGCCTGTTGGCGAGCCAGGGACAGCCCGAAGAAGTCCGACTCGAAGCCGAACGCCGCGCCTATGAAACCTGTGTCGACGCCGGCGAGGCGGCGATCGGTCGGCAAAACTTCGCCGCCATTCGCAAGGGCGAAACTCCTCCCTGGGGACCCCGCCGCTAGCCAACTTCGTAAGCCGCAATCGCCCGCGCATAAACGTGGGTGGCACGGCAACTCCCAAGCGAGAATTTGGGCGCGACGGTTAGAAAACCAACGGATGCATGTCATGTTGGGTTTTTGTGCATTTGCAATCCGACCAGGCAATTTAACAGTCTCCCCCGGGTATCTGGCGTATTCGGAACCACCCCGGGGCAGCACCCCACACACTGCGAGGAGACTGGCGAAAATTCCGTCCTTTTTTGACCCCGCAAACGATGACAAAATCCCCGCTGCAGATCGGCTGGGGCCGGTACACTGTGCACACCCGGGGCGAGGCCGCACTGACCCTTGGGAACCGCTTCGACACCTCTTTATGCACCTCCGCACGACTTTCACTCGCCGCGCTCGTCCCCTTCGTTCCTCGACCTTTTTTGAACCCCATGAGTAGTCCCGACGCGCACGAGACCACCGCGACAACCGGTGTTGAAAAACAGGACTCCCTGCCCGACCGAGTTGCGGGCCGCTACCGCGTAAAATCACTACTCGGTCGCGGTGGCTTTGGTGCTGTCTACAAAGCGTTCGACGAACTCGAAGAGCGGTGGGTCGCCCTCAAAGTTATCCGCAGCGATGCCAGCTTAGAGCCCCGGGGCACGCGGGGCTCCGGCCACGAGTCGTCCGACGAAAGCCGGCCGGGTTCGTCCGCAGCGTCGGCCCAAAGCTCGTCGATGCCCCGCTCCCGGTCTTCGCGGTCACGGGCCTCACGCCTGCGCAAGGGCATCCAGACGCGAAGCTTCACCACCGGCAATACCGACAGCCAAAACAATATCACCGAGGCGTTCAAGGACGAGTTTCGCGTCCTCACCCAGCTGCACCATCCCAACCTCGCCGCCGTTTTCGACTTTGGCCGTTGTGAACAAAACGACGGCGTTTTTTTTACGCAGGAGTTGCTCACCGGGCAATCCCTCATCGAACACCTGCGCGAGGCCCCGCGGGAGCGGATCGTCGAGTTGTTTGTGCAGCTCGCCCGTGCCCTCGACTACATCCACACCCTCGGTCTCGTCCACGAGGACATCAAGCCCAGCAATGTACTTGTATGTCCACCTGATTCGGAAAACGCCCAGCCCCAGGCCAAGCTGATCGACTTTGGTCTGGCGCGGATGCTCCGTGGGCCAGGTCCGGCGGAGGTCCTCGACGACAACGAGGTGATGGTCCTGGGCACCCCTGGGTTTTCGGCCCCGGAGAAGGTCAACGGCCAACTCACCGACAGTCGCTCGGACATTTACTCCCTGGCAGCAACCCTCTACACGGCGATTCGCGGGCAACGTCCGTTCCCCTCGCGCAACTTTCGCGAGGCGCTTCGCAGCCAACGCGACTGGCGTCCCGAACTCGCCGGCGCATTGCTGTCGCGGGCGGGTCCGGTGGTCGCCGAGCTCATTGGGCGGATGTTGCAACCCGACCCCAACATGCGCCCGCAAAGCGCCCGTTCGTTGGTGTTGGAACTTCTGCGCCGCGAAGCCACCCACATCCGCGACCGCCAGGCCAACGCCGCGGACCGCAAGGAGTTTGCCCGGGTCCTCGCCGAGCATCTGCCGTTTGTCGACCGCGCGGCCTACCTCGATATCCTGCTGAGCAAGGCCCTCGACATCCTCAAACCCGAGGGCGTGGTCGATGTCATTCGCCCGGGGATGCGCAGCCGGTTAATTCGCACGGTCGTCATCCAGGCCCCGGAGGGCATGGGCAAACAGCGGGTGATGGCCGAGCTGCGCCGCGAGATCCAACTGGGCGACGGCCTGTTTGTCGAGAGTAACTGCTGGCTCAACGACGGCAGTGCACTCGGTCCGTTTGGTCCGGTCGTCCTCCAACTCGCCACGGCCCTCGGCGAGCAATCTAAGGTCGTGCGCCGTTACAGCAAGTTGATCCGAGCCGCCCGCGAGCGCGCCAGCGAGGACAATGGTGTATCAGCATCTTTAATGCAGTTTTTGGTTGAGAGCGCCTCGGAGCGCCCCTACGTGCTGCACATGTCCGACCTCAGCCGCGCCAGCGAGGAGGTGCGCAACCGCTGTGAACAGCTGGTCCGCGCCCTCGACCACAGCGAAGCTCGCCTACTTCTTTGTATTACCACGCAACCCCAAAACAAGCTCAAGTCCCTGCTCAATCGCCTGACCCGCGAACAACTGGCTGAGCAGTGGGGCCTGCGGCCGTTTACCCGCCGCGAGATGCATACCCTGTTGCAGGGCGTATTGGGCGACTCGCCTGCCCTGCCTGAACTTGTGGCCATGCTCGACAAACTCACCGGCGGCCACCCCCTGAGTTTTCGCGAGACCCTGCGTGTACTGATCGAAGAGTCGATCCTCACCCGCGATAGCGATACCTGGGTGTTGCGGGCATCCTCGGTCGCCGCCGAACAACTCCACAAAACCCTGGCCCAGCGCTCCGAGCACCGACTCGACGGAGTCGGTGTAAGTGCATGGGAAATTGCGAGCGTGCTCTACCTCGTCGAAGCCCCGTTGCCAGAGGATCAGCTCGCCGAGCTCAGCGACCTCCGGCGCGAACGGTTTCGCCGCACACTCGACCGTCTCGAAGGCGAAGGCCTTGTCACCCGCAGCGCTGCAGTCGGCTCGAGCCTGGTCTCGCTGGCCCACGAATCGGTGCGCGAGGCAGTCCGCATTCGCTACGAGGACTCGCTCGATGAAACCCGCCTCGACCTCGCCGAACGCATCGAGGAACTCGGCACCCGCGACGTCAAACTCGTGTTTTTGCGTGCCCGCCTGATCGACGACGCCTCGGAGGGGCTCGAAGCCGAGGGCGAGCTGCGAGATGCCGCGCGCACCCTGTTTGCCGCTAGCCAACCACAGTTGGCCGGGCATGTGCTCGAACGCCTGATCAGCCGACTTCGCCAATACGGTCGCATCGCCGGGCTCCCGCGCCTGCTAGAGGCGCAGCTCAGTCTGCTCAACCACGCCGCCGGTGCCCTCGAAGATGCCAGCCGCGAAGCAGCCCACTACGAAGCAGGTATTTTGGTCGCCGAGCTCCTCGGCGATTTTCGTGCACAGGCACTTTTTTGGCTGGGTCTGGTCGACCGCTACACCCTCGCCGACCGCAACCCCGACCTCGAGTTGGCCCTGCAACGTCTCGGGCGCGCGACCGAAGCGGCAAAGGCCGCCAACGACCGGGTGTTGGAGCTGCGAATCGCGACCCGCCGTGCCGAAGTGTTGCTCTCCGCAGGTGAGGTCGAACAGGCCAATCGCGTGACCCGCGAGGCGATGGAGATCATCGACTATCCCGAGGCCCGCGACGTGTATGTGTGCCATGCCATCGGCGTTCGTCTGCGCTGCCAATCGGTCGCCAGCCAGTTTGACGACGCTCGCCGCCTGCACGACATGGCCAAGCCAATTGCCGCCCGTGTGCCGGCGACTCAACGGCTTCCGTACCTCTCAGGTATTGCTTTTCTCGCGGTGCTCGGGGGCGACCCTGAGCGGGCCATTCCCGAGATGCAGGCCGCGATCGAGCAACTCAAAGCCGCCAACGTTCCCCGACTTTTGATCACACCGCTGCACAACCTGGGGGATCTGCAACTTCGTAGTGACAACCTCGAAGAGGCTGCGCACGCATTTGATGAAGCTCACCGCCTCGCCGGCTTGCATGGCTTTCGCGACCACGTCCAGCTCAATTCGGGGTTTTTGGGGTACACCCTCGCACGCCTTGGCGAGGTCGAAAACGGAGCCAAAAAACTCGCCGAGGCCAAGGCCACGTTACAGCAACTACACGGCGAACACGTATCGGTGCAGCAGCTTCGGCTGCTCGACGCCGAAGTTGCGCACATGATCGGCGAGAGCCCCCGGGCCCGGCGCGAACTCGAAGAAATGCTCGCAGACTTTGAGTCCGCCAACGAGAACAGCCTGGCGCAATGGGCCCGTGACGCGCTGATTCGTATCGAACGCGACCGCGGCACGAGTTTTATCGAGAGCCACGACCCGCAAGCCGAGGACAGCCAACTCGCACCAGACGAAGACACTGTGTGCACCAAACCCGTGCGCTGAGTTTGCCAGCTAGCGGGCCGAAAAGGTCACACATGGCCACATCCATCCCCCGATCAAAACCGCGAGTCGCCGAACTGTCCCCGGCGAACTCTGCCTATTTCAGCTATACCCGCTAGGGTTTCTATAGAAGCCTTGTTTTGAGTTCATGGTGGATGCACAGACCCAGCCCGATCTTCGCCGTCTTGTCGGCAACGTCCTCGCGGGACGCTACCGACTCGATGAGTTGATCGGTGAAGGGGGCATGGGTGCCGTTTTCAGGGCCCACCATGTCTTCAACAAGCAGGATGTTGCGATCAAAATCCTGCATCCCGACCGCGCCAAGGATCCGGCCATTGCCCGCAGGTTTGAACGCGAAGCCCGAAGTGCCTCGCTGCTGTCCCATCCGAACTGCATCGAAGTCGCCGAGTTTGGTGTCGCCGAAGATGACCTTTTGTTCATGGTCATGGAGTTGCTCGACGGCACCGAATTGCAAAACGTGTTTCGTGGAGCCCTGCCGCCAGGGCGGGCCACCGAGCTGATTTTGCAGATCGTTGCCGGCCTCAGCCACGCCCACGACCACGGCGTGATCCACCGTGACCTCAAACCGCAAAACATCTTTGTCACCCGCAAGGACGACGGCGAAGAGGTCCTCAAACTATTCGACTTTGGCATTGCCAAACTCACCGGGCCGGAGGGCGCAGGAGAGGTCAAAACCCAAACGGGATTGATCTTTGGCACCCCGCTTTACATGAGCCCCGAGCAGGCCCTCGGCATGGAGATCGATGCCCGCTCCGACCTCTACGCGGTCGGAGTGTTGCTGTACGAAATGCTCGCCGGTAAGGTGCCGTTTCAAAGCGACGACCCGGTTGCCCTGATCCGGATGCAGGTGAGTGCCGATCCGCCACCCCTGCCCGACCGCGTGCCCCCCCAGCTAGCTGCCATTGTCATGCGCCTGCTGGCCAAACGCCGGGAAGATCGGTTTCCCGACGCCCGTACGGTCCGCAAGGTCCTCACCGGTTTTCTCAAAAACTTCCGCAAAAAGTTTGGCGACGACGACAACTTCATTCCCGACGACGAACCGATTCCGGGAATCAGTGCAGCTGCAACCTTAGCCCCCGGGGACCTAGGCACCACCGCGGCGTCGATCGGCGCTCTGCCGGCGTCATTGCAACCGCGCCCACGGACGTTCACCGACACCATGTTCCAAACCCGCGGCCGCGGGCGTCGGTGGTTTGTCATGCTCCTCATGCTCCTGCTCATTGGCAGCGGCGGGCTGTTTGTCGTGTATCAGCAGGGTATCTGGCGCCCGGCGTTTCTCGACCCAATATTTGGTGCACTTACAAATACCTCAGGCAAGCCGGTTGATGACATCCCCGAGCCACCGCCGCCCCCCGAACCCGACGCCAAGCAGGAGGCCGCCGAGGCGCTGGCCGAACTCGACGCGGCGCTGATTGGTGGCGACTTTAAAAAGGCCGCTGAGCTGCTTGGCCCCCTGCGTGAGCAGTTCCCCGAAGACCCGGCATTGCTGTGGCGCGAGGGCAAAATCCTTGCCCGCAAGCGCAATACCAAATCCCGTAAACAGGCACTTGAGCGCTACGCCGAGGCCCTCAAGCGCGACCCACAACTCAGTAGCAACCTCGGATTTTTTAGCGAGCTCGACCAACTGCTTGGCAATGCCAGCCTGCGCGAGCCGGCGATTGAGCTCGCGCTTACCGAACTCGGAGTCCGCGGACACGGCCGGCTGCTCGAGTTCCTCGACGATAGCAAGCGCCTACCCGACTTCGACACCCGGCAGCGGATGCTCGCCGCCCTCAAGACCGAGGAGGAGAGTTGGCGCAAGGTCAACTTGGGTCAGCAACTCAACCACGACTTCGAGCAGTACGTCAAAACCGAAAAGCCCTGTCAAAACCTCACCGGGATCTTGCAATCGATCCAGGACAACATTGCCCACGACACCATCGACGACTCATTTGTCACCCGGGTGTCCGACGACAACCTGCGCCTGCCCAAACCCAAAAACGAAGCCGATACTGCCGAAGTCACGGCGTGCGAGGGGCTCCCGCAAACTGTTGCCGCAACCCAAAAAGCTCTCGCCGAGAAATTCCCCGCCCCGGTCAAAAAGAAGAAGAAAAAGCGCCGCAAGAAAAAACGCCGCAAGAAAAAGCGCCGCTAAAAAGCCGCTTACTTCTACCGACGGGCTGCACCCAAATCATCGACGCCCACGCGAATTGTCCACCCGAGGACATCCCCGATATGAACACCTCCGCCCGTCGCCCGCTCGTACTCGCCTCAACTTCTGTGTATCGCCACAAACTTCTGTCGCGGATCGACATCCCATTTACGGTCGCCAGCCCCGACTACGACGAGCGGGCCGAAGAGGCCAAACACCCCGGGGCGCCTCCACGCGAGCTTTGCCGCATACTCGCCCGCGGCAAGGCCAAAAGCCTCGCCGCCGACTACCCCGACCACCTCATCCTCGGCTCGGACCAAATCGTGTGCCTGCCGGGCGACCCTCCGACAATCCTGCACAAGCCAAAAACGGTCGACAACGCCGTTGCCCAACTCATGTCGATCAGCGGCAAACGCCACGAAATGTACACCGCGGTCGCGCTGTTCGACACCCGCACCGGGCAGTGTTGGGACGAAGTCGACGAGCACCACCTGTCCATGCGGGCATATGGCGAGCCCGAGGCACGGGCCTACATCGAACGCTATCGCCCGCTCGACTGCGCCGGGAGCTATCGCATTGAGGACCCGGGCATCTTGCTGTTTGAGCGCATGGAAGGTTGTGACTACACCGGAATTATCGGCATGCCGATGTTGGCGGTCCACCGCCTGCTGCGGGCCGCAGGTCAGCTCCCGCCCGACCGCCCGACCGCCGGCTAACAGCTAACGAGTCGTCCGCTATTTTTCTCGCGGGGACTGCTAGGGTTTGGTCGCCGAAAGCTCGGCAATCCCGCCCGCAATCACGGCGACCCCACTGGCGACTTCGACCAGCAGTGAGCCCGAAAATCCCTGCTGCGAAAACTCCCCCGTAAGGTAGGTCGCTTGCAGCATGCCGCTTTCAACCTCGATCATCGCCGGTGTCAATGAGCCCATATTCTCCTGCCACACAAGCGGGTGATAGAGGTCGTCAAACACCCCGTTATGGGCTGAAAATGTCACAACGCCAACTTGCTCAAAGGCGAGCGAATTGTCCCCTGTCGTCAGTGTAAACGCCACATCAAACTCAATGGTGTTGGCGCAGGGATAGCCGCCTGGGTCGCCTGTGTTGGGTAACTGACCATCGAGTTCGAGCTCAGTAAACCGCCCCTCGCCAACAGTCATTGATAATACAAAGGTCGTTACGGTGGCCGAAAACGGGGTCGATACCAAGCCGTCAGCGGAGTCCCAAGCCAGCGAACCAGACCACTCGCCTTCGACCCGCTGGCGTAGCTGGGCCGGGGTCTCGGCAAATCCCGGTAGGCTCTGGCCGAGGGACTCGATCACCGAGATGGTTTGCTGGCCACACATCCCAACCTCACTATCGGTGTCACTGTCACCACTGGTTGTGGTCGACCCCTCGGATGATGGTGTGTCACAACCGGCGAGAACAACTATCCATAACACTAAAAATTTATTGGCATATCGAACCATTACCTGAGCTCCACGCACAACCGTACCACGAGGCACACGCACCTATTCGCCGAAGACCCTACACGAAAGTACACAGCCACACCTTGGCCTAGGTGGATAAGACGGCGGATGTACGTGCACCAGCAACAACCTCGACCAGCCAAGCCCGCAGCTGGGCTCGCTCACCTGTGCCTAGCGCCTGCACCCAGGTGATGTGATCGGTTGTATCTACACTATAAGTCAGTGGACAGGCCGGAGGGCTATAGGCCTCAAAGCGCAACTCGCAGCCGCGCTCTTTTGCAAATGCAATTACTCGTTTACGGCGCTCGGCGAGGCATGCTTGCAGGGTTTGCAAGGCATGGTCGACAACGGTGCGGGCCGGGCCCGCTGCGAGCCGGGGGCGGCGTACGTCGCGGTACCAGGCAAACAGTGCCGTGAGTTGGGCGATGTACGCAATGTTCCGCTCGAGCCGCGGTGACAGTTGGTCGACCTGGTTTGGGGCAATCTCGCGGGTGAGTGCTCGCAGTGGCTGCAGCGATAGTTGCCCACAGTCCACGTCCTTGCGCACAACTTGGCCGGCACCGGTCACCGCTCCGTAGCCAACCCGCCGAGGCCCTACTAGGCCGGCGGACCCACCGAGAAAAATCCGCGGTTGGTCCAAGAACACGCCGTCGACCACATCGCCAATCAGCGACGGCGTGGCCTTGTCTCCCCGTTCGCCCCAGGGCGTAAAATTGAAGTGGATAAACCCGCTACCGACCTCCGAGTGGTCGCGCCGCGAGGTCCCGCCGGCCATCAGGCAATCACAAAAGTTGATCAACGAGCCCAGGGTGACAAATGCCAGCAAAATGGTGTGTTTGAGCCCGACACTGTGGGCGGTCGAAGCCTGCTCTTCGAGCAATGTCCCTGGACGCAGGTGGGCATTGGGGCCAACACTGGCGCGATCCAGCAGCACGGCCCCCTCGACATAGCCACTGGCAACTTCGCAACCGCGGCCAAAAATCGCATTGTTGAGAGTTGCCGGCCCGTGTGTCCCGATCCGCGCACCTGGGCTGACAAACAGCTCAGACCCGAGCAGGCGCGTCCCCGGAAACAACACAACGCCCTCACCGATGCGCTCAAGATCGACTTCGTCACCGACATAGGTCTGGCGGGGATCGACGATTTCAACCCCACGTGCTGCGAGCTTTGCCAAGCGTTCGTCCTGCCTTACGCTGCGGTTTGTTAGTGCTTGCCGGTCCACAGCGCGCCTCATAGCACAACGCCCACCAGCGAGCCGATAAGCTTGTGTCTGCACGCTGTTGATCTGGTCGCCGGTCGCAAATGAGCGGCAAAGCTCGCCCGAGGTTCCCCGTGACGAGCACCTGAAACCGAGATAGGCTGCCAGGCGATGTCCGCCGACCTTACCGAACAAGAACTCCGCGAAGCCGCAGCCGAGGCTGGGATTTCACCCGAGGAATTGCGACGGGCCATGGCCGGGCAAAACGGGGCCCTGGTCCCGACAGCGGCACCAGACCGCCGCCCCACGGTGTACAACGCCGAAAACCAGATCGCCCTCCCCCCCGAAAAAGCCGCCGAGACGGTACGCCAGGCGATCGAACGCATCAGCGGCGCCAAGGGCCATCGCCAGGGGGTCGGCAAGGCCGATATCGTCGACGAACAACACGGGGTCACCTACCGCATCGTCGCCAATAAAGACGGGGCCGGTGGGTCGATCGTGCGGGTCGACGTCGATCCTTCGGCCGGCTCCGGCAACTTCGCCCTGATGGCATTTTTGATCGGCGGAGTCTCGCTGCTCGCCGTCGGCATCGGCCTGCTGTTTTCAATTTCGATGTTCCTCTATGGGGGCCTTGGCGTAGCCGCGGTCGGGGGCTTTGCCCTAAGCAATACCCGCCGCAAAATGCTGGCTGGCCGCTCCTACGGTGAGGGAGTCGTTGCACAAGCAATTTTAGAGGCCGAAGATGCCGTCCCACTCGGCGATGCAGCCCTGCCTGGCGGGGCCACCCATGCCCTGCCCGGGGCCTGATGCCTGACCCGCTTACAGCCTGCGCCCGCGAGAAATCGTTGTATCAACAAGTGGTGAGCCCGTGTGGTACACGAGGTCGCGGTAGTCGTCGGTCCCCAGCAGTAAAAGGTCGGCATCTAGCCCAGGGGCGATGCGGCCGACCTGATTGTGGAGGCCTAACGAACAGGCCGCATTGTGGGTAGCAGCACAGATCGCCTCGCCCGGGGTCAGGCGGTTGCCGTAGCAGGAAAGACCCACCACCATCGCCAGGCTTTCAAACGCGCAGGAGCCGGGATTGCAATCGGTTGCAACTGCAACGGGTACCCCTGCCTCGACCAGCGCGCGGCCGTCGGCAAATGGCTTGCCGAGCACGGTCGACGTCCCCGGTAACAACGTGGCGATCACCCCGGCCTGCTTGAGGGCTGCCCGCTCGTCGGCGTTGAGGTAGAGCAGGTGGTCGGCACTGGCCGCGCCGAGCTGAGCGGCGAGCAGGGCCCCGCCGGTGTGCCCAAACTCGTTTGCATGTACACGTGGTTTAAGGCCGAGCTGCTGCCCCCGGGCAAACACGCGGCGGGCTTCGTCGGGGGTAAACGCCCCGCGGTCGCAAAACACATCGCAATAGGTCGCTAACTGCTCGGCGGCCACTGCTGGCAGGATTTCTTCGCACACGCCGGCGATGAAGGCATCACGCTTTTGCTGGCTCCCGCGAAACTCGGCGGGGATGGCATGGGCAGCTAGGCAAGTAGCCACCGTCCGGACCCCGGCCTGTTCGCGCAGCTGTTTGGCCACCCGCAGCTGTCGCAACTCGGTTTGAAGGTCGAGCCCATAGCCACTTTTTATTTCAAAGGTCGTCGTGCCTGTCTGCTGCATCCGCCGCACGCGGGCGAGACTTTGTGCATACAGCTGCTCGTCGGTTACACCACGGGTCTGGCGCACGCTCGACAAGATCCCGCCGCCCGCGGCAAAAATCTCCTCGTAGTCGGCCCCGCGCAACCGCAGCTCGAGCTCGTCGAGGCGATGGCCACCCCACACCAGGTGGGTATGGCTGTCGCACAGGGCCGGCATCAACACCTGGCCGCGGCAGTCGAGTTCACGGACCTGGGCATCGGTACCGAGTGTATTTACATCGAGTTTGCTATCGGGTCCCAGCCACACGATCTTCTCGCCCCGGGTGACCACACTAAAGCCGTGCTCAATACCGAGGTCGGACATGGCCGCGCCGGCGCGCGCCTTGGCTGGGCCGGCGAGGGTCAGCAGCTGGGCCGGCCGCCGGTAGATCACAACTTCGGGGGGGGAGATTTGTTGCATCGTCATTGACCTTGGGAGCGAACGAACAACCTACTTCAGGTAGGTGCGCCCGGGTACGCGAACACCGGTCTTTTCGGCGAACTGCTGGGCCCGCTCGTAACCGGCATCGACGTGGCGAACAACCCCCATACCGGGGTCTGTCACCAACACGCGCCCGAGCCGACGCCCGGCCTCGGGGGTACCATCGGCGACGACCACCATCCCGGCATGCAGGCTGTAGCCGATCCCAACCCCGCCGCCGTGGTGGACCGAAACCCAAGTCGCACCGGCGGCTGTGTTGAGCATGGCATTGAGCACCGGCCAGTCGGCGATCGCATCGGAGCCATCGCGCATGCCCTCGGTCTCGCGGTTGGGCGAGGCGACCGAACCACAGTCGAGGTGGTCGCGCCCAATCACAATCGGGGCCTTGAGTTCGCCGCTGCGCACCATTTCGTTAAACTTCAGTCCGGCCTTTTCACGCTCGCCGTAGCCGAGCCAGCAAATCCGGCAGGGCAACCCCTGAAACTGCACTTGCTTTTGTGCCAACTCGATCCAGCGGCGAAGGTCGGCTTTTTCGGGAAACAGCTCGAGGATCGCGCGGTCGGTTTTGTAGATGTCCTCGGGGTCACCTGAAAGCGCGGCCCAGCGAAACGGGCCCTGGCCCTCACAAAACAGCGGACGAATATACAGGGGAATGAACCCCTTGATCTCGAACGCATCTTCGACCCCGGCACGCACGGCCTGGGCGCGAATGTTGTTACCGTAGTCAAACGCGATGGTCCCCTGCTGCTGCATCGCCCGCATGGCGGCGACATGCTTGCCCATGGCCGCCACACTTTTTTGCATGTACAACTCGGGGTTGTCGGCACGTAACTGGGCAGCAGCCGCGAGGTCGAGGCCATCGGGGACGTAGCCGTGGAGTTCGTCGTGGGCCGAGGTTTGGTCGGTGACGACGTCAGGTATCACGCCACGGCGGACGAGTTCGGGCAGCACCTCGGCACAGTTGCCGAGCAGGCCGACACTGAGGGGCTCACGGTTTTTGCGAGCCTCGTCGAGCAGGCGCAGCGCCTGGTCGAGGTCGGTCGCCTCGCGCATGAGATAGCCGGTTTGCAACCGTCGCTTGATACGTTCGGCGTCGACCTCGACACACAAAATCGCCGCGCCGTTCATGGTAGCCGCCAACGGCTGGGCACCACCCATACCGCCGAGCCCACCGGTCACCACCAAGCGCCCGCGCAGGTCCCCGCCAAAATGGGCACGGGCACAGGCGGCAAAGGTCTCGTAGGTCCCCTGCAAGATTCCCTGGGTACCGATGTATATCCAACTACCTGCGGTCATCTGGCCAAACATGGTGAGCCCCAGGCCCTCGAGCCGCAGGTGCTCGTCGAGGGTTGCCCACTTGGGCACCAGCAGGCTGTTGGCCAGCAACACCCGCGGGGCATCGGGATGGGTTTTAAAAATGCCCTGGGCGCGCCCGCTTTGGACCACGAGCGTCTCGTCGGCTTCGAGGTCGCGCAGGGAGGCGACGATCCGATGGTAATCGGGCCACGAGCGTGCGGCCTTACCGGTGCCGCCGTACACGACCAAACGCGCCGGGTCCTCGGCGACGGCGGGGTCGAGGTTGTTCATCAACATGCGCAACGCGGCCTCCTGCGGCCAGCCTTTGCAGGAAAGCTCGGTCCCGTGGGGGGCGCGAACGGTGGGGACTTTGTCGATGGACATGGCTGCAGTCTAGCGCCCGTGTGGCGCACTCGGGCCGCCATGACCGGGCCTTCGCTGTGCCCTGCCTCATGTCGACCGTCGCAAAACGAGGGTTCAGCGGGTTACGCCGAGCCGATGCGACGGATCGACGCGCGAAAACCCGGGTAGCTCAAGGCAAACATGTACACACATGAAATCCCGACGCCGCGACTTTGGTGGTGCACCTGAGTGATCAGGGCACCGGACGCAATATCGAGGTCCCAACGCCATCCAATCGACGCGGCGACTTCGGTGCCCCCCAAGGTCTCGGACACAGAAACTTCGGCGCGCCCTGAGCATCGAACAACTCGACGCAACATCGAAGTCCCTACGCCATCCGGTGCAACCTAAGTCTCGGAAGTAAGACCGAGATTTTACAATATCCAATCCCGGCGCCATCCAGTCACGTAGCGACTACGGCAAGACCAAGTCCTACCGTCCCAGTCGACGTAGCGACTTCGGTGTTGCGCCTGAGTCGACGACTATCCAAATCCCGGCGCCGCCCCAGCGGGTAGTGACGGCCTGCCCAAGTATCGAACACCCCGACGCAAAACCGAAGTCCCGACCCATGGCTGCCCGTAACTTTGATGTTGCGCCCGGAGTGTCGAACACCCGGGCGCAACATCCGTGTACCCACATCTTTTTGAGTTAGTTGGCGAGGCTGGCCGACAACAACGTGTGGGCGCGTGCAGTCCCCATCGTGGTGATAAGCGTGGTCATTTTGGGGCCCTTGGGCCGGCCGAGCAGGAGGTCGTAGGCCACTGGCAAAAAGCTGCGGTTGTCGAGTTCGGTGCCCTCGCACAGGGTTTTCATGTGGGGAATCAGCTCGCGCTCGCTGATGTTTGGCTGGTTTTTCAGGACATCGCACAGCCGTTTCAGCACAACCGTTTCGTCGGCCGTCAACTCGCGGGTGGTGGGGGTCGTCCGGATTTTGTAGCGAAACTCCGGCGGGGCATACAGCTCGATCCAGTTCCACACGCAGTGGGCCCGGGCGCGGCACAGGGCCCGCTCTTCGTCGGTCTTGAGCAGGCCCTCGGCCTCGTAGTGCTTGCAGGTGCCCTCAATGTCGCCATCGTGGATCTGTAAAATCATGCTGAGGTGGCGAAACTGGGGGACAAACGGGGCCTCGCCGGGGGTGATCCGGCGGTGCTCGGGGTCGGAGAGCTGCATGGTACGACGGGCGGTCAGGCGTTTTTTGTCCTTGCGCGAACCGTCATCGCTTGTATAGGCAAGTCGCCACATCCGGTCGAAGTCTTCGTAGATCTTGATGACGTCTAAATCAAAGCTGACCTGCAACTCGCGGTTGGGGCGGGTGCCGACAAAGATCCACCGCAAAATCCGGGGCTCAAAGATTTTCAGGCAGTCGGCCACGGTCACGACGTCGCCCGAGGAGCTCGAGATCTTGCCCCCTCGCCCCTTGACCCGGACAAAGTCGTAGCCGACGTATTGCGGGGCCGTCCAGCTGTAGAGCTCGCGGACAATGTCCTTGGCCGTGTCGTAGCTACCACCGTCGGAGCTGTGGTCCTTTCCGCCTGGCTCAAACGCCACCTTCTCGACGGACCAACGCATCGGCCAATCGACCCGCCACGGCAGTTTGAGATTGCCCCCCTTGCGCAGGTCGACGCGTTCGCTGTGGCCACATCGTTGGCAGACGACATCGACCACGTAGCCGCGATCGGCCTCGGCGACGTCGGCCGGCTCGACGACAAACTTGAGGTCGTCGTGGCCGCACGCGCTACAAAACCCGCTCAGTGGCAGCCAATCATCACCTAGGCGGGTACGTGCGCCGGTTTTTTCGCGGGCGCGGTTGATCAGGTTGCGGACATCGGCACGGCGCCTGAGTGCGGTCGCAATGCCCTCGGCATAGTCGCCAGCCCGATAGCGCCGCGACTGCCGGATAAACTCCGGGGCGATTCCCAGGGGCGCAAGACTCGACTCAAACCGCTGGATGTGGTGGTCGGCATAACTTGCATGTTCACCAAATGGATCGGGCACATCGACAATGCTCCGTCCGAGGTTTTGCGTGAGCATGTCGGCCTGCGGCATGTTTTTGGGGACCTTGCGAAACACGTCGAAGTCGTCCCACGAGTAGATAAACCGGACGTCGACACCGGCGTCGCGCAGGGCCCGGGCAACGAGGTCTACGGTAATCACCTCGCGAAAGTTGCCGATATGGACCTCGCCCGACGGCGTGATCCCGGCGGCGACGGTCAACGATTGAGCCCCTTGGTGGGCAGCCAGGGTTTTTTTGGCCGCGAGGTCCGCCCAGTGACTGAAATAGGGGTCGGGGGATGGGGGCTTTGCGTTCATCGCCCGGGTTTTCGCCCATAACTGGTCTACAACGCAAGTCTGATGGACTACCGCGGTTGTGACCGGGCCAACTTTTGGCAGCCCGACATACATGCAACAGCAACTAAAATGCGAAGCACCGGATGGCAAACAACGCCACGCCGGTGCCCGCAAGCTCTAGCTAAACTCGACTATTTGCAGCCTGCTGCCTGTTTGAGGTGGGCTGCGCCCTCTTTGGTGTAGGTCGAGGCGCCGGCTTCCTCGTAGAGTTTGGCGGCCTCGTCGACGGCCGCACAGGCGGCCTTGTTGTCGCCCTTGTAGCGCTGGGCCGCCGCAATCCCCTCGAGCGCCCGGCCGGCGAGTACCTTGGTGTCACCCGCGAGTTGCTTGGCCATATCAAAGTCCTTGAGGGCCGCATCAAATTCGCCGGGATTTTCGATCTTGTCCTCGGGACCAAACGCCATGCTGATGTGGTTGAGGCCATGAAGGATGTAGGCGAGCGCGGCATTGGGGCCATCCGGGTCGAGCTTGATGGCGGCGTCGTAGTCCGCGGTCGCGCCGGCAAAATCCTCGGAGCCGTGAAGGTAGGCACCGTGGGCCATTTTCGCCAATGCCTGCACGGTTTTATCCCCGCCCTTTTCGGCCATTGCAACCGCGGTCTCGGCCGGTGCTTGGGCGCTTTCAACGAGGTCGTGTGTGTGGGCGAGGGCAACCCACGAGGCGGCCTGGGCCGAGGCGTTGAACTGTTGGCGCTCGGTGAGGTCGGGGAGCATCGGCTCCAATGTGCCGGTGACTTTTTGGTACTCGCCGAGCAGATAGTTTTGCCGAGCCTCGGCAATCTCGGGCGGATCGGGCTCCTGCGGCGGGCCCTGGTCGGCGGGCTCGGTCTCGCCGGTGTCGGCCGGGGTTTCGACCTGGTCACCGGGCGGCGTGGTCTCTTCTTCGGTCGGCTTTTTACAGGCGCCGAGCGAGGCGAGCATGGCAAAGGAGAGGATCGTCGGGATGAGGCGGCGGTTCATGATGTTGGCTGGTGTCGATGTGTTCGTGCGAAGGTTGGGCTCACGTTGGAGCTGCCGCGGGCAAGCTCGGTGACTCGCCGCGCCGGACGACGCGGACGTGTAGGTTACCGTCTTGACCGAGCGAGCCATAGACCAACTCCCGCGGGTCTGGATGCTCGCCGTGGCGCTCGGGCTTGAACGTGCCGATCACTTCGACCTCGTCACCGAGGTAGATCGACACACTCTCAAAATGGGTGGAGATGCGTTCGCTTTCGGCGATGACCGTGGCCGCCTCGAGATTTTCTAAAATGAGTTTGCCGGTGTCATCGCGCAGGGTCACAAACTCAGCAGCTACGGCCATATCGCGGCGTGCCTGGGCACGGTTGCGGTAGATACACTCGCGCCCGGGCGGGCCGCCTAGGTTGCCGTCGGCACTGGTCAAGACCCCGCGCACCATCACCGGCACGGCCTTCGCCTCGGCCACCGGGGTGATGACATTGCGCCGAATCGCCCGGTCGACAATCGCTGTAAATGCGCGATCTCGGGGCCGCCCACCCGATGCCAAGCCTCGCCCCTTGGGCTCTAAAAAACTCGAGCCGAGCTGCAACCGAAGTCGCCGACTGCCAAACCAGTAGACCAAGATCGCCACCGGGATCAGCACGCCAATCGCGATCTCGTTGAGCCCGAGGGCCAGCAGCGACATCACCAACGCGCCTCCGCCAACTTGAGGGTAAAGCTCAGGGCCTCCCCCTCCTTGTGGGCGCGGCGTCCTTCGACCAGTGACCGGCCGACACTCCCCGGTTCGATTGTTGGGATCGGTTTGCCCTTGAGGATTTGCCCATCGGAAAACACGACCTGGGGCACGACTTGGGTCAGCGGCTCGGTCCCACGGTTTTCGACGGTGACAACCCAGCGGACCCGGCCGAGCCAGATCTCGGGGCGGCCATCTAAATCGAGGGTGACCACCGGGGTGACATCGTAGGCGCGGTTGCGGGTCGACTTGCGCGACCGCGGAATCAGCCGCATGTGCTCGGCTTGGTAGTCGAGCTGAACAAAAAACTCACGCATGACATTGAGGCCCAAAAGCCCCTCGGTGCGCTCGTTGGTACAGCCGTCACATACCGAGACCAACAGCCCGGTGAGCCGCACGGGCCCGAGGGTGAGTGCCGGCAGGTAGACCATCGGACTTTCCCGGGGCCCACTGGCGGTATTGAATTTCAGTGTAGGTGCATCTTCTGGAACATCGATGCCGAGCCGCGCCGCAGTGGCACTGCTGATGGTCGTAAACGAGGCGCCGGTGTCGAACAGGTAGGGCATCTCCATCTTGCCCGCGGGGCCCTCTAACTCGATCTTCGTCAGGATTGCGTTGCCTTCGGCGGCAAACGAAATGGTCAGGGCATCCTGGTTTTGTTCGACCTGGGGTCGCGGCTTTTGTGCCGGTAACCTGACCTCTTGCTCGACGCTCGCCGGGTCGACCCAGTCGGCGGCGTTGTGACCGAGTGCGCTCAAAACTCGGATCCCGGCCCCGGTATCGTCGCTGCGCTCGAGCAAGATCCACGCCCCGTGACGCCGCAGGGCGACCGCCGTGAGATCTGGGATCACCTGGCTTGCGAGCAAAAGCCCACATCCATTCCACACAAGTGGGATCCACGAAAGTGCCCCGACCCACCCCGACGCGCGCTCGCGGTAGCGCCACCACGCCAAAAACGTCGGTGCGCCGACGCAGACCGCGAGCACCAATAGCCACGACCACGCAGCGTGTAACCCAGACGAGCTGTGGTCTTGGGTGGTCCGGGAAAGCGATAGCAGTACCCAAGCAGCGACGATGGTGCCGGCGAGCGAGGCGAGTACGAGTAAAAACCACCCGAAACCACTGGCCACGACGCGCAGGCCACTTGCGCGCTGGCTCGATTGTCGGGGGGCGTGCACGGGGCGAGATGCTAGCAGCATTTTGCGATCGTGCGGGCGCAGTCACTCCCGCTCCATCCGACATTTCCTTGCATCACCGGGCCGCTACGTGCCTCGAGTCACGGGTCGGGGATCGTTGGCTCAAACGGCGAAAAGCCGTAGCATGATTCGAGAAAATGGCCCTGCGATCGAAGCCGGCGCGAATCGCCACCTTCGGGGTTCGATTCGAGTCCCACGACGACTTTTTAGTCGGCTACACCGACCATCTTCGTCACGGCTTTCTCGTTTTGCGGGCCAACCGGGAGCTCAAACCGGGGCAGCCGATTCGCATCAAACTCGGGCTCCCGAACCGGGCCATCTTGTACCTCACCGGGCGCGTGAGCGAGGACCCACAGGAACACCCACTTGTCGAAGAGGGCACGCTTATCAAGCTGTCCCCCTATACCGGCGAGCAACAGAAAATCCTCGAACTGTGTGTACACTCACCGTTGGCCGAGGAGACCGATGAGCCGGACAACCGCGACCCACTCAACGTCCTAATTGTCGACGACTCGGCCTCGGTGCGCAGCGAACTTTCGCGTTCGCTGACCGATGCCGGGATTACCGTAAAAACCGCTGAGAATGGTCTTGAGGCCATTTCGGCGGCCCTCAAAGAACGCCCCGATCTCATCCTTACCGATGTCGAGATGCCGACCATGGACGGCTGGACCCTGCTGCGCATGGTTCGGGCCCGCAAAAAACTCGCCGACATCCCGGTGGTGTTTTTGACGTCGCTGAGCGACGAACTTTCGCGACTGCAGGGCTACCGCATGGGGGTCGACGAATACCTGCCCAAAACCCTGCCCTCTGATGTTGTCGCAGCCCGGGTGCGCGGCGTGGCCAAGCGACACGCCCGAGACAACGCCGCCGAGGAGGGCCTGCGGGGGAACCTTCGACATGTCCGTTTGGGCAGCGTGCTGCAGTTTTTAGAGGCTGAAAGTAAAACTGGCGACCTCGTACTCGACCGCGACGGCACCCAGGTCAACCTGCGGATCTACCACGGGTTTTTGCGCGACGTCGACGATCTCGGCGGCCATACGCACGCCCACGAACGGGTGTTTGAGCTACTCGGCTGGCAAGACGGCCAGTTTGAGTTTATCTCGCTGCCCGACTCGCCAAACCTCGACCGCGGGGCGATGTCACCAACACCGGTGACCTACCTGTTGATGGAGTACGCCCGGCGCGAGGACGAGGCCCGCGAGCAGGCAAGGCAACGGGCCAAGAAGTGACCGCGCGCCAACCCGTTGCATAGACAAATATTATTGTTGTATGAACAACAGTAGTATCACGTGCGGCGCCACACAGGCAAAATCGCGACCCACAGCTCGCTTGGGTTTGTCAGTTCGCGATCTGTGCGCTAGGTCGGCATAGTCATGTCCCTGCTCGACCGTCGCCTGCTGTTGTTCACCGGGAAGGGTGGTGTTGGCAAATCGAGCGTGGTCGCCGGGCTCGCGCTCCACGCCGCCGCCGCCGGTAAACGCCCCCTGGTGGTCGAGCTCGGCCATCGGGCATCGCTACAGGGACTGCTCGAGGTCGAGGCTGTCGGCCCCAGGCCCACGGAAGTCTGTTCGCAGCCGCCGGTGTGGGCCGTCAACATCGACCCGCAACATGCCCTCGAAGACATGATCTATGCGCAGGTCAAAGTCCGTCGGATCGCCCGCGGAATCTGCAAAAACCGGCTGCTGCAACGCCTGTTTGCCGCTGCTCCTGCGGTCTCCGAACTCGTTTGTGTCGACACCATCGCCGAACTCGAGCGCACCAGCGAAAACGGCGAGCCAAAGTTTTCGCCGATCATCGTCGACCTCGACGCCACCGGCCACGCACTGATGTTCCTCGACCTGCCCCGGGTCATGCGACAGCTGCTCGCGGGGCCATTGCGCAAGGTTGTCGACGACGCCGCCAAACTGTTTGTCGACCGCGAACGTACGGCCCTGTGCCTGGTGACACTGCCGGGTGAAGTGCCGGTCGAGGAGACCCTCGACCTGTGCCGCCGCCTCGAACAAAGCGAAATCCGTCCGAGCCTGATTTTTGCCAATCGTGTACCGAGCCCGCCGCTTTCGCCTGACCTCGTTCCTGCCTACCAACAGCTGCAAAAGCTCGGGCTCCCCCACCCGGCGTGGTCCGCCCTCGCGCATCGCATGCACATGCACCAAAATGCCCGCACGGCCCTCGCTCGCCTCGCCCAGCAGTCTCCGTTGCCGATTGTTGAGCTCCCTGAAATCGCCCCGGGGCGCTGCGGGCTGGCCCAACTCGGCGCCGCGGCGGCAAAAGGTGTGTGTACATGATGCCTGAGTTTGCCAAATTCCAGCAGCTCATCGCCGACCATCAATTGCTCGTGTGTGTCGGGCCCGGTGGTGTGGGCAAAACAACCGTTTCGGCGGCCCTCGGCCTGGCCTGTGCCCAGCTCGGCCATCGCACCCTGGTGCTGACGATCGACCCGGCGCGGCGGTTGGCGGACCTTTTGGGGCTATCGACCAACCGAGGTGCACTCGACGAACCGGTCGAGGTCACAACCGACACCCCGGGCCCGATGTTTGCCGCCATGCTCGACAGCGGTGCCAGCTACGATCGTCTGATCGCAAAGATCGCCACCGACGAAGCCCATCGCCAGCAGATCCTCAACAACCGGATCTACCAGTTGATGTCGCGGGCATTTGGCCAAAGTCATGCCTACGTGGCGATGGAACGGCTGTACGCCGCCCTCACACAGGGTGAATATACACGTATTGTGCTCGACACCCCACCCACGCGCAACGCCCTCGACATCCTCGACGCTCCGGGCCGGCTGGCGACTTTTCTCGACGAAGAGGCCCTACAGTGGTTTATCCAAGCGCCCAAGGGTGGCCTGCGCCAGCGGCTGCTGGCCCGCGGTGGCACGGCGGCGGCACGCCTGCTCAAGTGGCTCACCGGGGGCGGGCTGGTCGACGAGCTGCGGGACTTTCTCGGCATGTTTATGTCGCTTCGGCCAGGTTTTCGCGATCGTGCCGAGGCTGTGACGGCACACCTGCGGGCTGCGCAAACCGCCTTTGTGCTGGTGACCTCGCCGCAACCCGGCAACCTCGACGACGCCGACTATCTCCGGCGGGGGCTCAACGCCCGGGACATTTACCCGCGGGCAGCTATCTGCAATCAGGCATTTGTCGAGCTCGACCAAACCGGTGCTGGCAATAACCTCCGTGAGCTCGTCGAGACCACGCTCGCCGGGGGCTCTCAACAACATGTAGACGCACTTTGTCGGGCAAGCGAGCGGGCGGCCGCTGAGGTCGAGCGGGACAACGCCGCCGCACTTGCCCGGTTTGACCGGTTTTCGGCCGGCCTCGAGGGCCTCCAACACGCCGTCGCGGCACCGCGTTGGCCCCGTGAGTTACGCTCGATCGACGACCTCCAGAAGTTCGCCGCGAGACTTCTCGCCGACTGAGTCTAGACCGACTGAAGCTAGACCTACTGAGGCTAGACCAACTGAGGCTAGACCTACTGAAGCGTGACTGAGGCTAGACCGCCTGCGGATTCACACCCCAAGCCCGTCGCTCACGGGCCAAAGGCGCGCTACAACGCGGCCGTGGACGGTCAACAAACCCGCCTTCTCAAGCAACTCGACAACCCCGGCTACACACCTGGCCGGCGCGACCTCAAGGCGCTGTGCCAGCTTTTGCTCACTGCTGACCGGGCAACCGCCAAGCGTGTCGAAAAGGCCTGGCTCCGGGTCGATCCCCAAGTGATCGCCGCCCAAAGCTCGGTGCTGATACAACAGCTTGAAGAAGCCGAGCCCCGTGCGCAGGCGCGGCTGTGTCGGACCTACGGGCGGCTTGCCAACAAAAACCCGGACTTTGCCAAGACTCTGTGCACACCGCTTTTGGCCGTGCTCGGGTCTGACGACACCCAGGCCCAGCGCCACGCCTATGCCGCCCTCGGCAAACTCGGTGAACACACACCCGTTTCCCAGCTCGTGGCCCATGCCCAGGCATCGACCGCAGCGAGCAACCTCAAGACCTTTGTCGAAACCCTGGGCAAGTGCGGCGACCAGGCGGCACTTGTGTGGCTCGAACAACTCGCTATCGACAAGGCCCGCGACCCCGAAACCCACCGCGTTTGGCAGCGGGCAACACTCATGCTGCGGCGCACCCTCGCCCGCACCCCACAACAGGCCGAGCCCCCCCAGCTCGACACCACCGTGAGCGCCGCGCTACCAGTGATCCTGATGTGCCGGGCAGGCCTCGAGGAGCTTGTTGTACAGTCATGTAACACCCTCGGACTCGAGGCAACAACGGCGCGGCGCGGCGAGGTTTTGGTGCATGTCAACGGCCGCCTCGACCGGCTTTACGGGCTGCGCAATATCCTCGAGTTCGCGGTGGAGCTCCCGCTTGCCGAGGGCGACTTGGCGACCGCGGTCGCAGCCTCATTGCAGGCGGCAACCTGGCTGCAAAACCCCAGCAAGCCAACGCGTGTACGCGTGTGCTTTGCCCACCGCCCCGGCCGACAGCGGGCAAAACTGTGGGACCTCGCGGCTGTGGTCGAGGCGATCGACGGCCTCACCAACGACCCCAGCCAAAGCGAATGGGAAGTTCGCATCGATCCCGAGCGTGAGCGCCAACTCGTGGTCCCCCGGGGGTTTTTAGATCCGCGCTTTGGCTACCGAAAGGCCGACGTCCCGGCCGCTTCCCACCCGACCATCGCCGCGACCCTCGCCCAGCTAGCGGTTGAGCCGACGGCCACGGGCCGGGTGTGGGACCCGTTTGTCGGCTCCGGGCTCGAACTTGTCGAAGCCGGCCTACGGGCCAAAAACGTGCACTTGCATGGAACGGATCTGCAAGCCAACGCCCTGCAGGCTGCCGCGCAAAACCTCCAAGCCGCCGGCCTCCGCTCGCGGACAACACTTGCGCAGGCCGACGCCTGCGAGGCCCAGCCGGCCAAGGTCAACACAATCATCACCAATCCGCCGATGGGCCGACGGGTCAACCGGGGTGATGTGGGCCCCCTGCTCGAACAATTTTTGGACAACGCTAAGCGCGTGCTGCCGGTGGGCGGGCAACTGTGGTGGATCTCGCCGCTGCCGGTTCGCACCCACAAATATGCCTATGCAAACAAGTGGAAGGTTGTGATGACACAGGCCATCGACATGGGCGGGTTTGAGGGCGAGATCCAGGGTCTTGTGCGCCAGTAAGTAGCCCAAGCCAAAACGATCGCCCGGCTATGTCGGCCGTGGCGACGGTAGCTTTTTGGGGTCGGGCGTGGTGCTGCGACCGAGTGCTTTTTCCTCGGCGAGCTTGCGTTCCATCGAGCGAATCTTGGCGGTGAAAAACGCTTCGGCGCCGGCGTAGAGACAAACAAATGTCCACACGGGCGAGAGGTGGGTAATCCAGGCGAGGCTCCACACGGCAAACACAAGCGAGGCCCGACCGATGTCGCCGTTGAGTAGCTGCCCGGTGCCCGGCAAAAACAGGCTCAGCAAACCGGCGGTGGCCGGTAGGCGCGGCTCCTCTTCTTCAAACGGCGCAAGGGCTGTTTCGCTGGGCGGGATCGGTGCAAGTGCAACGGATTCGCCGAGTTCGCCGGCGGCCAGGCGAAACTCTGCTTCGAGTTCGGCCTTACGGGTGGCGCTGACGGTGTAGCGTGTGGTCGTGCCGGCACTCGCCCGCAACATGCCCGCCTGGCGCATACTCGCCAGGGTGGTTTCGATGTCCTGAAGCGGCTTGGCCAGCGACACAGCCGCCGACTGGGCGGTGATGTAGTCGACCCGCGGATCGGCGAGCAGGCTGAGGATTTGGGCGTCGAGCCCCGGGGCACTCGATGCATGTACACCGGGCTTGGGCTCCGTGCGCGAAGCCGATTGGTCCCAGCCAATACCCCCGACTGCCGGGTCGGCATACGGGTCGGGGGAGGAGCCGTCGAACTTGCGTCGACGCCGGCGTCCCTTGATGGCGCGGGGGCGATTCATGCGAACCCTTCCAGAGTACACGATCCTTTGCTCATTGCCCGTGTTCTCGTCAATCCCCCTGCTCTGATGCGGATCTTTCCCAGGTGCCGTGCCGGTGGCTCGCCGGCCAACCTGCGCTCAGACACCGCAAACCGCTCTGCACACTCGCGCCTCGGAGGTTCAACTGTCCGCATGTGGTCACAAAACATCCTCATTGCCTACAGTCGAGAACTCCCGCGGCCGCGAAGTTGTTGCAGCGAAACCTGGGCACATCCGGACATTGTCACATCTTTGCGCGTCGCTGACAGCCGAACCTGGGGAGGCTAGACGGGTACGGCAAAATCTCGCAGGGCGTCGTTGAGACTTGTGCGCTTGTCGGTGCTGGCTTTGCGCTGTCCGATGATGAGCGCGCAGGCCAGCTGAAACTCACCGGCCGGAAACGACTTGGTCCGGGTTCCGGGCACGACCACCGACCGCGCCGGCACGCGGCCCTTGTGGGTTACCGGCTCGGCCCCAGTAACGTCGATAATCGGGGTCGAGGCCGTGAGCGTGACATTGGCTCCGAGGACAACTTCGGGCTCTAGGTGCACACCCTCCACCACGATGGCCCGCGATCCGACAAAGCAACCGTCCTCGACGATCACCGGCGTTGCCCCGGGGGGCTCGAGCACGCCGCCGATGCCCACGCCACCCGACAGATGGACATTGCGGCCGATCTGCGCACAGCTGCCAACGGTAGCCCACGTGTCGACCATCGTGCCCCCGCCCACGCGCGCGCCGACGTTGACATACGACGGCATCAGCACGGCGCCCGACTCGATAAAGGCGCCATATCGTGCGGTCGCCGGGGGCACCACCCGCACGCCTGCCGCGGCGTAGTTGCGCTTGAGCGGAATCTTGTCGTGATACTCGTACGGACCCACCTGCATGGTCTCGAGTTTTTGGCTGCCAAAGTAGAGCAAGATCGCCTGCTTGATCCACGCGTGGACGGTCCAAGGGGCACCCGGCTCTCCGGGTTCGGCCACCCGCAACTGGCCGTTGTCCAGCAAAGCAATGACCCTGGCAATAGCGGCGATCGTCGCGTCTTGTTGCAACAGGGAGCGATCTTCGTAGCAACGGGTGATGCGCTGGCGGAGACTATCGAGCTCGGGGATTTCGGCTGCCATGGGCCGGGACATCGCACGCCCGTGCGGCGGTTGCAAGCGCTCCAGGCAAAACCTGGGGCACCAAGACGAACCTGAGCCCCGGCCACGAAGCCCCGCTGTTGGCGTTTGCCTCCGATATACTGCGAGCGAGGTGACCGTGAACCGTACCCGCCCCAGTACCCCGTTTGTCCGGCTTCGAGCCGGGATCCTCACAGGTTTGTTTGCCATCGGCCTCGCCTCCGTGGCCCAGGCCGAAGAGCCCGCGAAGGCCCCGGCGACCTCCGAAAGTAGCGAAGCGACACCCGAGCCGCGGGCCAAGGACCAACCGTTGCCGGCACCGCAGCCGCGGCTCAAGGTCAAACGCGCCGATCGGCGTCAGGGGCCGGCCACCGCCATCAGCCTGGCCCGCAAGGGCTGCATGTCTGACCCTTCCGAATGTCGTTGTAGCCACAAGGATCCAAAAAAGAGTGCCATCTGTGCCCCGGTGATTGGCCACTTTTGCCCGGACAGCACCCTCAAGTACATGGCGTCCAAATGCCTGAGCCTGTTTGGCGGGGTCACGGTTTGCAAGTGTGCCGCCAACAGCGAGATCCAAACCTACATCTCCAAAGAAGAGGCCGCTGCTAAGAAAAAAAGCAAAAAGGGTAAAAAGAAGGGCAAAAAGGGCAAGGGCAAGAAGAAGGGCAAAAAGGGCTCGGCCAAAAAGTCCAAGTAACAAGTCCAAGTAATTGCGACCTGGATTACCGGTGCATAGGCAACGATGCTGACAGTTGCCGTTCGCGGCTCAAGCCGCCCCGGGCTTGCCGGTACAACGAAACAACTGGGCCCGTCGCCCCCGGCGGTTTTCGTAGCGAACCTCGCCATCGGTCACAATCGGTGACCATACATCTTCATGGGTATCGCCCCGGTCGCAGGCGAGCTCCCCCTCAACCGTCCACTCGATCCGCTCCCCCGTGCCACTGGCGAGGGTGCCACCCGGCGCCACGTCGATGCACTCGATCCGGCAAAACGGTGTGGCCAGGCGGGTGCTGGTGGTGCGCGCCTGGCCGCTGACAACCTTGGGGTAGTCGGAAGACCGCCGCTCAATCGCAATCGCCGGCGCCCCGTTGCCGCACAACGCCACGGGTTTTACAAGCTCGACCATCAGGCCCTCGAGCTCGCTGTGAATCCCCAACAACATCGCGGCAATTTCCTCGCACGCGACCTCGAGCAATCGGTATTGGCGAAATCGCAGCAACGCGATCACTTCGTGTGAGACCCGGGCGTAGTCGACACTTCGCTGCAAATCACCGGTGAGCGAGGTCGGTGTCACGTCGATATCGAGGCGGAGATCGATCTGCAGGATCTGCTCGTTTTGTCGCTCGTTGGGGTAGATCCCAATGATGCACGGAGTTCTCAGACCACGGATCCAAATCCTGTCGGCGGGCACAAGCGGCACCATACCCGCGGCCCTGCGGGTTTGCAAAGTCGGGCCGTGGCAACGCTTGTATCGACATCGAGTCTGTGCCGGCTACGTGGGCTCCAAGCAAGCCCGTGGTGTTTCTCGACACGCCGCCTCACTTGCCGATGCTTGCCGATGTTGCCCCGGATGCGCTTGGCCAAACTTGCCGCACCACCCCAGTGCAACTGCGCTTGGCCAACCGCATCCGAGACCAAATCTTCTGCCCGGGGCGACGCGCGAGAAACACCTCGGCCCGCTAGACCATTGGCAGCTCGATGTGCACCGAAGTTCCACACCCCGGCTCGCTGTCGATGCGCAGCGTACCGCCGAGTAGCTCGCAACGCTCGCGCATGCCGTGTAGGCCGCGGCCACCCTGTTCGGGCGGGCGGGATGTTGCCCGGGCGACCTCGTCTGGCGACACCCCCTTGCCATCGTCACGCACTTCGAGTTTGAGGCGGCCCTGCTCAGGCCACAGCCGAACCTCGACCGTTTCGGCGGCGGCGTGACGCTTGATGTTGGTAAGTGCCTCTTGGGCCATGCGGTAAACCGCGGTCTCGATCGCCGGCGAGCAGCCCTCCTCACTGAGCTCGACGCTGTGCGCAACCTCTAAACCCGTACGCTCACCGAAGTCGTCACACAGCCGCCGCACGGCCACGGCCAGGCCAAAGTCATCGAGGATTGCCGGACTCAGCGAAGCCACTGCGCGACGGATCTCCTCGACCGTGGCATCGGTCATCGCCATGGTCTTGCTCGCGGTCGCCTCGACAAACGCCTGCTGCCCGGCCATTTGCTCGATCAGCTGGAGGTTGATGCGAATTGCTGTGAGCGCTTGCCCGGCGCTGTCATGCAGGTCCCGGGCGATCCCCCGGCGCTCGGCCTCTTGCAGCGCACTCGCCCGCGACGACAACGTGCGGATGTGTTCTTCTTTTTGTCGCAACTCGTTGTTTGCCGCCTGCAACTCGCTCGACCTTTGCTCGACCTGTTGCTCGAGGGTTTGGTTGAACGACTCGAGCGCGCGCTGGCTTTGGTGCAGCCGCGCGATCAGGCCGCGGATCTGCGACTCGGCCCGGGACATCGCCCGAAGTGGCAAAAAATAGACAAGCAACGCGAGGCCCAGGCCCAACAGGCCAAATGGCAACAGCAAAAGCAGGGCCTCGCGCAGGGCTTGGTCGGCCTGCAACCCGACCCACAAAAACCCCGCCGGTTTGCCATCGATCTTGATCGGTGCCGACGCCCACAACAGGCGGTCGGGCAGCTGCGAACTTGATCTGCCGAGTTCGAGGGCGCGCCCGTTGCGATCGACAATTCGGACCTCGACCTGTTGCGAGAGGTTTGCATGCACATGCATCAATAATTTGGGCGTATCGTAGTGCCACAGCACCGGGCGCTCCGAGGCCTCGCGCTCAATCACCGCCGCCAGTTGCTCCGCCCGGGTCTGGGCCTGGGCACGCAGGCTGTGCAAGGTCAGGACATAGTCGGCCAACGGTGCCGCACAACCAACTAAAATCGCCAGCAGCAGCGAAAGCGGCAACATCCTGGCGGCGAGATAGGCCCGCAGCTCAACCTCCTTCGCCGTGGGATTTGTCGTTGGGTTGGTGGTTGGCTCGGCGCTCACGGTCACTGCCCCCCGCCGACAAGTGGCATGTACCCGCCATCGCGAATCACTTGCTGGCCCCCGTCGCTGGCGACAAATGCCAAAAACGCCTGGACCAGGGGACGCTTTCCTGATTCACTTGTATAAACAAATGAAAGGTCCTTATAAAAGGGATACGAACCGTCCTCAATGCTGACGACCGAGGGTCGTACCCCGTCAATATCCATCAACCGCAGGGCCAACCCCTGGGTTTGCACCGCCCCAAAGTCAAACAAGCCCACACCCCCCTCGGTGACAAACAGGGCGTTTTGCATGGCCCGGTCGTGGTAGACCACGCGAAACCGGCCGGCGGCGTAGGCCTCGGCATCGGCGCGGGCGAAGGCCGGAAACACCCTGGCAAAGGCAGCGTGGCTCGAGTCTCCCTGTTCGCGTTGGAGCACCGAAATCGCCGCCCCATCGGACCATGTGGTCCGGCGCCCGCTATAGATCTCGACCAACTCGTCACGGGTAAGATTCGTGTCGGACACACTTGGATTGGCCGCGACAACCACAGCTACCCGGGCATAGGGCACAACCTGCAACCCATAGGGCTGTTCGCGCTCCCGCAGCGACCTCGAGATCAGGCCGATCTCAACCGCCTGGTCCCGCGCGGCCCGGACCCCCCCGCTCGAACCAATACTTTCAAATACAACAACTTTGGCGCGCTCTGGGTGGCCGGCGACGAACGCATCGACCAGCGCCCGCGTCAGCGGTAGGTTGCTTCCTGAACCAGCCAAAAACAGGCGTTCCTCGTTCCCCCGTGGCTCGACGAATGCACCGGTATTCCCGCGAATCGTCGGGTCTGGCCCGACGCCGTCTCCGGCGGCGTTGACAATCGCAAACGTGGCCGCGCCAAAAAACGCACCGACCACGACGACCACCGCTGCCCACAAGAAAACGGGTTTGCGCCTCACAGCGCCGATCGAACACCCTGCGGCCGCGTTTGTAAAGTCTCGATCGCGCCCGCCATCACAGCCGTACCAGCCAAAACGTGCGGGACGCCACACACCGATGTCGACAAACTATTTGCTGGTTCAACAAATTCCGGACCGGCACGGGATCTTCGACGACCCGAGGCTCAGCTCAAAAACCGTATTGTAGGTTGATGTTGAGGCCGCGACCCGGGCCGTTGACGCTCGAACCGTGGTAGCGATAGGCCGTGTCGGCGATGTTCTCAAACACCAGGGCAATCACCAGGTATGGATCGAACCGATAACCCGCACGCACATCGATCACGGTGTACCCCGGGGTCCCGCCCTCGGGTATGCGCACATCGTGGATATCGGCAAACGCCAGTCTGTCCTGCAGCAGTGCCCAACGCAGGCCTGCCGCGGCATACAGGCCAAAACGCGCCGAACGCCAACTCACCTCCGTGGTTCCGTTGAGCGGTGGAATTCGCGACAACGGGGCGGTTGGCTGGGCCGAGCCCGCGATCGGATTGGGCCCCACACCATGTGCATAGGCAAGTGTGTTGCGGATAGCAAAGCCCGCCGGAAAAAACACCCGCACCTGGCCATCAAACCCGCGAATCGTCGAGCGCCCTTCGAGATTGGTCAGCTGCAACACCACCCCGGCCTCGCCACAGCCATCGCCCGTATTTGCCGGGCACAGCCCCTGGGTGCGCCCGATCATGCCATCGATCGCGGTGACAAACCCAAACATCGAAGCCTGGATCCACGGGTGTTCGATGCGAAACCCGGCCTCCAACGAACGCGAGCGCTCGGGCTCCAACGCGGCATTTTCGAGTTGAAACCCGGCGCCGACCTGCTGCCGGCTGGTGAGGTCGTCGAGGTTGGGCGCGCGAAACCCCTGGTCGAAGTTGGCGAGCAGGGTCAACCACGAAACTGTCTTGAGGGACATCCCGGTGTGGACAACCAACGCCCCCCACTGGCGCTTGACCCCCTGCGAAGATGCCTCCTCGACCTCGGGCGCCCGGGCGACAACCAACGCCCCGCGGGCCCCGGCGTGCACACCAAAGTACCCGCCAAACACCAACTGCCCGCGGGTCCACACCCCCGAGGTCAGGTAGTTCGACCCGTCGACGTATTGCCCGCGCGCGCGCTCAACCTCGATCGGCATCGCCGTATCGGTAAAGGTCGTCCACGCCCGACTCTTGATGCTGTCGAGATAACCGTCGAGCCCATACTCCACCGAGGTTTGCAGCCAGGGCGTCGGCGCAAAGCTCTTGGTGTTAAACCGCAGGGCCGTACCAAATGCATGTACATGGTCGAGGCCGTAGTTGTCGAACCCGCGCATGTCCCCGTACTCGTGGTGCCGATTTTCCCGTTGGTGCTGGTAGCTGAGATTCCACCGAATGCGTTGGGCAGCCGCCGGTCCACGCCGCCGATCGAGAGATGTATAAACAAGTGTTCGGTCCTGATTGTCGTAAATCAGGCACTCACCAACCGGGGCCGTCGGCGGTGGGCACTTGTCGGTCCGCGGCGCATCAAACTGGCGATAGTCGTAGTAGGCCAGGGTCCACTTGGTATCTCGATTTTGGGCAAACACAAGCCTGGCATCCGCCGTAAACTCGCGAAATCCAGTGCCGAGCTGGGTACGGTTGTCGTCGGCGTAAAGCGGCACCCGAACCGGGCTGCCATCGGCCGGCGACGTCAGCAGGCCACCGGTGCGCAACAGCCCGACATCGCGGTAGCCCGCCCCCGTGAGCAGCCCGATACGTTTGCCATAGCCAATATCAACTTGGCCGCGGCCACCGAGCTCACCGTCGGCCGTTGCCGTCCGCAACATCGCCCGCGGGTGGACGTGCCAACCCTTGGCCGCCCGTGGCAGTTGGGGGTCGAGCGGGGTTGCGAGCAAGGCCCCGCCGATCGCATCCGAGCCAAACTCGGTCGACGCACTCCCGCGAATAACCTCGAGCTTGCGCAGGGTGTGCGAGTCGATCGTAAAGAAGTACTGGTTGGGCCCCTGGCGAAACGTGCTGTTGTTGAGGCGCACCCCGTCGAACATCATCAGGGTTTGCTGGCCAGTGAGCCCGCGGACGTAGGGCGAGCCCTGGGCGTGGGCCGTTTGTTGCACATACACCCCGGGCTCATAGCGCAGAGCATCCGGGGCCGAGCGCGGGAGGCGTTCGTCGAGGTCGCGGCGGGTCACCACCGAAGCCGCGCGCCGGCGATAGGTCGGCCGGCCTTCGCGTGCATGGCCCACAACCGTGCGAGCAGGCTCCTCGACCTCACCAACCTCCGAGTAACTTCCCCGAGATGGGGCCGGAGCCGACAACGGTACCGCGACCGTGCGCCCGGCCGGCTGCGGGCTTGCAGTTGTCCCCGCGCCGTCGCCAGAAGCCGCCGACGATGGTCCCCGCACACTCGGCAAACGATTGTCGACCGGCCCTTCATGCAAACCAGCTTCGGCCCGCGCCTCCCCGGGAGCAGCCCATACCTCGCCACCGTGGAGCGCCACGCAAAGCGCCACGCCAACTGCGGCGAGCAAAGGCTGATTTCGTAGGGCCACGCCCGGGGATTGTCGGCTGTTCGCCGGCAACCGGCAATCATCGTTCGCGCGCGACGAAGGGATCCCCCTCACAAGATCTTAGGGAGGATCCACTTGCTGGCTTGCAAGCTTGCGGACCACATAAACATGTATAAACATCTTTATCGTCCTCGGAACCGCCGGGATCAACCCCGGCAAGTCGCGGTATGCCTTCACACCGTCCATGCGCCCTAGGGCTCACGGACTTTCTCAAGACAACGAACGCCACGTCCCACGCCACGCCACGCCACGCCACGCCCTAAAGTTCGTGTCTGACTTTTGCTCGTGAACCGAATCTGCAACCAACCACCTCCCCAACGACTCGCGGTGGATTTTTGGCCTGGGTGCGAGTCCGAAGCGGCGACGCTGAGGTCGGCCTACTGAGCCGCTCTCGGGCCGCTGCCAGCCTTGAAAGACCCGCGCTTTCCCAGTCGAAACAACCACGCCCGCACCACGATTCGCGGTGGATTTTGGCCCGAAGCGGCGACGCTGTGGTGGGCCTACTCCCGGATCCGGCTCTAGATGACCTTGTGATGGCACATATCGCGAAATTCTCGACTGACCTCGAATAAAATCCAGAATTTCTGCCAAAGTGCAAGGGTGATCTCGGGTGCGCGTTACACGATTTTTTGAGTGGTCACGCTGACGTGCCAGGTTCGGACTCTGCCAAAACATGTCTAAAGAGACATGTTAAACGTGACAACTCCGCGAGCGAACAAGCCCTACTGCTCGAAGCAGTATAGATGACTGTCCACGTCGCACGGTGTCGGATTGAACTGTTTGAGATCGGTCCATTGCTCATCAAGGAGCGTCAATCCCCCGCTTCGACCATCGACTTGGAAGTCGCTTGTCGACCAATTCTGGCAGTGCTCGTCGAGCGACGCCGCTGTACCGTCGGCAAGCGTATTGGTCCATGCTCCTCCTTGTACCGGCTCTCCGCCGTACTCGGTCATGTAGAGCGTGTTCTGGAACTCGAGCGCGACCAGGTCATCCCATGACTCCACGAAGACCGTGCCGTCCTGCATGATGTACCGTCCCTCGCTTCGCTCGAATCGGGTTGCGGGAGAAGATGTATCATCACTTATCCACGCTCGGAAGTTCTTGCCTAGGTGCAAGTGCCCGGCCTCTGCGTGGATTTTGCAAAGCCAATCTGCGCGCTCGATACCAGTTTCGCCGATGCCCTCGTCGAAGTCTCCTCGGAAAACTTCTTTACTCACAAACACATACCGGTCTGTGATGCACTTCGGCCCGCAGTCCTCTTGCCCGTCGCACTCTTCTACTCCCTGGTGAACGAAGCCGTCTCCGCAGCTTGCATGTGAGCAGTCGTTGAGGCACGCGTCGGTGTTGAGGCTGTTTGCGTCGTCGCAGTCTTCGAATCCCGTGTAGATGATGCCGTCGCCACAGACGTTTTCTTGGCATTCATTTGTACACGCATCATTATCGACCTCGTTTGCGTCGTCGCAGCCTTCGTATCCCTCGTCGATGCTCCCGTCGCCGCAGTATGGGATCGGGTTGCATAGTTTTGAGCACCCGCCTGGCAGGCCGTACTCAATGTCGGAGTTCTCCGCGCCGAGGTCGCATTCTTCGAGCTCGTGGACGATCCCGTCGCCACAGGATGCCGGGAGCGTGCAATCTGGTAGGCATACGCCATCATCTGAGCCAGGATCGCACTCCTCGGAGGGTTCGTGGACGAGCCCATCGCCGCAGTACGGGATGGTGCACTGCTCCGTGCAGTCGCCCCACTGATCGTTGTTGCGCGAGCCGTCGTCGCACATTTCGTCGGGATCAGGCACGAGGTCGCCGCAGTTTGAGAGCTCGGGACCGGTGCTGAACGGCAACGGCCCTGGGATGTGGCAGGCACAAATCAAACCGAGCAATATCAGCGTCTGCGTATGATGCTTATACATCAATCCTCTCCTTGGAAGCAGTAGTACCTGTGCGATCCATTGCAAAGGCGAGCGTCATTGGCATCAGTCCACTGTTCGCCCTCAACCGTGATCCCCACACGCCCGCCCGTCATCGGCCCGTTGTCCGTCCAACCGGCACAATCGTCTGAGCCGAGCGACTCGCCTTGCCCGTTGGTGTTCGACCAAACTCGAACCGGCGTTTCGTTGAGCTGCTTTCCCTCTTCCGTGTAGGTGATCGGTTCGAGAGGCCCGTTCGCTAGCAGGTAGCTCCAAGAAGGCGCGATCAAGCCGCCGTTGGGCATCCGGTACTCCATCTCAACTCCGCCAATCCGCGATGCGGCACTCGAGCTATCGCCCCCGTTATTGTCACTAAGCCAGGCTCGAAACGTTCCCGACAAATCCTGTGTATCTGCAAGTTGCTGGCAATGAAGATCCGCGCGGGCGAGACCTGACTTCCCGTCGTTGCTCAAGCCCTCGGTGTTCATGGCACCGTCGAACGGGATGCTCGTGACGAATACAACTCGAAACCCAGCCCAGAGGCAACCGACACAATCCACGTGGTAGTCGTCATGGATGTCGCCGGGCTCGCAGTCTTCGTACTCCTCTTGCACGACTTCGTCGCCGCAGAACTCGGCTGTATCCTCCGTACAGTCGAACCCACATTGCGACCCGTACACACCGTTATGCTCGCCTTCGTCGCAAACTTCGACGCCGATATGCAAGTGACCGTCGCCACAGATGTTGTTCAAGCAACCAGGGATGCACGGCCCATTGAAGCTGACCATCATGTCATCGCACTCTTCGTCGCCCTCGACGATCCCGTTGTTGCACATCGGCTCGCTCGAGGTGTCGTCGGTGGTTTTGTCTGTGGTGCCGGTGTCCGCGTCTGTCGTGTCACCCGAGGTTGAACCCGTGCCTGTTGTTTCAGTCATGTCGGGATCGGTCGATCCAGTCGACAGGTCAGGCTCGGTTTCGCCAAACGTCTCGGTCTCGGGACCGGCCGTTGACGTGGGCGGATTGCTCGAGTCGCTCGCGGAATCGTCCTCTGCATCCTTCTTGCAAGCGAGAGCGATGCTCGCCAGTACCAATATGCGGAGGGTCGAGGGCATGGGGCGATGGTGGGGGAAGATGGTTAGAATGTCCATGCCCGCCCCATCGGCCAGATTTTGGCCGTGTTGCACGATTTTCGAATTACTTTTTGGATTTTTTGTAACTAGCTTGAATTACTTGCTCTTCAGTTCAGCTGAAATATCGACTTACGCGTCGGCTTGTCGACAAACATCCTAACGATCGCGCCAGCTATCGGGATGTTGCCGTTGATGCATGACCGCGAGAACCAGGGCGTGGTTGTCCTCGATCACGTAAATCAGCGAGTAGGGATAGCGTTCGAGTGGGAGCGAGCGAATCCCAGGCTCGAGCTCCATCCAGCGGGCCGGCGCCTCGGCGATGAGTCCTCGGCTGCGCTTGTACGCGGCGACGAAGCGTCGGCCCACTTCTCGTGAGCGTGCGGTGTACCAGGCTGTTGCCTCGCGTAGCTCGGCACTTGCTTCTACTGTGAGAACGACACGCATCGAAACTAGCCGCTTTTTGGGGCGGCGTTGACGATTTCGTCGAGCTCGCGCTCAACGTCTTCGGAGGGCATGACTTTCGACCTGCCTGTTCGGACAGATTGCAATCGTCGTTTCGCTTCGGCGAGCCAGACCGCCTCGACCTCGGACGGCCTCGAGCCATCACCCAGGCTATCTGCGAGGATCGCCGAAAACTCCGCGCGCTCGTCGTCAGGGAGGGTCAACACGGCGTCTAGCAGACTCTGTGTCTCGGTTCGCACGGTGCGTTAGTGTACCCGGAGAACATCGTGAATGCACGGACCTTCGTGCAGAATTTGGCGCTAGCCCGCCTTGTAACGAATGTCTTCAACCGACACGACGGAGGGTGGCAAGACGACCCGCAGCTGTGCTCGTTGGTTTTTGGTCGTTTGGCCGGCGAATCGATGACGATTACCCGGTTGCTGTTGTCGTCCAGGTTGGTGAGTTGTTGGTCGAGATTTCTAGCGTTCGTTGACGAGTAACCGGTTACTGGTCGGCTGCTAGCTGACGTTTCGCCGGTTGGCCGTGGCTAGCGGGATCGATGACGAGCGCTCAGAGCGTCACCGATGGCGAGCCCGAGTAGCGAGCCGCGTATCCTCTTGAACGATATTTGACTCGGGACGAGAACAGGTCGTGTGGGTATGAATTCAGATTTAGAGACTGGACGGAGCCGGGGAAGCTCAAATGAGCTCACCGTTATTGACAACATCGATGTACCGACGCGGAAAAATTTGTCCTGAAAATTTGTCAATAAGAAAGCCGACACCCGGTGGGATGCCCCCGATTGAACGGGAGCATTCTACGACGACGCAACGCGGATGTTGTTTGCTTCGGAAGTGAACCTCGAATGTCTCGCCTTCGAGCTCGGCAAACTCTTTCCAGTCGCCGCGATTTCGAGCTAGGGTGATCGCCTGTTGGTCGCTGAGCGTAGGAAGGTCGCAAACTTCGGGTTGAATGAATGCATTTTCCTTCGATCCTCGCCGCCAAGAATCGAGTAGCGCAGTGAGCTGTTGACGGGCCTTCTCTTCGCTTGCGATGGGTGGTGACACAATCGGGAGTACGCAGTGGTGGGGGTCAATACGAATACCGAGTGAGTCCTGAATCGCCCGGGTTTGGGAGGGGGAGGGGTACCAAGCGTAGACGACGATGTAGTTCATAGTGTCACTTTCCGAAGGGCGCACATAAACGCGCATCAGACCTACTTATTTGCTCCCGGCTTTGTAAATAACTGCTTGGGAAGTGGGCTCAAAGCATCGGCGGTACTCTGTCATACTCTCACCACAATGTCGGCGTGACCGCTTTGGCAGGCGATAGCCTTTATGGTGTGCGGTGACCGGTGCTCAACATGACGCGGTTGTTACACTCATAAGATGCAAAGCTCTCCATGGGCCCGCAACCTCCCGATCGCTCTAGTAGCCATCGGCGTGATCGCTGCTTGTATACCGACAGGGGAAGAGTCTACTTCAGGAATGGCGATGGAGTGTGCATTTCCCGGAGCTACTTACGATGGAGTACTTCAGAACTCCTGGAGCGAGAACTCCCGTATCGCATGTGAAACCTGCGAAGAGATTCCCCCTCCAGAGGAGTTCACCCAAAATTTATTGGTGCTCAAACCTGACGGGAAATTCACCTACACCTACACTGTCTTCCTTGAGGACAACATCGATTATGCTGGTAGCTATGAGTGGAGCCCTGAGACTGGAAATATTATCTTTCACGTCGCCAGTCAGCCTCCGGGTTTTGATGGGGAAGGAACATTTCACTTTACAGAAGACGGAAGACTCATATTGCGAGATGTATGGTTCAGCGACGAGCTCAAGTCCTGTGGGTACGAGTTCCTGCCGTGGACACACTGACTATGTTCGCGCGCACTTGCTCTGTGTTCGGGTCACTGCTCCGCCCGTGCACACCCCAACCCAACAGCCGTAACCGCCGAAGCCAGATTACAAGCCTCCCGCGACTTCGAAGCATCCCCGTGCACATACTTCAGCGTCGTCTTGATCGAGCTATGCCCGAGCAACCGCTGAATCGTCGACAGCGGAATCCCTTGCAACTCCAGCACCGACGCCCACGTATGTCGCAGCGAGTGGATGCACGGCGGCTTCCCGCTCGGCAGCAGCACCTTCTTCTTCATGCACAACTTGCGGAACTTCTGCAGCAGGTACTCCGCCGAGATATGGCCCGTCCCCGCTCGGTTCGGGAAAAACCAGCCGCCTCGCGCCTGCGGGCGAATGCTCTTTAAAAACGCCGCGGCGTAGTCCGAAATCGGGATCGACTCGACCTTATCGAACTTGCGTTGCCGCCGGATAACCTTGCGGTCGAAGTCCACCTCCTCCACGCGCAGCGACACACAGGCCTGCCGCCGCTCGCCCGTGTTCAGCAGGAAAATCATCGCCAGGATGTACGGCTCGGGTCGTTTTTGAGTTCGTGCGCGAGGATCGCGGCCAGGCGGTGGACCTGTCGCTCGGCCAACCCCTTGTCCGACTTCTCTGCCCCGCGCGCTTCCCAAAGCAACCCTGCCCGCGCGCTTCCCAGAACCAAAACCCTGCCCCACCCCAACGATTCGCGGTGGATTTTTGGCCTGGGTGCGAGTCCGAAGCGGCGAAGCTGTAGTCGACCTACCGCAAGCCGCTCTCGGGCCGCAGCCAGGCCAAAAAGACCCGCGCGTCACTTTCGTAGCTGCTCTAGCAATGCTGCCTCGGGCGTGTTGGGCTCGGGCTCCTCGCAATAGCCCCACTGCACATGCGAGGGCAACGACATCAGGATCGACTCGGTCCGTCCTCCGGTGCGCAAACCAAACACTGTCCCGCGGTCGTGCAAGAGATTGAACTCCACATAACGCCCGCGGCGAAGCGCCTGCCACCGCCGCTGCTCGGGGGTAAATGGGGTTGCCAGCCGTCGCCGCAAAATCGGTTCATATGCATCTAAAAATGCCATGCCGCCGTCGCGGATAAACGCCAGTAGTTGCTCGTCGTGTCCGGGCTTTTGCGGGTCGACAAACAGGCGGTCAAAGAAAATCCCTCCGACCCCTCGGCGTTCGCCGCGATGGGGCAGGTAAAAGTAGCGGTCACACCAATCGGCAAATTCTTGGTAGTCGGCGTGTTCGGCATGCTTGGTGCACAGCTGCTGCCAAACCCCGTGAAAGTGCTCACGGTCCTCGGGGTAGTAGTAGTAAGGCGTGAGATCGGCACCGCCACCGAACCACCGCTTTTGCCCCTGCTCGATGTAGCGAAAGTTGGCGTGGACCGTCGGCGCAAACGGGTTGCGCGGGTGCAAGACCAACGAGACGCCGGTGGCAAAAAACGTCCGCCCCTCGCCCGGCAACTCGCGGGCAAACTTCTCGGTCAACTCGCCAAACACCACCGACGTATTGACGCCGCCCTTCTCGAGCACAGCTCCATCGGCGAGCACACGGGTCAAACCACCGCCGCCACCGGGCCGCTCCCACTGGTCCGAGGCAAACCCATGGGTGCCACCGTGCTGGCGCTCGACGGCCTCTAGGCCCTCGCAAATCCGGGTTTGAATGGCTTGCACAACCGCGGCAGCCCGTGCCTGAAAGGGAGTCAACGCAGGAGACATCGGCGGCAGTGTAGCCCATATGGCTGCGATCCCGGGCCGACGTTCGGTCGCAGCTCGGGTTCTCCAGAGTCGTGCTTTGGCGAAAATTTTCTCGCATTCGGCTGATTTCAGCACCGCGGCTTGCGGGTTTACGTGGCCACATCGGTTCGTCGGAAAGTCCACCCGATCCGCGATACAGTCGCGGCGTGCTCGAGCCACCTCCCATGTCGGCCGAACGTCTGCAAGAAGCCGTCGCCGGCCTCAGCGGACTCGCGGGATTTTTACTGATCCCGATGTTGGCCGCCTGGGTGCGCCTGTTGTTGCGCATGCTCGAGACCGATCCGCGACAGGCACTCAACGCCCGCCGAGGTGTCCCCACCACCGCCCTCGCTCGCGCCCTGCTGATCTCATTGCTGTTGGCGTTTGTCCTCAGCAACTGGCAATCGGCCGGGGTCGAGTTGCGAGAGCTGCGGCGCGAAGCCGCAGTTTTGGGGCCAACCCTCGGCGGCATCGGTGTGGGGCTATTGATGTGGGGCATCTACGCCGTGGCGTTTCGCCTGCTACGGGCTGACTACCTGCGCCATCGAGCAGCTCGGCGAATGGGCCGGTTGTTGTAAGCTTGTCGCCGCGATACTGGGTGCCCAAGCCTGGCAAACATGTGTATATCCACATGGCCTGAGGCGAGCCAGATTTTGGGTAGGACGAGCTCCCCGTGTGCGATGGGCATACACTGGGCACGCTGAAGAACTGTCCCTTGAACTGGCGAGATGGCACTTCACTCAGGCAATCATGCCTATACATATTTACCGCACGCTCCTCCCATGCGCGAAGCTGGCCGACGCGCAATCAATGCATAGGCATTGGCCACCAACAATTCCTTCACCTGTTTCTCAAACAGCGTTACTATAGCCCATGCTTTATCGACACTCTTACCTTACCGCGCTGCTGTGTACAGGACCCATGCTCGCCTGTGGCCCGTCCCAGGGGACAACTGCTACCAACACTGACTCCGATACCGACCCCGAGACAACCTCCGCCTCTGAAACTGCCGGCCCGACCGACACAACCACGGATGACCCTTCGGACACCATGGATACGGTTGATACGGCGGACACCGAAGATCCGGGGGCCTGCGCAGACACTGGGCCGATCGACGAAACACCCCATGCCTGTGGCTGCATCGTCAACACCTGCGCAAATGGTGTCTTTGAAGCCTGCGACGGCGACGGCGGGTGGCCGGGCTGCTCGGTCGAATCGATGATGCTGTCGGTCACCTACTGCGGCGGCGACCGGCTCGAGTGTGGCAAAATCAACGAGTCCTGTAGCGATTTCGATTGCGAGTCCGACCCGTCCAAGCGCACCTATTCTGAGGCTGAGCTCAACTGCACCCTCGAAGCACTGCGCGACCGCACGCCCGGCACCTACGGCTGGCACTCGACCCTCGACGGCAACTACTCGGGTGAGGCCGGCGTGTTCCACCTACGCAAGGATGGAGCCAAATGGGGCCGCACCTGCGACTTTGAAGATCTCGGTGCCAGCATCGAATACCCGGCCGAGCTCGAGCTCGAAAGCCCCGACTACTTCGTGGCCTGCCTCGCCATGCCGCAACTGCACGAGCGCTTCTCGTGCATGCAAAACGGCCTCACCCACACCGCCGAGCTCAGCGTGTGTGGGGCCGGAGCTGGCGGTCCGCCGCCCGTCGGCACGTGCCCCAATGGCGGGGTCTCGTGGGCAGGTAGCGCGATTTTAAGGGGCACCGACCCAAGCGTGTTGCAGGGCTTTGAGGGCGTCGAATGCATCGAGGGGCCACTCATCCTCGAAGACATTACCTGTCCTGAAGGACTCCAAGCACTGGGCTCGGTACGCTCGGTCGATGGTGGCATCCAGCTGCGCAACCTCGAAGCCAGCGACCTGCAGTGGCTGTCGTCACTCGAATCGCTCAACGGCTCGATGACCATCCAAAGCATGCCACAACTCACCTCGCTCAGCGGGCTCGAAAACCTTGGCAGCATCCCCGGAGAACTGTCGATCACCGACATCCCCCAACTTACGGACCTCCACGGGCTCGAAGGCCTCACTAGTGTAGATACACTTTATTTGCGATTTTTGGGGCTCGAAAGCCTCGACGGGCTCGGGCCGGTGAGCCCGACCGATCTCGAAATTTGGGAGTGCGCGTCGCTGGCTTCAATCGCCAACCTCACCGGCATCACCACCGCCGCCCAGGTTCGCCTGCTCACCCTCCCGGCGCTGACGAGCTATGCCGGGCTCGAAAACCTGACCTCGGTCGAGTTTTTGCAGCTCAACACCGGGGCCACCGACCTCACCGGTTTTGATGCACTTGCACAGGTCTCGGCATTCGACATCCGCGGTGAAAACCTGACCGACGTCGGGCCCTTGCCCTCGTTGACAACCGTCGACAGCCTGTCGGTGGAGCTTGCCCCCAACCTCACGTCGCTGACGGGTGTGGCAGCGATCACCGACTACCCCGAGCGTCTACATTTTCGCAACTTGCCGGCGCTGACCAGCCTCAATGACTTTGCTGCAGTGCAAACCATCGGCAGTTTCGACGTCTGGGAGTGCGACGGGCTGACCAACCTCGAGGGCTTGGAAAACCTCACCAAGGTGACCGACTTTCAACTCGAGCAAAACGCATCCCTGCAATCGGTCGAAGGGCTCGACAGTCTGACCGAGGTCAGTGAGCGCTTCATCATCCGCGAAAACCCCGAACTCGTCGATATGTCGGGCATGCTGCAGTCGCCCAGCGTCGGCGGAAGGTTGCAGTTTTGGCACAACGACAGCCTGCTGTCACTCGCCGGCATGGAGGGCGTGACCTCGATCGTCGGCGACCTCCATGTCATCGGCAATGCCGTGCTGCCAACCATCGCCGGGCTGGCCAATGTCCAGTTTGTCGACGGCCACCTCAAGATCGAGGACAACCCGCAGCTGCCGACTCAAGAGGCACAGGATTTTGCGGACATGGTCGAAGTAACAGGCACAAAGAGTGTCAGCGGGAACGGTTAATGTAGTTACATCGAGCTTTTCTGGGCCTCACCCACCTGAAACCTAAGTACAGTCTTTAACTTCTCAGGCGCCGTTTTACGAACATCTGACAAGTAGATTTCACGATGGTTTTTGGAGCGCCGGGTGAGGCCCTGCTCATGGCAAAACGCCTCCATCTGGGCGAAGCTTGCGGGCTCGTCATCGTAGGGGCCCACGTGCAGCATCTGCACACAGCGACCATCTTCGATGGTTTCGAGCCGCACCTTCTCGATAAGTTCGTTGCCCTTCTTCTTCAGGGCAATCGAGCGCATCTCATTGAACCAGGCAGCGCTCACCCAAGTGGGTTGGCGAATCATCAAGTGAAACACGAGTTCGTCTTTGTCGAGCGTACCGTCATAGACGGCTTGCCCCTTGGAGCTGAGGCTCCACAGCCCCTCCAAAGGGTAAACTGTGTAGTCTAGATACCCTTCAGGAGGCTGATCGAGCCGCTTGGCGGTCATCTTGACGGTGTACGAGACGGCGTAGAGAGCCTCGATGTAGCGGGCGAACGCAGGAATGTTGGGATTGCCCTTGCCAGCGAGCACCGCAAACGACAGAGGCGGCACGGTGAGTGTTTCGGGCTTGCGTTTTGGAAGATAGAAGCGGCGCTCGGCCTTACGCCATTCGTGTTTCATACGCGGCCAACTCTAGACATCCCCGACTGGTCTTGCCCAGTTACAGGCCTGTTGCACAAACGGCCCGCAGGAAAGATCCTGCGAGCCGTCTAGTGATGGAGGCGCCGGGAGTTGAACCCGGGTCCGAAAGTCCGCACCTGCGACTTCTACGTGTGTAGTCGATGGATTTTGGGTTTAAGGACGATCCCTGCCCATCGACAGGCCGTCGTCATCCCGATCCCCTAAATCTCGCGGACCGGGTCGGGGCTCCCCGGTCCACCAGCTCCCGTGAATGACACCTCAGGCTCTACTGGAGCACCTCGAGACTGAAGCGTCGCAGTTTCTTAGGCTGCGATGGCCATACGGCCGTAGTTACCGTCGTTGGCAACTGTGTTTTCCCGTTCATTTTGGCGTGGCGAATGGGAACCACGACACGCGATCTACAGATTTGTAACCCTCGTCGAAGCCTGTCACCCCCGTGAGTTGTTTGCGGCCTTTGTTGGTGTGGCCGGACGGACGAGTATGCATGGTTGGGTTTGGGGTTGCAAGCGTTTGTCCGTTGCTGGCAAATCCGCGGCGGCTCTGGGATTTGCGAAGCTGCTGGGCTTGAACCCACAGTGCGGGTCCTACGGCCGGCCCCAACTCGGGGCGCATGCGGTACAACTTCGCACATGCGCAAATCCGATTGGGTGTTTGGCGTCGACGAAGCGGGCCGCGGGCCGTTGCTGGGACCGATGGCGATGGCTGTGGTCGGTGTCGATAAAAAAGCCGCCGCCGCGCTGGCCGAACTCGGGGTGCAGGACAGCAAGCGGTTTGGCTCGACTGCCAAGGCCAAGGCCCAGCGTCGGGAGCTCGCGCAAAAAATCATCGCATGTACAAATATTTCGCGGTGCACCCTGGTGCCGGTGGGTGTGATCGATACCTATACATTTCAGGGGCAACTCAACGGACTCGAGCGCCAGGTTGCGCGGGATTTGCTCGAGGCCGCCGGGGCGCCCAAAAACGCCGAAATCATTTGTGACGGCGCCCGGATGTTTGCTCCGCTGACCCAGCTCTACCCCAACCTGCGGGCGGTCAACGATGGCGAGTCGGCGCACGTGGCCGTTGCAGCTGCATCGATTTTGGCCAAGCACGCGCGCGACGAGGCGTTTGCCACGATCTGTGCCCACTACAAGCCGGAGTTCGGCGAGATCCGTGGCGGTGGCTATATCAATGCAGCTACACGTAAATTCCTCGATGCCTACCGCGCCCGCTACGGCGATGTCCCGCCGCAGACGCGACGCAGTTGGGGCGCCAAAAAAGACAAACCGGCTCGCCCCAAGCCGACCCAGCTCGGGCTCGTGTAGCGCACTTGAACAGAAGCTACGCCTCGGCGCATTAGGAGCTACGCCGACTTGTCGAGCGCTCAATGCCTTCGCTCGCCTCGCGTTTGATCACCCACCTCGGACTTGCGTCATGCACTTGCAGCAGAAGCTACGCCAACTGGCCGAAAGCTCGATCACCCAGTCCGACCGAAGTTACTTGCCGAGCGCTCAACGCATTCGCAATCGGCACGCTCGCATCGAGCCTGGCGAATACAACCGGGCTCAACCTTGAGTCGCGCACTTGCAGCAGATCCTCACCCCGACTTGGCCGAGCGCTCGATGGCTTCGCCCGCCTCGGCGCGTTCGATCAACGCATCGAGCCTGGCGATCGCTGTCGTCTCCAACCGTAATATCTCGGCTCGTGGGGCCGACACCCGGTGGTGCTCATGCAGCTCGCGCACGCGGGCAACTTCGCGGTCGAGGCTGCGGACAAACACCCGCCAGGCATCGGCAACCGGGACGAGGGCGTGGCGAAACTCCTGGCGGGCTGCGGCCTCGCCCTTGGAGATTGCGGTCCCCCGCTCGGTGAGTACTCCGCGGGCAAACCCGGCGGCGTCGAGGCTTGCCAGGTAGCCGCGTGCCCACGGAATCAGCTGCTCGCCGAGTACCTGGGTGACTGCCGGCGTGTCTGTCTTTCTCGCCATGTCTTGCACAACACCCTGGAGTCCGCGCAGGAGGTTGTCGCGCAACACCGCGTTGAGGTAGCTGGTGTCCTGTTCGCTGAGTTCTCGCGTGGTGCCCGAACCCGACTTGAGTAGCCCGAGGGCGAGCCCCTCGCGCACGAGCAGGTCGTCGTGGCTGAGCACAACTTCGTGGAGGCGATCGGCAAACCGCCGCAGGGCGAGTTGCTCAGCCGCATCGTCGTGGCTGCTGTCGCCATCGGTTTGGGCCAGGGTCTCTAGAATTTTTGTTGCATCAACAACTGATTTACGGGCCGACTTGAGAGCATCGGCCAGCCGGCGGGCAGTCAGGTTGCGCTTGAGCGTTCGCGCCTGCTTGAAAAATACCGTCTCTAGGGTCTGCTCGATCGCGGCAAACGGGTCCTTGCCGCTGGTGTCCTCGCCACTGCGGTGGGCCAAGGCCTTGGTCGCACACACCGGGATGATGTCGACCAACACCTCACCTAGTTGCTCCTGCAAGTATTCGCACAGCTCTTCGCGCTCTTCATCGTCGAGGGTGTCGACTTTGTTGAGCACGCCGAGCACGCGGCGGCCATCGGCCTGGAGTGCACGCAGCAACCCGGCCTCCGAACCCGAACCGCCCCGGGTGGCCGAGAAGATCCAAATCACGGCGTCGGCCTCGTCGATAAACTCGCGGGCGACCGTCTCGTGAAATCCATCGAGGGCGTTGAGCCCCGGGGTATCGACCACCGCGGCATCACCCATGTGCACACCGGAGCGTTCGATCTCAATGTGACGGATCTTGGCGGCTTCGATATCGTCGAGCCCGTGCAAGAACGGGTGGATCTGGTCGCGCGGGAGGGTTGAAATCTGGCCGTCGCGGTAGTGGATCCGGGCGATCCCACCGGGGCCCCGGCGAAACACGTTGATCGTGCTGGTCGTTGGCAATACACCCATCGGGGCGATGGCTTCGCCGAGCAGGGCATTGACGAACGTACTTTTGCCCGAGGAAAACTCCCCCATGACCGCCAGGGTCAACGGACGAGCGAGGCGTTCGCGGGCCGAAATGACGTTGGCGAGGGCTTCCTGAATACCCGCCAAGCTGACCCCGAGGACATTGTTGGGAATCCCGGCCAGGGTTTCGGTGGCGGCGGTCAACCAGCCCTCCAGGCGGGAGCCCGGTGGTGGGCCGGCGAGTTCGGTCAGGCGCTTGCGGGCCTGGGCCAACTCGGGTGCCTGGGCCAGCGCCTGGACCAGGGCCTCTTGCGCGTAGTCGGCAAGTCCTTTGTATAGACAATATTCGGCCTCAGCCAAGGCCCGCTGGCTTCGCAAAATTCGCAGGCGCAGGGTTGGGTTGCGTAGGGGCGAAACCTCGTCGGGACCAAACGTGCCACCGACGTCTGGCTGTTTGCGGTAGCGCGGCGGTGGGCCGGCCAAAAAGTCGGCGTCGAGCGGCTCCTTGCCCTCGGCGTAGCGCAGGCGAGTGGCGGCCAGGCGCAACTCCTCGGGGGTGGCATCGACCTCCTCTAAATAGGCGAGGACGGGCTCCAGGTCGCTTTTGGTGAGGTACTCGGCACGCAGGGCAATGTGCGCGAGCTCGTGCAGGTAGCGCTCGCGCTGGCCCTCGGGGGCACACCGCACGGCCTGCTTGAGCGCTTCGATCACCGCGGTCCGTGTACCTGCACTTGGTCTGGAGGCGCGCGCCCGCCACGATGCGAGCTCGGCAAGTGCCCACAGGCGTTGCCGCGCCCAGTCCGAAGGGTCGGCTTGGAGGTGCTTGAGTGCACGCGCCTGGGTGTCGCCAACCTGGCCCAAACACAGGCCAATCCGCACCCGGGTTTCGAGCCACGCCGGGTCGTCGGGCAGTTGGCCAACAAGCGCCAGGGCACGCTCGCTTTCACCTTTGGCCGCATAGGTCCGGGCCAACCACGCGGTCGCCAGCTGTCCGGTGCTCGTCGCCCGCGGGTCGTCGTCGCCGGGCTCCTGCTCGTCGACCATGGTGGTGAGCCAGGCCGCGGCCTCGTCGAGGTGGTCCTCAGCCAGCAACACACCGGCACCTTCGAGGATCAAATGCCGACGCAGGGTTGCACCTGCACCTTCGGGCAGGGCAACGCGGCAGCGGTGAAGCTCGAGCAATGCCCGCTCGTGACGACCGAGGCGGATGTTGGCCATGGTCGTCAACAGGTGGATATAAAACTGGGCCTCGTCGCGCCCGCGGCTGTGGATTTCTTTGACGCTTCGTTGGCCGCGGCGCAGGGCGTCGAGCGCCCGCTCAGGATCTCCTTGTAACAACAACTTTGTTGCCGTTAGCAACGGGAGGTAGCCCGGTTTTTTGCGCTGGCGGCCGGCCTTTTCGCTGGCGCCGACGAGCTCGCCGATCGCCTGGTTGTCGATCAGTGCCTGTGCACACAATGTGAGTGCGAGGTCGAGGTCGACAAACTGGTTGTCGGGGTAGTCGCGGGAGAGGTCGCGCAGGGTTTGGCGGGCAGCTCTCGGGTCGCCGGTCAGCCGCAGATCGCGGGCTTTGTCGAGCGACTCGCGCAGCGCCTCGGGGACCGAAGCCTCGCCCGAAACGCCCTCGCTGATAAACGTACCGACGCGCCGCCCCCAACGGCCAAACGCGGAGCCGATCGAGCGCAGGGTACTGGCGGCGCCGGCAATGTCTTTGTCTTCGATGATGTCGTCGTCGGATTCCGGAGGTTGTTGTGCCATCGACGGTACTCCAGGGTCAGCCAGGTTTAAAACGGTTGCCTATGCAAATTGCAGCCGGCGCAGACGCTCGGCGACCTCGCCCAACCCGGCCTGTAGCCCGTGGAGTTCACGCAACGAGGCCGCGCGGCGTTTTTCGAGGTCGTCGCCTGCATCGCCACCGAGACAGCCGTTGGCCCGGCGCAAGACCGCGGCGAGCTGTTCGGCGAGTTGGCTGTTGGCGAGAATCAAAAACTCCTCGACCGAGGTCGTGTAGTTGTCGACGGCGGTTTCGAGGGCCGTGCTCAACCCACGAAGGTCACGCTCTAACGTCTCCGGAATGGCCTTGGCCGCAGCCTCACGCAGGTTGCGAATCGACTTCTCGCGCAGGGCCATGGTGGTGAGCGGCCCGGCCGTTGTCACCAACATACCGGCGAGGAAGTTGCCGAAATACATGATGAGTGTGCCGATGACACTCACCGTCAACATCCCGGCTTCGATTGCCACCGAGGGCGGGGTGAGGCGGACATCGGACCCGCGAAACTTGAACCCGAGCATGGCCTGTGCGAGCAACCCCCGGGCCTGTTCGCCGTGGGTTTTGAGGATGGTTTGTGTCAACTCGTCGAGAGCATCTTGCAACCGCTGCCCCTCGGCGTAGGTGAAGTGCATCATCGAGTCGTGGATGGCGGCCGGCAACACGTCGGCGACATGCCGCAGATCGGCGCGCTCTAGCTGGGTGAACGCCTCCGACTCGAGTTGCTCGCGGTACTCACCAACGCGCTGCTGCGAGGCACTCAAAATCACCTTGCGGCCATCGGTCAGGGTTTTGCGCAGGTCGTCGAGGTCGAGTTTGTGTTGGGCGAGGGCCTGTTCGATGTCGGCGATTTCGCGGGTGAGTTGCTCGGCATCGAGGGTGAGCGCACGGGCCTGGACCGCGGCGTTTTGCCCGAGTAGATGGCCGTAGCGAAGCAGCGCTGCGCGGGCCCGACGGGGCAGCAGTGACTCCCGACGACCGGCAAGACCTGCCAGGTATTTGCGCAGGCGCTCAACACCGTCGACACCCGCGGCACCACCTTCAGGGTCTTTGAGGGCCGCCCGCGCGTTGGTCAAAAAGATCTCAGGCGTCCCGGGGAACAGGCCCTCCAACTCGCCGCGCACATGCTCGACCACGGTTTGGCGCTCGTCGGGCGGGACGAGGTCGATGCGGTTGAGCACCAGCAACACTTCGGCACCGGACTGCTCGGGGTCGAAACCACCAACGGCCACCGCGGCGTCACGCAAAAACCCGAGCTCGGTGCGGTTGAGCGCCTGGGTGGCGTCGAGGACCAACAACAAAATATCGCTGCGCCCGAGTTGACCACGGCTTTGCAACCCCCGCGCAGTTTGGATGTCGTTGATCCCCGGCGTGTCGAGCAGCTCGACGTGCTCGGGAAATGGGTAGTTCGATGTATCAACAACGAGTTCGAGATCGCCGGTGCGCTGCTTTTTGCCGCGGACAATCGGTTTGAAATCGTCGGGCTCGACCGCAGTCCGCGAACCATCGGCGGCAACCTGGTAAATCCCCGCGGTCTCCCCGGCACACACGCGAATGACCGTGCCAGTGGTTGGGGTGACCCCCATCGGCAAGCCATCGGTCTGTAACAGGGCGTTGATCAGGCTGGACTTGCCGTGCTTGATCTCCCCCAAAACCGTAATGCGCACCCGCTTGGCATCGAGCCGGCGGTTGGTTTCGGTGACGAGCTGATGCCCGACCAACGAGAGGCCGAGCTGTTCAGAGATGGCCGAGAGTTGCTCAGCAGATTGTTCGAGGATCGCTTGGTGTTCCACGTGAGGTCCGATCTTCGCGGCGTTAGGTGAGATAGGGACGCCGGTTTTTTGTGGAAAGAAGATGCATTTGCAATTATTGCCTGCCCACTGAAACTGTCCGGGCTACAAAAGCCCGAGACGACGGGTGAGGCGTTGATCGCAGCGGGCCAGCGGCCAGGCCGTGCGCGGGACCCCGCGGGGTTGCTCGTCGCTGGCTTCAGACTGCTCGGCTGCCGCTGGGGTTTCAGGTGGATCAGCCGCGGGCTCGGTAGCTTCGGGCTCGGCCACTTCGGGCGTGCCGGCTTCGGCAGCTTCGGAGCCCTCGGGCTGTGCCCCGCGCTTGCGGGCGACGACGAGGGTCTGTTGGGTCCGCATCCGCGCCACAACCCGTGTATGTTCAAAATCTTCGAGGGCGAGGCGGCGCTCGCTGTAACCGGGAAACTGCGGGGCGTAACTTGCCTCGCTCGCGGCCTGGGCGGCAACTGCCATCAGCGAGGCCTCGAGGTCTCCGGCGGCCAACATGCCGGCCCGATCGGCCGAGAACACCGCGACCTTGGACCACGGCCGCAGCATGCGGGCGATCAACCCCAGGCTTCGCTCACGCTTTGTCACCAGGCGTGAGGTGAACAGAATTCCGTGCCCACATTGCAGGTGACCAAGCGCCGAGCCCAATAAAAACCGCCGCTCGTTGCGGCTAAATCCCGTCAAGGCATCGGGGTCGACGGCCAGCCAATTGCACGAGCCGTGGGAGTTACCCAACGGGGTCACAACCGGCCAATTGCCGCTTTGGCGGGCCTTTGGCGACAGTAGACGCAGGGCCGGGACGTCGGCGTGGAGCATCCGGGCGAGTTCGACGATTTCGCGCAGAACATCGACAAGGCGATGCTCGGCTGGGTAGAGCAACTCACCCGATGCCATCAAATCGTCGGCCAGCCGCAGCCAGCGAAGCTCTAAAGAGCGCATCCCCGTTTGGGCGACCGCCGAATTGCGAAACCAGCTGCCGCGCCGAAGATCGACGCCGTAGGCGTAGCACCCCCTCGCCATGTCCTGCTCATAGGCCGTCAGCTGCCGGCGTTGGACAAATTGCTCGAGGTCGAGGGGTGCATTCACAGCCGCGATTGTAGCAGGCAGTTGCTCAATCTGCCGTCGGCAACACCAACGTAAATGCCGCATGCCGGCCGAGCTCGGCATTTCCGCACGGCAGGCGGCCGCCCCAAGTCCGCGGCCAAACTCGCAGGCTACTTGCAGGTCTCGCCGGTTATCGGTATGCCCGGCTTCGAACGTGTCTCCACCGAAGCCCAACCGGAGTGCACTGCCCCCGGTCATCGTCCCGCAACACTTGTGGACGCGAAGTCGCAGACCGACTGCAGGTCGAGCATTTCAATTTGCGATTCCGCTGGCACTTGTCGCGATCGGTTGGTTCAGCGGTTCAAGTGCCGCGCGTATGTCGATGATCGGCCTGGCACTTGTCGCGTTTGTGCTGATCCCTTCGGTGGTCAACGCCCAACTCGAAAAGCGTTCGCAGGCGATCGCGGTGGCCGACAGGCGAGAGGCCAAACGTCTCAAAAAGACCCTGTTTCGGGACATGCTCGTTCGGCTATTTGCACCCGAGGCCTGGAGTACGCTGCAAAAAGCCCAGGTCTATCTCAAGCTCAGCGATGGCAAGTCGGCGGCCAAGTGGTTTGCCGAAACCGCGAAGTTGTGTCGCGCCCCCGATGCCGTGATGTTGGTGAGCGCCCAGGCCCACGCCCACGTGGTTGCCGGCGATCGCAAAAAAGCCCGAGAGCTCCTCAAAAAACTGGCCAAGGCCAAGTTGCTCGGACCTCGTGATCAGCTCGACCTCGGCATTGTGTTGCTTTCGAGTGACCTCAAGCGCAACCGCCAGGCGATCGCCTACATCGAAGCCGCACAAAAAACCATTGGCGATCATCCGCGGGTGATCGCCGCCCTCGCGTTGGGCCTGCAACGCGCCGAGCGGATCGACGAAGCTTCGGAGATGTTGGAGAAGGCCCAGATCTGCCTGCAAGACGACGAAGACCCGGTTGTCGAAACACTGGTCAAGCGGGCCCGCCAGGGCCTTCGCCGGTACATCGAAGCCCAACTTCGGCGCGAGCGAAGGGCCCGTTCACGCCGCACGACGATCGTGGTGACCAGCGAACACGCAGTGACGGTTTCAGGTGAGATCGGCGGCAAGGGAGGACTGCCAGATCTCGCCCAAGTCGAGGCCCTGCGTGCCCGCGGGTGGTCGGCCGACAAGCCCCGCCCGATCGAAACTCCCAAGGCGCCGGAGCCCGAACCCGCGGTGGCAAGCACCTCCGGCACCGGTTTTGAGATCGATCTGTCCGAGGGCGACACCGAAGTCGAAGGCGAAACCGAGGCCACCGACAACGCCACTGAAGAAACGGCCGCGACCCCAGAAGCCGTAACCGCGGATGTTCCAACCCCTGAAGAGGTTGAGGCCCCGGCCCCATCCGCGACCGAGGCTGTGACGAACTCGGATGCGGTCGATGTCGATGTAGATACATCCGAAACCGACACCCCCACAACGCCCGCCGACTCGAACGAAACAGCTGCGAGCGACGAGGCGGCGACAAGCGATGCCAACCAAGACTCCGACGAGTCGGACGAGCCCAGTCCTGCCACGACCACGCCGTCCGAACCTGACGAATCCGTTGCCGAGCCAAGCGGGCCGCGCGTCGATGCCGACGCCCCCACGGGCGACAAACTTCCCGGCCTGACCATTCCCCGTCTGGTCCCCGACGGTGTCCTAACCAATGGGCGAGCTGAGACAACCGGACCCAAACTGCAATCGGCGACCGAAGCCGAGGCCGGCGCTGGGTTTTTCCGGGCTGCGGCGTCGGGCGATCGGCTCAAGCCTCCGCCCATCTCAGAGGTTTCTGAACGGGGAGCGCGGCTGTTTCGGGCAACGCCGCTCAATGAGTCTGAACCCACGCCCGAGCCCGAACAGGACAAGGCCGATGCCAAACCTGTCCGCCCGGGGCGAGGGCTTGGTGCCGCATTTGGTATCGTACCGCCTTCGTCGAGCAGCCCGGTCCCGGCCGCGACGCCGCGCGAGCCCAGCGACGCCCACGAAGCCTGAGTGCCACCGATTACCTTTGGCGGGTGGTCCTTCCGGGCAAGTCAATGCATCTACACGTTTAGCTCGGTTGGATGTAGACACGAAAAAGGCAGCCCGCAGGCTGCCCCCTTCACACCGTAACAGGCGATTGAGCTCAGTCGAGTCCCGCCAACGGATCGTCGGTTTTGGTGATCTTGACCTGGTCTTTTTTCTTCTTCTTGCTCGAACCACCGCCACCACCGGACGGGCGAGCCCCTCCTGGTCTCGGACCACTGCCTTCTTTGAAAACAGTCCCGGACGAGGAGTCGACGTTTTTCCCCTTCGCAGCCTTGGGCCCCTGGGTGTCGGGCGGAACATCGCCACCGCCAATGACCTTGACTGGGCCAGCCGGCTTGGTCTCTTCGACCGGCTTATCTTGGCCCTGCATAAAGAAGTAGCCACCTCCGGCGAGTGCGAGGACACCGACGACGATCGCCCCCCAAAGTGCACCTGACTTTTTGGGCTTGTCGAGATCGAGGTCGTCCATCCCCGACATGCCCGGGTCTGGTCCCCCACCAAAAGCCGGTCCGGCCGGTTGCTGGAAAGCTGGTTGTTGAAAAGCCGGTTGGGCCGGTTGCTGGAAGGCCGGTTGCGCCGGTTGCTGGAAGGCCGGTTGCGCCGGCTGGGCAAACGCCGGTTGCGCGGGTTGGGCCGGTTGCTCGTACGCTGCTGCCGGTTGCTCATAGGCCTGGGCCGGTTGTTCGTACGCTGCCGGTTGCTCATAGGCCTGGGCCGGTTGCTCGTACGCCGCTGCCGGTTGCTCATAGGCCGGTTGCGCCGGCTGCTCATAGGCCTGGGCCGGAGCTTCGTCGGGAACTTCCTGACCGTCGGCAACAGCCTCTAGGCTTTGGTAGAGATTGCGAATCTCAACCTCGAGGCGTTCGACCTCTTGCGAGTGAAACCGCAGCCGATCGGGATCGGTTGCGCTTTCCAAGGCAGCTTCGTGCTGCTGGCGTTCTTCTTCCATGCTCTCAAGGCGGGCGAGAGATTCCTGGATCCATTCGTCTGACGCGGTCGTCATTTTCCCCTGCTCAGGTTTGAAAGTTTTTCAATGTCCACGCGAACAACACCTGCATGATACACAGCGTTTGCAGCGCTCCAACCTCAACAAGGAACGCCCGTGGCGCGACTGGGTTCTACGATCATGCCGAGCTCTGGCGAGAAAACAACCCACTTACCCTGGCTGCGATCGCCGCTGTGGGATCTCGCCCTACTCGGATTTTGCTGGATCCCGTTTTATGCCTGGGTCGTTTGGGGGCTCGGGCTCGACGGAAGCTGGGCGGGCGTCACGCCAGATGGCACCGGAAATCGAGCCGCACTGGCCCTCGCGTCTGCCGTCGCATTGGGCATAACCTACGTCCATCGCCACTATACGTTCATCCTCGTGTACGGCGACGGCGGGACGTTTCGCCAGCGAGCGCGGGACTTCATCGTCGCACCAGCTGTGGTCGTCGCCACCTTGGTGGCTGTGCGCGGAGTTTGGGGCGCCGGGTTTGTCCGCCCCGAAGTGTTCGGGTTCGAGCTCAAGTTTCGCCCGTGGATGGTAATCCTCACACTGACTGGCCTGTGGAACGTGTGGCACACGTTGATGCAGCGCTACGGAATCTCACGGATCTACGCCGGGAAATTTGGCGATGGTCTCCGGGACAGGTCGCATGGGCGCCGTGAACTTGCGCTGATGTGGGCGTTGGTCGCGTGGATCGCCTGTGTAGCCCTGATGTTTCGGGCCTCGACGTTTGCCGGAGTTCGCAACGCTCGGCGGGTGTACCGGACGTTCGAACCTGTGATCCAGGGGGCGCTCGGATGGACAACGCTGGCCGTTGTCACCGGAGTCGTCGCCTGGCTTGCAGTTCGCTGGGCGCGGCACGAATTCTCCGGGAGCCGCCCGCCCCGCGACCGGATCCCGCGGCTGTGTTTCTTGGCGTCGACGCTATGCCTGCTGTTGGTGTTTATTCTCCACGGCCCGATCGTTGGCTACCTGTGCTTTGGCGTGGCCCATGCGCTCGAGTATGTGGCGTTTGTTCACCACTTCGGCCAGAAGAAATTTGCACATGCATCAAACACCAGCCCGGTGGCCCGGTTGTTGCGTCGCCCACTGCTGTTTGCCCCGGCTGCCATCGGACTACTCGTAACAGCCTATTTGCTACTGCGTGACTACCGGCGCACCGATGTGTTTGTCGTCTACTACACCGGCACGTCGCTGCTGCATTTTTTGTATGACGGGTGGATTTGGAAGGTGCGCAAACCGGAAGTTGCGCGACCCCTGGGCGTGGGTGGGTAGCCTCATCCGCATAAAACTCGTGCGAGATGCCCGTCTGACGTCGCTCGTGGAGTCAGGGGGCAGCTAGCTTCGATGTAGCATCACGGGTTCGGCGCTCCGCACTCCATGATATCTTTTGATTATACATGTAGATTCGCAGAAGCTGGCTCCTGGACCTACGCTGATTCGGTGCGCTACTCGGTCGACGTGTGGACCCCGCTCATCTCGCTGTTCTACTTGCATAGACAAGAGAGTCAGAGTCAGCTCGCGCTCTCGAAGGTCGAATTTGTGTCCACGGCAGAACCCCGTGAAATCCATCGAAGAGGGAAGTCTTAGAATCCGGAAGCGTTCATGCACCTACAACCAACAAAAAAGCCACCTCGTGGGTGGCTGTTTGTGGACTAGCGAACTGCTAGGATGTCCCTTTGCGCAGCTCGGCGAGCACCTGCTTGGCCAGTGCTTTGAGCGTGTCGAACACGCCGACGCCGGTGACTGCGATGCCCTCAAACTCCGGCACACCGGTCGGGTTGCAGACTTCAGACAACTCCTTGACGCTGACGGCACTCGGCAGGTCGCGCTTGTTGTACTGAATGACGTAGGGAATCTTATCGAGTTCGTACCCCTGCTCTTGCAAGTTGAGCCGGAGGTTGTCGAGGCTCTCGATGTTGGCTTCCATGCGCTCGGCTTGCGAGTCGGCGACGAAGCAGACACCGTCGACCCCCTTGAGGATCAGCTTGCGGCTGGCGTCGTAAAACACCTGACCGGGCACGGTGTAGAGGTGGAAGCGGGTTTTGAACCCACGAATCTCGCCGAGACTCAGCGGCAAGAAGTCGAAGAACAGGGTGCGCTCGGTTTCGGTGGCGAGCGAGATCATCTTGCCCTTGGCCTCTGGCCGGGTCTTGTCGTAGATGTACTGCAAGTTTGTGGTTTTGCCGCACAAACCTGGCCCGTAATAGACGAGCTTACAGTTGATCTCGCGCGAGCTGTAGTTGATGAAAGACATCCGCTCGGGCCCTCGCTTTAGTCGTTAAACAGGTTGTCGATATCTTCGTCGGTGATCTCGTCGAACGGATTGTTCTCTTGTGGCATGGCCGCCTTTGCCGCGAGTTCATCGAAGATGCGGGTGAGGTCGATGCACGCCTTTCGCACGCGCAAACGGACCAATCCCTGGGTAGTGTTTTTGTCAAACAGGACCACGAGGATGATTCGCCGACCCACCAAAGAGATGTGGATCGAGATGCCTTTTCCTTCGTGGAAAAGGGCGGCGAACTCATCTTCTTGGAGGAGCTTGGCGATCCCCCCTGTTGCGGCCACATTGCCTGCTACGAGTGAACTCAGCGACGTCGTGTCGAGGTCGCGGTGGTTACCAGCAGAAGCAACGAGCTGCCCGTTCTTGTCGACGAGGAGGATCGTCTTCGAACGCGAGTCCTGTTGGAGCTTGTCGGCGATCGCTTGGATCTGCCGAAGCTCTTCTTCGTACATCACGAGCTGTGGATTCAGCATGTTCAAGAAAGGGCTCCTGAAGCGCGTCGAGGGGTTCGAGACCGGGTAAGAACCCGCAAAACGTAACAAACTCGGGGGAGCAAGTCCATCGTGTTGCGTATCTCTTATCGGTGAGGTTTAGGCATCTTTTCGCGACCGCGAACGCGAGTTATGGGGCGATTTTTAAATCTGGTGACACCCAGCGCGTGATTTGATTCGGCAAACGTTCAGTGAACGCGCTTGTCTTCACTGATTCGCGCCCAATTTTCACGTCTTTTGCGCAGTTCTTAAATGTGGCGATTTAGTGATACCGCAATTCTTTCCAGGCGATCTCACAGGCTGCGGCGGTCAGACAGTGCACGCCGCAGCGTGCTCATATCCGCATACTCGAGTTCGCCGCCAACCGCAACGCCCGAAGCGATGCGCGTGACCTTGACCCCGAGCGGTCGCAACAACTTTGAAAGGTAAAGGGCCGTCGCGTCGCCTTCGACATTGGGACTGGTCGCCACGATCACTTCGGTGACCACATCGCCCTCGAGCCGCCGCAACAACGCCTCGAGTTTGAGCTCCGCTGGGCCGATGCCCGCCAACGGATCGAGCACGCCGTGCAATACATGATAGACGCCGCGATACACTCCAGAGCGCTCAAACGCGATCCTGTCTTGGGGCTGGGCAACGACACACACAAGGCTCTGGTCCCGTCGGGCATCGCTACAGCGTTCGCAGATCTCTCCGGTGCACAGGTCGCAACAGCGACTGCACATGCTCAACTTGACCTGCAACTCGTCGAGCGCCGAGGCCAGGGCTTTTATGTATTCGCCGTCCGTGCGGGCAAACCACAAAGCCAGCCGCATCGCCGACTTCTCGCCGATCCCCGGAAGTCGCTTGAGCAACGCCGCGAGCCGCTCGAGCGGATTTTGCTGGGCGGGCAACGCCTAGAATCCGGGCAATCCACCGGCGAGGCCGGGCGGCAGCAACGAGCCCATGCGCTCCTGGGCCAGGGCCTTGGATTTCTCTAAGGCGTTGTTGACCGCGGCCGCGACCAGATCTTGGATCATCTCCAAGTCCTCTTCGAGCACGGCCGGCTTGATCTCCACACTCTTGATCCGCTGCCCACCGGTGGCGACAACTTTGACCAAGCCCGAGCCCGCGGAGCCTGTGACTTCTTGGGTATCGAGGTTTTTTTGCACATGCTCCATCTGCTGACGCAGTTGCTGGGCCTGCCGCATCATGGCTCCGAGATCGAAATCAGTCATGGTCGTGGAGCATACCCGACGCCGCCAAGCGGTTGTCGGGACTTACCGGTTTTGACGTTTCGGCTAGCTCACAAGGGGCGGACATCGCGAATGTTACCGGCGAACGCATGCACGAGTTCTTGGATCGCCGGGTTGTCCCGGGCCTCCTGCTCGACTTCCCGTTGATGTTTGTCGCGCCGCTTCGCCTGCACCATTGTCAGGCTTGGCGCTTGCGGCCCCGCTTCGCCGGGGAGCACCTCGAGTTGCACGCTGGCATCGAAGTGGGTTCGGATCGCAGCCTCTAATGCACTGCGGTATTCGGTGTTGCCCGCCAGTTGGCCAAAGCCGACACCGCCCTGTTTGGTGACCAGTTGCAGGCGGTCGCCGCTGAGGCGCTGAAGTCCGCACTCACTCAAGAGGGCGTATAGCGAGGGATTGCCGGGACGCAGGCGATCGGTGAGTTGCTCCCACGCTTCGAACGGTTTGAGTTCGGTCCACGCGATCGGATCTTGCTTGGGTTGCTCGCCGCGTCCACTTGGACAGGTTTGCGAAACACAATCCTGCGGCGGTGGCCCTGGTGGTGTGCGAGCCGTTGGTGGTTGGTTCCGATTCTGTGGGCCCGGTCGCGTCCCGGCCCTCGACCCCGGCGGTGGCCCCGGACGGGACCCGGGCCGAGGTGGTGCCGGCGGGGGTTCGTTGGGCGGCCCCGCGTGTGACCGACGCGACGATTTGATCGCTCCCGACTGCCGCGCCATCTCCATCAACTGGTCTTGAAACGTCGATGTCGGCTGGTACCCGCCACGACCCGGAGGTGCATTGGCGGGACGTTGGTTGGGAGGTGCCGATCGTTCCGGTCGTTCCGGCCGCGTTGGTCGTGCCGGTCGTTCCGGCCGCGTTGGTCGTGCCGATCGTTCCGGTCGTTGTTGTGCCGGAGGTGCCGGTGTCGGTGGCTGGGAATGGGCCTGGCCCTGGGCCGAACGACCGCGACCCGGAGGAGGTTGTCCGCCAAATCGCGAGGGACCACGACTTGGAGGAGCCCCCGACGACTGGCCGCCACCACCAATTTGCTCGAGCCGTTCGATCAACCCTCCCAGGGGGATCAGCGGGTCGGTGTGCACCAGCTCGAGCAGACCCACTTCTAAGATCAACCGCGGGACCCGGGTCCGCGGCAGGGTGTCGACGACCCGCGCGAGGCGATCGAACAGTTGGCTCAAGACGGTGGCATCGAGGTCCTTGGCCTGGGCCGTCAGCTGTTCATATTCGGCATCGGATGCGTTGACCAGCACATCGCGGCTCCCCGTCAGTTTAACCACCAACAGGTCGCGCAGGTGTTGCAGCAGCGCCAGCGCAAGTAGTTGCATATCCTGGCCAGACTCGACCACGGCGTTGAACCGCTGCAGGGTTTTGGTGGGGTCGCGTGCCAGTACCGCTTCGGCGAGTTCGATGACCGCGAGACGGGCCGGCACGCCAATGACGATTCGAACTTCCTCTTCGCTGATCGTCTTTTGCTCACCGGCAAACGCGATGACCTTGTCGAGCAAGGTCAGGCTGTCACGCACCGAACCATCGCCGGCACGGGCAACGGTGTAGAGCCCGCCCTCCTCGATCTCGAGGCCTTCCTTCGCCAAAATTGTTTGCATATGCGCAACCAACTGGCGCGGCGCGAGCCGGCGAAAATCAAACCTCGAAACCCGCGACAAAATCGTCGCCGGAAGCGCGTGGACCTCGGTGGTCGCAAAAATAAACGTCACATGCGGCGGCGGCTCTTCGAGGGTTTTGAGCAGGGCGTTGAACGCCGACCCCGTGAGCATGTGAACTTCGTCGATGATGTAGATCCGCCGCCTGGCAGTTTGCGGCAGGTACCGAACCTGCTCCCGCAGGTTGCGAACGTTCTCGACCTTGTTGTTGCTCGCACCGTCGATCTCGCTGACATCGACACTGCGCCCCTCAATAATGCTGCGGCACTCGTGGCACTCGTTGCACGGATCGATGGTCGGACCCTGTTCGCAGACCAAGCACTTGGCGAGCAAACGGGCCGCTGATGTCTTGCCGAGCCCACGCGCCCCACAAAACAGATAGGCGTGGTGAATTCGATCGTGAGCGATCGCGTTCGCCAGGGTGCGGGTGACGTGCTCCTGACCGATGAGCTCCGCGAACCGCTGGGGCCGATACTTGCGCGCAAGGACGACGTAGGTCACGGCCGGGAACCTAGCATGTGAGCGGTTCGGCGCCTCAACGCTTGATGGCTGCCGACATCACACGGCGACAACCACAGGTCGGCAAAAGAGCCCGCCCCGCACACATCACTAAAAAGTGAAGTGTTGCGAAATGATCTCTTCGGATTCGGTCGGCTTCGCTGCCGGCCGCGGCTTGACGGCCGTGGGCACGGGAACGCCCGCAGCGTCGAGTTTTTCCGCAATAATTTCTTCGAGATACCCACTCACGCTCAGCCCCGCAGCTTCACAGTAGTCCTTCAGTCGTTGGTAGGTAATGCCCTTGACCGAGATGCTCCTGCGAGTCTGCCGCTTTGCCATGACGTGTGTCCTCCCTGTGCGCTGGTAAAAGCCCCCACTGCCTCTACGTCAACGAAATCCTGCACGCAAGGGCCATTCCACCGCGGATGCGCGCCTCCGCTGTGCGCAAGTGCATGTTCGCGCACTTTTTCGGATACAACCATATGAATTTATTCCATAAATATATAAATTCGGGAAAATTGAAATTTGTGTGAATCCACAATCAAACCTGATGGTGAATCAAATAATTCGACCACCGATCGCGAGATCTCCGAGATCTCTTCGATGTCCGACCTCGCGCCCATGTCGAATTTCTGAGCAATTCACGCAATTCGCCGTGTCCACATCCAACCACACCGGCACCACACGACTCCAGATGATCGCAAAGCGTGTTTCGCGTATTGTGACTCAAGGGTGTAATCGACGTTGCTTCCCCGTGAAATAGAACCCGAGGTGGAAACCAAGGTTTTGGCTGAGCCCCCAGCCGAGGCCCCGGACCTCACGGGTCAACAATCCGCCCAAACGCTCGGCCGCTACGAGCTGGTCCAGCGACTCGGACATGGCGGAATGGCGACGGTCTACCTGGCGCTCACGCGTGGCCTCGGCAACTTTCAAAAACTCGTCGCCGTCAAGGTGATCCACCCGCATCTGGCCAACGAACCGGCATTCGTCGATATGTTTCTCAGCGAGGCCCGGATCGCGGCCTTGCTGCACAATCCGCACATTGGCGAAGTCCTCGATATCGGGCGTAGCGATGGCCTTTACTACATGGTCATGGAGTACATCGAGGGCGAGACGTTATCCGCCCTGACACGCCTGTTGTCGACCCAGCAACAGCGCCTGCCGGTGCCCGCGGTGGTCCAAATACTTGCTGATACATGCTACGGGCTCGACGCGGTCCACGAACTGCGCGACACCGACGGCAACCCACTCGGGCTCGTCCACCGCGACGTTTCCCCACAAAACCTGCTGATCACGCTCGCCGGGTGGGTCAAGCTCGTCGACTTTGGGATCGCCAAAGCGGCCGGCCGCGAGTCGAGCACGCTGACCGGGTGCCTGCGCGGGAAGTTGCCGTACATGCCGCCCGAACAGGCGCAGGGCAAACCCCTGACCCGCGAAACCGACCTGTTTGCCGTCGGCGTGATCGGCTGGGAATTGCTGGCCGGACGGCGGTTGTTTTCGGGGGCAAACGAGGCCGAGACCCTCAAGCACGTGTTGGCCTGTGAGATCGAACCGCTGGCCAACATCCGCCCCGACGTCCCCCGCGAGTTGTGCGACCTGCTGCACCGCATGCTCTCGCGCGACCCGGAGGATCGGCTCGACAGTGCCGCGTTGCTGCGCCGCGAACTGTTGACTGTCCTGCGTACACACTTCGCCGGGTCGCAACCCCGGACCATGCTCGCCAAGTGGATGCAGACACACTTTGGTGAGCGCCATGCCTACCGCCGGGCGTCCGTGCGTCGGACTGCCAAGCACCCGGTGATCCGCGTGGTCGATCCCACCGAGTCAAACGAGTTTACCCCGCCGCGCACACTTTCGTTGGTCCCACCCCTACGCGATGAGAGCCACGCTGCGCTCCCCGTTGAAGATGTACACACACAAAATCGCAACACCGGGGGAACGTGGCCGATGTGGCTCGGCTTGCCGCTGGTCGGTGCAACGATCGCGGGACTGACAATTTACCTCAGCGGGGTCAGTGCCAAGCAGTCTCCCGCGCCCGTCGCTGTCGAGCAACCCGCCCCGCAAAAGCCGGCGACACCGGAGCCGAGGACCTCTTCACAGGCGGAGGTGTCGACCGTGGCGACCCCACCCGAAACAGTTGCCTGGGTTATCCAAACCGATCCCCCGGGTGCGACGATAACCGTGGTCAACGCTCCCGCCACGATTCGCACGGACCTCGAGCAAGCGGTCGCCGACTCGGTCACCCCGATGCGGCTGGAGCTCCCAAAAGGTTCGACAGAAGTCGAGCTCACCCTCACAAAACATGGGTTTGAGCCGGTTCACGACCTTCGCATGCCCCTGGCGGATGCCAATCTCTCGTTCGCCCTCAAACCCAAAAGACCCAAATTCCGCACGCCCCTCAAGTCGACCCACAAACACGACAAACCCCCGCCCGAAACCAAAAAACCGCCGCCTGATCCCCTTGAAACACCGACCTTCGAGCCGCTAAAAACGAAACAAGGCCATTCGGGAACATGAGCCCTGAGCGAACGTGGTAGCGAGCGAGAGGCGACAACGGCGAGAGAGACTCCGGGACATCGGGCGACAAACATGTGCCTGCATTGCCGCGCTTGCGGTTTGTCTCGCGCCGACGTTGGCCCTGGCAACCTCACCTGATTCACTGGCTGCCCCAACAGGCAACGATCGCAGCGGTGACCCGCCCGTGAGCGCTCCAGATGAACGCGCGGCCGACAATCCGGGACCCACACCGCCCGAGCTCGATCCAATTAAACGTGCACGTACAATTTTCCTCGAAGCCCGCGACCGTTTTTACGAGGACGCCTTCGGCGAGGCCGGGGAGTTGTTCCTGCAATCATTTACCGCCTACCCCTCGCTCGAGGCCCTCTACGGCGCGGCCAATTCGTTCGAACGCAACGGCGATATTCTCATCGCGCTCGAGCTCTACGACCGCTACTTCACCTACGTCGATGACCACCCGACACGGCCGGCGTCGGCCCAACGCAGCTATCGCGCATTGACTCGCCTGGTCGGCCGTGTGGATATCGAGGTGGCCCCCGGAGCCTCGTTTCGCACCCTCAAGATCAACGGCAAACCGGTGGCCAAGGCCAAGCTTCCGGCGCGGGTGTTGCCCGGTGTGGTGCGGGTCGAATTTCTCGGCGACGAGACCTGGCAACGCGAACAACTCGACACCGAAGTACTTGCAGGTGCAACAGCTGTGTTCAAGTTTAGCGGTTTTCGCCAGCCCCCCAAGATGCCAGGTCCTGCCTTGCCACCCGGTGGCAACCCCGATATCAAACCCGACACGCCACCGCGCCCGCGTCGCAGCCAGGTGGCGACCAACGTCTTTTGGGCGGGGCTCGGCATGACCGCGGCCAGCGGGGTTGCCCTGACCACACTCGGGGCCCTGACGATCCGCGAGCGCAACCGGTTTGAAAGTGAGCTGGGCATGACCCCCTACCCGGCGGACCACGAAGCAAACTTTCAACGCTACCGCCAGGTCACCAACGTGCTGATCGGCGTCACCTCGGGACTCGCGGCATTCACCATCGTCTCCGGCGTCATCGCGCTCAGCAGTCGCCGGCGGGCGAGCCAACGCAACAAAGTTAGCCTCGGCCCCGAAGGCCTGCATTTTTAACGCCTGCTCAGCTGCCGACAAACGTGCCTCACCCGCGAATGGCTACATTTTTTAACGCCTGCTCAGCTGCCGACAAACGTTCGCCTCACCCGCGAATGGCTACATTTTTTAACGCCTGCCGAGCTGCCGACAAAACCGAACCCGACTCAACACTGCAACGTTCGCCTCGCCCGCGAAGAACTTCTGTCTTAAGCCGCGGCCTGCTCAGCTGCCGCCGACAAACACCGGCAGACGGTCGCGCTTAAATATTTGTACACGCATACTCCAGTCGACACCGATCATCGTGTGTGGTGCCATCGCCCGCCACACATTCTCGCCCTGAAGCCGCTCACTCGAAAAAATCAAGTGGCTGACAAAATCCCCCTGCCCGGCCGGACGCTCGCACTCAGGGGCAAAACTCGGGCATTGGTCGCGCTCGGAACAACGGGTTTTGTGGGTGCTGCAGTACAGTGCTTTGCCACCTTGGTGGGCCAGCAGGGTGTGGCCGTTGGTGATCAAAAACGTCAAAAACGTGTTGTCCGGGCCGGCCCCATCGTCCTCGCACAGCGGCCCGACGATCGCCCGCACTTGGGCCAGGGTCTCGCGCACTGCTGCTGCCAAATCGGCCAGTGGAAACCCGTGGCGATGCAGCGCACAGCGGCGCGACATGTTGCCGAGAATCATATAAAACAGCACCTCGCTGTCGGTTGTGCCGAGGATGAAGTGCCGCAGCGCAGGCGGGATCGTGGCCACGAGTTGCTCGCGGTGGCGGGTAAAATCCCTGAGGTTGCCGTTGTGGGCAAACACCCAATTGCCGTACTGAAACGGATGGGTATTGATCACGCTCAGCGAGCCCTGGGTGGCCTTGCGCAGGTGGGCCACGACTGTCTGCGACGTCACAATCCCGGAGACGTGGCGAAACAGATTGTCATCGATCGCCGTCGCCACGCTCTTGATGATGTGCGGGGCCTTCGCCTGGTAGTAGGCCACCCCCCAACCGTCGGGATGGCGCTCGCTCTGCAACATCAACGCATTGTCGGCGCTGACCAGGCTGCGGTGAACCTGACTTTGGATGACCGAGCGAAAGCCAAACAGTCGACACATCCCGGCGTTTATCTCACCTCGTCTGCACTCGTGAAAGTCGTTTTGCCCGCTAAAACCGGGGCTGGTCTGCGGCAGCGCGAGCGCAGTCACGCACCGGCAAGTCGGCCCCCAAAACCCGCAGCGCGTCCGGTATCCTCCCGCGCGATAAGGGCAACCAGTGACCGTCGACCAGCATTACCAAAGCAACATCCGCGATACTTTTTTCAACCTGTTTGAGGTCCTCGACCTCGGGGTGACAACCCTCGGCAAGGGCCCCTACGAAAGTCACGACGAGGACACCGTGCGGGCGATCCTCAGCGGCTACGACACCTTTGCCAAGCTCTCGTTTGCCCAGAGCTTTGCCGAGGCCGACCGGGTCCCGCTCAAACTCGATGGCGAGGGCAACGTCACCCTGCCGCCGGGCCTCAAAAGCTCACTGGAGGCATTTTACGACGGTGGCTGGCACCTGCTCGACGTCCCCGAGCGGATCGGTGGCATGGGAGCGCCTCCGTCGGTCGCGTGGGCCGGTTTTGAGTACGCGCTTGGGGCCAACGCCTCGGCCGCGCTCTACACCTTCAACGCGATTCTCATTAAAGTCCTCGACCGCCTCGTCAACGAGGAGCAACGCGAACGGTTTGTCACCCCGCTCATCGACAACTGCTGGGGCGGCACCATGGTGTTGACCGAGCCCGATGCCGGCAGCGATGTCGGGGCTGGCCGGGCCAAGGCGCGCCACATCGAAGACGACGTCTACGAGCTCGAGGGCGTCAAGCGCTTCATCACCAACGGCGACTACGACCTCCCCGAAAACATCCTCCACCTCGTGTTGGCGCGGCCCGAAGGTGCGGCCCCCGGGACCAAGGGCCTGTCGTGCTTTATCGTCCCCAAATTTTGGGTCAACAAAGACGGCAGCATGGGCGAGCGCAACGGCGTCTACGTGACCAACATCGAAAAGAAAATGGGGCTCAAGGGCTCGGCCACCTGTGAGCTGACCTTTGGCGAAAAAGCCCCGGCGCGCGGCATTTTGGTGGGCAACGTTCACAACGGGATCCGCCAGATGTTCCACGTGATCGAGCAGGCGCGCATGGCCGTGGGCCTCAAGTCGATGGCCACCCTCTCGACCGCCTACCTCAATGCCCTTGCCTATACAAAAATCCGGGTGCAGGGCCCCGACCTCAAACGGGCGACCGACAAAACCGCCCCGCGGGTGACGATTATCCACCACCCCGATGTCCGCCGGATGCTCATGACCCAAAAGAGCCTGGCCGAGGGCATGCGGGCGCTTTGCCTGTACACCGCCTGGAACCAAGACCAAATTGCCCTGGCGAGTGCGGCCGGCGACAAAGACCGTGCATCTACACTCGATCGCCGCAACGACCTGCTGCTGCCGCTGGTCAAGGGCTACTGCAGCCACAAGGCTTACGAGGTGTTGGCCATGAGCCTGCAATGCTTTGGCGGCTCGGGCTACTGTCAGGACTACCCGATCGAGCAGTACATCCGCGACCAAAAAATCGATGCGCTGTACGAGGGCACCACCCACATCCAGGCGCTCGATTTGTTTTTCCGCAAGGTCGCCCGCGACGGCGGTCAAACCCTGCGCTCGCTCCTCGGCGAGGCCCAAACCCTGGCCGAAGGTCTCCGCGACGACGGCCCACTCGCGGTCGAAAAAGCCGCCCTCCTACGCGGGCTCGCCGATGTTCAGGGCACCTTTATGGCCATGCTCGGTAAGGTCGGCGAATCGCCCTACCACGTCGGCCTGCACGGCAACAAAATCCTCTACGCCACCGCCGAGATCATGATCGGCTGGCAACTCGTCCGCCAGGCCACGGTCGCCCGCAAGGCGCTCGACGAGATCGAGGCCGGCACCCGCAAACCACTGGCGGGCGATGTCGACTTCTACACCGGCAAACTGGCAGCCGTGCGGTTTTACTGCCAAAGCGTCCTGCCCGGGCTCACGCTCACGCGCAAACTCGTCGAGGCCTCGACCCTCGACCTCATGGACCTGCCCGAGTCCGCCTTTTAGGCGGCATGCGGCGTATTTGCGTCGCGGCACCTGTAACATTGCAGGCCATGTGCACCCCGAGTCGACACCTGCCGTCGTGGCAAAGCCCATGGTGTCGCCGGGGTGTTGGCGCGACCGGGCATGTAGTTCAGCGAAACCCATGTAATTACATGGACTTTCCAAGCAACCACTGGCAGCCGGTGAGTCCGGCCTCTCGCCTGCTTATTTGTACACACACTCTTTGCAGCCCGGGGCGTGGTCGTGGCATTTAACTCGCTCGCCTACATTCTGCTGCTGCTCGCCACCACCCTGCTGTTTTACGGCTTGCGCGGGCGTGTCCGCATCCTGTTGCTGATCGCCGCCAGCCTCGGGTTTTATGCCGCCTTCAGCATCCCGCTGGTGAGTCTGATTTTGATCTCCGCGGTGGTCGACTTCACGGCTGGCCGTCTACTCGCCGGAGAGTCCCGACCCGGGCGTCGCAAACTCCTGCTGTTCACCAGCCTCGTGGTCAACCTCGGGCTGCTCGGCTACTTCAAGTACGCCGGGTTTTTCCTCGACAACCTGCGCCCGGTTTTTGGCGACGACGTGGCCGACTCCTGGGTCGCTGTTGTGCTCCCGCCGGGGATTAGCTTTTACACGTTTCAAACCCTCAGCTACACGATCGACGTCTACCGGCGGGCGATCGAACCGACCCGCTCGTTTCCCCGGTTTTTACTCTACGTCGCGTTTTTTCCCCAACTCATCGCCGGCCCGATCGAACGCGCCGGGCGTTTGCTCGGCCAATTTGGGGCCCTGGCCAAACGCCGGTTTAGCCTCGACGACCTGGTCGCCGGCACGCAACTAATCATTTGGGGCCTGTTCAAAAAAATCATGATCGCCGACCACTGCGGCCAGATCGTCGACAGTGTGTATGGGCAAGCTTCTCCCGAGCCGTGGGCGGTCGTGGTTGCCACCTATGCGTTTACCCTGCAGATCTACTGCGACTTTTCGGCCTACTCGGAGATCGCCCGGGGGTCGGCGCGAATCCTCGGCGTTCGCTTAATGCGAAACTTTGACCAGCCCTACCTCACCCGCAGTATCAGTGATTTTTGGCGGCGCTGGCATATCTCGTTGTCGGAGTGGTTTCGCGACTATGTGTATATCCCACTAGGTGGCAGCCGCAAGGGCAAGCTGCGCACCCTCGGCAACCTCACCATCACCATGTTTGTCTCGGGGCTGTGGCACGGAGCCGCCTGGAACTTTGTGCTGTGGGGCCTGTACCACGGCCTGCTGTTGCTCGTCGGCGCCCTGCTTGGCATGGTTCCCAGCTACCGCAAACTCCGGGCCCGCGGCGGCTGGGCCGGTGATGCCCTCGCGTGGTTTATCACCCTGCAAGCGGTCGTCTTTGGCTGGCTGATGTTTCGTGTCGACAGCCTCGAGCAGATCGTCGACTACACTGCCTCGGCTGCGCAAATCATGGTTGTTCAGCCGACGTCGAGCCAGCTGTGGCTGCTCGCCGCGTTTTTTGGGTTTGTCGGCCTCAGTGCACTCGAGCGACGCTATCGCCTGTTGCCGTGGGTCCACCAACACGGCGCGCGGGCGCTGGTGTTTCACACCCTACTCATCATCTTGATGCTGTTGTTTGGCGCGCAAAACGGCCCACAGTTTATCTACTTTCAGTTCTAGCGAGCATGTCGACCGCAACGCCCACAGCAAAGACCCCCGCGATTTCGCGGCCGCTGACCTACCTCGTGGGGGTGGCGATCTTGGTGCTCGCGGTTGATCAACTGATTGCCTATACACTTACACCCAAGCGCGCCGAGCCAGATGTCGAGCTGCGCACCGCCGACGATGTCCGCGACCAGGTGGCGCGTGCGGTCGCCCACCCCGAACCGAGCTGGCTACTGCTTGGCGACTCCGTGCTGGCCGGCGATGTCATGGTCAATACAGTCCCCGACTGGCACTCCCGGCGGGTGGTCGACTACCTGCGGCGCCAGGCCGATGCCGACGATCGCCACGGTTTTTTTCAAGTTGCGCTCGATGGCATGCTGCCAACCGATGTACTTGCAACCTTAACCCTGCTCGACGAACTCGACCCCGAGGCGACGGTCTCGGTGGCGCTCGAGCTCAACCTTCGCTACTTCTCGCCGCACTACCGCGACACCACCACCTGCACCCGCGAGCACATCTGCCAGGCGGCTGGTCTCGACGATGTGTTTGCACCGCGCAAACACGACATCGCAACCTCGGTCTCGGGGTCGCTCGAGTGGCTTGGCCGACGGGTGCCGATTGCTCGCCACCGGCGATTGCTCGACGACGACCGCCACCCCGACCTCGCCCAACTCGTGGCCTCGGAAAAAACCGCCGAGCGCCAAACGCCCGACGAACTCGAAGCCCGCGCCCGCCTCACTGCCCACTATCGCGGTGATGCCAGCGACCCGGGCCACAGCCAGCTGCGGGCACTCGACCTTGTGCTCGGCCGCCTCGCCGCCCAAAACCGTCGGGCTGTTGTTTTTGTCACCCCGCTCGAAGATCGGTTTGCGGCCACGCCCGGGGTCGACACCTGGCAAAACTACGGGGCGCTGGCCAAACGGGTCCACGACTACGCCGAACGCGGTGCGCCGATTCGGTTTGCCAACTTCGACGCCCCGCAGTTTGGTACCGAGCTGTTTTTGGACCACTGCCACCTCGTGCCCGAGGGCAACCGGCTGCTCGCCCTCAACCTGTTGCAGGAGATGTCTGTCGGGCTTGCCCGGGTGCCCGCGCCACAGGAGTTGCTGCTCCCCGAAGCCACCGACCTCACCCTGCTGGCCCACATGCCGTGGCCGACCACAGCTCACCGGGCAAATGACGACACCTGGCAATTCCCGGCGATCACCCCCCATAGTCTCGCAGTTGAGCCCGGAGGCAGACGCCTCGTCATCGCCGATCCAACCCGCCACATGGTGTTTCAGTTGCGCGGGTCGATGCAGACGTTGGAGCCACTCGCGGGCCAACTCGGCGTGGCCGGGGGCGACGACGGATTGTTTGGCGAAGCCACGTTCGACCATCCCTCCTCACCTGTGTTTGTCGGCGACACCCTCTACATCGCCGACCGCAAGGGGATTCGCCAGATTCACCAAAACGCCGTCAAAACGCTCGCCACCGGTAATCGTGGCCACACCCAACTCGCCAGTGACGGAACGTTTTTATATACACTCAACCCGCGGGCTATCACGCAAGTCGCCCCCGATGGTTCGCGCAAACCGTGGGTAACAGCCCAGCAGGTCCAGGCTGCACTCGCAAAGCTCGCCCCCGACCCACAGTCGCCACCCACGGTCGAGCCGGATGAACCGACGCCGTCTGCACTGTCACCGCAACCCCAGCCACCACCCCGACAGCCCCGAGTCCGATTTACCGCGTTTGCGGTGTCGCCCACGGGCGAGATGTTTATTGCCGACAACGCCGGACGCATCTGGCGGCGCCCACCCACCGGTAACCTCGATCTCATATTTGCAAATACATCGAGCACACCACTCCCCGAAGTCTACGGCGCCCACTACCCGTTCCCGTTCAAAGATATCGGCCTGCAAAAAATTGTCGGCCTGATGTACGTCGAGCGTTATGGCGGCCTACTGGTGCAGGAGGAACGGCGCCCACCGACAAAAATCAAAGATCTAACGGAAATTGTGCATCTACACTTTTTTCACCTCAAGCGCAAACAGGTGTACCCGTGGCTCAAACCACTTCCCTACGGCGATGCCTATATGCCCGCCAGTCACAAGGGCCAGGGTCGGGTCTCGTGGCTGCATCGCGGAGCGATGGCACTCGACCCCGTCACCGCCACCGTGTTTGTCGGCGAGTTTGCCCGCCCGCGACTATTTCGCATTGGTGATGGCCTCTACGGAGCTGCCCGAATCGGCAACCTGATCTACAAACACCAACAACCCCTCGGCCACCTCGGTAGCGCCACCGGCCAAGCGATTAGCTCGGCTTTTCACCCCGATCAATTTGTCGATACACGAATTTCCCGGTTGCCCCGCAAAGGCCCCTACCTCGGGCTCCTGCTCGGTTCGTCCATGACCGCAGTTTCTGACCTCGTCGGCCAATATTCGCTTGGCCGGCGGCTCGAGCAGGAACTGCAAACACGCTTCGGGTTGCGCGACAAACTGCGGTTTGAACTCTACCACCGGGCGTTTGGTGCTCCCTCGCTCGAGCAGCAGGTCACCGAGGCTGAACGCTTTGTCACAACCCAGGTCGCGGTTGATGTCGTCCTTATCGAAATCCAAAACGTCACCAAAAAATACTTTGGCGACCACCCCCAACCAGGGCCCGAACGCGAGGCCTGGATCCACACACAACTGCGCCGGCTCGACGCCCTCAAGCGGCGCTATGGCACCGAGGTTGTGTTTCTCCAAAACGAAGGCATCGGCCGCAAGAACCTCGATGGCCTGCGCCCACCGTCGCCCCAGATCGTGCAGTTGACCGGGTTGATTCGCCAGCACGGACTGACCGTGGTCGACCCCACCCAACAGCTCTTGCCCCACCACCTAGAGGCGAGCCCGTGGGGCAATCCGCCGTTTCGTTCGGGGCGGCACCACGGTTCGGTGTGGGCGATCGATCGCACCGCCGAGGTTGTGGCGACCATGCTCTACCCGGCATTGCGTCGGCACTTTTTGGGGAGTCAACCGGCCCGTCTCGTCGATCACAGCCGGGGTGTGCAAGCCCCCGAGCCTTCGCCGTTTGCCAGTGAGATCGATGCATGGTCAACGGGTTTTGAGCAACTCCCCGAGCTCGAGCCGGGGCGGGTCCAACATGCCTACGATGCCGCAGCACGGCAACTCAACCTGTTTGTCGACCTGCCAGCAGATAGCCCCGACACGCATTTTTCAGGCCTAGCTGCCCGGGCAATCATCATCGGCCTGCGTGATCGCGGCTATGCCCAGGTCGCCCATACCATTGTGGTCAGGCTGGCACGCTTTCGCCACTACGACGAGTATGGCCGGGGGGTGCTCACGGGGGCCGAGATTGTGTTTGAACGCCGGGTGACCTCCACAGATGAGCTCCGCGACCTCGTCCAGGCCGGCGCGGATTAATTGTATGAACAAATAAGTCAACAACCCCAGCCAGTCCGGGCAATGTGTTCGCGCCATGCCGAATCCCAAATTGGCGCTCCGCAACATGGCCGGCCCACAGCAGGGACCAGGCAGAAAAAACCCGGTCTAAACAACCAGAGCGCATCAAGCCCAATTTGCAGGCGACAGGACGTCCGCGGCAGCACGGTCCACCCCGACGCCTAAATAGGTATATGATGCCGCGACTGCACCGGAGAGGACCCCTTGCAAGACGTCGCATTTCAACCTGCCACGCCCGCCGACTGGGAGGCGCAAGCCCTGAAAGAGCTCCGCGGCGAGGCGCTGCAATCCCTCGACCATACGCCCGTTGCCGGTGTTCGGATGCCGCCGATCGTCCATCAGCCGGGGGCCCCACCACATCTTCACCGGGTTGCCGGCGGCTGGAAGATCGCCCATGCCTATCGCCACCGCGAGCCGACGGCTGCCGGGTGCGAGATCGCCAAGGACCTTGCGGGCGGCCTACAACTGGTGTGGTTGTGCCGACACTACGCCGAGGCACCGCGGGGACGTGGCGGCGTGGCCTGGCAGACTGTCGAAGAACTCGGGAGCGTGCTCGCCGAGGTCCCGCTCTCCGAGTTTTCAGTGGTCCTCGAAGCCGGGGCCAACGGCCCGGCAGCTGCCCAGGCATTGCTTGCACTTACAAAATCTCGAAACGTCGACCCCGGGGCGCTGACCGGGGCCATTCTCGCCGACCCCCTGCATGAGCTTGCGTGCACCGGGCAACTGACCCAGCCGCTCGACCAGGCGTTTGCCAACGTATTCGAGCTCGCCGAGATCTGTGCACACGCACCCAATCTGCGAACCATCGGTGTGAGTGCGGTGCCCTACCACGAGGCCGGGGCGACCGCGGTGCAAGAAGTCGCCTGGGCGCTCGCCAGTGGCATTGAGGTGCTGCGCCGGGGGCAAGCCGCGGGCCACAGCATCGAGCAACTCGCCCCGCGGTTTGTGTTTCACCTGGCACTCGGCCGCAACCTGCTGGCAACCTGCGCCAAACTCCGGGCCGCCCGCAGCCTGTGGGCCGCGGTCGTCGGCAAAGCTGGCGGTTGCTCGGCAGCACAAAGAATGTACCTACATGCTTCTGGAAGCTGGCGCGAGCTGGCCTGTGCCGAACCGTGGAGTAATCTGTTGCGGGCCACGGTGCAGGGTGTGGCCGCGACCATGGGCGAGGTCGACAGTTTTGACCTCCCGGGGTTTGACAGCGGCGATCGTCCCGACGGCGCGTTTGCCCGCAGGCTTGCGCGCAACACCCAACTGCTGCTGCGCGACGAGTCCCATCTCGCCAAGGTTTGCGACCCCGCGGGCCACAGCGGCTACGTCGAGTCCCTCACCCAAACCATCGCCCGCGAAGCCTGGGCGCTTGTCCGCAGTATCGAGTCCGGAGGCGGGATGTCGGCAGCGCTGTTGCGCGGTGATGTCCAACAGGCCTGTATCACCGCACTGGCCGAACAACAGGCGCGGGTGGCCAGGCTCCAACACGCGATCGTCGGTATCAACCGATTCGCCGTGCTCGACCCACCAGCGGTCCCCGAAGTGTGCGCCCCGGACAGCTCCAGCGACCTCGTCGACAATGTCGAACCCGCAACAGTCTGCCAAGCACTCACCCGGCAACGACTCGCCGCGGGGTTTGAAGTCCTGCGCGGGCAAACAGCCCAGGGGCCGCGTCCAAAAGTCGGTGTGGTCGCGCTCGGCCCCCTCAAGCGCCACAAAAACCTGGTCCAGCAGGCAACCGCCCTGCTCGAGAGTGCCGGGTTTGAGGTTGTCGACCCCACCCCGGCGGCGGGCCACACCCCGCGCGAGGCGGTGGCCCTGTGGCGGCAGCAAAACTGCTCGGCCGCGGTCCTGTGCGCAACCCCAGAGGACCTCGGCGAACACGGCTCCGCGCTCGTCTCCGACCTCACCAATGGTTCGCCAGGACCCCTGGCAATTATTTGTATCGGCAATGAACCCACACCACAACCCTGGCACAGCCAGGTCAACGCATGGCTCAGCGCCGGGACCGATGTGCTCGGCAGCCTCAGCGTTTTGGTCGAACTTTTATGCCACGCACAGGAGGCCAACTAATGTCCACGCTTCCCCCGTTTGCAAACCTGAGCTTCGAAGAGTTGGTCGATGGGCAAAGCCCACATCAACCTATCTCAAAAGACACCTGGGAGACGCCCGAAGGGATCGCCATCGAGCCGCACTACGGCGCCCGGGCCCTCGATGGCCTGACCCACCTCGCGTCGGTCCCCGGCGTTGCCCCCTATGTCCGCGGCCCGTACGCGACCATGTACACCCGGCGCCCGTGGACGATCCGCCAGTACGCCGGGTTTTCGACGGCCGAGGAGAGCAATGCGTTTTATCGCCGCAACCTCGCCGCCGGGCAAAAGGGCCTGTCGATCGCGTTTGATTTGGCGACCCACCGCGGCTACGACTCGGACCATCCGCGGGTGGTCGGCGACGTCGGCATGGCCGGCGTGGCGATCGACTCGATCCTCGACATGCGGATTTTGTTTGACAAAATTCCACTCGATAAAATGAGTGTATCGATGACCATGAACGGCGCTGTATTGCCGGTTATGGCGCTTTATATCGTCGCCGCCGAGGAACAGGGTGTCGACCGTAAACTCCTGCGAGGGACCATTCAAAATGACATCCTCAAGGAATTTATGGTCCGCAATACCTATATCTATCCACCGGCGCCGTCGATGCGGATCATCGGCGATATCTTTGCCTATACAGCCAAACACATGCCGCTGTTTAACAGCATCAGTATCTCCGGCTACCACATGCAGGAGGCCGGGGCGACCGCGGACATCGAACTTGCCTATACACTGGCCGATGGCCTCGAGTACATCCAAACCGGGATCGCGGCCGGGCTCGATGTCGACGCCTTTGCCCCGCGGCTGTCGTTTTTCTTTGGTATCGGCATGAACCTGTGGATGGAGATCGCCAAGCTGCGGGCGGCACGATTGCTGTGGGCGCGGATCGTCAAGGGCTTTGGGGCCAAAAACCGCAAGTCGCTGATGCTGCGGACCCACTGCCAGACCTCGGGCTGGAGCCTGGCGGCCCAGGACCCGTACAACAATGTCGCCCGCACCTGCATCGAGGCCCTGGCAGCGACCCTGGGCGGCACCCAATCACTGCACACCAACGCGTTTGACGAGGCGCTTGCCCTGCCCTCGGAGTTCTCGGCCCGGATCGCTCGCAACACGCAAATTCTGTTGCAGGAAGAGGCCGGCATCACAGCCGCCATCGACCCACTCGGCGGCAGTGCGTACCTCGAACGGCTCACCCACGAGCTGGCCCAACGCGCATGGTCGCGTATCGAAGAGATCAAAGCCGCCGGTGGCATGGCCAAGGCAATCGAAAAGGGCATCCCCAAGTTGCGGATCGAAGAAGCCGCGGCGCGGACCCAGGCACGGATCGACAGCGGCGTGCAACCGGTGATCGGGGTCAATGTGCACAGGCTCGCCGAGGAGACGCCTGTCGATGTCCTCGAGGTCGACAACACCAAGGTCCGGGCGGCGCAGCTCATGCGCCTACAACAATTGCGGGACGGACGGGACGCCGAAGCAGTCGCGCGCTCGCTCGCGCAGCTGCGCAACGCGGCCACCTCAAAAACAGGCAACCTGCTCGAACTCTCAGTCGCTGCCGCCCGTGCGCGGGCGACCGTCGGCGAGATCAGCCAGGCCCTCGAAGATGCCTGGGGGCGCCATCAAGCCTCTGCGCAAACCATTACGGGTGTATACAGCCGTGAGGTGAAAGACCGCGACAGCATCGACGAACTCCTGCGGCTGACGGCTGCGTTCGAGCAAAACGAGGGCCGACGCCCGCGCATTTTGGTGGCCAAGATGGGCCAGGATGGTCACGATCGCGGGGCCAAGGTGATCGCCACCGGACTCGCCGACCTGGGGTTTGATGTCGACATCGGCCCGCTGTTTCAAACCCCCGAAGAAACGGCCAAACAGGCGATCGAAAACGATGTCCACATCGTCGGTGTGTCTTCGCTCGCCGCCGGCCACCTGACGCTTGTGCCAGCTCTACAAGCCGCCCTCGCACAACAGGGGCGCGAGGACATTTTGATTGTCGTCGGCGGCGTGATTCCGCCACGCGACTTTCAAAAGCTCAAAGATATGGGTGTGGCTGCGGTGTTTGGCCCGGGAACCGTGCTCACAACCGCCGCGCGCGACATGCTTGAACAGCTCGAGCGCGGTTAGCTGTCGAACGGGCAGCCTGTCGAACGGGCAGCCTGTCGAACGGCAGTCGAACGGCGATCGAACGGGCAGTCGACAAAAAGCGAGTGGCCGACAACTTCGTTGTATGAGCAATGAGCGGGATTGGCTATCGCAGCTGTAGGCACCCTCGCGTATCCTGTGGCCATGCTTTGCCGTAGCGGTCTTGTGTCCTTACTGCTCCTGGCCCCGCTCGCCTGCGACGGCGAAACCTCAGATACGGACACGTCGAGCGAGACCAGCGACTCGGACACATCCGCCGGTCCTGAGACCGATCAGGAAAAAACCATGCGGCTGGCCCAGGAGCGGATCGATGCGATCAATGCCGCGGCCGATGCCCATTGCCAGTGCGAAGTGCAAGGCGGCGTGACGACCTACGAAACATGCCTCGCCGAGTACAATCAGGCCGACTTGGAGTGCGAAATGGAGGTCCAGCTCGAACACGCTGGACCTGAAATGATCGCCTACCTCGAGTGTTTTACCTCCCGCTCTCTCGGCTACATACCCTGCTATACCGAGGCGGATTGCGCTGCGATGGGCGCCTCAGGGCAGGAGTTCAACCAGTGCATCGCCGATAACAACATCGCCCACGCTTGTGAGTCACTGTACACGGATGCGTATTACGACGAAGTTGTGCAGCGGTGCCCGTGAAAGATTTCGCAGACGGGGAATTCCCCCAAAACTCGAAAGCGGCGGGATAGCTGACGCGCCCGTAAAATCGAGCTACTGTCGCGGCCGCCCATGCTCCCAGGTCTCACCGCGTTCTTGCTCGCATCCAAGCCCGGGGACTACGCCAAGGCCCCGGCAGAGCTCATCACCCAGGTAGGCTGGCTCAGTCTTCTGATCGTCGTCCTTGTGTTTTTGTGGGCATGGACGCGAACCAAGTCAATCCGCCGCAGCATCCTCGCCCTCGAAGATCCGCGGATGTTCGCCGTGATGCGCATTGGCTTTGCGCTCATGACCATACAAGTGTTTTGGAACCTCCACCCCTACTGGCGGATGCTGTGGAGCGACGAGGGCCTATTTACGATCACCGAAGCGCGCCAGCGATACGGCCGGACAGCACTGGCCGGGTGGAGCCCAACTGAGGGGTTTTTCGACGCCTGGGCCTACCTGCGATTTTTTACCTCGAAGTACTCGGCGTTTTACTTCTGGGCCTCACCCGAGTTTGTCGCCGGCTACCTCTACGCGACGTTTGGTGTGCTGCTGTTGTTTGCCTGCGGGGTGTTTAGCCGAGTCACCGGGATCCTCGGCTACCTGATGATGAGCAGCATCTACAACCACAACGCGCTCTACTTAGAGGGCACCGACACCGTCTACCGCGTGTTTTGGTTTTTGCTGCTGTTTTGCAAGACCGGCCACGCCTGGAGCTTTGACAACTGGTGGCGATGTCGAAGGTTGCGCAAAAAGGGCCTGCTCGACGACGGCAGCGAGCCACAAAAACCACTGCCCCCGGGCAAGGTCCGCCAACCGATCTACCGCCTGGTGCCGAGCTGGCCGCGCTACCTGATGATGTGGCAACTCATCGGGATTTACTCGACCACCGGCATGGTCAAAACCGGGACCGTGTGGGCCCGCGGCGACGCCCTTTATTACGCCCTCAACATGGACCATTTTTACCGGTTCATCGGCTTTACCCAGTGGCTATCTTCGCTGTTTGCGACCACCGTGTTTCGCCTGATGACCTGGGTGACCCACTGGTGGGAGATGTGCTTTTCGCTGGTCGGCCTCGGCATGATTTTGAAGTTCGGGCTCGACCACAAAGACCAGGCCTGGTACCGCGCCCAACAAAACCAAAAAGTTCGACTGTGGCTCGGCAGGCTATGCCTGCTCGGCATTGTCGCCCTTGTCTACTACCTCAACACCACGCTTTACCCCTACTGCATCAACGTCAAAAAGGCGACCGATGCCGAGGTCGCGCTGCGGGTGGCAACCGGCCTCACCAAGATCAACATCGGCTACTGCATCTTCGCGGTGATGGTCGTGCTTTGGTATGTCGTGGGTCGCTGGCCACTGCGGCTGATCAAGCCCGACAAGCGCCTGTTTGGGCGGGTGCCGTTGCCGGCCTGGACCCTCAGCCGCGAGTGGCTGCGCAAGTGGCTGTTGGGCCGCCGGGTATGGCTGACGCTCGGGCTGATGTTCCACGGGTTTTTGTTTGTGTTCATGAACATCGGCATGTTCCCGCTGATCATGCTGATGACCTACGCCGCCTGGTTTTCGGGGGACGAGGTCAACCGGGCCATCAAGTGGTGTGTCCAAAAAGCCAGATCTATCCCGAAACTCGGCAACCGTATCCCGGCCGCGGTCGACCGGTTGTTTGTCCCCGCGCAAAGTCCCGAGTCGGTCCCGATCCGCGGAAAAAATATCCCCGACTGGGCGATCCTCATCCTCGGTCTGGGTGCGTTCTCCTTGCTGTACCTGCGGATCGAAAAAACCCCCGACCTCGGCGACTACGTCTATTGGTGGTTTGGCGCCTGCCTGCTCACCGGGCTGCTGTTTCGCCTGTTGTGGGTGGGCAAACGCGTGTCGGCGAGCGAGCAACTCGGCGGCGGCCCGGCCCTGGCCTATGGGACACTTGGGCGCACGATCGCACTGTTGCTGGTGCTGTGGCACGGCGGCGCCATCGTGTCTGTGCTGTTTCCCGGGTATCCTGTGTTCAACAGCTTCCGCGGCAAGACGCGAACGTTTTTCTCATGGTGGGTCCGCAGCACCGCCACCACCCAGAGCTGGCGTATGTTTGCCCCCAACCCACCGCGCGCCAACAGTTTTATGAAGACCGTGGTCGTCGACCACGACGGTACCCGCTGGGACCTGCAAAACAACTCGCTCAAAAACCGGCCCAACCCGTGGATCTGGAACGACCGGATGCGCAAGATGCAGCGGCGCATGATGGGCAAGGGCAAGTGGTACCTCAAATACTGGGCCGCGTTTCACTGCCGCGAGTGGATGCTGCGCACGGGCCAGATGCCGGTGCGGATCGAGGTCGACAAACTCTGGTACCGCATGCCCAAGCCCGAACAGGTCACCACCCAGGGTTACTACGACCCCTACAAACGCCCGTTGCGCACCAAACATGTGCAAAACAACCGGTGTAAACAGGAGACGCTACCGTTGCATATGAAACAACGGCGCGGGCTCGAAATCACCGAAGAAGATCTCGAACAGGCCGAAAAAACCCGGGAAGCTGAGCTGCGAAAGTTTGCCACGCGGCGCAAGACCTGGGAGCAGCGGCGTAACTTCTTTGGCAGCTATACGCGCAAGCAGCGGGCAACTGCGACCGGTACACGCCCGCCACGCAGCCGGCCAATACCGCGTCCGCCCGCAGCTGCGGCAGTCAACGAACCTGACGAAGGCGACGAACAGGGCGAGTGATGACAGCGCTTGGACAGCTCAAACAGTTGCGTACGCAATTTGTTTGCATCCGTCCAGGCCCACTGCCAAACTTGCCCACCCCCGCGTGGCCCGTTGAAGCGAGGACAGGCTGATGTCTACCCGCGACAGCCAGGCTGCACGGGAAACACCCCCTATCGCTCAGGAACATGTCGATGCATGGACCTCTGCGCCGCTTGCCCCCGCGACCGGAAGTCCTGCCTACGGGCGCATCGCCGGGCTGTTGCTGGCGGTGTTTATCGCCTACCACCTCATCGCCCTGCTGCACCACCTGTTTCCCCGCAACGGGCTCGCCCTCCGATTCTCGCGGGCACTCAATGCATACACATATATGGAGGCTTACATCAAGCGCACCACCCACACCCAGGGGTGGAAGATGTTTGCCCCCAACCCCCATCGCCTCAACGAATTTACCCGGGTCTACCTCGAAGATGCCAGTGGCGAGGTCTGGGACCTCAAGCACGACATCTACGGCCGCCGCCGGTTTCCCTACCTGTTTTACGACCGCGGTGGCAAACTCAATCGCCGGCTGATGGGCAAACACCACCGCTGGCAAATTGTCTATGCGGCTTGGGTCTGCCGCGAGGCTGAACGCACGGCGCTCTTGCAACACACCCCGCCCCCCAAACGGGTGCACTTTGTCAAGCTGTGGAACCGCATCCCGCCACCGCGCTATGCCTTTGCCCAGGGTGGCTACGACCCAATGGCGCTCAAGATCCGTCGAGCCCTGACCGGGGTCTATGACTGTACACAGATTCCCGACGGCCGCCTGACCAACATCCAGCGCGCACGTATGGGCCTGCCAACGGTCGACGACAGTGGGTTTGAGGTGACCCCGAGCCGCACATGGTTTGAACGGCGCCAGGCCGAAGCTGAGCTCGCAGCCCAGGACCAGGCCGAGGATGCCCACGACTCCGATACCGACGCAGGAGAGGGGCTGTGATCGGGCTCTACGCGCTTGCCAAGGATCCGCCGGTCGATGTCAGTGCCCACCTCGCCGATGCCACGACATCACTTTGGATTTTACTTGCTGCTACACTTTTGTGGGTTGTCGTCCGCTTTGACCTGTGGCGCCGGCTGTGGCTCACCACTACCGACCCGCGCCCGGTTGCCCTGTTTCGGATTCTGATTGGCATCGTCGCGCTGTGGTCAGTGCTCGACATGCTGCCCTACCTGACCCTGTTGTTTACCGACGAGGGGCTGTTTCCCCCCCATGTCGCGCGGATGCGATTTGCCCGCGACCTTGCCCACCACTGGAACCCGGAGCACGGGTTTGAGCACCTCTACGACTGGTACCACGCGATCGCCGGGCGGGCGTCGTTGCTGCACTTGGGCAATCCGCCAGAGCTTGTATATACAGTATTTGGCGCCACGATCGTCGCTGCCATCTTAATGATTCTCGGGCTGTGGACACGGATTTCGACACTGTGTTGTTGGTTTGGTGTGCATACACTTTTTTTGTACGCACCCCTGTGGCACGCCGGTGGCGACACCGTGCTGCGGATCTTTTTGTTGCTCGGCCTGTGTTCGCGCTGGGGTGAGGCCTACTCGCTCGACCGCGTGCGCAGGATCCGAACAACCCTGCGTGCGCCCACAGCCACCAGTTTCCCGGCACTTCGGGCTATCCCCGCGTGGCCCGTACACATGATGCTGGTCCAGCTCACGGTGATTTACGTGACCACCGGAGCGGTCAAAACCGGGATCGCCTGGCGCGACGGCACGGCACTTTATTACTCGACCTCACTGGCCCACTTTTACCGGTTCCCCGAGCAGGTCACGGTGGTCAGCTACCTGCAGGGCATTGGCCTGTTGCCGCTGATGACCTGGCTCGTTCGACTGTGGGAAGTTGGCTTTGTGCTGGCGCTCGTGGGCGTGGTCCTGCGGGGCTACGAACGCGCCCAGGCACACCAACAATGGCCACAGCTCGCGCGTTGGCGCAGGATGATTGGCTATACATTGAATGTGGTGATGCTGTGGGCAACCAGCTATCTCGCCGGCCTGTGTGTCCTCTATTATTTCCCGGAACGATTTGCCCTGGCACCAAAGCAGGCGGGTACGCTGATTCAGGGCCTGGTGTTTTGCCTGCCGATCGCCGTGGTCCTCGGTTATCGCTTCTTGCGACACCACCAGGGATTTCGCGCGTTCATATGCAATGTTTTGCTCGGTCGACGCCTGTGGCTGGGCCTGGGGCTCGCGTTTCACTTCGGCATTGAAGTCCTGCTCAACGTCGGCCTGTTTGTCCAGGTCATGATCGCTCCGTATGCGGTGTGGTTGCGCCCACAGGAGTTGGTCGGCGGGTTTCGCTGGCTGGCCAGCTCGCCGCTGGCACCCGGCGACGGTAGACGACCAAAACGCACTGGCGCGGGGCAACTGCTGCGCCCGCTCGACCGCCTGCGATTTCGCCGACCGCTGCCTGCTGTGACGATTGTGCACCCCAACAACGCCCAAGCTGTGCGCCAAGCTGCCTATTTGCGCACGTGGGACGCCGGGGAAGTCTTGCGGTTTCGCGGCGAACAAAAGCTCGAATCGCTGCACGCACAGGTCGACGGGCAACAGGCACCACTGCCGAGCGTCGCGTTGACCCTGTGTCGCCTGTTTCCCCTGTGGATGTGGCTCCCCGCCCTGGCACGGGTTCCTGGTTGCCGACAGGTTTGTCACCGCCTGGCCACGTGGGTCGTCACGCCGCCCAAGCTCGACATAGCTGACCGCGCACAGTAACTGTGTACGTACAACCGTGTCCGCAACGAACTGGCCAACCCGAGCCCGCCACAGGCTCGCACGCTATGCGCTGGCATGCCGCTGGTAAATCTGGTCAAATCGCCGCACAGGAGTCTGCATGGAATACCGACAACTCGGACAAAGTGGCCTGCGTGTTTCCAACCTGTGCCTCGGCGCCATGACCTTTGGCCTCGCCAACGACAAGTCGTTTATGCACGGGGTCAGCTGCGATCAGGACACATCGTTTGCGATCATGGACCGGGCACTCGCGGCCGGGATCAACTTTATCGACACCGCCGATGTCTATGGCCAAGACGGGCTGTCCGAACGGGTGATCGGCCTGTGGATGCAAGAGCGGCAAAACCGTGAGCGCGTGGTGTTGGCCACCAAGTTTCGCTTTACGATGCACCGTGGGCCCAACGGCAAGGGAGCTTCGCGGCACCGAATTATGCATGCGGTTGAGGCCAGCTTGCGGCGGTTGCAAACCGACCATATCGATCTTTACCAGGTGCATATGCAAGATATCGACACGCCCGAGGAGGAAACCCTGCGGGCGCTCGACGACCTCGTGCGCCAGGGCAAGGTGCTCTACATCGGCGCCAGCAACTACGCCGCCTACCGCCTGATGGAGAGCCTGTGGGCCAGCGACCGCCGCAACCTCGAGCGGTTTGTCGCCTTTCAGGTGCAATACAGCCTGCTGGTCCGCGAGATCGAGCGGGAGCATGTCCCTGTATGTACAAAGTACGGCCTGGGAATCCTGCCCTGGTCGCCGCTTGCCAGCGGATTTTTGACCGGCAAATACCGCGCCGAAAACCGACCCGAGGGCTCCCGCCTCGCCAAGTGGCAAGACACCTACAAGCGGCTCAATCAACCGCGCAATTGGAAGATCCTCGACGCTGTCGAGGCGGTGGCCAAGGAGCTCGGCTCAACCCCGGCCCGGGTGTCGCTGGCCTGGCTGCTACGCCGCCCCGCGGTGACATCGGTGATCTTTGGTGCCCGCTCGCTCGCCCAACTCGAAGACAACCTCGCCGCCGCCGAGCTGCAACTGCCCGACCAAGCCTACGAACAACTCAACGAAGTTTCGGCCCTCGACATCGGCTACCCATACACGTTTATGGGCGGCGAACAGGGCCGTTGGTAGGCGTTCGACGCTACAACCCCAACACCCGGGCAAGTGCCTGTGAAACCCACGCGGGATGGTCGTAGCCAGCTGCATCGCTGAGGTGCCGGGGGGCGACGATGTTGGCGACCACGTGGCCCTGGGCGTCTTGAGCCTCGGCCTTGCGCTCAACTAGGTGTATCCGCACTTCTTCGGGACAGTCGGCACAACGCGGCAGTTTGACGTCCCGGCTGGCATAGGCTTGAGCGCAGTCTTTGTAGTGCACATGGATCGCGTCGGGCATTTCCACGGCATACCCCGAACGGTCGTAAACACCGAGCTTGATCAGGTTAAACGCGACGCCGTAAACAAAGTGGGTCGCCTGCTGCAACACCTCGGGGTCGGGGGGCAAGCCGGCGAGTTCAATGTCGACACTGCCAAACCGCCGCATCCCACGGGTGGCTAAACGCACGGCGGGCTTCCCATTTATTGTATGTGCATTATCTTGAAACGGCACCACCGGAATCTGGTCGGCCACGTTGCCGAGCCGGGTTTGCAGGCGCGTGCGATAGAAGGTCTCGCGGGTCACGGTTTCGCGGGTATCGGGGTCGTGGATCAGGGCGTCGTACTTTTGCGCGAGCACGCGAACGATCGTTTGCAACAGCCGAAGGCCGCGAACCCCGTGCTGGTTGCGGTAGCGGGCCCGCACGACCATCACCCACTGCCGGTTGGCGAGCGATGCACGTTGCTCGGGGTTGAGGTCGCGCGACAAAATCGGCTCACGTAAAATCTCCATATCGACCAATGCCGGCTCGTCGGGATTGGTTGGCACGAGCGGATGAACCTCGACATCGAGCCCGAGCAGGTCGGTCATTCGCCGTTTTCGCCGCAGGGTTTCCTGTGCATCTGCATCGATTTCGCCGTCGGCCAGCTCGCCCTCGGCGGCTGCCTGCGCGGCCACATCAATCGCCTGCTCGCGCTGGTTAGACGGCTCCCCGTTCGCGCTGCCCGGATTTTGTGGTGGGCCATCTTCGGGCTTGGCCTCACCGCTGGCCCCATCCCCGGGCACCTCAAGTGTGGGCCCGCCCTCGGTGGTTTGCTTCGCCTCGATGAGCCCGAGCAGCAGCTGGACCTCCTCGTCGTGCTCGCGCCCGGGAAAGGCCTCTAACACGAGCTCACGCAACTGCTGCTTGGTCGGTGCAGTTACACTTTTTTCGGTTGTCGGCCCGAGCAACAGGACATAGCTGTAGGCGATTCGATCGGCAAACACGACCCGGTGAGCCTCGTCGTCGACCGGTGCCTGTTTGTTGGCGTCGGCAACCTTGGGCGGGGGCTGTTGCTGGGTCGTGGCCTCGGGTTGCGCCCTTGGGGAACACGCAGCGAGTAGAAGGCAGCACGCGAGCTTTTGGCCGACTTTGGCAAATTCCTGCACGGACCTCAGGCTACAACGATTTAACCGGCTCGCCGATCTTGTCGGTTTGACGTTGTCGCTATCGCTAGGTTTGCGGCGATTTAGCCCGCTCTCCCGTGAATTTTGAGGCCGGCTTCGGCACCGACAACGAAGCGAGCTTGGCCCTTGGCGCCGGACACAGGCTAGGGTACTCCTCGCAGCGTGCGCGCGCGCCTAAAATCCCAGCTGGCCAAGCTTCCCACGTGGGTGTGGATCGTCGCCGCCGCTGTGGTCGTGACCGTGGTCTACTCGCTGTCGATCGCCGCCTGCGGACCCTGGGACCCGTGGGAAACCCACTACGGAGAAGTCGCGCGGCAAATCCTGGTGCGCCACGACCCACTCGACCTGTGGTGGGAGCCCGGCACCGGCCCCGACGGCCGGGCCGAGACCACGTTTTGGTCCAAGCCTGCGCTGCCGTTTTGGTTGATGGCCCTGAGCATGAAGCTATTTGGTGTGGGCGTGGGGGCGGCAGCCGATGAGATGGTTCAGCCGCTATGGCCCGAGCTGGCACTGCGCCTGCCGTCGATGCTCACCGGACTTTTGACCGCTGCGTTTGCCGGGCTTGTGGTCTGGCGCCTGCGCTCCCCCTCCGACACCTCGGGGCTGCTGCTGCGGCCCACGCCCACCCACGCCCAATTTGCCGGCATCGCCACTTCGCTTGTACTTGCAACAATGCCGCAGTGGGCGATCGTCAGTCGCCAGGCCCTGACCGACATGTTCTTTGTCGGCCCAGTTGTCGTAGCGTTTGGTGCCTGGGCGATGGCAACCCTCGCCCCCGACCGCGAGCTTCGTCGCCGCCCGTGGCGGCGCAAGACGGGGGGCACGGGAGGCACTGGATTGCGCGCCCGATTGGGTCGCGCGACGATTCCGTGGGACCGCGCCTACCTCGGGTTTATTTGTACATTCATTGTTGCCGTGGCGATCCCGATTGCCGTGATGCACCACCACGTGCTCGCCGATGTCACGCGGATCCGGGTTTCGCAATTCCCGGAACGCCCCGGGGTCCCCAGCCTGTTCACGCTGTGGCAGGTCCACATGACGATGTGGTTTTACTGGGGTGTCAGTGCCCTTTGTCTGCTCCTGAGCCTCCGGTTTCGCAAACGCTCACAGGCCTGGCTCGGCATCATGTATCTCGCGGCCGGGCTTGCGGCCATGGGCAAGGGCATGATCGGCCCCGGGCTCATCGGGTTTTTGGTGCTCGGACACATGTTTGTCAGCGGGCGTCTGGCCCTGCTGCGCACCAGCATGCTGGGGCTCGGTACCCTGTTGTTTGTCGCCGCGTCGTTTCCCTGGCACCACGCGATGATCATCTACCGCGGGTGGAACTTCTTTGCCGAGCTGATCGTCGTCAACAACCTCGCCCGGTTTGCCTCGGGCGAGCAGGAGCAGGCCGTTGGCGGCTTTACGTTTTATGTACGTACACTCGGTTTGGCGGGCCTGCCGTGGGCGGCCGTGTTGCCGGCGGCGCTGTGGGGCAACGTGCGGCGGGCATTTGCCAAACCCGAGGCGTTTCCCAGCGAGACCCCAACCTCCCGAGGGCTGCGGCGGTTGGCCCTGCTGTGGTTTGTCCTGAGCATCGGCCTGCTGACCTACAGCATTACCAAGTACTACCACTACCTGCTGCCGTGCCTCCCCCCGGCGGCGATCCTGACGGGTTTGTGGCTGGCCGACCAATTCGACCCGAAGACCCGGGCAACTGAAACCATCGTCGCCCGCCAAACCCGTTTGATATGTGCCGGCTTTGGTGTGCTTGTACTTGCATTTATTTTGCGGGACACCAGCATCCAACCGGCCTGGATCGCGCACCTCACCACCTATCTCTACACCGGCATGTGGAACAAGGGGGCCCCCGACATCACCCCGCTTTTGTACTGCTGTGCGCCGTTTGCCCTCGCCATCGGCCTGTGGAGTTTTCGCCGTTACCGCGAGGCGGTCGTGACAATGCTGCTGTCGGCCCTGCTGACAACCGGCTATGTCCTCGGCGACTACCTGCCCAAGGCCTCCGAAGAATGGTCACAGCGCAGCGCCCTGCGAACCTACTACCAACTACGTGCGCCCAACGACCCACTGATGAGCTGGTGGTTTTACTACCGCGGCGAGACCATGCTGAGCAAAGCCAAGGTCTGGGTACTCAAAGAACACAACCGCGAGGCGCTGCACGAGTTTCTCAAGCAACAACAGGGCAAGGCCAAAAATGTGTGGGTGCTGACAACCGCCTCGCACGCGCGTCGACTCAAGGCCTCACTGCCCCGAGCCCTGCGCGAAGGAACCCGCGAGGTTTACGAAAACAGCCACTACAAGCTGGTTCAGGTACCCCTGCCGTAATCCACCGGGGAGGTTACTTGCCGGCGTCGTTCTGGCTCGGCACGGCCAGCGGCAGGTAGGGCAACCTGTCTTCGGGAGCACGTTGCTCGGGCGCGTAGACCCACCGGTAGATCATCCAGCGCTCGAGCACCGACTGCGTGTACTTGCGGGTCTCGTCAAACGGGATGCTTTCGATAAACAGGTCGAAGTCCCAGTCGCCGCGCTCCTTGAGCCATTTGTCGACATTGCCGGCACCTCCGTTGTAACTCGGAACAGCCAGTGCGACTGCGGCCTCGGTTCCGCCAAATCGATTGACCAGCTTGCTCAGGTAGCGCATGCCGAGGTCGAGGTTGAAGGTCGGGTTGTACAGCCGGCTCGGCGAATATTCCTCGACCCCAGCCCGGCGGGCGACATCTTTGGCGGTTGCCGGCATCAGTTGTAACAGCCCGCGGGCGCCGGCCCACGACGTCACACCCGGGTCGAATCGACTCTCGGTTTGCATGACGGCAAAGGTCAACAGCGGTGGCACCTTATGGGTTTGCTCGCCACTTTGGACCAACTCAGAAAACGCCCGCGGATGGGCGAGTTGCCATGCCTCGCGATGGGCCTCGGCCGGTGGCGTGGTCCGCCAACTGCTGCCGAGTTTGGCCAAAGCCCGCTGCGAGTCGGCCCACATGCCTGCTTGGGCCAAGACAGCTGCCTCCGGCCACCCGGCAATGCCTGCGGCTTGGAGTTCTTCGCGGGCCTCGCTGCCGAGCCCAAGCCGCGCAAGAATCGATGCACGTACACCGGCTTTCGACTCGGGAACCGCGAGTGATGGCGGTGTGCCCTCGGCAGCCTTGAGGAGGTCGAGCCCGCGCCGCAGGGGTTGCTCGCCGGCATCGCGCAACCGCGAAAATGCCTGGAGTGCCGGGTAGCTCAGGGGTGCCATCTCAATGGTGGCGAGCCATTGCTCGATCGCCTCGTCACCACGCCCGAGCGCCTGCAGGGCGCGACCGGCAAAGTAGTGCATCTTGGCGCGCTCGCGCAGCTTGAGGGAGCCGGCCTGATCGCTAGCGATCGTCAGCCCGAGGATGTCTTCGTAACGCTTTTGCGAGAATGCTTGTAGGATCAACCTTCTTCGGGCCTCGCCGGCCTTGTCCCCCTTGGGGTGGTGGGCCAGCGACTGCTCGTAGGCACGGCGTTCCCTGGCGGCGTCGCCCTTGGCCTGCCACGACTCACCGGCGAGCACCCAGGCGTCGTCGGCATAGGTGTGGTCCTTGTGGTCGCGCGCCAGCGACTCAAACGCTTTTGCAGCTTTTGTATAGGCACCTTCTGCATAGCGTCCGCGCCCGCTTTGGTAGCGCGACTTGACCTCAAAGTCGACCGACTTCGACTTCTTGCAGGCGCGGGCCGCCTGGTCAAACACCGGCCGCGACTTGGCCCGTTTGCGCTGTTTAAAGATGGCACTGCCCTTGAGATACAGGGCCTCACACTTTTGCTCGGCACTCGGGCGCTTGGCCTGGCTGAGGTAGGTGTCGACCCGGCGAATCACCGAGGCATAGCGACCGCGTTTGAGATCGCTGCGAATGTCGGCGAGCAGGGCCGTGCCCTTGTTGTTGCGCACATCGGTTGGCACTGGCTTGCCGAGCGCCTTGGCGAGGTCGGGCAACATGGCCGCTGCCTCCTGGCCGTAGTCGCTGCGGGGCACGTCGGCGACGAGCCGGGTGAGCAGCTCAAACGCCCGCTCCCGATCACTATTTTCGGAGGACTCGGCAAGCATGCGGGCGAGCTTTATCCGGGCCTCGTGGCGGCGGTCGTGGCTGCTGTGCTGCTTGAGAAATTGCTCATACAAGTCTTTTGCCTGGTCGCGCTCGCCCGTGCGCTGGAGCCCACCGGCACGCACCATGATCCAGTCGGCCTGCTGGGCACCGGCATCCTCGATAGGTTCGATACATGCGAGGGCACCGGCTGGGTCGCCGGTGTCGAGCAACGCCTGGGCCTGCAGCAACCGCAAACGGTCGCGGACCGGGGCGAGGCCAGGCGCACTCTGTGCATCTGCAAATAATTTGGCCGCCAGCGCGTCGTCGCCGGCCTCGCGTGCGAGCAGGCCGCGGAGCCACTGGGCAGCTGCGCGATCGTCGGGCGAAAGATTTTTGGTGGCCAACAGGGAGTCGAGCGCCTGCTTGGCTGCCTCGCTGTCGCCGCGCTCGCGGGCTAAAATCGCCTGCCGCCCCTGGCCACTGGCAAACCACAAGTTGCGAGCGTCTCGCGGTTGGGGTGCTTCGACATCGGGCAACTCAGGCTCGCCACCGGTCGACGCTGGCGGATCAGCCGGTTCGGTGTAAAGCGGGGGCGTTCCCTCGGAACGACACGCGAGCCCAAGGGTCGCGACCAACAACAACCCGAAGGTCGTACGTACGATATGTGGGGCAATGTGCGTTTGATTCACGGCGCTTTCCCAGGCGAGCTACGGTGGTGCCGACAGTGACGCCAGTCCGCCGACAAACCAAAAAACGTGCAGCTGGCGGCCTGTTATTTCACCGCCGTGCATTTCGATGACGGGCCGAAGCCGATTGAGCTGTGAACGAGAACCTTGCACGTGGGCGGAGGCGAAAATCACAGGCGGTCACACATGCCGCGTCGGTTCGTTCTCGGGGTCGTAGATTTCGACGCAACTGCGCCCCTGGCGGGTGGCGACGTACAGCGCGGTCGCTGCAGTTTCGATGAGTCCGTCGGCCCCGGGGTCGTGGAGCATCGCCAGCTCAGAGATGCCGAGCGACACCGCGATCGTTTCCTCGCCCGGAAACTCGTGTTCGGCGACGGCATTGCGAATGCGATGGGCCGCACGCGAGGCCGCGAGGGCGTCGGCATTGCGACACACCAAACAAAACCCGTCGGTACCGCGGCGGGCGAGGATATCGTCGCTGCGGGTGATCCCGCGGACGAGTTTGGCCAACACCCGGAGGACATCGTCGCAGCGTTCGGGCCCGATGTCGGTCTGCAGCCGGGCAAACTGGTCGATCGCCAGGGCGACCAGGGACAGCGGCTTGCCATTGCGCCGGGCAAGGGCGATCTCCCCCTCCAGCCGATAGCGGAAGTGCTCCTCGCTAAACAGCCCTGTCACCGCGTCGCGCAGGGCCGACTCGGGACGCGGCCGTTTTTGTTGCTCCTCGCGGCCATCGTCGTATGTGAACAAAAGGACAGACGACGCGCCGAGCTGAATTCGATCGCCCTCGCGCAGCGCGTAGCGGTCGATCTGGTCGCCGTTGGCAAATGTCCCGTTGGTCGACCCGTTGTCGAGCAAGTAGTAGCTAGAGTTCTCGAGCACGACCGCGGCGTGGGTACGCGAAATCCCCTCGTCGTTGATCCGGATGTCGGCTGTAACCCCGCGACCGATGCTGGTGCGGTGACCGGTGAGCGGCAAAACTTCGCCCATGCGCTCGCCGGCCAGCACCACGACAAACGCCGGGCGCTCGCTCGGCGATGTCCGGCGCGGTGCGGGAATCCTGCGGGTGACAGATGGCATCGGCGGCGTCATCGTAGAGCGCGCACGGGCATCGATGCAATGTCGCACACAAATCCACCGGAGCAGGCCCGGCAGCGAGCTCACAAGGTGGGTCGACGACCGGGCTGCCATGGGTCTCGCGGCAGCAGCGACAAGTTCGCGGAGCGCGAGCCAACAATCCCGCGGAAATGATGCTTGCAGCGCGATCTGCAAGCCCGTACAACCCCGCCGCGCGGATGGACCTTCGCACGCTCAACCCCGATCAACGCCGAGCCGTCCTGCAGATCGACGGGCCGGTCTTGGTGTTGGCAGGTGCCGGCTCGGGCAAGACCCGGGTGATCACCCATCGCATCGCCTACATGCTCGAGCAGGGCATCCCGGCCGATACGATCGTCGCCCTCAGCTTTACCAATAAGGCGGCCGACGAGATGCGCGAACGTCTCGAGAAAATGGTCGGCAAACAGGCGGCCGAGGAGTTGGTGCTCGGAACGTTTCACAGCCTGGGCGCCCGCATGATGCGCGAGCGCTACGCCGACTTCGAGTTGCCGCCACGGTTTTCGATTCTCGACCAGGGCGATGTTTACGGCCTCACCCGTTCGGCCCTGCGCGACGCCGGGATTTACGGTGGCAGGGATGGCGAGCGACGCTACGACTTGGGCGCGATCACCCAGCGGATTTCGCTGTGGAAAAACGAGTTCATCACGCCCGAGCAGGCCCTCGACCCCGCACGCCACGAAAGCGAATACGACGAGGTCGCGGCCATGGTCTACGGGCCCTACGAAGATCGCCTCAAGGCCCTCGGGGCGGTCGACTTTGATGACTTGGTCTGCCGGATCGCTACGGTCCTGCGCGACGACCCCGACGCGCTCGCCTATTGGCGCAACCGCTTTCACTACCTGATGGTCGACGAGTATCAGGACACCAACCAAAGCCAGTTTGAGGTTCTCTCGCATCTCGCTGGAACCCGCGAAAATCTGTTTGTCGTCGGCGACGACGACCAGGCGATCTACGGCTGGCGCGGGGCCAAGGTCACCAACATCCTCGGGTTTGACCTCTATTTCCCCGAGGCTCAGGTCATCAAGTTGGAGCAGAACTACCGCTCCTGCCCCCCGGTGACAACCTGTGCCAACCACCTGATCGTTCGCAACCAAAAGCGCCACGACAAGGTTTTGCGCCCGCAACGGATCGGCGGCGAGCCGGTCCGCGAAGTCGTGGCAGCCGACGGGGCTGGCGAAGCCCGGTGGGTCGGCCGCAAGATCCGAAACCTCATTACCGAAGAGCGGATCTCGCCGCGGGACATCGCCGTGCTCTACCGGTCGTCCAAGCAGGCGCGGGCGATTGAAGAAACGTTGCAGGAGCATGGAATCGAGTATCAGATTCTCGGCGGGCAGACGTTTTACGACCAAAAGCAACTCAAGGACGTGCTCGCCTATATGCGCGTGCTGGTGACCCCGCGTGACGACCAGGCGGTTCGCCGGGCGCTCAATGTGCCCTCGCGCGGGGTCGGTGCCAAGACCATTGGCAAACTCGTTGAATATGCAAATGCCTATGGCATCTCGCTGCTCGACGCCGTCCACCGCAGCGAAGATATCCCCGGGCTACAGCCCCGCGCACGCCGTGGGCTCCGCGACTTTTCCGGACTGGTCCGCCGCGCACAGGGGCGACGCAGGGTCACCCACTCAGCGGTCGCTGCTGTCCGCGAGATGCTCGAAGCGGTCCAGTTTCGCAAGCACATGACCAAAGAAACAGGTGCTGGCAAGGCCGCCAACCAGCGCTGGGCCAACATCGAATTTTTGCTGCGAAGCCTCGAGCGGTTTGAAAATCGCTCGCAATCAGCCTCGCCGCGGTGGTCGGACTTCCTCAACCGGTTTGACCTCAAGCGCGACAAACAGGACGACAACGACGAGCCTGTCCCAAAGGTCACCCTCGCGACACTCCACAGCTCCAAGGGCCTCGAGTGGCCAATGGTGTTTATCATCGGCTGTGAAGAGGGTGTCATGCCCCACAAACGGGTCGACAGCCCACGGATGAGCGATGCGATTGCCGGTGACGAGGAGGAGGAGCGCCGTCTTTTTTATGTCGGCATCACCCGGGCCCGCGACCGCCTGTTTCTGACCCGGGCACGCACCCGGATCGAACGCGGGCGTCAACTAGAGCGGCGCTCGTCGCGATTTTTACGCGAGCTCCCCGAGGGCACCTGCACCCTGTACGACGTCGGCCAAGAAGAGGCTATCTCGGGCGAGCGGATTCAGTCGCTGGCAGACGCTTTTCTTGCCAAACTCGCCGCCCAGATCCCGACTCCGGGGCAATAGCCGACGAACAAGCGTGCATTTACACGCTGCTCCACAGACCCTGATGTGGGGCATACGTTCACCCTCGGCAAAAGCGATCGCCAATTGAGGTAGCGATCCCCTATAATCGCGCGGCCCAGCGCCCAGGTGGCCTGACTTGCCGTATACCACCTCCACTCGCGCATTTTTCGCGTTCCCGAGACTTCTCCGACACCGCAATCGCCCAATTGAACGGCATTCTCCTTCGGCGTTCATTGGCTACAATACTCCGAACACGTTTCGCTGTTCCCCTCGCGAGTTCGACGCCAGGACCTCCCGCTAATGTCTACCGACAAGCCTGACAACCGAAACAGCTCAAGTGCTGAGACTGATTCGGCCGACGATCGCGGAGACGAGAACCGCAGCGCGAACGAACAGCTCGCCGATCAGGTGCTTGCCGATGAGGACGAGGGCCTGTTGTCCAAGTCTCTGATCAACCAGCCCGACGACGACGACGACATTCTCGCCGGCAGCTTGATCGACGAAGACATTCCGGGGGTCACGCCATCGGGTACGGTCGCCGTCAACCCGGCCGACTCGAACGCGACGATGGTCATCCGCCAGGTTTTGGGGCCCGACCCCCACGTCCAGGCCAACCCGGACACCGGCGAGCAGCCGATTGCACCAACAAGCGACCCGAGCAAGCGCACCGACGCCGCCCAGTACCGCCACGATTTGCGCACGCCGTTCAACCTGATGATCGGCTACAGCGAAATGCTGATTGAAGATGCCGAAGATGCCGGCGACGACTACTTTGGCGGCAACCTGCAAAGCATCCTGCGAGATGCCAAACAGCTGCTCAACCTCATCGACGAAATTTTAAAACCGGCCAACCCGACGCCGAGCCAGGAGCGACTCAACCACGACCTTTTGTTTCCGTTGAGTCACCTGCGACAAAATGTGATTCGGCTGCGGCAACAGGCCGCCGACGGTGGCCGCGATGCCATGGTGCCCGACCTCGATCGGATCCATATCGCGGTCGAAAAATTCGGTGAGCTGGTCGGCCGCGGCTACCTCGAAAAGGCGACAGAGGGCAAACGCTCAGGCTCTAGCAAGACCCACCGCAAAAAACCTGACAGCCGCCCGGCGATCAGCGACAACCGCCTGCGCGTTGAGTCTGGCACCCTGCTCGTCGTCGACGACAACGAGTCCAACCGCAACATGTTGTCGCGGCGACTGATTCGCCAAAACCACGCCGTCGAGGTGGCAGAAAACGGCAAGCGTGCCCTCGAGATGTTGCGTGCCCGCGACTTCGACCTCGTCTTGCTCGACGTCATGATGCCCGAGATGGACGGCTACGAAGTCCTCGAACGGATGCACGCTGACGACAAGCTCCGGGGGATTCCGGTGATCATGATCTCAGCCCTCGACCAACTCGACACGGCCGTGCGCTGCATCGAATTGGGTGCCGAGGACTACCTGACCAAGCCGTTTAACCCGACGATTTTGCGGGCCCGGATCGGTGCCTGCCTCGAAAAAAAGCGACTTCGCGACCGCGAGCGTGCCTACATCCGCAAGCTTCGTACCGAGCAGGAACGCAGCGAACAGTTGCTGCTCAACATCCTCCCCAAGGCCATCGCCGGCCGTCTCAAGGAGGGTCACCGGACCATCGCCGACAGCTTTCCCGATGTCTCGGTGCTGTTTGCCGACCTCGTTGGATTTACTCGCCTATCCGAGCAGGTCGCCCCCGGTGACCTCGTTGCCATGCTCAACAAAATCTTCTCGATGTTCGACCTCCTGGCCGAAAAACATGGCCTAGAGAAGATCAAAACAATTGGCGACGAATACATGGTCGCCGCCGGCTTGCCGACCCCCAACCCTGCGCACGCTGAGGCCTGTGCCAACATGGCCCTCGACATGCTTGCGGTGATGGAGCGCTTCAACGCCAAGCGCAACCAGGGCGTCCGGATTCGCGTGGGGATGAACTGCGGGCCCGTGACAGCCGGGGTCATTGGCACCAAAAAGTTTGCCTACGACCTGTGGGGCGACACGGTCAACATCGCCAGTCGGATGGAGTCCCACGGCATTGCCAACTCGGTTCAGGTGACCGAGGCGACCTACAAGCGCCTGCGTGGGAAATTCACGTTCCAGCGGCGGGGCATCATTCACGTCAAGGGCAAGGGCGCCCTTTGTACGTACTTCCTAGTCGGTCGCCGGACGCAAAAGTAGCCGTCTCGCCACCGTAGTGCGGGACCCGCTGCAGAGTCGTTGTATCGTCACCTTTTGTGGCAACTAACGATCGCGCGCATGGGCGGGTGTGGTGATATCGAGCCCGCCTATCGTTGTCGATTGCAATCGCGCCAAAGAACCCTGTTTGCAACAATCCCTGGCCGAACATGGATGCCTGCGCACGAGTGTGGAATCATCGAGCCCCACGCTGCGTATCGCGGACGCAGCGGGTTTTTGTAACGACCTCCTACCCCTTATCTGCTGCACGCCCGCGCGACTCGACCCAAGGTCGGGAACAGGACTTCTAACATGCCCCGCCACTCCCGTTTCTACCGTCCATTGTGCCCTGTGTTTGTGGCCCTCCTGTGTGCCTGCCAGCCGGTTAAAAAACCCGAGCAGACGACGACCAATGCAGCTACAAGTGAAGCGCCCGAGCGTAGCGTCCTCGTCCACACCTTGCCCGAAGGACATGAAACTTTGGTGTTTCCGCCGGCGATCGAGGGTCGCGCCAAACGTCCGATTCTCAAGCTTACCGACGGCACCAAAATCAAAACCAAAGACGACGCCGAAGAGGAACAAAAGCCGCTAGAGGTACGCTGGCCGTCGTCAGACTCGTTTCGGTTTTCCGGCCAGACCTTTCACGTGACCTTCAACCAACCGGTCCACGAGTCGCTCAAACGGCCCAAGCGTGCCAAGCGGGGCACACTCAAGATCACCCCGCGGATCAAGGGCACCGCCCGCTGGACCTCCCGCAGCGTGCTCGAGTTCTCCGCCGATCGACCATTTGACCCCGACACGGAGTACACCGTCGAGATCGCCGGGGTACAAATCAAAGACGGCCCCGCCATGACCGAGCCGTGGAAGGCGACATTTAAAGCCCGCCCGCGGATTCCGATGGCCGGCAAGGTCCTCACCTATATTCCCCGCCCCAACTATCCGCGTGTCATTTCGATGTTCCCCCCGACCGGTGCCAAGGTTGGCGAACACCAGAGCATCGGGGTGATCTACGACCAACCGATCGACCTCGAGCGCGCGGCCAAACTCGTCAAGCTCAAGTCGGGCAACAAACGGCGAAAAGTCCGGCTCACTCACCCACTCGGTTCGCGTTACCAGGGCATTGAGGTCGACCCCAAACAGGTCGTGGTGGTGATTCCCGAGGAGCCGCTTCAGTCCCGCGAAGAGCTCGCGCTGATTGCCGCCGACCGCATCCACAAAGACGACATCGATCCCGACGAGGGCAAGCCCGACCCACTCGTTCACGACTTTTCGATCGCCGGTCCGCTGGAGCTCACCGAAGTTGCCTGCGGCTACGGCTACAACTCCACCTGCGAGTGGAACGAAGGTCAAAAGCTGCTCAAAACCGGCGGCCGCGACCTCGAGATCAAGTTTTCAAACCCCCTCAAGGGCACCACCAAAGAGCTCAAAAACGGGGTCCAAATCTCCCCACCGGTCAAAAACCTCAGCGTGTGGAGCTCGGGTGGTTGGGACGGTGTGGGCCGTTTGCGGATCTCCGGTGCGTTTGAAACCTCGACCCGCTACACGATTTCGATCGCCGGGGTCCAAGACGTACACGGCCATCGCATCGGTACGCCGATTTCGTTTGTTGTCGAGACAAACCCCCAGGGTGCGAGCGCGACCATGGCCGAGGGCGTGTTGCTGCTCGACCAGGTTGCCAGCCAAGAGTTTGTGGCGACCACACGCAACGTTTCACGCGCCAAAATCCTCGCCTGGCCGATCGCCGACGACGACCCGTCGGCCATGGAAAAGGCCCGCGAAAATGTGCGGCGCCACAAGCTGCCGACCGAGTCGGCACCCATCGCAATTCCATTTACGCCCACCAGCATCCAAGACGAGTACGTCAAAACCAAGGTCAACCTGCTGGGCAAACTAAAGCCCGGTCGCAACTACATCACCACCGTGGCGATCGACAAGACCGCCCACGGGGCGCTGGTGGTCAACTACCCCTCGTGGATGAGCGCCGGGCGGACCCCGGTGGCCCTGCTGACTCCGGGTGACAGCCAGGCACTCGCTGTACATACACACATGATGGGCGACGCCGCCGTTGTCCATGTCTCGCGGCTGGAGTCGGGCGAGCCGGTTGCAGGTGCAACCTTTAAACTCAACGGCGAAAACCTGCTCAACAGCCCGACCACCGACCAAAACGGAGTCGCCGTGCTGCCGGCCGGCCTCGACAAATTCGAAGACGCACTGCTCCACGTCGAAGGCGGTGGTGCAGCTGCAACCATCTCGATGGCCGGCTCACGCACCCGGGCGCGCTCGATGTACCCGGGCATGACCACTGGCAAGACCCTTCCCGGTGGCGACGCCCGCGGGCTGGTGATGACCGACCGCGGCATCTACCGCCCCGGGGCGACCGTGCATGTCAAAGCTTCGCTGCGTCGCAAGGTCGGTGAACGCCTCGTACCCATGGCCTCGGCCCCGGTCCAGGTCCGGATCATCGGCCCGACCGGCGACGAGGTTGCCAGCTACCCGGGTGTCACCGACGACATGGGCAGCGTAGCTGTTGACTATACAAGCAAAAAACAGGGTAGGATCGGCCGCCACCAAATCGAGGTTGCCGCGCTCACCGATACCGACACCGTGCTCGCCAATGAGTCGGTGATGATCGCCGAGTTCGAGCCCCCGCGGTTTACCGTGGATGTCGAGGCCCAGCCCGCCGGCAAAAAATCGCTGTCCGCCACCGTGCTCGGCCGCTACCTGTTTGGTGCCCCGATGGAGGGTGCTAGCGTCGAGTGGTCGGTCTCGCGGCGCGAAGCCAAGCTCGCCCGCAGCACCCTCACCGACGCCGGCCTGCGGTTTACCGACAACCGCAGCACCTACTATTACGACGACGATCGTAGCAGTAGCCGGTGGTCGCGTTCGGGCCGTGGCACCCTCGACGCCGACGGCACCCTCGAACTCAACCCCACTGTCCAACTCGATAAAGATGGCGGGCCCCAGGAGTTCACGATCGAGGCCGATGTCACCGACGCCTCGTACCGTCACATCGCCGGTCGCGGTTCGGCCGTGTTGCACCCTGCCGACCGCTACGCTGGCCTGCGCCTCAAGACAGCCTGGACCGATGTCGAAAAACCGATGGCTGTCGACCTCGGAGTAGTCGGCACCGACGGGCAGCCGATCGCCGGGACCAAGGTCACCGCCAAGCTGTTTCACATCGACTGGAAGTACACCCGCAAACGCACCTCCTCCGGCATTGAGTACAACTGGCACCGCACCCGCAAGCAGGTCGATAGTTGTAGTGTCACAAGTGCCGTGACCCCAGTGAGTTGCGAAGTCACCCCGCCCGAGTCGGGTCGCTTTGAGCTCATCAGTTCGGTCGGCGGCCGCGAGGGCGGTGCGCTCACAACCTGGGCCTGGCGCCGTGGAGGGGCCAGCAGCCGGTTCCCAACCCAGGGCCATCGCATCGACCTCGTCAGCGACAAGCCCCGCTACGCCCCGGGTGACCGCGCCAAAATCCTGGTGCGCAACCCCTACCCAGCCGCCACTGCCATCCTGACCTTAGAGCAAGGTGGACTTGTCACCCACCGGTCGATTGCGATCGAAGGTGGTGCCGAAGTCATCGAAGTCCCGATCACCAAAAGCCATGCTCCGCGGATCCACGCCACCGTCACCCTGATCCCGCGCAAGGTCACCGGGGCCGACCGGGCCGATTGGAAGGTCGGGGTGCTGCGCCTGCCGGTCTCTCTCGAAGATGCCGAGCTCGATGTCGCCGTCAAGACCGACCGCGACCAGTACAAACCTGGCCAAGAAGTCACCTTGGATGTCGACGTCAAAAACGGCGGACGCGGGGTTGCCGGGGCCGAGGTTGCGATCGCGGTCGTCGACGAGGGGATTTTGCGGATGACCAACCACCACGCCCCCGATCCGGTCACCGGCCTGCGTCCGAGCCAACCGCTCAACTTTGAAATCGTCGACTCACGTGAGGGTTTGGCCGCCCTTATGCGCCTGAGCAGCGAAAGCGGCGACGGTGATGCCGGCGAGGAAAACCAGGACAACACCCGCAAAAACTTTGTCCAAACCGCGCTGTGGAAACCCGACCTGCGCACCGACAACAACGGCCGTGCCCGCGTCACGTTTACGTTGCCAGACAACCTGACCAAGTTCCGGGTGATGGCCGTCGTCCTCGACAAGGACGGCCGCGGCGGCTCGCAGGAGCATGCGTTTACCGTGCGCAAGCCGGTGATGATGATTCCGGTGATTCCCCGGTTTGCCCACGTCGGCGATCAATTTGAAGCTGCAACGATGTTGCACAACAACACCGATGAGCCCCTCGACGCCAAGGTCAGCCTGGGGCCCACCGAGCAGGCCATTGAGATCAAGCCGCACAAGCGTGCCCGCGTCAACTTCCCGCTCACGGCCGACAAGCCCGGCGACCTCAACCTCGCGTTTGCGGTCAAACAAGGGGGCACCACCCACGACGCGGTCGAGGTTTCGGTCCCGGTCGACCGCGCCGGTGTCAGCGAACACCCGCGCCTCGATGGTGCGTTTGTCCAGGGCCAGGACATCCAAATGAAAGTGCCCGATGGGGTGTTTGCCGGCCGCGGGCAGCAAGACGCCGTCAAGGTGCTCGTGGGTCAACACCTGTGGCCCGAGCTCGGCGCCCGCCTCGAGTTTTTGCTCGGCTACCCGCACGGCTGTGTCGAGCAAACGACCTCGTCGACCCTGCCACTGTTGGCTGCACGCGACATTCTCCCGCGGATCGGCCTGTCGTCGATGCCCAAGGAAGAACTCGACAAACGCATCAAAGCCGGCATCGATCGCCTCGCCAGCATGCGGACTTCCGGCGGTGGCCTGGCCTATTGGCCAGGAGGATCGTCGCCCAACGTCTACGGTACCGCCTACGCGATCCGGGCCGTGATCGCGGCCAAGAAGGCCGGCATCGAAGTACCCCCCAACCTGCTGTCGGGCATGACCAACTACCTCGAAAGCAAGATGCTGCTCGGCCGCACCGAGCCCGAGGTCAAGGCCGCCATTGCCCAGAGTTTGGCCGAGGTCGGCGAGCTGCCACAAAGTTCAGCAGATGCCCTTTACGACACGTTCGAAAAACAGGGCGTGTTTGGTCTCGCCAGCCTGGCGATTGCCCTGAGCCATTTGGACGGCCAGGAAGACCGGGTCAAGACGCTCGTCGATGCCGTCGAGTCGAAGTTCGACAAGGACGGCTCGCTGCTCGACAAGACCAGAAACAACGACTTTTACTACTACGGCTCGCCAACCCGGACCAAGGCCCAGGCCCTGGTCGCCATTGGCCGCCTGCGCAAGGCCTCGACCCTGCGCCCGGTCCTGACCAAGGCTCTGGCCGAAACCACCGGCTCGTACACCACCCAGTCGACCGCCTACTCACTCATGGCGGTGGCCGAGCAAATCGTCGACAGCCCGAGCGACGGGGCCAAAATCGAAGTCTACCTCGGCAGCGAACAACTGACCCCGAGCAAGGAGCTCGGCCACGGTAGCTTTGAATATACAATCCCGCTCGAGCGCCTGCGCGGCAAGGACGAGCTGCTCAAGTTGCGCAGCGAAAGCAAGGCCGCGATCGCGTTTATGATCGACTCGACCTGGAGTCGGGATCTTGTAGATGCAAGGGGTCAAGCTGCGACCTCAGCCGAGAAGGGTGTCAACCTCTACCGGGTGATCACCGACGGTGCCGGTAACGAACTCAAACTCGACGAGGTCGAGCCGGGCCAGGTCCTGCGTGTGGCCCTGCTCGCCGAACTACCGGTCGACAAGATCGACCGCGATCGAATGGGCTACTTGGCCATCACCGATCGCCTCCCAGCCGGGTTTGAGCCCATGCAAACCGACCTCTGGACAGTCGCGCGGGCACCCGATCTGACCGACGCCCACCCGTTTCACCAGTGGCTACGCTGGGGTGGCACCGAGGCCAGCTTTATCGAGATGCGAGATGATCGCGTATACATCTACTTTGACCGTCTGTGGGGGCGGCGGGCACTGGCGACCTACCTCGTGCGAGCCACCACCCCGGGAACCTACGCACTCCCGCCGGCGATCGGCGAGTTTATGTACGTGCCCAACAGCGAAAGCTACAGCGCTGCAGGCACGGTCAAGGTCGTCAAGAAATAGCGCCTCCCGAACCTACGAGATGGGCCTACACCGGTGGTGTGGGCCCGTTTTGTTTTGCTAGCTCGACGTACTTCGTAGAGAACAACGTACTCGTCACCGGCTACAAAGCCGGCGCCTCCCTACGCGAAATTTCAGCGCAACAACACATGAACAAAAGGACATATTAACAATCGATCTTCGCCACCGACACGATAGGATTTCAAGATGCGGCACCAATCACTTGAATCCTTATTATCGCTGACTCTTGTCACCTTGGCATTTTCGGGCTGTAGCACAGCGGCCCCCTCGATGACCGGAGACGCCACCGACGGTCAAGAGACCACCGAGGGTGAGTCGGAGACCACGACAACAACCACGACCACGGACCCGACCGCAGGACCAGGCACCATGACTGCCGGTGATGGCGATGGCGACGGTGATGGCGATGGCGATGGCGACGGCGACGGCGACGGCGATGGCGATGGCGACGGCGACGGCGACGGCGATGGCGATGGCGACGGCGATGGCGATGGCGACGGCGATGGCGATGGCGATGGCGATGGCGATGGCGATGGCGATGGCGATGGCGACGGCGATGGCGATGGCGACGAGCCGTTTTGCGGTGATGGAAACCTCGACGATGGAGAGGAATGTGACAACGGTGGTGACAATGCGGATACCGCCGAATGCACCAGCGCGTGCACACTGGCAGTCTGCGGCGACGGTTTTGTGTACGAAGGTGTCGAAAGCTGTGACGACGGCAACGACGATGAGACAGATGAATGTACAACAATGTGCCAAGCACCCGCCTGCGATGACGGACTCCTCAACGGCGACGAATCCGACGTCGACTGCGGGGGTAGCTGCGACGCCTGCGGCCTCGACAGCGCGTGTAACGAATCGGCCGACTGCGAGACGTTTAAATGCCTCGACAACATCTGTACATACCCACGTGACTGTAAGGACATCAACGACCAAGAGCTCGGCGTCGGCGATGGCAACTATGTCATCGACCTCGACGGACCCGACGGCATGGACCCGTTCTCCGCGTTTTGCGATATGACAACCGACGGCGGAGGCTGGACTCGCTGTGGTTTGATCGACGAAACCGACCTCGGCAACGACATTTGCGTGACCGAATCGAGCACCCCGTTTGAAGCGGACCTCCTGCTCAACGAATCCTATTGTACCTACATGTTCGAGACCGTCCCGACCGCGGCCATGTTGATCCACAACAAGACCCCAGACAACGGCCAGGACTTTGGGTTTGACGACAAAATCCGCATCACCTGGGACGACAACCCGATGACGCCGTACACCTACGACAATCACCCGATCAACGATTGTCGGGAGCTCACCAGCGATACGGTGTTTGACAACTGTCAGTACTCATCCCACGGCGGCAATCCGTGGCAAGCGGCGGCCTGGTCGTTTACCCGCGGCAACCTCAACAACGGCTACAGTGGCAATGCCAACCGCCGCGTGATTTTGGGGCCAACATTCGCCCCGGGCACCAACAGCTGCACGTGGCACAACTTTGGCGCGGAAACAAATGCCCGCAACATCGCCAACACCTGGCGGGCGACGCAAAACGTCGGCGATATGTTCCTGCGCTAGCAGCCCGCGGATGTTCTCGACACCACGAGTGGTCGAGACCCCTTCACAGCGCGCAAAAATTCGAGGTCGGTTTGGTGAGTCACAGCTGGATTCACCAAAGCCGACATCGCTATTATTGCACATACATTTTTTTGCTCAACGTTGTACCAATGGCCGCCGAAACGGAAGGCGAAATTCACAGCCTCCGACCACATCAACCGCGGTGGCTCATAAACCGTTGGCTTTAAAAGGCGTCGCCGCGGACCGACGCATCAACGCTACGAGCGCCTGCTCGAGCGTGCTGAAAACCTGCACATCACCAATGTCGATGTCTTGCATGACGGTCGCCTGGGCGATCTCGGGGCGGATACCGATGAGCGAGCAACGTGCCCCGACGAGACGAGTTGCTCGCACCGCCCGCAGGAGCCGCTCCGCGACGTCGCTGTCGACCACGGTGACACCGGTGAGGTCTAGCATGACCTCCCTCGCGCCCTCCCGCTGGATCGCCGAAAGCAACGCCGTCATCAACCTGGTCGCGCGCTCCCGATCGACATCGCCGATTAACGGCACCACGAGGACCCCTTCCCACAGCCGGAGTACGGGCGTCGAGAGCTCGTCGAGACGCCGACGATGGGTCTCGACGAGCTCACGCCGCGCCGCCTCGAGATCCACCCTCGCCCAGTGCTCGTCGGTGATGTCACGGGCGGTGCCGGCAGTGCCAACGACCTCGCCGTTGAGCAACACCGGGACCTTGCGGGTCGAGAGCCAGACTCGACGCCCTTCCCGTCGCTCGTCGAGGGCTTCTTTGACAAACTTGGGCGCCTTCGATTGCATGACCTCAGCGTCGTCGCGTCGGACCGCCTCGACGTTCGCCCCCTCCCAAATGTCACTATCAAAAAGACCAGGTATCGAGTCCTTCGCAAGTCCAGTGAGTTCGGCGACGGCTCCGTTAGCGAGTACAAACCGGCTCTCGGCGTCCTTGATCCACGCGAGCCCCTCGGATGCCTCGAGAACCGCTGCGAGCTGCGCCTCTAAGAACGCAACGCGCTCGCGCAGAATCTCGTTCTCTCGCACAGCCGACTCTGAGTTGCTCTGCTTCGAGCTCATACAACTCTCACCCGCGGATCCTACCAGCACCGTGGAGTTGATGCAATGCGAACGCGAGTGCCGGTTTCCCTTGCCTCGCCATCAATTACTTGAGCCAAGAGACATGTCCAATGGTAGCGGAAAGCTCTTGAGGCTCGGGAAGTTTGCAGTGGCAAACCATTGCCGCTTGGGCTGATGCGGCGTGGCAATGTGCCCGTCACATCCGGACGACGATCCTGCGCATGGGAAGTTAAGAAATCAAACAATCGCTGCATTTAACTTGTATGCACATGGTCTCTCGAATCCTGGTGTCCACAGCCGCCGGTTCGACAATCACCCGATCAACGATTGTCGGGAGCTCACCAGCGACACGGTGTTTGACAACTGTCAGTACTCATCCCACGGCGGCAATCCGTGGCAAGCGGCGGCCTGGTCGTTTACCCGCGGTAACCTCAACAACGGCTACAGTGGCAATGCCAACCGCCGCGTGATTTTAGGGCCAACATTCGCCCCGGGCACCAACAGCTGCACGTGGCACATCTTTGGCGCGGAAACAAATGCCCGCAACATCGCCAACACCTGGCGGGCGACGCAAAACGTCGGCGATATGTTCCTGCGCTGACCCGCGAGGACCCGTCGACAACGCGCCCACGGGTCCAAACACACACATACGCGAGCACGCTTTTTAGGTCGCGCTCGACAACCGCCCGCAAGTTCGCAACCCTCGTCCCGAGCAAATGGACGGGGGCAGGACACAGGTGGAACAATCGCGGGCCGACGAGGCGTCTAGCCGACGTAGGCCCGAAGACATGACTCGCCGCTTGAACATCCCAAAAAAAACTCGCTGGCGACATCGCCTCGCCGGACTTGCGATCGCCGGTACCGTCGGCAGTGTGTTGACCTGTGGCGGTTGGCAAGTCTATCGGGCGTCGGCCGGCGATCCCGAGACTGCCCTGAGCCACGACACCTGGCACCGCGGCCACCGGGTGCTCGACCGCCATGGCACCTTGTTGCGCGAGTTGACCTCCGACCAGGGAGCCCGCGGCCACGAGCTCACCCGCGAACAAATCGGTGCACGCCTGCTCAAGGCCACGCTGGTGAGTGAAGACCGGGAGTTTTACCAACACGACGGGGTCGATCGCGCGGCGATCTTTCGGGCGCTCAAGCAAAATATCGCCAACCGTCGGCTGGTTTCGGGGGCGAGCACCATTACCCAACAGTTGGTCAAGCTGCTCGACACCCAGGGGGTGCCGCAGGCCCGGGGAATCGACGACAAGCTACGCGAGGCTGCGCGCGCGCAAAACCTCGAACGCCTGCTCGAAAAAGACGAGATCCTGGTCGCGTACATGAACCGACTGCCCTACGGCCACGGCTTCACCGGGCCAGATGCCGCGGCCAAGGGCTATTTTGGTGTATCTGCAAATGACCTGAGTTGGGCCCAGGCAGCGTTTTTGGCCGTGCTTCCGCGGGCACCTTCCTACCTCGATCCGTACCGCAACTTTGGCCGGGCACACCTGCGCCAGCAGGCACTGCTGCAGGCGCTGCATCGCCACGGGCACCTCACCACCGGCGAGGTCAAACGCGCCCTCGCGGAGCCGATCGAGCTGCAACCCCTTCGCCACCCATTTTTGGCCCCACACCTGGTCGAGCATATGCGTATGCAACATACGTTCGACAACACCGACCAGCAAACCCACACCAGCCTCGACGCCAAACTTCAGGCCGACATCGAGGGCCTCACCCGCACACATGTTGCCCAACTCGCAGCCAAAGGCGCCAACGATGCCGCCGTGCTCGTGATCGACAACAACACCGGTGAGGTGCTCGCCTATGTCGGCAGCGCCGACTTCCACAACGACGAGATTTTTGGTCAGGTCGATATGGTCCAGGCCCGGCGCCAACCGGGCTCAACCCTCAAACCATTTGTCTATGCAATGGCCTTCGAGAAGGGCCACACCGCCGCCGATGTGTTGGCCGATGTGCCGACCCGGTTTGTCGAATCCCACGGGGCGACCTACACACCTGAAAACTACAACCGCAACTTTGAGGGGCCAATACCGGCCCGCGAGGCCCTCGCCGGCTCGCTCAACATCCCCGCGGTCCGTCTCGCCTCCGAACTTCAAGACGGGGCGTTGCTCGACCGTCTCCACAAACTCGGGTTTGCCAGCCTCGACCAACCGGCCGAGCACTACGGCCTTGCGCTCGCCCTCGGGAGCGGGGAAGTCCGGATGTTTGAGTTGGCCCGGGCCTATATGTCGCTGGCCCGCGGGGGAAGCCTGATCGACCTGCGCCTCACCAAAACCGACCGACCACCGGTTGCTGGTACACAGGTTTTTTCGCCGGAGGTCGCCGCGATGATCTCGGAGGTGCTCGCCGACCCGCTGGCCCGGATCCGCGGCATGCACGGGCGTGGTCCGTTTGTCCTGCCCTACCCGGTCGCCGTCAAAACCGGCACCTCCTCGGGGCACCGCGACACCTGGGCCGTTGGCTATACACATGAACGAACGGTGGCCGTGTGGCTGGGCAATGCCGATGGCCGCCCCACGGTCGAGCTCACCGGCGCTTCGGGGGCAGGCCCGCTGTTTGCCGCGGCCATGAAACGGGCCATGGAAGATGTCGAGGGCCGCGAGCCGCTGTGGGAACCATCGCTGTTGGCGAGTGCCGAGATTTGTCCGATGTCGGGCAAGCGCCCAGGGCCTGCCTGCCACGAGCACGCCACCCGGATGTTTATCCACGACAAACTCCCGACCGAAACCTGCGATATGCATGCACATGTATCGCCGGCAAAGGCGGTTGGCCCCGAGGGTTTACCGTGGAAGTGCGACCCCCAAGGCAAGCGCCGGGCAACCCTGTTTGCCCCCGAATATGACGAATGGTTGGCCATGTATGTGGCCGACGGCATCGGCCCCGAACTCGGTCAATCGATGTGGCACCCACGGGCCCGGGTGCGCGACTGTGTCGTCGATGGCGGGGACCTACCCGAGCTCTCGATCGTCGAGCCCGTGGCCGGGGCGGTCTACAATGTCGGCTATGTGACCGATGCCGACAGGCAGGTGATTGATGTAAGAGCAACCTTTTTGGGCCCCGAGACGGAACGTCCACGCGAGGTTGTGTTTGTCGTCAACGGCAGCGAGAAAGCCCGCTCGACCTGGCCCTACCGCGCCCAGCTTCCGGCCGCCGTTGGCGACCACGAGTTGCTCGTTCGCCCGGCCGACGAGCAGCAGACCATCCGCCTCGGTTCCGTGATGTTTAGCGTCCGCTAGGTGTATCTACATCGAGTTCGTGGTCTCGTCATCGAGGCAAAGACGCCGGGTAACGTCATCAAACGACACGCCCTCAGGACCAAATAACCACGCCGCACAGCCGATCGCCCATGCCCCCTCGACGTCGGCACGCCGCGAGTCGCCAACGTGCACACACTGCGCCGGTTCGCAGCCAAGTGTGTGGCAGGCCTGGCGAAAAATCCGTGGGTCGGGCTTTTCCCAGCCGAGCTCCGCGGACACAAATACCGCATCGACCCATTGCAACACCCCCATCGAGGCGAGCAATGCCCGCAGGCGAAGGTCCCAGTTGGAAATCACAGCAACTTTCATGTGGCGTGAGCGGACAGCCTCACAGCACTCCATGGCACCGGGGGCAATACGCCAGGCAGTCGGGCGTGCGTAGTACCCATATAAAAACTCAAATAGTTCGGCATCGGGGCAGCCCGTCGCTTCGGTGACGACGTAGGCCCAAAACGGCCGCCATGTCGGATCGTTTTGTCGCAGGCGTTTCCCCTCCCGCATCAACACCGGCAGTCGCTCGGCAACCTGTTTTGCCGAACAGCTGTAGCCCATTTTGGTGGCAACTTCGGCATAGACTTCGGCGACGGGTTTGACCGGGTGCACGAGGGTGTAGGCAGCATCAATAAAAAGTGCTGTTCCCCGACCTGCTTGTAGTCTCACGTGTCACGAATACCACGGCGCGACAAAACCGGCACCAACTCGAAAGCTGGCCAGTCGCGACCTGCCGATATGTGAAAACTCCGCCGTCAACCCGCGCATGGGCTGGTACGCTACGCCGGCCATTATGACCCTACACGTCGGTATCGACTTTGGAAGCCAAACACTGGTCGGGGCCCTCGCCCCCAACCCTGATACCAGTGTGTCCTCGCCACCCCAATGGACCGGTGTCCCTGCCGTGTTTGGGTTGGGACAAAACAACGAAGAACTCGCGGGTGACCGCGCCCGAAGGTTGGCACTCCTGCGGCCCCAAAAGTTTGTTGCCCAGGCGGTTCGTATGCTCGGGTGGCGATTTGACGATCTCCCAGAAGAACTCCAAAAAACAGCGATTCGCGGGGAACAGGGCGACATTCGGATCCGGCTTGACGACCGCATCCTCCCGCTCGAGTGGGTGGTGGGCAAATTGCTCGCGCACCTGCGCGAAAAACTTTGTAACAGCACAAATACCAACAGGGCCGTTACCCCCGGCTCCCTCGCCGAACTCGAACAACTGGTCGCCGCGATCGAGCGCACCGAAGAGGAGCAACCGGGAGCGACCGACCAACCGGCTTTCGACGGGCCACAGGCCGTGGTTGCGGTGCCGGTCGCGTGCCTACCCGCTACCCGGACATCGCTGCGCCACGCCTGCGAGCGCGCCGGCCTGCGCGTGCAGCAGATGATTCACAGCACAAGCGCAGCTGCACTTTTGTATTGCCAAAAACACGCGGCCACGCTCGCCGCCCGTGAGCAGCCCAAGCGGGTGGCCATTCACGACTTTGGAGCCGGCCACTTTTCGGTCGCAGTCGTCGAGATCGATGCCAACGGTGTCCGTGAGTTGGCAGCCCAGGGATTGCGTGGGGTCGGCGGCATCGACCTCGACCAACGGATCGCCCAATGGATGATGGAGCGGTTTGAACAACAAAGTGAAATCGACACCCACAACGACCCTGTGGTCGTTTCGCGAATGACCCACGCGGCCAGCAACGCCAAGTGTGCACTCGGCCGCGACGACGCCGAACCCAAAGTCCCGCTCAATCTGCCGTTTTTACAGGCCGACGTCACTGGCTCACGCCACTACGAAGACAGCCTGACACTGCAGCGATTTGACGAGCTCATTGGCGATTTGGTGACTCGCTGCATGGACACGACCAGGCGAGCCCTCGACCAGGCCGGGCTCTCCCCCAGCGACATCGACACCGTGCTACTCTTAGGTGGTGGCGCACGCGTCGGATTGTTGCAGGAGCAACTAGAATCCTTGTATCAGCAAGAGCCCGAACTCGCCCTGGCAGTGCCACAAACCGTAGCAACCGGCGCGGCCCTGGTCGCCGCCGCCGACAACGAACTCGAACTGCAAGAGGGGTTTGCCCACGCCCTGGTGGTTGCCGTCGACAACCACCCGCCACAGGTCGTCGTGGCACCCGGACAATCGCTACCGACACAGGTCGCGGTCGAGCTCCCGGTCCCACCACTTACACAGGCTCCCCTGCGTGGGCCCGAGTTAACCGCACAAACAACCCCCGAGGCGACCCGCTCAACGACAACGGCTGATGAGACGCCCGAACCTCGACCAAACATCCCTGACGCCGACGGTCTAGCAACATCGGTGACGGAGCCCCTCCGCAAAGCCCCAGCGCCCGCCTCCGACAAAGCCCCAGCGCCCGGCTCCGATAAAGCTGTGCCCCAGCAGACTGCCCAAGCCCAAGCCCAGGAAAAAGATGTAGAAACAAATAACCCGGTCGCCGAGCCACCCGCGCGGCGCTCGGTTGTCATTCGCCGTCGACGCAAAAAAACCCAGGCACACCACCTCGTACGCAGGGGCAACGGCTCGTCCTCAGACGACCCCAAAAAGACTCCCACGGACGAACACGACGGGTCGACAGCTTCCGAACAGCCCGACAACGAGCCCGGGGCCGAAACCGATAATTTGCAAATACAAAAATCTGAGGACGCGAGCCCGCAAGCCCACCACGATGACCTGTCGCACCCGGCCGAGGGCTCCCCAGCGGGCGAGAGCCCGGTGGCGCCTGAACTCGACCCCGAGCACACCAGCGCCGAGCCACCTGACGCCTCCGGAATCTCACCCGCAGTCAACTCTGACGACTCTGAGTTTGTCGAAGCTGTAGCTCCAAGTGAACCCGCCGCTTTGCTCGACGCAAAACCCGAGCAGGGTGCGGTTGAACAACCCGTCGACCCCGAGTCGCGCGCGACCGAGGGTAACGACTCCGCGCTGGATCCCGAGGTTGTTAAAAGTGTAGAGGCAAGCGAAGCAAACGCTGCGGCTCCCGAATCCGCATCCAAAGCGACCGACCCGGGGCCCAATTCGGAGGACTCCGAAAACTTCTCTCAGGGTCCTTCTGAGGCGGATACCGGCGTTGTCGACACTGACGCCAACCCCGAGCCAGATACCGACGTTGTCGATACCGTCGACGCCGACGCCGAGTCGGATACCGAGAATCTCGGAACCGTCGCTCCCAACTCCGAGGCGGATACCGACGTTGTCGATACCGTCGACGCCGAGTCGGATACCGAGATTCTCGACCCCAACTCTGAGGCAGGTACCGACGTTGTCGAAGCCGAGTCGGTTCCCGATGTTCTCGATACTGTCAGCCCCAAAGACACCGACGTTGTCGAAACCCTCGACGCCGAGTCGGGTACCGAGACTCTCGAGCCCAACTCCGAGGCGGATACCGACGTTGTCGAAGCCGAGTCGGTTCCCGATGTTCTCGAGACTGTCGACCCTACATCCGGGTCGGATGCCGACGTTGTCGAAACCGTTGATGCCGATTCGGCTCCCGATGTCCTCGAGACTGTCGACCCTACATCCGAGTCGGATACCGACGTTGTCGAAGCCGTCGATGCCGACGTTGTCAAAACCCTCGACGCCGATTTGGTTCCCGATGTCGACGCCAACTCCGAGGCGGATACCGACGTTGCCGAAACCGTCGACGCCAACTCCGAGGTGGATACCGACGTTGTCCACACTGTCGACATCGAACCGCTCGCCAACGCTGATGTCGAAGCTGTCGATCTCAACGCACCACACACTGAGCCCGACGTTGTCGAAACTCTCGACATCGAAACGCCACACACTGAGCCCGACGTTGTCGAAACTCTCGACACCAACGCTGATGTCCTTGCAACAGTCGATATCAGTGACCCCCTCGCTGAAACCAACGCTGAAACGGTCGACCTCGACGCACCACCTACTGAGGCTGATGTTGAATCGGCTGACATCAACGAACCCCGCGCTGGGGCACACACCGACGAAGACGACAGTTCCGCAACAGACCACAGCGTTAGTGAGCACCCCTCCGATCCCGAGAACGAAGTCGAAGCACTCGACGCTCAGCCGGATACTGCCCCTGGTGCTGGGTCCAGCCTCTCCTCCCCACCTACTGGCTCAAAAAACCCAGGCGAGGATGACGCGCCCGATCCCGAGGCCGCGGAACATGTATATGCAGAGGATCCGGGCGAGGTCCAAACCAACGATGCTGAGGCGTCAACCGGAGACTCGTCCAAACCCGAGCTCGACGCCCCAGAGTCTGCAGCTCACGACAACGAGGCCGACGACAGCCCCGAGGCCTCAACCACACCCGGCCCGGGTCAAGAACCGGCCGAGAGCCCAACACCCGGCCCCCAACGCGAGTTTGCCGAGATTCGCATATACCTGCGTGAGCCTGGGCCCACGGGTGAGTGCGAGGAGCTTTTGGGACGTGTTGAGATTGAGCCTGAAGCGCTCAGTGGGGCTAAAACGTTTGAAGTTGCCCTCGCGGTCGACTCGCAACACTGCGTGCGCGTGACGGTTGATGGAGGGCCCGTGCAACTGTGCGACACCGCCGAGCTAGGCGCTGCCGCCCGCGAACGTAAGGCCGAACAACTGCGTCGGGCCGCCAAGAAGTTGCAACGACAACAAAGCCTGGACGATCGCAAGCGTTTTCTCGAAACCTGGGTCAGCCGCGCCCATCAGGTGCTCGCCCAACCCGTCAGCTCAGACGAGCTCCGCGAAGCACGGGAGACACTTGCAGATACACTCATGAGCGCAGAAGGTTGCCTGCGATCGGGCCGACAGTCGCTGATCGACGGGGCCTTGACGGAGATTTTACCGGTGATGCGGCGCATGCCAGCGGCACTGATCGCCCAACTCGCTCCCACAGGCCCAACTAGCGAAGCCCAACCAGCGACCGAGGCAACAGAGTCGTCGACCAAACCAGAAAAATCGGCCACACCCGAGCCGCAGGCCACACCCGAGCCAGAACCGGAAAAGTCGCAAGCTCCGCGCAAACGCAAACGCAAGGGACGTCGCCGTCGCTCAGGCTAGATCGCCGCCCGCGAAGCCCACGTAGGCCGAGCCGAAAAGGTCGCAAGGGCTTCGACTCGCTCGGACTCGATCGCCATCGGCGAACGACCCTGCCATAGTTGCGTACGCAAGGTCGCCTCGGCGAGAACGGATTAAAGAGAGGCCGGCCCAGGCCGAGCCAAAACGTTGCATGCGCAAGCGCGAGCGTGTCAGTCGGGCTCGATCGCCATCGGCGAACTCGACACTGACGCCCGACCCTACTAATTGGGTATGCATGTAAACCGCTTGGGCAAAAAAAAAAGAACAAAGAACCCGACCCGGAAAGTCGCTAGCTCCGTGCAGCTGCAAATGCTGCGGGATGTTGGCGCTCAGGTTAGACTTGCCCGCGAACTCGACGCTGACGATGACATGAGTACGTCAACTGGCTATCGCAGCCGCCGCCCGCCGACAAACACCTGGCGGATGCACGCGGCGGTCCCCGCTGCCATCATCGCATCAAACGCAGCGTTCGGCTCATCGGCAACCTTGGGGTACGCCGGCTCACACACGACAGCATCGAACGGCCGGCCAACACTGAGCTCGCCGAGGTCCGGGCGTCCGAGCGCGGTCGCACCATTTGTACTTGCAATATTCCACAGTATCGGTCCGAGCTGCTGGCGTTGTGCAGATAGCAGGCAAAGCCGGCGACCGGTCGCAAGCCGGGTGTGCATTTCGAGCAACCGCGCCTCCTGAACCAGGTCGATCACGGCGTTGCTATCGCTCCCGACACACAGGTTGCTGCCCGCCGCGAGCAGGCGGTCGGCCGCGACTATGCCGTCGCCTAAATCAGCCTCGGTTGTTGGACATGCACAGACATTTTGGGTGGCCAACAACTCGATGTCGCGTTCGCTGATGTGAATCGCGTGGACGGCCGTGAACGTGCGTGGCCGCGCGAGCAACCCGGCCCGCGCTAGAATCTCGGTGGGTGAGCAGCCGTGCTCGGCATGGCATTCGCGATTTTCGCGGGGCTGCTCGGAAACATGTGTATGCACCACCATATCGTGGCGGGTGGCGTAGTCGGCAATTGCCACAAGCGCGTCAAACCCAACGGCCCGCACGCTGTGGGGTGCGAGCCCGATGGTGAGCTGTTGACTGCTGCGCCCACGCAACGCGTCGACACGGGCGAAATAGGCCTCGACACTGGCATCGCAAAATCGGCGTTGCTCGGGCAGCAACTGCTGCTGGTGACCGGCACGGGCGTAGAAAACTTCGAGCAGAGCTAGCCGGATGCCGACATCTGTTGCAGCTGCAATCACTGCCTGCGAAAGTGCGTTGGCCTGGTCGTAGGGGCGGCCATCGGGGCGATGGTGCAGGTAGTGAAACTCGCCAACACAGGTGATCCCGGCGGCGAGCATCTCGGCAAAGCAGTCGCGGGTCGCTTGGTACACGCCATCGGGGTCGAGCGTGGTCGCGGCCGCGTACATGGCCGTCCGCCACGACCAAAAACTATCGGGGTTGCCAGCCGCGAGTGTGTGGGTTTTGCCACGAATCAGTCGCTGAAACGCGTGGCTGTGGGCATTGACCATGCCCGGGAGTAGCAGCCGGTGACCGAGGTCAAACGCGGTGTCATTTGCGGCCGTCGGCGGTACCCCAGCACCCGTGGCCACGATTGTGCCCGTCGCATCAACCCGGACCCACGGATGCTCGCAGCTGTGGCCATCGACCACCCCGTGGGCCGCCATGTATGTACATGTTGGCCCGACAACGGGTCCGGCCGACTGGCTCACTTGGCCGCCCCGACACTGTCGGCAAAGTAGAACCGGCGCTTGTCAAAGTCGATCGTAAACCGACCCTGGCCCAAGAACGCGAGCCCCACCATGCCGTCTGAACGGAACTTGTCGCCGGTCTCCTGTTGGTTGTAGTAGCCAAATGCTCCCTGGGGCTTGTCGACCCGCAGGACATTGCCGATCGACATCGAGGCCAGCGAGACCATCGAGATGTCGCCGGGTCGCACCGGAGGGGGCGTTACCCCAGCCCTTGCATATGCAGGTTCATTGGCAGCAACGGCCGCCCCCTGCATCCCGGTGTTGAGCCAAAAGAACCCCTCAGACTGATTGAGGTTGGCCAGGGTGTAGATGTAGTGACCCTCGTGTAGCCAAAACGTCTGACTGCGGTCGCCGCGATGGGCCGCCTGTTGTTTGCCGCACTTGCCGCTGCGGGGAACGAGGTCGAGGGAGTGGGCAGGGATGTCAAACGTGACCTGAAACTGCTCCAACACCCGCAGGCCGATCACACCGCGGGGCGGGTTTTTGCCCGGCAACTGGGCCATGGCCCCGGGCGGCAACACATCAACCGGAACGTTTTTCACGGTAATGTCACCGATCGTCATGGCCGCAACCTGCCCGTGTCCCATCTCGTTGCCGTTTTGATCGAGCGGGGTACGGGCGCGAATCGTCGCCCCGGCCTGGGCCGCGAGGTCGGTGTCGATGATGAGGTCGGTGGCCGCGGTGTCGATCACCATCGGCACGGTCGTGGTGCCAAAGCTGACATCGATGACGGCGAGCGGAGAGTCCTTGGCCAGGGGTACTGTCGCCTGGCAGCTCTTGCCGGTTTTGACCTGCAATGGATTGCCGACAAAGCTGCGGTAGCGACCGGCGAGTGGGGCATTGCCTGGGCCGGCGACTTCGAGGGCATTGGCCGCCTCGCTGAACTTGCGTTGGTGGCTGTGCACCCACACCATTTGCGCGGCGATGAGCGAGGGCGAAACACCGGCTTTTTGCGCCTTTTGCAGAAGTCCACGGGCCTCGCTCCACTTGCCCTGCATCACGCGAATCCGGGCCAAAATCCACAGGGCCTCAACCTCGCCCTTTTCGCGGGCCAGGGCCGCCTTGGCAGCAGCCTCGGCCTCGTCGAAGTGGGCCGCTGCCCAGGCTAACCGTGCATATGCAACTTGAGCAGCCGCGTCCTTGGGGCTTTCGCCGGCCGCCGCCTTGGCATTGGCCAGGGCCGCGAGCAACGGATCGGGCACCGGCTTGGCCGTGGGCGGTTTGGGCACCTGAAACAGCTGGGCATCGATCGGTTTGTGATCGACTGCCAACGTTGCAAATACAATCTCTTGCGAGCGATCGCCGAGCTGGTTGATCATGCGGATCTGGTGGGGAATCTTGACACCGTCGACCTCGCGGTAGTCGCTGTAGAGCATCCACTGGCGCATGGTTTGGTCGCCGGCCTTGCCCTCGAGCAGCTCCTCGGCCAGCAACCCGGTGTTGCGGTCAAACCACATGGTTTTGGTCGACATCGGGCTGCCGGTGACTTCCCAACGCAGGCCATCGAGAGCCGCGGGCTTGCCCTCGTAATCGGCAGCACGCGGGGGTTCGAGACTGATTTTGATACCCCGGGAAGGCAGGTCCAAGTACCAGTGCAAGACCGCATCCTCGCGGGAGATCACGGCCATTTGCGGGTCGTCGAGGATGACGCGGCCACCGCTAAAGATCCACCCGTTCTTGCTGTCGTAGCCGCGCTCCTCGACCTGCTCGGCGATGACGGTGCGGCGGTACAGCAGGTTGCCGACCGACTTTTGTAGGGTAAACGTCCCCTGGGTGTCCTCGGGAAGGCACTGGGTTTGGGCCGCGGTGTCCGGGTCGCAGCCCTCCTCGGCCTTGAGCGTCATCCGCGATTCCATCGTGCGATGGGTGATGGCGGCCACCGCCTCGCGTCCACCGATCGCCGAGATATAGCGATCGAGGATCTGCTGAGCAGTTTCTGGCGCCTCACCAAGCCCCGGTGTTTCGCTTTGTTCGTCAGGAACTTTGAGGCAGCCCGGGGCGAGCGTCAGGGCGAGCAGACAACTCAAGGCGAGGGGCAACCGGGAACAGGCGCGGCGACGGACGGGGGAGCAAGAGCGCGACATCGCCGTGGAGAGTGCCAATATGGGCGCGGGCACTCAAATTGCGCGAGCTGTTTTTTCACACGCGAATGCAACCCTGGGCCCAGATCCTGCGTCCAATCGGCAGTTTTCGTGTCAGGTTGGTGACAACCTAGGCAAAGGGTATGCACCACGTGGCAGCTGTTTCGACCATGCCTGTAACCTCGCAGCTCGGCGCAGCCGAGGCAAACCTTGTTAGTCTTGCGACGGGCATGTCGAACTCCTCGTACCGCGCGGCCCGGCCTGCGCTCGCCCGCCTGTGGACATGGATCGCGGGCATTTCGGTGATGCTGTGGGCCTCGCTCGCGGCAGCTCACGACATGCCGACAGCCACACAGGCCACAACCGCAGATGTTCGGGCAGCTCTCAACGCGGCAGGCGTTGGCAAGTGCCGCGACCAACTCGAAGCCGAGCTCACCGGCGGACAGTGGATTTCGCCGGAGTGTTCCACAGCCCGTGCACAGGCGACCCGTGCACTCGCTCGCGGCGTCAAGCAAAAGCCGGTGTTTGGCATTGTCGAACAGCGCAAGGCCGACGTCGGCGGTATCTCCCTCACCCTCGCGCTTGCCTCGTCGTGTCGGCGGTGGCCGCTGCGTGGCCCGCAAAGTGATGTGCTGCGCTCGGCCGACTCCGAGGCCGCTCAGTGTCGCCAGCAACGCTTCTCCGGGCCACTCACAGTCACGGGCATCGCCCGCGACGGTCGGCGGATCGAGGGGTTGCTCGTTTTACAGGTCCCGGCCGACGGACGGGTTCGGCTGACCTATGCCGAGCTCGAGCGCTCATTGGTCGCCCGTGGCTACCTCGGGATTGATGCATTTACACGGTTTTCCCTGGGCGAGCGAGCCTGGGCGGGGACCATCGATGCCGAAGCCCTGCGCCGAGCCCTGCGAGAAGCACACCTGCGTTGGGTGTTGGCTGGTCGCGGCGTCCCGGCACTGTTCGCGATTCGCCACCCCGAACATGAGCGCGCCAGCACGGTGCGCGCCCTCGCCAACGCCTCGACCCTGCTGCGCGAAGAACGGGACTACCATGCGGTGCTCGCCGGGCTCTTGCCGCCGGAGCGGTTTTTGGAGCGCTACCTCGCCTCGCGCTATCGCATCGCGGTTGAAAACCTGTTTCGCAGCAAGGCCGCGGTCGCCGGTTCCAATTGATCGACTCGCGCGGAGCCAGCCCGGTGTGTAGGATGCTCACCGATGGATCCGCCCGACGCCGACGATGCCGTGCCCGCGTTAAAAGTGCATCTACATGTAATTGATCGCGATGTCGCCGCGTTCACCGACCGCCATCGCGCCGCGATCAACTGCCGCGCGGGATGTGGAGAGTGCTGCCACCAAACGTTTCGGGTCTCGCAGGTCGAGGGAGCATTGCTCAGCGAGGGCCTCGCCCTGTTGTCGCATTCGCAGCGGCGGGAAGTTGTCGCGCGCGCCCGGGCCTATCGCCCCGACCAGGGCTTGCCCTGCCCCCTGCTCACCGACGACCAGCGGTGTTCGATGTATCAGCACCGACCTCGGATCTGTCGCAAGTATGGCGTCCCCCTGTGGCACCCCGACCGCCCCCACGAGCTGCGGACCTGTCGGCTCAATGTCGTCGATGGTGAGCAATTTGCCGCCGATGCCGAAGCCTGGGTCGAGACCCAGGCGAGCTGGGCGATGGCATGGATTGAGCTCCGTGGGCGTGGACGCCAGGTCAACCACACCATCGCCGAGTGGCTGCTACGCGCCGACTCGCAGGCCTAGCACTGGTGTATCTACATGCAAATAGCCAAGGCCCGTCCCGGCAACCCGAGCGCGCCATGCACTAAAAACCGAATGACGACGCCAAGTCACCTGACAACCTCTCGACCCGCAATCAAAAGACCTCGCTGGATAGTCGCAGCGAGGTCTTGCGGCGGTTCGAGACCGACGTCCTACTCCGGCTTGTTGGCAGGTGCCGGCGGCTGCGGCCGCACGACCTTGGCCCCAGGCGGCAGGGCCCCTCCCGGCGCAATCTTGACACCGGGGGGAAGCTTGACGCCTGGCGGAAGCTTGACACCCGGCGGGAGTTTGAGGTTGCCCGGGGTGCCTCCCGCAGGCGGGGCAGGAATCCGCGAAGGGGGCGGAGCGGCAAGACCACCGGGATCGCGGCGAATACGGGGGTTGAGCGGGGGTGCCGGGTCGCGAAGAAGCCGCATTTTCATGAGCTCCTGCTGGCTCGGCGGGGTCGCAAACATGCCGATAAAGTCGATCTTGGGAGCACCCTCATTGATCGCCATCCGCACCGCGAGGACATCGGGCTGCGGCGAGTTGCGGCTCATGTAAAAGCACCACATCGGCTCGGCCCCGTTGTGCACGTAAAACTGTGCCTGGTTGGGCATCGGCGGGCAGTTAAAGGCCGTCTTTGCCGGGAACCGGGCGGACACCGAGCGCAGTACCTCAAAAAATTCTTTGGCGCCGTTGACCTCGTCGAACACCCGCTTGCTACCGATTTCACGACGATCGGGCGGACCCCAGCGGGCATCCTTGGACATCATGACTTCGAGTTGGCTCGGGTCGTCCTTCGCAGCCGCGATCATCAGGGCGACGACGACACGCTTGGCCTGAAACGGAAGCTCCCACTCGGTGGTCTCGTCGCGGGTGATGAAGTCGCGATCGGCATATTCGTGGAGCAGGTTTTGGGCCACGCCCGGAGCTGTTGGCAGCCCGCGGTTTTGGGCGACAGCGACATCGGGGTAGCTCACCGGAGCATCGCCACGTTCGACATGAGGAGTCGAGCACCCGTAGCGAAACATCGGGGTGAAGCGGAACAAACGCTCCTCGAGGTTCGAGGAGCACCCACCCAGCGTCAGGAGAGCCAAGCCTCCAACAAGTGCGTTGAGCCGTGCGCGAGAGCGGAGCAAGGACAGCATGGAGACACTCTTAAACCGCGAAGGCCCATGTGAGCAAGCGGATGGTGGCCAACGCGACCAATCGACACGTGAGGATGCCCGTTTGCGGGGTTCTCGCGCACCACATTTGAACAAGCCCCACATCACTCGACCGAAATTGCTCGGAGATCGCTGTCGACCGACTACGAGCCGGTCTCACTGCCAAAATCGCTGCGAAGCGATCGACGTACGAGGCCCAAATAGCCCCCTCAACACAACCATGCCCGCCCAAAATACGCCGACGCTTTGCGGTGATATTTGACAGGAGCGCTGAAGTGGCTCGTAGTAGGTGCATCGCCGCTCTGGACTCGCACCAGCCGACACGCTTCTGCCAACAAAAACCCCGCCTGCCATACGATTCGCGGTGATCTTTTGGCTGGGGCGAGTCCTGAGCGCCGAAGCACTTACTACGCTCCCACCAACACAACCCCGCCTGCCCTACCACACCCTGCCCCTGTGCAAGTCCTGAGCGCCGAAAGTTGTAGTGGACTACGAGCCACTTCAGGGCCCCCTGCCCCCCCTGCCCTACGATTCGCGGTGATCCTTTTGGCTGGGTGCGAGCCCGAAGCGGCGAAGTTGTAGTGGACCTACTACGAGCCGCCCAACCAACAACTCACTGCCTACCGCAGCAACACTACCCGCCGCCACACCTACCCCGCCAGCATACCCGCCCAACGATTCGCGGAGGACTTTTGGCTGTGAGCTGAGCTTTGGGAGGCACCCGCCGCCGCAACACCTATCCCGCCGACACCCGCCGCCGCAACACCTACCGCGCCAACACGCCCGCCCAACGATTCGCGGAGGATTTTTGGCTATGAACCGAGCCCTGGCCGGCGACGCTGTAGTGGGCCTACTGCTAGCCGGCCAGGTCCGGTCTCACAGCCAAAAAGACCCGCGCGCTTCTCCGCTCTGTACCCGGCGAAGTTGTAGCGGGCCTACTACGAGTCGCTTTCGGGCCACAGCCCAGCCAAAATAGCCCGCGCGCTGCTCTACCCTTCAAATCGCGGTGATATTTTGGCCAGGGTGCGAGTCCTGAAAGACGAAGCTGTAGTTAACCTACTGCGAGTCTTTCAGGGCCGCAGCTTGGCCAAAATAGCCCGCGCTTACGCTCCCAGCTTAAAGCAGGGAGGAACACTTCTTGATATCACCCATCGCCTTCGCCGCCATCGCACACTCGACCTCACTTTTGAGGCCCTGCTCCATGCAGGCGACGACGATGTCGGCGCGGACTTCTTCGAGCACTTCTTTGACATGCTCGGCCTCCTCGCCGGCATCTTCCATTGCCAGTTTCTCGAAGTGGTCGAACAGTTTGTCGCAAACCTCTTTGCCGAGGTTGTCTCCGTGAGGCTTCTCGTGGAGAAACACCTCGATCTCTTTTTCGGCGGCTTCGCAGACATCGAGTTCTGCTGGGGTCTTCGCCTCCAAAAAGCACTCGGCGACCTCGGCGTAGAGATCGGGACCCAAGACGACGATGTGGTGCTCGGTCTCCTTGACGCACTTGGTAATGTCGTCGCTCGCCCCACGCACCTTGGCCATGTGGCGACAGACATCCTCGACCTTGGGCATTTTTTCGGCGTGGTGCGACAGTTCGTGTAGCGCTTCCAGGTCGATCCCCTCTTCGGTCTCGAGCACTGCGGCTGAGCGTGCGAGCACACCGGACTTGTCGTGGGAGATGTCGAAGTGTTTCTCGGCCGGTTTCTCGGCCGGCTTCTCGGCCTTTTTGTCGTCAGCTTTTTTGTCGTCGGCCTTGGCCGTCTCCGACTTTTTCGCCGGGTCTTCCTTGTTCGCGGGTTTATCCCCGCCGCAAGCGACCAGGAGGGTTGCAGCAATCACAGACGACAAAAATGAGCGGGTCACGGGTGCGAAGGTATCGGGGTTTTGTCGCACATGGCAACCTTCTGGCGGGGTTTTGTCGGCCTGTCCCAAACTGACTAGGAACAATGATTTGGGACCCGCGACGCCAGCCGAATCGCGGGACGTGCGAGATCACCCGTGGACAACCCCCTAGGCTTTAGAAAAGCTTGACCTCCATGGGGGGCGACAGACACCGCAGGACGTGCCTGCACTACGGGCTGTTTGGGCTCGTGTTTGTCTGCGCCTGCGACGACCCGGGCCGGGCTCGAGTTGCTCAAGCCCGGCTTGTCCCGAGCCCGGCACCGGCTCCGGACAAAGACACACCTACGCCCCCGCACACCGAACGATCAGTCGCCGACCCGCCGGCACCTGGTCCATCGCCCAAAGTGACACCACCGGTGGTCGACGTTTTGCCGGAGCCCGAGCCGCCCGCGACCGCGACTCGTATCGATCCACGCGACGTCCCTGCGGGCACGCCCCCCGACAATGCCCGGGCATTTCGCAAGCTTCCGGTTTCGGTCCACGACGGGCCACCAATAGGCGGCATCGGCAAAACTGGAATCCACATCGACCGGGTGTGGCTCGGTAGCAAGTACGGACGCCGGGGTTGCGAGGGCCAAGCCGACAATTTCGCCACCGACAGTGCCCAGGTCAACGTGTGCTTTCGGGTTGTCCACAACCGCGAGCCCGAACAGGTCACCGTGCTGTGGGAGAAGGAATCTGGGGAAATGGTTAAACGCCGTCGTGGCGTCCAGATCCCGGCCCAACACGCCTATCGCTCGCGGGCCTACCTCGCGCTGCGCCACGAATATGCCGGGCGTTGGCGGGTTCGGATTATCTCGGATGACAACGTCGAGCTCGCGTCGACGAGTTTCACGGTGGTCAACGACTAGAGTTTTGTTGCACACACAATATTATCCAACTTGAAGCTCGGCGGCGACGCCAGAGTGGATTATTGTTGCATAATCACTCGTTCTACGCGTTCGTCTGTCACCCGAGCCTTCGCAGTCGTGACCCGAGCTCCTTTCGCCGCGTCTTGCTGGCACCGGGGCCGCCGCGCTTGCTGGCTCACACAACAGGGGCGCAAACACTCTCCCTGCACAGTGGCCGAGGTGGGTGTTGGGCTGCTACCGTACCGGCGCTGTGACCGTGAACGCTCCCGCCAAGTCTCGAAGTTCGCTGCAAAGCTGCCTGTTGCTCTCACTCGCCTGTGGCGCGGCGATGTCCGTCGTACCGGCGCCCGCCGCCTTCGCCCAGGAACCGACAACCGAAGCTGCGGCCCCCACCCCCGAGGAAGATCCACCACCGGCTTGGCGGTGGCGAAAGTCCGATCGGCCGATCAAAGTCGTGGCCCTTGCCGGCTCGGTTGGCGCCTGGCAACGGGGCCCCTACAGCGAGCAGATCGAAGGTATGTGTGCCAACGTCGAGGTCAAAAATTTGAGCAAGACCGGGTATGGTGCATATGCACTCAAAAAACGGTTTACGACCCACGTGTTGCAACACCCCGCGGCCCGGGTCAAAGGCGAAAACGAAGAGGCCTGGCTGATGTTCCAGGGCGGGCTCAACAGCGTCGCCATGCCCGAGCAAACCAACCACCACATCCACGACCTGATCCAGCGGGCCCACAAACGCGATTGGAAAGTCCTGCTGCTGAGCCTCACCCCCTGGGGAGACGACCTCGATAAGCGCTTTAAAACCCCCGCCAGTGCCCTCAAGTACCAGCGCTATACCCGGGCCGTGGTCGACTACGCGATCGGCAAGCAAAGCCCGGCGGTCGCCCTCGGTTCACACGCCCGCAACCGCGATGGCGGGGCCGAAGCACCCTGGCAACCACATGAACTTCCAGACATCTCCGTCAACCTCTACCGCTCGGCGCTGCGCCACCACACCGCGCCGCTACGGGACCTCGACGAGATGAAAAAACAACTGCAAAAAGACAAGGACTGGCAACGGCAGTACCGCAACCTCGACGAAGCAGCCAAACAAGAAGCGCTCGAGCGCGATGCCAAACTCGCCACCGAGATCCCACGCTGGTACCTGCGCAAGGAGCTACGCAGCTTCGACCATATCCATCCCAACGCCGAGGGCCACAAGCTCATCGCCACGCTGGTATGTCCAAACCTGCCCAAGAACTGGGGCTGTACCTGCCCAACACTCCCACCCGAGGCAAAAGCCGCAGCGGCCGAACCCATTGATGTCGGACGGGAGGCCCAAGCGTTCTATCCTCGCTGGGTGCGGGCAATGTTGCGGGTCGTGAGCGGAACCGTAAACTGAGCCAGCGCGATAGCCCGGACGAAACGGTCGACGATGGACAACCTCTACCTCGCACTCCTCATCCTCCTTGTCCTCATCGCCATGGCGGCAGGTCTGTGGTTTGGCAACTACCTAGGCACGGGCAAGATGCGCGAGCAACTGACCTGGAAAAACATCCAGCGACGGCTCCGCAAGGGTGTACAAAAGGCGACCATCGCCATCTGGAAGAAGTCTCGAAAAAAACGCAACCGAGATTGACGACCGGCCGAGGTCCACAAAAACAGTCACCGCCGGTTTTAGTCAAAACACACCGCAGAGCACTGCGAGGGCTCATCGCCACGAGCACTGCGACGACTCATCGCCACGAGCACTGCCACGGCTCATCGTCCGCTCCGATTGCACTGCTCTCGGTCGACGACCCGTTTAGCGGTTCCGGCGTGCGAAGAAAAAGAGTTTCGTTTTCCGACTGCTGCGGCGCCCGCCCGGGTGTTCCGAACAACGCACGTTGCAGGCGTTGACCCTACCGGCCCTCAACCGCGCGCCAGCCCGAGGAGCTGACGCTTGCCGTTTCTTTGGCGACCCGCACCACCATTTTGCGGCGTTCGAGTTCATCAATAAATTGCATGGCCCCCTCAACGTGGGCCGTGTCGCCATCGCTTTGCGCAGCAACCTCCCGCCCGTTAGCTGCGACGACCACAACTAACCGCCGAGTTGTTGCATATAAAACCATGAGGAGGAGACTCCCCGCAAACAAGCCATAGGTGATGATTTGATCGTGATCTAAGACCGCGACACCACCGAGCGCCGCGGCTGCGGCTAGCCACAGAAGCGTTGGCAGGTGACTACGACCAAACCTGACCCATGAAACATCTTCAAGCGAGAAGGTGGTGAGCTCGACAGTTCCGCCACTTTTTCGCGTCAGCTGCCATACTCGGTGGGTTGTCAGCGTGAGGTCTTCCCAGGTCGAGAGCACCAACTCACCCCGTAACATTTTGCGTTTCATCCCGCCTCCGTCTTCAAAGGCCCGCCTCGGAGCAACCGAACACACTGCGTTGAGCTCCATGCCAACGACCGCCCCATGCCCAACCCGAACCGCTTCGAGCAGGTCACAACCGCGGCCGACACCGATGATCGCAATAGGCCCCGAGGGTCGCAGCCGATGGGCAAACGAGGTTTCCTGTCGCGAGACGACTGTCGCTGTTTATCTCGCGCGGCGACTCGCAGTGCTGGTGTGAGACGCAACTTCATGGACGGTAACCCTCTTTCTCAACGAGCCAGTTTCAGTTGAGGTCGGGCCTACTTTGACTTCTTGCCTTTGGTTTGGACCTCGACCGCAAACCCGCCACGCACGTAATAAAGAGCTGCCGAGACTGCCTTGAGCTCGAGCCCCCATTGCTCGGCGATGGCTTTTCGCCACGTTAAAATTTGTGTGCCGTAGCGTTTGGTACGTTCCTCGGCCGCCTCGCGGTCTTCGAGCGTATCCCCGGGGAAACCTATCACCCGGGCTTTGTCGGCAAAGAGTTCTACCCGCGGCACGTAACCTGTTTGCATGGCCCCGTCGACGAGCCGGGCAAACGGCACTTCATGTTCGACGTGAACGGCCTCGAGATCGCGTCCGCGCAAGCCTAGGCAAACCGCCGCTTCGGGTTGTTGTAGCAGGGTTAAAAACTCGTCTACCCGGGCTGCCGCCCATTGTCCGTCGCGCTGGGGCACTGCCGCCTGGACTGCGTCAACCCAGGTGGCCGACAACGCCTTGAGGTCTGGCAGGGTTGTCTCGAGCCAATCGACCTCAGCGAGCAGCGCACGTATTGCCCCACTCCACGCACCCGACTGGCCGTCGTCGAGACCCAACACGTCGCCCACTCGCTGGCCGGCGATCGCCACCAACGGATCGGCCTGACGCAGCAACGGGCCTTGGGTCGGGGCAAACGCGATCGGCAACTTGAGCCCGATTTCGGTGGCCGGCAGCGTTGGTTCGGGCTCATCCAACACCATCCGCAGTGGCTTCATCCACCTCGCATCACCGGCTGAGTAGACGATTTCATCGGGGCCGACATCGCCGTCGGCGAGCGCCTGACAAAGCAGCGACGACAACGTCCCGGGCACCCCGCTGCCGCGGACACTCGGGGGGTCGATCAGCATAAACAACCCCTGCCGTGCCCGCGTCATCGCGACATACAACAAACACAGGCTCTCGTAGGCGAGGCGCCCGATGTGTTGCTCGAACATCGGCTTGAGATCGTCGAACGTCGACCAGATGTCCTGAGAGACATAGCGGGCGATTCTTGCGATCGGACCTGCATCGCCGTCGCGTTCGTAGACGACTTTGAGCGAGCGCATCTCGGCGACTTTGCCCTCGAGCTCGGGCAGGATCACAATGTCGAACTCCAAGCCCTTGGACTGGTGAATCGTCATCACCTGCACCGGCGAGGAGGCCGGGTCGGCAACCGGCCGGGTGGTGACCATGCGAATAAAACCGTCGAGCCGCAGGGTGCCGCGCTGGTCCCATACATCGGCGAGGTCGATAAGCTGCATGCAGCGCCGGTACTGCCGCTCATCCGTATGTGGGGCGATGGCCCGGACCCACTGCTGGATCGTCCGTGCCAACCCGTCGTCGGCGATCCGCCGGCGCACCTGCGACGCGACCTTGCGCCGGCGCCCAACCATCGCCAACGACAGCCCCCGACCATCTTCGGGCGGTGGGTCGTCATCTTCGGGGGCGAGACCGACAACAGGGCCTAGCGGTGAGGTTTGGACATTGAACGCGGCGATCGAGTGATCGGGGTGATCGGCGAGCTTGAGCAGGTCTAAGATCGCGTTGACGGCGGGTGAGTCGCTGAGCGGACCACCGCCACGGCCGGTTGCCGGAATCTTGAGGCGCGTGGGCCCGAGCTCAAACAGCACCTGGCTGACGGCCGCGTTGGTTCGCAACAACACCCCGATCGTCGGCGGCTGCTCGGTCTTTCGCAGCCGTTGGTAAAGCTCGGCGACTAGGCGCGCGGCTTCTTGTAAGCGCATTGTTTTGCGCTTCGTCGAATCTTCGCCCCGCTCGATGGTTCGCAGCTCGACAAACCCGGCCAAGTCGGTACGAACTGTCGAGTGCTCGTCGAACTCTTGGTCCCACTTGCGGGCCGCCGGCAAGTACTTGGCCATGGCTGCGTTTTGCTCGAGGCCGGTGAACACCTGGTTGATGACATTGATCACCGCGGGTGCCGACCGCCACGATGTCGACAGACTCTGGCGTTCGATCACCGTACCGCCGAGCCTCGACAGGTTCTCGGGGATCTTGCTCAGCACTTCGGGGCAGGCATCGCGCCAGCCATAGATCGACTGCTTGACGTCGCCGACACAAAAAAACGAACGCTCGGTCGGCGAGTAACTAATGGTCTCGTCGACGATTGGGTGCAGGGCCGTCCACTGTTGGATATTGGTGTCCTGCATCTCGTCGAGCAGGATGTGGTGGAGTCGCGAGTCGATACGAAAACAGATTTCGTCGAGTTGCCCCCGCATGTCGGCCCGGGCTAGGGCGACGGTGAGATCGGCAAACGTGATCGCCTTGTTTTGTTGTTTGACCCGTTCATAGCAGCGATCAAATAACTCGAGCAGGGCCTGGGTTGCCGCCGTCTGGTTGATCACGCGTTGGCGCAACACACCCTGTGCATGTGCAATCAATGGCCGATAGGCGTCGATGACGTGTTGCTCGATCGGCTTTTTGTAATAGAGGTTAGTCCCGGTGGCGATCGGTTTGGCCAGTCCCTTGCCGACAAACGCCATCCAATCGTCGGAGCTGTGCGAGCGGCAGGCCCTAGCGATGCCGACATCTTTTGTATGGGCAGTGATGGTCCGTTTGGGACCGGTGGGTGCCGACCCCTCGAGCACGGTGATCGCCCGGTCGAGTTCGTCGTCGGTCAGCACCTTGGCTGGTTCGATCGCCCGCCACGCGTGGGGATCGGCCTCGCGGTAGAGCTCGTACAGTGCGCTCACGGTCGCGTCGATGGTGTCGGTAACGGCTCGCTCCGAGCCCTCCGTCAGCGACGTCAGCAATTCGATAATCGCCTCTTCTTCGCCCTCGTCGAGCATCATCCGGATCGCCTCGCGCCGCAGCGAGAACGCCTCGTCGGCGTCGACAATCCGGGCGTCGGCCGGCAACCCAAGCTCGTAGGTAAAGCACCGGACAATCGCCCCAAAGAAACTGTCGAGGGTGCGGATTTGTAGGTGGTGGAGGTTGTGTGCCAACAACTCCAACAGCTCGAGCACGCGTTTGCGCGGCAACCCGGGTGCGTCGATATGTTTGCCGAGCTCCTTGCGCCGCTTTTGGTCGTTGGCACTTTGTGCGAGCCGGTGGAGGATGCGGTCGCGGATTTCGCCGGCGGCGAGTCGGGTAAATGTACTTGCAAGTATAGACCCGGGCGCGGCACCCATCGCCAAAATCTGCAGGTAACGGTTGGTCAGCTGAAACGTCTTTCCCGAACCTGCGGACGCAAGGATACTGACGTGCTTGAGCGGGGTCGGGCCCTGTTTTTTAGCCAAACTCATGCGACCTCTCCCTGCGATGTGGCCCGCCGGCAAGACCTTCCGTGTACATCAACATGCTGGGTATGCTTCACGCCTCGGCCTCCAAACCGCCATCTTCTCCACCACCAAAAACCCCGGTTTGGCAAATGTTGGCAAAGTCGTCTTGAAAGTGCCCGGGAAAATCCTCGGCCATTTCAAACTTACCGGCCCGCACGTTACGCACGATGCCCTGTGCGGTCTCGACGGCCTCTCCGAGCTCGGCCGGACCCCATTTGGCGACCGCGAGCCCTACATTTTCTGGCTTTTTGGGCAGGTTGATATAGGCGAGCTGAACCCGTCCGGAAATCCCGTGTTGAACGGCGAGGTGTTGGTAGAGCGGCAGCTGGAGGTCACTCCACACACGGTCGCCAGTACCCGGCACCCGCTTGCGGTGTGTGCGTTCGGGGTCGCGGCCCGACTCGCCGGTTTTGTAGTCGATGATCATCCATGTGCCGTCACGAATGTTGCGGTCGAGCCGATCGATCGTTCCGCGAATGCGCATCTTGTCCTGGCCGGGGACTTCGAGAAACGTCTCCTCGGGAAAGGTGTACTCGCAATATTCGATCTTCCAGCCATCGCGGCGACGGCGGGATTGCAGCCGGGCAAAGGCGTGCAGCCGGGCACGCATCCGCGCGAGTTGAATGCGAATAGCTGGCAGCGGATTACTGCCAAAGCGGTCGCGGGCAACGCTGTCGAGGGTTTCGTCGAGAAAGTTGGCGATAACCTTGGCGTCAGTTCCGTCGGCGATTTGCTCGTCTTGGCCAAAAATCTGCAGGACCTCGTGACCCAAAATGCCGAACTGCATGGCGTCGAGCTCGACCGCACTGTCGTCGATCGGTTTGAGGCGCTTGATGTACTTGAGCCAGTAGCGGTAGGGGCAGCGCAGGTACCAGCTGAACTCGGTAACGGCCATGACCGAAATGTCCGGTACTTCGCCGTCGGGGACGGGGATTGCAAATCCGGATTTGCTGCCAGACGGCGGTGCCCCCCGTGGCAGCGGCCATCGCCGCGACTTGCTCGCGTCGCACAGGCGTAAAACCCGGCGCGGGAGGGTCTCGCGATCGCCGGCGAGCAGCAGGCGACTCGGGGTGAGTGGCTCGCCGTCGGCGGTTGTCCGCCCGGCGATGAATGTGCAGTGCTGGCGCGAAGCTCGAATGGCTTCGAGCAAATAGGCATCGCGGGCGTAACGCCTACGGTTGCACAACACACCGAGGGCACTGCGCAGCAAGTCGGGCAGGAATGGATCGGCTGTGACCGCCTGGGGAATCGCACCGTCGTTGACCCCGACCACAATCAGGGCCGGGGCGGTGTCGAGGTGGAGCTCTAGCCACCCGAGCATTTCGACCTGACCATTGCGCGGCTCGTCAGGGGTTCGCAGACCACCGGCATAGGTCAGCACCATCCGCAGAGCTGTTGTACAGTCAACTTCTGGTTGGAGTTCGGGGGCCGCCCCAGAAAACGTACCTAGCGCGCGGGATACTTCGAGACAGGCTGCGGCTGCGCGGGCGTCGGAGAGGTTGTTGGTCGCTGTCGCAATCTCGCCAAACGCGTTGCGCAAGACATCTAGAATCGGCTCAAACCATTCGAGCAACGGCCGCCGATCGCGTTGCTGCTCACCCCGACCCGCGCGCGAGCCCGGCAACAGGGGCTCAAACAGGTTTTGGACAGCTCGTAGCAGCTGCGACAGGCGGTGACGCACGCTCCCGGCCCCGAGCCAGCGCCCGTCTTGGAGGTCGTCGAGGTGCTCGGCGTAATAGCGGTCGAGCAGCGTCAGCCACTCCCGCGGCGCCTTGACATCGCCCTGGCTCGGACCCGCGGGTGGCAACCCCTCGTGGGGCGTATCACCATCTTCTGCTGTGTTGGGCCTGGCCTCAACTTCGTTTTCGGCTACCGCCGGCGAAGGTGTCTCGACAACTTCTTCGCCGTCTGTCTGCTCGCCGGATTCCTTGGCCTTTTTGGCCTTCTCCTCGCGGGCCACGGTGATCCGAACCCACTTCTCGACATCGGGCTGGCGCACCAGCGAGGCGAAGTTGTGAAACCGCGGCTCACGTAGCCAATCGCTGCCGGCGGCGAGCAGGCGATAGGGGCGACTTTTGAAGACCGAGCGACCGCGCGGGTCGTGGAACACGAGGTCTTCCCACTCGCCGGCTCGCGTCAGCACCGAGGCGAGCGACTCGTCGCCGAGGCCGACGGAGACTTCTTCGGGGCGAAACTTGCCGGCAAACCCGGCGAGGATTTCCATGACAGCCTGAGCTTGGTCGGAGGCACGGTCGCCGATCACGATCTCGTTGTCGGGTACGTTTATCCGCCGGGCCCGCCAAAACTCGGGGACGACACAGCCATGGTCGTCAAACCCTTCCTCGACTTCGGCGCACCCGTGGATCAACGCCGTGCACCGGTCGCCAAATGCACTTACAACTTTTCGCTGCAGGCGACCGAGTTCGACCACGCCGACCAGCACCAACGATTCTCCGTCGTCGGGCTCGAGCTCTTCGAGGGCGGCCTGACACCGCGCGTGTGGCTCGACCCGCTGGCAGGCAGCGAGCCGCTCGAGGTAGCGCTGATAAAGTTCCTGCAGCACTTCCCAACGCGTCGCCTCGCGGTCCATGTGAAGCCGGATGGCGCACTTTGCTACGTCGCCGAAAGTGAGTAGCTCGCTGGCCAAATCGTCGCTGACATCTCGCAACGTGACGGCGATCTCGTGCCATGCGGGCCAGTCGTAGTACTCGGGCGGGCGCGGCAACACCGGGGAAATCGCCCGGGGATTGGCCTCGCGCAACACATGCATCCACGCCAGCGAACACTCGAGCGGCGACGCGGTATCCGCGGTGGGCGGCAGCAGCGAGTCGACCATCGAACCCGGGGTGAGGATTTGCGGTGGCACCAGCCGCACACGTGTGGCGATGCAATGATCGACCAACGCCTTGAGCAGCAACCGCCCGGCGCGTGACCCCGGGACGACGACGCGCACGCCGCGAAGATCACAGCGCCCACCGGCACCCGAGGGTGCCTGCCCACCGCTTTGGACATGCTGTTCGATCAGCCATGTCGCGGCCGCGGGAACCATCGGCCGTTGCCAGTCCAACCAGTGACGATGCATCGCAAGTACGCCGGGAAAATCGGTGCGGGTACACCGGAGTCAGCAAGCTATGCAATCGCTCGATCTTGTGCAAGCGATTTTGCAAAAAACCCGCGTTAGCCACATGACACTGCATTTCTGACAACTGCAGGCCCGTCGACGACACGCCGATCATGTTGTATCTGGGCTTACATTTGCGTCAGAGTTTTAAAGACCCTGAGCTGGCAAATCTCCCGTTGTCATACTCGGCGATCCTCGACGTGTAAAACCTTCGGCGCACGCCCATCGGCATCTCGCATCGTGCGACCATACATTCCCACAACATCGTGCGACGGCTCCGACGCCGCAAAAATCTCGGGCGACACGAAGTTGAGAATATCGGGATGATGACCGGTCACCACCCAACCCGGATGGTCGGCAAGGGGTATCACCGAAAAGTCCGCCGCCGCCGAACCAACATCCACCGGACCATATTGTCGCATGATCGCGCACGCATGCTCAGCGAGGTCGCCTTCGGCATCGACCAAGATGACACACGTCCCGTGCTCCATCACAACCCAGCTCTTGTGGTCGCCGATGATGATCCGGCGCCAAACCTCGACGAGTGTTTCGGATTGTCCTGCAGTCGACATCGCTTGCGTGGCAGATCATCGGTGATCCGGCATGGGAGATCCACCCCGATATTGCGACCCGTGAAAAACTGCGCGCCAATGTGGACATACCCGTCACAAACTGTCACCTCGAACACATTGCGCCCCAGTTCGGAACAACCGCCACCCGCGTGACGGCAACCGACCACAGCCAATGGTCACGATCGTGCCGCAGGAGGTCGTCGCAAGTTGGCCAGGCAATCGCTGTGATGCGATAACCCAAACGACATGGTGACGACGCTGTGCGCAGCCGTGGCGATATTGATGTCGCTTTGGCTCCCTGCCTTTCCCGAGGGGCTCACGCCCCCGATCACCCTGTTTTTGCTGCTGATCACGGTGGCCGGTTTGGGGGGGTTGCTGCGCACGCGGGCCGCGAGAGCCCTGCTGGCGGTCCTGAGCCCGTGGGCTGTGGCGCTCATTTTGGCCGCGGTGGTCGGCTCGATTTACGACAACCGCCCAATCCAGATGCTCGAGGACAGCCTTTCGTACCTGATGTTCGCCCTGGCCCTGTGCGCCGGCCGGGGGGCAAAACGTCCGGCCTGGGTGCTGCTCGCCGTACTCGCGACGGCCCTAGGAGACGCCATCGGGTCGCTTGTGGCGATGCCGTCGTTCGACCTACGCAGCGTTCGTTCGACCTACAACTATCTCAAGATCATCACCGGCGATCCGCTGGTTGGGATCTTCTGTGTCGCCCTGTTTTACCGGCTGACGACCGAGTATCGCGACCGGGCAAAACATGTGGAAGCAACTAAATCTGACCCCAGCCCGTGGTTTGGACAATTCCTGCATCGCCACCGCTTTGTCACCGCCGGTTTGCTGGGGCTACTTGCGATCTCCGTTGTCGCGACGGTCAGCCGCGGCATGATGCTCTCGCTGTTGATCGGGTTGCTCGTCGCCCTGTATTTACGCCGCCCCGCACGGGGTCTATCCGTCGCGTTTTTCCTCGTTGTCGGCGGCCTGCTGTTTGCTTCGACCGCCCTCGAGTTTGGCGAGGCTTACCTGCGGTTTGGCTCACTCGAAACGGTCTCGGGGCGCCTGCGGGAGGTCCAACATTGCCTCGAAGCGTTTGTCGCCCATCCCGTGGTCGGTGTGGGCCTAGGTGCCGAGTTTGTGGTCGATGGCCAGGTCGTCAGTTTTGTCCACAACATGTTGGCCTACCACCTGTGGAAATTCGGCCTGCTCGGCTCGGGCCTGTTGTGCATTCCGCTGTGGATGTTTGCCCGCATGACCAAGGACTTACCGGCGCCGTTGCGGGCGGCGACGATCGGTGCTGCGGTCAGCATGCTGCTGTACCTCGTCACCTGCGCCTCCTACAAACACTACTCATTGGTGCCGATGCTCGGGCTGACGATCGGTGCGAGCTTGGCCCTGCTGCACCGGGTTCGGATTGCACCTACAACTAAACTGCGAAACCAGGTGCCCAAAGGTCGGTGACTAGGCATCTAGTTTGCAGGCCCTGGGGCCGGCCAATCTCGAGCGACTGCGGTCCGCCAAAAGCCGTGCAATTTTGCCCACAAGCGGCCGGTGGAATAGTCCGAATCAGACTGTGGTTTGCCCCGGCATGATGCGCGAGAGAAGTCCTTCTGTGCGGCGTCGCCGACTACAATCTCCGGTGGCGTTATTGGGTTTTATGGCGACAATCACCGGCGGAGCCGCAGCTGCCATGCTCGGCTGTGCCGGCCAGGCTGAGGCACGTGGCGAGCAGATCTGGCGCGAAGGTGGCACGACCACGCCAGACCTCGACCCGCGTAAAAGCCTCGCCCCCCTCGTCAAGCAAATCAGCCCGGCAGTGGTCAGCGTGCGCTCGACGGTCAAGCTGCCCCAGCGGCAAGTTCAACAGATGCCGTTTTTTGAGTTCAATACACCGGGGCAGGGCGGCAACCAACCGTTTGCGCGCGGCCAAGGGTCTGGTTTTATCATCGCCAGCGACGGCCTTGTTGTCACCAATCACCACGTGGTCGACGGCAGCGATGCACTCGAGGTCAAGCTCTCCGACGGTCGCCGGTTTACGGCGAAAGTCCTCGGCTCCGACCCGCACACCGATGTTGCGCTGCTGCAACTCGAAGGCGCCAAAAACCTCCCGACGGTACCGCTCGGGCAAAGTGACAACCTCTCGGTCGGCGACTGGGTCCTGGCCTTGGGGTCACCCATGGGACTCGAGCAATCCGCCACCACTGGAATTGTATCTGCAAAGGGTCGCGGGAGTTTGGGGCTCTACCGCAACAGTTACATCGACTTTTTGCAAACCGACGCGGCGATCTCCCAGGGCAATAGCGGCGGCCCACTGTTTAACCTGCGCGGCGAAGTTGTCGGCATCAACACCGCGATCCATGCCATCGGTCGGGGCATCGGGTTTGCCGTGCCGATCGATCAGGTCAAACACGTGCTCCCGCAACTCAAGAAAAACGGCAAGGTCACCCGCGGGTGGCTTGGTATTTCGGGGCGAGACATCGAACCCGCAATCGGCAAGGCACCGGTTTTGGGTGCGGTTGTCGGCCAGGTTCACGGCGGAACACCGGCGAGCAAGGGCGGCGTACAAACCGGCGATCGGATCACCGCGATCGATGGCCAGTCGGTCGAGAGCTTTGCCGACCTACGGGGGCGGATCGCGGAGAAACAACCTGGCCAAAAGGTCACACTCACGGTTGACCGCAAGGGCAAGTCCAAAAAGTTACAGGTCACCCTGGGCAGCCTTCCCAGCGATGAAAAACTCGCGCAGCTCGGCAACGGGTCGCAGTCCCCGGGCAACGGACGGGGGCTGTATGACGGGGGCAAGCCACGGCTCGGTGTCGAAGTTGCTCCCGTGCAAAACGGGCTCGAGATCAAACGCATCCATCCCGGCACGATCGGCTCGCGCCTAGGCCTACGCGTGGGCGATGTGTTGCAGTCGATCAACGGCCAACCAATCGCCCGGGTCGAGGACGTTGCCCGTGCACTCGGCCGCGATCAGCATCGAGTCGAAGTTGAGGTCAAGCGCGGTCAGGCAACCCACAGTGCGGTGATTGAGCAGCGCTAGCTGTCTGCTCAGGCAGATCACGAACAGCCCACGAGTCCGTGGGCTTTGTTCGTTGGGCGACGAACTATCCAAACGGCCCTGGTCCAGAAAGCTGCGATACAACTAAATCCGGACAACGTTGCTTTTGCAACGAAACCCGCGCTACCCAACCCCCAACAAACCGCCACGCACCGAGGTTTGGCCATGAACCCTGAGATGCGAAGTCCGGTCGCCTACTGCGAGTTCTCAGGGCTCCGTTCGCAGACAGCTTTTACCCGTGAACCGAGCCCTGAGAAGTCGCCTACTGCGAGCTTCTTAGAGCTCCGTTCGCGGAGAGCTTTTACCCGTGAGTCGAGCCCTGAGAAGCGAAGCTGTAGTCGCCTACTGCGAGCTTCTTAGAGCTCCGTTCGCGGAGGGCTTTTGGCCGTGAACCGAACCCTGAGAAGTCGCCTACTGCGAGCTTCCTAGAGCTCCGTTCGCGGAGGGCTTTTGGCCGTGAACCGAGCCCTGAGAAGTCGCCTGCTGCGAGCTTTTTAGAGCTCCGTTCGCGGAGGGCTTTTGGCCGTGAACCGAGCCCTGAGAAGCGAAGCTGTAGTCGCCTACTGCGAGCTTCTCAGGGCCGGTCTCACGGCCAAAAGAACCCGCGAGCCGGAGGTTAGGCGGTTTCGGTCTCGTCACCCTGCTCGGCAAAGCCCTGGCGATAGAGCTCGGCGTAGAGGCCATTTTGGGCCATGAGCTGCTCGTGTGAACCCTGCTCGGCCAGCTCCCCACCGTCGAGGACGAGGATTTTGTCGGCCCGGCGAATCGTGCTCAGACGGTGGGCAATGACCAACACGCTGCGCCCCTCCAGCAGGGTTTCGATGGCCCGCTGAACGCGATGCTCGGTCATGCTGTCGACGCTAGCGGTCGCCTCATCGAGGATCAGCAACGTCGGTTCACGGGCGGCGACCCGGGCAAACGCGATCAACTGCGCCTCGCCAGCCGAAAGGTTGCGACCCCGTTCCTCGATCCACATCTCGTGACCACCGCGCTCAGCGACAAAGTCGGCTGCCTGCACAGCCTCGAGCGCCCGGTCGATTCTGGCGGGGTCGTCGACGATCCCCTCCTCGCCCAAACTGACGTTAAACCGGACGTTGTCGGCGAACAAAAACACGTCCTGCTGGACCATCAAGATATGTTGGCGAAGGGTGTCTGGAAGGACAGTTGAGAGTTCGCACGCGCCCTCGGGCAACTCGAGCGCAATCGATCCGCTGTACCCCTGGTAGGTCCGGGTGAGTACCCGCCCCAGGCTCGACTTACCCGATCCGGTGCGACCGACCACCGCCACCACCTCGCCGGGAGCGATATCAAAGTTGAGCCCCTTGAGTATCTCGGGGCCCTCCTCGCGGTAGCCGAAACGCAGGTTGCGTACGCACATACCCCCGCGCCAGTTCACGAGTGGGTCCGCAGTCTCAGGCTCGCTGCGCTCTTCAGATGTCTCATCGAGCAGGCCGTAAATCCGCTCGAGTGAGGCCAGTGCCCGCTGGATTGTTGCCAACTTGCCGGAGAACTCGCGGATCGGAACAAACACCCGTTGCAGATAGTCGATGAACGCAAACAGCAACCCCAGGGTGATCGGGCCGTGGGTCTCACTGACCCCGGGCGCCCCAAAGTAGATCAGCAGGGCGATGCACATCGCACTGATCCCGTCCATCAATGAGTAGAGCAGGGCATCGTAAATGTTGGCCGACTTGGTCGCCCGCAAATAGCGGGTGCCGAGGCGTTCAAACTCCTTGGCCGCTGCCTCCTCGCGGCGAAACAACTGGACCACCGTGACGCCCGCGAGCTGCTCGGCGAGGTAGCCACTTTGCACACTTTGGGCCTTGCGTACCTCTAGCTGCAAGCCACGCAACTTTCCGGAGAAAAACCGGACGATGATCGCCAACACCGGGGCGACCGCAAGTGAGATCAGCGTGAGCCGAACATCGAGCCAGAACATCGCGCCGAGGGTCGTTAAAATTACGACGATGTCGGTTAAAATTGTAAATACACCAAAAGACAGGGTCTCGCTGAGGGCTTCGACATCGCTCGTCGAGCGCGACAGCAACGAACCCACCGGGTTTTGGTCGTAAAAGCTTGCCGGCAGGCGCAACACATGGCGGTAAATCGCCTGGCGAACATCGCTGATCACTGTATGACCGGCGCGTTGCAATGCATAGATCTGGGTGGCCTGGGCCAGAAACTGCGACACCACCGCGGCCATAAACAACATCGCGGTGACACGCAGGGCCAGAATGTCGGCATTGGGGATATCGACATCGACGGCTTCCTTGACCAGCAACGGCCGCAGGGTCGACATTGCCGCGACCACCGGAATCATCAGCAGGCCGAGGATCAACCAGCGTTTGTGCGGGGCGACATACGGCCAAAACCGCATCAGTGGCGCCACGGTGCGTTCGCGAAAGCTTTGTTTGCTAGCCACCGCTGTCCTCCGTGCGTTGGTGGACATGAGCCTCGGCGTAGTGCCCGTCCCGGGCGATCAATTCGGCGTGGGTGCCCCGCTCGATCACCCGACCGCGGTCGAGTACCAGGATTTCGTCGGCATGCTCGAGCACGCTTGTGCGGTGCGAAACGATCACGGTCGTCGGCGGGGGCGTGTCGTCGCCGTGGTCTGAAAGCCCGCGGATTGCCGCGACGAGGCGCGCCTCGGTGCCCTGGTCGACCGCGCTCAAAATGTCGTCGAGCAACAGCAGCGGCGGTGCCTGGTAGAGAGCGCGTGCCAACGCGGTGCGTTGCCGCTGACCCCCCGAAAGCATGACTCCGCGTTCTCCGACCACGGTGTCGAGCCCTTCGGCGAGATTTTGGATGTCCTCCACAAGGCAGGCATCGGCCAACACGCGGTCGAGCATGGGGTCGACAATTTTTTGTGTAGGTACATCTTGTGGGGCATCGAGCGAACCTTCACGGGCATCGCTTGTACGTGCATGGCCGGTCTTTTCGCCCTTGAGACGAATGTTGTCGCGCAGGGTCGTCGAAAACAAAAACGGGTCCTGGGGCACCACGGCCAGATGTGCGCGATAGGTGTGTAGCGGTACTTTGGTGATGTCCTGGCCATCGAGCATGACCGTGCCGGCGGGGGCCGTATAGACCCGGGCCAACAGGTTGACGAGCGTGGTTTTACCCGAGCCAGTCCGGCCAAAAATCCCGAGTGTTTGGCCGCTTCCCAGGTTCAGCGAAATATCCGAAAGTGCCGGCTCGTCGGCCCCCGGGTAGGTGAAGTGGAGGTCTTGCAGGGTCAGCGCGGGCGGTCCTTGTATCTGCAACTCGGCTTCGACCGCCGGCAGTTGATCATCGGTTTGCACAACCGCATCGATCCGCCCCAACGCGACAATTCCCCGGGAGATCGCAGCCAGCACCCAGGCCAGTGCCATCAGCAGGCCCACCAAGCTGATCAGCAGCGAGGTGAAGGTCGCCAGCTCACCGATTTCCATTTGCCCGCCGATCACCCGATCGCCGCCGACCCACAGCACCAAACTGGCACCGACAAGCCCGGAAAACGACAGCGCAGGCATCGAGAACGCGCGGATCTTGGCAATTCGAAGCTGGAGGTTGAGATAGGCTTGGTTGCGCTCGGCGAACCGCCGCACCATCGCCTCCTCGCTGCCGTGTGCCCGCGACGTGCCAATGCCGGCGTAGCTTTCGAGGATGCGGTCGGACAGCTTGGCCAGAAGCTCGAGCGACTGGCGGATCATCCCGTAAAACAGCCGGACTGTCCGGTGCATATACACAGCGCCGAGCGAGACCGGGGCCAACACCCACATGGTCAGCACCGAGTCGGTCACCCACATCTGGTGAATATGCAAGGGAATCGCCACCGCAACGTTACACACCTGCAGCCCGGCAAACCCGATCAGCAAGCGGACCGAGGAGGTGTCGTTGGTGGCAATGCTGACCAGCTCTCCGACCTTGCGCCGTAGGTAAAACGGGCTTTGCAGCGACAACAGCTTGCGAAACAGGTCGACACCTAGGCGGAACTCGACCGTGCGCCCCGGGTTGAAAAACAGCACCCGCGACAGTGTCCGGGCGACGACGACAGTCACCGCCCACAGCATCAATTCAAAGGCAATATCGCGACCGGCCTGCGCCGCCTGGGCGCCACCACCTTCGAGCAACGTGAGCGCGTTGCCAACCAGCGTCGGGATGCGAACGATTGCGTAGTTGGTGACGAACAACATCACCAGCCCCAGCGCGTACTGGGGAAGGTTGGGAACGGCGTAGCGCCGCAAAAATCGCAGTATCGGCTGCACGGGCCGGGGGCAGCCATACCCTCAAATCCGCGGTGCGTCTAGCGGTGGCACGGGTTTTGCCTCACATCGGGGCAATTTTTGCCCGCAGTTGGCCCGGCCAACCGTATTTGCGACATGCCCTAGCCGCGCAAACCGCCAACCGGGCGCGGGTGACATCAGCCAATCTAGATGCTGATACACATAAGATTAGAAATCATGCCTATACACTTGGTCGGCGTTCAGGTCCCCGGCCGGTGGCCAAAAATCGCAATATGCAGGCGTTCGCCCAGGCGAAATCCACGCTCGATGCAGGTCTGAACCAAGCTTTCGTAGGCGCCTGACAACAGCTCAGGCCTGGTCCCCTCGGGCATCAACAACACCCGTCCACGGTCCTGTGGGCAGACCTTGAGTTCGCCTAGAAGCGACTCGATTTCACGCAGATCGGCGGCCAGCTCGAGTGCGCTTGTACGCACAACAAACTTGAGTTGCCAGGGGTAGTTGGCCATCAACCGCCGCAGGATTTCGGGCTGCAAGCGCCGCGTCTCGTGCTTGACGGCAGCCTCGGGATCGCGCGCATGCGGTGTGCTGTGGGCGAGTTTGGGACTGAGCGACATGAGATCGGCGGCGGCCCCCTCGAGCCACACGGTCCCGGCGGTCTCAAACGTGACATGGTGGCCGTTTGCTCGTAACGCGCAACTGAGCTGCCCCATGGCGGGGAACAGCAGCGGTTCGCCACCGGTCAGGACGACGTGACGCGGGCCGCGAGCGCACCAGGCGACAAGTTCGTCGACCGCCGTCATCTCGCCAACCGGGGCCCATGACGTTTGCGGGGAGTCGCACCACTGGCACCGCAGATTGCACCCGGCGACCCGAATGAACGCCGAGGGCACGCCGACGAGCATGCCCTCGCCCTGCAGGGAGACAAATCGCTCCTGGATGCGCAACCGCGACCCGACCATCGCCGGGTGATGCCACAGCCCGCCGGCAAACGCCACGGCCGTTTCTCACGAAAAATCAATGCATACACATGATTAGCTGCGCGAGGTCGCGCAAAAACATCGGGCCCGGCGATTTTGGCCGCCAAGCCCGATGTATGCGCCCGGCAGGACTTGAACCTGCGGCCCCCGGATTCGAAGTCCGGTGCTCTATCCAGCTGAGCTACGGACGCAAGGTCGGCGAGCATATCAGAGTCTTTGCACGCGACCCACCAAAGTTTGGGTCGACGGGAATCGCGGGATTCGCCGGGCGGTAGGGCATTTGTCAGCGCGCAACGTGCACCCATCCAGACCTCCTCTATACTCAGGCCCGGACTTCCGATCGCAGTCAAAGCCACATCATGAAATCACCATCTTCGACCCGTCCCTCCCATCGCCGCCTCGCGCTCGCCTCGACCGGCCTGCTGGTCCTCTCCACCATCCTGTGGGCGCGCCACGCAAGCGAAGACACCGGCGTCTCGGCCAACGACCTCACAACCGATGCCGCGACGGTGTTTGCCCAGACATCGGGACAGCAGCGCACCGGTGCACTGTTGATCGACCTGGTCGAACCGGAGGCGGGCGAAGGCGGATCTGAAGTCGAGATCGCAAAGCTCGCACGTGACCTCGGGGCCGAGCCGGCAGGTTTTTATAGCGAAGGCGAGCATCTTTACCGGGTGGCCGGGACCCCGGGCCAGCTCCAGGCACTCGCCGAGCAGCTCGCCGACCACCCACTCGTCGAGGGCACCGAGCCGGAGATGGTCTACGAGTTGATCGGCACCGATGCCCAGCCCGCCGGGCTCGACAACGGACCGGAGCGGTCGACGCGATTTGAGCCCAATGACGAGATGTTCCCGCTGCAATGGCATATGGAGCAGATCCACGCGCCGGAGGCGTGGACCCAAGTCCGCGGCGAAGACACCATCGTCGCGGTCATCGACACCGGGGTTGCATGGAAAGACGGCCCCGGCGGCGCGCGCCAAGTGCCCGACCTCGCCGGCACCTCATTTACCCACGGCAAAACGTTTTTGAGCAACGCCCTGCCCGACGGGCTCGACGACCACCTCCACGGCACCCATGTGGCCGGCACCATCTCGCAATCGACCAACAACGAAATCGGTGTGGCCGGGGTCGCGTTTGAGTCGACCATTATGCCGCTCAAGGTGCTGTCTGGCGACGGGCGTGGCTCGGTTGGCGCGATCGCCAATGCCATTCGCTACGCGGCCGACAACGGGGCCGACGTGATCAACATGAGCCTCGGCGGCCCACTGCCCTCGCGGGTGCTCGCCAAGGCTGTTGCCTATGCACACAATAATGGCGTCACAGTTGTCTGTGCCGCGGGCAACGAAAAGAAGGGGCGGATCGGCTACCCCGCTGCCCACGAAGGTGCCGTCGCCGTCGCCGCAACCGACTTTGCCGGCGAACGCACCTGGTACTCCAATTGGGGCAAACATCTCGATATCTCGGCACCTGGTGGTGATACCCGGGCCGACAAAAATGGCGATGGCCACCCCGATGGCGTGTTGCAGGACACCATCAAACTGCAAGACCCGCGCTACCACGAATACATGTGGCTACAAGGAACTTCGATGGCCTCGCCCCACGCCGCCGGCGTGGCCGCGCTGGTGGTCTCGGCCGGGGTCAACAACCCCGACGAGGTCGAGCGCATCCTCAAACAGACCGCCGTCCACCCCAACAACGTCGAGTGGGACCAGGACTACGGGGCCGGCATCATCGACGCTGCCGCCGCTGTCAGCGCTGCGAAATCCGACTACACACCCGAACGCGGGGGGATCTTGGCGCTTTTGGGCCTCGGGTTGTCGGGCCTGCTCGTCGGCTCCGCCTCGGGTCTTAGCCGCCGCCGCAAATTCAAGCTCGACGCCGCCGCGGCTGGTGGCGCCGCTGTCGGGATGGGCCTTGGCTTCGCCCCCCTCGCCTACGGGCTCGCCTCCGCCACAGGTCTCGGATTCGGCTCGCCTCTGGTGATGTCCGCCGCGCTTCCGGTACTGGCGATTTTGAGCCTCCTCGGGGTCAAATCCCTGCGGGCACCACTTGCCGGACTCGCGCTGGGCTACGCCGCTGTGCTCCTCCACGGGGCGATTGTATTGCCGACGTTACTTACCGAGCTCCCTGGAGGCCCCGTTGTCGACCAGCTGTGGCTCGCGGCCAATGCGATACTCGCGCTTTGGGTGGGGCTCTTAACGATGCGCTCAGCCTATCGCGCAAAACACGCATAGCACGAAATCCGCCGCTGTTACCGCCGCCTCTTCTCACAAGGGGCGGTTTTTGATTTTCGTTTTCATTATCTTGTCAGCAGACGGATCCTCGTTTACAACGATCATGAGTTTTGAAAGTGATTATCAATCACATCAAAACGCGCGGAGGACATACCGATGATCGTTTGTCTGTGTAAAGGCGTTTCATCCCAAACCATCGTCGACGAGGCACGTCGCGGTGCCTGCACGCTCCCGCAAATCCAGACGCGCTGCCAAGCCGGGACCGGTTGTGGTGCCTGCGTCAACCAAATCCGCCAGTTGCTCGAGACCTCGGGGCCGATCCGCCGCGACGGTCAGCAGACCATCACAAGCGATTAACCAGTCGCGCTCCAAGTGAAACAAGCCGGGCACTTCGCCCGGTTTTTCGTTTCGAACCGGCGAGATTGTTGCATCCTCAACGATTTTCATTGCAACTTCAATTGAAAGTCATTCTCAACTTCATGCACCGGTCGACATTGGAGTTGACTGCCGCTTTCAGTCGCAAAATCTTGCAGGAGCCGCATATGGCAAGCCCCTAGCAAGATTCAAGGAAAGTGGTAGCTTGCCGCTGAGATGAAGAGCAAAGCCAACATTATCGAGACGCTCAACGAAATCCTCACCGCCGAGCTAACCGCGATCAACCAGTACTTTATCCACGCGAAGATGTGCGCCAACTGGGGCTTCGGCAAGCTCGCTGCCAAGGTCCGCGCCGAGTCGATCGACGAGATGAAGCACGCCGATCAGCTGATCGACCGGATCCTGTTTTTCGACGGCGTCCCCAACCTTCAGCGATACAACAAGGTCAATGTCGGCGAGACCGTCAAAGAGCAATTCGAGCTCGACCTACAACTCGAATACGAGGCCATCGACCGCCTCAACAAGGCCGTCGCCCTGTGCCGCGAAGCCGGAGACAACGGCACCCGCGAGCTTCTAGAGGGCATCTTGGTTTCGGAAGAGGAACACACCGACTGGCTCGAAACCCAGCTGGAACTCATCAACAAACTCGGTGAGCAACTCTACTGCGCACACCAGCTCGGCTGAGACACCACACAACACCCACCAAAACCCGACCCCAGAGGCCGGGTTTTTTAGTGGTTAGACGCCAATCCAGATGTGTCCGCGTCTGCCTGACAAGCAAGAGTCAGATGGCGAAACATGCACTTACAAATAAGGCCGGCAGTAATGTTTGGTGCAGGCCATCGCAACGAGGGCCCCGCAAATATCCTCGCCCCCAACGATTCGGACTGCCGCAAACGTTCAAACGTCTCGGGCCCTCGTCCCAACGATTCGCGGTGAGCAGGCCGCTAGTCAACACACGTCTCCGGCCCTCGTCCCAACGATTCGCGCTCACACTTCTGCTCAGAACCCCGTCCCCCTACCCCAGCGATTCGCGCTCAGACGTGCCGCTGTAGTCAACCTACTGCAAACGTCTCGGGCCCCAACGATTCGCGCTCACACTTTTGCTCAAAACCCCCCCTGCCCAAACGATTCGCGCTCACACTTTGCTCAAAACCCCGTCCCCCTACCCCCAACGATTCGCGGTGATATTTCGGCTCAGGAGTGCCGCTGTAGCCAACCTACTGCAACCTCTCCGGCCCCAACGATTCGCGCTCACACTTTGCTCAGAACCCCGTCCCCTACCCCAACTTCTGCTCAAAACCCCGTCCCCCTGCCCCAACGATTCGCGGTGATATTTTGGCTCAGGAGCGAGGCCTGAGACGTGCCGCTGTAGTCAACCTACTGCAAACGTCTCAGGCCCGCTCCTGAGCCAAAATAGCCCGCGCGTACGACGAAGCTCACTACTTGCCTATACAAAACTGACCAAATATCGCATGGAGCACCTCGGTGCCCACGGGCCCCACATCACTGCGCCCGGTAATCTCATCGAGTCGGCGCCTCACCACATCGATCGAAAAGGCGACCAGCTCCAGGCCCGCGTTGTCCTGCAGCAGTTGCTTAGCCTCAACCACGGCTTCGAGCGCATCGTGGGCCCGGTCGCGGTGCCTCGCTAACCCGATCCATGGGTCGATGCCATCGCTGGCAAACCACCCCTCGAGTTTCGCTAGCAAGCGATCGCAGCCGTGTCCGGTCGATGCACTTACACCTATCCAACGGTCTCGGGTTTGTCCGAGGTCACGCTTGTTTTCGACACGTAGGACCTCCACTCCCTTGAGGCTCGGCTGGGCCCCATCGGCCTCGGTTGCCGACTCCACCCAAATCACCAAATCGGCGCCGGACATTTGCTCGTGACTTCGGTCGATCCCCTCGACTTCGATCGCATCGGCTCCGTGGCTGCGGACGCCTGCGGTATCGACGAGGGTTGCCCGGTGCGGGCCGAGTTCCAGCGTCGCTTCGACATAATCGCGGGTGGTTCCTGGGGTGTTCGATACGATCGATCGACCGCGCCCGATCAGGCGATTGAACAGGGCACTTTTTCCGGCGTTTGGTGGTCCGGCGAGGACAAACCTCGCACATTCTCGGGCTCGCCTTCCCTGCTCAAAGCGTCGGCCCCAGGCTTTGAGAGTGGTTTCAAACTCGGTGAGCTCGGCGTGCCATCGCTGCTGGTCGTTGGTATCGACATCCTCGGGAAAATCGAGATTTGCCTCGACCTCGCACAGCAGTTGCCAGACATTGGTTCGCAGTTCATCGACGGCACGTCCGAGTTCGCCGGCCACGAGTCGTCGCGCCTGGTGGAGCGCCGCCTGGGTTTGGGCACCGATCAGTGCAGCGATCCCTTCTGCTTGGTCGAGGCTGAGCTTGCCGTTGGCGAACGCCTGTCGGCTGAACTCGCCTGGCCCGGCAGCCACGGCTCCGTGGGCGAGGATTGCCTCGGTGACCTCGCGGGTGTTGGCTAAACCTGCATGTACATGTAGTTCGACCACATCCTCGCCGGTAAACGAGGCTGGACCTGGCATCCAGGCCACGAGGGCCTCTTCGGGTGCGCGGGATTTGAGCGCCAAGCGGGCGAACGTCAGTCGCCTAGGCTTGGGTAGTTTTCCCAGCAGTTCGACCGCGATTGGGCCCGCTTGGGGGCCACTTATACGGACAACCGAGACGCCCCCATCGGGTGTCCCGGTTGCGATGCCCACGATCGTGGGGTTGTGGTTCACGCCTCGGCGCGCTTGGGAAAGACGACCACGTGGCGATGGCGGCCCTCACCCTCGGACTCGGTCTTGAGACCCATTTCACCGAGTGCCAGGTGGATCACGCGTCGCTCCATCGCACTCATCGGATCGCAGTGATAGGGGCGACCTGAGTTGCGAACCTTCGAGGCGATTCCGCGGGCCAGCTCGCGCAGGGTTTTCTCGCGGCGGGTTCGGTAGCCACCGACATCCAGGGTAATCCGCATGCGCTCAAAGCCCTCGGCCTGCAAAACCCGCAGGGTGAGGTATTGCAACGCATCGAGTGTCGCGCCGTGACGGCCGATCAGCAGCCCACCATTTTGCGGGCTCGTGTTGAGGTCGCAGTGCAACCCATCGGTTTCGATATCAATGTCGACTTCGACCTCGACGCCCAGCAGCCCCAACACCGATTCGAGGAAAGAGCGGACGACGGGAACGGCCCGGGCGAAGCGATCCTCAGGATCTGCGGATGACGTGTTTTGTTCTGACATGAATCGAACTCGCTTTTACTTTGCCGCTGCGGCGGCCGCTTTTTTGTTGGGCCGCAACTGGATGGCGCTTTGGATCAGCGACAGCAGTACGTTGGCGAAGATATAGACGCCGAGGCCGGACGGCAAGAACAGCATCATGAATGTGAACATGACCGGCATCATCCACATCATCATCTTGGCCTGCTGATTGTCGCCGACCGACGGCTGCAACCTGGTTTGCAGGAACATCAGGGCGCCCATTGCCAGCGGCAAGATGTAGTAGGGATCCTGCTTGGTGAGGTCGGGAAGCCACAAAAACGGCACCCGGTAGAGCTCGACCGCGGTTGCCAGCATCGCGTACAGGGCGAACCAGATCGGCATTTGCAGGAGCAACGGCAAGCAGCCGGCGAGTGGGCTCACACCCTCGCGGGCGAACAACGCCTGCATCTCCTGCCCCTGGCGCATCCGGTCGTCTGCGTACTTCTCTTTGATCTCCTGCATCTGCGGCTGGATTTCTTTCATCCGCCGCATCGACCGCATCTGCTTGAGCGTCAGCGGGAGCATGACCAACTTCACCACCACGGTGAGCATGAGAATCGCCACACCCCAGATACCGGTGAGGCTATAGAACCACCGGAGCAGTCGGAGCATTTGCTTGCCCAGCCCGGAGCTCAGGCTGCCAAACCAGCCCCAGTCGATCGCCCGCTCGAGGCCGACGCCCGGAACCGTCTGATAGTTCTCGAGGTACGAAAGTTCTTTGACACCAAAGTAGAGGCCAAATTCGTAGACCCGCGACTCGCCCGGCTCGAGTTCGACATCCTTGCCGCGCAATGAGCCGATCAACATCGAAGCGTCGTCGCTCGACTCGATCTCGCAAACCCGCATGGCCTTTTCGGGGACGATTGCCGCGAGGAAGTACTTGCTGTCGACGCCCATCCATTGGATCCCACCGCGGGTGCGTTGGGGACCCTCTTCGACATCGTCAAGCTCGACCTCTTCGACGTCGTCACCGGTTGCACACAACCCGCGGTGAATGTCGTATTGGCTTTTTTCTTGGGGCTCGGCCAGACGATTGATGATGCCGAGTTGATGGACCTGGGGTTTCCCCGAACGGTTGATAACCTTGACCCGTAGGCGACCCTCATAACCGTCGCCGAGTTCGAGGTCGCGGATGATCTCAACATCGTCGGACACGTAGCTCAGCTTGAAACGATTGGGCTTATCGCTGTCGATAACTTCCCAGTTGGCGCGCCGGGACACGCGAAAGTCACTGCGTTCGCCAAACGTCAGCTCGAGGGTCGAGACCCCATCGAGACCGTAGATATCGAGGCCGTTGCCGGCCTCATCCAAAAACTGCTTGCTCAGCATCGAGGCCGAGCGCAGCATCCCGCTGGCGTTTGTCACCTCGAGCGCGAGGATGTCGTTTTTCAGCACGCGGCTTTGGGCCTCGGGCCCGGCCGGCTCGCCTGCGTCGGTCCGGTCTTCGCGTTCGTCGGCACCGGACGGTGAGTCGTCACCATCATCTGCCTCGTCGTCGTCTCCGCGGTCGGTGACTTCGATGTCGTCAGAATCCTGGGGAGCCTTTTGAGGTTTGGGCGTAATCATGTCGAAAACGGCCCAAATCAGGACACACAAAATGATCGCTAGAAGCGTACGGCGCTGGACATCCACGGTTAGATGACCTCCAAATTGGCGGTGTGCCGGCCCCTGGTGATGGACCGGCGAGTTGCGGAACTTGCATCAGCAACAAAATGGGGAACCACACCCGAGGCACCCATCTGGTAGGCGAAAGCTCGGGGCCGGTATTCCTGTGTTTTATGCATATGCAATCCAAGCAGCGGACAGCTATCCGGGCTGGTGCTGCGAACAATCGTGCTTGGGACCTGGCCCGAGCTTTGGCGGCGGATGGTCAACTCCGCCGGGGTTCCACGGGTGGCAACGACAAAGCCGGCCAATCGTCAGCCGGCTGCCTCGCCAAAATCCGTGCACCTGGTAGCACTGCATCGCGTAACGCGAACAACTGGGGTAAAACCGGCAACTCGGACCGAGCAACGGCGAAATCAACACCTGGTAAAGGCGGATACATGCGATCGCCAAGTGTTTCATCGCCGGCGGTCTCCGAGCTTTCGGCTCACAACGTGCATACCCGATAGTACGTCTGAAAAAACGACTTCTGTCGCACCCCGCTTGGCGATCCAAACCATGTCCCAACCCGGTGGAAAGTCGCTGCGACGGCGGCGAAATGCTTCTCGGACAAGACGTTTGATGCGGTTGCGGCGGACGGCATTGCCGACCTTTCGTGTGACTGTGACCCCGATCCGTGTCGGTGCAAGTTCGTCGCCACGTGTGCCATCTCCCGAATTAGCTTGCGACCGCCGACGGGTCGCAAACACCAAAAAGTGTCGGGTATGGACTCGGGTACCGCGTCCTTGGACACGGAGAAACTCGGGACGGCGCCGGATCCGACAGTAACGCGGGAAGCCTTCGGGTTTCACTTACCGCCGACGCTGACGCTCAGCCGCTTGCGCCCACGGCGACGACGCGCCTTGAGAACTTTGCGACCGTTGCGAGTCGACATCCGTGCGCGGAAACCGTGGGTACGGGACCGGCTCAAATTATGCGGTTGATAGGTACGCTTGGTCATGGGAGCTCCTGTACATCCAGCCGAGGTTTTTGACGCACGATGCGCCCAAACGACCGGCAGTCGGCCCGGATCGATAACAGCGGTGTAACCACCTGTCAAACACATGTGGCGCGGATGGACTCACAAATTTCGGTGGGCGAGGCTATCCACAGATCGGGGAAAAGACCTGTGCACGAACGGGCAAAAACAACCCTCAAGTCCCCAAAAACGCGCGTGCTATGCGCCAATGTGCGCAAGCCCGGATTTATCCCCGGGGTGGGTCAATTGCGCTCCACCAAGAAACAAGATTGATATCAAACAATTGGGACACTTGGGCACATTTTCACAGGACCGATCAAGAAGACGAGATTTAAAAATTTAATGATTAACAACTTCACCTCAACGCCCGGCCATTTGCCCGGGTGCGCTTTGCAGCCGGTTCAGGTACAGTGCGCGCGCCCTAGGTCGCCCATGGAATTCGAGATCGAACAACCCAAATTCTCCTCGGCCCTCGCACTTGCTCAAACAGTTGCCGACAAACGCGGCACCATGCCCGTGCTCGCCAACGTCCTGATCCGTGCGGATGCATCCGGGCAGGTGATCTGCAGCTCGACCGACATGATGATTTCGCTGACCGAGACCATCCCGGCCGAAGTCAAGAAAGCTGGCTCACTATCGCTCGGAGTCCATCACCTCTACGGGATTGTGCGCACGCTTTCGAACCGAGCGATCACCATGCAAGGGCTCGACAATCACTGGGCCAGGCTCGCGGTCGGACGCAGCGAGTTCAAGCTCATGGGCATGGCAGAGCTCGATTTTCCGGAGCTGCCGAAAACCGAGGGGCACACCTTCACCAAGATTCCCAGCCACCAGCTTGTCGACCTTATCCAAAAGACACAATTCAGCGTCTCGACCGATGAGGCACGGGTCAATCTCAACGGCGTCTTGTTTGAGTCTGACGGCACCTACGCGACCATGGTCTCGACCGACGGCCACCGGCTAACCAAGCTCACGGTGCCGTTTGCAGGTCCGAAGTTGGAACGCGGGATCATCATTCCACGCAAGGGGATGATCGAGATCAAACGCGTGCTCGACCGGGTCGAAGGCGATGTCGAGCTCGCGGTGGGGTCAGACCACCTGTTTATTCGCGCCGATCGGCTCACGCTCTCGGTCAAGCTCAACAACGTGACCTTTCCGCCCTATCAGCAGGTCATTCCCAAGGAGCACCAACGCCAGGCCACTGCCCTGCGCGAGGAGCTGATCAACGCGCTCAAAACCGCCGCCGTGATGGCCCCCGAGAAAACCGCGACTGTCCGTGTTCAGCTCGAGGAAAACAACCTCAAGCTCACCGCGGACAATCCGGACCTAGGGGTTGCCCACCAGGAGGTCGAAGTCGACTTCCAAGGCAAGGGTCTCACGGCGGGGTTTAATGCTCGCTATTTGATTGAGGTGCTCGAAGCCATCGACTCGGCGCAGGTTCACCTGCAGTTCCAAGGCGAGCTCGACCCCTGTGTCATCCGCCCGGTCGACGGTCTCGACTACCTCGGTGTTGTCATGCCGATGCGGATCTGAGCGTAACGTTTGCATACGCAACAAGTGCTGTTTAACATCCACGGGTGCCCGGTCGTTTCCCGGGCAGTCAGGCTCATTCGGTGAGGCTTTCCCAGCTCGAACTGCGAAATTTCCGGAACCTCCGCGAAGTTCAGCTGACCTTTGGACCAGGGCTTACAGTTCTGTTTGGGCACAACGGTGCCGGTAAAACCAATATTCTCGAAGCCCTTTATTTTACCAGTACCCTGCGGTCCTTTCGCTGTTCCGAACTCGGGCCGCTGGTGCTGCGGGGTGCTCGTCAGGCCGCGGTAACCGTAACCGGGCGCGACCTTCAGCTCGGCCTCGACAGCAAGCTGCATGTGCAAATAAATCGCGGCGAACGGTCGACCCGCAGGCTCGCCCAGGCCGATGGTAAAACCGTGCGTTCAGCGGTCGATTTTTATGGCCGCCTACGAACAATTGTATTTACACCGGAAGACCTGACGATCCTGCGTGGCTCCCCCGGTGATCGGCGAAAGTTCATCGACCGCGCCCTGTTTGCCCGCGAGCGGATCCACATCAGCGATATCCAAGCCTACGAAAAACTCGTGCGTTCGCGTAACCACGTGTTGCGCGATGATTTTGGTGGGCGAACGCCCGCGAACCGTGAGCAGTTGCTCGACACCTACGAGCAGGGCCTCGCCGAGGTCGGGGCCCGGATCTGGACCCGTCGGGTCGACTTTATTTCGGCGATACGCAACGGGTTTCAAACGACCTATCGGCAGATTTCCGGGGGAAAGACGGCGGCCGAGGTCCGCTACAAATCGGGGCTCGGCAGCGTCGGTGCGGACCAACGCGAGGCGGCCCTGCGCAAGACCCTACGCGAGCGTCGCAGCGAGGACTTTCGCCGCGGTCGAACCACGACCGGACCCCATCGCGACGACCTCGAAGTCCTGCTCGATGACCAAATTGCCGGGACATTTGCCTCCCAGGGTCAGTCACGCGCCCTGATGTTGAGCCTCAAACTCGCCGAGCTACAAATCAGCCAAAACCCGGCTGGGCAGGCCCCGATTTTGTTGCTCGACGATGTCTCGAGCGAGCTCGACCCGCAGCGTTCACGTCAACTTTTTGAGGCATTACAGGGCTTGGTGCATCAGTGCGTTGTCACCACCACAGCCCCGCACTTCATCCCGTTGCCGGCGACTTGGGCTGCCCATCACTTCGAGATAAGCGACGGTTCTGTGCGTAAAGTTTCGATCGGCGATAACCCCAAATAAACCCCTCAAACCGGCGTTTTTTAGCTGATCTGTGCTTGGCCGCGATCCCCTGCGCATGCTACTATTGCGCGCCAAAAATCGGGTTTCCTTAGACCTGATCGCTGGCCTTCAAACAGCTCGGTATGTCTGACCAAATCGCAAATCCCAGCCCCAATGGCGACGACGACTACAACGCGGAATCCATCTCCGTGCTCGAGGGCCTCGAAGCCGTCCGCAAACGTCCCGGTATGTACATCGGTGACACCAGCGACGGCAGCGGCCTACACAAGATGGTGTTCGAGGTTGTCGACAACTCGATCGATGAGGCCCTCGCCGGCCACTGCGACCGCATCGAAGTCATCATCCATCTCGACGGGTCGATCTCGATCGAGGACAACGGCCGCGGTATCCCAACTGGCGAGATGGAGCACAACGGTAAAACAGTTGATGCTGCAACAGTAATTTTAACGGTCCTTCACGCCGGCGGTAAGTTTGGCAACGAAGCCTACAAAGTTTCTGGTGGCTTGCACGGCGTCGGTGTTTCGGTCGTCAACGCCCTCAGTGACTGGCTCAAGCTCGACGTTTGGCGCGGTGGTAAATCCCACGTCCTCCGGTTTGAGCGCGGCAAGCCCATGGGTAACCTCGAAGTTGTCGGCAACACCGACCGCCGCGGTACCCGGGTGACTTTCCACCCCGACCCACTCGTGTTCACGTCGACCGACATCGACTTTGAGATTCTCGCCAACCGCTTTCGCGAGCTCAGCTACCTCAACACCGGCGTCAAAATTATTCTCCGCGACCTTCGAGATGGCCGCGAGAAAAACTACGACGGCGAGGGTGGTGTCCTGAGCTTCGTCAAGTTACTCGCGCAAAACAAAACCGGCATTGGCGAGCTGATCGCGTTCGAAAAAGACATCGACTTTGAGCACGAGGGTCAGCCCGCGGTTTTGGGTGTTCAGGTCGCGCTGCAATGGACCGACGCCTACTCCGAGCACATCCTTTGCTATACAAATAATATTGCCAACCGCGACGGTGGTACCCACCTCTCGGGCCTGCGCAGTGCCCTGACGCGGGTGATCAACAGCTACGCCAGCAGCAAAAACCTGCTCAAAAGCCACAAGGGGACCCTCGCTGGCGAGGATGTTCGCGAGGGTTTGGTCGGCGTGCTGTCTGTCAAACACCCTGACCCAAAGTTCAGCTCGCAGATCAAAGACAAGCTCGTCTCGGGCGAGGTCACCTCGCTGGTCTCATCGGTTGTCACCGAGCAGCTCGGCCGCTACCTCGATGAAAACCCCAAGGGCGGCAAGCTGATCATCGAAAAGGCACTGTTGGCAGCACGTGCCCGGGCAGCTGCCCGCAAGGCCCGCGAAACCATCACCCGCAAGGGCATTTTGGATGGGCTCTCGCTCCCCGGAAAGCTCGCCGACTGCCAGGAGCGCAACCCGGAGCACGCCGAACTATTTATCGTCGAGGGTGATTCTGCAGGTGGCTCGGCCAAGCAGGGCCGCGACCGGCGTACCCAAGCTATCCTTCCGCTGCGCGGCAAGATTCTCAATGTCGAAAAGGCCCGCATCGACAAGATGCTCAGCAGTCAGGAAATCATCACCCTGATCACGGCCCTAGGTACGGGTATCGGCGAGGACAACTACAACATCGACAAGCTGCGCTACCACACGATCGTCATCATGACCGATGCCGATGTCGACGGTTCGCACATCCGCACCCTGCTGCTGACGTTCTTTTATCGGCACTTCCCCGAGATCATCGAACGCGGCCACCTCTACATCGCCCAACCGCCGCTTTATAAAGTCAAGTCAGGGCGCAAGGAGGTCTACCTCAAGAATGAGGGCTCGCTCGATACCCATGTCATTCGCCAGGCGGTCGAGCACCTCGATCTCAAGGTCGGCGACCACGAGGTGACCCGCGAGGTACTCGAAGAAATTTCGCGCAAGGGTCTGCGGTACCAACACATCATGCAGGCGCTGTCGCGGGAGCATCGCACTGGCATGATCGAGGCGCTGCTCGACATCGTTGATGATACAAGCGTTTCCGCGGTCCTCGCCCAGTTTGATAGCACCGAGGCCACCGAAACCCTCGGCCAAGAGCTCGTGACCAGGGCCACGCCGCTGGTCGAGCAGGCGACACTCGGGTTTGCCGTGGAAAGCGACCCCAACGACTCCGCCCGGAGAAGCTTGCAAATGCAAGTGACCGAGAACGGGGTGATCCACCACGAGAGTATCGACAGCGAGCTGTTGAGCTCACCCGAGCTGGCCGAGCTCATCCGCATCCGCGGCGAAGTACGCCAAATCGGCAAGGCCCCGTTTCAACTCATCAACAAGGGCGAGGTCGTTGCCTCCCCCACCCGGCTTGTTGATTTGGTCGAACACATCGGCGACATCGGCCGCAAAGGGCTTCAGATCCAGCGCTACAAGGGTCTTGGCGAGATGAACCCCGACCAGCTGTGGGAGACGACCATGGATCGTCAGCGCCGCGAGTTGCTCAAGGTCCGCGTGGGCGACGAGCTCGAGGCCGACAACGTGTTCTCGGTGTTGATGGGCGACAACGTCGAGCCCCGCCGGGAGTTCATCACGACCAACGCGCTCAACGTGCGCAACCTCGACATCTAAATTTAGGCCGGGGGGCAAACTACCAAAAACCGCGACTGGGGATCCCGGCCGCGGTTTTTGTGTGCCTACAACAAATCGAAACTACCTGGCCTTATTTCGTGACCGTATTACGGGGCCTTATCCCACGGGACATGGTCACCGCAGTGCAGCATCATTTTGCCGTGGTAGGGGTTGATGAGCTCACCCTTGGCCTGCACCCAATAGGCACCCTTGTTGTTGAACGCCATTGGGCAAAAGGCGACTTCGTAACCCTTTTGCAGCTCCGGGTTGCCCTTGAGATAGGCGATGAGCCCCATGCTCATTTTTTGAAAACCCGCCCGCGCAGTCGCGATGTCCTTGGCCGCAGCCCGACCCGCGCCCTGGGTGATTTGGTCGACGCCGGGCTGACTTTGTAGCGGCTCGGCGGCGGCGATGACTTGGGCAGCGAGTTTGGGCAGGTCGTCGACCTTGTCATCGGCGAGCAAGGTTTGAATCGCGAGGTACTGATCGACCAAACTGCCGGTACTCGCTGGTGCTTGCTTGGCCTGACCACTCGAATCCTTGGCCGGAGCAGCTTTTTGGTTACCCGAGCAGGCGAGTACCAAGATCGAGACGATTGCCAAACAATAGTGCTTCACAACCCCCGCAGCATACCTGAGTTCCACGGGCCGAATCCACCACACGTTTGCCCAGTCGTGGTCGACAACAGGCCCACCGGCAAGCTCCCGTGCGGTACAGTGCGGCGCGTCAGCCATGGCCCTCGCACCCGTCAGTTTGGGACTTCTCGCCCAGTTAGTTGCTGTCCACGCCGCACAGACGCAAGCGCCGCAGTCCGCGTGTGTCCCATGTTTGTTGCAGATGCAACTGCATCACGAAGAGCCGGGTGGGCAAACCGAGGGATTTTTTGGCAGCGACGTTCAATCGCCCGATGCCACTGAGCCGCAAGGTGCCCAACCGTCCGAGACGCCGCCGATGCCTCCGGTCGAGGAGCTACCCCCGCGTGGTGAACCCAGCTCGCCAGCCGAGGTCACAACCCCGGTCGAGGAGCCGCCGCGCGAAGGTACGCCAGCCATGCCCCCGGTTGAGGAGCTGCCGCCGCGCAAGGGACCGCCAACCATGCCACCGGTCGAGGAGCTGCCGCCGCGCGAGGGTCCGCCGGCCGACACAGGTCCCGTGGTGTTTGGTGGGGATGCCGATCGCAAGCCCATCAGTGGTGGCGGCAGCGACTTTTTTGACCCGGGCAAACTCAACGATACCGGGCCTTCGGGCGGCGCCATCCAGATTCGTGGGTACCTCGGCGTCAATTTTTCGGTCACCGAGCGGACCGATCAAACCATGCGCAACCCCGACACCGGGAGGTTTGAACAACTGCGCAGCCTGCCGCACTTTGGCGGCGGCGCAGCCAATATCTATGTAGGTGCACCGATTTATTCGGATGTCGTCTACGTGCGGGTTGCATTTGAGTTTTTGTCGATTCCCCGGGCGTTGCCGGGCTCGGCTGATGTCTCACCCGCCTCGGCGCCCGTCGTGCTCATGGAATCGGCCGCCCTCGAGGTCAATCCGTTTGCCTGGGCCAAGAAGTCACCGAGGTGGTTGAGCGAGGGGTTCAAGCTCACCGGTGGTGTGTTTGTGGTCCCGTTTGGTCTCGAAGACGAACAGCACGATGCCCCGGTTCGGTGGTTTGTCACCCGTCCGCTGCCGATGAGCACCGGCCGTGTGTACCCGGGTTCGTGGATCGACGCCGGCATCATGCTCAAGTGGCACCCGGTGTTTCGCGCCAACAAACCGATCCGCCCGATCGAGATCGATGTGGGGGCGATCAACGGTGATGCATGTACACAGACGCGAACAACCGACCTGCTGTACCGCTACCAACCGATCGGCCAGGTCGACGAGGTCTGCGAGCATCGCCTGCGGACCGCCGAAATTCCCCGCGGCGATGGCTCGGTACTCGGCATCACGCCCGACAACAACGGCAACAAGTCGTTTTTTGTGCGTATGCAACTACACCCGCTGCCGGCGCTCAACCTCGGCGGCTCATACATTTGGGGGACCCACCCGCGCAGTACGTTTGTGGTCCAGGGCAATCAGGGGCAATCGTTTATCGATACCGAGCAGGCGCCGACCTGGCGTGCCGGGGCCCATTTCGATCTCAACCTCGACGAAATTTTCCAAAGCCCCTATCCCCTTCCCTACCTGCGCAGCGAGTTTGTCTACGGCATCGACCGCGCGGCTTCACCGGTCGATCCAGATATGCCGGTGCTCGCCGACCGTCACATGATGGGTGCCTATGCACAGATTGCCCAACCCCTGTGGCGGCGCAAGAAAACCCGCTTGCCCGGGCTCATCTTGCAGTATCGCTTTGACTACGCCGACCCCAACCGCAGCGTCCCGCGCTCGCTGCCCGGGGGCGCCGTGGTGTCCAACTTTGCCGACGAGTTTTTGTACGACGAGGCGTTTGTCGGTCACATCATCGGGCTGAGGTTGCCGGTGCTGCCGCGATTTACCCTCAAGGCCGAATACGGAATCCTGCTCGAGGACGGCGGGACCGAAAACCAGCTCCACAACAACTTTTTTAGCCTGCAAGCGGTGGCCGATTTTTGAGCCTGCCAGCCCGGGGCCGGCCGTTTGGTATAGTGAACAGGAGCCCGCTTGTTGCGTCTAGCAGCCAGCGCAGACCAAAGGGCGAGACAGACGGATGATGCGACGGTTTTTGAGTGCTCTATTGTGTGGGACCCTACTGTTTGCGGGCGGCTTGGCGCAGCCCGTTGCCGAAGCGCACCTGGCAAAGTGGGGTAGCTGGGAGATCACTCACAGAAACCTGATGAAGTTGTTCCCCAATGCCGACCCCAACGGTTGGCGGATCAAACGCTACCAGTACTCCGACGCCGAGGTTGCCTACCTCGAAAAATCCCTCGGGTTTGAGCTCTACCCCGAGGACAAGCAGCCGGAGTTTTACATCGCCCAGGACAAGGCCGGGAAGTTTCTCGGGGTCGCGATTTTCATCGACCCACGGACCAAACCAAAAATTCTCGACGGGAGTGTTTTGACCCTCGAAGTTGGGATCGGTGTGTCGGCCGGTGGCTCGATCAACCGCATCAAAGTCTACGACTACCGCGGCAATCTAGAGCTCACTTCCGACGCGTTTTTGGGCCAGTTGCAGGGTCGCAAACTCGACTCGAATTTCACCATGGGCCAGGATGGACTGACGCCCGTTGGTGGGGAACCCGAAGAGTCGCAGTTGGTCAGCAACGCCGGGCGCGAGGCCCTGCTGTTGATGAAGGTCGCCCTCGGTCGACGTTGAGCTAACCACATCTTCGGCATTGTCCATGCGTCGGCAGTTCGCACGCGTCGATCGCTTGTCCAATGGCCACGCACCTAGCCGGCGCCACAAAGTTGGCAAATCCGCGTGTAACCGAGTGTGATAGGTTGCGTGGGCGATGTGGCTCACACGGACCGGTCCCCTACTCGCCCCTCTTATCGGCCTTTCGCTCGTAGGCTGCCTTCCCGATAACCCGAACCAGGGCACCGACTCGGACACCGGTACCGAGACCACCGGCGATCCCGAGGTCGAGGGGTTGTTTGCCTGCGAACAGGCTCCCTGCTGGGTTTTAGTGGCGAGCCAGACCCTCGACGATCGTGTCGATGTGTTTGACGTTGGCAGTCAACAGGGGCTGCGTGGACGCATCGGCATCGACCTCAAGCCGGACCCGAGTGGCCAGCAACTCGAAGGAAACCTGCTCGATGAGCCATACGGCCTCGTGCTCAGCAGTGCCCTGCATGTGTTAGTTGGCCACTTTCCAGACATCGACCGCGGCTCGATGCTCACATATCCCCTGACGGCCTTCAACAACGTGGCACCGGGCGGATTTTACAATGTCAACGAGTACTTTAGCGGCGGTGAGTTTCAAAATGGCATCCAGCAGCTCGACCTCGCCACCGAGGAGCCGCTGTTTATTGTCGAGCAGGAAAGCGGCAAACTGATTGTAGCTGCATTTAAAAACTCGCTCACCGCCATCGAGTGGGTCAAGACCAGTGAGTTGTTGGTGCTCGACCCGATCGACGGGCCGCCGGCAGTTTTGTCGCTCGATATTCTCGACGACTCGTGCCGCGGGGCCTGGGGCATGCAGGCCCTCAACGCCGAGGGCTCGATTGTGGCGATGGCCTGTGATGGTAGCGACTCCCTGGCCATGGTTTCGCTGCCCAACGACCCCGATATCGGCCCCGCGGATGTCGTCGCCCAGGCAACAGGTTGTAGTGTCACGTTTCCCGCGGCCGTGTCTGAAACCTGGACAACCCGGTTTTTGGCCCCTGACGGCGCTGGCGGGGTGATTGTTTCGCAGTCGCGGATCGACGGCGAACCCCGGCTTTGGCACGTCAACTCGAGCTGTGGCCTCAGCGGCGCCGCCGGTAGCGATTTGCCCCCCGGGCTCGAAATGGTGCGATCGCTACGGGAGATGGTGCTGTTGCCAACCAATGCAGGTACACCTTATTGGCTGGTCGCCAGCGGCCTGCCCCAGCCCGGCGTGGCGATCATTCGCGGCGGCGCAAGTCCTTCGGTGTGTGGCCTCGTCAGCGGGCTCGAGACTGCGTTTACCGGTGACAACGACCCCTACGCCTTGGTGCTCCACCCCGATGGTACCCACCTCGGGATCGGTGCCGGACCGACCATCAACCCCGAACTCAGCGAGGGCTCGGGTCAGGTGTTGTGGGTGACGCTCGACACCTCGCAACTCGAGGCGAGCTGTGCTGTTTCGGCCACCGAAGTTGTCGACCTGACCGCGGGGCTGTTTTCCGCCGGCGATCCGACAACGTGGATGCGTGCCCCCAACATCTTGCAGTTGCGCGACCTAGGAGCACAGCCGTGAGCCGTCGCCGGTTGCGACTGCCGGTCGTTGGCCAGCCCAGCGAAAGCGACGCCGACGATCCCCTCCGTTTACTGCGAGGTGGCATGTTTGCCCGGCGGTTTGCCATTGGCCTCGGAGTGCTGGGGCTGGTGTGGATCGCCAGTTCCAAGGTGCGTGCCCGCGGGGTGGCCAATGAGCACATTTTTGTGCATACGCAACTTCTAAGCTCGGCGAGCCTTGCCCCGCCCAAGCCGGTTGTCGAGGATATCCCGACAAACACGGCACCGCCCAAGCCAGTCGTTGAGGACATCCCGACGAAGACGGCACCGCCCAAGCCGTTGGTCGAGGACATCCCGACAAACACGGCACCGCCCAAGCCAGTCGTCGAGGACATCCCGAACGCTGGGGTGCCAGCGATGCCACCGATTGAGGATTTGCCGACCAACGACAGTGCGCCAGCGATGCCGCCGATTGAGGAAATTTCGGGCGACACCGGGGAATCGGTCGACCGTTTCGGTCGCCGGCGGACCAAGACCGGTGCCCTCGTCCTCGACGAGTCGGCCGGCGAAACCGGTGATGAGCTCGGGCTGCCAAGCGAGCATCTGGGCGCCCTCGATGCCGGTGGTTTTTTCGATCCTGGTGCCTTTGGTGATGCCAAGGTTGTCAAGCGCAAGGCCTATGTCCACCTCATGCCGGGGATTCCCAACGAGGTGTTTTTTGCCTCGGCGGTGCTGATTTTGCTGCTCTCGTTTGGTCTGTTCGAGCGGCAAAAACCCGGCAAAGACCCGCGCTCCCGCGTCCGTCGTTACTGGAAACGCGACCTCATGCGTTCGCCGTTTATCAGCCGGCTGGTCAAAAGTCGGTGGTTTCAACCGGCGATCCAGCTGCCCGTCGTCATCGGTTTTGTCGCCGTCATCGTCATCGGGCTTGTCGGTTCGCAGGAGCCCGGTCGCAACCTCGCCCCGGTGCTCACCTGGAATGTCTGGTGGATCGGGCTGATCTTCATGGTGCTGGTGTTCGGCAACCTGTGGTGCATGATGTGCCCGTGGACGGCGATTCCCGACTGGTTTATGCGGCGCAGTTTTACAGCTGTTCGCAAGGTCAGGTCGCTCGGCCGTAAATACCCGCGTTTCAAACTGTGGATGTGGCCGGCAATCATTCTGTTTGCCCTGGTGACCTGGCTTGAAATCGTGTTTGATGCCGCCAATCGCCCGTGGCTGACCTCGGTGTTGGCGATCTTTATGGTCGTACTTTCGTGGCTATTGCTACTGGTCTACGAGCGCAAGGCGATGTGTCGCTACGTATGCTTTGTCGGCCGTGTCTCGGGCCAGTACGCACTCATGGGTATGCTCGAGTTGCGTCGCCGCGACAACGACACGTGCCGCACCTGCAAAACCAAGGACTGCTTTCACGGCAGCGAACGTGGCTACCCCTGCCCGACCCATGAGTTTATGGGGGCAATGAACGAAAACCAGTATTGCACGCTGTGCACCGAGTGCGTCAAAAGCTGTCCCGAAGATAATATCAGTTTTAATGTACGTACAAGCGGGGCGGATGTGCTCTACCCCCACCGTTCCAAGATCGACGAGGCCTACATGGCCATCCTGATCTTTATCGTCAGTGCGTTTCACGGGGCGGCCATGATCCCCCTGTGGATGGAGTGGGAAAATGCCCTGCGCGGCGCCCTGATCGATGGCCAGGTAGCTGTACTCGGCAGTGATGTCCTCGGATTTGGTGGCACCTACGGCGGGACCATGACCTTCACCGTGATGATGTTTGGGTGTATCGTCGTGCCCGGTATCTTGTATTGGGCGCTGTGCCGCATCATGCACGCCGTCAGCGGGCGTCCCGATGTGACCACCCGCAAGCTCTTCATTAAGTTTGCCTATACACTTTTGCCGATCGCACTATTTTACCACCTTGCCCACAACGCCGTGCATGTGTTTTGGGAGTGGTCCAAGTTGCGACGCTTGGTCAGCGACCCGCTCGGTTGGGGGCATGACTTCTTTGGCACAGCCCGGGCCCCACTCACGGCTTTGTGGTCGCCCGAAAGTATTTGGTATATACAAGTAGGCTTGGTCATCATTGGCCACATCTACGGGATTTATGTGGCCCAACGCGAAGCGGTGCGGGTGTACAAGGGCGACCGCAGGGCGGCTTTTCGGGCGCATATCGTGATGATGGTCGGGATGATTTTGATGAGCCTTTTGAGCCTGTGGCTGCTGGCCCAGCCAATGTTTATGCGGACGGCCGACATCTAGCCCCAAGGTTTTGCGGCCGGGTACTTTTGTCGGTGATGGCCCGCGGGCTGTGACCTGACCCGCCCGTGCGCCCGGCTTGACCACTGTCAAAAACCCCGGCCGACCTGCTAGTCTCCCCGCTCCATGCAAACGCCACGTACTCGAATCAGTGACGCTCTCGCGCTCGAGCCCGTGCAATCCGGAGTCCGCATCAAGGGCTGGCTCCGTACCGTGCGCGATAGTAAAAAAGTTGTCTTTTTGCAGGTCAACGACGGCTCGTGCCTGGCCAACTTGCAGGTTGTGGTCAATCCCGAGGTCGACAATTTTGAGGACGTGCGCAAGCTGACCACCGGGAGTTCGGTCGAGGTCGTTGGCGATTTGATTCCGTCTCCGGCCAAGGGGCAGTCGGTCGAGCTCAAGGCCACCGGGGTTCAGGTGATCGGCCGGGCCGACCCGAGTTTTCCCCTGCAAAAAAAGCGGCACTCGTTTGAGTACCTGCGTTCGATCGCCCACCTGCGGGTGCGCAGCAACACCTTTGGTGCGGTGTTTCGGGTTCGCAGCATGCTTGCCCAGGCGGTGCACGAGTTTTTTGCCGCCCGCAAGTTTGTGTATGTGCACACACCGATTATCACCGGCTCGGACTGCGAAGGTGCCGGCGAAATGTTTCGCGTCACCACCCTACCGGCGGGTTCGAGCACACCGGCGAGCGAGGATTTTTTTGGCAAGCCGACATTCTTGACCGTCTCGGGTCAGCTCAACGGCGAGACCTTCGCCATGGGCCTGTCCGACATCTACACATTTGGCCCGACGTTTCGCGCCGAAAACTCCAACACCGCGCGGCATGTCGCCGAGTTTTGGATGATCGAGCCCGAGATGGCGTGGTCCGATCTCGACGACGATGCCGACCTCGCGGAGGCCTTTGTCAAACACCTGCTGAAGTCGGCACTCGAGCGCAGCAGCGGCGATCTCGAGTTCTTCAACAAGCGGATCGATCGCGGGCTTATCGAGCGCCTGCAGCATGTGGTCGATGCTGACTTTGTCCGCATGACCTATGCCGAGGCCGTCAAAATCCTCGAACGAAGCAAGCAGTCGTTTGAATACCCGGTGCACTTTGGTGCCAACTTGCAGGCCGAGCACGAGCGCTACCTGACCGAAGAGCACGTCGGTCGGCCGGTTTTTGTGGTCGACTACCCCAAGGAGATCAAAGCATTTTACATGCGCCGCAATGACGACGGTCGCACGGTCGCGGCGATGGACTTGCTGGTCCCCAAAATCGGCGAGCTGATCGGTGGCTCGCAGCGTGAAGAACGGCAAGATGTGCTCGAGCAGGCGATTACCGAAGCCGGCCTTGGGCTCGACGAATACGCCTGGTATCTCGATACCCGGCGGTTCGGCACCGCCCCACACGCGGGCTTTGGCCTCGGGTTTGAGCGGCTGGTGATGTATGTGACGGGCATGGAGAACATCCGCGATGTCCTGCCATTCCCACGGACGCCACGTCACTGCGAGTTTTAGTCATCGGCTCGCAGCCAACACCGGCAGCTTGGCGAACCTCGTCGCTGCCGGTTTTTTGTACGTACATCTACTCGCGAATGAATCGGGCTTGACCTCGGTATCGACCCGGGCGATGCTACCCCGATGGCTGGCAAGCTCGACTACATCACGCCCGAGGGGATGCAAAAACTCCGCGATGAGGTCGATTTTTTGTGGAAGGTCGAGCGGCCCCAGGTCACGCGCGACGTTACAGCCGCGGCTGAACTCGGCGACCGTTCGGAGAACGCGGACTACATTTACGGCAAAAAACGCCTGCGAGAAATCGACCGTCGGCTGCGGTTTTTGGCCAAGCGGATCGAGGCACTCAAGGTCGTTGCGCCGCGTAAACACCCCGACCAAAAAGTCACGTTTGGTTGCTGGGTGACGCTCGAAGACGAGGACGGCAAGGTCCAAACCTACCGGCTTGTCGGTCCCGACGAGGTCGATGCCACGGCCGGAAACATCAGCATTGGGTCGCCGGTTGGTCGCGCATTACTCGGAAAATTTGAAGACGACGAGGTGGAGGTCGATCGTCCCCGCGGCGTTGCCGAGTTCACGATCGTCAAGGTCGCCTACGAACGGCCTGGTAGCTAGCCTGTTTGTATAAACAATTATTGTGATCGCGGAGAACTCGGTGGCTGGCGAACTCGCGCATGGTCCTGGGTCGGTGTATGGTCAACAAGTTGGTGCCACAACCCGGCGCGCAGGTTTTCGCGCTGTTGAATCGACGTGAGAAATTGGCCAAGGCTTGATACAACCACGCCGATGGCAAGTCTTCAGGGGAAAACACTCTTCATCTCGGGTGCGAGCCGCGGCATTGGCAAGGCGATTGCGGTACGTGCTGCCGCCGATGGTGCCAACATCGTGATCGCAGCAAAAACCGCCGAGCCGCATCCGCGACTTCCGGGCACGATTTACAGCGCCGCCGAGGAGATTGAGAAGGCCGGGGGCAAGGCACTTCCACTCGTGGTCGACATCCGTTTTCCCGACCAGGTCGAGGCTGCTGTCGCCAAGGCGGTCGAAACATTCGGTGGCCTCGACATCCTGGTCAACAACGCCAGCGCGATATCCCTCACCGGAACCCTGCAAACTTCGCTCAAGCGCTACGACCTGATGCACCAGGTCAACGCCCGCGGCACATTTTTGTGCTCGAAGGTTTGCATTCCCCACCTGCTCAAGGCCGAAAACCCGCATATTCTCAACATCTCGCCTCCGTTGAATATGCATGCAAAATGGTTTCAAAACCATGTGGCCTACACCAGCGCCAAGTACGGGATGAGCCTGTGTGTGCTCGGGATGGCGGCCGAGTTCAAGGGGCAGGGGCTTGCGGTCAACGCTCTGTGGCCGCGCACCGCGATCGCGACCGCGGCGGTGATGAACCTACTCGGGGGTAAGGAGGCCTATTCGCGGTGTCGCAAACCGGCGATCATGGCCGACGCCGCGCATGTCGTGCTGACCAGCGATGCCAAGGCAACCACCGGAAACTTCTTTATCGACGATGAGGTACTGCGCGGGGCCGGGGTTGAGGATTTGAGTGTATATGCAGATGTTCCCGACGAAAAACTCATGCCGGACTTCTTTGTCGACTAGATAAAAACCCGAACGGCGCAACGTTGCTCGAATGTGCACGGGTGCGTGCGGAGGATCGTTGGAAGCTTGCGGCGGTTCGTGGTGGATTTCGCGAGCCGTTTTGGGGCACCATCAAATAGATGGTTCGCAGGGCCAAGGAACGCTCGTCACGTCGCAGATGGCGCCGCGTAGCGATTGCTGGCGCGATGGCAGCGGGTTGGCTTGTCGGCACCGAGGCTACCGCGCGCGAGCCACTCGATCCCTATCCGCGTTTGGTGGTTGCCGGAGGTCCGGTACTCGGGCCGACGATTGCCAGCGAAGAGGACTGCCGGCAAAACGGGCCGGCCTACTACTGTGAAAACAACGGTTACTTTCTGGGCGCCGGCCTAAATCTAGAGCTACGGGTGCGTTTGCGAAAGTTGTTGTATTTGCATGGACGTAGTTTACTTGTCGGCAATACATCCCGGACCGAAGGAGCCTATCGCGGGGCAGGGGGGGCCGGCATCGGGCTTGGCGTCTATCACAAGTACCTGTTTGCCCGGGGCGAGTACCTCCTGTTGGGGCCATTTGGCGATAACTCCTATCGCCCCCCGTTTCAGATGGAGCGGACCGCATCGGTGGTGATGGGCAACCACGCCGGTTTGATGAGTTTGGGGTTGCGAACCCACCTCACCAAGCGCCTCGGCATCGAGCTGTGGGGAGGTTTCGTGATCGGGCCGCGGATTGTTCGCTCGACGATGCGAACCGAACTCAACGAGGATCGGATTCAGTTGAGCTTTTTGGCGGGTTTCAATCTGACGTTCGATGCGCTCGTCAGCCCGGCAAAAGCGAGTGGGAGCTAGCAGCCTTTGCGGGGACGGTGGCTCGTAGTTCGAGGTTCGCCGGGTAAACTTGTTGGCCGGTCTGGGATCGTGATCGCGGCAGGACTGGGGAACTAGCTGAGCAGCGGTTCGTCGTTGGGCACGGTGGTTCGTAGCTCGAGGTTTCGCCGGGCAAAAACCTCGTGGAGACTAGATGTAAGTGCATCGATTTGGTCCGGGTTGTGGGTCGCACACACGGTGAGTCGCAGACGGCTTGCGCCTCTCGGAACCGTCGGTGGGCGAATCGCTTGCACGTGAAACCCGCGCTCGAGCAACTCGCGGCTGATGGCGAGGGCATCGCGGTTGTTGCCGACAACGAGGGGCACAATTGGGCAGCTTCGTGGGGGGAGTCCGAGGCCCTCGCATAGGCGAGCCAGGTTGTTTGCGAGGTGCGCGCGTAGTTCATCGCCCTCATCACTGGTGACGATGGACAACGCCTGATCAATGGCCGCGAGCAGGAGCGGCGACGTTCCGGTACTAAATACGATTCCACGCGAGTGCGTTCGGATCCACTCACAGATCATATTCGTGCTTGCGACAAACGCACCGGCGCAGCCAAGTGCCTTGCCAAATGTACCCACCAGCAGGGTGGGCCGAAGGTTGTGGTCTGCGCTCCAGGTGAGGTTTTTGTGGAGTCCAAAACTATGGGCCTCATCGAGGTACACGAGCCCGCCGCAATTAAGATGTCTATACATCTTTTCTGCAGGAGCGTAGTCACCATCCATCGAGAAGGCCGACTCGGAGAACCACCACGAGAGAGTGGAGGCCGAGGGCTCTGGGGGCGCAGCCCGGTGCGGCAGAATTGTTTTTTCGCTTCGGGAAAGACGTAGACCGTCGATGATGCTGGCGTGGTTGAGACGGTCGCTAAACACGCGATCGCCGTCACCGACGACGCATGCCGGAACACTTGTGTTGAGCTGAAATCCGGATGGAAAAAGTACGGCGTCGGGGTAGCCAACGAGATGCGCGAGGCGCTGCTCAAGTGCGCGATGTGCGGGGAGGTTGCCGCAAATCAGGCGAGATGCCGTCGAGCCACACTCCGCGGGGTTCGGAATGCGAAGGGTTTCGGCAAGGCCTAAGTAGTCGTTGCTACAAAACCCGAGGACACGTTGGTCACCGAGTTTGTAGTACACGCCCTGGCGCTCGGAGATTTTTGGCAGCGCACGTGCGAGGTTGTGATTGCGCTCGAGCGCGATTTTTTGCTCAATTCGTCGCTCGAGAAGGCTGAGTGACACGCGGGAAGGATGCTTGCTTTTGCCAGCAAGTTCGAGCAAAACAGCGAGGTTGGGATGTGACCTACCCCGTGAACGACCGCGCACAACTCGTCGAACAGAGGCTCGCGAATCTGCGGCAGCTGTGGCAGCGCTATGGCCGGGTCATGAACCTGACCAGCGATCTACGCGAGGCGTCGTTGACGCGCCATATTGCCGAGGCTCAGCTGGTCGTACAACTCGCGCGCAGACGGCACAACTTCGAAGGCCTGCGGTGGCTTGATGTTGGGAGTGGCGGAGGGTTTCCGGGTCTTGTGATCATGGCGTTGGCTCCCGAGGTCGAGATGACGCTTGTTGAGCCGAGGGCGAAACGGGCAGCCTTCTTGGAGATTGCGATCGCGTCGCTGTCGGCAACAAACTCGCGGCTGTCTCGGGCAAGGTTCGAAGGTGGTCGGTGGACGGTGCTGTCCGGAACATCGCCAGGCAAGGATTTTGATGTGGCGACGGCGAGAGCGGTTTTTGCGCCTGAGCGCTGGCTCGAGGTCGGGATGCAGCTGGTTCGCCAAGGTGGGACTGTGATCGTTGAGAACCCGGCGAAGATGAGGAGAGCGCCGGCGATGTCGGTATCGGCGGGTGAGTGGACAGCCTCGGCGTTCGAGCGAGATACGCTTGAAGCAGAACCGCGAGCCTAAGTTTCACGTGAAACTTGCTTGAGTTAGGTTCAACTGAAGGCCGGTCATCTCCAAAGTCGCCGGGTTGACCCCAATCTTCGATGGTCTAGAGGTCCCTTGTCAGGCCGACGACGACAACCTCACCGAGTACGAGCGCCGCGAGCAGGGCTACTACCGGATCTTGTGAGTGGCAGTTTGTCCTGCGGGCCGAGGCTGTGTTCGACAACGTGGTCGAGCTTCCGCGGCGGAACGCAGGTGGGCACGCATGTGAACAGCGAGGGGCTACGCTAGGCTCGTGAAGCCGTTATGTCGACGTTCCACGTGAAACGTCGCTGACCGACTTCGGTTCACGTAGCAGTACTTCTCGATTCCAGGCTCGTTGAAAAGTCTTCTTACCGACTACGACAAGACCTAAGTCCCTCGGTCGCGGTGTTCCACGTGAAACTAACGCGGGCCGACTTCAGCGCATGTTACCCAATGCTCCTCGATTTCCTCATTGGGCTCGTCGAGCAGATCCCGGGCCTTGCCGATTTCGACACGACCCTCCTCGACCTTACCTTGGCGGCACCAGATCCAGCCAAGTGTGTCGAGAAAGTCTGGCGACTCGGGGTCTTGGGCAAGGGCTCGCTTGACGAGCTCCTCCGCTCGGACCAGTTCGACGCCCAAAAGTGCAAACTGATAGGCAACGAGATTCTGCAAAATCGGATCGTCGGGCTGTCGTTCGAGGGCATCCTCGAAGTAGGGAAGGGCGCGGTCGATATCTTCGGATTCGATCCAGCGAAGCCCACAGAACAACGGATAGTTTGGCCGCGGGCTTGGGTTGACACTGGCCTCGAGGATGATGGCCGCCATGGCGATTGCCCCAAGTGTGACAGGGATCCGGTAGTGGCGATTGCAGGCGACAAGTCCGCACAGCACACCCGCAACAAACCCTCCCAAGTGCCCGGCCTGGGCGATTGCCGGAATGAAAAAGCCGAGGAGAATGATCGCGCCGAGCATCCATCCGAGTCGACTCGCCAAAATAGGTTCGAGCTTGCGACGAATGTCATCTGGGCCCCAGACCCTGCCTATCCACAGTAGGGCGGCTAGACCGAGAATCCCGGCCGATGCACCGACGACAAAGCGAGCTTCGACCCACGCTGCAGATGCCAATGCGCCGGCCAATGCCGACAAACAAAACACGCCGATGAGTCCGCGGCTTCCCCACACCCGCTCGACCCACGGGCCGATTGAGATCAGCGCCGACATGTTGAGTGCAAGGTGGATCAGCGAGCCGTGCATCAAGCTCGTGGTCGCCAGTCGCCACCACTCGTTTTCAAACCACAGGCGAGTGAGGTCAAGCGCTCCCACCGCGACCAAGTGTTTGGGGTCGAGGATCCAATAGGACTCGAGCAACGCAGCGGTGGGGTCGTCGGCGAGCTGGGCAACGGACCACAACTCAATGCCGAAGTAGCCGACGCAGAGTCCGACAAGTGCGAGTGTCGCCGGACTTGTCCGCAAACTTGGGTCGTCATCGGTGATGTGCATCGGCGGCCGGAGGATACCAGCCTGCTTGGGTAGTTGAAGCTTGAAGTCGGCGTGTTTACGGAGTAGTCCTGCCTTCCGATGTCTCCTGCGCCGCGCGTGCTTGCGATTGAGTCCTCGTGTGACGAGACGGCCTGTGCCGTTGTCAAAGGGTTGTATGTACAATCATCCCAGGTCGCTTCGCAGATCAAAGTCCACGCCAAATTTGGTGGTGTGGTGCCCGAGCTGGCGAGCCGTCACCACCTGAGCGCAATTGTTCCGGTTGTCGAGCGGGCGCTCGAGCAGGCCGATGTTTCACTTGCACAACTCGATGGCCTGGCCGTAACCGACGGGCCCGGACTTGCTGGAGCGTTACTTGTGGGGGTGCAGATGGCCCGCGGGCTCGCGGCGGCAACCGGTTTACCGCTGCACGGCATCCATCACATGGAAGGGCATGTCTTTTCGCCGTTTCTAGGTGATGGCGATGAAGCGCCTACCGCGTTTGAGCCGCACGTAGCCCTGCTGGTGTCGGGTGGGCACACCGAAATTGTCCATGTCGCGGCCTTTGGCGACTATCGGATGCTCGGTGCAACCCGCGACGACGCAGCCGGCGAGGCCTACGACAAGGTCGCAAAGATGCTCGGCCTCGGTTATCCGGGCGGACCTGTCATCGATCGATTGGCAGCGGAGGGGAACCCCAAAGCCTACGCGTTTCCGCGGGCGATGATGACGCGACGCGACAATCTCGAGTTCTCGTTTTCGGGTTTGAAAACTGCGGTCTTGGTGACCTTGGAGCGCGGTGGGCAACCCCAATCGCGGGCGGCACTGGCCGACATATGCGCGAGTTTTCAGGCGGCAGTGGTCGAGGTTTTGGTGACCAAGGCACTTCGTGCATGTACAAGTGTTGGCTGCAAGTTGCTCCACGTCGTCGGCGGGGTCTCGGCCAATCGCGGATTGCGAGCGAGTTTGGCCACGCGGGCAGCCAAGCTCGGGGTACGCACGCGTGTGCCAAAGCTCCGCTACTGCGGTGACAACGCGGCGATGATTGGGGCGGCGGCGGCCTATCGTATGGCGCACGGGTCTGTGCCACATGTCGACGTCAACACCAGCCGTAGCCTCGACGAGGTGGGTCCTGGCGATTCTAGTATAGTTGCTGATACAAATGAACCTGGCGGTGCCCGATGATCGAACGGCCCGAAGTTGTCCTGCGCCGTCACGGGATCCGTGCGCGTCACAGTTGGGGGCAAAATTTCCTGCGCTCGCCTGAGGTTTTGCGCGAGATCGTGGAGGCCAGTGCGGCCCGGCCGGGGATACGGGTTGTCGAGATCGGGGCCGGGCTCGGAACGTTGACCGGGGCATTGCTGGCGACCGGCGCCGAGGTTTGGGCTGTCGAACGCGATCGCGACCTTTGTCAGGTCCTGCGCCAGGAGTTTGTCGACCAGACACGCCTGCAGTTGTTCGAGGCCGATGCGGTGCGTTTTGACTATGGAACCGCCGCCGAGGGGGGCGCTCGCCCGGTGATTGTCGGCAACCTTCCCTACCAAATCACCGGACCGCTGCTGTTTGGGTTGTTGGCGTTTCACACCCAGACAGGGCCCTGGATCGTCATGGTGCAAAAAGAGGTGGCCGATCGTCTGTGTGCCGAGCCAGGTTCTCGGCGATACGGCGGGGCCACGGTTTTGCTGTCGCACCAACGTGTGATCAGTCGGGTATGTGAGGCTCCGCGGCAGTGTTTTTTACCGCCGCCCAAGGTGGACTCGGCCGTGATCCGCTTCGACCCGTTGCCCCAGCCGCGGGGCGAGGTTGGTGATGTCGAGGCCTTTCGCGTGCTCGTGCGGACCGCGTTTCAGCGGCGGCGAAAGGTATTGACCAATTGTTTGGGCGCGCTGGCTTCGGCCGACGAGGTCCGGCACTGGTGTGCGCTCGCCGGCATCGACCCAAAAGTTCGGCCCGAACGTTTGTCGTGCGAGCAGTTCGCGGCGTTACAACGGGCGAGGGAGTCCAGTGCCGGAACTACCTGAAGTTGAGACCGTGCGTCGGGGGATTGCCGCGGTCAGGCTGACCGAGCCGGTTGTTTCGACTGACCGGAGTCGGCTCAAGATGCGGAAGGCGCGTTACAGTCTTGCGAGGGAGTCCAGTGCCGGAACTACCTGAAGTTGAGACCGTGCGTCGGGGGATTGCCGCGGTCAGGCTGACCGAGCCGGTTGTTTCGACTGACCGGAGTCGGCTCAAGATGCGGAAGGCGCGTTACAGCCTTGCGAGGGAGTCCAGTGCCGGAACTACCTGAAGTTGAGACCGTGCGTCGGGGGATTGCCGCGGCTGGGCTGACCGAGCCGGTCGTTTCATCCGGAGCCGGCTCAAGGTGCGGACGGCGTTACAGCTTGCGAGGGAGTCCAGTGCCGGAACTACCTGAAGTTGAGACCGTGCGCCGGGGGATTGCCGCGGCCGGGCTGACCGAGGTTGTTTCGATTTCCCGGAGTCAGGTCAAGTTGCGGAAGGCGTTAAAGCTTGCGAGGGAGTCCAGTGCCGGAACTACCTGAAGTTGAGACCGTGCGCCGGGGGCTGACCGAGCCGGTCGTTTCGATTGACCGGAGTCGGCTCAAGATGCGGAAGGCGTTACAGCTTGCGAGGGAGTCCAGTGCCGGAACTACCTGAAGTTGAAACCGTGCGCCGGGGGATTGCCGCGGCCGGGCTGACCGAGCCGGTCGTTTCGATTTACCGGAGTCGGCTCAAGTTGCGGACGGGTGCCCACTGGCGGCGCGAGGGCCTGCGCCAACTGATCGGGGCCACACCGGCACAGGTCCGCCGCCGTGGGAAGTACATCATTTGGGAGTTTACTGGCGGTGGCGAGCGACTCGGGTTTTTGATTCACCTGGGCATGAGTGGCCGGTGTGGGGTTGTGCAAGCGCAGGAGCCCCGGGTCAAACACACCCACGTCGCGGTGCGTTTCGACTGCGGCAAGGAGTTGCGATTTGTCGATCCCAGGCGGTTTGGTGGTGTGCGAGTTGAGCGGCTCGATCGCCTCATGGCCACTGCGCCGCTGGGAAAGCTCGGGCCCGAACCGCTCGACCCCGGATTTGACGGCGAGGTGTTGCGGGGTCGCTTGGGCAAAAGCCAGCGGGTGATACGCGACGCCCTCCTCGACCAACACGCGATCGCGGGGGTCGGCAATATCTACGCGATTGAAGCGCTTTACCAGGCGAAGATCCATCCGCTTGTGGCGGCGCGTCGGTTGCGACCCGAGGCGTGGGCACGGTTGGCCCAGGCCCTGGTTCGGGTACTTCGCGTCGGGATCGAAAACGGCGGCACGACCCTCAAGGACTTTCGCAACGTCACCGGTGAGGTCGGGCGCAATCAGGACGACCTGCGGATTTATGGGCGCGCGGGTATGCCGTGCCCGAGCTGCGGAGCTGTCCTCGAAGCGGCGGTACATGGCGGGCGGAGCTTGATGTGGTGTCCACAGGAGCAGCCCAAGCCGCGGACCCGTTGGGTGCGATGAGTTTCGACAATCGTTGAGGATACATGTTTTTGTTGTGGGCGGGCTATTTTGGCCAGTTCCGGCATCCTCCGGATCAGATACGAGCCTTCGACACCCGGGATTTGCTTGCGTAAAAAGCGCGGGGTGTCAGGTGCTTGCCACCCACGCGGATCCCGGCGCAAACTCATGCCGGCAGTGGAGGACGGGCGCACCGACGAAGAATTGATGCTCGCGTTTCGGGAAGGAGATTCCCGGGCGTTTGAGCCACTTGTCGTTCGTCACCGTCGCGGGCTGTTCAACTTTTTGCTCCGGAGTGTGCAAAACCGAAGCCGGGCCGAGGAGCTGCTCCAAGAAGTTTTCCTGCGGGTCGTGAGGAGTCGGGCCCGCTACCAGCAAACCGCAAAGTTCACGACCTGGGTCTACACGATTGCTCGCAACTTGTGTGTCGATGAAAGTCGTCGGCAGAAGTTTAGGCGGACGGTGTCACTCGATGCGCCACGGGGCAAGCGCGACGACGGTGGCGGGGTGTCGATGCTCGACCAGACGGCGGCCCAGCAGGTTGGAACCGACGAAGCGGCCGAGGGTCCGCGGATCCAAAACCGGGTGGCGGCTGCGGTTGCGCGCCTGCCAGATGACCAGCGCGAGGTGTTTTTGATGCGCCAGATAAGCGGTCTCTCGTTTAAGGAGATTGGTCGGGCTGTCGGCGCCCCCGAAAATACCGTGAAAAGTCGCATGCGATACGCCCTCGAGAAGCTACGCAATGAGCTCGCGGACATGCGCTAGTCAATTTTGCATATACAACCGAATTGTGGTGCGTATACATGTAAGTGACCTGTGGCCGCGGGTGTAACCGCCAGTCGAGTGTGGATCTTCACGATGACATACGTGTGATTGGGAGAGCGCGGCGGCCCATAATGACGCCGTCATGTCGACCGCGAGGAACATTCCCCAGGCCGCCCCCACGGGCGGGGCCCGTAAGATCAAAGCCACGATCCTCAACTCGTTCAAACGCTACGGGGTTGAGCGCTGGGGCAAGGACTTTCTCCATGCCAATGCCGACGGTCACCTGTGCTTTCGTGCACCTGGGTTTCCAACCGTCGATCTTCACGCGCTCTCAGTTGCCCTCGAAAAGCGCGGCATTCACAGCCCCTACGTCGTCCGCTTTCCAACCATGATCGAGCGTCAGCTCGGGCGAATTCGCGATGCCTTCCAGCTCGCATGTACAGACAACGAATTTACGGGAGGGCACGTCGGGGTGTTCCCGCTCAAGGTCAACCAACGGCGGGCTGTGGTCGATACGGTGTGCCGCGTGCGTGAGTCCCACAAGTACGGTTTGGAGGCCGGTAGCAAGCCCGAGTTGTTGATGGCGATGTCGCAGTCCGTGGTCGATGGCGTGCCGCTTATTTGCAACGGCTACAAGGACCGCGAGTTTATTCGCATGGCATTTCATGCGGCGGAACTCGGGCATCACGTGGTGTTGGTGCTCGAGAGCGTGCGCGAGGTTCGTCGCTATGTCGATGTGTTTGCCGAGCACGATTGGCATCGGGTTCCCGAGCTCGGGATGCGGGCCAAACTGTATACGCGGGGTAGCGGGCGGTGGCAGAGCTCCGGCGGTGAGGGGTCGAAGTTCGGGCTCAACACCGGGGAGATGTTAGAAGTTGTACGTGCACTCGAATCGGCCGAACTCGTTGGCAACCTGTCGCTGTTGCACTTTCACATCGGCTCGCAGATCACCCAGATCAAGCGGATCAAGCAGGCAGTACGCGAGGCCACCCGGATCTATGCGGCGATGCTTAAGTACTGCCCAAATCTCAAAATGCTCGACCTAGGTGGCGGGATCGGGGTCGACTACGACGGCAGTCGGACCTCGTACCCGTCGTCGGTCAACTACACCCTCGAAGAGTACGCCTCGCAGGTTGTGTTTGAGGTGTGCGAGGTGTGCGAAGAAACGAACTCACGCCATCCTTGTATCGTCACCGAAAGTGGGCGGGTGGTGGTTGCCAACCACGCGGTGATGGTGGCTGACCTGCGCGAAGTCCAGGGCGAGGAGCTCCCGCTTGCGCCTGCGCGGCCCGACGAGCATCGCCTCGTCGCGCAGTTGCGGGAGAATCTCGAAACGATCAATGTCAAGAATATCGAGGAGTACTTCCACGACGCTCTCGATGATCGCGATGAGTGTTTGCAGTTGTTTTCGCGGGGGTATCTCAGCATTGAAGATCGGGCGGCAGCGGAGGGATTGTTTTTGCGAATCCGCAACCGTTGCCAAAAAATCATTGATGCAATGCCGCAGAAGCCGGAGGAAATTGTCGACTATCTCGCGTTGGCGCAGCGCAAGTACCTCGCTAATTTTTCGATTTTTCAGTCGCTACCCGACACCTGGAGTATTCAGCACGTGTTCCCGGCGGCTCCGCTGTCGCGGCACAATGAACGGCCAACGATTCACGCGACGATTGTCGACATTACCTGCGACAGCGACGGTTGTGTCAAAACCTTTGCCCATCCCGAGGACAATCTTGTCAACCTACCGTTGCACGACAATCGCGGGCAGGATGAGCGCTACTATCTCGGGTTCTTTTTGGTCGGTGCCTATCAGGATAGTTTGGCAAATGTGCACAATCTATTTGGCGAGTGCCACGAGGTGGTGTTGCGCGACCCCGACGACGACCTCCTACTCGCACACAGCGATCGTATTGAGTTGAGTGAACGAATCCACTTTGAGATCCAGCTCGGAGCGACCTGCGAGGATATGCTGGCCTCCATGGATTACGACGTCGACACCATGATCAAGGCCCTGCGCGATCGGCATTTGCAAGACCCAACCACACTTGGTCAACAATGGGCCATGGGGTTGCTACAAAGCTACCCGTATCTCGCCCGTTAGGTTTTTGTAGCTGCAAATAAAAAAGCGCCGACATGCGGCGCTTTTTGTTTGTGAACCGGTGGCGCTCAAGAGCCGCCCTTGGCGAATTTCTTGACCATGTACCAGCGGGTCTTGGTGAGGTCGTCCTTGCTCGCTTCCATGCCGTTGTCCTCGATCATGCGGGCGATGAGGGCATCGACCTCGGCGGAGTTGGTCGGCGGTGCAGCATCGACATCCGCGAGCTCGTGACAGGCCGAGCAGGTGGTTTCGTAGGCAGCCTTGGCGGCGGCCTCATCGAACTCGGGTTTGGGGGCATCGCCCGACATGGTTGCGGCCAGGGCCTTTGCCGTTTTCTTCTGCTCGATTTCTGCTTCGCGCCGCTTCTTGGCCGACTTTTGCAGGTCACCGCTGATGGCGATGAGATAGGCCGCACTTGCCCACTGCTCCTCGCGGGAGATCGGGCTGGCGAATGTCGGCTTCTCGGCCATGCGGACGACGGTGCGGTACCAGGCCGCTGGCCCGCGCGGCCGCACGAGGATTGTCTTGAGGTCGTGGCAGACAACGCACTTGCGCACGAGCACGGTCCGACCGGCCTTGAGTGTGCGGGGGTTGGCGAGCTCGTCGAGCGGGGCGGCCTCGGGAAAGCCCGCCTCGGGCAACAGCCGGGCCAGGCGTTCGAGGTTTTCTTGGCTGTAGGCGCTGCCACCATCGGACTGGTTGGCAAGTGCATATTCACGGAACGCAAACGGAATCGACAGGCCCGAGAGTAAGATCGTGAAGCCTAGCAGCAAGGTGCCGAGGACAGGCATCCACTCTTCGAGGTGACGAAAAAACCGGAGAATCGAAACCTTCACGAGAAGGACGATGCCGATGCTCATGCCGAGGCACAGGTGGGCGACTGTGCGGGGCGGGAACTCGACCTGGTAGTTCCACAGCCGCGGAACCATCTCGTACATCATGACGAGGTAGATCAGCAGGTAGATCCACCCCAGGATTCGATGTAGACGCATCAAACTCGGGGGCGCAGCGCTGGTCCGTGTCGCCTTGTCAAACGGGTACCCCCACAGGTGGTACATGAGGAACACTGCCGCCGAACCGATGACGAGAAACAAAATCCCAAGGGTTGCGCTGACTGTTACGTCCATTCGGTTTTCTCCGCTCGTCGGACCTCCTGCAAACGACCCGACGACCTAGAGCTTACAACGCCCACGCCTCGGTTCGCGGGCGAATCGTGTCGCCCGATTTGGCCGCGCGGATGAGCCCGTGGCCTATCCCGTTGGCGGGTCGTTGCCAGCGATATCGTGCAGTACATACAACATCGCAGCGGTCGCGGCCGCGACCCCGAGGGAGTCGATGGCCTGTGCCATGCGAATCGTGACTTGAAAGTCGGCGAGTTGCAAAAGCTGTGGCTCGACACCAAAACCCTCGTGCCCGACGAGCAGTACCAGATGGCTCGGACGGTGCGTACGGGCGTGTTTGAGAGGGGCCGCCGTCGGATCTGGCGTGCTTGCCCACCACCGAGTTCCATGTCGCGTAGAACGCCGTATCTCTTGTCTGAGGTCGTCAACGAGGGCGATCGGCTGGTGAAACACATGTCCCATGCTGGCGCGAATAGCCCGGCGCGAAAGCGGATCGGCGCAGCCTTTGTCGAGTAGGATGTGGTTGCAGCCAAAGGCCCGCGCCGTGCGTATGAGCGAGCCGATATTGGCCGGATCGCTGACCCCGTTGACGGCCAGCACGATTGAAGATGCTTGTGCACATTGTGTGCGCCAGTCGACCCGCGGCCAGTCGGGGCGTGGGGCTGCCGCGAGCACGCCGCGATGGAAGTCAAAGCCCAAAACCTCGCGCAGCAGCGGGCGGGGAGCGACCAAAAATTGGGTTGGACTGGCGACCATGGGGGCGAGCTTGGCCACCCGATTTGGCGTTGTGACCACGGTTGCGACGGGCCATCCCGAGCTCAGCAAGCGCTCGACGGCAAAACCACTCTCGACCACAAACTCAGACTCGTCGCGGCGGCCTTGGAGATCCCGAAAGGGTCGGAGGCGGGGATCGGAGGCCGAGGAAATGGTCTGCGGCTGCACCGGGCCACAGTAGCAGTTCATTGCGGCCGGCGCATGTTATCCGCGGCCAGGTTGCATGCTCATACAAGGAGTACAGAGAGCTATCAGGTTCGCGGCTGCGACGACACGGGGCTGCCAGCTGCGCAGCTAGGTGTCCCGAGGGCCTTGCCAGCGAGTAGCCCGACGGAAACGATGTCCAGAGCACTGCGCCGGCGGATGTCGTCCGTCGCAAAAATACATGCTCATACAAGGAGTGTAGGCGTGTCAGTTAGCGACTGCGACCACCACGGGACTGCCAACTGCGTAGCCAGGTGCCCCGGGCACTATCCGAGGGAAGGCCCTTGCCATCGAGCAGCGCGAGGGCGCCGATGTAGAGCCAGGCATCGCCTTTTTGTGTGTGTGCATCAATACAGGCCCGTACATCGGGGTTGTTGCGTGGTAACCACAGCCGCCCTGGGGCGGGCCCCGAGCGGGTTGGCGGTCCGTCACCCTCACACATGGCAATCTCGGTGGGGCATCCGCGGCCGGTGCCTGCGGCGATTGCCTGCAAGCCAGATAGGAAGTCGCGTTCGGGGCGGGTCAACTGTGACTCCGGAACCGCCGTCCGAGCCCGCCGCAGCCAGCTTACCGAGAATAGATCGCCGACAAAAAGCCGCATGCGGCTTGTCCAACGCCGGCCGTCGCGACGCAGTGCGGGGGTGCGAAAGCGGATCTTGAGGAGTTCGCCGAGCGCTCCCCGGGTGGCGGCATCGAGCACGAGCACGCGGTTGCCGGCAAGTGTGTAGTGTGCAGGATTTTGTTCGGGAAACAGTGCGAGGATTGGCGAGCGTTGTTGGCGGGCGAGAGCCATGAGCGCGGCCAAACTAATATATGTATATGCATGTGTCTCGGGTTCGAGGCATGGCAAAACCGGTAATTCGGCGAGCCGCTCAAGCACCTGTCGCCGGCGGGCCGCGAGTAAAACCAAATTGAGGATGCGTTCGCGAACCCGCGGCCCTGCCCGCTCAATTTGACTGGCGAGGTGGTGCAGGAGCTCAACCGCTTGGTCCGTCAGCGGCTCGAGCCATTCACGGATGGCGGCGCGCAGGGTTTCGGCTGTCGTCGCCCGTGTGAGGGCTGGGCCGACGTCGATGATCGCCTCGAAGCACGGGGCATTTTGCACGCTCACATGGGTTGCAACCACTCCGTGACGCAACAGTACGACCCTTGCACTTTCGCCATGGGCTGGCATGCCGACGGTACCCGAGAGTTCGCGCGCATTGATCTGCGAGTTGGCTTGCCAGCGCGGGTCTTTGGTATGCAGCGGTCGCGTCGCTAAAAACGCATCGAGCCCGGTCGCCACGGATTCTCCATGTAGATACACATAGTCCGGGCCATAGCGGCACTTGCTTTGCAACCACTGACGCGCGCGGTTGTGGTCGAGTTTGATACCGGCCACCCGCACGCGTGTGCCGTTGTGGTTGGGCTGCGCCCGTAGGGTTACGGCTGTCGGTGTTGCCGACAGATGCCACGGGCCCGAACCAACTTCGATGTTGGCCGTGAGGCCGCCTAGGGCGAGTAGTGATGGTGCATCCTCAGCTTCGAGTGCCAGCAGGGCGCGGTGGCGTCGGGTCGCCTCTTGACGGGTGTCGAGCAGGGCGGCGAGATGCTCGAGTAGGTCCTTGGACAGGGTGCGACCGGTGTCGTCAACTTCAAAGCCTTGGCGGCTGAGTTTGACATCGACGCGACTCGCGGCGGAGGCGAGTGCCCGCCGAACAAACTCCGTCGGCAATTGCCAGGTGCCTTGAAACTGGGCAACCGCGAGCTTGCGAAGCTCCGCACCGACATCGATCGTCAGCAGTTCATCGACGTTGAGCGCGATTGGCTGGCGCTCAGGCGTGGTCACGAGACCTCCATAGTATTTTGTATGAGCAACGAATGTCAGGCGAATTCTCGTTGCACCCAGGGCGTCGCCGGGAGGGGCCTTGCCTGGTCATGCTCCCTCCCGAATCACACGCTTTGCACAGGCGCCCAACACCACGGCTCGGCGGGCAACCGCGAGGTCGAGGCGTTTGGTCAACATATCGACCATGCGTAAGACCGCGAGCCGAGGCGTTTGCGAATGGGCGGCGGCGGCCTCAATCAGGGAGGGGTTGTTGCGGTCGAGGACGATCAGTCGCGTCCCCTTCATCGGAGATCTGCGCAGGCGTAGCGGCCCTAGATCGAGGCTTTTGAGGGACGAGCCGAGGCCGTCGGCGACCCGTACAGTCCAGCGCTCACCCGCGCTGGCAAATGCTGCGTTGACATCCTCGAGCAGCGGCGTGGTTTGGGCTGTGCGCATGAGTTTGTCCCACATGTCGAGGTCGACGGCACCGAGTGTATCTGCAACGGTTCGAGCCTCGGGGCTGCGGGCATCGAGTACCGCAACGTTGCCGCTGTGGGCATCGCCGGCGAGCTTGGACGGTTGTCCACTGCGAAACAGGGCACTGCTGGCAGCGAGACCTAGCGCCCGCTCGAGTGAGATCTGGCGACCGCCGAGCAGGGGGATAAGCGGCCGTTGGTAGAGGGCAGGCAGCGAGCGAAAGGCGTCGGGTTGCAGCAGCGCACCCTGCAGGAGCCGCGAGAGATCACCCCCGTTGTCGAGCTGGGTGTCTCGGCGTGTGCGTCGACGCAGCAGGCCACCAACCACGAGGATCATGCCGAACGCCGCGACACTCGGGGCAACCCATGCCGGCAACGTCACGGCTTTGGCAGCGGGCGGCGGGGATGGGGGACCGGCGACCGTTGGGGCCGCAACCTCCCCTGTGGGCTGTTCAGGCTGTGGTTGCGTGACGGGTCCTTGGGCCGACCCTGTGTCTGGGCCTTCGCCGGTTGGATCACTCGGTCCCTGCGCGGCCTCGGCGAAGGCCATGGGGTTCGCCCCACTACTTGCATCAGCATGTTTCCAGAGTCCGTTTTTGTCGCGATACTCGACCCAGGCATGGAGCCACCTCGCCGGCCTACCGTCGCGCCCGACATAGCCCACGGCGAGACGCGCTGGGACCCGCGCGTGCTGCAATAGCGACACGAGTAGTCCGTTTTGCACATCGCAGTCGCCAGCGCCGATCTCGAGCGCGCGTTCAAAGAACTGTTGACCGCGGTCGCGGGCTTCGCCGTGGCGACGGGCCACCTCCGGGGAAATGCTGTAGCGAACCCGCTTAGAGACCTCGCGTGTAAGTCGTTTGACACGTTTTTCGAGTGGCTGGCGGCGGAGATTTCGGGCCAGCTTTTCGAGCTCTGGCGGCAGCTTTGCCCGTTGGGCGTAGAGGGTGGGGGGTTCCTGGGGCGGCGCCACAACAGTGACGTAGCGCAGCGTCGAGGTGGTCTCGGCCGGCAACACGAGGACGGGCTCGTCGAGACTTGTTGCAAATACACTGAGGTCATCGACGCCGTCGAGTTCGACCTGGTCGGTGTCGAGCCGGTGGCCAGTCGGAATCGGGATGCGCATCACCCCGGCTTCGACATCGACCGCCATGGTGATCGAGGTGCAGGTGTCATTGTTGCTGCTACATGGCGTGCCGACGTATTGTGTCAGGGCTTCGGGGTTGGTATCGGCAAGTTGGGGATGGCCGCGCTCGTCGAAATTCTCGATGATCAGGGCGGCGAGTCGCAGGACTTGGTCGGTGGGTTCGTAGCGCAGATCGAGAGCCACACCCTCACTGTCGAGGACATCGACCTGGGGCCCCTGGTAGGTCCGCGCCAGGTCGTGGTAGCTCGGTGTTCGCCGGACAACCGTTGTCGGTTCGGCCGCGACGGTATGGACGACCGGGGTTTTTTGCAGCCCAAACCGCACCAGGACCTGCTCGCGCCACAGCCAGACCGCGATCAGGGCGGCGATTGTTGCCCCAATGAGTGCAGCTACAACAAGTCGCCAGGCCAGCGAAGTGCGCAGGATATGCATCACTCCGGTGATCAGCCGCTGCGGCAGGGGAAGTGGGTGGGCGGCGTCGATCTGTCGGGTAATCAGGCGTTCGAGCTCACGTTGAGCCAGGGTGATGAGCCGGCGTAGGGTCCGGTCTTCGCGGGCGTCGGACCGCGACAGCAACAGCTCGAGGGCATCGCTTTCGAGTAGAGCTTGGGGCGCGAGGCGGCCCGGAAGCTCGGTAAATTGCACGCGGCTGCGATCGGTGTGACGCCCTCCAGCCGATAAAAACTCGCTGAGTGACGAGGCCGAGCGCACCCGCAGACCCCGCGAAAACAGCTCGACACGGGCCGAGGTGCCGAGGCCAATGACCCCGCGTACCCGGCCGCGGGAAAACGCCGCAAATGGCGGTGGGAGGGTAAACGGCTCGTTGATCGCGTTGCCGTTGACCGTGATCAGTAGCGGTTTTTGTGGATCATCCCGTGTACATACAAATCGAGCATTCTGGTGGGCGGCATCGCGGATTCGCCGGTCGAGTTGACCATCGCCGGGCCCACGCTCGAGTATCACTTCGGTACCCGTCGTCAGGGCAGGCTGGTCGAGCGAGGCCTGGTCGAGCGAGCCCTCGAGCGTGACCTGCCAGGGCTTGCCTGAGGTGGGTGCAGATGCAATCAAAATCCGCTGCGGCTCAAACCGCAGAATCGACCAGAATCCAACCCCAAACTTGCCAACCTGGTTGCGGTTGGACTCCTTGCTCGAGGCGTATAGCGAAAACAAATAGCGGCGGGCATGCTCGTAGCTCATGCCCTCACCATCGTCGCGGCAAATCACCCGCTCGCCGGTCGATGTCTGCTCAACGATGAGTTCGACCCGTGTCGCACCCGCGTCGCGGGCGTTTTGCAGCAACTCGCGAACAAAGATCCACGGATCTGGACCGTAGCGATCGGCTTCGAGACGGGCCCGCGCCCGAAATCCAGATGCCGGTTTACGCCCCACGAACGTCACTTCTCCGCTTGTGGGGGATGGACACCACAAAGAGTGTAACGCCCCGGGTCGCGATTCGCCTTCCCGCAATCGGTTCTGGTTACGGAATCGGTTCGTGGGCAGGTCGTTGTGTTCCCCACCCCGCTAGGCTCGCATAGGCGCTCCCCTGGCCATATCCCAGGGACACGACCAAAAACGGTTCGTCGGCGGTGAGAATATGGGCCATGCCATCGGCGAGGGGGATGGCCGCAAACTCGTACATCTCACCGGCTGGAGCGAACAGCTCGTCATCGACGACCTCTCCGTTGAGCGCAACCTCCGAACCCGCCGCGCGGGCGACCACGGCATAGGAGCGCTCCCATCCTGGCAGGGTAAACACGGCGTAGTAGTCGAGCCACCGGGTTGTCGGACTCAGGGTAAAGATCTCGGGGCCGCCAATCGGCATGGTCGACGGCTTGTCGGCATGGTTGGTGACATAGCCCGCGACCGCGATTTCGCGACTGGTCGAAATCTCGAGCCCGTTTCCGGTGTGCCACAACTCAAAGGTTTCGCCGGCCTTGAGCACAAGTTCTTGGCTCGAGTTATTTGCGTCTACAATTTCTACGGAGGTGCTGTTTTCGAGGGCATAAAGTTGCCACAGCGTGGCCTCCGGATTATCCGGGTCGCGTGGGGGCAGTGGCGGCGCGACAAAGTGGGTACCGTAGAGATAGGGGCTGAGCTGTTCTTGGATGTGGTTGCAGTTGGGCTCTTCGTCGGGGACCGATGCACATGCATGGGCTGTGAACAGGGCAATTGGGTGCTCGCCACCAGACTGCACCACCGAGCCGGTGAGACCATAGTCGAGCTCCTCACTCGATTCGGCAACTGCGACCTGGGTGACATCGCCGTCGTTGAGGGCGATCGACAGCGGCGACTGTGGGCCACCGCCTGCGAGCAGGTTGCCCGGCAGGGTTTGGGCCGAGGGAACCATAGACACCACGGTGCCACTGTGATGCCCGATGGTGGCGACATACGAGGGGATGTTGCCGGGCGAATGGGTTTGCCAGCCAAGCACGTGATAGTTCGATGACCACGCGGACAGTGGGAGCAACAGGGTCGAGGCGGAACCCTCCAGCGAAAACGCGTCGACACCACTAAACTGGTACACGGTTGCCGGCAGGTTGGTCCTCAGACGAAACGCACCCCCCTGAAACCACCCGGAGCCGTCGATGTGCTGTTGTGGAAGTGTATATACATGGTAGCTGCCCGCGGCGACTTCAGCCTCGGGTTCGAGCTCGGTCCACTCGTTGTCGAGCCGCTGAAACAGCGTGCTGTGCATCGGCGTGTCGGCGTGGGGATTGACCACGACAACCCAGGTCGGCGTTGGGTCGGCGGGATCTGTCCGGTCGAGATCGAAGGGGTAAAACAGGCAGCCCGAGTGGGTCGCCGAGAGATGGGACTGCAGACAGTTGGTCGGCAGCAAAGGTGGGTCGGTCCACGTCGGCGCAGCGACGTCGAGTTTGGGCAGGTCAAACGGATCGTCGAGCTCGGGCTCGGCACCTGTGGTCGTCGACTCCGGGTACTCGTCACCCGTTGTGCTCGACGAGCCTTCGCTACTGCCGCTCACTCCAGTGATGACATGGATGTCGCCGCTCCCGAGGCAACCTGTCGCCAAACAGGCCACCAAGCACCCGGTCCATGCAGATGGGCGAAGTTCCACCATATCGCCGAACCAAGGTTACCGCAGGCTTCGCGCATACAGTGGCCAAGCCCGCTGGAATTTCGCCGTGAAACCATAAAAAACCGCCCAGGATGGACCTAGGCGGGCTGGATTTCCGTGCTTTGCTCGGTGGGAACCGGAGGACATCACGGGATGCTCCGGCGGGCAAAGCGGGACTCTCGAAGGGGCGGCGAAGTCGAGCTTCGGACTGAATCAAACCAAGAGAGGCCTGCCCATCTTGGGCTCGCGACTGTAGACCTCCATTGATCCAGTGGAGAGCCGGTGGAAAATCGGGTGGACTTTTTTTCAGAAAAAATCCGCGAGCGCTAGAGCTCAGCCAAGCGTTTTCGCATTACCTTGGCCTCTAGGCTGTTTGGGAATTCGGCCAGGAACCGGCCAATCGCGGCCTTCTCTTCCGATTTTCGACCCAGCGACCGAAGTGCGCGAATCTCTCCGCTCCTCGCTTCACGCGCCAGTGGGCCCCCGCGCCGGAGGTACGCTCGATAATTTTCGAGGGCACTCGAGGGATCTGCCAGGTGAACGCGGAAGAGATCTCCAAGCTGAACGCGCGAAGTTTGTGCGACGGCCGAGGCGGGAGCGGCCTCGATGAGTTTGGCCAGCAACTTGGCTGCGCGGGACCAATCGCGGGCTTGCCGCGCCGAACGGACCGCGGCCTTGAGGTCGGCTACGGTGTCCACCGGTTTCGCCCGTTTTGGTTTGGGCGTTGGCGCCAGGGCTGCAGGGAGTGAGGCCTCGGTCGGGTTGCCGCGGGTGAGTTCGATGGTGTGCTCACCCCGGGTTCCGCGAACACTGAGCTGATGCTGACCCGCGGGTGCAAGGAGTGACCCCGAGGGACCGACAACAACCGTATCGAGCAGGTAACTGTTGCCGCGGTCGGGGAGGTTGAGCTGGGCGAACGCCTCGACCTCGCTGCCGCGCCAGAGGTTGCCAAGCGCCGCCCGGGATGTGCTCCACGGATCGGGGCTCGCGGCGGTTGGGGCTTGGCTGCGCTCGTCGATCGTCATATTTGCATGAACAAGTACTTCGCGACGTGACTCAGAGGACACCCCCACGGTTCCTTCGTGGACCGTAACCTGGCTACCGGTGTCGTCGTGGTGCACGTCGAAGATCGTGCCGATGGCGGTGGCCGAGGAGGTGGGCGATGCAACGACAAAGTGTTGGCCCTCGGGTAACTTATCGAGGTTGGCGACAACCCGGCCGCGGTCGAGCTCAATCCGCCGGGTCTCGGCATCGATGCCCAGGGTGAACTCACTACCACGTTCGACACACACGGCAGCAAAAGGTTGTTGATACACAAAGCATAGATCCGACTGGGCCGTATGCCGGGTGTTGAGGGCGATGGCTTCGCCAACATGGGTGGGGTTTTGGCCGCCGACAAACGTGACCCGCGGGGCGACGGGTTCGCGTTGTTTATGAACCACGGGATGGTCGGGCTGTTCGGGTTGCTCGGCGGCTTTGGGTTGCTCGCCGTCAGGTGCCGGAGTATCGGCGAGCTGAGCGAGCGAGCTCGGACTTGGTGATTGTTCCGCAGGGGAAGTTGGCCATGCAACGATCGCTGCTGCGGCCGCGGCCACGGCTGCGATGGCGGCATACCAGGGGCGTTTGGTCGGCTGTTTGAGGGGAACAACCCGGTCTGAAGTGCCAAAGCTCGGGTTATCGACATTGGCCAGGACCGAATCGATCAGTTGCTGCCGTCCGGTTTCCAAGTCGGAGGAGTGTGCATGTGCAAGTGTCCCGAGCATGGCCTCCCAGGCCGTCGACTCGCGGGCACACAGCGGACGCTTGCGCTCAAAGTCCCGACGGAAGGCCGCGTCGGCGGCAGAGATCGGTTCGCCGAGGACCTCGCGGTCAACGATTTCCTGCCAGCGTTCGTAGTCGGCGTCGCTCATGCGGTCCTCCGGTTGCTGGCGGGTGCGATGACATGGTCGCGGCGGATCATGCGACGGAATTCACGGCGAGCGGTGAGAAGGCGGTCTTTGACAGTATTTGGCGATACATTCGTGAGCTCGGCAATTTCGGCAACCGAATGGCCAAGGACATGGCGCAGGACGAGGGCGGTGCGTTTGGGTGGTGAAAGCCGGTCGAGGTATTCTTCGACGGACCGCGGTATCCGGAACTCGGGGGCTTCGTCGGCCGGCCGCGCTTGGGTGGCGAGGGTATCGGGGTCGGCTTCGGGGTTGACCCGCTCGTTGCCGCGGTTGCGTTGCTTGGCGTAGCGAAGTGTGGTCCGCACAACGATGCGGTCGGACCATGCTTCGAGCGAACCCTCGCCGCGGTAGTTGCCGGCCGAGCGCAGCAACTCCATCAGGCAAAGTTGGGTGGCATCGTCGGCATCGGCCCGATTGCGCAGGAGCGAACGCGTGGCACGACGAACCCGCGCGAACAGACGTTCGATCAGTTCCTGCTGAGCCCGGCGATCGCGGGATGCCACCAACTCCATAAGTTCTCGGTCTCCGTGCGGCGAGTTGCGACCAACTTCGTGCGCGTTTGTCACGGTCGTCATAGGGTTAGTGATCCAAACCAGGGCAAGCGGGTGGAAAAAACTGAGACGAGGATGACACGGCGGCAATGCGCGTCACCAGTTGTTCGTCGCTAAGCCCGCAAGCCCGTGAAAATACAGGTTCGGCCAATGTTATCCGACCAACGGCTCAGCCGGTCACCCGGGCCTTGGGCATGCGCGACGCCGGCCCAGCTCAAAAACGACCACCGGCCAGGCGGCCTTTTGCGGTGAAAACTCAGGCCTACTAGGGGAGTATGGTAGGAGCAAAGAGCACCACAGGGTGTTTGGGGGTGACAAAATGAAAGTACGAAGTGGAAATTTCTGTTTTTCGGTCGTTCCCGTGGTCGCCGCCTTCGTTGTTTGTGCATGTGCAACAAATCCCCAGCCGTTGCCCGCTCCAGCCCAACCAGCGGGCGGGGAGCAGCCGACCAACGAGGCCCCTGCCGTCGCCGCAGATAATCGGCCGCAAACGGGCGAGACCTGTGTGAGTTTTTTGCAGCGGCTATCGCCGGCGGTTGCCTGTGAGGCGATCGACGACGGAACATGCACATGCAAAATTACCGATGACATGCCGACCGTCGCCGCAGGGACGCCCCCGGGTGCCGACGGACCCCCGGCTCCGCAAACCCCTCCGGCGGGTAACGCCAAGCTTGCAACCTTGCAGTTTGGCAACACGCCACCCAACACCCTGGTTGTCTGCTCGGGCGATCCGTGCCCCGAAAAAGCCCCGGTTTTGGTGTCGGCGGGCTATCCGGGTATTCCCGTGACTGGCGACGAGGTCGCGGTCCGTCTCGAGTTTCGTGCTCCGGGGCACACCTCCCAAGCGCTTGACTATACACTCAAGCCCGGGGTCAACCAGATCGACGTGGTGTTACAACCCGTCAACGCCCAGCCGGCGACCAACTCGGCCACGCTGCGGTACTCGGGCGCGCCAACTGGCACGACAGTCGAGTGTATGAGTGGGCCATGTCCCGACCAGCAGGTTCACCCGGTCACCGAAGAATTTCCGGCGATCCCGATGTCGGGCGACCGTGAGACCGTGCTGTTGCGGTTTCGGGCCCCCGGCTACCGCACGGCGATGGGTCGCTACGAGCTGCGACGCGGGCCCAACCTGATCCCGATCGAGCTCGACCCCGTCAAGGTTGATTGACACCGGAATTGCGGGGAGTTTGATATAAGGGCGAGGTGGTGAAGCCCGCCGTTGATGAAGGTTCCCGCGACAACGATGCCACCCCGGTGGTGATGAAGTTTGGCGGTAGTTCTGTCGCCGACCTAACGCGCCTGCGGGCTGTCGCCAAACGCGTGAGTGAGCGGGCCAAGTCCTGCCCGGTTGTGGTTGTGGTTTCGGCCATGGGCAAGACGACCAACAACATCGTGGCCATGGCGCGGGAGCTGATGGACCCGCCGCCGGCACGCGAACTCGACATGTTGCTTTCGACAGGTGAGCGCAACGCCATGGCCCTGCTGGCGATTGCCATCCACGCCTGCGGCCAGCGGGCGATCAGCCTCACGGGCTCGCAATGCGGCATCATCACCGACCATCAACCCGGACGCGCCCGCATCATTGAGGTTCGTCCGTTCCGCATTCTCGATGAGATCGCCGCGGGCCATATTGTGATTGTCGGCGGGTTTCAGGGGGTCAGCTACAAACGCGAAGTGACCACGCTCGGGCGCGGTGGCTCCGATACCTCGGCCGTGGCCCTGGCAGCCGCACTGGGAGCGGATTGCGAAATCTACAGCGATGTCGACGGGGTCTACAGCGCAGATCCGAGGGATGTCCCCGAGGCCAGGCGGATTGATGAGCTCGACTATGAGCAGGCCCAGGCACTGTCGCGTGCGGGGGCAAAAGTTTTACATGCACAGGCCGTGCAGCTCGCCGAAGAACGGTCGATTGCAATCTATGCCCGTCACAGCAACCCGGCGATCCAGGGCCAGACGGTGATTCGCCGCAACCCGGTGCCACGCCCCACGGGGGTGCTTGCGATCGCAAGTGACCCGGACATCGCCTCGGTTCAAATTATCGCCCCGGACAGTGGTGCACTCGTCGAGCGCCTCATGGTCGAGCTCGCCGGCAACCTCGGGCTCCGCTACCTCACAATCGATCCATTTGGTGCCCGCGGGTTGCTCTCGTGCTCACAGCAGACAAATGCCGAAGAGGTATTGTCGGCCCTGCAAGCTCGCGCATCCGAACACGGATTGCCCAAAGTACAGGTTCAGCGCGAACGGGCGGTTGTCAGTTGCGTGGGGGCGGGGCTCGAAGAGCGCAGCGATTTGCTCGCGCGGGCCGTGTCGATTTTGGGGCGGGCAAACATCTCGGTGTTTGAGATCCACAGCGACGCGCGAACGCTCGCGTTTGTCATCCCGGCCAGCCGGCGCACCCAAGCCGTTCGGATTTTGCACAGTGAACTGGTAAAAAGCCAGGGTTCCTAGGCACATAGGATCCACGGTGTGTCGGTGAAATTCGGTCGGCACAGCAAAAGCCCGTGTATCATCGCCCGACAGCTAGGAGACTTAAATGCGAATGAAACATACTCAAGTTGGTGTTGCGATTGCGCTGGGCTGGGTCCTGTCTGGGTGCGTCATTGTCAATGATGGCGGGACTTCGGATACCAACAACGCGACCGGTTCGACCACGGAGCCGGCGACCGAGTCCGATACCGAGGAGACGACCGAAGCAGGGACCGAAACCGAGGCAGGGACCGAAACCGAGGCCGGTACCGAGACCGGGACCGAGACGCAGGGCGAGACCGAAGACACCGCTGGGCCGACAACCGACACCGATGACACCACCGGTATGCCGGGGATGGCCGGGTGCGGCTGGAACCATGATGCAATGTACTACGACTGCACAGCCGACAACGCCGGTGGTGGCGACCCTGTGGGCGTGGAGCCGATCAACTGCCCAGACCAGGAACTCATGAACGACGGTGAGTGTGGTGGGATTTCCGGGGTTGGTTGCTGCGATGCCGAGGGGGCCCTGTGGTACTGCGATGTCCAGGGCGACAATCTACTTGCGACCCAGGTCTGCGAGTAGGTTGCCTACGACCTTAAAATCGGCGGGCGTGGTGCCTGCCGGTTTTTGTATACACAAGGTTTGCGGCGGCTAGCTGGTGACGCCGTCGCAGGTATCGACCTCGGTGTCGGGCACACTGCCGAGTCCGAGCTCGCCGATCAACGTGTGGATGGGGCGGCGGTAGTCGGCGAGGCACCGCAGTGCCGCACAGGCCTGCCAAAACCCGGTGTTGATGGCGGTGCTCAGGCGCTTTTGAAACCCACTCCAGTCGGACTCGGGCTGAACGCGCCCGTTGAGTGCGGCCTCGGCAAATTCGTAGAGGCGGTCACCAAAGTTGGGATCGGTGGCGAGGCCCTCAAACTGGATGACACCGATTGGGTTTTTCCGTGTATCCGCAACGAGTGGGAGACAGACGATCCAATCAAACTCCGATTGCCAATGGCGATGGGGCGGGGGTTGGTAGACCAGCGCATCGCGGGTGTGGGTAGCCTTGCGCGACCAGGCGACCGTGCGGTTAAATCGAAACGCATGCCCGGCGATCCCGGCCCCGCAGGCGTGGCGGCAACCCCATTGGCAGTTGGGGAAGTTGCCAAAAGCCGTCATCAGGGCTCTTAGCTCGTCGTTCCACAAAAACCCTGTCCACTGCACACTGTTGAGGTTGTGGCCAAACACGGCACGGACCGCCTGGGTGATGGCATCGCCAAGCCGCAGCGAAACCTCGGGCCCACGGGTGCGGTCGCCTAGGCAGCGGCCGAGCAGACGTTTGGCGATGCGGCTGGCGGTGTAGTCGAGGTGGCCACCGGCCTTGGACGGGCGGTAGGCAATGGCGTAGCGGTTGCCAACGATCGGAGCCTCGATGTGCAGGTGGATCTCGGTTTCGCTGACAGCATGGACCTCGCACCGCCGCTCCTCACTCAAAACCCGCACCCAATGGCGCTCAAAGTTGGCACTGGTCGGCCGCTGAACCCGGGCCTCAACGCTTGCATGCTCAAACAACGGCTCGTCGAAGGTAAACTTGAGGGTGAGGCTTTTGCAGGCAAATCGCACACAGTGCGGGCGCAGAACAAAGACGTCCTCGCCGGGCGAACGCCCCAGCGCCTTGTTGTAAAGCGGGAGTTCGGCCTGTGTCAGGGGCACAAAGTTGGAGGCTTCGTAGCGCCACGAGATGTCGATTGGGCGATATTCATGTGGATACACCTTAAACCGAATCCCACCGTCGTTGACCAGGGTTCGCCGGACCTCATAGCCGGGGCTGAGCTCCGGGCGATCGACACTGCGGGCGTCACACACGGGGGCGCCGACCTCGGCCAGCGGGACTGGGCGTGGCGTCAACAGGTTTTTGAGTTGTACATGCACCGCCGAAATGCCATGGCGATCGAGATGGTAGTGGCGGTGGTGAACGCCGGCGCTCGGCTGCCGATGGTCCTGCTCGATCGGATTGAGCAGCGAGTAGGAGCGCGAGGGTTTAGGTGTATATGCAGTGGAGCTGTTGGTGCGCTCGTAGACCTGGACGTTGGCCTGGTGCGGGTACAACTGCACAATCGAAAACTGGCGACCGACCGCATCGGGGCGATGCTCTTGGTTGGCCCCGAGCGAGCCGGTACTCACCAGCACAAAGCGCCCACCGATCCAGCTGAGGAGGTCGCCTGCGGCCCGGTGGGTGTGCCCGTGAAACCCAACTTGAAAGCCCGAGACGATCAACTCGCCAACATCGGACTGGTTGAGGTAGTCGGGGCGGTAGCTGTCGGTATGGATACCGTGGTGCCACACCGCGATCCGCAAAAAATCCCTTGCATGTTCATTGGCATGTGTTGTGGCCCGCGCGATTGACTCGTGGCAGATCGCCGCCCCGGTCCAGTAGCGGTCGTTCATAAAGCACGAGTTAAACCCGTAAAACGCGATCCGCTCTTCGGGGAACAGGTGGGCCGACCAATCGTTGCCCTCGCGGTGGTGGCTGAGCAAGTCGAGGTGTTTGTCGGGGGCACAGCTGGCGTCGTCGTAAAAGTCGTTGAAGAACTTTTGGACGTTGGCAAACCGATTGGCCTGCTTGCTGTCGTCTAGGCGGATCCACTCGATATGGCCGAACCGGCTGATCGAGCGACGGATCCCGGAGCGGGCGGGGTCGTTGTGGTAGCTGCGGACCATGGCCGCAAGTTCACCTTCGCCACCCTGGCGCGACAGCACTTCGCTCATGCCGACCGACGTGCCCAGGTCTGCGCTCCAATCGACATCGTGATTGCCCGGCACAAAGATCACGCGACGGCGCTCGCCGGGCTTGCGCAACAGGTTGAGCAACACGTCCTCGGCAAACCCGAGCAGCTCGGCGTATTCGTGGGGGGCGGCACGCGACGAGAGGTCGCCACTGACGATGATGAAGTCGAATTTTTGGTCGGAGTTGGGGAGCAGCCGCAGCGCGCCCTGGGGCGCATTCCAAATGGCGTGCAGGCTGTCGTGGGCGTCGTCCTTATGGAGATCGGAGAGATGGAGAATGCGCATGTGGCAGTCGGGGGGCGGGGTGTGGGTGTTGGCTAGTAGTTGCTTCTACAATATTTCCATAACTTTTCCGACCGTCGCGTTCGTGCTGCGTGGATAACGCGAACGGACGATGGCTCCCGGTGGGTCTAGACTTTTGTCGGCTTCGCGGCCGACATCAGACAACCAAATTTCGGCGATGTTCAAGGTGTCTGCCTGCGTCACGCGGGTTGTTTTCGCCGGTTTGATCGCAGGTGCTCAACTGCTGGGCAGGAGACGTGTTGACGGGCGGTTAGGCGGGGGGTTGGGCGGCGGACTTCTTTTTCGCAAGCGCGGCCTGGGCCGAGGGTTGGGTGATTCTTCGTCGCGTGCGTATCGGAACAGCGCGGATCGCCTCGCGGGCGGCACGGCACGCCTGTTCGACGGCTTCGGGATCGACGCTGAATTCTTCGGGCAGTAGGGCGACGCCCCCTTCGACCTTGCGCATGACTTCCCCCCAGGAAATCTGTCTATCAGTGTACTGCGCTACCCCGGGCAAAAGTCAACTTCGGCCGCAACTTGCTCAATACAGCCCGCGAATGCGGTGGCAACTGGGGTGATGATGTGTGTGCGTATGAACCGCCAAACCTAGAATCTGTGTATCGCCAACATCGGTCAGGTCGATCGTGCGCCGGATTGAGCGTGTGTTCAGGCCCGGCGATCGATGTCAAAATACCGCCGTAAGGTGCTCCCGCGATGGCGACAGCAAGCGTGTAGAAGGCCGGAGTCGTCGGGAGATCTCTTGCGAGTGGTGCTCGGCGGTTTGCTGGCAGTATCCGGATGTGCCGAAATTATCACGCGAACCGAGACTCGCCTGCACCGAGATCCGGCGCGCGAGGCTGTTGAGGCCACTGTTGCCGGGAGTGCGGGGGATGATGCCGGGCGCCGGATTACGTCGCGGCAATACGGCGCGAAGTGGCGGCAGCAGGGCGCACAGCTCGACATCTGGCTGACCCAGTCGCGGACCTGCCAGGTCGTCTACCAGGTGCCGATCATTCGCGAGACGCGAACCATTCGCACCGCCGACGCTGCGCTTTATTGGGAGTACGGCATGGCAATCGTCGCCGGGGGCTTGGGGGTGGTCGCACTGGCATCTCCCAAGACCTTTTCCGCGGCCGCGATCGATGAGACCGGGCAGCTGTACCGCGACGCCTCGGCCGGCTACACGTTTGGCGGGCTGTTTGCCGGTATCGGTGCAATTGCATTGATCGCAGCGATCCACGACACCGTGCAGACCCGCGACAGCATCGAAACCGAGGAGACGTTTGTTCTGCGCGACGGGCCAACAACAACCTGTGAGCCCCCAAAGGCCCCCGCGAGCGGCTTGGCCGTGACATTCGTGTTGGGCAGTTTACGGCTTGCCGGCAGCACCGATGCCGCAGGGCACTTGCAACTACAACTTCCCCCCGAGGTCGATGCCGCTGCCGCTGCCGGTGGTGCGACCGATCAACAAAACGGGTCTGAAGGCCCGAGAAAGGCGCCAAAGGTCGACAGGCGGGTCCTTCATGGGTCGGTGCGGATCGGCCAGTTTGATGCCGTTGCCATTGATGTTTTGGTTCCGTTTGCACTCACCCGCGAGCAGGCGCGGGTGCTAGAGGCGTTGCCACCGAGTCAGCAACCGCGGCGGTAAGTTGCAGGTGTCCGTGTCGAGCCGGTTTACCAAAGCCCGGGTTTGCTACTGACCGACACTGACCGACCCTGTCAGCCGGCAATACATTTCGAACGTCTGCAGGCTTTCAACCTGCGGACGCGGCAAGAGTGATTGCAGGTACACCCAGATCTAGGCCGCGGCCGACGGACTGTATCCGAGGTTTGGCCCGAGCCAGCGCTCGACCTCGGCCACCGAGATGCCCTTGCGTTCGGCATAGGCCTCGACCTGGTCGCGACCTATCCGGCCGACGGTGAAGTAGCGGGACTGTGGGTGGGCAAAGTACAGCCCACTCACGCTGGCTGCCGGTGTCATGGCGAAGTGCTCGGTCAGGTCCATCCCGATGTCACGCGCGCCGAGCAGCTCAAACAGCTTGGTCTTTTCGCTGTGGTCGGGACAGGCCGGGTAGCCAAATGCGGGGCGAATGCCGCGGTAGCGCTCGGCGATAAGGTCCTCGTTGCTCAGTTGCTCAGCCTTGCCGTAGCCCCACTGGCGCCGGACTTTTTGGTGCAGTTGCTCGGCAAACGCTTCGGCCAAACGATCGGCGAGGGCCTTGACCATGATCGCGTTGTAGTCGTCGCCCTTTTGTTCGTAGTGCTTGACCAGCTTCTGGGTGCCAATGCCAGTGGTGACGGCAAACGCTCCGATGGTGTCGCGCAGGCCCACGGTCTGCGGGGCGACAAAGTCGGCGAGGCAGCGAAACGGCGCCTTACCGCGTTGCTGGCGGAGCATGTTAAACCGCAAAAGTTCGCGTTCGGGTTTGTCGTGTGCGTATACAATAATGTCGTCGCCGGCCGAGCACGCCGGCCAAAACCCGTAGACGCCGTTGGCCGTAAGTTGACATTCCGAAACAATTTGCTGCAGCAACGGTTTGGCGTGGTCGAACAGCTCACGCGCCGCCTCGCCATAGCGAGGATGGTCCAAAATGGCCGGAAATCGGCCCTTGAGCTGCCACGCGGTAAAAAAGAACGTCCAGTCGATGTACGGAACAATCTCGCTGAGCGGGAAGTTTTGGATGACTCGGCGCCCCAAAAACTCGGGTGTTGCCAGGTCGTCGGGCCCCCACGAAATCTCGGGGCGTTGCTCGACGGCCTCGGCGTAGCTGGTGAGCGGGCGGTTGTGTTTGGCCTGGTGGAGCTCGCGAAGTTGCTGCTGCGACTCGCGGTTTAGGCGATCGAGCTCGATCCGGCGGGTCGGGTCGAGCAGGTCGGATACCACGTTGACGACCTGCGAGGCATCGAGCACGTGCACGGTCGAGCCCTCGTAGTTGGGGGCGATTTTCACGGCGGTGTGCTGGCGGCTGGTCGTCGCGCCGCCGATCAACAGCGGCGTCGAGGTGTCGGTGCGTTGCATCTCGCGGGCGACGTGGACCATCTCGTCGAGCGAGGGGGTGATCAGCCCACTGAGGCCGATAATGTCGGCCTGTTCCTCGCGAGCCGTCCGTAAAATCGTTTCGCAGGGGACCATCACACCCAGGTCGATCACCTGGTAGTTGTTGCAGCCCAAGACCACGCCGACGATATTTTTGCCGATGTCGTGGACGTCGCCTTTAACCGTTGCAAGTACAACCTTACCCTGGCTGTTGCTGGCACCCTCGCCCTTTTCGGCCTCCATAAACGGGGTGAGGTAGTTGACGGCCTGTTTCATGGCCCGGGCACTTTTGACGACCTGGGGCAGGAACATTTTGCCGGCGCCAAACAGTTTGCCGACAACCTTCATGCCGTCCATCAACGGGCCCTCGATCACGCGCAGTGGGCTTTTGAGTTTTTGCCGGGCTTCTTCTGCGTCTTGTTCGATGAAGTCGACCATGCCCTTGACGACCGCATGGGAGAGGCGGCCCTCGACTGGCTGTTCGCGCCACGACAGGTCGACAACCTTCTTTTTGCCGGCACACTTCACGGTTTCGGCAAACTCGACCAGGCGTTCGGTGGCATCGGGGCGGCGGTTAAACACGACGTCGTTGACGTGTTCCAACAGGTCCTTGGGAATCTCTTCGTAGATCGTCAGCTGCCCGGCATTGACGATACCCATGTCCATACCGGCCGCGATCGCGTGGTAGAGGAATACCGCGTGCATGGCTTCGCGGACCGTGTTGTTGCCGCGAAACGAAAACGAGAGGTTGCTGACCCCACCGCTGATACGACAACCCGGGCAGGTCTTTTTGATGATGCGGGTGGCCTCGATAAAGTTGACCGCGAAGTTGTTGTGTTCTTCGATACCTGTCGCAATGGCCAGGATGTTGGGGTCGAAGATGATGTCGGTCGGGTCAAAACCCGCCTGTTCGGTCAGGATTTTGTAGGCGCGTTGGCAAATCGAAACCTTGCGCTCGACGGTTTCGGCCTGGCCCTGTTCGTCGAATGCCATCACCACCACGCCGGCGCCGTATTGGCGAATGACCCGGGCCTTATCGAGGAAGTCGGCTTCGCCCTCCTTGAGCGAGATCGAGTTGACAATGCCCTTACCCTGCAGGCACTTGAGCCCGGCCTCCAAAACCGTCCATTTGGAGCTGTCGACCATCACCGGGATCCGGGCAATCTCCGGCTCGCTGGCGATGAGGTTTAAAAACTTCGTCATCGCGGCTTCGCTGTCGAGCATGCCCTCGTCCATGTTGACATCGAGGATGTTGGCCCCGCCGCGGACCTGGTCTAAGGCGACTTCGAGGGCCTTTGAAAAGTTGCCCTTTTTGATCAGCCGACAAAAGCGTTTGGAGCCGGTGACATTGGTGCGCTCGCCAACCATGATGAAGTTGGATTCGGGCCGGATTTCGAGGGGCTCTAGGCCGGAAAAACGCGAGACGTCGAGGTGTTTTTTGGCGCTTGGCAGCGGCCGCGGAGCGAGCCCGTCGACCACCTGTGCGATGGCTTCGATGTGTGCAGGCGATGTCCCACAACATCCGCCGACGAGGTTGACCAACCCACTTTCGGCAAACTCCTTGAGCAGGCCGGCGGTGATTTTGGGGGATTCGTCGTACTCGCCAAACGCGTTGGGCAACCCGGCATTGGGGTAGCAACTGATAAACGTGTCGGCGAGGCCGGCGAGTTGGGCGACATAGGGCCGCATCTCGCGGGCGCCGAGTGAGCAGTTGATGCCGACGGCCAGCGGTTTTGTATGTGCAACGGATGTCCAAAACGCATCGACGGTTTGCCCCGAAAGCGTCCGCCCGCTGCGGTCGGTGATGGTGACCGAGAGGATGACCGGCAGCTCGCGGCCGCGTTCGATAAAGACGTCGGACATCGCCAGGATGCAGGCCTTGAGGTTGAGCGTGTCGAACACGGTCTCGGCGAGCAGCAGGTCGACCCCGCCATCGACGAGCCCACGGATTTGCTCGGCGTAGGAGTTGCGAACCTGGTCGAAGGTGACCGCGCGATAGCCCGGGTCGTTGACGTCGGGGGACAGGGAGAGCGTGCGGTTGGTCGGCCCGATGGCACCGGCCAAAAATCGCGGGCGCTCGGGGTGCTTGGCGACAAAGGCCTCGATCGCCTCGCGGGCAGCCCCGGCGGCAGCCCGGTTGATCGCATAGGCATGGGCCTCGGTCCCATAGTCGGCCTGGGCGATCGAGGTCGCGGTAAACGTGTTGGTCTCGATAATGTCGGCCCCAGCCGCGAGGTAGGTCGTGTGGATCTCCCGCAGGACATCCGGGCGTGTGAGCGAAAGCAGGTCGTGATTGCCCTTAAGCGGGCTTTTGTGATCTTTGAGCAGGTCGCCGCGATAGTCGTCTTCTTCTAAGTTGTAGCCCTGCAGGAGCGTACCCATGCCGCCGTCGAGTAGGACGATGCGGCGGGACAAGATGGCGTGGAGACGGCTGCGGATATCGGTGGACACGGGGCGGACTTTCGAGCTTGCGGGCCCTGCCCGCAAATGTACGTGTTCTCGCAGAGTCTTCGCCCGGCGGTAGGAAGTCAACCCCATGGCATTTGCCGGCAACTAGGCGTCTTTTAGGGGGTCCGAACCGGGCTGGCATCGCCAGGTAGCGGAAAATGCGCGCTCGCCGGCTGTTTGACGACTTTGGCTGTGCTCTCTATCGTAGGCCTAGCGGTTAGGCGCGAGTTAATGTGCGCGGCCACCCGTTTGCCAGGCTCACATGAACGATACGATCAACCCCGAGATCATCGCCCTTCGAACGCTGCAAAAACAGGACCGCCGCTTGACCGTGCTGGAGCGCAAGCTCGCCGCCATTCCGGCGCGGGTGAAGGAGCTCAACGGCGACCTCCAAGCACTCGAGCACATGCTCGACAACGAACGTGGAAAGCTCGAGGAAACCCGCGCATTTCAAGCGCGTCAGGAGAGCCAACTCGCCGAAGAGGAAGACCATGTCCGCCAGGGCAAAGCCCGACTCGGCCAGGTCAAAAACACGCGCGAGTACAACGCCACCAAACGCGAGATCGATTCGACCCGCGAGATGATGAACGCCCGCACCAAAAAAATCGCCGAGCTCAAAAGTGCGGTCGCCGAAACCGAGGCTCGCATCGCCAAGATGGACGGTGCACTCCAGGGGCTGCGGGCCCAAGCCGAGTCGGAGAACGCCCGGCTGCAGGCCGACCAGGCCAAGTACGAACGGGCGATCGCCAAGTCGCAAAAGTCGCGTTCCAAACTGACATCGGGCGTCAGCAAGTCGATTCTGCGCAACTACGAACGGATCCGTCGGCGGACCGGCAGCCTCGCGTTTGTGCCGGCCCACCGCGAGCGCTGCACCGCTTGCAAGATGGTGATTCCCCACATCATCTACACGCAGTTGCTCAAGGGCAAAGAGATATTGCCGTGCGAGTCATGCAGCCGCCTGCTGTACTGGTCGGGGCACTTCCCGGCCGACGAGAAAAAGCACGAGCCCAAGCCCAAGGCAGCCCCGGGTACCTAGCAAAAGGTGCACGTACAACTTGTGTTCACCCACCGCGCCATCGGTTGCGGAGGGTGGCCACAGGCGGTCGACGAACAACCTCCGCGCCATAGGTCGTGGAGTTGCCCACAGGAACTCAACGCACAAACACCGCGCCATAGGTCGTTGTGTTGAGATTGCCCTGGTCGCCGCCACAGCCGGCAAAGTTCCCGACCGGATCGTTGGAGGTGCCGCAGGCCGTACCGATGCCCCCAATGCCAATCCGCGAGTCGGTCGTGTTGCAATCACCCTCATTGTTACCGACGATCCCGATCCGCACACTGTGGTGGTTGGGGGCCGGGTTGGGCTGAATGTTGAAGCCTTCGAGGTTGCAGTTGGGTTGTAGCGAGGCTCCGCCGTCGATCAGGGTTTTCCACTGGTCGCGGCCGATATTGGTCGTTACCGGCATATCTGGTGACATCAGCTCAAACATCGAGTTGGCGGCCACGTCGGCGGAGATGTAGTTCATCGCCGGCGGGTTTTGGTTGTCGTCGATCGGGAACTCTAGGCCGACCATCACTTCGGTGACGGGGATCGCGTTCCAGCCGTGGAGTTTGCCCTAGGTGTGGTCGAAGTCGGGGCTGTCCTCGTTGAGCAGAGCATTGTCGAGCCAGATGGCATTTGCATAGGCAAATGTTGGGTTGCGGCCATCGAGGCTTCGCCACCGCCGCAGCCTCCAAGAAAGACCAGAATCAAAAGGGTCGAGAGGCTGTTGCGTGTCATGTAACGATCACAGCACCCTCGGGGCGTGGCTGTAAAACTTAAATGTCTCTTAAGACATATTGATTTGGTGTGCTCAGGTGGTGTGATTTGTATGTCTAAAAAGACATGTCAATGGTGCTGCTCGGCGTCGGTTTGTGGACGCAAAAAAGCCACCGTTTAGGTGGCTTTTATTCGTCGCAGGTTGTTCGCTACTGGGTCGCACAGGTGGCGTCGGCTCGCCAGCCGCCGCCGGACTGAAACGGGTCGGTGTTCATAATCAATGTATTACCACCGTTTTTCCCGCAGTGGAACGCGGCCATGTCGACGGCATCCTGGGCCGACGGGCCCTGGCCGCGGGCGACTCCAAGTTCGGTGTAGCTACCGGTGACGAGGTCGGCCGACTGGTAGGTTTTGACGTCTTTGGCCGCGACCGGGGTGCCGGTGCCCTTGCCCTTGAACATGCCGGAGAGACCGCCGCCACAGGCGGGGAGGATGGCGAGGGACAAAACAGAGAGGGAGATAACGAGTTTGTGCATGGTGGTTCTCAATCTTGGTGGCCGGGCGCAACAGACGTGGGTTGGGGAGGATCATTCGCCGCCGATGTCGCATGCCGGGGCAAGCGCGAAATTTGTTGGCTAGTCTCGGCGATGCTCCTGGATGACCGAAAGGGACGCGGGACGAATCCCCTTGCCCTCACATGCCGACAATCCGAGGGTTTTGCCGGCGCAGGGTGTTTCGCACCCGTGGCATGGACTGCGGCGTTTTTTGAGCCAGTACACGGTGAGCCAGCCCGAGGCAGTCGCCACGGCCACAAACACAGCTGCAATTTGAGCCCACTCAGGCATGTTGAGGTGCACCGAAACCGGTCGCTAGCTAGTTTGCCCCGATGACTTGGAATTGCGAGCGGCGTCGTCGTGAGGGCACGAGCCACCCTTGATCCCGCGGGCCTTTGGACACAGGCCATAGAGCTCGAGGCGGTGACGCACGAGGTTGAAACCAAACGAACGCGCGACCCGCTCCTGCTCGAGCTCGATCTGGTTGTTTTGAAACTCGAGCACGTGGCCACACTCAATGCAGATGAGGTGGTCGTGGTGAGCGGTGTCCCCCGCGGTTTCGTATTTTGTTTGTCCGTCGCCAAATCGCCGCAAAGCCGCAAGCCCACACTCGGTCAGCAACTTGAGCGTGCGATAGACGGTGGCGTACCCGATCCGCGGGTTTTGCTCGCGGATCAGTGCAAGCAACTCCTCGATGCTGTGGTGACCCGTCGACGAAAAAAAAGTTTGAGCGATCAGATCTCGCTGCCGTGTGGACTTGAGCTGGTTTTTCACCAAGTAGGCGTGAAACTGCTCCATCATGCTGTCGACATCCGGGGCCTCCGGTGTGCGGCGATCCTGCATCGCGGGCACCGTAGCGTGCCCCATTGCACACAGCAAGCGTTGTCGCCCAAGGGGTCGGTCCGTATACTCCGCGGCCAATGGCCCGGGCAAAAAAGGCGGCGAGTAAATCCAAGGGCAAGCGGGCCGAGGAGGATCTTCCCCTCGACGCGGTCCTCTCTTCTTTAGAGGAGATTGTCGGTGAGCTCGAAAGCGGGGAGCTTCCCCTCGAAAAAGCCCTCGAGCGCTTTGAAGTTGGGGTCCGCCACGCGCGAAAGGCCGGGGCGATGCTCGATGCCGTCGAACAGCGGGTCGAAATGCTGTTGGCCGAGCAGACCCAACCGGTGGCGTTTGACCAGGGAGAGGATTTCTAAAATGGCTGGATTTGACCTCGAGCACTACCTTGTTCACTGTCGCGACCTCACCAATAAGGCGCTCGACGACGCCCTGTACCCGGGCGGCGATGGCGACCCCGGGAGGTTGCGCGAAGGCATGCGCTACGCCGTGCTCAACGGTGGCAAGCGCATGCGGCCGGTGGTCACGATCGCAACCTGTGAGGCCTGCGGCGGTACCCCACAACAGGCCCTTCCCGGGTGCTGCTCGCTCGAGATGGTCCATGCCTACTCGCTTGTGCACGACGATCTGCCGGCGATGGACGACGATTCGGAGCGTCGCGGCAAACCCACAGTGCATGTCGCGTTTGGCGAGGGCCCTGCGATCCTAATTGGCGATGCCCTGCTGACGCGTGCGTTTGAGGTGCTCGCTACTGGCGAGGCCGCCTATGGCCCGGTGTTGGCGCAAGCAGTCGTGATTTTGGCCCGCGAGGCCGGGATCGACGGGATGGTCGGTGGCCAGGCACTCGACATGCAACACGGGCAGGGGATCACCGAACTCGGGGTTTTGGAGCAGGTCCATGCGCGCAAGACGGGTGCTCTGTATGCGGCCGGTGGGGCGATGGGAGCGTTGCTCGCCGGTGCCGAGCCAAAAACCGTGGAGGCGATGCGCACCTGGGGTCTGAAATTCGGGATCGCCTTTCAGCACGCCGACGATGTTCTCGATGACGACCAGGTCGCGTTGCGGCCCCAGGCGCTCGCGCGGGTCGATGAGTTGGTCGCCGAGTGCAACGCCCTCGCCGAGCCGTTTGGCGACAAGGCCGCAGCCCTTCATGCACTTGCTGGCTGGGTACAAAAACGGGCGCATACGGCCGCCGCCGGCGATCTCGCACAAGACTAGGTGCGATGACGAGTGGCGCGCGCATAGCGGGGTCGCTGTGTTGCCTAAGAAGCAGTTGAAGCCGCGGTTGACCGGGTTGCAAGTGGGCCTGCTGGGCATGCTCCCAATTTTCTGAGCACAATCGCTCCCGGTGTATTGGGAGCAAGTTTGCGCGCGGATTTGGGTTCTAGCGATGACAAAAAAGAACAGATCTCCCTGTGCACAAACCGACGCGTGGCCAGGGCACACGGCCCGGTCTTGACGCAGATATGTGGCATCGATAAAACCGCCACGCCGAGTTTTGCACCCAAAGTGGGACCTCGGCGGCGATCGTAATGGAATCACCCTGGGACCCCGAAGGCGTCGAAATTTGCCTGCAGCCAAGCGGTGAGCTCACCGACTCGAAGCTCGCGGACGGCATGGACCTGCGGGCGTTGTACAAGCGTGTTGTTGCGGCCCGTTGCCTCGATCTTCGGCTGGCACGCGTCGGTGTACCGATGTGGGTTTCGTCGGCCGGCGAAGAGGCCGTTGCCTTGGCAAGCAGCCAGCTTTTGCGCGACCACGAGTGGCTCTACCCCGGAGCGCGGGACTTTGCCGCCTATCCGCTGCGCGGTTACGACCTCGATGAGTTCCTGCGCCAGCTCGCGGGTCACCGAACTGTCGACAGCACCGGCTACAACGGTCGCCCCGGCGGCATCTCAGCGCCAGATGTGTGGATCGCCCATGCTCCCGAGGCGCTCGGCGCCCACCTTGCGATGGCCGCAGGTCAGGCCCATGCCGAACTGTTGAAAAACACCGGACGCGCCGTCATCGCGACCATGGGCGAGGGCATGACGACTGTCGGGATGTACCGCGAGACCCTGGCGATGGCCGCGGCCTGCGACCTCCCGTTGGTGCTGATCATCAAAAGCCAAATCTGGCCCGAAGGCGCACCGGCCGAGGCGGGTGTCCTTGGGGACAGTGTCGCCGACCGCGTACGGGCGCTAGGGATTTGGGCCCGGCGTGCCGACGGAGCCGATGTCGTCGGTGTGATGCGGGCGGTTCGTCAGGCCCTCACCCGCGCCCGTGAGCGCCGGGGTCCGGGGGTAGTCGAAGTTGTCGTGACCCAGTTGAGCCATTGCAAAGATGCCCCGGCCCACCGCGACCCGGTTGAGCGACTGCGCAGTTACCTCGACCGCGAAGGCGTGTGGACACCGACGTTTCAAGACGTGGTCGAAGCCGAGGCCCGGGGGCAGATCGAACGGGCCTGCGAAGCTGTTGGCCTGACCGGAGGGACCCATGGCTGAGCAATCCGTGCTGACCTGTCTCGCCGAACAGCTCGCCCAAGCCCTGCAGGCCGACGAGCGCCGGGTGTTGCTCGGCGAGGATGTCCGCGACGGCGGGATGCTTGGACTTTCGCGGGTGGCGGTTGCCGACGAACAACTCGCGGACCGAATTGTCGCGACACCCCTTGCACCTGCAACGACTTTTGTCCACGCCGCCGGGATGGCGATGGCCGGCCTGCGCCCGATCGTGCTGCTACCGTCGGCGGCCGCCCTGATTGAGGGGTTCGCCGGGCTTGCCGAGGCATCGCGTGTAGATGCAAGTACAGCCGGCGAGCGCCAGGCTCCGATGGTGATTTTGGCCCCCTGTGGGCCGGGTTTCGGGCTCGGTGGAGACAACGCCGCGACCCTCGAAGTCGCCCTCACAGCGTTGCCCGGGCTGCGAGTGATCAGCTGCGGCGATGCGTCGCGCGTGTGCGCAACGGTGGCCCAGGCGCTGGCCGCAGATGGTCCGACAGTGGTGTTGCTCGCGCGTACTGCTCTACTTTGTACCGCCGAGGTTGGCGGCGAGCCCAGCGAAGACCTGCTCGTGCCCCAGGAGCTACATACCGGTGCGCAGGCGACCGTGTTTAGTTGGGGACCGGCGCTCGCCAATACCCAGCAAGCCGTTGCAGATGCAAGAAATGCCGGGTTCGATGTCGGCCTCGTCGATGTCGTCTCGCTCGCACCACTCGCCGTCGATGCCCTGGTTGCGGCGGCTGCAACTTCTGGCAAGCTGGTGATCGCCCACGGTGGAGGCCGCCTGCAGGGTCTCGGGGCCGAGTTGGCCGCCGTGTTTGCCGACCACGCGATTTTACACCTCGATGCCCCGGTCACCCGGGTGACCGGAACCCCTGGCCCCTGGCCGCGAACCGGCGAACAAGCGGCCGTGCCCAGTGTCGAGGCCATCCGCGAGGCGATCGACAAGGTCGTCAACTACTAACGTCCCCGAGGTCTAACCGACAACGTCACCGCACGCCCGCACCCAACTTTTGGCTCCCGGGCAAACCATTTGTACGAGCAAGGAATAATGGAGTTCAAACTACCCGAAATCGGCGAAGGTGTGGTCGAAGGCGAGATCGTTTCGTGGCTCAAGCAGCCGGGCGAGGCGATCGAACAAAACGAAGCCCTGGTGGAGGTGATGACCGACAAGGCCACGATCGAGGTCCCCTCGCCAGTAGCCGGTGTGGTCGTCGGACTTCGGGCCAAGGTCGGGGATATCTGCGAGGTCGGGCAGGTGATCGCCGAGCTCAACCTCGACGGGTCGGCGGCCGCGAAGTCGCCGGCATCCGAACCTGCACCTGTTGCCGCGCCGGCCGTTGCCGCCGAGCCAGTTGCAACACCGACGCCAGTTGCTGCCGCAACTTCAGTGTCAACACCGGTGAGCAATGGCGCCGTGTTGGCGACACCGGCCGCCCGTGCACTCGCCCGCGAAGAGGGCATCGACCTCGCGGCGTTGCCGGTGGACGACCGCGGGCGCCTGACCAAACGCGATGTGCTGCACGCCAAGCAACACGGGGTCCACGTGCAACAGCCGGCTGCCGAACCGGCTGCCAAATCGCCGCCCCAAAAAGTTGTACCTGCACCGACTACCCGCCCGAGCTATGCGCCCCACAGCGGGTCCGCCCAAGCCGAGGACGAGACGATTCCGTTTCGCGGGATGCGACGGCGGATCGCAGAGGGCATGGTCCGCTCGTACACCCAGGCGGTCCACTACACCTACGTCGAGCAGATCAACGTCACCAAGTTGGTCGCGCTACGCCGCAGTGCCAAGGCCGCGGCGGCCGAGCAGGGTGTCAAACTCACGTTCTTGCCGTTCATCGTCAAGGCGGTGATCCACGCCCTCAAGAAGTTCCCGATCGTCAACGCCGAACTCGACGAGGCCGGGGCCCAGATCATCGTCAAAAAGCGCTACTGCATCGGTATCGCCACGGCGACCAAGCAGGGGCTGATGGTCCCGGTGCTCCACCACGCCGACCGCCTGAGTATCCTCGACACCGCCCGCGAAATCGCCAGGCTCGGCGAGGCCGCACGCACGGGCAAGGCCTCGCGTGAGGAGCTCACCGGCAGCACGTTTACCGTCTCGTCACTCGGCAATATCGGCGGCGTGCTGGCCACACCCATCATCAACTTTCCCGAGGTCGGAATTTTGGGTGTACATGCAATCCGCAAGACGCCGATCGTCGACGACAACGACAACATCACCGTGGGTCACCTGATGAACCTCTCGGTGTCGTTTGACCACCGCGTGGTCGACGGGTTTGAGGGCGCGAGCTTTTTGCAAGAGGTCCGCCGCTTCCTCGAAGATCCCAACCTTTTGCTACTCGCAGGAATCTAGCGCACCTAGCTTTAAGGCCAGACAAACGTATTTGGAGAGAACATCATGGCGACGATCAAAAAGAAGGCTCTCATCATTGGTGCGGGTACCGGCGGGTACCCCTGTGCGATTCGCCTCGGGCAACTCGGGGTCGATGCCATGCTGGTCGAAAAAGATAAGCCCGGCGGCGTGTGTCTCAACGTTGGCTGTATCCCGTCGAAGGCGCTGATCAACGCGACCAAGCTCTATCACAAGGCCCAACACGCCGAGTCGATGGGCATTTCGTTTGGCGCGCCCGCAGTCGATGTCGGCAAGATGCAACAGTGGAAAGCCGGGATCGTCAAAAAGCTAACGGGCGGCGTCAAGGGCCTGGTCAAGGGCAGCGGCACCGAATACGTGACCGCTACCGCCGAGTTTTTAGGCCCCAAAAAGGTGCGTCTACACTATCCCGGCGATAAGCCAGCCGACGAGGTCGAGGCCGAACACATCGTCATCGCAACCGGCTCAGTGCCGATCGAGATCCCTGGGTTTCGCTACGACAACAAACGCGTCATCCACAGCACCGGTGCCCTGTCGCTGACCGAAGTCCCCAAGCGCATGGTGATCGTCGGCGGTGGCATCATCGGCCTTGAGCTCGGACAGACCTATCAACGTCTGGGCAGCGAAATTACCGTGCTCGAGGGCATGAGCCGGATTTTGGGCAACTGCGATGCCGACTGCGCCAAGATCGTCGCCAAGCGCATCAAAAAAGACGGCGGCAAGATCCACACAGGCGCCCGTGCAATCGGCTGGAAAGAACGCGCCGGCGAGGCCATCGTCAAGGCCGAGATCAACGGCAAAGTCGAGGAGTTCGCCTGCGACATCATCCTAGTAGCAGTTGGGCGGCGCCCGGTCACCAGCGGGATGGCCATCGAAAAAGCCGGAGTCGAGCTCGACAACCGCGGGTTCATCAAGGTCGACAAGCGCCAACAAACCAACGTGCCAGGGATCTATGGAGTCGGCGATGTCGTCGGCCAACCAATGCTCGCCCACAAGGCCAGCCACGAAGGAGAAGTCGTGGCCGAGGTCATCGCCGGCAAAAAAACCATCAACGACGCCCGAACAATCCCCAATGTGGTGTTCACCGAGCCCGAAATCGCGTCGGCAGGCCTCGATGCCGAACAGGCCAAAGCCGAGGGCTACGAGGTCAAGGTCGGCAAATTTCCGTTCTCCGCCAGCGGCCGAGCCATGTCGATCAACGAGACCGCAGGCTTTGTCAAAGTCATCACCGACGCCAAGGATGCCCGCGTACTGGGGATCCACATCGTCGGCCCCGAAGCGAGCGACCTGATCAGCGAGGCCGCATTGGCAATCGAAATGGGAGCGTTCGCCGAGGATATTTCGTTGACTGTACATCCACACCCGACGCTGGGTGAGGCTGTGATGGAAGCGGCCAAGCATGCGCTGGGTGAGGCTATCCACATTCCGAATAAGCGGTAGCGTGCGCGCGGGCTAGTTTGACCAGGCTGCGGCCCTGAAAGACTCGCAGTAGGTTGACTACAGCTTCGTCTTTCAGGACTCGCACCCTGGCCAAACTATCACCGCGATTCGTAGAGCAGAGGAGCGCGCGGGCTAGTTTGGCCTGGCTGCGGCCCTGAGCGGCTCGCAGTAGGTCGACTACAGCTTCGCCGCTCAGGGCTCGCACCCAGGCCAAACTATCACCGCGAATCGTAGAGTAGAGCAGCGCGAAAATATCACCGCGAATCGTTGGCGGGGTTGTGTGCGGGCGCGGGGTCGTAGGCAGGAATTTCGCCGCTTCGGGCTCGGGGTCGGTCGAGAGGTCGATTAGTGTGGACCGACGAAAGCTTCGCGTTTCAGGACGGCCAAAATATCACCTCGAATCGTAGGCGGGGCAGGGTTGTGTTGGCGGGGTTGTAGGTCCACTACAACTTCGCCGCTTCGGGCTCGCACCCCAGCCAAAATATCACCGCGAATCGTAGGGCGGGGTCGGTCGCAGTAGGTTTACGACAGCTTCGTCTTTCAGGACTCGCACCCTGGCCAAACTATCACCGCGAATCGTAGGGCGGGGTTGGTCGCAGTAGGTTTACGACAGCTTCGTCTTTCAGGACTCGCACCCAGGCCAAACTATCACCGCGAATCGTAGGGCGGGGTTGGTCGCAGTAGGTTTACGACAGCTTCGTCTTTCAGGACGTCGTGGGGCGGAGTTGGTCGCAGTGGGGTTGGTCGCAATAGGTTTACGACAGCTTCGCCGCTCAGGGCTCGCACCCCAGCCAAAATATCACCGCGAATCGTAGGCGGGGCTTAGTTGAGTTGATGGGAAGGTTGCGTGCGGGCGCGGGGTCGTAGGGCAGGCGGGGTGTGTTGGGAGGGTTGAAGTAGGAACTTCGCCGCTCAGGACTCGCAGCGCTGCGTGGATGAGTCGCGCGGGGGCCATCTTGGCACTTTCTCGATCTACTACTTTTGACTATACAAATATGTTGTATGCTGCGTTCGAGGCTTGTTGCTTATACAAAGTGCCTCGCACTGTTGTGGGCTCCCAAGTTTGGTGCATCAACAACAAACGCAGCCCGTGGGCTGCGATGTTTCTTTGGTTTTGAGCTTGCGGGCTACTTTTTGTCGGCGCCGAAGAAGTACTGGAGGCTGCCGCCGAAGTAGAAGCCGGTGTTCCAGCCACCTTGGAAGTTGATGCCGAAGGTGTCGCGGATCAAAAACCGCATCGAGAGCATGAGGTTGACGACCGGGCCGACGGGGGGGATCTCGCTGACCTTGGTGCGGCCTAGGGCGGTGAGATCTTCGTCGAGACATTCGTTGGTTGTACAACTGGCGAACCTAAACGGGTTGCCGTGGCCCTCGCTGTCGAGGGTGAGGTCGCCCTGGGCGGGCTCGGGCACGCCGTTTTCTTCCATGTCCTGGTACTTGGGTGTGCACTTGGTGAAGTCGGAGTAGTCGCTGAGGGAGTTGCAGGTCTCTTGGAACGAGCCGTCCTCGCCGATGCTTCCGGCTTCGCCGGTGCTGAGGTTGCGGCCGATCGGGGTTTGGAACACACCCTCGCCGGTGAAGATTCCGAGGCCGATGCCGCCACCGCCACCGAACTGGAAGGCGAAGTCGGGGGTCTCGACGATCGTGCCGCGGGCGATGAAGTCGACTTCGATAAACACAAAGTCGAGGTTGACCTCGGTGTAGTCGCCGGCCGCGAAATCACAGTCGCCGTTGCTGCACTCGCTGTTGTCGAGCCAGATGCCATCGGGGGCGCGCAGCTTGTGCCAACCGACACTCGGGACAATGTCGAGGATCTTGGATGAGCGGTAGATGTACTCGCCGCCGACGTAGAAGTTGCAACCGTCGACTTTGGTGAGACCGCGGGATTCGGCAAAGCCACCGAGGTTGGCCCGGCACAAACTGTTGGTGTGCGAGCTCAGGGCGCCCGAGAGGATCCAGGTGGGAATGACGTTGAGTCCGCCACGGATGCCGATACCGTGTTTGCTGAAGTCGGCCGCGGGGGTGTCGGCTTCGGTCAATGTTGGTGCGGGTTCAGGTGCGGGCGCCGGTTCGGGGGCGGGGGCAGGCTCGGGCTCCGGTGCCGGAGCTTCGGGCTCGGGTCGGTCTTCGGAGTCGGGAGCCTTGGAGCTGGTCGGTTGCTGCCACGAGGGATCAGCAGGCGCTTCGGGTTGGGCGGCACCTGTGGGCTGCGGTGGCCCAGCGGGCTGTGCTGCCGGTTGGGCCGGTTGAGCCGGTTGGGCCGGCCCAGCCGGTTGGGCTGCGGGCTGGGGCGCTTGGACAAAGCCAAAGCCAATGTTTCCCGAGGGGGCAAAGGGGTTGGCCTGGGCCACGCTGGGAGCCATGACCAACGCGAGGGCGAGACATCCACCAAAGAGCGGGCGGGGCGAGGTGCGTGGGCAAACCATGGCCCAACTATAAATCAAATCGCCGAGTGAAAGCAGGAATTGGACAGTTTGGTCGCGACCTGCAGCGATTGCCGGGAACTGTTGTCGCGATAGGGTGACAATCGCGTGCGCGCGGTATAAATGCGTCTGCAGATGTCGTTTCAGCTTCCGAGCCAAGGTAGTTGGGTCTTTCTCGAACGCCGCAAGCGGTTGGTCAAACAGCTCGGTGATGTGGCGTTTGTCGTGTTTGCCGGGACCTATCGGCCTCGCAACTACGCCGCCAACATCTATCGCTACCGCAGCGACAGTCATTTTTTGTATCTCGTTGGCGCCCATATGCCAGGCGCTGTACTCGTCGGCCGGGGCGAGCAGTGCGAGATTTTTGCCGAACCTGAAGATCCGCAAAACCCCCTGTGGCATGGCGATCAACCGGGTTGGGATGAGGTTGTGCGGCAAACGGGCGTCTCGGCCGTGCGACCGCTTAGCGAACTCGACGACGCGTTGACGCAACTCGGAGGGGTCGACAAAGTCGCGACATTACCCGCCGTCGATCCGGCCACGCGTGCGTGGCAAGCCGCCCTGCTTACGCGTTCTTGGGGTCAGGCTTCGGTGCCGCCGCTAGCAACAAACGACGCCGCCCTCGCCGATGCCATGGTCAACCTGCGGATGGTCCACGATTCGCCGGCCCTCACGTACATGCGCGAGGCTGCAGCTGCGACCCGGGCCGGGCATTTGGCTGCGATGGCACAGACCCGTGCCGGCGCGCGTGAACACGTGATCCGGGCGGCCCTCGAGTCGGAAATTATGGCCCGCGGGATGGCGATGGCCTACGGCAGCATCGTCACCGTCCACGGCGAGATTTTGCATAATGAAGATCACCACCACCTGCTCGAGACCGGCGATCTGTTGCTGGCCGATGCCGGTGCCGAGTGCGAGGGCTGGGCCAGTGATGTCACCCGCACCTGGCCGGTCTCCGGCAAGTTCTCGCCAACCCAGCGCGCGATTTACGACATCGTGTTGCAGTCGCAGGTCGAGGCCTGTGATCGGGTTCGCAGCGGGGTTCGCTATAGAGATCTTCACCTCGGGGCGTCGTTGACCCTGACCCGCGGTCTGGTCGAGCTCGGGATCTTGCGCGGGACCCCCGAATCACTGGTCGAGCGCGGCGCCCATGCTCTGTTTTTCCCCCATGGGCTCGGCCATCTGATCGGGCTCGATGTACACGATATGGAAGATCTCGGTGATCGCGCGGGCTATGCCCCAGGGCGCGAACGCAGCGAGCAGTTTGGCCTGTGCTACCTCCGGCTCGACCGCGACCTGCAGCCGGGGATGGTCGTGACCATCGAGCCGGGCTTTTACAACGTGCCGGCGATCCTCCGCGATCGCGACATCTGTGGCCAATTTGACGCCGATGGCACGCTCAACCGCGAACGCTTGGCGCAGTTTGCCGACGTCCGCGGGATCCGAATTGAGGACGATGTTTTGTGCACAGCCGGCGACCCCGAGGTGCTGACGGCCGCGATCGTCAAAGATCCGGCCGGAATCGAAGCCCAGGTCGGTGCCGCCCTGGCCGACGAGCGCCGCTAGCTGGGCCGGTGTTCACGGACCCCCTCAGAATTGTCAGCTCATGGAACTCAGATTGCGCCCGTGATACCCTGGCGCGAGTTCCTGCGGACCCATACGGTCTTCTCCGCTCGTCGCTCGGAGTTCCATGATGAACCTACGTTCCTGCCTCTTCCTGTCTGCGGTCGCCGTGTCTGTCATCGTCGGTGGCTGCAACAACCGCGATCCCCTCGCGCCCTACGATTTCCTCAACGGCACCTGTGCAAACATGCCCCCGGGGATCCAGGGCATGACGTACATGTACCAGCCCGACTTCTCTGGAGGCGTAGCCCCCTATACATGGGAAGCAGTTGGCTTGCCCCCCGGTTTGGAGATCGATCCCGACACCGGCCTGATCTCCGGCATTCCGAGCGAGTTTGGCGAGTACAACGTCGTCATCATCGTCACCGATGCCAACGGCCGCCGCTCCGAGGTCGCATGTGGTTCGTTTGAGGTGCAAGAAGCCGATGAGCTCATGCTCGAGTGCACGGCTCCGCCACCCGCGGTCCAGGGCACGACCTACTCGCACATGCCCATTGCGACAGGTGGCACGCTGCCGCTGTCGTGGAGTGCCACGGGGCTGCCCGCAACCCTCACCATCGACCCCGAAACCGGCGAAATCTCGGGTGAAGTGACCGATGCAGTGGGTTTTTACCCAATCACGATCACCGTGACCGACAGCTCCGATCCACCGGCAACAGCCGAGTGTATGACCGAGCTCGAAGTCCGTCCGGGCCTCAGTGTCGACCCCGAGCCGCTCGAGATGCTCGAGTTCTATCCCGACAACTGTGTACCTGCAAACAGTGGGATCGACATCGATCAACTGATCGCCGACGGCGTGGTCGTGGGCGGCGATGGATCGCCGATCACCTGTTCGTTTGAGGCCTTCACTAACCCAGATCTGCCTCCGGGAACAGGTTTTCGGGGTCATGGTAATCTTCCGCTAGGCATTACCCAAAACGATGACTGCACCGCGGTTGGTACGGTTGCTGCGAGTGAGCCCCACGGCATGTACGTGTGGATCGCAACCCTGACCCAGGAGAGCACCGGGCAAAAGACCTATGTTCCCTACTGTGCGCCGCAGATGGTGCAGCCGGGTGGTGCCTACGACATCTCGATCACGCAAAACGGCGACCCGGAAGCCAAATTTAAGCCGGGGTACGCGACTATGAGTGGAGGCGCGTTCTCATTTGGTGACGACAGCCCGGATCCGTTGGTCGAAATCGTCGAACCTTGCACCAACGATAGGTGCTTTTACGGATTCTTTTTCTTCTTCAACTCAATCTCGTCCGATACAGGTGGAATCGTAAAAGATCCGAACCAGGCTCTTCCGAATAAAATGGGGATGTCCCACCCATTGCAGGTTTTCGAAAACGACATCATTGATGGACTGAGGGATCGCTTTTGGGTTGTTAACACTGAGTGGCACTACTGCCTCTATGGTACGGATACGCCAGATGAGGAGGCTGCTGCTGCCGAAAATGAAGCCCAGTGTGGAGACGCGGATCTTGCGATGATAAATGGAAATGGTTCCCTCGAGTTTGGGGTGATCGTCCGTCCGCAATAGTCCACTGGCCGGGGCCCGCCCCGGTCGAAGGCGCACGGATCGACCGGTGGATTCAACCGTTGCAAGACATGAGTAGTCGACACGCGTGAGCACTCAGGACAAATCCGCCGCCCTGCGAGACCGCCGTGTCGCGCGTGTCATCGATCGTGAAATCGCCCCGATTTGGCACGATCGATTTGCCCGCTTGATCATCCGTAACCTGCCTAGTCGGACAGGTCAGTTTGTGCTCGACATCGAGTGTGGGCCGGGGCGCCTGACCACCGAGATTTTGCAGCGAACCGATCGCACAACCCGGGTGCTCGCGCTCGAGTCGTCGCCTTCGCTTATCGAGCTCGCCAAGTCGCGGGTACGGCCGGAGTGGAAGCGCCGCGTCTATCACAAGCCAGGCACCTTCGACGACATCATGGCGATGGGGGACGCGACCTACGACCTCACCCTCGCCAACTTGGTGCTCAACGAAACCCACGATATCGGCAGTGCCATCAGCGAGATGCGACGGATCACCCGGCCGGGTGGGCGGGTGATGGCGACGATGCCACTACACGGCAGTTGGGAAGAGGTCGAAGATATCTTTGCCGAAGTGCTGCGCGACGCCGGTCTCAAGGATGCGGCCCGTCGCCTCAAACGGTTTCGCAGCGTACGGCCCACGCCCGAGTCTTTGGCCAGCACCCTGCAAACACTCGGGGTTGAACGCAGCGACTTCGTGATTGAGCACGAGCGTCTGCAACTGTTATTCCCCAGCGGTCGTGAGTTTTTGTTTGCCCCGCTCATTGAGCACGGGCCGTTACGCCTGTGGAAAGCAATTATTGGCAAGGAGGGGTCGGCAGCTGAGCTGTTTTGGAAGCTCAAGGAGGCCATCGACACCTACTACCAGGGCCATGTACTTGCAGTTACATTGGTTGCTGGGCTGATCCACATTGGCAAGCCCGACCCGGCGGCGAACCAGCCATCGCTCACCAGCGAATTTTGGCAACACTACCCGCAGCTCGATGCCCTGTGGGGCCGGTTGGCAACCGGTGGCGCCTCGTCGCCGTTCGATGGGTTTGGCGACGACGACTTAGACGACTTCGATATCGACTTTGAGGACTCCGAGCCCACTCCCGCGGCGCCCGAACCTCAGCCCGAGCCCGAGCCCGAGCCCGAACCTGTGAGCCAGCCCGAGCCCGCGGGTGAGCCAAAGTCGAGGGAGTCGAGCTACGAGCCCTACTTGCTTGTCGACAAGGAACTTCCCCGGCCCAATTTTTCGTCGTTGCCGACGATCGTCGACGATGACGATGACGGCGCGACCGCGATGTTTAAGCCGGTGCAGGCACAAACTCCCGCGGCCAGACCGTCTGAAAAGCCTGCAGATGTACCCACGTCGCGGCCCCGGGTGGCGACACCAGTGCCGGAAAAGCCTGTAGATGCACCAAAGCCGCGGATCTCGACACCCAAGCCGAGGGCAAAGCCGCGGTCGGGCGGGTTGCCGGTCGGTAAACCGCGGGGGTCTGGATTGCCGCGTGGAGGGTTACCCATCGGCAAAAAACGCCGCTCGGGCGTGGGGATCCCGGCGTTTAAACCTCCTCCGAAGGGTGATGCCCAACGCCCGGCCACGGGTGAGCAACCGGTCCGCAACCGGCCGGGCAAAAAGCCGCCTCCTGCACCGCGAAAGTCGGGAACCGTGCCAGTGTTTCGGCCGCCCACCGACAAAAAGAAGTAGCGGCGCGTAAATTGTTTATGCAACGAAAAGCCTCTCGAACACCATCTTTGTGGGCTTGGCTAGTCGCCTTCGGTTTGGCCAGTGGGTGCCAGTCACCAACGGCATCGACGCCCACACCCAAGCCCAAATCGACACCCGCCGCGGACGGGGCCAGCCCCCCGGCTGTCCAACCAACCTCACCGGCCAACCCCACGGCCAACCCAACGGCCAACCCAACGCAAGACGCCGCGGCGCCGCCGTTACGGGCGGACGGCACTGTATTTGCCGGGGCCGAACAGATGGGAACACGGGTGACGATCAAGGTCTGGGTCGGCCCGGGCCAGACACCGACACAAGCCGGTGTCGCCATGCAGGAAGCGTTTGCCGAGATCGAACGGATTGAGGATATCGCCAGCGAGTGGCGACCCCACAGCGAGCTGTCCCAGTTCAACGGACGTGCCGGTTTGCCGGCCTTTGCCATCAGTCCCGACCTGTACCGCATCTTGGCCCGTGGCAAAGAGATTGCAGCTGCAAGTAATGGCGCGTTCGATCCCACGTTTCACGGTGTCGGCTACCTGTGGTCGTTTCAGCCAGGGGCCCAACCACCCGACAGCAAGACGATCGATGCCCACCTCAAACTCGTGAATTGGCGGGAGCTCGAACTCGTTCCCGGCACCCCCGACCCGACGGTCGGAGCCAAGGGCACCCTGCGCAAAGAGGGTATGAAGGTCGGCCTCGGGGCCATCGCCAAGGGCTATGCCGTCGACCGTGCCTCGGATGTGCTCAAGCGCCACGGGTTTGTCCATCACATTGTCGAGGGCGGTGGTGATACCTATGTCTCGGGCACCAAAAACGGCAAGCCATGGATGGTGGGTGTGCAAGATCCGAGTGGCGCCGGGGCGATCGGAGCGTTGCCCGTGCGTGACGAGGCTGTTGTGACCTCGGGCGACTATCAGCGCTACTTTGAGTTTGAGGGCGTTCGCTATGCCCACATCCTCGACCCGCGAACTGGGCGACCGCTGCCCCAGTCCCAAAGTGCCCAAAGCGTGACGGTGGTCGCTGGCAACGCAACCGATGCCGATGCGATGTGCACGGCGGTGGCCGTGATGGGGCCAAAAGATGGGATGGCGTTTGTCGAGTCCCGGCCGGAGATCGAAGCCGTGATCATTTCGCCAACAGGCGAGGTCATGGTCTCCACAGGCCTCAAGGACCGCTATCTGCCGACGGATAAAAAGCCGGCTGAGGACGAGAGCACGGCGAATACCGACAAATGACATTGTTTTTCGGTGAATTGCCGCAACTGCCGCAGTCGCATAGGCGCAGATCTCGGGCCCGGCGGGCGCTCTAGACTGGTAAGATGTGACTGCGGCCTTCGCTGGGACGTGGTTTGTCGAGCGAGTGACTGCGCGGCATCCCACCCACGCGTGTCAAAGAGCCGACAGGGCGATTTTTATGGCAGAGCAAAAACCCGCCAGACAAGGTAAACCGCGGTCCGGACGCGATCCTCTCGCGCCCCGTCTCGATCGGCGGCGGGATCCGGCGCGGGCAACGAAGTTTGGTAGGACAGCGCCCAAGCCAGATGCCGACAGTGGATCGGTCCGAGCTGGCAAACCAAAAAAACCGGATGAGACGGCAGCGTCTAAGACGTCGGGGCTGTTCAAAGAGGCACTTGCCAACCAGAGCCAAGCCGCGGCTGCGGCCTCGAGAACCGGGACCATCCTCCACCTAGGTGGTGTGGCAGCCCCCGGTGCCCCGCCGCCGCCCGCTCCGAGTGCATCGACCTCGAACGCAGCGGTCAGCGAATCCGTTGCACCTGCAACAAGTACGCCCCCACCCCCGGCTCAGGCAACACCTCGGGTGCCGACAGCCGATGTCCTGCCAGTACCACCACCCCGTGAGCGCGTCGACTCCCAACGCAACCGGGCAACGCGGATGGATTCGGGCCCGCAGCCCGAGCCCCAACTCGTCGCCAGCGAACGCACCCGGGTCAGGCTCGTTGCCGGCAAGGTGGTGCCAGGGACCCGTTATCGGCTACTTCGTTGGCTCGGCGAAGGTGGCATGGGTGTTGTCTACGAGGCCGAACACACCGACATTGAGCGGCGTGTCGCCCTCAAAATCCTGCGCTTTGACCTCAGTCAACAGCCGGGGATGGCCAAGGTTTTCCGCGACGAGGCCCGGGCTGCCAGCCGCATGGGGTCGCGCAACATCGTCGAGGTCTACGACTTTGGCGAGCTCCCCGACGGTCGCCTGTTTTTTTGCATGGAGCTGCTCGACGGGATCGACCTCGTTCCCGAAAGCGACAATGACTGGGTCGAGGCTCCGGTCCTGATCGGGCTTTTACGTCAGTTGTGCAAGGGGCTTCAGGCGGCCCACGACGCGGGAGTGGTCCACCGCGATATCAAGCCGGAGAATGTCATTTTAGTGAATCGCGACGGGCGCGATGGGGTCGTCAAAATCGTCGACTTCGGGATCAGTGCCATGCTGGCTGCCGGTGACGATGCCAAGATCGCCGGCACCCCGCACTACATGGCACCCGAGCAGATCGCCGGCCAGCCGTTCGACGGGCACCTCGATATGTATGCCGTCGGTTGCCTGGCCTACGAGTTGTTGGTCGGGCACCCGCCGTTTACCGACGATGACATTGAGCAAGTGTTGGCCGCACACATGAGCCAACCGGTGGTGCCGCCCTCCGAAGTTCGGCCCGCCCGCGAGATTCCCCCGGCGGTCGAAGCCGTCATTTTAAAGTGCCTCGAAAAAGACCCGGCGCATCGCTACAAGGACATGAAGGACCTCGAAGCGGCGCTGTGCGAAGCCCAGATCGCCGCCGGTATCACCACGCCGTGGGATGACCTGCCGCTGCCAGAGGTCGAGCCCGAGCGACGCGAGCGGTTGGTCCGCGACATGCCGAGCCCGTTGGAGCCGATGCCCCAACGTCGGTGGTTTTGGCCCCTCGTCGCCGTGTTCTCCCTGGTGCTCGCCGCCGGAGCAACTGTATATGCACTGAATGCTGGCGAGCCGACAGCCCAGGAGCAAGACCAGATCTCCCAGCTGACGGCCGAGGCGCAAAAGGCCGCCGCACTCAACCACTATGTCACCATACCCCCCGAAGAAGAGGGGCGTTCGGCCTATCAGTGGGTGTTGGAGCTCGAGAAACTCGAGGGCAGTGCAGCCGATGCCGCCAAGGACCGGGCCAAGGAACTGCGCGTGGCCTATGCAGATACACTGTTAAAGCTGGCCGACAAATACTGGGACGCCGGGGTCAAGCGGTTTGCCGTCGAGTACTACTTTTGGGCGCGGACCTTCGACCCTGAAAACGAACGGGCCATCGAGCGCTCAAAGGCCGGGTTTGGCACTTTCCAGGTCTTCCTCGACAAGGCAGCCAGCGGCGAGTTTACCGATGCCGAACGCCAGGCGATGGCCGTCGCCAGTGCCTTTGCCGAGGAAGACGACGAGAAGCGCGAGCAACTCGTCGCCGAACGGATCAGCAAACTCGATGCACCGCTGCACGAAATGGCCGACGACAAGGCCCTCGAGCGGGCCAGTGGCATCAAAAACATTCGCAAGAAACGTCGCCCCAAAAAAGTTGCCGAGCCGTCGCCCGAGGTCGAGGACGACAGCGATGGGAGCGAGACCGACAGTGGCGATGAAGCCGACACCGACGAGTTGATCGACGACAGCGGTGACAGTGGCGAGAGCTCGGACAGCGGTGGCAAGTCACGCAACAACGGGCGCTCGACCATCAAGCGCAGCAAGCGAGATCCCAAGCGTGCACGCGAACTCGCAAGCGACGGCAAGGCAGCGCTTTCGGCCGGTCGCCGCGGCGAAGCGGAGAGCCTGTTTCACCAGGCGATCGCCGCCGACAACCGCAACGCGGCCGCCCTCAGCGGGTTGTCGGATATCTACTTCGACACCGGTAAACGCGACAAGGCGGTAAAATTTGCCGAGCGAGCCGTTGCCGCCGCGCCCAAGTCCAAGGTCTACCACCTCAAATACGGGGATGCGCTGTACGGGGTCCTGCGGTACCAGGATGCCCTCAAACACTACGAGAAGGCCGAGACACTTGGGTCGAATGCCGCGGCCAGCCGGATCGCTAAGGTCAAGGCCAAGCTCGGCAAGTAGAATACATGTAGCCGCATGTTAATTGGGTGAATATGCAAAAACCCACCTTGACCCCGGTTGAAGCCTGCCCGCTGTGTGATTGCCGAGCCCGGGTGCCCGTGTTGGAGGGCGGCCCCGCGCTGGAGCTCGTGCGTTGTTGCGACTGTGAACTTGTCTATGCAACCAGTCACTACTCCGGGAGCTTCCTCGCCGAGGGCTACTACGGAGGCCGGGCCGAGGCGAGCCAACATTCGCGGCGAGGGGTCGACCGCAAGCGCCTCGAACTTGCACGCTACGATCGGATCAGCGGCGACTGGCTGCGACAGTGCGAGCACGGCTCGTCGGCACTCGATATCGGTTGCCACACCGGCCTGCTGCTCGATGCCCTGCGTGAACGGGGCTTTGAAACCTGGGGTGTTGAACGCAGTCCAGCTGCGGCAGTTGCACAGGCGGCAGGCCACCGGATGCTCCGGGTCGATGTCGAAGATGAGTCGATCGCGGTCGCCCAGCGCTACCAACTGATCACGCTCACCCACGTGCTCGAGCACCTGCGTCGACCCGTGCGAGTCCTCAAGTGGATCGGCGAGCACCTCGATGCGGGCGGCAAGGCGCTGGTCGAAGTTCCCAACTGGCGAGATCTGTCGCGCCCGCTGTGGGGCCGTTACTACCGACCACTCGAGCTCGGAGATCACATCAGTTTTTTTACGGTCGACACCCTCACCCAAGCAGCGCAAACAGCGGGGCTTCAGGTCGACGTGATCTGGAGTGGTCCGCGACTTGCCGGGCTGTTGTTCCCCAACATTTTAAGCGCCGTCGACTTGATTCGGTCGCGTCGTCAAGCAGCCGCCCCCTCTGTGGCAACACGCGATGACGCCGGTGGCGGGACTGGTCCCCAGAGTCGAGACAGGTGGATGTGCCGGGTGCTGGGCGCGATGGACCACGTCGATCCGCTACTCGAAAGTGTGCTGGGCGCGCAGTGGAAAGGACCCAATATTGTGGCTTTCCTCTCAGTTGCAAAAACCTGAGAAACACCCAGCAAGCGCTTGACACCCGACGGCGTCTCATACATGCTCGCGCTCCCTGATGGCGACGTCTTCGGGCACAACCACAGGGGGTTGGGGCGGTAGTTAAGTTGGTTATAACGCCGGCCTGTCACGCCGGAGGTCGCGGGTTCGAGCCCCGTCCGCCCCGTCCAACCAAGGCAAAAAGGAGACTCCTTCGGGGTCTCCTTTTTCGTTTCGAATACCGCGACTCAGGCCAGGCAACTCCCACCACTAAATCGCCCAGCCCGTAGACGCTAATGCAGGTCCCGGGTGTCGACAAACCACACCGGCAAGGTGGCCTGCTGGCCCGCGCCCTCGAGTCGCTCCTTGGCGGACTTCATCTCTTCGAGCAGGCTGCCGTCGCTGCGCAGCAGTGCCAGCAGGGGGTAGGAGCCGGCGTTGGTGTCCCAGCGCTCGCGCAACTTGTTGTACTCGTCGAGTCGCGTCACCGCGCTCCAGTCCTCTTCTTTGAACTCCAAGATGCGGACGTCGCCGATTTGCTTGGCGGGGTGGGTGCCCCCGAGCTCGGCATCGAGGATCCGGCAGGGCTCGCACCAGTCGGCGCTGAACAACACGGCGACGCGCTTGTCGTCGGCGATGGCCTGTTTTCGCAGGCGCTCGAACATGTCGGCGAGGGGCTCCTCGTTGCGTGGCCGGATCCGCCGGACGTCGTAGTTGACGGGGTTTGCCGGATCGGTGCTCGCGGGTTGCGAGTTGACACCTTCGGCCACACCTTCGGCAACTTTGGCGGGCTTGGTGTTTTGGCTCTCACACGCGAACGAGGCGGCGAGGACGGCTGTGGCGAGCGAAAAACGGCGCAGCATCGGCGCGAATCATACGGCACGAATCCACGGCCGCAAAACGGGTGCGGACGGACGCGCAGTTGGTCCAGGAACCACGCGCCCGCCCACAATGGCACAGGCCACCACCGCCTGTACCGCCCGGGATCGTCAGACGATCCACACATAGTGTGCCGAGTTCGGTTGATCCGGTGCAGATCAACCTGTCGAAAAGGTCTGGTAAGGATGTGGTCTCAGCCAGATAGATCGCCGAGCGCACACTCAACTCACCTCATCTCACCAGGGCCAACGTCAGGCGACGTAGCGAGCTGAGTCGAAACCGCGAGTTCATTGCGCATACATCAACGACTGAATGCTAAAGCTTGATCCTGCGCCAGCTTTTCCCCAAAAACTTTGCAGCCATAATTATGCCCAGCAGGTTGACGTAGAGCGTCGCTGCCGCCCATACGCCCTCGATACCAAAACCGAGCTTGGGCCCCAAAAGCCAGCTCACTGGCACCAGCACGCCAAAGTGCAACGCTCCCTCGACGATCATCACAAACGTGTTGGCGCCGGCACCGTAGAGGGCTTGGGAGAGGATCAGACCAACGACCATCATCGGCAGGCCAAAGGCGATCATGCGCAACGAAGTCGCGCCAGCTGCCGCGACAGCCGGGTCGTTGGGCGCCCAAATCCGGATGATTTCCTCGGGGAACATGGCAAACATCGCGCCCGCAAATAACATTGCAAGTACACCGAGTCGGACCGATTCCCAACCGTAGCGGGCCGCGAGGTTGGGTTTTTTGGCCCCGAGACTCTGGCTCACCGCGGTGGCGGTGGCGGTTCCAAACGCGACCACGGGCATAAAGCACAGGGCGGCGGTATCCATAATGGCCTTGGTCGCGGCCGAGTAGGTATTGCCCCCAACCGCGGCATCGATTTCGCCAACAAACCGCATGAACAGCAAAAAACCGGTCATGATCATGACGGTTGCGGAACCCGAGGGGATCATCAGGCGAATGATTCGGCGGGCCACGGTCCAGCTGGTGTGGGCGACCTGATAAAACTTGTATGTACGCAGATATTTGGGCTGAAAGCTGACCGCCATCATGATGAACAGCCCGAGGTAGGTGCTCAGGGCGGACGCTAAGCCGGCACCGTCGAGGCCCATCATCGGAACCCCGAGTGCGGGCGAGCCGTAGATCATCACGTAGTTGAGCCCGATGTTGATCAGGTTCATGACGACAGCCGCGTAGAGGTGGACGTGGGTCTTGGCGATGCCGTCGAAAAACGCCTTGTAACTAAAGGTCAGCACCATGCCGGGCACCCCGATCATCCGCATCTGGGTGTAGGAGCTACCGAGTGCGGCCTGTTCGGGACTGGCGGTGGCCAAAAAATCGACGGCGTGGGGCGTGAGCACGTAGCCAAGCGACGCCCCAAAAGTGCCGGCAAAGATGGCGACGAGCAGGGAGTTCCACAACACCTGGCCGGCGCGCAGCGGCTCACCCTCGGCATATCGCCGGGCAGTCATCGCCTGGGTGCCAAACACGACGGCCGAGAAAAACCCACCGATCGCCCAAAACAACGGCAGGCCCAGACCCAACGCGGCCTGCGAGGCGGTCGCAAGCTCGGTGTTGTCGAGCCGCCCAACCATGAAGTTGTCGGCGGCATTGACAAAAAACTGGGTGATCATCGCCAGCATCACCCAACTGCCGAGGGCCATCACCCGGCGGACGATCGGCATCTCAAGTCGCAGCTTAAGCAGGCGGGCGGGCGAGTCGTCGAGATCGGTCAGTTCCACGTCGGGGGCGACTTACCGTAGACAATGTTTGTACACAAGCCTGCGGGTCATGTACGCGGGTCAACACACGCCCCAGCTGTGCGCCGGCTTGCACACTTGTCGCAGTAATTGTGTATGCAACAAAAACCGATTGGCGAAACTGCGCGTCAACCGAGCTTCTTTGCCTGGGCGTCGGCCCACGAGGTCTTGCACAGCCGATCCCAAAAGAAGCTGACCTCGCCAAAGTTCACGTTGGCCTTGGAGTGGTGCAGGTTGTGGTGTGCCGAGCTATTGAGCAGTAGTTTGGGCAGCAGCCACTCGGCCAGGCGATAGGTGACGCCGCAGTGCAGGTAAAAGTTGAGCCCGACAAATGCGGCGATCAGGCCAAAGTACATTGGCGCGTAGTGGGGTGCCCCGGGAATGCACAACAGAAAAATCGGGCAAAACGTCAGCAGGGCCTCAAACGGCGAAATCGCAAACCCGGCAAACGGGGTGGGGTCGCGAAAACTGTGGTGTTGTTTGTGAAATCCAAAAAATAGTTGTGTGTGCAAAAGACGATGTTTCCAATACGTCCAGGCATCGGCCAAAATCACACCAAAGAAGAACTGGGCGACGATCGTCAGCATGCCACCACCGGCTGCCTCGGTCGTCCACACCAGCCCTGAGGGGTCCCCCATTTGGATCTGTGCGATCGGCCAGGCCGAAATACAGGCGACGGTGTACATCGCCCGGGTCGACTCGTAGGCTTCTTGTAGGATCATCGAACGCCCGCGGCGAGGGCCCTGAATCCGGGTGCCGGAGCGTTGTGAGAGCTTGTGGCTGACGTAGGCACCACCGAGGACGATGGCCGTGAGCACGGCAAAGCACTGCAGCAGTCCGGCAAAAAACAGCCCGGGGTCCGGGTGCAGCAGGCCGGCAGCAGTCATGGCGACCAGCAGGCCGGTATTGATCCAGTCGGCGCCACGCATCCGCGAGAGTCGGGTCATTGGCCGCAGATTACCAAGCTCGACACCCGGCTGAGGGGTTGCGAACATACCCGCGCGCTAGCAGGCATCGGGTAATCCGGGCTCAATCGACCCAGGAACGTTGAATTTTGCCAGTATTCGCGATGATCTCGATCGTCTGCCGAGAGCGGAGTACAATCGGCGATGTGGGACGCCCACACTTGTCTAACTTACCTTCAAAACACTGAGGATTTTCATCATGGGAACGCACACCTACTCCCGTCTTTTTGCTCGTATTGGAGCTATTGCTGCCCTAACTGGATTTGCTGTCGCCGCCGCGCCCAACCCCGCCCACGCCTGTGGCGGACTTTTTTGTGACGCCGGCAACGGCCCACCGATGCCCGTCGATCAGATCGGCGAGAACATCCTATTTGTCGTCGACAACCAGGCCAACACGGTCGAGGCCCACATCCAAATCCAGTACATGGGTGAGCCGCAAAACTTTGCCTGGATCATTCCTGTGACCGCGGTGCCCGAATTTTCGGTTGGCTCCGAGGTCCTGTTTCAAAACCTGTTGCAGTCGACCGCGCCGACCTACTCACAGACGACCACGTTCGACTGTGCCGAGAACAATGGCCCGCCCATGGGCTGTGGTTCCCTTGCCGAGGCCGGGTCTTTTGATAGTGGCCTCAGCGGTGGCGAGACGGACGGTGGCTTTGGTTCGACCGGCGAAGGCTCGGGAGGCCCGGGGACCAAGGTTGTCGCCCGCGACCTTGTCGGTGCATTTCACATCGATGTGCTGCAAAGCAACTCGGCGACTGAGCTCTACGACTGGCTCGAGCAAAACGGCTATGCCCAGGATGCCGAGGCCCCCGAAATCGTCCAGGAGTACCTCGATGAAAATCACCTGTTTGCCGCGGTCAAGCTCGTCAACGGTGAAAACATCGACGAGATCCATCCCCTGGTGATGACCTACGCCGGCAACGAGCCATGTGTGCCGTTGCGGCTCACCCGGATCGCCGCGGTCGACGATATGGGTGTACGTACATTTTTCCTTGGCGACGACCGGGCGGTACCCACCAACTACAAGCACGTGGTGCTCAACGACGCCCAGCTCGATTGGGTCAACTCGGCGGCCAATTACAACGACGTTGTCACCCTCGCGGTCGACGAGGCTGGCGGCCGAGCATTTGTCACCGAGTACTACGGCGACAGCTCGCTGGTCCCCCGCAATCACTACGACTCGGCCTGGAGCGCTGGCGAGTTCGACAACACCGAGCACCCGATCATCAGCCAAAACTACACGGTGATCGATGCGCTCGAGGGACAAAACCTGCTCAACTGCTCGTTCCAAGACGAGTGCCAATTCTTCCACCCGCTGATCGCCTCGGTGTTGCGCGAGTTCTTGCCGGCGCCCGAGGGCATGGGCATCTCGGAGTCGGAGTTTTACGCCAACCTCGAAAACTTCAACGCCCTGATCGACCTCGACGCCTGGGACCCGGTGGCGTTTTCCGATGCCCTGCGGGAGCGGATCAAAGAGCCGGCCCAACACGCGGACAACCTGCTGGCGCGATGGACCAAAATGACGCGGATGTTCACCACCATTTCGCCGCACGAGATGTTGGTCGACCCGATGTTTCACACCAACCCGGAGCTGTCCGAGAACATCAGCCAGACCCACACCTCGACCCTGTCGATCCCGTGCGAGGGGTCCAACAAGGTCATCTTTGATGACGAGCGCGAACTATTGCTGGCCGAGGATGGAAACTGGCCGGTGTTCGACGGCGACATCGATATGCCCTACGCCAAGTTGATTCAGATGGCGCCCCCAAGTGGCGCCCTGATGACAGAGACCGACAATGGGGAAAAAATCGACGAGGCCCTCGAGCTCTCGAACGCCCGCTACAACTATGACAACGGCGAAGGATTGCAGTGCACGGCCGGTTCTGTGCGCAAGCAGGCCGCGGGTTGGCTGAGCTTTGGCCTGATTGGCCTGATCGCCTGGCGCAGCCGTCGACGCAAGTAAATGCACATACATGCAAGCCGATCGGCGGTGCGAAATCGTCGATCGGTATGTACGTACATTGTTCGCTAAAAAACGGTCCGCCGGCCGGCTCGCCGGGGCAACTCAATTACCACCGGTACCCGTCAAAACGGTACAATCGCGCAGGTGTTGTGGCCCGTCCACGACCTGAGGACCTCAGCTATGCAATCGCTTAAACTCGTCGGTAAATCCCTCACCATCATGACCCTTGCCAGCGGAATGTTGTTGGCCTCGCCCGCTGTGACCCAGGCCTGTGGGGGGTTTTTCTGCGACGGTGGCGGCCCGCCGATGCCCGTTGATCAAACCGGCGAAAACATCCTGTTTGTCGTCGACGATGCCGCGGGCACGGTCTCGGCCCACATCCAAATCCAGTACATGGGTGAGCCGCAAAACTTTGCCTGGATCATTCCGGTGACCGCGTTGCCCACGTTTTCGGTGGGATCGGATCAGCTGTTTCAAAACCTCTTGCAAAGCACGGTGCCGACCTACGGGACGCTCGGGCAAGGCGATTGTCAGGACCGATTTGAGGGCAGTGCCCCCTGTGCCGGTCCGCGGGGTTTTGCCGCGGGTGAAGACGGTTTCGACTCGGCAGGTGCGGTGAGTTCCGGAGGCGGTAGCGAGCAAAACGGTACCGGTACCCAGGTCGTTGCCCGCGATATCGTGGGGGCGTTTTATATCGACGTGCTCCAGAGCAACTCGGCGACCGAACTCTACGACTGGCTCGAGCAAAACGGCTATGCCCAGGACGCCGAGGCCCCCGAGATCGTGCAGGAGTACCTCGACGAGGGGCATCTGTTTGCCGCGGTCAAACTCGTGAGCGGGGCCAATATCGACGAAATCCACCCGCTGGTGATGACCTACGCCGGCGACGAACCGTGCGTGCCGCTGCGACTCACGCGGATCGCCGCGGTTGAGGATATGGGTGTACGTACATTTTTCCTCGGCCGTGAACGGGCAGTACCGACGAACTACAAGCACGTCGAGCTCAACGATGCCGCACTTGATTGGGTCAACTTTGCCGGCAACTACAACGACGCCGTCACCCTTGCGGTCGATGAGGCCGGTGGTCGGGCGTTTGTCACCGAGTACGCGGGTGTCAGTTCCGTGGTTCCGGGCGGGTTTTACAACGTCGTATGGAATGCCGGGGAGTTCGACAGCACCTCCCACCCGATCATCAGCCAGGGCTACACGGTGATCGACGCCCTCGAAGGCCAACAGCTACTCGATTGTTCGTTTGAGACCTGCCAGTATTTCCACCCGCTAATCGCCTCGGTGCTGCGTGAGTTCTTGCCGGCGCCCGAGGGCATGGGGATTTCCGAGTCGGAGTTTTATCGCAACCTGGCGCAGTTCGACGACCTCATCGACCTAGAAGCCTGGGACCCGGTGGCGTTTTCCGATGCCCTGCGCGAGCGCATCAAACAACCGGCCCAGGAGGCCGACATCCTGCTGCAGCGCTGGCCCCATCTCACGCGGATGTACACCACGATTTCGCCGCACGAGATGTTGGTCGACCCGATGTTTCACACCAACCCCGACCTCCCCGATGTCAGCAACAACCGCTCGGCCGACATGCTGTTTCCGTGCGAGGGGTCCAATAAAGTTGTATTTGCAGACGAGCGTGAATTGCTGCTGTCCGAGGATGGCAACTGGCCGGTGTTCGATGGCGACATCGAGATGCCATTTGCCAAGACCATTGCCACGGCCCCACCGGCCGGCGACTTGCAGGTCGAGGAGGACAACAGTGAGAAGATCGACGAGGCCCTGGCGGCTTCGAATGCCCGCTACGACTACGACAACGGTCAGGGCCTAGGGTGTACGGCAGCCCGCGTTCGCAAGCACGCGGCCGGGTGGATGAGCTTTGGCTTGATTTGCGCGATTGCTTGGCGCAGCCGTCGACGTCGGCGTTGAGCTCAAGCGAGGCAGCTTCGAATGCCCACTAAGACGACGACGACAACGGTCGGGGCACGGCAGCGTGCGTCCGCACGCGGCCGCGGCCGTGGCCGGGTGGATGAGCTTCGGCTTGATTTGCGCGATTGCTTGGCGCAGTTGTCGACGCCGGCGTTGAGCTCAAGCGAGGCGGCTTCGAATGCCCGACGACGACGACAACGGTCGGGGGCAGCCCGCGTTCGCAAGCACGCGGCCGGGTGGATGAGCTTTGGCTTGATTTGCGCGATTGCTTGGCGCAGCCGTCGACGTCGGCGTTGAGCTCAAGCGAGGCAGCTTCGAATGCCCACTAAGACGACGACGACAACGGTCGGGGCACGGCAGCCCGCGTCCGCACGCGGCCGTGGCCGGGTGGATGGGCTTCGGCTTGATTTGCGCGATTGCTTGGCGCAGTTGTCGACGCCGATGTTGAGCTCAGTCGAGTTGAGCCGAGCCCTGTTGGAAAATCGTTGCAGCTGCAACAATTGTGCGCGCTGATGTTCGCGGGCGGCAACCGGGCACGGCCACGGGTTGCCTAGCTCGAGATGCGCTCGAGGAACTCCCGTGCGTCCTGCACGACCTCGTCGCGCAACTCCGGGGGCTCGATAGCCTCAAGTCCGTCGACGATGCTGAGCAGGCGGCGGGCAAACTCGCGGCACGAGTGGTACGGGACCTTGCGCTCGAGCAACTCGCCTTCGATCACCCAGCGGTCTTCTTGGCCCGGGTCCCACTTCATGCGGGAGACCCAACGGGCCACGCCACCGCGGATCCGTAGGGTAGCGACGCCGGGGCGGTCGCTGTCGATGCCGTAGCCCGGGTCGGCGCTGCCCCACAGTTGGCTGCGCGGAGGTACTTGCTCACGTGGCCGCTCCTCGGGCAGCACACGGGCGTGGACGATTTGCGCCACGCGGTAGCTCCGGGGTTCGTTGTATGTACGAGAAAAAGCCCGTAGATACATCGAACCGTCGTGGATCCGCAGCTGCCACGGCTCGATGTCGTGGTGTTTACGGCTGTTGGCCCACGGGCTTTCGTACTGAATACGGACCACACCGGTGCCGATCGAGGTTGCGAGTTTGGAGATCAGGCGGCTGTCGACCTCGGAGCTAGTGGTCGAGGTTGCGGTCACGGCCCGCGGACGCACGCGGCCACTATCCTGGCGCGAGCGCTTCTCCTCGACGGCCTCGTCCATCTGTTCGATCAGACGGCGGACCCGGGCGTTGAGTTCCTCGTCGGCCAGCGGCGACAGCAGGGCGGCCGCAAACACAACCGCGGCCAAATCCTCGGGCTCCGGGTCGGTGAGCGGGAGGGTAAAACTGCGGTCGAGCAGCTGCCATTGCTTGGTTGCGTGGTTGAACTGCGCCGGCGCGTCCCAGGTCTCGCGCATGTACTTGAGGGCACGTTGGACAGTTACCCCGGCCACGCCAGCACGTTTGGCAAGGGCCTCCTTCGAGGCCCCGTCCGGGTGTTCGCGTAGGTAGCGAAGAATGGTCCGCGCGGTCTCTTGCACGGTTCTCGACGACTCGGACTTGGAATCGCTCAAGCTTGCCTCCAGCCTTGCAGCGCGCACATGGTACTCGATTTTTTGAGGTGTTCGCCGCCGGCGGCAAACGCCTTTCAAGTCGGTGTCTCCACGTCGTCGCTGTCGGGTTTCGTTGTGAGAATACGTGTGCGAGCCGTCGGTCGCACCGGACTTGTCGGGGGAATACGAGTCTTCGCTGGCGGCTGATCGGCGACCACGGCCTCGATCAAAAATCCAGCCCACGACTCGCCAGCCTTTGGAGCCGCGGCTTCATGGGGTTTTGATTCCTGCCTGGATGGTGTCATGGGTCCTCCTGATCCGTCGATGGTTGGTGCCGGTGAAGAGTTTTGCGCGTTTGCTTTATCGCGTGCAGATCAGGTGAACCCGCGCTAGTCACGCGTCCATTTGTTGTCGGTAGCAGCCGCGATGACACCAGGGCGGGGACCGTGCACACTGTCGGCCATGAAGGTTGTGCATGCAGCCGACCTCCACATCGACAGCCCCCTGCGTGGCCTGAGTCGACATGAGGGGTTACCGGCCGAGGATGTCCGCTCGGCCACACGCAAGGCGTTCGTCAACCTCGTTGACCTGTGCATCGAACAGGGGGCGGCGATTTTGTTGCTGGCCGGCGACATTTTTGACGGGCAGTGGCGGGACTTCAACACCGGGGTGTTCTTTGTCCGTCAGCTCGCACGGCTGCGGCAAAGCCATACGCGGGTGGTGATGCTCCACGGCAATCACGACGCCGAATCCCCGCTGACCGACCACATCCCGTTGCCGAGCCACGTCGATGTATTGCCGAGCGACCGCCCACATTCGGTTGTGTATGACGAACTCGGGGTCGCGGTCCACGGGCGCAGTTATCCCCACCGGGTCGTCGACGAAAATCTCGCCCGCGACTACCCCAAGCCGCTTCGCGGTTACCTCAACATCGGGCTGCTCCACACCAACGCCACCGGCTCGACCGACCACGGCAACTACGCTCCATGTACAGTCAAACAACTCGTGCGGCATGGCTATCACTACTGGGCCCTCGGCCATGTCCACCAGCGTGCCATCCTCCACCGCGACCCCTGGGTTGTGTACCCGGGTAACCTGCAGGGGCGCCATGCCCGGGAGACCGGCGAAAAAGGATGTATGGTCATCGAGCTCGCCGGCCAGCGCGTGGTCGGGGTCGAGTTTTGCCCGCTCGATGTCCTGCGGTGGTTTGACCTCACGGTTGAACTCGGCGACGCTGACGACCTGCACGCGGTCGACAACGCGGTCAGGCAAAGCCTACAGGAGGCCCGTTTGGCAGCAGGTGAGCGGGCGGCGTTAGTGCGTGTGCGACTCGCCGGCAAGACCAAACTACATGGTCAACTCGCAGGGCACCCGGAGGTCGTGGCCACGCGTGTGCGTGCGGTCGCGGCCGATGTCGGGCGTGTCTACCCCGAAAAAATATTGTTGCAGACACAACCTGTTGACGCGGGCGGACCGGTGCAGGCGGCCGGCCTCGCCGGGGCGTTGCGCAAACACATCGAAAACCTTGCCAGCGACGAACAGGCGCTCAAACAGCTCGGAGGCGAACTCGCGGCGCTCGCCACCAGTGTTGCCGCATTTGTCGATGTTCGGCCCGACCAGCCGGCACAGGTCCGTCAGCACCTCTCCGAGGTCGAGACCCTGTTGCTGAGTCGGCTTGCGGGAGCGTTAGCAGCCAAAGCCCCGGCGGACCGCGTGGCACCCACCCGCGAACCCGCCAAACCGCGACAGCCGGAGTCGCGGCGATGAGGTTTGAACGGCTGATCCTCGAGCGCTACGGCCAGTTTGAGCGACTCGACCTCGACCTCACCGGCGATCTGGTGATCGTCTATGGGCCCAACGAGGCCGGCAAAACCACCTTGCTGTCTGCGATCCACGCCCTGATGTTTGGTATTCGCCAGCGCACGGCGTACAACTTTATGTACGACTACAAGGCCATGTCGATCCGCGCGGAGCTGCTCGACCGGGCCGGGCGACGGTTGCAGGTACGCCGGCGCAAACGCAAAAAGCAGGCGCTCAGCGGTTTGTTTGAGGGCGGTGGCCTGCCCCCGGGGGTGATCGATGAGGCCGCGTGGCAGGCCTACTTTGGCGGGCTCAACCAAGACCTCTACCAGTCGGTGTTTGGCTTTACCCAACAGCATTTGCAGCAGGGTTCGGAGGTGCTCCGGCTGTCGGGGCTCCACGAGATTTTGGGCGGTGGGGCCCTTGGCGGGGCCGGCAAGTCGGTTCGCCTGTTGCTCGACAGCCTGCGACAGGAGGCCGACAGCCGCTATCTCGGCCGCGGGCGCAACCCCCCGATCAACCGCTTGGTCACGGCCCTCACCGAACATCGCCGGGAATTGCGCGACGCCACATTTGACCGCGCCCAGTTTCAACAGCTGACACAGGAGCTGCAAACCATCGAGGAGGACCTCGCTCGCGACAGTGGGCAGGTCGAGGCGCTGCAAAAGCGGCATGTGCTGCACCAAAAAGCGGTGGAGTACTGCGAGGAACTGCGCCGACGTGATGCACTAAAGTTGCAAATGCAAGCGTTCTCCGAGCCACCCCGGCTCGACCGTAAGGCCGCCGAGCAGATGCTGCAAACACTCGACGAGCGCGAGCGGTTGCGACGGCGGCAGGCCGAACTTCAGGGCCAGCTGGCGGCTCTCGAGCGGCGCCAGGCCGGGCTCGCATTTGATCCAAAGCTGTTGCAGGTACAAAAAACCCTTGAGCGGTTGTCCGCGCAGGCAGTTTCGTTGGCGCCGATCGCCCAATCGTTGACCGTCCAGGCCGAGGCTTTGCAGGCCGAGCGTGAGCGCATCGAGCAGGCCGCTCCGGCAGCACCCGGCGGGCACGAGTTGGTGGCACACCTCGCCGCACAGGTATCCAAACTCACCGCCTTGGTCCGTCGCACAGCCGAACTGAGGGAGCTGCAGGGGGTTGCCGAGCGCCTCGGCCGAGAACATGCAAGTGCCCAGCAAAGCGCCGAGCAGGTCGAAGCCGCCTGGGAAGCAGCTCGTAGCGATCACAGTGCGGATATCATCGCGTTACAAGCTCAACTCGAGCCGATCGCCGCGCAGCTCGCCCGCATGGGAGAACTCGAAAGCGAACTTGCCCAACTCGCTCGTGAGCAGCGGCGAGAACTCAAATGCGTATACAAATTTCTTGCCGAGGGCGAGGCGCAGCGACTGCCCGAACTAGGCGACTGTCCCAGCGAGGCCGAGATCGCCGAGGCCCAACGATTTGAAGACCACAACGAGCGCGAGCGGCGGAGCCTGATGTCGCGGTTTGACGAGGCAAACGAGGCCCACAAGGTTGCCAGCGCCCAGCTCGAAGTGCTCGAACAGGTCCAAGACCTCCCCGACCCACGAGTGCTCGCCGAGGCTCGAACCCGGCGTGACCGCACCTGGCAGCAGGTTCGCAGGGTGTGGGAACGCGGGGACTCGCCGGACCTCGAAACCCAGGCCTACGCGCCCGATGGCGACCTCGCAGCGGCACTCGAGCGGGCGTTCAAACACGTCGACGCAACCGCCGACCGGATTTGCGACGTGGCCCTGCAAATGGCCCGCAAGGTCGAGTTGCAATCCGCGGTGGCCCGCCACACCACGGAGGTTCAACTGCGTCGGGCACGGCTCGAGAAGATCGAGTCTGACTATGCCCAAAAACAGTTGCAGTGGCAACAACGTTGGGCACGAGCCGGCCTGCGAGCAGGGCCACCCGGGGAGATGGCGCGCCTGCGGGAGCGCATTGTGTCGTGTCACCAGCGGGTCCAGAAACGTTTGCAGTTGCAAGAAGAACTCGATCGCCGGCGACCGGCGGTCGAGCGGTTTGTCGCTGCGGCCCGCCACACCCTCGCAGCGCCCGAGCTCGCGCGTGATGAGGTGCTGGAGCAGGTACGGGTGCGTGGGCGTGAGCAGGATCGTTTGAGCGGCCGCCTACATTCGTTGCAAGAGCAACGAACCCAGGTAAAGGCCCGGGTCGAGTCCCTGGCCCAAGACCATGCCAGGGCAACGTTGCGGGAACAGCAGCAGCGCGAGGGGTGGGCCGACGAGGTGCGTGCACTCGGATTCGACTTTGGCCAACAGCTCCCCGATGGGCACGAACTCGAAGCCCTGCTTGCCCTCGCCCACGAGGCCCAGGCGTTGCTGTCAAAGCGCCACGAGTTGGCGGGTGCACGCCGTCAGCTCGAGGACTTTTATAGCGAGGTTGCAGCGCTTGCCGAACGTATCGGTCGGCCAAAGCTGCCCGGCTTTCAGCAGGTCGAAACCCTGAGTGTTGCCGCCAATGAGGCCCAGCGTGTCGCCACAGCCCGTAGCCAACTCGCCGATGAACGCGAAGATCGATTGGCTGAACTCGCCGTCTATCAGCAACAGCTGGCAGCGACCGAGGAGCGACTGGCCAGTTGGCAACAGCGATACAAGGCAAGTGACGAGCTCGACCTCGCCAAACAGGCCGAAGATGCCCTACAATACTTGCAAATACATCAGGATTTGCAGGAGGTGCAAACGCGTTTGGGGCGTGGTCTCGGCGGGCTCGAAGCCGAGGTCGAACAGCTGTTGCACGGGGCCGACGTCGCCACCCTCGAAGCGACGGCACTCGACATCGGTCGCAAGCTGACAACCATCGAGACCCGGCGGTTTCATGCGGTCGAGCGGCGCGGCAAATTGCAGGCGACCTACGAGACCCTCGGGGGCGACAAGGCGGCCGCGCGCAGCAGCCTGTACCAGCAGGACATCGCGGAGCTCGAAACCCAGGTCAAACAGTATGCCGTGTTCCAGCTCGCCCACCGGGTGCTCGCCGATGTCACCGAGGCATTTGTGCGCGAGCACCAGCCGGCATTACTTGAGGATACATCGAGTATCATGGCGGGCATTACCGGTGGTCGCCATGTTCGGGTCGAGGCCGAAGAAGACCGGGACACCCTGGTACTGATCGACCAGGCTGGCAATCCACGGCGCCCCGACGAGTTGTCGACCGGCACCCGCGAACAGTTGTTTTTGGCCCTGCGGCTCGCCTATGTGCTCGAGTATTGCGGGCGTAGCGAGCCGCTGCCGATGGTGATGGACGATGTCTTGGTCAACTTTGACAACACCCGGGCGGGCTTGACCCTGCAGGCGCTTTCAGAGCTGTCTGGGCAGACCCAGATTCTGTTTTTGACCTGTCACCGACACCTCGCCGAGGTCGCCCACAAAACCTGCCCGTCGGCGGCGTTTGTCGAGTTGCCCCAGCGCTAACTGGTCAAAACCGGTGCAGCTACAAATTTAGAGCGAGAGATCCATGCCGAGCTTTTTGCCGACTGTCGCGGCCACGGTCTGCATGAGCTCGTCGCCGTTTCGCTTGGACACCCAGGTTCCGGACGACGGGTCGTAATCAAAGTGCCAGGCCGTGGTCCCAGCGGCCATCCACACCTGACCGGCCGCGCTGTGGGCATTGATGATAAAGCGGGCGCCATCGGCAAATGTCAGGGTGAGAACATCCCCCGCGAGGTCGACATCGAGGCGTTCGTGTTCGAGGTCGCCGAGTTTTTCGTCGAGATGTTCCAACGCCTCGGCCGAGTGTCGATGAAAGTCTGAACGCTCCATGGTCGCCTAGCTTGAATTACCGGTAGCAGGGAGTCAACCTGACTCGCGCTCGCAAGTTCGCTTAGTTGCCCTCGACAGGGTCTGGTGTGGCGGGGATCTCGGCCTTGTCAGCAGCCTCGGGTGATACAGGGGCTGCGCTGGCGTCGGGGGCCTTTGCCGGGTCTTCCCCTGCTGCGGGGGTTTTGGGCGTGGCCGAATCGTTTGTGTCGAGGGATGGCGCAGGGCCAACTTCTGACGGTGCGGGGCGGCCAAATCGTGCTTCAAACTCCTCGGGCGTGAGCTCGAAGTACTCCATCTGCTTGCCGTCGGGTCCGACGATCGTCTTTTTTTGGAGGCCCTCTAAGTTGGGTCCTTCATCGGGCTGTTCGACGGCCTGCTTGGCTTCGCGTTCGGCAAAAAAACGTTTAATCGCCGGTGGCAAGACAAACGCGAGCAGTGCCCCGTAGATGACGATTCGGATCAGGATCCCTTTTCGCGGGAGTCGCATGGTTTTTAGGTTGTAACACGTTAAGGGCCGGTATCTGGCTCGGCGCTACCGGTCGAAATAACCTCGATCGTGCGCAGCGTGAGGGCCAGAACGCCACTGTCGGGGTGCAGCCCGGTTGCACCGCCGCGAGCGACGAGTTCGGTGCTTTCAAGCCTAGCCACCGAAAGTTGGGCGGCACACGAAAACTCCGGCTCAACGCCGTCGAACACTTTGACGAGGTCAGCGGGGATTGTCGCCTCGCCAACATCCGGCACCAGCAAAGGATCGATCGCTTGCAGGCACTCGATCCCGTCGATTTCATCGTCGAGCACCAAGATCACCGGTTCCTCGCGCTCGGAGGCTTTCGGTGACCACGACACGGTGAGATCTTGGGAACGCGGTACCTCAGCACCGGGGTTGGGCGAAGTCACCTCAAACGCCGGAACGTTGACGTCGATGACAAAGGTGGTCGAGCTCCCGTCGTGGTCGTAGACCAAGGTGTACTGTGGCGACGCGCGCTCGAGGTTGATGACATAGCTCGGCTGGCCATTGGGCCCGGCCCGCAAAAACGCCGAGGTGCCGTTGACGGTGAGGCTGTCGCTCGAACACAGCTCGCGGGGAATCGGGGCGTCGATCTGAGCGTCTTCTGAAATGGCAAACAGCGCGACTTCAAACCGTACTGTCGACCCGGAGTCGAGCACCAACACATCGGCGAGGGTGTCGGCAATATCGATGCCGCACAGCGTGCCCGGGTCGTTGGGCCGACAGCCGCACAGTGCCAGTGCCAGGCTCAGTGTACCTACACAAAAAACCGGCAACGTCGGCGTGCGTTTGGATGTTAGCTGGCGGTCCACGGTTTGACGACAACCATCACGACAATCAGGATGAGCAGGACGGCAGGGGCCTCGTTGATAATACGGCACTGCCGCGACGTCAGGTTGATGCGGTCGGCCGCGAGGTCGCGGACTACTTTACCGCTGTAAAAATGGTAGACAAACAGGCCCGCAAGCCCGAGCAGTTTGGCGTGAAACCATGGCTGGGCCAGGTAAAAGCCGGGCTTGTCGGCCAGCAGCAGCACCCCAAACGTGGCCGCGAATAGCATGGCTGGCCAGCAGATCGCGCGATAAAGCTTGCGCTCCATGACCTTGAAGACAGCGGTCAGCTCGGGTTTGTCACGGTTTTCGACGTGGTAGACAAACAGCCGGAAAATATAAAACAGCCCAGCAAACCAGGCGACAACCCCGATGATGTGGAAGGCGCGCAGCCAGTTGTAGAGCATGGACCAAGAGTACCCGATTACCGGACCGCTGTCGCGGGTGTTTGCCAGGGCCCAAGGTCGCGGTGCGCGTGGCAACAATCTTGTAGACACAACAAAAACGTGAGCCGGTGAACTCCGGGCTCATCGTCAGAGTTTGTTGGTGCTACAAGTTTAGTGGATGAACAATCGGTCAGCCTGGACCGGGCTCGGCATCCTCGTCGAGGTGGGCGGCAAGCTCCCGCAGGTATTGATCTTGAGTCTGTGCCGGATCCATCAACACCGCGGCAACCGTGCGCATGGGCGCACTTTTGATGTTGCCGTGTTCGGTGATGGTGAGCGCACACCCGCGTCCCTGGGGTTTGAGTTCCCAGGTCCAAGTGCCGGCAAACGGGAGGTCATCGTCGGCGATTTCGGTCTGAAACCGATGTGGCGGGTCGAACGCGAGCAGGCGAAAGGTCATCGCCTGTTCGTCGCCGTGTTCGATAATCAGGGTTTGGTCACCGGTCTTTTTGACCTCCACTCGCTTGACCCCCGAGCGCCACGTTGGAAGCTCCTCAAAGTTTGTGAGCGCGTCCCATACAACCTCCGGTTTGCTGTTGAGGGCAATGGTCCGCACAGACACGTGGTTGGGGGCCATCAACAGGCCGGGCACGATCAGCAACACGGCAAAGGTCGCGGCAGCGGCAACGGTCCAAAAAAAGATCTTCTTCATGCGGGTCCCTCCCGCACATGTAGCAGATGTGCCCGAGCTTGGTCGGCTTGTCGGTAAAAAGTCCTTTGATTTCAATAGCTCATGATTTTTTGCCTCGGGTGCGAATGAATCCTGCGCCGGTCGTGACTCCCGGGTGCAAGTCGGCTGCGCCCCCTCAACCCACGCAGTCCGAGTTGCCATCGAACACCAGGTAACGCCCATGCTCAACAGGATTTCATGTGTTTTCGCAGCCCTCACCACCCTGGCCGTCGCTTCGTCGGCGCAGGCCTCGGGTACCGACGCCAACAGCGTCTTTTTGACCAACATGCCCTACACCGCCAGTGGCGAGTACATCCCCACCGGCGACACCTATCAGATGGCTCCGGTGTATGTGCATGAAAGTGGAAGCTTCCATCTCTACCGGCGCGCAAACGGCAACTGGCATGTCGACTTTAATGCGATCAGTGAGGACTGGTCGGGAACGATTGCGTATACAACAGGTGGGGCCAACGCCCCGTGGCTTGCAACTTGGCAGGGCCAGCACCAATCGGCCTCGCGCACCAGCGCTATCTACATGGGCGGGTTACCCTATGCCGCCAACGGCGAGTGGCACGCGAGTGGCGAGGGATACGAGGGGGCGCCGATTTTTGACAACGCCGCCAACTCGAACTTTCGGGTGTATCGCCGGCAAAACGGCCGCTGGCACGCCGACTTCAATGAAGTCTCCGAGGATTGGAACGGAACCTTCGCCTATACAACGACTTCGGCGGCAGCGGTGTGGGATGCCCAATGGCAGGGGAACAACCAGTTTGCCATGCGGATGGATACCATCGAGATGTCGGGCCTACCCTACTCGGCCCAAAGCGATGGCGAGTATGTGTACACCGGCGAGACCTTTGCAGGTGCACCGGTCTTTACCCACGTGACCTCGGGCTGGAAGCTGTATCGCCGCTCCAACGGGTTTTGGTATGTCGACTTCAACGAAGTCTCGGAGGACTACGACGGATCGATCTCCTACTCCGACCACGGCAACGCCGAGCTTCCCCACCTCGTCGGCTGGAAGGGGGCCGCGACAGCACTGCCGGACGGCACCGTGGCGATCTCGACCGTGAGCCTCAAGTCGTCCAAGAGCAACCTATATGTGGTCGCTGAGCAGGCTGGTGGTGGTGATGTCAATGCCAACCGCAGCGCGATCGGTGCCTGGGAAACCTTGACGATGATCGAACTCAAGTCGGGCTTTGTGCTGATACAAGCACCCAACGGCCAGTTTATCTGCCCGGATAACGGCGGCGGCTCCGATGTCCACGCCTACGATTTTTTACCAACCGAGAATTGCGAGTTGACCGCGTTTGAGCTGAACAATGGGAAGACCGCATTCATGACCAAGACCGGCAACTACCTGCGCGGCAAGGCCAACGGCGAGCTGACGGCCGACCGCACAAACATCAAAGACGCCGAGTCGTTTATCGTGATCGAGCACTGAGCACGCCTGTTCATCATCGCTCGGCCCCGCGTACCCCCGGTTGGTACGCGGGGTTTTTTCTTTGCCGACAAAAATAATCGGCTTTTGACGAATGAGGTCGAATGAGATCGGCGGGAGTCGTTACTCCCAGGGTGAAGGTCGGCATTCTCCGGCCGCGTTCAGACAAAACATCAACCGACGAAGCAAATTTGTGGCGCCCGCGTACCAATGGTGGTGCGCGGGCATTTTTGTGGGCCCTGTGCGCGCAGGGGTTGCCGAGCAAAAAATCGCGGGTTCGTGAATGAAAACCGCCGAGGTTGTGACTCCTTAGATGAAGGCTGGGTAAGCACCACCTAGTCGGCATTCATCCAACACAAACCAACGCAAGCAACGTGGCCCGCGTACCAATGGTGGTACGCGGGTTTTTTTAGGTCGCTCGAAAAAAAATGTCGGCGACGCGAATGAAACGGCTAGCGGTCGCTACTCCCGTGGTGAGGACCGGGCTTCGGTCCCATCCGTCCGCGACTGGCACGCGCAAACCCAGGGCGGCAAGCGATTGCAAGCCGTCCTGGGTCCGCGCTTTTCAACTCCATCTGTATCGACTTATTGTCCAACCATCACGACCGAAGCCCCGCGTACCGGTATGGTACGCGGGGCTTTTTACCGCGGGCAAAACCACACGCGGGTTTGCTAAGGTGCAAAAAGTGAGCGAAGACTGGCAACTTCTCGACCGCTGGATCGAAGGTGATGAACGCGCGGGCAAGCGCCTGTTGCAACAGTACTTTGGCGTCCTGTCCCGGTTTTTCCACAACAAGGTGCGAAACGCCGAGGACGTGGCCGACCTCGTGGCCGACACCATGCTCGGCTGTACCAAAAACAAGCTCAACATCCGCAAGAGGAAGAGCTTTCGCAGCTATCTATTTGCAACTGCAATGAATCAACTGCGGGGCTACTACCGCAAGCTCAACAAGCGCGGACGCGAGCGCGACGATTTTTTGGCGATCTGTACCGACAACTACGTGCCCCAGCACTCGATGTCGAGCCTGCTGTCCAAGCGCCGCGAGTCGGCGATTTTGGTGCAGGCCCTGCGCATGATTCCACTCGAGTACCAAATCACCCTGGAACTCAAATTGATCGAAGGGCTCAGTGGCAAGGAGATCGGCGAGATGCTCGGGGTCCCCACGCCGACGGTCCACACCCGGTTGCGACGCGGCAAACAGCAGCTGGCCGCCGCCGTCGAGAAGTTGGCAACGAGCCCAGAGCTGTTTCAATCGACCATGACCGACCTCGACGGCTGGGCCAAAAAACTACGGGCACAGCTCGACGCCGTGGCAGCCATCGAAAGCTGAGTGTTTATACATCGATTCCCAAGCAGCCGCGGGCCGTTGTCGCGCGCCTGTTGATACGGTACGGTCGTGCAGGTGCTGTCCCAGGCCAATCGCAGGCGAATTCGCGGGGTCGTGTTTTGCCTCTGCGCCGCGTTGATGTTGTTGGGGCCGATGGCAACGCAGGTGTTTGACCACCACTCCAAGTGGTTGCGACCCTGGCAAATGTTTCGAGATACAGGTTTGCAGCTGCTCGCGGTCGAGTTTCGCGTGCGTCAAGACGGCCAGGAGCGGGTAATCGATCGCTACCAAGTGTTGGGCTACGAGCGGGCCACCGCACCCAAGTGGGTGCGCCGGGTTGTCAAGATTCGCAAGCTCTCGCGGGCCCTTTGCGAAGCCCTCGGCCCTGGTACCGACCTGCGGATCTATGCCGAGTGGGCGACCCTCGACGGGTGGCAGCCGCGGTTTGCCGGCGAGCAAAACCTGTGCCGCCACAGCCGACGAAAGGGTCGCTAGTGTCGCAGCAACCATCCGTGCTTGTTCGCCTTTGCAACTGGGCCCTGCACAGCGAGGGGTCGACCCGGTCGTCGGCACTCATTCGCATCTGTTTGGTGTTTTTGTTGTGGGCCCGCTGGGCCAACGAGTTGGTGCTGTTTCGCGAGTTTGCGACCCCGGATGGGCTGGCCTACGTGCTGTTGGGCATCAACTTTTATGCCGCCACCACGCTGATGCTGATCGGCTTGTGGACCCGGTTTGCAACGGCGTGGACGGCTGTGGTTGTTGGCAGCATGGTGTTTTATTTTGGCGGCAGCTTGGCCCGGGTACCGTGGACGCACCATCACACCTACCTGCTGGCTGCTGCCACTGCACTGTGTGCATGTACACCATGCGGGAAGTCGTACTCGCTCGACCGCCTGCTCGCCGTGCGCCGGGCCGAAGCTGCGGGGACTACCCCGCCACCCGAGGTCGGCAACCTTTGGGGCCTGCGCTTGATGTCGCTTCAGCTGTCGGCGATCTATTTTTGGGGGGCGGTCGACAAGACCACCGTTGCTTTTTTGTCGGGTGAGCGGATGGAGCATTACCTGATGTGGTTTTACCTGGGTTCCGATAGGCCCGCGGCCGGCTGGGTGTCGGCGTTGCTTCTGGCGGCCGCGGTCACCACGGTATTGCTTGAGTATACACTGAGTGTGGGCCTGCACATCCGCCGCGTGCGACCCTATCTGGTGGTCGCCGGTTTAGCCCTACATGCCCTGTTTTATGTGCTTGTGCCGGTTTACACATTTTCGGCGACAATGGCCTGCCTGTACTTGGCCGTCGTCGATGCCGACCGCGTGCACGCGTTGATCGAGCAAATGCAGGGCCGTGGGCGCGCCAGCTAGTGGGATGTCGCCGTGGCCTGCGAGGTTTCGTTGCGCAGCCATTGGTGAAAGGCCTCGGGCTGTCGCGGGAGGTCATCGGGCCACAGGCGTAGGGTACCGTCGGCGGAGGTGGACAGCACGGCACGACCGTCTGGTGTAAATGCGGCATCGAGAAGCCTTTGCGAGTGTCCGCGCAGCTCACGACTTTCGTAGCGCAGCGACAGCAGTTGCTCGCCGGGCTCGCGCCAGGTGGTGAGCGACCACAGGCGCAGGCTTTGGTCGGCGCTAATCGAGACAAGTCGATCGCCATCGGGCGACAGGGCGATGTGGTGCACACTTGCCCGGTGGCCGCGGAGGTTGTTGACCGACTGGCCCGTTTGGGTGTCCCACACGCGAATCGTCGACTCCAGCCCGGCGACAAACACAAGTTGATTGTCGTGGCTAAAACACAGGCTGGCGACCCCGTTGCCCCCCGCATCGATATCGACAGTCTGACCGGTTTGCAGGTTGACCACCCGCAACTCGTGACGCTTGGTACCGACGCCCAAAATCTGCCCATCGTTGGCGAATGAAATCGCCGAGATGGTCCCATCGAACGGCTCGAGTGTACGGGTTTGGTCGGCCTGTTGGTCCCACACAGTGACCACCCGCTTGCGCCCGCCAAACGCGACATGGCGACCGTCAGGCGCGCTCGCCAGGACCCGAAGCGGGCGTTTTTCTTGTGTAAGTACACGGGGTTTCCCCTGCCGGGGCCAGACGATTGCCTGGCCGTCCTCGCCCACCGAAACCAGGACGTCGCCGGCGTAGGCAAGCCCGCGCACGTGGTCGCTATGGAGCTTGGTGAGCTCGGTGCGGCCCTCGTCGGTCCAGGTGATGATCCGACCAGAACGGTCGCCGGTGGCCCGGCGCAACCCACTGCTGTCGAGGGCAACCGCCGTGAGTGGGTCCTGGTGCCCGGTTTGTGGCTGGATCTCCCGGGTCGTTAAATTGTGTAGATACACCATGCCCGAGCTGTCGCCGGTGAGCACGCGACCGTCGGCGAGCGGGCGGCCGAACACCAAGGGATGTTGATTGGTCGTCAGCAGCTGATGCGACGGGGTTTGGACGTCCCACACGCGCACCGTATGGTCAAAGCTTGTAGCTGCAATTTTTTTGCCGTCGGGCGAGAACTCGAGTGAGAGGGTACTATCCTGAAATTTGCGCAGGGCACGGCGTTGCCCGGAGCGCAGCTCCACGAGGTAGACCACCCCAGAGCCCGCGCCGGTGGCAACCCAGCGCTCGTCGTTGGGCCCCGGCTTGGTCACCGCAAATCGGCTGACCGGTTCGAGTGTGAGCGGAACCTGGCTTTTCGCTCCGGTTTTTATGTTGAGCAGGACCAGGCGGCCACCCGCGGCATCTTGAACCATGAGCTCGTCGTCGGCAAAACCCATGGACGAGACGGTGCTGTCGTACGCGAGCTTGACGGGCTCGTAGGTCTTGGTCGCCGGTGACCATGAAAATGTGTAGAGTTTCCCGGTAGTCGTTGCAGCAGCAACATGTTTGCCGTCGGGGTTGAGGCGGGCAAAGGCGACAATGCCAGGCACTTCGAGTGACCAGGTCTGTCCGGTGTGCCGGTTGAGGATCCCGATATTTCCGTCTTCCTGCTCACGCAGGAGGATCGCGCCGTCATCGGTGATATCGATCAGTGGGAATATCCGCTCCTCGGGTCGGTGGTAGTCGTAGGAAGCAAGTTGTTTGCCGGTTTGCCGGTCCCACACGCGAAACGTGCCGTCGTGACCGATCGTCAAGATGTTGCCGTCGGGCAAAAACAGGCAAGTAAAGACCGCCGATGTATGCCCCTTGTAGATCGTCGCGCTGCCAGTTTTGAGGTCCCACAGGCGGGCAGTTCGGTCCTTGCCCGCACTCAGCAGATAACGCCCGTCGGCCGAGGCCTGGACCACCCAAACCTCGTCGGTGTGGCCCGCGAGCGTGCGCAGCTCCTCGCCTGTTTGCAGGTTCCACTCGCGGATCGAGCCGTCGTCGCTGGCGGTGAAAATCGTTGGCCGCGTCGGATGAAACGAGACATACGTGGTGGTTGCCGTGTGCCCGCGCAACACCACCGGCAGGCCCTGCGCACGGGCATCGGCAGCGATCACCCGGGCGACATCCCAGGCGTGAAAGTCGGGCGAGAGTTGGCTGAGAAGTTCGAGGACCTTGCTCGGATCTCCTTCGACGGCGATTCGGGCCTGTTCGAGGGTCAGTTGATCGGCGTGGGCACGGGCCTCCTGGCGCTGCTCGTTGGCCACAGCCCGCGCCTGCTCGGCCTCCTGGCGGCCGCGTTCAGCGAGGTCGCGCTCCTGGATGATCTCGTTGACACTGACCGCACCCATGGCCCCGAGCAATGCCAGCGAAACCAGCGGAGCCCGGTAGCGACGGACAAACCGGGTGAGGCGTTGGAGGGTTGTGTAATTATGTGCACCTACAATTTTACCCGTTTGAAACCGGCGCAGGTCCTCGGCAAAGTCGGCGGCGGTCGGGTAGCGCTGGTCCGGGTTGCGGGCCATAGCTTTTTGCACAATTGTGACGAGCTCGTGGGGGAGTTTGCGTTCGAGCCGACGCAGCGGAGTGGGTGGCCCCATCGTGACCTTTGTAAGTACATCAACTGAGCTCTCGCCAGTGTAGGGGGGTTGGCCCGCCAGCACGTGGTAGAGAATCGCCCCGAGCGCGTAGACGTCGGCCCGTTCGTCAACTGTGACCCCGATTGCCTGCTCCGGGGGCATGTACGAAGGGGTACCCATGACCGTGCCGGTGAGGGTGAGGCCCTCCTCCGATATCTGGCTGTCCTGAACTGCGACCGGCTGGGGATTGCGTTCGCGTGGCTCGATGTCGCGTTGCAGCGACCGGCTGGAATCCGTGGGCTCGGCAGCGAGGTCCTTGGCGAGACCCCAGTCGATCACAACGGTTTCGCCAAACGACCCGACCAAAATGTTTTGCGGCTTGAGGTCGCGGTGGATGATGCGTTGGCTGTGTGCATATGCAATAGCCTCGGCAACAGCGAGCACATGGGGCAACAGCGCGAGCCGCTGACCCAGGTTTTTGGCCTTGCGAATGACCCGTGAAAACGGCTTGCCAGACACCAGTTTCATCGAAAAAAACGGGTCGCCGGAGGGCCAGCAGCCGGCGTCGTAAACCGGGACAATCCCCGGGTGCTGGAGCCGGGCCGTCAACTGGACTTCGCGGACAAATCGCTCGCGACTCTCGGGTTCGCTTTGGCGGAGCTCCTTGACGGCGACGGTGCGACCTAGGTGGGGCTCGTGGGCACGGACGATCCGGCCAACGCCGCCCTTGGCAAACGTGCCGAGAAACTCAAAACGCTCGCGTGGTACTTCGGGCAGGTTGTGACCGGGCTGTACCCGCCAGTGGGTCGAGCCAGACGTCGCATAGATCGTGGGATCGAGCGGGGGAAGATCGTCGGCCGTGGTCGCGGCCTTGCTGGCGAGAATAGTGGCTGAGTGTCCACGGGTGTCGAGCGAGCCTTCGTCGTCTGTTTGTGTGGGCTCCGCCATCGATTAACTCGTGTTCCTCCGGATGTTGCACGGGTGTGCGCGGCCGCGATAAACGACCCAAGTATATGGGCTCATCGCAGTCCGCGGGAGCCGGCAGGGTGTCGGAGGGCTCGGCCAAAACCACTTGTACGTCGATGCCGGATTACTGACACCAGACGACAGGTGCGTGCATTTGCAACACCGGCGGCAAATACCGCCGGGAGCTGTGGGTTTAGCCGTCGCCCTCGGGGCCAGACAGCAACCGCTCAAATGTGCCTTCGCCGAGCGGATCTCGCTCGATCCGGGAGCGCCCCGATTTGGGTGAGTGAAACACCAGCGGGTAGCGCACGCGATAGATCTCGAGGTCGGCCTCGCCAGCGGGAATTTCGAGCGCCCATGCGGCCTCGCCCAAGCAATGTAAAAACTCGCCATCGTCGCGGTTGAGTTGGGTTTGCGCCAGCGAAGCATGCATGACTTCGCCTTTGCCAACCTCTACTTCAATCACGACCCGCCCGGAGAGGAATTGGTTGCGTGCGAGGGCGCGGTTGTAGCAGGCCTGTGCCCGCGGGTAGACCCGGGTACCGAGGTAGTTGCGAAAGATTCGCTCATCTAAAAATCCGCGCCGCTGCAATCCGCCACGTCCGGCGTTGATGATCGACAGCATTGCCCGATGATGCTGGTTGCGGCTGTACCACGGGGGCAGCACAAGGCCGTCTTGGATCGCGTTGGCGAGCTCGGCGACCTGGGTCGTTGCTGCCCACGCAGGTTTGGGGCGGACCTGGGTGTGGAGCTTGGCAGTTGTCGCAACCGTTCGCCCGCGAGCACGCCCGCGAAGTTGAATCTGCGGCGGACGTCGGCCGCGATAGCTACCCTCGACCACGGTCACACTGCCAGCGACCAAACCGGTCGGGACCGGGCCAGTGAGGGCGACCGAGCGGGGGACGATTGCCTTGATATCTGAAATTACCGCCGGCGCCGTGAGCAGGGCGCGGATATCGAGATAGTTGCTGGCCAGCGATTGCAACCTAATTCTGGCCTTTAGGACAGATGCGAGTTTGGCGATCGGGTGGTCGGCGTCGAGGGTGCTGGTTTGCAGCAGCGGTTCGTCCACCAAAAACAAAATCTCGGGGGCAGCTCGCCGTCCGAGGACCTGATTTAGTTGCTGTTGCACTTTTTTTGGCGCGGTACTCACCGGCATCATGCCATCGGTCAAGACAATCACCAGCGGGCGTTTGGCGGCCCGGGACTTGAGCCGAGTGGCCGTGAGACTGAGCGCGGCCGCGATGTTGGTGCCCTGCTGTTGAAAACCCTGGTCGAGGGCCTGGGCCACGGTTGCGATTTTGTCCTGCTGGCGCAGGGTTGGCCAACGGCGCGGCGGTTCTTCGCCCATCACGGCGGTGGCCGTGCGGGCAAAACTGACGACATCAAAGGTGGTGGCCGGGAGTTGCTGGCCGAGTTTTTCGAGTAGCTCAACCGCCGCCCGGTGAAACGCCGGGGCAGTACTGCGGGAGCGGTCGAGCACAACCACCACGTGGTCGGGCCGCATGGTTTTTGCCACTCCAGGTTGTAGATACATGCGAAATGTACCGCCCTTTTGATCGGGGCTGGCGAGGGTTTCGAGGTCGGCGTGCAGGGGGCGGCGCGGCTGGGGTTTGCCGGTACGGGCGACATTCCAGGTCACCCGCACCCCGTCGTCCGCCGGCGACTCGAGCATCGGTTTGCCGGCGTTTGCCTGGCCGTCGACCCAAAACTGCTTGGTGCGAACCACGACCCGCCGGGTTTTGGCGAGACCGAGTGATTTGTCGCCACGCCCGGGGAGGGCGAGTTCCCAATGGGTCCCGCGGATCTCGGGTGCAACTTTGAGTGAGAGTTCGACCTGGGTGGTGCTACCGGGGTCGAGGGCAAAGCCAACAAGCTGCGCACCGGGTAAATCCCCGGGTAACTTCGGTGCGAGGTAGTGGGCAAAAAACGTTCCGGGACGGCGTCGACCATGACGCCCAGCCGCACGTTTTGTGGTTTTGCCGAGTGTCCAGTTGCCGTTGCGAGCAACCCGGAGCCCCTCGATCACCGAGCCGCGGGGCAGGGCCATGTTGAGCACCACATCCTGGGGACGCAGGCTGTCGTTTTTGAGAGCAACCCGGACGCGGACATCGGCCCGATAGCCATCCTGGCCGTCGACGATCACCTCGTACGAAAGCTCGGAGATCGGGGTGTGCCCGCGATCTGGATTGACGCCGGTGTCGAACAGCAACATGTCAGCCGACGCCGGCCCAGCGACAACAAGCGCGAGGAGGCCGGCGAGCAGCCCCATGCGTCGACCGTGTCGCCGCGACTTGAAACGAATCACACCATCTCCAATTTCGGCATCCGGCTGCCAGACGCTAGCGTACCCCAAAAACCCTGGGCTGCACCTGTCGGTCTGTGATCGCCAAACAACGCCCGAGTGTTACAGACGGTTCATTTTGCCCGGGTATATCGCCGGCGACGGGCTGATGCGGGAGCTGGCCAGTGCAATTGCCAGTCCAGTTGCCAGTCCAGTTGCCAGTCCAGTTGCCCAGTTCAGCTGCCACTGACCGCGAGGCCAACTTCAACGAGCCACAACATCGCCGTCACCCGCATGGTTCGCAGTGGCAGTGAAATCAGCAGACATTGCACATAGGTCAGCTTGCTGGTGCCGGCAGCCCAAGTTGCCAGGGAGTAGGGCAGCGGCGTACAGGCTGCAACCGCGAGCCCGGTCGCGCCGTAGCGCTCGATCAGAGCATGCATCGCCGCCCCTTGGCCGGTGGTGAGTTTCTTTCGAAACCATGTGGTGCGGGCGAGGCGGCGACCAATCGTGAAGCCGGTAAGGCCACCGAGCACACTCCCGGCCGAACTCCAGGCAACAACCTCCCAAAACCCGATACCGCCGGCGAGCCCGAGGGCACTAAAGGCATCGTTGGGGAGCGGAACCGTAAAGGCGTCGGGCAGGTAAAAGCCGATCGCAACACCGAGCCCACCCAAACTGCCGACAAAGTACTCCGCCGCGGAGATCAGTGGTTCGCGAAAGAAGTAGCCCAACGCCGCGAACACAGCGGTGAAGAGGATCATGCCGCCGACCATGAGCAGGGCGATTCGCCGCGGGTCAATCGGTTTGTCCCCCGAAGCTCCGCGCGCGTGCTCGTTGGACGTTGGAGCTTCGTCGGCTGCAGTCACGCTGGTTGGTTACCACAAACCCGAGTCGCCGTCGGGGCTGTAGCGAGCTTCGCGTCGCGATTCCCATCCGGTCACAGCCGGGGTGCTCGCAAATCTCGGTTATTCTTCGCCGACGTGCGTGCTGCGAGCGAGCAACCGGCAAAGCTCAGCCTGTGGGGGACGATTGGTCGAACCACACTCTTCGGTTGTGCGGCCGAGCACCCGGCGCAGAGCCCGGTTGCTGTCGTCGATGTTGCTGGTCGCCACCCTCATGATTGTCCCCGGGGCGATTGCCAACCAGCACGGGCTCGACCTGTTGATGTGGAGCTTGGGAGGGGTGAGTTTTTCCCTCTCCCTCGTCAGCCGGACCCGGTTCGGCAGCTGGAGCGCGGTCGGGTTTGTCTACGCCTACGCGGCACTCGCGTTTTTCGTCACGTTCGCCATCGATAGTCCGAGCACAGACCTGATGACAACGATCTTTGCCTGGCACCTGCTCGCGCTCGTGTTGGCCCAGATCTTTCTCCGGTTCCGGGGCCTGTTGTGGGTGTTCGGCCTGAGCATTGCCGGGATCCTGTTGCTCCCACTGTTCCACCCGACGGTCGGCATGATCGGCGTGATGGGAGCTTTTGGCCTGGTGCTCACAGTCGGCAGCCTGTTGCTGGTCTTTCAGCGTCACCGCGACGGGCTCGAGCGAGACCACCTAGGCGAGCTACGAGCTGCCAAACGCGAGGTCGATTCGGTCAACACCGAGTTGGTCGAGGAGGTCGAGGTTCGGCAGGCAGCCCAGACCGCAGCCGAGGCCGCCAACCGGGCAAAGTCAGCTTTTTTAGCCAACATGAGCCACGAGTTTCGCACGCCGCTCAACGCCATCATCGGTTACACCGAACTGGTCGTCGAGGAGCTCGAGGCGACACAAGGGGCAGCCGCCAGCGAGTACACCGGCGACCTCAAAAGCGTACTCGCAGCCTCAGAGCACCTGCTCAGGCTGATAAGCGACATCCTCGATCTGTCCAAGGTCGAAGCCGGCAAGATGCCACTGGTGCCCGAGAAGCTCGACCTCAAGGACATACTGGCATATACACATTCTGTGGTCGGATCCCTCGCCCTGCGTGGGGGGAACCGGTTCATATCGTCGGCGGACAATCACTAGAGCTCTACCAAGATGGGACCCGGCTGCAGCAAACCCTCTTCAATCTTCTGAGCAACGCCTGCAAATTTACCGAAAACGGCGACGTCACCCTGGAGGTGACCATCGACGATACCGGCGAAACAACCTGGATCGTGTTCGCGATTTCCGATACCGGGATCGGGATGAGTGAAGAGCACCTACAACGCGTGTTCGCCCCCTTCGCCCAGGCCGACGACAAAACAACCCGACGCTACGGCGGCACCGGCCTCGGGCTGAGCCTGACCCAAAAGCTATGTGCCATGATGGGCGGTACCCTGAGCGTGAGCAGTGAACTCGGCAAGGGCTCAACCTTCACGATGCGGTTGCCCCAAGACGTCCGAGAGGTCGTGCTTGCAGTAGCCCTCGATCGGAGTCGTGATAGGTGAGCGCGCGGTGACTCGCGGGCGGGCGCGCGGGTCTTTTTGCCCGTGAGACCGGCCCTGAGCGGCTAGCAGTAGGTCCACTACAGCGTCGCCGCCCAGGACTCGGTTCACGGGCAAAAATCCACCGCGAACCTTAGGCGTGGTGGCGTGGTGGCGTGGTGGCGTGGTGGCGTGGTGGCGTGGTGGCGTGGTGGCGTGGTGGCGTGGTGGCGTGGTGGCGTGGTGGCGTGGTGGCGTGGTGGCGTGGTGGCGTGGTGGCGTGGTGGCGTTGTGGCGTTGTGGCGTTGTGACGTTGTGGCGTTGTGGCGTGGTGGCGTGGTGGCTCCACTACAGCGTCGCCACTCAGGACTCGGTTCACGGGCAAAAATCCACCGCGAACCTTGGGGTGGCGGTGGCGCGGTGGCGTGGTGGCGTGGTGGCGTGGTGGCGTGGTGGCGTGGTGGCGTGGTGGCGTTGTGGCGTGGTGGCTCCACTACAGCGTCGCCACTCAGGACTCGGTTCACGGGCAAAGATCCACCGCGAACCTTGGGGTGGCGGTGGCGCGGTGGCGTGGTGGCGTGGTGGGGTTGTTCCACCCTAGCAACTTCGCCTGCTAGGACTCCAAAAGTACGGCCCGAAATCTATATGTTTATTGGGACATGTACTTTGAGTGGCCACGCGAGTTTGGCTGAACACTTGTGAAAGTTAGCGCGTGTAATTTTGGCTTGATCGACCTTGGTGGCTGGTACGTTCGATCCATGGCGAACAAGGTTGAACTTCCAGATAAAGTGCAGGTGCTTGTCGACAACGCCCTGTCTGCGGTGGGGCATACGTCTCGGGGAGTGCGGCGGGCAGTTGTTGCTCGTGCGGCTGCTTTTGCCGGTGGACCCGATGCCGACGAGGCCGACGTTCCCGAGGTGTTTCGCAGTTTTGTCGAGAAGGTTGCTCGACATGCCTACAAAACCACCGATGAGGATTTTGTTGAGCTCAAACGTGCCGGGCATTGCGAGGACGAAGTTTTTGAAGTCACGGTGCTGACGGCAATTGGTGCGAGCTTGGCGAGGTTTCAACGCGGACTCGACTTGCTGGCCGAGGAGGACCCATCATGCGCTTGAACATTCTCGAACACGGGCATAACCGCAAACAGAAGTTTCTTTTGTGGCTGTGTCGGTTGTACTTGGAAACCGTGCCCGGGCCGATCTTAACGATGACCTATCGTCCGGCGTTTTTTGGTCGAATGATGGCTGCCTGCTTGCATGAGGCGATGCGCAAGTCATCGCACTTTTCGGCGTCCCAGTGCGAACTCATGAGTGCGTTCGTTGCGTCGGAAAACAGGTGTAAGTACTGACTGGTTCACCACACCGCAGTTGCGGTGTACGGCATGGACCAAACACTTGCGCAGGCAGTGCTCGAGGACTATCAAACTGCGCCGATTTCCCCCCAGCTGCGTGCGCTCCTCGGGTTCCTCAAAAAGCAAACCCACGCACCCGAGTCGATTGAGCGGGCAGACATTCGCGGTTTGCGGGCCGCGGGGGTGAGCGACGGGGCGATTCGTGATGCGCTCTACATCGCGTTTTGCTTCAATGTCATTACGCGGCTTGCAGATGCGTTTGACTATCCGCTGGCGAGTCGGAAAAACCAACTGCGAACGGCGCGATACCTTCGCTATATGGGCTATTGGACCGCGTCATTGCCCGAGTGAACCAAGTTGTCATCCGGTATTGTTGTTTATACATGTACAATGATGCTGGGATGTCGTCTGGCCGACGCGGACAACTGGTAATCAGCGGTTCGCCCAGTATCATTGTTTATACAACTAAATGGGAACGTCGCCCTGGCCGACACGGACAACTTCGACCTCGTCGTTCATCAGTCGCAGGACTGTTGAGGGGTCGGGCCACAGGGGGCCAGAGTCGACAACCACGGCGATCTCGCGGGCGTACATGCGTTCGAGCTCCTCGGGTTCTTGAAGTCCGTAGTCTTCGACTTCGGCGTCGAGGCTGGTGACCGAACCTGTGAGCAGGGGCTCGCCTAGGTCGTCGAGCAACATCTGGCAAAGTGGGTGGTCGGGGATTCGCAGGCCAACTTCGCGGTGTCGGTTGTGCATGGCTCTTGGGACATTGTCGGTGGCCCGGATGACAATGGTGTAGGGACCGGGGAGGATCCTGCGGATCAGGCGAAAGTTGCTGTTACCGACACAGCCAAACTTGCCGAGTTGGGAGATGTCGCGGACCAACATCGTCAGGGGTTTGCGGTCGCGCTCGCGGATCTTTTTGAGGCGTCGCAGCTGTGAGATGCCCTTGGCACTCGACAGGGCACAGCCAAATGCGTATCCGGTGTCGGTCGGATAGATGATGACTTCACCCTTGTGGAGGGCCTTGAGCGCCTCCTCCAACTTGCGCGGCGCGGGGCGATAGGCGTCGACGTGGATGCGCATAGCGAGCAGCCGTGGGTGCTAGGAAGCCGACCCTGTCATGAGCGTGGTACCGGTCGAACGCAGGTCCTCGCAGGCGCGGACGATACGGAGTTTCATGGCGGCCTCTGCTTTTTTGAGGTACACGCGGGGGTCGTAAAATTTCTTGGAACCGACCTCTCCGTCGATCTTCAAAACGGAGTTGTAGTTACAAAGAATATGGTCGGCGATCGGCCGCGTAAACGCGTACTGGGTGTCGGTGTCGATGTTCATCTTGACGACGCCGTAGTCAAGGGTTTCGCGGATTTCGGCGAGCGTCGAACCCGAACCGCCGTGAAACACGAGGTCAGGCTGGGCGGCATCGCCAAAGGCCTTGGCCACGGCGGCTTGACCATCGCGCAGGATCTTCGGCTGCAGCTTGACGTTGCCGGGCTTGTACACCCCGTGGACGTTGCCAAAGGTCGCAGCGAGCATGTAACGCGCGCCGGCGATGTCCTTGAGACTTCGCGCCACCTCGACCATGTCCTCGGGGGTCGTGTAGAGTTTTTCGGCCGGCGCATCTTCGTTGTTGACGCCATCTTCTTCGCCGCCGACAACCCCGGTTTCGACTTCGAGGATGATTTGGTGGGCTGCACATTCACTGAGCAGCTCCTGCGAGATCACCAGATTTTGGGCGAGCGGCAACTCTGACCCATCGAACATGTGGCTGTTGAACAGGTTGGGCAGCCCGGCGGCGCGGCGGCGAGCTGTCTCGGCGATCAGTGGCCGCAAAAACGAGTCGACTTTTTTGGGTTGGCAGTGGTCGGTGTGCAGGGCGACGTAGATCGGGTAGCGATCGGCGACGCGGTGGACGTACTCGGCGAGGGTGATGGCCCCAAGGACCATGTCGTTGACCTCGAGACCCGAGGCAAACGAACCTGCGCCGGTGCTGACCTGGATGATCCCGTCACTTTTGGCCGCGGCAAAGGCCGCGAGTGCAGCGTTGATCGTCGAGGGCGAGGTGATGTTGATCGCTGGATAGGCAAACTTGTGTTTGCGGGCGTTGTCCAGCATCCGGCAGTAGGTGGGGTAATCGGCAACCGGCATGGCGCGCATGAACTACCACGGCGCTACGGTTTTTGCTCGCGCGGGCCGTGACTTCGAAGTAACAGCCCACGTCACCAAACGCTGGCGACGCTCAGGGAAAGATGTTTTCGATCTCGCTGGTAACGGTTTGCTCGTCGAGGCACTTGGCGATCGACAGCTCCTGCACCAGCAGCGAGCGGGCGGTGTCTAGCATTTTGCGCTCGCCGAACGAGAGCTCTTTGTCCGACTTGAGCAGGTAGAGGTCGCGCAGGACGCTGGCAATTTCGAGGAGCGACCCGGTTTTGATCTTCTCCATGTACTCGCGGTAGCGGCGGTTCCAGGTGGCGGTCGAGATTTCTTCGTCGCGGCGATGGAGGACTTGATAAACCTGTTGGATCTGCTCTTCACCCACCAGGCGGCGCAGCCCGACATTGGCGGCGTTGCGCTTGGGAACCATCACCTTCATGTCATTCTCAAGCACGCGAAGGACGTAGAATTCCATCGACGAGCCCGAGATTTCACGTTTTTCAAGGCCGGTCACTTCGGCCACACCGTGCCCCGGGTACACGGCTTTTTCGCCGATCTGAAACTCGCTCATGGGGTGCTCCTTGGACCCGTGTGGGTCGTCAATTGCACTGGCCAGGGGTGGGTGCAAATCTGAGGATTCTGCGAGTAAAGCCTGTATCTACGCACCCTTAGCGCCTCTTTGACACGTCGCGACTACGCGAGTCAGCCGACCCGACCACGTTAGCACGGCCGCGTAAAGCGCGTCAACGATCCGGATTTTGTGAGGTCTTCGTGATTGAGAAGTGGACCGTTCGCTTGCTCCCTTGGGTCTGTTCACTATCATTGCGTCCATGTGGATGACTCGAAAAGCCCGGTGGGCATGGTTGCCGGGTATTCTCGCCGCGCTCACGGTCTCGGCCTGCGCGATGACGCCCGAGAAGTTGCCCAACCTGTCCCGCCGTTTTTATTACAACCTCGAAACGCCGTCGGATCAGCAAGAATTCCTCAAGCTCAAAGAGTCTGAGAGGGAGGCCTATCTCAAGCAAAAGGGCCTATGGCAGCGATGGACTGCGTTGACGGCCGAGCAACGCGACGCCGCTCTCAAAGGCGACGTCCAAGTTGGGTACCCAGCCTTTGCAGCGTTTATGGCGTGGGGAGCTCCGGCCGATAGCCAAGGAAAAAATCCTGGCTACCACACGTTCATTCGTTGCACGAGTGGACCGAAGCGTGGTCGCTACGTCCATAGCAATCTCGAGTGCGACGGGACATCGAGCGAGACAAAACTTACAATCGTAGATGATACCGTTTCTGAGATCAAGCATCTGAACTGAGCAACTTCACCCCGTACCTGGGCCTGGCGCATTTGTGCCGGGCCTTTTTTGTGCGTGGAAATGCCAGTTTGACTGAAAATTCTGTGTTTCAGATTACGAAAAAATCAAACGATCGCTCCGCCGAAGAGTCTCAGATCGCCAAACTACGAAAGCTTGTATAGGAATCAAAAAGACACTTAATTACCTAAAATGAACATATAATATCCTATAATTTAGTAAAATTGATGGCAAATAGGCGTTGACACCGCGCGCCCGTTGTAGGAAGTTTTGCTCACCGCTGCCCTTAAGGAGGGAGAAAGCATGCTCGAAGATAACGCGACGCCCGCGCCGGACGCGGAAGCGGACAAGCCCGCTGCCAAGAAACCGGCCAAGAAGAAGGCCAAGAAAAAAACCACCAAGCGCAAGACCGCCAAGCGCAAACCGGCCAAGAAGAAGGCCAAAAAGAAGGCAGCCAAGAAAAAAACTGCCAAGAAGAAAACTGCGAAGAAGGCGGCCAAGAAAAAGACTGCAAAGAAGGCAGCCAAGCGCAAGACCGCCAAGAAGAAGACTGCAAAGAAGGCGGCCAAGAAAAAGACTGCAAAGAAGGCGGCCAAGAAGAAGACCGCAAAGAAGGCAGCTAAGCGCAAGACCGCCAAGAAGAAGACCGCGAAGAAGGCGGCCAAGCGTAAGACTGCCAAGAAGAAGACCGCAAAGAAGGCAGCTAAGCGCAAGACCGCCAAGAAGAAGACCGCGAAGAAGGCGACCAAGCGTAAGACTGCCAAGAAGAAGACCGCAAAGAAGGCAGCTAAGCGCAAGACCGCCAAGAAGAAGACTGCCAAGAAGAAGACCGCAAAGAAGGCAGCCAAGCGCAAGACCGCCAAGAAGAAGACTGCCAAGAAGAAGACCGCAAAGAAGGCAGCTAAGCGCAAGACCGCCAAGAAGAAGACCGCAAAGAAGGCAGCCAAGCGCAAGACCGCCAAGAAGAAGACCGCAAAGAAGGCAGCTAAGCGCAAGACCGCCAAGCGCAAGCCCGCCAAGCGCAAGACCGCCAAGCGCAAGACCGCCAAGCGCAAGACGAAGACCAAGCGCGGCGCTGCCAGCTAAACACACCTCGTGTTAAAAAAGACCGCCCCTCAAAGGGCGGTTTTTTTATTGAGTATGCAAGATACCGGTCATTGCCCGGGCGTGGCAGGGTTTGGCTCGGCTCCCACAGTTCGATGCGGTTGCCCTCGGTAACCCATCACCCCTGGTGTGAACAAAGACCGCCCCTCAAAGGGCGGTTTTTTTATTGAGTATGCAAGATCCCGGTCATTGCCCGTCGGGTGGCGGGGTTTGGCTCGGCTCCCACAGCTCGATGCGGTTGCCTTCGGGATCCATCACCCACGCAAACCGGCCGTAGTCGTATTCCTCGATGCGTTCA
>JAUIFF010000031.1 GCA_030429545.1 Polyangia bacterium
CAAGGTGTTAGTAGCTAGACGAGGGGTTGTCTTGTTCGCGGTGCGGATTCTCGGTGCGGCCTCCGGTCGAAGCGCGGGACCCCCCGCGTCACCCGCTCAACCGACTTTGAAGTTGGCGAGCTGTCTTGGGCTTTGGTGGTTGCGGCGGACTGAGCTTCGATGGAGCTTCACGGGCTTCGAGCCTCCGGACTTTGGTGGTTGCAGCGACTGAGCTTCGATGGAGCTTCACGGGTCCTGCCGCGTACGGCGACTGAGCTTCGATGGAGCTTCACGGGTCCTGCCGCGGACCCCACTTCGAGCCTCCGGGAGCACGGCGGTTGTAACTCCTCAAGGTGTTAGTAGCGAGACGAAGGGTTGCTTTCTTGGCGGTACGGATTCTCGGTGCGGCCTCCGGTCGAAGCGCGGGACCCCCCGCGTCACCCGCTCAACCGACTTTGAAGTTGGCAAGCTGTCTTTCCCGTCAGTCACGACTCACACTAACGATTCGCGGTGATATTTTGGCCGAGGACCGAGTCTGAAGCGGCGCTGTGCCCTACCCCGCGCACCCCCAGCACACCAACGATTCGCTTACCCTCTCCCCAAAACCCCGCCACCGCCACACCAACGATTCGCGGTGATATTTTGGCCGAGGACCGAGTCTGAAGCGGCGCCGCTGCCCTACCCCGCGCACCCCCAGCACACCAACGATTCGCTTACCCTCTCCCCAAAACCCTGCCACCGCCACACCAACGATTCGCGGTGATATTTTGGCCGAGGACTGAGTCTGAAGCGGCGCCGCTGCCCTACCCCGCACCAACGATTCGCTTACCCACTCCCCAAAACCAAGACCCCGCCACACCACCGATTCGCGGTGATATTTTGGCCGAGGACCGAGTCTGAAGCGGCGCCGCTGTAGTAACTTACTGCAAGCCGCTTCGGGCCGGTCCTCGGCCAAAATAGCCCGCGCACCCAACGAAGCTCAAAATTAGCGTTCGACTGTGATTACGGTAGCTGGCCCCTCTTCGGGATCAATCTCAACATTGTGATTGACGGGAGCTTTGCGCTCCTTCAGCTTTTGCTCAATCGGCTTCACTTTTTGCCCCGGCTCCAGCGTCACTACTTTTTTGAAGTTGCGGTAGCCCTTCGCTTTGAGCTCGATTGTGTGCTTGCCTGGTTTTAGCTCGAGCACAATCGGGGCGGTTCCCTTCTTCTTTTTGTCGACGTAGACGCTGACCTTTTCATCGCCGGCGGAGGCGATGACCTCGACGCTGACCAGCTCGGCTGCTGGTTGTTCGGGTGTATCTGCACTGTCCTCGGCTCCGGTGGTTGTTTCGTCCTCACCGGTCGTTGCTTCGCCATCGTCGGTGGTGTCGTCGTCGCCTGTGGTCGTTTCGTTGGCGGGTACGCTTGAATCGGTTGGCGTTTCGGGGGCTGCCATTGCCGCTTCGACACGGGCGAGACCGGCTTTGGCGACTGCGTGGGCGGGATCTTGGGCCAGAACTTTGCGGTACAGATCGGCGGCTTGTGGGTACTCGCGTCGGGCCTCGTGCCCACTTGCAGCTTGCATCCACTGGTCGACTTCGGCTGTTGCTTTGGCGTCGGTGCCCACCTGTTTGCCGGTTGGTGCCTTGGCGATTGGTGCCTGGGGCTGGGTTGGCGAAACCCCGGGGAATTGCCCTTGCATATAAAAGTAAACTGCTACGGCCACCGCTATGAGTGCCAATAATGCAATGAAACCTCCACCGGACGATTTTCCTTCGTCTTCTTCGACGGCGGCCTCAGTTGGATGGATGGCTGCGTCGGTCGACACGGTCAGTGGTGGCGGGGCTGTTGGCGGGGCCACAACTGGGCGGGAGTGTTCGATCTGCGCACGTGGCTGCGGGGCCTCAATGGGTTTGGGTTTTGGTGTCTCGATCGCCCCGGTAACAGCCGGAATCGAGCCGGCCTTTGGCAGGCGAAACAACGCCGCGGGCACGCTGTCGATCAGGTGTTCAACGATCTCGTTGGCATCGATCGGCCGCTCGTCGGGGTTGCGGGCGAGGCAGTCGTGGACCAGCGTAATGATGCCCTCGGGGACATCGTGATCGGCCGGTAAGGCCTGGGCTAGCGGCGTCGGCTTCTCATTTACTTGTTTGTACAACAGGTTGGTCTCGGACTCGCCGACGTAGGGCAGCCGGCCCGAGAGCATCAGGTAGAACACCGCACCAATTGTATAGACATCGGCACGGGCATCGATCTGTTGGTCGGTGATTTGTTCGGGCGCCATGTACCCGGGGGTACCGGCCGAAATCTTGCTATCGATCGTGCCGCCGCCAACGAGCTGCAGCAGGCCTAGGTCGCAAATCTTGACAAAGTTGGCTCGCCCCTGGTGTTCGCACAGGTAGACGTTGCTGGCCTTGAGGTCGCAGTGCAAAAGGCCGCGCGCGTGGGCGGCCCCCATGCCCTTGAGAATCTGGGCGGCGATCGGCACAAACTCCGACAGCGGCAGGGCCCCGCGGCGGTTGAGGTAATCACTGAGCAACTCGCCCTCGACCAGCTCCTCTGCCAAAAACACACCCCGGTCCTCGAGCCCAAAGTCGTGGACCGCGGTGATGTTGTCGTGCTCCATGCCCGCGAGTGATTTGGCATCCTGCTCAAACCTCGCCCGAGCTTCGCCGTCGGCCAGCCAATTCACCGGCGCCAGTTTGAGGATCACGGTGTGGTGCAGCGAACGATGGCTCGCGCGATAAACCTTGGCCTTGGCCCCCTCTTTGAGGAGCGTCTCGACGGTGTAGTGGTCGCCAACTGTGCGTCCGATCAATGGATCATCGGTCCGACCATTAGAGGCACCGCTTGAATTATTTCCGGTCATCGTGCGCTCGTGCGTCCTTGGTTTGCGGCGAATCTCCGCAAGGGTGACCCTATCACACCGGGGGAGACAACGCGGACACCACGGTTGCGATCTATCGCGAAGATCTCCCTACTCGCACCCGCCTGGGGCGTTTGCTTCACACCGCGCCCCACACCGTGCATATCTGCAATCGCAGGATCTCGGCAGGCGGCCACTTCGGCCACTTCCCGGAGAGGGTTATTTCGCGCTCAAATTACGTTCTGTCGGGAGTTTGAGGGATCGGCCTGGTTTTCCATCGGGCCCTGGTTCCCACACTTTTTTGATGTACCGCAGGTTCGCTTGACTGCGCGGATGGGGCTGTATTGCGGTCGTCGCCCACACACCGGCAAGGCCCACGCCGGCCCCAACGAGTACTGCGACGCGACTCGCACGATCGACACAGCCGCGGCCCAGCATCCACAGGACGACAAAGCAACTCGCTACCACGACTGCGCTCACCGGCCAACCTGCACCACTGACGATCCCGTAGGGGCCTCGCCCTGCCTGCCAAAGTGGCAACAGGACCTCGCTGACGGGGTGGTGGATATTCGTCGGATCGATATGCGGCCACAGGTTCGCGGCCAGGCCGTTGACAACTGCCCCGTAGGTCAATACGGCCGCCATGGCCAGGTAACATGCATAAGCATGTTTTTTTGCCAGCTCGGGTAGGCGACTTGCCACCACGCACCAGCCGACCACCAGGGCGGGGAGTACCGCCACCATGTAGCGGGGGCCAACCCGCCAGCCCCCCGTGAAGTTGAGGCTCATCGTCACCGCCACGTAGGTGGCAAAAATCGCTAAACACGTGCGGGCCCATGTGCGTTTCGCTGACTGGCGACGAGCTTTCGTTTGACTACTGGCCAGCCACAGGCCCCACACGCCAGCGAGTGCAGCTGGGGCCCAGCCGATGAGGCCCGTCGACCACGACAGAATATGGGTTGCCAGCGAATCCCATGTAGGCGCAACTAAACCGAGTAGTCCCTGCCCGTGTTTGGCTGCGAAGTCGGCATTGGTGACGTGGTGGTATCCGGTTGCCCATGGGCTGCCAAACACTGCCCGGTGGTAGCTCGCCAACATCGCAACCGGAACCAGGGCTCCGACAACGGCCCACGCTGCCGCCCGGCGTTGCGAACCACCGCGGCGCCAGCCGAGTCCGCAAACAACCGCGAGCACCGGTCCGGCGAACACCACCCCATACTCGACGACGATTGCCAGACTTGCAGCAAACCCGCCCAAAAAACCCATCAGGCTCGACCGTGGGGTCTCGCCCAGGCACGCCCGCAAGATCTCACCGCACCCGACCCAAAGTAGACAGGCGGCGAGTTGGTGGCCATAAAAAACATGTGCATAGGCAACTGCTGGCGTAGCCAACACATACCACGCAAGCCCTGCTTCGACCGGGCCGCGCCCAAACACCGGTGTCAACACCCGGTGTAAATACAAACACAGTAGACAGGTCGGCAACATACCCGCCCACAACCGGGCCCACCATGTCAAACCTCGTAGTGTGAGGGACTCGTCGCCAAGCTTTGCCGAGGCCTCGGCGGTGATATAGGCCGCGGCTCCGACAACCGAAGCTCCCGGGGGTTTGTTGGGGTACATGCGTCCGTCCACCGGACTGCGGGCGACATCGGGACCGGCTTTGAGGCCGCGCACAATGCCGCCATCGATCGCCCACTCCCCGGCTTCGACCAGTGCTCGCGCCTGCATGAGGCGCGGCATTTCGTTGGCATTTCGCGTGGCCTCAAAGTACGGGAAGTTGGCCAGTAACAGGCAGCACAGGCCGAGTAGTAGCCACCCGCGGTGTTTGGGCCTCACCATCGGCGCCATCGTGTCAGCGCGTGGTTGCGCATGCAAGTTCAAAACTCAGCTCAGGCGGTCCCAGGCGACGGTCGTTGACCGGCCGCGGCTTGGCAAAACCGGTCCGCATGCACATGCACAAAAGTGGAAGTCAATCGCCTGACTTGAGCGCCTTGTCCCCGCGCATCTTGGCCTTTAGTTGCTCGAGTGCGTCGTCGACTTCCGAGCCGCCGCTGAGCTGGGACAGCTTGGCATCGATTTCGGCCTCGGCTACCCGCGAGTTTAACTCGGCAGAGTCGACCTCGTTCATCGCTTCGAGCGTGGCGATCTTCGACTCGATGGCATCGAGCCGCGACGCCGCACCGCCGGTACCAAAGCCATCCGCTCCGACCCCCTGGCCCTTCTTGGCAGCGCGGGCCTGTGCCATCAGGCTGCCGCGACGCAGGTTGAGCGCCTTGAGCTTGGCTTTGGACTCGATGATCCCCTTGCGCATATCCTCGACCAGCTTGTTTTGCTCGGCCAGCGCGGCCTCGTTGGTTTGGATCTCGGCGAGCAGTTCGGCCCGGCGCTGTAGGGCTTTGCGCGCGAGCTCCTCGTCGCCGAGCTTCATCGCTTGCTCGGCCCGTCCGTACCAGGCCTGCTCGTCTTTACGCACCTCTTCGAGCTTGCGGGTCATGACCTTGGCATCGACCATCGCCTGGCGCAGGTCGACCTCTGACTGCTTGATTTGGGCATCGAGGTCGTCGAGCATGAGGGCGACCTCCTGACCGGGATCGGAGACCGCATCGACAGCATCGTTGAGGGTGCTGGTAATCGAGGTTTTCAGACGACTAAAGATTCCCGGTTTGTTGCTCATATCCTGGCTCCCACGGGCGAAGTTTTCGTGGATGGGTGGACCCGGGGAAGTGTAACCGGCGAACGTCTCCGGGCTCGGACAAACCGCATAAGTTCTCGGAATTGCGTGGGCAAGATTGCTCACTGGGCCGACCCGGCAGATGGCCGCGGGCAAAACTGAGCACCACATCACAGGCGCCCGCAGGCGCGAAAATACATGGCAATACAAAAACATTTTTCCTCAAGCGACATGTTCATAAGTACTACTTACTTTTGGGACATACGGCTAAAATAGCCGGCATATGGCCAACACCCCAGGTTATTCGGGCGGTGCTCCAGCGATCTTGCTGGCCCACAAATGGAACGGAAAATCAGACCTCACCGGCTGGTGGATGAGTGAGAAACTCGATGGCGTCCGGGCCTATTGGACAGGTTCGCAATTCGTCTCGCGGCTCGGCAATCCCTACCACGCCCCCTCGTGGTTCACCCGTTCCCTGCCGAAATACCCCCTCGACGGTGAGCTGTGGGTTGGCCGTAAAAAGTTTCAAAAGACAGTCAGCGTGGTGCGTCGAGCAGATGCTGGTGACGAATGGAAGTCGGTCAAATACCTCGTATTCGACGCGCCGGAGGTCGACGGTTCGTTTGAAAAACGCATGGATGCCCTGCGCAAGCTGTTTCGGCGGACCAAGGAGTACAGTGAAATGGTCGACCATGTCGCACTCAGTGCAGGTACATCTATTGCCGGCGAGCTCGCCCGGGTTGAAGCCCTTGGCGCGGAAGGCCTGATGTTTCGCCAGCCGGGCTCGTTGTATGTCCCTGGGCGCTCGCGGACCCTGCTCAAGGTCAAGAGTTTTCACGATGCCGAAGCCAAGGTCACAGGCTACCTCCCCGGCAAGGGTCGCCACCGCGGTCGGGTTGGCGCGCTGCAAGTCGTCACCCCCAAGGGCGTTGTGTTTCAGGTTGGCACCGGGCTCACCGACAAGGACCGCGACACACCGCCCAAGGTCGGCAGCGTAATCACCTATCGCTACCAAGAACTTACCGACGCCGGAGTTCCCCGGTTTCCGACGTTTGTCGGAGTGCGCCACGACTTCACCTGGCCCGGTGACCAGACGAAAACATCTGCCACCGCAGCCCCAAGACCGGCCAGAAAAAAAGTGCCGACCACTGCCAAACGGCGGGGAAAAAAATCCAAATCGTCGTCGAAGGCAACGTCATCCACGTCGACTGCAACGACCCCCCAAGCGACTCCAACCTCGGCAACCTCGGCAACCTCAGCCCAGACTCGTTACTTTGAGTGCGCTTCGAGTTCCGGCGGCAAGTTTTGGGAAGTCACGCTCCACGGCAGTGCTATCGCGGTTCGCTACGGCAAGCTTGGCAGCCGCGGGCAAACCCGGCTCAAAGTCCTCGACGACCACGATGCCGCCAGCCAAGAGGTCACCCGCCTGATCGCTGCCAAACAGCGCAAGGGATACACTGAGGGCTAGCAACACGATACTTGTTGTTGCAAGAAAACCGGTCTATCGCCAACCAAAAACAAGGCCCCAAAAAGCGCCGCGACGGCACCTGGGGCCTTGGCCTAGAACACCTAAACGAGCTAACTCGCAGCCCCAGTGTTAACCCCGAGGGCGTCGGTAACGCGGCTGATAAACGACTCCTCCGCGGCGGTAATTTTACCGTCGGCACGGGCGAGTTGAATCAGGCTCATGATCACGGCATCGCGTTGCGACTGTTTTTGCAGCCCCTCATTGAGCTTGTCTGTACATGATTTGAGCGCCTCGAGCCGGGCATCGTCGTCGGCGAGGCTGTTGTACCAAGTCCCGGCGGCGACCATCACCTGGGTGATCTGCTCTTGGGTTGCGTTGGGGACCCACTTCTTGAGAACTTCGCTGATCTTGGCGACCTCACCGGCACTCAACTCGCCGTCGGTCGAGTGGGTAAAGCTCAGATACAAAAATCCGAGGATGTGAATGGCGGACATGTTTTCGGGTATCGACATCGTTGTCTTCCTCGTGGCCTGGTTGCGCAAACGCGCCGGCACTTCGGCGGCGCGACGCATCATAGCGCACTGTTACCCGCGCGTGGGGAGAGCTTTCAGGATCTTACCAACCGGCGTTTATCGGCATTTTACAGCGTTCGGGCCAAGCCGCGAAATCGAGCCACTCCGACTCTCTTTATCGCGCACAAATTCAATTGTACAGACACTTACTTAATTGCCTATACATATTAAGAAGAGTTTAAGTATGGCTATACACTGAATGTTCAATGCTACTGTCGAGTCCCGGCCCCGTGGCCGCGCAGCGCCATGTCATACGGCCGACTGCTCACATGTTAGGCCGAGTCATTGTCGTAAAATTGAGCATCAAAACTTTTAAGAAATATTTGCCAGTAACTGTTGACACCCCGCCAATCACCGGCTACAACCATTCTCGGTTACTCCCTTGGCAGGAGTCTCCCTGTTGGATACCGCCATGATACGCTTCACGAACATGATGTACATGTACACCCCAGGCGCACGATTTATGTGTGTCATGGCCCCGTGTTGAGCGAAACTCGGCGAGTTCACACTGCCATTTCGGAATAAAAACACGGAGTTATGACAACCCCGCGCCAAGATTTCAGGCGTGTACGTCTTTAGCTCACCGGCGTTGCCAGACTTGTACTTGCTTTTTGTAACTACAAGTACCTTGCGTATGTGCCAGTGACATCTGTGGCGCGGGATGGTGTAGCCAGGAAGCACGTTGGGCTCATGATCCAGAGGCGTCGGTTCAAATCCGACTCCCGCTATCTCCCACAGTCCGTAGGCGAAATTCAATATGTAGCGGGAAGGTGTTGTCAGGAAGCATCCTGGACTCATTCTCCAGAGGTCGTCGGTTCAAATCCGACTCCCGCTATCTCTCTAAACCTTTCTATTCCTCAGTAGCTGAGAGGTGCACGCGCTCGGTTGAAGCCCGAGAGACGGAGGTTCGATTCCTCCCTGGGGAACTTTGTAGCAACAACTTTATCCACTAGCGGGGTGGTGTAGCTAGGCAGCACGTCGGGCTCATAATCCGAAGGTCGTCGGTTCAAATCCGACTCCCGCTATCTCTCTAAATCCTTTCTATTCCTCAGTAGCTGAGAGGTGCACGCACTCGGTTGAAGCCCGAGAGACGGAGGTTCGATTCCTCCCTGGGGAATTTTTGATGTGCAAACGCGGACGCGTTCCGCTTTTTGCCAGGGTCGCCAAGTGGTTAAGGCACCGGTCTCATAATCCGGCATCGCGGGTTCGATTCCCGCTCCTGGTACTCGCTCCATGCTCGACAACATGGTTGCATAAGCACTTAAATTTGAACTCCGTGTACCCACATGTAGCGGGAGCGGTGACAGCTCCGGCAAAGTTTTCGCAAAGTTAATTTTGGATGACCCGTGTCCCAGACTGTGGCAGTTGTCAACGGTCGACCGTCGCACCGCGCTTAGACCCTGTTCGCACACTGATGCGACCGGTCGTCGCCGGGAACGAAGGAGACTAGACGTGCAGGCCCTTTCTGTAGTATGAGTATAGGTCTGCGCATCCTATTTTGTGGATGCTCTGTTTCCACAGGAGCTCAATTGGACAAAGTTCACACCCCAGACTCTCCGGCCCCAACCCCGAGAGAGCACGACCCATCTGATGCTCGGGCATCTGCTGCGGATTCTCTGCAAAATCGCCCCGTTGATACATGGTTTGACTCGCTCCGCAGTGAATACACAGCTTATGCCCGCCGCGCTCGATTTGAAGAGTAGCGACCGCGCAACCGACTGACGTCGGTACCGAACCGCCCCACCCTGTGTCGGGCGGTTTTGTGTTGGTTGGCCTGGATGGTCGCCGTCAGGTCGCGGCCGACCTCGTCGAAAACGCCTCGACCCTCTCCGAGTTGGACGAACTCGATTTTAGTTGGCCTCCCAGGCATGAGGACTCACTGCCGGCCAAAAAGAGGTTCGCGCGGGTGTGAGGTAGGAAGTAAAACCGAGCTTTCGTCGACCCGCAGCTCCCATAGTCAGTCGCGCCCGAGCAACGAACGCCGGTTCGGTCGACCACCCGCGGGCACAGCTGATATGAAGTAGCGACGGAGAGGACATGACCTCAGAGACAGAGCCGAACACGACTTCGATTTCGCCGCGCCTGGGCCTGCTCCTCGATGTCATCCGCGACGCCGACCTCCCGGTGTTGCTCCGCGGACCCCATGGGATCGGCAAAAGCGAGTACCTCGAAAGCTATGCCCGCGAGCGCAACCTGGGGATCTATGTGCTCGACCTGTCCCTGCTCGAGGCGACCGACCTTACCGGGATCCCGTTTATCCGCGACGGGCTGACGTACTTTGCCCCGCCGTCGACCCTCCCTCCTGGCGATACGACCGAGCCATGCATGTTGGTGCTCGAGGAACTCAATCGCTGTGATCGCAGCGTTCGTCAGCCCTGTCTGCAGCTTTTGACGACGCGACGACTCAACGACTACAAGCTGCCAAAAACGTGTTTCTTGGCGGCCTGTATCAATCCGGACGATGCCGGTTACGAAGTCGACTCGCTCGACCCGGCCCTAGCATCCCGGTTTGTCACCCTCAATGTTGTCCCCGACCACGCAGCGTGGCTGTGGTGGGCGCGGGAACAACAGTTGTTTGCCGGCCTGGTGCGATTTGTCGAGAAGTTCACGCAGGCGTTTGAGCGGGCCCCCCCGCGGACATGGACACTGGCTGCCCGCCTTATCGAGTCGGCCCTCGCCCGCGGCTGGGCAATTTCAGAGCTCGACAAGTTGGTAAGCCCGGTGCTCGGGCCAATGACGACCCGAGCGCTGTTGATGGACCTGCCCGACGTGCTGCCGACGGTCGACCCGCTCGAGTTCGTCGCCTACCCGGATAGGTTTTTGGAACGGGTGCAGACATGGATGGCTGCCAAGCGCCTAGACATTGTCAACGTCGTCCTCGAAAAAACCCGGCAATCCCTGCTGGCCGCCCAGCGAAACGACCGGCAGGTGGCCATCGATGTGCCCGGGTTTCACCGCATTCTCGACCTCGTCCCACCCGATCTCGGGGTCCCGCTGCTCGAACTGGTCGAGCACATCGACCGCAAACCACCGGCGCAAGCCGGGGCAAACTAGCGCAGTCGTAAAACCGGCAACCCAGAAGTTGCCTGTACACTATTTTAGAAACGGTTCGACTGCCCGCTTAAACTTGAGCCGGTGGACCAGGTCGGAGATGTAGTCGAGCTTTTCGGTATTGAGTTCTAGGACCGGTGAGAGGTCGTAGCGGGCAAACCAATCTTCGTAGAGGTCGCCCAACTTGCGCAGGTATTTGGCCGGAATGTTTTGCTCGTTGGCCCGCCCGCGCTGTTTGATCCGCCGGCGAATCGCACGTTGCGAGCAGCGCAATACGATCAGCAGGTCGGGTGGCGCCAAGGCCTTGCGCATGGCCCCGTAAAGTTGCAAGTACGTCCCCCAGTCGCGTTCATCCATCGCCCCGCTGCTGTGCAGGTAGCGGGCAAAAATCTCGGCGTCTTCGTAGATCGTCCGGTCCTGCACCACGGTGTTGGGCTCGGCCATCACATCCATATGGATGCGAAACTTGTGGCTCAAAAAACTGATCTGCGAGTGAAATGCCCACCGGGGCATGTCGGCGTAGAAGTCGTCGAGGTAGGGGTTGAGGAGGTTTGGCTCGACAAACGGGCGAAACCCATAGGCGTGGCACAAAAACTCGACCATGGTGGTCTTGCCCACGCCAATGTTGCCAGCAACTGCAATAAACTTGCGCGGTTTTGCCCCAGGCGCGGTCACGGTGGAAGTGTAACGGCCGGCCCGCGATTTCGCGGCGCTGTTTTTACTCAACTGCGACCGCGACAAAAAACCACCTACTGCCACCAGCACCTCGCTAGGCCGGCAATTCGCAAATTCTTAGCGACCCGTCTTCGCCCAAAGATCCACCCCGAGAGAAGCGATCTCCAAGCCTGTTGGATTGCGCAGCGGGCCGTCTCAACACGCCGCAACCTGGACAATGTTGGTAGTACATGTAAATCGAAGCCTGTCCGCGCCAGACAGCCCGACGACGGTCGAACACCTCGTGGCCTGGCCCTGAACGATGCGTTGGTCGGCTACCCGGATACGGCCGAGCGCCCTTCAGGGTTTCGACCCGGGCCCTTCCCACCCGTGAAACGACCTCCAATGCGGTTTAGGCCGTACCGACCCACCGACACCGGGAACGGTTGGTCGTACATAGAAATCGAAGCCCGTCGCAGAAGCGGCCGAATATACCGCCACCCTCCCAGGGATGCAGTGTAGATACATGCATCTACACTGACTACTGTCGCCAAACTGCGGTCGCCACGGCGCGGGCACGGTCGAACATCTCGTGGGCTTCGCCCTGGGGCATGCGTGCGTAGGCGGTTGCGAGGTCGACCCAGGCGAGTTGGGTCGACTCGGCGTTGCCCACGGGTTCGGCCCCCACAACCGGGCACCGCACGACAAACCGTAGGTCGTGGTGGAGGTGGGCCGGGTCTTTGGCGGAGCTGACCTGGTGGATGTCGAGATGGATTGGTTGCAAATACACCTGAAGTGACGGCAAACCGGTCTCCTCCTGGGCTTCGCGCAGGGCCACGGCCGCGAGGTTGCCATCGCCATCGGCGTGTCCACCGGGTTGCAGCCACTTTTGCAGTTTGCGGTGAAATAACAGCAAAACGCGCTCACAGGCCGCATCAAAGACGACTGCCGAGCCAGTTAGGTGCCCGGGCTGACAGCTGCGCAACAGCGCGTCGGGGTGGCGGTCGACAAACTCGAGCACCCGGGCGCGGACTTCGGGTTGCCCCTGCACTTGTAGCAACAACTTTCTCGTAAATTCGAGGTCGCTCGACGATCGCAACTCGGGGTGCTCGGCGTTCGCTACCAGGTCGGTCGGCATGGTGGCGGTGTACAGCAAGGCATGGCGGCGGAGCAAGTCGTTGCCCTCGCCCCCACGTGGCTGTGTTCTTATGCTGAGTGCCGAGCGGTGTACTTCTGCAACGCAGGGACTCGACATACATCAGCGAGGCGTAGTCTGAGGTGCCGCCACCGGGCAGCAAACTGTCGCCGTACGTCGCGGCGTCGGCCCCTACGAGCGGAAGTCTTCCTTGCGCAGGCCGTGTTTGCGCATCTTTTCAAACAACGAACGGGGGGCGATACCCATGGTTTTGGCGGTGAGACCGATGCGACCGCCGCAGCGGGTGAACAGGCCGACGAGGTAGGCCCGTTCGCCGGCCGCGAGCAGTTGTTCCCGCACCTGCTTCCACGGTCGGTCAAGCCACTG
>JAUIFF010000032.1 GCA_030429545.1 Polyangia bacterium
CAGGGGCGTGGAGCTTGTGGCTGGAGTCGGCGATGGCAGCCTGGGTGTCAAACCCGAGCAGGAGGTTGTAGGTGGTGGTGAGCCCGATTTGATGGTCGAGCATGAAGGCGCTGCGAAGACTGTCGAGCGTGCGGCCGAGAGGTTCGAGCAGAGGGTGTTCGGTGCGGGGATCGGGGGCGGGGAATGGGAAGTTTCGGAAGCAGTCGGTGGGGGTGTAGCGGAGGTCTTGCTTCATCGACGAACCGAGTGCCCGCGCCCAGCGTTCGTGGATTCTTGATTGTACAAGTGCGTGGGTGCTTCGGCATGCAACGGGGAGGATGACGGCTGTGTGGGCGAAGACTCGGTTTGTTGGTTGTCTAGACCAGACAAGGTGTTTCGTGACTTGGCTTGTCACAAGGCAACGCGGGAGTTTGGGAAGCGCTTCATAGAGCGCGGTTCTTCGCTCACCAAACATCCACCAACGAATGCGGTACTGTGCCCGATTGTTTTTTTGCCGCTCAGGCTTCACTCGTTCCCGGACAATCCGAATCAGCTCCGGCCACTTCTCAGCATCGACGATCTCCATATCTCCGAAGTCGATCACATACCGGTCAAACCCTTGGTCTGGGCTGCGGTTGATTTCGGCGCCACCGAGATAAGGCTTGATTCGCTTTGCATTGCGGTTGTCGATGGCGATGAGTTTGTCGCGATCTTCGGGCGTGAGGGTAAATCCTTGGCCGAGGATATAGCTCCCGATAAAACTCAAGTCGTCATTACTCGTCAATGACACCGGATCAGCCCGTTCCGGCCGACCCGCCAACCGCGAGTTGATTGCATCTACATGATGGGACTCAATTACCGCGGCCGTCGGGTTGAGCCGGCGCAGTAACGGTCGCTCAAGATTCTTTGCGACACTCCCAAGCGCCAAGTGAACAATCGACACCGTCACCGCGGCCCCGGGTGCCGGCCACCGCAGGTCGACGGTCGCATCGTAAATCTTCCCGCCATTGCCGACGATCGCCGCCAGCCCGGTTGTCCGCGTATCTCCCTGGCCGATGGTATTGGTCCCGACCAGCCCGAATGTCCCGTGGGGGCCGAGCAAAAAGCAGGCTCGGCGGAAGAAGTGTGCGCATACATCGGCGTTGCCGTGGGCGCCCGGGTGGAGCTCCTTGAGCCAATCGATATAGTTGTCGCCACCCGCGGCCAGCACCCCGTTTTTGCCGGCAAACGGCGGATTCCCAACCACCGCATCAAAGTACGCAACCGTCTTCTTGCTGTTCCCCCGCCCGCGCTTGGGCACCAGCGGATCGACCCGGCCCTCCCAAAACACCTCGGGGAACTCGAGCATCCAGTGAAACGGCGACTGGGTGGTGAGCAACAGCTCTCGCAACTTTTCCAGCTCGGCTTTGGCGGCCAACTCTCGCGGGCCTCCAGGCGCCTGCTGCCGCTCTCCCAGCCAGGTCATCACCACATCAAACCGGCGCTGGCGTTCGGCCAGTCGAACTTTGTCTTTGGCTGGGGTCACATCAAAAAATGCTCCCAGGCAGACATCGGCCAACAGGCGGGCCTCCTCTAGCGCCTCGCGGGCTTGGGCGAGCAACTGCTCGCGCTCCAACACCACCTGCTCGCCATCTTGGTTGGCCAGCAACACGATTTGGTGGCGCAGCTCGGTTGCCCGGTTGAGTGCACTTGCAACGATTGGGGCCAGCAGCGGGTCGGGGCCTAGGGCCTTGGGCTTTTTGGTTTTTTTGGACTTGCGCTTTTTTTTGCCCGAACTTGCAGATACAAGGTCATCGCGCACGCGCCAATCAAACGCCCGCGCCTGGGCCAGGGTGAGGCCCACCAGCGAATCGCCGCAGCGCAGGGCGTGGTCGACAAACGTAAAGGGCAGGTGTTTGGACAGGGTCACCAGCCACAGCGAGAGCTTGGCGAGGTTGACCGCGTAGGGGTTTTTGTCGACGCCGTAGACACAGCGCTGGGCCACCAGGCGGCGGGCGGCAATCACCGGGTCGGCCTGTTCGTCGCTGCCGTCGGTGGGCCGGGCCTCGCGGCTCAGCCCGCCCAAGGTGGCCGAGAGCAGTGCTCCCTGGGCTTCGTAGCGACCCTCGCGTTGCCAGGCGGCCACCACGTGGTCGGCCAGCTGACGCACGGTCTCCACCAAAAACGCGCCGGAGCCCATGGCCGGGTCGACGATTTTGAGGTTGAGCAGGGCGGCACTTGTCGGCGGGGCACCGGTTTGGACTTCGATGGTGCGCAGCAGCGGGGCCAGGGTGCGGCGCACGACCGGCTCGGTGAGCTCGCGCGGGGTGTAGTGCGAGCTTGTCCGCTTGCGTTCGTCGCCGGGCTGAATCACCAGGCGACCGGCGGCGGCGCGTTGGCCATAGCCCTTGCCGGCATGCTCGGCGAGGGTTGCAAGTACAACTTCGGCAGCCGGCTGGGACTTGTCGCTGTCTTTGAAGCCAGCTTGCTTGAGGGCCTTGGCGACCAACTTGGCCAACTTGCTGGCGTGACTTTTGTCGAGCCCAACCTGCTCTTTGAGCCACTTGGCCCGGCGGGCGGGGGGCACGGCCAACAACTCGGCGGCCGACAGCCACACGCCCTTGGCCCGGCGCGCCCGCAGGCGGACAGCCGGGGCTTGTAGGCGGATCACGTCGTAGCCCATCAGCGCCTCATAAACACTGCCGATTTGCTCGACATCGAGGGCGCGGTAACTCAGGCGCTGGCGAGCCTTGCCCTCGCGCAGGTACAAAAGCCCGTCCAACATCCGAAAGATGGTGCCGTCGTCAATGCTGGGCACGGCCACGGCTGCGCGCTCACGCAGGTTTGCCAGCGGGGCGGCAACTTCGCGACCTTCGAGAAACGGATAGGCATCGGGGTTAAACAAATGCCCGCGCCGGGGCGGCATCGAAAGTGGCGTGCCCGCGCCGTGGTGGTGGATCCCATCGTAAACCGCCCGCCAGGTGGCGAGCAGCCGCGACCAGGCACCAAACCGCCGATCCATAGCGTCGGGGTGGGCACCCTGGTCTTGCTGGAGTTCGTCAAACAGGCCGAGCAGGGAGTAGCCGCCCTGGTAAATCGGGTGTTCAATCGGCAGCAACCCGCGGTCTTCGGCATAAAGCGTAAACACCAGGCGCAGCAACACGGTGAGCAACCCGGCATAGACAACCCCGGTGCCATGGCTGCGCGCACCGTCGGCGAGCAGGCGGTGCAAAAGGTCGCTACCATCGCGGCGAGACGCAGCCTCAAACCCACGCAGGAGGGCTTGGAGGGCATCAAACACCTGGTCGGCGAGGCGCTCGGTAACTTCGGCCTGTTGCTTGCGACTGGCGTCGAGCAGGGCGGGCAGGCGGCTTTGCTCGGCCTGGGTCAGCCAGCGGTCGCGGCCGAGCAACGCCAAAAACGCATCGAGCATGGGGCGCCCACCAACCTCGCCCATGTCGTTGAGGTCGAAGGTCAACGACCCCGAGGTCTCGCCGTGGGGAGCGTAGATCAGGCGAACCTGGCGGCGGTTGGTGAGCAGGCCAATCGGCACCCGGGTGTGGCGAAGCAGGCGTTCAAACTTGGCCGCCGGCGGGTAGCTCCAATCGGCCTCCTGGTCGGGGCGGTCAAACGAGCGACCCAAGGCCGCGGGCCCAAACCCGGTATCGGGGTCGGCGAGGTCCCACACCAGGGCCAAATAGTTTTGGCCCACACGCGCAGCACTCGAAAGCTCCGGGTCGGCCGCCTGCTCGGTTTTCGTTGCCTGTACATCTTGGGCGGATTGCTCGGTCGTAGCCTGTTCGTCTCGGCCGGGAGGTTGCTCGGCGGTCGTAGCCTGCTCGTCTCGCCCAGCAGGATGCACGGTGTTCGTAGCTTGTCCATCGCGCCCGGCAGCTGTCGCCACATCTCGAGCTTGGTCGCCACGCTGCGCGCTGGCCTGCGTAGCTTGCCCCTGGGCATCAGGCTGTGCGGCCTTTGTTGCCTGTACATCTAAGCCATCCGCCGCGGGCCGCACATCCCGCTTGTGAGCACGTTTTTCAAGGCCGCCTGAGCCCGCTAGGTCGTCGCCAAAGTCGTCGTCGCCGGCAAACGGGTCGTCGCCCACATCGTCGTGGCCAAAGTCGTCATCGCCAGCAAACGGGTCGTCAGCGTCGTCGCCAAAGTCGTCGTCGCCAGCAGCAAATGGGTCGTCGTCAACATCGCTGGCAGGACCGGTCTGAGACGCATTCGGTGAGGGCGTGCTGCGAGGCGTGCGGCGGATGGCGGCGGTCGGTCGCAACAAAATATTGGTGGTCGCCTCGGTCGCTACCACGTGGAGGTCGTCGGGGAGGTCGCTACCTTTGTCGATGTCGCGGGGGACAAACTCGAGGAGGCTGTGCAGCAAAATGTCGAGGCTGGCGAGCTCCAAGACGGTGTCGGTCTCTTGATTGGCGCCCGTTCCCGAGGTTTGCCCGGCCTTATGGCCCGCAGCGTCGTCATCAGCTGGCCCGGCGAGCAGGTCGCGGTAGGTTTGCTGAGCCCCGGCACCGCGTTGGTGCATCACCCCGGCCGAGGTCAACACCGGCACCGAAACCACCAGGCCGTCCTGCTCGACCATCCCCAGCCAGCCCTCGTGAAACCGGGATTCGTGGTTGCCCCTGGATTTGCGATAGGTGGCCATGGCTACCCCCAAACCTCCGGCCACAGGTAGACCAACCCGACAGGTTCGATCCGGCAAAGTTGCACGCGGTACATCTCGGCGAGGCCGGTGGGCTCGGTTTGGATTTCGCGGTCGATCGCGGCCAGGCGTTCGCTGCGGGCCTTGGCCTCGGCCTTGCGCTGGCGCTCGATAGCAACGGTTGTGACTTCGAGCAGGGGTAGTTGCTGTTGCAAGCGGTTTTTCTGGGCATCCAAGATCTGCCGGAGCTGGCGGCTTTCGTCGTTGCCGCGCTCGCGCAGGCGACGGCCGGCCTGTTCGGCGATCCGTTGGCCGTCGCTATGGACCAGGGGCCACAGGGTGGCAAAATCATCGCGGGCCCGGTGCAGCAGCGACTCGGCGATTTTGGGGGGCGGACGGTCGCTTTTTGGCATGCGCAACTGCTCTTCGAGGTTGCCCGAGAGCTTGCCGATTTCGCGTTCGGTCAGTTGCTCGAGCGGTCCACAGGCCGCGTCGCCACCAATGCGCATGTAGTGCTCGACCAGCTCGTCGTGCAGCCGGACAGCGCCGGTGCCAAACAGCGAAACCCGGGCCAGCGCCACGGCGTATGCACTCCCGCCCTCGTGGCGCATGAGCGTGAGGTGCTCCAACTGGTGGGCCCCAAACCCGGTCGAGGTGAAGATGTCGAGCAGCCGGCGCACGAGCGGGTGATGAAGATGTAGATGCACACGGGGCGAGGTCATGTGCGGGGGCGGGTCAAACACAACCGGCTGGGGCGGGGCCGCACGCCGCCAATCCCACAGGCTCTCGTCGCGGTCACGGGGCCGGCGAAGCGCATCGAGGCTGCTCTCCCAACCCGGCGGAAACTCGGGGAGGGAGTAGGCCTGGGAGCCATCTTCGCCGGCGATTGGGGTGAGAGGCGTTACCCCGAGCAACGACAGGGCCACATCGATCGCCTGGCGCAACAGGTGGGGCTTGAAGTTAAATGTCTCTTGGGCTTTAGAAAAAAGCGACCCGGCCCTGCGGATTTCCTTGTCTAAGCGAGCGTCGTCCTTGGCTTGGGCCTTTTCGAGTTCTTCGAGCACAACTTGTTGGCGAGCACCGGGATTGGCAGCAGCTTCAACCGCGGCACGGCTGTCCTTGCGAATCGACCGGCCCGCCATCGCCTCGGAAATCTGCTCCATCACCACGCTCCCGACCGAGCCGAGCTCGTCGCGGATAATGTCGACTTTGCGAACGACCGTATCCAGCACCACGTCCTCTTCGCGATCGGCGTAGATAAAGTAATGACAACGGGCCTCGGGCTCGGGCTGCAAGGTACGGTCGATCCGGCCGTTTCGCTGCTCCAAACGCGCAGGGTTCCAGGGGATGTCAAAGTGGAGAAGATCGGCACAGGCACCCTGGAGGTTGATCCCCTCGCGGGCGGCATCGGTGGCCAGCAAGATTCGCACAGGATGTTGCCCAGGCGGGGCGTTGAAGGCTTTTTGAATCGTCTCGCGGTTTTTGTCGCTGACGTTGCCTTGGATTTCGAGCAGGCGCTCGTCGGCCTGTTCGGTCCCGGCAAATGCCCGGGTCAGAAGCTTACTGAGCCACTTTTTGGTGTCGGTGTACTCGGTAAAAATCAGCAGCTTGCGCGGGCCCCAAGTGGCGAGTTTGTCGGGCAACTTCTCGGGCGTACCATGCGTGCCCGAGAGTTTTGCCCGGCCGACACCGGGGCACTGGTTGCGACGGATCCACTCGAGCAAGGCACGCACCCGCATGTCGGGTTTGCGCCGGTGTTGTTCGGCGAGTGCGAGCATCTCATCCAACAGGGCTTTGGCCTGCTGCGAAGGCTTTTGCAAACTCTTGCTGGCGGCCGCGGTCTGCTCCAACTCTTCGGCTTCGATCGCATTGTCGTCGCGGTCAAACTCGCTATCGTTTGTATCGGCAATCAGTGGCTCGGGGGCGGCGTCTAAGCTGGCCGCAAACGCCGGATCGAAGCGTTGGGCATGGGCCGTCAGAGTGCGGCAAAATGCCGGTATGGAGCTCAGAAGGCGCTTTTGCAGGTTGGCAAACACCAGCCGCTGTTTTTTGTTGCGCGGGCTGACGATGGCCTCGTACTCGCCGAGCAACCGCGAAAGTTCGAGTTCCGGCGCCTCGCTGGCTGGCAGTGGCCACACGTCATCGGCGAGCGGAAGTTCGGGCCGGGAGTAGCCTTTGATTTCGGGGCGCGGCGCATGCAGGCTACCCGACACGGTCCAGCGCTCGCCGTCGCCACGTAGGGTGAGGGCCACAACTTCGCGCCGGGGAAACAGGCCATCGGCAACCCGGCGAATGTTGCGTTTGAGCCGGCGAACCATCACCGCCTGAAGATCGGCAGCCGCGGCCGGGCTCGACCGGTGAAACCGCTGCGGGTCGAGAAGCTCCAACAGGGCCGAAAAACTATTGCTATGGCCATTGTGGGGAGTTGCCGACAAAAACAACCGGTTTTCAAACCGCGGGCAAAGGTGCTCCCGGGCGACCCGAGTGATCCGCGAGTCAATCGCATACGAACCGCCCGAAGCGGGGGCCACAGTATGGGCCTCGTCGAGAATCAGTAGCGACTTGGGGCGTTTGCGATGGGCCCCGTACTCCCCCAAAAATGCCCGCAGAGGTTCGAGGTATTCGGCCCGGCGAAGCAACGGGTAGGAAATAATAAAACGTGTATGTGCAGTCCAGGGGTTAACCTTGTAGCCCCGCTGCTGGCGCGTGCGGGCGACAAACGCCCGGTCGTAAATACGAAAGTGCAGGCCAAAGCGCTTGTAGAGTTCTTCTTTCCATTGCAAGCAAACACTTGCAGGTGCAACCACCAGGGCAAAGTCGACCCGCTGGCGAAGCAGCAACTCCTGCAGCACAAGCCCGGCTTCGATGGTTTTGCCAAGTCCGACATCGTCGGCGATGAACAGGTTGGCGCGGGGAAGTTCGAGGGCTTTTTTAAGCGGCGTAAGCTGGTAGGGCTGGACATGAATGCCAGCCCGCAACGGCGCCTGAAACAGGTTTGGGTCGGCGGCAGTGGTGGCGTTCCAGCGCAGGGTATTGAGGTAGGCAGCAAACTGCTCGGGAGGGTCAAAGCCACCCAGGCCCCGCAGCTGGCCGGTTTCGGGCTCGGTGAGATAGGCCCCGAGTTCGAGTTCCCACAACACACTGAGTTTGCGCCCGGGGACATCGTCGTCGATACACACAAGGTCGACGAGATGGGTGGCGTTGCGCCGCAGCTCGCGGGGGGGATGGACCGTTTCGACAAGCCAGTTGCGATGGCGACAGCGGGCGATTTGCCCAGGTTTGGGAATCGCGTCGTCACCGACACGCGCCGGCCGTTTGGGCAGCGCCGAGGGAAGTTCGGCGGTGTACGAAGCCCCGCGGTCGGCAGCGGCCGGAAGTTGCGACGAGTTGGCCGTCACCGAGGCTTGGCGATAGTCGGCGGTAGTAGATGATGCAGATGCAACCGAGTCAGGGGGCGCAGAAGAGGGCCCAGGGCCCGGCGGAGTGGTTGTTACCGCCGAACCTGAGCGTTGCATAGAGGGCTGCGACGAGGTGGACGCTGCAGCCGAGGTTGCAGGCGAGGCCGGAGCCGGAGTCGACAACCCCAAAAACTCCTGGGTTGGTTTGGACTGGGGCGTAAAGTCGACCGAGTCGAGGCGCTGGCGATGATGCGAGCGATCGAGTGCCGCACGAATCATCCCGGGGCTTTGGTCAAAGACTTCACATAGGCGAAAGATCAGGAGATCGTCTTTACGAGCTTCAGAGACCCGTATGCCCGCAAGCTCGGGAGGCAAGGGGCTGCTGTCTGTATTGCCGGCAGTATCAACAGTTGGGCCCTCAGTCGCCGCTGGGGCCGTGTCGCCAAAGTTGTCGTTGTGGGGGGCAAACGGGTCGGCAGAGTCGGAGGCCGAAGGACCCGCGCCGCGCTTTGCCAGCGCATCAGCATAGGCCTGTTCGCAACCCGAAAAAACACACTTTTCAAGCCGCAAGCGATGATGCTCCGCCCGCAGATCGGCTTCGACAACCGAGGGAGCAGCCCCGAGGATCTTGGCCAGAGCGACCTGGTGGGCAGGCGAGTGCCGAGCATCGGAATTGCGCAGGGCCGCGAGCTTGGTCGAAAACTCGCCACGGGGAGCAGGGGAGTCAGGCTGGGTAGGCCAAAGCCGCCCAAACGCATTTGGCAGCTTGGTACGGCCATGAAGCGGAGCAAGCCAGGCCTCGATGTCATCGCGCGAAATCCCCAAAAATGCGACCAGCCGCAAGACAACCTCGGGACGCTTTCGCGTCGCACTGACGTTCAAAGCGGCGAGCGGTTTTGAGGCCTTGCTGGACACAACTGCGGCAGTAGACCACAGATGGAGGGGGGCTCCCAAGAAGTTTTTTGGAGGTGTCTACTGAAAATGTGGGTAGTAGCTGTGTTTTGGTCGCAGTTGCGTGGCCGAGGGTTTTTTCTACTGAGGATGAATGGCTTGGGCTACCAGCTTGCCGAACGGTATCTCACGCCCATTGAGGAGCCGGTCGAAGTCGGCGTAGAGCAGCGGCGAAGATGTGAGCTGGGAAAGCACCTCGGGGCATGTTGACGAAGGCCCCGAGGTGGGCCGTGTCGCTTCGACTCCAATTGTATGGGAACGGGTCCTCGCATGAGTCAGTAGCGACATTCATCGAACTACGGCGCACACATATCACCCTCGACGAGGGCTTGGAGACCGACGCCCTCGTCGACGAATGACAGGTCGACAAAAACATCAAGCTCGAATGGTATTGAATCCCCGCCTTCTAGCACAGTCCCGCTCGCGGAGAGTTCAATTGTACCGTCGGTGTACTCATCGAGCTTGTTGACCACTAGACTGCCTGCTGTGGCGGGGGCGAGTAGTGAGCACGAGTCACCATAGGAAATCGAAATAAAGGCATTCGGTGCGGCACTACCTGGGCACAGAGAATTGTCCTCGAAGTCGATCGTGAATGGCGGAGTCGGCTGGTCGATAATTGAAATTTCGACCTTTGGTGAACAGCTTTTGTTCGGGACAAGCGTCATAATGAATCCGTCATCGAATAGGTGCCCCGCCTCATCTTCCAGAAGAATCCCACCAAAAATTGTTCGACCTAATTCATAGGATTTCTCTCCCATGGTCAGGACGGCTGTCGTAGGTGGTGCATCGAAACTGCTTGGTGCGATGAGCCGGTTACAGTCGCTAAACACTCCTGGCGTCGGTTCCGAACCTCGGTCCTTGCCGGCATGAACCGGCCCATTTTGGGGGGGAGACGGCTCAAGATCTGGGTTACAGTTTTCCCCGTCCTCGGGCATGTACTCGGTCTCTTCCTCGGTGCTGGCTGAGTCACTTGGATCACCGGTTGTTGTCGAGTTTTCGGTTTCTGACTCCTCATCCGTCGCTGACGATGATCCAGCCTCGCCCTCCGATGATGAGCTTGCGCTACCAGTCGTCCCGTATTGATTGGGCTTTACCACAGTGCATGCGGTGCAGGCAAGGAATCCAACAAGTACCGAAGAGAGACTATGACAGGGGGCCATGATTTTTTTCATAGTAGTTATGCTCTGATGTAGTCGAAATTGCTTTCGAGTTGAAGTGAGTTATTTGGACAGTAGCGCCGAATCAGGCCAGTCGCCAGGAGCGGTCTGTACCGTTGCTACAACTGGTATACCCGTTACTTCGGAGAAAAAAAGGGCAAATGAATTTGCCGGGGACGAAATTGCACAGCAACCGTTACCGAACACTCAGGTTAACCCTGTGATGCTACAGGGTGCGCGTTGCCCAGGGAAAAATCTTTTGCCCTTCAATTCCTGGTCAGGATCGGGGATGACTACTGTGCAACGACTTCGTTGCATCACGTCACCAAACGGCCATTTGGGCGGAGACTTCGCTCGCTCATGGTGGCTTCTCGTAGACAGGAGTACAAGATGTTCAAGAAATCCGATACACTGAGGGCTCTGAGCGCTCTCGTAGTCACCATGGCAACCATCGCAAGTGCGGGTTGTGACACGAAACCCTTTGATGGAACTGTATACAGCTCGGAGAATCCCGACCGTACAATCGGCTTTGAGGGGTACAGTACCAGGCCATCAGGAATCATCCGCCTACAGGCTAAGAACCAGAGTACGGGCCAGTGGGAAACATTCGCGCTCACCGTCGCTAGCAATGAGAGTTCACTCGCCGCGGGTTACTGGAACGACAGTCCGGCGCTTTATGCTTGGTCGATAGATGCTCAACTCGTCAGTGACGCTTCGGAACTCGATCGTTGGCAACCAAACACTACCGCAGAGGTCCTGATTCAAGAATGGGACGGTAACAGTTGGGAAAACCTCTATGTCTACGGGGACTCGAGCGAACTCGCCTGTATGCTTAGTCGGAATGGAGGCCCCTACGCTGCAAGCTATTTCGATTGCACACAAAACGGCGGGCCGGTGCTTCACCTCGTCGATGTCGACTAGTGTGTTCGGGCCCACCGAGGACGGTCAGTTGTTCACCCCGCAACACTATGACCATTGCTTCGACACACAGGGGTTCCTGTGTGTCGATAATAGCGGCTCTCGAATTCACGCTGATAGCCTGTTGCGACGCTAGGGTGTTCGAGGCTACTTGGCTAGTGATATCTGCCCAGTTGTAGTTCCGGAGATATAAACTCGCGCGGGCGGTGCCTCCAAGGTGAGGCGCCGCCCGCTCTTACTCGAGATGCTAGGATTCTTATTGCGGCATTGCGGCATTGCGGCATTGCGGCATTGCGGCACGAGAGTATTAGGACCTTACCGGAAATGGGCGTCCGTATACTCACAGGTTTTGTCTGATACGAGCTAAAGTTGTGCGACTGTCCACGAGTGGGCGAAAGTTGGTTTCTGCCGTGGCGTTGTAGAGGGCCTGTGCCTGCTCAATGTACTCCGCAGCCGTGGTCATTGAGCCTTGCGCCTCGGTGACGAGACCGAGTTCATAAAGGGCGTTGGCTCGCTCGATTGGGCGAGCTTCTCCGCATTGCACCAATGTAGACTGGAGTTCTCTCTCGGCAGCTTCGAGGTTGCCCTGCGCACGATAGGCTCTTGCGAGCGCGAGGGAGAGTTGCGGACCAACGCTGAGTACATTCGTCAGGAAGTTCTCTGGTGGAGATGATCGAAGTTCCTCCAAGTGGACTAGAGCCTCCTGAGCCCGTCCGAGGTTTGTGAGGGCGTGTCCGTAGTGTAGTTGGAGCATCGCAGCTCGAAATCCATCTGAGTCAACAGTAATATATTTCCGGTTCTGCTCATAGTATGTCTGAACCTTTGCAGGGTCATTTTGTAGACTCGCAATTTTCATTAGATGGTGGAGGATATCATCGGAGATGTGTGTTTCTGGCGGGAAATTGGGGAGTGCTGTCTCAAAGTAGGTTTGCGCCTTTATGTAGTTTCTTTGTGCAAGCTCGGCTTTACCCAAGATTACCAGAGACTCCGGAGCGGAGGAGTCCTCCGACTGTTCAACGACAGTAATGGCTTGGTGTGGGCGACCTAGGTGAAGGGCACAAAGTGCGATGAGCTGCTGTGAGGCGAGGGCTTGGAACGACTTGGGGCCAAAAAGCTCGTTAGCAGTTTTGTGGATTTCCCGCGCGTGTTGTAGCGCGATTTCGAATCGGCCCGCATCGAATTCTGTTACGCTAAGGTTGAGTAGCGTTGTCAGGGCAAGCGGCGTTTTTTCGCGGCCATGATCGACCCGCAAGGTATGGGCCTGTTCGAGGAGTTTGATCGCCTCATCGCGGTCCCCCATCTGCCAACATGAAGTGAGACACCATCAACCCAACATTTAGAGAAGGAGGGGCGGACGAGGAAGCTCAAACATGACCATTCAGACATCTTTTCTGCCAGTGCCGAGTTTGCCACCGAGGCGA
>JAUIFF010000007.1 GCA_030429545.1 Polyangia bacterium
TGTCTAAAGTTATTCAGCCCTGGTGAAATCCAGTTTTTCATCTCTGGACTGGGGATTGTTCCATCTTCTAGCACGTTGGTGACGTGGTAGGAGTGCTGATTCCAAATTCGTCGGGTGCGGACCCATTGTCCTTGACTGTCGCCAAAGATTCGGACGCCGGTTTGTTTGGTTCCTTCGCACGAAATCGATGAGTAGTCGTTGGAAACTGCTACGATGTCGGCCTGTCCGTCATTATCGACATCTGCGACGAGTGGGTACTCTCGTAGCGTTCCTGTGGTGTTACAGGTTTGCCAGAGCACATCGCCGTTATTGCCGTCGTAAATCCGTAGGTAGTGTTCGTCGGAGTAGACGACCTCGGCACTGCCGTCGCCGTCGAAGTCAAACACGGAACTTCCGGTTTGGGCTGACGAGCAATCCTTTGTTTGCTTGATCCACAACACGGTTTCGGGGCCCGGGACATTCGAGTCCATGAGCTTGGTCCCGTCGAAAACTGCGTAGCCAATCCCACCTGCCACCGCGACGTCGGGGGTGCCATCGCCGTTGAAGTCAGCGATTGTCGGGGGTCCACCGCCTCGGGTATTGCCGGCAGAGCCGTTGGGACATAAACCTGGGCTCAATGGCCCGTTGATGTCGATTCCACTGCGGATAATCTCGACACCATTTTGTTGATTTTCATCGTAGCGCCAGACAACTAAGTGGTGTGGCAATTGGTTGCCGGCGTTGGAAATCACGGCGACCTCAGGGTCTCCGTCAAGGTCTAGGTCGGCGACCGCGGCGTGGAGCCCCTCAAGGCCGGTCGATGCAATCTGTGTACCTTCGGCGTTGTAGGCGTAGCGGGAGCTTACCACCTCTAGATTGCCATCTCCGGTAATGTCGGCTGCGGTGACCGGACCGGCGTAGTCCATGGTGAACTTTAGCTCTCCGGTCATGCCATCGAGCACACGTGTACTTACAAGAACTTCGGGGAAGCCATCGCCCTCAAGGTCGGCGATGGATGGTTGAATGCAGGTGCCGGTCGATGCACTGGTCCACAGGGCATTACCCTCGGCATCGAGGGCGCGGACCTTGGCGTTTTCGGTACAGGCGACAATCTCATTTCCGGGGTTGCCGTCGATGTTACCTGCGGCGATTTCTCGACCCGGGTGGAATCGGTCGCTCTGGAAGTTCTTGCTCCACTTTGTAACGAGCTGGCCGTCGACAACCGAGATTGCGTGGAGGGTCCCGTTTTCGTTGTAGAGGTGGGCTTGGAATTCGTGAAAGAGAATCTCCGGAATGTCCTTCTCGTTGACCACGCCATCGCAGTTGTCATCGTCGAGCTGGACGACGATTGGTGCCATCATCACGTGGCCTGAGTTCCAGTGGTACTTGACCTCTGGGTTGAAGGAGCCGTCTGGCACAAACTCACACTTGGCAATACAAGTAATGGGCTCTCCTTCCATCGGCTCCTCTCCGGGCGCACACTCGTCGGGCTGGGGGAGGCACTTGCCGGTGGCCGGTTCAAATCCGCCGGCGCACATGCCCATGCCTTCCATTTCTGGCTCTCCGAGGCTGTAGTCGCAATACTCGTCTTCTCCACACTCGTTTGAGTCGAGGCAAATTTGGCCCGGGGTGACACAAACTCCGAACGAGCAAACATCCCCCTCGCCGCAACAGACGTCGAGGCATACCTGTTCGGGGTCGCAACACTCGCTGCCCACACATTGTCCGCCCATGTCCTCACAGTCAGCTGGACATGGCTCTCCCGTGGTCGGGTCGGTTGGGTCGGTCGGGTCGGTTGGGTCGGTTGGGTCAGTTGGGTCGGTCGGGTCGGTCGGGTCAGTTGGATCGGTCGGGTCCGTTGGGTCGGTCATGTTCATCGTCTCGCTACCCGATGAATCTGTTTCGCCCATCGTGCCCCCAGGCCCCGCACTGGTTTGGGTCGAGTCGTTCATCGTTTCCGAACCACTCCCGATCGTCGTATCGGTCCCGCTCCCAGCCTCACTCGCGGCGGTTGTCTCCTCACCACCACCACAGGCGGCCAGAAGTAGCCCGGCACACAGACCGCGCATCGGCCCAAACACTCCAATTTGTTTACGTACAGACATGTCAATCTCCGGCGTCACAGCACGGCCGGACGCGTTGTGGCCACCGTAACCCATGGGGTTTCCTTGCTCAACACAAACCTGTCCATAGGGACATGACAACATCAGACCAACATGACTAAACAGACATACCCTAGCGTGGGTGTCTGCCCTACGCCTCGATTGGTATGCGAATGCGTACTGTGCATCCACAAGCCGGCTCGGACTCGACCTGAACTTCGCCGGCTAGAAGGTCGGTCACGATGTTGTGGACGATATGAAGCCCGAGGCCGCTGCCGCCGCTGCCGCGACGCGTGGTAAAAAACGGCTCAAAAATCTTGTCGCGGGCTTCCGGAGCAATTCCGCGACCGTTATCTCGGCAGGTGAGCGTCGCGAATTCACCTGACTCTTTAGACACCTGGACGACAATCTCGCCCTCTTGCCCCGATTCGAAACCATGTGTGATCGCGTTGCTCACGAGGTTTGTGACCACCTGCGAAACAGCCCCAGGCATCACCGAGACCATGATCTTGGCCGTACTTTCCAGCCGCACGGTCAGCGCTGTTCGGCGATAAAGCGGCTGTAACGACGCGAGCACCTCGCCGACGTACTTGCCGAGGTCAACACTCCGACGTTGCTCGCTGGACTGGTCGACTGCAACCTGCTTGAAACTTCGCACCAGCCCGGCGGCACGGTCGAGGTTTGTCAACGACAGGTTTGCAGCCTCGCGCACATCACCAAAAAACTTCTGGATTGTCGACTTGCGTAGCCCCCCCTGGCGAAAACTCTGCTCGACTTCGGCAACCCGGTCGCGGACAAACGAGGCCCCCGTGACAGCGACGCCTATGGGTGTGTTGATCTCGTGGGCCACCCCTGCCACCAACCGTCCGAGAGCAGCCTGTTTTTCCCGGCGCATGAGCTCGGCCTCGGTCTGGTGCAGGCGTGCCTTAAGCTTACTTGCATAGACATCTGAAACCAGAAAGCATGAGTCGAAGTAGGCCTCGTCGACCATGTCCCGCAACTCTCTCGCGGCGACCGGGTCGTCGACCTCCTCGGGCAAGACCGCCTCAAACCCAACTTTGAAGGTCATAAAACCGCGTAGCAGGGTCGAGATCTTAAATTCCATGGACGAGCGATAGGCCGTCACAAACTCGATAAAGTCGTCCCGTGTTTGTGTATCCGCATCTACAATCATGGCATAGAAGCCTTCGTAGTTGCGGGCGACCAGTTCTCGGGTCTCGGCACGCGGGCGTTTGCCCTGGAGGTCGGTGGAAAGCCTGCGAATCCAATCTGTCCCGCGGTCGATGATGTCGGCTCGCCGGCGGATAACGATTTCGGCGAGCTGGGGAATCCGCTCAACGAAAACGGTGGGGCGCCAGGTTGGCATGGCTAGCGGCTACCCTGCTCGGCGCGCCACAGTTGACGTGTACATTCATCTAAAAGTCCCTGGATCACGACATCATCCTTGGCCCGATCACACAGGCGGTAAAGCTGGTCGCGGGCCGACCACCAACGCTGATCGGCAATCATTGCCCCGACCTCGATAAGTTCGTCGGCGATCGCCATCTTGGCGTCGCGAATATGGGGCGGATCGGCAGCCACCACCTCGTACACCCCGACAGGCTGTTGTTTGCCGCGGACTTGTAGTTTGCCCAAAAACCGCGACTGGGCCTGGAGCTCGGGGCTCAGGTCCTCGTAGACCTGCTCGGTAATCAGCAAGTCTGCGGCAATCTTGCGAGTGAGGCGTTCGATCCGAGCTGCAAGGTTGACACTGTCGCTCATCACGGTGGTATCGAGACGCGAGGCCGAGCCGACCATGCCCAAGATGACATCACCTGTGTGAATACCGAGCGAGAGCTGAACCGGTGCGGGCAACCGCCCTCCCTGTTTGAGGTTGAAGGTTCGCACAGCATCGAGCATGGCCACAGCAGCCCGTACCGCATCGGAGCTGTGCCGGGGAAACAACGCCATTAAACCGTCACCGAGGTACTTGTCGACAACCCCGTGATGCTCGTAAATCCACGGCACGAGCTCACCAAAGAGATCGTTGATCATGCAAAAGCTTTGCCGGGAACTCATGCGCTCAGCCAGCGCAGTAAACCCGCGGAGGTCAGCGAACAGGGTTGTCATTGGCCGCTGAATGTGGTCGCCAACATCCACCTGGGTGACGTCATTTTGGCCCACAAGGTTGAGCAGCGTGGTCGGGACAAACCGCGAAACGGCACCGAGCAACCGGACCTGCTCGGTATGCAAACGCTGGTTGTCGAGGGCAATCGCCGCGTTTTGGCAAAACATCTCGACCAACCGCTCATCCCAGGCACTCATCCCGTCGTGCCCGTCGATGCACACGGCTGACGCGGTCGCGTCGCTCGATGCGAATGCATATACAAAGTAATCATCGCGGACCATCGGACGCCGCTCGCGAATCGCCCGACAAATGTCCTCGCAGATTTCTCGGCTTACGACCTCCTCGACCGGTTTGCCGACACTACCCTCGTAACACCCGGTGCCAGCCTGAATCTCTACCGGGGTGCCGGGCTTACCTCCCAGTACGAACACAGAGCCCTTTCGGCTATCGAGTAACGAAGATAGTTGTATCAACAATCCGCTGATGAGGTCGGCCATCGAACGACGTTCAAACAGCGAGCCAGTCGCTGCGATCACTTTCTCGAGCCCGCGCTTTTGTTGCTGTACGGTCATCAGGTCGCTAAACGCCCGCAACCCGCCGACCACTGTCGTTACCAGGCGGGCAGCGGTGAGCTCGGTCTTGGCTCGGTAGTCGTGGATGTCGTAGTCCAACATCACCCGACGCTCGGGGGCTCGCCCCGGCTGGCCAGTTCGCAACACCACCCGCACCATCGGATCGTGTTGGGTGCGGATCCACTGGATCATCTGCAAGCCGGCGTCTTCCGACTCCATCACCACATCAAGCAGCACCAGGGCAATATCGTTGTGGGTCGCAAACTGCTGTCGAGCTTCGGCCGCGCTAAAGGCCGAAATCAGTTCGACACCGCGTCCACGAACTTCGAGCCCCGTGAGGGCAAGCCGCGAGATCGCGTGAACCTCCGGCTCATCATCGACAACCAGAATCTTCCACGGCGGCGGTTGTTTGGCTCCGAGCTGCTGTGGCTCGTGTTCCTCGTCGGCGAATAACAACTCGTCATCGGTTTCTTCCACGGTTAAGGCTCGACTTTCTAACGCGATAAAACCCCAGGCAGCTGGCATTTCGATAGTGTGCCCGGGCACCCACAGTATACATTCGCGGGTGATAACCCAATGACAGGATGACAACAGACCTGGTCCATGACACAGTCGCGCACAGCCATGGCAACTTCGCTCTGTGACGACGACCTCCGCCTTCTAACTACGTTTGTACATGGGCTGACGGATGCTTCCGGCGCTGTGATTCGTCCTCACTTTCGCGCACCACTTGCAGTCGAAAACAAGGCGGGCCAGCAGGCTTTCGATCCGGTGACGATCGCCGATCGTGAGGCCGAGCAGGTGATTCGCCAACGGATCCGCGCGAGCTATCCCGACGACGGCATCTTTGGTGAGGAGCACGGGCGCGAGTACGGCACGTCGTCGCGCTACTGGGTGATCGATCCGATTGATGGCACCCGTTCGTTTGTTGCTGGGCTGCCCACCTGGGGTACGCTGATCGCCCTCAACGACGGTCAACGCCCGGTTCTCGGTGTGATGGACCAGCCGTTTACTGGCGAGCGGTTTACCGGCTCGCGGCTTGGCGCCGTTTTTCATCACCGCGGCGAGACGCGGCCGCTCAAAACACGTGCATGTGCAAGTATTTCTGAGGCAGTCCTATGCGCGACCACAGAAGAGATGTTTGTCGACCCACGGGCGCTCGCGGCTTTTCGCTACATCGCCTCGCGCGTCCGCCTGCAACGGTTTGGAGGCGATTGTTATGCCTACTGCCTGCTCGCGCTTGGGTTTGTCGACCTCGTGGTCGAGGCCTCGCTCAAGCCCTACGACATTCAGGCCCTGGTCCCCATCATTGCAGCCGCGGGTGGCGTGGTCACGAGTTGGTCGGGCGATTTGCCGGACAACGGCGGCCGGGTAGTGGCCGCCGGCGATCCGCGGGTACATGCCCAGGTTCTTCGCCTGCTCGAACACGTCGGTGATGTCGACCCGGATTAGCATGTATCTACACTAGGTCCCTTTTCGCGCAAGTGTTTCGCTCGCAGCTTCGCGCCTGGTTGCGGTAGTGCGAAAAACATGAACGTTCGCGCGGCTACAGACTCGTCGGCTGGACCAAACTCCGGCACCATCATGCCCAGTGTCCACGGCCACTTCTTCGGCGTTCGGCAACTCGCCCGATGATGTCTTGCAAACCCTGGCGACGCAGTTTCGCCAGCGCAGTGCGTTTGCCCGCGAGCTCGTCCAAAATGCACTTGACGCGGGTGCGACCAACATCGCGATCGCCCTCAATCGTGGCCCAAAATACTTGCATATACTGATTTGTGACGATGGCCACGGGATGGACCGCAGTGTCATTGAGGACCACTTGCTCGTATTGTTTCGCTCGACCAAGGATGGTGACAACACACAAATCGGCGGTTTTGGTGTCGGCTTTGTCTCGTTGTTTGCCCTCGAACCGGCGGCCGTTGTTGTCGATACCGCCCGCTACGGAACCCACTACCGGGTGGTGTTTGACCATGAACGGCACTACACCCTCGTTGAGGTTGACGAACCATTTGAGGGTACAAGCATCGAACTATTGCTCGAACTCACCGACGACGATGCGGCTGAGCTCGCGCTCGAGGTACGCAACGCCGTCCATCACTGGTGCCGCTACGCCCCCGCGGATATCACCATTGACGGTGAAGGACCTGGGTTTTCGTTTGCCGACGAAAAAGTCGACCACGAATTTTCGGTTGAGGCCGCGGTCACGGTCGAGGACATTGGCCCGGGGTTTCGCGCTGTTTTAGGCCTCACCGATGAACCCAAGCCACTCACGGCCTACTACAACGGCGGCCTAACCTTGGTTCAAACCACAGAGCCAACCATTCCTGGGGTCACGTTTCGCGTGGAGTCGGGCACGCTCGGGCATACGCTGACCCGCGACAATGTTCGCCGCGATGAAAACTTTGAGCGGGTAATTGACCGCCTGCAAAATCTCGCCCGTGGTCGCCTCGTCCAGCAATATGTATCTGCACTTAAAAAAGCTGCGGTGGCGCTCGACCACCAAGCCCTTGACCAGCTGCTTGCGCATACCACCCACCCTCTCGTTTCACTCCCGCGTGAGCTCGCATGCTTTCGTACCTCCGCAGGATCACTTGTGAGCCTCGCAACCGCAGTCCCACGCTCGCGGTTTCAACTTCGTAGGCCCAGGCCCGTGGTGTTGCAGGCTCCACTTGGCGACCCGTTGGGGACCCGGCTGACACGGGCAGGTATACCGGTATTGGCTGCGAATCCGCATGTCGATGCTCACCAAGTTTCGGTGTTGTTGGGGGCCGACCTCGTCGATGCTCACAGTCGCTACATCGCTCCTCTGGTGGTCGAACACCCTGTTGTACAGGCAATTATCTCGGCGCAAAAACTCTGTGGCCTTGCCCAGCCCGGCTGTGCTGTCGCACATTTTGGCGGCTACGGACAGGCGATCGCCGACAAACTGGCTATTTGTCAACACGAGCCCGGCGCCATTGAACTGGTGGCCCAAACCGACTTTCTCCGTGGAACCCCGGTTGTCAACCTCGACCATCCCACGGTCCAAGAACTTGTATCATCACCGATGTGGGTCGCGGGGCCGATGCTCCTCGCCCTCATTCAGCGCGAGCTCGGTGAGGCGTTTGCGCCCTCGCCACGCCTGCTCGGGGTTATGGCTGGCCACGCCTGTGCGGCCGAGGAGTCGCGTGACTGACCCCTGTGCGGCATACCTCGTGGGCACCAGGGTCCTCAGTCGCGGTCGCTTTCGGCTCGACCGCGAGCGGGCGCTTCACAAACTTGCCCACTACGCGTTGGCAACTCCTGCGGCCTATGTCCTCGAGTTGGTGGCTGCCGGGGTCCGAGCTGGTGGCCAGCCCCTACAGATCCGCTGCGATAGCGACGACCTGGTGATCTGGTGGGATGGCGGACTTGTGCCCCACCCCAATGAACTCGCGCGGCTGCTCGACTGGTTGTTTGACCGGGGGACCGACGACCGCAGTCGAATGTTGCAACACCTCGCGCAGGGCATCCACACAGCCCGTGGCCTACGGCCCAAGTGGATTCGCTTGGGGTTACCTGAACTTCACCGCGAACCACCGCAACCCAGCGACACAGCCGGTAGCGACACAAGCCATCCACAGCTCAACCTCGACCTAACCGCGCTGCAAAACCTCCCGCGTGCGCTCGCGGTACGCAACCCGCCCCCGGGTTTCTCGGTGCATATTCGCCGGCCATTGACCACCGACGTAGCCCGGGCGTTTTTTCGCAACTCCGTGCGCAAGCAGCTACCCCGCGAGCTTCTCGAAATCATTGCTCATACACACGGTGTGGCAATCGACTATGTCGATCAGGACCGCGACCTGGTCGCGAACCAGGTTGCCGAAACACTCGTGACCCCGCCTACCCGGGCGTTGGTTGTTCGTCGCGCGGGGCGAGAGCTGTGGCTCGACCTTTCCCAACACAGGTCGCAGGGTCGGGTTGTGCTGATCCGCGATGGTATTCGGGTGGGCGAGCTCGCGGTTGGTAGCGGAGGCCTTGGACTTTTTGGCCATGTTCGCTGCGACACCCTCAACCTCGATGCTTCGCGGGCCCAGGTGATCGACGACAACCAATTTCGCCAACTCGCGGCCGAGCTCCATACAGAACTTGGAAAGTTGATCGCCCGGCGGTTGCGGGCCCTCAGTGAACATCACCGGCAGCGACCACCGCTGCGGCGTGCACTTTTGTTGCTGCTACATGATCACCAGGAGGTCGCTGCCGGTCTCCACCACACCCCGGCGTTGCGCGACAGCGCGGGGCGGGTGTTTAGCCTTGCGGCGCTGGCCCGCAGCGAACGAATTTTGCGGTTTCGCCGAGAAACCCTGGCCCACCGCGATATCCCCGAGCCCCACTTTGTCGCCCGCGAAGCACTACCGGAGTGGATTCGCGGCAATACAGGGCACGACGAAGTGTTGCAGTGGCGCCTGCTCGAGCGTCATTTTGCACATGCAATTGTTGATGCCGATGACGAACTTGCTGCCCGGGCAGTCGGGCGTTCGCGGCGGGAGTACCGGACCACCGTGCTCCGGGCGTTGCATGCCGCTGTCCCGGGCAACCTCTACCTGCGCGACTTTGAGGTACAGACCAGCGACAACTCCGACAGCGAGCGCACCGGGGGCCTTGCCCGTGGCCTGGTTTCGCTGATCTATGGTCGGACAATTGAAGATACATGTATGCGGGTGGAGTTGTTTGTCGACGAGCTCCCCTGCGAAACCGTCGACATTGCCTACCCTGGGCCCGTGCTTGCCCGGGTCTCGTCGCCGGGATTGCGGGCCGACGATAACTTTGAGAGCGTTTTGCACGATCACGCCTACGAGGAGACGTTGGCGCTGGTACGGGCCCAAGCCGATGCCATGGTGCTGGAGATTGCCGCGGCCCTTGCTCCCCTAGCGCTCAACCCCGATCACCAAAGTCAACGCCTGCTCGACTACCTCTACAACTGGTTGCATCATCAACAACTCCCGAGCCCGCGAACAGCCAAGGGCATGTATGACTGGCTGCCACCGCCCGTGCGCAAGCTCGAACTGTTTGCTCGCTTGGTGCGAACGGACCGTGCCGAACGACTTGTCACCGTTTCCCTGAGCGACTTGCTGTTGTCTGCGCAGCCCCACCCGGGCGCGCCCGTCCGCTGTGTCGCCAAAAAGATCGGCTACGAACTTGTTCCCGATGGTGTGGTGGTGGCCTCGCCGGAGCAGATCAAGTTGCTTGCACATCTTTTGCAGGAACTGTTCGTCGATATCACCCAGATGGTACTCGACGAGCGCACGGCCACCCGGCGGCGGGCTGCCGCCTGGGCGACACCGATGTTGACGGCCCCGGCGTTTGCCCATGTCAAGTTCCGCCAACATGGCCTGTATGGCGAGCTTGCCCTCGCGCTCGAACCGACCCACGACGACGCGAATATTGCGTTGATCCACGCGGGTGTTGAACTGGGGAGCTTTCGCGTCCCGCTGGGGATTCCCGGCCTGCTCGGCAGCGTCGCCTGGGAACAGGCGGTACCCAACCGCGCATTTGATGGGTTGGAACATCCGGAAGTTGCATGTTCAACACTCGCCGAGTTGCTCGAACGGCATCTCGCTGCGGTGCTCGAGCGGGCGCTTGTGCGGCTGCGGGGGCTTGGCCAGTGGACGCCGTTGCCAAGCTGGGTGCCTGGCCTGCTGGCACGTACCCGTGCGGTCCCCTGCGAGTTTGCCCAGTTCCCGGTGTGGACAGACCTCGCCGGCCAGACCTGGACGACGCACGATTTAGTTTGTTTATACAAACAAAATAGAACAGGTTTTTGGACATTTTCTCAGGCCCCCGAGATCGATGCCTACGCCGCCCCCAGCACAACAGTGGGACTGCTGGAACAGCTCGTGCCCTCGGGCTCCGACTCGGTCACGCAGCTCCTGCTGGCGACGATCCGTGCACACTTGGCCCAGGTCGGAGGCTCGGTCACCGAGGTTTTGCTCTGGTGCGATGGTCGACGTGCCCAGCTGCTGGCACACTTGTTTGCCGAGGCCCGGATCGAGCAGGCCGACCATGTGCTCGACAACCTCGTGGCCGCGTGGCACAGGTGGATGGGCAAGCGAACCGATCGCGAGGAGTTGACGCTTGGCCGCTTTGCCACCGCGCGTGTCGATATTTCGGCACCTGGGCTTGACGGACAAGTCGCGTTGCCGCTCGACGAGGTGACGAGCCAACGCGAAGCCGCGGCCCACCTGCGCATCGATGTGTTCCTGTTTGAACGGCGACTGGAAACGATCGATGTCCCTTCGTGTATCCCGCTGCGGGCAGTCATACGGGGACCCGAGGTCATTCCCAACGTCGACTTGACCGCGCTTGCCTCGGGGCAACTTCGCCAGCGCGTCGTTGATATCGTGCGCGCAGCCGTGCCCGATGTGTTTGCGGCCCTGTGTTTTCATGATGATACAAATAATGAAGTCGGCTCGGTGGCGATTTCCCGGCACCTGGCCGCCCCGCGCCGGGTGTTGCTAGCCGCGTTGCTGCGCCCACAAAACGAGCTCGGACTCACCCGTGAAAAACGCGAGCAGCTTGTCGCACGGTTGGTTCGACAACCGATCTTTCGCACGCTTTCGGGGGAGTTTTTCGCCGGCGACCGGCTGGCCATTCGGGCACTTCGTGGCGAGGCCGCGGTCGTTGCCGTCGAGCTGGCAACGGCCCCTGACCCGGGTGGGGTGGTGACGGTTGTCGACGACGAGGCGCTCACGCGGTTGGTCGCCAGTGGCCGTCTGCCCGCCCTACCCGATCGCTCGGACGAGGTCGCGGCCCATGCTGCCGGGAGCGTTCGACCGCTGGCGCCACTCGACCCAACCACCGGTGAGGACTGCCCGGAGGTTGTCGCCCATGGGCTTTGGACGGTTGGTAGTACACGGATTTGGGCAGCGTTGTTGCCCAGTACCGCGGCGACGGGTCAGCTCGAATACATGGTCGAGCACCGGGTACTGCCCGCCCAGCCGCTCAACCTTCACACGCCCATTTGGATCCGCACGACCGATCTCGACCTGGTCGCCGATCCCAGTTGGTCGGCGCCGGTCGACAACCTGGCCCGCCAGCGCGTCGATGCCGTTGTTCGCCGGGTACACCACGCCCTTGTGCTCGAGCTGGCTTACGCCCTGGCCGACGGAGTCGATGAACCTATTGGCAGCGATGGTGAACCCAGAACCGACGACTCGGAGGCGGACCAGGCTCTCAGCACACCACGTTCACCCCTGGCGCATGCCCAGCGTGTGGTTGTTTGCGAACCACAAGCCACACTTGCCCATCTCGTTCGCTGGGGACATCACGACCTGCCGGGGCTTGCCCTGCTGCGGATGTTTGCTCGACCCAATGGCCCGTGTGTGTCGCTGCAAACTCTTCGGAGCTGGGCCCATCACGGGCCGTTGTGGTTGACAAGCCCGGGTGTGCACGGCGAGGTCCCCGGACAGCCGCGGGTAATCACCGGCAATACCCTGCTCGGCGCTGCCCTGGGTGCGTTGGTCGTTCACAATTTCAATGTAGATGCATGGTTTTCGCACATGGGAAACCAAACCCAAACAGACGCCGCCGTGCTTTCGGCAACGTTGCCCAGTGGCTCTCATGGCTGGCTGCTGGCGACTCGGCATGGGGCGGATGGGGTGTTTGACCAGCTCGGGAATAAAGTGCACCTACAAGATTTCTGCGTACCACTCACCGGCGTGTTGGCCACTGACGCCAAGCTGACGGCCGCCGACTGGCAGTCGATCGAAACCGAGTTGTGCGAGCAACTCGTGCAGGTCGACGACGGTGCACCAGACCTGGCGTTTGAGGTGCTTTGTCGGTTGGCCGAGTCCGGGCGCGAGATCCCGCGGGGGCTTGCGCGGATGGAGGTGTTTTGCGACCACACAGGACGCCGGTTTCGCTGGTCTGATCTGCTGGGCTGGTCAACGATTCGATGGGTCACGCCGGGCCCACACGTCGATCAGCTGGTCGAGCGAACTATCGTGGTGGCGCCAACGGTCGTGCGCCGGCTCGCAGGTCTGCCGTGGGTTGCTGGCCCCCTCCCCCTCCATCCGCGGGTGCGTCATGCGATGCCGGAGGATCTGCAAGTCAGACTGGAAGACCCAGAGAAAACCGAGCGTGGCGAAGGTGTTGTTGTCGCTGCTACCTGGACGGACTTTGGCCAGCCCGGACAACTGTGGTTTGAGCGCGATGGCCTGTGCTTTCGGACTGAAGTTTTTGAGCCAGGGCTTCGTGTGGGCGTGCGCCTAAACCGCAATGGGGGGTCGCCACACTGGATGAGCCTCGAGCAGACTCAAGTTGTTCGTGCGGCGATCGAGAAGTGCCTAGCGGAAGTTGTCATCCAGGGGCGGACCAGCCAGGCGTGGCGAGATCAGGTGCTTGCGGGTTTGCAACGCTCCGATTCTGGTCGACTGTTTTACCGTGATCTCAAGGTTTTTTTGGGTCCAAATAGCCGAATGTATTCGGTCGAAGAAGTTGCTGCGAAGCCGCTGTGGTTGCTGTGCGACGAGCTTGAAGCGAGGGCGCTCAAACCGCACTCGGAGCGACCGCCCCTGCTTCGAGACGAGGTCAGCAACCGTCACCTGCTCGCTAGCTGCGATCTTCTAACCCGTTGTGAACAACTCGTGGACTGGGAAAATCGCCAGATCGAGACAGTCAAGCCCGACCTCGATTCGCTGGTGTGTGAGCGGCTTCAGGGACTTTTGCCGTGGGGGCGTCCTCCGAGCCGATCGCGGGTTTTGCGGGCGTTGCAATCGGTGTATGTCGCCCACCCCAAGCTCCATGCGACAGCACTCGATTCCCCGCAAGGACCGGCGACTTGGCTGCTGGCCTGGCTCGCCGGCTGGTCACTGACCGACGCGAGACAAGTCCACCTGTTGTGTTTGCAAATCGCAGCTCGACTCGAGCATCGCAGTGAATCAAGTGGACCCCGTGGCACCTCGCGACACCGCGACGCGACCTGAGTTTCAACCGCACTGTGTGTGATTTTTTGCGACGGCGCCCCCGGCAAAGCCGGGTTTGAGGCGGTTTTGCGATTGCGCGTGCGACCGCGTTTTTGGGACGATGCCGACCGTCGTGAGCACGCAACCCGAACGCACTTTGTTTGGCCACCCGATAGGCCTGTTCGTCCTGTTCTTCTCCGAGATGTGGGAGCGCTTTTGCTACTACGGCATGCGGGCGCTGCTCATCTTGTATTTGACCAAGTCGCTGATGATGGGCGACGTCGTCGCGACCGGCATTTACGGGGCATACACAGCTTTGGTCTATGCCGCGCCGGTCGTCGGTGGGCGAGTCGCCGACCGCCTGCTCGGTTACCGCAACGCCGTCATCCTCGGCGGTCTTTTGATGGCCGCTGGCGAGTTTGCCCTGCTCGGCGACAGCGAGTTTTGGCTGTACCTCGGCATGGGCCTGATCATCGTCGGCAACGGTTACTTCAAGGCCAACATTTCAAGCATTGTTGGCCGGTTGTACCGCGACGGCGACGAGCGGCGCGACTCCGGGTTCACGATCTTCTATATGGGGATCAACATCGGGGCCCTGTTGGCGACAACGCTGTGTGCCTGGGTTGGCGAGACGTTTGGCTTTCACTACGGATTTGGCCTCGCCGGCATCGGCATGTTGATCGGTGTGGCGATTTTTGTGGCCGGCCAAGGGATGCTTGTTGGCAAGGGCGAACCGCCAGACGAACAACGCCTCCATGAGCCGGTTGCCGCCGGACTCAGCCGATTTCACCTGACAATTCTGGCCTCGCTCGCGGCCGTACCTGTCCTTTACTTCCTGCTGCAATACGAGGCGGTGATCAGTGTCTTGCTGATCGTGTTGTGGGTGCTCGTCAACGGCTCGCTCATCGCCAACGCGCTGGGCAAACAAGACCGCGTGATGTTGCACCGGACGTTTGCGCTGATCATTTTGCAGCTGCTCAACATCGCGTTTTGGGCGTGCTTTGAACAGGCCGGCACCTCACTGACCCTGTTTGCTGACCGCGGTGTCGACCGTTCGTTTTTCGACTGGACCGTGCCCGCTTCGGTCACGCAGTCGGCCAACGCGTTCTTCATTATCGTGTTTGGCTCGATGTTCTCGGCGATGTGGATCTTTTTGGACCGCATCAAGAAAAACCCCAACATCCCCATGAAGTTTGGCCTGGGGATCATCCAGGCGGGTCTCGGATTTTTGGTGCTCGTGGTCGGTGCCGCCAGCGTTGGTGAAGGCGCGCTCGTGCCACTGATGTTCTTGGTGCTGATGTACCTGCTGCACACCACGGGCGAGTTGTTCCTGTCGCCTATCGGCCTGTCGATGGTGACCAAGCTGGTCCCCAAAAGCATGACCGGCACGGTCATGGGCGCATGGTTTTTGTCGTTCTCGTTGGCCAACAAACTCGCGGCCTTTATCGCCGGGCTCACCGGTGGCGAGGGGGGTGCCAACTACATCGAGGTGTTCGACACCATGGGTTGGGTCCTGGTGATCTTCGGCGGTGTTGTGTGCCTGCTCGCGGGCTCGATCAACAAGCTCATGCACGGCGTCAAATAGCCCTGTTAGGCGAAACATGGGGGCGGGCCTTTGGCTCGCCCTTTTTGTATCTACACACGTAACCTGCGACAGTTTTGCATGTCCACCACCTAGGCAACCGAGCTACCCTCTGGGCATGATTGTGGTGACCAACCGGATCCCTGTGAGCGAAGGATTTGAGGCCGACTTTGAGGACCGGTTTCGCAACCGTGTACACCTCGTCGACTCAGCTCCCGGGTTTGTCCGCAACGAAATTCACCGGCCGCGCCCCTCCAAGTTCAACCGCGAGTCGGGCAAGTTCGAGGCCGACCCCAACGGCGAGGGCTACTACGAAGTCAAAACCTGGTGGCGTAGCCTGGCAGACTTTGAAGCCTGGGTGCACAGCCCAGCGTTCGCCGAGGCCCACAAAAACCGGCCACCCAAGGACATGTTTCGCGGCCCCAATGTGCTCGAGATTCACGAGGTGTTTTTGAGTACCGATCGCGGTGTGGCCGACTGAGCGATGGCCAAGCTTTCGCTGACACCGGCGGACCTGCGCACGCTGGCAACCGTCGCTGAGCAGGCCGGGCTGCTGCGCCTGGGCATTGTCCGCCTCGACCACCCCGGATTTGCCCCGGCCCGCCAAGCCCTCGACCATTTTTTAGACCGGGGACATGCCGGCGAGATGGCGTTTTTGCAGCGCACTCGAGATGTGCGCAAGCATCCCGAGAGCATGCTCGACGGCGCGGCGACGATGCTCATCGGCCTCGCGCCCTACGGCGGCGAGCCGGGCCCGGTCGCGCGCTATGCCCGGGGGCCCGACTACCACAGCGTGCTGCACCTGCGCCTTCAGGTCGTCGAAGAATATTTGCATACACACTTTAATGGTATAGCTACGCAAATCTGTGTCGATACCCGTCCGGTCTTGGAGCGTGCGGCGGCGATGTTGGCCGGGCTCGGATTTTTGGGCAAACACGGGTGTCTGATCAGTCCGGGGCTTGGCAGCTACGTGATGATTGGCGGCATGCTGACAACCGCGAGCTTCGCCGGGCCCGATGCCGATGTCGACCACACGCGTGCCCCCTGGGACGCGTGTGGGAGTTGCACGCGTTGCCTCGACGCCTGCCCAACCCAGGCATTTGTCGCCCCCGGAGATCTAGACCCGCGACGTTGCCTCAGTTACCTGACCATCGAACACCGCGGGCCGATCGACGAACAGCTTGCCGCGGCCCTCGGCGAGCGCGTAGCCGGCTGCGATGTTTGTCAGGAAGTATGCCCATACAACAAAAGTGAATCCCGCGAAGCCCGAACCCCCGCGGCGAGCTGGTTGCAGCCCTGGCCACAAACGCCCGCCCGCGATCCCGACCCGGTCCGGTTGGCAACGATTCGCAGCGGGGCGCACAAGCGACTTTGTCGTGAATCGGCGCTGCGTAGGATTCCCCGCCGGGCACTTCGCCGCAATGCCCTACTCGCCCTCGGCTGCCGCGACCGACCACTCACTCCAGACGAACACGATGCGCTCACAACATGTCTGAAAGACCCGGAGCCGCTCGTTCGCGAAGCTGCACACTGGGCCCTGTCCCAGCGGACATTGAATGAGCAAAATCGAGAAAGCCCCAAATAACCGCTTGGGGAACGGTGTTGACAATCGCTGCGCGCAAAAACCTACGGTTGACGGCCTCGGCGGCATTCGTGCGGTATCCTATTTGCGATGGAGTGTCGGTACGCGTGGCTGTCCCATGTGCGTAGGCGTCGGTTGGCGCCCGACCTCATGGCCCTGGGTGTGAGCGTCGCGCTGGCGCTACCGGGCTGCACCCGGCTGAATCCGGGCTTTGTCGAAACCGACGGCGGGACATTCGAGACCACCGACTCAACTTCGACCGACCCGACAACCCAGACCACGACCGACACGGCCACGGCCACGGCCACCGACACCGACGGCCGCCAATGTCGTATGGCACAAGGGGCAGGTATTGCCCAGCAGCCTGAGCGGCTCGTCAACAGCATCATCGACCTCGACTCTGAATGTGGTGCGACCCCGTTTGAGTTCTACGCTCAGCTTCAGGGCTCGACGTTTATCTACTGTGACACCAGCGACTGCACAAACTGCATCCCGAACATCAACCTGTCGTTTACGGGCGTCAACCTCAACACCAACAGCACCTGCTTCCGTGGCTACTACGCGGGTTACCGCGTGGGTTCGGTGTGCAACACAACCGATGTCATCCTGTGGGAAGCCGACTCCGGCGACCCGAGCCCGGTTGTGATCTATAGCTACGAAGACCCAATCCCGCTGCCGCAAGTCAACGACGGTATCAGTGACCAGCTGACAGTCTCGCGCAGTCAAGAAACATTTGACTGTACATGTGCCAGCGAACTACCGCTCAACTGTTGTGACGACACGGCAGCCCAGTGCAACACCCTGCGGTTTGAGACAACGGACGACTGTGTCGACGCTGAAAATGGCGCGCCAGCGGCAACCCTCGCGTTTGCCGACAACAGCTACGACATCCTACTCATCCGCTCGTTCACGACCCCGACCGCCGCCGGCAACGAGTGCGCGCCGGAACCATATCCGTTTTCGATGTGGGCGATGCTCCGGAAGTAGCACCGCAGTCACTCGAGAATGTTTCCAACCACCCACTCAGGACATGTCCGGGGCCAACGCTAGAACCTCGTTTGATGGCGGGTTGCCTGCAGACATTGGAATCCATATATCGCACAACCGAAAACATGTCTTATAAAACATGTCTTTTTGCGCATATTAAAATAGAAATCTTCTACCACTTCACTGACGAAGCTCCCTACCCTAAGGGCATGGCACGACCTCGACTTGCGATCGGTTTGGGATGTTTTTTGGTGGGAGCAAGCGGCTGCGGCTCGGTCTGTTCAGACGACGGCCCGGCGTGGGCACAAAACCCCGAAGAATGTAACTTTGCAAATTCAGATTCAGACTCGGACGCGGAAACAACGACGACGACAACCACAGATCCGACCACCGTCGGGCCGACAACGACCACCGTTGACCCGACAACCACGGCGTCTGAGAGCGACTCCGAGGCCATGACCGACGGCACCGGCGACCCGCCGACGCAGTACTGCCTCGATGCCGATATGGACGGCCAGGGCGATCCGAACATGTGTATCGACGCCACCGACGATCCTCCTCCGGGATACGTCCCCAACAACCTCGACTGCGACGACAGCGATCCAAATACCTTTACCGGGGCGGCCGAGCTCGATGACCCCGATGCTTGTATGACCGACGCCGACGACGACGGCTACGGCGACGACGACCCAAAGGACGGGGTGACGCCGGGCCAAGACTGCGCCGATGACAACGGGTTTGCGTTCCCGGGTGCCGCCGAGCTCGACGACGAGGACGCGTGCATGGAAGATGAGGACGATGATGGCTACGGAGATCTCGACCCTCCCGACGGCGTCGACCCGGGGACCGACTGTATCGACACCGATCCCGACACCTACCCGGGTGCGGCCGAAAACACCGACCCAGAAGCGTGTATGACCGATGCCGACGGCGATGGCCACGGCGATGCCGATCCCGAACCGGGTGCGGTTCCCGGTGACGACTGCGACGACACCAGTGAGCATACGTTCCCGGGTGCCGCCCCGCTCGACGACGAACTTGCCTGTATGAAAGATGTCGACGACGACGACTACGGCGATGACAACCCGCCCGACGGGGTGGTCGCAGGGACAGACTGTAATGATGACGAGCCCAACACCTACCCAGGCGCCGCTGAAAATGAAATCCCACCGGGCCTGTGCCAGCAGGATATCGACGATGACGGCTGGGGCAGCAACACCCCCCCCGACGGGGTGACACCAGGGCTCGACTGTGACGACGCCGACGAGTCAATCTTCCAGTTGTGTGCCAACTGCACGCCCAACGAATACTTCTGTAAGGAAGACGAGTCTCACCTGTGCAACGGCCTCGGCAATGGTTCGTCGCTCGAGGAGGTCTGTGAAATCGGTTGTAACCCCGAGGATGGCCTGTGCTACCAGGAGTTGATGGTCGACGCCGGCGAGTCGGTGTGCATCAACCCGGGTGAGTCTGTGCAACTACAAGCAGTTGCCACCGGTGGCGACGGAAACTATATGTGGGACTGGATGCCGCCGGAGACCCTGAGCGACCCGATGATCGAAAACCCGATGGCCATGCCGATGGGTGCCACCACCTACACCGTGAACGTGATGGACGGCCTCAACCAAATGGCCAGCGACACGGTTTCGGTGTTCCTCACCGGCGAGGCCCTCGAGCTCAGTGACGAAGCTTGTAAGATCACAAACTTTGCCTACGGCGGTAACCCAAGCGTCAACTGGAACTGGAACCCGAACCTGGTCGAGCTGTGCCAGCTCGCCAACTCCTCGCCGACCGCACGGTTTTGTGGATGGTCGCTTGACAACGCCAACCTCCAGGGTCGCTTCCAGGTCAAAACCGGCTCCGACGACGACTACATCGGCTTTTTGTGGGGGATCCAGCCATTTGACCAAATGACCGAAGAACCCAAGCAGTTCTACTTCTTTGGCTGGAAGCAGGGCAATCAGTTTGGCTGGTGTGGTGGCAACCACCCGCAGTCTGGTGGCTCGGGCATGATGGTCAAGCGCATGGATGTACAAGATCCGATGAACGCCCCGCTTTCGTGCGCGGACTTCCACGACATCAACGACTCGACCAACGCCACCGTGTTAGCGACCCCGAGCGAGTTTACAACCCAGGGCTGGCTCGACAATGTTCCCTACATCTTCGACCTGACCCACACGCCCACGGACTTCACGATTCGCATCATCCGCGAGGACAATATGCAGGTCGTGGCCGAGCAGACGTTTATGGATGATACCTATCCTAATGGTCAGGTTGGATTCTACGCCTACTCGCAGCAGAACTCGTGCTTCTCGAACTTCCAAACGAGCTGTTTGTAGACCACAAAACGAAGCTACACGGGCGGCCCTTCGGGGCCGCTTTTGTATACCCACTCAAGCTGTCGCAAGCGGCCGATCGAGCCAACGCGTAACGACCTCAAAGGCGTGTGCAAGAGCTAGAGGGCCGTTTTCGAGGCGAAATGGGGTCACGCGGACAAGCCCGTCGATCACCAGGTTGACCCGGGTTTTCGTGGCGCCCACGCTCGGCATCTCGTCGGGAAACCACCGCGACCACGGACTGCGGGACACAAGTGCATGCATCATCACGCGTTCGCCAGGATGCAGCGCCTGCTCGCCGTTGCGGTCGCTCACGCCACCGTCGACCAAGAGCTTGCCACCGTGCCACACCGGGCGAAACATCAGGGGCACGCAGCAGGAGGCCGCGATCGCCGGAGCCAGTGGACCGGTCGACAATACCTTGGGTGCACGGGTGGCAAGGTCGTGGACGACCGTTGCAAATGCAACTTGGCAGTCCTCGATGTCACGCACACCGGTGGACCCGAGTAGGGTGTGGAGTTTGGCTAGGAACTTGCGCCCACGCAGCCAACCGCCGAGGGGCAGGCCCGGGTCCCAAAAATCCCGACGCTGCAGCGCCTGCAACTCGCCGGCGAGTTCGGTCGCCGGCAAACCACTTGCCCACAACCCACCCGCGAGTGCACCGGCACTCACTCCGGTGATCCGCGCGGGTTTCAAGCCGGCTTGCTCGAGGGCCAAAAGCAGCCCTGTGTGGGCAAAAAACCCGAAAAAACCCGCCCCCAGGGCGAGGGTAAACGGACGTTCGGCGAGCCATTGGTAGTTGGTCAACATCGGTGTATCTACATTCAGATTGCCAGCAACGGCCACGCGCACAGGCTGGCGCTCGCCTACTCATCCTCGTAGAGCACGTCGAGAATCTCGTCGTCCTCGGGCCCCCAGGAGTCCTCGAGTGCGCGCCGTGGGAACCGTGGTGGCTGGGCCACAACGGGCTTGGGCGGCTCAATGCTGACTTCGACCTCGGCGATCTCGATGTCGTCCATGCTGTCGTGGCCGGCCATTGCCACAGCTGGCCCAAACAACATCCCGCGCATGTCCTCGATCATCATGTAGAAGCAAGGAACGAGCAGGAGGATGATGAAGGTCGCAAACATCACGCCAAACCCCAGGCTGATGGCCATGGGCACCAAAAACCGGGCCTGGACAGAGGTCTCCAAAATCATCGGCATCAGGCCCAAGAAGGTCGTCAGCGAGGTCAGCAGGATCGGTCGAAACCGCCGCTCACCGGCGGCCTGAATAGCTTCGCGCGGAGATTTGCCTTCCTTGCGATAGGTATTTGCGGCCGCGATCAACACCAGGCTGTCGTTGATCACCACCCCGCTGAGGGCGACGATCCCCATCATGCTGATCATGCTCAGCGAGTAGCCCATGACCACGTGACCAATGACGGCCCCGACAAATCCAAATGGGATCGCAATCATCACGATGACCGGTTGGATGTAGCTTTTGAAAGGGATCGCCAGCAGGGCAAAGATAACGATGAGGGCCAGTTGGCCGCCGGATGCGAGCGCCTCGGTGGTGTCCTTTTGTTCGCGGTTTTCCCCGCCAAACCCGTAGGTCAGCCCCGGATAGCGATCGCCAAGTTTGTCGAGAACGTCAGCGGTGAGGGTTTTGATGACCACCCCGGGCGCGGTTTGGGTTTCGTCGACCTCGGCGGTGACGTGCAACAACCGGCCACCATCGGCGCGCTCGATCTCTGGCCAGCTGACGCCACGACTGAGTTTGGCGGCCTCGACCAGCGGAATTTCACCACCGTCCTGGGTGCGGATCAGCAGGGTTTCGATGTTGTATTCGGAGGTCCGCTCTTCGACCGGCAAACGTGCAAGTACACGGACTTCGTCGCGGCCCTCCTGTTGGCGCAGGGCCTCCGACCCATAAAACGAGGCACGCACCTGGCGGGCGATGTCGTTGGAAGTCAGCCCCAGGCTCTTGGCCTCGTCGGTGAGTTTGAGGTCGAGCTGGGGTTTGCCCTCGGCGACCCCGTTTTCGATGTCCGTCACCCCGCCATAACCGGCGAGCGCTTCGGCGACATCCTTGGCCGCCCGCTCCAACACGGCCGGGTCGGTGTGGTTGAGCTCGACATCGACGGGCTTACCCGCACTTGGGCCCATGGCGGCAGTAAACGTCAGCTTTTTGGCCTCAAACACCGGGCCTGTGAGCTCGCGCCAACGCTCCATGTAGGCTTCGCTGTCCATCTCGCGGTCGTCGGCAGGGACGAGCAAAATCTGGACACTGGCGATGTGCGACCCACTTCCGCCGCTCGCCTGGGGCCGGGGGCCACCGCGAATCGGCGACGAGCCGAGCAGCGAGAACATCCCGCGTTTGTCATCGGGTTCACCCATTTCAGCGAGCGCAACCGAGGCGGCCTCTTCGAGCCGATGTTGGATCCGACGGGTCGTTTCAACAGGTGTCCCATAGGGCAGCTCAACACTGGCGGTCACGAGGTCGCCAGCGATCGGCGGCATAAAGTGAAACGCGATCCGGCCACCGGCAATCAGCCCGATGGTGAGCACCAAACTGGCAATCCCGATCGCTAAGGCGACGTAGCGGTAGCGCAGGGTGCGGTGCAAAAACGGGGCGTAGCGATGTTTGATAAACCGCTCCAAAGCCTCGCGGACAACCTGCTGGCGCCGATACACGACCCCGTAAATCCCCTCTTCGGAGGGCTCCTTGAGGTGTCCCAAGTGGGCTGGCAACACAAACAGCGACTCGACCAGCGAGATGATCAACACCGAGATCACGATCGTTGGGATGACCGCAAACATCTTGCCCATAAAGCCCGGGACAAAGAACATCGGGCTGAACGCGGCGATCGTGGTGGCGATCGAAAACGTGACCGGGACGGCGACTTCGCGCGAGCCTTCGATCGCGGCCTCGACAAAGCTGACCCCCCGCGTGCGTCGTTCGTAGATGTTTTCGCCCACGACAATTGCATCGTCAACGACCATCCCGAGGGTCACGATAAACGCGAACATCGAAATCATGTTGATCGAGGCATCGAGCCCGGGCATGAACAGCAGCGAGCCCAAAAACGAGATGGGAATGCCCATCGTCACCCAAAACGCCAGTCGTAACTCGAGGAACAACCCGAGCGACAGCAGCACCAAAATCAGACCGGTGTAGGCGTTGCGCAGCAGCAGGTCCATGCGCTCGTAGTAGAGCTGCGACCAGTCCTGCCACTGGGCAATGCTGACCCCTGGAGGCAACCACGTCTTGATTTGGTCCAGGTGTCCACGCACGCGTTCGGCGACTTCGACCGGGGTTTGGTCGCCCGAGCGATAGACCTTGATCATGATCCCGGGCTGGCCTTCAAACCACGCGGCTTCGTCGGTCTCGGCAAACGTCTCCTCGACCCGACCGATATCGCCTAGGGTCACCTCGGTCCCGGTGGCACTGGTGATGATCGGGATCCGGGCAAACTCTAGCTCGGAGGTGCGGCGCTCAGAGGTCCGCACCAAGATCTCGCCGCCGGAGGTTTTGACCCCGCCGCCGGGGAGCTCGACTGATGTAGCTGCAACCTTTTGGGCAACCTGGTCGAGGGTTAAATTGTACCGCCGCAACTCGGCCTGCGGCACTTCGATGACGATCTCGCGCGGCGGCGCACCGGTGAGGTCGACCTGGGTAATCTCCGAGTCCACGAGCATCTGGTCGCGCGCCTGCTCGGCGAGTGCCCGCAACACCTGGGTGTCTTGGTTGCCGTAGAGCACCACCGAGATAACTTCGGCCCGGGGTGCGGCGAGACTGACGGTTGGACGTTCGGCATCCTTGGGCAGCGATGTCAGGCGGTCGACGGCACCTTTAATGTCGCTGAGCGCCTTGGCCTGATCGGCATCGAGTTCGAGCTCGGCGGTGACATTCGCCGCCCCCTCGCTGGCCACCGCCGTGACCCGCTTGACGCCATCGATCCCGCGAACGGCCTCCTCGACCGCGAGGACAATCCCCTGCTCAACCTCGGTCGGGCTGGCACCGGGATAGGGCACCGATACCGTGACCATGTCGAGCGTGGTCTCGGGGAACACCTCCTGGCGGACCTGGGCGCTCATGATGAATCCGCCGAGCAGAAACATCAGCATCAAGAGGTTGGCGGCGACTGGGTTGTTGGCCATCCACGCGATGGCTCCCTTGCGATCTTTCATCCGCGCCACAGCAACTCCTTATTTTGCCCGCTCAACCTTTTTTGTCGGCTTTCGCGTTGTCTTTCGCGTCGCCCTTGTCGCCCTGCTCGCCGTCTTCACCCTCGGGCTTGGACTTTTCAAGGGCGGTCCCACCAAACTCTTTGCCAACTTCCCCGGGGGCCGAACGCTCGCCCGAGATGCTGACCTCGAGCCCCTCGGTGGGGGCGGCCAGGGGCGTTGTGACGATCGCATCGCCCTCGGCAAGGCCGCGGACCAACACCGTCGTGCGGTCGCGAAACACAATGTCGACCTTGCGTTGGGCGAGCTGGCCATCGACCACAAGCCACACCCGATCGCCGCCAAACAGCGCTTCGCGGGGGACCGGCTGGGTGTTCTCAACCGTCATGCCGGTGAGGGCAACTTTGACAAACGAGCCGAGCAGTAGCGGCAACGGCCGTTCGTCGACCGGCTTTTCGAGGCTCAATGGATCTTCGATGGCGACCAACATCCGCGCCATTCGCCCGCGGGAATCGACCTGGCCCTCGAGTCGCTCGATGTACCCGGCGCGCTCGCTGGTCACCCCAAAACCTGCCTCGTAGACAACGTTGGCGGCCGAACCACGCAGGCGCGAGCTGTTGATCCCGGGGATCGACAAAAACGGGAGGTTGGAGACGGGCACGGAAATCTGCACCCAGTAGCGGTCGGTCGAGACCAGGGTGACAAGCCCGGTTTGGGCCGAAACCAGTTGGCCGACCTCAACTGGGGAGTCGAGCACCATGGCGTCGAACGGGCTGCGAATCACCGTGCGGCCGAGGTCGCGTTTGGCCCGACGCAGGTTGCTTTTTGCCGACGAAACCGAAGCCTGTGCACTGGTCACATGGGGGTTGCGCAACGCGTACTCGCGGGCAGACTCGGCCAGCGCATCGGCCTGGTTGCCCCACTCTTTTTCGGCGACTTCCTTGCGACCACGCTCGTCGGCAAGTTGCACCCGGGCCTGTTCGAGTGCCGCTTTTTGGGCGGCGATGGAAGTCTGGATGTCACGGGCATCGATCTTAAACAGGTCTTCACCGGCGGCAATCACAGCCCCCGGAACGATGCTCGCGTTGCGGCGAATCACTCGGCCGCCAACTTCTGGTTGTAGTACCAACTGTTGCGAAGCCCGGACCTCACCCATTGCCTGCACGGTGACAGGGTGGTCGCCGGGGTGGGCACGCAGCACCTCGACCTCGATGACCGGTTTGGGCGTCTCGACTTTTTCGGCCTCGGGCGCGGACTTGACGAGGCCGACAGCAACGAGCACGGCACCGGCCACGATCAACACTGGCAAGCCGAGCTTTGAAAATAACCCCACGGGCTTTTCCCGGCGGCGACTGGCAACTTCGTTCATCGAGCCTCGGTACTGCTAGGTTGTCGGCAACCCCAATAAGCGTCAAGCGGTGCGACCACCGTGCCACGTGGGGATCCACAGTTGTGACCTGTGGTCGCACGATTTGCCGCCATCGGTGTGACCCGGACCTAGCGACAAAGGTGCCACCCAGGTATGTGACAGGTGCGTAAATCCGGGCTGCAGTTGCAGATGCACCGACAGCTTTAGCTAGGTGGGGTCAGGCTTGGGCGTGTTCGGACCACTCGGCGGAAGCTCGGGCTCGGCGATGTAGGCCGGGTCGACCTCGCCTTCGAGACCCTGCAAAAATGCCGTCAGGTACTTCTTTTCCTCGGCCGAGAGCTTGCCCTTGGCGATCTGGTAGGTCGCCATAAAGTCCAGCATCTCGTCGAGTGTTTTGATCTTGCCGTCGTGACGATAGGGCGCTGTCTTGGTGACATTGCGTAGGATCGGCACTTTAAAGAAGAACTTGTCCTTGGGATTTTGGGTGATCTTGATTCGCCCCTCATCCTCGATACCCGGAACAGGCTTTATCACCCCAACCTTTTGGTACATCGTGCCGCCGACACCCGGCCCGGTGTGACAGGTGACGCACTGGGCGTCGACAAACAATTGCAGACCACGCAGGGCATCATCTGAAAGCGCATTGTCGTCGCCTTGCAAAAACCGGTCGAACGCAGCCGGGGTGGTCAGCCCGCGTTCAAACGCGCCGATCGCCTTGCCGAGATTCTCGGCGTTGACCGGGTCTTTGTCATCGGGGAATGCCGCTTTAAACTGGTCTACGTAGCCAGGAATTGAGGCGACGGTTTTGATCACCGAGTTGTGGTCGGCCTGTGCCATCTCGACCGGATTGATCAGTGGGCCCAATGCCTGGGCCTCAACGGTCGGCTCGCGGCCATCCCAAAACTGCGCCAGCTGCAGGGCAGCATTGAACACCGTGGGTGAATTGCGGTCGCCGGTTTGCCCGCGGTGGCCAGTCGACACCGGTTTGCCATCGACTCCAAAGTTGTTGAGCAGGTGGCAGGTGTTGCACGAGACATCGTGGTTTTTCGACAGCCGCGTGTCGTAGTAGAGCGCGCGCCCGAGTGCGACCTTGGCCTCGGTCATCGGGTTGTCGGCCGTCTCCATCTTCGCCGGCAGCGGCGAGAAGTATTTTTTGGCGACCTGGCGAAGTTGCGCAGACGAGGGAGGTGGCAACGAGGCCTGCTTTTTGACAGTGATCTCGCCACTGCGCTTGGCCCCGCCAGCTTGCATCGTGCGCGGGTTCGGGGGCGGTCCTGTGTCGACACATGCGGTCAGCGTCACGGCCAGCGCCAACAGTCCGGAGAGCGAGAAGAGACGATCGTGCGGAAGCATCGCGTGGTGGGTCACTGTGGAGTTCCTATCTGGGGGAGCCGCGGCCGTTGTTTGCTTGCCCTGGGGACCGTGGCTTTGCGACGATAGGCTACGTGAATTGCTACATTCTTGCACCTGCCTGCGACCGCCGGTCGGGTCAGCCGGCGGCCCAAGTCCGCCACCTCCGCGTTTTTCAAGAGACCAAGCCCCGTGGTTGAAACTGCCGTTGATGCCCTATTAGACCGGCTTATTCGCCAATTCGCGTCTCCCTACGACTTCTTGCGCGAGCTTGTGCAAAACGCGATGGACGCGGGCAGCGACCGGGTCGAAGTGACTCTTGCCACGCATCCATGTGAGGCCAGTGACGAAGTCGTGTTTGAGCTGCGGATCGTCGACACCGGCGCCGGGATGGACGCGAGCATCCTAGAGGAGGAGTTCACCCGGTTGTTTGCCTCGAGCAAGACCGACGACCGCACCATGGCGGGTGGCTATGGGATCGGGTTTGTCAGTGTGTTCGCGTGGGAGCCCGAGGCGGTGTTGGTGCAGACCGGGCGCGCCGGCGAGGCCTGGGAGTTGGAGTTTGACCGCGACCGCAAGTTCGTCCTCACCCCGGTCGACATGCCGTTTGAGGGCACGACGATCACGCTGTTGCGCCGCGGACCCCGGCATGAGCACACCGGCATCGCCGAGGCCATCCGCGACAGCCTGTGGCGTTGGTGTCGATTTTGCCCACTCGAAATCTCATTCGAAGATCTCGAAGCTGACGAGCCGCCCGAACTCATTCACGACAAACCTTCGCCGACCACCGCGAGCCTGGCCATCACCATCGCCGAGGGCGACCACCAAATTCACGTTGCCCTCGCGGTCCCCCCTTCGACCGTGCTGTTGCGCCGGGGTCTTATCCTGGCCGAAGGGACACCTTCTAGTTTGCTCCCCGAAATTACCGCGGCCGAGCCCAAAAGTGTTGGCCACCTGCAGATCTGGGTCGACTCGCCTGAACTTAAGACCACCCTTGCCCGCGACAAAGTCGTCGACGGGCCGGGTATGGCCCGGGTACGCAAACAGATTCTCGCGGCGATCGCCGAGCTGCGCACCCGCCTGCTCAACGAGCTCGAACAAACAGCCGCGCACATCAGCCACCCGCGATTTTCCCACCTCCACGCCCACCTACGGGTGGAATTGGAGGGGGCAGCATCGCCGGCCTGGCAACACGAACAGAAGTTTGGCCAACGCCAACTGCTACGCGGCGTGCCACGTGTCGACCCCGGGCAAACCTCAGAGCCACGGTTTCGCACCTGGTCGCTCGACGAGCTCAAGGCCTCGCTCCCGCTGCCGACTGCGATCTATGCCGAGCCCAAGTTGTATACGCAAAAATCCCAAAACCCGAGTGACGATGCGGCCGTGCTCGCCATGGCCCAGGAGCTCGGGTTTGCCCTGATCGCCGCCGAGTTTACCGACCTGCCGTGGCTGCGGGTGCTCCTGCAAAGCGCGGGACTACGACTGCAAAGCCTCCATCAGGGCCTGTGGCGCGTGCCCATTGCCCCACCCGCCGATCCACGGCTTGCCGCACTGGTGGCAGCGGTGCAAGCCGGTTTACAACACGCGGGATTTCCCGGCATACGCCTGGTGCTCGGCCACTACGGCCCCCAAACCGAACATCGCCCCACCCTCGTCGGACTCGAGTTTGGCCGCAGCGAAAGCCATGCCCTCGTCGTGCACAGCGAGACCCTTGCAACCCTGCGCCGCCGCGGGTCGGCTCCCATTACCCTGTGGCTGGACGACGAGGACGCCATGCTGATGGCAGCTGCCAAACTACTTGCAACATCACCAAAAACCGCAACCTTGGCACTTGCATGCACAATTGCCACCTCGATCAGTGGTAAACCCCCGGAGTCCGAGAAGATTGCCGAGGCGCTGGCCCCCTACTTGCCCCCGCCCGCGAGTGACTAAGTAATCATCTGTAGCGACAGATATTTGCAACTACATTTGTGGTCTGTGACTGGCTTAACCGACTACAATCGAGAAGTATTTGCAACTACATTTGTAGTCAGGTGGCGCCAATTGGTTTGACGGCTAAAAGCCAAAGGTGTTAGCCAAAGGGTCGGGACCATCGCTCAATGTCCGCGCCAGCCCGACAACAGGCTCGGCGATTGTCGGTTCCGTCAGCAACGGTCAACAGGTCTCGATCAGCTGCCAAAAGAAGGGCTCGACGGTGACGGGAACCTACGGCACGACCAACCTGTGGGACTTTATTGGCACCGGATACGTGTCCGATGCGTACATCTACACGGTGTCTGACAATCAAGTCGCGCCGACCTGCAACTGACTGACGCCCGTGCACTCTAAAAAGCCGTCGTGAGGCCAAGGCCCTACGCGACGGCATTTTATTGTACATGCAAGCTGGTCTTAGGCAACTTCGTGGCTCGCCGACCGTGACTGGACAACCTTTGGCACCCGCCGAAACTCCATTACCCCATCCTCGAGTTTGGTGCCACGAATCAGCGCGCGGTCGAGGAAGTAGTTTTGGTAAACTTTCCAGGGGCTGCGCGAGCCAGATTTTGGCAGCAGGTCAATGGCCCGGCGCACGTAGCCGGCGCTGAGGTCAAGCAGCGGCTCTGGTTCGATGGTCGGGTCGTTGCGCCGCGGGGTACATTGGGTGTAGCCGTGCTCGTCCATGTGGTTGAGCAGGCGGCACACATACTCGCAGACCAGCTCGACCTTGAGCGTCCAGCTAGCGTTGGTGTAGCCCATCGCCACTGCGCAGTTGGGAACATCGCTCGCCATCATCCCGCGGTAGACCATGGTCTCGTTGAGCACAACCGGTGTATGATCAACTTTGAGCTGCATCCCACCGGCAAACTGCAACTGCAACCCGGTCGCCGTGACAACCATGTCGGCCTCGAGCTGCTTGCCCGAGCGCAGGGCGATGCCGGTGGGCGTAAACCGCTCGATGTGATCGGTGCAAATCGAAACGTGGCCCGCGCGCAGGGCCTTGAACAGGTCGCCATCGGGGACGACACACAGGCGTTGATCCCACGGGTCGTAGTTGGGTCGAAAATGTGTATCCACATCGACTTTGCCACGCGACAGCCGGCGCGCCTGCTGCAACAACACCTTGCGCACCCGCTCGGGAAACCGCCTGGCGAGCTGGTACGACAGGCTATTGAGGACAATATTTTTCCAGCGGGTAACGTTGTAGGCCGCGCGTTTGGGCAACCACCGATTGAGCACCCGGGCCGTCGGGTCCTTGCCCGGCAGCGAAATCACATAGGTCGGCGAACGCTGCAGCATCGTGACATGGGCGGCCTTGTCGGCCAAGGCCGGCACCAGCGTCATCGCAGTCGCGCCGCTGCCGATCACGACAACGCGTTTGTCTGCATAGTCAACGTTCTCATCCCACTTTTGCGGGTGCACAACCTCGCCCTGGAAGTCGGCGATGCCCGGAAAGTCTGGCGTATAGCCCTGGTCGTAGCGGTAGTAGCCGGCGCAGATAAACAAAAAATTGCAGGTGTACACCCTGCTCTCGCCCGTGCTTGCATCGTGGGTTTTCACCTCCCACTGCGACTGGGTCGTCGAAAAATCGGCCGACTCCACCCGCACCCCGTACTCGATCTTCTTGTCGATGCCAAATGCTGCCGCCGTGTCGCGCAGGTAATTGAGAATCGACCCGCCGTCGGCGATCGACTGATCGCCGGTCCACGGGCGAAACGAGTAGCCCAGCGTGAACATGTCGGAATCTGAGCGGATCCCCGGGTAGCGAAACAAATCCCAGGTTCCACCGAGCCGCTCACGCGCCTCCAAAATCGTAAACCGTTTGTTTGGACAGCGGGTTTGCAAAAAGTAGGCAGCACCGATCCCAGAGATGCCAGCACCGACAATCAACACATCGACATGGGTAGCCAAGACGGCCCCAGGGTACACCATCGCAGAGGTCGATGTGCGACATTTTGCCGCCAGCCAATTCCGCCGAAGCGGCCCCGAGCGTCTGGGTATTTCAGTGTATCAACATGATTTTTACGGGTCGCCAAACAACGCCCGCAAAGCCCGGGCAAGGGCCCGGTAGTCGTCGACACAGTTGTAGAGCTGGGCCGAGATCCGCAACAGTCTCCGCGGTTTGTTCGGCCAGTTGAAAATCGGCACCTCAATCCCGTACTCGCTCAGCAGGCGCTGTTGGTCTGGGTCGAGCATCGCCGGGGGCACGCTGCGGTTGTCGGCGTTGGGCGGCACCTCAAACGAAGCCAGGGCAGCCAACATCGAAGCCGGGGCCGGCCGCCGGCACCCGAGGGCCTCGCAAATCATCCCCTGGGCGGTGTGGCACAGTTCGCGGTTGTGGGCCTGGACCGCTTCGAGGCCACCGGGCAACTCGGCAAAAAAGTTGATGACATCCGGCAGCACCAGCCACGGTGTCGGGTCACATGTTCCTGTCCAATCAAACAGCTTTCGAAATCGACTTTGGCCGCCGCCCGGAGCGTTGAAGCCGTGGCTGATCGCCAGCGGGACCGTCTTATCTTGCATATCTTTTCGGACATATAAAAATGCCGAGCCCTTGGGCGCACACAACCACTTGTGGGCGTTGGAGGTGTACCAGGCCGCCCCCAGCTGCGACAGCGACAGCGGGATCTGACCAACTGCGTGGGCCCCATCCACCAAGCACTCAACCCCGCGACGGCGCATCTCGGGCACAATGACCTCGAGCGGCATCACCAGGCCGGTCGGACTGGTGATGTGGTCGATCAACAGCAGTCGGGTCTGCGGACCGACGGCGTCGACGAGGCGCTGCACAACCACATCCGGCCCAGTAATTGGAAACGGGATCTGCACAACCCGGACCTTTGCACCTGTCTTACCGGCCACAAATTCGAGCGCGTTGCGACACGCATTGTATTCGTGGTCGGTCACCAGCAATTCGTCGCCGGGTCCAAGGTCGAGTGAGCGCAACACTGTATTCACTCCAGCAGTGGCATTGCTGACAAATGCGAGATCAGCTGCATCGGCCCCCACGAGTTGGGCCAAGGCTTCGCCTGCCCGTGCGAGCAGGTCTGGGAGTTGACGCTGAAAAAACCGCATCGGCTGGCGCTCGATCAGCTCGCGCAACCGCTGCTGAGCTTGCTGAACGATTCGCGGGCAGGCGCCGTAGCTCCCGTGATTGAGAAAATGGACATCTGATTCGAGTGTCCAAAGAGACATGTAGTTAGAGCGTTCACAGGCAACCGCGAGTGACATGGTAGGCGATTGTACATAAAACCCACGTTTGTTGTGTCCACAATAAAATTTCATGGTCTCCGGGCGGAGGACGCACAAACAGCCAACCCGCGTGCAGTATCTGCCACCACCTTACAAAAACGATTCTCATCGCAACACAGTGCTGCGATCTTCCCCTAAACCCGCGCCAGAGCAATCACCACAGAACAATGTTTGATGTTTGCACCCCACCCTTTTCTGGTCGATAACTTTAAGTGTTGATGGGTAGTCCACTTCGCGTCCGACAAACGCTGGTCGAAAATTCGCGTTTGACCTTCTTTCGTGCCCTTTCGGGGGATAGTCGCGAGGTTTTGGTTCGACTCGACCGTACCGGCGAGCTGCAGGTCGGCCGACTAGAGCAGGAGTTTGCCCACTTCGAGCAACTTCGTGACACCCGACTGCTGCAGCCCCTCGAGCTCATCCGCATGGGTCAGTCCTACGGCCTGTTGTTTGAAGATTGTGGAGAGCTACCACTGCGGGCGGCGCTTCCCAACGAGCTCGACTGTACCGCGTTTTTGAGTTTGGCCCTGCGGATGTGCAACGCCCTGCTGGTCCTCCACGAAATGGGTTTTATCCACGGCACCCTCGACCCGAGTTGTTTCTTTGTCCACACGCGCTCAGGGGTAACCAAACTCGGTGTACTATCATCGATTGCGCCACCCGGTGACCTCAGCCTCCACGGGACACCGCCCGACAGTGTGCTCGCCTACGCCGCGCCCGAACGGACCGGGCGACTGCAGTCGCACATCTGTGTCGCCACCGATCTCTACTCGCTCGGTGCCATTTTCTACGAACTCCTGACCGGCACAATTCCGTTTATCGCCGATGAACCGGCGCAGATGATGCATGCACATCTCACCCGGCTACCGGTGCCGGTCGACCATCGCCGCCCCGAAATTCCCGTGGCCGTGGCCCAAATCGTCGGGCGTCTGCTCGCCAAACAGGCCTCCGACCGCTACACCTCGTGCCAGTCGCTGATCGAGGATCTTCGCTTTTGCTCGATGCACATACAACATCACGGAGCCGTACCGGACACGTTTGTCCCGGGGCAGCGTCACTCAACCGGAGTGTTGCGTGAGCCGCAAATCCTCCACGGCCGCGAGATCGAGCTCCATCACCTGCTAGGGGCCGTACAGGCCTGCCGTCAGGGCGCCCGCCGGGTGGTCGTGATCGAGGGGGATGCGGGCAGTGGTAAGTCGTCGCAGCTCCAACACCTGCATGAGCCAGTGATCGCCTGTGGTGGCCGCTACCTCGAAGCCCGGTTTACAGCACTGCACGCCGACGCCTCGCTTGCGACCCTGCTGACAGCGATCGCCGGCCTAGTCGACGAGGCCCTGACCCGCAGCGAGGGCCACCTCGCGGCCCTGCGCGAACGCCTGCGCGCCGGCCTAGGAGAGGGCCTCGCAGTCCTGTGCCACGCCATTCCCCACCTCAATCGCGTCGTCGGTGAGCCTCAGCAAGTTGCGAGTGTCCCGGGCCCGGAGGCCAAGAGTCAACTCGAAATCTTGCTGCTACATCTTCTAGAGCTGTTCAGTGAGCCCGGGCGGCCGATCATCCTCGCGCTCGACGATTTGCAATGGGCCGATGCCGGGTCGCGTAGCTTGCTGCACGCGATGGCCCGGGACCAACGCCTCACCGGCTGGATGATTGTCGCCACCGTCCGCAGTGAAGACCTCGCAACCCCGGGGCTGGCCCAGGAACTTGTCAAAACGTTTACCAGCGACGTCGAAACCGAACGCCTCCAACTTCCGCCACTCGACCCGATGGCACTGCACGCGCTTGTGTGCGAGGCCCTGTCGGAAACCAGCCCGACCACACGCGAGCTCGCCAATGAGCTCCTGCGCCAAAGTCACGGCAATCCGCTGTTTGCGACCCGTTACCTTCGCCACCTGTACGACTCCGGAAACTTGGTGTACACACATCTTTCGGGATGGCAGTTTTCCCACCAGGGCGGCACGGTCCTGCCCGACGACCTTGCTATCCTAATCGAGTCTGAGCTCGAGCGCCTGCCCGGACCCGCGTTACAGCTTGCAATGGTCGCCGCCTGTCTCGACCAGGAAATCAACCTGGCGTTTTTAGAAAAACTGATGCGCACCACCGAGGTCTTGGAGGTTTGCCCGGGGTATGATCCATCGACGGTTTCGCGGGACACAACGGTGCTCCTGCAATCAGGCCTGTGGTCGGCTGCCAAGGTTGCCGGCCATGTCCAGTTGGTCCAGTTGGTCCAGTTGGTCCAGTTGGTCCAGCAGATCCAGTTGGTCCAGTTTGTCCACGAACGGCTGCGCCAGGCCGCCTATTGCCGTTGGCCAGCTGCCACCACCGGTCGACTGCACCGAACAATCGGGCGGCTACAACTCAGAGAGGTCGGCGAGCATCCTTGCGCGACGAAACTACCGGCGCTGTTGCGGCACCTCAACGCCAGCCTAGAGCTTCCGGCATCAGCGGGTTTTTGGCTGCAACTCACCCGCCTCAACCTCCGTGCGGCAAAGCTCGCACGCCGGGCAACCGCCCATGAGGCGGCGACCTCGTACCTCAAAATTGCATGCACAATTATTTCACGGGAGCACCCCCCAACGGAACCCGAGCTCGCCTACGAAGTTCATGAGCAGTTTGCCTATTGCTCCTACCTCGCCGGCGACCTCGTCAATGCCGAGGCTTCGTTTACCTGGCTATTAGAACACGCACCGAGTGCACTCGAGCGGGCGCGAACCCTCGCCATGGTGCTGCAGCTGCGGATGACCCGGGGACAAACCTCCGCGGCCCTACAGGCCGGCCTCGATGGCCTCGACTGTCTCGGCATCAAACTCCCGCGTGACCCCGCCACCTGGCCAGTACGCGCCCGCGAGGTCGGTGCTCAGGTGCGGTTGCAACTCACACATACGCGTGTCGCAGACCTACTCGACCGCGATCCCTGTGTAGATGCACATAAACGTATGGCGATCGAGTTGCTCGCCTACCTCATGATCCCGGCCGGGGGCACACCACTGTTTGAGCTGCTCATTGTGCTGCAGGTTCAGCTCGCCCTCGAACACGGGCCAACCGAAGTCACACCATTTGGGCTTGCGGTCTACGGATTTCTAACCGCGGTCATTCACGGCAATTTTGCCGAGGCACAGGAGCTCGGGCTACTTGCTCATACAATTCTCAAAACGGTCAAGCGAGGAGAGCTCGCCTGTCGTATTGCATTTGCGCTAAGCCAGTATGTCGGGTTTTACCAGCCCCTAAACGTCGCCTGCGAGCTGTTGGATTTTGGCCGCACCCACGGCTTGAGCTCGGGCAACTTCCTGCACGCAGCGTTTTCTAGCACCCATGGCCTGCTGTTTGCGTTTGCCCGGGGGCGCCCATTGGCCGAGCTCGAGCAGGCGATCGACGACTCGCTCGGGTGGATGTGGCGGCTTCGTGTCGAATCATCGCGGGCCGCCCAGCATTTGCTCGGGCAGTACATCCGCAGCTTGATGGGCAAGACCACCGCGCTCGGTGAGCTGTCGGACCCCGAGGGCGGGTTTGAGGAGCAGGCGTTTTTGGCCCAATGTCGCGACAAGGGTTTTGGCTTTGTCGCCTGCCAGTATGCGATTTTGATGGCACGGATGGCCCTGCTCACCGGCGACTACGAGGCCGGACTGCGCCACATCGAAGTCGCCGATAGCCGCCGTGCATGGTTTTTAGGGTTTTTCTTTACCATCGAGCTGCCCTACCTAGAGGGCCTGTTACTGGCCCGTGCACGCCCCCACGACGTCGCAGAAATCGAACGCTGCCACGCCCAGGTCACGCAGTGGCACCAGCTTCAAAACGGCCACTTCTCCCACCGCTATCACCACCTGTATGCCGAGCTTGCACGGTTGCGCGGCGATACCGTGGCGGCGATGGAGCACTACGACCTGGCGATTGAGTGTGCCCAGGCCTGCGGCTGGCAGGGAGACGCCGCCCTTATCCTCGAATCAACCGGGCAGTTTTACCGCGCACAACGGCGCACCCGTATCGCCAACATGTATACACATGATGCCTATCATGCGTACGATGCGTGGGGGGCCGCGGCCAAGGCCAAACAAATCGCCGACACTTTTGAAGACCTCGAGCTCGCCCCCAAACAGCCGATGATTGCAGCTGCGCGCCCGGAACCCTCGCTCGAGCTGCGCGCTGTCCTCAGGGCTACCCAAGCCCTGAGTGCCGAAACCCAGATGGCGAACCTGATGGATAAGGTGATGATGCTCGCGGTCGAGAGCGCCGGTGCCGACCGTGGGATTTTGATTCTCGAGCAGGGGGGAATGTTGATGCTACAAGCAGAATTTTCTACCCGCGGAGGCCTACCAACCCCCGAGGTATGGCCCTGTATGCTGTCTGAATCCTGTGCCCTGCTGGCCGCTCCGGTCCGGTTTTCCCACCGCGTTGGTGAATTGGTCGTGATCGACGATGCACTCGCCTCCCCGGCCTACGCCCACCTCAGCTATGTGCTGCAGCATCGACCTCGGTCGGTACTGTGCATCCCGCTCAAGTACCAGGGTGCGTGCACGGGGGTTTTGTACCTCGAAAACTCGGTCACCGCGGGAGCCTTTACCAAGGCCCATCAGGAGGTGCTCGAGGTGCTCGGAACCCATGCGGCGATCACCCTCAACAATGCACTTGCCTATGCACGGGTACAAACAGCCCGCGAGGCTGCCGAAGCCGCGAGCCGCACCAAAAGTGCCTTTTTGGCCAATATGAGCCACGAGCTGCGCACCCCGCTCAACGCAATTATCGGCTATTCTGCGCTGCTGACTGAGCTTGCGCAGGATGCCGGAGTCCCCGACTTTGGCGAGGACCTAGAGCGCATCAACTTGGCGGGCAACCACCTGTTGGGGATCATCAGCGACATCTTAGACCTGTCGAAAATCGAGGCTGGCAAACTCGACATTCGTCGACGAAGGTTTGCAATCGACGACATCGTGCGCGAGGTCGAGGCCACGGTGCGGCCGCTGGCGCAACAGGGCTGCAACACCCTGCAGATCGAAACCGGTAATGAACTGGGATCGATGGAAACCGACCCCACGCGCCTGCGCCAGGTCCTCATCAATCTACTTGGTAATGCAAGTAAGTTCACCCGCAACGGCGAGATCGTATTTGCCGTCGATGACCAGGGTGCACGGGTTGCCTTTCGCGTGACCGACACTGGCATTGGGATGTCGGAGCAGCAGCAAAAACACATCTTTGACGCGTTTCACCAGGTCGATGGCTCGAGTACCAAGGAGTACGGCGGGACCGGTCTCGGGCTCACCATCACCCGGCACCTGTGCGAGATGTTAGGCGGCGAGCTGCATGTCGAGAGCCAGCTCGGGGTCGGCTCGACGTTTCGTGCCATCCTCCCGCGGCGGCTGCCCTCACAACGCCATACGCCAACGACAACGCCCGATGCACCCACGAGTGTGTGGGAACACTAGCGCCACACACCACAAAAAAGGCGCCTGTAACAGGCGCCTTGGTCATTGCCGAATCATCGGCTCAGCTGGCGATGAGGGCATCCTCGTAGGCACTCGCCAACGCGGGGTCGCGGGCGATCTCATACATCAGCTGCTCGAGCGAGTCGCGGTCGAGACCGTGTTTGTCGAGAATCTCGTCGGCCTTCTCGACATCGGCTTCGATCTCCTTGGCCACGGCCACGGCCTTGGCAACTTTGGGGTCGAGTTCCGAAGCGCCGTCGTCAGCTGGCTTTTCGGCCGGCTTCTCAGCGGGTTTTTCGACCTCGGCGGTCTTCGGTTTATCGGCGGGCTTGTCCTCGCCACCGTCGCAGGCTCCGACCAACGAAACGCACAGGACCAGGGACAGAATTTTGATTGCTTGCATACGCATGGTTTGTTCCTTCCCGTCTACTTCGCGGCTTTTTCCCGCTTATCCTTGCGCTTTTCCTTACGATCCTCGCGCTTTTCCTTGCGATCCTCGCGCAACTCCTTGAGCTCCTCACGGATCTCTTTTTTGCCTTCCTTGAGGCCCTTGTGGAGTTCTTTTTTATCTTCGCGGGCCTGCTTGAGTTCCTCGCGGATTTCCTTTTTATCCTCGCGGGCTTCCTTGCGATCCTCTTTGAGGTCTTTTCGCTTGTCGCGAATCTTGTTCATTTTGTGTTTGTGGCGCTTTTTCTCGAGGGTGAGTAGGGCCTTCTCCTCGGCAGTCAACTCGCCTTCGGTCTTGGCTTTGATCTTGGCCACGCGTTCGCGGTGTTTGACGAGCTCGGCTTTGCGGCGTTTTTTGAGCTGTTTGTGGCGCTTGAAGTTACGAATTTTGATCTTTTTGCCCTCTTTTTTGAGAGCTGCGATCCGCTCGCGAATCTTCTTTTTGCGCTCGATCTCAGCTTTGCGTCCGGCCTTGAGCTTTTCTTTGATCTCCGCCTTCTCCTCGTCGGAGAGCTGCTTTTGTTCTTCCTTGCGCTCGCGGATCTTGGCGCGCAGCTCCTGGCCGCGAAGTCCTTGGGAGAGCAACAGCCGCACATACAGGCCAAAGCCGCGTTTGACCCCACGCTTTTTGTTGACCTCGGCCTCTTCAACCAAAATCTCAGAGGTCTCGCCGGCAGACAGGCCGAGTTCGGTCGCGCCCTCGAGCACTTCTTGGATCTCGGTCTCCTCGACCCCAGACTCACGCATGCTGTCGGCCGCGAGGGGGAGCTCGAGCACTGTCAGGATGTCATCGGCCTCTTCGTCGTCGGCCGCGTCATCCTCGGGGGCTGCGAGCTCTACAGAAACTTCGGCACTGGCCTCGGCACTGGCTTCAGCACTGGCTTCAGCACTGGCCTCGGCGGTCGGCTCTTCGGCGGCTGCCGGCGTCGCCATCAACACGGCGAGCACAGTTGCGATTGTGAATGATGATTTCATGTTCACCTCGTGGGTTTTGGGTTGAACCCCTAGACTGGTGTCCGCCCCTGGGCATTCTCCCGGGCGGTCCGAGATTTGTACACCTGTTTCACAGACCAGCCTAAAGTTCTGAATTACAAGGTCGAAATAATTGAGTGCATCTGCAAACTGTAACGCCGTTTACGTGCCCAGACGCGGACTGTGGGGACTCGAGACCTCATGGAGTAATGGGTGCAAACGCGATAACGCTATAGGCAACACTGATCGTTTGCGTCCGGTTTCGGTACCCGTGGCGTTGGTCCCCGCGAAACACAACAACATCGCCAGCCTCTAATTCATAGGTCAGACCACCCAGGGTTAACTCGATGGTTCCGCGTTCACAGGTGAGGTACTCGCGGGTCCCGGGCGTATGAGGGATACCGGTCATCGAAGCCCCGGGACGCAGCTCCATGCGTTCGATCTCTAGCCCGGGGACCGACTCCGGCAACAACTTGCGAACCGCTACTTTTCCGCGCCTGCGAACCGGTAGTTCGGCGGCTTTAAACATCTGGGCGGCAACCTTCGGTGGTCCCAACAACTCCTCAATGCGCACCTCGAGCGCCGTGGCAACCTTGACGAGGACCGCAAGCGTGGGGTTGGCCATCCCGGTTTCGAGGTTGGCCCAGGTCGGCCGCGGAACCCCGGCTAACTTGGCAACTTGTTGTTGGGTCAGCCCCCGAGCCTCCCGCAGCAGGCGAACATTTTCTCCGAGATTGGCTTGAATTCGTGCATCCATGACTTCAGGTTGGCCCTTTGCTATTTAAATATCATTCTTGATGTTTTTCTAGCAAGCCGCACCACAGTCTTTGCATGACCTCAAAGACACCCGCATCGTCCACTCCCAACGTACTCATCACCGGCGCCAGCCGAGGCCTCGGGCGGGCCCTCGCCCATGAACTTGCTGCGGCCCAGGCCAAGGTGTTGGTCGTCGCCCGCAACCGCGAAGCCCTCAAAACTGTTGTAGATTCAATTAATCGATCCGGTGGCTGGGCCCAGGCGATTGTTGCTGACCTCGCCGATCCCAAGGCTCCGCTGGCGATCGCCCACCAAGCCCAGGCCGCGCTAGGCCACATTGATGTGGTGGTCCACAATGCCAGCGCACTCGGACCCACGCCGTTGCAACTCCTGCTCGACACCGAGGCCGACACCCTGCGTGCGCTGACCCAGGTCAACCTGATTTCGCCATTTGAGCTATCCAAGCGGCTCGCCCCCTCGATGGCGCTACGTGGTCGCGGACTGCTGGTGCAGGTGAGTTCAGACGCTGCGGTCGAGGCCTACCCGAGTTGGGGTGCCTACAGCGTGACCAAGGCCGCTGCCGATCACCTCACCCGGATTTGGGCCACAGAACTCGGTCAACGCGGTGTTCGAGCTATCAGCTTTGACCCCGGTGAAATGGATACGCAGATGCATGCAGATGCAATCCCAGATGCCGACACTTCGACTCTTGCGCGCCCTGAGGAGGTTGCGCGCCGGCTCGCGCACCTCATTTTGCACCCGGCATCCGTGGCCAACGGGGCGCGGGTGACCGCCACTTCGGTTGTACTACCAAATAAAAAGGAGGTCGCATGAGCCCGGCAACCTCACCACCCCTGCGCCGCGATTCCCTGCGCATGCTGGTAGCCTCTGGCGGGCAGCCGTTGCAGCTGTCGGCGCTTGCTGAACTCCCCCAGTTGCTCGACCCGGGCGATGTCCTGGTCGTCAATGATGCCGCAACCCTTCCGGCCTCACTCCCGGCACAGGTCGCCGGGCAAACATGTGAACTGCGCCTTCTGGGGCCGGGAGATGCCAGTGGTCGCTTCATCTGTGTGTTGTTTGGTGCCGGGAGCTGGCGCGTGCCAACCGAGCACCGGGGCTCCCCACCGCGGCTGCATGTGGGCGATACGATCGATGTCGGCCACCCACCGCAGCAACCTGCCGAGGTGGTCGCAGTCGACCCGGACTCGCCGCGCCTTGTCGAAGTTCGGTTTGCACTCCACGGCCCCGCGCTCTGGGAATTTTTATATACACATGGTCGGGCAATCCAATACGCCTACCTCGCGCGTCGCTTCGACCTCGATGCGTTTCAAACCATCTACGCCCGTCGCCCATGGGCCGCCGAAATGCCCTCGGCCGGGCGCGGGCTGTCGTGGGCACTGCTCGAGCAACTAGCGACACGCGGGATCCATGTGGTGCGATTGACCCACGCCGCCGGTCTGAGTTCGACCGGAGATCCTGACCTCGATGCCCGCCTGCCCCTGCCAGAGCGGTTCGAGATTCCCCAGCCGGTCGTCGATGCGATCGTCCGGGCACGGGCAAACGACAACCGTGTCATCGCGGTTGGGACCACGGTTGTCCGCGCGCTCGAGGGTTCGGTGCGGCTATTTGGCGAGTTGCGGGCCGGCACCGGGACCACCGATTTTCGCCTGTCGCCAACGACCGATCTACGCGTGGTCGACAGTATCTTGACGGGCATGCACGGCGAGGGCGAAAGCCATTTTGAACTGCTGGGCGCGTTTGCTCCGAGCTCACAACTTCGGGCGATCTGGGACCTCGCTGCGGCCCACAACTATCGCTGTCACGAGTTTGGCGACCTGAGTCTCATCCTCCGCTCAAACCACATCCACCCACAAACTCATAAGCAGACCCTGCGTAAGTAAATTTACATACATAGGGGGAGACACAGCGAAGACTTGTTCGCTATGATCTGGATCACTATGTTGTCTCGCTTTCACACCTTCGCCTATATCTTGTGTCTGACTGGGGCCGCGAGCCTCTGTCTGCTTCCCGCCGGTCAAACCGCCCAGGCTGAAAATCTCGGCGACGAGCTGCACTCGTTTGCCGGCGACTTTGTCTACGCTGGCGGCGAGAGCCAGCGGCAGGGTGTCCTAGACGCGATCGAAGTCGCGGTCTCGGCGATTTCCCCAGGTGTGCAAGACCTTGCCCGCAAACGCCTGCGGCCGCCAAACGCTGTGCCCGAGTCGTTGCACATCGAACTCGAAAGCGGATTTTCGACCATCGAGCTCGACGGGCGTTCGATCCGGGCACAAACCAATGGCAACAAACCCGCCCACTGGACCAACCCAACGGGTATGCGAGTTCGCGTGTGGCACCGGGCGCACAACGGGCGCATCGTCGAGAAGATGGTCGGTGTGGGTGGGACCCGTAAAAATGTCTACCGCCTGAGTGCGGACGGTTCCAAGCTCCACATCGACGTCACCATGTCGTCGCCAATGCTACCCAAGTCCGTCAAGTACCGGCTGACCTATCGCCGCAAGTAGAAGGCCGTCGTGGCAATGCGCATCACCAACGGCATGCGTGCCGAGGTGCTATCCTCGTTCGTAAGCCGATGGCTACGCTCAACGACATGTTTCCGGGGCATACCGGCCGGCTAAAATTGATACGCATCATGTTGCGATTGCAGATGCCGCAGTTGCACCGGGTTCCGCGTGACCGGCAGCTGCCACGGCCCATCGAACTTCTCTTGCTCGATACCCTGTCGCAACTCAAACGCGACGTACGCTGATATCTTGACCACTTGCGCCTTTGGAGCCCGCCCTGGACCGCGCCCCGTCACCACCGGACCTCGCACTTGTATTTACAAGTCGTGAACCCCTACTCGGTCCGTCCCTCGGGTTGCTCGAAGCCGTCGAACAACTGGGATACGCGCCACTGGTGGTCGAAACCCTCGACGAGGTCGGGCCAGCCCTCGGTGCCGGTCCGATCGTGTGTTTTGTCGATGCCGACCACAGCGACCTCGACACCCTGCGCGAGCGCTACGGCGCTGACCTGCCGTTGACACTTGTACTCGCCGACCCCACGCCCGATGCCAGCGACGCGGAGTTGACCCGGCTCGCCGCGTGGCGAAGCGCCGGCGTCACGATTGTACTCGCTCCGACCACCCTCGAGCAGTTGCGGACCCACCTGCTATTGAGTGTATGTACACCTCCAGAGCCGTTGGGCCCGCTTGCCCGCCACTCGGGAGACGCCTTTATGAGCATGGACCCATCCGGCCGGATCAGCGACTGGAACGCGGCCGCCACTGAAGTCCTCGGCTACCCGCGGGCGGCGGTTCTCGGCCAGGATTTTGGCATGTTGCTGCCCGATCGCTACAGCCAAGCCCGCAAAACCCAGGTTGTCGATTCGCTGCTTTCGACGGCCGAGCGACGGGGCGTCAAAGAATTGGTCATGCTCCACGCCGACGGCCATGAGCAGCCCGTCGAGTGTAAACTGCATGCTTATACATACTCAGGGACGACCCTGATCGGCGCCCGCCTCCACGACCTCAGTGAACGCCAGGAGATCGAAGAGGAGCTCATGCGCCTGGCTTCGTTTCCCGAGTTCGACCCCAACCCGAAGTTTGAGGTCAGCTTCGATGGCGACGTCACCTACCTCAACCCCTCGGCCGAGCTGCAACTTTCGGGGGATCGCCTCGACACCATGATCTCCGGGCTGCGAGAGCTATTGGCGCACCGCGACCCGAGCCGTGGGGCCCACTTTAGTCGTGAGCTGCGCTACGGCGCGACCTGGTATGAGCAACACATCCACTACATCTCGGCATGGAAGTGTCTGCGGGTCTATGCCCAGGACATCACCGAGCGCAAGGCCGCCGAACGGGCCCTGATCGAAGCCCGCGACAACCTCGAACGCCGTGTCACCGAGCGCACCATCGACCTCCAACGCGAGATCGAAGAGCGCAAAAAAGCCGAGGAGCGAGCACTCGAGGCCAACCGGGCCAAATCCGTATTTCTGGCCAACATGAGCCACGAGCTCCGCACACCGCTCAACGCCATCATCGGCTTTAGCGAACTGCTGCAGGAGGACATCGAAGACCCCCAGGCCCAGCGCGACCTCAACAAGATCCATGCATCTGCACGGATGTTGTTGTTTGTTATCAGCGATATCCTCGACATCTCCAAAATCGAGGCCGGCAAGATGGAGGTTTACCTCGAAGATGTCGAAGTCGCGGCCGTGCTCGACGAAGTGGTCGCCACCACCGAGGGCCTGGTAACCCACAAAAACAACGCCCTACGCTGCGACTACGACGACGTCGGGATGATCCACACCGACCAGGCAAAACTCCGGCAGATCCTGCTCAACCTCGTCAGCAATGCCTCGAAGTTTACCGAAGGTGGGGTGATTCAACTGTCCGCCACCCGCATCGTCGACGACAACAATCCGTTCGTCGAAGTTTCGGTCGCCGACTCCGGTATTGGGATTGCACCCGAGCGACTCGCCAAATTGTTTGAACCGTTTACCCAGGCCGATAGTTCGACCACCCGCAAGTACGGCGGCACCGGGCTCGGGCTCGCGATCTGCCGCGAGTTTTGCAATATGGTCGGCGCCACCATCCGGGCAACCTCCACACCGGGCGTCGGCAGTACCTTTACCGTGCGTCTCCCGGCCCCCGAAGTCGTCGACGTACCGCAACCGCGAACCCACCGGCGAAGCTCGTTGACCGATCAAAACCTGGTGCTGGTGATCGACGACGACGATGCCGTGCACAGCGTTGTCCACCGTCTGCTCGCGCACGAGGGCTACCGGTTGGTCTCCGCCCGCAGCGGGCACGAGGGCATGAAGATGGCCCGTGAGCTGCAACCTGGCATGATCATTCTCGATATTGTCATGCCCGAGATCGACGGATGGGAAATCCTCCGCCTGCTCAAGGACGACCCGATCACCGCCAACATTCCGGTGATGTTGCTAACCATGCTCAGCGACCAAGCCCGGGGTTACAGCCTCGGTGCAGATGCATATTTTGTGAAGCCGGTCGAGCGGGCTCCGCTGATGCGCCGAATCAACCGCATGATCGGTCGCAAAAAAGTCGGCTCGGTCCTTGTCGTCGATGATGAACCGGAGCTGCTCGATGTTATGGAGCGCACCCTCAGCCGCGAGGGCTGGACGGTCTACACCGCCGAAAGCGGACGCGAGGCCCTCGACTTTGTCGACCACACGCTCCCCGACATTGTCCTGCTCGACCTGCGGATGCCCGAGGTCGATGGGTTTGAGGTCGCCAATCGACTACATGCTGATACACAGACATCCGGGGTTCCGATCGTCGTCTACACCGCCCACATGGCCGACGAAGACGCGATGTCCCAGCTGCGAAGCTCTGTTGCCCGGGTGTTGTCGAAGGGTCAGTTCGACCAGGACGCGGTCGGCAAGGTGTTGCAGGCGACGCTGGCCGATAAAAAATAACATTTTTGTTGCTGATACATCCGCTTAGGGCCACAGGATGTACACGACAAACACGAGCGGCCCGATGAACATCGCCAGCATGGTGAGGACGAGCGTCCACGCGAGCACCAGCCAGCCGACAAGTGCCAAACGATCGGCAGTGGTCGCCGGTCGCGGATTGGCCAGGCCCAGTTGCGCCCGGGTCTCCCCCACCTTGCGGGCCAACAACGCGTCGCCGAATTGCTCGGTGTAGAGGTTTTGCGAATGTCGGCCGCGAACAAAGGCCGCGCCAACCCGGCGAGGCGCCACCAGCATCCCGGCGGCAAAACCCTGCAGGTTGAGGACCCAGGCGGCAACAAAGTCCCGACACGAGGTCGCTACTTCCCAGGCACTGATCTCGAACTCGCCGATCCAATCCGTCTGGTAGCCGGTGACGATGTGGTGGAGATCGTGGTAGCGAACAGCCCGCACCCGCGCTGGCGAGTTGGGGATGGCAAACGGAATCGGGCCGAGTTTGAGTTCGACCCACTTCTTGCTGTAGCCCCCATCTTCGCCAAACCCATTGGCCTCGAAATAGCGTTTTCGAGCCTCTAGCAGGGTCGTATCCTCGTTGTACTCGACCAATCGCGCCTTGCCCATCGTCCCAAGTGTAGGGGTTGCCAGGGGCCGCGGACGGGATTTGGTGCCGAGTTTTTGACAGAGTTCGTGGTTTTTCGCTTTCGTGATACGAAGGCCGCCGAGCGCCACGATGTCGATCGCCAAACCCAAGGCTATGTCCGTCACTTTAGTCGTTTCAATTCTCGGGGTTTTATCGGGAGCCTGCGGCTCCGATCCCGTTCCCGCCACGTCTGCCAAGCCCGACCCGGCCAAGGTGGCCAAGGGCCCGACGATTGACGGGGCTGCGTCATCGGGACCCGCGACATCTGGTCCAGCCGTCGACAGCGCAGCTTCCGCGGCTGACGCAGCCACGACCGCCGGCGAAGTCACTGGCGACACGACTGGCGACGACACAGCTGGCGAAGCTTCTGGCGACACGACTGGCGAAGCGACTGGCGAAGCGACTGGCGAGACCGGCACGTCGACCACGGGCGAGCCCGCCACCACAACAACGGGCAACCAACCCAAGCCAACGGGCAATAACCCCAAGCCGATCGACCAGGGGCCGATTAAGGGCCCGGTCAACGTCGTGATTCTGCGGGAGAACGGGGTCGGTAGTGCGGCCCAGGCCCAGCGGTATGTCGACGAACTTGTCACCCGTACCGGCGAGGTCAACAACTGGGAGTCGTCTGGGGGCAAGTACACCACCCGCCGCAGCCAGGCCGAGTCGTATATCACCAGCCAAAAACCGCAGTTTGGCATTCTCTCGCTCGGCGGATTTTTGGCCCTGCGCGGCAGCCAAAAACTAACTGTCGTCGGTCAGGCCGACGTCCGGGCGGCCGGCGGGCAGCAGTACTTTGTTGTCAGTTCGTCGGCAACCAACCTGGCCGGCTGCAAGGGGAAAAAGTTGGCGAGCAACCACCTCGACGACAGCAAACTGATCGAGGGCGTTGTTGCGGCCGGTGCCTTCAAACTCGCCGACTTCCAGGTCGAGCAAACCCGTAGGCCGGTGCAGACAATCAAAAAGGTCATCAATGCCGAGGCTACCTGTGCCCTGATCGACGACGCCCAAAAAGCCGACCTCGGGAGCATCGACGGCGGCGACAAACTCAAGGTCGTGTGGAGTTCCAAGAAGATGCCACCGATGGCCGTGGTGGCATTTGGCTCGGCAAAGAGTGCAACCAGGCAGCGGTTTAAAGCCAACCTCAGCAAGGTCTGTAGCGGCGGTGGTAAGTCGGCCTGTAGCCAGGCGGGCATTCGTCAGCTCAAGCCGGCTTCGGATGCGGCCTACCGGGCGGCCATCAAGGCCTACAAATAGCGCCTAAACTTGGCGCCTAAAAACTTGCGTCTACATGCAAATTTTCTTGTATCGGCACTAAAATTGAAAACGGCAGCACAGCCCGCTCGCTGTACTGCCGTGTTGATACGGGTGAGAACCTAGCGTTTCTCGATTTTGCGTGCGTTCTTGATGAGCTCGCGCAGGTGCTTGACTGGCATCTGCGAAGCGACAGCGTGGAGTTCTTCGATCAACTCCGTCTTGGCCGAGCTGCGGCCTCGGGCGCGGGGCAGCAGTTCGTTGGGGTCACAGCCAAAGGCACTCGCCAACGACAGCAGCGACTCGATCCGCGGAGCCTTGTAGCCGAGCTCGAGCTTGTTGACGGTGGTGACAGTCAGGCCGGTTGCCTTGGCCAATTCTTCGATCGTCATGTGGGGGCGCCATCCGGCTTCGCCTCGGCGTTTGCGGCGATTTTTGGGCGGCGGGGTAGCCTGACGCCAAAGCCTAATTTTACGACCGATCTCCTGTGCTACTTCATTCATCGAGTGGACTCCTCAGCGAGATGTCTTTGGGGACTGGTCCGAGATGGTTCGGAAAACCCCGCTGTGGAGATTTCTATACTCGAATTATAATTGGATACGCAAGCATCATAGATGGGGCCTTTGGCCCTCACCCTGTTCCTCAGAACACCCCGCGAAGCCCCACCGATGGCAACACGTACCGCAGCCCTTGCGCGTTGCATCCGGGTGGGCTGTACAGTGTCATCACACCGGTCGCATCGGACATTGTCACTGCGTCAGGCCCATTCACAACCCCGCCAGAGGCCGTACAGGCTAAAACTTCGCGGGAGTAGGTCGCGTTGATGACATCAAACACCAACTGCAGGGCCCATGTCCGGAACCTCCAGTTCCTCTCAACTCGCAAATCCAACTGTAAAAAGCCGGGCAAGCGTTGCGAGTTGCGGTTGCTGGTCAACGCATCCGCATAGCTTTGCTCGCCCAAAATCGGCGTATATGGGCGCCCCGTATTGACGTGAAACCTCCCACCAAGGTTCCACTTTCGACTGAGCTTATAACCCAAAACAATGTTCAAAATATGTGTCTGATCCCATTCTGACGGAGCTCTGCCACCACGGGCATAGTTTCGCTGGGACCTCGAAAGTGTGTAGGCGGCCCAACCATATGCCCGCAGCTGCGGCTCCAATTTCAGCATGGTCTCAAGACCATATGAAAAACCTGTAGTCTGGATTACAAGATCTTCAATCTCTGCAACCTGTCCTTCGATTGCTGTCGCAAGATCATAGTCCTGTAAATTGGTCAGCCGACCGACATATGCATCCTGGGTCAGGCGCAACGTGTCGGCGATGACAAACTCATAGCCAAAGCTTCCTTGGAAGTTTCGCTGCAGCCCACGCTCAAACCCAAAGCTCTCAATCCCCGGCAACGGAATCGGTAAGGTTGGCGGTTGGTGGTACAGACCAATGTTCTGCCGCAGGGTCCAGCGGTCATTGAGGCGTTCGCGCAGCAACAGCCGCGGGTCTGCGCCAATGGCGTGGGTGGTCGATCGGGCAGTTGGCAAAACCGAAGAGGCCCCGACCTGAACATAAATATCTGTGCGAATCCCGGGCCGCACCTCGATCCGATTGTAGTCCCACAGTAGCTCAGCGTATGCGCCTGTTGCGGAGACAAATCGGTTGCCGAGAATCGACGACAGACTCTCGAGAAAGTTCGGGTCCGTGAGTTCGCTCGGAACCTCACTGCGGAAGATCTGAAATTCCTGGTCGATACCCACGCCGAGTTGCAGCCCGGGCACCTGACCAAGCGGACGCCTGATGTCGACCCGTGGGGCCACGCGCCATTGCCCTGTCTTGACCTCTGTCAGGCCGCTGCGTTCATAGCCCAGGGCGAGCGAGTAACTGGCCTCGCCATCCGAACGCAGCTGCTGAACAATTCGTTGCTGCAGCCGATAAAATTCAAACCTGGCGAGAGGGACATCTTCGTCCTTGAGCCCGATTTCGTCGAAACTGCCGTAGGCAAGCGCGGTGTAGTTGGCCCGCGGGCCCAGGCGATGGTCGAGCCGCGCCTGATAGTCCCAAAACGCGATCTTGGCAGCCGACTGCAACAGCGTGAGCAGTGCCCCGGTGTAGCTGTAACGGCCGGCCAATGTGAGCGAGCCTCGGGCAGGTCCCTTTGGACAGGTTGGAAGTTCGGACTTGGTTTGCCCGGCCTTACGCGCCTGCCGGCGCCGGCGTTGGCAATCCCGGTCGCGCTTGCGGTTGATCGGCACCTCGACCAGCCCCCCCGCATCGGTGAGGCGAATATCAAACTGTCCGCGCACGCGGTCGCGTCGGCCGGCCCGCGTCCGTCCCTCGATCATCCCCGAAGTGTGCCGACCCAGCCGCACGGGCGCTCCCCCGGGGTAAAAGTCGACGGCATCGATCATATAGGGGTGGATGACCGAAGGACCCACCGCGATATGAAACAAAATCGGCACGCGGACCCCATCGAGGAAGTACCCGGTGTTGCCGGGGGCCGCCCCGCGAACGACCACGTAGGGGAGAAACCCAGCTAGCTGGGCCGCCCCGGGCAAACTCTTGACCACGCGAAACGGGTCGCCGGCACTGCCGGGCAAGGCGTGGATTTCCTCGTCGCGCAGGGTTGTAGCAGAGACCGCGACTTCGCGTTGTTGTCGCACCACGGTCCGATAGCGACTCCCCGCGAGTGCAGCCCCCATCCGGTACTCATACTCGAGGTCTTGCCCCCCCTTAATTTCTGACCGAATGACCATGTCTTCATAGCCAGGAGCCCGGAGAATCAGCGAGTGATCTCCCGGGGCCAGCCACACCGTGAAGCGGCCGTCGCTGTCGACTTCGGTCACCGTCCCGTCATCGGCGATCACCCGAGCGTCGGCAATCGGGTCGCGACTGCCGTACACCATCACCCGTCCACGCAAGCGCGAGGCGTTGGCCGGCCTGGTCGGCACCGGAGCGGTGGCAGCAGGTGCCGGAGCAGTCGTTGGCCCACGGGCCTCTGGCGTCGATGTATCATCAACGACTGTTTGAACCGAGGGGTCGACAACCTCGAGCACAGGCCCTCCATCCTCAGGCGACATAGGAAGTCGGTCCGATCCGGTTGGGGCGAGCAGGGCGAACCACCACGCGACCCCGAGTGCTGGCAGGCCATGCACCGCACGAGCATACGGGATTTTTATGCTACGAGCCGACCGGGTCGCGGCCGGCCGAGATTGCGACCTTTAGGTCAACGCCCGCGCATGTGTGTGCTCGCGCAAGCAACCTCGACAACGGTCGAAAAGTTGCCAGATCCGCCCATGGCCGCGATCCTCACCCATCGTGTTTCGCACCGTTCGCACGCTCATCAGCCTATTTGTCCTCGTGGCGGTCGTTTGGTGGACATTTACCTACCGGATCGGTGACTCCACTGTCGCTGAACACCTCGAGCACATCGGTGACACCCCCGAGGCCAAGGGGCTTATCGACGGGGCAAAACACCGGCTCGACCCGATGCTCGACGAGGCCAAGCAACGGATGATCGGGGAGTATATCGAGGCTCCGACCGCCCAAGCTCCGCAGCTGCGCCCGCCGACACCCAGCCATGTCGCTGCCGGCCATGCCTACGACCAATCGTTGCAGCAGCAACAATATCGCCCACCACAGCTCCCGCGATCGGCGACCCACCAGCCACGCCGAGTTGAAGCACCGACTCGAACGGTTGTCGACCCTGAGGCGACCCCGACTGCGCCCAACAACACGCCCGCCACCGAGACTCAACCGGTCGCGCCGCAACTACGTGACGACCACGAGACGGCCGCAACTACTTCCAACAACACGGCCAACAACACGCCCGCCACCGAGGCTCAACCGGCCACGCCGCAAAAACGTGAGGACACCAACGAACCTGCGGATACGCCGGTCGCACGTACCCACAAACCCACGCCGTCCACAGCCCACACTGCGCGCCTGCCGGGACGAGCGGGCTAACGTCGCGCGACACTTTGCATCTGCAACGAGTTAAACAAAAAGCCCACCGCGTGGGTGGGCTTTTATCTCGATCGATTGGCGGATCAAAGTGGTGCGCCGTCCAAAATCCATTCTTCGATCGCCATGATGTCGGCGTCGCTGAGTGCCGGGCCGCCAAGTGGCATCTGTCCACCGGCCCCACCAACGTCACCCTGGGTGCCAGAAACCTTGTGGAACATGTAGCTGTTTTCCGGATCGCCGGGCTCGACACGATTCATACCCGGGACATCACCCGAGGCGGCACCCACGAGGTTGTCATAGGCCGTTTGCATGTCAGGCATCGACAGCCCACCTGAACCCCCGACGTGGCAACCGCAACGCACGGCGATGATATCGGGGTAGATTTTCCCTTCAAAGCCCATTCCCGGTTCCCCGGTGGTCGGGTCTTCGGTCGTCGGATCTTCGGTCGTCGGGTCTTCGGTTGTCGGGTCTTCGGTCGTCGGGTCTTCAGTTGTCGGATCTTCGGTCGTTGGATCCTCAGTCGTCGGATCTTCAGTGGTTGGATCCTCAGTTGTTGGGCCATCGGTGGTTGGCTCTTCCGTGGTCGGGCCGTCGGTGGTCGGCTCCTCGGTCGTGCCCTCCGTCTCGCCGCCAGTTTCGGTTTCTCCCGTTTCCCCGGTCTCCCCGGTTTCCCCGGTTTCGGAGGTCGGAGACTCGGTGGTCGGGGATTCGGTCGTCTGAGCTTCGGTGTCTGAATCGCTGCCGCTGTTGTCGACAATGACACAGGCACCGAGTGACAGGGAGCTAACGACAAAGGATGCGGTCAACAGACCGCGGATAAACTTTTTGGTGTTCATGGATAACTTCTCGCAATCGGGGAAAATCAGTGACGGGTGGCGCCAGAAGGCCAACACGCCACCCACCAAAGACGGCTTCGGCCGGACTATGTTCGCACGATTTATGCGGGCCATTGGGCCTGTCGCTGGGTGCCCGGGAATGAGCCTCTCGATTGCACCGGCGCCCATGCCTCGGACGTGGACCTCCCCCCGACAAAAGCCAAGAGCACAACGGTGAACCCGGCCGCGCTGCAACCGGCGACCATATGACAAGCCGCCAGCTCCTGTTAGCATCCCGGCATGCGCGATCATCCGCCCCGCATCATCACCCATCTCAACGAACTGATGCACGCACACGGGTGGTTGCGGCCCGACGACCTGCGCGCGTTGGCCCAAAAACTTGGGGAACCTCTGTACAAAATCGAGGGACTTGCCTCGTTTTATCCCCACTATCGGCGCACGCCCCCGGCTGCCCGGACGATTGAGATCTGTCGGGACCTCAGCTGCGATATGCAGGGTTGTGGGCAGTTGCGCAGGCGAGCGGACGAACTCGCACGTTCGCACCAAGCGGCCACCGGCGAGCGCGTCGAGGTTGTCGAAGTCTCGTGTCTAGGCCGCTGCGAACGGGCCCCGGCCGCGCTGGTCGACCACCGACCGACGATGGGCGAAGTCGGGATTCGCACCGGCCTACAGGCCAAAAAAACCCACGCGCCTGCTGCTGCCACCGACGCCGGCCGCTATCGCTGCGACCCGTATCAAACCAGCGAGGAGCACTACACCACTATCCAGGCGCTCGCCGAGCAATCCCATCAAGATGCATCTGCAAGTGTTTTAGACAATCTCAAGCGCGCCGGCCTGCGTGGCATGGGCGGGGCCGGGTTTCCCACTGCGACCAAATGGGGTTTTGTGCTAAAGGCCCAGGGCGAGCGTAAATACGTGATTTGCAACGCCGATGAGAGCGAGCCAGGTACCTTTAAAGACCGGGAGATCCTGGCTACGCTGCCGCACCTGGTGTGGGAGGGCATGTTGATCGCCGCCCATGTGGTCGGGGCGAGCCACTGCATCGTGTACATCCGCCACGAGTATGAGCCCGAGCGTCAACGCCTCGCTGCCGAGCAGCAGCGGGCCGAGCAGGTCGCCGCCAAACTCGGTATCACGCTCGAGATCTTTGTCTCCCCCGGCGGCTACATTATGGGCGAAGAGACAGCCCTGCTCGAAGCCCTCGAAGATCGCCGCGGCGAGCCCCGCAACAAACCGCCGTACCCGGGCATTGAGGGCCTCGACGGCAAGCCCACGGTCATCAACAACGTCGAGACCCTGGCCATGGCCACCGTGATCTGTGCGCGCGGGGCCGACTGGTGGCAGGCCCAGGGGGTCAACGGTTGTCATGGCCTCAAGTTCATGTCTGTGAGTGGCGATGTCGAAGTTCCGGGCGTCTACGAAGTCCCGATGGGCACGCGGGTCAAGGACCTGATCGCCAGGGCGGGCGGCATGGCCGGGGGTGGCGAGCTGGTGGCGTTTTTACCTGGAGGTGCATCTGCATCGTTTTTACCGGGCGCGGCCGCCAACACCCCCCTCGACTTCGACAAAATGCGAGAAGCCGGCTCAACCCTGGGCTCAGGGGGGTTTGTCGCCGTTGGCGAAGGTCGCGACCTCCTGGCCCTTGGCATCAGCCTGACCAAGTTTTTTCGCAACGAATCCTGTGGAAAATGTGTGCCGTGCCGGGTCGGCTCCGAAAAGTCCGTCACCCTACTCAATGAGGTACACCAAAAGGGTAGCCAGCACCTGCCTCTGCTCAAGGACCTCGAGCAAACCATGGCCCAAACCAGCATATGTGGCTTGGGACAGGTTGTTTTGACCCCGGTACTCTCGCTGTTTAAGCATTTTCCCGAGCTGGCAGCCCAGGCCTCAACCGCAAAACCTGCGAACTAGGAAGCGACCACATGGGCCACAGCATCCGTATGCGGGGCTTTCGTTCACGTAGCGAAGTCACCGACGTGATCGACATCCTGGACACTGCCTCCCCCCTCGCAAGCGAGCTGGTCGCGGTGAGCGAGTGTGCCGGCCGCAACCTCACCGAAGAGGTTGTCGCCCCGATCAACGTCCCCGGATTTGTCCGCGCGGCCGTCGATGGCTACGCGATTCGGGGTGAAGATAGCTTTGGCGCCAGCGAGCAAAATCCGTTGCTCCTACAAGTACTCGGCACGAGTCTGCCGGGGCGGCCGTTTGCCGGCTCGGTCGGTCACCAGCAGGCGGTTCGCATCACCACCGGTGCGCCGGTACCAGAAGGGGCCGACGCGGTGATCCAGGCAGAGCTCACCCAGTTGCCGGCGGGTCAGCGCCTCGAGCAGCCAAACCAGGTCGAGCTTGTCGGTTCGGTCGCACCGCAAAAGCACATGGGCCAGGTCGGCGAGGATGTTGCCCAGGGCGAAACAATCCTCCGACCGCCGCGGAGGTTGCGACCCCAGGATGCCGGGGTATTGGCCTCACTGTCGATCGCCGACGTTCCGGTTGTCCGTCGACCTCGCGTGCAAATGTTGGTGACCGGCTCCGAGCTGGTCGCGCCCGGCAACCGCCCGGGGCCCCACCAAATCGTCGACAGCAACTCGGTCCTGCTCGCCGGTCTCGTGGCCCGCGACCGTGGCCGATGGCTGCCACCTATACGGGTCGCCGACGGCGAGCAGTCGCTGACCCGCGGCCTCGACCAACTGATCAGCGGCCAAGCCGACATCCTACTGGTCTCGGGAGCCACCAGCGTCGGGCTCGAGGACCTGATGCCAACGGTCCTGGCGACCCGGGGAAAGTTGCTGATACATGGTGTAGCGATGCGCCCGGCCAGCCCGACCGGCCTCGGCCAACTCCACGACGGTCGATTTGTCCTGTTGCTCCCCGGCAATCCGGTTTCGTGCCTGTGCGCCTACGAGTTTTTTGTGGGGCCACTGGTGCGACGGCTCGAAGGTCATCCGCAACCGTGGCGGTGGCCCCATCCGCAGCGGCGGTTACAACTCGCCCGCAAGATCGTGTCGAAAATCGGCCGCGTCGACTTTGTCCGGGTGGGGATTGCCGAACACGAGGGCCGCGACCAGGTCGTCCCCATTGCCACCTCGGGGGCGAGTAATTTGTCGTCGGCCGTGCGAGCTGCCGGGGTCGTCGTGGTTGAGCGCGACCTCGAAGGGCTGGCCCCTGAAACGTGGGTGAATGTACATCTATTTGATGACCCCACGGAGACGGGCCCATGACCGGGGGGCACAACCAAAGCCAATTTTTACAGGTTATCGACCCCGAGCTTGCGCACAGCCGCTGGCGAGCCGCGTTGGGACCTGTCTCCCCGCGCACCGAAATCGTCGAACTCGCCAACCTGCGTGGCCGCGTACTCGCCCGCTCCGTCGCAGCACCCGGTGACGTCCCGGGGTTCGACCGCAGCAATGTCGATGGCTACGCCGTGTGTGCCCGCGATACCTACGGCGCAAGCGAGGGACAACCGGTGCGCCTGCGGCTTGCAGGCGAGGTGATCGCCACCGGTGTCGCCCCGCAAACCGAGGTTGTCCCCGGGCTTGCGGTGACGATCGCAACCGGCGGGATGGTGCCACGTGGCGCCGACGCGGTGTTGATGCTCGAGGACTGCGACCTCGAAACCCGCGACACCCTGATCGTCCGCCGGCCAGCTGTCCCCGGGGCCATGATCTCATTTGCCGGCTCCGACATTACCCGCGGCGAAGTCGTCCTGCGCCGCGGCAGCCTGTTGAGCTCGCGCGAAACCGGTGTACTTGCAGCGATCGGCCTGGGCCAAACACTGGTCTATCGCCGCCCCCGGGTCGGCGTGCTGTCGACCGGTGACGAGTTGGTGGCACCGGGCAAGCCCCTGCCACTTGCCCATGTCCACGACTGCAACCAGACCGTGCTCGCCGACGCCTGCGAGGAGCTCGGTTGTGAGGTTGTCCGCCTGGGTATTGCCCCCGACCGCGACGCGGCCCTGGCCAACACCTTGCAGGCGGCGATCGCCAGCTGTGACCTCGTGCTGCTATCTGGCGGGACAAGCAAGGGCGCGGGCGATCGCAGCTACCGGGCGGTTGCCGAACTTCCGGGGCCGACCGCCGACATAGGTCCCATCATCGTCCACGGCGTGGCCCTCAAACCCGGCAAGCCCGTGTGTTTGGCGGCCACACGTACAGCTGAGCGTATCGTCCCAATCGTCGTCCTCCCGGGGTTTCCCACATCCGCGCTGTTTACGTTCCACGAGTTTTGTGCCCCGCTGCTGCGCCAACTCGGAGGTCGTCCTCGCAAAAACAGTGCACAGACAAGTATCTCGGCAGACCTGGCCGCTGGCGTCTCGAGTGTGCGCGGCCGTCGACAATATATGCTCGTCCAGTTGATGCAGCCGACCTCCGGGGAGCGCCCGGTAGCCCAGGCAATTTCCAAGGGCTCGGGCTCGATCTCGGCGTTTTGCCGGGCCGATGGATTTGTCGCGGTCCCCCAGCAACAAGAGCGCATCGAGGCCTCCGAGGCGGTCGAGGTCGTCCCAATGGGGGCTGCGACCCATCCCGCAGACCTCGTCATTGCCGGCAGTCACTGCACCGGGCTCGAGCTGATCGCCGAGTACTTGCACGCCCAAGGGCTGCGCATCCAACTCGTGGCCCTGGGCAGCCAGGGCGGCTTGCGCAACGCTGCCAGTGAACTTTGTGACGTCGCACCGATACACCTCTACGACCGTCAAACATGTACCTACAACCGAACCTTCGTGCCCGACAACTGTCGACTCATCCGCGGCTACCAGCGTATGCAAGGGCTGCTGTTTCGCCGCGACGATCCGCGGTTTTCCGCGCCTATGGGCGAGCCGACAGGTTGGGTGACAGACAATTTGCTGGCCGACGATGTGGTGATGGTCAATCGCAATCGCGGCAGCGGCACACGGGTATTGGTCGATGAGTTGCTTGCCCCACTCGCCCCCAAACGACCCCGCGGCTACCACCACGAAGCCCGTTCCCACTCCGGCGTGGCAACCTGCGTGGCCCAGGGCCGGGCCGATTGGGGGATTGCGATCGCCACGGTTGCCGAGCAGGCCGGGCTTGGGTTTGTGCCGATCCGCAGCGAGTCCTACGACTTTGTGATTCCCCAAGCTCGGTTTTCTCGCGCGGCCGTCCAACAATTTTTACAAGCTCTCACGGCCCCCGAAGTGGTCGAGGGGCTCACACAGGCGGGCTTTACCCCCGACAAAGGCGTTCTTTCATGACAACTGCCAACAAGCCCACGACCGGTGCGGTGCTGCTCGCCGGCGGGCGCTCCTCGCGAATGGGACAGCCCAAGGCCTGGCTCGATTGGGGTGGCAAACCGCTGCTCACCCACCTCGTGGAGCTCGTTCATTTAAGTTGTACACACATTGTTGTTGTCGGAGCACCGGGTCAGCCGCTGCCGGACCTGCCGCGGGCAACCCGGGTTGACGACCCGCCCGAGCGCCTCGGCATGGGCCCGCTCGTCGGGCTGCACACAGGCTTGCAGGCCCTCGCACATAGGCAGGTCGAAGTTGCGTTTTTGGGGGCTTGCGACGGGGTTGCGATGCAGTCGACACATGTCGAGTTTGTCGTTGGTTGCCTGCGCACCCAGGGCGTTGATGCTGTGATCCCGGTCGACGACGCCCCCCCACACTACGCCCATCCACTTGCGAGCGCGGTGGTGGTTGACAAAGCGCTTGCTGTTACAACCAAACTTCTCGACCAGGGTGTGCGTCGCCCGGTTCGCCTGTTTCAACAACTCGGCGCCCTCGAGGTCCCCGCCTCGCAACTGCCCGACCCCGGTGTGCTGGCAACCTGCAATACGCCACAGGCCTACCGCGCTGCCTACCTCGCACGCTGGGGGCAAAACCCTCCCACCACGGGCTAGCTGCTCACGGGTCGCCTACCCGGCGCCTGCTACTGCCCAACCAGGTCAAAACGGTCGAGCGCGGCTTGCATCTGCGGCAGCGAAGTCAGCCCTTCAAATGCCCATGGCAAAACCATGGCCGGCGGCGGATTTTGTTTGGGCAACTCACGCAAGAGTTGCTCAACGTTGGCCCGGTGGCGGCCACCCTGGGCGGCGATGGTGTTGGTCGCCTGCAACATCTTTGCGATCGCACCGTCGGGGTCCTCGCTCGCACTGGGCTCGGGGATCTGCGGGATGTCCCCCGGCCAAACCCCGTTGACGATGGTCGTGCCGATCGAGATGTTGAGCTCTTCCCGCAGCGAAGTTGCGAGTTCAGCCATTTCGGTGAGGGGCCACCTCGCCGGCAACCCCACGAGCACGGCCTGTACTTTTTGCGGATCTTCGAGGGCATCTCGCATGGCCTTGGCTTCATTTGTGAGCTGCCCCACCGGTACTGCTCGCAAAATGGCCCGCGGCACGCCGAGCGTGTATCGCAGGTGCCCGGTTGCCGGGCCGTCGAAGATCACGGTGTCGTAGCTGCGGGCGCGACAGGCCTCGTGCCACAACTTGCCCAGCACGGCGTAGTCGTCGAGCCCGGGGACGGCGTTGAGCAGCCGACGCATCAGCTTGTTGTCAAACACAGCCTTGGCGATGCGTTGGCTCTTGATCATCATCGCCCCGTACTCGCGCACACACACGTGCGTGACCACGCGTTGGATCGACAGTCCGCGAACCACAGGGGTTGGCTCCTCGGCGAGCTTGTCCTGCCCGAGCATCCAGGCGAGGCGATCGTCTAAACCCACGGTTGCGACCAACACGTTGCGACCGCGTCGGGCCAGCGCCAGGCCAAACAGCGCGGCGATGGTGGTTCGACCCACGCCCCCCTTGCCACTGACAATCAGCATCTGCCGCCTCGCCAGCTGGTCGAGGACCTCTTCGGCATCTAAAAAGCGCTGGGCGGCGGCCGACATGGCGACAGAGCTTGCCACGGCTCGCACAAAAACTGCACCTCGGACAAGGCCCGATTCACTCACGCCGCGGCTGGCGAGCAAACCGGTCAGATACAACAAAACCCGCGCATGTGTCGGTGCCCAGCTGGCAAACCGCCGGCAAACCGCCGCAACCCTTGACCTCGGGGCTTGCAGGTGCCACACCAACCGCCACTAAAGGGTTCTTATGGCCGTTGAGATCAAGAGCAAGCACGAAATTGAGAAGATGCGGGCGACCTGCCGGCTCGCGGCCTCCGTCCTCGAATTTATCGAACCCCATGTCCAGCCCGGGGTTTCGACCGAGGACCTCAACCGCCTGTGCCACGACTACATCGTCGAGCGCAACGCCTACCCCTCGCCGCTCAACTACAAGGGGTTTCCCAAGTCGATCTGCACATCGGTCAACGAAGTCGTGTGCCACGGCATCCCCGACCCCAAAAAGGTCCTCAAGCAGGGCGACATCATCAACATCGATATCACCACCACCCTCGACGGCTACTTTGGTGATTGTTCGGACATGTTTATCGTGGGCGGCAAAACCAACAAACACGCGCAAAAGCTGATCGATGTCACGCGTGAAAGCCTGTGGCTAGGCATCCGCGAAGTCGGGCCGAACAAGCGCTTGGGGGACATTGGCGCGGTGATCTACGAGTTTGCCCACAACCGCCACGGCTACGGGGTGGTCGAGATGTTCTGCGGCCACGGTATCGGGCGCGAGTTTCATATGGCGCCGCAGGTGTCCCACGTTGGGCGCAAGGGCACCGGCAGGCGCATGAAGCCGGGCATGACCTTCACCATCGAGCCGATGATCAACATCGGGACCGAGCACTGCGAAATCCTCGACGATGGCTGGACCGCACTCACCCGCGACCGCAAGTGGAGTGCCCAGGCCGAACACACGATCTTGGTCACCGAAGCGGGTTTTGAAGTCCTCACCCTGCGTCGTGGGGGCTACTGCCCGCCTGACCTCCGGGACACGTGCTTGCCGGTTACCGCCTAAATCTCGTTGTACACACATGTAAATGGGGTGAGGCATCGCGCCGTTACCACGGCGTCCGCAGTCGCCCGATCAAGCCGTTGAGCTTGCCGAGCCACAGTCGCATACTGTCGATCGACGGAGGATTGCGGATCCGCAGCAACAGTTTGAGCACGCTTTGGGCCGACTGGGTCATGGCCAACAACAGCCGCAGGCGCTCTAGGTCGTAGAGCTCCCGCTCCTGTGGTGCGCTCGCCTCGACCTCCTCGATCGCAGCTTCGAGGGCCAGTCGCACGGACTCGACAAGCATCCACTCGCGCGTGCGCAAGATGTCGGCAATCGTTGGCCAGACATCGACGACCGCCTCAAACGGAGCGTTGCGATGGGCCGATACCGGCCGCACAAGGCCGAACCTTTGCAACTCGGCAATGCTGCCGCTCACCAGCGATCGACTCACCCCGAGGGCCTGCGAAAGTCCGACCTGGGTCTGCGGTTGCTTGCGCAGCGCGAGCAGTGACCAGATCCGACCGTGGATCGACTTGAAACCCCAGTAGGCGATGAACTCGCCGATCGCGTTGCAGACGAGCAGGATCCTGCGTTCAAGGTGGTCCGGCGAGCCTGGGGCTGTGGCCTTGGCATTCATACGGAGCCACACGATAGCACCCTTACGCGCGGATCACTCGTGGCCCAAGGCCTTTGTTCACGAACATGTGAACAAATTATTTCTCACAGAAAATAAAAGAATGGCCTACTTGCACACCTCAATGACTTCCAACATATTTGTTCACAAATGCTTGAACAACAGATTGAGCGCTGGCCAGCATCGCCGCTTACGGCCGCCGTTACCGGTTCGGAGGTCACCGCCGGAGCACTCGATCCACGTCCGCGCCAAGCGCCTCCGGCCACGCTGGCAAGAATTGCGTTTGAGCTCGATACTGCCGATCCTTTCGACTTTATCGACATTGCTCACCAGCATGGCAGCTCGTTTTTTGCCTGGCAACGCGGTGCGACTGGACCGGGATGGATCGCACTCGGCTCCCTGTGGCAATGCCCAACCACAGGCCCGGAAGGTTTTGAGCGCGCCCAAAGCTTTTGTTCAAGGATTCAAGAACAAGCGTTTGGGGACGAATCCGGTCCACTACTCGTCGGCGGATTTCCATTTTCCCCCCAGTCGGCTGTCCCCCACGGCCTCTACGTCCCCCAACTTGTCATCTCCCGTGACGAGTCTGGCCGCACACGGATTTGCTTTCACCGGGTCGTTCGCTCCAAATCCCAGCTCTACGAGCAAATTCAGGAGCTTCGAAGCAACTACCGGAAAATCCTCGAAAGACTCGGGCGACCGTCTTTGCAGCCAACGCAGGACCGGCTTCACGACTCGCCAGTGCTCGACGAGTCGTACCAAAGTTGGTGTCGCCGGGTTCAAGATGCTCGCCAAGCGATTGTTCGTGGAAATCTCGACAAGGTTGTTTTGGCGCGCTCGGTCGGTCACCTCGCACCCGGCGGGTTTGACCCGGCAGCCACGGCCCGCCGACTTCGGAGCAACCATCCCCGCGCCGTTACGTTTGCGATGTCGCTACCGCACACGGCCGACCGGCTCGCCTTTGTCGGGGCAACCCCCGAACCGTTGGTAGAGGTCGATCGTCACCGGGTAGCAACTCGCGCAATCGCCGGAACGCTTCCGCGTGGCGCTTCGCCAGCCGACGACGACGCGCAAGCCCAACGGCTACTGCAGTCGCCCAAGGATCGACACGAGCATCAACTCGTGGTCGATATGCTTGCGCGCCGCCTCGGTGAAACATGTACATCCATCCATATTTCACCCACCGCCGTGCTGCGGCTACCGCGGGTCATGCACCTGCAGGCGCACCTCGTCGGCCACCAACCCAATCCCGGCGGGGTGATCGACTGGGTGCGTCGTCTGCATCCTTCGCCCGCGGTCGGCGGATGGCCTAGCCGCGAGGCCACCGACTACCTCGCAGCCCACGAACCCCTCGACCGCGGCCCCTACGCGGCGCCAATCGGCTGGGTCGATGCAGACGGCAGCGGGCAGTTCTTTGTCGCGATCCGCTCGGCCCTTCTCCAGGGCAATCGGGCGACAGCCTATGCCGGAGCCGGAATCGTCGCCGCGTCCGACCCCGATGCCGAGTGGCGTGAAACCCAACACAAACTCGGCTCTGTCGCCGATGCACTTGTGCCCGCGACGACCACGGAGTTACTGGGATGAGCACCCCTCGCGTGCAGCCACGAGCGCAGCCGCCGGTCAACAACGACTCGGCGTCTGCCCTGACACGCGCTCTCTCGCAGTACAATTGTGTATACACAAAAACTGGCGAAGCTCGTCATCAGCCCGACCCACGCATCGCCCAGGCAAACGCGGCAGCCGCAGAGGCAGTGGTGTATGCCATGTGCCTTGCTGGGGTCGAACACGCGGTTGTTTCCCCGGGCTCACGCAACACGCCTGTCCTCCTGGCCCTCCAGGCAAATTCCGCGATCGACGTTACTGTTGTTTTGGATGAGCGAACCGCCGGGTTTTATGCCCTCGGGCTTGCACGTACCGGCACCAAACCGGTTGTACTTGTATGCACATCTGGCTCGGCGGGGGCACACTACGCAGCGGCCATCGCCGAAGCCAACCACAGCCGGCTCCCGTTAATTGCGATCACGGCCGATCGGCCGGCGCGTCTGCACAACTGCGGCGCGCCCCAAACCATGGCCCAGGCACAGCTGTTTGCCGGCCAAACCCGCGGGTTTTGTCAGCTCGAAGCCCCCACGGCCAGCACCAACCCCGACCAGTGGCTGGCCCACAGCCACAAACTTTTTGCACAAGCAACTTCTGTGCACCCGGGGCCGGTCCACCTCAACCTCAGGTTTGCAAAGCCGCTGTGGAGCCACAAGCCCCGGTCGCCCTACACCCCCACAGCGCGGCCAGAACCATTGCCGTCAAGCCCACACACGGGAGTACTCGAACCCAAGCTTGTCAGCACCCTCGCCACTAGCCTGGGTGGCGTCACCCGTGGGGCGATTGTCTGTGGCCCACAGCTCGGGGCAGACAACCCCGCACTCGCGCGGGCGATTGCAAAACTCGCCACGCAGCTCGGCTGGCCCCTCGTCGGCGAGCCCCTCATGGGTTGTGTGGGGTCGACACCCGCCCCACAAATCGCCTACGCAGATTTGTTTTTACGAACACCCCAGGTACAGCAGGAGCTCGCCCCTGAACTTGTGCTGCGCTTTGGCGCCATGCCGACCTCAAAGTTCGTTGGGCAATGGCTCGAAGCCCACGCCCGTGGCCGTACCCTGTTGGTCGATCCGGCTGCCCAGTGGCTCGACCCGACAAAAGGTGTAGACACACTTATTTCGGCCGAGCCCGTCGAACTTTGTCGGCAACTGTGTCGCCAACTCCCGCCCAGCCAATCAGCCAGCCGGGACTATCTCAATGTATTTCGCGCACGCGACCAACAGACAGCCCGGGTTGTGCAGGCGCGCGACAGCCTGTGGTGGGAGGGCAGCATTTCGCGCACCATCGCCCAGACACTGGCACCGGGCACCCCCGTGCATATCGGCAACAGCAACGCCGTGCGCGACCTCGGCAGTTTTGCCCAAGCTCAGGCCAACGGCCTGCGGGTCCTCGGCAGCCGTGGGGTCAATGGCATCGATGGCAACGTGGCAACCGCCCTCGGTGAGATGCAAGCAGCCAAGGCCCGCGGCGTGTTGGTCTGTGGCGACCTCACCCTGCGCCATGACCTCGGTACACTGCTCAACGCCACGGGTGAGCTCCCAACCGACCTCACGGTGGTTGTCATCCAAAACGGCGGAGGCGGCATCTTCCGGCAATTGCCGATTTCCTCCCACCCTGTGGCCTTTGAGAAGTTCTTTTTGACCCCGCGCCAAAGTGTGCTCTCAGGGTTTTGCCAAGCCGCACACATCACCTACCGGCATGTTCGCAACCACCGCGAACTCGTCGACTCCCTTGTAGACACAACATCTCCAGGTACGAACGGGCTGTGTGTCATCGAAGTGGAGGTCGACGGCGCTGCCAGTGAAAATACGCGAAGACAACTGCTTGGGGAGCTGGCCACGACCCTTACCGCCCCCGGTCCACAGGCCGACTTGCCATAGTTTCCGCACCACCGCACGCCCATCACTTGTATCTGCAAACGCCATGACACCCACATCACCAGCGCCACCATCCGCCCGCACCGCCTGGCTTGCCGCCCTGCGCCCGCGTACATTGGTGGCAGGTGTTGTGCCCGTTGCTGTCGGCACTGCCCTAGCGATTGAATACGGCACCCACCAGCCGGTTCTCACACTCGTCTGCGTTGGGGTTTCGTTGCTGCTACAAGTGGGTGTGAACCTCCACAACGACTTTGCAGATGCCATGAGTGGGGCCGACGACGGCAATCGCCTCGGTCCCCAACGGGCGACTGCCGAGGGGTGGATTGCCCCCACAACCATCCGCAATGCCGCCTACGCCACACTCGCGCTCGCCGGGTGTTTGGGCATGGTGCTCGTCGCCGTCGGCGGGCTGCCCATCTTCGTGGCTGGGGTGTTGTCGATCCTCGCCGCGCTCGGCTACACCGGTGGTCCCGCGCCCCTCGGCTATCGCGGCCTCGGTGAGCTTCTTGTATTTACATTTTTTGGCCTGGTCGCCACCGGCGGGACGTTTTTTTTGCACACCGGTGTGCTGACAGCCCCGGCCCTGTGGGCGGCTGCCACCATCGGGAGCCTGGCCTCGGCGATTTTGGTCGTCAACAACCTCCGCGACCGCCACACCGACAAGGCCTCGGGCAAGCGCACCCTGGCCGTGGTACTCGGTGCCCGGGCAACTCGCCTCGAATACACGTTTCTGATCGCGTTTGCCTACCTCGCCATCGCTGGCTTATGGCTCGTGGGCAAGGTCGATGCCGGGTGGCTACTCCCACTTTTGAGCCTTCCGCTCGCGGGTAAGCGGATCGCCGCAGTGTGGTCGCTCGACGGCCGCGAGCTCAACGGCGAGCTCGCGCGCACGGCCCAGCTCGAACTGTTGTTTGGCCTGTTACTCAGTGTGGGGGCGGCATTATGAGTGCACATGCACAAAAATGGCCCGACCCGGCGGCGAATGTCGAAATCACCGGTATCAGCGTTGAGCCGTATACCCTGGCGCGGTCTCAGGCCCTACAAACTTCGCAGGTTTCAACCCAAACCCGAAGTGGATGGATGGTCCGCATCTCGGGTACCCAAGGGTTGATTGGCCTTGGAGACATCGCCCCGTGGCCCGGTTTTGGTGCGGATGCGCAAACACTTGCCCCGCAGCTCGATGAGCTCGCCCGGCGAATCCCGCCGGCCTTGAGCCTGGGACAACTCCCGGACTTCGATCGCCAACTCTCCACGCTCGCCGCCCCGATTCGCCACGGCTTGACAACCGCCCTCCTCGATTTACTTGCACAGGCAAAAAACCTTCCGCTGGCCCACATGCTGGGACCTGCCCCGGCACGCGAGGTCTCGACGGCAACAGTTATCGACACCGTCGAGCAAGCTATTGCAGCGGTCCGAGCTGGGTTTACGTGCCTTAAGCTCAAACTGGGTGTAGCTGACCCTGGCGACGACCTCGACCGGGTTGGGGCGATTCGTAAAGCCTGTCCACGCACCCAGCTTCGGGTCGATGTCAACGGTGGATGGACCCACTCACTCGCGGCCGATATGTGCCAACGCTTGGCGGTACACGGGCTTGCGTGGATCGAACAACCGCTTCCCGCCAACGACCTCGAGGGCATGGCAAAGCTTCAGGCCAACAGCCCGGTCAAACTCGCCCTCGATGAAACACTTGCCTGTCCCGAGCGACGCCTCATGGCCGAAACCTTGGGGCTGGGCGACGTTTGGGTCCTCAAACCGTCGGCCATTGGCGGCCTGCTTGCGACACTCGATGTACACGCAACGGCACGGGCAGCTGGCCGACAAACCTGCATCTCGTTTGCCTGGACCTCGGCGATCGGCCAACGGGCGGCGGTTTGCCTGGCTGCAAACGTCGCCAACAACCGCATCCACGGGCTGACGAGCCCATGGACAACCGACATCGCCCCGGCCCTGGCAACCACGAGTCGCGGCACACTCCTGGTCCCACAAACACCGGGCCTCGGCCTTGGGGAGGTCCCATGACTGAGGTTTTTCACCCACTGGCGGCCACTGCCCGCGCGCGCCCGGAGCATCCGGTGCTCATCACCCCGCAACGCAACTGGCGTGCGCGCGAGCTTGCCGAGCACGTCGCTCGAGTTGCCAACTCGTTGCGTCTGCAAGGATTGCAGCCGGGCACACCCGTCGCGCTGTGCGGGCCCGCCTGCTCGGACTGGGTGATTGCCCTCCACGCCATCGGCTGGGCCGGTGGCATTGCCTGCCCTGTCGGTCCCGGCCAGGCGATCGATAGCAGCATTGCGTTTGCGGTTTCGACAGGAGCTGAGCTTCCTGCGCGGGTCCATGCACTGGACCTTACCGCCGCGAACCTGCCTTTGCCCGAGCCAATGTGGCCGCTGGGTGAGGTCCGCCTGTGGATGACGACTTCGGGTTCGACCGGGGTTGCCAAAACCATCCCACTCACTAGCGGTCAGCTGTTGTTTTCGGCCATGGGTTCGACGATTCGCCTGGGCCACCAGCTCGCCGACCGATGGCTGTGTTGCCTGCCACTTCACCACATCGGAGGGCTTTCGATCCTGCTGCGAACCGCCTGGCTTGCGACCTGTGCCGAAGTTCACCCGAGATTCGATGCGGAGCTTGTCAATCGCCGGATCGACAGTGGTGAAGTCAGTCAGATCTCGCTGGTTCCAACCATGCTCGCGCGCCTGCTCGATGCCCGTAGCCAGCGACCCTTTCCTGCCAGCCTGCGCACTGTTTTGCTGGGCGGAGCTGCCTGTAGCGACGAGCTGCGCAGCCGCTGTACAAAGCTTGGGGTTCCGGTTGCCTATACATGGGGTATGACCGAAACCGCGTCGCAAGTTGCAACATCGTTTGTTGGCAAGCCACCAACCCAACCCGGCGAGGTCGGCCCACCGCTGGCGTTTGCCAAGGTCCATCAGCCGCACACAACGGGCGGGCAGCTGGTTGTGACCGGGCCGGTCGTCGGCGGCACATTACCGACCGCCGACTGCGGGCATCTCGATGCCATGGAAAACGTGCATGTACATGGTCGCCGGGATCGGGTGATCATCTCAGGCGGCGAAAATGTCGACCCTGTGCGGGTCGAGCAGACCCTGCGTGACCACCCGCAGGTTGAGGACGTCTCGGTTTTTGGCGTGCCCGACCCAACCTGGGGACAGCGCGTGGCCGCCGTGCTGGTTGCGACCTGTAGGCCCGACGGCAACCGCACCCCGCCCGATCCCACTGAATTCGAAACCTGGTTTCGTGGACAGCTCGCTCCACACGAGCGCCCTCGCCAACTCGCCTGGTGTCACGGCCTGCCGCGGACAACCACCGACAAGTTACCCAGGGCCGCGCTCCTGCAACTGCTCACCGCGGCCCAACCTCCGCACGCCCCCCTAGGAGGCCGATAAACGATGGAAGGAACACATCCCAATCCCGTCCTCGCACCCCTTCGCCAGGTTGGCCAACAACATGGCCTCACCCCGCTGAGCTCTCGCCTACACGAGATCGAGGCATGGCTCGGGGATGACCTGCGCGCCTTAGATGGGGCGATTGGTGAGCTGGTTGAAAGCCTCTCACAACCCGACCCTCGCGGCCAGGAACGCCGTGCGGCCGGACACCTGTTGCGTGTCCCTGGCAAACGCATTCGTCCGCTTTGTGTCCTGCTGGGTGCGCGCCTAGGCAACCGCGGGCTCGATGGGATCACCCGCGATCTGGCGGTGGCCAGCGAGCTGATCCACGCGGCCACGCTGTTGCACGACGATGTCCTCGACCAGGGAGAGGTTCGCCGCGGTGCTCCCACGGCCCGTGTGGAGTTTGGCAACCCGGTAAGTATTTTGGCCGGCGACCACCTCCTCGTCCAAGCACTGCAACGGATTGCCCGCTGCGGGCACCTGACCCTGCTCCAAGATGTCCTCGAGGTCATCGACGAAATGGTGCGGGCCGAGGCCCTGCAACTGGCGCGTCGCAACCTTATCCCCGAGGACCTCAGCGTCGCCCGCAAAACCTACCTCGAGGTCGTCCACGGCAAAACGGCCTCGCTGTTTCGCTGGAGCCTCGAAGCCGGTGCCACCTGTGCCGGGCTCGACAGCACCACGATTGCCACCCTCGGCCGGGTTGGCCTGCACATTGGCACCGCCTTTCAAGTCGTCGATGACCTGCTCGACGTCCGCGGCCAACCGCAACTCACGGGCAAGCCGGTGTGGGTCGACCTGCACGAGGGCAAGCTGACCTGGCCCTTGCTCACCACCCTCGAGCGCCGGCCGTCACTGCACCGCGAACTGCTCGATCACCCCGGTTTACTTGTACAAGCACAGGCTCGCCTGCGCCGCGAAGTACTCGCCTGTCGTGCCGATGAGTCGACCGCTGCATTTGCCTTTGAACTGGCGGCCACGGCCCATCGTGAGCTCCACACACTGCCGGCAGGTAAGGCCCGCGATGCCCTCACTGCTCTGATTGACACGATTGTCTCGCGGGTGCGGTAACCGACCCGCCGCTGCCACCGATAGGAGATTTGTGATGTCCAACCCAGATGCCGATGTTTCGACCCAGGTCCGCCCCGGTAGTGGGGCGATGTTTGATGCCATCGCACCGCGCTACGACCTCCTCAATCGGCTGATGAGCCTCGGACTCGACAGTCGTTGGCGCCGGCGTGCGGTCGATGCCCTACAAGCACCGGCCGGGGCCAACATCCTCGATGTCGCCGCCGGTACCCTCGACGTCTCACTCGAGGTCGTCGCCCGGGTCCACAATGCCGCAGTCACGGCCCTCGACCCCTCGCCGCAAATGCTCGCCTACGGGGAGCGTAAGGCCGGCGAACAAGGTGTCGATACACAAATCTCGACGATCGTCGGCGATGCCTGTGCCCTGGAGTTTGCCGACAACACATTCGACGGTGCGGTCGTGAGCTTTGGTATCCGCAATATCCCGGACCGCCCGTTGGCCCTGCGCGAGATGGTGCGTGTGTGCAAACCGGGGAGCCGCATCGTTGTTCTCGAACTCACCGAGCCCCGCACCGGCCTGCTCGCTCCCCTGGCTCGCATGCATGTACACCATCTTGTGCCACGGCTCGGGGCCCTGCTGTCGGGGCAACGTGAGTACCGCTACCTCCAACGCTCGATCGCGGCATTTCCCCCGCCGGCGGAGTTTGTCGAGATGATGGCCGAGGCCGGCTTGCAGCAAACTCGCTGCGAGCGGCTCAGCCTCGGGGCCGTCCATCTGTTTGTCGGGGTCGTCCCGAACTAGCGGATTTTATCGACGATGATGGCCGAGGCCGGCTTGCAGCAAACTCGCTGCGAGCGGCTCAGCCTCGGGGCCGTCCGTCTGTTTGTCGGGGTCGTCCCGAACTAGCGGATTTTATCGACGACGCCGGCGACGGGCCTGCATCCGGCGGGCAATTGCAAATGCCATCTCGAGGGCCTGCCGGTAGTTGAGCCGGGGGTCGCACGCGGTGGCATAGTTGGAGTCGAGGTCGACCTCGCGCACGCCCCCGCCTGTACATTCAGTCACATCCTCGCCGGTCAACTCAAAGTGCACACCCCCGAGATGCGAGCCACAGCCCTCGTGTAGATCGAACGAACGCTCAATCTCCAGCAGGATGTCCTCAAAGTCGCGGGTTTTGACGCCACTTTTGAGTTTCTTTGTATTGCCATGCATCGGGTCGCAAATCCACAGCACCGTACGCCCGGCCCGGCGGACCTTGTCGATCAAGTTTGGCAGCACCTGGTGGACCGTCTCCGCACCTAGACGGGTAATCAGCACGAGTTTACCGGGTTCGTCTTGCGGATTGAGTGCACGTGCAACTTCAACAATCTCATCGGGGTCGGCGGTCGGTCCGATCTTGAGCCCGACGGCGTTGCGAATGCCCCGGAAAAACTCAATGTGGGCGCCGTCGAGTGCCCGGGTGCGCTCGCCGATCCACGGCATATGGGTGGTGAGGTCGTAGTACCCCTCCCGCCGTGGCACCCTGCGGGTTTGCGCAGCTTCGTAGTGGAGGTTGAGGCCCTCGTGTGAGGTGAAAAACTCAATCCGGGTCAGCTCATCGAGCGAGCCCTCCCCTAGCGCCTCCATAAACCGCAGGGCCTCACTGAGCTGGCGGGTGTACTCGCTGTACTGGGCACGCAACTCGAGCGGCAGCTCGACCCGCGACAAAAACGAAAGGTCCCAGTACTCGGGATGGTGGAGGTCGGCAAATCCACCGCCGGACAGCGAGCGGATAAAGTTGAGTGTCATGGCTGCGTGGCTGTACGCATCGAGCAACCGATGGGGATCGATCCGCCGGGCGTTCGGGGCAAATTCTGCCTGATTGACCAGGTCACCAAAGTAATTCGGCAGGGTCTGACCGTCGCGCTCCTCGACCGGTTTGGAGCGGGGTTTGGCATATTGACCGGCGAGACGACCGACGCGAATCACCGGACGTTTGCCGCCCTGAATCAACACCAGGGACATCTGCAGCAGGATCTTGAGTTTGTTGGCGATGATCGTCGGTACGCAATCATCCAGGGTTTCAGCACAGTCGCCGCCCTGCAACAAAAACCGGTTGCCACGCTGGGCGTCGGCGATCTGCTGTTTGAGCCGCTCAATCTCCCACGAGGTCACCAACGGGGGCAGCGTCCGCAGGCGGGAAACGACTCCGGTCAGCGCCTCGCTGTCGGGGTAGTCGATCGCCTGGGCCTGGGGCCGGGATTCCCACGAGTTGAGACTCCACTTGTTCATTGCCGGATTGTACCTGGCAAATGGGACATCACGGTAACATTTGCTCGGCTCGGACAGCGCTGGCCTATCCGCAAAGTCTGCACGTGTTGCTCATGTATGCGCACACAAATCCGGCGCGCAAATGATGTACACGCAACTGCTTTGCCCGATGCTCGACGATACCGACCTACATCCCGCAGGTCCACTTACCCAGGGCTTTAAACCCATCGCCGTCGACGCGATACATCCGGTCGCCGCCACCCTCGTTGAACGCGGCGTTCACCCACAGCTCGTGGACGCCATCGCCATTGAGGTCGGGCGCGGCCCGCAGGGTAAAGGTCTCCTGCTTGGTCTTGTCCTTTTCGACCAAGGCGAGCTTGTCGGGGGCCGACCCGCGGCGAACAAACAGACCGCTAAACAGGAACTTGTCGGTGTCGCGCGGGTCGACGATGAACGCCGAGAAAAACTCGTCATCCTTGCCGTCGCCGTCAAAGTCGAGCTTGGCGGCCTGATGGATCTCGACCTTTTCGGTGGCCTTGGCGTTGATCCCCTTGATCGCGGCAGCCAGCGCCTCACGGTCGCTGTCGGACACCTCGTGGGCATCCTCGCTCCAGGTATCGGCGGAGATCTCGAGCACCTTGTTGCCCAGCGATTTGGGCCAGGTCGCAAAGTCAAAGTTTTGCCCGGCGTCGACCTTGGGCGCCGACAGGGCCGAGGGTGATCCGGTTGCTCCGACATCGCAAAGCGGATGTTTTCCCTTGCCGAGGGTGTCGAGCTCGGCCGAGGTCGCCGACTTGAGATAGATCGGGTCGCCGTCTTTCCCGACCTTGAGGCAATCGTCGCCGGCCGCCAGCTTGTTGCCGTCTTTGACAAAGCAACCCACCGGTTGCAGGGCGCTCGAGCCATCGACGACGTAAAACACGGCCGAGGTCTCCGGGGGCACGGGGCCTGAAAGGTCGGGTCCTTCGAGGGTATCGAGGCTCTTGCCCTCGGGCCGCTCGCCCCCCTCGTCCTTCGCTTCGGCTTTTTGCTCGGCCTTATCCTCGGTTTTCTTGCTCTTCTTTTTGCACCCCTGGGGCGAAAGTCCAAGGGCGAAGACTGTACAGGTGACGGCAACGAGACGACGGGTCGACATGGGCCGCCATGGTAGTCCGGGGGCGCGGGCTTGTCACGCTCGTGCGCGACAGCTTCGTTTTTGCCCAAACGCCAACCACTCGCGGCTATTTCAACTTCTGAAGACGCTCGACCGCAGCCCTCGCCGGGGCGACCAGCTTGGCCTCGGCGCGGATTTTGGCCGCGAGCATGATCGCTTGATCACGGCGACCAAGTGCTTCGCAGGCGAGCGCGACCACCAACAACGAGTCGTCGAGACCCGCACCTTGCATCTTGCCAACCCCCTGCACGGCCCGTTGCAACAGGCCCTCAGCCCGTTTTTTGTCGCGCTTGCTGTCGGCGAGTGCAAGCGCCCGGCCGGCCAAACTAATCGGGTGTAGGGGGGCAATCGCAACCGCCCGCGTAAGGGCGGCATCGCGTGTACCGGCATCGTTGCTGACAACCGCGAGCATCACGAGCCGAGCCGCCGGGTCAAAGCTCATGCCATCGATTTTGAGGGCTGTGGTCAATACGGCCTTTTCGCCGGCCACATCCCCCGAACGCCGGGCCACCTGGGCCAACTTCGACAACGGCTCGATCGCCTCGCTATGAAATTTATGTGCATGTTCAAAGTGTTGCTTGGCCGACTTCCACGAGGGTCCCTGCAGCAAGACCTCGCCAAGCAACATCCGCGCGTGGTAGCCGTCGCCACGCTCACCGATCAGTTTTTGTAGGGTCCGCGAAGCCCCCTCGTAATCCTTGGCCTGGGCCTGCTTGACCGCTTGCTTAAGCAAGGTTTCCCGCGGGTCTGTCGCGGCCTTGCCCCCGCGGCCCTTACTACCCTTGGGGTGCCAACCGGTGACCTTGGCATTGAGTTGGCCGACCATCCAGGTGTCGAAGTCATCCGCCAGGGTTTTGAGGTCCTTGCCAAAATGCAGCAAAACCAGCTCTTCGGTGGTTTTGCCGGCACCATAGCCCTTGAGCACGGCCTTGATCCTGTCGATCCCGTAGGTCTGGCCGAGGTAGCGCATGGCGTAGCTAGCGGTTGCATAGGCAACTTCCATCATGGCCGGCGACTCGGCCCGCAAAAACGCGAGTTCGAGCTCATCGAGTCGCCGCATTTTGCCCTGACGACGGGCCGAGGCCAGAAGTTCGGCACTCTCACGTGCCCACGAGGGGTCGGCCAACTCCGACTCCCACTCGCTCAGGCCCTCGGTAAACCACCGGGGAACCCGCCCGCGGCTCAAACGAATTGCATATACATGGGCGAGCTCGTGCCAGATAACCTGGTGGAGGTTGTGGGTGCCGCCATGGTTGCCGACGAGCGTAATAACCTTGCCAAAACAAACCCCGAGGGCACCAAAACTAGGCACCCCAAGGGTCCGCACCGAAAACGCCTCGGGTGTGGCAAATGCTTCGAGTCGCAACAGACCGGGGTCGATGCCGTAGCGTTTATCGAGCGCCTTGCGGGCCCGGGCATAGGCTGCGACGAGGTCATCGGCGAGCCACTCGTGGTCCAGGGTCGGCAGCCGCAGCGACAACTTGGTCGCCGAAATGTCGGTGTAGTTGGGGTCGATCTGCTCGCGGTAGAGCTCTAACGTATTGAGTGTACGCTCATTGAAACGGTCGCGCTTCCATGCCGCCTCAAGCGCTTCGCGCCCGGCTTTTTCGTCGCCCAAGCGCAACAGGTTGAGGCCATAGGCCGACTGCGCAAGCGGGTTTTTGGGTGCCAACTCGACAGCCTTGGCAAAAATCTCACCTGCCTCGGGGTACATGTGAAGCGAAACCAGCAGCTCGCCAAGGGTGGTCAAAAAGTCGCCACCGTCGGCCGCATAGGCAACCGCTGTGTCGCGGATCGTTGCATAGCCACTTTTGTCGTCGGCCCGCAACGCCAACGCAGCGGCAACCGCCAAGCCTTCGAGGTCATTGGGGTTTTGGGCCAGCACATGTTGCTCAACCCGGGTTTTTGCCGCGGCAAACTTGCCCTCGACCAGCTCGACCCGGGCCATCACCGCGTGGGCCCTCGGGTGCTCGGGGTTGGTCTGCAACACCATTTCGGCCGAGCGCCAAGCAGCCGCCAGGGCAAACGCACGCAGCTGGGTCGAGGCCTGGCCGGCGAGTGCATCGGGGTGCCAGGGATCCCGTTGCAAAATCAACTGATAGGTCTCGAGCGCTTCGTTCTCGGCGTACTTCTCGGCAAACATCGACCCGCGCAGCAACAGCAGGTCGTCGCGCACGGTAAACGCCAATGGATCGCCCGGCGGATCTGCGAGCTGCTCGGCCTCGCCGAGCACCATGTTGGCATCTTGGTAGGCACCACTGCTCCCGCGGGCAATCCCAGCCCGAGCAACCGCCATCAACGACCCGATGTCGGTGGCCTTGCCAGCTTCGTAGGTATCGTAGAGCCCGTCCATCAACTTGCGCGCCTCGGGACTCTCGCGGCGACCTGTGTACATCCACAGTTCGAGCAACTCGCCCCGGGTCGCGGCGTCGTCGGGCACGAGTTTGAGCGCCGCCTGCAGGTGTCCCTCGGTCGTTTTGATATCGCCGCGCAAGCGGGCGATCCGAGCCAACAGCCGCAACCTCGCTACCTTTGCCGAGTTTTTAGCCGATGCTCCCCGTTGCTTGTCGCCGGCTTGCAAAACCTGTTGGGCCGCGTTGACGTCACCCACCCGCAGATAGGCATGGGCAGCCGCAAGTCGGGCTGGATGGTCATCGGGATGCGAGCTCAACCACTGCGAAAGAAAGTCGCGGGCCCCCTCGGGGTTGCCCTTGGCGAGCGCGGCAAAGGCATCGTCGCGGGCATTGACAGGTTTGGGCTGGGGCCGCTTTTTCGGCGTCTTCGGATCTTCGACCGTCAGCTGGAAGTCGCCCGCATCGGGTGAAAACTCACCCGGTGGTTCGGCGAAATCCGGCTCGCCCGCATCTGCAGCCGGAGCGACAACCGGCGGCTCCCCAGGTTTTTTACACCCGGTAAAACCCAGGCCGATGGTGAGTACCCAGGGGATCGAGCGCAGAAAAAACCTCGATCGCAACCGCGATTGTCCACGTGTTTCGACCAAAATTTTCCGTGCGTGCGCGCCCCTTGTCACTGCGAAAATTCTGACCGGGACCACCGACACCTGTCAATTCCCGACAACGCCTCTGCTATTGTTGCCGCCATGGCGGACTCCAGTGCACACACTGCCTATGCGCCCGAGGTCTATGAGAGCTTCGACGCCTTTATGCAACAGGTGATCCAAGACACGTATAGCCGAGGGGCCAAACGGGCCGAGTTTGTCGCGCTGTTGTTGGCCTCTGGCGAGTTGATCCCCATGGCCTGGGGCCGGATGCGAAAAAGTGGCGTCCGCGAGTTTGCCGTTGGTGCAGCGGGCGTGGTCGCGCTCCGTTACGCGATCGGCTACATCGTCAGCGGCCCCGTGGGTCTCGCCCTCACCGGGTTTACGGTTGCAACTCTGATCTCGTTTTTTTGGGCCAACCAAAAAGAGGTCCTCGCCCGCCGTACCCCCTACAAACAACTCATCAACGATACCCGCGAGAAGTTTGAGGACATCCAGGTCCGCTACCAAGATGGGCGATACGACGCCGGTGAACGGGCCCTTTTGATCGAGGGGTTGTTACGGCGCATGTTGACCGAAATCGAAGCTCCAATCGCGGTTCCGGCGAGTTAGCAACAGCGTTAGATAACACCGAATTTGCGGCGATACGGTACGATATCGCCATGATTCGTTGTCTTGCATGTCCGCTTGTCATCCTCCTGTGTGCGTGTGGAGGGGTGCCGGTCGAGGGCTCAAATGCCTCGAGCGGGGGGACCGGCGATAGCTCGTCTGCCTCCGAAACGGACACCACAACGGGTGGCGATACGCCAGCGACAACCGACATGTCGGGCTCTCAAACAGCGAGCTCGACCGTCGATCCAACAACACAGGGACCGACGACGTCCGAGCCGACAACGGATCCGACCGACCCGGGCACGACCGATCCGGGTACGACCGATCCGAGCACGACCGACCCGAGCACGACCGACCCGAGCACGACCGATCCGAGCACGACCGACCCAACAGATCCGACAACAACTTCAGACACCGACCCCACGACCACCTCAGATACCGACCCAACCACAACCTCCGACAGCGACTCTAGTTCGTCGAGCGACTCGGATACCGACGGCGTGATGTGTGGCGACGAGCCCGACCCGCCGGGGGGTGCCTGCCCTGAACAGTGCAACGGTGGATGTGGGGGTAAAAACTGTAAGATCAATTGTACAGGCAACGACTCCTGCAAAGCGAAGGAACTCGACTGTCCCCCAGGTTTTAAGTGTCATGTCACCTGCGAAGGCGTCTCGGCGTGTAACGACGCCACGATCAACTGCCCCGACCTCTACAAGTGCAAGCTGACCTGCAAAGATGATGTCGACAGTTGCAAGGCGTCGACGCTCAACTGCTCCTCGGGCGTGTGCGAGTACGACTGTAAAAACGAGTCCACGGCCTGCGAGGACATCATGCTGAACTGCGGTAGCAACGACTCTACGGCCAAATGCGACGCCCCAACCGCGGGTGCGATGGCCAAGCCCAACCCCAACTCGATGTGCGCCTGCGACCTCGGCTCGTGTAGCCCCTAGGCTGATCTCTTTGCGCATACAAAAACCCCGCATTGCTGCGGGGTTTTCGGATCAAGTGGTCGGGACTTACTTGTCGGGAATCGCCGGAATCCCGTAGTCGGGCTCGGGCTCAGGCTCGCCGGTCGTCGTCTCCGTATCCGTTGCAGGTACACCGTATTCGGGCTCAGGCCCGACGGTGGTCCCCATGTCGGTGGTCGACGACTCGCTGCCGCTATCCGAACCGCCCGTGGTGCCATCGGTGGTCGCCTCGGTGGTTGCGTCGGTCCCATCGGTCGCCGCGGTCGTGCTGGTCTCACCGCCCGTGGTTTCGACTTCGGTTGTCTGCCCCTCGGTATCCGGCACCCCGTACTCGGGTTGCGGGCTATCGCAAGCCGCGAGTGTCAGACCCATGAGCACTGCGCCGGCGGTCCGAGCGATCCGTCCGTCAGACGAGCGCAGCTGCGCACCGCACATCGGGCACTTAGACTCCTTGCGCAAAACATGGGAACTACAGGATGGGCAAGCAACGAACATCGGTGGGGACATGGAACACCTCGCTAACGTTAGGCGACCCTGAGTATACGGGGACGGCGCAGGTGACTTCAGCAAATTTTATGGGTCGTCTAGGAACGAGTGGCGCGCTAGATTCCGCGCATGTCGCAGGCATCGATTATCGTCATCTCGGGTCAAATTCCGGTTCGTCCGGGCCAGTGGGAACGCGCCCAGGCTATCGCTCAAAAGCATCAGGAAGCGTCACGCAAGGAACCGGGCTGCCTGGAGTTTGCGTTTTCCCGCGATCTCGAAGACCCCAACTGCCTGCGTTTTTTTGAGCGCTGGCAGTCCGACGAGGCCCTGGCCGCGCACCTTGCCGGCCCGGCGGTCGCTGCCACCAACGCGGCCCTCCCCGAGGTCGTCGCCGGAAAGGCTTCGATCCTGAAGTTTGCCGCCGTCCCCCTGCCGTTTCCCTAACGCGTGAGCGTTTCGCGGATGTCACGGCGCGACGGTTCGTTTGCTGATACATCGCGGCTATGCCGTTGCCGCCCCCGCTCCGCCCGCTTGTTCCCGTACTGTGTGCCCTGCTCGCCGGAGCTTGTGGGAGCTCGTCCGGCTCGAGCACGGCCGCCACCACAGCCGACGAAACCACCTCACCGGGAACCGCCACCACAGCAGAGCCCACAGCTGGCCCAACAGACAGCTCAGAAGCGGCTTCCGAAACCCTGACGACCACATCCGACGCGACTTCTCAGACGACCGCTGAGACGACCTCCGACTCAACGTCTGAATCGACCTCGAACACCACCGAGACCTCCGCAAGCGACACCGACACATCGAGCGAAACCGACTCAGATACCGACAGCGGGCAGCTGCTCTACTTCTCAGTGATCGGTGATACCCCCTACGAAGACGAAGACACCCCCGCACTCAACACCTACGTCGAACAGCACAACGCTATCAGTCCCTCACAGTTTTTAGTGCACGTCGGCGACATCAAACGCGGCGCGCCGCCCTGTGTCGAGGCCGAGTACACCGATATCAAAACCATCCTCCACGGGCTCGATGTGCCTGCATTTATTATTCCCGGCGACAACGAGTGGAACGACTGTGCCGACCCCGATGCCGCCTGGGCCCTGTGGATGGAGCACCTGTATCAGTTGGAGCTCCACTGGAACGACCTCCCAGATGTCGAACGCCAGCCCGAGCGGGTCGAAAACTTCGCCTTTGTCGACCAGGGCGTGCTGGTTATCGGCATTAATCTCGTCGGTGGGGCGATTCACGATCCCGACGAATGGGCCCTGCGATTCGAGCAAAACGTGACCTGGATCGACCAGCAATTTGCGACGCACCCCGATATTTTTGCGGCCGTCGTATTCGCCCACGCCCTGCCAGATCTCGGCAACCATCAGGAATTCGTCGACGGCTTTAAAACCGTGATGGCGGACTATCTCACACCGACCCTATTCCTCCACGGCGACGGGCATTTTTGGGTGCACGAGCAGGGTTATATGGGGCTCGAACACGTCACTCGAGTGATGGTTGAGTGTTGCTCGGCGAAGCCTGTTCAGATCGGTGTAGACCCCCTTCATCCCGAGGTGTTTGTGATCGAGCGTGAGCCGTTTTAGCCTGTGACTGTTTGTCCATGCGCATTCTCGATGCATGTACAAAAGACCAGCTTGCAGATTCGCCCCGGGCGATGAACGCCCCCATGGGCACGCCCGCGCAGGCACTTGATCTGCCAGAGAAAACCCGACTACGGGTATAGTCCCGCCGATGCAGTCCGCACTATCGAAGTTAGAGGCGGCCATCGCTGAAGTGCCGTGGTCGAGCCTACACCACGCCTATGGAAGTGCCAGCGATGTCCCCACCCTGCTCCGCGAACTCGCCTCGGGACACCGGGGCCGTCAACGCGGGGCAATTCATGCTTTTTACGGCAATATTTGGCACCAGGGGACAATTTATCCGGCCTCTGCACCCGCGGCCCATTGCCTCCTCGCGCTCCTACGACAGTCCCACGACCTCGCTCAAAATGATGCCGAAGAGTTGTTTGAGAAGGTACTGACACTGCTGTTGCACCTCGCCAGTGGGTATGGCGAAGCTGGGCCACAACTGCAGGAGGAGTGCCGTCGTACACTCGCCCGCGATATCGACTTGTATCAGCAACTTTTGTGTCATGCGCAACCGCGGATCCGCCTGCGAACCGCCCACCTGTTAGGCCTGCTCGACTCGCCCTTGGCCAGCGAGCAACTCGTGCGAGGATTTGCCGACGAGTCTGCGCCCGAGGTCCGGGCTGCCCGCGCACTTGCACTTGGCCAGCATATGGGGGCCCACCATCGCCTGGCAACATGCCTTGGCGACGAACGTGACCCCTCGGTTGCCCTTGCCATTTTACTTGCATACGCACGAACATCACCCAACGACGAGCGTGAGGCGACAGCTGAGCTGGCCGAACTACTCGAACTTCGCCACACCCTGGCACGTTTGCAAAGTTGGCAAGACCCGGAACTCGAGCAGGCCCTCGAACCCCTGCCCCGCTACATTTGCTGTGTCGAGACACCCGTGCGCTACCGCCTGCTGGTTCCGTTTGCCCAGCTTCTGAGCGACCTCGAAAGCGACGACTCCTGGGGGGTCCCGCTGGCCTGGGATGTGCTCGTGAGTGCGTTTGAGCCCAACACGGCACCCGTCGACATCTCGCAGTGTCACCCCGATCAACGGCGAATCCTGCGACACCTGACCCAGGCGAACGCGGCCTGGACAACCGGCGAATTTTCGGGATTTCTCGCCGAGCACCTCGGGCTCGACCAGCCTGATATCCGCAGCTACCTGGCAAGCTCCCTCAACTGCGACATCGACGAGCTGTCACTGCCGGTCGCAGACGCGACCGACGAGTATGACGAGGATATCGAAGCTCCAGGTGTCTACATCCCTGCCCTCGATGAGGCCTATGCCGGCCCCTACAGCGACGCCCAACAAACACTGGCCCACCGGACCACGCAAATTCTATATAGCCATGGATTTCACGAGTCACGGGCGTGGCACAAGGCATTTGTCCAACTCGCCAATGCCGGCCTCACCATGCACCCTGCGGCGATTGGTCGACAGTTTGGCAGCCTTCGCAACGTCACGGTTGGGCTCGATTTCCACGCGCCAAAAACCTGCAAACAATTTGCAGACACAACAAATTACCAGCTAGGCGAAACCTACCTCAAACTCGTGTATACCGATCAGGAAGACCACCCGGAGCTCACTCTCCGGGTTGGCCTGGCCGCGACCGACGACGAAACCCTGGGCCAACTCGCAGCAGCGATTGCCACCTCCGTGGACGAACAAACCCTCGCGGGCGTACTCGCGGCCCTCGAGCCCGTCGCCGCGCCGTTGCTGGTCGAATTTGGCAACAGCCACTTCGCCGTGTTGACCCGGATCTTCCGCAACTAAGATCCCCACGTCTTCGGGCCCCTACCACTGCGGCTGCTCAGCCGGTCGTACAAAACCCGTGTACGTGCATCCAATCCCGGACACAAACAGATGCGCGTCTGCGCTGCGACACAAATGTCGTGACATACCTTGGGGAGCTGTTTGTACGTCGCAGTATGTGTTTGGTTGCGCGCTGGTGAGAATTCAGGTTCTCTTCATCTCAACAACTTTTAAGTTGGCCCGGTACCTGCAACCATCCTTTCACAGGCACCGATCAACAATCAGGAAGTCAAACCATGCGCAACTTACTTAAGCTCAGTCTCACCGCCTCAACCCTCGCCCTTGGCCTGCTGTTTGCCCCTGGGCAAGCCCTCGCCGCCAGCGTGCAATGCTCCAACGACTTTGGCATGTGCGAAGTCAGCAACGACAACGGCGACTGGGTTTCCTGCGAATGTGAGGGCGGTGCCGGCACGGGAGGTACTGGCGGTAACGAGTGGGAGGGATTTTCCGAAGCCGAACTTCAGGAAATCTGCGAGGGCCAACTGTCCCTGTGCGACGAAGTCGAGACCACAACCGACGGCATGAGCACAACCGGAGGCGATCCGACCGAGGGCGACACCACCCAGGGCGAGACTGTTGATCCCGAGCCCACCGGCGACGGCACTGGCGTGACCACGGACGGTACCGGAGGCGAAACCTCGTCAACCGGAGACCCAACTGGCGACCCAACCGGCGAGACCACAAGCGGTGGCGAAACCGATGGCAGTGGCACCGACGGCACCGAAAGTGGCAACAGTGGCGATACCAACGGCGAAACAGGAACCACCGGTGGAGACTCCGAGGGTGACACTGGCCCGCTCACGGGTGCGACTGGCGATGATACCGAGGGCCACGAGTCCGAGGGCCATGAGTCTGAGGGCCACGAGTCCGAGGGCCATGAGTCTGAGGGTCACGAAACCGATGGCGACTCAGATGGAAACAGCGACGACGACAAGGCTGGTTGCACGATTGCAGCCGACCCCGGTAGTGCCGGTCTCCTAGGTCTTGGGCTCTTGCTCGGACTTGGCGGGCTGCGCCGCCGCTCGCGCTAATCCCTTTTTGCCGATTCCAAAACCGCGGTCCGCTGTTGTGACCGCGGTTTTTCAATTTAATTTCAAGACATGTCCAATGAGACACATTTAAAGGTAATTACCCCAACGCCCCCAGACTTTCGGTCAAAACTGCCCAAAGATGACGGCGCTGCGAATTTTTTGCAGCCACCTACGCGATGACTCAAAGGTCAGAACATGCATGTGAAGACATATCAGAACCATGCATAGACATACATTATCGCGCAACGCACAAACACCGCCCGCGGGCTGGCCGGCCGCCCCCTGCAAGCTATGCGCACGGGTGATATAAAACTCATTATGTCTTCGACTTGGTCTTTTGGTCCGTCGACGCTGCTGTCGTCGTTGCTCGCCTGCACACTCCTGGGTATGGGTGGCTGCTCGACAGCGGTTGACGACAGCGCACAAACTTCGGAGTCCGACAGCGATGACCCGACCTCGACCACCACGGGCGAGGACTCAACCACGGCGCCAATGCCAACAACTGGGTCGAGTTCCGACTCTGACTCCGGTACCACGCAAGCCCCCACAACGAGTTCCCCGAGTGATAGCGACACAAGTACGTCCAACGACCCGAGCTCAGAGACAGACGCGACCACCGACGAGTCGACGACCGATGAGGCGACAACGGATGAGCCGGTGTGTGCCGACGAAGTGGTATTTGCCGATGAGAACCTCGCAGCGGCCATGCGCTCACTATTGGGACTTGTCGAGGGTCAGGCGATCTGTGCATCTGCACTCAACGAACTGCCCCCAGAACTCGACATTTCCGGCTGGGACATCGTTGACCTCGCGGGCATCGAGCTCGTCAGCCAGGTGACCGAGCTGACCGCGGCCGACAACCAAATCACCGACGTGTCGCCCCTCGCCGAGCTTCCCAACCTCGAGCGGCTCAACCTCAACAACAACCCAGTCTCTGACCTTGCGCCGCTGTCCGTGGCACAAACCCTGGTCGAAGTCTCGGTCAATCAAACCCAGGTGTCGACGCTCCTCGACCTCGCGCAGGCCCAGGTTACCCGGATCTACGCCCGTGAGACGCCAATTTCTGACCTCTCCCCAGTCCAGGGCATGAGCACACTCGAGGTCCTCGACCTCACCGACAGCCAGGTCACAGACCTATCCCCGCTGCTGTTGGCGGTCTGGCTCAACCTGACTGATTGCGCCGAACTGCGGTTTAACGGGTGTGACCTCGATGCCGTGTCGCTCGAAAGTGTGCTGTTACAAGTATGTGCCTCGGGCCATGAAATGCACTGGGACGGCGGCATTGGTACGTGCAACGTCGAGCTGTGTTTTCTAAACCCGTAGGGCATACCTGCGGGCGTTGGCTTACAACCCCAAGCGGTGTCGCGGCACCGTCACAACGTCTCCGTAGCGCCGCAGCTCACGTTTTTTGACCCTTTTGGGGTCGCCCACCACGAGGATTGAACGCGGCCTGTCGGCGATCTGCTGGCGATAAAACGCTTCGAGCTCCGTAAAACTCAACCCGGGATAGTGGGCGAGCCACTCGCGTCGCGGGTCGCTGTTGTAGCCTAGCCAGCGCCAATCATCGACGGTCTGCAACACACTGCGAAACCCGGGGGTTGCCGCGAGTTGGCTCTCGACAAGGGCCGAGCGCAACCCTGGTAGGCGCCCGGGCTTGCGGGGCATGTGGTCGAGCAGGTCGCGCAAAACCCCGATCGCCTCGATGGTTTTGTCGCCCTGGGTACCAATATGCATGTACATCATACCCGGCTGCCCCGCGACCGGGTGTTCGATGTACATCGCCCGGGTTGAGTAGGCCAACGACCGCAACTCGCGAACCTCCTGAAACAGGATGCCCGCCATACTGCCACCAAAGTACTCGTTAAACGCATGCAGGGCCGGACGCTGGGGAGCAGTTACCGGGTCACCGCCAACCGTCACGATAATCTGGCTTTGGATACTCCGCGGGTGGCGGACAAAGTAAACGGTGTCGCGCTGTGGGTGGGTTCGCGGGCGCACAACCATGGGCGTTGCCGGCTTGTAGCTGGCCCGGAGGTCGAGTTTTTGCGAGATCAGTGCAGCGACCTGGGTGGGCGTAGTTTGCCCGGTGTACCGGACTTTCAGGGCATATCCTTGCGCAGCCTGCCAGGCACTCGCCAACTGCTTGGGCGAGATTCGCAGCATCTCAGTTGGGCTGTACTCACGGACATATTTCGATTTGTCGCCAAACGTGACGTACTCGCGCAGGGCATCGGCGACGGTTGCCGACTGCCGGCGGTTGACAAACCCATAGCCACGTCGCTCCTGGCGAATCGCTCGCAGGGCCTTGCGGCTGAGTTCGGGTTTTCGCATCAACCCACCGACCAACTCAACGGCCGCCGCGAGGTTTGCCTCGGGCCCCGTAAGTCGGGCGATAAACTCCTCTTCACGGGTTTCAAACACCAATGTGGTCGCCAACGCAAACAGCTCGTGTTTGAACTTCTTGGCCCCAAGCGCGGCACTACCAACGTCGGCGAGGTAATCGTCGAGTAGCGACAGTTCACGCAGGTCGTATTGCCCAATACCCCATACCAATTCGAGTGTATACACATCATTCATAGGGTTGGGGTGGTGGAGCAAGGTCACCCCAGGTCGAACCTCGACACGCGTAATGTCGCTACTGGGATCGATAAACCGGGGTTTGACCGTGCGGGTTGGCAGCTTGCGAACACGTTCGGCGTAGTTTGAGCTCTCCGCCTTGGAGGGTTTGATCGGGCGAAACCCAGGCTTATCGAGTTTTTTTTGGCGGGCATGGCCTGCCCGCGAGTGAATCATGAGGTAGTTGTCGCCAAAGTACCGGGCTGCAACCCGTTGCACCGCGGCCCGATCGATCGTTGCAAGCTCATCCAAAAACTCATTGAACGACGCCCAGCTGGCCCCACGGCCGAAGACATCGGCCATCGCCACCACCCGCCCGTTGTTCGACTCAAACTTCAAGCGATACTCGTTGACCAAGCTTCGTCGGACCCCACGAAGGGTGGCATCGTCAAAATCTCCCCGCTTGAGTCGTTCAAACTGCGCCCGCACCCGCCGCTCTGCACTGGCAAAACTCTGAAACACAATCCGGGGGGCAAACGCGACCAGCTGGATTCCATGATCATGCAAGGGAATTGGCACGGCCTGGGTCAGCAACACCCCGCCGTCACGGGCGAGGTTGTCCAAAAACCCCGATTGCTGGGGATTTGTCAGCAGGCGGTTACACACCAACAACGCCGCGTAGTCCGGGTGGCCCTCGGGCACGGTGCGAAACCCCATGCCGGCCACGCGTACAGGAGTCATGCGCACCGTCACCTGCTCACGCCCGCGAAACGTCGGCTCGGGGTAGTCGGGAAACTCGGGGACCGTCCCCGAGCGCCAGTCGCCAAAGGCCTGCTTCACCAGGGGCTTGACCTCGTCAACCGAGATATCGCCCGCGAGCATCAGCCCCATGTTGTTGGCGACATAATAGGTATCGTAGAACTTCTGCATCTCACCCAGCGAAGGGTTTTTGAGATGTTCGACCCGACCCAACACCGACCCCTGCAAGCGATAGGGATGACGACGAAAAAACTGCCCCAAAAACACGTCGACGAGCGGCTCAAACCCATCCATCGACCTGTTTTTTTCCTCGTAGACAGCCTCTAACTCCGATTGGAACAGGCGAAACACCGGCTGCTCAAACCGGTGAGCATACAACTCCAACCACTGCGGTAGGCGACTGGCCGGAAACGCGTTGTGGTACACGGTGATATCAGGGGTTGTAAATGCATTGACCCCGGTACTGCCGATCTCCTGGAGGAGACGGTCGAACTCATTGGGAATGGCCACCCGCCCAGCCGCCTGCGAGACCGCGTCGATCTGTTTGAGCAGGCTCGCGCGGGTTTTGGGGTCTTCGGTTTGCCCGAGCGTCTCGTAGAGCTGCCGAATGTGTTCGAGCCGCGGCGCCTCGTAGCCCCAGTCGGCAGTTCCGAGTTCCTGGGTCCCCTTGAACAACATATGTTCGAGGTAGTGGGCGATCCCCGTGGCATGGGCGGGGTCGTGTTTGGCCCCGGCCCGCACCACCACGGCCCCAAAGATCTGCGGCAACTCGTGGTTTTCGCTGACCCAAACGGTGAGCCCATTGTCCAGGGTAAACGACTCGACCTCGACATGCGTATTTGATGTACCTACACCCGACTGGGCAACGGCGGGTTTGTGGTTGTCCGCCGCCGCGAGATTGGGGCACACGCAGGTCAGTGCCAGGATCAGCCACAACGCCAGTGCGCGACAACGTCGAATCGCCATCGCTGGCAGGCTAACCCGGAACGCCAACGATTTGTTGAGGTTCAATCGCTGTGCCGAAGCATTCGCCACAACCCAGACTTCGCGGTACAACGCCACGGGTGAGTGACCGCGCGTCTTTTGTCCTACCCCTCCGGGTTCGCTATGTCGAGGTCGATGTTCAAGGCGTCGTGTTCCACGGCCACTACCTGACCTACTTCGACCTCGCAATCACCGAATTTCTGCGGGCCCGTGGGGTGGCCGACCCGAGTGCTCCCAATCGGGAAGGGGCCGATTTCCATGTGGTCCGCACCGAGGTCAACTACCGCCGGCCGCTGCTGTTGGACCAGGCGTTCAAGGTCTGCTGTGCGGTCGAGCACCTGGGCCGTTCGTCGGTGACCTTTGCCCTCACACTCGAACGCGAGGGAGAAACACTGAGCGACGGCAAGGTCGTGTGGGTTTACACCGACCAAACAACGCGCAAAGCGGTGCCACTTTCGCCACAGCTGCGGACGCTACTCGCTCCCACCTCAAACTAGTTGTTCATACAAAAGCGGCCCGAGTGGGCCGCCCCTGTCACCAATTCTTGCGCCGAACTACGGCGTAAAGTTGGGATCGTTGGTGAAGATCAACCGGGAAATCGCGGGGGACTCACGATAGGCAAAGGTGACCTCATGGACACCTGCATCCCAATCTTGAAACCACGGATCCTCGACGTAGTCACAAACATCAGCCTGGGGGTCACGCCAATTCAGCTCACCCCAGCGGTAGTTTTGCCCGTTGTCCGAGCAATCCACCTCGGTCACGGCCCAGCCATCGGGGGCGCCATCGACAAGGACAAACGACGAGTCAAACTCACCCTGGTCGAACATCCGAACCCAAACATGCCACGAGTCGGCACATGGGGCGTCGTACTCCCACGTCACGGTGCCCTCTTCGGCGCCCATCGGCCATACGGCAACCATGCCCTCGGCCATTTGCATGCTCATGATCAGATCCCAGTCGCCGGTCAGGATTGCATCTTCGGCCCCGATCTCCTCGACAATGAGCTCGTCGCAGGCATTGCCACCGGTGGTCGGATCCTCTGTCGTCGGGTCCTCTGTCGTCGGGTCGGTGTCCGTCGGGTCCTCCGTCGTCGGATCCTCGGTCGTCGGGTCCTCTGTCGTTGGGTCCTCCGTCGTCGGGTCCTCTGTCGTCGGGTCCTCCGTCGTCGGGTCCTCCGTCGTCGGATCGTCCGTGGTTTCGTCGGTCGTATTGCCCGAGGTACCCATGGTTTCCGTGCCTGACGGACCTTCGGTGGTCGGAGCACCGGTCGTGGTCGTGGGGTCGCCGGTTGTCCCGTCGGTGTCAGTTTCGGTTTCGGTTTCCGTCTCCGTCTCCGAATCGGAGCCGCCAGAGCCCTCCTCTGGCGCAGCGCCACAACCGACTGTCACGATTCCGCTACAAGCAAGTGCAATGATCAACTTTCGAGCTATCAAGTTCATCTCCTCCGCGCGCATCATACTCATGGTTGCCTAATTTGGCGGGAGCAGCGTCATAAATATTAAATGTGCATCCACACATAATTAGCTCGCGCCGCTGTTGCCACATCAACCAGATGTTTTCTCGTCGTGGGTTGCCGAAGCCGGTCCTTCGAGCGAAATTGGGGGGCCGAGGTACTTTGGCCGGGTGTTGAGAACATGTATGTCAAGCCAGGCACGAACCCTCGCCAACATCTCCCGACTGTGGTTGTAGGCCACACCTATGAGCATCCGTCGATCGGCTTCAAGACCAACCGCATCGATACCGGCAGCCCGTGCCAAATATAGTGAGCGCGGCAAGTGAAACGCTTGGGTACAGACCACGGCACGGCGAACCCGAAAAACCTCGGCCGCGCGAAACATGGAATCAAGCGTCCGAAACCCCGCATGGTCCATGTATATCAATCTACTTTCGATACCCTCGTCGAGCAGCCACTGACGCATCACGTGGACCTCGTCGTAGGAGTGCAGGCCATGGTCGCCTGACACGAGTATTCGCTCGACCTTGCCGGCCAACAACAGGTCGCGGGCTGCCGCGAGTCGGTCTTCGAGTGCGTGTGATGGCCGGCCGTCGGCATACACCCGGGCTCCCAAGACGATGGCGACCGGCTGCGGTGGAACCTCTGAAACCCGCTTAAAAATCCGCCCGGCGGTCGAGCGCTGGATATGCCAGTTGACCACCGCCACAACTCCTGTGAGGCTGACCAGAAAACATGTAAGAACAATAAAAAATCGGCGTATACGCCTTCGCCACGCCATTACAGCACCACCTGTGTAAAAAGTTCGGAGTTTATCTCGCGTGTGCCGGCTCGCAGCCCGGGGTGATTCTCGACAGGCGCCACTCGCCAAGTTTGCCGGCGATGTGCCTCGCAAGGGAGGTACCTCGAGTTCAACTGCGGCTCACATAACGCGTCGTCGACACGGTCTTCTACGCGAGGCAACCCGCGCGACAAGCCACGGGCTGCTAGGGCCCGAGCACACCGTAGGAATCGTCGAGTGCTTCGATGTGATCGACTTCGATATCGAGTTCGTCGGAGCCATGATCGATTGCACCCGTGCTGCCCGCTTGCTCGCCAAAGGTCGGCACTGCTTTTGCGGCCGTTCGACACAATGGGTGCCCGGCATCGAAGTGGAACACCAACAGTCCCGTGAACGAATGTTGGCAGCCCTGGTCGACCTTGGGAAACGCGTGGGGAGCTGAGCGCGAAAGGGTTACGACCCACACAACCCAAACCAACAACGCCACCGGAATCCAGCAGGCGCGGGGTATCGAACCGGACCCAAAGTTCCTGTCCGTTTGTTGCGGTCGTACCATTCACTCGATGGTACCAGTCTGCACGCGTGCCGGTCGGACTTTTGTGCACAAAGTCTGGGGTTGAATGACGACGACTCACGTGTATGCAGGAGCCTTCACGCGCAGCCGCCCAATCCCGCACGTTGGGCGTGGTGATGCTCGCCATCATCGTCATCGTCGTCGTCGTCGTCGTCGTCGTCATCGTCGTCGTGGGCGTCTTCGAGCGTCCATGGGAGCTCGACATCATGTTCCCGTGCCCCGGCTAGGTTGCGAAAAAATCGGTACAGCTCCTCGCCGGCTTTGCGACCGATCCCAACGATGACGGCTTCGAGGAGAGAATTCATCCAGGCCAGTGTAACCGGGCCCGTGACCTTTCGGGAATGGCAACCAGCCACCCGGCCAGCTTGTCCCGTTGATGTGCATATACACCTCGATGTTAGCAACAGGCGTGAGTCGGCTCTCGAACATCGTTGTACATACCAGCACACGTGTCCGTGATATCGTGCGCTCTCGCGCATGGCGGTCCACCTCAAATTCGATAGCGGCACCCTTGTCGCCACGGAAAAACCGGCCGGGCATCCACACTTAGACGAGCTGTTGGTGTGGGACGAACGCACCCGTTTGTACCGCGCCCCTGCCCACCGCTACCGCGAGGTGGTGTTGTACCTCAAGCACCACGACATCGCGTTTGACGACGGTGCCCGCAGGTTCGAGCGGGTCGCCCTCCCACTGCAAAAAACCCTCAAACCGTTTCCCCACCAGGCCGCTGCCCTGTCGGCCTGGGTCGCCGCTGGCTGTACCGGCATCGTCGAGCTCCCAACCGGGGCAGGCAAAACCATCCTCGCGGTCATGGCCATTGCTCGCATCGGCCGGCCCACCCTGGTCGTCGTGCCCACGATCGACCTGATGCTGCAGTGGCAATCGGTACTAGAGACGTGGTTTGACCAACCGATCGGCCTGCTCGGCGGCGGCAACAAAGACCGCCAGCTGCTTACGGTTACCACCTACGACTCGGCGGCCTTCCAAACCGAATTCCACGGCAACTGCTTTGGCCTGCTGGTCTGTGACGAGTGCCATCACCTGCCCGCGCCCGCCTACCAATTTATCGCCAGTGGCTCGCTCGCACCGTTTCGCCTGGGACTCACGGCAACGCTCGACCGCACCGACGGCGGTGAGCAAACGGCAAAATCACTGCTCGGCCCAGTTCGCTACCGGGCCGCGATCGACGAGCTCGAGGGCAAGTACCTCGCGCCCTACGACATTCGCACGGTCCACGTCGAACTCACCGACGACGAGCAGGAGCGCTACGACTACTGCCGCGGGCGCTACATCGAGTTTTTGCGGACATCGGGGGTCGACCTGTCCAAGCCCGATGGTTGGGGTCAGTTTATTATCCGCTGCCATCGCAGCGACGAGGGGCGTGAGGCGTTTGCCTGCTACCGCGAACAACGGCGGATCGCCCTGACGTCGTCGGGCAAGTTGGAGGCGCTTTGGCAAATTTTACGGCGCCATCGCAGCGATCGGATTTTGGTGTTTACCGAGGACAACGAAACGGTCTACCGCCTGTCGACGATGTTGCTGCTGCCGGCGATTACCCACCAAACCCGCGGTAGTGAGCGCAAGGCCCTGCTCGCTGCGTTTGCCTCGGGTGAGCTGCCGGTGCTGGTGACTGCACGAGTGCTCAACGAGGGCGTCGATGTGCCCGATGCCAACGTCGGGGTGATTTTGTCAGGTAGCGGCAGCGTGCGCGAGCACGTCCAACGCCTCGGGCGAATCCTCCGCAAACGCCCCGACAAGCGTGCCGTTTTGTACGAAGTCTGCACCGAGGTCGCGGCCGAAAATCGCATTAGTGAACGCAGACGGCAACACCGAGCCTACCAGCGGGTCTACAGCTAATGTCAGACATGCAGATACACCATATCTACCGCCCACCGGTTTTTATGCAGATACACTTTGCCTGCGGAGGGCGGGCGTAATCCTGCCAGCACAACAGGCCGCTAACCCATGCTCACCCGTGACCTCCTGCTGTTTCGCAAGTACAAGGGTTCGATCCGCCCGACCCTACTAAAAACCGGCGATGCCAAGCTCCAAACCCTCGCCGGCGACCTCGTTGACCTCGTCAGCCATGCGGTCGAACACAACGCTCGTCGCGGCGAACTCGAAGAAGCGATGCAGATCCACGCCGATGCCCACGGCAAGGTCAAGGTTGGGCGTGGGCTGTGCAAACTTCTGCTCGACCGCGCCGAGTTTGAAGAACCAGATGGTGCCCTCGCCGAACGCCGCAAGCAGGTGTTTGTTGCCGCCGCGGCGGTGTTACGGGGCGAGCTCGACCCCAAGACCACCCGCGAAAACTACCTCGATATTCTGGCCAAACGCACCAACCGTTCGCGCCTCGAACTCGACCAACTGCGGGAGTTGCTCTACGACGATCTGCCCGGCAATCGCAAAATCATCGGGTTTCGCAAACTTTCGCCGCTCGACCTCCTGCACCGCTACAACCTCGCCCAGGTCCAGGGTTTGGTGATGCACGCCGACCGGTTGCATATTCACATACCCTCGCCCAAGCTGCTCGAACTGCGCAAGGTTTTACGGCGGCTCAAGTTCTCCCGGCTCGTCGCCGAGGTCACCCGCGATACCGACGACTGGTATGTCACCGTCGAGGGCCCCGGCAAACTCTTGGATATGCAAAAAAAATACGGGCTGCAGCTGGCACAGTTTGTCGCCGCCGTGCCGTTGCTCAGCAAATTCACACTGACGGCCAAGGTCACGCTCCCACGCCGTAGCCCCCTCGACCTCGAAATCACCCACAAACATAAACTGGTGGCCAACGACACCACCCCACTTGGCCATATCCCCGCCGAGGTTGCGAGTGTGCTCGAAACGTTCGAGGACGGGACCTGGCAAATCGACCTCACACCCGACCTGCGCCACGTCGGTGCAACCGGCATGTGTGTCGCCGACTTTTCCCTGCACCCACGCGACCCGGCGGTTGCCGGTCCGGTGGTCGCGATTGAGTTGTTTCACCGCTGGCACAGGTACGCGCTCGAGCGACGACTCGACGAGCTCGATACGCGCGCCGATCCGAGCCTCTACATCGGTGCCGACCGTGCCCTGCTCAAGCGCAACCCTACTTTAAAAGAGCGGATCGAAGCCCACCCGCAGGCATTTGTCTTCAACCAGTTCCCATCGCGTCGGGTGCTGACCAAGCTACTCAAACAAATAACCTAGCCTAGGTCGCCAGCAACGGCCATTGGCGCGCTGGCACGCGGCATCGTTGACAGCGGGACAACAACTGCGAAACTATCGGCTCGGGGTCCCGTGACCAATAAAATAATTGCAACACCAAGTATTGTGCTGACCTGTGCATTGTTGTGCCTACCGCTTGCGTGCGGTGGCGACAGCGGTGAAACCGGCCAGGATAGCCAAACAAGTGGGGTTACCACCCTGCCAACCTCGACGAGTACGGGTGGCGAAACCGACACCGCTGGCGAAACCGAGGCGACAACTGCCGGCCCAAATACCGAGTCGGACTCCGACAACTCGACCATGACTTCGGAACCAACCGGCATGACCGACTCGGATACGGCCGCGACGGAGACGTCGGACTCCGACAGTTCCGACTCGGACACCACCACCACAACCGACCCGACCGACGATCCAACCGACGATCCAACCGACCCGACCACCGGCTCGACCACCGGTGGGGGCGAGTGCTCGCAAATTGACTTTGTATTTGCAATTGATAACTCGGTCTCGATGGAGGGTGAGCAGGCGGCCCTCAACGCCGCGTTTCCCCAGTTTATCGATACCATTATGAGCGAGGTGACCACGACCGACTACCACATCATGGTGGTCGATACCGATGCCGAGACCCGCTGCACCCCCGAAGCCTGTGGTGGCAACCCCCACGAAACTTGTAACAACTACGCTTGCATGACCGAGCAGTTTGTCCCCTGCGACAACACCCGTGGTGCCGGCGTGTTGCATCCCGCAGGTGACCTTGCCAGCAACACCAAATGCGAGCCGTTTGGCGGCAAGCGCTACATCATTGAGGGAGAGCCAGAAATCGTCGACACGTTTGTCTGCATGGCGACGGTCGGTACCGCCGGGCACCCGTCCGAACGGCCGATGGACGCCCTCGTCGAATCGGTCAGCGAGCCCCTCAACATGGCTGGTGGCTGCAACGAGGGGTTTTTGCGCGACGACGCAATCCTTGTACTCACATTTATTTCGGACGACCCCAACGTCGAAGATCAAAACTCGGCGATGGAAGCCTACGAAGCGATCATCGCTGCCAAGGGGGGCGACCTCGACCGCACGGTTGTGCTCGGGCTCATCATCGGCAGTGACGTCGGCTGCCCGGTTGGCAACAAGCCCAACGCCGGCAATCACTGGATCGAGTTTATCAACCTGTTTGGCGAACGCGGGATCGCGGGCCCGGTGTGTACCGACGACTACAACGCGTTTTTCCAGGACGCGGTGGCAACGATCGCCGATACTTGTAAGATCAATCCGCCGGAGTAATCGACCCAGCAACTCAACTTGCCGATGATCGGATCTTCGCATGCCTTCTAAGCCCGGTAATCGGGTCCTGTGGGTCGTCGCCGGGCTTGTCGTCCTCGGGCTCGGGTTTTGGACCCACCACCGACTCACGCCCTATGGCGAGCAACCCGGCCGCGCGGTCGCACCGGTTGCGAGCAAGCAAGACCGCACCCAGGCACCCACTCGCCCACCCATTGGCGCGACCAAGCAAAACCGACGTACTCCTATCGCCAAACCGCTGCCCGCCGACATCCTCGCGCGTGAGCCCCCTGCGGTTTCGGTGCACCTACAAGAGTCGGCCAACCGCGTTGGCGAGCTCTACGCCAACTTCAACGAACAGACCTACCGCGAGCTGTTTGCCAAGGGCCCTCCGCCGGAGGTCTTGCAGGAGCTGTTTGATTGGTACGGAGGGGTGCTCGGACGGTGCCAGCCCCCCCAGCCGTTTTTGGTCCGCGACCAGCAACGCGCCCGGTTTTTGTTCCCCTGCGAGCACGGGCACCTCGAGGCCGAACTCCGTCTCGACGACGAGGGCAACATCGTCAGGATGCTGCAGGGAGCCCGCGGTGTCGACCCGGGCACGGCCGTGCTAGAGGCGGCCGAGCGGGTGATGCAGCTGCTCGACACCTGGGACGAGCAGGTGTTTTTGGCCACGTTCGGCGATGGTTTTGCGGCCGACGAGATGCGTCCATTCCTCGCCGAGTTTCAGGCCGAGTGGGGCCCGTGCGAGCTCGACGATATCGATCTGGCCAACGCCCGTGGGGCCCTGATTGACCTCGCCTGCGCTCAGGGGCCACGCATGATGAAGATCGACCTGCAGCACGACGACGACAGGATCCGCGTGTTTCGCCTGGCCGCGCCGCGTCCGGTCGCCTGGAAGTAAAACTACCGCTAGCAGCCCGGGTTGTTCTTGCGCGGCGTCTCACGCTGAAGATTGTCGATGTTGGGTACCGTGAAGTGCAGCTGTAGTGCTACGCAAGATTCGCGGGGACCAGCATCGGCAAAATCGGCAAGCGAGGCGTCGTGACGAGAAAATCCACGGGCTGCTAGTCCCGGGGTCGCAACCGGGCCGCGTGGTAGGTCGCCGTCATCGTCCAGTCCGATGCGTTGTGGACAAACAGCAGCAGGCGAAAGCCCTCGTCGGGGCCACCTGGAACTTCGAGCCAGGTCACAAAAATCTCTTCGTCGGGCACTTGCAACCACTGGCCAGCTGCCTTGGAGCCAAACAGCGTGCGTAGGAATGGTTCGTGCTCAGACTCGGAGAGCAGCTCCCAGCAAAGTGCCTCAACCCGTTCTTCGGTTGCATCCTCAAGTTCCATGGGGTTCCTGAACCGGCTCGCGTTGGCTGCCGCCGAGCCCTCGATGCAAGATCGCGGGGGGCAACACGCCGTGTTTTTGAAACGCGTCCATCACCCGTTCGGTGACGTCATTTTCGTAGGCCTTCTCGTATTGTACATCGAGTACGTAGGCCTTGGCGCGCAGACGAATCGCCAGGCTCTCGCCCTGAAAGACCTGGTTGACGAGCACATTCCAGGGTTTGCGCGTATACACATATCGGTTGCTGAGGATGCTGTGCTCGACCAGTTGGCGCGCCAATGTGATGTCTTGGTCGATCCCGACATAAAAATCCATCTGAATCAACATATCGAGCGCACCGGCGTTCCCCGACGACACAGCCTCGGTCAGAAACTTGTTGTTGGGGATGGTCACCACATTGTCGTCGAGTGTAACCAAGCGAACCGAACGTAAACCAATCGAGTCGATCTCCCCGTAGTAGCCGCCAAAACTAACCCGGTCCCCGACCTGAAACGGACGGTCGATGATGATCGTGAGCCCGGCCAGCACCGAAGCCGCGAGATCTTTAAAGGCAAACCCGATCATCACCGCCAGCGCACCCGTCATTGCCAGCAACACTTCGCTCGGTAGGTTGAGCGCCTGTACGGCAATAACCACACCGATCGTCCACATCACAAACCGCGAGACCGTTGCGATTTGGTTGAGCAGGAGGCGGCGATGGACAAACCGTGTGCCCAACCCGGTGAGGGTGTTGGTCACCATCCCAATGCCCAGCCACGTGAGCGCCAAAACGATGATCGAGCTGATCACACCAGGGAGGTTGAGCTGGGCGATAAGGTTGGTGCTCGATTCAGCGGCACCGGGTACAAGTAGCTCTTCCATGGTGGTCTCCGAAGTCGATCTCAGCAGCAATATCCGTGTATCGGCAACGTTAGGGCAACAGGTGATGGCGCCGGAGGTAGCGGTTGACCGCCCGCAGCCACGGGGTGGTGACGTGGTAGCGCGCCCCTTCGAGCACCTCCAAAACGCCCCATTCGGTCAGCAGGGTGTAGGTATCTTGGCAGACGATTCGCGCGTACCGCAGCGACTGCATGGCCTCGGCGACGGTCAGGGTTTCGTGCCAGATCAAGCTCGCCAGCAAAAACTGCTGTTGACCATTTAGTTGCTCGAGCAACGACTCGGTGGGCCGGCGAAACAACCGCACACGCACCTGCTTGTTTTTGTCGAGCACCAGCGAGTTGCGCCAGCAATGCAACGCGACCTTTGGGCAACCGTCGGCGTAGTCCCAAATCAGCCGCGAGTACTCGCGTTCGGTACTCACGAGTTGGGCCTTGGCCTCCACACCTTCGACACGGTCGACAATCAGGTCGTCGTACAACACATCGTAGCCAGCGGCCTCGACCCGCTGGTGGATCAGTGCGGCAATATCCTGCTCGGACCAGGCGCCGAGGTTGAGTGTGGCGCGAAACACCTCCTGCCCGCGGCGTGCCCACACCAGGTAGTCGTAGGGGTGCTTCCCCATCGAGCACACCCAAAACACATGGTTGCCGGTTCGCTCAATGAGGTCCATCAGCAACGACCACGCCTGAAACGTGCCGACCCCGCGCAGATACAGCTGGTGGGCATCGTCGAGCATGACGATCCGTCGTGGACCGGCGCGCAACCAGTTGGCCAAGGCATTCATTGTACCTGCACAGTTATCGGGGACCTCGAGCTCGCGGGCGAGGCATTGCAAAACCTGGCGCTGCGACAACAATCGCCGCTTGAGTTCGACATGGTGTACCGGCTTGTGTTCGACCGCCTGCCGGGCCGCCTTGAGCCACGAGGTCTTGCCATAGCCCGAATCGGCGACCACGAGCACGGCACCGATCGTCTCGTGTCCCGCCTTCCACTCGTCGAACAGCCGTTTGAACTCGTCGAGCTTGGGGAAGTGTTTGACGATCAGTCGCTCGTCGCCGGTTGCATCGAGTCGCAGTGCCCGGACCAAATCACTCGGCAGCTCGACCATGCCCCCAACAATCGAAGCTTCGCTGGCATGTCGCTCGAGTCGCCGGCGAAAGAAAAACGCCAGGGCCCGCCGCGACTGGTCAAAGCCGAGAATAAACCCCTGCGCTAAACGCCATGTCCCGACAACCAGGAGGATAAAGACGGCAGCGAGGGCGACAAAAAACCCGTACCAATGCACCCGGGTGTTCCGCACGGCATCGGCCAGGGCCCCGCGGTCGCGGTAGCGCAGGTACGCCGAGGCGATGTCATCTTGCCACCTGCGGATGAGGTACAGGCCGATGGGAATCGAACACAGCCAGGCAAATCCGGCGACGAGGCGGTAGAGGTGCCCGGTGCCGAGGACGTAGCGCGAGGTCGTCAATAAAATGACAACCAGCAACACCGTGCGCCCGATAAGTCGCAGCGAGCGATACAGCCGGGTGTGGAAGTTTTCCGAGCGCGGCCCAACCCGACGACGAATCATCCAGGCGATGCCGCGGTGGGCAGCCGTCAGGCACAGTCGATAAAGTGTGTATGCAAATAGTACTTCGTAAACGATCCGCAGCTCGGCGACCTCGTGTAGCCCAATCAACCGCCGCCAGGTAACGGTGAGAACGAGCAGCACCATCAATCCCGGGGTCAGGTGTGAGCAGGCGGCGAGTGTCGCCTGAAGCGGGCGCACCAACCACGCGCGCCGGAGCACCCGCACGAGATTAGCGCGGAGGCGTTCAAACAACGACTTTCGCCGGCGCACAACAAACATCGCAAACAGCAGGAGGGCGAGTAGCTGGGCACCGGTCGAGACAACTTCGATCAGGGTGTAGGTGTCGCGCAGGCTTTCGACAACCCGCTCGGGAAGCTTGCGCTGGCGCAGTCGATACCAGCGCACGGCCAAGCCCAAATGCGTTACCTCGCGGCGAAGTTGGGCAATCCCCTCGGGGCCAAAGCCCAACACCGCCGCCCGCTTTTCGCTGGGCAAATGATCGAGCAGACGAATCATCGCCCGATTGATGTTGTTTTCCTGTTCAAACGCCTCGGCCAGCCGCAGGTGCGCAAGGTCGAGGGCACGCTCGACATAGGTCTCGGCCTCGACTTCGAGTTTTTCAAGCAGCTCGACCAGGCGATCGCGCTCGGCCGCCAGCAACACCTCATCGTCGGGAATCACCGGTAATTCGATGTCGTGCTTGGGTGTTGGTGGGTCGTTCTCGGCCGCGTAAAGTGCACTTGCAAGTTGTTCGCGGGCGGTCTTTGAAGCCTCGGCGAGCTCGTCAAATAACTTGGCGAGGTCACGGCCCTTGGGTGAGGCAACGGCTTTTTCAACCCGCCCGAGCAGCAGCGTGATGGGGTCGTCATCGCGGGCGAGAGCATTGTGAAACGCGGCCTCGCTGGTCGCTAGCTCGGCACTGAGGTCGGCGAGGTCGCGGCGCAAACCTTCGGCCGCGGCCCGGGCTTCGGCGAGTTCGCGCTGCTTTTCTGAGGATGCCCCTTCAGCCTCCCGCAACGCGTCGAGACGTTCTTTCTCAGCGTCGTTGCGCACAAGCTCGGCCTCGTCGAGTTTGACTTGGGCGAGCTCGGCGGCATGTTCCGCGTTTCGCCGTTGCTGGTCGCGGGTAAACAACTCCTTGCGCGTCTCCAGCGGTAAAATCAGTACTTTGAGCCGGGCACGGGCGACTTGTAATTCGACCTGGAGCACCCGGATTTCCTCGGCACGGACATCGACAATCGGCTTCGCCGGTTCACTTGTGTGTACATCGAGTTCAGGTGTGGCCGCGGGTACGTCAGCAAACTGGGGGAGAGCAGCCGAGGTCGTCGCATCCGTTTTGGAACCTGACTTTTCCGGCTTGGTTGCTGCTGGCTCGGGCTTTGCTGTCTCGCCTTCCTGAGGTGCGCCTAGTTTTTCTGACTTCCCTGGCTTGTTCTTCGCTTTCGCTCCCGGTTTGGCCGTACCCTCGGTCCCTTCGGGGGCTTGCGCACCATCGCTTGGCACCGGGCTGTGTTCGTCTGCCGCAGATGGTTGGGTCTCGGGCTTCGGGTCGATATCCGGAACTGGGGTTGGCGACTGCTCGAGCTTGGCAATCCGCGTCTCAATCGCGGCGATTTGTTCTCCGAGTTGGCTGCGTCGACGGGCAACCGCCGCCGGGTCGAGAATGTCGATCTCGAAGATCTCGGGTAGCGAGAGGCCCTCGGGCAACTCTCCGGTCACGAGTTTTTTGAGCCCACGCAGCTGCAGTTCGAGGTGGTCGACTCTGGCCTGAACAGCGACGGGGTCGTCGAGCTGGGGCAACTCCGGCATGTGCACGACCGGCTTGACCGGGGCTTCAGCCGGGGGCGTAACTTTCTCGGGCGTTGTCTCGGGCGTTTTCTCGGGCGTTTTCTCGACCGATTCCGGTACAGAAGGCGGCTGCACGGGATCAGCGGGCGGTTGTGGTTTGGCGCCCGCAAGTTGACCGGCGGTCTCGGGCTTGGCCTGCGGAGGCTCGACTGCTGGCTTGTTTGCGGCGTCGGCCTGGGCAACTGGTTTTTTTCCACCCGGCTCAGCCGCGGGGGCGGCATTCGGCTGCTCAGCCTGGGCCGAGAACGACACAAGCAGCCAGGCTGCGGCGGCGAGTGGGGTTAAAAACGACAGGCGCGAGGATGCGCGACCGCGGGCGTGGGAGTGGGAAGCCGGCATAAAAAGGCCCGAGCGTTGGAGCCCAAACCACTCTACGGCGGTGCACGTATTTTTGAAAAAGATCCACATCTATGGCGCTCGCCGGCATTTTTGGGGCCAACCTGGTTGCCGATACACGGGTTGAAGCGCGCATGGTATGTGTCGCGACCCCATGGCCGACACGTCTTCGCCGATCGACGCTCCGGGATGGCTCGCCATCGACCGCCACCTCGGGCAGCGATACGGCCAACAACTCCCCCACCAGTTCACCAGCCGCACGGCCTACAACTTTCAAAGTGAGAGCCCGCTGCCGGCGATTTCCGTGTGGGAAGCAGGCACGCCAGCGCACTGGCATTACGTCACCTACGGGTTTAGCGAGCTGTTTGAAAAGTCGTCGCCCGACCAAAAGCTCTCCGGCTTTGGCTACGAGCTCACGCTGCGGGTTCCCAAAGGCCCCGGCGAAGATGTCCCGCCACACTGGGGACTGCGCCTGTTGCAGGCGCTGGGCCGCTACGTGTTTACCGAGCAGGCCCCGTTCGACACCGGCCACCGTGCGGACCTTGGCGCCCCCCTGGCCCCGGGCTCGGCACTGACGGCCATGGCGATTGTCCCCGACCCGGAACTCGGCAAAATCACAACGGTATTTGGCGACGTCCTGTTTCTCCAAGTCGTCGGGCTCACGCGGGCCGAACACACCGCCATGCAAAAGCTCAATTATGAGGATGTTGTGCTGCTGCTCGCCGAAGTTGATCGCCTCGGTCTGACGGACATCGGCCGTAGCTGCTGGACCCACTCGCCGCAAAAAGCCCCGGTGTTCAAGCGTTATGAAGTTGGGATCCGGTTGTAGGAATGCGCGACCAAGCGGCCAGTGAGGCTCCAAAACCTTCACCGAAAGCTACCCCGACACTCCGGCAACGCCTGCGACTTCCGGCTGTTTTTGTATGTGCATTTACCCTGATGGCCATCATCGCCGGTCCGCGCCTGTGGCAGCCGACATCCAACAATCATTTTAGCCACCTCGCCCACTCCTGGTTGCAGGGTCGGCTCGACCACGGCGGACCGCCACCGGGTTTCAAGCAGCGCCAATACGACGACTGGGCCCGGGTCACCACAATCGAGCTTCGCCCCCACAGTGCGCTCACCGGCCCTATCCGCGGCACTCGATGTGTCCGCGCTGACTGTCGCGCCCACGACAAAACCCACCGCACGCAGACCTACTTGACGACCACCGGTCGCGAAGTCGCAATCCCGCGGCGCGATATCAAAGCTCGCCAGCAAACCTGGTATGTCACGTTTCCCCCCGGCCCCGCCCTCGCCATGCTGCCCGCGGTTGCACTTTGGGGCGTGGCGGCCTGGGACCTGCTGATCACCATCGTGTTTGCCGCGGCCATCCCCGTGGTCCTGGTGTCGACGCTCGATCGGATTCGCGGCACCGAACAGGGCCAGGGCCGCCAACACCTGTGGCTCGCCGCCGCGTTTTCGCTGGCGAGCCCGGCCCTGTGGGTCGCCACCGCCGGTGGGGTGTGGTTTACCGGCCAGGTACTCGGAGCATTTTGCACATGCATGTATCTGCGCCATGCATATGCAGCCAACGCACCCATGCGGGCCGGGCTATGGCTCGGACTGGCCGTAAGTTGCCGGGTCACCCCTGCGTTTGGTGTTATCTTTTTTGCCTGGGAGTGGTGGCGCAACGGACATCACCCCAAGGCCCTACTGCGGTTTGTGGCCCCGCTAGTGGTGATTGCCGCCATCTTGATGACCCTCAATTTCCTGCGCTTTGACAACCCGTTGGAGTTTGGCCACCGCTACCTGGCGATCCGTTGGCAGTCGCGGATTCAGGAACTCGGGATGTTTGCCCTCGACTACCTCCCGCGCAACCTCGAAGCGATGTTGTGGTTGCCCCCGCAGGTCAACTGGGGCGCCGCGCCTGCGGTGCGCGTAAGTCAACACGGGCTCGGGCTGATGTTTGCCACCCCGTGGCTCGCCGCCGTGTTTGCTGCGCGTAAAAAAAATGCGGCCAAATGGGGCCTGCTGGCCGCAGCCGTAGCCGTGGCGATACCGTCCCTGCTCTACCAAAACACCGGGTTTCGCCAGTTTTCCTATCGCTTTGCCCTCGATTACCTGCCGATGTTGGTGTTTGTGATCGCCCTCGGCAACGCTGCCCGGCGGCGGTGGTTTGCCCCCCTCGTGGTGCTGGCCTTCGCCATCGGGCTATACGGCGCCTGGTTGTTTGCCCGCGACCCGGGATACCTGTTTGTCCACGACTACTGGTGGCCGTTTTCTCCGCTGGTCGGCAACTGACCGGTCCGCTCCAGCGTTGCCCTAAAACTGAAAGTACAAAAATGCTGGGGGCGACTCCGGGGCGAGCAGGGCACACAACGTCAACAACGCGACCGCGACATAGAGCTGGACCACCCAGGGCCTGCGCTCGAGCACGGCACAGATTGCTTGGCTGTCGCGGACCACCAGCATTTGCCACCCCACCACCGCGGTCCCGAGGCCAGCCAAAACCGCCAGGGCCCCGGCTTCGCCCGAAGCTGTCACTTCGGACAGCCACTTGCCCGGGGCAAACGCGAGCGGGTTGAGTAACTTACCCCAGACAATGGCACAGTCCGCCAAGGTCTCCACGCGAAACAGTGCCCACCCCAGGCAAACCAAGTGAAAAAACCCGATGCGACGAACCAGTATGGGGAGTTTATCGGCGATCTGAGCGACCGCGCGTAGGCGGCCGATCGCCAACAACAGCCCGTGAAACGCCCCCCACAACACAAAACTCCAGGCGGCGCCATGCCACAACCCGCCCAACAACATCGTCGCCATCAGGTTTCCGGCGGTCCGCAGGCGCGGGCCTCGGTTCCCACCTAGTGGTATGTACAAGTAGTCTCGCAACCACGTCGACAACGAAATATGCCAACGCCGCCAAAACTCGCGGGGTCCACAGGCGGCATAGGGCGCATCAAAGTTCTCGCGCAGGCGCACGCCCAAAAGCCGCGCCAGCCCAATGGCAATATCCGAGTAGCCCGAAAAATCGCAATAGATCTGCACGGCAAACGCGTAGGTGCCAAGCCACAGAGCCAGGGGATAGACCGAACCCGGATCGGCGTAGGTCGCCTCGACCAAGGGCGCGAGATTGTCGGCAATGACAACTTTTTTAAAACAGCCGAGGGCAATTCGCTGCCAGCCCGAAAGATCGCCGCGACGGCGTGAGCCAATCGCCGCGAGTTGGGGCAGCAGGTCGCGCGCACGCTCGATCGGACCGGCCACCAACTGGGGGAAAAACGCGACGTAGTTGGCAAAATCGAGGAGCGAACCACACGGCTTGCGCGACGGGTCGCGGTAGAGGTCGACCGTGTAGCTCAGGGTTTGAAACGTATAAAACGAGATCCCAACCGGCAGTACCAACCCGAGTGTCGCCGGCTCCAGCGAAACCCCGAGGGCAGCCAGCAACTCACCCGCGCTGACGACAAAAAAGTCGTAGTACTTAAACAGTGCAAGTACACCGAGGTTGCCGCACAAACTCAACAGCAGAAGCCTTCTGCGGGTTGAAACCGCAGAGGCCGTCGCCAGCCACCTGCCAACGAGATAGTCGAGGACCGTCGACCCGCACAGCAACAACAAAAAACGCGGGTCCCAGGCGGCATAAAAGATGTAACTCGCCGCCAGCAACACGAGCTTGCGCGCAGTCCCCCGACTCAATGTAAATACAAACCAAAAGCAGCAAAAAAACAGCCAAAACTCGGGCGTTGTGAAGATCACTCGGCCCTCGCTCGCCGTCTCATGCTGCGCAGCACCGCGTGCGAAAGCCGTCGCCGCTGGCCGCCATACTCATGCTGGTGCAGATGCACACCATCGGTAAATCGCTCGGGTGTCCACGGCCCACCCTCAGTCATATCGATAAGCTCAATCCACGGGCGAGAGGCTGCAAGCTCGTGTAAAGCTTTGCGATGCGCCGCCCAGGCCTTGGTGATCGCAGGTGTGGTGTGCGACAGGCTCTCGTCGGGCAGGATCATCACATTCGACACGGTTGCGAGGTGCTTGAGGTCGTCAAACAGCATCCGTGTTGCTTCGAGTTTGTAGCGCACCTCATCTTCGTTGTATGAGCAATAGCGGACCCGGGGTGGTGACGGTGGGTTCGCTGTGGACCAGCGATGGGATTGCCCGGGCTGTGGCCTGCCAACGGTGTAGTAACGCAGCTTTGCCCGAACCGCGGCGGTGTCGGCCGGTCCCTGTGCCCCGGCGGCGACGATCGAGCGGGCTATGTACCACTGCGGCATCTTTGCATGTGCATACAATTTCCACAGGTCGAATGTCTGCTCGCGCGGGAGCAGCATTCGGTGCTGCAACACCCGCTTGGAGTGGGGCTCTTCACACATCTGAAAGTGGTTGAGCCCATAAAACGCGTACTCAAAATGCCGCCCACGGGCCAACATATTGCGCACCTCGGCCCACGTGCATGCCTGGTGGCAGCCGTTGATATGGGCATCGACAACTTGGTCGCGCGGGATTCGGTAGAGGAACGCAAGCGCACGCATTCGCAGCCAGTCGCGGCTGGTACTCGAACCCAACACCACCACACCGGAGGCCTCGGGGAGCTTGTCGACCCGTGCGAGCCCACCACGCACAGCATTGCGTTCCCAGCCGAGGGTCCCGCGGTCGGACACCCAGCGGTCGAGGCTAAACAACAATAGGGGCAGCGCACAGGCTGCTAGCAGGTAGCCGACGCGACGAGCCATTCGACGGGGTCTTGCCACCACCCACCCAACTTGCCACAGCTCGCGGTGCCACTCAACACACGCGATCGTGTGCATCAGCAATTAAAAACGAAACTGCCGACGGCCACCCGTACCTCAGTACTGGTCGGCGATCGGCAGCACGACAATCGAGCGATCTACGGGGCGACGACTTTGTCGAGCTCTTCGTTGAGCGCGGCCTCGATCTTGCCCTTGAGCGGACGCAGCAACATGCCGAGTTTGAGGTCGACCGACAGTTTGTCTGGGCTCATCTCGAGCGAGCCCTTCACGCCCTTCCCTTTAACCGATGCGCGGGTGTCATTGTCCCAGCTGGCATCGAGGCCAAACTTCTCTTTGAGCTTGCCGCTGAGGGTGTTGAGGCGGGTGCGAAGCTCATCGGTCGACAGGTTGTGATTGCGGGAAAGGCTGATGTTGGCCATGGGTCTTCCTTGCAAAAGGCCAATCATTTTTTGACGCATGATTGGCGAGACCGGGTTCCATATCAGGAAAAAACGGGCCTCGCAAACAACCGGCGATTGTCCGGCCAAGCGGGCCCTTGGGCCGATTGCTGCCGGTTTTTTCGGGTTTGGTGGCGAGATGTGGAAGCTGCCCTCGTGCCCCGCGTCATCCCTGCACAACAAAACCATTCACCCGCTGTTGCTGGTGTCATCGCCGACGAGGCTGTCCGCGCGCAATTTCCCGGGCGTCCCTATTGGCGTTCGCCCGACGGTCGGGCGCAGCTGATCCAGGGCGATAGCCTCGAAGTACTCGAAGCGCTCCAGGAAAACTCGATCGACCTGATCTTTGCCGACCCCCCATACTTCCTCTCCAATGGCGGTATGACGTGTAAAAACGGCAAACGTACCAAGGTCAACAAGGGCAAGTGGGACAAGAGTCGCGGCGCCGAGGAAAACCACAAGTTCAACCTACGGTGGTTGGCCGCCTGCCAGCGCGCACTCACTCCCAACGGGACGATTTGGGTGTCTGGCACCTCGCACGTGATCTACAGCGTGGGGTTTGCCATGCAACAGCTCGGCTTCAAGATGCTCAACGAGATCGTCTGGGAAAAGCCCAATCCGCCGCCCAACCTCTCGTGCCGCTACTTTACCCACTCGACCGAGTCGATCCTGTGGGCCGGCAAGCACCGCAAGAGCCGACACTATTTCAACTACGCCCGTATGCGGGAGATCAACGGTGGCAAGCAAATGAAGTCGGTTTGGCGGATCAAACCGCCGGCCAAGGCCGAGAAGGCCCACGGCAAGCACCCCACGCAGAAGCCCGTTCCGCTGCTCGACCGCATCATCGAAGCCTCGGCCGAAGAGGACTACCTCATCCTCGACCCGTTCAACGGCAGCGGCACCACGGGAGTGGCCGCCCTCGCCCGCGGACATCGCTACATCGGCATTGAGCGCGAAACGGAATTCCTCGAACTCGCGCAAAAACGCCTTGCCGAGGCCGCGGACAAACACGCCAAGCCCGGACGTGCCGCCCTACATATTGTGTAGCTACAATTTTATGCCCGTCAGCGGCCGCCACAACGCGGCCGTTTTTTATTTTTTATTGGTTTAGACAACAACAGGCAGCTGGGTGCGGCGCTCGGGCTCGCTGGGCAACGGCTCCTCGACCACCTCAAATCGGCCAAAGTCGTAGGGGTTGCCGGCCGGCTGTTGCCGATGCACGAGTCGCTCTCGCAACCCCTCGCGCCCGAGCATCGTCGCCCGGTGATAGCAAAACGGGTTGTTGCCACGGCGCCCAAGCGTACAGTGGGCGGTAAACGAACAGCCTGCCCGGCAGATACTTGCATAGTAACATGTCTTGCAGCGCCCCCACAGCTCGGCCTCGTCGCGCTCGCGGACAAACGCCAGCTCCTCGGTGTGATGCCAGATTTGCTCGAGCGTCAGGTCGCGCACGTTGCCGCCGGTATAGGGTGCCGTTGGCAGTGAGGGACAACCCTTGACGATCCCATCCGACTCGATCCCGAGCACAAAGCGACCGGCCTGGCACCCGTGCCAGTGGACATCCCGTCCGCCCGGCCGCGACCGCAAGACCTGCTCGTGCGGGCCGAAGTACCCGAGGTTGTTGCCCAACAGCACACAAAACGCACGCTTGAGCGGCAGGTTATTTGCACGTGCATCTTCGATCGCCTCGCGCTGAATCGCGGCCAGGGTGTCGATCACTTCGGTGATCATGTAGGGCTGCAAAATCCAGTCCGGGCGATCGGCAGCGCGACCCATCGGCACGGTCAACTGCGCCCGCCAAATTGCCACGTTTTTAGCCTTGAGCGTCGCCGCGGTTTCACGCAGGTGGCGGTAGTTGAGGCGGTTGACCTGAACATTGGAGGTTGTGACAAACCCCGCGGCCTGGGCATTGTCGAGGGCTCGCATCGCCGCGGCGTGGCTGCCGGGACTGTTGCGCAGACGATCGTGGATCGCCGGCGGTCCATCGACCGAGACCCCAATCGCCGCCATCCCGGCCGCGCGCAGGTCCTGGCATCGTTTGAGGGTCAGCCCGCGACCACCGGTTTGCATCGTCACGCGCAACCCGGCCCGGTGCAGGTATCGCGTGAGCTCGTAAATGTCGTCACGCAGATAGGCCTCGCCACCAATCAGCGTGACCTCACGGGTACCGAGGCGAATCAATGCATCTGCAACTTCGAGCAACTCCGCCGTACTCAACTCATCGTTGCGTGGCGGGCCGGCCCGCGACCCACAGTGCGAGCAGGCATGGTCGCAGCGCAAGGTTGTCTCCCAAACACAATAGATCGGCTTGGGTGTTTTGAAGTCCTCGGGCTTTAACGTGCGTGCGGTAGCCACCCTTGCGAGTATACGCCGGGACCGACGATCGAGCCTGACACCTTGCACCGGCCGCGCGATTTTTAGCCACAACCGCGGTTTTGCCCGTGAAGTTTGCCGCAGCCGCGTGGCACAGATTCGGCGGCAGCCGGTACAGTCAAGTATGGCGACCACAACTTCGTTTTGCCGGATCTGCGAAGCTGCCTGCGGCATTAAGGTTGAAGTTGAGGCGGGCCGGGTCAAAGCCATCGCCCCCGACCCCGACCACGTTATCTCCCGGGGGTACACCTGTATCAAGGGCATTCGCTACGCCGATGTCCACAACTCCCCCGACCGCCTGCAAACACCCCTGCGGCGCAACGGTAACACCTTTGAGCCAATTTCCTGGGAGCGGGCCATCGCCGACATCGGCGCTCGGGTCAAGCAGCTCATGGGCCAGCACACACGCGACGCCATCGGGCTCTACATCGGCAACCCGGCCGCCTTTAGCCTGCCCCACTCGCTGGCGCTTTACGGGTTTATCCACGGGATTGGCTCGCGCAACATCTACTCGTCGGGCTCACAAGATTGTAACAACAAGTTGTTTGTCGCCCGGCACATGTACGGCGCCTCGGCGATCCAGCCCATACCCGACATCGGCAACACCGACTGCCTAATTTGCCTGGGGTCCAACCCCGCGGTTTCCCACGCCAGCTTCATCCACCTGCCCCGGCCAATCGAGCAACTGCGGGCGATTGAAAAACGCGGGGGCAAGGTCTGGCTGGTCAACCCGCGTCGCACCGAAACGGCCCGGGTGCTCGGCGACCACGTGTTTATCCGCCCCGGCACCGATGTGTTTTTCTTGCTGTCGTTTCTCCACCGCATCCAACAGACCGGGGGGATCGACCGGGCCGCGATCGAGCGGCACTGCCACGGTTGGGACGACATCGAAAACCTGGCAAACACCTGGCCAGCCACACGCACAGCGCCCGTCACCGGTATCGACGAAAAAACTGTACATGCAATGGCTGCCGACTTTATGCGGGCCACCCGGTCGGGCGGGGGTGCGAGTCTTTATTGCTCGACCGGGGTCAACCAGGGCGCCCACGGAACCCTGGCGTTTTGGCTGCTCAATGTCATCAACGCCGTCACCGGCAATCTCGACCGCAAGGGCGGCGCCCTCGTCTCGCCGGGGCTTGTCGACCTTCCACGGATGATGCGGCGCCTCGGAGTCGGCACCAGTGAGCAACGGTCACGACTCGGCGACTTCCCGGCGGTCATGGATACGTTCCCCGCAGGCGTGCTGGCCGACGAGATCACAACTCCGGGGCCACGGCAGGTGCGGGCGATGTTTGTCAGTGCCGGTAACCCACTGCTGTCGTGCCCCGACGAGTCGAAGTTGACGCAGGCGTTTGCCAAGCTCGACCTTCTTGTTTGTATCGACATGTTTCGCAACGAAACGGGCAACCTCGCCGATTACATCCTGCCGGCGACATCGTTTTTAGAACGGGCCGACCTCCCGCTATCGGTCCACGGCTTTGCCACCGAGCCGTTTGCCCAGTACACCGAACCCGTCGTCCCTGCGCTGGGGCAGGCCCGAGATGAGTGGTGGATTTACCGGCAACTGGCGCGTGCCTGTGGTGTCCCGTTTTTTGGCCGCCGAAGCGTTGAGATGGCCCTTCGCGCGGGTGAGGCACTGCACTGGGTCCCGGGTGTTCCGGCCGATGCGGCGGGCATCGTCCAAACCGTCGTAGGTCTCTCACGACATGTCTCAATGGCCAAGCTCCGTCGCCACCCAAGTGGTGTCAAACTCGATCTCCCCACCACCGGCAACCTGCACAAGCGCCTGCTCACCCAAACTGGCCGGGTTGAGCTCGCCCCGGCGACGCTTGTGGCCAACGTCTACACCGACCTCGAGCAGGCATTTCGCCGGTTTGGCGAACACTCGGCAGGGAATTTACTGCTGATCTCCCGCCGCGACCGACACGGCCACAACTCCTGGCTGCACAATATCCGTGCCATGCACCCGCGCGGTCGGACCAGCAATCAGTTGTTGATACATCCACATGATGCGGCGGCCCGCAAGCTCGAAACCGGAGACCGGGCCCGTATCGAAAACGAGGTTGGTGCGCTCGAGGTTCCGATCCATTGTACCGAGGACATGATGCCGGGGACGGTTGCCCTACAACACGGCTGGGGGCATGACAGGGCAGATGGCCTCCGAGTTGCCCGCGAGGCCGCGGGCGTCAACGTCAATCGCCTTGCCGCTGGCGGGGCTGAGCAACTCGAGCGCCATACCGGGATGGTCAAGCTCAACGGCATTGCGGTGACGATCAAACCCGCGCAAACCGAAACTGCCGCGCTGGAGCCAGCCTGAGAAACTGGTTTCGTGACGGCCTTTGCCGGGTATGCTTGGACGATGCCTCACTGGCGCTTTTACATGACTCTTTGTGCAGGCTTATCGGTGGTCGCCTGTGCAACTCCGGCCACAACTCCCCAAGGCTCACCGCAAACCGCCGCCCCGACAACGCCTGCGGCAACGCCCGAATCGCCACCCACGCAGGAGACCACCGGACGATCGAGCGTGGGCATTCGCGCAGCCGCACCTCCTCGCCAGCAGACGCCCGAGGCAGAACCAACTGCCGCGGGTGAACCCAAGGCCCTCGCCGGCATGACCGAGGCCCACAACCAGGTTCGCAAACGCGTTGGCGTTGCGCCACTGCAGTGGTCCAACGAGCTCGCAGCCTATGCGACGCAGTGGGCCAACCACCTCAAACAGCGAAACTGTGCCCTCGACCACCGTCCGTTTCGCGGCCAATTTGCCCAAAAGTACGGCGAGAACCTGTTTTTGATCTCGGGTGCACACGCCTCAGCCAGCGAAGTCGTCGAGGCCTGGGCCTCCGAGGCTGCCGACTACAACTACAAGAAAAACTCGTGCAAGGGCATGTGTGGCCACTACACCCAGGTTGTTTGGCGCGACACCCAAGAAGTTGGCTGTGCGCTCGCCACCTGTGGCAGCACCGAGGTTTGGGTGTGCAACTACAATCCACCGGGGAATTTCATGGGTAAACGCCCCTACTGACAACAACTATGTAAATGCATCTATCCCGCGACTCCCAGGCCCACATGCGAGCCGACCTACGCTACCATAGAATCACCACCATGCTTCGCCTCTTGCCCTTGAGTGCCCTACTGTTTGTGACTGCCTGCACCCCAGCAGCTCACTCTCTCGACCCTGCCCAGCGTGAAGAACTCGCCGAAGCAACCGCGATGATGCGCGAGGCCGCTGCTGAACTGCAGGCTGCAACCGTTGAACTCAAGGCGGCCACCGAACAGCTCCAACAGGCAAACGACCGTGCCCGTCGCCCCCTTCCTGTACCCACAGCGCCCACGCTCGGACTGGTCGACCGGGCAATCCCCGGCACCGAAACCGGGATCACCTGCACCGACGAAAATCATTGCACAGTCAAGAAAGATTTTCTCGAGGATGTGCTCGCCAACCCAGCTCAGCTCGCGCGTCAGGCCCGGATTGTCCCGGCGATCCGCGATGGTCGCTCCCACGGGTACAAGCTCTACGGCATCCGCCCGGGCTCCCTACCCAAGGCGTTTGGCCTCAAAAATGGCGACCTGATAACCCATGTCAACGGCCATGCCCTCGACTCGATCGACAGGGCGCTCGAGCTCTATACAAAGTTGCGTACACAAACAAAATTTGAAATCACAACCCAACGGCGCGACCAACCCCGCGTGCTCCACATCGAGATCCGTTAGTCCGTAGCAGCTGTCTCGCTAAGCTCGGGCACCGCCCCAGGGGTGAGCTGTGGGCCCGGCCACACCGGTACCTTGAGTCGCCGGCCGACCTCCAGTGTGCTCGCCGGGTCGAGTTGGTTGAGCAACGCAACTTCCTGTGCACGGGCGCCTAGGCCCTCGAGCTGGTCGAGCCGCACGGCCTGTCGGACATCGACAATCTGCAAACGGGCCGGCTCAATCGCCCGCACAGCCGCATCGGTAATCGGCCGAAATGTGCGCATACTCGCGATCAGCGGGATACTCCTGTCGGCCCATTGAGCGTAGTCGGCCAGCCCCAGCAACATCCAAACCCCGCCCGGAGCCTCGACAAACACCACGCGCCCGGCAATCGGCTCACGACCTCCCAGGGCAAAGTTGGTCCCTTCGCCCCGCAGCCCGGCAAAACGCTCGACCACGGTGGCGTCGCGGGAAAAGTTTGTATTGTCAAAAAAAGCCTGGGTGCCAGCACTGGCCGTCTCTAACTTGGTCAGCAACACAGCGAGCAGGGCATTGGCCTCGCCGGTGGGAGCCGCCAGCACACCCCGGCGGTTGGCACTGTGTTGCCAGTTCGGCGGGAGGTCGAGCTCGACGCCAAGCCGCGGCAAATGATAGGTCGACCCGCGCGCAAAGCCGTCTCGCGGATCTGGCCCATACACCAGGCCACCAAGGGCACGCAACATCGGGTCCTGTGGCTCGACCAATGGCTGCTTTGGGTAATCCCGGGCAATCCGTGCGTTGACCAGCTGCTGGCGCGCGGCTGGCTCGGGGTGGGTTGAAAGCCACGGCTCGCGTGGCCCCTTACGGGTGTGGCGGTCGTGGGCGGCGAGCATGCCCAAAACCTCACTCATTGCAGATACACGATAACCCGCCAGGTGGGTGTAGCGAAGGCCGAGTTCGTCGGCCTGGTGCTCGTGGTCGCGGCTGTGTCGCAACAGCGAGCGCCCGGCTGACCGCGCGGCCGCACCACCGACATGCCGCAGGTTTGGGTCGATGATTCGCACCACGCCAACACCCCGCGAAGCGACCGCCCGCCGGCTGAGTTGTTGGGTACCGTGCCGGGCCGTGACATGGGCAACCTCGTGGGCAAGCACCGCTGCGAGCTGATGCTGCGAGTTGAGGTAGGCCAGCAACCCGCGGGTGATGTAGATAAACCCCCCAGGGATGGCAAAGGCATTGAGGTTGGCCTCGTCGAGAATGCGAATCGTCCACGGGCCAGCGCGCTCGCTTACCTGACCGACGGAGTTTCCAACTTCGGTCACCAGCTGGCTGAGCTGCGGACTTTCGCCGTACTCGGGCACCGACGCCATCAATTCTCGGTCGAGCGACTCACCGATCTCACGCTCCCGCTCAGGGCTGACAAGGTTGAACTCGTGACGCCCGGTTGCCGGATTATATGCACATGCACTCAAACTAAACACGAGGCCCATGTAGGCACACAGGCACAGCCACCACCGAACGACTCGCCAGCTCGCGCGGCGATTTTGGCTGCAAACCCGAGCGACCAGATCGATCATCCCTACTCGACCTTCATACTCTTGGCCATCAAATCCCCGACCTGGCGCACGGCGAGTCGGCGGGGCAAAAGCCGGGTTTGCAGGCCAATAAGTAGGCGATTGAGCCTACCGGGGATCAACCGGTGGCGGCGGCCGAGTTGGCGAAGCGACTCGGCGACGACCTGGTCGACCTCCATCATCATCCGCCGGCTAAATCCCGCCATACCGGGAAGCTCTGTCCGCACAAGGCCTGGCGTCAATACTTGTATATCCACACCGGTTCCCCGCAACTCGTACCACAGGGCCTCCCCAAGGGCGAGCTGATAGGCTTTGTTGGCTGCGTAGCCGGCGGTAAATGGAGCCGTGACCAGGGCCGAGGCCGAGCTGACAATCACAATTCCACCGCGGCCGCGGGCGACAAACCGGCGCCCGAATGTGTGAATCAAACGGGTGTAGGCGCGGGCGTTGACATCGAGCATCTGCTCGTGTGTCGCAAGCGACATGTCCAAAAATCGCGGCGGTTGATAGGGTGCAAATACATGATTTGCCACGAGCAACCCGAGCTCGCAGCCCTCGGTTGCGGCCACCACTTGCTCGAGGCAATCGCGTGCCCCCATATCGATCTCGGCAACTCGAACCTCGACACCGTGGCGCTCACGCAGGGCCTGGGCGCGAAGCTTGAGCTCGTCACCGGCGACGTCGACCAACACAAGGTCTTGGCCGCCCGCCGCGAGCTGACGGGCAAATCCATACCCCAACCCCTGCTCGCGGGCACAACCGGTGACCAATGCCCAGGGCCCGTAACGTTTTGTGTAGTTCGGCACGGCTCGAGGATAACGGAGTCCTCGGCACCCCGGGTACGCCCAAGCGTTGCTCGGTTTATCGCCACGGGGTATGACTTGGCGTGATGTCGTTTTCGCGTCGAAACTCCGGGACTTGGCTCGCCTGCGCTGGGTTGCTCGCCAGTTTGTTATCGGCGGGTTGCACCTGCGGTACACCGCCCGAGTCACGGCCGAAAGCTGCCGACACACCCACCCAAACCAAGCCAGAACCGACCACCAAGAAGAAGGCCCCGACTGCGGAACTTCCAACCCTGCTGCCTGGACCGCGCAGTCTGCCGCGGCCGCGAGCACTTTTTACCGGAACCTCCGAGTTCTCGAAGATGCGGGTCACCCAGCACAAAACCGTGCGGACACTCGAGTTCATCAAGGACGGCGGCAAGCGGATCCGGCAGTCGGTCCTCGATGTCACAGCGCCCCACAAGCTGCAACTCGGCTATTCCGAAGCGATGTTTGGCAGCCTGTTGATGCGACCGCAGCACGAGCGCGTGCTGTTTGTCGGCCTGGGTGGCGGCAGCATGATCCACTTTCTCAACCACTACTTTCCCGAGACCAAGATCGATGTCGTCGAGATCGATCCGGTCGTGGTCCAGGTTGCCCGCGAGTGGTTTGGCATCGACAACGACGAGCGCAACACGATTGTCACCGCCGATGGCGTTGCCCACATCGACGCCAGCGCGCCCCACTCGTGGGACGTGGTCTACATGGACGTGTTTTTAAAACCGACGGCCGAGGGCACCAATAGCTCAGGTATCCCCGAATCAACGTTGCATAAGCAATTTCTTGAGCGCCTGCGAAAACGCCTGCGGCCGGGCGGGCTTTTGGTGTTTCACATGCACCACAAGTCCGACACAAAAACCGATATCGACACCATCGAGGCGGTATTTCCGAGTGTCCGACGGGTCCGCCGGGGCGGGGATATTGTCGTGTTTGCTTCGGGCGGTAACCTGCCCACGGCCGAGCAGATGGAAAAACGGGCGGCCGAGTTCGACGAGCGAGACCTGGGCTTTTCGCTGAAGACCATCGCCCGCACGATGGTAGGCACCGGGCTTGTCCCCGCCGGAGGTGGCAACACCGTCAAGCACCCGCAGGCTGGGAAATCTGGCGACCCCGCGGCGATGGAACCAACGCCTCCAGGGGCCGAGCTCAGGTAAATTTGTTGACTATACAGCGGTAACGACGACGGCCTGCCTGCTGGCGCACCGGCCTGAATCAAGTGGTCGCCACCCTATGGCAGGGCTGGCAGGGTATCGGCGACGGTCTTGGCCATCTTGCGCACGGCCTTGCGATCGTCGTAGTCGTTGCAGGCGAGCACCACCACCACGGTGATGTTGTCCTCGCCACCGCGCTCGAGCGCGAGGTCGACACACACCCGCGGCAGATCTGCGTAGTGATACTCGATCGCCAACTCGGCCAGCTCTTCGCTGCTGATGTAGTTGGCAAACCCGTCCGAGCACAGCAGGTAGACGTCGCCAAACGAGACGTTGACGGTGAGGATGTCGGCCTCGACCGCCCGTTCGTAACCAACCGAGCGGGTGATGATGTGCTTGAGATCGGAGCTTTGGGCCTCTTCTTCGCTCAACAGGCCGGCTTCGATTTGCTCGTTGAGCCACGAGTGGTCGGTGGTGATCTGACGGCAGGTACCGGCCCGCAGCAGGTACGCGCGGCTGTCACCGACATGCACGACGTAGCCCTTACCACCGAAAAACAACATCCCGGTCAGGGTTGTGCCCATGCCCTGCAGCGTGCGATCGGCCTGTGCATGATCAAAGATTCGGGCACTGGCTTCGCTGACGCTGATCGACAAAATCTCGGAAATCGCGTCGCTGACATCAGAAGACGACATTCCAACGAGGCGGCCCATTCCGCGACGGACGACGCGATTGACAACATCGGCACACATCGCGCTGGCATGCGCACCACCGGCGTGTCCTCCCATGCCATCTGCAACCAGGTACAGGCCTAAGTTGGCGTCTACGAGGTAGCTGTCCTCGTTCGCCATGCGAACCCTGCCGACGTCCGTTGCTGCCCACGCGATCAAGCGCACGCGCGGACGATAACACGTGTGCGGTCAGTTGGTCCGGTTTTCTACACCCGAGTGAGACGGATTTATTCCGTCCCCAACCATGCGCGTATATGCGTGTATAGGCCCGTCCTCCGTGTTTGAGACAACTTCGCGGGCGACCGGTCCGATGTCGTCTCACCACGACACGCGTGAGTTCTCACGGGGCTCGTGGACAGCAACTTCTATGCACGTGGCTGTGCGGTCAAACCGGGCTGCGATCATCGGAAAGCCGCAACTCGCGTCTCGGGAAAAGTATGTATCTACACAACTCGTAAGCGAACTCAGCCGGTAAACTGAAACGCTGCGACCTCGTCGGACATAGAGATCTCCGAACCGTCGTAGCGAATGCGTTTGGGCTTGTCGTCGAGCTCGGTCAGGATCGACACCGGTCGTCGCCACACCCGCTCGAGATTTCGCAGGGTGTCACGCGCGTAATCCATCTTGAGATCGACGCCGCTGTGCGAATGTCCGAGCAGCAGCTCACCGCGGTTGAGGTAGTTGGCGTCGATTACATAGATAAACGGCTGACCAAAGTTGGTGAGCTGTTGCAGCATGCGCTGCTTGATCTTGTCGAACTCGCGCCCTTCGATCTCGCGGCGGCCGGTCCTGCGATTTTCTTTGACGGTAAAGAACTTTTGTTCGCGGCAAAAATCGAGGGTGAAGAACTCGTCGATAAAGGTGACATCGTTGTATAGGCGACGAACTTCAAAAATCTTCTGCTGGCCGAGCCCGAGCTTGCGGTCCCAGTTCGCGCGTTCGGCCATGTTGGTGCACTCCTCGTACTCCTTGCCAAACATGCCGCGGTCGTAGCGTTCTTCGATGTGGCGAAACAGCTCGATGCCGATCTTGTAGGGATTGAGCTGCCCGGGGGCCATCGCCATCACCCCGCTGGCGGCGTCGGCATAGTCGATCAACTCATCGCAACAAAGTGCCCGCGTCGTCATGATTTTGGAGTGCCAGTACGATGCCCAGCCCTCGTTCATGATCTTGGTTTGCATCTGCGGCAAGAAGTAATAGGCCTCGCCGCGAATGATCCCGAGGACATCGGCTTCCCAACTCTCCAGGGGTGCATGCTTAAGCAAGAATCCCAGGACGTCGCGATCGGGGTGGCGCGGGTTTTTCTTGTTGCGCTGTTCCTCCTCCTCGCGTTTGCGCTTTTGCGCCTCTAAGAACTCGGGTGGATTGATGTAGCTTTCGAGGTAACCCCGGGCGTTGCGCAGCTTGCCGGCCTCGCCGTCGTCGTCGTTATCATCGTCATCTTCGGGGCGGCTGCGTGGACGGTTGGCTTCGCGGTACGGGGTCCACGGGTCGATGAGGTTGTCGAGCGACAGGCAAACATCGACAAACCGCTCGACCGTAGCGACCCCGTGGCGGTCCATATACCTGCGGATCCGCGAGGCACTGTTGGCCATCACATCGATCATCCGGCGGTCGGTATAGGCGAAGTAGGCGTTGTTTTTGAAAAAGTCGCAGTGGCCGTAGACATGGGCCATCACCAACTTTTGGTCGACAAAACTATTGCCCTCGAGCAGGTAGGCGTAGCAGGGGTCGGAGTTGATGACGAGCTCGTACACTTTTGAGAGCCCGTAGGTGTGGCTCTTGAGCATGTGGTCGTATTCCATGCCGAACCGCCAGTGGGGATAACGCACCGGAAACCCACCGTAGGCCGCTATCTCGCACATCTGGCGGTAGTCGACCGGCTCGAACACGACTGGAAAACAGTCGAGCCCGAATTCCGTTGCATATCCCTCTATCTCGCGTTGGAGCTCGCGCAACCTGTCGGACAACCGTGTCATTAGCGCCCCCCCTTCAAAAACTCACCGATCGAATCGAGGATGTCCTCTTTGTTTTTGATCTCGCTACACACCAGGATTTCCTCTTCGGCGAAGGCCGAGCGCAGGTCCTTGATGAACTGGCCCGAGCCGTAGGGCGACTCGACCTGGCCGTAGCCAAACTGGTTGCAGCGCGGGATCAATTGTTGCTTGAGCAACTTGATACAGGTCGAGGTGTCGTCGACCGACCAGTTGTCGCCGTCGGAAAAGTGGAACGCGTAAATATTCCACTGCTCTGGGTCAAACTCGTTGTCGATCAGTTGACTACACAACTTGTAGGCCGAGGAAATCATGGTGCCGCCGGACTCGCGGGTGCGAAAGAACACCTTGCGGTCAACTTCGCGGGCGGTGGCATCGTGGATGATGTAGCGCGACTCAATCCCCTCGTACTGACTGCGCAACCATGTGTCGATCCAAAACGATTCGATGCGAACGATCTCTTTTTGTTCGTCGCCCATCGACCCGGAAACGTCCATCATGTAGATGATGACTGCGTTGGTTTGGGGGCGCGGATCGGACCGCCAACTGCGATAACGCCTGTCCTCGCGCACAGGCACAATGATCGGTCGGTCGCGGTCGTAGGTTCCCATTGCGACCTGGCGCTTGAGCGCCCGTTTGAACGTTGCCTTGAAATTGCGCAGGCTTTCAGGACCGGTTGTACGCAGGCCTACGTAGCGATCCTTGCGGGTTTCGAGGGACTGTGACCCGCGTGGCTCGATCCGCGGAAGGCCGAGTTCTTCGCCTAGAATCTGGGCGAGCTCGTCGAGTGAAACTTCGACCTCGAGCGCTTTTTGCCCCTCGCCCTCACCGGCTTTTCCCTGGCCCGACCCTTCGTCGCCACCGTCGATCGGATCGCCGGGTTCGCCCTCGCCTTGGCCGACCCCGTTTTGGCTGTTGTCGCCGTGGATAAACCGCGGGATGTTGATCTGCGGCATCGGAATCGAAACCGAGTCCTTGCCCTTGCGGGCGATCATATCGCCCCGTGAAACATACTTGCGCAGGTTGTCGCGAATCTTGCCGCGAATGATTTCGCGAAAGCGGCTGTGGTCCTGTTCTATGCGCGAAATCATGGGAGCTCCTCAGCGTTGATCGATGGTTTTCCTGGTCGGAAGGTCAGCCTGTGTAAGGTTGGCGAGGACCGCCCATACGCCCGTTTATAAAAACCGCCCATCGACCCAATCCTGGTTTCGGGACACACGCGAGTGTAGCATTCGGAGCAGTCGTTTTCCCACCCCACGAAAGTTTTGGGGAGGGGGGAAACCGCCCAACCTTCACGGACTTTGAGGAAGTTATGACGTCGATCGATTCCCTTGTTGAACGCATCGCTGCACTCCAGGATCGCAGCCACTACGAGGATCTCCACTGGACGGGGAGCTTTGCCGAATACCTCGACCTCATCCGCCATAACCCCAGGGTCGCGCGCACGGCTTACGAACGCCTCTACGACATGGTCCTGTCCCATGGGACAGAGGAGTACGTCGACAACAAGAAAAAAATTACCCGCTATCGGTTTTTCTCCGACGAGCAAAACCAAGGGCGCGATGCCATCTTCGGCCTCGACATTCCGTTGATGCGCCTGGTCAACGTGCTCAAAGCCGCGGCCCTGCGCTACGGAACAGAACGTCGCATCATTTTGTTGCACGGCCCGGTCGGCTCGTCCAAGAGCACGATTGTTCGACTCCTCAAAAAAGGGCTAGAAGCCTATTCTCGTACTCCTGAGGGTGCCCTTTATACCTACGAGTGGGTCCTCCCGGAAAACCTTCGCCACCTCACCGCCGGCCAGGAAGTCTACCCCTCTCCCATGCGCGAGGAGCCGCTCAAGCTGATCCCGCGGGAGGTGCGTGAACAGGCAATTACCGACCTCGGGCTCGAGCGCGACGGCTTTCGCCCCTATGTCCGCGGCCAGCTCAACCCCGCTTGCCGATACATCTTTCGCGAACTCATGCGTCACTACAGCGGCGACTGGGCCAAGGTGGTCGAGCACATCCGCGTGCGCCGGCTTTTGATCAGCGAAGAGGACCGCGTTGGCATTGGCACCTTCCAACCCAAGGACGAAAAAAACCAAGACTCGACCGAGCTCACCGGCGATATCAACTACCGCCGGATCGCCGAGTACGGCTCCGATACCGACCCACGCGCGTTCAACTTCGACGGCGAGTTCAACGTTGCCAACCGCGGCCTGATCGAGTTTGTCGAAATTCTCAAACTCGACGTAGCCTTCCTCTACGACCTTCTGGGCGCCACCCAGGAACAAAAGATCAAGCCCAAGAAGTTTGCCCAGACCGACATCGATGAGGTGATCATTGGTCATACAAATGAAGCCGAGTACCAGCGCCTGCTCGAGAACAAGTTTATGGAGGCGTTGCGCGACCGCACGGTGAAGATCGACATCCCGTACATCACGCGCTTGGCTGAGGAGATCAAGATCTACGACAAGGACTACAACGCGCAAAAAGTCCGCGGCCGGTTTATCGCCCCGCACACGCTCGAGATGGCGGCCATGTGGGCGGTGCTCACCCGCCTAGAGCTGCCCAAAAATCAACAGCTCAGCCTGCTGCAAAAACTCAAACTCTACGACGGCAAAACCCTGCCCGGGTTTACCCAGGATTCCGTCAAAGAGTTGCGTAAAACGGCCCAACGCGAAGGCATGGAGGGCATTAGCCCGCGCTACATCCAGGACAAAATCGCCAACTGCTTGGTCAGCGACCGCGGGCAAATGAGCATCAACCCGTTTATGGTGATGAACGAACTCGAGTCGGGCCTGCGCAACCACAGCCTGATCAACTCCGAGGACGAACGCAAGCGCTACACCGAGCTGCTCGCAGTGGTCAAACAGGAGTACGAGGACATCGTCAAAAACGAGGTCCAGCGGGCGATCAGTGCCGACGAGGATGCCATCAGCCGGCTGTGCTCGAACTACATCGACAACGTCAAGGCCTATACCCAACGCGAGAAGGTCAAAAACCAATACACCGGCCAAGACGAAGAGCCCGACGAACGTTTGATGCGGTCGATCGAAACCAAAATCGACATTCCCGAGAGCCGCAAAGATGACTTCCGCCGGGAGATCATGAACTACATCGGAGCCCTGGCGATCGAGCGTAAACAGTTCGACTACCGCACCAACGAACGCCTGTACAAGGCACTCGAACTCAAGTTGTTTGAGGACCAAAAAGACAGCATCAAGCTCACCAGCCTCGTCAGCCAGGTGGTCGACAAAGAGGCCCAGGAGAAAATCGATGTGGTCAAACAACGCCTGATTCGCAACTACGGCTACGACGAGATTTCGGCGACGGATGTACTTACATATGTTGCCTCGATCTTTGCCCGCGGCGAAATCAAGTAACACGCGAACTGCGTAACAATGTTGCCGGATATCCTCGCTTGGGATGTCCGGCATCGTTGTCGTGAGTGGCGACATTTGTGCCAGAGTGTGGCGGCAGCTCCCCTCTGCTACGGTAAATGGATGAAGTGGCTTGTTGTATCCCTATCCCTACTGTTCCCGCTGGCGGCCTGCGATTCGATGAAAGATGGCGAGACCGAGGATACCTCGGGCGAGACCCAAGCCAGTGACACTGAGCAGGAAACCGGCGAGACTGCAGATACCGGCGAGACGGGTGAGACGGATGCCGATGCGTTCCCTTCGTGCAACGCCTACTTCGATGATTCCTCCAACGAGGAGTTGCTCGCGGCCTGTATCGCCGAACTCGGGTGTGACGAGCTGACCAGTCAAGAGACCTGTGCCGGGGCCAACATGGTGTTTGCCCCCCAGGAGTATTCTGTTAGCTGCTCTTGGGGTCGGGTGTTTACCGGGACCTACGACAACGACATGTGCGTCGGCAGCTACTCCGGAACCTGCGTCCCCGCCAAGCACTACGGCGAGGGTGGCCCGCAGTGCCATGGTACCTACGACGATACCGGCGAGAGCTTAACTGTCCTCAACATCGAGTGCTCGTACCCACTCGAAAACAGCAAGTGGAAGCAGTGCCAGGGCTCGAACTACGAGCAGGACTGCACCTGTGCGTTTGAGTAGAACGCCGGGGCTGCCCACGGGCCTGCAATCAGTTGCTCATACATGCGAGTGAGCCAGCGTGCCGATTGCCCACGTGGCTGGCTGAGGCCTTGCATATCGCTCTGGAAACCGGCACCATCCGGCTTCTTGATTGCGTAGTGAGTAGTAAAATGGAACATCCGTTGACCCCAGAACTTTGTCGTCTGCTCGATCGTGCGCGCACGGGTCGTGTCTGTATCTTGACCGGCGCCGGTATTTCGGCCGAAAGCGGCATCCCGACCTTTCGCGGTGAGGAGGGCTATTGGGTGGTCGGCGCGAAGGAGTATCGCCCGCAGGAAATGGCCACGCGGGCAGCGTTTATAAAGATGCCGCGGGAGGTCTGGCGCTGGTACCTGTACCGGCGGCATGTCTGCCGCCGCGCCGACCCCAATGCCGGCCACCTCGCCCTGGCCAAACTCGAAGATGCCCTCAACGACAGGTTTAGTTTGGTTACACAAAATGTCGATGGACTGCACCTAAGGGCCGGCAACTCACAGCTGCGCACCTACCAAGTCCACGGCAACATCGACTTTATGCGGGCGGCCAAGGATGGCGAGTACGAGCTGTTTGAGATGGACCCAAGTATCTGTCTCGAAAAACACCTGCCCATGAGCGACGAGATGTGGGCCAAGTTGGTGTGTCCCAACGGGATGCGGGCGCGGCCACACATTCTGTGGTTTGACGAGTATTACAACGAGACCCTGTACCGCTCGACCGCTGCCATGACAGCTGCCGCCCATTGCAACCTGCTGATCGTCATTGGCACCTCGGGTGCAGCTTCGTTGCCGATGCATGCAACGGCCGAGGCTGCGCGGGCAGGCGCGGCGATCATCAACATCGATCCCTACGACAACGACTTTGCCGTGTTCGCCCGCGACAGTCCGCGCGGCTATTGGCTGCAGGCGCCGTCGGCCCAGGTCCTCCCACGGATCGTCGACTACATGATCGGCTGATGCTGCCCGACCGCAGGCGAGTGCCCACGCGTCGGTGTTGCCGATGACTCGTGGCGGTCAGTGACAGGGTTGTTACTGAATGGTGACCTACTGAAGTCGGTGCATCTGCAACCACGTTTAGAAGATCTCGCGAGGGCACGCACACGGGTGGGTCGACGCACCAACCTCGTCAACCCAGCCGCAATCGCAAAAAAGTCCCGGGCCTAAAACACGTTGTGTGAGGGAATCATTGACACGCGGCACTGCGACTCGCAGAGTCGCGACAGGACCAAAACCGCCCGTAAGCCCGCGTCGAGCCGGAAAAGAGTTGGCGCCGAAAGGTAATCGCGCGCTTTTAGCAAACAATAACGGGAAGTTGGTCACTGCGATTTTGACGCCAATCGGCGTTCAAGGGCAATCCATAGCAGGCGGGGAATAGCGCCACAGAATGTCGTTCTAGCTAGTTTTTCGGTATTCTACCGGCCCATGGACCGCGCGCAACAACGGACCATTCGCGAGGACGAGCTCGAGCAAACGGCCTCAATTACGCTCGACGAAACACTGCGCGCGGGTTCGATCGTCGATGGCCGATACCGCCTGCTCGCCCACCTAGGTGAAGGCGGAACCGGCTCGGTGTGGCGTGCCGAACACTTGCAGATGCAAAGTCCGGTGGCCCTGAAAATCCTATTGCCCGAACTGCGAACCCGAGAAGGTGCAATTACACGTTTTTGGCAGGAAGCTCGGCTGATGGGATCGCTTGGCCACCCCAACATCGTCCGCGTGTTGGATGTTTCGCCTGCCCGCGCACCGGCCCCCTACATGGCAATGGAGTTGCTCGCCGGCGGCAGCCTATATCGCCGCCTCAAATCCGGGGACATTGTCGATACCAACGAAGCCTGCCGGCTGATGGATGGCGTGCTTTCGGCCCTGCGCTGCGCCCACAGTCGCGGCATTGTCCACCGCGATATCAAACCCGAGAACCTGCTGTTTGGCAGCGTCCGCGACCTTTCGACCGACGAACAGCGCAGCGAACTCAAGATTTTGGACTTTGGTGCCTCGATCCTGCTGGGGCGGGCCCGCAAGCAGGGTGACAGCCTGTGGGGAACGCCCTACTACATGTCGCCCGAACAGGCGGCCAACAGCGAGCTTGACCACCGCTCCGACCTCTACAGTGCGGCGGTGGTCCTCTATGAGATGTTGACGGGCCATCGCCCCCACCATGGGAAAAGTGTACACGCAATCATTTATGCGATTGCCACCGAACCGGCGACCCCAATTACCGAGTACCGGCCGGACCTTCCCCCGGCATTTCATGCGTTTTTCGACCGCGCCCTCGCCCGCCGACCCAACGACCGCTTTGCCAGTGCCGTTGCCATGCGGACTGCCCTTCGCCGCCTCACAGGCAGCCAGGGCCACGCCCGCGACACGCAGCTCTATATGGCCGTGGTCCCCAACGAACTGCCACTGCCACGGCGCCGGGTTGCCTCGGCCAGCCACCGCACCACGTTGCCCGAAACGTGGAAGCCAAGGCCGAGCCGGAAGCGTCGACCCCATCGCCAGCCACGTCCATCGACGACATCGCAAACTAGTTGTACGCACACACACCACCGACCGTCGCCCTGGCGCGTGCCGGCGCTGATCAGCCTCGTTCCCACGTTTGTGGTCGTACAGTGGCAGTACGCTGCGGGTAGCACCTGGTTTGAGCGCTGGGGGGTTGCGGCCTTCACCTGGCTGCTTGGACTTGTGCTGGTGAGCCTTCTCGTTCGGGTCCTACGCGGCGGGACAGATACGCACACAAAATAATTTTTACGCCGTGGGTTGACACCCCCGGATCGATCTTGTAGTTCCTTAGACACCGCCTTACGCGGTCGGTTGTCCCATGTGCTACTAAAGCCCATTACTGATTCACCCGTGTTGCCGCAGGAGCAGGCTTTGAATTCCAGCCATCCTGTGTCGGCTTGTCGTACCTGCGTGTAAAGACAGGCCACTGCTCGGCAACAATCGTGTCGATTTGATTGAATCAGATGGCAGATAGGCCGTCGACAACCGCCCCTTTGTTGCTCTCCGTACAGCATTGGCTGCGGGAAGGAGTTGGGAACATGAGACAGGATATGTTTAAGAAGCTGGTGGAGCGTCCGCGCCATCGAGCATGGCGAGAGACCCGTCGTGCCCAGCGTCGCCGCGATATGCTCGACCCTGAGTCGGCCCCGGTGCGCGAGCGAATGTCGCGTCACGGCAAGACCCTCAACGAGAACTTGGCACCGCTTCGCCGCTATCTCTTGAGTCAGGTCGGGCGTCAATGGGATGATGTCTACTCAGACATCCGCAAGCATCTGCGGGCACGTAGCATTACCCATTTACACGTTTTACAGCACCTCGCCGACATGGTGGTCGAACACGTGGTGATGGTCGACGGCGTGCCGCACCAGCCCTACCACCAATCCTACGGCGGCCTCACGCCGCTGCGCCCACGTCGGTGGTCGAGTGTGGTGTGGGTCGATCCAAAATCCGGTGCACTTCGCCGGGTGGTCCCGCCACCCAAGCCAACCGCCGAGTCCGATCCCGATGCCGTCAATGTCGATGCCAACCATGTGTTTCGCCGAATCAAGGGTGTTTGGTACCGGGTGAGTCTGGCTCCACTTCCCCAGGTTGGACTATATGAGTATACACGTGATGTGGTCGAGGGCTGCCGGCTCAGCGAGCTTTCGCCCTACACCTGGAACCTCGGCCGCGAGCTTCGCCGGCGCTACGGTTTTCGCGATCGCTACGCCGCCGACAAAGTCCCGCTCAACAAGCGACAACTAAAAAAACTCCGTCACGCCGGGGTCCTGCCCTACTAAACTCGGCTCAGCTCGGCTCGGCTCGACATCGAGACCTCGCCCACCGGCACCGAAAATACCTGTCTCTTCAAGCACATCTATTGAGAAGAGTGCATAAACATCTATTATGTGCGACCAACCTACCAAAGCTTCGCTGCGCACGGCCGCTCGCCGTCGCGCTACTTCGGTTCCTTCGCCCACCGCCAATCGGCGGTACACTACCAGCGGTTTTACGATGCAAACTTCTAACCCAAACGTCCGCGTCATTGCCTCCCAGGGTTCCTGGATCGAGGGTGATGCCATGGTTCAGCTCGAGGCCACCGGCCGCCTGCCCGGTATGGTTGCGGCAATTGGCATGCCCGACCTCCACCCCGGCAAGGGCACCCCGATTGGCGCTGCGTTTATCAGCGAGCAGGTGATCTATCCCCACCTCGTTGGCAATGACATTGGCTGTGGCATGGGCCTGTGGCAGACAGACCTCAAAACTCGCAAGATCAAGCTCGACCGGTGGGTTGCACGGCTGCGCAAGGCCGATGGCACCGGGCTCGATGGACGTTGGTCGGGCGATGCCAAATCCCGCCTGCGCGCGGCAGGTCTCGTGCCTGAAACCGGGGATCTTCGCCCGCTCGGAACGATTGGTGGTGGCAACCACTTTGCGGAGCTGCAGCAGGTGGCGTCGATCGACGACCCCGAAGCTTGGGAGGCCCTCGGGCTCTCGCAAAAACACCTGTTTATCTTGGTACACAGCGGCTCGCGTGGACTCGGAGAGGCGATTTTACGGGCCCATGTTGATGTCCACGGCGGCAAGCCGATTGCCGCCGACGGTGACGTTGGCAAGGCCTATCTCGCCCGCCACGACCGGGCAGTTGCCTGGGCCCGGGTCAACCGCGATGTCATTGCCGAGCGTATGGCAGATGCCCTTGGTGCCGAGCGCAATCCGGTGCTCGATATCTGCCACAACAGCGTCGAGCCGGCGACCTGGCAGCAAAAACAGGTGTACTTGCACCGAAAAGGGGCAGCCCCGAGCACCCGGGGACCGGTGGTGATTCCGGGCTCGCGCGGCTCGGTGAGCTACCTGGTGATGCCGAGCGACCGCGGCGAGGAAGCCGGCTACTCCCTGGCCCATGGTGCAGGTCGAAAGTGGAAGCGCAAGGACAGTAAAAGCCGGCTCAAAAACCGCTACTCACCCGACGATTTGCAACGGACCAAACTTGGCTCGCGGGTGATCTGCGACGACCGGGCGCTGCTGTACGAGGAGGCTCCCGAGGCCTACAAGGACATCACCCAGGTCATCGGCGACCTCGTCGACGCCGGCCTGATTCACTTGATCGCCCGTTTTCACCCGGTGATCACCTACAAGACCCAATCGCGCTAGCCCGCGTACGGTACCGACAATGGACACCCCGGCACATACAATGCATCTACAAGTGACTTCCGGGCGTGGTCCGGCCCAGTGCCAGTGGGTGGTTTCGCAGGTTGTCGACGAGCTGTGCCGCGAGGCGCCCGAGCTTGGCCTGCGGGCCGAGGTCGTCGCCTTTTTGCCGGGCAAACACGAGGACACGCTGAGGTCTGCGGTTATCGAAATTCGGGGCCCCACCAGTCACGTTTCGGGTTTTGTCGACTCGTGGGTGGGTACGATTCAGTGGGTCGGCAAGGACCAGTTTCGTGACTATCGCCGGCGTAAAAATTGGTTTGTTGGCGTCCATCCGTGCCAGCTCGCTACTGCCCCTGCCATCGAGCTACGCGCCGAAGACCTCGTGGTCGAAACCATGCGTGGTAGCGGCCCCGGCGGGCAAAATGTCAACCGTCGCGAAACGGCGGTTCGGGTTCGCCACCTCCCCTCGGGCGTGATGGCATTTGCCCGCGATGGCCGGACGCAACTTGAAAACCTCAAGTCGGCCAAGCGGCGGCTGGGCGAGCTTTTGGCCGAACAGCAGCAGCGGGCGACCGAGGCCGAGCAACAGGGGCGATGGGGGCAACATGACCGGGTGACCCGCGGTCGGCCAATTCGTGTATATACCGGTACCGCGTTTCGCCGACGGTGAAGCGGCCTTACCCAACCCGTGTATATACCGAGACCGCGTTTCGCCGACGGTGAAGCGTTCTTACCCAACCCGTTACGATCGAACCTGGCTAAGAAGGCTGGGCAAATTTGGACAACTTGGATGATGGACTCATCGTCGCCGTTGTTATCGTCGAACGTGACGAAAGGCGCAGGACGAGTCTAAACAATCGGGCGGGGACAACACAACCGTATGACCCGCGGCCGACCGGTTCGTGTATATACTGGGATCGCGCTCCGTCGACGGTGAGCCCCAGCGGATGATCTCGCCGGTTGCATCGTCGAGGGTGACGATTGCGCGAAGCAAGGCTCGACACCTGGGACGCTGGGCGACAGGATCCTACGTGGCTAAAAGCGCAGGACGAGCCCGCCCGCGCCTGGCCGTAGATGCAACCCACGCGCCTGGCCACGCTCGCGTTGCCACTTTCGATGGCGCCCGCGCTGCCCGAGGCCGATGGCCAAAAACACGACTCCGGTAATCGCCATCAAACCGCCGAGCGAGGCCGATGTTGCCCCGTACCCGACCATTCCCTGGCAGGTATTGTCGTCGTAGCCAAACTGATTGCCACACCGCGGTTGCATCCCGAGCACCGCGAGCAGGACCCCGCCGCCGAGCTGCAAACTTCCGAGCGGCAACAAAATGGCACCGACCAACACGTTGCGCTCACCGTCGTTGGGTTCACTATCGGGTTCGTCGGCGCGATCGAAGTAGCCGCCAAAATTCCCCTGGGAGGCGTCGGCTCGGCGTTGGGCCGCCCGTTGTTTGGCCGCTGGGTCGGGGTCGTCGGCAAACCGGGCGTTGGCAGGCCTTCGTGTTTTAGGAGCCGGCTCCGGCTCACTTGTATCGTCAATGATCTCGACATCGCCACGAAACCGCGGACCCTCGACAAAGTCCTCGCCACCGTCGTCGCTAATGTCCCCGCTGTCGGGCATGGCCCCCGAGTCCGGAATTGGGGTGTTGTCGCTATCTCCAGCATTGTCGCTGGCCGAGCCATCGTCGGACGCGTCTGACTGAGCCGAATCGTCCGAATCGTCCGAATCGTCGGGTTCGTCGACAGCATCGGGCTCCTGCGAGTCCTCATCGTCCTGCGGTTGTTCACCCTCGTCTCCAGACGAGCCTGCGGGCTCGAGCTGGTACCAGCCAACCGAAGGTGGTTGTACAAGCAAGGTTGACGTGAGCAGTGCACGTAATACTGGCGCGCAAAACATGGTCTTTTCCTACAGTGTCGGCTGGCGACACATCAGTGGGCCGGTTGGCCCTTTCCAGTGGCCAACGCTTCGAATCTGCGAACCTGGCGTTTGAAGTAGGCCGATTTTGGCTCGAGCTCCGAAGCCTTGCGAATGCTCGCAAGGGCCTCGGCTGCGTCTCCTAGTTGGTGTTTGAGTTCGGCCCGGAGGTAATGGAGATTCGCACTTTTTGGGTCTTGTAAAAGCCCGGCCTCGACCGCCCGAAGGCCGGCGTCGGGGCGACATTTTTGGCGAAAGCTAAACCACCCATAGCTGCCCTTGAGGTCAGGGTTTTCGGGGTCGGTGGCAATCATTTTTTCGAGGCTGGCAACCGCCTCGTCGGCGCGTCCGAGCTTGCACAACTGGCGACCAATTTGACGATAGGCCCGCAGGCTCGGCTTACTTTTGGGGAACTTTTGTTGCAACGCCTCAAACTGCTTGACCGCTGCCTCGCGGTCGCCATCGATCTTGGCGGTGACAAACATCGCCCGGTCGTACATGGCCTTGGCCGCAAGCCCCTGGGCGTTGTCCGGATCGCCCTCGATGACCGCTGCTAAACTTGCAAGTGCATCATCTCGGCGGGCCGCCAGTGCCTGGGCATGGGCGAGTTCGTAGCGGGCCTTGAGATCGTCGGGGGAGGCCTTGACCGCAGCTTCGAGCTCGGCCAACACGTTTTTCCCCTCGGCGACCTGCTTGACCGCTTCGATCAACGTGGCCGGCTCCATACTGTCGACTAGGCGCCCCTTCTCGACCCCGCTGGCTTCGAGCACGAGCAGGGTTGGATAGGCCTGAATGCGGTAGCGGTCGACGATCTCGGGGCCTTCGCCCTTCTCGGCATCAATGTGTACAGACACATACCCGGCGTTGAGAAACGCGCCGACTTCGGGCTTGATAAACACCTTCTCGTCGAGTTCGTGGCACGGTGGGCACCAATAGGCACCAACATCGATAAACACCAACTTGTTTTCAGCCTTGGCCTTGGCGAGGGCCTGCTCGACGGTGCCCTCAAACCACTCGACTGCCGACACGATCTCACCGTCGTCCTGCACACCGGGCGCGGCTTTTTCGGGTGCTTTGACCGCTGCCTTTTGGCTGTCCTGTGACTTGGCCACAACATTGGACTGGGTTGGCGCGGGCGACTGACCGCAGCCGAGGACGACTGCGCAGGCCACAGCGAGGCCAGCGATGACGGAAGTTTTTTTGGGGTTGGACGTCGATGCGCGCAACCCCGCGGTGGGTCGGTGGGTCACGGGACTTCCGGTTTGAGTCGTCATGCAGGCGCAAAGGTGCCGGGAAAATTTGCCTTGCGCAATCTCATTAGTCACCCGGACTTGCGCCGGCAAAAGTCGTGCCCATCCTTCAAACAACGGCGGGCCCGGCGATATGGGCCCACACGGTTCCAACCTAGCCACCTTCCAAACGAATTTTTTCTCTCGGCGACGGTGTTGCGACCACGGGCAAAGTCTGCCCCGAGGTTGCACCCGCCGGCGAACCTGCACGCGACGGAGTCCAACCATGACGATGTTCAATCCCGAAAGTATTACTGTCAAAACCCGGCACGCCCTCACCCATGCCCAGGCTGCTGCCACCCAACTCGGCCACCCGGAGGTCACCAGCCTCCACCTATTGCAAGCCACCCTCGACCAAGAGGGCGGGCTGCCGGGGCCCCTGCTCGAACGCGCTGGCGTCCATACAGCGGCGATTCGCCGGGCCCTGAGCGAGGCCTTCGCCCGCCAGCCGCGGATCAGCGGCGGCCACGAAGTTGGGGTTTCAAAGGAATTGCGGGCGCTGCTCGACCTCGCCGCCGCCGAGGCCGAGGGCCTGCGCGACCGGTTTGTCAGCACCGAACACCTGGTGCTGGCCTGCTTTCACGACAAGGCCCGCAAACACAACATCCGGGCCGCCGAGCTGCTGGCAAACCTGGGTGTGACCCGGGAGCTTTTACTCTCGGCGCTCCAGCAGATCCGCGGCACCCAAACTGTCCAAGACGACAACCCGGAGGCCAAATACGAAGCCCTAGCGAAGTACTGCCGCGACCTCACCGACGCCGCCCGTCGCCAACAACTCGACCCGGTTATCGGCCGCGATGGCGAGATTCGCCGGGCCCTGCAGGTGCTGTCGCGCCGCACCAAAAACAACCCTGTGTTGATCGGTGAACCCGGTGTCGGCAAAACAGCTATCGCCGAGGGGATCGCCCTGCGGATCGCCAGCGGCGATGTCCCCGAGAGTCTGCAAAACCGCAAACTCATGCAACTCGACCTCGCAGCCCTGGTAGCAGGTGCCAAGTATCGCGGCGAGTTTGAGGAACGGCTCAAGGCCGTGCTCGGCGAAGTCAAGGCCGAACAGGGCGGCATCATTTTGTTTATCGACGAGCTCCACACGCTGGTCGGTGCCGGCAAATCCGAGGGCGCCCAGGATGCGGCCAACATGCTCAAACCGGCGCTGGCCCGCGGCGAACTGCGTTGCATCGGCGCGACCACCCTCGACGAGTACCGCCAGCACATCGAGAAGGACAAAGCCCTCGAGCGGCGGTTTCAACCGGTGCGGGTCGACGAACCAACACTCGACGACACCATCGCGATTTTGCGGGGGCTTCGCGACAAGTTCGAGGCCCACCACGGCATCCAAATCGCCGATGCGGCAATCGTCGCGGCAACCCGCCTGAGCCACCGCTACATCCAAAATCGGTTCTTGCCCGACAAGGCCATCGACCTGCTCGATGAGGCATCTGCCCGCCTCAAAATGGAGGTCGAGAGCGTGCCCCTGCCCATCGACACGCTCGAACGCAAAATCACCCGGTTGGAGATCGAACGCCAGGCACTCAAACGCGAAAAGGGGGCGGCGCAAAAGCAACGACTCGACGAAGTTGTCCACCAACTCGCCGAGCTGCGCGAGGAAGTCACTGCGATGCGCTCGCGCTGGCAGACCGAACGCGACCAGTTGCACCAACTCAAGCAACTCGCCGAACAACTCGACCGGGTCCGCGACGAAGCCAAGCGTGCCGAACGTGCCGGCGAGCTCGAAAAGGCCGCAGAGCTGATGTACTCGACCCTGCCGACATTGCAGCGGCAACGCGAGGAGGCCCAACGCACCCTCGAACGCGCCCGCAAAAATGGTTCGGCGTTCCTGCGCGAGGAGGTCACCGACGAGGACATCGCCGGTGTCGTCAGCCGGTGGACAGGCATTCCGGTCGAGCGCATGTTGGCGAGCCAGCAGCAGCGGTTGCTCAACATGGAAGCAGAACTCGGGCGCCGAGTTATTGGCCAAACCGAGGCCGTCGCCCGTGTGAGTGCGGCGATCCGCCAGGCTCGTGCCGGCCTCAGTGACCCCGACCGACCGACCGCATCGTTCTTGTTTTTGGGGCCCACCGGCGTCGGCAAGACCGAACTGGCCCGGGCGCTGGCCGAGTTCATGTTTGACGACGAGCGCCACGTGGTCCGGATCGACATGAGCGAGTACATGGAAAAGTTCTCGGTCTCGCGACTTATCGGCTCGCCACCCGGCTACGTCGGCCACGAAGACGGCGGGCAACTGACCGAGGCTATCCGGCGCAAGCCCTACAGCGTGGTCCTGCTCGACGAAGTCGAAAAGGCCCACCCGGAGGTGTTTAACTTGCTGCTACAAGTACTCGACGACGGGCGCCTCACCGACAGCCAGGGTCGGGTCGTCGATTTTCGCCACACGGTTATCTTGATGACCAGCAACATCGGCAGCGAACTGGCCGCGCAGCACTCGGGCGAGGAACTCGAAAAAGCACGCCAAGCCGCCCTGCGCCAGTATTTCCGCCCGGAGTTCATCAACCGCCTTGACGGCATGCTGTACTTCCACGCCCTGCGCCGCGAGGACATGATGGGGATTTTGGAAATCCAGTTGCGGCGGATCCAAACCCGGCTCGACGAACGGGAAATCACCCTCGACGTGACCACGCCAGCGCTCGAGGACTTGGCCACCCGCGGCTACGACCCGAGCTTTGGTGCCCGACCGCTCAAGCGCATGCTCCAGCGGGAAATTCTCGACCCGTTGGCACAACAACTACTCAGCGGGCAGGCCCAGCCAGGCTCGACGGTCCGGGTTGTCAAACCCGAAAGTGGACCGATTGTGCTCGAGGTGGCCGAGCCCTCAGTCGCCGACGAAGCCGCCTAAACACTGCCACAAACGCTGCCACAAAGCCGCACTGAAGCCTCGCCATGAGACTTCGGTGCGGCCTATTGTGGGTGGTTGCCCGCCATCACCCGCGGGAGCACTGGTGGCGCGGCGAGCCCGAGGGTCTGATACCCTGCCTCGGATGCCGCTGCGCCCCCAGTCCGTTTGTATAGGCATCATGTTGCTGGGTGTGCTTGTACCAACTCCTGCGGCAGCCCACGAAGCTGGCCTGTCGCGCGGGCGCTATACCCTTGGTGTCGATCATATCGATGCCGAGGTCTCGGTTGCCCTGCGGGACGCCCGGGCGATGGCCCGTCAACTCGACAGCGATGACGACGGTGAGCTATCTGCCGCAGAGTGGCAAACCGGGCATGCGACGCTTGTCGAGCAACTATCCACGGGTGTGACCTGGCGTCTCGGCACAGAAGGTTGCCGCTACAAACACACAGAGCTCGTGGCCGCCGGCGACGATGGCCTGACCATGCGTGGCCGCTATCAGTGCCCGAAAGATCTCGACCCGTCGCTTATGCTGGATGTCGCAGGGATTTTGCAGGCCGCCGATGCCGGACATCGCCACATCGCGGAGGTCACCGGCATCGATGGCCGCGTCACAGCCTATGCCGGCCATCGGGTGGCATTTACCTTCTATCCACTCAAGGCCCGACCGCAGGCCAAATCCGTTGCCACGCCCGAGGCTGCTGAGCGCGGCGGCTCGCCACCATCGACACGCGGCTCAACGCCAACCTCTATGTACATACATGAGGGTCTCGCCCACGTCCTCTCAGGGTGGGACCATGTCGCGTTTATCTGCGGCCTGGTGCTTGTGTTTCGCAGTCGTCAACAGGCCCGTCCGCGCCAGCTCGTCGGCTGGGTCAGCGGGTTTACCCTGGGCCACTGCCTGAGCCTGATGGCGGCGACTGTACTCGGTTTTGTTGCAGATGCACGCTGGGTCGAGCCGCTCATTGCCCTGTCGCTGGCACACCTCGGATGGCAGATTTTGGTGCGCTCGCAAACACCACTGGCCTGGTTGGTCACCGGGTTTGGCCTGGTCCACGGGCTGGGTTTTGCCGGCGCACTGGCTTCGCTTGGTATCGCGGGTGTGGCCGGGTTTTGGCCGATGCTACTGTTTAACGTCGGTGTCGAGGTCGGTCAGCTCATGCTGGTGATCGCAATGCTGCTGGCCACCGCCCTACTCGAAAGGACGCGGCAACCATGGGTTACCCGGCTACTTGCGTGGGCACTCGTTGGCTTTGGGGTGCTCGCTGCGGTTTTTCGGTTGCTCGCTTCGTAGGAACGAATAAACGCTGCGAATTCACTATCGCGGAGTTCTTCCCCAGGAGGCTGGCTATCGGCGAAATCACTCACCCCCGTGAGGGAGTCTCCCTATCTCGAGCACCAGCGAACTGTCCCGAAAGACGCACAGCCAGTGCATCGATGGTTGCCACGCAACGCTCGTCACCCGGCGAGCCTCAATTTATTGCAGATACATATGATTAACCACGGATAGCGATTCCTGGCATCGCGTGTGAAGGTTGATACGATTGGGCAATGCCAATGACATGGGCAGGCCCTTGATGACCTGCCCACGCGTTCGTCGATCAAAACGAGGTCTTCGGCCTAAATCCGACTTCTGCGGCGCCTAAATGCCAACAGGCCGGCGGCGAGCAACACCGCAGCGCCCGAATCGGCATCGCGGCTGCGGCAGCCACAACCGCCTTCGGAGTCGCTGCTTCCGCTGTCGGTGTCCCCGTCGGACCCGGAGGGGCCAGCGGTCCCGATCGTCCCACCACCAGTCGAGCCTGGGTCAGTCGGGCCACCCGATGTCAACCCCGAGTCGGTTTGCGACGAGTCCGATGTGCCAGAGGTGCCGCTGGTATCGGACGGATCGGATGTATCGGACTCACCCGAGGTCGTCGACGGTGGCTCGGGTGGAAGCCCCTGGTCGGCGTGCCACTGGTCGAGCATCTGATCGATGATCGGCGTGTTGTCGACAATCGTCTGTGGCGCGCCCTCCAACGGAACAACTTGGATCTTCTCGGAGGGGGGAAAATCTGGCAGGTCTCCCCAGGTATCACCGTTCCACTTGTAGAGCACCCGACCATCGGGAAATGTGTAGCGTCGATAGTCCAAACACGTGTACGTCAAGCGCGACACAGTATAGACATTCGGGACATTCGGGAGACTTTCGTTGGTATGAAAGATCGGGTCTTCTGTCATCTCCAACGGGGAAATCCGCGTGTAGAGCCGGGTGAGATAGGGCCAGGTGTCGAGCATCGTGTCGGCGTGGATTGCCGGGTCAACCACCCGTTCTTGCAGGTCGTCGGCAAACCCCTGACCATCCCATGCGCCTTGGTCGATCATATCTTCGTAGCACGAAAGGCAGCCCCAAAAGTCACTTGCATCGAGACCGTCGGGCACGGGCAAGTACTTATAAAGGAGCCCCTCAACCAGAATATGGTAGAAGACACAGTCTTGCCCGGGTAGGCACTCTGCCAAATCCTGCTGGGTCAGTACGTCGACAACCTGGGTAGCATCGAGGTTTGTAAATGCAGCACTGTCCCACATCGGCCCCACCAGATTGGAGGACTCAACCGTTGCGCTGGAGCCTGCATACTCGGTGACGAATGCCCGGCCGTCGGCACCTAGCGAGTCGACTGCTTGGATAAGCGCCGATTGATAGCTGCTATTTTTATTGTTGGTATCCCAGTTGATCTTCAGGAGGTCAATTAGGACATGGCGGTAGTTTGTCGGCGCAGCCCGGGCGTTCCCCAAAAAGAATGCTCGTACTTCCATGTCGTCTGCAGCGGCGATCCGTGTCAGTCGCAATGGAATACAGGGCTCGCTATTGTTAAACGTAAGCGTGACCGGATGAATCTCGTCGAGTTCGGCCCCGTGGGTGAGCCGAAATGCGGCGAATAGTTGCCCTTCGTCGATGTACTCCTGAAAAATCGGTGCAGCCTCGGGGTCCTGCTCGTAACCATTGTCATCGAGCCACTGCAATAGTGTATCTACATTTTGTGCCTCCAAAACCACAACATCGAAAGCACCCACGGTTTCGTTGAGAACGATATCCGGACCGTCTCCGTCTCCGTCGCCGTCGCCATCTCCGTCGCCATCTCCATCGCCATCACCATCGCCCTCGCAGCCGATATCACTCGATTGAGTATTGGTGTTGAAGGTCGGTATGGTCGCGTCTAGGAGGTTTTGAAACAGCTGCTCCGAGCCCACACTAAACTCCGGCACCGTCATCACCGGCACGATCCAGGCAAACTTCTCGGCATTGGTATCGGGGTCGTAGCGAATCTGAATGTGCGCCTCAACCTGGTCGCCACTGATGGTAAACAGGATGTTTTCGCCGGTCTGGTCAACGGGTACGGAGTCGGGAATATTGTCGCAAAATGTGCCCCCACAAGCCGCCGCCTCCTGGGGAATATGCTGTGCCACACATAGGGCGAGGGAGCTGGCGAACACACGAGTCAACAACTTAAGCTTTTTTCTGAACATCTATGGACCTGCCAAGTAACAAACAATCACAAGTATACGGTAACTCTCCCGGCTAAATGGCAGCCACGGGCGAGAGGCGCCCGCAAGCTCCGCTGTACCCGGGTCGAGCAACGTTCTGTTTGGGAATTTCTGCTTCGCACCTTGAAGCACCCTGTCGAGAAGTTGCTGAGAACTTGTGCCGAGGTGTGGTAGGCCATCCCCATGCTGATCCGCGACCGCCTCGCCCACAAGCGGCCTGTCTTTAGCTTCGAATTTTTTCCCCCCAAGACCAAACGCAGCGTACGGGCGCTGTGGACCAACCTCGAACAACTCGCGTTGCTCGAGCCAGACTTTGTCTCGGTGACCTATGGAGCAGGTGGGAGCACACGCACCCGCACGATCGACCTGGTCGCCCGGATCAAGCGTGAACTCGGGATCGAACCCGTCGCCCACCTGACCTGTGTCGGGGCTTCGCGCGATGATCTGTGCCGGGTCATCGACGACCTCGGCGAGCGCGGGGTCCAAAATATCTTGGCCCTACGCGGCGATCCTCCCCGCGGGCAAGACGGATTTACGCCTGCGCCCGACGGCCTGCGCCACGCCAGTGAACTGGTCGCGTTGATCCACGAGCGCGGGGATTTTTGCGTGGGGGCGGCGTGCTATCCCGAGGTCCACCCCGAGGCCAAAAGCGCGGCCTCAGACCTTCAGTTTCTCAAGCAAAAAGTCGATGCCGGTGTCGACTTTTTGGTGAGCCAACTTTTCTTTGACAATACACATTTTCATCGCTTCCTCAAGGCTGCACGCGAGGCCGGGATCACGGTGCCGATCATGCCGGGGATCATGCCGGTGACCAACCTTTCGCAGATCCAGCGGTTTAGCCAAATGTGCGGGGCGACCCTGCCCAAGCCATTTGTCAAACGCCTCGAGTTGGCCGGGGACGACCCCCAGGCGGTGTTTTGGGCGGGGGTGCAATACGCCTCGTACCAGTGCCGCGCGCTGCTTGAGCCCCCGGTGACCGACCCGTTTGTGCGACCGGCCAAGGGCGTGCCGGGGATCCATTTTTACACGCTCAACCGCTCGCCGGCGACACGCGCGATCTTTGAGATTCTCCGACTCTCGCGCTCGGCGATCGGATGATTGTTGTAGGTACATATCGGAAACAGGGGCACGGCTGGCTCGCCTCCGTGCTCACACTCGTGCTCGCGGCCTGCTCACCGCCAAGTGAGCAGCCAACCGTACCCACGCGCCCGCAGGCGCCCGCGCAAACGAGCGAGTCAGTGGCCACAGCACGCGAAGATCTGAGCCCTGCCCCGCACGAAGTTAGCCCAGGCTCGGCCAACCAGAGTCCAACAGTCGGGTCTGACCAAACCGCGATGGCCAAACCGCTGACGGGTGGTGAGGCCCCCGGGGCTGCCTCGAAGCTCGTCGACGACCAGCCCGATACACAGGTTCCTGCCGAGCCCACGCCACAACCCACAGGTGCGGGGGAGACCTCCCCACCCGACAAACAACATGTAGACACACCAAAGTCGCTAGCGGCGTTTCGCAAACTCCCACCACGCTGTACGAACGCGGCGAAGTACTGTGCCTCGATTCACCTGCACATCGTCGTCACCAAGGCCGGGCCGGTTCAAACCCCGCAATGGGTACGTGAGCAAATTGTGCAGGTACATCGACATTTCGCGCCGATCGGTGTGCAGATGCAGATCGACACGGTTTCGGCCTTGCCGGCGAGTAACGAGCATATCCACAGCCGCCGCGACCGCGACGAGCTCGGGCGCACGCGGTTTGGCCGGGGTGTTGTGCATTGGTTTGTCGTCGGGCAACTCGACAATGTCGACGAACCCGGTGAGATCCGGGGGGTCCATTGGCGCCTGCGGGGTGATCGCAGCAAACGCTGGGTCATCCTCTCGAAAATCTCGAGCGACCGCGTACTCACCCACGAGCTCGGCCACTTTTTTGGCCTGCCCCACTCGACCGAAGCGATCAGCTTGATGAACAAGACCCCGCGCGATGACCCGCCGTGGGAGCAGCGGACGTTCTCGCAAAAAGAGTACAAACGCATGCGACGCCACCGGGACAAGATGTTTACCGACGGGATGCTGCTCGACCCCCGTAAACGTGCTGCACACGACTAGCTCACCGACGGGATGTTGCTCGACCCGCAAACTTGCTGACGACTCCTCGCCCTAGCACACCCGGACACATGGTTGCCGGGATGTTGCTCGACCCCGCAATGCTGCCGCGAACTGGCGCACTCGGACACGATGTTTGCCGGGATGTTGCTCGACCCCGCAATACTCGCCCGCGCTGGCACAGGCGGGTCCAGGCTGGTCCAGGCTGTTTTGTGCTCGGCCCCTCGCTGCGACCTCGATGGCGACCTCACAGTCGATGTATCAGCATGGAGTTCGCCCGACCGCACCTGCACCCCCCTACCCGCGGCGACACCTCGGGCGGCACTCTCGGCAAAAAGTTGGCGACTCGATCGGGCTGTGACACAAGCATCAACGGTGCAAACGGTCTCCCTCATCGGCGTGCTGGCCTTGGCTGTGGCCCTAGGTTCGGTGTTGCTCGGCTACGGGCTGTTGCTGCCCGGGCTAGAGGGCGCCGAGCTGATCGATGCCAACCTCGCCCACGCCCTTGCCCACCCGTTGTATCTGCGCACGGGCGAAGTGGTGTTGGTCGCCGGCGTGGTCTTGGTTGCGGTGATGCCCAAATGGACAGCCAACCCACGGGCGACTCCGCTTGCGTTGGTCGTAGCTGCGCTCGCAGGCATCCATCGTCTGGTCGTCCTCCCGGCCCTCGGCGAGGCCTGGTCTCGGGTTGATGCGGTGGCCCAGCGCCCACTCCCCGCCATGGAGGAAGCAGAGCGATGGGCCGACTACCATGTACTGGTGTCGGTGCTGCTGCTCGCCCTGCTGCTCGGGCTCACGGGATTGACAATTCGTCGCGGCTCCCCGACGAGTGCTGCCTGAATGTCGGCTGCTTCTGGCCAACACCTGGCAAACACCGGCTAGCGAGGCTCGGTGCGACGCAATGTGTCCGGTTGAGCGGGGGCTCGGTTCTTGCAATCACTGGCGAGCAGGCGTAGATGACCCAACGGATGCGAGCGAAACGACACCAGGCAGGCAGCCAAACCAGGGGCCTTGGCCGCCCGTACCTGGCGTTTGCCGTGGGACTTTTGGCGACCCTCGGGTGGCCGACGACCGCTGCCGCGACCCCTCCTGGTGTCCAGGGCAACCGCACGCTGGGGCTCGGACTTGGCGGGCGCAGCTCGGCCACCGGCGCCAATGCCCTGATCGCCAACCCGGCGGGTATGAGCATGACCCCCGAGCTGGTGATCGACACCATGTACCAATATCGGCTCGAAGATCGGGGCCACGGGTTTGCCCTGGCAGCCATGGACTCGCGCCTGAGCTCGCGGGTGTCCGCCGGGTTGACCTACGCCATGATGCTGGCCAAGCCCCGGGTCGACTACGTCGGGATGGACGGCAACGCCGAGCAACTCGACCTCACCCACACCGGCCACGAAGTCGGGCTCGGGCTCAGTGTTGCAATCGTCAAACGCTGGCTGTCGATCGCACTCAAGCCGAAATACCAGTTCACCTCGCTGCGATTTGTCGGCAGCGATGGACAGACCTATCCGGCCAACCAAACCCATAGCGCATTTGGCCTCGATGCCGCTGCCCAGCTCACGATTCTCGGGCTCGTGGGTGTGGCCGTGATCGGGGAAAACCTCGCTGGCACCCACCCGCCTGCGTGGACCGACAACCGCGACCCCACGCTGACCTCGATCGACTACACCAGCCTCGACACTTCGGGGCTGCGCCGCCTGTCGGACTACCCGCGAACCCTGATTCACAGCGTCTCGGTGTTCCCCACCCGCAAACCGGGCTTCAACATCAACTTCGACGGGGCCTACGACTTCACCTCGTTTCGCGAACTCGACGACCCGTACACACGCCTGCGCTACGGCGGCTCGGCCGAGTACACACTTGGCCCGGTTCCCCTGCGGTTCGGCGGTTTTTGGGATGGTCGCGGCCGCGGCAAAGAAGACGATCGGGGTTACATCGCCGGCGGGGTCGCATTTTCCAAACCCGCCGATCTAGGTGGCGTAGGACTCGACATCGGATTTTCATTTCAGCGCCAGGTCACCGGGCCCAACCCCGAGACGTTTATCGGTGTGAACCTGGCGCTTCGGCTTAATCCCAATCGCTGACGGCCAGGCTGCACACTCTGTTTGCAGCGTCTAGGCGACTCGTACTCCCCAAATCGTTCGTGAGCCGCAGCGGACGTTCGTGAGCCGGCATACACGCACTCGTTGAGTCATCAACTTGTTGTGAAAGCACAAGCCGATGACCGAATGTACCCCTATCAATATGCATACACAAATATTGTCTACTCGTGGCGACAACAACAATCTAGCAAGTCACCGAGGCCCGAGGCCCAAGCGCTCGAGCAAATCTCGCAACCGGCGATCGGCTTCGACCCGCGCGTCGCGGTAGTCGGGGCCACGGGCGATTTGTTGTAGCCCACCCAGGCCACCTATAAAGCGGCCGGCAACCATCATCGACTCGATCGCCGCGCAGGTGTCTCCCATGGCCAGGGCTGCCAAGGGGTCGTGCATCGGCCACATGCTCGGGTGCTGCGGGTCCCACACCAACAGGTTGGCGAGCGCACCCGGCTCGATCGTGCCGAGTTTTACTTGTGGATGCATTGAACCCGGGCAGTCCCACACACGGCTGAGCAAAAATGCCGGGGTGGCGAGTTGACGGTGGCGGGTAAACGCCTGGCTGCGATGGTGTTGGACGGCCCGTGCCTGGTCGAGGTTGGCGGTGGTTAAAAACCGGTTAAACGCGGGTGAGTAGCGGGTGCTCAAACCGCGGTCGCCGGCGACTAGACGCAGCTCTTTTTGCAGGTTCATCGAGTCGTTGCTGGCCGCGCAATCGGTCGCCACACACCACGGCAGCCCGGCCTCGGACCACCCGGCTGCGTCGGCACAAAACCCAAACTGCAACTGGGAAAACGGGCAAAACCCGAGGGTGTGGCGGCTAGGGTCGAGCCGCTCGAGGTCGGCCTTCGACAGGTAAAGCCCATGTACAAGCAACATGTTGCTGCCAGCGAGCACTCCGGTTTGTGCGAGCAGCCCAACCGGGGTCGTACCGGCCCGCTCCCACACCCGATTGAACTCCTCAAAGCTCTGGGCGACATGGGCGTGGATCGGCAGGCCCAGCCTCGCGGCGATGTCGGCAACCTGGCGCCAGGTCCGATCGCTGACGGTGTCGGTCGCATGAGGGCCGAGGGCGGCGTAGATCCCCTGCTCGCGCAAACTACTTGAATGTGCAATGGACTCAGTGGCGGCGAGGGCATCGTCGAGCCCGCCCACGCCCGGGCCTTCGAGGTCCTGGAGCGTGGGTGCGACAACTCCGGCCAACCCGGTGTCGGCAAGGCCCTCGGCCAACGCCGTCCCGCCGTAGTAGTGCTCCCACACAAACCCGACCCCGGCGAGCAGGCTTTCATAGGCACCCACGCGGACAAATGCCCGGATGTCCGCCGGGCTCAAAGCCCGTTCGAGGGTGTAGTAGAGGTCTTCCACGACATTGCCCCGGGTCGCCTCGACCCCACCTAGCCCGCGAAATGCCGACATCGCCAGGTGGACATGTCCGTTGACAAACGCCGGGGTCAGCAGGCGATCGCCAAAGTCGTGGACCGCGGCTCCCGGGCTGCTGGGGCGTGGATCGTTGACCCGGTCGACCGCAGTGATCGTGGTGCCTTCGATCGTAATACATGCAGGTGCAACGACATAGTCGCCGCTGGCACTGGGCAGCACCACCCGCTGTGAACGCAACTCGAGCGTGGGCCCGTTAGCAGCCATCAGCCCCCCACAAACTGCAACCCTCCGTCCAAACTGCAAACGCGAGCTTCGCGGTCACAGGCTGGCGGAGGGTCGAAGGTGGCATCGGTCAGAGCGTCCAGGTCGATGTATCACCACTATCTTGCACCGAAACACCCATGCCTGCGAGTTGTTCGCGCAGGGCGTCGGCGCGGGCCCAGTCCTTGGCCTCGCGGGCGGCTGTCCGCTCGTCGATCAGAGCCTCGACCTTGGCGGTATCGAGGCCGATGCGTTGGCTTTTGAGGTCGCGCCGGGTTTGCAGGTAGGCCGCGGCATCCCGGTGAAACACACCGAGCATCTTGCTGGCCTTGACCATCGCCGCCACGAACACCCGCAGGTGTGCGCGATAGCTCGGGCGCTTGGCTTTCTTGCCGCGAACGGTGTCGATCAACCGGTTGACCTCGCTGAGCGCGGGGCTCAGTGCCGCCAGGGCGGCCGAGGTGTTGAGGTCGTCGAGCATGGCCTTGCGGACATTGCCCTCGAGCTCGCCAACCGCCGCCACGAGGTCGACATCGGCTTCCTCGGGGATTTCGGGGAAGCGTTCGAGTGCCTCACTCGCCCGGGCAATGGTTGTATAGACATAGGCCACACGGTCGTCGGCCTCCTCGAGCCCGGGGAACACGACCTGGCCCTTGAGCACCTCGGCGGTGGTTTGGTGGCCACAGCTTGGGCACGTCGCCGCCTTTTGAGCCTCGGCGTCCATGGCCTCATTGCAGCTCGGGCAGCGGACCTCGACATCAAAGTTGATCCCGCTGCGGTAGTGCACGCCGAGCAGGAAAAACCGCATGACCTCGGGGTGGTACAGCGCGGTGACCTCGCGCATCGTGAAGAAGTTGCCCAGGCTCTTGGACATCTTCTCGCCGGCGAAATTGACAAATCCGTTGTGGACCCAGTGACGGGCAAACGAGCACTCCCCGTGCACCCCCTGGGCCTGCGCGATCTCATTTTCGTGGTGGGGAAAGATGAGGTCGCGGCCACCGGTGTGGATGTCAAAGCTCTCGCCTAGGTGCTCGACACTCATGGCCGAGCACTCGATATGCCACCCGGGCCGGCCACGACCCCACGGGCTGTCCCACGCGGGCTCACCCGGCTTGGCGGCTTTCCACAGGGCAAAATCCAGGGGATTTTCCTTGCGGGTATCGACATCGACACGGGCACCGGCCCGCATGTCGTCGAGGTTGCGCTTGCTGAGCTTGCCGTAGCCGGCAAACCGATCGACCCGGTAGTAGACATCGCCCTCGACCACGTAGGCCAGCTCCTTGGCGATGAGCCCCTCAACCATGGCGATGATTTGCGGGATGTGGGCCGTAACCTTGGGCTCGATGTCCGGCCGGACGATCGCCATCGCATCGAGGTCGCGGTGATACTCCTCGGTAAACTGGGTGGCGATGGCCTCGGGGCTGACGCCGGCCTCGGCCGCGCGGGCGATAATCTTGTCGTCGATATCGGTGATATTGCGGGCGTAGGTCACAAAGAGCCCCTCGGCCCGTAACACCCGCACGAGGATGTCGGGAACCAGGGCCGCCCGGGCATGGCCGATGTGGCTCATGTCGTAGACCGTCGGACCGCAACAATAGACACGACAGCGCCCGGGCTCGAGCGTCTGCAGCGGGACTTTTTTGCCGCTGAGGGTGTCATAAAGTTGCAACGACGGTTGGCTACTCGCTTCGACAGTCACCTTTGTTCTCCTGTATGCCGTGGCTATCCACGGTGGGTTGTCGACGGTACAGGTGCGAACGGTTTTTCACCAGAGGTTATGGCGAGGCTCCATGTGTGACGACTCCGCGTCGTGCGGTTTTCGCCCGTCGGCCAGTCAGCCCGCCCCCGGTCACGTGCACATGCAACATCCGCGGGATATGGCGACCTCGACATCCCGGCAGCTCGTCGTCCTTGCGTCATCTCGGCCGGCGCCGGGGTGACTGCTGCATCAAGACGTCGCGCAACACCCCGCCCGCTCATCTGCCCTGCGTCATCTCGGCAGGCGTGACTACTGCATCAAGGCGTCGCGCAACCCTGCGTCATCTCGGCAGGCGTGACTACTGCATCAAGGCGTCGCGCAACACCCCGCCGCTCGTCGTCCCTGCGTCATCTCGGCAGGCGTGACTACTGCATCAAGACGTAGCTCAACACCCCGCCGCTCGTCGTCCCTGCGTCATCTCGGCAGGCGTGACTACTGCATCAAGACGTAGCTCAACACCCCGCCGACGAGCACGGCGACAAGGATGCCCCACACCAACATCCTGCCCTGGGCACCGGACTGGAGCGCGAGGTCGTCTTCGTCGAGTGCCAGGGTCGGGCCGGCTTCCTCCGGATCGGCGATGCTCTGCGGAGAGGTCGAGCCGGCGGCTGGTTTTTGCTCGGCGGTTTCCGATTTTTTGTCGGCGTCGGCTGCCTGTTGAGCGGCGCGCGTCTCCTCGAGCCGGGCTGCCCGTTTGGCTGCGGCCGCGGCAATCATGTCGCCCAAGCGTTGACCGTCGGGGCCGACATCGTTGGCATTGAACTGCTCGGTCGGGCGTTCGGCGTCGTCGAGGATGTCGAGGTACTCGTCGCGGTCGAAGTCGTCGTCGGGCTCGTCTTGAATCGGCGTAGCGGCCTTGGCTTCCATCGCCGCCCGGGCCTGCGCAGCTTCTTGGGCACGGGCCGCCTTCATCCGTTCCTGGGCAATCTGGATACCCTTGCGCAGGTGATTGAGTTCGTTGTTGAGACGGGCGAGCTTCACGGCGTGGCGCTGGGCGGCCTCCGGATCGGTCGTCGTCTCCACGAGTGAACGGTATTTAACTCGCTCGCGTTCGAGACGCTTGAGTCGCGCCACGGACTCTGAAATCCAGTCTTCCGACGATCTCGTCACCTGTCCTGCGCCTCCACCCGCACTCTGGAGAAACATAACGGGATCGCCGGCGAATGAACAGAAAATCGGCACAACGCGATTATCGCGCACCGAGGAGTTATTTCGCGCTCCCCGCAGTGCACCCGTTTGACACGGGCCGGCATACGCACGCTCCTCGTGGGCCCATGCGACCAACGGAATTTTTGCCGGTCGGGCATATGCGCCAACTGTTCAGTGTGCGGGTTTACTTGTATCAACATTCGTTCGCGCGAGATCTTTTTGTTGTGTCGTCGATCTACCCACCCGCGCACGCCCCAGGGAGCTGATGTTCCTCGTGACCCTACTTTGCCTGCATGTACAACTTAAGCTTTTTTTGTAGGCCAACTTACACATTTATCTCCCATGCGGAAAATGCACGAGTGCTACCCCAGGGTCGTTTGGGCCGGTATAACCGCGGGCCCAGGGAGGAACTGCGCGATGACGACTCCAACTCAACGCCACATCGTCGGCTATGGCTGGCAACAATCCGGAATTTTCCTCAAAACCCGTGCCTGGCCGGTCGAAGCTTCGACCGCTGTCGAGCGCATGCCTATCTCCGGCACACTGCGCCTACGACGGCACAGCGAGCGCCTGTGCGCAGGCTGGTACGACTTTGCGACCGACAAAAATCACCCGTGCCCCGACCGCAACATCCCGCGCAAAAACCAGTGCGACGCCTGCATCGACCGCGAGGGATTTGCTCCCTGGCTGCGGTGTGACGGGCGGATGCTACCGGCCCTCAAGCCGGCCGTCCGCGCGTATATCGATCGCCCGCACAAGCTCTACCTCGCGTGTTTTGGCGACGACGTCGTCAAAGTTGGGATGGCCTCCGACCAGCGCGGCCACGGGCGGTTGTGGGACCAGGGCCCGCTGGCTGCCTACTACATCGCCGAGGGCGACGGGATCTCCATCCGCCAACTCGAAGTCGAGGCCTCCGAGCTCGGCTTTACCGAGTTTGTCCGGCGCAGTCGCAAACGCGATCTGCTGACCAGTGGCATGCGTCGCGAAGACGCCCTTCGCCGCCTCGACAGCGCCCTCGATCGCCTGCGGGCCCAGCTTCCGCCCGAATCGCTGTCGCTGCTGCGAGATCCCGTGGAGTTGCCGATCCCTGCGCTCGCCCAGCGGGCGCGAACGTTTCGCGAACTCGAGCCGCTCAAGCCAGAAGATCGGATCATCGAAGCCGAGGTTGTCGCCGCGGCTGGCCCAACCCTAGTGCTCAACGACGGAGGTTTCAACGTCACCCTCGACGTCTACGACCTCATCGCCCACCGCGTCGAGTTCAACCCAGAGGGTGTGGTCGAACGCAAAGCCCGGCAAATCGGCCTGTTTTAGGCATTCGACGAAACACTCGTTGCGCCCCGAAAACCATGTGCATACACGTTTTGTAGGCCGGCGGGTCGAGCGATTTTGCCGAGGGACATCTGCGTGTGCGGGCAGTACCATCGCGTATGGACCCGATCCGTCGCGCGGACCTTCTCACCCAGCTCACCGGGCTCGTCGAGCTGCACGCGGGTCGCCACTGCTCTAGCGAGCAGGACCTGCTAGACGAAGTTGTTGGCGACGGACTGTGGGCCTCACTCGGCAGCTTTCGCAGCCTGGTCCGCAGCCCCTCGCCGGCCCGTCGCGGCGTGTTGTTTGTCCCCGGCCTGTTTAGCAGCCACCTGCGCAACCCGGCGCGCTGCCCCCAACGCCAATGGCTCTCGGCGCTATCGCTTTTGCGGGGGCATCTCGCCGAACGCCTGTCGCTCGACGCCAACGCCGACCCGCAGGGGACCTTTGCCGACGCCGTCCTGCCGATCTACGGGCGGGCGATTGCCTGGTGGTCGTTGCTCGGACACGATGTACATACATTTCCCTTTGATTGGCGGCTCAACATGGACGGGACCGCGGCGGCATTTGCCCGCGGGCTCGAACAACTAGCCGCGCGCGACCCCAACCAAGAGTTTGTGCTCGTGACCCACTCGATGGGCGGGCTGGTCGCAAGCCTCGCCTACCCCCAGCTGACCCCCGCAGCCCGCAAGCTGATTGTCGATGCCGTGCTCGTCGGCCCCCCGCTCGGCGGCAGTTTTGATGTCATCACCGCGATGTCTGGCGAGCACCTGCTGGTTGCCCTGCTCGCCGCCGTGACCCCGCTCGACAACCGTGACGACTACCGCCGCCTGGCCCGCTCGCTACCTGGCCTCCTCGAAATGCTACCCGCCCCGGAGGTGTTTGCCGGCGGCACGGCATCTTTGTATCAACAACAAACCTGGCCCCCGGCATTCGCCCCACTGCGCCAGGCCTGGCTCGACCGGGCGCGAACCCTGCTCGGCGACGTCGACCGCAGCCCGCTGCTCGACCGCGCCTCGATCCTCGCAGCCGCAGGCCACTGGACCCTGACCTCGTTTACCCACAGTCCCCAGGGCCATCCGGTCGCCGGTTCGTACTTTGAGCACGGCGACGGCATGGTCCCGCTGCGTTCGGCCGCCCGCAGCGGACGAGACACATTTGTCATCGACGGTCAACACGCGCTCCTGCTCGATCAACCGGAGGTGATCACAGCGGTGGGCCGCCGGCTGCGAAACGAACCGCTCGGCCTGCCCCGGCGCCCCGGCGGCGCCAAGGCGATCCCGCAAACCACGCTCGAGCATCGCGACAAACTTTGGCACTGGGAGAAGCTCCACGCCCACACTCGCGCCAAACTCATGACACCAACCAACATGCGCTGGCTGTTGGATTCGCGAGCCCAACCGGTTGTCCAACCGTAGGCCGCTTCGATCAACAAATCAAAGTATATACAACTTAACCACGATGCTCAGCATCGCCGCCACCAGGGAGACCAGCGAAAACGCCACCGTCCAGCGAAACCCCGAGGGGGAAAACAGCTGGGGGGCATGGGCCACGCGCACCCTCGCCGGGGCGACGATCTCGGTTTGGGTTGGTGCATCGTGAATCGACACCTCGGCCTGCTTGAGCGCCCGCGAACGCGGCAGGTCCGGGCGCAGCTTTTTAATTGCAAGTGCAACTTCTTGGACATCGGCAAAGCGTTTGTCCGGCTCAAACGCAAGTAACCGCTGCAGCAACCACGCGACCCCATCCGGCACCTGCTTGGCGATCTCAGGCGGCAGCGGCGGCATCCCCTGGTGGATCTGGGCCAACATCACCTCGACCCCGGCCTTACTCGAAAACGGCACCTTGCCGACCAACAACTGGTAAATAATGACACCTAGGGCATAGAGGTCGGCCCGCGTATCGGCCCCCTTGCCCTCGATGTACTCCGGCGCCATGTAACTCGGCGTCCCCATGGCCTCGCCGGTGCGCGTGATATGCCCACTCGGATTTGCCTGCAATGGCTTGGCCAGACCAAAGTCGAGGATTTTAATAAAGTCCTCCTCCTCGTCACGGGTCACGCGAAAGCAATTTTGCGGTTTGAGGTCGCGATGGATAATCCCCCGTTCGTGGGCAACCCGGATGGCACGACACAGCTGCGTAGCGATCCGCCGGACCCGGGCCCACGGCATCGGCCCCTCGCGGCGCAAGGTCTGGTGCAGATCTTCGCCATCTAAAAACTCCATCACAATAAACATGCGGTGCTCCGAGCCCCACCCGATGTCGTAGATCTCGACAATGTTTTGGTGACTCATCGCCGCCGCGGTCTCGGCCTCGCGCAAAAACCGACGCTGCCCTAGGGGGTCGCCCTCAAACGACAGCCGAAGCTGCTTGATCGCCACCATGCGCCCGAGGCAGAGGTCGTAGGCCTGGTAAACCGCCCCCATACCACCAACCCCGATCTGCATGATCAGGCGGTAGCGATTGGCCAACACCCGATGATCACCGTGTAGCGTACCCGTCATCCCGCGCGCCCTCCAACAACTGAGCATCCCTCATACGCCTGCTGGCAACCCGCCAACAGACCCGCGCAAAACCCTATGTATAAACACCTTTTCATAACCCCTCACTGCAACAGGATGTCACCACCAAACCACGGCGCCCATCCCTCTGGCTGGTTCCCAAACTCTCCCCAACCTATCTGAAAACGGCTTGCTTCTCCGTTCTCGTAGCAGCTTCCTGCTTCCGTCGTTACCAACACTGCCTCTTCGTTGTTGTTGAGGCACGCTATTGGGATGTCGCTTCCGAACTCTCCCGCACACGTGATGTCCCCTGCTATCGCCTGCAAGTCCGTGCTTAGCGAGCTTGGTGTTCCCCACGCTATGTTTCCGTCTCCGAGTTCAGCACCATCATTGAGCCAGACCTTCACCCAGTCGGCGATCTCAAAATCTCGTGCCCGACAAGTTCCATTCGAACAACTCGTACCCACCTCATACCCCTCGAACGCAAATCGCTTGTGTGGGAACGCAAAACTGAACCTGCATGTGTGCCCCACCGTCGTGTCACCACCCATCCACTCTCGGTGCTTCGCGTGCGGCCCGTAACTCTCGTTCAGTTCCGGCGCCACCACCCACTCGTTTGGCTCCGCATCTCCTCCGATGTTTTGCGTCTCGCAATCCAACATCCGCTCTAGCTCCGCTGTTTGCGCGAACGACAGCTTCGTCCACCCCCCGGCCTTCCCCCGCACTCTCGCCCCATCACGCATTCCACCTCTAGCTCTCCCAGCGGGCCCGCTCCATCCACGTCGATCGTGTACATGCCGCTTTCTCGGTATCCCCACTCATAAAGCTCTGCGCAGCTACTCGCTACCTCGCATGCTCCCCCTATGCATGCTTCTCCCCCTTCGCACGTGTCTTGTGCTCCTTCTCCGAAGCACGGCTCGCTTGCGCAGCTGCCCCCCAGGCACTCGCCTACGCACGCCTCCACTACTTCGCACGGCACGCAGTTGTTTTCCCCTTCCTCGCACTTCCAGCACCCTGCTGACCCTCCTCCCGGCGAACGGCACTGCGCACCCACAAGCTCCACGTTCATGCACTGTTCCGGCTCCTCTTCGCATGTTGGCCCCGCCTCCGTCTCAGATTTACTTGTATCTACATCCGTCTCGCTGCTCGACTCCGAATCATTCACCGTCGTCGCCTCTGCCCCCGTTGTCGGTGTCGGTCCCGTCGTCCCCACACTCGACGTGCTCTCCTCGCCACCCGTGCTCGTCCCCGTCTCCGTCTCTCCCTCATACGCCTGCTGGCAACCCGCCAACAGACCCGCCCAAAACCCTATGTATAAACACCTTTTCATAACCCCTCACTGCAACAAAATGTGCCCACCAAACCACGGCGCCCATCCCTCTGGCTGGTTCCCAAACTCCCCCCAACCTATCTGAAAACGGCTTGCTTCTCCGTTCTCGTAGCAGCTTCCTGCTTCCGTCGTTACCACTACTGCATCCTGGTTGTTGTTCAAGCACGCTATTGGGATGTCGCTTCCGAACTCTCCATCACACGTTACGTCTCCAACGATCCCCTGCAGGTCGGTCGCTACTGCATTCGGGTTTCCGAAGGCGATGTTTCCTTGACCGTTGCTGTTGTCCTCATGAAGCCAGACCTTCACCCAGTCGGCGATCTCAAAATCCCTTGCTCGGCACGGCCCATTCGAACAACTCGCGCCAACTTCGTAACTCTCGAACGCAAATCGCTTGTGTGGGAACGCAAAACTGAACCTGCATGTGTGCCCCACCGTCGTGTCACCGCCCATCCACTCTCGGTGCTTTGCGTGCGGCCCGTAACTCTCGTTCAGTTCCGGCGCCACCACCCACTCACTCGACTCCGCATTTCCCCCGATGTTTTGCGTCTCGCAATCCAGCATCCGCTCTAGCTCCGCTGTTTGCGCGAACGATAGCTTCGTCCAACCTCCGGCCTTCCCTCCGCACTCTCGCCCCATCACGCACTCCACCTCTAGCTCTCCCAACGGGCCCGCTCCATCCACGTCAATCGTGTACGTACCGCTTTCTCGGTATCCCCACTCATAAAGCTCTGCGCAGCTACTCGCTACCTCGCATGTTCCCCCTATGCATGCTTCTCCCCCTTCGCACGTGTCCTGTGCTCCTTCTCCAAAGCATGGCTCGCTTGCGCAGCTTCCCCCCACGCACTCTCCTACGCACGCCTCCACTACCTCGCACGGCACGCAGTTGTTTTCCCCTTCCTCGCACTTCCAGCACCCTGCTGACTCTCCTCCCGGCGAACGGCACTGCGCACCCAAAAGCTCCCCGTTCATGCACTGCTCCGGCTCCTCTTCGCACGTTGGCCCCGCCTCCGTGTCAGATTCACTTGTATCTGCATCCGTCTCGCTGCTCGACTCCGACTCGCCACCCGTCGTCGCCTCTGCCCCCGTTGTCGGTGTCGGTCCCGTCGTCGCAACACTCGACGTGCTCTCCTCGCCACCCGTACTCGTCCCCGTCTCCGTCGCTCCCTCATACGCCTGCTGGCAACCCGCCAACATGCCCACGCAAAACCCTATGTATAAACACCTTTTCATAACCCCTCACTGCAACAGGATGTCACCACCAAACCACGGCGCCCATCCCTCTGGCTGGTTCCCAAACTCTCCCCAACCTATCTGAAAACGGCTTGCTTCCCCGTTCTCGTAGCAGCTTCCTGCCTCCGTCGTTACCACTACTGCATCCTGGTTGTTGTTGAGGCACGCTATCGGCATGTCGCTTCCGAACTCTCCCGCACACGTGATGTCCCCTGCTATCGCCTGCAGATCCGTGCTTAGCGAGCTTGGTGTTCCCCACGCTATGTTTCCAGCGCCGCTGTCAACCTGATCGTTCACCCAAACCTTCATCCAGTCTGCAAGCTCAAAATCTCGTGCCCGACAAGTTCCATTCGAACAACTCGCGCCCACCTCATACCCCTCGAACGCAAACCGCTTGTGTGGGAACGCAAAACTGAACCTGCATGTGTGCCCCACCGTCGTGTCTCCACCCATCCACTCTCGGTGCTTCGCGTGCGGCCCGTAACTCTCGTTTAGCTCCGGCTCTACCACCCACTCGTTTGGCTCCGCATCTCCCCCGATGTTTTGTGTCTCGCACGCCAACATCCGCTCTAGCTCCGCTGTTTGCGCGAACGATAGCTTCGTCCAACCTCCGGCCTTCCCTCCGCACTCTCGCCCCATCACGCATTCCACCTCTAGCTCTCCCAGCGGGCCCGCTCCATCCACGTCGATCGTGTACGTACCGCTTTCTCGGTATCCCCACTCATAAAGCTCTGCGCAGCTACTCGCTACCTCGCATGTTCCCCCTATGCATGCTTCTCCCCCTTCGCACGTGTCCTGTGCTCCTTCTCCAAAGCATGGCTCGCTTGCGCAGCTTCCCCCCACGCACTCTCCTACGCACGCCTCCACTACCTCGCACGGCACGCAGTTGTTTTCCCCTTCCTCGCACTTCCAGCACCCTGCTGACTCTCCTCCCGGCGAACGGCACTGCGCACCCAAAAGCTCCCCGTTCATGCACTGCTCCGGCTCCTCTTCGCACGTTGGCTCGACCGTTGTGCTTTCGCTTTCGCTGTCGCTGCTCGACTGCGTTTCGCTGCTCGTCTCCGACTCGGAGCTCGTCATGGTTGTCGGTGCCTCGGTTGTCATCTCCGAGGTCGAGGTCGTTGGTTCTGGCCCGGTCGTGGCGTCGGTTTCGCTGTCGGTGGTGGTGGCCCCTTCAGTTTCGTCGAAGGGGATGAAGATACTGACCCCGCAACAGGATTGGGTTTCGCCGGCGCCCGATAGGATGAGCAACAGGGCTGTGGGCGCGGTGTGAAGTTTACGGATTTTAGACCCTATTTTGGCCAGACGTAGCATCTTGCGAGGCTTACCACAGGCTCGGCATGGGGACTATCGAATATTGCGTGACATACTCGCTTGCTGCGCCTATTGTACGTGCATCGAGATGGCGGCCGTTTCGCAAGTCACGTGTACCCTCATTGGGTTTTTGCTGGGGTTTACCCCTCCTGTCGCGGCATTTGGGCAACCTTTGCTACACATGCAAAGTCCCGTTGTCACAAGTCCCCAGGGGGATCAGCGGGCGGCCGGTCGGGACCTGTTTGACCGTCGCCAGTACGATGCTGCGGCCCGGGTGTTTGAAACCCTGTGGGCCCAGCAGCGGCTGCCCGACGATCTGCACAATGCCGCGGCTGCACGGTTTGCGGCTGGTCACTTTGCCCACGCCTTTGCCGAATATTCGACGTACTTGGCAACCCTGCCGCCACAGGCCCAAAACCGGGCTGCGGTGACGTCTCAGCTACAGGCGGCCCGCAACGAGTGCCAAAGCCTCGAAGTCAATCTGCGTACTCCCGACGCCCACGACGCGTTCGAGGTTGTGGTCACGCGGGTTGCGAACGCCCAAACAGTCGCCCGGCCACCGCTTCCGGTGGTGCTGCGCCCGGCCACCAACAATGCCGAAGTGCCCGTGCACCACGGAGAAATCCCGCTCGACCCCGGACTTTGGCAACTCGAAGTTCGCGGGCCCAATGGCTTTGTCGAGACCCAAACTGTTGAGATTACGACCAGCCGACAAATCGTCCAAATCGAGGCCGGTACGCACAGTCAAGCGCCTAAACACGCGGCAATTGGGCTTGTTGTCTATGGCGGGTTTGCGGCGGTCACCGGGGGTGCGCTCGCGGGTGTGGGTGCGGCTCGCCAGGGCAAGGCACGCGGCGAAGACTCGGCCCTCCCGGAACTTCCGGCCAGCCTGTGTGCCGATTCGCCCGAGGCTGTCCGCCGCCAGTGCCAGCGGGGTTCGTTGCTGGTACAAGGAATTGGCATTTCAAGCACGGGCTTTGGCCTCATCGGGTTTGGCATCGGCAGTCTCGCCAGCGGCTCGACCCATTGGATCGCCAGGGACAGGGCGCGGAGAATCACCCAATTCAGCCTGCTCGGGGTCGGCATTGCCAGCCTGGCAGGGGGCGCGCTCGGGCTCGGGTTGAGCAACCTCGACGACGACCTAAACGAGCTAGCTGCCGCCCAAGCATGGGACACAGCCCCGCCCCGGTCGTACCGCGGTTACGCTGCCTCAAGCCTGTTCACCGGCCTCGGTGCCGGCCTGACAGTTGGTACGGCTGTGATGCTGCTGCTCCCAAAGCTCACCGGCAAGCGCCCGCGGACCTCCCAGATCTCGCCGGCGATTGGCCGCGGGTTTGCGGGGTTGCACTTCAACGGCTCGTTTTAGCAGTCGGTACGGCTGTGATGCTGCTGCTGCCAAGACTCACCAAGCGCCCGCGGACCTCCCAGGTCTCCCCGGCGATTGGCCGCGGGTTTTTGCGGGGTTGCACTTCAGCGGCTCGTTTTAGCAGTCGGTACGGCTGTGATGCTGCTGCTGCCAAAACTCACCAAGCGCCCGCGGACCTCCTAGGTCTCGCCGGCGATTGGCCGCGGGTTTGCGGGGTTGCACTTCAACGGCTCGTTTTAGGCGGTACCGGCTTGACGTTGGGCACGGTTGTGATGCCGATCTCGGTGCCGGGTTGACGATGGGTGGATGCTGCCCCCAACCCTGCATGCAGGTAAGCGTCCAGCGATTGGCCACGGGCTTGCACTGCTCATTTAGGTCGCCGCCCTCGGTGTCGGATAGACGCTGGGTACGGCGTGCGGACCCAAACTCACCGGTAATCTCCCAGGTCTCGCCAGCGATTGGCTTGCAATTTAACGGCTCGTTCTAGATAGCCGGGTTCGGCGGGTACGGTTGTGATGCTTACTGACCGCAAACTCACCAGGAAGCGCGACGTGTGAGTCGTCCAAAATCAATGCTTATACACAAAAACAACTACGCAGCTCGAAGCTACGGGCCGATCAACCCCCGCTGGCAGGTCCACCCCTTGATGATGTGCTCACGACACTCCAAACCCGGTTGGCACCCGCAATCCTGGCAACAGTTGTAGTCGTTCTCGCCTCCGCCACAGACACCGTCGCCGCAGACACCTGGTTGGACGATCGGCTCGGGCTCGCCTAGGAGTTCGATGCACTGGCCCTTGACGCAGTGGCGACAACCCGGTGGGCATCCGGGCTCAGGCTGTGGCACGATGGTTTTTTTGGGCTTTTTTTGCTTGGTAATTGTCGGGACTTTGACGGCCTTGGGTACGATGGGTAGCGGCTCGACCGTGGGCTTGACGGGCTCGCTGACTGTCGGTGTTTTTTTTGCATGTTCACGGGTTGTGACAAACCGAACCGGGCCGCAATCCTCCTCACACACGCTTCCACGCGAGGTTTCGCCGGGGTCGCAGCGGCCATTGCCACAAAACACCTCACTACATTTTTGCCCCGGACCATCGCTAAAAAGCTCCTGTCGCATGGTATCGACGTGGCGTTCGAGGTCTTGAAGTTCGGCCTCACCGAGGGCCCCGGTCGAACGCCAGCGCACGCGCCGGTTGCAGTCCAAAACCAGGGTGATCGGAATCAACCCGCCATAGATCTGGCCATTTTCGGGGCGTCCGAGCACGGTTGTGACATTGGCCTGACGGCTGCGATCGGCCAATGTTTGGGCCTGCGGGGGCATCCACGGGGCCACCTGCTGGTAGGTAAACTGTGGTGATTGGTCGTCGAGCACCTGCAAGGCGACGAACGCGACGTTGGAGCGCCAGTCGGAGCGCCGATTGAACAGCTTTCGCAGGGCGGGAAGCTCGTCTTTGCACGGCTCGCAGTGGACATTCCACAGGTTGATAATGTGAATTGTCTGGGTAGCGAGCACCCGGTGGTCGCCGAGCCGAACCTTGCGGACCTGACCGCCGCGGGCCTGCTCGACCTTTAGGTTCATCAATCCGTGGAGCGTGCGTCCGTCGTCGCCGATATAACCCTGCGGCGAAAGTGCCTCGTCGGTCGGCGGTTCGATAATTGTCGGTTGTTGCTCAACGGGCGCGGGTGCCTGACAGGCGGCGATCTGTGCCGTCAGCCCCGCGACTACCCGTTGTTCGCGGGAAATCTCGAGCCAGGTCCACAGGGCAAAACAACAGGCGAGCATCCCCGCGAGCAGCACGAGGATAAGGCCGCGGACCAGCACCGGTGGCGGGCTCTCAGGTTGGGGCACCACGGCCTCCCTGACAACACGCACCACATTGTTGCTGCAACTTGGCGCGCTGGTTTTTGCTGGCGGCGAGTTTGTGTTGCAACACCAGCACCAAACTCCACCCGACAACGGTGAACACGCAGGCGACGACCAGGGCGATCCACAGCACCCGGGCACTGTCCCCCGTGGGGGGCTCGGGCGCTGTGCCACCATGTTTGGACTTGGACGCGTGCTCCCCAGCTGGCTTTGGCCGCGTGACCGACTTGACGGCGGCAACCTTGGCTGCGACGTCGGTCGGCATGCGCCGGGTCCCGTGGGAGATGCGCCCGGCCATCAACGCCCCCTCCCCCGCATCACCGCGGTGCTCCGGCAAACTCGGTGAGTGTACAAAAATCCCGGTAACATCGTTTCACTTACACGGAATCGGAATCACCAACACGGTGCGGTTGATCGAGTTTTCGAGCCAGCGGCGGTCGACCGCGGACGCGCCGGCCGGATCGGCGAGGATGCGATTGATCCGGCTGACATCGCCCGGCAATCCGATCGACATGTCGGCGTAGCTACGGCGAAAATACTGGGTTTTGATGGGCCGCTCACCGCCGAGGGACCACACCGTGATTTTGGGCTTTTGTGCCCCTACCCCACCTTTAGCGAGGTAACTGAGCAGCAACTTTTGCACACTATCGGCCCGCCTGCGCGCGAGGTTGTAGTTGTCTTCGGGGCTGCCGTCGGGGCTGGCACGGGCGATCACATAGATCTCGGCGGCTTCGCGCAGGGCATTTGAGTGTGTATGCAACTGCTTTAGAATCGCATCGCGGTTGGACCCGGTCGGCCACTCGCGGTTGCGGCCGGGGGCTCCGTTGGGAAAGTGGACGGCGAGGCGATTGGGGAACACGGCCGTGATTTCGTCGAAATCCGGGTCGTTCATAGCGATCTCACGCCAGAGTTCTGGCGGGCACCCCTCGCGGGTTGTGAGCAGGTTGGTCCGCTTTTGACAACTTCGCTCGAGCCGTTGCAGCGCCCGGCGTACTGCCGGGTCTTGGCACACCGGCGCGTCGGTGCGAACGGCCTCGGGTTTGACGCAACGGTTGTGATCGCACACCAAGCCCGATTCGCACTCGCATTCGCGGCACGACGCCCCTTCGCCGCAAATCGGGGTCCAGGTGTCCTGCTGGCACGTACCGCGAAAACAAAAGTGATCGACCGGGCACTGGCTCGGGTCGAGCGAGGCCGGGTCGCACTGTTGGGCGACCTGCGGCTGCGGTTGCCCAGGCGATTGTCCAGCCAGTTGTCGAGGTGGTTGCCCTGCCTGTTGTCCAGCCAGTTGCCCGGGTTGGTTTGGCGGCGCAAACACAAGCTCGGGCTGGGTCGGTTGCGCCAGCTCGCGGACCACAAGGGCGCCGACGCCGAGCACCATCAAACCCGTGAGCAGGGTAAGACCTACGAGGATCTTTGTGAGAGTGTCGTTCATGGCGACTGTTCCCCGCGGGTGCGAAAGGCCTGTCGGATCACCGCCCGTAGCTGGGTCGCGCTTTGCTCGGTATCACGGCTATAAATCACACTCACGCCGGCCTTGGTGTGCTCGAGTAAACTGACCTGTGGCACCTGTTTGACCCCGTAGTCGAGCAGGGCCTGGGTGTTGGCCCGCACCTGCTCGTGGATTTGGGTTTGTGTGTCGATACAACGATCGAGCGCCTCGGCGTTGAGGCCTTCGCGGGTGGCCAGGGCCCGCACGCGGGCGCGGCTAAACCACGGCCCACCAAACTCCTGGAGCCCCATGAGCGCCTGCAACCAGCGAAACCCAACCTCGGGGTCCTGGGAGGCGACGCAGTAAGTCGACAGCACTGCGACACAGGCATCGTGTGAGGCCGCATCGGCGGTTGTGAGTTCTGGGGGAAACGACTCGGGTACGCACACCGATGGCGCCCGCGGAAACAGGTGGATCTCGACCGCAACGCTGGGTCCTTCGGCGGGTGATTCGAGCAGCGACTTGAGGGCGAGCGCCTCGCTTTTACAGTGGTGACAACTCGGGTCGAGCACGGCGACGACGGTGTACTGCGGGTCGATCTCGCCAAGGCGGATCGGTGCGGCCGGAAATTGTGGCTGGGGTTTTGGCGGCACACACCCGGCTTCGCGGTCGACGATGTTGGTGGCGAGGCTCCAAGCGAGGGACTGCATGCCGACTGCGACGACAAGGCCGACCGCCGCCAGGTACATCGCCTCACCCCTGCTGCTTTTGCGCTCGCGCCATGTCTGCCAGCCCGCGACAGACGCCTCGCTGCGACGCTCGAGCAACATGAGGGCGGCATACATCGCGCTCACGAGGTAGAGCCCGCCGCACAGGTGACACCAGGCGTCTAAAATCGCCAGCGAGTAGGTTGCAAGTACAACTGAAACCACAACACTTGTCAGTGCCAGGAGCTGAAGGACCGGCCAGGCGACGTCAAACAAAAACCGCCGCGAGCGAAACAACCCGAGACTGACGACCAGCACGACCAGGTAAAAACCGGTAGCCGCGATCGATAGCGGCAGCCCGCCGATCACCGACAGCGGACTTGTGAGCACAACTTCGCAGGTCCCCGAAAGCCCTGGTGCACAGCCGCCTCCCGGGTGCAGGCACGGCTGAAACGTCATGCCGAATTTTTTGATGGTCAGGGCGACTCCCAGGGTGATCCCGAGCAGCGCAACGAGGGCTGTGCACCCGCTGGCCCAACGCGAAGGTCGGTGGCTCATGGCGCCCCCCCGGCCTCGGCCGACGGTTGCCGGTGCAACACCACATCCGGCGCGTCGGCGGCGATCCAACCCGACACCAGGTGAAACAGTGCGGCGAGGCCAACAAGTACCGCCACGCGAATCCCAGGTGCGGCCCGATGCAGCTTTGTGGGGACCGACGGATCTTCGCCCGACTGTGCGAGCTCCTCGGTGATGCCCGGCAACGCCGGCGAAATGCGGGGGAAGTGGGTAGCATCGACCTGCTGCGAAACCTGCCCTGAGACTGTTTCAGGGGCTGCTGCGGCATGTTGGGGTAGCAACCCAACCTCGCTCGCGTCGACGCTTTCGCCAACCGCTGGCTCGCCGCGTTCGGGAGTCACGGTCGAACCGAATGCTGTCGCACCGTGGTGACGCGGGGGCTCGACCTCGGGAATTTTGCCGTCGGCAACGGACGGACGTACCTGGGTCGAGCGCAGGTTGGCGAGGTCGCTGTCGAGCGCAACATGGGTGCGCCGTTCTTCGAGCGGGACCCACAGCGACTGCTCGATCGCCGCCGCCATCTTTTCGACGGAGGCAAACCTCTTGCCCGGCTCTTTTTGGAGCGCTCGAACAATCAGGGCCTCGGCCGCGGCCGGGAGCCCAAGCCCGGGGATACGCTCGTTGGGCGGGATGAGTTCGGCGTGCCGATGCTGGCTGAGGGTCTCGACCGCATCCTTGCCCGAAAACGGCACCACACCCGTCACGAGCTTGTACAGCGTGACCCCGAGGCCGTAGATATCGGAGGCGATCGACGCCGGCTGGTCGCCATCGCGTTCGGGCGCCATGTATTCGGGTGTGCCAAAAAACAGCCCGGACTCGGTATTGAACCCCTGGCGAATGTGGGGATCGCGGGCGATCCCAAAGTCGATGAGTTTGACCCGCGACCGCGGTGAACCGAAGTCGGTCACCAGGCAGTTGCTGGGTTTGACATCGCGATGGATAATCCCGGATTCGTGTGCATAGGCAAGTGCCTTGCAGATCTGGAGTGCGACCGGCCCAAGTTCCTCCCACGAAAACCGGCCATGGGCCTCGAGCGCCCGCTCTAAGTCGACGCCCTCGACATATTCCATGATGATACAAGCTTGCCCGTTTTCCTGGCGGACAAAGTCGAATGCGGTGACGATATTGGGGTGGTGTAGACGCGCGGCTGTCTTGGCCTCAAACAAAATGCGCGCCAGGGCTTCGGGGTCGTGGCGGCGGCCGAGGATTTTGACAGCCACGCGATTGCCGAGCTCTAGATGGACCGCCAACCACACCCGGGCCATACCGCCGACGCCGAGCAAGCGTTCGAGCTTGTAGCGATTGGCGATGACCTGCCCTGGGCGGTCGAGGTCGTCTGCATTCATGGCTCCTGCATATCTGATCTGCGCCAGTGGTACCAGTGCACCGGCAAGCAAACTGCGCGCAAAATGCGGCGGAGTGCTCAGTCCGTCGCAAATACCCGTAGTGGGCGGGTACTACGTGGGTAGCCGCGTGGCGGTCTTGGATGGGCTTTGACAACGTCCCGTAGGTCGCACGGCGCTTGCCGGTTTTGGCGGTGAGCGAGCCCATCGTCACATGCGCGAAGAATGTATCAGCACACCCGCCTAGCCAGCGAAACGGGGAACATTGACGATCCACGTATGGGTCCGCTCATACAAAAAACGACGGATAGTCCGTCGTTTTTGCGGCAACCGGAGTGTGTGAAGCCTCCGCTGGCACCTGTCGATTTTGACCTAGTGTCGAGAAGTCACGACATAGCGAACCCGGGGCGGTCGACGCCGGTCAAACTCATTGTAGACAATCACCCGCTCAACCGCTTGCGACCCGTTTGCCGGTGTTTCCCGGTATCCCCAACCCGGCCGACGATTGTGCTGTTGATGCCCCCACGACCCCGACCAAGCCGTGCGACGATGGTGCATTGCCCGGGCCCGCCTGCCCTCTTGCCGGGCAGCCAAGTAGACGAAGCCAGCGATCAACAGCAGCATCGGATTGTAGATGAGGCCCAAAATACCAAAGCCGATGGCTGCATATTGTCCGACCTTCGCCGCGATCCCGGTCGCCCGCAAGTAGTCCATCCGCATTGCCAGTCCGGCGCGTAGCACCCGGCCGCCGTCCATTGGGAAAGCGGGTACCAGGTTGAACAACCCGATCGCGAGGTTGGCCCAGGCGAGCCCGGCGACAAACCCAAAGGGGCTAAGTGTGCCAATTGTCCCGGCGATAACCAGGAGAATTGCCCCGAGTCCGAGACTGACAGCGGGACCGGCGAGGGCAATGAATAGTTCGTCGCGTGGTCGCAGGTCGCCAGCCTCGATCTCGGCCACGCCGCCAATCGGTGTCAGGACGATCTGCCTGGTGGGCACACCGAACAACCTGGCGGTGAGGGCGTGTCCAAGTTCGTGCAAAAGGACCGAACCGAACACTGCCAACAAAAAGGCGACACCCACGCCGGCTGCGATGAGGGTACCACTGCTGGCGTAGCTACTCAGGGCAGCCCAGACCAGGATCAGAGCAAACGTCGCATGGATGCGGGTGTCGATGCCAAACAATCGACCAATGGACCATGACCACTTCATGGGTTTAACGTGACCATCGAAACAGGTTCCGCAACCCCCCCGATGATCACAGCGACACGGCCCAAAGCCGCGCTGACACGTGCGACCCGACATCTGACAGTGAAGTTCAGCAGGTTACGAACGGTTTGCAAGCGAACAAGCGAACGTCCTGGGTGACCGCAGCAAAGACCACCTAAGCGAAACCACCGGACAAGCCGGTGGTTGCCAACACGACCGCAGGTTTCGTCAGCTCCAATCGTAAAAACCGCGGCCAGACTTCTTGCCCAACTTGCCCTCGGCGACCATCTCGCGCAGAAGTTTGGGCGGCGTAAAGTGGGCGCCCATCGGCAGGTGTTGGGCGAGGTATTCGGCAATGTGCAACCGGACATCGAGGCCGACCAAATCGGTCAGACGCAGCGGTCCCATTGGAAATCCATACCCGAGGCACATGGCGCGGTCGATATCCGCCGGGGACGCCACCCCCTCCTCGACCATTCGAATCGCCTCGAGTCCAATCACCAATCCGAGGCGGCTGGTGGCAAATCCCGGGGAGTCGCGGACAGTCACACATTGCTTGCCGATCGCCTCGCCAAAGGCCTGAATCGCGGCAACCACCGGCTCGGCCGTCTGCTCGGCAACGATGATCTCGAGCAGTTTCATGATGTGCACGGGGTTGAAAAAATGGGTGCCGATGACCCGCTGGGGCTGCGGCACACCGGAGGCGATCTTGGCGACCGACAGCGAGCTGGTGTTGGTCGCTAAAATCGCGGTCGGTGCGATCAGGGCCGCAGCGTCGCCAAACAACTTCTGCTTCAGCTCGAGTTTTTCGGGCACAGCCTCGATCACGAGATCGACACCGTTCACCGCATCGCCAAAGTCGGAACTCCCGCGCAGCTTGCCAAGGGTTTGCTCGCGTTGCTCTGCGCTCACCTTATTGCGGGCAACCCCCTTGTCGAGGTTTTTGCCGATGCGGGCGAGACCCTGGGAAACGAGCTCCTCGCGGATGTCAAACAGGCAGGTGCGGTACCCGGCGGCGGCGCAGACCTGGGCGATGCCGTGGCCCATGGTCCCTGCGCCCAACACCGCGACTTGAGAAATTGTCGGCTGCGCGTCCATGGTTGGCGTTGTACCGCGGTACCGCGTGGGTCGCAGCCGGGTCGCTGGTGAGGTCCCGGACATTTTTATGCTTTCAGCGGCTTGGGCTTTGACCGCTTGGCGTCATGTCAGGTCGCCCGGGGTCCCTTCGTCACATGGCTCCTCCCCGCGGTCCGTCTACACGGCTTGTGTGGTTCCCGATTCGGGGTTTCGCCTACCTCCCCGCCCCTCGCTTGCCTCGTATGGTTCCCGATTCGGGGTTTCGTTTACCTCCCGGAGGCCGTCACATGGCCCCCCGCTTGCTTCGCTTACCTCCCGGAGGCCCTTCGTCATATGTCCCACTCGCTTGCCTCGCACGGTTCCCGCTTCGGGGTTTCGCTTACTTCGCCTCGTCACACGACTCCCCTCGCTTGCCTCGCATGGCTCGCTTCGGGGTTTCGCTTACCTAACCGCCGAGGTCCTTCGTCACACGGCCGCCTCCCTTGCCTCGGGAGGTCCTTCGTCACACGGCTCCCGCCCCGCGGTCCTGCGTCATGGGAAAGCTTGAACCTAACGCCGGGATCCCTTCGTCACACTGCCCCCTCGCTTGCCTCGCTTACCTCCCCACCGAAGTCCTTCGTCACACGGCTCCCTCGTATGGTTCCCGCTTCGGGGTTTCGCTTACCTAACCGCCGAGGTCCTTCGTCACACGCCTCCCCCTCGTATGGTTCCCGCTTCGGGGTTTCGCTTACCTAACCGCCGAGGTCCTTCGTCACACGCCTCCCGCCCCGCGGTCCTGCGTCACGGGAAAGCTTGAACCCAGCCAAGGCCGGCGTCACAGGCCTCGGATCAACGCCGCCTCGCGCAGTCGTGCGCCCCGCGAAATGTGACGAAGGTTCAAAAAATTAATCACGAAGTGACACACCACAGCCGCACCCAAGTTGCCGGTTGCCAAGGTCATCAGCGCCAACACAACACCCAACACCAGCGACGACAGCGTCCACGGCCACAGCTCGCGCTTGGGCGGAATGTGGAGTGCGGCAAATACCAAGCTGCTCACAACCACTCCCCAGGCGTCGAGCATCGCCCCGCGAAATAGCAGTTCTTCGCCGAGAGAGCTTGCTAATGCAACAATCACGATCTCGCGGGTGGTGCAGTGGTCAAACAGGGTGCCAAACTCGCTGTTGAGATTGCGGATCCAGGCCTGTTTTGGCTCGAGTACCCGAAACAAGCGCACGACGGCGAGGCCGACGGCAAGCCCGACAAGTGGTGTCCATGCGAGGGTCGCCCAACTTTGGCTCGGATCGAGGCGCCACAAGTCGTTGCTGTCCTGGGCCATGGCGTGCCAAAAAAATCCGACTACGCACAAACCGCCGTAAAAACTCGCCACTACGGACGCCCGCGGCATCGCTGCCCGCGGAGTGCTCGTACCCATCGTCACCGCTGCGCGAGGATAGCTCGGATCACAACCGGCCTCCCGCCCGCTTTACGTTTGCCGGGCACCCCAACACACGCACACCGCGCCAACGGTGGCGCGCGAGCGCACGCTTTAAAGTCCAATCCCCGTGACTCGGCGTACCGTGTCACGGGGATGGATGCGAAGGGAGGGACTCGAACCCTCACAGGTTTAACCCCACCAGATCCTTAGTCTGGCGCGTCTACCAATTCCGCCACCTTCGCGTAGGCCCCTGCGGAGGAGCATGGAGCTATCACGATTTTCGCGAGCTCGGCAAGCTCTCTCCTACCTCGTGGAGCTTGAGTAAGTTCACGGACTTGTGCTCCTTGAGTGGATAGCCAAACGCGATGCAAACACGGTCGCCCTGCTCGAGCAACTCGCGGCGAAGCAAGACCCGATCGATGTCGATAAACAGGCCCGCGCCATCGGGGCTTGAGGGCGTAAACAACACCGGGGTCACCCCCCAGTACATCGCCAGGCTCTGGTAGGTCGACGAGCGTGGGGTCAGGGCATAAATCGGCACCCGCGGGCGATACTCGCTGACCAATCGCGCGATCCCTCCGGAGCCGGTGTAGACAACGATCGCCTTGGTCTCGTCCATGCTCTTCGAACACGCAACCAGCGCACGGGCAATCGTGTTGGTGGTGTGACCGAGACCGAGATCGGTCGGCGAGTCGCGCCAATACCGCTCCGTCTGTTCGGTCGAACGAATGATCTTGTCCATGATCTGGACTGAGCGCAGTGGGTACGCCCCCGAAGCTGTCTCGCCCGAGAGCATCACGGCATCGCTGCCGTCGAGCACCGCGTTGGCCACATCTGAGGCCTCGGCGCGGGTCGGCCGCGGATTGCGGATCATCGAGTCGAGCATCTGGGTTGCGGTAATCACGAACTTGCCGCGCCGGTTGGTCAAATCGATCGCCCGTTTTTGGATCACGGGAATTTGCTCGGGCCCCATCTCGACCCCCAAATCACCGCGGGCAACCATGATCCCGGAGCACTCGGTGAGGATGTCGTCGAGGTTTTCCACCGCCTCGGGCTTCTCGATTTTGGCGATGATCGGCACCAGGCGGCCACATTCCTGCATCAACTCGCGTACCTTGACGATGTCGGCCGCCTGGCGGACGAACGACAACGCGACCACATCGACCCCGAGCTCGAGGGCAAAGCGAAGGTCGCGTTCATCTTTTTCGGTGAGGGCGGGGACCGACAGCTTTACCCCCGGCAGGTTCACCCCCTTACGGGCTTTGAGCAGCCCGCCGATCACAACTTCGGTGGTGATCTCGCTACCCGCAATCGCCGTCACCCGAAACTCTAGGGCCCCGTCGTCCATCAAGATTCGGTCGCCGGCGGCGATCTCCTCGGCCAGTTTGGTGTAGTCGATCGTCACCCGCCCCGGCTCGATCTTTGCGGTCGGGTCGGTGCTGATAATCAGCGTTTCACCCACTTTCAGCTCCATACCGGGGGCTGGGATTTTACCGACACGGATCTTGGGGCCCTGGAGATCGGCGAGGATTCCAACCGCAACTTCCTGGCGCGAGGCCTCGAGCCGGACGGCCCGAAACACGCGCGCATGGTCTTCGTGGGTCCCGTGGGAAAAGTTGAGGCGGGCGACATTCATCCCGGCGGCCATCAGCTCGCCGATGGTTTCGTCGCTATTGCTGGCGGGTCCGAGGGTACAAATAATTTTTGCCCGGCGGGGAGGAGTGGACATACGGAGCATCATGCCTGATTCGCGTCACAGCGGTGAAACTAAGGCGAACGGATGCGCTGGTCTGACGTGCGTTTTGCGAGCACACGGGGATGTGCCGCGGCGCGAAAGGTCACAAACCAACCACATCGAAACCCGTCCCCATGCGGGGGCCTAGGCCTGCCGATTGCGGACAACCGGACCATTGCGACAGGTCGAATAAATCACCTAAATTGAACCTGGACAGCGCGCTGCAACCATTTGCCGCGCCTGCGACTGGCCATGGCACAACGACCCGGTGACGAACCCCTGGGGCTTATGCATACACAACTGTCGCAGGAGCCGACCACACCTCAGCCGTCCGTCGATGTCGACGATACCCAGTTTGCCCCCGACCAGGCGTTGACCAGCGACCACTCGCGGGTTCGCAGCCAGGAATTTGTAGAAGCAAATACCCCAGGTCCATCATCTGAGCAGCTCTCCCACAGCGCGACCGTTGCCGCCCCGGATACGCGAAGGCTCGCTCCGCCCCGTGTTGCCCAGGCAGATATTGCGACAAAACCCCCCGAGGATCTGTCGCAGACGGCGACGGTCGCCGCGACTGATTCCCTGCCCACGGCCGCCGAGTTGCGGGGGGAGTTCGCCGAGGGTAGCCGTCTCGATCGGTTTGTCGTGTTGCGCGAGCTCGGCCGCGGAGCCATGGGCATTGTCCTCGCCGGCTACGACCCAAAACTCGATCGTCAGGTCGCGATTAAACTCGTCCACGTCGCCAATACCAGCGATCCCTCGCTCGGTCGCAGCCTGCTACTGCGCGAAGCCCAGGCACTCGCCAAACTCGCCCATCCCAACGTGGTTGGTGTCCACGAGGTCGGTGTTTACCAACAGGCCATCTACGTGGCCATGGAGTACGTGCAGGGGGTCGACCTCCAACAATGGCTCGCCGCAACTTCGCGTTCGTGGCAGGAGGTTGTCGAGGTATTTGTACAGGCAGGTAATGGCCTGCTCGCGGCCCACCGCCGGGGCCTGGTCCACCGCGACTTCAAGCCCGCCAACGTACTCGTGGGCGACGACCACCGGGTGCGGGTTGCCGACTTTGGCCTGGCAGCCCAACGCGGGACCAAAACGGCCGCCAACGCGGCGATCGATACCGAATCGTTTTTGGACGGCACCATCGCCAGTGCCGGAGCATTGGTCGGTACCCCGGCTTACATGGCACCCGAGTTGCTCGACGAAGGGTCGGCCACGGCCGTGAGCGACCAGTGGGCATTTTGCGTAGCTCTTTACGAGGCGCTGCACCACGAACGTCCTTTTCGCGGCCGTTCGATCCCTTCGTTGTTCAACGCCATCCGCACCCACGAGGTCCCGAGCACCGGGCCCAACCCCGAGGTTCCGCAGTGGCTGCATGCGATGGTCTGCCGCGGTCTCGCCAAGAACCCCGAACACCGCTACCGCTCACTCGAAGACCTGATTGCGGCGCTGCAGACAAACCCCGATGCCGAACGCCAACGCCGAAACCGCGTGGGCGCGCTGGTGGTGTTGGCCGTTGCTACCACGATCTTACTTGTACTTGCATTCAAAACCGGCTACGAGAGCTACCGCGCCTACCAGGCCGAGCAGGACGCCAATCGCCGGCTCGCGGCACTCACCCGGCAACTCGATTCACTGGCTGATGATCCCGACGAGGCACGCCGCGTGTTTGAGATGTTTGCCGCCATCCCCGAAAACCGGACCAGTGGGGTGTTGTCCCGGGCATTTTTGGCGCACGCCGAGCGTCTCGACGATCCGTCCGAGGCAAAAAATGCCTATGCAAGTGCTTACATTCACGCCAAACGCGAGCAGGATGCACTCTCGGCACTTCACGGGCTGGTCCTGCGGCTGTCCCAAAACGGAGCCCTCGCCGAGGCCGAGGCCGCACTCACAACCCTACTTGCCCGCGACCCCGAACGCGCGTCCGACCCGGTCCTCGCCGGGGTTGCCACGGCCGCGGCCCTGGCCCGTCGCGACCTCCAGACTGCCCTTGCCAGCACCCAACACCACGCCGAGCTCGCGGGTGAACGCAGGATTTTGCAGCACCTCGCCCGCGTCACGGTTGTCCCGCATGCACATACGGGCGGCCCCCAACAAAACCGCGGCCACTGGAAAATTGCGGTCGGCGAGTACGACGGCGATCCGCGACCGGAAATTTTGGTGCGCACCGGCAGCGACCGGCCGCTGATGGTGCTCGACGCCTCACCCGAACTCACGGTCGAGCACAGCTACCCCTACACAGGCTGGATCGGCAAAATCGTACCAATCCCCCCCGACATCGCCGGTGGCAAGCCAGCCCTGTTGTTCAGCGATAAACGCCTACAGCTCTACCGTCCCGACGAAAGCGGCAAACTCAACGAAGAACAGTCCTGGCCCGGTTGTGCGGCCTTTACCACAACCGTGACCGACCTCAACGGCGACGGTCAGCGCGAGATGTACGTCGGTATGGGGTGCGACCAACGGCACCTTTACCGACTTGAGCACAGCGAAACCAAGTGGTCGCTAAAGGTGGCCCACCCGGGTACCGAAGCCACCCGCTCTGGGGTTCGTAGCTTTGTCGCCGCCGACCTCAACCACGACGATCGCCTCGAGTTTGCGGTCGCGGCCGATGCCTGGTTTGCCTACGACATCCGCGTGCTCGCGGCCACACCCGACGCCAAGCTAGAGCTTCTCAACCGCAAGACATTTGGCGTGGTCGAGCAACTTTCGCTGCTGCGGACACCTGGCGGCAACCTGTTGGCGTTTGACAAACGCGACACCCTGCGCAGCCCCGAGCGGTTTCCCGAGGACAAGCCCTTTGGCGAGCCCGCCGGCATCTATGTGGTCGACTGGGCCAATGGCGACTTCAATGTTCTTGCTCATACAAAGGTCGCAACCCAGGATCTGCAAAACCGCCTGCGTACCGCCGACCTCGACGGCGATGGCTTCGACGAAATCCTGATGCAGGCCAAGGCCGACATCCTGATCTATCGCTGGCACCAACAGGCACTGCAACCCCCGTTGGTGTTGCACGGCACGCACCTCTACGCCATTGTCGACATTGACGACGACGGCCGCGACGACCTGTTGGTGACTGAGGACGACCGGCCGACCAATCTGTACATCCTAGGCCACGGCGAGCAGACCTTCCCCCCGCTTCCCAAACCCGAGCCGGCCCCGCCCAAAAAGCTACCTCCTCGGCTCGACGCAACCCTCCACTCGCAATGGGCCCAGGCCGAGGATCTCGTGGGTATTGGGCTCGAGCGCCGCAGCGCCGAGGAACTCGCCACCCTCGGGAGACTCGACCAGACAGCTGGGTTTGAACTGTTTTCGCGGGCTGGCGAGCTGATGGTCACGGTGGGCGAGCATGCCAAGGCCGCGGCCTACTTCGAGGCCGCCAGCGAACTCGACTCGGACCGGGCGGCCACAGCATTATATGCAGCTGCAACAAACTACCGGGCACTCGGCGAGTTCAAAACCGCCGGCGAGCGAGCCCGGCAAGCCCTCGAGAGCCCCGGGATCGCCCCTGAAGTCCAGGCACGGGCTGAGACGGCGTTGCAGGAGCTCAATCGCCTGCAACAGCCGCGACCGAGCATCACCCTCGATTTTTCCGAACCTCTCGACCCCCGCCTCGAGGTCCTCGACCCACTCGCCGTTACCCGCGACCACGCCGACGGACGCACGAAATTCTCGATCGCAGGTCACCCGCTGGGCCACCTTCCGTTGACCTGGGATGGTGGCCCGGTTGTTGTCGACTTCGATCTCGAGTTCAACGACCTCGACTGGGGCTCAGAGTTCCACCTCGTGTTGGCCGACCGCAATGGCAACAGTTGGCGGAGCTTCCTGTTTACCAGCCGCGGCTCGAGCTCGGCCCCCGAGCAACTTGTCAAAGTTGTGCACGGCGGCACCCCGAGCGTCTCGATCACACACACGTTAACGCCGCAAACCCGGGTGCGCGTTCGCATTGAGATGTTTCCGAGTGAGGACCTCGAACGCCACACCGCGGACATCGGCCCGACCCACTACCACGAACTCGTCCGCCCCAGCCAAACAACGATGATTGCCCCGGGGCCGGTCGAGCTGCGGTTTGTCAGCAAATCGCTCGACACCTCGCTACACGGCAGCGTGCACATCCGCCGGCTGCACCTCGAAGGGTTTGAGCTCGAACCGCCTGAGACCGACGACGACCGCGATCGCCGGGCGCTTGCCCGGCTGGTCAGCAATGGCAACTACCGCGACGTCCTGGCCAGGGTCCCCCCCGATGTCGCCGCCGACGACCCGCGATTTTTGTGGCGGCTCGATGCCCTTTTAGGGCTCGCACAGTTTGGCGAGGCCAAGCGGGCAATCGCAGCAATCGTCGCCCAAAAGACCTCCCGGCCCGAGGTCTACAACCAACTGTTTCGCTACCTGCGAAGGTTGCCGCGGACCCGCTTTATCGCCGCCAGTGAGCCCCTTGGCTGGGACCTCGTCAACCTCGTCGGCGGCCACCTAGCCCTGCGCCTAGAGCCCGCCTACACCGAAGCTGCCGCCCACGACCTCAGCCGACTGCTGGCGCAACCAGGCGCCACCAAAAAACCGTCGATAGAGGTGATCTGGGCCCTCCTGCTGCGGGGCTACGCCGAGTTGCAGCGTGGGCGACCAGACGTGGCGAAGCAGGACTTTGAAACCGGCCACACACTGCTCGCACAGCTTGCACAATCTCCAGAAAAAACCGTTTTGGTCAAGCGCATCCGCCAGGCTCGACTCGAAGTCGCCGTCGCCCAGGGCGACCGTGCAGGCGCCCGCGAGCTCGCCGTCGAGCTCCTCAAACACCACCCGGCCGCCGACATCCGCCTGGAGATGCTGCACAACGACCGGGGCCTGCGCGAGCTGTTGCAAGAGGCCGACTGGGCCACGCTCGACAAGCTCGTGACGACCGGCCCAAACTAAATGTTTATGCAAATAGTTCGCAGGGCGTTGGCTGGCACGTCGCGGGAAAAAACATGTCTATTCAACAAACCTGCGAAGCTGCTCACAGGCGGTCACCCCCTGCCCACGGCGGCGAGTTTTTGTGGCGGGCTCGTCGGCTCTCGCCTGCGGGTCGCCGACGCGTCCGGACCGGCATGTTCGCGGAGCGCCAAAGCGCATTGAATCCCACTACTTACAAAGGGCGAGCAAAGTCGCCCGTCGCGTGACATCACGACGTCGTACCCGGCGGCGATCGGCGCTACACTGCCGGCGGTGAGCCAGACCCACGGACATCGCAAGCTCCACATCCTCGAGGCCCAGCAGGTCACCTCGCACGGCAGCGGCGCACAACTCGAGATCCAGCTCGGCCACATTTGCAACAACCGCTGTGTGTTTTGCGTGAGCGGGCAGCTCACCGAGCAACGCCTCGCCCGTACCATCGACACGGCGCCGGTGTTTTCCGCCCTCGAAACTGCACGGGCCCGCGGTGCCCAAAAGGTCACGTTTTTGGGGGGTGAGCCAACCCTGCAAAAAAGCTTCTTGCCCGCCCTGCGCCACGCCGTCGACCTCGGCTATCAAGAAATCGTCATCTTCACCAACGGCGTCAAAACCCAGCGCCGCAGCTATGTCGAGCAAATCGTCGACCTCGGCCGGTTTGTCTGGCGGTTTTCGATTCAGGGGGGCAACGAGCAGGCCCACGACACTGTCACCAAAAAGCCCGGCTCGTTTGCCCGGATCATCGCGGGAATGGTGCATCTACAAGAGCTTGGTCAGGACATCACCGCCAACGCCTGCATCAACGAGCTCAGCTACCGCTCCCTGCCCGACTTCCCGGCACTGGTCCAACGCCACGGGATCCGCCAGCTCCATATCGACATGATTCGGCCGTCCGACGCGGGGGTGCGCACCGACGAATACCTCCAATCGATCATGCCGCGCTACGCCGAGATGGCACCGTACTTCGCCCGTATGCTCGAGGGGTTTGACGCCATCGACCCCAACTTTGATGTCAACATCGGCAACTACCCCTATTGCCTGTTGCCGCAGTGGGCCCACAAAATCCACCACGACGGCGAGAAGACCATGACGGTCGCGGCCGACGGGGGCAACTTTCTCTCGAAGCCGTGGAATAAGTACGAACAAAAGCGTTCGGACAAACAGCACCCAAAACAGTGCAACGCCTGTGTGTTTCGCAGTCAATGCAATGGCATCTTCAACAAATATGCACAGTTTTACGGGTACGATGAGTTCGCCCCGGTCTCGGCCCACAAGCTCCGCGACGTCGACCCCAGCCGCCATGCGTTTGTCCTGCTGGTCGAAGAACACCTAAGTCCGCTGTTTGACCGCACACCGCCGGCCGGCTGGGATGTCCTCGAAGTTCACCGCAACACCCGCGACCGATTTTTACAGTTTCGCTACCGCCACCAAAGCTCCAATGCGGTGGTGACATTGGTCGTGTCCCCGCCCGCTGGCCTCGGCGAACCCGTCGACGGCGGCCAGGTGTTTGCCACGACCGACCAGTTTCGCCTGGGCCTGCGCCCGCTGCCGGCACAACTCCCCGCGACGGCGGCCCGCACCCTGCTCGAGTGGTGCACGGACGGGTTTGCGGGCGAACAAACCTTGCAGCAGCAACCAACTGCCCAGCTCTACGCCGGGTTGATCCCCGGGCCGCGCCTACAGGCCGCTCGCAGCCTCCTGCGCCGGGTGGTCACCCAGGTCAAAACCCGGCCGCTGGGAGCGTTTCGGGCGATCTCTGCCGAGCCGCTACAAACCTGGCCGGGCACCGCTATCGCACTCAAAAACCCTGCGGGCGACCAACTTGTTATCGAGCTCACCGTGCAGCCCGAGGCCGGCAAACCCGTGATCGGGATCGCTGTCCGCCACCAAAACCTCGCACCCGAGCAGGTCCGCGTGTGTATGCAAGCATTTCGCCAACTGCTGTCCGGGCGCTGACAAATCCGACGATCGACCGCGCCGCCATCGGCCCCACTTTGCTATGCTGCGCCCATGAAGTTTCGCACCCTCCCGGGCACCGACCTCCAACTCTCGGCAATCGGGCTGGGCTGCTGGGCGATCGGTAAAACCTGGTGGGGCGATGATGTCGACGATCGCAAGTCGGTGCGGGCGATCCATGCCGCGCTCGACCACGGAATCAACTGGTTCGATACGGCACCACTTTACGGCCACGGCCACGCCGACACAATCCTCAAACAAGCCCTTGAGGGCCGCCCCGAAGCGCTCATTGCCACCAAAGTTGGGATCCGGTGGGACGGCGAAGGAGCACATGCCCGCAGCGACCTGCGCCCTGAGCATGTTGTTGCCGACTGCGAAACCAGCCTAAAACGCCTCGGACGCACATGTATCCCATTGTTGCAAATACACTGGCCCTGCGAACTCGATACGCCGATCGAGGCCACAATCGAGGCCCTCGTACGCCTGCGCGAGGCCGGCAAAATCCGGTGGTTTGGCGTGTGTAACTACAATGCCACTGCCCTCGCCCACATTCGCAAACTCGCGCCACCGGGGCTGGCCTGCTTGCAAACCCCCTTTTCGATGGTCCGGCGCGAGTTCAACCACGACCTGCGTGAAGTCGTGGCACCGGCGAAGGGCCCCCACCTCGGGGTCCTAGCCTACGAAACCCTCGCCCGCGGCCTGCTCACGGGCAAGTATGTCGGGCCGATGCCCCCCACATTTCCGACCACCGATCTCCGCCACCGCGACGATAGGTTCGCCCAGCCGGTGTGGGGGAAGATCCAACCACTTGTACGCGCACTTATTTTGGTGGGCCAACGCCTAGGGGTTCCACCAGCCGCCCTGGCAATCGCCTGGGCCTGCCGCCAACCGGGCATTAGTGTGGCGATTGTCGGGGCCAAACGCGAGCAGCAGGTCGCCGAACATGTCCGCGCACTCGAACTACTGCAACGCAACCGGGTGTGGCAAGCCCTCGCCCCGCATATCGAGGCCTGTCGCCCGTAGCAGCCGTGGGTTCTCGCGTGTCGCCTCGCGCCGAAGCGTTTGTCGAAGTTGGGTTCGTAAATCGCAGCTGTCGTGAACCTACACAAAGATTCGCGGGGCCCAACCTCGACAAAATTGGCAAGCGAGGCGTCGAGAAAACATGTCGCCTCGCGCCGAAGCGTTTGTCGAAGTTGCGTTTCGTGAATCGCAGCTGTAGCTACGGGAAGATTCGCTTGGGCTAACCTCGACAAAATCGGCAGCCGAGGCGTCGCGCCGAGAAAACCCACGGGATGCCTAGCCGCCCGTGGTTGTTCTCGCGTGTCGCCTCGCGCCGAAGTGTTTGTTGCGAAGTTGGGTTTCGTGAATCGCAGCTGTCGCTACTGGAAGATTCGCTAGGGCGAACCTCGACAAATCGGCAAGTGAGGCGTCGAGAAAACCCACGGGATGCTAGGCCGTTACCTGTGCGCGAGCCTGCCGGTGGCGACCGACACAGGCGAGCACCCACAATGGAATCCCACCCATCAGCGACCACGCCAGCGGGATGATGGCGATGCCATTGCCCACAGCTGTCAGGGCGGCCGCCTGCTCGGGCGGCACACTGCGAATCGCCTGCCCGACATCTGCCAGTCCCAAAACCGTACCAAGAATGCCAAAGCATAGGCCCGCCACCAGGGCGCGTTCACAGGTGGCGAGCCAGCGCGGCTGGTTTGTACGCCGGGCAAACCACAGTGACGCAGCTGCGAACCCGAGGCTGATGGTCACAAAGTGATTAAACAATCCGCCGTTTTGATAGAACTCAAAAAATTCGCTGCACATTCGATTCCTCCACGACGCGTTGTCACCCGCGTCTGATTGGGACAGTGTCGAGGCGATCAAAAACCCTACAGCCATATCCAAGTTTTTTTTGCCCGCCGCTGGCAACTTCGTCTGGGCCCGGTGGCAACTTTGTCTGCCGCCCCGAAAACCGCCCCCTGCCTATGGCAACGAAACTTGGGTTTTGGGATGTGGCACGGATTTCGCTGCTCCACTGTCGGACGGGCAGCAATCCGCAACGAGCATGGCATGAACGAATTAATTGGATCGACAATGACGCTGATCGTCGGGGGCATGTTTCTCATTGGCGTGATCGCCTTGCCTATCCTGCGGGCGGCGGCACTGATGCTCACGGGCGTGCTTGCGGCAGTGCGCATGATCGAAGGTTGGGGCTACATGCGTGGCCTCGGAGCCGAACCTGATCGCCCGCTCTTTCTCGAGGGCTTAAGCCCCGACCTGCAAAAGCTCGTTCGTCAAACCCGGTTTTTGAACCTCGAGCTCAGGCGCTATACCCAGCAGTCGCCAACCTGGCCCAACAACGGTGCCGACACGCAAACGTGGTGGAGCGCCTGGGTCAGCCAGGGGGGATTTCGCCCACATACCGATGCGACCCGCGAGGTGTGGGAGTGGGTCCGGGCCTTCGACCTGCTTCCAGAGACAGATCGTACCCGGCTCGAAGGCCTCGGAGTGCGCGCACAACCTGTGCGCGACTTGCTGGCTGCCGACCTCGATCGCGGCGCCCAGGTCCGTGCCCTCACCGGGTTGGTGTCGTCGATCGATGAGCGACTCGCCGACCTGCAACCCACGGGCTACCGCGGGAACAATGCATCTACAAATACACCGAAGGTTGGCCAACTGCCGATGGCTGGTGATGCCGGAGACGACGACAACGACGATGTGCGTCGCCGCCGGTGGCGGGAAGTGGTGACCAAGCACCGGCCGGGTATTTCGCGGCTCGCGGCCTCGCACGCGCGCAACCCAGCCGACCGCGAAGACCTCGAACAGGATATTTCGCTGGCCCTGTGGCAGGCACTGCCCGAGTTTCGCGGCGACTCCTCACTGCGTACATTTGTCTATCGCATCGCCCGTTATTGTTGCTTTCGCCTGCTGCGTCGCCGCGGTCGTGTGGCCGTCTCGACGCTATGTGAAGAGGTCGATGACCCATCGGCGTGTCTCGACACCATGCTCACCCGCGCCGACAATCACAACCGGCTTTCTCAGGCCCTTCGCCGCCTCCCCGAAGGCCCCCGCGCGACCCTGGCTCTTCGTCTAAAAGGCAAGAGTTATGCCGAAATCGCCGAGACTCTAGGGATCTCGGAGCGCAATGTCTCGGTCCGGCTCGTCCGTGCACGCCAGCGAATCTCAGCCGAAATTCAGGGTGCAGCCTAAAACGTTGCTCCCCCGCGAGGACACCTACACACGCGATATGATACCTTGACGTCAGGTGGCCCGCACTTGGTAGGAGTACATGTCGACAGTACTACGACGCACAACAGCCCCGAGGTTTCCTACCGTCGTCGCGCTATTGCTAGCCACCGTTGCCTGTAACCCCAGCGACCCTCACGGGAGCGATGCCGGGTCGACCACACAAGTGACAGCAAGCCCGACCGAGGAGTCAACAACATCGCCCGAATCAACAGCTGGTGAGGCGACAGCCGACACCGCAACAGACGCAACCCAATCAGGCCCCGGGACCGACAGCGACACAACTGGTGATACAACCGAGTCCGATGCCTGCCTCGATATGGGAGGTCAGGTATGCGAGGAGCCTGGCTGCGCATGTCCGAGTATCTGTTACGGAGCCTGTGAAATCGTCGTCGCGAGTGCGTGTGAGGGCATATGCTATGGCGAATGCCAAGGTAGTTGTGACGAGGTCGATGGCATGGGTATGTGCGCAGGAACTTGCCTCGGTATGTGTAGCGGAACCTGTGTGGTCGAGGACGGTGCGGCCTGCGAGGGAAGTTGCGTCGGCTGTTGCGGATAGCCAGCGATCGTTTCGCTGTCTACCTCGGTCGTACCCGAGGTCTGCGCACTCGTCCCCGGTGAGTCCGTCGTTTCGAGCGTCACCGCCGAGGTCTCGAAGTCGGTTCCGGACCCGGCCGTTGTACAGCCCACAAATATACACACACCCACACTAAGCCATCGTCTATCCACTGTCATAAGTCAGCGGGATATAATACATGACGGAAGAGACATGCGTAACAGCGCACTATCCGACAACAACTCCCAGTAGTCGTCGGTATATTCTGCTGTCCGCCCCCACCCACAGGTGTATGTCGGCCGCCGGCCGCGTTTTTGGATGCAATGATCTGTGTATCAACACCGAATTTCAGATGCGCGAAAAAACGCTCCCGGCGAGGCGCTCTTATGGCCGTGGCCACGGCCAACTCCCACCCCGTGGTACAGTGGGCCATGCTCGGTTTCAGCGGACGCCCTGCACAGATTCGTCGCTCACTCGCCGGCGCGCTGCTGGGTGCGTGTGTGCTTGTGCCTTCGGGATGTGTCGAGCGGCTGGTCATGCAAAACATCCACAACCTCGATCCGGATGTCGAGTCGCTGCCCGATGGTGACGCCGTTGGCAGTGATGCCACCGGCATCTACCAGGTCGAGTCGCAGATCCTCCGCTGTGAGGGTGTATGCACATATCATGCTGGGCGACCAGATGAGCCCAACGACCGCCCACGACCGGTGCCACCCGCGACGCCCGGCGACCCACAAACCGACAGCACGCTATGTGTGATCGGCGAAGTCCACGAAAGTACCCTCGCGGTCGGCCAAGCCAACGGTCACCTCACCGTCGAAGTCCTAGAAAACCCGCTGATGCTGGTGTTTGAAGGGGGGATCGACGAATCTGGTGAGTTTGATGTGGTCGGGCAGGCCTATCAAAACGACGGGGCACTGCTCAACCGCACGCGGGTCGCCGGCACCTTCGATGACGACGGGTTTGAAGGGGCTGCCGTCGCCCACCTCACCGGTGCAATCGGTGCAGATACAATCGACTGCCAAATCACCTACGACGTCACCGGCGAGCGCGAAAATTAAGCCGGACATGTGAGCCGGAGCAGTGAGCCCACCATTGGCAGACGACGTGCAGCAAGCTGGCGTGCATCGGGTCGCCGGAGTTGGTAACCTCTCTCCCACGGGCCTGGAAGATCCGCGTACCTGACCCCAGCGACTATGGTCGAGCGAGCTCCTAAAAAGTCGCCCTCCGAGCCCCGACGTGGTGCTCGTGTCGGCCCACGCCCGCGTTTACCGATCCCTGCGTGGATGAACTGTTGGCCCCGTGGCGTGCGACCCACGGATCTGTTGGCCAACACCCGCGGCGTTGAATTTCTCTATCGCGCTCCGGACGATCGTTGGTTTCGCGTCGAAGCCTCGCTGGGAAACGATGCGGTGCAGGTTCGTGGCCTTCCGGGGCCGGACCAGGTGAGCGTCAGGCGACTCGCCCACGCCATCGAGCGACGACTCGAGCGCACGGGCGAAACTCGAGGCTGGCTCAAAAATGTCGCCCGGGTCGTCGCTCGACTGGCGAGCTTGTCCCACTTTGGTGGGGCGGGGGCCGGTTCAACTACCCATCCAACTACCAATCCAACTACGGGTGTAAACGCTGCCCTCGACGGACTGCTCGGCAGCATCGAACACCTCGGTGAGCACAGCGAGGTCGGCGACCTCGACCAACGTCTGGCTTGTGCCGAGGCGAGTGCGCTCGACGACGATGTGCTCGTCGAGTTGGGGATCATCATGCTGCTCACGGCCGGGCGATTTGATAGCGCCCTCGAGCGCTGGCATCGACACGCGGCTGAGATCTGCAGACGTCGCACACGTGGTGCCCTCGCCTGTGCGGCGCTCATGCATAGCTACCTCGGCCAGATCGCCCGCGCTCACGCCTGCGCCAAAGAACTGGCCAGACAGGCGAGGACAGCCAATGACGCCCGCCACGCAGGCGAACTGCTCGCCCAGGTAGGCTGTCACGAGTTGGCAACCCGGGCCCTGCGGGTCGCGGCAAGTGACGTCGTGAGTGGCGACGCAAGTGCGTTTGCCGTGCATCTTCGACTCGCCCAGGTTGCGGCCCAAGCCCACGACTACGAGACCTTGGGGGTGGCGGCTGCCAAGATGACCACGCTCGCCGACCACCCAGATCAGCAACTCAGTGCGGCACGGATGCTGCGGGATGCGGGCGCATTTGCTGACGCCGAATCTACATTGCACAAGCTCCTGCGTGTCGAGCCCAGGCATCGCTTGGCCATGCTCATGCTTGCACAGACAAAGCTATGGCGACTCGATCACACCGGCGCCGCGGCTGTGTGCCAATCGTTGCTCGAGCACAATCCCAACGACGTCGCCTGCCTGCGCACGCTCGGTGCCTGTGCCGTTGTCGACGGTCGCCACGCGGACGCCCTCGCGCTCCTCGATCGGGCCCTCGCCATCGACACCCGTGACTACCAAGCTCGGCTATGGCGCGCCGAAGCTCTCGAGCACCTGCAGCGCTTCTGGGACGCAAGGCTCGAGATCCGCAACCTCCAGATCGGAGATTATCCGATCTGGCAGCTCCTGCGTGCGCGGATCGAGGAACGCATGAACCCGCGTTCGCGGATCGAGCACGATACGTGGTTCATCGTTGACACCAACATCCGCCAGCTGGTCGATGCTGACGAGCTCCCGAATGATACGGGTGCCAGCCACGAGGTTGCCTGCGCAGCGATCGACAAGGCGATAGCAAAGCTCGGAGGCAACCGAACCAAACGCCTGACAATGCTGACCGCCGAAGGCGAGTTGCGCTGGCTCCGGACGGTTGACTCCCCACGTCAGCGGGCCGAACTCCTGCAGCTAGAGGCGTGCCACCGTCCACTCGATGAAGTCATCGCCGAGTTTGCTGCGCTCGCGGAGCGCTACCCGGCCGTGCCCTTCTTCCACACCTATGCCGCTGAGCTCCTGTTGTGGCGGGGGGAGTACGCCCGCGCTTGCGACATGTTTGAGCAGGTTTGGGTGACCACGCGGACCCGCTGGGGGTACGTTGGTGCCGGGGCGGCGGCCATGTTGCTCGGTCGGGAGGCCCGTGCCCTCGAAGTCTGGGAGGAGGGCAAGCAGTACTACTCGTACCTCGACGCCGAAGCGACCTACTGCTACCGCGGCGAGTACCTTCGCAAGCGCGGGGACCTCGAGGCGGCCGGTCCCGACCTCGAGCGCGCGGCCAAGGCCCGCCCGGGTCGTGTTGGAGCCTGGGTAAACCTCGCACTCTTGCATCACGCACGCGGCAACGCGGCTGGCTTGCGGGAGGCCGTGGCCAGGGTCGAGGAGTTGATACCGGCCTATGCTTGGGAGGCTCGGCGGGCGGTCGAGATCGATGACAGGGAGCTTCAAGGGCCCGATACCCTCGCCAACTACATGGAAAGGCTCTTGACCTGGATGCGGGGGAATCGCTCTTCGGTCATGTACACGATTGTCGATGCCAATGCGCAACTGCGGGTGATTCCCGCCATCGGGCCCGAGAATTGGCGCGACCACGGCCGCCGCAACCTTGACCTGTTCGAGGATGCATTGCTTGCAAGCTCCGCCCAGCATCTACTCGAGACATCCACCTAAACGACGGCCCGGCTGTCTCCCGATGTTGCGGCGCACACTGTGTCGAGGTCGTTGAAAACACATAGACTTCGCCCCGATCAGGCGGCGCCATCGAGCTTGTAGGAGCAACTAATAATACTACCAGCAATATCAACAAGGGCTCGCTCGAGCCAGAGGGGCCTCGACACTACACCCGTGTTGCTTGCCATCGGTCAACAACATCACAAACGAATTTGTGTCGGGTCACAGTTTCGTTTTGACCTGCCCCGCAGGACAAAACAACAAGTGACATGACCAAAAGAACTTGTTTATCCATCGACCCAGCTCCAACCGCTCGTGCGTCCCTAGCCAAACACTGGCTGTCGATGCCCACTCGCCGGGGCCCGGCCGTGCGGGAAACAACCAAAGTGCAGTATTGTGCCGGCATCTAGGGTCGTGTAGGGTTTCGCCGCACGGCCGCGACATGGACCCCTTGCTCCCCGCCGAAACCCGTTCCGTCAGCCAACTACAACAGTGTTTGCAGTCAGGTTGCGAAGCTAAGTTCATGTTTTTTTGGGGACATGAGCCGAGCCGACCAGGGGTGATTGGCAAGGCCTGCTTCAGTCAATGGTGGCCGTCACCGTTTGTAGTAGATGGCGTGCACTACCCGACGGCGCAACACTATATCTCTGCCGAGAAAGCCCGCATGTTCGGTGATGCTGAGGCTCTGCAGGCGATTTTATCGGCTGTTCACCCATCCGATGCGGCGGCGCTCGAAGGCTTGGTCGACGCCGACGAAACGGTGTGGGCGAGGTACCGGATGTCCGTTGTGACTCGAGCCAACCGCGAAAAATTTAGGCAAAACATCGTGCTTGGAGCCTACCTCGCGGCCACAGGTGTACAGGTATTGGCCGAAGCCAGTCCGATCGACCGGGTCTGGGGCATTGGCTTGGCCGAACACGACCGCCGCGCGGCGAACCCGGCGCAGTGGCCCGGGCTCAACCTGCTGGGATTTGCCTTGATGGATGTACGCGACAGCCTGTCGCGCACCGTCTGTTGAGCGGCTGCCGTTGCAGTTGCAATGTTTCTGGCTGCGCTGCCGCAGCGCTGCAGACCCGGCGCACGCAGGTCTGTCGTGGCGTTGAGACCGCACACAGACACACATCTGCGTGCGTACACTCATCTTGCAACTTGTCCGCGATGTAACTTATGTAAGCTTTGCAATGATGACGCGACCGGAAATCCTCATTCTCCTCGCAGGCGCGCTCTGTCTCCCGGCATGTGGCGACGACAAGGGCGACTCGGACGGCGGCACTGACTCGGCAACCTCGGGCGAAGACACTGACACCCCGACGACGGACGCCGGCACAACTGAAGACACGACTGACGGAGAAACGACAGCTGGCCCGGTCGATCCGATGGTCCCAGCGGGCGGGATCGATATCGTCGCAGTCGAAGCCAACCAGGGCACCCGTGTCGATATTGGGGTTGCCGGCGAGTGGGCCGATGGCAACCAGCGCAGCACCTACCTGGTCAACGGCCGCAACATGTTGGTCCGCGTCCACTTTACGGTCGCGCCGGAGTGGGTTCCCCACGAAGTCGAGGCTCGGCTCAAGTTGATCCTCCCCGACGAAACCGAAAAAGTTTTCACACAAACACTCATGGTCGAGGGTGCGTCGAGTGAAAGTGACATCGGGACAACCTTTGCATTCGGGGTGTTCGCCGAAGATGTGCTCCCGGGCATCCGCTACCAGGTCGAGCTGTACGAACACATGGATGTACACACAACCGAACCCAGCACCTGGGCCACGCCACTGAGCGGCCCTGAGCTGGTCGGTGTTGAGCAGGACCCCGTCGAGATGAAAATCGTGCTGGTCCCGCTGCACTACACCGCCGAGGGTAAGGATGTCACGGCCGCGCCCAGCGAGGAGGCCATGACCAAGCTGCAAAACTGGATGTCCGACACCAATCCGGTTCAGTCGGTGACATTCGAGATGCACGAGCCACTGGAGTGGGACCAGCCGATTCAGTGGCTCGACCCGGTGCTCCAGGCTGTCGCCCAGCTGCGGGCCGCCGACGCACCTGCCGAAAATGTGTACTACCACGCACTCGTCGACATCGACTGCCAATTCGCTGGTTGTGGTAATGGCGGACTTCTGGGCCAGGCCATCGACCTGCCGAGCGACAGCAAGTCAGATGCCTATGTGCGTGTAGCTGCAAGTATGTACCACGACCCCGGGACCAACCCGACCGAGCTCACCCTCGAAACCATTGTCCACGAACACGGGCACAGCCAGGGCCTGCAGCACGTGTTTTGTCCGGGCGGTGGTTCGGGCGGCAACGACCCGAGCTATCCCCACCCCGAGGGTGAGATCGATGGCTGGGGGTTTGGCATCTCCAACAGCTGGCTCTACACACCCGATTTCGTCGACTACATGAGCTACTGCCACCCGCAGTTCGTCGGCCCGTGGACCTGGACCAAGACCTTCAACCGGATTCGTACCCTGACTTCGTGGGATTACGAGGACAGCCAACCCGCCCCCTCGCAAACCCTGCTGGTCGCCTCGCACTACCCCGACGGCACCGAGTCGTGGTGGACGACCGAGGGCGGGTTTACGGCCACCCGCCAAAGCGCCAATCACAGCATCGAAATCTGGCGCGACGGCCAGGTCTCAACCCAACCGGTCGAGATTCGCACGCTCAGCGAGGGCCCCGGCTACTGGGTTGTCACCCCCATGCCCGACCTCGAAGGTGTCGACAAACTGGTCCACGTTGGCCCCGAAGGACGTACCGCGATCGCCCCCGAGGCCATCTCGCAGACCTTCGCCGCCAACTAAGACGCAACCATCAAAAAACCGGGCCCGTCGAGGAGCCCGGTTTTTTGTTGATACAAGTTTTCTCGGCTAACGCACCAAGATGACCTGTTGCTCGTAGCCAAAGGCCACCCCGCCACCGGTATCGACGACCAAGCGCACGATATACGGCAACAGGTCACCGGGGTCGAGTGCGGTGACGTCCATGGCTGTGGTCTGACCGTCGACCATCGAATCGTCATCGCTTTGGTTGTACAGGTAATAGCCCGACTCTGAGTTGGCGTAGGGCCAGTCTCCGCTGCCACCACACTGGCCATCTTCGCCGACTGTCAACAGCACAAACCCCATCGACTGTCCTTGGATATACACCTCATGGCCGCCGGCCATATCGTTTTGATAGTTGCCGCTATCGTCGTCGGAGGTCAGCGCGACCATGCGGGTAGCCGGGTTGAGCTCGGTGATTACGCTGCGGATCCCATCCATTTGCATGTCGTCGTAGTCGGTCATCGTGTCGGGGTTTTGGTAGATGAGCGCAACATCCTCGATGTAGAAGTCATTGGGGCTAAAGTCTGGGGTCACACCATCTTCGGCAATCCAGTCAAAGTGCTTGGCCGAGTCGTCCTCACACTTGTGCCACGGGTTTGAAACGTCGTACTCGGCGACCAGCAAATTGTCGCTGTCATTGAGCGTCAGGCGAATCCAGCCACCGCCATCGGTCACCATGTCACAACCGACTTCAAACGGTTCGACACCACCTTCGCCGTCGGGATCGATTGTATAGACATCGCTCTCGATCTCGGGGTTTTGCTCGAGGATATCCGCACAACTGCTCGGCAATCCACAAAGCTCCATGTTGCAACTAAGGGTCTCACAGTCGGAGCCCACACCACAGGCCCCGCCGAGCAGACAGCCGTTGCAACTACCGCCACAGTCGACGTCGCTTTCGTCACCACTCAGGATGCCATCGTCGCAGGCAGGTGCTGCGCACAAAGTTGTACACGCATCCGTCTCATCGTCGTTGCCGTCGTCGCATTCCTCACCAACATCGACGTTGCCATCTCCACAAACGCCGTCGCCGTCTCCGTCGCCGTCTCCGTCTCCGTCTCCGTCTCCGTCTCCGTCTCCATCTCCGTCGCCGTCGCCATCGCCATCGCCGTCGCCGTCGCCGTCGCCATCGCCGTCGCCGTCGCCATCGCCGTCGCCATCGCCATCGCCGTCACCATCGCCGTCGCCGTCGCCGTCACCGTCGCCGTCGCCGTCGCCGTCACCGTCGCCGTCGCCGTCACCGTCACCGTCACCGTCACCGTCGCCGTCACCGTCGCCATCACCATCGCCGTCGCCGTCACCGTCGCCGTCGCCATCACCATCGCCGTCACCGGGACCTGCGGTTGTCATGTCACCGGTCTCGGTGGTTTCGGTTGTCATGGCATCGGTCGTGGTCGTGTTGTTTTGGGTCGTCGATGCATCTGTATCCGTGCCGTCGTCCCCACCACCGCAGGCGGGAATTCCAAGGGCAAGACAAACAATGAGAAGGGAATGCTGTGTACGCATGATTCAGTCCTGTAGGTTTGGTCGTAAGATTATTCGGCAAAAGGCCGCGCGACAAGTTGTCATCTTGACAGGCACAAAGATAGTCGGCTGGCAAATTCATTCAACAAAAAGGACTGTGTGCCGACCTGCCCCATGAAAGCCGTACCCGCAGATGTAGTTACAGTCTGCGAACGCTCATGCGCGCGAGGACTCTCGTCTTTTCTTGAGCGCAACTATCCAGAACAACTACGAGACCAACAAGGATTCGGATCGGGCGGCTAGCATTCATTTTTTGGGTGTCAAAATGCGAAAGCACGCTCTGCTGCGCATCTTTATTGGTTGCAGCCGATCCAAAGTCCAGGCACGCTCGTAGCAATCACATGGCTCCCGGGACACATTTTGCCCGGTAGCGGATGGGGGAATGTAGCATGAACCTGAGAAGAACCACAGCTGGTCTGCTCTGCGTGGGTCTCGTCGCCGGTGCCTCAACGGCCCTGTTGACGGGCGAAGCCACCGCGGCTGACCACATCGACTCGCCTAGCACGATGTCGGTCGACAACCGCACCGCGGATATCCTCGACTTCTACGCTTGGCACTCTGACAACGACCGCATCATTGCGATCATCACCTATGCCGCGCTCATCGAGGGCGGAGCCGATCCCGAGTACTCCGGGGATGTCGTCTACGGCATCCACATCGACAACGACCTCGACAACGTGGCCGACAACGATGTCTGGGTGCGGTTTGGGCAAAACGGCAACGGCGATTGGGGGGTCAAAGTTGAAGGACTTCCCGGTGTAGCCGATCCCGTCATCGGGCCGGTCAACACCGCGATCGAGGCCGGACCAGGCGCACACCAGGTGTGGGCTGGCATGGCCGAAGACCCGTTCTTCTTCGACCTCGATGGGTACCTCGCAACCCTCGAAACCGGCACGTTGATGTTTGACAGCACAAACGACACCTTTGCCGGATTTAACGTGATGTCGATCGTCGTCGAAATCAGCATCGACGGTGCCTCCGGTGGCAACAACGACATCCAACTTTGGGCCACGACACGCAAGTAAGAAAGGAGCAACAACGATGCAAAAAGTGAATGTACAAGCACTCTGCCTGCTCCTCGGAACAGGTCTATTGACTGTCGGCTGTGGCGGTGGCGGTGACGATACCGATAGCGATTCGGACACCACGACCACCGTGACGCCAACCACCGACCCGGGCACCAGCGAAGGCCCGACCGGTGACGGCGACGGCGACGGTGACGGTGACGGCGACGGTGACGGCGACGGTGACGGTGACGGCGACGGCGACGGTGACGGCGACGGCGACGGTGACGGCGACGGTGACGGCGACGGCGACGGTGACGGCGACGGTGACGGCGACGGCGACGGCGACGATCCGTTTGTGTTCGACGAAACCCCGCCCGGAGACCTCGCACAGGTCGACCGCATGGGTATGCCCGCGATCAACACCGCGGTCATTACCTCGAAGGACGACTACAATATGGCCTCGCCGGCTGACGACGCCAACGGGGACTACGTCGCCGAAATCACCGCCAACGTCGATGCCTTCCACCAGGCGCTCGACGACGATCTCATCGGCTTGGGTCTCGTCCCGTGCATGACCGCCGACTGTGTCGGCCAGGCAGCACCGTTTGTTGTCCCCGACACCATCAAGCTCACGCTCGATGCTCCCGCCGGGTTCCCGAATGGCCGCCTGCTGCCTGATCCGGTGATGGATGTGACACTTGCCCTGGTGTTGCTCGACCTGACCGTCCCCGGCCAGGACCCAACAACCTTGGCGGGTGTACCTGTCAACCCGCCAGCTAACGATGTCGAGTTCCCGGGCGCGTTCCCATACGTGGCTGCTCCGAACTAACGCATCTTCGGCCTATCAACTCAAAGCCCTGTCCCTACGGACAGGGCTTTTTGTTACCCCCGTCAGCGCTCGAAACTGTTAGGTTATCAGCGTGGCACCGAGCAACAAACTCCTCGTAGTTACAAGTTTGCTGCTGAGTGTTGCCTGCACCATGGAAAACCCGGGTTTCGGCCTCACACTGACCGACTCAGACCCGACGACAACGTCCGATGCCACCAGCGCGGGCCCTGGGACCTCGACATCTGCCGGGCCGACATCCGATCCAACGGTGATGACCGATGCGTCCTCAGACTCGAGCGATGCCACCGGCTCGACCTCGACCACGGACGACCCGGGCACCAGTTCGACCTCCGACGCCACCACAGACGACCCACCGACAACTACCGACACAACTTCGACCACCGACGAATCAACAACCGCGGACCCGACAGTTGAGCCGACCGACGTCACCAGCGATACGGGCGAGAGCAGCACAACCGGTGGCATTACACAGGTCGACCTCCCGCTGACAATTTCGGCCTGTGTCATGCTCGAAGGAGGTCCGGGCGAGCCCTACCTCGGGCCCGATGCCTGCGAGGAGCTAGCCAGCGGCATCTTTGGCCTCCCCGACGGAATGATCCTGACCGACAAAGCTGTTACCGGCAACGGCGGTGCCAACCGAGAAGCTTGGCTATACATCCGTCTCGACTGGCCCGAGGAACTCGAAGGCAAACAACTGCTCAACCTCACCCTCGCGATGACCGTATTTGAAGCGCAAAACTACCCGGGTTCGGATGCCAGCGGCGCGTTGTATACAACTTCGCAATTCGACAAGAACACCCTCACGATGGCGCCTAGTAACCCCCTCGTGCTGCTACACCCCGACCAGGGAGCTATCATGCCCGGTCAACTGCGGACCTGGCCCCTCGACCCACAGATGTGGGAACCCGGCACATCCCTCTACTTGATGATGCGGACCAACTCGCAAACTGGCTCGTGCTACTGGAGTAACGAAGCCAGCGATCCCAACAAGCACCCCTACTTTGCCGTCACCTACGACGGGTAGCTGGCAACCAAAACATGATTGCATCTACATGGTTTTAGCCGGCCACTACGACCGCGGCGGCTTGCTCGAGAGGTACTGCTTGGGCCAAAACACCGCCTCGCCATCGTAACCCTGGTCGATGGCGGCATGCAGGGTCAGGTATGGGTCGCGCAGGTGCGGCCTGGCCAACGCACACAGGTCGGCCCGACCCGAGGCGATGATTGTATTGACATGGTCCCACCCCTGGATGTTGCCGACCGCCATGGTCGGGATGTGAGCCTCGTTGCGAATCCGGTCGCTAAACGGCGTCTGAAACATCCGCCCGTAGATCGGTTGGGCCTCGGTGCTCGTCTGCCCGGCTGAAACATCGACGACATCACAACCGTGGGCCTTGAGCATTTTGGCGATCTCAACCGCCTCGTTGCCATCGACCCCGCCCGGTACCCAATCGGTCGCAGAAATCCGGACGAACATCGGCTTGTCCTCGGGCCACGCCGCGCGGGCGGCATCAAACACCTCGAGCGCAAACCGCATGCGATTTTCCAAGCTCCCGCCGTATTCGTCGGTCCGCGTATTCGACAGGGGCGAGATAAACGACGACAGCAGGTAGCCGTGGGCAAAGTGGAGCTCGACCATGTCAAAGCCTGCCTCTTGGGCCATCTCAACAGCGCGGACAAAGTCGTCGCGCACCGCATCCATGTCGGCCCGGTCCATCGCCTTGGGTACCTGGTTTTGTGGCGTCCAGGGAATCGCCGAGGCCGAAATCACCGGCCAATCGGCCGTTTGCTCGGGCGGTAGCGGCTCGTCCATACCGTCCCACATCAACTTGGTGGCCGCCTTGCGACCGGCGTGGGCGAGTTGCAGCCCGATCTTGGCCTCACTATGTGTATGCACAAAGTTTACGACCCGGCGCCAGGCCGCCACATGCTCGGGTCGGTACATCCCGGCACACCCGGGCGTGATCCGACCCTCGCGCGAAACATCCGTCATCTCGGTCAACACAAGGCCCGCGCCGCCGAGCGCCCGGCTGCCAATATGCACCAGATGCCAGTCGTCGATCAGTCCGTCCTCGGCCGAGTACTGGCACATCGGCGACACGACCACGCGGTTTTTGAGCTTCATTCCCCGAACTGCAAACGGGGTAAACATCGGCGGTGGTGCGGGATCGATGTGGGTACAACCATGGTTGTCGGCAAACCACCGATCGTAGCCGGCAATGTACTCGGCGTCGCGCAGGCGCAGGTTTTGGTAGGTCACCCGCTTGCTGCGGGTCAGCAGGCTCATCACCATCTGTTCGGGGGAAAACTGCTTGTAGCGGCTGATTTCCTCAAACCACGTGCGACTGACCCGGGCGGCCCGCTGCAACTTGGCAACATCGAGCCAGCGATCTTCGTAGTACTGGGCAAGCGCCGCTTGCAGGCCTTCGGGGGAAGAAAGCGGGGCCAGCCGCTCGACCAGGCAAATCGCATCTTCCATCGCCAACTTGGTGCCCGAACCGATCGAAAAGTGGGCCGTGTGGGCGGCGTCGCCGATCAACACAAAATTGTTGTAGGACCAACGTTCGCACTTAACCGTACGAAAATTACGCCAAATCGACTTGTTGGTCAGCAGTTTGTGGCCGTCGAGTTCCGGGGCAAACAGCTCCTCTAGGTAGGCGACACTCTGTTCGGTCGTTTTTTTGTCGAACCCGGCACGGGCCCAAGTCTCTGAATCGGTTTCGACGATAAATGTGCTGGTCTTCGAATCAAATGGATATGCATGGACCTGAAACAGGCCATCGGCATTTTCGCGGATAATGAACGTAAACGCCTGTAGCCGCTTGTCGGTCCCCAACCAGATAAACTTGGCCTCGTTGATCTCGACCGAGGGTTTGAAGTGCTCGGCAAAGGTCGAGCGGACCAGGCTGTTGATGCCATCGGCTGCAATCACCACATCGGCGTCGGCAAACTGCGTGGGATCGCTGCACTCGTGGGAAAATTGCATATGCACGCCAACCTCGGCGCAGCGCTCCTGCAAAATCTGCAACAACTGGCGCCGGGCGAGCCCGCAAAACCCGTGCCCCGAGGAGCGGATCATTTTCCCGGCAAAATGCGTGTCGATGTCGTCCCAATAGGCAAATGCCTCGGTGATCCGGGCAAAACTCTCCGGGTCGGCGCGCTCTAAGTTGCCGAGGGTTTCATTGGAAAACACCACCCCCCAGCCAAACGTGTCGTTTGGTCGGTTGCGTTCCCACAGCTTGACCTCATGCTGCGGACAGGCCTTTTTCATCAACAGACTAAAGTAGAGCCCCGCTGGGCCGCCGCCGATCACTGAAAACTTCACGATGCAACAATCCTTTGCAGTCCGTGGACGATAGGCCGGTATCCTACCAAGGATGGGAGCAAACGCCCGGCCCGAACACTCACGCGGCGGCATGCTTGCACATGCAGCCGGCCTTGCACTGCGCTCCCGCTACGCCCGAAAATGGGTGAGTTCTTTCACGGACGCCTCGTGACTACGTACGCGTATTCTCAGCCCGTTGCGCATGCAATTCCACGACCGTCTGCTGCTGCTCGCGTTCACCCTTTCGGGGGCAGCTGGGCTCGGCTACGAACTGGTCTGGACCCGCCTGCTCAGCCTGGCCCTCGGCAGTGAGAGCCTCGGCCTGTTGGCGACCCTTGGCGGTTTTTTTGGGGGCATGGCGATCGGTTCTGCGGTCCTCCACCACCGGGTTGAACGGGCCTTAGACCCGGTGCGGGCATTTGTCCTGCTCGAGCTTACCGCCGCCGGTTTTGCCCTGGTCTCGCCGTATCTCTTGTACGCCCTGAGCGAGGCCTTGCCGCAACTTCTGGGTCCGACACCACCCGGCGGACTCTTACTCGCGATCGCCACCTTGGCGCTGCTGCCCGGCACATTTTGCCTGGGCGCGACCTTACCCGCGCTTGTGGCCGCCTACCGACGCACCCGCGCCGACCAGGTCCCCCGCGGACTTTCGCGGCTATACGCAGTCAATACTGTAGGTGCAACAATCGGCACACTCGCTGCGGTGTACGTGCTGATGCCCACGCTCGGCCTCGCAAGCACAGCATCGGCGTTTGCCCTGTGTGGGGCGGCCGCGGGTGCACTTGCCCTGCGATGGTCCAAACAACACCCCGAGCTACGCGAGCTACCCGTCGCCACCACCGAGCCGCAACCGCTCGACTGCTCGCGCGACCCCGACCCGGACCTCCTGCGTGAGGGCTGGCTGCTGTATACGGTTGCAGGTACAACCGGTTTGCTCGGCGTCGGCCTCGAAGTCGTCGGCGTCACCGTGCTTTCGCAAAACTTTGAAAACACGATCTACACATTCGCCAATACTCTGGCTGTCTACCTCGTGGGCACAGCCTGCGGGGCAGCGCTGTTTGGACGAATCTCGGCAAAGATCGGCCGCGGGCGCCCCGGCACGTTGCTGGTTTGCCTCCTCGCCTTACTTGCACTTGCAACTATTTTGGCTGCCATCGCCCTGCGCCACAGCCCGGCGATCATCGCCGTGGTCCACCCCGAGGCAGGTGGGTCGCTGGCGACCGGCATCGCCGGAGAAATGCTCGCCACACTTGCGGTATTTGGCCTGCCAACCCTGCTCATGGGCGCCCTGTTTAGCCATGTGATCGGGCTTTTGAGCCTGCGTGACGGCGCCGGTCGGGCCTACGCAATCAACACCCTAGGCGGGGCATTGGCACCGGCGGTATGTGGGGTATGGGCGATCGACGCGCTCGGCTATGCCGACAGTATCTACGCCCTCGCCTACGCCTACCTCCTTATTTTTGTTGCGTGTGCATGGATGCGGCGATTTTCGCCGGTCATGATCGGCGGGGGCGTGATCGCGGTGGTGGCGGCCACCGCCCTCGGCCCCCGATCCCTCGCGCTTGTGCAACCTGGCAAGCACTGGCAGCAACTGTCCCAGGTCGAGTCGCGTGCGGGGGTTGTCACGGTCAGCGAGTTTACCGGTCCACGGCCCGAGGGCGCCCCGGTGTTGCGCCGGCTTCAGGTTGGCCATCAGTTTCGCATGGGCGGGGCCCTGAGTTTTGGTGAGCGGCGCATGGGTCACCTCAGCGTCTTGCTGCGACCCAACCCCAGCTCCGTGCTCGTGCTCGGTGTGGGCACCGGGGCGACGGCTGGGGCCGCATTACAACTCGCAGGTCCCAAGGTGCAGCTCGATGCCGTCGAGCTGGTCCCGGCTGTGGTCGATGCCCTCCCCCTGTTTTCTGAGGTCAACCACCAGCTCCATACGGCCGCGGGTGCGCAGGTCCACATTGCCGATGCCCGTCGGTTTGTATCTGCATCAAATACCGAGCGCGACCTCATCATCGCCGACCTGTTTCACCCGGCCCGCGATGGTGCCGGCTCGCTCTACGCCCGCGAGCACTTCGAAGCGATTCGCGCCCACCTGCGTCCCGGCGGCGTGTTTGTCCAGTGGCTGCCGCTACACCAGCTCTCGCCGCAGGACCTCAAAACAATTGTACGTACATTCTTATCAGCGTTCGCCGAAGCCCACGCATTTTTGGGGCTGTACAACGCCCGGACCCCCAGCCTTGCGCTCGTCGGGGTGGCGAGCGACGGGACAAAACCGGGCCTTTCCCTTGAGCTCGCCCAGCTCAACGCCATGGTCCAACAACCGGGTATGACGATCGTTGAGGTCCGCGACCTGCTCGCCTCGTATTTCCTCGACTACGAAGGCCTTGCCGAGTTCGCCGGGGCGGGGCCACTACACACCGATCTCGAGCCGCGGATCACATTTGATGCCCCACACACCGCCTACGCCGACAACCGTCACCTCGGCGCGCAAAACCTCGCCGACCTTGTGCGTGTGCGCCGGGCCTTCCCGCGGCAGCTCATCGCTGGCAGTGACACCGAGGCTATCAAATCGTTGCAAGCGCAAGTTCATGCCTACGCAGCTGCGCTTAGCTCCTATCTCTTGAGTCAGATCGAAGTCTCGAAAACCACGCCACCCGATCCAACTGTCGCCAAGGACCTGCTGCTCGAGGCCTATCGCCACGACCCCGAGTTCCCGGCTGCGCGCGGGGCACTTTATCGACTGGCCGCCTCGCACCCCGAACTCGCCGTCGACATCTTTGAGCCGATGCTCGCTCGCACGCCGCGAGATACCCGCTTGCTGCAAACCTACCTCGTCCACTTGCAGACACACGCAACCCCCGAACAGGCGGCAGCGTTTATCGCTCGGATCGAGGCCAACGCGCCAGCGCCTCAGTAGCCACTCCAGGCAAAATTATCGCCGCAGCATGCCCTGTTTGGCTTGTCGCGCATGCTGTTGCACGCGACATCCGACACGAAACACGCCAACCGTGGTATGAAGCGCCGAGATGGTTGACGACTTTGAGCTCCTCAAACGCTGGGCCGCCGGAGATAAGGCCGCGGGCGGGCAGCTATACGATCGCCATGTCAGCAAGGTCCAACGGTTTTTCCGCAACCGCGTGCAGGACGGGGTTGACGACCTTGTACAAGCAACATTTTTGGCCTCGCTCGAGGCCTCCGACCGCTTCCGCGGCGATTCCAAGTTTACGACCTACCTCTACTCGATCGCCCGCTTTAAGCTGCTCGAGCACATGCGGCGCCGCCGGTCGAAACACGACGTGATCGACCCCCTCGTGGTCAGCGTAATGGACTGCGGCCACTCGCCCACAAGCGTCATTGTCCGCAACGAACGCGAGCAGATTCTCCAGGCCGCCATGTGCCGGTTGCCAATCGACATGCAAATCGCGCTCGAGCTCTACTACTGGGAAGGTGTCACCGCCCGCGAGCTCGCCGAAATCTTGAGTTTGCCCGAGGGGACTGTACGCACCCGTTTGCGCCGGGCACGTCAACAACTGCGCAAGTATGTCGAGGCCGCCGGTGTCCGTGGCGTGTTGCCTGGCCAGACCTGAGCTTCGCGGCGATAACCATGTACACACATCTACTTTACGGGTAGGTGACCCGACCCGCCTATTCGGCATTGTCGGCACGGGCCTGCAACCAGGCTTCAACCTGGGCGAGCTCGACCAAGTAGCGCCCGCGCAAGTCTGAAAACTCGCGCGCAGCGGCCCGTGCCAACCCCACGGCGACAAACCGTGATTCATCGTCCCCCTCGGCCCAGCGGGCACGTGCAAGGGCAAAGCGGATCCGCGGCAACAGGCCTCGGGGCGCCGCTTTCTCGTGCTCCTGGGCCTGCTGTAGCGCCGCTAGCAACGGCTTGACCGCTTTGAACGGCGAGCGCCCTGAAAGCCGAAGTTCGCCCTGCCCCGTGAGTCCCCGAATCTTGAGCCACATCCCCGCCTGGGCAGCCTCCTCGGTACCCGGGCTGTGGTCGGCCAGCACCCGCAGTCCGGCCTCAAAGTTGCGTTTGGCCCGTTTGCCGCGACCCCGGCGATGGTTGAGCTCGCCCTGGAGAATCTCAACCTCCGCGAGCAACAGCGACTGGGCGGTGCGCTTGCGGGCGCGCAGCAGGTAGCCGGCAGCCTTTCGATACTCGCGCCTGGCCATGGCAACCTCTGCCAGGCGAAACTGTATATGCAACCTTCGGCTATCGCCCGGATCGAGCAACTCACGGTAGATCCGCTCCGCTCGCTGATAGGTCGAAACCGCGGCCCGGGTGTCGCCGAGCTCGGCGTGAACACTGCCGAGCCGCGCCAGCAGCTGGGCGACATCGTGGGACTGGTCACCGGTCTGGCCGCGGGCAACCTCGAGCGCCCGGGTGTAGTGCTCAACTGCTTTTTCGAGCTCCCCCTCCCGCTCCAATTCTTCACTGAGGCTACGCAGCGAGCCGGTCACACTAAACTCGTCGGGGCTGCGCACCTTACCTCGTGTATATGCACGCTCAAACTCCTCCTGCACCGACACATCGCTGGGCTCGGTCTTCTCGTCGACATAGAGGAGGTTTGAAAGGCTCTCGAGCAGCTCCTGGTGGGCGAGGGCTTGCATGTCACTGCGCCGGAGAATCGCCTCTGCGTGGCGAACGTGACGCATCGCCTGCTCCCGCCGCGCCTGGTCGATCCCCACCAGTTTGAGGTACTTGGCCATCGCCCGGGCCGAGATCGTGTCGTGGCGCACCTCCTCGGCCAGCCACAGGGCCTCGGTCAGCGCCCGCTCGGCTGCGAGCAGGTCTTCGCCGGCGTTTAACTCGAGCAGACCACGCTCGTACTCGGCCTCGGCCAGCAACGGCCGATACCCGAGCTCTCGCACCTCCCCCATCACCACCTCAAGGGTGTTGCGAGCCTCGGCAAACAGTTTGCCTGCGGTCAAACTGCGAACCCTGTCGAGCTCGGCCCGCAGGCCCTGGGCGACTGCCTTGACCTCCGCACTCTCGGGCGGCAGCAACCGCATACTGCTCGACTGAAGTTGCTTGAGGTCGGCGCAATCGCTCACCGGCGGCAGCGAAGCCACCGCATCGGATGCATCAGCAACCATTTTGGTTTGGGCATCGGCCAGCACCGCCAACAGCGTGTCGAGCTGGCCACGTCGGCGCTGCAAACATTGTAGCTGCAAGTTATAAACCGTTCGGGTTTGCTCGCGTCGCACGTTGGTGGCCTCGCAGGCCTCGCGATGAATCGCCACCCACTGGTCGGTAAATGCTTGAATCCCCAGCGAAACCGCGGGCCAGGCCGTCTGTGCGACCTCACCGTCGGCCTGGGTCATGGCCGCCAACACCCGCCCCTGGCGCACCGCGTTCCACATACGTGCGCCCTCAGCTTCGCTACCGCTGCATAGCTCCGAGCGGGCCGCCCACGAGGTCACGGCGCCATACCCCACAACCGAAGCGACAAGTACGGCCGCCATCGTAATCAGGTACCAGCGCCTGCGTGTGCGAGTCCGGATCCGTCCGAGCTCGACCAACAACGCCGCCATCGACGGCCAGCGTTCAACCGGATGGGGCTGCAAGCCGCGGTGAAGGGCACGGCGTAGCCACTTGGGCACCTTGTTGCGCTCACGCGGCCACTCGCGGACCTGCCCCGTCTGTTTGGCAAACGCCAACACGGCGCGGTTGTCCTCGTCAAACGGACGCTCTCCGGCGAGAGCTTCGTACAGGGCGACACAAAAACTAAACTGGTCGCTGCGGGCATCGGCGGCCTGGCGCATATGTTGCTCAGGGGACATATAGGCCGGGGTCCCCAACACGGTGCCACTACGGGTGAGCCGGCTGGCAAACGCACTCGAACTTGCAGCTGCATGTGGTTCGGACGACTGCGCCAGAGCAAACGGATCGAGTTCGGGGCTCGAGGGCTCGGCGTCGTCGACCTCGTGGGACCTGGCCAGGCCAAAGTCCAACACCCGGACCCGGCCATCGTCGCCGATCAGCACGTTTTCAGGCTTGAAGTCGCGGTGCACCAGCCCGGCGTCGTGGGCCGCCGCCAACCCCCGGCCGGCCTCGACAAACACGCGGACAACTTCCCACCACGTTCGCGGTTTTTTGCGGCACCAGGTGCGCAGGGTTTGCCCCTCGACAAACTCCATCACCACAAACAGCTGGCCCTCGTAAAACCCGACCTCGTAGACCTGCACGACATTGGGATGCGACAGCCGGGCCATGGCCTGGGCTTCGCGTTGCATCCGGCGGTGACCGTCTTCGCCGGCGTCGGTCCGGCGCAACAGCTTGACGGCAACCTTGCGGTCGAGCTCCTTGTCGTAGGCCGAATACACGACCCCCATACCGCCCTCGCCAAGTTTGTCCAAAACGACAAAGCGACCGACCTGGGTCGTGTCGGACTCGCCAAACAACCGCTGTTTGACCATGCTTTGGGCCAGGCGGTCGGCCCCGTCGTCGTCGGCGGGCTTGGGCGGACCCTGGTCAAAAAACGCTTCGCGAAACCACACAAGCCCGGAGCTGTGATGCTCTTCGGAAGCTTGAGATTGTTCGCGGGGGAGGGCCATCGCGGCGACCTATACCGTGCACAAGCGAGGCGATACGGTCTAGTGTCTCCTCGAGACCCCGATTGTCGCCCCGGTCCAAGTTCAACGTATCAAACTCGAGCGACAAGTTTGTAAATGCACGTGAAATTTGACCGGTGCCGGCGAAACATGCGCACCAAATCTGCACACGCAATTTCCGCGTGTCGACCGTACTTGGTTGTTTTTACTCAGCGTTTGAGCGCCGACTTGACGTAGGCCCAGCGCGACTGGGCCAGGTGTTTGACCAGCTGCCACGAGTTGTTCTTGGTTTGCCCGCGCAACTGTTGCTCGCGGAACATCTGCGCCGCCTTGGTTCGCTGCAACTTGCCACTGGATGTCTTGGGCAATGTCCCCGGGGGCAGCAACAAAATTTCATCGAGGCGCAGCGACAGCGACTCTAAAACCTTGGCCAAAATCTCGCCGCGGATCCGTGCCGATTGTTCCTCGGGAGCCCGCGACTCGACGGCCAAGACCACGCGCTCGCGCCCGGCCTCGCGATCGTGAATCGGGAACGCAATCGCGTTGCCCTTGCGCACGCCCTCGATCTGGTAGGCCTGCCACTCGATATCCTGCGGGTAGAAGTTGCGGCCGTTGACGATGATGAGTTCCTTGCTGCGGCCACAAACAAACAGGTTGCCATCGACCGTGTAGCCCAGGTCGCCGGTCACAAGCCAACCGTCGACAAACGCCTTCTTGCTGTTCTCCTCGTCCTCAAAGTACCCGCGCATGATCGACGGGCCCTTGAGACGGATGTGCCCAACTTCGCGGTCGCCGAGGGTGTTTTCCTCGTCATCGACGATCTTGAGTTCGTGCTCGGGGAACGTACTGCCGCAGTTAACAACCTTGATAATGCCCTCACCGCTGGCGACCTGCTCCGGGGTTGCCGGTTTGGCCTCGCGCGCGGTCAGGGACTCGGCATCGACGACATCGGCCTGCAGGTCGTCGCCGAGGCCAACAAATGTAATTGCAAGGGAATGCTCGGCCATCCCGTAGCACGGCAAGAACGCGGTCGACTTAAACCCGTAGGGGGCGTAGTAGTCGGCAAACTTGCGCAGGGTGTCGTATTGGATAGGTTCGGCACCACAGCCGGCAACCACCACCGACGACAGGTCGATGCCCTCGATCTCCTTGGGCTTGACCCGCTGGGTCGCCAACCCATAGGCAAAGTTGGGGGCAAACGTGATGTTGCCGCGAACTTCGGACAGCTGTTGCAACCACACCGCCGGGCGCTTGAGGAACATCAGCGGCGAAATAAAGCGGACGTGGGCGGCCCCGTTGACGATCGGTGCAAATACAAACCCGATAAGGCCCATGTCGTGAAACAGCGGCAGCCAGCTGACACCACAGCTGTTTTCAGTAATCGAGATCCCACCTGTGGCCCCGCCGATGGCCGAGACATTGGCGATCAGGTTGGCGTGGGTCAGGGTGACGCCCTTGGGCCGCGAGGTGCTGCCCGAGGTGAACTGCAAAAACGCGATGTCGTCGGGCTTGACCTCGACGGGCCGCATCTCGGCATTTTCGGGGAACGGCTCGACCAACTTGCTGAGTACTTCGATCGCCTGCAACGCGGGTAGTTGGCTGAGAAGCTTGCCCAAGATCGGTTTGACGCGGCCGTCGGTCAACACCAACTTGCACCCGGACTTGCGCAGGATATGGGTGGTGTTGTCGATATAGGCATCGAGCTTGCCAATGTTCATCGGCGGGTACACGGGCACCGGCACCACCCCGGCGAGCATGGTCCCCCAAATCGCGTCGACGAACTGCGGTGAGTCGGGGATGATGAGTCCAACCCGATCGCCGTGGCGAAGCCCGCGTTCTTGCAGGGCAGCGGCCACCCGCCGAGCGCGGCGAAACAGCGCACCATAGGTGACTTCGACAATCGGCTGCTTGCGGTCGATCAGGTGCGAGTAACGCTTGTCCTCGACATCGGCGACCAACTCGAGAGCTTCGACAAGGGTTTTGGGGCGTGGTTTGCTCATAGGTTCTCCAAAGTTGCTCGTACACCTAATCTCGGTGCATGCTCAAATAAATATGCGCGGTGCGGCTGACCTAGGCCTAGGCCTGGGCCTGAATCTGTGCATGTACAATGCGCGCAACCTCGGCCACGGTTTCGACATCTTGCAGCTCGTCGAGCCGAATCGAAATCTCGTAGTGGTCCTCTAGGTCGGCGACCATCTCAAAGCTCTGTAGGCTGTCGAGATTGAGCTCTTTGACGAGGTTTGAAGCTGCGGTGATCGGCGCCTTGGGCTTGTCCTCGAGGTTGTCCTCGAGGTGCTTGATCACGACCTGCAAAACCCCTTCGTATGTACGGTTTGACTCGCTCACAGCCCCGCTATACGACGATTGGCGTAGGGGTGACAACCAACCCGATCACAGCCCGCGGCCCGCGGCTGTGCGGCCGTTTGCACAGCTTCTAAACGCTGATTGATGGCTACGCGAAGGTCCGCTCGTAAACCCGGTATTTGGCAATCTCAAACCCACCCATGGCCTCAATGGCGCGGTTGACCTTGACGTTGTCCTCCAGGGTCCAGCCGATTTGGCCACTGGTCCACCCGAGTTTTTGCCCCCCTGCGTGGGTCTCAACAAACAGTAACGAGTCGATGCCCATCCCCCGGTAGGGGCCTTTGATACCCAGCAAAATCAGCCGGCCGGAAGTAATTTTCGGCTTGATCATCACATCCCACGCGAGCTTGAAGATGCCGGTGGGAAACAGCCGGCCATTGATCTTTTTGAGGACCGGATTGATGTCGTTGATTGTCAACACAAACGCGACCGGCTCGCCCTTGACCTCGGCAATGATCGCCAGATCGGGGTGGAGGACCATTTTGAGGTCCTTGGCGATGTGCAGGTATTCTTTTTTGGAGAGCGGGACAAAGCCCCAGTTTTTCTCCCAGGCGTCGTTGTAGATCTCGAGCGTTCGCAGGACTTCGTTGTCCCAATCTTTGAACGACATCTTGCGAATCGTGACGCCCTTGCGTTCGGCGATTCGCCGGGAGATTCGCACGATGCGCTCGGGCACCGGCTTTTGCGGATCGAGCCCCCAATAGAGCAGGTCGCGGGCCTTCTCGACCCCCGAAGCCAACAGCAACTCGTCGTAGTACGGCGGGTTGTAGGGCATGTTGATCCCGGGGTCGCGGTCGAAACCCTCGATCAAGGCCCCCGACAGGTAGTTGGTCGACAGCTCCAGGGGCCCGATGTACTTGGTGAGCCCGCGTTGCTTGAGCCAATCGGCCGCGACATCGAGCAGAGCCTTGGCCAGCTCCGGCTCGTTGGGGCACTCGAACATGCCGAAGTACCCGGTTTGTTCCTTGTGAAACTCGATGTAGTCACGGTCTTTGACCGCGGCTATCCGGCCGATGTCGCGGCCGTTTTGGCGAAGGATCCACAGGCCGACTTCGGCGTGCTCAAAAAACGGATTTTTCTTGGGATTGAGATAATCCCGGCGGTCCATCAAAAGCGGCGGCACCCAGTGGTCGCTGGGGGCGTACTCGCGGTTGATGTACCAGGGCACGCGAATAAATCGCTCGACCAGTTTGCGGTCGCTTAGCGGGACTTCGATGAGCTCGTAATTCGGTGCCATTGCAACGATTTCGATAACGGGAATTAGCTCGATGCGTCAAGCTCATGGAACACGAGCCGACGCATCAAGTGATTGTAGCCACAACAATCCTAGCAACCACACAATGTGGGTGTTAGGCGATTAGCTGGCAGCTGCTTGTTTTTCTTCGGCGACCTTGAGCAGCAGGTCGATCAGGGCGTCCATGTTCTCGAGCTTGTTGAGCTCGGAGCGGGGTACCTTGACCCGCAGCTCACGCATGGAGCAGGACACGACCTCGACGATATCGAGGCTGTTGGCCCCGAGGTCTTTCATCGAGCGGGACGTGTCGATCTCCTGACCCTCGAGCTCCTCGATGGTATCGACCAGGTGACGCTTGACGACCTCAGTAACTTTCTCTCGCGTAATCATGCAAATCCTCGAAACAACGTGTGGGGATGTCTCAGCACGAAAGCCCGTAGCGCTCGCGCTGCGTAAACAGACGGACAACGTTGTCCGCGAACCCGAGCCCTCTGTCCAGCAACAGAATTTGACCTTTCACACCATCCATCCATCCGCTGCACAGGCCGAGGGCTGCATCGGCGACCTCTTCGGGCGCGATAAAGAACCCGTCGCAGTACCACTTGCGGCAAAATGGCGAGAATTCGGGGCCAAATGTCGCTTCTAACGACTTGGTCTCAACCGGATTGGCCCGCAGGATGTTGATGCGGATGTCCTCGCCGAGCAGCTCGGTCGTGAGGTATTGGCACAACGTCTCCATGACGGCCTTAGACGCCGCGACAAAGTCGTAGCCCGGCAAAAAGTACTCGGGACCACGCGACGACATGCCAATCGCGTACCGCGGAAGCCGGCCAAACGCCGCCTTGGCGGCCTGGAGGTAGCCGACCAACGGCCACGCGCTGTAGTTGATGCTGCGCTTGAGGCCCTTTTTCGACAGGTCGCTGTGGTGCTTGCTGATGTGAGCAAACGAGACATTGCTGATAAACACTTCGAGCGCGTCGTGATCGCGTTTGATCAGCTCCATCAACGCTTCGGTATCTTCATCGGCGGACACATCCGCCTCAACGATCGCAGGCTCACGGGCACCGATCGCGGTGAACTTGGCCCGGATCTCATTCTCGTCGGACGAGCCCCAGCGGTGGGTGAGGTAGACGTGGGCACCGTGGCGAGCGAAGGCCAGGCCGGTCGCCAGACCGATCCCGTCGGTCCCACCGGTGATCAAAACTGCCTTGTCGGTCAGGTCATTTTTTAGTTTTGGCGTCGCCATGATTATCCCTCCTCCGTCGCAGCAGTGTTCTCGCGGCCAAACAGCTTGGGGGCGAGGGTTGCCATGTTGTCGGCATAGGCCGCCCCGCGGTCGAGCATCACCACCTGGCCCGACATCGAGTCGAACAGCCCGCTACAAAGCGCGAGCGCGGTGTCGGCAACCTCGGTGAGCGAGCAGGCAAACTCGGGAAACTTGCCGGCCACATCCAACACGTCGTCGCCAAAGATCTCGCGGTAGCTATCGGTCAACACCTGGCGCGTGCGCAGGGCATTGACCTTGCAGCCGTGCTCATAAAGATGCGTATTCATGTACCGCACAAACGTCTCGAGCACCGACTTGGCCACGGCGACATAGTCGTAACCCGGGTAATGGGTGTCGGGGCCGTCTGAGCTCATCGCCAGGGCGTAGCTCGGGTAGCGGCCAAACGCCTCGTGGATGGCCTTGAGGTAGCCGACAAACGGCCAGGCCGAGTAATCGAGGCTCTTGATCAACGCGCGTTTGCGGTGGTTGTCGAGCCCCTGCCCGCGCATCACCACGCACACGTTGCTGATGAAAATATCAATGCCGTCGACGCCCTGGCTTTTTAGTTGCTCGAGCAACTTTTTGGTTTCGGCGTCGCGCGAGGCATCGGCCTCGACGATCACGGGTGCGGGTGCACCTGCCTCTTCAAACATCTTGAAGATTTCAGACTCGTCGGCCGACCCCCAGCGGTGGGTCAAGAAAGTGCGGGCGCCACAGCGGCCAAAGGCGAGGGCCGAATGCAGGCCAAGCCCCTTGGTACCACCGGTGACCAACACGGTTTTTCCGGCAAAATCGTTTAACATGTGTCCTCCCGTGCTCCGGGCTCAGGTTTGCTTGAGTGGCTCGAATCACCGGCCTCGCGGTAATTCTCGGCGATCCGCCGCCGGGTCTCCGGGGCGGCAAAACAGATTTCGTGCATCATCGACTCGATGGTGAGCGCCTCGGTAAACGCCTGGCGGCGCGCAAGCGACAACGAACGCTTGAGCAGGCGCAACGCGGCCCGCGGCTTGTCGGCGATCCGGCGGGCGACAGACATCGCCTTGCGCTCAACCTTTTCGGGGGCGACCACGTGGTTGATAAGCCCCCGATCACCGATGTCGCGTCCACGCATGTACTGGCAACCGTACATCATCTCGGCCGCGACATATTCCCCGACAGCCCGTTGCAACAACCGCGTGGTCCCCATACCCGGGGTAAACCCGAGTTCCATGAAGTTACAACCATAGCGGTGGGTGCTGGCCAACACGACAATGTCGCATGCGATCCCAAAGATAAACCCACCGCCGACAGCCGGCCCGGCCATCGCCGCAATCGTCGGGATCGGCACTTCGAGCAGGGTGCGGGTGAGCAGCAGGTCGTAGGGGGCAACTGTACCGTTGGCGAGCTCCAACAGCAGGCTGCGGTCGCCTCCGGCAGAAAACACCTCGGGCAGGCCCTCGATGACACACACGTTGGCGCGTTCGTCGTTGCCGACGGCGAGGAGGGCCGCGACGAGGTCGTCGACAAACGCCCGACTAAACGCATTGCCGCCGCTGCGATCTTGCATATGCAATCGCGCCACGCCGCCGTCGTAGGTCAGGGATATTCGCTCAGTCATGTCGGGCTCCTGCGGTAGCGCGTAAACCACGGTGGCAACTCGCCCTCGGCCATCGCCGTGACGGCGCCCAAGACCTCGGGTTCGATCATGTCTGAGGCTGTTCGGGCAACCCCTTCGCCCAGGGCCGTGGCGAGGTCGCTCGCGGCCGCCTGTTCGTTGATTTGCTTGAGCCTAGCGACCGCTTCGGGGCGTGTGCGCAACAAACTCTTGAGCTCGCGGCGCAGTTGTTTTTCGAGGGCTTCGGCATCTTCGACCACCGCATCGACCAGGCCGATGGCGAGGGCCTGCTCGGCCGTCAAACGTTTGCCTGTGAGTGCGAGCCAACGTGTGCGTTGGACTCCGACGCGGCGATGAAGTGCCGGCAACACAATCGCCGGGACAAGCCCAACCGTGAGCTCAGGCAAAGCAATGGTTGCCCGTTTGGTCGCCACCACGATGTCGCAGGCGGCCATCAAGCCCACACCGCCGCCCAAGACTTCGCCGTCGACCAAACTGACGGTCGCAGCGGGTCCGGCAATCAGCGACTGCACACAACTTGCATAGGCATATAAGTCGCTGCGCAGCTCCTCGACCTGCTCGGTGCGCGCGACCGCTTCGCCCAGGTCCATCCCCCGGCAAAACTGGCCGTCACCACCCCGCAACACCACAACACGGCATGCCGGCCTCGACTCGCTAACCCGGGCCAACACAGCTTCGATCGCCCGCACCCGCGCCCCGCTCAAGGCCACCTGCCCGGCTGCGTCGGGCACCATGGTGAGCTCCCAAACCGGGCCGGTATCGCGAAGGTCGACGGGCATGTTCGTGGGTCGTTTCGCCAACTAACTCAAACGGTAGTTGCGTTGAAACTCGGTGACACTCTCCAACACCAGCCGCTTTTTACCCTCGTAGGCCCGCTTGTAGAGGTCGTCAAAGCCGTCGAAATTCAGCTCGTACGAAGGCTTGTCGATAAGCTCGCTGCGGGTGCGCTCGATGATTTCGTAATCTTCGATGCTGGTGTCCTGGCGGGCGTCGAGCTTTTGCTTGACCTGTGCAGCTGCAACTACCTCGCGGGCCCGGGGCCCCAGGCGGGTGCTGTAAAACTCGGCACACGAACCCGAGCCATAGGAAAACACGCTGATTCGGTCGTCGGGCTGCAGATCGTCGCAGTTGTCGATAAGCCCCAACATGGCGATAAACGTGGCCGAGGTATAGGTGCCGCCAAACCGGCTGTTGTAGGTCAGCGCCGGCTTGGACTTGCGCTCAAAGTGTAACCGGCTCTCGCGGGCTTTCATCCGCCCGTAGCGACGCATGATCGCCTTGTGGGCGCGAAACGTCATCCCGCCAAACGGCACGTGGTAGATGTGCTTTTTGAAATACTCGTCGTAGTTGATGTCGCCGACCTGAGCCAAAAAGTCCTCGTAGGCACCTTCGAGCGCGTCGAGGTAGCCGTAGAGACTGGTGTCGGCATGGCCGACTTCTTTGGTCGACGTTGGCCGGTAGGTGTCGAAGATTTCGTTGGTGTAAAACCCGTTGGACTCGAGCTCAAACGCCAACACATCGGGCGTGTCGCTCACGAGCATGGCCACGGCTCCGGCACCCAGGACATACTCCCAGGGTTTGCCCAAGTGGGTACGGCTCTGGTCCGAAGTTACAATTAGAGCCTTGCGCCCGCGGTTGTAGCCCGAGGCAATCCAGTGGGCCGCCATCATCAGACCACCGGTGCCGCCGTAGCAGGCGTGCTTGGTCTCGAAGTTGCGGCAGTTTTGCGTAATCCCGCAGTGGCGCTGGATGTACGTCGACATCGGTTTGCCAAAGTCGGGCGACGACTCGGTGCCGACGACGATCAAACCGATTTGGTCGAGGTCTTCGGGGGACAGCAACGATCGCGCCGCATTGACGGCCATGGTGACCGGGTCTTCCCACACCGGGTTGAGCGAGCGCTCGGTAACCCACAGCTCATTGAGCGGGTGATTGGGGTCGTGGTCGCGGGCCACCGCCAATCGATGCATATCCACCGAAAGCGTACACGGATAGGCGGTGATTTTTTCGATGCCGACGCGCGGCTTGGCTGTCGTGATCGCTACCATGGGTCGTACCGTACTTTGCTAGAAGGTCCAGGCTAGTAGGTCCAGTTGAGGCCGCCGGTGACGTTGATAACTTCGCCGTTGATAAACCCACCACCCGGGCCGGCCAAGAACGTGACGACCTTGGCGATTTCCTGGATTTCGCCCATCCGGCCCTTGGGCATCGGACAGTACTTTTTCCAGTAGTCCTTGTTTTGCTGGGGCATGGTTTCGCGGGTCATGTCGGTGTCAAAAAACCCGGGGACCACGACGTTGGCGGTGATGCCCTTGCGGCCGTATTCCTTGGCCACGGTTTTGGTGAGACCGTGCAGCCCCGCCTTGCTGGCCGCGTAGTTGGCCTGCCCGGTGCCGCCGTTATTTTGGATCGACGAGATGTTGATGATCCGGCCAAACCGGTTGGCGAGGAAGTTGGAGAGGAACTGGCGGATGACATAAAACGGGCCGCTGAGGTTGGCGGCAATGACATCTGCCCACTCCTCGTCGCTCATCGAAATCACGAGATTGTCGCGGTTGACCCCGGCACAGTTGACGACCACCCCGATGTCTTCGAAATCCTCGAGCACTTGGTCGCCGACGCGGCCAACCTGCTCCGGGTCGCCGACGTGCATGGCATAGGCCAGGCACTTGGCATCGGGGCGAATCTCCTTGGCCCTGGCGATCACAGACTCGGCGGCCTGCTTGTTGCGAAGGTAGGTAAACGCCACGTCGTGACCCTCCTCGATCGCCTGCAGCACGATGCCGGCACCGATTCCCCGTGAACCCCCTGTGACAAAATAGTTCATCATCAACCTTCTTTTGGCCCGTGGCCGACTGCTCGTTTATTTGCTGTTACACCGAGTTTGGATCGAAGCGTTTGTACAGGGCGCAGCAGTTGAGCCCGCCAAACCCAAACGAGTTTTTGACCATAATGTTGATCTGGTGGTCGACGGCCTCGTTGGCACACACGTCGAGGTCGATGTCGGGGTCCATGTTGTCGATGTTGATCGAGGGGTGCAGCTTGCCGTGCTTCATTTGCAGCATGGCGGCGACCGTTTCGACCGCGGGTGCCGACCAGCAGGTGTGGCCGAGCATCGACTTGGGTGCGTTGATCTTGAGTTTGTAGGCGTGGTCGCCAAACACCTTTTTGATGGCGTTGACCTCGGAGGCGTCGCCGAGCGGGGTCGAGGTTGCGTGGGCGCTGATGTAGTCGACATCCTCCGGGCGAATCCGGTTGCGCCGCAGCAGGCGTTCGATGGTGCGGGCCTGGCCCTCGGTCGAGGGCGACGGCAGGTGGCAACCGTCGGAGGTCGATGTACAGCCAAGTACCTCGCCGTAGATCTTGGCCCCGCGGGCGAGCGCGTGCTCCAGGTCCTCGAGGATCAGCGCCCCGGCACCGTGGGACGGGACAAAGCCTTCGCGGTCCTTGTCGTAGGGGCGGCTGGCCTTGTGCGGGGTTTCGTTGAAACTGTGGATGGTGATGGCACCCATCATCGCCATGGCGTGGACGCCCATCTCCGAGAAGTCGAGCACCGACCCCATGACAACCGCGACCTGGTGGTCGTGGTGACGGATTTCGTCGATGGCGTTGCGCAGCGCGACATTTGCAGATGCACAGGCCCCACCCATGGTGTAGCAGGCACCCTGAAACCCGAGGACCTCGCTGACGGTGCCGGCGTGATCGGTGTCGAGCATCAACAACGCGGCCAGCGAGTCGATAAAGTCCGGCTCGTCCTGGAAGGTCTCGAAGTTGTCGATCAGGTACTTCTCGTTGAGGTTGTGCCCACCGACCACGGTGGCGCAACGGGTCGGGTCGAGGTCTAAGCCCTTGAGCCCGGCGTCGAGCCAGGCATCGGCGGCACACAGGGCCGAAATCCGGGTGCTAAACGGACCCTTTTTGACCAACTGCCGCATGCGTTTGTGCATCGCGGCCGGCAACAGCGGCTTGAGTTTGGCGACCTTGGCTTTGGCGTTGTACCCCGAAAGGTCACCGCCGACCTTGGAGTAAACATCTTTGTTCTTGACCCACTTCCACTGGGTAATCGCCGACTTTCCGGCGATGAGGTTGGTGTAGAAGGTGTCGAGGTCATCTCCGATCGGGGTGTTGATCCCCATGCCGGTAATGACAATCCGCTTGTTGTGAATGCCCACAGGCTCGGCTCCCAGGCTGCAAATGGTTGGCGACAAACTCAGTCGAGCAAGAACACCTCAAACACGGCGAGTGACCGCACCGTGTTGTCGATGATGACCTGCCCGATACAAGTCGAAACGTAATCGCTGTCTTCGATGGATTTGGCGACCAGGGTCATGCGTGCCCCCGGCCGAACTTCGCCCTGAAACAGGGCGTGGTGAACTTTGAGTAAACGCAGGCGGCGTGGCTTTTCGTCGGCCCCAACCGTGGTTTTTTTGCTGGCCAGCAAGTGCTGTAAGCAGATGCCCAGCTGGCCAATCGCCTCGACCTGCAACACGCCGGGGTAAACCGGCTCGCCCGGGAAGTGCCCGGCAAACACGGGGTCGTCCTCGGCGACCAGGCGAAATCCGCGAATCGCCCCGACTTCGAGATCGACGGCATCGATGCCATCGACCAGGCGAAACGGATCGCGGTGGGGCAACATCCGCTCTAACTCGGCCACGCCCAGCTCGACGCGCGCGACTGTCGATGCATCTACATCGAAAAGGTTACGCCGCTTGCCGCGTTTGATCAGCTTCTCGAACACGGTGCCTCCCCTGCCCCGCCGCCGGGTACCAGCGGGAGGTCGAGCAGTTTGTGAAGTTCGGCAATCACCTCGGCCAGGTGCTTGCCGGTGTCGTCACGCGAGTCGGTGGCAAACCGCTGGTTTTTGTGCCACTTGCGGCGCATGAGGTTGCACAGCACCTGCTTGGCACCCACCTCGACAAACACGGCATCGGCCGCGAGCTCGACGACGTGGTCGATCGACTGCCGCCACAACACCGGCGCGGCGACGTGGGTGGCCAACAGGTCGACAAACTGCTCGCGGGTCGGGTCGGCCAGGACCTTGCCCAAACGGTTGGGTAGGTACGGCAACTTGGGCGGGGCAAACGAGGCCTGCTCTAAGGCCGCGCGAAAGCTTTGGCTGACCGGGGCAAACAACGACGCGTGCATCGGCACCTGTTTTTCGATGACGATCGGGGTCACGTAGCACTCGTCTTCGAGGATCGCCATCGCCTGCTTGACGGCCTCCTCGGTCCCGGCGATCACGTTTTGCCTCGGCGAGTTGAGGTTGACGATCTCGACCTCGCCACCCTTGGCACGCACCCGCGTAATCACCTCGGCGAGCTCGTCGTAGTCGAGCGGCTGAATCGAGGCCATCCACCCGCGCGGGCCACTGTCGTAGGCGCGACCGCGGGCTTGCACGAGGTTGAGGGCGTCGTCGAAGGTCAGCGCCCCAATGTGGACGAGGTGGTTGTACTCGCCCAGGCTCAACCCTAACGAAAGCGGGGCTTGGATCCCGGCCTCGTGCAGGATTGTCAAAAACATGTGGTTGGCGACGAACACCGCGAGTTGGACATCGAGATTACATGCATAGGCATCTTCCCCGCGGTTGTGGGCGACCAAATCACGACCGACGCGCTGCGACGCGTGGTGGACAACCTTGGCCGCGGCCGGGTGCAGGCCTGCCAGCTTCTCGAGCATGCCTGGGTAGCGCGAGCTTTGACCGGGAAAGATAAAAATAAGCGGCATGGTGGTCCTCGTGTCGGGTGGTTAGTTGCCCCGGACGATCCGGCGCACGACCGTGTCCTCTAAGATGTTGAGGGCGCGATCTAAGTCTTCGCGGCCGTGTGCCGCCGTAATGGCGACGCGGTAGCGCAGGCCATCTTCAGGCACCGACGGGTAGTCGACCGGCGCCAAAAACAGGCCCTTTTCGTTCATCTCGCGGCACAGCTCGTAGAGCGCCTGGCGGTCTGAACCGATGATGATCGGGAACACTTGGCTAACGCTCTCGCCCAAGTTGAGCCCCAGGCTGAGGGCACGCTCGCGGAAGTAGCCGACGTTTTGCCAGAGTTTCTTGCGCAGGGTGTCGTCGCGGGTGGCAACTTCGAGGGCCTTGAGCAGACCACCGACCGTCGCCGGCGGCAGGGCGCAGCTAAACCCGTAGGCGTTGCTGTAAAACCGCATGTAGTCGAGCAAGCGCTTGGACCCGGCCGTGTATCCGCCACACGAGGCGAACGACTTGGAGAAGGTCGCAAACTGCAGGCCGATCCGATCGGCAACACCAAAGTGCTCGATCACGCCGCGGCCGTTTTCGCCGAAACACAAAATCGAGTGGGCCTCGTCGATGAACATCCCGACCTTGTGTTGCTCGGCCACCGGCAGCAGCTTGTCGAGCGCCGCCATGTCGCCGTCCATCGAGTAGACGCCCTCGACGACAACGAGGCGTCGCCGGCCTTCGGTTGCCTTGAGCGCTTCGTCGAGGGACTCGGGGTCGTTGTGGCGAAAGAACACCAACTTGGCCTTGCTCAACTTCACGCCGTCGAGCAGGCACAGGTGACATTTTTCGTCAACGACCGCGGCATCGCCCTTGCGCAACAACGCGGCCAGGCTGCCCATACCGCCACCGAAGCCACTGTTGAACAGCATCGCGTCTTCGCGGCCGGTGAACTCGGCAAGCTTTTTTTCGAGCTCGACGTGCAGCCCCATTTTGCCCGACAGCAGTGGTGAGCCGCAGGCCCCGGTGCCGTACTCGAGCAACGCCTGGCGCCCGGCTTCGATGACCTCTGGGTGGGTCGCCAGGCCCATATAGTTGTAGCTACTGAGATTGATGACCCGGCGATGGATGTCGCCGCGCTTCAGTTCAACCTCGGGACCGACCGCGCCGAGCATGGCGGGCTCGAACATCGAGGTCGCCCAACGATTGCGCTCGACCCAGTGGCTAAAAGCCTCTGGTGCCTGCAAAACCCCATTGTCCTCGGGGAAGAAAAAGTCGGCCAGACTCTGCTCAGCGTCGGTGCTCATGGTCTACATCACCCAAAAGATGTGGCGGGCTGGCGTACCGCGGGCGGCCGCCGATGCCAAGGGGGATGGAGCATCTTATTTCACATCAAGGCGTCGACGTGCATTGTGGGAGGTCACACACCTTGACATGCGAACCTGCATTCACACGGCCTGCTCACTGTTGCGAACAGGCCTGCACTACGACGCCAGATCGGTCGCCCTTTGGGACCTGGCAATTCCCGTGTATACACACAGGAACTGGCCATCGCTCGAAGTGTCACAAGAGACAGATTAACTCGCGCGGGCGATCGAACGCCGAGCCCGGCGATAGCGGGGACCGCTGTCGAGCGCACCTTGGTACGACTCTGAAAACGTCCCCAGGGCCTTGAGTGCCGCCTCTAGCCGATACCTGGGCCCGGGAACTTCAAACGCATCGATCCCGCATCGGTGCATATAAAACACCTGGTCGGGGACGACGTCGCCGCAAACCCGCAGCTCACCCTGGTAGCCGTGACGCTCGCGCAACAACCGGGCAGTTGTGAAAAACCGACCATCGGCAAACTTGGGGACGTACAGCGCGACGAGGTCGACACGGTCGAGCAACTCGGCGGCCGTTTGTGCGCTGTCCTCAGTCGTCAAGCGAACGCCGACCCTGTGACCCGCACCACGCCGGGCAGCAAGCTCCTCGGCCTGCGTAAGCAGGCGCTCGCGCGAGACCAACACATCCCCGGTGGCCGGCAAGGCATCGTCGTCGCCGAGGTGGACCCAGGCGTCGGCGACCAACTTGCCAGACTTCAAGATGGTGCGGGGTGCAGAGGTGAGTTTAGGCAGAGGCATACAGTCGCTCCTTGAACGGTGCCGCACCGACGCGGCGGTAAAACGCAACAAACGATTCCTCGGGCGACGTGCGTCGCTCGATGTAGAGGGCCAAGACTTGCTCGAGGGCTTCGACAATCTCGTCGCTGGGGAACGCCCGCCCGATGATCTTCCCGAGGGACGCATCTTCGCCAGCCGACCCCCCGAGCATCAGTTGGTAAAATTCCTCACCGGATTTATCGATCCCCAAAATCCCGATGTTGCCCACGTGGTGATGCCCACAGGCGTTGATACACCCCGAAATCTTGAGGCTGAGATCCCCTAGGTCGTAGAGGTAGTCGGCATTGTCGAGGGTGGTGGAGATCCGCTGGGCCACCGGGATGGACCGGGCGTTGGCGAGGTTGCAGTAGTCGAGTCCCGGGCACGCGATCATGTCGGTGACCGTGCCGATATTGGGGTTGGCCAACCCGAGCTCCGTCAAACGCTGCCAAACCTCGCGCAGGCGTGAACTCTCGACATCGGCAAGCACCGCGTTTTGGGTGTGGGTCACCGTGATTTTGCCAAACGAGTGGGTCTCGGCGAGGTTCGCCAACCCGTCGAGTTGATCGGCTGTGACATCGCCAGGGGCCCCGCCGGTGGGCTTGCATGAAACAATCACAATGCTGTAGCCCGGTACTTTGTGCGGCTTGACGTTTTGCTTGAGCCAGTTGCCAAAGCCTCGGTCTGTCCCGAGGGACATAGCTGCCACAGCACCATCGCTGTCGGGCAACGTGCGGTAGGGCGGCGGGGCGAAGTGGCCGCGCACCCGCTCAAACTCCTCGTCGGTCAGGCGCAGGGCTGAGTCCTTGATCAGCGCCCACTCGGCCTCGACCTGCTCGCGAAAGCCATCGGCACCGAGTGCATCTACGAGGATTTTGATGCGTGCCTTGTATTTGTTGTCGCGGCGGCCGTGCTGGTTGTAGACCCGTAAAACCGCCTCGATATAGGAGAGCAGATGCTCGCGGGGCAAAAACTCGCGGATCTTGCGGGTGACCCGTGGGGTTCGCCCGAGGCCTCCGCCGACCAGGACCTCAAAGCCCCGCTCACCGTTTTGCTCGACAATTCGCAAACCAATGTCGTGCACCCGCACGGCCGCGCGATCGCTGCGTGAGCCGGTCACCGCGATCTTGAACTTGCGTGGCAAGAACGCGAACTCGGGGTGAAAGGTCGACCACTGGCGAATGATTTCGCAGTAGGGCCGCGGATCTTCGATTTCGTCGCGGGCGACACCCGCCAGGTGATCGGCGGTGGTGTTGCGCACACAGTTGCCGCTGGTTTGGATTGCATGCATCTGCACACTTGCCAGCTCGGCGAGGATGTCGGGTACATCGACCAGCCGCGGCCAGTTGTATTGGATGTTTTGCCGGGTCGTAAAGTGGCCGTAGCCGCGGTCGTAGGTCCGGGCAATGTGGGCGAGCTTGCGCACCTGCTCACTCGAAAGCAGCCCGTAGGGGATTGCCACCCGCAGCATGTAGGCATGCATTTGCATGTACAAGCCATTTTGCAGACGCAACGGCTTGAACTCGTTTTCGGTGATTTCGCCGCGCAGGCGACGGCCGACCTGGTCGCGAAACTGGGCCACCCGTTCGTCGACGATCTGTTGATCGATGGCGTCGTATTGATACATGGAGAGCTTCCTTAAACGGTCGCGGCGACCGTTGGGCCACCGGCGCGAATGACCTCGCGAAACGACACCGCCCGCACGCTCTCGCCTTCGACGGTGACGCGGATGGCATAGGGATCGCAAACGGTCCCCTCGTCCGAACGCGCCCGCGCGAGTAGGGCATCGCATTCGTCCTGCTGATCAACGGCGGCAGCCTTGGAGAGTTGGTCCACCCAGCTACCATCCCGGCGCATATAAATCGGCCGACCGTCCACGGTCGCCGCTCCTGTCACGATCAAGCGCGTCATGGTTTGACTCCTTGCCCCTGCAGTAAACACATTATTTTTACGGTTTTCTACGTATTAATTGGGATTATTTTAGATAGTGACCAATAGAACAGCCTATGAAACTGAAAAAACTTGATCTTTGCCACACTAAATATACGGTTTTAAACTGTACAAATACTCGCAAACCCAACTCGCGTTCAAGCCGCCACGAACCGAAAGATTGGAACCGCGCGCTCGCAAACACGCGCGCGCATCCAGGGCTCACAACCCGCGAAGAAATTGTATCAACACCAAAGTCCCATCGCCGATGGCAACCGCGGCAAACCCGAGCTTGAGCGTTCGCGGTTGCACCGAGAGGGCGACATAGGGGCCGAGCCGGGCACCAAACACGCACCCTAGGCCGACAAACATTCCTAGGTCCCAGGGAATGTTACCCAGCACGAGGGCGTGGAGCCCCAGCAGGAAAAGTGAACATACACTCAATGCCACCACCCCCACCCCGATCGCGGCCCTCGCCTGCATCCCGTAGACGAGCATGAGGCAGGCACCGACAAACTCTCCGGCCCCAATCGCCACCCAGCCGGTCAACAACCCACCGCTTAGGGCCGCCAGCCAAAGTGGCCAGCGAGCAGCCTCGGCAGCCAGGCTACTGCGCTCGCCCGACCGCCCTCGTACCAAGAGTGTAAGTACACCGATGCCGATCGAAACCGGGCCGAACACCCCCTTTACCAGCACTGCTGTCGGCGAGACAATCACCGTCCCAAGCACACAACCTATTAAAAGGAGTGGTACCAGCCGGGTGAGCAGCCCCCGGGGGATCTGTCCGCCCTGCAGCCAACCGATGGCACCGCTGGTCATGCCAAACGATTGCGCGACAATCGCTAACTTTAGGGCATCGACCGGGTCGAACTGATAGATCAGCATCATGACGGGGATGAACACCAAGCCCCCGCCAACTGCCGTCGCGTTGCCGACCAGAGCACCAAAAAAACCGACAATGACAAGCGGCCAATGCTGGGCAACCAACTGCACCGGCTCGGCAAACCCAAGTCCGAGCGTGGCCGCCCATGCAGCGACGAACACCAACAGCCAGGGCGATGCATAACGCAGTTTTCCCCGGCCCTGCGGTTGCACCCCGTCCCCCACCCACGTTGCCATAACCCAACCTCGAGCGCTTGCCAATCGCGTTTGCGTGGGTCCCGAGCAGCCTATGCGGGCGATGTATTGCATGTACGTGGGTCCCGAGCAGCCTGTGCGGGCGATGTATTGCATGTACGTACAAGCGCATTGGCACATCGGGGCCGTTTTTGAGCACCACAGGGCGCGGTTTTGTCGGGTCGTTCGATTTTGTTCGGCAATCCTCCTGGCCGGTTTTCGGTACCATCCCCCCATGGCGAAGCACCGTCCGGGGACCGGGAGTAACTATGTCGTTCGCTGGCATCATGCGGCCACGCTGGCTGTGGCCATGGTCGGGGCCGCGGTTTTCAGCGGCTGTGCCAACAACCGCGCCGGTGGGAAAAATGCACAAGCAAGTTCTCAACCGACCGTCGAAGACCTCGAGTGGAAACAGCGGATCGCCATCAAAAATGCCGAGTACAAGCGCACCCAACCCGAAAAACACGCGGCCCTCACCGGCCTCCAGAGCAGACCTGGTGAGGGCGGTCAGGCGAGCCTCGACCTCACCCTGATCCAGGGAAATCGCGACGCGGCTCCGGTTTTGGTGACCCGCCTGATGTCGGGTGAACCCGAACAAAACCGCCTGGCAATTGCCGAAGCCCTGCCGACAACCGGCGGCGACTGGCAGGAGGCGGCGGCGGCCCTCATCGCACTTGATGCAGATGCAAATGTTCGCCAGGCACTTGTCCAAAGCATGCGTTATGCCGAACCGCCCCACTGTGTCGACGGACTGCGCAAGGGGTTTGCCGACGAAGACCCCAAGGTCCAGGCGGCAGCCGCCCGCACGGCCGGATTTAGCAGCCACGGGCGCATGCTGTACAACGAGTTGCACTCGAGTCTGTTTGCCGAAGACTGGGATCTGCGCGTGGCCTCGGCCCAAGCGCTCGGCAAACTCAAGATGACGGAAGCCCGCTCTGGTCTCATCCGCACCCTGAAAGACGAACACCCAGAGGTGCGCCGGACCGCGTTGCTAGCCCTCGAAAAAATCTCGCCGGAGGGCGTGGCCAATATCCCCGAGGTACACCAACTGACCAAAGACAGCGACAAGCGGGTCGCCCGCGAGGCACGACGAATCGTGATTTCGCCTCCGAAATAGTCCGCGGTGCTGAAGATACTTGCCTATTCAATTGCCTCGGCGGTGCCAATGTGCCCTCGGTCAACCGATCGACGAGCCAGCAGCGAAACAGCCTTAGCTGTCCACCGTTGCCCGTTCGCGGGCAGTTGTCGATGCCGCCCCCCGTGCTTGGGCTCGCCGTGGTAGCGTGGCCGAGCCGCCATGCCCACAACACATTTTCGAACCTGCAACTTGTGTGAGGCCATGTGCGGCCTCGAACTCACGGTTGAAGACAATCGTGTCACTTCGATCCGCGGCGACAAGGACGACCCATTTTCGCGTGGGCATATCTGTCCCAAGGCACTTGCGCTCAAGGACATCCAGGAGGACCCGGACCGCCTGCGGGTGCCCCTGCGGCGTACCAAGTCGGGGTGGGAGCCCCTGGCGTGGGACGATGCCCTCGACCTCGCGGCCGCAAAAATCTTGCAAATACAAAAGTCCCATGGCCGCGACGCCATGGCGGCCTACCTCGGCAACCCGAATGTCCACAACTATGGCTCGCTGCTCTACGGCCCGCCCCTGCTGCGGGCCCTGCGAACCAAAAATCGCTACTCGGCGACCTCGGTTGATCAGCTGCCCCACCATGTCGTCGCCCGGCTGTTGTTTGGCCACCAACTGCTGCTGCCCATACCCGATATCGACCGCACCGACTACCTGTTGATGTTCGGTGCCAACCCGGTGGTGTCAAACGGCAGCTTGATGTCGGCACCAGACGTCAAACGCCGACTCCAGGCGATCTCAGCACGGGGCGGGACGGTGGTTGTAGTCGACCCCCGACGCACAAAAACTGCTGAGCTCGCCGACCAGCACCTCGCGATTGTCCCGGGGACCGATGTCTTTGCCCTCTTGGCCATTGCACATACAATTTTTTCAGAGGGACTTGTCAACCTCGGTCGGCTCGCCCATGTCATCGACGGGGTCGCGGCCATCGCGAAGCTCGCCCGGCAGTTCCCACCCGAACGGGTTGCCGAGACCGTGGGGCTCAAGGCCAACACCCTACGTGAGGTCGCACGGGCGTTTGCCAGCGCCAAATCGGCGGTGTGTTACGGGCGAATGGGGGTCTCGGTTCAGCGCCACGGCACGCTTTGCCAGTGGCTGACAGTGGTGTTGACAACCCTGACCGGCAACCTCGATCGGGCGGGCGGGGCGATGTTTACCACCCCCGCAGTCGATGTACTTGCACAGACAAGCCGGGGCGGTGTGGGCCGCTACCACAGCCGGGTCCGCGGGTTGCCGGAATTTGGCGGGGAGCTGCCGGTGGCGACCCTCGCCGAGGAAATCCTGACCCCGGGTGAGGGCCAGGTGCGAGGGCTTTTGACGGTCGCTGGCAACCCGGTGCTCTCCACCCCCAACGGCCAACAGCTCGACCGCGCTCTGCAATCGCTTGCGTGGATGGTCTCGATCGATATGTACCGCAACGAGACCACCCGCCACGCGGACCTGATCTTGCCACCGACCCCCCCGCTCGAGCGCGACCACTACGACCTCGTGTTTCATGTCCTGGCGATTCGCAACACCGCCAAATTTTCGCCGGCCACGCTGCCACAAACCGAGGGAAGCCTGCACGAGTGGGAGATTTTGAGTGGGCTTCACCGCCGACTTGTTGCACATGCACCAGCTCGCCGCCGACTCGAAGCCGGGGTCACCGGGCGGCTCGGGCCACGGCGACTTCTCGACCTCGGGCTGCGCGTTGGCCCGGCCGGCATGGGGCTGCAAAAACTACGGCGCCACCCCCATGGCATCGACCTAGGTCCCTTGATACCGCAGCTGCCCGCGCGCCTGTTTACCCGGTCCGGTCGTATCGACCTCGCGCCTGAAAAGTTTCTTGCAGCTGCAAATAATTTAGAGTGTGAGACGGCACCGAGCCTGTTGTTGATCGGCCGCAGGCATCTGCGCAGCAACAATTCGTGGCTGCACAACAGTTCCCGGCTCGTCAAGGGCAAGCCGCGGTGCACGGTCCAGCTCCACCCCACCGACGCGGCCCACGCAGGTGTCACCGACGGAGCACTTACCCGGGTCCGTTCGCGTGTGGGAGAAGTCGTTTTGCCGTGCGAAGTCAGTACCGAGATCCGGCCTGGGGTTGTGAGTATTCCCCACGGTTGGGGGCATACACCCGCCGGAATCGCGCTACGCGTGGCGCAGATGCACGCGGGTGTCAGTGTCAACGACCTCACCGATGACCAGCAGATCGACCCGGTTTCGGGCAATGCCGTGCTCAATGGCGTCGAAGTGACTGTCAGCGCCGTCGAGCACGGTTCAGGGGCGCTTGGAGCCCACGAAAATCCGGCGTCACCGGGCGACTAGTTTTCACTGCTTGTGCACCCACAAGGACGTAGTGTTATCACACCCGGGAGGGAAGTCATGTCCCGCGGGTATATACTCCTCTCGCGGTCGGCCACGCCTGACCTTGTGGCCAGAAGTCCCGTGCAACTCCTTTCGATGAAGCAGCCCCAAGCAGCCGTACGCTCGTTGCACATCCTCGTCGCCGAGGACAATCCGGTGAACTTGCGGTTGCTGGTCTCCATCCTGCGCCGCTACGGGCACCGGATTACAACCGTTGAAAATGGCGAGGCTGCCGTCGCGGTTGTCGAGGAGCAGGGCCCGTTCGACATCATCTTGATGGACAGCTCGATGCCGGTGATGGATGGCATTGAGGCCACCCGCAGGATCCGAGCTTCCGCCAGTCCCGACGTCGCCAAGATTCCGATTGTGGCTGTCACCGCACTTGCAATGACCGGCGACCGCGAGCGTCATCTCGCAGCTGGCATGAATGAATATGTGTCGAAACCGGTGACCCCGCGGCGGTTGTTTGCGGCGATCGGCAAGGTCATCGAAAACTGAGTTGCTGGCCCCCGCTGCTCGGCGCCCGGCTGAGGACGTTGTAGCTGCATGATCTTGCGAGCGACAGCCCGTCCTAGACCTGCTTGCGTTTGACGGACCAAATAAACCCGTCGTACCAAAAGTGCATCAGCGAAACGACGAGGGTAAGGGCCCATAGCCCGCGAATATCGGTGTCGAGCAGCTGGACAAACAGGCCGTAGCTAAACGTGATACCGATAAACACGACCCAGGTCACGGGTTTGGCGACCGCGCCAAGACTTTGTATGCGCAACTTTTTGCTGAGGTGTTTGTGCTCAAACGCCCACACCAGGGCAAAATACTGCAGGGCATGGAAGAAGTTCATGATGAAAAACGCCTCCCCCCAGCTGTTGAACCCCCACGAGTAGATCGAGCAAATCCCAGTGGTGACCAACAAGAATACCTTGAGCCAACTGACGCGATAACCACGCCTCGCTAGCCGCCAGTAGGAAAACAGGTAGTACAGCAAAAACGCGGTGCCGGCGGCGACCACCGCCCAGGTGAAGTACTGGGCGTTGCCCTCCATAAACGCCGGGACCTTGGTCAAAAACACTTCTTCGTCGACCAGCGCGTACTCTTCGAAGTCGCTGAAGTGGTCCATCATCACCGCACCGCCGACGATGGGCCCGGCATACAAAAAGTGGTTGAGCCACCAATCCAGGCGCCGCCCTACCCGCGGGTCATTGCCGTTTTTGCTGTCGTAGATACGGGAGAACCCAAAGGTTTGCAGGCCCGAGTGGTAGACGTCCCAAAACGTCGCAAGCACCGAGCCGGTGACCAAGATCCAGTCGCTGGTGACCATCGCCAGCCACACCAGCACCGGCACAATCAAAAATCGGATGGGGTGTAGCCGCAAGATGTTGGGGTTGACGTGGCTGCGAAAAAACACGGCCGAGAGGTGGGCGTGGATAAACACGCCGATCGCCAACCCGGTAGCGGTGAACTCCTGGCCCGCCCACTCAAAGGTTTTGTCGGCGATGTCCCGCCCCGAAATCACGATCCCGAGGATCAGTGCATAGGTTGGTGAGAGCAGCAAAAACACCCAGTCGTACCAGCGATTGACGATGTACGGGTTTTTGCTCGCGGGCTTCACAGACGCTCCTGCACGGACTTGGCGGGAGAGTACCCCACCCGCCAAATGTTTGCCGGGTCAGCAACGGATGGCACCGGCTTCACCTGTCGCGTTCGGCTGTCCTCGGCTGCTGATGTATGGCGCGCACGCCATTGCTCGACCCGCTGCGAACGTGCGAGCCCGAGGGCCACTTCCGATCTATGAACTGGTAGTCTCCGCCCATGCTCTCGCGCCCGCGCCGGGTCCTTCGCACCGCACCGTTTCTCCAACTGGCCTTGGCAGGTCTCGTACTTTCGCTCCCCAGTTGCCGTCCTCCGGCCGATGACACCGGGGTTCCAACCGTCCAAGCGGTTCCCGCGGGCAACTATGCTGTCGCCGCCTCAGCGCCTCCGAGCCAGGCGTTCGCGACCGTCCCATTGCGCGAACAGACTGTCCGCCGTCACCTCATGTTTCTCGCTGACGACGCGCAGGAGGGCAGAGCTCCCGGCAGTCCAGCCGACCACCGGGTGCAAGAACACATCCGCGAAGCCATGATGGAGTTCGGCCTCGAGCCCGGCACGCCCGATGGGTTTCGCCAGACATTTCAGATCACCAACGGCGTGCGCCCGCGAGCTAAAAAGCGCACCCAGTTGGTCGTTGGCAAATTCCAGATCCCACATTCGTTGGTCCCATTTGCCCACGACACCGGCAACAAACCGGTCCGCGCCAAACTCATGTTTGTCGGCTACGGGATCCCGGGCGAGGGCAAGAACTCGGGTGACTACGCCGATATCGGCCCGAGTGTCGCAGGCAAGATTGTCGTCGCCCTAGACGGTGGTCCCGACGACCCACACCTCGACCCGTCGAGCACCCGCCCGCAGACCAAACTCATCGCCGCCCGCGACCACGGGGCAGTCGGATTTATTTTGTGGGAGCCGGACAGCAAGCACCCGTTCCCCAACCGTGGCACAGCCAGCGACCTCGAGATTCCGGCACTGAGTGTTGGCCGGGCCGGCAGCGAATCGTTGCGCGCGGCCCTGGGCGGAGGCGCCATCCGCAAGGCTGCAGCCACCCAAGCGCTCCAAGGGCTCGAGCGCGGAGCTGTCAGCCGTGGCCGGGCACGCATGGCAACACCTATCGAACCCGTCCGCCTCGAGACGGCCAACATCGTCGGTCGACTCCAAGGAGGAGGCTCGGGCAAAACAATTGTGGTGGGGGCCCATATGGACCACCTCGGGCTCGGTGGAGCGTCCTCGCTCGCACCCGGCGAACAGGCGATCCACAACGGTGCCGACGACAACGCCTCGGGCGTGGCGGTGATGCTGGCCCTGGCCGAAGCAGCCGTCGCCCTGCCCCAGTCCGAGCGCCCGCACAACCTCGTGTTTGTCGCCTTCGGTGCCGAGGAGATGGGCTTGCTCGGTTCGAAATACATGGTCAAGCAACTGTCGCCGGAGCAGCGCAGATCGATCCTGGCGATGATCAACTTCGACATGGTCGGTCGCCTCGGCGACGACGGCCTGGTGATCTCCGGTTCTGGAACGTCGTCGAGTTGGCCCGACATCATCGAACATGCCCGTGGGGACATGCTCATCAAAACTTCTGAAGATGGCTTTGGCGCCTCCGACCAAACCAGTTTTTACGAGATCGACCGCCCCGTCCTCCACCTGTTTAGCGGGACCCACGGCGACTACCACCGCCCCAGCGACGACATCGACAAGATCAACTTTCCCGGCGCGGTCGCGATTGGCGATGTCGCTGCCCGTATCATCGGAGAGTTGATGCAGCGCGGTGCCGGGATCGACTTTGTCAAGGTCAAGCGGACCACGCCCAAGCGCGGGGGTTTTCGCGTCTCCCTCGGCACGGTGCCTGACTACGCGGCCGACGTCGACGGTCTGCGGCTTTCTGGGGTCCGCCCACAATCCCCTGCCGACCTCGCGGGCTTGCAAAAAGGCGACATCATCCAAAACCTCGGGGGCCGTGAAATTCACGGCATGGACGATTATATGGCTGCATTTGCAACCATGAAGCCGGGCGTCGAGATTCCGGTACAGATCGATCGCGGCGGCAGCAAGGTCACCCTAAAGATCACCCCGGCGGCGCCAAAACGGCGTTGATGCACGCGCAAGCGGTCTCTTGGGACATACATCGATCGTTCGCGCACTTGCCGTAGTTCCCGTCTGAGGCGATGTTGCGGGTTGTTCCTAGCGCATACACCTACTTTGGGGTGTACCCGCTGCAAAAATCACCGCATCATCTCGGTATGCGCCCTCTCGTCGTTGCCGTTGCACTGTTGTCTGTGCACTGTACGCCCCCGACTACCGGGACTGGCGAAACTGAAGCCAGTGCCTCGTCGTCTGAGACCTCGACGACTGGTGGGGACACATCGGGCGAACCGACCTCGACAACTGTGGGTCCGACCGGGACCGACACAGGTGGCGAAGCGACGACCGACACGACAACGGACCCAACCACCGGCGAACCCACGACCGACCCAACCACTGGCGAACCCACGACCGACGCGACCACCGAAGACCCCACCACTGGCGAACCCACGACCGAAGACCCGACCACCGACGCGACCACGGATCCGACCACCGGCGACCCGACCACCGGCGACCCGACAACCGAAGACCCGACCACGACGACCACCGGCGACCCGGGCCTGTGTCCACCTGCCCCAGGAGACGACGACTGCACACTGTGCGTCAAAGACACGTGCTGCGCAGAACTCATCGAGTGTTTCGACAACACCCGCTGCGAGTGCTGGGTCAACTGTACAGGAGAGGGTCACTCGGGCCAGGTCTGCGGTGGCATGTGTCAGGGGCCACCAAACGACCTGTTTTGGGACCTCGCCGACTGTGCAGATGAGTGCCCCAGTTGCGGTTAACTTGTATGCACAAAAGGATGTCGGCGATCGATGCGCAGGTACATGCGCAGTTCACCACGAGATCTTTGTGTCCGAAATTTTTTCGGACCGCAGTCCACGCAGTGAGTGCAAGTCTCCGAGACCTATCCACATGTAGACTGAGGTACGATCCTTTGCCACGAATCAAACGAGATTTGATCGTATTTGGGAATACAAATTAATCATTGAACGCGCATACAACGTGGATCAAACGTGGTCTTTTGACCCCAACGTTCGAGCCCCTTCTTTGGTTGCGCAAGCGGCGTCAACAGGCTTTTGCAGGGTCGGAACCCGCGACATCCATCCCCCTAGTTGCGCGGGTGATGGGGTCTTTGGAAGACACAGCAGGTCTCGCTACATGTACGTGCAGCAGTTGCGGGAATTTCGTTGGCCCACCAAGGACCTCAACCCCAAACCGGTGCTGTGCACGACCGCCCTTTCGATGTATGCTGCGCATCGAGGTACCCCAAAACCTCATCGCAGAAGTCGCCTGAACGACGCTTACTGACTCTCTACGACGGACTCGGAATATGCATCCATCGGTACGCCCCATCGGTCTGGGAATCTTCTTAACCCTCGCGGGATGTGCTCCCAACAATTCCGCGACGACCGATGTCGACGCAACCACCGATGACGACGAAACAACGTCTGGTGACGAGACTACAACCGGGCCGAGTACGACCACTGAAATCCCGACGACCGACGGCTCCGAGTCGGATGCGTCCACCGACAACAGCGGCTCCGACACGGACTCCGAAAGTGATTCGGACACCACCGACAACAGTGAGTCCGACACGACCGAAAGTGAGTCCGACACTGGCTCAGACTCCAGCGAGTCCGATACGGAAGAGCCGGTCAACTGCGGCAACGGCATACTCGACGAGGGCGAAGATTGCGATGGCGACCTGTTTGCCGCGACAGCCTGTATCGAGATCGACGAGGTCTATAAAGAAGGGGACCTCGGCTGCAACAATGATTGCACATACAACACCGATAGCTGCATCCAGTGCCTCGCTCCGGACCATGTCCCCTGCGACCACGAGAGCGCCAACGAGTTCCACGCACTCGAACTCAACTGCCATGAAGTCGGCAACACCTGGGATTCCAGCAACTCGACAACGCTCACGGCCTCGACTTTCCAGTCGCCCGACGAGCGGGCCTACCGGGTCGCCAAGCAATTTGGCAGCCACATGATCAACGAAAATACACCGGCGTTTGGCCCCCGTGCCGGCGAACGGTTCTTGCTGTTGTCGAGCGGACTTTTTGCCAACGAAGATGACGATGGCTATGTCCTCCAACCCCCCGGTTTCGCCAAGACTGGGATGACCAACAACGACAATCCGTCGGGGAGCAACACCTTCCCGGGCATCATGAACTACTCGGCGGGCGGCAACCCGAACCCGTTTGAAAACTGCGACGGCAACAACGACTGCAGCAATACCCTGGCCGTCCATTGGAACGATCAAAGCTCGGCCAACGATATCCTCTACATGGAGTTTGAGACCGTTGTCCCGGAGGGCACCGAGGGGTTCTCGATCGACTTTGCGTTCTTCACCGCGGAGCTGCAGTACCTCGGCCTTCCCCACTTCAACGACGTCGCGCTCATTTGGCTCAACAGTGCCAACTACACCGGGAACATCACGTTCTTGTATGATCAATCAACGCCGGTGCCGATGAACGCGACCAGTCTCAACGACCTCGGTTTGCTAACCTACGACGCCAACAGCGAGGAGCTCGCACAAACCGGGTTCGACACCGAAGGTGCTTCGACTGGTTGGCTCACCGCACACGGTCCGGTTGAGGGCGGCGAAACCGTAACAATCTCAATCGCGATTTTCGACAAGGACGACAGCTTCTACACGTCCGCAATTGCCCTCGACAACTTCAAGTGGGCGTGCGAAGGCTGTGAGCTCGGCGTCCCCGGAAGTTGTGGCATCACGCAATAGCGCGCGACAGCCAACAAAGTTCGCGGCCACAATTTCGATCGCAAGCGAACGCACACACGTGTGCCGGCGTGACCCCGTCCACGTGCGATGTTGAAGATTTGTGTTCTGCCGGCGATACGGCAACCAAATCCAATGTCCGGGGCCCGTCCGCGCGACATCGCGGATGAAACCGGTGACAAACGCAATTGCACCCCCGATAAACCGGTTGGTATATGCAGCCGAACCTCCAAAGGGGACCAGAAGCAGATGTCACGCCGCAACAAGATTACGATCGTCGGTGCCGGAAACGTAGGTGCCACCGCAGCCCACTGGGCCGTGCAAAAACACCTCGGGGACGTTGTCCTCGTCGATATCAAAGATGGCATGCCCCAGGGCAAGTGCCTCGACCTCTCCGAAGCCGCCCCGGTGATGGGCTTTGATTGCAAGCTCACCGGTACCACCGGATACGACGAAACCGCCGACTCCGACGTCGTGGTCATCACCGCTGGCGTCCCCCGCCGTAAAGACCCGAAAACCGGGAAGTTCACCAGCCGTGACGAGCTGGTCGAGACCAACCGCAAGATCGTTGGTCACGTCACCCGCGAGATTGTTCAGCGCTCGCCCAACGCAACTTTGATCTGCGTGTCCAACCCGCTCGACGCGATGTGCCACGTGATGTTCCACGAATCCGGGTTCCCCAAGGAGCGCGTGATCGGCATGGCCGGTGTTTTGGACACCGCCCGCTACAAGTTCTTTATCTCCGAAGCCCTCGGCGTCAGCGTCGAAGACATCCACGGCATGGTCCTGGGTGGCCACGGCGACACCATGGTGCCCCTGCCCGGCCACACGTCGGTAGGCGGGATTCCGCTGACCGAGCTGCTGTCGCAGGAAAAAATCGACGCCATCATCCAGCGCACCCGCAAGGGCGGTGGTGAGATTGTCGGCCTGCTCGGCTACTCCGGCTACTACGCCCCGGCGGCCTCGGTGATCGCCATGGTCGAGTCGATCGTCCGCGACCGCAAGCGCGTGCTCCCGGCGGCCTGCTACCTCCAGGGCGAGTACGGCTACAGCGATCTGTTCATCGGCGTCCCCGCTGTCCTCGGCAAGGGCGGCGTCGAAAAGATCATCGAAATGAAACTCGGCGACAAGGAAAAGGGCATGTTGGAGGTCTCGGCAGAGGCTGTCCGCAATGTCGTGAAGTTGCTTCCCTACAACAAACAATCCTCGAACTAAGGGGTAAGCATGAAGATCCACGAGTATCAGGGCAAACAGCTCCTGCGCGACGCCGGTGTACCGGTGCCGCTTTCGCAGGTGGCTTTTTCGGCCGACGAGGCCCACAAAGCCGCCATCTCCCTCATCGAAAAAACCGGCATCGAAGTTGTGGTCGTCAAGGCCCAGATCCACGCCGGTGGCCGCGGTAAGGGCCGTTTCAAAGAACACCCCGATTTGGGCGGTGTCAAGGTTGTCAAGGGTGCCGACGCGGCCCGTGACCTCGCTGCCAAAATGTTGGGCAGCACCTTGGTGACCATTCAAACAGGTCCCGAAGGCAAGAAGGTCCAGCGCGTGCTCATTGAGCAGGGCATGGACATCAAGCAAGAGCTCTACCTCGGCATCACCCTCGACCGCGCCAGCGGCCGCAACACGGTGATGGCTTCGACCGAGGGCGGCATGGACATCGAAGAGGTCGCCGCCCACACCCCGGAGAAAATCCTGAAGGAGCCGATCGACCCCGCGGTTGGGCTGCAGGGCTTTCAGGCGCGCAAGCTCGCCTACGGCCTGGGTCTGACTGGAAAGACAGCCCGTAGCGCAGCCAAGTTTTTGGTCAAGCTCGCCCGCGCCTACGACAAGCTCGACTGCTCACTCCTCGAAATCAACCCGCTTGTCATCACCGGCAGCGGCGAGGTGTTGGCCCTCGACGCCAAGGCCAACTTCGACGACAACGCGCTGTACCGCCACCCCGACATCGTCGAGCTGCGCGACCCCGACGAGGAAGACCCGGCCGAGCTTCAGGCCAAGGAGTACGACCTCAGCTACGTCAATCTCGACGGCACAATCGGTTGTATGGTCAATGGTGCTGGCCTAGCGATGGCCACCATGGACATCATCAAGTACTTCGGTGCCGAGCCGGCCAACTTCCTCGATGTGGGTGGTGGCGCAACCGTCAAAAAGGTCACCGCGGCCTTCAAAATCATCACCGCCGACCCCAACCTCACCGGGATTTTGGTCAACATCTTTGGCGGCATCATGAAGTGCGACACGATCGCTGAGGGCGTGATCGCAGCGGTCAAGGAAGTCGGCCTCAAGGTGCCGCTTGTGGTCCGCCTAGAAGGCACCAACGTCGAGCAGGGGATGAAGCTGCTCAACGAAAGTGGCCTCAACCTGACAACAGCCTCGAGCCTGCGCGACGCCGCCTCGAAGATCGTGGAGATGACCAAATGAGCGTTCTGGTCGACAAAAATACCCGTCTCATGGTCCAGGGCATTACCGGCAAGGTCGGGATGTTCCACGCCAAGCAGTCCCTCGACTACGGCACCCAGGTCGTCGCTGGTGTGACGCCCGGCAAGGGTGGGCAAACCGTGCTCGACAGCATTCCGGTGCACGACACCGTGGCCGGTGCGGTGCAAAAGACCGGAGCCAACGCCTCGGTCATCTTTGTGCCACCGCCGTTTGCCGCCGACGCCATCATGGAGGCCGCCGACGCCGAGGTCCCGCTGATCGTGTGCATCACCGAGGGCATCCCGGTCGGCGACATGATCAAGGTTCGCCGCTACATGGAAGGCCGCAGCAGCCGGCTGATCGGGCCCAACTGCCCGGGCATCATCACCCCCAACCAGTGCCGCATTGGCATCATGCCGGGCTACATTCACAAACCCGGCAAAATCGGCGTGGTCTCGCGTTCGGGCACCCTCACCTACGAGGCCGTCCACCAGCTCACCACCCTCAACCTGGGGCAGAGCACCGCTATCGGCATCGGCGGCGACCCGGTCAACGGCACCAACTTCGTCGACTGCCTGCGCCTATTCCAAGATGACCCCGAGACCGAGGGCATCATCATGATCGGTGAAATCGGTGGCTCGGCCGAGGAAGAGGCTGCGGCGTTTATCAAAGACAACGTCACCAAGCCGGTCGTTGGCTTTATCGCCGGTGTCACGGCCCCTCCCGGCAAACGCATGGGCCACGCCGGCGCCATTATTTCCGGTGGCAAGGGCACGGCCGAGGCCAAGCTCGAAGCCCTGCGCGACGCCGGTGTGATGGTTGCAGATACACCATCGGACCTGGGCACGACCATGGTCAAGGCCATGGGTCAGGCCGCCAGCTAAGAGCGCCGACCTCCCACAACGAAAAAGCCGGGCTTTGTCCCGGCTTTTTTTTGATGATTGCCCGATCAACCGACATGTAGATACATAGGCCTGGATCAAGCTTTCGAGATCAAGGACGATTGACAATGAGTTTACGCACTAAGTTTCTCAGGTGCCTCAGAAACAAGTTTGAGAAACATATTTAGGATTTTTATGTATTTCCAATTACAGAAAAATCGCCGGTTTAAATATGTACAGCCATGGATTGGGGCGATGCACCACGTTTGCCGCGATGCGCATACACCGAAATAGATGTATGCAACATCTCCATGTGTATGCACACCTCGCTACCGCAGACCCATGCCGAAACAGACGGTGACACACCCGTAAGTATCGACTAAGTTTGGTGGCATGTCTCGTCTATCGTGGCTCGCCAGCCTCATATTGATCGTTGGCTGTACATCTCCGGCAGACCCGGAGACCACTTACGACAGCTCAGACGCCGAATCTGACGGCTCGACCACGGATTCGACAAGCACGACGACAACCACCACCGGTCTTCCGACAACTTCGACGACGTTTGCAACCTCATCGTCGACCGAAGAGCCGGAGACCGATACCGAGACGGCGGACACAAGCCCCGAGGCATGCGGCAATGGCGTGCTCGACGGTGATGAGCTTTGCGATGACGGCAACGACCTCAACACCGACGATTGCCTCAACGACTGCACGCCTGCTTCGTGTGGCGATGGCTTTGTCCACGAAGAGCTCGAAGAGTGCGACGACCAAAACATGGACCCGCACGACGCCTGCCTCAATGACTGCACCAACAATGTGTGCGGCGACGGCATCATTCACGACGGGGTCGAGGTCTGCGACGACGCCAACTCCAGCAACACCGACTACTGTCTCAACGACTGCACCGTGTGGTCGTGTGGCGACGGGTTTGTCAACTCTGAAGCGGAGGCCTGCGACGACGGAGTCAACAGCGGCCTCTACGGAAGTTGCACAAGCGACTGCAGCGCAACCATGCCGGCCTGCGGCGACGGCATCATCGACCCGGACTGGGGCGAGAACTGCGACGGAGACCCCGGCCTCGACGATGTGGTGTGCGACCCGGTCCTGTGCCAACTCGATTTCTCCAACGTCAAACAGCTGTTTTGCCGCGGCTACTGCACGTGGGACAACACCTGGGGCTGCGGCCAGGGCGACGCCGACCTGTTTTGCCGGCTCCTGACCAAAAATAAAAACAGTTACGCGACCGACTTCGATGTCGTGCCCGCCCTCGAAGAGCCGGGATTCGCCTGCGCCGACCCCAACAACAACTCGATCGTCGACATGCAGGGCATCGACCCACGCGTCGACATTGGGCCGCTGCCGGAATACGGCGTCACCCTCGATCCATTGTACTTCCAGTCAGGCAGCATCGCCGAGACCCACGGAGCCGCCAGCTCCGATGTCATCACCAACCCAGTCTGCGCCAATCCCTAACGGCCGAACGAGCGCGCTCAACACGTCGCGCAGACTGGGAGCCGCGGCTAGCATCTGGCAAAACCGTTGTAACTACATGTTCAGACCAAGTTGATGACGGATTCGGCCGCCCGCGCAATCCGCGTTCGTCTCCTCGTCTGGTTTGTAAGCTGACCGCGGATGATCCGGCCTCGTGCGCCCATGAGCGAACAACCTAGGCGCTGACCGCCAACGGCAGCCGGCATGCCCACGCCAACGGCAGCTCCTGCTAGGCGCTACCGGGAGGACCGGCAGGACGCCAGGTGAGCGAACTCGGCAGCCGGACTACGTCAATGAGCGAACTGTGGCGAACTCGCCGACGGTAGCCGGCAGGACTACGCGAATTATCGAACTGTGGGCGAACTCGCCGACGGCAGCTCCGCTGGCGGGACCCTAGGCGTTCACCGACAGGACCATGCGGTTTTCTCAGCTCCTAGGCGCTGACCAGCCATGCGGTTTTCAGCTCAACCTGTGCTCAGCAGTCGCGAGTCCCCGCAGTTCGATAATTGGCGCGTGGTGCAGCTGCTCAACGACCGAGCTAAGCACAAGCGACCCCACCTATCGAACTTTGGCGGCTCTCCAGGCGGCTGCCCAGGCTGGCTGACGTCACCGAAGAAAAGTGTGTTGGTCAGCCGGAAGAGTAGCTTCAACCGTGGCTGAGTTGAGCGGCACTTCCCCTCGCCCACTTACCGAACGGGGGAACTCGCGGCTGGCTGGCGAGGCTGTCGCGCGGCTGCAAGTTTTGCCTGGCTCGCCTGAACAAACATCGCAAGCCGTCACACGGGCACCCCCCATTCCCCTCGCCGCCCGTGCGGCCACGTGTACCAATCTTGTACAAACAACATCTTTTGCAGCTCCACACTGAACATCTAGCGAGCTTAGAGCTGCGCAGGTTATGTCCGCTTTGTCGAACGACATCTTGAAATTTATGTATGGATAACCACATGGTTTGCAGTCGATGACCAGAGAATACCCGCCGCGAGCTCGATTGTAGTCGCTGGCGTCGGTTTTGATTATTGTACGCACATGTATGGCTCCAAGCCCTTTTGCCTCGTCCTTGCGTTGGTGCTCAGCGGCTGTGCACCAACCACCAACACGATGCTGACGTTTGATACGGGCGGGGAGTACACGACGGTTGTTGGCACGACAGACGACACCGACAGCGGGATGACGACGGAGGCGATGAGTTCGTCCGGCGGCGAGGAGGAGAAGCTGTGCGGCAACGGCGTGATCGATCTGGGCGAGGAATGCGACGATGGTAATGACTCGAATAACGACCGCTGTCTGAACTCGTGCATCATCAACGTCTGCGGCGATGGTTTTATCCGCGAGGGCAAAGAGGAGTGTGACGACAGCAACGACGACCCCCACGACCACTGTAAAAACGACTGCTCGCACAACGTCTGTGGCGACGGTTACGTGCTCGAGGGCATCGAGGAGTGCGACGATGCCAACACCCTCAACTCCGACGCCTGCCTAGGCAACTGCAAGGCCGCCTCGTGCGGGGACAATTATGTGTGGGAGGGCTATGAGGCCTGCGACGACGGTGTCAATGATGGGGAGTACAACGGCTGTAGCCCCGACTGCCTCGAGGTCATGCCGGCCTGCGGCGACGGGATTATCCAAACCCACCTCGGCGAAAACTGCGAGGGCGATCCGGGCCTCGACTTTGTCGAGTGTGACCCGATTACATGTACATACGACTTTTCCAATGTCCCGCAGCTCCACTGCCGCAACGTCTGCTCGTGGGGCGGGGACTGGTACTGCACCCAGGAAGACGCCGACATCTTTTGCCGGCTCAAAACCCAAAACCCGCTGAGCACCGCAACCCACTACGAAATCACCAAAACCCTGGAAAAGGGCGGCTTTGGCTGCTCCAACCCAGACCACTATATCGCCGACGACAACGGCATCGACCCGCGGATCAATATCGGGGCGCTGCCCGGCTACGGCTGGGACCAGGACCCGCTATTTTACGTCAACGGCAACATGCGCGAGAGCCATGGCGGGATCGGTCACGATGTGATCGTCTACCCGGTGTGTACCGATCCACTGGAGTAACCCAGCAACGGCTCAGAGCCGTTGCATGCTCGCAAAAACCCAAATTCACGCCGGCACTGAGCCCGCACGCTATGAGCCTTGCGGCAAGCTAGTTGTACCAACACTTAGTTTACACGAGCATTTGCCTCGGTATTCTCGGCCAACTCTCGCCCGTGCCCACGGGCTCGATTTTGGCAGTTCTAAAACTCCATCGGCCGAGACAAGACCGCCGCGAAACTAGCCACCCCCCGTCGGGGCCGGGTAAATTTTGGAGCAGCGGGTGACAAGTAGTTTCCGCCGCAACGATCGCACGGGTGCACGTGCGGCGCACTACTTGTATCAACATCTAAAATCGCCCGGCAGACAGCATACCTCGGTGCGCAAACTCGGCCGGCATGCTCGTGGGCACGCATGCCACAGCGGAGACAAATCCCCAGGATACGTGGTCTATCTGCCTACGCTTAGGTCACAAACCGTCGAACCCAATCGACCCCCCACGCCTACTGCCGACCGTGGTAGCCTGCCGACGATGGATCCGCATGTGCTTTTGCGGGCACTTCCCAACCGCATGACTGCGGCGGTCGATGCCCGGCTCGATCGCCTAGGGCTCGACTTTGGCCGCCACGGCACCGACCCCTACGGCATCTCTAGGGCACACCTGAGGGTGTTTTACAGCCTGTTGGGATGGATGTATCACCAATATTTTCGGATCCGGGCGTTCGATATCCACCACGTGCCCGACCAGGGCTCAGCCATGTTGATCGGCAATCACTCGGGTGGCATTCCGGTCGACGCGGGCATGGTGTTGGCCTCGCTGTTTTTTGCCCGGGAACCACCGCGGCACGCCCATGGCATGGTCGAAAAATTCGCCCAGCGCTGGCCATTTGTCTCGAGCTGGTTTTCGCGGGTCGGCCAACTCCCGGGGCTCCCCGAAAATGCGATTCGTATGCTCGAGGACGGCCGCCTGTTGATGGTGTTTCCCGAGGGAGCCCGTGGCACCGGCAAGTTGTATACACAGCGATACAACCTGGTCCGGTTTGGCACCGGATTTATGCGGATCGCCCTCAAAACCCAGGCCCCGATCGTCCCGTTTGCGTTTGTCGGCGGCGAGGAAGTGGTCCCGACAATCTTTCATGCCAAGGCGCTAGCCAAGTTGACGGGCGCGCCCTATTGGCCGGTGACCCCCTACCTCCTTCCCGTGCCGTTGCCCCTGCGTTGCGAAATTCACTACGGTGCGCCCATGCGGTTTGAGGGTACCGGCGACGAGGCCGATAGCGTGATCGAGGGCTATGTCCAGGAGGTCAAGTCGGCCGTCAACCAACTGATTATTAAGGGCCTCAAGCTTCGGGGAGAAGGTGCGGCATGAGTGAGCCCTCGGCCACGAGCAAACGTGTGCTGATCACCGGCATTTCTGGTGCACATGCACAGTTAATTGCGACGCGGTTGTTCGAACGCGGGCACGAGGTGTTTGGCATCGACCGCCGTCCGTGCCCCACCCTGCCCAAGGGCATCCACGTGTACCAGGCCGACATTCGCAAGCGCCCGGCCGCCGATGTATTTCGCACGCGCAAACCCGAGGTTGTGGTCCACATGGCGACCACGACCCACTATTCGGCGTCCCGCCAGGAACGCCTTCGCATCAACCTCCACGGTACCCGCACCATCTTTGAGCTGTGCCACGCCCACGGGGTCTCGCAGTCGGTGTTTATCGGCCGCCACACCATCTACGGGGCGGCTCCCGATGCTCCACTTTTTCGCACCGAGGACGAACCGCCGCTGGCGGTGACAACATTTCCGGAGCTCGCAGATCTCGTGGCCGCAGATTTATATGCAGGCACGGCGCTGTGGCGTTTTCCCGCACTTGGAACGGCTGTGCTGCGGCTGGTCTATACACTCGGGCCCGTCCAAACCAGTACACTTGCCAACTTCCTTCGTGGCCCGCGGGTCCCCATGTTGATGGGCTTTGACCCCCTGTTTCATTTTCTGCACGACTTCGATGCCGCCGATGCTGTCGTCGCGGCAATCGAGCACAACGTCCGGGGTGTGTTCAATGTTTGCGGGCCGCCACCGGTCCCGTTGTCGACGTTGTGCCGGGCCACCGGGCGTGTCGCCGTACCGATTCCAGCCGGCCTGTTTCACCGTGTCAATGGCCGTTTCGGCATGTCTAAACTCCCCCGTGGAGCTGCTTCGCATCTGTGTCATCCGGTGGTTGTCGACGGCCGAGCGTTCGTCGCGGCGACCGGATTTCGTCACCAATACGACGCCGACGCTGCCATGTCTGCGTTTCGAGACAGCTCGCGCGATTAACTCGTTTGTGGGTGATGACCGCTGACACAGGTCGGCGAGGAGGGGGATGCCACCCCCAAAATCTGTCGCGAAGTTCAGCCGCCAAAACGACCCGGCCTCCGCCCCGGATGTGGCCCAGATCACCCCGCGTCAACTGATTGATCTAGTTCGACAAATCTGGCGTTGGTGGGCTGTTTCGAGATAGGGTTGGGTACGTACACAAGTACGAGGAGGACCATGAACCGCCACCGCAAAGATCGCTCTCCCCGCTCCCGTCGTCGTCGCCGAGGTGCCAGCACGGCGCTCAAAGTTCTCACCGGCCTCGCGACAGTTGTAGGTTCATACACTATCAGTCAGGAGGCCGAGGCAAAAATCCCACGGGTACTCCGTCCGGGCACCCGTCCGCTGTACTTCCTCACCGGCTTTGGTGGCTCGACTGCCCTGGGACGTGGCTACTACGGCCCGGGCTACGTCGGCCCCTACGGATTTGGCTACCTCGGGGGCTTTCGCGTCACCGGTGAGTTTGGCGGCCACTTTATGGGCCAGGCAAAGGGCCCGGCCATGGGCATTTTGTTTGAGCACGAGTTTTATTCGTACCGCGGCTACGGCCTGATCCTCGCACCCAAGTTTGTCTACGACATCCAGATCGTCAAAAATCTCGGGTTTTACGTGTCGCCCGCGGTCTCGCTGGGCTACCACCTCTACACCTACTACGACCGGTTTCGCTACTACGGCCACACACTCGACCTGCAAGTCGGCGTGTCGGCCAAACTCATGCTCGACGACCGCTGGCTGGTGTGGGTCAACTTCCCCAACTTCGACGTCAACTTCGGCCGCTACAACTTCGATTGGTACTACGGGCGTGGAGTCTACGGCCGGCTGCTGTTTATGATCGGCGGCGGTGTGACGTTTGGCTAACTTGGGCCAGTCTGGTCTGATGCCGGAAAACTCGCACAGTCCCGCACACAATCAAGACGCCTCGACGACCGTGATCGTCGGGGCGGGGTTTTTGGGGCGACGGGTCGCCTGCGCGCTTGAGGCCCCCGTGGTCGCAACCACCCGAACAGGCGTGTGGACTGCTCCCCCGCACCAACCCGAGCATGTCCAACTAGACACGCTCAATATTTGTACAGACACCGAGTCTCGGATCGGCGAAGTCACCCGCGGGATCGACAAGCTTGTGGTGTGTGTGTCGACCGGGCGTGTGCAGTCGCGTACGGGGGTCTACATCGACGGTGTCCGGCGGCTGCTAGAGGTCGCGCTGTCGGTCTCGACCCTTTCCCGAGTTGTCTATACAAGTTCTACCTCAGCCCTGCCCGGGCGCAACGGTCTGGTCGGCGACGACGAGCCCGAAGGGCCATCTTCGGAGCGCGGGAGGGTCCAACGCGAGGCCGAACAACAGGTTGCACGCTTGTGTGCGGCGGCCGGGGTCCCCTACCTGATTTTGCGACTCGGAGGTCTCTACGGGCCTGGGCGCGGGATCGGCCGGATCTACCGTACGTCGGGACGTACATCGGGAAACCCACTGGCGGGCAACGGCGCGCAGGCGACCAACCTGATCCATGTCGACGACGCGACAACCTGTGTGTGTGCCGCGTTGGCCATACCGGCTACCCGCAGCGGCGCAATCAATGTATGTGCAGATGACCACCGCAGCCGTCGCGAGATGTATGCACTCGCGGCAAAGCACCGCGGAGATCCGCCCCCGCAATGGGAACAACCCGAGGCCCCAACCACCGGCAAACGGGTCGACAACCGGCGCATGAAGGACTGGCTCGGGGTCGAACTCGCCTATCCCATGCACCACGTGGGCGACGAATAATCTTCTCCCCTGCGGTGGCTGGCGACGAATCATCGACCGCAGGGAAAACATTCGCGAGATAGCAATCAGTCAAACCCAGGCAGGTGCACGTCGAGCATGCGGACCGCCGCGGATAGCTACGATGTCACTTGCACATTGAGACAGGCGATCTGCTCAACAGGGTGGGCGTGGCACCGACTTCGCGCGTGGTCGAAACCCATCATCTCCAGCACGTGGTCGCTAAAGGTGGAACCAGGTCATCTCTCGCGGGTGCACATCGCTCATGCGGACTCGGGAGCTGCGGGGACCTCCATGTTGAAACAGGCGAGCTCAACAGGGTCGTGGGCGTGGCTCCCGGTGACTTCGCGCGTGGTCGCAACCCATCATCTCCGGCACGTAGCGAAACGTGGTGTGGCAACGACTCCCCGACGCGACGGGTCGATTAAAAAAATCACCCACGACCGCGGGCAAACGGTCGTGGGCGTGGAGCATCAGCTGCTTACATGGAGGATAGAACGGACGATAGCAATACGGAACGGATGATACAGGGAACGGACGATAGGGGACGATGAAACGGGGAAGTGGTTAGGAATCGGTGGGCGGGTTGGGCCGCAGCAGGTCGAAGATCGCCGGCCGGCGACGGGTGGGCCACGAGTGTTGACCCCGACCGAGGGCACGACGGCCGCGGGACACACGTTGGTCCATGGCCTGCCGCGAGAGTCCGGCGAGGGCGACGGGACGCTCGGCTTGCAACTCCATCAATTCCTTGCGCGGGGTACCCAAAAGGTTGGCGAGGGCGTTTTCAAGGAGCACCGACTCGGGCAGGCGCAGGCGTCGAAGCGCGGCCTTGAGACGACCTTGCATGGCCAACTCTTCACGGAAGTCGTCGCCGGTGTAGCGCAGGGCTTCGGCCCGGGCGGCGGCATCGCGATGCAGCGAGATATTTGCCGATGCAAACATCACATGCACGGGGCGCAGGGTCGGATCGTGGGGATCGATCGCGCCGAGCAGGGCCTGAACTTCCTGCCAGGCGATGCGGTCGACGTCTTCTTCTTCACCACCGACCATCTCATAGGACTCGCTCCCGAGGGCAACGATCAAAAGTTGTAGACGCACAGACTCGAACACCAAAAGCTCAGCCAGGGACGACTGAAGTGCCAACCGCTCATCGCCGCCAACGTCGAGCTGCTGGGCCATGTCGACGAGCTGCTCCTGGAGGTTTTGCATCCCGCTGGGCACCTGACCGTCGCCACGCAGCGCCTGGGCGATCGGCTCAAACTCGCGGGGAAGTTCGACAAATAGCGCGTCGCGCAGACCCTGATGGAAGGTCGCTAGGGCGGGGAACTGCTCGAAGTCACGGGCGGCATCGGGAAGTTCGATGCCCGCGCGCAACGCTTGCAGGCTTTCAATGGCGATGTCCTCTAATTCACTTTGGAATGTTTGCATGTCCAGCTCGCTGGTGAGAGCACCGGTGAGCGGGGCAGGAAGGGCACGGGTGAGTGAGGACGTGATTGCGGTGTCCATGGCGTGGCATGGGATTTAATCACCGTCGCATGGCTGGCAAGGGGCGAGCCGTGAATAAATTTTGATGTGCAAAAAAAGCCGCACGGAAATTCGCGGGGGCCGGTTGTCGACGCCATCTAAACCTGCCAATTCGCCGGATTAGACGTAATCAGAGTCATATTTCCGCAATTGGGAAACGTCACATCGGTGAAACCTTGCCAGTTGTCAGATAACGCTTAGGCGCCGGGTCCGCGTAAATCTTGCTGTGGGGACAGGTGCGTTGCAACTTGCTTGTGTGCACCGTGCTGCACGCATTTATCTATTTGCATATTCAAAAACTAGAAAATTGTATATCCATATAATCCTGCCATCGCCGCGCAGCCGGGACATCGACTGCCGCCAAGGGCCATCGCACTCCCGGGCTGAAACCGCTACACTGTGGGCGTGCACCCGATCCTGTTCGAGCTCCCGGGCTTGGGGACCTACAACAGCTACGGCATGCTGATCCTGATCGCCGGGCTGATCATCGGACCTGGGCTTTATTGGGATATGCGCAGGCGCGGCATCGAGTGGCTGATGCTGCTCGACTTTTACATTGTGCTGGTGGCCGGCTGCTGGGTTGGCGGGCGACTGGTCGATATCGTCACGCGGCCGACATTTTTCCTGTCCGACCCGGCGCGCCTGCTCGATATCAACGAGGGCTTTATCTTTTACGGATCGGTGCTCGGCGTGTTCGTCGGGTTTATCTGGCTGGCCCGGCGTTATCGGCGACCTCTGGGGGAGATATGTGACCTCCTGGCAACCTGGATGGCATTTTCCCACGCGATCGGCCGCCTGGGCTGCTGGTTTGCCGGGTGTTGCTATGGCTCGCCAGTGGTCGAACCCACCGGTCTGGCGGCCCACTTCCCGAAGGGCTCGGTCGCCTATGCCGAGGGCATGGTGGCCCACGCCGGCGACACCACCGTGGGCCTACACCCGGTCCAACTGTTTGAGTCGTCGGCACTGCTTTGCCTGTTTATCGGCCTGCTGACCCTGCGACTTCGCCGGGGGCTCGAGCAACCGTGGACCCAAGCCGCACGTTGGGCAGTCGGCTATGGAGTTGTGCGCATGGTCACCGAGGTCTTTCGCGGCGATCAGTCGCGCGGTTACCTAGTGACGTTTGAGTGGCCAGGGCTGATGGACATGTTCAACCTGCCGGCGAGCCAACCGGTGTTGTTGTCGACCTCGCAGGCGATTGGGCTGGCGTTGATCGGGCTTGGTAGCTGGGCCCTGTGGCGTCGCCGAGGACAAGCGGACAGCCCGTAAACCAACCCGCCCGTAGCCCGCATCCGCGCGAATCCCGGAGCTGTGAGGAGGCTCGAGGCGCGCGATAGCTGTGGACTTGCTGGAAAGGTCCGCTGCGCTACACTGCGCGAGCTTCGAACGATGACCGATACGCCTGCAAACCCGCCCTCGAAAACGCCCCGCGGGCGTACCGTTCCAATTCTCGCTGTCACCCTGTCGGCCGTCATTTCCCTGGTCCTAGACCTGTGGTCGAAGGCCTGGGTGTGGAACGGGATCCGCAAGACAGGCAAGAGCGTCGAGGTGATCGCCGACTTCTTGTACCTGGACTTCAGCTTCAACACCGGGGCTGCCTTCGGGTTTCTCAACAGCTCGGCCTACGCCCGCCCGATGTTCATCGCGATCACCCTGGCAACCGTCGCCTACATGATCAACTGGGTCCGCAAGCTCCCGACCGACCGGCTCTACGGGTTTTTAGCCATCGGCATGATCATCGGAGGTGCGCTGGGTAACCTCCACGACCGGTTTTTCCGGATGATCTACGAAAAGCACGGGGTGGTCGACTTCATCCTCGTCTACTACCTCCCGGGCAAGGCGTGGCCAACCTTCAACATCGCCGACGCGGCCCTGGTGATTGGCGTCGGGTTGCTGATTCCGTACCTCATTTTGCACGCCGAGCCGCCCGAGGCCAAACCCGCCGAAACCCAGCCTGAGGCCCAACCGGCGAAGTCCTAACCGAGCTCGCCCGACTCGCGAAATAGTCCCGCGAGCCGCAACTCGATGAATGTGCAACCATTGCTGTTGCACATTTTTAGTTTAAGCAGTGCTCCGAGTTCGTCCCACGGACGACACGGTCAATACTTGCCGTGACGCATCTGGAGACGCACCTGGGCCGTCCACGCCACACAACGATGCCAACCGACCAACACCAATGCGCGATGACTTTTGACCTCGGTGCACCCCACGGGCCCAATTCCCGTGGGCCAGAATCGGCATTGCGACCGACCCGCTAGACAGGTTCGGGAGGGGCGCTTGGCCATACACGGAATTCGGGCCTTTGGCGCACAAAGATCTAGCGACCACGGGCTGTTCGTGAAAAAACTCCGGCTTGTGGAACGGTTGTGACCGACACCAGCGGCATAAACCAAATCGCGACAATGGGACGACTCACACACTGCCCATCGGGGCTGGGGTTTTGCGCAGGATTTCGTTAGTCTGCGCCGGATCGCCGACAACATCATGAACACAACGGGTGACACAAACGCGAGACGTCGGTGGAGGTGCGGGTGACCACTCGCTACGAACGTCTCAAGCGCGAGGTCTTGAACCTCCCCAACATGATCACCATCAGCCGGGTGCTGTTGATTCCCCCGGTCCTGTTTTTAGTCGATCGTGCGGACCCGTTTTTGTGCGTCCTCGGGATGATCACCTTCATGCTCGTCTCGGCACTCGACATCGTCGACGGCTGGCTGGCCCGGCGCCAAAAGTTGGTGACCGTGTTCGGCAAGTTCATGGACCCGCTCGCCGACAAGATCATGGTGATGTCGCTGCTGTTGTACCTGGTCGCCGACGGCCGGGTGCCCGCATGGCTGGCAGTGATCCTCCTCGCCCGCGAGTTCTACATCTCAGGGCTGCGGTTGGTCGCGGCCAGCGAGGGCGTGGTGATGGCGGCGGGAGTTGGTGGCAAGGCCAAAACCGGCTTTCAACTGATCGGCATCTGCTTTTTGCTGGTGCACTACACCTACCGCATGCCGGGCTTTACCGAGACCCTCAACTTCCATTTGGTGGGGCTTATCCTGCTGGGGATTTCGGCCTTCCTCTCGGTCTTGAGCGCGGTGACCTACACGCTTGATTTTGGCAATGCGCTGTCGGCCAAGGCCGATACCAGCGGCAAGTAGCGCGCGGTCTTTTGGCTGCGGGCGCGGTACACTCAAACCCAATGCTCGCCGCGGACACAGGTTTTCGGCTCGGCCGTATGCCGCTTCGCCGCTTTGTGTTTGGTCTGGCACTGGTGACCTGCGTGCCCGAAAGTCAGGCAAAGCCGAGACAGCCGACCTACCGCCACAGTGTCGATGCCGATGGCATTGTCCATGTCGTCGCCGATGATGTAGCCCCCGCTCCCGCACCCGAGGGCCGACTGCGCGCCGACACCCACGAGGCGTCGCCGACCGCGAGCATCGACGATGTCGCCGACCGCACGCGCTACGACAAATGGATCGCCGATGCGGCCCTGCGCTATCAGTTGCCCGAGCCGTTTATTCGGGCGGTCATCCACACCGAAAGTCGCTACAACCCGCGGGCCGTGAGCCGGGCGGGTGCCATGGGTCTGATGCAGCTGATGCCGGCCACGGCCCGGTTTTTGGGGGTCAAGGATGCCTTTGACCCACGCCAAAATATCTACGGTGGCAGCAAGTATTTACGCCTGTTGGCCAACATGTTTCACGGGGACATGGTGCTGGTGTGTGCCGGGTACTTCGCCGGTGCCGGGGCGGTACGCAAATACGGGGGCGTGCCCCCCTACCCGGGAGTCCGCCGTTACGTCAAAGCAGTGCTTCGGCGCTACTACGCATATGAGCGCGAGGCCCAGCGGATCTACGGGCCGGCGGTGACACCCCGCGACATCGCCAACCGTGATGGAGACTCCGACGGCGCGAGTGGTAACTAGACGAGGCGCAACCGAGCCAGACCGCCGCGATAGCGGTTCCTCGACCGGGTGCTCCTGCCACTTCGAAACAATCGGATGGTGATAGCGCCGAGCCTGGGTCGACCGCCGTACCTGGACGATCGGACTCGACACCCTGCCACGTCGTGCCAAACAACGGCTCCCGACACTGCCTCGACGTGAGCCCAGATGGCCCCTTCCTTGACCGCCGCCTACCACGGCCCGCCCGACGGTCTTCGACCGACAGTCCTCGACAGCTGAGTACACAACGGCTCGAGACCACCGACGGCCGCGACCCTTGACCTGCTCGGCGACATCGCAGCCAAGCCGCGACAATCGGACTCGTCTGCAAGGCTTGCCGGACGCGACTTTCAACTCCCTGCCCGGTCGTGACACGAGGACAACGGTGCATTTGCAACCGCTGCTGTACGAGAAAAACCGCACGTAAAATATTCGACGGCGAGACGGGTGATGGCTGATACGCTGGCATTATCCATGCCCGCGCAGACGCCTGTTCATCGCTGCCACTACCTCGTTTTAGGTTCGGGACTCGCCGGCCTATATTTCGCCCTCGAAGTCGCCGACCGCGGTCCGGTTTGCATACTCACCAAACACCGCGGTGAGTCATCGAACACCCAACGCGCCCAGGGCGGTATTTCGGCGGTGTTTGCCGACGACGATTCGCTCGCGCAGCACCTCGAAGACACGCTGGCTGTCGGTGCTGGGTTGTGCCACCGGCCGATGGTCGAAGTTGCGGTGGCCGAGGGTCCGGGGCTGGTCCGCCGCTTAGCCGATCGCTACGGGGTCCGGTTTGACAAGGTCGGTAACCGGGAAAACGCGCCGTTTGAACTCGGCCGCGAGGGCGGTCATTCACGGCGACGCGTGGTCCATCACCGCGACATGACCGGGGCCGAGGTCGAGCGTGCGTTGGTGACGGCGGCCCGCAACCACCCCAACATCACGCTGCTCGAGCACCACATGGTGATCGACCTATTGAGCTGGACCAAGGTCGACGGGACCCGCGGCTGCTTTGGTGTATACGCACTCAATATTGCAAGTGACAGCGTCGAAGCTTTCGTCGCGCCGATCACCGTGTTGGCCACCGGGGGTGCGGGCCGGGTCTACCGCTACACCAGTAACCCCGAGGTTGCGACCAGCGACGGTGTGGCCATGGCCTATCGCATTGGCGCGACCGTGGCCAACCTCGAGTTCATGCAGTTTCACCCCACCTGCCTGCACCATCCCGATGCCAATACGTTTTTGATATCGGAGGCCCTGCGTGGCGAGGGTGGCATTTTGCGGCGACGCGACGGCAGCGACCTCATGGCCGGGCGGCACCCGATGGGAAGCCTCGCGCCGCGCGATGTCGTGGCCCGCGAAATCGATGCCGAGCTCAAGCGTTCGGGCGAGCGCTGTGTGTACCTCGACATGACCCACCTCGACGGCGAGTTTTTGTTGCAGCGGTTCCCGGGTATCCACGCCCGCTGTCACACGCTCGGGATCGACATGCGGCGCGACCACATCCCGGTGGTGCCGGCCGCCCACTATATGTGCGGTGGCGTGGTCGTCGATCAACACGGCCGCACAGATATCCCAGGGCTCATGGCCATCGGCGAAGTTGCCATGAGTGGGCTCCACGGCGCCTGCCGGCTCGCCTCCAACAGCCTGCTCGAAGCCGTGGTGCTGGCCGCGGGCGCTGCCAAGGTCTGCGACGACTTCGGCCGCGGGCCCCCAAACAAGGTCACCGCATGGAACGAAGGTGCTGCTGTCCATTCGGACGAGGCCGTGATGGTCAGTGCCAACTGGGAAGAAGTGCGGGCACTGATGTGGAACTTTGTCGGGATTGTCCGCTCCAACAAACGTCTAGAGCGGGCCAGCCGTCGGATCAAGCTTATCCGCGAGGAAATCCTCGAGTATTACTGGCGCTTTCGCGTCACCCGGGATGTCCTGGAATTGCGCAACATCTCGCTCACGGGGCACCTGATTATCGAGTGTGCCAGTCGCCGCCACGAAACCCGGGGCCTGCACTACAACATCGACTACCCGCAAACCCGCGAGGAGTTCTGTCTCGATACCACGCTGACAAAACGCGATGGGCCGGCGGCCTGAGCATAAACAACCGTGGGCGCAGTCGACCCGAAATACTATGGCGATCGAGGTTGCCCGCAGCCGGTCGGTGATGAATGATGTCCGGCGTCCCGTGCAGAATATCTGTCGACCTACGACCCGCGGCGCATCTGAGTTCGCGCGAACGTCTTGCCGCAATCGGTGGTCGGCGGCGACGATTGTCTCGGCGGTCCTGGTCGCGCTCACGGTTGGTGCATGTGCATCGACAGCTGCCCGCAGCCCCGAGGACCTGCGCCGGCGCTATGCCCAGGCCCTCGAACGCGATGATCCCGATGCCGCCTATGCCCTGTTGAGTCCGGGTGTTCAGGCAAAGATCAGCCCCGAAGCGTTTCGTAAACGGTGGCGATCTCTAAAAAAAGAACGTGAGACTTCGCGCAAGGCACTGAACCAACTCGACCCGCCACACCAAAAGCCCATTCGCGGGGGCGTGACCACACACCACAAGCGCGACATGCTCACCTGGGTCGATGTCGGCGGTAACTACGTGATCGCCGCAGGACTCCCGAGCATTCCCTCCACATCGACCCCGGCTCAAGCGATCCGCGCATTCGTCGCGGCGATCCGAACTGCCGACTTCGGCAACCTCAACTTTTTGCTGACCGACGACCTCCACGAGGCCATGGCCGACAACTGGGAGGCGCGACTTGAGCTGATTGAGGAGCGCTTGAGCCAGCCTGACGCGATTGAGTACAGCAAGGACATGCGTCGGGCGAGTTTGCGGTACGAGCCTGGACGCGCGCTTACGCTCGAACAAACGCCCGCCGGATGGCGGTTCTCGGGCCTGCAATAGAAAAGGACCGATAGCCCATGTGAGCATTCTCGAACGGATGTTCGCTTGAAAGGTGGCGTTATCCTGCTATTACAGGCCAAACGTCGTTTGCATGGTTCTGCAGGTTGTTCTGCAAAATTCCCGCAAACGGCGCAGTTTTTTCGCTCTGGGCCATACTGCCACAACTCGGCGAGAGAACTACTTCACTGTTCTGTTCGCGCGCGCAGTTGCACCTGCCGGCCCATTCGATGCACAATCACGCGCGCTCGTTGGAGATTCGCCCATGAAAACGCCCCAGTTTCACGTTGGAGATAAAGCTGTTTACCCGACCCACGGTGTCGCCGATGTCGTCGCCTTAGAGACCAAAAAGTTTGGTGGCGATGAGATCCAGTTTTACCACCTCCACGTCGTTGAGACTGGGCTGAAAATCATTGTGCCGGTCGCCAAAGCCCACCAAAACGGGATGCGCAAACTCGCCGACGACAGCGCCATCGATGAGCTGTACGAGTTGCTCCGCGACCACCGTGTGCCCAACGACCGGCAAACCTGGAATCGCCGTTACCGCGGGTTCATGGAGAAGATCCGCACCGGTTCGCTGTACGAAGTCGGTGAGGTCTACCGCGACCTGTCGCTGCTCAAGACCACAAAAAACCTGTCCCATGGCGAGCGCCAGATGCTGAACACAGCTCGCAACCTCGTCATCCGCGAGCTGAGCACAGCACGCCATGCGCCAGAGTCGCAGGTTGCCGAGGAGCTCGACTCCATGCTTAAGGTCTGACGTGGCAGCCGACTCCCACGATTCCATCGAAATCCAAATTTCCACGCTCCCCTGGGACCAGATCGAGGTCGATGCGTTTGTCTGCCCGACCAACTCGCAGGGGATCATGTCGCACTTTCCGGCGAGCCGTCTCAAGCAACTCGCCGGGCCCGTCGTCGAGCAACGACTCCGTGGACATACACCTTTAGCCATCGGGGCGGCGTTCGTTACCGAGGGTGGCCGGCTCAAGGCCAAACACCTCATCCATGTACCGAACACCGAAACCCCCGGCGGGCGGGTCCAGGTCGAGGATGTACTTCGGGCCACCTCCGCGGTAATCGTCGCCAGCAAAGCCAAGGGCTTCAAGTCCCTCGCAATCCCGCTGATGGGCGCCTTCGACGATGGCATCCCGGCTGAAGAAGCCGCCCGAGCGATCCACAGCGAGTTCAAGTCGTACCGCGGCGACCTACCCCTCAAGGTGTTTTTGATGGCCAAGGACACCAACGACATCGAGGTGTTCGAGATGGCCATGCAGGGCATCTCCTAGCGACTTGCGACGTGTTCGGGTGCTTGCTCGACACGTCCCTTGTGTCCGGCTCCCCTAGGTGGTGGTCAACGATGATCGCCTGGGGTATGTCGAGCGAGACGTATGCCCGCACCGGCAAACAAACTCGTCCGGATGGGCGCTGCCCCGCGCCTGCGTAAAATGTATGCACAACAATTGCGAGCCGCTGGCCAGCGGGCGACCGCAGCCACGGCGTTTGTGTGCCTGGGTTTACTCGCCTGCTCGCCGGCTGCACCAAGCTGGTTGACGGCCGTTGGCATCGGCCTCGCGTTCACGATCGTTGTGTGCCACCGCCCCGACAGCGAAGCCCCATGAACCGCAAACTTATTGCTGTTACATGTTGTTTGGCAATCCTGATGGGCTGTGGCCTGCCCCCCGCACCCGCGCCGGGAGTGACGGCCGCACCGGCCACGCTGATGCTCGGTCCGTCGCGTCCGCGCGGGGTGATTGCACTGACCAATCAAAGCGACACTGCCATTGCCGTGTCGCAGTTTCGGCTCGACACCCAAACCCGCGATTGGGGCTCGTTTGCCATCACCGACAAACAACTCCCCCGCGAAATCCCGGCCGGGGCGACGCGCGAGCTCCACCTCCAAGCGTTTGCCAGCAACTTTGCCAAGCGTGATCATCAGGGCCCGACGGGAACATTTCACAACGGTCAATCGGCCCTCGTGTTGCAAGCTGGCGCCGACGAGGTGCGGGTCGGGGTCACGTTCACAAGTCGCGAGGGCTGGCTACAGGAACTTATTGCATGTGCACTTGGCTTGATGCTGTGCGCGGTGTTTGCCGGCGTGCTGCTACTCGTCCGTCCCGATGCGGCGGCACAGCTGCGAAGACGGGCGGCCACGGTTGCACTCCTGGTTGCCGCCGCCCTGTTGTTTGTCCCCTGGGATGTCGGCATCTGCTCATCGGCCCCACCGCTGCTCACTGTCCAAGACGCGATGCAGTGCGCTGCCGGGCGCGGGGGATGGCGGCCGGGGATCACTTCGTCGGCCGGGCTCCTGCTCGGCCTCGGCTGCCTGGCACTCGGCCATCGCCAATCCGGCGACAGCCCCAGAGATCTCTTGCTGCTCGGGTTTGCACTGTCGTGCCTAGCCCCTGCCTGGACGGCCGGATCACTCGATGTGTTTTTGTTGATGGCACATCAAACGCACGGTTGGTTTGCCCTCCAACACCCAGTCGCCCTCGTGACCGGACTTGCCTGTGCCGGCTTGCTGCTCAGAAGTGCACCGGGGTTGGGTGTCCGTGTCGCCCTCGCCCTCCCGCTTACGTGTGCCATCACAAGTTTGTTCTTCGGTGGCGGTTCGCTGACGTCCCTCGGCCCGACCGGCACGGTTGCCGTGCTCGCCACCGGATTCGTGGGATACGCAACAATCGCAGCCAAGTACCGGCGAAGTCTTCCCCAGGCGGCTTGCGCCACAGTCGTGGCGCTCACGCTTTTGCTGTTCATCGGCGTTTGTTGTGTGTGGGGGATCAGCCTCCCGCAACCGTGGTTCGTCGGCATGCAAATGGCCGTGGCGAGTGTTTTTTTGGCTGGCGTTTGGGGGTTGGCAGAGGCAGCTGGCCACCTCAGCCGCCGGTTCGAGCCGCGGCGGTTCGCACTGGGACTCACTGTAACGTCGTTTTTATGGCTGATTACAGCAGTTGCAATCCTGTGAGGCGCAGTTTTAGACGGGGTTTTTTGCGCGGACAAAGACCGCTCATCCCGTGATTTCAAAACGTGTCCGTTTCTCCACAAATCCTCGAGGAAACGTCATAATTGCAGCGTGCTTGCGGAGTATGCGCGGCCACAGTTCCGTGGTTTTTTTTCCAGGGTGGTGATACCGTCCCCGGACGAAAGCCGCGACCTCTGGCGAGCTCTCCAAGCGTGGATGCGAATCTGGACGCCACATCTCCTGCGAAATCGGCGGGGTTCTGACCTCCAGGATCGACGATCCAGGGGGACCTACCGTTGTCAGGTAAATTCCCGGGGTGACCGTGGGAGTGCTCAAAGTCTGGGTCTTGCATCGACCCGGCCCAACCGTGATGCTGGCCGCGAACACGTGTCCGCGACGATGAGGATGACGGGGGGCTGATGGCGACCACGATTGCGCAGATCGGCGGCTTTGCACTCTGGGACATTTTGCAGTTGGCCCAGACGTCGCGCATGTCGATCAAGCTCTCCGTCGATTCTCCGCACGGCACCGGAGCGATGTTTTTTGAGAGCGGCAACCTTCGCCACGCGATCGCCGGTGACAAAACCGGCGACGATGCGGTCGATGTCATTTTGGAGTGGCGTGAGGGCAGCGTGTCCTCGTCGCAACTTCCGGCCGACTGTCCGCAAACCGTAAAAAATTCTTCAATCGTCGCGCTGCTGATGGACCGCGCGCGGATGAAGGACGAGCAGGACCGAGAAAACGAACGCAGGGGCCGGAAGACCGGGCAAACGCAGCAGGAAGCACCCCCCAAAAAAAAGGAGGACACAGCGATGGATCTCAAGGCCGTCAAGGTCATCCTCGAAGAAATCGACGAGTCGTTATTGGGGGGCCTTTTAGGTGTCGACATCATCAGCAAAGCGTCTGGAATGTCGATCGCCGGGATCAACTCGGCTCCCCGTGTCTGCGCGCTGTTCAACCGTATGAGTGAACAGCTGCAAAACGCCCTCGCTTCTTCGAAGGATTCACCTGCCAAATCACTCAAAAAATTCATCGTCGAAGGCGACAACGGACTGTTTATTTTCGTTGTCGAAGTCGACGCCCGCCACCGCTGGACGATGTTGATCGACGGCAGCAAAACGCCGCTGGGCATGGTGTTTAGCGTGGTCATTCCCGATGTGTTGCCGCGTCTCGAAGAGTCGCTCAAACACTACACAAACGCCGGCTAAGCCGCTCCTGCGCCATCGGTTGCCCACCGGCTGCTCGCGGGTGGGCCCGGCCTTGGCACGGTCAGGTCTCAACAATGGTGTATATTCACAAAGTCTACACGAAGTCCGGCGACGGCGGTCAAACCATGCTCGCCAGCGGGGACTTCACCGGCAAGGACAGCGAACGGGTCGATGCCTATGGCCAGGTCGACGAAGTCAACGCGACCGTCGGCATGGTCCGCTGCGAGATCCAACGCTTGCCCGCAGACCAGCGCGCACTCGAAGTTATCGCCGTGATCGACACGTGCCTCGCCCGTGTCCAACAAGAGCTCTTTGACCTCGGGGCCGAGCTGTCCGAGCCCGGTGCGGTCGACGGCAAGGCCAGGCTCAAGGTCACCGCGGCGGACATCCAAAACCTCGAGCAGACCATCGACAAGCTCAACGACCCGCTGCCGCCGTTGCGTAGTTTTATCCTGCCCGGAGGCGGCCCTGTGGCGACCACAGCACACCTCGCCCGCACCGTGTGCCGACGGGCCGAGCGTCGCGTCGTGAGCTTGCACCGCAGCTCTCCGGTCCGCAGCGAAACCATCATTTACCTCAACCGCCTCAGCGACCTGATGTTCGTCATCTCGCGGGCGGCATGTGCAGTACTTGGCGAGGACGAAGTTTTGTGGGATCAAGCTCGCAAATCGTGAACGCCAATCACAAGAAGTTCCGCTACGAGTACCCGCCCCGCGAACCGCACTACCTGTCCGCTCCGACTGCGGAAGCAGCCGTGCAGTACATCCGGCGGGTGTACCCACACAACGCCCACGAAGTCCTGCCGACGCTCCGCGAGATTCCCCGGTGGCCCGAGTTTTGGAAGGTCCTCGACCACCAAGGCCTGGTCTTGCCGCGGTAGCTCCCGACATGCGTCTAAAGTCACGAGGGATGTGACCACCGCCCAAATGGAGCCAAGCGACTGGCATCGTCGCGGCAGCTGTCCCCATGAGCCGACGGTCCGAGACTTCTACTCACAACTGCGGCCCGTGGAGATGTCTCTCGTAGGCAACCGCCGACGCACCATCTGAAGCGAGTCTTGCTGTCGCAACGGCTCCTAGCTCAGCCCTGCCCTTGTCACCTCGGGGCCGTGGTGGCGAGCGTCGACCAAGCACAGCTGCTGACCATTGCTTGCAACCCGTGGAGTATTTCCCACGCCGAAGCCAACGGCGGACCGCGGGCCGAATACGTGAGTGAGCAACCGCAAGCACCGCTTAGCCCCCGCGAAAATCGTTTCGCGGGTTTCTGTCTTTTGCCGCTGGTGCTACTCAGGGCCCCGCCACCGACCCGGTGGGGCGAGCATGCCGAGATGTTCTCGCGGCCAGCCCCGGGTTTGGCCGAGAGAAACTTTCATGACCGAACGTAAGTCAGCCGCATTTTTCCGTGCCGAGGGCGTGATCCTCAGTCGGGGTGTCATGGCCGCTTCTGCCTACCTCGCGGGCAATGCTCAACGCCTTGGCGAGCGCGCACTGCGACTTGGGTTTGTTGCCCTCACCGCGCCCGTCCACGGGTTGCTCGGACAAAACGACCGCACCCTCGCTACCCGCCTCGCCAACCTCGCGTTTCGCAACATGACCGAGGACCGAATCGCCGAACTCAGCGAAGAGTACGCCCGCGACATCCTCGAAGACTCCGTGCTCGACCAGGGCCGTGAGTTGGTCAAGCGCTCGCGCAAACAGGGCCATCGCATCGTCCTGTTGTCCGACAACCTGGCCTCCATCATGGAGCCCCTGTGCGAGCGCCTGGGCATCTTTGACGACCTCGTGTGCAACCGCCTCGAGTTTCGTGACGGACGGGCCACAGGCAAGCTCCTCGACCCTGTGGTCGGCGGTCACGGCAGCGGCCGTTGGATCCGCGACTACGCCGACCAGCACGACATCGACCTCGGTCGCAGCGTCGCCTACGGCGGCCACGGCCCGGACCTGTTAATGCTATCGGCGGTCGGCAACCCGTGTGCCGTCAATCCCGATTACACCCTGCGCCGAAGCGCCCGCGAAGCCGACTGGCCGATCGTCGAGTACCGCGAATAAACATGCACCTGCAACTATCCGCAGGCATTTGACCGTAGGAGACGCCGCGTGAGCAAGATATCGATCCGTCAGGCCTATCGAGACCGCCATGTCCTGGTGACCGGAGCCTCCGGGTTTTTGGGCAAGGTCTGGCTCGTGATGATGCTCGACCACATCCCCGAAGTGGGCCGAATCTACGTATTGATCCGTCCCAAGGCCCGCATGCCCGCCCGCAAGCGGTTTGAAAAAATGGTCGCCACCTCCCCGGCCTTCAAACCCCTGCACGAAAAATACGGGCCCAAGCTCGGCGAGTTTTTGGCCAGCAAGGTCGAAGTCGTCGAGGGCGACATCGGCACCCCGGGCCTCGGCATCGACCCCGAGCTGCTGCCGCGGCTACAACGGGACCTCGACCTCGTCATCAACTGTGCGGGCCTGGTCGACTTCGATCCCGACCTGCGCGACGCGGTCTTGACCAACGTGCTCGGTACCCGCAACGTCGGCGACTTTCTCGAAAGTTGCGACCACGCCAAGCTCCTACACATCTCGACCTGCTACGTCACCGGCACCCGCAACGGCACAATCGCCGAGACCCTGTTGCCCAACTTCTCACCCGACGGCAGCGACTTTGAAGTCGACCGCGAGCTCGACGACATCGAACAGACGATCGCCAAGCTCATCGAGAAAAACCAAAGTCCCAAGCACATGGAGCGCCACCGCAAAAAGGCGCTCAAAAAGATCCGCGAACGCAAGCTCGACCCCGAAAACGCCACGCTCATGCGCACCATGACGCGCCGGGCCCAACGCGACGCGCTCAAGGACACGATGATCAAAGAGGGCCAGCGCCGCTCCTACAAATACGGCTGGCCCAACATCTACACGTTTACCAAGTCGATGGCCGAGTCGGTGCTGATCAAGCGCGCCGACAAACTCAAGTTTGCCGTCCTCCGCCCGGCGATTGTTGAATCTGCACTGAACTACCCGTTTCAGGGGTGGAACCAGGGCTTCAACACCTGTGGCCCGCTGAGCTACCTCCTAGGTTCGTGGTTTCGCCACCTCCCGGTCCGCAACGGCAACCCGTTTGACATCATCCCGGTCGACTACGTCTGCCGCGGCATGACCATTGCCGGCGCCGAGTTGATGCTCGACATCGCCTCGCCCGTGTACCAATGTGGCTCTTCGGACATCAACCAACTGACGATCGACCGCGCCTGCGACCTGGTCGCCCTGGCCCACCGTCGGCACCTGCGAGAGCGCGGCAAATCGACGATGGAACGGGTTTTACTCTCGCGCTGGGACGCCGTGCCCAGCGAGCCCGAGCACCTGCTGTCGGTCGAGAACATTCGCAAGGCCGCCAAGGGCGTCACCAAGTTGATGCGCAAGGTCCCGCGTAAATGGCCCAAGGGCATGCGCGAGCAAACCGACAAATGGGCCGACAAGGCCGAGGACGTCAAGGACAAGCTCAACACCATCGACCGCTTGCTGACGCTGTACCTGCCGTTTATCCACGACAACTACTTTGTGTTTGAGTGCGCCGCCCTGCGTCGCAATCAAATCGAAGAAGCCGCGTTTGTGTTCGACACCACCGCGATCGACTGGCGCCACTACTGGCTCGACGTACATGTCCCCGGGTTGCGCAAATGGTGCTTTCCGCTGTTTGAGGGCAAGACCCCCGAAAAGTACCAACCCGACCACCCCTTCAAACTCCCGCCCCCAACCCCAGCGCCGGCCGAGATTCGCCCGGCAGCGGAGGCCTGACCCATGGCAGTTTTTCTCACCGGTGCCACCGGCTACATCGGCTCGTATGTCGCGGCCGGCCTGTTGCAACACCACAGCGAACGCTTGGCCCTACTCGTGCGCGCCAAGGATCCGGCCCACGCCGAGCAACGCCTGTGGAAGTCGTTGCAGCTACACATGGACTTCGCCCAGTTCATCGAGCTCGTCCGCAGCCGCTGCGACATTTACCTGGGCGACCTCACCTCGCCCGACCTAGGCCTCGACCCCGAGTCCCGCGACCGCCTCGTCAAATCGATGACTTCGGTGATCCACGTGGCAGCCTCGCTCAACCGCAAATCGGCCAAGGCCTGCTTCAACGTCAACCTGCGCGGCACATTGTCGATGCTCAAGTTGGCCCGCGACGCCCAGGACCACCATGGTTTACGGCGCTTTAGCGACATCTCGACCGTCGCTGTGGCCGGTCACCGGCAAAACGAAGTCGTTCGCGAGGACAACATCATCGACTGGCAACGCAGCGACTACGACCCGTACGCGCGGACCAAAAAGTTTTGCGAGCACATGGTCCACGAGCTGTTGCCCGATGTCCCGATCACCGTGTTTCGCCCGGCGACTGTCCTCGGAGACAGCCGGTTTCCCGAGACCACCCAGTTCGACATGGTGCGGGCGTTTGTCACCCTCACCAAGTTGCCGGTGCTGCCGTTTTCCCCCCACTGGAAAATGGACATCGTCCCGGCCAACTACGTCGGCGAGGCCATCGTCCACATCCACCAACAGGACAAGCCCGAGCACGATGCCTACAACCTCAGCTCGGGTGAGGGGTCGCAGACCTATGCGCAAATCGTCGGTGCCATGCAACAGGCCGGCCTAGGCAAGCGCGTCAAGTTTGCCCCGAAGCTCGAGCGTCCGTTCGGCATGCTGGTCGAAGGTTTGATGCGAGCACCTCGCAAATCGGCGGTCGCCTACGGGGCCTCGCTGATGAAAGTCTTCCTCCCCTACCTCACTTACAACACCGTGTTCGACAACACCCGTGTCGCCACGGCTTTGGGCAAAAAGCCCGCGGTGTTCGGTGACTATGCATACGGTCTGTTCCGGTTCGCCACCGAGGGCAAGTTCAAATACCCCTACAAGCCCTGGCCCGAGGCCGTGTCTCCGCAAAAGGTCGCGTGATGGCAGCTATCACCCCACAAACCGCACCCAAACCCCGCAGCCGCAAACGCAAACGCAAGGGGATTTTCGACCGCCTCAAGGACACGGTCGACCCCGACCGCGCGCTGCAAAAAGTCGTTGGCGGGCTCATCGAAACCACCTCGGTGCGCCACGCCCTCGACATCAACCAAGAGAAGTGGGAGCCCGGCAAGTCGCTCAAGCTCCTGCTCGCCGGCTACGTCGGCACCCGCAACACCGGGGCCGATGTCCGCGTCGAAGAAATGATCCGGCAGTTTCGCCACGTCATTGGCGACGACATCGTCCAGCTGACGATCTGCACAAGCGACGCCAAGCTCTCGGCCGGCTACTTCCGCACCGTCGACCAAATCCTCATGCCGCAGCTGTTCCCGCGGTTTTTGTTTGAGGAGTGCCCCAAACACCACGGCGTGATCTCGTGCGAAGGCTCGATGTTCAAGTCGAAGTTTGCAAGTGCACTGACCTGCTTCATGGCGGGCGCACTGGGCATGGCCGCCGCCGAAAACAAACTCTCCGTCGGCTACGGAGCCGAGGCCGGACACATGTCCCCGAGCCTGCGCCGCTTTGTCCGCAAGTACTGCAAGCGCTCCCTGGTAATTTGCCGCAACGAGCCCAGCCGCGGGGTTTTGGGCGACTTGGGCATTCGCACCACCAGCGGGGCCGACACGGCCTGGACCTTCGACCCCGGCTCCCTCGAAGTCGGTCACAAGATCCTGCGTGACCACGGCTGGGACGGCAAAAAGAAGATCCTGGTGATGTGTCCGATCAACCCGTTTTGGTGGCCAGTCGCACCCGACCTCGCCAAAACCGTGGCCATGAAACTCGGCGGCCAGTTCAAGCACGAGCACTACAAATCGGTGTACTTTCATCATTCCTCCGACGAGGCCGATCGCAAGTACGACCACTACATCCAGGGCATGGCCGACGCGGTCAATGCCTTCAAGTCGCGGCACCCGGATGTCATGGTGATCTGCGGCGGCTCGGAGCAACTCGACCGTCACTCCTGCGCCGCCTTGGCCGAGCGGATCGACGGCGGTGCCCCGCTGTTTATCAGCGACACCTACGACATGTACGAGTTCGTCAGCATCCTGCGCAATTGCTCGATGATGGTCAGCTCCCGGTTCCACGCAATCGTCACCTCGATGCCCGGCCTGGTCGCCTCCGCCGGCGTGACGATGGACGAACGCATTCGCAACCTGATGAACGACCGCAAGACCCCCGATCTGTTTTTAGAGGTCGACGACCCAGACCTGGGCGGCCGTTTAGAAGTCATTTTGGAACGGCTCTACCGCGACCGCGAGGCCCTCAAGCACACCATTGGCCAGGCCATCCCTCGCCAGCTCGAACTCATGGGCAACATGGGGATCCACTTTATGGATGAGCTGTGCCGGATCTATCCCGAATTCCCGCGCAAGGACCTTCCGCGGACCTGGCAGGCTCACCTGCCGCCACTGCCCAAGGTCGTGTCTGACATTTTGGAGCGTCACGGATGAACTTTATCGAGACCATCCTCGACCAGCTCGCGCGCCGGGCCGAACAGACCGCGCTCACCGAAGTCCACGGCGAAGCGCTCAAGCCCGCGACCGCCCGCGAAGTTTCGGACTTGGTGGCAGCCGCCCGCACCACCCTGCGTGAGCACAACATCCAAAAGGGTGACCGCGTCGCCCTATTTGCCCCCAACTCCACCCGTTGGGCGGCAGCCGACCTCGCGATTTTGGCCGAGGGAGGCATTGTCGTGCCACTATACGCCCGGCAAGACCCCGAGGAGCTCGCGGTGATGACCCGCGACTGCGCCCCGAGCCTGCTGATTGCCGCCAGCCAAGAGCTTGCAGATGCAATCAAAGCAGCCTGGCCCGAGGCCTGCCCGATCATCCTGCTGCGCGACCTGTTCGACGGCGAGGCCCTCGACGAGCCCGCGGTCGCCCTAGGCGAGGACGACCCCGTCACCATCATCTACACATCGGGCACCAGCGGCGTCCCCAAGGGTGTGATCCTCACCCGTGGCAATGTCGACTTTATGATCCCGCAAACAGCTTCCAGTGTACATGCAATCACTGGCTCGCGCGGGGCCCCCGACCGCGTGTTTCACTTTTTGCCGTTTTGCTTTGCCGGATCCCGCATCATGCTGTGGACCCAGCTGTACCGCGGCAATCCACTGATGATGTCGACCGACCTCACCAACCTGGTGCAGGAAATGGCGACCGCCAACCCCCACTACTACCTCAACGTCCCGGCGGTGCTCGAACGCATCCGCAACGGCGTCGGCCAAAAAATCCGCGCCCGCGGGGGGGTGATCGCCAAGCTCTACCAAGCCGGCGTAACCTCGGCCATGCGCCTGCGCGAAGGCTCTGGCAATGCCCTCGACCGCATCAAAGCCGGGGTCGCGCAAAAACTCATCTTCCCCAAGATCAAACAACAAATCGGCTCAAACCTAGAGTTTTTGATCTGCGGCTCGGCCCCGCTGTCGCCCGACACCCAAAGCTGGTTTGAGCTCATCGGCGTGACCGTTTATCAGGTTTACGGGCTCACCGAGACCACCGCGATCGTCACCATGGACAAGCCGGGCAAGGTCGAGGCCGGGCGCGTGGGGATTTGCATCGACGGCTGCGAGGCCAAGCTCGGCGAGGGCGATGAGCTGTTGATCAAGGGCCCCAATATCTTTGCCGGGTATTGGAACAAACAAGATGTCTATGCACAGACTGTGATCGACGGCTGGCTCCACACCGGCGACCAGGCCGAGGTCGACGACCACGGCAACTGGCGGATCATCGGCCGCGTCAAAAACATCTTGGTGCCGGAGTCGGGCCACAACGTCGCGCCCGAGCCCATCGAGCAAACGTTTATGGCCCACTGCCCCGAGGCCGAACAGTGCATGCTCATCGGTCACGCACGGCCCTACCTCACTCTCATCGTCACCGGCGAGGTCTCCCAAGAGGCTGTGCAAGCCGCGGTCGATCAAGCTAACGGCGAGCTGCCGCACTACCGCAAAATTCGCAAGTTCCACATCTCGTCGGAGCTTTTCACCATCGAAAACGGGCTGCTCACGGCCAACCAAAAGCTCCGCCGCAAGGTCATCGAGGCCCACTTTAAACCGGCGATCGAAGGGCTGTACGCATCATGATCGACTGGACACTCGAAAACGGGGTCTACACCCTGAGCCTGGGCCACGCCCCGTGCAACGAAATCGGCACCGGCATGCTCGCGGCCCTCGAAGGGTTTTTAGACCAGGTCGACTGCGACCGTGCACATACATTGATTATCCACAGCAGCCTGCGCGGTGGATTTTGTGCCGGCGCCGACCTGCGCGAGCTCTATGCCGGGTTGCAGGGCGAAGACCCGGCCACCCACCGCGAACTGTTGCGCAGTTTTCTCGACCGCATCCATGGGGTGATGGACCGCCTCGACATGTTGCCGCTGACGACCGTGGGTGTGATCCACGGAATCTGTTTTGGCGGCGGATTTGAGCTCGCACTTTGCTGCGATGTGCTCATTGCCGAAAAGACCGCCCGGTTTTGTTTTCCCGAGTTGCGCCTGGGCATCATCCCCGGGTTTGGCGGGATTCCACGGCTGCGGCGAGAAGTTGGTAATGCAATGATCCGCGACCTCCTTCTCACCGGCCGTAGCATCAATGCCAAGCGCGCACTCGCGGCTGGGCTCGTCAGCCAGGTCGTCCCCAAACAAGAGGGCATGCGCGCGGCCAAGGCCCTGGCCGCGCAGTCCGGCAAGTTTGACCCCAAGGCCCGGATCACCGCCAAACAGTTCATCAAACCCCTTCCGCGCGAGGAACTCGCCCGCGAAAAAGAGCTGTTTGTCGAGCTCGCCCTGCGCCCCACACTCAAGGCCGCCCTCAAAAAGTTTGTCGAAAGCGACGACCCGAGGCCGTACCTCGCCTAACCGACTTCACCCGGCAATCGTTGCCACTACAACAACCATGAACGCAACAGTCACCACCCTGATCGAGCTCGCGGCCAAGCGCTTTGATGCCGATGCATCCGCGATTCGCCCCGACCACGACCTGTTTGACGCCCTCGGGATCGACAGCTTTGCCGCCGCCGAGCTGCTCTCCGATGTCGAGGACAAGTTCGATGTCGAAATCCCCGACTACGAGCTGCAAGACATCAAAACCTTTGCCGCCCTGGCCGACTGTATCGACCGCCGCCGCTAGGAGCCCCGCGGATGCTTGACCTTTCCCGCTTGAGTTGTATCGGCGTGTGCCTGCGCGACGCCACCGTGGCCTACAAAGACCGGGTCGCGTTGATCGAGGCCAACCGCCACCGCGAAAACGCCCGCTGGACCTACGCCGAATATCGCCGCGACGCCGAACGCTTTGCCGCGCTGTTGCAGTCCCGCGGGTTTGCTGCGGGCGACCGCATTGCCCTGCTCATGCAAAACCAGGCGCGCTGGCTGATTTCGGCCACCGGGGCGATGTGGTCGGCTGCCGTGCTGGTCCCGCTCGACTACAAGTTGACCGCGCCCGAGCAGGTCTCGTTACTTGCACATGCAAATCCCAAGGTGCTGGTCACCGACTACGCGATTTGGCAACGCATGCGTCGCGACGAGCGTGCGGCCGCGGTGTTTGAGAACATCCAGGTGTTTGTCGTTGGCGCCCCAGAAAACGCCCGCGACACCCTGGCTCCGGCCCACGCCTACGAGCTGCCCGAAAGTGCAGAAGGTTTTACCTACAAGGAATCCGCACGCGATGATGTCGCGTGCATCGTGTATTCCTCGGGCACCGGCGGCACCCCCAAGGGCTGCCTGCTGACCCAGAAAAACTACCTCAGCCAGGCCGAGGTGCTCGGCAACCTCTACCCCATGGCCGAGGGCGACCGCTATTTTTCGGTGCTGCCGACCAATCACGCCATCGACTTTATGTGCGGGTTTTGTCTGCCGCTGATGATGGGCGGGGCTGTCGTCCACCAAATGACCCTGCGCAGCGAGTACCTCGCGGCCACCATGCAGCGCTATGGCATCACCCATATCGCCCTGGTCCCGCGCCTGCTCAAGGCCCTCAAAGAAAAGCTCGAGGAAAAACTCGACGACTTGCCGGGGTGGAAGCGGGCCATCATCGATCGCCTGATCGATGTCAACGAGATGGCGACCCTGCGCGGGCCCAACCACAAACTCTCGAGCAAGTTGCTCAAACCCATCCACGATGGCTTTGGCGGCAAGCTGCGGTTGATCTTTGCCGGCGGGGCATTTTGCGACCGCGCGGTGTCCGAGTTTTTCAACCGTCTGGGCTTCCCGGTGGTCATCGGTTACGGCCTCACCGAAGCCTGCACGGTGCTCACCCTCAACGACCTCAAACCGTTTCGCGCGGACAGTGTAGGTGCACCGATCGAGGGCGTCGAGCTCGAACTTCGCGACAAGAACGCTGCCGGGATCGGCGAGGTGTGGGTTCGCAGCCCGACCGTAATGAAGGGTTACCTAGACGAACCCGAGCTGACCGAAGAGGCAATTGTCGACGGCTGGCTACGCACCGGAGACCTCGGCACCATGGACGCAGCGGGCCACCTCACCCTGGTCGGCCGGGCCAAAAATATGATCGTCACCGAGGGTGGCAAAAACATCTACCCCGAGGACATCGAGGCGGTGTTTGGCGACTTAGACGACTGCGAGGAGTCCTGTGTATTTGCAGCCAACTACATCTGGCCGGCCCAGACCATGGTCGGCGAGAAGTTGGTGTTGGTGCTGCGACTGACCCGCGAGCAAAAGGGCGAGGTGCCCGAAAAACTGCTTGCTAGCCTGCGTCGGCACAATCGCAAACTCGCCGATTTCAAGCGCCTTTCGGGCATTGTCGTGTGGTCCGAGGAGTTCCCGCGAACTGCCTCCCTCAAGGTCAAGCGCCAGGTGTTGGCCACCGAGATTCGCGGTGCGTTGACCAAAGACGCCGTCCAGCCACTTTGAGCGGCCCACATGTGATCCTCACGGCTGACCGAGCTGTGGTCTGCAGCACGGTCGGTTCGTGTGGCCGATGCGTGAAGACTCGAGCACAGCTCGTCAATCACTGCCAGCTGCGATTCTCAACGGTGTTCGCCGGAACGTAAGCCGCTGCGGAGCACCTGCGAACGATCGTCCGCACATCGCAAAAATCGTCAAGCACTTGCGTACAGGCCCGCTGTACAGGCACTGTGAGCCCGTTCGCCCGAGGAGCAACCCCGTGAGCCAATCAGACCGTCGCTTTGTCGCCATCGTCAACCCGGCCGCCGGAGGTGGTGCCTGTGGCAAGCAGGCGCCACAAGTGATTGGTCAGCTGCGCAGTAGCGGCATCGAGGTCGAAGTTCGGGAGACACGGCGGGCCGGCGACGGGCAAAAACTCGCGCGTGAAGCCTACCGCGAGGGACATCGCAACTTCATCGCAGCCGGGGGCGACGGCACCAGCTTTGAGGTCATCAACGGCATCTTCTCGCCCGATGGCCACGGCGAGGTTCCCGAGGATCCCAAGGGCCCCGAGGGCCGGATCCGCCTGGGGTTTTTGCCAATGGGCACCGGCAACTCGTTTTTGCGCGACTTCAGCGACAAGGGTTGTGATTATGCAATTGAATCACTGCTCGAAAACCGCCGACGCAGCTGCGACCTCATTCGCGTCGACCACCGCGACGGCGTGCTGCACTTTAGCAACATCTTTAGCATCGGCTTTGTCGCCGACGTCGGGGCCATGCGCAACGACAGGTTCGCCCGCCTAGGCGAGTTTGGCTACGTCGTCGCCGTGGTTGCCCAGGTCGTTGGGCTCGCACAAAATCCGATGCCGATGGCCCTCGACAATGGCCCCCAAAACCGGGCCCCCATCACGTTTTTGTCGATCAACAACAGCCGCTTCACCGGCGGTAAAATGATGATGGCACCCGATGCCAACACCGCCGACGGCCTGCTCGATGTCGTCTGCGTCGGCGCCCTGGGCCGGCTATCGCTTTTGCAAACCTTCCCCAAAATCTTCAAGGGCACCCATGTGCTTCACCCCGCAGTCACCCAGGCCCAGGGCAAGGTTGTCACCTTCGAGTTGGGCACCGAGCTCGACGCCATGATCGACGGCGAAATCCTGCGAATTTTACCCAAGCGCCTCGAGGTCGTCCCCGGGGTCTTCGACATCTGTGCATAGTCATGAAATCGCTGCTACTCAAACCTATCAAAGTCGCCCACTCTGCCCTCGCCTGGGGAGCCACGTTTACCTGTATGGCCGGGGTTGCGGTCACCGGCATCGTGCTCTCGCCCGTGGTCCCATTTAAACGGATCCACAACTACATCGGGGGGCCGGGCATGGCGATGTGCCTGCGATTTACCCTGAGCAAGCTCGACATCATTTACCACCGCGACTTCAAGCCCGACCGGCGGGCGGTGTTTTGCCAAAACCACGTGAGCCTGATGGATGCGCACATTGCCTGCGCATCGATCCCCCATGCGTTTTGCGGAATGATGAATGCCTGGCAGTTCAAAATCCCGTTTTACGGGCAAATCATGAAGCTCGCCGACGGCATCCCGGTGCCCAAGCAAAAGTCCGGACGCTACAAGGCGATCGCCGCCGCGGCCAAGGATCGGGCCGAAAAAGGCATCTCGATCTTGGTGTTCCCCGAGGCCCACCGCACGCTCGACGGCAAGGTCCACAAGTTTCGCCGCGGCGTGTTTATGATGGCCCTAGAGGCAGGTTTGCCGATTGTTCCACTGGCCACCCGCGGCATGTTCAAGCTCATGCGCAAGGGCACGTTGCTGCTCACGCCCGCCAAACTCCAGGCATTTGTCGGCCCCCAAATCGAGACCGCCGGCATGACCAAGGAGGACATCCCCGAGCTCATCAAGCGCACCCAAGCGGTTGTATCTGCATTTTCTGATACCGGTGAGGTCCCCGAGGAACTAGTCGCGGCGCTACAGGAACTGAGCCGGCCCGCGCCCCCCCGCGAAGTTGCTGCGAGCGCGTAGTCTCGCCGAGCAATTAGCCATCGCCCGCAGGCTCACCTGCGGGCGATTTCATTGCGTGCAATCGCATCGACTAGAGAGCTGCCACGCGTTCCGCCCGAAGAACCGCCCGGCACTGCTCGAGCAGGTCTAACAGGCCATCGACGCGTCTGGCCATGTCGGGCACGCTACCGGCTCGGGCATCGCGTTCTAAATCGGCACACACGCCCACCAGCGACTTCACGCCGACATTCGCCGAGCTGCCCTTGAGCCGATGGGCAGCACTTGCCAACGCCTTGAGGTCCTGCGAAGCCACGGCGTTGCGCAGCGACCCCTCGTCGACCACCGACTCCTCGAGATAGGCGTCGATGATCTCGACTAGCAAGCTCGGCTCACCCGGCGGGGTCGAAGCATCGAGTTCTTTGAGCGGCCCGAGATCTATTTCGATATTGCTCGCCAATGGTTCACCTCATCGCAGGACGCATCGTACAGACTCCCGTTTGCGGCGGAAACGTCCGCGCCCGTGGAGTCGAGATTACATTGTTTCGCCACATAAGTTCCCGTTTCCACGCAGCCTCACACCAGAAAATTCGACCCTGTATTTAGGCCACAACTGCACGTAATGCACGCCCTTCGGCGAATCTCGCTAACTTTGTCGATACCACCGAGCGCTGTCGGCCATCTGTGGTGAAACCTCGCCCGTTGGTTCTGCATCGCAACAAGGTGGCAAGTTGCCACAACGAAATGCCGCGACGGTACGATGCCGGCGCACAGGAGGATCAGCGTGGATCTTGAAATCAAGGATCTTTGTAAGACCTACCCGGGTGGGGTGCGGGCACTCAACAATGTCGAGCTGACAATCCCGACCGGGATGTTTGGCCTGCTCGGACCCAATGGGGCCGGCAAATCGACGCTGATGCGTACCATCGCAACCCTTCAAGATCCGGACAGCGGCACCATCAAGCTCGGAGACATCGATGTCCTGCGCGATAAGGACAGTGTCCGCAAGGTCCTCGGCTACCTCCCGCAGGATTTTGGCGTGTACCCAACTGTCACGGCCGAGAGCTTGCTCGACCACTTTGCTGTCCTCAAGGGCATCCAAAATGGCAAGCAACGGCGCGAGATCGTCAAGGCCCTGCTCGAGCGCACCAACCTCTACCACGCGCGCAAACAAAAGCTGGGTGGCTACTCCGGGGGCATGCGCCAGCGCTTCGGTATCGCCCAGGCCCTGCTTGGCCAACCCAAACTCATCATTGTCGACGAACCGACGGCCGGCCTCGACCCGGAAGAACGCAACCGGTTTCACAACCTCCTGAGTGAACTCGGTGAAAACATCGTGGTGCTGCTGTCGACCCACATCGTCGAAGACGTCCGCGATCTGTGTACACGCATGGCGATTTTGGTGAAGGGCCAGGTGCTGCAAAGCGGTGCGCCCCAGGAGGCCATCGACGGGTTGCGCGGCCAGGTGTGGAAGCGCCTCATTAGCCGCGGCGACCTCGAGGCCGTCAAACGCGAGCACAACGTCATCTTCAACCGCCTGTTTGCCGGGCGCATCGAAGTCCACGTGCTCCACCAAAGTAACCCCGGCGAGGGTTTTGAGACGGTCGAACCCGATCTCGAAGACGTCTACTTTACCACCCTCAACCAGGCCAACCACAAGCAGGCTGCTTAACGTTTGCATGTGCATGTACACCATGTACATGCATCCGCCTTGATTGGAGGCCCCGATGTTTTCCGCGTTCTTTCGCTTTGAGTGGGCATTTCGCCGCCGCAGCTTAATGCTCAAAATCTTTGTTGCCCTGTTTATCGTGCTCGTCACGCTGCTGGTTGGCCACCCCGACGCCGACCTCCCCGGTGCCGGGGGCCAGGTCGCCCGCAACTCCCCGTTTGCCCTGGCGATCTTCTTTTTGAACATCAGCGCACTGGGCATGTTTGTGGTCGCGGCCTTTGTCGCTTCCTCGGTGACCCGCGACAGCACCCACAAAATCGCCTCGCTGTTTTACAGCGCACCGATCAACAAACACGGCTACCTCGCCGGGCGGTTTTTTGGCTCGCTGCTCGCGGCATTTTGTGTCGCCGTCGCGGCCGCGGTCGGGCACATCCTCGGCAGCCTGTCCCCCTTCCTAGACCCGCAAACCGTCGTCCCGGTCAACCTCGGGGCCTACGCTTCGGCCCTGTTTGAGTTTGTGCTGCCCAACTTCTTTGTGATGGGTGCACTTGCATTTAGTTTGGCCACCCTCACCGGGCGGGTGCTCAACGCCTACATCGGGCTCGTGGTCGTTTGGGTACTGTTTGCGATCTCCCAGGCCTACCTCGGCAGCCTCGACAACCAAACCCTCGCGGCCATGTGCGACCCATTTGGCGTGGGCGCCTGGGCAGAGGTCACGCGCTATTGGTCGGTCGCCGAGAAGAACTCGCAAATCGTGCCACTCACCGGCACGCTGCTATACAACCGCCTGCTCTACGTCGGTATTGGCAGCCTACTATTGGCGCTCACCCACATCCGCTTTCGCCTGCAGGTCGGGGCCGTCGGCAAATCCAAAAAGGCCAAGGGTAAGGGTAAGACCGTCGAACAAGTTGTCGAAACCGATCGCGGCGGAACCTTGGGCCAGCTCCCCGAAGTCACCCCAACGTTTGGCACCGCGGCGTTTGTCCGCCAATACGGGCGGCAGGCGTGGAGCGAGTTTCGTTGGCTGACCAAACGCATCGGCTTTACCGTGCTGGTCCTGTTTGGCGTGTTCAACGTCATCATGATCGCCCGCAGCAACGAGATGTTTGGCACCCATGTCTACCCGGTAACGCGGCTCATGCTCGACGCTGCCGCCGGTGGGTTCAGCGTGTTTTTGCTGGCGATCATCACCGTGTATAGCGGGGCCATGGTCTGGCGCGAGCGCGAGGCCAAAATGGGTGAAATTTACGACGCCCTGCCAATGCCGGGTTGGGTGCCGCTGGCGGCCAAGTTCACCGCACTCAGCTTGGCCAGTCTGTTGCTCCTCATCGCCGCTGCTGTCGGGACAGTCCTCGTCCAGCTCTACCAGGGTTTTTTGACAATCGAGCCGATGCTCTACATCAAGGGTTTGGTCGCTGTTGAATACCCGGGGTGGCTACAGATCTGTGCACTTGCATTCTTTATTCAGGTGCTGCTCAACCACAAGTACCTCGGCTTTGGGGCGATGGTGTTCTACTTTATCGCCCTCATTTTCATGCCGCAGCTGGGCCTGGAGCACAAACTCTTGCAGTTTGGCAGCTCGCCGTCGAGCCCCTACTCCGACATGAACGGCTACGGCCACTTCGTTTCCCCAGTCGTATGGTTTCACCTGTATTGGCTGGCCGCCGGCGGTGTGTTGATGCTGCTCGCCCGCCTGTTTTGGGTTCGCGGCACCGACCCGCAATTTCGCCTACGTGCCCGCGAGGCCAGGCGCCGATTGTCCCCGGCGATAAGCCTTGGCATGGCCGTGTGCGTCGCCGCGTTTGTCGGTTGTGGTAGCTACATCTATTACAACACCAACATCCTCAACACCTATTCGACCAGCGATGACAACGAGCTATTGCAGGTCAAGTTTGAGCGTGAATACAAGCAGTATGAGTTCTTGCCGCAGCCGCGCATCACGGCCGTCAACCTCGAAGTCGACATCTACCCGCGCGAGCGCAAAGCCGACATTCGCGGGCAACTGACCCTGGTCAACCGCACCAAAGAGCCGATCGCCGACGTCCACCTGGTGCTCGACCGCCAAACCGAAGTCCGCAGTTTGGGGATCGACGAAAAGTACCGGACCCACCACAACAAGGACCTCGGCTATTCGATCTTCACCCTCCCCGAACCGCTCGCGCCGGGGGCCGAAATGGTGCTCGACATCGATGTCACCCGGGCCTATCGCGGGTTTGTCAACAGCGGCTCACCGACCAACATCGTCTACAACGGGACGTTTTTCAACAACACCACCGTGGTTCCGAGCATCGGCTATTCACGGCAGTTTGAAATCGGCGACCCCGAAACGCGGCGCAAGTACGACCTCCCCGAACGCCCGCGAATGTACGCAATCGACAACGAGCAGGCCCGCCAGAACACCTACATTGCCCATGACTCCGATTGGATCGACTTTGAGGCCAAGGTGACCACCGACGAAGGCCAAATCGCCCTCGCCCCCGGGTACCTACAACACGAGGAGGTCAAAGATGGCCGGCACATGTTCCACTACAAGATGGATGCGCCGATCCTCAACTTCTACTCGTTCCTCTCGGCCGACTACGAGGTTGCAACCGACAAGTGGAACGACGTGGCCATCGAGATCTATCACCACGGCCCCCACAACTACAACGTCGACAAGATGATCAAATCGATCAAGTCGTCGCTCGACTACTTCTCGGCCAACTTTAGCCCCTACCAACACCGCCAGGTGCGGGTGCTCGAGTTCCCGGGATATGCAACCTTTGCCCAGTCGTTTCCCAACACCATCCCCTATTCCGAGGGCATCGGCTTTATTGCCAACCTCCGCGACCCCGACGATATCGACTATGTCTATTACGTCACCTCGCACGAGGTCGCGCACCAGTGGTGGGCCCACCAAGTCATCGGTGCAGATGTCCAAGGGGCCACCATCACCTCCGAAACCCTGGCGCAGTACAGCGCCCTGATGGTGATGGAAAAGGAGTACGGCCGCGACAAGATGCGCAAGTTCCTCAAGTATGAGCTCGACCGCTACCTGCGGGGCCGCGGCCGTGAACGCATCCGCGAAATGCCGCTGTACCTCGTCGAAAACCAACCCTACATCCACTACCGCAAGGGCAGCGTGGTGATGTACGCGATGCGCGAGTACATCGGCGAGGAAAACCTCAACCGCGCCCTCGCCCAGTACATCAAGGACGTCGGCTTTCAACGGGCACCGTTCACCACCTCCGAGGAGTTCGTCGCCCACCTCCGGGCAGAAACCCCACCCGACCGCCAGTACATCATTGAGGACTGGTTTGAAACCATCACCCTCTACGACAACCGCACAACCGAGGCCAGGGTCGAAAAGCTCGAAGACGGCCGCTACAAGGTCACCGTTGAGATCGAGTGCCACAAGTTCCGCGCCGACGAAAAGGGCAACGAAACCGAGGTCGAGCTCAACGACTTCATCCAGCTAGGCGTACTCGGCGAGGACGACAAAATCTTGCACATGCAAATGGAACGGCTAAGCGAGAACAACGGGACGTTCGAGATGATCGTCGATGAGATGCCCAAACAGGCAGGTGTCGACCCGATGATCTTACTGATCGACCGCAACCCGTCCGACAACCTCAAACGCGTGGCCCTGGGCGAGTAGCGTCACCTAACAAGCACGCAGATGCAATGAAGCGAGTGGCCATTGGCGACTCGCTTCATTGCGTGATAGGCCCCAACCGGTCAATCGCCGGTAGGTCGTCTAGTCTTCGTCTAGGTCGTCTAAGTCGTCGTCTAGGTCGTCAAAGTCGTCGTCTAGGTCCTGCGCACGCGAAAGCTCGGCGACCATTTCTTCGAGCCTGGCAACGCGTTTGACGAGCGCAGCATTCGCTGTCGCAAGCTGTGACTCGGCACCAAACACCGACGGACCTGCCGGCGCCTCGCCATCGTCCGAGAATGAAAGTGGCGTATCTGAGGTACCGAGTAGGTCCTTGAGGCGTTCGCGGTTACGGGCGATCCGACGGTCCAATCGTGCCACCCTCCGTGTCAGCACCTTCTTGCGATTGCGTGCACGGTAGACCGCGATGTCAACAAACAGGTTGATGCCGAAATCACTGATGGCTTCCCAGATGCCCTCGCGATCGATCCGACGGTCGAGTTCCTCCTTGACCTTCTCGATCAGCTCCTCGTCGGAAATCGGGCCGAAGCGCTCGCTGACGAGGTCGACGACCTCCTTCATGCCCTTGTGTCGAACTTCATCCCAACGCGCCACACCGTCGAGCCGCTTTTGCACACGGTCGCGCCGACGCTCGAGTCGCTCCAACCGACGTTTGATTCGCCTAGCTTTTCCCATACACCCTCCTACCCGGAGAATGTATCACCTCAGTGTCACCAATGGCGCTCGCCGAGGGCATCGACTCCGCGCAGATTTTCCCCGCTCACGGTTTCTCCATAGAACTCGCGGCCAGCATCGCTCGTGTGAAACACGTGGCCCAAGTCGCCGACCACGGCGCCCCGCCCCCAGGCGTCAATATGCACGGCTCGCAGGTCTACGCTCGCAATTGTCGTGTGTGACACTTGCGAGCCTGTCACGCGCACCACCGTGCCCGCGGCCCCAACTGCAATGGCTTCGGTCCCGTCCATCTTGACCTGCACAGCAAACAGATCTGCGCTCGTTTTGGTGGCGATGGGCGTCCATGTGTAGCCGCCGTCTTCGGTCCACAGCATCAGGCCATCGGCCCCGACGGCCGCACCAATCGGTGTATGATCACCAAAATCGACACCGTGGAGTTGCCGGCCCACGCGGTCGACCTCGGCGGCAAACTGTTGGCCTGTCTCGTAGTGCCAGATCCCGCCATCGCCACCAACTGCAACCAGGCCCTCGGGCGTGAGGTCGACCCCCGTGAGGTCGCCCTGGACTCCGGCAACCTCGGTAAACTCGTGGCCATCGGTCGACAACAGTAGGGTCCCCCCGTCCCCGGCAATCGCCACACGCGACGGCGTGGTGCTGGCCACATCCCGCAGGGTTTTCGTGGTGTCGAGTGCGAGCGCGTGCCAGTTGATGCCCCCGTCCTCGGTCACGGCCGCGGCCCCGGCCTCTCCGACATACCAGGCCCGGGCGGCACCGTTGCACGTGATCGCCCGCAGGTTTGCACCCGACTCCATTGTATGTTCAACGGTTTCCTGCTCGGGCTCGACGTCTAAAACAGCCCCGTGGTCGCCGACGGCCCAAAATCCGCCCGAGTCGTCCGTTGGGTCGTCCGGGCCGTCGTCGCTACATCCGCTGGCGATCAGTCCAAGACCCACAAGAACAAACGCTGAAAACCGCTGCATGGGGGAAGTTTATCACCAGTGCCGCTCGCCCAAGGCATCGACTCCAAACAGTTCAACGGTGCTCACCGTGTGCCCGACAAACGACTTGCCAGCGTCGCTTGTGTGCAGCACATGCCCCTGTGCGCCGACAGCTGCCCCGCGACCCCAGGCATCGAGGTGGATGGCGTTGAGGTCGGCGGTGTCGACCTGCGTGGCCTCGACACTGTGCCCGGCAATCGTCACCACAACTCCGTTCGCCCCCACGGCTATCGCCTGGTCGCCGGTCGAGGAAACCTGCACGGCATACAGATCCTGCGACGTATGACTTTCCCGCGGCTGCCACGTATAACCACCGTCGATCGACCACAGCAACGCACCACCTGCGCCGACGGCTGCCCCAATCGGTGTATGATCACCAAAATCGAGGTCGTGGAGTTCAACGCCCGCGTCGTGCACCCTGGCGGCCCCCTCGCTGGCAAACTCGTGCACCCATACCCGGCCATCGCTGCCAACTGCCACGGTAGCCGAAGGCGTCAGGTCAACCCCCGTCAGCATCCCCTGAGCACCACTCACCGGCTCAAACTCGATGCCGTTGGTCGACTCCAACATGGTCCCACCGGCACCCACCACCGCCACGCGCAGTGGGTCGGTACTTGCAACCGCACGCAGGTCGACCGATGGGAGCTCAAGTGGCCACCAGGTTTGCCCGCCGTCTTCGGTGTAGCCCCCGGCCCCGCCGGCTCCGACATACCAGGCACGTTTGTTGCCGTAGCAAGTAATTGCCGCCAAGTCGCGCTGCTCGGGGCTCGGATGATGTTCGGCGTCGGTCGGTGAGACATTGATGATCTCGCCCATTCCACCGACCACCCAAAAATTCCCCGGGTCGGTCACACATGTACCCTCTTGGCAGATCTGTCCCGATCCACAATCGCTGTTGTCTTGGCACATCGTCTCGCCCGTGGTCGACGAGTTGTTCCCGGTGGTCGTTGTGTCGTCTCCGGTTTCGCCCGCGGTTGTGGCCTCGGTTGTGCCGTCATCGCTCGTGCTGTCGTCGGGGCCATCATCGCAGGCGCCCAAACACATGATTGCTACCGCCAACAAACCAACGCGTATGTACATGCCGCGAGTGTACCTGCAGGGCTTGGCTTTGGGCGATCGATTGCCAGTTGCCTCGCAACTGCCCTCGCAACTGCCCTCGCAACTGCCCTCGCAACTGCCCTCGCAACTGCCCTCGCAACTGCCCTCGCAACTGCCTTCGCAACTGCCCTCGCAACTTCGAGCTTTGCACGTGGGCCCATCTGTGCGCGACAATCCGGCCGTGGCCATCGATCGCATCGCCCCAACAAAGCGGCCAGACGGCCCGAACAAGGGGACCCAGCGTTGGCGCAACCTGGTGTTTGCCCACTGGCAAATTTCGCCGGCCGAGCTGCGCCCGCACGTGCCTGCCGAGCTCGAGCTCGACATGTTTGATGGGACCTGCTTTATCGGTCTTGTCCCGTTCGAGATGCACGCCATCCGCTCGTCGTGGATGCCCCGGTTTGCCGGGCTCAACTTTTTAGAGACCAACCTGCGGACCTATGTGCTGCACAATGGCCGCCCGGGTGTGTACTTTTTCTCGCTCGAGGCCAGTAGCTGGCTGGCTGTGAAGGTCGCCCGGGCAGTGTGGAAGCTGCCGTACTTTCACGCCTGTATGCACCAACACCCCAAGGTTACCGACGACACGGCGCACCACTACGACACGGTCCGCTACGACGATCCGGCGGCCAATCTCAAACTCGACTACCGGCGCCGACAACCGCTACCACCCCCAAAGCCCGGCTCACTCGAGCACTTTTTGGTGGAGCGGTACTACCTGTTTTCCCTGCGGGGCAGCGAGGTCATGCTCGGGCAGGTCCACCACCCGCCCTATCCCCTCCACGGCGCGAGATGTTTGGATATACATGAAGGCCTGATCGCCGCCGCTGGCATGCCCAAACCCGGGAGGACTCCCGACCTGTTTCACTTCTCGCCGGGTGTCGATGTCGAGGTGTTCGGGCCGTGGCCACAACCGAGCTCGTAGGATCGACGCGACCACAAACGCAGATCGACAACCCAAACTATGGTCATTATCGATCGTATTGGGGCAAAAATTCGCGCTCAGACTGATGTGCCAGCGCGAACATTCCAACCGGCTTGATCTGCTCGAGATAACGCAGGCCGCATACGCTCTTGAACATGACGATGCGCCTCACACTCGAAAGCCTGAATCTCGCCGCTGCCGAAAAAAAACTCTGCGACGAAGCCCTCACCGCGGCGGGCACCATAGTCGATGCAGCTCGTCTGCTCGGCATCACCCGTCACGCGCTGAAACGTCGCATTATTAAACACCAAATTGAATGGCCGCGTCCGAAATTCGGGCCAAATTCACTCGCTGCTGCCCAGGCTGCCCAGGCCGCCCGGGTCCTGTCCACACAAACCCCGTCTGTGACGGGCCCGACGGCCACACTCAAGGCCGTTCCACGCGACTGATTTCCAGTTGTATGTGCACTTTTCCAGTTCCAGCCACTGGAAAACCAGCACAAACGTCACCGGGTGGCATCGCTCGGTGGCGTGATTGTTTTTGGTTGGGCAAAAACCCGGGCCAGCAACCACCACAGGCCATACAGCGCGAGCCCGATACCGTAGTCGATAATCGGAATCCGGCTGACCACGTGTAACCGTTCGAGCTGCTGCGCGTAGGCAAAAACACCGACAATCGCAAAAACCGCGAGTGCCTGCACAACCCGGCGCGTGGTCGTGGCCATCCCGAGGCCATAGGCCTGGGTCAGCACGAACATCATGCCAAACCCACCGGCAAACATCGGCCACATGGTCTCGCCCTGGTGCATCGCCACCAGCACGCCGTGGGGCAACACCAAAAACTCGAGTAAAAACGTCCAACGCCGGTCGATGTGCGCTCGGTGCATCAGCAATACCGATTGGCTGAGCAGCACAAACATATAGAAAAACCCGATCAGGTGACCGGTGGTATCGACCATTGGGTGGTACCAAAATGTGTAGATCAGGGCCCAGCTAAATAGATAGCCGTGGTACTCGCGGCAAAGTGCGATAAATCGTTTGTCGAACCGCAACTTGCGACCGAGCAAAAACCCACGCCTCGGTGTCTCAAACAGGATTATGACAATCAGCATGAGGGCGACTGAGCCCAGTGCCGATAGCTCGGGGACATCCTGGGCGAGCCCGTCGAACCACAGTTGACACTGCAACCAATGCAGGCCAAAGCCCGCGAGGTGTAGGATTAACATTGCCCAATTGAACCACCGCATCTGGCCGGAAAACCCACGGGTCCGGCGCGCCATCGCTATGAGTAACCAGGCGCCGATGTTGTGCAGGGCATAGCCAACCCACGCACTTGCGCGGCTCATGGTGTCGGGGGAGACCAGCCGCCACGGATAGGCAAATGGCTCGGTCGGACCGACGAGTTCAAAGCCCTGGAGCCGACTCGCGGTCGCCGCAATCACGCCCACAAGTGCGAGCGAGCCCGCGAGGGCCATGACAAATGTCGCTACATGGGATGACTTGGCCACGCCTCAGCAGTGTACCCCGCCGACATCGCGGCCGCGGCCGCGGGTTTGTGAGCCGAGGTCGGTCGTAGCGGGGAAAATTCGACACCGCGGACCGATGCCGGGTCCACACCTCCCCTCAGAGCCCGTGGTCTGCTCGTGCGTCACCTCGCGCCGAAGCGTTTGTCGAAGTTGGGTTCGTGAATCGCATCTGAAGTGGGGCTACTACCTGATCCGGGTGTAGCTGGCCCGTTTCGACCATCGACTTGGAAGTCGCGCTCCTCGAGCGACGTCGCTGTACACTCGGCGAGTGTGTTGGTCCATGCTCCTCCTTGTACCGGGAACTCGAGCGCGACCAGGTCATCCATGACACCACGAAGACCGTTGAGCATCGGTTGGTCTGGTTTGGATGATGGTTGGGTGACGTTTCGCTGTTTCATCGATCTGCTCGATCAGACATAAGGTGGCCCTCGCGTCGGCCGACTTGGGTGTTGAGCATCTCTCCGCTTCATCAGCCCCTCGGAATTCGTTCACGGATGGTCGGTACGGACCGCCGTCGCCGTGTGACATTGAGTGATTTGTTTATACTCCATACCCATAAAATTCGGGATGTCTCCGGGCTATCCCTCAACATGTAGATTTTGCCCGCCAACCTAGCAGCCAGTTCCTACCCCGGTTCGTGGCAGAGAGTCACGAGTACGGGAAGTCATGCATCATCTAAAGTGTCCAAATTGTGGCGCGCATATACCTCAACCAACCGACTTTAACGGCCGGGGTGTTTGCGCGTTTTGTCGTCAGGAGTACAACATCGCTGGTGCAGACCAGCTCCGCGAGCACAGGGGCAAACTCCTCAATCCCGAAGGGGTAGCCCGCGCTCTGTTCGGCGCGACCACCGGAACGTCAAATAAACACCCAGAGCTGTTTGAGCGATACTGGAACGCCGAAGGCAAGTATTTGATGTGGCTCGGACCGATTGGCATGTTCATCGTCATCGCCATTTTTTCGCAGTCACTTTACTTGCCCATTGTCGTGACCGGCGTCGGTTATATCATCGACAAACGGAATCAGATAATCAGCGACCTCTTCGACGACGACTGCGACGCTTCGTCTGACTCATCCAACGAACAGTCCGAGCCCCCCTCAAAAACTTCACGCAAAACTCTCCCCACACAGGACACGTCCCAAGCCCCCGACAACGCTCAACCGAGCCCCGACTCCCAAAACTTGGCCCATAAACTCGTAGGATTACGCGCTGCTTGGGACAAGCAGGAACACGAGAAAGACTACAAACAATATAGCCGGCAAACACGTCTGCGGATGATTGGTTTACAGCTCGTCTTCTTGTGCTGCGTGGCCGCCGGCGCCTGGAGCTACTGGGACGCCCAGCCACCAGCCTCGCCCCAACCTGTGCAACCCTTCACCAGCGAAACGTCATGATTCTTCTTCGTTTGCAGTGTCCCAAGTGTGACAGTGTCGCTCCTCCGCGAATGCCCGTCGGTCCGATTTTCTGCCCCACTTGCCAACATGTCTTTCAGGCGAGCCAAGCACCTCGTGCCTACTCTGATGCCGGGGCATCGCTCGATGTCGGGACGATGGCTGCATCGATTTTTGACGCGCAAAAACAACTGGTACGAGAGGAGTATGAAAAAGCAGTCGTTGCACTCGTCGAAGAAAAGAAACGCGAACACGTGAACCGTTATAAAAGCCTCGTGTTCGTCGTTACCATTTGGCTTGTGCAAGTCTTGCTCAGTCACTACTAGCAATCCGTGTTTTTCCCGCGGAGATAGCACTGCAGATGCACCTGAACCATTGAATGCACTCATCAACGTACCTCCACCGGAAAAAAGCCGCTATGCAACTCTACACATCGAAATGTCCGTCCTGCGGAGCACAACTACCACCGATGAACCTCGCTGGAGTCCTCTGCTGCCACTACTGCAATCATACATTCCTACCCCAGGATGCCCGCTCCATCTGCTCTCGAGACGGGAGGCCGCTCGATATCCAAACACTGACAACAGCGATTTCACAGGCGCACCAAGAACTCGACCTACCACGGTATGACCGAAAACCCGAGGATGATCCGCGCTATTTGAAAGTTGCGAACCCCAATCTTCTTATTATGATCGTCCCAATCTTAATCGTCTTGGGCATAAGAACTTATCTCACCCGGTAACCAGCTACCCGAACTTCTCACCAAGTTTCGGCTGCGACCACCAAGTGCACGCAGTCATTGACCGTACTCCTCTACGCACCTTTGACGGTTTCGCCGGCAAAACCTGGTGGATATCCAGGGCGAATCCAAGCTAAAGGTTCAACGCCCACGAAGGCGCGAGCGTCGAATCTTTACGTTGTCGGGCTCACTTCTTCCCGAGTACGACCACGCCGTAGTTCTCCACCGCGATCGCCAGCGCGGCCACGGGTTTGCCGTCGAGGTCGCCGACCCCGATGTCAGCGCCACTTCGCCGCTGCGGATCCGCAGGAGCACGTCGCCGCTTTTGTTGTTGGCCACAACCCCCTCGCTCGTGGCCAGCACGACATCGTTTTGACCGTCAGATTCGCGGGGCCCAACCTCGACAAAATCGGTAAGCTAGGCGTCGTGCCGAAAAACCCGGTTCCTAGGGCGCTGGTAGGTCGAACTTGGGCCCGGAGTCGCTGGTTGTTGAGTCGCCACCGGTCGTGCTGTCGGTGTCGTCGGGCAAATCGAGTTTGACGCCGGTGGCATCGGTGGTCGGCTCTGAGGTCGTGACGTCACCGGTCGTCGCATCGGTCGTGACGTCGCCAGTTGTCGCGTCGGTCGTGACTTCGGTCGTCGCGTCGGTCGTCGCGTCGGTCGTCTGTACATCGGTCGTCGCGGTCGAGCCTGTCTGGCCGCCGGTCACCATCTCGTCGATGGTCGTCGACTGGGTGCCATCTTTGGTGTCCTTGTCACACGCGAGCACCGTACATGCGAGCGCCACAGCGATCATTGAGAAAACCCGCAACATGGCGCGAACATAGCAGGAGCGGCTGGGTTCGCGTACTAATTGCCAAAATGTTCGGCCGACCACTGCAACAAAGCTCCCGCTTTGCTATCTAAAAACGCGGCAGTTCCAGGGCCGAGTGAGTTGGTCTCTTCGTAGTGGTCGCCCTCGGGCTCGTCGACATACGGCATATCGGCCGACAGCTCAAAGTCGTACTCAGGCAGGATGTAGCCGATTTCATCGTTGCCCAAGCCCACCAGCCAGCGATAGGTGCCACCCATGCGTTCCTTTAAAAACGGCCCCTTCGGCGCGTTGGCAATATCCGGTGGGTTGGGGTTTTGTGGGTCGATAAACACGTACGAGGGCGAACCGACATGGGAGCCATCGTAGCCACCGATCGCCAGCTCGGGCAAAAGCTCGCCGGGGATCGACAACATCTGGAGCGGCCCGACATTGATGAGCGCCATCTCAGTGGTGATCCAGTTTTCGTTGGTGTCGGGGTCGACATAGGCGTCGCGATCGATCACGCCGATGTCGTACATCACCTGCAGCGCGGTGTTTTCAACAAGGATCTGAAAGTCTTGGGCTTGGAAGTTGAGCTTGGGTGCATCGACGACCTCACCGGCATCGAGGGCGGCCAGGGCCATCTCACCGAGGTGTGAGCCGATGGCATCGGCCTTGTCGAAGGTCGCGGACTTGTAAGCCGGGCCCCCTGGGGTTTGCACAACCACACCGAGGGTCGTCATCATGCCACCCACCGCGGCATTGATGAAGATACAATTACCACCGACACCCGCGCGCCCGCTGCCGTCGGGCCATTGCGACCCCTGCTCAACGGTCCGCCGCAGGGCGTGGACATAGTCGCTGGTGAGGTACAGGTTGTCGTCGGCGAGGGTTTCTGGGTGGTTGCCAAAATTGACGAGGGTTGCGATCGCATCGCCGCCCTTGTCGACAAACGAGACCGCACCGAGCGTTTCGTCGATCACCACCGGGTCCCGCGAGTCGCGGATGACGTTGGCGACACCACGTTCGGAAAACGCCCCGGCATCGACTTCGCCGATCACCATGTGGTCGACCTCGGTGAGGTCGGCTACCGAAGTTTGGATGGTGGCCACCACCGACTCGCGAATGAAGTTGGCGTAGGTCTCATCGTAGCCGGTCTTCAGCAGCGAGGGGCCCCACAAACCCATGGTGTCGGGACCTTCGTGGTTGTGGGTTGAATGTATCAGCAAGTAATCGACGTCGACATCCTGCGCCGTCAACATGTCGCGGATTTTCACCACATCGCCGTTGAACCAGCCGACGACATCGAGGGCGACGATTGCCACGGTGGCGTCCCCCTGCCGCAGGACGATGGTCCGTGCCCACACACCATCGTCGCCGCCAAACCACCCCTGGCCGGCGGTGCGCGGTCCGAGGGTTGCGCGGGCGTGACCAAAACCCGCCATCCACGAGGCCTGAAACTCACCGTCGCCCTCGCCCTCGTCAGGGCCCTCGTAGCCGGGGTCTTCAGGGCACAGGTGGTCACAGCCGCAGTCGTAGTACTCGTCCCGGGTTTCGTCGTATTTCGAGTTGTTGTCGGTGTCGAGCCACAACTCGAAGCACGGGGGCACAATCGAGACCGTCGCTGTCCCCACGGCCAGCGGACCATCGCCGCTGTCGCAGATGCCCGAAGGGTCACCCGGGCAATAGAGCTGCGGCGGTACGGCTGGCTCGCCAGTATCCCCGGTGTCGGAGGTTTCGCCGGTCTCACCGGTGCCGTCACCTGTCAGCGAGGTGTCGCCGGTGGCTTGTGTGGTCTCGGATTGGGTCGAGCCAGCCGTGGTCGCAGCCGGTCCGGTCCCGCAACCTGCGAGCATGGTCACCGCCAGCGAGCCAGCAAACCGTTGAATACACACCTTTGCCGCCATCGCCGGCAACCATACTCTCGGCCCTGTCAAAATTGAATCTGCGGATGCGCAGTGTTTTTTGTGTAGTGCTGGAGCGGCTGGATATTTGCACAGCCATGCGTCACGAAAACTTGGCGAACCCGCCGGCAAAACGCAGTCCGCGAATTACCTGTACATCCCGCCTGGTCCCGCCAGGCATTCGCCGAGGCGAACAAGTGCAGAGATCCGATCGATCTCGGTTGCCGGGTCGGCGAGGGGACCGGGTAAAAATACGCGGATCCGAGCAGCATCGATCGCGAGGGCTCGGGCCCCCATCGCCAGGGCTGCCAACGGTAACTCGGCCGCCTCGAGCGGCGCGAGGGTGTCGGATTGCCGCCACACGATCCGGTGTCGACGGTCGATCGGAAACCCCGGACGTAATTCCAAAACGGTTCGTGAGGGCACCCCGTGGCCATCCCAATCGGTCCGCACCTCGATCGGCATATCCCCGGCAGCCGTCACGATGATCATCGGCGCAACCAACAAACGTCCACTCAACAACTTGGCGGCCCGTTCCCATGCCGGCACCATCGCGGCCATGGCAGCCGGCGGCGGAAACTGACCGCGCACCGAATTAATTGCACAGGCAATTTGTTCGAGCGCCTGGGCCAGCTCGACCAGCGGTTCGAGCCGCTGCCCCCCGTCGGCGCGTTCGATCCAGATGTCGGAGTCGCTGGCGTGCACGGGTGCGAGCTCACCCACGCCGCTAAGTGCAGCCTGGAGGTGGGCTGTCTGCGAGGCGTCACGACCACGCAGGCTGCCCTCATCACTGCGCAAACCTATACCGAGATCGGCAAATGAAATGTGTCCAACCAGCACCAGGCCACGACGCCCGCGATGTTCCCGCGAAATGACAATGTGTGTATCGACAATGGTTTTGGTGAGCTGGGCCTGGGCGTAGGTATAGCCGGTTTGTTGGGCGGTCGCCTGCCACACGAGGTCGAGCCGCTCACTGCCGACCGCGAGCGGGGCCGGAACAACTGCCTGCTCCGTCGCCCGCGGACCGCCGATTTCAACGGGCACCCACATGCGTAGATCTGGCGACCACGCGACATCGACCCGAACTTCGAGAAACCACGACAGCCGACAACTTGCACATGCAAATCCGGGGACGACGTCGGCCGGCATCTGTAGGGAAAAGCGAATGGCTTCGCCCTCGTTGATGTCGGCAACATCGAGGCTCCAGCGATGGGTTCGTCGGTGGTGTCGGGTCGTCCCCAAAAACGCTGGATAGGTCTCGATCGCAATCAACTGGATGTCGACCCCGCGGTAGCGGTTGTAGGCGACATTCGCCAGGGCAACCGCACCGCGCAGGGTTTCTCCAGGGTACAGCGTCATGGAGCCGAGTGAAAACTCAGCGTAGGGACGATGGTGCTCGAGCGAGTCGGCGCCGGAGGTGTAGACACTGCGCTGGCGCTGGCGTTCGGGCCGGTAGGGTGCGGCGACAAAGGCAATAAAGCTCGCGCGCGCATCGGGCCACCACGGGATCGCAACGTGGACATGGATCGCATATTCAACTTCAAGGTCCTCGCCGGTATATGTTGCAGGTGCATCTTCTGGGAGTTCAAACTGCACCGGAAACTCGTGGTCCCGGGCCGCGAGTTCGTCGCGCTCGCAAACCCGGGCGACTGCCCGATGAAACACCTCATCGTTGCGCAACTTGCCGTACTGACTGCGCGTGTACCAAACGCAGGTTCCCACCAACTCGACCTCGATCGACTTGACAGGTAGGCGTTGCTGGCAGCGGATGATCGCCCGTACACGAAACATCTGCCCGGGGTAAATCGCCCGCGGGACGAGTACCATGAGGTCGGGACGGTGCTTGATGAGCGACACCGCGTTGTACTGTACCGGTCACCAAGAGAAGCACACACCAAAAAACAGACTGTGGCGCACGGGTCCGCGGGAGATCCTGCGGATGTCGTAGTCGACTCCGAGCCCGATGCTGCCATTGCGGTCGGGCTTGCGGTTGAGGTGAAACTCCCACCCCGCGCCAAACAACCCACCAAATCCGCCACCGGTTGTTTTGACTGCGATCGACTCGGGGATCCCCAAGGTCAGCCCAAACCCGCCGCGCGCGTACAGGCCCCGCCACGGATAGACCGCTCCGATCACGTCGAGACCTCCGCTGGGCACGCGCTTGGCCTGGCCGTAACCGGTGAGCGTGGGAGCCACACCAAACTTCACGTGCGGCCCGATCGCGCCCCCGATGAACATCGACAACCGCAATGCCGGCAACACCCCTCCCCGGACAAAAGTAAAGCCAGGGCGCGCAACCAATTCGCCGGTAAAACCCCGCTGGCGAAGCGGCGTACGGGAGCGTGTTGGTTGATCTGTTGCACGCGCAACTCGGGCGCATCCAACTGCTGCGACAACTGCACACACCAACGGAACAAAACGAACAAAAGCACAGGAGTAAGAATTCTTAAGCATCACAGGTACCCCGACGACCGCGGTCGTCACAGTCAAGCGGCCTGGCACCTCGTACCTGTCACTTCAGACAGTATGAGTGCCGGCCGAGAATGTCTCGGTTTTCGCCTGTGTCAGTCCCCGGCCTCAAACTTTGGTTCACAGCCCTCGAAAGTTTTTTAGAAAGTCCGCGTTTTTTCGCGCTAACGCGGTGATTGACGGCTATCGACCGACCGTGGTGAAGTGATGTGCCCCATCGGCTTTAGCGGTGCTCTATGCAGATCGTTGTCCGTCACAGCCTCGACCCCGACACCGGCTACGCCACCGAGGAGCTGCTCGATTTGCCGGCCGGGCTGCGGCCACAGGCCGGGATTTTGTGGGCGGCAATCGACCACGATCACCCGCGGATGCTGGCCGCGATCCAGCAAAAGTTTCCAGGCCTGGCGCTGATCGGCTGCACCACCGACGGTGAGATTTCGTCGAACGAGGGATTTGGCGAGGGCTCTGCCACACTCATCCTGTTTGCCAGTGACCGGGTTCGGTTTGCGGCCGGGGTCGGCCGGAACCTGCAGGCCGACCCGGCGGCGGCTGCCCGCGAAGCGATTGCCCAAATTAATTGCTCATGCAATGAACCGATTCGACTGTGCATCATTACCCCAGAGAGCCTGACGACCGGCGCCAACGCAATCCTCGGTGGGCTGCACGCTGCGCTTGCGCCCGGGATCCCGGTGTTGGGGGGCACGGCCAGCGATCAATGGCGATTTAACCAGACCTACCAATTTTTTGGCGGCGAGCGGCTCACCGACGCCCTACCCGTCCTCGCGCTTGCCGGCGATGTCGCCTACTCCCACGGGGTTGCCAGTGGATGGCGCCCGATTGGCGATCGCAAACCGGTGACCCGCTGTGCCCAACATGTGGTCTACCAAATCGGCTCGATGTCGGCGGTGGCCTACTACCAACATTACCTCGGGCCCCACCCGCCAGCCGGTGAATACCCGCTCGCCGTGTTTGACGAGCGCAGCGGCCAAACCTATCTGCGTGCGCCCCTTACCTACGATCCCGAGGTCGGTAGTGTGTCGTTTGCCGGCGAGATTCCAGAGGGTGCCCAGGTCCAACTGACGTCGGCAACCCGCGATGACATCATTGCCGCGACCCAGGCATCACTGGCCCAGGCAACATGTAACTACAAAGGCTCGAGTCCCGATGCCGCGCTGGTGTTTTCGTGTGCCGCCCGCAAGCAGATTCTCGGGACTCGCACCGGCGAGGAAGCGTTGTTGATCCGCGGCGATCTTCGCCCCGAACTCCCGACCTGCGGGTTTTATGCGTACGGGGAGTTTGCCCCGCTCGCGCCGGGACAACCGTCTCGCTTTCACAACGAAACCATCGTGACCCTGCTGCTCGGGGAGTCCCCTACGTGACCTCCGAAGCTGAGCTTATCGCCAGGCTCCGCGCGGCCGAACGCGAAAATCGGATCCTGCGCGGGCGACTCGAGCGCTCGGAAAGTCATCGGCGCTCCCTAGAGCTGCTCAAAGAACGCCAGGAAACTCTGCTCCGACAAAATATCCGCGAGATTGCACTTGCGACAGAAGCGGTCGTCAAAGCCAACGCCGACCTCGAACGTCGGGTTGAACAACGCACCCAGGCGCTCTCCAAAAGCAACCTCGCCCTCACCGAAGCCCGGGACGCGGCGCTCGCTGCCAGCCGGGCCAAGAGCGTGTTTTTGGCGACAATGAGCCACGAGCTACGCACCCCCCTCAACGCGATCATTGGCTACGGTGAACTACTCGGTGAATTGCTCCGCGCCGGGACCATCAAAAAAGCCACGGCGGCCACTGAGATGGGCATGATTTTGGAGGCGGCGTACCATCTGCACGAACTCATCGGCGACATTCTCGACCTGTCCCAGATCGAGTCGGGCGCGACCGAGCTACATATCGAGCAACTACCCATACGCCTATTTCTCCGCGATCTTGTCCAGGTTTATACACCGCAGGCCGCACGCCAAAACAACACCATGCAGCTACATCTAGGTGAGCTGCCGCGGGCATTTTTTAGCGACCGAACCAAGCTTCGCCAGGTCCTGCAAAACCTGTTGAGCAACGCGGCAAAGTTCACCAGGGGCGGCGAAATAAATGTATATACAAACTCCTCTGAGGCGGGTGTTGAGCTGCGGGTTTGCGACAGCGGCATCGGCATCGCTGCCGACGACTTTGATACCCTGTTTTTGCCGTTCACCCAGCTCGACGGCAATCCCACGCGCCGGTTTGAAGGGACCGGGCTCGGCCTGACAATTTGCCGCTCGTACTGTCACCTGCTCGGTGGCGACATCAAGGTCGAGAGCGAACCTGGAGTCGGCAGCACGTTTATTGTCCAGCTCCCGTGGTGCCCACCCAAACCCCCGCCACTTTGCGAGTCGGAAAACCCGCTAGTCGTCCCCGAAAACGCCGGCCCGGTGCTCATACTCGACGACGACCCGGCCGGTCGCGCGATGCTCGAGGAGTTCTTTGGAGGGCTTGGGATCACCACCCAACCCGCAAGTGACCTCGAGCAGGCGGCGACCCACCTAGGCACGTTACCCCCGCGCGTGGTGATTTTGGAAGTTCTCAACCACCGCCGCGATGGCCTGCAAATCCTCGAGCGTCTCGCTAAAGATGTACCTACACACTGCCCGATTATCGTGCTCAGCCAATTTGACGAGGTCGACCGTTGTCGCCGACTCGGAGCCGCTGCCTGCCTGCGAAAACCTGCGGCCCCGGACAAACTCCTCACGGCAATAACGACGCACCTCGCCTAAAAACGAAAACGGCCACCGCAAAGGGTGGCCGCCTAGAGACGCTCGCGTATCGCTTAGATACCGATGACGTTGACTTTGATCTCGACGGAGATATCAGCCGAGAAGCGCACATTGACCTGGAAGGTTCCAGCAGCTTTGATCGGCTCGGACAGCTGGATAAGCTTGCGGTCGAGCTCGATGTTTTGGGCGGCGAGTGCTTCGGCGATGTCCTTGGTGGTCACCGAACCAAACAGCTTGCCGTCCTTGCCCTTTTTGCGGGGAATCGAGACAGCCACACCCTCGAGGGCAGTAGCCTGCTTTTTTTGCTCGGCGACCAGGGCGGCCTGGCGCTTGGCGATGATCCGACGCTGGTGCTCTAGCTCAGCCAAGTTGCCACGGGTTGCGGTGAGGGCGAGCCCACGGGGCAACAGGTAGTTGCGGCCGTAGCCGGGTTTGACCTGGACGATTTCACCGGCACGACCGAGGCGGTCGATATCTTGGGTGAGGATAACTTTGAGTTGTGCCATGGTCGGTACCTCCTACTGCACCGTGTAGGGCAGCAGGGCCAACATCCGGGCGCGTTTGATGGCGCGGGTGATGTTGCGTTGCTGCCGGGCGTTGACCCCAGAAATCCGGGACGGGACAATCTTGCCGCGATCGGTCAAGAACGCCTTGAGAAGTTGCGGGTTTTTGTAGTCGATGACCAGCGTCTTGTCGTTGGCCAACATCGACGCACGGTTACGGCGATTGGGACGGTCGTCAGACATTACTTGGCCTCCTCTTTTTTGTCGGCGGTGTTCTCGGTTGCTTCAGCTGGAGCCTCGGCTTGCTCTTCGCCAGTGCTCTCGCCCTCGGTGGCCTCCTCGGCTGCGGGCTCGGGCTCGGGCTCGGGCTCGGGCGGCGGTTCAGAAACCGCATCGAGCAGATCCTCGGTGATTTCCGAGGGCCGGGCCGTCGGGTCGACATCGTCGTCGATTTTGACGGTGTAGTAGCGAATGACCGAATCGGTGATGCTGAGATTGCGCTCGAACTCGCGGACGATTTCGGAGCCACCGATAAATTGCCAGTACATGTAGATGCCGGTCTTGTTGCGCTTGACCGGGTAGGCCAGGGTGCGAAGACCCCAGTTCTCGATTTTGAGTAGGCGGGCGCCGTGGCTTTTAAACACGCCTTCGATCTTGCGAACGAGTTCCAAGATCATCGGTTTGTTGACGTTGGGGCGCAGGATCATCACGGTCTCGTACTCGCGCTGGGTACCGCGGCGGGTACCGACCGAATGAACCTGTCCAAGTGCGACTGCTTCGGACATGTAAAAACTCCTCGTGGACGTTTTTGGGTTGGCCCCCCGACCGGCGGGGAGCAAGGAGATGAGAGACGGGTGTGTAGCGGAACCCGCAGCGCCACGCAAGTCGGTCTCTTGTTCGAGAAGTTTTTTATTTTCATGTACTTGAGGACACGCAAGCGTCACGACGGGCGAAGACCCGTCCAACTCACGCGATCCCGTCCTTATTAAGTGATGCGCCCAAGAAGTGCAGGAGCTCTCGCCTAGGCTGGCTCGCGGATGTTGAGTTCCTCGTTGGGCCGAAACAACTCGATCCCAAACTCCTCGCGCAGCTCCCGGAGCGGACGGTCCATGAATGATGCCGGCGGGTGCCAGGGCCACTTCTTTTTCATCTTCCGGGTCATTCGCCAGGCCTTAGGCGAGAGTTTGAGCGTCCGCCAAAACAACCTAAAAAAGCTGCGATTGGCGTAGAGCTTGGAAATCTCCGTGGCCTCGTCGGTTGCCAAAAACCCGCGTAGGTAGTCGCCAGCAGTCAACTGCACGCCAAACAGCGTGAGCATGTCGTTGACCCCCTCATCGAGCGGCCCGGTATGGGTTCCAAACACGACGTGGGTGCAGTCGTGGTTGTGGAAGAACTCAACGCTTTTGGGGTTGGTCGCAGTTGCCGGGTCGCTGAGCCCGGGATTGACACGGTAGTACTCGGCCAGCCCCTCGCGCAGCGTCATGGTTGTGTCGGGGCGCTGGTAGTCCCCGCGGATCCCATAGACAGGAACTTCCCGGGGAGCAGTTTGGGGGTCGGTGGCAGTAACTTGCATGGGTGCACCTCCAGCCAGCTGAGACTGGCCAAACTTTCTGAGACTGTCGGTCAGACCGATGGTCTAATCATCGGCGCACGCCAGCTCTTGCGCAAGGGGAAAATCCGCCGCCCAGACACTCCTTAAGTGTGAGAAGCCAGACTGGCGCTTGCCTCGTCTGGCTTCAGTCCGCGTTGTGTTGCCCGCTAAAACAGCATGACGTCGACCGCCATCGCCGCGATCAGTACCGGCAAGTAGACCAGCGAGGCCAAAAACAAACTCCGGGCCCACCGCACACCATCTTGGCTGCGCACAACCAGGCCCGACCCGGCCCGTACAAAAAACCACAAGCTCATGGCGCCGGCGACAATCGCGTAAAGCCAGCCGGTCACACCGACAAACGACGGCAACAGCGAGACGGGCACCAATGCAAGTGCCCAGGCAAGGGCCTGCACCTTGGCCACGCCGTCGCCACGGACGACCGGCACGCACTGGATCCCGGCGCGGGCGTACTCGGCCTTGCGAAACAGTGCAATTGCAATGAAGTGCGGCATCTGCCACACGAGTAGGATCGCAAACAGGGCAAGTCCCCCGGCCGAAATCTCGCCGGTGATTGCCGTCCACCCCAACAGTGGTGGCATCGCCCCAGGAACAGCCCCGATCAACAGTGCGAGCGGTGTGCGGTACTTGAGCGGGGTGTAGACGCCGACGTAGGCGATCATCGCCCAAAGCGTGAGGCACACGGTCAGCGCGTTGCAAAACAACCCGAGGACCACCAGGCTGGCGAGCCCGAGCATACTTGCAAATACAAACGCCAGGGTGGAGTTGAGCCGCCCGGTCGCCAGTGGCCGGTTGCGCGTGCGTGGCATCAAGGGGTCGGTCCCCTGCTCCAGCCACATGTTGAAGGCGCTTGCCGACGCAACCGAAAGGCTGACCCCGATCACACCAGCGATCGCCGTACCCAAGCTAACCCCGGGCGCTAAGTAGGCACCGCCCGCGGCAGTGATCGCACTCATCCGCGTCACTCCGGGTTTGGTCAGGGCCCACAGGTCGGCCCACTGGCGCTTGGTTGTTGGCATCTAGAGGTGCACTCCCTGTTGCTCGGAGCGGCAGTAAGAATCGATGGCTCGGTAGGCGTCGGCGCACGGGCACTTCTTGCGCTTTTTGCATTCGGTGCCGCGGCGCTTGCAGCTGTAGTACACCCACTGCCCGCTGGCAACTGCGTGTTTGACCTTGGCACCCGACTCGTCTTCGTACTCACCGGTGCGTTCAAGCCCGTCGCAGTACTCGGTCCGGTCCTGTCCTTCGAGACAGTGCACCATCGCCATCGGAATCGCGTGGTTGCACAGCACCAAGTTGGCGTCGCAGGTGTCGCGGTGCCAGGCGATGACCTCGTCGATGCACTCCTCGACGCCGATCGTCGAACCGTCCTTTTCAAATGTGGACAGCGCCTGGCGAATTTGTGTCTCAGATTTCGTGTATCGCCAATTGGCGAGGATGCCGAGCCCCACTGCCAAAACCACAATTATCGTGACCACAGCCCGCAAGCTGGGCCCCTGCCAACCTTTGTGGTCCGCAGAATTCACGTGGCGAAACCTAGCGCGGTGTGTTTTGACGGTCAATGCCGGGCGACCGAGGGCCGCAACAACGGGTCGCAGGGCGTTGCATTCGGCACGCTTCCCAACAGATGGGGTGTTGAACTTCGCTCCTTGCGTGCCCCCTCACAGACTTGCCTCACACCCATTTTCAAGGCCAGGTTCGGCGATGCGAAGTACAGATCCCGGGATGCTGCGCGGACACCTCTGGACCATCGCGCCCAACCTGCGCCACCAACTGCGACCACTGCGGGCCCCGGCGTCCGAGCCGTGGTCGACCATCATCGACGACCCGCAGGTCGGACCGGTCCAACTCACTGGGGAACTCCAACACACCGCCCAACGCGACGCGATTTGTGTGCTCGTTCACGGGCTCGGCGGCTCGATCGACAGCCAGTACATGATCCGGGCAGCCAGCGTGCTGAGTGCGCGCGGCGTTGGCTGCCTGCGCCTTGGGCTTCGCGGGGCGGACCGCCAGGGCGACGACTTCTATCACGCAGGGCTGACCACCGATCTCGAGGCTGCGATCGCCTCGCCGCAACTGGCCGACTACCAACGCGTGTATGTCCTCGGCTACTCCCTCGGTGGCCACATGACCCTGCGCAGTGGACTGGCGCCCCAGGATTCTCGAGTACGTGCAGTTGCAAGTATTTGTGCGCCGCTCGACCTCGCCGCCTCGGCCATGGCGATCGACCATCCGCGCAGGCGTGTCTACTGCAACCATGTGCTCGCCGGCCTCAAGGAAATCTACCGCGAAGTTGCCGAACGACGCCCGGTGCCAACCCCCTGGCCGATCGTCGAGCAACTCAAGACCATTCGCGAGTGGGATCGCCACGTGGTGGTCCCGCGCCATGGATTTGCCAGTGTCGATGACTACTACGACAGCCAAAGTGCGGGCCCACGCCTCGCCGACATTCATGTACCTGCAATGATTGTTGCGTGTACCGGCGACCCAATGATTCCGCCGCCGACACTGCACCCGTCACTTTCAGCACCCCTACCCGACCATGTGCACACCCACTGGGTTCGCGGCGGAGGTCACGTCGCCTATCCGGCACGGGTCAAGCTCGGGCAACCGGGGCCCCGCGGGATCGAGCACCAGATCCTCACGTGGATGGAGCGGCAGTGATCACGACTCCTCGGTTTCCGGACCGACTGCCAGGGCCTCGGCGACGGCCTGCCGCAGGCTCGCCACACGCACGGGTTTGCTCAAGTACCCCGTCATACCCTGGCTCAAGAACCGTTCGCGGTCACCGACCATGGCGTGGGCCGTGAGCGCAATAATCGGCAGGCGAGAGGCCGGACCTTCGAGGTTGCGAATTGCCTTGGCTGCGTCGGCACCACCCATACCGGGCATCTCAATATCCATCAGCACCAGGTCGTAGTGGCGAGAAATCACCGCGTCGACGGCCTCACGGCCGTTGGTCACCACGTCGACACGATAGCCGACGCGCTGTAAAATTGTACGCACAAGTATTTGATTTTCGGGGTTGTCCTCGGCCAACAACACCCGGGCCCACCCCTTCTGCGCGGTCGAGATATCACGCCGCCGCGACCGTGGTCGGCCAACGACATCTTCCTTGGTCCGCTTGACCGGAAACACCAGGGTAAAGGTCGAGCCGCGACCCGGCTCGCTGGCCACTGAGAGGTCGCCGCCAAGCAGGTCACTGAGCGCCTTGCACAACGACAGCCCGAGGCCCGCCCCACCATAGCGTCCGGCAGCCATCGGCAAATCACCGTCGCTAAACAGATTAAACAGAAACTTTTGTTCCTCTTCGGTGATCCCAATACCGGTGTCGGTAACCGCGATTTGCAGTTTCCAACCGTTGGCCAGCTCGCCAATAATCGAGACCACAACCTCAACCCCGCCGGTTTGGGTGTAGTTGACGGCATTGCTCAACAGGTTGCCGACCATCTGGCGCAGCCGCGTGGGGTCGCCCATGACCTGGCGCGGGACATTGTCGGCGAGCACCACGGTCAGGCTCAAACCACGTGCATCTGCAAGTTTTCGCCAGTCGGCCACCAGTCCGTCGATCACTTCAGCCGGCGAGAACACGACATTTTCGACAGCAAGCCGGCCAGTCTCGATCTTGGCGAGGTCGACAACATCGCTGAGGATCTGCAGTAGCGACTTGCCGGAGCTTTGGATCCCAGCGACCAACTCGCGCTGTTCCGGGGTCAACTCCTCGGCGAGCAGCAGTTGCGACAGCCCCAGCACACCGGTCATGGGCGTGCGGATCTCATGGCTGATGTAGGACAAAAACCGTGACTTGGCGTAGCGGGCCGCGGCAACATTTTGGCTCGCCCGCTCGAGGGCCCGCTCGACCTGCTCCCGGCGCTCAACTTCTCGGCTCCTCGCCAACCGCAGGGCGATCATTTGTGCGGCCAGCCGCAGTAAGGCCCGCGCCTCGTCACCAAACTGTTGGCTGCGTGAACGCGGTGAGTACAGCCCCAACACCCCGACGAGCTTGCCCGCTTCCCGCACCGGCGTGCCGAGGTACGCACCGCTGCGACCGAGCACCCCGGCATCCGGCAGACCGACAAGCTCGCGGGAAGCATGGGTGTGGACCAGATAGATCGCGTCGACAAAGCCGCGGCGGTAGGCAAACCGACAACTCGTGCCCTCGACATTTGCATATGCAGCGTGTGGCATGTGCAACTGCTGGCACAAAACCTCGAGCACAGCGTTGAACCAGGTTGTTTCATCGGCCTCAGCCACCTGGGCGAGACACGCTGCGAGTGCTGCGACGGCCGGCAGCTGGGGAGCCCCGGAACTCGGCGTCGACGACAGTGTTCGATCGCGGGAATTCACAAATCTTCCACAGAGTAACCCCGAAGCCCGGGTCCCGGAGTGTGGCTGCCAAGTCCTGGCGGATAGCCCCTCCGATTGCGCGACAACCTGGTCCGGGCAACTACGCTCCCCCACATCTTTGGGGCTCTGATTCGCGCATCACTTTTTTCTCATCGCCGGTGTAAGGCCGCCGCGGGCAGGTGCGTTCGCCAGGTGAACGCCACAGGAACTTGTCATCATGTATCGCTCCCGTCTTCGTCGTCTCCGTGCTCTCTCCCTCGCGCTCCTGGCAGCCATCGCCTTTACAGGCTGCTCCGGGTCTGCGCAAAAAGAAGCCAGCTCCGTCCAACCGGGCGATGCTCCGGCCACCGTCTCCGTCGGTTCCGCGCCCAGCACCGAAGCCGCGCCGATGCGGTCCTACGACGCCTCGATGGGTGGCGGTGCCGACATGGCCGAAGCTGCCCCACCCCCCGCCGCGGACGAGGAGATCGCCCGCTACGACGATGCCGATGGCGAGGCCAGCGTGGGTCAGCACGCTCCCCACCGCGAGCGCAAATCAAGCCCCGGCCTCGGTACTTCCTACGGCGAGCAACGCCACAGCAGCGTCCGTGAAGTTGCGTTTGCCCGGGCCGACATGCACCACCCCGATGTGATGTTGTCGATGCGCTACAACGACGCCGACGGGGTCGCAGCCATGACCCACATGCGTACCGGCTCGCCCTATGCCCCGGCGGCCAGCCACGCCCACGGAGAGTTGCGCATGACGTTGCTCGACGAGTACGGCCGCACCCTTCAGGGGGTCGATATTTCGGGCGAGACCTATGCGATCGGCCAGACCGGCCAGCGCTATGCCATTGGCATCGAAAACCACACAGGTGAGCGCTACGAAGTCGTCGCCAGTGTCGATGGACTCGATGTCGTCGACGGACAAGATGCCCACGTTGGCAAACGCGGCTACATCGTCGACCCGTTCACCAGCTTTGTCATCGAGGGTTGGCGGACCAGCGGCAACTCGGTCGCAGCCTTCCGCTTTAGCGACATCGAACAGAGCTACGGTGCCAAGACCGGTCGCGCCCGCAACATCGGGGTCATTGGAGCCGCATTTTTCCGCGAACGCGGGCGACCGACCTGGGAAGAACTCCACCGCCGCAGCACCGCAAACCCCTTCCCCGGCCGCTACGCACCTCCCCCTCCAGGTTACTAATCACGCAATCGGCGAGGCATGCCGCCCCCATCCCGGGGGCGGTTTTTTAGTTGGCTGCTCGATGCTCGGCTCCAGAGCGAAAACCTAGCACTGGAGAAACATGTTTATACATATATATCTACGACCAAGAACCGCTGCTAGAAAACGCTGCTAGGCGGCGAGAAACCACATCTCGAAACCACATCTCGAAACCACATCTCGAAACCACATCTCGAAACCACATCTCGAAACCACATCTCGAAACCACATCTCGAAACCGCTGCTAGAAACCGAAGCCAAAACCCGCTGCTAGAAACCGAAGCCAAAACCCGCTGCTAGAAACCGCTGCTAGCGATCACCATCGCAGCCAAATACCGGAGCTAAATGTGTTCGACAAATCCCAGCTCCGGCGCCACGATTACCGGAACAAAACCGTCGGTCAAACGCCCGGCCGGCAAGCGGTGGCCGTTGATCACCGCAGTTGCGACAAACACCCGCGCCTGACCACCCGTGAGAGCTTCGGGGATTGCATGTACACCTTCGATGAACTCCTGACCGACGAGCTTTGCGAGCTGCGGATCGGCCACGCCGGCCTTGAGGGCATCGCACACATTCGCCAGCAGTTTGCGGTCAAATGCCCGGGATGGTTCGGTGCAAAACACGACCGTCGCCGGGGCGACCACGGTATCGGCCGACCACAGCTCCTCGGGCCCACGCACGACCTTGGCAAGTACCAGCGGCCCCGCGGTGAGGGCCCGGGTTCGCTGCTTGGTCGAAACGCCCCGAGCCCGCGTGCTGAGCCCGTAGCCAAGCAAAAACAACACACCGCCGATCAGCATGTATCCCCACCCCTGCCCGGCCATAAACGCGAGGATGCCAAACACGACAATCGCCAGCGCACCAACCCCGGCCATGGCGTCGCCTAGACATCCGCGATCTCCCTGGGCGAGGTTTTGCAGGTCGTCGTCGAGTTGGCGTGGCGTCGCGCCGTAGCGCTTGCGGAGTTCGGCCACCTCCGAGGCGGGTTCGCGCTTCATCCCGGTCGACCTAGCAGCCACGGGCCCCGGCTGTCAATTCTGTGTTGACAATCGGCCTAGGCCGGGTTTCGCAACTCAATTTGTATCAACAAATATTGCCGGCGCGGACACTCACCGGTGATTACTTGTCTATTCAAGATCCGTGGCTCGCCGCCCGAGTGCCCCCGAAGGATGGCGCTGGCCGTACTCTGCCCGGGTCAGCCCGCGCATGTCCTGAAGCTCACACGAGAGCGCCATCAACACGGCATGCTCCACCAACACGCTCGCCCGAGGGGCCAACCCAAGCGGCCCCCCCTCGTCCTCGGCCCGGGCGACGAGGGTCCACTCGCTGCGTTTGGCCAGGGCACTTGCGGGATTGCCGGTAACGCCCACAACCGTCGCACCGCGGCCCAAAACCGCATCGACTGCGCGCAGCAACTCCTCGGTTCCACCCGAGTTCGAGATCGCGATCACAATGTCTCCCGGGCACACCTGGCCGGCACTTCCGTGGCTGGCTTCGGTCGCGTGCAACACTGTCGCCGGGGTTCCGGTCGAGGCCAACAGCGACGCGGCATAGCTGGCGACATGCCCGGGCTTGCCAACACCTGTGACATGTACGCGCCCACCGGTTTGTTCGGCCAGCAAGATCCGTTGGGCGACCGACTGCAACACCTGGAGCTGGGGCTCGCGCTGCAACCGTTGCAGGCTGCGAACTGCGGTGTGGTACATCCGTCGCGCGGCAGCTCCCTCACCCCCGGGCAGGACCCCGCGGCCCGCTGTACCCGGGGCTCGCAGGGCCGCCGAGATCTTTGCACCTACAAGCTCCAGCACGCGTTGACGCGAAGCTTCACCCTGGGGGACAGCCCCGATATGTTCGACACAGGCAGCACCACAGGCATTGGCCACGCGGGCGGCCTGGTCCCACTCGAGCCCCTGGATCCGCGCCGCTAGCAAGCCGCCCAAAAACGCATCGCCGGCACCCGTAGTATCGAGGACCAAACCAACTGGCAGGGCCGGCACCCGCCCGCTAAATGAGGCCGTCGACAGGGCACAGCCGCGGGCGCCGTCGGTGACAACCACCGCCGTCGAGCCAAATCGATCGCGCAGGGCCATGGCAAACCCGAGGGCATCGTCGGCCTCGATCCCGAGCCCAGCCAGCGCCCCCTTGGCCGGCTTGAGAATGTCGGCGAGGGCCAGCGCCCGGTCAAACTGGGCCGGCGTTCCGAGGCTGGCAACAGCATCTGCCCGCGGAATATCGAGGTCGAGCACGGTCACCGCCCCACCGGCTCGCGCCTGCTCCAACACTTCGATCACACCGTCGAGCGGGACCTGGGAAATCTCTGTAGATACATACTTTGCCGCCCGCAACCAATCGCGATGGTGGTGGCGCAGGTGGGCCGCATCGGTTTCGGCATTGGTCCCGCGCGACATGTAGATCGCCCGTTCACCCCGGGGGTCGACAAAGATCATCGACACCGCGGTGGCACTGCCATCTTCTACGAGGTGGGGTGTGATCCCGTGGTTGCGCATGCCCTCGCGGACAACCGTGGCTTCGGGATCGGTCGCGGCTCGCCCCGCCAAACCGACCCGGGCACCCATCAAACTCGCCCACGCCAAATGGTTGAGCGTCACCCCACCAACGTGCTCGAGGTAGAGACCCCCCTTGCCGGTCAACAGCGATATTTTTTCTTCGGGGCCAATGATTCGCGGCGTCCGGGCGATGCGATCGACCACCACGCTGCCAACTCCCACAAGCTCGAGCTCGTGTACCGGAGCAGAAGTTCTCGCCATGCCCTGTTGTAACACTGCCGACGATCGTACAGTCGGGATGCGTGTCCACCTCCCACGCAGTCCGCCACACATCGACACAGGGCCCTGTCCTCCGCGTCCGCGGGGTCACCAAGGCCTATGGCCGGCACACGGTCGTGCGCGACGTCGACTTTGAACTTCGCCCGGGGGAGGTCCATGTCGTCACCGGACCCAACGGTGCCGGCAAGTCGACCCTGCTCAAAATCCTCGCGGGGGTGGTCTCACCACAGGCCGGTACCCTCGAGCTTCACGGGCAAACACGCGAGTTTGTCGGGCCTGCGCAGGCACGCGCGGCCGGGATCGCTACCGTGCACCAGGAGCTATCTCTGGTCGCTGAGCTGTCGATCCTCGACAACATCATGCTCGCCCGCGAGCCTTTTTGGCTGGGACGTCGCGCCCGTAAAGAAGCCGCCTTGTCGGTTCAAAAACGACTCACCGAGGTCGGACTCGAGGTCGACGTCGACAGGCTTGTCGGCCAGCTACCGCTCGCGCAACAGCAACGTATCGAACTCGTGCGCGGGCTTTACGACGGAGCCCAAATCTTTTTGCTCGACGAACCATCGAGTGCGCTGCCGCGGGCCGACGTCATGCATTTGTATCAACAAATTAACCAACTACGTGCCGGCGGCTGTGCGGTGCTGCTGATCTCGCACAAACTCGACGAAATCCTCGAGCTCGGCGACCGGGTATCGGTGATGCGCGACGGTGAAATTGTATATTCATCGAAGATTGCAACCGGTACAGCAAATACAGCAGACGACCAACTACGGCGAGAGATCGTTGCCGCCATGGTCGGTCAAACCTCGCCCGAGAACGGGCCGGAGCCATCGGCAGGCCCCGCTTGCACGCGCCCACTACTTCGCCTGGTCGCCGCCAACGTGCGCACATCGCCACGTGTAGGTCCTGTCGACCTCGAACTTGCGCCCGGCGACATCGTGGGCCTCGCCGGTCTTCAAGGCTCCGGGATCCAACCCTTTCTCCATGCTCTCGCGGGTGCGGGCCCTGGCCTCGACGCTCGCGCGTTCACCCTCGATGGTCGCGCCCTGACCATCAAAACCCCAGGGCAGGCCCTCGCTGCCGGGATTGTGCTGCTGACCTGCGATCGCAAAACCGCCGGGTTGGTGGGCAGCCTCGGCTCGCTCGACAACACCATGCTGTCGGCGCTCGAGCGATTTACGACCCTGGGTTTTGTGCATCGGCAACAAGCCCGAGCGGCCGCTGGCAAACTGCTCAAACAGGCCAACCTCGTCGCCGCCGACCTCGATGCGCCTGTCACCACGCTGTCTGGGGGCAATCAACAAAAGGTCTACCTCGCCCGCTGTTTGCTCGCCAAACCACGTCTTTTGCTGGTCGACGACCCCGCCCGCGGCGTCGACCTGGCGGCTCGCCAAGACCTGTTTCGCCTGATTCACAGCCATGCCCAAGCGGGCAACTGCGTGTTGTGGTCGGCCTGCGAACTCTCTGAACTCACGGCCAATTGCCAGCGAATTTTGGCGTTTCACCGCGGCCGAGTTGTCGGCTGTTTTTCCCGTCCGTTTGACCAAAAGGCAATCGTCGCCGCCACACTCACCGGCGTGCCACAAGCCACGGCATCCGTCGCCGTCGCCACCACACAGGAGTCCACTTGAATCTGCGTGAGCTGTGGGACCGACCCCTCGCCCGGGCCTGGATGGCGGTCGCTTTGGTGGGTGTGCTCGGGTGTTGCTTCCACGCCGACGGGGCATTTTTTCGCTGGCCAACGCACCGCGATATGCTGCGCCAGGTCGCTGTGTATGGCCTGCTCGCCTGCGGCATGACCCCGGTCATTTTGACCGCCGGCATCGACCTCGCGGTCGGGAGCATCGTCGCCGTCAGTGCCGTTGCCGCGGCCAAACTCATCATCTTTGGCGGCGTCGACCCGGTCCTCGCGGCGGGGGTTGTGAGCCTGGGAGGTCTTGCCTTAGGAGGCCTTTCGGGGGCTGTGATTGCCAAATTTCGCGTGCAACCGTTCGTGGTGACCCTGGCGATGATGGTGCTCGCCCGCGGCCTGGCCAAACAACTTTCGGGGGGCCAAAAAGTCACGGCCTACGCGGCTGGGCTCTCGCCGACCGAAGCAACCGGCCTGCTTACCGGCCTCGACACGCGACTGCTAGGCGACCAGCTGGCGACGGTGACCGCCATTATGATTGCATGTGCAATCTTTACCTGGGTACTGCTGCGACGCACCCGACTCGGCCGCCATATCTACGCCGTCGGTGGCAACCCCGAAGCAGCCCGTCTCGCCGGCGTCCCGGTGGGTTGGACGATCTTCTGGGTCTACGCCTACTGTGGCCTATGTGCCGCAATTGCCGGATTATGCCAGGCCGCCCAGGAAACCCAGGGCGACCCCGACACGGCCATGGGCTACGAACTCGACGCGATCGCCATGGTCGTGATTGGCGGCACCAGCCTGATGGGCGGCCGCGGAGGCGTGGGCCTGACCGTACTCGGCGTGCTCACCATCGGCTGGCTGCAAAAAATCCTCAGCCTCAATGCTGTCCCCGAGGCCAGCCGATTGATGGCCACCGGCGTGATCCTCATTGGCGCCATCCTATTTCAACGGCGCAAACACGCCTAGCTCGAGCGGCGCACAACAGGCACGAGGGTTCGACCACAGGCACGAGAGTTCGACCACAGGCACTAAGGTTCGACCACTATCACCACCGGCCGCTCGGGGGTCACGGCTTCGAGCTCGCCAACCACCTCGGCGACCTGGCCTGCCGCACGCAGCTGCGCCATCAGAGCATTCGATGCATCTGCATCGACACACAGCAACAACCCGCCACTGGTTTGGGCGTCGGCCGCCAGCCACACCTGCTCTTCGGGGCATTCCTCGGTGATTTCAACTGCACCCGTCGTTTGCAAAAATTCGAGATTTGCCCGGGTGCCACCGGGCACGATACCGTGGCGGGCCGCCCCGAGAGCGCCGGGCAAGGCCGGCAATGCAGACAAACGCACTCGCGCGCGCACCTGTGAACCCCGGGTGATGTTGCCGAGGTGGCCCAACAGCCCAAAGCCGGTGACATCGGTGGCAGCTGTCACCGGGTGACCCACTGCGATGTCCCGGACCACGCGGTTGAGGCGTTGCATACTTGCAATTGCATGTTCGAGGTCCTCGCGGCCAACGACCTCCGGAATGTCACCGGCACGGTGGCGCTTGCGGGCACCGGCAACCAGGCCCGTCCCCAACGCCTTTGTCAACACAAGCACCTGGCCGGGCTGGGCGTTGCGATTGGACCACACCCGCGAAAGCTCGACCTCACCGGTCACCGACATCCCGTATTTGATCTCGGCGTCGCGGACCGTATGCCCGCCAACGACCACCGCTCCCGCTTCAGCACAGGCACAGGCCCCGCCGGCGAGCACCTCGTCTAGAACATGTAGCGGCAACTTTTTGTCGGGAAAAAACACAAGGTTGAGGGCGTGGCGCGGCACACCGCCCATGGCATAGACATCAGAAAGTGCATTGGCGGCCGCGATCCGGCCAAATGTCCGCGGGTCATCGACGATTGGCGTGATGACATCGCAGGTCAGCACCAACCCCTTCCCCTCAGCGGTCGGACGCACCACGGCCGCGTCATCGCGAAACGTTGGTCCCACCACAACATCGGCATCGTGCCTGTTGCTCCCAGTTTGTGCAGGTGGGAGACCCCGCTCGAGCACCTCCACGAGGTCGCCATGCCGAAGCTTGGCCGCTCAACCCCCGCCTTTGACGAGCTGGGTGAGGAGCACTGGAGACGAGGGTTTTTTGCCGTCGTGCATGGGCCGAGGGTAACGGTGGTAAGGTGTCGCGTCCATGGCCAAAGCTCCGCGACCGTTGGTGTTGGGTACCGCAGGTCACATCGACCACGGCAAGACATCCCTCGTGCGGGCCCTGACCGGAGTCGACACCGACAAACTCAGCGAGGAAAAGCGCCGCGGGATCACCATCGAACTCGGGTTTGCGGCGATCGACCTGGGCCGCGGTTTGGCGGCGAGTATCGTCGATGTCCCGGGGCACGAGGGCTTTGTCCGCACCATGGTCGCCGGTGCCAGCGGCATAGACATCGTCCTGTTGGTGGTGTCGGCGGTCGATGGCGTGATGCCGCAAACCCGTGAGCACCTACATATTTGCGATCTCATTGGCGTGCGTAGCTGTGTGGTCGCCGTCACCATGACAGATAGGCTCACCACCGCCGGCGAAGTCGACGAGGAGGCGATCGAACTTGCATGTGAGGATGTCCGCGAGTCGCTCGCCACCACGACATTTGCAGATGCACCCATCGTTCCGTGTAGCGCGCACACGGGCAGCGGCCTCGACGAGCTCAAGCGAACCCTGCGAAAACTCGCAGCGACGTTGCCCAGCCGCTCCGGCGACGACCGACCCATTCTCCCGATCGACCGCGCCTTTGCCATGAAGGGCCACGGGACGGTGGTAACCGGTACCCTGCTCGCGGGCCAACTCAACGCCCGCAACCTCGGTGACCTCCACCTTGTCCGCGGCGGCGAGCGGCCTCCTGTGCCCCTGCGGATTCGGGCCGTACAGGTGCGGGGCGACGACACCCAGCTCGCCCGCGCAGGTGCCCGCACAGCGCTCAACATCGGCGGCCTGTCACTCACCCATGTTCACCGCGGCGATGTGGTGACAAGCGGCCACCGGGTGCAATCGGCTTCGGTTGTACATGCACTCATTGAGCACCTCCCCCACACCAACACCGCGTGGAGTTTTGGTACCACCCTACAGGTATGTGCCGGCACCTCGCACACAACCGCGATTTTAGATCCGCTCACCGACGACAAAACCATTGCGCCAAAAACTGCGGGCCTTGTCCGCCTGCGACTGGCCACCGCGATCCCGACATGGGTCGGGCAGCGCTTGATTTTACGGACGTTTCACGACCCGCGTGGCAGCGACAAGCAAAGCCTCGACGCCGGCTGCACGGTTGGCGGCGGCACGGTGCTCGACCCGTTGCCCGGCAGCGGCCGCGGCCGACGAACCCGCTGGCAAGCCCTCGCCACTGCCCTCACCAGCACCGACCCCGGCGACAAGCTGCTCGCGCTCCTGCGCGATGCTGGCGTACTGGGCATTTCGTTGGATCAGCTCGAAGCGCGTGCGGGAATCGTGCTCGACCCGGGGCAGGACTTGCCGCACCTTCCAAAAAACATGTATACACAGATTTCGCCGGGGCAGCGATTTGTCCTCACCGAGGCACTGTCCCCGCTCGCGGCCCGGGCGTGCCAACGCGTCGAGGCCTTTCATCAGGAACATCCGACCAGGCCGGGCATGCCACGTGCGGTGTTAGAACAACAACTTGTCGGCCCCGCGGTTGCCGAAGTTGTGTCGGCGGCGATCGACCACGCACTTGCCCACGACCACCTCCACGTCCCGCCCGACGATGCCAGCGCGCTCGCCTGCCCGGGCCAGGGCTGGGGCGACAATGCATTTCCGGGGTGGATTCAGGGTATTCTCGACATTTTCCAGGCCCGCGGGTTCGAGCCGCCGACCACCCGCGAGCTCACTACCCAAACCGGCCGCAGTGAGCGTGATGTGTTTGAGGCGATTGCCGTCCTCCAGCGCAAGGGTGCACTCACACGGATCTCACGGGAGATGTCGATGGCCAGCGAGCACCACACCCGCCTACTGGCCGAGCTTCGCGACTATTTGCATGCGCACCAAACCCTCGACATGCAGGCGTTTAAGCAGCTCACCGGCCTGTCGCGCAAGTTTGCCGTGCCGCTGATGGAGCACTTTGACCGCCTACAAATCACCCGCCGCCAGGGCGATCTGCGGGTACCGGGCCCCCGGCTTTAGCCGGGTCGAATTTGTACATGCAAATTTTTGAGGGCCGTCGTTAGCTCGCCGTCGGCTGTGCTCGGTACCGTTCGCAGGTGCAGCCACACACGCTCCTGATGCACACGCGCAAAAATTGGCACGCTGCCCCCACGCAGACGGCGGGCGACGTCACTCGGCTTGCCAAGCTTGTGTGGCACACACAGCCCAGCTCCGGGAAGTTGCTGGCCAGGCAGAGAACCGCCGCCGAGCGTGTCTTGAACCTCGACAACTGCGGTCGCGGGCCATCCGAGGGCTTCGGCGATCGCCTGCGCCCGGGCTTGAAGCGCGCTGGTCGGCTGCTCGCACACTTGATGTAGCAGCAAATTGTTGGGTGTGGTTGCGTGGAGCGAAAGGGTCGCATGCAGGGCCGCAAGCGTCACCTTGTCGACACGCAGGGCACGTGCCATCGGGTGCTGCCGACAGCGGGCCACCAACGCGGCAGAGCCGGCAATGATCCCCGCTTGCGGCCCGCCGAGCAGCTTGTCCCCCGAACACGTCACAATGTCGGCACCTGCAGCCAGCACCTCGGCAACCGTTGGCTCGTTGTCAAAACAAGTACGCGACGCTAAACAACCAGATCCGAGGTCGGCAATCAACGGCACTTTATTTGCGTGCGCAACTTTTTTGAGTTCAGCGACCGACGGCTCCCCGACAAAGCCCTGCTGAACAAAGTTACTGCGGTGCACCCACAACACGGCCGCGGCACCGGCCTCACAGGCACGTTGATAGTCGCGCAGGTGGGTGCGATTTGTGCTCCCCACAGCGATCACCCCGGTGCCTGCCGCTGCAACCATCTCAGCCACACGAAAGCGATCGCCGATCTCCACCATTTGCCCCCGCGACAGGGCCACCCCCGCGTTGCCAGCGAGAGATGTACAAACAAGTAAAATCGCCGCCGCCCCGTTGTTGACAACCAGCACATCCTCGGCGCCACATAGCCCGCTTGCCAACCATTGGAGGTTGCGCAACCGCGAAGAACGCACACCGGTGGCGACATCGACTTCAAGGTCGCAGTAGCCCGCCGCAGCACACATCGCGGCAATCGCTGGCTCGGACAACGGCGCCCGTCCGAGGTTGGTGTGCAGTACCACACCGGTTGCGTTGATCACCAATGTTGGGCTCGCAGCCAGATAGGTGTCGAGCCGCGCGCGGGCGAGGTCTGCAACCTGTTCGCTGGTCACGAGGGCATGCTTGCCCCCGCGAACACTTGTACGCACATCATTTAGCAACGCCTGGACACACTTCTTTTGCAGAGGTCGCTGCGCAGGATGGTCGGCGAGCAAATCGAGGACGTGGTCGACGCGGGGGAGCCGGGCCAAAATCTCTTGCACACGCACGGGTTTAGGCTACCACGCAGATGCCGTGAGCTGGCTGTTTGCGGGCTTGCGCACTCGTGCACTTGTTTGCTAGGGCCGCCGTATGTCCAAGGTCATCGACTGGTATTACCACCGCCGCAGCTGCGAAACCTGTAAGCGCTCCCAGGGGTTTTTGCAGGACGGGGGCTACACCGTGCGGGAAACCACCGACGCCAAGCAAAAATTTGATCGCTCGCAAACCGAGCAGATCCTCGACAAGGTCGACCAGGTCACGCTCACCCGCGGGACCAAAATCCTCGACTTTGACCTGCGTCAGGCCGAGCAAAAGACCCAGGCCCTCGACCTCGTCCTCGGTCGTGCCGGCACCCTGCGAGCGCCGGTGTTGCGGGTCAAAAACCACCTCTACGTCGGATTTCCACGGGGCGGATTTCCCGGGCTTTGAGGCACATCCGCGGCTCCTCGCGTGTTTGAGTGGTGCCACAACCCGCGTTCGTGTGACTGGGCAAATGTTCAAACCGGACCGGACGAGCCACTGATGTTGTGCGTTGACCCAACGCCATCCATCGAGATTTTCGATTAGCCTGCGCCGGCCATGCTGTTGCACGAACTAACGGGCGAAAAAGTCGGAATCTGCGTCTCAGGCGGCCTCGATAGCAAGACCGTGACAACCCGCCTCAAGCAGGCCGGGGTCGATGTCATGTGCTTCACCGCCGACCTCGCCCAGCCGGACGAGCAGGACATCAACGACATTATCGTGCGTATGCAACCATGTGGTGCGCAGACGATCATCGTCGACCTCAAGGCCGAGATGGCCGAGGCCTGCTACACCATGGTCCAGTGCCAAGCGGTCTACGACGGCGATTACTGGAACACCACCGGCATCGCCCGGGCGGTAACCGTGCGTGGGCTGATCGAGGAAATGAAAAAGTACGGTTGCACGATTTTGGCCCACGGCGCGACCGGCCGCGGCAACGACCAACTCCGGTTTGAGCGCTACACCAACGTGCTCGCCCCAGAGATGAAGGTTTACGCCCCGTGGCGCGACCCCACCATGCTCAAGCAGTTTCCCGGACGTCGGGAGATGGCCGCGTTTTTGCGGGAGCAGGGCATCGAAGCCGACGTCGGGCCCAAAAAACGCTACTCGACCGATGCCAACCTCGCAGGCTTGTCACACGAGGCCGAGGATCTCGAAGATCTGCTCACCCCCTGCCTGATCGTCAAACCGGAGATGTGTGTATGGCCAATGGATGCCCCGGATGAGCTCGAGCAGGTCAGCATTCGCTTTGAACAGGGGCGCTGTGTCGCCATCAACGGTGAGCACGTCACCCCGTTAGAGGCCATGACCCGGGCCAATCAGATCGCCGGGCGCAATGGGATTGGCCTGAAAAATGCGTTGGAAAATCGGGTTATTGGCACCAAAAGCCGTGGCGTGTACGAGGCCCCGGGCCTCGACCTGTTGGGCTATGCCATGCGCTCGGTCTACCAGACCACACTCGACCGGCGCTCAACCTCGATGTTTCGCATCCTCGCCAAAACCATTGCCGACCAAGTCTACGACGGGCGTTACTTTGACCCGGTGTGCCGGGCCGCGCGGGCGGCCATTGCCGAGCTTGCAGAACATGCAACTGCAACTGTCGAGCTGAGCCTTTACAAGGGCAACATTTTCTTCCGCGGGCTGCGGGACTGCCCGAGCTCGCTGTACAATCCGGCCGATGCCTCGATGGAAGCCAGCGACGGCCTCAACCCCGTGAGCAGCCAGGGGTTTGTCGAGGTGCAAGCGTGCGAGGCCGTGGCCATGGCCCTCGCCGGCCAGATCAAGCCGTTTTAATCGGCCACAGGCCTACCAACGCAGGGTTGAACGATGACCAAACTCGCCCCCCCGGTCCATGTCCTCACCCGCGGCGTGAGTGCGTCGTTTGCCCAATGTTTGCGCGAGTCGAGCGAAGCCCCTGATCTCGCGCGCGCCAGACAACAGCACCGCGGCTATGTCGACTGCTTGCGTAACCTTGGCCTCACCGTCCATGTCCTGCCTGCCCTCGACCAGGCACCCGATGCGGTATTTGTCGAGGACACCGCTGTGTTGGTCGACAGCCGTGCCCTGCTCACGCACCCCGGGGCCCAAGCCCGGCGCTGCGAAGTGGCCACGATTGCCGCGGCACTTGGGCAACGCATGACGATACAACAAATGCACGCGCCCGCCTGCCTCGATGGCGGCGACGTCTTGCGGATCGGCCATCGCCTGCTTGTCGGCATGTCAAGGCGGACCAACGGCGAAGGCGTCGACACGCTCGCCAAGTTTGCAATTCGCTCGGGTTTGATGACCCAGACGATTCCGGTTGATGCCGGCCTACACTTGAAATCTGCGGTCACAGCGGTCGCCGAGCAAACGGTCATCGTCGACCCTGCGGCTCTCGACCCGCGACTTTTTCAGCGGATGGGGCTCGACGTCATCGAGGCACGCGAACCGGCGGGAGCCAACGTCCTCGCGTTGGGCGACGTGCTTGTGACCTCTCGCGCGGCCCCCAAAACGAATGCTCTGCTGGCAAGTAAGGGCTATCGCGTCATCGCCATTGCGGTCGACGAGTTTCACACGGCCGACGGCGCCCTCACGTGCCTCAGCCTACGAACAGCCGCCCCGGGCACCTGGTGCTGCTAACCGTGCATCTACATCCACTTGGCTAATTTGCACGCAGCAACGCGTGCAATCCGGCCAGTTGGTAGCGCCAAAACAACGAGATCGCCCGCCGTATGTCTGGCGGGTTGCGGTAGGTCAACAGGATCTCGGCGATTGTTTCAAGCGTGCGGGCAAACAGTTGCTCGAGCACAAATTTCAGGTGGGCATCTACCTGTCCATGCTGCGCCCGAAACCGCGTCGCCTGGGAAACCATCTCTCGCACCAGGCCATCACGGACACCGGCAAAGTCGGTCCCCTCGGCGTTGCTCAGCAAAAAGATCGTGAGCTCGCGATGTTCGATCCAAAATGCCAACAGGGCACTGGCCCGCTGCGATCCCTGGGCATCCGCCCGGTCCCAGTCGCTGCGCACGTTTAGCTCATCGACCCGTCCGTGGACATGCGCGACAAATTCGTCGACGAGCTGTGCTGGAAACACCCGCTCAAACAATGCCGACTTGTTTTTGAAGTATTTGTAGAGATTGCTGGTGCTGGTCCCTGCCCGCTGCGCAATCTCTGCGAGTCGAGCTGCGGGATAGCCCCGGGTGGCAAACACCTCTGCCGCGGCGACCACGATTTTGGCCCGGAGGTCTGGTTTGAGTCGTTGCGGCATGGCTTGGCAGCTAGGAGCAGCCCGTGGTTTTTCTCGCGCGCGTGACGAGAAAATCCACGGGCTGCTAGGCTCATAGCACGACGGTTAGGAAATCAGCGAATGGCTTAGGGTATTGAGCCTGCCGATCCATGGAGCTGCCTGCTCGAGGGCAAAGGCGAGGCGAAAAAGCAACGCGTCGTGCCCGTGACGCGCGGCAAAATGGCATCCGAGTGGCAAACCCTCACGGTTCCAATAAAGTGGCACGGTCATCGCCGGCCACCCGGCCAACGAAGCTGCCACGGTATATCCGGCGAGGCGATTAATATGCATCTGCAACGTATCTGCCGGTTGGTTTGGACCGTAGCGTTCAAGCTCAAACGCGACAAATGGCACGGTCGGCGAGAGCAACACATCAACCCCCTCGTGGGCCCGCTGCAACTGCTCCTGTGCGGTTTGGAGGGTGGCGACGGCACGGTCAATCGCGCCGGGATCGAGCGCCTGGGCGGTGGCCAGCAAGCTTTGGGTATAGGGCTCTAGCAGTTGCGGGGAGAACATCGGGCCCATGGCCGCGGCCAGCTGCTGCACCATCCCGCCAACGACCAACGCCGTGAGCTCATGAAATGCCCGAGATGTTGCATCTGCATCAATTCTCGGGCCCGCGCACGGCACCACCTCGTGGCCCAGACGCGAACACACCTCAACACCAGTTTCGAGCGCTGCCAGGGCGTCGGGCGTTGGCTGACTGCCAAACACATCCTGGTGGTAGTAGCCGATCCGCAAACGCCCCCCCGGGTCGTCAAGCCCCGTGAGCGCAGGCCAATCACCTGGCACTTCAGTTACCTTGAGCCACAGCGCGCTATCTTCGACCGTGCGGCTAATACAGTGGTCACTCAGCAGATCGGCGGTCGGCATCCCCGGGGGCAATCCGACTGAAGCCGTCCTGCCCCGGCTCGGCTTAAATCCAAACACACCGCAAAACGAAGCCGGCCCGCGAATCGACCCGCCACCATCCGACGCGTGGGCAACCGGCACCATCCCGGCAGCGACTGCAGCCGCGGTACCACCCGAAGATCCACCTGGCGAGCGGCGAGTGTCCCACGGATTATGGGTAGCACCGTTGGCCAACGGCTCGGTCGTCCCTAGCAGTCCGAACTCTGACGTGGCCGTCTTCCCGAGCACCACCAAGCCCGCGGCATCGAGCGCCTGGGTGTAGGGCGAACCATCGTTGGCCACATTCCCGGCAAGCAAGCGCGAGCCAAACGCCAGCGGCAAACCGGGATAGGACAACAGGTCCTTGAGCAGTGTCGGCACCCCGGCAAACGGACCGTCGCCCCGCGCAGGTGCCCGCCTAGCCGCATCGATGTCGAAATTGTAAAGGGCGTTGAGCCGGACGTTGAGCCGCGTAATTCGCATAAGTGCGGCATCACGCAGCTGCTCACACGAAACCTGGCCAGTTTGAACCAGTTGCGCCTGCTGACGGCCTGAGAGCTCGAGTAGCGGCAACGGGTTGTTCGATGTTGGATGTGCGAAGTTGTTCATTTGCTCCCCAAAAGAGAATTTACTATTCTCTTTTCAACTACCCCCATCGGACACGCCTGTCAACCCCGACTCGCGACAAAATCGACGGACTCGTCAACGGGCTCGATGCTGTCCGCTATTTAATTGTATCAACAACAAAGTTACGGCCGCAGCTAGCAACCGACACGACTGGTCGCCAACGCAATGTCGTCAAACCAGATGTCACCGCTACCGCCGAGCTCCCAACCAAACCGGATCGACTCGAACTGTGGCGCCCACTCGGGTATCGGGTTGTTGGGGTTGTTACCCTCGCCACCCGGTGGCGTTGTCCAGTCGGTCACCGTGAGCCCGGGGACCGCTTCGCCCTCAAACCACACATGCAACTCGTGCGCCGAACCGTCGTACAAAAACTCGAGGCAGTGCCAGGTGTCGGGCATAAGCGGAACATCGGCGCGCTGCTCCTCATCACCGGGCCAATGGTTGACGTCGAGCATGCCAATGTTCGACCCAATGCGCGCCTCGTCGACATCGTTTTGCACAACACCGGCCTCGATCCAGGTGACATGGCCCTGGGTGAGCCCGCCGGCCACTCGCATATACACCCGCCCATAAAACCGGTTGTCGGGCACCGGGAAAATACCGTTGGCCGCCATCAGGGTCGAAAACCCTTCCTGGTGTATGTGCACGGAATTTGAACCGCTATGGGCATAGGTGTCGTCGACCAAAATTGTGCCATTACTGCCGACGAGCGCCTTGGTCCACAGCCCGGGGTTTGGGTCGCCTCCGGCAGCAAACCCCTCAAAATCGTCGAATAACAGGTCTGGCTCGCCGCTTGAGTCTGAATCTGAATCCGATTCTGAATCCGAGTCTGAGTCAGCATCAACATCGCTCGAGTCCGTGGTCGGACCCTGGGTTGTGGGCTCGGCTGTCGAGTCGGAGGTTTGCCCCGTGTCACTGCTGCTTTGAGTCGGTTCGGCAGTTTCGGAACCCGCGGTTGTCGGCTCGTCAGTCGTAGAACTTGTACCTACACTCGAAGTCGGCCCAACGGTTGTTGACGACGTGTTGCTGGTATCCGTGCCATCCCCATCGCCGCCGCCGCAGGCACTGAGAAGCATCGCGGTCAACAACCTACTCACGGCCACCGGTCGGCGAGTTATCACCCAAGTACCTAACCAGGATTTGCCACAACCATCAAGTGTGCATTCGGACCGGTCAAAAGCATGCACAGACATGCGCTTGTTTACCGCTCGTTGGTTTCGCGCATAGAGACCTCGTTAGCCGCGAAACCGGCGGGGAGCCGTCGTCTCGATCCCGAGGCCGCCAAACATCATGGCGGTAGCGACAATGCTCGTCCATGCGAAGGCCGTTGCATCCATTGCTCCCCAAACCGTGGCTGTGAACGCGGCGATAAACCCCAGACATCCAAACACAATCAGCACCCAAACCGAGGTCGTGTGTTCCTGTGACCGTCCCATAGATAGATTTTGAAATTCATTTTCATTTAAATCAAGGCATGTTTACGCCCATTTCATAATTTTTTCCCATCGCCGATTGAAAATGCACATCATGCCGAATCCCAGTGTTTAGGGCCTGGGGAGACAATCTTGTATCAGCATCGAACGTGGCTGCTACTACCGAGACTCGTAGGCGACCGCAATCGCGGCCATATCACGGGCACGCTCCCACAGGCCGACATGGGCGAACAACAAGCTGCGACCCATAATTTCCTCCTGGGCCATCACCTCGGGATCCGAGGCATGCAGCTGTTCAACGAGGTGCTCCAAACGGGCAAGCAACTCCCGCGGCTGGCTCGGATTGCCCAGTCGTTCAAAACGATAGCCGTAGTACCAGCGTGTCAGCTCGAGCTCGCGGCTGATCAGGGCATGCTGTTGTTGGCCTTGCTCGGTCGCCGAATCGACCAAACCCAACAGGCACAGGGAATCGCGGGCGGCCACCCCCAAGACCTGCTGGGTCGTCGGTCGATATTGTTGTAACAGCATATTGTCGACCCCCTGCTCCAGGGCTTCCTCGGCAATGCGAAAGCCGACCGCTCCGTAGACAATGCTGCCACGCTCGCGCAACATCTGGCCGAGCGCCAGCGCGGGCTCGATGTGCTCGGAAGAACCGAGGGCGAGCCGCCCAAACTCAAGCAGGTCGAGCGCAGGAAGTTGGCGTTCGGCCGGTTGGGCGTCGAGGCACTGGTCTTCGCCCAACCCACCACTGTGGTGCCACCATTCGGCCAAGCGGTCGAGGGCCTGCTGGTGGGCTTCGCTACCCTGCCCGTTGGCTCCCGCTTGCTTACGCAAATTATTTGCTTGCACAAGTAAATCTGCGGGTCCACCCGAGCGTGCAGTCGCTTCCCCGTGGGCAACAACAGCTGCCCAACGCCGCTGCACAACCTCCGGGGTGTCAGGCACGGGATTGAGCCAGTTGTTGGCCTGGAGCACGAGATAGCCCAGCCCGATTGCGACGATGGCAACGGCAATGACCCAGCGCGGCGACATCAACATACTGTACGGCGACCGCACGGCCTGCGCAATCCGGGCCTAGCTCGGCGATGGCTGCCCGTCATCGCGGATTTTCCATAGGTAGTAGGGGACAGGTATCGCCATGCATGCCAACGTCCAGCCGATCACCCTGGCCCCCGCACCGGCGATCATCAGGCCCACCACGAGCAACCCGCACACAGCTGTTACCCGCCCACGACGGTGCTGCCCGGGCACAAACTTGCCGGGCTCGCGCCGCATCAGCACCAACTGTGCCACACAGGCACATCCGATCGCGGTGAGAGCCGTTGCTGTCGAGAGCATCGAGATAAAGTTGTAGACATCGAGCATCGCCCCACTGAAGTACAGGGAGACAATCGCCCCGCTGCATAGGCTGGTGACCAGTAGCGCCGCAATCGGTGTGTTGGTACGTGGGTGCAGGCGAGCGAACACCCGCGGCGCAAGCCCATCACGGGCAGTTGCGTGGGCCATGCGACTGGTCACCAGCAACCAGCCATTGAGGATTCCGACAATCGAGATCAGGGCCCCGAGGCTGAGCCATTGTGCAGCTGCCGGACCAAAAGTTGTAGCTGCAATATCTGCCAGGGGCTTGGCCGAGGCCGCCAGCTGCGAGGCCGGGGCCGCACCCATCAGGGTAACGAGGACAAGCAAATAAACCGCCGACGTCAGGGCAAAGCCGATATAGATCGACCGGCTGATCGTCCTACCTGCATCGTGAATCTCCTCGGCGGGGACGGTGATCGACTCCATCCCAATAAACATCCACGACATCAACGAAACCGCGGGCAGCAACGATTCGGCCCCGTGGGGTGCCACCGGTTGCAAGTTGGCCAGGGAGAACTCGGGAATCAAGGCGATGCTGAGCACCAACAGCGGGACAACCTTGAGCACCGTGGTGACGATTTGTACCGCCCCACCAACGCGCACGCCCACGACATGTCCAAATGTTAATGTCCATAAAAGCGCCTGACTACAGGCAAATGCGACCCACGGATCGGCCGCTGCCGGGACAAACACAACCAGGTACGAGGTGAAAGCGGTCAAGAACGCAGCGTTGCCAATGACCGCGCACAGCCAGTAGAGGTAACCAACCTGCATCCCGGCAAACTTGCCAAACGCCCGCCGGGAAAACGCCTGGAGCCCTCCGGAAATCGGAAAGGCGCGGCCTAGGTCGGCAAATACGGCGGTGAGGCACAGGTAGCCCAGCACGTTGATCAGCCAGGCGACCAAACTCAACGGCCCGGCCTCGCCGGCGAGCGCAGCTGGGGTGACAAAAATCCCCGAACCGATCATGTTGCCGGTCACCAGGGCAATGGCGGCAACCTTGCCGAGCCCGCGGGTTAGATTTCCTTGTACTGGCATGAAAATCTACCCGTAGAATGAGTTTGCGATGCCCGGTAAACCGGGTACCGCTCCTAGCCGATCGGCCGCAACTTACTCATGAGCGGCTCCACCTGCTTACCGAGCGAGTTGTCCTTGCCCCGCATCAACAAGCTGCTCGCCGAAAACAGGGCGAACTGGACGTAGTCGTAGAGCATTTCCTTGAGGAACTTGTCGGAGTTGCCACCGCTGACAATGATCGAAACGTTCTCAATCATCGGGTCGGGGTCGAACGAGCCGTTTTCGTAGGGCCCGGCCTCGCGGAACATCAGCTCATAGACCTCGTCGGCGAACCCTTCGAGATTGGTGCGCAGCGCCGTCCCCTTGCCCTTTTGATCGACTTCTTGGTGAATGATCCGCAGCACCGAGTTGGCGGTTTCGATGGTGTCGCGCGGGCCCCCACCGGTACGCGGAGGCGAGATCGTAATCTGCTTGCCCTGATACAGCTGAAACACGAGTTTGGTGGTCTCAAACTCCGAGCGGTTGAGCACCCGGCTGAGGTCGCCGACCGAACTTTCGTTGTCGATCAGTTCCCACAGAGGCAGGCACTCGTCGGGTGGACTCTTTGCATCTGCACGTTTTTCGGGGATGTAGTCGGCCGACGGGATCCGCTGGCGAAAAAATCGCATCTCGTCCATTTGGGTCACGCCATCCATCAACAGCGAGTTGAGGCTGACACCGTGGCGAAATGGAATTTCCTCCTCGTCAAAGCCGTCGAGAAAGCAGTACATCCCGTCGGCGACGGTCAACACACTCATGGCGATCCGCTCGACCTGCTTGCGCAGGTAGGTGTAGACCTGCTCGCTGGTCAAAATTCCGAGATCGATGGCAGCTGCCCCAAACAACTGTCCGGCGCGGGCGCGATCGAGAATCTGCTCGAGCTGGATTTCGCTGATGACACCAAAGCGGTAGAGCACCTGGCCGAGATGTTCGTCGGGGCAGGTTGTGCGGGCACCGACAACCCGTCCGTTCTCGACGTAGATGTTTCGCTCAACCCCCTCACCTTGTACACTCAACAAACCCGACCATCCCGACTGGGCCAACACGGCGACGATGTCACACATAAAGCCAGGGCCAACGATCTCGCCGGCGAGCCGGACCACGGCTCCGTCCTCGGCATCACGGCGCCCGTCCTGGCCGGTGTAACGCATAAACAACACGTGATGGGGCGTGGGGAACATGCGAAAGAATGCTCCGTTTCGCGTCCGCATCCGCTCGGACGCAAGCTCACCTAGGGGGTGCAAAACACCCTGGTTGTCTATCCATACGAGTTCGTCTTGAGCGTGCCGCATACCCATAATCAGCACTACCATCGGGGCAATTTCTGCGCAAGAACCCTCGCCCCGGAGTTCTCTGATATCGTTGTCAAACCGTGGGATTTTCAGTGTGTGCGCAGGCAAATGCCTCCCGCGAACGTTCGCCGCCTCGCCGTCACCCGGGGGCCCGTCGGGCCCGACTGTACCTGTGTGGGCTGTGGCTTTTAACCATCGATCCGGGCTGTTCTCGGCAAACCGCTTGGCAGCTTCGTAGCCCCCACAGCCCATATTGCCACAACCCCCGTAAACATCTTGTCGATGTCTGGGACCCAAAACACCGACAAGTGCTCCATCGGTCGGCTGCCCAACTCCCTCGGCATTTGCGCGCAACCGCGAGTGCGACCCTCGAACATCTCGACGACCTCGCAAATTCTTGGACAAGCGAGCGCGAGCGGATCTGCCGGGAAACCCGTCGCAAGCACCACACGCGAACCGAGTGGACGGCCACGGGGGTGTGTCACACCCGAGTCCTCGCCCGCCTGCAAACGCTCACTGCGTCGCTCGCTGCACCAACCCCTAACGTCTGGGACCGGGCTTTAGCCGTACTCGCCGGTGTTTACGACCAACTACACCATTGCCGGGACCGGCCCGATACGCAACTTCCAGAGCCAGTCATTTTAGATGCAGCTGCAACTGCTGAGGTTCGTTCTGGCCTCGGCCTTCCGGCAAACTGTGATGATGCAACCAATGTCGAGTCGGCAGATGGCATCGCGCTCGCGCTTACGTGTACGCGGCCCGACGAACAACTCGAGGTTCGCGCACGGGTCCAGGGACTGCGGGACAACCGGCAAACCCGTGCCTGGCGGGCCCGTACCCTGCCCACGACTCCGATTGATCTCCCAGGCCAGCGCCGCATGCTCGAGACCCTTTATGAGCCCTTGCCCGGCCACTCGTTGCCGCTGGCCCTGGCGCGTACAAGCCTCGATCTCGCCGACGAGTTCAGTCGCCAACGCCAGTTTGAAATATCGAGTGCTCTCGCCAACCGGGCGCTAACCGACTTGGACGAACTCAAGTTTGCATGTACGTGCACTATTTATGACAGCGACCGGGCACGGGCACTGCTGGCGCTCGGACGCTACGCCCTGCGCCAGGATCGCCGCAACCAAGCCGCTGATTACCTGAACAAGGCCCTGTCTGTCACCCGCCAGGTACGTGGACCAGACCACCTCGAAACGGCCGAGGTCTACCACCACCTAGGAGCTCTCGACGAGCGTGCAGGCCACTTTAGCGACGCCGTGGTCAACTATCGCCAGGCCCTCAAAGTCCGCCTGCAACAACTCGGGCCCGACCCGGTGACAGCACGTACTACCAACAACTTGGCGCGCTCGCTGTACTACCTGCGGGCGTTTGCCGAGGCTGCCGAGCTCCACCTCGCAACCTTGAATATCCGAATCGCCACGCTCGGCCGCAAACACCCCGACACGGCGACCAGCATCAACAACCTCGGTGCGGTCTACCGCGCCCAGGGGGACAACGAGCGGGCGGTGGAGATGTTTCAACAGGCCCTCGAGATCCGCCGCGAAGTCCTGGGGAATGCCCACCCCTACACCGCCATCAGTCTGCACAACCTCGCAAGCATGGCTTTGGTGTTCGGCGACCACCAAAAGTCATTGCAACTACATCAACAGGCGCTCCAGATCCGGTCCGGCCTGCTAGGCCCGGACCATGTCGAAACCGCCCGAAGCCTTCAGGGGCTCGCCCATACCTACCGGGCGCTTGGGCACCGTGACAAGGCCGTCGAGCACTGTGAACGCGCCCTGTTGATCTTCGCGCGTAAGCTTGGCGACGCCCACCCCGAAACCCGCGCAGCCCGTGAACTCCTGCACGAGCTACGTGCCGCTGCTCCCCGTGGGGTAGACTCGGGCGATGGTCGACAACGCGGTACGCAAGCAACTCCGGACAGTTCGCGAAACCCTGAAAAACCAGGGTAACCGCGTCAGTGCCGAGCTGCGCCTGCACTACCGTTGCCCAGTTGCGTGGGACGCCATGGAAAAGGTCGACGAGCGTGTACGTCACTGCGGCGAGTGCAAGTCGCAGGTCCACGACCTCGTCGGGTTGAGCCGCTCGCAGGTCGCCGCCCTCGTTCGCAAACACAACGGGACGTTTTGTGGCCAGGTGATGGCTCGGGACGACGGCCGAGTGGTGTTTGGGACGTGCACCGGGGAAGATCCGTCGAGCATGGCACGGGGCTGGTTGATCGCCCCCGCGCCGGTGAAGAAGTCATAAATTTGTATAATCAAATTAACCTGACGAACGCTAGCTGATAAAATCGGTCAGCGAGCGTCGACTGCCGTGGCGATGGTCAGCCTCTTCCTCGCGCTGACATTCGATACACATGGTCGCCCACGGCATCAGCCGCAAACGCTTGCCCAGGGGCTCATCGCAGGAGTCACAGCGGTCAAAATCCTCGGGGTTTTCGCGCAGGCGCACGAGCGCAGCGTCGATTTGGGCCAACCTGCGCTTGCGTGCGGCATTGCGGTTGGAGGCGATCACCTGGTTCATCACCGTCAACGGCTTGGCGTCATCGTCAACCTTGCTGGCGACCGGCGAATCCCGCTCCTTGACGCGCACGTCGAGGTCCTTTTCGTCGAGCAACTCGCGGCGCGCAGCAAGCAGGCGCTCGCGGTGGGTCTTCGCGGGAGTCTGTGCCATGACAAGCGACCTTACACCAACGTTTCGAGTTTATATACGCCAGCCTAGCCTCGGCGTCGACGCGGCCACACGAGCACGAGAGCGAGCCAGGCCCAGTTGGGCTCGGCCGGGTTTGATGTACATGCACAGCCCTTGTCATCGACGAGGTCGCCCGTGGTCGCCCCGTCGCTATCGCTGCCGTCGCTATCGCTGCCTTCGCTGCCTTCGCTGTCGGTCCCACTGCCGTCTGTATCGGTGTCGGGGCCGGCGGTCGTCCCAGTTTGACCCCACGGCTCACACTGGTTTGGATCCCAGGCGCCATCGACCGGAGCGCAGGTATACGGCGTGTCCGCACAGACACCAGCGAGCGCGACGAGGGGGTCGATCGCCACCTCGCCGAGTTTACCGGCAAACGCATCGCCAAAACACAGCTCGCCGCCGCTGATCACTTCGCCTGTGGCGTAGCTGTGGATCTTCGGGGTTACACAATAGGGCTCGGTGTCACGCCGGCTCGCCGTGGCATTGGTGAGGGACGAGTAAAAGTTACCGATCCGAAACCGACGGTCGGCGGCAACTTCTGGCAGCAGTCCCTCGGGCCAGGCGATAAGGGCACGCACCCGGCCAACGCCGGCCTTCGCCGCACACTCTCCATCGCTCCAGTAAACACCCTCGGGGCCACAGCCAAAGTCGAGTTCAGGGTAGGCCCCGTCGCAGCAGACCACGGTGTCGAGCTCGAGCGTCTCATCCAAGTCGTAGCTCTCCAACACTTCGAACGCGGGAGCTTCGAGGGGCGGGAGCGGTTGCCCAACGGTCAGGCTGATTGGCTGTTGTCCGATTTGCTCACCACACCACGCTGGCTCCTCGGCGATGGCATCGTTGTCGACCACGAGCGTGCCGGTGAGCGTCTCGCCTGCCGGCAGCGGGGCCAGCGGCCGCCAAATCACAGCCTCCCACGCCTCATCCCACTCAAATGTTCCCTCGTAATCGGTCTGCCCATCACTCAGGGTAAAGCTTGCATAGGCAAGCGCATCGAGCTGCGAAAGCTGGTCGCCCCCGCGGTACGTTTGGAACACCACCACCCCATCCGGAGCAACCGTGGTGAATGCAGGCTCGAACGTCCGCCAGCGGTCGGAATACTCGCACTCATCCGGGCTACAGGCCTGGGCTGTGTCCACAGGCACAAGCAGCAACATGCTGCCGGTCAAGCTGCCAGCGACAAGGGTGGTCAATAAAAGGCGCACAACCAGGAGTGTACCAAGGTGAACACCGTTGCCCGCAGCCCGATTGTCGAGCTATTTGGCCAGCTTGCCGGTCTTGTCGAGGAACTCGTCGTATGTCCCCGGGAACATGTCGTAGCCCCGCTCGCCCTTGAGTTCGAGAACGTGGGTGGCGACTTCGTTGATCAGCGCCTGGTCGTGGGACACGAACATCATGGTTCCCTCGTAGCGTTGCAACGCTTCGGTCAGGGCGCGAATCGACTCTAAGTCGAGGTGGTTGGTCGGTTCGTCGAGCAACAGCAAGTTGTCTTTGGTGAGCGTCAGCTTGGCCATCAACAGGCGCACGGTCTCACCACCGCTGAGGGCCTTGACCGGCTTTTCGGCATCGGCGGCGGGAAACAGCATGCGCCCGAGCAGCCCGCGGATCTCCTCGACCGAAGCCTTGCTGTCCCACTGGGCCAGCCAATCAAACGCAGTCTTGCCCTCGTGATCACCTAGGCCGTCCTCGTGCTCCTGCGGCATGTAGCCCACGCTGACCTCGTGGCCGAGTTGGAACTTGCCGCGCGAGGGCTCGTGGACCCCGGCAAGGCACTTGAGCAGGGTCGACTTGCCAATACCATTGGGGCCGACCACGGCAACCTTGTCGCCGCGCTGCAGCGTGAAGTTGAGGCCCTTGAGCACGTGATTGTCGTCGAACGACTTGGACAAATGCTCGACCCGCAACACCAACTTGCCGCTTTTGACCCGCTGGTCAAACCGGATAAACGGCCGCTGAATGTTGGAGCGCTTGAGGTCGACCAGATTGATCTTGGAGATCTGCCGCCGCCGCGACTGCGCCTGGCTGGCTTTCTTTGCATTTGCACCGAACCGCTGGATGAAGTCCTTGAGCTCGGAGATTTTCTTTTGCTTGCTGGCGTTGTGCTTCTCGGCCGAGATCCGGTATTTGATCTTCTGCCGCAGCATCTCGTCGTAGCCACCGTGGTAGATAATGATGTTCTCGTAGTCGACGTCGGCTGTGTGGGTGCAAACCTCATTGAGGAAGTGACGATCGTGGCTGATCACCACCAACACCCCGGTGTAGTTGAGCAAAAAGCTCTCGAGCCACCGGATCGAATCGAGGTCGAGGTGGTTGGTGGGCTCGTCGAGCAACAGGATGTCCGGGTTGCCAAACAGCGCCTGGGCGACCAACACCCGCAACCGCATCCCACCGGTGAGGACCTTGAGTGGCTGCTCGTGAAACTCCTTGGCGATGCCCAGGCCCTCGAGTAGCTGCTCGGACTCGTGCTCGGCCTCGTAGCCATTTTCCTCGGCGATCACACCTTCGAGTTCGCCGAGTCGCATCCCGATCTCGTCGGTCATGTCCTCGACCTGCAAAAGCTCCTCTTTTTCACTCATCGCCTTCCACAACTTGTCGTTGCCCATAATGACGATGTCGCGGATTCGGTCGTCGGCGTGGCGGCTGTGGTCCTGGTGCAGCATGCTCATGCGGCTGCGTGGCGAACGGCTCACCGCGCCGGTATCGGGCTCCAAAATGCCCGACAGAATCTTCATAAATGTCGATTTTCCGGCCCCGTTGGCACCTGTGAGCCCGTAGCGGTTGCCAGGATCAAACGTCGTGGTGACGTTGTCGAACAGGATCTTTCCACCGTAGGCTTTTGTAACTTCGGAGACGGTTAGCATGTTGGATGTGCCCTTCGAGCCGGCTTGGGTCGCCCGCCGAACGTGGGGGCAACATTCACAGCCGGGTTGTCGGATATGCGGGGCTGTTGTTAACGTGCAGGCTGTGACCGGGCAAGCTCGTCAATGGATCACCGTGAGCATGCTCGCAGGTTTTGCGTGGTGGACTCCTCACATCGCACAGGCATGCTCATGCGCGGGCCGGCAACTTCCCTCCGAGGCAGCACGTCAGGCCGACGCGATTTTTGAAGGCCGCGTGGTCGCGGCACCGGCCCGGCGTACCGGGACCTACAACGAAGTTGCAACCTACGAGTTTTCGGTGACGCGCCAGTGGAAAGGCGACGTCGGCCAACGCGTGCGCATCAAGACCGCCAAGAGTTCCGCGGCCTGCGGGCGGCGCTACTACTCAGGCGAGGTCTACCTTGTGTACGCCAGTCGTGGTGAGGACGATGGCTTACGCGACAACCTGTGCTCGAGGACACGTGAGTCGCGTGCCGCTGCCGAAGACTTTGCCAGATTGGGACCCGGCAAGGAACCACTTCGCGGCAAGATGCAGTCGTCGGCCCAGGCCCTTGAACCCCCGCGAATTCCCGCACCACCGCCCGATATGAGTGGTCTCGGCAACCAGGGCAAGGGCTGCCGCGTCGCCACCGGCGACCCGGGGTTGCCCACGTTGCTCGGACTGCTGCTCGCCACGATTCGCCGCCGCCGAGTCAGAAAGTATATGTAGACTCAACTTGTTTCGGGGTAACGGGCACGGTTGAGCCGCGGCAGCGTGACACGGTTGCCGAAGTGTTGACGCAACTCGTCGGCCAGCATGTGTAGGCGACTGTCGAACCACTGGCCACGGGCTCGAATCGCAACATGACCAACGTGGGCGCGCGCCACCCCGAGCAGCAGCCGGCGATAGTGCTCGAACAACTCGTCGTTGCCCATGGCGATCAACTCCTGAAACGCCGCGCTGGTGCGAACCTCTAGTTCGACGTTGCTGGTCCCGCGCAGGGAAAACACCAGGGTGCGTTTGTGAAAACACAGCTCGACCGACCGCGGGCCCTGGGCCCCGGCCACCACATCCCACCAAAACCCGAGCTCGAAGTCTTCGAGGCTCTCGAGCGGCATCGTCAGTGACAGCGTATCGAGCCGCTCCATGAGCGGCGTATCGAGCAACCACGCACAATCGACCCGGGCACGACTCGATGTGACATGTAGCTCCAACTCGCGCAGACCCGTGAGCACGCTGTTTTCGCTGACAACAGTCACCCGGCGCGGCGGGCAGCGGGCGAGCCGAACCTCGACCCGCTCGATCTGGGGTAACTGCGTATGTTGTAGGCACAACGAATGCAATGTCTGATAGGACAGGCTCAAAACCCGAAGTGCCCGCATCCCGGGATCGACGATCAACTCGACGAGGTCGGTATGCAACCGCTCGACCGTCGCCCACATCGGCGAGCCGATGGTGGCCTTCGCCGGCTCGCGCAGCGTCCGACACGAAAACAAAAACCCGCGGCGAAACTCGGCACCATCGACCGCGTGCACCAACGGGCCCAGCCACGCGTCGTAGTGCCACCGCAGCAGGTCCCGCTCGGCCTTCGACAGCCGGTGGGGCGCCGTCGAATCGAGCTGCAGCACAATAAAATCCCCGCGGGGGTCGTTTTGTTCACACAGGTAATCGGCCAATCGGCGGCGGGTTGCCAAGTCGTCGGGCGCCTGGGCAATCCGGGCCAGTAGCTGCTGCGAGTACGCAGTTTGCGGCGCCGGTTTTCGCCGGTTGTCCCGGGCGATCAACTCGTCGCGGACAACCTCGCCAAGCCGCATAAACGCGACCTGGGTGAGCCGCTCTTCGTTGTCAATGATGATCTTTGGCGCCGCGAGTTCCATCAGCCGAGCGAGCCGATTGCAGCGGTTGACAAACCCCATGTAGCGACTGTCCTGGGGGTCGCGCCGAGTCGTCCGCCAGTCCGACGGTGTCACCGGAATTCGGTGTATGAGCAAATGATCCTGGCCGAGCTCCGCCAAGCGTTCGGCGATGTAGCGATTGCCCCGGTGCTGGCGGGCCTCTTCGGCATCGTCCTCGAACACGTAGTAGCCCTCGGCCCGGCGCCGGGCATAGACCACCGAACCATCGCGGCCGAGGTTGGCCTGAAACCGCATAACTGCCACGAGGTCGTCGACCGAGCACCCGAGCACCTCGGCGATGGTCGGCGCAACGATCGGGTGGATAAGCGGCACGCCGCAAGCGATATAGCCCCAGCGTTGCCCACGAACCTCTTTGCGGCCACACAGCACACCGCAGCGGTCACAGATTTGCCCGCTGTGCTGTACGGCACTCAAACGCCCGCATATACAACTATAGTCGGCAATCGGGCCAAACACCCGGGCACAGTGAATGCCGCGACACTCCGGTTTTTTGGTCCGTTGATTGTACCCCTCGGGCGTGGTCACCTGGCCACTGGCGAAGCCCTCAACCGCTGCTGCTGCTGCGAGCACGACATCTGGGTCGTCGCTCAAAAAAAATGCCGGCAGAACTTCGTTGGCTGAGGGCACGTGGCGAGGCTAACACGCCGCGACTCGATATTCATGCATCTGCATTCATCGCCTCACGAACCCAACTTCCTGACCAAGCTGCTGTGGGTGTCGTTGAGAGTGCCTAACACCGCGGAAATCAGTTTGTAGTACTGGTTGGTCCGCGCCTCGTGTTCGCCGAACTGGGTGCGGGCGAGCTCGCGTTCGTTGCGAATTTCCTGTTGTAGCGATTCGATCTCACGGACCGCTTGCCCAAGCGCATCCCGATCGAGCTTTGTCGGGGGTTTCGACCCGCCTGCGGCGATGCCCGAGGTGATGCGGTGACACTCGCGCTCGGTGTCGGCCCGCAACTTTGCGGCCCGTTGGTCGATATCTGGAAACTCGTGGCCCGGTTTGTGCTGGGCGCGGGCTTGCTTGGACCAGCGCACAACCTCGCGGGCCGAACCGAGCAATGCCCCGACCTGTTTTGCAACCTGTGGCTCGCCGGGTTTTTTGGATGGATTAGCGGGCTTTAGCGATGTACGACTCACCCCGATATCGTGCCACAAAACATCGCAACCGTCATCCAATTCACGCCGAACTTGCTTGTATACACAACAGGAAGTGTCATTACGCCCACCCAAACCTGACCGTTCATTCATACACATTTGCTCTGTGTTTCGGTGATAAATTCAGGGAGTGGACCACAACCGATGGATTTACGCGTGGTTCGTCCTCGCGCTGTGCGGGTGCACGATGGACAACCCCGCGTTTTTGGAGACCGCCAGCGCCAGTGCCAGTGCCAGTACCACCGGGGATGTCGCCACACAGACCTCCCGCACCACAACTAGCGGCGTTTCATCCGAGGGTCCTTCGGGCAGCGAAACCGACGGGTCGACCGATCCGACGGCGCCTACGAGTTCGACCACCATCGCGCCGACAACCGCGGACCCGACCGACGACAGCACCCCATCGAGTTCAGGCTCTGAAACGGGCGTACCACTGTGCCCGAGCACCTCGCCGCCGGCCTTCGACATGCATTTTTTTGTCAACGAGATGCAGGCCGTCAGCGTATGCGAGTTTGTCCTGATGAACGGCTGGGGACGCGTTGTCGACCTCGACCCCAATGCCAAAACGGTAACGATCTCACTGTGCTCAAAAGCCGCCTGTCTCGATCCCCAGGAGGCCTGTGAAAACAATGTATTTACAATAGATTTTGACATGCCACCGGTCGACCTGCCGTTGTTGTTCCCACAAACAAAACTCGGTCAATGTATCTACTACGAAGTCGAAGCCTGGCGCCCTGCCCCGGATGGCCTGTGCTACGGCACGTCGCTGATTCTCCGCGACGTCACCCCAAACACGGAAGAGACGTTCTTTGTTGGTGTCAGCGGGCAGGTGCCAGCACCGGTGGGTGCGAGCCCGACAGTCGATGTCAAGATGCAAGAGGTGAGTGACTGCGAGTGTGACGGGGCATGTTGCTTGGACTTCCCCGCCACGGCCGGCACCTACGACCTCAGCTTTGGTGGCGCGGGCCTCAAACCGCAAACGGTGCTTGCCGAGGGGATGTTGGCCGAGGGCTTGATGCTCGAAGACAAGTCGGTGGCCGTCCGAAATTACGCATCTTCCCTCGATGCACAATGCGAGTCGGAGCCGGCGTTTTCCTGGGCGCTCAACCGAACACCCCAATAAGGGCTGCTATGCTTGTCGCTCGATGCCCGAGCAACAGCCCTTCACTGGCGATACGACAACATCCCAGACGCGCACCCTCGCAATCTTCTACCTGGCCTGTGGGCTAGCAGTTGCGGCGTTCATGCTCGTCGTGTTTCACGACCTCGATCCTCGCTACGATACCCCAGCGGCGCTTTGCCTGGGTATCAGCTGGTTGGCAGCAAGCGTCGGCGTTATCGCAAGCCTGCGCTTGGCTGCCCGCGGCGACAACGTTCGCGGTGTCCATCGAGCTGCGGTGCTAATTGTGGGCCATGTCGGCTTCTATAACTGGCTCGATGCCGATTTCGGAGGTGCCCCCACGGCTGCGATCGCCCTCGCCTGGCTCGCTGTGATTGGTGTGATTGTCGTCGAGGCTGCCAACGTCATCAGCCGCCGAAAAAAGCCAACTGAGATACACGACCTCTGACGCGACCGACATCCCAACAAAAAACCTGCCGAGCAGCCACTCGGCAGGTTTCGCATGACCGCGACTTATCCGGGCATCGGCAAGCAGGCATACTCCATACCGATATCGGCCTCAAAGTCTCCCTGTACCAAATCACAGGCTTCCGGACACAGGTAAATTGTGTCCCCTAAAATATAGAAGCTGTTGGGCCCACACTGATCCACGTTTTCAACCTGGGTAAATGGAATCGGGTCGCCCATACCCATCGGTGTGTAGAAAATATCGATCGAGGACAGGTCAATCTCCTGATCGTCGGGTGGAACCGGAACCGCGAACTCACAGGCGACAGAAGAGCCCTCAATCACGCCCTGCGCGATGGCCTGGAACACGGCATCGTACGAACTGGTATCACACAACGGGAACCGCAGCGCCTCGGTCAAAATACTCAATCCCTGGTGCCCCGTACCATTGTCGGCGGCACTCGGGCACTCGCCGGTAATAATCGGGTCTGTATGGGGGTAGGGCTCTGTTTGCGGGTTGTTGTAGGCCATACCAACGATCGAGTAGTACGCGTAGTTGCGATCTTCGGCCGTGCCAAAATGCTCTGGGGACAGGTTGAGCAACGCCTGGTCAAAGTTTTGGGCGGAGGCGTGTCCGTCGTTGACATTGTCGTTGTCGTCGTATCCCGAGCAGTTAATGCCGTCGTCGCTGATACCGATGAACGTCTTGAACGCCTCGGGCCGCAGCCACTGAGAGTACCCATCTTCGCCAAACTGATCGTTCGCGTTAATCGGGAACTCACTCAACAGTCGACACCAAGCATTGTGGCTACTAATGGGAATACTGTAGTGATAGAACTTGCCGGGGTTATGCACAGGTTGATTGGGCGGGTTGACACACCCCCCCATCGGGATGCCACTGAGTGGCGCCTCAATGCAAATGCTCTCCGGCCCGTTCCACTTGCCGTGCTCGCTCACCATAATCACGCGGTAGTCGAGTCCGCTGTCTTCGATGATGGTCGCGAAGTTGATGTTGATGTTGTCCTGAACACCCTTGATTTCGGCGCCCATACTGCCGGAGTTGTCGATCACGATGATGATGTCGACCGGCTGGACCTCTAGGCTTGCCTCGAACGACTGGGTGCCGCACGGCGACGGTGGGAACACGCAGGTGTTGGTGCACTCGTCCTCGTTGATGTCGTTTCCGTCGTCGCACTCCTCGCCCTCGTCGAGCATCCCGTTGCCGCAGGTCTTAAACGTGCAGTCGTTGGTGCACTCGTCGGTGTCGTCCATATCACCGTCGTCACAGGCTTCGCCGGGGCCCTCAAAGCCATCACCACAGACGTTTAGGGTGCAATCGAGCTTACAGACACCGTTGTTATGGTTGTTTTCGCCGTCGTCGCACTCTTCGCCCGGACCCTTGTCGTCGTCGCCGCAAACGTTAGCGACGCAGTCGGCAAGGCACGCCGCACCCGAGCCATTGGCGTCGCCATCGTCGCACTCTTCACCCGGATCGACCTGCCCGTCACCGCAAAACGGCTCGGAGCTTGTCGGGTCCATCGTCGGATCCATCGTCGTCGGACCCGTTGGATCGGTTGGGTCCGTCGGGTCGGAAGTGTCGGTTGCATCTGTCGGATTCGAGGTTTCCGACTCCGAACCCGAACCACTCGGCCCCGCCGTGGCATCCGTGTCACTGGCCGAATTTGTACCGCCAGTATCGGTGAGCGACATCGTCCCGGAAGTGGTTGTATTACCAACTGTTCCACTCGCGCTTTCGCTCTCGCCCCCTGAACCACCACCACAGGCGGTTAGCCCCACGCTCAACACACACGTCAAAACCGCCGAAAAATTTCGAACCGTCGTCATCTCGATCTCCTGGCTTACCTAAGTGAGCTCAGGTTCTCACAGACATGTCTTAACGACCAGGTCAAAGATCGGCCAAATTTGGCAACGCCAGAGGGATCGCCTGGAGCTCCCTCACCTGGGGTGCGTGCAGGTGGTAGCAACCCACACCAAACAAAACCGCGCACCGGCTTCATTGTCTATACATAAATATAAGGCCCTTGACCCATCCTAGTTCCACCGCCGACGTAGGAGCCCGTCATACCCACAACCAAACAAACGGACAGTTTTGCCGGTGACGACGGGTGGTCAACAGTGTCCCGGTTTGGGGCAACACGACCACCCACAAACCATGTATCTACACGACGTTATAGCGCCTTCTCGTGGTGTAGGCCCCGGGTTTTGCCCGGTCGCCCGCGGGTGTCCAATATGCCCGGGCACGAGCGGGTTGCTCATGCTGGCGAAAACTTGGCCGACCCACGCGCGAGCAGATGCTGTCAAACTAGTGTCGTGCCGTCACTTGTCGGTTGAGGTTGAATATGCATGTAGATTCGTCCACGGGGCCATCCCCCAGGCCGGGCCGCCTGTTCGGCCCTGTGGTTTGCCGCTGCGTGCAACTACCACGCCGTCAGCTACTCACAGCTCGCAAGCGGAATTGTGCCTTGGCCTGTGTCGAAGGAACCGGTGCTGGGCAGGTCAGTGGGGCATGTCGGCCGGTACTCGTGGCGATAGGAGGCCTTTGCACGGTGGCCCCAACACCCCGGTTGAGTCCAGTCAGGAGGCGACGGTTTCGTTTTTGTTTGGCGAACTTGCGCCAGCTAAGGGCGGTCCCACAGTTTCATCTTTTGGCGGTGACGTCGTTGTTGTCATCACCGGCCGAACGCTATCTCATCGCAACGATTTCTCGCTGGCGCGCCGTGTTACAGACTCCCACTCTCAAAGCTGCCGCCGATGAACTCGTGCGCGACGAGTCGGCCCACATCCAAACACACGAGCCCCTCAACGAACGCCTACTCGGCCAGGTGTTTCCCAACTACAACTCACTGCGCCGCCTACATACCCAGATGTTTCGGCGGTTTCAAAAGCTCTCACCACGGCAGGCGCTCGCAGTCTGTGCGGCCTATGAGTTTGCCTCCGACTCGATTTTTTCAGCGTATTTTTCACGCTTCTACGCCGGCACCCGACGCCACCATCCCGACCCCCATATCCACAACGCGTTGATCGACTCTGGCGTCGCCCCGCTGTTTATGTGGCACGCCCTTGAGGAGCTCTCTCACCGGCACGTCGCCCACGATATCGCAATGGCGGTGGGGCTCTCCCAAACTGAGCTCGGGCTCGGTATGGTGCGGGTTGTCAGCGAGTTAGTGTATTTACAATTTCCAGCCCTGCTCGAGCTCGTGTCGCGCGAGCAACACACCAACCTGCTCAGGTTTATGTGGGCCGTTTTTGTCGAACCTGGCGTGGTCAGTAGCTTTGCCATACGCCTGCTGCGGTGGTTTGATCCCCGAATCGACCCCGGACGCCTCGCCGCAAAGTTTTTGCCTGAACTAGCCAAGGACGTCTCGAATTTTCAGCGCACGCATGCCAACGGGCAGCACCAAGCCCCCCGAGCGGCCCCGAGCGTGGCGCTTCGACCCCGGATGTTTAACCGGCTGCAACAGACGTTCAAACAAACCCGACAGCGTGTGCGACGCGCTCGTCGACATCTCAAAAACTTTGTCGCAGATCTCGGCTCTCAAAAGTCGGTGACACCCACGTAGGTTCGGCTTCGTCACAACAAAAAACCGCGCAAGTTGACATGGTTGTTTGTCCGTTGGGAGCGACGAACTACGGGATGTACGCAGCTGGGGTGGTGGTGTCGTTCGTCTCGATCACGAGGTCGCGAAACTCGACAAGCTCGGTACTATGGGTATAGAGCCCAAACTGCCCGGCTTCGAGCAATGAGGTGCCTTTAGTACCCCCTGGTCCCAGACCTTAAGCGTCGCGTCTGTTGCCGTGTAGATTAGCTCAAAGTATGGTCATTGTGCCCACTCCAGCCATTGTTGACAACCTGTGGAAACCGCCAAACAACCGGGCTTTTCGGGTCGGAGCTATGCTCCGGCAACGTGACCCCAATACCCGTCCGAATGATCCATGGGCACGCCTGTGGTTGCATCTGTGTCAACACCCCCTTTGTAATTTTGGCAGCGCTCTCGGACTTTGTCTACACTTCCACAGGGCCTCCCCGAGCGTCAGTCTCCCAGCAATGGGTCGCAGATCTCGGCCGCGTCGGCGTAGTGCTTCTCCAAGGGCTTGAGGCGCAGGCAGCCAATCCGGGTCAACTCGCGTGGGGGAATGGGCCACGTAAACGTGCCGTCGGGTTGGCGCAGACCAATGCGGTCGGTGAGGTCGGCGATGAGCTCACCTGTCTCGGGGTTCCAAATCTTGGCAGTATGGTCTTCGCCGGCAGTGGCGATGGCGGTTCCGTCGGGAGAAAACGCGAGATCGTGCACGCCTCCACTGTGGCCGTGGAGGGTTGTCCGAACCTGGCGGGTTGCCGCATCCCACACGCGCACGGTTTCATCATAGGAAGCCGTGGCGATCCGGTTTCCATCTGGGGAATACACAACTTTTTTGACAGCGGCGTTGTGGCCACGCAGGGTAGCGAGGAGCTCACCCGACACCGCGTCCCACACCCGCGCTGTGTGGTCCCTCGACGAGGTCACGATATGGGCATTGTCGGGGGAGTAGGCCAGCCCCCAGATGGTGTTGGTATGACCGATGAGGGTCGCCCGTAGTGCGCCCGTAGCTGCGTCCCACACCCGCGCTGTGTTGTCGGAGCAGGTCGTCGTGATCTGTGTTCCATCGGGTGAATAGGCGAGTTGGACAATGTTGCCTTCGTGCCCGCTTAGGGTCTCGAGGAGCTCGCCCGAGGCCGCGTCCCACACCCGTGCAGTTTTGTCGTAACTGGCGGTGGCAATGCGAGCGCCATCCGGCGAGAAAACAATCTCGACGATGAAATTACTGTGGCCACGGAGGATGGCGAGAGATTCACCCGACTGTGTGTCCCATACCCGTGCGGTCCCATCCAAGCTCGCGGTCGCAAGGCGGCTACCATCTGGAGCATAGGCCAACGCTGCAACACCCCGCTCATGGCCCTTTAGGATGTGGATAAGCTCGCCAGAAGCTGCATCCCACACACGCACAGTTGTGTCGGAACTCGCGGTCGCAATACGGGTACCATCCGGCGAGTAGGCCAACCACACGACAAGGTCCTCGTGCCCCTCGAGGGTGGTGAGGAGCTCGCCAGAAGCCGCGTCCCACACACGCGCGGTCGTGTCGGAACTTGCGGTGGCGATCCGCGAACCGTCGGGCGAATAGGCCAACGCGCCAACAACATTTTCGTGACCGCGAAGCGTGGCCACGGTCTCACTGATCTTGGCATCCCACACCCGCGCAGTTTTGTCGGATGAAGCGGTCGCCAACCGTGTGCCGTCTGGCGCATAGGCGAGCGCATAGACGATATTGTCATGGCCGCGAAGGGTGGCGACCAGACTGCCCGACTCCGCATCCCACACACGCGCAGTTCGATCCGCGGAAGTCGTCGCTATGTGAGCACCATCTGGCGAGTAGATCAGTGACAGGACACTTCGGTTGTGGCCATGCAAGACCTTGAGGACATCCCCGGAGGTGGGGTCCCACACCCGCGCGGTCCGATCCGAAGAAGCAGTGGCAATACGACCGCCATCCGGTGAGTAGGCCAGGGCAAAAACCCGGCTGTCGTGACCCTTGAGACTGCGGATAAACACACCCGTTGTGGCGTTCCAGATCCGCGTGGTCTTGTCGTAGCTCGACGTCGCTATCCGGGTACCGTCTGGCGAATAGGCCAACGCTGTCACGGTGTCGTCGTGGCCCCAAAGCGTACGCATGAGCTCACCCGACGCGGCGGCCCACAACCGCGCTGTCCGGTCGGTGGATGCGGTGGCGATCCGGGTACCGTCCGGCGAATACGTCAGCGCGAGGACAGCTCCCACGTGACCGCGCAACGTGTGGAGAAGCTCGCCGGTCGTGGCATCCCATATCCGTGCTGTCTTATCCCTCGACACGGTCGTGAGACGTGTTCCGTCGGGGGAATAGGCCAGCTGGTAAAGCGCGTCGTCGTGGCCCTGAAGGGTGTTGAGCGCCTCCCCGGTCGCGGCATTCCACACCCGTACTGTCTTGTCTTTCGACGCGGTTGCGATGCGAGCACCATCTGGCGAGTAGACCACTGCAACAACTTCGTCCTCGTGACCTAGGAGGAGGTTGATGAGCTCACCACTAGCTGCGTCCCACACCCGCGCCGTCTTGTCCTTCGACGCGGTTGCGATCCGCGTGCCTTGGGGTGCGTAGGCCACGGCATTTACGGTCCTGTCGTGACCTTCGAGCACACGATTGGCGCGCACAAGCGTGGCATCGTCGGCGAGTACATGCTCGAGCCCGTCAGTCGCCTCAGGTGGCGGGGAACGGGACCAATCGGGCCCATAGCTACCGACCGCGAGGACTCCCTGCAACAGCGCCTCGCCCTCTTTGTCCTCGGGAATCAGCATCTTCGCACTGAGGCCTCGGGACTTGTTCAACGCGTCCTCGATCGATTCTTTTTGCTGCACGACCACGCGTTTTTGCCGTTCGACCTCGCGTTTTTCCCCGGCCAGTTCAGCGCGGGCAGCTTCGGCGGTGCGCCACTGGAGCGCCGCGAGAATCCCGAGTACCGCCATCAGCACCGCGCCGAGCGAGAGCCCGGCCGCGATGGCACGCGTCCGGACCCGCTGCTCGCGCGTCTCGATGGCCTCGAGCATCACGCGAACAGATTCAAACCGCCGGTTGCGATCGACCTCGAGTGCCTGCTCGAGAATCCGTCGCAGCCACGTCGGCACCTTGCTGTCTGCAGGGGCAGGTTTTCGGGTACCTGAGGTCACGGCCTCACTGAGTGTGGCCAAGGTCTCGCCAAAAAACGGCCGCTGTCCGTAGAGCCCCTCCCACAGGGTGATGGCGAGGGAAAATTCATCGGTCCGCTCGTCGGCGGGTAAACCGAGAAACTGCTCGGGGGCCATGTATGCCGGTGTCCCCATGATCGCGCCCACCGCTGTCAACTCGATCGAAAGCGCGTTGTGGCGCTCGTCGTACACCCGGCTTTGTTCGCGCTCTTCGTCCGTCCGCACGAGACCAAAATCCATCACGCGCACGCGCCCATCGTCTCCCACCATGATGTTTGACGGCTTGATGTCGCGGTGCAGCAACCCCTCGGCATGGGCCGCCGCAATCCCCCGCGCGGCTTGCTTGATGACCTCGAGGATCTGTCGCCAACCCGGCTTCTTGGTTGCGAGCCAGGCATCGAGCGTGTGGCCGACGACGAACTCCATGGATACCCACACTTGCCGCTGGTGCGTGCCGACGTCGTGCACGGCGACGACGTTCGGGTGCGCGAGCTTGGCGAGTGCCTGGGCCTCTCGATAGAGCCGAGCCCGCGCCACCTCGCTGTTGCCCTCGCCGCGGATCAACTTGACCGCGACCTCGCGATCGAGCTCTGGGTCGTGGGCGAGGTACACCACCCCCATGCCCCCCTGCCCGAGGATGCGTTTGATTTTCAAGCGCCCAAGCGAGCCACCTGTTTGCACCGGCTCACGCGTTGGGTGCTCGGCAGGTGTGGCTGCGCGCGTGTCCTCGAACGGTGCTCGATCGAGGCCTCCGGCCCCGGTAGGAGCCGATGCACCGGTGGCGAACGTGTTGTCGAAGACGACTGGCTTTGCCAAACCTCGGTCGGAGTCCGAGGCAACAGTATCTTCGAGAGCGACGACATCGCCCTTGCCAGACGGTCCGGTCGGTACGCTGTCCTCCATCTCACCCAAGCCGCCCCCAATGTATCACGAAACAGCGTAAGCACAGCCTGTGTGCACGAATTTCAGGCGCCGCAACGCACGACAATTTTCGCATGTTACGAAACGCGCCGCCCTTAAACCGGCACGCAACCCATGCCTATTGTATCACCAGAAACACTCCAAACAGAACTTGCATATAATTGCATAAGCATAATTATTAGGTCACTGCTCACAGTTCCGATTGATTCGCGATAACGATGGGCGCTACTAGCGGAGCTCCCGCGCAGGTACATAGGCTGAGCCCGAGTGCTCCGAAAATCCAGCAAGTGCATCGATGCGTGCACCGGCAAAAAGTCAAAAGTGCTAGGGAGCACTCCTACGACCAGAGAACCCCACGCAAGGCGCGAAATGTCGCTCTGAACGACTTCATTTTCCCGGTTTCGGGGGACTCCGTTGACGCCGAGCGTTTGTGAGAGCTGTGTTGTTGGAGCATGTATTGGCAAACATCTCGAAATAACCCGTGACCGATGCGGGGTTACATGTATACACAATCATGCCTGTGAGCGTGTCGCAATGGCGGACCGGAACACCCGCGACGCATCGATCTCCGGCCAATTTTTGGGTAGCTGTACATGAAAGGTCGAGCCGACGCCCGGCGTGCTCTCGGCCGTGAGCTCACCACCGAGTAGGGAGGCAAAGTGGCGGCTGACCGCAAGCCCCAGGCCCGCGCCATCAAAATTGCGGGTGGTCGAGCCGTCGAGTTGTTCAAACGGCCGAAACAGGCGCTCCATCGCTTCGGGGGCAATCCCGATTCCGGTGTCGCTCACGGAAAATAAAAACCCCGGGTTTGCGCCCGCGTTGTTGCGTTGCAGTGACAGGCGAATGGTCCCGTCCTTGGTAAACTTACAGGCGTTGCTCAACAGGTTGCGCAACAATGCCTGTAACTTGTCAACATCTGTGACGATACAACCAATATCGTCGGGGCACCGCAGCCTCAGGGTATTTCCGCGCGCCTGGGCATGGGGTGCAAAGCTGCGCACGAGATCTTCGACAAATGGCAGGATCTCAACCTCCTCCGGGGCCGCGGCAACCGTGCCGGAAGCAATCTGTGACTGGTCAAGCAGGTTGCGAATGAGCTCGTGGAGGTTGGTTGCAGCCTGTTGAATCCTACCGATATCACTTGCGAGTTCGACCGGGTCGTTGTCCTCGGCCTCCTCGAGCAGCAACTCGGAGTAGCCCAGGATTTGGTGAAGCGGGGTGCGCAACTCATGGCTCATGGTTGCCAGAAATGCTTCCTTGACCCGGTAGGCCTCAACGAGCCGGTCTTCAACATGTTTGCGCGACGTGGCCTCCCGTCGCAACATGCTGTTCATGACACTGAGCTCCTGCTTGACGCGATTGAGCTCAATACGGGTGGGACCGATGACCGTCCCCGTCCCTGCACTGGTTTTCCGGCGGGCCCGCTCACTGGTTTGAAATGCAGATACAACGACCTCGGCGAGCGCACTCCCTCCGAAGAGACTCACAAGTGCGACCATAAATATTGCATTTACAACTTCGCCGCCCAACCACGCGCCCAGACAAAGGCTTATCGCCGTCACAACCACGACCGTGTAGGTAAGGTGGCGTGGCATCACCAGGGCGGCCGTCAGCTGTACGGCTGTCGCCAGCAAGAGCGCGGGCACAAGCAGCCCTCCCAACGATGCCGACATCAACAGGCCCGACGCCACCAACAGGCACGCCAACACAAGTCCCCGGGGATGTCCGCGATTGGACAACAAACACGCAAGCGTCAGGGTGACCGCAGCCGCGCACGACCCGGCGAACGGTACAAGCGGCGAGTCCCCGAGGAACTGCAGGCAACTTGCGACCACCGCAGCCGCCGTGACCCACGCTTGACTCCTCGATGACACCTCCATCACAGCCCCCTTTAGGACATCGAAACCCGCGTGAAGGCCGTCAATTTACTTGGTCCACAAGAAAAATGCGACCGTCCTCCCCGCGCAATTTCGGAGAATGTGCAAAAAAGCCCCCTGTGTGGTTCGCCAAAACCGACCACAACGCAGGGTTGCAACCCGACAATTTTGCATATGCAACATCAAGTGCTCGTTTCATGACCGGACCTGTGTTGAAAATGGTTTCGTGTGCTTGCTACTCCTATCTATGACACAGCTTCAGCCGGCTTAAAGGGCAAGACGTTTGGCCTCAATGTTTCACGTGGTATCCTCGGCAGCTTCGGTCTCCCACGCCGTTTGCTCATTACTAGCAACCCAATCAACAAACCCAAAGACGAAGTCCGATACGTTTTCAGGATCACCACAATGTCGACGGCCAGTGGCGGCAGGTCGAAATCCTCACCGGCGAAATGGTGGTCGCTCACGCTCGTTCGCAATGGCTCGTGGTTCGCCGCGCAGCCATACCGAAAGGAACCTCCGCACCCCTTAGCGGGCAAAACCAGGCAAATCAACCAGCCTGATTGGGTGGGTTCGCCTGCGGGTTGGTGCCGGTGCCGGTGCGCTGAGTAGCCGCTGCAATACCTCCGCAGACGCTAGCCCGGCACCACCCGTCCCGCCTAGTCGCGTGTGGATGTCGTGATAGTCAAACCAGATGTTGATCGCCAAATTTCGGCCAACTGAATGCACCTGGTGAAACCAACACACCGGAATATACAGGACATCCCTCGCCATTACGTCGGCGCGCAGCATCGGCACCCGGCGAAAGTCTGGAAACTGCTCGACGTCGGGGTTGTCGATATCGACCGGGCTGACCTTGTCCCGTAGCGAACGGCGCTCGTACAGCGCATTACCGTGGACGCCATCGATCAGGGCAACCTGTTTTTTACCTGCAAATACACATAAAAAGTTGTCCCGATGGTCGTTGTGGACCAACGAGATTTGGCCCCCGGCATCGAGCCACAACATGACCTGTTCGATCGAGTCGAGACACCTACCCGGCATCCATGTTGGTAGGGTGCAAGCCTCAGCCAATGGGCCTGGCAGGGGCGTCACCGCGTATATACGCTGGCGGCGACGGGCCCGGTAGGTACGCAAAAAAGCGGCAAATCCCATGCTCGTGGCCCGCCAACCGGGCTCCTCATGGCCAAACCTGTCGGTCCGCGAAGTTTCGACATCAACCCGCAGGTGGCCGGCCACGCGGGCGAGCCCACGGTCTGCCAAGTCGCCACCAAGTAGCCCCCAGGCGGCCCCCTTGAGCAACAACGGCTCGTTGTTGGCAAGATGGCACTTCACCTGGTCGTACCCACTTGCGTCGGCCACAGCCAGCTGCCGCACCGGATGCTCCCGTCGAAACCCATCGCCTTGAAGGCCGGCCACCGCCATCATGATACCGCGACCCACTCACCTGCACGCCGCGTTGTTGACCACGTGCATCCGATCGTGAGTGCCAGACCTCTAACGCATGCCCCACCCAAAACCCCGCGAGAACCGATGACGCCAACGAAAATTCGCACCCTCGAAATTACCGATACCGCGCCCGGCACCATTGCGGCCTATTGGCTTCATATTATCAATGACGATATCGGCGAACCCGTGCGCATACCGATTTTGGTTGCCCGCGGACGGCGTCCCGGCCCGGTCCTCGGCTTGACCGCGGCGATTCATGGCAACGAGCTCAACGGGATTCCGGTGATCCAGCACCTGTTTGAGAACCTCGACATCGACCACCTGTGCGGCACCCTGGTGGGGGTATTGGTCGTCAATGTGCCCGGCCTCAAACGCCGTCAGCGCGTGTTTAACGACGGGGTTGATCTCAACCGTATCGCCCCTGGCAAGGTCGATGGCAACACAAGTCAGGTGTATATTCACCGAGTTGTCGACCGCATTCTCAGCCGGTTTGATGTGCACATCGACCTGCACACCGCCAGCGCCGGCCGGGTCAACTCCTACTACATCCGCGCCGATATGAGCGACCCTGAAACCAGTGCCCTAGCCAAGCTGCAAAATGCGGAGATCATCGTCGACAACAAGGCGGGCGACGCTACCCTGCGGGGAGCTGCGAGTGAGCGCGGGATCAAGTCGATCACCGTGGAGCTGCGCGACCCCGGGGTGTTTCAGCGGGGTGTCATTCAGGAGAGCCTCATCGGTATCCGCAACGTCATCCACTACCTCAAAATGCTCCCGGGGCCGTTGTTGTGCCCGGTCAAGCAAACAGTGCTGTGCTCCGGGTCGTATTGGCTGTTCACCGACGAAGGTGGGATTTTGCGGGTGTTGCCACGGGTGGCCGAGCATGTGCAAAAAGGCCAGCTCGTCGCCGAAGTTCGCACGATCTTTGGCGAGCTCACCAAACAATATTTCGCGCCGGAGGCCGGGATCGTTGTCGGTCGTAGCATCGATCCGCTCAACCAAACTGGGAGTCGGATCCTGCACCTCGGCCGCGAGCCACGACAAATCCCCTGCCTGCTGGACGAGGATGGAGCACCCCCAACACCAGCGTCCTAAAAAACCGGTCCTATGGGTCATGTCGTAGAATGGACCGCGAACTGGCAAATCTCCTTTATGAAAGATTACAAAGGTGACAAGCTAAAGAATCTATATGCGCTCGCCCATCTTCGTCACCGGCCCCCTCCTGTTGATTGCTTGCGTCACGTTTGCCTGCTCCGACCCCGGAGAAACAACGACCGAAGCCACCACAACCGGGACCAGTGCGGGCCCCACAGGTAGCGAAACCTCAACTTCGGGCGGTGAGACGACCACCGAAACAGATGACCCTACGGCCACATCGTCAACGACCGCGTCTGATGAGTGTATGGTCAACAACTGTAAGGTCGACCGCGATCATGACGGTGTTTCGTTTGCCTGCGACAACAGTCCGGATTTTTATAACCCATCGCAAACCGATATCGACGGCGATGGTTTTGGCGATGTGAACGACCTGTGCCCGACAATTGCGGCCGTACAAAATACGGCCGACTCCGATCGCGACGGGATTGGCAACGACTGTGATGTCTGCCGCAGAACGCTAAACGACTACAACAACAACGAGGAGATTCCGTTTTTCCTCCGGGTCCGCAACAACCCCTCGCAGCAGGACAGCGACCGCGATGGGATTGGCGATGCCTGCGATAACTGTGTCCGGGTGGCCAACTGCCAGGGATACGGCGAGGGCGATGGTCTGACCCCACACGAGGTCGGAGCTCCGCTCGACGACGAGGGCCCGGACTGCCAAGCCGATGCCAACGCCAACGGTATCGGTGACGCCTGTGAAGGACAGATGTCTCCAGAGGCAGCTGGGCCAGTCGGTTTTGGACCCGACGATGACTTCGACCAGGATGGTCTTTCAAACATCCAGGACTACTGCCCGCGTTTATATGTCGCGCCGCAATCGTGCCAGTCTGATGCCGACTGCCCGGCCTCGGCTCCGTGTACACCCGCCGGCGTGTGCAACCATGTCGACAGCGATGGCGACGCGGTGGGCGATGTCTGTGACACCTGCCTTGTCCAACCAAATCCCATGCAGATTGTCGAGGGAGGAGCCCAGGCCGACGATCCCGATAGCGACTTCATCGGCAACATGTGCGAACAAAACGTCGCCTGCGAAGAACGTCGAAACCCACGACTCCACGCCTACTACGATGTCCATGTCAATGGTCGCTGTTGTGCAACCCTCTACGATATCTTTGGTGCGTCTGGCATTCACGACCCGTTTGGCCAACCACTCGACATTCTCGCTATCCACTCCGGACCACCCGGAGCCTCTGAGCTGCCGCCGGGATGTGCCGAGGCACTTGCACAAACTCCCGACGGTGTGGCCAACCCTGTCACCCTCGAAGACGTCGGCTCACCCGCGGCATTGCGACCCTACCTGTGTATGCTCGCCGCGCCAGACCAGGACTTCGATGGTGTGCCCGACTCCTGCGACCTGTGCCCCCATAGTTTCGATCCGGATCAGGAAATTTATATCGACCCAAATGACAAAGAATGGCCAGACCTTGGCAAGTACTGCAACGGCGAATATGCACCTGAGACCTGGGATCCGGCCAATAGCTGCTGGCCGAGCCCGTAGCCGTTTGGTTGCTGACGCCTCGACCGATCTCAAAATGTACGCGAGATCAGGGGACTGGCCCACGCAGGTAGCTGCGGGCCGCGGTCGTCAAAATACACAACCCGGCGGTCGACATACCCACCAACAAAAAAATAGTCGCCACTCACTAGCTGTACGGGTGTTCCCGCGTTGGCCCGGTTGGTTTCACACAGGCCAATGCCACCGGACGAGCCGAGGTCTTGGACGGCGTAACCATCGGCCTGGCTGACAACTTGGCAGTGACGCCGCGACACGCAACCGTCGGGGATACAAACGGCAGGGGCTGGCATTCGCTGCGTCCTACCAAACATGACTGTTACGCCATATAAGCGGATCCACCAGATCTGGGTGGCTGGATACCGCGTCGAATAGGCATCCCATGGGGCCCATTCCGGTACCGGCGTGAGTATCAGCCCCTTCGGCTCCGGCCTCCAGCTGCGATTTTCGATGACCAATACGGCATGGGGCCGCCGGGGCATGCTGATAGTGTACCCCACCGTACCGGCCGCTGGGGAACGTCTTCAACGGTGTCACCTCGGCTGACGGGCGCACTTGCTCAAAACCCAAGCTCGTTGCTGATACACTTACCCACGATGTCCGCCCCTATCGTCCTCAACGAGACACTGCAGCGAACAAACGCCCGTGGCACCCGCTACTGGTCGATCGCCCTTGACGGCCTCGATTTGCACACGGCGTCGGGCACCGACCCACAGCGCCTGCGCAGTCGCACCAAGTCGTTTGCCACGGGCCACGCCGCGCTCAAACAGTTTCACACCGCCCGCCGCAAAAAATTGATCGAGGGCTACATCCGCCCGTTGGCCGCCCCCCAAAAAACCGGCCAGGTGCGCGCTCGCCTGTGCCTACCCCACTCACAACAACACGACTACTTCGATGTACATCCATCCCAGCCGCGGGTGTTGGTTGCCAGTGAGCAGCGACCGCGCAACGAAAATGCCTGGCTGCACGAGGTCGATCTTCAGGCCGCCACCACGCGCGAAGTTTTCCACGACGATGGCAACTGGTACGGCGGGAGTCAGACTTTCAGCCATCGTGCCCTCTACCTCGGACCCACAACCGCGCTGTTTGCAGTCAACGGCCGAACCTGGCGGGTCGACCTCGCTTCGGGCAAGGCTGAGCCGCTCGCTTCGTACCAGGAGCACGCAAACGATGCCCATTTCAACCCCCATTGTGTATGGCCCAGCCGTGACGCCGCCGGCGAGCGGGCCCTTGTGTTCGATCGCGGGGATCGCCTGAGGGTGGTCGACCGCACCGGAGCCGAACTGTTTGCAGTGTCACTGGCGTCCGCGACCAGCGAATGTCGGGCAGGTGCAATCTCGATGTCCGGCCGGCGTGTCGTCGCCTACGTCGTCAGTCGCCACATCATTTACGGGCATGCCGACGCTGCAGTCGACCAAACCCAAGAGGTGCGGGTGTGGGATGTCGACTCGGCAAAACTGCTGTACCAAGTACCTTTTAACTACAAACTCGACCGAGTCGGTCTGAGCCCCGACGATCGCCAATTGGTGGTACTTCGCGAGTACGCCCAGGGACCCGCAATCTTCGACCTCGACAGCAAAAAGCGATGTCACGTGTTTGACGACCCGCACCGCGACGACCGCTGGGCAACCTGCCGTACGTGGGCCTATTCGCCAAATGGTTCAATGCTCGCACTCGGAGGTCATGGCGTGCGCGTCGTCGACCCCGGCAACTTCCAAACAATCATGCATCTACATGAGCCACATCATGGCTATCACGAAACACGCCATCTCGAATTTTCTAGCGACAGCCGAATGCTGTTTGTCGGAGCGACCAGCGGCGAGGTTGTCGGTTGGCAGGTCGCGTAGTCAGTCACGCTCGTCGGCGGTGGGGCCCGCACCGGATACTCGACTGCGAGGGGGTCTACGACGCCGGCGACGTGGTCGGAAGAATTGGCGAAAAGGCCGTGATGTGGGACAATGGCCAGTGGTTGGAGTGCACAACACCTAGGCGACATCCCAGGCCCCTGGAGCGGTTGCCAACCATTTGCGATCAACAATCATAACATCGTGGTTGGATATTGCGGTGGTATCGGCGATGCGTCTATCTGGTACCCCGGAGACACTCACCTTCCTCATCGACGAAGTCGACCCCGGCAGCGCCTCGGGATGGACGCTCAACCGCGCAAAAAACATCAATGACGCGGGACAAATTGTTGGCTTTGGCGGCAACGGAGGACTGTACACAGGCTTTGTCCTCGCTCCCGAAGATGCGTGCTTGCGACCCTGTACATTCTCGGACGGGACCACGTTGCAGTGGCCCATTGACCAGTGCGAGCCGCTCGGAGGAGAACTCCCGTGGGGGCCGGCATGCAAGATCCCGGCCCCCAACCCTGGCCGTAGTCAGCATTGCAGGTTGTGTTCAAGTGATTCGCAACCGCTTGAGAGGACTCCTTACGAGCCAATCGCCGACCCGTAGTATAGACGAAGTTCTGTGTAGGCCTCGACTGCCGCTTCGAACTCCTCGAGTTCTTCGCGCGCCTCCTCCTCGAGCTCCTCGCGTTGTTGCGCAGATAGATTCGGTGCGGCGATTCGGTCTTCGGCCTCGTGTTTTGAGATGCGTCCCATTCGCCACAGACGGTAGGCATCGAGGACTGTACCGAGTTCGGGATTGCGGTCGGGTCCGCGAAAGTCCATGTTGGCGCTGCGGCTCGCCCCCGGGGTGTGACTGCTGTTGAGCTCTTCGGGGACGAGGCGGGGTAGTGCATCGTACGGGGTGAAGTCGGGATTTGGCGTAAAGAAGTCCCACATGGGCGCGGCTGATGCGTCGGGGCGACCGAGTGGTGGGATGCCGAAGATCCGCTCTATGGTGGCAAATACCGACAAGAATGAGGTGTGGACGTGGGAGACGTAGCCGCGCCGGGCCCACGGGCTCACGACCATGATAAACGCGCGTAGGGCATCGACGTGGTCCTCGCAACCCTGGGGATCGTCTTGCACAATAAACACCGCACTTTTTTCCCAATAGGGTGACTTTGACAGGGCGTCGATCACGATGCCAACAGCGTAGTCATTGTCGGCGACCATCGACTCGGGTGTTGGCTTACCCTGCTCGGTACCCACGGTGTGATCGTTGGGTAGCAGCAAATAAGTAAAGCTCGCGAGTTGCCCAGACTGGATCTTGCTGGCGACATAGAGCGCCTTGTCCTCATCTTTGACATCGTAGTTGGTAAACGTCCCCCCCGGGTAGCTCGCGTCCGAGTATTGAAAAACGTTGCCCTTGCCGGTTTTGGACTCGGCCAGCATGCCGACGATTTCACCGTAGACACGGATGTCGATATCGAGGTCTAAAAGGTGGGTAAAAAAGTTGCCGACATCCGGTGTGGCCCCCTCAGAAATGGGGTAGCTGTCGTTGGCGGCGAGGTCGTTGCCCTCGAGGTAAACCCGCTCAGCGTACTCGGTGAGGTGCGTGGCTGTGAGCCATAGGTGGCCGGTGTTGGAGTTCGGGGCCTCGGCAAAAAAGCTGTCTGACAGGGTGAACTGACGCGCGAGCTCGTGCTGATTGGGTGTAATCATTTGCCCCCAGCGGACGAGGCTCGGGTCGATGTCGACGTCAAACTCGTTTGGGTCGAGGTCGCCAAATACGCAGTCGAAGGTCTTGTTCTCCTTGACTATTAGGATCACGTGCTCGATCGGTGAGACTTGGTCGGGCGAGGTTGGGATGGGAAAGTCCTCGCATTCAAATGGGAACACCTCCATCGGCCTAGCAAAGTTGGCCTTGACCTGATCGGTCGACTCTGTGAGGTCAAGCGACGGTAAGTCGACAAACGTAACACTACCGCGAAATCGTTCTTTTGCCCCCTTACCCTCGTTGGGACCGGTCCCCCCACCCTTGCCCTCGGCTATCACGAGCGTTTGTAGGTCTGGCGAGAGCGCGACTCCAGCCGGATACCATGAGGCCGGGATGGCACCTAGGAGCTCGAGGCTATCACCATCGAGCACCGAAACCGCATTGTCGGCTCCACGGGTGACATATAGACGATTGCTGACAGGGTCAAAACTCAGGGCATTGACGTTGCTGTTGGCCAGCGGGTCCCCCTCAATATCGACGTAGTCGAGTTCGGCGACATGGGCCTCGGCGACAACCTGCCGGGTTGCGGTGTCGATCGCCACGACAATGTCTGAACCTGAAATCGCTGCCCATACGCGGGAGCCCTCGGGGTTGACAGCCATGCCCGCGGGCGAGGTCGGTATTTCGAGGTTCTCGACAACCTCGCCGGTGGCGGTGTCGATCACGGCAATCCCATCGCCGGCAATATCGGAGGCGTAGAGCTCCCCCGACTCCGATGCATACACAACATCCCAAACAACATGATTGAGGTTAAATGTCCTCACCTGGGTCATGGTCGTGGTATCGATCTCGACAACCGCATCCGACTCCATCAGGCCGACCCACAACAGTGACCCATCCGGCGAAATTGCCATGCCTGATGGGTACCCGTTGATCTCGACCTCACCGGCCTTGGTGACAGTGCCGTCGATCTCGACATCGTAGTATTCGACCCGGTCAGATGCGCCGCCCGTACCGTAGATCCGACTGCCGTCGGGGGCGAGCTCAAGCCCATAAAAGGACTCGCCGCGGTCGATATCCTGGATCACTTCTCGGGTCGCCATGTCGAGGACAAACAGCCGTCGGTCCGACCGCCCGGTGCTCGAGATGTAGGCGACATCGCCGATAGGATGGACAGCCACACCGGTGGGAAACCCCTCCAAGACCACCGATGGGCCGGCGGGTTTGAGCTCGCGGCCACCGACGGTCAGGACGGTGCCGTCGTTGTTGACCCCCGGCCGCAACAACGCCTCCGGCGGAGGTTGAGCCAGGCAAAAGTCGTCGCCGGTATCACTTTCGGACGTTTCGCCGTCGGTCGTCTCGCCGTCCGTTGTCGGACCCTCACTCGGGTCCTCAGTGGAGGTCGCAGTTGTACTCGCCTGTGTTTCCGCGTCTGTCTGGGCTTCGCCGCCCGGCTGACACCCGAGGGCCGCAACCATGAGTAGTGGGATGGCGCGAGACAGAGGAAGCAAAGGGCGGATCACCATGACTGCATCCTAGCGTTTTCTCATACGTCGACCGAAAAAGCGCAGCCGATCACCTCACCGGCTGCCAACCGAATCCTCACGCGACGACGGAGATCGTCGCTGCAGATACACAGCTGTCACCATGATGAGCCGTTGCTGATACACACAGCTGGCACGCACGGCGCCCAACTCTTGCACACACAACGATACCGATGGGGCAACTCGGGCGTTGTTGGCCCGCGAGATGGTTTTCGGACCGCGCTCGATTATGACGGGTCGCGGGCCCGCCCTCGCTTACAAACGATGTCTGGGGGTCTCTTTGGCGAGCTTCATAACTTCGCACAGCGGGCACACGGCGGTACTTTTAGTGGGCGCGGCGACTGGCGCCCGCAAACCCGTTTCAGGAGTCACCATGTCTAATTTTCCCCGTCGTCAACTCGGAACCTCTGACCAACAGATCTCCCCCATCGGACTCGGCTGCATGGGCATGTCCGATTTTTATGGCAAGGCAGATGACGTCAAAAGCACCGCGTTGTTGCAGCACGCCCTCGATGTGGGGATGAACTTTTTCGACACCGCCGATATGTATGGCCCGTGGACCAACGAGCGGTTGCTGGGTTCAGCCCTACGCGCGCGGCGAGACGAAGCTGTGATCGCCACCAAGTTTGGGGTGGTGCGCGACGAGCAGGGTGCATTTTTGGGGATCAATGGCAAGCCTGATTATGTACATGCAAGTTGTGATGCCTCGTTGCAACGCCTCGGAATCGACACGATCGACCTTTACTACCAACATCGGCCCGACCCAGACACCCCAATCGAAGAGACCGTGGGTGCCATGGCTGAGCTTGTGAAGGCGGGCAAGGTCCGGTTTTTGGGGCTGTCCGAGGCCTCTCCCGAACAAATCCGGCGCGCCCACGCTGTGCACCCCATATCCGCCCTGCAGACCGAGTACTCCCTGTGGTCGCGCGAGCCGGAGGCCGAGGTGCTGGCAACCTGCAAGGAACTCGGGATCACGTTTGTCGCCTACTCGCCGCTGGGCCGCGGATTTTTGACCGGTGCGATCACCTCTCCCGACGACTTTGCGGCCGACGACTTTCGCCGGCACAACCCGCGATTTCAGGGGGAGAACTTTCAAAAAAATCTCGACCTCGTGCACGCGGTGCGCTCGCTTGCGGGAGAAAAGGGCATCACCCCGGCACAGCTGGCGCTCGCCTGGCTGCTACACCGGGGTGAGCACATCGTCTGTATTCCCGGCACCACCAAGCAGACACGCTTTGACGAGAATCAAGCTGCCAACGCGGTGGTGCTCACTGGCGAAGAGCTCGCGTTTCTCGACAAAAACCTCCCGGTGGGAGCCGCAGCCGGTGGGCGCTACTAGCCACCTGGCCTGTTGCTGCCAACGATGCTGACGATCGCGTCGAGCAGCCTTGCTGACGACCCAGCGAGCTTTGTGAGTTGATAAACGAGCACCCACGCGTATGGGTGCTCGTGTCCTTGCTGTATCAACGAGTTGACTACCCGACGTCTGGTAGGCACGCAAACTCGATCCCGACCTGGGCATCGAAGTCTTGTTGGACCAGCTCACACGCAGCCGGACACAGGTGCATGGCGTCGCCGTCGATATAAAAACCGTTGTCTGTACATTGATCGAGGCCATCGACTTGGACCAATGCAATCGGCTCTCCCATGCCCATTGGCGTGTAGTTGATCACAATCGACTCCGGGTCGAGCTCTTCCCCCTCGGGTGGTGTTGGGACCTTGAACGAACACTCGACCGGGGACCCTTCGATCACCCCCTGGGCGATCGCCTGAAACACCGCGTCGTACGAGCTCGTATCGCACAGGGGAAACCGCAGGGCCTGCGTCAGCATGCTTGCCCCCTGGTGCCCCGAACCGGGGTCTACGGCAGTTGGGCACATCTGTGTCACCATTGCCTCGTCGGGGCCGTAGGGTTGGGACTGTGGATTGTTGTAGGCCATGCCGGCAATCGAGTAGTACTGATAGCGGCGCTTGTCAGCAGTACCAAACTGCTCGGGCGCCATGGCTAGCAGAGCTTCGTCGAATGCCTGGGCTGCCTCCACACCATCGGCCTCGTTGTCGCCGTCGTAAAACTCGCCACAGGCGATCCCGTCGTCACTGATACCAATGATTGTCTTGAAGGCATTGGGTCGCAACCATTGTGAGTACCCATCCTCACCAAACTGGTCCTTGGCACCTACAGGAAAATGGTTCAGAAGCTGACACCAGGCGTTGTGGCTGGCAATGGGCACACTGTAGTGATAGAACTTGCCAGGATTGTGGACCGGTGCGGGAGGGGGGTTTTGACAACCTCCTTCGGGAACTCCGCTGAGTGGTGCCTCGACACAGATGCTCTCCGGTCCGTTGAACGGTCCGTGTTCACTGACCATAATCACGCGATAGTCGAGCCCACTTTGTTCGATGATATTGGCGAAGTTGATGTTGATGTTGTCTTGAACGCCTTCGATCTCGGCACCCATGCTCCCCGAGTTGTCGATGACAATCACGATATCGACCGGGAGTTTTTCGAGGGTCGCCTCGTGGGCTTGGGTGCCGCACGGTGAGGGGGGCAACACGCAGGTATTTTTGCAGCCGTCGTCGTTATCGTCATTGCCGTCGTCGCACTCTTCTCCCTCGTCGAGCACGCCATCGCCGCAGGTCTGGACCTTGCAGTCGTTGGTGCAGGCATCGTAGTGCTCCTTGTTACCGTCGTCGCACCCCTCGTTGGGGCCGACAAAGCCATCCCCGCAGTAGTTGAGTGTACAGTCGGTTTTACACGCGCCGTTGTCGTTGTTTTCATCCCCGAGGTCGCAGATCTCCTCGGGTCCCTTGTCGCCGTCACCACAGGTGTTGGCGGTACAGTTGTCGAGGCAACTTGCCCCCGGACCATTGAACTCACCGTTGTCGCACTCTTCGTCGAGATCGAGCAGGCCGTCCCCGCACACCGACGGTGTCGGCGGAAGGTCACCGCTGCTGTCAGTACCCGAACTCTCATCCTCATCACTACCAGTTGTGTCACTCTCCATTTCATCCGAGGTTTCGCTCCCCCCCTGTGACGTGATCCCCGAGATACCCGACCCACTGGCCGACTCCCTATCACTTTCAACGTCTCCACAGGCGGTGGCGCAAACCAGACTAAAGACACCAAAGTACAACCATTCCAACTTGTTACGATTCATCTCGTTACCTCCAAAACCGTGCGGTCCGATATTGCGAACCTTTAGTACGGGTGCCTGGCGATAGTGCCGGGCACGGCTTTATCTAAACATGTCCCAGCAGACATGTAAATACTTTTCTTACAAAAAACGACAGGTCGTTTCTATGAGCACATATGCGCTCGGGTCGGAGGTCCGGTCGGCTGGCCGGTTTCATCGCCCACTTTTCCCTGTCCGGAGGCACCAAATTCATTGTTTATACATATTAAATTAAATGTACAAACAATTAAGAAGGCATACTGAACCACAAAAAAGCCCGGCGACCTGGCCGGGCTTTTTGTTCCACCAAGGTGGCCTTTCGTTAGTAGGCTTTGGGGCCCCAGTCGGGGGTCGAGCCTGCCTTGATGATCTGCACCTGGTTGTTGCCCTTTTCGTTGGCAACGTAGATCCCACCGCGGGTCGACTGGAACGCGATCATGCGACCATCGGGGCTCCAGCTCGGCGAGAGGTTGCGACCGGGGCTCTGGGTGAGGCGGGTGAGCTGGCCCGAACGCACGTCGACGGCGAAGATGTCGTAGCGGTTTGAGGAGTCGCGGCCGGAGTAGGCGACCAGGCTGCCGAGGGCGCCGCCACCGGGGTTCCAATCGGGGCTCTGGTTGTAGTTGCCCTTTTTGGTGAGTCGCTTGGCACCACCACCACTCGCGCCCATGCGGAAGACCTGGGGGCCACCGGCACGGTTGGAGACGAATGCGATTTGGTTGCTGCCAGGGCTCCAGGTTGGCGAGCCGTCGATGGCTTTGTTGTTGGTGAGCCGGGCCTTGATGTTGCCGCTGGGATCGAGGTTGTAGATCTCGGAGTTGCCGTCCTTGGTCAGGGTGACGGCAATGCTGGCGCCGTTGGGGCTCATGGTGCCGCCCAAGTTGAGGCCGGGGTACTTCGAGATCCGCGAGGCCGCGCCGCCCTTGCTGATCCACAGGTCGGGGTTGCGCTTGGCGTAGCTGGTAAACAGGACCTGCCCGCCCGGGCCGATGCTCGGGAGGATGTTGAGCGAACGGTTGTTGGTGATCGAAGCCGGAGCCTCGCCGTTCATCTCAACGGTGTAGACGTTTTTGCTGACGGTCGGGCTGCGACGGGTCCGGACGAACGCGATCCGCGAACCGAACACACCAGGGGTCTTGGTGTAGTAGTTGACGACGTCGTTCATAAACCGGTTGGCGGCCTTGTTCGGGTCGCTTCCGGGATAGCCCTTGGAGATCAGCGGGCGGTTGCCGCGGGAGGTCTCGTAGAGTTGGAACTTGACCTGTGCACCGACCTGGGTCGACAGGATAACCGCGTCGACGCCGATGTCGTTCCAGCCCTTGGCGTCAAACCGGGTGGCACGGACCAGTGCCGCCGGGATGCTCTTGCGGGGAACAACTTCAAAACCACTCGAGATGGTGGCGTTTTTGCGGAGAATGTCGCCTAACCGACCACTGGCTGGTACGGCGAGACGGAGCAACCGGGTGTTGCCGCCGAGGTCGACGCCGGAGCCAGGGGCCGCTGCGTTAACAACGGCGACGGCGGGGCTGTGACCGGCGTAAAACGACCCGGCCATAAGGAGTGCTGCGAGAATCGAGGAGCCGAGCAACGTACGCTTCATGGTGATGCCTCTGGGGGGATGAGGTCGATACCTCAAGAGAGTCGAGCAACCATACATGTCCGGTGACGCTGGGGAAAGTCCCTGGAAGATTGACCCCAGGTCGAGCAATTTTGCGCAGCTGACTGCGTGCTCGTCGCGGTTTTTGGGCCCAGGTAGGGATTTTGAACCACCTCCATGGACCCAAACTCAAACACCGATGTCCGTGGTTGCGGTCTCTAGACCTCATCAACGCCCCGCAGCTCGCCGGGTTTTTTGCGCTGCCGGGTTCGATCTCGCTTTAGAGAAAGCATCGCTGCGGTATCGCAAACGCACCTGGTGCACACGCCGTATGCGACGACGTTCGTATATACACGAAATGCCGTGCCCTGACGCCATCGGGACTATCGGCAGCAAAACAGAAACGGGATTTGTACACCCCCGTTTTAGTTGTATCAACAAAATAGTAGCGACCCCGAGTTGCGTCACATCCGTGTAGGTTGGGGCTTAGACCACACTGGCTGGCCGCAGCTGGCCATCATGATCGACACTACCGCCCCGGCCGGCAACAGCACTCGTTGTACGAGTAGTCAGTCTATTGGCTATGCAACAATTACAAACGGCGCCGGTTATCGGCGCCGTCGTTTGTGATACATCGAAGCTAGCGAACCCGGCGGTTGCTGCCGTACGAGAAGATGTACGGAATCCGCTTGCAGCCACCCTTGAGCTGCTTGGCGACGTTGGCCGGCGGGCGCGGGATTTTGACCCGGCGAACTTCGTTGGCGATGTTGGCATCGTGGGCCTTGTCGCCGGTTGTGCCCTTGGGTTGCACTGTTTTGATGGTGCCGTTGGCACAGATCGTGATGCGGAACTTGAAGGTGCCGGGCTTGCCTTGGCCGGCATATGAAGGCGGTTTGATGCCGTTGAGCGCTGCGATCACACCGGTTGCCCAGGGGTCGCCATCTTTGGCCATGTCAGACCAGCCGTTGGGTCCGGCAAACGGATCGCCCGGGAGTTCTTTGACGGTCGGCAGGTCCTTGTGCGGAGTATTGCTATCCTGATTCTTCTTGGCCTTCTTGGCCTTCTTTTTGTTGGGGTCAGGCTTTTCCTGGCTTTTGGTCTTTTCTTTTTTGGGCTTTTTTTCCTCAGGCGGCGGCTCGACCTTTTCTTCTTTTTTGGTCACCGACTCCTCGGTTGCCATCTCCTCGGCCACAGTCTCCTCGACGATAATTTTTTCGGGGAGGTCCTTGGGATCGAGTTTGGGGCCCTTGCGCACAAGCTCGCCGGGTAAAAACTCCATCTCCAACTCGTCGTCCTCGACCTCGGCCTTGGCATCGCCGGCCGCGATGAGCCCGATGATCAAGGCGGCGCTCGACAGCAGCATGCCCAAAAACCCGCCGACGAGGGCAGTCGGATTGCGAAGCAAGTCCGCGAGGTCGCGCGCAATCGATGCGAACGGGGCTAAAACGGCTGGGAGGCTGCGGATCGGCTTGGCCATGGTGGGTCTCCTGGGGCTAGCAACGACGGTCGCGACGTTTTGGCCTTCAATCGGTGGTCGGTTTACACCGCACACACATCGGCCCGATTACGTGCCCTTTTTAAAGTTGGGGTCGGTGATAAACCCGATCTTCTCGACTCCAGCCTTGCGCAGCGCGACCAGCACATCAAGGACTTTCTCGTAGGGAACGTTGATATCGCCCTGGATAAAGGCGCGGCCATCGGTTTTGAGCTTCTCGTTGGCCGACAGCTCCGAGGCCATCTTGTCGGGCTCGGGCGACAGCGGGGTCGAGCCCATAAACACCTGGCCCTTGGCGTCGACCGAGATGACGGAGAGCTCAAACTCGGCTTCTTCGATGACATTGGCCTTGGCCTTGGGGACCACCAGGTCGACATCCTCTTTGGGCGTCATCAACGGGGTCGAAACCATGAACATGATGAGCAGGCAAAACATCACGTCGACCAGCGAGGTGACGTTGATGGCGGCCACCGGGCCGCCGTCGTTTAAGCCGTCTTCGATGTACTTGGACATGGCCGTAGGTGACGCTAAGAACGGGTGCGTGGCCTAGAAGAAGTGCCGCTTGACGATGTTGAGGTAGTCGTGGCTGAAGGTCGACATCTCGGCGCCGAGCACCTTGAGGCGCCGGTTGAAATAGTTGAAGGCAACGACGCTGGGGATCGCGCTGGCGAGTGCGAGGGCCGTGGTCACCAGGGCTTCGGCGATCGGCTGGGAAACCGTGGCCAGGTCGGCCTGACCTGCGGCGGCGATGTTGAGGAACGCCTCCATGATGCCCCAAACGGTGCCAAACAGTCCGATGAACGGGGCAGTCGCGCCAACGGTCGCCAAAAATGGCAGCAGGTTTTCGAGCTTGGTCATCTCGCTGACGCGGGCGCGGCTGAGCGCACGCTCGACGTTCTCGATGCCGTCCATTTTCTCGTGCATGGTCCCGCCAGCCTGCGGCTGGTCGGTCTTCTTTTTGACCTTGGACAACTCGACATAACCGGCGGCAAACATCGCGGCGATCGGGCTGTACTTGAGGTTTTGCGCCGACTGATAAATCTCGTCGAGGCGCTTGCTCTCCCAAAACCGGTCGAGGAACGCGATCGACTGCGACTGCGCCTGGCTGACGTGCACCATCTTGTAGAAGATGACGAACAGCGACAGCGCCACAAGCGAGAGCAGGAGCAGCACGACGATCAACACGATGCCCTGCGAGGAAAACAGAAGCGTTCCGATGTCGACCGCCCCGAGCAGACTCGGACTTGAGACCAGTTGCAGCGTCAGCACGGTCGCAGGCTACACGCGGTGCGCCCGGGGCGTCAACGCAACTCGACTGCCTGTGTCGAATTCCAAAGCACTATCTTCGCACCTGTGGTGTATGGTGCAGCCGTGCCGTCAGCTAGGACCATGCGCCCGATCCTGGCGGGTTGGCTCGTACTGTTCGCGGGTGCGTGCAACACGACCGAGGGCCAAGTTGAACTCCACTGGGCCTTTTTAGACCGGGATAGTGCGCCGGTCGTCCCGGGAAACACGCTGACGATCCCCGACACCTGCTCGCTATTGGGCACGTTCGACGAGCAAGTTGGGCCGACCCGCTACGCACTCGAGGTCGTGCTGCACATCTGCCTGCCAGACTGCGAGGCTGGGTGCGACGACCCCGCGTGTCAGGTGATCGCCCCACAGGTGTTTTCGTGCGAGACCACCCGGGCGACGATGGACATCCCCGCCGGCGACACGCCGTATGTCTTCAGCACCGAGGTCGTCGCCCGCCAGACCGACGGCGATAGTTGTAGCTGCACACTTACCAGCGCCTGCGTGGCCACCCCGGGCGCCCGTCAACGCCGGGTCACCGCCGGCCTGGTGACCGATTTGCAGGTCCAACAACTGCTGTTGACCACCCTCGACTTTGCCGAGGACTTCGACGCCAACAACGACCTTCACCTCGATATCGCCACCTGCTGCGAACCGACGCCGGTGTGCCCGTAACAGCCCGATGCGTGCCCTACTCGCCATCGCCCTTGCCCCGCTCCTCCTCGGCGGTTGTGTGTTCCCGGCCCAACCGGCGACCGGCGTCGAGCTGAGTTGGCGGTTCAATGAGGTTGCCGACCCCTCGACAGACATGCAAGCGGCTGTAGTCCGGACCTGTGCTGGCGCGCTTGTCGGCGAAGTCTCGGTAACTGTGCGCGACCTCGACGATGCGAGCCGCGAGCACACAACCGAGGTCAACTGTGGCACCGGATTTTTTAGCGGCGACGACCTCTACATCGGAACAACCGAGATCTACTACGAGCTGCGGCCGGGGACCTACGCGCTCGAGCTGCTGTTTGCCGACGACAACTCGGGCGCTCCGATCCGCCAAATCACCCGCGAGATCGAGGTCCGTGCCCAGATCGAGCCGGTCCAGTTTGAGGTTGAGCTCGCACCCGTCGGCTGGGCGCTCGGCCTGCAAAACCCCGATGCCTGTCAGTCGGCGTCGTTCAACTTTCGACGCGCCGATCCCGAGCGGGATGTTGCCACACCAGACCCGCCGGCCCTGCACGGTCGGGAGAGTCACCACGGGCTCCCACTCGACGGCACGCAGCTCGCCTGTGCCGACATCATCCCGGGCCTCAACCTCATCGACGCGGTCCGCGGCCACTATATCCTGGCAGTCGAGGTCGATGGCACCAGCTGTGAATATCCGGTGACCCTGCGGACAGGTAACTTCCAACTCGATCTCGATCTCGCCGCTCCCTGTGGGACCTAGACGAGACGTTCCCTGTTCGTTGGTCAGCCCATGCACATACATTTTGTGTATCTACATCGCTAGGCCAAACCCGTTGATGCCGGAGGGACGGTCCTAAAGGAAGTCGCGTCCTCCCGCGTGTTGCTCGCAAGATCCACCCAAACCCGCGCCTGTCGCGCAGTCTCGCCTACGCCGACGAGGAAAACCCCCTCAGATGGCCGGTGTCAGCACATTCCCGGTCACGCCGTGAGAATCTCGATCTACTCAGCCGGTGAAACCTGTCGGTCGTTGTTGCGAAAATCGCCGCTTGGCTGCTAGACCGCTCCCCATGCCCGCAGCCTCGCCATCGCAGCGCACCTGGACCTTCCGGACGTGGAAGCTTTGGCTGGCGGCCGGTGTCCTCGCCGGTTGTGGCGAAAGCCCGAGCTTTGAGATGCGCTGGCAAATCGCCCGGGCGGGTGACGACCCGATCGAGCTGTCGTCGGCTGCCGATTGTTCGACCGTCGGCATCGGCCAGATCCGGGTGTCGAGCCTGCAAAATGGTGTCACCGTCGATCGCCGCACGTTCCCCTGCTACCCGACGGAGTTTGCCGACGACACGCTGGTCGCCGGGCCGGAGTTACCCGACGGCAACTACATCATCGAGTTTGAACCGCTGAGCCAGGCCGGCCGTCCATTTCCCGACCTCGACTCGACCCTGCGCGAACTCTCGGTCGCGGGCGCTTCGGTGACGCTCTCAGATATCGTCCTCAATGCCCCGCCAGCCTGCGCCGATGGCATCGACAACGATGTCGACGGCCTGGTCGACAGTCGCGACCCGAGTTGCCTGTTTCCCGACGGACGCGAGGATATCGACACCACCCTCACAACATTTTTTGTGCAACAGCAACTACTCGGGGGGCACACCTCCTGTGGCGCCCTCGACATCTCGCACTTGGAGCTCGAATACCTCAGTGGTGAAGAGCCTGTCCGACAGGCCTCGCGGGTCGACTGCCTGGCCACCGGCACCAGCCCGGTGAGCGTGCGCCTCCCCGCAAATCCCGAGGGCTGCGAGGCCGATTGCTACACATGGCGACTGACCGCGGTCGACTACCAAGGGCAGCCCCTCACCCAAGCCCGCACCGGGACATTCTCGGTCACCCCCGGCAAAAACGACCTTATCGAGATCGACGCGACCCTGGTGGGTAATGACTTCGTCGAGCCGGTAGCCTCCCCACTTTCGTTTGTCCTCAACTTTGTCAGCAACGATGTCGTTGGCCCACGCGGATGTACGCCACCGACCCAATCCCACGCAGGACTGCTCGAGATCGCCGACATCAACCTGCGATTTTATGACCAGGACTTGCAAGAGCTACCCCTGCTCGATGCCGAGGGCCAGGCGTTCTCCTCGAAATGCCCCAATGCCCCACTCACCACCGAAACCCTGAGCGACTGGGGCACCTATTACGTGGGTGTTGAGGGGCTGTCGAACGCGGGTGAAGTCTGCTTTTCCAACTTCGACGATCCGACCCCCGTGGGTGCCCACCTGACCGCCTCGATCGCCGTCGAACGGGCCCCGGGTGTCATCCCTGCATCGTGCGTCGATTGCCAGGTCGATGCCGACTGTGGCAGTTGCACCGAGTGCTGTATCGGCGGGGTCTGCCGCCTGCCCACGCCGTGCAACACCGACAGCGACTGCGGCAACTGTGAAAATTGCTGTATCAACAATTCGTGCAAGATCATCTGCGAACAGGACGCAGACTGCGGTGCCTGTGTCGACTGCTGCATCGACGGATTTTGCGAGTAACCCCAAACAGGCTTCGAACACCATGAACACCAAGCAAAAAACATCCCGTCGCAAACGCCGTGGCACGGGTCGGGTCGCGCCGTCCCAGTATGTGGTGCAGCCGATCCCCACCCACCAGCCGCCGACGGGCTCGCGGTTTGGTCGCTACGAACGCACCGACTTTGAGCAGCTAGAACAGATGCTCGCCTCGTTTGTTGCCCGCCGGCTCGGCGCCGTGGTTCCAGCCGTCAAACAGGGCTTTTTTAACGCCGCCAGCCCCGAAGAACGGCAAAACGCCCAACTGCAAACCGCCTTTTACAGCTACCTCATGTACGGCTGGAAAGACGAGCGCGCGATCCGAGTGGTCGACCTTTTCAACCACGCCGGTATCGAGCTAACTGGGCGCCTGCAGGCCGCACTCGATGCCTGCCTCTACGCCCGCCTGGTGCTGTTGCGGGTCGACGACATCCATGTGCGCAAGCAACGAATTCGCGGGCGCGACCTCCTGCGCGGCGAGGACATCACCCTGCGCGATCAAAATGCGGTGCAGGCCGTGACCCCCGGCGACTGCCTGCTGACCTGGATGATTCCCTGGGGCACCAGCTGGCAGCCAATCGGTGTTGCCAACCTTGTACAGGCAAAAAAAACCGACGCCCTCAACCAGGCCCTCGACTCGCTGGCCAAGAGTTTTGGCTGTAACCTAAACCTGCTTCCCGGTCGCCACCCGGCCCACGTATTTTGGGTTGTCTACCGCGTGGCCAACATGGCGATCTAGCGCGTACAAACAGGTTGATACGTGATGGGCTCGCCGACCTGCGCGAGCCCATATTAATTGTATCGACAAATGTTTAGCGCCCTCCAGGGCCAACACCGTCTAGGTCAGCAGCTCGAGCAGGTCATCGCGTGTGATCCGTCCCGCCTGGTCTGCGCCTTCCAAAGCCGCATCGGCAAGCGCACGCTTGCGGGCCTGCAACGCCAAGATCCGCTCCTCGACCGTATCTTCGCTGACGAGTCGATGAACAAGCACTGGCCGCTCCTGGCCGATCCGGTGGGCACGGTCGGCGGCCTGGTCCTCGGTCGCCGGGTTCCACCATGGGTCGAGCAAAAACACATGGTCCGCGGCCGTCAAGTTGAGCCCGGTGCCGCCTGCCTTGAGCGAAATCAAAAGCACCGGCGGGCCGTCGTCGGCCTGGAATTTTTCGACCACGGCGCCGCGGTTTCGGGTGGAGCCGTCGAGCCGCAAAAAAAACATCTTTGCAGCTGCAAGTAAGGGCTCAACCCGGTCGAGGAGCGCGGTCCACTGCGAAAACACCAACGCCCGGTGTCCCTCGGCTACAACCTCTTCGAGGGTGTCGAGCAGCAACCGCAGTTTGGCCGACGACGCGCCCTCCTCGACCTGCTGCCCGGGGATCAAGCCCGGGTGACAGGCGGCCTGTCGCAACCGCAACAGGGCCTCGAGTGCCTGCAACACACTGCCGCCGACCTTGAGCCGCTCGACGACCTCTTCCTGGGTGGCCGCGCGGATCGCCTCGTAGACATTGCGTTCTTGCTTGCTGAGTTCGCAGCGCAACACCACATCGGTGCGCGGCGGCAACTCGCGCGCGACCTCCTGCTTGCGCCGGCGCAACAAAAACGGGCGGATGCGTTTGCGAAGCTCGGCGGCAACCCCCGGCACGCCGTCGGCAATCGGCCTTGCATATGCACTTGTAAAGTCGCTGCGCCCCCCCAACAGCCCGGGGTTTAAAAAGTGCATCTGGCTCCACAGCTCTTCGAGCCGGTTTTCCACCGGGGTGCCGGTGAGCGTGAGGCGAAACTCAGCCTGGAGGCGGTAGGCCGCCCGCGCCACCTGGCTGTCGGAGTTTTTGATCATTTGCGCCTCGTCGAGCACCACCATGTTCCACGAGATATCGGCCAGGGTGGCAATATCGAGGCGCAAGATGGCATAGGTCGTGAGCGTGACATCGACCTTGGGGTCGAGTTTGCGGCGGCTACCGTGGTAGATCCCAACCGTGAGCTGCGGGCGAAACTTGTTGAGCTCGGCCGCCCAGTTGTGCAAAACACTTGTAGGTGCAACAATCAACGTGCAGCCATCGATCACGCACAGCGCCTGCACGGTTTTACCAAGGCCCATGTCGTCGGCCAGCATGGCCCCGAGCTTGGCCTTGCGCATAAACGCCAACCAGTTGACGCCATGGCGCTGGTAGTCGCGCAACTCGGCCGTCAAATCGCCTGGTAGGGTCGCCGTGCCGATCCCGGTAAAGTCCTCGATCATGTCGCGCAGGGCCGCGAGCTCGGGCGTGATCGGCATGTCGAGGTCGCCGCAAAGGTCGACAAGCGCCGGCGCGGCGTACTGCTGCATCTCGCCATCGCCATCGCGGGCGGCTAGCAAAAACGCGATCTGGTTGCCGTAACGCTCGAGCCAATCGCTCGGCAGTGGCGCCCAACCGCCGCCCTGCAGCGGCACCATATCCTCGCCCTCGCGCCAGGCCTGCAACACCCGCTCGGGATCGGCGAAGTTACCCACGCCCGTCGGAACCGGGGCGATAGCATCGTCCCAGCCCTCGCCCTCGCCGGTAAACTCGGCCTCGCCGGCAAACTCGCCATCACCTTCCTGGCTGACAAATCGCAGGTTGAAGTCGCGTCCTTGTACTTGCAAGTCGGGCAGCAACGCACCGGCGCGAAAAAACGTGGCCGGGCCATCGCCGTGGATGTCGGCCCCGCGAAACATGCGGACCTTGGACATCAGCTCGACCGCGGCGGCACCCGAACAAACCATCCGCTGCCCGGGTGTGAGCCCGAGCTCGGCGTGCAGACGGCTGGCCAAGCTACGCTCCGCGCGGGCGTCACGTTGCGGCAAACCGCCGCCGAGCAGGGTCAGCTGGTCGCCGTCGACCCGGGCGATCGGAGGGCGCCCATAGACCAGGGTTGGCATCACGGCCAGGCTCTCCGAGTGGACCTCGGTATGAAAGTGTACATGCAAGCGTGCCACCTGCAGTCGTGGCAAGCGCTTGGTCCGGGCGCGAAACGGCAGGCGACGCGTGAGCGAAGGAATGACCTCGGTGACCAACTCGGCCAACTGGTCGGGGCCAAACGACTTACCCCCCTTGCGCCCGTACTCCTTGAGCTCACGGGGCGACAACCCGCTGTCGCGGGTCAGGTGCAACTGCCCCTTGCGCAGCGCAACCCCGTTTTTGAACACCTCTTCGATGGTCCGGTCTTTGACCAGGTAAATGCGAAACCCCTGGCCGTCGTCAGTGTCAGCCACCCGCGCCTGAAACAGCACGACCGCGTCCTGGGATACTTGCACAGGCACATTGTCGAGGCGGACATCGGGACACTCGGCCAAAAACGGGACGACCTTGGCCAGCAACCCGCGCGAGGGCACTCCGTGGCGAAACGAGCCGAGGGCGAGCTCAATTTTGGTGTCGTTTTGGCTGGAGATCACCGCGAGGTTGGCAATCCGCCCCACAGACAACGCCGCCTGGCTGTGTCGCAGGGGTGTTTCGCCCGTGCGCGACACCAAAACCCTTGTAAGTGCAAGGCCCTCGGCGGTCCGGCGAAACCGGTAGCCGAGCTTGGCGGTTTGCGAGTTGCCAACCGGCATGTCCTCACCGGCCTCGCGCGCCCGCTTGAGGGCGATGATCGACGCGACGACATGGACGCAGACATCGTCGCGGTGCTTGCAGTCGCAGTCCCACTCTTCGTCGTCGAGCCACAGGGTCGAGGTCGCGGCCACCGGGGTTCCGCGCACACGCACCTGAAACGCGAGCTCATGCTCCGTCAGGCGCTCACCAACAACCGTACCGCCGCGCGCCAACTCGATCCCACGTGACCAGACCGCAGAGGAACTCGCTTCGCGGATCGCAGCAAACAGGTTCGAGACAGCGTTCATGCGAAGGGGGTGCCTACCATGTTCGCCGCTGTCGGTCACCTGCTACGGCCCGATTTTTCCCCCGCGGCGTGGTCTGCACCAAGTGTGGTCAAGTTGCCCCCATCGCTTTCTCACAAACCCAGACAAACGCAGACCAGCAAGCGCGCGACGATATCGCCCACCGACACCCCAAAAACATGCACACACATCTTTTACCCAAGTTCACCGCGGCCAGTGCCCGGGGACAGGTCGTCGCCGGACCAGCACAGCTTGCGCAGGATCAGCCCAAAAAACTGGATTGTGCCCGCTTCTAGCCTGGTACCGCCGTAGGCCCAACCGAGATGGGTCAGGCACCCCCGGCAGCCAACCACTCGCCACAGGGTCCCGGGAAACCACGAAAATTCCGAGGTCGCCGGACCACTTGCAAACACCCCGGGGGCGCGGTCGAAACAGCCGATCTCAAAGTCGTAGCCGTGGGGATTTACAAACACGTGGCGATGGGAGCCCGCGACCTGTGTGCGGGCCGCGATGTCGGTGATCGGCGCGCGACAGCGATCACACAGATAGCGGCCATCCGCCGATTTTTTCGGGTCGCCGAGCACGGCAGATGCCCCGGCTTTCGGTGCGCCAACACGTGGGTCATCGCGCAGGGCGTACCACCTGTGCGGGCGGATTAATTGCATCTGCAAAATGTTCTGGTTACCACAGCAACCCGGCCCCACTGACAACCCTCCCCCGCCGAAATATCACTGACAAAGCGCACCGTCTAGCGCCGGCAAGCGGGTGCGAAAATGCGGCACCTCCCGGCGAGACAACGCCGGCCATCCGGGCTACTCTCCCGGCCCATGGCGAAACCCTTGTTCGAAAACCAGGCTGTTTGGATCACCGGTGGCGGAAGCGGTATCGGAGCCGCGCTCGCCCTCGCCTTTGCCCGCCAGGGGGCCAATGTCGCGGTTTCGGGGCGTCGGCTCGAGCGGCTCGAGCAGGTCGCCGAGGCTGTCAACGCCACTGGAACCGAGGGCCTCGCCGTGGTTTGCGATGTCACCGACGACAACAGTGTGGCCGAGGCCGTGGCCCGGGTGACCGAGCAATTTGGCAAACTCGATGTCGCGGTCGCCAACGCCGGCTTTGCCGTCTCGGGCAAAATCGAAGACCTCAGCCTCGACGACTGGCGCCGACAATTCGACACCAACGTGTTTGGGGCCCTCTCGACCATCAATCACGCACTTCCGGCCCTGCGGGAGTCGGGCGGTCGCCTGGGTTTGATGTGCAGCGTGGCCAGCATGATCGCCAGCCCCAAATCGGGTGCATATACAGCTTCTAAGTACGCTCTGCGCGGCATTGGCCAAACCCTGGCGATCGAGCTCGCCGGCTCGGGCGTGAGCTGTACCCTGCTCCACCCTGGATTTGTCGCCTCCGAGATTGTCCAGGTCGACAACAGCGGAGAGCGTGACGCCAGCCGTCCGGACAGGCGACCCAAAAAACTGATCTGGTCGGCCGAAGCTGCGGCCAAGGTGTGTGTGAAGGCATTGCACCGACGCGAGCGCGAGTTCACCTTTACCGGTCACGGCAAGTTTGGGGCGTTTATTGGCAAACACTTGCCGGGGCTTGCCCACCGGGTGATGACCAAAAACCGCGGATGGTCAGCGGGCAAGAAGCGCCAATCGGCCAACTAAGACCTCGCAATGCACACCGGGCTTCGGCAAGCCCGGGCGATGCCCGTCCACTTCGTTGTAGCAACAACTATCCTAGGGCGGCGGTTGATGAACCTGTCGAAAATGAAGTCGTTGGGCCTGACCCGTTGAGCTAGGCTCGATTGTCTTTCGGCTGGGCGTGCAGCCGAGGCAGCGGTTGATGAACCTGTCGAAACGGACCCGTTGAGATAGGCTCGATTGTCTTCTCGGATTGAGCACGCAGACTATCCTCTCGCACAGCGCGCGACCGCCTCCCCGACCACCTACAGCCAGTTGAGGTCGCCGTGCCGGCGCCCAGTTTTGGGGCGAGCAAACCCGCCGCCTATCAGGATTTTTTCTGCTTTTTCTTGTCGCGTTTTTTCTTGGCAGCCCGCTGGGCCTCAATGCTCGGCACGTAGCTCTTGAGCGTGATGCGTTTGCCAAAGCACAAAAGCTCGTCGCCGGCGAGTAGCACCTGATCGCCCCGCGGGTTCGGAATCACCACCGACCCCCGCTTGATATTGAGAACTTGGACGTCACGCTCCCGCAATTCGGTGTTGCGCAGGGCCTTGCCAACAAGCTCAGAACTGCTTGTAAGCGTCACCTCGGCAACTGAGTAGCCCTTGGCGACAGTCAGTCGCTGGCGCAGGTCCACCTCGGGGAAGCGCACCTGCTCCTGCATAAAATCGATGATCGCACCGGCAATGTCGACCTTGGTCGCGCCCTCGATCCCCTCTAGCCCCGGAGACGAGTTGACCTCCATCACCTGGGGCCCGTTGGCGCCCTCGAGCATATCGACCCCGGCGACGTGCAAACCCATAATTTGGGCGGCGTGGATGGCCGTGCGTTCGTACACCGGATCGAGGGTCACAGCTTCGGTCACGCCACCGCGGTGGACGTTGCTGCGAAACTCCTCGCCCACGGCCTTGCGCCGCATTGCCGCCACGACCCGGTCGCCCACCACAAACGCGCGGATGTCCCGGCCTTTGCTCTCCTTAACAAACTTTTGTATCAGCACATTTTGTTTGGTGCTTTGCAGTGTCTCGATGATCGCCTCGGCAATTTTGGGATGGTCAGCCAGGATCACGCCAATCCCCTGGGTGCCCTCTAGCAGCTTGATGATCACCGGGCATCCGCCGACGTGTTCGATCGCCGGCAACACCCCGGCCTTGTCGCGGACAAACACCGTCTGGGGGATGCCGATGTTGTGGCGGCTGAGCACCTGGATCGAGCGGAGTTTGTCGCGTGACACGCTGATCGCGTGGGACGGGCTGAGTGTAAATACACCCATCTGCTCAAACTGGCGCACCACCGCAAGCCCATAAAACGTCACCGACGCACCGATCCGCGGGACAATCGCGTCGTAGGTGCTGAGCCGCTTGTTGCGATAGTAGAGCGAGGGCCGGCCCTGCTCGACCAGCATGCTGAACTTCATGGTGTTGAGTACACGCATGGTGTGCCCGCGCTGCTCGCCGGCCTCCTTGAGGCGACGGGTGCTGTAGGCATCTGGACTGCGGGACAAAATTGCAATTTTCATGGTGATACAACCTTTTCCAAGTCGTGTGCGAAACTCGCTGGTGGCAAAACGGCCTCAGCCCTTGGCACGGACCTTTGCGACCTTCTTTTTTTTGCGCAGCTTTGTGAGGATAAACCGCCGACTGACGTCGACTAGAGCATGGCCCGACAGGGTCGTGCGGCCAACCAGCATCCGGTAACGCATTTGTGCCCGGTCGACCAAGCTCAACTCGATCGTCTGGATGATCGACCCCATCTCGAATTTGGCGGTCACAAAAATTCGCTCCTCGTATTGGCCGTTGGACGACCGCACCCGAGCACGCCTCGACACCTGGGTCTTGACGCGCACGCGACGGGTGCGATCGGCCCGGTCGAGCAGGACATCAAACTCGACCTTGTTGCGCGGGAGTTCCTTGATGTTTTCGACGTGCAGCGCCGACGAACGGGCACCGGTGTCGATTTTTGCTTTGAGCCGCGTGATCCCCCACTCGGGAAAACTGACGTACTCGGCCAAACCGACGATCGGAAGTTCGCTGTGTCTGCCCATCGGCCGCGAGCATAGCACCCCCGCCACGGGCGGTAAATTGCCGACTGCCCCTCGACTCTGTTGCATGCGCAACAAATCGAGCCACACCCGTCACAACTGCCGAAGACGGGGCTTGTGCCCGCCCGTGTTTGCAGAGGTATGCAGCTCGGCGAGCACGTTTTGGAGCATCTGTTGGCCCGCGGTCAGCCCACCTGCCCGCGCGCACTTGCCAACCGCTGTGATGGTTGCAAGCGGTGGCGTGGGCAACCGCCGCAACTCGCCGGCGTTGATCTGGGTGTGGCCGTTGGTAATCCGGACATAGCGATCGACAAGTCGCGAGCTCAGCCAGGTGGCAAGCCCCCAAACCTCGTCGGGCGTGAGCGATTGCGACTGGCGATAGAGGTAGTTGATATGGTTTTCGACGCCGATGACATCGCCGGCGAGCGACCGCGTGTACGGACATACCGTCAGTCGCCTGGGCTCATCCTTCGACGATACCCGGCGGACAAACACGTAATTGGCGTTGGCGATCAATACCGGGGCATCGCCGGCGATCCACTCGGGCTTTGCCAACCGACCACCGAGCGGCCACGTGATGCCCTGCGGCAGGACGTGTTGCATCCACAGCAGCGGCACCGACTTCGGCACGTTCGTTGTATGTAAAAACTCGCGATTGCGAAATGGTACAACCTTGCCGGTTGACACGCACACACCGAGGCCGGCGAGGGTCTGGGCAAACCGCGACATCTGCTCCAAACAGGCCAAATCCGCAGGGCTACAGGGGATTTTTAGCGGCTCGCCGCCCCCCGGCTTGCCAACCACAAGTCGGCGTAAAACCCCCAGCGACACGCCTAAATTCTCAGGCTCCGTGCCGGAACTGCAACTAATCCGTACGGTCTCAGAGTGCGCGTGCTCGGCCCGGTAGCGACAGATCACCGTTTCTTGCAAAACCCTGTCGCTGGCAAAGGCGGCGCGTCTCGATGCAAATACATGTAAAACCTCTAGCTGGAGCACCTGCGACAGACGTTGGCGAAACCGGCGAAAGTACGTCCCCGAGGTAAAGCTGCGCGGCACAATGCACACCAACTCCCCACCTGGTCGCAGCAGACCGGCGGCGACTTCCATAAATCGCGTGTAGAGGTTGGGCGAGTCACCGCCGGCCGGGTTCTTCGGCGACATTTTTTGGTAGGGGGGGTTTGTCACCACCACATCGAAGCTCTGGCCCGGCTTGTATTGTAGAAAATCCGTGTCGACAATGCGGCAGTGCAGCTGCTTTGGGAAAAATGTATCAGCAATTTTTTTAAGAGTTTTATATGTATCGACAAGCACTTGGCGAGCCCGGGGTTCGGGCTCGATCGCTGTCAGCTCAACCTGGACGCCGGCGGCGAGCATGCGAACCGCCGTGACCACGCCCAACATGCCTGTTCCGGCACCGGGGTCGAGGATCCGTACACGGCCCACCTGCGGCACCGAGACCAAGCCTGCCATCCTCTGGGCGATCGCCAGCGGCGTGAAGTACTGTCCCCACCCGCGGCGCTGCGAAACCGGCACCTCCTCGCGGTGACGTTGCGTGAGTTGCTGCACCTGCGTGAGAAACAACTCGAGCTCGTCACCCGGGGTGTTTGGCTGTGGGCGTGACACCATGTCAGCGGCACCAAACTATGCCACAGGTTGCACTCGGGCGCGCCGGTGCCTACCCTCCGCGCTCCCATGGAGATCTACAAAGAGTTCCGGTTTGAGGCTGCACACCGCCTGCCCAACGTCCCGCCGGGACACAAGTGTCACCGCCTCCACGGGCATTCGTTTCGCGTGGCGATTCACGTCGAAGGCCCGGTTGGTGACGACTCTGGTTGGGTTGTCGACTTTGCCGAGCTGACCGCGGCCTGGCAACCGCTGCACCGCATCCTCGACCACAACTACCTCAACGAAGTGCCCGGCCTCGAAAACCCAACGAGCGAAGTGCTCGCACGTTACATCTGGCGGCAATTAAAATCGCGGCTGCCCGGGCTTTCCCGTGTCGTTGTCCGCGAAACCTGTACGTCCGGGTGTATTTATCGCGGCGAACACGAATCGAGCTAACCTCAAACTCGCTGTATCGGCAACGAGTCGGTGACTGCGCAGATTGACAGGCACGGCCCGGTACGCGATGGATGGGCTGTGAATCGATTGTCCACGCACGTGCTGTTGTTGCCTTTGTGGGTAACGCTTGCTGGCTGTTACACCGGGCCCGACGGTGACTTTGAGCTCGACAGCGAGTCGGGCACAACGAACACGACGGTTGCCTCGAGTGCCAGCACCGAACCGGGTACCTCGAGCTCCAACAGTTCGGATGGCGAAACCGACTCGAACGCGAGTACCTCGGGTTCGACCTCCGAACCAACCTCGGGCTCGACCTCCGACGCGACCTCAGATGCAACCTCCGACGCGACCACGTCCGACTCCGACACGGGCAAGCCGACCACTGGCGACCCGACCACCGGTGACCCGACAACCGGCGACCCGACAACTGGCGACCCGACAACTGGCGACCCGACTACCGGCGACCCAACCACCGGCGACCCGACGGACGGCCTGTGTACCGATGGTTCGCCCGGCGATCCAACCGGCTCACCCGACGACCGCCAGGACCCAGAAGCTGTATGTACACGGTGGTTCAACGACCGGGCGGACGGAGCCTACGGTCCCTGGTGTGGCGACGTCGCCAGCTGCGACCCGGGTGACATCGCCGAGGCCGGGCGCACCAACACCCTGCGCCTACTCAACCTCTACCGCTGGCTCGGCGAGCTCCCCCCGGTCACCACCGATCCAACGCGCGACCAAAAGGCCCAACACTGCGCCCTCATGATGCACGCCAACGGCTCGCTCAGCCACAACCCGCCGATGAACTGGGACTGCTATTCGCAGGATGGCGCCCAGGCGGCGGGCAGCAGCAACATCGCCTCGACCTCCGGCTACGGTGCTGTTGATTTGTATATGCAAGATCCTGGTAACGCGACAACCCTTGGGCACCGCCGGTGGATCCTCAGCAACTCGCTGGGCAACGTCGGCCTGGGCTCGACCAGCGGGGCCTCGTGTATGTGGGTGATCGGCGGTGGCGGGAATGCGGGCAAGCAGTGGCTGGCCTGGCCGCCGCCCGGGCCGGTCCCCGTGCAGGTTGTTTCGATGGTCAACAACACCGGGTGGAGCCTGCAAAGCGACAGTATCAACCTCAGCAACGCGGTTGTCTCGGTCACCCAAAACGGCCAGGACCGGCCGATGGCCGTCACCACGCTGCTGGCCAACTACGGCAGCGCCCACGCAATTTCGATGGTGCCCCAGGGCTGGCAGGCCGAGGCCGACACCACCTACGAGGTCAGCATTACCGGCATCGAGCCACCGATCAACTACGCGGTTGAGGTGCTGTCCTGCAACTGACCGGCAGCGCTCGCCGGCGGTTGCGATGTTTGGTGGCCGCGAACCGACCTGGGTTCGCGGCTTCATTTGCACTTACAATCTTTTTTAGCAGTGCCGCCAGTTACACGGCCGCTGCCAACCCACCGCCGGGCCCGTCACCCTCGGCTGATGACAAGCGGCGAGCGCCCGAGAGCGAACAACCGCCGGCTTCGGCGAGGACCGAGGAGGAGGAGTCGCAACAACCCTCGCGGCGACCCACCGCAGCACCGACGAGCTTTGACAGCGAGCGCCGGACCGTGGTCGTGACCTCTGGGCGCACCGAGCAGGCGGCCGGCGATGTCGCGGTCTCGACCCAAGTGATCGATCGGGCGGCGATCGAAGCCACGGGTGCCGAACATGCCGGAGATGTGCTGGCGACCCAGCCCGGGGTTCAAGTCTCGCGCTCGTTTGGCGGGGCCGGAGGGGCCGGTGTCAGCCTCCACGGACTCGGCCCACAGCACACGCTCATATTGGTCGACGGCCAACGGGTCAACGGGCGGATCGGCGGCGTGATTGACCTGTCGCGGTTTCAAACCGAAGACATCGAACAGATTGAGGTGGTCAAAGGGCCAGCTTCTTCGCTGTACGGCGCCGACGCAATGTCCGGGGTTGTCAACATCATCACGCGCAAACCGAAGAAGCCGCTAACCGGAGAGTTTCACGCGCGCTACGGGAGTTTTCAGACCGCCGACGTCAGTGCCTACGGGGCGGTCGCCCGCAAACATGTCAACACCCGACTCTCGGCCGGCTACCACCACACCGCCGGGTTTACTCGCCCACGGGCCGAGGCCGACGCCCGCGAGCAGGAGGCGACCGCCGGCAATGCAGCCGACAACATCAATCTCAGCAGTCGCACCAGCTACACCCCAAACAGCCGGTTTCGCCTCGACGGCGACATCAGCTTTAATCAACGCGACCTTCGCGGTGTCGACTTTCGCGCCCCACGTGCTCTGTTTGACCGCCGCAATCTCACCCGCATTGTCGGCGTGACCCTGTCGCCGCAGCGCCTGTGGGCGGCACCGGCCCGGTTTAAATTTACTGGCACATACAATTATTTTGACGACCAGTACAGCCTCGATCAACGCGGTTCCGACGAGCTCGACCTGCGCCAACGAACGCGGGACCACCTGGGTGTGATCGGGGTGAGCTACGACCACCGGGTGGGCGAGCGCCACCTGGTGTCGGCCGGTGCGGAGCTTCAGCTCGAATCGCTGCAAACCCCGCGTTTGTGCGAGGACACCGCAACCGCGTGCCCGGCCCGTTCGCGCCTGCGCTACGGGTTGTATGTACAAGATGAGTGGACAATCGTCTCGCGCCCGGCGGGCCAACGCCTGGTGCTCGCCCCCAGTGTTCGGCTCGATGTCGACAGCCAGTTTGGCGGGGCCGCCTCGCCCCGGATCGCCCTGCGGGTCGACCCCCACAAAATCCTGACCCTGCGGGCAAACTACGGCCTGGGCTTTCGCGCACCGAGTTTTAAAGAACTCTACCTGCTGTTTGCCAACCAGGCCGTCGGCTACAAAGTGCAGGGCAACCCCAGCCTCGACCCCGAGCGCTCCCAGGGGTTTTACGGCGGAGCACAGTTGCGTATACAAAAATGGGGGCGCCTATCGGCCTCGGGATTTTACAACCGGATAAGCAACCTGATTTCGTTTCGCAGCCTCGACCCCGAGGCCGCCGGGGTTTCCGACTTTGAATACGCCAATCTCAGCCGGGTGCACACCCGCGGGCTCGAAGGCGAGTTCGGTGTTCGCCTGCTCGAGGCTATCGGGGTTGACCTCACCTATACGTTGACCGACGCGCGCGACATCGAACAACAGCGACCCCTACCCGGTGTGTCGCTGCACCAGGGCACGGCGCGGCTGTGGCTTGCCCATCCTCGCTGGGGTACGCAGGGCCACATCCGGACCGCCGTGTTTGGTCCCCAGCAGTTTTTTACGGTCCCTGGCGCCGCCGAAACCGGGCTCGAAAACGAGGAAAGCCGGGTTGTCGTACCGACCTACGCGCGCCTCGACATTCGCGTTTCCCAGGCATTTCTCAAGTATTTCACGGTATTTGCCGGGGTCGACAACGTGCTCAACGCCGGCGTCCCCACCTACCTTCCCCTGTGGCCACGTCTGTTTTACGGCGGCCTGACGATCCGCTATTGATAGGTCATGGCCTCGCCACAAACCACGCGCTCGTCCGCGCTAGCCCTGCTGGCCGCGACCCTGGCATTTGGTGCATGTACACCCGAAACCGGTGACGACTCGAGCGACAGTGCCGACAGCGAGCACCCCCGTGCCGACGAGGGCACGATTGTCGAGTTCGATGCCCGCGACTACGACAACTGGGTTTACTTTGACCTCGAGTCGGAGCAGGTCGTCAACCCACCCATGCCCGAGCAATCCCAGGCCTGGGACCTGGCGATGTTGCGGTTTAACGTGGCCGTCAACGGCGGGACCTCGGGCACGGGTGGCGTCGAAGTTGCGATATTAAAAGACGTTGCCTTTGCCGACGTCGATGTCGCCCCGACCACCGGCTATGTCACCGACGCCTCCGAAAACGGCCCCGTCGACATGGAGACCATGCCGGGCTTCGCATTTGACCTGTGGTACGACTACGACATCTCGCTGCACGTACTGGTGCCCAACGGTACGGTCTATGTCGTGCGCACGGTCGAAGGGAACTACTTCAAGGTCGAGGTCCTCGACTACTACGACGGCGCAGGCTCACCGGGGTACATGACCCTGCTGTGGGCACCGGTTGACCCCCCCGCCTAGCAGCCTGTGGTTTTTCTTGCGCGTCGCCTCGCGCAGATGATTTTGTCTCGGCCGCGTTTCGTGAAACGCAGTTGCACCTGGTGGTGCTGCAAGTTTTGCGAGGCGCGTCCGGGACAAAATCGGCAAGTGCGGCGGCCTGTCGAGAAAATCCACGGGCTGCCGCGGTTCAAAATCCGTCGCCAGACGCATGTACCCCCCGCCCTGTGACAGCGCACAGGTCCGGGGGGCATCGCCAGCGATTTACGTACCGCCGGTCGACGGGCGCTCGACAAATGTCACCCGATGCAGCACCCGCCAGGCCTGATTGGGCTTGGTGCGGTCGAGTTGGCGTAGCAACACGGCCTCTTCGTCGTTGCTGCGCAACCACACCGGGTCGACCACGCGATCGAAGAAGTCGTTGAAATGGTGCGTACTGGCCTGCAATGCAAAGCTCATAAAGCGATAGCGATCGACCTTCTCACCCGGGTGCAACGGCCGGTCCTGATTGTCGGTAATATCGCGGTTTTCACAGCTAAGCCCGACATTGAGTTCCATCGCCCGGGACTTCTCGGTGGTGTTGGTAAACGACATCGACAGATGGGCGCTGACCATGAAGTCAAACAAAAACCCCGCACCGAACCCATTCCATTGGAACTTGGCCCCTGCCCCAACATCCACGCTAAACGAGCCGCCGAGGACGTGCTTCCACGAAGTCGCAAACGCCTGGGTTTGCCCGCGAAGGCCACCATCACCATCCCACACGTAACTATTGACAATATTCCCCTTTGGCGTCTGGGCAATCAACTTGTCGATCGATGGGGGTTTGGCAGCTGTGACCTTATTTTTCTGCGACGCGATTGTCTGCATACCCTGCTTTGATTGTTTCCCGGCAGCCTCCTTATTTTTATCGCTTGACCCGCTCAAGTTGGTCGTGGCGGGTTGACGGGTCTGTTCGAGCAGGTCCGACCGCAGGTTGACCGACAGCGCTTCAATACTCCGGTTGGAACGTTCAATCGCATCACGCAGGGCATAGGCTTCGTGGAGTCGGAAATAACTCGCCTCGACTGCGGACCCATATTGGGCCCGCGCCGCGGGAATATGTCCATACAACTGCTTGTCAGCGGGCTGGCTGCCAACCTGACCATCGAGCGAGCCATTGAGGGTATAGTTGGGGTTGATCAAAAACGTCACGGTGTTGATGTCTGGCGGGACATCCTTGACCGGGGCGACGCGGTAGCTCACCATGCGTTTGGACGCCCGAAGTCGCAACACAAAGATGTCGGCCAACGAAGAAATGACCGTTGCATAGCCAACATTTTTGGGCACGTAGCGATGGCCCAAGGCGGGGAACTGGGGTGTTGTCTCCCGTGCGCCCTTGAGGCTGAGGGCTTCGGAGGTGGTGTGTGTGGTCGTACCGCTGCGGGCAAAGTCCCACGTAAACCGCCCGGAGACATCCAGCATACCCTGGCCAACAGCCAAGACGTTGGCCTGCTCGAAGGCATTGACACCGAGGGCAACGCCCGCTGCAATGTTGGTCGCAGCCCCCACTTCGGCCTTCATTTTGAGGTCTGCGCCGGTCGCCAGCGACATATCAAATGTCGTTGTCGACGACTCACTCACCTTGAACTCGACGGTGCTCGCACCCCGGTAGTCGGACTCGACCGTGAGATTTTCGCTCGGAACCGGCGGCGCCCCTTCGATGTACCCGAGCAACGTCGGCTTCATTTGGGCATTGCCGAGCCAGCGCATTTCGAGGATGTCGACACGCTGGCCGGTGGCGCAGACAACCTCCTGGCCCGTGGACCATGCATGCATCCGACGCAGGTGGGCGACCTTGTTGCCGGCCTCCTGGGCAATGCTATCAAACTCTCCCTCGACCAGGGCCTCGACCGTACTGACTGGCAGGTCTGGCGCTACCTCAGAAGTTGCACCTACAACAGCCCCCTGAACGGAGCCGTCTTTCCCGCGCAGCTTCCCCTCGACAACCCCGTCGAGCTGCCAATAGCCGAGTAGCCGCGGCTCATCGCCACGCAGCCGCAGGTGCATATGTTGACGGATCTGCGCGGGTGAGCGGGCCTCCGACCAAACTCGGACATCCGCCATTTGTCCGACCAGCGAGCTCCCCTGGTAGTGGCCAAGCTCGAATGCACCGGAGCCGCGGTACATGCTCGGCGGCCTGTCCTGGGCAACCTGTTGACCGTCGCAGTAAATCGTCCGGAGATTGTGCTCGCGGTCGTAGACACAGGCCCAATGGTGCCAACTGGTGTCCGTTGGGGTGGCGACATCGAGGTCGTTGGCCCAAAACCGAAACGAGAACTTATTGTTGGGCATAAACACCAGGTGGAGGCAGCTATCGCGCCCATTGGAACCTTGAAACACCAGGCCCTGCAGCCCTGGGTGGAGCGTGTCGCACCGTGCCCACAGCTCGACCGTGAAGCTCTTGTTGGCAACATCGATCGCCGGCAGTCCGGTGACTTTGTGATTGGCAGCAAACACCATGGCCTTGGTCGGCACACGCCCCATCGGTGTGTTACTCGGGAAGAACTTGGCCGTGCCGAGTTGCCCGTGGTTTTTCGCCGAGGAGTGGTCGTGCAACACGGTGCCTGTGCCCTCGGTCAGCGGCCAGTAACCCACGAGGCCAGGCTCGTCGCCAGTTGCCTGAAAATGCATCCCCGCGCGAATCTCTTCGCCTGTCAGGGCCACATCCCATAGGCGTAGCTCCTGCATCTGCCCGCGTAGCTGGCCCACATTCCCGGGCCGAGAACCGAGCAAGAGCGGTTGCGTTGTCGATTTTGGTGTGTAGTTGAGGTTTGTCCGCCTGTGGGTTTTGCAAACACCATTGACATAGATTTCACCAGTCCCCGGGGTTCCCCCGTAGACGCAGGCAACATGTACCCACTGCCCCGGTACAAGCTCGTTGGTATCGGTATCAATGTAGATACCGGAGGTTGGAATGAACCGTAGCCACGCATCGCGGTTCGCCCCACCAACATGGACCTCGAGTTCTTCGGTCCCCTTGGCTGTCAAAAAACCCAGTTCAGAGCCGTGCCCCTCCCATTTGAACCACACTTCAATGGTCACTGCTGTCATTTGGTAGCGCGAGTTGTGCGGGATGACAGCCTGGGTGTGCGCCAACCTCAGCGATGCCCCGCGATCGACCCGTTGCCATTGGTCGGACACAGCGTCGTAGTTACAGGTCCGTAGGCGCCCGCCCGAGTCTGGGAAACTGAGGTGGACCGCACCCTCCATACTCTCTCGCACTTGCGGCCGTACGTAGGTGCGGGCAAACCCGAGGAGCGCCCCGGTTACCGTGTCTTTGCGCCCCGCGGGGGTGAGCGTGTGCATCGCGTAGGTCGAGGCCATGGTGCCCAGCTTGCCGGTGGCATTGGCAAGTCGCGACTCGGCAGCCTTGAGCTTATTTGCATATGCATCACGCTCAGATTCGAGTTGTTGCCGCCGACTCGCCGCATCGGCTGCGACTTTTTCGAGGTTGGCAAGCTCCGCCTGGGCGCGGGACAATGCCGATTTCGCCTGGGTCTCCTGGTCGCGGACCCGGGCAAATCCCGGCCCCTGCGTCCGGTGGGCAGCGGCCCAGCGGTGCATGTTGGTCACCGTCTCACCCTCGCACCAAACATTTCCCCACCACTGGCCACCACTGGCGGTTTGAACGAACTTGCGCCCGTGATCGCTACGATAGGACAGCAAGCAAATCGCACCATTTCGCGGAATCGCACTACGGTCATTCAAGTTGTCGGGGTTGAGGATCTGAAACGCCTCATAGCTTTTGATATGGGGGAACTCTGCCCGCAGCCAATAGTAGTGTGTTTTTGACCACGATGCATTGGCGGCAATAAAGTACTTCCCCGTATGCCCCCGCAGGCCAACAAGGTCGCCATAGCGAACAACACCCTCCTGGGCCGGATTGCCCGCACTGTGAATCACAAAGTGCTCCCAGGCACCATCCTGCTGACGATTGCAGTGCACATCCTGCCCCTGCAGCGACAGGTATTGGTTGTTGTGCCCGTTGTTTCCGCGAATCGCAAGGGTGCCGCCGTAGGTCAGGCTTCGTTCCATCTCGACCCGGGCCGAGGTCGCGGCATTCGCCCGATTGCTGAGTTCCTGGACTTGCCTACGTTTGTCGCTGATCGCCTGGTTGTTTTGCGCCGGGCTGCGGGCCAGGGCCGCCACCCGCAGTGCGTGTTGTTGCTGCAGCCGTGCAACCTCCTGTTCCATGCCCGCAAGTGCCCCCCGTTCACGGATGTGCTTTGCGTGCTCGCCTGCCACCACCGGGAGTTTGAGCTTTTCGGTGTAGGTCCGTTCGGTAACGGTCGACTGCAACCGCTGCAGCCTGTGGTTTCGCAACAGCAACTGACTCCAATTGCCAAGCACGCGCAGGTCAAATGCCCGTAGTTGAGTGAGACCGCGGGGCGCTGTAAACCGTGCACTTGCACGTTTCCAACCATGACCTAAGTCGGTGACGTGGGCCGTGACTCCCTGCTTGGCTAACTTCGAGCCATCGAGTAGGTGCCCCCAATACAGGAACTCGATGCCACCTGCGTCACCCTTAAAGTCGACACTTTCGAGATATGTGCTGCGTTGTGCCGCGGCCACGAGCACCTGGCTTTCAAAGTTGGTCACCGGCGTCTTGCCGTCCTTGAGATGCCGCGAGATGGTCCGAATCGCGGGGTATACCTCCTTGACGGCAAGGTCGACGCCATGGATCCCGCGGTCGCGCACACGGCCGCCTTCGACCCCCTGTAGTGGCCAGAACACCATGAGTTGATATTCCCGCCCGGACATTCGCGCCTGGAGGTTGGCCTTGACTTCAGCCTCGGTCCGCGCGCACGCCCAGATCCGGAAGTCGGTGAGGTCGCCCTCGAAATAGTGGGTGCCCGAGCGGCCGATGTTCATCACACCATCGCCGAGAAATGGGCTGCGAGCCTTGTCGGAGGCGACCTTGGTACCATCGCGGTAGATACAACGGGTGCCCGTTGTGACGTCGTAGGTGCAGCACCAATGGTGCCACTGCGAATCCGCCAGTCCAGCGGCGGTATTGAGGTCATCGCTATAAAACGCAAACGTAAACATGCCATTGTCGCGAAAACCGACGTGGAGGCATTTGTGCTCAAAGTAGGACCCCTGATGCAGAATAAAGGAGTGGCGTTGCGCACCCTGGCGCCGCGCCCAAAACTCGATCGTAAAACTCCGGTTTTTGAGCACAATATTGCCAGTGGTTTCGGCCAGACTTTGGGGGCCAAAATTGAGGCCTTGGCGCTGGACCGGAGCCGGCGACTCCACGCTGTTGCTCGCGCGGCTATCCACACGATCGAGTAGGTCGGCGGGCAGCAAAATCGTCTCGTTCTTCTCTAGGCGGAGCTGGTCGACCCCGGCCTGCGAAACCCGTGACAACGTCCCATCGGTGGCGACGGCAAAAGTCGCCGTCGCAACCTTACCATCGTCCCCGGTCGGCACCGCGAGCATCACCCGCTTGCTCACCCGCAGTAGTTGCTTGTTACCGTCGGGTCCCTCGACCTCACGGTGGACGTCGTAGCAGGTGGCGCTCGGAGGAGCCGTGGGTGTGAGCGCTTGATTGTCGGGCCCCAACAGCTCGAGCTTGGTCGTCAACAGGCCGGGAACCTGGCGATATTTTGGCGCTGCCGCGGCGCCTTCGACCACGGTTTGATCATACAAATCGATCCCGTCGGCCGTGCTTTGAAACGAAGTCACACGAAAATGCTTGGCCGCAGTATCCCAGGCAAATATGTGCCAGCGAGCCCGCTCGTGGTCGATCGTGGGGACGACAACCGCGGCAAAGTTTCCATTTTCAAGGTTTGAAACCTGACGCAGCTCGAGGCTTGGTGCCAAAAAGAACTGGCCGTCGGCATCGCGAAAATCACAGGAATCGAGCACCTTTGGACCGGTCGCGGCGACCGGCTCATAGCGCTTTCGACTGCGTCGGTAACGAACCTCGAGCGAGCGATTGAGGCGACTGGTTTCGAGGTCAAGGACAAACCTGTCGACAAGCAATGTCCCACGCACCGACTGCCGAAGTACATATAGCCGCTCACCATCGGAAATCGCTTGGACGCCGGCGAGCGCACTATCTTTGTGGCTGTTATAAACCGAGCACATCAGTGGATGGATGCCATCGGCCTTCTCGCGCTTCTCGACCGAAGTATCGGGTTTTTCGTTGGGTAATTGGAGGAAGCGCCAGTCATGCCAGTTTTCGGTTTTGGTGTGGTTGGCAACCGCGAGGAGCTTGGATTGATGCTTCTCGACCACGGCCTTGGTCAGCCGCTGCTCGAGCGCCGCAATATAGGTAGCTTGTGTTGTATATTGTTTCCCTAATATATCGTTGAGTTTGTCGCCAACATCGAGACCTTGGGCCTTAAGCGTGCCGCGGTCGATCCCATCAAGCCGGTAGTACAAAAACTCGACCTTGGGTTCGGCACGCTGAACCGAGTAATAAATGGCCCGTTTCTTATCGATACCAAACAGGATGTTGCGACCCGTATGAGTCGCAGAAGTCAGGTGGAGGTAGGGTGCGCTTTTCGTGCTCATGACTGTCCTTTTCTCAAATGCCGCCCGGCAACATGGTTCACCGGGCATCATCCTCATGAGAGAAGGTGTCGTCTGTCGACAAATCCCCTAGTCCAGATGGCAAGTTTTTTCGCGCCTAGACCGGCTGGCCGGCCGGTCTACCTTTTTATATACAATAGAATGCGGGCGCTTTCCTAACCGAACGATTCTGGGCACAGGCGGGTGTAAAAGCTCCTGTACCCGTGGGCCTCAGCTGCTACCATCGACGTCTCGCTGTGAGCACCGAGATTCAACGCCTTCTCTGCGAGGTGGCCCAAGGGTCATCTGAAGCAGTCGACGCACTGTTGCCACTTGTCTACGACGATTTGCGTGGACTTGCCGGTCACTATATGCGGCGCGAACGCGCCGACCATACCCTCCAACCGACCGCCCTTGTACACGAGGCCTACCTGCGACTGATGCGTTCTGCCAAGGTACCGTGGACCGACCGCGCCCACTTTCTCGCGGTCGCTTCCCGGGCCATGCGACAGATCTTGATCGAGCACGCCCGCCGCTGCCAAGCTGCCAAGCGCGGCGGCAAAGGCCCCGAGCGAGTCACCGTTGTGTGGCCACGCGCGGAGGAGCCCAGGGACGTGATTGTTGACCTGCTCGCCCTCGACGAAGCACTCAACGAACTCGCGCGCCTCCACGCCCGGCATGCCAGGGTTGTGGAGCTACGCTTTTTTGGGGGGCTCACCATCCCAGAAACCGCACATGTCCTCGGAGTCAGCTCTTCAACCATACAAAACGACTGGGCAATGACACGGGCATGGCTCGGCGATCGTCTGCGCAAATAGACGCAGGTTCACTGCGCGCAAGCGTTCGCCACCGGCGTGGTAGGATTTTTCCGTAGCGGTCGCGCACCTGCCCCAACAGTCCTCGGTAGTGGGTAATGGCAATGACCCCCGAAGCGTACGAACGCATCTTTGAGATCTTTACACGTGCCCGGGAGCTCCCGCCGCAGGCACGCCTGGCGTTTGTCGCTCGCAGTTGCCAACATGACCCGCATATACACGAGAAAGTACTCGGCCTGCTCGATCGGGCAGATCAAACCAATGCTACGACGGCGGGCCGCGAGGCCGTTGGTGCGCTCGCACAGGTGCTCACAACAACCCCCGAGGAGTCTGCCCCACCCACGCAACTCGGCCGATTTGTCGTGTTGCGAAAGCTCGGTAGCGGTGGCATGGGTACCGTTTATCTGGGCTACGACAACGACCTCGATCGCAAGGTCGCGCTCAAAGTCCTGCATGCCCAACTCGTCGACCAAACTGAGGCTTCTGTACGGATGCAACGTGAAGCCCAGGCCATGGCGAAGTTGGCACACCCCAATGTTGTACGTGTATTTGAGGTCGGGCTTGACGACAATCGCATTTTTGCGGCGATGGAGTTTATCGACGGTGAGACCCTGGCTGCCTGGCTGCGACGCCACGGGCCTCCGACCGCTCGCGACGACGTCGACCGTCGCCTCAACATGGTCTATCAGGGAGGCGAGGGCCTTGCTGCTGCCCACGCGCAGGGTATTATCCACCGCGACTTCAAACCCGACAACATTCTTTGTGACCAACAGGGGGGTATCCACGTCGCCGATTTTGGCCTCGCCCGCCAGGAACATGGGGGCCTGCGACAAACCCATGCAGACGGGAGCGAACCCGACGGGGAAGCACCAGCGCTTGCCTGTGACGTGACGATTTCGCGGGCGATCCTCGGGACCCCGGGCTACATGGCCCCCGAGCAAATCGCCGGCGGGGACCTCGATGTACGTACAGATATCTTTGCATTTTGCGTCACCCTGTATGAAACGCTCTATGGCGTGCGGCCATTTGCAGGCAATGACGTTGGCACGCTCGCCCGCGCGATTGCAGGGCAGGAGATCCTGCCCCCACCTCCGGACACATATGTTGATACATGGATTTTCCAACACATCCGCCGCGGTTTGCATGCCGATCCACAACTGCGCTGGCCGTCGATGCGGGCGCTGCTCGATGCCCTGTCCGACAACCCCATCCAACGCCGCCGCCGGCGACGACAATGGCTCGTTGGTGTTGGCCTAATGGCCGGACTTGCCATTGCCGGCTATGTCGCTATTCACGACATCCTTGCCGCCCGTGATGTCCAAGTGGCGCAGAATAAAAAACACACTCGGTCTGCCCAAAAACAGCGAGATGTGGCCCGAGCAACTGCTGCGGAGGCTGCGATGCGTGCCCGCGACCACCTGCGTATGGCCGTGTTGCGCGACGCTGTCGACCCAACCACGCGTGTATTGATTTTGGCGGAGGTTGAGGCCCCCGACAAAACCGAAGGTTTCGTCAACACGGCCCGCGCGCTCCTGCAAACGCCAGTCAGTCGGGCAATCGTGCGGGGCAATGGCAGCCCTATCCTGAGTTTGAACTTTCTCGATCGGGGCCGGTATCTCGCTATCCATTCGCGGGATGGCCGGATGCAGGTGGTTCGCCACGACGGACAGGGCCCGGCCGCAATACTCGAGCTAGGCGAGGGTCATGGCAATGCCGTTAGGCTTGGGGAGCACCGCCTTGCCGTACCCATGGCCAACAAAAAAATTGGCGTCTTTGAGTTTGAGCCAACTGCCGACAAACCATTGCGCCGACTACAAACACTCAACGTTCCGTTTGTGGCATCGTACCTCGACGTCGACCCGAGCTATCGGCGCCTGGCCGCAATCGACGAACAAACCTCCGATGCAGTGGTGTTTGACCTCGAGCATGGAAATAGGCTTGGAACGTTTCCGTGTAGCGACAATGGCCTTTGGCACGCCGACCTCAGCCCAGGCGGGCAAAACCTCGTCCTCACCTCGAATAAGTGGGAGGTTTGCTACGCGTCGGTCGACAACCCCAATGCATCGACCCCCGCACCACGCCGCGGGACCGGCGTGTTTCACCCGAACGATCCCGCAAACATGCTGCTAATTGGCGGCTCTGGGGCAGCGTTGTGGTCGGGACAGCAGGCCGCCCCAGCAAAGCCATTATTTTCCGCGACCGATATGTTTACCTGGACCGTCGACCCTGGCGGACAATTCGTTGTCGGAAACAACCCACAAGGCCAGATCACGCGCTACCCCCTCAATGGTACGCCCACCATCGATTATGGCGTTGGTGGGCGGGGGTTTGGTTCGGTCGAAGTCTCCCCCGATGGGGCCTGGATCGCAGCTATCGACCGCCAGGAAGTTGTTGTATGGGCAACCAATACACCTGAGCGTCGAGCGACCCTCGCACTGCCCGAAGCCGACCGCTCGACCCTTGTCTTTAGCGACGGCGGCGAGCGGCTCGCATCTGCCAGCCGCTGGGGAGATGTGCACATTTGGGAGCTCGCAGCCATCGAGCCGCGCCACCATCTCACCGCGGGAGACGCGGTGATTCACGAGATCGCCGCAGCTGCGGGAACGATGGTGACAACGCTTGCCAACGACGAGGTCGTCTGGTGGCAGACCGACCGCACCACCCCGCTACACCAACTTTCACACCCCCAAAGTGTTGTCCCCGCAGTCAGCGACGACGGTCGAATCGGCGTTGTCGGGATCGACTCGGGCGACGTTCTCGTCGGCACCCGGGACGGAACAACAACATGGCTCAAGGGACATTCTGGCGTCGTATGGAATTTTGACTTCTCCCCCGACAACAAGTGGCTCATCAGCGGTAGCGAGGACGCATCGGCAAGGGTTTGGAACCTTGAAACCCAGGAGGCACAGTACATCCTCAACGGCCATCAAAGCCCCCTGAGTAACGTCTCGCTCGGACCCCGCGGACATCGGGCTGCAACCGTCGGTGACGATGGTAGCCTGCGCCTGTGGGTACTTGGCGACAACCCGACCCCTGTTGCCACCGAGCTGCACCCACCCAACCCGCTGGGCATTGCTCGGACTTCATTTAGCCCCGATGGCCGCTGGCTCCTTGCGCACTCCCATGGGACGACCGCATACCTTTGGGACCTGTCGAGCCGGCGGCCTGAACCACTGGCGCACACCGGTGTCCTGACCCAAGCCTGCTGGGACCCGCAAGCCCGGTGGTTTGCCACCGCTACCCGGGATGGTGTGGTCCGCCTTTGGGACCCGCAAACCCGTGACGTCCTAGCGGAACACCGCCACCCACGGGCCGTCGAACAGCTGCGGTGTGCACCCGACGGCAAGCACTTCGCCACGACTTCGGCCGGGGTTGTCCGGCATTTTTTGGTGGGCTCGACCGGGGCCGACCAGCTCAATGTGGGCCCGCACCTCGAATCGATTGCCTATACACAGGATAGCCAGGGTCTGTACTACGGCACCCGCGACGGCATTGTCTCGCGCTGGACCCCACTGGCCCGCCTGAGCACGCCCGACGCGCTGCTTCGTGAGCTTCGCAAAGCCACCACGGCCTGTCTGACCGCGCACCAGCGACAGTGGATCCTGCGCGAGCCCCGGGCACTCGCACAACAACGTCTCGCCTCGTGTGAGCGCTCGTTTGGCCGCGAGCCCACAACCCATGCAAGTACCGCGGCAGCCCCTTTTGCGGCTAGCCCAACAGCGAGCGCCCGATGATCAACTTTTGGATCTCGGTGGTGCCCTCGTAGATTCGCAGCGCCCGGATTTCACGGTAGAGGCGTTCGGGCACCTGACCAACCGTAACCCCGAGGCCACCGAGGCTTTGCACGGCGCGGTCGATCGCGCGTTGGGCCGACTCGGTTGCGAACATCTTGGCCATCGCCGCCTGGTCGGGGCTGGCCTGTCCGGCATCGCGGGCAGCCGCTGCCCGGTAGACAAGCAGTTGGGCGGCGAGATGGTCGGTGGCGACGTCGGCCATGGCAAACTGCAACCCCTGCTGAGCGGCGAGCGGCTTACCAAACTGGACCCGGGTTTTGAGGTGATTGCTTGCAACTGCAATGGCTTCGTCGGCCAACCCGAGGGCCGCCGCGCCCACACTCACACGAAACACATCGAGGTTGCCAAGGGCGATCCGCAGGCCCTGCCCATGGACACCTAGGCGATGCTCCGCCGGTACCTTGACGCCCTCAAAAAACAACTTGCCGATCGGGTGTGGCGCTATCACCCGCGTCGGCTCAACCCGCAAACCCGGAGCGTCGCCCGGCACCCAAAATGCTCCAAACCGCGGCTTAGAAGCATTCTTGTCGACCTCGCGGGCAAACACGACATAGCTGTCGGCGATCCCGGCATTCGAGATAAAGCACTTGTTTCCGTGTAGTAGCACGCTTTGATCGGGCTGGGGCTCGGCGGTTGTTTGCATCGATTTGATGTCCGACCCGGCCTGCGGCTCGGTCAATGCAAATGCACAGATCGCCTGCCCGCGGGCAACCTTGGGCAGCAACTCGGCCTTGAGCGCCTCACTGCCGGCCAGCGCCACCGGGTATGAGCCGAGGCCCTGCATGACAAATGCGGTGTCGAGCGCCCCGCTTACACGACTGAGCCACTGCCGCGTGAGGCAAATCGCGAGCGAGGAAACCGTGTCGCTTTGGGGCGTACCGGCCCGTTGCGGTTGGCTGCGATAGGCCGCCGGCACCATCAGGTCGAGCAATCCGGCCTCGGCCAAATGCTGCACATACATTTTTGTTGCCGCGCCCTCATCCCCCGGGATATCGAGCCCCCGCACCACATCACAGAGGCGTTCAAGCCGACGTTCTAGGGCTTCCCATGTGGGGCGTTGAGCAGCGAGAAACCCGAGGTTGCGGGCACAGACTTGCGGACTGACAAAGGCGGGAGCGGGCATGTATTGTACTCGTGCGTGGCCAGGTTTTTGGTTGCTTGTGCATGCTTTAGGCGCGTGGACTTACTTCCACCGCGGCGGACGTTTTTCGTCGCGGGCGTCACTGGCCTCGCGAAAATCCGGATGTTGCATGCAGATCGCCTGGGCCTGGGCCTCGGCTTCGATGGCCTCACGCAGGCCCATTTCGAGCTCGCGCTGCAACATGGATTTGGTCATACGGTTGGCAAAATGCGGCCCAGCGGCAATTTTTTTGGCCAGCAAAAACGCCTCGCGGTCGACATTTTGCCGGTCGGGTTCGTCGTCGACAACGCGGTTGGCCAGGCCGATTTGCGCACACCTGGGGGCATACACACGCTCTCCCGTGAGCAGGATTTCGCTGGCGAGCCCGAGCCCGACGATCCGTGGCAACAGGTAACTCGCGCCCATGTCGGCACCGCTGAGCCCGACCTGGGGAAACAAGAACGCGAAAAATGCATGTTCACCCATCACCCGCAAATCGCTGGCCAGGGCCATCACCGCACCTGCCCCGGCGGCCACCCGCTTGACGCTGGCGACGATCGGCAACTTGCACTCGCGCATGGCGTGGATCAGCTCGCCAGTCATTCGCGTAAACCGCAGTAAACCGTCCATGTCGCGGCCAAACAGGTATTTGATGATGTCCTCGACATCGCCACCACTGCAAAAAGCCCGCCCCTCGCCCTGCAACACCAACGCCCGTGCCTCGCGGCGACGGTCGATCGCGAGGAAGAAATCGGTGAGCTCGCGGTAGACGGCAAACGTCAGGGCATTGAAGCGATCGGGTCGACTGAGGGTGATCACGCCAACCCCCTCGCGCTCTTCGTAGCGAAAGTGCTGGGGCGTGGGCAGGGGCAAGGGGCGTTCGTCGGGGGGAAGGTTGGACATGGTCAGTACTCGCAGGATCTTGATTTCAATGCCGATACACTAAAAATCATGTATTTACACCTAGGGTAACACGGCCAGCCCCTGGATCTCGACCATCGCCCGCGGCTCCAACAACGCGGCGACTTCGACCAGGGCCATGGCCGGAAAGTGCTTGCCCATGAGTTCGCGGTAAATGGCCCCAACCTCGACAATCCCGGCGATATACGGCTCTTTGTCGGTGACGTAGATCGTCAGGCTAATGATGTGCCGGGGCTTGCCGCCGGCCGCCTCAACGACGTCGACAACATTTTGCAGGGCCTGGCGAAACTGCGGCACAAAGCCGCCGTCGACGATTTTTTCGTCGGTCCCCCAACCGATTTGCCCGGCGATGGCTAGGTACTCACCGCGGGCGGCCATGCCGTTGCTGTAGCCACGCGGCCGCGGCCAGCCGTCGGGCTGAATGATCCGTTGATTTTTGGGTTGCTCGCTCGCCATGGCCCACAGTTTCGCAGCGCAGACGCGGCCGCGACAACCCGAGGGATTTCGCTTGGCTCACGTCCGTGAGAGCAGCTTGCCAAACCTGAGCCGATCTCGACGGGTTCACCCGGTTCGGCATGTTTCCTGAACTCGTCGCGGTTCAGCAAGCGGCCCGACCGACCGAGCAACATCGACGATGACCCTCGAACCGCCGTGCCCCTCCGACAACCGCACCAAAGTTGCTCACACAACGATTTTCGCGGCTATACTCAGGCCGTGCCACTCCCCGACTTTGAGGCGACACAGTTTCGCTACAACGGTGTCTCGCGGACTGTGTTTCGCAAGGGCGAAGGCCCGGGGGTGGTGGTGATGCACGAGATCCCGGGGATTACCCCCGAGGTTGCGGACTTTGCCCGACGGGTGGCGGACCGCGGCCTGACCGTGGCCATGCCGCTGTTGTTTGGCACCCCTGAAAAACCGATGACACCTGGCTATGCCCTTGGCCAGATCGCCCGGGCCTGTATTTCTCGGGAGTTTGCCGTGCTCGCCCGTCGCCGCTCGAGCCCGATCACCGATTGGCTGCGCGCGCTTTGCCGGGACCTTCACAGCGAGCTCGGGGGCCCGGGTGTGGGCGCGATCGGGATGTGCCTGACCGGCAACTTTGCGCTGTCGCTGATGGTCGACCCGGCAGTCGCGGCGCCGGTCCTGAGCCAGCCTTCGCTGCCGTTTGCGGTCACGCCCGCCCACGCAGCTGCGATCGCGGTCTCCGACGAAGAACTCACGCAGATCCGCAAACGCACGCAGGCCGGCGTGAAGGTTTTAGGGCTGCGGTTTACCCACGATGTGATGTGCCCGGCGGCGAGGTTTGCCACCCTGCGGCGCGAGCTCGGCGAGGGGTTTGAGGGGATCGAAATCGACTCTTCGCTCGGCAACCCGCACGGCAATCCGTTGTCGGCCCACTCCGTCGTCACCAATCATCTGGTTGATCAGCCAGGTCATCCAACACGCATCGCCCTCGACCGCGTACTCGATATGTTTTGTGAGCGCCTGAAATTGGCAGCGCCAGCCGAGGCCTAATACCCCTGCCAGCCAGCGCGTCGCCCTCGACGGCTCCGCTCGAGGCCGCCTCGAGTATGACCTGAACGAGGCTGTATCAATCGAACCGACCGACGTGTCGCCCTCGACAGCTCGCATCAATCGAGGCCTGCACCTCCCTGTGACGGCTTCTCGACCTAACCGGCCAACGTGTCACCCTCGACAGCTCGCATCAATCGAGGCCTGCACCACGGCTTCTCGACCTAACCGGCCAACGTGTCGCCCTCGACAGCTCGCATCAATCGATGCCTGCACTGCCTGTGACGGCTTCTCGGCCTAACCGGCCAACCTGTCGCCCGTGACCGCTCGAGGCGGCCTCGAGAATGACCCGAACGAGGCGGCATCAATCGAGGCCTGCACCTCCCTGTGCCGGCTTCTCGACCTAAACGGCCAACGTGTCGCCCTCGACAGCTCGCATCAATCGAGGCCTGCAACTCCCTGTAACGGCTTCTCGACCTAACCTGCCAACCTGTCGCCCTCGACGGCTCTGCTCGAGGGTGTATCGATCGAGGTCTGCATACCTGACTGTGACGGCTTCTCGACCTAACCTGCCAACCTGTCGCCCTCGACGGCTCTGCTCGAGGCCGCCTCGGTTTTGGTGCCTTGTACGAGCTCTACTCCGCGGCGTGTTGCCTCCGACCGCGGACATGACCCGAACGAGGCTGGCACACCTGCCTGTGACGGCTTCCCACGCTAAGTGGCCAACGTGTCACCCGCAACCGCGCTCGCCTGCTCAGGGCGTTCGCGTACTGCCCCGGATCTCCTGAACTAGATGTACAAACAATTTTTTGCCAGCTTGAACCACGCGGCGACGCCCAAACGGGCACCTCTCGCCCACCGACCCCATGCCGACGCTGGAAATTTCGATCGCCGGACGGGCAACTGTAAGCTCGGGTCATGCTTGCGGCTGCTATCGCCGGTCTCAGTGGCTCCGCCTGGGCACTGATTCTGATTTTGGCCTTTGTCCTGATTTGGGGCTGTGTCCTCGGTGTGCGGATGGCGGCCTGGAAGACCTCGCGCCGGGCCGCGCGTGCGCGCAAGCTCGGCGAGGTAGGGGAACGCTGTGGGCTTCGGGTGCTGCGCAAGGCCGGGTACCGGATTGTCGAGCGCCAACCGAGCGGGCGGTCGCGGGTGGTTGTCGACGGCCAACAACACGGGTTTCGCCTGCGGGCCGATGCCCTGGTCAAGCGCGCGGGTCTGGTCTATGTGGCCGAGTTCAAGGGTGGGCAGCAGGTGGCGAGACTGAGCAATCGCCACACCCGACGGCAGTTGCTCGAGTATGCGATCGCTTTTGATGTCGATGGCATCCTGCTCGTAGACGCGGTTGAGGGCGAGATTTCGACGGTCGAGTTTGTCTGTGCCGACGGTCTCCCGGTGGCCAGCCGTGCCCGCGATCTCGACGACGACGAGTACGAGGATGGAGTCGAAGACGACGAGTACGACGACGACGAGTACGAAGACGGCGAAGACGAAGAGTACGAAGACGACGGGTACGAAGACGGCCAAGATGACGAGTACGACGCCGAGCACGAAGAACACGACGGGTACGAAGAAGACGACGACGACGCGTATGTCGAGGAAGACGGGGCTGCGAGCACACCGGCCCGTCGCCGCCGTGCGAGTTGATTTCGCCCGTTGGCCGGCCGCTTGCTAGCGTGTGAGCCTGGGCGCGAAAATCAATGTATCCGCAAGTTTTTTAGCTGAGTCTGTTGACGTGCGCAGGTTTGCGGGCGAACCTTGCCCACAATGCCCCACGCAAATCGGACACTCGAGGCTTGGCGGGAGCGCGGCAACTATTTTGAGGTCGATGGCCACCGGGTTTTTTATGTCGACATTGAGGGCCCTCCCGGCGCCGAACCGCTGGTGATCTTGCACGGGTTTCCCACGGCATCGTGCGACTTTCATCGGGTTGTCGACCTGCTTGCCCAGCACTTTCGCGTGGTGATTCACGACCACCTAGGCTTTGGCCTCTCGGACAAACCCCAGGACTACAGCTATTCGTTGGTCGACCAAGCCGAGGTCGCCCTGTGCCTGTGGCGCGCCCTCGGCCTTGTCGGCGGGCATATTTTGGCCCACGACTATGGCACCTCGGTGGCCAACGAGCTGATGGCCCGCCACACCCGGTGTTTACTTGCGCATACATTTGTTCCGCAGTCGCTCACCCTGTGTAACGGCAGCCCGCATATCGAGCTCGCCGACCTGCGCCTGGTCCAACGCGCCCTGCGGACCAAGTACCTTGGGCCAGTGGTCGCCAAACTCAGCAACCGGGCGTTTTTTCACCGCCAAATTCGACAGCTCGGCGGCAGCCCCGAGGCCATTAGCCGGGAAGAACGGGACCTGATGTGGGCGGCGGTCACCCACGGCGACGGACGGGCGACGATTGCCAAGGTCAGCCGCTACACGCGTGAGCGCGAGCGTATGTGGCACCGTTGGATTGGGGCCATGACCCGCCTAAACAATGTGCCTGTACATATTTTATGGGGTGAAGGCGACCCGGTCGCCGTACCTGCAATCGCCCGTGCACTCGCGGCCGAAACCCCCGGAGCAGAGCTCACGTGGCTATCTGGCCTCGGCCACTATCCCATGGTCGAGGACCCGCAACGGTTTGCCGCCGAGGCCATCAAGTGGATCGAACGGGTCACCGCCGCCTAGGCGCGCGGTGACTTTGATGCAGGTACAAAAATAACCTAGCTAAACAAACCGATAGACGGGGTTGACCGAGGTGATCGTGTCGAGCGGACCAACGGGTCACCGCCGCGTAGGCGTGCGGTGACTTTGATGCAGGTACAAAAATTGCATAACTAGATAAACCGATAGACGAGATTGACCGAGGTGATCGTGTCGAGCGGACTAACGTTGGGCAGCGGTTTGTTCTCGTAGCGTAGGGTAAAGGTGAGGCCCAGGCTAAACTGCTTCACGAGGCTGACACTCAGGGTGTTGTCCCAGTTGAGCCGGAAAATCGAAGGGTCGACAAAGCTGTGGAGCCACTCCACGCCCGTGTCGAACGAGATGGTGTCGACCATGCGGTTGGAGTAGCCCAAAAACAGGCGGTAGGCGTGGTTTTGAAACACAGGGTCGAGCAGGGGAATTGCGTCTGGAGGCATCTCCCCATTCATTTCGGCCTCAGCAATCGCAGCCATGTTGGCGGCGACATCCGCTTCGTTTTCGGCCAGGGCTTCGTTTGTGCGGCGGTCGTATTGGTAGTCATACCCGACCTCGGCCCACAGCTGATTGGCCTTTTTGGTGAGGATATAAAACGCAAACCCGGGGTCGACATTGAGGCGGAAGGCCAGGCCCTGAAACCGGTCGTGACGGCCGGTGAGCATCATAAATGCAGATACACGTTTATGGAGGAAGACGTCGTAGCGAACCCGCCCCTGGACGTTGGCCACGTTGGGCTCTAGGTCGGCCTCGCGGTCGGGCGCACCGGCACCATAATTGCCGACCAGATCCGCGCCGAACATGTGGATCTTGCGGCGGATCCGAAACTTGCTGGCACCTGTCACCGCCCCTGCACGCGCATTCCCCGTGGACAAAAGGCCGCCAGCGGCAATCGAGAACTCGGTGGTGTCGGTGTCCTCTTCGTCCTCGGCCTCGTCCTTTTTGGCGGTACTAAACTTTCCCTGGTCGCTGAGCTCGGTCGTGCCCTTGCTGGCGGGGTCGATACCACCTGTCCCCTCGGGCACAACCTCCTCGGCATGGGCCATCCCCGGACTCAGGAGGGTCAACAAACATGCAGCGGTCACCACTTTGGTTCGCATACCCCTTCATACAAAGTTCTGGCGACTTGTCCATAGGTATGCGCGCCGATTTTAGATGTATCAACAACAAACCCCGCGGCCAGGCACGGGGTTTGGTTGAGCTGGGCTGCGAAATTATTCGCGGAGATGGGCCATGGTGTGGCGCACGGTCAACACCGCCAGCTGCATGGTGGGCGGCATTGTGCCCTTCTCGCCGTCGAGCACGGCCTGGAAGGCATCGGCACACTCGTTGCACTTCTTGCCTTCGAGCACGCGGTCGGCCATCAAAGCCATGGTGACGCGGGCATCTGGGTCGCGAACCTTGAATGCCTTAGCGATTTCCAAACCGACAGCTTGGTCGCCCTTGGCGAGCCGTGCCAACTCATACGCAGCTTTTTCGCGGGCAAACGACTCGGCCGTTTGGTCGCTGAGCGTCTTGAGGTAGCAATCTTTGTCAGCTTTGCAGGTCTCGGCGAGTTTGATCCCCGACTCGTAGGGCGTAATCTCTTTTTTGGCCTTCTCGTTGCTGTCGTTGGCGGCAAAGGCAGCCTTGACGCCCTCTAGTTTGTCGGGGGGAGCGACGAGCACAGACCAACGCGCCGCGATGCCGCGGATCTGGTAGACGAAGTCGGAGCTGGCGACTGCATCGGGGTCGTACTCACCGGTCTTGACCGTTTCGAGCAGGCAGCCGAGTGCCTTCTCGCCGCCGATCCGGCCGAGGGCATCGACGGTCTCGTCCATGTCGCCCGGATTGCGGGTGGAGTTGATGCAGGAGCAAAGCGGCTCGACGGGCTTCTCATCGCCAATAAAGCCGAGCGATCGGGCGACGAACGCACGCAGGCTGGCCTTGGCCGGATCGATCTCGGGCTCGTCGTCGGCTTTTTTCTTCTTCTTTTTCTTCTTTTTCTTGGCCGGTTCTTCGCCCGGAACGGCGCAGCCATCGAGCGGCATAAAGGCGAGCAACTCATCGACGCCCTTCTTGGCCCGCATGTCACCGAGGATGCCAGCTGCGGTTTGTTGTACGATCAACAAGTCGACATCGTGGCTGGCGGCCTCCTTGTTGACGGCCTCGTGTTTGCCCTTGAGCATGTCGACAACCCGGGGCACGGCCGGTTCGCCGATCGCCGAAAGTGCGAGCTTGCAGCGGTTGGCAATGTCGGTGGTCGAGGCCGCATCTTTGACGCGAAACGGAGCAACGATCAGGGCATCGGTCGCCTTCGGGTCGCCGATTTGGCCAAGTGCCGAAGCGGCCGCGCGGTGGATCGCCACGGGTTGGTTTTCTTCGGGCTGCTCGAGCGCTTTGATCAGGATGTCGACAGCCTTCGGGTCTTTGAGCTCACCGAGGGCGGTCGCCATCTCGAGGCGAAGCTCGCCCTCGCGTTTGCCCTTGTCCTTACCCGGGTTTTCGATGAGCTTGCCGAACTCGGCGATCAGAGCGTCAACCGTGCCCGTCGCATTCGCAGCCTTGATGCCCTGAAGAGCGCTCAGGCACTGCTTACGCGACTCTTCCGAACCGTCGAGGACCAGCGCTTTGCTCCACAGATTGGCGCCCTCGGGCCGAGCGATCAGCCGCAGCATCTCCAGGATCTGGGTGCGCTCCTGGGGCATCACGTTGTCCCAAACCGCTTCGAGCTCGGGGATGACTTTGTCGACAAACTCCTGAACGCGAGCCTTTTTGGCTTCGGGATCTTGGATTGTGGAGACAGTCTTGACCAAGCCCTCCAACGTGGCGATGGCCTGGGGCCGGGCGGCGTCGTCCTTCATCTGCGCGATGTAGGTCTCAAACGCGTTGGGATCGGGCTGCTGGCAGCCGGGAAGCAGCACGGTGAGGGCCACCAGAGATGACAGGACGAGCTTGCGCATAGGTATCGGTTCTCCCCTTCGCCGGGCATCCTACACGAATTGGCTGGAATTGTTCAGATTGTCGCCAGATAGATCGCGCGCAACAGCTCGAAACCAGGGCGATTCACCACATCTGCGGGGGGAGATCCCGCCCGGGCCAACGAAATGAGGCCGCCGGCCAAAACTTTGTGCATCTGCAATCGAAACGCCAAGCCTTCGGGCTGCCGCCAAGCCACGACCAAGCACCTCGGCAACTCGACGTCCCGAGCTCGTCCACGCGGCGCCTGGGCAAACAACGCTCGACAACACCCGCGCCGAAACTAGTCGACAGCTACTCGACAACCGAGCCAAACCGACACCAAAGACTCGCGGCGAATTTTTGCCCGTGAACCGAGTCCTGAAACGCGGCGCTGTCGTACTGCGAGCGTTTCAGGCCGCCGCCCCATACCCAACTAGTCGACACGACCAACGACCAAGCGGGTGGACCCCAACTAGTCGACACAACCAAGCCACAACCCAAAAAATCGCGGCGAATTTTGCCCGTGAACCGAGTCCTGAAACGCGACGCTGTAGTGGGCTACTGCAAGCGTTTCAGGCCTCCGCCCACAACCAGGCCACAACCAAAGACTCGCGGCGAATTTTTGCCCGTGAACCGAGTCCTGAAACGCGGTGCTGTCGTACTGCGAGCGTTTCAGGCCGCCGCCCCATACCCAACTAGTCGACACGACCAACGACCAAGCGGGTGGACCCCAACTAGTCGACACAACCAAGCCACAACCCAAAAAATCGCGGCGAATT
>JAUIFF010000033.1 GCA_030429545.1 Polyangia bacterium
CGCATCGTCAGGACAGACACCGTCAGGAAGTTCAAGCCAATACGCTTCGATCTCACCAACAGGTGCTCGCCTCTTCCCTGCTTCTCGTTTTTCATGCATAGCCATCTACCTCCCAACCGTGCGAAGGTCTCACATCTATCGCCGTAGCCGAACCCGACACTCGAGTGCCGACAGCCTCGCCTCAAACTGCGGCCGTTGCTTGGCTGAGCGTTCGAGGCCACCACTCGCAGCACTTTTCCCCGTAATCTTCGGCAAGACCTGCAGGAATCGCTCTGTTACCCCCGCGTCGCCCAACTCCCAAAAGTGCGAGATGAACGTGAGTGTGCGCTCGCCGTTTCCACGGATCCCGTGTTGCGACTGCACGACCGAGATCGATTCGAGGTATACCCTCACCAACTCTCGTACCGGTCCTTCGGACATGTTCTCGAGCGCAACTTCGGCGGCCCGAGCATCGGTGTTTGCAAACGTAGCCGCGGTTGCTTCATCGAGTGACTTGCCCTGGCCGAGCGAGATTGCATCGAGGAAGGACGTCGGCCGTTCAATCACTGCGCCGTGACCATCTCGAATCGCGTGCAGAACTTCAGGGCCAATGCTCAGAAAACCCTCGCTACTCGGCTCGGGCAGGCGCACAAGAAACAGCATCTCCAGACCGATAATCGTCTTATCGACCTCCCACTCGAGTCCTGAGGCGGCCAACCTCGCCTTCGTGCTGTTCGGTGTGTCGGTCACAACACCGATCCAGTGGGCGTTCGCCGGGGCTCCTTTGCTTACATATTCGTGTATCGACATCTTAACCTTCCTCCGCCGCGGTCACCCAGTCGAGTGAGTTATCGATATTGGGCGCTTCGTGGTCCTCGACATATTTCTCGGCTGCACCCACATCTCCCAGACTCCAAAACTCCTTGAGGTACTTCCTCGTTCGCTCGGGCGAATCGCCCATCCCATGCTTGCGTTGCGCGTTGGCAAACTGCTTGAGGTAGAGCTGTAGGATCTCGTGGTCTGTGTCGAGCAGCATCCTTCTGTTCGCCGGCTTATTAATTGCCGATGCAATTACCTCCGCGCCATTCGCAGTTTTCGAGCGGACAAACTTCATGCTGTCGAGCACAGTCGGGTATGGGCGAAGCTCAGCACGACCACCCACGACCCACTCGACGGCCAGCACAGCTTCATCTGCCCAAGACAATGCGGCCGTGAGCTCCTCGTCCGCTCGCACCTCTGGGTCTGTAGACCAATCTTGGTCATCCTCATGGTCAACGCCCTCTACCGGAAAGGTCGTGCGAAACAGAGGTCCCCGCCTCTTCGTTCGAAACACCAGAATGCCGGCCAGATTGGCTCGCGTCACGGCATCGTGCGGATCGATGCCCTGCTCTACCGGCAGCTCGATCCAATAGGCTTCGACCTTCCCGAGCGGCACATCGTCGTAATCTTCCAACCAGTCTGCTGCTGAATTCCCTTGCATGATCAACCTCTCACTCCTCAGCCGGCACATCGTCGGGAAACGGAATCCATGGCCCCACCCAGTCCTCGTCGATGATGTCGTCTAGTCCTTCGTTTAGCTCAGCCTCTGCCCGAATCACCAAGTCGAGGATGAACACCCACAGCTCGATCCACGGCACATGCGACTTGATTGTCGGATCGAGGCGTCCGGGCGGTAGGGTGTAGTTTTTGTGTAGCGCCACATCTGCCCAAAACGTCAGGTCGATGCCGAGATTTGGGTCGTACTGGTGAAGCGGCGGTGGTAGGTCGGTTGCTGTTACAACATTTCCAACGAGGTTGTAGATGGTCGTCCCGACGGCCTCGAGCTTACCTTCGCTCAAGTCTGGAGCCGGTAGGTCGCCCTCGATCATGTTGCCACCCCAGCCCGCATAAGGGTCGAATACGTGGTTGTCACCACCACCGCCCTCCGTCTCGCCGTGGCCCGACTCGTCATCTTGGCCGTGCTGCGTGCCCGATCCCTGACCCGAGCCCACGCCTCCGCCGGAGCCTCCCCCCTTGCCGCCAGTGCCGTCGCCTCCCTTGCCCGAGCCTTCCTTGGTCTTACCTTCATCCTTGCCGTCACTGCCCGAAGAGCCAGATCCCGACTTTCCAGACTTGCCGTTTCCGCTGTCCTGGCTCTTGCCATCTTTGCCAGCGCTGCCTTGGCCCTTGCCTTCGCCTTTGCCGGGTTCTTTCCCCCGACCACCGTCGCCACCGTCTTCTTCGAGAGGGCCGGATTCGGGCCCTCCGAACAACGAGTCGCCACCGTGGCCGCCAAAGATTGACCAGCCTTCGCCGGAGCCATCCCGCTTGCGAAGGAGCCACACGAGGCCCACGACTCCGATGGCCGTTCCTCCTCCGACAAGGACTATGTCTTTTACCAAGCTCATGGTTCCTCCTGCATGTGCAAATACACTAATCCCTACACATAGCGTAGATCTGCCCTGTCACAACTCCCATAACAACTTGGGCCGTTTCAATCGCCCGTTGAGCAACTTGTAATAAGCCTCTGGAATCCCGCGCTCGACCGGTAACTGCAACGCCAACGCCTCGGCAAACGAAATCGGATTTGCGTGCGACGACTGCCCACTCGTCAGCCTCTCCAACGCCTCGGGCGTCCTTACCAGTGTCGCCACCAACTTTCGCGTCTCCTCGTAGGCCTTCCCCGCGGTCATGGCCATGAGGTGGGTGACATCATCCATTGTATCTGCACTCTTTAGCTGTTGGAGCTTGAGCAAGTCGGCCGCTGCAAAGCCAGCCATCTGCGGATCGACGGGTCCCAAGACCGCTCCCTCTCCCATGATGATTTTCTTGGCCGCGAGCGCGATCATCGTCCCGCCCGAAAATGCAAAATACGGGATGTGTGCGTGGATCCGGCCGCCCTTGTACTCCTTGAGAGCATGCACGATCGGGTCGACAGCAGCACAGTAGCCCCCGTAGGCGTGAATCAGCAGATCGACGGGGCCTGTCGCTTCGCGCAGACATCCCTGCACTCGGTGGGTATCGTCCCCGGTGATAATTCCTGTTGCAGGTGCAATGATTATCGGGCAGCTCAGTGGAGCGCGAGCCTTGGCCGGTGACTTGTCGACCGCGGGGACGGGCTTCTTGCTGAACAATTCTGTCAGCGCGATGAAGGCCCCAATCGCGGTCAAGCCCGCCAGGCCGGCCTTGAGCATGTCCTTACCTTCCATCGGCGCCTTCGCTTTGGTGCCCGGCAACCCGGGCGATTGTGCGGTTGACGAGCCCCTGTGCCCGCTCTGCGTTCGAGAGTGGGAGCACCGAGTTCGTCCGGTCGGCGTTCGAAACTGGGAGCACGGTGTCCCAACTTGTGAGATGTGCCTTCTCCATTTTCTTACCGCTAAACGTCGGCAGAGCTGGCCTTTGCGACCTGTTCTCCCGCTCCTCGTCGCCACCGTGATAGTCGTTGTAGGCATCGACGATCGCCCGCGCGATGCGTCGCAAAATCATGAGTGTGTTGGACATCGTTCCCCCCTCAAGCCGTAGACCTCTGAACGCGCGCGGATGCTGTACTGGCCGGGTACGAACAGCACGACGGGCTGTCCGGGGTGCGCGACCATGTTGAAGGTGTTGCGGTCGGTCCGCTTGACTCGCACCGTCCCGCGCAAGGTTGTGATGAGTACCGGGCGCCCGGGCTCGACGATTTCGACCAAGACAGACCCCTGGGACAGGTACATCGGTTCAACCGAGCAGTGCGCGAGGCTGGTCTCAACCTGGAACAGGCGAGCACTTTCCTCTGCGAGAATTTGCCAGAGCTGACGAAGCATTCTCATGTCGTCATCCTCCGGTAGGCCGCCCAGGCTGCTGCTAGGCCGCCCAATCCGAGGAAGCCATAGAGGCCGTAACGAAACTTGTTGTTCTCAGCGTGGCCCGTAGAGACATCGGAACCATCGCCGCGAGATGGGACGGGTACTGGTACCTGAGGCCACATCGATGCACTTACACCCATCTCGTTGAGTTCTGCCCGCACACGCTCCTCGGTATCCGGCCCCCACTTGCCATCAGGTTCTAGACCGAGGAGTTCCTGGATCTCGATCAATGCAGCAGCATCTTCGTCGGTCCACGGGCCTTCGGTTGGCGGATCTGCACCCAGGAGGCGCAGCGACAGCCGGATTTGCCTCCAACTCTCAATCGTCTCCTCTTGGCCAGCGGCGCGTTGGATGTAGTTCAGCGGATTGAGGAGTCCTTCGGGCGGAGGTTCACCGACGTACCACCGCGAGTTGGTCATCCGGTAGGCATCGTCCTTGTATGTCTCAAAGTGCACCATGCCATAGGAGCCGAGAACTCGACCGATTGGGCTTCCCTTGGGCAACTCGTCACCTTCTTTGACGTTCCACTCGTCCCCCGAGCCTTTCTTTGTGCCCCCGAACACCAGGAACAGACCGGTTGCGGTGCGGGCAAATACCGCCTTGGAGCCCTTCGACCAACCTCGGTCGACCGCCTCGATCGTGCACAGTTCGGGTGTGACGACGATGTCGTTGGCCTTGCATAGCAAGTCGATCCCGGCATGCCAGCGGTCGCAGCTACCGGCTTTGCAGTTGAACGGCCTCCCCCCGCCGAAGGACCAGGTTGCAAACCTCGGCTTGACCGGATCGATCGGCCAGACGGGCTCGCTCGCCCCGCGGGCCATCGCCACCTCGCGGTGGTTTTTGTAGCGCTGCCGGGTCATTTGCGAAGCTCCCGGATGAGCCAGACAGCTCCGCCGATGGCTGCAATGCCACCAAATCCCATGAGTCCGTAGCCAACGTAGTTGCGTTTGGGTTTCGCAGTGTTCGGTGTAGGCACATCTAATCGTTTGAGCGAACGCCGAACACGTGCCTCCGTTTCTCGATCCCACTCTCCGGTTTCGGGGAGCCCCAAAAAACGTTGCGCCCGTTGGAGCTGCTGAATGTCAGTCTCGGTCCACGCACCCGAGTCCGACGCGGGAAACCCTAGCCGACGCAGCGCGTCTCGAATCTGCCGCCAGCTCTCGAGCGTCGGCTCTTGCTTGGCCGCCCGTTGGATGTAGTTGAGCGGGTTGAGCAGCGACAGCGGCGGGGGCTCGCTCGCGTACCAAACCTCGTTGGCCACGGTGAAGTGGTCAGCGACGTATGTTTCAAAGTGCAGGCTTGTACCGTGCGCATGCCCGATCACCGTGCCCTTGGGGGCAGGCCCGGGAGTGACATACTGGTTGGACGACCCGGGTGTTAAACCTGCAAATACAAGGAATAGCTCGCCGTCTGCGGTTGTGGCGAAGACTGCCGTGGTGTCGCTCGACCACTTCTCCTCGACCACCTCAATCGTACAGGCTTCGGGCAGAAGCACGGTGTCCCCGGCCTGGCACTCCAACTCGATACCCGCGCTCCAGCGCTCACACTCTCGCGCCTCGCAGTCAAACGGACGCCCACTGGCGAACGAATCGGCCGAGAACTTGGGCGCGGACTCTAGCAGTGGCCACATCGGATTCGGGTCGCCGATCGCCATCTCGACACCACGGAAATTTTCGTAACGCATCATGACGACCTCTCTGGCAACTTGCGGCCCCACCACACATCGGCGACTTGTTCGAGCTCGTCCCACTCGACACCGTCGGTTTGCTCGATCGCTTTCAAAAACACCGACCAGCCGGCGAGCGTCGGTGGAATCAACTCAACACCAATCAGCTTGGCTCCGCTGACCAATCTGACCCCCTCGCCGTCGAGGGCTGGAAATGCATGGTTGGTATCGCGGCGAAGCGATTTCGTCACGGCGTGGGCAACCCGCGGCCAGATCCATTCAGTGAACGTTGCTGATGCATATTTCCAGCCAAACAACTCGGGCCACGAGGTCACCCCCGAGTTTTCGAGGTTTTCGTGGATGTGCCCAACGGTGTCCCCGAGGTCAGCCGGCCACTCAACTTCTGTCTCGCCAGGCAAATGGCGGGCTCGGATGCCCAGCTTGGCCACGTCGTCGGCGTCAATCCTTGTCCATACACCTTCTCCGGCGCGGCGAAACCCAATGACCTCGCTACCGTCCTCATACCCGGTACGGCCAAATTCGAACGCCTCGAGTTCTCCTTTGCGAACGAGCCTGGTGACCCGTAGGCCCTCGAACACCGGTGCCGACCCATCGCGCGGGACCAAGGGCATCACATCCCGGATCGGTCCGAGCCATTTTGCCCATGGCCAAACCTTGGGATCGATTTTGTTGAGTTCGCGGACGAGGGCGTCGGCTTCTTTGAGCCTCACGCTCGCCAGGCGGCTGTTGGAGCCGGCTTCTCGCACGTCCCGGTATCTCGCGGCTGCCCGATAGGCCAGCCTGTTGGCGGCGACGAGAACCCTCCGCTTGTCGGTCACGCGTTTGCGCTCACGCGCCTTTTCGATCAACTCAATCGATGCATCGTCTCCGGCGAGGCTGAGCAGCACCTCGAGCGGATCCTCGAACACAGCCGCAAGTGGGTTGCGCAGCTTCGTGTCGCCCTTGTTGATGTCCTTGTCCCACCGCGCCTTGCCGTCGATCATGGCGAGTCGGTGCCGATCGGTTGACCCAAGGGCCACGTAGTAGAACACCTCAACAACCTGGCACTTCGCACCTGGTCGTATCGCCCGGCCGATCCGTTGCTGGAGTTCGGCCGAGTTCCAAGGGAGGTCAGCGTGGTGGACTGCGCACGTTCGCGTTTGCAGGTCGAGGCCCTCGTAGGCAACCTCGTTGACGATCAACACGTCGTACTGCACCCCGAGGTTCGGGTCGTCACCGTTGAACCCTTGGGCAATGCGCTTGAGCTCGCCGTTGGGCACCTTCGCATTCAAGATGGCGATCCGCTCGGCTGGTACCCCAGCGTCTACAAGAACCTGCCGCAGCCAACGTTGGGCGGCGTGGTTTTGCACGAACACGAGGTGTCCACAATTTGTAATTGCAACAACCCGTGCAGCGATCGCGGCAAACTTCGGAGACTGTGGATCGACGCCCTCAAAGTTGTCCCACGAGTATCCCTCGTCTAGGTTGCCGTGGACGGCTACCAAACCGAGCTTGACAAGGATCGCCAAGGCACCGCACGGATCTTCGAGCTTTTCAGGAAGGTTGCCGAGCAGCGCGTCGTACTTCGCCTTCTGGCGTTCGTCGAGCTCGACCTCGACGATGTGCCTGCGCGGGGACGGAAGTTTGAGGTCGGTATCAATTTCGGTTGCCGTCTTGAACTCGGAGAAGCGACACAACAACCCGCGCAACTCGTCCATGTTCTGGAAGCCAACCACCGCGGGGTGAACTTTCACGTCGAGGTCGGGACACAACGTCGGGACAGACTCCGAAGCGATGTAGCGTTCCGCAAACTGGCTCGCGTGGAAAATACCCGCGCGCTTCCAAATATTCGGGTCGGTGATGTGCCCGAGGTTGTAGAGTTCAACCGGGCTGTTCTTGGCCGGCGTGGCCGACAACAGCACCACGCCGCCGCGCTCCCCGTTTGCCATCCTTGTTGCATGCGCACGTAAATCGAGTTGCAGGGCCCGGCGTGACGGCGGCGGGCAACCCATGTACTTGAGCTTGATTTCGGGTGTCCAGAGGTTCTTGAATCGCGCGGCTTCATCGACGAGCAAGAAGTCGGCGACCCACGGCGGACCACCGGCATCTCCCTGGGGAGTCTCGATTTTCTTGCTCTGCCGGGCGAATCGAGCCACCGCAGGTTCTGAGTTCCACGACTCGAGCACGGCCCCCGAAACACACGTTTCCGCCATCGCGCTGGTCGTAACGATGACTGCGTCGTAGGCCGCGGCCGCGAAAGCTGCCCACTTCTCGGCACGATCCTCGGGCTTGTCGTTGCGGGAGGTAATCAGGGTTGCCTCGAGCTGCGCCTTGGTCAATTTCCCGTCGCGTTGAAGCTGTTTGAGCTGCTTGTACTTCTTGCCGCTGGTTCGCCGGTAGCGGACCGAACCAATCACCACCACGCGATAGTCGGGCAACGCGGTCTTGAATGCGTCAAACCACTTCCACGCCAGGGACTTCGGTACGACCACAACAGGCCGCCTCGCCAAACCACGACTTCTTGCAGCTGCAAGGACTGCGAGGCCTACGTAGGTCTTGCCGAGACCGGTGTCGAGGGCGAGCAAACCCTGGTGCTGATCGAGCAATCGCCTGGCCGCTGCAACTTGAAACGGGTGCAGCGTGATCTCGCTACCCCAGCGGGGAATTGCGAGGGGTTCGGTCGGATAGTTCTCCCGACACCGATAGCCTCGCGATGCCCGGTTGTACTCCTCGGCGAGCGCGAACCTTCGTGGCGCGTCGGCGGTTGCCCATGCCTGAAAGTGACGGATCCAGTAACGTGTCCAAAGAGTCCGGTTGAGCTCGACACCTTTGAGCGCCTCGTCGGAAGGCTCGCGGGAAACCTTGGGAGCTGTTCGCGGACTGAACTTGGTGTTGTCGTGGTTGAGCCATCCGAGCAGAGGTTGAAGTTGGTCATCGACCTCGCCGCTCGCCACAACAACGCCTGCTTCGCGGTCGAGTTCAACCTTGGTACCGAGGATTTCCGAAACCCAGGCCGAGAGCGTTTCAGGTGGAATCCAACCATGTCGCGGCGAGACATCGACATCCTCAAGCGGGATCGGGTGGGTCTGAATCTTGAGTTGCTCGGCCTGCGAGCGTGTTTCTGGCGTGATCTGCAGGTGTTGGAGCTTGCCTAGCAAATCCCCATGGAAATAGACTTCGGCGGGCTCGACCACGCCGGGGCGACTCACAACCCAGCCGCCGTCTAGTAGTTGCTTTTGCAACTTCTTGGGGGTTCGGTTGCCTCCAATCGCCTTGTGAAAAGCGAGCAACTCATGAAGGTGAAGCGCACGCTCACCATTATGCTTGTACAACCAGTTCGCCTGGTCAACGACACTCCGCGTGCTTCCGCGATAGTGCTTGGCGAGGTTCGGTTCCTCGGTCAACCACGCGGCCGAAGTCCCCTGCTCGTCGAAGGCCGATAGATAGGCCGCAACACCATCATCGTCGCTCGCACGCTGGAGTGCCGTCCAGGCCCACGGATTCGGCTCTCCGCCCAGTTGTTTGAGATAGTCCGACTCACGAAAACTCTTGAGATCCTCCGAAAGTTCGCGCCACAAGTTGCGAGACAACGGATCGCCGGCTTCAAGCCGAGTCCGAAAGTCGGCGATGCGATGACCGAACCCGCTGACGATCTCGACGGCGGTTCCACTTGGGGCCTGTGAATATGCACAATCCTCCGATTTTCCGATCAAACACGCGGCACACTCCGGGGTCATCACCGGGATGTGGATGTTTCGCTCCTCGTCGAACTTGAGCGAGTGTTCCGGATTTTGCTCGAAGTAGCGCCCCTCCAAGATCACCCGGTCCTCGGGCGTTGCCTCGGTCAGCTCGCCGCCGCGAGCCCGAAAGATTAAGATGCTTGTGCAGAGATTGACCGCGGCAAAGGCATTTCGGGGGAGGCCAAACGCGGCACACAGGCGATGTCGCTGCAGAATCTTGCGGCGTAGCCCGTAGTCCTTCTTCCGCTCGAGGAAGTACTTGGGGGCGATAAACACACCCAGGCCGCCGGGCGCGAGCAGGTCGAGAGCGCGCCGCATGAAGTAGCCGTAGTTGTCGGGCTCGTCGTACTCAAACGACTTGTCGATGCTGGCCGTTGGGCCACGTCCCGAAAACGGCGGGTTACATACCACCAGCTTGAGCCGGCCTTGATATTCGGAGCTGTGATCGACAATCCACTTCTCGAAGGAGGTTCGTTGTACATTCACCTCTGGCCACAGCGTTTCGAGAATCTTCGCCGACACAGGTGAGAGTTCGACGGCCGTCCAATCGATCGAAAGTTCGGTGCCCGACTCGATGCCGGCGATCAAGCGGCCCACACCAGCCGAAGGTTCGAGGGCCGTAATCCGGCCATCGCGGCCGACGAGCGCGGGCAGCAGCGGGGCAACGGCTTGGCCGAGCGAGGCGGAAACCTGCGGTGGGGTGTAGTACTCGTCGGGCGGCGTGTGTTCGAGCAGGTCGAGCTGCTCGAGGATGTCCCGCGGGAGACCGCCCCACCCCGTGTAATTTTTGAGGGCTACGAGGTCGCTGTCATCAAACTTTTGCTTCCCACCGAGCACCTTCAACGCTTCGGCGTTGGCATGAAGCCGCTCGTTGGTCTCCCGCGGTGGTGCGGCATCCCTTGCAAGTACAAACGCTTCCTCGAAGGCTTGTGTGATCTCCCGCCCATGCGTGCGGACAAGCTGCGTGTACGCATCGAGCCCCTGCTGCTCGATCACGCCGGCTGCCCACCGGTCGACCATCCGCATGAGCGTTGGGTTCACGGTTGTGGGCTCCTGAGAATTCGCTTGTATATGCCACTACGAATGGTCTCGACTTCCCCGGGATCGAGGTGAGGCTTCGGGCTCCCCGGTTCGTGGGCTGTTTCGTCCTCAATCTCCGCTGGGGCGGGCTCTTGCGCCTGCTCAGTTTCAGGCTGTTCCGGTACTTCTGACGGGTTCTCCCCTTGCCCAGTGGTATCGCGCGTCATCACCTGCGCGGGTGCTGACGGGACGGTATAGCCACTTTGAAAGACCGACCGGGTGGAGTGCGAGTGCGCTTGGCCTGGTCGGGGCGGCAGCGACCTCGTCGAAGCTAGCCTGGGCTCGACTCGGCGAAACTTGGGCCGCCATCCTTCCTCTTCTTGCTCCGGATGTTTCGGCTCCTCCCGTGCCTCCACATCTCGCGAGGCTCGCTGTTCAGCTTCATGGACCAATGCATTTGCATAGAGTTCCATCGCTTCGTGCGAGCCGGTGGAGACCAACTTATTCCCGCGATAGAGCCCGGACGTACCTGAAAACCTGCTCGTGACGATCGTGAGCTTGGAGCCGTCGGCCAGCGGGATTTCCTTGCTCGAATAGTCCGAGCGTGACGGGGCAGCTCGCGTCGCCCGTGCTTTCGCGCTCCCCTTTCGCTTCGCGGATCGAGACCTGCGAGTCGAGCGGGTCGTGCCACCACCGGCCCCCTGCCCGCCGCTACGCCCCCGTGTCGAGCCACCGTCGAGGGGTCGTTGCCACATCCCCTCATCGCCGTCGTTCCAATGTTTGATCAGCCACCGGGCTGATGTATGTGCATCAAACTCGACACCTTCGTGGCGCAACCGTTTGCCGAGTTGGTACAGATAGAGATGAATGAGCCGGGTCGTCGCGCTGTGAGGGTCGAGGTTAAACAGCAACGCTTGCTCGAGTTGCCGCGGTCCACTTGCCCGGACATCCGACCAGTCGACTGCGGGCGCTCGCATGTCCGGCAGCATTTTGAGAGTGTCCCGTGGGACAGAAATTGCGGGGGCCGTGCCCGACAAGATGCTCTTGACGTAGTCTGGCGGTTTGTGAAAGAGCCGGACAATCACCTCGGCAGTGGAGAGACGTGGCCAAAATGCCAGGCCGTTGGCCGCTGCCCGAATCGCCACAAACTGAAGATGCTCGCGTTCGAGTGGGTTTGAGCGGGCCCGCGGCAAGCGGAAGTGTAGGAAGTCTTCAGTCATTTGCAGGGTTCCTTTGCGCGTTAGAACAGCCCACGTCGCCGAGGTGCCAGAAGTCCAGCAGCCAC
>JAUIFF010000023.1 GCA_030429545.1 Polyangia bacterium
TGTCGTACTGCGAGCGTTTCAGGCCGCCGCCCCATACCCAACTAGTCGACACGACCAACGACCAAGCGGGTGGACCCCAACTAGTCGACACAACCAAGCCACAACCCAAAAAATCGCGGCGAATTTTTGCCCGTGAACCGAGTCCTGAAACGCGCTGTAGTGGGCTACGTGGGCCAACTAGTCGACACAACCAAGCCACAACCAAAGATTCGCGGCGAATTTTTGCCCGTGAACCGAGTCCTGAAACGCGACGCTGTAGTCGCCTACTGCAAGTGTTTCAGGGCCGGTTCACGGGCAAAAAGGCCCGCGCGCAGTCATCGGGCTATTTTGTGCTTACCGCGTGGTACGCGTGGCCCCGACCGCTGCTGCTTTTTGGGGGCCTTCTTGATTTGCCGCTGCGAACGTTTTGGTGGCGCCACGACCCGTGCCGACTCGATGACCGACACCGACTCGCGGGCTCGGCTCACGCGACTGGCGGTCTTGCTTGGCGACGCTGCGTGGGCGGTCGACTGGGCGATGTCTCGGGCATCGCCTGAACTGGCGGTCTCGACTGCGCCGCTAAATGCTGAGCCTTCGGCCACGGAAAACCGTGGTGCACGGATATCGCCGACGACCCTTGCTCCCGGGTGGAGTGTGAGTCGGCCGCTGGCCACGATGTTACCGACCACGGCTCCGGCGACGGAGATATTGCGGGCCCGAAGATCGGCACCGACGATCGCGGATGGCTCGATAAAGAGGTCGGCGTTGGTCAGCGAGATCGACCCGTGAACCTCGCCAAACACGCGTAGGTCTTCGGCTCCGTCGATGTCGCCTACCACGCGGGACGTCTCGCTCAACACCGTCGGGGTGGCTGGCGGGTCTTTTTTGGGCTCTGCGGGTTGTGGAGGTTTGGTTTGTGCCACCGGTCAGCCTTCCATATCGATGCTGCCCTTGAAGGCGGCCCCTTCGGCGATCAACACCCGCGGCGCACGGATGTCGCCAACGACACTGCTGTCGGCCTGGAGCTCGGCGCGGGACTCGACGACGATGTCGCCAACCACCGTGCCGCCCACGGTGATCGATGCCGCCTCGACGGAGGCCTCGACCACGGCGCCAGGCTCGACCTCGACCGCATCTCGCACGCTTATTTGCCCTTTGACGCTACCGCGGACGACCAGGGCACCTTCGCAGGAGACCTCGCCATCGATCACGATGCTGCTGCCAATCACGGTGCTTGCCATGAACTTCCCCTCAATCTCGCGGCCTTAACGCAGCCTATCGCGTGCTCGCTCGAGCAATTCCTGCGGGAGGTCGACTTCCATTTCGACGACCCCATGGACCGCAGCGCCCTCGTGGATCACCACCTGTTGCGCCCGGACGTTGCCGGTGATGCGGGCTCCGGGGTGAACGGTCACGTGGATGTTGGCGGCGATCTCCCCGACAACTTCACCGTGAACATCCACACTCTCGGCCTCGACCGAGGCTTCGGTGACAGAGGATGCGGCGATCTCGAGGTGACCGCCCAAGGCGATCGCCCCTTCGACGCGACCTTGCAGGAGCACATCTTCGTCTCCGCTGAGGTTGCCGCGCACGGTCGTGTCAGGACCGATCGTACAGATATCTCCGGAATCGGCGTTTGCCATTTTTCACGTTCCTGCGGATGCAGGGCGGGCGCAGGTTACCCGCCGCGATACGACGGGGTCAAGCATCGATCCCCGGGAAACATTCGCCGACTGCATGCCAGATCAACTTTTTGGCCGGGTGCCGCCAACGGGTTGTTCCCGCAGGAGACGGGGGGACACCGTCCACACAACGGTTGGTGGCCTGTCGGATCTCGCAAGGTCACGTGTAACAACTTGGCTGCCACGCGTTTACCGTTGCTGTTACCCGCAACAACGGATACCCACTGCGGCACCCCTGCCGCGACTCGAGATCTTTTCTGAGGCAGACGAGGAACGACCACGTGAGTACGGACAACGCCCAACCCCTGCCACCTGCGAAGAGATCGCAACTTATCGCCGACCTCGCCCAGAGTGTGAAGCCCGACCCGGCCACACACCTTGTCGGCACTGAGCTAGAGACCCACGGCCTCGTCGTGGCCAGCGAACGACCGGTCAACTACCCCGACCACATCCGGCGGGTGCTCGAAGAGTTTTGCAAACGCTTTGGTTGGCAACCCGGTGACGATCGTGGGGTCGACGGTGAGATCATTGCCCTGCAGCGCGACCGTGCCTCGATCACCTTAGAGCCCGGCGGGCAGCTCGAACTCAGTGGCAAGCCGCTGCCGACGGTCCACGACACCTGCGCCGAGTTTGGCGAATACCGCCGGCACCTCGACGGGATTGCCAAGGACCTCGGGCTGACATTTGTCGCCGCCGGATTTCACCCGTTGGCGCAGCTCGCCGACATGAACCACATGCCCAAGGGTCGTTACCAGGTTATGCGGGCCTACCTGCCGACCCGCGGTGGCCGGGCCCTCGACATGATGCACCGCACCTGCACCCTGCAGGCCAACTTTGACTTTGGTAGCGAGCGCCAGTGTGGCCTGCGCTTACGGACAGCTTTTGCCGTGAGTGCCCTGGGCACCGCGATGTTTGCCAACTCGCCGTTTATGCATGGCCAGGCGACCGAGCTCGCCTCACAGCGCAGCCAGGTGTGGACCGACGTCGACCCCGATCGTTGCGGCCTGCCGGCGTTTGCCTTTGCCGACGACTTCTCGTTTGCCCGCTACGTCGACTGGGCGCTCGAGATCCCGATGTTTTTTGTCCGTCGCGGCGGGCGTTACCTCGCCCACCACCAAACCTTTGCCGAGTTTATGCGCGACGGTTTTGTCGACCCCGCCGGCACCCGCCACCACGCCACCACAGCCGACTTTCGCCTCCACCTCAACACCCTGTTTCCCGAGGCCCGGCTCAACCCTTACATCGAAGTCCGCGGCAGCGACTCGGTGCCGGCACAATTTGTGTGTGCCTTGCCTGCCCTGTGGAAGGGGCTGCTCTACGACGACGGGGCCTGCCTCGCCGCCTGGGAATTGGTGTCGGACCTCGACATGGCCGGGCGCCTCGACCTGTGGCGCGAGTGCCGGGAGGCCGGCTTGCGATCGCCCCGGGTAAAAAACTTGTGTCTGCAACTACTCGAAATTTCGCGGGAGAGCCTGGTGCGCCAGGATGTCCGCGACAGCAAGGGCCGCGACGAGTCGCACTTCCTCGATCCGCTGTTTCGCGGGGTGCAGGCAGGCGCCTCACCGGCCCACGTCGCCCTCGACACCTACGACACAGCCCGCGGCGAGGGTCTGAGCTCAGCCCAGGCGATCCGTCGGGCGATGTTTTTCGCCGGCGTCGAAGCCTAGCCGAATCACGGCCCGGGCATCGCGATGTTTTGCCGGTGCGGGCCTAGTCGAATCACCGTGCCCAGGCGATGTTCTTACCGGTCTCGAGGCCTAGCCGCTCGCCTCGGCATCGCGATGTTCTTGCCGGCCTCGAACCGAATCAAAGCCTTGGGCATCGCTATATTGTTATCGGCCTCGAAGCGAAGCCGAATCACGGCCCTCGACATCGCGATGTTTTGCGGCCTCGAAGCGAAGCCGAATCACGGCCCTCGACATCGCGATGTTTTGCGGCCTCGAAGCGAAGCCGAATCACGGCCCTCGACATCGCGATGTTCTTGCCGGCCTCGAGACCTAACCGAATCTCCGTGCCTTCCGCATCGCTATCTTGTTACCCGCCTCGAAGCGAAGCCGAATCACGGCTCGACATGGCGTGGAGATGTTTGCCGGCGTCGAGGCGTCGTCGCTCAACCCGCGCCCGAGCGGCCACCCTCAAACTCAGTCGTCGTCATCGTCGTGTAAGAACGCGAGGTTGGCCACCGAGTTGTTCTGTCGTCGGGGCTTGGGCTTTGCTTCGTTGAGTGACGAGCCGAGCGCGAGTTCCACACTCTCGTGCAGCGAGCGTGGCTGGATGACATCGTCTGTATATACATCCTCAACCAGGTCGGTCGCGTCCATCTCCTCGTCGGGGATCCCAAACTCGAGGCTTTCGGGTTCGCCGTACTCGGTGACGTCGTCGCTCGCCGAAGGATAAAGCGGAGGAGGCGCAGGCGGCGGAACACTCAGCATCGCCGGCCCCTCACCCAAGCCGACTTCGTTGGCAAGCTGCCCGATCACGCGGTCGGTAAGCGTGTGTAGGTCGTTGCCCCCGGTGTTGACCCCGGCGAGGATCTGATCGGCTCGGCCCTTTGCCCAGCTCAGCAAATCGCCGATGTTTTGATCACCGAGGTCCAATTGCTCGAGCAGCGCCTCACCATCCATCGCGGCACACACTAGCACAGGCGGGCGAAAGTCGGGCGGCCGGCCGGCCCAAATTCGCGGGCGGCATCGCAAAAACCAGGCCAAACGTGGTCGGAAAACATACCTCCGAATCGCGTTCTTGTTGTTTCACACACCTACCGCAATTTCCCCACCTTCGCCGCAAAACCCGGCTCATGGGCCTGTTTGGGGTTACCCACAAGTCGATAGCGCAAGGCCATGCGTTCGGGCAATCTTTGCATGTTCATAAACTTCGCTCGCGCGACCATGTCTCGCGGCCCCGCAAAAACGAGTGCTTGTACAATTTGTTCGCTTCCGGTTGGCGCACCATCGCATAGAAAACGGACCCCGCCACACCCACAACTTTCGCAGTTCGCTGGCTCGACCAACTCAAAGTGTTGTATGCAAAGGCATGCGCTTGCTTGCCGCCCTTGCGTTCGTCGTCTCGTGCGCACCCACGACCTCGGCAGGCACCACAACCACGACCACCTTTACACCTACAACTAGTGGCGACGCACCCGAGCCCACGTTGGTCACTTCTACTGGCAACGTCGAGACAACCGGTACCGAGACAACCTCGACCTCGACATCGACAGGCTCCACGTCGGGCCAGCACCCCACCACGACCGGCGTCTTGCCTGACTTCGGCCCCGACGGACCCGACTGCGGCGGCAAGATCGATGTCCTGTTTGCGTTCGATACAGCCGAGTATCTCGACGAGTATTACCCGAGGCTGGAGTCCGCGCTTCAGGAAACCTTGCCAACGTTCGTCGAGTGGTTCGGCAACTTTGACACCCACTGGCTCGTCGCCAATACCCGAATTGGGTGGGGTATCCAGGGCTGTGAGGACGAATGCGCGGCCAATGATGGCGTGATGTGTTGGCCCGTCGGACCCCCGGCCTACCCGTGCGAGGCGTACGATGGAGAACTCTCCGAGTGCGACACGACCTTCGCCGCGGGAGTTACTTTTCCGGCCGGCTTCGACGCGGCAAACCAACGCTGCATCCTCGGTTCAGGACAACGCTACGCGACCTCGCAGGATGCCGACGACCTGCTCGCCGAGTTGGAGTGCATCACGCAAACCGGGTGGACAGACGTTGAAGGCTTCAAGGCTGAGAAAGCGATGGTCGAAGCGGTGCGGCCAACAATGACCAAGGTACCGGGCGGGTGCAATCTCGGATTCCTTCGCGATGAGGCGTTGCTCGTTGTTGTTTTTTTCTCGCGGTTTGGCGGGGTCGACGGCCCGGCCGGACCCCCCGAGGAGTGGGCCGAGGCACTGGTCGGCGCCAAGGGGGGCAACCCGGACAAAGTTGTTGTTCTGGGTATTTCCCCGGATATCACGCTCCCTGATCCCGTATGTGAAAAGCAAGACAACGCCGAGGATTACTCGGCCGACACCGAGCAATTCTTACATCTCATTATGAAGCACGCGATCCATGGCAGCATCTGCGCCGAGGATTACCGGCCCTTCCTACAGGATGTCCTTGCCCTGTCGCTCGTACTTTGCGGGGAAGACCCACCTACGTGAGGTCCAGCTAAGGGTTTAACGCCACAACAAACGAATGAGGATCGCCCCCGACCTCGACATGTCCCGCGGCGTAGAGGTTGCCGAACCGGTCCATGCCCAGCGCAGTCAAACGACCCAACTCCGGAGTCTGGTAGAGCCAGCCGTCGCGAAACACCGCCGGGTCCAATGAACTCTCGCCCCGCTTCCAGGAACTTGCTTGTACAATTTTCTGACAGCTCTCGTCGGCGCGGGCTCATCAGTAGCTGCGATCGAGCAAAGCCGAGTCTCAACGGCCCCGTGCAGCTTCCGGTTGGCGCACCATCGCATAGCAAACGGACCGCGCAGACCTCCGATGGGGCGAACAAGAACTTCCCGGTTCCCTCTGGCTCGACCAACTCAAAGTGTTGTATGCAAAGGCATGCGCTTGCTTGCCGCCCTTGCGTTCGTCGTCTCGTGCGCACCCACGACCTCGGCAGGCACCACAACCACGACCACCTTTACACCGACAACTAGTGGCGACGCACCCGAGCCCACGTTGGTCACTTCTACTGGCAACGTCGAGACAACCGGTACCGAGACAACCTCGACCTCGACCTCGACATCGACAGGCTCCACGTCGGGCCAGCACCCCACCACGACCGGCGTCTTGCCTGACTTCGGCCCCGACGGACCCGACTGCGGCGGCAAGATCGATGTCCTGTTTGCGTTCGATACGTCTCGCAACCTCGCCGAGCACTACCCGAAGTTAGAAGAAGCGCTACAAGAGTTGCTCCCGACCTTCGTCGAGTGGTTTGGCAACTTTGACACCCACTGGCTCGTCGCCAATACCCGCGTGGGATGGGGTATCCAGGGCTGTGAGGACGAGTGCGCGGCCAATGATGGCGTGATGTGTTGGCCCGTCGGACCCCCGGCCTACCCGTGCGAGGCGTACGACGGGGAACTGACGGAATGCGATACGACTTTCGCGGCCGGCGTCACCTATCCCGCCGGCTTCGATGCGGCAAACCAACGCTGCATCCTCGGTTCCGGGCAACTTTACGCGACCTCGCAGGATGCCGATGACCTCCTCGCCGAGTTGCAGTGCATCACGCAAACCGGGGTGACCGATGTGTACGGCCTCCTGGCTGAGAAGGCGATGGTCGACGCCGTTCGACCGACAATGACCAAGGTACCGGGCGGCTGCAACCTCAGTTTCCTCCGCGACGAGGCGTTGCTCGTCGTGATTTTCTTTTCAAATTATGGCGGGGTTAACGGCCCAGCTGGACCCCCCGAGGAGTGGGCCGAGGTCCTCCTTGATGCGAAGGGGGGCAATCCAGATAAAGTCGTTGTTCTGGGCATTTCCCCCGATGTCACGCTCCCCGATCCCGTGTGCGAGAAAAATGATATGGTGCCCGATTACTATGCTCACACCGAGCAATTTTTGCATCTGATCATGAAGCACGCGATCCACGGAAGTCGCTGTGCCGACGACTACAGGCCCTTCCTACTCGATGTCCTTACCCTGTCGCTTGCCTTGTGCGGGGAAAACCCGCCGACATGACTCCAGCGCACACCTACGGGTGAAGGGCGACAACAAATGAGTGAACCTTACCGTCGACCTCGGTATGTCCCGCGCCAATGAGGTTGCCAAATCGATCCTCGCCCAGCGCGGTCAAGGTTCCCAACTCCGGTGACTGAAACAACCACTCGTTGCGAAACACCCCCGGCCGTCCGTCCCAACTCCCGACCGCATACCCACGTGCCGCGGCGACAATCTCGCCCTCAACCGCGACAGTTTTGTACAAGCTGAGGTCGCTATTGTGTGTGGAACGAAAACTCGTGTCATCGATCGTTCGCCCCCACGCAATAAACTTGCCCGCCGGACTAAAAGAGCCCGCGACATAGACGCTTTCGTCTGTGAGGGGCCGCGGGACAGCCGATAACACCCCTCCCAAAAACGTAAACAGTCTAGGTTGTTTCAAGGGATCGATCGTGAGCTCAGAAAACACAAACCCCGTGGCGACGACTTTCCCCTCCGAGACTGAAACACTGTAAATCGACGAATCGAGGGGGATCTCATCATCGGGGTTAACAGCGGTGAAGGTATCCGAGAAAACCGTCCCACCCGACTCGGTGAGCTGCCACGCCGTCGCGTCTATCCCATCTTCGCGGTGGGCCTCCCCGACCACGAGCACATCTTCGCCGACCGCAGCCGAATCGTGGAGCACCGTATCCGCGAACGAGCGTACCCAGTATCGGACCCATCGTCCGTTGAGCCTACGGTACAGCCGGACCTCCGCGTCGTCGCCGACAGACCCGACGAGCACAAGGCTCCTGTCCGGTAGCATTGTCGCCGACGTGATGTCGAGGGGGTAGGTCTCTACCAACGGTTGCTCGACAACTCCGCCCAGGGGGAAAAACTCCGCAAGCGTGATCTCCCCGCCTGTGTTGCCGACCATGAGCACGCGATCGTGAAAGCCGGGCTGCCCGGGTTCGACCACCACAGCCTTGCCCCGCGTGCCGGCGTCGCCTGTCCATGTGTACTTCACCGACCCGGATGCGGGCAGTTGAACGTCGACGCTCACCACTGCCGACACTGGTTCGCCGCCTGTCTGTGCGAGCACGCGAAACTCGATTGTGCCGTTGTCGTCGGGGTGGTCGACGATGTACTCGAGCGATGGCTGTCCCATAGGCCATGCGACCTTTTGGACAGGTCCATTGGCTTTCGCCACAAACAGGTCTAGCGACTCGATCGTTGTATCGCCCGTTTCGAGCGTCAGCAGCACACTTCCTGCCTGTGTGAGCGACTCGACACTTGCGTTCAGGTGCAGCTCGACTTGGTCGCCCGCAGCTGTCGTCTCCCCGGTCTCGTCGGCAGTTGTCGCCGAGCTGTCGGTCGTCTCGACGGGGGCACTGGTCTGAGCCGGTCCGCCACCCGTTGTATCCTCAACATCACCAGCTTCGGTGTAGCCGTTGTTGTGTTGGTGGATCTGGTTGAGGATCGCATCGTGGTCGCCGCAGGAGCCGAGCAAAACAGGCAGAAGGCAGAGGCGAAGTCGCACATTGTTATTATCGCACATCGCCGGGCAAAAACGAACTCTCCGGGATTTCAGCCAAACTTGGGCCGATTTTGCAGCATTGTGCAGTGTTGTGGAGTAGTTGAGTCTGCAACGATCATGGCCAACAAGACCGAACTCCCTACGTATGAAGCTGTTTCAACCGCGGACTTCCCCCTCGCCTGCTGGCGAACTCGTTGCACCTCCAACCGTTCGTCGACTGCTGGCAATACCTGTTCGGCGTTTTCAACGCTACTGCTGAACTCGCGAAGCCTCAGGTGCGCGAGGGTGTCCAGCAACACGAGTCGGCACTGCTTTCGAGCGAGGGCAAGTCCCCGGTCCGCTGTGTTGCGACAGCCGTAGATGAATCGCGCTCGCAGCAATGACGGCCGTCACCGACTTGTGAAGCTGCTTTCGACCTGCAGCCAGCCCCTACTTCTGGAGCTGTTTTTGAACCTGGTTTGCTGCGTCGGCGATGGCGGCGGGCAACCCCGATGGATCTGGGCCCCCGGCCTGGGCGAGGTCTGGACGACCGCCGCCGCGGCCCTTGACGTGGGCAGCCAAGGCGCCGACGAGCTTGCCGGCGTGCAGACGTTTTTTGAGGTCCGATGTAAGTGCAACGAGTAGCGTGGCCTTGCCTTCGCGCTCGGCCCCGAGGATCACAACACCGGAACCCAAGCGGTTGCGCAGGGTATCCGCCGCTTCGCGTAGGGCCTTGGGATTGGCCACGGCGACGACCTTGGCCAGCACCTTGATCCCCTCAACTTCGACCGGCGCATCGCTAGCACCCGCCCCGCCCGTGGCGATCTTGCGTTGGAGTTCCTCGACCTCCCGATGCTTGGCCCGCAGGTCGTTTTGCAACTTCTCGACCCGCCCGGGAATCTCCGCGGGTGTCGGCGCATGCACGGCCCCGCCAACTTCGTAGAGGGTTTGCGACAGCGATTGGACGTAGGCCATGGCCCCGCTGCCGGTCTTCGCCTCGATCCGGCGCACGCCCTGGGCGATGCCCTCCTCCGACGCGATCACAAACAGGCCGATGTCGCCGGTGCGGCGCACATGGGTCCCACCGCACAGCTCGACACTGTCACCCATCGAAACCACCCGGACTTCGGCCCCATACTTCTCACCGAACAGCCCGATCGCACCGGCTTTCTTTGCATCTGCAAGCGACATCTCGCGGGTCGACGCCGGACCGTTGACGAGGATCGCCTTGTAGACGTGTTGCTCGACCTCTCGCAGTTGCTCGCGGGTCAGTGGCCGGCTGTGGGAAAAGTCGAAACGCAGGCGATCGGGGGCGACCAACGAGCCTTTTTGGACCACGTGCGGGCCCAAAACTTCGCGCAGGGCCAGGTGCAACAGGTGGGTCGCGCTGTGGTTGCGACGGATCGCGTTGCGGCGCTCGCTGTCGACGTGCAGCTCAACTTTTTGCCCGACCTTGAGGTGGCCCTTGTGCACGCGCCCGACATGGATGTGGATATCGCCGGTCGGCTTTTTGGTGTCGATGATCTCGACATCGAGGCCGTCGGCCGTAAGCCGGCCGTGGTCGCCGATTTGCCCGCCGCTTTCGCCATAAAAAGGTGTACGGTCACAGACAATTTCGACCTCGTCACCGGGGCCAGCCTCGACTACGGTTTGTTGCCCACGCACAAGTGCGACCACCGTGGCCTTCGCCGTTTCGCTGGCATAACCCAAGAATTCGTGGGTTCCGGCGTGGGCCTGCTTGAGCTGCATATACACATTGTCGAGGGCCCGGTCGCTGCCGAGGGCTCCTTTTTGCGAGCTGCTTTGGCGGCGAGCAACCTCCTGCTCGACCTCGGCTTCTTCGAGCCCGAGCCCGTGTTCCTTGCAGATCACGCCGGTGAGGTCGATCGGAAATCCGTAGGTGTCGTAAAGGTCAGCTGCAATCGGGGCTGGAAACTCCTTGGCCCCCTGCTCGAGGTCTTCGATGGCGGCGTCGAGCAGGCGAATCCCGCGGTCGAGTGTGCGGCGAAACGCCTCTTCCTCAACCTGCACAAGCTCGGCGATGGTGGCCCGTCGCTCGGCGAGCTCGGGGTAGACCTCGCCAAAGTCCTCGACCACGCGGTCGCAGACAGTGTGGAAAAACGCCTGGTCGAGGCCCACGGTGGTGCCGTAGCGAATCGCCCGACGCATGATCCGGCGCAACACATAGGAGCGCCCGGTCTTGTCGGGAAACACCCCGTCGGCGATCAAAAATGCGGTCGCCCGGGCGTGGTCGGCAATCACCCGAAACGGGCTCTCGCGCTCGCCCAGGTCGGCCTTTGGATCGGCGCCGGCGAGTTGTTTGGCCAGCCCGACCAACGGGGCGAGCAGGTCGGTTTGGAAGTTGCTCGGGACCCCGGCACAGACCGCGGCCAGCCGTTCCAAACCAGCACCGGTATCGATCGAGGGGGCAGCCAGCGGCTTGAGCGAGCCATCGGCCAACTTCTCGTATTGCATAAACACCAAGTTCCACAGCTCGGTGTACAGGGTGTCCTGATAAGCAGGTCCAAACTTCCCCTCGCGCAGGGCATCGCCCGGGGCCTTGTCGCCGTGAAACAGGTGGATCTCCGAACACGGACCACAGGGACCGGTGTCGCCCATCTGCCAAAAGTTCTCCTTGGCATCAAACGCATAGATCCGGTCGCGCGGAACAAACTCGGACCACAGCTCGCGGGCCTCCTCGTCGAACCCGGCAGCCTCGCCCTCGCCGTTGAACACCGAGACAACCAAGCGCTCGGCCGGCAGACCCAAGCCCTTGGTCAAAAACTCCCAGGCCCAGGCGATCGCCTCGCGTTTGAAATAGTCGCCAAACGAGAAGTTGCCGAGCATCTCAAACATCGTCTGGTGGCGCGGGGTAAACCCGACGTTGTCGAGGTCGTTGTGCTTACCGCCCGCGCGCAGACATCGTTGTACACTCACAGCACGCGAGTAGTCGCGCTTGTCCCTGCCCAAAAAGACATCTTTAAACGGCACCATGCCGGCGTTGACAAACAACAGCGTGGGGTCGTTTTCGGGGACCAGTGGCGCCGAGGCGACGTGGGTGTGGCCGCGGGTGTTAAAAAACTCGACAAAAAGGCGACGGATCTCGTGGGCACGCATACCGGAGGTCTCCATGGGGTGCGGAGCATACACCTGTTTTAGGGAGTTTGACGGGCTTTCAAGCCGGCGACAACTGTGGCCCTTGCCAAAGTCGTGGCTTTTGAGCTGACCCGGTGAGACGTTCACCACATCCGACACCCGCGGTTGGGGCACGGCCGGCACCAAGCCGGCTGCGCCCAAAAGTCGCCGGAAACTAATTGCAGCTACACCAACTGCAACATCTTGATCTTGAGGTAGTGCCCCTCGGTGAAGGCCGGCAACACCGGAAAATCCGGGCCCAGGCCACACTCATTGACCACCCGGGCCGTGCGATGCGCGGCCGCACAACCCTCGCCGAGCGCCAGCATGAAGTCGTGGTGTGCCAGCTTGGCCGCGTTGCAGACCGCCAACACAAACCCGCCGGGCGCAACCACCGGGGCGATCGCCGACATCAGGTGGTGATAGTCCTTGAGCGCCGAAAACATCGAGCCCTTGACGTTGGAAAATGGCGGCGGGTCGACGACCACCAAATCGAACTGGCGATCGCGCTGACGCATTTTTTCGAGGTGTTTAAACACGTCGCCGGTGAGCGCCTCGCAGGCCTCGGCCTCGTAGCCCGAAGCCACCAGGTTTTGCCGGCACTTGGCGTGTGAACGGGCCGCCGCGTCGACATTGGTCACCGCCGTCGCCCCTCCGCGAAGCGCCCGCAGGCCAAACGCCCCGGTAAAGCTAAACAGGTTGAGCACCCGCCGTCCCTTAGACCAGGCCTCACACAGCCGTCGACCCTCGCGCAGGTCCAAAAACAGGCCGGGGGACACCGGGGCCGTGACATCGACAAAGAACTTGAGGCCGTCTTCGTCGACCGTGAACTCGCCCTTTGAAGTTTGGCCCTGGAGGTGAAACGCGGGCGGTCGGCGGTCGCCAGCATTGACCGGACGCACCCGGTCTTGCATGTAGATCCCCGCCGGCTCGAACACCTCGGCGAGGATCGGCACCAGCTCGTCGAGGTAGTTTTCGGCCACCCGCGAGTACTTGTAGATCAACAAAAAGTCGCCCAGGCGATCGACCGCAAGCCCCGGAAAACCATCGGCCTCGGCATGGATCAGGCGGCAGGCCTCGGTCAGTGAATTGGTGCGATCGCGCAGCAGCTTGGCGTGCATCACCCGGCTGCGCATCTCGCCCGTGTCCCACGACAGGGTCTCGCTGGTGCTCAGCATCCGCACACCGATCGCGCCATCGGGTTCGACAAAGCCCCAGCCAACCGAGTAGCCACTGAGGTCGATCACCGGCACCGGACGATCGGTAGGCATCTCATCGAGCGGGCGACGAACCGTGGTGCGAAACACCCACGGGTGCCCAGCACGAAGCAACCGCGAAACACTGTCGGGCACCTTCACAGTCGCCCGGCGAACCGTCGGACGAGCCGGCCCCCGACCGCCCCCGCGACTTTGCGGGCCCCGGCCACGGTTCCCTCCCCGCCTCGAATCGCGCGGCCCCTGGCCGCCAGAGCGAGATCCTCGGTTGTCTCCGGAACGCGTGGTCATGGCCGCGCAGCATAGCGAAGATCGGACGCGACGTCGTCAAACTAGGGCGCCAAGCTTGTGAGGTCCCCCGCTGCCCGGGCCCAGCGACAGGCTTCAACTACTTGGAAATATTGAAATCGGCCAATCACGACACCCAAGCGACGCGGCGTGACCGAGGCGGGCATCCCACGGGCCTGGATGATGGGAGCTATGCATTACATGTATCAACATCAATCGCCGAACGGGATCCGGTCAGGTCAGGTCAGTCCGGCCGAGCGCAGCCAAGGGCCATATGGGGAACAACAAAGACAAGTACGAACAGGCCTACGTGCAGAGCGCGGGAGATAGATGTGTATTCATCAATATGCGCACTGAGAACCGAAACTGGACGCGCGGGCCGTGAAGCCGTCCTCTCCGCGAGTCTTAGCGCAGGCATCGCAGAGCGGAGCGCGGTAGATATTCATCAATACGCGAACTGAGAACCGAGACCGGATGCGCGGGCCTTTTTGGCCGTGAAGCCGTCCTGAGAAGACTGTAGTCGCCTACAGCAAATTCTCAGAACGGCTTCACGACCAAAAATTCTCCGCGAACCTTAGCGCAGGCATGAGGCCTACGATTCGCGGGACCCCTACAGGCAATCTTCGATTTCCAGCTCAGCGCCCCACTCAACCCCGACAGGCAACCTTCGATTTCCAGCTCAGCGCCCAAGCGTCCCGCGACGCTGTAGAGGGCTACTGCTAGCCGCTCAACGACCAACTGGGGTTCGAGTCCTGAACAGCAAACGTGCGCGGAGATATTTTGGCTGGGGTGCGAGTCCTGAGCCGCGACGCTTCGCCCCCAACCAAACAACCACGCAAACGTGCGCGGAGATATCTTGGCTGGGGTGCGAGTCCTGAGCCGCGACGCTGGGCTACTGCCAGCCACTTAGGGCCACGCCCGCTCGCCCCACCAAACCTCGAACAACCACGCAAACGTGCGCGGAGATATTTTGGCTGGGGTGCGAGTCCTGAGCCGCGACGCTGTAGTGGGCTACTGCCAGCCACAAGCCCCTTTCGCCCCCAACCAACCAAACCTCAAACAACCACGCAAACGTGCGCGGAGATATTTTGGCTGGGGTGCGAGTCCTGAGCGGCGACGCTGTAGTGGGCTACTGCTAGCCACAAGCCCCTTTCACCCCCAACCAAACCTCAAACAACCACGACGCCCCAACCAAACCTCAAACAACCACGCAAACGTGCGCGGAGATATTTTGGCTGGGGTGCGAGTCCTGAGCGGCGACGCTGTAGTGGGCTACTGCTAGCCGCTCAGGGCCGCAGCCCAGCCAAAATAGCCCGCGCACGGGATTAGAAGGTGATGACGGGCCCCAACACTATGTCGAACAACAGCGTGGCATTCGTCGGAAACCAAACACCCGCTTGCAGCTCGGCAAACAACGCGAAGTTCTTCACCAGTTGGTAGTTGAACCCGAACACTGGCCCGACGAATCCACCGGCGACCTTCACTGTATCGACACGGGTCGACGCATCGGCGTTCATGGCTACCACTTGGGCTACCGGATCTTCGACGGGCTGTCCGCCCGAGCATCCGTTGTATGGCCACACATTTACGCATGCCCCTGAGGACAGGGAGTTGCTGCGTTCGATGTTGTCGGGGACGCTGTTGCCGTTGCGGTCGTTGGCAAAGCCCATCGGCACGCGCAGGCGGGACAGACCACCGCCGGCGAAGCCACCGATGAACAGACGGAACTTTTTGTTGTCGTTGCCAAAGAAGTAGCGCAGCTTGACGCCTGCTGCCGCCGTGAAACCGGGCTTGCTGCGGACTCCTGTGGGTGCCTGGGAGGACACGTCTTCGACAAACGAGGCCTCGAGTGCCTTGGTCGGGTCGTCGCGGAACACCTTGGAGCCGGTCACGACCTGCAGGCGGCCGTAGACCGACAGCACCATCTTTTTGTGGATCTTAAATCCGAACTCCGGTGCGATCGAAAACAGCGACGGGGCCATGCCGGTGTTGACCGGGTGGCGGGACTCGCAGTAGTCCTGGTTGTAGGCGGCGATCACCTGGTTTTGCAGGTTTACATCGGAGGTGTAGTACCCGACCGTGTTGACCAGCCCCTGCTGTGAGGGTGTGCCGGTTCCGGCTTCCCACCGTGAAAGTGCACATGCAACTTCTGGGAGGCCGTAGGGGGCTCCGGGAACGCCGGGCGTGTACTGTTGGTAGGTCTGCTCGGCGGTACCGCGGGCGATACCAAAACCTGTACCTACACCTAAGTTGATCCAAAACCGGGCCAGTGGATGCTCGGGCTCAGGCTCAGGCTCAGGCTCAGGCTCAGGCTCAGGCTCGGGCTCGGGCTCACAACCGGTGGCGAGTGTGAGGGGGTTTTCCTGGTCGCCCTTGCTCGCAATCGGTTTATTTGCGCTGTCAAAGACCGAGATGAAGTACTCGAGGTCCTTGTCGCCGTGGTCGACCGTCGGCAGGTTGACGTAGCCGGCGTTGCCAAAGAGGTCGAGGTTGAGCGAGCGGTACTCCTCTTCGCCCTGCTTGCGCCAATAAAGTGCTGCCTGGCCGCCGTCTTGCAACTCGCTGACCAGGGCCTCGAACGCGATGGCCTCGCCACAGGTCGATGCCGGCGGCTCGTGCTGGATCGCGCCCTCGGGTTTGCTCGCCTCGGCTCGAGCCTTGTCGAGGATTGCCTGGAGCTCGTCGGAACGCAGCTCGACTGGCAACTGCACGTTGTAGTCGATCGCCACCGCTTCTTTGAAGGCGGCGAGGGTCGCCGCCTCGTCCTGGGCGTTGTTGTAGATAACGCCGGCCCGCAGGGTGTGGATTCTTGCTAATCCATAGTTTCCGGCGGGTGCGGCCGAGACCGCGGCGTCGAGACCTGCGAGTGCCTGCTCGAGCTCGAAGTTGTTGAACTGTTCGAGACCTTTTTTGTAGGCGGCTTTGAGGTCGTCGCGGGCATCGGCCCGCGCGGTCGAAGTCGTCAGAAGCCCGCAGGCAAACACGCCTGCAACTGCGAGCTTCCCAAGTCGGAACCATCGCCGCGCAGCCGCGGCCTGATTGTTGCTGCTCATGGTGTCCTGAGACTCCTATTTCTGGCCGCGGCCTTTTTCTACTGGATGGTCTTCTTGCAGTCCTTGAGGTTGAACTCCACGCGGCGGTTGGCTGCGCGGCCCTCGGCGGTCTTGTTGCTCGCGATCGGCTTCTCCTCGCCGTGACCAACAGGCTCGAGCCTGTCGGTTGCAATGCCCTTGCTGACCAAGTAATCGCGGACGCTGTTGACGCGTTTTTGCGAGAGCTTCTTGTTGTACTTGTTGGAGCCCTTGCTATCGGTGTGGCCTTCGATCCAGATCTTGATGTCTGGTGCGGCATTGAGGGTCTCGACCACCTCGTCGAGGACCTTGTAGCTCTTCGGATCGACGTCCCACTTGTTGAACTTGAAGTAGACCTTGTCGGAGAGCTTGATCTGGCAGTTGTCGATCTTGAGGACGTCTGGGCAGCCGTCTTCGTCTTCGACGCCGTCCATGTCCTCGGGCAAGTTACGACAATCGCGCCAGACGCCGTTGTCTTCTTGCTTGCCGTCCTTGTTGATCCACTCGTAGGTGCCGTCGGGGTTGCGCTTGAGCTCGTAGGCATCGAGCACACCGTCGCCGTCGTTGTCCTTGTCGGGACAGCCGTCTTCGTCCTCGAATTGGTCGAAGTCCTCGGGATCGTCCGGACACTTGTCGACCTTGTCGAGAATGGTGTCGCGGTCGTTGTCGGGATCGGGACAGCCGTCCTCGTCCTCAAACCCGTCGACATCCTCGGGCTCGTTGCGGCAATCGACGGTCGTGCCGTTTTCTTCTTTTTTGTCGTTGCTGATCCATTGGTAAGTCTGGTTGGACTCATCCTTGGTCAGCTCCGCGGCATCCAAGACACCGTCGCCGTCGTTGTCCTTGTCGGGACAGCCGTCGTCGTCTTCGAACGAGTCGAAGTCCTCCGGCTCGTCGGGACACTTGTCGGTCTTGTCGTCGTAGCCGTCCCAGTCCCTGTCGGTGGTCGGGTCGACCGGGGGTTTGTACTCGGTGTCTTTGCAGCGGACCGGGTCGGTCTTTTTGCGGGCGAGCTGGGTGTAGATCTCCGCGGTCTCGGCGTGGTCCTTGCCGCGGAAGTACTCACCCATGGTCAGCGCGTCCTGGGCAAACATAATGTTTGCCTCGGCGATCGCTGTCTCTTTGGGGGCACAACCGATGGTTTTAGAGCCGTCGGCGATCGCCTCTTGCAAAACAGTTTGGGTACCGGTGACTTTGCCGAGCAGGGTTTGTCCCGCGCACGACATCGACAACGTGGCCCAGGTAACTGAGGCCAATACGGCAACTGAAGTGTTGATGCGGCGCTTCACAGGCCACCTCCGATGGATGCTCCGGCTTCGACGGAGGCACTTGCCTCACCGTCCTCCGCCTCGGCGCTGGCGTCGGCATCGCCCTCAGCAGCCGCCTCGTCGCCCTCGCCTGCGGCCTCATCTTCCGAGCCATCTGCCGTTTGGGTCATCTTGCCGCTCTTGCGCAGCTCGGCTTTTTCCTTGGCCTCTTCGGCGAGCTGGGTAGCCCGCTCACCGTAGTCAAACGAACGTTCGTATTCGCTGTAACCCATGAGGATCTTGGATTGTTCGAGATATGTGACCGAACCCCAGTACTCGTAGGGTGCGTGCTCCTCGGCGCCGGCGGCCTCGGCATCCGCAACGGATCGGCTGGCATCTTTGGCAACCTTTTTGAGGTACCCGAAGGGGCCACACCCCGTAGTCAACGCGACCGTGAGAACGGGGATTAGTTTTACAGCTAGACGCTTGTTTCGAGACACCAGAGGCTCCTGGATTGGGCGGATCGCCGGCGAGTAGGCCGAAATCGGCGCGACGATACCAGGGCCACGCGCAAGGGGTCAACATCACGGCGGCTTTGAAGCTGCCCTCGCCACGCATTATCTCACCGATTGTCGCCCGGGGATGCCAAGTGCTCGCAAACATTGGCACCACATCCCCAAGCCACATGCGTTTGCCGACCCCAAAGCAGCGTTTTGAGCGACCCATCGCAGTTGCTCGGTTTAATCTCGCAACCGCCAGTGGGCGATCGGTGCCACAGCGTAAATCACGCAGTCGAGTTTGCCGGCAGATCACCCCGGCCTGATGGCGCCCGCGAATCGGAAGCCTGCTAAGCTCCCCGGGTGCCGAAACCCGGGAGCGGAAAAACTGCCACCGCGGTCGCTGCTGGCCTGTTTGTACTCGCCTCCGCGGCGTGTACACGGGTCCGCGACCACGACCGGTTTCCGGCGACCGAGCAACAACTCGAGATCGTCGACACATTCCCGCGCGAAGGCGACAGCGATGTCCACCCCGACGCGGTTTTGCAGATCTGTCTGTCGGGCTACCTCAACCCGCGCACCATCGATGTCTCGACCATGCGCCTGGCCAGCGGCGAGTTTGCCCCGTACGACACCCATACAACTCTCGAGTTGTTCTCGATGCACGAGCGGGGAGATCTCTCCAAGATTGCCACGGAACCCTGGTGTCCGGGCTCGGTGTTGACGACCCGCTCGATGGTAAAGCCCTCGCCCACGGTGCACCGGATGTGGATCGTCCCGAGCGTTGTCGGGTGGGCGGGCGAGCTGCTCGACACCTCGACCCCCGGCTGGTCGACGCCAGAAGACCCCGAGGACGACCCGGTGTTTATCGTCGAGTTTCTCTACGCCGACCTCGAACTCGATGATGATACAACTGATTCGGGGACGGGCGAGCCAGATACCGACACCGACACCGACACCGGCGCCGGCGCCGGAACGGATACCGGCGAGACGCCCGATGGCGCCATCGAACCGCCGCCGACGCTGACCGATCTGTTTGCCCCCGGGGCGATCTTTGCCAGCGACAACCCGGCCTGTAGTTGTCACCGCGAACCCGGCACAGCCCGCGACCTCGTCGACCTGCGCAACCCCGACCGGGCCTACAACGACCTGGTCCGCAACACGACAGTTCGCAGCACCGGGTTTGCCATGGTTTCGCCGCGCTCCCCGGCCGAGAGCTTTTTGGTGCACGTGCTGTTGCGCAATCCCGACGGTTCGGGGTTAGACGGGCTACGGGGCTCACCGATGCCACCCGACGGCGAGATCGCCTATGCCGACCTCGTCGCCATCGCCCGCTGGATCGACGCCGGCGCGCCCTACTAAATCGACGTTCTCACCGGGCAACCGTCGACGTACTGCGCACGCTCGAGCGGCGCTAAAAACTTGCGCCTACAAACATTACTCGGCGGGTAGCTTGGGCGCTTCGTACTCCGGCATCTCCATCTCGCGCACCGCCTTGAGCATCATCTCGAGGTTCTTTTTGCGCTCCAACGCCTTTTCGTGGGTGCGGACAAAATCGAGGTCTTTGAGGCCCAACCCCGCGGCCCGCTCGTAGAGTACAAGCGCCTCTTCAGTCTGTTTGAGGCAGGCGAGCACCTGGCCGCCGTCGAGGACATGGGCCTGGACCTCGCTGTCGTAGATCAGCTTGCAAACCCCGCGCTCGGCCTCACCTTCGAGCTTCATCCCCTGCATATAAAGCTCGCGCTTGTTCTCGCCGCAGGCCGACAGCCCAGTGCACAGCACGCTGACCAAGGCAGGCAAAATAACCGTATGTCGAAGTCGCAATCCCATGTCTCGGTGGCGAGTATCCCACGAAATCCACCGGCCACGTCACGCCTCGAGCTTGCGATCTTGCCGAGCAGTCGGCGTGCTAGTGTGCGCGCCACGTGTCCGCCATCGAAACCGAGCCGTTGCCCCCCCTGCTAGCGGTCCCCACCGAGGTCACCGAACACTGGGTCCGGACGACCTTTATTCGGTTTTACGCCGACACCCTGCTGGCATCTGAAGACCGGGTTGAGCTGACGGTGGCGAGCAACCGCAACCCCGAAAAACTCCGGGTCTTGGGCTTGCCGGCGGCGCTGCGGGGGCAAGACTTGCAGGACCTGCTGATCCGGATGTTCCGCCTGCCCGCCACCCACACGTTCGAAGACATGGGCTTTCGCGTGTTCCTCTCCTACTCGCTCAAGCTCGCCGGCCGACCGATCCCCGATCAGATGTCCCTCGCCGACCTCGCCCACGACGAGCCGGCGCTGCATGAGCCGACTGGCGGCCTCACATTTTGGACGCGGATGGTCTACCAAGAGCTGCGCCGCCAGGGGGCCTACACGCCCAAGTCCGACGAGGAGGCACGGGAGCGCGAGTTGGCACACGCCGGGGCCGTCGATGCCTACGAGGCTATCTACAACCGGGCCTGGCGGGCCGCACTCACCGATCTTTGCCCGCCAGACACGCGATAGTCAGGTCACCTCGCCGCGGGTGCGCACGCGGCCCGGGGCTGTTACCGTCCGCCCGCTTCGATGCAAATCCTCCGCAGCGCCAGTCGTCTCCCACCAAACAGTGCCGCCTGTATCGGTGCGTTTGACGGGCTTCACCTGGGCCACCGCGCGTTGATGCAGTGCGCCGCCGACCAGGCCCCCCGGGTCGCCCTGGTCACGTTTGAGCCCCATCCCGCGCAGGTGCTCGCGCCCGAGCGGGCCCCGGCGATGTTGCAATCGCCCGACCAGCGCATTCGTGTATGCACACAGATTGGGCTCGACGCGCTCGTACTGCTGCCGTTTGACCGCGACGTCGCCTCGCTCTCGCCCGCCGCCTTCGTCCAACAGTTCTTGATCGACGGGCTCGCGCCCGTGGTTGTCGTGGTGGGGCCCGACTTCCGGTTTGGTGCCGACCGAGCCGGGGGGCTTGGCGAACTACGCCAATTACTTGCACCGGCAAATATCCGGGTCGTGGTGGCCGACGAAGTCCCGCTCCCGGGCGCCGCCGATGGCTGCAAACTCGGAAGTTCGCAGATCCGCAAGGCCGTTGCCGCCGGCGACATGCAGGTCGCACGGGAGATGCTCGGGCGGTGGTTTGCGGTCGCAGGCGTTGTCGTCCACGGCCATGGACGCGGGCAAAAACTCGGATTTCGGACCGCCAATGTCGAGGTCCCAAAAGGCCATGTGGCCCCGCGACATGGCGTCTACGCGGTCTTTTTGCAGCTGTTCGACGGCACCCGGCACCAGACCTATCCCGCGGTCGCCAACCTCGGCACACACCCGACGTTTGTGCAGTCGCCCCGGCCCAAACTCGAAGTCCACGCTATCGCCGAGGACTTTGGCGAGGCGCTTTACGGGCAAACCGTCGAGGTCGCGTTTGTCGCCCGGCTGCGTGATGAACAGGCATTTTCCGGTCCCGCTGCCCTGCGCGAGCAAATCGCCGCAGATATCTCGGCAGCTGCCGAGTTGCTGACACCCACTGCCATGGCTGCGATCGTCGCCGGGCCGCTGCGTGGGGATCCTGAGGTAGGCCGATGACCGCGCTGATGAGTCCGACCCTGGCTCGTGTGTATATTCAACAGGGTCACCTCGACAAGGCCGAGGCCATGCTCGCCGCACTGCTGGCGCGCGACCCCGAAGACGGGCGTGCTCGGGTGCTCTACAACCGCCTACGCCGACGCCCGCGGGCTGTGGTCGAAGCCGAAGATGGCGGTCATCAAACGGTTTGGGTCCGCTGGCGCGAAGCGCCGATCGATCGCCATCTGCACGTGGTCGCGACCACCTATGCCCGTGAACGACCGGGGCACATCTATGTCAGCTCCTGTGTATGCACAACCAAACAGGGTGAGCAAGCCCTGTCGACGGGCCCCCACCTGGGCTCTGTCGCGGTTGCCCTGGTCGAGGCCATCACCGATCAACACGGGCGTTTGGAGCTCGCACCGCTGACGGTTGCCAAGCCGCTGATCCCCCGCCAGTCGCGCGGTCGCAGGCGCCGTTGAGGCGGCGATCGGTTGCCGCTACAACTTTTCCCAAGGGTGCTGGCGACACGTCCAACGCTTTGCCTGCGACAATATCGCCAAAATGCGAGGCGGACTTTTACCGCGTGTGCCACAGGATGCAACTGCGTCGTCCACTTTTTTTATAACCGCTTGTTATCCCCCAAATATTTTCGACCACCGCGGCACAGCATGGCCGCCAATTTGCAAACCCCGTAAAGATCGTGTTTGGTGGCCTGACCGGCGCCAAATTCGGCGACCCCGAGGAGTGACTGATGTCCAAACAGTGGCTGTACCGCATGTCTCCGACCAAGGAGAATCTCGACGCGACCCGTACACTAGTCGAGGAATTTGGGTTCATTGCCCGCAGCGCCTATGCCAAGCGCAAGGGAAACCCCCAGTTTATCCCCCACGTCCGCACCATTAACTTTTCCGACACTGTCCACCTCTATTACTTGATGGAGGAAGGCGTTGAGGTGTTCGGCTCGTTTCGCATCGTCGGCCCGGCCAAACATCCCAAGGGTGAGCAGTTCATCGGCATGGTGCCCAAAACCCGGCTCCTGCGCGTGCGCGACTCGTCGCTGCTGGACCTCCTGACCTCGCTCGAAGGCTACGAACCCGATCCAAACTTGGGTGAGTACACGGGCTGGGGCGTGGTCCCGGCTGGCCTGCCGACCCCGCCGTTTCGCGCCGACCGCTTCCGCGGGCGCAACAGCATTGTCGAGCTCTAGCCGCGAGCACATCGGCTGGTGGTAGAGTTGCTGCCTGATGCGCAGTAGGTCGGTACACCGGCTCGATCCGACGAGACCACGACTTTTAAACCGTGCGGTCGCCCAGGCGATCTGCACGGCTTTTTGTGCTGTTACAAGTATTTCCTGCGAACGTCCGGCCAACGAGGCCCCCGCCCCCGCACAGCCACCGGCCGCGACCACACCTGCACCCGTCGAGCCCCCCAGCCAACAACATGCAGCTGCAATGAAACCGAGCACCCGCGGCACTCGCCTGAACACTGATTGCAGGCAATCCTATGGACCTGTACACTATGGTTGCTTGTCGTACCTCCCCTGGCTGAGCGTTCGCGATGCCCAGTGCTGACACACCTCATTCGCTATCCTCGCATCGAACGCACGCCCGTGTGATCGGCACGCTGCTGGTCGTGTTCATCGCAACCGGGTCACTCGTCACCGCCTTGGTGGCATCAATGGCGACCGCGGCCATCGTCGGTGGCAGCCTCCTGGTGGTCGGCCTGCTCGGGTGGTTGTTGGCCATACACCCATATCTTCGCGGGATACAACAGCAGTTGGCCAACACCTCACTCGAACGGGATGTCGCCCTCGAGGTGGCATCTCGGTTCGGCATGGCGGCACGCCACCTGAGTGAGGCGGTTGTGTTTCACCGCCAGGGAAAAATCATCGACGCCAACCACGCGGCGCGCGAGCTATTTGCAAACCCTGACCCGGCCGGCACCCACCTCATCGAGTACGTCCACGAGGATAACCGCGAAGCCCTACTCGACCTCGTTGCCACCGACCAGCCGCAAACCATTGATGTCCGCAACGACAACGGCGTGGTGCTGGCGGTCACCAACCATCCCCGCCAGGCCCACGATGACGCCTCCGAGCCTGTCAGCATTGCTGTCCTTCGAGACATCACAGAACAAAAGCAGTTCCAGTTTCAACTAACCGAAGCCCGTGATGCCGCTGAGGCTGCAAGCCGGGCCAAGAGTACTTTTTTAGCGAATATGTCCCACGAGGTGAGGACCCCGATGAACGCCGTCATCGGCATGACGAACCTCCTGCTCGACACCAAACTCAACCGCGACCAACGCAGCTTTGTCGAAACCATCCGCAGCAGTGGCCAGGACCTGCTGGTGATCATCAACGACATCCTCGACTTCTCCAAAATTGAGTCCGGCAAGCTCCAACTCGAGGCCATCCCGTTCTCGCTCAGCAGCTGTGTCGAAGATGTCCTCGACCTGTTTGCCGCCAAAAGTAGCGACCACCGGATCGAGATGTTCTACACCTTCACCGAGACAGTCCCCAGCGTGATTGTTGGGGACGTTACCCGGCTGCGCCAGATCCTCGTCAATTTAGTTGGTAATGCACTCAAATTTACGGACTCCGGCGAGATCATTATCGGTGTCGATGCCAACGCCAAAGGAGGGCGCCACCGCATCCAGTTTTCGGTGCGGGATACCGGGGTCGGGATCCCGAGTTCCCGCGTCAGCAACCTGTTTAAGAGCTTCACCCAGCTCGACCCGTCGACCACACGCAAGTACGGTGGCACAGGTCTTGGCCTAGCCATCTCCAAACGCCTGTCGCAGATGATGGGTGGCCGGATCTGGGTCGAAAGTGAGTTGGGCTCGGGCTCGGTGTTCTATTTCGAGATCGTGGCGGAGGCTGCCGAAACCCAGGCACCCCGCGACACCCGGCTCGAGCACAGCAAACTCCTGATCGTCAATAGTCACCAGTCGCTGTCGATGTACCTGGCCGATCTTACAGGTCGTTGGGGCGCCAATAGCCATGTCTGTACATCTGGCAACCTCGCCCTGCGAGCACTGGCCCGTGAGGGCGATGTAGATGCATGTATTATTGCCGACAACCTCACCGACATGGACGGATTAGAGCTGATTCAACGCATCCGCTCGCGGATTCACGGAGTCCAACCCCCGGTTGTGTTGTTGACCGGCCCCACCGACTACGACATCCGCGAACGCGCGCGCACGCTTGACCGCGTCGAGCCCCTGACCAAACCGCTGAAACCCGACGATCTGTTTCACCTGTTGCTACTCGCCACCGGCAAGAACAAACGCGACGAAACCTCGTCGAGCCCACACACCCGGCCGCAGTTCGACGCCACGTTTGCCCGCCGCCACCCCCACCGGATTTTGTTGGTCGAGGACCATATCGTCAATCAACGCGTCACCATGGCAACCCTGCGCAACCTCGGCTACGATCCCGCGCTCGCCCGCGATGGGATCGAAGCCCTCGCGGCGGTCGAGCGCGAACACTACGATGTGATTTTAATGGATATGCAAATGCCCCGCATGGATGGCATCGAGGCAACCACCGAAATTCGCCGACGACTCCCCGCCGAGGCCCAACCTTACATCATTGCCACCACCGCCAATGCCATGGAGGCCGATCGCAACGCCTGCTTTGAGGTGGGAATGAACGACTACATCAGCAAGCCCATCCACATCAATGCGCTGATCAACGCCCTCAATAAAATCCCGGCGTCGGGCGAGCAGCAAGCGTCCCTCGCCTAGCCCGGCATGTAAGATACTTGCATATTCACTTTCGCCGTCGCCCAAGTTGCAACCCTAGCAGTGCGAGTGGCAGCCAGCTCCACCACAGTTGTGTAGGGCCGATCTGGCAGCCCTCGTTGCGGGTAGGGTCGGTATCGAGGCAGCCACAGGGACCACAGGTGTCGCGGGCGAGGTCGAGACCTGTCTCATCTGCCAGCCAGCAAAACGCTGGCTCCGGCACCCCATAAAACCCGCCCTTTCCACACTCGAGTCCACGCGAAGCGACCCCTGCAAGCCGATAGCTACCGTCGCTTAGCTGGACCAGTGCCGGGCCGCCAGAGTCGCCAATACAGGCATCGACCCCATCGCCGCCGGCACGAAACTCCCGTCCAGTGAGACTAAACCGGCTAATTGTGGTTTCCGCTCGTTGCAAGATTCCGAGGTTGCCATCGCCATCGATACCGAATCCCAAAATTGTTGTAGGCGCATCAAAACCCACGCTCTCATCCCACTCGGCCTGGGTCGCCAACACCTGGATGGGCTCAACCCCTACGGGCTCGGTCTTCAGCACCACCGCGGCAAAATCAAAGATGTCCTCAGAGCACTGCGAGAGGTCGCTGCAATAATCGGGGTGAATGGCAAAATTCTCACTCAAAATGGTTTGCTCGGCCATCTTGGCGTTTTGCCCAAATTTGACAAAGATCGCCGTTGGCGAGTAGCTTTTTGGAATACAGTGGGCAGCCGTGAGCACCACACGCTCTCCAATGTAGGTGCCAGTACAAGTACTCCCGCCGATATCGAGGGCCACCACCGCCGTCCACTCACCGGCCGCGACCGGCTCCCCGCCAACGATCGGCTCGGCCGGCGCTGGTAACTGGGCCAGCGTCGAAGGATCGACGACTAGGGTCGCAACCATGCCGATGCATGACCAAAGGGACATCCCATGAACGCTACCACGTACGTGCTCACCGGTCAGACCAACTGTCGCCAGCGACATTTTTGCCGGCGCGTTGCGTTCTTGGTCTCGGTCGGGGCCAGCGAATGCCCCCACCCGACACTCCGGCAAATCTGACCGATACAGCTGACCGGCGGATGATCGTCTAGATGCGGGTCCGCGACAGCTGGCGAATCCGGTGGACCAAAAACCTGATGGAGGCGAAAGCCGTGCACCGGATCGACAACGAGGGCTACTCGGGCGCCGCTTGGCCCTCGGCCGTGGGCCCAGCTGCGGCCAACGCTGCAGCCTCTTCAAGCGAGGCCGCACAGCGAAACCCAAAGTGGTGAAACGGTTCGTTGCGCGGCACATGGGCGCGGCGGTGATAGCCGTAGGCACGGTCGGCGGGCCAGTACCACGAACCGCCTCGCACACCCTTTCGGCGGTAGCCCGGGCAGGTTTCTGCCCCATCGCACGGGCCCTTGGGGTCGACACCGGCACAGGCTTCGCCGCAGGCTTCGTAACTCGGGGCGTACCAGTCGGCGACCCACTCATAGGAGTTGCCGGCCATATCATGCAGCCCGTAGTGCCCGGGTGGGCGCGAGCCGACGGGCCACACACGGCCGGTTTCCGGCTTGCTACCCTTCTTGAGCAGGCCACAACCACGGCCCTCGGACTCCCCCTTGATAATCGCCCGCTCGCAGGTAGCCGGGGCATCTCCCCAGGGGTACGGGTCGCCGTCGGGACCGCGGGCAGCTTTTTCCCACTGCGCCTCGGTCGGCAAGTGTTTGCCGTGGGCCTTGCAGTAGGTATCGGCGTCGAACCAACTCACCCCGTTGATGGGCTGTTCGGGCCGGCTAAAGTCGAGGTACTGCGGCCCCGACTTTGGACATTCGCGACGCTTGACACAGGCTTGGTACTCCGCAAACGTAACTTCTTGTATGTCCATGTAAAATGTTTGTAGCCACACGCTGGCCTGTGGAGCGGCATTTTCTGGGCCCTCGTCAATCCCGCGAATAAACGGACCGGCGGGGATACAGGCCATGTTCGCCGGGGCTGTTTTGCACGGCTGGGCAGGCGTCCCGTCGGGTGCCGGTGGGGTCGGAGGCTCGGCCGATGGTGCGGGCTTGGCCGGTTCCTCGGCAGGCTTCTCAGCGGTTTTCGCGAGCGCAGGAGCTTGGCTTGGCTCGGCCGGCGCCGGCGCGACAACAGGTTGCGCAGCATCGGCCTGGGCGGCCTCAGACTCAACTGCCGGACCACGGCAGGCACACACCAACAGGGCAACCAGCGGCAGCTTGATAAACTGTTTGCTCATACACTCACTCGCGGTCCAGGCTGTAGCCGTTGTCTCGCAAAACCGGGGTTAGTGGTTGTCCCCCGGGGTCACAGACATCAACTCGACATTAAACGTCAGGTCGGCATTGGCCGGAATCTTGCCGCGGGCACGCTCGCCATAGCCGAGGGCTGCGGGAATCTTGAGGGTTCGCACCCCACCCACGCGCATGCCTACCAAGCCCTCGTCCCAGCCCTTGATCACCCGGCCAACGCCCAGGCGAAACTCGATCGGCCGCTTGCGTTTGTAGGAGCTATCAAACTCGGTGCCATCGGCCGTGAGCGTGCCGTGGTAGTGCACCTGCACGGTGTCGCCCTTGTTGGCAACAGCACCAGTCCCGAGCTTAAAGTCGATAAGCTCGAGCCCGTTGGCCCGCTTGTCGGTCGAAATCGGTGTACCCTCAAAGATCGTCAGCGGCTGCGGGTCGGGTAGCGGCGCTGCGATGCCGACCATATCGATTGTAAATACAAGCGTCGCGTTGGCGGGGATCTTGCCCTTGCCCCGCTCGCCGTAGGCCAGCGCCGCCGGAATCGTCAGCCGGCGTTTGCCCCCGGCGCGCATTCCCTGCAAGCCCTCGTCCCACCCCTTGATGACACGCCCCTGCCCGAGTTTGACGGTAAACGGCCGATTGCGGGGAATCGAGCTATCGAACACGGCGCCGTTGGTGAGGTAACCGGTGTAATGCACCTTGACCTCGCTACCGTTGCCCGCGACGGCACCTGTGCCCGCGACAATGTCCTCGATCTTGAGACCGGAATCGGTGACTTTGGTCGAGATCGGTGTACCATCAAATGGTGCCGGGTAGCGGATGTTGACCGGCTCAGCCGGGAGGTCGACGGCTGGCTTGGCCCCGAGATGCCCCGGTTTTTTGACTGGTTTGGGCAATGCTTTCGCCTGGGCCTGAACCTGCTGCTGGGCGCGGGCCTGGCTCGCCTGGGGCGTCTGCTCCTTGGCGTCGCCAAACGTCCGACCGCGGTCACCGGTACACCCGGCAAAGACAATGCTTCCCACACACAGTAGGGCGTAGGTGTGGCGATACCAGGTTACTCCCCAAGTCGGCTGCGCAGACGTCATGACGGCGGGGTATACCGACTTGCCAGGCAAACGCAAGCATTTGCCCCGTGCACGCCTCCGAGGGGGCTCACGCTACTCCTGCTCGACCGCTCCCATATCGCAGGAGAGCCCCTCAACCCGAGGATAGCCGCGCTGATCGACCTCGAGCAGGTCGAGATTGTGGTCAAAGCACCCCTCGGGATCGCCGGCGTCGATAGCCGGGCTATCGGGCAACAGGCCGTGGGTGAGGGTCGGCCCCCCGTTGTTGAGCAGGAGTTCGAGCTTGCCCTTGACGTTGAGTATGTTGCCCGTCTGGTCACCCGAAATCGAACAGTTGGCATCCGAGGAAACCAGGTTGTAACCCTTGGACACGAGGTTGGTGCTCTCGGTGTAGCAGTCGGGGCCAATGCCGGCGTCGTTGTCGGTGATGATGGTGTTTTGCACGTTCGAAATCACCTGGGTAAACGCGCCGCTGCGATCGAGGTAGACAGCACCGCCACTTGTTGCATCACCAAGCGCGAGGTTGCCTGTCATGGTCGCGCTGCTGACGTTGAAGTAGACCCGCGACTGGCCGTTGCCGGTCGCCACAAAAAACCCGCCACCGTTGCCACCAAGCCCGCTGCTGCCATCACAACGGTTTTCGCTGATCGTCGAGTTGATGACGTTGACGTGGACCTCGGCCGAACTTGAACTCGCCCGCGCCGACGCCATCCCGCCGCGCACGACACCGTCGGCAGCACACTCATTGTCGAACGCCAGTGACCGCGTCATGTTGAGGGTGGCCACTGCTTCGCCAGCCATCGCATGCACGGCAAAGGCTCCTCCGTCGGCATCGCCCGTAAACCCGGGGACCTCACCGTATGCCGCGGTCCGGTTGCCAGAAATTGTACAGTCAACAAACTCGGCGGCAACATTGTCGTCGCCATTGAACGCATACAGGGCCGCAGCCCCGCCATCGGCCTGGCTATAGGCCACCCCGATCTGTGAGCCGGTGGTCTCGGCCATACCGATGTTGTCGGTCACCGACACCCCGCGCATGACCGCTGCCGACTTGTTCTCGAGCAAGAGCCCTGCCCCACGCACAACAACCGACTCGTCGGTTTCGCCGAGGATCTGGTTTTGCGACAACAGGCCGCCCTCCATAATCATGGTCGAGCCATCGAGCGACACCCCACCGCCACCGAGCTCGTAGGTCGTTGGCCCGCCGCTGCCGATCACCCGGTTGTTGACAATTTCGCCGCCGTCGGGAACTTCGAGCAGCGAGTTGAACAGGGCCAATCCACCACCCACGCCACGGCCCGACTCTTGGTTTTCAATCAGCTCTAGCTTGTTGTCCGAGACAAAGCTGTCGTCGAGAATCGAGACTGTCGCCCCGCTGGCATACACACCTCCGCCGAGGGTTTGTGTGTTGCTGGTGCCCGACAACTCGAGGACATTTTCCGACACGCTGCTGCCGAGTGTCAGGGTCAGCGACCCATCTTCGATACAGGCCCCGCCGCCGCGGACATAACTCGTCAGTCCATTGTTACGAGTTGTGTTTTGGCGAATATGGGACTGCTTCATCAGCAAGGTCCCGTTGACGCCAACATAGACACCGCCACCACAGGCTCCGTCGCCGCTTGCGAGGTTGGCTTCAACCGCGGCGTTGTCGAGGACGAGGTCTCCCATGTTGTGGATGCCGGCACCCTGGCTCGACTCACCGCCGGTCACGATCATCCCGGCAATCGTGACCTGTGTACCCGAAAGTATGTGGATTACACTATCGTCGCCAAACCCTGAAATATAGCCAGGCTCGTCGCCCACGCGAATGAGGGAAACGTCGCGGGGAATCTCGAGGTTTTCCTGGTAGACACCCGTCAGGATAAACACCGACTCACAGGTGTCGTCGGCGATTCCGTCGGCGATGGTCGCGTGGGTCACCGGCACAAGGCAGTCGGCCTCCTGGCAGTTGCTACTACAACCATCCCCGTCCATCTGGTTGCCATCGTCACAGACTTCCTCCGGGTCGATCACACCGTCGCCGCAAACCGGACCTCCGGTGGTCTCGCTGTCGGTCTCGGTCTCGGTTTCCGTCTCGCTGTCGGTGTCTGTCAGAGTCTCCGTCTCGGTCTCTGTGTCGGTTTCGCTAGTGGTCTCGCTGTCGGTCTCGGTCTGCGCCGGGTCACTGGTGGTCGGCCCGACGGTCGTTTCGCCGGCGGTTGTGGTCGTTGGGTCTTCGGTTGTGGTCTCGGCCTCAGTATCGGTCTCAACAATGTTCATGCTGGTGCGGCATCCAGCCGAAGCCAGCAGGGAAACGACAACCAGATACTTGACCCTAGGCATGTGCTCAAACATTGAAACCTGTCCTATCGTCCAGGAACAAGGGGATAGTAGCAGCTATACACGGAGCAAAGTGGCCAACGTCTCGACAGCAAGGGGTCTGGTAACCTCACTCCACGCGTCTTTTTTAGCTCTACCTGACGGTACAGACATGTTCCACAGTGCTACACCGTCTCAGACGAACCCACCCAACGCCCCGCTAACTAGCGCCGATGGCTTGATATTTTGGCGTGCGCGAGAAAGGCCGTAACCGCGAAAAAGCCGGACTATCAGCCGGGAGCAACAACGCTCAAGCGGGGGTAGAGATCCCCAACTACGGGTACAATCGCCCACGCTCGTCCGTGCGCACCGGCGTCAATTTGATGTTGATACATGTAAATTGAGAAATATGTATCAACAATTATTGTACATCGAAGCGCGGCAGCTCACCCCGTCCTAGGGGGTGCGGGTACGGTGGAGAAACTTGCGTTTGCCGGGGCCATAATCGGTCGACACGTGGCCACGCCCACGCAACAGCCAGCGGTAGGTCAACAGCCCCTCAACCCCAACGGGGCCGCGTGCGTGCAGTTTTCCGGTGCTGATCCCAACCTCGGCACCGAGTCCAAAGCGATACCCGTCGGCAAACCGTGTACTTGCATTGTGAAACACACAGGCGGCATCGACTTCGGCCAAAAACCGCTCAGCCGCCGTGGCCTCGGTGGTGATAATGGCCTCGGTGTGGCGCGAACCAAACCGTGAGATATGGGCCAAGGCGGCATCGAGGTTGTCGACACGGCGTACCGCCAGGACAAAGCTCCCGTACTCGGTCGACCAATCCTGCTCACTCGCCACGCCCACCTGCGCGAACAACTCACGGGTCTCGGGGCACCCGCGAAGCTCGACCTCCTGCCCGCGCAGGGCGGCTAAACTGGCAAGGACGGCCTGCTCGGCACCCGGGCTCCACAACAGGGTCTCGATTGCGTTACATGCAGCGGGATAACTGCACTTGGCATCCACGACCATCCGGGCGGCCGCCTCCGGGTCGTAGCTTCCATGTAGATACATGTGGCACAGCCCCTCGGCGTGTCCCATCACCGGTATCGCTGTATTTTGCTGGATGTAATGGACAAACGCCCCCGAGCCACGGGCAATCACGAGGTCGATATCGCCGTCGCACGACAGCATCGCGGCGATCTCCTCGCGCTGCTCGAGCAGGGCAATCCCGGCGGTCGGAACCGCGTGCTCGCGCAGCACCCGGTGCAACACCGCGGTCAGGGCACGGTTGGACGCCAGCGCCTCCTTGCCACCCTTGAGCAACAGCCCGTTGGCAGTCTTAAACGCCAGCCCGGCAATCTGGACCACGGCATCGGGCCGGGCCTCAAACACAATCGCCAAACACCCGAGGGGACAGGGTTGCCGCACGAGCTCCAACCCGTCGTCGAGGTCGCGCATCAGATCTGGCCGAGCGAGCAGGTCGGGACTGGCAGCGAGTTGGCGCAAACCGTCACACAAACTGTCGAGCTTCGCTGGCGTCAGCACCAACCGCCGCACGCGGGCTTCGTCGAGTTCGCCGCGGGCGAGCGCCGCCCGGGCCGCGCTGACATCCTGTGTATTTGCATCTAATATTTTGGCGCGAACCTCCGCGTTTTCCAGGGCCTCGGCCCAGGCCACAAGCACGCCCGCCCGTTGCTCGGCCGGCAGCTGGGTATAGGTTTGGCCGGCCGCGCGCGCAGCCCGGGCAATCTCACGGATGTTGTCGACGACGTCGGGACTCGCCATAACCCAAGATAACGCGAAACGGCCCCCGCGAACACTGCCTAGCGACCTATGGTTTTGTCGCGGTCTCGCGTGTCCGCTACCAAGTCCTTCTGTGAGAACATCCGCGGGCCCGGATATGCGGCCTACATCGTGGGCGTGACCCAAATCAAATTGTATGGGCAACAACTCCGCGCTAGCACTGGCTCATCACCAGGTTGTCCCGACCGATCACCGTGCTGTAGCCACGCCAACCGAGGACCTCGGCGATCTCCGAGCTTTGCCGCCCGGCGATCGCCCGGCACGAGACATCGTCGTAGTTGACAAGCCCGCGCCCGTGTACCCGCCCGCTGGCATCCCGGATCTCGACGACATCACCCGCACCAAAATGCCCCTCGACCCGCTCGATGCCCACCGGTAGCAGCGATGCCTTGGCAGTTGCCAACGCCCGCAAACCGCCGGCGTTGACCACCAGTGCCCCCGCGGGCTGGGGGGTGACGATCGCCTGGCGGTGGGCCTGGCGACGACGGGTTGCAGGTACAAATGTTCCCGGTGGTTCGCCGGTGAAAATTTGGTCGAGCACACCGGGCTGGTGACCCGAGCCTATCAGCACCGAGATCCCGGCCTGGGTCGCTTCCTGGGCGGCTCGCAGTTTACTGAGCATGCCGCCGGTGCCAGTCTTCGACTGCCCACTCGCGAGACCAAGTGTATGTGCACCTAAGTCGTCGATCACGGCGATCCGTCGGGCATCCGGGTCGGTGTTGGGGTTGGCGGTATAGACCCCGTCAACATCGGTCAGCAGCACCAAAAGTTCGGCGTCGACCCCAATCGCCACCCGTGCCGAAAGCCCGTCGTTGTCGCCAAATGCCAGGTTTCCTCCGTCAAACGCAGGTACCTCGATGAGCTCGCGCACGCTGACACTGTCATTTTCGTTGAGAATCGGCACCACGTTGAGTTCGATCAGCCGCAACAGCGTGGTCCGCAAACACAGCAAACGGTCGCGGTTGTTGAGGTCCTCCTGGGTCAGCAACACCTGGGCGACCTTGACCCCGAACTGCGAAAATGCCTGTGTGTACAACGAATGCAGTTGGCCCTGACCCACCGCAGCGCAGGCCTGGCGCATACCCAACGATCGCGGACGTTCCGGCAGCCCGAGGACTTGCTGCCCCATGCTCACCGCGCCCGACGAAATCAAAATGATCTGCCGGCCGGCGAGCTGCATCCTCGCCATACTTTCGATCAGGCTGCACAACCGACCCAGCGCAAGGCTCTCGCCCTCGCGGGTCACCACCGCCGTCCCGAGTTTGACGACAACCCGACGGGCGGTGGGCAACGAGGTTTGCGGATCCATGCGGGATGATTTCCACAGCGCGAGCGAGTTGTCGCGCGGGTTCGACGTGAGGCGACACGCGCTCACCCGGTTGCGACGACGATGCACGGCACGAGCGCTTAGGCGTACCATGTGCCCGTGTTCGCGCGCCTCGTTCCCTTGGCAGTCCTTTCTCTCGCGCTCGCCTGCGGCCAACCGCCGTCGGGCAAACCCGCACCGTCTGACCCACCTGCAGACAAACCCGCCGAAAAAACCCCGCCCAAGGCCACGCCGCCAGCCGACGACCAAAACTTCGCCTACCAGACCGAGCAGTTCGCCGACAATCAGATCCTGCGCTACCGCGTGCCCGGGTTTGAACAACTCGACCTGAAAAAAAAGCAGCTCCTGTACTACCTCTACGAGGCAGCGCTCGCCGGTCGCGACATCATCTACGACCAAAAATACCGTCACAACCTCACGATTCGCAAAACCCTAGAGGCTATTTGGCGCAGCTACAAAGGCGATCGCGAGGCCCCCGACTACAAGCACTTTGTCACCTACACCAAACAGGTGTGGTTTGCCCGGGGGATCCACCACGACTACTCCGGCAACAAGTTCAAACCCGAGTTCTCCAAGGAGTTTTTCAAAGCTGCGGTCACCGGGTGCGACAAAACCCTGCTGCCACTGCGCGAGGGCGAAACGCCCGAGGCCCTCGCAACGCGGCTGGAACCTATCTTGTTTGACCCGACGATCGACCCCAAGCGCGTCAACCGGGCTGCCGGGGTCGACAAGGTTAAGACCTCCGCCGTCAACTTTTACGAGGGCGTGAGCGAAGCAGAAGTCGAGGCATTTTATGCCGAGCGCAGCAAAAACGACGGCCCGACCCCGGTCTCGCACGGGCTCAACTCCAAGCTCGTGAAGCAAGATGGCAAGCTGGTCGAGAAGGTGTGGAAGGCCGATGGCATGTACGGCCCGGCGATCAAACAAATCATCAAGTGGTTGGAAAAAGCGGTCGAGGTCGCCGAGACCCCCGAGCAAAAGCAAGCACTTTCGTTGCTGGTACAATATTATCAAACCGGCGACCTCAAAACCTTCGACGACTACTCGATCGCCTGGGTCAAGGACACCAAGTCCGAGACCGACGTCGTCAACGGGTTTATCGAGGTCTACAACGACCCCATGGGGTTTCGCGGGACGTTTGAGTCGGTTGTCTCGTTTCGCGACCAGGAGGCCAGCAAACGGATCGCCACGATCGGCAGCCAGGCCCAGTGGTTTGAGGACAACTCCTCGATCGAAGCTGCGCACAAGAAGCAAAATGTCGTGGGGATTACCGCCAAGGTCATCACGGTTGTGGTCGAGTCTGGCGATGCCGCCCCGAGCACCCCGATCGGCATCAACCTGCCCAACGCCAACTGGATTCGCCAACAGCACGGGTCGAAGTCGGTCAACCTAGGCAACATCGTGGCCGCCTACGAGGAGTCGCGTAAACACTCCGGCGTGCTCGAGGAGTTTGCCTCGTCGCCCGAGGAAATCGCCCTCGCCAAGGCCCACGCCGGGCTGGCGTCGAAACTAAAGGTGGATATGCATGAAGTTATTGGCCATGCATCCGGCAAGTTGATGCCCGGGGTCAAAACCCCGAAGGAGACGCTCAAGAGCTACGCCTCGGCCCTCGAAGAAGGCCGGGCCGACCTCGTGGCGCTGTACTTTATGATGGACCCAAAACTCGTCGAACTCGGGCTTATGCCCTCGCTCGATGTCGGCAAAGCAGCCTACGACGGCTACATCCGCAACGGCCTACTGGTCCAACTCGCCCGCCTAGAACTCGGCGAAGACATCGAAGAAGCCCACATGCGCAACCGCCAGCTGGTCGCCCTGTGGGCCTACGAAAAGGGCAAGGCCGACAAGGTCATCGAACGGATCGAACGCGGCGGCAAGACCTACTTCAAGATCAACGACTACAACAAACTGCGCGAGCTGTTTGGCCAGTTGCTCCGCGAACTGCAACGGATCAAGTCGACCGGCGATTTTGCAGCTGGCAAGGAACTCATCGAAACCTACGGGGTCAAGGTCGAGCAAAAACTCCACGCCGAGGTGCTCGAGCGCTACAAACAACTCAAGATCGCGCCCTATGGCGGGTTTATCCAACCCCGCCTGGTGCCGGTGATGTCGGGTGACAACATCACCGACGTCCGGATCGAATACCCCGATGACTTTGCCCGCCAGCAACTCGAGTACTCCGAGCGCTACTCATTTTTGCCGGTTGACAACGGTTAGTCAGCGTTTTCCAGCCCACAGGCAACGCTTGGCGATCACGATTGTGCCGCGGGGGCAAAACCCGGTACAACCATTGGGCTTGCCGCTGGAGAAACGCTGATGCCCCGCAAATATGTTCTGTTGCTCGCCGCCAGCGGTTTGCTGCTGGCAACCGCGACGTTTGCCCCTCCTGAGTTGTTTGGCTGCACCGACGTCCACGCCGAAGCCGACGACGAGTTCGAGGACAATGACAGCCATCCCGAGGGAATCTGCGCCGCCGCCGAGCAGGTCGACGACACCTGTGAGCATGCGTTTGGCGATGACGCGGGGCAGTGCCAAGCGTTTGACGATATCGACGAGGCCTGCGAGGCCGGTCACAGTGTCGATGCATGTGCAATAGCCGATCGACTCGACGACGTGTGTGAGCAGCTGTTTGGCGAGGATGCGGGCCAATGTGCCCCGCTCGACACGATCGACGAGGGCTGTGACGACGCTGAGGACGGGCCCGAGTAGTCCGCCGCAGCCGATGTAGCTACACAGACTGTCCGGCCAGGGCGCCACGGGCGTCGGCGAGCTCATCCGCGGCCTGTGCCAACCATGCCCGCCCGGGGCCGACATCCACGCCAAAGTGCTCGAGCCCGGCAAACACGACCTGATGCATGGCGTCTTCTAGCAGCGACCACAACTCATTGCGCGGCAACACGCCGTGGGCAACAAGCGCGGCCGAGCTGCGTTCGTGGGCGACCGGCGTTCGCAATTCCGTGGGTACCGTCGCCGCCAACATCCGCGGCAACAATCGACTGAGTTCCGCGCCCCAGTTTGTGGGTGGGCCAAGCGAGGTTTTGACACTCGCCAAATAACCCCAACCGATCCGCGCGTGCTGAACTTCGTCGCGCAGGATCTCGCGGACAGCCGTGCGTGTACTCGGCTCTGTCGCAAGGGCCAGACTTCGGTGCAGCAGAGTTGCGTTGATCGATTCGGTGAGGCAGCAAAACGCGACACACTCGTGCAAGACCCGCAACGGACGAGGGCGCTCGACATCGCCGATTTGTGCAACCTGGGTGGCATCTCCGGTGAGCACTTCGCCCGTTTGCTGGTAGCCAAAGCGATAGGCCAACTCGGCGCACAACCGCTGATGGCGAAACTCGTCGTCGACCGCTCGCCAGGCCAGTTCGACCACGGCAGCCGGCGCGCGGACATCCTTGAGCCTGGCGGCCAAGCGGGCAAACCGGGCGCGAGCACGTTTTTCGGCAACCGCACGATAGGCCCACATAGCGGCCACAAGCGGACGTTCATCAGGGGTTAGCTCGGTCTGCGAAGTCTGGTTCATTGCTGATGCATCTAGTATCCCCAGGCTACTGCGAGCGATGGGCTGCGAGTGTCTCCCGGGTCAATTACATGCACTTACAAGCTTTACTCGGAGCGCTGTCGGCGGGCTAAGGTGCCGGGCACGGTTCGGCGTCGCACGGGGCCAGCCAGCAACAAATTCCGTCTTCCTGGCACGGACACTCCTCGACCCAACACGACTCGGGATAACAGACGTCGCACATCAAGCCCTGGGTATCGGTCCCCTGCGTATCGGTGTCGGACGCTTGGGTCGTGCTCTCCTGTGTCGTCGATGGGCCATCGGTTTCGCTCGTTTCGGTCGCGTCGGTTTGTGAACCTGCGGTCGCGTCGGTCGAAGCTGTTGTCTCTGTTCCTGGGTCTTCGGTGGTCGGCTCCCCGGTTTGCGTATCGGCCCCGGAAGTTGGCACGGTTTCGCTACCACCATCCGTTGTGGTCGCGGCGGTGGTCGTGCCCGAATCGTCGCCGTCACACCCGGCGAGCAGAGCTCCACCTAAAACAAGCACATGAAATAACTTCTCGCTGCCCATCGCCCATTTTCTAACACGCCGGGTACCGAAATCGTCCACGACGGGCGGATAAGTGTATGGACAATTGAATCACCACGACGAAAACAGCCCGCGCGGGAACGTCGACGCACCTGCGCCAGAGCGTTTTTGTTCGCCACACGATCTCAAAAAAAACATCGGTCCGGCGGGCATGCGAGGTGCAGGATCGGCCTTTACCTGCACAACAACTGCTCCTAGAGCATGAAACGACGCGCAGATGTGAATCCCGCGCGCGATGCTTGCGCGTCGGCTGGCCGGCTTTCGGGCCTTTGTGCGCGGTGGACTGTGGTATACACGTGCCTCAATGCAAGCATGCCATGCCTGCCCGGGATTTAGCCCTCACGGCCAGCCACATGGCGGCTACACGTCAGGAGGACCATCGTGATCGTCCGTGCAATGGGAACTCGCGGCTCTGTCACAGTCTGTCGTCCAGACGTCGCACGTTACGGTGGTAATACAACATCCTGGGAAATCATGTCCTCGCGGGTCTCGAGCAAGTCCCGTATTGTCGTCGACGCGGGGACCGGATTTTATGAGTTTGGTAGCCGGTTGATCCGCGAACAGGGTCCCGATGCGGTTGAGGACCTCAACCTGTTGTTCACGCACTACCACAACGACCACGTCAACGGCCTTTCGATGTGCCCGTTGATGTTTGTCAACTCGATCAAAAAACACCTGTTTGGCCCTGTCGACATGGACAGCCACAACCTGCCATTTGGGCCACTCGCCGCCCTCGAGCAGGAGTTTTCGATCCCGCGGTTTCCGGTGACAGCCGAGAAAATCCGCGAAGCCATCTCGTGTGTCGACGTCTCCCCGCCCGAGATTTCGCCCGACGAAGTCGTTTGTTTTTACAGCAACAAACGCACGTCGATTAAACACTCGATCTACCGCCGGATCATCAAGGGTGAGCTCAAGCAAATCGAGTTTGGCGACACCCAGCTCGACCCCGACAAAATTCTGTTTGCCCGCACGTTTCGCTGTGTCCACCCGCAGGTCACCTTGGCCTACCGGTTTGAAGAGTACGACCGCGACATGAACCTCGAGTCAGCTTTTGTGTTGCTGACTGACTACGAGGCGCAGGTCCAGGTGCCGGCCGACCTCGCCGCATTTTTGCGGGGTGCCAACCTACTAGCTGTCGACTGCCAATACTCGATGAACAAATATCGCCAGTGTGCCGGGTTTGGCCACGGCAATCCCCGCTGGGTCGCCGCCATCCTCAAGGCTACCGACATCGAGCGGGTCGGCACGATTCACCACGATCCCAACGCTTCAGACGAACACGTCGAAGCCATCCGCGACGAGGTTATTGAGTTTGCCCGGCAAAAGGGCGTCAACCTCAAGGAGCGCGAGGTGTTTGCGATCGGTGACTTCCAAAAATTTGATGTCTAGCCGCTGATCGTCGCGGCCACGCGAAAAGTGACTGCGACCGATTGGACGGCAGTTACCACTCTTGTTGGTGGTACACCTAAACAATTTGTATAGACATTGATATTGGACTTGCGTTGGCGACTCGGTTGGGCATCATGCCCGGGTGACCTCCGTCGAAGTAACGCCCTGTACGATACCGACGCCCGCGCTAACGTTTGCTGGCCTACGTGCCGGTACGGGACCGTTGGTCCTCGTGCTCCATGGATTTCCCGACCACGCCGACTCCATGCTGCCGGTGGTCGTTGCACTTGCACAAAATGGGTTTACCGCCGTCGCTGTGTATTTGCGGGGCTATGCCCCGAGTGCACCGGCTCCGGATGGACGCTACGACTTGGGCACCCTCGGGCGGGACATCCCGCATATCGTCCACAGCCTCGGATTTACCCGTACGCACCTCGTCGCCCATGACTGGGGCGCGGCCATTGCCTACTCCGCGGCGATCCAGGCCCCCTCGTGCATCGCCTCGCTGGTGGCCATGGCGGTCCCTCCCCTCCCCGCGTTTTTGGCTGGCCTGACTTCGCCTGCCCAGTTGCGTCGCAGTTCCTATATGGCGCGCCTGCAACTCCCCGAAGCACTTGGAGGTGGAACCCGGTGGCTGACAGCCGATAACTTTGCCACCATCGATCGTCTGTGGTCCCGTTGGAGCCCTGGATGGACGCCCCCTAGCGAGACCATTCGCGCGGTCAAACACACATTTCGCCAGCCTGGCACCGCGGCCGCAGCCGTTGCCTACTACCGCCATATGCTCCCCGGAAGCCTGCCGCTTGACGAATATGTGCGAACCCTGACGATGCTGACGACGAGGCCGATTCGCAGCCCGAGCCTGTTGATGACCGGCGAGCGCGATGGATGTATCGGCAGTGAGCTGTTCTCACCGACTCAAACAACGTTTACGGGAGAATGCGAAGTTGTTCGCCTCGCCAAAGCGGGGCACTTTCTCCACCTCGAACAACCAGTGGTCGTACACCAAAAAATTCTCGAGTTCCTCGGCCGAGTGTAGCCGTCACCGCGACCGAGATGGCAAGCGAGCGCCCGACGACTGTGTTAGGGGTGGGGCGTGCACAGCTTCAGCAGGCAGGTGGTCCTCGCAATGTTGGCGGCCGTGGTCGTCACCGGATGTACGGACAGATCGCAAGTGACAACTCCGCCGCAACCCGAGCCGGAACAACCCACGTCGGCCCATGCCGAATTTGATGCACTTGCAACTAGATTTCTCGACGAGTACTACGAGTTTGCCCCGGTCCACGCCACCGCCGACGGCGATCATCGGTTTGACGGTGCCTGGCCAGATCTGTCCGCCGACGGGCGGGCTCGCATGGCAACCTGGGTGGACGGCATGTTGGCGGCGGCCGACCGCATCGAACGCCAAAGCCTCGACGAGGACCGCCGGGTCGACCTCGACCTCCTCCGGGCTCGACTCGAAAGCCTGCGATTTTCGGCCGACGTCGAACGACCCTACGAAAACAACCCCTACGCCTACGCCGGACTTTTGGGCTCGGGTCTCGACGACCTCATCAGCCGCGACTTTGCCCCCCTCGCCACCCGCGCGCAGAGTGTTGCCTCGCGGCTCGAGGGTGTTCCAAAGGTGGTCGAGCAGGCACTTGCCAACCTCCAACCAGCCGAGGCAATCCTCGCCCCGCAGGCCCGTGTTGCCGTCGCCCAACTCAAAGGTGTACGTACACTAATTGCCGAGGAACTCCCGGCGAAAACGCGCTCTGCCCCGGCGCCGGTACGCGCCCGGATTGAGGCCGCAACACCGCTGGCCCTCGCAGCTCTCGACCGCCTACTCGCAGCGGTCGAGAACGAGTTTATCCCCAGGGCCAAGGGCCAGTGGCGACTCGGCGCCGAAGCGTTTGCCCACAAACTGTCCCTCACCCTGCAAACCGACCTGTCTGCCGACGAAGTCCATGAGCTGGCCCGAAAGACACATGCAGAAGTACGCGCTCGCATGGCCGAGGTGGCACGCGAGCTGTACGACCCGCTCTTTGGCGAAGGTGCCCTCAAGGACTTCCTCAAACGGGTGCGGATGCCCCCCGAAGCCCTCGACCGAGAAATCGTCCAGCAGGTCCTAGGAGCGCTGGCGCAAGACCACCCCACAGCCGATGGCTTGCGCGATGCATGCGAGGCCAACCTCGAACGCCTGCACAGGTTTGTCGCCGACCACAAACTCGTCCCACTCGACTCCAAGGAAGTCCTCAAGGTCATCTGGACGCCGCCCCACGCCCGCGGCTACGCAATTGCTGGGTTGGCCTCCCCCGGGCCACTCGAACCACAGGCCGAGGGGTTGCCGAGTTTTTACCTGGTCCAACCCGTGCCTAAAACCTGGCCCAAAGACCAGCGGGATTCGTTCCTGCGCGAGTACAACACCTTCATGCTCGAGATCCTCTCGATTCACGAGGCGATTCCCGGGCACTTTGTCCAGCTCTACCACGGCAAGCGCGACGACTCGAAGTTGCGCCGGGTCCTCGGCAACGGCCCGTTCGTGGAGGGGTGGGCGGTGTACACCGAGCGCCTCATGGTCGAAGCCGGCTACCGCGGTGCCCCGCCGAGCCAAGAAGCCGCCGGCAAACTGCCCAAGGGGCTGCAACGCATCCACCGCGACGAGCAGCTACGCGGCAAGGCCATCGAACTCCACGGACTCAAGTTTTACCTGCGCACAGTCACCAACGCGATCTTGGACCACGAAATCCATGCAGGTACAATGACCCAGGAGCAGGCGCTGCAACTCATGACCCGGGACTCGTTTCAAGAGGAGGGCGAAGCCCGCGGCAAGTGGGTGCGGGCGCAACTGAGTTCGACCCAGCTCAGTACCTACTTCGTTGGCGCGACAGCCTGGTTTCGCCTGCGCGAGCAGGCCGAAAAGCGGGCCCACGACCGCAAACAAGCGTTTGACCCGGCGTCGTTTCACAACGAAGCACTGTCCCATGGCGCGCCCCCGGTCCATCGTTTACCGGCGTTAATGGGCTGGTAGCCAACAATCCCAATATGACGACCCCGTTTTCTTGACCACACCCAACCTTAAGTGTGGAATTGTGGGACAATATGAGTATCCCAATAGTCGAACCTATAGATGACTGTAGAGACAGATATGGTGCCGTACCACAAGAACCGTTAGACCATACCCATGGCGAAGTTTGTTTTGGTGCATGGGGCTTTTACTGGGGGTTGGTATTGGCAACGGGTGAGCCAACGACTGCGGGCAGCGGGCCACGAGGTTTGGTCCCCGAGTCTCACCGGGGCGGGAGAACGAAACCACCTGCTCGACGCCTCGGTCAACCTTGCCACCCACATCAAAGATATTGTCAATACACTTATCTACGAAGACCTCCATGGGGTCATTTTGGTCGGCCATAGCTACGGCGGCATGGTGATCACCGGGGTCGCCGACCAGGTGCCCAAACGCCTCGCACGTCTCGTTTACCTGGACGCCGCCTACCCCAAAAACGGCCAGAACGCGACCGGGGGATTTGCCGAGGGCACCGGCGATACCCTGGGCAAGATGGCCGAATCTCCAGCCGCCGAACTCGAGTTGTTGCCCCCGCTGCCGCTGCAGGCCTACGGTGTTGTCGACCCCGACGACATCGCCTGGATTGGCGATCGCCGCGTGGGCCACCCGATGGCGACGCTCAACGAACCGTTGCGACTCAACAACGGCCCGACCAAGCTCCCGCGCACCTATATTCGCTGCACCGATCGCTCGGGCTTGCTCACTGTGTTCGGTGCGGACCCGTTGCAACCGATGTATGAGCAAGCAGTTGCGGATGGCGTCGAGATCCTCACCGTCGAAAGTGGCCACGACGCCATGATCACCGCCCCCGGTCAGGTCGCCGAGCGCCTCGGCAACCTCGCAGTCGCTTCGGCATCATGAGCCCGTCGGACCCACTGCTCGCCGATAAGCTCGGAGCGCTGCAACTCGCCCTCGCCGATTCGGAGGGCCGGTTTGCCGCGCTTATCGAAGGGCTTTCGGTCGGCGTCGTCATCCAGGGACCGCAATCTGAAATCCTGCTCGCCAATCCCAAGGCCCTCGAGTTGCTCGACATGACCGCAGACCAACTGGCCGGCAAATCCTCACTCGATCCGAGTTGGAATATCGTCCGCGAAGATGGCGAGCCCTTCCACGGGGAGGACCGCCCGGTGATGCAGGCGGTCAAAACCCGGCAACCAGTCCGCGACGTCACCATGGGTATTTTTCGTCCGAGTCGGGGAGACCGGGTGTGGCTGTTGGTTTCGGCGGTGCCCCAGATGCGAGGCACGGGTGAACTCATACAAGTTGTAGCTACATTTACAGACATCACCAGCCGCAAGGCGATCGAACACCACCTCGCCCATCAACAGCAGGAGCTGGCCCAGGCCCGCGATGCCGCTTTGGCAGCGAGCCGGGCAAAGTCGTTGTTTTTAGGCAACATGAGCCACGAGTTGCGAACACCGCTCAACGCCATCATCGGCTTCACCGAGCTTGTGCTCGACGACCTCAGCTCCCCGACCGTAGCCGAGGACCTGCAACAGGTTCGCAGGTCTGCTGAGCACCTGTTGCGCCTGCTCGAGGATGTCCTCGAAATCACCCGTGTCGATGCCGACCGCCTGGATTTAGAATGGCGCCCCTGCAACCCGAGAAAACTCGCTGGCGACCTCGGCGAGGTTGCGAACTTGCTGTGCCAGCGCAATCAAAACAGCTTTCAACTCACGGTCGCACCCGATCTCGGCGAGCTGACGACCGACCCCCGGCGGGTTCGCCAGATTTTGTTTAACCTGCTCGGCAACGCGGGAAAATTTTGTAAGGGTGGAGAAATAGCACTCAATGTCCGCGGCGATGATGTCTCGGTCTCGTTTACCGTCCGCGATACCGGCCCGGGTATTCCGATCGACCACCTCGAAGCTATTTTTGAGCCGTTCACCCAGGTCGAGGCGTCGCGTGTGCGTGGGGACGAGGGAACCGGGCTCGGCCTGGCGATCAGTCGGCGATTGGCATGGGCCTTGGGCGGACAGCTGTGGGCCGAAAGCCGGCCTGGCCACGGCTCAACTTTTTGCCTGACACTCCCCCGCCGCCCCTCGGCCGCGAGCGCTGCCGGAGGTCAACCCGAGTCGACCCAAAAACGCCAGCATCACGCCCAGCTACTGCTCAATTAGGCGCGCTGTCGGGGCACAGATGTCGCCCCAATTCGGTGTACAATCAACCTAGATCGGGTGATGAGGACAACCGTTGACAGGCCTATGCGCCGCCTTGCCGGAGTTTTAGCCCTGTGTACGCTGGCCAGTTGCTCCGCCAAACACACGCACACGTCAGAGCAGACGCAGTCCCCCGAGCCTCCGCCGTTCGTCTCACCCACGCAAACCACCACCACGGAGCAACTTTCCTGTGCGACCGCGGCATGCTGGCGCGAGCTGGCGACCGAGGCAACGCAGGCCGGGCATATCGACCTCGCCAGTGCCAGGCTCGGCGAGGTATTTGCCCTCGAACCGACCGCGCAAACACTCGATGCCTGGCTCGATGACCTACTAGCGAGCGGTCAAATACGGGCCGCCCATCGAGCTGTCGACCTCGCCAAGGACGTTGTCACCGAGCGTCCGCAGCTCGCCGCCCACCTCAAAGCCCGTCGCGAGTCACTTCCTACATGGCCAAAGGGACACGCGATTGTATCGACCCGCAGCCCCGAGGTGTTCGCGGCCCTAGCCCGCGGCGACTTGCAAACCGCAATTTCGTTGCAAACACAATTTGCGCAGCACAAGCCGGGCCCGCAGCAACTCGAGCACCTAGGCCATCTACTCGACCTCGGCGACCAATCACTCGCAGCCAACCGTGCACGCGCGCAGGCGAGAATTGCCGCCGATCACAGCGGGGCGCAAATGCGGCTCGAAGTTGCCGAGGGCTGGCGAACCGAAGCCGCCGCCTGGGTTGGCCAGCACCTCGTGCTCGTGCGCAGTTTTGAGGCACGGGATTACAGCCTCGAAATTCCCGCCTCGCGGGTTGAGTTTTGGCGACCGGGTAAACCGGCCACACTCGACTTCTCGTACATGGTGGAGGGGACATCTTCTAAGATCGCCCTCGCCAGCGATGGCAATACCCTGCTACGCGCCCGCGGCAATACCGTGGTTTTGCACGAGGCCTACTCTGGGGAGGTCGTCGGCCAAATCAAGCTATCGGGACGGATAGGTGACTTCACCGGGGTGGGCGTGGGTGACCAGACCAAGTTACTCGCCATCACCGACCGCCGGGTCGAGTTGCGAGATGCCGGGGGCCAGGTTCTCGATGCCTATACACTTAAAGGGACAACCCCAACCATCACCCGGGTCTACCGCGGCCCGGGCTCCTACCACGACAACATCCTCAAAGACGTGGCCTCCTGGCCGGTCTCACTCGCCCTCACCGACGATAGCTCCATGGTGGCGATCGGCGGCTCTGATGGCAAGGTTCGGGTGATCAACCGGACCTCCAAGCGCCGTCACGTACTTGCATATACTTGGAAGTACGAGGAGCGCCGCCACCACGGTGCCAACCCCGACCTCAACCTCCCGCTCGAGATGCGGTTTGTCGACAACGGCCGGTCCCTGCTGGTGGCCTATCGCCACGGCGATGTCATTACCTGGGACACCCAAACAGGTCGCAAAAAAACCCACCTGCCCGGGCGCTGCACGGTGGCCGAGGCGACGACGACCGTCAACAAGTTCAACGGGCCCGACACGCCAATGCGCACCCCCTCGGCCGACCAGCGCATAAAATGTGGCTATGCAAAGACTGCGAGGTTTGCCCCCGATGGCTCGTGGATGGTCACCGCCGGCGAGGGGATTCGCATTCGCGACCTCAAAACCGGAGCCTCGAAAGCGATGATCGTGCGTGGCGACGGCAGCCTGATTCCCGACGACATGCTCGAAGTCTCCAGCGACAACACCCTTGCACTCGTCAACCTTTATGGGCGCCCTGAGCTGTGGCGCGGGGGCAACGAACTCCACAAGATGCTGCCAGGCGAGGCCGCGACCGGTCCGATTTCCCCCCGGATGTCGCAACACGCCGATCGACTCGAGTTTGAACTGGGGCGTCAATTCCATGCGTGGAATCTCCACACCGGTGCGCCGATTGAGGTCGACTTAAAGGGGTTTGACGAGGTCGCGGCGCTGTCGCCCAATGGCGAGCTCGCGGTCGTCAGCCGCTCGGGCGCCGGCGAGCTACTCGACGTTCCATCCAAACGTGTGCTGCGTTCGTGGCCCAACCTGGGCAACATGGTGAGCGCACGATTCTCGCCCGATGGCAGCCATGTCGTGGTCGATCGCGGGTGGGAAGAGACCCGTACCATCTCGCTTTACAACACCCAAACCGGGCGCGAGCACACGCTCGAAGGGACCATCGACCTGCTGCCGCGGTTGAGCAATGGCGCCAAGCTACTGGTCTCACTCGAGCGGCAACAGGCGGTTCATGTGTTCGACAACGCGGGGCGACCGGTCGAGTCATTCCCCGCACCCGAGGTCCGCGCAGCCGCGGTCTCGCACAATGGTGAGTTTGTCGTGTGGGTTAGCGGTAGCGACAAGCCCGAGGCAACCGTGACCTACATGCCCGTGGGACGGGGTAAACCCAAAACCTTGGTGATCAAGGGCTGGCCCAAACGCGAGTGCCTGGCGATTTCTCCGGACGACCAGGAAATATTTGTATGCACAGAGAAAACAATCACCCGCTGGCGACCCCAGGCCAACGACGAAAACACGCGTGAGCGCGGCTATGTCACGGCAGACCGCGCCTACTACACGCCGACGGGCAAACAACTACTTCTCGCCGGCTTTGGCCGGATCGACATCTATCAAAACAACGCCGAGATGTCGCCACTAGGCGCCCTGTACCCGCTGCTCGATGGCGGCTGGGCGGCAATCAGTGTTGGTGGAGCGGTCGATGGCAGCGACCATGCACATGCACACATGTGCACCTATACGGTTGGCCAATCGACCTGGGTTACCTCCGGCAAGCTTGCCTGGGACCGATTTTACACACCCAACCTCGTGCGGCGAATGACTGCCGGCGAAGCCGTTTGGCCCGTGATCCCAGCCCTCGACCCCGAGAGCATTCGCAACACCCACTAACGAAGGCCGGGCCTAACTCGCAGGCTTACGCTCGTCGGGATGCTCGTTGTACCAGGTGGTGATCGACTCTTCGGTGATCTCGACCGTGAGGTCGTGGGTGCCCACTTTGACCTGGCATCCAAGGCGGCTGTAGGGGCGCACATCAAAGCCCATGTCGAGTCGGTCCTCTTCCGACTCTTCCATCTCAGGGAGGGTTTTGAGGCCCTCGCGGATCCAGCAGTGACATGAGGAACATGCACATACACCGCCGCAGGCGGAGCCCATCTTCACGTGGTGTTCTTCGGCGATCTCGAGCAACGTCTCGCCGGCCTTGCCCTCGACGGTGATGGTTTTGTCCGGCTCGATAAATGTAATCTTGGGCATGGTTTAGGCTCCTTGCTCAATCTGCTCGGGGCTGTGGCTCCCGCGTTTTTGGTCGAGGGTGTCCTCGTCGGCCAGGGTGGTTTCGATTTCGTGGAGGCTTTTCCCCTGCATCCCGGCATGCAGGGCCCGCTCCATTCGCCGCCGGGCCATCGGCTCACTGACGGCCTCGAGTGCCTCGCGGGCGGCCGTGACTGCTTTTGCATCTACACTCTTCATGGCCTCGTCGGCATTGGCCAAGGCCGCTAGCACCTGTTGGCGCTCGGCCTCGGGCAAAATCCCGGGGAGGTGGCCCGTCTCGTCAACCGCGGTGCGTACTGCCAGGGCCACGCGCCCGAGCTCGACCCGGGCTTCGGCGAGGTTGCGCGCGGCAAAGTCATCGCCGGCGTGGTCCAAGCTGGCCATCACCATGCGGTCGACCTCCTCGTCGCTGAGGCCATAGGTCGGTTTGACCTCGACGGTCTGCTTGACCCCGGTCATCAGCTCGCGGGCAGTAACGGTGAGCAGAGCATCGGCATCGAGCTGAAACGTCACCTCGACCCGGGCCATCGACGGCGGCAACCGGGGGATGCCCTTGAGTTCAAAGCGAGCCAGGCTGCGGCAATCGTCGGCCAGCTCGCGCTCACCCTGGACGACGTGAATTTTCATCCCGGTCTGCTGCTCGGAGTAGTTGGTAAACACCTGGCGGGCACTGATCGGAATGGTGGCGTTGCGCGGGATAATGGCTTCGACGATCCCACCCATGGTCTCTAGCCCGAGGCTGAGCGGCACCACATCGAGCAGCGTGATGCCCTCGCGCGGCGAGCCAGACAGCACATCGGCCTGAATCGCGGCCCCGTAGGCGACGACCTTGTCGGGGTCGATGTCGGCCAAGGGCGGTTTGCCAAAGGTCTTCTCGACCATCTGGCGAACCTTGGGCACGCGGGTCGACCCCCCAACCAAAACCACGGCATCGAGTTCGGGCGCCCGCAACCCGGCATCGCGCAGGGTTGCCTTACACGCCCGCAGGGTGCGCTTGATCAGCGGTTCAACGAGCGACTCGAAGGCTTCACGGTTCAGTGTATAGCCATCGAGTTTGAGCTCGGGCACCGTGCAGGTTGTTGTATCTGCACTGCTGAGCGCCTCCTTGGCCCGGCGAGCAGCGATCCGCGCGGCCTCGTGTTGGACCCGGCTCGGACTGCTGATGTCGGCGGCCGCGAGCAGGTGGCTGGCGAGCGCACGGTCAAAGTCGTCGCCACCGAGGGCACTGTCGCCACCGGTTGCCAACACCTGAAACACACCGTCGCGCAGTCGCAAAATACTGATGTCGAAGGTTCCGCCACCGAGGTCGTAGACGGCGTAGAGCCCCTGCCCGCCGCGATCGAGCCCGTGGGCCAGGGCTGCGGCTGTCGGCTCGGCCAACAGGCGGTAGACATTGAGGCCGGCGATCCGCCCGGCATCTTTGGTGGCCTGGCGCTGGGCATCGTCGAAGTAGGCCGGCACCGTGAGCACAGCACCGTCGACCGGCCCCCCGAGTTCCCGCTCGGCCCGGGCCTTGAGGACCTTCAAAATCTCCGCCGAAACCTCGACCGGGGTCAACGCGCGCTGCTCATCGACGGCGATCCGCACCACACCCGAGCCGTCGTCGGCCTCGACCAGGTCATAGGGGTGGGCAAAGTCGATATCCGCAAGCCCCCGACCCATCATGCGCTTGACCGAGCTGACGACCTTGCCGGGGTGGTCGAGCTGTTCGTCGAGGGCCCTTGTACCGACAACGATATCGGGACCGGCGTAGCTGACAACCGACGGCAACAGGGCACCATTTTCGTCGGCGAGCTCGCGCGGCGCTCCGGCATTGGCCGCGATCGCGACCAAGCTGTGGGTGGTGCCCAAATCGATGCCAATGCCAAACCCGGGCCGGCGCTTGGGGGCTTTTTTTGCGGTCGGCTCGGCGATTTGAAACAATCCGCCGGTACCTTCGATCGAGAGCTTATCGGCCATAATCGTCTTTCGCGGGAGTCGCTTTGTTCCCGGTTATCGGCTGTAGCCGAGCTGCGAGTTGTACGCCAGAATCGCCGGCGAGATTCCATGCATAAACATGTTTTTCCCGGTTGTGGCGCAGGCGTTGGCGCAACATCGGCAGGTCCAAACCCACCGCCGGGCGGGTGCGGGTGGCGAACACCAAAAGCTCAGGCTCGGGCAGTTGCAAGGTTGTCGGTTGCGGGCAGTCCATGTCAGGCACGGGCCTCCTCGAGAAGGCGAGCGAGGTAGCGGTGGGTCACAAGCTCCCGGGCTGCCTGCGAGATGTCGCCGCCACTGAGCGCCCGGACGGCGGCGGACAAACATGTATCCGCACGTTCTTCGACGTCGTCGCAAAAATCCTCAACCGCGTCGTCACCGTTTGACTTGGCTGCCTCAAGGGCCTCGCGCTGCTCGATCATTTCGATCAAAAACGCCTGGTTTGGGTGGGGTGCACCGGTTTTCGGGTCGGTACTGTCGAGGTCAATGCCCCCGAGTTTGACGAGATATTCGGCCCGCCGCACCGGGTCGCGCAGGGTGCGATAGGCCTGGTTGACGAGGCTGCTGCGCTCCATCGCCAGGCGTTGGGTCCGGGTGTCGGCCCCGGCCACGCGATCGGGGTGATGCTCTGCCGACAACGCGAGATAGGCCCGCTCGAGCTGCTCGCGTTCGATGTCGTAGCGACACTCGAGGCCAAACATCGCGAAGTTGTGGGGAGCTTGTTCGGGTGCGGGAAGATTCACGGACACGTCCTGTGTATGTGCATGCGTCCGGCCCGCTATGCGAACCGGACCCGGTGTTGCCCTATCGGCCAGCCAAACTAAAACGTGATCGACTCACCGCAGCCGCAGCTGTCGGACGTATTTGGGTTGTCAAACCGAAACCCGTGGCCACGCATCCCGGTTTCAAAGTCGATCGTGGTGCCGCGAAGCAACCGCATACTCTTGGGGTCGATCACCATGCGCACGCCGTCTTTGACAACGACGTGGTCGGTCTCCCGCGGTTGGTTGTCCTCGAACTCAAACAGATAGGAGTAGCCCGTACAACCGCCGCCACGGATCCCAAAGCGGATCGATGCCTGTGGGGTGCCACGCCGCGTGAGCTGGTCACGCATGATTTTTGCGGCCCGCGAGGTGATCACCACCGTGGGCTCGGCCGTGGGTGCGGCAGTGGACGACTCGGGAGTATGTGCGCTCGCAGCTTGCATATTCATGATTCCGTCGGCGACTTGTTCTTCTCGCGGTAGTCCTTGATCGCGGCCTTGATGGCATCCTCGGCGAGCACCGAGCAGTGGATCTTGACCGGTGGCAACGACAGTTCTTCGGCGATCTGGCTGTTTTTGATCTCCTCGGCCTTGTCGATGCTCATGCCCTTAACCCATTCGGTCACCAGGCTCGAAGAAGCAATTGCGGAGCCGCAGCCGTAGGTCTTGAACTTGGCGTCGGTGATGACACCCTGTTCGACCTTGATCTGCAGCTTCATGACGTCGCCGCACGCCGGAGCACCGACGATGCCGGTCCCGACGTCCTCAGCATTTTTGTCGAGGCTGCCGACGTTGCGGGGTTGTTCGTAGTGGTCGATGACCTTGTTGCTGTAGGCCATTTGTCATTTTCTCCTGCTGAAGGGGGGATTGCTTGGGCGGCAGATTTCCTGGGAGCCGTGCCCGGAAGCGAAAAAAGGGAACTTAGTGGGGCGTCCATTCAATGGTACTGAGGTCGATGCCATCTTGAACCATCTCCCACAGTGGTGACATCTCACGTAGGCGCTCGACCTGTTCGCGGATGCGATCGGCGACATAGTCGACTTCCTGTTTTGTCGTCAATCGACCGATCGTCATGCGCAGCGAAGAGTGGGCGAGCTCGTCATCTAGGCCCATGGCCCGAAGGACATAGCTCGGCTCCAAGCTGGCCGAAGTACAAGCCGACCCGGAGGAGATCGCAATGTCCTTGAGACCCATGAGCAGCGACTCACCTTCGACGTAGGCAAAGCTCATGTTGAGGGTCCCCGGCAGGCGGTGCTCGAGCGAACCGTTGAGGATCGCGTGGGGCACTTCGTTGGCGAGCCGGGTTCGCAGGTGCTCGCGCAACTCGAAGATCCGGGCTGACTCGGTGGCCATTGTCTCGCGGGCGATCCGGGCAGCTTCGCCAAACCCGACGACACCGGGGACGTTGAGGGTGCCCGAACGATTGCCGCGCTCGTGGCCGCCACCGTGGATCTGCGGGGACAGGCGCACACGCGGACGCCGACGGCGGACGTAGAGTGCACCGACCCCCTTGGGCCCGTAGATCTTGTGGGCACTGAGGCTCATGAGGTCGATGTTCATGGCCTTGACGTCGATCGGCATCTTGCCAAACGCCTGCACCGCATCGGTGTGAAACAACACCCCGCGCTCGTGGCAAAGCTCGCCGATTTCGGCGATTGGCTGGACCACACCGGTCTCGTTGTTGGCGAACATCACCGAGACGAGGATCGTATCCTCGCGGATCGCTGCAGCGACCTGCTCGACGGTGATGAGGCCCTCGTTGTTGACCGGCAGGTAGGTGACTTCCTTGCCCTGGCGTTCGAGGTATTTACAAGCATCGAGCACGGCTTTGTGCTCGGTGATCACGGTGATGATGTGTCCGCCCTGTTCGTGGAGGTATTCGGCCACGCCTTTGATCGCGAGGTTGTTTGACTCGGTCGCGCCGCTGGTCCAGGTGATTTCCTTGGGGTCGGCGTTGATGGTCTTGGCGATCTCCTCGCGGGCATTGTCGACAGCGGCCTCGGCTTCCCAGCCAAAGGCGTGGGTCCGGCTAGCGGCATTGCCGTACTTGTGGGTGAAGTACGGAATCATGACGTCGAGGACACGCTGGTCGAGAGGACAGGTCGCAGCGTAGTCGAGATAGATGGGTGAGTTGAGCGTTTCGAGTGTCATGGTGGGGAATGTGTAGATGCACGTTTGTGCAGCTCGACAGCCATTGGCCGTCAGGATTGGGGAAAATCAGTGGGGTCAGAGCCGTTGCGCCGCAGCGTGACCAATGGCGAGGTCACCTTTGGTTGGCCCAGATGGATGCCGGCGACGAGTTGGGGCGCCGGCTCGGGACGCCGCTGTGTCGCGCAGGTGCTGCAGACACCGGCAGCCGAGTGTTCGTTGCATACGCGACAACCTTCGAGATACCCGAGGGCTTCAGCGAGGTCGCGCTCGAGTTGCAGCAGCCGCATCACGTGTTCCCGGGTTTGGTCGAGCTTGGCCCGGAACAATTCGCGGACGCCCTGCATTGCCTCCGGTGCAGTCGCCGAGGCCTCGACCGAGCTCAACAAGCCCTGGATCTGCGGCAGCGAAAAGCCCATATCCTGAAGCTTGCTTATCCAATAGACGCGGGCGACTTCGTCCGGCCCGTAGAGGCGAAACCCGCCGGTTGTCCGCCGGGCCGGTTTGAGCAAACCCTTTTCCTCATATAAGTGCAGCGCACGGGCAGTTTTGCCGGTTTTACGGGCAAGTTCGCCGATCTTCATGTAGGTGTGCTGCTCTTTGGGCATGACGGTTATCCGTCCTTAACGTGGAGGTTAGAGATGCGGGACAGAGGCGTTTGAGTCAATAGCTGCGGCGAGGTAACACCTCGTTCTTTAACACACACAAAAATCTAACCTTAACGTAAGAGTTAGTCTAGAAGAAAGTGTGTGAGAGATGCGACATCCCAACAGCCTCAACCTGAGGTCGCTTTACCCGCCGAAACATTGATGTTTTTTGCCATCTGATCGAAAAACAAATCTATGAAGAAGCTTCTCCCCCTCTCCTTTTTCGGGGCCCTCATCCTCGGCGCGTTCGCAGTTCCGGCTGGCTGTGGTGACCCCTGCGTGAGTGCCTGCGAGGACGCCAAGTCCTGTGACGGCGCCCCTCAAGACACTGACTGCCAGGCCCAATGCGACCAGGCAAAAGCCGACGCTGAAGCCGCTGGCTGTGGTTCGCAGTACGACGACCAACTCAGCTCCTGCTCCGGTGAGTTCAGCTGCGATGGGACTGACGAACTCTCGGCTTCCTGCGAGCAAGCGACCGCCGCACTTATCGAGTGCGCCTTCGCCAACGCACAATAAGCAATCCGCTTCACGGATGCTCAAAAAGGCAGCTCGTCGGAGTTGCCTTTGTTGTATCGACATAAAAATCGAAAGGCGGCGCCCCGACCGGAGTGCCGCCCTTCATGTGCTGCCAGCGCTTAGTTGCCCTTGGCCGCTTCCTCGCGTTTTTTCTTGGCGATCTCTTCTTTGCGTTTTTTGATCGCCTCAGCTACCGACTTGCCCTGGTCTCCTGCCTTGGCCTTGTTGTCGTCGGCCTTGTCGTCGGCCTTGTCGTCTTTCTTCGCCGGTTTTTTCGCCGGTTTTTTCGCCGGTTTCTTCGCCGGCTTCTTCGCCGGCTCGTCGGCAGCCTTGTCGTCGACCTTCTCGTCGACCTTCTCTTCGACAGGCTCCGGCACGGGCAACTCCTCGGCGAGGTTCTCGTGGCGAACACCGGAGAGGAACGAGTACGTCACGGCGCCGGCACCAACCGCAAGGCCGACACCCGAGGCCGCTAGCGAAGCCGCGCCACCGAGCCCCGAACGGGTCTTGTAGGCGGCCGTGTGCGATGTCTGCGGGTACTTGAGCGTCAGGTCTGTGTAGATCTTTTCGCCGTCTTCGCCGGCCAGAACTTTGCGGGCCGCTTCAAGGGCATCACGACCCTCCTCGGTCGCCGTGTGGCCAATCCCGCGGACGGCCATGTGGGCCACCGCATGGTTCTCGCTTTCGGTCAGCCATACGGTCCCACTCGAAATCGGCGCTACGAGGTCGAGTACGGCCCCCGCGAGTTCAGGCGAAACATCTGGCACGCCCTTGAGCCCCGAGTTGATCAAGCTGCGGAGCGCAGGCCCTTGCAGGGCATCGACGGGCAGGTGGAAGATCATGCTGACCTGACCCTTTTCGAGGCCCTCGACCAACGGCTTGGGCATGGTGATTTTGGTGTCGGCCGACATCCCGGGCTCGGTACTTTCGATCGCGTTGACCCCTGCTTCGTCAGCACCGACAACCATCGACATCGCATCGCCAGCGGCATACATCCACCCCTCGGGGCGAAAACTGGTGAGCTTGGCGACAGCATCGACCTCGGGCACACCACTGACTGCAACGTGCAGCGCCTTGCTCTTTTCACCACCGACCTCGAGATCAACGGTCTCAAAGGTCAGCTTGCTGCCGGGGACATCGGGGATGCTCGGAGGAACCTGGCCCTTGCCGGCCATCGCAGCCATCTCGAGCAATCCGGCGGCCGGGCCCGTGTCGGACATACCAATGTGCATCTGCAACGAAGCCGGCTTCTCGGAACCGCCAAAGAAGAACTCGCCGTTCATGGCGTCGAGCACTTGCTTGGCCGGGGGCGGGGCGTTTTTGACATCACCCGCGTTCTTGACCTCACTCATTTCGAGGTTGACCCACATAAAACCCGAGCCCGGTTGGGCGTAGCGCAACAGATTGCCGCCACCCGGGTGCAGCATGGTGAGCCCCTGCTTGAGCTCCCGCTCCTCGCGCGGCAGGCTGACATGCACCATCGCGGTTCCAGGTGGAGTCGTCACCGCGATGTAAAACGGAGCCTTGTCGTCCTTGAAGTGGGCGATGATGTTGGAATCGTCGAGGTTGACCCCCGGCAGCGCCTCCTGGGCGGCGGCGCGGTGCTTCGCAGCATCGCCATTGACCTTGAACTTGTCGAGGGTTGCCTTGTCGTCGGCACAACCCATGTGTCCCTTGGAGTCCGGTAGTTCGACACAGACCATCTTGTCGGCATCATCGGCACCCAAGGCGATCATCAGTTCCTTGAACGCATCTGGCTTGCTCGCCGAGACGATCGCCACCGCATCCTTGGGCTTGCCGCTGGTGCTCACCAACAACACGCCGTGGGTCAGGTCGACCCCGGAGTCCTTGATCTTTTGTTGGGCGGCCTCGAAGCCTTTTTTGGCCTCGGCGAACCCGGCCTTGGCCTGGGCAACTTCACCGGCCATGTTGGCGTTGCTGGCCGCAAGTCCCGCCAACTTCTCGATCGGCTTCTCGTAGAACTTGAGGCCCTCCTCGGCGTAGGTGAGGAACGCCGCCGGATCGCGAACGATGACATACATGCCGTCCTCGCCGCCGGGCACGAATTGAAACAAATCGTCGACGCGGTCGACCTTCTCAGGAAGGGCGGGCAACGCCTCTTCGGGGATCGGTTTGTCGGCGATCTTTGGCTTCTCGGGTTCGGGCTCAGGCTCGGGAGCCTGGGTCTCCGGCTCGGGAGGTTTTTCCTCTTCCATCCCGAGCATTTCTTTGACTTGGGTGCATCCCGACAGCCCAGCTGTCCCCGCCGCAAGGACGAAGACAAGGGACATCGCGCCCGAAACACCACTACGAAGCAGATATGGCCGTCGCATGGTGCGCAGCATACCCGTCATCGCCCACGGTGTGCACCCCTGTTCACACATAAACCGGGCTGCACTGGCTCACACCCGCGGTTGTCGAAAACACGAAATAGCACTCCGAACTTTGTTCTTCGACTATTCGGGGCACTATCGATGTGCGTCAGACCGCCAACACGCTCCCTGTCCGCCCGTCGGTTGGCGTGCCATTGTAAGCTCCGTGTTCGACTGGAAAATGCAGATCGGATCCCCGGCACTACGGATGACCTTGGGGTGCGCACTACTGACCCTACCCACGGGCTGTGACGATGGTGAAAAAACCTCGGGCCTCGCCGCCCGGGCAAACCATGCCGACGACAAGTCGGCCGACGCCAAGTCTCCCGCCGGTGAACAGCCACCGACCACACCGACGAAGTCGGACAAGCCTGCGGCAACTGGACCGACCAACCCAGCGAACCCGCCGAACACCCAGGTGGCGATCCCCAGCACGCCCAGTGTCGACGACCGCGATATCGAAAACCTCGTCGATGCGGCCCCCGCCGGCGACCCCCGCTATCGCCTGTTTTTAGCCCTCAAACCCGACACGACCTACAAGGTCACGACCCTGGGCATGGTGACCTTCTCGCTGGTCCAAAAGCCCACGGGTTTTGCCCGCGAAGAGCTGATCTCGCTGGACGACTGTAGCGGCGACGGGGCAAATCATGCATGTACACTCAAACACGAGTACCACGACTTCGACGCCGAACCGCCCCAGGGGAACTACCTCAAAAACGACGAAAACGCGGTCAAGGATATCGTCACCAGTTATCGCCTCGACAGCACGGGTAAGCGCCTCGAGCAGCCCAAGCTCACCGGCGACGCCGACCAACTCGCGTCTGAGCCGGGCAAGGCGCTCGCGCCCGTCGACCGGATGTACTGCCTGCGGTTTCCGAGCCAAGAAGTCGCCGTGGGGGCAACCTGGAACCACACCTGTCACATGCGCACGGGCGGCATGATCGACACCCGGGTCCTCACCTGGAAACTCGTGTCCGTCAGCGACGACCCGATCACCAAAAAAACCCGCGCCGAGCTCAGCTACACCGGCGGCTATCGGTCCGTCGCCAAAACCGGAGTACGCGAGGGGGGCGTGGGCGGTCGCGTGTACATGTGGCTCGAAGCCGGCGAACCCCATCTCATCAAGGAAAAGATCGAGGTGTTTGTCGACAAGGAAAAGGGCTTCAAAACCACCACGACGTCGTCGGTACAGTTTGCCAAGTTGGTCGACAAAAACGACCTCGACAAGATCGTTCGCACCGACGGCTTGCCATTTCCAAACCCGCCAAAAATGCCCGGAAAAACCGAACAACCGGCGGGTAAAGCCAAGCCGGCGGGTAAAGCCAAGCCGGCCGATGCGAAATCCCCCGGCTAGATCCCTTGTACAAGCAAATTTTACAACGCCGCGAGCTTGTAAAGCCCGCGGCGTTTTTTGATGACAGCCGAGCTAACCGAGATGGGCCGCCAATTCGTCGGCCCCACCGATGTGGCGGCCGTCGATAAAGATCTGGGGTGTGCTCGTGCGTCCACAAACGGCCCGTAATACCCGGGGCGAGGCCGGCAGCTCAGTGAAGGCCAAACCTTGATCCTGCAACAACTTTCGGGCCCGGGCACAATGGGCGCAGCCCTCCCGACCAAACAACGTGATGTCCGGGGGCAGTTTGGTATTGGCGGCGAGGTGGCGCAGCATGGTCTCGGCGTCCGACACTTCAAACGGATCGCCCGGCTTTTGCGGCTCGATAAACATCTTCTCGATCTTGCCGTCGCGGACCAACATCGAGTAGCGCCACGAGCGTTTGCCAAAGCCGAGGTCTGATTTGTCGACCAGCATGCCCATGGCCTCGGTGAACGCCCCATTCCCGTCGGGGATCAGCCGGAGCTGGTCGGCCTCTTGATCGTGGGACCAGGCTTCCATGACAAACCCGTCATTGACCGAGATGCAGACGATCTCGTCGACTCCGTGGGCGCGAAACGTCGGCGCCAACTCGTTGTATCGCGGGACATGTGCACTCGAGCATGTCGGTGTAAATGCACCGGGTAGCGAGAACACCACAACAGTCTTCCCGGCGAACAACTCGGCAGTGCTGACGTCGCGCCACTGACTGCCCTCGCGGGTGCGAAATGTAACTTCAGGGACTCGGGTTCCTTCGCGGTTCTCCAACATCGCCGCCCTGTATTGCAAACCAATGCCCGATTCTGACATACATATTTTCAAACACTTAGAGGACACCTGAGAGCTACAACGAAATATCGTTCTCGCAAAACAACGAAATATCGGTTAATAGGAAAATATCGTGACCGTCGACCAGGCAATTTTGAAGTCCGATTTGCGCGCGCTCGCCCAGCTCGCTACCACCCCGGCGGAGCTCGATGCCCTGCTCGCCCAGGCGCTCGACACCCTCGCGGAGCTCATCCCCTACGACCTTGCCGCGGTCCTCGAGCTACACGGTGACGACCTCAATGTCCGGGTTGCCCGTGGGAAGCTTGCAAGTACATCTGTCACCAGCCACCGGATCTCCCTACGCGACTTTCCAACGGTCCGCCGCTCCCTCGAAACCCGACGCCCAATCGCGTTGCTCGAGCATCATCACAGCTCCGACGAGGGCGATCCCTACGACGGCGTCGTCGATCTCGAACACGGGCACTCGTGCATGGTCGTTCCGCTCTACGCCCGCGATCGCAGCCTCGGCGTGATGACGTTTGACCGCCAAACCTGCGAACCCTATGCCCCGGAGGTTGTCGAGCTCGCCGGGGTCTATGGCCAACTCGTGGGCCTCGCCTTTATCCTGGCCGAACAAACCCAACATCTCCAGCGTATGCTCGGGCGGCTGCGCGAACAAAATCGTCTGTTGGCGGCTGAGCATCACGGAGATGTATCTGCAACGAAGATGCTCGAGCAAAGCGCCGAACCGGCAATGCGTAGCCTCGTCCACGCAAGTCGCAGCGTCGCCGCCACCGATACCCCGGTGTTGATCCGCGGCGAAACCGGTACCGGCAAGGAGGTCCTCGCCCAGGCGATCCACAACTGGAGCCCGCGCAGGCACGCCCCGATGGTCAAACTCAACTGCGCAGCCCTGCCCAAAGACCTGATCGAGAGCGAGCTGTTTGGCCACGTCAAAGGAGCCTTTAGCGGGGCGACAAAAGCCCGTCCCGGGCGGTTTTTGACAGCGGACAGCGGCACCCTGATGCTCGACGAGATCGGCGAGTTGCCGCTGTCGAGCCAGGCCAAGCTGTTGCGGGTGTTGCAGGAGGGTAGCTTTGAACCCGTCGGGTCCGACCGTACGACCCATGTCGATGTCCGGATCCTCGCCGCCACCCATGTCGACCTCGAACAGGCCGTGGCTGCGGGCACATTTCGCGAGGATCTCTACTATCGCCTCAACATTTTCCCGGTCGAGCTGCCACCCCTGCGGGCGCGCCTAGATGACCTCGAGATCATTGCAAATACATTTTTGGCTCGGCTCCACCGGCGTTCGGGGCGTGGGCCGTGGCAGCTCTCACCCGAGGGTTTGGCGCGAGCTCGCCAGCACAGTTGGCCGGGAAATGTCCGCGAATTTATCAACCTGCTCGAGCGTGAGACGATTTTGCACGGGCCTGGTCTTCTCGATCTTTTAGCCCTCGCACCCGTCCAAACAAACGACGCGACCCCAGTCGTGCCGCAAAAAACCGCCGAGTTCCCGAGCCTGCGTGCACACGAGCGAGACCACATTATCGCGGCCCTGCATCGCTGCCGCGGGAAGATCTACGGACCCAACGGCGCGGCTGAACTCCTCGATATCAAGCCGACGACCCTGCAAAGCCGGATCAAAAAACACGGCATCAAGCGGCGGGAGAGCTTTAGCTAATTTGTATCAGCACTCAACCTGCGGGCGCAGCCACCGGGGGCCGGCGCGACCATGCCCACGCCAGCAGTCCGCCGGCGATCAGGTGCCAGATGCCCCACAACCCCGCCGTGTAGGCCATCCCACCCAGACCGTCGAAAAACCCGAAAATCAAGATAAGCCCGAGGCCCGAGTTTTGGATGCCAACTTCAATGGTCGCGGTCCGGCGGTCGGCAGGTGCGAGCCGGGCGGCGCGTGCCACCACGTAGCCGAGGGCGAGCGCCGACGTGTTGTGCACCAAAACCACCGGGAACAGCACATCGAGATAGTCGAGCAAAACGCCAAAGTTTCGGCTCAGCGCGGCGACGATAAACAACACCAAGCACACCACCGAAAACACGCGAAACGGGCGGCGCAGTTTGGCCGCGACCTTTGGCCACTTCTCGGTGACCACCATGCCCAGGGCCAGGGGAAACGCCAACAACACGGTGATGGTGACCAGCAGGTTGACCGGGTCGAGGCGGACCTCCTGCAGCAACGCGGCTGTGTTTGGGTTGAGACTCGCCCACAAGGCCAGGTTGACCGGTGTCAGCACGGCAGCCGCGGCCGTGCAGGTGGCCGTCAACGAAATCGACAACCCCGTGTTCCCGCGGGCGAGGTGGGTAATCAGGTTGGAAGTGTTCCCACCCGGGCAGGCAGCGATCAGGATCATGCCCAGGGCAATGCTCGGTTCCGGTGCGAGCACCAGCGTGAGACCAAAGGTCAAAGCGGGCAGCAACAACAACTGGGCCGTCAAAATCACCAAGGCGGCCCACGGGTGCTCGGCGACCCGGCGAAAATCCGCGACCCGAAGGTCGAGGGCAATACCAAACATGATCAGCCCGAGGATAATGTTCAGCAGCACGAGGCTCGCAGGGTCAAAGTCGAGGGTACCCTGGTCGATCGGCGACATGCCGGGCGAGCATCGCACACCGGCTATCGCGTGGGCAACTGCTCAGCCGCTCTGTGGACAGCCGGTGCACGCCATTACGGTCAACCATCCGAAATATTTGTACAAACAAATGCCAGCCATACCCGTGATAGAGCCCGGGCATAGGCAGATCTAGCCGGCCTAAATGTATACGAGCTTGATCGCTTGCCGGGTACCCGTGGCCGTCAGCTCAAACTTGGCGTCGCGGTATTTGGGCGGGCCCATCCGTCCCTTGGCATTGTTGGAGGCCCCGACCCCCTCCTTGGGAATCCCCAGCCAGTTGGTATCGAGTTCGCCGTTGCCGTTGTAGTCGTGCACGACAAACGCTGCATATTCATGGACCGGGAGGTCGACGGCAAACGAGGCCCGCTTGTTGTTGATCGGCACCCGAAACTTAAAGGCCGCCCGCGCCGGCTTGGTCGGAAACCCCGACTTCGTTTTAAACACGTACATCAGCGCCTGGCCGTAGTCGTTTTGAAACCCGGAGACTTCGACGAGCAATGTCCCCGAGGCTCCGTCGGCGGCCTCGGTTGGTAAAACGGCAGGGTTGGACAGCAATAAACTGGTAAGGGCAACGTTGAGCATGGCATCCACTCGCGGCGAGTGGACTGCATCGTACCGCGAAACATTCGCTTTTTTGGTGTGTGTCCACGCCCGGCCCGGCAGCCCGTATCGACGCCCCAAACGGGCCCCTACACCGCATTGGATACCGAGCCAGCCGGGGCACAATTGCGCCACCGGATATTCGTTGCCGGGTGGCCTGGCAACCCGTGCAGCTGCATCATTCCTGCCAAACCGCATGTATTTGCATCAACCACGGCACGCGGACCAGGTAGCGTTTTCACGCAATGTCCGGTAGGTTCATGCGCGATGTCAACCCAAAATCTGTTTGCCTACCTGCGAGTCAACAACGCCGACAAGGCCATTGCCTTTTACAAACGGGCCTTTGGCGCGACCGAGAAATTTCGCCTGGCGGAGCCGAGCGGGCGAGTTGGACACGCCGAGCTCGATGTCCTAGGCACCACGCTGATGTTGTCCGACGAATACCCCGAGTATGGTATCGGTGGCCCGGCGGCCGGCGGTAACATTGGGATGGCTCTGCACCTACATGTCGAAAATGCCGATGAGGTGATTGCCAAGGCCGTCGAAGCCGGGGCCGAAGTTGTTCGCCCAGCGGTCGACCACTTCTACGGCGAGCGCTCCGGCACGGTCCGCGACCCATTCGGTCACGAGTGGGGCATTGGCCACGAGCTCGAAAAACTCTCCAACGAAGAAATCCAACGGCGCTTTACCGCCATGTTCGACAGGTGAATCTCCATGTATAAGCATCCAAAATCCAAACTCGTTGCCGCAGCTTGCCTGGCATTTGCCATCGCCGGGTGCAGTGCCCTGGTCGACAACGGCCCGGTCGAGCAACAACCACGCGACCTGCCGGCATTTACCGGCCTGTCGTCGCAGGGGTCGATCGACACGCTCGTCACCATCGGTTCACCGCAAAAAATCGTGGTTGAGGCCGAAAAAAATATCCAACCCAAAATCCGCACCGAAGTCGTTGGCGACACCCTCGAAATCGGCTCAAAAGGTTCGTTTGCCACGTCTAAGGGCGTGAAGGTCCATATCACCGTGCCGAACCTGCAAAGCCTCAGCCTCAGCGGCTCGGGTGATGTCAGCCTCCACGGCGCAACTGGCCCAAGCCTCCAAGTCGCTATTTCTGGTTCGGGCGAAGCCCTCGTACAGGGCAAGGTCGACAAACTGCAAGCGGCGGTCAACGGCTCGGGCGAACTCGAAGGGTTTGGCCTCGAAACCAACGATGCAACCGTCGATGTCAGCGGCTCGGGTGAGGTCGAAGTGTTCGCCGTCAAAACCCTCCAGGCGACGGTCTCGGGCTCGGGCGACATCACCTACCGCGGCGATCCCAAGGTCACGCAAACTGTTTCGGGCTCGGGCGAAGTTCGCCAGGCCCCCTAACTAAAGCGGTCGTTCGCTGGCAAACACGCGGCCCCATCGCGTGTTTGACCGGGCTCACCACAGGCCCAACAACTTGCTACTCGACACCAAGACCACGCCGATCAACACGGCGCGGACGAACTTTGGCCCCCAGCTCACGGTCAGTCGACTGCCGAGATAGCCGCCAAATACGGAGCCAGCCGCATACACAAGCCCCGGCTTCCACGCGACCAGGTCGTTGTAGATAAAAATAGCGAGTGCGGGGACCGTGAATGTCGCTACCAGGGCGACCTTGATGGCATTGCTGCGCACGAGGTTGTAGCCCCCGGCCAGCACGAGGCCGGCGAGCATGAACACTCCCACGCCCGCCTGCAAAAAACCTGCATATACACCAATAACGAAAAACACCAACCACTGCAACCACAGCGCTACTGGCTTGCTGTCCTTGCGGCCTTCGAGCCAGGCCCGGGGTTTGGCCAGCATCACCGCCAACATCACCAACATGGCCACGCCGATCACCAGTTTCAATACGTCTTCGGCAATGTCGACCGAGAGCATCGCGCCGGCGATAGCTCCCGCGCAACAGGGCAGCAAAAGCGGGGCAAAGCGGGTCCCCTCGTAGATCCCCTGGCGCTTGAACGCCGCGGTCGCGGTCAACGACTGGACGATGATTCCCAGGCGATTGGTGCCGTTGGCCACGCTCGGGGGCAGGCCAAAAAAGATCAGGGCAGGCAAACTCAACAACGATCCGCCGCCGGCAATGACATTGATCGTCCCGGCCACCACCCCGACGACAAATAGCAACCCGAGCACCGCGGCTTCAGGCATGGCGAACCCTCGTTCGGATCATCGGCCGCACGTTACCCCATCTTCGTTTCGGCCAGACAATCCAGGCCTATTTGTATGCGCACCCAAGCCCCGGCTTTTTGCCTACGGCTCGAGCTCACCGAGCAAGGCGTTGGGCCGCGGGTCAAACAACCACTCCGTAATGTCGCTGCCCAGGGTGTGGGCGCAGCGTTCGAGCAAGGTGCACTCGCGGTGCCCTCCCCCGGAGCTACGGCGGGCGACGAATGTGCCGACGATTTGCCCGTTGTACCGCAGCCGCCCCTCGACCGTGATCTCCTTGCGACCGGACCACCCACCTCCGCCCGGTGCATGCAGGCCCACCACCCAGGTCTCGAGCACCCACCCGTTTACCCCTTGGGGATGATGCACCCAGGCGATGTCGTAGTATTTTTGGGCATGGGCGGCGATGTCGGCGGGGATTTGAGCCTCGATCCCGCACTCCGCCCGCACCGGCTCGCGCACGACAAGCCCACGGACATAGGGACTGCGATTGACAATCGTGATGCGGGTGCGCGCCATCGGTGGCTGATTTTGTTGCGCATACACTATTTCCCCGGTCGCGGTCTGGGGTCGACTCGAGCTTGATTGCGCCGCCGGGTTTGCACAACCGGCGACGACCAGGGCGCACAAGCACAGGCACCGTTGCAAACCAGGGTGCATCGAGCTGTGATATCACGGAGCGACACACGGGCTGTTGATCTGGCGCACGTAAGTACCCAAAGGCTGCGTCTGTGCTCGCAAACGCAGTTTAGAGGCCTTCACCCGCTAGCTTCCGGCCGGCAAGTCAGGCTGCCGCCCGCGACCGATTCCCGTGTACGAAAACCCAGCCTCGCGCATCCGTTCGGGGTCGTAGATGTTGCGCAGGTCGACCAGGTTGGGCGCCTTGAGTGCTTGCTTGACGCGGGCGATGTCGAGGTCGCGAAAGGCGTTCCACTCGGTGATGATCACCAGGCAGTCGGCGTCGGTCATCGCCTCGTAGGCCCCGTCGCACCAGGTCACATCGGGCAGCAGCGCCCTGGCTTCGCGCATGCCCTCGGGGTCGTAGGCCCGCACGTTGGCACCGGCCCGCTGCAACACCGGTACGATCGTCAGCGAAGGAGCCTCGCGCATGTCGTCGGTATTGGGCTTGAAGGTGACCCCAAGGACAGCAATTGTTTTACCCGCCACGCTGCCACCACAGTGGGCGATGATCTTGTCGGCCATGTCGCGTTTGCGCCGATCGTTGACCTCGACAACGGCCTCGACAATCCGCGAGGGCGTGCCCTGTTGCTGGGCGGTCCGCACCAGTGCCAGGGTGTCCTTGGGAAAGCACGACCCGCCGTAGCCGGGCCCCGCATGCAAGAACTTGGAACCTATGCGGCGGTCGAGCCCAATCCCGCGGGCGACCTGCTGGACATCGGCACCCACGCGCTCGCACAGGTCCGCCATTTCGTTGATAAACGTAATCTTGGTGGCCAAAAACGCGTTGGCGGCGTATTTGATGAGCTCGGCCGTTTCGAGGCCGGTAAACACGATCGGTGTCTCGTTGAGGTACAGCGGGCGGTACAACTGGCGCATGACCTTTCGGGCACGTTCAGTCTCGGCCCCAATCACCACCCGGTCGGGCCGCATAAAGTCGTCGATTGCCGAACCCTCACGCAAGAACTCGGGGTTGCTGACCATGTCAAAATCGGCGCTCGGGTTGGCCTCGCGGATCAGTGCAGCGACTTCTCGACCTGTCCCAACGGGCACCGTCGACTTGGTCACGACAACCGTGTAGTCCGTGAGCGCAGCGGCGAGTTCGCGGGCGGCGGCGTGGACAAACGTCAGGTCGGCGTGGCCGTCACCGCGACGCGTGGGTGTGCCCACGGCAATAAACACGGCATCGGCCCCGGCGACCGCAGCCTTGAGGTCGGTGGTAAAGCTGAGCCGGCCAGCCCGGACATTCGAGGCCACCAAACGCTCGAGGCCAGGTTCGTAAATCGGAATCTCACCCGCCTGCAACGCGGCGATCTTGTCGCTGTCGCGATCGACACAGACCACCGTGGTGCCAAACTCCGAAAAACAGGCGCCGGACACCAGGCCGACATAGCCCGAACCAATCATTGTAATACGCATGTTGCTCGCTACCTCAATCCAAGTTTGTCGGCCCTAGCTCGGGGCCCCGTAATCTTTCAGTATTTTTTGCATATGCACTTTTAACTCGGGCCGGGCCAGCGCATGGGCGACGGTTGCCCGTAAAAACCCTGGCTGGGTACCACAGTCAAAGCGCTGCCCCGAAAACCGTAGGCCGTGCAATGGCACATCAGGCAACGTCCGCGCGATCGCGTCGGTCAACTGGACCTCGCCGCCGGCTCCCCGCTCCTGGCGGTCGAGCTCGCGAAACACACTCGGCTGCAACAGATAGCGGCCGATGATCGAAACCGTCGACGGGGCATCCTCGGGCGCGGGCTTTTCGACCAACCCCCGGGCCGACACCAGGGTGCCGTCGTCGGCCGTGACATCTAAAATCCCGTAGCGCCGGGTCTGGCTGCGGGGCACGTCGATGATCGCCACCATGTTGCCCGAACCGCCGAGGGCCGCGTGACGGGACATCATTTGCCCGAGACAAGGTGTATCTGCAAGCACGAGGTCGTCGGCCAAAATCACGGCAAACGGCTCGTCGCCCACCAGGTGACGGGCGCACCAGACCGCGTGCCCCAACCCGAGTGGTTCCTGCTGGCGTGTATAGGCAACTTGTCCGGGGGTAGGCAGCGACTCGCGTAGGGCCGCGAGTTCTTCGGTCCGCCCGCGCTCACGCAGCACGGTTTCTAGCTCCCACGAGCGGTCAAAGTGGTCTTCGATCGCCGCCTTGCCGCGCCCGGTCACAAAGATAAACTCTTCGATACCGGCCCGACGCGCCTCTTCGACCGCATACTGGATAAGCGGCCGATCGACGACCGGCAACATCTCCTTGGGCATGGCCTTGGTCGCCGGCAAAAAGCGGGTCCCCAGTCCACCCACAGGGAACACACACTTGCGCACGCGATTTGGCCCCGTCACCCGGCGTTGATGCCACAGCCATGTGTCGCAATCAACCGCACTGTCACGGGATGTGAGCTACCCGCGGATACACGCACGTATCGCGAAGTACACGGGACCCCGCCTATGCCCATGTGGGGGCCCCTTCGCCGCACTTGGAGGCTCAAAACCTCGACCGCCAACAGGCGCTTGCCAAGCCGCGGGTGTTTGTCGACGATGCGGACGATGGACAGTAGCCCCGCGCGATTTTTGGTCACCGGCGGTGCCGGTTTTATCGGCAGCCACTTGGTCGACCGGCTCCTCGCCGACGGCCGCCAAGTGTTGGTACTCGACAACTTCAACGATTACTACGACCCCGCGCTCAAGCGCCGCAATGTCGCCGAGCACCTAAAAGCTTCGGGTTATCGCCTCGTCGAGGCCGACATCCGTGACCAGGCCCGGGTCGCTGGCGAAGTTGCCAACTTCAAGCCCGACATCATTGTCCACCTCGCAGCCCGGGCCGGGGTTCGACCATCGCTTTCGCAGCCGCACCTGTACCAAACGGTCAATGTCCAGGGCACGCTCAACCTGCTCGAGGCGGCGCGTCACCACGGTGTCCGACGGTTTGTGTTTGGCTCGTCGTCCTCGGTGTACGGCTGCAACCAGGTCACGCCATTTGCCGAGCACCACCGGCTCGACAACCCGGCCTCGCCCTACGCGGCCACCAAGATCGCCGGCGAGGCCCTGACCGGTGCATATGCACACCTCTATGATTTTCAGGCCATCAGCCTCCGCTTTTTTACGGTGTTCGGCCCCCGCCAACGCCCCGACCTGGCGATTCGAACGTTTTGCGAACGGATCGCCGCCGGCCAGGCGATCACCCTGTTTGGCGACGGAAGCTCGCGGCGTGACTACACGTTTGTCCACGATATCGTCGATGGGATTTGGGCCGCCAGCCACCGCGAGCTGTCGCGCGACCACGAAATCTGCAACCTCGGCAACGGCACCCCGCTCACCCTCGCCGACATGGTCGCCCACATCGAGCAGGCCGTCGGTCGCCGGGCGATCATCGAGCGCCTGCCCGACCAACCGGGCGATGTCCCGGTGACGTTCGCCGACATCACCCACGCCCGCAAAACCCTTGGCTATACACCAAAAACCAGTTTTGCCGAGGGCCTGCAAGCGTTCTTGGATTGGGCGCGTAGCTAAGTTAAACAACTTACTACTACAAAAAAGTGTGTGCTCGCATCACCGACCACACCAAAGACTGCACGCCAATCTCAACATCCGTTGAGCGGGTAACGCCCCAACAAAACTGCCTCGCTACTTACACCTTTCTGAGTAGTGCCCGGCGCCCGACGCCAAAGACAGCTCTTCCCCTCAAAGTCTGTTGAGCGGGTGACGCGGGGGTCCCTCGCTTCGACCGGAGGCCGCACCGAGAGCCCGCCTCGCCAACAACAAAAACCCTCCGCCTCGCTACTCACACCTTGACGAGTCACAACTGCCGTGCTCCCGGAGGCTCGAAGTCGGGTCCCGCGGCAGGACCCGTGAAGCTCCATCGAAGCTCGGTCGCTCCAACCACCAAAGCTCCTCCTCGCACCTTCTGAGTCCGCACCGCCCGTTCGAAGACCAGGATCAGCTCTTCCCCTCAAAGTCTGTTGAGCGGGTGACGCGGGGGGTCCCGCACTTCGACCGGAGGCCGCACCGAGAGTCCGCCTCGCCAACAACAAAAACCCTCCGCCTCGCTACTCACACCTTGACGAGTCACAACTGCCGTGCTCCCGGAGGCCCGAAGTCGGGTCCCGCGGCAGGACCCGTGAAGCTCCATCGAAGCTCGGTCGCTCCAACCACCAAAGCCCGACAACTCCGACCCTCCTCGCTTCTTACACCTTGAACCACCGCGGCAGGACCCGTGAA
>JAUIFF010000008.1 GCA_030429545.1 Polyangia bacterium
GACAACAGTTTATAAATGTGACAAGGCCTCCGGCCTCCGGCAAAAAAGTACCACCGACGACAAAGGCCAAGTCACAGGGGGCGATGCGATCGCGGTGAGCTCGGGAAACCCGCAAAAAGGTACCAGTTGCGTCACCTGTGTCGGCGAACGGAAACTTCCCGAATGAGATCGAGGTCGGAGACGGAGGTCGCTTGCGACGCGAATGTGAGAGCTCCGGTGTGATCAGATGTTTGTACGGACAACAGTTTATGAATGTTGCAAGGCCTCCCGCCTCCGGCAAAAAGTACCATCGACGACAAAGGCCAAGTCACAGGGGGCGATGCGATCGCGGTGAGCTGTGGAAACCCGCAAAAAGGTACCAGCTGCGTCACCTGTGTCGGCGAACGGAAACTTCCCGAATGAGATCGAGGTCGGAGACGGAGGTCGCTTGCGACGCGAATGTGAGAGCTCCGGTGTGATCAGATGTTTGTACAGACAGAAGTGTATGAATGCGGCAAGGCCTCCCGCCTCCCGCAAAAATTGTATGCACAAAAAAGCACCACCGAGGTCGCGATCTCGGTGGTGCGCGGTGGTGTCGGGTCGTCGCTTGCTAGCGGACCCAGACTGTTGCGTAAGGGGCTTTACACGAGGTGTCGTAGCACGGAGTGCCCACGTTCCACGAGCCGGTGGGATTGCACGGATAGTTATTTGCGTTGCAGTCGCCGCGGGTGATGTTGGAGAGCTTGAGTAGCGAAAGGTCGTGTTGTGACCACGTACCCTGGCCGCTGGGGGTGTTACCCAGGCCCATGGTCCAGCAGCAACTTTGCAGCGTCATGGTCAGCAGTGCATTTTCGTTGGTGGTCGGGAAGCAAGCGGCATTGGTGTCGCGTGCCCGCATGACGATGTCGAACACCTGCAGCTGTTCATCACTGAGGTTTTCACCGTAGGTTGGGGTGCCGCCAATGAAGTTTTGCGAGCACATGTTCACATCGTAAGTTGCAGTTACATATTCTGCCAGGGTTGCGTTGCCCAACAGTCCGTTGCTCCATGCCACCCCGTACTCGTCGGTTCGGACCAGTAGCCCGTCGCCGGGGACGAGTGCCCACGCAGCGTTTTTGTAGTCGGCGGCGGTATGGCTGGCGAGGTCGCCAAACGTAGTGGCGTTGGTGAACACCTCGAGCGAGTTCCAGTTGCGGTTGAAATCGTTGACCAGCGAGCCGATCATGGTCCAGCCGCCCCCATCGGCGACCATATCGCACATGACTGTCAGTGGTTCAGACGGGCCCTGGCCATCGGGGTCGATTGTATATTCACCAGATTCGAGGCCTGGGTTGAGTGCGAGTAACTCGTTGCAGCTCGCCGCGAGTTGGCACAATCCATCCTCACACTTGTTGGGCAGACAATCGTCGTCAACGTTGCAGCCCTGGGCCAGGCCGCAGGTGTCACAGACACCGCCGCCACAGTCGACGTCGGTCTCGAGGTCATTTTGCAGACCGTCTTCGCAGGTTGCGGCGATACACATCGTGTTGCACGCATCCGCCTCCTCGCCGTTACCATCGTCGCACTCCTCGACGCCTTCGCCTAAGTTGTGGACCAGGCCGTCGCCGCAGGTTGCGAGCAGGCAACTACCCGTGCAGTCGCCGTTGTCGTCGTTCTCGATTCCCTGATCGCACTCTTCTCCGGCGAGTGCCTGGACAAAACCGTCGCCGCACGCCGGCTCGGTACATGTGTCTGTGCACGCATCGGTGTTGTCCGCGTTGCCATCGTCGCAGGCCTCACCGTCGTCGATGACCCCGTCGCCACAACTCGGGAGGGCACACTGCGATGTACAGCCGTCGCCATCGTCGGTATTGCCGTCGTCACAACCCTCGCCGGGTCCGAGGATTCCGTCGCCACAGGCTGCGAGTGTACAGTCTGACTTACAGGTTCCTGCGTCGTCATTGTTCTCGCCGTCGTCACATTCTTCGTTTGGTCCGACAACACCATCGCCGCAGCTTGCTAGGGTGCAGTCGCTCTTGCATGTGCCAGCGTCGTCATTGCCGGCCCCTTCGTCGCATTCCTCCGCACCGCCGACGTAGCCGTCGCCACAGATATTGGTGGTGCAATCATCTTTGCAGACTCCACCCCCTCCGTTGTTTTCGCCGTCATCGCATTCTTCGCCCGACTCGATCATCCCGTTGCCACACTCCGGCTCCCCGGCAGTCATCGAGTTACTGTCAGACCCCGGCCCGGCAGTCGTTGTGGTTGTTGTCTCGGTTGCGGTTGACGTTGTTGTTGGGTCCGTCCCTCCCGTACCCGTTGTTGAGTCGGAGTCTGAGCCTCCGGTCGCAGTTTCTTCGCTACCACAGCCCACGCACAGTCCGGCTGTTGCGATCCCCACTAAGATCCACGTTGCTACTCGCATGGGGGTCATCGTTTCACAGCCCCGGAGCCGGTGAGTACAAAACACCACCGGCCACAGGGAATCTATGTGAGAAATTAACATGTCCTATGGAACATGTGTAAGGAGATGCGCGAGACGTCGTATGGGTGCGCCGAGATCCGCACGGGTCGAAATGAAATGAAGGCGGAAAAATCTGCGCCTGTTCTAAGTATTTGTGTGTGCATGTATTTGAAGAGGCGTTGCCTCCCGGCATACTGGAGTCGTTCTACGCTTCGGCCGGGGACAGGTCGCCGCACGAAGTTGGTGGCGAACGAAGCTTTAGCGAACGGCCGCTTGAGGTAGGGTTGCTCGCGGTGACGAGGTGGATGCGCAGCCAAGAGGTAGCCGTAGGTTGGTGGCGAAGGGCAGCGTTAGCGAAGGGCTGCCGTTTGAGTCAGGGATGAGGTGGATGCCCGGCGAAGACAGGGGCGAGGTAGCCGTAGGAAGTTGGCGGCGAATGTACAACGGCGGTGAAGAGGTGGATGCGTGAAGAGGTGGATGCGTGACGAGGTGGATGCGTGAAGAGGTGGATGCGTGGTGAGGTGGATGCGTGAAGAGGTGGATGCGTGAAGAGGTGGATGCGTGAAGAGGTGGACGTGCTGAGATAGGGGAGAGGTAGCCATAGATGGCAAACGAAGCTTCGACGAACAGGCCTCTCTCAGGCTCGGAGTATGTCGAGGGACATCACCCGTCACTTGTTTTGGAACGAAGTCACGCCATCCCAGTCGGCGGGTGAAGCGTCTTGAGCCGTGCCTCGCAACCTCGAACACTCCCGCCGCACCTGCCTTGGGCAACAGGTACGGCGTTGATATCGGGCGCGTGAGCCTAGTTGTTGGGGTAGCTGACCGTCGACTGACCAGTTGTTGCACTTACAATGAAGTCGACGGCGAGCTGGTTGGCCTTTGGGTTGTCAAACAGGGAGAAGTGACCTGCACCCCGGTCGAGGAACGCGGCGACGGTATGTGGGTTTCCTTGGGAGTCGACCCGGTTTCCCTGGATGGGCGATGGCTCGGGCTCGCGGTCCCACAGCTCGTAGGGGTCGATGTTCCAGCCGGCGGGTGCCACCGGTGCGGCATCGCCAGCAATCACGAAAAACGCCATCCCCGAGGGGGCGGTTGTGTGGTCGTGATAGCCCTCTATCAGCAGGACGTTGGCGCCCTGCGGGCGTGTCGGTGTTCCAGACCACAGACGTGCGTAGTTGTGGGGGTCGGCCACATCGCCCGCAAGTTGTGCGAGTTGCACGGCCGGGTGGAACGGGTCGACCGGCTCGTCTAGGTCGAGCAGCTGTTGCAAGAATTCGTTGATGCAGGGATCTTCGTCGTCGCGGTAGGTGATCGTTGTCGATAGGTGGCTGGCCCCGCCGCTGAGCATATAGCCACGGAAGTTGGGGTCGACGCCGGCCACCATGGCGCCGACCAAAGCTCCTTGCGAGTGACCTCCGTAGACGAGCGCCTCGGTATCGACGCCGTCGAGGAGTACATGCCCCGCTAGCGTTTCGCGGACAAAACGGACCGCAACACTGACCTCGACTGCCTGCTGACGCAGGACACTTCTCATCGCCTCTGGGTTGACGACATTGAACGTGCTGGTGGATGGGTTCGAGCCCGGGGTAGCGCGCGAGCCATGAAACTGCGGTGAAAACGAGAACACAGCGACGCCCTGATCGAGCAATTTTTGGATGTGTTCGTAGGCGAGGAAGTCCCATTCGTCGTGACCGGTCCCTGGCATCCAAAACATCACGGGAAATGGGCCTTCGCCCTCGGGTCGCACAAAGATGAACGGGACCTCCTCGTGGCGTTGGACGACGGGGCGTCGCTGACTGTCGAACTCAAAGCGCCCGCCGGTGAGGTAGGGCGATTCGCCGGTCATAAACATCGGAACTGAGAAACTGCCGGTGAGCGTGTGTGCCGAGTTGTCGAGGCCGACTGCTGCCTCGACGAGCTCTGGGCTGGGTAGGTTTGTCGGGTCGCTGACAAACGCTTGCAGGGCCGCAAGTTCGGCAGTTGGGTCCTGGGTTGTGAACACACTTGCAACCGCAATCTCGTCGCGGTTGAGCTTTGCGGTTTCGGCACACGACCACAGCGGGGCCAGGCTTTCGCCGATCGCCGGGTCTCCCTCGCCACGCATCACGGCATCGAACGCCTCAGGACGCAGGGTGTCATGCCCGGACTGGCGGCCAAAGGTCTTCAGCATGACAAACGCGTAGGGGGTGTCGGGCCGCAGGGCGAAGCCTTCGGCGACCGTGGCTGCGAGCGTGTTGGGCGGGACCATCTTGTTGCCCTTGGCATCGAAGGCGAGGTGTAGTGGCGTGCGGGTTCCACAGCCCTCGGGACTGACGTCGATCAGCTGGATGGGCGCACGGGTATCGAGCGTGTGTTTGGGTTCGATCAACGAGGCGACACCCGGGGCTTGGTCGAGCTGGAGGTAGATCACCGGAGCTGTGGAAAACCCGCGCACGTGATGCTCAATGGTTGCGCGCACCCGCGAGATCAGGAACTGGTCGGACATTGGAAAGTCGCCCAGATCGGCAGTTTTGTCGCTGTGGGTGCGGTGGTCGGAGGGCCACGGCATCCGAAAAAAGTCGCTGTCGCCAGGGGTGTAGCGGGGCAGGATCAGGTTGGGGCTATGTGGATCGGGTGTTGACCCACTGTTGTCGCTGTTCGGCTCGGGAGCGCTGTCGGGCGCGGCTGGAGACGCTTGTGGTGTGGTTGTTTCGGCTTCGGACTCGCCACATTCAAACTCGCAAGTTTCCCCGGTTTGGGACGGGGCTGTGCAGGCTCCGAGGGCGAGGGCGGAGAGAACGGATAGGTGGGCGAGGGAGTTGTAGGACTTGGGCATAGCGACCTCGTGGGCTCCGAGGTCTTGGTTGCCGGCTGCTACCCAGGCAATGTTGAGGTCACCGACAGCGTTCGGGAATGGTCAGGGATGGCGGCTTAGAGGTGCCTAGGCGGCATCTGAGGAGTTCTAAACAATATCCAAATGTCACATGTCTGACGGCTGCCTACCGTAACAAGAACCCCCGTGGTCACATGTCCGTGGTCACAGGTCCCTCGCGTCCCATGTGCTGTCCAGTCTCCGGTCACAATTTCCCGTGGTCACATTCCTCGCGGTCTCATTCGCAGCGCCAGTCACCTCGGCCTCATGCGCAGCGTGGTCACAAATTCCGAGGTCACATACCTCGCGGTCTCATACGCAGCGTCCGGTCACAATTAGCGAGGTTACATTCCTCGCGGTCTCATGCGCAGCGTCAGTCCCCGCGGTTTTTAGCGAGGTCACATTCCCACAGCTACTGTGGTGCCCGGTCGTGATTCCCGAGGTCACATTCCCACAGCTACTGTGGCGCCCGGTCGTGATTCCCGAGGTCAAATTCCCACAGCTACTGTGGCGCCCGGTCGTGATTCCCGAGGTCGCATTCCTCGCGGTCACATGTGCCGCCAGCGTCCGGTCGTCGTCGGGAGCCACGGTTGCCACACTTTTCCCCAGGTGCGGAGGCGAGGCCAACTTCGCCAGTCCGATGGACATACATATATTCGCTCCCTACTCGCAGCGCGCTCCCGTCAACAGCTTCGCGCGTAGGCGCACCTGCTCGTTGGCGTTCGCGCTGATTCAGGCTAGTTGTTTATGCACGTATCCGCCCTTTGAGAGATTTACGTCGCTGCCGCCTCTGATTCTCGCTACCATACCAGGCGCTGCGATTGGATGTCCAAAGGGTCATGCACCCAAACGAGGCGAGCAATGAAGTCAGGGACTGGGAAAACGACTGCAAAAATTTATCAGACCAGGGACCTCCCGTTGGCGGTGTCGAAGCTGTGGCCCGACCAGGGGTCGACCCCTGGCAATGTCGGCGTTTGTCTTTCTGGCGGTGGCTCGCGGGCGATGGTGGCGGCGATGGGGCAACTTCGAGGGCTCGCGCAGTTGCAGGTCAACGGTGCGCCGTTGTTATCTCAGGTCAAGGCGATTTCGAGTGTTTCTGGCGGGGCATGGGCTGCTGTGCCGTTTACCTACGCGCCGCCGGATATCACCGACGAAACCCTGCTTGGCGGCTACGTTGCCGACCCGGGAACGCTCGTGCTCAAAACTCGCAGATTTTGCTGGTCGCGGCGGGCGCGTAAACCCGAGGCGCTCGACTACCTCCACAACCTCAACCTCGGGCGGATTGTCTCGCGCTCGCGGTTTTCGATCCAAAGCTTGATTGTGCATTCATTGTTGATACATGTTTTGCACGACGTGCCCGGGCGCGAGCTGTGGCAGGCGCTCATGGCCGAGCATATTCTCGAACCTTATGGGTTGTATAAGCCGGCCGGCGAGCAACACCTGCCGAGCACTGCGTTTACCCTCAATGCCGAAACCCGGGCCGAGGCCGTCGCCGCGGGGGTTGCCGAGGAGGACGTGTTTGTCAGCGACCCTGGGGTCGCCGGGCGGATGCGACGGCCGTTTTTGATTTGCAATGCCGCGATGCTGGCCGACAGCCCCGACGAGGTGCGGCACCCGTTGGTGCCGGTGCAGTCGACACCGTTGTTTACCGGGATCGTGGGCGAGCCGGCCGGTGTCCATGCACGGGGGCGAAGTGTCGGGGGTGGGGTTGTGAGCTCGTTCGCCTTCAACTCGCGGTTGCATGGGGTGCACCAGGACTCAGTGCATGTGCATATTTTGCGACCCTGGTCCCTGGCAGATGCCATGGGCACATCGAGTTCGACGTTTGCCGAGTTGCTCGACAACGGCTATCGAAAATTGCGTGACGACCCGACAGGGACCAAGGATTCGGTGGTCAAGCAGTTGCAGGAGTTTGAGGACGGCAAGCGCATACCGGCACTTTCACGTTCGCGGCTGTTTGACCGCGACAACACACCGGGCCCGCTGCTGCGAGCCGCGCAAAAACTCTCACGCCTCGTACCCGAGTACACCTATTGGTCACCCGGCACGCCAACACCCGACCCCGAGCTTGGGCGCTCAGATTTCGCCGACGGCGGTGCCCTCGATAACACCGCGGTGTGTGCAATGTTGGCCTATCGCGACATCGATAGCATCATCGCCTTTGTTAACTCGCAAGACCCGCTAGCCCCGACCGAACTCGGGGTGGTTGACGAAAATGGTGTTGAAATCGCAGACAGTCGCTACCATATCTACGAGCAGGTTCCGCCGCTTTTTGGCTACCAGCCCTACGATCCCAAGCTCGGCTACCGCCTGTACCGTGGCGACCCCGATCCGCACAGGCCACAGTACGAGCACAACCAGGTGTTTGAGTCGTCCGCATTTCCATTGCTGTTACAACGACTTTGGCAGGCCCAGGGCCGTGAGCGGCGCGACCGACCTGCGGTCGCTACCATGCAACTTCGGGTACTCGAAAATCGTTGGCACGGGGTGCCGGGCCGGGGTGGTCCAGGCGATGAATTGCGCGAGCGGATGACCGTTGTGTGGAACTACCTCGGTCGTGTGCGCAGCTGGCATGCGCAACTTCCGGCCAAGGTACAGCGGTTTTTGGGGGATTTTGACGACCTCGAATCGGGGGATAACTTTCCCAACTTCTCAACTGCCAAGACCCACTTTGATAGCGAGTACGTCAACCTTCTCGCCCATCTAACGGCGTGGGCGGTGGCCGACAAGGCGCACCGCGAGGCCTATCTCAATTTGTTTGTACAGGCACCTTCAGCAGCTAGTTGAGATCAAAACTTTCAACCTTCTCGCCCATCTAGTGGGGTGGGCGATCTAGTGGGTGCGGTGGCCGACAGGGAGCACCGCGAAGCTTCGTTCGCACTTCAACCTTCTCGCCCATCTAACGGTGGACGGTGGCCGACACAGCCTACCGCGAAGCCTATCTCAAATAGCTTGTACAGGCACCTTTAGCGGCGAGCTGAAGTAGCATTTAGAAAATGGTGCAGGTACAATTTTGTCGCTACTCGACCGGGATCACGCGGCCCGCGGTCAGGGTCCACGTGGTATTGCGCAGCTTGTAGCGGGTGTGGAACACGATGTGTTTCCCGTCGGCTGTAAACGTTGGGGTGTGGTCGTCGAGCTCGTTTTGGGTGAGCACAGTTGCGGGCTTCGACCCGTCGCTTGCGGCAACCGCAATCTCCATACCGCGGTCGGCGTACAGGCGAAAAGCAACCTGCGTGCCGTCGGGTGAGGCAATCGGGTCGGTCACACCATTGGCCTCATAGAGGCGTGTGTAGCGGACGTCGGTTGGTGGAATGAAGGCGACGGAGGGGCCGAGGGCTGCGGCTTGTTGCCTCGCCGCGGCCGCTAGCGGGTCTTCGCCCTCGGATGGGGTGACGGAGAGGCTGTCGACAGGATCTTGCTGTGGGGGCAGCTCGGCGATTCGAGTTTTGAGGTCAAACCCGAGTTCGATGCGGGTGAGCTGACGGGTGGCATTGTCGGAGCCAATCACGGCTGCTAGGGCGGGCTTACCCGCTTGCGGGATGGCGGCGAGTTCCGAGACCGTGGGGTTTTCAAGCCCGGCGATTTCGGGGCGTAGCCACAGTTGCCGGTCGTTGCGGTCACGGTCGATCAACAGGATGCCGGTGACCCGACTGTTTTCTGGGCGCGCACGCATGGCGAGGTGGCGCTCGTCGATCCACACCGGTTGGCCCAGGGCGAGGCTGTCGGTTTCAAAGGCCACAGTCGGTGGTTTGCCGGGTTCGACAATTTCGAGGGCCGCTCCTCCCGCGCCATCTGAGCGCACACGGGCAACCGCACCTGTCTGGTAGGGCACGCCGAGGTTTTGTCGATCGCCGGTGGTAAACCCGACGGAGCCAAGATCTTTGAATGTACATTGACCCTGGGGATCGATGCGCCAGGCGTGGGGGTCGTGGCCGTCGTCGATCACCAAGTTGTGGCCGCTTGGGTCCATGCGAAACCGCGGGCGCGGGCCCTTTTGCGGCAGCTCTCCGCCCAAAATAGATGTACAGACAACACGGCTTTCGGGGTCGAAGTTGCCGGGCGGGCTGTACATAAACTCGAATGTGCGTGAGAGGTCGATGTCGGCCGTGACCCCGGTATAGCTGGCAAATGAGGCGGTACGCCGGATCGTCAGGATGCCGCCATCGGCCAGCGCAAATGGCTTGACGCTCTCCTCCGAGGTTCCCAGCAGCGACGGTGCGGGCGTGCGTTGCTCTTCGTCGACCAGCTGCTTGCGGGTGTCGGCGTGGATCTTGGCAATGGTTTCGACCGCGAGGTCGATGTCCTTGAGGCGTTCGAGTGCGCCCTTGAGATTGGTGCGCAGGACAAAGATCTGCTGCGGTTTGGTGGCCTCTTCGTCACGTACCTTGGCCAGGAGGTCCTGCTCAAACAGCGCCTCGAGCAGGTCGAGCTCGTGGCCCTTGAGGGCGCGGACAGACTCCGGGGAGAGTGTCATGTGATGGGGAAAGGCAAAGTCTCCGGCACTGACAACAGCCCAGCGCGCGGTGTCGAGACCCTCGGGGCGCTCGGCGAGGTCGATGTCGTCAAACTCGTAGGAGCTGGGGTTTTCAAAGGCGACGTAGCCGTAGCCCTTGAGGTCGGCGAGCTGCAAGATCGCAGCCACGCCGGTGCCCTCAAACTCGGGGAGTTCCTGTTTGGCCCGCTCCTGTGCCTCGGAAAACTCGGCTTCGGCAATCTTAAAGCCGTACTCGCGCAAAACGTGGCGTTGGCTGAGGGTGCCGCTGCGGATCAACAACACTGCGTCGCCGCGTTCTGGCTCGCCGATAGGGCCCCCGCGCGAGGCAAAATACAGCCCGGTCAACACCGCGACAGCGCCGATAATCGCTACGACCTTTCCGCGTTGGCTGCTCTTGAGCACATCGAAATCGGTCTGCGAACGCGCGGTCGGGTTTGCCATGGGGGATAGCTTCGCATAGACAACGCGAGTTGTCGGGTGCAAACCCGCCAAAATCGATCGCCGCAGTCGTCGCCGTCGGTTGATAACCGGCCCGTGGACCCTGCGCGAACCGTGAACCCATGCGATTGGCGGTCGACCCCGCGGCCGGAGCTTTGCCATACTCGACTTTGCGTGGAGGAGTTGAAGTCAGGCGATAGCCTCGCAGGTTTGACCGATCGCTACCGCATCGAAGGCGTGCTCGGGCGCGGCGGGTTTGGCATGGCCTACGCCGGGAGTCGTTCAGACGGACGTTCGGTCGTCCTCAAGGTTTTGCATCCAGGTCGCCTGCGCGAGTGGAAGTCGCTCGAGTTATTCGCCCGAGAAGCGCGGGCGCTGGCCTCGCTCGAACATCCCCAGGTCCCCCGTTTTCACGAGTACTTCGCCACCGACGGCACCCGAGCATTCGACCCCGACACGCTACACGACCACGAGACTGTGCTTTCGCTGGTGCTCGTCACCGATCGCATCCGCGGTGAGTCGTTGCAGCACCACATCGACACCGGGACGCGGTTTGACTCTGAGCAGGTCACAAACCTCTTGCGCTCGCTACTCGGGGTGTTGGCCGACCTCCACGGCCGTCATCCGCCGGTGATCCACCGCGACATCAAACCCGCCAACATCATCCTCGGCGACGACCAAATACCCTACCTCGTCGACTTTGGGGCGATTCAAGACAGTTTGCGGCACAGCCATGGTGGGTCGACAACGGTCGGTACGTTTGGCTTTGTGCCGATGGAACAGCTGATGGGCAAGGCCCGGCCGGCGTCGGATTTGTTTGCCCTCGGCATGACGACACTGGCGGTCTTGACCCACCACTCGCCCGAGCAACTGCCGGTGGTCGAAGCCACGGGGAAAGTCGACCTCGCCGAGGTTTTGCCGGGGTTGCCAGCACCACTCGCGCGTGCCCTCGACCGCATGATCGAACCGATCGTCGGCAAGCGCGTGCAGTCGGCCCAGGAAGTTGTGGCGATCTTAGGGGGGCAAGCTCTCGCGGTCGCCCCCATCCAGCCGCCACCGGTGCGCTCGCGCGACCGCCTGGGATGGCTGTGGACGGCGGCGATCGGCTTGGGCGGATTGTCGGCCGGTGTGATCTACCTGGTGATGTTCGATTCGTTCTCAGAAACCGAGCTCATTCAAATCAGCCCGGTGTGGCTGGCCCCGGTCGCGTTTGGCGTTGGTGGGCGACGGGCGGCAAAGTCGGGCATGCGGCACCCCGTGGGCACGGGGCTGATGTGGGCCGGCGCAGCTGTTGGCCTCCTGATCCTGTTTATTTATGGGATCTTTCCCGCGCTGTAGGCAGTCCGCGGCTTCTCTTGCGGGTCGCCTCGCGCACAGGACTTTGTCGACGACAGGCCCCGTGAGCCGCGGTTACTGGTCGTACTGGTGGGACTGCGGCGCGTCGTCAGCAAAATCGGCAAGTGTGTCGAGTATCCATAGGCTGCGAGCCAGGGCCCGGACGAGGCACGATCTCTGCGGGCTAGCGGTTTGATAAACTCCTCCGGCTTGGCTGCGGATGAGCAACTGCGGCGGGCCGCGCCGATGCCCGACAACGAGGCCGCACGCGCCCGCGCTGCGGTTGCTGCGAAGTTGTTTGGCGACCCGCAACCTGCCGCGGCCGATCCTCCGGATAAAAGTGTAGAGGCATCTAGTTCGCCCGGGCAACCAACCCAGGTCGGTCGCTACCGCATCGACGGTTCACTCGGTGCCGGTGGCATGGGTGTGGTCTACCGCGCCCACGACCCTGAGCTCGACCGCATGGTTGCCGTCAAACTCCTGCGCGAGGCGACCGTCGACGGCAGCGACCCAGATGGCGAGGCGCGGGCATTGGCCCGCCGCAGACTGTTGCGCGAGGCCCGAGCGATGGCCCGGCTGGCCCATCCAAATGTCATCCACGTTTACGATGTCGGTTCGTTTGGCGACCAGGTGTTTGTCGCCATGGAGCTGGTCGACGGTGTCGACTTGGCCCGTTGGCTACGCGAGCGCGAGCGCAGTTTCGACGAGGTTCTCGACTGTTACCTGCTGGCCGGAGAGGGCCTGTGTGCCGCCCATGATGCCGGCTTGGTCCACCGCGACTTCAAGCCCGAGAACGTGCTCGTCGGCCGCGATGGACGGGTTCGGGTGTTGGACTTTGGCCTGGCGCGCTCAGCCGAGGCGGCACCGCAAACCCGGGAGGAGCCAGTCGCAGCGACAGGTCCCGCCGTCGACACCGGGGCGGCGACGGTGAGTTCGGGTGAGCTCGACAAGTACGATGCAGATACACCGATTGCCCCGAACGGTCCACCGGTTGCAGAGATCGGGTCGGCGCCAACGGTCGCCTCGGGCCCGCAGCAATTACACACCGGCAAAAAACATGTAGACACACCGAGATCAGCAGCTGACCAGCCGATAGACGGGGATGCCCTGACGGTCGCCTCGGAGCCTCCGCGTGTACCTTCGCAGGTGCCTTCGCAGGCTTACCGGCCGGCACTGACCTCGTTTACGCGTACTGGCGCGGTCATGGGCACGCCGCGGTATATGTCGCCTGAGCAGGTGCTGGGGCGGGCGGCCGATGCTCGCAGCGATCAGTTCAGTTTTTGTGTGGCGATTTACGAGGCGGCCTATGGGCAAACAGCCTTCCCCAGCCAGGGGCTCCACGCCTACCTCGACGATATTGTCGAGGGAAATCTGCGGCCTCCGCCGGCAGACACAACCGCTCCGTCGTGGCTGTGGCCGATTCTCGAGCGCGGGCTTGCGACCGCTCCCGGTGCCCGCTTTGCGACGATGCGCGAGTTGTTGCAACAGTTGGTTGCGGCCCGTCAGTCGCCGCACGAGGTCGATGCTTCTACAAGTACCCGACGCGGGCGTGCCGGCCTGTTTGCAGCCATATTTGTGGCTCTCGCCGGTGTGATTGTGTGGCAGTCGACCGCCGGCGAGCGGCCTGCATCGGCTCCGCAAGCTAGTCAAGAATCCGTGCAAGGTGCAGTCGAGCCATCGGCTGGGCCGGCCGCACCATCGGGCTCACCCGCACACGAACAAGTCTCCCAACAGGTCGAGGCGACAACGGACGCGGGATCCACATCGGCGACCACAGGCCATGACGAGTCGACGACCGAGACGGGCGAGTCGACGACCGAGACGGGCGAGTCGACGACCGGGGCAGCTCAACCACCGGCCACTCCCAAGCGTCCACAAAAGCGCGATTTTTGTGCCATGCACGAGGATACCTACGCCCTGTTGTCCCGGACCTCGCGGCGCAAGTCGACGGTGAAAGATCGCAATGGCCAGTGTTACAAATGCCGCAGTGAGACGCGGGCATCGAGAATTCGCCGCTTTCGGCCCGACGATTGTGCGCGGTACCAGGTTTGTCACCGGGTTGGCCCCGAGGAGTGTTCGTGAGCGACACGGCCGATAACCTCCAGGTTCGCCGGCAATGTAGATGCGTCTACATGTTTTTCGTGACCATGGTCGGGCTGGTGGTTTGGCTGGCCGCCGACACGGCCCACGCCGCCCGTGGATTTGGGGTGGTGACCCTGGACCTACGACCCGAGGCCGGCGAAGTTCCCACCCACCTTTGTGTGGTCTCACAGGCCCCCGGTCCCCGTGCCCGCAAGACCCTCAAAGACCTCGTTGTCGCCAACGCGAGTGGTGAGGTCAGCAGTTGGCAGTTGCGTCCCGAGGCCTGGGGCGGTCGGCCCGAGCAACAGTCCTGTGCCGGCCCGGGCGGCCAGTGTGTGCCCCAGGTCGAATTGCCGGCGAGTGCCGAGCGGGCGCTCTCACTGCCCGTTGCCTGTACAACAGATGCCCTGCTGCCGGCCGATGTTATCGCCCTCAAGCCGCGGATGGTGGTGATGATGCTCGACCACCTAGAGGGCTCCCCACCGATCATCGAATCGCTCAAGCTCACCGGTGGCGTGGCCACGGTTGGGGTTGAGGCCGACCTTCAGCGGGTTGTGGTCACCGCCCGCAGCCTAGGTGGCCACTACTTGCCGCAGCGGCGAAGCCAGCGGGCCGAGGGCGGGAGCAGTGAAAACAAGCTCGTGGTCGTGCCCTTACAACCGCGTTGCCAGTGGGTCGACCTCAATACCCCCTACGGACGCCTGCGCGAGCGCGATCGTGGGCGACTCGATGTGTATGTACATGGGGAGCAGGTCGATACCCAGGCCTGTGTCGGACCGATGCGGGGTACCTCGCGTGTCGCGGTGCGGGTTGCCCGGGTCGGCGCCGGTGAGCCCGGCTCGCTCGAGCTCGACCTGCGGGCAGACAAACACGCAGGCGAATCGGCGCGGTTTGGCAGTAGTTACTCGGGTCCGTGGCCGGCGAAAATGGTGCAGCTACATGCAACCCAGATTCCGCTCGTGTGGCGCCCGCCCGCCTGTGTGGTCGCCGACGACTTTTGCCCCCGGGTGACCCTCGAAACGGGCGTGACCTGCAGCGGTCGCCGGGTGGCCGACGCCTGTCACTACACCTGCCCCGGCGAGACCGACCAGCACTCGCTCGATGCGATTTCACCCCCGCTCACGGTCCACTTTGAAAAACAAAACCCGGGCCAGCGGTGGAGCGAAATCCTGACCCGCGTGGGCCAACCCCTCACCAGCTACGTCACCGGCGATAAGGTGTATGTGCATGCAGATATCAGTAGCTGGAAGCTCAACGTCCCCGGGGCGCGGGTCGAGGGCATTGAGTTTTTGGGCGACGACGGCAGTGTCCGCCGGTTTCCGCTACACGGGCGCGAGGAGATTGAGTTGGCCCTACCGGAGGCCAGCTGCGGCCCGGTTCGCTACCGCATGGTCGGCGATCGCAAGTATGTCGAACGCACCGCGGAGATCCGCGGGGGTCAACTGTTGCTAGCGCCGCCCGAGGACAGCACGCGGGTGTTGACCTTCAATCTATCGCTGTTGCAAGGCGGCAGTTGGGCCCTGTCCCCCGGGGCACCCGACGAGCTCAAGACGCCGGCGTACTTTCTCGGGCTGGCCCAGGTCGCCGCCAACTTTCGTCCCAAAAACCCAAAGTATGCCCGCCTCAGTGGTGAGTTGCGGCTCGGCGGGTCGATCGGACAGTGGGGTTATTTCGGCGATGAGACATTGACCGAGGAGGTCCGCCGGGTCGATCGCAAACTCGCGTGGGTACGATTTTTGTTTGAGCCGGCGTTGGTGGTGGATGTCGTCCACCCGGTTGCCCTGTCCTTTGGCGTGGGCATCGGTGCGTCGTGGCCGATCCGCGTGGCCGATGTTGAATTTACCAACCGTTTTAGCCTGATCGTCGCGCCGAGCCTCGATGCCCGATTTGCCATTCGCAAGTGGATTTCGCTGATGGTCCGCGGCCAGGTGATTTTGGGTGAGCGAACCCAGGCGACCCTGGTCGAAGATACAGTCGCGGTTCGCCGCGAGTTGTCGACGGTGACACTCGCCGGTTTGTACGGGTTACTTTTTTCGTTCTAGGTGTCTGCGAGCAACCCGTAGACTCCGATGTCTCCGCGTCCTGAGAACGCGAACGAGTACCTCGGTAGTGGCGGCGGAGACCATCCAAATTATCGCTCGCGTCAGCTGATCGATATCGGTGATGCTCGCGGCCAACACCCTGATTTTAAGTGCGGTGAAGTTATGGTCGCGGGACTTCTTGGTGGCCAAAGGCACAGGCTCGCGCGTCCGCAAACTCTCCAGGCGGACTCGGCATACATCGGCACCCCACAAATTGTGGAGCGCCCCAAAGTACGGGTACCCAGCGAATCGAGGCAACCAAGCATGCCGCGGCAACTCACCGCCCACACTGGTAACGCTTCATTCGCTACCGTGGCACGACAGGTGGGCATCTCGTCATGACATGTCTTATGAGACACGTCATGATAGGCTGTTCAACGATGTATGTTTTGCTTAGAGTCCCTGTCGTGGCCCTCGTGTGCCTGCTCGCCTGCAACCCGGGCGAGGCAACCGAAACCGAGGGGACAGGCGCAACCTCCGGCGGTCCGGGTAGCACCTCCGAAGTTGCAACCACAGCCGGCCCGGGTACCATGTCGAGCACCGATCCTTCGGTCGACCCAACGGGCTGCGATTCGGTGTGCGAATGTGGGGATGGCATTGTGACGCCGCCCGAAGAGTGTGAGCCCCATGAGGACGGGTGCACACCTTCATGTACACTCAATGTTTGTGGGGACAGTTGGGTCGAGCCCGGTGTCGAGGAATGTGACGACGGCAACGAGGATAACTCCGATGAGTGTACAAATGAGTGCCGGTTTGCCGTGTGCGGAGATGGATTTATCCAGGGGGACGAGGAATGCGACGACGGCAATCTGACCGAGACCGATGCGTGTACAACCCAGTGTCTCGATGCCGTTTGCGGCGATGGGTTTGTGTACGAAGGGGTCGAACAATGCGACGATGGCAACAACCTCGATGACGCCTGCTCCAACACGTGCATCGTTCAAGAGGTCCGCTCCGGGCATGCCGGCCCAACCCATTCGGGCGCCATCCTCGATGATGGGACCATCAAGCTATGGGGGCAAAACCCCGGTACATTTGGCCTCGGCGACGATAACCATAGGGGCGACAACACCAATGAAATGGGGGCAAACCTCCCGCGAATCGACCTCGGCGACATAGCACCGGTCGTCCAACTGTCGCTGGGCTTTCGCAGCCAATGCGTGGTCGATGAAGCTGGTGAACTGCGGTGTTGGGGGGAAAACGATTGGGGCAAACTCGGCCTGGGGCATCTCGATGTCATCGGCGACGACATCGAAGAAATGGGCAACGCCCTCCTCCCCACCGACCTCGGCGCACCGGTTTTGCAGGTTGCAACCTCCAGCGGGCACACCTGCGCACTCCTTCAGGACGGCGGGGTCAAGTGTTGGGGACAGGACGGCGCGGGTCAACTCGGCTTAGGCGGAACGCAAACTCTCTGCGACCTCATTCCGTGTCGCGGCAGCGACCCGTCACACATGGGCGACGCCCTTCCCTATGTCGACCTCGGAGCGGGCCAAACAGCCATTGGCATTGCCGTTGACGGCGGGTGCTCGTGTGCCCTCCTGGCCTCCGGAGATGTCAAATGTTGGGGCGTTGCACTCGGCGCTGGCCAGGGCACCGATGAACCGATCGGCGACGAGCCAGGTGAAATGGGCGATGCCCTGCCACCTATCATTTTGGGGGCAAAGGCGACCCAAGTGTCGACCCACAGCTCGACATCCTGCGCCGTTCTCGAAGGCGGTGCGGTCAAGTGTTGGGGCAACAACAACAACGGACAACTCGGGCAGGGGCATACCGACCGAATCGGCGATGACCCGGGCGAGATGGCAGCCCTGCAACCCATCGACTTGGGACAGGACTTTGTCGCGACGCAACTCGATGTCGGGCTCAACTTTGTCTGCGCCGTTTCGCAAGCCGGTGATGTCAAATGTTGGGGCCAGGGTTTTCTCGGCAAGCTGGGACTCGGCGATACCGAAGACCGCGGGGACGAACCAGGCGAAATGGGCGATGCGCTCCCGAAAATCGAACTCGGCGGGCCGGCAATCCGGGTCGAATCAGGGTTCGCACACAGCTGCGCCCAACTCAGCGATACATCGCTCAAGTGTTGGGGCACGGGCAATCACGGGCGCCTAGGAACCGGCAACTCAACGGACCTCGGCGACGACCCCGGAGAGATGGGCGCGAACCTCCCCCGCGTCAAGCTCTACTCCGACAGCTGGTAGCGATTTCTCGGCTCGGACTCACAACACCAGCACGGGCCTTGGACAAAGTCCTTGACCGGTCTGAAGTCATTGCGACACTGCCAAATGCCAGGCCAAAATTGCTTGGCATTTTTAGGGTGTCCTAAGAGGTATGTGTTCCAAAAACGGATATCCTCGGTGCCTTAGTGCACCTAGGGAGTCGTCGACCCTAATTCGAAATCCTAACCGGAAAGCCAAAAAGACGGCGCGACCCTTCAGCCGAAACAACCCTTCCCGCCCTTCGAATAGCGGAGGATTTTTGGGCTGGGTGCGAGTGCGAAGCGGCGAAGCTGTAGTGGGCCTACTGCGAGTCTCGGGCCGCAGCCAGAGTCTCGGGCCAGCCAGCCCAAAAGACCCGCGCCCACTCGCTCTCACTCCGAGTTGCTCTCGGGCTGCATCCAGCCCAAAAGACTCACACTCGGCTACGAACATTCGCGCAGGGCCGCGGTATAGGCCTCGGTCAACAACGCTGCGATGGCACGTGCCCGGCTTTTTTGAATGTTGTGGCCCCCGCTGGGGAAGATCATCGAGCGTGCATCGGTAAACTCCTGGGCCATTTCGCGGGGAATTTCTGGCTCGATCAAGCGGTCGTCGACGGCTGCGGTGACAACCGTTTTGCAAGTGATTTGGCTGGGTAGCTGGCGCAGCTCGGTGAACTTGATGGCACCGATAATCCTCGCGTGGATTTCGATTTCATCGCGGGTGAGGGCTTCGGTGCCCTTGCGAAATCCCATGCGGGCGTAGGCCCTGCGGGTGGTCTTGACCAGGGGTCGGGCGAGGCCCGGGACGCGCAACAGCCCGACGTTGACCTGCATCACCCACGGCGGAACCACCATGCCTCGGTGCCGGCGCAGGCCGACGCTGGCGATGAGGCCCAGGGCACGTACGCGTTCGGGCGCCAGGGCTGCAGTTGTCATCGCTGCGGGGCCGCCCATCGAATGACCGACCACGCAAAATGTTTCAATACCCAATGCGCTTGCACATGCAAGTATGATGCGGGCACGGGCCTCGGGCGTCGCCGGGTACGGACGTTCGCCGGCGGCCCGGTAGTTGCTACCAAACCCCGGGAACTCGAGCCGGATGACACGAAACTGTTGGCATAATAGCGGCGCGAGGTAGCGGAAGTCGGTGACCGAACCGGGCACACCGTGGACCAGTACCAGCGCCGGCGCCTTCGCGGGACCCTCGTCGGTGTAACTCAACAATCGCCCTTCAGCCTCACACCATTGCACGGGAGGATCGCTTGGCGTCACCGGCTTTTCGAGGGGAAATCGCATCGCGTAGGTGCCAGAACCATGCCAGAAACCCTGGCAAATAGCTGCACAAACATTGATTTTCGACGTAGCTTCGACGGACTTGGGGTTGCCAGACGTGTGAGGCTCCTCGTCGCGGCAAAAAAGGTGTACTACCATCAATAACGCGTAGCGGCCCCATCGAGCTGGCTGCCCAACAGGGCTGGCGCCGGCTCGACGAAACCGATCCAGGCCATTGATGTTTCAAGCAAAATTCGACGGGGTTGTGACTCAACGCGGGCTCCTCCAGAGGTTTCGCCGACCCGTCGACGCCGGCGTGACCCAACGCCTAGTGGTAATTTGGCAAGCAGCGGTAAAGTCCGCCGGCAAAGTCGAGTCGTTTCCCATGCTCAACAACCGGTCGTTCGTTTTATCCGCCTGCCTCACGCTCATGGTCGCCGCCTGTACGGCACCACAAAATCAGCAGCCCAAGCAATCCGACAAGGCCGTGAGCCAAAAACCCCCGGTGGAGAAGCAAGCCGTGACCAACAATCCTCTGATGGCCGAGTGGCAAGGTCCGCACGGCGGTGTGCCGGCGTTTGACAAGGCCCAGCTCAAGGACCTCGAAGCCGCGATGGACCAGGCGATCGCCCTGCACTTGGAAGAGATCGATGCGATCGCCAACGACCCGGCCCCGGCCACGTTTGCAAACACGATCGTCGCCATGGAAAAGGCCGGCAAGGTGATCGACCGCGTCCGCGTGTATCGTGGGATTTGGTCGTCGAACATGTCGACCCCCGAGTTTCGTGAGATCGACAAACGCCTCGCGCCGAAAATCTCCGACTACTACACCAAGATCGTTCAAAACGAGAAGCTGTTTGCCCGCATCAAGACCGTCTACGAGAGCCCGGAGCTCAAAAACCAACCGGCCGATGAGCAGCGGTTGGTGCGGCTTGTCTACGACCAATTTGCCCGGCAGGGGGCAACCCTCGAAGGCGCCAAAAAGCAGCGCTACGCGACGATCCAAAAACGGCTTGCCGAGCTTCACCAACAGTTTGGCAACAACGTGCTGGCCGACGAAGAAAAGTACGTCGTGTTCTTAGAAGAAAACCAGCTCGGTGGATTGCCGGATTCGGTCAAGGCCGCAGCTGCGGCCGCTGCCGCTGAGCGGGGCAAACCTGGGAAGTGGGCGGTGACCAACACGCGTTCGTCGATGGATCCGTTTTTGACGTATTCCGACGAACGGGAGCTGCGGGAGCAGGTGTGGCGCAACTACTACAACCGCGGAGACAACGGTGATGCCAACGACAACAACGCCCTCATTGCCGAGATTCTCAAGCTGCGTGATGAGCGGGTCAAACTCCTAGGTTACCCCAACTACGCCACTTGGCGGCTCGAGGACCGGATGGCCAAGACCCCGGCGCGCGCCACCGAGTTGATGGAAGCGGTGTGGCCCAAGGCCGTTGCCCGGGTCAAAGAAGAAGTCGCCGACATGCAAAAGGTCGCCGACCGTGAACTCGGCAAGGGCAAGATCAAGATCGAACCCTGGGACTACCGCTACTACGCCGACAAGGTTCGCAAAGACAAGTACGCCCTCGATTCGGACGAGGTCAAACAATACCTCCAGCTCGACAAACTGCGCGAGGCCATGTTTATGGTCGCCGGTGACTTGTTTGGGTTCAAGTTCACACCTGTCCCTGACGGCAGCGTTCCGGTGTTTCACCCCGACGTCAAGGTTTGGGAGGTCACCGACCGCGACAGTGGCAAACACATCGGCCTGTGGTACCTCGACCCGTTTGCCCGCAAGGGCAAGCGCTCGGGCGCGTGGGCCACGAGTTACCGTGGACATACAACTTTTGAGGGCGAGCGCACGGTCTTAAGCTCCAACAACTCCAACTTCATCAAGGGGGCCGAGGGCGAGCCTGTGCTGATTTCGTGGGATGACGCCAGCACCTACTTCCACGAATTTGGCCATGCCTTGCACGCCCTTTCGTCGAATGTGAAATACCCAACCCTCAACGGGGGCGTGCGCGACTACACCGAGTTTCAATCGCAGTTGTTGGAGCGCTGGCTGGCGACCGACAAGGTTATCGACACCTTTCTCGTTCACTACAAGACCGGCAAACCGATGCCCAAGGACTTGGTCGCCAAAATCAAAAAGGCGGCCACCTTCAACCAGGGCTTTGCCACCACCGAGTACCTCGCCTCGGCGATCATGGACATGAAGTTCCACACCACCGACCCGGCCGGGCTCGACCCCGATGCATTTGAGCGCGAGACTCTGACAGCGATGGGCATGCCGAGCGAGCTGGTGATGCGCCACCGCTCGCCCCACTTTGGCCACGTGTTTTCGGGCGAGGGTTATGCCACCGGGTACTACGGGTATCTGTGGGCCGACGTATTGACCTCCGATGCGGCCGAGGCATTTGCTGCCGCCCCCGGGGGGTTTTACGACCAGGAGCTGGCCAAAAAGCTGGTCGAGCACCTGTTTGCCCCGCGCAACTCGGTCGACCCGGCCGATGCCTACCGGGCATTTCGCGGGCGCGATGCCACGATCGACGCGTTGCTGCGCGACCGCGGGTTTGCTCCGCCCAAGTAGGTAACTCATTGCGCCTACAACAAAGCCGGGCACATGGCCCGGCTTTTTTGTGGGAGACCCGTGGGCAGATCAATCGATCCCGGCCAGGGCTTTGCCAAGTGGGCCCGGGGCTTGGAAGTTGGGGTCTTGTTCCTTGCCAGCAGCCCAGATAAACAGGCACGTGTGGTAGGCCAGCCGCACGTAGTTGACAAACGCGAAGTAGGCGACCCAGCTGAGAATCAGCACCGGGACCAACACATAGCTGAGTACCGGCACCGAATTCATCACAAAGATAAGCCCGCCGGTCATCAATGCCATCACCAGGGCAATCAGCCCACCGATCCAGCTCACCCCGACCTCACCGACAGCAATCGTCACGAGGTTGTCGCCGTGGAGTTTTTTGACGCGGGAGATGGCATCGCGAAAGCCCAGGTCTTCAATGATGACAGCCGGGAGGACCAGAAACGAAACAACTGTCCACAGTCGCTCGACGATGCCCATAATGATCGACCCGATCACGCCGATGATGCCCTTGCGGTTTTCACGGACCCAACTGGTCAACAGGCTGACGATTGTGCTGATCACGGCAATCGTCAATATCGCCAGGAAGTTTTGTTTGACATCGGCCCAGGCATCCTTGACCGAGGGTTTACCGCCCTTGACCGTGACATCGACCATGTTCACCGTCATGCCCATCATCGCGTAGATCACAAGCATCATGACAAACAGGGTGCCGATACTGATCACGCTGGCGATGAGTTCACCAGAATCACCGCTGTCGATGGTCAAAAAGATGCCGAGGCCGCCGCATAGGCATACGCCAAACAGGACAAACAGCTGCAACACCGGGATGACCATGAGGGCAGATTCTTGGCGGAGCAGGGCGAGGCTGGCGACAAAAAATGCCCAGCCACGGCGCAGAGACTTCATAAAACTGTCGAACATCGGAGACCTTTCGGAGCGTGCGCCGCATGCAGCGCACGTTCGCCGATCTCACCATGAAAGGGGTTCGGTTGCCAGCCAGATAGACGAGCAACGCCATGAGATGGCGCGCTCGCAGCTTGTAGGGCCGTTTTCGCAGGTGTTCGGTCCTATCGACAAGTTGTCGTCATCACACGCGTCGGCCGAAGGGCCGGGGCGCGCGTGCGGCAACCGAGCGACGAAACTTCGTTTGGACCGTGCGAGCAGTCGCGGGCAAAGTCCGGGTCGGATTTACATCCGCACATAGGCGAACTCGAGCGGTTGACCACCAAGTCCGCGACTCGGCGGAGAAATCCAGTTGGCAAACTTCCCCGGCTCGTACACCGGCTGCATGATCTCGTGAAGGTAGGCCTGGTCCTGGGGGGTTGGCAACCAGTGTGTATGCATCAAGTTCCAGGTGTCCGGGTCGATCAGCTCCCCGGCAGGGTTGAAACTGTGGCCGGCGTAAATCCCATGGTGGCGGTGAAAACGACGGCTCGGCAACGACAGGCGAAAGTCGACCCCAGTTTTTGCAAGTACACGGTTCCATTTGTTGAGCGCACGCGTACAGTCGCGGATATACTCGTCGCGCAGGACCTCGTTCATGGCATTGCGCAGGGGAACCTCGCGGGTTTGGAGGCGGCCGTTGTCAACGGTTGTAAGTGCATAGACCCCATCAAGCGCCCGGTGGTCACTGTAGCGTTGATCCTCTTTGAACCGCCCCTTGAGGCCGTTGGCAAACACCTCGGCGGCATTGCTCGAGATTTCGCCGCCAAACAGGTCGAGGCAAAACGAGAACCAGTAGTTGATTGCGCGTTGGATAAGCGGGAGGTCGATGCCGCCCTGGGCTCGGGCGTCGCCGTTTGGGTCGAGTTTGGTGAGTTCGGCACTGCGGCGAATGATCCGACACAGGCCGGTTTCGCCGACAAACAGGTGAAATGCCTCTTCGGTCAGCATGAACTCGCAACTGCGGGCCAACGGTTCAAACGCACTCTCCTTGAGGGCTGCGAGTTGGTACTTGCCGTCGCGGTCGACAAACATGGTGAAGCAAAAAAAGCTCAGCCAGTTGTCGCAGGGTTGGTTGAACGTGCCCAAAATCCGAGGTTTGTCCGGGTCGCCAGAGCGCCGCTCGAGCAACATGTCGCCCTCGTCGCGACCGTCACGGCCAAAGAACTTATGCAGCAAATAGACCATCGCCCACAGGTGCCGGCCCTCCTCAACGTTGACCTGAAACAGGTTGCGCAGGTCGTAGAGGCTGGGTGCGGTGTGCCCGAGCATGCGCTGTTGCTCGACGCTTGCCGGTTCGGTATCGGCCTGGGTGACGATCAACCGCCGCAGCGCGGTGCGGTACTCCCCGGGCACGGCATTCCAGGCCCGTTGGCCGGCGAGGTCGCCGGCGCGGATCAAACTTTCGCGCCGCTGCGGTGACAAAAAGATGCCCCAGCGATAGTCCGGCATGCGCACGTAGTCGTAGTTGGCCCACCCGCCGCTATCGACCGACACGGCCGTGCGCAGGTAGATATCGTTGGGCGCGAAGTCGGTCGGTCCCATCTCCTGCCACCACTCGAGGTATTTGGGCTGCCAGTGGAGCAGGGCCCGGCGGACCTTGGGGTCGTCGGCAAGGCCGACATTGTTGGGGATTTGATCGTTGAGGTCGACCGCGCAGGCTTGGGGCATAGGCAGGTAACAAAGCAAAGACCACGCCCGCGCGTAGAAGTTGAAATAGCAAGTAACTTCAGCCTAAACGTGGCCTAGGCCGCCACTAAAAATTCCCACTGCTACGGATTTTCTCCCGTGCGTTCGGGGACACCGGGGGCTGTGTCATAGTGGGCAAAATGCGAGCAGCGAGCCGGTCGACCTATCGAAAACTCTCGTTCATGGGCGTATTTGCAATGTGGTTGATGGCTACCACTGCTCACGCCCAAACCGAGACCCGGCAACTTACCGTTGCCGTCAAACATGCGCCGCCGTTTGCCATCCAGCAGCCCGACGGCAGTTGGACAGGTACCAGTGTGGAGCTGTGGCGGCAGCTGGCCGATGAACTCGCGCTTACCTACCAGTTTCATGGGACAGATCTCGATGACATGCTCACCGGTGTGGCCGAGCGGCGCTACGATGCCGCGGTTGCGGCCATCACCGTAACGGCTGCGCGCGAACAGCTGGTCGACTTTACCCATCCGTTTTATACCACCGGGCTGGCGATTGCGACCTCACCCCAACCCGAGCCGATTTGGCAGCGGGTGGCCGCCACCGTGTGGAACTGGGCATTCGCCGAACTTATTGTTGTACTTGCACTCATTCAAATGGTGATCGGTGCCTGTGCGTGGCTGGTCGAGCGTCGACACAACGCCGAGCTGTTCCCACACGCGCCTGTACGCGGCATCCTGGCTGGGTTTTGGTGGGCGACGGTGACCATGACGACCGTCGGTTACGGCGACAAAGTTCCACGCACACCGCTCGGCCGACTCCTCGGGCTGACATGGATGTTGGCCTCGATGGTGTTGATCGCCAGTGTCACGGCCACGATTGCCTCCTCGCTCACCGTCGAGCAGCTCGACCGCCACATCGCCGGGCCAGGCGACCTCCACCGGTTTTCAGTGGGCACGGTGGCGGGCACCACCGGCGAGGCCTATGCCGTCGAACATCAGCTGATAACCCGCACGTTTACCGGCGCAGACCAGGCGATTGCCGCCCTAGAGGCCACCGAGATCGATGCCTTGATCTGGGATGCGCCGCTGCTCCAGGCCGTGTCGCGCGAACATCCCCAACTCGAGTTGGTGCCCGGGGTGTTTGCCCGCCAAGACTATGCAATCGCGGTCCCCGAGGGCAGCCCGCTGCGCGAGCAAATCAACCGGCACCTGCCCGATAAGCTCCAGGCCGTTCATTTTGACCTGCCCCAATAGTCAGCCGTGAAAGATTTCGCGGTCGGCGGAGATTTCCCCAGATCGCAGCCGCCGTTGCCGAGAATTGCGAAACTTCAAGGGCAACTTGGGTGGCGCGGGGGTTGCAAGTCAGCAAGGTACGGCGAGAGCCCAGCCCCAAAAAAGTTGTTTGTACATGAAGCGTCGACAAAAAATCAGCGAAATCATGACCCGCGATCCGGTCACAGTCCACACCAAAAATCGCCTGTCGCAGGTGCGAGAGGCCCTAAAGACCCATAAAGTCCATCACATCCCGGTGGTGAGTGGGAGTCGCTTTATCGGTCTTGTTAGCTCCAGCGACCTACTGCGGGTGAGCTTTGGCAATACCTACAGCCAGGACGCCCGTGCGATCGATGCCCTGCTCGACACCATGACCATCCGCGAGGTCATGGCCGAAGATGTCCTCACAGTCAGACCCGATGCGACCGTGCGTGAAGCTGCGGAGAAGCTGGCGACAGGCTCATTTCACTGCTTACCAGTGGTCGACGAGGAGGGCGACCTCCAGGGGGTTGTGACCTCGACCGACATGATTCGCCAGTTGCTCACGGCCTACTGACCGGTGGCCGGCGTGGCGGCAACCGCCGTGGCCTCGTCGAGTGCGGCAAGCACTTCGGCCGGGATTTGCTTGTCGTCGAGCTGACGGCGGACGACCGAGAGCAGCCCGTTGAGCTTCGGATTTTGATGCACATTCAATGTTTCGTCATCGCAGTAGGTCGCAAAAAAGCCGCGCGAAATGGCGTGGTGACGGGCTTCGTCGGCTTTCCACAGGGCGGCGAGGGGCAACCCTCCCGACAACACAATGCTAGCTTCAAAGCTCGAAGCCAGTGCACATGCATCGGCCAAAAACCGCATGGCCGTGACCGAAGCGGCGACCGAAGTCGCCTCGAGGACAAACACCGGCCGCAGCTCAAGTCGCCCTGAGATGGCCCGAATCGGCTCGTAGAGGTTTTTGAAAAAAGACCGTACCTGTTCCCACCGCGGCATCTTTCGGCGCGAGAGCTCGGCGTTGCGCGAGACCAAAAGCTCTAGTTGCGACAGGAGTTTGAGGTCGGCAAGCAGTTGATCCTCCGACTCAAACAGGTCGGCCCGTGGCAGCGAGGCTCCGAATTGCTCGACGACTTGGACTTCCTCCGAGGCCGTCAACTTGAGGGTGAGTGGGCTCGAAAAATCGAGTGCCAGGCCGACATCAAACCCCTTGCGCAACTTGCTCGCCGACTGATTGGAAAGCGAAACGTCGCCCCGACACTGTAGGTAGTTGCGACGCAGCGCCATCACGGCCTCGCGCAAAATCTCGAGCTCACCAAGGCCCTGCAAAACCGCGGCAAAATAAAGCCGGCGAACCATGCGATGGACCAGCGCCGTCGGGCTCATGGCACTCGGGACAGGTATGTCGACAACCAAATAGGCAGGAACGACCGAAGTTGCGTGGGTCTGAGCCTGGCGCGCACCCTGGTAGGAGAGGTACCGCAGCGCCTCGTAGGTGGCCTCCCGCGCCTGTTTCGGGGTTTGGGTAAGGACCGTGACATGCCGCCGCAGTTGCTGAACGCCGCGATTTTTGTTGAGGGCAGAGATGATCGCCTGCGAGGCAGAGGAGAGGGTGTTGACGTCGGTGAGCGCCGGCAGGCCACCGGGATGCATGGCGTACAGGCGGGAGATCCACAGGTTGAGGAGTCGGTCGCTCATGGTTGGGACTCCTCGGTCGTGGTGTCGGCTTCGCTAAGTAAGTCGCGAAATTCGTCAGGCTTCGAAAAAATGGGCTTCGCAGGGAGCGGTAGGCCTAGGTCGACATTTTTCGCCGAGTCGTGGAACTTCAGGTCTTCTAAGAGGCTAACGAATGCGCGACGCATTTCAGGTGCTCGATAACCCTGCTTATAGGCTACTTCCCACATCATTCCGGCGAGTTTCGGCTCGCCGAGTTCCACGTAAACTTGGGCGCACTTATGAAGCAGTAGTGGGTTCCACTTCGAGTGTCGAGCGGCCTCGTAGTAGCTCGAAGCGGCATCATTGAGCAGACGGCTGGTGTTCCCCTGTCGGTATAGATCTCCCAACAGCTCGAAGTACTGCTGAGCAGAAAGATCATCGATTTTTTCCCAGGGTAATTGAGAGGCCTCGGGACGAGTTGACAGACTGTAGTAGTAGAGTTGATGACTAGGGCATCGGCGAAGAACTCTGTAGATCTGGAGAGCCTCACAAAGCGCCCGAAAGCCCATCTGGCTGAGGAGACGACTTGCAGCATGCTCGAGAGACTTCTTGAGCTGTCGATACTGGCCTGTTTCGTACATTAGACGTAAAAACCGCCCTCGTATGACCTGGTTTTGGGCGGTCGTTCTCGGTAGGTAGCCTTCCACCACTGCCGATGGGATCATGTTCGATTCTTCTTGCGCGATTAAGAGTCGCGCTGCGGGATAGCTCCAGCGAATCGTTGCATCAGCAGGTAAGTCGGCAGACCGCTCCAACACCGCTTGTAAGATCGAACGATGTCCATGTGTACCGAGTTCCCAGCCAATCTTATTGATAGGCTCAATATAGGAATCGAGTTTGTTCCATTCAACCGTTTGGACGAGTGAGCATAGCCGCCGGATCCTGGCGACCGAGGGCTTTGAAGGCTCATCTAGTACCTCTTCGAGGAAGCTCGAGATGAATTCGGCTAGGTCATCAGGCGTTGACTTACTTGTCTGTACAACATCGCTGTCGACCTGCTCACCCTCCGGTATGCCCGACTGCTCATCGCTAAAAGAGAGCACCTCCTCGGCGAAATCCTCATCGGTCTCGTCTGACTGGTGACGAGCGTCCTGCGGGCTTGGTGGCTCACTTTCCTGGACCGCCTGCTTCGGCGCAGGACCGCGGTAGGTCGCCTTTCGCACAGGTTTGGCGGGCTTGGGCACAGCTCCGCGGGTGGCTGGCGCGGGGCGTTGGCGGGCAGCCGGGCTTCGTACCGTTCGCACTTTTGTTGCCCGTACATCTTGTGTTGACGCAGCGGGTGTTTCGGTTTGCTGGTGTTGGTAGGTGTCGAGTGCCTCTTTCATCCCCTGCACAAATCCCTGTTTGAGATCCGTTATGAGCCCATCTGATTTTTTGGCCGGCTCAACCACATCTTCAAAGGCTTGCTCGACATCCTCGTAGACCGGGTGGACGCCCCGAGGAGGAGTCGCTAGGGCGTATGCTCGGTATAAAAACAGGCACATCTCCTTCTTTGTGGTAAATGGTGTATGATCAAATTCTTTGCTGACAACCAAGTTCTCGATGGTTGTCCGCAGCTTGGTGACGGGCCACCAGCGCAGGCCGTGGCCGATGGCTGTGAGGGCGCCGATAAGGTTTGCGAACTTCTCGGCGTCTTGCTGGAAGATCTGGTGGAGGGTGGGCCACACATGGCGGGCGGTGACAATCGCTAGCTGGCCGAGGAAATAGTTTTCGTACTCGTCTTTTTTGTGGGGTTTTCGCTGATCCAACCAGGGTTGGTAGTGGTCGTCAAAGGCCCGCTGCCACAGCTGCAACTCCTCGACGCCGTCGGGGCTGAGGTGAACGCGGTCGGCGGCCTCGGCCAGGGTTGCGGCGAGGTCGTTGAGGATCCGCTTGAGCCGGCGAATGGTCATACTCGCCGGGAACGCCCGTGCCAGGGTCACCGCGACGCCACTTTCGAGATGGGCACCGGGCCCTTTGAGCAGGTGCGAACGCCCGGGTAATAGTTGCTCTTGCAACGAATGTAGGCGGTTGTTGAGTCGTGGACTGCGGATCAGGGCGTCGACTCCCGGGAGCTGGACCCGGTGGCGGATGTACTTCTCGAGCGCCTGGGCGGCACCTAGGCGCTTGACCCCGACATACTCCTCCACGCTGGCCTTGAAGGCGACGTCGAGCACGGCACGGTCGGCGGCAATGATAAATGCGACGCCCTTGCAATTGACAAACTGTTGGATCGCATCCATCACCGCGCGGGCATTTTTAGGGGTACAGCGGTCTAGATCGTCGACAAAGATCAGTGCTAGGCGGCGTTTGACGTGGCGTTGGGTGAGGGTCAGTTGCTGACCGGCGAGCTCGACGTGGACACTGGCTGCGTTGGTTATGGGCCGGTCGTCGGCCCAGCCGAGTTCGTGGGCGACCCACTCATGAAACTGCGACATGCGCACGGCGAGCTCACTGGCACCGGGGTCTTTTTGCTTGTTTTGCCCCCAGGTCCGTAGGATTCGCAGGGTTTCTTCGGGGTCGTTTTGGGTGACAGCCCGGGCCACCGCGTGGAGAATGCCGTCGACCATGTCGGCGTTGCGGTCGGAGGCGACAAACCAACTCGGTGTCACTGCATGGATTTGGTGGGCTTGTGTGGTTGATTCGGGCCCGTCGTTGTCGGTGTGCTCGCCGGCTTCAAGGCAGCGCTCCAGCATCCGGCAAAAGGTACTCTTGCCGCGACCCCACTGCCCATCGATATGAATCACCATCGGGCCATGGGCCTCACGCAGGGCCCCTGCAACCATCTCGACGTGCGAGGTAAACCCGAGTAGGTCGTGGTTTTGGTAGTCGGTAATCGGTTCGTCGTCGAGCAGGCGCAGCTCACGGAGCCAGGATTTTTTGTCGTCAAACCATGCTGTGTTGTGGTCGCTGCGAGCCATATGCCGAGAACTGGCAGTATAGCCCGCGCGCTCGGTTTGGCTGCGATTTTCCAACAAGCCCGGTCGGTGCCCGGCAGATCTGCGAGACGGTGTGGGTGTTCGAGTTGGGCGAGGGGGGCAGATGTTGTTGTACACCCACAAAATCGACGTGAGGAACCCGCGGCTCGCGTCGGTTTTGCAATTTTGCGATTTGACGCAAAGTCCCACGCATGTCGCAGCGCGCCCGCACATGGACGGTTTCGGAGTTGCTCACCTGGACCCGCGAACGCTTTGCCCAGGTCGGGATCGACTCTCCCCGGGTCGATGCCGAACATCTGCTGTCGCTTGCCCTGGGTTGCTCGCGGATGGACTTGTATATGCAGCATAACCGGCTGTTGAGCGAGGAGGAACGCGGGCCGTTTCGCGAGTTGGTGCGGCGTCGGCTCGCCCGGGAACCGGTTGCCTACATCACCGGGCGCCGGGGTTTTCATGCGCTCGATCTCGATCTTCAGGTCGACGGCCGGGTGTTGATTCCGCGACCGGAAACGGAGCACCTCGTCGATTGGGCAATTGAAGTCTTAAAAGACATGTCTGAAGAGTCGCTGCCCGTGCTCGACGTTGGCACGGGCTCGGGGGCGATCGCCCTGGCGCTCAAACGGGCGCGACCGGAGCTTTCGCTGACTGCCTGCGACCAATCGGCACAAGCTCTCGAGGTCGCCCGCAGCAACGCCGAACATGCGGGGCTCGAGGTGAACTTTGTCCATTCCGACCTGTTGGCCAAGGTGCCACAGCCCGACAGCGGCTGGGCCCTGGTGGCCGCCAACCTCCCGTACATTCCCTCGGCCGATATGGCGGGGTTGCAGCCGGAGGTTGTGAAGTTTGAGCCCGCAAGCGCGCTCGATGGCGGGGGGGATGGGCTCGACGCGATCCGGCGGTTGATTGTGGCGTGTGCTGCCCCGGGGGTTTTGCGTGTGGGCGGGTGGCTGATGCTCGAAGTCGGTATCGACCAGGCCCAACAGGTTGCGGGGCTCCTGCGGGCATCGATGTATAAGCATGTGGCGGTACGCAAAGACCTCGGTGGGATCGAGCGTGTCGTCGCCGGGCAGTCTCCGAGCACGCCCCAGCAGGCTGCGAGCACGACGGGCCCGGAGACGGTCGAGCTCGATGAAGTTGGTGATGTGCTCGATCCGGACCTCCCTGTGTTCGAGGAAGACTAGCGAGCGAACGGCTCGGAGACGGTCGAGCTCGATGAAGTTGGTGATGTGCTCGATCCGGACCTCCCTGTGTTCGAGGAAGACTCGCGCTCGAACGCTGGTGTGGGTGCGGAGGCTGGCGTGAACAATCCGCCGCAAGAAATCGGCTGGCGGCTGTATACGAACGTGTGAAAGGTTGGCGTACACATGTTGACAACGGCACTCTCGAAAGCAAGCCCGGTTGATTCCTCGGCGCCCTCTCACCTACCATCAGGAGCAATGAACGTAGCGTCGCGCGTACTCCTGGTGTGTCTGGCCGTGGTGACAGGTTGTGCCTCGGGCACGGCCTCCCAACCGGTGTTTGGCGATGACGGCGTGTCGTCGTTGGCCGCGAACCATCGACCGTTGTTGGCTGGCTGTAGTTACAGCAATACCGACTTCGCCGATCATGACTACGACATTTGGGCGGACTGCCAGGGCTTCGACATGCTCGAGCATCGCTACTACTTCCAACCCTATGTCCAGGATGCTGTCCTCAAAGACATTGAGGGACGATTTGAGAGCCAGACCCGGGCCGAGGACAGCTCAGACACGCGAACCCTTGCTGGTGAGTCGGCCACGCGGGTGCAGGTGACCTACACCAACGCCGATAGCGGGCCCCACCGCACGCTTGTGTACTACTTTGCCGGCCAGGATTTCTACGCCTGTGATGTCGACCGATGGACCGAGCCCGGCGAGGATTACCGCCAGCGGACCGAGGTGGAGTTTGGCCCCGAGCTCAAAAACTGCGACGCCGCGATCGAGGCCCTGCACACGGTTGTGCGGACCAGGCGAAATCCGTAGCCACGCAGTTTAGGTGTGCGAGCGACTATCCTGTTGTCGGTTCGCCGAGGAGTGCACCCAGCAACATCGCGCCGATGTCGTGGGTCCGCCCCTCGCTAAACGTGTGGTGGACCCATTGCGGGTGGGAGTTGATTTCGAGCAGGTGGGCACCGGCTTGTGCGGGCTGGCGGGTGTGATCTGTCGTCAGGATATCGAGCGCAAATATTTGTAGGTTCAAGTGTTTGGCGATAGCTGTCACCCACTGCTGGTATGCCGGGTGGACTTGGTCGGTGACATCGACTGCGGTTGCCCCCGTGGCCATGTTGGCGGTGTGCTTGAGTTGCACACGTTGACCGGGGGCCGGGGTGTCGCCCAGCGAGAGTTGCTGACGGGCGAGCAGCTCGCTGGTCACAGCATCGATCTCGAGTGCATTGGCAGGGTTTTGCGTGGCCATCTGCTCACGGCGGGCCTCGATAAGTTGCTCGAGTGTGTGCACGCCATCGCCAAAAACAGCGGCCGGGCGGCGTGTGCAGGCAGCCACGATGTTGCCGGCGATCACCTGAATACGCAGATCGTGGCCGGCGATTTGGGCTTCGATCAGGGCGCTACCCAGTGTATTTGCATGTGCAACAATGTCTGCGGTTGAGGTTAGGTGCATGGCCACGCCCGCGCCCTCGGAGCCATCGACGGGTTTGCAGACAACCGGGCCGCGTTGGAGGAGGGTTGCGATTGCGTGTTCCCCACATTCGGGCCAGCGAAGACTCGCTGGCGTGCGGATGTTGAAGCTTGCGTCGAGTTGGCCAACAATGGCCTTGGTGACCTGTTTGTCGGCCAGCAGGAGATACATGCTGTGGGTGAGGTTGGCAAAGATCTGGCCATCAATGACCAATGTCTTGCGTGGGCCGTTGAGGTAGTGCACGGCATCGATGCCCCATTGTTCGAGGTGGTCGTCGATGCCATAGCCAAGCCGGGTGGCGGCGTTTATCAGCGCGACCTGGTTGGCGTTTCGCGGGGAGTCGGTGGCCATACTAACCTTCTGGGGTAGCCGACGACGCGAGGCGAAAACCCGCGTGTTGGTAAAAATGATGGCGAAACCACAAACGGTACCAGCGCGAGGCCGAGGTCCCGGTTGAGGCCCACGAGCCACCCTTGAGCATCGCGTGGTCTCGGTCGAAGTAGGGCGCTGAAAAGTCGCGGTAGTAGGGGTGCGGGGTAAATCCCGGTAGCGGGTAAAAGTCGTCGACCAGCCATTGCCAGACGTTGCCAAACGGGTCGGCCAGGCCCTCGGGTGTTGTGCACGACGATGCTGCTCCGACCGCTCGTGCAGAGGCGTAGCGCAGGTTGAGGTTGTAGCCGTGGTGGTCGATACAATCGCCAGCTGTGAGCGGAGCTGTGGCCGTTATCCGCATGTACTCGGCTTCACTTGGCAGTCGTGTGCGATTTCCTATGTATGCACAATAGGCCCAGGCCTCGTGGGCGTTGACCTCGACAGGCCAGTGAGGGGGGAGGGCTAGGGTGTCGAACATCGCGCGGTAGCGCGGGCGAGAAGCCGTTGCAGCCGCAGGTTCGCAGTCGACCCAAAACCGTGGGTGGGTGACTTCGTGGCGGGACCTCCAGGCCCAACCCCGATCACTCCAAAACTCCCGCCGGTGGTAGCCACCCGCCCGCCAAAACTCGAGGAACTCCGCATTTGTCACGAGTGTCGAGCGAACAAAAAAGCGATCGACATCGACGCGAAGGGAGCCGACTTCGTTGTCCCAATAGTATTGCGCAAGTGCGGCCGGTCGCCCGACTGTGACCGTTTTGGGGGCGTACTCGAGCCACCGGGGCTCAACCGCTGGCGACCGATCGCAGCTGGCGTAATCCCACATGTCGGGCTTTGCGACGCACGCAGTCGGCAGTTGTCGAATCAATACCGATGAAGTTTCAAAGTGAATGCGTTGGTGCTCGAGCGCCATCAGCAATGCCCATAGGGGATTGCCGGCATCGACTGGGCCCTGGGGAAGGTCGAGTGCGTTGATTAACTCAGAAACGATTGTGTATACATTTGCGCGATAGTTCGAGACCTGGGTTTTGCTCGGCCAGGCAAATGTGGTGAGGTCGTCTCGTGTTGCCGGGTCGACGCCGCGGGCGAGCAGCGTATCGAGATGGTCGTCGAGCCCACGGGGGCGTAGCCCTGCCATCCGCAGCTTGTTGATAAAAAATGCCGCACTGTGGCCGTAGTAAAAGATGAGAGGATGGCGAAGCGGATCTGGCTGGCGGTTGAGTGCACCCGGGTCGACACTGGCAAACAGCTGTTCCTCGAGTTCCCAGCCCTCACGAAAGTACGTATGCAACCCGTGGCGGGAGAGGTTGTCTAGTTGGGGTGGGGGGTGGAGTCGGTCGATTTTCATGTCGATACATGTTTCGCGCGTAAGGAGCACCGAAGGGAGCTGGTTTGGGGAACCGTGCGCACGGGAGCGTTTGCCGGAACAGCTTACAGGTTTGCAGCAGCGTTGTTTAGACGGATTGTGTTGCAATGAGGCGACAGCAGCGCATCAGGCGACCGGATCGTGCGGGTGATTGGGGGCGTTGTGGCAGAGATTGCGCGGTCGGGGACACCTGCTGGCGCATGCGACGCGAGATTGGATCGACACACGCGACCTCCACTACTATCGTTGGATGCGAAAGCCGCACGCTCGCCGGCGACGAGACTGCCATTTTCGTCTCGACTCCGACGACTTTTACCAAAACCGCTACGACTATTACTGTTGGATGCGCGAGCAGACGCCGGTTTGCCAGGTCAGGATCTCAATTGCCAAGGGCTATGCCGTCGGTCGCTACGATGATTGTATCAACATACTTAAAGATCACCGTGTGGTTCGCAGCCGGCGGGCCGCGGGGTGAGCGGGGCCAAGATGGCGGTGTTTCAGGCTGCTGTTCACAGGCTGATCACTGGGATGTCGGGGCTCAAGCTGCTCAAGACTGTCGCGTTTGACATGCCGAAACTCGACCGCCTGGTGTGAGATGGGATTGCCCGCAAGCGTGCAACACCCGCGGACGATATCCTCTCGGGGTTGGTCGCGGCCGAGGAGGAGGGTGATCGCCTGAGCGAAGATGAACTGGACCGTCGACCTGATCACCAACGCCATGGTTGAGCTGATTCGCCACCCCGCGCCTGCGCTCCGACGCGAGTCTCGACGACACGGCGACCGAGGAGGTGTTGCGATACTGCGGGCCGGCCGAGCAGACCAAACCATCCTTTACGCGGGAAGACATGGTGGTCCACGGGGTGTCCCTTGCCCAAGGGAACGATGATTGTCCCCCTGCTCGGCGCAGCCAATCACGACCCCGACGTGTTTGAGCACCCGGAGCTATTCGATATTGGCCGCAAACCCAATCGCCACCTAGGCTTCGGCCATGGCGTGCACTTTTGCCTGGGGGCTCACCCCGCGCGGATCGAGACAAAAATCGCCCTGCGGGCGCTGCTGGGGCGGTACTCGGGCTTTGCGTTTGTCGGTGAAGAACCGACGTTCTTTGGCCTTATCGGGTTTTTGAGCTACGAGGCGCTCCCGGTCCGGGTGACCAAATGAGCCCTGAAGTCCCATGTCGATTCTTAATTTTATTGTATCAACATGTTTTTGCCGAACGACACGAGACAACACGGCACGGGAGCGGACGCGTGTTCACGACTGTTCTGCGAATGCAGGCGAACTTGTCAACGTGTACTTATGAGCATGTTGGTTAGAGCCTGAACAGGGTTCTTCTCGAACTTTGGTTCTGCGGTCGACCGTTGTTGTGCTTCCGCGGTATTTATCGCGAGGTGAGCCCCGAGCGCGATTTGAGCTCGTTTGTCGAGGGATGGGATGCGGTGGTCTTCGCCTCGCGTGGGGCGGCGCGTTGGGTGATTGGCACGCTCGCGGTGGTCCTGGTCGCCGTGTTTTGGGTGGTCCAGTCGCAGCACAGTTCGGAGAAGACGCAGCTGTACCTCGAGATCGCCGATGCTGGCGTTTCCCTGGCGCGTACCGAGTTGATGGCCAAGGGTCCGCTGAAGCTGCGGGATGGCGAGCTTTATGCCGGGGATTTTCGCGTCGACGAATCGACCGAAATCGTCGACACCGTGCTGCAAGCCACCGGGTTTGGCTGCACGATTTTTCTCGAAGACCGGCGCATTGCGACCACCGCAACGGCGGCCCACCAGACCCAAAGAGCACTCGGTACCCGGGCCAATCCCGAAGTTCGTGACGCCGTGTTCGACCGTGGCGAGGTGTTTCGCGGGGTCACGACCACCATCGGCAAGGACTGGGTGATTGTTTATACACCTTTAGTGGCCAGCGAGGGTCAACGCATCGGGATGCTGGCCAGTTTTCGCGAACTCGACCAGTTTCGCGTGGAGCTGTGGCGGTTTCGCCTGGTGCTCGGGGGGACGCTGCTGTTGCTATACCTGCTGCTGGTTGCCCTGGTCTTGCTGCGTGAGCGCCATGCCTCGAAGTTGCTGACCCAGGGGCGAGAACTGGCCAAGACCCACGAGCAGCTCGAGCAAAAGGCCGCAGCCCTGGCCCTGGCACAACGCGATGCCGATGCCGCCCGCCAGGTCGCCGAACAGGCCAACACCGCCAAGTCGAAGTTCTTGGCGACCATGAGCCATGAGCTGCGGACCCCACTCAACGCGATTTTGGGCTATACCGATTTGGTACTCGACGATCTCGATGTGCATACACCAACGCCGGTGGATACCACGGCCCAGGTGGTCGACGACGTCTCGCGGATCAAGAAATCGGGGACCCACCTGCTGGCACTGATCAACGATTTACTCGACCTCTCGAAGGTCGAGGCCGATGCCATGGATCTCCACATCGAACCTTTTTCGCTGGTCGAGCTGGTCGAAGAACTTGTCGCCACGATTCGCCCACTGGCGCAGGCGCAGCAAAATCGGGTGGGCATCGAGCTCGAGCAGGCGGTTGCCACCATGCACTCCGACCGCCGCAAGCTGCAACAGGTGCTCCTCAACCTGTTGAGCAATGCCTGTAAATTTACCAAAGACGGTGAGATCCAGTTGGTCGCGCGGGAGCTTGTGCGGCCGAATTCACCGGCGAAGTGGGTTGAGATTGTGGTTTCAGATACTGGTATCGGTGTGCCTGCACATGTTTTGCCGACACTGTTTGAGCCGTTTTCCCAGGCCGACACCACAACCCAGAAACAGTATGGCGGCACGGGCTTGGGGCTGGCGATCTCGCGGGAGATGAGCCGCCTACTCGGGGGAACGGTGACGGTCGAGAGCATCGTGGATGAGGGCACGACCTTTGGTGTGCGGCTTCCGCTTGATCTTCGCGAAAAACATGCTGGTGCATGTTAATTCGAGATACCGCTAGAGATTCGACTGAATCTCGCTAAAGAGCTGTTTCCACAGTGTGCGTTCGCCAGACTCGCCTTCGAGAACCCAAACCCGGTCATCGCTGACATCGCGCTCGCCAATAAAAATTTTAGGGGTCGCGGTCACGACCGTGCCACCCCCGTCGGCCTTGAGGTCGATGTAGTACTGTCGCGAGACTTCGACAGCTTGGGCCGAGTACGCCCCTCCCTGGGCATGGGCGCGGACAAACTTACGCGAGGTTTTGATCTTGCCTTTTTCTTCATTGGTGAAGGCGATTTCGTAGCCAAGCACCTGCAATGCACCAGCTGTGGCAGCAAACGTTTCGGCCATGTTTGCGTCGAATCGGTGGCTCCCGTTTGAGCCGATTTCAGCGGCGGTCATGTCCGCGGCCACCATCGCGGCGCACCCTGGGACTGCAGCCGTCAGGGAAAGTGTGAACATTCCACAACCGAGCATACGAAGAGCTGTGTGCATTTGTGCACCCTAGCACGACCGCAGAGTTGGGTGAAAAGCTGAGCAGATGAAGGAGTGTACGTAAAACCAAACAAAGGGCCGACGCTTGGCGCCGGCCCTTGTTGTGGGTACATCGGTTGTTACGAACTCGACTTGACCACGCTGTTGAGCATTTGCTGAATGCGGCGGACCATGCCCACCGGGTCGGCGACTTCGCCCTCGGCCAGTGCAGCCTGGTCGTACAACAGCTCGACCCAGTTCCCCAGGCGGTCGTCGCCGGGACTGTCGACGGCAATTTTGTTGGCGGCCTGGACAAACGGGTCGCGGGGGTTGAGCTCCAAGATCCGGCTGCGCGATGGCACGGCCTGCTTGGCCATTTTGAGGATCCGCTCCATGTTGCGGCTGAGACCACCTGCCTCATCGACCAGGCAAGCGGCGCTCTCACGCAGGCGCTTGGACTCGCGGACGTCCTTGACCTTGTCGCCGAGCAGGGCCTTGGCGGTGCTGAGCAGCGCACTGATGTCGGTGCTCTTGTCGTCGTCGTCTTCTTGTTTCTCCTCGTCCTTTTCGGGGATTTCGAGGTCGCCCTGGGTGACGCTGACGAGCTTTTTGCCGTCGTACTCCTTGAGCTCTTGGAGTACCCACTCGTCGACCGCGTCGGTCATAAACAGGACCTGGTAGCCCTGGGCGCGACAGGCCTCGAGGTGCGGGCTACGGGCGACGGCGTCGTGGGTCTCGCCGGCGATGTAGTAGATCGCGTCCTGGCCCTCTTTCATGCCCTCGACGTACTCGGCCAGGGAGACCACTCCCTCGCCGCTGTCACTGCTGCGATAGCGCAGCAGCTCAAACAGTTGCTTGTGGTGGGAGTTGTCGGTGTGGACACCCTCCTTGAGGACGGCGCCAAAGCTCTGCCAAAACTTGTTGTAGTCGTCGGCGTTTTCCTTGGCGAGGTTGGCCAACAGCTTGAAGACCTTGCGGGTGAGCTGGCGGCGGATCTTGCTGAGGGCGTTGTGCTCCTGCACCGATTCGCGCGAGACGTTGAGCGGGATATCCTCGCTGTCGACCACGCCCCGCATGAACCGCATGTACTGCGGCAGCAACTTCTCGCAGTCCTCGACAATCATCACCCGACGGGCGTAGAGCTGAACCGACTTGCGGTCCTCCTGGAAAAGATCGGCGGGGGCCCGGCCGGGGATAAACAGCAGCGCCGTAAACTGGATAGGCGCGTCCATCGAGAAGTGCAGACGGGCGATCGGCTCATCGCCGGGGAGCACAAACCCGCCCATGACGTGCTTGTAAAACTCCTGGTAGTCGTCGTCGGTCAGCTCCTTGGGCGAGCGGGCCCAAAACGCCGTGCCGTCGTTGACCTGCTTGGCATCGCCGTCTTGCTCGCCATCATCTTTGATGACCGTGAGCTTGATGGGGTGCATCACGTGGTTGCTGTAGCGACGGATGATGTGCTCCAAGCGGAAGCGCTCTAAGAACTCGCTGGCCTCCTCCTTGAGGGTGAGCTCGATGCGGGTCCCACGGGTGTCACGATCGGACGGGGCAACCTCGAACGAGCCCTCGCCGCTCGAACTCCAGTGGACCGGGGGCTGCCCCGGGAGCGCCGAGCGGCTGTAGACGTCGATCCGGTCGGACACCATGAAGGCGCTGTAAAACCCAACACCAAACTGGCCAATCAGGTTGAGGTCGGGCTTTTTGCCCTCCTCTTGCTGGGACTTGACGTGCTTGAGGAAGTTGAGCGTACCCGAGTGGGCGATCGTGCCGAGGTTCTCGGTGGCCTCGTCGACACTCATGCCGATCCCGTTGTCCTCAATGATCAACTTCCCCTGTTTGGCATCGGCCACCAGGGTGATTTCGGGGAGCAGTTCCTTGCCCTCGAGCTGGTCATTGACCAGGGCGGCAAACCGGGCCTTGTCGAGCGCGTCGGACGCGTTGGAGATGAGCTCGCGCAGAAAGATTTCCTGGTTGGTGTAAAGCGAGTTGGTCACGAGGTTGAGCAGCGCGCTAACTTCGGCCTTAAACTCGTGTTGGGTCGTCTTCTTGTTTGAAACGGGCGTATCGGGCACGTCAGATCCTCCCGGGAGGCGAGGGGCCAGCTATCGGTCGCGGCACCGCCGGGCCTTCCCGGCGCGGAAGCTAAGGAATCATTGGAGGGCGTCAAGGTGTTGAACCGACACCAAAACGTATTGGTCTTTGTGAGCTATGTATCGGTCCCCGGTTTTGCTTCGGGCATGGACTCAACGAGTTTCGGGGTGCTGGCGAAGAGGAAGACGCGGGGTCCCGCGTCACCCGTTCAAGGGACGAGCTTTGGCTTGGTGTACGTGTGCTGCGGGCGGGCGTTGGCGAAGAGGAAGGCATGCGGGGAGGCTTCGGCAAGGTTCACGGGTCCTGCCGCGGACCCCACTTCGAGCCTCCGGGAGCACGGCAGTTGTGACTTGTGAAGGTGTGGAAGTGCCCTGCGGGAGGTCGACGACGGTTCGAGGCTCACTCTCGGTGCGGCCTCCGGTCGAAGTGCGGGACCCCCCGCGTCACCCGTTCAACGAGGGACGAGCTCAGACTTGATTTCGGGGAGTGGGCGTTGTGGTTGATCCGAGCGAGCGGCTACGACCTGCGCAAGTCGTTGTAGTGCGAACTTCTCAGGGCTCACGGCAAAAGGCCTGCGCGGTTCAACGAGATCCGTCTGAGTGGGAAGTGAAGCTGTAGTGGGCTACCGCGAACCGTCGTACGACCACGCCCCAAAAGACCCGCGGGATTCAACGAGCTCCGTCCGAGCAAAGGATCGCGGAGGATTTTTGGGAGTGGACGTGGGGTGGGCTACCGCGAACCGTCATACGACCATGCCCAAAAAGACCCGCGCGTGATTCAACGAGAGCCGTCTGAGCAAAGGATCGCGGAGGATTTTTGGGCGTGGAGCGAGTTGTGGGAAGTGAAGCTGTAGTGGGCCTACCGCGAACCGTCGTATGACCACGCCCAAAAAGACCCGCGGGATTCAACGAGCTCCGTCCGAGCAAAGGATCGCGGAGGATTTTTGGGCGTGGAGCGAGTCGTGGGAAGTGAAGCTGTAGTGGGCTACCGCGAACCTTCTCACGACCGCTCCACGCCCAAAAAGACCCGCGCGTCACTTCATCGCGAAGATCACTTCATCGCGAAGATCCGGAGATGCGGCGGTGCCACAACTGAATGCCGACGAAGTCGTCTTCGCGCACGATGTGGTCTGTCAGCCTTGCGGTGACCTTGAACCCGAGTTCGGCGAACACGGTGTTGGCGAGGATGTTGTCTGCCGGCACCATCGAGAACACGCTCGCGGTGGCGTTGCGTGCCAGTTCGTCGAGCAGGAACTTCATCAGGTACTCGGCCGTTGGCAGCTCCGACTCGTCTTGGACCGGCGTCAGCACATCGAGCTTGGCGTGGCCAAACGAGCTGTCGGTTTCGGCTCCCACCCAAAACTCGCGTTTGTGGGTGCCACAGGCGGCGATGTCGGGGCGGAAGATGCCGCGGCGGAATGGGGCATACAGCGCGTTCATCCCGATGTCCTCGATGAGCTTGGTCAGGCGACCCTCATCGGTGTGGATCTCGGGGTTCATGCCACGTGGTTTGGTCGTGGCCTTCTCCTTGGCGTTGATGCTGGGCGCGTTGAGCTTGGGGGCGCCGCCTTGGATCGGGTCGCCGTCTTCGGTGTAGACCCGGCTCATGATGTAGGCGTCGGCGGTGCGGAAGTAGCCTGGGATGGCCCCTTCGCGCGAGAACCCGACTGAGCGCCAGCTTTTGGAGTCCTGCTTCTCGACGACGGTGAAAACCTTGCGCAAGTTCTCTGAACGTGCGATCCGGTCAAAGAAGTCGCGTTTTTGCTGGTAGTTGCCGACGCGATAGTCGAACACTCGCAGGTTTTGATGGTCGCGGTTGAGCAGGAAGCAAAAGTCGATATCGCCCTTGCGATAGTAGATTTCCTCGACCTTTTCGGTTGTTTCCTCGAGGGAGGCCGTTTGACTGGACATGCGCGCTCCTGGGGGTGCAACAAAACTCTGGGGGTCGGGCGGAGCAGTCCGCGTTTTGAGCCCTGTTGGCACCGATAAATTCGCGAAACCCTTACCACTTCCAATTATGGCTGTCAAAGCACATAGGCGGGCACGCGTGCGCATCTGGGGGATCTTGGCAATGCTGTTGGCAACCCCTGGCTGTCGCGACGGTACGGCCACCGCAGACCCCGAGCCGGACTGCATCCGCGACATGGATTGCGGAGCGCTTCAGGCGTGTCGCAACGGGCAGTGTGTGGCCGACGAAAAACCAGTGAATGAGCTCACGCAAACCGAGCCGCCACCACCGACGGCCTACCGCGGCGGGCCGGGCCAGTGGGGGCTGTTCGCGGGGTCCGCACCGAGCGAGGAGCCGGAATTGTTGTGGGAGCAACCACTCGGGGCTGCGGTGAGTGCCGCCCCGGTGATCGCCGAAGTCGCTGGCGAGCAGTGGGCGGTGGTCGGCACCCATCACGGACGCCTCGTCGGCGTTGTCGTTCATGGCCAAAGTCCCGAGCGCGCCGGCAGCATGGCCCTCGACACATGGCTTTCGGGCATCATTTGGGGGACTGCGGCGATCGCCGATGGGATCGCCTATGTCGGGGCCGACGACGACACCCTGCACGCAGTGCAACTGGCCACCGGAGCAGCCGTGTTTCACCTACGTGTTGGGGATTGTGAACCGCCGCGCGCTCCGGGCCCCATGGGGTCGCTTTGCGACGTCGACGGCGGGCCGACGTTGGGCCCTGTTCTCGACGGCCGGGCCGATCTGTATTTTGGGGCAAATGGCATCTACCGGGCGACTCGGAGTGGAACACTTGTGTTTCACACACCGGTGATCGCGGCCCTGCCCGAGCCCAAAAAAACCGGCAAGAACGCGAAAAAACGCCGGGCCAAGGATCGTCAGCACAAGCCTGGTAAATCGTCGCAGTCTAAAAAAAATGTAGATGCAAAAAAAACGACTTCGGGCGGCTCGAAGCCCGTCGACTTTTTACGGCGCACCCATGTTTATGCGACCCCCCTGGTGACGCCCAGCGGCGATGTGTTTGTCGGTACCCAGGGCTCGGGCCTGCTCGCGCTCGCACCCGACGGGCGTGAGCGGTGGCGGGTGCCCCTGCGTGGGGATGTCGACGGTTCACCCGTTTTGACCGACAACGGCCTGGTGGTGGTCGGCGACGACGGAGGTCAAATCACGGCCTTTGACCAGGCGGGCAACCAGCGGTGGCAGGTCAAGACCGAAGGGTCGGTCCAGTCGGCGCTCGCCCTCGGCCGCCGCGGCGAAGTGATTGTCGCGACCACGGCCGGACAATTGCTTGCGATCGGGCCGGGTGGCAATCGCCGGTTTACCCGCGAACTCGACGTTCCGATCTACAGCTCGCCCCGGGTCGACGCGGCGGGGACGATCTTGGTGGTGAGCGAAGACGGCATGCTCCACGCGGTGACGCCCCGGGGGAAGTTACAGTGGCAACTCCAACTGCCCAACCGGGTCGATGGGGCGGTTGCCCTGACGCCGGCAGGGGTGGTGGTGGTGGCCGATGTCGATGGGGTGATGGCCGCCTACGGGCCAAAATGATTGTTGATACATCAACTGTATCGGGTATGGGCAACGACGATGTGGGGGCACCCGACAGCACATCCCAAAGTGGGCCGGGTTGGTCGAGGGGTTGGCCCCAGTTGCGGTGTTTGGGCGGAATTCGCCACTTGCAGCTTTGATCACAAAGTGCGAGCTTGCCCCGCGTGAAACAACAAAAAAATGAAACCACCGAAGCTGGTGCCGTCGTGGCCCGGCTACAAGTCAACCCCGGTGGGTATGGATTTGCTGTGCGCCTAGATGGCGAAGGCAGTGTGTTTATTCCCAACCACAACCTGGCCAATGCGATCGATGGCGACGAGGTCAAGGTCCGGTTTTGGGACGCCGAGCGCGGGCCCGAGGGCGCGGTCGAAGACGTCGTCAACCGCCGCCGCACCCGGATCACAGGACAGGTGTATCAGCAAGGAACGCAGTGGACGTTTTCCGCCGACGACCCACGTATTACCGTACCTGTCGACTTGGACAGCAAAAAACCGGGCGTGCTCGAGCAGGGCAAAGTTGTGGTCGCCCGCATTGTCCACTACCCCAATCGCACCCAGCGGGGCATGGTTGTCCGGGTCGAGCAGGTACTCGGCGAGCCCGACACCCTGGCGACCGAGGTCATGAAGATCCTGATCGAGCAGGACATCGACCCGGTATTTTCCGAAGCTGTCGCGGCCGAGGGCAAGCAGGCGCCCACCGAAGTGCGCGAGGTCGACTTGCACGGGCGCGACGACCTGCGCCACCTGCCGTTTATGACGATCGACCCCGACGATGCCCGCGACTTCGACGACGCGGTGTGCATCGAGTTGTTGGGCGACAATCCGGCGGTCGACGACATGCGCATGCACGTGGCCGTTGCCGATGTCTCGCACTATGTCCGGGTAGGTTCCCAGATCGACAACGAGGCCTCGATCCGCGGGTTTTCGACCTACCTCCCCGACCGCGCCATCCCGATGTTGCCCGAGGAACTGTCGAGCCATATTTGCTCGCTGCGTCCCAAGGAAGACCGGCTGGCGATGGTGGTCTCGATGCGGCTGGGGACCGATGGCGCGACCTCGGAGATCGATGTGCGGGCGGCGGTGATCCACAGCCGGCGTCGTTTGACATACAACCAAGTCGCAGGTGAGCTCGCCGGCGACGATCGGCTCGCGGCCAAGGTCCGCGACCGTCTCAAACTACTGCGGCGCGCGGCCGATCGCCTGCGGGCCCGGCGGATGCGGCGGGGTGCCATCGAGCTCAACCTGACAGAAAATCGCATCGTCCTCGACGAGGACGACCCGGAGAGGATTCGCGACATCGTCGCCGCGCGTTCGACCCGCGAGCTCACCCGGGCCTACAACCTGATCGAGGAGTTGATGTTGGCGGCCAACGAAGCGGTCGGCGAGCTCGGGGTCACCCACAAACTGCCGTTGGTCTACCGCGTGCACGACAAGCCCGACGAGCAAAAACTCGAGCTGTTGGCGGCTGCCGGCCAGATTTTAGGGGTGCGGATCGACCCCGAAAAACTCACCGAACCCCGCGGCGCGCAGAAGTTTTTGGGCAAGGTCAAAACCCACGCGCGCAGCCAGGCGTTCAACAACCTGATGTTGCGGGCGATGGCCCAGGCCGCCTATTCGACCGACAACCTCGGCCACTTTGCCCTGGCGAGCCCCGCCTATGCCCACTTCACCTCGCCGATCCGTCGCTACCCGGATATTTTGGTTCACCGCGTGCTCAAGGCCTGGCTTTCGCGGCGCGGGAAGTCGGCCGGACCAGAGCCGGTGCCGATCATGCCCAAACGCCGGGAGAGCGAAGCCCATGCCGTCCGCAGCAGCGAGCGTGAGCGCCTGAGTGCCCAGGCCGAACGCGACGCCCGCAGTTTATTTGCAGCTGCATTTATGCGCGACCGCATTGGCGACCGGTTTACCGGGGTGGTCTCGGGGCTGACATCGTCGGGAATTTTTGTCGCGCTCGAGGCCCCGCGGGTCGATGGCATGATCAAGCTCGGCAACCTCGAACGGGCCGAGCGTGAGCAGTACGACCTCGACGACACCGGGGTGCGGCTGCTGGGGCGGCGCCGGGGCGAAACCCTGACCGTCGGCGATCGCTTGGTCGTCGAAGTTGTCGATGCAAGTATGCAGCGGCGGCGGATCGAGTTGGCGTTTATCAGCCGGCTGTCGGCCTAGCCTGGCGGGGCCGCAGGGTGAAGTACCCGACCACGCCCAACACCAGCAGGCCACCGGCTGTCAGCCCCATGCCGCGCACCGGGAGGTTGGCGTAGTCGACCCGCAGGTCGACCAAAATCCCGGTGAGAAACAGGGCGACCCCGTTGAGGCCCTTGACGATAAAGTTGAACACGCCGAAGTAAATGCTGGTGAGGTCACCCTCCTGCTCGCGTGAGCACGAGGTGACGGCCTCGGCCTCGAGCCCGAGCATGACCGCGGCCATCGGCCCGCCAAACGCAAACAGCACCATCGCGGTGGTCATGGGCGAGTTGATCACCGTCATGCCAAGCCCGGATGTCAGTGCGTATACAACTGCTAGGCCGAGGCAGGCCATGACCGCGGTCCGCTCCCAGCCAAACCGCCGGGCGGCCGCGGGCACCAGCAAAAACGACAGCAGGGTCGAGCCCAAAAATGGGCCGAGTAGCATCACCACGTCGCCCTTGGTCGCCGACAGCAGGTCGGTGGCGATGTAGACAGCCGAGGTTGTCATCACCGTAAACGACATCTGCGCACCCGAGAACAGCAGCATCACCGACAAAAACCGCCGATGGGAAAGCGCCTGTTTGAGGCTTTTGAGGGCGTTGTGCTCCGGGTTGTCGGAGACCACGGCCGGCTTGGCATCGGGCGGCTTGGCGAAGTAGGGCAACATCATCAGGCCCGCGCACGGGATCGCAAACGCGAGCGCACCGGTGAAAAACCCATAGTTCTCGATCAGCAGCGGACTGGCGATAAAACCGATCGCAGTGGCGATCAGCACCCCGGCGCCCAGGAGGTTTGAAAGTGTGCGTCGGCGGGTTTCCTCGCTACCGCCGTAGTCGTCGACCAAACTCCAATAGGGGATGGCGTAAAACGTGTAGCCGACAAAAAAGATGAACATCCCGGCGCCGAGCAGGGCCCAGCGCATCATCGGAGACATGGCCGCAGTCGGGGCAAACACCAGGGCCAGGCCGATCGAGGGGATCAGGCAGGAAAACCACAGCAACGACCGGCGTTGTTTACCGCGCTGCACCCAGCTGTCGCTGAGGATCCCGGCCAGTGGATCGGTGACCCCATCGAAGATCCGAAACGCGAAAAATAACAGCCCGACAGCCGCGGCTGAAAACAGTGCGATCGACGTGCCGTCCGGGGCTGTGCCTCCGCCCTCGCTGGCGAACGGGATCACCCATTGAAAGAAGTAGCGCGTCAGCGCCATCATCCCGATTTGGCCGCAGACGTAGAGCAGGTAGCGTGAAAACCCCACGGGCGGAGGATACCCGGGCTTGGGCCGTTTCGCGAAACGCCAACACATTCGCCGTGTTGCCAGCCGCGAAACCACCGACCGGGTTTTGTGGGTCGAATCCCGAGACCATCACCTCGCAGTCGCCGGGGTATCATGCCGCGGGGCAGGTCAGTCGGGGGTGCACATGGGGAGCAGGCGAAGCGGTGAGTGGGACCGACGGGTTGCGACGGCTACCAACCACAAAGGTCCACGGCGAGCGTTTGGTGGTCAAAACCGCCTGTTTGCGGCCCTGGTGGTTTCGGCCTCGCTCGTGAGTTGTAGCGGCTCCGGGTGTCACCCACAAAACGATGCTCAGCAACCTGCCTCGACCTCCGAGGCTCCAAATCGTTGGCACTACACAGTTTCACCCACGCCCGCACTCGACCGCCTCGATGTCGGCTTGTGTTTTACCGGGCCGGCCCCGGCTGCGCTCGTGGTCGATGGCACCGATGTAATTGCCGCGGTCGAACAGGCGCGCGACAGCGAAGGCCTGGAGCTTGTGATCAACCGCGAACGCGAGGCAATCGAGCTCACCGGTGTGGGCAGCGATACATGTATATCCTACAAAGTGAACCTCGACACCGTGTTTGCCGAGGTTTCCTACCGCCGTGCCAGCCGGATCGACGACAGCGTGTTGATGACGGTGGGCACGTGGCTGTGGCGTCCCAAGCAACTGCCCGACGAGCCGCGGATCACGATGTCGTGGGAGCTGCCCGCCGACATGGCGGTCTCCCATCCGTTTGCCCCTGCCGACCTCCGCGATGTTGTTGCACATGCACCAAAGCCAAAGGGCGAGGTTGTGTCCCTGTCGCGGACGACGTTTCGCTGGCGCTCACAGGTGGCGTTTGGCCCGTTTGAGGTGGAAAAGGTCGAGGCCGCGGGCGCGACCTTTTCGATTGTTGCGCTCGGCGAGACGGAGCTTTCACGCGAGGGTCGAGCCAAGTGGGTGGCGACGGCTGCCTCGACGGTTGCCCTGCTGTTTGGGCAGTTTCCGGTCCCGCGCGCGCAGATCTTGGTCATCCCCTCGGGGCGTGGCACGAGCCCGGTCTACTTTGGCCTGACCTCGCGCGGAGGCGGGGCCTCGGTGGCCGCGCTTGTCTCGACCAGCGCCGGCGATGCCAAGTTCGTCGGCGAATGGGTGCTGATACATGAATTTTTGCACCTCGGGATGCCGTTTGTCCGCAGCGACGACGTCTGGCTGTCGGAGGGGTTTGTCACCTACTACACCGAGGTCCTGCGCACCCGTGCCGGGTTTCGTTCGCACGACAAGGCGTGGCGGGCCATCGTCTCGGGCTTTCGCCGGGGGCGGCGATCCGCCAGCGGGCAGACATTGGCCGAGGCGAGTGCCCGGATGCACGAGCAACACGCGTACGACCGGATCTACTGGGGCGGGGCGGCGATCGCTTTGGTCGTCGATGTGTTGTTGCGGACCAAGGGCGAGCACTCGCTCGACGATGCGATGAAACAGCTTCACACCTGTTGTGCACATTCGCCCCGCCAATGGTCTGCAGACGAAGTCCTCGAGGTGTTTGACGCATTTTTCGGCAGTCGCGAAATTTCACAAATCTGTGCCCGCGAACTTGCGCGACCCACATTCACCGACTTGCAACAAACCTTCGAAGCGATCGGCATCCGCGAACGCGAAGGCGAAGTTGTGCTGGCCAGCGAGGGTGATGCTGCAAGGCTGCGGACAGCGATTTGCGGGGGGTAAAAGGTTTGCCTATTGATCGTTCGCAACAGGCTCTGGGCTGGTCGTCACGGGCATGGATGCGCAAGTGATCTAGGGGCAAGCCTGCACTCGACTGGTTGCGCGTTCAGTGCGCCTAGATGAAGTGTGCAACGAAACTCGCGAATGTCTTCGCGGCAGCTTCATTTCGGGGTACAAAGTCCCCCACAACCGACACGGTGTTTCACACCACAGGTGTAACCGAGCCGGACAGTTCAACGATTCGTCCCAATGACTGACGCGAACGCGGCACGCAAGAACGATCAGGAGAAATACGAAACATGGCAAACTTCAAGCACATTGCAGCGACCCTTGCGCTTCTCGGCTCCGCCTCCTTCGCGGTGACGGGTTGCGGTGACAAAAAAGAGGGCACCGAAGTCCCCGGTGGAGACAGCGCGGTCGAAAAGGCCGAGGGCTCCTGCGGCGGTGAAAAGGCTGAGGGCTCCTGCGGCGGTGAAAAGGCCGAAGGATCCTGCGGCGGAGAAAAAGCCGAAGGCGAAGCTTCCTGCTCCGCTGAAGGTGGTGAAGAAGGCGGCGAGGAAGCTGCTGAAGAGGGTGGCGACGAAGCTGCCGCTGAGGGTGGCGAGTAATCAACATCCAACCGCGGTAACCTAACCGCAACCTACACCCCGGACAGCGACGTCTATCGTCGGGTTCGGGGTGTAACTTTTTGTCCGTCTTGCCATACTCGCCCGGGGAGAGATCTCCCCCTGGAAAAGTTGATGCAGCAAAAAAATGTACCGACCGGGATCGGCCTGGGCCTGCGCAGTCGCCTGATGAAAGCGATCGAACGTGGCGAGGCTGATGGGGAGATCGCCTTTCTCGAGATCTCTCCGGAAAACCACATGCACCGGGGCGGCTCGTCGCCAGCGCGCTTTTTGAAGCTCGCCGACCGGTTTCCGATCATCACCCACAGCCTGGCCATGTCCCTGGGGGGTACAGGTCCCTTCGACGCCGGCTACATGGGCGAGATGAAGCGGTTTCTCGACCGCTTTGGCGGGGCCTGGCACAGCGACCACCTGTGCTTTTGCGGGGCCGACGGGCGCGCCCTCCATGACCTGCTTCCCATCCCCTTCACCAAGGTTTGTGCGCAGCGGGTCGCCGATCGGATCCGCGAGGTTCAAGACCGGCTCGGGCGGCCGATGCTGATCGAGAACATCAGCTACTACCAGGCACTCGGACACAGCGAGATGGACGAGGCCACGTTTGTCGCCGAGGTTTTGGAGCGGGCAGATTGCGGCCTGCTGCTCGACGTCAACAATGTGTATGTCAATGCAAAAAACCACGACTTTGATCCCTACGCGTGGCTAAAAACCATTCCGTTGCACCGGGTTCGTCAGTTGCATGTCGCCGGCCACGAGCGCTGGGACGAGACGATGTTGATCGATACCCATGGTGCCGAGGTTTTGCCTGAAGTTCAGGACATGATGTCGTGGGTGATCGAGCGGATCGGGCCGACCCCCGTGCTGCTCGAGCGCGACCGCCATATCCCCCCGTTGGCCGAAATGTTGCGCGAGGTCCGGGCACTCGATGCCGTCTACCAAGCGGCGGTTGCACGCCATGCCGCCAACCGGGCACAGGCCTGACGAGGGCCACCAGGCGACGCCTGACGCGTGAACATCGACAAGTAAGGATTGAGACGTGATGACCGACCCACTCGCCCCGCTACGAGCCCTCCAGGGCGCCCTGTGTGCCCGTGATGCCGCATCCGCCCTGCGCACCGATCTGCGGGGGTTTTTGTCGCGACAGGGCCTTGAGGGCGCTGACCTAGAGGCCATGGTCGAGGCCGGCCCCACGCGGTTGCTGGCCTATCGCACCATGGTTCAGGGACGTCTGCGGCGGACCATTAAGGCCTACATCCCACGGGTCGCCCACCTGCTCGGGAACCGCTATGCCCAGGAATTTTGCACATACATGGAAGTCCGGGCGCCACGGACCCACTACCTGCGCGATGTCCCGGCCGAGTTTGTCGCCTGGGCGCGCGAGCGTTGGGCGACGATGCCGGACCTGCCGGCCTACTTGGGTGACCTCGCACGCTACGAGATCCTCCGCGACGAGGTCGCCAATGCGCCGGGGGGAGGCGAGCCCGAGACCGGCCAGGCCCTGGCCCTCGACCGACCCCTGCGCATCGACGGTAGCGCCCAGCTGCAGAAATTTGCATATGCAGTGCACGAGGTAGCCGGCACGCCGATCGACCAGACCCCGGAACCTCCAGCCCGTGCCACAACCTTGCTGGTCTATCGCAACCGCAAGACCCACCGCGTCCACTTTGTCGACCTGACCCCACGGGCGGGCGCGTTGATGCGCCGGTTGTTGGCAGGCGAACCGGTCCAGGTGGCGTTGGCCGGAGCTGCGAGCGATACCGGCGGGCAGCTCAACGACGAGTTTTTGGCCGCGATGGTCCACTTTTTGACCGATCTCAGCGAGCGCGGCGTGGTCCTCGGTGCCGAGCCCTGAACGCGTCGCCGCCGGGATCTACATGCTGATACATCTGCTGCCGGGCACGTAGCTGGCGCTAGCGGTCGTGGCCACACCCGGGGCAGCGACCGGAACATGCTTGCGACAAATCGACTGTGCGGGTGTCGCGACCCTGTGCCGACCGCGACACGACATCCTGCTATGCTCCGCCCGCCGATGTCGACTTCCACCAAGCCCCGTCCGATCCGCAAACTTTTGTGTGCCAACCGCGGCGAGATCGCGATTCGCGTGTTTCGGGCCGCGACCGAGCTCGGACTGCGAACCGTTGCGATTTTTAGCCACGAGGATCGTGTGCATCTACACCGGTACAAGGCCGACGAAGCCTACCTCGTCGGCCGCGACCTGCGACCGGTGGCAGCCTACCTGGCGATCGATGAGATCCTCGAAATCGCCAAGGCCCACGGGGTCGATGGCATTCACCCCGGCTATGGGTTTTTGGCCGAGAACGCCCGGTTTGCACGGGCCTGTGAGAAGGCCGGTATTGCCTTTGTCGGCCCCTCGGCGACGGTGATCGAGACCTTTGGTGACAAGACGGCTGCGCGTGCGGTTGCCGTTACCTGTGGTGTGCCGGTGGTGCCCGGCAGTGATGGCCCCGTGCCCGATGTGGCTGCTGCCCGCGCGTTTGTCGAGGAGCACGGCCTGCCGGTGATGGTCAAGGCGGCGATGGGCGGGGGCGGTCGCGGGATGCGGGTGGTGCGAAAGCTGGCCGAACTCGACGAAGCCTTTAGCCGGGCGCAGTCCGAAGCGGCTGCAGCGTTTGGCGATGGCACCGTGTTTATCGAGCGGTTTGTCGAGAGCCCACGGCACGTCGAAGTGCAGATTTTGGGCGATGGTACCGGCGAGGTCGTGCACCTGTTTGAGCGCGATTGTTCGATCCAACGCCGCCACCAAAAAGTTGTCGAGATGGCGCCCGCCCGCGGATTGAGCGAGGCGACCCGCACGGCATTACATGCAGATGCACTCAAGCTGGCCAAGCACATGCGCTACCGCTGCGCCGGCACCGTGGAGTTCTTGGTCGACCCCAACGGGCAACACTACTTTATCGAGGTCAATCCGCGGATCCAGGTCGAGCACACGGTGACCGAGGAGATCACCGGTGTCGATCTTGTTCAAGCCCAGATCCTGCTGGCCGGTGGGACACGCTTGCGCGACCTCGGGCTGACCCAAGATGCGATCAACTACCGCGGGTTTGCGGTCCAGTGCCGCGTCACCACCGAAGACCCATTGCAGAGTTTTCAGCCCGACACCGGGCGGATTGAGGCGTACCGTTCGGCCAGTGGCATGGGGATTCGCCTCGACGGCGGCTCGGGCTACGCCGGCGCGATCATTTCGCCCCACTACGACTCGCTGCTGGCCAAGGTCACCGCCCACGCCCTGACGTTTGAACGGGCCACGCAAAAGCTCCACCGTGCCCTAGCGGAGTTTCGCGTGCGCGGGGTCAAGACCAACATTGCGTTTTTGCAAAATGTGCTCACCCACCCGACGTTTGTCGCCGGCCAGGTGACGACTGGATTTATCGACCAGACCCCGGAGTTATTTGCAATTGCAAGAAGGCGTAACCGGGCCCAGCGGATGCTGCGGTACCTCGGTGAGGTGGCCGTCAACGGTCCGGTGACCCCGGGTGCCGACGGGACCCCGCCTGCCCGGGTCACGCCGGATGTGCCGCTACCCGCCGCGGGGACGGCCGCGCCCCGGGGGTGGCGGGCGGTGTTGCAAGAGCGTGGACCCCAGGCATTTGCCGACGCCGTGCGGGCCCACCCGGGTTTGCTGGTGATGGACACGACCTGGCGCGATGCCCATCAGTCGTTGCTGGCAACCCGTGTACGTACAATCGATTTGGCGGCAATTGCCCCGATGACCTCGCACGTACTCAGCAGTGCGTTTAGCCTCGAGATGTGGGGCGGGGCGACATTCGATGTGGCCCTGCGATTTTTGCGGGAGTGTCCGTGGGACCGGCTCGACCGGCTGCGCGAGCTATGCCCCAACATCCCGTTTCAAATGCTCCTGCGCGGGGCCAATGCCGTCGGCTACACCAACTACCCCGACAACGTGGTCAAGGCGTTTGTCCGCGAGGCCCACAGCCACGGCATCGATGTCTTTCGCGTTTTCGACTGCCTCAACTACCGCGAAAACCTCAAGCTCGGCATCGATGCGGTGGGCGAGGCCGGCGGCGTGATCGAGTCGTGCCTGTGCTACACGGGCGATGTCTCCGACCCTGGGCGCACTAAATACTCGCTTGGGTACTACGTCGATTTAGCCGGTGAACTCGTCGAGCTCGGCAGCCACGTGCTGGCCATCAAGGATATGGCCGGACTGCTCAAGCCACGGGCGGCGACGATGTTGGTCGGTGCCCTGCGCAGGGCATTTCCCACGGTGCCAATCCATGTGCATACACATGATACGGCCGGGACCGGTGTGGCCTCCATGCTGGCCGCCGGCGAGGCCGGGGCAGATGTCGTCGACCTCGCGGTTTCGGCAATGTCCGGACTCACCGCGCAGCCGTCGATGGGCGCCGTGGTCGCGGCGGTCGACAAAACCCCACGGGCAACGGGGATCGACCTCGCCAAGCTCCAGTGCATCAACGACTACTGGGAGCAGGTCCGTGGCCTCTACGCGCCGTTTGAGTCGGGCCTCAAAAGTGGTAGCTCCGATGTGTATGTGCATGAAATGCCCGGTGGCCAGTACACCAACTTACAGTTTCAGGCCCAGTCGCTCGGGCTCGCCGGGCGGTGGCAGGCGATCAAACGCGCCTATGCGGCGGCCAACCGCTTGCTCGGCGACATCGTCAAGGTGACACCCTCCTCAAAAGTCGTTGGCGACCTCGCCCAATTTATGGTTCAAAACGACCTCGATGAGCAGCAGGTGCTCGAACAGGCGGGGACCCTTTCGTTGCCGCAGTCGGTCGTCCAGTTTTTCCAGGGCTATCTCGGCGTGCCCTACCAGGGGTTTCCGGAGCTGTTGCGCGAGCGAGTGTTGCGTGGCCAGCCCGGCCTCGACGGGCGTCCAGGGGCATCGTTGCCCGACCTCGATCTGACCGCACGGCGACAGGAACTAAAGGCCAGGCACGGGGATGACATCCGCGACGTCGACGTGTTGAGTTCGGCCCTCTACCCCAAGGTATTCGACGAGTACAAGGCATTTCGCCGCGAGTTTAGCGATGTCTCGATGTTGCCAACCCGGGCTTTTTTGGCGCCCCTGACCCTCGGCGAGGAGCTGTGGGTGGAGATCGAAACTGGCAAGACCTTGATTGTCAAACTCACCGCTGTTGGCGAGCTCGATGGCGACGGCCGGCGCGAGGTGTTCTTTGAGCTCAACGGCCAGCCGCGCTCGATCAAGGTGGCCGATAAGGCAGCTGGCAAAACAGCTGTCCAGCGCGAGCGTGCCGACCCACAGGATCCGGGATCGATCGGCGCGCCGATGCCGGGCGCCGTGGTCGAGGTACGCTGCAAGCAGGGAGCCCGGGTCGAGGCCGGCGACCCGCTGGTGGTACTGTCGGCGATGAAGATGGAAACGCTTGTAAGTACACCAATGGCAGGCGTCGTGCGACGGCTAGCTGTCGGGGTTGGTGATGCGTTGCAGGCCGGTGACTTGCTGGTGGAAATCGAAGCGGCCAGTGCCGACTGAGTCGGACGAGGGCCGGTGGGCCTGTGCTTCGGCGTGTCGCACGGGCTTTCACTGCCTTTGGTAGGGACAAAGCGCCGTTTCCTGCGTGCACGGTTGTCGGCATGTGACAACGGGGTATTGTTTCGAGTTGCACGGGCACCCGCCTTGCTTGCCACGCAGCGAGCGGCTACCGTCGCCACATGCACGCTGCCAACAATCGATGCGTCTGGGTGTTGACGGGGCTCGCCGGCATCTGTTTTGGATGTGCACAGTTTTTGGCAGATGACCATTGCACGTTCCACGGAGCCGGCTGCGATAGCGGCTTGGTGTGCAGTTGGTGCGATCACGAAAACCGCGGTTGTGTGGCGCCACAGGTCGCGCCCGAGTGCATCGTGCCGCCCTATGGCGATGGGCCGACGACCGGGGTGACAACCGATATCGAACCCAGTGAAACCACGGACGCGACCACGGCAGGTACATCCGAGAGCACGGATCCGACCGACGATCCCGCCGGCGAAGTGACCTCCGACACCGACGAAACAACCGAGACCACAGGCCTCGAAAGTTGCGGAGATGGGGAGATCCAAGCGGGAGAAGTGTGCGACGACGGCAATCAGGACAACAACGATGCGTGTACAAACGCGTGTCAGCCGGCCATCTGCGGCGACGGTGTCGTCTGGGTTGGCGTGGAAACCTGTGACGACGCCAATCAAAGCAATACCGACGGTTGTCTCAACAGCTGCGAACTCGCAAGTTGCGGAGATGGCTTTATCGAGGAGGGAAAGGAGGACTGCGACGACCAAAACGAAGAGGCCGGCGACGGCTGCCACCAGTGTTGGCAGGACCGGCTTGTGTTCATCACCAGCGAGGCGTTTAAGGGCGATCTCGGCGGGCTCGAGGGGGCCGACAGCAAGTGCCAGGCGGCGGCCCAAGCAGCACAGCTACCCGGGACGTACAAGGCGTGGCTGAGCCTAGGCGATGAGATGCCACAGACGCGAATGTTGCATGCGCATGGGGTCTACAAACGGGTCGACGGTGTGGTCTTGGCCCATGGCTGGAGCGACCTCACCGACGGTCTGATCAACGCAACCATCTCGGTGACGGAGCTCGGCGAGACGCTCACTACGGGCTCGTGGACCAATACCGAGGCGAGCGGGGTCACGGCTGAGGACCCGGCAGACTGTGACGGATGGACGACCCAACTCGGCGACTTCAAGGGCCGTTGTGGCTCCGCCCAGTCAATTGAGCCAGGGTGGTCAAACTACATCAACGACTTGGTGAACCCAACTCCATGCGGTGCCAACCGGAGTTTGTACTGTGTCATGCAGGAACTGGAGCAGCCGTGAAGGTAATTTTTGTATACATTTTGTTGCTGGGTTTGTTGGCTGGCTGTCCGCCTGCCGGTGATGGGGCCGGGTCGTCGGACTCGGCCGAGCCAAGCGAAACCTCTAGTGGAAGTTCGACGAGTGGAGACCCGACAACAACAACAACGACAGCGACAACAGCGGAGCTTTCGACGGATCTTCCCGAGCCACCGCCGGCCTGTGGCAATGGCATCGTCGAACCCGGTGAAAGCTGTGACGAGGGCGAGGACAACGGCGATACGCGTGACTGTACAAGTACCTGTGCCCATGCCGTGTGCGGGGATGGGCTTGTGCGCAGCGAGCCGAGTAATCCCGGAGATGTCGAAGGTTGCGATGCCGGCGAGGCGAACCAGGACGGGATGTACGGCGGGTGCCAAACCGATTGCACTCCCGGGCCATTTTGCGGGGACGGAGTCGTCGATGACGGGTTTGAAGAGTGCGAGCCAACCGTCGACGACGGCGGGCCTGCGTGTATGCAGGACTGTTTTTATGAGGGAAGGGTGGTGTTTGTCAGCAGCGTCGCGTTTGCCGGCAACTTCACCAACTTTGTCGTCGAGGGGACGGGACTCGACGGTGGTGACGAAGCCTGCCGGCAACTGGCCAGCCTGGCCGAGCTATCGCGGCCAGAGTCGTTTCATGCTTGGCTCGGGTCGGCCGACGGCTCGCCGGTCGATCGGATCTCGCCAAAGATCCACGATGCCTCGGCACATGTTCGCCTGGTCGACGGGACGATCGTGGCGATGGACTGGCCGAGTTTTGTCAGCAGTACCCACGACCACGCCATCGACCTTGATGAGACCGGCGAGCCCGTCGACAACGAACTTGTATGGACAGGTGTCGACGTATCCGGTCAGGCGAATGAGTATGCATGTCATGACTGGAGCTCGGACCTCGCGGAGGAAATAGGTGCTTTCGGTTGCACCGCTTACGCGGATGAGCGTTGGACCGAGTTCGGCTACGATTTTTGCTCATACATGTTTCGCCTGTACTGCATCCAGACGGCCATGCCGGGTGACATGGGTTTTTAGGCGAGCGTTCGTTGGGCCCATCCGTCTGTCGAGCGCGCGCGGATGACCTGTGTTGAGATGTTTGCCAAGTAAAAACAGTATGTTACATGCTGGGCTGGCGATCTTTTTCGAGTCTGAGTAACATCCGCGGCGGAAACGAAACGGTCGAGGAGGAAAAGGTGATCGCGGCGTCGCTTGCACGGCGTCGAGGAAAGTCCGGGCTCCACAGGGCAGGGTGCTGGCGCAGGCCAGTCGGGGTGACTCGAAGGAAAGTGCCACAGAGAACAGACCGCCTGTGTTCGCACAGGTAAGGGTGAAACGGTGTGGTAAGAGCGCACCGGGGACCTGGCGACAGGGACCGCATGGTAAACCCCATCTGGAGCAAGGCCGAGTAGGGATAGATCCAACCTTCGGGGAGGATCAGGGGCTGCCCGTCCCGTCCCGGGTAGAGCTGCGTAGAAGAATGATCATCACCTGGGGGAGGCAACGAACTCAGGGACAGAACCCGGCTTACGACCTCTCTCGGCCGTTTCGTTTCCACCTTTTTAGAATTTTAGTTATCTGTATTTGCAAGTTTTATGGCGATTGAGCCTTAGACGGCGAAGGCTCTCGCTTGGAGTGTATCTTCGGTAACGTGCACGCTGCCAACCTCGGTGTTGCGGCAGTTTCGGCGCGTGGGCGCGGCGTGGGCGTGTAGTTGGGCGACTTCATCACGGCTGAGCACGCCGAGCCTGTGGAGGACGGCAATTACCCAGGGGCCGAGCGCCCGGCGGCCGCCGTCTTCGATTTTGAAGGCGAGTCCAAGGCCTTCGGGCATGGCGTTGTTGGGGAATACCGACACGAGATAGGACGATTCGGCGCCGATCTTGCACATCAGCCGGCCGCCGGCGACCCGCATAAGGGCAGTGTCTAATCTATCTGTCCCTCCAACCATGTCGGGATGTGCTGCCATGGCTCGGGTGAGGGTGGTAATTGCGTCCTTGTGTGGTCCCTGCGGGGCGGCGAGGCGGGCCGCGACGACAGCGAGGGCCTGGACGGAGATGCCAAAGGTCGGGGCCGAGCAGCCGTCGCGTCCGGCGACTTCGATGCTCGGATCTCCGGCGAGGGTACGCAGGTGTGCAAGTATTTGTACCTGCAATGGGTGCGTGGGGTCGAGGTAGCTTTCGAGCGGCCAGCCGCGGTGCAGACAGGCGAGCAACATCCCGGTGTGTTTGCCCGAGCAGTTGTTGTCGAGGCAGGTGGCCGGCTCGCCCGCCCGGATTTGGGCCTCGGCGGCGGGGACATGCATCGGCCGGTGGGGGCCACATTGCAGGGCCTCGGGTGTGAGCCCGGCACGCGCCAGCAGTTGCGAGACAACTTGTTTATGCATGTTTTCGCCATTGTGCGAGGCACATACAAGTGCGAGTTCGCGGGGGGTCAGCGCAAACCGGTTTGCGGCGCCGGAGGTCACAAGCTCGAGGGCTTGGATCGCCTTGATGGTCGAACGCGTCGTCGTGCGCACACTAGGGTCACCGAGCGTGGCAACCACATCGGCGTTGGGACGGGCCAGGGCAGCACAGCCGCGGTGGCGGGCCTCGACAACCGTGCCGCGGATGATTTCGACAACGACGGGTTGGGCGGTCATTGGCGAGAGTCTACGCGGGTGTGGCGAGGCTTGGCCGGGATTTTCTGGCGAGGGGCTTTTGGGCGCATCAACCACGACAAATCGCGACGGCCGGTGGCACGTCGCGATTTATGTACAGTCAAGTTTGGCGCTACAACGCGTCGAGGGCCCCGCGCAGGGACTCGTAGGCGAGGTCGGTTTGCTTGACCTTGGTCATACGGATGGCCTTGCGGATGACCAGGTCCCACTGATCTTCGGGCAGCTCGTCGCGCATGCCCATCATCAGCTCGAGCACATCTTCGTCCTCGGGGGTGTTGTAGATGTAATCGGTGTCAAACTGCAAAATCCCGAGCAGGTCGCGGGCGTAGGTCTTGACCGAGCCGGCGCCCTTGATGCGCTTGGTCTCGAGGCGGGCCTGTTTGTTTTTTCGTTTGAGCTCGCGGTTGAGTTTGTCTAGGTCGTTGCGTTTCACGTTGAGCCTCCATACGTGGTGGGGGTGGTGCCGGGGCGATTCAAACGTGCATCGAATCGGTCGGTTGTCGCCGCAGCGGGCGCGAGTCGGGTGCGATAGGGGCACCGCGAAAGCCGCGGGCGATGACCGGGTGGCGGGCGATGGCTTAACACGCTTTTGTCGCGGGGAACATCCCATGCCGCCGCGCAAGGTCACAGCGCACTTACCGGGCCACTTCGGGGCAAACGCGCATCGCGGCGGGAGTTGCTCCTAGGCCCAGTTGTGGCCGTTTAATAACATCCACAAAAGTAGATTTAGACCGGATCTTTGAAGTTGGGCGCGCGCTTTTCGAAGTTGGCGGCGATGGCTTCGACCTGGTTGGGGCTGCCCAGAAGCGGCACCTGAAGTTCTGTTTCGCGCGCAAGCGCATCTTCGACACTGCGCCTTCGCCCGTCGAGAAGTTGCTTGCCAGCTCGAACCGCGTCGGGGGAGCGCTGGGCGATGGCCCGGGCAAGTGCCATCGCATCTGCCAGTGGTTCCTCGGTCGCCCGCGTACAGATGCCCAGACGGACAGCTTCCTCGCCCGAAAAAATCCGGCCGGTAAAGGTCAGTTCCTTGAGCACGTCGAGCCTGACCGAGGGCAGCAACGTGGCCGTGATCGCCATGTCGGGGATCAACCCCCACTTGATTTCCATGACGCTGAGCTGGGTTTCGGGACAGACCAGGCGGATGTCGGCACCCGCGGCGATCTGCAACCCTCCACCGAACGCGACCCCGTGGACAGCGGCAATGACCGGCATCGGTAACTCCCGCCAGATCCAGGCGACGCGTTGGGCGAGGTTGGCCGGGCTTTGCGGACCGCGACGCAGCAAGCGTTCGCGGACCTCGGGACCGCCGGCGAGAAAGCTGCGAAAGTCGAGGCCGGCACAAAACACCGGGCCGTCACCCGAGAGGACGACCGCACGTACGCCCGGTTCACTCGCCAGTCGCTCGCCAGCGGCGACGATGGCCTCAAACATGGCGACGTCGAGACCGTTGCGCTTGCCGGGCCGGGACAGTTTGACGTGGGCGATGTGGTTTTGAATGTCGACTGCGACCCGCTCTTGCATCGCCACAGCGTACCGTGAAGTCGTGGACTCGATCGCGTTTTAGGAGTGAAATCTGCGGGTCACCGATGCCGTGCTCTCCGAGGCTCGAAGTGGTGACCGGACAAGCCGGCCCTCGCGGCAGGACCCGTGAACCTTGCCGAAGCCTGCCTGTTCGCCTTGCTATTCGCCAACGCCTCGCGGGCTTTGTCGCGGCTCTTGTAAGCGTGCACGGCCCAGGCATCACCCCACGGGAACGACGCCCGTTGACGGTAGGTTTGGTGGCAGGTTGTGTAGATGTAAGTCGTAGAGCGGGGGGCCGATGCGTTGGCGAGAGCGACCTCCGGTCGGAGTGCGGGATCCCCCGCGTCACCCGTTTCACGAGGGGGCGAGCGTTGCTTGGTTTCCGGAGCGGGCAGCTCTCGAGGGGGGCTGCTGCGGAACGTGACCCGGTTTTGGCGGACGTTGCCGGCGATTTGTGTTACCTGGCCGGGTGGCTTTCGAGACCTCCTTGGCGCCTACCGACGAGCATGTACTGGCCCCGTGGTTGCCCCACATGCCCCAGCGTTTGAGCCTGGCCAAATTGCCGACACCGGTCGAACGCTGCACCGCGCTCGATCGCGGGCGCGCGCGCGTGTGGGTCAAACGCGACGACCTCAGCTCCGACATTTACGGCGGCGGCAAGGTGCGCAAGCTCGAGTATGTGCTCGCCAATCCCCCGCACAATACCGACGCCCCGGTGCTCACGCTCGGGGGCACCGGCAGCCATCACCTGCTGGCGGTCGCACTGTTTTTGGCCGAGTCGGGGCGCACGCTCCACGCCCTGACCTTCGACCAGGTGATGACGCCACACGTGCGCACGGGGCTTGCGGTGTTGGCCTCGCTCGGCACCCAGTTTTGGCACTCGCGCACGCGGGTGGGACTTCCGCTTGCCTGGCTGCGCTACCAGTTGTTTCAACGGCCAGCGCGACGTGGTGTGTACATGCCCCCGGGGGCAAGCGACGGCCTGGGCGGGCTGGGATTTGTCGCGGCCGGACGCGAACTCGCCCAGCAAATCGCCGATGGCGAGCTCCCGCACCCGGGGCGAATCTATGTCACCGGTGGGTCGGCCGGGACCTCGGCCGGGTTGGCGATCGGCCTGGCACTTTGCGGTATCGCCACCCACATCCGCATTATTTCGGCGGTGGAGACCATGGGGTTTAACCGGTTGATGTTTGGCCGCCTACTCGGGCAAATTTATAGTTGTATGCGCAAACATGGCTTTGCCGGGCGTGGGCGGGTTTCCGGCCTGCTGCGCGAGGCCGGCGTAAGTTGGTCGATCGACCACTCGCAGGTGGGGCCCGGCTATGCCGTGCCGACCGAAGCCGGGCGCCAGGCAATCACGGTCGCCGGCGAGGGGGGGTTGTCACTCGAGACGACCTACACCGGCAAGTGTGTGGCGGCCATGCTCAACGAGCTCGAAGGCGACGATGTCGAGGGGCCGGTGTTGTTTTGGAATACCCACGCCGGCAATGACCTCAGCCCGCGGATCGTTGCCGGTTGGCAGCAACGCCTGCCGCCGGTACTCGCCCGCGCCGTCTCGACGCCTGACTAGATGCATAATCAACCTTTACCCACACGGTCGCGGACAGGTCATCGAGATATGTCGGGTCGAACCTACGGACTGCCAGCCGCAGCGGCATCCTGGGGTTTGGCGCCCGCGTCGACGGGTTGAGCAGATTTATTCTCGGCTGCCTGCCGCAGCGGCATCCTGGGGCTTGGCGCCCGCGTCGACGGGGTTGAGCAGGTTATTTCTCGGCCCCAACCTACGGGCAGCTTGCCGCAGCGGCATCCTGGGGCTTGGCGCCCGCGTCGACGGGGTTGAGCAGGTTATTTCTCGGCCCCAACCTACGGGCAGCTTGCCGCAGCGGCATCCTGGAGCTTGGCGCCCGCGTCGACGGGGTTGAGCAGGTTATTTCTCGGCCCGAGCCTACGGGCTGCCTGCCGCAGCGGCATCCTGGGGTTTGGCGCCCGCGTCGACGGGTTGAGCAGGTTTTTTCTCGGCCCCGGCTCCCGGGTCGGTGGGTTTGGGCTTGGGCTTGGCCGCTGGGCACTCCTTGCGGGTGACCAGCACCGACCACTCCTCGCCGGGGCGCAGCGAAATCCGTTTGCTCTTCTCCATTTTGGCGAGCACATTGTCGACCACGGCGACGCCGGGGTGGGGTAGCGGGTCGGGTTGGATCATGCGGGCAGCCGGCCGCGGGCTCGCCTGTTGTTTGCGTTTTTCCCGGCGGGTTTTGGGTTTGGGCAGCCGTGGTGCGGCCACGCGAATCGGCTCCTGCTCGAGCATGATGTCGCGGCCACGGGTGACGCAGGCGTTGAGCTGCGGGACCGAGCGCGCGGTGTCGAGGGCCGCGATCAGTTGGGGGATCCACGCATCAAAGTCTTTTTCGTTGGCGCGCCAGGTGCCCGTGAGTACCGGCCGGTCGCGGACCTCGACTTCGGTTTGTAAAACACTTGCAACTGCATCGGTTACCAGGGGGCCGGCGAGCGGGCCCATCGGCGGCCCGGTATGGACAATCTCGATGACCGGCAGGCCCTGGTCGTCGAAGAAAAGGTGCCACGACAGCAGGTCCCCGGCGGCCTTGGGCCATTTGAGGGCGAGGAGCTCCTCGATGCGCTGGTTGACCTCGAGCAGGTCGGGGGCGCGTTCGATCTCGTGGGTTGGCATCGGGGCCGACACGGCGTTGGCGACCTTGCTCAGCGAGGCGTGGTCGGGCACGGCGACGACATCGACCTCGGGAATCACCCCTGAAAATGCGGCGATTCGCGTGCGCAGTTCGTCCTCGATCTCCTGGGCCCGATGCGGGGTACCCATCATCACCAGGCGAATGATCACCTGATCACGTTCGACCGAGACCGCGTTGCGGACAAAGTTACCGGCCGGGGCAACCTCGGCCAACACGGTCTCGATTTCGGTGCTGACCTCAACCTGCCACGCGACTTTTTTGAGGGCCTGGCGCAGCGGCACATAGACAGTGGCGATCAACAAAAGCGGCATCAAAAACCGCAAAAGCGGGCCATAGCGGGTGCCAAACAGGTCACGGATCCGGGCGGCAATACGGGCGACAGGGCCGGTCGACGTGATTTCGCTGGCCTCGTGTCGGGCCGCGTTGACGGCGTTGAAGCCCAGGCACAAAAACAGGATCACCGAGATAAACAGGATCGCAAACAGGTTGGCGGTGAACAGCAACAGCGCGCCGCCAAAGATCGAACCCTGCCCGGTGCCGAGGCCAAACCCCGAGACACAAAGCGGGGGCACCAGGGCGATACCAATGGCCACCCCAGCGGCTGCCGCAGCCGTGTCACCACTTTGTCGGACGGTCGTAAAACCGGCCGCGAGTGCACAAAAAACCGCAACCGCGAGGTCGAGTACCGTGGGCGAGGTGCGGGCACTGATCTCGGGTGTGACCTCGTGAAACGGCAGCAACACGGTGACCAAGGCGGCCATCAAAATGACGCCGGCGATGCTCGAGCCCACGCGGACGAGCGAGCGTAGCGTCAAAAACGGCGAGCCGACGGCCAGTCCCATGCCGAGGCCGACAATCGGGCCCATCAGCGGCGAGATCAACATGGCTCCAATGACCACGCCGGTGCTGTTGAGCACCACCCCGAGGGTGGCGATTCCGACCGAGAGCACGAGCTGCAACCAGTAGCTAACCACGTCGGCCACATGTTGCTTAAGCATGTTTCCCACGATGCGCTCGCGGTCCCACCGGCTGACGCCGATCCAGCGCGCCAGTCGGTTTTGCAGCATCCGGATCTGCCGGCGTAAAAACGCCATCTGCCGCATCCGCTCGAGCTCGTTGTGCGACTGTTTGGCGGAGGACTTTTCGGCGTCGGTGGTTTGCGACGCGGCGGCACTCGCCTGCGACGTGTCCGGGTGTTGTCCGCTGTCGCTCGTCTTGCTCATGGGCCTAGTCTGTGGGTCAACGATAGCTTGAGACGGGGACTTAGAGCCCTACGCTTTGGTTTTGGGTGCACGGCAGGCGGGCAAAAAAGAGCGCGAAGGTTGCACGAACACGACGAGCGCATGTTCGCGCCAGGATGGTTGCTGATGCAACCGGTTTGGAACTACTCCTCTTCCTTTTTCTGGCTCGCGCGGGCGCTGGCTTCGAGCTTGAAGTCTGGTTTGCGTTCCGGGTCGCACTCGGGCGGCGGGCCAAACCCGTCGGCGTTGAAGGAGTCGGTCAGGGAGCCCTTGCCCTTGGGGTCGTTGCTGACGGCAGTGATTTGGACCTGGTGTTCACCTTTGCGGGCGGGTGTGCAATAGGACAGGAGATAAAACCGCTTCATGTGGCGCTCGATCCGGTCGGCGATCTCCTCGAATGCCTCGCGGACCTTTTCGCGGTCGCTGGCGAGCTCGACATGGTCGCGGCCGATGTCTTCGAGGCCAGCTTCTTTGATCTCGGCACCAACGCCGATCGCAAACATCTCGTAGTTCTCGTATTTTTCGCTACCGAGCTCCTCTTTCATCTCCTCGCGGGTGACCCGGGCGGCGCGGTCGGTACCATCGGAGAACACCACCAGCGTGCCGAACTTGAGGGGGCGTTTGTCTTTTTGCAGGGCCTTATCGAGTTCTTCGAGGCCCTGCATCACGGCGCCGTGGAGGTTGGTCGAGGGGTCCTTGGGTTTGTAGCTTCGCAGCCCTTCGAGGCCGCCGTCGACTGAGCCCTTACCTTCGGTGAACGGCACGACCGAGTGGATCTTCTCGTCACCATCAAATGCGTATACACCGACTTTTTGGTGCTTGCCGACCTTCTCCGAAAACATCATCGCCGCGTCGACGAGGGTGTCGGCCTCGCCCGACTCGGTGACACTACCCGAGACATCGAGCAGCAGCAGGGTGTACATCACCGCCGCGACATCAGGGTTTTGGATGGTTTGCTTACTCTCGAACGCCGACACGAGCTGGTCGTCTTCGTAGATTTCAAAGTCTTTGGCCTCCAACCCGGCGACTGGCTCTTCGCCTTTTTCAACCGTAAAAAACACCCACACGTTGTTGGGTTTTTTGTAGGAGGAGTCGACCATCGTGACCTGCAGCGAGTTGCAGGCGGGGGCGGTGGCGAGGCCGAAGCTGAGGGCGAGCGCTGTCAGGAACGATGCGGGGCGAGAGCTCATAGCGAGCCGATTACCCCGCTAAACCGAGGTGCCTGTCAATCACTACCTGCACCGCATCCTCACGGTCCCAAACGGGCGAGGATGTTCGATATCCACCATTGCCGACAATCGGGGGTTTTGGCCGGGCCCTGCAGGCGAACTTGGCGGGCCGGCGGCGTTGTGGCGCGAAAAATCTTGTCGGCCCGCTTGGAAATCCCCGCGGGTGGACGGTCCCAATCACAGACACCGGGTTATCCCCACAAATTGGGTTGTTGTGCCACAGTCCAAATTCGAAGGATTGCACGTACAACAATTCAGTGCAGCGGTCGCAAGCTGCGCCACAGGACATCACTCGGTTGTTCGGGGGGAGACGTTCGCTCCCGAGCTCTGTGTGGATACATCTAGATTGCAGTTCGTCACCGCGGTCGTCACGGTCCACGACGCGGCCTGTGTCACCGCGACATTGGCGACCGGCGTGCCCTTGAGTTGTTCAAGCAGCTGTGTGGTTGCCGGGTCGAGGTTGGGCACAGCGGCGGTGGTGATGCAGACAAACAACTTGTCGGTGGTGGCCGCGAGGGCGAGCGCCCGCTCGACCCGCATGACCCACGGCATCAGGTTGGTGCCCTCGAGTTGCCAGCGCCCGAGTTCGAGCGGACGGTCGACAACCCGGACCGGATGTTGGAGAACTTGTATCAGCAAGTGCTCCGTGAGCGGTCCGAGGGGCGGGCCGGTGTGGAGCAACACCAACGCCGGCGGCCGGTCCCGGGCCTGCAACAGTTGCCAGTCGACAAGTTCACCGGCGGTGCGCGGCCAGGTGTCGACCAGGTGAAAGCCAACCCGGCGTTGCAGCTCCTCAAACGCCACCCCACCCGACTGGGCGACAGTCTCGCCCACGGGCGGCAAAATCGGTTCGTCGGCCAGTCTGGATTGGCCCAAGAATTTGGTCTCGACTTCGGAAATTTGAATGTCGTCGGGGACCCCGGTAATTTGTATACGCAAAAATGGTAGGTTCGGTGCGAGAGCCCGCAGCCCGGCCCGCAAGTCGTCCTCGGTCTGCTGGGCAAGATCGGCGCTACCCATGAGTACGGCGTGAAACTCAACCCGGTCCCGGGTTGCCCGCAGCTGTTGTTTCAGCACGATCTTGCCGGCGAGTTGCTTGCGGATCGATGTCTGCACCCGATATTGAAAGTCGGCGTGCCAAATACCGAGGCCAATGCCGAGGCCGACGATCGACAGACAGACAATGCGGATAAGCAACCGCAGTAGCGGTCCGAGTCTGGTGTCGTAGAGGTAGCGAATAAAGGCGGCGAGCCGGGCAATGTTGCCAACCGCGACGATCTTTCGCGTCTCGTTGCGGGCCGCGTTGGCGCGAAACCCCAAAAACGAGAACACCACAAACAAGACGGTGAGGACGGTTGAGAGGTTGGTAAAAAACAACCAGGCTGCGCCGGAGAACACCCGCAGATCGCCGGAGCCGAGGCCAAAGCCGGAGACCCCGAGGGTCGGCAGCAATACCAGTCCGATCGCAACCTCGGCGATCAGCCGCTGCTGTTGCTGGCGCACGACCGTGAGCGCAGCGACGCCGGCACAAAGACCCGCGAGCAAAAGGTCGTAGTAACCCGTCACCGTGCGGCTGGCGATCTCCTCCGTCATTTCGGGAATTGGCAACAGCATCGTCATGCTGGCGGCGATCGCCAGGCTCCACACCATGCTCGAAGCAACCCGCACGCATGAGCGCAGCACCAAAAAAGGTGATCGTACAACTAAACCCATTGCGAGGCTAACGGTCGGGCTAAACAGCGGCGACAGCAGCATCGCCCCAAAGATCAGCGGAGCACTGCCTCGGGCGACGCCGAGGGTTGCCAGGGCCGCGGCCAGCATCAGCTTGAGCCAATAGGTCAGGACCGCGGTGCCGTGCTGTCGCAGCATCTCGGTGACGATCGCCTCGCGGTCACGCCGGCGCAGGCCAAACACCCGTGCGAGTCGATCCTGGGTGCGACGCAGCGAAAGCCGGACCCAGGGCAGGCGCCGGCGAGCGCGACGACGGGGTCGACTCGGCCGACGGGGGCGGCGGCCATGTTCCCGCACAAACTCCGGACGCCTAGGCATCTCGACCCCCGGGTGCGGTGGTTGCTCGGCTCACCACGGCAGGAGGTTGCAGTTGCATCTGCCCGACCGCACGTGTCCGTTTCGCCCACCCGCGCGTGCCGGAGGGTCGCACCCAAGCTCTCACCGGCCCAGAGTACCAGCGCCACGGCCAGGTAGGGCCTCCGTCCGCGGGCATATATGAGCGACCCGGAAGTTTGTTATGTCATCCAAAAGGATCGAGCATGACCGAAGGTGCGCACGACGACTCTTTGCAACCCAATAACCTGGCCCGTTGGCGCGGGGCGACAGCTCTCGTCACCGGAGCATCGAGTGGGATCGGTCGCGCGATCGCCTGGGCCCTGGCGGTCCGTGGCGTTCGGGTTGTGGCCACCGCTCGCCGCAGTGAGCGACTCGACAACCTCGTCAGCCGGGTGCGCGCCGAACATCCGGACGCCGATATCCATGCGTATACATGTGATCTGTTGGCCGCCGGCGCGATCGACCAGATGTTTTCAGACCTGTCGCGCCGGTTCGGTGGCATGGACATCCTCATCAACAACGCCGGCCATGGGCGGGGGGCAGCATTGATCGACGGCGAAGTCGACGACTGGCGCAACATGCTCGACCTCAATGTGCTGGCCCTGTCCCACTGTACGCAACGAGCCGTGGCCGGATTGGTCGCCCGCGGGGTGCCGGGCCACATCGTCCACATCGCCTCGATGGCGAGCCATCGGGTGCCCCGGGGCGGGGGGATGTACGCGGCCACCAAACACGCGGTGCGTGCCCTGACTGAGGGGCTGCGCCAGGAGCTGCGCGCCCGAGACCTGCCGATTCGGGTGACGGCCATCAGCCCGGGATTTGTCGAAACCGAGTTTGCTGAGGTCGCAACCGGAAGTACCAAAAAGGCCCGTGAGACCTATGCTCGCTATCCCTGCCTCAAATCTGAAGATGTCGCCGGGGCGGTTTGCTACGCGCTTGGTGTCCCACAACATATGCAGGTACATGATATTTTGATCCGACCGACCGCACAGCCCGACTGAGGTTCGAGGGCACGATCCGTGCACCCCCGTAATTTCAGTCACATCGGCCGGGACGTTCGCTGTGGGAATGCCTGCTAAAGTCCGGCCGACCTTCGTGGGCACCCGCAAACAGCTTTGGACCTGGCTCGTCTCGCTCGTCGGTGGCGTGGTTTTACTGGTGATCGCCGGCAGGCGGATCGAGCTGTGGCCCGGTGACCTGACAATTGTGCATATGCATTGGCTGTGGGTCGCGGTGGCGTTGCACATCCCCTACAGCCTGGTCCGTGCGCTGCGCCTGCGGTATGCGCTCGATCCCCTGGTGGCCGAGCACAGCGGGCAAGCTCAGGCTCGAGTGCCGCGAGCCCTGCTCTACGGTTCGGGCTGGGTGTCGTTTTTAACCATCCTGCTGCTGCCCCTGCGCCTAGGTGAGTTGTCGCGGCCCTTGATGCTGGCCCGCCCGGGGCTGCCCGGACTCGGGCTTGCAGAGGTGACAGCGGCCATCGCCACCGAGCGGATCGTCGATGGCCTGTTGGTGGTAGCCATGTTGTTTTTCGGGCTGTTTTTTGGCCCCCAACTCGCGCCCGCGGTCGCCGAACATCTGGCCGGTATCCGGGCGTTCGGTGGTTGGATGGCCCTGGTCTTTGGCGCAGGTCTGGGCGGACTTGTGTGGTTGGCCTGGGCCCCGGGATGGTGGCGCGAGGTCACGGTCAAGGTGCTCGGCCAGCGCGTGGGAGCGATTGTCCATCGCGTGGCCCGTGCCCTCCACCCGCTCACCCGGCCGCGGTTTGGCCTGCCATTTTTGGTCTGGTCGCTGGTCTACTGGGGGATCGTCATTGCCCAGCTGACGGCGGTTTTGCATGCCTGTGGGTTGACCGAGCTCGGGCCGATCGCGGCGGCGACAATCGTCGCAACCATCGGTTTGAGCATCCAACTTCCGGGCGGCCCGGCCCAGGCTGGGAGCTTTCAGCTGGGCGCAGCGGTCGGGCTTGAGTTGTACTTACAACCAGATTTGGTGGCCGGTCCGGGTTCGAGCTTCACCGCCGTGATGTACGTGCTGGGCCTGGCGGGGACGGGGGCGATGGCCTTGGTCGGCGCGGCCTGGCTGGCCCGGGCAAGTTTTGAGCAGCCGCCGAGTCGTGGGCCAGCTAGTGGATGAGTTGGTTGTAGGTTAAATATGTATGCGCATCTATGTTGCACCAAACCAGGTCAATATCTTGTGTATACAAAATAATCGAGACGCAGCGGCGAGGGGACCAGTGGGCGATCGCCCGCGGGGGATCGACTGCACGTGTTTGGTATCTCACCTTCGGCGGTTTTCCCAGGGATCAGGGCTGCGCTCACCGCGAAAACAGCGCGCCCAGCGTGAAGGCCGATTTTGAGCATTGGCCAGAATCACCCATTTTTGCGTGTACACGGGCGTTTGAGCCAAAAAAGCGACCACCCGAGGCAGGGCGACGGCCGCCGAGCAGTCGGCAGATGCGATGCAAAACGGGCTGTTAGATCGCGCCGCCGGGTGAGCAACGAATGCTTGTAGATCCAGCTACGGCGTTGCTGTGGCCCGTAGGGGACGGGTATGCTCCCCCGGATCATTGCCCAGCTGGGCCAGGAGATCTTCATGCGCAGCGCTCGTCTTCTCACCCTCCTCAGTCTCACCCTTATTGGCGCCCCCGGGTGCGGGAAAAAACAAACCGCAACGCCTGGTGGCGATGGGGCGGCGCCGACCGAAAATACGGAAAAAGAAGTTAAAGAAGCCAAGAGCCAGGCGCTGGTCGACCTCGCCAACGAAAAGCTCAAGGCGGGTAAGTATCAAGCCGCCCGCGAGATGGCCGAGGATGCGCTTAAGACCGACGACAACAATGCCGATGCCCACGCGGTGTTAGGTGCGGCCGCCTTCCGTGCAGGCGATATCGAAGCTTCGACCGCCGGCTATAAAGAGGCGCTCGAGATCCAACCCAACAACTTCGGTGCGCTGCTGGGTTTGGCGCGTAACCTCCAAGCCGTCGGCGATCATCAAGGTGCGATCGAGCTGTGCGACCGGGCCCTGGCCGAGAACGCCAAGCAGATCGACCCGATGATGTACAAGATGTGGAGCTTCTACGCCCAAGGAGACATGGACTCCGCGGTCAAGGAGTTCGACAACCTGTTCAAGTTCATCGACGGCAAAGATCCGCTGCTGCCGATTTTGCAGGCCCAAGCCGCCTATGCGCGGGCACTCGAGGGCAAGGGCCCGCTGATCGAGTTCGCCGGCGAAAAAGGCTCGTCCGATGCCCAACTCGATACCAACGGCGGGTTCAAACACGTCGGCGGTGTGGTCGCTGGCGAGTTCACCCGAATCGTATTTTTTGAGGTCCGCGAGGAGGCCCGGGTCCACACCGAGATGGCCCAAAAGCTAGGTCTCAAACCGATCGGCAAGGTCAAGCCCGCAGGCTCCGACGCCGAAGTCGATATCGTCCTGATCCCCGAGGTGAAGCTGGGCGATCTGACCGTCAAAAATGTGCCGGCACTGGTCGAAGACCTGTCGCCCTACGGGTCGATCGGCGAAACCCCAGGGCTGCTGTTCGGCCGCCAGGTGATGCAGAAGTTCGGCGCCATCACCTTCGACTACCCACAGGGTAGCTCCGAGTTCTTAGCCGCCGCCCCAGCCGGCCCACCCGAAGGAGCAGTCGAGGCCCCGCTGTACCTGATCGACATGCGGATCTTAACGGTCCCCGTCACCCGCCTCACCCTCGATGGCTCCGACTACAGCTTCTTCGCGTGGTTCGGCGGCGTGTTCTACAAGTCGGCAATCTCGGTGACCAAGCGAGCCTTCATCAAAAGCGGCCACCGCCCAAGCGAACTCGACCCCCTCGACGATGCCGACCAGGGCCTGAAGATGTTCTACGTCAAAGACCTCAAAGTCGGCGACTTCGAAACCCGAGGAATCGGCGGGCTGGTGATGGCCGGCAATCCACCAAACGCCGAGTTGGGCCAGTTGGTTGCAAATACAGGTTTTGAGATCGGCGGGTATGTGAACCCGACTGTGTTGAAGAACTTGAAGGTGACCTATGCCATTTCGTCGGGGAAGCTGTACCTGCAGGGCCGCCAATAATTAGCCTTCGTTGGGTGCGCGGGCCTTTTTGGGCGTGAACCGGTTCTAAGACGCTTGCAGTAGTTACTACAGCGTCGCGTCTCAGAACTCGGTTCACGCCCAAAAATTCACCGCGAACCTTTGGGGGTGGTGTAGTGGAGATTTTGGGTAAGGGTGCCCAAAAATTCACCGCGAACCCACTACAGCGCCGCGAACCTTTGGGCTGGTCCTGCCTCCGCTCCCCGAAACAAGCCAAAGCTCGCGCCTCGTTGAACGGGTGACGCGGGGGGTCCCGCACTTCGACCGGAGGCCGCACCGAGAGTCTGTCTCGCAGAGTCGTAGACCTCCCGCAGGCTCTTCCACACCTTCAAGCGTCACAACAGCCGTGCTCCCGGAGGCTCGAAGTGGTGACCGGACAAGCCGGCCCTCGCGGCAGGACCCGTGAACTTTGCCGAAGCCTGCCTGCTCCGCCCTGCTATTCGGCAACGCCCGTCCGCAGCTGGCTCATAGGGTCCGCGGTAGGACCCGCGGAGTTTTGGAGTGGCGTAGTGGAGATTTTGGGGAAGGGTGCAGGGGTCTTTTGGGAACCTGCCCCCGCTCCCGAAACAAGCCAAAGCTCGCCCCTTGTTGAACGGGTGACGCGGGGGGTCCCGTACTTCGACCGGAGGCCGCACCGAGAGTGAGCTTCGAACCGTCGTCGACCTCCCGCAGGTTCTTCCACACCTTCAAGCGTCACAACTGCCGTGCTCCCGGAGGCTCGAAGTGGGGTCCGCGGCAGGACCCGTGAACTTTGCCGAAGTCTGCCCGCTCGCCTTCCTATTCGCCAACGCCCGTCGGCAGCTGGCTCGGGTCCGCGGTAGGATCCGCGAGCTTTTGGAGTGGTGGACGGTGTTGGTCGCTGTAGCAGTGCACTATTCGGCAACGCCCGTCTCGAGAGCTGCCCGCTCCCCGAAACAAGCCAAAGCTCGCGCCTCGTTGAACGGGTGACGCGGGGGGGTCCCGCACTTCGACCGGAGGCCGCACCGAGAGCCTGTCTCGCAGAGTCGTAGACCTCCCGCAGGCTCTTCCACACCTTCAAGCGTCACAACAGCCGTGCTCCCGGAGGCTCGAAGTGGTGACCGGACAAGCCGGCCCTCGCGGCAGGACCCGTGAACTTTGCCGAAGTCTGCCCGCTCGCCTTCGTATTCGGCAACGCCCGTCTCGAGAGCCCGCGCCACGTTCACGCGTCACCAACAGCCGTGCTCAGGACCCGTGACGATCTGTAGGATCGGCCTGAAGTTCGCGTCTCATCGCCGGCCCGGTACACTCTTCTCGGTGTTCGACTTCTCCCTCCCGCCACGCCCTGTGCGTATGCAACTAGTTTCGGGGCGCGGGCATTACCAATCCGTGATCTCACGGGTACAGCAGGCCAAGACTTCGGTGTGGGTGGCGACCGCCAATCTCAAGGAACTGATGGTGGAGGGGCGGCGTCGGAGTGCTCGTAGCCGGACTCGCTACCAGTCGATTCTCGAGGTGTTTGCCGAGCTGGCCGAGCGGGGGGTGGAGCTTCGGATCCTGCATGCGACCCGGCCTTCGGGGCCGTTTCGCGAGCGCTTTGATAGCCTCCCGGTGTTGGTCGAGGGGGGCTTGCAGTTGCGTGAGTGCCCGCGGGTGCACCTCAAAGCGGTGATTGTCGATGGGGCGATGCTCTACCTCGGCAGTGCCAACTGGACGGGGGCTGGCCTCGGGGCAAAGGGGGAGGGGCGGCGCAACTTTGAGGTTGGGATCGTGACTGGCGATGAGGATCTGCTCGACCAAATTCAGGCGCTGTACGATGCGATCTGGCGGGGGGAGCCGTGTGCGGGCTGCCGTTTGCGTGATGTTTGTCCGGCGCCACTCGACCTGGGTTGACGGTGGCAAGCACGGAAAGCTCGACCGCTGCGGAGTTTTCACCCGGTGGAGCATTTCGCCGCGGGCTGACTCGGACGGACTCGCCAGCCGGTGAATGCTCTAAACTTTGGGGCAATGGCTTCAACGATCGTCGTGTGTGGCTACGGGCCGGGGATCTCGGCTGCAGTGGCAAACAAGTTTGGTTCCCACGGGTTTCAGGTGGCACTGGTGGCCCGCAGCCGCGACAAGCTCGAGAAAGGTGTTGAGGAATTGCGGGCGCGTGGGGTCCATGCGCAGGCGTTCCCCTGTGACCTCGGTGACCTCGATGCTGTCAAACAGTTGTTTATACAAATTTCTGCAGAGCTTGGCCCGGTCACGGTGTTGCACTGGAATGCCTACGCCGGGCTCGCCGGTGACCTGACAACCTGCGATCCGGCCGAGTTGCGGACGGTGTTTGATGTCGGGGTGACGGGCTCGGTGGCGGCGGTCCAGGCTGCGTTGCCCGACCTGCGCGACCAACCAAACGCGGCGATTTTGATCACCGGCGGTGGGTTTGCCTACTACGACACCCAGGTCGACTCGCGAATCGTGCGCTGGAACGCGATGGGCCTGGGGGTGGCGAAGGCCGCCCAACACAAGTTGACCCATCTGCTGCACCACAAGCTCAAAAGTCAGGGGATCTATGTCGGCTCGGTGATGGTGCTCAGCCTGGTCAAGGGCACGGCGTTTGATACCAGCGGGGGCCAGGGGCTCGAGCCGAGTGCCGTGGCCGATAGGTTTTGGCAGCTGTACGAGGCTCGCTCGCCGGTGACGGTGACGATTCCGTCGTAGCAGGTCGACCTGTCTCTACGGACATTCAACCGCGTTGCCGCTGGTATACAGTCGCTTCCAGTCGTTGTCGAACTGGTTGGGACAGTTTGGCGGCACGTAGTCGGGGGCCCCGACGAGGTAGGCGAAGGTCGAGAGGTCGGCGTTGTCGTAGCCGCACTTGAGGGTGTTGTCGCGAAACTCGTTCTCCCACGAGGGGCACTCTCCGCCCGGCTTGGTGCAGTTGGGGTTGAGCTCGGGGTCGCAGTACCAGTCCGAGTAAAACGCCTGGACGCCGGTGCGCTCAAACGTGTTGATTTCGATGCGGTTGTTGTCGCTGCCGTCGCGCACACGGATCGGGTCGCCGCTGATGTCGACAAATCGATTGCCGGCGATGTCATTGCCGGAGCTGTAGTGTGCGAGGTAGACACCGTGCATCAGCCCCGCCGTCTGGGCGTCGTTTTCGATGTCGATAAAGTGGTTGTTGCGAATGTCGTTGTCGCGGGAGTTGACGAGATCGAGTGCGCCGTAGCCCTTTTCGCCGTCGGCGTGGAGGCTGCCGATGTTGCGAAACATCAGGCCAAACACCCGATTGCCGCGGTTGTAGCCACTCGCTAGGTCGTTGCGATCGCCGCGAAACAGCAGGCCGTAGGCGAGGTAGTGTTGTACCTGCAAGTAGATAAATTCGAGGTTGGTCGTTGTCCCGCCGCCGACATCGAGGGTGAGCAACACCGCCTGGCCCTGGCCGTCAAACACCGGGCGCCCGGCAATGTCGTTGATGCCGTCGCCGACCTCATAATCGCTCGGCATCAGCGAGGTCCGAAAATCCTCGTGGTGGTAGGTCCAGGTCACCGACTGCCCGAGGTAGGTGCCCTGGGCGATGCGAATTTCGACATCTGCCTGGGGAGCGTGGTCAAACAAAATTTCCTGTGCACGTGCAAGAGTCACCAGCGCATCCGCGGGTGTCAGGCCGCTGTTGGCATCGTCGCCCCCGGGGTCGAGGTACAGCACAAATGGTTCGGGGTCGCCGGTGGTCGCGGATGTGTCGACATCGGTTTCAGCCGCTGTGGTGGCCTGCCCGGTTGTGGGGTCGCCGGTGGTTGGGTCGCCCGTTTCAGTGGTTTCGTCGCCCGTTGTGGTCGAAGCGGGCCCCGTCGTTGGCTCGCCAGAGGTGCTGGTTGTCGGCTGTGTGGTGGGCCCTTCGGTGGTCGTCCCGGTCGACTGTGTTGTAAAGGTCGTCGACGATGTCGCGTCGCTCCCGGAGCTGGCGGATGCGTTCGGCTGGTCAGGTTGGCAAGCCAGCGGGGTCCAGACTGCGAGCGCAAGAGCAGCAGCGAGTAGGGGTTGGGGCTTCGACATCGGTAGCAGCCTAGCAAGCTTGCAAGGGCTGCGGTTGTACGTTGTCACCCGTTTGCAGCGGCCAACCACTGCTGTCGGGTGAGCCGATAAAACACGGAGTCGTCGATCCCCTCGCATGGGGCATGCTTCCAAAAAATCATGCCGAGTTTTTCGAGGACGCGGACGGAGGCGAGGTTATGCCGGGCTGTGCGGCCGACAATTTCATGTAGCAGCAAGTGTTCAAAGCCGTGGCGTATGCATGCGCGCCCGGCTTCGCTGGCGTAGCCCCGATTCCAAACCGCACGGTGAAAGCGATAGCCGAGGTCGACCATGCCGTCTGGGTGGCGTTTGAGGCCACACCAGCCGATGACCTCACCGGTCTCGCGCAGGACCACACTCATGCGCCCAAAGCCGTGCTCGCGGTAGGCTGCGTATTGACGGATAAATGCCTCGGCTGCAGCGATCGAGGCAAACGCGACGTCTCCGGTGTAGCGCATGACCTCGGGATCGCGGTTGAGGTGATAAAACGATGTCCCGTCTGTGACCGCAAACGGGCGCAGGAGCAGTCGTGGCGTTTGCAGATGTTGCGGCGTCATAGCGAGGGCTCGTCCGGAAAAGGATGCAGGTACATACCTGGCGGCAGACGTTCGGCTTAAAACCCGTCAAGTGGGTCGGAGAACTCCATGTTGCGCTTGATCTGCGCGTTCTTCTCGCGTTTGCTCGCCTGTTTGGAGAAGCCTTGCTGGGCGCTCTCAAGCGGGGTGTCGACACCGGTAAACGGATCGTCGATCTGCTGATGCGCGGGCAGGGTTTTTTTGCGTTTGCGCTTTTTCCAGTCGGCACGGTTGCGGGCGACGGCGGCGGCCTGGGCTTGCAGGCGCGTGCGAGCCTGTTCTTCCTCGCCGGCCTTGAGCAGCTCATTGGCCTCCTGCAATGCCTTGGAGGTTTCCATGCGGGTCAGTTGGCCAAAAATCACCGGGTCGAGCTCGTCGAGTTTGCCAGGGTCGGCCGTGCGGGCGAGGGCGAGTTTGCCTTCGCAGGTGCCCGGGGTATTGCGGGTTGCGTCCTGGTAGGTCATGCGGGCGTTGGCGATAGCCTGGGTGCCGACCTTCTGCGAGGATGTTTGTACACGCATGATTAACGTCTTGCGGTCGCCTGCGGTCAACGTGCCCACCGGAATCGTCACGCGGTTGCCCGAGCGCTGAAAATTGCGGCCAAACACTTCGGCGAGCTCGATGCCAGGGGCCAGGTCGATTTCTAAGACCGTGTTGCGGGCAATGGTGCTGACGAGCGAGCGAAACTCGGTGTCGAAGGCACGGATCAGGTCCTGGGCCTGTTCGACAAAGTGGTGGCGGCCGTTGGAGCCGCGGGCGAGGACCTGCATGAGGCGTTCGTTGTATTCGACATCGACACCGATCGAGCTAATCGAGGTACCGCGGTTGTGGGCGTCGATCGCAAGCTCGCGCAGGCGGCCGAGGTCGGTGACCCCACGGTTGGCCTGGCCGTCGGTCAGCAACAACATGCGGTTGATCGCACCACTGCGCTGGGCGAGCATTTGCAGGCCGGTTTCGATGCCACAGCTAATACATGTATGTCCACGGGTTGGCAGGCTTTGGATCCGCGACATCACCTGCAGGCGGGTCGAGGGACTCAGGGTTGTGGCCGGCACCACAATGTCGGCTGTCTGGCTGTAGCCGATAACACTGACGGTGTCGCCGTCGCGCATGCGTTCGACCATCCCGCGGGCGGCCCTCAGCGCGTTGTCGAGTCGGGGGCCACGCATCGAACCGGAGTGGTCGATGACGATCGCCACGTTGAGTGGTGCTGCAACCTTGCCCGTGGTGTTGTCGGCGGTGACATCAAACTGCAAGAACGTTTCGCCAACCTTGTCGGCGGCGAGGTGGGTGTGGCCGAGCCGACCCTCGAGCATGACCGCGGCACCTGAACGAAAGTGTGCCTGGGCGGGGTCAAAGGCCGGCTCGTCCGGACGTGCAACCGCCGGGTCCGAGGTCTTGTTGTCGACCGTGGCCGGCTCGCTCGGCACCGGTTTGGCGGGGTCCGTTGGTGCGGCGTTGGATGGCGCGGTCAACGACCACACCGCACCACTAGACAGGGTCATGCAAACGGCACAAAGTCCGAGCAGGGGAACGAGTTTCACGACAGACCTCCGAACATCCAAGGCCCCCAACGCATCAACGCGGCGACCGGTCCATGATACGCGAGATACGCGAGATACGCGTGATACGTGAGATACGCGTGATACGTGAGATACGCGTGATACGTGAGAGCGGTGCGAGCCGGTGGCAGGTTTTGTAGGCGCGGGGAGAACGGGGGCCTGTTCGGTAACAAGCGTCTGCTCGGTCCGGGTGGCCCCCAGGCAAACAAAAACAGCACGCTGCAAACGTGCTGTCTGAATGGTGTGGGTGCCGACTTGTGGGCCTAGAAGCAGCGGTTGCCGAGGCCGTCGACGTTGTAGCACTCCATGCCGCCGGGGCAGGTTTTGTTGCCTGTACAATCAAGCATACACCCGTTTTCGGGGAAGATCGATTCGCACACCGGTGTGGCCGTACCACCGGGTGAAGCGGGGCAATCGTTGTTGCTGACACAGCCGATCGCCGTACAAATACCGTCGGTCGCGTTCATGTTTTGGTCGACAATTGCCACGCAGCCGTAGCTGCCCTGGAAGCCAAAGCAGTCGTCGGCCTCGAGGCAGTGAGAGTATTGGCCGGTGCCGGGCTGGGCTCCGTTTTGGCAGCCGCTGTCGTCGATGGTGCAGTTGTCGCAGGACAGCTGCCCACTGTCGTATCCGAGGCTTTGACAGGTCAGGCCGCCGTCGAACTGGCCACCGTCGCAGGGCTCTCCAGGGTCGAGCTGGTTGTTGCCGCAGACCTCTGGATCTCCGGTGGTCGTTGTTGGGTCGCCGGTGGTCGGATCGCCGGTGGTCGTTGTCGGGTCGTCAGTGGTGGGGTTGCCGGTGGTGGGGTCGCCAGTGGTGGGTTCGCCCGTGGTGGGTTCGCCCGTGGTCGGGTCGCTGGTGGTCGGACCGTCTGTTGTCGGTTCACCCGTGGTGGGCTCACCGGTGGTCGGATCGACCGTGCCATCCGTACCGTCGGTATCGTCGTCGGTTTCGGCGTCGGTACCAGGATCGGTCGTCGAGGTTGTCACCTGGGTCGCCGAAGTGACATTGGTGACGTTACTCGCCGTGAATGTGCTCGAAGGGTCACCTCCGGTACTACAAGCCGTGACAAACGTCAGACTGTACAAGAGGATCGAGGGTAGTCTAAGCGAAGAACCAAGCGACATGTTTTGCCTCCAGCGACACAGCGAATCCCCCATCTAGAACCCCCTGTGACGTTGAATTTGTTGTATCGGGTCTTTGCACACACAGTCAAGCAAAGTCTCTTGGCTGTGCATGGGGTCTGGTCCAAAAGTTCAGGTCATGTGCCAGTTTTCAGTTTGCCAACGCCTGCCCATTAACCTATTGCGCAGACCGAGTGATTGTTTGTGGATGCGCCTGCATCCTCGCCGCGGTTATGTGAACGCAGTTCATGGGACATGCATCGATTTGCAAGGTGTTGTTGGATTCCTCACAGGTGTTGGGCGCGATCCGGTTGGGTGTTGTCTGGTGACCTCATTTGATCATCCGGCGGATGTCACGCTTGCGACAGCAAGCGGATGCTGTCCGCAACACAACCGCATAGCGTAGCGATCGTCGCTGGCGGGGGTGGGACGGATTTGTCGCCGGGGTCTCGAGACACCAATTTAGACATGTCCATGTGGACATGTTTACGCAGTTGCATCGCCCGTCTGTTGGCCCCTATGGTCCAGTCATGCTTCAGAGTTCGCGGTTTAGCTTGGTTTTATTGGTCCCGATGTCGATGGCGTTGTTATCGGCCTGTTTTGCCGACGACAGCAGTGGTACGGACACCGATCCCTCTGCAACGGGTGCGACAACCTCCGTCGATACCCACGATACTGCCGATACCCACGACCACAGCGAGACGTCGGATACGACGGGTGAAGACTCGACAGGGGAGCCGACCACCGATGGCCCCGGTACTGAGTCGGATAGCTCAACCGATGGACCGACGACGGGGGAGCCGACGACGGGAGAGCCGACGACGGGAGAGCCGACGACAGGGGAGCCGACAACGGGAGAGCCGACGACGGGGGAGCCGACGACGGGGGAGCCGACCACAACCACAGGCAACAACGACCCGGATGTGCCGGACAATGCCTACTGTGCTGAGGTCGCCAACTGGGACTCGGGCTATGCCAGCTTGGAGGACCAGATCGTCACGATCGTCAACCAGCGGCGTTCCGAGGGGGCAAACTGCGGTGGCGAGCAGTTCGGCCCGACGGGGCCGTTGGCGATGGAGCCGGCCCTGCGTTGTGCAGCCCGCAAGCACTCCAAGGACATGGCTGAAAACGGCTACTTTGACCACACCAACCTGATGGGCGAGTCGCCGTGGGATCGCATCGACATGGCCGGCTACACCGGGTTTGGCTCGGGTGAAAACATCGCAGCTGGCAATGGCACGGCCGAGGCGACGATGCAGCAGTGGATGGATAGCCCGGGACACTGCTCCAACATCATGAACCCCAACTTCAATGAGATCGGTGTTGGCTACTATCCCGGCGGGCAGTGGGGGCATATGTGGACGCAGACGTTCGGCGTGAAGTAAGCCACCTGCCAGTCCCACGGTTTAAACCGCGAACGGCCGATGTCCCATCGGCCGTTATTGTATAGACAACATTTCTAACGTTCCCCGGATGGAAGATGTACGTCTTTTACCTGCACGGCACCTAGTGTTGGATGAACATGGGTCGGGTTGCCGCTGTCGCGGTGCCGGGAGTCGGCCTAGAACCGTTGCGAAGCGACGCGAGCACTACCACAAGGGTGATGGGGCAGACATGTTTCTCGGAGCATGTTGGAGCGGAAGCTAGGAGCCGGACACGTCGGGAGATTTTGACCGGGCCCAATTAGAAAAACGGGCGGTTTGACGCCCGTTTTCCGTACCGTACCGATTGTGGCGGCTACTTTTTGTTTTTGCCGGCGCGACGGTTCAGGCTCTGGTAGGTGTCGAGCAAACGCGGCACCGAGAGCTTGGCGAGCTTGGCTTTGAAGTCGCCGTCTTTGGGCTGGTTTTTGAGCTCGGCGATTTTGTCGACGAGGCCCGTCTTGCCGCCGAGTTCAGCGACCTTTTCGCCGATGGCGACCAGTCGCAACAACTTTGCATTTGCAACGGTCCGCAGGCGGGCAAGGAAATCCTCTTTGCTCTCGCCCTCGTCCGCCGGCAGCAGCCCGGCGACTTTTTCAACAAGGGCTTGCTTGGAGCCGTAGAGTTTTTTGACGTTTTGAAGTGGGGTGGCTTTGGACATGTTTTGTTCCTCGATGATGGCCGCCATCAGCAGCTACAAGGTTGCGGTGGTGAAAACACCAACGGCCCGATCGTGATGACCGGGCCGCCCTGTGTACGGGATTCGACCTGCGCTCGCAAGCCGAGGATCCACACGGTTTACATCATGTTCTTGGCCATCTCCGAGACCTTCTTGAGGTCTTCGTCGGAGATCTTGGCGTCCACGCTGAGGACGGTGTCCTTGGCGTCGATTTTGATGCCGTCAACCAGGGTCTCGGGAAGGTTTTGTGCCTTGAGCATCGGCTTGGCCATTTGCAGCCCGCCAGAAGCCATGTCCTTGAGGCCAGTGGCTTGCTCGGCTTTCTCAAAGCCAGCGGCGATGTGGAGCTGAAGCCCACCGGAGAGGTGGAGGTAGCCGCTCACGTCCTTGAGGCCCTCAGCTTGGGGACCGGCCATGCCAGCCATGCCCTCGGGGACTTTGCCGGCGAACCAGAGGTGCTTGCTCTTGTCAGCGCGGGCGAAGAGATCTTTGTTGGGACCGTCGACTGCGGCTTTGCCCTTGCCGTCGACGAGCTCTTTGACAGCGCCGGCCCAGCCCTTGCTGGCGAACGCGATGGTCTTGCCGTCGACGATGTAGGCGGTGGCTTTGCCTTCGTCGATGGTGAGGGTCTTGCCGTCCTTGGTCCAAGGAGCTTTGCCGGCTTTTTCCTCGATTTTCTTGCCGATGCAATCGATGTTGGCGTCCTCGCCGATGCCAGCACCGGTGATCACGAACGCGACGTTCTCACCACCGTCGGTACCGAACACGAGGGAGCCGAGCTTCTCGATGTCGATGTTGCAGCCCTTGGCCGCTTCGAGCATTTCCTTGGCCTTCTCGTCCTCCATTTTGTCCTTGTTGTCTTTGTACAACGAGGAGCTCATGAGGCCGCCGAGGTCAGCACCACCCATGATGGTGGCTTGCTCAGGGATCAATTTTGAGGCAGCGGCGCCGCCCCCGCCTTTACAGGCTGTGAGGCCGATGAGTGCCGTCGCGGCGAGGGTGATGGTGATCGTCCGTTTCATAGCGGCTGCTTATACGCCGGGGCCGTGGGGCCCGCAACCTCTATTGAAAATCGGCTTGTGAGCCGGCCCCTAGTTTCGCCCGCGGCCCGCCGGACCATGGTACTTGTGGCCGGCGCGGACGCCAGTGTGAAGGCGACGCGACAAGTGAGTCACAATGCCGTGGAAAAAGTTTGATTTGAGAGGCCAAACGGTGTTTGCAAGGGTTTTACCGACGGGCAAGCCAATCGTCCGGCGCGGCCGAACTGAGGTCCGTTACAAACTCGGCGCCGCAAAATCCTACCGTGCAAGCCCTGAGAACCTAGAGCCTGTCGAAGGCGAGATAATTTCTGATGCGGAATTTTCCGGGTCGCCACAAAAGCCCACGGGAAAGGCCGCGATGCGCGAAACGCCAAAAAAACCGGCCTCCGAGGACACAATTATCATCTACACAGATGGCGCGTGTTCGGGCAATCCGGGGCCGGCCGGGGTTGGTGTGTTCCTCCAGAGACCGACCGAAACCGTCGAAATCTGTGAGTATATTGGTAGTGCAACAAACAATATTGCCGAACTCACAGCGATCTTGCGGGCGCTCGAGACCCTGACTGAGGCCGAAAACAACTCGCATATCCATCTATATACAGATAGCGGCTGGTCACTCGGGGTGTTGGTCGGTGGCTGGAAAGCCAAGACCAACCTTCACTTGATCGGCAAGATCAAGGAGCAGATCGCCCGGTTTAGTGACCTGGAGATGCTCAAGGTCAAGGGCCACGCCGGGATTCCCGGAAACGAAGAGGCCGATTACCTGGCGACGACGGCCGCACGACGTGAGGCGAGCAAGCCCACGCGGGTCCGTCCGCGAAGAACCTGACCACGGGTTAGTGAGCAACACCTTGCGCAGGCTGACAACTTTGTCAGCCCGCGGTGCCCAGCCCATGGTCCGTGCTGTGTGCGTCGCCGTGCACATGCGTAGGGTGGTGCACGTTTTCATTGTGTGTACAATGAAAACAGAAAGATGGCACAGGAGACATGGTGTCTCTTGAGCCATCTTTTTGGTCACACCGCGACACCGTTGAGGTGTCACGAGGGACCGATCAATGGTTAGCCGAACAGCCACATGGTGGCAGACGCGTACCAGCCATCCGGGCGGTTGGCGCCCAGTGCCACACCCGCGCCAAAGATGCCCAAAATCAACAGGCCAGGGCCGACAACCCAACCCATCCACCAGGTGAGGCGCGACTCTTTTTTCTCACCCTCGACAGCTTCGGCGGCTTGCTCGGGCTTTTTGGCGGGTAGGTTACTTGCTTCCATCTTCGGAATCCCCAGGGAGTTGGCGGCTAAATGGCAGTTGTTTGCGCTCGAGGATCCGTTTGCGGTTCTCGCTGTCGAGCTGCAGGGTGTCGAGGGTTGTGCCACCCATCCATCCCGCGTCGGCCTCGCCGGTTGGCAGTGCTCCCATGGCACCACTGATGCCAACGAGTACGCCTTGGAGCATCGGCGCCCGTAGGTCATCCGAGGTGTAGGCGAGCGCGAATGGTTGATTGTGGGTGGCGGGCGCGGCCGGTGCTTTGTTGGCAGCGAGTTTTTGCCCGCGCAGGCCGAGTACGAGGTCGGCACCTTCGTGGGGATGTGCGCGCAGGCTCTCGAGTGCGCCTGCGTGGTCGAGGGTGCTGTCGGTGTTCCACAAAACAACACCGGCCAACTTCAGCTCGATGCCAAAGTAGGTCCCAAAGACCTGGTTTGCCCAATCGACTGTGTACTGAACGTCAGCGAGCCAGTCGCCGGCACGCCCAGCGACCTCTGGGTCGACCAGCACTTTGACAGCAATCGTCCGCGCGGCACTGTGGCGGGCACGAAGGTCCGCGTCGAGAGGCTCGGGAAGCGCGACTGCCAGTGGAAGGGCTTTGGTCCGCGGGGCCCGGGGCGCGACCGTGGGCTCAGGCGTGTCGACCGGTTTGTCCGTCACCGGAGTATCCGGTTTTGGGGGCGTCTCGGGGGTTTTGGCGTCGGGGGTTTTAGAGTCCGGAGTCTTGGCGTCCGGAGTTTTGGTGTCAGGAGCCTTGGTGTCCGGAGCCTTGGTGTCCGAGGTTTTGGAGTCAGGCGATTTGGTATCCGCAGACTTGGCCTCGGCGGCTTTTTGCTCGGCGGCCTTTTGCTCAGCGGCGGTGGGTTTTAGGTCGATGCCCAGCAGATCGCGCTCGATCGAGCGGATCGTGTCTTGGTTTTGCACACCGACGTAGACGCCCGAGGTAAACAGTCCGAGGACGAGCCCAATGGGGACTCCGAGAATGAGGGCCAGCTTGGCCAAAGCTTTGACGCGCCGTGTGTTCATGGACTTGGGCAGTATACTGTGCGACCCCCCGATGTTCTTCCCGGCCCGGGGTCTTTTATCAAATTTTAGGGGTTACAAGCTCAAGACGATAGCGAGCGCCATCAGCAGGCTGCTGACCATAAATAAGGTGGTGACGAATCGGGCAAAACGGGACATTGCAATACCTCTCCCGTCGACCAGTGTGGGGGATATGTCGAGCAAGCGCTGTACACCCGCAGTTTGATTTTGGTGAGCCAATTGTAAAAGCCCGCCAGGTGCGGGCTTTGTCCGGTTTGCTGTGCACTCGCGCGCGGCGAATAACTTGCCGTGGTCGAATGCGGCGCCGACTAGATGTTGGGCACGGCCTCGGCGGCGAGCTGGCAGGTCGCCTCATCACCAAAGTTGTAGCTCGGGTCCTCGGTGGCATAGGGCTCGTTGATCACACGCCAGGTCAACGTGCCCGACGAGTCAAAGCACTCGTCGACCATGACATCGCCAAACAACAGGTCGCCACTGCCTTCGAGCTCGAGGATTTGCCCGCGGGTGCGGCCGGCACCGTTGTCGTCCCAGGCCATCGCCAGGGTCATCCGCTCTTGCTCGGGCCCGCTCCAACCCCAAAGGTCCCACTCGCCGAGCAGCGCGAGGTTAAACGTCCCCGAGCCGTCGGCCTCGAGCTTGTAGTTGTAGGTCTCGTCGCTAAAGAACTCGTCGTCATCTAAAAAGCCCTCATACAGCACGGAGAAGGCATTGAAGTCGATGTCGATGGTCTTGGCATCGGTCGCGACATCGCGGGTAAATGTGACATCGACCGAACCGCCGTAGCTCAGCAGTGCATCGATGGCCGGGTCTTTCATGTCGGGGTACTTCTCGACGACATCGAAGTCGAGGGTAAAGCCGCCGCTGCGCAGGTCGCCGTCGACCTCGAGGCTGCCGACCATCAGGCGGTCCATCTCGGCTTGATTGCTGGCGCCACGCGGGCCGGCAAACAGTTCAAAGTCGGAACCGGCCAGATCGCCGTCGAGGCGCACGAGCCAGGCGATGTCGCGACCCTGATTGTCGTCGTAGGGGCCGTAGATCCGCACGTTGCCCTCGGTTGTGGTCGGCCGCTTGTCATCGAGGAATGCCACGACAAGCGCCGAACTCTCAACAATCGAGGTGACCCAGAGGTTGACATCGGCAACCGTCTCATTGGCGGCGATCTGCACATGTCCCTTGGTGGGGTCGGCCGATAGGGCACGGTTACTGGCAGACTCAGGGATATCGAGCCGGGTGTCGTCGGCTTCCAAAAAAGCGGCTTCTTGGCCCTGGCCGGCGAGTAGCAACAGGCAGCCGGTGTCGGTCAACAGCAGGCCACTTCCGAGGGTGAGGGCAAGGGCAAGTCGGTTCAATTGCATGACGGTCTCCTCCGCGCGCGGGACTTCTAAAAAGGTGCGGGCCTTCGACGCGAGTCGCCGTGAGAGTATCAAATTTGAGGTGTGTGTACACCCACACCTACACGTTGTTGTGTGCCCGAAATTACGGATTGGCCGGCACTAGGCGTTGGCCTGGGCGGCATCGCCCGGACGGCTCAACAGCCGGTAGCAGCCGTAGATCGAAAGCGTTGGAAAAATGACCCAGATCGAGTTGAGGCCGATAAACCGGACCCAGAGGTTGTAGAAGCTGGTGGTGTCGACAAACTCAAAGTCGTTGAAGACCTCGGTCGTGTAGTAGAGCACGGTGCCGTAGAGCTCCATCACCGAGACGATCAGGATCCACAGCGCGGCCTTGCGCAACTTTTGCTTGGCCGTCAGCCACAACGCGTAGATGTTCATCGGTCCGCCAACCGCGGCTGTGACCCACTCCATTGGCACAATAAATGAGTCGGAGTTGAGGTAGCGGCCATCGGCGGCCCCATAGGTCGCCCAGATCCAGCCGACCGGGTCGTCCTGGCACTTGGCGTAAATCGCCTCGACGGCCTCGGGTGTCAGGCCGCCGGCGACGAGCGGGCCGTAGTGGGTATCGAGCCAGACATTGGCAAAGCACCACGAAAGTTCCCAGGTCAGGTGGGTGATGCCCGAGGCCCACATCCAAATCGTCAACATCCGGTCGAGCCGCTCGGGTCGGGTGGCACCAAAGCGTTTGGCCACAAGCGGGGTTGCCATGATTGTGTAGAGCCCAACGAGCACGACCGTGGCCGTCGCATCCCCCAGCATTCGCGGGTCGCCACCATTGAGCAGCATGACAAATGCCACGGGGACAGCGAGCAGGCAGGCGGCGATGGCGAGGTACATGGCGACCATGGGCCCCTCGCTTGTACGCGTGTGTGCGGGCAAGTCAAACAACCTGTGAATTGCCCGTCAAACAACCTGTGAAATATAGGTTCGAAATCACGCCGAACACTGGACAGTGGCGGGGGACGAATGCATGTACAATAAGCTCTACCGGCTGCGGTGATAAAAGATGTCTATGCATGCAATGCCGATACGTGTCCAATCGCCAACGACGCACCGTTTCGGCGGGCCCGCAAAACGGGCGAGATCGGCGGGCCCGGTGGCGGTTGTCGCAGTGCCGAGCTTGCCAATTCGTCGCTTGCCAGCCGCGAGCAAGCAATTTCGGGCTGGATTGAGCCACCGCACGTCAACTTGCCGGGTCGAGCATTGCCGATCGACCGAGGGCCGGTGCATCGTGTCACCATGGCTCTGCTCTCCGACAGTCTGTTCAACCCGACCGAAGAACACCAAATGTTGCGGCAAATGGTCGCCGACTTTGCGGTGCGAGAGGTCGACCCGCAGGCTGCCGAGCACGACGAAAAGGGTGTGCTCAATGTCGAGTTGTTTCGCCGGGTCGGCGAGCTCGGCCTGCTCGGCATCACCATTCCCGAGGAGCACGGCGGCGCTGGGATGGACGCGCTGGCGGCCGTGATCGTCCACCACGAGCTGTCGAAGTACGACCCGGGGTTTTGCCTCGCCTACCTCGCCCACTCGATGCTGTTTGTGAACAACTTTTACCACTGCGCCAACGAAGACCAGCGAGGCCGCTACCTCCCCAAGGTGCTCAGCGGCGAGTGGGTTGCGGGCATGGGGATGACCGAGCCGGGGGCCGGGACCGATGTCCTGGGCATGACGACCACCGCTGTTCGCAACGGCGACCACTATGTGCTCAACGGCACCAAAACCTACATCACCAACGGCTGCGAGGGTTTTTGCTTTTTGGTCTACGCCAAGGTCGAGGGCCAGGTGACGGCCTTTATCGTCGACCGCGAGTGCCCCGGATTTTCGACCTCCAACCACATCGACAAACTCGGGATGCGCGGCTCGACCATGTCGGAACTGATCTTCGAGGACTGCAAGGTGCCGGTGGCCAACCTGTTAGGGGCCGAGGGCAGCGGCGTCACCCACATGATGCGCAACCTGGAGATCGAACGGCTCACGCTGGCGGCCATGAGTGTGGGGATCGCCGAGCGCTGTGTCGAAATCATGGTTCGCTACGGTCAGGACCGCAAAGCCTTCCGCACGCCGATCAACCGCTTTGGCCAGATCCAGCGCTACATCGGCGAGGGCTATGCCCAAACCCAGGCCGCCAAGTGCCTCGTCTACAACGTCGCCCGCGACATCGGCCCCAACATTCGCAACCGCGTGGGCTCAGATGCCGCCAAGCTGTTTGCCGCCCCGGTTGGCAAGCAGGTTGCCGACTATGCCATGCAGGTGATGGGTGGGGCCGGGTACTGCCGCGAGTTCCCGGTCGAACGCCTGTGGCGCGATGCCAAGTTGCTCGAGATCGGTGGCGGCACCATCGAAGCCCACCAAAAAAACCTGACCAAGGACCTGACCCGGGCGCTCGGGCAGTCGGCGAGCTAGGACTTTCCAGCCCGACCGGCCGGACAATCGCGTCGGCGGGTGTCGAAGTCTTTTGCCAGCCAGGATCGACCCGTGCTCTAATCCCGGTGTGCAGGGCCGTACTCGTACCGTCTACACCCGGGACCGCGAGCGTCTGCTGGTCCGTCAGTGGGACCCCAAGGGTAAGGTCCGGTTTGTCGCCTGTGTCGCCCACGGCGGAGCTGAGCACAGTGGTCGCTACGCGCGGGTCGCCGGGTGGTTGACCGATCTCGGCGGGGTGGTGTTTGCCCCCGATCACCGGGGCCAGGGCCAGTCCGATGGCACGCCCGGGCACGTCAGTTCATTTTCGGTGTACGGCGACGATATCGAAGATGTATGTGCATCGGTTGCCGATGCGTTGCCCGCCGATTGTCAGCCCGATGCGGTCCCGTGGTTTTTTTATGGCCACAGCATGGGCGCCCTGATCGGTCTGACCTACCTGCTCGACCGCGGCAGCGAACACCCGTTTGTCGGCGGCATTTTTTCGGCGCCGCTTTTGGGGCTCAAGATGAAAGTCCCGGCCTACAAGCGGATCGTCGGCGAGCTCGCGGCCCGGATCATTCCGCGGCTCACCCTACCGGCCGGGATCCCACCCGAGGCGATTTGCCGAGACAACGACGAGATTGCCCGCTACCGCAACGATCCCCACCGCGTCACCAAGGTTTCGGCCCAGTGGTTTGTCTCGATGAACGAGGCCATCACCCGGGTCGAGCAGGAGCTCATGCGCCTGACCCTCCCCATGCTTTGGTACATCGGCCTCGCCGACCAGATTTGCGACCCAGCCGAACAACAGCGGATGTTTGCGACCCTGCCCAATCCCGCGGGCAACGACCAAACGCTGCATCGGTTTGAGGGCTACTACCACGAGCTCCACAACGAGCCCGAGCTGTTGCGCAAGCCCGTCCGCGACCTCGCGGTGTCGTGGGTACGCGAGCGGCTGCAACAGGTCGAAGCCTCCGATCCATAATTTGTGTGCATGCATGTTTCTCGAGGAAACGGCGGCAAACCGATGTCTGAAAACAAAACTAAAAATGCCCCACTGGTGATCTCTGGGTTCGAAGTAGCCCCTGGTACCCGCGAGCGGATCGAGCTCGAGTTGCCCCGGTTGTATACACATACACCGATGCATATGCCGGTCCACGTGGTCCGCGGGCGCAAGCCGGGCCCGCGGTTGCTGGTGAGTGCGGCGATCCACGGCGACGAGCTCAACGGGGTCGAGATTATTCGCAGGGTGTTGCGACACTCGGCCCTGCGTCGACTTCGCGGATCGCTCGTTGCGATCCCGATGGTCAACGTCTACGGCATCATCCACCACTCGCGTTATCTGCCCGACCGCCGCGATCTCAACCGTTCGTTTCCCGGCTCGGCCAAGGGGTCGCTGGCCTCACGTGTCGCCCACCTGTTTATGGAAGAGGTCGTCTCGCGGTGCACCCACGGCATCGACCTGCACACCGGGGCGCTGCACCGGACCAACCTCCCGCAGATCCGCGGGGCGCTCGACAACCCCGAAACTGTGCGCCTAGCCAAGGCGTTTGGCGTGCCTGTGTTGTTGCACGCGGCCCTGCGCGATGGTTCGTTGCGCGAGGCCGCGGCCGACTGTGGGGTGCCGATGTTGTTGTACGAGGCCGGCGAAGCCCTGCGGTTTGACGAGCTGTCGATTCGTGCAGGTGTCCGCGGGGTCCTCAATGTCATGCGCGCACTCAGCATGTTGCCGGCCGTGCGTCGCAAGGGCACCGAGCAGATGACCGAGCCGTTTATTGCCCGTTCGTCGCGGTGGACGCGGGCACCTGCCAGCGGCATTGTCCACTCCCACGTCGCCCTAGGTGATCGTGTGCAGGAGGGGCAAGCCCTCGGCGTGATTACCCACCCGCACGGCGCGGGGCCAGTCGAAATCCCGAGTCGCTCCCGGGGCATTGTTATTGGCAAGAGTCAGATCCCGCTGGTCCACGAGGGCGAGGCGCTGTTTCACATCGCCCAGTTTGAAGACGGCGGGGTCGTGGCCGAGCACGTCGACCTGTTTCAGAGTTTGGTCGACGACTAAGGCGGACTACCTGGAAGGTGTGTGGCGGTCGCCTGGGGACTATGTAGATACACTCAAGTCGCGACCGCCAACGACCCGCGAGCTATCGGGCTACGGCCACCACTTGCCGGGGCGTTTGACGTCCGTCACCAGCAACGCCGGATTGCCCTCCGGCCCGCTAAATAGCGCGAAGTTGGTGATGTACAGATCGCTAAAGTGGCCTGGGGCCTTGCCAAAGGCGATCGTCGCCGGGAAGTCGAGGCCATCGGCGGCGTCGCGCAGGACCTTGATGTTGCCGTTTTTGCGAACCCGCAGCAGGGTGTTTTGGTCGTTGACGGCAACGTAGACATTGCCAAAAATATCGAGATCGATGCCATCTGCACCAAAGAGCAGGTCATCTTCGACAAGAATCTCGGCATCCCCGGCGTCACCATTGCCCGTCACTTCGATCCCCACCAGGCGTGAGCGCTGGCTGTTGGCGACGATGATTTCGCCGTTGCGGTGGGCAATGCCGTTGGCTCCGATGGGAAACGGTACCGGGGAGACATCGATATCACCGGCCAGTACCGGGTCGGTAAACCACTCGTCGAGTTCGTCGGTCCAGGGGTTGTAGCGGTAGACCGAGCCGCCGATGCTCTCGGTGATGTACAACTGGCTACCAGGCCCAAAGACCAGGTCGTTGGGGAACTGGTTGGCCGTAAACGCGGCGACGCGCTCAGTGTTGCCCTGGTAGTCGACACGCCAAACTCCGCAGGTTGTATCGTCAAACGACGCCAGTGCGACGTAGACATTGCCAAACCAGTCGGTGGTCATCCCCAACAAAAACCCTCCGCCCGGGTCGAAGGTTGCGTGGGTTGAAACATCGCCCTCGCTGTCGACCTTGAGCATCTCTCCGGTGGGAGCCAGGGTTACATACACATTGCCGTAGAAGTCCGTGGCAACGCCCTCGGGGTTTTGACCGATGCTCGGATCAAAACTTACGACCTCGTCGACCGACTGGCCTCCCCAAACAGATGTAGGTACAACAGCAACAATTGCCGCACAGGCCAATGCCCAACCTAGACGTTTCATGACACACCTCCACACAACCAAAACGGACACATCACTCGCACGACCGCCGGACAATCCGGTGGCGACGCGGGCAACCAACGCCGTGAAGGTTGCACACCTAAGCGAGGGCGCAAGGCCTGCGCCTCAAAGTAATCTGGCTGTTACCTGGGTTTTGACCGGCCGCAGATCGCCTCGCAAAACTGTCCATGGCGAAATTTGCCGGCAATCGGCACCTAGGTGTCAATTTATCAGGATCGGCGTCAGAACGACGATCCTTAGCGATTGCTTGCATATGCGCGTCTGTCGAGCAGAAATTTTTTCGCCCCTAGACTGCAACACTTCCTGACACGAAGTGCGGGGTTTGCAACAATTCAATGCATATGCGATGAAATCGGAGGCTATCCCACCTGTGCCACGGTTGGACTCGCGGTGATATCGGCCTTGAGGTGAACCGACACCGAGAGGTTGTCCGGCGAAAGTCCGGTACTGGCAAAGTCGACAATGTGGGCACCTCGGTCGGGGTCGAAGACCGCTGTAGTCAATGGACCGACCGGTTGTCCCTCGACCAAAAACCGAACTGTTAGCGGAGCCTTGACCACCTGGGGAGCATCGGCCGCGGCTGTCGAATCGAGCAGGCGAAAGCCTTCGCGCAGCCAGCTTTCCTCCTCGATCGCGGGCGGTGGCGGAGTCCTTAATTGAAGGAGGAGATCGACGCCCTCGATGCTGGCCTGAAGTTCAGCTTGATTGGACTGCACGACATCAAAGGCGGGCGACACGACTTCGTAGGGTTGGGTGTCTTGACCGTTAAAGTAGTTGCCGCGGGCGACGAGGCGAACCTTGGCCGCGGGGAAATCAAGCGGCACCTGCCAGTCGACCCACCACAGGTGGGTACGACTTTCGACGACCTTGCCATTGGGCGGTGGGTCGGGGCTGTAATGCGTGAGCATGTCGTAGCGCGAGTTGTCTAAAACCGCCCCAGGCCAGCCGCTGGCGGCAGGAAATGGCACGTACGAACCATCTCCTGGGTCGTACTCGACGACCACCCGCGGCACACCAATGCTCGGGTCCCCGCCGTGAAACGCAAACCGGACCGTGGCCGCGCGCGCATACACGGGCTCCGGAGCCGACGCGACCTGACCGGGGTCGACACTCACTTCGAGCCCGCGCGGGGTCCACGGATCGTCTGGTTTGGGGGACAGGTTTGGGGTTTGTTCCCACCACACAGGCGTATGCTTGCCGGCGAGCAGTTCATCGACCATTTCGGTTTGGCGGTCGACGATGTACTGACCAAAAAGCGGCCCCCACAAACTCATTTCAGACTCGTAACCCCCCTGCAACCAATCGTCGGGGTGGGTGAGGTACAACAGGTGGTCCTGCGAATAGCCAAATGCCATCGCCGTCACCGGCTCGCCAGGGCCCGAACCGTCGATCTGCTCGCGCATATAGTGGATGACCGAGGCCGCGGGCTCACCGGGCAAACTGACGAGGGCGAGGTCGCCGAGGATCGCCGTGGTGAGAATGGTTTGATGGACCTCGCCGTGGGGGATGGGTTCTTGCAGGGCCGTGAGTAGGGTTTCCAGGTCTTGGCACTGTTTGGGCTTGCCCGCGGTACTGGTCGCGGGATTGTTGTCGTCGACATCTTCGTCGGCACCACGGCAGTCCCACGCCCCCCAGGTGTAGGGCCGGTTTTGCGGGCTGATAAACTCGTCGGACTCGTCGTAGCCGATCTCGTCGTAGCGCAGGTCGATGCGTTGCGAACGCACGCCGAGCCGGGCGTCGGCCCGCCAGGTTATTTGCTGATACAAGTCATAAATTTTGGGGGCAGCCTCCTCGCCAATCAGCTCGATTCGAGCCGGGCCCGGGTGTCCGAGGTGACCTCCGGCCGGCGAGGCATCGCCCCCGCCTGCCTGCACGAACATGCCAAAAATTGGCATCCCTTCGCGTTCGAAAAAATATTCCTCAAACTTGAGTTCGATACCCCCCGGTGCATCCTCGGTGAGCAGCTCGTTGTCGGCGTCGAACACCGTGCCGTGCATACCAAAGTTGATGATCACCCCCAGCGGGGCTCCGCTTTGCTTGCGCACCGCCAACAGTGACAGGCGTGGGTCCTTGCCGTAGGTCGGGTTGTTCTCACCGCGGCGGTCACGGTAGATCCGATCTTCGAGGTCCCAATCGTCGAGGTGCGCATGGCCCCAATGGGCAGGCTGGAGGTCATCGATCGCGCGTTTGATTGTATCAGCAAACACTGTGGTGAGGCCGTCGATCACCTCCTCGTCGGCGCTGTCACAGCCGACCACGGCAAACACCTTGGGCAGCCGCCAATAGCGGGCGTGGGTATGGTGCGAGTGGGTTGCCCCCGTCAGGATCCTCCCGCGTAGATCGATCCCGTAGTTCTGTTCGAGTTTGTCGGCGATCCCGTCGGTCAGCGACGACTCCGAGCTCATGGTTGGCAACTTCAAAAGTACGAGCCGCTCGCCTTCGACCTCGAGCACCATGGCCTTGACTGAGGGCAGGCCATACATGCCGCGTGAGCCGTTGAGCACATCATTCCACGGGGTGTCGTTGCTGGGATTACGGGCCCCGTAGCCGGCCATCGACACCCCGATTGGCCGGGTGAGGTGCCCAACTGCAACACCGGCCTTGAGCGGCCCGGCGGGCAACGGGACGATTTCGCCGGTTGTGTCGGTGCCGGTGTCGGTCGTCGTCTCGGTCTCGCTCGTGTCGAGGGTCGTCGCCTCGCTCGAGGTACTGGTATCGGATGTTTCGGAACTACTTTGGGTGGTGGCATCGGTCGTTTCGGCAGCCGGCCCACAGGCGAGCGCGAGGACTGCCGAAAGTGTCGACATCAACAGCGTTGTACATACAGTGCGATCGTAGACGCGAGAAGTCGAGCATCCCATGACCGCGCGAGCCTAGCCTGATTTGGCGCATCCGTCATCTAGCTTGTGGTGCCCAAGCACGCGGCGTTTGCAGTTTCGACGCCCATTCGACCGGGGGCCACAGCCCGCACGCCACGGTGACTGAAGACCGCGACGACGCCCCCATTCGACGCTATCATTTCGCCGCCCGTGCTGAATCGCCCAACAGCCGTGCCCACCCAACCAGTCCGTCTGGTTTGCCTCACTATATGCTTATGCATGTTGTTTGTGGTGGTGCCAGGGCGTGCCCGTGCCGGCGAACCGGCGCCGGGCGGCCAGTGGGTCGACGACAGTGAGGCAGTAGATGAGCGGTCCGGCGACCACGTAGACCGGTCACCGGGCACCGTCTCAACGCCGGCCGAGGTCCCCGACGAACCGAGCTCACCGGCAGCAAAGCCCACGTCTCAAACTTCTACAGCAAACGCAGACTCCTCGCCTGCGCCCACGCCAATTGAGCAAACAGCTCCCCGCGACTGGCGTGCACAGTGGCCGGTTGCACCCGAGCAAGAACCATCGGCCAAACCGCCAGAAAAACGCCGTAGGTTGCCGAGATTTCGCCGCAGTGAAGTGCTCGAGCGACCGCGTGCCGACCCTTCACAAACCCCGCTCGCGGCCACCGAGAGCGAGGTCAGCGAGAACATTGCCGCGATCCTGGCCGCCTATCCGGGTGAGCGGATCGACATGATCGACGCCCGCGAACAGCAACGCGAAGCGATCGAGGAGGCCCCCGGGCGTGCCCACCGATTTTTGCCACTGCCGAGCATCCGGTCGGAGCCGCTGGTGGGGCTCACGATCGGAGGCAGCCTGACCTACGCCTATCGCAAGCCCCAGGCCAGCTACAACCGCGTCTACCTGTTGCTGCTGGCGCGGGTGTCGACCCGGCGGGTCCACGAGTACCGCGGCGACCTCGAAGTCCGTGACGTGTTTGGTCGCCAGGAGTTGTTTCAGCTTGGGTTGTCGATGCGGCTCGACCCGGTGTTTCCCTACTACGGGGTGGCCAACCATAGCGACCTGCGCGGCGGTGTGCCATTTGACGCCCGCCTGTACACCTCGCGGGTCAACACCACTGGCGGCTACTTTCGTTACCAGCATCGCATCATCAACTCGCGGCGCGGGGTTTGGCGGGCACTCGTTGGCTATGCATTTTATCGCGACAAGATTCGCCCCTCGCCCGGGAGCCTGCTGTTTCATGAACGACCCCAGGACCTCGGGACCACCCGGCGGGGGACGTTGCAGGCTGGGGTCACCTGGGACAGTCGTGACAACACCTGGAACCCACATCGCGGCAGCGCCCACGACCTCAACATCACGGTGGCGACCCCGTGGCTTGGAAGCACGGCCACGTGGGCACGGCTGTCGGGCAATGCCCGGTTTTTCGTTCCCCTCGGGATTCCAGATCTTGTACTTGCAACTAGAATCGGGATCGATGGTCTGGTCGGTGCCACCGAAGACCTGCCGTTGACCGCACTCGGACAGTTCGGTGACCTCCCCGGGCGCGAAGGATTTGGCGGGGCCACGATCGGCCGCGGGTTTATACGCCGGCGATTTATCGGCCGCTACAAGGCCCTGCTGTCAAGCGAGCTGCGGTTTGACGCGTTTGAGATTTCCGTTCGCGATCGCCCGCTCGCGCTTGGGATCAAGGCCTTTGTCGATGTCGCCCGTGTCAGCGACAAACTCGTACCCGAGTTTCGCGACTTTGAAATCTCGGGCGGCCCCGGGCTGTTTATCGTGATCAATCGGTTTGCGGTGGTGCGCATGGATGTCGGCTTTAGTCGCGAATTTGCGGCGATGTATGTGTTGGGCTCGCACGCGTTTTAGCAGTGGATATCGTTGCAGGTGCAACGATGTCTGGAAGGCGTGGCGAATGTGCCCGTGATGGGGCGATGATGCCCGCCGCGGGGCGCCAACACGGGGGGCCCAGTTCGTTATACTCCCGCCGTGGAGTACTCGATACTGGCCATGTCGATGGTGACACCATCGCTCCTCCTGCTTTGGTACTTCCACTCGCGCGATGTCTACCCCGAGCCCGGCAGGGTTGTGTGGACCACCTTTGTCCTGGGGGTGCTGACCGCCATCCCGGTGTTGCTGTTTGCGATTCCGATGGAGACGTACTTGCAGCACATCGAACACCCGATTGCGTTTGGCGCCTACGAAGCGTTTGTACTTGCATCGATACCCGAAGAGACTTTTAAGTTCGCGGTGTTGTTGTGGTACGTCCGCCGCCATTCGGCGTTCGATGAACCGATGGATGGGCTGGTGTACGGGGTCGCCGCTTCGCTGGGGTTTGCCACCCTCGAAAATGTGCTCTACGTGGCTCAGGGAGGGCTTGCGGTGGCAATCCTGCGGGCGGTGACTTCACTCCCTGCACATGCAACGTTTGGCGCGATCATGGGCTACTACATCGGCCAGTCACATTTTGGTCGCGAACGTCGGCGGATGCTCCTGTTCAAGGCCTGGCTGATTCCTGTGCTGCTACATGGACTTTACGACACGCCGTTGCTGTCGGCCGGTGGAGTGAGTGCCGCAGGCGACAAACAGCTGGCATCGATCCTGTTGGCCTCAGTCCCCGTCATCCTGTTGTTCACGATCGTCATGGCCCTGCGGATGGCCCGGGGGTTGCGGGCCCGTCAGCTTGCATCCGGACCCTCGCACATGAGCCGTGGCCCGCGGGCTTGGGCACCGGTGATCGGCGGCGGATTCTTGCTCAGCTGTGGTGGTTTGGCACTCGCTTCGCTTGCGCTCGCGTGGGCGAAAGGAGCCCTCACCGGGGTTTCACTGACGCAGCTCGCTGTGGGCGTTTTGTTGTCTGTACTCGCCGTGTGTGCCGGATTGGTGCTGTTTCGCCGCGGCACCTGGAAGCTCAACCAGACCGAGCGAGCAAGCTAGGGGGCAGGCTTTTTCGGCCTCGATGAGTGCGCTAATTTACATGTTCTAAGAGACATTAGTAGTCTCAAAAGACTTCTTGTTTCGGGGGGCGATGACGTAGACTCGACCGCAATATGAACGCGAAGTTGACGGTGAGTTGTCTAGCCCTGGTACTGGGCGTTGGTTGTGGTGTTGCGCCGGAGGATGCTGCCGGCTCCCTGCGCAAGGGCTCGAAGGTGCGGCCCAAGGCCCAGGTCAAACCCGTCGAGCCCGAACGAAAACGCATCAAGCCCAAGCTGCGGAAGATGGACGTGACCCAGGCCGTCAAGGGGCTCGGGCAGCTCGACCAGGTGCGTGTGCCGGTGTTCGCCGACTCCGTCAAACCCGGCGAGAAGGCCAAGTTGGTCGCCCGGCTCGACCAGGCGCTCACCGACATGAAGTCGGAAAAGGGGGTGCCCAAGGACGTGCTTCGCGGCGTTGCCGTGTGGGAGTCACTCAGCGAGAAGGAGCGCCTCGGACTGCTGTCTGGCGAGTACGGGCAGGTCGCGGCGATTCCGACATGGGCGGTGGCGGCTGTTGGTGCGGCTCACCTCACCTACGAGGTCGGCAAGGACTACAACTGGTGGGCCTCGGCCCGTGAGAAGTTGACCCTACAACAGTTTAAGGGCAGTGACCTCGATTACGTCGAGTCCAAACTCGGGATCGAGGCCAAGGGCAATATCAGTCGCCAGCAAATTGCAGATACAGTTAAATCCCTGGGGAACCTCAAGGGCGCCAAGGTACCTGTCTTTAAGGACGGGGTATCTGCAGGCGAGCGCAAAAAGCTGATCGCGGGAATCGACCAGGCGATCAAGGAGCTAAAGAGCTCAAAGTCGAAGCTTTCACCCGACATCGCCAACGGTGTCAGGGTTTGGGAGCAACTCTCGCCCAAGCAACGGTTGGATATGCTGACGGGTCAATTCGGTCATGCCCAGGTCAACTTTGTGTACGTGGTGACGTCGGCGACGGTCACACAAATTACCCAGGGAGACCACACGGCGACCAAGGCCACGTTTGAGGCGGGGAGTGAGAGGTTTCAGATGGTTTCGATGTCCGGCAAGGATCTCGACTACATCAACAAAAACCTTGCATCATCATCAAAAATGCCATCCCCGCTTGTGGTCGCGGATGCCATCGAGCACGCTGGAGATCTCAAAGCTGCGAAGATCCCCGTATTTAAAGATTCGCTCGACAAGGGTGCGCGGGCCAAACTCGCGGGCCGGATCGACCAGGCGATTCAGGACATGCGTGCAGATGTCGCAACCTTGCCGACCGACGTGCAAGATGGGGTGCGGATTTGGGAGAGCCTCGAGGTGAGCCAACGCGAGCAGATGCTGGGCGGTAAACTCGGGCAGGTTGCGGCGGTTCCGACCTGGGCGGTTGCGGCCGTTGGCGCGGCCAAGCTCGTTTACGACGTCGGTAAGGACCAAAACTGGTGGGGTTCGTCACGCGAGCAGCTCGATATGAAGACAATGAGCGCGAAGGAGCTCGACTACATCAGCCGCTGATTGCTGTTGGGGAATTTTTCGAGCAGTGCACTTCGGTGTGCTGCTCATTTTTATATGTTTGTAAGGACATGTTTTTTTGTTACATGGCCATCGTACTTTGTTCTTCCCGCATCTGCGACGATCGCGTAGACTCGTGCCGTCATGATGGTGAAGTGGAACGTAGGGTTATTGGCAGTGATGGTGGCCTGTGGGTGTGGCGTGTCGGCAGACGACGCGGCCGGTTCGTTGCGCAAGCGAGCTGTAAAACAGACCCCCATGCCGGCTAAAAAAGAGCTGGTTAAAAAGCTGCCCAACAAAAACATCAAACCGATCCGACGCGATCGCGCGACCGTGTTGCGGGCTGTCAAAGGCCTCGGCAACCTCGATCAGGTACGCGTGCCGGTATTTCGCGATTCGGTCAAACGCGGCGAGCGGGCGGAGCTGGTGGCCCGTCTCGACAAGGCCTTTGCCGAGATGAAAAAGGACAAGGGCACCCCCCGCGAGGTCCTCGACGGTGTGCGGGTGTGGGAGTCGCTCGATCAGGAGCAACGCGTCGGTCTGCTCTCCGGTAACTATGGAGAGGTCGCCGCAATCCCGACGTGGGCCGTGGCCGCTGTCGGTGCTGCCCACCTCACCTACGAGGTCGGCAAGGACTACAACTGGTGGGCCTCGGCCCGTGAGAAGTTCACGCTCGAGCAATTCAAGAGCCGCGACCTCGACTACGTCGAGTCGAAGCTCGGCATCGCCGCGCAAAAGGAGCTCTCGCAAAAGGAAGTTCTGAGCGCAATCAAGAGCGTTGGCAGTCTCAAAGGTGCCAAAGTTCCTGTCTTTAAAGACTCCATCCAAGGTACCCAGCAGGCCAAGATCGTTGCCCGCCTCGACAAGGCCTTCAACGACATGAAGCGCGACTCCAAGGTGCTTCCTGGTCGGGTGCAAGAGGGGGTGCGCATCTGGGAAAGCCTCGACGCCAAGCAACGCGGGCAGATGCTCGGTGGTGAGTTTGGCACGGTCGCCGCGGTGCCGTCGTGGGCCGTTGCGGCGGTCGGTGCAGCTGCACTTGTTTACGAAGTCGGCAAGGATCACAACTGGTGGGGCTCGTCGCGTGAGGCCCTCGACATGGTCGCGATTTCGGCCAAGGACCTCGACTACGTGCAAAAGGCCATGAAGACCCCGGCAAACATGCCGTCGCACTTTCAAGTTCACAACACCCTGCAGAGCATGGGGAAACTTGAAGCTGCAAAGGTTCCGGTGTTCAAAGACTCGCTCAAGGCCGGCCAGCGCAAGGAGTTGGTCACGCGTCTCGACCAGGCGTTCAAGGACATGCGCAACGATGTCTCGACCCTGCCGCCCGACATCCAACACGGTGTGATGATTTGGGAGAGTCTCGAAGCGACCCAGCGCGAGCAGATGCTCGGTGGCAAGCTCGGCCAGGTTGCCGCGGTTCCGACCTGGGCGGTTGCAGCCGTGGGCGCGGCCAAACTCGTCTACGACGTCGGCAAGGACTACAACTGGTGGGGCTCGTCGCGCGAGCAGCTCGATGTGCGAGCAATCAGCGCAAAAGAGCTCGATTACATCAATCCCGGCATGCGCTAAACCGGGCCTGGGAGCCTGTGGTCGTTCTCGAAACAACGACCGCAGGCTGCTAAACGGCCACAACGATGCAAGGAAGCGGATATGATTCACAGCGATCGATGCTATCGATGTTGTGAGGCGAGGGGCGCCCAGGCCCCAACGACGTATCGCAGGAGGCGTACATGAGTGACGAGCCAGTGGGGGAGCGACCCGACGAAGATGCTGTGTCGCCGCCAAAACCAGGCGAGCAGCTTGAACCCAAAGTAGTTGATCCTACATCAAATGTAGCGAGTGCCGAACCCGGTGATGCCAAGGAGGCCAAGCCTCTGCGTCGCCCGCTCGCCGTCGTCCTCACGCTGATGGCGATGGCGGTGTTTGTCACCCACCTGGGGATCACGTTGGTGTACCTGTCCCCCGCCAACCTGCTCAAAAAGGAAGGTGGTCAGTTCGCCGATCGCTACATGAAGGTGCTGTTTTACCAAAATTGGCACCTGTTTAGCCCGGAGCCGGGGATCTCGACCACCAAGTTTGCGTTTCGCTGCTACCCGGAGGGTGGAGAGTGGGGTCAGTGGCACGATCCGCTGGTGTCGCTGCACGAGGACTTTTACAAGCATCGGGTCGGGGCCTACGGCAAGCTGATCTATGTCTATCGCGACCTCGCGATCGGGCTCAAGCAGGCGCTCGGCCGCCATCAACGGACCTGTCTCGAACGCTATCCCGAGGACGACCCCCAGCGCTACCTCGAGTGCGCACCCTCGCCAATGATGGTGCAGATGGTCGATGAACCGTCATTTGAGCTGGCCATGCGGTTCACGCGGACGGCCTGCAGCGCACTGATCGACCCCGACCAACAACTCGCTGCGTATACATTTAAAACCCTCGAGTTCTTCCCACTCAAATATTCCGAACGTGAGGAAGGTGTGGCGGCTGAGCGACCGTGGAGCAAGGTTGTCGAAATTCCCTACCCGATTTTTGAGGTGGAACGATGACCGGCGCACCAATCGTGTTTGACCTGCGCCGGCTCACGCAAAAACTCTTGGACTGGCTCGCCGGGTTTGCCACCCACGAAAAACACCTCCACGCCGCGGCCGTGTTTCACAAGGTGTTTTTTGCCTGGCTGTTTTTACACACGGCCCTGCTGCTGCCGTACCACGCCGAGATTTGGGCGCCCGAGGCATTCGTCCAGCGCTACCCGTTTGAGCCGGCGAGCTGGCTCGAGTGGGTCCTTACGCTCTCGCGCCATCCGGCGTTGGAGGCCTACTACCTCGTCTTTATCCTCGGTCAGCTCGGCGCCCTGACGCTGGGGTTTTTTGGTGTGTGGCCGCGGCTGATGACGCTCGTCGCCTATCTGTTGACAATGAATATCAACAGTTTGGCGGGGGTGATTTTGGATGGCGGCAACAACCTTGCCCAGCTCGTGTTGTTTTTCCTGATATTTGTCAATACATCGGGTAAGGCGATCGCGCTGCCGCGGTGGCCAGCATTACGCGGGGGGTTGGTGGCCGTGGCCAACCTCGCGTTCACCATGATCATGGTTCAGATCGCTCTCGTGTACTTCTGTGCCGGGATCTACAAACTCAACGGGCACCTGTGGTCCAACGGGATGGCGCTGTATTACATCCTGCAGGCCGACACCTATAGCCATCCGGTGCTCCACGACCTGATCATCGAGTGGCCGTGGTTGTCGCTTATCGGCTCGTACTTCACGGTCGGGTTTCAGATGGTCTTTCCCTACCTGATTTGGTCCAAAAAAACCCGGCCCTGGGTGATCGCCGCGGGGGTGATGTTGCACCTCGGAATCAGTTTTGGCATGGGTCTTTTTACCTTTGGCCTGGTGATGATTGCGATGTACTTCGCTTACTGCACCGAGGTCACGGCCATGTCATTGTTGCGGATAGGCGGGCGCCAGCCCCTGCACATCGTGCGTTATCCCGCCGCAGGCGGCCGGCTGCTGACGTGGTTGCGCCGTCTCGATATTCGCCGGGTGCTTGTCGACCGGCGCCAATCCGGTGAACAAGGTGAGGATACATCTATTTCGGTGTGGGACCCGGAGCGCGAGCGCAGCTACAACGGGGCTGAGGCCCTGCGTGAGTTGCTTGTTCGTCCGTTTTTAGCGGCCCCGCTGGCGCCACTTGTCTACGCCAGCTGGTACCTTGGCGGGCTCGACCGGCTGCAGCGACGGCTGCAGGGACAACCCCAACCCGAGGTCACGAGCCAACCTTCCTGACCCGGTGGCTCAAGCACTCGGTGCGCGCCGCAGGAGCACAAGCTGGGCGGCGAGCAGTCCGAGTTGCGACCATCCCAACGCGGCCGGGGAGACCCAAATCAAAAATCCCGCGACCCCGGCAGAGATCGCCAGCTCGCCGAGCTGCCGGCTGCGCGGGCGATCGGACACCAGCCACGGTGCCGGTTGTAGGCGTTTGCGGGCGGCGAAACAGGTCAACAGCCCGACCGCCGCGACCCCGATGCTGATCAGCCACACCGTGGTGGGCTCACGAAATCGTACGAGAATAAATGTAAGTGCACACAAAAGCGTATGCTGGGCGACCAACCATTCGAGTCGCGGATAGTGGGCCGCCCGCGCGGTTCGACGAATGAGGTCGACGATGATGATCGGCAGGGCCAGCAACAGCAGCGCGGCCGAGGTCGATGCCGCGAGTTTGCTGCGCAAGCCCGGCGGTGTGGCAGCGGTTTGGGTGATCAACGACTCGGCAAACCGGCCGCTGTGGCTGATCGGACTGAGGCGGTTGGACAGCACCACCGCGGCCTGCCGACGTTCGGGGAGCCAGGCCGCAAAGCTGTTGTAGCCGTAGGGACTCAAGGCCCCGGTGTGCCAGCGAATCTCCCCAAATGGACGCTTGGAGATCACCATGCCCATGCCGTAGTCGCCCTCGCCCGGGGTCACCATGGCGGCATAGGAAGCGGGGGATAGGACTTTGCCGGTATGCAACGCACGTGTCCACACAAGCATGTCGTCGAGGGTCGAATACAGGTTGCCACTTGCGCCAAATCTTGCAGGTGCATCGATATCGAGCTGGTGCCAGCGCGAGCTGTCGAGGTGCAGGCCCATCAAGTAAAGCTCACCCCGGGCGAGCTTGGCCGCGACCGCTGGCGGTGGCAAAACGCCCGTGTGGGCCATACCGAGGGGGTCAAAAAATTCCTGCTGAAGTAGCTGCGCGTAGGACTTGCCACTGAGATCCGCGAGTAACAGGCCGACAAGGTCGTAGCCGATGTTGGAATAGGCGTAGCGACTACCCGGCGTAAACGCTAATTTGGCCCGGCCGATACCAGCTAAAAAACACGCGCGCCGTGCCGGATCATCGAGGTGTCCCAGCGTACATGGTGTTGCAATCAGCTCTTCGGGGAGGCCACAGGTGTGGTGCAACAGCTGCTTGACCGTACACGCTGCTGAGCCGCGTGAAAGTTGCTCGTCGTTGAGTTCGGGGAAGTACCGTGTCACCGGCGTGTCGAGTTCGATCTGACCCCGCTCGACCAGGCGCAGGGCCGCAGCCGCAGTAAATTGCTTACTCAACGAACCGATCCAAAACACGGCATCGCGCGCAACCCCGGGACTGTGGCCGCGCTGCTGGCCATGGGCCCACACCCCCTGAAACTCGGGCCACGGCGCGGGCGAATCAGCCCCGTGGGACAGTTGCGGCCAGGCGAAAACAAACGCCGCCAGTACGAGCCACGGCGCCCGTTGGCCGCGCACACGACAACGCCTTCGGTCTGAACTATCTTCATGCCGGTGGGATTGCTCGGGCAGCCAAACCTTGACCCGGTGTCGCCGATGGGCCGCCAGCACCTGCGCTGGTTTGTCCGCCTGATCACGGTCAAGGTGCTGTGCGCCTCGGTGCTGTACGCCGCAGCGACGCCGACTGGGTTTTCGGTGTTGGGGGTGTTGGCGGCGGCCTGCGGTGTCGTCGTTGGCTGGCGTTCGGACCACGCCCGGGTCGGTCTTTGCCTGACGTTTTTGGCGTTGCTCAACGTCGCGGTGGGGATGTGGCCCTCGACCCTCAACCACAGCTTTCTCGAGCTTATGATCGTGGCGACGCTTGTCGGGTTTTGGCCGCAACGCCAGGGCGACGATACGGTCGACGGTTTGGCTGTTCGCGTGATCTGGTGTGTCACGCTGTCGGTCTGGCTGTGGGGTGGGGTTCATAAGCTCGCCCATGGTTACTACCTCAACGGCGAGTTCTTCGCCCTCGCGGCAGCGTTTGACCACTCGATACTAGCCGAACATCTGCGGTGGTTGGTCAACGGATCACGGTGGTTGCAGGGGGTCGAACCTCTGGCCGTCAGCGTTGCCACGCCTGTGCAAATCCCGATGTCGATGCCGTTGCTCGCAGGAGATTGGCTGGTGCTCAAAACGCTCGCGCGGCTACTCGTACTCGCCGAGGTATTGCTGCCATTATGTGTTTTAACAAACAGGTTCAAACGGGCTGGTCTGATCGGTTTGGTCGGCATGCAGCTGCTGATCGCAATCGGCAGCGGCGAGTATGATTTTGCGATCACGGGCACGGCGGTGCTGTTGCTCGCCCTCCCCAAGTTGGCGCGGTACGGCTACCCTGCGTTGATGGTGGCGGCTCTCGCCGTCGCGACAATGGGTCTGACGTGGGCGATGGGAGGCGCACCATGAGGCGGTTTCTCGCCCACACCTTACTCGTTTTGTTGGTGTTGTGGCCCGGGGTGCACCTGTTGTTGAGCAAGCAGCTGGGGTTTTCGCCGTGGCGGTTTGGCGGCTGGGGGATGTACGCAACGCCCGAGCGGCGGCAACCGTTTGTCGGCCTGACGGCGATCGTGGTTCCGGCCGATGACGAGTCGATGGCAGACCTCGAGCGCGTGGGCATGGTTGCTGCGGGTGGCGAACAACTGACCGAAGTCGTCGAGGCCCGCCACGGTGTGATTGCCCTCGGGCGGGGTTTTGCACAGCAGGGAGCTGCGCTGGAATATCTCCATCCGGTGTTGCTCGCTGAGCAGGGCAAGCGCTTGCATCATGTGTATACGTTTGCCGACGAGCGTAGTTTGGGCGAGCTCGCCGGGTTGCTCGACGATATCTTGATAGGCGGGCCTGAGCCGCGGGTGTGGTACATCGTCGTCAGTTACCGGCGAATCAATGTCGATACAAATGAAACCTCGAGCGAGGGCACAGTCTACCGCGTCGCCGATGGTGAGGTCATGCGGATCGACGGGCCCGAGCCGCTGTAGCAGCATGACCGCCGGCAACTCAATGTATGCGCAATAGCCCGGCGCCAGGGTGGGTGTGCACCGACCCGCGCAGTTGACAGGCTTGTAAATCAGTCGTGGCACATCCACCCAGCCTCCTGGTATGGTCGCCGCCACGCTGGGGGTGGCCCGCGAGGCCTGAGAAATACCCCTCGAACCTGATCCGGCTCGTACCGGCGGAGGAAAGCGCATGCACGACAAACAAAGCACCAAGACCAAGTTGACTGTCGCCGACGAAACGGTGAGCCAAATCCGTACGCTGCCGGCGTTTGAAGAGAGTTTTCCAAGCTCCCAAAAAGTGACCCAGGGCGAGCTTTCGGTGCCGTTTCGGACCATCGAGCTCACCGGGGGTGAGCCGCCACTGACGGTCTACGACACCACCGGGCCCCAGGGCTGCGACCCGCGGCAGGGCATCCCCAAGCGGCGGCAACCGTGGATCGACGCCCGCCTCAAACAAAGCGATGGCAACGTCTCCCAGATGCACTACGCGCGCAAGGGCATCATCACCGAGGAGATGCGGTTTGTCGCCATCCGCGAAAACGTCGAGCCTGAGTTTGTGCGCTCCGAGATCGCCCGCGGGCGCGCGATTATTCCGGCCAACATCCGCCACCCCGAGCTAGAGCCGATGATCATCGGCCGTAATTTTCTGGTCAAGATCAACGCCAACATCGGCAATTCGGCCGTGAGCTCCTCGATCGAAGAAGAGGTCGAGAAGTTGCAGTGGGCCACCCGCTGGGGTGCCGACACGGTGATGGACCTGTCGACCGGCAACAACATCCACGCCACCCGCGAGTGGATTTTGCGTAACTCCCCGGTGCCGATCGGCACCGTCCCGATTTATCAGGCCCTCGAAAAAGTTCGCGGCAAGGTCGAAGACCTCAACATGGACATCTTTTTAGAGACGCTCGAGGAGCAGGCCGAGCAGGGGGTCGACTACTTCACGATCCACGCCGGCGTGTTGCTGCGCTACATCCCCTACACGGCCAAGCGTGTCACTGGCATCGTCTCGCGTGGTGGGTCGATCATGGCCAAGTGGTGCATGCACTACCACAAGGAAAATTTCCTATACACGGAGTTTGAGCGCATCTGCGAGCTGATGAAGCGCTACGACGTGTCGTTCTCGCTCGGCGACGGCCTGCGCCCGGGGTGTATTGCCGACGCCAACGACGAGGCCCAGTTTGGCGAGTTGCGGACGCTCGGTGAGCTAACCAAGATCGCCTGGAAACATGATGTTCAGGTCATGATTGAGGGGCCAGGTCATGTGCCAATGCACAAAATCCAAGAGAACATGGACGAGCAGCTCAAGGAGTGCCACGAGGCACCGTTTTACACGCTTGGGCCGCTGACCACCGACATCGCCCCGGGTTACGATCATATTACCTCGGGCATTGGCGCGGCCATGATCGGCTCGATGGGGTGCGCCATGCTCTGCTACGTCACCCCCAAAGAGCACCTCGGCCTGCCCAACCGCGACGACGTCAAAACCGGCGTGATCACCTACAAGATCGCCGCCCATGCGGCCGACCTTGCCAAGGGCCATCCCGGAGCCCAGGCCCGCGACGACGCCCTCAGCAAGGCCCGATTTGAGTTTCGCTGGCACGACCAGTTCAACCTCTCGCTCGATCCGACGACCGCGCGCGAGTTCCACGACGAAACCATGCCGGCAGCTCCTGCCAAGACCGCCCACTTTTGTTCGATGTGCGGTCCCCACTTCTGCTCGATGAAGCTAACCCAGGATGTCCGGGACATGGCCGAAGGGGAAGATCTTGTCGCCGAGGGCATGGCCCAAAAGGCACGCGAGTTCCAGGAGCAGGGTGGCAAGCTCTACGTCGATCGTGACCCAAGTGCGGCTGAATAACCCAACTCGCTAGTGTTCGGTAAGGTTTGCGGGCCGGGTCTCACGACCTGGCCCGTTTTGTTTGTAGGTCTGCAGTTGTTGCCATACCTACATTGCATCTACAAATAGATGGGCGCAGCCTGCGCAATGTAGGTTCAGGGCAGGTGTAGCGTTCACCAATTTGTGACGAGATTGCGAAGTCCGTAATTTCGATACACATCCGGCTGGCATGTTCACCAAATCCGTAGACCATGCGACTGTGGAACGCTTACGTCGGCAGACAACCACGACGCGGACCTTTCGCCGATTACCGGTTTTTTGTTAGGTTTTTCAGAACTTGCGAAGTCCACATTTAGCCGCTGGGCCAGCCAACAACCTACAAAAGTGTCCCTTCGGTCATTTTGTTCGTTGAATTAGGTTGACGGCGTTCTCCGACAATGCGAACGTAGGAGGGTGTTTGTGGTGTCCCGCGGGACATGTCAGTATTCATACACGTAACGTGCCGGCTGGTCGTCCGGTTAGCGTGTATTGAAAGGTGTATAAAGGAAGGTTGGATGCGATGAAAACCAAGGGTCAACAAATTCCCCTCGTGTTGTTGTCAACATTTGCATTGTGGGGTGGTGCCTGCGAGTACCAGGAGCCGGCAGTGGGTTTCACACCTGAGCAGGATTTCCGCGGTTGGTACGACGACGACGACGACGACGACGACGACGACGACGACGACGACGATTGCAACAACGACAATTTGGTCGATGATGTCCGCGATCTCATCGCGCAAAAGGGCATCACACCATTTGCCCGCCCCGAGCCGATTCGTCCGGAGCTCGTCAGCCTCGGGCGCGCGTTGTTCCACGACAAAATCCTCAGTGGTGGCCGCGATGTGTCCTGTGGGACATGTCATAATCCTGCGCTCGGCACCACTGACAGGCGCCCGCTCAACGCCGGTGTCCTCGGGCATGGGGTCGGCCTCGATCGCGAGGGGGGCCAGGTTGGCGGACGCCACTCTCAGGCCCTCTACAACCTCCACACGCTCGAGTCACTGGCTGTCGATGGCAAGGTCTCCGAAGCAGGTGGGCAGGTCATCGGGCTCGGGTTGCCGGTGATCTTGCCGCAGTACCAGGCGGCGTTTGAGGACTTTCCCGGGGTGGTGGCGCCACGGGTGGTCGCCGGCCAAGCCATGCTCCCGGAGGTGACGTTTGGCGAGATGCTGGGGGTACCGGGGACCGACCCCGACAACGAACTGATGGCCTGTGTCGACCCCAACACCCCGTTGCCGTTGATGTTCGCCTGTATCTTCGATGCGTATATGGTGCGCTTGGGGCAGATCCCCGAGTATGTGGCGATGTTTGAGGCGGCCTACGACAAGCCGTTCGCCGAACTCAACTTTGGCCATGTTGGCACCGCGATTGCGGCGTACGAGCTCGAAGCCTTTAGCTTCAACAACAGCCCGTGGGATGCATTTGTCGAGGGTGATGACTGTGCCTTGAGCAACCGGGAGTTGCGCGGGGCCAAACGGTTTTTCAGCGAGGACAAAGGTAACTGCGCGTCGTGTCACTCGGGCAATGGGTTTACCGACAACGAGTTTCACAACACGTTGGCACCGACGTTTGGGTGCGGCAACGACTTGCCCAAGCGCAATGGCCCCAACGGCCTCGACGACTTCGGCCAGGCGCGCAACACCTACGCGGTCCCCTGGGTCCTAGGTGGTGCCGGTGACGAAGTCTTCCCGGTCGAAGAGCGCTACAAGTGGCGCACCCCGCCGCTGCGCAATGTCGAGTTTACGGCGCCCTATGGTCGCCTCGGGCAAACGGCCAAGCTCAAGGACTTTGTCGCGCATTACGGCGATCCGGAGCAGGCGCTGCTGACCTACGACATCACCCAGCTACCCGATACGCCACTCGATGACTATACACCATTTGCCTGTGAGGCCGAGTCGCTGCACGAGTCGATGGTGGACAATGCCGCCGAGATTTTGGCCGCCGGTAAGGACCCGCTGCTCGACGGCGTCAAGGTCAAGAAAAAGCGTCACGCCCGGCAAATCACGGCGTTCTTGAAGGCGCTCTCCGACCCGTCCGCCGACCCGGCCGTGCTCGGTGCCAGTATTCCGCAAACCGTGCCGAGCGGCTTGCCGGTTGATCGACCTGAGTAATCAGTGTGTATACATGGGAAAGCACCGCCGTTTGGCGGTGCTTTTGTTTAGGCCGAGGTCGGCACGAGATAGCCGGTACGCCACAACACAAAACACAGGCCGGTGAGCTCGCGTTCGTCGACACGAAAGTCCTTGAGGTGGCCGGCAAGTGTTTGTGTCTGCAATAAAAGTGGGAGCAGGGCCTGCTCGCTCGGGTGCAGACCAAACTCGACCGTGACATCTGCGTGGTCTGTTTTGCGCGGCAATTGCAGTTGCCACGAGGTCCCGGCGGCGTCGAGTTCGGCCCGCATGCGTTTGAGGTCGAGGCGATCGCGGGCGGCCGTCATCAGCACGGAGCCTAGGGGGACCTTGAGGGTAAATTGTTCGTCGCACTGGTCGTTGGGGTCGAATGCCCAGGTGCCGGTATGCCAGCCGAGGATCGTGTCGACGACCCGCAGCAGGTGTTCGGCAAGTGCCTCCTCGAGCGTCAGCCGGCGGATCAGTCGGGCGTCGAGCAGGAGCTCGCCAATCCGTCGCTGGCCACCGGCTTCGGTGTACGACTGTTGGATCTGCGTGTATTCCTCGGGGGACAACAGGCCCCGCAGGCGCAGGCGTTCGATCAGGCGATCTTCGACTTGGTTACTACTTGCAAATACAAGCGATCCATCGCGTAGCCACAGGGTTTTGTGGAGGTCGTCCCTGCGGGCGTGGAGGCGACCGCTGTGGCGCTGGAGGTGCAGGGCCCACAAAATGCTAAAAAGCGAGCCGCCGTTGATGTCTCCCAAACGCTTTGCTTGTATCATCACAGGCTTGCCCCTATGCCGGTACCAATGCGCGCAGGGCCGCGGCGAGCCGTGGCATGGCTTGGCGGATTTGTTCAACCCCAACCGCACCAACGCTCATGCGAAACCATCCGGTGTTGCCGGGGTAGCCAAAGGCCTGAAACGGGACGATGCCAATCCCGGCCTGTTCGAGCAGGTACTTGCGGACATCCTCGTTGGTTTCGAGCACGTGGCCATCGGGGGTCTTGCGGCCAAACGGACAGATCCGGACCGTCAAATAGATAGCTCCCATCGGCGGGATACTATCGACCGCCAACCCCTCGCGTTTGAGTGCCTGGAGGCTGTCGTGAATCAGATCGAGGCGGGCTTGAACCTGGGATTTGAATTCGGCGTGGTAGCTGCGTATGGCCTCGGGGTTGTCGAGCAAAGCCGCGACCGCGAGTTGCTCGGGTCGCGGTGCCCACGAGCCAAAGTGGCCCAAAGCGGCGGTCATGCGCTTGATCGCGTCGACCGGGCCAAGGGCCCAACCAACGCGCAGGCCGGTGGCGGCAAACGCCTTGCTGATTCCGTCGACAAAGATCGTGTAGCGGGCCATTTGCGGGCGCACATTGACCGGGGTGTAGTGCTGGGTTTGACCAAAGCACAGCATCCAATAAATATGGTCATACAACAAATACACGGGCCGCTCGCCGGCCTGCTCACGGCGCTTGTTTTCCGCCAAAATCGCGTCGCATATGCCCTCGAGCGCCGCCTTGGTGATCACCGTGCCGGTTGGGTTGAGCGGCGAGTTGAGGCACAGCATGCGCGCCCTCGGCAGCTCGTCGAGCAGGGCCTCGGGGCTCGGCATAAACTTTTGCTCGGGTCCACAAACCACGGGTGCCGGGCGGGCACCGACCATCGTGATGTAGTGGTTGTTGTTCCAGCTAGGCGCCGGGTAGATCACGGTGTCGGTCGGGTCGACCAGGGTGCGAAACGAGCCGTAAATAAGTGGACGGGCCCCGCTGGCGACGACCACCGACTCGACCGGATAGCTCAGCCCGAGCTCGCGTCGATAGAACCGGACAATCGCCTCTCGGAGCTGCAAAACGCCGTTTGATGGCGGGTAGTTGGTCTCTCCGCGATCGAGGGCTTGGTGGATTTCGTCGCGCAAAAGCCCCGGGACGCGAAAGTGCTGCGGCCCAAAGTCGCCGACGGTGAGGTTGCAAATGTCCGCACCATCGCGGACCAACTTGCGGATGTCGGCGGCGATTTTGAGGATCTCCGAACCGGTGAGGGCATTGGCCAACTTCGAGACCCGTGACTGGTCGTTGTCCACACGGGCGAGCTGCGTAACGTCTAAAACCTCATGGTCAGGGTCTTGCATCGCGCGAAACTATGCCACACTCCGCAGCCGTGAACAGTGAGCGACAACCCTATCTGTGCGACCGGCTTCAGGGCTTCGGGACCACGATTTTCACCGAAATGACGCGGCTGGCGATCGAGCATCAAGCCGTCAATCTCGGCCAAGGCTTTCCCAACTTCGACGGGCCCGGGTTTTTAAAAGAAGCAGCGATCGCGGCGATCGGGCGCACGGATGGCACCAATCAATACCGTCGGATGGCGGGGCTGATGGAACTCACAACTGCGATCGCGGAGCACCAACAGCGGTTTTGGGGGCTTTCCTACGAACCTGGCTCCGAGGTCAGTGTGTTCGCCGGCGCGACCGAAGCGATCTTTGCCACCTTGCAGGCGTTGCTCAACCCCGGGGATGAGGTCGTGGTGTTCGAGCCCTACTACGACTCCTATCGCGCGAGCATTGCGATGGCCGGGGCGACGGCGCGGTTTGTCACCCTGCGTGCACCGTCGTTCACATACGACCCGCAGGAACTCGAGCAGGCGATCACCCCACGCACGCGCATCATTTTGCTCAACACCCCGCATAACCCCACTGGGAAGGTTTTCTCACGCTCCGAGCTCGAGCACATCGCCGGGTTGTGTCGTCGCCACAACCTGATTGCCGTGACCGACGAGGTCTATGAGCACCTCGTCTACGACGGGCAGCACACCTGTCTCGCTAGCTTGCCGGGCATGCGCGAGCGGACAGTTGTGATTTCGTCGGCCGGCAAGAGTTTTAGTATGACGGGGTGGAAGGTTGGCCACACCTGTGCTTCCGAGCAGATTAGTGCGGCGATTCGCTGCGCCCACCAGTTCATCACGTTTTGTGTGCCTGGCCCCTTCCAGTTGGCAGCAGCAGCCGCCTACCGGGCCCCCGACAGTTATTTCAGGGACCTCGTGCAAACCTTCAAAAGCCGCCGTGACCGGTTGTGCGAGGGGCTCGATAAGCTCGGTCTCAAAGTACTTGTACCTGCAGGTACCTACTTTGTACTCACCGACATCCGCCCCCTCGGGTTTACCAGCGACGTCGAGTTTTGTCGGATGTTGCCGCAAAAAGTTGGGGTGGCAGCCATCCCCCCCTCGGCGTTTTACAGCCAAAGCGACGACGGCAGCCACCTGGTGCGGTGGGCGTTTTGCAAAACCGAGGACGTCATCGACGAGGCCCTGACACGCCTGCAAAAACTCCCGAGCTTGGCCGCCAAGTAGCTCCCACCGAAGGTAATACCCGTGAAAGTCGCTGCCCTGCAAACTGACATCGCCTGGGAACAGCCCGCGCAAAACTTTGCCCGACTGCGTCCAAAGATTGCCCAGGCCGCCGCCTGTGGTGCCCGTCTCGTGGTCTTGCCCGAGATGTACGCCTGCGGGTTTTCGATGCAATCCCATGCCATCCAGGAGCCTGAGGGTGGGCCGAGTACCGAGTTTTTGCTGGAGATGGCGAGCGCACACAAGCTCTGGATCTGTGGGTCGCTTCCCGAGGTCGTTGCAGGTGCACCGAATCCGGCCAACACCCTGGTGCTGGCCAACCCCGCTGGCGAGCTTCACCGCTACCGCAAGATCCACCCGTTTACGTTTGCCGGTGAGCACAACCACTACACCGCCGGTGACCGCCACGTGACCGTCGAGGTTGAGGGCCTGCGGTGCACCCTGTTTATCTGCTACGATCTGCGGTTTGCCGACGAGTTTTGGTGTACAGCCAACAATACCGACGCCTACCTCGTGGTCGCCAACTGGCCGCAAAAACGCCGGGTCCACTGGCAGGTGCTGGCGCGTGCCCGGGCGATTGAAAACCAGGCCTATGTGGTGGCTGTCAATCGTGTGGGCGAGGGCGGCGGGTTGGCCTATAGCGGTGACAGTTGCATCTACGACCCGCTTGGCGAACCACTGGCAACCGCGGCCATGGGCGAGACCATGTTGCTCGCCGACCTAGATCCAAAGGTGGTCGCCGAGGCCCGGGCAAAGTTTCCGGTATTGGCTGACCGCCGGGCTTCGCTCCTGGGTTAGCGGTGCGGGCAGTCGCCAAATCATTGATGATGCACCGAAACCAGGGCGTCGAGGTCAAAGCCCCCGGCCGCGCCCGCGCACCAAGTTGTATTGCCATAAAACTCTTGGGTACGGTCGACCAAACGGACATAGCGGGCATACGACAGGCCGACGTCGGCGAGGTCAAAGCCGTCGCCGCCCGCTAGCTGGTGGTTGGTCGGATCGATCCCGTTCATCGAGTCGGCGTGGACAGGCTCGACCCCGGCGCATCCGGTCGGCGGCCAGGTGCCGCTGCCATCGGTTTCACAGTCAAACGCGTAGAAGTGAATCAGGTCGTCACTCACGGCGACCACGGCGGGCTCGGTAAAAGTTGTGTCGCCCGTGGCAAACGGGTTTTCAAACACGATAAAGTCGACTCCCGGCCCGTCGACAATCCCCGGCTCATCAAAAAACAAGATGATCTGGCCGCCACAACCGAGGGCCGCGACGTCCATGCTCCCCGCCTGCATCCCCTTACCCTCGGGGCTGCCGAGGACGATATCTGGCATCTGGTCGTGGCCAAAGCTGACCTCCGGTGCCGGGTCGAAGAGCTCGACACAGTCGGCAAATGGGTCGGGCTCGGCCTCGGGGTCGGGTAGGCAGTTGCCAAACGGCGGTCCCTCCTCGGTGGTTGTGCCGGTTTCCGACTCAACTGCGGTCGTCTGCGTGTCGGTGTCGGAAGTTGTGTCCTCGGTGGTTTCCGTCGATTCGGAAGGCTCCGTATCGTCGGTGGTCTCAGGGTCGCCAGAAGTTGTCTCCCAACCGTCGGTTGTCGGGTCGTCCGTCGTTGACCCGTCACCCGCGTCGGCGGTTGAGGTTCCGGTCTCACCGGTTTCGCTTCCCGAGGTTTCTGGCAGACCGGGGAGCTGCGGCCTGGTATCGGAACTGTCCGAGCCGGCGGTGACAAGCCCCGGTTCCGGTGCACAGGCGAGGGACAGCAGCACCACAGCACCGAGCCCGAGCCCGATCAAGCATTTTTGTTGTTGATACATCATGTTGAACCTCGCTAGCTCGCGCTCGCCTGCACCCGGTAGGGCGCAAGCCCGAGCGAAAGCGGTTGTGTGGCACCGATATCGGCGGGGGTCAGCGCACCGTTGTCGGCGATGTCGAACACCCGCAGGCCGCTTTGCCCGGGGCTCGTATCGCCGAAGTACAGGCGGTCACCGACAACTTCCAAGGTGCGTTCGGCCGAGAGGTAGCCACCAGCTACTTGCACAACCGCGGCTGCGGGGTCGTCGAGGGTAACCTGGTAGATGTCGACCGCGGAGTAGTCGGGGCGGTAGGCCGCGACAAAGGCCCGTGTGCCCGCAGCATCGAGGTCAAAAGCTTGTGGATACATTGACCCCAAAATCCCTGCATCAGCAAATTGTTGGGGAGTCACCGCCCACTCAACCTCGCCGGTTGCCAGGTCAACCCGTTCAATACCCGTGGTCAGCACCAGGGCGGTATGACCATTCAGGTCGGTAGGATCGTTGCGAAATTGCCGCGCCCACTGTCCGCGCAGGGCGATACCCGGGACCGCGCTGGGGTCGTCAAAAAGCTCAATCACGCGTTGCGATTGGAGGTCGATGGCGGCGATATAGTCGTGATCAACCGGCACCCACCCGGCGTTGCGATCAAGTCGTTGTACACTCACAAATAACGTGTCGCCACAGACAATCCCCGCACTGGCCTCGGGAATACCGTCGGCGTCGGCGAGTCGCTGCAGCGGGATGTCGCCGATCACAGCTTCGGCGGGAGGTCGAGAAAAGTCGAGCACCGCGATCGTCGGCGCACCAAATAGCACCGCATAACCCCGGTTGGGATCGTCGTAGGCAAACTCTAGGGTGTGTGGGTTGACACTTTGGTACCCCGGCAATGTCAGGCTGTACTGCCCGCCCGACTGCCACGAAGCTGCCGGGTCGAGCACGTCGACGTTGTCGTAGAGGTAGCGGTTGACGACGTAGACCTTGCCGTTGTGCGCCCGCGCAATCGCATCTGTACTTGTCAGTGCAACATCTGGGGTGACTGCGAGGGTTGCGAGGTCAACAGTGCTCAGGCCTCCGGTGGCAAAGTCGGTGGTGGTCACCAGCAACTCGGTGACCTCGGCCGGTTCGATGTGACAGGGCGCGCTGAGGACCGGATAGTTGTCGTAGACCGAAGGGACGTCCTCGGTTTCGCCGGTCGAGTCGTCCCCGGAGGCCGTCGAGGTCTCCCAATCGCTATCCGAGCCGGTATCGACCGTGCTCAGGACACACCCCGTGAGATTGATGACGGTGCAGACGAACAGGGCAGCGCGGGTTAGATGTTGGTACATGTTTTTCTCCGTCGGCAGGCGGGCACATCGAGGTCAAAAGTCATGTGCATCATCACGCTCAAACCCGGCAAGGGGTAACGCAGGTAGTCGACCAGCGGGGTTTTGACAGCCCCGATATTGTCGTAGGCACTGGCGTCCCAGGTGGTGGTGATGCGATTTGTCAGGTTACGCGCTTCCAGTGCCCAGCGCACACGCTCGTCGAAGGCCACAACAATTGATGCTCCGTGAATCGCCCGCGGAGCAATTGCCACCCGTCCGCTCGGGTCGAGATACATGGCGTCGAGATAGTCGAGTGTATAGGCAATCCTCGGGGCGATACGCGAGCCGTCGCGGGTGTCAAACCGGTGCCCGGTCGAAGCCCGGATAAACAGCTGGTGGCGGGGCCTGCCCGGTAGCGGGCGCGAACTCCCGTCGGGCGCAGCTTCGAGGTTGCGCGTGGGCATCAACGTGTAGTTTCCAGCCAGTTCGGCACGGCGCGACCACAGTGATAAAACCACCGCCGACTCGAGCCCGTGAACACGGGTGCCGGCCAGGTTGAATGCACGTACCGCGATACCAGTGGGCAGCATGGCAATGGTGTCACGACTATGGCGAGAAAACCCAGCTACTTGTGCATACAACCGGTGTGTGGTGGCCAGCGCACGATCAAACGTGAGACCGGCGTCGAGGGTTGTCCCCTGTTCGGGCTTGAGTTCTTCGTTGCCGACAATTGCCCCGCGGCTGCCAAACAGCTCCAACACCGTGGGCGGCCGGAAGTAGCGGCCGACACTGCCGCGAATATCGATGCCAGCAGCAACCCGCAGGCGTGCGCCAAACCGCGGCGACATGGCGATATCGGTGCGTAGCCGTTGCTGTGCCGACAGTTGGTCGGAGCCGTCTGAGTTGGGAAATCGACTGCGCAGGGCTTCGGCGCGAAATGCCGGGACGAGGCGAAGCCGACGGTTAAACAAAAACTGCTCGAGCTCGACGCCGACCCCAACGCGATGCCGGGTACGGTCGAGTTCGCCGGCGGGGTTGCGTGCGATGCCAGTATAGTTGTGGATAGCGATCCACTCGTTGCGCAGGTCCGCGGCCAACTGGAAAAAACCCCCTCGCCAAACCGGCAGGCGAAGGCGCGGCGACAGATAGGTATCGACCACGCGGGTGCGTTCGTATTGCGGTACGAGCCCGGTTAATTTTGGTGTAACAGCAAGTTCCCGTCCGCTGTACCCGAGCGAGCCAAGCCAGCGCAGCCGGCCACCGGCACCGAGCCGCGAACGTGTGGACGCCAGCATGAGCTTGCCAAGACCCGTCGTCAGGCCCGTGGGCGGGGGGGAGCTACCTGCCGGTCCGGGGATTTGCTGCTGCTTAAACAGCCCGTAGCCCTGGATAAACGTGTGCCAAGGGCCAGCTCGATGGTCGAGCCGCAGGCGCGTAAGCCCTCGGTTATAGCCATTTTGTTGGCGAAAGGTGATGCGGTCGTCGGCGGTGTACTGCGGCGTTGCCCGGTCGTCGAAGTAGCGATATTCCCCCGAAGAGCCGGCGTACGAACCATCGACCGACAACGCGAGCCGACGGGCGATGGGGTGCCACAGCGAAATATGGGCCCCGCGGGTGCCAAACGATCCGGCCTCGCCGCGCACACGAACTTTTCCATGGGAGCGCTGCTTGTTTGGTGGTCGGCTGACGAGGTTGATGACGCCACCGATTGCCGATGCTCCCATCGCGATCGGGACGTAGCCGCGATAGATTTCGATCCCGGCAAGCGGGGTGAGGGAGAGATCGCCTAGGTTGACGGCGCCGACAAAGCTATCGCCTAGGGGAATCCCATCGCTGAGGAGCTCGACCTGTTGCGGTGAACTTCCGCGGATCGAAACCGCCGAAAACTGGCCGAGGCCACCAACCGAGCGGGTTGTGGTGGCGACACTGCGGTCGAGGACTTCGGCCACAGCGTCACTCGGTGTCGCCCCGCCGATGTGATCGACTTCGATCGCGGTGGCAAACCCCGGGGTCTGGGCATCGACACGACGTTGGCTGTCGAGTCCATCATCGGATTTTGTTGTACCCACAACAGTTCGGTAGCGGGCGGCCGCTCGCGTGTTGTCGGTCTCCTGCTCCTGGCGAGTTTTCCCTGGCCGCGTGGTCGCGTGCTGGCCGGGAGCGGTCGCGCGAGCGCCATCCTCAGAAGGGCTATTGGCCAAGCTTAGGGCAACCACAAGCGATGTCCCCGCGGTCCAAGTGAACACGTCACGCGACCCGCCTCAAGGCCAAAGGTCGTGGTGCGCGCAGGGGAGTACGGAAGTAGATCTGTCGTGGTTTGGTGTGCGGCATCGGCTGTCCCTCGCAGCGTGCGGACCGGCGGACCGGTTGGGTGCACGGGTGATTTCGTGCACACCTTCGGCAGGTCTTCGGACTTACAGGCGGGTACCTACTGGCCACTGCTTCCCGGCCATCTGGCCAGTGCGTTTTGTGGCGGTCGTTCCTGCTTACCGCTGCGGGGCAGTCCCGGATTCTCACCGGGTTCCCTTTTCAACCGACGGGGTCGGTACCAAAGGCTCGGAGACGGTAGGCGCGAATCGGCGCGGGTGTCAACGGGAAAATTTTGTCGACTGCGGGAGGATTCTCGCATTTTTTGCGAAGTAGGAGGTGCTGACGAAGAACATGCACAGCCAATCACTTACTTGTATAAACAAGAATGTCCAAGAATATCATGGGGCCATGGGCACGGGCGCGCGGGGTCGAGCTGAAATGGGGCCAAACGTGCTCCGTGCGGGTCAGGCGTCCTGTTGTCGGACATGTCTGATGTCGGTGAGCACACAAAAAATGCCCATAAGATGTCTAATCGGACATGTTTGTTAGGTTATGATGAATCATGTCGCCGCCCCGGTGTCCCACCGCCGCACCTGACTTTGGACTTGTTATGAAAACGCGCGCTGCATCCTGGCTAACTGCTGTTCTACTTGCCCCAACCTTGGTTTCAGGGTGTGCCTCGGGCAACGATGATATTTCGACGTCGACGACAACCGGCCGTCCGACAACCACGAATATCACCACGGCCTCCTCGACCAACGACCCGACGACGACCGGAGATCCGACCACGGATCCGACTGCCGATCCCGCTGAGTCGGAAACCGATGCGACGACTGGTGATCCGAGCGAAGGTTCGGAGACCGACGAGACCACAGGCCCGGGCCCTGCATGTGGTGACGGGGAGCTCAATGAGGGAGAGGAATGTGACCTCGGCCCGATGAACAGCGATGACGGCGAGTGCACGACGATGTGCCTCAACGCAGTTTGTGGCGACGGGCTTGTGCATGAAGGTGTCGAGGCCTGTGACGACGCCAACGATGTCGATACCGACGAGTGTCTAACTACCTGTGAGCTGCCGACCTGTGGCGATGGTGTTGTCCAAGAAGGGGTTGAGGCCTGCGACGACGGCAACGAAGAAAACACCGACGCCTGTCTCGATACCTGTGAAGAGGCAAGTTGCGGCGATGGTTTTGTCCAAGAGGGGGTCGAACAATGCGACGATGCCAACGCCGACAACACCGATGGTTGCCTCGACACCTGTGAAATCCAGGAGTGTGGCGACGGTGAGATCCAGGGGGACGAAGCCTGCGACGACGGCAACATGTCGAACATCGACGAGTGCCTCAACACCTGCGAGCTAGCGACCTGCGGCGATGGCTTTATCCAAGAAGGTGTCGAGGAGTGTGACGACCAAAACGACGACAACACCGACGGTTGCGCCGACTGCCAATACGGGGTCGAGGCCTTCAATGAATTCCGCCCGGCGCTCGCCTGCGCGGACTTCACCAACAACGGCAACAACTACCAACAGTACTGCTTCAACCTCAAAGGGCAGACGCTGTGCACGGGCCAGACTTCGGGCGGAATTGTCACGTGCGAAGATATCCAGGGCGGCCTGCGGTTTACCTACGATTTCGCCAAAACCTGGCCGATGCGATTCAACAACAACGCGCCGACCTGCGCCAACTACCACCCGGATTTCCTCGAGAACTTCGCCAACGCGATCGGCTACGCGAACTTCACAATACTGTCGCAGAAGACCGGAAACAGTTGTACACGCACATGGATTGATGCCAACGGCCTGTACCAAACGACCGCGGGTAATTCCGGGCAATCCCAGCCCTATGTCATTGAGTATACAAACTAGCTAGGTCGCGGGCGGGACGCGTTGTCGGTCCCGCTCGTAGTTACAGTACATCGTCGGTGGCCCTGCGCCGGCTCCGAGACCCGTGCACGACCCGGGGCTTTACGGCCGCCTTCGAGGGTTTGTTCGGCGACTTTGGGTTCGTTCGGTGACATTCGTTGGGACGTACCGCGATTCGCCGCGTTGTTGGTCCCGCTCGTAGTTGCCGGTCGCGCTCGTAGTTACAGTGCATCGTCGGCGGCCCTGCGCCGGCTCCGAGACCCGTGCACGACCCGGGGCTTTACGGCCGCCTTCGAGGGTTTGTTCGGCGACTTTGGGTTCGTTCGGCAACGATTTGCTGGGACGTACGGCGATTCTCCGCCGCGGTGTCTGGTTCGACTCGCTCGCTACGCGTCTGCGGGGACCACGTGATCGTTTGCACAAGCATGATGTTTAGGGGCACGACACGTGCGCTTCGATGACGTGTATGTGCACTGGGTTGGGGGCTGTGGTCCCCAGCCCTTGATAAAGATCTTCCCGGGGTCGTTGCACGCAGAATTATCGTTGCGACGGCAACGTTGTACACACAGGCTTTGGATGCGGTTTTGGCGCGGTCATTTGTTGACCAAAGGTTGCGTGTTGGACCCAGGAATGTTGTAGTTTGTCGCGACTTTGAGGCGGCCCGTGAGACCCATGCACATCCAACATTTTGCTGTCTTGTTCCTCCCACTCGCGGTTTGCGTCACCGCCTGCGGCAGCGGAGAGGCGGACACTCGCACGAGCGATAGCCAGGCGTCGGGGATCGTTTCGGCGTCGGCGTCGGCGTCGGCATCGGCATCGGCATCGGCGACCCAGGGCGAGAGCGATGCGGGCAGTGGGGGGACCGCGCAAAGTGGCTCAGATTCGAATTCTGAATCGGATGCCTCGACGTCGCCCACGACCTCGACGGGCGATCCGACGACGAGTAGCAGCGGGGGCAGTGGCATCAAATTCGATGTCGGCGAAGTGCCAGACGCGGGCTCGGGAGGATGTGGCGACACCGGTGGCATGGGGGACGAGGTCTTTAGCTACATCTGGATCGCCAACTCACAGGAAAATACCGTCTCTAAAATCAACACCAAAACCGGGATCGAAGAGGGCCGCTACGCCGTCGAAGGCGGTAGCCCTTCGCGGACGTCGGTCAACCTGCAGGGCGATGTCGCGGTTTCCAGCCGCAACCCCGGCGGGGTCACCAAGATCGCGGCGCGCAGCGAAAATTGTATCGACAACAATAACAACGGGATGATCGACACCTCGACCGGTCCCAACGATGTCAAGCCACTCGGCCAGGACGAGTGCGTGCTGTGGCGCAAGCCGATTCCGTCGACGGGCTACAACTTTGGCCCGCGGGCGACGGCGTGGGAGGGGACCGAACCCGACCCGGTGACCTGCATCGCGCCGGAACCCCGGTTGTGGTTTGGCTGGATGGATGCCCAAAACACCGCCCACTTCATGCGGGTGGATGGGGCGACCGGAGACACGCTCGACGATGTCACCGTGCCGTGGGGCGCGGGTTACAGCCCCTACGGCGGGGCTGTGACGGGCAATGGCAGTTTTGTCGCTACCGGGCTCAACACCCAACCCTCAGTCCACATCGATGCGCAGACCCTGGCGGTCACCGACCTCGGCAACCCCAACGGCTGCAAGTACGGCATGACGCTCGACGTCAACGGCAATATTTGGGTGGGTGGCTGTATCGGCGGGCACATCTACCACTACGACTTCCAAACCGCGCAGTGGACCGACCTCGGGGTCGCCGGTGGGTCGCGGGTCAATGGCATTATGGCCGATCGCGAGGGCAATGTCTGGGGGGCCGGTAGCGATGCCTGTCGCTTGGTTCATGTCGATGTCGAGACCAAATCCTATGTCAATGCAAATATTCCACTGCCCGGGTGCAGCAACCCGTGGGGTGTCAGTATCGATGTCGATGGCTATGTCTGGGTTGTCGATATGTCGGCCAACCTCGCGTACAAGGTCGATCCCGATACCTACCAGGTGGTGACCCAGGTCGGCGGTCTCGTCGGGCCCTATACCTACTCGGATATGACCGGGGCCGGGCTCAACCTGCAAGTCAACCCGCCGGGCTAAGCCAATCTTTGCGCAGATTGGTGCCCGGCCGGACAGCCGGTTGCACGGGGTCGCGCGGCCGCGGGCTAGAAAACCACCAAAACATAATGATGTCTGATAGGACATGTTTATGTTTTGGCGACGTGGGTATCGGGCATTGGTGGCAACAGCTGTTTTTCTCGGGATCTCAGCCTGTGGCGGGGGCGAGCAAACCACCCGCGAGTCGGCGACGCTCACGGCGACCACAACCACCACGGGTACCGTCACCACGCCAACCGATACGACCACCGCCGGCCCATCCTCCGAAACCGATACCGGAATCGAGTGTGGCGAGGGCGAGTTCAACTGCGGGGGCGACTGTGTCGACCTACAAGCCGACGAGGGCAACTGTGGCATGTGCAACCAGGCGTGCGCAGCTGGGAATAGCTGCGAGGCGGGGGTGTGTACGGCTGCCTGTGACAGCCCGCTGACAGCCTGTGGTGAGGAGTGTGTCGACCTCCAGGCCGATGCCAACCATTGTGGCGCCTGTGGTAGCCCGTGCCAGATGGGTGAGGCCTGTGTCGCCGGTAGCTGTGCGGCCGGGTGCCAGGGCGAGATGTGTGGCGAAGAATGTGTTGATACAAATACAAACGCAAGCCACTGTGGCGGTTGTGACATCGCCTGTGATGTCACCGAGGTCTGCGAGGCGGGCGCGTGTGGCTGCTCTCCGGGGTTTGAAGCCTGCGGCGATACCTGCGTGAATACCCAGGCCAACCCCGACCACTGCGGCACCTGTGATAACGCTTGCCCCGACGGGTGGGTGTGCTCGATGGGCAACTGCGCACTCGAGTGCGATGATGGCCTCGACATCTGTGGCGAGTCATGTGTGGATACACAGACCGACGGTCAGCACTGTGGTAGCTGCGACAATGCCTGCGTCGGCCAGGAGGTGTGTACCGACGGCCAGTGCGGGTGTCCCAACATGGACGAACAGAGCTGTGGCGATGTCTGTGTCAACACCCAAAGCGACCCGCTGCATTGCGGTGGCTGCGACATGGCCTGTGGGGTGGGCGAGGTTTGTATGGATGGTGCATGTACATGCGATGTCGGTCTAGAACTGTGTAACGGCAACTGTGTCGATACCCAAAACGACCCGCAAAACTGTGGGGCCTGTGGCATGGATTGTGGCGGCAGCGAGTGCAACAACGGCACCTGTGAATGCGGGACCGACTGTTGGAGCGACGCGGGGTGCCTGACCGACGCCGGCGAGTGCATCCGGTTTTCCTGCCGCGCCGGCGATGCCGGGTCAAACTTCTGCAACAGCTGCCTCGGGTGGTTTGAGGTCACCTACGAAAACTGGCTGCAAGACGGCTGGTGCCAGGACGTCTCTAGCAAGTACCGCGAGGACTACGGCTATACGACCCGCTGCGGCAATGCGCCGAGCTGCTGCGCCACCCCCAACGACTGTGCCGGGGGCGACAACGCCTGGCACTTTGTCAACGGCAACGGGCAAAACTTCTTCACCGGCCCGTGCCTCGGCTGTCAGCAACCGGACAACTGCACCTACTGGAACAGCCAGTACACCGGGAGCTATACCCGGCTTTCGGTGTGCCGCCGCTACTGACTTGCTGCAGGCACACAGGTCGGGCACGATGCCCCCCGCCCGTGAAGAAAAAACACCTGCAGATCCGTATCGAGCAGTGCCTGGCCCTGGCCAAGGCATCGAACTGTCCCCGGCGTACGTTTGGTGCGTTGCTGCTCGATCCCGATCGCAACGTGATTTTGATGGACGGCTACAACGGTGGCCCGCGCGGTGGCGGCAAACTTTGCGGTGGCGATGTTTGTTTGCGCGACGAGCAGGATGTCAAAAGCGGTACCCGGATTGAGATCGGCTGCCACCATGCCGAGATGAATGTGATCTGCAATGCCGCCGCCAGCGGTGTGGCGACCCGAGGCGCGTGGCTGATCGTCACCGGCGAGCCGTGCATCATGTGTGCAAAGCTGATCCACCATGCCGGGATCACCCGGGTGATCGTGGTTGAGGGGGGCTATCGCGGGGCCAACGGTGTTGCCTATCTCGAAGGACATGGCGTTGGAGTCATGCGAGCAGCCGGTCCGCCGGACCCGCGAAGTTAGACCGCCAGCCACACGCGCGCGGCAATCACTGGCTTGCAGGCGTATGCATCCGGTGCGTCTACAACAGCGCAGTCGCAACTGAGGCTATCTTGGACGAAGGTGGGGCGAGCTCCCCCAACACCTTCGAATGTGCACATCTACGACCTCGGGAGGTTTGCGATCTCGACTTGCGCAAACCGCAGATCTTGCTCATTGTTATGGGTAACTTAGTTCAAGTGGTTTCGCCAAACACACTGCCGAGCCCAGCGGATGTCACAGGTGCACGGACGCAGCGCGAGCTCGAAGTACAACGGGTTGGATACCTGCTCAAGGTACTCCCCCTAGCCGTCCTGATCTGTGCTGCGTTTATCATTTCGTCGGCAACCCAGCACCTGCTCACATTTGTTGTATGTGCGGTGTTTTTGGCACAAAACATCACCGCCAATCGCATCGGTTCACTGGTGTCACGCGAGCGTGCCCATATCGTCGACGGCTGTCGCTATGCGCTCAATGCCGTGGTGATCTTTGTATTGACACTGATCGCCGGGAAACAGGCGAGCCCGTGGCTGCTGGCACTTCCGCCGATCGCCGGAGCGCCGGTTTATTTTGCCCGCAGTTTGCCGACGATGGTTGCCCAGCTCGGGTTGGCTGTCGCCGCCTGTGCGGGGCTCTTTTTTGTCACTGGTGAATTGCTGCCGATGGTTGTGCCGGGGATCGCCCTCGTCGTTGCCGCGAGCTTGAGTACCTCGATCACGGTGTACCTCAGTGGCACTTCGGAGCGGCTGTTCAATGCCCTGCAACGGGTCGAGCAGGAGGTTCGCCACCGCGAGCGGGTCGAGCAGGAGCTGCGAACCATGCATGCCGAGCTCGAACAGCGGGTGGAGGAGCGCACCCAGGCGCTGTCCCGCGAAGTGACCGAACGCCAGCGTGCCGAGCAGCGGGCGATCGAGGCAAGTCAGGTCAAAAGCCAGTTTCTGGCCAACATGAGCCACGAGCTGCGCACGCCCCTCAACGCCGTCTTGGGGTATGCCGAGCTCATCGGCGAGGAGGACGACGCCCTCGCGGCACAAACCCGCAACGACCTGGCCAAGATCCATGCCTCGGCTTCCCACCTGCTCAACCTGATTCAAGATATTTTGGACCTGTCCAAGGTCGAGGCCGGCAAGATGGAAGTCGACCTAGACGCCATCGATGTCGCCAAGCTCATGGCCAGTGTTGAGGCCACGGCGTCGCCACTAGCCGCCAACAATAACAATAAACTTGTGTGTACATATGAGCCCGACATCGGGTTGATCAAAAGCGATCCGATTCGCATCAAGCAAATCCTGCTCAATTTGCTGAGCAACGCCTGCAAGTTTACCCGCGATGGAACGATCGAACTCCGGGCCCGCCGCTACCAGGAAGACGGGGTTTCGATGGTCGAGTTTGTGATTGCCGACACCGGTATTGGGATAGCGCCGCAGACGATCGACCGGTTGTTCAAGCCGTTTTTACAGGCCGATATTTCGATTACTCGCAAGTTTGGTGGGACTGGCCTGGGGCTGGCAATCAGCCTGCGGTTGGCCCGGTTGTTGGGCGGCTCGATCACCGTCGAAAGTGAACTCGACAGGGGCTCAGTGTTCACGGTCAAGTTACGTGCCGATATGTCCCAGCTCGCAGTCGGGATGGCGAGCTAGCGGTGGTTTGATATCTGAGCCGCCCCGTTAGCGCGAGAACGTCGAGACCACCGGCATGTGGTCCGATGGTTTTTCCCAGGTCCGGGGCTCGCGGTCGTGGACGATGCTTTGGCAGCGATCGGCCATCGGCTTTGTTGCGTATACATGGTCGATCCGCATCCCGCGTTTGCGGCGAAACGCACCGGCCCGGTAGTCAAACCAGGTAAAATGTCCACCCTCGTCGTTGAACTTGCGAAAGCAGTCCTGCAGGCCAAACGCGAGTAGCTCGTTGAGTACGGCATGCTCCTCGTCGGTGTAGTGGAGCTCGCCGATAAACTTCGACTCGTCCCAGACATCGCGGGCGTCGGGGGCAATGTTGAAGTCGCCGACCAACAAAACATTGCTTTGGGCCGTTTCGCTGGCGTCGAGTTCGGCCCGAATACGGCGAAACCAGTTGAGCTTGTGGGTAAACTTGTCGGTGCCGACCTTGGTCCCGTTGGGGCAATAAAGGTTGTAGATACGAATACCCTCGACCACGACGTTGGCGATCCGGCAGGCGGTGTCGGGCGGGTCGTCGCGAAATCCGGCGACAAACTCGGTGGGTTGTTGCTTGGTCAGGGTGACAACCCCGGCGTAGCCCTTGGCTCCGTGCAGCGAGACGTGATAGCCGAGCTCCATAAACGGCACCCGCGGAAACAGGTTGTTGGCGACCTTGGTCTCCTGCAAACACACAACATCGGGCTCGTTGTCGCTGACATAGGTCAGCACGTGGTCGAGGCGAGCGCGAATGCCATTGACATTCCAGGTGACGACAGTCAGCGGGGAGGACATCGCCCGGAGGGTATCACTTTGGTGCAAGCGCGTGAGCGGGTGGCCAGGTCAGCGCGGCCGCATCAGCCGGTAGGCCAGCATGGCCAGGGCAAACCACGCAAACGCGATCCACACCGAGAGGTCCCCTTGATAGGCGAGGATCGCCAGCACCAGGAGGCTCGACCCGGCGTAGGCCAACGGGGCCAACGGGTACAGCCCCAGCCGGTAGGGACGGTGGATGTCGGGTATCTTCTTGCGCAGCAACATCACCGACAACACGGTGAGGGTGCCGGTGATCAGCATGGCTGCCGAGGCGTAGTCGAGCAGGCCTTCAAAGCTGTTGGTGGCGATCAGGGCCAGGGCCAGGGCGCATTGCACCCACAAAGCCACCACCGGGGTGCGAAACTTCGGATGGAGCTTACCGGCCGACTTGGCAAAGTCGCCGCCACGGGCCATCGCATAGGCAATCCGCGAACCGGTGAGGACGGTGCCGTTGATCGAGCCGAGCATTGCCAGCAGGATCAGGCTGGTGACCACAATAATGCCGGTCGTACCAAACATTTTGCTGGCCGCCGCAGTTCCGGCCTCGCCGACATTGGCGAGGTCAGACAGGGGAAATACCGACAAAAACCCGGCGCACAGCACCAGGTAGAGCACCACGACCATCGAGGTGCCGCCGATGACTGCAAGCGGGAGGTTGCGGCCTGGGTTTTTGATTTCGCCACCGATGTAGATCGCCGCGTTCCAGCCCGAGTAGGCGAAATAGACCGGGAGGTAGGCCTGGGCCATGTCGACGATCGAGGGCGGTAGCGCGGCTGTCCCTTCGCGCATCCAGTCGATCGCCTGGCCGACCCCGATTTCGCCGATGACCAGGCAGCTGGCGATCAAAAACACCAGCAGCGGAACCGTGGTGAGGATGACTTGGACGCGCCCGGAAAGCACCACACCGATGTGGTTGAGAACAGTTAGGACGATGACGATTGCCGCCGCCCAAAAGCTCGGGCCGTGGATGCTAAACAGGCCGAAGCTGACCGGCTCGGCAAAACTCGGACCGAGCAACACCGGGAATTGGAAAGTCGCGGTGCCCACGGCCATCGCCGCCAGTGAGCCGGGGAACGTGGCAAGCATCTGCAACCACCCGGCCGCAAATGCAATGCCGGGGCCGTAGGCCCGTTGGAGGTAGGGATAGTCGCCGCCCGCCCGCGGCATCATGGCCCCGAGTTCGGCCACGCTGAGGGCACCACACAGGGCCGCCAACCCACCGAGGAGCCACATAAGCAGGAAATACCCGGGCCCGGTCACGTGTGAGGCGACCACTGGGGGGGCAATAAAAATACCGATCCCGAGCATCGCCCCGGCGACCACCGATTGCGCGGGCCACAGGCCAACCCGTTTGCCCTTGTGTTGGTCGAGCCCCGGCTGGGTGTCGAATCCATCAGCCATTGGCGTTTGACCCCGACATCTGTAGAAAATGATGTGTGTACATGTACTTGCCGGCCGGCGTCGCGTCGATGTTGAGGCCGCAATGGAAGCGATCAAGATGCATACGCATCTTTTGCGGCATCGACGGCGTGGTCGCGGTCACGCCCGTAGCTGTGTGGAGCACGGCGATCGCAGGGAACAGATCGCGGGCGCGGAATGTTTTGCTGGGTCGTGGCACGGCGTTCGCAATCTCGGGCATGTACACGGACAGGCAGCTGGTGGTCGAGCCCCCAACGCCTAAACCCGGGTGAGCCTTCCCAGTGCGTCGATCGCGGGCAGCCCTGGGGGAAACCTCTCGTACCCCGAAAAACCCCCGTCCCGCGACGATCCTTGCCAGAGGCAGTCGAGGGCTATGACCCGGGCCCATTGCTTCGCTCGCAGTCACCACGCGCGGGCAACCTATCCCACGTCCCGCCGCCGCTGGCCAATTTCGCAGGCAGATGGCGTTTGACAGGTGCGGACTGGCGCGGCTACGTTCCCGCCGCCATGGGGCACAACTGTCCACAAGTAAAGCTCAGCGCGCGGCGTCGTGTGTGGCGAGCTTTGACGCGCCGGTCGGGGCTTGCCGCCGGGTGCGCCGCGATGCTTGTGGCCGCGGTGTTGGTCGGGTGCAAAACCGGTCCCGACCTCAGCATGGACTACGGGCAAACGGCCCGCGAAAACTACGAGCTCGCGGTCGGTGAGTTCACCGATCGAGATTGGGACGAGGCGGTTGCCTACGCCGACTTCGTTCGCATCCGCTTTCCGTTTAGTCGCTACGCGGTCGAGGCCGAGTTGTTGGTCGCCCGCGCGGAGTTTGCCCGCGGCGACTATGTCGTTGCCCACGATGCGTTTCGCCAGTTCACGCGCCTGCACCCGACGCACAAACACGTGCTCAACGGCTGGGTCACGTATATGGCCGCGCTCTCGGCCTTTAAAAATGCGCCCAAGGGCGTGTGGCCGTTGCCGCCGCACTACCAAAAAGATCAGAGCCAGCTGTCGGAGGCACTCACCGAGCTGCGCTATTTCTACGACCACTACAGCGGTTCCATCATGGAGCCCTACGCCAACAAGTTGCGCGACGAAGTCAATCGCCGGCTGTTGCGCCATGAGATCTACGTGGCTCGCTACTACCTCGAGCGCGGCAAGACCGAGGCGGCGATCGGGCGCCTGCAGTACGCCCACGACACCTACCCGGGCATTGGTCTCGATGCTGAGGTGTTGTTTTTGCTCGGCCTGACCTACCTGCGCATGGACGAAATCGAGTTGGCGCGGACGACTTTTACCGAGTTGCAAGCCCAACATCCCGACCACCACAACGGCAAGCAGGCGCGGCTGTACCTGACGTACATCTACGACAACTTTGGTCCGGCCGATCCATCGCGTCCCCGGCCCAAGCGCGGGTTACCGTTTCCGGTTTCGCCCCCGCAACCCAAGGCCGAGAGCAATCCCAACCTTCGCGGCAAGGCGCGCACCGAGGCCATCGCCGAGGAGGAGGAAGAGGCGAAAAAGCGCCGGATCAAAAAGATCCCCGTGCGCCCGCCGACCGGCGGGATCAGGCCGATGGGGCAGCCCGCGGGCCAACCGGGACAACCGGCCGGGCAGGCGGGAAGCGGGCAGTCGGGCCAAGCCAATGGTCAAGCCACTGGCGCTGCCTCAGGACAGCCGGAAGCGGGGCAATCCTCCACCGGTCAAACGGCGGGACAATCCTCCACCGGTCAAACAGCGGGACAATCCTCCACCGGTCAAGCGGGGCAAGGGGCTGGGCAATCCCAGCCGGGGCAAACCCCACCTGAACAGACCGAATCCGGACAGTAGCCGGGGCCCATGTTCGTCGCGGTCGCTAGCCAGGCGATATCGATGTGTGTACAACATGGCTGGCAACGGCCGACGAACCCGATATGAGTGTTGATACAAATGTTTCCCCGGGATTGACTGCGGATCACCTGCAGTTGTTGCAACACCCCCCGCTGCAGACCGCTGATTTGCCGGGCACTGGCGGGGTGATACGCCAGCGGTGCGAGGATTTTTATGTCAGCGAGTTGCCGGCCTATGCCGCCGATAACCGCGAGCACGCACACCTGTTGCTCACCATGACAAAACGTGAACTCGGCAGCGCCGAGGCCCTCGGATTGGTTGCACGCCACTGTGGGTTGCCAAAACGCGACCTCGGCCTGGCCGGCCTCAAAGACAAATATGCCGTGACCGAGCAGTGGATCACAGCTCCATGGGCGGCCCGGGAGTTGCTCAAAACATTTGTACATCCACAGATTACGCTTGGCCCGGCCCGGCCCCACGGCAACAAGCTCCGGCGCGGGCATCTACACGGCAACCGCTTTGCCGTGGTTGTTCGCCAACTCGACTGCCCGCCGGAGGAGGCAAAACAGCGGGCGTTGGCCAAAATTCAACGGTTGCTGGCGGCCGGCGGGCTCGATAATTTGTATGCGCAACAACGCTTTGGGCGGGGGTTGCAAAATGCCGTCCGCGGGCTTGACCTGTTGGCCCATCCCGAGCGGGGGAGACGTCGTGGCAAGGCCGATTTTTTGTTGAGCGCAGGGCAGTCGGCCCTGTTTAATTTGTACATACATGAGCGCCGCCGTCGGGGCCTGATGCGTACCGTGTTGGCCGGCGATATTCTCAAAAAAACCGCCACCGGCGGGCTGTTTACGTGCAGTGAGCCCGAAGTCGACCAGGCCCGGTTTGACGCCGGGGAGGTCGAGATCACCGGGCCGATGTATGGCGGAAAAATGCCCGTTCCGACCGCCGACACACCCGCGGATGCGCTCGAGTGCTCAGTTCTGGCGAGTTGTGGGCTCACGCGCGCGGCGTTTGCCGCATTTGGTAAGAAACTTCCCGGGACCCGGCGAAAACTACAAATCTCACTCGAGCAGGTACGCGTTGATGCGCTCCCGCTGACCCCACCCGCGGGCGACGTTCTCCCGGCAAATGCCCCAGATCCAGGCGATGCGTCCGGTTTGCTGCTGCAGTGGGTGTTGCCGCCGGGCACCTACGCCACAGCGGTGTTACGCGAACTCATGGGTAAAACCTCGGAGATTTCGCCGCCTGAACGAAATGTGTGAGTTTCGTCCGTCGGCGAAACCTGGAAATCATGGTGTTAAGCCCATAGGTCAGCGGTTGCGGGCCCGTCGCACCCTGGTGAAGCTACACCGTTATCGGGTAGGGTTCCGCGGGTTTACACATGAATCTGACCGAACAGTTTCTCGAGCTCTCGGCCGTCGGCGCTGAATGGATCCTCTACCTGTTGATCATCCTCAGCCTCGCGAGTGTGGCCCTGATGATCGAACGCGGACTTTTCTACCGCGGGATCAAAGGCCGCGACGCCGCACTCCTGAAAAGTTTGCACGCCGCCCTATGTGACGGGGAAGTCGACAAGGCCAAACGCCTCGTCGGCGTGGCCTCGGCACCCGGTGGCCGGATCGCGGCGACCATGCTCGACAACATCGAACGTGGGCCCAAGGCGATGGCCGCCATCATGGCTGCCCAGCGCCCCGGCGAAAAGCTACGCCTCGAAAGCAACCTCAACTTCCTGGGCACGGTTGGTGCCAACGCCCCGTTCATTGGACTGCTCGGTACGGTTATCGGCATCATTGAGACGTTTCGCCAAATCGAAATGGCGGGCGTTGCCGGTTCGGCCGAATACTCAGACGCGGTGATGGGTGGCATTTACGAAGCTCTTGTCGCCACCGCTGTCGGTTTGTTGGTCGCAATCCCAGCGGTGATTGCCTACAACGTCTTCGGCCGTCGCGTCAAAGCGCTGATGGGTGAGGCCGACGCGTTGACCAACCTCGTGCTGTCACTTTACGCCGACGGCGAGAAGCCGAAGAAAGGTGCGTCATAGTGGCCGGCGGCGCAGACATGGATGACGACGGGATCGTCAGTATCAACGTCACCCCATTGGTCGACGTGATGCTGGTGTTGCTGATCATCTTTATGGTCACGACCACCAAGATCCAAAACCAAGAGGCGATGTCGGTGAACAAGCCCGACGCGGCGACCGGGACCAAGCTCGACATGAAGTCGAACCAAATCCTGCTGCAGTGCCGCAAGGATGGGGTCTACGTGGTCGACCTCAAGGAAATCACCGAGACCGATCCGGACAAGCGCGACAAGATTATCGAGGAGGCGATCACCGACAAACTCGCCCGCGAGCGCGACCTTCAGGGCGTGATTCAGTGCGATGAAGAGGCCAATGTCGGGGCCATGGTCCACCTGATGGATCTTCTGCGCAAAGCTGGCGTGAAGCGCTACGCGGTCGCCACCGAAAAACCTAAAAAACGCGACGAGCGTTCGGGTTAGCACCCTCAACTTTTGGACAGAACTAGCTTCGACTCGATTCCCGTCAAGTGGCAGTCAAATCCCCATATCAACGCCCCGGAGTGGCGATTGCCGGGTCGTTTTTTGCCCATAGCGCGCTCGCCTTTGTGCTCAGCGTGTTTTCGGCATTGCAGCCCGAAGACGACGAGCCGGTCTACGAGTTGACAGAGTTTGAGTTGCCCGACGAGCCAGAGCCGGAACCGGAGCCCGAGCCAGAGCCGGAACCGGAGCCCGAGCCCGAACCGGAACCGGAGCCCGAACCGGAGCCCGAGCCCGAACCGGAGCCGAAGGTCAAACCAAAGGAGCCACCGCCCAAAACCCAACGCCGCAAGGCCCGGCCGGCGCCTGAGAGTGATCAGCCCGTCAGCGACGAGCCGCCGCCCCCGTTGCGGTTTGATCAGAGCAACACCGTGCAGGGTGGTAACTCCGGGGTTGCCGTGCAAGTGGGGCAACCTGGCGGCGCACCCGGGGGCACGGGCAAGCCCGACAGCAAGGGCAAGGGCTCGCGCAAAACCGGCAGCGAGGTGGCCGAGGATGGCGATGTTTGGCAGCCCAAGGGAGAGTTGTATATCAAACGATTGCCCGAGCCGGTCAAGGTGCCCGAGATGGAGTGCCCGGCCGTCCGCGACCTCGGGGTCGAGGGCGTCGTCGTGCTCAAAGTTCAGGTGCGGGGCGATGGCTCCGTGCGCAAGGTTCGTGTATCCAAGGGAATGGGCCATGGCTGTGACAAGATCGCCGCCAAAGCCATGAGAAAGGCCAAGTTCCGCCCGGCGCTCGCCACCAACGGCAAGCCGGCGGACTACGAATTGCGCTACGAATATGAGTTCCAGCTCAACGATTAGGCGATCGCGTAGGCGGGCACCGACTGTCGGGAGGGTTTCTCGGCAACAAGTATATGTGCGTACAAGTTTGTTGGGCGCGGTGTTTGCAAGTGCACTGACCGCGGCCACGCCTGCCCACGCGGCAACCGTTGTGGGTGCCGAAGCACCAGCTGGCGAACAGGCCCCACCCGAGGGCTATACCCCGCCGGTATTGCAAAACAAGGTCACCCTCGAGTACCCGCCCGCGCTCCTCGAACTCGAAGAGCCGCCCGGCGGCCAGGTGATCGTCAAGTTTGTCGTCGGTACCGACGGCGTGCCCAAGGACCTAGAAGTCACGCAAAAGGTTCACCCGACCTTAGACGCGTTGGCGACCGAGGCCGTGGGCAAACTGCGCTACACACCCGGGGACTATCGCGGCCAGGCGGTCGAGGTCGTCCTCAGCTTGGGTCTCGAAATCGTTCCCCCAGTGCCGGAACCCGCGCCCGAGCCCGAACCCGAAGCGGAGCCTGCAACCGGCGAACAGGATGCAGACACAAAGACGTCCGAACCGGCGACCGGGCCCGCACCGATCTTTGGTCGGATTTTGTCGGCCGGGCAGCGTACACCGGTGGCCGGCGCGATCGTGTTGGCCGTGCCCGCACCCGAGGGCATCGACCCGGGCCGGATCAAACGCAAGCTCTACGAGCCCGAGACGGAGCCGGAGTGGAGTGTGCGGGCGGTGACCGACGAGCAGGGCAACTACGAACTACCCGGGGTGCCGGTGGGTCGTGTCCGGTTAATTGTATTATCACAGGACCACGAGCGCCTCGACTACATCGAAGTGCTCGAGCCCAGCCAGCGCCTAGAACTCAAGTACTACCCGACGCCGCTCAACTACAACCCCTACCGCACGGTCGTGAAGTCCCGGCGCGACCAGTCCGGCGAGGTCGACCGGCGGACCATCAGCGTCGAAGAAATCAACTCACTGCCGGGCACCCAGGGCGATGCCCTCAAGTCGCTGCAAAACTTTCCCGGGGTCGCCCGGGCCCCGTTTGGCGCCGGCCTGTTGGCGATTCGCGGGGCCGCACCCGGGGACTCGGCGACCTATCTCGCCTACCACGAAATCCCCCAGCTGTTTCACTTTGGCGGGCTCACGAGCGTGTTCAACTCGGACATTCTCACCCAGATCGACTTTATCCCCGGCAACTTCGACAGCCGCTACGGCGATGCCATTGGCGGGATTATCAACGTGGTGCCGCGCAAGGGTCGGCGCGATGGGTTTCACGGCTACGTCGACAGCGACCTGTTTGACACCGGCCTGATGCTCGAGGGCCCGATCGGCAAGGGGTCGTTTATCCTCAGCGGTCGGCGCAGTTACATCGACCTGATTTTGCCGGCGGTGTTGCCCAGCGACGGCGGCCTCGACCTCACCATCGCCCCGCGCTACTGGGACTACCAGGCGCTGTTTGATTACCCACTTGCCGGCGGCGAGTTTACGGCCCGGGTGTTTGGCTCCGACGACCGCACCGAGCTGTTGTTTGCCGCGCCCAACGACGACGAGACCGACCAGAGCAACGGGCTCAAGTCGACGATCTTTTTTCACCGCGCCGATCTGGCCTATCGCAAGACCATCGACGGCTGGGATTTTTTGGTCACGCCGTCGTACCGCAACGATTTTTCATCGCTGTTTTTTGGCAACGTATTTCGCTTCGACTTGGTTGCGCATACATTTAGTGGACGGGCCGAGCTCGCCCGCCAGCTGACCAAGCGCATTGGCTTTCGCATCGGCACCGAGTTTGTCGCAACCCGCTACAACATCGATATCAGTGCGCCGCCGATCCCCGCGGGTGGCGGGCCACCGGCCTCGTCCGACGCGACCATCACCAGCCGGCTGACGGCCAGCTTGCTGGCGCCCGCCCTCTACACGACCATGAACATCGGCATCGGGGAGAACTTTGTGCTCTACCCGGGTGCCCGATTTACCTACTACGGCGCGCCGTTTAACACCGCCCAGGTCGACCCGCGGCTGCGGTTTGGCTGGCAGGTCGCCGAAAATACGGCCATCAAAGGTGGCGTGGGGCTCTACACCCAGGCCCCCAACCCACCGTTCAAATACGACCCGGCGTTTGGCAACCCGCGCATTGGGATCGAGCGTTCGGCCCATCAAAGTCTCGGTGTCGAGCAGCAGCTGCCGGCCGACATCACCTTGGAGGTCACCGGGTTTTACAAATATCTGTGGGACCTGACGGCCAACTCCAACGAACTGCTGGTCGACGAGGAAGGCATGATCGCACCGGAGTTGTTCGCCTCGACCGGCACCGGGCACATTTTTGGTGGCGAGTTGTTGTTGCGCAAGGCCCTGTCGCGCAACCTGTTTGGCTGGCTGAGCTACACGCTCATGCGCAGTACCAGGCGCGATGCCCCGGGCCAGGATTTTTACCTCTTCGACTTCGACCAAACCCACATCCTGACGTTGATCGCCAGTTACAAGCTGCCGCGTAACTGGCAGATCGGCGCCCGCTTTCGCCTGGTGTCGGGCAATCCGACAACCGGTGTGTTGGGTGGGGTCTACGACGGGTCCTCGGGCAACTACATCCAGGTCGACGGCCCGCGCAACGGCGACCGCCTGCCGGCGTTTCACCAACTCGACCTGCGGGTCGATAAGCGCTGGATTTACCGGCGGTTGAGCATGACCCTCTACCTCGACGTGCTCAACGTCTACAACCACCAAAACGCCGAGGGCTTTAGCTACAGCTACGACTTTCAACAGCGCAACACGATCGCCTCGTTGCCGATTTTGCCGACCTTGGGGTTTCGCTTGGAGTGGTGAGCATGTATCGTCACAACGTGCTGTCAGGGCTTTCACAGCAAAATGGGTCGACGATCGGGTCGGCTGTTGACGGGCGCCGCTCGGCCGCCTGTGGAGGTGTGAGCCCCGGTCCTAAATTGCATGCATGTGCAAAATATTTGGGGGCGTTGACCGTGGTCGCGACCCTGGCCAGTGGCTGCGGCGAGGCCCTGCCGTCGCAGGAGCGGATCATCAGCAAACGCACCCTGGCGATTCGCACCGAAGTGACCACACCCCTGCCGCTACTCCCCCCCGACGACCCGGAACTCGGGGTCCGGGCCGAGGCCCTGCCGTTTGAGCAGGTCCGTGTGACCCCGTTTATCGTCGACGCCGACGATGTGGTCGACCCCGATGTGATTGCCCCGCTGTGGATCGCCTGCGAGCTATCGCCGGGGCAGGGGTTGTTTGCCTGTCTCAAGTCAGCGTTTCCGACCTCGGTCGACGAACTGCCGATGTGCCCCGAGCCGTCGCTGATGGACCTCGATACCGAGAGCGGGAGTTTCCCCGAGTATCCGAGCCCGTGCCTGTTGGCCGAAAACACCGGCGTACTCGACATCACCATGCCGTTGTCGTCGGCGGCCCTGCTCGGTGGCGACATCGAGTTGACAATGATTGGGCAGGGGCAAAGCGATGGTCCGACCGCCAAAGAGTGTGCAGATACACTTTTGTCGGGTGCGTCCGATCTCGACAACTCGTGCATTCAGGCGGTGCAGAGGCTTTCGGTTGGCCCGCGCGAGCAGTTTTTGGCCCTGGCCGCCGGTTTTGGCCTCGAGCTTCCGCCCGAACTCGGCGAGGTGCCCGACCCCGAGGACATCCCCGACGGCGACCGCAACCCGCGGATCAATGAGTTTACGGTGACCGTCATCCATGCCGATGACTCCCGCGACGAGCTCGGCCCCATCGCCGCCGGTGGGGTGGTGGCGGTCGAGCCCGGCGACACCCTCGACATTCGCGTCAACGCCCCCGAGACCGATCTGCAGACCTACCTCATTCCGATCAACGGTGGCATCGATGGCTACGAAGAGCGGACCGAGACCTACCGCGGAAGTTGGTTTCGCACCTGGGGCTCGCTGCTGAGTAACTCGAGCAACGATCCCATGAGTCGCAACGAGTGGACCATGAACCGCGGCGATCAGGACGAAGACGACCGGCCGCCGGGCGATCGGGCCACCCTTTACCATGTCCTTCGGGACAGCCGTCAGGGCGTCACCTGGTGGTGGATCCACGCCGAGATGGCCTCGTAGGTGAACACGGCAATGGCTGGTGAGCAACATCGTAGGCAGGGGCGAGCTGGGCGGCTGGCGACGCTGCTGACGGGTATGGTCTTGGGTGGGAGTTTGGTCGCGGGCTATGCCTGGTTTGACCACGCACCCCGTGCACATGCAACGAATCAACAGCCGGCAGCCGCAGCGCCACCTCCGACCGCGCCGCCTGCAGATTTCAGCCGCTATCGCAAGATCGACCTGTTTGCCCGGGCATTGGCGATGATCGAACGCCACTACGTGCGCCCCGTCGACGGCGAGCGCCTGATCCAGGCGGCGATGGCTGGGCTGACCTCTGAGCTCGACCCCCACAGCGAATACCTGCGGCCACGCGAGGCCCGGTTGCTGCGCGAGGACATCGAAGGCCGGTTTGGCGGGGTCGGCATGGTTGTGGTGATGAAGCGGGTCACCACGCCCAAACCGCGGTTGGTCCTCGATATCCGCGAGGTGATTGCGGGGGGGCCGGCCGACAAGGCCGGGGTTGTGGCCGGCGACTTTATTGTCGAGGTCGAGGGCAAGCCCGTTGGCCATTTCCATGACCTCAGTCAGGCGATCATGAAAATGCGGGGCAAGCCGGGGACGATGGTCCGGTTTAAGCTCGAGCCCCAACGCCCCGGCAAGGACGGGCAGCCAACCGCCCAACCGGTGCGTGAGGTCAACGTTGCACGTGCATTTATCGATGCGCCCGCGGTCGTCCCCAAGTATTTGGGCGAGGGCCTCGCCCACGTGCGCCTGCGCGACTTTTCGGAGACTAGCGCCCGCGAGTTGGCCTCGGCGATCGAAGCCATGCGCAGCCAGGGCAAGGCCGACAAGTCGGGGCTGCGAGGGGTTGTCCTCGACCTGCGCGACAACGGCGGTGGGTTACTCGACCAAGCCGTTGCGATCGTCGATCAGTTTGTCGGCGACGGGGTGATCGTGACAACGCGGGCACGCCAGGGTCAACTCATGGATGTGCAACGGGCGACCGCCCGCACTCCCTGGCGCGACGTACCGCTGGTGGTGTTGGTCAACAAGGCCTCGGCCTCGGCTTCGGAGATCGTTGCAGGTGCATTGCAAGATCACCGCCGGGCGGTGATTGTCGGCGAGCAAAGCTACGGCAAGGGTTCGGTCCAGGCCCCGTTTGAACTCGGCGACGGATCGATTCTCAAACTCACGATCGCGCTTTACTACACCCCCGACGACCGCCTGATCCAGGCCAGTGGGATTGCGCCCGATGTCGTGGTTGGTACCGAGTATGTGCCCTACCGCGATTCGCTGCCGCAGTTGGAGCCGGAACGCGCCCACCCCCGTCACCTCAAGCCGACCGACTTTGGCAAACCCGCGGTCGCCGTCGGCGAAAGCCCGGCACTGCAGGCAGCGGGCGAAGATCGCCAGTTGCGGGCCGCGGTCGAACACCTGCAGGCCCTGGGCACGGTACTCGACAAGCCGCGGCGTCGGGGCAAGCGTCGCTGAGGAAGACGACATGGGCAGGTGGCCAACACCAGCGATGGGCAAGCGGTTTGTCTGGACGCCAGACCTCCAACTTCGACCGCGCCCGGCGAGGAGAGCTGCGGAGCCAGGCCGATGAGTACGCGACCGGTGCCGCTGAGTTTGGTGGTGTGGCTGGTTGTTTGCGCCACACTATTTGTACTTGCACCAAGTCCGCCGGCAGTCGGTCCGCGCCCGGGGGATGCGGCCACGTTTGCCCGCAAGGTCGAGGATGTGTTTGCGCAAACCACCCGCTGGTACGAAAAGCTCGGCGACCGCACCATCCCGTGGGACCAGGCTCGCGGCCACCTGGCGATTGTGATTGACGACATCGGTCATGAGTTGCATCTACACCAAAAGCTCCAGGGTCTACGCGCACCCCTGACGTTTAGCGTGTTGCCCAACGCAACCTATGCGAGCGGTGCCCAGTTGCGCCTGACCGAGGATCGCAGGCGGCCGCGCACGGTCATGTTGCACCTGCCGTGCGAACCCCTCGATGCCGCGCACATGACAACCAAGCCGCAGGAGCGGGCCCAGGAGTTTTTGCTGGTCAGCGATACGCCCGAGCAGTTGCGGGCCAAACTCATCCGGGCCCTCGACCGCGTGCCACTGGCGGTGGGGGTCAACAACCATATGGGGTCGCGGTTGACCGCCGATCCCGAGGTAATGGCTGCGTTGATGCCGGTGCTTCAGCAACGCGGTCTATTTTTTCTCGACTCGATCACAACCGGGACAACACAAGCTGCGGCTGCTGCTCAAGCACAGGGGGTGGCGACCCTGAAGCGGCACATCTTTTTGGATCACGAGCCCACGGTGTCGGCGATTCGCGAACAGCTCGAACGGGCAGCGACCCGATCGCTGCGCGAGCCGACGATAGCGATCGCCCACCCGTCGCCCGAAGTTGTGGAGGTGCTGCGCGAAGCGCTACCCGAACTTCACACCCGCGGTATTGGGATCTTTTCTCTGAGGGAATTCGCTGCGCGACAATCGCAATGGCGGCCACCTGCAAACAGGTGACGATGTTTTTCAGTGGCTGATCATCTGGCTAGCAGCGCACCGAGATTTTTTACGAAAAACCGAAGAAGCCCGAAATTTTGGGTCTAATGAGCAATTCGAGCCGATAAATTCGCCCGTGCGTGGGTTGCGGAGGGTCGAATTGGTTGGGGTCGAATGCCACGGTGCACGGAAGTGTGCGAGAATATCGCTGCTTCAACCTTTCGATCGAGCTCTCCGGAACTCACATGCCAGGCCAGAAAACCTGGGGGTTTGCGTGACACTGCGGTTGTAGTAATTCGATCGAATCCCTACCCTGAATCGGGCCCCGATGGCGCTGCGACTGATCATCGAAGACGAAGAAGGTGCGACCACGATCGTGCCTCTCAGTGAGGAAGAGATCACGATTGGGCGCGAGGCTGGAAACACCATCCAGCTGACGGAGCAAAACGTTTCTCGTCAACACGCGCGGCTGACCTTGGGCGCCGACGGTTGGATGCTCGAAGACCTCGACAGCTACAACGGCATCAAGGTCAACAATGTTTCGGTCGAGGGCCAGGTCAACCTGCAAGAGGGTGACCGTGTTCAGATCGGTGATTACCACCTGACGCTCGTCGACAATGTCGACGCCAGTACCCTCAACCTCGGCAAGCAGGCGGCCAACGATAACAGTGCAAGTGCATCGATGAAGGCCGCCCCCAGCGTCGACCTTCCCGCACTCGCGCCGGAGCAAGTTGCTGCGCTTTCGCAACCCGCGGCCAACCTCGCAGCTGTCCCGACGCCGCTCGACGACGAGGACGATGAGCCCGCCAGTGGTGGCGGCGGCAAGGCGATTGTCATTGTCCTGTTGCTCGCGGTCGTTGCCGTGGGTGCCTATTTTGCGATGGCCGGGGGCGACACGCCAAAGCCTGACCAGCCGAGCACCGACAAAAACGTTGCAAGTGCAAGTGCAGGACCCGAGGCCAAGACCTCGGCAGGCCCGGCCGATAGTAAAAAGACGCCGGATGCCAAGCAGGTGACCCCGAGTGCATCGGCCGGCGAGACTGCTGGCGCCGCCCCTGATAGCGGAGCCGACGACAGTGCCGGCGACTCCGACGACAGTGCCGGTGATCCGACCGATAGCGGAGCCGACGACAGCGGAGCCGACGACAGCGGAGCCGACGACAGCGGAGCCGACGACAGCGGAGCCGACGATAGCGCGGGTGCGACCGACACCAAACAGCCGGTCAAAAAGAAAAAGAAGAAGGTCAAGAAGCCGCCCAAGCAGGAGACCCCGCCAAAACCGGCAGGCGATCCCAACGAGTTGCTGCAAAAGGCCCGAGCGGCATCGTTGAGCGGCAACTCGAGTGAGGCCTACCGCCTTGCCAAGGACAGCTACAGCATCGACCGCAACGCCAAGGCGCTCAAACTCATGGGAGTTTCCGCCTGCAAGATGGGCGATGAGGGCAAGGCCAAGTCGGTCTACAAGAAGGTTTCGGCGACCACCAAAAACCAGCTCTCGCAGCTTTGTAAGCTCAAGGGCATCGATCTCGGCGGTTAGCCGATCTTCCGGCTGGCAAGTGGACGCGGTCGTTCGTTTGTCCATGCCCAAGGGGTACGCATGCCACCGTCGATACAAGATGTTGGGGTTTGCGTTCGTTGCCGCGTGGCGGTCGCCGCGGTTTTCGATCGTTTGCCGATGACATACTTGTGTCTGCAACAATTTGTCGACACGCCGGCGCTTGCAACTTGGCGACTTTGGGTGTTCGATCGGCCGTATGAAGCATCGCTTTTTTGGCCCGGTGTCTGGCGTGTCGATTTTTTTGGGACTCGCGTGTGCACCCCCGAACGCGGCCAAGCCCTACCCCAAGCCCGCCGCGCCGGAGTCTGGCTCGGGGGTCGCCCAGCCGGTTGCGACTGCCCCAGGTGGTCAGGGCCAGGTGCGGTACTTCGACCGCACCATCGACCTACAACCGTTTTTGGCAGGGTTTCCCTACGGCAACTTCGATGCCGACCTCAAAAGCGGCAAGATGTTCTTTTTTGAGGAGGGCGAGCGCTACACCCTCAAGATGCTCGACCTCAACGCCGCCAAGGACGGGCCCTACGACCTCGCAGGGGCGCCGGCCGTGAGCGACGTCGACTGGTCCGCCCGCAGCCTGTGGGGGATCCATTTTCACCAGCCCAGCAACACCCTGTGGTTACATGCAGATGCACGTAATGACGAGGTCATGAACCTGTGGACCCTCAGCCTCGACAGCGGCGAGCTGCAGCAGGTCACCCAACACGACTACATCTACAGCTTTGGCGTGAGCGAAGATGAGACCCAGATCGCCTATTTGCCCCGCTACGGCAAAAAGGCGCCCTTTGAGAAGACCTGCCTCAACGTGCTAGAGGTCGCCTCGCAGACCTCGCGCGAGGTTTTGTGTGACAGCAAGGAACTCAAATTTACCTGGTCGTCGATCCGGTTTTCGCCGGATAACCGCGAGGTCTATTTCGATGCGCAAATCCAGGGCGATCGCAACCGCGTGCAGATGGTGGCCGTCGACCTGCAGGCCAAACAGCCCAAGGTTCGGGTGCTGACCGACCGCAAGCGCTCGCGCAACAGCCCACAAATTCTCAAGGGGTTTATCGATGGCGATGGCCTGCTGTTTTTGGCCAACGACGACGGCTACCGCAACCTCTATAGCTACAGCCGCAAGTCGCAAAAGATTCGCCAGCTGACGCGTTTCAAAGAGGACATCACCTCGGCGGCGATTACCGATGCCGGGGTGTTTGCCGTCCACCGAACGCCGCGGGGGTCGACCCTGGTGATTGTTGACCCTCGCACCGGCAAGGTGCTTGGCGAGCTCAAACGGCCGGGCACCGCCGATGTGCTCGATGGCTACAAGGGCCGGGTGTTGTGGTCACAGCGGGCGCCCGACATCTACACCGAACTCAACCTCGCCCACCTCGAACCCGGCGGCGCCAAGCAAGCGCCCGGCCTCAAAAACAATCGCGTGGTCGGGTTGCCGGAGGAACTCTCGCAACAAATCGTCCAGTGCCGGGCCGAGCGGGTCACGATCCCGACCTTCGACATCGACCCCGACACCGGTAAAAAGCGCGAACTCCATGCATTTGTTTTGCGCCCCAAAACGCCGCTGCAAGATCCCCAAAAACGCCTCGCCCTGATCACCGCATTTTACGGCGGAGGCAACCGCTACAGCACGTTTGACAACATCATGTGTGCCGCCGGCCTGACCGTGATTTCGCCGGCCGTGCGCGGGAGTTCGGGGTTTGGCAAGAAGTTTTATGGGCTCAACGACAAGGACCTAGGCGGTGACGAAATCGTCGACCTGTTTTGGGTGGCCCGCTGGGCCGAGCAAAATCTCGGGCTCAAACCCCAGCAAATCGGGGTCTACGGGGGCAGTCACGGCGGGTACGCGACCATGCGTGCGCTGACCTTTCCGCCCGAGACCAACGGCCGCAACGACAACTACGAGTTTGGCTTTGGCCTGGCCCATGCCGGGTTTAGCGACATCAAGTCGTTTTATGACGCGACCAACATCCCCGACTGGGTGGTGCTTGAAAGCGGTGACCCCAACAAGCCTGCCGAGCTCGCGCGGATGAAGGACCGCAGCCCGCTGACCCACGCCAGCCGCCTGAAGTCGCCGATTTTATTGACCCATGGCAGCAACGACTGGCGGGTGCCGGTCGGTGAGTCCCAGCGGTTTGCCACGGCCGCCAAGCAGCTCGGACGCCCGGTGACCTATGTCGAATTTCCCGGCCAGGGGCACCACATTGAGGGCCTAGAGTTGCAAATGCAACTTTACCAGGCGCGGTTTGACTTCCTTTCGCAGGTCGCAGCCCCCGCGCAGCCGCCTGCCCCACGGGCTGGTCAATGAACATGCAGATACATGAAAGATGGGGGACATGACCAACCCAGATGTCGTCATCATCGGGGCGGGCCACAACGGTCTTGTCGCCGGTATTGTGCTCGCGCGGGCCGGCCTTGCCGTGACCGTGGTCGAGGCCAACCCCAAGCGCGCAGGTGGTGCACTCGGTAGCGAAGAGGGCACGCTGCCGGGTTATATCCACGATGTCGGTGCCGCGTTTTTTCCGTTTGCCCGGGCGAGCCCGGCGTTTTTAGACCTCGACCTCGAGGCCGCTGGGCTGCGCTGGCACAACATGCCGGTCGAGAGCTGTCACCCGGGCCCAGACGGCAGTTTTGCCTGTATCAAGCGGGGCGTCGAAGGGGCTGGCGAGCTGTTCGACGACCCCCACGACGCCGAGGCCTGGGCCGACTTGGTCCGGTGGCACGCCAAGATCGAACGGCCACTGCTCGACCTGCTCCTTCGCCCATTTCCGACCTTGGGCCCGGTGTTCTCACTGCTGCCGTTTGACCTGTTTCGCCTGCTTCGCATCATGTTGTCGAGCGGGCGCGGGTTGGCCGAACGGATGTTTCGCGGGCCGGCGGCGCGGCGGGTGTTGCCGGGCCTCGCCCTGCACGTCGATGTCGGCCCCGACGATACGTTTGGTGCGGCCCTGGGCTACATGCTCGGTCTCACGGCGACCACCGGCGGCTATTGTATCCCCGAGGGCGGTGCCCAAAAAATTGCAGATACACTCGTTTTGCTGCTCGAACGTCACGGCGGCAAGGTCGTGCTCGGGCAGCGGGTCAAGCGGATCATCGTCGACGGGCGCCGGGCCGCCGGTGTCGAACTCAGCGATGGCCAGCAGTTGCGGGCCAACAAAGCTGTATTTGCAAATACTGGAGCGCCCGCACTGTTTTTAGACCTGATCGCTCGCCAGCACATGCCCGGGCGCGTGGTCCGGGCCATGGAGCGATTTCCCCGCGGGTGGGGTACGTTTAAAGTCGATTGGGCGCTTTCCAAACCGGTCCCGTGGGCGGTCGAGCACGCCCGCCAGGCGGCGGTGGTCCACGCGGGTGATAGCCTCGACGACCTCAGTCGGTTTACCAACCAGGTGCGCGGCGGCGATTTGCCCGACAACCCCTACTTGGTGATCGGCCAGCAAAGCCTCGGCGACCCCACACGCACGCCCGACCAGGGGCACACGCTGTGGGCCTACTCGCGGGTACCCCCAACTGTCGAAGGCGGGTGGAAGGCCCATGCCGAGGCGTTTGGCGACCAAATCGACGCCCGGATTGAAGGCCTCGCACCCGGGTTTTTGCAGTGTGTTACGGGGAGGCGGGTTGTCAGCCCACATGACCTCGAGGACATGGATGCCAACCTCGTGGGTGGCGACCTAGGTGGCGGCTCGAATGCCTGGAACCGCCAACTGTTGTTTCGCCCGGTGTTCCCATATTTTCGCTACCGCACCCCAGTCAAGGGCCTGTACTTGTGCTCGAGCTACGCCCACCCGGGGGCCGGTGTCCACGGTATGTGTGGCTACAACGCGGCTGCGATTGCCCTGCGGGATTTGGCGTAGAGCAGTGCACCAATAAAAACAGCCGAGTGTGGAACTCGGCTGGTCTATGGGCTGGGTTGTAGAGGAGGTGTGAGCGGGTCGGGTTTTACGAAGGCGCACCAAGCGTTTCGAAAAATTCGACCACAGTGATACCTACAAGCCGACCTGTTCATTGTGGCACTCGCGGATGCATGCGGATTCGGTGTTTTCGCAGACAAGTTTGCAGGTCGCGAGGTTGTCGAGCGACAGGTATTCCTTGGCATCGCACTCAGATTGGCAGGCCGACAGTCGGGCATCACAGGCGCTGTCACAGGTGTAAACCGGGTCGGGCTCGGCGTTGAGGTCGAACTCGGGTTGCCGGTATTCCTCGCTGACCAGCGATGTGCAGGTCAACACGCAGGTCGCTCGGTTGTCGGGCGAGTCGACGTCGGCACAGTTGTCGTCACAGGTTTGCAGCCGGTGGGTAATGTCGCTGACCTCGGCCATGGCGGCGGTTTGCAGCTCACTGCGGGCGAGACGGGCGGCGAGGGTTTGGCGACAGTTGAGTGTACATGTTGCCCGGTTGGTATCCGAGATGTCACTTGTAAAGCAGCTACTGCCACAGGTTGCGTAGCGGTAGACGGCACGCTGGGCGCGGGCGACCTCCTGGGGGGAGGGCAGCACGTCCGTACTCGTTGTTTTTTGGCTGGTATCGAGTAGTTCCGGGGGCTTTTGCTGTTGCGCTTCGGCGGCCTGTGAGGCAGCGATGATGTCACATCCGGCCAGGCCAGTCGCACAAAGGGTGAACAGGAAGGTTTGTTTTAGCATGTTCATCATGTCCATAAAGACAGCATAGTTCAGGAGTCTCTATCTGTCAAGTGTGTATACATTGAAATAGGGTGTATGCACACGGTATGGAGGCGGTGAGCCAGGTGCTCGCGGTAGAATTTACCGGCGTGACAGCGGTCCTCACCCATGCCACGATCAAAAACTATATGACGTTTGCCAGGAATTGCCGTGGCAATCTGGAACACTCGCCGATCCCAAAAACTTGTAGGTTCAACGAAGTCAGTCGGCGATTTCGCCGTAACCGTTTTCGATCACAAAGTTTACGGGGTGGGGGGCGGTGACCTTGATAAACCCGACTGCGTTTTGCGGGATTGGCTCGCGGCTGACCGTGCAATCGGGCTCGCACACCAGGGTTTCGAGCCAGTGGTAGCGCAGGACAATGTCCTGTTTGGGGTCGGTACCGGTCACCTCAATCCGGTTGACACTCGCCGTGATCTCGCCGTTGCCCTTGGCAAACTTACTCACCGGCAGTTTGCTGCGGTAGATCCGATGGGCGCCGACGGTGGTGACAAACTCCAGCTGTTCGGGATGGGTGTCAAACCACGGTCGTGGAAATGTCACGACCAGCCACTCGATGCCGTACTGCTGCAAGTAGGTCGCCCACTGCTGGCTCGAGATGATGCCTTGAGCCTTGATCCGAAACAGGTTGGCGAACGCGTGCTGGAGGTTGCGGTGCTGAAACCCCCCAAGGATTTCGGCATCGGTCGCCCACGCGAGGTGCTCGCCCACGGCACCGACCTGCACCAGCCAGCGCCCGCCGGTGTCGTGCTTGCGAACAAACTGGGCGATCAGATCGTTTTTGGGTTCGTAGGCGATGTGGCGATAGGGCAGGTGTTTGGGAAAGCCGGAGGCCGTCACCGGCACCCGCGAACCGTCGAGCAAGGGTGCAACCTTGGGCAACTGCTCGGGAAAAAAGTAGAGGATATCGCGGGTGAGATGCTGGGCCGCAGGCAGGCCTAGGCAGGTGATCACAACCCCGCGGGCCAGCGGTGTGAGGCCCCTAAACAGCTGTGAGCGCGCAGCGTGGGATAGCAGGGCGGCCGCCGGAATCACAGCCAACATCGCCGCCGGGAGAATGTGGCGGTAGGGTTGGACCTGTGACAGTACATGGGAATAGCCCCCGATATAGGCGAGCAGAACCATCAGGCCCACACCGATACCGAGCGGCCACCCGCGGTCGTCACCGCTGCGTTTCCAGTGTACGGCCATCACCAGGGTTGCCCCGAGGGCGATAAACCGGAATCCCGAGCGGCTGCCGAGGATCCCGGTGCTCGAGGGGTCGAGCAGCAAACTGGCAAAGTCGGCCCACAAAAACCGCAGGGTTGTGCCCCCGTAAAACGCCGAGTCGAGGATGTAGTGCCAAAATGTAAATGCAACGATCAGCCAGTAGGCGTTGCACAACACGACAAACCCGGCGATCCCCCAAATGCATAGATGGTGACGACGGCCTAGGCGTTTACGAGCTTGTAGGTACATCACAAGCATCGGCGCAACCATGATGAAAAACGTGTAGGGGTGGATCAGGTGGCCGAGTGCCATCAACACGGCAACGGCGACCGCCTGCCACGGCCGTTGCTCGTGGCAGTAGCGATAAAACAGCCCCAGTGGCAGCAAAAACCAGTAGCTGGCCAGTGCATATGCATTCATGCCGACCCACCAGCACCAGTGGGCAAAGCCGTCGAAAAACCACACCATGCTGGCCAGTGCCGAGGCCCCGAGGGCGGCATTGGGCGACAGGCGAAACGCCCGGGAGGCTCCGTAGACAAACGGGATCACCAGCAGGTGGCTGAGGTAGATAAACAGGTTGAAGGCCAGGCCCGGCGAAAGCCCGAGGTTGTGCAGGGCGTAGGTCCACAGCTCCCAACCCTTGTTGTCGGCATCAAAGATCACCCCGTTGGGATGGCCCGCCAGCAGGTGGGTGTCGTAGACCCAGGTCTTGCCCCAACCGTCGAGGCCTTCCATCACCCGCCACGTCTGCTCGATGTGGGTGTCAAAGTCGACGCCGCTGAGCGGATGCTGCGAGAGGATCGCCGCCGGTGGGTCGAAGTGCAGCGTCAGGCCGAGGTGCACCAACACAAGTGTGGTCAGCAATATCCAAAATCCAAATCGGCGAAAGCGCGTGGGCCCAGCTTGACTGGCGGATGGAGATTGTTGTGCTGCCATCGACGGCCCCGAGGGTGCCGCGCCCCGGCTGCATCTGCAAGTACAACAGGCGAGAAAGTTTGAAAATTCGGCCGAATTTACGGTTGTTAGGCGCCTTTGGACTTGTCGACGCCGGCGGGGTAAAGCGCCTTGGTCCCGAATTTTCGCCGGACTTCGCTGAGCACATCCTGGAGTTTTTGCCCGGTTTGTTCGGCGGGTTTGGATGTAGGTGCATCGAGTCCAAGCGAGAGCTGACCGTTATGATCGGGATGATCGGTAGGGGTAAACATGCTCACGCTCACCCCCGTGAGGCGGACACCGAGGCCGCGCAGGTCGAGTTCGGCAAACAGTGAGGTGGCGGCGGCATAGATCTCGCGCGCTTGGTTGGTTGCCTGCGGGAGGGTGCACTGGCGCGTGCGGGTGCGAAAGTTCTGGTCGCGGATCTTGATACTCACCCGCCGACCGGCCATTTCGCGGGCGACAAGGCGATCGGCGACTTTGGTGGCTTGGGCGAGCAACTGCTGACACACCTGTTTGCGCGTGCGCAGGTCGTGGGCAAACGTATCTTCGTGGCCGATCGACTTGGCTTCCCGATGGGGCGTTACTTCGCGGTCGTCGATGCCAGCTGCAAGCCGGGCGAGGTGGCCACCGTGTTTGCCAAACATGTCCCAAAGTTTCTCAGGGCTACAGGCCCGCAGCTGGCCGACCGTTGCGATCCCACGGGTGCGCAGCTGGTTTTGTGCCTTGGGCCCCACACCCCAAAGCTTGGCGATCGGCAGCGGGTCTAAAAACGCCTGCTCTTCGCCGGCAGGAATCTCGAGTAGCCCGTCGGGTTTGCAGGCTGCGCTGGCGATCTTGGCGATGAACTTGCGACGACTGATGCCGACCGAGCAGGTCAGGCCGGTTTGTTCGCGGACGGTTGCCCGCAGCTGTTCGGCGACTTGCAGCGGCGGGCCGAGGAGTTTTTGCGTGCCGCTGAGGTCCAAAAAAGCCTCGTCGATCGACAGACCTTCGACGATTGGCGAAAACCTGGCAAAGATCTTGAACACCTCACGCGAGACGGCTTGGTAGCGGGTGTGGCGGCCTGGCAACACGATCGCGTGCGGGCAGTGGCGCAGGGCGACCGCCGTTGGCTGGGCCGAGCGGCACCCGAATTTGCGTGCCTCGTAGCTCGCTGCCGCAACCACGCCGCGGCGACCCGTGCCCCCGACTAGCACCGGTTTGCCGGCAAGCGCCGGGTTGTCGCGGATCTCGACCGAGGCAAAAAACGCATCCATGTCGACATGGGCGATGACGTTTTCGGGCTGCATTGCCGCGCTGGAGTATGACACGGGCGGGGAGCTATCGAGGACAGGTTTTGTCCCTCACAAGGTGCATTTACACCGAGCTTCGTGCCGGCAATCGAAGGCGAGAGCGACGGCATGGCAGTGATGGCTCGAACTGACCAAACCTACGGGCACGGGTTTGCCAACGGATCTTCGGGCGGCATGGTCCTCAGCATGGGCGAGGAGCGGGTCGGCAAGGGGCGATTTTGGAGTTTGCTGGCTGCGCGGCTCATCCGGCCTGGCGACGGGCCCGAACGACCACGGGCAGCCGCTCCACCCGGTGAATCAGGCGGACGATCTGCTCGTTGTTGCGGGCCTCGATCACGGCCGTGACCACGGTGGTGTCGCCCCGGCGCGACTGGGTTGCGACCGACCGCAGGTTGACGCCAAAGTCGGACACGACGGTTGTGATATCTCGCAACGTCCCCGGCCGGTCGAGTACCTCGAGCACCAGGGTCACCGGGTAGGCCGCCTGGTCACCACGGTCCCACTCGACATCGATCAGGCGCTCTGGTTCGCGGTGGCTGATGATGTTGGGGCAATCGCGGCGGTGGATGACCAGGCCCTTGCCGCGGCTGATGTAGCCGATCACCGGATCGCCGGGCACCGGCGTACAGCAGCGGGCGGGATGGCTGAGGACATCGCTGACGCCACCAATGCTCACGCCCTTGGCCGAGGACGGAGCGGTCGGTGTTTTTTTGCGGGCCTTTTGCGGAATCAGAACTTCCGGTTCGGGCTCCACACTCGCGCTGCGCTCGGCATCGAGGATCCGTGTGGCAGCTGTCTGGACAGACATGTCTCCAAAACCAACTGCGGCGAGCAGGTCTTCGGCGGTCTTAAACTTGAGCAGCGGCGCGAGTTGGTCGTAGCGCGGGCGGTCGATGCCAAGGCGTTTGAGCTCGCGGTCGAGGAGGTCGCGACCCTGGGCGATGGAGGTCTCGCGGCCCTGTTGGCGAAACCACTGGCGGATCTTTTGCCGGGCACTGGAGCTGTGGACGTAGCCCTGCTGCGGATTGAGCCAGTCGCGGCTGGGCTGGGGTTTGCGGTGGGTCAGGATCTCCACGCGATCGCCGGTTTGCAGCTTGTGGTCGAGCGAGGCGATTTGCCCGTTGACAAGTGCCCCGCGGCAGCGGTGCCCGACACTTGTGTGGATCCGGTAGGCAAAGTCGACCGGCGTGGCCCCGAGTGGGAGGTCGATGACATCGCCACCCGGTGTAAATACATAGACTTGGTCCTGAAATATGTCGGTTTTGAGGGTCTCGACAAAGTCCTCGGGGTCGATCACCTCTTTTTGCCAATCCATCAATTGGCGCAGGACATTAAATTTTTCGTCGGCGAGCCGGGATTTTTTGGCGTTTTCCTTGTAGCGCCAGTGGGCGGCCACACCAAACTCGGCAAATTGATGCATCTGCAAGGTTCGGATCTGGACTTCAAGGGGCTTACCCCCCGGGCCGGCGACCGCGGTGTGCAGCGACTGGTAGCCGTTTTGTTTGGGCCGGGCGATGTAGTCGTCGAACTCGCCGGGGACCGGAGTCCACGAGCTGTGGACCATGCCCAACACCGCATAGCAATCCTCGATGCGATCGACCAACACACGCACCGCACTGACGTCGTAGATCTGGTCAAACCCGACCTGCTTGCGTTGCATCTTGCGGTAGATGCTGTAGATGTGCTTGGGTCGCCCGGTGACGCTGCCCTCGATCTTGGCCTGTTGTAGGCGCTCGCGCAGCAGCTGCATCGCCCGGTCGATGTCGGCGGTGCGTTCGGCCCGGGTCGCCGCCAGTTGCTGGCCGAGTTCGCGATAGATGTCGGGTTCGAGCTCGCGCAGGGCGAGGTCTTCGAGCTCCCACTTGAGTTGAAAAATACCCAGGCGGTTGGCCAGTGGGGCAAAGATTTCGAGGGTTTCTCGGGCGAGGGCACGTCGCCCTTCGGGGGCCTGCAACGACCGGTCCCGCAGGGCGCTCACCCGCATGGCGAGGGCGACAATCACCACCCGGACATCGGCCGCCATCGCCAAAAACATTTTGCGCAGTTGTTCGGCGCCCGAGCGGTCGACCCGATGCCAGCGCATCTGTGACAGTCGCAACACCCCGTCGACCAGGGTCGCAAGGTCGTCGCCATGGGCTTCGCGCACGGCCTGGAGGTCCGCCGTCAGGTCGGTTGTATTTGCAAGTGCATGAACAAATAACGGGCAGATCGCCGCCGGGGGGTCGAGCCGCAGGGTGGCGATTTGCACACAGGCCGGCAGTCCGCGGGCGACCGCAGTGGGGTCGAGCTGTGCGGCGGCGTCGCAGGCCGCACGTGCCCAGTCGATTTGCTTGGGGTAGTGGGACTGGACCGCGTCGCACAAAGTAGCGACCGAACTGTCGGAATGGGCGGGCGAGACCATGGCGGCGCGGAGGGTAGCGGGTTTTGCCGGTACGTGCGAGCGACCGTGCTGTCGCAGTTGCGACCGCGAGTTGCGGGTGGCGTCACGACAGCAGGGGGCAGCTCGAGATGCGTGTACATCTACTGGCAGGCGAGGTAGACATCGACCACGCTGCCACTACGGACCTGGCCCGAGCGGTCCGCAAACGTGAAGCTGGCCCGCTCGACCTCACAGTTTTGCCGGGCGTCGCAAAGCGGGTTGCGCCAATAGTCGAGCTCGATCCCGACAATGCCGTGCTCGGTCACGGGGGTCAGTTCCCACAGGGTCGATTGTTTATCGGCGTCGTGATCGGACCACAGCACAAGCTCAGCAAACCGCTCGTCGGCAGCCGTGATCCGGCCGTCGCCATTGCTGTCGAGTTCGGCGAGGGCGGCAAACCCATGTTGGGCTTTCATGCCAGCCGACAGCACGGTGCCGTTGCCGAACAGTTCATGGCCACCGTCGATCGATCCGTTGCGGTCGCGGTCGAGGGCGAGCCACGGGGTTTGGGCAGTCGGCCAATCGGTGTTGGTACAACCATTTCCGGCGATATCAAAGTCACCGGTCGCGGCCGTATATTGGACCTGCTCATTGTCAAAGGCGAGCACGAGGGGTGTGTTGCAGTCGTCTTGGTTCCACTGCGGGCGGCCATCGATGGCTTCGCAGCGTTTTTCTAAGCCGGCAAACGGATCGTCCTCGGGTGCGCCCGGGAAGCACGCCTTGGTCTCGCCGATCATGCACACCGGCTGTTCGGTTTGGCAGCTGCCCCAAACCTTCTTCCAGGTTTCTGTTTCGTACGAACAGTAGCGAACGCCCATGCCGTCTTGGCACTCGACCGTGGCATTTTGCGAGTCGCACGGGTCTCCTGCACATACACCATTTTCGCAGTCGGCTCCGTCGGTATCGCCGTCGGTGTCGCCCTCGGTGTCAGCTTCAGTATCGCCCTCGGTATCGCCTTCGGTATCGCCCTCGGTATCGCCCTCGGTATCGCCCTCGGTATCGCCCTCGGTATCGCCCTCGTTCTCGCTCGGACCGATGCAGCCATCGCCGTCGCACAGGCTGTCGCGTTCGACGGCGCAGGCTCCTGCGAGTAGGGATCCAACGAGTAGGGCGAGGGTACGAGCGTTCCGGTGCATGCCTGGACTTTTTGCAATCCTGGTGCCAGTTGAATTGATTCAATTAATTTTCAAATCCCCAGATTCGGCGCGACAGCTAGGTCCACGAGCTTGCTCACGCCTGACATCGATGTCGGACCGCGGTGTCGTCGGGATCGCAACCAGATGTTTGGGACAGATTGATGGTGGTCGGCTGTGGGTACCGCAAACCTCAGAGGCCGGCCAATGTTGGCGTTTTGATCGCGCAGGTGTCACAACCCGGTAGAAAGGTGGGAACCGAATGGGGGCCAGCGGCAACAATGGGATTGGGCCCAGCGATAAGTGCAGATGCAGATGTCTAGTTGCGAGCGCACAATCGGCGTTTACCGGGGTTTACGCCGGGGTTATCGTGGGCCTGGTTCGACGGAGGAACGCACATGGCAAGGCCAGGGGCACAAAAACCAACATTGATCACGGTAGCTCCACACACGGGGCAGTGGTTTTTGACCATCGGCAGTTTGGGGCTCGCAGCCTTGCTCGGGCTCGGCTGTTACAGCGGTAGCGCAGATTCGGAGACAGATTCCGACACTGGCGACACCATGCAGACTGAGACCGAAACCGGGTCGACGACCGGCGGTGAGGAAACAACCGACGGCGAAGAAACGACCGGGTCCCGAGACCACGGGTGGCGAAGAGGACTGCTACTCGACCCGCGACTACTTTGCCGACGCAGTTTGGGCCCCGCTGATGGGCCAGGTGTGCCTGCAGTGCCACGGACCCACCGGTGTGGCGGCCGAGAAAAACGCCAAGTTCCTGTTGCTGCCACCCGAATACCCGGGCTTTATCGAGGCCAACCTCGAGAACATTAAGGACTTGGCCGGCTACTCCTACGAGGGTGTCCCGCTGTTGTTGGCCAAACCCGCTGGCTTGGCCGAGCACGAGGGCGGTGTTGTGTTGCCCGAAGGTTCAGCCGGCTATGAGGCCTTCGAAGAGTTGCTGATACAACTTCAGGAGGAGGTTGTTTGCGAACCGCAGCCGGTGACCGATACGTTTGAAGATGTCAGCCTGTTGACGCCGGTTGAAACCCTGCGCAAGGCAACCCTGCACCTCGCCGGTCGCCTGCCGAGCGAGAGCGAGGTCGAGTTGGTCGAGCAGGGGGGGGACGATGCCCTACGCTTGGTGCTCGATGACCTGATGACCGAGGAGGGGTTTTACAACCGCCTGCTCGATGTCTTCAACGACATCTTTTTGACCGACCAATACATCGCCAACAGTACGCAGACACGTGCGGTGGGGTTGTTGGCCAATGCTGACTTCCCCAACCGAGCGATCTTTATCAACAATGACGACGCGATGTTTACCGCGGCTGAACGCCGGCGGATAAACCAGGCCGTCGCCCGTGAGCCGCTCGATCTCATCAACTATATCGTCCGCAATGATCGGCCGTTTACCGAGATCCTCACCGCGCCCTACACCGTCTTTACCCCGGATTCGGCCTGGATCTACGGGGTTGATGTGGCGTTTGAAGACCCGACGGATTTCAGCGAGCTCCAAGAAGGTGTATTGACAATTAATACCTATGGCGAGGAGCAGATCTACCCCCACGCCGGGATTTTGTCGTCGCCGATGTGGCTCAACCGGTTTCCGACCACGTCGACCAACCGCAACCGCCACCGTTCGCGGATGATTTACGCCCAGTTCTTGGCCACGGATATTTTGGCGCTGGCGAGTGTGGCCCTCGACCCCGAGTCGGTTTCGTCCACCCTCAACCCTTCGCGCGACAATCCCGACTGTTCCAAGTGCCACCAGATCATCGACCCGATCGCCGGCACCTTCCAGATGTTTAGCAAGACGGACCCCGAGCGCCTGCTCGAAGAGCCAGATTGGTTCCCCGAGATGTTTGCCCCCGGGTTTGGCAAGGAGTCGATGGATCCCGAGGACTATGCCGATGGCCTGCAGTGGCTGGCCGAGCGCATCACCGAGGATCCGCGGTTTGGCCTGTCGGTTGCCCGACACATGTACAAGGCGCTTACCGGCCACACGCCGCTGCCCTATCCGACCGATGTCGCCCATCCGTTTCACGACCAGTTGTTGGTGGCGTGGGAGGTCCAAGACGAGTTTTTGCGCAGCATTGCCGCCCAGTTTGTCGGCGACAATCACAACCTCAAAACTGTTATCCGCGAGATTGTCCTGAGCCCCTACTACCGGGCATCGCACCTCGAGGCTCCGCCCTCGGCCGAGCGAGCCGCGGAGCTTACCGATGTCGGTACCGCCCGCCTGTCGACCCCGGAGCTGCTGTCGGTCAAGGTCGAAGCTGTTACCGGGTACAAGTGGCCCGGGCTCACCGGTGAGTACGAGCTGCTCTACGGTGGTATGGACTCCGATGAAATCACCACGCGGCTTTCCGATGTCAACCACATCATGACCAAGGTCGCCGAGCGGATGTCCGTGGAGGTGGCCTGTAAAGCTGTTTCGTTTGACTTTAGCAAGCCCGCGGAGGAACGACTGCTGTTCCCGCTGGTCGAGCCCAGCGATGTTCCGGGCCCTGGGACCCTGGCGATCAAGGCCAACCTGCGTCACTTGTACAGACATGTATTGGGGATCGACCTCAACCTCGACGACCCCGAATTGCAACGCGCCTTCGACATCTACGCCGAGACCCGCGAGGACGGGGCGGCCAGTGTGATGTCTGAAGATGAGGGCAGCGAGGGGGTCGACATTGTCTCGACCTGTCGCGCCACCGTCGACCCCAACACCGGGGAGGCGATCGCCGCTGAAAATCAAATTGTTGCCGATGAGAACTACAGCGTCCGGGCGTGGACTGCTGTGCTCACCTACCTCCTACTCGACTACCGGTTTTTGTACGAATAACCCGACCCACTTAGACCCAAGGAGCCAAGTCATGCATCGCCGTAACTTTCTCAAGCTCGCCGCCCTCAGTGGGGTCTCGGTGTTTTCTCCGGTCGCTGTGCGTCGGGCCAAAGCCGCAACCTACCCCGGGCCGTTTTACGTGATGATCAGCGCCCGCGGGGGCTGGGACCCGACCTACCTGTGCGACCCCAAACCGTACAACGAGGACATCGCGGTCACGCTCAACAAGCGCTACAACTTCGACCCGATGGCCGACAAGGCCGGCAACATTGCCTATGCACCGATTTCGTTTACGCAGGCAGATGTCGGCTACAACGACGCCTCGTCGATGGACTACCTGATGCCCAATCAGGCGTTCTTCAACAAGCACTTCGCTGAACTGTTGGTGCTCAACGGCATCAACATGGAGACCAACAACCACTTTCGCGGGGTCACGACCATGTGGAGTGGCCGCGGCGAAGAAGGCCTGCCCTCGGCCGCGGCCTTGCTGGCCGCCATCAAGGGGCCGAGTTTGCCGTTGGCGTTTGTCTCATCGGGTGGCTACGACGCGACCCAGGCACTGCTGCCGGTGACGCGCCTGACCTCGGTGGCTTCGTTTCGCAAGCTCGCCGAGGCCAACAAGATCGACCCAAACAACCCGGATTCGGCGACCTACCATATGCCCGGCACCATGGACCGGATTCGCCTGGCCCAGGACGCACGCCTGCAGTCGCTGATTTCGCAGTCCAACCTGCCAACCGTATCGGGCTCGCAAAACGCCCTCTACCTGGCGCGAAACGGCGAGAGCTTGCAGCCGATCATCGATCTGTTACCGGAGACATTGGTCGACCTACCCGGCGAGATCAGTGACCTCGAGCGGATGTTGCAGCAAATCCAGTTTGCCGTGGCCGCGTTTGAGGCCGGGCTCGCGGTCTCGGTTAACTTAGAGCTCGGTGGTTTCGACACCCACGGCAACCACGAGCGCAACCAAGTGCGACAGCTCGCCAAACTACTGTTTGGCATCGACTTCCTCTACGAGTTGGCCAACGAAAAGGGCATCTTGGGAGAGCTTGTCATCATGGTCGGCTCGGACTTTGGCCGCGGTCCGGGGTACAACGGTGCCGCCGCAGCCAACGGCAAAGATCACCTACCTGTCACAAGTGCCATGTTTATGGGGATGGGTGGCCCGGGTATTGAGGGCAACCGCGTTGTCGGTGCGACCTCACTCGACAAAAAACAGCTGCCCCAAACAATCGATGCAAATACACTGGGCCTCCTGCCCGAAGAAGACGGTGGTGTGCAGCTCAAGATGGCCGACATCCACACGGCACTTCGGCGGTTTGCCGGGGTCCACAACCACGAGTACAGCGAGCAGTTTCCGCTGCTGGCAACCGAGTTCCCAACGCTTTTGACAGGCGCATAGTCGCACGTCGTCAACAGCGGGCTCGATTGTGCACCGGCATGGGCTTGGTGCCTCAGATTTCTACCTGTGAGTAGATTGTTCATAAATGAACAGTTTGCAATTTTAGTTTTCAAAATTAATTTTGTTGGGTATCGTGTCTGGTGAGGATGGCGCGATGAACCGACGACAATGGCTCCCCACGTTCTTGATGGCCGCGATATGTGCCGCCGTGCCGCGACCGGCCGAGGCCTGTGGCGGGACGTTTTGCGACGGTAATCAGCAAAGTATGCCGGTCGACCAAACCGGCGAAAATATCCTGTTTGTCATCGACGCGACCACCGTTGAGGCCCACATCCAGATTCAGTACGACCCCGAAAGCGAGGCCGACGAGTTTGCGTGGTTGATCCCATTGATGTCGGTGCCCGAGTTTTCAGTGGGCTCGGACCCGTTGTTTCAGGCGCTGCTGCAGGGGACGGTGCCGACCTACGGGATCAACAACAACTTTTGCAACTTCGACCCGACGACCGGGACCGGCGGAGCATTTCTCTCCGAACCCGATGCCGGGGCCTCGGAGCCAGACATTGTGCACCAGGAAATCGTGGGTGCCTTTGAGGTCACGGTACTGACCGACGACTCGGCCGCTGACCTCATGACCTGGCTCGGAGACAATGGCTATACACAGGATGAAAACGCCGAACCGATTTTGCAGGAATACCTCGACGAGGGCCACCTGTTTGCCGCGTTTAAGCTGACCAACGACGCCGAGACCTCCGACATTCACCCGGTCGTGTTGCGGTTTGACAACAATGAGCCGTGCATTCCGTTGCGACTCACGCGGATCGCCGCGGTCGACGATATGGATGTACGTGCATTCTTTTTGGGCAACCAGCGAACGGTGCCAACCAACTTTCGTCACGTACTTGTCAACCCGCTCAAGATCGACTGGCTCAACCTAGGGGCCAACTACAAGGAAGTCGTGACCCTTGCCGTGGATGCGTTTATGGCCGAGGGGCGGGCGTTTGTCACCGAATACGCGGGGACATCCGCGGTCGTCAACGGGTCGGCTGTCTACCAGCCGCAGTGGGATGCCAGCGTGTTTTCGGGGATGGCGGCGATCGATGTGGTCAACACCCTCCAACAGCAGGAGCTGATGTTCTGCAATGGTGGCGAGTGTTTTTATTTTCACCCGTTGGTCGAGGGGCTGCTCGCCGAGCACCTGCCCGTGCCCGACGGCCTGCTCCCGGGCGACTTTTACAACTGCCTGGAGTGCTACCAGGACCTGATCGATGCCCAGGCCTGGGGCGACGGCAGTGGGTTTTCGTTGGCCCTCGACGAGCGTGTGGTCGCGCCGGGGATCCACGCCGCCAACCTGCTTGAAACCTGGCCGTACCTGACCCGGATGTACACCACGATCTCGGGGCACGAGATGACGGTCGACCCGATCTTTCACCAAAATCCGTCGTTGCAGGATGTCGCCAACATTCGCATCGCCACCCGCGACTACCTGTGCAATAGCCCATTGGATGATGGTAATTCGGTTGTGACCCTACCGGACGGCCGTGAGGTGTATATCCCCGAAGGCAGTGCCTGGCCCGACTTCCCCGATGAAATGCCGTGGGAACTCGAAGTCCAGACCGTGGCCCTCGAAGGTGCGCCCCAGGTGTTGGTTGATAATGCACCGATTATCGACGGGATGTTGGCGGCCTGGAATGCCTCCCACAACTGGCCCGACGCCAGCACGACCGGGGGCGACAGCGATGGTTCGACCACCGGCACAGGTGATCCCGGTGGCCCGTTGACCACATCGGGTGGGACCGGGACCACCGGCGGGGCTTCTTCGGCAACCGGGCAACCGGCCGACGGTGGCCAGGGTTGTGCCTGCAACGTTCGCAGCCACGACCGCGGGCTCTCGCTCCTGCTGCTTTTGGGTGCATTCGGCCTGGTACGATGGCGACGCCCCTAACCCCTAGCAGTTGAGAGCGGGTTGTTTTGCCTGTGAAACCCGGGCCGGGCTGAACTGCGGTCTGGCTCGCCACACTTGCATGCGCACGCAAGCGAACATTTGCTACCCTCGCCCCGGGGGGATTGCATGGTTCAGAAGTTTGTACGCCCACAGTTTTTGGCGCTCGCGCTCGCATGTGGTTTTGCCGGGATGACGCTTGCACCGACCCAGGCGAAGGCCTGCGGCGGGACGTTTTGTGACGGTGGCCAGGGCATGCCGGTCGATCAAACCGGTGAGAATATTCTGTTTGTCATCGACGCGACCAGTATCGAGGCCCACATCCAGATTCAGTACGACCCCGAGACCGACGCCGACAACTTTGCGTGGTTGGTGCCGCTGACCTCGGTGCCCGAGTTTTCGGTGGGTTCCGAGCCGCTGTTTCAGGCCCTGCTGACCGCCACGGTGCCGACCTACGGGCTCAACAGCAACCCCTGTATGGCTCCCCCTCCCAACGGCACCGGCGATGGGTTTTCGGTCAAGTTTGACAGCAACAGCCCGACCCCTCCCGACATCCTATTTCAGGACGTGGTCGGTGCATTTGAGGTGACCGTGCTCAGCGATGACTCGGCCGCCGACGTGATGTTGTGGCTCGGCGAAAACGGTTACACCCAGGATCCCGCGGCCGAGCCGATCATTCAGGAGTACCTCGACGAGGGTCACCTGTTTGCCGCGTTCAAGCTCCACCACGAAGCTGGCGTTTCAGACATCCACCCGGTGGTGCTGCGGTTTACCGGCGACGAGCCGTGCGTGCCGCTGCGGCTCACACGCATTGCCGCCGCCGACAATATGCGTGTACGTGCATTCTTTTTGGGGACCGCCCGCACGGTGCCCACCAACTACCGCCACGTGCTTGTCAACCCGCTCAAGCTCGATTGGCTCAACTTTGCCGATAACTATATCGACGTGATCACCCAGGCCGTCGATGCGTTTCAGGCGGACGGCCGGGCGTTTGTCACCGAGTACGCCGGGGACGCGGGGGTGGTGCAGACCGCAGGCGTCTATCAAGCCGAGTGGAACGCCGAGGTGTTTGTCGGGCTCAGCCCGGTCGAGGTGGTCGATACCCTCGTGACGCAGGGCCTGGCCAACTGTTTCGAGGGGCAGTGCTTCAACTTTTTTCCGCTGGTCGAGGGACTATTGCACACCCATTTGCCCGTGCCCGATGGGCTCACCGCCGAGGACTTTTATGGCTGCCTAAGTTGTTTTGAAGACCAGATCGACCTCGAGGCGTGGGGCGATGGCAGCGGGTTTGCCAACGATTTGGGCGAGCGGGTTGTCGCCCCGGGCCTGCACGCGGCGACGCTGCTGCAGACCTGGCCGTACCTCACCCGCCTGTTCACCACGATTTCGGGCCATGAAATGACCGAAGACCCGATGTTCCAGCAAAATCCGTCGCTTGCCGACATCGCCAACATTCGCACCGCAACCCAGGATTTTTTGTGTGGCGACGAGTGGGGGGCAAACGCCTCGGTTGTCACCTTGCCCGACGGTCGCGAAGTGTTTGTCCCCGACGGCTCGTGGCCCGAGTTCCCCGACGAGATGCCCTGGGCCCTAGAGGTGCAACAGACTGTGCTCGATGGTGCTCCCCAGGTTTTGGTTGATCATGCACCGATCATCGACGACATGCTCGCGGCCCACAACGCGGCCTACGGGTGGCCCCCGGAGGAGGGCACAACCGGTGGCACGGGCACGACGACCGGAGAGCCCGGCGGCCCGTGGTCGGGCTCCGACTCAGGTACGAGCACGGGCGATGCAACGGCTGGCCAGACGATGGATTCGTCGGGGTGTGGTTGTCGAACAACAACTGGCTGGGCCTGGCCAGCGTGGGCCCTCGCCGGGTTTTGGGGCGTGATGTGGCGGCGCCGACGGTCCTAGGTCGGCTGCGGAAGGCGAGCTACGGGCGAATCCCGTCGAAGATCACGTTGTCGACATATTGCAGGGCATGCGCCATCTGGGCTTCGGTTTTGACCGTCCAGGCCAGTACTGGCAGGCCGACCTTGCGGGCGAGGGTGGCTGGCCAATAGGGCAGGCACGCGTGGTCGTAGGCGATAAAGTTGGCACCGGTCAGTGGGTGCATCAGCAACCGTTTGAGTGTGGCGACCTGGTGGCGGGGGAGGTCTTGGTCGCGAAAATCACAGGCCAGCTGGCCGCGGAGTACATGTGGTGCATATACACGAAACCAGGCCAGGCTGTAGGGCGAAAACGACTGAATCGCAAAGGCGCCGCGATAGCCAACAAGCTCGCGCCAGACCGCGCGTTCGAGTCGGCCAGCCCGCCCGCGACTTTTGAGCTCGATCAGCAGTGGTACGCGACCGGCGACGCACGCGAGTACCTGCCGCAGCGTTGGGATTTTAGCCGCCGTACCCAACAATTTGAGCTCCGCAATATCGCTGACCGTGCGGGCCGACAACGGCCCCTTTACCTGGGTGAGGCGGTCGAGTTCGGCGTCGTGAAAGACGACGACAGTTTCGTCAGCGAGCAGACGAACGTCGAGTTCAATCGGGTAACCCGCAGCGACAGCTGCTTCGAACGCCGGCAGCGAATTTTCTGGGAGGTCCGCGTCGTGCAGGCCGCGGTGGGCGATCGGACGGTCTCGCAACCAAGTGGTCATGTGGCGAAATACTCCATGTTTCTGGAGGTGGGGACAACTGCCCGTGGTCAGGGCTGTGGGGTTGGGACCCCACCACCATGTTATCTGGCTATGTTACGATCGAAGGGCCCGCAGGTTTGGAATTGAAGCTGTCGGAGCGGTCAGTTGAGTAGCCATGTCGATACTGCGTACGGTCATCGTAAGTTCCCTGCTTTTGTGCCCCCTTGCTGGCTGTGACAGCGAGGCTTCTGCCGAGGGCGAGGTTGCTGTCGCCGCCGATGGCGAGGCCAAGGTTGACGCCGAAGCGAGTGTAGATGCAAGCGTAGAAGTGGCGGTCGACGGCAAAATCAAGGCCGAGGCCCTCGATCTCGAAGCGATTTCGTTCATGGTCAAAAAGGGCATGGTCAAAAATGCCAAGGCCCTCGAAAAGGAACTCAACAAAAAGGGCTCAAAGCTGGCCAATGTCGATATCGACGGCGATGGCAAGCGCGACCGCTTGGTGATCAAAGAGGTGCGCAACGGCGATGTCGTCACATTTGAGGTACGCGTAGCGGCGTCGGGCAAGGGCAAGGTCGAGGTCGAGGATACCGTGATCCTGGCAACGGTTGTATTTACACCCGATCGCGCGAGCAAAAAACTCCATGTCGAAGCTTCCTACACCACGGTTGTTATCCACGAGGAGACCCAGATTTATGTGTTTGACAGCGACATCGAGGTCAACGGCGATGTCATCGTGGTGACGGACATGCCGTTTGTCACCTGGGTCTACACCGTCAACCGTCCGGTCTATGTCGGGGTTGTGTTTGTCGATGTCCACCACCACGTCAAATACAAGCGGTGGAAAAAGCACAAGAAACACAAGAAACACAAAAAGGGCCGTGGCTACGTGAAGGTCAAGCACAAGCACCGCGGCGGCGGCAAGGTTAAGGTTCGGTTTTAGGCCGAAGTTTTGGCGGTCGGCCTGTTGCGGATGGGTTCGCAACGGGCCGATTTTATTTGTACAGACAAGAAAACTGCGAAGACGCCCGACTTACCGGTCTGTCCGCTGCGAGGGCGACCGGGTCCACGCCCGACTTACAGCTTGTCAGATGCCAACCCGACCGAACCCACGCCCGACTCATGGGCGGCAGCCATCACGCGAATGACCTTGCCGTAGTTGACCTTGGGGTCGGCATCGATGGCGACGCGGCCGTCGTTTTGGATTTTTTCGTTTTTCGACAGCTCGTCGACCATGGTGTCGTAGTCGTCGCTGAGGGCCGTCTCGCCGAGCGAAACCTTGCCCTCGGCAGTGATCGTGATCAGCAGGGTCGAGTTGGGGTCGTCCTGCTTTTGCACCTTGGGCTCCTGCGGCACATCAAGGGGGATCTGCTCGTGGGGCGGCGGCGGGGTGGCGACCATGAAGATGATCAACAGCGAAAGCAACACGTCGACCATCGGGGTGACATTGATCTCCGACAGCGCTCCGCTGTCGTCGTCGCTTTGAACGTTACCGGCCATGGTGGCGGCGATTGTACAGCGAACACCGACAATGCGCTCGGGCTTTCACAACTTGTCCTGCCCGCCGACGTTTGGGCCCGCAACGCCACCCGCTCGGCGAGGCGCGGTTGCGATCGGTGCAGGTGTACAGGATCCCAAGTTTCCTGAGTGGCGGTATCGTTGCAGGATGCCCCGCCGCTCAGCTGCCCCGATCGCCTGCCTGATGCTCGCGCCCATGGTGGTGTGGTTGCTCGCCGAGCTACGCGGGGCGACGCCCGAGCCGACCGTGGTCTGTGCTCCGGAGCCGGCGAAAAGCTCGGTTCGAGTCCCGTCGGTGATGTTTGTCGAGGCGGGAGTGGTGCGGGTCGAGTGCGCAGCTTCAGGCTGTGGCCACCCACAGGGCCCATGGCAGGTCGACACCTTGCGTCGCGAGGTTTGGCAGGCAGCGGCTGTCGGTCGGCCGGTGGCTGTCGTCGGCCCGGGCCTGCAGGTCGAGCCCTGTGTGGGGGAGTTGCACGGGTTTCGCTGGGCGGTGACGATTCCCGAGGGGGTCGGCGACGACATTGAAGGGCTCCTAGACGCCGCAGAGGACAACCCAAGTCCTGTCCAAGCCGAGCTGCAGCAGTTGGCGACGACCTACCGCCCGGAGTTGTTGGCCGAGCCTCCGGCTGCCTGCACCGGTGCCCGATGGTTACGTGAAGTCACCAGCATGTCGAAACGGTCAGGTCGCAGCACAGCTTCCGACATTCCCCAAGTTTCATTGCATGGTCATACAGTGGTGCAGCAGTGGGAGGTTGGTGAGAACGTGGTCGAAGCTGTGGTCGTAGATGCGACGGGGACCCTTCGCCATGTCCGCAGGCGCGGACGAGCGACCGAAGTCGTTGCATCATCATCGCCGCCAGTCGATGAGCCGTGTACCCAGTGAGTGAGGTCTCTGGCGGATGTTGTGTGCACAACAATGCACAGGTTTTGCTCGCTAACTGTGACGCGGATCACTCTTGGCCGTGAGAGCGAAACCTGTATCCTCCCGGTCATGTACCGACCGTTTCGTTTGCTTGCCTTAGTGGCCCCATTGTCCTTCGTTTTGCCAGCCTGTGGCGGCGACGATGGAAGTTCAGGCTCCGACTCCAACACCACCGGATCGGAGACGACCGAAGCGACCGAGAACCCAGGAACCTCCGAGGGGACCGGTTCGGAGACGGAGTCACCGACTGGCAGTGAGAGTGAGTCGGAGACCGAGGACCCGACGACCGAGGGCCCGACGACCGAAGACCCGACGACCGAAGATCCGACGACCGAGGACCCGACGACCGAGGACCCGACGACCGAAGACCCGACCTCTGAAACGGGCATCGACCCCGCCTGTGGCAACGGTATGATCGAGGGCGACGAGGTTTGCGACGACGGCAACAACGTCACCGAGATTTCCGAGTCCAACTCGACGCCGATGGAGTATCCGGAAGGTGCGTGTATCGACAACTGCGGCCTGCTGCTGGGCGATTGTGGCAACGGAGTGATGGACCCCGGCGAAGCTTGCGACGACGGCAACCTAGATCCCTACGACGAGTGCACGCCTTCTTGTACAGTCAACGATCGCAGCTACAGCTCGCCGTGTTACCGCGACTGCGGCGACGAGCAGTGCAGTTCGACCAACATCCTCGACGGCACGATTGTCGGTTGTGATGCCATCACCCCGCCGCCCAACGCCGAGAAGGTTTGCCTCGAGAGCGCCGACGACGAGGTCCTAAACAACGAAATCCACCTGTACTTCGCCGAGGGCAAGTGCGCAGTGATGGCCCAAAAGTGCGAGGGCATTGTCTGCCCCGGCGATTTGACCATTGGCGACTACGACAACTTCAACGAGTGCCCGGCCGGCACCGCGCTGGTCGACCGGGTCACCGACTCGGGGATCGTCACGGTCTACACCAAGGTCTGCCACAAGGTCTGCGACAGCGATGCCGACTGCCGCTGGAACGCGTTTGACGAGGTGTGGCAAAAGTCTGGCGAGAACCGCTGCCAAGTGCTGCCCGAGACCGACCCGGTCAAAATCTGCGTCGACGCCCAAAACTAATTGTAGACACAATAAAATGCCACCCGAGCCCAGTGCCCGGGTGGCGTTTTTGATGGCGGGCGTAAAAAAGACCGCCCATCGGGCGGCCTTGTGAACGCGATCAAACTGTGGCTACTGGCAATACCAGTTGTGGGTCCAAAAACTCTCCGGGCCGCTGCAGGGGCCGGCATAGGGATCGTCGTAGGGGTATCCGTAACGGATGACCTCGAAGTGCAGGTGGGGGCCGGTCGAGTTGCCGGAGCTGCCGGAGACGCCTAGGTAGCTGCCGCAACCTTTCCAGCCCCAACCGGTGACGGTGCCGTGGGTCATGTGCCCGTAGATCGACTTCCAGCCGCCACCGTGGTCCATGCGCACGTGGTTGCCAAATCCGTTGCCGCACCAGTTGCCCCAGCCGCCGGTGGTCGCACAGCCGTCGACGCGGTGGTAGATGCTCCCGCTGGCCGCGGCGTAGAGATTGTTGCCGTAGTTGGCTGAAAAATCGGTCCCGCGGTGTCCGTCGTAGGTCTGGGTGCCGCAGTTTTTATCCTTGCGCCAGCCCTCGGCCGCGTTGTTGTCGTAGTGGTAGTTGACCCCGTAGTAGTTGTTCATCGGAAACTGAAAACGAACCGTCGAGTCGGCCGCGCGGGGGCTGCCGTTGAGCATGGCGTCGAGCTCCTCGGGCGAAGGGGTTTGGTGGTTGTCAAATTCGGCGGGAGCGAGGGGCACGGTTGGCAGCGTGCCCGAGGTTCGGGCAAGGGTGACCCGCTCGCCAGTTTCGGTCGAAATGGATGTAAGTACAATCTCGTCGTCGATGTCGGTCGTGATCGCCGTCAAGGTGCCGTCGGCCTGCCACTGTGGGGCCATCCCAGGGCCAAACGCAGCATGTGTGGGGCGCAGTGGATCGGCCGAAAAGTCGAGTGTATGAATTTCGCCGGCGTCGGTGTAGTGGGCCCCAAACAGTAGGCGCTGGCCATCGTCGGACCACGCGACCTCGGTGTTGAACGACGGGCTCGGGACAAAGCTGTCATCGATGGTTTCGAGGCCGATGTTGGTCAACTGCTCAGGCACTTCGTCGGTGAGATCGACGGCCCAAAACGAGTGGATCCCGGTGCGTGCTCCCGACAAAAACAACAGGCGTTGGCCATCGGGGGACCACACGGGCTCGATGTCATCAAACCCACTGGTGAGCTCGCGGTCGAGCTCGGTCGCGAGGTCGAGCACGTGCAGGTCGATGGTTTCTGGCAGGGAGCCGGGTGTCCAGTCGGCGGGGAGGCGACCGTAGGCGAGTTGCGTGCCATCGGGCGAGAGCGCAGGCGTAATCGCATGGTCGGCAACAACCTCGATATCCTCGGGGTTGGCCGGATCGATCTCGACGATCTCCATCTGCCGGGTGCCCGCGATGATGCGACCTGTGTGCGGCTGAAAACTCGCTCGCGTGACCTCCTGGCCACTTGTGAGGGGGGTGAGGACACTGCTGCGGACATCGAGGAGGTAGAGGTCGTAGCCCCCGTTATCCTCCGACTCGGGCAACAACGCCCGCGGGTGTGCACCTATAAGAAGTTTGTGTCGGTCGTGAAAGCCGAGGGCGACAAACGCATCGACGGTGAGAGAAATGCGTTTGGTCAGGCCATCCTCGCCATACAGGACAACGGCCCCATCGACGACCAAAGCACGCTCGTAGACCTCGTCTGACTCGGATTGCTCGACGCTGTCATCGTTGTATTGCAACACATCGTCGCCCGCAGACTGTTCGCCGCAGGCGAGACTGAGGGACAGGGGCAGGGCGAACACCAGGGCAATCGAGTTTTTGGTCATGGAACACATCCACTTCCCGAGTTGCCGACCCGGGTGCAGCGGTTCCCAAAAACGCAAAAAAAAATCCTTGGTACATTTGGACAGGTCCCTATGACCGATTCGCGCACGATTCGCGACTCCCAACTCGGACGCGAGATCGTCGCGGCCGGCATGATCGACGACAGTCAGGTCGATTCGGTGCTCGAGCGGGTCCGCCAGCGAATGGGGACAACGACACGCGAGGCGCCCGACCAGCGGTTTGTCATCCTGCGTCAACTCGGAGCTGGTGGTTGCGGGCGTGTGTACCTCGCCTACGACACCGAACTCGATCGCCGAGTTGCGCTCAAGCAGTTACTTGGGCGCGACGAGGTCGATCAGGCCCAACTTGTGCGCGAAGCCCAGATGCTCGCCCAGGTTCGCCACCCAAACATTGTCAGTGTCCACGACATCACCGAAGTCGTTCACGCGGGTGGCCAGGCGCGTCCGTGTATCGTCATGGAATTTGTCGAGGGCATGACCCTGCGTGAGTGGCTCAAGGCTGAGCCTCGCCGGCAAAAAGATGTGGTTCGGGTCCTGTGCGAAGCCGGCCGTGGCCTGGCTGCGGCCCATGCTGCCGGCATTATTCACCGCGACTTCAAGCCGGACAACGTCATCATCGACGCCGATGACCGAGCCCGTGTCCTCGACTTTGGCCTGTCTCAGGGGACACAGGCGGACAAGGCTGAGGAACGCGGGCAGACCGACAGTGAACTCGAATTCCAGGAGGTCCGCATCACCGGGACCCCCTCGTACATGGCGCCTGAGCGGTTTATCGACACCCAAATCGATGCCCGAAGTGACATCTTTTCGTTTGCCGTCACGGTCTGGGAAGCCCTGGCTGGCGAGCGTCCGTTTGTCGGCAAAACGATTTTTGAGATTCGTCGCAAGATTCTCATCGGCCTCGGCAAGGACAGCACGCGTGGGTTTCCGCGACGGATCGCCCGAATCTTGCGGCGTGGGCTCGAGACCGATCCCGAGTTTCGGTATCCCTCGATGCCGGCCATGTTGCGGGAGCTAGAGCGCGACCCGTGGCAACAGGTTCGCCGCGCTGCCCGGGTTGTCGGCGGGATCTTGGTGTGTGCGGCCATCGCTATTTTGATTGTCTATGCAACGAGGCCAGCAAGGATCGAAGTGCGCACAAGTGGCCCCCGTGGACCGCTACGGGCGTCGCAGGTGCAAGTCGATGACCTCGCGCTCACGCTACGCGACGATGCTGCGGTGGGCGAGGTAGCACCTGGTTTGCATCGGTTGCGGGTAGAGGCCGCCGGCATGCAGCCGGTCGAGCAGATTGTCGAACTCGAACGCGGGCGTACCCGCGAGCATTCGGTGATGCTCAAACCCCAGCAGGGAACCCTGACGATCGAGGCCGCGCCGACGGGTGCTTCGGTTTGGCTCGACGGGGTCGAGTTTGGTTCGCGCCTGCGCGACCATCCGCTCGACATTGGTACGCACAGCATGCGTATACAATTACTTGGGCACTACGACCACCAGCAAACGCTTCATGTCGAAGCCGATCAGGCCATCGACACGTTCGTTTCGCTGACGCCGGCGCTGGTGTGGTCGCGGCGGCAAACCGGCGTGCGGCACCCGCCGACCTGGGTTGGCGACTGGACCGGCGACGGCCGGCTGGAGGTTGCCCACCAGGTGTTTAGCACGGTGACCGTCAGCGACCCCTGGACCGATCGGGACCTGTGGTCTGTCCACCTCGACGAGCATCTCCACATCCAGACCCTGTGGGTCGACCACAATGGGGATGGTCGATCGGAGTTACTGGCGTTTGAGCCAGGTGACACGTCGTATTCGGTGACGATGTGGGCCAGCGACGGAAGCGGCGGGCCGCCGCGCAAACTCTGGCGCCAGGCCGTTGACCATGCAAATAACGCCAAGGTCGAGCCCATGCTCGTGACCCTCGGTGACCACCCAGATACCGTGGTGGTCGCAGATTTTCCACCGGGCCAAACCGTTGCCCTCAACCTCGACGACGGCAGCACGCGGTGGCAAGTCGCGGGGTCGCGGATTCATCGGCAAGCCACGTTGGCACGGGCCGATGGGACGACCTGGGTTGTGCAACACGAAGGCCGGTCGTTGCGAGCCCTCGATGCCGCCAGTGGTGCGCTCACATGGGCATCGGCACTGTCTGTCCACACCCTGGCCGCCTTGGATATCGATGGCGACTCCAACGATGAGTTGCTTGCGCAAACGCGTGATGGGTCGATGGCGTTGTTGCTGTCGGGGCACGATGGCACGGTGCTGTGGTCGCAGCCGGCGGTGTCGTGGAACCTACTTGCATTTGAGGCCGGGCAAACGCCACTTGTCGCCCTCCGGCGAACCGCCGACAACCAGACCGATGTGGTCGATGTGGTCGATGCCAGTGGTTCGATTTTGTGGTCGCACGAGGTTCCAGCATATTCTGAGACATTTGGTACGCAGCCCTCGATGGTTATGGTTGTACATGCAGGAGGTGTCGAGTTTTTAGCCCGCGACACCGGTGAGCTGATCGACGAAATCGCGACCGCGGGCACCCCGGGTAGCCGGCCGTTGCGGGTCGATTGGGATGGCGACGGGGAGTTTGAATGGGTGCTCGGTTGCCACGATCGCCGGCTCGTCGCCCTGCGTCCTGTCGCCGGTGTGGTGGGTGCCGTCACCCTCGACAGCCCGGTTGATCGCCTGGTCGCAGGCGATGGCGATCGCGACGGATTTGCCGAGTTGTTGGTCGATTCGCGTGGTCCGGCGGTCGTGACCGGGCAGCAGCGGTTGTGGTGGCGGCGGGCGGCAGACGGGCTGCGGGCGACTCCTGTGGTCCGCGATTTCGACGGCGACGGTGAGCTCGAAGTTGCGATGTTCGGCGACTTTGATCACCTCAATACCCTCAATCTTTTTTCGGCCACCAACGGTCAACTCGAGCACCGGGCGAGCAGTATCATGCGCGATGCCCTGCGGCCACCGGTGCCAGTCAAGGGCCCCGCCGGCGAGCTCGACCTGCTGGCGACGTCGTCGAGATCGTTGGCCCGCTTCTCTGGCCGTGATGCCCGCCTGCTAGCCCAGGTGACGATCCCATCGAGTTACACCAGCCCGCTTGTGGCCGATGTCGACGGTGACGGGCGCGACGAGGTGGTGACAGTTCCGTGGAGCGGCGACAAACCGCTCACGGTTCACCGCCTAGCTGACCTGAGTGTCAAATGGACCGTGCCGGTTCGCAACGATGGTACCTGGGCCCAACCTTACTTGTATCAACATGAAAACCAGCCGGTGTTTGTCCTCGCCCTCCACAACGGCGATGTCACGGCGATCTCGAGTACTGGCGAGCGCTGGCGAACCGCACTCGACACACGGCACTTCTACACGCCGGTCGCATTTGATTTTGAGCAGGATGGGGTGCCGGAGTTGCTGACCGAGGCCGCCGGGGACCGCGGTGCGGTCGACCTGGTGGCGCTGCGTCGCGACTCTGGCGAAGTGGTGCGCAGGTTTCCGGGCTTGGGCTCGCCACTGGGCCGCGTTGTGGTGGTCGAGCATGCGTCGGGCGATCGCTTCCTCGTGGTTGCGACCACCGATCGCGGAGTGGTTGCGGTCGAACCCGGGGGCGACATTCGCTGGCGGTTTTCGCCAGTCACCGCCGGTACGAGTCCCCGAGGCACCGCCCCGTTGCAGGCGACCGATCTCGATGGTGACGGCGAGGTCGAAATCCTCGCACCCCTGCGCGACGGGGTCTTGTATGTACTGTCGAGCACAACCGGAGAGCTGCGATTTCGCGTGGCGACGGGCGATCCCAACATCGAAGCGGCACCTGTCGTCGCCGACTTAGATGCCGATGGTGCCCCCGAAATCCTGCTTGCGGGGCACGATCGCGATCTCGTTGTGATCCGTCCGCCACGCGGGCATTGAGCAGTACAATGCGGGCGTGCAGGAGCAAAGCGATACCACCTTGCTAGAAGCTTGGCGCGCCGGTGAACGCGAGGCCGGAGATGTGCTACTGCGCCGTCACTTCGCCGCGATCTACCGATTTTTTGCGTCGAAAGTCGACTGTGCTGAGGACCTTGCACAAAAGACATTTCAGGCCTGTGTCGAGTCCCGCGACCGGATCGAGGGGGCGCTGCGGCCCTACCTTTTTGGTGTGGCCCGCAACCAGCTGCTGATGTTTTTTCGTGGCAACGGCCGCTACCGCCGACGGTTTCAACCGCAGGAGCACTCGGTGGCCGCGACCATGGTTTCACCGAGCCAAGTGTTGGCCAAGCAGGACGATCGGCGCCTGCTCGTGGCGGCGTTGCAAAATCTCCCGCTGGATTTTCAGATCACAATTGAGCTTGTGTATTGGGAGGAACTCTCGATCGCCGAGGTGGCGAGCATTACGGGGGTCGCGGCTGGCACGGTCAAGAGTCGACTGCATCGCGCGCGCGCCCGCCTGCGCGAGGAATTGTTGTTGATACAAAAGAATCCCGGGGCGGTTGAGCAAACCCTGCGCTCACTCGACGGCTGGGCCCGCGAGGTCCGTGAACAGCGGGGGTCGGGCTAGGCACTCAGGCTGGGCACGCCCTCAGACTCGGGGTCGATCAAAATCAGTAGGTCGCCGGCGGCGGCTTGGACCAGGCCAAACATCAGTGGCCCGGCAAACGGGATTGCCATGACCAGCGCGGCCGGCAGGCCAAAGCCGACCATCGCCCGCTGGCGGCGTTGAACAAATTCTTTTTGTGCCTGCAACTTCATGTTGCGTTTGTCGAAGTAGGGGTCGAGCAGCTCCCACGACATCACCCGGGCGGTTCCCCACAGCTGTAGTGCGGGGCCGGCAATTGCCCCGATCACCGGAATCAGGGTGATCCCGACGGCGGCGAACGTCAGTCCCAAAAAGTAGATCATACGGGTGACAGTCATCCACAGCGACCCGGTGATCGACATGCCATCGCAGGCCTCTAGCGCCTCGGCCCGTTGGGGATCGCTGGCCCGTAGACCGGCAAAAAATACCTCTTCGGCGAGCATGGGAAACACGATGTTGACGGTGAACAGCCCGAGCATTGGCGTGGCCATGAGGGCGATGACCGTGCCGGCTAGGCGCAGGACCCAAAGCCCGGTGGCGACCCACCAACCGGCGTCGATCGGCACCTGGGTCCACCACCACAGTCCACCGATCATCACGACCGCGAGCACGAGGCACACCAAGGTGCTGACGACGAGTAGGCGACGGTAGGCCCGGCGAACGTCGGCGTTGGCGAGCGACTTTCGCAAACCCGACAGCGCCGTCCGGGCCCCGCGAAGCAGGCCAGGCGGCGGTTTTAAGATCATCGGCGTACTCTCACCCTGCATCGCGTAACGTTCGCGCGATGGCGGCTGGGATGCAAGCATTGCCAGGCGGCGCGCGGGCTGTAACATCACCGGCGTGTTCCCGATTGGTTTGATGATGGAGACTGCCACTTTGCGCTTTTTTCGAGCATGCGTTGCTTTCACCGTGGTGAGCGTTGCTGGCTGCAAAACTGGCGAGCAACCGCAAACCACAGCGCCACCGGCCGAGCACGAGCAGGTCAGCGCGGATGCCAGTGTCGCCCAGGCGTCCACGACCCCCGGGGAGCAGGCCGTGGGCTATTTCGCCGGCGGTTGTTTTTGGGGGGTCGAGCACTTCCTCGAGAAGTTGCCCGGGGTGATCGATGTCGAGTCTGGGTATATGGGCGGCGAGATGCCGTCGCCGACCTACGAGATTGTTTCGCACACGGACAGCGGACATGTCGAAACGGTCCGCGTCACCTTTGACCCGAGCAAGATCGACTACTACGCGGTGGCCAAACGGTTTTTTGAGATCCACGACCCGACCGAAGTCAATCGCCAGGGCCCGGACATCGGCAAGCAGTACCGCTCGGCGGTGTTTGTCACCGGGCCTGAGCAACGACAAGCCGTCGAGGATTTGATAGGTCAGCTCAAGCAAAACGGCTATGCGGTGGCGACAGCGGTCGAGCAGGCCGGGCCATTTTGGCCGGCCGAGGGATATCACCAGGACTATTACGAGCGCACTGGTAAAACCCCCTACTGCCATGCTCCCGTGCCGCGGTTTGACCGGCGCGCTGGCGAGTAGCAGCGGCAGTCGTTGCGGGTGTGTTCGGTTTTATGTCTTTAAGGTCATGTCCTTTGGGTCTGCGCGAACAGGTGCGTTGACACCCAGGGCCGCCCGCCATAGCGTCGTTTTATGGGGCGTCAGGTTGGTGGGAAGCTAGAGACCGCGGAGGTAGATGTCGACCGCGGGACTGTGCAAACAAAGGATAGTCGCGGCGAGGTTGCGGGGGAGGAGCACGCTGCCGACGCGCTGCCAACCCAGATGTATATGCAGATGCATGGCGGCGGTGGACCGCTGACGCCCTCCGAGGTCCACGCCCACGCGCGCGCCGGGGTCTCGGGCCCGGGTGGGCCGCTGCCACATCGCAAACAGATTCAGGCCTCGTTCGGGCGCCACGATGTCGGCAAGATCCAGGCACACATGGACATGGCCGCCAAAAAGAGCACCGCGAGCATTGGCGCCAAGGCGTTTGCCACCGGTGAGCACGTCGCCTTCTCCTCGCGCCCGAGTGTGTTTATCGCCGCCCACGAGGCCGCCCACGTCGTCCAGCAGCGCGGTGGCGTGCAGTTGTTTGGTGGAATCGGCAAGGTCGGCGACAGGCATGAGCAGCACGCCGATACGGTCGCCCGCGAGGTCGTGGCCGGGCGCTCGGCCGAGAAGTTGCTCGACCAGTACACGGGCCCGGCATCGCCGGGTGTTCAGCGCAGCGAATCACTACAGTTTTGGGGTGAGCCCGACCACTACATCATGGGCCAGGAAGCCGGCAAAATCGTCTACGACAAACTCGACAGCATGCCGCTGATCAAAACCGACTTTAAACTCGGGCCCAAGGAAGTCGACCCCAGTAAAAAGAAGTCGTTCAAACCCGACGGCAAGGATATTGTCGAATCCGACGATACCCGGCGTTTTATGGTGCGTGGGCGCAAGGGCAAGGGGATGAGTTATGGCGCCGCCAATCGTTTTGCCGGCGATTTGTCCCCGCGGGCAACGGGCAAGTCGACCCGTGGGCCGTCACTCGAGGATTGGACGGACAAGGTCGACGAGAAGGGCAGCGACTACCTCAAGCTCGGCGAGTTTGGTGAATATACACTTTTAGGGACAAACGCCAATCACTTCTACCCGTTGGCCGCCGTTGAGTATCGCCGCAATCATGCGATTGCTAAGCAGAAAATGTGGATGGCGCTCGAGGTGCGCAAAAACTCCACGAGTTCGGACGACGCAGAACTCGCAACCGAGCTTGCCCGCCAGGCAATCGTGCTTGAAGGATTTGCCAGTCACTTTTTGGCCGATTGCTTTGCCGCCGGTCACCTCTCACCCCATGCCCTCGGGCGAATTGGCGAAAAAGTCGGGCGCTCGGGGCCGTTGGTCAACACCTGGCACGACCTGCTCAACGCCTTGCCGATGGGGGTGCCAACCACCCTGGGGCGGTTTCATGGCGACTACTCGATGGACGGCAATGACCTCGCCTATATGTCGAATGTAATTGCCAACTCGCTGCTGGAGATTGCCATGCCCTGGTACACGGGCAAATATTTTCAGCCGACCCTGCGCCTGCCCAAACCCGACCTAACGGCGATTCGCAAGGACCCGGTTGTGGGACCCATCTGGGCGCAGATGTGTGGTGATTATAAAGCGGCGATGAAACTACAGCTCGATCGCGATCGACGGCGTGGCAAAAAAGGCCTCAGTAAATACGCGATCTATCAAACCACGGGCGATCACCAAGTTTCGCAGGAGGAAACGATTGCGCCGATCTTGGCCGATGTCTTTGGCGGGACGCTCGACGGTCCCGAACGCATTGACGACACCGAAGGGTCGGTCGCCAAGATCCGCGGGAAGGTCCATGCACTGCTGACTGCGCTACATCAGGTGATGGCCTACAAGGGCGGCTGGCAAACCGAGGCTGGGATTACCCAGGGCTACGAGGACACCGATTACGACTCACAGTCGACATATAAGTTTCGTACCGACTTCAAAAGTGCCAAGCTCGCCTGGATCTCGCCGGCAAGTGCCCCAATTCTATCACTGTGTGACGAGGTCATGTACTGGGTTGGCCGCTGGGACCTACACTTGACAATTGAAGATACAAAGATTGAAGAGGAATTGCGTGAAGAGCTTGCCGACCTCGCCGAGGCCATGAAAAAGGGCGCCAAAAAGCATGAGGATAAAACCCGTGCCGGCTTTATTTCTCGGTTGGCCAAGGCGCTCGAAGTTCTCAACGATTATGACGTCGACCACGGTGAAACCATTGAGCACATCGAGCAGGGGCCCGAGGCTGAGGCCGAGCGCAGAAAACAGGAACTCGAGGCGCTCAAGGCGTTTCGTGAACACGGCACGCCACTACCGAAGTTCGACATCCCACCGAGTATGTCGGTTTCGCCGGTGCTGCTCGACATCACCGAGGCGCGCAAGGTCATGGAACTCGGGGGGATGGAACTCGGTCAGGCTTCTGCGAGTTTAGGGGTGGCGCTCAACCAATTGGCGATGGATCCGAGGCCGGAGGACGATGCCCAGCACAAACTGTTGTACAAGCTCGTGTTAAAAAAGGCCGAGGTTGCGCGGGAGCTGGCCTTCAAGGCTTCTTCGGGCAAGGATCAGGCCCTGTCGCCAGCCGGCGTGTTTTTTAACTGGCTCGCTGAGTTCAAGACTTTGCTCGGCGATTGGGAGAAACTCGGGACCAAGGTTGATGTGATTCACGAGACGGCACGTCGGGACATTTTGACGGCGATGGGCAAACAACTATCACCATACTTTAAGTTCTCAAAGACCAACCTAGAGTTGGCGACTGGCCGCATCCTGACCTGAGTAACGCGAGAAATCCCCGGGTTGCTAGCCGGTTTTATCGATATTGGTGGGGGCTTCCCAGGCGCTGCGGAGGTCGCGGAGGTCGGTTTGAAAGCCAACCCAGCTCTCGCGTGTTGTGCACAACGCAAACTGGTCGAGAATCCAGCGGGAGCCGGTCTCGACGGTGCCAAAGATTTTCATGGGGTAGGGTGTGCGGCCAAACAACGTGATCGTCATCATGGCTGCGCGGGTGGCCGACGACCAAAAGCCCGTTCCCTCGCTGACGCCAGCAAATGCCCGGAGATCCTGGCGAAGGGCCTTAAACATCCGCCCGGCCCGCTTGCGCACCATGTCCTGGGGCACCGGCGCACCGGTCATTTTGATCAACAAAAAACCGATACCGCGATCGCTTTCGCGACGGATGTCGAGCATGTGCGACTCCATCGTCTCGACCATTTCGAGTGTCGGTTGCCCGCGAACGACTGCCACAAATACGTTGGAAAACCGGGCGTAGAGGTAGTCCGGATGCTGGGTCAGCTTGTGCACGCGGGTGCAGCGTAGCGAGATTGGGTTGGCCAAACAACACCCATTCACGTGTGGTTCTTGGCAGTAGTCAGAACTCCGTTATGAACCACAGGTACCAAAAGTGCCGGGGTGACGAGCCCCCGGTAATTGCCTGAGCTGCCGCGAGTGGTAGGTAAAGACCATAGCCAACATCGATTTTGAATGGCTTAAACGGCTGCGCCCGAAACCGGAAGTCAAACTCTTGACCCAGCAAGCGTGCGGTGTTTTGCGACGAAAATCCCGAGCCCACCAAGTTGTCCGGCACTCGCCACCAGCGGCCGTTGGGCTGCTGTAGGTGAAACAGGTGGTAGTCGGCATTGAGTGTAATGAGCTTGTGCGGACGCAGTTCTAAGCCAGCTTCGAAGTCGCCGATGTTGCGCATCAGTGCCAGGTCGACCATGCCTTGGTAGCCATGGCGGCGCCGGTAGAAGTCGAAAAACTCGGTGCTGCGCGAGCCGATTGCACAGCTGCCATCTGCGGCCGGCGTACACGATTGCCCACTGGCAAGCAGGTAGCCGGTATGGAGTTTGGGTGTCGTTTTGGCCGCGAATGCGTAGGCCAAAAGTCCGACCACCGCCCACGCCCGGTGGGGTACACGGTACTGCGCTCCGGCCTGGTAGTAGCCTTCTAGTTCGTAGCTCAGCCCCGGGGCTGGGGAACCGTGCAGGCGCAAGCCGGGGCTGACGATTCGCCGGTCGCGGTTGATGTCATCGGCGGTTGGGCCTTCGTAATCAAAAAACAACGCCGCATCGACAACTGCCGCCGGGTGGGCGTTGACCGACAGGTACCCGCCGCCGACATAGCCACCGCGGGTGTCGAGCGTGAGAGTCTCCCCCGCGACTTCGGTTTCGAGGGTTTTGGGTGGTGCCAAAATAGCTGTAAATACATCGAGTGAGACTCGTTTGGTCGCTCCCCGCAGGCGCACCGCATTAAATGCCTGACCTATCGGGCTCCACGGGCGCTCGGCAAACAGGTGGCGCGAACCGATAACGATCTCCTGGCGGCCGAGTCGGATGGAGCCCGAAAGCGAGCCCTTGCTGCCGGCGATATCGACATAGCCCTGGTGGAGATCGGTGTTGGCCGAGTTGGTGGTTGTCGACTGTTCAAACCCCCAGGTGCGCGAATCTTGAAACTGCAAAAACCCGGACACCGGTCCATAGCTCGCCCGCGCATGGAGCCGGGCTTGGTGGACCACGCCGTACTGATGTTGCGGATCGGCGGCGTCGAAGCTCGTCACCTGCCGCCCGAAACCGCGAACCCAATAGCGGATGCCGGGGACAAATGTCGGCTTGGTGGTGGACGCAGCGGGAGGTTCGGTTTCGGCTTCGGGGACCGGCTGGATATTCTCCGGTACTTGCGGAGTGTTCGCGGGGTCCTCACTGGGCCCTCCAGGCGGGGTCGTGACCTCCTGGGGCGCGTCGGCTGCAAGCGGGCGGGGGACTTCGGCGGGAGCTGTTGCGAGCAGGGAACTGGTCAGCAGGTGGCCGGCGAGCGGAGATAGCGTGCTCAGCATCGTTCTCGAAGAGTAACCCTTGCCCGTGTAATCGCTGGGTGGACGGTAGTGAGTCTCCCCATGCGTTGTGGGGGAGAGCCCCCACAGTTGATGTAAATGCATGGATGCCCGACCGGGTTTTGGCTTGACACGTGACCGACCTGCCCCGCAGCCTGGTTGCCATGCTGCTCGTGACCAAGCGATGCCTCACCTTTGCCATGACGCTCACCGTTGGCGCAGCCCTTGGCCTCGCCTGCAAACCGACTGGCTCGACACGCTCGGCCCAGGGAGCTGGGTGTCCTTCGAGCAAGCCGCGCAAGGGGTCCCGGTGTCCGCGCGGTGAGTCGGCATTTTGCGTTTACTACACTAGCGGTGGGGACTACCTGTGCACCTGCGGCGGCGGCAAGTGGGGCTGCGGCAAGAAGTGAGTTGGGTTGTCGCTCACTCGGTGTATTGGCAAATAAACTGGTACGGGTAGCCTTGGCAGCCGCGGTCAAACCAGTAGCCGTCGTCGTCTTCCTTACCGACGACAGCAAGGGCGACACAATCTCCTGAGTCGTCTGGCTCAAACGTTGCCCAATGCAGATACATGTTTAGTTGCTGATCGACCCATTTGAGTTGGTCGTTTTCGAGGTAGGCACCAATCCAACGCGAGGCATCGGGCTGGAGTCCCTGTTCTTCTGGCGTGGGAATAGTGTCAGGCACATACTCAGGGTCGAGCAAGCGGGCGTGCAGGGCATCGTTTTGCTCGTCGCTGCGGATCACGACGAGCTGGGCGCAGTAGGTGCTGCAGAGCTCCTGGGCCTCGTTCCAAAACACCTCGTCTTGGCAAAATAGGTACCAGGAGCCAGCTAAAAACTCGTACGCACAGTTGTTCTCCTCGGGGTTTTCTTCGCACGGCGGCGGGTCGAGGGGCTCTTCGCCGGTATCGGTATCGGTTTCGGTGTTGTCGGGCTCGCCGGTGGTCGAGGATTCGCTATCTGCCTGCGTGGTCGCATCCGTTGTCGGGTCGGTCGAGCTCGCATCTGTCGGGTCCGTTGCCGTAGGGTCGGTGGTTGCGGGCTCCGTATCTGTTGCCGTTGTGGTCGAGGTTGAGCCGCCGTTCGAGTCTGTCGAGGTTGGCGGTGCGGTTGTATCGGAGGTCGTCGATGCACCTGTCAAATCGCTTGTATCGCCACTTGATGGTGAAGACTCGCTGCTGGCGTCTCCCGATGTTTGCATATACCCAGGGTTGGGTCGCGTGCAGCCAGCGACCACCAAAACTGTCAACCACAGCACTCGCACGTTCACGTCGACAGCAGCCTACCCAATTGCATGGGTGCTGTCGCCCAGTGAATTTGCAACTAAATTTTGATGCATATTCAGGATGTTGCGAAATAACGCCGTTTGGGTGGTCATACGTCGAACGACCTTACCCGGCATGGGGTGACCACCATAGCGCGAAAACGCCGCGAACTTGTCTGCACATCGGTTGGTTTCAGCGCGCGAGCTCGTCGGGTTGTGTTCGGAAAAGCTTGCGCCTCGCAAGCGTCGAACCAGCCTGAATCGCGCCACCATGCGCATTAATTGATATGTCCCAATGGGCATGTCTATAGGTACTCTCGGGTGCCACGGTTGCTAGAAGAACGGAACCCCAGATGACATTTGAAGAGATGATCGCCGCGGTCAGCCGCGGATTTTCATTGCTCTCGGACTATCGCCGCGGACGCGCGACCCATACCCACGGTGCGGTCGCCCGCGGGACCCTGAGGGTGGTTGGGCAGCCCGAGTTTCCCGGCCACGAATTTTTTGGTGCAGGTGCAAGCATTCCGCTGGTGCTGCGCCATGGCAGCGTTAAGGGGATCCGTGACGATGCGGTCTGGGATGCCCGCGGAGCCGCGCTGAGGCTGTTGCCCGATGTGACGCCAGGGGAGGGCTCACACGATATCCTGATGAACACCGGCGAGACCTTTGCATTTGCAACCGCTGCGAGTTTTGTCGCGTGGTTTGGTGCCTCCGAGGAGCAGCGGGCGATGATGGTCAACGCCAACCCGGGGCTTGCCTCGGCAATCAGCGATGCCCTGCGCGACGCCGACTCGTTTGTCAATCTCCACTACTACAGCCAGACCGCTTCGCTGTTTGTCGCGGCCGACGGCTCACAACGCTATGCCCGGTACCGGCTGATTCCAGCCGATGGACGTATGCAGACCGGTTTTATCGATCCGACCAAGTTGACCCCGGGGAAGGACCACGTGCCCCGTCAGTTTGGTGACTTTCGTTCGACACGCTACCTGCGCGACGATTTTCGCCATCGCGTGCAAAATGGCGGGGTCCGCTATCGCCTACAAGTGCAGTTTCATGGGATCGTCGAGGACGATCGCAGTGCCCTCGACGCGACCCAGGCGTGGCCGGGTGAGACCTGTCCGTGGCAGACAATCGGGGTTGTCGAACTCGACAGCCTAGTGGCGGCAGATCAGGAGGCGGCCCTGCGATTCAATCCGGGCAATACGCGGGCGAGCCTGGCGGCAGTGACCTCTGACGACCCGAGTGATCCGGCTTCGTTGCTGGCGCTCCGAATAAAAGTGTATCAGCAAGCTTCTGCCTGGCGCTCGCGCACCCTCCCCGACGATCCGAAGTCGCGTTACCCCTACCGCGGCGAGGCGGGTGTTGACCTGCCCAACCTCGATCCCTATGCCCCGCTACCGCCCGAAGCGATGCCGACGGCCAAATACATGGCGCGCTTCGGTATGTTTCGCCTACCGGGAGCCCACCCTGAAAGCCCGCCAGAGCCGCTTTTGGGGGTGATGGGCGTGACCGAGGTGATGGGGGCGAACTTCAGCAAGTGGATGCCGGCCAACCTCACGCGCATGCGCGACGACAAATACAGCGACAGCTTCTTTTGCCTGCGCCGGCTCAATGGCTTCAACGCCGGTAAGCTCAAACGCGTGCACGGGCACGCCTGGGAATACGAGGTCAACTACAGTACGCGCGGGTTTGTCAAGGAGCCGGGGGGCATGCTGCCCGAACGGATCTCTGCGCGGTTTAGCCTCAACGGCGAACAGCTGCGACCGCACGGGATTTTGTGGACACACGAGGGGGAGTTGCACCAAAACGGTCCGGCCGATGGCGAGGACTGGGACCTGGCCAAGCGGATTTTTCGCTGCACAGAGTTTGTATTTACACAGGCCCAGACCCACCTCGCGCGCTGCCACATGAATGTCGAGCAATACGCGATGGCGGCCGCTCGCAACTTTGTGAACAACCCGGTTGCCCTGTTGTTGCGCCCCCACGTTGAGGGGACGATGTATATCAACAAGCTCGGTAGCAACCTGATCGCCGGTCCGAGCGGGATTATTACGGTGGCCTCGCCCCTCGATGCCACTGCCGTCGATGCCTATCTACTCGAGGAAATCCGCAAGCTGTGCTGGCGCTGGCAACCTGCCCGGGCAGCCCTGCCCGATCCAATTCGTGACAACCACTACGACCGCGCTGCCCTGGCGATGTGGGATGTGGTTGCGACCTATGTCGGCGACTTCTTTAAAACCCACGGTGACGGCATCAAGAGCGCCTGGGCCGAGGTCGAGGGGTTTTCCCAGGACCTGGTGACCCACAGCATTACCGAGCCCAAGTACGGGGCGATGGCGGTCGAAGACATGGGGGACCTACGCCAGCTTTGCACGTACGTGATTTTTATGGCCACCTTTGCCCACTCGTGGACCAACGGCAAACTGTGGGACGACGGTGCCGATCCTGAATATGCAACTATCGGGATGTGGGACAAGGACCATCCGGCGGTCGACCCCTACCAACTCGCCCGGGTCGAGGCGGCCCAGGTTGGGCTGAGCTACAACCTCGCCAAGGTTCACTACAACCCGATCATGGAGGTTGGGCCACCCAAACTCCGGCAACTACTCACCCGTGCCCGCGCGGCGATCGAACCAGGCATCGCGCTCGAGGACATCATGCTGAGTATCAATATCTAGGCCGAGGAAGCTGCTCGTACCGCGGGCACCAGGGAGGTGCCCTCACGCATCAGTTGCTCCGCCTGCGTCGCGTTGACAGGCGGCGAAAAATAGTAGCCCTGGCCGTATTCGCAACCGAGCTGCTTGATCAGCTCGAGTTGTTTTTGGGTTTCAACGCCCTCGGCGATCACGGCCATCTTGAGGTTGTGCGCCAGCGAAATAATTGTGCGTACAATTTCGATGTTCTCACCCTCGGGGCCGATGTTGCTGACAAACGAGCGGTCGATCTTGAGGGCGGAGGTCGGGAACGTGTGCAGGTAGCTGAGCGAGGAGTAACCGGTACCAAAGTCGTCGACGTGGGACTGGATGTGGTCACCAAGGAGGTCGCGCAGCATGGCCGAGGCCGCCTCGGGGTCGTCCATGATCACGCTTTCGGTGATCTCCAATTTGAGCGAGCTGGGGTCGAGGTCGGTTTCTCGCAGGATTTCGCGAATGAGGCTCGGGCGCGAGAACTGCTTGCCGGAGAGGTTGACACTGATGGTCAGGGGTTTTTTGGTGGGAAACAGTTGGTGCCAGCGCTGCATCTGGCGACAGGCCTCACGCAGCACCCATTCGCCGATCGGCAGGATTAAACCTGTCTCTTCGGCTAGGGGAATAAAGTCGATCGGCGAGACCAGCCCACGCAGTGGGTGGACCCAGCGGACCAGCGCCTCAAACCCGTAGATCTGCCCGGTATGGAGGTGGATGACAGGTTGGTAATACAGGTGAAACTCGTCGCGCTCGATCGCCCGCCGCAGGTCGGACTCGAGGGTGAGCATGGCCACGGCCTCGGCGTGCATCGCCTTGTCAAACACCTCGTAGCGGCCCTTACCGTGGCTTTTGGCGCGATACATCGCAGTGTCGGCGTCGCGCAGGATGTCCTCGGGACGGTTGTAGCCGGTTTGACTGATGGCGATCCCGATACTGGTCGGTGTATAGACATCATGACTGCCGAGCGAGAACGGTTGGCTGAGAATCTCGAGTACCTGATTGGCGCTTTTGATCGCGTCGCTGATGTCCTGCACACCCTTGAGGAGGATCGCAAACTCGTCGCCACCCATACGCGCGAGGGTGTCTTCGGGGCCGAGGCAGGTGCGCAGGCGATGGCTGTACTCGATCAGGAGACGGTCGCCGGCCGAGTGTCCGAGGCTGTCGTTGACGTTTTTGAAGCGGTCGAGGTCGAGCACCAAAACGGCAAACGTGTAGCTCGGGTTTTGCTTGGCGTGGATGACCTCGACGGCGAGGCGGTCCAAAAACAACACGCGGTTGGGCAGCCGCGTCAGGCGGTCGTGCAGGGCTTCGTGGCGGGCCCGCTCTTCGCGGTCGCGCAGGGCCTGCTCTGCCAGGCGTTTGCTGGTGACATCGCGGGCGACGATTTGCACCCCATAGACAAACCCGAGGTGGCGCAGCGGCTGGGCGTGAAAGGCAAACCAGCGGGTCTGTCCGCGCAACTCGAACATGTCCTCAAACTCAACTGTTTCGCCCGAGCGCATCACCTGCGAGATCCGTCCGAGGTGGACCGCGGCAGCCTCGGCATCGGGCAGGATTTCGGTGAGGGGCTTGCCGACCAGCTGTTCAGACCGGGCGCCTCCCGTTTCGGGATGCCCCAAAAACAACACATAGGCCATGTCGTTGGCACGCAACACCGTGCCCTCGCGGTCGAGCACCAACACCCCTGAGTCCGCGGTCGCCAATAGTTTCTCATACAACTGTTCGGTGTCGGCCAGCTGTCGGCGCACGCGAACCCGGTCGCTGCTGTCGACCATGGTGGCCATCACCCCGGTGGCCTCGCCCGAAGCCGGGTCGCGTAACGGCAAAACCGTGAGCGTCACCCACAAAATGTCGGCTTCGCGCCGCAAACCCAGGCACAGCGAAGGGTGGGGCTCGAGGGTCCGCAGGCATTCAGTCACCGGGTGCTTGGGTGGGTCGCCCGAGCCCGGCTCCCACACACTCATGGTCTCGAGGTCGCTGGCGGTGATCCGCGAGAGTTGGTCGGGGTTCATCGCCAACATCCGCTGGGCTTCGGCGTTGGCAAACACCACGCTGCCGTCGATCGCAAATTGAACAACGCCCGTGGGTGTTGTGTCGGTGAGACGAAATCGCGATGGCGCCTGGGCAGCGTGGGATTCGTCGGGCGCAACCTCGAGCCAGGCAGCGAGGGCGGGCTGGGCTGCGAGCACACGGGCAATATGCGGGGCGACGGCCGGGTCGTGGCGACGGGCAATCTCTGGGTGCATATGCACCCAGTTCGCATATGCATGTATGTGCATTAAAAGCAGGCTCCAGTGGGCGAACGTCTGGGCCCCCAAAAGCCGCTGCAGTTCCTGTTGGACCCGCGGGTGGGGCCCGTGGAGCAGGGTCGCGATCGCAGCCGCGAGCAGGCAGCGCTCGACAACCGTTTCGGGCTCGGGCCATGCCGCGAGGGGACCGGCAATGGCTCCGAGGGCGGTTAGGACCTCGGTAAACGGCTCGGCTGAACTTTGCAGTTGCGGTTGCTCAAACAGGCCGAGCAGCTCATTGGGCTCGACTCCGGCGTCGAGCAACATGCAGCTGTGCCACGCCAACACGCCCGGCGCCGCGATCTGACGCAGGCGTTCGACGTGTAGACGGGCTTTGAACCGGTCCGGAATTGGGTTGTTGATCACCGCGGTCGCGTGCTGACGCCACAACAGATCCAACACGACAGGGTGCGAACGGGCCGGCTCGAAGATCAGCGGGAAGTAACCAAAGTGGTCCTCGATCTCCCGTTGAATCTCAGCGATCGCACGAACCGTCGGAGGTGTCGCCGACAACTCATTCCGGCGCTCACTCACCGGAGTCCCGGTCTCGAATGATCGCTGCGGAACCTGACGTGGTTCGATAATTGACGACCTCCAAGAAGAAGCTAGCAGTCCGTGGTGTCACCCTGCGGAAATTCTCGGGTGAACCCAGCTGTGGCACTGCGGTCACGGATGCGAAGTAGCGTTACAGCTACCTTCTTCACGTGTCAATCAATCAGCGAGGCACGGGCGGTAGATCGCCGGTTTACGCCTATTTCTTGACCGGTGGCTCGACAAAGCGGCCAATTTTTGTGAGGAGCCGGCGCAGATCGACTGGTTTGGTGTCGTAGTCGTCGCAACCGGCCTCGAGCGCCTTTTCGCGGTCACCGCTCATGGCATGCGCCGTGAGCGCGATAACCGGGATGTTGCGCGTATCGTCAATCGCTTTGAGTCGGCGAGTGGCTTCCCAACCGTCCATATCTGGCAGGCTGAGGTCCATGAGAATAATGTCGGGTTTGTGCTCCTGGGCCATATTGAGGCCTTCAGAGCCATCGGTCGCGAGAATGACGCCATAGCCCTTTCGGCGCAGTCGTCTCATCAGCATGTCACGGCTGAGATCATTGTCCTCGCATAGGAGAATGGTAACTGGCATCGGTGTCTCCCTCGCCTCGATCACGACGGGCTCGGCTGGACAATCTTACGGACTTTTGCCGGCCGGGAAAACCAAACAATTGCAGCTGTGCCGGCGATGCAAGAATTTCTGTTGGAGATCTCAGCCGCGCAAGTGTTGGGCGCGAGGTTGTCGACCGTGCACAGTCGAACAATGAGGACCGAAATCGCGGTGACCGGTTTAGCCCTCAGGATCCGTCCGTGACCGTTGTGGGCCCCGTCAGCGGCTCTAACCACTCGATCTTCTCGCCGGCGAGGCGAACCCGTCCCTCGCGCTCGAGTTTTCCCAGGTGGGCACGCAATGACCGCAGGGCCAGTGGCCACAGGTATTGAGGTGTGTCCGAGTAGCAGTCTTCGAGTGTTGAGGAAAGATCCCGGGCGCCGCGGGTGAGGGCTCGGACCACCCGCTGTTCCCGCAATAGCCGGTGGGTTCGGTAGTGGCGCAGGCACGCGTCGGGTCGTTCGATGACCGGGCCGTGTGCGGGGACCAACGCCTGCAGCTTCAGTGCACGAACTTTCTCGAGCGAGTCGAGATAGTCGGCCATGTCGCCGGCGTCGTCGGGGTCGATCAAAATGGTGCCCTCGCCGGCGACAAGGTCCCCGACATGGGCGATGGCGGTTGCTTCGTCGACGAACGCGAGGTGGCCTGGGGCGTGCCCGGGACAAAACACGGCTCGCACTGTCCGGCCGTTATCGAGTTCGACAGCGTCGCCATCTTCAAGCAGTTGATCGACGGCAAACGGTACGCGGCTCGCCGTTTCACGGTGGGCGATGACCGGTGCCTGCGTCGCCTGGCGGACAACCTCGATCGCACCGATGTGGTCGGGGTGGTGGTGCGTGATCGCGATGGCGACGACTTCGGCACCGTTGGAAAGGCGCCGGTGCAGCTCGTCGAGCAGCAACTTTTGTTGATCACTGTGTGGGCTGGCCGGCTCGACGACCAACAGCCGTTGCTCGCCGATGATGAGGGTGTTGGTCGCCGTCGCCGGGGGTAGCGTTGGCGTGCGCAGGGCGAGAAGAGTCAGTCCCTGCGGAAGGGGAAACACTGCGGACATCCCCCGCAGTATCGCCATAAACCCGGGGTGGCGGCAGCTGTCTTTGCGCGCGTCGGCTTTTGCCGGCTCACGAGACAGTTTGTCGTCGCAGTTGTGATGAAAAGTCGTGGTCGCGTTAAAACCGGATCTGTCTCGCGTATACTCGGCTGTGCATGCTTTGGCGTCCGCGGCTGCTCCCCACGGAGCCCCCCGAACTACTCGTTCACGACGAGCCGACGCCGTGCCCGTATCTCGACGAGAAAACAGCTAGGATGCCGCTGCGCGTACCGACGCGGGCGCTGTCACCGGTTGAGCTCGACCGGCGTTTGCGGGTTGGCGACCGTCGCCAGGGCGTCCTCCTTTATCAAACCAAGTGTCTCGCGTGCACGGCCTGCGAGCCGATTCGGATCGATGTCCCGCGGTTTGCCCCCAACAAGTCCCAGCGACGGGTGTGGCGCAAGGGGCAGCGTGAGTTGCGGGTGGAGATGGGCCCTCCCGAGCTCAGTGACGAGCGTGTCGAACTGTACAACCGCCACAAGTTCGGCCGTGGTCTCAACTCCGACGACAAGCCGATCGACGCCGAGGGCTACCGGATCTTTTTAGTCGATTCCTGCTGCGCGTCGTTTGAGTTGCGCTACTTCCACGGCGATGCGCTCATCGGTGTTGCCATTGTCGATCGCGGTGCTGAGTCGCTGTCGGCGGTCTACTGCTACTTCGACCCCGCCTACGAAAAGATGTCTCCGGGGACATTTTCAATTCTGACCCAAGTTGAGCTGTGCCGCCGCTGGTCGCTGCGTTACCTCTACCTGGGTTTGTATATCGAGGCTTGCCCGTCGATGGCCTACAAAAGTCGCTACCTCCCGCACGAGCGGCGGATCGACGGGCGCTGGGTCGTGTTTGAACCGTAACCCCGCTGCCGCGGCAGTTGTTGAGCTGCTGCCGCGACTTTTGTGTAGTTGCAAATATAACTGATTGGTCGTGCGTACGATCGAAGATGCCACGCCCGAGCAGTACGGGCGTGGCATTCGATGGCGCGTTGAGTTCGCGTGCGAGGGTTAGAAGTTCACGCAAAATCCAAACGAAGTGGAGCCGTTCGGCTCGATAACCGCGTTGTAGTCCTCGCCGACAAAGTCCGCCTCGAGCCCATCGACCGTCGCCTTGGCGTTCCAGTAGTTTTGCATCTGGCCGGCGAGGGTGAGGTGGACCATCCACGTGACCGGGGCATCCGACACGTTGTAGACCTGCACGGTGTTGCATTCGCCGGTGGGCCACGACGAGTCGTTGATGACCTCAAACTCGACGCCCTCACTGGCTTCGCCGGTTTCAGAGTCGTTGCCGGTGGTCGTCGAAGTCGTTGTATCATCACCGGTTGTCGAGGTGTCATCGCCGGTGGTCGAGGTGTCGCCGCCGGTGCTGTCGGTATCGGTGTCGGTGTCGGTGTCGGGGTCGACCGGCATCCCGCTGTGACCGACACGGGTGACAAAGTGGGGGGCGCCCACAAGGGCATGGACGAGGCTGTCGAGCCGACCTTGCGCGCCGACAAGCGCCTCTTCGAGGTCCTCTTGCACACACTCGAGACCGTCGCGTTCGGCGACCCCGAGCGAGAACTCGGCCCACTGGTGGGCATAGCAGCGCAAAACTTCGTTGCTACCCGACAGTAAAACGCCGAGTTCAAGGGCGCCGTCAAACACACCATCTGTCTCTTGGGTCTGCTTAACTTCGCCACTGGCATCGACCTCGTGGACCCCGTCCATCACCCGCCACCGACCGATGGCATCGAAGTGTTCAAAGCCAAACCCGATCGGGTCGATGCGGTCGTGACACCCGGCGCAGGCGGGCTCCGACGAGTGCAGCGCGTAGCGCTCACGCGTGCTCAAGTCGGGGTCGACCGGCGGTGGTGAGGTGTCGAGCGAGGGCGGAGGAGGAGGCAGCTCCTGGCAAAATAGCCGCTCACGCACCAACTTGCCGCGGTGGATCGGCGACGACGAAGTCGGCAGGGCGTGGGTCGTCATCACGCTGCCCTGGGTCAACAGGCCGCCGTAGGTATTGCCGGCCAACGTCACCTTTTTGAACCCCTCCGGGTCGGGATCTTCACCACCCCCGGGGAGGCCGTAAAAGGATTGCAGGCCGTCGGTGGCAAACGTGTAGTTGGTCGTCAGCAGGTCGCCGACGCTGCCACCATTTGCAAATACATCGGCTACCAGGCGGTGGGTCTCGCCCAGCATCGCGGTGCGAATCGCAGGCGTGAGCTCGGGGTAGAGGCCGGGGTCGCGGGTGACGATCATCAACTGCGTCAGCCCCAGCCATTCCTCGACAAAGCGATCGAGGGTGCGCCGTGATTCGGCCAGTCCGAGCAGGCGGTTGGCCTGTTCGCTGAGCACGTCTGGGTCGAGCAGGGTGCCATCGTCGGCGGTCGCCAGCAATTCGCTGTCGGGCATGGTGCCGACGATCAGGTACGACAACTCCGACGCCACCTCGTGCGCAGTGAGGTTGTAGACACCATCGCCCTGGTGCACGCCGAGCTCGGTCCGGTACAGGAAGTAGGGCGATTGCAGCATGGCCGCGACCACCCAATGCAGGCCCTCCTCGTAGCCGTCTTCGCCCGCGACCTCCTCATAAAGCGCCATGTAGCGGGCTTTTTCGGAGCCGGTGATCGGCCGTCTAAACGCCCGCGAGCCGAGCTCTTCGACGAGTTGTTCGGCACACACGGCCTCGCCCTGGTTTTGCGCATCGCAGCCCAGGTAGGCTCCTAGGTTGCCGACAACGGCGGCAGCGAGGGTTTCGGCGACTTCGCGGTATTGGTCGGCGAGCAGCCCCGACACCAGCAGGGCGTCGGAGTTATTTGTATAGCCATGAACAACATTGTCCGGGGCAAAATTCAGGCCGACAGCGGCGAGGTCACCCGACAGGCCGAGCAGGTCGATCAGCGAGTGGTTGTACTCGACATGGCTCAGGCGCCGGATCATCCGTGGACCGCCGCCGGTTTGCTCGCAGCTCGGCACCCCGGTATCGCCCCCGGTGTCGTCGCCACATTCGAACTCACCGCGGACGCGGGCGACAAACTCAACCAGCGCCTCGTGTTGGCTGGTGCCCGGGGTCACCACCATGCCGCCGCCGTGGCCCCCTTCGTGTTGCCCCGTCGGCTTGAGTAGCAGCAGCGACTCGCCGTCGACATCGGTCAGCGCAACCCCGGCAAACTGGTCGAAGTTGTACTGCAAATACCCCTCTTCGTCGGCGCTTTGCAGGACCAGGCTCGTACCCTTGGCCGCGCCCTCGGGCGAGTGGCAGCTGATACAGGTCATCGAAGCCAGCGGCGTCCAGATCTCCTGGTCGAAAAACGCCAGGTCGCCCGGACAATCGCCGTCGGTATCACTACCTGGCCCAGCAGTCATGTCTGAGGTTTCGCTGCCGGTTTCCGTGCCCATGGTGCCACCGTCGGTGTCGCCCATGGCATCGCCACCACAACCCACACACAGGGCGAGAAGTAGGGCACCGGCCAAATGAACATGCGTATACATTTTGCTTTGCGTGTTCGTGTGCATGACCTACTCCAATCCCGCGAGTGGACCCGAGCTGAACTCGGGGTTGCCAAAGGTGTCGTTGTCGAGCCCCATTGCGTGGCACAGTGAGACCAACAGTTTGCTGTGGGACTCGCCGGCAAAGCTCAGGTAGCGCCCGGTCTCCCAACGGCCGCAGGCATTGCCAGCGATCACAAATGGAACATCTGTACATACATGGGCCCGGGCATCGCCCATCTCCTTGGCCCACAACACGATCGAGTTGTCGAGCATGGTGCCCTCACCGTCGGGTTCGGGCCGGGCCTTGAGGGCTTCGACGAGGTAGGCAAACTGCTCGGCACACCAGCGCTCACAGGCGACAAACTCCGACAGCAGTTGGGTGTTGTTGTCGTCGGTATGCGACAGCGTGTGGTGGCCCTGGCTGGTGCCGGCCCACGACATCACGGTCGGCGAGACCGTGTGCGAGAGTTGGATCGAGGCAACCCGCGTCATGTCGCACTCGAGGCCGAGCATCATGAGGTCGAGCTGGGATTTGGTGATCGCCGGGAAGTTCTCATCGAGCGCCGGGTTGAGGTCCATCGGCGCGACCGGGACATCACAGGTGCCACCGTTTTGCAGGCTGTTTTCGACGGCCGCGAGGGCCTCTAGGTGGGCATCGAGTTTGTGTTTCTCGGCGTTGTCGAGGCGGCCGCGAAGTTCAGTTGTCTCTTCGGTCAGGAGGTCGACCACCCGCTGCCGGCGAGCGCGGAGTTTGAGGGCTGCATCCTCGCCGCCCAACAGGTCGCCAAACATCCGCTGAAACATGCTGGTCGGGCTGTCGTCGGGGGTGACAAACTGCCCGGGCGCCGAGTAGCTCATGCGGGTTTGGATGTTGCCGCCCCAGGGGCTTGTCTGCACGCCGTACTCGAGCGACTTGAACTGGGTTTGCGCGCCTAGGTTGGCGGCGACGTACTGGTCGAGCGACATCCCCCCCGATTCCGAGCCCGGGGTGCCGCCGGCGGTCAACATGGCCGCCATGCCACCCTCGTGGTTGTCGGCCTGAAAAAAGTTGAGCCCGTCGACGACAATTAGATCGTCCTTGATGGCGGTGAGCGGCTCGAGGATCGATCCGACTGGGAACGAAAAATCGCTGCCACCACCCTCGGGGCGCCAAAACTGGTGGACGGTGCCGTTGGGTGAAAAAAAGATGATCAGGCGGCGGGCAGTGTCACCACCCGCTGCACGTGAGCGATGGATGGTCAAACCCATTGGCGCGGCCGCGAGGCCACAGAGCCCGAGTAAAAATCTCCGGCGGTTGAGGGCGACTGACATGGGACGATCCTCCTGCACCAAGGTCGCAAGCAAACCGAAGTGCGGGGATCACGATAACCGTGTTTCAAATTAATGGATATCGCTACAATCGCGCATGGGCCAGAAGCGAGCACGTCTACGCGTGGGGTACAATCGCACATGTACCAACGGGCTGGCGGCCCTCGCCCAGTAAAAGTTGCTCATACATCGGTAACAGTACGCACGTGCCTGTGACCATACATGTTCAAGTGGGCATTGACCGGTGCCGAGCGAGTCGTGGTAACCTGCGCCGAGGATGGCTTACATGCGTGTGTTTACACGGGATTTATTAGCGACCTGGGCGTGTCTTGCTGGCGTTGTGGTGACCGGCTGTGCAAGCGGCTCGTCGACATCGGCTTCGAACGCAAGCCAGATCACCGGCTACCAACCAACTGCCAGCAGTTCGGGTGGAGAACCAACTTCTGAGGCCACCGAAGACGATGGTTCTGGTGGGAGTGACGACCCAACCACAGGAGGGACAGACCCGACCACTGGCGAACCGACGACCGATGACCCGACCGAGTCGACAACCACCGATGAGCCGACCACTTCGGACGATCCGACGACCGCGGGTGAGACCACTGGGCCGGCTCCGGCGTGCGCGAATGCACTGATGACCGCCAGCGATGCGCTCGATACGATCGGCGGGTGGACCCACGACAAGATGGACGGGGCGAGTGCCAACTGGACCTTCGACCACTGGGAGCACGGTGTCCCGAGCTCCGGACCGGGTGCGTGTTTTGACGGCGGTAGCTGTTGGGCGACCAACCTCGACGACAATTACATCTCGTGCCAACGGGCCTTCCTCAAGTCGCCCAACTACGACTTGAGTGCATGTGCAAGCGAGTCCGATGTCTACGTGGTCGTGCGCCACTACTACGACTTTTGGTCGGGCGATTGGAACGGCCAAACCTGGTACGACGGCGGGCTTATCGAGTTTTCCGGCGATGGCGGGGAATCGTGGGAAGCGGCGCCGGGGGTGAACTACCCCGGGACCATCGCCATCAATCCGGACATGGGGGCGTTTTACGAGTGCGTCAATGCCGATGGATTCTACGCGCATCAACGCCCGGGGTTTGTCGGCACCAACGACGGGTGGGAGGAGTTGGCCATCGCGATTCCGGCACATCTGCGAACCAGCCAGCTCAGCCTGAGATTTGTCTATGCAAGTGGTGTGAGCTACCAGACCAGCAATGAACAGCAGACGATGCAACACACCCGGCCCGGCTGGTATGTCGATGCCGTCGATTGGGTCGCCTCCTATCCGTAGGTAGTCCACATATGGGCTGTGAAGCTGAGTTCACATTCGTGACATACGTGTAAAAGATGTGTCTACACCTGTGGGTGTTTGTTGTATTTTCACCGTAATTCGGTGGCTTTCGTAGGGTGCTTTACATGTACGGTGCGCTGCAGAATACTTGCACCCGCAATGGTATCCGCACACATGGCTTGGTCCCCGGTTGTCGGCACGCTCGCCGGGTTTTGCTTGCTAGCATCCGGGTGTGGCAGTGACGGGCGCGAGGACTCCGAGAGTATGGGAATCAGCGCCTCCGGGATCTCGGGGCTCGCTTCGGCGACGATGGCAAGCGACGCATCGGGCGGCAGTGAGTCGTCGGGCGGTGCGACCGAGACCGACGGGCCAACCGGCACCGATAGCGGGAGCACGTCGTCGTCTACCGGGACCACCGGGATTAAGTTCGACTTGGGGCAGGTACCCGACAACCCCGAAGATTGTATCGACAACGATGGCATGGAGCAGGACCTCAGCTACATCTGGATCGCCAACACCGAGGTTGGCACCGTTTCCAAAATCAATACCCGTACGGGCGTGATCGAGGGGCGCTACAACACCGACAACAGCCCGCAGTCGCCCTCGCGGACCACGGTCAACCAGTTTGGCGACATGTTGGTGGCCAACCGCGGCGATTCGGCTGGTGTCGCGGTGATGGCTTCGTTTCAAGATCGTTGTAGCGACAAGAACAATGACGGCGTGATCACAACCTCGACCGGCTACGGCGATGTCCTCCCATGGGGCAGTGATGAGTGTGTCCTGTGGTACAGCTCAATTCCAGCGAGTTACGAGTATGGGCCACGGGCAGTCGCCTGGGAGGGCGGCGAACTCGACCCGGTGACCTGCGAAAACACTGTCCCCAACCCCCGGGTGTGGGTGGGCTACCGCGGAGCCGGCGGGTCGACCTACGAGGTCCGTCGCTACAACGGCCAGACCGGGCAAATCCTCAATGAGGTGACGATCCCAGGCACAGACTCCCGACCCTACGGTGGCGCAGTCAACCGCGACGGCGATTTTTGGTTTGTTTCCCGCGGCGGGGGTCGACGACTGGTGCAGGTCTACAACGACGGCGTCGGGTGGGAAGAACATGTCCCACCGGGCAACCCCTACGGCATGAGTATCGACCAAAATGGCGACCCGTGGCTGGCCGTTTACGACAACGGAGCCGGCGACAAGGTCTACCGATTCGATACCCAAACAAACCAGTTTGTCGACAGTGGAGGTGGCGGTGGCTACCACCGCGGGATGATGATTGACCACCAGGGCAACGCCTGGGTAGTCGGCAATAACTCCTGCCGGTTGGCACTGTTCGACGCCGCCAATGGCGTGCTACTCAACGACAGCATCACCCTGCCGGGGTGTAGCAACCCAGTAGGTGTGAGCATCGATATCGACGACTACGTGTGGATTGTCGACCAGGGGGCCAGCATTGCCTATAAGATCGACCCAACGACCTTTCAGGTGTTGCTGACAGTTGAGGGGCTGAACAAGCCGTATACGTACTCGGATATGACCGGTAGCTTGTTGAGGTTGGTATCCGGTCCCCTCGGCTAACTCGCTTGCCGATTTCGCCGTGCTTGACGTTTGAGATGTTTGCAGTAGGTGACTACAGCTGCACATCGCAAACGCCAACCACGGCGAAATCTTCGGCGCGAGGGCTTTTTGAGTGGATTCGGGGGTGGTGATGTTTGCAGTGCGAGGATTTGGGGTGGTGAGATGTTTGCAGTAGGTGACTTCGGCTGCCGATCGCAAACGCCAAGCACGGCGAAATCTTCGGCGCGAGGGTTGACTACAGTGGGTTCTTGAAGTTTATGTCTCTTGAGATATGCCAAAATGCCGGCCAATTTGGCGTGGCATCTGGCAGGGCGATGGCGGGCGCAATCAGGGAGGCACGGGTAGTGGGGTGCACAATAAGTGTGTACCCCTCACAGGCTTTCGCTACTCGAGATGTTGCCAGATATCGTCATCCGTTGCCTGCATTGTACCCTCATGAGCCTCAAAGCAGATATCGTCCTGTGGCCAGATAGCTGTTCGGTTCATCAACGCCTCTAGCTCACTCCCGCCCAGGGCGCGACGGAGAATGCGGACTTCTTTTACCGAACCACGAAAGCAATCATGGCGTTCAAAGCCATCGGGGTCCTGTTCCTGACCAATCATGAGGGTTCCTCCTCCGCGGACAGGATTTGCAGAAACGTTCGAGGAGGTTGCGATGAGGTTGCCGTCAATCCAAAGGCAGAACTTCTTCTGGCTTGAACTGCGTGTAATGGCAATGAAGTGCCATTCGTTGTCGTTTATCGGAATGGATGCCAAGTCCTTCACGAAAACTTTGTAGTTTCGCGAGTAGACCACAATCTCCTTTGTTCCTTCTTTCATATCCACATCGATATGAACCATAAGCTCGTTGCTTGAGCCTTCTACCGCGTAGGAGAAGGGGGAGCCGCCGTAGCGCGTGGATACCCACATTGTAGCTGTTACTTCGGGCAAGTCGCCAAAAGGTACCGGGTTGGCCGTCGCGTAGTGCGTGTGTTGCATGTACTGATGAAATTTTAGACCACGACGCCAGGCTTTCTCAAATCGCCAGGCCGACAGCTCAGGATCGAAGCTCTCACGCGTGCGAACCTCGGACGATTGTGCCTCCGCGTGGAGACAATTAAGGTGGTTGGAGCCGGGGCGCAGGGTTTTGATGGAATAGGTACCTGGCTGGTCGGGTATCTCATAAACTCTCCAGTAGCATGAGTCGTGTACGCTGACTCCGTCCGGCGTGTCTGCGAGGCCTTGCTCAGAATTTACGTCGGCTGCACTTGGATGAATTGTACAGAGGTCTCCCTGCGGCTCTAGGCGGAATATACTTTTTTTGCCGGAAAGTTGGAGTCCGTCCCATTCGTGGCGGACGTAGCCTTCCGCAGGGGAATAGCCCTGCAACCAATACAGACCGCGGCTCAAGGAAAGCCCGCGTTGAACCCGAAAAAGCTGCGGCGAGTAGTCCTCTCGTAGTGCGTATGTCTCATTACATTTCAAGAGTTTTCTACGATCGTCAGCGGAAGCTACTACTTGCAACCCGACAGAGGCAGGTTGCAAGAAAAAGTAACCCTTCCCTTTTAATATGATGAGCCAAAGGGGATCGCTTCCATGGAGGTGCAACCCCCCATCTTTCGCTACGCGAATTGCGTAGAGATTTCCTACCCCATCCCACAGTCGAAAGTGACAGCAATGGCCCCGTGAATTGATTGCCCAGCGCTGGCCCGGCAAGCCGCTTGGGGCAAGTGTACATGTCGAGGACTGCTCGCCGTCATTCGCGGTAAGGTATCGACCTGTGGCCACGTGCTGGATGGTGTACTCGCCACTGGGAATGGCAACATCAAAAATTGGATCTTCTTCCGACATCTGTACCTCTACTCTCTTAGCGGGAAAGAGTTTGCCACATTCGAGGGCTTAAGTAACATACAAAATGTCTACAAAGACTAGCCTGCTGGCCGGCTTCTTACCTGTCTACAAAGACTAGCCTGCTGGCCGGCTTTCGCCGCCTCGTTTCGGTCACCGCCTGTTTATTTTCAATAGTTGTAGATGGTCGAGTAGGGAGCTTGCTTGTGATTCGTCCTCTGTGTCAGTGTTGGATAGTGTTGGTGTTTCAGCGGAGAACTGGCACGCTCGAATGCACATGCGACTACTATAAGTGTAGATAATTGTTTCACGTATCCCGGGCCTGTTTTGTGACTACGCCCGTACAGCTTTAGGTCCGTCTTTACCGGAAACCCAGGAGCAGCCGAGTACAAAGATTGGACCGCCGTTGAAAACCATGCCGATGGGGAAATTTGCGGCGAGGAGTCTTTCATCGGTTCGTAGGTTCCGTGTAGCTTGGATTTGGTATGGCCATACGTACGGAAAAATTTTGTTTCACGAAGTGCCTCAATTTTCTGGAGCCTGTCGGCCCGGATGGGCGAGTTTGGGTGGTACACTCGGGCAGTCCTCGATGAAGCCAGACAACGGCGAGCCTGTGTCGAAGGACTGCACCCCCCAAGGACGCAGTTCGGCTAGTCGTGTCGCCTCGTCTGACAGCATCGAGCACGATGTGACGCTCGACGCCCCGCGAGATAGTATCGCCAACGACGCGACGCTCGACGCCCGTGAGCTCACAGCGGCTGGCCAGCGATTGGGCTCGGAACGTGTGATCGGCCGCCTGAAGGTCCTCCGCACAGTGGGCGCCGGCAATATGGGGGAGGTCTACGCCGCCTACGACCCGGAGCTTGACCGAGAGGTGGCGGTCAAGCTCATTCGCGGCAATAACAGCGACGCTGCGCGCACTCGTCTGTACCGCGAGGCCCAGGCGCTGGCCAAGCTTGCTCACCCCAATGTTGTCGCCGTTCACGACGTGGGCACGCATCAGGGCAAGGTGTGGGTCGCTATGGAATTTGTGGTTGGGCGAACGCTGAAGCAGTGGGTCGCCGACGAGCAGCCGCGATGGCGACAGGTCCTGACAGTTATCAAGCAGGCGGCACGCGGACTCGCGGCGGCCCATGCCGAGGGGTTGCTGCACCGTGACGTCAAGCCGGCAAACATCATGGTGGGGGACGATGGACGCGTGCGCGTGATGGACTTTGGTTTGGCGCGGGCCGACGAGCGCACCGACCAAAACACTCGGCACAACAATTTGCTTTCGCTCGAAATGACCGCTGCCGGGGCTTTGCTCGGCACGCCCGCGTACATGGCACCTGAGCAGTTTCTCGGCTTGCCCGCCGACGAGCGTACCGACGAATTCTCGCTGGCAGTTACGCTGTGGGAGGCGCTTTTTGGACGACGGCCATTCGCGGGCAACAACTTCGTTGAGCTCAGCTCCGCAGTGATTGCCGGGAATCGTCGGCCTTTTCCGACAGACACAAAAATCCCGGGCTGGCTGCGAAAGGTCCTCGAGCGGGCACTCGATATCGATCGCAACAAGCGCTTTGAGTCCGTGCGGGCAATGCTCGAATCGATTGAACTCAGCGAGCAACGGGCACGCCTTCGGGCGCTCGTCGCCGGCCTTGCAAGTGGGCTGATTGTGATGGCGTTACTCGGCATTCTCGCAGCGATCCAGTGGCGGACCGCAGAGACCGCTCGAGCTCTCGCAAAGCAAAACGAGGGCCGAGCCCTCGCCAGCGAGACCGAGCTCAAACACATGATCGCCAAGCTCGAACAGGAGAAGATCGAGAATCGACGCTCCCTGAGTGTGCAGCGAGGCCTGCGGGCGAAGATGTTGATCCCCGAGGACCGCGAGGGTGAGGCTTTGAAGTTGGGAGTCCTGGCAGTCGGCGCGTATGGGCCCGACTGGACCGACGCGCCGCCGGAGGCGACCGACGCCCTCGAGCGCGTGCTGGCAACCGACTCCGAAATCATCCGGCCCGCACTCACCCTCAAGGGCCATGACGACGCTGTTTTTAGGCTTGCTTACTCGCCCGACGGCTCTCGCATCGCCACTGCTAGCTACGATCACACCGCGCGGGTCTGGGACACTCGTTTTGGCACCCTCATCGCCAGTCTTCGCCACACAGACCACATCAAGGCGGTGGCGTTCTCTCCCGATGGCGATCGCATTGCGACTGCCAGTAACGATCGCACCGCATGTATCTGGGACGCTGCTTCCGGACGACGGATCGCCACCTTGCAAGGTCATACAGACACGGTCGTCGCGCTGGCCTACTCGCCCGACGGGAAGCGCATCGCCACCGCCAGTGCCGACCACTCCTCACGTATCTGGGACGCCACCAAAGGCCACCTCCTCACGACCCTGCGAGGCCACAAAGACGCTATCTACGCACTGACGTTCTCGCCCGACGGCAAGCGCATCGCCACCGCCAGCGACGATCACACCGCGCGCATCTGGGACGTTGCCTCTGGCGACCTCATCACGCGTTTGCGAGGTCATGAGGGCTATGTCGTTGCGGTGGCCTACTCGCCCGACGGCTCCCGCATTGCTACTGCCAGCAGTGATCACACCGCGCGCATTTGGAACGCAGCCTCCGGCCACGCCATTGCCACCCTCCAGGGGCACGAGAGCACTGTCGTCACATTGGCCTACTCGCCCGACGGTTCCCGTGTCACCACAGCGAGTAGTGACTACACCGCACGCATTTGGGATGCCGCCTCCGGTGACTTCATCGTCGCGCTCCGGGGTCACGGGAAGTCTATCGCCGCGCTGGCCTACTCACCCGACGGCACCCGCATCGCCACCGCCAGCTACGACAAGACTGCACGGGTTTGGGACAGTCTCTCCGGGCGTCTCATCGCCACCCTGCGAGGCCACGAGCACTCCCTGTACTCACTGGTCTACTCGCCCGACGGGTCTCGTATCGCCACCGCCAGCTACGACGAGACTGCTCGGGTCTGGGATATGACATCCGGTGACCTGGTCGCCACCCTCCCAGGCCATAAAAACTCCATCCGCAAGTTGACGTACTCGCCCGACGGGTCTCGCATCGCCACTTCCAGTTGGGATCAAACCGCACGCATCTGGGATGCGACTTCTGGTGAACTCCTCAGCACCCTGCGAGGCCACGAGCACTCTGTCTATTCGCTGGCTTTTTCGCCTGATGGCTCGCGTATTGCTACCGCCAGTTTCGATGAGACCGCACGCATCTGGGACGCCGTCTCCGGCGAATCCATTGCCACCTTACGGGACCACAGTGACTTCGTCTACGCGTTGGCCTACTCGCCCGACGGTTCCCGCCTCGCCACCGCCAGTTTCGACAAGTCTGCACGCATTTGGGATGCTGCCTCCGGCGAACCCATTGCCACCCTTCAAGGCCATACAGACCACGTCGATGCATTGGTCTATTCACCCGACGGCACCCGTATCGCGACCGCTGGCTTCGATCACACTGCACGTATTTGGGATGCTACCTCCGGTGAGCAAATCACGACGTTGCGCGGTCACGAGCACACTGTCTGGGCAGTGGCTTACTCCCCCGATGGCTCCCGGATCGCCACAGCCAGCGAAGATCAAACTGCACGCATTTGGGACGCGAACTCCGGCGAACTCATGACAACGCTTCGCGGCCACGCGAGTTCTGTCTACGCGCTGACCTACTCGCCCGATGGTTCCCGTATCGCCACAGCCAGTGCAGATACAACTTCCCGAGTCTGGACGGCCGACAAAGGCGAGCCCGTCGCCATCCTTCGAGGCCACGAAAAAACCGTCTGGGACCTGACCTACTCGCCCGACGGTTCCCGCATCGCCACCGCCAGCTGGGACCACACGGCTCGGGTCTGGGACGCGAACTCGCACACGTTGATCACCGAGCTCGTCGGCCACACCCGGGATGTACACGATGTCGCGTTCTCGCCTGACGGTACCTCGCTCGCCACCGCCAGCGACGACTTCACCGCCAAGATTTGGAACCCACAGACCGGTCAGCTCCGGGTCGACCTCACCGACCGGATCGGACTACGCCAGCCCGATGGCTCCGTCCAAACGCCTTTCCCTCCACGCGAGTTGACCCGCATCGGCTGCCTCCGACTCGTGCCGTTTGAAAACCACTACTCTGAGGTCGCCGACATCTGCGACCCGTTGCTCGACTGAGTCTCTCGTAGCTGTAGATGCGTCGGCCTGTACACGAAGGCCTTTTCGCTCGACAAACTCGACAGTCCTTCGCCAGCCTGTTCGCGGGTAGACGGGGTAACTAGTGCGCTAGCCCGTCCCATGACTTCGTTGGCGGAACGCTTTGGATGGCACGTCCGGAGGTGGGGGCAGACGGCTAGTTTGTGGAGATTACCGTTCGATGCCATAGATCTGAGTGGGGCATGGGTGCTAGCCTCGCGGTATGCCAACGGCGGAACAGGAGCGTGGTGAGGCAGATATTCGGGCTGCTTGCGCAGCAAACGACTTCGCCCTCGCTACCCGTCGGACACTCGAACTTTATGGCCCGGAACTGCTCGGGTATTTGGTGGCCAAAACCCACGACGAAGACCTCGCCAACGAGGCGTTCTCGCTTTTCTCTGAGCATCTATGGCGGGGGTTGCCGGGGTTTCGCTGGGAGTCGAGCTTGCGGACTTGGGTCTATGTGGTTGCACGCAATGGGTTGCGGATGCTCCAGCGCAAGCCTGGGTCTCGCCATCGCCCCAAGCCGTTGTCGGACAGCGTTGCCAACCAGATGGTTGCGAAGCTTCGCTCGTCCACGGCAATTTATTTGAAGACCGAGGTCAAGGACAAACTGGCGCGAATGCGGCTGAAGCTAGAACCTGTGGATCAGGACATCTTGGTGTTGCGAGTGGCCCGCAAGATGTCGTGGATCGAGATTGCCAAAATCGTGCACGAGGGCGAGGGGGCACTCGACGGTCCACAGCTCAAACGCAACGCGGCCCGGTTGCGCAAACGGTTTGAGCGAGCAAAGGCAACCCTGGCCACGTTGATGCGTGCCGACGGCTAGATCAACACGCGCACGGTAACCTCGACAAACGCGATCGCAGCGGTCCTATGCCGCGCGGTCGCGTTTTTTGTTGGCGACGGCTTGCAGCAACGGAGTGCCAAGGCGTCGGAGAAAAATTCTAGAAAAAATCGGTCGCGCCCTGTCACATCGTCAGCACCCTGCATCTACCCCCACGATGCAACGCCACGCCATGTCCCGGCTCCTCTCCTGTATGCTTCCTGCCCTCGCCTGTGCCGGCGCGGTTTATCTCCCGGCGTTCGAGGCCGCGGCGGACCCCGATGTTTTTGACTACGTCCCGCAGTTCAAAGAGTGCTTTTTTAGTGAGCCCGAAACGCGTTACGTCGAGGTCGACCTCACAGGTATGTATGCATTTTCGACGAGCCACGAGATGTGGAATGACGTTGGCGACGAAGTTTATGTCATGGCCCAGTGGAAGGGTTCTGGCTACACGCAACGGTGGCCCTCGAACGGGGCGTTTTTCCAAGCCTTGCCCGCTCAAAACTACGCCGAGACATGGGAATTCGACGATGGTACCGACGCGAAGTCGCCCAACCTCATCCGCTATGACCTCAAACACGGCGAAGAGATCGAAATCTCGCTGGCGGTGATGGAAGACGACCCGGTTTTTTGGAACGGAGCTGAAGTCGAGTCGGCGATTATTGAGGGCCTTGATGACTTGATTTCGACGCTCGAGCAGGTGCCTGGGCAAGAGGCCGAAATCACTGCCGACATACTCCAAGGCATCGCAGATACGGTCCCGGGATTTTTCCCGCAGGGGTCGGACGACATCCTCGGGTTTATGGGACTGCGTCTACGCAACGCGTGTGGCACGGTCACGGCTACGGTTGCCACCCCACAGCTCGACGAGGTCAATGGCGAGTTTCTGGTCTACACCGGAAACGGCACGGAAATTACCGATATGTATCAAGCCACACTCGGCGAATACGACGACCAGACCTTCTTCTTGTTCTCCGAGGGGACCCGTGGTGCCGAGTACCGATTTGTGATCGAAGTGGCCACCACCATACCGACTCCGCAATGAGCGGTTGTCGCTCGCTCGACCCCGGACGGGAAGGAGCTCGTTCGGGGTTTATTGTATGTTCAACAATGCTCCAGGCCGCAGGTGCCAGGCAAGTGCCCACGCGAAAGGTGTGGTCCTTGACCGCGGCCCTGCGGTTCGCCATTGTGCCCCTGTGCCCCAGCCACACAAACCACGGATTGTCGCCGATGCTGCGATCATCAACCTCGCCAACGCTCTCGGTGCGGTTGCGGAGGTCGTGCCTGTGCCGAGCGAGGCGATCACAGCCAAACTACTCGCGCACACCCGTGCCGATGGATTGTTGGTTCGCAGCGTCACCGCCGTGGGCCGCGAGCTGCTGGCCGGCTCGCAGGTTCGCTTTGTCGCCTCGGCTACAGCAGGTTTTGACCATGTCGAGCGCGAGTGGTTGGCACAGCAACAAATAACCTTTGCGCATGCACCTGGATGTAACGCCCCGGCGGTCGTGCATTGGGTTGTCAGCGCACTGTTGTGGGCTGTGCACATTGGCGCTTGGTCTCTAGATGGCCCGGTGGGGGTTGTTGGGGTTGGACAGGTCGGTCGGCGATTGGTGCATGCGCTGCGGGGGATTGGCCTACGCTGCATGTTGTCCGACCCGCCTCTGGCTACCGCGGGAGGTCTACCGGGCGAGCAGTTCTACAGCCTCAGCGAGGTGATCACCGCCTGTCCGACAATTTCGTTGCATGTGCCACTAACCCGGACAGGTCGTGATGCCACCTGGCACATGTTGGATACCCACCTCGGTTTTTCAGGGCAGCTTATCAACACCAGTCGCGGTGATGTGTGTACATCTAATCTGATTGCCGAGGCTCCCCCTCGAAGTCTGATCCTCGACGTGTGGCCGGGCGAGCCAAATTTGCCGTGGGAGGCACTCGGTGCCGGGGGGCCGGTGTTGCTCGCCAGTCCCCATGTCGCCGGCTACTCGCGGGCGAGTAAGCTCCGCGCAACCGCGATGGTCGCTTCCGCGGTGTGTGAGCACTTTGGGCTCCCACGCCACGACCTAGCGAAATCGCAGCCTCGCGCGGTGCTCGACACCGTAAAAATTCCGGCCGGCAGCACGGCAATTGATGTGTGTGCATGTGTCCTGGCAGCGACCTGTGCGTTGCGCGAAGACGACACTCAAGTTCGCGCGTTGTCCCACCTCAAGCCCCATGTGCGTACACATTCTTTTGAAGTGCTACGTAGGTCCTACGACCTGCGTCACCAACCACACGACTACCGGCTTGGCACGGAGCTGTGGGCGAAGTTGGCACCGTGGCTGGGCAAACGATTGGTTGCAGGTGGCCCGCAGCTTGCGAGCGTACTGCGAACGCTCGGGTTTGCTCTGCCACATTCGTGAGCGGGTTGGCGCGTGAGACCGCCGGTTCACATTTCGGTGAAACAAGCTCATGCACGAGACTACGGTAATCGTAGCTACATGATTTTTAGGTCATGTACTATCTGACTCTCGCGTGGAGCTTACCAATGGCAAATCTAAAAAAATTAAAGTCGACACTGCCGATGGCGTTGGTGCTTGCTGCCTGTGGCGGTGGTGAGCAGACGACTGCCACGGATGGGGCAACAACCCTGGGGACGACGACGCCGATGACGATGTCGGATACCGACAACGAGACCTCCGGTGGCATGTCGATGAGCGACACAAGTCCAAGTGGGGGCGAGACCCAGGGGATGTCCGACTCGGAGACAACCACCGCAGGTCCGACCGAAAGCGACACCGACCCGACCACGATGTCGGAGACCAGCGAGTCGGAGACCGGGCCCAATTGTGTCGACGACGAGTTGCCATGTGGCGTGGAGTGTTGCTCGGCCGAGCAGGTGTGCTTTGAAGGGGCGTGTGCGGCCGATTGCGGTGGCGTGCCACCCTGCGGTCCCGACCGGATTTGCTGTGGCGATGGGGATGTTTGTTACTTGGACGAGTGTGTGACGCCCGGCGACAGTTGTACCGAAACGTTATGCGCGACCAAGGACGAGCAGCAACAGTGTGCCGACGGCTTTGTCTGTGACCCGCAGCTCGGGTTGTGTGTACCGTCGAAGGCCGACGCTTCGTGTATCTACGTGCCGCCGCAAAACGTGTTTGATCCGGTGCCGCTGTTTACCTGGGGTGAGCGCGACAATGTCAACTGCAACGACGACAGCGATTGCCAAAACGCCGAAACCTGTATGGGCGGGCAGTGTGCCTACAGTTGGAACCACGTCGAACCCGTTGAGGCCACCAATAACATTCAGGTGTCATCGATTCCGGTGGTTGTCGACTTAGATGACAACTGCATTCCCGATGTTGTGTTCAACACCTACCGCTCCGGGGTGATTGGTAGCAACGGTGTGATTCGGGCCGTGCGTGGCGATACCGGTGAGCCGCTGTGGTCGGTCACCGACACCATGTATGAGTCCGATGGGACCGCCAATCCTGCAGTTGGTGATATCGACAGCGACGGATTGCCGGAGGTGGTTGTCCAGGGGGAGGGCAAATACCTGATTGCGATCGACTCCGATGGCACGCCGCTGTGGCGCTCAGACAACTTTGTCCGGTCCGAAAACAGTGGCGCGGCAGCGATTGCCAACATGGATGGTGAGGGCGATCCCGAGATTATCTTTGGTGCCGCTGTTTACGACTCGGCGGGCACCCTGCTGTGGGAAGGCAGCGACGGCATTGGCCACCAGGGACAGGGGCCGATCTCGTGTATCGCCGACATCAACGTCGACGGTAGTCCTGACCTGATCGGCGGGAATACTGCATATACATTTACGGGGACAGTCCAGGGGGGCGACTTTAGCGGGACACCTCTGTGGGAGGCCAACGTCGGCGACGGTCGCTGCGGGGTGGCCGACTTTAACCTCGATGGCTTACCCGAGGTGATTTTGGTCCGCAGTGGAAATATGTACGCGATCAATGGCCAGGATGGCACGGTCATCAACACGTTCGACATGCCGGGTGGGGGGGACCGCGGTGGTGCGCCCAATATTGCCGACTTCAACGGCGACGGTCAGCCCGACATCGGGACCGCCGGGTCGTCGCGCTATGTCGTTGTCGAGTTTGATGGCACCGACTTCTCGCTTTTGTGGCAGGCGACCGTAGAGGACGACTCGTCACGGGTGACAGGCTCGTCGGTGTTCGACTTCGACGGTGATGGCCGCAACGAGGTTGTCTACAACGACGAGAAGTATATTCGCATCTACCCAGGGGTTGAGCCAGATTGCCAGGAAGACCCTCCAGGTCCCAATTGCGATGGGGTGATGGACGATAGTGAGGTCCTGTTTCGCGACTACAACTCCTCACGCACGCGCACCGAGTACCCGGTGATCGCGGACGTCGATGGTGACTTCAAGGCAGAGATTGTCTATGCAACCAACAATGACATTAGCTGGGGTCGTGACGCCGGCATCGAAGTGTTGCAAGACAGCCTCGACAACTGGGTGACGACCCGGCCGGTGTGGAACCAACACTCCTATCACATCACCAATGTCGGCAACCTGGGTCAGATACCGGTGGTCGAGGAAAACAGTTGGCAGTGGCCGATCGACGATCCATTTAACAGCTATCGGCGCAATACCCAGGGCTCGACGAGTTTTTGCGCGCCTGACCTTGTGCCGTTTGACCTGCAGGCGGCACCGGGCTCGTGCCCCGACCTGTTGCTGTCGGCCCGCGTGGCCAACATCGGTTGCCTCGGGGTCGGTCCGGGTGTCAATGTCTCGTTTTACGAAGAGACCCTGGGGCTGTTGGGTACCGTGCAAACCCAAAATGCGATTCCGGCCGGTGCCTCGGAACAGGTCGAGTTGTTTATCGACACCGACGTCTCGGACGGCCTGATTTGGGTGAAGGTCGACGACGACGGGATGGACATGGGCAAGCTCAACGAGTGTGTCGAGGACAACAACATCTCGGAGATGCAGGTGGCCTGCCCGATGGTCGGGTAGGTTCGCCGCCTACTTGGTGGTGATCGACACGGTCATCGAGTAGGTGGCGTTGCCCCGGGTCGCCCCGACTTCGATGGCATATCGACTGAGTTTTCCGGACTTCGAGCCAAACGGCAGGGGTCCGTGAAAACTCGTGCGTTCGCGGTCGACTCCGGCGGGCTTGCGCTTGGGCTCGTCGGCTTCGGTGTCGACAAAGGCGACGTTCTCCTGTTCGTTGAGACGGTCCTGGTAGCCGTAGGGGGTCACAACGTAAAGACCGAAACTGGGTTATCCTCGAGCGAAGTAATCGTGACGTTGAGGACCTGCTCGGCGTTGGCGACAAACTCGACCCAGTGTGTCTCGCCACGCACAATCGACCCTTCGACCTTGGCCGATGACGTACCGGGGCGAAACTTGAGTTCGGTTTTTTTGCCGGCGACGGGCTGGAGTACGGATTGTTGCTCGGCGGGCTTTGGCGGGTCGGTGACCGTGGGAGGCCGCGGGAGTTTGCCACTAACTTCGCCGACGACCGGCGTTGTTGTGGGCTCGGGTACGGGGTGAGCCGGGGCCAACGCTGGTGTTGCGCCCACGGGAGAGATTTTTTTTGGCGATGTTTTTTTGGGCGATGCACAGGTGCCGTACTCACAGATCCGGTCGCCCTTGCAGTCGGTGTCTTTTTGGCAGCCGCCGGATTTGCTCGCCGGTGCACAGGCGACAAGGCCCAGTCCCAAAAGCAAGCCCAGGGCGAAGAACGTCGTCGAATGATTTGGCATACACACCTGTGGCCTCGAAGTTATGGCCGATCATAGCTGGACTTGTGGGCAGGTTGGGAATGATGTTTAGGGCCAAAGCGGGAGCCCGCAGTCGGTCGGGTAGCGGCACAGACTGTGGGCCTCGTCCCAACAGGCGTACTCCTGAGTCGGTTCGTGGAAGCGACTTTCGCAACAGGCTTTGCAGGCCTCCTCGTAGGAGTTGTAGCTGGCCGAGACAAAGCACGATTCAACGCCCTGGGGGCAGCCGTCGGGGTGGGCTTCCCCGATGGTCGGGTAGATTCGCCGCCTAGGGTAAGACACACTCACCGGGTAGCTGCCAGTTACCCGGAAGCGACGACTCATCCCATTTATCCCGATGTCCAAGCGATGACCACGGGAAGGGGCCGGTGACATTTGTACAACTCCGGATGAGAGAATTTCCCTTGATTCGTCGTCCCCCTTCACTACTACTAGCGACGCCTTCGAGGTAAGAACACTTCTTTAAGTCCTTCCGACAGGTCGTGTTTGGACGGGTTTGCAGAGCTTGGCCCGGAGCATGCTTAATCCAAGCCGAGTAACACAGGCACCACCATCGTTGGCTCTGATTGTCCGCAGTCGCTTGCCCTGCTTTGGCCCTCGGGGGAAGTGTTACCCTCCGGCGTGGGCTGGGCGGCGCAACGGGACTCTTTTGTTTTTGCGAAGCGTGACTCTCGGAACGAGAGCCGCCTTTTAGCTTTGTGAGCTCAATTCGCAGGGAGTAGTCGCATCGACTGATCGGTTGAGCTCCGTCTGAGCGAGAGAAGAGATTTGCGGCGAACTGTCCTCCTTTACATGCCGCAAATGACCCTTCTTCCTTAATCATCTTGTATTCGACCGTGTTCTCGACAGAAACACCAAACACAGAGTTTTCAAACGAAGTTTTGTCGGTGTCGCTTTGGACGGTCGAAATCCGGAAGGCCCCAATGTAGATTGCACTCACGTAATGAGTAGCTTCATCACAAAGCGATTGGCCCTTTAGATCATCATAGTAAATATCGCCAGCATTTCGATCGGCGGAGTCCTTTAGGCGACTTACACCGGCGGTGACCATTGCAATTCCAACCGACTGTTCGTTGCTCATACCTTGCACGATCTGCCCATAACCAAATGGGATCCACGCTCGAAGTTCCTGTTTCGACTTGAACAGGTATGTATCTCTCTCAACATGTTTTGAGGGGGTATATTTATAGGAGTAGCTCCCCGTGACTGTACATCCGCCGAGAACCGTTCCAGTTCCAGAGCGCGAAGATACAATCACCGGGCCGTTCGCCGCAGCAAGTTCGATTTCGACTCGATCGGCCCCGACCCAACCCAAGACGAGCGGTTTGTTACCTGGGCCATCAAAGTTGGGGCTAGAGTAATTATTGCATCCGCTGGCTAAAATTCCGAGGAGCAGGACTCGATGTCGAAAATTGACACGCTTACGAGGGGATCTCACAGGAGAATGTTACCTTGAATATTCAACGGGTGAAAGCTGGACTTGTGGGCAGGTTGGGAATGATGTTACGGCCAAAGCGGGAGCCCGCAGTCGGTCGGGTAACGGCACAGGCTGTGGGCCTCGTCCCAACAGGCGTACTCCTGGGTCGGTTCGTGGAAGCGGCTTTCGCAACAGGCTTTGCAGGCCTCCTCGTAGGAGGTGTAGCTGGCCGAGACAAAGCACGATTCAACGCCTTGGGGGCAGCCGTCGGGGTGGGCCTCCATGTTGCAGGGCTCGCCCGGGCACCAGATTGTGCAGTTGCCCGACTCCTCGTGGCAGCCCGCGTTGTCGAGGCATTCCCACGGCGATTGGTCGGGTGATGGGCCGTAGGGGGAGGGGGGGTCTAAACACTCGCCGACCATCGGACAGGTTTGGCAGTAGCCGCCGTTGCCATCGTCGTCGCCACAGACCTTCCCTTCGCAGTCGCCCATGGGTGGGGGCGGGGGCTCGCCGGTATCATGCACATACACCTGACATTGACCAACGGTTTGCTGGGGATCGCCGGCAAGGAACGTAAACGTCCACACCCCCTCGGCCAGCGAGGTGACGTCCCAGGCCCAGGTGAAGGGATTGTTGGCGACGACATCGTCAAACATGATGCTCGCCTGCCCCGGGCCACTGGCTTGCAGGTCGACAAACACCAGGGGCTCGGGGTCGCTGACGAGTACCTTGAGGAAGGTGCCGGTGCCGGGCGGGTCGGGGTCGAAGGCAAATCGGTCGTCGCACGGTAGCGGCTCGCCGGTGGTTTGCTCGGTCTCGCCGGCGGTGGTTGTGGTCGGGTCAGAAGTCGTTGTGGGTACACCGGTTGTCGGCGTTTGCGTGGTCGAACCACTGGCATCGGTCGTTGCGTCGGTGGTCGCCTCCGACGTTTCCGAGGCTGGACTTGTGGTGGTTGTTGTCGCGGTGGTGATCCCCGGTTGGGTGTCGGTTTGCTCGCCCGGAGCGTCGCCACATCCGGTCGAGGCGAGAGATAGGGGCGTCGCCCACAGGGCAAGGTTGCAAAACCAGCGCGCGATTGGCATGGGCGGACGCTAACACAGCGGTTTTATGGTGGCAGCGTTGCATATGCAGACCAGGCCTCAAGTTTGCCTATACATCGAGATTGAGGGCCCGGTCAGGTTACAGTCGCCAGCGTTTTTTGATGAGCTCAATAGCCTTGATAACGAGGTGCTCGGGTGCCTCGGGCAGCGTCATACCGAGTTCGAGCTCGATCGCTTGTTCGAGCAACAGGGCATAGCCCGGGCGGTGGCGGTCGGGAAGGCCGAGGACTGAGTTCCACACCTTGCGGCTGACCTTTGGGTACTTGGGCTCGCTTTTGTATTTCTCTTCGCGTTTTCGCCGTTGCTCCTTGAGCACGCTCTCGGGCAGCGGAGCCGGGCGCACGCCCATGGGAAAAAGCGGTGCAGACTCGGGTATTGGGGCCGGGACAATGCCCCCCGGGAGTGGGGCCGGGGCGATGCCTCCGGGCAGCGGCGCCTGCATTCCTCCCCGCGGCGGTGGCATGGGCAACAGCGGAATGCCGGGTAGCAGGCTCGGCACCTCCTGTTCCTTGGGCGGCTTGGGAGCCCTTTCAACTTTCTTGGTGCCAGGATCCTTGACGCTGGTGTCGACGTCGCCGAGTAGGGTCTTCTTGCCCGAGTTGAGGTAGACGAGCGCCTTGAACATCGAGTCGCACATGGTCACCCAGTGACGTGCAGATACACCGCCCTTGGTACCGAGTTGGCGCAGCTCGACAACAAGCCCCTCGCGTGAACCGCTTTCGTCATAGCCACCACCGACATCGCTGGCGGTTTTCATGTGGTAGTCCTTGAGCTCTTCGCTGTCACTGTCGAGGATGCCCATCGCCGCATCGCCGGTCACACCTGGCTCGGAGGTGTTTTCCTTGATCATCTGCAGGTAGGCGCCAATTGTGAACTGTTTTGTCGGCAACCACGCTGTGTCTTTTTTGTAGTCAGAGCCAAAGACGTTCTCTGGGTTTTTGAGTACCTCCTCGTAACCGGCAGTCGATTTGACCGTTGATTTGAGGTACTTGTAAACCTCGGCCAGCGAGGTTCGGTTCATTAAAATCGCGTAGTCCTTGCTGTAGGACTTGAGCAGCTCCTTGCGCTTTTTGCCGCCTTCGGTCATCACGCGAATGATGCGTCCATGGGCAAAGCGTACACCTAATAGTAGGAGTAGGCCGCGGAGAACCAACTTTTCCTGTTCGTTTTTTACGTTCGATTCGAGCCACGAATCGATGTTCGACTGGACCTTGGCGACCTCGTCCTTGACGTGTTGTTTGGCCAGTGATTTGTGGGCGAGGTAGACCTTCTTTTCCTTGTCGCCGTGAATCTGGGGCATGGCCCAACCGGTCTTCTCGCGGCCGCTTTCGATTTGCGCTTCGACCAAACTGGCGAGGCTTTCAAACGTGATCCCAACCGTGGACTGGACGGCGGCACCGTAGGACAACGGATTGGAATTGGCACGCTTGGGCCAGCGAATCGCGACCCACTCGCCCATTTCGACCTCGCCGGCATCTTCCGCAAAGGTCACCTCATGCTCCTCGAGATCGCCGGCCGTAAACTTGCCCTCTTTATGTTTGAAAAACTTGATCCAGACCGATTGGCGACTTTGGTGGAGGGCGACGAGGTAGTTGACAATCGCCGTGATCTCCTCAATCAGTTTCTTTCGCCCCTCCGGGGTTTCGTCGAATGCACTCGACACAATTTCGAGGTCGCCCTTGTCGACCTCAAAGCTTGCAGGTGCATTGGGAAACCGAGGCTCTTGCCGTGATCACGCCAGTTGTAGCCAATCAGGATGTCTTTTTGGAAGTAGTAGTCGTTGCCGAGCTGGTTTTGTTTGATGTCGTCGGGGTCATCGCGCTCGCTCAAAAAATCGGCGAGTTTGGTGTGGGAGTCGATGGTGGGCTTTTTGAATTTGTCGTAGTACTCCGGGCCGCCGGCCTGCTTTTCGCAGCTGCGGACGACCTTGGGGTTTTTGGGGCCGACCGTCTGAAACTCAAAGCCGATTTTTCGCTGGATAACCCCCTGTGAGCGGCCGCGCTGTTGGACGGTGTGGGTGAGTTCGTGGGCCAGGAGCTGTTGGCCCCGTTGGCTGTTGGGCTGGTAGTAGCCAGAACGAAAGAACACATTGTTGCCGGTGGTGAACGCCCGTGAGCGCAGGTGTTGGTTGAGCTTGTCGGCGCGGTAGTCGGTGTGCACCCGAATGCCCTAGCTATCGGCCCCGATCGACTCGGCGAGCTGTTGTCCGGTGCGGTCGAGCGGTTGCCCGCCAAACTTGGCGCTGCGCAATCCGAAGTCGACAGCCTGGGCCCGACCGCGACCGAGCTCCCCCTGAAGTTGGGCAAGTGTCAACGAGCCGGGAGCCCGCACCCCGCGGGGAATCGGACTAATTGTGTGTGCACGTTTTTTGGACCCGGGTGTGCGGAGGTTTTGGACCGCGCTGGCAGCCACCCGGTCGGCCTCAGCTTCGTAGCGGGCGTAGCCCTGGGTAGGCTGGGCGTAGATGTTGGCGAGGCGCTGATTGCCGAGCAGCTGGGTGGTGTGCTCCGGAGAGGTTTCGTGCTCGCTCGACTCGTGTGAGTGTTCGACCTGGGGCTTGGGCTCAAACTTGGGTTCCAAGATCGGCTTTGGAACCCGGATGCGCGCATATTGCCTACCCATGGGCCAAGGGTAGCGAAGTTCTATGTTGTGTGTGAAGCGACATGTTTAAACGGACATGTCACTTCGCATGTGTGCTCAACTTTCGCCCACGGGCGGTATCGGTTTTTCGCCGCTGTCCTCCTGGTCGGGCACCACGGGGAGAGCGAATGCACCGGAGCCATCGGTGTACATGCTATGAATGCCAGATGCATCATCGGACAGGTCGGGGAGGAGCCCTGTCATGCTCTCGGCCGCCGAAACGCCACCGCTCGACACGGACGGGGCATCGGGTTCAGGCTCGGGTTTGGGCTTGGGCGGCTCGCCACCGCCCTGGTCGTCTTCGTCGAACAGCACGGGATCGCCCTGGAAGTTGCGGGCACTGTGGACCAACAGGGTGGTCGGCAGCGCCGAAAGCAGGGCGTTCATGCGGTCGAAAAAGTCCTTGGCCGGCTCGTCGGGGGGAGGCAAGCGCATGCCGACAATCGCGAGATCGACGTGTTTGCTCTGGGCCTCCATGATGTCGCGGACACTGCGATCTTCGCGGAGGATTACACAGGGTTGGGCCTCTAAGTGTGCAGATACAATGACCTTGCTGATCGTGTTGCGGACATTGACCTGCTCCTCCTTGGTGTTGACGACGGTGACAATCTCGACCGAGGCCTTGCGCCACCTGACGTGGGCGGTGATGAGGAACGCGAGCAGCAGCATCAGGCCGCCGTTGTGCTGGAGTCCACCCCACCAAATCTGGATTTTGCGCGCGGCACCGAGTTTGCGCTCGCGGTCGTAGTGGACCAACAACAGCGAACGGTCGAGAATTGCCAGGTCGCGTAGCATCTGGAGGTAGCGCTGCTGCTTGTCAGCGTTGGTCGGCCAACCGAGCATGATGGTGTTGGTCTCAAAACTGCCAACACCGTAGGACTGGGCGACCGCAACGACACCGCGGTAGAGGTCATTGACGATGTCGACCCGGCAAAACACATTGGGAAACCGGTTTTGCAGGGCGCGGTCGAGCTCGTCACGCACGCGGTTGCGGTCGGCGGCGAGTTTGGCCACCTTGCCGCGCAGCAAGTACATGTAAGTCACAATCCCGCGGTCTTGAACAATCGCCGAGCCGAGCTCCAATAGGTGTAGGCGCTTTTTGCCGCCGCCACCGAGGATGAGCAGGTTGGGCCGCCAGTTCGAGGGGTGAAACTCCGCCCGGCGAAGTTGGTTGAGTGCGGTCTGGACCAGTGCCGACCAGATGCCGTGGCGGGCGTCGCCCCAGGTGGCCTCCATGTTGCGCCGCTGGACACCGATGTAGATCAGCGAACACAACACAAACGAGGCGATCATCGCCGGGAGGTTGATAATGCTCATCACGTAGAAGCAGCCGGCACCACCGGCCAGGCTGATCCACGCGGGGACGGCAAAGGTCGGGCGAAAACTCGGGCTGCTGGCCCACTTTTCGAGGCCGCTTGCGAGGTTAGTAAACCCGTAGGTGGCCAAAAAGAACATCGTGAGTAGCGGAGCGATCGCGCTGAGGTCCCCGAGCAACACGCCGATTTGGGCGAGTATGAGGGTGAAGACGATGCCGACACGGGGCTCGTTGGTGGGGCCCGAGCCGCGGGCGAAAATTTGGGGGACGAGCTTGTCAAAGGCGAGGGCCTGCAGGGTGCGGGGTGCCGTCAAAAAGCTGCCCAGGGCACTCGATAACGTCGCTCCCCAAACTCCGGCATAAAACGCGGCGGGGATCGAAGAAATCGTTGCGACGATGGTCCCCGTCTCGGCGACCATTTGCTCGGGGGTGGCGTTGTAGGCCAACCACACGGGGAACGCCATGTAGACGATAAATCCGCACCCGACTGCGAGTAGTGTGCCCAACGGCAACGCCCGCCGCGGGTTTTTGAGGTCGCCGGACATGCCGACGCCCGCCATGATGCCGGTGACCGCCGGGAAAAACAGGGCGAACATCGGGCCAAAGCCAACACCACCCTCATCGGTTGTGCGCCACCAGGTGATCGACTCAGGTTGGTCCGGCGCCGAACCGGTAAAAAAGGAGATCAGCGAGATGCCGATAAACCCCATCACCACATATTGGGCTTTGATGGCGAGGTCGGCACTTTTGTAGGTCACCAGCGCCAGTAACCACAGGACGATCGAGCTGAGCGCCCAGTCCGGCATGAACTGGACTTCGGGCGGGAGGATCGGTCGCAGGGATTCGGTAAACCCGACGATGTAAAACGTGATGCTGATCGCTTGGGCCAAAAACAGCGGGACGCCGATGGCAGCGCCGGCGGGAGCACCGAGCGAACGACTGATGATGTAGTAGGCGCCACCGGCACGGACCGTGCGGTTGGTGGCGATCGCGGAAATCGAAAGACCTGTCGCCAGGGTGATGAGGTGGGCGACAATGACGATGAGCCAGGCTTGACCGAGGCCGGTGTTGCCGACGACCTCGCCAAAGCGCAGGTACATGATGACGCCGAGAATCGTCAGGATACTCGGCGTAAACACCCCGCCAAACATGCCAAAGCCATGGTCTTTGACGGAGCTGTGGGAGGCGGTAGCTGCGGGGTTTCCCCCACTTTGATCAGCTTTACTCATAACGCCAAAAAGGCCCGGACACGGTACCTGCTCGCGGAGTCAGCGAAAAGCCCTCACATCGATTTCTCAGGCGACGCCCAATCTTGCGCCTCCAGCAGTTTGCGCGCAGTTGGACACGCGTTGTCTGTTGCAGACAGTGCGTGTAATGCGTGCAAATAGACCCCCGGTTTACAACACGCCGAGGATGACCAGGACAATCAACAGGGTCCCGACCGCACCTAGGGCGGCAAACGACAGGGTCCGGAGGTTGGACGACTGGACCGGCGGCTCGGGTAATGAAAACGCCGGCCTGGCCTCGCGCTCGCGTTGCATCCGCTCGTTGAGGGCTGCTGGCGGGCGCTTGCGCGGCTGCGCATGTCGTCGGGACACGGTCCGGCGGTTGGGTTTGAGCGGTTCATGCTCGTCGACTGAAACGGTGACGGATTGATACATCCGTGTGGCTTGGTCGTCGAAATCTTCTTCGGCTGTGGCTGATGCTGTCACTGATTTTTGCTGGAGATCGGAGCCGAGTTTGCGTTGCGAACTCGACCGTGAAGGGGTTTGGGAGCGCGAGCCCGAAGTCGCATTGGCGCTGCGGGACGCCGCTTTTGAAGTGGAGGCCCGCGTGCGTGCACCCGAAGTCGAGGCCCGGGCACGCGAGCCCGAAGCAGAGGCTCTCGCCCGCGAGCCCGAGGCAGATGCCTTGCGTGAGCCCGAGTCGGTCGGGACCCGTCGATGTCGCGAACTCGATGTACTTGCAACTCGCCGCATCCGCGCACTCGAGCCCGCCGGTCGACGCATCGATCCAGACGTGGCAGCGGCATTGGCCGGGATCCGACCTTCAAAATAGGCCAGCAAGGTGTCTCGCACGTCTTCGGCCGAAGGCGGCCGGCGGTTGGCCTCGGGCGAGAGCATGCGGTAGATGTATTTTCGCAACGGCTCCGGCGCGCAATCTTCGGTGTTGTGCGGGAGTGGACGCGGTTTTTCTTTGAGCTGCCGCAGCAACGTGTGCATCGGCGATTCTGCGGTCCACAGCCGATCGCCGGTGATGCACTCCCACAACACCACACCGAGTGCGTAGATATCGGCCCGCTCGTCGTAGTCGCCACCGGCGAGGAGCTCCGGCGCGACATACCCGGGTGTCCCAACAACAAATCCGGCCTGGGTGAGTTTTTGCTGGTCTGGGTCGGCGCCGTAGCAACTGGCGAGACCGAAGTCGAGCACCATCGCCCGCAGGCTGCGGTCGGGTTGGGGCTCGAGCATGACATTTGAGAGTTTGAGATCGCGGTGGATCACACCCGACGCATGGGCGGCGACGAGGGCTTCGGCGACCTCTGCCCCGATTTTGCACACCCGCTGCCACGGAAGTTGCTGCTCGGCTTCGAGGACTTGAACGAGGTCCTTGCCCCGCATTAGTTGCATGACCATGAACGCCCCGCCGTCGGGCATCTCGCCATACTCCAACGAGCGCACGACGTTGGGGTGTTGCAGGCGCGAGCTGGCCTGCGCCTCGCGTTCGAACCGGGCGGCAAACAGGTCTTGTTTGGCGAGGTCGGGTCGCAGGATTTTGATCGCAACCTCGCTACCACCTTCGTGGGGGCGGGCGGCATACACCGAACCCATCGCACCTTCACCGATCTTGCGCAGAAGATCGTAGCGGCCGTCGAGCACATGGCCGGAAAGGTCTCGCTGGGTAGTTGCTTGCGCAGTCATGCGACTCGGGGGGAAGGTACCAGGTTTCTGGTCGCTCTCGAGCACCGAACGTCGCAAAAGCTGACAACCGGTCTGTTTGTTCAGACCTGTGCCGAGACCCGCCGCGAATCGTGGCGACAGACCGGTTTTGGGAAAGCCAACCGACCTGGTCAGGCCTGTCGGCGGCCGTCACCGATCAGATCTTTTGGTGTCGATGGACATGCAAGCTCTCCACGAGGCGACCGGGTGGCCGGCTACTCGGGGATAAAGCAGTTGATCGAGGTGTCGATCCGGAAGTTGCTACCGCTGCCACAGCGCTCGGCGTGAAACGCATCGAGGGTATAGCTCTGGCCGGGGTTCAGGCCCAGGCTGTCGAGCACGATGGTGTCCTGGTCGGGCGGGTGCAGGCCACCTAAATCGAGGGCGAGTTGGCCGTCGATAAACACCCAGACATCGTCGTCGCCGATAAACGTGAACTCCTGGCCCGGCTGGTAAATAAAGCTGGTGTGGATCTCCGAAGTAAACGCGCCGTTGCGGTCGGGATAGGTCTGCCCGGCCCAGTTGGGGTCGACGTTGTTGCCAAACCCCATGTCGGTGAGCGGATAAAACGCATCCGAGGCAAAGCTGTAGACCCCGGGCATGATTTCGGTGAGTTCGAGCTCTCCTTGGATCTCCAAGTTGACGCCGTCGACGGTGTTGTACCACTGCGAAAACGTTGAGGCGTTGGTGATCTGCGGGTCGCTGCCGTTGTAGCCCGGGGGCGGCGGTGGCGGGTTGGGGTTGTATTGCGGCTTGTTGTCGTTGCCGAGGGTTTGCAGCACCAGGCCTGGGCGCCCGAAGTTGCCGGACATGTGGCAGCCGAAATCCTCGTGTAGTGGCATGAAGTCGCGGTACGTCACCTGCAGGTTTCCGCACTCTGGCTCGCCGGTGTCGGAGTCGCTGTCCGACGTCGGGTCGGTCGGGTCGGTCGGGTCCATGGTGGTCGGGTCCATGGTGGTCGGGTCCATGGTGGTCGGGTCCATGGTGGTCGGGTCCATGGTCGTTGGGTCCATGGTCGTGGGGTCCATGGTCGTGTCGGTCGTTTCGGAGTCCGAGGTTTCGCTAGTGTCGAGCGTTTCCCCGGCCGTTTCGCCACCGGAGCTATCGGTATCCGTATCGGATTGCGTGTCGGTCTCGGGGCCCGCGGTTGTCGTGCCGACAGTGGCGAGACCACTCGAGGCCATGGTTTCCGAGTCGCTGGTTTCCGAATTGCCATCGCCGCAGCCCGAAGCGACAACCGCCGCGCACACAAGTCCCACCGAGGTCAGCCGTAAGCCTGTCATGTGAGACAGGTTAGCAGGATTTGTCAAACGATCGGGATATGAACAACCTCCCGTGTGATTGCGGATACGCGCCCACGGGTCTCAACTGTTCGGCGGTCGGACAGTTTTCGCGCATATCCTGATCTAGGTGTATCTACAAGTCGTTGCCTGGGCACGGATGCTCGCGGGTGCTCGTTGTCCGCGGCGACGGGCACGGCGACGGGCTTATCTAGGTGTATCTCTAGATGTATCATCACATAAGCCCGCCGCAGCCACGGGACTGGCTCAGTCGTTTTGCTGGGTCTGCAACTCGAGCGCGAGGTTTTGGTAAAACGCGTCGTCGGTGATGAACTCCTGCCAGGAGTGCTCGATCTCGGGAAAGCCCCTGCGCTGTTGAAACAGCACGACATCGTCGAACTCGCCCTGGTACCAGCCCCACAAAAACCGCACGCGAAACACATCCATGTTGCGGGCCGCGAGCTCCTCCAACATGTCCTCGACATCTTCGTCGTCGAACTCATCGATGATGCGCTCGGCCTCGTCGATCAGCATGCCGATGTATTCCTTGCCCGACTGCGTGAGCTGGTAGCGATTTTTGCGGTCGACCTCGACGTAGCCGCGCAGTTGCAAGTAGTCCAAAATCGGCTCGATCGAGCCATTTTCGGGGGCCATCACGCGAATCACCTCACCGCCGTCCTTGGGCTTGAGGTCGAGTTTTTTGAGGATGTACATCCCCGCGTAGGTGGTGCGTTGGGTGTCGGTGATATGGCCGTACGCGTGTTTCATGGGGCGCTTTTTAATCGCATAGCTCGAGGGATTACGGAAGGGTCAGCCACTGCTCGCCATTGAGCCGCAACGGGGCATTTGGGTCCCAGGTTTCGCCCTGCTCATCGCTTTCCATCCACGAGGTGACGTCGCCTAGGGCGTAGCGAATCGGTGGTGATACAAGATCTTCGGGGCGGCGCAGGACCGTGCGCTGGGGGTTGCAAAGGGCGAGTACCACCGCCGTGGGCGGCTCGCCGCAGACCTCGGTGTATTCGGCGACAAGGGCCGGTAACCGGCGGCGTAAGAACAGGGTGAGCGGGGCAAGGACCACAAGCTCGGCGTCGTCGGGGTCCTCGTCTTCGTAGTACTCATCCTCGTCGAGCCAAAACGCGACCTCGATGTCGCTCTCGTCCTCGGGGCTTTCTTCGTAGCTGTGTAGCGCCAGTAGTAGACAACCCGTGACCGTCGATGTCCGGCGGTCGCCCTGCGTTTCGTGGAGCACAAGCTCGGGGATAAACCCGTAGCCAAACCCGTAGTTGTCGAGGTCGAGGTCGCGGCGATCCGGATGTAGGTGCAACAACGTGTGGGTGTTGAGCCGGGCAAACGGCAGGTCGGCAACCGAGTTGATGGGGGTACGTGGGGCCATTTGATGGGTGGACGGGTGGACGGGCGGACAAAGCAGCACCCGAACGCCTGGGCATTCGGGTGTAACTACATGTTTGGTGTCGGGCCCAAACGGCCCGAGCCCAAGGCGTTAGTTAGCTCGTCAGGCGAACGACGGTGAGCTTGCCCTTGCGCTTGACACCAAAGCCTCCGCCGCCGCGACCAAATGAGCTACGGCTGCTCGACCGGCTGCGGCTAAACGAGCTGCGGCCCTTGGACCCGTAGCTGCGGCCCGAGGACGAGCGCTTGGCGTGGTTGGGGAACTTGCTCGGGTTTTTGCTGCGGTAGCTGTTGCGATGGCTCGCAAGCGCGGTGGTACGTGCCGGCGAGGTGACATAGGCCGTGCGGTACATCGGCACATAGCCGGGCATAAAGGCACGGGAGATCATCGAGCCGAGGATCATGCCGCTGGCGATGTCCCACATCGGCGAGCGGTACGAGGCGTAGTGGTTGTAGCCCTGCATCTGATACTGGCCCTTTTCGTCGGCCGTGATCGTGCGGGTAATGACAAACGCCTTTTCATCTTCGGCCACCTGGCCGTCTTTGTTTTTGTCGAAAAAGCCAGTTACGAGCTGGGTCTTTTCGTCCTCGTCGACCACCGACACACTGATGACTTCGTCGCCGGCGTAGATCTCGTTGACGCGGCGCTCAAAGTCCTCGGGCCCTTCGGCTTGCTTGTAGGCCTCGCCGACCTTGTCCCAATCGATGTCGACATTGGTGTTACTGGTGGTCACCCAGCGGTCGGTCGAGTCGGGGGAACTCGGACCGCAGGCTGGAACTGCGGTGGTGGCGAGCGCGAGTGCGGCTGCCATGGCGAGGCTTCGGGCGAACATGCAAACTCCCTTGGGGGCGGTTTTTCGTGGCCAAATAGCCGATGAAGGGCATTTGGCACAGGTTGGGGCGGAGCATAGGTCGCCCCCCCTAGGGCGTCAAGGTGAGGCGTGAGAAATCGCCATCGTGACACAATTCAGGGCATTGGCGGGTCGCTAGCGACGGTCGGCCCAACGGTCGGCCCGGCCCGGCCCGACGAGTCGCGAACACCCCGCGTGCGTCGGCTTAATCCGTTGGGTCGGACCCCGAGGTCTCGCCGGATTCACGGGCCTCGGCCGCGAGCGCAGACAACATGCGCCGAATATCCCAAAACCCGGCGATTGCGACATACACGCTCACCACGGCAAATAGGCCAAGCCCGCCATAAAGGACGGCTGTCCACAGTGATTGCCAGGCCGCCAGGCTCATTTTGTTGTACCTCCAACGTTTTTGTCGGGGAACAGCAACGAACCGGCAGCCATCGCCACCGCGCTGATCCCCAGGGTGATGAGCCCGACTTGCCACGAGGGGATAGGCTCGACAAATCCGAGGGCCCGTTGGACCGGGCCTAGGCCGACGATCGCACTCAGTCCGGCGAGCAGGGCCAGGACCGCACCGGTGGCACTGGCTCGCGACCAATAAAGCCCACCTAAAAGCACGGCAATCGCCCCCGTAAAGTACACCGCGCCGGTGATCCCGATGTAGTCCCACACGTCCTGGCTCGGGCTGTAAAACACCCCCCAGATCAACACCCACAGGCCGACGGCGACGATCAACACCCGCGTGAGTAACAGCTGACCAGGTTCGCTGAGCGGGCGGCCACGCGAGGCACGCACCGGGGCGATCACGTCGTGGGCGATGACCGAGGCCCAGCACAACAGGTAGCTGTCGTGGGTCGACATCAGGGCCGCCAACATCGCTGCACATACAATTCCCAAAAGGCCCACGGGTAAGACCTCGGGCAGCATGGCGGGAAATGCCTCGATGTTTTCTTGGATGCGGCCGCCGGCAACCTGGAAGTGGGTGACGACCTCGCCGGAGCTCGCCGGCACAAGCTCGCCGCCCGAGCTTGTCAACAGGGTGGTATCGGGGGCCTGCGACAACCATGTAAATGCACAGATCCCGAGCAGGCACGGCAGCATAAACCGCACCAAAAATCCGATCGAGCTGAGGATGTATTGGTTTTTGACAACCTGCTCGTCGCGGGCACAAAGGGCGCGTGTGACCGCTGTTGGCCAAATCGCCACGCTCACGAGCCCGAGCACCGCCATCCACGAAATGTACCCCGGGCCAAACCCGGCCTCGCCGATTGTCGGGTCGAGCCCGGCCGGGCCTAGGTGGTGGTCGACGGTGGCAAACAGGGTGTCGAGGCCAAACTGTTGTAGCAGCAAGAAAACCGTGAGCAGCAGGCCCGCCGAGAGCACGACAAACTGGATGTAGTCGGTCAACACCACCGAGACCATCCCGCCCAACACCGTGTAGATCAGCACCAGGACCAACAGCCCCGTCATGATCGCCGGCAGGGTGCCGCCACTGGGGTCGAGCCCGCTGACGGCGACGATAAACTGCGAGCCTATCCGCAAAAACAGGCCCATGTTGAGCAGCCCTCCGACGGCGAGCAGGGTGCCGCCCAACACCCGGGTTTTGCGACCAAACCGTTGCTCATAAAACTCGGGAATGGTCATCACCCCGGCCCGCCGAAGCGGCACGACAATGAGGCCCGTCAGGCCGACAAACAGGGCGACAAGGCCGGCGATCACCCCGATGTGAAGGGCAGCAAACCCGCCGGTAAAGCCCTTTTGGGCCTGGTACATCACGGTGATCAGACCGAGCTCAGAGCCCGTCATGGTCGCCACTGACAGCGCCGTGCCGAGGCTGTGGCCGGCGACCAGATAGCCGCGAAGGCCGGTGGTGACGCGATTGGCCCACAGTCCGATGACGACCGAACCCGCGAGGTAGCAGGCGATGATTGCCAGGTCGATACCTGTTAGCGAGAGGTCGGCTGCCACGTGCTCGGTTGTCGCACAAACCCGGGGGCGGCGAAAGCATGTGCAGGTGTTCACGGGCCCGCGACGGTCGGCACGCTTGGTGTACGTGCAAACGACCTGATCTTTAGATTCCCTGATCTTTTATATCTTAGATGCGCATACAAAAATCGCGCCCGGTGGGCGCGACCTTGCTTTGTGACCGACGTCGGCGTTAGCCAGGCGTGACACCCGGCTCGGACGCCTGGACCGACCACTCCCAGCTGTCGAGCAAAACGGTCGAGTCAAACAGACCATCGGAGGTGTCCCAAATCGTAAACCGGATTTCCATGGTCTCGCCGGGCACGACATTGCCACTCATGGTCAGCCAACCCGTCCCGCCGCCGTGGCGACCGTTGTAGTTACACGAGTAAAACGTGGACCCGGTGATATCAAACCCGGTGCCGATCAGCTCGTTGACTCCCTCGCAGCCGTTGTAGGTCGAGGGGGCCCCACACTGGGTGATCTGGCCGTTCGAGCACTGCGTAAACAGGCCGTTGGCGGCCTTGAGAATGTTGACACCTACCGGGTAGGTGTTGTTGCCTTGGGTGTAGATCGCGATGTTCTTGTCGCCCGGGTTGTCCTGATCGGCCGAGTCGACGAGGGTGACAAAAAAGTCGTTGAAGGCGGTACACACGTACTCGGGATACTCGGCGCTAAAAAAGTACATCTTGGCCGAAAACGAGTTGGCGTTGGTCGGCACACGAATTCGCAGGCGCAGCTGAACCGGGTCGAAGGCCGAGTTGCCGGCAACGTCGGGACAACCTGGCGCATTGGGCAGCTGATTGTTATTGGCCGAAAACCAGTCGGCCGGGAAAGCCGACGAGGTCCCGAGCTGTTGTCCGTCTTGGTACTGCGCAAAGTTGGGGTTGGAGTCGTTGGCGTCGGCCGCGTGCCCCGAGGAAATCACCGCGAGTCGGCTGCCGAGCTGGTTGGAAATGTTGCTGCCAAAGCCGTTGCGAACCGAGCGCGAGTTGGCGTTGGGCGAGCCGTTGCCGTTGGCGAGGGTGAGCGAGCCGGTGATCACACCCCAAATACGGTCCTCGCCCTGGGCGTTCTCGCTGGTGAACTGGCAAAGGTCGATGGCCCGGGCGTATTGCAGGGGGTCGCCGGTGTTCGAGGCAATGCCGTTGTCGCAAAGTGGCAGCGGGTTGTCGGTTCCGCCGTCGCAGTCGTCGTCGACCATGTTGCCGCCGACCTCAAACGCACCCGGGTTGACGAGTTCGGGGTTTTGACAGGCCTCGCCGATTTGGTCGCAACAGTCGCCGCCACACACGGTGTAGCCGTCGTTGTCGAGGTCGGGATCTTCGTCGACGACCCCGTCGCAGTTGTCGTCTTTGTTGTTGGCACAGACTTCGGTCTCGGGCAGGACTTCGCCCATACACGGGCCAAACGCGGTGCCCTCGTCGTTGCACACCTGGGTGCCCGACTGGCATTCGCCGACGTTTTCGGTGTTGGGCAGACCGGTGTAGCAGCTTTGCATTTCACCTGGTTCGCACGCACACGAGCCGTTGGTCTCGCAGCCGTCGGCGATGTTGCCATTGCAGTTGCCAAAACCGTCGTCGCACATCCCGAGTCCACACATGCCGTCGACACACACGTCTTCGGCGTTGTCGAGGTCCGGGCAGGCGTTGTCACAGCCGCCGCAGTGGTCGAGGTCGACCAGCGGATCGACACATGTGCCGGTGCAACAGGTAAAGCCCATCTGGCACGGTTGTTGGTCGTTGCACCCGGGTTCACACGAGCCGCCCACACACACCGTCCCGAGGGCGCAGTCCTGGTCACCGCCGCAACCGACACACTGGTTGGCATCGAGGTCGCAGGTCGACATGCCCGGACAGTCGTCGTCGGCGTCGCACCCCGGTTCGCACATGCCCGACGGTCCACAATACTGTCCTTCAGGACAGGATGCCGGATCGCAGTCCGGGTCTGTGTCGCTCTCGCTTTCACTGTCGCTGGTTGCATCGGTGGGGTCGGTTTCGGTGCCCTCGGTTGTCGGCCCGGCGGTCGGATCATCCGAGTCGGATTCCGAGCCCGAGCCGGTGGGGTCGGTTCCGGCTGTGCCCTCGGTTTCGGCGGTCTCTCCGGTTTCGCCCGTGGGGTCGGTCGGACTGGTCGTCGTCAGTGTCGTCGGCGTGATCGAAACGCTCGACTGGGTATCGGTGTCGGTGGTTTCTCCACTCCCACCACAGGCGAGGGTTGGCACTGCGAGTAGGGCAGTAAGGGACAGTCGAAAGCGAACCATGCTCGGGATATTACTTTTGTTTGAAAGGCCAGGTCTACAGACGCCGAACAATCAAGTGTTTTCTGTAGATACATTGTTTCCTCTACAGACATGTTGAAATAGCCAGATGTGTGTTGGTGGGCGAAATATGTGCGGCTGTCAGATTCAAATTGAATTCGAGCCCACACCGCCCCGCGGGTGGAGATCTTGCCGATGCGACCGTTGCTCAATCGCGATTAGGGAGCCGCGATTTCGCAAATAAACGCCCGCTCGAGCTCGCAGGATCGATCGGACCAGCCATCGACGATCCCGCCGTTGATCAGGTCGACACAATTTTCCGACTCCGTCGCCGTCGGCTCGGCCAACGCCCAGCGCGTGTGCCCGGGCGGGTTGCCATCGACCCAGACAAACTCGCCTTCGAGTGCGAGGTCTGACAGTCCGATCCACCAGCCCGCCGGGTTGCCCTCGGTGTAGCCGCTGAGTTGGGTCTCTTCGCTTTCACTTGCGAGGACCAACAGATCGCCGCCGCGATCTTGGCAGGCGACCTGGGCCGCGGTCCAGGTCAGGGCCGTTTCGCAAAACGCATAAAACCGGTTGCCGGCGCTGGCCAGGGTGCAACCGTCACAGGTTTCGTTGAGCTCCGACCACTCGTCGACAAGGGTATTGCAGTCGTTGTCGATCCCGTCACACAGCTCGCGGTTACCGGGATAGGCGTATTGTTCGTTGTCGTCACAGTCGTCGCCAATCGTCACATAGCCCGCCGGTTGACCGCACAAAAGCTCGCCCGAATCGGGGTCGCCATGGCCGTCCATATCGGCATCTAAAAACCACAGGTTTTGCTGGTCTGGGGGACAGTCGGACGTGGTCGAATCACCCGATGACGTCGCGGTGCCGGAGGTTGTATCGGTGGTCATCGACGTCGAAGTTTCAGCGGTCGTTGTCGCCGTTGTCGTCGCGGTCGTCGACGTGTCAGACTCGCCGGATGTCGAGGACGAACTCGGGTCTGGGCCGGTGGCATACAGCGCAGCGTTGTCGACAAAGCAGCCGCACAACAACGCCGACCCGAGTGCCACCACCAGGCAGCGGCGTGGTGGCGTTCGCCAGCTTGAATTTAATTTGAGTCTCACAGGACATGTTCAAAAAAACATGGCCTTTCGGTCTCGTCAATCACGGATCTCGAGCACGCGCGCCTAGTCACCCTCTAGCTCATAGATGTACAGCGGAGAACGCCGTTTCCAGCTCATGTCGAGGAGGAGGCGGTCACGTTGGACAAAACGACCGGCAGTCAGCAACGCCCGCGAACTCACCAGCAACAATCCGGGGCGCAGCCCGCTGAGCTTGTCGCACAACTTGCGCATGAAGGTCTCGGAAAATGCAGTGGAGCAGGTGTAGATCACGGTCGCATCGGCCAGCGGACGATCGAGAAAGTTGCCGTGCTCGAGCCGACAGTCACGCACATTGAGAAGATCCGCGGCCCGTGCCCGGGTGAGGATGTCGACCGCGGCACTGTGGCGACTGTGGGCCATTTCGATGCCGACCACCCGGCGAATGTCGCAGGTCATGGCCACCTGCAGCACGACTTTGCCAATGCCCGAGCCCAGGTCGTAAAACACATCGTCGGGGCCGAGATCGAGGTATTCGAGCAACCTCGCCAAACTCGTCACGGTGATTTCGCCGTAGGTTGGCGAGCCCTTGGTCGCGCGCACAGCACGTGCGTCGGCGCCGGAGATCAGATATCCGGAAAAGTCATCGCAAAGGCGTGCAATCTGTCGTCGCAACCGGCGAAGTTCACTGGGTTGCGCCCGCGTTGGCCCGGTCATGGCAGGTTTCGTCGTCGCGTCGACGGATGCCTCTAATGTAGCACGAAACGAGGGTTAGGCCGGTAAACAAGTCCGCCGGTCGGTGGCGGTGAAGGCCAGCTCAGGGCCAGAGCGGGGCCAGCTCAGGGCCAGCTCAGGGCCAGTCGCTGCAGCAAATTGCCACGAACCCGGGCTTTAGTGGAATACTCGCGCGCGATGTCGAGGTCCCGGTCTTGGTTCACACGCTCTGCGCACTGTTGGGTCCGAGGTGTGGGTCTCACCGCGGCCATCGGCACGCTCGCTTGGGTGGCCACGAGTATGGGCGGATGTCGGCGCGGCAATGCAGCGCGGGCGGCAGGCAAGCACCTCGCAGTCGAACTCAAGGCCCGATGTGCGCAGACGGGCCCCCAGGACAAACCGTTGCTGGTCGAATGGCCCGGGATTCAACGCGGGAGCATGGAGGCGCAGTTCAAGCGGGGCGACGGGCGTTTGGTTGTGGTCCGTTACCACGGTTGCGAGATGGACGTGTTGCGGACCTGTTCGGTGCGCGGAAAGTACAAGTGGACACCATACGAGCCCAAGTCGGATCGGGTGACGATCCGCGACTTAGACGAGGTCTATGCCAAGGTGCCGCTCGGTGCCGCCGAGCTGGTGTCGGCGGTCGAACGCTACGGCGCCCTGCAGCTCGACATGACCCTACTCGGCGAATACGACAGTCGTCAGATCGAGTTTTCCCGCGATCATCTCGAAGGCAATTGCGACGAGGCGACCCACGTGGTCACGGCCGCCACGGTTGGGGCATTCGCCATCCACTCACTGGCCGGTGCCAAAATCGGTGCATCTGCAAAGTTTGGCCGGGCGGGTGCCGGTGGCCAAAGTCGCAGCGACCAGGGCTATATCAGTCGAGATGGGGACCTACGGGCCTGTACCGGCCAGTCGCGCACGGGCCCGCCCGACCACTGTGCCGCCCTTGTCCGGGTTGAAGTTGTCGGGTTGCAATCCCAAAGTGACTACGACGACAAGCACATCAAAACCACCTGTCCCGAGGGCATGGTGTTGGTCGAAGGTGGGCGCTACCACGACGACCGCGGATTTTACCACAACGTCCAGAGTTTTTGCCTCGACCGCACCGAGGTCACCGTTGGCGCCTATAAAACATGTGTCAAGGAACATACATGTTCCGCGGCCTCGGCGACGGCCGCCGACCCCAACCTACCACCGGCGGCGGTCGAGCAGCTGAGCCGTGCATGCAACCGTGGGCGCCACCGCAAGCACCCCGTTAATTGTATCAACCACGATCAGGCCGCGAGCTACTGCCGGGCGGCGGGCTATCGCTTGCCGACCTTCGACGAGTGGACCTGGGCAGCCCGCGGGGGGTTGCAAAACCGGACCTATCCCTGGGGCGAGGATACCCCCAGCAGGCATCACCTCAACGCCTGTGGCAAGGAATGTGTGCGTGCATATAAAACGGCGCTCGACCTCGGCGAGCCATTGTTTGACCGCCGCGATGGCGCCCGGACAACCCGCAAGGTCGGTCACTACGACGACGGGACCGGGCGCTGGGAGTTGGTCGATCTCGCGGGCAACGTCGCCGAGTGGATCGACACCCGCGAGACGATCGACGATGTCACCGGCAATTGGGCCCGCGGCGGCAGCTTTTTGACGACCGATCGCACCGAAATTCAGGCCACCGGTGGGGTCTTGCTCGACCCGGCTGTGCGCCGACCCGACCTCGGGTTTCGCTGTGCCGCCGATCCCGTTTAAGCTTGCAAGTACATGTAAAACCGGCCGTGACTGACGGGACTGGTTTGGCAGATTTGCAGGTACACCGAACCCCGCGAGCTCCCGGCGCTGGCGGGTCCATGTGGACGCATTTGTTGCGGGCAGTGCGCGAGTCTGTTTTCGCCCGGCTGACCCGCCACTTTTTAGCGTCGTGTGGGCGCTCGTGATACCGGGGACGTGCACGGTTCTCTCGAGCCGACGTTTGCCTCCCGCCCCCGGATTGACCATGTCCAAGCCCGCCGCCGATGTCCCCGCGACCATTGTGTTTTCCAAGGTTTCCAAGTCCTTTGGCGGTCGGCCGGTGCTGCGCGATGTGAGTTTTTCGGTCGATCCTGGCGAGTTTGTGTTGCTCGGCGGGGCGTCGGGTAGCGGCAAGACAACGCTGCTGCGTCTGTTGCTCGCGCTCGAGCGCCCGGACAGTGGCAAGGTCGCGGTCGCCGGGCGGTTGGTGCATCGGCTCACCGACAGCAGCCTTCCGTATTACCGGCGCAACATCGGCGTGGTGTTTCAAGACCTTATGCTTATCCCCGACGCCTCGGTGACCCACAACGTCCGGCTGTCGGTCGAGGTCCAAGGGGCTTCTCGCCGGCAGGCCAACGCCCGCGCCTGCATGGCGCTCGAACTCGTCGGGCTCGGTGACCTCGGCAACACCCGGGTCGACAAGCTCCCGCAGGAGGCGTGCCAGCGGGTGGCAATCGCCCGCGCGATCGCCCAGCAACCGGCGATTTTACTCGCCGATGAGCCAACCGAGTCGCTCGGTGCCGGCTACACCCACGCCGTCCTCGACCTGTTTGCCCGCCTCGCCGAGCGCGGGACCACCGTGATTTTGGCCAGCCGCAGTCCGCTGGTGATGGGCTACGCTCGCGCCGGGAGGATGATGCGTATACAAGATTGTCAGGTGGTGCCGGCCCAGAGCCGCACCCTGATCCACGAACAAATACCGTACTTCGGGCAAACCGTGTCCGAGGTCAACCGGGTGCTCGACCAGATGCCAACCGTCGGCCCCAAGGAGGTACGGGCATGAGCTTGCTTGTCGCCATGGGTCGATTTATCCGCCGGCCGGGTGTCGAACTTCTGACGTTTTTCCCGCTCGCGCTGACCACCCTCGCGCTGTCGCTGGTGGTGACAACCTGGCACAACGCCGGGATCTCTCCGGAGGAGATTTTGCGGCCCCAGGTCGCGCCGATCGCCGTCGAGGTCGACCGCGAAATCGATCCGGGGATCGTCGCCGCGTTGCGCTTGCGTGTACAAGAATTGCCGGCCGTCGCCCGTGCGGAACTGGTCGAGCAGGCCGGGGCGCCACGGCTTGCCGTCCACCTGCGGCCCGGCACCGAGCCCGAGGTTGCCCATCGGCTGTCGGCGCGGTTGGCCGAGTGGGGGGAGGTCCGCAGCGAGGTTGGCGAGGGCTGGGACTCACCCAAGCAACTGCGACGGGTCGCCCTGGCGGTCGCGATTTTTTCGCTGCTCTCCGGTCTCGGGGTGATGTGGAGTGTGCTGCGCCACCGGGTGTTTGCCCGGCGCCGCGAGTTGGTGGTGATGCATCTGCTCGGGGCCACGCGCCGGTTTCTCGCCCGGCCACACATGGTGCTCGGGTTTGTCCACACGGCCGCCGCCGTGGGGTTGGCTTATTGGCTGACAAATATTGCTTATACAATGTATCGACCCGAGGTCGACGGCCTGCTCGAAAGTGTGTTCGCCGTCGAGCCCGTTGGCCTGATCGCGCCTGAGCACTGGCTTATCGCCGGTGGGGTGCTCGGGTGTTTCGGTGCCTGGACCAGCCGCGGGGCGGTCAAGCAGATCGTCTAGGCAGTCGCTTGACGGGCGATTGTTGTATCGTCAAGCCGTGAAGGCTGGTTCGTGAGTCGGCGCTCAAGTTGCCCGATGCACGAGATTTTGGCCACGTGCCGCCTACCTAGTGGGGCAGTGGGCTACAACCGATTGATCTCGGGTTTCGCCCGGCGGACGTGAGCGAGGCCCGTTTCACCCGGTGAAACACACGAGCTTCGCGTTGTGCTTACATTTCAGCGCTTGACCCCTGCTGCACACGGCGTTATTTGCAGTTCTGACCGTGTCGTCGCTCTCCGCCATTGTCTTTGGTTGTGCTGTCCACTTGGCCGTGTTCAGTCCGGGATTTGATCGCACCACCGGAGCTCCGATCCGCGAAGATCCGATTAAGCCCGCGCAACCGGCCAAGCCAACGTCGCCAACGACAACATCTTCGCCGAGCTCCACTCCCCGTCCGTCGAGTTCACCACGGACAGCGCCCACGCCAACGCCCGTGCGTCCGCGGCCACGTCCGCGGCCATCGTCCTCCGGTCCAGTCACCGCCGGCGACGGGCCGATTGACAGCGGTCCGATCGACGCCGGCGAAATGCCGCAGTTTTCCAGTGGCGAGCAACCTCCGCCGTTCGAGACCGAGGCGGTCGAACTCAGCTTGGTCTTGCAAGAGGCCCTCGAGCACAACCTAGACCTGCGGACCAATGCCATCGATGTGGCGATCAACGAGGCCAACATCATGGCTGCGATCGGTGCCTACGATGTGTTTGTTTCGGCGAGCCTGACCGGTAGCTTCCAAAAACTCCCGCAGCGCGGTTCGGCGTTTACGATTAGCACCGGTGCACGTTCGCTCGGGGGCTCGGTGGGCTTTAATCGCCGGCTCGAAACCGGTGGAACCATCGACCTGACGATGTCGGCCACCCGGGAACTTCGGGACCAGCCGATCTCGTTTTTCAACCCGGCCGCCGGCTCGATCGTGTTGGCGACCTACACGGCTCGGCCAACCCTCACACTCACCCATCCGCTGCTCAAGGGGGCTGGCCTCAAGGTCAACCGCGCCGATATCGACCGCGCCCGCCTGGCCAAGACGCAAACCGAAGCCCAGCAGATGATCACCGCGCAAAACGTGGTGCGCGACATCGTGGTTGCCTACTGGGAACTGTTGTATGCACAACGGGATCTCGAGAACAAACGCCGGAGCCTAGAGCTCGCCCAGGAGCAGCTCACCCGCACCCAGGCCGAGGTCGCCGCGGGCCGGCGCTCGCCGATCGACGGACGCTCGCTCGAGCAGACCCTGGCCCAACGTGAAAACGATTTGTTGCTGGCCGAAAACAACCTGCTCGACCGCTCGCTCACGCTGCGCACGCTCATGGGCCAGGACCTCGCCAGCCAGGATGTGCTCGGGCTTTCGCCGGCGACCGATCCCCAGGCCCTCAAGCCACGGGCGATCGATCACAAGGCCGAAATCGAGTTGGCGATGAAGGCCAATCCGCAGATCCGCCAGCTGCAGTTGGCGATTGCCTCGCGCCGGATCGATGAGTATGTCGCCGCCAACCAACGTTTGGTTCAGCTCGATGTACGTGCAAGCTTTTCGCCCCAGGGCCGTAGTATCGACAGCACCCCGAATGCCGACACCGGCGATCCTGGCGAAAAGGGCAGCTGGGGCAAGGCGTTTCGCAACTTCTTCAACGACGATATTTCCAACGGCCTGCTCGCCGACTTTCAGGTCGACGGCTCGATCAACCTGACCTGGGATGTCCAAAACCGGACGCCCAAGGCCAATCACCAACGTGCCCTGCTCGAGCTTCACAAGGCCGAGGCCAACCTTTCGGCCATGCGTCAAAACATTTCGGGGCAGGTGATTCGGCTGTCGAGCAACCTGCGAAACGCCGGCAAACGGATGGAGGTCACGGCCTCGTCGGTCGAGCTCGCCGAGGAAAACCTCAAGGCCGAGACCGCCCGCTACTCGGTTGGGCGCTCGACCAGCTACGACGTGATGTTTCGGATGGACGAGTTGGAGCTGGCGATGGCCAACTCCCTGCGGGCCCAGATCGACTACCTGCAATCACTCACCGAGCTGCAGCTGCTGACCGGTGAGTTGTTGCCGTCGTACGGTCTCGAAGTTGTCAGCCAGCGCCGCGCGTTCGAGACCTCCAAACGCAAGTGACGAACGGCTAGCTGCGCTGGCGCACGGCCCAGTACTCCGCCGGGATTTGCAGGAGGTTGCCATCGGGCAGCGGCTGGGTGGTGTGCATCGCGGTGTCGCCATGGGCGAGAATCTCAAAGTTGTCGCCAAACAGTTTTTGGATGTCACCGGGGGCAAGCGCCGCGGGTCGAATCCCGTGGGCGAGGACCTCGGCGAGTTTGGGCGGCGGCGTTTGAATCTGGGCCATCATGCGATGGGCCTTGCCCCCGAGCTCGACGATGAGTGCGGTGCCGGTTTGGCCAATCAGGGTTTGCACACCGGCGATCGCCTGTTGCCAGTGATCGGGGTTGAGCTGGTGAATCACCCCGCGGATGTACACGTGGGCATCGCCGATGTCGGCGTGCAGGGAACGACATGCATCTACATCTAAAATGTCGAGCTGGCGAAAGCTGACATTGGCCATCGTCGATTTTTCTGCCACCGCATCGATCACGACCTGGGAGATATCGACGCCGACAACCCGGTCAAAATGCTGACCAAAAAACCAGGTTTGAGTGGCGTTTCCACAGCCTAGGTCGACAAGTGGGCGGTCGTTTGCGAGGTGTGCTTGCACGGTTTTGAGATCGCGGGCCGCCGCATGGTCGGGCGCCACATCCCACAGCGCTGCGCCGGTTTGGGCGGTGATGTCACCCCAATATTGATCCCAGGTCGTTTGGTACGAATCGTTGGTCGCCACCACGCGAGTGTGTCTCGAGCGGTGACGGGGCGTCTAGCCCGTGTTGCCGTGCAACCGAGGCTTGCCCAAAGCAGCCGCGCGCTTTCGCCGAGGCCGACAAACTGTGTTTATTTGCTGCTACGAAAGTGCCGACAGTCCGAGGACGTCGCTCATGTCGTAGAGGCCCGGGGGTTGGCTGGCCACCCATTGGGCCGCTCGCAGTGCTCCGCGCGCGAAGATCGTTCGGTCACCGGCGCGGTGCGTGAGTTCGATGCGCTCGCCATCGGTCAGGAACATCAGTGTATGTTCACCGGCCGAGTCGCCACCGCGGGCCGAGGACAGGCCAATCTCCTTGACACCGCGCGGTTCGTTGGTGCTGCCGCCACGACCGGCGACGATGACCTCGTCGGGGTTGCGGTCCATCGCCCGCGCGATGCGTTTGGCGATCCGCTTGGCGGTGCCCGACGGCGCATCGCGTTTGTGACGGTGGTGTAGCTCAAACAGTTCGATGTTCCAGTCGTCACCGAGCGCCCGTGCGGCCAGGCCGGCAAGACGGGTCAGCAGCGTGATACCGGCACTGAAGTTGGCAGCACTGACAATCGGGATTGTCTTGGCAGCGCTGCGCAACAGGTCGAGCGACTCCTTGTCGAGACCGGTGGTGCCAAGCACGAGGGCCACACCGGCATCGCGGCAGCGTTCGATATTGGTTTGGGTCGCCTCGGGCAACGAGAAGTCGACGACAACCGTGTTGCGGCGCGGGGCCAGGTTGTCGGTGACGGTCACGCCAATTGGGTGCAGGCCGGCAAGGGTACCCGCATCTTGACCGCGGCCAGGACCGCCCGAGCGGTCGACCGCGCCGTCGAGTACGAGCGTATCGCTTTTGACAACTTCGCCGATCAGGGCCTTACCCATGCGCCCGCGGGCGCCGACGATGACGACAGGAGTGAGACGGGAGCTCATGATTTGCCTCGTGGAGTTGCTGGGTTATCCGGTCGCACCGGAGCGTTCGAGAGCAGCCAACAGGGTGCGGTAGTCTTGGCACGTTGTGTCCATCGCCAACATCGGCAGGCGGATATCGGCGCGACACAGCCCCAATGCAGCCGCAGCCGCTTTGACTGGAATCGGGTTGCTTTGCAAAAACAAAGCCTTGGTGAGGTCGAGTTGTTGCGAGTGCAGCCGGCGGGCGCGTACGAGGTCGCCTGCCCATACCGCTTCGCAAAGTCGGGCGACGGTCGCGGGGATCAGGTTGGAGACCACCGAAATCACACCGTCGCCACCCACCGCCATAAACGGGAGAATCGTGTAGTCGTCGCCGCTGAGCAGCGAAAACGGAGCCGGGCAACTGGTGCGGATGTCGACCGCCCGGGTCATATCGCCGGTCGCTTCTTTAATGGCGATGATCTGTGGGTGTTTGGCCAGGGTCGCGACGGTATCGGCCCGCATGTCGCTGCCCGTGCGTCCGGGGACGTTGTAGAGCACAACCGGCAGGTCACTGGCCTCGGCAATGGCCGTGAAGTGGGCGACCAGCCCGGCCTGTGTCGGTTTGTTGTAGTAGGGCACGACCTGCAGCGTGGCGTCGACCCCCAGGTCTGTGCACGCGCGGGTCAGCTCGATCGCCTTGGCCGTGTTGTTGGCACCGGCACCGGCGACAATCGGCACGCGGCCGTTGGCGACCTCGACAACGGTCTTGATGACATGGCGCTGCTCGGCCGGGGACAACGTGGCCGACTCACCGGTTGTGCCACACGGCACCAAACCGTGGATGCCAGCGGCGATCTGCCGCTCGACATGGGCTTTGAGCGCACCGTCATCGACCTTGTTGCCCTGCATCGGGGTGATCAACGCGGTCAAGGCCCCCCGAATCGGGCGGCGTTGCATGGGAGGGTCTGATGAGGGCGCGGCTTCGGACACGGACATCGGGCGGCGCGACCTTAGCAGTCTTGGACAAAACGCGCCATGCCCGGAGCTGTGCACTCGCTGCAAAGCGACGGGTTGCGACCGTCACACAAACCGGCCGAGCCGAGTGTTGTTGCTACCGCGGGGCAGGTTGGGGCTGCACGGCAGGTGCGGGCTGCGGTTGTCCGGCCGGGGCAGGTTGAGGTGCAGGTTGAGGTGCGGGCTGGGGTTGCGCGGCAGGTGCGGGCTGGCGCACGTTGGGTGCCGGTTGCGGTTGCCCGGGCGGGTTTGATGCGGCTTGGACCGCGGCCGCATGGGCGATGCTCTGCTCGAGCCGTTGCAGGCGCGAGTACACATCTTGACGCGAGTACGAAGCCTGCATCTTGGTGAGGGCCTCGGTAAACATCTGCGAGATCGCGAGGTCGATCTCCGAACTCGGGCGGTTGGGGCCCTGGGCCGTACTATTTTTTGCCCAGACATAGGCCGTCTTACCGGCGGCGTACATCGTCATCGACCAGTTCATCATGGGCCGGACCGTGCCATCGCTCAGCCGCTCGAGCCGAATCCAGTGTATTTGCACATCGAGCCACAGGTAGATCCCACCCAGGGTGGTGCCCGGGGCGATGATATCGACATGGGTAAACAGCCGCTGCAGGCTCGCTTTGACATCGCGCGACAAAAACGTCGGCAGCCCGTGGACCTCGACCTCGCGTGCCCCCTCGCCGGTGGCGAGCAGGGCGGGCGGCACCTTGTTGATGTCGTGGACGACGTAGAGCGGGACCGAGATCTGCGGTGGCGTCTGGCCGACAGGTTGGGCGATTTGGTTGCCCTCGACCTGGTAGGTGTGCGAGCAGGCGGTCGCAAACACGGCGACCGCCGCAGTAAGAAACGGAGCGAGGAGACGACGGGCGCAAAAACTCATAGGCCGGTGCAGGGTACCAGACCGACGCCTGCAGCTGGGAGAAACACGCAATGGCCGGCGGCCACGGGGGCGTGGGACCCCAGGGCATCCACACCGGGGGCAAAATCATGCATGAGCAATGATTGCGCTACGCCCGTGGCCGGGCAAACCCGACCTGGATCTGAACATTTTGTATAGACAAATAGTCGAGCAACGCGGCGATAAACAGGCTCACGCCGACGAGCTCGAGTGACTCTTCGACCAGGTCGATCAGGGCGTAGCCGAGGTTGTCCGAGCCATACTCGGCGGCCCAGTAGCCCAGCGGCAACTCCATCGCCAGGGCCCCGCCGACATACAGGGCCCCCGCCCAGATCACCTGGGTTTTGACCTCGCTCGGCAGCTCCCAAACAAACCTCCCGTAGATGCCGGCGAGGGCGAGTACCACCGCCGTTCCGGGGATCACCCAGCCGTAGTAGAGCCAGCCATCGGTGTCAAACCACGAGCTTGCGGCCTCGTGCACGCCAACGGCCTCGTCCATCGAGATATAGGCAAACCCGAGGCAAAGTCCCCACCAGTGGCGCACCCGGGCGCGACTTGTGTGGGCGACAACCGCCAACAGCAAGCTGCAGCAAAGCAGCAGTGAGGCGGCAAACCAGGTCGGCACATTACCCTCGTAGCTCAGCGAAAAAGTTGGGACCAAGATCCCCGGGTCGAGCTCGAGCGCGCGGTACTCGATCCACTCGACGGCAAACCCAATGGCAGCAAGTATCGCAACTGCAAAAAGCAGCACCCGGCGAATCTGTGACGCCCGAACCGTCACCGCGGTCGTTTGCCCCGACACGCCGGCAGGGTACCGAAAACTGCGGCCGACAACGGCCGGTTGTTGCCCCTCGGTAAAACCGCGCATCGGGAATTCACCCACACGTGGCGTCCGCGTGATACACAATTTACGCGATGGACCGTGACGAGCCCGGGAAGCCTGCGCAGGGGTCATCAGTTTACGACGAGCCCGACCTGTTGGCGCTCGCGTCAGCTTTTGAGCCGCCGGCAGCGGGCCTTTCACGACCACGCAGTGTGCTCGACTTGGTCGCCGACGAGCTCGACCGCGGTGGCGTCAACACCATTGAGTTGCGGGCCCTTCAGGTCGAGTACGAGGTCATTTCGCGGCCGCCGAGTCTGCTCAAACGGCTGTCGAACAAAGCCCGCAACATCGCCAAACAACAGTGGGGACACCTCGTCGGCGAGCTCCGAGAGAGCCGCGAGGCCATGACCCTGATCGTCGCCCGGGTTCGGGGTGAGCGCGAGTTGTCAGCCGAGGAGCAGGCCTCGATCCGTGCCCAGCTACTCGACCTTGTCAAAGTCTTTCCCGCCGGTTTGATCGCGGCGGCCAACACCGCGTTGCCGGTGCCCGGGACCAGTGTATTTACACCTTGGATCCTGTGCCGGCTCGGACTCATGCCCTCGCGCTGGCGCGAGGCCCATCTGCTCGACCGCCTGCGCGAGCAACAGGCCAAGTTGCGGGCCGAGGGGCACGAGGCCGAGGCCGAACAACTCGAGGCCTTCCGCATACAGCTCGAACACGAGGCCGAGGCCCGCGAGGCGCTGTCGACCAAGTGCCGAATCCTGACCCACTGGGATGCCAACGGCAACGGTGAGTGGGACCCTGAAGAGCGTGAGGCCTATGCCGCCGAGGTCCGAAAAATGCGGGAGCTCGCAACCCGCCACGCCAGCTCCAAGCGTTGGTACTTCGAGTACGAAGGCGAGGTCTACGGGGCCCATTACCTGACCGAGGTCGACATCCGCCGGGGCGCGGGCATGCTCGTGTGTTTCGACGGCAAAACCGGTTGGATCGCCCTCTCAGACCTACTTGCCGACGACGAAGGGGCACACGATTCGCACCTGGTCTCCATCGATGAGAGCGGTGACGAGCTTGTCGACGACGACGGGATCCACGACCTCACTGAGGAGTCGCTGCTACTAGAGGTCGGCGAAATCGACTGACAGACGCGCCAACGTGATTGTTGGTACAACGAACCCGCAGGAAGTTTCGAGCCCAAAACGGTCCGGCCGAGTCGTTTGCCTGTACAACTAAGCCCTAGACGGGTCTTACAGCCAGCGAGCGGTCGAATGATTGATTACCGGTACGACTAGAGCGTGGGGATACCGGCCCACCCGTGGGCGCGCGCGATCGAGGTGCACCCGCCACGGGCGAGCAGCAGGGTGCGCAGCCGTTCGAGCCGGACCTTGAGCGGGACCTTGAGCTCGGGTTGGCGCTTGCGCAACGCCTTCACAAATCCATCGCCCGGCGTGGTGTCGGAGCCCGGGTCGGCGAGGTCGATCCCGTGTAACTCGAGGTGCAAAAACCGGCGGACCGCGGCCTGGGCCGCGAGCGAACCCGGCCCTGAAAGCACAAACGTACCGACCATTGGCAGCCGCAGCCCGGGGCTCACGCTGATCGGCACCTCCCACATCCCGACCTCCGGCATGAAGTGGGGTTGCGACGGCCCGATAAAACTCTGCCACCCGCGCTTTTGCGAAACCGTTTCGAGGCCCTTGGTCGCCATCCAGGCGATCGCCCCGAGTTTGGCGAGGTAGTACATTGGCGAGGGCAGGCGCGACGAATCGTAGCGATAGCCGAGTGCGCTGACCTGGTCTAGGAGGTTGCGGTCGTGGGTATACCCCGGTGCGCGAAAGCCAATGGGGTCCGCACCGATTGCCCGTAGTAGCTGGTCGCAGCGCAACACGTCGTCAAAGATCTCAGCTGAGGGCCGGACCGTGAGGTCGTAGGCGTGGGCATAGCTGTGGTTTCCGAGTTCGTGCCCAGCCGCAAGCGCTTGCTGCAGCAACTTTGCCCCCTTGCCCGAGCCGTTGAGGTCGCGCTCGAGGTCCCGGCCGATCACAAAAAAAGTTGCGCGTACATCAAGCTCGTCAAACAGTTCGAGGTAGCGCGGCAGGCAGCGCTCCAACACCAGGCCCAAGCTCTCCTCGGGGGGCGGAGGCAACCCGTGGATCGCGTGGTAGCAGGAGAGGTCGTCGAGGTCGACGCTGACGATCGTCAACGGGCGCGGGCCGAGTTTGGTGGTAAAGCCGTCGACATCGTCGTCTTCAGCTGTGGGGTCGCCCTGCGGGTCCGCGGTGGGGGCTTCGGCGGCGACAGGTTCGGCCTTGGCGGTGAACAGTCGAGGGATCGCGGGGAGAAGACCGGGTTTTTGCGGGGGGCTTGGCTGCATATCGGCTCCGGCGGCGTGCCGGCGCCAGTGTTGCCCGTATCCCGGCTTCTGTCACGGGGGATCCGCAAATGTCTGTAGATCCTCAAAAAAACCGGTTTTGGGCCATGAAAAATCGCGCTCGCCCACAAACGCCAGGGCCGGTGCGCGCCCACATCGACCGTCGAACCCGACCGCGAGCGCCCGGTGTTCGCCGCCGCAATTTTTAATAAATATGCTTATACACAAAATATAATGTCTATACAATCTACTCGCCGGCAGCCGCGGCCTCACGCGCACGCCGAGCAGCCGGCGAGTCGTCGGGCAGAGTCGTGACCTCAAAGTGGTTAATCACTTCTGGATCGACCTTGGGGCGCTCGTGCGCGACATCGTTGACATTGGCGATCGCCGGGTGTTGCAGCCACTTAATAAAGTTATCGGCGGCCTGGAGGTTGTAGATATAGTCTTGGTTTTTCCCCCACGTCAGCAGGGTGCGGGCGACGATGCTGCGCGCGTCAAATGGCAGGATTGCGACATTTTGGCGAAAGGCATCCGAGTAGCGATCCCAGTACTGCTCGGCATTCGACAGGTACAACAGCCGGATCGGGACGTTCATCTTGCGGGCGGCCTCGGCAATACCCATCAGTCCGCCGTCGGCCTCGAGTAGGTTGGACAGCATCGGCCGGGCCCTGCGATTGGCTAAAAACTCGCGGACGTAAGTATAGGTCTTCTGGTCGTTGAGATAGGTCGGGACATCGTCGTTGACCATCCGCTTTTTGACGGCCCGCAGCCGGCGGTGGATCCAGCCGCGGTTGACCAGGTACAACCGCTGCAATTTCTTGATCACAGCCGGGTCTTCAAAGGCCTCCGCAATTGCCTCTTTACCGGCCGGCCGCCCGTCCTTGGTCCACATCTGCAAAAACTCGTCGGGGGTCGTGGCCGCGGCAAACAGGGCGCGGTAGACCGAGTGAATGGCGACCACACTCGGGTCGTAGTCGATAAGCCACGCGAACTCGGGACGCATCCAGCCGATAAACAGGTAGGCCTGGTCCGAGCCGACGCCGATGTAGCCCCCGCCCAAATTGCGAAACTTGGGTTCAAAAATCTGCAGGGTTTTCTCGTTGCACGCGAGGTAGTGCTTGCCCTCGAGTTCCTTGGTCGCCCCCAAAAAGTGTTCGGTGGCCGCATCCTCGATCGAGCCGTGAAAGATCTCGAGGCGCTGGGCCTCGGTCAGCTCGGGTTGGGTTTGGGCCGTCGGCTCGGCAGTGGGTTGCGTTTTGCTCGTGGCCGTCGGCTCGGTCGCGGGCGATGTCGGTTTGGCCGGGGCAGCCGGTTGCGCCGCGGGAGCAACAACAGGCTGCGGATTGCGGGTATCGGCCTTGGTCGAGCAGCTAGGGCAGCACAACACGATCACAGCGCTGAGCGAGGCAAACGGCGGACAGAATCGATGCATGTTCAATAGAATCCGAGCGTGGCCCTCAAATATCGCATAAAATCAAGCGATTGAGCGTGGTGTCGCAACTGCTCGCAACGATCTACTCGCGGGAGCTGGGAGGAGCGCGCACACGACCGCCAATGTCGATACACGCAGCAAATTCGGGGTGAACTTGACGCAACGCCGGCCTCGGGTAACAACTTTTTGGTGGGATTGCGTGCGCGAATCGCCGGTAAGTTGGGAGATCGCCATGGGTGGTCGCCGCAGCGACATGCGTACGATCCCCAGCTCAAACGGGGTCGGTTTTGCCAGGCTCGTGCCCGCCTCCTGCTGGCGCTGGCTGTGTGTCCAGTGCTCGCTTGTGCCCAACCGACCGGCACACCCGCGCCCGAAGTTGTCGATCACCCGCCGGTTGTCGCCACGCCGGCACCGTCGCCAGCACCAGCTCCAACACCACAACAGGCACCCGAGCCGTCACCGACCACACCGGTGCACACGCCCGAGGCACTCGCCGCCCACGCGGCTGCCCGGGTCAGTTTGTTGGGCAAAAAACGGGCGGCCAATCCGGCCTTTGCCGCCATGGGCCCGGTTTTGCGGCCACTGCCGCCAGTTGAGCCCAGGGAACTCCCCGTACCCGAGGCCGAACCCGAGGCCGAGGCCGAAGCCAAAAAGTCCGAGGGTGAGGCCGGGTCTAAGCACGTCGTCGACGCCGGCGACGAGCCCGGGGCCAAACCCCTACCGGGGTATTTTGTGCCGATACAACATGTTTCGCCACAACAACCCGGCGAAACTCAAAAAGGTGATGCTACAACAAATACGTTGGCAGCATTTTATACCGCCCTACGCGAGTTGCAGGCGGGCAAGCGCACACGTGTGCGCATGTTGATGTACGGCGCATCGGGCACGGCCGCCGACTTCGCCACCGGTTACCTGCGCAGTTATTTTCAGCAGCGCTTTGGCGACGGTGGCCCGGGGTTTTTACCACTCGGTAGGATCACCCGCTGGTCGCGGCATCAGGCCGTGGTGACCGAGCGCTCCAAGGGCTGGCGCAAGGAACATGCACAAACCTCAAAAGGTCGCCAGGATGGTCACTACGGGCTTTTAGGGGTGAGTTTTTCAAGTTCGAGTCGACGCGACTGGGTTCGGATTCGCGGGCGCGACAAGTCGGCTTCGGCGGCCGCGGTGACAACGATCGAGTTGCAGTTTGTGCGCCAGCCCGACGGTGGAAAGTTTGCCGTGTGGGTCGACGGTAAGCGCCGCAAAACCCTGGCGACCGACCACCCCGAAATAGCCCTCGGAACCGATGTAATTACACTCAAACCCGGCAATCACGAGCTCGAAATCCGGCCCAAGGGCGATGGCGAAGTACGCCTGCTGGGCGCGGTGTTCGAGACCGATAAGCCCGGGGTTGTGCTCGATACCCTCGGGATCGATGGTACCCGCTCGGCCAACCACCTCACGTGGAATGTCGAGCTGTGGAAACAGGCCCTGGCCCGACGAGCACCTGACTTAATCGTCCTGTCCTATGGGACTAATGAAGCCGTCGATGACCCGGTTGAGATCCCGCTCGAGCGCTACCGCGAGGAGTTTGCCCAGGTGCTGCAGCGATTGCGCAGTGAAGCCCCGTCTGCGAGCTGCCTTGTGCTGTCCCCCGTCGACTTTCCCGAGGTCCGCGACGGTGCCCTGCACCCACGCCCCCGCCTACACGCCATCATCGAAATCCAACGCGAGCTCGCCCCGGCCCACGGCTGTGGGTTTTGGGACGGTCTCGCATTTATGGGCGGGTTTGGCAGCATGCTCGACTGGAGCCTGGCCGACCCCCCGCTCGCCCGCACCGACTACCTCCATTTTCGCCGCGAGGGCAGCGTCCGCAAGGGCATGGCCGTTGCAGATGCAATGATGCTGGGGTTTGATCGGAAGTAGCGAAGTCCGACCTAGGTCGCCCCTAGTTGAGATACCGCCGCACTCGCCAGCGCATCGAGGACATTGGGCGCACTCCCGAGAGCGCCGGGGACCAACTTGATCTCTAGGGATGGCCACCGTTTCTGGGCTCCGGCGACCAGCTCGGGCAGGTCGCGTTTGACGTGTTTGCCCCCGGCCGACAGTAAACAGGCAAAAACCGAAACCTTGTGCACGCCGCCGTCGCTGAGGGTTTTGAGGGCTTGGTCGAGCGACTCGGCGCCGCCGCTGAGGTAGGCGGTGGCGACAGCTACTTGAGGTTGTTGCCTGCGGATGCTGGTGGCAACCGCTTCGACAGGTGCAGCCCAGTCGGGGTCGGGGCTGCCGTGGCCGACGAGAATAAGTCCAGTCACGGCAGCCAGTGTACGCGAGTTTCGGCGAATGTCTCGCGGGTCGGCTTTAGGACGAGCCGACGGTGCGCAGCCCAATGGCGAGGATCGAATCCTGGCTGCGCAGGCGTGCCAACAGCTCGGCCGTCGGTTCGTGCTCCAGGGTGATCGTGGCACAGGCGGCCTCGCCCCGGGCGAACACGATGTTGTGCATATCTTGTACATTCACACGTTGCTCGCGCAGGGCCTCGAGCACGCCGGCGAGCACGCCCACGCGGTCGAGGTGACGGACCACGAGGTTGTAGCGAGCCACCCGGTCCTGCATGATGTTGACAGTGTTGGGCACCACACCGTCGAGGATGTAGGCGCGAATGATCCGCACAACCTCCTCGCCAATTGCCGCCTCGGCCTGGGCTGTCGACGCGCCGATGTGTGGTGTTGCATATACACCGGGTAGCTTGAACAGCGCGTTGTCATACTCGCAATGTGAGCTGCTCGGCTCGTCCTCACAGACATCGAGGCCGGCCCGAATCCGGCCCTCTCGCACGGCATCGTGCAGCGCCGCATCGTCGATCACCCCGCCGCGCGAGGTGTTGATGAGCAGTGCCCCAGACTGCATCATGGCCAATTGCTCGGCGCCGATCAGGTGGTGGGTACTTTCGTTGTAGGGGACGTGGAGGCTGACGATGTCGTTGGTGCGCAGCACCGTGTCGATGTCGGGCGCCACCGTCACGCCATATTCCTCAGCAACCTCGGCCGGGATGCCGCGGCGGGCATAGGCCTGGACTTCGACACCAAACGCCTGGGCCCGGGCCGCAACCTCGCGGGCGATCATGCCAAAACCGATGAGCCCCATACGTTGGCCGAGCAGCCCGCGGGATTTGCCGTAGCGTTTTTTATTCCACGTGCCCAGGCGCAGCTCCGCGGTGGCATCGACGATCCGGCGGTCGAGTGACAACACCAGGCCAAGCGTCAGCTCGGCCACGGCGATCGCATTTTTGCCGGGGCAGTTGGCGACAAAGATCCCGCGTTTACTCGCGGTCGCAAGGTCGATGGTATTGACACCGGCACCGGCCCGGATGACCACCGACAGCGAGTCGCATGCTCCGAGGCATTCGGCGGTGACCTTGGTCGAGCGGACCACGAGAATGTCGGCCGCCAGCTCGGCGACAGCGGCCGGGAGCTCGTCGGCTGACAGCTCGGGTCGATACTCGACCTTGCGGGCGAGCACCTCGAGTGTTTGGCGGCCACGGGAGGAGAACTTGTCTGCGATCAACACCCTCATGCCGCGAGAGATAACATTCAAGTTGGTCCCGGCGAGTCGGTGAGCGGTGAGTTATCGCCGGATCTTCGGGCATTTTCCTGGGGAATTGCGCCCGGGCGGTGTTTTCGAGCATAGGCGCTGACAGGTGATCGACTGCGTCGGATGTGACGCCTAGGTGACAGTGATTTGCCGGGATATTGGCAGGCACGGGTCTGGGCGGGTATGAAGGAGGCCATGGCCGATTTCCCGGGACAGGACCGTCGACGGCACGCGCGAGCAACTGCCCAGGCCGGTTGCGGCGGCCGGCCCCGACTGGCAGGGAATATGACTATACAATTGTATCGGCGGTTCGCCGTCGTTGCTGGGCTGTGCTTCGGCGTGGTCGCCTGCGACCCGAAGCCTGTCGCCCCAAATCGGCCCGCCGCTGCCAGCGAAGTTAACGACGGCGAGGCTCCCATCGAGCAAGGTACCCCGGCCGATGAACCGCGCCCAGGAGACGATGTCGAGTCCGAACAGGTCGCCGACGTACCGGCGATCAAACCGGCGCGGATCAGTTGGCCCGACCCCAAACCAGCCGATGCGGGAACATGCCCGGAAGGCCAGGGAGACAAGGGCGTCGGAGTGTTGACCTCACCTATCCGCCCGGTTGCCGGCAAGCCCCTCAATATTCTCACGGCGACCCTAGGCGACGAGTCGCCCCTGGCCGTGCGGCTGCAAAAAGCCGATGCCGATGTCGCGATCAACGTGACCTACCGGCCAGGCGTGCCGTCGGCCACGATTGCCCGGCTGACCCCTGAAGCCGGTGTATACACATTGATTGTTGGCCGCGGCGGGACCGGGCTCACCTGCCAAAAAATTCGGGTGCGTCGCGGTTCGGGCGTGGGCACCCCGCCGCAGCCGGCAAACGGTGCCGTCTGGCCGATCGCTCGCAACTGGTCGGGGGCCGAAGAAGCACTCTACAGTGCCTGGGTGCGCGAGTTGTTTCATGCCGAGCGCGAACAGGACCTCGCGTTTCGCCGGCTCGACGAGGTCACTTCGTTGCCCGAGCGCAACCTCCTGCACAATGCCTTTGGCTGGGGCGAGGATGCGCCCGTCAAGGACGGTGGCCTGCGCCTCAAGCCAGACTGTGCAGATACACCCTATTTTTTTCGGGCCTACTACGCGTGGAAGCGCCGGCTGCCCTACGGGTTTCGCCGCTGCTCGCGGGGGTCGCCCGGCAAGGCCCCGCGCTGTGGCAACCTAGAGACCAACGACCGGGTCGTCGACGGCAGCGACAAACAACCAGGTGAGCTCGGGCTTGTACAAAAATACCTCAAGCGCACCCTCGCCTGGGGTGTACATACAGGTAACGGGCGGACGGCCCTCGACGACGATCAAACCGATCTCTACCCGAGCCGGCTCGACCGTCGTGGACTTCGCCCAGGGACCGTCTACGCCGACCCCTACGGCCATATTTTGGTACTGACTGAGCTTATCGACCCCGACGGCGAGCACCCCGGCGTGTTGATGGCGGTCGATGGTCAGCCCGATGGCAGCATCACCCGCAAACGCTTTTGGGAGGGCAACTTTTTGTGGAATCCCGACCCGGCCCTAGGCGGCGCCGGGTTCAAAAACTTTCGCCCGGTGGTGCGTGGCGACGACGGATTTCGCCAGCTGACCAACGCCGAAATAGCTGCACATCCCGACTACGGCGACGTGTGGACCGGCCATGCCGAGTTGCCTGGACCCGCATTTTACGACCGCATGGAAAACTTGATTACCCCCGGGCAGCGCGACCCGTTTGTCGCCCAAACCGAGGCGGTTGTCGCCCTGTTCGAGGCCGCCAAAGTACGCGTGACGTCCGTCCAAAATGGGGTCGATCACCATAAAAAAAGCGGCCGCGTGATCGACATGCCGGTAGGCTACAAGTTGTTTGAGACAACCGGCCCGTGGGAGTCTTTCTCGACACCGGCACGCGACCTGCGGCTGTTGATCGCGATCGACATCGTCCGCGGATTTGCCGACAAGGTCCGCCGCCAACCCGAGGTGTTCGGGATCCCCGAGGGTCCCAAACGCGACAGCCAAATCGCCGCCCTAGCCAAGAAGCTCGACACTTCGCTTGCAACTCTGGCCGCCGACGAAAAGTATGCATTTACATACAAACGCAGCGACGGCAGCGACCAGCAACTGACCCTGCGCGACCTACTCGACCGCGCCGAGGCGCTAGAGATGGCCTATAACCCCAACGACTGCCCGGAGGTGCGCTGGGGGGCCAAATCAGGAAGCGACGAAATGAAGACCTGCACCCGCCGTGCACCACAGGCCCAGCGCGATCGGATGGCGAGCTACCGCGTGTGGTTTCAGGAGCGGCGGCGACCCCCTCGCGGAGCAACCGGGCCCTGATGGCGATAAACCGACGGATTCGTTGCAGCGAGCCACAGGATCAGACATCGCACAGGCCAGCACGGGTAGGGTCATGGGGCGCGGCCTTTTGTTGTTTGGGTTTCTCGGCGCAGTTTATGGGTTGTCGTGACCCGGTAGATGTATTTGCTGAGAATGAGAACGTCACGCTGGCGACCGACCAACCGGCACGCATCTGCGGTGGGACGCCGCGAGCAATCGATGCGTTCATCGACCACCTTGCGTCCCTGTTTCCCGAAACGCCCGGGCCGATAGAAATCGAGTTTCTAAGTCCGGCGGTATTTCCAAGCGAGAGTCCATGCGGGGAAAATCAGAACGGTTGTACGTTCGAGACGACGGTATATACGAAGTTTTTACCGGCGTATCACGAGATCATTCATGCGCTGGGAAATACGCTCGCGTACTCGCCGGAGCCCGGCCACCCTATGCTCGAAGAGGGGCTTGCACACCTTTTTGATGCAACCAGCCAACGTGCGGGACCCATCGACGTTCAAACGGTCGAGCGGGGCCTACAGTTTGTTGGGGGGTTTTCGGAATTTAGTGATGAGCCACTACGTCCCGCGGCACAACAATTTATGTATTTCCTATGGACCCGTTATGGCTCAGCTGCAGCTATCGACCTCGTTCTCCATTCGGAGTACGGTGTGTCTTTATTTGAGCAAAATGAGCTATTTTTCCGAACGACGGGGAGTAGTTTGCCTGAGCTGGTAGAGCAGTACTCGCAAATGGCTGAGTGCTCGCCATTCGCTGCACGCCTATTGCCGGTCGACTGTAAGGAGCCACATATCGCAGCTTTTTCATTGGGTTGGCAAGAGTCGTTCGAGGTGGATTGTCGCAGCTACGACGCGTTCGGTTCGGATCTTGGTGAAGTATGGGTTAGCCGCACATTTGACGTGGATGCGGCAGGGGAGTTTACGCTGACGACCTACGGATTAGACGATAACCAAGGTTACGTCACGATGGGGCGTTGTGATGGCGGCTGCGACTCAAACTTCAGAGTTTCGATGTGGATCGGCGAACAGTCGATAGTTGAGCTCGAACCAGGTCGCTACGTCGTATCGTTTCGACGGCGGGAGAACATCCGCGGACGAGTTGGTCTGCAGATCCGCTCTGGAGTACGTCGGTGAGACTCGCCGTTGCCTGGGTGCTGCTAGCAGGGGCATGTGGGTATGGCACCAGCGGTCCCGAAACGGAATCCGATACGGGGATGGAAATTACCAATTGCGAGCGGGTACGGGCAACCGGGCTTCGTAAGGTCGCACCGTTTACCTTGTGGTTTCCCGACGAGGAGCAACGCTCGTTACTTCGCTTTGATACAGAGTTACAGCAAGTCGTGGCGGAGTACACACTTCTCGACGCAGGAACGCACGCGATGTCGGCGGTCGTTTCACCAAGCGGTCGTTACGTTGCGGTCGTGACTTCTGACGTGGACCCCAGCGGTGATGGGGAAGTCTTTCTTGTCGCGGCTTCGCAGTCCGACTGTGTGGATAAAAACCTCGATGGAAAAATCGACACGGCGCAGCTGGGTGGGGAGCCACTCGCTAGCGGTACGGATGAGTGCGTACTTTGGCGCGCGACAGTCCCATCGGGCTTGTTCGCTGAGCTCGCCCCACATACTGCTGTGTGGCGATTCGGTTCGTTCGACGCTGGCACCTGCGAAGTCGGACAACCTGAACTCTGGGTCGCCTACTTTTCTGATCCCCTCAATCTTGTTCTTGCTCGATTCGATCTGTCGAACGGTACCGAACACGATGTCCAGCTTGTCGAAGGGTGGCGGGATGACAGGTTTGGGCCACGTGTCATGCTAGCCGATCGTTCCCAGCGAATTTGGATGCAAAGCCGGGCGCAAGATCGCTACATCATTGATCCACGGTCTGGCTCACAGGTTCGCGAGCTTGGTCCTCCGGTCGAGGAGGTCCCCCCGTTAGCGCTTGCACTTACGATCGACCCACGTGGTGGGTTGTGGAGTGGATTTGCTTCGGGTCCATTGTATTTTCGCGACCCAGAGGCAAGCACTGACGTTCCGCTCTCGTTCGACTACGACAACCATCAAGGTGTTGTATTTACAAGTTTTGGCGAGGGCTGGATCGCCGCGAACTCCATACACGGTGAGCGACTCCTGTACCTGGCGCTCGACAATCACGTTCAAGTTTTTTCGTTACCCGACGCGCAAGAGGTGGGGTCGATCGCTGTAGACCCACATGACAATTTATGGGTGCTAGGCAGGTCCAAATACATGTGGCATGTACAAGCGCGGTTGGATGATCCGCATGCCTTCTCGATAAATGCGATCGCAGTTCCCGGAGAGCGTGAGCATGGGTCGCTCATGAACGCTACCTACTGGGATTTTTTTGTCGATTGGGACTGAAGTGCTCGATACCTGAGATAACCACCGGATGACCCCTACCCAAGCACAAACGTTACGCCGATAGCCGGGCCGAACCCATATTCACAAAACGAATGGGCTGGGATCTCGTTGGCGCCGACGGCCGAGGAAAACGCCTGTTCGCAGGTTGCCACGGGAAATGGCTGGGTAAAGCGAAACCCGAGGTTGAGGTGGACACGGCCACCTAGGCGGATGAGGGCTCCGGGCGTTAAAAACACGTGGGCAATCACCCCGCCGCCCTTGTCTAAAAACGTCGGGCCAAGGCCCGCGAGCAAGTAGGCTGAAAATCCGCTGCGGCGCAGGGGGACGTAGCGAAGGGTCGCGGCAACCTGGATGGCCTGGGTCGGCGCGCGCATGTTGAGGTCCATCAGCTGACTGGTGAGCGCTGTGTTCCACACCAAAATCGTGTCGGAAATCTCCCCGCCAATCTCCAGCCCGTCGGCGACAAAATAGCCGGCGGCGGCTCGAATGCCGATTGTTGTCATGCCCCGTGGGAGGCCGATGGTGCCGCCGAACGTCGCCATCCCGGTTTTGCGGGTCCAGTCGCGAAACGCACCGGGTTTTGTTGTGGATACACTCGTCCCGGGGCTTTCGCCGGTTTCGCTGACATTGCCTGGGGGTTGTGGCCCGGGTGGAGTCGAGATGGCGAGGCCGGCGAGGAGGAGCGTGGTTAGCACAACAGGGGCGAGCATACCCGACCTGCGCGGTCACAGCCGATAATTTTAAGCGCTTTGCACATCGTTGTCGGGTTCCGGGAGTTGGGGTTGATTGTTGATACAAGTATTGCCGGTCGAGGTTCAAAACAGCGACGGTTGGGCAGGCGGGGCAGGGGGCTCTAGACAGGCCGGGTCGTCAAACCGGGTGCTGTTGACCCGTGTCGAAACCTCGCGCACCTGCAACAGCTCATCGGCGGCCGGTCGCAGCAGCCCTCCCAACTGCGACCACAGGGCGTGGCGATCACGGCCGGCGGCCGGTCGCAGCCAGTCTCCGAGGGTGTCGCGGCCGAGGATCACGGGCATGCGTTGGTGAAACGGCGCCAGGGTTTGGTTGGCTTCACAGGTCAAGATGGTGAACCGCCGCGTCACCACGCCGGTGTCCGCAGCAAGCTCGTCGCGGTAGATACCGGCGAACACTAGCGGCTTGCGGCCGGCGCGATGAAACCAGTGGGGTTTGCGGTGGCGGCCGTTGCCCGACCACTCGTAAAAGCCGTCGGCCAGGATGCTGCAGCGACCCGTGCAAAACGCCTCGCGAAAGCTCGGTTTTGCGGCCACGGTTTCACTGCGCGCGTTGATGTGCCCGACGGGATCTCGGCTGGCCGGGCCGAAAGGGCTCGGCATGCCCCAACGGCCAGGAACGATCGCACGGGCTCCGTCGGGTTCGCAGTGCACGATCCAGTGCTCGGAGGTCGGGGCAATGTTGTGCTTAGGGCGGTATTGCTCGCGAAAAGTCGGCAACAAACTCGCCTGCACATACGAGCTAATGTCATCGTACTTGGTTGTGAGCGTGAATCTTCCACACATCGCTTGCTCGTCCTTTTTCCGGGGCGCTGTCCCTGTCGCAGTTTGCCACAGCGGTGCGAAATTGTTACCGCATGTTCGGATCTCCGTGGGGACAAGTGAGCTGTTATATGTTCACTGCGCCATGTCTTCTCCCCACCCCGATCGCGGTCGAACCGCTCAGTTGGAGCTGAGACCTTGACGAGTTGTGTGCCGGAATGACTGAGAGTGGACACGTTTTGGTGGTCGACGACAACCGCGTCAACCGCATCAAGCTCGCCCGCCTGCTCGAGCGGCAGGGCCATCGGGTGACGGTTGCGGAGGATGGTTCGCAGGCCCTCAAAAAGTTGCGTAGTCAAGAGTTCGACATTCTCCTACTCGACATCGTCATGCCGGAGATGGACGGCTATGAGGTGCTAGCGAGGATCCGGGCAGATCCCGCCCTCGCCGCGATTCCGGTGATTGTGATCTCGTCGATCGACGAGATGCAAAGCGTGGTCAAGTGCATCGAGATGGGGGCCGAGGACTACCTGCCCAAACCGTTTGACTCGGTGTTGCTACGGGCCCGCATCCAGGCTTCGCTCGAGAAAAAGCGTTTGCGCGACCAGCAACAGATGTACCTGCAAGAGTTGCGGAGCGAACGCGAGAAGTCCGAGCGGCTGTTGCTCAACATCTTGCCGCGGCCAATCGCCGACCGCCTCAAGCAGGGCGGTGGTGTGATCGCCGATAGCTTCCCCTCGGTAACCGTGATGTTTGCCGACATCGCCGACTTCACCTCGCTGTCGGCCGGGATGTCGCCGACCCGTTTGGTGGTCCTGCTCAACGAGATTTTCTCGGCATTCGACCAGGAGACCTCGCGCCACGGACTCGAAAAAATCAAGACAGTGGGCGATGAATACATGGTTGTCGGTGGCCTGCCGTTGGCCCGCGACGATCATGCCCAGGCCGTTGCCCGCCTGGCCCTGGCGATCCAAAAACGCTGCCGCGAGTTCCGAACCGACGCGGGTAAACGCATCGAATTTCGCATTGGCATGAACACCGGGCCGGTGGTCGCAGGCGTGATCGGTGAGAGCAAGTTTTGCTACGACCTGTGGGGCGACACTGTCAACGTCGCCAGCCGTATGACCTCCCACGGGATGCGCAATGCCATCCAGGTGACCGACTCGACCTATCAGGCGCTACGCGGAGAGTTTTTGCTCGAAAGTCGTGGTCCGATCGCACTCAAGGGTCGCGGGTCGATGCCGGCGTATTTGCTGCGGGCCGAGCTTCCGCAAACCCGCGTGGCAGGGGCCTAGCACCTGTCCTGATTGAAGCTACAGCCAATCTCAGGGTCAAGTTTCGTGCCCAACAGCGCTAGGCCGAGGGCTGTGGCTGGCTGTGGTCGACCTCCGCGAGCGAGTCATAAAACTCCAGCATCGCGTGGTTGACGGCCGCTGGTTGTTCGATGGTCGATGTATGGCCGGCAGCCGGCAGCCGCACGAGCTTGGAGCCCGCGATTGATTGGTGCATACGCACCGAGTGCTCGGGTGGCAGGGCCCGGTCCTCCTCGCCGACGATGATGAGCGTGGGCGATTTTATCCGGTGAAGTTGATCATACACAGGCTCGCGCTCAATCACGCCATTGACGGCCCGGTAGATCGATTGCCCATTGGCCAACAGCCGGTCGCGCCAATAGGCCAGTTCACGCCGACGGGTCGGGTCGGCGATCATGGTTTGGCCAAACATAATCGGCATGACCTGGTCGGCGACGGGGTCGAGGCCGACGTAGCGAGCGATGGTGTTGAGCACCCGATAGCGACGCAACTGGGCGGGGCCCTCGGCATCGGCCGAGGTTTCGAGCAACACCAACGAACGCAGCAGGTCCGGCCGGCGAATCGCTACCCGCAGGCCGACAAAGCCCCCCATCGACAACCCGACAAAGTGACAGGGACCGAGCTTTAGCGTCTCAATCAGCGCAACCGCATCCTCGGTGAGTGTCTCGATAGCAATCGACCGTGTCGATGGGATCTCACTGCGGCCCTGCCCGCGGTGGTCAAAGCAGACCACCCGGTAGCGGTCGCGCAGGGCTGCGACCTGCCGATGGAACAACATCGTGTCCCATAAAAGTCCGTGACTCATGACAATCGCCGGTGCGTCTTTTGGGCCAGCTGCGTTGTAATAAAGATGGGTGTCGCGGATGGGAATGCGTGGCATCGGCTAACTCCGACCCGAATATGGCACATCAATACGCCTGCAAATAGGTGGGGTTTTCGACCTGCCCGCGGGCCTGCAAATCGGATTGACGGGCAACCTAGGCGGGGCCTACCGTAGGGGCTCAATGACCGAAGCCTCCCGAATCACGATGCAGGACAACGAGATTTTTACCGACGAGCACAACGCGTTGCGCAAGACTGTGCGGGAGTTCGCCAAGAGCTTAGCGCCGCACTCGGTCGAGTGGGACGAGGCTGGCATCTTCCCCCGCGAAGTGTTCAAAAAAGCCGGCGATCTTGGACTGTTGGGGATTCGTGCCGACGAGAAGTTCGGCGGTTTAGGACTCGATTGGTGGTACACGACCTGCTACGTCGAAGAGCTGATTCACACGCGTAACGCCGGGCTCAACATGGCGCTGATGGTGCAGTCCGATATGGCGACACCCATCATCAGCGAAATCGGTAGTGACGAGGTCAAGCGCGAGTTTTTGGAGCCGGCGATCGCCGGCGACAAGATCGCCGCTTTAGGTGTGAGCGAGCCCGGCGGAGGTTCGGATGTCGCGGCCATTCGCACGACCGCGAAGCGCGATGGCGACGATTACATCATCAATGGGCAAAAGTTGTGGATCACCAACGGCACCCGGGCAGATTTTATCACCCTGGCTGTTCGCACAGGTGACGACGGCTACGGCGGGATTTCCCTGTTGGTGTTTCCAACCGACGTCAAGGGTTTTCACGTCGGCAACAAGCTCAAAAAAATCGGCAACCTCGCCTCCGATACGGCAGAGCTGTTTTTTGAGGATTGTCGGGTGCCGCGGCGATATCTGCTCGGCGAGGAAAACCACGGGTTTTACCACATCATGACCAACTTCCAGGGCGAGCGTTTGGTCGCCGCCCAGGGCTGTGTCGCCGGGATGGCGCTCGCCGTGCGCGAGGCGATTGCCTACGGCAGCGACCGCAAGGCATTTGGCCGTCCGATTTCCAAGTTCCAGGTGTGGCGCCACAAATTTGTCGAGCACCTCACCGCGATCGAGGCCGCCCGGCGGCTGACCTACTACGCCACCGACAAGGTCAACAAAGATCCGTTTGGCGCGACCAAGGAAATCACCATGGCCAAGCTGTTTGCCGGTGACCTCGCGCAAAAGGTCCTCTACGACTGCATGCAGATGTACGGAGGGTTTGGCTATACAACCGAATACCCGATCAGCCGCGCCTGGACCGACGTCCGCCTGATCACCATTGGCGGCGGCACCTCGGAGATCATGAAGGAAATCCTGGTCAAGCTCGAAGGCCTCTAGCCCGCCCGCCGGTTTGCTGGGCCACCTGTCTTTGCGCGGGTGGCCCTTTGTTGTGCGCGTTGTATTTGTAGTGGCATGTATCACTCGAGCACGGGTAGTCGCGCCTGGGATTTTGCCGTACTGTCCCCGGGGAGCGAGCCATGCGGAAACTTCAATACGATGCGTGTACACTGATTTTGGGCAGCGCGGTGGCGCTTGCTGGCTGCGGCACGGGGCCGGCTGGCGAAACCGAGGCCACCGGCACTGAAACCGGGGAGACCAGCGAGGGGACCCAAACGACCGCGGGCCCGAGTGAGACCGAAACCGGCGAAACCACCACCGACGGGTCAGGCTCGGAGTCTGAGACCGGTGGCGACCCCTGTGCGGAGGTCATGTGTGGGCCGTCCGAGGCCTGTATCGCCGGCGATTGCGTCGATGTCGACCGGCCGGCGATCGAGATGGGTTGCCACCCGCTCGGTGTTGGCCAATGTATGTACCCCTGGCCAGCCAATGTATTTACACGCGAAGACGCGAGCTCGGCCACGGGTTTGCGACTCGACTACAACCCCGAGTTGCTGCCCAAGAACCTGCAAGACCAGACGTTTGCCGCCGAAGAGTTGACCAACCACCTCGAAGGATTTTCACCCAACTCGCAGATCCGGCTGACCTGGCCCGGCGGGTTTGATACCTCGGCCGCGGTCCCCGGGTGGGACGATATCGGGGCCTCGCTGGCCGCCGATGCGCCGATTGTCCTGCTCGATGTCGACACCGGCGAGCGAATCCCGTTTTTTGCCGAACTCGATGCACTGGCGATGCAAGAAGGGGCCGGCCCCGACCGCGAAGCCCTGTTTATCCGCCCGATGAAACGCCTCGACTTTGCCCACCACTACGCCGTGGCGATCCGCGGGCTCAAGGGTAAGGATGGGCAACCACTTGTAGCTGCACCATTATTTGAGGCCCTGCGCGACGGACTTGCTACCGACCTCCCACAACTCGAGGCCCTGCGCCCCGGCTACGAGGACATCTTTACCGCCCTCGACAGTGCTGGCATTGCCCGCGACGATTTGCAGCTGGCCTGGGATTTTACGACCATTCCCCAGGAGCCACTGCAACGCGATGCCAGGCAGGTGATGCCTGCCATTGTGCCAATGGTCGAGTCGGGCGATTTGGGCTTCACCGTCGACTCGGTCGAAGAAGACCTCGAAGGTCCCGTGCGCTATGTGCTGCGCGGGACGTTTGAAGTGCCCAACTGCATGACCGGCGATGCCGGCCCGGGTGAGCTGCTCAACCGGCCAAACGGTGTCGATGTTGAGTGCTCCGGCACCGTGTCGGCGCCATTTGTCATTGCCGTGCCCAAGGTTGTCGTCGATGCCGGAGTCCCGGCCCGGGTTTCGGTGTATGGGCATGGACTTTTGGGAACCGCCGAAGAAACCCGCCACGTGGCCGCGCGTGCGGGCGGCGTGATTTTGGCGGGTACCGACTTTTGGGGCATGGCGAACGAAGACATCTCCAATGTGTTTGATGTCATTACATCGAACTTTGAGAATGGTTATAGCCTGCCGGAGCGGCTGTTGCAGTCGTCGGTCAACTTCTCGACCCTGGGCTACCTGATGGCCGGTAGCGATATCCAGACCGTGCCTGAACTCGCGGGGCTTGTCGCCGAGGGCGAGGAGGTGTTCTACCTCGGCGGCTCGCAGGGCGGCATCATGGGCGGGACGATTGTCGGGATGGCGCCCAACCTTCACCGCGGTGTGCTCGTGGTCGGCGGGGCAAACTACTCGTTGATGGTCTGGCGCTCGACCGCATTCAACGAGGTCAATAGTGCCTGGAAGACCTTCCACCCCGATGCTGTCGAACGCGAGTTCATCTTTTCGCTGTATCAGTCGGTGTTTGATTTTTCCGACCCGCTGACGTTTGCCGAGCAGGTTTGGGGTGAGGACCCGATCGTCCCGGGGCCGCAAAAGGGCGTTTTGTTGGTCGAGTCGATCGGCGACTCGCAGGTGCCCAACCTGGCGACCGAGATGATGGCCCGCAGCTATGGCATGCAGATGGTCGACCCGCCGATCTATCCGGTATACGACGTGCCGGGAACGACCGATCCGATCGAAAACCTCGCCCTGTTACAGGTCGACACCGGCAACGGCCTGGCCCCACCCGTCAACCTACCCCCCGACGGTGATAACGGTGCCCACGGCTCGGCTGTCGATGGCGTCGAGGTGCAGACGGCGGTTGTCGAGTTTCTGCTCGACGGGCAGGTTCAAAACCACTGCGACGGGCCCTGCGACCCCGGTTAGCAACGACCGGTCTCCATAGGTGAGCCAACGCTCGACCTCGGCGAGAGAATGTATGTGCACTCACTCGCCGGGGGCGGCCGACTTTTTGCGGAGCTTGCGAATCAGGTTGCCAATCCCAAACGGCAGGTAAAAGATCCAAAATGCGGTTAGGGCAAACAGGCTGAGGCCAATGATGTAATAGGGCCACTCGCCAAAGTGGTCCATCACCGAGCCCCCCGTGGGCTTTTCGCTGAGATACCCGTAGTTGGCGGCGAGCATGTAGTTGATGAGCCCGGCAGTTATTGCGTATACATGCAGCCAGCCATAGCACTCCCACAACGTGCGTACTGTCGGGCGTTTTTTGAGCCCCCACACCATGTAGAGGTCGCAGGCGACGATCCCAGAGTGCCAAATGAAGAACGTAAAAAACCGCGGATGCGGGTAATCAAACGGGATGTTGGGGGTGATCACGCCCTGCAAGGTGGCCGCCAGGCCAAAGAAATAGGCGACGTCAAAGCTCAGGCGAGTGCCGCGGAGGAGGGCGATGATCACCGCGAACATGGCGATGTCACACAGGTGTAGCGGCAACAGGGCGGTCCACGGAAAGTCCGGGGCCAAGATCGCGGTGTGCCACACGCGGGCACCAATAAACAGTGCAGTTGCAAATAGTGCGATCAACCGCGTTGGCGCCTTGCTGCCGGTCCGCCGCACCCAGATCGACAGCACCACCGGAACCAGCAAGGTCAGTGCCATGGCCACGAGGTGGGGGGTCGAGAACTTTTGAAAGATCGGGGCGGCGAGCAGGGTCATATGCGACCGTCCCAGGGTAGCGAAAAATCCCGCCGGTGTGGTGTGCGGCGATTCTCGATAACACCGATCACCCGCGGGAGCGCGGGTAACCATGGCCACACCATGGGCGGAACTGTGGGAGCTGGGGGAGCTCTGCCGGTGTATGCATGCACATGTTGTTTGGCCGGGGCTAGGCCGGGCGTCCGCTGGCGATCCAGGCGAGGACAATGTCCTGGTCGCCGCAAACAAGTGTGATCGGCGACTGGGCATCGATCACACCACGGGTCACGAGCGTGGCAACAGCAGCCGGTGAGCGCTGAAATTGATTGCCGGCACCACCACCGCCGACGCGCAGGTCCTGGCCCTGCTTGAGCTCGATGACCACCACCGGACGCAACCGCGGCTGTGGGCTCGACATGTCGACCGCGATAAAGTCCCCACACAGCTGTGCCTGATTGCAGCGAAACAGCCACCAGTTGCGGTAGCTGCGGAGAAACTTGCGGACAAACCGACGCTCGGGACCGCTGACCAAAAACAACTCGCGCAGTTGATAAACGGCGGACCACGGTCGCGAAAATTGCTGGTTCAACAATTTGTCGAGATAAAACCCGTGCTCGACCAGGGTCGGTGGCAGGCGCAGCAACAGGGGATCGTCTGCCATGTCAGGCCACAACCGGATCGTTTCCGAGGGAGGCAAACGCCAGGGTCAACGGCTCGGGTACCCGCATCGGTCGCCCCTGCTGAGAGTCGACCAACGCCCACAGGGTGGTTGCCTGCGCGACCGTGACCCGGTCGTGCCTGCGTACGATCTTTGTCTTGCGGATACAAGAAGCGGCGCGCCACCGCTCAACCCAGGTCCAGACGTCGAGTAGATCCCCGGCAAAAGTTGGTTGCAGGTAGTGGAGTTCATGTTTGCGGACCACAAAGACGCCCCCGAGTTCGCGGTAGCGCTCGAGATCGTACCCGGCCGCACGCGAGTGGGAGAACGCAGCGTCCTGGACCCAACGCAGGTAGGCGACGTTGTTGATGTGCCCGTTTTGGTCGACATCGTCGCGCGAGGCGGTGAGCTTCAAACAGTGCAGTGCGTCCGGCACGGCAAAACCTAACAGCCGCCGACAATTATCGCTACGTCTGGGGATTTGCCTGCAACACGGGTGTTTGCGCCGCGGCGAGTTGTTGCAGGAGGGTTCGCGACGACGGCTCGAGGCTATGGACATCCGCGAGCTCGAGGATTTTTGCGACCAGACCCGGGTCGGTGGGGTGGACAGGTTGTTCCGGTAGCGCCCGCTCGCAGGCGATGGTTTGCAGCAACAGGGCGAGGGCGCGGGTCGCTTGCTCGGTCACGTTCTCGCCGCGGCGCGCGGCAAACACAGCGCGACACGCCAGTAGGCTCGAGTACGCCCGCAGGCGTGACAATGGTTTGAGCAGGCCGGCGACCGATGCCGGATCAACTTTTTTGAGATGGACATGCATCGATCCAAACTCGCGGGCCAAGGTCTCTTCGGTTTCGCGGGCGAGGTCGCCATCGTTTTCCTGGTCCTGCTCCTCCGACTGTCCCTCGCCACGTCCGGTCACCAGTTGGCGCACAGCGCGGGCTAGGCGTTCGATCGCCAGCATCAAGATGTCGTGCTGTTGCTCGCTGGCAAAGCTCATGACCGGCAGGGTACCGCCACACGTGAAGATCCTGCCGTGGCGAGTTGTGCGGATACCCAAGGCACAGGTCGCTTCATATCCCGACATACACTTGCATGTACGCGGACTAGCTGTACCTAGCGACAGGACGCGACCAAACCGTCTGCGACGCGACGTTTTTTGGCTGCGAGGGACGAGTGGGTATGCCTGAACAATTGCGTGCGGCTACAAGCGTTGTCGCCCTGGCGATCCGAGTCGCGCCCCGTGAGCGCAACCGCATCTGACCTTGCCAACCTGTCCTAAGAAACCCGAACCAGGCTCGCATCGCCGCGGTCGCTGGCGCGCCAATTAAGCCTACGTGCGCGGACAAAGTTTGCGGCCCACGGACCTCTCTGGGTTTCGCCTACGCCATCGGCGACGTATGCTGTTGCCTGCCTACGTGGCATTTCGCGCGATTGTGATGAACGTGGAACAACACGAGACGTTGTCTGTTGCCGGCTATGAGCTGAGACGGACGTTACGCCGGGGACGCAAGACGATCATCTATCGCGGGCTTCGAACCAGCGATCGCAAGGAAGTGATTTTGAAATGTCTGCACGAGGAAATGCCGAGTGCCCGGGACATTGCCCGCCTGCGTCGCGAGTTTGAAATTCTCAGTCGCTTTGATGACCGGAAGACCATTAAGGCCTATGCCCTCGAACCCTGTGGCAACGGTTACGCCCTGGTGCTCGAGGATTTTGGTGGGCAGTCGCTACGGCAGTTGATGGACGATGGGTCGATTCCCCTGAAGATCATCCTGCGGGTGGCAATTGCTATCTGTGAGTCGATCGCCCTGGTGCATGCGGGTGGTGTGATTCACAAGGACGTCAAACCCGACAACGTCATCATCGACCTCAGCCGTGAAAACTGGCGGGTGGCCCTGGCCGACTTCAGCATCTCGTCGACGCTGCACGAGGAAAACCAAGCCATCTCCAACCCCGATGTGCTCGAAGGGACACTTTATTACATGTCCCCCGAACAGACCGGGCGGATGAATCGCAAACTCGACTACCGCACCGATTACTACTCGTTTGGCGTGATGCTCTACGAGTTGGTGACCGGGCGCTTGCCGTTTGAAGTCTCCGACCCGATGGAGTTGGTGCACTGCCACATCGCCCGCAAGCCGCCGCCGTTACGCACGGCCAACGAAGAGGTGCCCAAGGCCCTCGCGGCGATCATCCTCAAGCTCATGGCCAAGACGGCCGAGGAGCGCTACCAAAGTGCGGTTGGCATCCGAGCCGACCTGCAGCGTTGCCTGACCCAACTCGAAAGCAGTGGGCAGATCGGAGATTTTACCCCGGGGCAGGATGATGTCTCCGAACGGTTTCACATCCCCGAGGTGTTGTACGGGCGCGAAGAGGTGGTCGATGCCCTGCTCGCCAGCTTTACCCGGGTGTGCTCCGGCGGCAAGGAACTGGTTCTCGTCTCAGGGCCATCGGGTGTTGGCAAGTCGGCGGTTATCCGCGAGATTCATAAACCGATCGTCGGCCGCCGCGGCCACTTCATCACCGGCAAGTTTGACCAGTTTAGCCGCGATGTCCCGTATTCCTCGCTGATTCAGGCATTTCAGGAGTTGATCCGCCAGCTGTTGACCGAGTCTGATGAGGTCATTGAGTTGTGGCGGGGGCACTTGATGGACGTATTAGGTGCAAATGCAAGTGTCGTCAGCGACGTGATTCCAGAGCTCGTCCACATTATCGGTGAGCCGCCGCCGGCCGCCGAATTGCCAGCACCCGAGGCGGCCAACCGGTTTCGCTCGACCTTTCGCAATTTTGTTCGTGCCTTTGCCAGCGAAGAGCATCCGCTCGTCATCTTTCTCGATGATTTGCAGTGGACTGACCCCGCCAGCCTCAACCTGATCGAGCTGCTCCTGACCGACGGCCAGACCAACTACGTGCTGTGGATCGGTGCCTACCGCGAGGCCGAGCTCGGGCCCGACCACATGTTGCACGTCACCCTCCGCAACCTGCGGGAGGCCGAGGTCAACCTCGAAGGCATCGGTATCGAACCGCTCGGGCCGGAGCACACCACCGCTCTTGTTGTAGATACACTCCGTCCGGCGATCGCCGACGTCAAGCGCCTAGCCGAGCTTATACAGGCAAAAACCGAGGGCAATCCGTTTTTTGTCCGGGTGCTGCTGCGCTCTCTCAACGAACAGGGGCTATTGCGGTTTGACAGTGCCCGCGGCGGTTGGGATTGGGACATCGCCAAGGTCGAAGAGGCCAAGCTCGATGACGATGTCGTCGACCTGATGGCCTCGAAGATCGAGCGACTCTCGCCCAAAACCCGGGAATCCCTAAAATACGCCGCTTGTATCGGCAACCGGTTTGACCTCAAGTTGCTGGCAACGGTGGCCGAGCGCACGCCGATTGCGGTGGCCGAGGACCTGTGGGAGGCGGTTGAGCGCGGGATCGTGCGACCGATTGGGGATGGCTATAAGTACCTGTCTCGCACGGCAGATGCTTCCGATGTCTCGGTGCTCACGCTCAACGACGACGTCGATGTCAGCTACCAGTTTGTCCACGACAAGGTGCAGCTGGCGGCCTACTCGGTGCTCGGAGAGTCCCAGCGGCGCGAGGTCCATTTGCGTATCGGGCGGTTGTTGCTGCGCAGTCGCACCTCGGATGAAATCCGCGAGTCGGTCTTTAGCGTGATCAATCACCTCAATACCGGGATTGTGTTGATCGACGACCCGGCCGAACGCCAGCACCTAGCCGAGCTCAACCTCATTGCCGGCCGGCGGGCGACCCAATCGATCGCCTATGACTCGGCGTGCAACTACCTGCGCCAGGGACTTGCACTTTTACCTGCACATGCATGGAGTTCGTGCTACGAGGTCAACTTTCAACTCAACCGCGAGCTGATGAAGGCTGAGTACTTGGCGGGCAATGTCAACGCCGCCCTAGAGCTCTACCAGCCGCTGTTGGACCACGCGCGCACGACCCTCGAAAAGGGTGATGTCTACGTCGCCAAGGTCGAGCTCGACGCCAGTCTCAAGCACAACGAAGATGCCGTAAAAACCGCCCAGGATGGTCTCAAGAGCCTGGGGATGAGTGTCCCTTCGTCGGCGACAGTCCCGGCAATTTTGGCCGAGCTCGCGCGCTTTGAGTGGAAGTTGCGCAAGCTTCGGCCCAGCGATATTCCGCGGTTGCCCGAGCTCAAGGACCCGAAGACGCGGCTCGGGTTGACACTGATGATCTCGGCGGTGCCGGCCGCTTACTTTGTAGATACACGGTTTGCCGCGGTGCTGATGTTGCGGATCGCCAACATCACCCTCAGTGAAGGTCTCACCGACGTTTCACCTTTTGGGTTTGCCGGCTATGGCTTGGTGTTGTCTGGGCAGCTCAACTCGCACGAAAAAGCCTATGCGTTTGCCGAGTTGGCCCACACCCTCAACGACCGGTTTCGCAATCCGTGGCTCGACACCAAACTGGCATTTATGACGGCGCTGTTTATCCGCGTGTGGGTGCGGCCGTTTGAGGAAGTTCGGCGCCAGCTCGACGAGGCCTACCACACCGGGTTGCAAAAGGGCGACCTCAACTACGCGCTCTATTCCGGGGTCAAGGCGGTCACCATCTCACTGCTCGAGGGGCTCAACCTCAGCCGGGTTATTGACCTTACAACGACTTTGTTGCCGCCGGTTAGCAAGATGGGTGAGCACGACGGCGAGGGCATGCTGACGGTGCTTCGCCGCACGTGTATGTGCCTGCGGGGTGATTTTCCCGAGCCCCCGAGTTTTGACGACGAGGGCTGGAACGAACGCGAGTTTGCGACCTACCTCGCCGATGAGAGCGTGCCAACACCCCAGGCGTACTTCTATTACAGCCTGTTTAAGTCGATGGTGTTGTACCTGTTTGGCGACCACGACGAGGCCGCCCGCCATCTCGCCGTGGCCGAGGGGCGGCTTGAGTCGATGATGGCCCAGCCGGTGTTGGCCGACTTCCATTTTTACCAGTGCCTCAACGCAGCGGCGCTTTATGGGGAGATTCCCCGCGACCGTAAACGCCACGACAAGACCCTCAAAACCAGCCTGCGCCGGCTCGAAAAGTGGTCGAAACTTTGCCCGCAAAACTTTGAGCCGCGCTACCTGTTGGCGGCGGCTGAGAAGGCCCGCATCGAGGGACGCGTGGGCGAGACGGTGGTGCTCTACAACCGGGCGATCGAGTCTTCGCGTCGCTACGGTGCGTTGCACTGTGAGGCCATTGCGTTTGAGCGGGCTGCCCGGTTTTGCCTGGCGACCGGGCAGGTGGTGATTGGCGAGAACTACCTGCGCGAGTCGCGTTCGGCCTATCGGCGTTGGGGGGCCGCGGCCAAGGCCAACCTGCTCGCCGCCGAGTTCCCCGATGTTCTGCCCGATGAGTCGCTCACCGGCGAGCTGCGGCTCGACACCGATGCTCTGTCGCCGCGGATCACCCAGGCCAGCAGTGCCAAGGTCCTCGACATCGATACCGTGATTCGGGCTTCCCAGGCCATCTCCTCAGAGATCCAGTTGGAACGGTTGCTGCGCGAGCTTTTGCGGGTGGTGATTGTCAATGCCGGGGCCGAGGTCGGGTTTTTGATTCTGATCGACGAGGGCCGGTTGATCATCGAGGCCGAGGGGGGCGTCGACCCCGAAAAGATCAAGGTGTTGCAGTCGGAGCCGGTTGCCGCGTGTCCGCGACTGTCGACATCGATCGTCAAGTTTGTCGCCCGCACCGGCGAGGATGTGTTGCTCGATGATGCTGTCCACACGGGCAGCTTTACCAAGGACCCCTATGTGATCAGCCGCGGGCTGCAATCGATTTTATGTACACCGATTATTCACAAGGGCAAGATTTCGGGGGTCTTGTACCTCGAAAATAACCACACGACGAGTGCGTTCACCGTCGACCGGCTCGACCTGCTCAAGCAGCTCGCCGCCCAGATTGCGATTTCGGTGGAGAACGCCCGGCTCTACGAGAACCTCCAACAAGCACTTGAAGATACATTGAAGGCCGACCGCGCCAAGACCCAGTTCTTGATGAACATGAGTCACGAGTTGCGCACACCGTTGAATGCGGTGATCGGCTACACGGAGCTTATCGAGGAGGAGGCCGAGGATGGCGATATCGAGGAGTTTATCTCGGACCTCGGCAAGATTCGTGTATCGGCCAAACGCCTGCTACGCACCCTGACGAGCATTCTGGAGCTGTCGCGGCTGCAGGTCGGTGACTCCAAACCCAACATTGTCGATGTCAGTGTCGACGAAACCATGCGCCGGGTGCTCGATGAAATCGGTGAGGCGGCGACCGACAACAACAATAATCTCAAGGTCGAAAACGCGACCGACGTCGATAGGATTCGCAGCGATCCGTGGATGCTGTACTACTGCTTGATGAGCGTGCTCGACAATGCTTGTAGGTTCACCAAAAATGGGCTGATAAACGTCAAGATTTCGAGCTACGAGCGGGGCGGGGCGACGTGGATCCGGTTTTGTATCCGCGATACCGGCATCGGTATCTCGGAGCAGGACCTGGCCGGATTGTTCGACGCATTCGACCAGGTCGATTACTCGACAACCCGCACCTACGAGGGCTCAGGGGTGAGTTTGGCGGTGGTTCAACGGTTTGCCATCATGCTCGGCGGGCGGGTTGAGGTCGAGTCGACGCTCGGCGAAGGCTCGGCATTTACGATCGTGACCCCGGCCGACTCGGTGTAGCTGCACGGACGTTGGCCGTATTTGTGCCTACAAATAGATTGCGGCCCAGCTAGCGAATCAGCGGCAGCATCTCGATAATGCGGACCAACAGCTGGCGTTCGTCGGTGGTGATCCGGCCGTCGGCGAGGGCGCGGTTGAGGGTGTGCTCGAGGATCTGCTTGCGGGCCTCTCGCATGCTTAAAAACTCGTCAAAGTCGACCACGTTGTCGAGATAGACGTCTTGCAACAGCACGTCGAAGCGGTCGAGTTGCTCGCGCAGGGCATCGATCAACGCCTCTTCGTCTTCGGTCAGGACATCGTCGAGCAGCGCGATTGCCCACAGCTCGTTGAGGATTTGTTCGCGGTTGACCAGCGTTAGTCCTCCAGCGCGAGGGTGTGAAAATCGGCAAAGTCGTAGAGCCGGACCACGCCCATCACAGCGTTGACCAGCACCGACTCAAACAGGCGACCCTGGCTTTTGATGTAGCCTAGGCACTCCTTGAGGTCATAGGCCTCAACCGTCATCATGGCGCGAATGATCCGCAGGATGTCCTGGCGGTTAAACGGGATCTGGCCACTGGCGATCCCAAACTTTTTGGCCGCAAGTTGCAGCGAGGTGATGTTGCCCTCGACCAACTCGCGTTCGTAGGAGCGGATGTCGTTGGCGTAGCGGATGATCGAACCGACGATTTCGAGGCTGACGCGAATTTCCCGGGTGCGCTCGCGGACGGAGGCATCGCCGAGCACGATCAGGGCGCCTGTCAGCCCGAGGGTACTGCCAGTCGAATGCGCCGCGAACATCATGTATTCGTCGAGGTCGGCGCCCGAGCCTTCGCCAAAGGCCCCGCGGTAGCGATACTCCGCGACCATCCCGGCCAGCATGTTTGAAAGCGCTTGCTGATACATCGACTCGTACATGGCAAAGCCCGGGTATTGGCGGAGCATGTCAGTGAGGGTGGCGATGTAGCGGGTGAGTGGTTCGTCGGTTACCCGTGGCGGCCGCTTACAGGCCGCGCTGATTTTGCGGGTGTAGGCCTCTAGTTGGTCGGGGGTTGTGCGGTCGGGGTCGAGGTCGCAGTCGATATGGTCGTCGATGATGAGGACAAACAGGGTCAGCAAGAACACGACATAGACGTCGTCGAGTGTGAGCCGGCGGCTGGCGACACACTCGTGCATCATGTGCTCGACGATCAACGCGACCGCGGGAATGCTCTGGCTGGCGCGTTGGAGCGATTGCGCGGTTGTGTGAAACAGTTCGTCGCGTTCGAGTCGGGCGACCAGGTCCGACACCCGCTGATTGAGGTGGTGCAGGTCGGGCTCTTCCACGCCAAAAAGGTCCGCGAGGTTGGTGTCGACGACTTGCCGACTACCGGACCGAGAAGCACCAGGTTGTGCACCACTAACTCCCAGCCGCGGATGACTTTGCGAAGCGGAAGGGTGGTGGGTAAGTCGGCTCATAGGCTCCTGTCAGTCGCACCGGACACGCAGGTCAACACTGTCGACAGTACAGGAAAGCACAACCAAGCGGGTTTGAAAACTTCATAGAGCTAGTTTGGTTGAGCAGACTGATCAGCCTGTATTGTGAATTACATTAATTTCTTGCAGGTACAGTCATTCCGGTGATGCAAACGTAGAAGGGCGTGATGCAAACTAAACCGAATGCAGACCCGTGTGGGGCAGGTCCCCCACGCACGCGGTAACTAGTCTCCTCGAGCCCGCAACTTTTGCTGGTGAATGTGGTTAGCGAGAACGTGTGCATCTGCAACACAACTTGTCCACAACCACCCTCGGGTACATTTTGTACCGATTCGACCCATAGGTTTGATGGGTTTGTCCGCTGCTAGGTCAGCACACCGGCAAATGACTCGGCGCGGGCGGCGTGCCAGTCTTTTCGATAGTTTTCTGGGATATCGCCGCGCGCGAGGCACCCTGTTTCGATAAGGGGATAAAGCTCATCGAGTCGAGCCACTGCGGTGCTACCGATCCGCCGGTGGATCATGCCGCGGTTCAACTGGTCGGGGTGCGTACACCCCATCGCCGCCATCATCTCGAGCATGTGACGAACTGTGTTGCGCTGGTAGTTGGCCACGCGCTGACGCTTGTCGGCGACCACGAGGCCCTTGATCAGGCTCCGGTCCTGCGTGGCGACGCCGGTGGGACATGAGTTGTTGTTGCAACGAAGTGCCTGGATGCAGCCGAGGGCAAACATCATGCCGCGGGCTGAACTGCAGAGATCGGCCCCGAGTGCGAGACGCACGGCGATGTCCTTGCCGTCGATGACACCGCCGCTGGCGATGATTTTGATCCGCTCGCGCAGGCCGACACCGATCAGTGCGTTGTGCACCAGACACAGGGCGTCGTAGAGGGGTGAGCCAAGCGCGTTGGAAAACTCTAGTGGTGCGGCCCCGGTGCCGCCCTCTCCGCCGTCGACGGTGATGAAGTCGGGGGTGATACCGGTTTCGACCATCGCCTTACACAGGGCAAACACATCGACACGGCGGCCGACGCAAAACTTGAAGCCGACGGGTTTGCCCCCGGAAAGTTCGCGCAGCTTGGCGACGAAATCCAAGAGCCCAATCGGGGTCGAGAACTCGGCGTGGGCCGGTGGGCTCAACACATCTTGGCCGAGGGGAACGAGGCGGATCCGGGCGATTTCCGGGGTCACTTTGGCAGCTGGCAAGATCCCCCCGTGGCCGGGTTTGGCCCCCTGCGACAATTTGATCTCGATCATTTTGACGTTGGGTTTTTTGGCGGTCTCAGCAAACGCCGCCGGGTCAAAGCCACCACTGGCGTTGCGACAACCGAAGTAGCCCGTGCCGATTTGCCAAACGAGGTCACCGCCCGGCTCCAAGTGGTAGGGACTCACCCCGCCTTCGCCCGTGTTGTGAAAAAAACCACCGTCCTTGGCCCCGCCGCTGAGCGCCCGAATCGCGGCATCGGACAGCGAGCCAAAACTCATGGCGCTGATGTTGAGCAACGAAGCGGAGTAGGGGTGCTGACAGTCGGGGCCGCCGATGGTGATCCGCGGTGGGTCGTGGGGGGCTTTGACCGGCGCAAGCGAGTGGCCCATCCACTCGTAGCCGAGTGCGTAGACATCGTGTTGGGTGCCAAACGGCACGGTGTCGAGCTGACTTTTGGCCCGTTGGTAGACCACCGATCGCTGCTCGCGGCTAAACGGCCGACCGTTGGTGTTGAGCTCGATGAAATACTGCTGGATCTCCGGGCGGATGCTCTCGAGCAAATAGCGAACGTTGCCGACCACGGGAAAGTTGCGACGGATGGTGTGGCGGGTTTGCAGCATGTCCCACAGCCCGATGAGGACGATCGGCACGACCACCACGAGGGCGCCGAGTACCGAGGGCCACAACAGGCTCAGGCCGCCAATAAGGGCGAGGGAGAACACCGAGAGGAGCACAAAAATTCGCCGGGCCATGTTGTGGCGCAACCATAGCAGCCTCCGGGGAATTGTGGGCAACAATCGTCCACGGTTGTTCGGCGCGCGGGCGCGCAAATGCAACCTCTCAACACTATGTATAAACATATAATCTGAGAAAATGTCTATACAAATTTGTTGGAGCAGCAGGCGGGCCAGGGTTTTTGCGTGTACACCGGTATCGCGCCAGCTGTGGGTAGTGAGGGCTCGGTCGTTTTCGCGGCTTTACCGTGCCCGGCCGCGGGGCCGCGAATTGAGGCTGTTTGCGGCCGGGTAGTCGAATGCCCGCAAGCGACGTACAATCTGCCCCATGACCATTAAACCTACTTACATAAACCTCTCTACCCACGCCAAGCTCATGCGCGTTCACCTGTTGCGCTCGCTCGGCGTGACCGCAGCTGTCGGTCTGTTGTGCACGGCCGCCTGTGTGCCGGGTGGCAAAACCACCGAGACCCAGGCGAGTAGCGACTCCGATGGCACCGGCGCGAGTTCGGATACAGATGTGTCTACAACAGACGCGGCGACAACCGACGGGACCGGCGAGACCGATGATGCCGGCAGCGAGACCGGCTCGGCCACCGACGGGACCACGGATGCCACCACCGACGGGACCACGGATGCCACCACGGATGTCACGACAACCTCCCCGACAACCGATGGCACGACCGACGCGACGACCGACGGCACCACCGACGGCACGACCGATGTCACCGAGGGCACGACAGCCGGGACGACCGATCCGACGACCGATAGTGGGAGCGATACCGACGGCGTGATGTGTGACGAGCCGCCGCCGGAGTACGAAGTTGCCGAGGCCTGCTTTGCGATTCCCGAGGGTCTCAACAGCTGTGACGAGTGCGACCAGCAGTGCACCGAGCAACATCTCAATGGCGCGATCACAGGTGACCCCGACTTTTGTTGGGCCGAGGACCTCAAGATTCTGTGTGGGCCGGATGAGGGCGTCCCGCAGATGGAAGGCATGTGTTGCTACGTCGGTGCCCACAAGGGGATCTGGTGCGAGGGCCGTCCCTATCTCGTCGACGGCGAGGCCCGGGTTGCACCACTGCGACCGCGCCGCGATTGGAGTGCCCCGCGGGCACCGGTTGTCGACCAACTCGATTCCGCGACACGCCAGGCGCTGGCCGCTGCGTGGCGAGCCGACGGGCAAATGGAGCACGCTTCGATCGCTGCGTTCTCTCGCTTCATCTTGCAAATGATGGCCCTCGGGGCGACATCCGACTTGATCGAGGGTGCCCAGCAGGCGATCGAAGACGAGATCCAACACGCCCGCGACTGTTTCGGTTTGGCCGACGCCTACGACGGTACGCGTGCGCTCGGACCGGGTGAGTTGCAGATCGAGGAACTCGCCGACGATGAGCTCTCGGCTCCGGCGATCGTGGCTGCCACCGTCCTCGAAGGTTGTGTGGGCGAAACCATTGCCGCGTTGATTGCCCGGGCGGCCCACGACCGCGCGACCGACACCGAGGTCCGGGAGGTCCTAGGCAAGATCGCCGAGGATGAGATGCGCCACGCAACCCTGGCTTGGCAGTTCGTCCAATGGGCACTCGATGCCGGCGAGCCCGGTGTGCGTGAGGCCGTGGCCCAGGCGTTCGATGCCGCCCTGTCGCGGCCTCCCCACGCTCGCACCTGGCCAGAAGGTGTAGATGCAACGTCAATGGGAGACCATGGTCGGCTGTCGGTGGCCGAGCAGCGCGAGGTGATCGAAGCCGGCCTCGCCCAGGTCATTGGCCCCTGTGCCTCGGCGTTGCTCGACCCAACCAGGCCGCGTGGGCAGGGACTGGCAGCGATGCCATTTTCCCCCGGTGCCGTGCACTAGGCGCGTTGGTACCAAAACCTTGATGATACAACAGCTGTTGCCGGCATCCGGGCCGTCGCAGCTGTTGTTCACCAGGTGCTCAGGCCCGTTGGGGGCCTCTAAGGCCGGTTGCACAACAGGCTAAACGAAGCCCAGTGTGAGACTCACGCCTCGAAGGTCGACCTACCGCGGAATTGGCGGTAGGTTGCCGCCCGTGGTTGCGCCGAAGCCAGCCGTGGGTACGAGGGGCGAACAACGTCGCCAACGTCCGCTCGGACGGCTGTCGTTGATCGCTCAAACGTCTGTGCCGGTTCGTCAGTTGCCCGGATTTGATCGGCGCTTTCACCAGGTGCCCAAACAGGCGAGCCAATCGGCCTGTGGATTTGTCGCGGCGATCGGGGCCACTGTCCGCCGCGAGCGTTTGCAGGCTGTGCGCGCCCGGGTGCGCGAGCACTTTGGCTACCGCCGTCGCCAACTCGTGCTCGGCGACGACCATCTTTCGGCGCCGGATTTTGAGTATTTTCTCGAACACCAACTCGACCCCGAAGACCCGAGTACCGTACACCTGCGGGTCGAAATCTCGGAATTCCGCAGCCCGGCAGTGCTCAGTATGCCGGCGTTTTATGCCGCGTTTTGCGGCCCGGGGGAGGGGCAACATCGGTTCGACCGGGTTCGCGTCGAGCATCGCGTGCCGGTCGACGTCGAGGCGTGTATCGACTCGCTCGAGGACCGCGGGGTGAAGGTTGTGTATCCCGATGATTGCGTCTACATGGAATTGCCTGGCAGCGACCCCCTGGCTCGACTGCGGGTTGAACCATGTGCCGTCGAGTTGCGAGGGGCCCCCGGAGAAACACCTGCGGCCCTATTTGAGAACCTTCTGAGCTCGGTGACGGAGCTCGCCGAGCTGGGGATAGAGGTCTTGCCGCGGGCCGCCTAGGCAGATGACAGCTGCAACTTGCATGCTTGTACAAGCGTTTGCTGGATGAACGACACGCGTCAGCGGTAGGCCGCCGGGGTGTAGCTCGAAAGGCTGTGCAGTGCCTGCGACAGGTGCAGGCGGGCCGCCGCGACTTCGTTGCGGTGGTTTTCCGGGTACTGATTTTCGGCGTCTAAATCGGTTGCCAATAGGGCGTGGAGGTCGTGGGACTCGATACCGAGCCGAAGGACGATTTCGCGTTCTTCGGCGGCGAGGGTTTCGAAGTGAGAGATCCACTCGCGAATTGCGATCGCTGCTTTGGCGACCGCGTAGTCGTAGTTGGCGCCCTCGAGTCGATGCCAAAGTGGTCTTTTGCGCTCGTGATCGACCGACTGCGCAAGAACCGCTATTTGCTCATTATAGAGATCAAGTACGTTTAACTCGTTTAAGCAGTTTTGTGTTAATTGTGTGAGATGTTGTAACGAGGGAGGAAGGTTCGCTTGCGAAGCGGGTTTGAGCTGGTGTGTGGTCGCCTGAACCCGTCGCAAACGGTACGCACGACCGCGCGTGCGCGTGTACGCAAACAGACTCATCCCGGCTGCCATGAGCCCGATTGTGCACACAATTGTGAGAATGAGCGTCGCCGTCATGAGCGGTTTGTTGTCTCTCGCTGCGCGTGTTTTACGCGAGTTTGTGAGTTTTAAGGGAAGGTCAAGTCACAAGTTTGAGGCGTGTGAAAGACGGTTTCTCCTACCATTTTCGCCATGCGCCTCGAACTCGTTTCACTCAACCTCGCCGCGGCCGAAAAGCTCCTTTGCGAGACGGCTCTCGTTCAAGCTGGCAGCATCGTTGAAGCTGCCAACCTCCTCGGGATCACCCGTCACGCTCTGAAGCGCCGCATCATCAAGCACAACATCGCATGGCCCCGGCCCAAGAACCATCGTCCGGTGGTTCAGCCCGAGACCACCCAACAACAGGCTCCCGCGCCTGTGACTCCGCTGCTTGCAGCGAAGTAATTTCCGTAATCTAAACCACAAAAAAATCTTTGATGCTGGGAGCGCACGACCGATAGGGTCGCGCGCTCCTGGTCGTTTCGAAGGCCGATAAGACCGGCTCGCCGGTATGAAAACCGTTGCACAGAACTGAGCAGATGGGGAGGTCAACAGCGGGCTCACTGCGCATCCGGTGAGCACATTTTGAGGAGCATTACATGTGTGTACACTGTTGTTCGCGTGAGATGCGCTCCGCGTGATGTGCGAGAAATATTGTAATGGCAACTAAAATTGGCAACCACTCGCCCCCCAGGCGCGAGCGTGGCTGTTCCAAAGTACACAACAGCTTGGGTTTGCCGCGGCAAATTACTTGTAATAGCAACAGCGACGACCAAATTACTCGGCCGGGAGCACACGCAGGCGGATATGGTCGAGGGCCGGTACCGGCGGCGGGTTGCCCCCCGGTGGGACTTCGATGACCTGCTCGTAAACCGCGGCAACGGCCAGGGATTCGCTCGCCGGCAGCCACGTAACCGCACTCGCAGTTCGCTCCTTGGGCCAGCGTTGAAGGTCAAAGTGCCACCGTGTCGCGCCCTCGCTGTCGACCCGCAAAAGGTAGGGAATCGTGACCTCGCCGTCCTCGACATGGCCGACAAGTAGGGTCTCGCCATCGTTGCGTACACTGGTGGCTTCGAGGATGAGCCTGCGGTCGGCCAGCCCGGTCGACCATTGCCACTGCGGGGTCCCAGTTGCGCTGAGCGACATTGCGAAGATGTCCTGCTCGCCAACCGCCCGCAGCTCGCCACCACCGAGGTCGAGGGTCGAGCGGAACGTGCCTGTCACCACGATGTCGCCGGCAGCCGTGGTGTGGGCGGCGTTGGGCTGGCGGCGGTGTTGGCCATCGCCAAACGACCGATTCCAGCGGACCGTACCATCCGGGTGAACCCGGGCGACAAACAGGTTTGGATAGCCGGCGTTGACAAGTTGCGCAAGGGTCGGCGACGGCTGGTGTTGTCCACTGGTGATCGTCGCCTCGGGCTTGATCCGCACCTGTGGCTTGTCGGCAGCAGGCGTCTCGCTCGGCGTGGGCGATGGCGTCGTTTTGTTGCCTGTAGCCTGTTTGCCGCTGTCCTGTGGGGTTACGGCTGACCCGGGCGTGCCCGCGGGTTGGGGCGACGCTGTCAGGTCACCCAGGTTCAGTGTATGATCAAATAAACCGGTGAGGACGAGATCGCCGCTCGGGTGGGCAGCTAGCCCCAACAGTTTTTGGTTGCCCGGACCTCCAAACCCGTAGCTCGCCCGGTGCTCACCCCCCGGGCCGAGATGGGCGAAAAAACCGTCGACGTCCCGGGCCTGTGGCAGCGGTTGGCCGCCAAAATCAAACGACCCCGAGTACCATCCACCAAGTGCCAACGAGCCGTCTTCGAGCGCGACCAAGCCGGTCACAACCTCGGTTTTGGGGCCGCCAAATGTCCGGTCCCAGCGCAGCTCGCCGGCCGGCGAAAACCGGGCGACAAACAGATCGAAACGGCCCTTTGACCGGTGTTCGGTATCACCAAAGCTGAGGAAAAACGCATACTGGCCGGCGACCGCAATGTCGCCGTCGGGCAAGGCCACGAGATGGGTGCCGCGCTGGGTCGCCTTGCCGCCAAACCGGTGGCTCCACTGCGGGGTGCCGTCGGGCCCAAACCGCGCAAGCAAGATATCGTCGCCGCCGGGGGAGCGGTGGAGCTGCTCGCCGAGTCGGATGCCGCCGGTGACCCACCCGAGGGCGACGATGTCCCGCTCGGCGGGTGCGAGTGCCAGCAGTTTGGCCCGATAAAGGCTCTCAAACGAGACATCGACGCGGGCGACCTTTGGCTGGGCGCTCGGCGCTTGGGTCACGACCGGGGCGGGCCGGGGCGATGGTGGTGGTGCCGGTGAGGTACATGCACAGACAACAATCGCGGCGCCACAGGCCCAACCACAGGTCCAACCACAGGCCCCCATCACAGCCTCCTCAGGCGCGCGCGACCAACTGTGATCACACGATCGCCAGTCGCGACCTTGTCGCTGTCGTTGGGGTTGATCAGGCTGCGGCCCGAACGGATGCCAATGGCGATATGCCCCTGGTCGTGACACCGCTGCTGGATCTGCTGAAAAGTCGTTTCCTCGCCGGTGTAGCGGGTGAGATAGATCTGGCTGCCCTTGAGGTTGGTCGTCAACTCGGCGACGACCTCCTGGACCCCGGGGTTGAGCAGCTCGTGGCTGACAAAGTGGGCATCGAACCGCGAGTTGCACACGATCCCATCGCTGCCGGCCTTGCGCAGGAGCTCTTGGGTGCCGATGTCGACACACTCCGTGACCGTAAAGACATGTCCCGCACGGGCCTCGATCGCCAGGGCGATGGCGATATTGCGGTTGTCCGACTTCGGGTCGCCCGGCTCGCGGACCAACACCAGGGCATGGCTGGCGGAGTCGAGGCTCGCGCGCGAAAGGGTTTCATCGCGGGTGGGGTTGCCGCGGATAAAGCGGACGCCACGCTTGCGAATCGCCGCGGGTAACTCCTCTAAGGCCTCATCGATCAGCACGATATCGCGGGTGGTGTCGAACGCCGAATCGCGCTCGAGCTCTTGCAATACCCGCATTACCTTGCCCTCACTCGGGAAGTTGATCAGCACGAGATGGTTTTTCAACTTGAAGTCGGACATGCCGTGGAGTTCCTTATTTTTGGCCTCGATCAGGGCAGTCGCCAGCAGGGAGAGGACATATCCCAAAAGTCCGATGCCGAAAAACATCAGCGGCATCGCCACGATAAACTCCCCGCCCAGGCTCTGCGGTGAGAGGTCGCCGTAGCCGACGGTCGTGACGGTGACGACCGCCCACCAGCAGCCATCGAGCCAGGTCAGGTCGGGGTTTTGCGGGAGTTCGTAATACAAAAACCCGGTGCTGCCGTACAGCAGCACGGCGAAGATTAAAATCGCGACCCGCAGGGCCGCTGGCGGGTGCAGGAACATCCGCCGGCCGAGGTGGCGAATCATTGTCGATACAACGACGGACATGTCAGCGCAGCCCCCCGAAAGGGTTGCTCGGCAGTGTTGTTCGGCACGGGCAACCGGGCATCAGTTGCCCTCCTTGCGCCACTTGCGGGCCAGGGCATCGGCCCGGGCGATGCCGTCGGGGTCGCTCCACAGGCCACGGTGGGCCTCGCGTGCCGTGCTTTGGGCATCGAGGTAGCTGCTAAGTGCTGGAAACGGGATACGTGTATCTACAATCGCTAAGCCCTGCTTGACCAACATCAGGCCGACATTTTGGTCGTTGACCAGCAGTTCGGCGACCACCCGGCTGTTGTCGGGCGACTTGTCCGTCGGCAGCAGCACACGTATCGGTTTGTCCTTCACCAGGCTGCTCAGGACATCGACCGCCAGGGTCCCGTGTCGCGTCCGCCGCGGGGCGAGGGCTCGCAGGCCCAACAGGTGGATCACTACCCGCGTGCCCTCGTCGGTCCGCGCCATCAAGGTGTCGCCGGTCAGCACGTGCAGCAGGGTCACGTGCTCGCCGGACTGGAGCGTAACGCTGTCCCCCTGCTGGGCCTTGCGACGGCGCTGCTCTGCGCCGAGCCCCCAAAACAGTGAGGCGCCCAGGAGGATCGCAATGATCGTCCAAAAGATCCGCGTTTCGCGCTCCACGAGGGGGGACGCTACCAAACTTTGTTGCCAACGGCCCAGCAACTGCGGCATTCGAGCACCCGCACGCCGGCGCGAGATAATCTCAGAAGTCGAAAATTAGCGCCTAGGGTGCAAATACGCGGGTCTGTGAGCCCGCTGGACCGGGTGCGTCGGGGGCCTGTGACTTGCCACGCACGCCGAGCTTCGCTAACTCCGCGGTGTCGATGGCCCAAGCTCCGACAAACCCCACCGCCAAGCCCCCGCTCGGCGTGATCCTGCTGACGGTTTTTGTCGACCTCGTCGGGTTTTCGATTATTTTTCCGCTGCTCCCGGAAATGCTCGACCACTATCTCGGGCTCGAGGGCACAACCGGGTTGCTCGGCGGGTTGCTCGATGTCCTGCGTGCGGCCGCGAGTACCACTGGTGACCAGGCCGACTTGTACACACAAGTACTATTTGGCGGGGTGCTCGGCTCGCTGTATTCGCTGCTGCAGTTTTTGGCCGCACCGGTGTGGGGGACCATCTCCGACCGCCTCGGTCGGCGCCGGGTACTTGTGTTTACAACCATTGGCATGGTGGTCGCCTACGGAATGTGGGCTGTGGCCGGGACATTTTTGTTGCTCGTGCTCTCGCGGGTCGTCGGCGGCCTGATGGGTGGCAACATCTCGGTCGCGACCGCAGCGATCGCCGATGTCACCGACGCCCGCAACCGGACCAAGGCCATGGGCATGCTCGGCGCCTCGTTTGGCCTCGGGTTTATCGTGGGCCCGGCGATCGGCGGCGGACTGGCGGCGATCGACCTCACCGAGACCCTCAGCTTTGTCCCCGGGATCAACCCGTTTTCGGCGGCGGCCCTCGGCGCCCTCGTGCTCGCCATTTGGAACGTGGTGTGGGTTGTGTGGAAGTTTCCCGAGACGGTCTCCGAGCAGAGCCTCGCCGACAGCCGCCGGGCCAAACGGCCGCTCAACCCTGCGGCCCTGCTACGGCCCACGGGGTTGCCTGGGCTTGACCGCACCAACCTGATCTACTTCTTGTATATCCTAGGATTTGCCGGAATGGAGTTCACACTCACGTTCCTGGCGCGCGACCGGTTTGACTACACCTCGCAGGACAACGTGTGGATCTTCCTCTACGTCGGGTTGTTGATGGCGATCGTCCAGGGCGGTGTGGTTCGCCGGTTGGCCCCCAAGCTCGGCGAAAAACCCCTGCTTGCGGCCGGTTTGCTGATGGTGATTCCCGGGCTTTTTATCCTCGGGATCGCCGGTGCGCCGCTGTGGATGTACGCCGGCCTTGGGCTGCTCGGCGTGGGTGGGGCGTTGGCCAATCCTTCGCTGACCGGGCTTGCCTCGTTGTATGCACCTGAGCAGCGCCAGGGCGAACTACTGGGTGTCTTTCGCTCGCTCGGCTCGCTGGCCCGGGCTGTCGGTCCGTTGCTGGCCGCGGTGTTGTACTGGCGCTGGGGCTCGCAGTGGTCCTACTTTGGCGGGGCGTTGTTGCTGGCCTTGCCGCTGTGGCTTGCGCGGCGGTTGCCGGAGGCACGCGGGTCGAAGTCGGAGTAGCCGGTGCGGCGACCTGGCTGACGGTTGACGGCCAGCCTCTTACCCACAGCAGGCCGTCCAGCAACATGAACCATCGTCCTGCCCGCAGTTTTGCCCGCCGTTGGTCCAGCTGCAATCACAGTTGTCCATCTCCTCCTGCGAGCAACTTCCGCCGCCGCCCATGCAGGCCTCAACATCGTTGAGCGGACCGCGATCGATGCCTGAAATAGCCACCAGCGCAGGTGGGCAGGGGACTTCTTGGTAGCGCAGGTTGGGGTTGTCGGCGACCTCGTACCAGTTGACATACCAGGCACAGCCGGCGGCCAAATCGGCCATGTGGGGCTCGTCGAACACGGCGTCGCAGCGGGCTTGAACACAGGCTTTGAGCGCCTGATGGTCGTCGTTGCCGAGCTGTTGCTGGCAATGGGTCATAAACCCGCCGTAGGTCGCCCCGAGCTCGGAGGTCTCGACATTCCATTGATAGGAGCAGGCGTCAAACAGGCCCACGCCGCCACCGGGGGTCAAAATATCGAACTGCCCGCCGCCGACGTCATGGCCGATGTTGGTCGCTTGGACAATCATCTTTTTCCCGGTCAGCGCGACCGAACCCGGGTCGTTGTCGTTGTAGTGGCCGGTGCCGGCAAAATCGAGTTGGTAGCAACGCCCGCAGATATCGCCCTGGGCCGGTACGGCGGCAAAGCCATAGGCCAGGGTGTCGCTGACGGCCCACGGCGACTCGTCAAAACATGTATAGGCACTCGAAGGCTCAAGGGCGTTGCAACTGCTCGGCACATTGTAGTCGCCACCGTGGCTGACATTGTCGCTGTTGCAACTATCCGCCGGGTTGGTTTCGGGGTGGACATTGCCCGGCCAGCCGCAGTGGGCCTTACAACAGTCCCAGTAACGCGTGGCATAGCCCTGGCAAGCATCGTCGCCGAGCGGGGGTGGGTCGCCGCCGGTGTCCGAGGTCGAACCAGTGGTCGGGTCGCCCGTGGTCGGGTTGCCCGTAGTCGGGTCGCCGGTCGTCGGTCCACTCGTATTGGAAGTTGACGGGTCGCTGGTGTCCGAAGTTGTCGGATCGGATGTCGGCCCACCTGTCGAATCCGTCATGTTCGAGGTTTGGCCGGCAGAGGTCGCGTCGGTCCCGGGCCCTTGGGTTGTCGACGCGGTTGCGGTCATACTCGAAGTCGCGGTGGCCGAAGTTGCGGTATCGCTGTCCCCTGTCATCCCCGATTCGCCGCCACAGGCGGTGGCCAAAAACAACAGCGGGACAATGCAAAGCGAGCGGACCATGGGCCTACTGTACGCGATCACAGGCGTGACATACACGGCCCAGTTGCGGGCGCACACGCGAAAACGGTCGAGTTGTCACGCCCCGGCCAGTGGCGCCTAAGGGCACAATTCGGGCAGGCTGAAGATTCCCGAGCTCGGTCCCACAACCCATGGGTCAGCGCCGCGGACGGGCCAGCGCGCCGGTTGAGCCCCCACCGGAGTGGGTCGCAAACGGGCGGCCGTGGCTTTGTTGTCTATGCACTTTTTGCTCGCGGCACGGGACATCGGGCACCTGCTCGTTGAGTTTTTTGGCATAGGCCTGGGTCCGCGGGTTTTGTCCGAGTGCATTGACCAGCTTGACGGCATCATCCGGCTGAATATGGCTGTGTTTGTCGACTTCGATGGCGCCGGCCAGCTGGATGACGGCATCGCCAGCAGGTGTCCAAAGGGTCATGGAGGTGACCAGCTCGCCGCCCACGGGATCGCGCGTTTGATAGTCGGTATGGACCACGGCCACGACATCTCGCGGGGCGTGTTCATCGACAACCACGACATAGCCGGCCTTGACCAAGGCCTCCTGGACGGCCCCGCGAACCATTAAAGTATAGCCCGTCACCGAGTCTTCGCCGTCGGCCACGGCTGCCTGCGAGGTGGCGTTGTGGACATGAATTCGCATCGCGCGAAGATTGGCCGGAGCCTCCGGGACCGCGCCCATCGGCGGTGGTTTGCGAAGGCTGGAACAGCCGGTTGAGACGGCGAGGGCGGTGGTCAGGATGATAAGCAGCGAGCGCATGACACCTGCCAAACGCCGGCCGAGCCAGGTTGCTGACACCCGTCCCGCAGGTTTTTATGGCCCGGGGGTGGCGCGAAACCACCCGTTGCCCAGACGGCGGGGTATAACTCGCTCGAGACTGCCTATGCCCCCCTACGATTTTCGCCAAAACGGCGCCGCCGAGCAGGCCGACGACCTCGCCACCGCCTGTGTCCTGTGTAGCCACAACTGTGGTCTGCGGGTCGATGTCCGCGACGGCGCCCTCACGGCCGTGCGCGCCGACCCAGAAAACCCGTTTACCGCCGGATACTCGTGCAACAAGGGCTACACCATCGGCAAGTACATCGATCATCCCCAGCGGGTGACCGAGCCGCTGCGCCGGCGTGCCGACGGTACGTTTGAACCTGTTTCTTGGGACACGGCCATCGGCGAGATCGGGGCCAAGTTGCGAGCGTTACGCAAGGCCCATGGCAAGAAGTGCCTGGCGATCGCCGGAATCGGCGGGCAGGGCAACCACCTCGACGGCCCCTACGCAAGTGCGTTTATTAAAGGGTTCGGCTCGCCCTGGGTGTTCAATGCCCTGGCCCAAGAAAAAACCCAACACCCGCTGGTCGACCGCTGGATTTTTGGTGCCCCGAGTACGGTTTATCTCCACGGCGATGTTGAGCACGCGGACTATGTGTTGGTGTTGGGAACCAACCCGGTGGTCAGCCACCGCGGCAGTCAGGCGACCCGGCATTTTGGTGCACTTGCAAACGACCCAAACCGCACCATGGTGGTCGTCGACCCGCGTAGGTCCGAGACCGCGCGACGGGCCAACCTGCACCTGCCACTGCGGCCAGGTACCGATGCCGCGTTTTTACTGGCGCTTATCAAAGTGGTGCTCGACGAGGACCTGACAGACCCGGCGTTTGTCGCCCGGACAGACGGAATTGCCACGGTTCGCCAGGTCATTGCCGATGCAAGTATTACGGACCTCGCCGCCCGTTGTGAGCTGCCGGCCGACCAGTTACAAGCGGTCGCCCGCGGATTTGCCGAGGCGCCGGCGGCCTGTATTTTTTGGGATTTGGGGGTCGAGCAATGTCCCTACTCAACCCTGGTTGCCTACCTCATGCGGGTGTTGTTGGTGTTGACCGGCAACATCGGCAACCCGGGCGGCAACGGGTTTCTGGGCACATTTTTGCCAGACCCCGGGCGCGGGCCCTCGCGTAAGCCCCCACCTGTGGCCCCAAACTCGGGTATCGAAGCACTTCCGTTGTTTTCCCAGCTCGGTTACTTCTCGCCCAACCTGATGCCCGAGGAGATTGTTTCACCCCGGGCCGACCGTATCCGCGCGGTGATCGTCGAGGGCTCCAACCCGATGATCCAATATGCAGATACAACCAAAGTCCGGGTGGCACTTGAGCAGCTCGAATTGCTCGTTGTCATCGAGCCGGCGATGACTGAAACGGCCCGGCTTGCCCACTATGTGTTGCCCACGCCGGTCGGGTACGAAAAATGGGAATGGTCGCTGTTTCCCAAGGGCTTTCCCGAGGTCTACGCCCAACTGCGACCTCCGGTGGTGCCAGTGCGCGGGCACGGGCTGCCCGAGGCGGAAATCTATTACCGCTTGGCGCGGGCCGCCGGCATCATTCGCCCGGCACCCCGGGCCCTACGACTGCTGACAAAAAATCGCTCGCCCCGAACATTCCCGACCGCATTTTTGGGTGCAGTCATGGCCCTGTCACGGCAGACGCGACAGTCCGCCAACCTGCTGTTTTGGATCTACGAGCTGTTGGGGCCGCACCTGGCAGCCCCGCCGTTGGCCGGTATTTGGGCGCTGTGTCACCTCGTCTGTCGGTCTCGCCGCGACGATGTCGTGCGTGGCACCGGGTTTTCCGGCTCGACCACGGCCATCGCCGAGCAGTTGTTTGACCGGATCATGGGCCATCCGCAGGGGGTCGTTGTCGCCAAGGTCGATGCCGAACGCAACCTCGAGGACAACCTGCGAACACCCGACAACCGCATCCACCTCGCCCACCCAGCCATGCTCGCCGAGATTCGCCGGGCGCTGCTCGACCCGATAAAACCGCCACCCGAGCGCCCACTGATTTTGCAGGCCGGGCGGCGAACGATGTGGAATGCCAACACCATTCACCGCGATCCGAGCTGGCGAAAGGGCAAACGTTCGGGCTGTGTATTGTACATACATCCACAAGACGCGGCCGACCACGGGCTCGCCGACGGCGACAAAGTGTTGGTCAAGAGTGCTGCCGGCACCGTGCAGACCGAGGTCTGCATCGACAAAACCCAACGCCTTGGGCATGTCGCCTTGCCAAACGGGTTTGGCCTGACCGTCGTGGGCAAGGATGGTCAACACATGGTCGATGGCGTCTCCGTCAATATTTTGACGAGTGCCACCGCCCGCGACCCGTTTACCGGGATTCCGCACCACAAATGGGTGCCCGTTGCCGTCGAGCGGGTCGCTGGCTGAGCTCGGTCGTGTCGGGGAACATCAACCAAACCGCTAGGTGACTGGAAAACTGATGCACTATCAACATTACGGCTGGCTCGTCTCACCCTACTCGGCCAAAACCCGGTCGTACTTGCGCTACAAGCAGATTCCGTTTGACGACATCGAGATCGGTGCCGTGGGGCTGTTTACCAAGGTCAAGCGTGCGGTCGGCCGCCCAGTGATGCCAACCATACGCCGCCCGGATGGTCGTTGGATGCAGGACTCGAGTGAGATCATCGATGCCCTTGAGCGCGAACATTTACAGCCTTCGATTACCCCAACAGGCGCGTGCCAGCGGGTCGCAAGCCTGTTGCTCGAGCTCCATGCCGACGAGTGGTTGCCGATTGTCGCGATGTACACCCGCTGGACAATCGCCGAAAACCGCCGGTTTGCCGTCAACGAGTTTGCGCGCAGCGGCCTGCCCCGGGTACCGCGGTTTTTGGGCCGCCGGCTGATTGCCCCGGTGGCCAAGAAAATGGCCTCCTACCTCCCAATATTAGGTGTTGATACACAAACCTCGCCGGGGATCGCCAGGTTTAGCGAACAGCTCATCGCCGACCTCGACCGCCACCTTGGCAGCTACCCCTATCTCTTGGGCAGTCGCCCCTGTATTGGAGATTTTGCCCTGTATGGGCCACTGTGGGCCCACTGCTATCGCGACCCGGGCTCTCGCTACCTATTTGATGATGCAACAAACCTGACCGCATGGTTTGAGCGGTTGGCCCGTCCGCCTGCCGAGGTCGGCGAGTTTTTGCCGGACGACGAGGTCCCTGAAACCCTCGACCCCGTCTTCGCCACCCTGTTTGCCGAACAATGGCCGTATATACAAAAACTTGTGGCGGCGATTACCGGTTACTGCCGTAGCCATCCAGATGCCCAGCGTGTCCCCCGGGCGCTTGGTAACTGCGAGTTTGAAATCGGTGGGGCTAGGGGCTCGCGTCGGCTGATCACCTTTAGCCAATGGATGGCCCAGCGCCCACTCGATGTCTATGCATCGAGTTCGGTGGCGCAACGAGCCCACATCGACTCGTGGCTGGCCCGCATCGGGGCACCGGGGGCGCTCGACCTGGCAATCGAATACCCGCTAGAGCGCCACCAGTTTAAGCTGCGCTTGCAACAGCCATAGTCTGCACGAGCTTGTGATGATTGAGTCAACCACAGGAAATCTTTTGCATGCCCGTGTCGACGCCCTCGTCAATGCCGTCAACTGTGCCGGGGTGATGGGCAAGGGTATCGCCCTACAGTTTAAACAGGCATTTGGGGCGATGTATGTTGCCTACCGCCAGGCGGCCAAGGCCGGTGATGTCGTGCTTGGTAGGGTTCATGTATTTACATGCGAAGGCCCAAAATTGCCGCGCTACATTCTCAACTTTCCAACCAAGCGCCATTGGAAAAGCCGCAGCCAGTTGGCCGACATCGAGTCCGGGCTGGTCGATTTGGTGCACCAGGTGCGGCACCTGGAGATTGCATCGCTGGCCATTCCGCCCCTGGGTAGTGGCTATGGCGGGCTGCGTTGGGCCGATGTTCGCCCACGCATTGTCGATGCCTTTGCCGCGTTACCACAGGTGCGTGTGTTGCTATTTGAACCCCGTTGTGGTTGATACACTGTTGTGGATTTCAACGATCGGGACCTCGCATTGGGGGCACTATTGGTGGAAGCTTGGCGGCCACAGCCTCAAGCGGTTTGAGCTCGGTTTGGGTGTCGAGCCCGGAGCCCCAGCACAGAATTGACGATGTTGTACGCGCACAGACATGATGGGTCGATGCGGCGAGTTCAACGGCGTTTTGTACACCCATGGGACTGGCTGGTGCGGACACCGGGCGGGTGTGGCCGAGCCCGAGTTGACCGACTCGGTTTTCACCCCAACAACTCACGACCCCTGCCTCGGTGCGGGTACAGGCAAAGTCATCACCTACCGCGACCTCGGCGATGGGCCCGGGAGTTGTAATCGGCCACAGTGGCCCGCCAAAGGTAAATGGTTCGAGCTCGTCCTCGTCCTCTTCGTTTTCGAGCCAGGCCTCATTGTCGACCGCACCTGCTTGATCGGCCACATCGCCGCCGCAGTGGAGGTGTCGTTGACTGTCGATGGCACAAAACGAGAGGCCGTTGGCTTGCAGGTCGACAAACTCCCCGGGCGCGACCAGGGTTGGGCGTTCGAACACATGTTCGGCACTGGTGAGCGGGTCGGGAATCAGGCCCCAGGCGTAGATGCCCTTGTCGGTCAGGGCGAGACTGTAGCCGTAGCCGAGGGCGAGAGCCTTGATGTTGCCGGTGACACCTTTAACTTCGAGCGGCTCGTGACTGACGATTTCGTCGGGATCTTCGGGGTGCTCCTCGGGATTTTTAGAAAATTCGGAGAGGTAACGTCCGTCGCCGAGTTGACCACTGTCACCACCACCCCAGCAGTAGATCTTGTTGTTGCGCAGGGCTGTGCAGGTGTGGTCGGCACCCACGGCAATGTGGACCGCATCGGACAGGCCGGGCACGCGTACAGCTTGGTCGGGCTCTCCTGGGACGCCGAGCTCACCCCACAGGTTTGAACCCCAACAGCGCAGCTGGCCCCCGCCAACAATTGCACATGCATGGTCCTCGGCAATGGCGGCCGTGCGCACGCCGGCCACCCCCGGGTTTCGCCAGGGGCGATTGTTGTCGATACACTCAATCTCGTGGTCGGCCAAAAGCACACAGGTGTGCCCGTGGCCGAGGGCCATGCTCGCGACCTGCGAGCGTTCGGCAAATACTGGTTTTGGGGTTTCCCAATAGGGGACTTCCCCGGTCCCACGTTCGCCGTAACGGTTTTTCCCCCAACACTTGACCTGCCCCTTGGCGTCGCGGATGCAACTTTGGGCATAGTCGCCGCTGAAGTCGGTGGCCTCGGCCCACAGTTCGGGCGGGAGCTGGGCTTTCCACAGCGGGCCGCGCAACGACCGTACCGGCCGGTAGGTGTCGACCCGGGCACAGTATTGGCTCCCATCGGCGGTTTCGTAGCAGTGGGATTTGCCCGACGACATGGCGTCGACCACGTCGGTGGCGATGCGTTCGGGTTGGATGTCAGCCGCGGTGGCAAGCGAAGAGCGGGCCTTCCAACACAAAAGTTCGCGATTGGCCCGTAGGGCACAGGTCGAAAAGATCCGCGTGTCGAGGGCGATGGCGTCGTCGATCCCAGCGACTTTCCGCGGCACGGCTGGGTTGTTGAGCATTTTATTTGTGCATGCAATGGTTTGATCGCGGCGAAGCGCGCACAGGGACGAGCCATAGCTGTCGATGGCGATGTCGATGGCATCCCCGAGGGCGCGTGTGCGCCACAGTTGTGGTTGCTCCTGGCCCCAGCAAACGATTTCGCCATCGCGCCGCAGGGCGCAGCTGCGGCGGTACGCGACCTGCACCTGGACCACGTCGGTCAGGCCGGGCACGACATGGGGCGTGGTTTGGTTGCCGGTGATTCCCGGGGCGACCTGTCCCTGTTGCCCGGCACCCCAGCAGGCGACCGTATGCTCTTTGGTGAGTGCACATACATGTTCACTGCTGGTCGAAACTGTCCGCGGGCGGATCCGCGGTGCCGATGCCTGGGCATCTTGGCCGGTTGTTTCGCTCCCAGCTGTTGTCTCTGGCTCTCCGGTGGTGGCAGCTGTATTGGCGGTGTCTGCCTCTGCTACGGCCTCGGCAGTTGGGCTGACGGCCGCGGGTGGTGGGGCCTTGGCCGGGCTCGGTTGTGGGGTTTTTGATGTGCATGCAACTAAAATAGTCGTTGCCACAATTGCGGTACCCGGCAGCCACCATCGATAACCCAACATCGGGCCCATGATATCGGGTGTGGGTTTGGGACTGGCGAAAAACTGCGACCGCATCACGGGTACGCATACGCGGCAGCTCGGCAAACCGTTCCAGCAGGCGAGATCGCCCCTGTGGCGGTTTGAAGGCGGACGTCTTTCGCTGTTAGTTGTGCAGACGCGGAATGTCTGGGGCACTCGCAATCACCTCGGCCTCGTGGGCAGCGAGCTCGGCGAGCCGGGTGCGTAACTGCGTTTCGGGGACGAGCTCAAGGCTGCGGGCGAGGTCGACATAGGTTGCGTGGTGACGGGCTTCGCAGGCCAGCAGCCCGCGGTAGAGTTTGGTCAACGACACGTGGTCGGTGGTCTCGAGCGCCTCGGCAAGCCGCTGCATCCGCTCGCAACTTCGGGCTTCGATCAGGCCACAACACAGCAGGGTGTCGAGCAGTTTTCCCGGCATGGATTTGCGGACGGCCTCCATCAACCGGGCCGCATAGGGACTTGGCCGCTGACGCGAAAACTCCAACCCACGCGTGCGCAGGTGGCCGATCACTTCCTCAAAGTGGGCGAGTTCCTCGCGCGCGAGGCGGGCTAGGGGGATCGCAAGTTGCGGATACTCGGGGTAGCGAAAGATCAGTGAAATCGCCGTGCTCGCGGCTTTTTTCTCGCAGTGCGCGTGGTCGAGGAGGATGTCGTCGAGGTTGGCGAGCGCCTGTGTGGCCCATGTCGCTGGGGTGATCGAGGCGAGGTTGAGCATGTCGGCGCAGTGTATCCAAGTGCGCTGATGTGTCCATGCCGCGCGCAAAAAGTCGCCGGGGCAAAAACCCGCTATGCTCGCGGCGGTGCATCGACACGATTTGTTCCGGTGTGGTTTTGTCGGGAGTTTGGTCGCTCTTGGGCTCGCCTGTGGACCCCCTGGTCCGCGCGCGAGTGAGCCCCCACAGCAACTGGTGCATCCGCGTACGCCCACACACAAACCGATGTTGCCGGCTGAGGGGCCTCGGATGTTGTCGGCCCAGTGGGCGAGCCCAGATGTGTACCTCGTGTTTTCCGAGCCACTCGCCGCCAGTAGTGTGGCGGCACAGCGGTTTGTTGTGGCCCTCAGCGACGGTTCGCGGGTAGTGCCGGTGGCCGCGAGTTTTGCCCCGGCGAGCGAAGCCGACGAACTCCACACGGTGCGTTTGCGGTTGCCGCCTGATGTGTTGCGAAGCCCCGATGGCGGGCCGCCGGATGGGGGGCAAGATGTTGATCATACACAAAACCCGATCGTGCCCATCAGTGTCACCCTCACTGGTATGCTTCACACGTCCGAGGGAACCGCGATCGAGGGGCTGTCGGCAGCGGTTTCGACCTCCGAGATCGCCCGCCCGGTATGGGCACAGTGGTTGCTACCCGCGGTCGGGAGGTGCTCAGGCTATGCCCAGGTCGTGCGGCTGTACTTCTCGCGCCCGCTGCCGAGCTCGCCACAGGCAACCGAAGCAGCCGCCCCCGGAGCCGGTCCAACGGTGGTGAAAGTTGCGTCTACACAGTTTCGCGGTACCCTGCAAACCGGCAAGTCGCAGGCGCCAGTAGGCTTTGATGACCTCGACGGCGAGTCGAGCCAGCCGCGGGTCGACAATGTGTTGGACCTTTGCTTTGAGCAACCGGCCAAGGTCGCGGTCGTCGAAGTCAGTAGCGATGGTGTCCACCCGCTGCAACCCCCTGTTTCGGTTGCCGTTGCCGGGGTTTCGCTGCGACGCTGACAGTCGCGGTTTGAACCTGGAAGACTACCTATGCCTCCCGCCACAATCGCCAACGCCGGGGTTTCGCTGCGACGCTGACAGTCGCGGTTTGAACCTGGAAGACTACCCATGCCCTCCCGCCACAATCGCCAACGCTGGGGTTTCGCCGCGACGCTGACAGTCGCGGTTTGAACCTGGAAGACTCCCCATGCCCTCCCGCCACAATCGCCAACGCTGGGGTTTCGCCGCGACGCTGACAGTCGCGGTTTGAACCTGGAAGACTACCCATGCCTCCCGCCACAATCGCCAACGCCGGGGTTTCGCCGCGACGCTGACAGTCGCTGTTGAAACTGGAAGACTACCCATGCCCTCCCGCCACAATCGCCAACGCTCGATTTCCCTGCCGGTCACGCTTTCGTCGGTTGCCGTCGCCCTGGCGTTGGCGATGCTTGCCGGGTGGACGTTTTTGATTGTCCGCAACCGCGACCTCACCGACAGCATCGTCTCCAACACGTGGTTGCTGATCGCAGGGATCGCCTCGCTGGTGATCATCATTACCGTGTTGGTCTTGTTTTTGATCTTTTTGATCCGCGAGATCCGGGAGGTTCGCCGACAGACCGGGTTTATCGATTCGGTTACCCACGAGCTCAAAAGCCCGTTGGCAGCCCTCAAGCTGTGCTTGGAAACCCTCGCCCGCGAGGGCTTGCCGGACGATCGCCGCGAGCAATTGCGGCACATGATGATCGACGACGTCGAGCGGCTTTCGGTGTTTATCGACCGGGTTTTGGCAGCCACCCGGGTCGGCCAGGAACAGGTGCATCGCCAGGTCAATGAGGTCGTGCTTGCGGCCCTGTGTCGTCGTTGTGTCGAATTGGTCATCCGTCGCCACAAGCTGCCCGAGGGGACCGTTGAAATCGCTGTTGATCCGGCGATGGTGATGGTCACCGATGAAGTTGCATTGGCAACCGTTCTCGAGAATCTGCTCGACAACGCAGTTAAGTACTCGAACCCGCCGGTTTCCGTGCGGGTGAGTGCCAGTGAGGCCAAGGGGCGGCTTTTTATCGATGTTGTCGATAGCGGGATTGGCATTGACCGGGGCCAACTCAAGCGAATTTTTGACCGGTTTTACCGGGCTCCCGGTCAACAGGTTCGCGAGCGACGCGGCACCGGTCTCGGGCTTTATGTCGTTTCCGCGCTGGTGCGTTCACTCGGTGGCAAGGTTGAGGCACATAGCGACGGTGCTGGCCAGGGCACGACCATGCGGGTGAGTTTGCCGCGTACACGTAGGCTTTGATGATGTCTTTTGGGACATGTTTAAATGGATGATTTTATGAGCCTGTGTTGACATGCCCGTATGGGCAGGTATCGAATCGGACAATGGTTGCTTGGAGGGATGTGTCTCGCTGCGTGCGGCGGCGGTGAGGACACGACCGGGGCGACCGACACAATGACGACAACGACCACAACGGATCCAGGGACGACGGATCCGGCGACGACGGTTGCTGAGACCATGGACCCGACGACGGAGTCACCGACGGGGACGGACACCGAGGCCACCACAGAGGGACCGACCACGACAGAGACGGACACCGACGAGACCACGGGTGACCCGCCGATGTGTGGCGACGGCGTTGTCGACGATGGCGAGGAGTGTGACGACGGAAACGACGACAATACGGATGATTGTGTGGATGAGTGTGTCGCAGCCGCCTGTGGCGATGGCCATGTTTGGGCTGGCACCGAGGCGTGCGACGACGGCGGCGAGTCTGAGACCTGCAATGCCGACTGCACGGCAGCGGCCTGTGGCGACGGCGTGCTCAACATGGCCGCCGGTGAGGGCTGTGACGACGGCAATACCGATGACGGTGACGGTTGTTCCGCTATGTGCACCAACGAGGACTGTGGCGATGGTGTCGTCAATGGGCTCGAAGAGTGCGACGATGGCAACGATGTCGATGGCGATGATTGTACCAACATGTGTCTCAACGCGGTTTGCGGCGACAGCGTGGTTTGGGACATGGAAAATGGTATGGAGGCCTGCGACGACGGCAACGCCGAGGATGGCGACAACTGCACCAACATGTGCCTTGCCCCGGTGTGCGGCGACGGCATCGTGTGGAATATGGGTGACGGCACCGAGGAGTGCGACGACGGCAATGATGACGACACCGACGAGTGTGTGAGCGGCTGCCTCAATGCAGTTTGCGGCGACGGGTTTGTCCTCGCCGGGGTTGAAGAGTGCGACGATGGCAATACCGATGCCGGCGATGGTTGTGACGAGATGTGCCAAGTGGAGTTCAAGCCCAACGTGATGCGCTGCGGGAACTCCAACCGCGATATCTCGGTGTTTTTCCCGATGGGCACCAACTTCAATGTGGTCGCGGGCTGCGCCCCAGACCAGGATACCCAGGCGATCTTGGTCACCCGCAGTGGGAGCGTCAATGGCCCGGCACTCAAGTCATACATCGAAGGCGGCGGTCGTGTGTTGACGGAGTACAGCCGCACCGACGAGGTGTTCAACGCCGTGTTCCAAACCAACGTCACGCAGGGTCCCGGCAATGGCTCGTGCCAAGACCGGGCACCAACTGTCTTTCAGTATTCGGTCAACGATCAGTTTTGGGTCGACAATGGCTGGCAAATGATTCAGCCCAATCAAAGTGGGTGTGGCCTCAGCGTCCACAACTACCCTGGGATCACGCCCCTGGCAGGTTGGTCCAACACAAGTGTCTCGATCGCTTACCGCGATGCCGGCTCGGGCCGGGTGTGGCTGACAGACTTTGACTGGCAGGACAACGAGAACAACGACGCCAGTTTTGACTACACCGAACAACTGATGGGGTACATGATCACCAACCCCTAGCAGCTTGTGGGTTCTCGCGCGTCGCCTCGTGCAGACGAGTCGACGAGCTACGGCCTGCTAGGTTGCGATGGATGTGCGGACGGCCCGGGCGAGTGTCCGGGTCGGTTTTGTTTGCATCGGGGTTTACGCAGCCAATTTTCGATGTTGATACATGTTTTTTAGACGTCGACGGTCCACGACTCGTTGCGGTTGTGAGCGGTTTGCCAGGTGTGCTCGAACATGTTGACACGGCCATGTCGGTCGACTGTCAGGATCGAAGAGCTGACCGTGCCGTAGTGGGGGAGCTCGACCCGCAGGGGCGACAACATGCGTTCGAGCTGCGGGCCCACGCCGGTGTCGGGAAGTTGGTCTTGCGGGTAGGGGGCGTTGTTGTCGAGTAGTTGTAAAAATTCGGTGGTTGCTACCGGACCGGTCTGTTGCTGCAGCAATTGCGCCAGCGCGTGGCAACCCTGTGTCACCTTGGGCCAGGGGGTGTCGAGGCGTGCATTGCTGAGGCCGTGAATCCCGGGCGTGACCTGCTGCGGCGCAGGTTCGCGGTTGCACAGCCACCAGACGTCGCCGGTAAATGTGCCGACGATCAGGTTAAACCCGGGGTAACGGTGGTTTTCAGATTTTAGTGTGTGTACATATTGCTGTGGCGATTGCGAACCGCGCAGGAAGTTGGCAACCAAGTGTCCGCGGGATGGAGCGTCGGCTGGGGGAGAAATATGGGGCTCTCGGATGTTGGTAAGCGCCGCCCATCGCCCGGTTTTGGTGGCGCCGAGCCAGGTTCCACCGCGTACCGCATCGCGCCCGCCGACGATTTCGGGGGCATCTGTCCACGGGGCCAGAGGCAAACTTCGGCGGCTAACATACTCGTCGCGGTTGGCGAGCGCGACCAGGCGATAATGCGGGTGGGTTTGGAGGGCGAGCAGCAGCGTGCACACAGTTGCGTGTTTTACAGCGGTTTGGCGTGACACACCATCGAGCGCGTCGCGATTCGTAGGCCAACGGCCGCGTGGGTGTGGTTTTAGCAAGGGGTGGCAAGATTTTCGTCGTACACTATGCCGGTGATACGGGCGATACGATGGAGTTTGGCGGGGTGTTTGGTGCTTGGCTGTGGCGGGGCTTCGCAGACGTCCAATGGCTCCGACTCCGACAGTCAAACCGGGAGTTCGGGCGATACGTCAGACTCCGAAGACACGACCGCGGGTCCAAACGCCCGGCCCAACTGGCACGAGGATATGGCACCGCTGGTTGCGGCCAACTGCCAAAGTTGTCACACAAGCGGGGGGATAGGTCCGTTTTCACTCGAGACCTACGCCGAGGCGAGTGCCTGGGCGCCAGTGATGGCCGATGAGGTGGAGGGGCAAACCATGCCGCCGTGGCACGCTCTCGAAACACCAGTTTGCCAGCCGAGCCACACGTTTAAATACGATGCCCGGCTTGCGCCCGAACAGATTGCGATGTTTCGCGAATGGGCCGACTTGGGTGCGCCCGAGGGTGACCCCGAACTCGCGGCCCCAATACCAGCCCCGCCGAGCCTCGACCTCGACAACCCGACGACAACCGTGCAGATGCAATCATCTGTGAGTGTCGACAAGGTCGGCAAGTCGCTTGATTTTTTCCATTGCATCAGCCTCGACCCGGGGCACACCGAAGATGTCTACCTGACGGGGATTCAGACGCTCCCAGGCAACCGCGAAATCGTCCACCACGTGCTGACCTACATCGACGAAACCGCGGCGTCGGCTTCGTGGCCCGGTGGGGTCAAACAAAACTGTGGTGGTGGCTCGGGGGTCAATGCCCCAACCCAGTTGATCGGTGGATGGATTCCGGGGGGCTTGCCGATGCAACCACCGCAGGGGGTGGGGATTGTGCTTCCGGCGGGCGCACGCCTGATTTTAAATGTGCACTACCATGCCTCGGGGGCAGGTCCCGAACAGGATGACGGCACCGGCCTGGCCCTGCGGTGGACCACCGAGAAACCTGATTATACATCATTTTTTATGTTGCTCGGGGCACCGGGGCAGGGGTCTTCGCTCACCGGCCCGCTGCAAATTCCAGCGGGGGCCAGCGGCCATGTCGAGGAATATGAGTGGGTTGTGTCGGCCGGTGGCCAGCCGTTTCCCGATACGGTCGATGCCCGGTTTTGGGCGGTCGCCAACCACATGCACAAGGTTGGGGTCGATATGCGTGTGTGGGTCGAAGACCGCGATACCAGCGAGGAAAGCTGCCTGCTGCACACTCCGGAGTGGGACTTTAACTGGCAACGAATTTACGAGCTCGACGCCCCGATCGACCAGGGCTTTCGCGTGCGCGCAGGAGACCGGGTGCGGATTCGTTGCGAGTACAACAATACCCTCGAAAACCAGAGTCTCGTCGAGGCCCTAGACGAGGTCGGTGAGTCGGAACCTATCGATGTGGGGCAGGGCGAAGGGACCCTCGATGAAATGTGCCTGACCGCGGTTGGCGTTGCCGTGCGAGGTCTGTAGCGCCTCAGCGCGACCGGTCGGGCTCTGGAGCGGGGTCCGGTGGGCAGCCTGGCCTAGAATCACTCGTCGCGTTTGGTCAGGGCCGTCTCTTCGGGCTCACGCTTGGACTTGCTGATCAGGTAGGCAACGCCGACGCTGATGAAAAACAGGATGATCATCGGCGTCGCCATCATGAACTGTGAGACAGGTTCGGGCGGGGTCAAAAACGCCGACATGACAAAGATAATGACGACCGAGATCTTCCAAAACCGCAGCAGCGTGTTGTGGTCGATGACGCCTGCGGCACTCAAGAACGCAACCAGCAGGGGAAACTCGAACACGCAGCCAAACGCCAGCAGGATTTTGGTGGCATCGCGGATGTAGTTGTTGATCGTGAGTTGGTAGACGACCTGGGTGTCGGCGGTGGCCGAGGTCGCCCCGTATTTGAACAACCACTGGATGGTCCACGGCAGCACGACGAAGTAACAAAACATCGCCCCGAGCACGAACATGAGCATGCTCAGCAGGACAAACGGGATCGCAAACTTCTTCTCGCGGCGGTACAGGCCGGGCGAGACGAACATCCAAAACTGGTAGAAGATGATCGGCCCGGCGGTAAACAGGGCGCCGGCAATCGCCACCCGCATGTCGGTGATGAACACGTCCATCATGCCGAGGGCGTTGAGCTGCGGCTTGCCCTGAAAACCGGCTTCGACCCAGGCTTTGTGCAGGGGGATGGCGAGCAGTTCACGCAGCTCGGTGGCGTAGGAAAAGCAAATCGCAAACCCGAGGATCACCCCGATGGCGGCCTTCATCAGGCGATTGCGCAGCTCGCCGATGTGGTCCCAAAACGACATCGGCTGATCGCCGTCGGGGCCCTCGGCAAAACCATCTTCACCGTTTTGTTCGGGCTCGACCGGTTGGATGTTTGCGCTGGTCATAGGCTGCTGGCGGGATAATAGCCGAGCGATACAACTGCGGCGTGTAAGCGTGGGTCAGGAGGTTGTAGCTGGGAGCGGGTATCCGCACAAAACCGAAGGTGTTGACCTGCGCCGACACGTCGCGTCGGCAACGTTAGGCCGCCGGTGTGGAGGGATCGTTGCCTTGGCGGACGACACCCGCTGGCCGGCTCGGGGCTTTGACAGGGGCCGGTTGTGCTTGGGCAGCGGGTGCTTGGCCTTCGGCCGGTTGTGCTTGGCCTTCGGCCGGTTGTGCTTGGCTAGCGGAATTGTCGTCTGCGTTATTGTCGCCACGATCGGCCTCTTCGATGGCTTCGCCCAACTGCCGCTCCGCACGCAGTGCCGACTCGATTTTTTGCTGGGCGAGGCGGGCCTCGACCCGGGCCTTGGCGAGTTCACGACGGGCCGATTGCTGGGCCTTGAGCAACTCGTTGCGGGTGCCGTGGTAGGCGTCGCGGATCTCGTTGAGCTCCTCGTCTTCGAGGACCTGAGAGCGAAATTCCTCGGCGGTCCGCCGCAGGGCACCATAGCCACGGGCCAACGCCTTGATGATCCCGGGGAGCTCCTTGGGCGAGAAGAGCATGAGTGTGACCATCCCGATCAGGACGATCTCCCATAGGCCCATGCCGAACACGGCGGTGAAGATAGCAGCGACACGCGACCCCGGCGAGTCCGAACGCCGTCGCTTGGGGTGTGTTGACCCGCTGTCCGCTGCGTGCGGCTGTGCGACTCGCGGATATTTTGCCTGAACGACCGGATCGGGTGCAGGTTAGCCAAAGACCCATGCGACTTCGACTATTGCTCCCCCTCAGCCTGACTTTGCTGACAACCGCCTGCGGCGATATCGTCGACGAGTGGATCGACAGCCGCGACAACTCCGCGGCCGTGCGCTGTTCGTGCAATTGGCAGGTGTTGGGCTTCGCCAGTGAAGGATCGTGTAACGAGACCAGCGAGGTGACCGACGAGCAGCGCAACTGCTTGGAGCGCGTGTTTCGCGAACAGTCCTCCGAGGACGTTTCAGACCCGATCCTGAACTGCCGGATCGATGCCGAGGCAGCGTTTCAAGATTGCCTGACCACCGAGACATGCACCGACCTGGCCCACGTTGAGTGCCAAAACGCGTACTTGACCGACCTGCGCGGGTGCCCTCAGTTTTCCGACGAAGTCGATGCCGCGCTTGTGAAGTGTGAGTGAGGGTTTGTTGTTGCGGCCTGCGGCGCCGACTTCTGGTAGCCTCCGGCGGTCGCCTATGGCCCTGGATCGTCGACAACTCGCTGCGTGCATCGACCACACGTTGCTCAAACCGACCGCGACTCGCTCGCAGGTTGCCGAAGCCTGTCGGCTGGCCCGGGAGTGGGGTTGCGCGAGTGTGTGCGTGGCGCCGCGGCACGTTGCCGGTGCGCACGCGATCGTCGCCGGGAGCCCGACCAAAGTCTGCACCGTGATCGGCTTTCCGACCGGCGCCTCGATGTGCGAAATCAAAGTTGCCGAGGCGTCCCAAGCCCTCGCCGATGGCGCGCGTGAGCTCGACATGGTGATCGCGATCGGGGCGCTGTTGGAGGGTGACACCCGAACCGTGTCGCGGGACATCGAAGCTGTGGTATCGGCCGCAAATCGGGTCCCAGGCAGCATTGTTAAGGTCATTCTCGAAACCGCGGCGCTCACCGAGCAAGCCCTCGTCCAAGGCTGCCAGCTCGCCTGTGAAGCCGGCGCCGACTTTGTCAAAACCTCGACCGGGTTTGGTCCCGGGGGCGCCAGCATTGAGGCCGTCAGGTCGATGGCGCGAACGGTCGCCGGTCGTTGCCAAGTGAAGGCATCTGGCGGCATCCGCAGCGCGCAGGCCGCTCGGGCGATGCTCGCCGCGGGGGCAACCCGCCTGGGCACAAGTTCTACCCTGCAAATCCTCGAAGGTTGGGAGCCAACCCCATGAGTCACAAGCTCCACTCGGCCGAGCGTGTCCACGACGCGCAGGGTCGCCAGTATCACATCGACTTAGCCCCCGGCGAAGTTGCCCAGTCGATTTTGTTGGTGGGCGACCCCGCCCGTGCGCAGCTCATCGGCAGCCTGTTTGACGAGATCGAGCACACCCGCAAACACCGGGAGTACCTGAGCGTCACTGGCATCCACAAAGGGCTGCGTGTGACCGCGATGGGGACCGGCATGGGTGGTGGCTGCACCGAGATCGCGATGGTCGAGCTGGCCCAGATCGTCGATGACGCAACCATCATTCGCTGTGGAAGCTGCGGGGCGCTGCAACCCGACATCGAGCTCGGGGAGCTGGTGATATCGCAGGGTGCTTGCCGGCTCGAGAACACCACGCTGTCGTATGTCGAACCCGGGTTTCCAGCGGTCGCCCACCCCGAAGTGGTGATGGCACTCCTGCAGGCTGCGGGCGAGCGGGGTGTCAAAAATCGCCTGGGGATCACCGCGACAGCGCCGGGTTTTTACGCCGCCCAATGTCGAAACGCGCCGGGTTTTGCCATACGCGACCCGGAACTTGTCGATCGACTTGCCCGTCAGGGGATCGCCAACTTAGAAATGGAAGTTTCGGCCGTACTGACGATGGCGACCCTGCGAAGGTTTCGCGCGGGCGCGGTTTGTGCGGTCTATGCCAATCGCCCGGACAACACATTTATCGAGCCACAGGCGCGCAAACAGGCCGAGCTCGACTGTGTGCACACCGGGTTGGCAGCGTTGCATATTGTGCATGCAATGGCCGAGCAACGGGGTTCGCAAACCACCTGGCACCCGGGCCATCGGCGTTCGTAACCCGGGTTTGGCGGCTCGAAAAAACTCTGTACATACATGAACGTCTACGCGCGGCTCGATTTATCGCGCAGGTGTGCGCGCAACTATTACGGATGCAGCGGGCCGTAAATACGCCATAAACACGCTTCGCACACTTCTGCGACTGGCCAGACATGCACGGTGGTGATTTGTGCGTTCAACAATCGCTTGCCTGAACCCTCGAGTGTGGCCGATGGTTGGCACCCACAGACTTCGACCGGGACTCGGATTGTTCCGCGAAGTTGTTTGTACCCATCGACCTGCTCAAGGAGACGAACCGTGCCTTTGCACCGACGAGCCTTCGCGCTCTTGATTTGTGTACTCATGTCGCTACCCAGCCTCGCGGCCTTGGGTGTGTCGACAGCCTTTGCCGCGTCCCCACCACCGGCAGCAGCCCCAGCCGGGACCGCAGCAGCTCCACCGGCGACCGCGGCACCTGCCGAAGCGCCCGCCGGCGACGCTGTCAACTCCGCCGGCGCGTGGATCGACGACATCTCGATCATGATCCAGGATGAAGCCTTCCCGGTGCTCAAGACAGTCGGCCTCGCGCTGTTGCTGTTCATCGCCGGGTGGTTGATCGCCAAGGCCGTGGCCTACGTCGTCTACCAGGCACTGCTGCGCACCGAACTCGACGACAAGCTCGCCGAGTTGCTGCGCCTCGACCTACTGATCGACAAAAAGAAGCAACGCAAAAACCAAGTCGAGCGGTTCTTCTCGGCGGTTGTCTACTACATCCTGATGATGCTGGTGGTCGTTGCCGTGTTGCAACAGGCCGGCCTCAGCCAGGCCGCGGCGCCGATCGAGGATTTGGTGCGAACCCTGAGCCAGGCGTTGCCCAACATCGCCAAGGCCGTCGGTATTTTGGGCCTGGCCTTTGCGGCAGGTTACATCCTGCGCAAGGTCATCGTCAGTGGCCTCGGCAGCCTGGGTCTCGACAGCAAGTTTGCCGAGCTCAGCACCGACGGCGAGCAAAAGCCCGGTACCGATGCCAAGCCGTTTAGCCAGTCGGTCGGCAACATCGTGTTTTACCTGCTCATGCTCGTGGGCCTGGCTTCGGCGTTTGACGCCCTGCACATCGCCCCGATTTCCGAGCCGCTGCACAACGCCATCGACAAACTCGTTGGGGCCCTGCCGTCGGTCGGTATGGCAGTGGTGCTGTTGGCCATCGGTTGGGTGCTGTCGCGGATCGTTCGCGTCGTCCTGACCAACCTGCTCAAGGGCGTTGGCCTCGACAACATCGTCGAGCGGATCGGGATCAGCAGCCTGTTTGGCAAGAGCACTGCGAGCGCAGTGGTCGGCCTGGTTGCCTCGGCGTTTGTCCTGTTTCAGGCGGTTTTGGCCGCTCTCAACGAGCTTGGGCTCACTACCCTGAGCGAGCCGCTCACCGACATGATGACGCGGTTTTGGCTGTTGCTCCCGAGCATCGCCGTGTCGCTGTTGGTCATCGTGCTCAGCGTCGTTGCCGGGCGCCTGCTTCGCAACGTCGTCGCCACCGCCCTGCGCAATCTCGGGTTTGACAAGCTCATGGCCAAGATCGGGTTTGGCACCATCGCCGAGCGTGAAGATCGGTTGGGCGAGCCCAGCGAGTTGGCTGGGTTTTTCCTGCAGATCGCGGTCGTCATGCTCGCGTTTGCCCAGGCCTTCGAGAACCTCGAGCTGGCCACATGGGCAGCCTACGTCAACCTGTTTTTGGGCTACTTCCTCAAGCATGTGTTGGTCGCAGCCGCGATCCTGGGCGTTGGCTTTGGCATCGGTAAGTGGGTCCGTGACATCATCCTCGCCCGCCGCGACAAGGACGACAGTTCCGGCCGCTGGCTCGGTGAGTTTGCCCGCTACGCCGTGTTGGTGTTTGCTTGGACCATGGCCGTGCACCAGCTCGGGGTTGCCGAGGACTTTGTCCTGCTGACCTTTGGCCTGATGTTCGGCAGCCTGTGTTTGGCGATGGCCCTCGCGTTTGGCCTCGGGTCGCGCGACGTCGCCGGCGACATCGTGCGCAGCCGCTACAACGACGCCAAGCAAAAAACTGGCGGTATCGTGGCCAAGCCGCGGCCGCGACCGCAGGGTGCCGGCTACGAGTCCGGTTATTTCAGCAAGCCCAAGGACGACGACGAAGCCAAGTAGTCGACATCTCGCACGTGCAAGCTACGCCCGCCGGCCCTGAGCCCGCGGGCGTATTTTTTGCCGGCTGCGTGTGTGGCTGGTCGCCCGCGTCGTGGTGCGAGTTGTCGGTGAGCGGCGCACCGATGTTGCAGCTTCGTCAACCCGGCGCGACCACTCGCAGCTGGCCAGCTGTACACTGACTGCGCGATGGTTTTTGTGCCCCAAGAGACAGGTTTTTATGTGCGTGGTTGCCGGCCGCTGTTCGCCGCAGTCGCCTTTGTGATGCTGGCGGCCTGTGGTGACGGGATGGGCGGGGAGACCGAGTCGGCGACGGCCTCGACCGGCGAAACCGCGGCAGGTTCGACGGCTGCCACGACCACCGATGTAAGTACAAGTTCAGGTGACGCTTCGCAGACGGGCACCGCGACGGCTGGCGAGACCGATACCAACACATCGACCGATGGGCCAACGACGGACGGGCCGACGACAGACGGTCCCACCACAAGTTCCGGTGACCCGACCGACCCGACCGGCGAGCCCTCCACCGATGGACCGACCACAGATCCGACTACGGGACCAACCACCGAAGGCGAGACCGAGACCGAGTCGGACACCGGTATGGATCAGTTTTTTTGCAGCGCCGACCTGCACAGCATCGTCAACCAGGATTACGAAGTAGTCGAGGAGTGTGCCAGCGACGAGGCCTGCCTCGACGCGGAATGCGTGCCGGCGTGCGAGGCCGCCGACCAAAGCGACGCCAACTTTGGTTGTATGTTCATGGCTCCGACGCCACCGTCGTACCCCTACGCCAAGCCCCCGTGTTTTGCCGCATTTGTCACCAACTCATGGGGGCACCCGGCGGTGCTAGAGGTTGCCCGCGGCGGCGTCGACCTCGATGTCAGCCAGTTTGGGCGGCTGGTCTCGCCCGGCCTCGATCCCGCCGATTGGCCGCCAATACCAGATGCTGGCGTTCCCGAAGGTGGCGCCGCGGTGCTGTTTTTGTCGAGCGACCCGACCGCGGTGATGCCAGAAAATCAGGTTCCGTTGAATTGCCCGGTGACGCCGGCAGTCAATGCAAGTACATATGTTCCCGGGTCAGGCGTTGGCGCGGCCTTCGAGATCTACAGCGACATCCCGGTGACGGCCTACGACATCCTCCCATTTGGCGGGGCGCGGTCGCACTTTCCCAGCGCCGAGTTGTTGTATCCGACCAATGTCTGGGGCACCAACTACCTCTCGATCATGCCACCAAGGGGCACCCACAACGTCCCGGGGCCACTGTGGATGCAGGTGGTTGGGCTCGAGGACGACACCACCGTGACCCTGGTGGCCAAGGCCAACTTGCAAGCCGGGGGCGGGTTGATGGGTGCGACCGCGGGCGAGCCCACCGACTTTACCGTGCATGCGGGTGAGTACTTGCAGTGGCAAATTGTCGGGGCGGCCGAGGCAACTGGGACGATCTTCCAAAGTGATAAGCCAATCGCATTGTTCTCGGGCAACCGATTTATGCGCCTCCAACCAAATCCCGCACCCGGTGGCGAGGCGGCCCATCAGCAAAACAGCGCCATTTCGGCGCTCGGCTACGACTACATCGGCTCGCCCTATGAGACCCGCCGCAAGGACCTCGCCCCCGAGGCTGTGGATTACCGAATTGTCGGCGTGGTCGATGGCACCACCCTGAGCTTCGACCCACCGATCGACGGCGCGCCGGCCAGTCTCGCCCATGGCGAGGTTGTTGAGTTTGCCACGACCCTGCCGTTTCGCGTCGAAAGCCAGGGCGACTCTCACCCGTTTATTTTTTCGCAGTTGATGGACACGTCGAACATCCCCGGCGGCACCCGACCCGGTGCCACTGCTCCCGGATTCGCGCCGATGCTCGGTGACGAGGAATGGGTGATGGTGCTCCCCCACGCCCAGTATATGGACCGCTATGTGTTCTTTACCGACCCGACCTACGCCACCACAAATCTTGTATTTACACGGGTGGATCCGGGCGATGGGTTTCATCCGGTCACCGTCGACTGCCTAGGTGAGATCGAAGGTTGGCAGCCGGTGGGCGACAGCGGGCTGTTCGAGGTCGCAACCGCCGACCTCATGCGCGCTGATATCGGGGTCAACGGCTGCGAGAATGGGCTCCACGTGGCCGACAGCGAAGGGCCGTTTGGTCTCACAGTGTGGGGTCTCGATAGCTACTCCTCCTACGCCTATCCGGCGGGGGGCAATGCTTTCGCCCTCACAGACGTTGTGATTGTGCCGCAATAGCACGGGTACAGGCAGGGCTTTCTCCATGATGTCATTGCTCATGCAATTATGTAAATGTGCATACAAACGTTTTGGTCACAAACGCCCAAGCGGCCCGCGGTCCGGTAACTTTTTAGCAGGCGGATCGAGGCGAACGTGATAGCGTGGTGGCTGTGAAAGGTGAGGAGCGAGAAGACGTGGCGCTGCTCAGCGCCTGGCGTAACGGTGACCAGCGGGCCGGCAATCAGTTGCTGCAGCGCTACTTTCCCAGCCTGTACCGGTTTTTTTCGGGGAAGGTTGGGGACGAGGTCGACGACCTGATTCAACGGACATTTTTGGCCCTGGTTCGTCACCGCGATGATATCCGCGACGATGCCAGTTTTCGGGCCTACCTGTTTACGGTCGCGCGCCATGAGTTTTACCGGTACCTGCGAACCCGGCGACGCCGACGTGAGCCACTCGACTTTGGCACCGTGTCGCTGGCGGACCTCAAGACCTCGCCAAGTGGTGTTGTCGCCCGGCAAAAAGATCACGAGCGGCTGTTGATCGCGTTGCGTCAAATCCCGGTCGACCTGCAGGTTGCGCTCGAGCTTTACTATTGGGAGGAGCTGTCCACCCGCGAGCTCGCGGCGGCCCTCGAAGTGCCGCTCGGGACCGCCAAAAGCAAGCTACGCCGCGCACGCGAGCGGCTGCGGCGGGCCCTGGAACAACAGGTTGGGGTGTCGCTTTCGCTGCTCAAAAGTGTCGACAATCTCGAGGCGTGGGCCGAGGCGATGCGCAACAAAGGCACGGCCTAGCCATCCGTGGGTTGCTCGACCCGCCGCTCGCTTGCCGACTTGTCGCGGAAGCCTCGGAAAACTAGCAGCCTTTGGCGAAACGTATCCGAGACAAAGTTTTCTGCGCGAAACGACACGCGAGAAAACCACGGACCGCTAGATCGCTGATTTGGTGCCAAGCAGACAGCAAAAAATGCCGCCCGTGGAGGGGCGGCATTGGCTTTGGGTGTTTGCGGACTAGCGGCGACGACGGACCGGGATCTTGCGTTTACCCGGCTTGGCCTTGGCCTTCTTCAAGGTTTTTCTTGCTTGTACAACAGCTTGCGGCTCGCCCTTGCCCTCACCTTCGATGATGTATTTGTGGCCGTTGGCGCCCCACCGCTGGTTGTTGAGGTGAATCAGGGGGAATGTACCGGCCACACCCGAGAATGTGTGGTTGATCGACTTGTTGCCGTTTTTGTTGAGCCGAAATTCCTTGTACTCGACATCGTTGCCCGACTCATCGACAAAACAGACCTTGACGATCAGGTCGCGCTTGGCCTTTCCACCCGTGCGCCGCATCGTCAGTTTGTAGTCTTCGTTGAGCACCGGCACCCCGATAAATTGCCGCTCGGTCGAGACCGTACCGGTTTGTGGCCGGTCGTTTGGCAGCGCGCGGGGGCCAATTTTCCACGACCCATGCTCGCCCTTGTTCCACTCCGTTTTGAGGTCCTCGGCGACCTTGGCAAACTTCTCGACATTCTCGATACATTTTTTTGCGGCCTCCTCATCGTCGGTATTGAGCTGCTTGCACACGACTTTGGCGACGGGCACAAAAAACGTTTTAAACTTGGCGGTGGACTTGACCCACGTGGATTTACAGCTGGTACCCGCCTGGGCAAATTGCGGGATGCAGAGCATGGCGGCGGTGAGGGTGGCGACTACAAATTTGTTCGACATTGGTGGCTCCGGACCGGTTCGTGTCATACCGCGTGGCCGCGTGAACTCGGGCGGCCGCGATTGCTTCGGTCGCTTGTCAAGAGCCCGGCCCGTGGCCGATGGATCACGCTCGCGGCGAAAAAAAATTCGACTAAAATTTCGCGCCTCGAGATCGTCTACCTTGGTTTACTTGTAGCCGCATTGACATGCTCTTTTGGACATGTATTAACTTGACGGTGAACGACACCCTGCGTGACTGCTTCGTCGCTGCCCGCCGCGAGTCGAACGGCTTGGAGGCCGCTCGAGTGCTCGCCAGTGTGCAGGAGCAGTTGTTTGCCACGCCCGCGGAGCCGGTGTCTCTCGGTCGATTTGTGATCCTCAAACGCCTGGGCTCCGGCGGCATGGGGGTGGTCTACCTGGGATACGACGGGGAGCTCGATCGCAACGTCGCCCTCAAGGTTTTGCGGGCACGCGCCGATGGTGAGTTGGTAACCCAAGCTGCGAGGGAGCGCCTGGTGTCCGAGGCCCGGGCGGTGGCGCGGGTCGAACATCCCAATGTCGTCGCGATTTACGAGGTGGGAACCGACGGCGACGTGGTGTACCTGGCGATGGAACGGGTCGATGGAATCACCCTGGCAAAGTGGCAGCGACAGCAGGGTTGTCCGCGGACCTCGAGCCAGATTCTAGAGGTGTATCTGCAGGCAGGTCGGGGGTTGGCAGCCGCCCACGCTGCAGGGGTGGTGCACCGCGATTTCAAGCCGCAAAATGTGTTGGTCAGCCAACATCACAGCGGTGGGGTACGGGCACGGGTGGTCGACTTTGGCCTGGCCTGCTCAGATGCCGAAACTCCCGCAGACACAGCGACACAAGCAAAGGTGGGCACACCGGCCTATATGGCGCCCGAGCAAATTCGCGGTGGCGCAGTCGATGCCCGTAGCGATCAATTTAGTTTTGCCCTGGCGCTTTATGAGGGCCTTGCCGGCGAACGGGCGTTTGTCGGTGAAACCATGGAGGCGTTCCATGCAGCGGTCCTCGCCGGACGGCGCCGGCCGTTTCCCCGGACCGTGCCGACCTGGTTGCGGCGGATCCTCAACCGGGCCCTCGCATGTGAACCAGAGGCACGTTACCCGGGGATGCCGGAGATGTTGCGGGAGATTGAGCAGGCCGCCGGTGCCCAGCGACGGCGCCGGGCTGGGGTCGGGATTGTCGGACTGACCGTGGCCGCCGGATTTGTTGGCTATACAACCGCATCGCCGGCAGCCTGTCGCGGTGGGGCAGACGCCGTGGCCGACGTGTGGAACCAACAAACGGCCCAGCAGATCGAGCAGGCGTTTGCGAGCAGCCAAAAGCCCTACGCCGAGACCGCGTGGACGCAAACCCAGGTTCGGCTAGATGCTTATGCAAATGAATGGGTGGAGATGCGCGACGACGCCTGTGCGGCCACCCATGTGCGTGGGGAGCAGTCGACTACCGTGCTCGACTTGCGCATGGCCTGCCTCGATCGCCGCCACCACGAGCTCGCTGCGTTGATCGATGTCCTGCAACATGCCGACGAGCGTCCCGAGCTGATTACCAAGGCAGTCGAGGCCAGCGTCGCCCTGACGCCGGTTGCCGGGTGTGCCGATCGAGAAGCGCTCACCGGGCCCGAAGCCCTGCCAGAAGACCCACGCATTCGCACCCGTGTGGCGCAGCTGCGGCGCGAGTTGATCAACGGCAAGGCGCTGCGCGACGCCGGTCGCTACGAGGAGGGGTTGGCGATTGCCCGGGAAGCGGTCGATGCCGCGGACGAGCTCGGCTATCGCCCGTTGCAGGCCGAAGCCGCGTTGTTGGAGGGGACCCTGCTCGGCCTGATGGGCCGGGCCGACGACGCGGGGATCGCATTTGACCGCAGCTTTACTGCGGGGTTGGCCTCGGGGCATAGCGAAGTTGCGATGTGGTCGGCGGTGCATGCCACCCACGTGGTCGGGGTGATCGGTCGGGATGGGTTTGCCGGCCGACGTTGGGCCCATCTCGCAGCGCCGCTGGTGACCCGCATGGGCGAGCCAGACCATCCGTGGGCCTCACTAGAGGCCAACCTCGGCAACATTGCGGTTGTGCAAGGGGAGCTCGACGAGGCCAGCGAACGCTTTGGTCGCGCGCTCGCCCGAGCCGACAACGCGGACTTGGACATCCTCACCGCCAAGACCTCGGCCAACCTCGCCGCGGTTTACCGGCGCCAGGGCAACTACCAAAAAGCCCTGGCGAGCTACCGCCGCGCCGAGCAGTTGTTCACCGCAAACTTTGGCCCGACCCACCCGTTTATGGCGACGTTCTACAACAATTTGGGTGCCCTCTATCAGACCATGGGTGACCTGCAGGCCGCCGAAGACAACTACCGCCTGGTGCTGAGCCTGGCCGGTTCGTCGATCTCCACGACCAGCTCAACTGTTGGACATGCAAATAATAACCTCGGCGAAGTTCTGCTCGCCCGCGACCAGCCAGGTGACGCCGCCGAGCACTTTGGTACCGCGATTGCGGTGTGGGAATCGCTGCACGGTGCGGACTATCCGTTGTTGGCCCATCCGTTGCTGGGGCTCGGCCGGGCGTTGCGAGCCACCGACCAGCCCGAGGAAGCCGTGGTTGCCCTCGAGCGGGCGTTGAAGCTGCGGACCGCGTCCCAGCCGGCAAAGACCGAGGAGATCCAAAAAGAACTCGATAGCACCCGGGCGATGTTGCCAACGCCAGAGGCCGTGGTTGAGGCCGTGGTTGAGGGCGTGGTTGAGGTTGGACGCGAGCGAACCGGCACGTAACCCGAGCGACCCATCAAGCTCGCGGCTGCGGATGGCAACAACGACGACGTGCGTTACCCCGACCATGCTCTTTGGCGTTCGCGTGTCCTCGCGTGTCGAGACGTTGGTGAGAACGCGGGACGAAGCCGAGGTGTATGCACATCAAATGTTACGCGCGAGCGCCAGTTGTTGGTAGTATGCTGCCAATGAAGCTGTTTCAGCGATCCTGGCGACTCGCCTGCGTGGTGGTTTTGTGTGCCTGCGGTGCGGACAAGTCCGAGGGGGCTCCGGCCGCGGCGAAGGCGTCGGCCGATGCCAAGCAACCGACTAAGACAGAGGCAAAGGCGTCGCCCGAGCCTGCGAGTGGCGAACAAAAGACGTTTGCCCAGCCGACGGCCAAACCCCCGCCGCCACCCAAGGGCGCGGCCCTGCTCGAGTCGACTCCTCTGTATGTACAAACATGTGACAAGGCCAATGCCTGCCCGAGTTTGATGCAACCAGCCGGAGAGACCCACTGCCGTGAACTCGAGCTCGGCGGCCGCGAAAATTGGCGACTGCCCGACCTCGGCGAGGCCGAGAAGTTTGGCTCGATCGACGGTCTACAAAACCTCGAAGGTTTTCACTGGACCCGCACCGCGTTTGCCGAAGATGGCAAACAGGCGTGGATTTTCGATCCAAAGTCGGCCCAGAAAACGACCATCCCACGCGATCGTAAACCCTTCACGATTCGCTGCGTACACGACCTCTAACGGCTGCGGTCGGTCACCGGGCGCAACAGGTGCTCCAACGATGCGGCCGGCAACATGGGCGAGTTGGCGTTGCGATAGGCCGGGCTGCGTGCCTGCTGCAAACTACTCATGAGCTGCGCTTTTGGGCCCGTGAGCGGCAGTTACTTGGCGATGACGGTATCGATTCGGCGTCTAGCCGGCTTGGTTCCGGCCTTGCTCGACCGACTCGACCGCAATCGCGATCCGCCACAGGGTTGCCGCCAGGGTCAGGCCTGCAAGCCCGCGGCCGGCCCAGATAGCCCAGCCGGTACCCATGCCCCAAACCGCAACAAACAGTGAACATACAATGAAGCCGGCGGCGAGGAAATTGACACCAACGGCTGCGGCGAGTTGCTTGGGCACCGTGCGAAACAGGTCCCGAAAGCTGTGGAGCAGGGTTTTGGGGTGCAGGGCCGAGGCCTCGGCGAGCACGATTTGGGTCCGGGCCCGGTCGAGGGCAACCGAGCAAATGCTCCACACGACGAACACGGTAGCGGCCTTGATGAGCGGTTGCTCGAGCCCGCGGACCAGGAGGCCAGCGGTCATGAGCGCGAGTGCCCGGGCGATCAGTGCGTAAAACGTCACGATCAACATGTGCGGGCTTTTGCTCGCGGCTGTGCCGATAAACTCGGCGGTCGGCTTGGGCCCGCTCAGTCGGCTGATGACACCGGCCACCAGCAAAATCCATGTAATTGCACTGAGTATACCGGCGGTCACCACCGCGGTACCGATCAGGGCGCCGAGCTCGGGGTTTTGCGAAAACAGCTCGCCGATGCCGGGGAGCAGCTGCTCGCGCAGGTAGGTGTGGGGGCTAATCGCCTGCGAGACCGTGGCCGCAACCGGCCGCGAAAATGCATATGCAATTACAAGTTGGGTGACCCACAGACCGAGCCACAGCCCCGGGGCCGAACGCACGCGTTGTAGAGCATTCACAGGCCCATCCCTCCAATGGCGATGAGTTCGGCGAGTTCGGCACTGTCGACCACCGCCTGGGTCAGGCCGTCGTCCTTGCGCTTGCGTGTGCGCGTGTTGTCGAGGGTGTGGGCTTCGAGCAGCAGCTTTTGGTCGGGGTCGATGGTTGCCCGGATGCCCCGTTTGCCGGGAAATGTAAACGCCCAGTAGCGGGCCTTGCCGTCCCACATGCGCCGCTGGGTCGAGCCGTCTTCAAACTCGACTTCGAGCTCAACCGGCACCGGAAACTCGCCCTTGCGGTCGATCACCACCAGGGTCTCGACCAGGTCGTCGTCGAGTTTGGCCGTCGGGGTGTCGAGGCCTTCCGGCTCTTCGCCGCCGATCAGTTCGCCGGCATCGTTGCGATGCCAGCCACTGCGGCCAACAATGCGCCGGACCTTGAGGGTGCGGAGTTTGTAGTCGACGGCATCGACGGTTTGCAGGGCCTGGTCGAGGTAGTCACGCACGTCGAGTACAACCTCGGGTTGGCTTTCGGGGTGTTTGGGGTCGTCGTGGCGAATCTTGGCCTCGGCCAGGGTCACGCGGCGGCCGATCGTGGCGATCAGGGTGTCGGCGAGGTCGGAGCCCTTGGGGTGGCGAAACCGGTATTTGTCGGCGTAGGCCCGCAGACCCTTATCGAACACCTCGTGGCCAACAAGGTTGCGCAGCGTGAGCATGAGCGCCGCGGTTTTGCGGTACACGGTGACCCCGTAGCTCGGGTTGAACGCGCGGTAGGTATCGACCTGGCGATCGACGGCATCAATGGTTGAGGCGCCGAGCAGGGCCATCCGCACCGAGTCGTCGATGGTGAGTTTTTGGTTGCCCAACTTGGCCACCCACGGGTCGTCGGGGTGCCAGTCGTACATCACCAGCATGTTGGAGGTGGTGTTCATGCCCTCGTCGAGCCACGGTTGGGCAAACTCATTGCTGGCCAACAGCCCCTGAAAGTACTGGTGGCCAAACTCGTGGACGGTGGTGAAGCGACCGGAGAACTGCTCGGCAAATCCCAGGAGTTTGGCCGGCCCGGGGTTGAGGATGTCTGAGGTTGTGTAGAGCGTGGGGTACTCCATGCCGCCAGCTTCTTCGCCCCCGTCGGGTGCGTGGACGATGGTGATCGTCGACCACGGGTAGGGGCCAAAGCGCTTTTCCATGCTCTTGAGGGTTTCGATTTGGGCCTCAAAGTGGGCTTCGGCGTCGCCGACATGCTCGGGTTGGATCAGCTGGCGGATGCGAATGCCGTTGTAGTCGCGGTGGTACTCGACAAAGTCGGGGTCGGCGGTCCAGGCAAAATCGTGGACCATCTCAGCCTTGTAGGTCAGTTTTTTGCGACCGTCGGCGACTTCCTCGGCTGTGCGGATACCACTTGCACCTACAACCATGTTTTCGGGAACATCCAAGAACACCTGGTAGTTGCCAAAGTCGGCATAAAACTCGCTGTGGAAGGTGAACACATGGGCCTGCCACCCGGTTTCTTCCAACACACCGACCTTGGGAAACCACTGGGCGACCATAAAGAAGTCGTCGTGGTAGCCGGTGCGCGCGAACACGGTTGGCAGCTGGGTGACAAACGCTAGTTCAATGGTGACTTGCTGGCCCGGCCCGACCGTGGTCGGCAACTTGACATCGGCGAGGCTCGGGTCGTCGCGCTCTTTCCACTCGAGTTGCTTGGGCTGTTGTTGCTGGAGCTCGGTCGGCGAAGGGGCGTCGACTCCGGTCCGCAGCTCGGTGAGGTTGGCCGACGTGATATCGATGTAGCCCCATTGCCAGTTGTCGGGGCGACCTGTGCGGTGGGCCCCACGGCCCTCCGCCATCCAGGTGGTGTCCTCGGCCCGAAACGCATTCATGTAGAGGTGCAGGGGCAAATGGTCGACGGTCTGCGTGGTCCGGTTGCGCCACGTGATACGCACGGTGCCGGTGACCTGGCGTTTTTCGGCATCTAGCTGGGCATCAATGACGTAATCGGCGATCCGCGACTTCGCCGGGACACTGCCGCGTTGGTCGGGTGGACGCAGGGCTTCGGTCGGCTCGGCCACAGGTGTGTTGGCCGGGGCCGGCGGATCGCAGGCGATCAGTCCGAGTGCCGCAACCAAGCCCAAGGCAGACGTCCAAAAAATGTTGTGAGCGCGGGGGATAACCCCACCGGCGTCGAGACTCCTGACTCCGCTAAAACCCACAAACATCCCCTTCTTGCTTCGGACAGCATGCCTACCACCGAGGTTTCGCCGCGGCAACCAACACCGGCAGTTGAATCCAGCAACTTGTGCGAGGAAAACCACAGCAGGCGTGCTGACAGGATCGAGCAGGTCGGTTACCAAGGGCACGACAGGGACAATGAAGATAGGTCCGCTGACATATGCTGCGTTTTGTGCGCAAGCGCGCTCCCTCGGGGAGCGTCTTCGGGGCGGTGAGCTGTTGTTGCTCAACGGATCGATGGGCGCGGGCAAGACAACTTTTACCCGTGCACTCGCCGAGGGGTTGAAAGTCGATAACCCCGGCCGCGTTCGCAGCCCGACCTTTGCCCTGTGTGTGACCTATCCCGGCCCGGTGCCGCTGATGCACCTCGATCTCTACCGGCTCGACGGGACCGATGGGATTCAGGCAGCGGCCTTCGAGGCACTCGGCCTCGAGTTTGATGAGCTCGTCGCTCCCGACCGAGTCGTCGTGGTCGAGTGGGCAAGCCGCTGGACCTGCGCCCCACGTGAACACTTGCGCCTCGACTTTGAGATCGTTGGCGAGGCATTTGACCAGCGGCAGATTGTCGCAACCCCGTGTGGACAGCTCGCCAGCGAAGTCCTTTCCCGGTGGTTGGGTAACGCGTGAGACCCCTAGCGGGGATCCACCTAACCTACGAGTTGTGGTCTTTAGGAACCATCGCCGCAGGCATGTACGTGCATCGACTTATGCCCAAATACCGGTAACGAAATCGAATCGTTTTGGGCGCTTAGCTAGCAAATACAGGGTGTGCAGGGCCCCACATTCGCGGCAATGGTTCTCCCGCGAACACCACAGCTGCGGCCCAAAGACCCCGAGTTTTTTGCCAGTACACAGGCTTCGGTCACGGTCTCACTGTCGAGAAAATTTGCCCATGTGGTGTTTAGGGCTTTGCACAAGAGCGATACCGGGTTTATGGTGCACGCGCCACGCGGAGCAAACCGCGTGAAACACACACCACCACCGTCCAATCGACATCCTATTAGCGAGAGAAGTACAAACATGGACAATTCAAAGACCAGGGAAACAGTTGTTGTCGGCACCAAAGTCAAGGACGTCGTCCGTGATGCCGGGTTGCGCAGCGATGGCGAGCTGATTTCGGCCGTCTCCGACAAGGTCCACGACCTCCTGCAGGCGGCCATCAAGCGCTGCAAGTCGAACAATCGCTCGACCCTCCGCCCGCACGACCTCTAGGGTCCATCCGATCCCAACAAAAGGCCCTCTGCGGGCCTTTTTTTGTGGTTCACACAGGATTCGGCATAACCCTCGACAATGTCGACAAAGCGTCTTGTCAAACGCATGGGCCTCGCGGCGTTGGGCATCCTCGTGGTGCTCGCGGCGATATTGGTGATCCGCACCCTGTCCTTGCCCCCGGCACCCGAGCCACGCGACCCGGCCAAGCCCCACGCGATCGACATCGATCGCGCGGCGGCCCGGCTGGCATCTGCCATCCAGATCAAAACGTTGAGCCATGGCGGTGAGGGTCCGGTCGAGGGTCCGGCATTCTTGCAGCTACATGATTTTTTGGCGACCACCTATCCCGTCGCCCACCAAAAATTAACGCGCGAGGTCGTCAACGAATACAGCCTGCTATACAAGTGGGAGGGCACGGATCCGCAGGCGGCACCCATCGCGTTGCTGGCCCATCTCGATGTCGTCCCCACGCCACGGCCCGAAGCCTGGGAGCACCCGCCCTTTGCCGGTGTGGTTGCCGACGGGTTCATTTGGGGCCGGGGAGCACTCGACGACAAAAGTTCGGTACTGGCGATCCTCGAAGCCGCCGAGGCGTTGTTGGCTGCCGGGTTTGAACCGTCGCGGACCATCTACTTTGCATTTGGCCACGACGAGGAGGACAGCGGCCACCAGGGGGCCGAACAAATTGCCAAGTTACTCGGCGAGCGCGGGGTTCACCTAGAGTTTGTGCTCGACGAGGGCTCGGTCGTGATTGAAGGGGCGATGCCCGGGGTGCGCGAGCCGGTGGCGCTCATCGGCGTGGCCGAAAAGGGGTTTGCCACCCTCGAGTTGCGGGCCAAGGCCGACGGCGGGCACTCTTCGATGCCGCCCAAGGGTGGGGTCATTGCCCGCCTCGCACGTGCCCTCGATCGCCTCGAAAACCACCCGATGCCGGCCAATATCCGGGCACCGGTCGACGGGATGTTGCTGGCACTCGCCCCCCACATGCCATTTGGTATGCGGATGGTGATGGCCAACCAGTGGTTGTTTGAGCCGGTCCTCATCGGAATATTTGCAAGTGCACACAACTCGAATGCGATGATTCGCACCACCACGGCCATGACAGTTGTTCGCGGAGGCGTGAAGGACAACGTGTTGCCGCAACAGGGGCGTGCGGTCCTCAATTTTCGAATTTTGCCTGGCGAGACATCGGCCGATGTGCTCGAGCACGTGCGCGCGGTTGTCGACGATCCAGAGGTGGCGATCGAAGTCTTGGAAACCCACGAGCCGACCGCCGTTTCGCGCACCGACGCAGTTGGTTACCGGGCGATTGCGGAGGCCACCTCGCAGTTGTTTCCGACCGCCGCCGTAGCCCCGAGCCTGGTGATCGCCGCCACCGATTCGCACCACTACGTCGACGTAGCGAGCGATCTGTACCGGTTTTTACCCGTCCACATGCAACCTGAGGATCTCGACCGGCTCCACGGCGTCAACGAGCGTCTAGCGGTAGCCGACTACCAACGCATGATCGATTTTTATATCCGCGTTATCCAACAAAGCTGCGCGGACCAGGCCCCTTGAGCTTATGGGCTTGCGGCCCGGGTGAGATCGGGGTGACGATAGGGCATGCCGAATTACGGCGATATCGAGAAAATCCGTCCCGACAAGGTACGTCCCGTACGCGCTTTTTTTACCGGGGTCATCGGGCTCGCCCTGCGGATCTTCTTTCGCCGGATCGAGCTCTACGGCACCGAAAAGATGCCGCAGACCGGGCCGGTGATGTTTGTACTCAACCACATCAACGCCCTGATCGACCCCGGCATCTTGTTGGTGATGTCGCCGCGGCCGGTGAGCTTTTTGGCCAAGTCGACCCTCTACGGCATGCCGGTGGTTGGCGCTTTGGTGCGTGGGTTTGACTCGATTCCGATTTTTCGGCGGATGGACGCCGACGGCAACAAAGTCGACAACAACCAAACATTTGTACTTGCACGCAAGTTGCTGTCCAACGGCGGCATCCTCGCGATCTTCCCCGAGGGGACCTCCCACAGCGACCCCAAGTTGCGGCCGATGAAAACCGGGGCTGCCCGGATAGCCCTTGGAGCCCAGCTCGCCGACCTCAAGATCGTGCCGATCGGTCTCGACTACGACGACAAGGAGAGGTTTCGCAGCAACGTATTGTTGTACTTTGGCGAGGCCTTCTCCCCGGGCGACCTGGTCGAGCTCGACGAATCGGGCGAGCCCCCGCGCACGCGTGTGCTGGAGCTGACCGAGGCCATTGGCCGTGCCCTCGGCGAGGTCACCATTCAAGCCGAGCACGCCGAGGCCCTGCGGCTGGTCGAACGGGCCGAACGGATCTTTACCTCGGAGCGTGTCGCTCAAGAGGGGGCACAGGCGAGTTTGGCTGAGCGCTTTGAGTTGCGTCGGCGATTTGTCGCCGCCTATCACCGACTCAAGGCCGACTTCCCCGAACGGCTTCAGGGGCTCGAGCAGGAGATTTTGGGCTACGAGGAGGTGGCGGCCGAACTCGGGCTGGACCCGGGGGCACCGCTCCCGGCCCGGTTATCACTGGTACAGGCGCTCGCTGCCGGTGCCCGCAGTTTGCTGGTGACTGTGGTGTTGCTGCCGATTGCGATGTTTGGGGTTGCGGCCCATTACCCGACCTACCGCGCGGTTGGGGCGTTTGCCCAACGCGGGGCCAAGGGCGACGATGACATGATCTCGACCATCAAAGTCATCAGCTCCGTGGTGTTTTTCCCCCTGACCTGGCTGGCGTTAACCCTGGCCGCGTATTTGTATACGCAATGTGTTTGGGCCTGGGCCGGGCTGTTGCTGCTGCCGCTCACCGGGTATCTCGCGCTGCAGTTTTACGAGCGATTTGGGCGGATGCTCGGGGCCGTGCGCGGGCTGGTCTTGATGTTGACCCGCGGTCAGGTCATCGCCCGCATGCGAGCTGCCCGGCGACACATCTTTGACACGATTGTCGCCTTGGGTGATCTGGTCGAAGCGCCAGACGCCGAGAACTCATAGCCCGTAGGTGCTATTTGTGCCACCTCGGGCTGCTCGCGAGAACTCGACGGCACAATATTTTGTATGTACATTAAAATCCCGAGGCTAGGTCGCGGCATCGTCCGCGAGCAACTCGGCGACCAGCGCAAGCGCGGCCCCAACGGTACTGGCACGGACCTCATCCCGGCCGATATCGCCAAACTGGCAGCAGCGATGGCGGGTTGCTTGGCCAGTGCGTGCGGCCGCGATATGGACAAGGCCTGCCGGGCGAATCGGGCTCGCACTGCCCGGACCGGCCACACCCGTGACGGCCACGGCGAGCTGAGCATGGGGGTGCACGCGGGCCAACGCCCCCTCGGCCATCGCTCGGGCGACCTCCTCACTCACAGCTTCGCAGCGCATCACAATGTCGGCCGGGACCCCGAGCATCTGTGACTTACTCGCATACGAATAGGTGATGAAGGCTCGCTCGACGACATTGGACGCCCCGGGAATTCCGGTGAGTGTGGCGGAGATCAGGCCGCCGGTCAGCGACTCGGCGGTGACCAGCCGCAGGTTGCGCTGACAGCAGGTTTCGATGATGTGACGCGCCTGGGATCGCAACTGCTCGAGTGTCGGGTGAGCCATCGCCCATCACGATAGATCACACCGGGTCGAGTTTGTCGGTTTGTCGCCCGCACGCGGGACATTTGGTAGCAACGGTTCCATGTCCCGCGCGCTCATCCTGGCCCTCACGGTATTGTCGTGGATCGCAACTGCCCCAAACACCGCAAACGCGGCTCCAGGCGTCCAGATTGGCGGAAGCGTCGACAGCCAAAACGGGGCCAGCGGGCGCTCGAGCGCGCGTGGGGGAAAGGGCAAGCTCCCGTTTCGAGTGATCGGCGGCAATGCCGTGTCGGCCCTGCTGCCGGTCCAGGTCGGATTTGTCAGCTACATGCCACGGGTGCGAATCGGTTTTCAGTACGATCGCCAGCTCTACAAGTCGCACTGGGTCCACGCGGGTATTGCCGTGTTGCTCGACCGCGGCAACTGGGAAACATTTCGCCTCGACGATTGTGGGTTTGGCAACAACCCGAGCTCGCCCAACTGCGATGCCGCGACGGTTGCTGGCTTTGATCTGTGGGCCGGTTACACCTACAAATTCTACCTCAAGGAGCATCCCTATTTGGTGCCCCACGTGCGCGGAAGTTTGGGCGGCGGGTTTTGGAAGTATCCGCAAATCGGCAAGTCGCGGATTCAGCAGCGTGATTGGTCGTGGACAATGAACCTGCGTGCCGGCGGTGGCCTGCGGTTTTTCTTTCTCGACTACCTAGGCATTGGTCTCGACCTCAACCTCGCGATCGGGTTTGTTCGCCACAAGGACCAGGAGCTCAACCAGCTCGCCGTCAAATCGGGCAACTTCCTGCTCGGTATGGAGATTTTGCCGCTGATCGTCGAGTACCGGTTTTAGCCCGGCTCCGACCCGCGTTGCTCGCACAACTCCACCCACGACTTGACTTCGGCCGACGGGTGCGAGCGTCCGGTCTTGGCGCAATCGGCAAAGCGCCCGAGCTCCATCAGTGACTTGGTTTTGAGGCGTTGGCGGGCGAGTGCGTTGGGCCAGCACTCTTTTTTGGCGAGTTGGCGCAGCACTCCGTTCCAGTCGTGGAGTTTCATCGCCTCGTTCGCTGTCTCGACAATACGTTTGCAGCGTGGGGTTTGCGAGGCGTCTTCGGGTGGCGTACTTGATGTATCAACAACATTTTCGACGGTGCCCGTCGTACTCGCCGGTGGGGTCGCGTCGTGGGCTTCGAGCTCGTCGTCCGCGGGTTTGGATTTGCGCGGCCGGTGCTTACGGGTTTTGGTGGGTGTCGAGTCGTCGCTTTCGTCCTCGGTGGTCGACCCCTCGTCCCCACCGGTTGTCGTCTCGTCGGTCTCTGGTTGGGGGGTGGGCGTCGCTGGCTGGGGAGCGACCGGGGCCTTAACTTCGAGGTTTTGCGCCAATGGAGGTGGGGTAACCTCGGGTTCATGTGCCGCCGGTTGTGAGATCCATGTGCTTGCAAGTAGTCCGAGGGCGATCAGGGCGCAGCCCCCCAAGATCGCCAGTGGAAGCAATCGTCTTGGGGAGGCGCTCGGCCGGGCAACCGGGGGCACAAACACGGGATGGGACCCGGTGGTACCGGTGTGGACGCGGCGGCCGGCAACCGGGGTGAGTCCTCCGGGAACCGCAGTTAGTGCCCCCATGGCCGATTGCCGATCCCCCGGCGACAGCCCGTACAACCGGCGGATGGTCTGCACCAGGTCGGCCGGGTGAAACGGTTTCATTAAGATTGCATTTGCACCGATCGAGGCCAGTCGCGACCAGTCGAGTTTTCCCGTGCGGACAGCCAACATCACCAGCGCCGCGGCATGACCCTCGGGCAAGCCGCGGATCGCCGAGGCCAACTGCAAACTCGTCATGCCCGAGATATGCATCCCCGTGATCATCAACGCGACCGGACGCTCCCGCGCCGAGGCCAGCGCGCTGGGGCCATCCTCGACCGCCTCGATCTTGAGCTCGGGAAAGTTCTCCTCGAGGATCGACGAAATAAACGTCTGCATCGTCTGGTCTGGGTCGACAATGATCGCCCGCAATGGTTGTTCGGCGTGGCTGACAGGCGGCAGCGCCCGCTCGATCGCGGCGACCACTGCGCGGCCGCTGTCCGGGCGTTGTTGTGGGTCAGGGTGCAGGCCACGGCTCAGCACGGCATCGACCTGTGCCGGGAGTTGGGGCACACAGTCACTGGCCCGCGGCAGGGGAATGGTCGGTGGTTGGCCGGTCAACAACTGGTAGGCGATCGCAGTAAGTGTGTATACATCTTGTGCAATGCCGCGTTGACCTCCGGCGTACTCCGGCGGGTGGTAGGCGTCGACCGCCACGACCTGCGAGGGCTGGCCGGCGAGTTGGTCGAGGGCGAGGTCTGTCAGCAAGATGCGAAAGCCTTCCCCGAGTAAGACAGTCGCCGGTGCAAGACTGCGACGGATGCCATCGGCGGGCTGGCCATCGATCGCGCGTTGGAGCGGCCGCAGGATTCGCAGGGCCTCGGCCGGTCGCATAGGCGTTTCCTGGTGGCGCAGCAGAAGAACTGCCAGGGTTGCGCCCTCGACCCATTCGACCACGAGGTAGGGATGTTGCTTGTGCATGCCGACGGCGAGCACGGTGTGGAGTTGTGGTAGGCGCAACCGCGTGAGCGAGCGGGCCTGCTCGACAAACGCCGCCCGAGCGTCGGCCTGTTCGAGCGACGGCAGGTTGACAAGCACCACCAGGACATCCCGCCCGAGCCGTTCATCGCGGGCAAAGAATCTCCACATGCCCTTAAAGACATGTCTGCAAGGACGCACTAGAAAGTAGCGCCCATCCACACGTTCACCGATGTGGGGCTCCGTACGCGAGTGTTGACGATCGCTTAATTGATCCACGGGGCGACGTATCCGCCTCTCTTCACCACCATCCAAAATTTATCACGTCGTTTCCCGCGGCCGCAGACTTTCAGCTGTGGGTTGGTAGCGGCGATGTACGGCAAAGGGTCTATTGTGGACGCGCGTGGTTGTATATGTGATGCCCCAGTTCTTTGGGGCAATATGATTGCTTGGCCGTGGTTGATTGCGGATAATCAAAATAGATGGCGAAACAAGTAAAGGCTCGGCTGGCGCAATCGATCTTCCGAGTGGGCAGCGCGACGCCACAGGTCCGTGGCAAAAGTCGACGGTCGACGCTGGACCGTTGGCGGCGACGGAGTGATGACTGGCGGGTTGTGGCAGCGCCCATCCTGTTTTTTGTGGCGGCCGCTGTCGGGGCCGCCTGTACGATTCCGAATACCAAGCACTGCGGCCGCAACCAGGGCTCACAAACCTGTGCCGAGCGCTACGAGGACTTCGTTTATTGCAGTATTTGCGAGTCCGAACGCGACGGTTGTGTGGCCATGCCTGTCAACGATCCGAGCTGTCGACCCAACCTCGTCGAGACCGACGCCGGCAGTTCTGACACGATCGATCCGAGCACCGGGGTGACGACCGACCAGACCACCGAGCCCGATCCGACGACCACGGATGGGTCCGCAAGCGAAAGTGAGACGGCGGACACAACCCTGTCGGAAACCGAGACCGAGACCGAGACCGCAACGGAAACCGAAACTGAAACCGACACCGACACCGAAACTGAAACCGACAGCGATACGGGCGCGCCCATGTGTGGCGACGGTCAGTTAGACAACGGCGAAAACTGTGATGGCGAAGATCTCAACGGCAAGATCTGTGCTGATTTCGACCATGGTGGCGGCGAGTTGCAGTGCAACGATATGTGCGAGTTTGACATCAGCAACTGCTGCAAGCTCGCAGGCGAGTCCTGTGCCCAACTTTCAGACTCGTGTTGCGATGGCCTGAGCTGCAACCTGCTCACCGGGATCTGCGGCTAGGGATTGATGTGCCTACAACGACTTGGCCCTGTGGTTGGCAATAAACCCCTGTAACACCTCTAAGAACCGTTGTGGGTGCTCGATGTGCGGACTGTGGCCGCAGTCGGCAAACACCTGCTCGTGGGCAATGCCGCCGTTATGGCGATAACCGTCGAGTACCGCCCGCAGTTGCGAAACCATGGGCTGGGCGGGGTAGACATCTGCACCCGGCCAGCCGGGGATGGCTCCGAGTTGCCCGAGTGCACCGATGTCAAACATAGATGTGTCTGCAACAATTTGATCGTCGGCCCCGCGGATCCACAAAATTGGTGGCTTGGGCTCGATGTCACGCAGTCGGCCCTGGTTGCAGTAGCGCGGCGAAAGGGCGTTGTTGGTACCGCTTTTGCCTGGGGCAAATCCCGGCCAGTTCTCGGACGGCGAGGCATCTCCCGGATAGTTTTGTGGGCCCTGGTGCGTGCGCAGCATCGCCTCGACAAACACGTCTTCGCGGTCCTTGGCCGGGACAAACGGCGGGCGAAAGTAGAAGTTTCGCAGGATGTTGCGTGGGCTATTGGGAGATTCGTCGCTGCGGTCGCCGGCCTTGAGGCGGGCGAGGAAGTCGGGATTGGCCGCGCCACCGCCGGTGCCTGCACTGTCGGGAAAACAGGGCGTCCCATCGAGTCCCTTGGACCCGCCAAACCCGAAGGGTGAGCCGGGGTTGAGCAGGGTGAGCGAGGCCAGCAGTTCCGGTCGCATCAACGCGGTTTCGATTGCGACATTGCCACCCAACGACCAGCCGACGAGATGCAGCTGGCGGCCGGGCACGAGTGTGGCAACCAGGGCAAGCAGGTCCTCGGCAAAGTCTTGCAGCCCGCGGGTAGCGTCTACCGGGAGTGTTTGCGACTCGCCATAGCCCCGCAGGTCGGGGGCAATGACGTAATAATTAGATGCAAGTGCAACGATAACCTCCTCGTAAAACCGCGAGCTCGAGACGTTGCCGTGGACCAGCACCAAGGCCTCCGAGCCAGGGTCGCCCGCGGTCAGGAAGTGTTGTGCCGCGAGGCGGGATGTTTGTACGTGCACCGACTTGATCGGTGCGAGGAGGGTCGACGGCGATGCTTGCATGGTGCTCCGAACAGCCCGGATTTCACCACAGATCTGCCGCCGCGAGCGAGGCCGCTACTCCGGAATCATGGTGGCCGGGGGCGGCGACTCAAACGGTCCGTCGGTTTGACTGCGCGCATACAAGAGACCCAAAAGGACCAACAGGGCGAGCAGAGGGAGCAACAGGTTTTTAAAGGATGGCGCGTTTTGTGCCATATCTCGAGCATACAGCCCAATGTTGGTGGGTGGGGCGCTGCCGTTTACTCGACCCGCGCTTTTTTGGGCCACTCAATCCGGTGCTTGATGATCCGCCGCTTGAGGGCGTGCCGCGTGATTCCGAGGAGCTTGGCCGCGTCGACGATCGTCCCGGCCGCATTGAGCGCTTCGATACACAGGTTCTTTTCGGCTTCTGCGAGGTTGAGATCTTCGAGAACGAGGCGAAACGACATGGGCGAGACCGTACATCTTCGATGTGCGAAATGGCAGGGTCGTTCGCAGATGTTCGTGTGTGATTTGATGCAGGCCTGTGGACACAAGCTGTGAAAAACCTCTCGGCTATCTGCATGTGAAGAGCAGACTTTCGCCAGGTCTTTGTAGGTACAAGTAGGACGGGTTGCAGCTCGCGGTGTTCATGGCGCGTCGCCCCGTGTACAAGGCCGCTAGGTCCGATAAATCTCGGGCTTGAGCACCCCGATATAGGGCAGGTTGCGGTACTTGCCGGCGTAGTCGAGACCGTAGCCCACGACAAACTCGTCGGGGCAGGTAAAGCCGATATAACGGGTTTCGATATCGACGACTCGCGCCTCGCGTTTGTCGAGCAGCGTGCAAATTTCGAGTGACGCCGGGTGCCGGGTTTTGAGGTTGTCGACCAGGTACCGCAGCGTCCGGCCCGAGTCGACGATGTCCTCGACCAACAGCACGTGGCGGTTGGCAATGGGCGTGCCCAAGTCTTTCAAAATCCGCACCACACCCGACGAGGTTGTGCGGTCGCCGTACGACGACACCGCCATAAAATCGATGGCCACCGGGATGTTCATCTCGCGCACGAGGTCGGCGATAAACGGAAAGCTCCCGCACAGGATGCCGACGACCAAAACATCGCGGTCGCGGTAGTGTTCGGTCAAAACTTGGCCGAGTTCCTCGATCCGCGCGGCGAGTTGTTTTTGCGACCACAGCACATGGTCGATGTCGTCGGACAGGCCTCCGGCCCACATTTCGGCCGCAGGGTGGTGGTTGAGCTTTTTAGCTGCCATGTCGCTGCGAGCATAACTGCCCGTGCGTGACCGACCCAAGCCGGTCGACCACAGGCAAAATCGGTAAAACCGGGCCTAAATGCCCCTGTGAGCCCTCAAATTGATCCGTGGGTAGCCGCACATTCCCCGCGTTGGGGGCGATCGGGATCGCTTGCTTGCATCGCGAGCACGAACGTGGTGCCGTCGCCCGACCCCAAGGATGAGGACAACTGTGCGACCAATCGAAGCCCTGCTGTGTAGTGTTTTGTTGACGACGACTGCCTGTGACAGCGGCCCTGCGCCCGTCGCTCGTCAAGCCCGCGGGCAACATCACGCCGCGGCCAAACCTGTCACTGCGGTCGAGCCCCAAGCCGAGGTTCCGGTTGTCGCCGCGCCGCAACAGCCCAAGACCATCGCCCAAAAAGTCGAGCAGTTTGCCCCGGCCAAGCTCACCGCCGATCTTTCGGTGCTACCCGCCAACGAGCGTAAAGCACTCGACCTGCTGATCGAAGCAGCCCGTGAGCTCGACCCGTTGTTCGATATCCAAGCATATGCAAGTAATCCCGAACTCGCGGCCGAACTCGCCAAGGACACAAGCCCCGAGGGACAGGCAAAGCTTGCGTACTTCAAGATCATGCGCGGGCCGTGGGACCGCCAGGACCACCACGCCCCGTTTGCCACCGACAAACCCTACCCCAAGGGCGCGGGCTTTTATCCCGAGGGCCTCACCGCTGAGGCGTTTGATGCCTATGTCGCCAAACACAAGGGCGAGGCTGCAGCCTTGCAAAGCCTGACCACGGTGGTCGAGCGCAAGGGCGACAAGCTGGTCGCTGTGCCCTACAGCAAGGCCTACAAAAAATGGCTCGAGCCGGCCGCAGCCAACATGCGGGAGGCGGCCAAGGCCACCAAAAACCCGACACTCGCCACGTTTTTAAACAGTCGCGCCGATGCATTTGCCACCGACGACTACTACCAGTCCGACAAGGACTGGATGGACTTAGACAGCCTTGTCGAAATTACGATTGGCCCCTACGAGACCTACGAAGATCAGCTCAAGGGACTCAAGGCCGCGTTTGAAGCATTTGTCACTGTCTCCGACCCCCAGGCCTCCAAGGACCTCGAGCGCTTCAAGGGCTACCTGCCGCAGATGGAGCAGAACCTGCCGATCCCCGACGAGATGAAAACCGTGCGCGGCAGCGAGAGCCCGATCCGCGTGGTCGACCTCGTGTTCTCCTCGGGTGATGCCCGCAAGTCGGTGCAGACAATCGCGTTCAACCTGCCCAACGACGAACGTGTGCGCAAGGAGAAGGGCGCCAAGAAGGTGCTGCTTCGCAACCTCATCCAGACCAAGTTTGAAAAGATCATGCGCCCGATCGGCGAGCAGATCCTCGACCCCAACCAAATTCGCTACCTGTCCTCCGAGGCATTTTTCCAGGAGGTCCTGTTTCACGAGCTGTCCCACAGCCTAGGCCCCGCGTTCACGACCGACAAAAAGACCGGCGAGAAGGTCGAAGTTCGGGTGGCGTTGGGTGCCAACTACTCGGCGATCGAGGAGGCCAAAGCCGATGTCATGGGCGCGTACAACGTGCTGTACATGATCGACAAGGGCGAGTTCCCCAAGGAGATGCGCAAGCAGCTGTTGGCCTCGTACTTTGCCGGGCTGTTTCGCAGTGTTCGGTTTGGTGTGGCCGAGGCCCACGGCCAGGGTGCGGCGTTGCAGATCAACTATTTTCTCGACCGTCGGGCGGTCACCGTCGACCCGCGGACCCGCCGGTTTAAAGTCGATTTCACCGCCCTCGAAAAAGCCATCGGTCAGCTCGTCAACAACCTGTGTTCGTTGCAACACCACGGACATGTCGACGGCGTTCAGGCCCTGCTGAGCCGCTACGGTCGGTTGACCCCGCCGGTCGAGGCGGCCCTGGCTTCGCTCGGGTCGATACCTGTCGACATTCGCCCGATCTACCCGGTTGCCGGGGAAACGGGCACATGAGCGAAAAAATTGATGATACAAGTGAATCGTCGCGGACCCTGGTCGACGTTGTCGCCGACCTGCGCGGGCGTGACCAACTTCCAACCGCCGACGACATCTTAGAGGCGTTCATCGAGTGGACGATCGAGGTCGGGCTCTCGCTGTACCCGGCCCAGGAAGAAGCTGTCCTCGAGATCATGTCGGGGCAGCACCTCATCCTCAAAACCCCAACGGGCTCGGGCAAGTCGCTGGTGGCGGTGGCCATGCACCTGCGGGCATTGGTCCTCGGGCGGACGTCCTACTACACAAGCCCGGTCAAGGCGCTCGTCAGCGAGAAGTTTTTTGCCCTGTGCAAGGTGTTTGGGGCCGAACACGTCGGCATGCTGACCGGCGATGCCACGGTCAATCCACGGGCCCCAATCGTGTGTTGTACCGCTGAGATCTTGGTCAACTTCGTCGTCCGCGATGGCCCCCAGGCGCCGATCGACGACGTCGTGATGGACGAGTTTCACTACTACTCCGACCGCGAGCGCGGGGTCGCCTGGCAGCTGCCGCTGTTGGGCCTGCCCGAGGCCACGTTTTTGCTGATGTCGGCGACGCTCGGCGACACCACCAAGATCGAAGACAGCCTCGAGCAAATCAGTGGCCGCCGCCCGGCGATTGTCGAGTCGGATACACGCCCGGTGCCGCTGGACTTCGACTACCGGCTCACACCGATCCACGAAACCATTGCCAATCTGCTCGATCGCGAAAAGTCGCCGATCTATGTTGTCAACTTTACCCAGCGCGAGTGTGCCGAGCAGGCGCGCAGCCTGATGAGCCTCAACTTTTGCAGCAAGCCCGAAAAGCGAGCGATCGCCAAGGCCATCACCGGGTTTCGTTTTGACACCCCGTACGGCAAGGACATCTCGTCGTTTGTTCGCCACGGCCTCGGGATTCACCACGCTGGTTTGCTGCCCAAGTACCGCCTGTTGGTCGAGCAACTCGCCCAGCAGGGGCACCTCAAAATCATCTGCGGGACCGACACCCTGGGCGTGGGGGTCAACATCCCGATCCGGACCGTGCTGTTTACCAAGTTGTGTAAATACGACGGCGAGCAGGTGCGGATTTTGAGTGTCCGCGACTTCAAGCAAATCGCCGGCCGGGCCGGTCGCAAGGGGTTTGACGACCGCGGCTCGGTGGTCTGCCAGGCGCCCGAGCACGTCATCGAAAACCTGCGGCTAGAGGCCAAATTTGCCGACGACCCCAAAAAGCGGCGCAAGTTTGTCCGGCGAAAACCCCCGCAGCGCGGCTATGTGCGCTGGGACGAGCAGACCTTTCAAAAGTTGCAGGAGCAACCTTCGGAGCCATTGCAGTCCCAGTTTCGCGTGACCCACGGGTTGGTGCTCGGGCTTTTGCAGTCCGAGGCCAGCCACGGCGATCGCGGTGGGGGTTACGGTCGTCTGATCCAACTGATCGAACGCTCGCACGAGACCGATGTGATGAAGTCCCGCGCCCGCCGAGACGCCAAGCAGATGTTTCGTGCACTGCTCGGGGCCGGGATTTTAGTGCTGCTCGAAAAGCCAGGTTCAAGTTCCGGTCGCGGCCGGATTGTGCGGGTCAACCAAGACCTCCAGCGCGACTTCTCGCTGCACTACACGCTTTCGCTGTACATCCTCGATGCGGTGTTTTTGCTCGACCAGGGCAGCGAAAGCTACGCCCACGAAGTCATGAGTTTGGTCGAGTCGATCTTGGAGCATCCGCGGGTGTTGTTGATGGCCCAAGAACGCAAACTGCGGTCGGAGAAGGTCGCCGCGCTCAAGGCCGACGGGGTCGAGTACGACGCCCGGATGGAGGCCCTCGAAAAGATTACCTACCCCAAGCCCTCGGCCGACTTTATCTACAACTCGTTCAACGAATTTTGTGCCCGCCACCCATGGGTTGGCCACGAGAACATTCGCCCCAAGTCGATCGCCCGCGAGATGGCCGAGCGCTACTGTTCGTTCAACGAGTATGTCAAAGAGTATGGCCTCGCCCGCAGCGAAGGTGTGTTGCTGCGCTACCTCAGCCGGGCCTACAAAACCCTCGCCCAAAACATTCCCGAGGGCTATCGCACCGAGCCGGTCTACGACCTGTTGGCCTATTTGCGGACAACCTTGGAACAGGTCGATTCATCGCTGGTCCAGGAGTGGGAGCGGATGTTGGCACCCGACGATGCCACCAACGACGACGACGGCACCCCGCAGCCCGTGGACATCACCGCCGATCCCAAGGCCTTTCAAGCCCGTGTACGTGCACAGATGCACGCGTTTGTCCGTGCCCTGGCAAACCAGGATTACGAGGCCGCGGCCATGTGTATCGCCAATTCGTCCGATGCCCCCGAGGCTGCCAATGCCTCCGATGCTGCTGATGCGGTCGATGAGCTGTGGGATGCCGCGCGCCTCGAACAGGCCATGGCCCCGTACTACGCCGAGTACGAACAACTGCGCTTTGACCACGCTGCTCGGTTTCCCAAACACACCGTGCTCAAGCTCCAGGGCGAGCGCCAGTGGACTGTCCAACAGGTCCTGTGCGACCCCGAGGGCAACGACGAGTGGCGTGTGCACGGGACCATCGACCTACGCGGGGTCGACAATCCCGAGGGGCCGATGGTGCAGCTGCTAGAGATCGGGATCTGAAAGCTCGAGCAGCTCGCCCACGCGATCGCGCCAGGCAGGGTAGGGCAGGGTCTCGCGTGCCGGCAGGCCATCGAGCCTCGCACCGACAATCCCCGCCGCCTGCAGTTTTTGGTGTTGCGACAGGGCGCGGTCACAACCTGTCGGTAGCGACAAAAGACCCAGGGTCGCGCCGAGACAGAGGCCAGCATCACCGCGGAGTCGGAGCTGGTCGAGGTCGGCTGTGCTGACATCGGCATCGCCGGTTACCAATGCCATGCCAACACCGACCCACAGGTGGCGAGACAGCGTGGGCGGGCAGGCTGCGACCTCGTCGACCAGCGCGTTGATGTCGCCCGCATAGCGCAGCCATAGCCCACGACCGATCCCCTGGCACAGCATGCGCTGATGATTGGGTGCACTCGACCGCAACAGTCCTTGCTCGGTCCAAAGGTCGCTTGCAGCAACCAACGCCCAGGCACACCCGTGGCCCTCCAGGCTCCAGGCGCCATGGATTTGATGTGCATACAAAAGTGGCACAACGCCGCGGTCGGCCCGGTGCCAGCCCACTCCCGCCAGCAGGTCGGGGCAGGCCTGTGGCAGTGCCCCCAAAACATCTTGCAGGTAGGTATCGCCGCGCTCGCAAAGGCCAGCCCCGACTCCGAGCATGAGGTGGGGGTTGTGCGCTTGCGTTGCCAGCTCGTCGATACGTTGGTCGATGGCCTGGGTCAGCCCGAGCTTGCGCCCGCACTCAATGTCGGCGAGCACGGCTCGATGCGCCGCTGCCAGGGGCCCGCTATGGATGTGCGGTTGCCCTGCGGCGACGTGCTCGGCACCCACCAACACGGCGGGTGTGGTTTGCAATGCATATGCAAGGTCTTCGAGCGCCATCTTTGAGGCCGCGCGACCGCGCCGCGGGTGGTACATGCCCGCGGCCTTGCGTTTTTCGGGGTCGAGCACAAGCTTGCGCGGGTCGATTCGGCTGTCCGGTTGGGCCAGGCCTAAGTCGGCACAGGCGGCATGCACCAGGGCGATGGCCATACCCGAAAGCTCATTGAAATTTTGCGAGAGCCGTTGCTCGGCTGGAGCCGTGTCGCGCAGGCGCAAAAACTGGCCCATCACCATGTCGAGCTGGGTGTGGTCGAGCGCCCTTCGTCCCGCGAACACGCCGGGGCGCTGCGAGTTGCGCCAATCCCTAAAAATTTGCTGTACACACAAGTTTGTTCGGGCCACCCGGTCGCCGACAAGAGCGAGCTCCCGCAGCGTGTTGTGGTCTTGCAACAAACCGCCGAGGGCCACCGGGCAGATCCAGGCAAAGTAGATCAGCTGGTCCCACATCAGCTTGAGGGGAGCTATCACCGGGTCGTCGAGGAGGTGATACATGCCCTTATAAAGCGACGCGTATTGCTCAAACAGTCGGCTCAAAAACAGGTTGGTGGCGCGGGTCTCGAGGGCCTCGCCCCGCACCTCGCGGGTGACGGTGGCAACCAGCAACTCGTTGGTCACCGCCATCAGGTCGAGCCCTGGTGAGAACAGCGGGTCTAAAAATCCCAGGGCCTGGCCGGTGATACCCCAGCCCTCACCGACGATTTGCTCATGCAAATTCGAATCGAGTACCCGCAGGTGGGTTGGCACCGAGTCGTCGAGCACGCGCTTGGCAAGCTCCGGATCGGCCTGCTGCAACAGCTCGCGCATGGCCTGGCGGTCGGTGCATTGTGGGTGGATGGTCCGGTCGACGAGCAGGCCGACACTTGTACATTCATTCGCCAGGCCGATGAGCCAGGTCCAGTGGCCATGGCCGAGAACGTGCTGGGTGCTGCGCCAGCGCAGGTTGCCAGCAATACGCTGGCGAAAACTGTCGTGCTGTGTCCATTCGGTCGGGTCGACGCGGCGATCGAGCCACCACCACATCGCCGTCAGGTGGTGGTCGAGGTCGCGCGGGGTGCCGGCAAACGCCTGGCTGAGCTGGGTCTTGCCGGTGGCATCAAACACCCATCGGCTGGTAATTGTTGTAGGTGCACTTTTGTCGTCGTGCCGGTGGGCCACCACCTCCCACTGGTTGGCCTGACGGTGGACCCCGGCCACACTCGTTTGATCGCGCAGCTCGACACCGGCGGCCTCGCAGCGCGCAGCGAGTTCGTGCTCGAGTTTGCCGCGGTCGAGCTGGTAGGCATGGGGGCGCAGGGGGATGCCGTCGCCGGGGCAAAATCGAGAGCGCATCATCGCGCCGTATTCGTGACGCGAGGCAAATGGGCCGGTGCCTTGCCAAAACCGCAGGCCGTATTTGACAACGTGTTCACGCTCGAGGTGTTGGCCTAGGCCAAGGCGCTCACGCAGATACCAGGCCGCGACTTCAGAAGTCGACTCGCCCAGCTTTCGCACCTCCCGGGGGATCGGCAGGGGACCGCGTTCGAGCACCGTGACCGACAGCTGCGGGCACGTCTGCTTGAGCTGGAGGCCGAGCGACAGCCCCGCCACCCCGGCGCCGACAACCACGACATCCCGATTCGGTGCGTTGTTCATGTGCTTCGAGGATAGCCCGCAAACTTCGGTTTGGCCGCGGTGTGCGTGTGCGCTTCCCTGCGTATGACAGGCTTGATCGTCGGTGTAGATCGGCTCTCGTGTCGGTCACCCACCGGTTCGTTTGTATATACTGCAAACCGGTGAGGGGTTGAAACCCGTACGCAACCCGGCAAGTGTGTTCTCGTGCCCCGCAAAAACGCCGTTTGACATCTTTGTCCCGGGATTGATGTACGCACAATAAGCGCTGGGGAGCGGGTCGTTGGACAGTTGGCTACGATTCCCGAGTCACCCAAATCAACTGGGTATTCGCGGGTGCTGCTGCGTATAAAAGACAGCATTTTCCGGTGTACGACGGTCGTGCGACAAATCAGCGACGATGATGTCGGTGCTTGTGCACTGATTTGGTGCGACACGCACGGGCCGCAAACCACGTGCGTTGTCGAGATTTCGGCCCCGGCTTGAGGGGCTACTCGAGGGTCACACCAGCGCTCTTGCACGCGGTCACAACACCGGCCTTGCGCGTACCCTTGAGGCGCCCGGCGGCCCACTTGGCTTTCTCTAACGTACCCAGGGTGCAGGCGGTCTTCGCCATAATTTCGAGGGCGTCGTCACTGTTGGTTTTGTGGAAGCTCTGCGAGGCTTGAAGGTAGGCCTGTTTCGCTTGGCCGGCGGCGAGTGACTTCTTTGCACTTGCAAGTAACGTTGCAGCTTCGCTCCCGGGCGCTGGGCTTGCGGCTCCTGCGGGTGTTGCCGCAGCCGGCGTTGGCGTGGGCGTACCCGGGTTGGCGGCAACTTGGCCGCTGCTCGGAGCTGGGGTTGGAGCCGGTTTGGCGGTGGGCGAGGGGGCGAGCGTGGGTGGTGTCGCCGGTTGACTCGGGGCGACATTTGCCATGGCACCGTTGATACTGCCAACCGGTTGCCATTCGGCGTCGAACAACAGGGTGGCGACGGCCTTACCCCCGGCGCCTTGAAGCTCGAATGCATGGCCGCCCGGGCGGTCGCGTTTGACAACAGTCATCGCATCAAACTTGCCGTCTCCATCGACATCGACCTTGCTGAACTGCCCCGGCTTTTTGTTGAGCGCATCTTGCAGGTCCGCCGCGGTGTGGAGCCGGTTGAACGTCACAAGCCAGCTGATCGGGGTCATGGCCAGTTGTTTGGAATGGTCGGTCCGGCCACCGGTATGTCCGAGCGCGTTGGCCTGGGCGATCGCCGGATTGTCTCCCCGAGTCTGGGGGCCCTGGCACCCACTGAGGGGCAGCGCAAACACGAGTGAGAAGAATCCGATGGTGAGGGGGGTTTTGAGCGTGCGTGTCATATCAACCTCGTGAGTAGGCATTGGTTGGACTGTCTCGCGTCCGGAAATTCTATGGCCTTAGCCAGAAAGCAGTTTAATGACGATCGCAAGCACGATCACGAGGAGCGACCCGGCGCCCAGGGCGAGAACAGCTCGTCTGGCCGTTGGGTCACCTTCGAGTTGGGCCCGCATCGATGTTGAGCGGTGCTCCATTGCAGGTGCAACTTGTTGGTTGGCGCTCACCGAGGCCGCGGGTAGCGGGGCGCTGGTGCTGCTGCCAGGTTGCGCACTACGGGCGATCGACTCTAATGATTGACGGACTGCGCCGGCATCCTTGAGTCGGCCTTCGACGTCGCGGGAGAGCAGCTGCGCGATGAGCTCGGTGAGGGCGGGGGGCACCGGACCGTGGCGGTTGCTGGTGAGCCGCTCCGGGTCGTCCTGAAACTGCATGGCAAACAGCTCGGTAAATGTATCTGCACGCCATAGCGATTTGCCCTGCAAGCACTCCCACAGCATCACGCCGAGGGAGTAGAGATCGGCCCGTTCATCGGCCCGTTTACCGGCGACCTGTTCGGGCGCCATGTAGCCTGGGGTCCCCAAAATCGCCCCCTGACGCGTCAGCTCGACAACCGTGACCCCGCGGGCGTCGAGCGGCTCCGGGGCGACAATACCGACGAGGCCAAAGTCCAAAACCCGTGCATGCAGGCGGCCGTCCGATTTATGTTGTACCAGCACATTGTCTGGCTTGAGGTCGCGGTGGACAATGCCCATGGCGTGGGCTGCCTGCAGGGCATCGGCAATCTGGGCCCCAATCGTGCATGTCTGCTGCCAGGTCAGCGCGCCGGAGCGGACGATAAAATCAAACAGGCTCTCGCCGGGCGCAAGCTGAAGGACGAGGTAGGCCCCGCCCTCGGGCAGCAGGTCGTAGTCGAGGGCGCTGACGATGTGCGGATGCTCGAGCTGGGCTGTGGTTCGGGCCTCGCGGCGAAACCGTTCGGCGAACAACTTCTCCTGGGCAAACTCGGGTCGAATGATTTTAAAGGCGACCTCTTTGTTGAGCTTGCGGTGCAGCGCGACGAAAACAGCCCCCATGCCGCCCTCGCCGAGCAGTCGCCGCAGCTCATAGCGCTCGGCGATCACCCGCCCGATCAGGGACTCGGGGTTGAACTTGGGTGGTTCCTCTGCCGGTCCACCTTGAGGAGCTGGGTTCACAGGCGCGTTCATCAGCCGGCGCACAGTGTATCAGGAGGTCGCCCTTTGGTGTTTGTCGTCAACCTCGCCCACAGTTCGCAAGTGCCCGCCAAAGAAGTCCTTTAAACGCTAGGTCCGACGCGAGTGCACTACCGCGCCGGACCATGTGAGCACCAAAACCTACTTCTTGACGATCGCGTAGATCGTGGTTGTTCCACTGACTTCGCTGGTGACCACCAAAAGCGGGTCGGCGACCGGACTGTCATCGAGCCCGATCAGGGTGAGGCCTTCGGGCCCCAGGTCCCCGGCCGTGCCATCTTCGGGCACGCCGTCGAAGTCGCGATCGCTGCGATACAGCACGGGCGTTGGCTCGCTCGGTGTCGAGAGGTCAAACACCATCACGCCGCCGACGCGCTCTAGCCCGACAAACGCATATGGCTTGCCAAAAAACGCACCGACCGTGACGCCCTCTGGTTCGGGGCCGCGGTTGTCCGAGCGGCCGTCCAAACTGTCGTTGTCGTCGTTGTTGCTGTTGAACCCGGCGGGCAACGCCTCGGTTCGATGGCATCGCCACTGTCGGCGAGCAGTGAACCATCGGTGTTCCAAATGCTGATGGAGCGGGCCCCAAACGCAAACAGTTGGTCGTAGTCGCCGTCGTCGTCGCTGTCGCCCTCGACGGTGGAGACCTGCAGGCGCCCGAGTTTGTCGTCGGCTGTCAGACTGTCGGCGTCGGGAAACGCATCGGGGTCGAGGTCGAGGTTTTTGATGCGCTCGGCCTCCTCAAGCCCGGTGTAGTCGCGGTCGTCACCCTCGTTGGCTGTCACCAAGTAGGTCAGTCCGTCGACCTCGAATGCGGCGATGGCATCGGGCTGGTACATGCCAAACACAGGCCAGTTGGCGATCGCAACCGCATTGTCGTCGTCGCTGGGGTCGAGGCCCATGCCCTCCTCCGAGTGGTTTTTGAATCCCAGCGGGAGCACGTCGGTGACGGTGTGGGTCGGCAGGTCGACAATTGCAAGTGCATTGTTTTCTTGCAGGGTAACGTAGGCGGTGCTGTTGTCAGCTGTGACCGCGACGTACTCCGGCTCGAGGTCCTCGGCCGCGGTCGCACCGGGGCCAAAGATACGGACATTGGGGTCGAGCATACCCTGTGTAAATGCACTGAAATCCGCGGTGTGAACGTCGTTGTCGGTCAGCGACTCGGCCCCACCACTGACATCGATGATGCTCACCGAGCCCTCTGGGTCGATGTCGTAGTCGGGCGAGGGCTCGCCCTCGTTGGCGACGACGACAGAAAGTCCGTCGGGTGTAAATGCAAGCATGTCGGGGCCGGGCCCAACTGTCACGCTCGCTAGGTAGGTGCCATCGGTGTCAAAAAACACCGCCTGGCCCGGATCGGTATTTGGGTCACCACCTGCGGCGACTGCCAAAATACCGTCGTGAACACTCACACTTGTGACATTTGCCCCGTACGGAGTGATGTCGATGCTGCCGTCGAGGTTGGGCTGGGTCGGGTCAGACAGATCGATACGATCGACGCTGATCGTTTGCCCATTGACAACAAAGAGGGTCGTCGTAAACGGGTCGTAGGCCGAAATCTCAGCGCCGCTCCCATCAAAAATTCCGCTCTCATAGCGACCGAGAAACTCGAGGTCGATAACTCCTTCGTCGCCGTCGCCATCACCGTCGCCATCACCATCGCCGTCGCCATCGCCATCACCATCACCGTCGCCGTCGCCATCGCCATCGCCGTCGCCATCGCCATCGCCATCGCCGTCGCCGTCGCCGTCGCCATCGCCATCGCCATCACCGTCGCCGTCGCCATCACCGTCGCCATCACCGGTCTCCGAGTCGGTTCCAGAGGTCGACGGTATCGCCGTTGTGGAGGTTGCTGGCCCGGCGGAGGTCCCGGTCTCATCACTGTCTGAGTCGGTCTCCGAGTCGGTTGCGGAGGTTGCGGCCGGGTCTTCGGAGAGGCAGCCAGGTGCTGAAAAGAGAAACGCAAGGGGAAGCAGGAGCAGCTGCGAGTACTTCATGGATCGTCTTTCGCTTGCGAGTACATCGAATGTTGATGTGTCGCGTTCGTGAACGAAGTATGACAACTGTGTGAATTCGTCAATACGATGGACTTCATGAGGGTGTTCGTCGGCATGAGAATATGTACACGCATATTGCGCAGGTGTGCAGGCTGCGCGGTTCGTTGTAAGGTGTATAGGCATATATTAAAGATGTTTATACATGTTATTAAGCGGTTCGCCAGTTCGCTTCAATGCCCCGTGGCACCTCGAATCCATCATTGTGGGACCGGTCACTCGCGACAATTCGGCGGATCCCTGCCCATTTTTGCCCGCAGAGTCGAACGTTGTTCTGGGTGTCTACCAGGACATGCTTAAGTAGACATGTCTGCAAATTTGCTTGCTACGTGCACATAAGGGTACCCACAGGCCGCTTCAACCGGATATCATGATGCCGATCGAGGTTTCCATGAATCATCAAAAAATTTCCTTGCTTGCTGCTCTCCTCGCGCCAACCCTTTTGACCGCATGTGGTGGTAGCGAAGAAACAACTTCAGACACCGACACTGCGACCATCGGGACAACGGGGACAATTGACCCAACGGATTCCGCGGGACCCACAACCGACACGGACTCGGCCGGGCCGACGACCGACACCGATCCCGCGGGTTCTGAGTCTGAGTCTGAGTCTGATCCAACAGACCCGACGGACCCGACGGACCCGACGGACCCGACAGACCCGACGGACCCGACGGACCCGACGGACCCGACCGATCCAACGGACCCGACGGATCCGACCGACCCGACCGACCCAACAGACCCGAGTGAGACAGACACCGATACCGACGGGACAACGACCGAGGACTTCTGCGAGGAAGGTACGGTTATTTGTGAGGACGGCGTCGCCAAGATCTGCGACGGCATGGGTGGCTTCACCGAGGAAAATGCCTGCGACAACGTCTGCGTTGAGGACCTGGGCTGTGTCCTGTGTGTCCCGGGCGAAGGCAGCTGTGACGGCGACACCCTGAACGTGTGTACCGACGACGGCATGGGCTACGAAGAAGAGTTCTGCGATGGGGTTCAGGGTGTCATGTGTGACCCCGACCTCGGCAAGTGTGTCGGTGCATGTGCACCGGATACCCTGGGGTTGAGCTACATCGGCTGTGACTACTACCCAACTGTGACCGCGAATGTCGTCGCCACGAACTTCGACTTCTCGGTGATTGTCTCGAACACATCCGACAACCCGGCGAATGTGCGTATCGACCAGGGCAACAACCAGGTGTACACCGGGACCGTTAATGCCGGTCAGGTCGAGGTGATCAACCTGCCGTGGCAAAACCAGCTCAAGGCCAACGCCAACGCCAACTCGCTTTCAGTGCCCGATGGCGCCTTCCGCCTGCGGTCGGACCAGCCGGTGACGGTCTACCAGTACAACCCACTTCAGTACCAAAAAGGTGGGTTTTCCTTCACCAACGACGCCTCGCTGCTGTTGCCGGTCAATACCTGGACGGGGGACTACTTTGTTGCGGCCCGCAACTCCTGGCTGTTTAACGGTTCGACCTGGTACCCGGGCCTTTACGCGGTCACTGCCAGCGAAGACGGGACCACTGTCACGCTCGACCCGTCGGCGACCGGTGGCACAGTGCGTGCGGGTGGCGGGGTTGCGGCCGACGGTACGGGTCAGGTCACACTCAACCAAGGCGATGTTCTCGAGGTGTTCTCGGCCAATGTCGGCAACAACCCGAGCCCGTCTGACCTCACCGGTACCCACATCACCGCGGACAAGCCGATTCAGGTCATCGGCGGTGCAATGTGTACATTCATCCCGCACAACATCGGTTACTGCGATCACATCGAAGAGGCCATTCCGCCCTACGAGACGCTTGCGGATACATACATTGTCACGCCGCCGCTGATTCCGACCAACCCCAACCAGCCGAAGGCGGAGATGATTCGCATTGTCGCCACCGAAGCCAACACCACGCTCACGTATGACCCGCCGCAAAACGGTGCGCCGGCGATGATCGCCAACGCTGGCGATTACGTCGAGATTGCTCAAAACAACCAAGATTTTGAGATTTCGGCGAGTGCCAAGGTGATCGTTGCCCAGTACATGCTCGGCCAGGATGCCGGTGGTAACTCGGGCGACCCGGCCATGACGCTGGCAGTTGCGACCGAGCAGTTCCGTCAGGACTACCTGTTCCACGCCCCGACCAACTACGAGTACAGCTACGTCAATATCGTCGCGCCCGATGGTGCTTCGGTCACACTCGATGGTCAGGCCGTCAACAACTTCCTGTCGATCGGTGGAACCGGGTATGGCGTGGCTCGCCTGCCGCTGTCGAACAATGGGGACGGCACCCACGAAGTCGTCGCCGACTCGGCGATCGGTATCAGTGTGTACGGTTATGGCCAGTACACCAGCTACTGGTACCCCGGTGGTCTCGACCTCAAACTCATCGCCCAATAGGCCTGGTGAACCAGCGAAAAGGCCCGCCATCCCGCGGGCCTTTTTTTAGTGGTTGAGAGCCGCCATCAGGACAGTGTTTGTCGGTGTTATGCAGGTGACAACAGCCCCCTAGGCTTTTTGCATCTACATCGTTGGCGGGTGTGATAGGCTTACTTCCTAACCTTCAATTAAGGACTAAGCAATGGTTTCTCCAAACTGGAAATGGTGTGTCGCTTCGTTCGGGCTCACCGCCTTGGCTGTTTCACTCCCCCTGGCCTGCGGGACACCTGGGGGCCCACTGTCCGATGGCGACGCGGCCTGGGATCGCCCGCCGTTTGAGCCTCCCGGTGGTGACGGCGAGCATTCCGACGATTCGTGGGGCGATGGCGATAGCGGTGGCCCAACCGGTACGACTGGGGGCGCGGGTACGACAACCGGCGATCCCACGGGTGGCGATGGCGATTCGGACTCCGATGAGCCCCCGCCCGGGGTTGCCTGCCTGCCCGACGACGGCAACGCCTGTGACATGCAGGCCGGGATTTGTGAGCCCGCGCCACCCCCGATGTCTGAGACGGGTTCTGGAACCGACACCGATACCGACTCTGGCACCGACGGATTGACGGACACCGACGGGCTGACGGACACCGACGGGCTGACTGACACGGAGGGCGAGACAACGGGGGGTTCGACAACCGGTTGGGACACCGACCCCCAACCCTGCTGCCAAGATCCGGACTGCTCGTGTGAGACGAGCTTTTGCTATCTCGAGCCGTGCCAGGCCGATGGCTTTTGCGACTGCCAGTGCCCTTCCGACCCCGATTGCGGGCCGGACGTCTGCGGTGACGCTATTCCCCCGGTGCCACTCGAAGCCGCCGAAGCACAGAAAACCCGGGCCGCCGAAACTTGCCCGGACACCAAAGAACCTGTTGTTTTGTACATGTCGAACGACGACAGCAACTCGCAGGCCTCGCCGATCCTCGCGCGTCGAACCATCAACGAGGGCCGGGTCGTCAATCCGTTTAATGTGCGGATACATGAATTTCTCAACTACTACGACCTGTCCTACGAGGAGGTCACCGACGCGCCGGCCAGGGTCGGCATGCAGATGCGTCGGATCAACCGGGAAACCGGAGAGTTTGCCCTGCTGTTATACGCCCAGGGGCGCAAGCGTGCGGCGGCGCAGCGGCGGCCGATGAACCTTGTGTTCTCGCTCGACACCTCGGGTTCGATGTCGGGCGAGCCAATCGAGTACCTCAAGGAGTCTATGCGGGCGACGGCCTCGTCCCTGCGCGAGGGCGATGTCGTCTCGATCGTCGAGTGGAGCAGCCAGCAGGCGGTCGTCCTCGATTCGTACTCGGTCCAGCAGCCCAACGACCCGATGTTGCTCAACGTCATCAACAATATCACCACCGGGGGGAGCACCGATCTTCACGGAGGTTTGGTCAGCGCCTATCAAATCGCCAGCCAAAATTTTTCGGACGAGCGGATCAATCGCGTCGTTCTGATTAGCGACGGGGGGGCCAACACCGGCACAACCGACATCGATCTGATCGCGGCCTCGGCCGACGATAGCAATGGCGAAGGCATCTACATGGTTGGGGTGGGTGTCGGCGAAGCGTCGGGCTACCGCGACGACCTGATGGACGAGGTCACCGATGCGGGCAAGGGGGCGTACCTGTTTATCGACAGCGCAGCCGAGGCTCAACGCATGTTTGGCGACCGCTTTGTCCAGGTGATGGATGTCGCCGCCCGTGATGTCCAAATGGAAGTGACCCTGCCCTGGTACTTTGCGATCAAAGAGTTTCACGGCGAGGAGTACAGCGATGACCCGGCCGAGGTCGACCCGCAGCATCTCGCGCCCAACGACACCATGAGCTACCACCAGATCATCCAGGTCTGTGACACTTCGCTGCCGCAGACCGACGATACGATCACCGCCCGCGCGACCTTTGAAGACCCGATCACGCGCGAGGAAATGAGCGATGAGGAGACGGCCAAGCTCGGCAATCTCGTCAACGCCGACGCCGACCAGCTGTACAAGGCCGATGTCGTGGTGGCCTATGCCCAATCGCTGATCATCATTGGCGACCTGATGTCCCAGCAAGATTCGGCGGCCGCCAAGGATGTGGCCGAGAAGATGGCCCAGTGGCTCGGCGAAGCTGCGGCCGTGTTGGGCGATCCCGAGATTGTCGAGATGCAAGGGTTGATGCAGACCTACATGCAAAACCTCAACTAGCGCCGGGGCGTACAACGCGTACGTAACGGGTGTCTATACAAATAAGCCGGCACAGGTGGACGTGCCGGCTTACTGAATTGCGCGTCTTGGTACTACTGTGCGGTCTTCCCCGCGGCGAGTGCTCGGGCGTTTGCGATCAGACGCGGCTCCTCGCCCGAGTTGCCGCGGATTCGATACTTGGGCCCGCGTTGGGTGGGCGGCTGGGAAAGCACAACAACTGGGACAAGACCGGAAACATCAGAAAATGTGTGGTCAAACCGCGGGGCGTTGCGGGTGATTGCAAACGCCTGGGCAGGCGCTGCTGGGCGACCGGTTGGGGCAAAAAAGCAGACGTGGCCACGGACTTCGACCGGCAGGTGCTCTCCCGTGTTCTCGACTTCGAGGCGATAGGTGTCGGAGAGAATTGCTGGCCCGGTGAACGTCTGTCGGGCATGCAGCGTACCGGTTTTCCACTGGTGCTCACCGAGCAGGCGCGGACCGGTCGAGTCTTGCGACTCGCTTGGCGACTCACCAACGGTTTGATTGGCCAGGGCGATTGCCCGCTGCACCATCTGCGCGAGCGACTCAAACGAATCGAGGCATACCTGGGCGGTGTTGGCATCGTAGGCCAGCTGGCACAATAACAAGCCCTGGGTCGGGACCTGCTGGTCGAGCACGGGCCGCAGTTCGGCCTGCGAGCACGGGCCGTGGTCGGGCGCCGCCGCAGCGGTCGTGGGGACACTGGCGAGGAGGCAGACAAGCGGCAAGTAGCGATTCATACCTGTCCTTAGGTACTGGCTCGCCAAAACCACCGCGCTCGCTGCAATTTGTTTCAACGCAAAACGGCGCAGGTGTCTGCGCCGTCGGAGTTCTATATAGCGTTAGGTCTTGCAAGCGCTTACGGAGGCCCCGTGCCTGCACGTAGGCGTGCCCGGTTTGACACGCCTAGAGGGTTGGCGAAGCTGTTAGCGAGGTTGTAGCCGCCACTTTTGGTTGGGGTTGTTGGTACAGCTGCGCTGGACAATATTGCCGCCGTTGTGGCCGTACCACTTCTCGACTTCGAGGCACTTGTTGGAACCGCGGTTGTAGATTGTGTACTCGTTGGGCTTGCCGGTGGGGCGAAACTCGTAGCTCATGTTCCAGGCGTTTTGGGCACATGGCCACAAAAACACGTTGCCACCTTCGTTTTTGTTGGCCCACTGGAGGTCGAGGCACATCCCGTTGGCCTTCGACACCAGCGAGAACGTTCCGCCATTTTGCGGCTTGAGGGTCCAGCGCTGGTTGTTGCGGTTGTGAATGGCCCACTGGTGAATGTTGGCGCCCTTTTTCGGTGCAGATGCATCCATTGCCTTACCCGAGTGGACGTTTTGGATCAGGAACGTCCGACCGCTGAGCTTGTTGCCGCCACCATTGCCGCCGGAACTACGTGCCAGAACCTTGCGTGCATCCTTGACCCGCTTGGGCTCACCCTGACCGACTTCGCCGCGGATCTTGTACTTGTTGGCCCCAAACCCGACCTTGGAGGAGAGCAGGACCACCGGGTACAGGCCGTCGACACCCGCTTCGGTGATCGTGGTTTTGTTTTGGTGCCTCTTGAGGCTAAAGGAACGTTTCTTCCGCTCGTTGCCGTCCTTGTCGAGGTAGCAAACTTTGACGTTGATATCGGCGCGGCCCTTGCTGGTGCGCTCGAGGTCGAGGCGATGGGTTTCGGACAGGATGGTCGAGCCAATAAAGGTTCGCTGAGCGGTGAGGTTGCCCGACTTCCAGACCTTGTTGCCAAGCGGGCGGGGACCGATTTTCATCGGTGAGTCACCCACGCCCTTGTTGATTTGGCCGACAGCTTGGTCGAATTTGGTCTTGAACTTCTCGTAGTCTTCAACACACTTTTGAGCGCCCTGCTCGTCGTTCTTGTTGAAGAACTGGCAGACCCCTTGGGCGACTTTCGGGCCGCTTTTGGCGACCAGTTCCTGCGCCTTGATCCACTCGGATTTACACGAGTTGGCCTTGGCTGTGCCAGATACGCCAAGGGTCATGAGGATAGCTGCGGTGGATACGGTGACTAGCGTGATGCGTTGCATGCCCTGCCATAGGAGGCCGCAGCAAAAAACCACCGCATGAAATTTAAAAAAAAGAAGAATTTTAGCGGCCGCTCGAACGCGCGGTTTTTCGCGAGAGCTGACTCTTTAGTTATGACTAATGAGACATGTCGATGTCGGCGCGGGCGAGCAGGAGGTTGAGTTCTTCGGCTGGCCGCCGGCCAAGCGCCTCGCAATCCATGGTGGTCAGCTTGCGATCGACGACCACGGGCCGGCCGTCGATCACGACGTGGCGCACGCAATCGCGGGCAGCGGCGTAGACAATCCGATTGTAGATGCTCGAGTGGGGGCCAAACGTCGCCGGCCCACGCAGGTCGAGTATTGTCAGGTCGGCCCGCTTGCCAACCTCGATGCTGCCGATTTGGTCGGCGAGACCGATTGCCCGGGCCCCTTCGATGGTCGCCAGCGCGAGGGCATCGCGGGCGGCGAATTTGCCTGTGCCCTGTTTGTATTGTTGGAGGAGCGCGGCGATCCGCAGCTCTTCGAGCTGGTCGTGGTCGTTGTTACAAGGTGCCCCATCGGTCCCGAGCCCGACGGTGACACCCGGTGTGGCGGCAAGGCGCGCGAGGTCGGCAATTCCCGAACCGAGTTTGAGGTTGGTCGACGGGCAGTGGATCACCGACAGCGGGCGCCCGGCGAGCAGCTCCTGATGCTCGCGATCAAAGCACACGCCGTGGGCAATGCAGAGTTTGGTGTCCAAAACCCCGAGGTCGTCGAGGTAGGCCATTTGTTCGCGGCCGAGCACTTCGAGTACGGCCTGGGCCTCGGCCGGCGTTTCGAGCAGGTGGGTGTGAATCGCCGCGTCGAGTCGGTGCGCGAGTTCGACACAGCCCTCCCACAAAGGTTGCGAACACGAGAGGATAAATCGCGGACACAGGTTGATCGAGATCCGCCCGTCGGCCGAGCGATGCCATTGTGTATACAACGACTCGGCCGCTGCCAGGGCCTGCCGGTGATCCTCGGCGAGCCCGGCCGGCACCCCGTGGCCGCCGTCCATCAGGCATTTCCCGGCGATCGCCCGCATGCCCGTGTCGCGGACCGCCTGCAGCAGCCCTTGCATACCGTGGACAATCCCGATGTCCTGAATGGTTGTCGTGCCCGAAAGCATCATATCGGCGAGGCCGAGCATGGCCGACCAATAGGCCGAGTCGTGGTTGTGGGCAGCTTCTAACGGCCAAATCCGATCGGCGAGCCACGACAGCAACGGCCGGTCCTCGGCCAGCCCACGAAACAGCGACTGGCCGAGGTGGACATGCCCCTGGATAAGGCCGGGGATGATGACCATGCCCGAGGTGTCGAGCTTGGGTGTATGTTCATCGACCTCGGGGACGTGGCCGATGGCTCGGATGGCACCATCCTCGACCAACAGATCGCCGGTCACAACCCGGTGGTCGGGGTCCATCGTGACCACGGTGGCATCGCGGAGGAGGAGGCGTTGGGCGGGGTCGGTGGCCATCAGAAATTGCCATAGCAAAGCTCGGCCGAATTTGAAAAACCCCGGCACGAATGGCCGGGGTTGGTCATAAAACGGGCTAAAACGGCACCTACGGACATTGTGGATCGGGGGCACATCCGGCTTGCCCGAAGTTTTGGCCCTCACCACAGTTGCAACCGGGGTCGATGTTGTCGCAGGGGGGGAACTTCCCGCAGATGTAGTGGCCGCAGGACTCGGGGTCCCAGGTTCCGCCTGTCGCTTCGCACAGCTGCTGCTGACCGCCGGGCTTGCATTCTGGGTCGTCTACGCAGCCCATGCCCTCGACAAAGTTGGCCATCGGACCACAGTCGCAACCGGGGTCGATCGCTTGACAATCGGGTGGGTCGCCGCAGGTGTAGTGACCGCACGAGAGCTCGTCCCAGGTGCCGCCAGTGGACATACACAACGACTCTGGCTTGCCATCGCCATCGCCGTCGCCGTCGCCATCGCCGTCGCCATCGCCGTCGCCGTCGCCGTCGCCGTCGCCGTCGCCATCGCCGTCGCCGTCGCCGTCGCCATCGCCATCGCCATCGCCATCGCCGTCGCCGTCGCCATCGCCATCGCCATCGCCGTCGCCGTCGCCATCGCCATCGCCATCGCCGTCGCCATCGCCATCGCCATCGCCGTCGCCGTCGCCATCATCAGCCCAATACCCCGATCCTGTGGGGGGGTACGGCGTTTTTTCTGAGGTGGGCGAGGAAAATGCCAAAAAAGTGCCAAAATTATCCGAGCGATCTCCCATGCCAACTACGATCTTTCCGTGATCATCAGCCTCTAGCTTACTACGACTCTACCATTCGACTACCAGATTAATCTGTCCCAATGGACATGTAGGCATAATCGCTCGCAGTGTACCCGAGCACCCGATCGGGGAGCAACTTTCTTGCCCAGGGCGCGGTCGTGGCCAGGATGGGGAGTTCTGCCTCGGCGAAAAAGGTCTCTGCGGTCCCGCGATTCCTTGTTGGAATTCACAGGATGTTTGCGTTCGAAATACTCCAACTCCTGCTTCCCCAACTCAACCGGCACAAGTCAGCCATCAGGCACGCGATTTCCCCTGGGACTTGGTACCGATGGAAACAGTGCGACCCGTATTCCTTCGACCCCGCACTCAAGACCGTCATTATGGTTTCCACGATTTGTAATTTCGACCTGCGGCTTGGCCCCTACCGTTTCGCCTCAGTTAAAGAGCTCCAAGACCTCTTCCTTCGGGAAGCATGTCAGGATGAAAATTTTTCCCGTCTTATCGCGAAGACTGGGTTGCCCCTCCGCTTTATCCAATCTGTCCACTACAACGGTATAGTTCCACGACTGCAGACAACGTGCTTGTTGGCCCAGGCCTATTTCGACGTCGGAATTGTGATCGAGCGCGCACAGGTGAATTTTCCAAGGGTGTTCACCTGCGGAGCCGCTGCCAACTCGCCATAGACACCGCGGGACGGGCCTCGTCGTGCGCGTTGAGGCAACGGGCGGACAATCCGGGCACGGTCAGATTGCGCGTTGCCACAGCGGGCGGACAAGCCGGCGTGGGTCGAACGATAGGCGGACAGGCTGGTGCGCGGCACGACAGCGGGCGGACAAGCCCAATGAGCGCCGCAACATCGGGCGGACGGGCCGGTGAGCGACAAGGCGGCGGGCGGACAGGCCGAGCATCCAGCAGACCATGCAGATACAATATTTTGCGCGAGAAAACGGCAGGCGGACGGGCCGATGCGCGATGAGACAGCGGGCGGACGGGCCGATGCGCGATGAGACAGCGGGCGGACGGGCCGATGCGCGATGAGACAGTGGGCGGACGGGTCGATTCGCGGCACTACGTTTTCCCGGACACCCTTTGCATAATTGCATATGCATATTTAAAGTTGAGGCATTCCGAGGAGTTGTGTTTTTTTTGGGGAGTCGGTGCATTTTCCTCTTGAAGATTGCTCGCAGCCCCCTACGCTTGTGTCGTGGTCGAAGCTCAAGTCGTTAAGGTTTATTGCCGTGATGGCGAGCTCATTATTGGGGAGACAATTCGCTCGCCCTGCCAGGTTGATTTGGAGCGACTTTCACAAGTGGGCCTGCGAAGTCCAAAAGGGATTGGAATCGCTTACCAAGGCAAAGTTGTCCACGTAAATGAACCAATCCCCTTAGCGGTAAGAGTCGTTGACAACTCACGACCTGGCCGAGGACCACGCCCGGAGTCGGCCAAGGTCGGCCCGGAGTCGGCCAAGGTCGGCCCGGAGTCGGTTTGCCAAGCATCCACCAAGAAGAAAGCTGATCTCGACATGACTGATAACGACACTCTACGGGGGCAAGTCAGCCAGCTTCAGGCCGAGAACAAGACTCTGAAAGATGCACTCCGAGTGCGCTCTGTGGGGCTTTCGATAGACGGCCGAAATTCCGCCACCTACTCGCCAATGTCCTTCCGTGGTTCGACAGCGTCGGGTGATCCGTGGGGCCCAGGTCCGATGGCCTACGTTCCGCGTGGGTTCTCGCTCCCAAAGTCGACGTCTGGTGAGGTCAAGAGTTGGTCGGATCCAACGTCGAGGGACACCGAGAGTCTGAAAATTGGCGGAGTTGACCACTTGCCTCCGAGCGAGAGCGCAGAATGCATCGTGTCGCTGCCGAGCCGTGACGTGGTTGAGGTAGAGGCTGCGGCCGAGAATGAAAGTGTCTCGGATTCCAAAGAACCCGGGCAAGCGCTGCAGGTAAGTCTCGAAGAAATTCAGGAGATGGCCCAAAGAGCACGTGAAGCTCAGCTTGCAGCCCAGCTCGCACAGGAGCAGGCCGAACTGGCGAAGGAGGCCGCGCGACAGGCACTCGAAACAGCCCAGCGGCAACAGGCTGAACTGGCGAAGGAGCGACAGGCACTCGAAGCAGCCCAGCGGGAGGCTGACCTGGCGATGGAGCGGCAGGCACTCGAAGCAGCCCAGCGGGAGCAGGCTGAACTGGCGAAGGAGCGAGAGGCACTCGAAGCAGCCCAGCGGGAGGCTGACCTAGCGATGGAGCGCCAGGCACTCGAAGCAGCCCAGCGGGAGCAGGCTGAACTGGCGAAGGAACGACAGGCCATCGAAGCGGCACAACAACGTCGTTGGGCACCTTCCGGTTTGACTCGTTCGGTAGGCGCTCAGCCACCGACTCAAAAGCCTCCCCGCACCTTCGATGGCCGCTTTCGCAAGCCGCCCCCACCGCGCCGTGAGCCGCCCCGAGCCCCCGCCTCGGCATCGTCCACCCGTGGCACTCCTCAAACGGTCCACACGGAGGCGTACACGCGCCGGACGGTCGAGAAACTTCTCGACGTGCTGATCGAGAGGACCCACGCGGACGATGCCGTCTTGCGCCAACTCCAGGCGAGTGCGCTCCTCCAATTCACACAAAGCCAGAAAACCGCATTCCAAGCCACCACCGCGCAACGCACAGCCCCTGAGTCAGAGAGTGTCAATTGGCCCCGGGCCGTGATGTCAATCGCAATGGCATTGGAAAAACACCTTGCTGCCGGGAGAACTGTCTAATGGATCCTGTGGAACAATTCGCACGCATCGAGAGCTATGCCGCTGAGGCTGAATCTAGACTTAAAGCCCAGCTTGAAGAGGCCCAAGCACAGCTGCAGGCATCCCTCAAGCGGGCGGATGAAAGCGAAGCTAAGCTCCGAAACGCAACCGAGAAAAACGCCGAGCATGATCAGCGCTTGATGAGGGCGGAGGCAAAAATCGCCGAGATCGAGAACGCCACCTGGAAGGAGTTTCTCATACTCCTTGGGATCGGCTCGGTCTTCACCGTTGCCGGAGTCTATCTCCAGCGCCGCTTCCAGTGGGACATTCCCTGGGTACTAATGGCGGGAGTAGGACTTTCCGTCTATGGCTACAAGCATAAGTCTCTCCCGACTTACGGGAAGTACGTGATGGTGGGCGGTGGTGGTGGTCTGGCTTTCGGATCCGTGATCTTCACATTCGCAAACGCTTTCCCTGGATGGCACAAATCGCCATAGCTTTTTAGGTTCGACAATCGAATGTCCGAGCACCGATGGCTTTTCGCTATCGGCTGAGCAGCTCATACCTTGAGTCAACAACAAACCAACCACTTGGAGGAAATCATGGCCAACAGCTACCTCGCAACCAAAGCAGAGATCGTCTCACAGCAGCAGTCCGAACCCTCAGACCAACAACACCTCTCTCCCGAACAATTCCTCGAATACTTCTGCCAGAAGTGTCTCAAGATTCCGACGGAAGACTTCCGTCGGGCTGTCCAGTGCTTTCCTCAGGTGCAGTCGTGCATGCCAGCGATCGAGCAGGTCCAGGCGCTGTTTCCGAGCCAGACGTCGGAGCAGGATCTGGACCTTGAGGTGTTCCTAGATGTGCTTTGGGAGGAGGCCACCGACGAGGGCCTGTCGTCCAGTCGACCGGTGGCGTTTCGTCAGCGTTCGTTTCATCGAGCTCGTCATCAGCTGGATCCTCGGGCTCCACGTACTCGGAGTCATCCTCGGTGGGCTGCGAATCTTCGGGAGGCTCAGGTTCGGGGGACGTGTCAGCATCGCCTCGTCGATGTGGAGCCAAGCTGGCAACCTGGCCCAAGATGCACGTATCGTCGTGGCGCACTACCAGCGCTTCCGCAAGAACGCAGGCCAGGTCCTCGACCGGAAGGCACCCGGTTCCCGTGATTCCAAGACAGGACTGATGCGTCGTGGCCTCCGGCCAATCACAAGCGTGCGCGGTGTGCTGTCGGCCAAGGGACACAATCTGACGCTCAGGGCCTTTGCCGCGTTCTTTGCGGCTCGACGTGCCTACCTCAGTGCACCCGAGAGTCTTAGCCCGGAAGCTCGCAAAGCACTGCGGAACAACCCCGACCCCATTCTACGGCAGCATCTACGGGTGGCGTGACACCCGGAGGAGAACAACAATGGTGACAGAAGAACGGTTACAACAGCTCGAGCAAACAATCACCGACAAGACGAAAAGTATTGCCATAACATCGGCGGTCGTTTCGGGTGGACTCAGCCTCGCAAGCATTGTCTACACATTCATATCCACTGGTAAGAAGCCGTGCTCGTGCAAGCTTCCTGCGAATTCAGAAGCGAGCAAGCCACCAGAGGAGAGTCCCAGTCAATCTGCACGCCGGAGGTCTCGAAGAGTCGCTAAAACGCGCCAGAGACGGTATTAGACTCCTAGGAGTTAGATCCATGAAATCGCCACCAAACATCTGGGTTTCTTTTCACATTGGACCCAAAGACACTGAGTACGCACGGAACGCGGCTCGCACCTACGAAGAGCGTGCTTCCCAGTTCGGGCATCGTCCGCAAGATGAAGACGTTCTCCCAGAACACTTCGCCATACAGTTGGAAGGCTTAGATTTCTCAAACGCAGCTGAGGTCACTGAAGCCGTTTCAGAGCTTGTGGGACCAGAGGCGTACTGGCTGGTGGTCCGGGACTCAGCCCTAGTGAGAAAAAAACTGCAGGCTAGTGGTCGTAACTGGTTCGATACAAGTGCGGGGGTATTTATTCGGCTTCCGAGTCCAAGTCCCCGGGAGATCGAGCGTGTGGTCAATGAGCTCAGAGGTCATACAGGACCACCGTTGTACTGGATAGAAGTGCCCATCACTCAAAAGCAGGAAGAAGGCCAGTTGGCAGAAAGCGACAAGGTGGACATACGACTACGAGCTGCGGGTCACGGGAGTACGCGCATCAATGACAGCGAGTTCGGATACGGAAGACTTGTTGGACTGACAAAGCATGTTGGTGAAGACCCGGAGGGCGAAGCCAGTCACATGATCCGGGTCGTGAGAGGGGAAGCGAACGCAATACCCTTGCCCGAACCTTTGTCGGCTCTCGTGCAGGAGTGGACGCGGGATGGTGAACCTGAGCAGGGCTACGACGCGCTCCAGGCAATTTGCCTAGCGTCACCTAATGACGTTGACCTTGTCTCTTTATATGCGACAAGCCTGATGTCAGTACGGTACAACCTTTTTCCAGACATGAGTATGCTGGACATATTAATTTGGCTTGTTGACCATTGGAAGCTTGGCGATGACGGGTGCGCTGCTGCACTCCGGAGCCGAGCGCGGCGCAAGCAGCCGAAGATTGAGTCTGAAACACCTCAGTGGGCCCTACGTTGGCAGCCTGAGCCAGGCCGGGATGGAGTCGCGGCCCAGTCGTCGATGCTCGCCGACGGCTCGAAAGTCACCCTCGTGCACAGTGAATCTACAGGTCAGACGGCGCTTTTTCATGGCCAGGAAGCTGTTGCAACGGGCTCAAACCAGTCGATGCTAGCGCGAGCATCGAAACTAGCTGAACGAGCAAGAAGCGGGGGCCAGCGATGAGTACCAAGTCGAACACAGTGTGGATTCGTTTCGGAACCGATGACCACGAGACCTGGGCTCACTTGGGTGAGCGGATCTACGCGGCCGGATTTCCCAAGCCCGATCCGATGAGTATCTACAATGGGGGGATTATGCTACCGCTTCCCCTTGAGGTGGGCTCTCCCCACGAGGCGTTCGAGCGGTACGAAGAGCTCTTTACGGGATACCGCGTCGAAACGAGCCCACCTGATCATTTGACAGAGCTTCGCGGACGTGAGGACACGGACTCGTTCGAGGCTTTCGTCTACAACCCTTACCTCGACCCTGAGCGATCGGCGACATTGCGACTGTTTGCATTCGCAATGGACAAAATCGCAGAGAAGCACCAACGCATTCGTAAGCTGTCGTTTGCCGAGCGAGCTGAGATGATCGAGGGGCACTGGCACGTCGGAGATCAAGGGATCCTCGAAGAATTCAGGATCCGAACCAGGAAGGAGCAGCCCTCCTTCGGGTTGGTTGTCGAGAACACCGAGGCAATCCAGAAACGACTTTGGAACGCAGACCGAGACACCACTGTTGTTCGTGGGAAAGGCCTGTTTGTTCCCTTCGAGGGGCGGCCAACGATCAAAGATGCGGACAAGATCCGAGCACTCGTGAGTGGGAAGCCCAAGCCAATGAAGAGTGCGTCCAAGGCTGACGCGAGGGAAGCCAAGAGGGGTTCGTCCAAGCCTGCGGGGGTAGCCAAGAAGGGCGCGTCCACGGCAAAAACGAAGAGTGCGTCCAAGGGAGGTCAAAGCACCTACTGGATCGAGGTCACGGCAACCGACCCAGAGAACGTTGTCACCCGAATAGAAGCAGGGGGAATAGAAACGAAGAGCTATAGCCTGTATTCCCTAAAGGTACCGATCTCTTCCGACCCGAGTACAGAGGCTGCTCGAGTGGAGCGCCTTGTTCGCGGAGAAGAACAAGCCGTTGCCCTTCCAAGTGAGCTCAAGGCCCTCGTCAGTGGTGATATTCCCGAAGGGACAGATCAATCGTACCCCCTAGGAGCCCGGGCCGCGTACACGCGAATCTTGAGACTGGTTGAGCGGGTCAACTTCGAGACATACCGGCTAGCACAACTGTACGTACTTCAAATTGCCCGAGTTCAGGAGAGACTTGGGTTCGAAATGAAAGGCCGCGACGCCCTTCAGTGGCTGGTCGACAACTGGCAATACGGGGACAAAGGTTGCAGCGAGAAGCTGGCGAAGAAGCACTCAAAGCAATCAACGCCCAGTGCGAGGAAGACGACACGCAAACACGAAAAGATATCCCGTGATGCGTACTCCTCAGAGTCCATCACACTCGACGACGGATCTGAAGCAACGCTCGTGACCAGCTCCGTCACTGGTCTTGGTGCCATCTACCGCGGTGGTGTGATGGTGGACTGTGGGAAACATCTCCGGAGGAAACGATGAAGATTGACTACTCGAAAGTACGAGTTGGGAAGGTCCCTGTCTTGTGGATCGAGCTTTCCGACTACCAAAAAACCAGCGTGGTCGAGCCTAAAGCGAGGAAAGCCGGCGTTCCGACTACCATGTGGCAGAGGCAACTCTGGACGATCTTCCGGACGAATGTGCCTGTGGTTGCGCCCGAAGGAGACGAGGAAAGCCGGTTCGCGGCCGTCTCCCAATTTGAAAGCCAGCTTACTGGCTTTGTTGATGACTCGTCCGGAGAGGACTGGGTAGCGATAGCGGAAGGTTTAGGAGCATGATCCACGAAATCGAATACAACTTTGATGCTCCACGCACCTTCGTTGAGGTGCTTGTGGTGGACGCTTTGACTGCGACGGTTCGACTTAGCGCATCAGGACTGCAGTGGGCATTATCGGATGAGGTGGACGACCTTGAGGGCGACCAGATCCTACTTGTCCAAGTTCCGGTTCCGCGACTCCCGAACAATGCGGCGCTGTTTGACCGGGCGGTGGGGCTGATAAGCAAGGTTGCTAATGGCTTCACATCAGCAGTGCCTGTACCTCAGTTCCTTGGGCAGCTAACACCGGTGCCGAGCCGGGGTGAAGTCCCGGACGCCCTTACGATGCCCAACACCGACGCAAGAAGAGCTGAAGAAGCTCTGATGCGACGGCCACTCGGTCAGAGGGGGCGCGAGCTCCGGGGGCTCGTGCGTGAGTACCTGGGCGCAATCTCGGAGCCGCAGGCGGACCACGAGATCACAGGCGATGGCCAAAAATCGCTGCGTTTCATCTCCCACTTTTGGGACCTCGGAGACCGGGGGGTAGCGGACAAATTCTGGGAGGTTGCTGACAAGATGTCCGCCAAAACAAAGCCATCCGGGAAATCCTCTAACGGCAGGAACCCGAAGGTAAGTCAGTCCCTTTTTGCCGGGCTACGCTCGGCAGTTGCCCGGGAACTCCGGTAGTCATGGACCCTGTCAACATTGAGCATGGAGTCGCGGAGGACAGTCTGCAGATCGCTGCGGGAATCTTCGAGATCATCCACAACGACCGCGAACTTCCCGAGGAAAGCGTCAGGTGGTTTCTCGACCACGTGTACGAAGAAGCCTCGGACGACGCCCGTGCTCTCTTCGACCTCCAGATGCAGTTTCGCGATCTCGACGATCTTGCAGCTCCATTCGCGTCGATGGTTGACGGGGAACTTATCCCGATTTTCACGCTTCTTTTTTCACGGCGCGACGACCTTGAGCCCGAGCCTCTCTTCGATGTCTCGACGTGGGGTGTGCACCTCGACGAACCAAACACGTGGGTGGAGGCGAATAAGGTTGCGATGCAGTTCGGCACGGGTTGGCGTCCTCCCGCTTGGACCCAAGGTGTACCGGCGGAGCTATCAGAGCCTGAGCCCGAGCCGCAGCCAAAGCCGAAGCCAAAGCCGAAGCCGAAAGAACCTGTGGGCGGGCCAAGCAGGCCGCCCCCGGTAAGCAAGCCAAGGGTAACCACGCCAAAGCCCCCTCCACCAGAGCGAGAGTCACTCCGTGACAACAGTCGAAATTGGGTCCTTGCAGGGGGGGTGCTCGGGCTCTCAGTACTTGGGTTTGTGACTTGGAGAATGATGCAAGATGACCAAGCCAACTGACACACAGAAACAACCTCTCGGGAGTTGGCGAGCGTGGTACTCTGTCGCGCTCGAGGAATTGCAGTTCGCCTTCACCCGGGTGGTAGCAAACAACCAAACGGCCTGGTGGACACCGTTCGAGACCGGTGATGGCGATCGAGTGTTCGTTCTACACGGTCTCAAGGATGAGGAGGAAGCGGAACACATGGGCCGCGTTCTTGCAGGCTATGCTCCCGCGAGACCGCTCCCTCGCGCGCTCCTTCTATTTCTCGCAGGTGAGCCAGAAGCCAAGGAGAAATACCCGTACCCTCTCTCAAAACCGCGCTATTGGCCTGATAGTGCCGAGGAGACAGGAGCCTTCGCAGCCGAGGCGACGCTCCTCCAGAACATTTCGCCTGCGGCCCCCGAAGTGCCGCTTGTCAGGTTGTATCTGTTTCAGCTCTCCCACGCCCAGTTAAGCCTGGGTGTGGAGATGACCCGTAACGAGACCTTCGAGTACATCGGCAAACATTGGGACCTTGGGGACCGGGGAGTAGCGAGGCGGTTCCACCAGGAGCACCAACCTGACGACAAGGCTTCCGCACGTGCGGGCTTTACGAAGGAGACCATCGACCTGGCGGACGGCTCGACTGCCACCGTTGTGACGAGCCAGAAGACAAATTTGTCGGGCTTGTTCCACGGGAATGTGCACGTGGCATCAGGCACTCGTTCCGCCATGATGTTTCGGGCGAACACGCTTGGTCAGCCCCAGGTGCTACTTCGCTCCGTAGCTCGGTACGCACACGACACCTCCTCGGGAAGACGCGGTGGCTCACCCCGAGCGCTCACCCCACGTGGCGGCTCGTCCCGGGCTGCCCACGCTCCCCGCACAGCCCCCAAGCGGCAACCGGTGCGCCCCGAGAGCCGGAATCACAAGCGACCTCGCTCGAGGCAACAGGGAGGCTCAGGCGAGGTCTCCCGGTCGATATTCAAGGATCCAACTCGACGGACGCTCCCGCCCCAATCGAGCGAGGTTTTCAGCGACTTTGAGCCGGGAGTGCGAAGCACCTTTTGGATCGAAGTCCCCGCCCAGGACATCGACGAGCTGGCGCGCCAACGAATACGTGCTCACTGCAATGGTCTGACGTACACCAAACAGGTCAAGGTTCGCCCGAAACCTGGCACAGAGGTCCTGTTAACACTTGCGAGGATTCCCTGCGACTTCGATTCGACGCCGGGGACCACGGCGCGCCACGCATCACGCATCATTCGTGGCCGCCGCTCGGAGATGCTCGAGCCTCCCCGTGTTCTGTTGCGCCTTGCGACGTATGACACCCTGCCATTCGAGGCTTCGACCGACTACGGGCCCCACCTGACGGAGCCCGGAACCGGAGCCCGAGATCTCGAAAGTGCGGTCCTCGCCGACGGCGACCTCGACCCGGAGAAAAAAATCCTGATCCAATTGTATCTGCAATCGATTTCACGGGTGCAGGCAAAGTCAAGCGAACAACGCAACGGGGCCAAGACAGCCGCCTGGCTGGTCGCACATTGGGAACGCGGGGACGTTGGGGTGGCCCAGGCTCTCGAACAAGAGCCTATTTCATCGTGGAATGAAAAGCGTCAAGAGCCTCCGACACCGAGACAACAGTGGTGGAGTCCGACCACGGACCTGCCGGAACCAACTCGATCGGTCGCCAAACCTTCGGCCGGTGGGAACCCTCCCACCACCGACTTGCGGGAGCCGACTCAAGCAACCGCGACACCTTCGGGCAACGCTCCCTCCGGGGAACCAACCCAAGCAGCCGTCACCAGGGAACCGACTCAAGCAGCGGTTACGCCTTCGGCCGGTGGCAACGCTCCCACCACCGACTTGCGGGAACCAACTCAAGCAGCCGTCAGGGAACCAACTCAAGACTTGCGGGAGTCGATCCTCAAGGTCTTTGGAGGCGTCCGGTGAAGATCGCGGCAGACGTGCAACGAGCACTACGCGGCTGGCAGGAGCGGACCGTCAAACGTCTCGGTCCCGACGGGTTTCGTCAGCTGCTGAATGACGGGACGGTCCAGGCAATCCTCGATCAAGCGATTCAGCTGCAACTAGCCCGTGACGCCCGTGTCGATGCCAACAAAGAGGCGTTGCATGTGATTGTGAAGGATCGAAAGTACACCGAAGGCGACCGGCAGGCGCTTGAGGGGTACACGGGTTGGGGTGGCATCCCTCAAGAGGAGTTAGAGCAACTCGGACTTGGCGAGCTGACGCCCCAGGACGAGTACTACACCCCGCCCAAGATCGCGGCTGGGATTGGTCGCTCCATCGCTCCGTTGCTCCCCGGCCTAGCTGGCCGTGATGGTCGGATCAAGGCCCTCGAGCCCTCAGCCGGCGTGGGGCGTCTGATCACCGGAATCTCCTCCGCCACGGACATCCCAATCGACTGGACCGCCGTCGAACTGTCGCCGATCTCCGCCAAAATTCTTGGTGTGTTGCACCCAAAGGTCGAGATTCACCAGGTGCCGTTTGAACAGTGGATTGTTGATAATGCAACTAAAATGCAGGGCCAGTTCAATCTCGTCGCCTGCAACCCACCCTACTACGGCCGCGGGCCGTCGCAGAGCCTCGACAAAGATTTGAAGTATCGGTACGCCGATAATTTCTCGTACTTCCTCCGACGGGGCCTTGAGCTACTGGCGCCCGGCGGGCTCGGTGTGTTCATCATTCCCAAAAACTTCCTCCTGGCACCGAAATACTGTGACCTCCGACGGCTGATCATGCTCAGGTATCGCCTGTGTGCCGCTTTCAAGTTGCCCCGCAATGCCTTCCAGGCCGTCAACATGAAGACCTACGTCATGATCTACCGCGCACGCGGAGGTGAGGTCTCGGAGGCAACACCGGAAGAACTAGCGATACTGGATGGACTCTACGACGAGGCTCACCCCGACCACGTTCTGAAATTCGACTTCGCCGGCGACCTCGAATTCCCGGTCATGACACCGGAGTGCAGCGCGTGCGAGCTCGGTGAACCAGAGTCATGTGAATATGCACAGGCTCCGACAGGCTCGGCCATTGAGGCTGCTCGTGCCTTCGGCCATAGGATAGCGACGTTGCGGGCGAGCATCGATGCAGGCGAAACTCGGGCTCGCGACCTGTGGCGTGAACTCAAGCGCGACTTGGCTCGGTTTCGGAAGTCGCAATACCTCGTCAAACACAGCGGCAAGTCGAACCCCTGGGCGTGGGAGGACTTGCGCCGCCTCAACGATGAAGGTGTGGCAACCTATCTCTCAGCCTTCGATGAATCGGGAAAAGCTGTCCCGTGGCTGGTCGAGCAACCCGAGTTGCCATATCGCGGTGCCCCCAACAGCGTGGTAGACCAAGCAACCTGGCTCTACAGGCATAACCACGAACAACCGATACACACGACTGAACTCTTGGCCCTCCACCGCAAAGCCGGTGGGAAACAAGAGCTAGGCGATCTACTTGAGCACTTGCTTGGCAATGGCTGGGCATTGGCGCGGCCCGATGTGCTCGAGCCAAATGAATCGTACTATAGTGGCAACCTCCTCGAAAAGCTTCGGTACCTGCAGATCACTCCTAGAACGGCTACACAGGCTGAGGAGCTGCACTTTCTTACCCCTCCGATTCCGGTTGAGGATATTGAGCTAGACCCTCGTAGCGGTTGGGTTCCCGCGGAGGT
>JAUIFF010000009.1 GCA_030429545.1 Polyangia bacterium
TAGGTCGACTACAGCTTCGCCGCTTCGGGCTCGCACCCAGCCCAAAAATCCACCGCGATTCGAAGGGCGGGCTGGGTTGTTTCGACTGAAGGGTGGGCGCGGGTCTTTTCGGTTGGTGCGCGGGAGTAGGTTGACTACAGCTTCGCCGCTTCGGGCTCGCACCCAGCCCAAAAATCCACCGCGATTCGAAGGACGGGCTGGGTTGTTTCGACTGAAGGTGGGCGCGGGTTTTTTTGGTTGGTGCGCGGGAGTAGGTTGACTGCAGCGGCCTCGGGCTCGCACCCTGGCCAAAAATCAACCGCGATTCGAAGGGCGGACTGGGTTGTTTCGACCGAAGGGGGGGACGCGGGTCTTATTGGTTGGTGCGCGGGAGTAGGTCGACTACAGCGTCGCCGCTTCGGACTCGTACCCTGGCCAAAAATCCACCGCGATTCGAAGGGCGGGCTGGGTTGTTTCGACTGAAGGGTGGGCGCGGGTCTTTTCGGTTTGTGCGCGGGAGTAGGTCGACTACAGCGTCGCCGCTTCGGGCTCGCACCCAGCCCAAAAATCCACCGCGATTCGAAGGGCGGACTGGGTTGTTTCGACTGAAGGTGGGCGCGGGTCTTTTTGGTTGGCGCGGGATTAGGTCGACTACAGCTTCGGACTTGCACCCAGCCCAAAAATCCACCGCGACTCGCAGGGAACTGATCGCCGGTTATGAGTAGACCGCGCAGACGAGCCAATCGACGTTTGGCACAACCTGGTAGCACAGCAGGACGCCCTCGTTGTCGTCGCCGAGGCGCAGCCACCCGCTCCCTTTGGCGAATAGCGAGGCGAGGTCGAGTTTTTCGAAGCGCGGGTCGATACGGGCCCAGTTTTGGCGTAGTTCGGTGCCGGCCTGCTCGTTGGTGTAGGCCTCTAGGGCGGGGTGGACGACGATGAATCCTCGGCTGTCGACGATGAAGGGGACCTTCTCGGGGCCGGCGGAGATATCGGTGTCGCGGTACAGGGCTGCGAGCGGCACGTCCATGGCCCACACGCCCATGAAGTTGTCGTTGCCGTCGAAGATCGGGAGGGCGAAGGCCATGATCAGGCCGTGCTCCGCGTAGTCGATATGGGGCGGGGTCACCTTGACTTGCCTCTCGGGGTTTGCCGAGGGTTGGGCAACGACGAAGGCGGTGTAGTTGCGGTTGTCGAAACCGATTGGCATGGCGGAGTCGGCAACACCAAAGTCGAGACTGGGCCGGGCGCAGATAAAACCCGATGCGTCGATGTAGTAGACGAACGACACACCACGGCGCTCACGGGCCTCGTCCATGAACGGGACGAAGCGCGAGATGTGGTACATCCGGGCCAACACTGGGTCGCTGGGATCGTCGTGTCGAAGGTGGCAGTAATACGCAGGTATCTCCGTGTTCTCGGTGTTGCGAATGGCCGCGCTGGATACCTCGGAGTAGGTCCGCTGGAGCTCTTCGCTATAGCGCAGATCAATCGTCTTCATCCATGCCGCCACGTCCGTAGGTGCGGCGGGCTCGGTCGCGAAGATACGTGTTGTCGTAGCGAGACTCCTGAGCTTGTCGTGAATTCGCAGGACTTGGGCTTCGATCTGGGCCGCCGTCGTTGCGATGTGCCCACCGATCCACGAGGCGATGTCCTCTTCGCGGCGGCGGACGGATTCGAGGTAGCTTTGCAGGCGTTCACCGAGAATCCTAGCCGAGGCCAGACGCTCGTCACGGTCGGGAGCGAGGGCCGCGGCGCAGGTCTCGGCTAGGAAACGCGGGAGTCCGTGCTCGTTGGCGAGGCGCTCAGCGTCGAGGGCCCCGACAGCTATGGTGCTGTGGAGCAGGTCGGCAACCGCATCGCCCTTGATGTAGTACTCGAAGGTCAAAAGTTCGTAGAGAATCGCCCCGAGGCTCCAAACATCGCTGCGTCCATCGAGTTCGCTGGAACGTATTTGCAGCTGCTCAGGGCTGATATAGCCGGGGGTCCCGAGTACCGCACCGGTTTGGGTTTCATGACTGTCGCGGGTATCGATCAACCTGCGCTCGATGGGGGCGGGCCGGGCCTCACGCTCAGCTGCCGCTGGCTTGCTCTTGCCCATGATCCGCACAAGGCCCCAGTCGACGAGGTAGACCGCACCAAAGTCGCCAAACACGATGTTGCTCGGCTTGATGTCACGGTGCAGCACACCGCGGGCATGCGCGTACTCGACAGCCTCGCACACGCGCACGAAGGCCCGCAGCAGAGCTTTGCGATCCCAACGGGCGCAAAGTTGGGGCTCGCCCGCTCGCAGCTTGGCGAGCAGGTGCCGGAGGTTATGCCCGCGGATCTCCTTCATCGTGTAATAGAGAGTGCCGTCTGCCGTCCGCCCGATGTCGTAGATCGGGACGATCGCTGGGTGCTCGAGTTGGGCAATCACTTGAGCCTCGGCAAGGAGCCGGGCGAGGCTCGACTCGCTGGTGCGTTCATCGAGCAGGATTTTGATGGCCACGGTGCGATTGAGGTCGGGATCGAAGGCGCGGACGACCCGTGCCGTTCCTCCCCTGCCGAGCTCGGCGATGGGCTGGTAGCGGCCTAATATCGTAGAGCTTCGCGGCACCAACCCCTCGCCAGACGCACTGTCGTCGAGCAGGGTCTCATCGACCACAAGCTCAGGGTGCTGGTCTTCGGCGGGCATCGGTGCCTCAGTTTACACCTGTCCCAAGAGGCTGGCACTCTACTTCGCCGGTGTTGTCAACGAGCGAAGTTAACCCTTGGGCTAGCGGACAAACGTATGACGGCGGTCCCTCCGTGGGGTTTCATGCATTTACAAGCTGAGCAACCTGGCGGTGCACGGGTTGCGATACCCTGTTTGCGTGCAACTTCGCCTCGCGCTTGTCGATCGTGGTCTGGTGCCCGAACCCCTGCTTCGCCGCGGGATCCGTCAGATTGTGCGCGGGCGACTTTCGCAAGCTACGGCCGAGTTTGGCAGCGAGGGAGACACCACTCGCTACGCGTCGGCGATGCTCCGGTTTGTCGAGTCGATGCGTGCGGCCCCAATCGCCCTGGTGCCCGACCGGGCCAATGCACAACACTACGAAGTCCCGGCTCGCTTTTTTGAACTCGTCCTGGGCAAGCACCGCAAGTACAGCTGCGCCTACTACCCGACACCTGCCACCGACCTCGACGCGGCCGAACAGGCAATGCTCAAACTCACCTGTGAACGGGCCCGGCTCGCCGATGGTCAACGGGTGCTCGAGCTTGGCTGTGGATGGGGGTCGCTGACCCTGGCGATGGCTTCGTGGTACCCCAACAGCCAGATTCTCGCCGTTTCCAATTCGCACTCCCAACGCGAGGCCATCACGGGCGAGGCCCAGCGCCGCGGGCTGACCAATGTCGTCGTCGAAACTGCAGACATGAACGGGTTTTCCACCGACCGCAGGTTCGATCGCGTGGTCAGTGTCGAGATGTTCGAACACATGCGCAACTGGGAGCGGCTGTTGTCCCGTGTGCACGGGTGGCTTCGCCCCGATGGTTTGCTGTTTCAGCACTTCTTCGCCCACCGTCGATGTGCCTACCCCTATCTCGACCAAGGTCCGAGCGACTGGATGACACGTCACTTTTTTAGCGGCGGGATGATGCCTTCGCACACCCTGCTCGAACATCTCGACATCCCGTTCGAGGTCGTCGAGCGCTGGTCTGTCGCTGGCACCCACTATCAGCGCACCGCTGAAGATTGGCTGACGCGACACAGGCGACACCGCCGTGAAATCCTCGACTTGTTTCGCAGCTGCTACGGGCCCACGCTCGCGGGTCGTTGGTACCAGCGTTGGCGCGTGTTCTTCCTCGCCTGCGCCGAGCTGTTTGGGTTTGCCGAGGGCCGCGAGTGGTTTGTCTCGCACAATCTTTCGCGCCCGCTCAGCTGATGTCCGCTGCCCAGGGGCCTCACCTAATTAGTTGTGTAAACATGTAAAATTTAAGGTTAGGGGCTAGGACCTGCCCACAGTACTTCCATTAGGGTCAACCCGTGGGCCGGGGCAGTGGGCCCGGCCCGTCGCCGGTCGGGGTGAGCGAGGAGCTGTGGTATCGCTGCAGCGGGTCGCTTGTGGTGACCAACCTCAACGAGTGTACCTACAATTATCCTGACCATTTTATAGAGGAACGCGGTCCCGCGGATATGGATGTCGATCACGGTTGTGTCGTGGCTTAGGGGGGTTGGGTCAGCGGGCCAGGTGTCTGCTGGCGGGTGGGCAACGACCACCGCTTCGGTGATGGTGCGCGTGGTGGTTTGCGCTTGGCAATTGGCGCCGCGAAAACTAGCGAAGTCGTGCTCTCCCTGGAGCATTGCGGCGGCCTCGGCCATGGCTGCGGTGTCGAGCGGCCGGGTGAGGTGCCAACAATTGTGGCGCAGGTTGGGGTCGATCACAGAAGATGTGTATACACGGTATCGGTAGTGCTTTCCGAGGTTGCCAAACCGCGGGTTGACGGGCTCGCCATCGTCGCGGTGCTGTTCCCAGCAGGCGACGACTGCGATGTCCTTGGGCAGCAGCCCGGCGAGGCCGAGCATGATGCCGCGGGTGGGGATTGCAAATGGCGGATCAAAGGCGACGAGTTGGCCGCGGGCATGCACGCCGGCGTCGGTCCGACTGGCTCCACGACACTCGACATCCTGTTTGAACAGCCGCCGCAGGGCGGCATCGATTGTGCCCTGAACCGTGCGCAATGGGCTGTCGGGACCCTGGCGGGCAAATCCGTGAAACCCGGTGCCGTCGTAGGAGATCCGCAATAGGATGCTCATGGGTCGACCATGCGCGCCGGTTTGGCAGCTGTCAATCGGGCAGTCGCGGGCGGGAGTTTGCTACCATCGGGTGGTGGGCCAACGGTTGATGATTTTTGACCGCACCTGTCGCGGGAGACCGATGCTGCCGGGGCTGAGCCACGCGTGGACCATGGGTTCGTGGCTGTATCGCGGGCTCGGCCGGTTTGATGCCTACCGCGGTGTCGACAGCTGGAGCGATGCATTCACTTGGCTGCTCGCGCGCAGCGAACATCAACCGATCGCCGAGGTTCAGTTTTGGGGCCACGGCAAGTGGGGCTGCGCCCGGGTTGGGCGTGAGTCGTTCGACCGCGATAGCCTGGCGCCCGCACATCCCCTCGCAGGTCAGGTCCAGGCCCTACGCCAACGCATGCAAACAACGACCGGTGAGGCCCCGTTGTGGTGGTTTCGCACCTGCGAGACCGTCGGGGCAAAAGCCGGGCAGGATTTTGCGGCACACCTAGGCGATGTCCTCGGAAGCCGAATCGCTGGACATACATATATTATTGCGACCTGGCAAAGCGGGCTCCACAGCCTGGCGCCGGGGTGTTGCCCGGAGTGGTCCCCCGAGGAGGGGCTAAAAAAGGGTACTCCCGAGCAGCCTCTCGAGGCCTACTGGTCGGGGCCTAAAAAACCCCACACGATCCATTGCCTGCAGGGGCGGGTGCCCGAAGGCTTCTGAGCATCAGTGTACACTCACCGAAAACGACTTCGCCGAAGTCAGTGAGTGTACAACGGCTTTCGATTAAGCCCCGGGCTTGTACAGCGCGATCAGCCCGGCAATCATGGCCAAAAGCGGCAGGCACCACCACAGCAGGCCACTGAGCTTGGGTTTGCGGTTGAGCACCACAAGTGCCGCACCCATCAGCAGCCAGATCAGCAGCTTGGGATGCACCCACGGCACGGCAAAAGCGTTGGGCGTGCCGAGCCGAGCGAGCATGCCAAAGCCTCCGAGCAAAATCAGAAACAGGGCGATCCCGTGGGTCGCCGCAACCCGTTTGCGTTGGCCGTTGGACTGCTTGTCCCCGCCGTTGAGGTTGTGCAGGGCGACGCCCCCGAACGCCATCAGTAGCAGCGCGATTCCGAGGATGTGAACGGCTTTGTAGACTTCGTACGACAGCATGAACTTGTGGTGGCTCCGGGCACAGCCTGCCGTCCACGCGCACTTTTGACAAGCCCGCAGGCCCGAGTTTTGCCCGCATAAACAGCATAATGGCTGTCAGCACGGGTGAGAGGCCGCATACCCAGCGGTCGTTTGGGGCTGGCCTGCGGCATCTTGTCCGGTGGATGCAGCACAAATCGTGCGGTGCACGGGCTACCGGGTTACCTACTTCTTACCAGCTCGCTAGCCAGGATCGCGACAGTAGGCTTCGACTTCCTGGTAGAAGCTTGTATGACCAAGTAAAAGCTCACAGGCCATCTTCAAAAATTGCTCGCGCGTGATCGGGAACAGGCGAATCGTCCGGTCGTAGCTCGCGGTCGCCAACTGGGCGCGGTCGGGGGCAAAGGCCACGTGGGCAAGCGCCGCGGTATGCCCCTGCAAGGTGGCCAGGCGGGTCATGGTGCGGGCGTCCCACAGAATCGCTGCCGTGTCGCCACTGGCGGTCGCCAGCAGCTTGCCATCCGGAGAGAACGCGACGTGAAGCACGGGCCCGGCATGGCCTTCGAGCTTGGTCTGTTGCCCATAGGACGGCAGGGTGCGGTAAACTGCAGCCGAGCGCATGCCCGCCAGCACAACCCGGCCGTCGAGCGGGTCAAACGCGGCGGTGTGCAGCTGACCGATATTCGGTGCGTATACATTTTCTTCGTGGCCGGTTGAGGCGGCCCACAGGTGGGCTGTGTGATCGCTGCCGAGTGTCAAAAAGTAGTCGTCGTCGCGCGAGAACACCACCCGCAGCAGTTTGGAGCGATGGGTCTCGAGCACAGCGATTTGGCTGCACTTGTCGATGTCCCACAGGATCGGCGCATTGGCATCAAGTGGCGTGACCACGGCGTAGCGGGCCTTGGGGCTGAGCGTCGCCTGGAGGATCTTTGAGCCAGATACCGAACAGCTCGACCCCTGACTCGCCGTACCATCGAGCGCGTTCCAGTGGCGAACTTCGCCGTCGCCACCAACGCTCACGAGCTGCTCGCCGGTGCGGTCAAACGCCGTCGAAAGCACCGGGCCATCATGGGCCTCGATGTGGCGCACTAGCGCGCCGGTTGTCGCCTCCCAGAGGTGAACCGTTTCGTCCCCGGTGGCAATCGTCGCCAGCCGATCCTTGCCGGTCGGCGCAAACACGGCATCGATCACCGGCCCTAGGTGGCCGCCGAGTGTGGCGACCACGGCGTTGCTACTGGTGTCCCACAGGTAGGCTGCCCGCTCATCACCCCCGCTGACCAGTCGATGCCCAGCAGGTGAGTATACAACTTTATTGACCGGGCCCCGATGTTGCCGCAGGGTGCGAATCGGGTTGGTAATACCCGCGCTCCACACCCGGGCTGTCCGGTCGTCACTCACCGTCAACACGCGAAACCCGTCGGGCGAGAACTCCGTGTGGGTGATCGGGAGCGAGTGACCTTCGAGCGTGGCTAGGCGGGCGCCATTGGTCGGGTTCCACAGCCGGGCCGTGTGGTCGTCACCGGCCGTGACCAGCCTGGTGTCGTCGGGGGAAAACGCAGCTGTGCGGACAGGCCCCTTGTGGCCTTCGATCGTCACCAGCAGCTCGCCCGACGGCACACCCCACAGGCGGGCGGTATGATCGTCGCTCACGGTGACAACCCGTGTGCTATCGTGTGAATATACAACATCTCGGATGCGAGCGTTGTGCGACAGGCCGGCGGTCGCCGCCAACTTGAAGCCCTCAACCGGGTCCCAAAAGGCAGCAGAGCCATCGTTGGCAAAGGTTGTCAGGGTGTTGCTATCGGGCGAAAACCGGGCACCTTCGATGGTGGCATCGCCATGATCGAGCTGGCTGATGACGAGCTGGCGCTCCTCGGTTCGCCACAGCAGGGCGACCCCAGAATCACCCAGGGCAAACAACCTGGCATCGTCTGGGGAAAACTGAAAACTGCGCACCACGGTTTTGGCGGGGGCGGGGAGGCGGCCGAGAAAGCGGGCGTCGTCGGCCTGCCACAGTTGGAGGGTGCCGTCGCTACTCGCAGTTGCCAGCAACTCGCCGTCGTTCGAAAATGATGCAGTTACAATCGATCCGGTCGAGCCGAGGCCGCCCACACGAATGTCGCGGCGAAGGTCCCACAGGGTTGCCGTGGCCCCGCGACCGGCCAACAGCACCCGGCGAAAGTCGGGGTCGACGACCGGGTAAAAGCCAGTGGTAGAGGCGGCTGTGACATCGGCCAGCGACTCGCCCGAGAGGGTGTTCCACAGTTGGGTGGTTTGGTCGTGGCTAATCGTCACCAGCCGGGTTTGATCGCGGGAGTACCCAACCCAACCAACCGGACTGCGGTGGCGCCCGAGGTTGAGCAACAGGCGACCCGAAGCGGCCCCCCAAACCTTGGCTGTGCGATCGGCACTGGCCGTCAGGACCTTGGTGCCATCGCGGGAAAACGCGGCGTGATAGATCCGCCCCCCGTGTTGCAAGATCACGGGGTCGGCAGGGGGCGTGGCGACGGCTCCGACAAGCCCTTCCATCACCGAGCTGGGCATTTCTTGGTCGAGCTGGGCACCCTCGCCAGCGGCCTTGATCGCGGTCACGAGTGCCTGCACGGCCTGCCCGGGGGTGCGGCTCAGCAGCAGTGCCTTCTCCCCCATGTGCTCGATTCGGTCGACCCGCGACTTGTGCATCTGGCGGGCGGTGAAGTCGTGGAGGTCGGTCTTGGCCTTGTTGAGGCGCCAGCGCTCGGCCACAGTCCATGCAAGTACACCGAGTAGCGAGAGGACGGCAGCCGTCAGTGTGACGACCAACCGGCGCTGGCTGTTGGCACTGTCCTCGGCCCGTTCCCGACGCTCGCGCTCGAGGTCACCGCGGTAGCGTTCCTGTTCGGTGCGCGTGCGTTCTTCGGCGACCTCGATCCGCGACTCACCCTCCTTGCGCATGGCCTCGGCAATTCGCGTACGGGCCTCGGCCTCACGGCGGGCGAGCTCGACGGCAGCGAGTAGGAACTCGTGTTCGGTGACGGTGAGATCGTTGCGACCCTTTGACCACTCGAGCGCATCTTCGAGGGCCTCGCCGCGCAGGAGGTAGTCGTCGCGCTTGCCCGACTCGACCCAAACCTCGACAACTTCGGCCAGACGAAAAGTTCGCTCCTTGGCCTTGAGCCAGGCGTGGTCGTAAACCTCGGCGAAAATCAAGTTGCGCGAGCGCAGGTAGGTTTCGTCGTCGGTCCGCGTCTCCGCGGCAATACCCATCAGCCGGAGTTCGGTTTGCAGGATGTTGTTGGGCTCGGCCGGAACGCGCTCGCCATCGAGGAGTTTGCGGTAGAGGTGGAGCAGCTGGCGGGTCTTGGACCGCGATGTTCGGTCGAGCCGTTTCTCCGCGTAGGCGACGGCGGCATCGCTGGTCCGACCGTTGCGGATAAACAGTGTATAGGCAACCTCATCGACCCGGTCGATCGGCTTTTCGCCCTTGAGTGGCCCGCGGCGCACAAGCTCGTTACACAGCCGTTGGGTCATGTAGGGGTGGCCGCTGGTCCATGCATAGACGGCATCGAGCATGCGGTGGCGTCCCGGCCCAAAGATCTCGAGGCCCTCGGCGAACGAGGTGACTTCTTCGCGGACAAAGTCCTCGAGCCGGATCTCGCGACCGATGTTGAAGGGGGTCAACGCCGGGTTTTGAATCAGCTCGCTGGGGGCTGCGACCCCGAGCAAGCAAAACGTCAGCCGCTCGTAGTTGGGGTACTCGGCCCGGAGATTGTAGACCGCTCGAATCGAAGCAAAAAAATCATCGGCCTCAAAGTCGAGGGTGAGGACCGAGTCGACTTCGTCGATAAACACCACCACCGGCTCGTGGATTTGCTCGAGCACGAGGTCACGCAAAAAGCGATTCCAGCGGTGAACCGGCGAGAGTGCGGTGTGCTCGTCCCAAAACGCCTCAAAGTCGATATTGAGGGCAACCGCAATCTCGTAGGCAATGCTGTAGTACCACTGCTCCTGGGTAACTTGGCTGGTGCCGATGCCCGAGAGATCGATGCTCACACAACGAACGCCGGCGAGCATGAGGTCGTCACCCGCCCGGATACGCAGGCTCGACTTGCCGATTTGCCGGGGCGCCAGAATATAGCAAAACTCGCCGCGGCAGAGTGCATCTACAAGTTCACGGTCAGCCTGACGCCGGACGTACAGAGCTCCAACCTGGATGGCTCCGCCGACCTGATAATGTGGCGCACTGTGGGTCATAAGCGCAGGCGTTCGTAGAGACGATAGCGCAGACGGAACAGGCCTGCCTCCTCTTCGACCGCCAGCCCAGCACTTTCGAGTTGGTGCGAGACATCCGGCGACAACGCGGCTGCCGACTCGCTCCGGAGGTTACGGATGCCGTCGAGCAACTGTGGATCGTTGTGCAACCTGCGGGAGTAGCGGGCGAGGAAGTCATCGAACAGGCTCGTGCTTTCGCCGATGAGCTCCGTCGCCGCGGTGCCACCCGTGATGATCGAACGGTGCATCACGTGCCGCACGAGATAGGGGTGCCCACCAATCAGTTCCATCACCTGGGCAAAGTCCTGATCGCTCCAATGCAACCCGTAACGCACGGCCAACTCGCGGACTTGGTCGAGGGTAAAGTCGCCGAGCACGATCGGTGGGGTGAGGTTAAATGGCGAAGTGTTGGGCCGATCGATCAGGCGGCTGGGGGTTGTCGAGATCGACAAAATCAGGCGCAGCTTGGCGAGGTTGGGGTTTTGCGCCCAGGCGCGAAGCATGCCAAAGCAGTCGTCTTTGAACGGCGAGCCCCAGATGTTGTCGACCCGGTCAAGTGCCATCACCAGCCGGGTGTTGACCGATGGTAGTACATGTTCCCGCAGCAACCGGGTGATCTTGTGGTTGGCACTGCCGCGGCCTTTCCACAGTTTTTGGACCGCATCCTCGGGCCCGCCAACGGCCTCGACAATGAGGTAGGCAAGCTCCTCGATAAACAGGTTGTAGTCGTTGCGAACCTCGTGGGTAAACGCGTCGAAGTTGATCGAGACGATCGACTCGGCCCCGGCATCTTGCTGATGCACACAGTTGAGCAGGTAGTTGAGCGTCCAGGTCTTGCCGAATTTTTCCGGGCCCCAGAGCACAACCGGAGCTGTCGCATTGGTCAGGTAGTTGAGGGCGATCTGCTCCTCATCCTTGCGGTGAATATGCCACTTGGTGTGAAACCCAGCGCCCGGCGGCTGGACCCGAGATTCATTGGACGGGCTGGTGTCGCTGGTGTCGGTGGGTCCAACAAAAAACATCCCGCTGTCGTCGGTGATATGGCTGTGGGCCAAGCGGGTGGCACCGTGGTGCGTGTCGCCGGCCGTCGAGGTCGAGACGGGCCGCGGCCTGGGTTGTGGTGCGCGCAGCAGGGCCACGGACTCACGCGGGGTCGCCTGATCGTCTTCGAGTTCGTAGGACTCGAGATCTTGGATAATCCGCCAGTGGCCGGCGGCGTGTTTGCGGGCAACCCGGGGCCAGATCCGCAAAAACGCCTGGCCGTCGTCGGTCAGCTCGATGGCACCGGCAGCGTAGCCGTGACGTCGCTCGACGGTGTTGTGCTCGCCCCAGGCTTCGAGGCCAAACAGCGAGGTGCCCTGCAGCGAGCGGCGGACTTCGGCTGCACCCATCGCCATGGTCGTCAATGCATGATCATGCATGTGTCCAAACATGTGGGCGGCAAACCGGCCCGGGGTGTGAATCTCGGCGTTGACGTGGTCGCGGTTTTGCGGCGAGAGCCACGACGGTGGATGGTGTGTCATCAACAGGCCGCACTCGTGGCGACGCATCCAGGCCGGTCCATCGCCCTGGCAGGCGCCGTGGAACTGGCGGACATCGAGCGCGAGTCGCCCCTCGTAATCCCCGGCACCGAGTTGCAAGAACGCCGAGTTGAGGCCGACAATCCCCAGGTAAAACCCATCTTTTTCGAGGGTCGCTGCAAAGTCGCCGGGCAGCACTCCGGCGTGGAAATGCGGCAGCCGGGGGAACGGATGTTCGTCCCACCACTGCGTGTAGTTTTTAAATGCATCAGCAATTAGTTTGCGGTAGCGGCTCTCGGGCGACTTCCAAAAGTCCTGGCGGACCATGTCGAACTTGTCCCACTGGTTGAGCAGCAGGGTTTCGGGCAGGTTTTTGTCGGGGCGGACAAGGTCGTGGTTGCCCGGCACCGTCAGCAACACGGGCGACGAGCCCAGGCTCTCAAACAGATGCCAAAGCGGGGCCAGGGTGTCGTTGAAGCGGGCGAACTCGTCGGCGCTGCCGCGCTGGGTGAGGTCGCCGGTGAACACCACCAGATCCCACGGCCCACAGCGTTCGTGCAGGCGCTTGATGTCTTCAAACAGAATATCCCGCACACCCGGCCAAAGGCGAGACTGCGCCTGCATGCCCTGGTGGAAGTCCGTAAAGTGAAGCCAACGAATTGTACGCATCTGTACCGTGAGTTTCTGGGAGTGACGATTCAAGCTGCCACAACCCCCTAAAGCCGGCAGTGTAACACCCAGCCGACAGCTTTCAGACGGGTAAAACAGCTGCGTCGCACCCGCTCACATCGGCGCATCCAAACGCTCCATTGCCCGAAAGTTGCGCGGACCTTACTGCGACCAAAACCAATCCATCACCCCCGACAAACGCACGGGGGCCGGTGGAGATTTCAAAAAATGTCATCCGATTGCGAGTTTGATCGCGTGCGGCATATGCGAGGGACCCGCGGCCGGAAGTTGACGAAGACATCGGAAATGCGCGGATGGGAGCTTCTTGCGGAAGTTCGTGTACAGGTTTGAAGCGATCTAGTTGTATGCATTTGCAACCCTGGCGCCGGCGGTGGTGCGCGTGGGTCGGTGCGCGGATGAAAAATCCACGTGCAACAACAGGGTGGGATGGGGGATGCTCCGGGGTACTGTGAGGCGCACATTTCCCCGCCCAACCGGATGGTTTCTGGCGGCACTTTTGTGCCTGCCGCTGACCGCGGTTTCGCAGGTCGTCCGCGCCCAGCCGAGCAGTGAAGAACTTGTCAGCCCGGTGCTCAAAAACCAAGTTTCGCTGACCTATCCCGAGGAACTTCTCGAGCTTGAAACCAGACCCGAAGGCCAGGTCGTCGTCAAATACGTGGTCGGTGTCGACGGGGTGCCCAAGGAACTCGAGGTGGCAACTTCGGTCCATCCCGTGCTCGATGCCCGGGCTGTGCAGGCGGTCTCGCAGTTGCGTTATGAGCCGGCGACCTATCGCGGTCAGGCGGTCGAGGTTGTGTTGTCGATCGGCATCGACATCGCAGCTCCCGAACCCGAGCCCGAACCAGAACCAGAAGTTGAAGATACAGGCGAGGGGGAGGGGGAGCCCGACGTTGTCGATGGCACGAGCGGTCCGGTCCGCCTGTCCGGGGTGATTCGCGAAGCCGGTCGCCGCACGCCAGTGGCCGGAGCTGTGGTTTTGGCCGTGCCAGCAGCAGCGGAGTTACCCGTCGGCAAGATTCGGCGCAAGCGCTACGGCGAGGACGAAACCAGCGAGCCGGCGTGGAGCGTGCGCGCTGTGACCGATGAGACAGGTTCGTTTGCCATTCGCGGGGTGCCCGACGGCAAGCTGCGTATCGTTGTGCTTACACAGGGTTATGAACGTCTCGACTATGTCGAGCAGGTCGCCGCCGGTGAGCGGGTCGAGGTGACGTACTTTCAAACCCGCCTGGTCACCAACCCCTATCGCACCGTGGTTTCGTCGCGGCGCAACGAGCCCGAGGAGGTCGCGCGGCGGACGATTTCGGTGGCGGAAATCAACAGCTTGCCCGGCACCCAGGGCGATGCCCTCAAGTCGATCCAAAACTTTCCAGGTATCGCCAGGGCGCCCCTAGGTATCGGTTTGTTGGTGATCCGCGGTTCGGCCCCGAGCGACTCCAACACCTATCTCGGCTACCACAAGATCCCCCAGCTGTTTCACTTTGGCGCCCTGTCGAGTGTGTTCAATGCCGACATGTTGGCGCAGATCGACTACATCCCGGGTAACTTCGATTCTCGGTTTGGCGACTCGATCGGCGGCATCGTCAACGTGGTGCCTCGCAAGGGTCGGCGCGATGGCTTTCACGGGTATGTCGACGCCGATGTGTTCGACATTGGTGCCATGGTCGAAGGGCCCGTTGGCAAGGGTTCATATGCACTGAGTGCGCGGCGCAGTTACATCGATGCTGTGCTCGGGGTGGCGCTGCCCGACGACATCGGCCTGGGGTTTGTCCAGGCACCGCGCTATTGGGACTACCAGGGGTTGTTCGATTATCCGGTTGGTGGCGGTGAGTTGAGCGTGCGCGCATTTGGGTCGGACGACCGGGTCAGCTTGGTGACCGAAGATGTCAACGAGTCCGAGACCGACGAGCGCAACGAGTTTGGCACGAGTATCTTGTTTCACCGCGCAGACCTCGTGTATCGCAAGCAGGATGGCCCCTGGGATTTTTTGATCACACCGTCGTACCGTTATCAACAGGCCGGTGGCGGGGCCCTGGGGATCTTTGAGTTTTCGCTGATCCAACACGAGTTTTCGGGACGCGCGGAGTTGGGCTATCGGCTCTCGCGGCGGGCGGCGTTGCGCTTGGGAACCGAAGTCGGTGCGGGTACATCGATTATCGATGCGCGTGCACCGAGTTTTCCGGCGGGGTCGGGGTTTGGCTCGACCGGAGTCGAAAACGTTGGCCGAATCGAGCACCCCTACGCCAACCCGGCGGTCTACTTGACGGCAACCGTTGGCCTGGGCGACCGCTTTGTCCTCTACCCGGGCGCACGGATGCAGTACAACGCCATCACCATCAATCGGGCGGCCTTCGACCCGCGCCTGCGGTTTACCTGGCAAATCGCCGACCGCACCAAGCTCAAGGGCGGGGTTGGCCAGTTTTCACAAACCCCGGAAATCACCCAGTACAACGACGTCTGGGGCAATCCCAACCTGGGTATCGAACGCTCGCTGCACACCAGCCTCGGGGTTGCGCAGGAGTTCGAGTACGACATCGATTTGGAAGTCACGGGGTTTTACAAGCATGTGTGGGACCGGGTGACTGCGTCGGACAACCTCGTGGTCCGCGACGGCCGGTTGTGGGTCGAGAACTTCGCCAACCAGGGGATTGGCCACATTTACGGGGCGGAGCTATTGCTGCGCAAAGCATTGACACGCAAGTTGTTTGGCTGGCTGAGCTACACGTACATTCGCAGCCTTGTGCGTGAGCAACCGGGATTTTCGCTGACCGCGTTCGACTTTGACCAACCCCATATCCTGACCCTCCTGGCTGTCTATAAATTGCCGCGCAACTGGCAGATTGGCGGGCGCTTTCGCCTGGTGAGCGGCAACCCCAACACGCCCCGGACCGACGGGGTGTTCGATGCCGACAGCGGCGACTACCTGCCCCTAGACGGCGAAAAAAACAGTGAGCGGCTGCCCGCGTTTCACCAGCTCGACCTGCGCGTGGACAAGCGTTGGGTGCTGCGTCGCGGCATCATCACGCTCTACCTCGACATCCAAAACGTCTACAACCGGCAAAATATCGAGGCCTGGAACTACTCGTACAACTTCCAGCAGCGGGTGGGGACGGCCGGGCTGCCGATTATTCCGTCGTTGGGCATGCGGGTGGCCTGGTAAGCCGTTTCACGCGTACTCGCGGTTTTTGAGCTGACGCGGTCGGCCAAAAAATACCTGTGCCACCGCTCACAGATTTGGATGGCAAAAAAAAGGGTTGACGCGTTGGCAAGCGGGCACAGACTGCCGGCGTCGAAGGGGCAACCCGCCACCGCGAGCGCCACCCGCTTCGACACGAGTTTTCTGTTTATTCCCGTTTACCCAGGCAAAGGTGCCCTGCGGTTTTTCGGGGTTCGTTCCCACGTACTGCCATCACGAGGAAGAAAAGCCATGCTCACCTACTGGATGAATGCCAACGACTCCCTGCGCGTGCTCGACCAAGTTCGCCGTCAACTCGACCACGCCTTTCGCGACTTCGATCGCAACCACCACATCCTGCGTCAGCGCCGGGTCAACTGGCCGCAGTTGACATTCCACGACCACGGCGAGTCCTATGAGATTCGTGCACTCGTACCGGGTGTTAGCCAGGATGATCTCGAGATCACGGCGACCGCTGAGAGCATCACAATCTCGGGTTCCCGGGCCGCTGACAAGCCCGAGGGCAAGGTTACCCATCGCCGTGAACGCACCGGCTACAAGTTCACGCGTACCTTCGACTTGCCGGGTAAGGTCAATGTCGAGGGAGTGTCTGCGGACCTAAAAAACGGTGTGCTTACACTTAAGCTGCCGCGGGTGCCCGAGGAGTTACCCAAAAAGATCACCATCAAACCCACCACGGCGCTTTCGGCCGCCTAACCCAAAACTACGGAGATTTCGCCATGCAAAACCAAGCTGTTTCAACCCCGTCCCAAGCTAGCCCCGAGGTCACCGAGGCAACCGCCTCCCACCCGGTGTTGGTGCCCGCGGTCGACATCTACGAAGGGGATAGCGGTTTCGATGTATATGCCGATATCCCCGGTGTCGGCGAGCAGGACCTCGACATTGTGTTTGAGGATGAGTCGCTCAAGATCGAGGCCTCGCATCTCGGTGACTCGGTTCCCGAATCCGAGCGGTTTGCCTATCGCCGCAGTTTTAAGATTCCCGACACGGTCGATGTCGAGGGCATCACCGCGAGTCTCAAGCTCGGCACATTGCACCTGCACCTGCCAAAGTCGCGCCGGGCCCAACCGCGCAAAATCTCGGTTAGCGCAAACTAGTCCATCGTCCCTGTAACGTCGCGCCCCCGCGAACGCTGTCACCCCCGGCAGTGTTCGCGGGTTTTTTTTATGGTCGATAAAAGCCGGCAGCGCTCGCCTGGGCCGGGGGTATGATCCCGGCGCCTATGGCTGATGCATCACCGGAACTTTCGGCCCTATCGTCGCGTATCGCTGCTGTCACCGTCTATCGCTCGGGTGCCATGGTCGAACGCGTTGCCAAACTCCCAGCTGGGGATGCCGATGGCACGCGCATGGTCAAGCTCGTTGGCCTACCGCTGTGCCTGACCGATGGGAGCGTGCGGATTGAGGTTCGCGGCGCGGCCCGGCTGCCAGTTGCCCGGGACTTTCGCGTTGTGCTCGAGCTTGGGACCCAACAACCAGGGCTTGCCCCGGCTGAAAACGAGGCCCTGCGGGCAAAAAAATTGCAGGTACAACTGGCCCAGGATCACTGCGGGCAGCTCGAGGCCAAGCGCCGGCAAATCGCCGACCTCGAAATTTTCGCCCGACCGGCAGGCGAGGAGGGCCAACCTCCGCCCGTGAGCCCGACAGCCGCGCGGCTGAGAATGGTCGAGTTTCAAGCCCAACAACTCGATGCGCTCGACAAGCAGTTGGCGCAGTTGCGGCCGGAGTTGCGAGTGCTACGTGAGGAGCTGGCCGAGTTGGAGGCGCGCGAGCGCGAGGCCTCGGCCGCCCGTCAGCCCAAGGCGCACGAGCTGCGCAAAACCGTGGTGGTCACCCTCGACACCGGTCGCCACGACGATGCGGAGCTCGTGGTGACCTACATGGTGCCAGGTGCCCGCTGGCTACCTGCCTATACAATCAATTTGTCGGCGGACATGCGCAGTGGCGAGCTGGCGATGCGTGCCGCCGTGGTCCAGCGTACCGGCGAAGATTGGCGGGGGGTGGCGCTTACCCTGACAACGGCCGATGCCCACCGCTGGACAGAGTTGCCGGAAATGCAAAGCCTGCGAATTGGTCGGGCCCAGCCACCTGTGCAGGCCCGTGGTTGGCGGCCGCCACCGGTTGGTGCCGGGGAGCTCTATCGCGACTACGACCGGTTTATGAAGTCGCTGCCCAAGCCGACCAAGGTCAAGGCCAAGCCCCGACCCAAAGCCCGGCCGGCGAGGCGTCCACCACCACCTCCGGCGCCACCACCCGCAGAACTCGCGGCGGTTGCCGATGAAACGACTGCATTTTTACCCGATCCACAGTCGATGACAAAGACCGGAGCTGTGTTTGGTGGGGCACCACCACCGATGCAATCGATGCCAATGCCCATGGCTCCACCGGCCCCGGCGCGGGGAGCCGCGCGCAAACGGAGCAAGCCCGATGCCCTGGTCGCCAGTCAGGCCGTTGCCCGGGCGAGTACGACCGGTGCGTTTGCCATGGCGCCCGGCAGTGGCGGCGGCGGTGGATTGCCCGAGGTTGCGCCGGAGCCAGCGATCCGCGACGACATGTTGGCCTACGGCGACCTGCGCATGCGCAAACCCAACGAGGCCCGCCGCGGCAACCTCGTGTTGCTACAACGACGCGAGCGCTACCGTGAGTGGCTGCTGATGCGCGAGGTCGAAGTCAGCTTTGATGTGGTGGTGATGATCGACACGGCTACCCGCGAAGCCGCGGCTGTTGCGAGTGTCAAGCCGCCGCCACACCACGTGTGGGTCTCGGAGGACCACGGTTTTTCCTCCGCATACCATGCAGATACACCGGTCGAGATCGAAAGTGACGGGCAGTACCACAGTGTTGCCCTGACCAAGGCAACCGTCGAAACCCGCCTACACCACGTGGTCGTCCCGCGGGAGAGCACCGATGTCTTTCGCAATGTCGAGCTCAAAAACCCAACGGCGACTACTTTGTTTCGCGGCCCCGTCGATGTCTCCGTGGGCGGCAACTACCTGCTCACCAGCGAGTTGCGCACCTGTCCAAGCGGCGGCAAGGTGCAACTCGGGCTCGGGGTTGAGCAGGCGATCAAGGTCTCGCGTAATACCCGGTACAGCGAGGAGACAGCGGGGTTGATGGGCGGGACCCTCAAGCTCCACCACAGCATCGAAATCGAACTCGCCAACCGGCTCGCCCAGGCTGCCGACATCGAAGTTCGCGAGCGCCTGCCGACCGCGCGCGAGGGCGATGAGGAGGTCACGGTTGAGGAGGTTGCGGTCAATCCCCCGTGGCGGCGCTACGAGCCCGAAACCTACAAGCTCAAGGGCGGCCATCGCTGGCAGCTACGCCTCGAACCGGGCAAGAAACAACTTCTCCAAGCGTCCTATGACGTGCGTCTGTCGTCGAAACGCGAGTTGGTCGGGGGCAATCGCCGGGAGTAAAAACGATGTCGATACAAGAATCTAAGCATACTATTTTGCGCGCCCCCGTGGTCGAGGTGACCCTGCTCGAGGACCGTGCCCACGTGGTGCGCCGGGGGACGGCTCAGCTAGCCGCGGGTGTGCATCGCCTGCGGATCGAAGAAGTCGCCCCGGTATTGGCCGACAAGACCCTATGTGGGGCGATTGCCGTGGTCGGCATGGCCGACGATGACGATGCCAGCCCCCAGGTCAGCGACCTGCGTTTGCGCCGTCGGCAGGTTGCCCGCAGCCAGGAGCGGACCGAGAAAACCCAGGATTTGCAGCAACAACGCGATGAATTGCAAGTACAAATAGATCAGGTTGCCCATCAGGTCGACCGCGACCGCCGGCGCCTCAAGGCCGTCGAAAAAGTCGAGCAGGCAATCTGCGACGAGTTGGCGGTCGATGTCGCCTGGGGTCGCAGCGATCACGAACGTTGGCAGGCGTCCCTCGAGCAGTGTGCCGGCGAGCTTCGGAGCTGTCGCGAGGCCGTGATTCGCAAGTCCCACGAACTCGAACGGCTCAAACAGGAAAACTCCCGGTTGGAGCAACGGATGCGAGAGGCGTCCCAGTTGCGTGACGAAATCCGGGCCGACCTCGATGTCGAAGTGGTCGTCGCCAGCTCGGGGACCTACGAGTTGCGCATCGACTACATCGTGCCCGGGGCCTGCTGGCGACCGCAACACCGTGCCGAGTTAGTTGAGGATACAAATGGTACGCGGCTCGACTTTACCAGCGAGGGATGTGTTTGGCAGGCCACTGGCGAGGACTGGCGCGATGTCCAGTTGATTTTCTCGACCGAGCGGCCCTCACTCGGCACCCGGCCTCCCGAGCTCTCGAGCGAGGTCCTCCACACCCAGCGCAAAAGCGATCAAATCCAGGTCCAGGTGCGCCAACAGACCATTCAAACGACCGGGGTGGGGGGCGAGGCCAAGCCCAGTGACGATTTGCCGGGGATCGACGACGGTGGCGAGGCACTCGAGCTCCGGGCACAACACCGGCTCGATGTGCCCTGTGATGGCCGCCCGCACCGTGTGCCGTTGATGGCATTTAGCGACGAAGTGACGATCGAGCGGGTACTGATGGCGGAGTTGGTCCCTGCCGTTGTCGTCAAAACCCAACAGGTCAACCGCGGCCGGCATCCGATCCTCGCCGGGCCGGTCGACCTGATCCGCGGGGGCGGACTGTGTGGACGCAGCAAGGTGATGTTTGTCGCCGCTGGAGAACGATTTGAGATGGGGTGGGGCCCCGAGGGGGCAATCCGGGTGCGTCGGCACCTCGACCACGAGGTCGAAGAGAGCTCGATGTTGAGCTCGTGGACCACGCAAAACCATACGGTTGAGCTGCGGTTGAGCCACCTCGGCGGTGCCCCGATTTCATTGCAGGTACAAGAGCGTGTGGCGGTTTCGGAGCTCGAGAAGGTCAAGATCTCGGTCCTCCGCGACAAGACTACCGCCGGGCGGGTGCCCGATGCCAACGGTTTTATCCGCTGGGATGTCACGCTTTCTCCGCAGGAGCGCAAGACCATTCGGCTGGCCTACCGGGTGAAAAAACACGGCGACGTTTCGGGCATCTGAGCGAGGACTGGGGCGATACTTTCAAAAAACATGTTGATACATGTTTTAGAAGTAGTCCGGGTCGTCCTCGTCGGGATAGGGGGCACGGGGCGGCGGTGGCAGGCCCGGACCGTCGTCGTCGTCGTCGGGGATACCAAACGGAGACCGGCTCGTAACCGGTTTTTTGGGTTGTTGCGTGGGGGTACCGTTTTTGACGGGCGCAGCCTCGGGGTGGGTTTGCGAGGCCTCGCGGTTGAGTTGGGCAAACGCGGCGACCAGTGACGAGGAGCTTTGTCTGCGCGCGCGCGGGATGTCGCTGGTTTCGGGAGGCGGCGGCGCGGGCAGTGTAGGGTTGAGCTTGGGCCGACGCTCGGCGTGGGGCATTGTCGTGCCGGTTGCCGAACGCAGCGTAAGGGTTGCGATCCGACATGTCCGCGGGGCCAAGCCGGCGAGCTCGACCACATCGGAGATCGGAGCCATCCACAGCTCCTCCCACGGGACCGCGAGGATCGGGCGAGATTCGCGACCTCGCGAATAGCCCTCTGCCATCACCTCAAACAAACTCCCGAGGTTTGTCGGTGCGTCGCGCAGCAACTGCATCATGCCGGCGGTGATGATGGTGGCACTCGCCGGGCTGGCGAATTGGCCGAGGTAAAAACTCTGCACAGCCAGCTCGCCAGTGGTGCTGGCATCGTAGCCGGTGACAACGTGGATCACCCCGTGAAGCGCCCGCAACCGCAGTTGGATGTACGTCGCTGGGTCTGAGAGATTGGCGTCGCCAGGCACCCGCGGAGGAATCCGTCCGGTCGCCCGCAAAAACTCGCCATACCCCCGGCCGAGGGTCTCATGCGGCATAGTCAGCAGCGTTGTCATGGCCTCGGGAGTGGGCAGATAGCCGCTGTCAAACAGCTCGCGGACACCGTCGGCCGCCAGGGCTTTTTCGCTGTCAAACGTCAGCGCATCGGCATCGAGTTCGCCGCTGGTGTCGAGGATGTCCGACAGCCGGGGGGTCGCCGCCTGTTTGCGGATCGGGGCCGAATAGCCGAGCAGCGCGCTGGCCAAATCCAACTGTTTGAATGCCTCGAACGGGGTGCTGGTGGCCATGACGTGTCGGAAGAACGATGCGGATACACCTGTGCGCGGGTGGTCAAACCCGCTTGCGTACAAACCTGAGTTTACCTAAATCCGCGGTCGCCCACGCATGTTTTGGATTTGGGACAGAACTGCTACATGTGGTCCGTCTGCCGCGGGGCCGGTTTGAGGAGATACAAATGCACGACAAACCCACACCCTCTACGGGTATCTCACCCAAACCCGGAGCCTGGTTTGTCGCCGGGGACATCGATGGTTTTTTTGGCTTAGCGGTCGACAACCTTGTACAGCTGCTGTTAATCGCGGCCCTGTGCCAGGGGGTGCTCGGGTTCTCGGGCGAGTTGCTGTATGGCCACGTATTGCCGGGCGCCGCGGTTTCGCTTGTTGTTGGCAACCTCTACTACTCGGTACAAGCGCGTCGGGCTGCGCTCAAGAGCGGTGAAAATCGCCACTGCGCGCTGCCCTATGGGATCAACACCGTCTCGGTTTTTGCACATGTCTTTTTGGTCATGCTACCGGCGAAACTCGCTGCCCAGGCCGCGGGAGCTGCCGACCCCGTGCGTGTGGCCTGGCAGGCGGGATTACTCGCCTGTCTCGGTTCTGGGCTCATCGAGGTCGGTGGTTCATTTGTCGCCGAACGTATTCGCAAGGCGACTCCCCGCGCCGCGCTGCTTTCAACGCTCGCGGGCGTCGCCCTCGGATTTATATCGCTCGGGTTTTTGTTCCGCAGTTTTGCGCGACCGATCGTTGGCCTGACGACGTTCGCCGTGCTCATGTTGGTCTATTTTGGCCGGCTCAAATTTCGTGGGCGTCTGCCCGGTGGGCTGGTCGCGGTTGCCCTGGGAACCCTGCTCGCGTGGCTCACCGGTATCGCGCCGGTCGGAACGGCCCCCGAAGTTGACCTCGCATTTTATGCGCCGGTTCCCGTGCTGGGCGATCTACTCGCCGCACTCTCGGGCGGCCACTGGCTCACGTTCTTGTCGGTGATCATCCCGATGGGCGTGTTCAACGTGATTGGCTCCTTGCAAAATATCGAGGCCGCCGAAGCTGCGGGAGACAGCTACGACACCCGCTCCTCACTGATGGTCAACGGCGCCGGGACCCTGGCTGCGGCCGTGTTTGGCTCGTGTTTCCCGACCACGATTTACATCGGGCACCCGGGCTGGAAGGCCATGGGCGCCCGGGTTGGCTACTCGCTGCTCAACGCAGTTGTAATTACACTTATATGCCTGACCGGCAGCCTCGCGCTGATCGCCTGGGCCGTGCCGATCGATGCCGGGATGGCGATTGTGTTGTGGATTGGCATTGTCATCACGGCGCAAGCATTTGAGGCCACACCCCGTGTGCATGCACCGGCTGTGGTCCTCGGCATTTTGCCCGGGGTCGGGGCCTGGGGGGCGATGATGGCCAAGGCCGGGTTGCGAGCTGGCGGCATGGGAACCCCGCAAAACCCATTTAGCCCCGAGTTGTTGCCGATCTTTGCCCGCGCCGATGTCTGGATCGACGGTGCCTTTGCCCTCGAACAGGGGTTTATTTTCACCGCGATGTTGCTGGCAGCGGCGACGGTTTGCGTGATCGAACGAAAGCTGATGAAGGCGGCGCTTTGGTGCCTGATCGGTGCGGGGCTCTCGGTCACCGGGCTGATGCATGCATATCAATGGACCGTGGGCGACACGGCGCTCACACTCACGCCCGCGTGGCCCTGGGTGTGGGGGTACCTGGCGATGGCCGGCATCTTTGCCCTCGCACCGCTAGTCACCGTTGTGCCCGAGGATGCCTAGGCGCGTTGTGACAACTCGGGTGATCGCAAAGTACCTCCGGCAATACGCCTGTCCCGACGCCCAGCTGCAGGAGCACCCCGGCGAGCGCTGGAGCTGTGTACTGGTGGTGCCTGCCCATTGTGAGCAACCGACATTGCTCGATGGCTATCGCGCGGGATTGGTCGAACACGCAACCCGCGGTGGGCACCCGCTTTGCATCATTGTTGTCAATACATCAACTGCCCATTCGCAACAGGTCCACGAAGCCAACCGGCGACTGGTGGAAGGCTTGCGGGCGAGGTTACAAAACCCGCGACGCCTGGGTGCCTGTGCAGGCACATGGATCGGTCAATATGGCCCGGCCGATGTCATGATCGTCGATCGCACCACGGCTGAGTTGCGCTTGCCGAGCGGGCAGGGGGTGGGGCTCGCCCGCAAAATCGGTTGTGACATCGCTGTGGGTCTGTATGCAGCCGGTGCGCTCACAAGCCCTTGGGTTCACACAACCGACGCCGACGCGACCCTACCGCCTGAGTATTTTGACATGGTTGCGAACGCGGGAACCGACAACACTCGAGTTGCGGGGATCGCCGGCGATAGCCGGACAACCGCGGCCTGCGTCTACCCGTATTGGCACACACCCACGGGCGATCCGTTGCAAGACCGTGCGATCGGCCTCTACGAGATTTACCTGCGCCACTACAGCCTCGGGTTGTGGGCTGCCAGGTCGGCCTGGGCCTTTGCCACAATTGGTAGTACAATCTGTGTAAATGCAAATGCCTATGCCGCCGTCCGCGGGTTTCCGCGCAGGCTAGCCGGCGAGGACTTTCACCTCCTGGCCAAGCTCGCCAAGGTCGGCCCGATCGCCGTACTACGCGGGCCAGCCATTCAACTCAGCGGACGTCCGTCGGCGAGAACACCTTTTGGCACCGGGCCCGGGGCGCGGGTATTGGCCAGCAAGCTCGCTGACGGCGGCACGTTGATGTTGCCCAGTGCCCAAGCGTTCGTGGCACTCGCCAGGTTTCACGAATTTCTCGACGAGGTCGAGATGGAGCCGAGGGCGCTAGAAGCAGGCTATCAATGCCTGTGCGAGGGGCCAGGAGGCGCGCACCTCGAGCCAGCGCTCAAACGAATTGGTGCATGGAAAGCCCTCGCGCGGGCAAGCGAAACCTGTGGTGCGCAGGCAGTGTTTCGCACGCGCGTGGCGACCTGGTTTGACGCCCTCAAAACCCTCAGGTTGATGCACGGACTGCGAGATGCAGGCCTACCAGATGTGCCCTGGGAGCAGGCATTGGCGGGGTTGGTCGAGTGGAAACTAGGTGTATTTACAAACTGTTCAGGGCTCGGCACGGATGTCGAGCGCTGGCGACGGTGGTTGGCAAGGGTCGAAGGATGTACCGTGCAAGCCCGTTAGGACTGCCCCGCGACCAGGTGAATTTGCCCGGAGCAGCGTTCACGCAGGTCCCGCATAAGTGCATCGACCTGTTCTTCTGGGGCATCGACCGCGCATGAGACTTCGCCCGTAAACGACGCATCGGTTGGGGTCAGCTGGTAGGCATGCAAGACGGCATCGACGGCCCCACTGTGTGGGTAGCCATAGGTCATGCGCAACCGCGTGGTGGTAGCCGACTCGATAATCGTTGCATGAGCAATGACTTCAGCAGCAGCAAACCCATAGGCCCGCACCAACCCCCCAGTCCCGAGTTTGGTCCCGCCGTAGTAGCGCGTGACGACCACACAGACATCACACAGGCGTTGGCCATCGACCGCCGCCAAAATCGGTCGCCCAGCAGAGCCATTGGGCTCGCCATCATCGGCATAGCGAAAACAGTCGCGGGTGCGTCCACGCCAGGCCCAGCATTGGTGCGTCGCATCCGAAAACTCGCGCCACAGGTCGGTAACAAGCTGCTTGGCACAGGCAAGGGTGGGAGCAGGCGAGAGCGTGGCAAAAAACCGAGAACCCTTAATCTTCGGGATTTCAAACCGACTGGTTTGCGCAACCGTGCGGATGATGGGCACAGGTCATTCGAAGGCAATTTGAGACGGGATGCAAATCGCCAGCGGACATAAGCGTGCCGGTTTGTGTTGTTGTGTCGGCTCGCACCCTCCTCAATCGAACCAACCGAGCCCGCCCTCCTCTTCAATCGAAACAACCGAGCCCGCCCTTCGGCTCGCGGAGAAATTTCTGCCCTTGAGCGAGTCTTGGGAAGTGAAGCTGTAGTCGACCTGATGCGAGCTTCTCAGCCCGCGCGTCCTTCAAGGCAAAGAACCCCGCTCTTCGGCTCGCGGAGAAATTTTGGCCATGAGTGAGTCTTGAGAAGTCGACCTGATGCGAGCTTCTCAGCCCGCGCGTCCTCTTCAATCGAAAGAACCCCGCCCTTCGGATCGCGGAGAAATTTTCGGCCAGGTGCGAGTCCTGAGAAGCGAAGCTGCGGCTTATCAGCCGCCCGTCCTCTTCAATCGAAAGAACCGCCCTTCGGATCGCGGAGAAATTTTCGGTCAGGAGCGAGTCCTGAGAAGCGAAGCTGTAGTCGACCTACTGAGCTTCTCAGCCCGCGCGTCCTCTTCAATCGAAACAACCCAGCCCGCCCTTCGGATCGCGGAGAAATTTTTGGTCAGGAGCGAGTCCTGAGAAGCGAAGCTGTAGTCGACCTACTGCGAGCTTCTCAGGGCCGTTCCTGCCCAAAAATAGCCCGCGTGCCCTCAGAACCGAAGCCGCGAAGCGAGCTTCTCAGGGCCGTACCTGGCCAAAAATAGCCCGCGCGCCCAGTTTCACTCAATTAGTATTTGGAGACCCACGCCCGTCATATCCGAATAGGAGAATGGGTCGAGCAATCCGGTAATGTGCTCCGCGATCGCATGGGTGTCTGGATCGACTTTGAAGGCTTGGTTGCCGCGGTCGACCACCCACACATAGCCCTGGTTGTCCACGCTCACGCCCCACGGCTCGGAGCAGCCCGGCAACTCGATATGGGTGTCGGTGTAGGCCACGTTGTCGACATCGGCCTGTACGAGGCGACAGGGGCTTGTGCCGGCACTCCAGACGCGGCCTTCGAAGTCGACGGCGACTCCGAGCAGCCAGTTGCCGCCACCGGGCCCGAGTGCGGTCCATTCTTCGGTCTCGAAGTTGAAGTGGTACATGTTGTCGCCGGCTTTTGTTGCCGACGTCCAGACATTGCCATTGTGGTCGAGTGCCAGCCCGTATTTGTTGGCGCTATCTGGGACCGCGTACTCCACGAGCTCGAGGGTTTTGGCATCGATTCGCACGAGTGGGGCTGTGTTGACACCGATTGCGATGAGGTCACCTTGGCGGTTGGCTGCTCCGCCGTAGGGACCAAAGCCACCGCCTGGCCAATCGGGGTAGGTGACATCGTCGAGGATGGTACCGTCGTCGCCGTCGAGGCGGATAAAGTGTGCTGTGCCGCCCTCGTCCATGTAGCCTGACCACAGGCGTGGCGCCGGAGTCTCGCAGGTTTCTGGATCTTGCTCGACCCATTCCCACGCGGTCGGTCGCGGCCCGGCCTGGTAGGTGTACGACTGAATGTAGGTGTTCCAAAGGACACATTCTTCGTCGTCCCACGCGAGGATGTCGCTGCCCGACGAAGATGTATCGATCACCCCATTGTTATTTTTGTCGACACAGCGATCGATGTGTCCGGCGATCTTTGTGATGCTTCCGGGGACGCGATTGGAAACCGCGAGGTCGCCATATTGATTGACCGAGGTGCGCGAGGGTTCGCCTGGGACGGCTGAAGTACGGTAGCGTGCTTCTTCGATCCCGGTGTTTGTGTTGATCTTTGAGATGGTTCCCTGGGAAGAGTTTGGGATCCAGATGTACTCAAAAATCGGTGGGGGCGGGGGTGGGCACTGGTCGCCGGTTGTCGTCTCGGAATCGCTTTCGTCCGAGTCGCTGTCGCTGGTTGGGTCGACGGTGGTCGGTTCGAAAGTTGTCGGCCCGCCGGTTGTTGTTGTCGTCGGGTCGACGGTATCCTCACCGGTTGTGGTGAAGTCGCTATCGAGCGTGGTTGGCGTTGGGATGGTGGTGTTGTCCGACGTCGTGGTCGTATCTTCGCTGCTGTCCGATGTCAGTTCCTCGCCCTCGAGAGGAATGCATGCCACAGCCATCGCACAGGCGAAGACAGGGATGGCGCGGAGACGAGACAACACGGAGCACACAAAACCAAAGTGTGGTCTCGGTTGCAAGCATCCGCGCATGTATGCACGTTCCACAGGGGCCTCCCAAAACTCGGGGTTTGCGCAGAATTGTCGGAAGTCGCGGCTGGCCCCCAACGGGTCGGGGACCTCTGACCTCAGTTCGAAGTCAGTGCGTCCGTTTCTTCTTTAATCTGCCCCCGCCATGTTTCGGCATCTCGACCGGCGCCGATTTTTGCTGCCTTTGCACGTCGTTGACGTGCGACCAAATCGGCGTGGGTTGTGAAGTAGTCGAGAGCTTTCCCGCGGAGCTGGTCCAAGTGGGTAAACCCATGCTCTTGCAAGACTTCGAGGAGCTCTTGCTTGAGCTTTTTGACAACTTCATAGCCCTGTAACATGGCTCCTGTACACACCTGAACGGTGTGTGCTCCAAGAGCGATGAACTGGGCTGCATCGCCACCCGAATAGATTCCCCCCATCCCTGATACCGACACCCCTGGGCACGCTCGGGCGATCTCCATGACATGGCGCAGGGCGATGGGACGCACCGCCTGGCCGGAGTAACCGCCGGGAACCGTATACCCCTCTACTGTGGGCATCGGCCTCAAGGTTTTGAGGTCGACGCCGACAACCGACAAAATCGTATTGATAGCACTGATGCCGTGGGCACCGCCTTCGATAGCTGCCTTGGGTGAGGCCGCGACATCGCCGACGTTCGGCGTCATCTTTGCCCATACAGGAATCTTGGCAACTTCCATTACCCAGCCGACGACCTCGCGCACAATGTCCGGGTCGCCACCCATGGCCGCGCCCATTTTGCGCTCGGGCAGGCCGTGGGGACAGGAGAGGTTGAGTTCAAACCCGTCGACGCCGGTGGCTTGGACGCGTTCGACAATCTCCTGCCAGGCTTCTTTGCGGTACTCCTCCATGATCGAAGCGATCAGGATGTGCTTGGGGTAGCGCTTTTTGATCTCGACAAATTCCTCGAGCCAGGTGTCGAACGGGCGGTCCGAAATTAGCTCGATGTTTTCAAAGCCCATGACCTTTTTGCGGTCGTCGGGGTCGCGCAGCTTGCCGTAGCGTGGGTTGGTGTTGACGACTTTGCTCGCGTCGAGACTGATGGTCTTACAAACATTTCCACCCCAACCCAGGTCGAACGACTTCATGATCACGCGGGCGTTGGTTCCGGGAGGTCCCGACGCGAGGAGAAACGGGTTGTCGAACTCCATCCCATTGACGGTGATGTTTAGCGACGGCTCAGCCTTCATGACCCCATGATACACACATGCACAGCCAAGTTCGCAGTTGTTGTAGAAGCAAGGCTGTCCGTGACGTGATTTTTTGTTCAGTTTTCCCGGTCGTCACCGAATTATGTGGGGCACGTCGAGTTGGTCCCTACGTGTATCGGGCACCGCGTTTTTTGGCACTTGCCTCGACGTCGAGGTGATTGAGCAAGGTGGTGGGGAGGTTCTCGGCTACCAAATCTTCGGCTGTGAGATCGACCAGGCGTCTGTCGCGGCTGCGTTGGCGGGCGACCAATCGGCCCACACATTGGTAGGCATTTCGAAACGCCATTCCGTCCTGTACCAGCGCCTCGGCGAGGTCTGTGGCAATCGCGTCACCGCGACGTAACGCTTCGATACACGCCTGCGGTCGCAACGTCATCTCCTGCAGTCCAAGGCCTATCATCGCCAAACAAGAAGTCACCCCGTCGACCGCCGCAAACAGGTTTTGTTTGTCGAGCTGCAGGTCGCGGTGATAGCCACTACCTAGCCCATGGAACATTGTTAGCAGTGCGGTTAGTTCGCCTTGGCGAAGGGCGGCGTGGCCACGAACCAACTCGAATAAATCGGGGTTTCGCTTGTGCGGCATCATTGAAGACCCACAGGCGACAGCCCCCGAAAGTGTGGCGAGACCGTCGGCACAAAGTTCGACGACATCGGTCGCAAACCGGGCGAGATGCAGGCCGATTCGCGTACATACAAATGCTAGCGTGAGGGCGTGGTCCCGTTCCCCGACCGCATCGAGCGGGTTTTTGTGGGCACCCCGAAAACCCAAGTCGGCAGCCGTAAATTGTGGGTCGAGTGGCAACGTTGTGCCGCCGATTGCCCCGGCCCCAAGGGGGGATAGCGACAATTCGGTGTCGACTGTATCGAGCAAGGCACAGTCGCGACGTAGGGGTTGGGTGAGTGCCGCGTCGATCCACAGCCTCGCCAAAATGGGGATAGCCACTTGCCGGTGTGTGTACGCGGGCATCGCCAACTGCCCATGCTCGGTCGACCATGCCTGTGCGGCCTGTAGTGTGTTGGCAACGGCTTGCCTCACGCCGGCAACTGCGGCCCGCGACCACAATTTGAGATCTGTAGCGACCTGGTCGTTGCGGCTGCGACCGGCGTGAAGCTTACTCGCCAGCGGTCCAATTTCCTGGTGCAACCACGACTCGACCGCCATGTGGACATCTTCTTCGTCCGGCAGTTTGACGCTGCCGTCAGCCACGCGTGACGGCAGGCTTTCGAGGGCGCAGACCATCTTGGCGGCCTCCTCAGGAGTCAGTAGACCTGCGTTTTGCTGCCCGCGGACATGGGCGATGCTCCCGCGGCAGTCGACCTCGAGCAGTCGGATATCGATTGGCAATGAGGTCTGCCATTGCATGAATTCGGGGTCGAGGGTTCCACCGGTGGCTTCCGTGCGGGCGATTGCTGTCATCGTCCGGAGGATGCCGGATTTTCAGGCGAACCGGCAGGTCTCGCGCGAAGCAGTAATTGCGTGCAGCTACAACACAACTCGCAACGAGCGCCGCTTTGGAAATGCGGCGACTCACATAAAACAAGCCTGCAGAATTTATAGTTTTTGCAATTACAGAAGTTTCATTTGGCGATCCCCGTGTAAGGTCCGGGTATGCGCTTGACAGGGATTTCAGTTTTCGCAGTGATAGCCCTCGCGCTATCAGCTTGCGGCGACGATAGTGAGGAAACCGTTGGTGAGTCGGATACCGGAACTTCGACAGAGGCGACCGGCGATTCCGAGACGACGACAGCTGGCCCCGAAACCGACTCGGGCACCACCGGAACCGAGACCTCGGGCACCGAGTCGGGTGGGGAGACCGACTCCGACTCTGACACCGACTCGAGCTCCGACACGGATGGGACGGGCGTCGCCTGGGACTTTGACGACGTCCACGGAACCCCCAACGTCGACGACGACAATGTCGAAGGTCGCGACGACTGGAGCGAGTTGGTGTTCCCCGAGGACGACGATGTCTACCACCTCACGGTTCCCGCGGTGGCGGCCGGGCACCGGGTTGAGATGCAGCTCGACGGCGACATCGACATGGTGCGCCTGTGGCACGCCGGCAACCTCGCGCTCGGGTCCGGCACCGAAGACCCAATCCCCAGCTACAGCTTCGATACCGACGGGGCGGAGCAGAGCTTTGACATCGAGTTTGGCGACTTTAATGCACATGCAAGCTTAACCCTGGCGCTGCTCGACGGCGAGGGGGCCGAAGTCGACTCGGCAACCATCAATCTGATGGCTTCGCCACTGATGATGAACCACCACTTGCAGCCCGCCGAGGACCTGTGGGTGGTCGACACCACCCAGTGTTTTGGCAGCAACGCACCGTTTTTGGCGGGGTACGACGCGGCCCTGGGAGCCGAGCGGGTACACAAGATTCCCGGTACCCAGTACGACTGCGACCGCTGGTATCAGGATGAACCCGAGTATGCCAATGCCCTCGGCGACGGTGGCAACCGCCTCAACATGGTCATCGATTCGATCCGCGATCGCGGTCTCGACGATGTGCCCGAGGATCAACACTACGGGCCAAACTGGGGGGTCATTACCCGAGGCTCGCAACCCAAGTCGACCTATGACTCCTTTGGCAACTTGGAGGCCACGCCGCCGGTGACCGTGGACGGGGTCGAATACCCCTACGGCCGGATCTATTACGGTCGGCGCAACAGCACCGGGCTGCATGCCGAGCTCGCGGACTACCTCGCCCGCCAGCAGATCCAAAAACCGTTTGAGGTCGATAGCACCTGGCTGTGTGTCGGCCACGTCGACGAGTGGATGAGCTGGGTGCCCGATGCCTCGTCACCCAAGGGCTTTAAGATGATCTACGGCGACATCGACCTCGGGTACGAGATCCTCGAAGCGATGCCGCCCGAGACCCAACTCCCGCGCTACGAGGACCACGGCTACGCGACGGTCGGTGAACTACTTGCCGATGCAAACCTTCGCGCCTACAACGAGGACCTGCGCGACGACCATTTGCTGCCGATCAAGCAGCAGTTTATGGATGAGGCCGGTCTCGAAGAATCCGACTTCTTGGCCATGCCCAGCCTGTTTGAGCGGCTCGGAAACTGCGGAGGCACGGGTCTTGCGCTGATCCCCGGGATGGCCAACCTCGTGGTCGCCAACTTCGGCGAGGGCGATGCCCACCTGTTGATCCCCGACCCGTTTTTGCGCACCAACCTGGAAGACCAGGATTCAGACCCGCTGATCGAGCACGTCCGCGAGATGATGCCCGATGAGTTGCAAGTACATTTTATCGACGACTGGGACTCCTACCACCTGCAGTACGGCGAGGTGCACTGCGGGACCAACGTCCAGCGTACCCCGCTGATCGAGCAGTGGTGGGATGCCGGCGCACACCTCTTGGAGGACAACGGATGAACCGCTTAACCAAATACATGTGTCTACACCTGATTACCGGGCTCGCGCTGGTCGGCGGTTGTGATGGGGATACCGTCGATCGCAACCTCGACGTCGTTGCCCCGGCTGCGGCTGGCGAACACGCCAAGACGGTGGCGAGCAAGACTTCCCAACGCGATGCCCCAGCCGACTGGCGTGCCTGGGTCGACAGCGAGGTCTCCCGCCTGCAGTCTGAGGCGCCCGAGCTCTACAACCTCGTCAAAACCATGCCTCCGGTGACAACCCGCGCCGGCAGCCTGCGGTTTGCCATTGAGGAGCACCGCGACCCGCAGATGCTCCCGATCTTGCTCGACCGCCTGATCCACGAAAACAACCCGTCGGAGGTCCGCCAGGCACTGGCCGCGAGTCTGACCCAAACCGGGGCCGACTACAGTGCCGCCGCGGTCGAGTTGATCGCCCAGGAGTCCGACCCCAAAGTCCGCGTGGTGATGGTTGAAAACCTGCGTCGGATCGACGCTGGCCCAGCCCTTGCTGGGCTCAAGGCAGCACTTGAAGATGCAGATGCAACTGTTCGGTTGCAGGCAGCCTATACAATTGGCGCCCGCCCGGATGGTGCACAGCTCAGCGCTGAGTTGCTGGCTGCCCTCGACGATCACGACGGCGAGGTGCGTCTGCAGGCGACGCGCACCCTCGGAGCCCTCGCGGTCGAAGCCGCTAAACCGGCGCTTACACAGCTGCTCGGCTCACCCTCGGGCGACCAACGCCTCCACGCCCTGCGGGCGCTCGGGCGAATCGATGCCGACTACGTCCGCACGCTCGACCTCGCGGCCTTCGCCGATGACAACGACCCTCGGGTTGTCCGGGCTGCCGCGCGACTGAGCCGCTAGCCCAAATCGATTGTGCATACACAGATCGCACCGGAAGGTGCGGTCTGTTTTGCGTACGTGAGCTGGTTAGTTCGAGCCGGCGATCCGAGCCAGCGGATCGCGTGGCTGAATGTCCTCGCCGTCGGGAAGCCGAGTGGTGCGGGGCGCCTGTGGGGGAGGGAGTGCGTCCTCCGCAGGCTCTGGGCAGATACCTGCAGGCGCGTTGAGGGCAGCGGCAAAACCCTCCTCGGCCGGATCGCCGAGTTCGTGGTCAAAGTCGTCGTCGAGTTCGCAGTTGGGGGCAAGTCCGTCGAAGTAGTCTGAGGCTCCGTCGGCATTGCGCAGGCGAAACGTGATCGGAAACAGGGTCTTGTCGCAAAAGTCGTAGTGTTTGGAGCCGACCGGCTTACCCCCGGTTTGTTTGCCGACGACATACACCGGCATATGTGCACGCACCGAGTTGATCACCAGCTCACTCGCCGACAGGGTGCTGCGCGTGGTGATGAAGGTGACATGTTCTAAGGGCAAGGAACGCTTGGGGTCCTTGATCTTCCGAGTCTCGTTTTCGTCGGCGAGATTGGGGTTGTACTCGACATCGTAGGCAACTTCGCCGCCCGCGGTCTCGCCGGCAATCAGGTCGATGAGGTGGCGGGCGATCGATAGCAAGCCGCCGCCGTTGTAGCGCAGGTCGACCACGAGGGCATCGATCTTGGCTTCGCCAAACTCGTCCCAGGCCTCGTCGAGGGCATCCGCACCGGCGCCGACGAACGTGGCAAAGTGGAGGTAGCCGATCTTCTTGCCGTTGTGGGTCACCACATTTGTTGCTGGTACAAGTGCAATGTCGACCCAGGTGCGCTCGAGAATCAGTTCTTGGTCGTCGCCCGCCGGCTTGCGCACGGAGATCGCCGCGGTCGTACCGAGGTCGTTGGGGCCAAAGATTTCACCCCACAGGCCATCCTCGTCGATCGTAGCGATTCGGACACTGTTGATCGCCGTCACCTCGTCGCCGCGACGCAATCCCGCGGCCTCGGCCGAGGACCCTTCGTGGACAAACGATACCCGGATCTTGCCGTCGGTATCGCGGCGGTGACTAAAGCCTAGGCCGATAAACTTGCCCTCTTGAAACAGCGCATCGCTGGTGGATTGATCGGCGACACGACTCCAGCGGTCGTGGTCGGGCTGGCGCAGGGTTTTGACAAAATCGGCGGGTTCGCTGGCGTTGAAGTCGACCTCGGAACGCGGCGGTAATTCGTTGTTCCACAGGTAGGCCGTCTGCATCGCGTCGTAGACAAACTCGTTTTGTTTTTCGTTTGAACAGTCGTCCGGTGGCGGCACATAAAACGGGCTACACCCGAGGGCGGTGACAAGTCCGGTGCAGATACACAGATTGCTCAGGGAGAAACACAGGGCGCGTGGTCTGATCATCGAATCGCAGGTCCATCTGCCCATAGCGGGCGACTGAAGGGGCGGCTGTTCCTAGGGGTACGAACAAAACAAGCGAAGTAGATCAATCCAACATTGGCAACCAGAGTAACGGATCTTTCTGGCGCTAAGCGCGGTCAATCGCGGGGCCATGGTGACGGTTGTGAAACGACGACCACTGCACCGGTCTGACACGCACTTGCTCGCGCGTCACGCGATCGCGGATAGTGCTCCTGTCATGTCGGATACCCTCGGCGCCTACCTCGACCCCCAACGTTGCCCGGACCAACGCCCGCAAATTGGGGACATGCACCCCACCACCCGGCGTCTCCACGAGGCGATCGACCGGGCGGCCGTGCACGCGGGCCAACCTTTTTTGCACCCCGAAGATCCCACCGTTCAGCTCGACCTCCTCGGGTCGGCGGGTATGCAGGCGTGGCAGGAGGGCAAGGTCGAGTTTGCGATGTTGGGCGAGGGCTGTTGGTCGAGCCTGCCACAGGTTTACGCGCGTTACGGGACCGAGTTGACGCGATCGCTGCTGCGCGAAGTTCAGCGCCTAGAGTCGGCTGCTGGCGCGCTGTTGACCGACTGCGGGATGCAGGCGACGGCCATGGTCTTGGATGTGCTGCTGCAGCCAAACGGCCAGGCGGTGATGATGCGCCAGGTCTACAACAAGTTGCTCAAGTACCTTCAGTGGCTCGCTCAGCGGCTCGGCGCCGACGTTCGCGTCGTCGACGATGGCGACTACCAGGCGTTGGCCGAGGCCATTACACCTGCGACCACAGTTGTCTATGCAGAGACGTTCACCAACCCGCTGGTTCGCGCCCAAGATCCGGAGGCGCTGGTGCGGGTGGTCTCGCAGGCCCGCGAGCGCGCGCCCGACCTACGTTTGGTTGTCGATACAACGATTGCCACGCCCTGGGGGTTTAAAAAACCGTTGCTCGAACTCGGTGTCGACATTGTCGTCGCCAGCGGGACCAAGGCCCTAGGTGGCCAGGATCGCGATATGTGGGGTTACATCGCAGCCAACGACCTCGACACCCTCAACGCGTTGATGGACCTGCAGGCGATGCGCGGGGGCATCTTGGACTGGCGACGGGCCCGGGCAATTTGCCAGGGGCTTGCGCTCGCACAAACCAACTTCGACAGGCGTTGTGCGGGTGCCTCGAAAGTTGCGGCGTTTTTGCAAGCCCATCCCCGGGTCGAAGTGGTGTATCACCCGAGCTTGGCGTCGCATCCCGACCGGGCGGTGGTCGAGCGTCACTATCGGCGGCCGGGCTCGCTGCTTTCGTTTCGCCTGCGCGATGCCGATGAGCAACAGGCCAGGCATTTTTGCGATGTCCTGGCGACCACCGGGGTACCCCGTTACGCCCTGAGCTTTGACGGCCTGGTGACCAAGGTCAATCACCACAAAACTGTCTCAGAGTACTTTACGCCAGATGCGGCGCTACGGCGCGCGGGTATCGACCGCCTCGTTCGCCTAGGGGTTGGTGTGGAAGCACCGGAGGACATCATTGCCTGTCTCAACTGGGCCCTGTGGCACGCACAAGCCGTATCAGCTGGGGCAGTTGCGGCTTGGCAGCAGGACCGAAGACGCGCCCGCAATCATGATGTAGTTACATCTAGTTGACAGGTGAGACAGGTGCTGTTAGGCACTCAGACGTGCCCAGCTGGTTGTCCTCGCTGTACGACACCCTGACCAACGCGGCGGTTTTTACCGATTTAGTTGCGTCGGTCCTCCTCGGTATCAGCGTACTCGTGCTGCGTGTTGTCGTGGTGCGCTCGCTCGTTCGCGGGGAACTGCCGCAGGAGGTTCGCCGCCGGTGGATGGTCCAAATCCGCTACCTCGCCCTCGGGGTATTCTTCCTCGGCTTGGTGATCATCTGGGCCGACGAGCTGCGGACGGTTGCCCTGTCGTTTGTGGCGATTGCGGCCGCCGTGGTGCTGGCGACCAAAGAGTTGATTATGTGTGTCAGCGGGGCCCTGCTTCGCGGGACAGGTCGCGGGTTTTCCATCGGCGACCGGATCGAAGTTGCCGGGTTTCGCGGTGACGTCATCGATATCGGTGTACTAACAACGACATTGCTCGACGTCGGCCCGCAGCCGGCCTTTCACCAGTGGACAGGGCGTTCGGTGGTGTTGCCCAATTCGCTGTTTTTATCCAATGCGGTGATCAACGAAACGTTTACCCACAACTACGTGCTCCACGTGTTGGTGGTGCCTGCAAAAGTTGGGGCATCGCATGAGAAAATAGAGCAGGCGTTGTTGCAGGCGGCCCAGGAGGAGTGCGCTGAGTTTCTCGAGCAGGCGCGCACGCAGATAGACCGCGTGAGCATGGCCCGCGGTCTCGAACCACCGAGTGTCGAGCCCCGGGTTTCGCTGCGACTCGCCGGCGCTGACCAAGTCGAGTACATCCTCCGCTTCCCCGTGCCGGCACGTGGGCGAGGGCGGGTCGAGCAGGCGATCTTGCGAAAGTTTCTCGCCGCTCAGCACAGCGAGTTGCCGGTCGATCCATCAATTTCGACATAAAATCAATGGGATAGAGCTTGTCTGCTCGCCTGCACTTGCAGGCAGCTGTTTGCACCTATCGTCGATCGTGCACGTGCATAGGCAACTCGCCAGGCGTGGCGGGTAGGCGCGGATGGTTTGTTATGCTCATCAAACCCTGTGCTGGCTCTGTTGCTCACCCTTCTGACTGTGCTGCGGCCGCAGCCCAATAGCCCGGAGCAGGCGATCGCGTGGCGTCATGGCGACTGCGAGCCACCACCGATTACGATTCACGAAAAACCGACGTGGATTCGCCACCGCGTAGCTCCGCGCGAAAAACTATCCGAGGTTGCGGCTCGCTATGCGGTTAAACGCGATGACCTCGTGCGGTGGAACAAGTTGCGTTCTCGCCGGGTGCGGCTGAGGCGTGGCCAGGTGCTCAAGGTTCAAACCACCCGCGTGCCGCTACCGAAATTTTCGGTGCCCTACACCGTCCGTGAGGGGGACAGCTGGGAATCGATAGCGATCGCGAATCGCATCGACTTGCGTCACCTGCGAAACACCAACTGGGGGCGTAAGCTCAAACCCGGGACCGACATCGACCTGTGGATCGACCCGAGTCGGGTGCGTCGTGTCGGCTGCAGCAAGCATCCGGTGCCGAGCCTCGCACAATTGGTGCAGATGCATGGATTGACCGATGCCCAACTCGATGCTGCCCAGGGGCGTGGTGCCCCGAGTTACGGGCGGCTCAAAAATGCGATTCAGTTGCCGGAGAGTGAGCTTTACACCCGGCGTGAACACCTGCGCCTGCTGTGGGCGAGCGGGCACACGATTCGCCAGATTTTCCGGGCCTTTGCCCAGCTGCGCTACGCCGACGGGTTTGACGGTCGCATCATGATCGGCTCGATCAGTCTCAAACGCGGCCGCCGGTTTCCACCCCACCGCTCGCACCAATCGGGCCGCGACATCGACATTCGGTTGCCCTTGCTACCTGGCCTTCCAGACACTGCCTATCCCAACCCGGACGAGGTCGATTGGCTGGCGACCTGGGCCCTGATCAAAGCATTTATCGACACCGGCGAGGTCTCGATGATCTTCTTTGATGGCAAGTTGCAAAAGAAGATTTACCAGGCGGCGCGGTGGCAGGGTTACACGCCCGAGGAGCTTGCGCAGTGGATTCACTGGCCGAGCCGCAGCGGCAAGAAGACCGCGATTGTGCGGCATTCCAAGGGACATACAGGGCACATCCATGTGCGGCTCAAGTGCGGGCCCAACGAGCCGCGGTGCCGGGGAACCTAGCCTTTCGGCTAGCTGACCTGCTCGCCAACAATCTTCGCGGTGCATTGTCGGTCGCGTGAACCGAGTGCTGAGAACCGACGCTGTCGTGGCTCCTGCTAGCTTCTCAGGACACCGGTCTCAGCAACAAGACCCGCGCTCACGCCGAGCCAACTCCTACTTAGCCGGGAACACGGCATCCATCAGCTGCTTCATCTTTGGCCCGCAGTCGCCAGCTTCTTGCTTGGCAGCCTCACGTGCGCGCTTGAGACAATCTAAATCTGGAATACCATCGGCGTCCTTCGGACACTTAGCACTCGCGGCCCGTCGCGCGTCCTCGATGGCCTTGAGCTCGTCGATTCGGGCAACACAGGCCAGGGTTTGCGCGTCACTTTTTGCACATACACCAACAAAGTTGTCGCGCAGCTGCTTCATCTCGGCTGCGGCCTGTTGCTTGATGCGGTCGAGGTCCCCAGGCGCGACCACGGCAAGGGCATCGTCGACTTGCTGTTGGCTCAACTGTTCGACAACCGGCAGCGCTTTGGTGCACTGGCGCTCGGGTGTGTTGCAGGCACAGCTGGCGAGTCCGAGGGCGACGAGAAAACCGATTGCTGCGCGTGCCATGGGCCTACTATACAGCCACGACAGGCTCTCGCGGCCCGGTGCAACGGCCGCGATATCCCGCTTGCGCTCGGCACTGTCGTGCGCGGTGCCGACAGCCTGGTGACGTGCCGTCGCTGGAGAACCGACCTGACTATTGGGGCAGACTTAGCCCGCCAGCTCGACGATCGCCGATTGGATCCCAGCCGAGTCGAGGCCCTGGTAGCCCATTTGCCGCCACAACCCGCCGCTGCCCTCGCGGTGGGTCCCGAGGTGGTTGTAGCGCGGCGCGAACCCGGCGTGGAGCAGCCAGCTGCCAAACCGCACGCCTAGGCCGGTCATCATGTTCTGGCTTTCGGCGACCAGGCAAAACTTGGTCTTGCCGATCCGTTCGAGGCTTTCGCGGTCGACGACGTTGAGCGTGGGCTTGTTGATAAGACCGACGTCGAGGCCTTTCTCGCGCAGGTTTTCGACGGCATCGAGCGCGCGGTAGAGGGTCTCGCCAAAGCTCACGACATAGCCGGCCGTACCTTCGCGGATGACCTCGTCGCGGCCCGGTGTAAATACATATTTGTCGTCGTAGTGCGGGGTGCCATCCTCGCGCAAAATCGACGGCACGGCCGAGCGGGTCGAAAACACAAACCGCAGGCCGGGGTCGTCAAACACGCGGTTGAGCACCGCCCGCATCTGTCCGCCATCGGCCGGGAAGTACAGCCGCGTGGTGTCGCCTTCGGCCAGGCCATTGGCGGCAAAAAAGTGGTTGATGCCAAAGTGACAGGTGTTGTCGGCCATGTCATCGACACCCGAGTGGCTGAGGTGGGCGAGCACGTTGGCCTTGTTGAGGCGGGCCATCGTGATCTCCGAAATCAGCATCTCCAAAAACGCGGAGAACGTGGCAAAGATGCCCTGACGGCCAGGCTCCATGCCAAACCCGGCGGCGGCCGAGTAGTTGCCCCGCTCCATAATGCCGCCGCGGACAAACACATCGGGGTGGCGCGCACGGATGGTGTTGAGGCCACACGAGCCCTCCAAGTCGGAGTCGATCACCATGACCTTTTGGCCACGTTGGTCGGCGGGGATTTGGTCGATGAGGTCGCTGACAATCGTGCCGAACAGGGCCCGGTTTTTGGCCGTTTTTTGGCTCGAACCGCGGTAGGTCAGGGGGCTTGGATCTTTGCTGGCGGCCTTGAGCACGGCGACAGCCTCGGTCAACCCGCGGGCTTCGAGGTAGCGCACGGCAATGTCGGTGGCGATGACATCGTGACCCTTGGTTGAGCCTTCGAGCCCGGCGATGCCAACCGCCATCTTGCGCTTGTTGATCAACGCCACCGGGCCGGTGGTCGCAATGGCTTTTTGGATGCGCCGGTAAAGTGCCTGGAGGTCTTCGCCGTCGCCGGTATCGACTGCGAGGCCGTGGCCTGCCAGGGTTTTGGCGACATCAAAGCCAGGCATGTACTGGCTGGGGTTGCCGGCGATCGTCACGTCGTTGTCGTCGATCACGAGTTTGACGTTTAGGCCCTGGGCGACCGCTAGGCGAGCTGCCTCGGCGTCGTTGCCCTCCATCTGTGAGCCGTCCGACCCAAACAAAAAGATCGTTTTGTCCCGGTTGGCCAGGGCGACGCCGTTGACGTAGGGCCACAGGTGCCCAAGACGGCCCGAAGAAAACGTCACACCCGGGGTGAAGTCGCGTTCAGGGTGCCCCGGCAGGTGGGCATTGAACTCGCGGTAGTGCAGCAACTTTTCGGCCGGCATGTGCCCGTGCAGCACGCTCATGAGGTACTGAATGGCAACCCGGTGTCCGGCCTCGTCGAAGAAGTGGGGCAGCACGGAATTGCTCGAATGGCGCATCAGGCCGTCGGCAATCAGTACCTCGGGGACAATGTCAAACGCACCCCCGGTGTGCCCGCCCAGCCCGCGGGCCCCGGCCACGGCCGTAAAAAACACAATCGCGTCACGGCACAGTTGAATGTTGGCACGCAGGGTCGATTCCTGCTCGGCGGTCAACTCGGTCGCGGCAGGGTCGAGAACTACAGGACGGAAGGCGGAGAGATCGATGGGGAACGACATGGCAGGCGCGCGGAGTATATCGGGGTGGGGCAATCGTTGCGAACGCCGGAGCTTGGAGAATCAGCTCTCGGGTGCCAAATTTCGAGGTTCGGGGTGTGTGGGTACACAGTGAGAAGACGCGCCCATCAGTGATCTCACCACATGGTTGGCCATTAAATATGCACATACATGTTACGTGGCGGTGACACACTCCCCGAGGCACGGGGTAGCCGGCCCCGCTGGCATGCGTTGCGACTAACTCGTTTCGCCGCCGTCGATGGCCAGGGCCTGGCCGGTGATCCCGGCAGCCGCCGGCGAGCACAGATACCCGACCAACGCGGCGACCTCGGCCGGGGTGCGTAGCCGGCCCTGCGGGGAGAAGCGTTCGAGGCTCGCCCGGGCGTTGTCGGCTGTGCGCCCAGTTGCCTGCGAAATATTTGTAATTGCATCGGCCGCGATATCGGTGTCGGTAAATCCGGGGCAAACCGCGTTGACGGTGACCCCCTTGCTAGCGACCTCAATGGCGAGCGCCCGGGTCAGGCCCACGACTCCGGCCTTGGTCGCCGAGTAGGCGCTGGTGTAGCTGTAGCCCTTGAGCGCCGCGGTCGAGGCGATGTTGACAATCCGACCCTCGCCACTCGCACGCAGGGCCTTGAGCAGCCCCCGACTGAGGGCAAACGGGGCGGTGAGGTTGACGGCGACAAGCCGCTGGTAGTCGGCATTGGTCGTTCGCGTGAGCGGAGCGGAGTGGGCCAGGCCAGCGTTGTTGACCAGCGCCGCCAGCTGCGTACCAGAGGCACTTGTATGGGCAATAACCTTGGAGACCAACGCTTCGACAGCGTCGAACTCGGAGAGATCGGCCGCCAGGGGGACAACCTCGGTCGCCAGGGATTGGGCCAGGGCTTCGAGTTTGTCGAGCGAGCGGGCGGTGATAAACAGGCGGTAGCGCGGGGCGAGTACCCGGGCAATTGCCGCCCCAATGCCGCGGCTTGCCCCGGTGACAAGCGCCCAGTGTTTTGAGTTGTGTGCAGCTGCAACGTTCATCGGCTAGCGCCCCATCATGCTGCGCCACTGCTCGAGTGTGCGACGCCGCAGGTAGGCGTTGGACATCTTTTGCTCGCCCATCTTGGCCGACTTTGATGGCCCATAGTCGTGCCCGGGATAGAGCTCGACACGATCTGGTAAATCGGCCAGACGCATCATGCTGTGGTACATCTGCTCTGGGTCGGCGCCCGGCAAGTCGACCCGCCCGCAGCCGCCGACAAACAGGGTGTCGCCGGCGACGAGGCGCTCGTTGACCATAAAGCACTGACTACCCGGGGTGTGCCCTGGCGTGTGTAGGAGTTCAATCGAGACATCGCCGATCTCCACCCGGTCGCCGCTTTCGTGGCGGACCAGGTCAGACTCGCTGACTCCGGTGATTTTTTTGAGCCCATCGGCCTCGAGCTTGTTGACGTGGATCGGAGCATCGACCTTGCCGATCAGTTCGGCGACTCCTCCGGGCACGGTAAAGCCAAAGATACTGCCGCCACAGTGGTCGGGGTGGTAGTGGGTCACCAGGGCCCCGGTGATCTTCATGCCGTCGCGCCCGGCCGTTTCGATCAACGCATCGGTATCCCACGCCGGGTCGACCACCATGCACTCGCCAGCCTTGCGACTGCCGATGAGGTAGATAAAGTTGGCCATCGGACCGACGAGAAGCTGACGAAAATAGAGGTCGGGGTTGGCCTGCATATGGATGTTTTTGCAGGGATGCGGGGATGCGTCAAGCGGGTAAATCAGCCACGGACCCGGCACCAGCGCGTTTGATTCCCGGCAAACGGCGTCGGGGTACTTTGGTACTGTGGCTGCGATGGTGCACGAGGCTTCCCCACAAAACGATGTCGAGATCGAAGCCCGGGTGCGCGCCGAACTCGAGGCCCACGGGGTCGTGGCAACCCGGCTCGCCTGCGATCCAAAACTTGCAGATACAGAGGATTTTTGCCGGCACTACGGGGTCGATCCGGGGGATTCGGCCAACACGATTGTGATCGCCTCAAAACGACCCAAGGGGGTTGTGGCCGCGTGTTTGGCCCTCGCTGACAGCCGCCTCGATGTCAATCGCGCGGTCTGCCAGGCGCTGGGGATCAAACGCGCTTCGTTTGCTTCGGCCGAGTTGACCCGTGATCTGACCGGGCAGCTGATAGGTGGGGTCACAATAGCCGGTTACAACCAACCGCTCGAGCTGTTGGTCGATGCCCGGGTCCTGACCCGCGAGTCGATCATCGTCGGCGGCGGGAGTCGAAGTAGTAAATTGCGACTCGCACCGGCACAACTGCAAAAACTCCCCCATGTGCGAGTTGTCGAAGGGTTGGCAACGCCGCGGGGCTAGGGCGTTCGGCGTGTTCGCGAAAGTCCGTCGTCTAGCCCTGGCGACTCGTCGAAGATCGGCGCCGCGAGGCTAGGCCGTCGCCTGGGTAAAGATAGTGACTATCAGCCCCGGCGAATCGGGAGGTGCTCGAGCCCGCGGAGCACTGCTTGGCGGCGGTACCTAGGCGACGGACCGAGCTGTTGGGGGGCGGGACATACTTGTAACAGCACACGAAATGCGGTCGCTGCCTCGAGTCGGGCCAGCGGGGCTCCGAGACAGTGATGGATGCCCCGCCCGTAGGCGACGTGTTTGCAACTCGGTCGGGCCAGGTCGAGTTGATCGGGGTTGGCCGTGAGCTCGGGGTCGCGGTTGGCCGCGCCTAGGAGTAAAAAGACAAACGCGCCCGCAGGTATGGTTGTACCTGCAATCACACAGTCATGACGAGCGATCCGCCGGTCGATTTGGACCGGGCTGTCAAACCGAACGAGCTCCTCCACGGCATCGCGCAGGCCGTCGGGGTTGGCCGCCAGCCACCGCCGTTGCTCGGGGTGTTGCAGGAGGGCGTAGAGTCCGTTGCCCAGCAGGTTGGTGGTCGTTTCGTGACCGGCGATAAGCAACAGCCGCAGCAGCGCGAGCAGTTCGTCTAGGCCCAGGCGTGAGCCCTGTTCCTCAACCGCAACCAGGCGACTGATCAGGTCGGCTTGTGGGTTGCGGCGGCGGGCTTCGACCACGGTCTGCAGATAGGCGGCAAGGGCTCGGCCGGCGGCCACTCCTGCGATTTTGGTCGCCCGCGACATGTTGGGCTCGAGCGTGCGGGCGAGTGCCTCCGACCAGTGGCGAAACCGGTGGCGGTCGGCCATCGGGATCCCCAAAAGCTCGGCGATCACAACCACCGGCAGCGGGCGGGCAAACTGATCCATCCAGTCAAACGCTTCCCCGCGGGTGAGCGGGGCAATGAGTTCGCGTGCCAGTTGCTCGACGCGGGGGGCGAGCGAGGCGATTGCCCGGGGGCCAAACGCCCGGTTGACCAGTCGCCGCAGACGGGTGTGGTCGGGTGGATCGAGCGTGATCATGCTCGGTGTATCAACAACTTTTTGCCCGTGGCGAGCCCGTGTGCTCAGGCGAATGTCCGAGGAGAATGTCTCTGGATTGCCAAGAGCTGCCACCACATCGGGGTAGCGGCTCACCAGCCAGCCGCCGGCCAGGGCACTGCGATGGACCGGCGAGTCGCGCCGCAGGCGGGCGTAGGTCGGGTAGGGATTGTCGAGCATCGCCCGCGACAGCGGGTTGTACACACAGCCGTGGTTTTGGCGTTCGGCGAGCAGCCGACGCCCGGTCAGCAGCAGTTTTCGAAGTCGCGGCACCGGCTACTCATATCGTAAAATTGCCTTGTGGTGGCATCGAGTTGTGATGTCGGTCGACCCGTTTATCGAACAACAGGTGTATAGACAAGGTCTTTAGGGACAGGTCAACTCGCCTTCGCTGTTGGTCCGCAGCACCCAGGCGTCGAGCAGTCCGGCGCCCTTTGAGGCCGTGCGCCCGACAATCGCGAGGTTGCCGTTTTTGAGTTCGACCACCTGGCGGCCGAAGTCGTGTTCCATGCCGCCATAGCTGCGTGTCCACAGCTGGGCTCCCTCGTTGTCGAGGGCCATCAGCATCAGGTTTGCCGGATCGCCGTCTTTGCGCGTGTCGCCGGTGATGACAAATCCCTGCTCGCGCACAATCAGGCTCTCGGGGGTGTCGAAATCGTCGAGATCGTGGGTCACGTTCCACAGCATCGCGCCGTCGCTGTCGGTGCGGACCAGCCAAATATCCGACTGGTTCATGTTCTGCTCGTCGGCCGCCCAACCGGTGAGGGCAAAGCCATCGGGCAGGGCGACGAGGTCGAGCGCCCGTTCATAAATTGTATCTGCAAGATTGTAGCTCTGGTCCCAGAGTTTTGTGCCCTGGCCGTCGGTGCGGACCAGCCAGAAGTTTTTGGCCGCGGTGCCGGCAACCGCATAGCCGCCATCGACGGCCACGAGGGCGTAGCCTAGTTGCTCGTCGAGATCGTCGCCGTAGGCCTGCTGCCAGACTTCCTGGCCATCGTTGTCGTAACGCACCAGCCCGATTCGCCCCGAACCCTGGGCAATCCGGTCGCGGACACCGGCAACCGTAACCCCGGTATCGTCGGCGACCACGGCAAACGCGTGGTCGGCATTTTCGCTACTAAAGACCGCGTCCCACAGCAGATTGCCCCCTGGATCTGTCCGCAGGGTCCACCAGTCCAAACTCGTTTGCTGTGTGTGGGTGGTGCCGACCAGGACAAAACCACCGTCAGGGGCCTGGGCAATGGCATTGATGTTTTCGGTGGCGGGGGTCCCGTAGAGTTCCTCCCACAGCACATCGCCCTCGGGACTGAGGCGGACCAGCCACGCGTCGAACATGCCTTGGCCGACCGACTCGTTGCGTCCGGCGATGACAAAGCCGCCGTCGGCCAGCGCGAGGATGGCGTTGCCGTATTCGTTTAGCTCTGCCCCGTAGGTGCGGTCGAAGGTGATGCACGGGTCCGCGCCGGTGTCGGTATCGGTATCGCTCTCGGAGTCGGTATCGTCACCCGTGGTGCTGGTCTCAAGACCGGTGTCGTCGGTCTCGGAGAGCCCGGGACCGGTATCGGTCGGCTCGCTCGAGGTTGGCTCGCCAGAGGTCGGATCGCCCGAGGTATTGCTCGGGTCAGCGGTTGAATCGCTCGTTGGACCCGCGCTTGAGTTGTTGGACGTCGAGCCCGAGGTTGGCCCAGCGGTCGTAGCCCCCGTCGATCCCGCATTCGAATCGGTGTTTTGCTCGGTAACCGCGCTCGAGCACGCTGAAAGGGTAAGGGCCAGGCATAGGGCGCCCAGGGGGTGCCAACAAAAGTAGATATGCGGGTAGGTCATTTATGCAGGGAATCTAACGGATAGCCATCGGGCCGGCCACGGCATTCGCCACCTGGCTACCGCAGTAGCCACCGAAGCTAGCCGCCATATGCCAAAAATATGTGTTTGATTTCAACGGTATAGTTCTGGTGCCAAGCGGCATGCTTCTCGCTTTAGGGGGCGGGCAAAGGAGAAGTTTCCATGTTGACTCTCGTTGTTACCGCTCTCGCAATCTGTTTCGCCATGACTCTGTTTGTTGTCGCCCTTGAGGTCAATGACATCCGCCACAGCCGTGTTCTTCGTCGGGAACTTGCCCGGACGTTCTCCCACGCTGTGTTTGGGCTTCGTCGCTAAGCCACGTCGCCTGGATGTCATGAAAGATGTGCATACATCAACCTAAACAGCCTGTCGAACCAGATGATCCCCTAAGTCCCGAGCCCCAAGAAGGCTCCCTTGCCCCCTGAATGACCGCGCGTGATTCAGGGGCTTTTTTATTGGTTGCCAGTACAAGTTATCTGGTCTGATAGCGCGCCCGCTACGGGTTTTGAGCCACCCGATGCCGCGCGATCGTAATGTAGTAGAGCGCCGCCAACCCGCACAGCCCGGCGAGCACAACCGGTAGTGACAACTCGAGGCCAAAAAGTGGCAGCGCTGTGGTTCGCAGGGAAAACCACACAACTGCACCAAGGGCTGCGATACCCATCACCATAGCCAACCACGGCACCCACAGCCAGCGAATGCGGTAGGGCCTTGCCAGTTCAGGTTCGCGTGCACGCAGGACCAACAGCGAGGCCATGCTCATCACCGACATCACGATCGAGCCACACACGGCGAGGATGATGAGTGCGTTGGCGAAGTCCGCCGAACCGGCACACAGCAGGCCAAGTCCACCAGGGACGAGCAACGCGAGGTACGGGGTACCGCGCCGGGAGGTCCGGGTGAGGAACGTCGGCAAGTACCCGTCGCGCGCGAGTGCATATGTCTGTCGGGACAGGCCCAATAAAATCCCGTGGAGGCTGGCAAACAACCCCGTCAGTCCGATGGTTGCAACCAGCCAAGTCAGCACGTGCTCGGTACCATAGCTAGCCGCGAGAGCTTGCGGCAGGGGGTAGTCGGCCGGTGTTCCCTCGCCGCCACCGAGACCGGCCGTGACCCAAACGGTGCCGAACGAGCACAGCGCGAGGGTGGCAATGCCGGCGATAAACCCCCGCGAGATGTCGTGTTGCGGTTCGCGGACCTCCTCGGCAGCCATCGCCGCGCCCTCGATCCCGAGGTACAACCAAATGGCAAATGGGACCGCGGCAAAGGTTCCCGCAAGTACGCCCCCGTGAAAGTCCATTGTTTGCCACACCGCCGAGAAGTCGGCCTGTGCAGCTCCTGCCGGTATATACATCAATAGTCCGACGAGCGCTGCGATGGTCGCAAATAACTCGACCAGCGCGACTGAGCCAATCCCGAGTAGATTGACGAGCAAAAACACAACAAAGGTTCCGACCGTGCCGGCAGTGGGATCGAGCGCGGGCATCAAAAAGTGCAGGTAGGCCCCGGTCGCAACCGCGATCGCCGGGGGAGCAAAGCCGAATTCGAGCAGCACGGCAAACCCGGCGACAAACCCCGCGGCCGGTCCCAGAGCCCGGCGAGCGTGGGCCGATGGCCCGCCGGCTGAGGGGATCGCCGTTGACAACTCGGCGTAGCTAAAAATAAACAGTGTATAGTAAACTGTTACGACGAGGGCAGCCACCAGCAGCCCGCCGGTTCCTCCCGCCTCAAACCCGTAGTTCCAGCCAAAATACTGCCCTGAGATGACCATGCCGACAGCGATCGACCACAGGTGGATGGCCCCGAGTTTACGCTTGAGTCCCGTCATTACCGGGTTCTTACCACCCTGATCACGGGCTGTCATCTTCTGCTTTTACATGGGCCGACATCGTCGGCAGCTCGAATATTTTGTGCATACAAATTTAAAGGTGCATAGGCAATTGGGGTGCACGGGCAATAAGGCTCGCCGGTCGAGGCCGCGCGAGGCGTGATGAAAATTTCGTTATGTCTATTTAGACATGTCCGATTGTTCTTGACGGCGCGGGGCGCGTGAACGACCATGATTTCATGGTGAACTCGGGTTATCGGTGGACACTTGGCGTTGCGTATCTCGTCGGGCTGTCCGGTTGCAGTATGGGGGAGGCCGCCTCCTCAGAGACGTTTACGCCGACAACGACGACGATGGTTGTGACGACCACGACGACGGACGCAATCACGACGGACGAGGAGACCAGCGACATTGAGACCACCGGCGACTCGGACTCGGAAGGGACGAGTGGGGGCGAGACCACCGACGGTCCCGAGGCGGAGTGCGGCAACGGTGTCGTCGAAGGTGATGAGGAGTGTGACGACGGCAACGACGTGCAAACCGACGACTGCCTCAACACCTGTACCGCGGCGATCTGTGGCGATGGCGTGTTCCACGAAGGGGTGGAGGAGTGCGACGACGGCAACGATGTCGACACCGATAACTGCTTGAACACGTGTGCGGTTGCCAGCTGTGGCGATGGGATTGTCCACGAGGGATTTGAAGCCTGCGACGACGGTAACGATGACGAGGGCGACGGGTGCAGCAATACCTGCGAGCTGACTTCGTGCGGGGACGGCATGGTCCAGGGCGAAGAGGAGTGCGACGACGGCAACGACGACAACACCGACGAGTGCACCGACCTGTGCCTCAACGCAATCTGCGGCGATGCGAATATCCAGGCGGGAGTCGAAGAGTGTGACGACGGTGGTGAGTCGGAGATGTGCGACGACGACTGCACGCCGGCCGAGTGCGGCGACATGGTCGTCAACATGACCGCCGGTGAAGCCTGTGACGACGGCAACGACGACGATACCGACGAGTGCCCCACGACCTGCGAGATGGCGACATGCGGAGATGGATTTGTCCAAGCCGGAGTTGAGGAGTGCGACGATGGCAACACCGACGACGGCGATGGCTGCTCGGCAATGTGTGAAAACGAGTTTTGCTTTGCCTTCACCAACGACTCCAACGCCAACCTCACCAACAACGCCTGGCTCGACAACTGCCTCGATACGAACGGCCAGACCGTTACGGTAACGTTGTATGACCAACAAATGAACGAGGTCTACAGCGCGAGCGGGACCAAGGTAGGCACCTGGAGCTACGACCAGATCACCTCAACAACCACGCCACAAAACCAGTATCACTCCAACAACCACAACCGCCTCGTTGTCCTCAACAACGGCGACCGCCTATTTATCGCCGGCCGTAACGCTGCCAACTCCGGCTGCGGAGGCTCGTTTGGCAACGGCTACGGGATCGTCATCTACCCGAGTAACCCCAACTACTACTCAAATCCCAAGATGATCGTGATGCCGCACATGCAATACGTGGCGCCCTACAACAACCAGGTCCGGGGTTTCAATGGCTGGAGCGCCAACCACGAAATCTCGTGGAACAACGGTGCACCCATGAATACATGTAGCAGCACGATTGCCTTTCAAGGGACGTTCACGATGCGCGTAAGCCCGTAGGCTTGTTCGGGAGTTACGGTGGGTAGAGCGTGGGGCTATCGTGTCGCTAAAAGTGCACAGAAATGGCCGGAGCGCCAACCGGCGAAACCTCGTCGAGCAACGGCGCGCCATGAGTACATGTAGCAGCACAATTGCCTTTCAAGGCATGTTGCGGGGCTTATTGCCTACGGCGAGTTCGTTGTGGCCGAGCGCCCGTCGATGAGCAAGTCAAGCAGGCTTCGGCAAGCTCCACGGGTCCTGCCGCGAGGGCCGGCTTGTCCGGTCACCATTTCGAGCCTCCGGGAGCACTCTGTGCTGACTCGTTGTATCACCATCTAAAATCGCAACACTTTGGTCAGTGAAGTGGCACCACGTCGGTGGCGGCCTCCGGTGAAGTCGGGGACACCCCGCGTCACCCGTTATGCATAGCGTGTGCGTTGGCCCCTTTTCAACTGTCCACGTGTAGACTCGCTCGACTGTTGGATGCTGTCGATGAGCAAGCCTAGCAAGTAGGCTGCCGCGAGGGCCTGCTTGTCCGGTCACCACTTCGAGCCTCCGGGAGCACACAGTGCTGGCAGCACAATTGCCTTTCAAGGCATGTTCACGATGCGGGGGCCCGTAGGGCGTACCGGGCTTTTCCGGGAGCTACTCTGGGCACAGCCTCGGTCTATCGTGTCGCCACAAGTGCACGAAACAAGGGCTGGCGCCACCCGGAGAAATCTTGTGGAACAACGGCGCGCCCATGAACACATGTAACAGCATGATTGCTTCTCAAGGTACGTTCACGATGCGGGGGAGCCCGTAGGTTGGGGCGTCGTGGGCTTGTTTGGGAACTACGGTGGGTACAGCCTCGGGCTTTTCGCAGGTAGAGCTCGACAAACTCGATGAACGTCGTCGCTACCGGATGCGGCTCGCCGTGTTTTGTGCCAACCAGCACAACTTCACCGTGGGGTTGCCCACGCACGCGTGTCGCATAGGCCCACGAAAGGACCAAGTAGTCGCAAAATAGCAGGTAGGCCTCGGAGCCTGTAAATACATATAACCTGCCGCTGTACGCACTGGCGAGTTGCATGTGTGAGAGGGGCCAAAAGCAAAAACCTTCGTCGTCTAGGTCCCCGCCGGGGGCAAAGCCGTCCGCGACCATGAGCAGCCGAAGAAGGCTCACGGGCAATTTGTAGGCTCCCATGCGTTCGCTGTGGTCGAGTGCCGACTCGCTGAGGCCGGGGTAGAGCATAAGCCCCGGGGTGTTTTGCCACCGTGCCTCGAGTTACCGAGAAATATTCGTAGACATGTCCGTAGGCGGCTGTGGGCTGCTGGCTGTCAACACAACCGGAAGTTTCCGTTGCATGGTATCAATGTATGCGCAAATAAAACATGTGAGCAAACGCCATCGACCCGGACTAGGCCATGTCGGATGTCCCGCCCGAACCTGCTAGGTTTGCGAGGATGGCCGGCGAGCGCGATGCTGTGGACGAAACAGCGCAACAGGGTGGCGAAAAGGTAAACTCGTGGGCCCGGGTCCGGCGGCTGTTTACCTACGCCGGGCCGTACCGCGCGCGCCTGCTCGCGGCGATCATTTGCCTGTTTGGTGCCAGCAGCCTGGGGTTGGTCTATCCGTACTACTTTGGCGAGCTGGCCAATGCGGCGTTTAGCGGGGCGCTTGTCGGCGAAGGTGATATCGCGGCCGCACGTGCCGAGGTCACGGCGAGTACCTTGGTGTTGCTGGTCGTGTTCCTCGGCCAGGCGGTGTTTATCTTTTTTCGCCACTACCTCATGACCTGGCTCGGAGAGCGGGTGGTCGCCGACCTGCGGATCGACCTCTACCGTCATCTCACGACCATGCCGCAGACGTTTTTTTTGCAGACGCGCACGGGGGAGTTGCTGTCGCGGCTCGGGGACGATGTCACGCGGTTGCAGCACACGGTCGGGCAGGACCTCAGCATGGCTATCCGCAACACGCTCACGCTGATCGGCGGCGTGACGATCTTGCTGGTGACCAACCCCAAACTGACGTTGGCGATGTTGGTGGTTGTGCCGGCACTGGTGATCGCGGCCGGGATTTGGAGCCGGATCATCCGCAAGCTGTCGCGCCAGGCCCAGGATGAGCTGGCGCAAGCGACAGGTCAGTTGCAAGAGGGGTTGGCGGCTATCGAAACGGTGCAGGCGTTTACCCGCGAGGACTTTGAGGTCGCGCGCTACGGCAGTGGCATCGAGCGCACGTTCTCGCTGTTTATCCGCCGCGCGTGGGCCCGCAGTTGGTTCTCGGCAGTGGTCTCGTTTTTGGCCTTTGCCGCGATCGCCGGAATTTTTTGGCTGGGCGGTTCGATGGTCCTCGACGGCGAGATCACTGCCGGCGACCTGACCTCGTTCATCTTCTACACCATGATGGTCGCGGGCTCGGTCGGGGCCCTGTCGGAGCTGTTTAGCGGCTTGCAGTCAACCCTGGGTGCGACGTCTCGCATCTTTGAAATCCTCGATGCGAAGCCGGCAATCGCCGACGCGCCGGATGCTGTGCAGCAACAAAACCTCCGTGGCGAAGTTGCGTTTGATAACGTGTCGTTTGCCTATGGCGACCGCGACAGTCCCGTGCTGCAGCAGGTGAGCTTTGCAGTGCACCCGGGCGAAGTTTGTGCTCTGGTCGGGCCGAGTGGCTCGGGCAAGACCACGCTCGGGCGCTTGTTGCTACGGTTTTGGGAGCCGAGCGAAGGTGCTGTCAAGGTCGATGGCCACGACATCCAAACCCTGCCGCTGGCCGAGTTGCGCGGGGTCTCGGCGGTCGTCAGCCAAGATCCGATTTTGTTTAGCGGCAGCATCCGCGACAATATTCGCTACGGTCGGCTCGAGGCGACCGAAGCCGAAATTGTTGCAGCTGCAACGGCTGCCAACGCCGATGGCTTTATCCGCGAGTTTCCCGAGGGCTACGAGACGGTGGTCGGCGAGCGTGGGGTCAAGCTCAGCGGTGGCCAACGCCAACGGATCTCGATCGCGCGGGCGATTCTACGTGACCCAAAGATCCTGTTGCTCGACGAGGCGACCTCGGCACTCGACAGCGAGAGCGAGCACCTGGTGCAGGAGGCCCTCGAGAAGTTGCAAAAAGGGCGAACCACGCTGGTGATCGCCCACCGTCTCAGCACGATTCGCGATGCCGACAACATCGTGGTGCTCGACGGCGGGCGGGTGGTCGAGCAGGGGCGGCACGCCGATTTGATGGCAGCTGAGGGGATTTACGCCCGGCTTGTGGCCCGCCAAACACTCGAGCAATCCGACCGCGCGTAGCTGGGTTTTGCGACGAGCAAGATTTCGAGCAGCCCATGCGTGCGGCAGTCACCCGCGGCGATCGTCGCCAGGCCTGTAGTAAGGCTTGACAACACATCGGTCGCGTTCCGACGATTAGTTGTGTCTACAACGAGTTCCTACCAGGACCCGTGGCTGCCGTGGCTACCGTGACTGCCGTGGCTGCCGTGGCTGCCGTGGCTGCCGTGGCTGCCGTGACTGCCGTGACTGCCGTGGCTTCCGTGGCTGCAGTGGGTGGGTTCGCCCAGCAGCTCGGCCATCACGGCATTGCGCTCCACCCCAGTTTGGGCGTCGGCGTAGACCCGCGCGCGATCGGAAATCGCCCGTTGGTTCGCGTTGAGAATTGAGCCCGCGCGCTGTTTGAGACTCGGAAGCTCAATTGTTTCCACTGGTTTTTCGGTTTTAGAAGCCATGGAGACGAAATCCTGCGCGAGGCGCGAGCGAATCCTAACACGGCCAGCCGGCACGCGAAAACCACCCGGGTCTGCCGAGGCCTGTGTACGTGCGCGGAACCAGACAGACTGTGCCCACGACCCCGATCCGGGCCCGTGGGTGTGAGGTTTTGCCTGATCGATTGCGCCCGTGGCGGAGAGGTCACGGGTGTGCGTGTCGGTGCAAGAGGTTTGTTAACCTCGAGCAATGGGGCACCGCGACACATCGCTTGCCTGCGAGAAAAACCACGGCTCCCACGGGTTTTCTCGCCTGCCAAACCATGATGCGCTTGCCAAAATCTGCCGGGCCTTCGAGCCTTGGTCCTACGTCCTACATCCTGTCGATTGGAGTTGCTGCCATGTTCCAAACCTATTTTGAGTTTTCGTCGCGCCGGCTTTTGTGTGTCGCGTGCCTGTTGATGGTTGGCTGCAGCTCCGGGGGCGACGAGACCGACGGGTCGACAACGTCGGTCACCACCGCGACGACGACGGGTACGCCGACGACCGAGTCGGGGGAGACGGTCGAAACAACGGCAGACCCGACAACCGAAGACCCAACGACGACGACGACCGAAGACCCGACCGGGAGTGAGTCCGACTCTGATTCGACGACCACCGACGGCCCGACAACCACCACCGAGTCTGAAACCGAGGACCCGACAACGACGACGGGCGAGCCCGGTTGCGGCAACGGTGTGCTCGAGGAGGACCTCGGGGAACTTTGCGACGGCGACGAGTTTGCGGTTTACAAGTGCAAGGACCTCGACCCGCAAAAGTACTCGTCGGGCGATCTCAAGTGCACGATTCTGTGTAAATACGACTATACCGACTGCGAGCAGATTCCCTGCCTCGCGCCCGACCCGGCTGACCACCTCCCATGCGACGACGACTCGGACGAGTTCTTACACGCGATCGGGATCAACTGCTTTGAGGTTGACCCCCAGCTGTACAACGCTGAGAACTCGCTGTACGCCTCGAATTTTGTCCTGCTCTCGCCCGACGAGACGGCGTGGCGGGTGGTCAAGCAGTTCGGGACCCACTACGAGGGTAACGTGCCGTTTTGGAGCCCGACCGAGGGCGACCGGTTTTTGCTGGTGAGTAACGGTTCGTTCCCCGCGGTCGACCTCAACGGGCGGCTGACGGCTCCGCAGGGTAGTGCCCAATCCGGTGGTAATACAAATAACGACAACCCCAGCAACGTGATGGTGCTGCCCGGCGACATGACGCCACAGCAGGGTAGCAACAACGGCGACGGCGGGACTCCCTTTATGGATTGCGACGGCATGGGTGATTGTTCGGACACCCTCGACGCCCAGTGGAACCTCGGGGCCAAGGTCGCCCACGATGTCATCTACTTTGAGTTCACCATGAAGGTGCCCGACGGGACCTTTGGCTACGAGTTCGACTTTGCGTTCTTCTCAGCCGAGTACCCCGAGTTTGCCAGCGAGGATGCCAGCTACAACGATTTTACCGTGGTCTGGTCGGTGAGCGAGAGCTACACCGGCAACGTCGCGTTCTTGTTTGACGAAGACGACAACGCCCAGCCGCTCACGGTTACGGCACTGGCGTCCAATGGCCTGATCGAGTTTGGCCCGAACGATCCGCAACTCAACGGCACCGGGTACGATGCGGTCGGTGGCTCGACCAACTGGATCGGCGTGCTCGGGTCGGCGGTCCCCAAGGAGAACATCACGCTGTCGTTCACCGTGTTCGACAAGGTCGACGCCGAAATCAACACCGCGCTCGCCCTCGACAACTTCCGTTGGAGCTGTGGCGGCTGCGATATCTCCCAGGTCGACAGCTGCGGCGTGGTTGAGTAAAACGGCTGTAGATGGCGAACATCGGCTACATCCAGGTGGTTCGCCACTGCAACCACTTCTGCGGGTTTTGCTCGAACCCGACAACCCCGTACACCCACGACTTTGCCTCGATGAAGGTGCTGGTCGACGACTTTGTCGAGCGCGGCTACTTCGGCGTGATTTTGACGGGCGGCGAGCCGACGCTCCATCCCGAACTGCCAAAGATCGCCCGTTATGCGACCGAGTGTGGGTTGCACGTCCGCATGATCACCAACGGCTGGCGGCTCAGCGACCGCAAGTTTGCCAAGGCCCTGGCCGAGGCCGGGCTGCAGCTGGTGCATATCTCGATTTACTCGATCGACCCCGAGGTCGAGGCCAAGTTGCGCGGGGTCGAGGGTACGCTCGACAAGGCCTTCGCCGCGATCGACAACGCCGCTGAGTTTGGCATTGAGGTCAACATCAATTGTGTGATCAACAAACTCAATGCGACGCATCTCGATGCCAACATTCGCTACTTTCTGCGGCGTCACCCGCATATCCGCCACTTTGTGTGGAACAATCTCGACCCGTCGATGGGCCGCGCTGAGGTCAACCAAGACCAGTTCACCCCGCGCCTAGCCGACTTTGAGTTGTCGCTTTATCGGGCGCTGCGGTTGCTGCATCGCAGCGGTCGGAGCTTTCGCGTCGAGAAGGTCCCGCTTTGTTACATGACAGACTTTGCGTGGGCGAGCACCGAGACCCGTAAAATCGTCAAGGGCGAGGAGCGGATCGTCCACTTCTTGGACGCCAAACAAACCGTGCGCCAGACCGACTGGGGGCACATTTACAGCGATGCCTGCCAGGTTTGTAGCCTCCGGGAAATCTGTGGCGGGCTGTTTGACCGCGGCAATGCCTACGATCCGGGCGAGCTTTACCCGGTGTTTGTCGAGCGCGATGCCGTGGTCCAAAAGATCATCAGCGACCCCGCCGACCCGAGCTACAAACTGCGCACGCTGGCCGCCTGGCGCCAGGACTTTGAGGCTCGCCTGCAACAGGCCCGGGCGCTACCTAGCCGGCCAGACGATGAAATGCCCCCGGCCGAGATGCGTGTACAAGGAAACCTGCAGGTCGGCAAGGTGACCGAGCGCGGGCAAAAGCTCTACACGGCCAAGCGCCGCAGCGAGTCGCGCAAGGCCGACAAGCTCGGCGTCAAGATGGAACACGGCGCCAAGCAGTAGCGTGTGTATACAACGAGCCTGTTAGGTCGGCGGGGTATTGCCGGCCACGCCAAATTCCGCGAGCACATCCCGGGTATGCGCACCGAGGGCAGGGACTGGCCGGTCCGGCGTGCGCGAGACCGACGGCAGGGTCGGCCCGACGCCAGAGATCGTTGAGCCATCGGGCATCGGCGTTTGTTCGAGCAGCCCACTGCCGACCAACTGGGGCTCGTGCAGGGCATCGGCGAGGTCGTGGATCGGGGTCACAGGCAACCCGGTGGGGGCGAGCACGTCGAGCCAGTGTTGCCGCGGGTGGCTGGCGAACTTTGCTTCGAGCCGGGCGATGGCGCGTTGCCCTGGCTCGCCAGCATCGAGACCAGCGGCCGCCAGCTCAGGGCATTGCATCGCCGCTGTGAGGCCAAACCAAAACTTTGGTTCGAGGCAGCCGACCATCAGTTTTTTGCCATCCTGGCAGGTGTAGGCGCGATAACACGGGCGTGTGCCACCGAGCAGGTCGGTGACAAATGGAGGGTTGTTGCTCGCGCGTTCGGCCCACGGCCAGGTCATAAACTGCATGGGACCCGACATCAGTGGCTGGGTGACATGTCCCCCGCGCCCGGTGGTTGCCCGGCGTAGGAGCGCGGCCAACAGCGCTGTGCAGGCGAGGGTGCCCGCGGTGATGTCGGCAAACTGGACCCCGGGTATTTGTTGACTATGCAACAGGCTCGAAAGCCCGGCTAGGCCAACAAAGTTCATGTCGTGGCCAATCGCGCCTGCGCGTGCCGGATCGCTGTGGACAAACCCGGGCAGGGAGCAGGTGATCAACCGTTGATTGGCCGCCCGCAGGTCGGGCAAGGCAAGTCCCCAGCGGGTCAGTGTCCCCGGGCGAAAACTCTCGATCAAAAGGTCGGCCCTGGCCGCGAGAGCCCGCAGCGCGGCCGCTCCCTCGGGGTCGCGGAGGTTGAGTGCGACCGACTCTGCCCCGCGAAAGAATACGCAAAACCCCACTCCGGTACCACCGACGAGGGGAGGGGTGGAGCGCATCATGTCGCCGGTTCGCGGATCTTCGACCTTGATCAGGCGGGCGCCTAGGTCGAGTAGCATGCGTCCGAGGACAGCCCCGGGCAGCATGCGCGAGCAGTCGACAACGGTGAGGCCGGCGAGGGGCAGGGGGTCGTTTGTATCTACATGGTCTGCCATGGGGAGCACGCGCATCACAGCACACTTCGGACCGCCGTGCTACGTCGCCGGCACAGGAGCACGACGCACTCGAACGGTTGCGCATGGCGAATGCACGCGGCCCTGAGAAGCTCGGGCACGCGATCGTCTCACCAACCGTGGGGCTGCACAGGACAAATGCACGCGGCCCGGAGAAGCTCGGACTAGAGTTCTTGCACGCCGTCGTCGTCCTTGAGGGGCCTTAGGTATTCGCGGAGCATCTTCTCGACGGATTGCTGGAGGTCGACGAGGTCGCCGTCGTTGACAATGAGGTAGTCGGCTTTTTTGCGCCGCGTTGCCTCGTCGATTTGGGCGTCGATTCGCCGACGAACCTCTGATGGGCGCAGTTTGCTGCGGGCAATCACCCGTTCGATACGCACCGGCTCGCTGGCGGTCACGACAATCACCCCGTCGACCGTGTGCTCGAGGTTGTTCTCAAATAACAGGGGAATCTCGTAGACGAGTTGGGTATTGCCGGCCTGTTCGAGGACTTCTTTGACCTCGATAAAGCGCTCGCGGATGAGTGGATGCAACATCGCTTCGAGTTGCTTGCGCTTGGCCGGATCTGAGAACACAACGGTTGCAAGCTTTCCGCGGTCGAGCTCGCCGTTGTCACCGAGGACTTCCGAGCCAAACGTCTCGACGACTTCAGCGAGCCCACGGGTTCCGGGGGCAACCACCATGCGCGAGAGCTCGTCCGCGGAAATGACGGGAACGCCATACTTCTCGATGAGTGAAGCGACCGTTGATTTGCCGCTGCCGATCCCGCCTGTCAGTCCAAAGACTTGCATCGCTCAAGCGTACCGTGTCCGCGGGCGCACACTTGGCAGACCACATCGCCACACGCGAACATCTTTGCGCACTTCGTGAGTTTGCTTGGCCGGTCTGTCTTGACATGTAGCAGTGGTGCGCGATAAGCGGCTAGTCAAATTCAATGTGCGCAATTGCGACAATGAACCGGCCGTCACGGCCACACGACTCGATCGATCAGTAGAAGTGAAGACCATGAAACGATTCTCCAAGTTCCTCCTGAGCTGTATGCTCCTCGGTTCTGTGGCAGTTGTCCCCACCGGTTGTGGTGGCGGCGGTGGTGGCGGAAGCATGACGCCCCCGGCAGCACCGGAGTACGAAAACCCCTACGACGAGCTCAAAGATATGCCGGCTCAAATCGACGCCCAGGTCAAGTGGGTGACCGCGCCGATCGACGAGGCCCATGCTGCTGGTGCCGAGTTTAAAGCCCTCGCCAGCGAGCTCGAGCTTTCGGCCGAGCAGATCACCGCCCTGGGCACCGCTTCGTTCAAGGACGGCAAGGTTGAGATCAGCGCAGACCTCAATGTCGATGTTGAAGCCAAGGCCAAGCTCGAGGCTGCCCTCGACAAAATCGCCAAGGTGTCGGCAGATCTCAAGACCATTCCCAAGCGCGCCACCAAGGTGACTTTGAAGCTTGGTAAGTACCCCCTCAAGGTGCCTGGTCTGGCCAAGAAAGCCACCGCTCACCTCAAGGCCGAACTCGAGTCCGCAGCCGCAGAGGCCAAGGGCGAAATCGAAGGCAAGATCACCGGTGTTGTGGACTTGCAGTCGGAGATCATCGCCAAGGCCAAGGGCTCGGTCGACGAGGTCAAGGGTCTCCCGGCCGCAAGCGCTGAGGACATCAAGCAGCTCGGTCTTGCGTTCGCCGGCCAAGCTGAGTTCAAAGCTTCCGCCGGTGGCGAGGTTTCGGCTGATGCCGAGGCCGATGCCGATGCCGAGGCCGACGCGGACCTCGAGGCCGAGGCCGGTGCAGAGGCCGACGCCGAGGCTGGTGCCGACGCCGAGGCTGAGGGTGGTGAAGAAGCTGACGAAGCTTCCGAGTAATTCCTACTCTCCCAACGCTAAAGAGCGCGTCTTAACCGACGCGTTCTTTTTATTTTAAGAGGGCCCAGGCCAAAGCCTCGGACGGGATACGGTATCCTCCCGCCAATGTCGGAGCACGTTGCCGCCAGCACAGATAATCACATGTTCCCGTGTCAGTCGTGCGGGGCCAATCTCGAGTTCAAGCCGGGTGCCGACTCCCTCAAGTGCGCCTACTGTGGAACCGTCCAAAATATCGAGCCTTCCGGAGACGACGATAGCGCCGGTGCCCGGACGATCGAGGAATACGACTTCAACGAGGCTCTGACCAAAGCCCGGCAAAGGCCCGCGAAAGATCTTGTCGAAGGCGGGCAGGCGGTTCAGTGCGAGAGTTGTGGCGCCGAGACCGTTATTAGCGGGCAAAGCGACCATTGTGCTTTTTGCGGGTCGCCTGTGGTTGTTGCCGTTGAGACCAGTGACGAAATTTTTGTGCCCGAGAGTGTCTTGCCGTTCAAACTCGAGCGACGCGAGGCAAAGACCAAGTTTTTGGAGTGGGTCGCCAGCCGGTGGTTTGCACCCAACGATCTCAAAAAGCGAGCCAAGGGCCAGGGCATGGACGGGGTCTATCTGCCCTATTGGACATACGACTCAGAGACCACAACCCGCTACTTCGGCCAGCGCGGCGAGTATTACTACGTGACCGAGTCGTATACCGATAGCAATGGCAAGCGGCAGACTCGGCAGGTTCGCAAGACGCGGTGGTACCCCGCGTCGGGCTCAGTCTACGTCAGTTTCGACGATGTCCTGATCTGTGCATCGACATCCTTACCGGTCAAAATCATTCGCGGGTTAGAGCCGTGGGACCTAGGTGAGCTCCGCCCGTACGAGCCGGCCTACCTCGCCGGGTTTATCGCCGAGCGTTACAAGGTTGGCCTCGAGGAGGGTTTTGGCCGCGCCCAGGAGCGCATGGAGCCGGAGATTCGCACCTCGATTCGGCGTGACATCGGCGGGGATACCCAACGGATCATTTCGATGAACACCCGCTACAAGGACGTCAAGTACAAGCACTTCCTGTTGCCGGTGTGGATTTCGAGTTTCCGTTACAAGGAAAAAGTTTATCGCTTCATGGTCAACGCACGCACCGGACAGGTTTCGGGCGAGCGTCCGTGGAGCTGGATCAAGATCACCCTCGCGGTCCTTGTCGGGATTGCTGTGATCGCTGGGATTGTGTGGCTGACGCAAAATCAGTGAATGGCCCGCGAGTTCCTGATGCATATCGTGGCATCCGTCACGAGGTTGTCGCGGAGACTTCCCACAACTGGCCCGACAACCATTTGACGGTGGTATATTCCGCCGGAATTTGAGCTTGTGCACCTTGATGCCTCCGCTTGTCATCACAGCTTTCAGCCTCTGTAACGCCATGGGGATGGACACCCAGTCGGTCCTTGCGGCCCTCGCCGCCGGGCGCTCGGGGCTGACCCCATGTCCACCACACCTCGGCCTCGACGCCGCGGTCGGGTACTTGCCACAACCGGTCCCCAAGTTGCCCGCCGCGCTGGCCGAACGCGACACCCGGTTGACCCGAATCCTCGCCTGTGCACTCGACGAACTTACGCCGGAGCTCAACCGCCTGTCCCGGCGCTACGGCGCCGAGCGTATCGGCGTGGTGTTGGGCACGAGTACCGGGGGTATTGGCGACACAGAGTATGCACATGCACATATGCGTGAGCACGGCTCGTTCCCCACCAAGTTTTCGATGACCCACTCCCACGCCCTCGACTCGGCGTTGGTGGTTGTGCGCCAACTCCTGGGGATTTGCGGCCCGAGTTATGTGGTGTCGACCGCCTGCTCCTCGAGCGCCAAGGTGTTGGCGACTTCGCAGCGGTTGATCGGCGCAGGGCTGTGTGACGCGGTCTTGACCGGAGGGGTCGACAGCCTGTGTCAGCTCACCCTGCGCGGGTTTGCGGGCCTGGGATTGTTGTCGCCCGATCCGTGTCGTCCGTTTAGCAAGTTGCGAAACGGCATCAACATCGGTGAGGGAGCTGCCCTGATGGTGGTCGCGCGTGAGGGCGACGGCCCGGGCAGGGTGCTGTCGGTCGGCGAGAGTTCCGACGCCTATCACATGACCTCGCCCCATCCCAAGGGGCTTGGGGCCCGCCTCGCCATGCAGCGTGCGCTCGAACTCGGTGGTGTGGAGGCCTCCGCTATCGATCATATCAATGCACATGCAACGGGTACCCGGCAAAATGATCGGGTCGAGGGCCAGGCCATCGCCGACATGTTTGGCGACAAGCCGGTGGTTGCGACCAAGGGGTACACCGGCCACATGCTCGGGGCCGCCGGTGCGACCGAGGTGCTGTTTGCCCTCGACGCCATCACCCGGGGGATGCTGCCCGTGTGCGTCGGCAGTGATCCTCTCGATCCCGACATCCCGGTGACCGTCCCGCTCACGGCCCAACCCCACAGCTCGAAGCTCGCGCTCAGCAACTCGTTTGCGTTTGGTGGTTCCAACGTCTCGGTTCTGATCGGAGGTCCCCAATGACCGGCATTCGCGTTTCGCTTGCAGGTGCAAGTTTATGGGCTCCCGGAGTCGACGGCCGGGCCGACGGCGCCGACCTCGACATCAGCCTGTTGCACCCGCGACTACGTCGACGGACATCGTTTCTCACGCGCATGGCGGTCGCGGTGTTTACCGAGGCAGTCGCGCAGGCGGGGGCCGACAAGCAGGCGCTGGCGATCGTGTTTGGCTCGGTCTTTGGCGAGATTGTGACAACCTACGACCTTCTGGTACAGCTGGCTGAAGGTACAGACGAGTCGTTGTCGCCGATCAAGTTTCACAACAGTGTCCACAACACGGCGCCCGGGTACCTCTCGATCGCCTGCCAAAATCGCGAGATCAACACGGCGATTACGGCCGGGTGGTCGACGGTTGCGATGGGCGTTGTCGAGGCCGCGACATTGTTGCAGGTGCACCAAAGCCTGGAACATGTCGCGGTTGTCGTCGCCGAAGAGTCGCTACCCAAGCAGCTGGCATTTGCCGGGCGCTATGCCTCGCTCGCCGCGGCCTTTGTCTTTTCCCGTGCACGCAGCGATGGCCCAACCTGGGAATTGGTGCGGCGCCAGGCGTGCCCAAGTCGCGGTGAAGTGCCTCCCAACTACGAACACAATCCCTGCAGTCCGGCGATCACGCTTCATCGGGCGTTGGCCGAAGGTCGGGGCGATGTCTCCCTCGAACGCGGTGACGGTCCTGGGTGGATGCTGATACAAGAAACCTGAAAGCCGTGGCCAAGTCCTTTCCCGACCTCGAAGAACTCGTACCCCACAGCCGGGAGATGCTGTTGTTGGACCACGTGTTGGCCTGGGACGGTACTGTCTTGCAGTGTCAGGCGTCGATTCGTCCAGACACCGTATTTGTCATCGATGGCGAGGCGCCGGCCCTGATGGCGATTGAGCACCTGGCCCAAACCTGTGCCACGTTTATGGGCTTGCGCGCCCACGAAAACAACGAGCCCGTGCGGTTGGGTTATTTGTTGGGTTGCCGGACCTTCGACGTTCACACCGATGTGTTGGCTGTGGGCGACACGCTGGTGCTCGAAGTCCAAGAAGTTGGGGCCCTGCAAACCATGGCGAGTTTTGAGTGTCGGGCGATGCGGGGCGACGAGGTTGTGGCGACGGGGGTACTCAACGTGATGTATGCAGATACACCCGTTCACAAAGTCGGCTACGAGTCGCAGTCCTAAGTCGTGTGGGCGTGCGCCACAGCCGGTCATGCGGGGCACGCGGGTCATGCCGGTCAGGCGGACCTGTGCGGCTGGGTAGTGCGCCGGTCGCTGGGTCGGCCAACGCGAGTCGGTGGGCTGGCGTATTGTCGCATCTGGGCGACAATTCGGCGGCCTAGATGTACACTCGCCCCGTGAGCCGCGTGCCAGAACCCCAGTCTGTTCGAGCCCTCGTCACCGGTGCCAGCCGCGGTATTGGGGCGGCGGTTGCCCAGGCACTCGCCGCCGCCGGCCACCCCGTTGTGGTCAACTACCGCAGCAACCACGTCGCCGCCCAAAAAGTTGTAGGAGCAATAAGATTTGCGGGGGGCGAAGCTGTGGCCGCCGCCTTCGACGTCGCCAATGCAACTGCGGTGGCCGAGGCGATGGCGGCCCTAGGCGAAGATCCGAGGCCTATCGCAATTGTGGTCAACAACGCCGGGGTTGCCCGCGACGCCGCGTTTCCAGCCCTCAAATCCGAGGATTGGCACAGGGTTTTACACACGACGCTCGACGGGTTTTTCCATGTCACCCAGCCGTTGGTGATGCCGATGGTTCGCCTGCGCTGGGGGCGGATCATCAACATGGCTTCGCTGTCCGGGGTGATTGGAAATCGCGGTCAGGTCGCCTACGCGGCGGCCAAGGCCGGACTGATTGGGGCGACCCGGGCACTGTCGCTCGAACTCGCCAAACGCAACATCACCGTCAACGCGATTGCCCCTGGTCTTATCGAGACCGACATGATCGCCGACTTGCCACGGGACAAGGTCATTCCTCAGATTCCTGTGCGCCGGCTCGGTACCCCACAGGAAGTCGCGGAACTCGTGCGTTTTTTAGCCAGCCCACGTGCGGCCTACATCACCGGGCAGGTGATCGGTATCAGCGGCGGGATGGGCTAGGCGATACCAATGCATGTACATGATGTCCTGGTGATCGGTTGCGGGCCCGCGGGCTCAACCGTCGCCAACTATCTCGCCCGTGCCGGTATCGATGTGGCGGTGTTCGACCGCGAGCAGTTTCCCCGGTTCCATGTCGGCGAGTCACTGCTGCCCGCCGAGCTTCCGATTTTCGATGAGCTCGGTTTAGCCGATCTGCTGGCCACGTTTCAAGTCAAACAGGGGGCCGAGTTTTTCGATGAGCAAACCGGCGACTTTGCCGAGTTTTTGTTTGCCGATGGGCTCGATGGCACGCCGAGCCATGCCTACCAGGTCGATCGGGCGACGTTTGACAACCTGTTGGCACAAAAAGCAGCTGAGGTCGGGGCCACGATCCATTTTGGTACAACGGTGTCGTCGGTTGCGTTCACCCCAAACAAGGTGCAGATACAAACAAGTCGGGGGCCAGTCGCCGGACGATACTTGGTCGACGCCAGTGGTCAAGACGCTGTGCTGGCCAAGCAACTCAAAGCCCGGGAACCCTTGCGTGAGCTCGGTCGGGCCGCGGCGTTTTGCCACTTCTCCAACCTTCGCCCCGAGGTCGTTCGCGAGTTGCAAGCGCGCGGCAACGTCAAGATTCTGATGATCGAAGATGGCTGGCAGTGGGTCATTCCACTGGTCGATGGCCGCCTGAGCACCGGTGTGGTCAAGTGGCGAGGTCGGATCGATCAGGCGTTACTTTCCCATGTGTTGAGCACGTCGCCGCTGCTGCGCCGCCTGACCGAAGGGGCAACTCAAACCCCAATTCGGGTTGTCAGCAACTTTAGCTACCGCAACACCCAGGCCCACGGAACGCGTTATGTGTGTGTGGGAGATGCTGGCTGCTTCCTCGATCCGATCTTTTCTTCGGGTGTCTCACTGGCCATGCAGGGGGCTGCGAAACTCGCCGCGGTGTTGGTTCGTGCACTGCAGTGCGGAGACGAGGGGGGAGTGGACCTCATGGCGGGATATGCCGACCACATGGCCAGGGGCTACACGGCATTTGAGAGTTTGATTCGCCGGCTTTACCACTCGCGTTTCGTCGCCAATCTGTTTTTTGCGGCAAACCCAGACCCTGAGCTACGTAGGGGACTTATCTCGATGCTGGCCGGCGACCTGTGGCGAGACGACAACCGCTTTCAAAAAATGTTGTTGCGCAGTTCGAGGCGGCAACGCTAGCCACACAGTGAGGCTTTTCGCCTATACACATGTACAGATGGGACAGGTCTGATACCCCCAGAATTGTAGGTGCACGAAAGGTTGCTGTCGTCGGCTGCGTAGTTTACCGTGAGCGCCGAAAACCGTAGGAGAGCGTCATGACTTCCTTACACAAGTTCCTTACCCCTGTTTGCGTCGGTTCCTTGCTTCTGCTGACCGCCTGTCCTCCCCCCTCCTCTGAGGGTACCGATACGGATAGCGAGACAGAGACAGAGACCGAGTCCGAGTCCGACACCGATACGACGGCCGGCCCGACTACCGGGACGATGCCGACGACGACGACGAACACAACGACAAACACCACAACTGAAGACCCAACAACTGAAGATCCGACGACCGAAACCACGGACGACCCGCCCACGACCACCGAGGATCCCGCTGAGTGCGGCAACGGCGAGGTCGAAGAGGGCGAAGAGTGCGACGGCGGCGATGATTGTACATCGAGCTGCACACTCAATGTCTGTGGCGACGGTGAGCAACTCGGCGACGAGGCCTGCGACGACGGCGAGAACAACGGCAACTACAACTTCTGTAACGCCGACTGTTCGGGTCTAGGTCCGTCCTGCGGTGACGGCAACCTCGACGAGGGCGACGAGGACTGCGACTCCGACGACCCGCAGTCTGGTTGCCTTGCTTCGAGCTGCACATTCGCCAAGGACTGCGCCGAGATCCAAGCTGAGTACGAGCTCGACGAGGCCAGCTCCGGGCCATACACGATTCGCCCCGAGCTCAAGCCCGACGAAGATGTCGCCGTCCACTGCGACATGAGCGGCGGTTGGACCTACGTCAAATCCGGCGATTTGATCGCCGACAGTTCGGCCGCTGAAGCCTCCGCCCATTGTGCCGACACCTTCGGTCTCACGCTGTTTTACCCCGGTAGCGAGGCGCACCTGCTGTCGGCGATCGGCGTGGCCCTCAACCCCGAGATCCTCCCGGCTCTCGAACTCAACATCGCCCTGTCCGACCCGGGCTACCTCAGCATCATGGCGATCTACCCCAAGGTCGCGGGCGAGAGCTGTGCGGGCATGGCCCTCAACAACGACGCCTGCCCCGAGTGGGCTCCCCCCGGCGACGGCCCCTGGTGGGTCACCGCCGAGAGCCTGAGCGAAAGCCAACCGGGCACCAACAACTGTGAAGGCTGCTCGATGCTCTACGAGGTCGACGCCGAGCAGATGGCGGTGATCGGCTACGAGGCCTTCAAGGCCGGTGGCAACGGGGCTAGCTCGAACATCTTCTTGTGTCGCGCGCCCTAAGCAGAGCTGTGTATCTACAACCAAGCCCGTCGGTTCTGCCGGCGGGCTTTTTGTTTGCCGGGCGCCCGGGCCGTGGGCGGGTTGGCTCCTGATGGGTGATGGCGCCAGTTCGGTCGCCAAAAAATCACAAACTACGCGCAATTGCGACCGCCACAACTTGACCCCTAGCCGCCGGTGGCGTGTATCCTCCCGGGACTAGTTCGAAAGGACATGGCTTTGGGAACCTACAAGACTGACCTACTTCGTCTGCTGACCGCTCCTGCGTGGATGTTGCTCGCGCTCCCCCTCGCCGGGTGCCTCACCGCCCCGCCGGTTGAGACCACGGGTTCCGAATCGGACACCGATTCGGAGACGACGACGACAACGGGCCCTGGCCCGACGACCAGTACCAACACCACCACCACGCCGACCACCGTCACCCCGACCACGGAAACAACCACGGATTCGGAGTCGGAGTCGGAGACCACGACCGAAGACCCAATCGTTTGCGGCAACGGTGAGATCGAGGCTGGCGAGGAATGCGATGATGGTCCCGACAACAGCGACGGGGCCTCGTGTACAAGTGATTGTAAGCTCAACATTTGCGGGGACGGGCTGATCCTCGAAGGTGGTGAGGCTTGCGACGACGGTACGAGCAACGGCGAGTACGGAGCGTGTGCTAGCGACTGCTCCGGCCCAGGCCCGTATTGTGGCGACGGCATGGTCGATGCCGACAACGAACAGTGCGACGGTGGCGGTGCCGAGGATGGCTGTGTCGCCAGTACCTGCCAGCTTGCAGTCTCGTGCCTAGAGCTGCTCGAAGAGTACGACGACCTGGTCTCCGGGCCGTTCACCATTTACCCGAAAGACAAGGACACGCCGACCGAAGTCTACTGCGACATGACCGGTGGCTGGACGTACTTGAAGTACCGAACCGCACCCGACAACCTTGCAGCGAGTGAGGCCGAAGCATCCTGTATGGAGCACGGTCTGCACCTGTTTTACCCGTCGACCGAGATGCACCTGATTTCGGCGCTTGGCGTGGCCATGAGCGACACCCTGATTCCCGTCGGCGGTGATATGCCCGACCCGAATCCCAACTACCTGCGGATCATGGCTCTCTACCCGAGCGAGGCCGGTCAGAGCTGTGTCGACTTCCCGTTCAACTCCGAGGATTGTCCCGAGTGGGAGTCGGCCGATGGTGGCTCGTGGTGGGTGACGTCGCAACCGGTGTCAGGCCAACCGGGCACGTCCAACTGCGCGGGGTGCTCGCTGTACTACACAGCCGACCCGGAGATGATGGCGGTGACCAGCTACGAGGCCTTCACCAACGGTGGCAAGGGAGCCGAGTCGGGCTACTTCCTGTGTAGCGCCTACTAACGCCTGCCAACAGCTGAAGATGGGCCGCTTACACGCGGCCCATTTTTTATGCTTGTACATGCTTTCCCAAGCTAGGTCCGCGCCCCAATGAGCGCGGCAACGGCCTCACTGACACTGCGAAACACATCGATGTTGACCCCGGATTCGCGGCGGTGACGGTGTATTTGCAACTTTCCCACTTCGGTCCGAACGACGATCGCGGTGCGGGTGAACCCGAGGAACACCTGCTTGCGGACTTCGTCGAGGAGGCCCTCAAACTGCGGATCGTTGCGCCCACGAACCAGGCGAAGGTCGAGGAGGAGGCTCTGGTCGCTGCGGTCACGTACCGGCAACAGTGTCGAGCGCCGGGTGAGTTCGTCGCGCGCAGTAGCGATATCGGGAAACGCCGCGGCCCGGCGGATAACCCAAACGATCTTCTCGGGCCGCAACCACAGAATTTCGGTGTACGGGGACGCGTACAGCTGCTCAGCATGCTCAGGTGGCGACTCGTACATGCCCCTTGATACCCAACATTGACCGTTCCCGGCAACGGTCGCGGGTCTTGGTCTTAGGGGCCTGTCAGGTAGCGAACTGCAGCCTCGAAGTCGCGATAAAGGGCCGCAGTGGTCCCGGTCTCCCGCTCTTGTCGCTGCAATTGCATCTGGCCAACAGCGGTGCGGATAAGCACGACACGGCGCTCGTAGCCGGCGAACAGGGCAGGGCGATGTTCGGCGATCAGCTGTTCAAAGCGCGGGTCGTTGCGGCCGCGAGCCTCGCGTAGATCGATCAACAACGACCAGCCGTGACGTTGCGAATTTGGGATGACCCCGTTGACTTGTTGGAGTTGGTCTCGGGCGGTTTCGTAGTCGGGGTAGGGCTCCTGTGAGCGGATGATCCACACCAGTCGCCGAAGACGGTCAACGGCAACGCGAAAATAGGGTGTTTGGAACATGTCCTCCGTGTCGAGGAGGGGGACGACATCGGGTTCCATCGGCGCCGATTTTAACAGCTATGGTTGGGTCGTGTTGTCGCATGTGTAAAGGCTCGGCGAATTCGCCCGGGCCGGATGTCGCCGGCCTGCTCGCTAAACTGCTCAACCGTATTTGTGTTTGCTACGATGGGTCGGTTCAGGCAGGTTAGCGGGCCAACAGCGGATGGGACGACGTCAAAAATTCCGGCGGGCATGGAGCCTCGCCCTTTGCTTGTCTCTCGGGACAGCTCCGCCGTTGGTTCCGATTGCCCGCGCGACGCCGGATGTCGATGCCGCGACCGAGCGCTACAAGGCCGGTTTGTCGCTGATGAAGTCTGGTGACCACGTCGGAGCAGCCGAAGCATTCGCGGAAGCCTTTGACCTCGTACCCACTTCTCAGCGAGAGGTCCGGGCGGGCGTCCTGTTCGACCTTGTGCAGGCCCGCCGCAAGGCGGCCACCGGCGACGACGAGACACCGGTGTCATCGTCGCGTCACCTGTGTGGTGCACGGGCCAAGTTGACGATGTACCTCGGCGACATCACCCAGCAGTACGGCGAAAAGGCGGCCAAGTTTCGCGATACGCGGAAGGCTAAAAAACTGCTCAAGACGGTTGAGCAGGAGATTGTCGATGCCGGCGAGATCATTCCCGAGGCCTGTGCAACGCTCGACGAGCAACAGGCCCCAACGCCGGATTCCACCGATCCTCAAGACGCTTCACAGGCGCCACAGTCCACCGAGGTTGAGGAGAACTCCAAGACGGCACCGACAAAACCCGGTCGTCCGTTGGTAATAGCCGGGGCGGCGACACTTGGCAGTAGCAGCATTTTTTGGGGGATGTTGATCGGTGGCTTGGCGATTGGCAACCGGGCCGACAGCGATGGTAATTTATATGTAGATGCAGGTATCTCGGCCGGGGCTCCGGTTTCGCAAACAGACCCGACATTGCTCGAGATCGAGGCGCGGGGCCGCCGTGGCAACCGCTTGGCAATCGCCGGTGGTGTACTTGCAACCGCGATTTCAGCGACCGGCGCAGCCTTGCTGATCATCGGTTTGCGCCGCAACGGTCGCTCAAAGCAAGTCGCCTGGGTTCCGGTGTGGGGCACCAAACAGGTTGGAGTAGGCCTTGCAGGCAGGTTCTGAGCCCGGGCAGCTCCAGGTGTTCCCGGGCCCCGAGGAGCTCATTGGTCAACAGCTCGCCGAGCGCTACCGGATCGAGCAGGTGATCGGTGTCGGCGGCATGGGAGCCGTTTACCGGGCGTTGCACGTCGTCATCGACAAGTTGGTTGCGGTCAAAGTTCTCAGCCCCGAGTACAGCGGGCGCGAGTCGGACAGCAAGCGGTTTATGATCGAGGCCCAGGCAGCTTCGCGGATTCGTCACCCCAACGTCGTCGACATTACCGACTTTGGCTACACCGACGACGGTCGTCCCTACCTGGTGATGGAGTACCTAGAGGGCCAGGACCTGGAGTCGCTCATCCAGGACCGCGGGGCCCTGTGCTTCGAAGAAGCATGTAGCTACATTGAACAGATCGGTGCAGCCCTGACGGCGGCCCATGCCAACGGTGTGGTCCACCGCGACATGAAGCCCGAGAACTGTTTTTTGGTCCAACACGACGGCGGCCAGCAGATCAAAGTTCTCGACTTTGGCATCGCCAAAATCCTCGATGACCATCTCGAAACCGGTGAGCGTTCGTTGACCGGACAGGGGCTGATAGGTACGCCGGAGTACATCGCTCCCGAACTTGTCCGGGGTGCCGCTCCCGATCGGCGGGTCGATGTCTATGCCCTCGGCATCGTCTTGTACTTCCTACTCACCGGTGATGTCCCGTTTCGCTCGGGGCACTACATGGAGACCCTGACCCAGCAACTGCTCGAGGACGTGCCGCCGATCCGCGAGCGTCTACACGACAAATCGACACCGCTAGCCGTCGATGCTGTGGTCGAAAAATGCCTATGCAAAGATCCCGAGGAACGCTACCAGGATGTCCCAGCGTTCCTCGCCGCGCTCAAGGCCGCAGCCATACCGCAGCAAGCTCCCCCATGGCGTCCGTCAAAGTCACTCATATTCTCGGTGCTCGGAGTGTTGCTGTTGTGGAGCGCCTACGCCTTGCTACCCTGGCGCGAGTGGTTTGAGCCGAGTCCACCACCTGCCACTGGCATCAAAGTTGCGACGCCGGCCGTGGAGATTCCCGCCTTGGCTGGAAGTGAAACCGACACGGAGACCGGGGCCGAAGCTGAAACCGAAGTTGAGACCGAAGTCGGTGATTCAACAACCGAAGCGGACATCGCCGAGGCTGCGACTGCGGCCGGTGGCGAGGAGGCTGACGGGACCGACGATGACATCGACATCGTAGATGACAGCGACGATGGGGCGGTCGAACTCAGTCGCGCCGCCCTGCTCAAGCAACTTGGGCCGGTGCGCTCGGCGATTCGCCGCAAGTGCAAGGGGCTCGGGCTGCCGGGGATGTCGGTGCAGGTCAAACTCACAGTTAAAGCTGACGGTTCCGTGTCCCAGGCCGCCGTGCTCGGGACCCGGGCCGGGTCGTCGCTTGGAACGTGTGTTGTGCGTCAGGTCAAGAAGGCTTCCTTTGACGGCGCACAGCAGTCCTCGCAACACCGGGTCAAGTTTCGTCTCTAAAAACATGCTTGTGCATGTAGTTGCCAGGTGTCGGGACGCGTCAAGTGTGTTAGATGGCGGCCATGGAACCCAGGGTTCACGGGCGCACCCGCGTCGTTTCGATCGTCGGCGGGCGAGATGTCAGTCCGCCGGTTCTCGCCGTGGCCCAGGCGATTGGCCGCGGATTGGTCGATGCCGGTTATCGGATCGCCACCGGGGGCATGACCGGGGTGATGGAAGCGGCCTCCCGCGGTGGGCGAGAATCGCCCAACTGGCGCGAGGGCATGGTCGTGGGCATGTTGCCAAGCCTCGACCCGTCGCAGGCCAATCCCTATGTCGATATCGCCATCCCCACCGGACTCAACATCGCCCGCAACACGTTGCTGGTGGCCATGGCCGACGTCGTGGTTGCGATTGCGGGTGGGGCAGGGACCCTGTCGGAGATTGCGCTGGCGTGGCAGCTCAACAAACCAGTGGTTGCGCTGGACCTCGGTGAGGGTTGGAGTGCGGAGCTGGCCGGGCGGCGTCTCGACGGGAGGGATGTACCTGCAATTGTTCGCGCAACGACAGCCCAAGAAGTTGTGCAGGCGGTGGGTCAAGCCAAGCAGCCCGCGCCTCCGCGATTTGCTTGGACCAGCTAGTAGGTGACACGTAGCGGCTGCTAGGTCGTGCCGGTTGTACTCGGGTCGGTATCGGTGCCTGTGTCGGTATCGGTGTCGGTTCCAGCGTCAGTATCGGTTCCAGAGTCTGTGTCTGTATCCGTATCTGTATCCGTATCGGTGCCCATATCCGGCGGATCGAGGCTCCACGAAACCCGTATGGCCGAGAAGTTGAGGTACAGCCACACGCCGTTGGTGGGCACGCCTTCGAGCTCGACCACATCGGTATCTGGCGCCGGCATGTCCGGGGGTACACAGGCTTCACCGCCTTGAATCAACGACCACAACGTCAGGGGGAGTCCCTCGTAGTTGAGGACCACCGAGCGGGCAGTTTCTTCGGTGACAAATCCCGAGATGATGCCGTCTATCAGCTCCTGTGGATCGTGAAAGTCGTCGTAGGTGGCGAGCAGGCGGGCCTCGTTGAGCTGGATCGGGTCGAGTCCCTCAAACAGTTGGACAAACAAGCTCCCCTTGGCGGTCGAGAAACACGGGCCCTCGGGGTCGTTGAGTTTGGGCAGGTTGTCCGGGTGGATGCCTGGGGTTTCGGGGGGGCGACATTTGCCCTCCTCGACATCCTGGGTGAACGAAATAAAAAACGGCCCATCGGCCCAGCAGGCGAGGTTGTCGATGTCGCAGTTACCCCGGTGAATATACATCAACTGGTCCTGCGCCACGCCCGGCTCAAACTCCGGGAACTGCAACACGATGTTGACCTCACCCTTGGCTAGCTCCGAGGGCAGGAGCACGGCGTTGACAAAAAACGAGACCTCATCGCAGTCGCCACCGAGTTGGTCGGTGTAGAGGTAGGGATCGATCAGCGCCATCTCGTGGATACGAAACCCATCGCGTGGAGCTTCGCCCTCCGTCGTCGATTCGGTCTCGCTCTCCGTCCCCGAAGTGGTGGACGTGCCGGTGGTCGGTCCAGTCGTCGTCGGGTCAGTCGTCGAGCAGTTGCCCATCTGCTCGCAGGTCTTGTCAAAAAACGAGCCCGAGTAACACCCGAGGGCTGGCATCAACAAAATCATGAGACCTGGCAAACAGGTCAGGTCTCGATGGACATGCGCGTTCACTTCACAGGAGAATACGCGATTGTGCCGGCGACCGCAGCTGCTCAGGTTGTTGTGGGTGTGTGTGTTGCCGCCAACTGGCTAGTTTCGCGCGTCGGGTCGGACTTTGTCCTACGCCGGCGATGTGCGTACGGGCTCGCGGTCCGGTAGTTAAATGTATCAACAACAAAATCGGGGTACCAACAGTAAATCGACGGTCGACCGGCAGCGGGACCGACATGCCCGCCACCGGTGACCGTCGTGCTCCGATTGAACCCGTGGAGCAGTGATAGGTCGTCATGCTTGGTCGATTGGCGAGGCCCGCGGAGGATGGGCCGTACGCCCCGCGATTGGAAAACTATGCATGTTCATCCTTCGTGTTTGAGCCCGGTGAGAGGTCCACACCGACACCCTTGGCGATCTCAAACACCTGCATGAGCGAACGCGTGATCATGGTCGTCGGGTCGGATTGCGAAGCGTCGCCGCCGATATGGGTGAACTTGACCTCGCCGAATTTTTGCGCAAACGAGGTTGCGATCGCGGGGAGAGCTTTCTCGACCATTGCAAGGCGGATCGTTCCCTCGGAGATCAGGTTTTCGGTTTGCTTGCGGGCGAGTGCGAGCCCATTGGCAACCTCGCCGGCGAGGCGTTCGAGCTCGAGGTTTCGTTGTTGGCGAACGGCCTCGGCCACGCTGCGTTGCTCGTCGCGCTCCTGTTGGGCTTGCTGGCGCAGCAACTCCAACTCGGCCTTGAGTTCTGCCTCGCGCCGGGTCTGCTTGTGGCGTGATTCAAGCACCTCGGCGGCGGCTTTGAGCAGTCGTTGGTCGCGGGCGAGGGATTCGATACGGGCGGCCTCCTGCTGTTTTTCACGTGTCGCTGCGAGGGCCGCTTGGGCACGCATCTCGGCCATTTTCTCAGCTTGGTCGCGGGTCACCTTGGCCTGCTTGGCCTCGCTGACCAGGGTATCGCGCCGACTGGACTCGCGGACCTCGATTTCGGTTGAACGGCTCTCGGCCTCGGCCCGCATCTGGCGGGTTGCCGCGTCGCTAGTGAGCCGCGCCTCCTCGATCTGTCGGGCGCTTTGAGCCTCGCGCGTAGCGATTTCCTGTGCACTTACAAGTTCGGCCTCACGCGCACGCATGGCCAACTCTGCCCGGTATTTCGCCTGCATGTCACGAAACACCGCGTTCGACAGGATCCGGACATTCTGAATCTCGACGGTATCGAGTACCACGCCCCAACCGCTATTGGTCGAGTCGTCGTCGGTACCCGAACCCGACATCACCGGAGCGAGCTCCGACATCAACTCGGTGGCAATCGCTTCTTTTCTGCGTGTAAATACATCTTCGACCGTGAGGTTGGCGACAAGCCGCCGCGTTGCGCCAATAAACATCTCGCGGAGAATGGCGGCCAGTTTTTCACTGGCGCGCTCGGCAAACGAGAAGTTGAGCATGCGAAACGTCAGCTCGGGTTCGACAATCCGGTACACAGCGAGCCCAGTGACCTGCACACCAACTTTTTCGCGGGTGACTTGGTCGGCGGAAAACTGCAGACGGTTGATGGTTGTGGGGATGATGGCAACCGAGTCCCACGGCCACTTAAAACAGCTCGCGCCCTGGCCGGTGCTGCGCCTGCGGACATGCCCACGCCGGACGTGGATCAGGTACTCAGAGGGTTTGGCGGTGACAAAGCCCCAACGCTTGGTTTTTTCAGGGTCTTCGACCGGTTTACCCCGGCGCCAACCGTTGCCAATGCGGGAGGGATCGTGTCCTTCCGCCAGCGCGAGGTCGTCGTTGTCATCATCGTCATCGGTGAGAAGTTGTTCAAAGTTGTTCATCGGAGCATCCACGGGCGAAGGGATGTCGGTGCCCGGTGATGTCCTAAGAAGCAGGAGCTGTGCCAAGTCTGGGACCTACCGGGTTGGCAAAATCCCCAATAGTTTTGCCAAACCTTCCTTCCAGCCGGAATTTCTCGTGAGCGTTGACCCTGCCAGTGTATCAAAGTGATGGTTTATATGACTCAAAATGAGTCAGTTGCGACATCGATTTTGAGTTGGCGAATTTTCCGTAGAAGTGTCGAGCGACCAATACCCATGGCCCGTGCTGCAGCGCTGCGATTGCCCTGGTGAACCCGCAGCACCGCGCTGATATACCGCCGCTCCATCTGCACCCACGTCAACTCGCCGAGGTCGGTCGACTGCCCGGTGCCGCGCATCCGGGGATTGTTCGACGCAAGCGGCAGGTCGTCAGCTGAGATGTCGCGACCTTCGGCGAGGACCACGGCGCCCTCGATACAGTTTTCAAGTTCGCGGATATTTCCCGGCCATGGATGCTTATGCAACCTTTTTAGGGCACTCGGCTCAAACCGCCGCACCGGCTTGCTGTGACGCTCGGCGTAGACCCGTAAAAAGTGATAGGCAAGCGCCTCTAGGTCGACTGGACCACGGGTGCGCAGGGGCGGAAGCTCCAGCGAGATCACCCGTAGCCGGTAATACAAGTCCTCCCGAAACAGCTGGCGCGCAACCATGTCTTCGAGGTTGCGGTTGGTCGCGACAATTAGGCGAATGTCGACCGACACCGACCGGTGGCCACCGACCCGTTCAAACTGCCGCTCTTGAATCACCCGCAGCAGGCGGCCCTGAATCGGCAGGGGGAGTTCGCCGATTTCGTCGAGAAACACGGTGCCGCCATTGGCCGCCTCGAACTTACCGATCATCCGCCGGTCGGCACCGGTGTAGGCCCCCCGCTCGTGTCCAAACAACTCGTTTTCGATCAACGTCACCGGGAGCGAAGCGCAGTCGACAGACACAAGTGGGTAGCTGCGCCGCGGGCTGTTGTAGTGGACCGCCCGGGCAATCAAGCTTTTGCCCGTGCCCGTCTCGCCGGTCACCAACACCGTGGCATCGGTCGCAGCCGCCTTGCCGACGACATCGTAGACCCGCCGCATGGCCGGGCTTTGCCCGACAATACCGTTGTAGCGGTAGTGCAGGGGAATTGTTGTAGGAGCACGTATCTGAGCGTAGAGGCTGGTGGTTTCAATCACCATGGCAACCTGGCTCGCGAGCGCCCGCAGGAGGGCCTCGTCGCCGTGGTCGAAGGTTGCGTTGTGCTTGTTGAGCAGTTGCAGTACACCGATGATGTCGCCGCTACGGTCCTTCACCGGGACGCACAACAGGCTGTGTGTTGCGTAGCCGGTCTGGTGATCGATGGTTTCGAAAAATCGTGGATCCCCGGACGAACGCTCGAGGTTGATGGTGTCGCCGGTTTGGGCAACATGCCCGGCAATTCCCTGGCCGATCTCGAGTCGGATCTCCGGGATTTCTGGCAGGTGGGCGGCCTTGCTAAACAGCTCATTGCGTGCCCAATCAACCAAATAGATCGTGGCCCGATCGGCCTGCATCGCCTCGGTGACGGCATCGATCACCTGAGCCAACAGTCGGTCCAGATCGACTTCGGTACGGATCAACTGGCCAACCGCCATCAACACCGAATTGCGGTCGACACGATCGCGGGAGCGAGGTTTCGAGCGCCTGCGAGTGGTCGAAGATGGCATATCAAAGTGTATCAAATCGATGCAGTTCTTGGATCAGTCGACGCCTCCCGATTGTTGGGGTATGCATCCGATGTGTCGCGCCTCCTGCTTGCCGCCGCTCTCCTACTCGGGTGCACGCCCCATACCGCTGAGATCGGTCAGGCGTGTACGTTTGCTGCCGACTGTCGGGACGGGTCGCTGTGCCTTCAGGGTAACTGCGCCCAGCCCAAGCGGGGCAACGTGCCGGCGCGGGTAGAACACGAAGGCCCGCTCGCGCACCAAGAGGAAAGCCTCGAGGAAAAGTCGCGACCCGGCGACGACCGCCAGGCCGAGGTCACCCGTGCCCGCGAACAACAGTCACAGCGGGTTGGGCCCAGGCCCAGGCCCTAGACCTACGTGTAGATGCATAAAAAACGCCGGCGTGGAGCCGGCGCTGTTTGGGCGATGAGCTGTGGGCTACATCGGGATCGGCAGGTCGACCTGACACACGCCAATCTCCAAGATGGTGTACAGCAGCACCAGCTCCTGCGGCGACAGACCCACGTAGTTGAAGAACTCCGCGGTGTGGTAGGTCGTAAACTGGATCTTGCCACAGCCGTACTGGCCGGTGACTGTCAGCGGCTTGACGCCCTGGTTGTCGTGTGGGCCTTCGATCCAGACATAGTGACCGACGTTGACCTGACCGCCCATGCCGTCGTCCACCAAAATCTCGTGAACCTGGTCGATCGCCGACCAGTTGTCGACGGTTTGCAGCTGCGGGAGGTTTTCGATGGTCGGATGGGGCTCATCGTTTTGCGGGTTGATGTCTTTTAGGCCATCAGGCAGCGCCTCGAGCCAGTCGTTGAGCCCAGTGTCGAGAACCGTGCCGAGCGAGTCGTAGGAGCCGATGTCGGCATCACCAAACTCGAGGGTGAAGTCCTGGTATTGCGGGAACACAAGCCGCAGCCACTCGTTGGACCAGTCGGCGACATACCAGCGACCACCGGCCTCGACCCAGTTGTGGATGTTGTCGAGCACCTGCTGGTCGTTGAGGAGGTCGGTGTAGACGTCGGACGAGCAGGGGATATAGATGACGTGGTACTGCTTGAGCTTCTCGTAGTCTTGAACGAGCTCGCTAAACGCCCCCTGCGACATGAATCCGTCCGAGGTCGGGTCGCGGCCGTTTTCCCACAGGTCAAACGGTTCTGTCCCTGGGACCAGGCGCTCCTCAAAGTTGGAGATCGAGGTGTCGCCTAGGCCGAACTTGCCCATAGCGTCTTCGATGCGGTCAAACGAACCATCGGCAATGGCAATCCGCGGAATGTAGAGGCCGTTGTCCGGGTCGTTTTCGGAGGGCAGCGAAGTGATGTCACTGTCGAGCGGGTTGTCGCCGGCGGCGATCGGAAGCTCGACCACCCGCATAAATTGGCCCTTGCGGACCACGAGGTAGCGGTCGTCGCCCGATACGGTATTGAGCGTGAATGAACCGTCGATTTCGGTGAGGGTCTCGTGCTGGTGGCAGGTGAGCTCGACACACTCGCTGCAGTAGACTTCTTGCGGGATTGGCTCGGGTGGCTCGGGGGTGGTGTAGACCAGCGCACCACTCACCGGAATTATTCCATTCGGTGCGTATACAACTCCTGTGAGGGTCGCGTCTTTTTGACCATCTGGGATACATCCGCCACCGTTGGTCGTGGTATCCGAATCCGACTCCGAAGTCGGGTCGGTCGGGTCGGTCGGGTCGGTGGGATCGGTCGGGTCGGTCGGGTCGGTGGGATCCTCAGTGGTGGGCTCCTCGGTTGGGTCTTCGGTAGTCGGCTCCGTCGTCGGGTCGGTGTCGGACTCGGTGGTCGGACCCTCAGTTGTCCCATCGGTCATACCGTTGGTCATGCCACCTGTCGGTCCCTCTGTTGGATCGGTGACGTTGGTCGCGTTGGTCGCGTTGGTCGCGTTGGTCGGGTCGCCGGTTGGTGTGGTTTCGCCAACAGTCGGCCCGCCGGTCGCGGTTTCGGTTGCGGTCTCTTCACCACCACCGCCACAGGCTGTGAGCGCGAATGTCCCGAGCGGGAGTGCGAGGCTCGTGGAAAGAACAAGACGAGGTAGGTAAGCGTGCTTCATGGACTGATCCCTGCGCAATCGTATGGGGTGCGCAAAAATCATACAAGCCAAGAACGGCCGGCGAGCCGGGCGCGAAGTGTCTTGTCAGACATGCTCTTTCACACCTACTCGTCGGGTTTGGAGAATTTTAGCGACACCAACCACGTCCCGGGCCCGTGCTCGGCCGAGACATCGGCGACACTCGATTCGAGAACCCGACAGCCACGCGGAGTCGCTTCGGCAGCGATTTCAAGGGCCTGTTGCTCGTTATCGGCGCAAACCAGGGCGTCGTATTTCGTTTCGCGGCGCATGTGCACACAATACCCCAGGGGCGTTGGGGCAAGCTGCCGGTTGCGTTGAGGGAGGTTTCGCGCGGGCGAATTCAATCTTCAAGGGGATGCGCTGAACCGCGCAAATGTATGTGCATGTGATCTGCACGGGTGACAAAATCCTCGACCTAGGACTTTTCCGCCGGAGATCAGACGGGCCCGCTACACTGATGTGACCGAAGCGAGATACAACTATGTTGCAGCTAATCCATTTGAGCGACCTCCATGTTGGCCCCAATAAGCGCAACAAAAACAACCTGCGCCTACGGATGTTGGTCGCGCGAATTTGCCAGCAGTTTGCCGGCCCCGATGCCCCCGCAATCCTAATTTCGGGGGACTTGACCAACAATGGTACGGCGGCTGAGCTACGCCAAGCCGTCAAGATTCTCGGGCGTTTCAAAGAACGCGGCTTTCGCCTGCTGATTTGCCCGGGCAATCACGACGTCGGGCCCATGGGCAACACCTTTCACCGCTCGGCCCAGGTCAACTTTCAGCAGCTTGTTGTCGGTGAGCTCCTCGGTGAGCAGCGCGCCCGAACGGCGACCAATCGCATGCACGAGTTTTACCCGCGGGTTGAGATGGTCCGTGGTGTTGCCTGCATTGGGCTTGATACCGCCAACCGCGAGGATCACCTCGCCAGCGGTCGTGTGGGCGAGCGTCAGCTAGCAAGCCTGCGCACGGCACTTGCTGGGATTGCCGCCGACGTTCCGATTGTTGTGTATATGCACCATCATATGTTTCAGTGGGTCCACTCGATGCGCCTTTGGGATAGCGAAGCACTGTCCGCCGTACTCGGTGGACGGGCCAACCTGCTGTGCTTTGGCCACAAGCACCAATCGCGGGTGTGGGGCCCGGGGTCCAAGCGCTCGCGGGAAACCGGGATTGATCTGATTGTTTCGTCGGGACAATCGACCGCCCCCAAACGCCGCTCGCGGCCACCCAAGTTTCCGCATGTACGACTGTTGACAGTACAAAAATCCGGGGTTCCGAGTTACAAGGACCTGTGCCTGTGAAGCGGATTACGTGGGTGGCGAGCCTGTGTCTGGCAGTGCTGTGTGGCGGTTGTAAATACGGGAGCGTCAAGGCGACCGGGGACGTGGCGACAGTCTTACCAACCCAGATTCCAGTGCTACAGGACGTCGGCGATCTGTGTCGGCTAGGGGCCGCGACCTCGGGAGACACCGCCCGCGCGAGTTGCCAAACCTTCGACCAAACGCAACCCTTATATGCAAGCGCAGCAAAGCAGCTGGCGAGCTACGGCCTGGCTCTCAAGGAGCTCGCTGGTGCCGGTAGCATCGAGGCTGGAGACTTGGTCAGTGCGTTGCTCGAGGTCGGCGACTTGGGAGACCTCGGCGGCATTCCGATCGAGGGTGGCAAAGAAGTGTTGACCAACGCGGTGGCTGTGCTTGTAGATGTATTTGCAAATGGGTATAAAAAACGCAACGTCCGCCAGGCGGTTGCCAAGACGGATCGCGCGGTCCAGTGCATCGTTGCCCGTGAACTTGTCAATCTAGAGGCGGTCAAGGGCCAGCTCGACGGGCTTGCCAACGACTTGGCCCAGGAACGCGAGGACATCGAAGTCCTGCGGGAAAAATTGCAGGAAAGTCGTCCCGAGCCGCCCGTCGAAGACAGCCCCGAGGCACAGGCGGTACATGGTGCGGCCAAGACCGCGTGGCGAGCCCGGCGGGACGCCACCGAATCGCGCAATGTCGTGATGGCCAATGCAACACTCACCGTGTCGGCGGCGCTGCGCAAGGTCGAAGCGCTCGAACGTGGCTTGCGGTCGTTTGCCGTGGCCCACAACCGGCTTGCCTGCTTCCCCAAACAGATAGGTACCCTACGCGACGGCAAACTGCAGGCAATGGTGCTCGATGACATCCGTTGTGCAGCGGTCAATAGCGAAAATCCGAGCCAAGAGTGCCTTCATATCGCTCGGGTTTTGCAGGCCAACAACACCTGTAAAGAAGTCGCCGCTTCGCAGCCGCGGTGTGTGTGGTAAGGGAGTAGCGTTGTGAATGACATCATCTCGATTGCCCGCCAAACGCTTGAGCTCTCGCAAATTTGCGATGAGCTTGCCACCAGCCTGCGCGACCGGGCCCGTCAACTGTGGCGCGCTGGTGAGATCGACGAAGATGCCTACGACGACGCGACCGCGATGTACAACCGCATACGCGGCAAGTCGCGCGAGTTTGGTGCCCGCGCCTCGTCGCTGGCAGCGACTGGGATGGGCCGCGAGCTCCAACAACTTGCACAGGCAACGCAGTCGCTCAAGCAGGCCCGCGGCAAGCTCGACCGGGCAGCCAATTTGGTGGCGGTGGCGACCAAGATGCTGGCCATGACCACGGCGATCGCAGCCATGGCACTCACGCCGAGTCCGGGGACCGTTGTGGCCTCGGTCATGGCGATCAAGGAAGTTGTGAATGTACTTGCAAGTTCCTAGCGCGATTAAGAGTGCATAGCCAAATTGTTTGAGGCGTTACTCCACGCACTCGACTTCGTGTGGGGCACAGGCAAAACGGATGTGAATATGTCCGGTGTGCCCGTGGGAGTGCCGAACCAGGCCGAGGTTGGCCCGCGAGCCACGGGGCCATTGCACAAGGTCGTCGAGTTCCTCCGGTGTGGCCCCGGCTGCACGGGCTGCCTTGACCAATCGACGCTGCCGCTTGTAGTCGAGAAACACCCGGATGACAGCCCCGGTGCGGGCGAATGCCTTGATCAATTCCCAAGTCGCTACCCAGTCGACCCGATGTGGTCGCGGGGACAGGCGCTGGGGAACTGTTTCTCGCAGGGGCAAACGTATGTCGAGATCACGGCCGGATTGATGGGACTTGTGCCCACCGACTGGGCCGCCGCGTTTACGGCTCATGGTCCCGATCCGGAGGTCGCCGCGATAGTCGGTGATGTCGCGGAAGTCGTGACAGGCGATCACCGTATTGCGTACCGCGAGTGTGGTGCCCCAGGCTGAGTTTGGGTAGCGCAGGTCGTACTGGTCGCTCTTGGGAATACGGACACCGTTGATCAGCCGGCCTTCTTGGGGAGGGCCAATGCTAAACGCACCGGGCCGAACTTGCCCCGCTGGACCGGTCGGAGGTTGGTCGTGTTCGTACGCTGCTTTGAGCGTGGGGTCGGCCCACACCAGCACCCGCTCACCTGGCTCGAGTGTGCGGCCCACCGTTTTGAGGTTGTAGGCCCGAAGATCGGTCGACTCGGCACCGTGGGCCCGGGCGATCGACACCCACGTATCGCCTTCTTGCACGATGTGGGTCATTCGCTGGCGCGGCGGTGGGGCGACCGAAGATCGCAGGCGCAGGGTTTCTCCGGATTCGAGTGTGTCGCCGTCGTCGAGTTTGTTGGATCGGAGAATGTGGCGCGGATGGACTTTGTAGCGATAGGCGAGCTGCTCAACGGTTTCGCGCGGCCGGACGATGTGCCGAATGAGTGGGGCCCGGTCATTTGATTCGCTTGTAGATACATCCGGTTGGGGATCTGCCTGGACCTGGGTAAGGGTCGCCAGCAAATGAATGAGCACCGTTTCGAGCACCGTAGCCAAGCATAACGCATTCACGCAGCTGGGCGGAAATTGACAGTATGCGGCAGCAACTGCTCGCTGGCGAAATCAGTGTATCTCCATGTGGGTTTGAATTTGAAAACCCGCCTCCGAGTGCGGGGGCGGGTTTTGTCGCGGTCGCAGCCGCGTACGTCTGGCAGCCTAGGCGCCGCCGAGCTTGGCCTTGAGGGCCGCGAGCTCATCATCGACCGGATCGCTCGGAGCGTCGGCAGCCGGGGCGTCGCCACCCGCGAGCTGCTTGGGTCCATCACCGCTACCGGTACCCAGCATCTTGGCCTTGAGTGCGGCGAGATCATCATCGACCCCGCTACTTGCCGCGAGGGCCTTGAACTGGCTGTCCAAATCAGCATCTTGGCCGGCGGCCGTCAGCTCATAGGTCGCCTCGGCCTCAGCCTCGAGTGCATCGACTTTTTGCGACATCCGGTCAAATGTGTCGAACGCACTGGTGGCGTTGATCCCCTGCAGCGTGTTGTTGATCGTGCGCTGGGCTTCGGCCCGTTTGGCCCGCGAGATCAGCAGGTTGCGCTTGCGTTTGGCCTCATCGATCTTGGAGTCGAGGTTGCGCAGGGCTCCCTTGAGTTGGGTCGACGCGGCGTTTTGCTTTTCCCACTGGCCCTTGAGCTCTTCGGCGATGGTCTCGTGCTGTTTTTTGCGCTCGAGAGCCGCCCTGGCGAGATTCTCATCGCCTGCTCGCAGGGCCAGCATGGCCTTCTTTTCCCAATCGGTGGTTTTTTGGGCCTCGGCGTCATACTGCTTGCGCAGGCGTTTTTCGTCGGCGATCGCCACCGCAACTTGTTTTTTTGCATCTACAAGTTGCTTCTTCATATCGATGATCGCCTGGTTGAGCATCTTCTCGGGATCCTCAGCCTCGCTGATCATGTGGTTGACGTTGGAGCGGAACAGATTTCCGATTCTGTCAAAAAGACCCATTAGTTTGCCTCCTTCGCGGTGCCGGCTTGCCGCCAGGGATCGAGTTTGCCGAGGTGTGTGTCGAGGCTCAGCGACATGTCGTCGAGCATCGCTTGGAACTCGCCGAAGTCGAGGTTCTCGACCTGATACGCGCCCGATAGGACGATTTGGTTGCCGCGGAGGCTGTACGATGCGTAGAGCAGCTCTTCGTTGAGTGAGAGCAGCAACTGAAACAGTTCTTCGCGTTTGGGGGTGGTGTCGGAGCACTCGAAAACCGGTGCCGAGAACAGCACAATCGGATCTTCAAGGCGCACGACGATCGCGGATCGGTGGGGATTTCCCGGATCGATAACCCACGTGTTCTCCGTGCCCGGAAGCTGCTCGTGGGTGAGATCCATCCGAAGCATGTACGACTCGAGTCTGTCTACATAATTCATCGGTGTTGGCGCGGGGGGGTGATGGAGCGCCCGCGGGGGCCCATTGTAGGAGGCGAATTTGGGGGCGGCAAGCCAGGTTTATGGGCGCTTTGGGAATTTCCGCGACTGGGCGAAAAAGCGGCATCTCGTGCCGATGAGCGCTGTTACTCGCACCGGTCAAAATTGTTTCATCGAGGGTTGTGCGTGAAGTCGGCATGCCAACTGCGATCGGCTCAGCAGCGGCCTTACGCTGGATTGTGATACCTCGAGGTGTGTTGTCGACCGACCCGTTGTTCGTGCTCGCCGGTTTGTGCGGGCTGGTCGTCGCAAGTGAGTGGTTGGTTGCGCACACAAAGTTGCGCCACCTAGGCAGCGCGCTGCTTGTGATCTTGCTGGGGATCGCGGCGGCCAACCTCGGGCTGCTACCGACGGGGACCGAGCCAGGGAACGCGCGCGGCATCTATGCAGGGGTGTTTGCGACCCTCTCGCGGCTGGCGATTTTTTGGCTGTTGCTCGCCGTCGACCTGCGTGCGCTCGCCCGCGCCGGCGGTCCCATGCTCGCGTTGTTCTTGCTCGGAAGTGGGGCCACGGTGCTCGGTGTTGTGATCGGCATGTATCTGTCCGGTGGGGCAGGTGTGTTTGGCGACCAGGTTTCGCCACTCGCTGGCATGTTGGCCGCGACCTACACGGGAGGCTCGATCAATTTCAACGCTGTCGCCGTTGAGTACCGGGTGATGGACGACGGGGTGTTGTACGCGGGCACCGTGGCGATCGACAACATTCTCACGGCGCTGTGGATGGTGGTTGGCATCGTCGTGCCCAAGTGGTTGGCACCTCGCTGGCCCCGGGTTCGCAAATTGTCCAAACCCACGGCTGCCGGGCTTGTCTCACGGGTGCGCCAGGTTTCGCTCGCAGACTACGGGGCGCTGCTCGGGCTTGGGTTTGCGAGCCTGTGGATGGCCGACGAAGTCTCGGCGTGGCTTGCCGTCCGCGGTTTTGATGTACCTTCAATGATTGTACTCTCACTCATCGCCCTGGCTTTGGCCCAGCTGCCGCGCCGGTTGAAGCCCTGGGTCGACCACGCGCACTCCCTGGGGATGATCGCCGTGCTTGTGTTTTTGGCGGTTATCGGCGTGTACTGTGACCTGTCTGCCCTACCACGGCTGGCAAGTCTCGGACCGGCCCTGTTGATTTGGGCCGCGACCGCGATTGTTGTAAATGGTGTGTGTACATTTTCTGCAGCGCGAATTCTCAGGTTTGACCCGGAGATGGCCGCGGTTGCTTCCCAGGCAAATATCGGGGGCGGGACCTCGGCGATGGCACTGGCCCAAAGCCTCGGCCGCAACGAACTCGTCTTGCCGGCGATCTTACTCGGAGCGCTGGGCAATGCACTTGGCACATTTTTGGGTTTTTGGCTGGCGGGTGTGCTGTGAAGCCTGTGCGTGTTGTCGCGGTCGATGTTGGCGGCGTGCTGTTTACCGACGGTTCGACACAGCTGTTACATCGGGCACCCGAACTTCACCCGGTCCTACGCTCGCCCCAGGCTCAGGCGCTTAAATGCGGTAGGTTATCGGCGCCGGCGTTTTGGCGGTGGGTGGCCACCCAAGTACCCAACGGTTGGGATGCGGAGGCTGTACGGGCAGCGTGGTTTGCCGCCTACCAGCCTGTCGGCATGCTTCAACATATTGTATCTGAAGTTAAGTCTAGACGGCGTGGTGGCAGACCGCAGCTGGTCGTCTTTTCCGGCAACTTTGGCGAGCGCGTCGACTGGCTCGAGGCGCGCTATCCGTTTCGTCACCTGTTTGACAGCGAGGTGTGGTCGGACCACGTGGGCCAGACAAAACCCTCGCCCGAGTTTGTCGAGGCTCTCATCGACCATGCCGGGGTGGCACCCGATCAAATCGTCTACCTCGACGACAAAGCATCGGCACTCGCACCCGCACGTACGCGCGGGATTCGTTGCATTCAGGTCGAGCCTGGGCGAAGCTATCTGGTGCGCCAACAGTTGCTCACATATGGTGTTTTGTGCTGACCACAGATTCGTTGTATGAACAACTCTTCTAGCCGTATTCTCGCCCTCAACCCGTTTCACAGCGGTTCGCATCGCCAGTTCATCGCCGGGTGGCAACAGCACTCGCGGCACACATTCGACCTGTTGACCCTGCCAGGTCGCCACTTTAAGTATCGCATGCGGCAGTCGGCGGTGACCTTTGCCGAGCAGGTGCGGGCTCGGTTTGTGGACGGTGCGCGTTGGGATGTGCTGTGGACGACCGATATGCTCAACCTCGCCGAGTTCAAGGGGCTGTGCCCGCAGTTGCGCGATGTAGCCTGCGTTGTCTATTTTCATGAAAACCAGTTGACCTATCCGCTGGCGCCCGGGCAACAGCGCGACTATCAATTTGCATTTACAAATTTTACGAGTTGTCTCGCCGCCGACGCGGTGTGGTTTAACTCGGCCTATCACCGCGATGCGTTTTTACCGGCACTTGCGAGCTACCTGCGGCGGATGCCCAAGCCCAACTTGGCGCCCCGCGTGGCCGAGATCCGTGCGCGTGCCGAGGTCTTGAGCCCGGGGATCGATGTTGGTCTCGACTTGACTAAAGGTGGTCAGGTACCTCAAGATAGCCCCCTACATATCGTTTGGCCCCACCGCTGGGAACACGATAAGGGGCCGGAGCGGTTGTTTGCCGCCCTCAAACAGTTGCAGGAGCAAGGAACTGAGTTTGTGGTGTCGGTGCTCGGCGAAACGTTTCGCGCGGTGCCTCCGATTTTTGCCGAAGCTCGTCAGTGGCTCGGGCCATGGGTGGCCAACTGGGGATTTGCCAAATCCCGCGCGGACTATCTCGAGGTCCTCGCCCAGGCCGATGTTGTGGTGTCGACCGCCGACCATGAGTTTTTTGGGATCGCGGTGCTCGAAGCGGTTGCGCGGGGGTGTTTGCCGGTGGTGCCTGAGCGGCTTGCCTACCCCGAAACACTCGCGGGGCATGCCTGTTTTTACGACGGGAGTGTCGAGGCGTTGGTCGCCGAACTTACGCAGTTGGCCGCGGCCAAGGTACGTGGGCAGCCGTTGTGGGATTTCGTTGGCGGCACCCCGCATTCAGCCATCGAGCGCTACACGTGGCCCACGGTGGTCGCTGACATGGATGCGGCGATTACCCGACTCGTTCAGGGCTCGCAGTAGGGCATGCCCTGCGAGGGTGGGGCGTGTAGTGGGCCCGCGGCACCTGGGGGCGGTACTTCGACAAAACACTGATTAATTGTATCATCAAATGTTAGGCGAAGGTAGCCAAACCGTGGAGGGCCAGCACCCTGGTCTGCTCCGCCGGTGCCGACGATGATTTCGTGAATCGTGCGCCCGGCGACCTCGAGAAACGGAAAGTCGGCAAGGGCGTGGTTGTGGCCGGCGAGCAAAAGGTCGCCTTGCCGGGTGGCAAACGCAGCCATCAGGTGTTGGGATTGGTCTTCGCGGGTCCAGCCGTCACCCGAAAAATGGGGGTAGGGCGGATAGTGGGTGCCGACCAACAAAAACCGATTGTCGCCGCGGTCGAGCAGGCTGTCGAGGCGCCCCTCAACCGAGCGCGCAAGTCCCCCGCTACCGGAGTCGAGCAGCACAACCTTTGCCCCGCACACCGAGAACTCATGGTTCCCCGGGCCAAACGCCTGATGAAACGGTGAGCTCGAGTTGTCGAGAACATCGTGGTTGCCGGGGGTCACCGCAATCGGAATTGATGCCTGTGCAAATATATCGACAAGGTCATCGAACTCCTCGGGGTCGGTCCACTCGCTGAGGTCGCCTAGGATCACGAGTCCGAGCAGGGGCTCGCCATCGGCCTCGGCCAGCAGCGATTCTTCGCTCAGCGCTTCGAGGATGGACGTAAGCTGGGCGCGCCCGGTTTGGATGTCGGCCGTTACCGCCAGGCGAAAGCGCTCGGGGCAGGGGAGTTGGCCGCGGATCCACTGGGTGTTGCCGGTTGTGAAATCGAGTGTGACCGTCCGTGAAAGCCCCGGTGTTGGGCTCGATCCGAGGTCGCTGAGCAGCTCGTTTGGCCCCGCTTGCACCACCACCTGCGGGGCGATGTTGGTGAGTAAGAGTGTGAGCTGCATCGGTGCATTATCCCGGGTACGCTCGACACTGATGGCAAAGTCGCCGGGCCCAGCGATCCTCGCCGTGATGGCTCCCCCGCGTGTTTGGACCACACCGCGGGCATCCCACGACGTTGTTGTGTTCGCCTGCGGGTGCTGAAACCGGACCTCAAACCCCGAGCCCAGCGCGGCCCTGGCAACTTCGTTTTCGAGGCGGACGCGGCACTCAGGTTCGGTGTAGTTGGGTTGACTGCACTCGGGCATCACACACCCGGCATCGCCACCGACGAATAAAAGTGTTGATACAATTAGTTTGCCTGAGTACCGCACCGCGGATCCTCCTCCAGGGGTTTTAAGATTGTCGAGAGTGGCGTAGGAAGCATTCATGGTGAGCTCCCAACAGCAGCGGTTGGTCGGCGGCTGCCGAGGCCCGGAAGCACCACCCCGAGGCGCGCGGAGATCGTGGTTGAGGTGCCAAGGGCCGCGCCAAAGCTCGCCTGTAGGGCAACCTTACGCCAGCTTTGCGGGCGAAACCGCATATGCCAATCGATGCGGTACGGGCCGAAGAAACCGACGATTCGACCGATATCAAAGCCATCGCCGTCGAAATGACTATGCACATATCCCAGGCTGAGCTGGGCGACGAGTTGGTGGCGGGCGCTCGCTCGCGTCAGGGGAATATCGATGTCGTACCAGGCCTCGCCGTACCAGATGCCGAGCAGCCCACCCCCGCGCGAGAGCTTGGTTTCTCCCGGGGCGCGGGCGGCAATAAAGTCAAATCGCGGGCCGGTGTAGACGGTAAATCGCTGGCGCTGCGACAGGTGCCAACGGATGCCAAAAGTCAGCGGTAGCAGCATCGTTCGCTCGACAACCTCGGCCCTATCGGTCCCTGGCTGATAACTGTGCCGGCGGATTTGAACCTCGGGCTTGAAGCGAAACTCGGCGGCGCCGAGGTAGCTGCTACGGTTTGCCGGGAGGACAGGGTAGGGCAGGTTGATCGCAGTATCGAGGGCAAACCCGAGGGATAGTTGGCGCTCGCGCAGGCCGATCGGGTATGTGCCCGAAAGACCAGGCTGAGGCTCGGCCAGTTGCGGACGTGGGTCGACATCCTGGCGCAGACCGAGTGGCCCGCCGACATGTCCAACGAGCCGGAGCCGGCCGCGGTTGTCCGCTAGCCAGTAGGTCGGAGCAAACTCCATGCGCAGCGCAGCTGGGTCAGACTCGTCGGTCCAGGCACGCCCCGGGAAGTCAAATCCCAAGCCAAAGGTCGAGGGCCGGACACGGTCGGCGCGCCCAGGTCGATCACCGCTGACGAGGGCAATCAAACTACCGACAATGGCTCCGCCAACTGCCATGGCACCCGCACCCACCAACATGCCTCCGGGGTCACCTCCATTGCGACTGTCGCCGAGTGTCAGGAGCAGCAACGAGCCGCCGCCTAGGCCAGCGACCGCACCGGTGGCCGCGAGCAGAAGTCTTGCCGGGCGGGGTCGCATGCAGGGTGACGTTTGCGGGGCACAGGCCCAAAACGAGCTGCGTTGGGGGGGTTGACGCGGGGTGTTGGCGCTTGGTGAGAGCCCGGATGCTGGCACGTCGCTGGCGCTTGGCCTGTTGGTGACTTGGGTTTGCGAGCTGGGCGACGGAACTGCGGTGGTCGAGTCCTCCCCACCTTCGGGCGAGTGTTGCCGAGGATGTTGGGGGGCGGGCGCGCCTGGATCCACTGCTGGTGTTTTTGCAGGGCTGTGCGTGCTGGCGTGTGGGGCAGCGACAATGGCCCACAGGATAGATGCAGCTGCAATCAACTGGCGTCCGAGCTGCCGCGACGGGCAAAGAAGTTGGCCAAAATACGGCGGCAGGTGTCGGACTTCAACAGCTCGCGGACGTGGTCAAACTCGTTTTTGACAACAGTGTCGAGCTGCCTGCGGATTGGCTCACGCAGCAGTTGTTTGGTTGTGAGTAGGGCTTGTCGGGGTTTTTGTGCCAAGGTACGCGCGCGCTCGAGGACGTGGCTTTCGAGTTCGTCCGGCGCCACGATGGCATTGACAAGTCCGACCTCGACCGCGGTCTGGGCTGTGAAGCGCTCGCCGAAGTACAGCAGCTCGGCGGCCCTGGGATGGCCACAAAGCCGCGGCAGGAGCAGGGTCGAGCCGGCTTCGGGGACGACACCAAGATCGACAAATGGCAACTGAAACTGGGCCCTAGAAGTTGCATAGACAAGGTCCACGTGGAGCAACATCGAACTGCCAATGCCGACTGCGTAGCCGTCGACTGCAGCTAGCACCGGTTTGGGAAAGTGCGACAGGGCGGTGATAAACCGGGCCGCCGGATGGTCAAAGCTCTCCGGCGGGTTGTCGAGAAAGTCGCGGATATCGTTGCCCGCGGTAAACATGCCGTGGCTGCCGGTGAGCACGACACAGGCGATGGTTTCGCTGTGTTGTGCTCGCACCAACGCCTCACGCAACGCCCGGTACATCGCAAGGTTCAGGGCATTGCGTGCGTTTGGGCGGTCGAGAATGAGTTGCAGGACGCCGTCGTGCTCGTGGATCCGCAGGTGTTCACAGGCCATGGGTGCCCGCACCTTACCCGGTTTGGTGCGGACACAGGTGCCCCATCTTGGGGTTATTGCTCGGGCGCCCGGACGGTGGCGGCAATACACTCGGCGACGTCGCGCTGAATCACAACTTCGACGCAGGTCGTGCCTTCACGCAGACCGACGAGGACAAACTCGCGCTCCTGTGGCCCGGGGTAGACATCTAGTACGCCCGGGTCCTGGCTGCGAAGCTCGACCTCGTAATACTCGTCGTAGAGGTTGGCATTGCTGCTTTGTGGTTCGGCGACCACGAGCGCGGCAATCCCCGCCGGGAGTTGGATTTGTGCGGGCGAAAGTTGTACAGGCACCGGTGCCGGTGACCCGAGCGTGAGGGTGGTGTGGTCGTACCGCGGGCTGCAGGCAGTTGCGAGGCCAAGGGTGAGGATGGCGAAGGCCAAACGGACGTTCATGCGGCACCTCCAACCAGGCCAGTATCGGTATCGGTGTCCGTATCGGTGTCCGTATCCGTATCCGTATCAGTATCAGTATCCGTGTTGGCGTCTGTGTCGGTATCCGTGCTCGAGTCGGTTTCGGAGTCTGAGTCGGACTCGGAGTCTGAGTCGGTTTGCGAGCCAGTTGTCGGGTCGGTCGCGGGTTCGACAATCACCGGTATTTGCTGGCTGAGCTCACCTAGGCTGACCGCAATCGTGGTTTCACCCTCCGCAAGTCCTTCGATTTGAACACGACCTTGGTTGGCGGCCGAGTTGAGGCGGAGAAGTGTGGGGTCGCCCGAAACCCATGCGTAGTCGAGCGAGCCGGCGAGCCAGTTGCCCTCGACATCGCGCGGGAGCACGTGAATCGTGCGTTCCTCACCCTGTTGTATGTACACCGTGTCGATAGGTAGGGTGAGCGACTCAACGATGTCGAGCTGGGCTGGCGCGACGATGTGAATGTGCTTGATGTCGGCCACTGTCGAATCGCCGGTGAGGGCCAACAGCGCGGCGTAGCCGGGAGCGTGGGCCGTGAAGCGATCTCCTGTGCGGGTGACTAACTCCGCCGAACTCGGGCGCACCGCGAGCATGCCCTCTTGTAGGTCTGAGTCTGGGTCGGAGCGATATTCCATCTCGAACACACCGCCGGCCGCAATGGCGTCGGGAAACTGCGCCTCGGTCCCCTCCAAACAGGCCGCATCGCCGCCGATCGTTTGCAGGCACCGGTAGATAAAGTCGCCATTTCCGAGCTCCCCCGGCTGGGTGTCGCTCGGTTTGGAGCCGATGTCGCCGCAGGCCAACAGCACAGCCGCAGCGGTGAGAAGTGCCGGGCCCCAACGGCGGTTCGAGATAGCGGGGCCAGTAAGCAAGGTCATGGCTGCAAATTATCACGGAGGTGGACCTGGCGCACTCGATGGTCGGATTCAGCGTTTTTTCCGGCGCTTGCTGGGATGTGTGGGCGAACCATGTTTTTCCAGGTGCACGGTCGCGCTGCATTGGGCCGGCTGTACGGGCCGCGCACCCCTTGTTTAACTGGCTAAATAGTCATGTCTATTTCGACAGGTCAGTGCGGAATTCGCCATGAGATAGTTTGCACCTGCAAGGCATCCGATCGCGCGGCAATCGTCGCTACCCTATCGTGGATGCAGTCTAAAAACCCGTTTTTGAAGCCGAAACAAAAGCCCTTGGTCGTCGGCCATCGCGGTGTGCCGCTACTCCACCAGGAAAATACGGCTGCCGGTATCCGCCGCGCCGTCGAGCTCGGCCTTGATGCCGTTGAGTTTGACGTGATGCGGACCAAAGACGGCAAGTTGGTGTTGTTTCACGATGAAGATACCGAGCGGTTGACGGGGGTGCCGGGCAAGCTCCAGGACATGACCTGGGATCAGGTGTCGCAGCTGCGGATCCAAAAAACCATCGACATGGGCAAGGATATCAACGGCCGCCGGGTTGTGCTGAACTACGAGCGTGAAGAACCGATTCCGTTGCTGGAAGAGGTGCTCTCGGAGTTTGCCAGCCAGATAGCCCTTGAAGTCGAGCTCAAGCCTCCGGCGCCGAGCTGGTTTGGGCGCAAGGTCGGGGCCCAGGTCGGCGAGATGATCAAGCGCCTCGGCGTGGATGATTCGGTCATCGTCGTCTCGTTTGATCTTTTCAAATTGCTCACGCTTGAAAAAGCCACTCCCGAGCTTCACTCTGGGATTACCTATTGCGACGAATTACTCGACTCCATTTCAAAGTGGGTCGAACGCCTGCCGGTTCTGCGCGACCGGTTTGCCGAGCGGACCGGGCATGACTCGCCGGAAAGTGTGCTCAACGCCATCATGGAGGCCAACAAGGTGGCGCGGATGGTGAGCAGCTCGGTGATTTCGAGCGAGTGGGTGCTTATCGACGATGACACAATTTCAACACTGCGGGCCAAGGGGATATTAGCCATTGGGGCCTTCACCCTGTTTCCGCTGGATGTCGCCTATGAAAAACGTCTACTCACAGACGACGAGACACTGGCTGAGTGTGATCGTCTCGCCAGCCTCGGGGTCGACTGGATCGAGACCGATGACCCGGTGCGGCTGCGAGACCACCTCTACAAGTAACCCCGGCCGTGCGTTCGGGCGAAAATTACCTAGGATTCGGGCTGGCAAAACTGGCAGGAGAATTTTGATTCTCGGGGACGCAACCCCGGACTTGCTGCGTTAGTGATATCGTCGAAGGGGAATACGCTGGATGAGCAACGAGGGACAGGTTGCCGCACCGCTGGAGGGTTTTTTCTCCCTCTCGCCGGATCCCTTGTGCCTGTTGTCGCCCGCGGGATTGATCGAACGTGTCAACACCCGATTTGCCGAGATGCTCGGTTTGCCGCAGGCGCAGCTGTACGGCCGGCTGTTGACGGAGTTGGTACATGAACGCGACCGGGCTCCGCTCGAGCGGCGGCTCTCCACCCTCGCGCGTGCCGCTGGACAAACGACCATTCGCGGACGGGTACGCTGCGCCGATGGTTCCAACCGCTGGATCGATTGGTTACTGCGGTCGACCGAGAAGTTCGGCGGCAAGATCTATGCAGTTGCCCGCGACATCACCGAGCAAAAGCGGTGGGAGGCCATGCTTCGGCGTCAGGCACTCGGTGTATATGAAATCGCCGATCCAACCCTTCTCGGGGCCGAGGACTTCAGTGTTACCGAGACGTTTGAGGGCCGGCGGGCCGAAGTTGCCCTGCACCAGAGTGAATGGCTACTTCGCCTTTTCATTGAACATACACCGGCTGCGGTGGCGATGCTCGATGAGAGCCTGCGATTTTTGCTTGTCAGCCGGCGCTGGCTCGGGGATTACGGGCTCACCGGTCAGGACATTGTCGGGCGGAGCTACTACGAAGTCTTTCCCGAGACTTCCGAACGCATGCGGATGATCCACCGTCGTTGCCTGCAGGGCAAGGTTGCTCGCCGGGCCGAAGACCCGTTTCGCCGCGGCGACGGCCGGACACAGTGGCTGCGCTGGGAGATCCACCCGTGGCGTCACCTCAACGGCGACCTAGGTGGCATCATCCTGTTTACCGAGCACATCACCGAACGCAAAACGGCGCGCGAGCGGCTCAAGCATTACACCGAGCAGGTTGCGGCTAAAAACCGTCAACTCGCCGAGGCGCTCGACCGGGCCGAGGTTGCCAACCAAGCTAAAAACCAGTTCGTCGCCAACATGAGCCACGAGTTGCGCACCCCTCTCAACGCCATCATCGGCTACGCCGAAATGATCGAGGAGGATGCCCGCGAGCGCGGGCTCAACAACTACTGCGAGGATTTAGACCGGATTTTGCAGTCGTCGCGACACCTGCTCGGGCTTATCGACGATGTCCTCGACCTGTCGCGGGTCGAGGCTGGCCGTATGACCCTAGAGCCCGAAAACTTTGAGGTCGCGGCGTTCATGACCGAGATTGTCGACACCATGCGGGCAGCTGCCACCCGTGGCAACAACGTGGTGGAACTGCGGGGACTCGACGGGGCAGGGACGATGTACGCCGACCGGGCCAAGGTCCGCCAGTGTGTCGTCGCACTAGTTGATAATGCATGTAAATTTACCCGCGATGGTTCGATCGAAGTTTCGGTGAGCGAAGACTATCAGCAGGGGACCGGTGAGTACGTGCGCCTGTCGGTGCGCGACACCGGAATTGGCGTGGGTGAAGACATGCTTTCGTCCCTGTTTGAGCCGTTTACCCAGGTTGATTCGTCGTCGACGCGGCGGCACGACGGCACCGGCCTCGGGCTCGCGCTCACCCGCCGGTTGACGGAGCTCATGGGCGGGACGGTTGAAGTCGACAGTGCGCCGGGTGTGGGCTCGACATTTACGTTGGTGCTACCTCGCTACGCCGAACGCAAGACGACCTATCGGCGCGGCTCAAGCCGCTGAGCCTGATCTTATTGTGTGCACATGTTGTTTGCGCGCCCTTGCCCGGCACGCGCACGTGCTAAGCGTGGGTGTGGTTTAAGACTATTTGTGTGTACATGATTTATGGGGGCTTGGATGCAGCAGCCGACGAGCGGCATCGATGTGGCACAAAAAAAAGCACCCCGAAGGGTGCCTTTTTTAGATTTGCGTTGTTGGCTTAGTTGCGCCGGCGGCGAAGGCCGAGCAAGCCGAGCAGGGCGAGCGAGTACCAGGCGCTGTTGTAGTTGTCGCCGGTGACACAGCCGCAGCCGTCGTCGTCGAGGCAGGTTTCGGGGTCGGCACCAGCGGAGTCACACATGTCCGTGTCGGTGCCGGGTCCTGCGGTCTCGTCGATGTCGCAGTCCTCGGGGCAGAGGTTGTTTTCTTGCTCGATCATCGAGCAGATCCCGTTGCCACAAACCTGGCACAGGTTGCAGTTGGTGTCGTTGGGATCGTCGCACTCCTCGGGCGGCTCGATGACACCGTCGCCGCAAACCGGGTTGTTGTTGCAGTCCTCGGGGCAGTAGGGCTCCTCACCGACCGAGCAGACACCATTGCCACAGACGAAGCACATGATGCAGTTGGGGTCGTTGGGGTCGTCGCACTCCTCGTTACCCGAGACGACGCCGTCACCACAGGTACCGCAATCTTCGGGGCATTCCTCGCCGGGCGAGCAGATGCCGTTGCCACAGATGAGGCACATGTTGCAGTTGGGGTCGTTGGGATCGTCGCACTCCTCATCGGGCTCTTCGACGATGCCATTGCCACACTCTTTGCAGTCCTCGGGGCAGTTCTCTTCGCCCTCGGAGCACACGCCGTTGCCGCAGATGAAGCAGTCGATGCAGGTGTCGTCGTTGGGGTCGTCGCACTCCTCCGGCTCAGTCAGGATGGCGTCGCCACAGACCGCTTGGTCGACATCGAGCCAGTAGGGCGGGGAGCAGGCCCGGTTGCCGGCGTGGTCGATGGCACAAAAGCGGTAGGCGAGGGTGAGCGAGAGCGGGACCTCAAACGAGCCCTTGTGCATGTACTCGCCGGTCCACTCAGTCGGCACCTGGGTGGTCTCGCCGTTTTGCGAGAGGGTATCAAACTCCATCTCGGTCGGCGGGTTGGGCAGGTCCAATGCATATTCAATGAATGGCATCAGGCGCTTGCCGTCTTCGAGCAACCAGTCGTGGGGTTTGGTCGGGTTTTTGTTGTCGTGGATACGGGCGCGAATGCTGACCGTCTCGCCGACCATGGCCGAACCGAGTTGCTCCCAATGACCGATGACCGGGGCACCGGCGTCGGCTCCAAGCTCGTCGGTACCGGTGAGGACGTAGTTGAGGTTGCCGGTGTTGAACTGCCCGACGACGATGTCATCGATGAAGTCGCCGTCGAGGTCGGCGATACCGGAGGCTGTGATGTAGTCGAGTTCGTCGAGCTCAAACGGTTTGTCGCCGAGGGCTAGGTCGCCACCGCTGTTGAGCAGGAGCTCGTAGGAGTCAACAAGCGTCGCCTTGACACCTCCGACCACAACGTCGGGAAGTCGGTCGTGGTTGGCGTCGATCAGCTGGGCAACACGATGCACTGCCTGCGGGTTGTTCATGATGCTGAGGAACATCGGGTCGTGGGTGAATGCCCCGCCGTTGTCGGGGTCGTTCATCATCACGCGGTCGCGGCGAGCCTCTTCGTTGAGCGTACCGCCGTCTTGGAGGGTAAAGGCGTCGAGGTAGAGGTCGTTGTTGAAGTCGACAAAGCTGATGCCGCGACAGATCTTGAGGGGCCCAAACTCGGCATTCTCGAGTTCGGTGAAGCTCATGTTGTCGTTGATGAAAATCCGGGTTTGCGGGAAGGTATCGAGATCTTGTGGGGTGTCGGTGCCACCACCGGCCGAGGAGGCGACGATGTCGAAGTCGAAGTCGTTGTCGACATCGACAAAGTTGACCGACCACGAGTAGGCGACGTGCGAGCCCATGTCGGTGGGCAGTAGGCCTGAGTTTGTGAAGTTGCCCGAGCCGTCGTTGAGCCACAGCTGAAGTGGTGCGCCGGGGTCATCAACCCCGCCGAGCTCGGCCTTGCTGCCGTAGTCACTGACGACGATGTCGAGGTCACCGTCGTCGTCGACGTCACCCAAGTCGAGCGAGCCGACACGAATGTTGTCGGGAGTGGAGCCACCGGGGGCAAAGGCTCCGTTGCCGTCGCCAAACATGATGTAGGAGGTGCCGCTCCAGGTCGCGCCGGCAACGACGTCGGCATTACCGTCGCCGTTGACATCGCGCAGCTTGACGACACGGGCATTGTCGGGGGTCTGGAAGACCGTCGGATCTTCGGTAAACGTGCCGCCGTCGTTGAGGTAGACGCGGTTGAGCTGCATCGACCCGGCGTTGCCAAGGTTCTCATCGGAGTTGTTGACCACGATGAGGTCGACATCACCGTCGTTGTCGATGTCTTCAAGCTCGATGTGATGCGTGAGGTCGTTGGGGTTGGGGTCGGAGAAGGCTCCGTTGTCAAACCACAGGGGGGCAGCGGAGGCCATGGAGGGGACCATGGCGAGCATCAAGGTAGAACACAGGAAAGCAGATTTGTATCGACGAGGCATGGCGGCGAACCTAGCACAAAAGGTGGAGAGGATGGTTGCAATGCGCCGTTGGACCGACGCGGATGCACAGGTGAAGAAGTGACTTTTTGTGGTGTTTGGAGTCCTCAAACACGTGGTCGGTAACTGTCCCGACGCTGCACGCATCTGCGCATCGAGGATGCGACAGCGGACATGCGAGCAGCTGCGACCCAACAATTGGGTGCGTGTTGGGACAGGTACACAGGGGTGGAGCTCACCCGTGGGGGAACGGGCCCCCGGGGGAGGGCCCCGAATTGGCGTCTCGGTGGTTCAGTGGATCGACAACTTCAAAACGGGTGGAGAAAAGTTTGTCCCCTGTGTGATCCGGCCTGCGCACCCGTAGATGCCCGCAAATGCCGCGTTTGCACATGGCGCAGATTTGGCCATGTGCCCGGGCGTGACGGCGAGATAATTTGTATACACATGCAACTCAATGTAGTTGCATGTTTTTGTCGAGCCTCAGTTGGCGGCGGCGCGCCGTTTTTTTGGGCCCACGAGCGTGCGCAAGATCGCCGTGGCCACCACTTCGCCGGAGCTATCTTGCAACTTGACGGGGACCTGAAATTCGGTGCGCGCCGAGGTCTCGGGCACTGGGCTTTCGCAGGTCGCGGTGATCCGTCCGCGCGCCTTTTTGAGATATTCGATCGAGAGACCGGCGACGATAAATCGGGCGTCGTCGGGCATCGAGTAGGCGAGCGCCACGTTGCCGCAAATCTCGGCGAGGTTGACCAACGCGATCGCGTGAATGCACTGAAGGTGGTTGCGCACGGACCTGCGGTCGCGCATCTCGACCTCGGCATAACCCGCCCGGAGGGTGCGGACACGGGCGCGAATCGTGCCGGAGTAGGGAGCCATCTTGCCGATCAGGCGGCTGAACAGAGCCTTACCCCCGGGAAGTTTTTGGACGCGGTCCCACAGGTTGCGCACGGCGTTGCCCTTGCCGTTGACGATGTCAGGAATCGGGAGGAAGCGGGTTGCACGGGCGGCCGGCATGGCGCGAGACTACCGGATTTCACTGGGGCCGTCATGCTCCGGGAGCGCACCAATTACAGGCGAAAGCCGGGGGCGATAAGTGCCGCCATCTTGTCGATGTCGCGGACTCCCTGCTCGGTGAGGTAAGCCGACCCGCGGGCCCGTCGTTCCTCGCCGCGCTCCCCTGCCATTAATTGGCCGCAACGCATGCGCGCGACGGCTGCGTGCAGAGCCATGTCGACGGCTAAAAACCCCTGCTCGGCGGTCTGTAGGTGGCGGATTGCGAGGCCGGTCTCGCCACTGACGGCCTGCAGGCCCGCGAGCACGAGGTCGGCCAGGGGTCGCGCCCACAGGGCTTTTTCGCGTTGGAGCTGGCGCATGTCGACATCGACCGAACGCAACAGGCCGGCGCGCTCGCGGGCACTGCCCTCGCCGACGATTCGCGATAAAGCTGCACATGCACGTAAATGGACCATGGTCACGCGAAACCACTGGGACGACGAGGTAAACCCCTGGGTGACATCCGACCAGCGACTGGCCAAACGTCCCCAGGCCTCGGCACATTCGCCGCGGTACAGGTCGATGTGGACCTTGGCGATAAATGTCCACCACCGCTGCAACGCAAATCCCCCCTCGGGCCAGCGTTTGCCTACGCGGATGAGTTCGGCGGTCGCCTGCTCGACGTTGTCGGCCGCCAGCCAACGAAGGTTTTGGGGACCTGCTCGCAGGGCCGTGTCGGCCCACAGGTTGTCGCGTTCACTGGCGTCGTGGAGGTAGGAGGTGGCCCGGTCTTCGAGTTTTCGCAGCTGCCCGGTGTGGGTCATGGCGACCAGACAAAACGCCCGGCCGATGGTGATTTCGTAGCTCGCACCGACGCACTCGGTTCGTAGGATTTCCTCGGAACGCTTGATGTGATTTTGGCACTCCTGCCAGCGCCCGAGGTGAAACGCCGCGATTCCACGGCTGAGCGACAACAGCCCGCGGGGATAGGCCGAACTCGACACCTGCTGCACCAGGGCCTGGGCCGCGGTCGCCACCCGCTCGGTGCGTTCCCGGGTTTTTTCACCTTGGACGGAGAGGAAGGCTACTTCGGTTGCCATCGCACACGCGGCCTCGAATGCGTCGCCACAGCGCAGGGCCGTGGCGAGGTGGCGAGCGTGGAACACCGAGGCGGCAAGTGGATCGAGGGATGAAAGGCCGCTGACAACCGAGCGGCAGACGTTCATCCGGGTCCGTTCCTGTTCGGGAATATGCCCCGGCGAGCGGGCCCGGAAGTTGAGCCCACGCAGGCGCAGGCGCGTGCGCTCATAGGCGAGGTAGGTCAGCGCCCGCCTTGGCGAGTCGGGAAACGATAGCCCGGCATCGGCGACCACCGTACGCATGTTGGCGAGACCTTCGGCGTAGTGACCCGCGCGCAGCAGTTGCTCGGCCGCCCGCCGACGCAGGTCGAGGGCCTGGGCCGGCTCGCTGAGTTCCGATGCCTCCAAAAAAATCCGGGCCGCCCGCCCGCCGCGACCGGCATTGGCCAGGGCGTTCGCCAGCTTGCACTTGAGGGCGACAATTCCGGGGTCGCTGTGGGGTTTGAACTCGAGAGCCAGGCGATAAAGCCGGGCTGCGCGGTCAAAGGCGAGGGCTGCCGCAGCCTGGTCGGCAGCGGTCTGTGCATATTCACCGGCCCGCTCCCACTCACCGGCCTCGCGAAAGTGAACCGCGAGGGTGTCGGAGTCGGAACCCCCGAGGGTTTCCATTGCAAATGCAAGTTTTCGATGGTGCTCCCGCCGGGTATCGCCGCTGAGCCGCGACAGCACAAACTCGCGGATCCGGTCGTGATAGGTCTCGACCGTGTGGCCGTCGTCGTCGGTATGTGTACGGATCAGGTGCTCGCCCCGCAGCAGGGCGAGGCTTTGGCGGGTGTCGCCCGGGAGACCGGCGGCCGCACTCAACAGGCGTTCGTGCAGGGGGCTACCGGCAACTGCGATCAACTCGAGCAGATGCCGGGCCTCGGCTGTGAGGTTGGCGAGCCGGGCCTTCAAAACCTGATCGAGGAGAATATCGGCCCCGGGTTTTTCACTGCGTCGATCGACTTCGATGGCCTCGGCAAAGCGGGCGAGCTCGCTGACAAACAGCGGGCTTCCCTGGGACTCCCTGGCGATTTGGCGGGCGCGCGCACGGGTCCCCGAATCGGTGTGTGTCATCAGGGCAAGTGCGAGGTCGCAGGCTTCGGCCACGGGCATCGGCCCAACTTCGAGGCCGCGAAAGTCGATGTCTTTACGTGTATGTTCACGTAACGACTGGAGCACCGGGGCGGACTGGGCGTACTCGCTGCGGTAACTGGCGATCAGTAACAGCGCCGGGGCGTCGGGTGGGGCCAAAAGTTCGGCGAGCAGGGCCGCACTGTCGCGGTCGCCCCATTGCAAGTCATCGATGTGCAGGACCAGCGGCCGGCGATCGGCCATCCGCGCGAGCAGTTCTTTGAGGGCGGCAAACGCCCGTCGCCGCAGCTCGCGTGGGTCGGGAATCTCGGCCGCACGGCGGGGGGCATCGGCGACCGCACCCACGCGTTGGAGCACGGGAAACACCCGGGCCAGCGCGAGGATGTCGCGGGGCATCAACTCGGCCGCCCGCGCATCGGGCAGGCGCACGAGATATTGGCACAGGGCATCGACCAGGCTGTCGAGCGCCTTAAACGAGACCGACTCCCGCTCGTAGCAACGCCCGGTCAGGATCACGGCGCCATCTGAGCGGCGCAGCGCCCCTAAAAAGTGTTGGACCAGCGCTGTCTTGCCCATGCCCGAGCGCCCGTAGACATGGACCAACACGGCGCGTCCGCGATGGGTCGCGTTGAAAGCATCCTCGAGTTGGCGCAGGTGCAGTTCGCGGCCGATAAACAGCCGGCGATCGTGGTTCGAGGTTTCGCGGTTATGGCTGGGGCCCAACCTGTTGGAGCGGGGAGCATCGCCTAGGCGGGCCAACACAGATTCGAGTCGCGGTCGCTTGGCCGGGTCACGGCTGAGCAGATCCATGCACAGGTTTTGCAGATCCTCGGGGACCTCTTCGTCGGTGACTTCTGAGGGGAGGGTTGGGTCGCGCTCTTGCTTGGCCAGCAGCATTGTCAGGCCCTTGCCGCGAAACGGCAGTCGCCCGGCCAGGCCGATATAGGCAATGACCCCAACCGCGTACCAATCGCTGGCCTCAGACGCAGCATCGCCGCTGGCCTGTTCGGGTGACACGTAAGCTGGCGTTCCGACCAGGTTGCCGGCGTTCGAGCTGCGCAGGGTTTGGTTGACCGACTCCGACACCAGGCCAAAGTCGAGGACGACCAAGCGCCCCTGTTTGGTCACCAACACATTGGATGGTTTGATATCGCGGTGGAGTTTGCGGGCGGCATGAATCGCCCCGACGGCCATCGCAAGTTGTCGCAAGCACTCGCGCAAGCGGTCGAGTAGACAGGCGCGGGCTTGGTCTGGCGGCTCGCCATCGGCCGGTGTCCGGATGTATTCGACGACATCGACACCGTCGATGAACTCCATCGTAAAAAACATCTGGTCGCCCTCCGAAAACAGGTCGTGAAGGCAGATCAGGTTGGGGTGGGTGACATCGGCGAGCGCCCGAAACTCGCGCTTGAACCGATACATCGCGCTTGGGCTCACACCCAAAATGGTCTTCAGTGCGACCGGCTCATCGCGCTCGTGGTCGATGGCCTCGTAGACCACACCCATGCCCCCGGCGCCGAGACGGCGGCGGATGGTGAAACGCTTGTTGGCACAAAACTCGATGAAACGCGGGTTGTCGCGAAACGAGCGTTTCTCCGCTTCGCCCCAGCTGTCGCGGCTCCCGGTACTGGTACCCCGCAACGAGACTTGCGTATCGTCTGGCCGGCTCACGCTTCAGCGGCAGGTTAACCCGGCCCATCGTGATCAGGGAAGCTACCCAGCCGCGGGGGGCGGGGCTTGGTTTTGTGGCGGCAGGGGGGCGGCAGCAGCCGGCTGTGGGGCAGCAAAGGCCAGCTTGGCACGCATCTCGGCCTCGGGCAGGGCCCCTTCGTACTTCCCGCGCAGGCGCAGGTACTGCGAGATCGAAAACGAAACCGCAAACGGGAGGAACACCGACAGCAGCACCGCGATGGTGAGTTGCGTGAGCGGCCCACTGGTGAGCCCGATAAGCCCGTCGATAAAGCCGACGAGGAACACCGGGATCGCAATTGTGATTGCCGCCCCGACAATCAGCACGAGGTAGCGGACGATCAGCGGGACCATCTCGTGTTTGACCAACTCGAAGTTGCGGCCGTTGATGTCGACCATCTTCTTGTCTTCGAGCAGGAAGATCGGGCCGATGAAGCAGCCGACCAAAATCCCCGGCACCACCAAAAAGATCGACGCGATGCCGGCGATCAGGCCCGCGACAATCATGCTTGGGAGCACCGCCTTGGCGCGCTCGGCCGTGAGTTCGTATTTCAGGGTGGGGAGCCAATCGCTCGCCTGACCGAGGCGTTGATTGAGCAAAAACCGGGTGACCGCGATGCCGACAAGGATCATCGCGATCCCGGCGGCGAGGTTGATGAGCGCGGCCAGCACCCCACCGATCGCGGGGATCCAACCAAGTACGAGGGCGGCCAGTGTCGCCGGGACTTCGATGGCGGCAACCATCAGCGAGGCCGGTACGAGGACGGGCCCGACGAGTGCCCAGGCGTCGCGAAAGCTAGCTTTGAGGTCGTCGCCGGTGATGCCCTGGGCCGCGGCCGCGTTGGCCAGCTCCTGACCGATTTGTGAAACACCCTGTTGCAACTGGGCGCCGGCCGAAGGTGCTTCGCTGGCCTGTGCTGGTTCAGTTGTAGGTGCATCGTTTTCGGTGGGCGCCTGTTCGGCGTTGAGTTTGTCCGGGTCGACCTGCGGCATGAAGCTCGTGGCCGCATAGGGATCTGGTTGGGCACCTGCCGGCGGGGTCTTGGTTTGTCCCATCGCAGGAGGCGTTGTCGGCGGGACCGAACCTGGACGCCCGAGCAACCCCGGTATCGAACCCGGAGCAGCGATCAGGGTGCCGCCCTTGCGCGCTGCTCGATCGAGTTGCAGATCGCGAACCGTGATCAGCGAGTTGCCGACACGAACCGACGCACCGGCGGTCAGGTTGAGCTTGGCGATCCGCCGACCATCTGGTGTGAACGACCCGTTGGTCGAGCCGACATCGACATACTGCAGGCCGGCATCGCCAAAGATGATCTCCGCGTGCTCGCCCGAGACTTGGCTGTCGCGCAGAATGATGTCGCCGCTCTCGCGGCCGATCGTGAGGCGGGGTTGGGTAAACGTCCGGGTTTCCGCCGGGCGGTCGACATATTGGATGTGAAGGGTGAACGACGCCATCGCAGACTCCAGTTCGCGGTAGGCTTATACCAGTGTCACCACTGCCTCTCGCAAGACGCAACAAAACAAGCGCCGATAATCAGCCGCCGCTGCCGACCTGGGGACCCGCAGAAACTGTGTCCCTGGCCTCTCGCGTGCGCGACAGCGATCCCGACGAGCCCTGGGATCTAGTTGTTGTCGGGGCGGGTATCACCGGGGCAGGGATCGCGCGGGATGCGGCAATGCGAGGTCTTCGCGTGCTGGTCCTCGATGCCAACGATATTGCGTTTGGCACGAGCTCCCGCTCGAGTCGGCTGATCCACGGGGGTGTTCGCTACCTCGAGCAGGGGCAGATCGGGCTGGTCTACGAAGCGCTGCGCGAGCGGCATCGCCTCAAGAACATCGCGCCTCACCTGGTGACCCCCGCGCAGTTTTTATTTCCGGCCTATCGCGGCGATCGCCTCCCGCTGTGGAAGTTGCGGATCGGGCTCTCGCTCTACGATGCGCTCAGCCTCTACCAGAGTCGTGGGCACCAGACCCTCGGGCCCAAGGCCTGCCGCGAGCGCGAACCGTTGCTGGCCGCCGAAGGTCTCTCGGGTGCCGTTTCGTACGAAGACGGGGTGACCGATGATGCTCGACTCACACTCACGACCCTACAAAGCGCCCGCCGGTACGGAGCCGAGGTCCTCACCTATGCCCCCGTGGTTCGCCTCGCCCGTGAAACCGTGGGTGAGCGGGACCTGCAGGTCGCCTACCTGCGTGATGAAACCCGTGTGTTCGCCCAACAGATCATCGTCGCAGCTGGGCCCTGGACCAGTGAGCGTTTGCTCGGCGATGTCGGCAAACGCCTGTTGTCGCTGTCGCGGGGGATCCACGTGGTCATGCGGGCCGACGATGTCCCGGTGCGTCAGCCGTTGGTGATCCAGGTGCCCAACGAGCGGCGGATCCTGTTTGTGATTCCCTGGGGCACACGCACCTATCTCGGTACCACCGACACCGCCTACGAGGGAGACCCGGCCGACAGTTCGGTCACGGCCGACGATCGCCAACAGCTGTACCGCCTGATCGGTCGGTTACTGCCTTCGGTCGATCTTTCTGACCAACGCCTGGTGAGCAGCTGGTCGGGTGTTCGCCCGCTGGTGCGTTCGGTTCGCAGCCAAAAAAAAGCCGCTTCCGGGGGCACAGTTGAGTTATCGCGCAAGCATCGAGTCGTCGAAAATGCGGCGGGGATCCTCGCGGTCGTCGGTGGCAAGTTGACGACCTACCGAGCCATGGCCCAGGAGGCGGTCGACTTGGTGATGCGACGCCTGGGTCGCAAGCGCGGCCGGTGCGAGACCCATCGATTCGCCCTTGTGGCCGGGGAGCCGCTGACCGCCGAGGAGCTCAAAAACCCGGTGCTTGCCGACCTCGTCAACCGCCACGGGCCCGAGGCTCGAGAACTCGCCCGCCAAGTCGAACGCGATTCGCAGCTCGGGGAGCGTCTTGTACAGGACTTGCCCTACCGTTGGGTCGAGGTTCGGCGCGCGATCACCCACGAAGGGTGTACATGCATCCGCGACATTCTCCGGCGCAGACTACCGCTCGCGCTCACCGACCATCAGCAGGGTGCGCGGGTTGCTCGGCAGGTGGCGACCGAACTGACGCAGGCGCGCGGAGGTAGCAGTGCGGATATCGAGCGGGAGATCGCCGAATACCGCGATGCTCTGCAACGCGAAACCGGCTGCGACCCCCCTGAAATGTAGCTCGCGTGGCCGAGGTCTCGGGAAAAAGCAAATAAAGTAAGCTGCTTGTGGGGTTGTTAACAAAACGCCACGAGATTGAATGAATCTCTTGACACTATCGTTCTTTCAGTAGATTCTGAAAATCAAGAAGATGGCGACAGAAGTTCAACAACTCGCGCAGATCCGCGAGCGCTTTATTGGCCAGTGGGGCACCTTTGGCTCAGCCTGGGGCATCCCCCGCACGATGGCGCAGATCCATGCGTTGTTGCTGATGAGCGACGAATCACTGTCGACCGACGAGGTCATGGACGCCCTGCACATTAGTCGCGGCAACGCCAATACCAACCTTCGCGAGCTCGTGGGGTGGGGCCTGGTCTACAAGCGTCACCGCCGGGGTGAGCGACGCGAGTACTTTGAGGCCGAAAAAGATGTATGGACAATCTTTTGTACGGTCGCCCGCGAACGCAAGCGCCGCGAGGTTGAGCCCGCGCTCAACCTACTGCGTGACTGTGTGCAGTTGACCGCGAGCATGCGGACCAAACAGGGCAAGGCATTTCACAAGCAGATGCAAAAACTCGCCGAATTCGTAGGGCTCGCAGCCTCGTTGATGGAGCGGCTTGCCGCGTCTGAGCGCAGCCGGGTGATCCCGGCATTGGTCAAGTTGCTGGCGTAGCGAATAGGTCACCACAAAAAATTTTGAACAAAAGTTTCAGAAAATTCTGAAACAATCGGATAGATAAGAAAAAGGAGAATGGAAATGAGCATCGTCGTCATCGGCTACATCCTGTACCTGTTGATCAGCATCGCCCTCACGATTTGGGTTGCCCGCACGCTTCACCGCAACGGACGCGTGTTTTTGGTGAGTGCCTTTCGCGGCGAGGAGGAGCTCGCCGACTCGGTCAACCACCTACTGGTGGTCGGCTTCTATCTCATCAACATCGGGTTTGTGACCCTCAACGTCCACGATTACTACGAACCTGAGAGCGTGCAGGGGTTGTTTGAGGTGCTCAGCCCCAAGATTGGGACTGTCCTGCTCACACTCGGTGCCATGCACTTTTTCAACATGTTTGTGTTTAGCCGGATGCGCAAGCGGGCCCGCCTGCTCGACGAGCCGCCGCCGGTCAACCCGACAGGACTGCTGCAACCTGCTCCGGTGCCCTACCGCGAGATGGTTGCCCGGGGACAGGGTGCCTGAGGTGGCAATCTCAGCCCTATATGTCCTTTACGACAGCGAGTGCGGTCTCTGTGTTCGCTGTCGTCAATGGCTGTCACGCCAACCGATGTTGGTGCCACTACACTTTGTCCCGCTACACACACCGGGTCTGGGACAGATGTTTATGGGTATCGAACGCTACGAGCCGGGCAAGGAGATCGTTGTCGTCGCCGACACCGGTGCCGTGTACACCGGTGGTGCCGCTTGGATGATGTGCCTGTGGGCCCTCGAAAACGGGCGCCCGTGGGCCCTGCGTTTGGCCAAGGCAGGGCTCGTTGGCGTGGTCAAACGCTTTTGCCTACTGGTCTCGAGCAATCGCCTACGGCTATCGGCCGCACTCGGGTTGGCTACCCCGCGGGCGTTGGGCGAGATCATCCACAATACGGCGGCGCCAACCTGTCCGGGTGCTCGCTGCGAAGTGACCCGAGCGGGATAGGGGCGACCCCGCGAAGCATGCAAATTCAATTGCCTGTACATATTGTGCAGGCCTTCGAGTTTGGCTATGCCGGGCGGGCGCGGTCAGCAGCCCACGCACGTAGGGCGGCGATATCCTCCGCCCGGGTACGGCTCAGCGGAATGCAAGCAGCTAAAGCGCGGGCAAAGTCGGCGGCAGCCAGCGGCCGACTTTCTGTATAGGCATCGATTCGGGCCTCGACCAAAGCCGCGGCCAACTCCGCGCCCGAATAGCCCTCGGCCTGCTGTGCGAGCGCATAAAATGCCTGCTCGGGGTCGGCTAGGGGTGGTGGCTGGCCAAGGTTGTCGCGCGGGATGGTGGTGAGATGAACTTCGAGGATGTCGCGGCGGGCCGCAGCCTGGGGAAGGTCGACAAAAAACAGCTCGTCGAGACGACCGCGGCGGATGAGTTCGGGCGGTAGCCGGGTGATGTCGTTGGCTGTCATCACCACAAACACCGGACGCTCGCGCTCTTGCAGCCAGGTCAACAGGTTGCTGACGACCCGCGAAGTCGTGCCCGCGTCGCTGCGCGAACCATCGCTCCCGGCCAAACTCTTGTCGATTTCGTCGACCCACATCACCATCGGGGCGAGGCGTTCGGCGTCGACAAGCACCCGCCGAAGGTTGTCCTCGCTGGCGCCGACAGAACTTTCAAACAGTCGTCCGGGGTCGAGGCGGTACAGCGGGAGGCCGAGCAACGATGCGGTCGCCCGGGCGGCGAGGCTCTTGCCACAACCCTGCACGCCGATCAGCAGGGCACCGCGCGGGCCGGGAATGCCGACAGCCCGGGCGCCTGGTTCGAGCGCGCGGGCACGACGGCCCAACCATTGCTTGTATGCACATAGACCCCCGAGGTGGCGGGCAGGTAGTTCGGCAACGGGAACGAGGGCAGGCTCGTCGCCCAACATCCGAAATTTGTTGGCCTGCATCCACGGGGCCAAGCCTGCCCGGTCGCCCGCGGTTGCGTGCAGACCCTGTCGCAGCAGGCGAACACCGGCCGCTGAGGTCAGGCCACGCGCGGCTTCGACAAGTTGTGGAAGCTGGCGTGCAAGTTCGTGGCTGCTGTCGTGGGCTTCGAGTTCAAGAGAGAGTGTATCTGCAAATTCTTCGGCGTCGGGCCGCGGGAGGTACTCGCTCACGACCTCGGGTAGCTGTGTGAGTGCGCCGCGGGCAGGGCCGAGCGTGACCACCACGGGTCCGCGACTGCGCTGGGCCAGCTCGCGTGCGGCTCGCTGGGTGAGCGGGTCGAGTTGGGGGGCATCCGCGTCGAGCAACAGCCACAGGCCAGGTTCACGTGAACGACCGAGCTCGAGCAACACCCGCGACAGCGGTTGCAACTGGCCATCGAGGTCAACTCCGGTTGCGGCACTCCAGGTGTGCACAGGCCATTCGAGGGTCGCACCGACCCGTTCGAGCAGCTCGACAGCACGGCTCTCGTCGTCGGTCGTCAACGCGACCACACCTACGCCGGAGCGAAGGTGGAGCAGGAGGCGGTCAAACAGCTCGTTCACAGGTTCGTTCTCGTGATCGATCGCGGGTGGTTTAGTGAATATGCACGGATGTTTGCAGCGAATCAAAAAAGGCCCGCACGAGGTGTTCCTGAACGGCGGGTGACAGCCTGTGCGGCGCAGTGCCGGTAAACGACCAGCCGTTGATCCACAGCTCGCTGTGGCGCAGCTTGGCCAACCGCCGGTGGAGCCACTGAAATTCGCCAGCGTAGTGCGCCAGTTTGTCGGGCGGGCAGGCGAACCCGGGTAGAGGAGGGCCAAGTTCACCAGGTGTGCGTGCGGCAGCACGTTGTGGTCGCAGGGCGATCCGAAAACTCAGTTGGCCGTCGTGTTCAAGCTGTTCAAACGCGCCGTCAAGCGCCATTGCCCGGTGTAGATAGGTCGCAAACTGGCGGGCTCGTGAGCGCCGAAATACCAGGGCGATCAACTGTGGGGCATGGTGATCAGGTGTCTCAAAACTGCGTGTCACCCCGTGGGCGAGTGCGCGGTACAGGCCTTCGACAACCCCGGGCAAGTCGGCGGGCAACATCAACAGGGCATCGACGGCGGCGGCCGAACACTGGCGGCCCAGCACAGAGGCAATCGCCCGTCGGCGGCCGGGAAAGAACTGTGACAATGCAACGAGTTCGTGGCATTCGTCGCGGCTGAGGCGTCCATTCTTGGCGTCCGCGAGCAGGGCATCGAGGCGTTTCAACGCCGGGCCACCGGACTCAACAGCACGGCCTCCTCCTCGTACGTGGGCTTGCTTGTCGCCGTCAGACATCAGCGCCGTGCTTCGCGGATCGCCCGATCCATCTCCCGTTTTTGCTCGCGTTCTTTTATTGTGGCCCGTTTGTCGTGAAGCTGCTTGCCCTGGCAAAGCCCGAGTTCGAGTTTGATCAGGCCAGTCTTGGCATAGAGGGCGAGGGGGATCAGCGTCATGCCCTTTTGCTGGATCGCATCTTGGAGACGGTCGAGCTCACGTCGGTGCATCAGCAACTTTCGCCGGCGCAGGGGCACGTGGTTGCGACTGTGGGCCTGGGTGTACTCGGCAATATGTGCCTGCAACAAAAACAGCTCACCCTGGTGAAACTGGCAAAACGCCTCGGCCAAACTGCAACGCCCGTCGCGGATCGATTTGACTTCGCTGCCAACCAACGAGATGCCCGCCTCGAGTCGCTCACGGATGTGGTACTCGTGGGATGCTCGGCGGTTTTTGACGAACACATGTCCGTTGGTGATCCGCTTGCGTTTGGCTTTGTTCGAGTTGGCCACGGGATCGGCGAAGCTACGGGAGAGCTCTTGCGAGGGCAAGCCCGCAAGTCGCCGCGGCGCCGGCTTGCTCGAGCGCCTGGCGGCAGGCTTGCAAGGTCGCCCCTGTCGTCGTGACATCGTCGACAACAACAATCCGCGCGTTTTGCACCAAGTGAGCATGGCGCTTGGGAACATCGAATGCGCCGTTCACGTTCGAGAAGCGATCACGGGCGGCAATCTCAGTTTGGGGCAAAGTCGCTCGCGTGCGTCGCAGTAATCGCGGTGCAAGCGCAATGTTATGTCCGCGTTTGCGCAACTGGCGAACGGCCCAGCGAGCGAGCAACTCGGCCTGGTTGTAGCCCCGACGCAGCAGGCGGACCCGATGTAGTGGGACCGGCACCACGGCCGTCCAATTGCCGTCCCAAACCCGGGATTGTGCCAGTAAGAGCGCCAAACTCCCCGCAAGCTCCGTGCGTCCGTGGAACTTGAGCCCCCGGGCGGCGCGGGCTACCGGACCGTCGTAGCCCTGGGTGGCCCAAATGCCAGATTCGAACTCAAACTCAGGTGGCAAAGGGGACAGGTCGAAGCGACAACCTGTACAAACGAACACATCGTCGGCGGGGTGAGCGGCGAGCACACAGCCACAGCCGAGACAGGTTGGGGGCCACCAAAACTCAACAAGGGAGTCGAGTTGCTCGCGGATCCATCTACGCGGTCGTTGCAGGAGCATGCAACTGGTATCGGTTGGAACCCACGAGTGTTGCAGCTGTTGTGTGAAACCAGCTTCACAGAACAGGAACATAATTGTGTCTACAAGCAAGTGAGAGGATCTCAGAGAGATCTCGAAATCACAGCAAATCTGTCGATTAGATGGGAAACGCGAGGGTGAAACAAGGAAAAATTTTGTTGTACAGGAAAAGAAATTAACATTTTTTATCTTTAAATTCAAATAGTTATGTTTTGAATGTGCACAGAGGTCTCTAACCAGCCAATTTTTTGCATTTACAGTAATTCCACGTGCATTTTTGCTGGTTTGCGGGCAAAACAAAGAAGGAGGCTAAAACCATGGTGACAGGTGATCTCGGATCGTTCCGCATCGGCCAGGTCTTGACGACCAACGACTTTCAGGTAACCCGCGCCGATCTCAATGCGCATGTGGAGCGAAGCTTTTTGGGCAACGTTCTCGGTTGCTGCGAAGAACAGTTGTCGACAGCTTCAAATGTGGGCGGTGGCAGTGCCGTCCCGTGGGGCCTTGTCTGCCCGCCCGATGTGGTTGTTGGACGCGCAGTAGCGATGTTGCAGGGATGTGACAGCGCCTGTGGTCTTTTGATTGAGGAACATGCGGTCAGCCATGTTCGGGTGCTCAGCTCGCCGATGGTCGGCGAACCTCTCGCCGCGGCCGCATCCGTCCGGTTTTGCAGCAAGGCCGGGCAGGGCACTGACTACGTGACCCTCGATGTCACAGTCCATCGTCCGGGTGGTGTCGCCCTCATGACATTTGAATTGGGCTGGAGCGTGGTGCATCAGCTCGGCGCTGCGTAGTCGGTTGGCACGTGGGCGACAAAAGGGGGCATCAGCTCCCTTTTTTGTTTAACCTCAATGTACCTACATAGAGATTCGTTCAGCGGTCACTTTTGGCTGGCCCAAATAAATGGAGCCGAGCCTGCGCCGGCTCGGCTCCCGGGGTGGAGTTGGGTTTAGAAGCGGATGGTCACAACCGTGCCCTGTTGCGGGGCGGCGACCTTGGGGAAGGTCGAGGCGGCCAGCTCCTTGGCCACACAGGTGCCGAGTTGCGTACCGGCGGCGCTTCCCAAAGCGTGGGCCTTGACGACCGAACCGGTTTTTCCGGTGATCGATAGTTTGACCTGCAACTTTGTCCCGGGGTCGGCGAGACTCGAGCACACCCGCTGTGCGGCCTTTTTCGTGGCCGAGGTACCCTGCTTGAGTTGCGCCAGTGTCAGCTTGTGCGGCAGTTCATCGGCAGCGGGCTTTTGCGGCTTGGCCTTGGACTTGGTCTCCGGTTCACGACACTCGTCGGGGTTGAGCAGGCATTCGACCGACATCGATTTCGGCAGTTGCTTGGTCTTGGGCGCGGGCTTGGGCTCAGGCTCGGGCTTGGCCTCAACCGGAGCCTTGGGCGGCGACGGCCGCTTGGACTTGGCCGAACGCTTCACCTGCTTGCGCTTGCTCCGGGCCTTTCGGCTCGTCTTCGGCTGTTCGCTGTCGTCGAACAGCACGGTGTCGTCGTCGTCGTCCTCGTGCGTCTCGGGGGCGTCTGGCACCGAGCGGGTTTCGTAGTCGTCGGCCTGCGGTCCGGTGATGACCACCATCGACTTCGCTGGCGGAGGTGTACTCGGCAGACGGTCCCAGCTGATGTGGGCTGCCATCGACGCGATACCCAGGGCCAACACGCCGACAATCGCCTGGAGAAAACCCTTAGTCTCAGTTTGCGGAAGGTCGTCGGCAGCAACCGGGGCGCCGATCAATGTGTAGGCAGCTGAGGTGCGCGTGGCCTGGGATGTGGCCGCATCGGCCATCAGCTCGGTCACGTCGACATAGCCAGAGCTTTCGCCCGGCTGGGCAGCCGCTCCGCCGACGACACGGGCGCGAAGCGAGGACATCGAGAAGAGAGCGGACTCCTCGTTGCGCGAGCCGAGGAACGTCCGTGTGGGGGTGCATGCTGCGTGGGTCATTTGAAATCTCCTGTGGTTGAGCAGGCCGTCCAGGGCCTGTGTTCGCATTCCCCACCACAGACGACCGAGCCCCACAAGAAATCTGTGAGCTAACCCATGTTTTCGCTTGGGTTACGATGGGCTTGCAAAACCCCTCCGGGGCATTGCCAAAACCCAACAATTTCAGCTGTTTTGACCATTTCTTTACATTCTTGGATGGTCGCTCATGCGCGACCCCGGCTCCCGCCCCAGTTTGGAAAAAATGTATGTGCATAGAAGTTGTCAATTTGGTTACAGCGGTGTCACTGGCGTGAGCTTCGCCCCGGATTTGAGAATATCGCGGTAGCGCCCAGCCGCTTACACTCAAGTCAACCATGACGATTACGCGACGTGAACTGATTCGACGAGCTGGGCAGATTGGTGTGGTCACCTTGGTGACCGGTTGCGGCGACAACACGGGCGATTCCGAGTCGGCCTCGGACGTCGGTACCGACTCTGAATCGGACAGTGAGACCGGCGGCGATGGCCTGCCCAACTACGAGTACGACGGCGATCCTGGCCCAAAGGACCTGTTTCAACACGGGGTCGCCTCGGGCGACCCATTGCCCGACTCCGTGATCCTGTGGACACGGGTGACCGGTGCGAGCGGCGAAGTTGAGGTCTTCTACGAAATTGCGGTCGATCCGGCGTTTGAGCAACGGGTGGCCGCCGCCTACGTGACGACCAACGACGAGCGCGATTACACGGTCAAGATCGACCCCTCCGAATTAGATGCTGGTACAACTTACTACTACCGGTTTCAGTCGCTCGGGCGGATGTCGCCCGTCGGTCGGACCCGTACGGCCCCAACCGGCGCGGTCGCGCGCCTGCGATTTGCCGTGGTTTCCTGCGCGAGCCTGGCCCACGGCTACTTCCACGCCTACGGGCACGTCGCCAACCGCAAAGACCTCGATTTTGTCGTCCACCTCGGCGACTACATCTACGAATACGGGGACGGGGAATACGGCAGCCTCCGCAATTACGAGCCCCCCCACGAAATTAAGTCGCTGGAGGACTATCGCCTGCGCTACGCCCAATATCGCCGCGAAGCGCCGTTGCAGGAGGTCCATCGCCAGCATCCGATGATCGCGGTGTGGGACGACCACGAGATCACAAACAATGCCTATGCAAATGGTGCCGAGAACCACTCCGACGACGAGGGGGATTGGGAAACCCGCAAGGCGATTGCCTATCAGGTCTATCACGAGTGGATGCCGATCCGCGAACAGCCCAACGGGTTTATCTACCGCAAGCTCAGCTACGGCGACCTGCTCGACCTGATTATGCTCGACACGCGGATTGCCGGGCGCGACCCGGGGGTGAGCGCTGGCGATACCGATGGTCTCGCCGACCCCAATCGTCACCTGCTCGGCGCCGACCAGGAAGCCTGGCTTTCCGAGCAGCTCTCGGCTTCGACTGCCAAGTGGAAGGTGATTGGCCAACAGGTGATGATGGGATACTGGCGCGGCGCGGGTGGGGCGGTGATCAACCCCGACCAGTGGGATGGCTACCAGGCCGCGCAGGGACGGTTTTTCCACGGTTTACGCAAGAGCGCGATCGACAATGTCGTGGTCCTAACCGGGGATATTCACAGCTTCTGGGCCACCGACCTGACGGACGACATCGACAGCTACGACCCTGAAACCGGGGACGGATCGCTGGCAGTTGAGTTTGTGACCTCCTCGGTTTCATCGCCGACGCTGCAGGGCGGTCAGGGGTTCTTAGACCTTGTATTAGCAAATAGTCCGGCCATTCGCTGGGGGGACATGGGCAACCACGGGTACATCGTGGTCGACCTCGACGAAAATCGGGTACAGGGGGACTACTTTGGCGTGATGGGCATTACCCAGCCAACCGCCGGGCCTGAGATGTTCTTGCAGGGGTTTGTCAGCTCCGATGGTGCGAACCGGCTGACGGCCGCCAACGACCCGGCACCGCCGCAACCCGAGGCTCCGGCGCCCGCACCCTAGCCGAGAAACGTGTATGATCATCGTCAGCGGAACGTTAATGGCGTGGTTGCGCGGCTGGCCGGCGCCCGAGTAGGTGTGGGTCGGAGCGTTTCCAGCCGCCAAACGCCTGCTCGATAATTCCCGCGACCTGAATTGTTAGCGGATCGTTGCCGCGGCGCCCAATTACTTGTACCGACAGCGGTAGCCCGTGGTTGTCAAAACCCATGGGGACGACCGTCGAGGGGAACTCCATCACGTTAAAAAGACTTGTGCATACAAAGTCGAACGGGGTGAGTAGGGGGCTGTAATGCCGCGGGGCCGGGCGCGAGTACGGGGGGTGGAGCAGCACACCACGTGGACCCAAGATGTCTTCGAGTTCACGTTGGAGTTTATGCCCGAGCTCGACTTTTTTTTGTAGGGTACCAGGCATCAGGGCGGCAATTTCATCGGTGGCGGCGACCATCAGGGCGGGGAAGGTATGACGGGAGCGTCCGAGCGCTGCCTTGATCATCTCGCGAAACACCGGCACGGGCGTGCCGTTGCCGAGCACCTCGCTGTAGCGGGTGCTACCCGCTGTGTTCATCATGGCACTCCAAATCTCAAACGCTTGGCGCATGGCGGGGACCTCGAGTCTCCCGAGCTTTGCCCCGCGGGCGGTGAGTGCCCGGGTCGCATCTTGGATGGCCCGGCGGTTTGCACCGTTGACCCGCACCCGCCCGTTGGACTCGAGTGGATAGACCGTGACGTCCTCGAGCGGAGTTGTTGATGATACATCTAAGTCCCAGTCTCGGCAGACCGGGTCGACACCATCGGGGCCGCGCAAGACCTCGAGGATCGGCAGCAAGTCCTCACACCTTCGCGTCATCGGACCGCACACGAGATAGGCAGAGAGCTCGCCCTCAGCCTGCGGCCAAAACCCGGTGTTGGGTACCATGCGCCCTGTTGGCTTGTGACCGGCCGTGCCACAAAATGCCGCCGGGATCCGGATAGAGCCGCCGACGTCGGCCCCGAGACCAAACGCGACCCCGCCCGCCGAAATGATGGCACCTTCACCTCCACTCGACCCCCCAGCGCTGCGGTCGAGGTTCCAGGGGTTGTGGGTTCGGCCGTACACGGTGTTGTAGGTCTCGAGCCACAGTCCGCCCTCGGGGACATTGGTCAGCCCAATGAGGATGGCTCCGGCGTTGCGCAGCCGGACGATCGTTTCGGCATCTTTTTCGGCCTTGATGTTGCGACGCGACCACACCCCCCCACTCAGTGGCATACCGGCGACCGAGACATATTCCTTGGCGGTATACGGCAGTCCAAAAAGGGGTGGCAGCGCGTCGGTGTCGGTACTGGTTTGTGCGAGCTTTTCATCGGCCGCGAGCGCTTGTTCCCGAGCCTGTTCAAAACACGTGGCAATCACCGCGTTGATCGGCGGGTTGACCAGTTCGGTGCGTTCGATGTGGCAGTTGACAACGTCGGATACCGAGACCTGGCGGTCGCGGATCATGCGGGCGAGCTGCATGGCAGAGGCATCGAGAAGTTCGGACACGCCCCTATCGTACTCTCTCGAACGCGGATGTCTGCCGAAATCGTCCCCGTGATAGGTTGCACGCACATCCAATCTCATGGTCCGACAGGAGCTTGCTGTCAGCCCAGCGGATGCGCGTATGAGCCCCACAGAAGGTGCCCCAGGGGGCAGCAGCATCGGTGTTTCGTAAGGGGCTTGCGCTACACTGCCAGCGACTGCTGGGAGATGAAAACCGTGACGCATACCTTTCAACGCACATCGATCACCTCACAACTTGCCCGTACTCTCATCGACGCAGCCGAGGCCAAGGCGACCGAAATCGGGTTTGCCATCTCCACTGTGATTGTCGACGACAGCGGGGTGCTCAAGGCCTATTCACGCATGGACGGGGCGGCGTTGGTGGCCGAAGGTGCTGCTCGCAAGAAGGCTCTCACGGCCGTGGGCTTTGGTATGCCGACAGGTGAGCCGTGGCACAACTTCATCAAGGACGACCCGATCCTGTCCGGAGGCGCAGCCCAGCTCGATAATTTCATTCTCCTAGGTGGCGGTTTTCCAATCATGGTTGGTGGTGCAATGATCGGCGCGATCGGGGTCAGCGGTGGGCACTACCATCAGGATGAAGCCTGCGCGCGGGCAGCTCTCGCCATCCTCGAATCAACAGCGGCTTCCTAGGCCCGAACGCCGCGTGCCACCGCCGATGGACAACGAGGGGCGCGACCTGATTGCGGTTGTCGATCAACTTTCGACGATCGCCTCGTGCTTTGCCATGGTCAACGACCTGGGCTCGTTTACCGAGCAAATCGAGCTCGCCCTCGAGTCGTTGGTGGATGTCGAGTACACGGGGCTTTATCTATGGGACTTCGACGAGAATCGGCTACGGTTGTTTTGCGCCAAGGGGTTTACCGACCAAGAGCGCGCCGAAGCTGAGCGGACAGCCTGGAACCGGCATCCGGGGCACATCTACCGGACCCAGGAGGTTGTGCACGTCCATGACACCGAGGCCGACCATCGAACCCAGTCGAGTCGTCGCAGTTTTCGCGTGCGCTCGCGGCTGTTTATGCCGGTGACTGTCCGCGACCAAACGCTCGGCGTGTTCGGCCTTGCGTCGTGCATACCCAACCAGTTTAACGAGCAGCATGTCGCTGTCCTGCGGTTTATCTGTCGGCTCACGGGCGTTGTCTATCGCCACCTACTCGACCAGCGCGAGCGCCAAAAGGTTCAGGCCGACCTGGTATCGACCGCGCGGCGGTTACAACTACTTGTAAGTACACTACCCATCGCATTGATCGTCGTCGATGTTTCCGGCCATATCTCGCTGGCCCAGGGGGCGGCTCTCGACCACCTGTCCGACGACCCGTCGAGCCTCGTCGACTGCCTGATCGAACGGGCCTTTACCCGGGCTCCGGCGTTGGCCATGACGATTTCAGATGCACTGGCGGGCCAGTCGAAAATAGCGGAGCACACGATCGGCGACCAAACCCTCGAAGTGCGGGCCCAGGCCCACCAAAATGGGGGGGCGACGGTGATGGTGCACAACATCACCGAACAAAAACGCAACCTCGACCAAATGCGCAGGCTCAACGAGGAACTCTCACGGACGCGCGACCAGGCCCTCGCGGCGACCCGGGCCAAGAGCGACTTTTTGGCGACCATGAGTCACGAGTTGCGGACACCTCTCAACGCGATTATTGGCTACGCCGAGCTTGCCGACGAGGAGCTCGGATTTGAAGATGCGTGTACAAGTGATGACCTCAAACGAATCCACACCTCCGCCGGCCAGCTGTTGCAGCTCATCAACGACATCCTCGACGTCTCCAAAATCGAGGCTGGGCGGCTGGTGCTCGACATCCAACGCCTCGACATTCACGAGCTACTCAAGGCCGTAGAAGTTGCAATTGCACCCATTCAACAGCGCAACTGTAACGACCTGCAGGTGATCGTCGCCGACAACCTCGGGGTGCTCGAGGCCGACGAGACCGCGCTGCGACGGATTTTGATCAATCTTCTGGGCAACGCCAACAAGTTTACCAACGCTGGCGATATCCTCCTGCGGGTCTGGGTTGAGCACGTTCGCGGTCAGCGGCGGCTCAATCTCTCGGTTCGCGACACTGGTATCGGCATGACGCAAGCCCAGCTTTCACGGGTGTTTGAGGCCTTTACCCAGGCCGATGCATCGACATCGAGAAAGTACGGCGGAACCGGCCTGGGCCTGACGATTACCCGCCAACTTGTGCACATGATGGGTGGCGAAATCGATGTGACAAGTACCCCGGGCGAGGGCTCGTGTTTTCACGTCTGGATCCCGGCGTTGGTTTCAGTTGGTCGCTAGCATCATTTCTCGATCCGGCCGACGCGAAAGTACAGCGGCAGCCGGACGGGACGCAGTTGATCGACCGGTCCGCCCGAGCGCCAGGCGGCGGTGAGTTGCTCGGCGATGACGGTTGTCGCCGGATAGCCGTTGGCTTCGGCGAATCGACTTGCGCCCGACCACGTGTTGAGATTGCCCAGCAGGTGGTGGAGGTTCCACGCCGTCGTAATCGAAAACGCCGGGAACGCCAACTCGGTAAACGGGAACTCGAGGTCGCGGTAGCCGGCGAGCACATGATTGAGCTCGGGCGCCCAAAATGGGCGGAGCACATGTTGGGCAAACTCAGCGACCACAGCATCGACCGCGGTCGAGATTTGGACATCCACGCTGTAGGTCCAGGCTGCGATCACAGCTCCCGGTTTGGCCACCCGTCGAACCTCCCGGTAAAACGCGGGGCGGTCGAGCCAGTGCAGTGCCGCCGCGATGGTGATCAGATCGGTTGATGTATCAGCAATGGATGTGGCCTCTGCCCGTTCGCAGCGGTACTCTACCCGTGTGTGGGGGGTAGCCTGTTCCAGCTGCTGGTGGCTGGCATCCGTCGCAATCACCCGACGAAACTTCTCGGCCAGCGCAACGGCAGCCTGGCCGTTGCCGGTCGCACAATCCCAACACAGTTCAAACGCCGTCAGTTTTGTGGCCAACTCGCGATACAGGGCCGCCGGGTAGCTCGGGCGGAAGCGTGCGTAGGCCGAGGACGCAGTCGAAAAGTAGTCGGGGAAATTCGTGGCAGTCTTCCTGTTGGGGTAGACAATGTTAGGTCACAGCGAGATCAATGCAAAGTGACAATATGTCTAAAAAGACATATTTGTCTGCGGTTTGTGGCGCTCCTACCGGATCAGCCTCGCCGAGATTGGAGCGTGGCTAGGATCGCAGCTTTTTGTGCAGCGACCGGCACAAGTGCTCCGCTGGCTTGCCACAGCGACATACGGTCTGGCGCGTGCGAATAAACCGCCCGGGCGATCGCAACCACACGGTCGACATCCGCCGGCCACGTACGTCGGTTGGCGATATCCGACAGGTCGTCGTGGCGCTCAAAGATCCATGTTCGCCAGCGCTGCACATGTTCGTGGGCAGCGAGGAGGTTTGATTTGGATGTGTTGCAACCGCGGTGGCTGACCACGAGGTTGTGGATGCCATTTTCGGGGTGGCGCGACCACGGAATAAAGTGGTCGACATGGGAGCTGCTCGGCAGTGTGGCTCGACAGTAAAAACACCGCCCATCCTGAAGTTTACGCAGGTCGCGGCGAATTGGTTCGAGCGACGGACGGTCGGCACCAAACATAAAATCGTGGAGGTAGGTGACGTCGAGCGTATTGAGGTTGGCGACCTTCATCGCCCAATGTTGCATAATCAAGGGTCGCAAAATTGCGTGCATCGCCACGAAGCATTCGGCGACTTCGGGCGCGAGGAAAATGCGGTTATCAAACGAACGACGATCCTCGCGCTGGTAGGCTCGCACAGCTCCTTTGCGGGGCGCGTTGTCGGTGTCGTTCCAGTTGATCGTGTAGAGCCAGTTGTGGACCATGCCCCCGACCCGCTGCAACTTTGGCAACGGCTTCTCAATCAGGATCCACTCGACTTTTTCAACGACCTCGCGATAGCTCGGTTCTGCGACCTGCTGCACCTGCACCAGGCTGACGGTGCCAGGAAACTTTGTTGATACAAATGCCCGCAGGCCCTGGACAAGGGCGACGATCTTGCCCAGGCCCGACGCGTTTTGTGATAGGACCTGTTGACCGCGCCAAAGCAGGGTTTGGGGCCAATAGAGCTCGACAACTTTTTGCGCGAGCTGGCGGGTCGTCACGGTTTGTGGCAAGCCGCCGCCAGGGCCGGTCAACTCCTTACACAGGTCCACAAGCGCGAGGAGGACGGCCTGTTTGTAGGTCGAGGTAAACGAGCCGTGGTCGAGAATCGCAACGACCTGCTCCACGATTTCGACCAGGCGTGACGGTGTCGTTGGCATCGGTTAGGCCCGGGTCGCGACGATAAACAGTCGGAGGTAAGGCAAGAGCGTGCTGCCGTCACTGCGCCGGGGATAGGCCTCGGCGATCAGCTGGCGATAGGCCGCGACAAAGCCCGGGCGGTCCTCCGCTGCGAGCGCGGCGACGAACGGCCGGAGCCAACTTCCACCGGTCCATTCGGCCACTGGGTTTTCGCCGCGAAGCACTTGCAGATAGTCGGTCTCCCAGATGTCGAGCCGCCGACAGTGGGGGGCCAGGATGTCGTAGTAGGTCTCGGGCGTGTGCGTGGGGGGTGGCCGGTAGAGGTGTTGGAGTTGCTGCGTCACGCCAGCCTTGGCAGCAGCCTGACGGACGAGCGTGTGGGTTTTTCGGCCAAAGTTGCGCGGCATTTGGACCGCCAACACCCCCCCTGGGCGAAGTTGTGTCAGGAGTCGTGGGAACAGCTGGGCATGGTCTGAAACCCAATGGAGCGCAGCGTTCGAGTAGATCAACGAAAGCGGCGTGTCGGATATCCATGTAGATGCATCGGCGTTGTGCCAGCGGATCTCGGGCATGGATGCGCGGGCGGTCGCCAGCATCTCGGGCGAGTTGTCGAGGCCGAGGATGTTTGCCTGGGGCCAGCGCTGCCGTAGATAGGTCGTGACGTTTCCGGGCCCACAGCCGAGGTCAACCACGGATTCCGGTGCCTCCAAGTCGACGCGTGCGAGCAGATCAAGTGCCGGACGCAGCCGCGGCCCAGCGAAGTTGAGGTAGCGTTGCGGATCCCAACTCATGTGCCGAGGATATCCCGTAGTTGCCAAATTTTGGGGCCCTGGGTGCTCAAAACCACCAGCAAGCGGCCGGTTGGGTCTACGAGGCAGTGGGACACGTGTTGGAGCGCAACCTCGTGTTGGCGGACGACCTCGCCGGAGTCGGTGTCGACAACCTGTAGCGCCGCGCCGTAGCCATCTTTGTACGAGAATGTCCGTGGCACCAGCAACCGACCCTTGCCAATAAAACACAAACCAGTTGCGTGTGCACCTTCGAGCGGGCGCCCGGGCTGGGGTTTGGCTGGCGCGACCTCGCGGATGCGATCGAGTTTGTTGGTTGAAGTGATATAAACCTGACCCTTGCGGGTTGTAGCCGCGAGCGACGTGCCATCGGTGCACAGGCTAAGCAGGGCGCTGAATCCAGACTCGGGTTTGGGTGTGATTGGAACCTCCACCATAACCCGTAAATCGTTGGGGTTGTGCAGGCGCAGTTTGTGGTCTTCGCCGGCAGTCGCAACCCAGTGGCCATTTGGGTCGAGGCACAAACTACTCGGTCCGACTTGGCGCGCGAGCTTGAGTTTGGTAGCCGCACCACCGGAAGTGACAGGTCAACACCGCAAAAACCGGTCGTCGGTGTAGATGTAACTGCCGCCAGCGGTCACCAGCTGGCCACCGGCTGTCAACACAATACCGTTGGGCGGCGCTTTGTGACCCTTGTAGCGCGGCTCCTTGGATTTGCGCTTGAGCGTGTCGACGTCGAACGTGTGCAGGGTTTTCGACCCGGCGATCATGCGTGTGTTTGATGTAAATACAATACTTGGACGGTCCGACCCGCCGGTTTTACCCCGGCGTACAAGCTCGAGCGTGGCGACATCCCACAGGTAGAGGTTGCCAGTGCTGTTGCCGGTGGCGAGCAGGTGGCCGCTGGGTGAGAACGCGGCAGCAGCCATCTGCGGGTAGGGCAGGCTATTGTCGACAAGGACTTGAGGCGCGGGGAGCATGCACCCAGAGCATGCCAGGAAATCGCACTACACGTAGATGGCCTGCGAGTTGCTGCAACGAGTCCGGGCCCTGGCAGCCGGATCTTCTCGTTACGCCGATTCACTTGCCGATGTTGCCGGTATCCAGCCGCGAGCTTTGCAGTAGCGCCGCCACAACTGTACTTCACGGGGCCCAACGTCGACAAAACTTAGCGCGGGACCGGCTGCTAGAAGTCGATGTTGTCTTCGTAGTTGGGATCGACCTCGTTGGTCCACCGCGGAAGCTCGTGCTTGTACATCAGGTTGTAGGCCGCGTGGACCTCGAGGACGCGCCGGGTATAGCGAGCAGACTCGCTAAACGGGATCTCCTCGATAAACGTGTCTAGGTGCAGCTCACGGCCATCAGCCGACTTGGCGGCGAGCCACCGCGCGACGTTGGAGGGCCCGCCGTTGTAACTCGCATAGGCCATCGCCGCCTGCCCATGGAACTTTTTGATCAGCTCGGAGATGTAGTAGGAGGCGAGCCGGGCGTTGGTGTCGATATCAAACAATGTATCAGCATCGAAGTGGCCATCGCACTCGCCTAGGCGCTCGGCCAACTGGCGGCCGGTCCACGGCATGATTTGCAGGGCACCACGGGCACCAACGTGGGACACGACGTGGCGGCGAAACCTCGACTCGGTGTACATCAGCGACCACAGATGCGTGGGGTCGATCTCGCGGATCGCGGCTTCGCGCTCCAAAATCGGACGAAATGCCCGCGGGTGCCAGCGTTCTTTATATGTATGTGCACCACTGGGGGTCAGCTTGGCCATGCGGTAGGGCTCATTGAGTGCAAGCGCGAGGCGTCGCAGGTCATTGCGAATCGGATCGGCGACCTCGGATTTACGCACGTGCTTGCGCAGGTCTCGAACCACCCGGAGCTTGGGTTGTTTCCAGGCGCTCTTCCAGCCAAGGCCGACAATTCGGTCTTCGTTGCGGGGGACATAACCACCGCTGCGAAAGCCGGGGGCGACATCGATGAACTCGTCGATCGCAATGCGAAGCTCGCGGCGGGCCTCTTCGATGTAGCCGGCGCGGTGCAGATCGGCCGCTCGGTCGAGCGAAACACTTGTGCCATCAAGTTTTTCTTGGGCCTGCGCAAACAGGGCAATGGTCTCGGCGTAGTTCGGTGGCGCCGACTCGTCCGGCACGGGGCTGAGCTCCGGCATCTCCGGTGTTTCGACACCGGCATCGAGCAGGCGCTGCCGCGCTTGCAGGCCGTAGTAGGAAAGTGGCTGCTGTTTGGCGAGCTTTGTCAGGGTGGCGGCACCGGCTTGGCGTTGCTCGGGATGGGTTGAGCCCAACTTCAGGCGACCGCTGAAGTAGCGGGCCCGGGTGGTGTCGCTTCCCCGGCGGGCGGCGATTTTGTCGAATCCTTCGATCGCCCCCTCGTAGTCACCGACGCGAAATTTGAGCCACGGCTCGAGCCACCGGCGACTCTCTGCATATGCACGGTATTGCCGGCCAAACCGCGTGAGCAGTTTTTGTGCGCGTTCGTACTTGCCCCCACGGACAGCCAAGCGGATGGCTCCCCACAGCGCCTGCTTGCCGGTCATACCTTTTTTGCGGCTGCGCTCGACAAGCAGGTCGATACCCTTGTCGTACTCGCGCCCGCGTTCGAGGCAACGCAGCACATTGTCGCGGTTGTCCTGGCTTTCGACCTCGGCATACAGCTCGCCGAAGTCCTGCGCACAGGTGGCGAAGTCACGTTGTTTGTAGGCGGTCCACCCCCGCGAGTGTTTGGCTGCGCGTTTGACCGAAGCTGGGGTCTTGGGGTCGTTTAACAGGTCGTCGAGGATCTGCCGGGAAAGCGCCACACGGCGTAGGCCCCGGGCATTGCGGGCGCGCTCGAGTTGCTCGGCACGCGACCAGTTTTTGCGGCTCACGCGTTTGGATTGCTCGGCCAGTTCGCCGAGTTCGTTCCACGCATCCTCGGCCTCGGGCTCGCCGGCACGGTCGGTCGCAACAGCGCGATACGTGGCGGCTGCTTCTGTTTCCTTGCCACCGCGTTTGAGTGCACGTGCAACTTCGAGGCGCAGCATCCCGATTTTTGGGTGGTTGGGATAGTCGCGAATAACGCGTTCGAGCTCCTTGGCAGCGCGCAGGGCCGAGACCCGGGTACTCGAGCCGCCACTTCCTTGCATTTCGGCGAGGATCCAGGCGCGCTCGACCCTTAGCTCGGCGAGGTTGCGCAGCGGCGAATGCTTGAGCGCACGGCGCAGATGCTTGTCGGCGGTCCGTCGCAGTTCGTCGGCTTCGGCCTGGGGAGTGTCTGACTTACGGGCCAGGTCGGCCAGGCTGCGGGCATACTCCAACCGGATGTGCTCGGGCGGGAGGTACTTGGCAAAATGCCGGGCAGCGAGGACCGAACGCAGGGCTTCGACCGCACGGGCAGGGTCACCTGCGAGGCGAGCTGCCCGACCCTCGAGTGCCCGGGTTGTAAACCACATCGGCGTTTCGGCTTCGTAGGGTTCAACCCGCGAAAGTTGCTGAAGCGCACCGGCAGGGTCACCCGAAGCGAGCAGGTCGGCCGCGCCTTCAACTCCAGGGATCGGTTCGGGGGAGGGATCGGGCGCGGGCTCCGGAGCCGGCATCGGCTCGGGCAGGACAGCGACGTCGACAGCCGGCGAGGCCACGACGGTCGGCGTCACCTGCTCTGGGTTGGGTTGTTCTCCGACGGCGCGATCAACTCGTTGACCACCCGCACGACAACCCGAAACCGCAGCCAGAAAAGCTGCGATCACCCACACTTGCTTCACGCCTACGGCTTTGCGGCGTCTATCCATCACCAACCGATCCCCCTGAGTAAGTAAGCTAGCACACTGTTGAACACGCGCCGATTTCTCCGCAGATTCAATGGCTCGAGATTTGTTTACGAGATGGTGCGAAGTCGCTTGGAAACGCTTGAGATAGGACATATGCCCGGTTGCACTGCAAGTGATGCGCCACTGTCGATCGTCGACTGTGCATGATCGATCGCGGCAACCTGCCCGCTGGCCAACTCGATGCGGGTGCACCGATGCTGGCGCGATGTCGCCGATATGCATGACCGCGTCACATGTGCCCCAGCTTTCGCTATGGTCGGCCCCGTGAAGTTACTCCGTCCGCCTCACCAATTAGTTGCCACGGTTTTGGGCGCTGGCACCATGGGTGCCCAAATCGCGGCACACCTCGCCAATGCTGGCATCCGCACCTTCCTCCTCGACATTGTGCCCAAGGGGGTGCCTGCCGAAGCGCCGGCCAAGCTGCGCAACGCACTCGGGCTCGGGGCCATGAAGGTGATGGCCAAGGCCAAGCCTGCGCCGTTTACCGACAAGCGTTACGCCGGCCGGATCACCGTTGGCAACTTCGACGACGACCTCGAGCGTGCGGTCGCTGCCAGTGACCTGGTGATCGAAGCCGTGGTCGAGCGCCTCGACATCAAGCAGAGCCTGTTTGGCAAGGTTGTCGCCGCGGCCAAGCCCGATGCGATTTTGGCTTCGAACACCAGCGGCATTGCGATTGGTTCGATAGCCGATGGGTTGCCCGAGGACGCTCGCAAGCGCCTTGTCGGCATGCACTTTTTTAATCCGCCGCGGTATATGCATCTTTTGGAGGTCGTGCCCTCGGCCCATACCGCCCCCGAGGTCGTCGCCGAGCTTTCGGCATTTTCCGACCGCGTACTCGGCAAGGGCGTGGTCCTGTGCCGCGATACCCCCAACTTCATTGGCAACCGGGTGGGCATTGCCGAGATGCTGCTCAGCTTTAAGGCGACCACCGACTTTGGCCTCACCGTCGAAGAGGTCGACCTGCTCAATGGGCCACTGATGGGTCGCCCGCGCACCGGCAGCTACCGCCTAGGTGACATGGTGGGTCTCGACGTCGTCGGCCATGTCGTTCGCAACCTCCAAACCGCGCTGTCCGGGCAAAAGGGTGAGCCAGGCTACGACGAGCTGTATGAGCTGATGGTGGTTCCGCCGGTGCTCGAGCAGATGTTTGAGCGCAAGATGCTCGGCGACAAAACGCGGGGTGGCTTTTACAAGAAGTCGCGCGACGCCAAGGGCAAGCGGGTGATCCGTGCGCTCGACTTTGAGTCGCTCGAATACCGCGACAAGCGTCCGCCCAATCTCCCCGAACTCGCCGAGGCCGGGCAGATAGGTAAGCTCGAAGACCGCGTGGCCGCGGCGTTGCGAGTCGAAGGTCGTGCCGGCGACTTTTTGCGCCGCGTCTACCTCACGCTGATGAACTACTCGGCCAACCGTGTTGGTGAAATCTGTGACACGCCGCGGCAAATCGACGACGCCATGTGCTGGGGCTACGGCTGGAAGCTCGGCCCATTTGGCCTGTGGGATGCCGTTGGTTTGCAATGGGGCATCGACCAGATCCGCAAGCTCGGGATGGAGCCGGCCAAGGCAGCCCTCGAGTTGCTCGAAAAACATGGCCCGAACGCCACCTGGTATGGCAGCGGTGAAGCCGGGCCGACCGTGTTTATCCCCGGCACCGGGGTCACACCAATTCCTGTCCCCGAAGGCATGTTGCTGCTGCAAAACCCGGCCACCCGCAAGGTGCTTGCCAGCAACAAATCGGCCAGCCTGCTCGACCTGGGCGACGGCATCGCTTGCGTCGAGTTTCATTGCCGCAAGATGAACGTTCTCAACGACGGCGTTATGGAAATGCTGGGCCAGGCCCTGCCGACGCTCGAAAAGACGGGGGGCTTTCGCGGGCTTGTGATCGGCAACCAGGCCGACAACTTCTGTGCTGGCGCCGATTTGCGCGGGATCTTGAAGTGGTCGACCGAGAAGGATTTCGATGCACTTACACAGGCTGTGGCGACCCTGCAAAATCTGTTGATGGACCTGCGCCACGCCCCGATTCCGGTGGTGGTCGCAGCCCAGGGGATGGCCCTTGGGGGCGGTGTCGAAGTTGCCCTCCACGGCGACGCTATCCAGGCATCGTCGGAGCTCTACATGGGCCTGGTCGAGGCTGGCGTTGGCCTGCTCCCCGCCGGTGGTGGCCTCAAGGAGCTTTGCCGTCGCGCCTCGGCTTGGGCCGCCCAAGTGCCGGGCACCGACCCATACCCGTTTATCCGCCGTGCGTTCGATTGTGTCGGTGGTGGCAAGGTCTCGTCGTCGGCAGCCGAGGCCCGGGCATTCGGGTTTTTGGCGGGCAGCGACCGGATTACCGGGCACAAAAACCGGGTGGTGGCCGACGCCAAACAGGTGGCGATTGGCCTGGCCGAGGCCGGCTACGTCCCGCCCGATCGCAACGAGCTCATCGACGTGATCGGCGAGCCCCAGGGCGTGAGCTTTTTGCTCGGCGCCAAGATGTTTGCCTGGGGGGGTTACATCTCCGAACACGACCATCTCATCGGCAAGAAAATCGCCCACGTGCTCAGCGGCGGCATGACACCCACGGCCACCAAGGTTACCGCCCAACGGCTGTTGGACCTCGAGCGCGAGGCGTTTGTCAGCCTCGCTGGCGAAGAAAAAACCCGAGCCCGGATCGAGCACATGCTCAAAACCGGTAAACCCCTGCGGAACTAGTACGCACTCAGACAAGTTGAAGGTACAACGATATGACACAGCTCAAACAAGCCGTCTTAGTTGCCGCTCGTCGCTCGGCCGTTGGTCGCGCGCTCAAGGGCTCGCTCAAAAACACCAGCCCCGTCGACATCGCTACCGAGGTGCTCAAGGGGACCCTCGCCGACATCCCGCAGCTACCCGGGAGCCGCGTTGACGACGTGGTGATGGGGTGCGCTATGCCCGAGGCCGAACAGGGTCTCAACGTCGCCCGTGTGATCGGGTTGCGGGCTGGCCTGCCGATCGAGACCTCTGCCATCACCATCAACCGATTTTGCTCCTCGGGCCTGCAGGCGATCGCCTCCTGTGCTGAACGGGTGATGGTTGGTGCGATCGATTGCGCCGTTGGTGGTGGCGTCGAGTCGATGAGCATGGTGCCGATGGGTGGCAACAAGGCCGTGTTCAACCCGAAGGTCGTGGCCGAAAACCCCGAGATCTATATTTCGATGGGACTGACGGCCGAGAATGTCGCCCACCAATTCGAGGTCTCGCGCGCCGATCAAGATGCATTTGCATATAACTCGCACCAAAAGGCGATCAAGGCGATTACTGCCGGGGCGTTCAAGGGCGAGATTGTGCCGGTGACAACCCGCGAGGGCACGGTGTTCGACACCGACGAATGCCCGCGTCCCGACACCTCGCTCGAAGCCCTGGCCAAGCTTCGCCCGGCGTTTCACGCCAAGGGGTCGGTCACGCCCGGCAACTCCTCTCCGCTCAACGACGGCGCTGCGACGTCGGTGGTGATGTCGCTCGAGTGTGCCAAGGAACTCGGGTTGACCCCGCTCGCGCGCTTTGTCGGGTTTGCGGTGGCGGGTGTCGACCCCTCGATCATGGGGATTGGTCCGGTTGCGGCGGTACCCAAGGTGCTCAAGCAGACAGGTCTCAAACTCGAAGACATCGGGCTGATTGAGCTCAACGAGGCATTTGCCAGCCAGTCGCTTGCGGTCATTCGCAAACTCGGCCTCGACCCCGACCGGGTCAATGTCAATGGCGGGGCCATTGCTTTGGGACACCCGCTCGGGTGCACCGGAGCCAAGCTCACGGCAACGCTGATTGCCGAGATGCATCGCCGCGAGGTTCGCTACGGCATGGTCACGATGTGTATCGGTGGCGGTATGGGTGCTGCCGGTATCTTTGAGCGCATGTAAGGTTTGTATGCGCAATGAAAGTGGCCGGCCATGTGCCGGCCATTTTTATAGCAGCCGCGAGCGTCCCCGCAGCTGCTCAAACTCATCGGTCAGGGTGAGCGCATGGGCGAGGGCATCGTGCAGCGACTGACAGGTAGCGAGCTTAAAATCGATCCCAAGTTCGACAAGCACACGGGCGACCATCGGTTGGATCCCAGAAATAATTGTTTCTGCACCCAATAGCCGCAGGCCCTTGGCGCAGCGAATTAACTTATCGGCGGTGGCTGTGTCGATCGTCGACATGCCGGTGACATCCAAAATCACCACGCGGGCACCCCGATCTTTGACACCCATGAGCGCGACCTCGGTCACTTGGCGAGCGCGTTGGCTGTCCATCGAACCGATCAGCGGCATGATCGCGTTGCAGCTACATACTCGCGCCGACCCGACCACTTACGCTCGCACTTGCACTGGCAGAGACCTTGATGCTTCCCGCCGCACTAGCGATTGCAGACCCAGCAGCGGTCACGCAGGCGAGTGCTTTGTTGCCAGCACCCTGCAGGTTGCCCCGCATGCTGCCCGAGATTTTAACGAGATTTTGAACGTCGGCCGAGACCTGTCGCGTCAGCTTGAACTGAACCTTGAGGAGGGCCGGAAGGTGTAGCTTGAGGGTGGCGATGAGTTTTGCGATCGCCTCAGTGTTTTGCGACGCCTGGATTTGCAAGGTGGGTTTGGTACACGAAGCATTGAGATCGGCACTGGCCTTGCAACTAGCTTTGCAATCGGCATCGACCGAGCCACCCTCGACCGATCCTTCACACTTGGGCGCTTTCCAGGTTCCCTGGCAGCGGGCGTGACAGGTGCCCGAGCACGAACCTTCGCAGCTTCCCCGGCACTCGCCGACGCAGTTTCCCTGGGCATCCTTGGCGGTACACTCCCCATTACACTTGCCACTACATGTACCCTGGCACTGACCCTGGCAGGTACCCTCACAGGTACCCGACAGTTTGGCTGGCTCGCAGGAGGCGACGATCTTCGCCGGCTCGACCTCGACGCGGCAGCGACCTTCGCACGAGGCCTGGGCCTGGGCATTGACCTGGCACTGCGGGGGTTGGGCCTTCACGCTGACCGAGGCTCCTCCTTGAAGCGTTGCGGCGATCTTGCCTGCAACTGCGCCACAGGCCCCGTTGGCCGCCGAGCCGTCCTTGGGTTGCATCTGCGCGTCGTTGAGCCCGAGGTCGCGACCCATGGCCTTACAACTATTTGTCAGCTCGGCCTCGGCCCGCGAAGCCGTTGCTGTCAGGTCCTTGGCCGCCTGGACAAAGGCCCCGACCTTTGCGTTAATTGTTGCATTGGCATCAAAATTGGCAGCGAGGGCCGAACCTCCGCCGGTGAGTTCGGGGCAGGCGGCAGCGCGAGCGGCTCCGGCAACTTGCCCGGCGGTGGGTGCGGTGAGCTTGACTTGACTTTGGCCCTGGCCTTGGCCGCCGATAAATGTGTCACACCCACCGAGGCTGCCGAGGGCTGTAGCTGCAACAACCGTGATCGTGAGTTGGCTGAAATGTTGGACGCTAGGCATACGCAGCCGATCAGACGGGTGATCGTGGTGCCCGTCAAGGGGGGCGACAGGATTGCGCCTGGTCGTGATTTGTGGCCCCGGGAACGTCGTTGCTGCTAGAGTATTGTGGTGTCGACTCCTCCAACACTCGGACTGCGCCACCTTGCACTTTGGATTCCCGATGGGCACTACCGTCGCACGGTCGCGTTTTACCGTGACGCCATGGGTATGGCGGTCGACTGGGAACCCGATGCCGACAACATCTATTTGAGTGGAGGCCCCGACAATCTCGCGCTTCATCGCGTGGCTGCCGGGCGTGAGGTCGACCTCTCGCGCAGCCCGCTCGACCACCTCGGGTTCGCCGTTCCCGAGGCAAAAGATGTGCATACATGGTACGCCCACCTCAAGGGGTTACCGGCAGAGCAGGCGGTCGAGCTGTTGACCGAGCCGCGCCTGCATCGAGATGGTGCGACCTCGTTTTACTTTCGCGACCCCGCTGGGCACCGGGTACAAGTTCTTCATGTCCCAAGCCTGCGGCCATAAACAAAAAGCCCCACCTCGGGGGTGGGGCTAGGCCTCGGTGCAGTCGATTGGCTATGCGCAGCTATCTCCGGGGCCGACAGCCGACTCATAAGCTGCACATACATCGTTGTCGCACTCAACCGTGATTTCGATGAGTTGGCCGTAGCCCGGAGGCTCGGTCAGACAAACCTGCGAGGCGTCCCCGAGCGCCGTGTTGTTGGCATCCTTGGGGATAATGTGGATAAGCGCGACCTCGTCGCCTGACAGTGCGCGTTCGAGGTCTGGCAGGGTTCGGTACTGGCCCTCGGAATCGGCAGGGTCTTCGCAGCCAAAGGTATGGCTCGTCAGCAGGTTGAGGCCGTCACCTTTGTAGGCCTCGACCGTGAACTTGGCGACGCTAACATCCTGGCACATGGCTTGAAACCCATCGACGGCGAGGCTCCAGCGCAGGCGCAGGACCGCCGGAGCGGGTCGCAAAGTCACGCTCTCCGAGGTGTTGGTTTGGGCTTCGAGCACCTCAGCTTGAACCTTCCCACCCGGGCCTAGGTTGTCGAGGATCGTCAAGCCATTGGGGTCGAGACCTTCGGCGACGATGCTGTATGTACCCACGGGAAGGTTGTCGAGGGTGACTTCGCCGGCGCCACAGGGGCCGGTCTCGTCAAAGGTCATGCCTGCGCCGTCGTCATCGTCAACGAGCGTGGCCGTGATTTTCACCTGTTCGACACCGATGCTTGTACACTCTTGACTTGCGCCGAGGACAAACGGAACTTTGAGGCCGCCGATCGGATCGGAGCCGCCGCAGCCTGCGAGGGTGAGGCCGGCGAGGGCGAGTGGCACAAGGGAGTGAAACAGTGAAGATGGCGTTAGGGACATGTTTGTTCTCGGACGTCAGCGGCTGGCGAGCCTGTTTTGAGTTCGTGCTTCGGCAAACACGGGGATGAGCAAAGCCCGCTAAAGGACGGTGCCGCAAGGACCATCTTCATAGAAGTGAAGATTGTCCAGAATCCGCCCTAAACGGAAGGGCGCGAAAACGCGAATAAATAGTTAACCCGCCGCCCTTGACAGGTTACGTTCGCTTGCTATTTTTTAGACCATCGGTCTGACTTGAGGTCTAACTAAGGGTCTGAGAGCCTGAATCCAATGCCGTTGCCCCGATTTCACAAGCTCGATGATGTGCGAAAGCAAGCGATCCTCCAGGCCGCCGAAGCTGAGTTTTCCGCAAATGGTTTCTCTGGTGCCTCCTACAACGCAATTATCAAATCCGCGGGGTTGTCGAAGGGCGCGATGTACTACTACTTCGCCGACAAGGCCGACCTCTGTCGCACGGTTGTGGGGCGCGCGTTTCGCCAACTCGCCGAGCAGGTGGGTGGTCTTGGCGAGTTCGGCGATGCTGCCGGGTTTTGGCGAGAAGTCTCGGCGATGTCTGGCCGTGCGATCGAAGTGGTGATGGCGGACCCCAAGGTCGGTGAGCTCGGCCGCCTGATCTACGGGGAGGGCAGCAACTCCGAGGTGTTGCGTGACCTGGTCGACGCCAGTGAGCAATTTTGTCGGGACACACTTGCCCGGGGGCAGACGGTTGATGCTGTCCGAAAAGACATGCCGCTGGGGTTGCTCGCCAGTGCCGTGACCGGCCTGTTGGTCCACTGCGATCGGTGGTTCGCCAGCAACCTAGAGACCATTGCCCCCGAGCAACTTCCGGCGCTGTCCAACAAGATGCTGGCCATGGTTGAGCTCATCGCTCGACCGCAGGTGTAGCTAGAATCGTGTGTTCACTGTGAGCATGGAGTAAGAAGATGGAAGTACAACAAATGAGTGAAAAGCAGCGAGCCCGAGCCCGGGCTTTGCACCCCCGTCGCAACCTCCGCTATATGGAGCAGGATTGCGATATGACCCTCGCCGAGGGACTCAAGGAGTACTACACCCAGATCGACAACTTGATCACCGAGGACAACACCTCACCGGAGGTCGCAAAGTTGTTTCACTACCACGACACGGTTCATGTGTTGTTTGGCTGTGATACCTCGATAGGTGGCGAAACACTTGCTGATACATGGTCGATTGCCGGCACCGATGTGACGCTACGTGGCTATATGGAGTACCTCAAGCTCGATGAGGTCAAAGAGTTGCTCAACGGGCTGAGCACGTGGGAGGCGTTTTGGTTGATGGCACGCTCGCTGCCACTGATGCCCAAGGCGTGGTGGCGCGCGCGTAAGATGAGCAAGAAATGGCCGTTTCGAGACAATGAGCAGTACGCCAATGTGCCACTGAGCCACCTACGCCGGGAGTTCAATATCAACGTCATTCACCTCGACAAGTAGGCCACGGACCTCGGTACGTCGTGCTTGACGTCGAGGTCTGCCCATAGCATTGTGCGCCCGTAGTCTATGGCCAAAAAAATACGTAACGAGCGGGCACAGGTATCCCGCCAGACATTACAGATTATCGACCAGGGTTTCTACGCGACCGCGAGTGGGGCGGTAAAACCAATCGGTCCGGCACAGACGCGGGCAGTTGCGCAGTCGAAACACTATCGACCAGCGGCGCTCGATGCCCTGTACGCCCGGATAAAAATGCGTGTGCAAGCAAGCCAGGCGCCGGAGGTGAGGTTTGAGGTTACCGAAGAGACAACATTAGCAGCAGCGAGGCGGCTTATTGACCGCGGGCTGCAAAACCCCCTGTGTCTCAACTTCGCCTCAGCACGCAATCCAGGGGGCGGGTTTTTAAAGGGAAGCTCGGGGCAGGAGGAGAGCCTTGCCCGCAGCAGCGGGCTGTATCCGTGTATTGCCCAGATGGAATCGATGTATCAGCAAAATCGCTCAAATCGCTCGTTGTTGTACAGCGACCACATGATCTACTCGCCACGGGTACCTGTGTTTCGCAACGATCGTAACGAGCTGCTCGAAGAGCCCGTCGAAGTTTCGTTTATTACAGCCCCGGCGGTTAACGCAGGAGCTGTCCGGGCAAAGCAACGGCGCGACCGCAAGCGAATCGCGGAGGTGATGCGCGAGCGGATCGCCAAGGTTTTGGCCCTCGCTGTCCATCATGAGCACCGTGTGATTGTCCTCGGTGCCTGGGGATGTGGTGTGTTTCAAAACGATCCACACGAAATTGCCCGGCTGTTTCGCGAACAACTGTTGGATGACGGTGCTGTGTTTGCCAGGGCGTTTGAGCGGGTCACATTTGCGATTGTCGATCGCTCGAAGCGAGGCGAGACGATCGGGCCTTTTCGCGAGGCGTTTCGTGGCGGCTTACCGGTGCGCGATGACGGGTAGGATGTTGCGATGACAGTGCCGAACAAGGGGTTGCGTTCGCTCGAAGTCGACGGACATCTCCTGCGCTGGTCGGTTCGGCGACGGGGCGTGCGGGGTTGCCCGGATTGCGACGAGCTCCACCTGCTCGTGGTCGGCGACGATCGCCGCGGCAGCTTTTTGCTGATACACATACCCCAGGCCTGGGGGCCCGATCGTCCGGTGACCCCGCGTCAGGCTGCCGCAGTTACGCGCCTAGGTTTGGCAGCGGGGTGGCTCCCGGGCAGCGGGCCTGATGCACCATTTACCCAGATTGCCGACACCAGCGCGCTGTTTAGCATTTTTGGCATCTATCCGTAGCCGCCCCCGGTGGCCGATGCGAGCCCCGTCGTGCGCCGATATCTCGAAGTGCTAGGCGCGGGCAATCACTTCGGTCTCGCGGCTGCAATTTATTGCCTGTACAAGTTCCTGGAGTTGCGGCGTGATGATTTGCTGCCAGGCTGCGTTGCGGGCCTGCACGCGGGCAGTCGAGCCAAGTCGGCCAAAGGCCTCGTAGCCGCTGGTGTTTGGAGCTTCGGGTGTTGTTGACGACAGTTCGTCGGCCAGTCGCTCGGCTAGTTGCGCGACGGCTTCGACCACCGGCTCCTGCCCGCGGGCAAACAGGTAGGCGAGCGTTTGCCAGGCGAGCGCGGCGTGCTGTGCCTCGTCCTCGGCGATGGTTTGCAAGACCTTGCGGGTACCCGCACAGCGAGCTTGTTTGGCGGCTCGGCCAGCGGTCAGGGCCGCGATTGTTTCGCCGACACAGCCCTCTAAGAAGAGTGCACATGCAATATCTTGGAGGGAAGCGTCGCTAGCAGGTTGGTGGACAAGGGGGCCGGGGCACTGCGACTCCCCGAGGTGATGGGCGGCCAGGGCAAAGCACTCGCGTGCATGGCGAATCTCATCACGACCCGCCCGGGCTGTGGCCGCCAACAGGTTCGCAGGGGCCCCGGTGCGCACAAGGTCGAGCATTTGCCCAGCAAATGCCGCGATCGAGGCGTGTTCGGCCTGGGCATCCGCCAGCCATTCCCGGCCGACAACAGGCGTTGGCTGCTCCGACGAGGGCCGACGGCTGGGGCTTTCCCATCCATCTCCGGGCAACGTGTCGGCGAGTTTGCCGGCCAGCGTGGTGAGGGCATCGTCGGGTGTTTGTGTGTATGCAAGTAGTGGGCGGCCGCTACAGTAGTCAAACCAGTGGTAGCAGCACGTGTCTTTCGGCCCCTTTTCGCGGGCCTCGGCACTGGCGAGCTTGCGCAGGCGCCCCATCATGACCGAATTGAGGGAGAGCCCCTCTAGCCGTTTGTCCTTGGGGTCGAGGCCGTGGTTGACCGTGCCACGCAAATGGGTCGGACAGCCGATTTCCTCAGGGTCGTTTTGCGGGGCCAGTTTGCGGGCGAGTTCGGGAGAGCCACACCAATCACCGTTGACACACCCTTCCTCCTCCTCGCCCTCGGGGTCGTAGGGATCTTGTCCCCAGCGTTTCGGATAGTTTTTTTCGGGTTTTTCGGTGGCTTGCTTGGGGGACGAATCGTTTGCAGCCGTGCTTGGAGGGACACTGGCTCCGTTGTTGTCCGGTGCCTGCTCGGGTGCTTGTTCGGCCGTTTGTTTGGTTGCCTCGGGACCGTTTTGATTGCCGTCTCGATCGCAGGCCATGGCCAGAGATATTCCGGTGAGGGATACAGTTGCGATGGCTGTGCGGATCTGGTGGCGCAGTCGCTCGAGGTCAGACATGGGTAGCAACCTATCGCCTCGGTGCCGCGTACACCAGTCCGACCTCGGTCGTTTAGTCGTCGCCGGGAGGGCCCCGTCGATCGCGTTTTTTGGCCGATTGCCGGCGCTTTTGGTCGAGTCGACGGGCGATTGATGCCCGCGACGGTTTGGTTTTTCGCCGCGTCCGTGGGACGAACAACGCGTGACGAAGCGCCTGGGCAAGTTTGTTGCGTGCGTCTTCGAGGTTGCGCACCACAACTCGCGTGCGTGCGCTGGTGACGAGCAACGTGTCGGTGCCGACGACCGCGGAACTTCCCGAAGCGAGTAGGCGTTCGAGCCGGGACGGTGTGAGCCCTTCAATCGCGTCGATGGCCACCCGCAACTCGACTTTGGTCGCGACTTTGTTGACGTTTTGCCCGCCAGGTCCAGATGCACGGACCGTACGCCAGCGCAGTGCCCTCGCGGGGATCCGAAGCTTTCGCCGACGGCCGGATTCCTCGATTTCGATGAGCAATGGGGACTCAGACATCGGCCAACTCCGCAGCGACTGTACCAGGGGGCAACGATGCCTGAGCAACGCTCCTCAATGGCCGCAATAGGGCGAGTACATATACACGAAACGGCTCGGGGCAACGACGCCCTCGTCGGCGAGCCATTGTTCGCTCGCGCGTTGCAGCGCGTCTCCTTCGCTGCCCCCGAGCACGGTGCCAAGCCGATAGCGCGCGGCCGCAGCCATGGCATCCATGTCGCCCGCGGCAAACCCCCGAGTGGCAGCTTTTAGACAAGTTACAGCATGTTCGAGGTTACCCTCGAGTTGCGCCAAGCCGGCGTCGAGCAGATCGGCATAGGGGGTCGCCCAGGCCATTTTTTCGTTGCGGATGGCGAGGCTTTCACGTCGCGCAATTCGCTCGACCCGACGGCGTTTGGGACCGCCATCGAGACGATAGGCGAGGGCGGCAGTGGCCCGCCAGTAGCGGCCCATCACCCGGGGAAATTGGCCCAAGAACATAAACGAGGTCCGGAATTGGGGCCAGGCCTCTTCGGCGCGTGCCCAGGCGTAGGTGCCATCTTTGAGGTACATATCGGCTGCCCGTGCACCCAAAAACGCCCAGCACCGCTGGCCGATAAACGAGCCGACGGGCCAGCGACGGACGGCGTCTTGCAGGTCGCTGCCAGCCTCGGTTGGGCGATCTTCGACGAGCCAGGTGGCGACCTGTGGCCCCGCTCGAACAGTTGTCTCTGCACATAAATTCGCCCGTTCACGCGCGTGTTGCAGGTGTTCGCGTTTACGGGCTCGCAGCTGGTTGAACTTGCCCGTGTGGTACAGCGCCAGCAGCTCGAACATTTCGCGGTAGGGGCCCTCGACTTCGTCGACCACCGCACCTTGATGTGTAGATACAATGGTTGACTCGAGCCGGCGCAGGGCCTCGGAGAAGTTGCCATTGAAAAAGGCCACGACGCCCTTGACGAAATCGAGGTCGCTGGCCGAACCGCATTGATGCTCCTCGGCAATCAGGCGCGCGGCCTGGAGCAGTCGCTGGACCCGATCGTAGGTCGAACCGCCCTGAAACGACAACTGGGCCGCCTCCATCGCCAGGGCGCCAGACACCCGCGAGGGCTCACCGACTTCGAGACACCTGCGCACATAAAGGCTGGCAAACATCGACGAACGCATTGGGTCGAGCATCGATAGCCCGGCACGGGCAGCGTTGAGTGTGTCGAGCTCTTCGATTTCCTCGGGTGCGAGCGTAACGGCGGCACGTGGCTGGAAGTTGAAACCTCGCACGCGTAGCAGCACGCGGTCGCGCATGGTTCGGGCGATCACCCCGGCTCGCGTCCGCGGGGTGGCCAGGCCCATCTTCGCCAGTACCTGGTCGAGTACGGCCATACCGTGGTGAAACTCGCCGCAGCGCAGCAACTGTTCGCCGGCGCGGCGTTGCAAGGTCAGCGCCCGCTGGGGCGAAGCTGTTGCCGAGGCTTCGATAAACACGCGGGCGGCCTCGTGGGCACGGCCGGCGTGGACAAGTGCCTGGCCGCGGAGGACTTGCAGGGCACGCCGGGTATCGACCTCGCGCGAGGGGGTGAGTTCGATCGCCGCGGCATAGAGCTCGACCGCGCGGTTGAACGCAAGTGAACCCATGGCCTTTGAGGCAGCATCGATGGTGAACCGAGCGGCCCGTTCCCGATCTCCGGCGCCGCGCAGGTGATGGGCCAAAACCTCGGGTTTGACATCACCGGTTGTCGCCAGGGCGTCGGCGAGTTGGCGGTGCAGCTGGCGAAGTTCGTCGGTCGACAGCCGTTCGAGCACCTGCTCACGGATGGCATCGTGGTAGACCTCAACGGCCTTTCCACGGTCGGCAGCACCCTTGCGCACAAGGTGGAGCGACCGCAACAGGGCCAGGCCCTGGCGCGCGCTGGCGGTGCTGCCGATAACCCGGGCAAGCACGGTTTGCTCGACCGGATTACCTGCAACTGCAACTAAATTCATGACCTCGCGGGCGGTCGCAGGCAGGCGGTCGAGACGTTGGCGCGTGACATCGACGAGTGAGACCTGGCCGGACTCGAGACTGTTCGACAGCTCCTCCGTGTCGGCTTGGTAGTGGGCTGCCTCGACGTGGTGGACGAGCTCGCGCACAAAAAGTGGGGAGCCGTGGGATTCGCGGGCGATCAGGTCGACCTGTTCGGCCAACTCGGGTGCGAGCTCGTCGTTGTCGGCACCTAGGCTGGTACGGGCCAGGCTGCGCGCCTCGTCGAGTGTCAGCGGGCCAACTTCGAGTTCGCGGACCTCCGGCATGCCCTTTTCCTCTCGTAGTTGTAGTGGCAACTGTTCGAGGATCGGACTGCTTGTAATGTCTTCGGAGCGGTAGCCCAGTACCACCAACACACCGGGTGCTCGCGGACCGCGGAGGACTTCGATGAGCAGGGACGCACTGTCGGTGTCACCCCATTGCAAGTCGTCGATGAACAGGACAAATGGGCGGCGCGACGACAACCGAGCCAGCAGCTCACGCAGGGCCGCCCGGGCGCGCCGCAGCAACGGGTGGCCCTCTAGGTCGAGCGGGTTGCGTTCGCAAAGTTGATCAATTTCGGGGACCCGGCGCAAGACGGGAAACAGGCGGGCGAGGGCTGCAATGTCGTCGGGAAGCACCAACGACTCGGGGTCGCCGGGGGCAAACGGGAGCACGCGGTAGGTCGACGACGACCGTGACGGGTGGCCGGGGTCGGTGCGAAACAGGTCGGAGTCGACATTGCGAAACAACCCGGAGTCGGAGCTGCGAAACAACCCAGAATCCTCGGCGGAGGTCGGGTCGAGTTGTTCGAGCAACAGCTCGGTCAGGGCGTCGACCAAACTGTCAAACGCTTTAAACGCGACGGACTCGGCCGAATAGCAGCGGCCGGTGATGACGACGCCGCGACCCTGGCGATGGACGTCTTCGATGAACCGCTGCATCAGCGCCGTCTTGCCCATGCCGGAACGGCCGTGCAGACAGACAACCAGAGGCGACATGGGCCGCACATCCAACAATGCGCGCCGGAGTCGACGCAGGTGTTCGGAGCGTCCAATCAGCGGGACCTTGCGCCCACGTGGGAGCTGGCGGGGCGGGGTCGTTGTTGGCGTTGGTGAGCAGGCGCTACACGCCAGTTCACGCAGGTGGGCTTTTGTTGGTCGATCGTCGACGTTGCGCTGCAAAAGTTGCATACACAACTTACTCAGATCCTCCGGGACCTCGGGGTTGCGCTCGATCGGTGGCGTTGGGTCGCGGACACACTTGACCCGGAGCACTTCAATCCCGTTGCCGAGAAACGGCAGCTCACCAACGAGAGCCTCGTACAACATCACGCCAACGCCGTACCAGTCGCCCGCTTGGCCGACCTGCCCACCCATCGCCAACTCGGGCGCCATATAGGCAGGCGTCCCGGCGATTGCATCACGTGAGTTGCTGATGGTGGTTTCGCCGTCGGTTTCACTCACCAACCCGAAGTCGAGAATGACAACCCGACCCTGGCGGTTGACCAGGACGTTGGTCGGCTTGATATCTCGGTGGAGTTTGCCGGCGTCGTGAAGGGCTAAAATGCCCGCGAAAAGCTGGGCAAGGGCCTGGCGCAATGGGTCAAAGTTGTGTGGGTCGTCGGTTCGTGTCGCCCGGATGTGCGCAAGGAAGTCGATGCCATCGATCAACTCCATGGTCAAAAACGCTTGGTCCTCGAACACAACAAGGTTGTGCAACGCCACGAGATTTGGGTGCACGACATCGGCGAGGGCCCGAAACTCGTTTTTGAGGCGGTAAAGCGCCGCGGGTGAAAAGCCGCGAAGTGCTTTGAGTGCGACCGACTCGCTGTCCCCTTCGACAGCCTCGTACACGGTTCCCATGCCCCCGTGCCCGATCAGGCGTTTGATCGTGTAGCCGCCCAGCGTCGGTGCGGGTTCTTCAGTCCCAAACAGGCGCGAGCGCACAGAGGCTTTGAGCTGTTGCATTTCCAGCCCTGTGCGCAGCTGCGGCGCCGACCCGAGTTGGGTGTCGAGCGACTCCCCAGGCATGGCGGCATCCTACCATGAGGGCTACAGATGAAGACCGGCAAAACCGTCGCAACAAAGGTGTTGAACTGACTCGTTTACGCTGTTCCGTGGACCTAAGCGTCAGTGTTGCAGGAGACACGAGTGGCAAGCGATAGGCTCTCGTCGCGGGAGAGACAAATAGATTCATGCTGTTAGTGGTGCATCGCGGCGGAAAATCAGGGTTCTAGCAGTCGTGAGGTTGTAGAGCTTTGACCCATTTCGCTAGCGGCGGTGGTAGCATCCCAACCGGCGTGACCGGAAAGTCTACCGAAGAGGATTTCGAACTGCTTGACCGTTGGCGAGAGGGCGACCGACAGGCAGGTAACCTGTTGTTCGAACGACATTTTGAGTCGGTCTGTCGATTCTTTGCCAACAAGGTTAGCGACGGTGTCGACGACCTGATTCAGAAGACATTTCTCGGTTGTATCGAAGGGCGTGATCGCTTTCGCAAACAGGCGAGCTTTCGCACCTACTTGTTTGCCGTCGCCCACAACGTGTTGCGTGTGCATTTTCGTGAACTCAAACGCGGGTCTCCTGTCGACTTTAATGTGGCGACGACCGACGACCTGACGCCGTCACCGAGTACGGTTTTTGCCAGCCACGAAGAACAGCAGTTGTTGCTGCAGAGTTTGCGCCACATCCCGTTCGAACATCAGTTGGTGTTGGAGCTCTACTACTGGGAAGATATGTCGGCCTCCGAACTCGCAGAGGTCATCGGCTTGGCCGAAGGCACCGTTCGCAGCCGGATCCGGCGGGCCAAAGAACTCCTGCGTGCGCGAATGAAGGTACTCGCCCGCACGCCAGCCCTGCTCAAGACGACCATCAGTGACCTCGATCATTGGGTCCGGTCGCTGCGGCAGCAACTCGGCAGTGTCAACGGCTAGCCATGCCGAGGTTGCCGTAGCCTGGGTGCTAGCATCGAGCTGTCTATGTTTTCGACAGCATCGTTGCTCGCGCTTGCGAACACTCTGATTTTGGCTGCTGGTCTCGGTGCACATCAGGTGCCCCAACACGCAGATACCCTCGCGGGTGGTGAGTGGCTGCGCACGTACCAACATGTGCATACATCGACCGAGTTCGACGTGAACTTTGTCCCGGCTCCCCACGGCGGCGGTGTGTGGTTGGTCAAAGAGTCCTGGCGCGGCAAGCCGATCGCTGGGTCCCGGCTGGCGATTCGCGTGGGTGCCGGGGGGTCGCTTCGCCAGGTGATCGGCCGGACGTTGCCAAACACGATATCGCTGCCTGCGTCTCGGATGGCTCAGACCGTTGACTTTGAGCTTTGGTGGCCAACCGCCACGGGCCTTGTCCCGGCTGTGGTCGAGGACCAACCGGTACGGCTCGACGACTTGGGGCCGCGGGCCGAGCGGATCTATCGCCATGCCGAAACCGGTGACGAGCTCGCCCGCGAGTCGCTTATCGACGAGGCCAGCTACCCCCTCGCTGGCTGGCGCGAGGATCCGTTGACGACCCCATACCCGCTGTTGCTGCGAGAAGTCGAGCTCGCCGACAACGACCCGGTTGAACTCGTTGACGACTTTGTCCGCGTGGTCCACTGCGAGTTCGATCAGGATGCTGAAAAATGTGTAGCTGCATCTTTCCCAACCATTGAAACCGGGTCCGGGTTTCCCAACGAGCTGCCGAGCCTCGACGACGCCCAAGTCCATACCGACCCAGAAGACCCGTGGGCGAGCGTAGCGGCGATGAACTACAGCAACCGCTTTTATCAAAAGCTCGAGCAGTGGGGGTGGGACAAGGATGTGTGGGAGAACGTCAACTGTGGCGAGGAAGGGGTTGAGCCGGCCGACTGCCGGTTGTTGCTGTACACCAATGTTGTGACATCGGCGGGCCCGTTAGACGGCGCCTATTACAGTCACAACGGCACCATTTACATGGGGCAGGCGACCGTGGTCGACATCTCCTATGACCTCGAGGTGCTTGTCCACGAAATCGGCCACCACGTGACCAACGGGTGGGGACGACCCGAGCCGACCATGCCAAGCTCCGACGATTCATTTTATCGGACGGACTACTGGGCGATCAACGAGGGGACTTCGGATATCTACGGATGGTGGCTCGGACTGACCGACGAGATGTTTGTTTATACACGAAATGTCGGACGTCTCTACCAGGGCCCGCGCATGCGCACGGTCGGGGTCCCGTTTCGTTGCCCACAAAACGTGGTTGGCGAGTCCCACATGGAAGGCCGGATCTGGGCCTCGGCCATCGTCGACCTCGACCGTGAGTTGATCGCCGCCGGCTTGGCAGGCGAGGGCGACGTGCCGAGCTTGTTTTTGCCGGCGATGGCCGCGATTCGCCAAATCCCGCGGGAACAGGAGGCACAGTTTGCAACCGCCGCGGCGATCGTTGTCGACGAGGTCGAGCTCAGCTTGGGTGCCCAGGCACGGGCGCTGGCCGAGGACCTGCTGGCACACCGCGGACTGTTGGCCTGCGACCATGTGGTCGACCTGCGTGGCGAGCCCAACTTCAACCCGCCGGCCGGAGCCGTGCCGGCCCGATTAGTTGAAGATGCAAGGTTTTTGATTTTCGATGGTCATCGCAATAGCGAGACCCCCGAATTTGTCGCCAACAATCCCCGTGCACCGGCCGTTCAACATCAAATCACGCTTACCGACGACGAAGGTGTGGTGGTGGTGCGGTTTGTTCCCGACCGCTGGCGCTCGCGCAAGCGCGACGATGAACCGCTCGACCAGGAGGGGCTTGAGCTCGCGGCACTTGTTCGCCGCGGAGCAGGTGGCATCACGTTTTCGGTCGACGCCGAAACCCAGGCGGTGAGCAACGACGCCGATTGGTGGTTTATCTCGCAGGTCGACTCCGCCGGCGACGGCACGGTGCACCAGATCCGGATAGACGGCCTCAATCCCGGCGAAACCTACAGCATTGCCCTGGTGTCGCTTACTGCGGTTGAGTCGGGGTTTCGTGTGCTGGCTGACCATATTCAGTGGCAGACACTTCCACCGGTCGAACTTGTCGACGAAGGCGAAAGCGAGGGCGGGGTTGGGACCGAGGGAAGTGACAGCGACAGCGAAACCCAGACTTCTGGCGGGGAACAGGGCCAGGAAGGTTGTGGATGCAAGCAAACCTCGCAGACGACTCAAACCTGGGGGCTTGCCGTGTTCGCACTCCCACTGTTGTGGCTACGAAGATCGTGTCGGCGCCGAACCGGTACCCACTAACCGCGCTGTCGCGTTGCCAGGACGTTGGCGACAAAGTAGACGGGGATGCCCGAGGCGATGATGCCGAGGTTGAGGGCAAATGTACCGGGTTGGGTAAATGCGTAACTGCCCAGCAGCGCGACCGAGGCCAGTAGGAAAAGTGCAGGTACAAGTGGATAGCCCCAAACTCGATAGGGCCGTTCGCGGTCGGGCTCGCGGCGGCGCAACACAAATACGGCTGCAACCGCGAGGATGTAAAACGGCCAGATGCCCACGACAAAATGCTCGGCGAGCTGGGCAAAGCTACGCAGCGAGACAAACACGATGCCCAGGCACATCGACAGCAACACGGCTGTCGCTGGGCTTTTGTGGCGGGGGTGAATGGCGGCGAGTTTGCCCGGTAACAGCTTGTCCTCGGCCATTGCATAAAAGACCCGCGGACCGGTCATCATGGTGCCGTTGAGGGTGCCAAACGTGCTGATCATGACCGCCGCCGACACCAGGGTGACACCGATCGGGCCAAAAAGTGCAGATGCAACATCTGCGGCAACCAGCTCAGAGCCCGGCATGCCCGCGAGCGAGACCACCCGCACGTACACGAGGTTGGCCAGCAGATACAAAATCACCACGCCCGCCGTGCCCAAGATGTAGGCCCGCGGGAGCACGCGTTGCGGATCGCGGACCTCACCGCTGACAAACCCGGCGTCGGACCAGCCGTCGTAGGCCCACAACACGGCGATCAAAGCCAGGCCAAACGTGCCCAGCGTGCCGGCTTGGTCGGGTTGTACAGTTGCTCCAAGGCTCGGGGCAAACACCAGTCCGAGCACCACCAAGGCGACAAGCGCAGCAACTTTGAGCACGGTACTGACGTTTTGCAAAATGGCGCCCAGGGTGATGCCCCGCATGTTGACCAGGCCCACCACCGCGATCATGACGGCCGCCGTGACTTGGGCGAGGCTGAGGGCAGGGAGCAGCGAAAATGCAGCTTTGCCATCACCGCCAAACACCCGCCACAGGTACTCCGAGGATGTGATCGAGATGGCCCCGTAGCTCGCCGGGCGGAGAATTAGTAGCTGGGCCCAGCCAAACAAAAACGCCGGTAGGCGGCCGAATGCCTCGCGGATATAGATGTATGTCCCACCACTTCGCGGATAGGCAGCGGCGAGTTCGGCCAGGGTGAGAGCGCCGGCCAGTGCCACCAGCCCACCCACGACCCACACCCCAAAAAAGCCTAGGAGGTTGTCGACATGCCCGGCGATCACCGCCGGCGTGCGAAAGATACCGCTGCCGATCGTCGAGCCGACAAGCACTGCCACCGTGCTCCACAATCCGAGCCTGCGTGGTAGTCGTTCCCCCCAACGGTCGGCTTGCGGTGCTTGCATCGGCAGCGTTGGCATACCACAACCTCGCGGCACGTGGTTGGCAAAACGTTGTGGCTGCGCGTGCTAGTACATGTAATGTCCGGCTGGACAGGTTGTCAGGACAACCATCCGGGTATCTTGGTTGCCCCCAGGTCGCCGTCGACTGGTTGGCAAAGCGGCGCGATTTCAGTGTATGAACACGCTTTGTCGACGGTGGTGGCGAATGGGTCGTTGGTGGTCAGCAAGTGGGCATCGAGGTCGAGGAGGTCGACCTGCGGCGCGAGGGCGGCCGCGGCTGCGAGCCCGACACGGCTTTCGATCATACACCCCAATAAAATGCCCAATCCCCGAGCACGCGCGAGTTTGATGAGTTCGAGCGCCGGCGTCAGGCCACCGCATTTCATCAGCTTGAGGTTGACTCCGGCAATGCCGAGGTCGCCGAGGTCACGCAGCGAGTCCGGTCCTTGAATGTCTTCGTCGAGAAAGATCGGAACTGGGCTTGCGCGGCAAAGTGCGGGAAGTGGGCCGTCGGCTTGGGTCTGTCCGATCGCCAGCGGTTGCTCGACCAACTCCACGCCGAGGTCGGCGAGGTGGCTGCACATGGCCCGGGCCACGTCAAAGGTCCACCCAGCATTGGCGTCGACCCGGATCCGGACGTCGGGCGCGAGTTTTCGAATCGCCGTGGTGATGTGGCGGTCAAACTCCGGGTCGCGGCCGAGCTTGATCTTGAGGTGTTCGGCACCCCGTTCAGTTGCCTCACAAACCCGCTGGAGCATGGCTTCGTGGCTGTCGAGAGCGATCGTGATCGATGTGTGAAGTCCGGTGGGCGAGTCCTTTTGAAAGAGATTGTATAGACATATTTTTTGCTGCCGGGCTTGCCGGTCCCAAGCCGCCACATCGACCGCGGCGCGGGCTGCCGACGGTTCGCCGGTTGTCTGGACCCACGCCCGCGCGGCTTCCGGACCATCGCTTTCGGCATGCTCGTTATAACCGCGACACAGTCGGCCCACCGCACGCATCAAATCGCCGGCGGTATCACCCAAGTAGCGCACGGGTGCCGCCTCGCCGAGGCCCCCATCGAGGTTGAGTAGAACTGTTGGCAGCTGGGCCACGGTGTCGCGCGAGAGCCCAAATGGGTGGCGCAGCTGCAGCCGAAACTGGGATACTTGATACTGCATGAATCACAGGAACCTGACGTTGCAGGTTAGGGCTCCAAGTCCGGGAACAGCGACACCTGGGCCGCCTGTTTGGGCTCTTGGGTGGACCCGCCGGTTTGGCTTGCGGAGGGTTGTTTACTGGCAGCCTTGTCCGTTTGGCGCTCGCTGTCGGTCTGTGGCTCGGGCGTCGGCTGTTTGTCGGAGCTGGTCGGCTGGGACCAGGGCCGGCCGAACACGTCCTCATATTCCGCGTTGGCGAGCGTCGTGAGGGTGTCGCCGAGTTCACGGGGCGGGCAGGGTTGCTCCGCCGGATTGTGACGCTCGAGCCGAGGAGCCCGCGGTTGCCATCCGCGACGCTTTCCCCGGGGAGCTCGATAGGGGCGGTTGTCGTTTGTGGGGTCGAGCGCAAGCGGTCGGGGAAACGGGCCCGATGTCGACGGTTGGCCAGGATTCTGCTGTTGGCCTGCCTGACCCACCGGGCGTCCCCCGAGGGCAGTCAGCGCCTCGTTGAGAGCATCCTCGTCGACTTGGATATCGTCGTTGAGCTCAGCGTTGGCATCGATTGGGTCAACATCCTCCTCCCACGGGTCATCGTCGTCATCGTCGTCATCGTCGTCATCGATGTCGGCAACCCGGTGCTGATCGGCTTCGTGTGCATCTGCAAATTCCGGCCAGGGATCGTCGTCGTCGTCGTCCTCTTCCCACAACGGGGCGCGGGGGTTGTTGAGCGGAGTGTCGCGCCGAGGCCGGGCGTGTTGCCACAGGGGCCCAAGCGGCGGGCGCTCGCGCGACGGCCAGCGGGCGGTCCACTGAGCTTCGAGCTCAACCAGCGATTTTGCCGGTTTCCAGCCGGCAATGCGCAGCGCCATTGGCTCGACGCGGTCGTCAAACGCACTGCAGGCGACGAGGTCCTTGAGCCACTCCTGGGGGATGGCTTCAAAGCCAGCCGCGGCGCCGACGATCGAGCCGACCATCGCGCCCGTTGTATCGGCATCTCCGCCGAGGTTGACGGTATCGACGATCGCGTCAAACAGCGAGGAGGAGGCCAGGGCAAAGTACAGCGAGGTGATGACCGAAGCCACGCTATAGCCCGAGCTGGCGTAGACCTTGCGGTCTGCAGTCTCGTTGGCGATTGTTTCGATCGCCAATATCACCTCCTGGCGGGGCAGGTCGAAAACTTCGAGGGCACGGGTGAGTGCCGACGAAAACGTGTTGTCGGGCTGTTCGACAAGGCCCCGGTCGATCAGGCGCTCGGCTGCCTGCCGCTCACAGGCGCACACAAACTCCACGAGTTCATGAAACTGGTAACTCTCGAGCCCGCCTTCTTCGATTGCATGTGCAACGATATGGGCAACCGCGGCCGCGCTGGCGACCCCGCAGATGCTGTGTTGCTTGACCAGGCTGATATCGAGGACCTTGGCCAGCAGGGTTTTGAGGTCATTCGACCAAAACCACGCGGCCGGGGCGATCAGCATGGCGTTGCCGTTGCCCGCCGAAGGTGTCGAAGCTTCATAGAGGCCCGCCCCCTCGTTGAGTTTTTCCACCGTCTTGCGAAAGTTCGAGCCGGTTCCGCGGTGATGGCCAAAACGGCCGCGCTCCCGCGGGCCGTCGGTGTAGAGGTCGACAAGGATTTTGGCGAACCCGGGCGCGGGGTTTTTCGGATCCGCTAAAATCGCGTCGCAAAGTGCCACGGTTTGCTGGCCGTCGTCCGAGTGCAACCCCCGGGGACGTCCTGTTGCTTCCATCATTGCCAACACGCCAAACTCGCGATTGATCCGCATTGGCGACCATCCCTCGACCGGGCAGCCGAGTGCGTCACCGATGAGCAAACCATAGAGAGATCCTTTGATCCGCGAGGTTCGTGAGCGTGTGTCGGGCACGTTGTGGTTGTACCAGCCGGGTGCCCGGCGTTGCGGCTGAAAGCAGCGGGCACGCTGTTTTTTCCCCGGCGGGAGGGCAAAAGCGAGCGTTTTGCGCTACTTCTGATTGCGGTCCGACCTCGGCTGAGACGGCGCGACGTCGGCGCGCAACAACCGATGCACAGGCACGGGAATGCCGCAACAGACATCGTTTGCGATTACGTTTTACATACACTTTCGCCCGCGCGATGGCATACTGACGGCCAGTGTCTGCCGACGAGATGGCCGCGACTGCCTATGCAAAGAAGCCGGTGGTGCAACTGCTGAACAAGCGGGTTACCGCAACGCCTGCCACGCTTGGACGCTATCAGATCGAACGCAAACTCGGGGCCGGTGGCACCGGTGTTGTGTATGCCGCGATCGATCAAAAACACGGGCATACCGTCGCTTTAAAGACGTTGCGGGCACTCGATGCGAGTGGACTTTACCGTCTCAAAAATGAGTTTCGCCGGGCTGCCGACCTCAACCACCAAAACCTCGTCTCGCTGTACGAACTCGAGTCCCACCAGGGCCAGTGGTTTTTGACGATGGAGTTTATTGAGGGCCGCGGGTTTGCCGAGTACATCCGCGGTACCGCGACCGCCGACGCCAACCGTGCACGCCCACACGACGAGCCGCGGCAGGTCGTGGTCGAGTCGCCGCAGCGGCTGCGGGCGGCATTTCGCCAACTCGTCGAGGGCATCGCGGTGTTGCACCAAGCCGGATTGCTCCACCGCGACATCAAGTCGACCAATGTCATGGTCACCGACAAGGGCCGGGTTGTCGTGCTCGACTTCGGGCTGGCCAGCGAGCCGGATTTGACGCGCTGGGCCGAGCAGACCGCGGAAGACGAGTTGCTCGGAACACCGGCTTACATGGCACCCGAGCAGGCGGCCGGTGTATCTGCAAGTGAAGCGAGCGATTGGTACGGCGTGGGCGTGATGCTCTACGAGGCCCTGACCGGCACGCTGCCCTACACCGGGACATCGCTGCGGGTGTTGACTGCCAAACAACAATACGACGCGCCACCGTTTGCCGACGTACCCGACGAGTTACGCAGCCTGTGCTCCCTGTGCCGGCGACTGCTCGACCGTGACCCGTTGCGTCGGCCGCCCGGGGTGGTGATCGTCGAGATGGCCCGGCGGTTTGACGCCCTGACCGCACCGGCCCGGCCGGCATCGGGGAGTATCCCCAGCCCCCAGGCGATTGCCCGTCGCGTGGCCTTTGTCGGCCGCACCCAGGAACTCAAGCAACTCGAGCGCGGGCGCAAGTTGGTCGAGCGCCGCCGCGAACCTCTTTGCATTTACATGCATGGTCGCTCGGGCGTGGGGAAGTCGGCCCTCGTCGAGCACTTTATCACCGGGGTTCGGTCTGCGGCCAGCGATACCGTGGTCCTCAGTGGCCGGTGTTTTGAGCGGGAGTCCGTGCCGTACAAAGCGTTCGACAGCCTGGTCGATTCGCTCACGCACTACCTGCGGCGGTTGCCCAAGGTCGAGGTCGCGGCTTTGATGCCGCGGGATATCCATGCGCTGGTCCGGGTGTTTCCGGTGCTCGATCGGGTGCAGACAGTTTGCGAAGCGCCGCGGCGGACGTTTCAGGTCCCAGACCAACGCGAGCTGAGGCGACGGGCGTTTCGCGGGCTCAAAGAGCTGCTCGCCAGGATCTCCGATCGGCATCCACTATTGTTGTACATCGGCGACCTGCAATGGGGCGACGAGGACAGTGCGCGGCTGTTGTGGGAATTGCTGTCGCCACCGCACGCCCCGGCGTTGTTGCTGCTGGCCACCTATCGCAGTGACGAGGTCGACAGCTCACCCATGTTGCAGCTGTTGCAACGCTTGAGTGCGCATACAAATAGTTCGATGCGGGTGCAACAAACCACCATCGCTCTGGGCCCCCTCAAGCCCGAGGAGGCGCGGGAGTTGGCCCTGGCACGCATGGGGCAGTCGGGCCCCGAGGCAGCGTTGCGAGCCCAACGGATCGCCGAAGAGTCGGAGGGGTCGCCGCTTTTTGTCGAAGAACTCGTGCGCTACAGCCAACCCTCGAAGGAGCTCGGTCGTTCGACCACGACCCTGCCCGACAACCCGGCGGCAACCGTCGAAGATGTCTCGATTGAAAAGGTCGTCGCCGCCCGGGTTGGCACGCTCGACGCGATGACTCGAGTGTTGCTCGAGATCGTTGCTGTCGCCGGTAGACCGCTGCGGCGGATGTTTGCAATCCGCGCCCTGGCAGCGATCGACGGAGGGTCGGTCGAGGCGGCGCGCAAGGGACTCGAACAGCTGCGCGCCGCCCATCTCATCCGCGGCCAGGGGCGCGGCGACGCGATGGCTGTCGAGTGTCACCACGATCGGATCCGCGAGGCGGTGTTACAACGCCTTGGCAGTGATTCGGCTGCCCAGTGCCACCGGGTGTTGGCCCAGGTTTACGCCGGCGAAGCCGAGCCCGACCATGAGGTTTTGGCACGTCACTACCAGGGTTGTGACGAATTGGAGAAGGCCAGCGAGCACGCTTACCTCGCAGCTCAGCGGGCATTTTCGGCACTTGCATTTACACAGGCTGCCGAGTTGTTTGCCCAGGCGCGGGTGCTTGGCAAGCACACCCCCAAGGTCCGCCGCGAGCTGCTGCGCCACCAGGCCGAGTCGCTGGCCCTGGCCGGCCGCGGTGGCGATGCAGCTCCGTTGTACTTACAAGCTGTTGAGGGCGTCAAAATCGACGATGACAATCCGGACGCCCGTTGGCGGGTGCTCGGGCTGCGGCGGCGGGCAGCCGAGCAATACCTCATCAGTGGGCGGGTCGACGAGGGCATCCGGATTCTCCGTCCGTTGCTTGCCCAGGTTGGGCTCAGCTACCCAAAAACCCCCGAGCATGCCCAGGCTTCGATCCTCGAGTCGACGACCGCTTTGAGCCTGCGGGGCGTGACATTCAAGAACTCCGATGCTGGTGAAGATCGCCAAACGCGTGAGCGCCTGCGGCTTTGCTGGACAGCGGGCAAGGGGCTTGGGTTTATCGACCCAATCCGCGGGTACAGCTTCTTTCTCAAGAGCTTGCGGCTGGCCCTCAAGCTCGGCGATGCGAGTGCCGTGGCCCGTGGGTTGGCGACCGTCGGCATGCTGATGATGAGCCGTGGGGCGACCCACGTGATCGAGCGGGGAAAGATGTTTGTACAACAATCCCGGGATATCGCGGCTGAGCGGGACGAGCCCTACCTCACCGGATTTACCGAGGTCATCGCCGGGATTGGGGAGCTCACGTTGGGCAACTGGAAGGTCGCGCGGGAGCAGATCGACAGCGGCCTCAAGGTGCTTCAAGACCGTTGTTCGGGTGTGAGCTGGGAGTGTGCAATCGGGCAAATGGCGGCCATGCGAGCCCAGTTGACCATGGGCGAGCTCGAGGGGTTGGTGCAGCGCGCCCACGCCCTGCAACGGCACGCCCAGGCCCACGGCGACCTCTATGCCGATGTCTGGGCGAGTCTGTTTTCTGGTCTGCCGATGCTGGCGGCCGACGACCCGGCTGGGATGCGCGAGCGGGTGCGTCAAACCATGCAGCGATGGTCGCAGGAGGGGTTTCATTTTCAGCACATGCTGGCGCTGGTACTCGAGGTCTACTGCGACCTCTACGAGGGCCACGGCGTGCGGGCTGCGGAGCGGGTCGAGGAGGTCTGGCCCAGGGTCGAGTCGTCCAAGATTTTGAGGTGGCAGTTTTTACGGGTGTTTGGCTATCACGCCCGGGCGATTGCCGCGATCGCAGCAGCCCGGGCCGAGCCAGAACGGGCTGGTTGGCACCTCGACCGGGCCAGCAGTTTTGCCGCCAAGTTGGAGGAGCACAGCTCGACATCGCGGCACGATGCCGCCGCCGTGGCCGGGCTCATCCGCGCGGGCGTTGCCGCTGCCCACGGTCGCCGCGGCGCAGCCTTGGCAGGGCTCGACCGTGCGGTCAAGAGTTTTGAGCAGGCTCAAATGTATCTACATGCAGCCTGTGCGACCCGGCGAATGGGCGAGCTCATCCGCGGCGACGACGGCCGCGACATGATCGATCGGGCAGATTGTTTTATGGCCCGCAACGGGGTCACGCGCCCGGCCAAGTGGGTCGATGTCTACACCGCGACCTGCGTGTAGATGAGCCCACGCCTGCGCGCCGTTGCGCACACCCTCCCGGCAAATGCTGGTACTGTGGCGGCCATAACGTCTGCCTGCGTTGGCTCAAAGGATTGAAGCGATGGCTATCTCGGAAGGTCTCGACAAACTCGGAAAAGCAGCTCGCCGGCTCAACGAAACTTCAGATCGGCTCGTGCAGTTGGTGCGAGCCATCGACGGTGCACTTGGGCGACTCAACCTCGCAGTTGACTATGTCGGGCAGCGTCCGCTCGACGAACGCACGACGACCGATCCCCATGGCAAGCGGACCATTGAACTGGCCTACCTGAGTTACTTGTGTGTCGACGACCGTTATCAGTTGGCGATCAAGACCATCAAAATCCACGAGAGCAAGGTTGCGATGTCGGAGTCCGATGGCGGCACGATTCAGCCGTTGTTAGGGGCGCCCCGCGGCCTGTTGCACGCTGCGGTCGATCATCTGCCCGAACTCGTGGGCGCGCTCTCCAAGCAGGTTTGGGACCTCGTCAACCAGGTCGAGCGGCGCTGTCAGATAGCCCGGGACCTGTTGACCGACCTCGAGTCGCTCGAAGCCATGACCTCGGGGGCGTGGACGGTGCCCGACTCAGACGACTGAGTCGCTCCACCAAATACGTGGGTGGGTGTTGTGTCGGCTGCCCTCGAACCTGCCAAATAGCGGGTTTGTGACCTCACACGGTATTTCACGTTGGGGCAGGGGTCGCTGGTGCGTGATACAACCTGCCCCCATGTCTTCGCGGGTTCTCGTTACTGCTGCCCTGACCTATGCCAACGGTTCGCCCCACATCGGGCACCTGTTAGAGGCGATTCAGACCGATGTCTACGTCCGCGCGCGCAAGCTCGCAGGTGAGGATGTTGTGTTTATGTGGGCCGCCGACACCCATGGCACACCGATCCAACTCAAGGCCCGGGACCTGGGTATCGCCCCCGAGGAGCTGATCAAACAGATCCACGCCGACCACCTCGAGGTCTACCGCGGGTTTGATTTGGGGTTCGACATCTACCACACCACCCACTCCGACGAGACCAAGTTCCATGCCGAGCAGGTGTTTCGCGCGATCGAGCAGGCCGGTGGTGTCGAAACCCGCGAGGTTCAGCAGCTCTACTGTCCCCACGACCAGATGTTTTTGCCCGACCGGTTTGTCAAAGGGACATGTCCGAAGTGCCATTCTCCCGACCAATACGGCGATAACTGTGAGAAGTGCGGCGCGACCTATGACCCGACCGACATGAAAGAGCCTGCCTGTTCGTTGTGCGGGACCAAACCCGTCCTCAAGGGGTCGGAGCACCTCGTCGTGCCACTTGGCAAACACGAGACATTCCTGCGCTCGTGGCTGGCCAAGGAAGGTTCGACCCAGCTTCAAGAGTCGGTCCGCAACTACGTTATGACCTGGGTCGACGGTGGCCTGCGCGATTGGGATATCTCGCGCGATGAGCCCTATTTTGGGTTTGAGATCCCCGGGCACCCCGGCAAGTACTTTTATGTGTGGTTCGACGCCCCGGTCGGGTACATCGGTGCCACCCAAAAATGGTGTAACGACAACAACAAAAACGTCGACGACTACTGGCGCAGCACCCCCGCAGACACCGAGATTGTCCATGTCATTGGCAAGGACATCGTCTACTTCCACTGCCTGTTTTGGCCCGCCATGCTCAACGCTGCCGGCTACACCGTGCCGAGTCGCGTGCAGGTACATGGATGGTTGACGATCAACGGCGAAAAAATGTCGAAGTCGCGGGGGATTTTTATCAGCGGGCGTGCCTACCTCGAGCACCTGCCACCCGCCTACCTGCGGTACTACCTGGCCGCCAAGCTCGGCTCGGGCCAGGACGACCTCGACTTCAACTTTGAGGACTTTGTCAATCGTGTCAATGCCGACCTGGTCAAAAAGGCAGCTAACCTGGCAAGCCGCTGCATCAAGTTTATCGGCGGGCGCCTAGGTGGCACCTTGGGCGAGCCGGCCGACGACGCCGCCCAACTACTGGCGACCGCAGCTACCCGGGTGCAGGAGGCGAAAGACCTCTACGCCGCGTTTGAGTCGGGTAGGGCCCTGCGCAAGGCGATGGAGATTGCCGAGGACTTCAACCTCTATCTCACCAACGCCGCGCCGTGGAAGTTGACCAAGTCCGACCCGGAGCGTGCGCGGGCGATTTGCTCGGCTGGGGTGATGGCCAGCAAGCTGATCGCCGCGATTTTGAAGCCCGTGTTGCCGCGGTGGGCCGAGCAGCTCGAGACCATGCTTGGCCTGCCTGCGCCGCTGACCTTTGCCAACGCCGCCGAGCCGTTGCCCGCCGGCTTGGAGCTCGGGAAGTACACAGCCCTGGCCGAGCCGATCGACATCAAAAAGCTCGAAGCCATCATGGAAGCTTCGGTCCCCAAACCCCCGCCCGAGCCCGAGCCTGAGCGGTCCTTCGACTACGAGGTCGAGCCCTTGGCGGCCGAGACATCGATCGACAACTTTGTGCCGATCGACCTGCGGGTGGGCCTGGTGACCGCCTGCGACAAGGTCAAGAAGTCGAAAAAACTGTTGCAGCTCACCGTCGACTTGGGCCCCTTGGGCACCCGCAACATCTTTAGCGGCATCTCGCAAAGCTACGCCCCCGAGGAGTTGGTCGGCAAAAAAGTGGTTGTCTATGCAAACCTAAAACCTCGCAAAATGCGGTTTGGCCTCAGCGAGGGAATGGTGTTGGCCGCTGGTGCCGACGATACGGCGATCACCGTGCTCGAACTCCACGACCGGGCACGCCCGGGTGACCGGATTACCTAGTCGCCCAAGTGGTGCTTGCGGGTGCATTGCCGCCTGGCAAAACCAGTGAAGATACAACAACCCTCCACCCCTGGCCGGTTTCAAGTCCGGCCTCTGGGGGTGTTGTGTACTGGATACCTCGCGTTGTGGGCTGACAGCGAGCCCGGCTTTCGGGCTGGGCAACCCTTCGGTGGACGGCGTGGAGTTGGCCGTCGCACCGGTACCTTCATTGCAACGCGGGCCATGCCAGACGGGGTGAATCATGGTTGGCCACGGTTGCGCGCTCGGCTTTAGTTCGCCGATTTAGGGCTTAGTTTCCTGGCTTGGCAGCATGTAGCTGGCCGCGGATATCACCGAAGAAAGTTTGTCCGACGGTGTGGAGATTGAAGTACAGCTGACCTTTCATGGCCACCTGGGCCATGCCTGCCACGGTTGAGACCTTGGGGGGCTTGCCGGTAGCGATCCCGGCGGTCGGCATCAGGCAGCCAGCCGTAAATGCCCCGACAATCCCGTGCCCGTGTTCCACAGTTTTGGCGAGGTGCTCGTTGGTCACCTCAACCGAGAACACGCCGTCGGCCAGGTTTTCTTGGATGTTTGTCACCTGGGCAAAGTCGACCAAGATCGGTCCAAGCATGTCGGGGGGGCCACAGTGGATGTGGAACATGTTGACGTCCTTGGGGTCGATACCGTCGATCTTGACGTCGACATAGGCGCGCGACAGGTCCTTGCTAAACCGCACCAGCCCGTGGCCGCGGTGGCCGTCGGCCTCGCGTTGGGCCCGTGATTTGGAGGGGGCGGTCGATTGAAACTGCTTGGGCGTGGTCTTGGGGGTGTTGGCCTCTTCGTTGGGTTCTTGGTGTGGGCTCAAGAAGGCCTCAAACACATGTCCGACCTCATCCCCGCGCCCGGGATCTAGGGTCGCAGGTGGGGCGGCGGCCCGTGCTGTCCCGATCAGCGGGTCGGACGGGCTTGGCGACGAGGCAGCCTGTTTGCCGGCAGGTTTGTTGCAACCCACGCAAAGGCCAAGGAGGAGGTAGAGGACAGCACTTGTTTTCACCTGCATAGAAGCTCCAGGGTGCCAGTGTACGGGGGATTTGTGCCCCCGTCGGCTGAAACCCAGAGTCGAGAATCTTGAGCTCTAGATGTGTCTAAGTCTTAAAAAACGCGATGTGGCGGCGCTTGGTGTTCGATATTTGGCCAGGTGCTGGTGGATGTTGCGCCAGCTGATCCCTAACTAAAATATGAATGTACAAGGTTCGTACAGGCTTCGAGAACGGCGCGGTTTTTCGCTGTGTTCTCAGCCTCGGCCCGTAGCGCGAGGTAGATAATATGTTCGCCACCGACGACCTCGGGCAGGACCGGCACGAGGTCGTCCTGGCCGCGGAGGTTGGGGTCGGCGGCGTAGACAAGCCCAAGCCCCGCCGCCGCGATACAGCGCAGCAGGTGATAGTCGGCCAGGGTCGCCTTGGCATGGACGGTAACGTTCCCCCCCGCGCGCAGCGGTAGACTGACCGGCTGGGCGCCCCCCGGTTGCCAGCAATAAAATGCATGTGCATGTAAATCGTGGAGGGTTTGCGGCGCGCCCCGGGTTTCGACATAGTCCCGACTGGCCAGCAGCGAGGTACGGGCCCGAAACAGCTCGCGGGTGACCCACGGACTGGGCGGCGGGGTTGTGTCGACAAACACAACGAGGTCGGTCGTTGCCCTGATGTTGGCGACAGGGTTTTCGGCAAACCGAACGTCGAGCGAGATACCTGGACAGGCGGTGGCAACCATCTCCAGCAGAGCAGGAAGGAGGTGCGGCGGAAACCCAACTGGAAACAGTGCGTGGACGACCCCACGGGCCTGGCTCGAAAGGTCCTGGAGCGAGGCGATCACTGCATGTACATCTTGAACAATTTTACGCCCCTTGTGCGCGAGGATGTTACCGGCTTCGGTCGCTTGCACACCCTGTGGCGAACGCTCGAGCAACGGGGAGCCAATCCGGACTTCCAGCGCATCGACCCGCCGGCGCAGGGTCCCGCGGGGAATCTTGAGCGCCTGCGAGGCGGAGAGAAAGGAGCCGGTCTCCACAACTGTTAAAAACGCACGCAGCTCGTCCAGGTCCATGGCCCTGCGAACATATCAAACCTTGGCCCAGTTGCCGAGGTGTGCCGACACAGTCATGATATTTTTGTGTATACATGGAGATCGCAGCAGCGTCGACTATCAATACAACCGCAGGGCAATAGACCGACCCATATACATCAAAGCTGACCCAGGACGATACGTGTTGGGATAACAGTCGCCCCGCTAGCTCGCGTGTGGGCAGCTCGCGCAATTCGTACCGGAGTTGAGGTCGATCGGCTAGAAGTGAACGGGAGAATATAGTATATACATCAAACATGACCTGCGAATACACGTGTTGGAGTCACAGGCGCCGGTAACTGGTGTAGCTCGCGCAAATGCTGCTGGGGCGATCAAACCTGTCCTACGAGTACAAGCGTTGGGGCCACAGTCGCCCCGCCAACTCGCGTTTGGGTAGCTCGCGCAACCAGTACTCGGAGTTGATGTCGATCGGGTAGGCACGGGCGATAAACTCGCGAATGGTGTCCTCGACGCAGGCCACAAGCTTCGGGTCTTCGAGCACGATGTTGGCCTCGTCTTCCCAATAGCTTGCAGTTACATCGAGGTTGGCCGAGCCAATACTCGCCATTTGTCCGTCGGCGGTCATGACCTTGGCGTGGACGTAGGGGCGCACAACCCCGCCGGTTGCGACGATGTCGGGCAGCGGCGGCGTGGTAAACTCGTAGGCCCGAGCACCGGCGCGAATCAGCGGTTCGAGGCTGTGTTTGGTCATATACTCAAACATCTCGCGGTGGGCCGGCCCGCGCATCAGGGTGCCGTCCCCACGCCGGGCAAGCGCACAACCGGTGAGCAGCTCAACGCGTATATCCCGGTCGAGAGCCCGCAACAGGGCGTCGCGCAGGCTCGCCAAAATCGGGAAGTCGTTGAGGATATAAAGGTGGGACTCGGCCCCATCGATCAGCGCCTCGTAGGCACCCATGGTGTTGGTGTCGTGCAGGCCGCGGTGCAGCACCAGCCTGGCAGTCGTTGTGCCTACATGTTTTTGTAGTTCCGGCGTGTCTGCGGCTGGGGGATCGGGCTGGTCGGCGGCGGGACTCGGCGAGCAGACAACGGGTTTGGTCGTGGCTTGGTCGTCGGGGTTGCAGTCGTGCCATGTGGTCTCAAATGCCTCGACAACGTCCTTGACCAGCGGGCCCTCAACTTCGACATGGGCGTCGAGCCACGGGATCCGCTCGTGTGGTGTCCAGTCGGCAACCGCGACCTCGTCGAACCCGGTGTAATACTCGTCGCTGCAGTTGCGGCCACCGACAAACGCGATGCGGTCGTCGACGATGATAATTTTTCGATGGTTTCGCCGCTTAAATTGCCCGAGCTGCACCTTCTCGCCGGCTGAGATCGGTGATACTGCAACGATTTGGATCCCCGGCTCACGGGCGAGCCCTTCAACCACGGGGTTGCGCAGGCCGAGGACTTCTTGGGTTGAGTACAGCGCGTCGACGATAATGCGGATTGCCACCCCCTCGCGGGCGCGGCGGACGAGGTGGACGGCCAGGCGGTCGCTAAATGCCCCCTGGGCGAGGATATAAAATTGTAGGCACACCGACTTGGTCGCGCCATCGATCGTGGCGAATAGCCGCTCCCGCGCCCGCCGGTTGTCAAACTCGACAGCGCAGCGGTTGTGGGCGATGGGGCGGCCTCCGCCGAGATGGTCGAGCCGCCAGCGCATCCGCGGCGTGCTGCGAAACGACCGCTGAAACTCGACCGCGCGCTTGCGCATGGCGAGTAGCTTTGGTTCGCCTTCTGGTTGTAAAAACGCATGCAGCTGCGGGCGGTCGAACACCGACACTCCAACAGTTGTACAGGCATCATTCCAGTGTTCGGGCGCGTCGCTCAGCAGGAGCATCAGCGGTACCCCATCGGCACGCAGCCGGCGGATTCGGGTGGCGACAAACAGTTTGCGGAAGTCGATCCCCATGGTCTGAAACTCGACATCTGCACTCGGGTGGACGAGGATTGCACCGGCCGGTAAGCCGTGTTCCGCCAGGACTGTGCGCAGGTCCTGTTGGCGGTCTTCGGGGTGAAAATCGAAGTACGTCAGGGCAAACCCGCGGTCGTGTAGACGCCGGAGGTCGGCAAACAGCTCACGCTTTTCGGGCGGGAGTTCGAGTGCCTTGGCCGGCTCAGAAAACAGGCTCAACGCCCCGGAGCGCGGTGGCGGCTGGGTGGGCAACAACAGCTCAGCGTCGACCGCCACAGTTGGTGTATCACCAACGATTTGCACAAGTGGTGCCGTACGTGCGTTGCCCGACACCAGGACCCGGCCCTGACCATCGAGCGCATCGACGACAAGTGGGAAGTTTCCGGGGGTCTCGAGGTTGGCGCGAACAAGCAGCTTGCCGCCGTTGAAGGGCTTTTGTGCCAGCACGGTGTCGCCCAGACGGATCCGCGCTGTCGTTGCGATCAGCCGGGTAAACCGTCCGACGGGTAGGGTGACCTCGACCTCCGCCCCGCAGCCCGCGAGGCGGTCGAGACTGGAGGTTTGGGTAAAGCGCATGACCCCGCCGGTCGAACGCCAGCGCTCGAGTGAGGCGGCAACGGCCTGGGCCGCACCGTCGAGCAACCCCTGCTGCTTGTCGGGGCTGCCGCTCCATTCGTCGAAAAGTGAGCGGAGCGATTCGGAGATCCGGGCAACACTCGGCAACAGAGATTGTTGATCGTCGGACAAGTCGAGCAATAGCTTGCCCAAAAATTGGCGCGCTGGCTACCGCAAACTTGGGTGGCGGTAGCCAGCTGCTTGATGAATATACAAGCTATAGCGAGGCCGTCGAGAACGAGAACCTGCCAAATGGCTTAACTGTGCCTGCGCCGACGGACCCAGGCGAGGCCCAACAACGCAGCCAGACCCCAGCCCCCGGCACCGCCGGTGGGGTCGAACGTACAAAACCCGCCACCACTGCCGTCGATGTCGATGTCACCCTTGCTGTCGCCATCGACATCGACGTCGACATCGACCGTGAGATCGATGGCCTCAACCCCGATGGCAATCAGGGCATTGACGCAGGCGGTGAGGTCCGCTTCGGTGACGGCGATGTACTCTCCGTCGCAAAACAGTGCACCTTCGCCTGAACATTGGGCCATACAATCGACTTTGAGGTCGTACTCGCAGGTCTCGAACTCCTCGTCTTGGCAGGTTGTTTGGCAGTCCATGTTGGCCTGTGCCGTGCACGAGCCACCGCAACACTCGATGCAGTGCTCGACGCAACCTCCGTCGACGACGGCACATTGGACATCGCACTCGCCGTCGCAGGTTGCCTCGCACGAGGCCATACATTGAACCTGGTCGGTGGCGCCCTCACAGCTGGCCTCGCACGAGCCGACGCATTCGCCAAAGCAGTTGTGTTGGCAAATGACATTGACACCCAAATCACAGGACTCGAGGCAGCTCTCGGTGCACCCACCGGTGCACATCGGGTCGGCGAGGAGCGTACATTCCTCGCGGCAGACGTTGTGGAGTTGGGTGGCGCAGCTTTTTTTGTAGATGCCGAGCTCGTCGCAGTTGGCCGTGCAGTCGACACTACCTTTGATTGTACAACTACCAGCGGTTTCGAGGCGGATACCACCGCACTCGGGAATCCCGGCGGCGGCCGTCTGTGGCAGCAGGGTGGTGGCAGCGAGCAGCGCAGGAGCGCCAAGTAGGCGGAGGAAAGATCGGTTTTGTACGTATTGCATGATGAAAGCCAAGTAAGTTGAAAACGGAGCGAATCCGCTGGCAGTATCGTAGCAAAAAACCGGGCCTGTGCCGCAACCTGTCTAAAAACACAGTTGCTCCCGACGCTCTGGCATGTGGGCCCTATTGCCCGGAGGTGCCCGGGGAGGTCGACCCGATATTAGGGGACAGGTCGAAGGGCCAGGGGCAGGGGGTGGGCGGCCTCCGGGCGGTGAAAGTCGGGCTGGGAACCCCCCGCAGGAAATGCCGAGAGGTAGCGACGGTTTGGCGGTCGGCCGTGGATAGCGTGGGCGTTGTAGGTACACATACCTTCGGGCAGGGTTGCCCGGTCGATCACAGCACGCCCGCACCAGCGACCGTGCTGGATGCTCGCCGCAAATACGAGTGTGGGTTTTTCAGCTACGATCGTGCGCACCCCCGCCAGTTGCAAGACGAGGTAGTGCCCGTGGGGCCCGAGTTCGACCTCGAGGTAGCGCTCGTCGGCGCCAAACAAAAATAGCTCCACGACCTCGTAGTCCCACAAACGCGGGGTTGGGCCGGGGTGTTGTGGCGGTGCCGGATCGTTGTGAAACGGCGCGTCGATGTCGACGACAAGGCCGTTGTCATGCCGCTGTAGGTCAAGTGTGATGTGCTCGCCGGGGGCGGCAGGCGCTCGATCCCACAACTCGGTGATTGCGATTTTCACAGGTTTTGCGGTGTAGCACGCTGTCGCTGCCGGCTGCACGCGACATCGCCCGCTGGGCCAAGAAGTTCGGTGGTCTCGCCCGGCGAGGTGGACAGGTACGCACGACTGGCTGCTACTGTGAGTAGGTGGAGTCCCACGCCCGAGCCGAGGTCGACGAGCCCGAAGGATTTGCTTCGGTGGTCGCGGACGGTCCGGCCGCGCTCGAGGTGTCTTCCCCTGGATCGTACGCGGCCGTGGTGGCTGCACGCGAACCGGAGGGACCAGAGTCTGAGTTCGATGCTCTGGTTTCAAAACCCCATCCAGTGTCGGATGGTCAACCGGAGCCAGAGGACCCGGTGGTCGCCCTCGTTCGCCAGCAGCGAAAGACATTTGTGCGCAAACGTCTTGCATATACAGGAGCTGCTGCACTCGCGGTTGCGGGCTTTTGCCTGGTGATGAGCGTGAGCCTGTGGGCGGCATTTATTGTATTCTCATTCTTTTTGCTGGTGTTTATTTTGGTGCCGTCGTTTGCCCTGGTCGCGCCCATTGTTTCGGATGTGCTGGGCCATGTCCGTGTGTATCGGGCACGCAAGCGGCTCGGGCCGGCGGGCGCTTCGATCGACCGCAGCCACCTATCCAAGCGGTTGCGCGTGCTCGTACTCGACGCCCGCAACCTGTTGCTCGCGGTTGAAGACCCGGACATGCGCGACCGGGAAATCGAACGGTTGGTCTGGGACTTTCGCCGGCGACTCGACCGTTTGCCCGAGCCCGACCGTGTGTGGCTCGAGATGGGTGGTGCCCGGCTTTCGCACACCTTGGAACTCGCGCGAGGCCAGCGGGTCAAACTCCACCGCGAAACCCTCGGCCGCGAACTCTCGGCGTGGGTCGAGATCTGTGAAACGCCGCGGCAGCAGAGTTATCGCTAGGTGCGAGCCGACACACGGGCACGATGGGCTTCGAGCCAGAGATTTGCGCGCGCGCTTGGAGTGCGAGCAAACACCGGAAATCGTGTGAAATTCGCGGGGGCCGGTCCCGGATGTGACCGGAGTCGTATGGGCTGTTTTGCCGAACCCACGATTTTCGAGCTAGCTTGCGGCCCGTGAACGCCCCGACTCAAAACCGTGACGAGGATGCCCCGACCAACTTCATCCACGACCTCGTGCAGCAAGAACTCGCCGACAACACGGTCCAACGCGTGTGTACCCGGTTTCCGCCCGAGCCCAACGGTTACCTGCACATCGGCCATGCCAAGTCGATTTGCCTGAACTTTGGTATCGCCAAACTCCACCCGCAAGGCACTTGCAACCTGCGGTTTGACGACACCAATCCAAGCACCGAGGACACCGAGTTTGTCGAGTCGATCAAGCGTGATGTCGAATGGCTAGGGTTTTCGTGGGGCGAGCAGGAACTCTACGCCTCGGACTATTTCGACAAACTCTATGAATATGCAATCAAGTTGATCAAGGCCGGTAAGGCCTATGTCGACAGCCAAACCCCCGAGCAAATCCGGGATGGTCGCGGCAACTTTCACAAGCCCGGGGTCGAAAGCCCGTATCGCAACCGCAGTGTCGAAGAAAACCTCGACCTGTTTGAGCGCATGCGCAAGGGGGAGTTTGACGAGGGCAGCCACGTTTTGCGGGCCAAGATCGATATGCAGAGCAAGGACGTGAAGCTGCGCGACCCGCCGATGTACCGGATCCGCAAGGAGCCGCACCACCGCACGGGCACCACGTGGCCGATTTACCCGATGTACGACTGGGCCCACGGCCAGTCCGACGCGATCGAGGGCATCACCCACTCGATCTGCACGCTGGAGTTTCAAAACCACCGCGGGCTTTACGAGTGGTTTTTGGATGCCGTGGGGTTTGAGCACAAGCCGCGTCAGATCGAGTTTGCCCGGCTCAACCTCAGCTTTACCGTGCTCAGCAAGCGCAAGTTGCAGCTGCTGGTCAACGAGGGCCATGTCCACGGCTGGGACGACCCGCGCATGCCGAGCCTGGCGGGGATGCGGCGTCGCGGCTACACACCCGAGGCCCTGCGGCATTTTTGCGACCGGATCGGGGTGGCCAAGCGCGACGGGATTGTCGATGTCACCCTGTTGGAGCACAGCCTGCGTGAGGACCTCAACCGCCGGTGCCCGCGGGCGATGGCTGTGTTGGAGCCGCTCAAAGTTGTGGTCGAAAACTTCCCCGAGGGTGAGACGATGGACTGCGAATTGCCGGTCCACCCTGAATATCCCGAGCAGGGGACGCGTACCGTGCCGTTTACGCGTGAGCTGTATGTCGAGCGTGGCGACTATTTAGAGGACGCGCCGCGCAAGTGGTTTCGGCTCTCACCTGGCCGTGAGGTCCGGTTGCGAGGGGCATGTCTGTTGACATGCAACAAAGCCATCAAAAACGCTGAGGGCGAAGTCGTCGAGCTGCGCTGTACCTGGGACCCCGAGTCGAAGGGCGGCAAGTCGCCGGATGGACGCAAGGTTAAGGGCACGCTGCACTGGGTGAGCGCCAGCCATGCCATCGACGCTGAAATTCGCCTGTACGACCGCCTGTTTACCCGGGAAAATCCGGAGGGCGAAGAGGGCAAGCCGTTTACCGAGTTTCTCAACCCCGAATCGCTCAAGGTTGTGCAGGGGGCAAAGCTAGAGCCCGGACTGGCCGCGGCCAAACCCGGAGAGCTGCGCCAGTTTGAACGGGTTGGCTACTTCTGTGTTGATACAAAAGATTCGCAGCCCGGCAAGATGGTGTGGAACCGGACCATCGGGCTGCGTGACTCCTGGGCGAAGATCGCCAAGAAGTCGCAGCCGGGCAAGCAGGGCAAAAAGGGCAAGCAGCCCAAACAAGGCAAGCAGCCCAAACAGGGTAAGCAGGGCAAGCAGCCCAAACAGGGCAAGCAGCCTCAAGCGTCCAAAAAACCCGAGTAGGTGAGTCGCGCGACAGGGCCGGTTGACCTTGTCGCGGCTGGTTGTCGCTGGAGGCCTATCCGGCCTGCTTACGACCTCTAGAACTTACACTTGCCGCTGCTGCATGAGCCTCCGGGGCATTCGGAGTTGAAGGCACAGCGGCCATCTGGGGCGTTGGAGCACTTGCCACTGTTGCATTTCGCTCCGTTGCCGCCGCAGTCCGAATCGAACCCACACTTGCTGCCTTCGGTGTTGGCACAGCGCCCGCTGTTGCACTTGACCCCGGAGCCGCAGTCGGAGTTGAAGCTGCAGTTTTTGGGAAGGCTCGACGAACTCGACGAGCTCGATGAAGTGGGGGCCGGTGGGGGCGAGGAGCTCGATGAACTCGATGAACTCGATGAACTCGGTGGTGGGCTCGGTGGCCGGGCAGCACGGGCCGCTTGTTGGCGACGGTAGGCAGCTTGGCGTTCGGCAACTTCGGCCGACGAGTACATCTTGCAGATTCCAATGATGCTACAATTGATTTGATAGGTGTCGCTGCGGTCGCACCCTTGGGCCGTATATTCGGCCCCGGTCAAGGCCGAGCGCTGTTCGGCAACATCGACTTCGTCGGCTGCACAGTTAAAGTCGGTCGCCGCCCGGGTTCGCGTCATTTTCTCGAAGCGAGAGGCACACCCTGTAAGGGTGAGGGCGAGGACGCCAGCGGAACACAACCAGTACGACACTCGGATCATGGGCGCGACTGTAGCTTGATATCAGGCCTGTTGAGGTGACAATTTGGCGCCACATTGCCATGACTTCGACGCTCACGCCGAAAACCCCCACAAATATGCTACGAGGACGCTCAGGCGTCGCTTTGCGTGGCCCAGGCGTCGCGCTTACGCCCGGGAAGAATCTTGTAGCAACACGGAATCACGATGAGTGTGAGCAGGGTGGCAACCGTCAAGCCGCCGATAACTGCCACTGCAAGTGGTTGGCGCAGGGCCGCACCATCGCCAAACCCGAGGGCCATTGGCAAGAGCCCGAGTACCGTGGTTGCGGTTGTCATGAGAATTGGACGGACGCGCAGCTGACCAGCGGTAAGTAGTGCCTCCGAGACATCCATGCCCTGGCCACGGCGGTGATTGACGGTGTTGATCAGGACGATCGCGTTGTTGACCACAATACCGCCCAAAATAATCGCGCCGATACCCACCATGGCGCTGATCGGTGTTTGCGTGACAACGCAGGCTAAAATGACCCCGACGATCGAAAGAGGCACCGTCAGCATGATCAAAAACGGGTGGTGGAGACTCTCGAACGACGAGGCCATCACAACGTAGATCAGAAACAGTGAGATCATGCCGGTGAACAACAGGCTGTCGAGCGATGCGCCCATTTCCTCGGCCTGGCCGGCAATTTCGGCGGTGACCTTCGGATCGGTTGTATGTTCATCGAGTGTGCGCTGGACTTCGGTGGCCACGCCCGCGAGGTTGGAGCTGTCGAGTCGGGCGCGGATTCGCAGGCCCCGGCGGCCGTCGATGCGCCGGATTTCCGCGGGCCCGGTCGCTGGTGCCAACGAGGCGACAGCCCGCAGCATCACCGGGACGTTGTTGACGACCCCAACTTGGATGGCGGCGACGTCCTCGATGTTGCTGCGATGGACCCGGGGTAGTTGTACACGCACGTCGAGCTGGCGATCGGAGGTGTACATCTTGGTGGTGAGCTCGCCCTGGATCGAGCGTTGGACAGCTGTGGCGGCCGTGTCGACGGCGAGGCCGAGTTTGCCGAGGCGCTCGCGGTCGAAGTCGACCCGGACCTCGGGGCGGCCCGCGAGATCGTCTGGGGCGATGTCGACAATGCCCGGCACCTGCTGGAGGTTGGGCAACAGGGCGCGCGCGTGTTCGATGGCCGATGGCAGGTCTTCGCTAAACACCTGGACTTCGATCGGCGCATCAAACGAGAACAGTTCGGGGCGTCCGAGGCGAACCGTGGCTTCGGGGTCGTAGGCCGAGGCCTCCATTTTGGCGAACAGTTGTTGCTCGACTTTGGCGCTGCGCTGCTCGTCGATGCCCGGCCGCAATCGGACATTGATCTGGGTGAGGTGGGTGCCGGTGACGCTGCCGGTGGCACTGTTGCCGGCCGTCATGCTGCCGACTCGGGCAAATACTTGGGCGACATCGGGATGCCCCTGGGCCGCAGCCATCACCCGCTGGGCGAGGTGGGTTGTGCGTTGTAACGAGCTGCCCTGGGGAAGCGAAATCTGGACATAAAACTCGCCCTGGGCGACCTCGGGGATCAGCGTGCGGCCGAGGTTGTCGGACAGTCCAACGCTGTAGACACACAGGGCGATCGAGCCCATGACCACGACGTGGCGCAGCCGCAGTGCGACGCGCAAAACCCCGGGATAGGCCCGTTCGACGAGCTCGTAGGCGTAGGTCAGTGGGCGGGCGACGGTTGCCAACACTGTCCCGGTGGCGTGGACGACAATCATGAGCAGGCGAAACACCAGGGCAGGGGCCACGACAAGCCAGGCGAGTAGCGATTTTGGCGACTCGCTCGCGTCCTCAGACTTGCCGCCCAGCGATTGCAGCACCGGCACCAGCGTGAGGCTGACGAGCATCGACGAGATGATGCTGAACGACACCGCGTAGCTGAGGTCGCGGACAAGCTGCCCGGCGACGCCTTCGACAAACGCCATGGGCAAGAACACCGCGACCGTGGTGAGGGTGGAGGCGACGACCGAGGGCGCAACCTCGGCCGTACCGACCGTCGCGCTCTCCCGCGGGTTGAGGTTTTGCGGATCTGTTGTCTCGCGTACCCGGGCGATCGACTCGAGCACGACGATCGCGTTGTCGACCAGCATGCCGACGCCGAGTGCGAGGCCGCCAAGGCTCATGAGGTTGAGCGAGACATCGAGCAGCTGCAGGGGGACGAAGGTCGCCAACAGCGAAATCGGGATGGTCGTGGCGATCACCAGGGTGGCCCGGAGGTCGCGCAGGAAAAACAACAGCACAAGCACCGCCAGGGCACCGCCGACGAGCGTGTTGTCGCGCACTTCGCGAATGGCAGACTCGATAAACGCCGCCTGGTTGCTCAACACGACCAACGACTCGCCCTCGGGTAGCTGCACCAACCCCTGCCCGCGAGCGGCTTCTTCGACCGCGTCGATGACATCGTTGGCGACCGACACCGTATTGGCGTCGCCCTCGCGATAGACCGCGAGTTCAACAGCTTGGGAGCCCTCCACGAGCGACAACTCCTCGCGCTCTTTGGGAGCGCGGCGAACTTCGGCGATGTCGCGGACCCGCAGCTCGGCGCCGTCGATGCTGCGGACGATGATAGCTCCCAGTTGCTCCGGGGTGCGGGCCTCGTGGACCGTGCGGATCAGGAATCGATCGCGGCGTTGGGTGAGCGCACCGCCCGGACGATTGATGTTGTCGCGCTGGATCGCCAGGATCACCTCGTCGGCCGTTACCCGGAGGGCGGCGAGGCGAGCCGGATCGAGTTCGACAAGGACTTCTTCCTCGTCGCCGCCGTGTAGCTGCACAGCTGCGACCCCGGGAATCTTCTCGAGTGCGCGTTTGACTTGCAGTTCGGCATGGCGGCGCAGGGTTGTGAGGTCGCCAGCGGCTTCGTCGTCGTCTCGGCTTTGCTGAGTGGCCCGTTGCGCTGCCTGTTCGCTGTCATTTTCGTGGCGGGCGACCAGCGCGAGCCGCAGGATCGGTTCTTGCGAGGGGTCGTAGCGGAGTACGACGGGTCGTTCGGCGCCCTGGGGCAGGACAATGCGGTCGAGTTTTTCGCGGACATCGTCCATCGCCCGGTCCATCCCGGTACCCCAGGCGAAGTCGAGGACAACTTCGCTTTTGCCTTCGCGCGAGGTCGACTCCACCCGGACAACCCCGGGGACTGCGCCCACGAGTTCCTCGACGGGGCGCGTGATCAGCTCTTCGACTTCGGTCGGTGCGGCGTCGGGATACTCGGTTTGGACGGTGATGCTCGGGTAGCTGAGGCTCGGCAGCAACGACACCGAAAGGCGGGTCAATGCGACCAGGCCAAACAACATGATGGCGATCGTCACCATCGTGGTGGTGACTGGCCGCAGCACCGTCTCTTTGATCAGACCGCCCGCCATGGGCTCACTTGCGACCCCGGCGGTTTTTACGTTTCTTGCGTTTTTCGGCCTGGCCGTCGCCATCTTTGGTCTTGTCGGCGGCCGGTTGTTTGGCGCTGTCGGCGGTTGGGCTGGTCGCCGGGGTGTCCGCGGGGACATCTCCCGCAACATCTTCGTCTGGCGTGGCCGGGACGGCTTTGATCGGCAGGCCCTCGGTGATCCCAGAAGAGCTGTCGAGCACGACCTGTGTGTCGGGTTGCAGGCCCGCGGTCACCTCAATGCGGTTTTCGCCGTCGAGACCGACTTCGATCCGGCGGCGGCTGGCCTTGCCGTCTTCGACAATATAGACATGCGGCTTACCCTCGACATCGAACACTGCCGAATGCGGCAAGCTCGGGGCGGCGCTGCGACTGTCGACCAATACCTTGGCCCGGGCAAACGCCCCCGGCACCGCAATCTCGGGAAACTCGGTACTGCGCACGGTGAACTTGACCGTCCCCGTCAGCGGATCGACCACCGGTGCGCGCCGCAGGATCTTGGCCTGAAACGCACTCTTGTCGAGCAGCTCAATGGCGACCTCCGAGCCGATTTTGACGGTCGCGGCCTCGGCTTCGGGGAGGTGGAGCTCTAGGTCGAGGGCCGACAAATCGGCGAGCGAAAACAGCGAAGTTGTCGGGCCGGCGAGGTTGCCGACATCGACATGGCGCCGCGTGATCGTTCCCTTAAATGGCGCGCGGACCTCGGCCTGCCGCACCTGGTGACGCGACAACTTGGCGTTGGCGCGGGCTGTTTTGAGGGTAAAAAGTTGTTGGTCGAGTTCCTCGCGGGCGACCGCGTCTTGGGCGGCGATCTGCTCTAAGCGAGCGAGTTGTTGCTTGGCATTTTGCGCGGTGATCTGGTCGCGCGAGGCCTGCAGCTGAAAGGACCGGGCATCGAGTTTGGCGAGCAGCTGGCCAGCCTTGACGGTGTCACCCTCCTCGGCACCGAGTTTTTCGACCACACCCGACTGCAGGGCAACGAGCTCTGCCGTGCGCAAGGCCTTGAGCGTGCCCGAGGTCCGGTAATAACGCGACAGCGACGCGGGCCGCACCGTGGTGACGGTTACCGCGAGGGGGTCGGCTGATTCTCCGGACATGCCGCCTGGGCCACCGCGGCCTTTGCCCTTGCCCTTGCGGTCGCCCTTGCCCTTACCCTTACCACCGGGTTCTTCGGCGCCTGCCTGCGTGCCACACCCGGCGACAACCCCGGGTCCACACAGGATGAGGAGCGCCGCAAGGGCGATTCGGCATTTGCACAGCATAGGTACGAGCAACGATGTACTAGAAAATCTGGTGACTGTGGGCGCGATCGTGTCGCGTTTACACGCGGCTATCATACCGCAGCGACAGATCCGCGCTCTTCACAGTAGACCTGTAGCACATGACCCCGGTTTCACGCCGCGATGAGGGGGCGCGCACAGTTTGTGCCGATACAACATTGCCTCGCCGTGGTAGGGTTTTTGCTCGAGGCTGGGTTTTTGGCGACCGAAGCGATGGACGACGGGTTCGATGTGACGACCGAGGCGGTGATCGGGGCAACACCCGAGCTCGTGTTTGAGTGGCTGCTCGATCAGGAACGAATCTGTGAGTGGGCCGACGGACTTATCGAGTATTCGTGGACCGAGCCGGGGCCCGTACAGGTCGGAAGCACCTACCACCAGGTGTTTCAACTCGGCGGCCGCCTGACCTCCGCGGTCGGCGAAGTGCTGGAGTATGAGCCTCCGCACCTTGTCGTTAGCCTGCTCGAAGCCCGCGGTGTGCGGGCGCGAAATGAGCTGCGACTGCACCCGGTCGAGCGTGGGACGCGTGTCGAGGTGCGGCATAGCGTGACGGTCCGCGGGCGTCTGGCCAAACTGCTGTTCCCGATCATGCGGGTGACGACGCAGCGGCGTATGGCCCGGACCATCGACACCCTCAAGCAACTCATCGAAGCCTCGTTGGCCTCCCCGAGCAGCGCGGCTTCTTGAGCCTTACTCGGGTTGCGGAATTTTTGCGACTTTGGCGGTGAACTCCCGCAGCTCGCGACCGCTCAGACCGGTCGCTTCGGCGGCGGCCGAGGCCGGCTGACCGGCCAGCATTCGACCGAGGGCCTGGAGCTCTAAACGTGAAAATTTTGCACTTTGTTGGCGGTAATCGACAAACGCCTCCCACGCCAGGGGCACCCAGGCGCGGGTAAACCCAGCCATGGCCTCGGCGAACACCCGGATTTCATACTGTGCATGTGCATCGAGTCGCAGGGCCAAAAAGTGCATCAGGTTGTGCAGGTCGATCTTCCAAATCCATTGCGTGTACAACGAAACCGGAAGGATGGTGCGGGCGAGTTCACGGGCGATGCCAACGTCGCCGGCGAGTTCACGGTAGCTGGCAAAGCAGTCGGCATTGCCTTGGGCCAGCATGGTGCGCACGCGTTCACGCAGGTCGTCGGACAGCTCCGCCCCGTGGTCGCGCCCCTGCTTGTTGGTCGTCGACTGCAACGTGACCTGCTCGAGCGACGGCACATAAAACTCATCGATTGCCTCGCTGTAGCGCAGCGACATTTCGTTGACGTTGGCGGTCCGGTGACGGATCCACTGGCGCGCGACAAAAATCGGCATCTTGCAGCGGAATTTGACCTCACACATCTCAAACGGCGTGGTGTGGAGGTGGCGCATGAGGTAGCGCAGCAATCCCCGGTCGTTGCGAACCTTGCGGGTGCTCCTGCCGTAGCTGACCCGCGCGGCCTGGACGATGTCGTTGTCGTTGCCCATGTAATCGATCGGTTGGACAAACCCGTGGTCGAGTACCGGAACGATTTTGCCGAGCAGTTCTTCGGCGCCGGGGGAGGCCGAGCGACGGGTGACAACTTCTTCGGGGAGCTGGCTCATCGCGGGCGACTGTGCCACAGGCCGGTTCCGCCGCGAACCCCTGCTACGAGGCTTTGCCAGCCCTGACAGTGTACACATGTGCGGGTGGGCTCACAATCCGCGAGAGATCCCGCTGGAGCCATGGCGTTCCCCGGCGCTGAAGCTGGCCCAAGGGCCTCGCAAAAAAGGTGTGGGTACATCAAATGCCGGCGGTCATCCGTGACTTCACCGGTGGGGACAGGCTCAGTTTGGGGACCAACCCTGCGCCGCGTAGTCGGGATTGGCCGCGATGTAAGCCGCACAAAACGCATCGCGGGAACTCGAGTCTGCGGCATTGCTGGTACCGTTGTAGAGGTAGGCCTCGCGGACAGCCAACGCGACTGCGGTCGCCCGGTTCTCGATGGCCTGGGCCACGGCCATGCGCGAGGTGTAGTCGGGGGCGAGGGCCAGTTCTTCGGCCATACGCCACGCCTCTTCGCGCCATTCTTGTATAAGCACAAGCGTCGCATCGTTGTCGAGCGTGGTGTGGGGGACATCGCCGTCGTCGGCGGTGTCGTCGTAGCGACTCGAGATTTCGGGCATGGTGTAGATCGACGCGAGCGACAGCATTTCGTTGACCTTGTCGTGGTCCGGTTTGCGCGACTCGCCCTCTGGGGTGGTCAGTCCGATGCTGTAGAGGACAAACGGGAGGTCGCGCAAAATGTGTGCGGTCATGCCCAAAAATGCGTTGCCCATCCCGGTCAGTTCGTTGCGGTCGGCCGACTCAAAGGCCACCCGCCAAACCGGCGGCACCGCCCAGGTATCGCCGGCCTGCCACGCGTCGAACGCACGGAAGTAGTAGTCGGCAAACACGGCGTCCTCGTGGTTGACAAACGCGTTGTCCAAAAAGTAGTTCGGGTCGTTGACGACGTAGCGGTAGGTCTCGGTTGTCCGCAGGTACAACAGCCCAAACACCGCATCGTGGTCGCAGTCGAGCGGCCCCCAGCGGGTGTACATGGCATCGATCACGCGGTCGACACACTCGACCGAACCGATCGTGCAGTTGGCCTCGGTCGAGGGCGAGTAGTCGACCGGAATCGCCGGAACAAACGCGGTCCAGCCGAGAAAAAACGGGTCGTCGTAGGCCCCCGGCGAGGTGTCGGTGAGCACCGTGTTGACGGTTGTCTGAAAGCTCAAACACCAGGCGATTTGCGCGGGGAAGGTACTGGCCGACGTGCAAAAGTCGAGGTTGACATTGGCATTGGCCGACCAGGCATGGGCATTGGTGGGGATGGCAAAAACACTGAGCAGCGAGGCGAGAACGAACAGGCGAGACATGGGGCTCCTGACTCCGGCCCTCAGCTCCTTGTACAAGCAAGAGAACTGCGCGGTGCCGGCTCGCTCAACACGTTAGGCCGCGGGTGAGCGGTGGCCAACAGCTGAGTTTGCGATTGTTTGGAGCGTCGGTTCGCTTGCCTATACAACTGAGACGCGGCGACGCAGCTGGGTCATCGTGGGCCGAATTAGCAACTTGTGACTACCCGAGGTCCCGGCACAGGCCCGCGTGCGCGGGCTGTGGGAGCGCCGCGCATAGTTGGCAACCGAGCCGCGATACCGGTCAAATCTCCAGGTGTTCCAACCAGTTGGAAATCGCAGCGCGGCGTCGGACGTTGACCAATTAGCCGGTATACTATGCCGCGCCGAACCATGCTGAAGTCGAACCGACAACTTTTGCGCGGTCACCCAAACCTGTTTGGGCTGTGCAAAGTTTGCCGTGCAAACGCGGCCCCAGCCGCTACCTGCATGAGAGCCGAGGGGGAGGTCCATGCCCCGTAGGCGCGACGAAAGTTCGACGATCGCCCTGATCATTGCGATGTTGCTCGGCTCAGGGCTGTTTCACCTGGTGTTGTGGCCCCTCGGCGACCGGGTGTTGAAGTGGCAATGGCCGGCCAGTGACCTCCCCAGCTCCGACGGATTTATGGAGGTGACCCTGCTGGAGCCGCCCGAAGATATCGACCCCGAGCTCGAGAAGCTGCTCGACGGCGAGGGCAAGCTCGTCCAGCAAGATCGTCGACTCAACGAGGAGCGCCCCGACGACACCGACCACCTCGCCGAGTTCGACCAAAAAGTCGAGCGTGAGCAGCGGGCCCCCAACCGCCGCAAGCAACCCGGTGACCGCCCGCAGGTACCGGGCCAGGATTCCGATGCCAACCAACCGTCCAAGCGACCCGGTAAAGCTGTGCATCCCTCGCCATCGCGCGACCCGTCGCAAAGCTCAGGGGCCCAGGATGAGGGCGACGGCGAGCAGACCCCCAACCAGGCAGACGCGGCCAACGACGGCTCGCTGCCCAAAAAGCCAGGTGCAAGTGGTGGCGACCTTCGCGGCCTGCGCGGCACCACCCAGGACATGCACAAGGTGTTTGGCACACCCGGCTCGTTCGACAACCTCCGCGAGCTCGACGAGGGCGACGAAAACATCCTCAACTCCCGCCGGTGGAAGTACGCCTCGTTTTTCAACCGCGTGCGCAACTCGATAGCCCAGCACTGGGACCCGGTTAGCGTCCACAAAACCCACGACCCAACGGGCTCACGCTGGGGCACGGCAACCCGGTTTACCCAGTTGGCGATCACCCTCAACCCCGAGGGGGCACTCGTCCGGGTTCGTGTTGCCAAGCCCTGTGGTGTGTTGATCCTCGACGAAGAGGCGATTCGGGCCGTGCGCTCGGCCGCACCGTTTGTCAATCCTCCGCGGCAGCTGGTCGACAAAAACTCCGGCAACATCGAGTTTTTGTTTGGCTTTATCTTCGAGCTCGATGGCAAACCGCGGATCTTTCGCATCAAGCGGTAGGTTCCGTTGACCATGTAGCTTGTATGTGCACTGGTTGTGCCGCGCCAAAAAAACGGCGGGCCGCCACTACGGGGCCCGCCAACGATAGCTCGATAGATAGAGCGGTCGGTTGGTTACAGGGGTTCGCCGTTACACAAAACGGGTTTATACGGTGCTGCGAGGTTCGTACAGCTCCCCTGTTGCATCATCGGGCCCACCGGGTCTGTATCACCCGTGGATGGGTCGACGGTGAAAAGCACAGCATTGCTCGAGCAGGCATAGATCGTGTTGTTGAGCGGATGCAGCTCAATGCCCACGGTCCCGAAGTTAAAGGTCAGTGGCTCAAGCGGGGTGGCCATCCCGGTGTCTGGGTCGACGCTATACAGGAAGTCGGTGCTGCCATTGATCGCGTAGAGCCCTTGGAGCTCGTCCGACCAGGTCGCACCGCCTGTACCCCAGTTGAATCCAAGTGCACCCACCGTTTGAGCCATACCCGATTGGGTGTCGATCGAAATGGTTTCGTCCTGGGTACTTGCAACACCAAAGAGTTCGACAGCCTGGTCCGAGGTAATGCCGTTGACGCCACTAAAACCGCCGTAGCTGCCGATTTGCGTGACTTCACAGGTACATGGGTCGATCAGGTCAAGGGCCGAGCCGCCGCGCGAGGCATAGAGCTCGTTGACCCGGCTAAACGTCAGCGACGGGTAGCTATCGTTGGTGTTGAGAACACAGACGTCGGTCGCCAAGCCGGTGTTGATATCGACTTTTTGCAGGGTGTGGGTCGAGTTCTCGATGCTCAGCAGCCATTCTGGGGGTTCATCGCCGCCACCGGTATCAGTATCGGTGTCGGTATCGGTGTCGGTATCGGTGTCGGTACCTGAATCCGTCGGGTCGTCCGTGGTCGCGTCGGTGGGGTCGTCCGTGGTCGCGTCGGTTGGATCATCCGTGGTGGCATCGGTGGGGTCGTCCGTGGTCGCGTCGGTGGGGTCGTCCGTGGTCGCGTCGGTGGGGTCATCCGTGGTCGCGTCGGTGGGGTCGTCCGTGGTCGCGTTGGTGGGGTCGTCCGTCGTCGGCCCCGCGGTGTCGGTGGTTGTATCTTCGGTGTCCGAGCCCGCATCGCTTCCGCTTGGACTTGTGCCGTCGGTATCCGAGTTCGACCCGGTCGGCGAGGTTGTGGCCGATGGATCATCCGAGTCGCTACCGTCGGTCGTCGTCTCCGAGCCCGAGCCGGTCTCGCCAGAGCCTTCACCCGGATCGCTTCCGCAGGCGGCGAGCGACAGGGCAAGGGCCGCAGTCATCAAGTGGGGCGCCCAGCCAAAATAATTCTTAATCGACATGTCCTAAAGGCTATCTTTATAGGGTGGGGGATGAAAGCCCCATGTGTCGCAAAATTGGTGTCGGCCCGCCGGCCGCTGCGAAATTTTGGCCTTTAGCGAGTTAAATTTTACATGTCTTATTAGTCATGTGTGTTTGGGGTGGGGCGTATGGGCCACAGCTCGACTTGTGGTTGTGCTGGGTACATGGCGATGCCGCGCAGTACTGTGGTGGTACCATAGGATATATGTATCAACATTTAAATTGAACCTTCGCGTTGCATAAGCAATGTTTTCGCGGGTAACCAATAAAAACAGGCACCCCCTTCGGAGTGCCTGATTCGCGCGAGACCTGCTTAGTTTTGCTGGTTTTTCGGAGGAGGCAAAGTCTGCAGGATCTTGGTGAACTCAGGATGGTTGGGCACCATCTGCAACGCCGCGGTACACACTTGGCGGCACTCACCAAACATATTGGCGTCGCGCATACAGCTGGCGAGGTTGATCACCGGGTCGAGCTCGCGGGGATTGAGGGCGACGACTGCACGCAGGTGGTCGACGGCCTCGCGCGGGCGCCCCTGCTTGCGCAAAATGGCGGCGATCAGGTTGCGAATCTCGGCGTCGTTGGGGCGCAGGCGGACGGCATTGTTGAGGTGACCGAGGGCTGCGTTGTCGCCTTCGGTACCGCGGACGGCGAGGGCGAGCATCAGGTGAGGTTGCCAGTAGCGGGGTTCCTGGGTGATCACGCTGCGCAGGAACACGGCGGCCTCCTGCTGCTTTTTGGGCGAGGACGAACGCACCGCTTCGATCGCGGCGTCGTAGCGCTCCTCGAAGTTGTCGACCGTCAACACCAGCATGGCGCGGCGGGCAAAGGCGTCGTCGTCGAGGGTGCGGCGCTTGAGGCCTAGGAGTTTCTCGAGGTACGGACGGGCCTTTTCGGGGGAGTCTCCACCCACGTACATGTTGGCGGCGTAGCGCAACACCGTCGCGTTTTCAGGCTGGCGCTCGGCGGCCGCGAGCAACAGCTGCCCGGCGAGCTCGTTGCCCTCTTCTTCGTAGAGGTCGAGGAGCATGTCCAGCGAGGTCTTGGCGATTCGCGGCAGCTCGATGGCGGCCTGCAGCAGTTGCATGGCCTCCTTGCGATCCTCCTCGAGGTTGTCGTCGTCGTCGCTGTCCCACAGGACATTGGCGAGGTCGCCGTAGGCACTGGGGACCTTGCCCTCTTCGATGGCGCGCCGCAAAAACGGCTCGGCCTCGTCGAACTCGTCGTTTTGGATCATCAACCCACCGAGCTGGCCGAGGATCTGCGGGTGTTCGTTGCCCTGCTCAACGACAAACTTGGCGACCTTCAACGCGTTTTCGAGGTCACCGGCTGAGTTCAGGGTGTCGATAAACGAGGCCGCAACCTGGGCGTTGCGCGGGTCGAGGTTGAGGGCCTGTTGGAAGGCATTGACCGCGCCGCCCAGGTCACCGATCCGCCGCAGGACGACGGCGAGGTGAAACCAGGCACCCTGGTCGGTCTTGCGTTTTTGGGCGCCTGTGGCCAACGCTTGCAACGACAGCGGGATGGCTCCCTGGTCGGGCTGGTTGGCGATCAGGATGTCGGTCATGGCGTGGATCGCCTGCATCGCAACATCCATGGTCGGCGCGCGGTTGATGGCGTCGACAAGTGGGGCGAGCAGTTGGTTGGACGTGGTCGGCACACAGCGGCCTTGCAGCGCGCTGAGGTTGCCAAGCCCGACCAAAAACGAAACCAGTGCCTGGTAGTTGTCAGTGCCAAATGCCTTGTCCCACGAAGCCGACTTGAGCTCGGCGCCTAGTTCCGTGGCCATGTCGCCAAGCATCGTGTGCAGCTGCGGGCCGAGAGTGTCGGGTGCACCCTGAAACGACCAGGTCTTGATGTCTTTGACGGTTTCGCCTTCGACCTCAACCATGCGGGCGGTCAACTTGAGGTTGTCCTCCTCGACATGCATGTTGGTGACCATGCCTTTTTTGGCATTGGGAAACCGGCCGATGCCCTCGATGATCCGCTCGTCCGACCAGTCCTCGCGAAACACCATGAGTGCCGGGACCTGTTGGCCGTTTTCGAGTTGTTGCATCGCGGTGAACACCGGGGCAGCAGCTTTGGGACCGAGCTGGGCGAGCTCCTGGGCCCACCACCGCTGAACACCCATGGCCAGCGGGGCGCCCTTGCCCTCGTTGGTACAGGCGATCGGCAGGGCGACGAACTCGACGGTCGCAGCCGCGGCGACGAGCTCGGGGCTTCCGCCACCTTGGCCGTCGAGGGGCGCTTCGCCATCTTCGCCGGACTCGTCGATCATCAACTCGCCGTCGCCGAGGTCTTCAATTTCTTGGGGGTCGAATTCGTTTTGGTCTTCGGCCATATGGCGCGCAAGCGTGCCGCAAGCGCCCCGGGGGTGCAAGCCGGCGCAGCCCTGATTTCTCACCCCGCGGTTGGTCAGTTGCCATACGACCAGCACGGTTGCGGGCAGCGTTGTGGCCAAAACTGCAAGGCGCAGTTGGTGTTGGTGGCGGGCAGGGTGCCAGCGGCGAGCTGGTCATGGGAGCTAAAACCCACAAAGACAACCCGCAACGGGCGTTTTGCCGAACGGCTGCGGCTCACTGGCCTGCTACTATCGGCGAAGTTGCGACTATCGTTTCCAGACGCCGCGGGCACGACCCGGCCTGCCCGGCTGTTGACCGGAGTCAAATCACGCAGGTCCTGGCTCCTCGCGATCTTCGTGGCAGCCGGTTGTTCGCAGCCGCAGGTCGACGCGCGAGCGGTCTGGCTCGATGGCGAGATCGCCGAGGACGGCTCGCGCACGCTCCATGCCTACGCCCACGGGGTGACGACGGACTACCGCATCCTCAACCGGGCACAGACGGCAGCCGACGAGCAGCTGGTGGTTGCCCTGTCGCCGGATGGTCGCGGCGCATTGGTGCGAGCCTTGCCAGCCGGCGTGTTTGACCAGCTCGGCAGCGACGACGAGTTTCGAATCGCCTACCTCGACTTTGCCACCCATCGCGTGTTGCCGATCGCGTTTCCTGTGAGTGCGGCGGCCGAGCAGACACTCGGGTTTAGTCCCCAGGGAGACATTCTCTTGTGGCACACCGACGAGGACCCGACGTTTTGGTGGGTTTCCCTAAGCGGCGAGCTCACCACCCAAGACGGGGTGATCCAGCCAAATCTGCAACGGCGGTACAGCGGTGGCCTCGAGCAGCAGCGCACACGGGCGATCTTTGCTGCAGATACAAACATCGTGTTTCACATCGAAGTCGATCCAGCTGGTGTGGCGTTGCCTGGTGGTCACGTCATTGCCGAGCGTTACACGCACAAGAACATTTCGGAGCAAGCCCTCGGATTCACCACGCTCTCGAACGACTTTCCGCTCGGTTCTTTGTCGACTGAAGGTTGTACTGATCGCCAGCAACGCTGCGAGCTGGCGCGGGTCGATCCCGACGGTCACGGGATCACGGTTCAAAGTGTCGAAGGCTCGCAATGCCTACTACAACGCTGGTCGTGGCAGGACGAGCCGGGCACTGCTCCGATCTGCGTGTTGTGGAACGACGGTCCTCCCGAGTTGGTGTTTGGCGAGCTGATCGCCGCGATTTCGCCGAGCCAATACGTATTTGTTTCGGGCCAGGGCATCACGATTTATGACTGGGTGTTAGGCGACGTCAAAACCCGCCCGTGGATTGTCGCCGACAACCGGATCGAGGTGCACACCTCCCGCGACGGTCGCCGAGTGGTTGCTGTGTCGCCGGCGGGTCCGATTTTGGCGGCCAGCGAAGATGGCATCGAAGTCGTCAACATCGAGCAGATCAATTGCGATGTGCCCCAGCCCATGGTTGTTTCGCCCAATGGCCAATGGGCCGCCTGGGTCTGCAGTTCGGCCCCCTCGGGCTTTGACCTCGAGACCGAGGATACGGCCACCGTCGTCCGGGTTTCGGCCGCCGGCCTAGAGCAGCATCAGGGCGTGCCCATGTGGGTCTCGGCGATCGACGACCACGGCGACCTCATGATGTGGAGCCGCACCAACCCATGGGTGCTGACCGAGACCAAACAGCCCCCGGATGCTCCGCGAAACTTGTATATCCTAGGAGCCGACCAATCGCTCGCCCGGGCGCAAACCTTAGAGCCCGACCCCGTGCTGAGCTACGGGCTCGACATGGTGGGTGTGCAGTGGATCGCTGCGCAGCCGCTGTAGCACCTGACGAGCATATCCAGATGTTCAGGCTTTGGTGATGTATCTGCACTGGGTCGCCCTGCCGCAAACGAGCAACGCTGCGAAAACGCCCCGTCGCCGACGATGCCATGGAGCCCCGCGAGTGTGGCATGCTCCCCGGCATGCGCCTGTTTAGTTTCCGCCGGTCCCCCAACGCGCTCAAGGTCCGTCTCGCCCTCGCCGAGCTGCGAGAGGAATACGAACTGATCGAAGTCAACCTGTTTCGCGGCGAACATACGCAACCGCAATACGCCAAGCTCAATCCGTTTAAACGGGTGCCGGTGTTGCAGGCAGGCAAGTTCACCCTGAGCGAGTCCAACGCGATTTTGATGTACCTGGCTCGCAAGCACCAAAAGCTGTGGCCAGCTCGCCTCGAGGGTGAAGCGTTGGCGATGCAGTGGATGACATTTGAAGCTGCACATATCGTGCGCCAGTGCAGCACGGTGTGGTGGTCTGAACGCGTGGCCCCGGCCACTGGCATGAAGGCGGCGAGCCCCAAAAAGATCGCCTCGATCATCGAAGAGTTGACCCCGGCACTCGAGGTGACTGAAGCCCACCTCGCCAAACACCAATTTTTGATGGGCGGGCATTACACCCTGGTCGACAGCTGCTTTACCGCCACGCTCTCACTCATCCAGGGCACCCAGGTCGACAGCGGACGTTTCGGCTCGATCTCCGCCTATCTCGGCCGGATGCGTGCACGTCCAAGCTGGGCCACGGCCGAGGGCGACGCCATCCTCAATTTCGACAATGTCAAGGGTAGCCAAGCCTCCTGAGCACCGACGAGCAAACTCCGTGGCCGCGGCCGAGTAGGGTGGAGTACCCCTGGCGTCGCTATACGTTTATTCCGTTGCTCGGGACGCTCGCCTGTGTGGTTGCCGCGTGGATGGCCGCCCAGGATGCGGAGTTGGCAGGGCGTTTGGGGGCCATCTCCGATGCGACGGCCGTCAAACGGATCGAGACATTTTACAGCGACGATGAGTTGCGGGCACTCGAGCTCAAGCGTGAACAACTCGAAGCCGGGCAGGCGATCGAATCGATGTGGTTGGCGCGTTCGGTCGAACGCCGCCACCGTGAGCGCAAGGTCCGAGCTTTGTTTGGCGCCGGGCTGTTGGCCGTGATAACCGTGTGGGTGTTTCGCGCGCGGCGGATCAACGGGAATAATGTATGATCAAGTACCTCGGCTCCAAGCGCACGTTGCTGTCTGCCCTGGTCGAGATTTTGCAGGGTTTTCCCGAGCTGACCCACGTCGGCGATGTGTTTTCTGGAACGAGCCGGGTTGGCCACGCCTGCAAGCGGGCTGGCTTTCGCGTGACCGCCAACGACCACAACGCCTACGCCCACTGCCTGGCCCAGTGTTACGTCGCGGCCGATCTCGAAGATGTCCATGCAGATGCACAAAAACTAATTGACGAGTTCAACAGAGTTCCCGGGAAGCCTGGCTACTTCACCGAGACATTTTGTGTACAGTCACGGTTTTTTCAACCGCACAACGGCGCCCGGGTCGACGCCATCCGCGAGGCTATCGCCCAAAAACACCTGCCCCCACTTTTGCACGCAGTCGTGCTGACTTCGTTGATGGAGGCTGCCGATCGCGTCGACTCGACCTGCGGCCTGCAAATGGCCTACGTCAAAAAGTGGGCGGCGCGATCGTTTCGCGACTTGCATCTGCGCATGCCCGAGGTGCTCCCACGCAGCAAACACGGGCCCTGCCGGGCACTGTGTAGCGATGCCAACCAGGCCGTGCGGGTCATGGACGTCGACATCGCCTATGTCGACCCGCCCTACAACCAGCACAGCTATCTCTCAAACTACCATATCTGGGAGTCGTTGGTGCGCTGGGACAAGCCCGAGACCTACGGGGTTGCCTGCAAGCGAGTCGACTGCCGCACTCGCAAAAGTCCCTACAACTCCAAACGCACCCATCGCCAGGTGTTTGGTCAGCTGATCGCCGCGATCACAGCCCCGTTGATCGTCGTCTCGTTCAACAACGAGGGCTACCAAAGCCGCCGTGAACTCGAGGGGTTGCTCGCTGAGCACGGCGAGGTATTTGTTGTTACAAAGGATTTCAAACGCTACGTCGGGGCCCAGATCGGCGTCTACAACCCCAGTGGTGATCGTGTGGGCAAGGTCAGTCACTTGCGTAACGCCGAGTACATCTACCTCGTTGCCCGTCCGCCGCTCGTCACGCGCATACCCGACGCGATTGCTCGACTCTCGCAGCTAGCGCAGCGAATCGATGACAGTCCGGCGGTCGACGAACGAATATCCCTACAGGTTGACCGCGTCACCAGCGTGATGCAGGCGCTCACCGCGGTTGGAACGGCCACCCGGTCGGAACTCCGCAAACACACTGGACTCAGCGACTACCAGGTGCGGATGGCGCTTGATAGTTTGACGGGCGCGGGTCGGCTCATTGTCGGTGCAGGGGGGCGCGCAAAGGTCTACTCGCTGCGCGAGTAACCACCTGCCCAACAACCGGAAATCACTCCTGAGACTTGTCCAGGGCCGGTTTGGGCGGGTAGGGTACACATTCTTACCATCCCCAAGGGACATGATGAAACTCCCCTACATTTCAAAACCAGCCGCATTTTGTCTGTTCGTCAGTGTGACGGCCTCGGGTTGCTTTGTCTCGAATGACAACTCCACCACCACGTTGACCACCGCTTCCGCGACAACGCCGACCACGACGCAGGAAACAGAGTCGACCGCGGACGCAACTAGTGACGATACAACGACAGATACTGCGACGACAGATGTTGCGACGACACAAGGGCCGACGACCGACGACCCGTCTGCCACCGAGACCGATCCAACCGAAACGGACGCGACCGGTGTCACCACCAGCAACCCCATGTGCCCCGAGGATGCGATGTGTACTCCGGGCGAAGTTCAGGTAGGCGACCCGTGTGGGGCGTGTGGCAACCAAGAGCGGCAGTGCACCGATGAATGTACATGGAGTGATTGGTCGTGCAACGATGGACCTGACCAGTGCGACATCTGGGTCCTCGACACCGAACTCGGCGAGTGGGACGGTATGCGGGCCGAGGCAAATGGTGGTGAGTTCCACCGGCCTACGTTACCGATTCGCGCGGCGATCGATGTCAACGCCAAGCCTCTCGCCTATGTCTTTACTGACACGACCTACCACGTCCTCGACCTCGATTCGCACACTTGGGTCGACTCGGGTGAGCGCAACGAGCTGTTTCCCGACCTCGATGGCCTAGAGCTTTTGGCGGCCTACAGCGTGCCGGACCAGGAAAACATGGTGCCGATGGTTGAGTCGATTACGGTACTCACCGCTGGTTTTGCGCTCGTGTATTCGCTGGCCGTCGACGAAGTGCAATTCGAGTACCAAACAACGGTCCCATGTTGCGACCAATGGGCGCCCGAGGAGCTTCGCCCCGATGAGCTCAAGGCGCAGGCTTCGTGGCTTTCACTCGAAGACTACCCCTGGGAGCACACTGCTGAGGAGTTTTGTGGGATGCCACTCGAAGGGGTCCTAACGCGCTACGGCGGGGTGATTAGTGAGGGAAAAGTGCACATACAAGACTCTGGTTATTGCCACGACTTTGTTGAAAAACACAACTTCAACGAGTTTGAGCCAATGACCCTCCCGGGGGGGCCGCCAAGCGCCGAGGTCGTGGGCGGGGCTTTTTGGCACGACCGGCTGTACATCTTGCGCGAGGACATCGACAAATAGGCCGTGTCTAGCTCGACTTGAGCACGAGCGGATGGAGCTTGCGCTCGTGCTTGAAGTTCCACGAAAGTCGCGTGTTCCACACAGCTTCGACCGCACACGTGTCCATGGCTGAAGCCGGTTTGCGCTGGGGAATCACGTCGACAATCTCCTGAAGCGTCGACTCGACCTTCAACTCGAGCTTCCAGCTTGGCCCGGGTTGATGCTTGCTCATACATTTTTGGATGCCCTTGGAGACCAGCTCTTCAAGGGTATAGCTGCGCGGGTTCCGGCCACTGCCACGACCGATGCCGCCGTAGCCGGCACCACCACCACCGCCACCGCGGCCGACGAGGCTATAGTTGATCCCAGCCGTCGACGGCCGAACACCTGGCTCTGTTGCCAGGTACGAAGTGACTGGTGAGACCGCCCGGCCAAACATGGCAACGGTCATCATTTCGGCTTCGCTGAGGTCGTCGTGCTCGTCTTCCGAAAACACGAACGCGGCTGTCGCCCGACTAAACGCTTGGGTTGCCCGGACGGTGCGGCGAATCGTGGTGCCCCACAGCATGCCGCTGATGACAGCCTGCCGCGGCACTTCGGAGGCTCGCGTCATCACCCGGACACCTTGACCCTCCGCGAGGACATCGGGGACATCCCACGCACTGCTGTTGAGCCCGGCGGCCCGGATTTTGAAGTTCTCGAGTGCGACCGGGCGCACGAGCCCGAGGATATCCGCCGCCAATACCTTTTGCGGCACGTCCGAGGGGAAGTTGACACGGTAGAGGACCCCCCGGTGCGCCCGCGGGATTGATGCGAGTACATCTTTATCGTCCCGCTTCATCTCAAACTCGTAGTTGTGGTCGGGGACAACGAGGTGGGTGATCGTGCCGCGGGGAGCCTGTTTGACGGCTTGTACACCCATTGTTGGGCTAAACCGAGAGCGCAGGAGCTCGTCGCTCAACACCACAATTCGCTTCGGACCGGCGCGCCCTTGGAGGGCCTTTGCCGCAAGTTCGAGGCCTTCTTCCATGGCGCTCCCGTTGCGAGCGCCCAGTTTGCCCTGGGCCTTGTGTTGTTCGAGCGAAGTGGCGAACGCAGCAGCCGGTGTAAATGCACCAAACACCCGCTGGGCGTGGCGGCGATAGGCGATTACCTCAAATGCTGCGTCGGGAAGGTGCGAGGCATAGGCCCGCGCGAGCGCGAGCTGGCGGTCGATCCCCGACTCCTCCATCGAGTAGGATGCGTCGACAACAAAAACCACCGAAGCGCGGCGAGGGAGCTTGCGCAGTTGGGGGGCGGCGTCGACTTCGACCCGCAAAAAACTGTTGTCGTCCGACGCCACAACACGACCAACACGCGCGGCGAAGTTGCGGATAGCCGGCGGATCAAGCTCGATCAGTGCAAGCCCGCCATCGCCCTCGTGCTCCGGCGCATCGGGGATAAACATCGGCACATCGCCGGCTTTTTTGGCCGTGGTCCACACCGACTTTTCGGCTTTGCCGACATCGAGTTCGAGCGACCAACTTTCGAGTGTGCCGACATCGAGGCCGGCGGTGTCGGCAACACGGAGGTACCAATTGCCGGCCTGCGGTGTGGGCTCGGGCAGGGAAACCGTGTATGTACCACGAATATCGTTTTCGCTGCCGCTGCCGTCGAACACGCGATGGGCAGCTCCCTCCGGGGTGACCAGCTCAACCTCGAGATCGCCGCGATAGGTGTGGTCGATCGCCAGTTTGACCCGGGCCGACCGAACCTTGTGCTCGCCAGCTACAGCGATACGACTGTGGATATAGCTAGCATTGTCGGAAGGCTCGCCCTCGCCGTACCAGATGGGTGCCTTGGGCGGTGAGAGAACCACAGGGGCGTCGAGCACCGTGCGCTGGCCATCGACAAGAATTGGCATGGTGGCATCGCCGTAGCCGGGAAACACGCGCAGCACAGGCGTGGCCAAGGGGGCCGAGTCCTCGGGTGTTTCACCCCCGCGGGGATAGGCCAAAACATAACGCCCGTTGCGATAGCGGACCGGCGCCGTCAGGGTGTATTCGACGGTGTTGGCACCGTTGGCCAGCACCGGAAAAACTTGTAAGTGCAATCGATCCGACCAGAGCCACTGCAGCAGGGCAGGGTCTTTTGGTTCAAACGCACCTAGGCCGGTTAGTTCGCGGTATTTTTCGCGGGCGAGCCCTGCCTCGAGCAGTTCGCCGCGATACCAGCGGTCGCGGGCGCGGATCCGCAGACCTGTCGCCGCAGCGCCCGGGGGAAGATCAATTTCGACAGTGGCCTCATCGGCCCGCGCACCGGAATTGGCAAACGTGCGGCGGACGGTATAGCGGGCGACACCATCGACGATTCGCACATCCACGCTGTGCGAGACTTCGCGAACCGGTTGCGAACGCGTGAGCGAGAGGGTGTCAGCACGGGCATCCGTGCCCACAAGGGCGCAGGCAAGTCCCAGCGCCCACATAGAGCTGCGGTACATGCTGTGGGAGACAGCGGCGGCTGAGCGATGTTCCCAAGAATCTTTCGAGGGGGCGAAAACCGCGACGCACTCGGTCAAAACACAGCCGCCCGCCGTGACTGGCGAGCGGCCCAATCCCGACTTCGGGTGAGCTAGCCAAAAATCAGTGCAATTGCATCCTTTGCCGTCTTGGTGGGGTTGGGGAACAGTGGCGATTGGAGGTTGCCAAAGATCTGCGTCACCAGTGTATCTGCATCGTTTTTGGAGGTCTTGAGCCGGTCGACAAAGCGTTTTTTCAGTGGCTCCTCCATGTTATTGGCATGGTGTTGGAGCCACTTGAGGGCCGCCACGGTGTCGGCCTGCGACTCGGGTTGGAAGCCCTTTTGCATCATTCGCATCCAGCGGGCGACCAACACGGGATCATCCTTGAGTACCGTATCGGCTGAGCCCTGGACAAACCGAGCTGTCTTCGAGGCGAGGTCACTCAAGCCCTTGCCGGTCGGGTCGACAACCTTATCACCGGCGATGTCGTAGTAGACCGCATTGACCGTAAAGTCGCGTGCAAATGCATCGAGGTCGAGGCGCAGGGCCGAGTTGTGGCCGTCGTGGGTACTGATAATGTCGAGCCCTGTCGGATCGTCGGCTTCGACCTGGACGGCGCCAAACGGCACATTTTTGCGAATAGCGAGGTCGTTGGGGTCGTTGGGGTTGGGGTTTTTCTGGGCCAGCCCCTTGTTGACAATCGCGTTGTAGCTGTCGATCGCCGGCATGGTGGAGGCAAAGTCGATGTCCTGTGGATTTTTGCCAAGCAGGATATCGCGGGTTGCTCCGCCGACGATGTAGCTCGTAAACCCACCGTTGGCGATTTCGTCGGTGAACTGGTCGGCGGTGAGGTTGCTGCCAGCGACCTTGCGTGTGCGAAGGTCTCGCATGCGCTGGATATTGTCGTAGAGCATCGCCTTGACCGGGTCCTGTGGGCGCGGGCCATTGGCGAGTTGCTGCAGGTCCTCGGTTCGCGACTGCCACTTTTCGGTCACGAGGTTGCCACCGATTTCACTTTCGTTGAGGGCCGGGAACTTGCCGAGGCTGATTTCCTCTTTGACGTTGTTTTGATCGCTGAGGGTGTAAAGCGTTGTCGGCGGCCCGTTGTCGTCTTGTAGCAGCACACGGGCACGACCCTCGGGTGTATAGCCGTAGATGTAGCCATTTCGTTCGCTGAGCTTTTTCTTTTGGTTGTTGCTCGTGTCGAACTGGGTAATCACCACAGGCGTACCAAACGTCAGGGTGTCCTGCTTGGCCTGACCCAGGGCACCAACCTCGGTCTGTGGGGCAACCTCATTTTTGACCGAGGCAACCGAGCGCAGGTCGAGTTGGATACCAGCAACCGTAACGGCATCCGCACGTTGCTTCTCGTTCTTGCCAAGTGGCTCCTGTCGGGCATGAAACCCGCGAAGGGTTCGCATCACGTCCCAGTCCGTGGTGATCAACCTGGGGCTTTGGTTGGTTCGCTTTGCCTCCGAGAAGATGTCCGCAAGTTCAGTTAGCCGGGTGGCGTCGAGTTCAGCCCCGGCCCTGGCAGCGCGGCGCTCGAGGACTCGGACGATATTGCGATACTCCTGGGTGCTGCGGTCGGGGACTTTGATAGCCTGACCAATGAGGTCGGAGCCCTGTTCGGCGAGGGTTTGTACCGACACTGTCGGGGTTTTGCCGCCGAGCTGGCCAATCGAGCGCGCTGCCTGGTCGAGCACACTGTCCGACGGGAGGTTGGCTTCGAGCGGTGTGTTCTTATACACGCTCACCACCGTCTCATTGTCTTGGTAGGCCGAACCGAGGCGGTTGAGGAGCGGTGCCATCAAGCCACGCTTGTAGTTGGCTACCTGTTCGAGCAGCACCTTGAGGTTGTCGCCGGTGGCGGGGTTGAGGTTTCGCAGCTGGTTGCGGACCTGGTCCCGGAGCCAGGCTGCGTCCCGTTGCTGGTTAAACGCATTTCGCGGCGGGTCGAGTTCCGTTGGGTCGTTGGACGCCGGGGTCAACAGTCCCTCAATGGTGCGGTCGACACGGCCCCATGCCCGCGCCGAATCGCCGAGGACGATCGCATCGTTTTGCCCGAGGTTGACGAGGTTGGGGTTGCTGAGGTTTTCGATCATGGATCGAACCCGCGACGGGTGCTCGGTGGTGATCGCATCGTGGAGTTTGTCGCTGACCGACTGCTTGCCGAGTTTTGCCCGCAGCGCGTCAATCTCGTTGCGGTTGGCCCAACCCCCCTTGAGCGCGAGGACGTCGCCCGACTCGCTGACGATCTCAATACGCTCGCCCGCCGGAGCTGTTTGATTGTACAAGTTGATCTTGGCGATCGCGCGATCGACCATTGCCAGCGGGACGTTGCTGTTGGGATTGATCGACAGCTCCAGGGTCGTCGCCGGGCGACCCGACTGTTGATCCGCCGCCCGCGTGCTGGTGAGGTGGTTGATCATCGCGTCGACATCCTGGGAGGTCTTGCCCACGGCATTGAGCAGGGCATAGCGCTTTGTGGCCTCGTTTTGGACCGACCACTGGACACTCGAAGCAGAGCCAAAGGCGATACCGGAGATACCCTGGAGCTGTTTGGTGCCAAGCAGGTTTCGCACTGCGAGTGGTGGCCTTCGCGGGTTGATATTGGTGTGTCGCGCCTTGGGTGCCTTGGGTTTTTTCTTGCGCTTGTTTCCGAGATTATTTTTTGGGGGCATGGGAAATTCCTTGGTCGATTCGGGGTCGATAAATAGGCCGGGTCACTCAGCGCACAGCGGCGCGGTAGCTCATGACCAAAATGAGGTTGTCGAGGCGGCGTTTGTCGCCACGCACGTTCAGGACCAGTTGTGCACCGTTTTGGCCCACGCGTAATCCCGCGGTGTCGACCAATCGTCCCTCTGGCAAGCTGATGGCTTCCCCGAGATCGAGACTGACCGCAACGGCCGACTGGCTCGTGTTGTTGAGGACGTAGTGGGCAAGTACCGAACGGATCCGGCTGCTTGCGATATTCGGGAACATCGCCTGGCTCAAGGGCAAGGTCAACGTGTTGCCAGAGCTGTCCATAAACGCCTGCCACTGCTGGGGGAAGGCCGCTCGCAGGTCGAAGTGCCGCAGGGCGTCGTAGGGTTTGAGCAGCCCGCGGACCGCCGCAGCAAACACATCACCACCTTGGATAGCCGTGTAACTGAGCTCGACCGTGACATTGCGAATGCTCTGTGGGTCGTAGCTCCCGGGCTTACCGGCGAGTTCAAGGCGCCACCGCGACACAGCTCCAGTGCCCTCAAACGGGAGGTAGCGGTCGCTTTCAAAGCGCAACTCAAACATGCCGTCGTTGCGGGCAAACCCGCGGAAGTGTGAGAGTGCAACCTGTTGGTGGGGTTTCCAGTTGCTGCGCAGCGAAACCGGAGCCTCGCCCTTGGCATCGAGCAAAAAGCCCACTGCTTTGGGGTCGGGGTGCATCACCGTGCGGTTGGTCAGTTGCGTCAAGGTGGCCTTGATCGTCACCCCCTCACCGGCATCGATCCGCAACGAGATCGTCTTGATCTGGCGCCGGTAGTGGCCGGGGAACTCGTAGTCAAACACCGCTTCGCCGAGCTCGAACTCGCAGCGACCATCTGTTTGTAGTTTCAACAATGCCAGGGGGTCGTGCTCGAGCAACGAGACGTGGGTCTCGATTTCAAAGCGTCGATCGTCGGTGCGGATGTACGCCGCCTCCATGCGGTCGAGATCGTGACCGAGCTGGCTGCCTGCCATCAGGCCCTTGCGTTGACTGTCCCAGTACTGCCCAGTGATGTACTGGACGTTCTCAACGGGTTCGCCCGCCTCAAACTGGAAGGCCTTCTCCGCCGCACGGGCGTAGTCGAGGGCGAGCTGGTAGGTCTGGTAGTACAGCGATGACAGCCGGTCTGCCATCCATTGGTAGAGCTCCTGCTTGCTGAACTTGCTGCGGTAGAAGTTGGCGACGGCCTCGTTGTGACCGATTTGCCGCTCGACGATGGCCAGCTCCTGACGGGCCCCAGCGATCTGTGCCTGTGCACCGATAATTTGCTGCTCGAGTTGGGCAATGTCGTAGGTGGCGAGGTCGCGTTGCAACTCCCACTCCTGCTTCATACGCTCGTGCTGGCCGACGATCCCGAGGATTTCACCCGAGATGCTCAGGCCCTCGGCCACTCCGGAGGCAATCTCAGCCACACTGTTGGCCGAGCGGTTGGCCGTGTCGCCACCGGCCTGCACACCGGCGCTAAACGGCCCGACCATGACATCGGGCGCTGCCCCGCCGATGGCCGCGACGATACGGGCGATCGTCGACACGATGTGGGCAACAACCGAGCCAGACATCAACGACAGCTGGGCGATCTCAAACCCGTTGAAGCCATTGTCAATCCATTGCTGATACACTTTCTTGCGTTCAAGCGCTCCCAGGTGTGCCTGCTTGAGCCCGCGTTCAGAGGCCACGGCCTCGGCGATTTGGGTTTGGCGGACATCGATGGTCATCGTCAGAATTTCGCCTTCCTGGCGGCTTTGCAGGCGACTGAGTTGCTCGGCGTCACGCTTCTCCAGGGTGCCCAACAGCTCACTGCCAAACTGGTCGAGCTTGCTGACAAGTGCCTGGGCCTTGGCCAGCAGGAAGCTGAATCGGTAGTGCGGAATGCTGACCGGTGCCGCCCCTGAAATGGCCGCGGCAAGACCTGACCCTCCGGCCAGAGCAGCGACGATCGCCATTGGGTCGAGCGGGGGCTGGAACAGCGGCAGCGGCTGCTTGACACCCATCAGGTTGAGGCCGTGGCGGATTTTGTAGAGGCGGTCCTCCACCCGGTCCCAGTAGCCGACCAACTCTGCATTTTCGGGCAGGTAAAAGTAGCTCGGCCAGGTCATTGTCTGCGGGGCCTCGGCGGCAAACGTGAGGTCGAGTGCCGAGGGGTCGAGTCCGCTTTCGAGGTACAGCAAAAAGTCGTAGCGATCGCTGGCATCGCGCAGCTTCGAAAACGGCCGCGGGTCGGGCAGTGGCTTGCGCCCCAGGGGAGTCGGCCGACGCCCCAGCAGGTCCCAGGCGAGCACGTAGAGCATCCGCGCCTCGTTGATGCTCTCGCGGGTGTACTGCGAAAACAGCATGTCACCCCAGTCGAGCAGGTTGTCGATGTAGCGCATCAACAGGACCTTGCGGTAGGCGAGGCGTCGCAGACTGGCGATCGCGTGGGGGTCGAATGGGTCGTCTAAAAACACCCGCAGCTGGGCACTGGTGCTTTGCATCGCTGCCCAGGTTTGGGCCAGGCGTTCAATGATCCCGACACTCTCTTCGAGGTCGATGCGCGCGCCAATGCTTTCGGTCTCGATCGTCTTGAGGCCATCGATTTTGGCTCGCAGGCCCGAGAGGTCGGCATAGCTTTGCAGCGTAGCGAGCTCTGCCTTTGTAAGTACACGTTCTCCCTGGAACGCGCGGTCCATCGGCAACAGTGCGGCGACAATGGCCTTGAGCCGGGATTCGACACTGGAGATATCGACTTTGTCCTGTTTGAGACGCACCAGGCGGTCGTCGACCCGTTTGGCCAACTGCTCGACATCCGCCGCCAAAAACGGCAGGAACTTCCACAGGTCGGGAGCCTCCGTGGGGTCGAAGACATACTCGTACCACTCACGTGCTTCTTCAAACCGTTGACCGGTGTTGAGTGACTGCGCGATCAAAAACGGTGCATGGAAAAAGATTTCCCAGTAGTAGATCCCGTTGGCGCTGTTGAAGTCCAGGTGGGAGCCAATTGGGTAGGAGCCCACTCTGGCGGCGTTAAACTGGATCGTCGTGGTCGAAAACCGCGTGGCTGAAAACCGCGGTGTTTCGTCAACTTCTTGCGTACGCAAGCTCAGCAGGCCGGCGAGGCCTCCGGTAAACAGGCGCTTGTTGAGCGTTGCTGCGGTTGCCGTTGTCAGGCGCACAATGTCATAGCGCACCGTCGAGATTTCGTAGGGCTCGGGCGAGTTCTGCGGAAACCGGACGTACTCGTTCCCGCGGAACAGGGTGAGCGAACCTCCGCTGTAGAGCGCTGCATCCACGCCCTCGCGCAGGCTCGAAGGCAAGTTGCCCCATGCCCCATCGATTGCACGTGCAAGTGAAAGGTCGCCGAGTTGCCCCTGGCCGGGTGTGCGCACGTAGTGATCGCCGAGAAACAGGTAGACCTTGCCATCGAGGCGTAGCGCGGCATCGATTGCACCGGCACCCCAGACCTGGTCGACACTGCGGGCGTCCGCTGTAAATACATTCGGATCGACCGGAGCGTTGGCAGCTGTGCGCATAAACTGGCTGTCGCGGAAACGGTAGCGGCTATTGCCGACAACGACCTGAACCTCGGTGTTTTCCTCGACTGCTTGGACAACCTCTTGCGTCCAGCCCCAGCCGCCAAATCGTCCCCATCCCCAAATTCGGTTCCAGGGTTGGTGGATCCACTCGACATAGAAATGGCCGTTGTTGAGGTCTAGGTGGCCGCGCAGGGTTGCGCCGTAGATATTGTGACCGTCGTCGATGTCGACCGTCAGGCGCTTGCCCGAAACACTCGCCCCGCGAATTGCCAGGTGCTCATAGCCAAACGCTCGAAGGGCCTGTTTGGTCCCGTGGCGCATGTTGACATCGTTGAGTAACGCACCCAAGTGGCCCTTTTTCGGGTAGCCCGGACGGATGTCCTCGGGCGTGGCGACCGGGCAACAGACAAACACCCCCTCGCCGACGACGTAGAAGTCATCGCCGATGACAAACGCAGCTCGGACTGCTCCAAAACGTGCAAGTGCAAGTTGTTGGGGGTAGCCCACATCCATGTAGCGCCCGAGTTGACCGTTTTGATCGGCGGTGTAGCGAATCAACTGCTGGCCAGAAATAAACAGGTGCTGTTTGCCCTCGACCCACGCCGCATCGACGCCGCGGCTGAGCATCTCGTTGTCGATCACGCCAAACCGCGGCGAGTTGGCGGTCAGGGTGGTCAGTGCATCGGCAAACACATGTTGGGTACCGCGCAAGAAACACGCCTGGCCCTTGGCTCCGAGATTTTCGACCGCGGCCGACATCGTCTGCCACTCGGGGAGACCGTCGGGGTTGCCGGTGAGCGGCTTGGGATAGCCGGAGTCGCAGTGTTGGTAGGCATTGCCGGTGTAACGGACGTACTCGCCGTCACAGACCAGGAAAGTTGTATTACCAATTATTACCGCCGCATCCACGCGGTTGTTGCGGTTGATCGCGGTCTCGATCGTGCCCCACTTCGAGCCGACAAGTTCACTTTGATGGTTCCACTTATTGACCGCGTTGTCGACTTCCGAGATGGTCGGTTTACCCGAGAGGGCCATAAACCGGTCGCCGGAAAACAGGTAGAGTTTGCCGTCGAGCCCGAACACGGCGGCAGATACCGCCCGCGCTAGACTGACTTTGTACTTTCCTTCCTGCAGGTTGTTGGGATGCCCGCGGCCAAACGAAAGCTCGCGTTTGTCGATACGCGCGTTTGTCCGACCCTGCTTGTGGGCCTTGCTCTTCTCGTCGTCGTCGTCGTCACCTTCACCGAGTTCGTTGACCTTGTTGTTTTTCTTGAGGGTAAAGATACGGTCCCCGGCAACGAGGAAAGTCAGGCTTTGCTTGTTTTGCAGGACAGCTTCGATCGTGAGCGTGCGATAGCTATCTTTGTTGTTGGTACAACCACAATCGGCAAGCAGATCGTAGAGGTTTTGCGGTTTGGGATAGCCGGCATCGCAGGTGCTGTAAGCCGAGCCTGTGTAGCGCAGGTAGGTCGTCGCACCAATCAGGTAGGTGTGGTTGCCGTCGACAAACGCCGCGCGCACGACTTCTTGGTGCGGCGCCGACTTGGTGAACTCATTGACGGCCCGGCCAAACCGCGAGCGAATCGTAAACGACTTGGTGAGATCGTCGGTGTTGGTGTATTTGCCGTCGCCGAAAAACCACACACGGCCAGTCGCGTCGGCAAAGGCAGCCTCAATACGTGGCCATTGGGGCAGTTTGTCGGCGTTACCCGAGAGCTGCAAAAGTCCATCTCGGTCGGCGTATTGCGTGCCGTTGGTGTATCGCAGGTAGTTGCCAGCCTTCGACATGAACAGCTTGTTGTCCTGCCACCACACAGCGTCGACTTCACCCGAGCGCAGGATCGGGTTGTCGATATAACCCCAGCGACTTGCGATCGCTGCCGTCTTCGTGCTTCCGCTGGCATCGATCTCGGCGTACTTCGAACCTGCGTTATTGAACAGGTAGGTGTTGCCGTCGGTTGAGCTAAAGCCCGCATCCACACCATCCCACTCGGGCAGGTTGTGGGGATTCCCGGCGAGCGGGCGCAGGGTGACGAGGTTGGGGTCGAGCGAGCCAACCGCGGGTTTGCACAGGAAGCTGCCGCCCTTGAGGTCAAAGCTGTACCACGGACCTTCTGAGGACTCGGCCGACGAGTTGAGCCGAACGACCCGTTGCGGTCGCTCGCCCGGGGCGAACAGACTGCCAAACAGTTCGATGCCCGCGGAGTCAGCGGGGGGACGGGTGGCAGGATGGGTAACGAGGTCGGCCGTGAGCGAGGCGTGAAGCCGGCGCACGTGGCCACCGACGCTATAGCTCAGCCCGACAATGATGTTCTCCTGTTGTTCGGCACCGAGGTTGCCTGCACGCTCGACGACGAGCTGCACGCCATCAATGCCGCGCGACTCCAGGCCGCTGAGGTTGAGCTTTTGCGGGGCGACCCACCGCAGGTTGAGGTCGTAGTAGGAGAAGTACACCTGCAGGCGACGCAGCGTGCCGGATGAACCCGTGATTTGCTCGTTACCGTTGACGGTTTTGCGGCTCACGGTGGTCGAGCTGGTATCCCGGGATTCCGCCTCGATCGAGGCCCAGAACACAAAAAGGCGGCCAAATGCGTCAACCGGATAGACGCGGTCAGCATCGATCTCAATGCCGAGCGACTGCCAGGCCTGCCAGGTTGCGGCATTGGTTTGGCCTCCGATAAACGTCGCCGTGCGGTAGTAGTAGCGCCGCGGGTCAGTCCGTGTATGTCCAAATAAAATCAGCTCACGGTCCGCGGCCTGGGTACTGCCCTCGCGGATGTAGCCACCGGCGATCGCCAGCCGCGAAACCTCGGTGTACTCGTCGAGGTACTTCTTGAACACCTCGGTCGCGCGCTTGTCGTTGATTTCACCCTGGAGGAGGTCGTCTTGCAGGGTTTGAAATACCGGGGTGCGCGTGTCCCGAAGTTCAGGCCGGATGTAGTTTTCGGGATGCAAGAAGACCTTGCGATTGGCTTCCCACACCCGATAGTTTTGCAACCAGGCCCATTGCCGCTTGAACGTCGCCCGGGCCTCACGGTCGGCAGTTAGCGGCGAAATCGCGGCATCGTGCTTGGGTGCAAGTGCTTCGAGGTTGACGAGGTATCGGTGAAAGTACAACTGAATCGCGGCGGCGGCTTCTTTGATCCGCGACGTATCGATCGAGGGGTCGACTTCGACGTCGACCAGGACTTCTTCGTAGAGGTCACGGGGATGGGCGAGACCTGCCTCGTTGGCCACCAGCCAGGCAACCAAGGCATTGCGCCGGGCGGCATTGTCCGCGTCGGTGAGTTGGCGTTCGATCTTCAACCAATCGGCACCGGTGTACAGCGTGCCGAGCAGACGGCGTAGGGTATCGGCGGCGGCCTTGGGGTCTTTGGCCGCCCCGTAAAGTTGTGTCCACACCTGCTCATAGACCTCGCGGGGATAGGAGCCTAGGCGGCCACACAGCGTGACCACATCGGATGCACGCAGCAGCAACTCGAGGTCGTACTCGACCTCGTGGGCGACGTTGTGGGCAAACCGTCGCAGGAAGCTATCGCGACGGGTGAGCCACTTGAGGTCGTCGGCCTCGCACTCAAACAGCGCGGCGAGTAGGGCGTAGGGCTCGGCGACATCGGGGAGGTCCTCGAGCAGCAGGTCGAGGAACGTGCCCTCAAAGGTCCCGTGTTCACCGATGGCTTTCACCGAACCGCGCCGGCGATCGAAGTCGACGGCCCGCCAGATCAGATGGAGGTCGCGTAGCAGGTAGTCGTTGGCATGCCGCCAACGCTGTGTGAACGAGCGGGCTCCGAGCGCCAGGCGTGCGTAGATTCCTGGCGCATGGGACAGCTCTTTGCCCGAGTAGCGAACGTAGTGACTGCCACGGGTAAGGAAGTAGCGGCCCTCAAACTCGAATGCGCCGTCGATGCCAGACTCAAACGTCGCTGGCAGTGCACCCCAATCGTCACGAATGGCCCGTGGATAACCCTCGTCGACATACTCGTTTTCGGGGTTGGCGTAGCGGATGTAATGGCCGCCCTTGAACACCAAAAGTTCGCCATCGGGGCCGATGATTGCGGCGTCGACCCGTGGCGGTGGCAGGTCTTCGCCCTGGACAAACGGGTTTTGCGGGGTCTGCCACAGCGCCGAGATTTTTCCGCTTTCGAGCGGACGTTTTGGGTCCCGCGGCCACAGCCGCACAAACTCGTTGTCGGCCAGGAGCACCAGACCTCCGTCTGGGCGCATCATGGCGGCGTCGACCTGTGCGTGGAAGCTGTCGGGCAACGCAATAGGTGTGCCTACAAGTGACTCGGTAAACTGCTCGGCGAGCGAGCGCGGGAAACCGTCGTCGAGCTCGGTAAACGCGCGGTCGCTATAGCGGTAAACCTGGTCGCCGCTGAGCAGCCACAACGCACCGTTGTGGTCGACAAAGCTGGCATCGACGCGCCCGGTCTCACGCAGCCTGTCGGTGATCTGGCCCAAAGACGCGAGTTGTACGGTACGTGTGAGCGACTCACCCCGTGCACATGCAAAGTTTCCAAATTTGGTGACGAGGTAGACCGTGCCCGTCGAGGCGAATGCCGCCTCGATTACCCGGTCTTGGCTGCCCTCAGCAAGGGCTTCAAGTGCATGCATCAACTCGTCGGGAACGTGGTCGAAGTCTGGCTCTTCAGACAGGCCCTCGGCGAGGCGCTTGGGGTAGCCCGTGTCGACGTGCTCGTAGCTCTCGCCGCTGTAGCGGACATATTGATCGCCGGCAAACAGGTAGGTTCGGTCATCGAGTGTGAGCACCGCGTCGACCCGTCCGAGCAGGCGGATGCGGTTGTCGATGCTGCCCCAGCGAACGCTGATGTCCAGCAGCTGCCCGGGCTGTTTGCGGTCGTACGGGTAGCAAGCACCCGCCGAGAAAAACCAGGTCACCTGGCCGTCGGTGAAGGCCGTGTCGATAGATTCGAAATCCGGATGACGTTCGGGCAGGCCCGGCCAATAGAGTTCGATGTCGCGGGGGTAGGTCCAGGTGTCGGTCGCAGCCTCGTAGTGGACGAACTCGCGGCCACGCAGGAAAAACAGGTCTTCGTCCTCAACGAGCACGGCATCGATCCGGTCGAAGCCCTCCTCGACGTACTCGTCGGGAAGTTGCCAAAACGAGAAGTCGGCTGGTTGGGGTTGGTCGAAGTCTGGCTCTTGGAGTTGGTCGTCGGAGTAGCGTTGGTAGCGGAAGTTGCCCTCGGCGTCGGGAGCCTCAAACAGCCAGGTTTGCTCGCCCTTGCGGTAGGCGACATGGACGTTGGTCAACCCGCCAAAGCGATCGGCAATCGCCTCGGGGGCATGGTCGGCAACCGGTGGGAGCGGCCCACCCTCAATGCCTTGGTCGAGCCCGACTGGCGTGTAGGTCAGGTACTGCTCACCGCCAAACAGGTACAGTCGACCGTCGGCATCGCGGACGGCTGCATCGACACGCTCGTTGTCGGCAATCGTGTTGTCGGCCCGGGCCCAGGCGTCGGCTATCGGGTAGTCGCGGTCGAGTGACCGGTCCCAGCAGCGGCCTTGGTTGAACAGGTAGACGTTGTTGTCGCGGCCCAACAAGACCGCCTCGGGGTTGCGAAACGCCGCTGGAGCGCCACGCAAAAACCCTGGTTGTGCCGGTACCCGTGTCGAGGTGGCCGACTCGGGCATCCGTAGGTGACGCCAGGTTTGACCTTCGCGCACGAGCAGTCGCCCGTCTTCGATGGCGGCGGCACGCAAACCGGTAAGGCCCGGAAGCTCGCGTGTCGCTTCGTTTGATCCTACATGTATTTTGTCGCCGGCAAACACAAACACGCTGCCGTTGTCCGCCCACAATCCATCGACGCCGGTGCGAATCGTAGCGAGCACATCCTCGCCGAGTTCGGCAAACCGCGGTTCGTCAGTCAGTGCGTCGTCGATCGACCGCGGGTAGCCCTCGTCGACCCACTTGAGGTTGTTGCCCTTGCCGGTGTAGCGATAAAACTGATCGCCGCTGAAGATGTAGACGGTTTCGACCAGCGGTGGTTCGACGATGGCTTCGCGCAGTTTGCTGACCAACTCGTCTTCGTCTGGTTCGTCGACAATGACCGGCGTGACAACTCGCATGGCCGCATCGACGCGCCCACTTTCCTGCAGGCGGTTGACGATTCGGCCCCAGTCACGGCGCACCGGTTTGGGAAAGCGATCGTCGATGTGGGTAAAGTTGGCATCGGAGTAGCGGACTACGAGGTAGTCGCCCAAACCCTCGTCAAAGTGATTTGAGAACAGCCAGGTGTGACCTTCGCCATCGGACATGCCTGCGCTGATCGAGACAAACGGCAGCCCGTCGAAGCGCTCACGCAGCGGTGCCGGATCGGACCAGAGCCGGTGGGTGTGGTCGAACGCGATGAAGCGGTCGCCCGAGAACAGGTAGACCGTACCTGCACCATCGTTCATCACTGCATCCGGGCTGGAAAACCCAGATTCGACCAGCTTGGTCGGCAGGTTCCACCAGTTGTCATCGGTCGGTTTGGGATAGCCCTCGTCGGGTTTTTCGTAGTCGCGGGTGCTGTAGCGAATGTAGAACGCCCCGGCTTTTTGTGTACTACCAAACAAGTAGGTGCGGCCGTCCATCACAAACGCGGCATCGACCTTTTCAATCCCACCAAAGTCTGTGGCGATGGTCCGCGGGTAGCCCTCGTCGGCATATCCGGTCGAGAGGTCGGAGTAGCGGTAGTAGTGCGAGCCAGAAAACACATACAGACGGCCGTCGAGCCCCATCAAAGCCGCGTCGACGCGACCGGTTTTTTGCAGGTTGTTGCGCACCCGACCAAACCGATCGCGGGTTGCGGCCTCACTCCATTGCACGCCACCTTCGCCGTGGCTACGGGTGACACAGCGCTCCTCGTGAAACAGGTGCAGACGCCCGGACCAGTCGGTAAACCCGGCATCGAGTTGCTCACAAAACGCCGCCGGGAGCGTGGGCATCCAGGCTTCGATCGTGGTGGGATAGCCCGACAATGCGCGCACGTCGGGCCCTTCGATACTATCTGCATGTACAATAACTTGATCGTCGACAAACAGGCACAGCAGGCCGTCGACCTCGGCCACACCATCGGCGCGGGGCATTTCGGCAAACCCATTGCGCACCGTGGCAAATCGCTCGCGGATGGAGATAGCGTGTTGTGGATCGTTGGTACAAAAGGCGTGCTCCCCCTTAAAAAACCAGGTCCGCCGGTCGGTGTCGGTAAACGACGCGTCGAATCCCTCCTCACAGGCCTTGGGCACGCTCGTGTTGAGTTCGGCCGTCCAGTTGTCGGCGGTCGTTCGCGGGTAGCCCTGGTCGACGTGAATGCCGTCGGTGCTCCGCAGGTATTGGTCGTCGACAAACAGGTAACTGACGCCCTCGTGGTCGGTGAGCGCGGCGTCGATCGACTCCGGAGCGATAAAGTTGCTGTCGACCTTGCCGAGTACCCGCTCGACCTCGACCCAGCGGTTGCCCTCAGGCTCGTGTTGCCAGATTTTGCCGGCGGCGTAGATCCAGTGCTGACCATCATCGTCGGTGTAGGCGGCATCGATCGCGCTGACTTGGGCAAACACGGGGGACAGCAGCGACAGCGGTTGGGCGACCTCGATGGCCTCGAAGGTGTCGGCGACAAACGTCCACAGTTTGTTGCCGCGAAATACGATGAGCTCGCCGTCAAATGCCAGCATGGCATCGATACCGTCGACGCCGGCGGGCAGCGGCAGGGCCTCGGTAAATTTGTCGGTAAGTCCCTGTTCGGCGAAGGCTAGCTCGATCTCGCGGGTGCCGAGATTGAGCTTTCGTGCATATGCAGCGAACTGGACAACGCGGTCGAGTAGCCGGCCCAGACGCTGGTGTTCCGGAATCTCGGTGATCGCCCCATCTTCGAGGGCGCCCAACAGCGGGCTGAGGAGCGTCTTTACCGGCTGCGGGTCGTCGCGCAGGATGTGTTTGACCACCAACTTGGTTTCGGGCACGCCGAGTTCGACGCCGCCGGCCAACGCGGTGAGGACGGCCTCGTGCTGGACGTTTGCTGCGTGGGACAGCGAGAAAACCAGTGCGTCTACACGTTTTTGCGTGCGCAGGGCGAGGTCGTGCAGCAGGAAGAACACATCGTAGGCGTAGTCTTCGGAACCTTCGAGGTCGTAGGCCATTGCGCCCTTGGCATCGAGGAAGTCGTCGATCCGCTCCGGGTTGATCCCACCGTCGTTCAACAGGTCCTCGCGGTCGATCAGGAGCTCGCGCAGGGCCTCGGCACCGTCGGCATCGAGTTCGATGCTGGCCGCGGATTTATTTGTGAGTACAAATTGATCGCGCTCGCTGACCAGCTGCTTGAGGTAGCCGTCGAGCAGCACATTTTGGGCTTCGGTGAAGTCACTGCCGAGGTCGAATACCGGGCGCGCATCTGTGCGGGCACGGGCTCGCAGGTCGTTGTTTGGGACCCCGTATTCGTCGATCGTCGAGCTCAGGCTGAGCTGTGCGTAGGCCTGGCTGGCCGCGATTTCATCGGCGAGCGGACGCACAGCTTCGGCGCTAGCAAACCGCAACAGCTTGGCACGCGCCTGCTGAATGCGAGCTTTGAGAAGCGACAAAACGGCTCGGCGGTGGCGGTGGTAGGGGAGTGCCAAACGAAGCTCGGCCGGCCCGAGGTCGAGCACCGCCTGCTTGTCGACGACTCGCCGTTGCTCGTCGAGAACCTCGTTGAAGATCAGGTTTTCAACCAGACCTTCGCGTTCGTGGCTCGTCAGCGGAAGCGACTCGAAGGTACTTGCCGGGATCGTCAGGGCTTGGTCGGCGAAGGCTTCGCGCCGTGTTTCAAAAAATGCCCGAATGGATGCCTCGTGGGCACCTAGCCCCGATTCAAGTTTGAGGGAATCAGACTTGTATGCGTGCAACTCGTCGGGTTTGACGACCCGTCCGAGCTCATCGACCACGCCGCGAAAGTACAGGTTGGCCAGGATTGCTTCGGCTTCGTTGCGAGCAATGCCGAGCTCGAGCAGGTCGGACAGGTAGAGGTGAACCTCGACGTCGTCGCCGGGCCCAGCGGTTTGTTTGGCCTGCGCGCTCACCTTGTGGAGTTGCTCGCAGATCGCCGGTGCGTGATGGTTGAGTGCCGGGTCGATAGCGAGGGTTTCGTTGGTGAGCGACGACTCGACGAGGTCGCCATTGCTATCGAGGATGCCCGCGCGCATCAATGCCGCGTGCAGTAGCTCCGCGTGCCGCTCTCCCATTGCCAGGGTGGTCAACTCCTCAACTCGAACCACGTCGAGCGCCGCGATGCTGGCAAAAGCCCAGGTTTTTGCGGCATCGTGGTCAAACTCGACAAGGCGTGGATCGACCGCAGCAAGTAGTTCGTAGTCGCCGGTGCGCAACTCGTGGAAGGCAACCCAGGCCGCGCGGGCTTTGACCTCTTGCGACTGCAGCGACATGTCTGAAAGGCCGGTTGGCGAGAATGCTTCGACCAACCCCTGGCACAGCGCAAGCCGGGCCTGGGTGGCCGCAAGGGCGAGCGGGTCGGCCTTCAGTTCCTCGGTAATTTCACTGGCAACCGGCGGCGGCAGACAGATGGCCACGAGGTCTGAGACGCCGAGGCCGGCAGCTTTCGCCCAATCCATTGCAGCTACAAGCGTTCGCAGCATCCACGAGCGCTCACCGACGCTCCCCGACTCGAGCACACGGTAGAGATCTTCGTCGCTGACGACAGCGTCCTTGTCTTCGACGATCCCGAGCGCTCCCAAACCGCGAAGGCTTGGGTCGGCCTCGACCACGTCGAGCAGCTGTAGAAGCTCTAGTGGACCGACATCGAGGAGACTCGCCAAACCAGCGATGCGGTGAAAAAGTGAGAGGGTTTTTGGCCCGAAAGTTTGGGACAAAACCGAGGTTCGACCGCGGAGTTTGGCCCGTGCTTGGAGCTTTTCGACCAGCTCCTCAAACTCAGTGCTCGACAGCCCGACCGCCCGACGGATGCGTTCGCGGGTTGACTTATTCTCATCGAGCAACAGGTCGCCAACCACTTTGATCGCGGCCAAGCCCTGGTAGGGCTCCGGGACATACGGGTGCCACGCGGGAAAGTAGGCCTGGGCGAGCTTGGCAGCTTCGCCATTGAACACCCGGTCAAACAGGCTATTGGCGTGTTCAACCCCATAGCTCGCGTCGCCGTCGGGCGAGAGTGGTTGGGCCGCGCCGAGCGAGTCGAGCTCGCCAAGCAGACTGCAGATAACTTCGATCGCAAGATTCTTGGATTTAGCGAGTTCACAAACAAGCGCGAGGCGACGCAAGGCTGCGTTGTTAAGCGTGTTGTTACACAGTGTCCGCAAAACCATGTCGAGGTCACGCAGGGCAACACCTGTCCACCGTGACAGCCTAAGTAGGCGTTGGGCCCGGTCGAGCCAACTTGCCGGGAGCGGTGCTTTGGTGTTTACCGACCATTCGAGCCGGGTTTGAGCGGCGTTGATCCGGACAAACCCTCCCTTCATCTTGGCACCGGCGTTCACAAACAGCAGGTTGGCAGCCTCGCGTTCTGAACGTTTTTTGTCGTCGAGGGCCTGCTCGCTCAGCCGCAGGTAGAGCAGCTCGTGAAGTCCGGGGCCATCGATCTCCGTGGCCACCCGAAACGTCTCCAAGTCGGCGAGAGTGTCGAGTTGTTTGGCGCCGGAAAGACCGTAGGCGCGGGCGAGGACCGCGAGGTTTTCAGAGTTGTCACGGGTGAGTAGCTTTGCTTGCGCCTGCGAAAGACCGAGGCTTGCACGGGCCAAAACATCGATATCAGGCGTTGGTGTGAACAACGTGTGGAGCTGCTCAGGTGTTGTTTTGAGCAGTTTGAGGAGCTCACCCAGGCGCGCCTGTTGGCGGTCGAACGGCAGCACAAATGGGTAGTCCGCGGCCGAGATGAGTGTGTCTACATCATTGTTGCCACTGGTTTTGGCGACGCGAGCCGAGAGTACCTCGTTGACGATTTCGAGGTAGGGGACCAGGGCGAAGGTGTTTTCACCGTCGAGTAGGAGCTCGCGGATGTCGGGGCGGCGAGCAAAGAAATCGGGGGTTGCAAACCGATCTTCGAGCAGCTGTAGCAGGTCTGCGAGATAGGCTGCGGGGGAGAGGGCTGAGCGACCGAGATCCGCCTGGGCAAGGTCGAGGTCGCCGAATAGGTCGCGGTAGGTTGGGAGAATAGGGCGTTTGGACATGAATCAGTTCCGTCGTCGGATAGGGTTGAGGGACAGGGGGAGCCGGCTTTGGTTTTCTTGTATTTGCATGTAACGTAGGTGCACATGGGCGCGGACGACCCGCGCCCGGCGGTGAACCTCGGCGGTCACAACAGGGTCAGTAAAAAATTTTCCGTACCGTTGCTCGAACGCAGGGGCCGAAAGCTCAGCGAGATCCATGGCTGAGCGAACGCCTGTGCGGAGCAGCTCGATCACAGTTGTGCAGTCGTCGGTGGGAAGCAGCCGAGCGATGCGCTGCGCAGCACGTACGAGTTCGAGGTCGAGGTTGGGGGCAGGGGCGAACTCTGTCGCATCACACAGAGGAACGCGCAGAAGGTCGAATTCAGGGGTGTGCGCCAGGAAATCACGTAGCGCGTCGAGCTCAGCCTCGCTGGCTAAGCTACCTGTTTGATCAGTCATGTCTAACTCCTCGTGCCAAGTTCGAGGTGGTCGGGTTTTATCCTTAAATATGTCTTTAAGGTAATGTTTAAAATTGGCCGTGTGGCAGCGAGTTCGAACGTTTTATTGGGAGTTACGTTGGCCGCTGAACGGATCACTTTTTTGTTTGGTCATAGATGACCTTAAGTGCATGTTTTGAATTCACCGTGTTCAAGCTTGCGAACATTGAACCGTGGCGCCGGCGGACGACGTGGACCGACAACCGCACGCTTAAAACGGGTGATTTCGTTGTCAGCCGCGAATACACGCACAGATGGATGAATCACGGCGCGGCGGCTGGGCCGGTGCGCAGAGTTTTCGTAACGTCAGCAGCGCGGCAGTTCGACGCGAACACACGTATGGCCCGGGCGGCTGTTGAGCTCGACCGTTCCGCCGTGGCTTTCGACGATCAACTTTACCAACGCGAGGCCGAGGCCAGTGCCGCCGTCGCTGCGATTGGTTGTAAAGAACCGTTCGAACACCCGCGCGAGGTTTTGTTGCGAGACACCAGGGCCGGTATCGACAACTTCAAAGCCGGCAGTGGTTTGTGTCGAAAACCCTCGCAGCTGGACCTTGGCAGTTTCACCACCGTGTGTACGGGCATTGTCGAGGAGGTTGTCGATGACCGCGTCGAACTGTTGGGGATTGACGTGCAGTTCGCCGGCGCCGGGCAAAACCTCAACTTCACAATAGCGTGCGGCTACCTGTGCACACAGGGCATCTAGGTCGACCGTACTCCGGGTGTGGTGACGCTCGGCCCGGGCGAGGGCCAGCAGGCCGTCCATCAGTTGCTCGAGTCGGTCGAGTTCGCGTAGGGCATTGTCTAAAAACCGCATGCGCTGTTCAGCTGGCATCGAGTCGTCGTCGCGCAGGAGCTCGGCTGTGCCCCGCAAGGTGGCCAGCGGCGTGCGAAACTCGTGGGCGACATGGCCGGCAAACTCGTTGATGTAGTCAACTCTTGCTTGTACAAGCGTTGTCATTTTTTCGACCGTTTCTGTCAGCTCACGAACCTCGCGGACATGGGACCTTGCCCCGCGGGCGAGTTGGCTGGCATCGACACGATCACCGTGGCTGAGGCGACCGGCCAGGCCCGAAAGTCGCTTGAGTGAACGCGAGCCGTAGTAACCGGCAAGTACCGCTAAAAAAAGTGTACATAAAACGGCGAGGGCGACTCCCCACCACAGTCGCGGCGCCATTTGGTAGAGGGCTTGCAGCTCCTCGCGGGGGGTACGGGACAAGATGATCGCGGCCACCACTGTCGGGTTGTCGTTTATCGAAACGACGACCGGGGTCGCGACAAACACCCGGACATGGGCCCGGCGACTGGGACCGTCGAGTGAGCCGCGGTGATTCGGTGGGGAACGCGGCCGGATCTGGGCTCCGGTTTGCCCCGCGAGCGCGACTTGAACTTCGGGGTCGTCGGCGAGCTGCTCGCCAATCGTACTGCCGTCGCCACTGCTGGCCACCACCACACCGGTGTGATCGACAATGCGAATGCCGGCCAGGGTTTTGTGCTTGGCCGCCGCGAGCAGTTCGTTGAGCTGATCTCGTTGTTGATACAAGTAGTCCTGGACCGCGTCGTGACTCGCCAACGTCCCCGGGTTCGCGGCAAAGTCGCGGGCGAGCATCAGCGCAAGCAGGTCCCCCTGGTTGTCGAGGTTGAGGCGAGTTTGGGCCCGCAGGTCCATTGCCAGCGCGCCCGTTCCCCAAATCGCGCCGAGGGGGAGGGCCAGCACCACCAGGTACGACAGCACCAACCACACGCGCAGGGGCAGGACAAAACGGTTCATGGGCAGCGCAGGCGGTAGCCGACCCCGTGGACAGTCTCGATCGGATCGCGGCTGGTCGTTGAGCCAGGTGTGTCAGCGGCCTCTAGGTCGCGAAACTTGGCGCGAATACGCCGGATATGTGAATCGACAGTGCGCCCAGACACATGACGACCATCGGGGTAAGCCTTGGAGCCGAGGCTGTCGCGGTCGAACACCCGACCCGGCTGTGCCATCAGGACGTGCAGCAGGCGAAACTCCGTGGCCGTGAGTGGGACTTCGCGGTCGCCCACCCAGACCCGATGGCGAATGATGTCGAGGCGAATACCGGCGACCTCAAGTGGCGGATGTTGTGCCTGCTCAGGCTTTTTTGTGCCGTGGCCAGCCCGGCGCAGGAGTCCCTTGACGCGGACAACGAGCTCCCGGGTTGAGAACGGTTTGGTGATGTAGTCGTCGCCCCCGAGCTCGATGCCGAGGACACGGTCGAGTTCGTCCGTGCGCGACGATAAAAACAACAGGGGCACGTCGCTGGTTTCTCGCAGCCGGCGGCACAGCGAAAACCCGTCGAGTTCCGGCATCGACACGTCGACCACGAGCAGATCGGGCATTTGTTGTTGGCATTGCGCGAGGGCAGCCTGGCCATCGCTGGCCTCACGCACCAAAAACCCCTCGCGCGCGAGTGCGTAGCGCACCACCTCGCGCAGGTGTGGGTCGTCATCAACCACCAAAATCGACGCGCTCGACACAGCCTTTAGCGGGGTTGTCATCGCAGGATCGAGGGTAGCGAAAAACATCGGTCGATTCACGCTGTCGATTGCTCGAGCGAGGCCAGGGCGCGGAGCGTATCGACCCGGGTTTGTAGGTCCTGCAGGCAAGCTGCGACCGGGGCATTGCCATCGGCGAGGTCTTGCATACCGAGTTGAATTCGCAGTTGCATGAGGATCGACAACACCGTGTCGAGCTCGTCGGCGGCGTGCTGGCGATGTTGAGCCAGGGACTGGAGGGTTTGCCCGAGTTTACTCGCCGGGTCGTGGGTGTGGCTTTGTTGGTCGGCAAGCAGGCGATCGGCCCACGAGATGCGGGCATTGACCCGGTGCATCGCCTGTCGCAGCCGGTCGAGGTCGAGGCCCGGGGGCATCAGGGCGGCGTCGGCCCGGTCGAGTGAGCCCCGCAGCTCGGCGATTGCGGTATCGATGCGGTCGCTGCGATCACGATCGCCCGGAAGATGTTGGCGTTGCAACAAACTCCACATCAGGGGCCAGCAGCCAATGCTGCTAAATGCGGTCGCAGCCGGGTAGCCGGTTTGGGCGAGGCGCCAACAACAGACAGCTCCGACCGCGAGGTACCCCAGGCCCAGACCAACCCAAAGGGCCGGCTCGGCCTCGGCGGCTGACGAGGACGTCGCGGTGAAGCGGCTGAGAAAGATACTTGCAAACACGATGGTTCCGTTCGGTGGTGGGGGACAGGGTCACGGTTGATGTGTGTACATTTAGTCTTGGTGCTGGGCGTGCTCGGCATCTTCTTGCTCGAGCGCGCGACCGAGGAGCCCGGCGCGGCGGGCTGTCCAGCCGCGGTAGCGCCCCTGCGAGGCTTCGTAGCTGGCGCGCAGGCTCGAGAACACATTTGCCTCGATCGGGCGAAACAGGGTGACCTCGGCCCGCGGGCGCACGACAAACGGACGCATCACCCAGCCGGATTGGGCCAGCAAAACTCCCATAATGGCGATGGTGCCGGTGCGGGCGAGCCAGCGTCGTTGCCCGCCACCGGGGAGTGCATGTACAAGTGTGACCAGGCCAGGCAGTCCAACCGCGAGCAGGCAGGCACTCATCAGCAAGATCGCGTGGTGGTAGTCGATGTGGACGGAGTAGGCAAGCCACAACAGTGGGGCACAGGCGGCGGCCAAAATAGCGGTTCGGGCCATGCCGGCGAGCGCCGCCAGGGCTGTGCGTTCGCGTGGAGCGTCGCCACCAATAGCGGCAAACAGGGCGCGTACAGCCGGGAGGCCCACAAGCACGGGCACCAAAAACAGCAGCGGCATTTTGATGGCGGCGTAGAGGTACTGGATGCCGCCGCGGTAGGAGCCCACAACCATGCCGAACAGACTTGCAAATACAACAGTAATGACGATCAGTCGCGGCCCCAACACGGCGATGTGGCTGCGTATATCCCCCCCGGGCGGTTTGAGCAGGGCCTGGGGGTTTCGCAAAATTTGGGCGATGAGCGGAAGGTAGGAATGGGTCGACATGAAAAACTCCGGGCCTTAGTGGGTGTGTTGAAGGACGAACGCACCGAGGTCGAAGCCGAGGCGCAGGGCGATCAGGACGGTGAGTGCGAGCCAGCCAAATACCAGTAGGGAGAACTTGGGCGAGACGTTCGCCAAAGCCCCGGCTGAGCCCGTTGGCGAACCTGCGGACGGTGGAGCCTGTTGGGCACAGGCCTGGGCCTCGGCCGCATGCAAGCCGTCGCGGCACAGCACAAACGCGACCACGGCGAGGCCGGCCATCGAGGCCAGCAGGGCCACGAGCCATAGGGAACTTGTAGCTGCAAAGAACATGACAACCCAGGCCAATCCCCAGGCGAGGTTGCCAGTGCGGGCAATACCGGTGGCGATCGCTGAGATCAGGTGTTCAGGTTTGGCCCGTAGGTCGAGAAATTGGTGAACCACGAGCAGGGCCGGGGTGGACAGCAACAGTGCGCCGCTGACATCGAGCAGGGCGGTTGGGACCATCTTGATGGCCAGCTGCCAATTCCCGGTTCCGAGCCCAGCGGCGGCACCCAGGGCCAAAAATCCGGTGAGTGAAACGAGAAGTTCGCGGACCCGCGCAACCGCAGAAGTCGGGGTGCCAGCCTGCGAAATGAGGAGCGTGGAGGGGACAGACATGATGTGTCCCAGTCGTAGCAACCGGCTGTTGCGTGCTTGCGCGGGTTTGGTGCCGAGCGCCCGCAGCAATCGTGCAGATTTTGTGCAGGTAGGCGGCCTACTTAAAAGTTGTACGCCTGCGGTCGCATAAATCGCCGCAGGACTCGGGCCCAAGGTTCGTTGCTAGTACACGATTGCCGTCAGCGAGGCGTGCTGTTGCTCGGGGTTGTCCCGGCGCAGGCTGGTCCCCGAAAACACGACGTAGTCACTCGATGGGTTGATCGCGATGTCAGAGGTCACCCGGTTGTAAAACGGGTCGGGCTCGGGGACATACGACCACTGCGGCTGCCAGTGCGGGCCATCGGTGATCGTGTCGGGCTCGAAAAACGAGAGCCCGGCGGTGTAGCGGCCATCGTCGTGGCTCTTGTCGCCAACACCGACGATGTATTGCTTGTCGAGGGCAATGCCCATGAGCGCTTCGTCGGCGGGGGCCTGGAAATCTTGTGTATACACGTTGGTGAAGGTATTGCCCTTGGTCTTGGGCGAGCGCGACAGCAGTCCAAACGTGAGGTCCTCACCAACGACGTAGCGATGCCCTGACACAAGCACGTAGTTTTCTGTCAGGGCGATGCCGGTGAGCATGTCGGTGGCGAAGACCTTGGAGTTCCAGGTTTCGTCGAGCTCGAGCGAGGGCAGGGCGTGGCGTTCAACGAAACCCTCAGTGACCGAGCCAACCTGCTTGTAGCCCGCGGTGTAGAGGTAGTTGTCGTTGTCGAGCACGGTCGCCGTCACCCAGGTGTCGGCGTCGGGCATGTCGATCGTTTCGGTCGCCAGCGTCGAGCCGTCGGAGTCGAGCAGACGGACAAACCCCTGGGAGGCCGCGTCGTCGAGACCAAAGTAGTTGCCGACCACCACTGTTTGATAGACCGGCTCGTCGATGTCGGGGTAGTAGAGGGCGAGGCCGGTGGCCTGTTCGCCAGCTCCCTGGGCTGTCACCGTTTCCCACAGGCGTTGGCCGTCGCTGCCGCGATACTTGGCGACCCAACTCGAAACCGGGTCGTAGTCACCTCCGAAGTAGCGGAAGCGTTCGCCAGCGACGACCACGTTGTCGTCGCGGTCGACCACGATATCGAGGCCACGGCTCTCTAAGGGCTCCGGCTGGTCGAAAGTTTTGATCCACAGCTGGTGGCCGTGGTGCGAGAATTTTGCCACCCACAGACGGCTCTGGCCGGTCGACTCGGCGACGCTCGAACCGGTCGCATAGACAAACCCCATGGCGTCAAAGGTCACCGCAGCGGCGGTCGAACGGATGTCGTCGGTGAGGCTGATCGTGCTGTCCCAGGCGACAGTTCGGGCCTCGGGCAGATCGACTTCGAGGTCGATGGGCTGGCTCTCCACACGAATGTCGTCTTCGACAAGGGCGACCTCAAACGTGTAGTAGGAGCCGAGCGGTTCGTCGTAGACCGGTATCTCAACCGCGAACACCCCGGGGCTTGGACTGCTAAAGTTGCCCTCGTCGCTTTCGACGAGGTCCCCGTCGATGTAGAAGCGGACATCTTCGCCGTCGAAGTTGGCGGTCTCGACCCGCAGGACGGCGGTGCCAAAGTTGGTGAGCTTGCTCGGCTCGGTCGAACCGTTGACCAAAAACCTCTCGATGGAGGGGTAGTCGCCGGTCATCCCGTCGCTGTCGGAGCCGGTCGAACCCGGGTCGCCGGTGCCTGCCGGATCGGGCAGGGTTGGGTCGCCGGACGACGATTCCCCATCAGAATCAGACTCTTGACCGTAGCCGTTGTTGTGCTGATGGATTTGGTTGAGGATGGAGTCGTGGTCGCCACAACCAGGGAGCACAAGCGCGGCAGCGATAAGAAGGTCGGCAATGTTGCATCGCCGGCGGCGGGATGCCCATCGGATGACGGGCGAAAAGTGCTCCCTTGCTCGCATGTTGTAAATATATAATGGATCAACCGCGGACCGGGGAACAGATTCTGATCGCGTGGTCTCACACCACGCAAGCTCGATGCTGCTCTCTTGTATCAACACCTACTCGGATGAACAGATGACCCAAGGTGCAGCTACAGGACAGTCGTTGTCTGAAGACCTCAGTGTCGGTACCGGCTCTGGGTCGTTGAGTTTTTCCGGCGCTCCCGTAAGAACCAAAAAACACGACTTTTCGGGGGTTACGCTGGGAAATCGCTACGAACTCGTGCGGCAACTCGGTCGGGGGGGAATGGCCACGGTTTACCGCGCGGTCGACCTCAAATTGTCCAAGCCCGTCGCCGTCAAGATTCTCAACCCCGAACACAACCAGGCATATGCGCGCAGGCTGTCCGAAGAAGCGCGTGCTGTGAGTCAGCTGCAGCACGAGCACATCGTCACGGTTTCGGACGTCGGCTTCGATAACGAGCACAACCTGGCTTACTTTGTGATGGAATTGTGCGAGGGCCGTGATCTCGGCTCGGTGCTGTGGAAGGGGGGCGCGCTGCCCTGGGAGCAGGTCGTCGAGATCGCCATCCAGATCTGTGGGGCGCTCGCGCTGGCCCACAAACACGGGGTGATCCACCGGGATATCAAGCCGGCCAACTGTATGTTGCTGGCCGGACCCGAGGTCAACATCAAGGTCCTCGATTTCGGGATCGCCAAGTTTACCGAGCAGTACTTTGAGCATCACGAACTTGTATGGTCAAAGGTTACGCAGGATGTCCCGACGGTCGGGTTGGTGGGGACGCCGGGCTATGTGGCACCCGAGCAGCTCGAGCGTTCGGCCGATGACCCGCGGGTCGATATCTATGGCTTGGGGGCCATGATGTACCGGCTGCTGACCAACAAGATGCCGCAACCGGTTACCGGGACCGTGCACGACCTGCCACAACCGCTTGCCCGGGCGGTGGCTGAGGGAGTGCCTATGCAACTCGCCGAGGTGATTTTGCGGGCGCTTGCGGCTGAACCTGGAGAACGGTTTGAAAGTGTCGGGCAGATGGAGCGCGCGCTCGACGGGATCAAACCCGCGGCTGCGAGCTCGTCGATCCTTGCGGTGACAAAACAGCCAACCCCGTTTTTGAGCCGTGCACTTGCGTTTTTTGTGCCCGCCTTGGTGGTGTTGGGCCTGGCCAAATATGTCGGTGATACGGCCGAGACCGTGGCCGCGGTCCCGCCCCCCGAAGCCCCGGTGGTGCGCCCGATGGTACGCGAGCCGCTTGCGAGTGCGCCACCGCCAACGCTGACCAAGCCGGAGCGGGACGTCGAGGCCGAGCTGCTACCGGCACCCCGCGACAGCGAGCCGGTGCCCCCGGTGGTCGAGGTCGAGGCTCCGGTTGCCAGCGAACCCAAGAAACATGTTGATACAAAGAAAGTAGAGCCGCGGACGAGCAAACCGACGCGTCGGCCAAAGGGATTGCAGACCCTCAAGCCGGCGGTTATGCGGTGCTACAAACAGGCGGCCGGGATGCTCAGCGGTACCAAGCAGGAGGTCACTGTGCACTTCACGGTCACCGACGGTCGGGTCGCCGCGGTCGAAGTGCCAGGCTTTACCATGACCAAGATGCCAGGGTGTGTCCAACGAGCCGCGCGCAAGCTCGCCTTGCCAAGCGATGGTGCATCGCAGGTGACCTACCGGGTCCGCTGAGTGGGCAATGACCGCTAAAGTGGCACCCGTGGGTCACTTGTGGCGATTTACCGGGAAGAACTTGTCAGCTGGCCCCCGATCGGCCACCATCCCACAACGTTGTGACGCGTTTGCACAAGTTTTCCGCCGCTGCGGTCGGACGAGCCCTTGCCCGCCGAGGGTGGATCGGGTGTTTGTGCCTTTCATTGGTCGCGGCTCCGGTCCGCGGCAGTGAGCCTGGCAGTGAGCCTGGCACTGAGGCGGCCGATTCGGCCGAGTTGCCCATGTGGGTGGTTGAGCTCTACAAGAGTGCCGAACGTGCGCTTGGCAGTGGGGACCACACCCGCGCGGCCGAGCTCGCTGAGAAGGTGCTCGAGGCCATCGAACCGGAACGCAGCGAACGCGGCACCGTGGTGGAGACCCTGTTTCGCGCCTACATGGGGGTTTATGCCAACAAGCCCGAGGCCGAGGTGTTGTGTCGGATCGATGAGGTGCTCCGTGACTACGAGCGCAGTGTCCACGAGACCTATAGCGACGAACCGGAAAACATCTCCCAGATCCTCGAAGCCATCCATGAACACCGGACGGAGGTCCGAACCTTGGTCGCGCGTGACGGCGTCGAGTGTCCCGAGACGCCGGTAATTCCCGACCCCAAACCCGAGGTTGAAACGCCGCCACCTCAGACCGTCGACAAGCTAACCGTCACAACGCCCACGCCTCCCGGGGGGTATGACGATCGGCCCAATCGCCGTGTGGTCGCAGCCGGTGGAACGTTTATCGGGCTCGGCGTCGCGTTGTTGGGTAGCACCGGGATCATCGGGGGCGTCTATGTCGTCAACAACAACGAACTGCGCAACTACCTCGATCGGGCGGAGGCCGAAGATCGGCCGCTAACCGGCGAAGAAATGTTGGAGGCCAACCGTCTCCACCAACGCAGCCAACGGCTCAATTGGGCCATGATTGCCACCGGGATTACGGGGGGGACATTCGCGGCCGTCGGTATCACAACCCTCGCGGTCGGAGTCCATCGCCGCCGCCGGGCAAAAAGGTTGGCGATACAACCACTTTGGAGCCCGGGGCAGGCCGGTGTGCTCGTTCAGGGACGTTTTTAGCCGGTCAACCGGGCTTGGGCTTGGTCTTGGGCTTGTTTTTGCGGGTGAAGCTAGCGGTTGACGAGGGCGCTTGCCATCAGCAACAGCGAGAGACCGAGGACGACAATGATGAACAGGTAAACGCGCTCACGCGAGTTCATCGAACTTATGAGGTCGCGCATGGCCTGCTGCGGAACCATGATTTCGCCGCTCGCGGGCCGTGGGGCACGCTGGCTACCTGAGTTTGACGCACTGCGATCCGAGCTTGAGGCCGACGGGCTGCGTCCAAAACCCGATGTCGCGGGGGTCGTTTCGCTGTCCGGGGCCGTGCCTGCGAGTACGCCCGATTCGTTGGCTTGGCCACCGGCGATAATCGCCAGCCCTGCGCGGGTGTTGTCCATCGCAGCGAGATCGGTGGGGACCGCGGTGAGGGCCGTCGCCAACTCTTGCATCGAGGCAAATCGTTTGGCTGGGTCCTTGGCAATCGCCTTTAAAATGACACGCTCGAGCGCCTGCGAAACGGCGGGGTTGAGCTCACTCGGCGGGGTGGGTTTGGCCGAGACCTGCTGCTTGAACACTTCCATAAAATGATCGCCACGAAACGGGACGGTCCCGGTGACGAGCTCATAAAGGATGATGCCGGTCGAATAGAGGTCGCTGCGGTGGTCGACCTGTGCGCCGCGGGTTTGCTCCGGCGACATGTACTCGGGCGTGCCAAAAATCGTCCCGTTGCTGGTCAGTGGTCGGTCGCCGCCGTCACGTAGGATTTTGGCCAAACCGAAGTCGAACATCTTGACGAAGTCGCGGTTGCCTCCGCGTTTGATGCGGAAGCAATTGTCGGGTTTGACATCGCGGTGCAAGATTCCGAGGCGGTGGGCAGCGTGGAGCGCCCGGCAGATCTGCAGGATGATCGACTTGGCCCGGGCCCACGGCAGCGGGCCTTCACGGTCGAGGGTTGCCGCCAGGGTTTCCCCCTGGAGAAGCTCCATCACCAAAAACACCGAGCCGTTGGGGGCTTCGCCAAAATCGGTGATGTCGACGACGTTTTCGTGGGCGATTCGCGAACAGGCACGTGCCTCGCGCAGTAGCCGAGTGCGATGGTTTTCGGAGCTGGCAGTTTGCGAGGTCAGGACCTTGACGGCGACGCGCTTACCGATCGCGATGTGCTCTCCATAGTAGACATAGCCCATACCTCCGCGGTCGAGGAGGCGACGCAGACGGTAGCGTCCTGCGAGGACTGCTCCGGTGAGGTCCTCGGGATCTGCTGTTTTTTGGGGGACGTCGGTGGCACGCACCTGACCGTCTTCGATCGCATATGCACGGGTCGGCATGGCTGCGGGCGTATAACATGCGACCGGTAGGTGCCTAGGGGGATCGATGTGTGGTGAACAGTGATAAGCCGCGTGGGGCATTGGTGACCGGTTGCCCGCACCGGACTAAGACCTGTTTGAACAGACATCTTTGCAATGGCCAGCGTTTGACCAAGGTCTGGTGCGTTTGCACATGCATGCAATCCCGCGCGGAACATTCGGTGACCCGCGCAACGCCAGCGCTCGTTTTTGCCGGAGGATGCTCGAAAGCCAGAGTTGTACTAGCAGCTAAAACCGACCGGAAAGCCCGAGGCCGGCGGAACGAGGACCAAGTACCGGCTGCAGCGCCACCCGGTCGCGCCGACGCCGGTTGAGGCGCCGGTTTTTGCCAATCACGATTGCCCCGTGGACGATCAAACCCACGCCAATCGCGGCGACGAGGCTGCCAAATCCGATGAGCAATTTACCCTTGGTTTCGTCGCTGATCTGGATGTTGCCCGAGCCTGTCGAGCCGCCCGAAGTGTCGCCACCGGAGCCATCTGTGTCGCCGGATCCAGGGTCAGACCCATCGGTATCGCCGATCCCACCCCCGCGGTAGTCAAAGTCGTAGGCCGAGGCATCTGCGGCGAACTTGTCGTCGGTTCCGCGAATGATCATCGCGGTCCCACCGGCGGCAACACCTGCCCCCAAGATGAGGGCTGCATAGGCCCACTCCGGGACCGGGACTGTCTCGCTCGCACGATCGTAGGGGCGCCCACCGAGCGCAAGGCCCTCTTCGGAGGGTGAGGGCTGGACCTCGGGGACTTGGTGCTCGAGCACCATACGATCGAGGTCTCGCGCCTCCTGCTTGGCCTGCCGGGTTTCGTCGAGGCCGTCGCAGCGACCTTCATAGGCGTCCTGACATTGTTGTAGGTACACCCGAATCAACTCGCGGGCCGCCGTCAACGAAGACGTGTCGTTGTTGGCCTCAAACACCTGGCGATAGGAGGTGACCGCATTGAGTGTGTACGAGTAGCGCTCGAGGTGTGTCTGCGAGGTCTCACCGGTCTCCCGTACCGCCCGGTCCCAGTTGGCAGCCGCCTGGCCATAATCGCCCTCGTCAAAGGCCTTGCGTGCGGCATCGTCGAGGATCCGAGCTTGGTCCGCAGTCATGCTCGGTGCGGCATCTTCCTCGGTTTCGGGGGCAGGCGTGTCGTCGGTCAGCTCGTCGAGTTTGTCCTGCGCTTGTTGTTGTTCTTCGGTCAGCTCGGGCGCCGCGACAGCAGTGCTACTCACCGCGAGCGCGAGCGAGGTGACGGCGGCCAGCAAGGTGCGAGTCGGGGGGCGCATTGGGGGCATGTGTACCCCAGGATCGCCAAGCTCGGGAGTCTGTGCAACTGTCCGGGCGATCTGGTGTGTGTGGCGCATAACAGCGCGAAAGGGACGCCCGTGAGCTCGACAACTTGGTCGCCGAGAAAAGCCGATTTCTGGCGCTCGTTCGGCGTTCGTGCTGTGGTCCGCGGTACCTGTGCTCAGACCATCCGCACCCCGCGACGAAGCCGCGGCAACCCCTCAGCAACAGCAGTCCCAGGGCGAAGAGCCGACGATGGACTGTCCGATGGATCCGTGGCTGTTTCTCGCCGCTTTCGGGCTTAGCTGCCTGGGCCTGGTGATGGTCTACAGCGCCAGTATCTCGATCGCGCAGCTCAAGTATCACAACCCCGAGCACTTTCTCACCCGCCAGGGGATCTTTGTCGCCTTGGGTGTGGGCGTGATGTTGTTGGTCTCGCGGATCGATTACCGGCTGCTGCGTCGGTTTGCGCTGCACCTCATGGGGCTCGGGTTTGCCGGCTTGCTGCTGGTGTTGCTAATCGGCACCGAGTCCCACGGTGCACGCCGGTGGATTCATGTCGGGATCAGCATTCAGCCAAGCGAGTTGGCGAAGTTGGCCCTGGCCGTGTTCTTGGCGGCGACCCTGGCCCGTCAGGGGGAGCGCGTGCGCAAGTTCAAAGCCGGGTTTTTGCCGGTGATCGGCGTGGCCACGCTGACGATGTTGTTGGTCCTCCTCGAAAAAGACCTCGGGACCACGATCTTGTTGGGTGCGCTGACCCTGATCACCCTGTTTGTCGCTGGCACGCGCCTGAGTTACGTGGCCGCTGCGGCGATGCTCGCGGCCCCGGTTGTGTGGCAGCAGATCATCAACGTCGGTTATCGCCGCGGACGGCTGGTCGACTTCCTTTCGGGCGAGCACTCCTACCAGATCAAGCAGAGCCTGATCACGATTGGCTCGGGTGGGATGTGGGGCCTGGGCCTGGGCGAGGGGCGGCAAAAGCTTGGGTTTTTGCCGGAAAACCACACCGACTTCATCCTTGCCAGCATTGGCGAGGAACTCGGCTTTTTTGGCATTTCGTTGGTCCTCGGGCTCTACTGTCTGTTGCTGTGGCGGGGGTTTGTGATTGCCAAACACGCGCCCGATCGGTTTGGTGCCTACCTCGCGATTGCTGTATCTGCACTGTTTGGTCTGCAGGCGCTCATCAACATGGCGGTTGTGCTCGATGTCGTGCCGGCCAAGGGCATCACGCTTCCATTCTTGTCCTCGGGTGGCTCCTCGCTGCTCGTCAGCATGGTGGCCGTGGGTATCTTACTCTCGATTTCGCGGCGGCCGACACCGTGGAAGCTGAGTGACCAGCGTAGCCGGGCAGGGCGTGGCTCCCGTAAGGGACGGGCCAAGCGAGGCCGGCGGATGGCGGCGCGGCCCAACATGCGGCGACCCGCCCAGCAGGGTCTTTGATGTATCAGCAATGAGTTGACCCGGAGGCCTCGTGATACATCATTCGTTGCGCGGCTGCAGGTCGAGGTTGGTCGACGTCTTGATCTTAAAGATCGCCAACAAAGCCGACATAAAGCCGCGTTCGCCGTCGCTGACCTTGCCATCCGCCTTGGCGATTTCGACGATGTCGAGCACGACCTTTCGCCGGTCTTCCTTGCTGAGGCGTTGGTAGAGGATATGGGCCGAGTCGGAGGCCGTCATGCGCCGCAGGTCTTCGCTTTCGAGCGATGTGTGCCAGCCGGCGACCTCGCGGAGCATCGACGGAATGGCCACCGGGCTGCCTGCCGGCACCCAGTTGGCGAGCCGCTTGGCGATGACCTTGAGTTCGTCCTGGCCGAGGCTGTTGTCGGTCACTTGGCCGAACGTCAAAAATAAAAATGCAATCAGCTTGAGGGTCGGGACTTGGGTGAGGTCTTTTGGGTAGTCCACGGCGGTCTCGATTCTAGCCCGATCGACCTGTCGTGGTTTGCGTGATTGGGAGTTCCCAATGGTTTCGGGCTTTTGTAGCACCGAGGGCGAACGGACCTGCCCGAGCATAGCAGACGGCTTGACCTACCAACGCGAGGGGGACTCGCAATCCCTGCACAGGTGGAAACCTACCTTGGCCCGCGCGAAAAAGTATGAACGTACATGTTGTTTGCTCTGAAATGCGCGGGCTCGCCGGCCGGCCACGACCTTCGGACAAGAAAAAATTACTGTACCAATTCCCACCATTTTGCGAATTCCGATTGATCCTCAAGATTTGCTTAGTTGGGGCAAAAGGGTGCAAAATATTGCACGTCGACAAGTTCACGTGGGGACTTGAGCTGGCCTCTCGGACATGCGTAGGATGGAACAGATGCGGCGTGTGTCCCCCAAAACGCGGCGGCTGCTCGGGCGATTGGCGATTGTCTGCGCGACACTTCTCGTGCCTGAAGATGCCCGTGCCGACCACCCCCACCGGGTCATCGCCGAGGACGCGCTGTTCACGGAAGTTATCCAAATCCCCGGTTTCGTCCGCGATCCTCCCTCGATTGTTCTCGAGCAAGCACCGCATGGGATGGAGATTTCCGCGACTGCCGCAGTGTCGGGCTGTGACCCCAACCGGCGTTGGCCCTGTCTGTGGCAGGCGACAATCTCGTGGCGACCGAGTAACTCGGACATTGGCGATCGTCAGTTTACGGTTGCGGTGTGTCGCCAGGCGGGCTCTTGCCTATCGAAAAACTGGCGACTGAGGGTCAAAAACGTCAACGATGCGCCAAAGATCCAGTCGCGACCAAACCGGCAGGCGGCGGTCGGTTCGGTGTTTACCTACGAAGTACGTGCCCACGATCCCGACCCCACAGGCGACCGTCTGACCTATCGTTTGTTGGAGGGTCCGCCGGGTGCAGTTGTCGACCCTGTGCACGGTCTACTGCGCTGGCAGCCCGCAACCGGTGACCGCGGCACGGTCCACAAGTTTGCGGTTCAAGTGATCGACGAGCATGGGGGGCGAGACACCCAGGCGTGGTCTGTGTCGGTCGTACAACCCCAGTGACCCACGTGCCGACGCATTTTGCTGCAGTGGAGAGAGGTTCCCCAATTTCGTGGATCGCTGCTAACCTAAGTTGTGCCCGGACAAGAGGCTGAGCTGCTCGATCCAATAGCCGCCGAGTGGTTTGCAGCGGTCGCTGCCCTGTGCCCGGTCCCGGTGTTATTGACGGCAGACAGCCGCTTGCTGTGCCAGCTCGCCGCCGAGAAACTCCGGCTCCCTGAAGACCTCGCAGACGCAACGTTTGCTGCCGATGACCGCTGGCGGGCACATCTCGCGGCAACAGCTGCCAATGGTCGGGATGTGCTGGACCGGCTCGTGATTGCCAACTGCCCCTACCGCGTGACCTCTGTCCGGGGTCCGGGCTCAATGTACATTCACCAATTTCACGACCTCGGCGAGCACGATCGCGAACTCGCCCGTGCCCAGCACCAGCAACAACAGGTCGAGGCCGGGCAAAAAATGACCTCGATCGTTCGCCTCGCGGGTTCGGTCGCCCACGACCTCAACAACGTGATGACCGCGATCATGGGCCTGGTTTGGGTGCTGCGCCAGGACCTCGGCGAGGACCACCAAAACGCCGAGGAGGTCCAGGGGATTGTCGATGCGCTCGAACGCGGGCGCGGGCTCACGCGCGAGTTACTCGAGCAGGTTCGGATCCACAAGCTGTATAAGCAACGATATGCGGTCCCCGATGTCATCGAGCGCGTGCGAGGGTTGCTGCGAGTGGTCAAACCGGCCGGCATCGATATCGATGTCGAAGTTGCCGAGGACCTGCCGTGGCTCGAAGGCGACGCCGTGGCGATAGGTCACGCGCTCATGAACATCTGTCGCAACGCGATCGATGCCATGCCCACGGGGGGCCGGGTTGTGCTTGCCGCGCGGGCCGAGGCGGGTGAGCAGCCCCGGGTTGTGCTCGAGGTCCGCGACACCGGCGACGGAATGGATGCTGATACATGTAATCGCGCCTCAGACCCATACTTTACGACCCGTGCAAACCACCAGGGGCTCGGCCTGGCCAAGGTGACCGAAGTTGTCCACGGCCACGGCGGGGAGCTGGAGATCGAAAGCGTTGAGGGCGGGGGAACCACCGCCCGTCTGCTGTTGCCGATTCGCTAACGCCGTGCAGGGCAGCCGGCCACGTGTAGGAGCACGCCGTAGCGCGTTTACTGACGATCCGAAAAATCGTCCGAAATCGCGCTCAGATCGTGTACAAACGCGCCGTGCCAGCTCCCCACAGCTCGATCGACACTCCTGTGATGCGCCAGTACCTCGAGATCAAGGCGCAGTACCCCGACGCGATCTTGATGTTTCGGATGGGGGACTTCTACGAGATGTTCCTCGACGATGCCGAGACGGTTGGTCCGGTCCTCGACATCGCCGTGACCTCGCGCGACAAGTCCTCAAAAAACCCGGTGCCCATGGCTGGCGTGCCCTATCACGCGATCGGTGGGTACCTGCGGACCCTGGTCGAGCGCGGGTTTAAGGTTGCGATTTGCGAGCAGATGGAAACGCCCCAACAGGCGCGCAAACGCAAGGTCAAGATCGTTCGCCGCGAAGTTGTTCGGGTTGTCACGCCTGGGGTGCTGGTCGACGAGGAGCACCTGCAAAGCGGCGAGCTCAACTTCTTGGTTGCGATTGCGGCGACCGAGGGGAGCGAGGGTAAGTTTGGCGTCGCCGCCCTCGATGTCTCGTGTGGTGAGTTTGTGGTGACCGGGGCCGACGACCCCTCGCAGCTGCGGGCCGAGTTGTCGCGCCTCAGCGGGCGTGAAATCGTCGTTGAGGCCTCGCTTCACGAATGGCTCAAAGACCAGCTTGGCCCGGATTGCCCGCGACTCGAGCCGGCCAGTGTCGAGCGGATGTCCAAACGCGTGGTCGACCGGGTTCAGGCGTTGCATGCCGAGTCTGGTGGCCAACCGCTCACCGGCCATGAGATCGAGGCGGCAGCCCTGGCGCTGGCCTATGCCGAGGCGACCCAACCCGGGCAAACATTGCTGATACATCGACTCCGGCGCGAGGTTGCCGGGGGACATCTCGTGCTCGACGAAGCCTCCCTGCGCAACCTCGAAATTTTTCGGACCCTGCGCGAGGGCAAGCGCCGCGGCAGTTTGCTGTGGGCGGTCGACGGTACCCGCACGGCGATGGGTGCCCGGATGTTGCGGACCTGGCTCGGTGCGCCCCTGCGGGAGCCGGGAGCTATCCGCGAGCGCCAGGACGGTGTCGAAGCATTTGCCAATGAACCGCGGGTCCGCGAGGAGCTGCAGGTCCAACTCAAAAATGTCCGCGACGTCGTGCGGTTGGCAGCACGGGCTCGCCTGGGCACGATTTCTCCCCGCGAGCTCGGGGCCCTGCGCAATTCACTGCAGCAACTACCCGCGCTCAAAAGCCACTTGCAGGAGCTTGTCACCCGCCGTACCGACCAGACGCTGCCAGCGATTTTAGACCTCGGCGACGACCTGCTGCAGGACGTCCACAAAAAGCTTGCAGATACACTGGTTGATGAGCCGCCGGCCCATGCCCGTGACGGTGGGATCATTCGCCCCGGGGCCGACCGCGAACTCGATAAACAACTCAAGCTGCGTGACGGCGGGCGTGAGGCGTTGGCGGCCATCGAAACCCGCGAGCGCGAATCCACCAAGATCCAAACCCTCAAGGTTCAGCACAATCGGGTGTTTGGCTACTTCTTAGAGGTGCCCAAGGCCCACCTCGCGCGGGTGCCGAAGCACTACGTCCGCAAGCAGACGCTCGCCAACGCGGAGCGCTATGTCACCGAAGAACTCGCCGACCACGAGACCCAGGTGCTCGGTGCCCAGGCGGCCGCGCTGGCCCGCGAGCAGGTGTTGTTTACCGAGTTGCGGATGTTGGTGAGCGAGGCCGGTGAGCGGCTTTGCCAAATTGGTGAGCGCCTGGCGGTGCTCGATGTGCTGGCCGGGTTGGCCGAGCTTGCCGACGGCCAGGGTTATGTCCGCCCCGAGGTTGTCGACGAGTCGGTTCTCGAAATTGAAGAGGGCCGGCACCCGGTGGTCGAGCGGATGCAGGTGAGCGGCCAGTTCGTACCCAACAGTTTGTCGCTAAAAGCCCGTGCCGGTGCCTTCGACGGGACTTCGCGGTTTGTGTTGCTGACCGGCCCGAACATGGGCGGCAAAAGTACGGTGATGCGACAGGTCGGACTGATTGCGTTGCTCGCCCATATCGGCTCGTTTGTCCCGGCAGTCCGGGCCAAGGTCGGGATCGTCGACCGGATCTTTACCCGGGTAGGGGCGGCCGACGACCTCGGGCGCGGCGAGAGTACGTTTATGGTCGAAATGCGTGAGGCAGCCCAGATCCTCAGCCACGCAAGCGAACGCAGTTTGGTGTTGCTCGACGAGATCGGCCGCGGGACAGCAACCTTCGACGGGCTGGCGCTGGCCTGGTCGATCACCGAGTTTCTCCACGACCAAATCGGCTGCCGGACGATCTTTGCCACCCACTATCACGAGCTATGTGGCCTGTCAGACAGGTTGCACGGGCTGCGAAACCTCCATGTCGCCGTGCATGAGCACCGCGGAAACATTATCTTTTTGCATAGGCTCGAAGAGGGGGCGGCCGAGCGCAGCTACGGGATTCAAGTGGGGCGGCTCGCCGGGCTGCCCGCCCAGGTGTTGCGCCGAGCCCAACGGATCTTGAGCCGGTTAGAGGCCAGTGAACGCGCCGGTGGGTCCCAACTCGACCTGTTTGCCCGACTCGCTGCCGGCACGCCCGAGCCAACCACCGGACCACCATCCGAGCCGGCGAGCTCGGCCCAATCCGGTGATGCCATCGAGCTCATTTCGCGACTTCGGGCGCTCAATCCAGACGATCTCAGCCCACGCGATGCTCACGAACGCCTGCGTGAGCTCCATGAAATCGTGGTCCAATCGCCAAGTTAATTTGCCTATACATCGGGGCTGAACAACTTCCCCAGGCACTTTCGCTGGTGCTGTGCTCGGAAATTGCTGGGAGAGGGGCGAAAACCATCGTCATGGGTGTTTTTGTGAGTATTGGCGAGCCCCTTTACCCGCCATCAGGTGGTAGGCTCCCGCGCCGTGGGAGCCGGACAGTCGAGTTTGCGACAACGATTCGCAGCGGTCGCAGATGCCCGTTGGTTTCAGCGCCTGGTCACCGCGGTGATTTTGTTTGCCGGGGTTTTGGCGGGTGTCGAGACCTATCCCGACGTCGTCGCCGAGTATGGGTTGTATCTACACATTCTCGATTGGGCTGTGATGGTCCTGTTTACGATCGAGATCGTGATCAAGATCGGGGCCGAGGGGCGGACCTGGTGGCGCTACTTTTGGGATCCGTGGAACGTCTTCGACTTCACGATTGTGGCCCTGTGCCTGCTGCCGCTGCCCGGGTTCTTTATGGCCCTCCGGCTCGCACGGGTGTTGCGGGTGTTGCGACTGGTCCGCGCACTGCCGCGGCTGCAAATCCTGGTGGTGGCCCTGCTCAAGAGCATCCCCGCCCTCGGCTATGTCGGCCTGTTGCTGTTCCTACTATTTTATGTATATGCAGTAACTGGGACGATCCTATTTGGCGCCAACGATCCGCTGCACTTTGGCACCCTCGGCGTGTCGCTGCTGTCGATGTTCACGGTTGTCACCCTCGAAGGGTGGAACAGCCTGCTTTACATCCAGATTCGCGGATGTGCCAACGTTCCCGAGTACGACGGGTTTGCCCACCTGTGCACCAACAGCGAGGCGATGCCGATCACGGCTGCGGCATTTTTCATCTCGTTCGTTCTGATCGGCACCATGGTGATTCTCAACCTGTTTGTCGGGGTGATCATCAACGGCATGGAAGAGGCCGAGACCGAGCAGCGTACCAAAAAGCAGTTGGAGGCCCAGGCCGCGGGTTCAAAGCGCACGGTACGGCAGGAGTTCGACAACATCGCGCGCGAGCTCGGCGAGCTGACCTCGGCGATCAATCACCTGCGGATGCGTGTGGTCGACCTCGGCGAGGATCCGCGGGCCGACGACGATACCCAGGCCTAGCGGCCCGTGGTTTTCTCGCGCGTTCGTTAACCCTAGGCCCTGCGGCCCGTGGTTTTCTCGCGTGTTCGTTCCACCGGCCCAGCCTCGGTAAGTGAGTCCGCGTGTCGAGAAAATCGATGGGTTGCCAGGCCCGTGCCGGTTGCACGTTAGCGGTGTGCCGAGCCGACGAGCGCCTCGAGCTCGGCGACCTGCTTGGGGGCCGCAGTCGTCAGCACCTCTGGCCCGTCACGCGTCACCAGGACATCGTCTTCAATGCGAATGCCGAGGCCGCGTAGGCCCTCGGGAATGTCGTCGTAGGCGGCGTCGATGTAGAGCCCTGGCTCGACCGTCAGCACAAACCCTGGCTCGAGTTTGCGCGGGGTCCGGTCGACACAGTAATAGCCAGCGTCGTGGACATCGACCCCGAGCCAGTGGTTGGTTCGATGCATATAAAACGGTTTGTAGAGTTCGCGCTCGATGATCTCGTCGACCGACTCGTTTAAAAGCCCCAGCTCGCGCATACCCTCACACAGGATCCGCAGGCAGCAGGTGTGGATATCGTCGATCGTGTGGGCCGTGGTGGCGAGTTCGATACCGGCTCTGTTGGCCGCCAGCACCACCTCGTAGGCATCGCGCTGGGCCGGGGTAAAGCTGCCAGACACGGGAAATGTGCGGGTGATGTCGCCGGTAAAGTAGTCCCACTCGGCACCGGCGTCGATCAACAGCAACTCGCCGGCGTGGAGTTGGGCGTTGTTGTCGATGTAGTGAAGAATCGTCGCGTTGTTGCCCCCGCCGACGATCGAGTTGTAGCCCGGCCCGGTACTGCCGTTGCGACGAAAGGTGTACTCGACCAGGGCCTCGATTTCGTATTCGTACATCCCCGGGCGGCAGTGGGTCATGGCCTCGACATGGCCCGCGGCCGACAGGGCGATCGCGCGGCGTAGGCTTTGCATGGCCCCGGGGTCCTTGTACATACGATCTTCACCGAGCAGAATATTTGCATCTGCATAGTATACCGGGGGGTGGGCGCCGTAGCGGTTGCGCCCACGCAGGCCCCGGCTGATGGCTTGAATCCGCGTTGAAAGTGGATCTTGGTGGGGGTAGGGCATCCACAGGGTTTTGACCCCATCGAGCAGGGCCGGCAGTTCCTTGCCGAGGTCGCCCAGCGGAAAAGATGCATCTGCACCAAAATCCTCGCGGGCGCGTTGCGGGCCAATGCGGCGGCCACTCCAGCGTTCGGCCGCCGGGTCTAGGGGGGCGACAAACAGGGTAAACGGCTGCGGGTGGTCGGGGCGAATCACCAGCACTGCACCGGGTTCGGACAGCCCTGTGAGGTAGTGAAAGTTGGAGTCGGGGCGAAACCGAAATTCGGTGTCGTTGGCCCGGGTTTGCAGGTTGCCGTTGTGAAGGATGAGCGCCGCAGACGCGCCCATACGTGAGCTGATGCGCTCGCGTCGAAGTCGATACACCTGAGAATCTGCGCGCGGAGTCGGGGGCGTTTCAGTCTGCACGTCCCGAGCATACGACCGATCGGCCGGTGCGTGGGATCTCACTGCGAAGGTCCTGACACAGCAACATGCGCCCATTCGTTGCGGCGTGGGCTTTTTGCCACACCGAGGTAGTGGCCGCCTAGTGGCATTAAATCGCCAGTATTCAGCAAATTCTCGGAGAATGCGCAGGTCCGATGCGACCTGCGTTCGCGCCGACGTGTGTGTTGGCAAACACCCAAATGCCTGTGGGTGCAAGAACTCGCGCAGCATCGGGGGATTGCAGCTGCGGCCGCACTGCCGGATCGTAGTGTCGATGGCACCGCATCACCTCAGCAAGCAGCGGATCCAAGAAGTTTCACAGGTTCTCGGCAAGTACACGCCACGGTCGCCCAAGACCGAGATGGAGTTGCTCGCATCCCTGTGTAAGGCTGTTTTGAACAGCGTCGATGTACGTGATTTACGGCGTGTCGACAGCGAGACCTTCGTCGAGCAGATGGAACTCATGCTCGACACGATACGCACACGCAAGCGTGGCGACATCGCAGCCTCGTTTCGCCGCGAGGGTGAAGTGTTGGTGGTCGAAAGCTGTATCGAAGACCAGCCGTTTTTGGTCTCGTCGATCCGCGGATTGTTTGCCGGTGAGGGCCTCGAACTGCGTCAGGCCATGAACGCCGTTGTTCGGGTGCGTCGCAATTCCCTCGGAGTCATCACCAGCGTTGGCAAGGGGCCCAGCGAGTCGTTGTTGCGGTTTCAGGTGCAGCTACCAGCCGATGCCGACATCGCGGGGATCGAGCAGCGGTTTTACCAGCGGCTGCGGATCGCCCAGGCGATGTTCCACGACTTTCAGCCGATGAAGCGACGGCTCCAAGACCTCGCCGACGACTATCTGCGCGCGGCGATGTCCGAGAGTGGTGAGCGCGGCCTGACCCTGCGCGAAACCGAGGGCATGATCCGCTGGCTGTGCGACGAGAACTACGTCCTGCTGTCAGTCGAAGAGTACGACGACGAGGGCAACCTGATCAGCGGGTTGGGTACATGTACAGTCATCGATCCCAAGCGCGACAGCGGGCTGACAACCTCTCCCGACGGTGAGTGGCGGCCGATTGCGTTTCGCCGCAGCCCCGATGAGTCGCCGGTGCACCGCGCTGGCAAGCCCGGGCTCTTCATCATTCACCGCGTCGATCGCCATGGCGATACCGTGGGCACAAGTGTTGTCAACGGGCTGTTTACCTACAAGGCGCTGCACGTTCCGCCCGAGGAAATCCCCCAGTTGCGGCTGGTGCTGCGGGAGATGCTCAACGACCGCAATGTCTCGGTCGACAGCCACCGCGGCAAGAGCATTACCAACGCGTTTAACTCGCTCCCACTGGAGTTTTTGCTGACCGAGCCGCGTGAAAGCATTTGGGACCTCACCGATCGGGTGCTGCGGGCCGAGGCCGAGGGCGAGAGCGATGTTCACATCCGCGTGGGCGAGGGCGGAAAGTTTGTATTTGCATTTGTTTCGCTGCCAAAGGCCCAGTTCTCCGACGAGCTTCGTCTGCAGGTCCAGGAGTTGTTGCGCGAGAAGTTTGGGGCCACCTACGCCGACTTTGGGGTGTACCTCGACCGCTACGAGAACGCGATTGTCCACTACTACCTGACCGGTCCCGAGACCTTCCACTCGGTCGACACCGAGAGTGTTCGCCAGCAGGTGCTCACCCTCGCCAAGGGCTGGGTCGAACGTCTACGCGAAGCTTTGCTCGACCTCGCCGGGGCCGACAAGGTCGAGGAGCTGTTCGATCTCTATGTAGATGCATTTACCGAAGAGACCAAGCGTCGCACCGGCGATTCGCGGCTGCGCGGCGATATTGCCTGCCTCGAAAACCTGCGCTCGGGTCAGGAAGTTGATTGCGACCTCTACGTCTCGACCACCGGCGACCACCCGGGGAGCTTGAACCTGCGGGTATTTACCCGCCAGGCGATCAACCTCAGCGATGAGCTTCCACTGCTCACCAGCTTTGGCTTTAAGATCATCGACGAGTACATGCGGCCGGTGCATATCGCCCACCAGCGGCGACCGTTTGAGATGGACAACTTCCGCCTCGACGTTCGCCCGGAACGGATTCCGGCGATTTTGGGGCGGCGCAAGGAAATTCGCGCAGCCCTGCGGGATGTGTTTTCGGGCAAGGTCGGGCGCGACAAGCTCAACCAGCTGATCGTCACGACTACGCTCAACGCCACCGATGTCGAGATTTTGCGGGCCTATGTCGCCTACCTCCACCAGGTTCGCAGCCCGTTTACCCGCGAGTTGACCCGCGACATTTTGGTTGCATATCCAACGGTCACGCAGGCCTTGATCTCGTGGCTGACTGCCCGGTTCGACCCCCAACACGCGAGCGAAGAAAAGGCGCGCCTCAGCGAGGAAACCCTGCGCAGCGAGTTGCGAATGGTTACCGATTACACGGCCGATCGCGTGCTCGCAGCTGTCTCCACGGTGATTCACGCAACCTGTCGGACCAATGCGTTTATTGCCGACCGCAGCGCGGGCGAGGCGATGGCGTTCAAGATCAAGGGCATGGATATTCCCTACGGCCCTGAGCCCAAGCCGTTTCGCGAAATCTGGGTGTACCACCCCGACTTTGAGGGCGTGCACCTACGCGGCGGTAAGGTAGCCCGCGGTGGCCTGCGGTTTTCCGACCGCCCCGACGACTTCCGCACCGAGATCCACGGCTTGATGGCCACGCAAAAGGTCAAGAATGTCCTGATCGTGCCCATGGGGGCCAAGGGTGGGTTTGTCTTGCGCAAGCCGCCACAGGGCCGCAACGAGCTGCGGGCGGCCGGTGACCACTACTACAAGGTGTTTATCCAGGCGCTGCTGTCGGTCACAGACAATGTCGTCGACGGCAAACCAGTGACGCCCGAGGGCATTTTGCACACGGAAGGTCCCGACCCCTATCTCGTGGTTGCGGCCGACAAGGGCACCGCGCACCTGTCCGATACCGCCAATGCGATTAGCTCGGACCAGGGATTTTGGCTCGACGATGCGTTTGCCTCGGGCGGGTCCAATGGTTACGACCACAAGGCCACCGGGATTACGGCCAAGGGCGCGTGGGAAACATGTAGGCGCAACTTCTACGAGATCGGCATCGATCCCGAAAGCGATGTCATCACCTGCGTGGGCGTGGGCGACATGAGTGGCGACGTGTTTGGCAACGGTTTGTTGCGCAGCAAGACCGTCAAGCTGGTGGCAGCCTTCAACCACATCCATATTTTCATCGACCCCGATCCCGACCCGGCGACCAGCTACGTCGAGCGCGAGCGGCTGTTCAACCTCGGACGTTCGCAATGGTCGGACTACAGTACCGAGGCGCTGTCGCAGGGTGGTGGCGTGTGGCAGCGTAATGCCAAGAGCGTTGACCTCACCCCCGAGGCTCGCGAGCTGCTCAAGCTCGCTCCCGACGAGGTTGTCAGCGGCGAAGATGTGATCCGCGCGATGCTCAAACTGTCCGTCGACCTGATGTGGATGGGCGGTATTGGTACATACATCAAAAGCCGCGAAGAGACCCATGCCGATGTCGGCGACAAGGCCAACGACCCGGTGCGGATCAACGCCGGCGAGCTGCAGTGCCGGGTGTTAGCCGAGGGCGCAAACCTGGCGATTACCGACCGCGGGCGGACCGAGTTTGCCCGGCGGATGGGGCAGGGCTACACCTCGTTTATCGACAACTCGGGTGGTGTCGATACCTCCGACCATGAGGTCAACATCAAGATCCTGTTTGCTCCGCTACTGGCCAACGGCAAGGTTACCCGTGACAGGCGAAACGAGTTGCTGCGCCAGTGCGAGCCCCAGGTGTGCGAGATGGTACTGGCCAACAACCGCTCGCAGAGCCGGATGGTCAGCTTTGATGTCCGTCGCAGCCGCTCCGACATCTACCGCTACAGCCGAACCCTGAGCTACCTCGTGGCCGAAGTGCCGTTTGAGCCGGATGTGTTCGCCTTGCCGACTGAGGACGAACTCTCGATTCGGGCACGCCGCGGCGTTGGCCTTTACAAGTGTGATGCCTGTGCACTCGGTGCATATGCAAAGATGATGGCCTACCGCCAGCTGTTGGCGGGTGAGCAACTGCCCGAGCGGGTGTCGAAGCGGATGGTCCGCGAGTACTATCCCCAGGCGATTTTGGACGAGGTCGGCGATGCCGTTGACTCCCACCTGTTGCGCCGGGAGTTGGCGACAACCATGGTGATCAACCGGATTGTCGACAATGCAGGTGCGACCTTCTTCTCCGAGGTTATCGCCGGTACCCGTCGCTCACCCACGGAAATCGCCTCGGCCTATCTCCACGCCGCCGATGCAGGGAATGTCGAGGCGATCCAGGCCGAGCTCTACGCGATTGAGAACAAATCGGTCCAGATGGCTGTTTACGAGGCGATGCTGACCATTCAGCAGGGTCTTGAAGAAGCGACGTACTACCTGCTCGACCACGGGAGCCCGACTTCGTACGACCCCGACACTGTGACCCGGGCGCGCCACATCTTTAATCGCCTCGACAGCATCTTGACGGCCGACCAGGCCGAGTCCCGCAACCGCCGGGTTCGCGAACTCGAGCAGCTCGGTATTTCGACACAGCTAGCTGTTCGGATCGCCCAACTCAACTACCTCACCTCGGTGCTCGAAGCCGTTCGGATGGCTGATGAGACAGGTCGTGACCCTGAGGAAGTGATGTGGCTACACCTCGAGATCGCGCGGGAAATGAGCATCACTCAGTTGCAAAACGGGCTGACGAACGCAGTTTTCAACTCGCCGTGGGAGGGCCTGGCAGCGTCGGCCCTGTCGCGCCAGTTGACGTTCCACCTCCACAAGATGGTGCGCGCGGTCGAGGGCAACGACGTTGCCGGGATGCTCCAAAAATTGCGGTTGAGCGATGTTCGTCAGCAAGCGAGCCACCAGTTGGAAGCCGGAGTCACGATTGCAGGGGTGGTGATGTTCGACCACCACCTGCGGCGATTGTTGCCCGCACTGCCCGGCGGTTACCGCGGCTACTCCGACACGATCGCGTAAACAGGGTGTGACCCACGAGTCGATTTGAGCTGAGTGATCTCCAATAACGGAGCTCAATTGTGTGAAAGTCAACATTGGGGGGCACACCCACCATCACCATGTCGGGTGTGCGGAATCTGTCGCCTTGCTCGTTTTTGCATTTGCCTCCAAGTGTTTGAAAATAAAAGTAAAAGCGATGGCAGGACAAGGTGAGGTCGGGAAGTGACCAGGTGTCTACCCATAACCTCAGAAAAAACGTGTGAAACAAATCTGGGACAAAAGGAATGTTAGCTTCTTTTGTTAGGTTCGAATAAATCGGTTGCACAGAATCAAAGGGGTATGTAAAGATTGAGACGGTGCTCAAGAACAAACAGAAGATACGAACCTACGGTTCCTGTATCAATTGTTGAGCGCCAGAGCACATGCGCGCTTGATGGGGCCAAGAGAACCCAAAGTTGGAGTCGGGAGCCCCCAAAAAATCTACCTACGACGTACGAGGGACATCCATGAAGAAGACATTCATCATCACGGGCATTCTTGCAGGAGCGCTTTCGATTGTTGGCTGCGGTGACAAAGGCGGCGATTCCGAGACCGACGGCGGCACCACCAACCCCACCACATCGGCAGGTCCGACTTCGGACGGTGAAACCACTGGCGACCCCACCACTGGCGGCACCGACACCACCGGCAACCCGACGACTGGCGGCGAGACGGACGGCACCACCGACAGCACGGGTAACCCGACCACCGGCAACCCGACCACAACCACCGATTCGACCACCGATGATCCGTTCATCATGATGCCTGACGGCCAGGGTCCGGTTGTCGACTGCAGCACCTACGACGAAGACTGCGACGACGGCCAAAAGTGCATGCCTTGGGCAGACGACGGCGGCTCGGCGTGGAACGCATTGAAGTGCGTCGACGTGACTGGTGAAGGCGTTCACGGCGACCCCTGCATGGTTGAAGGCAGTGGCGTCAGCGGCAACGACGACTGCTCCCTCCACAACATGTGTTGGGACGTCGACCCCGAGACCAACATGGGCACCTGCATCTCGTTCTGTGATGGCACCCCGGAAAACGCCTCGTGTGACGAGCCGAATACGGTCTGCGTTATCGCCAACGAGGGTGTTCTCAACATCTGTCTCCCGAGCTGCAAGCCTCTCATCCAGGACTGCCCCGAGGGTCAGGGTTGCTACCCGATCAACAACAGCTACACCTGTGCACCGACCTCCGTGCCGGACGACACGGGCATCGAGGGCGACCCCTGCGAGTTCGTCAACGCCTGTCAAAAGGGCTTCGCTTGCATCGGCGCCGAGCAGGTTCCGAACTGCAACATGTCGTCGGCCTGCTGCTCGCCGTTTTGCGACCTCACCGAGCAGGACCCCTGCCCGAACCCCGAGACGCAGTGCATTGCTGTCTACGAGGACAACCAGTCCGACCCGAACGTCGGTTTCTGCGGCGTCATGCAGTAAGACTGCTGCCGAACTTCAAAAAGCCCGCCCCGGTGGCGGGCTTTTTATTTGGTTGTTCACGGCCGAAAAGTATTTGATACTACATCAAAACAAATGTATATGCATTTGTCGTTTGCGTGGGCATTGCGCGAGCACGCCGACGCCGGCCAGCGACCAGCCAAAAAATAACGGCACAAATTCTAAGGATTTTGGCTAATATCCCTGCCCGTGACCGCGGTTTTGCTCGTAGCGCTTGCGCTTGCGTCCCTGGGACTGCTGTCGCTTGTCCGCCGTGCCCCAGAGATCGAGTCGCGCCTGCGAGCCGCGAGCAACCGGTTTCGTCCTCCAAGGGCTCTCGATGCCGCCGAGCCGCCTTCTCAGTACGAGGACGACGAGTTCGACGACGAGGACGAAACGGTTGATGCGGTTTTCGCCGACGAGCCCGAACACCCGCGTTTGGTAACGGTTGTTCCGGAGGAAGACGCCGATGACGATGTTGTCGATGCTGTGTTTGACGCGGAGGTGGCCGCCGAGCAAGCGCCCGACGTCGTCGATGCTGTGTTTGTCGATGACGATGCCCCGAGTATCAAACTCGAGACCAAGGTTGGGCGACCCCAGCTGACACCAAACCAGATCCGGCAACAGCTAGGGCCGTTTTTTGCGGAGCCATCTGCGGCGCCAAAGTCGAGTGCATCGCAGGAGCGGGACCGCGAGGCTGGGATCCCGGAGGTTCGCAATGCTGCGAGGCCGCAAACCCTGGCCGACTTCGATGAGGCCGCGGAGTTGGCCCAGATGTCGGACACGGACCGATTTTCGCCGCGGGAGCAACAACACGCCTCAAACGATCGGCCGAAGAACCATTTGTTGGCGACCGGTAGCAACCAGGTCAAGCCCTCGTCTCGGGACGAGCAAGCGGCGAGCCTCAATTCCGCTGTGGGCAAGCCTGAGTCGGACTCGAGCAAGTCGTTGCACGGGGATGCGCAGAGCTTGGAGTCTCTCGACGCGGTCGCTCGAACGGCGGATACGCGAGAGTCATTGGTTGCGGGCGCGCCGAACATGCCCACGACTTCGGCGTCAGAGCTGGTCGAGGACCCGGACGCTGCTGAGTCGACTGCGGAGTTGGCCGCTGAGCCGACTTCGGCAACGGGAGCGACGGTCGAGCGTATGGGTCGGGAGTCGACTTCGGCGGGGGTGTCCGCGGACGGTCCTGATACTGCGGCAATGTCAGAGCCCGTCGAGGGTATGCCCGCGGACGGTTCTGAGTCAGCGACGGTCGAGCGAATGGGTTCTAAGCCGACTATGCCCTCGGACGGTTCTGAGTCGGCAACGGCAACGGCAACGACAGTCGAGCGTATGGGTCCTGAGTCGACTTCGGCGTCAGAGCCCATCGAGGGTATGCCCGCGGACGGTTCTGAGTCAGCGACGGTCGAGCGAATGGGTTCTAAGTCGACTTCGGCGTCTATGCCCTCGAACGGTCCTGAGTCGGCAACGGCAACGGAAGCGACAGTCGAGCGAATGGGTTCTGAGTCGACTACGGAAACGTCAGCGACGGTCGAGCGTATGGGTCCTGAGTCGGCTACGGCAACGTCAGCTCTGGTTCCGTCAGAGCTCCAACCTATGCCCGCGGACGATTCTGAGTCGACTTCGGCGACGTCAGTGAGGGCCGAGCGCGTGGACTCGGAGTCGGCTTCGACTCTGCCGGAGTTGGTCGAACCTATACACGAGGTCGCCACTGGAGCTACCGGGCACGACAGCGACCCAGCGGCGACTTCACATCCGATCAACGACGCCGGTGAGCCGGACGACTCTGCGTACGACCGAGGAGAGGGCTCTACGACGGGTCTACAACCTCCCAAGCCAGAAGCCAGCTTTGAGGGGCTCGCACCCGCCGAGACGAGCACTGTTGCGATCGATGGGGTTGCCGAGCTCGAGTTTTTGGGCGCCCCCACGCCACAACTCGGCTTTGACTACGGTCCGTTGTGGGCAACCATTCTCCGTGGTGTGCCCGACATGGGTCGGTTTTTGCGGGACCGCTACGAACGTATGCTCGGGCCTGGGGCGGCGTCTGCCGTCGCCACCCGGGACGACCTGTGCCACGTGATCGACGGGCGGGGGCCGGTGATGATGAGCGCGCTTGTCCGACCCCATAGCCAGGGACTCGAAGAACTTGTATTTGCACCTTACGTGACAGGAGGCCGCCTTCATGTGTTTCGCCTCGAGCAGGTGCAAGAGGCCACCGGCGGTCTCGAGGCCCAACTCTACGGGCAGCTAGGCGCAGAGTTTGTGCGTGTGCTCGACGGCTTGTACATGCCCAATCGCGGGAGCTATGTCCCTGGTGAAACCCTGGTGCTCGAGCTTGCTGGGCTGGTCCGCAGCCTTCATCCGGTCGCGGGCCAGGAAGGGCTTTCGGGGCTTTACTCGCCAAACACACCCGACAACGAGCCTGCACAAACCGGCTTTTATGGACAGGTCAAAGAGTCGGTCGAGATCGTGTTTTACGGGATTCCGCTCGTCAAGTACGTCGTGGACCTGCATGGTATGCGGCAAACGCTCACGCTGTTTGCCCACCCCTATGCGGCCTCCCGCGAGTTGGGGTGTGGCGAAATGATCTCGGGCGAGGCTTGGCTGCTCGGGTCGCGTCCACAGGTTTTTTCAGATGTTGTCTATACAAGGGAGCTGGCCGAGGCGGGCGGCGAGGCCGAGGTTTTTGCCCACGCAGAGTCCCTGTGTGCGGCCCATCAGGTCGCCCTGCGCGATTGCCCAGTTTATTGCCCCACATTGCTCGAGCAGCTGTGCTCGGTGGTCGAAAGTCACCCCGATGCCCGCGGAATTGTGGGCCTGCTGGCACGGGCCCTTGGTGAGTTGCGGATGCAAGCCGAGGAGCAGGCGTCGCCAGTCGCCGTGCAACGCCACTTTGAAATACTCACCCGGCTACAAGCTGCACACCCCGACCTGTCGATTTTGGAGGTCGCCATCCGCTTGGCTCGCGGGGCTCAGCGCAACGAAAATGTTGTCCGAGACAGCGCGGTGGCGGTTGGCGAATTCCTGTGGGACGAGCAACCAACGCTACCTCGCGCCGAGCACTAATCGAGACAGTAACGGGTCACCGACGCGTCCAATGGGTAGCCGAGGTAACACCATCGATCGACAAGAAGTTGGCCCGGCGCATGAGCGGTCTCTGTGTCGAGCCTGTGCCTTGTGAGGCAGTGAAGTTTTGGCTAGCGAGTCTTCTTGCGCCAGCGCCAGGCCATCAGCACGCCGCCGAGAAAGCCAAACAGGTGCTCTTCCCACGAGATTCCGAGGCCGGCGAGGCCCGGGACCATGCCCGAAGCCATGCTGCCAAATAGCCAACCGACCACCAGCGAAAGCGCCATGGCCCCAAACTTGCGCTCAAACCATCCGCGCAGCAGCAGGTAGCCGAAAAACCCAAACAACACCCCGCTGGCCCCGATGTGCACCGAGCCGTCCATGCCGACAAGCCAGGTCCCGAGCCCGCCGACCAGTGTACTTGCAATGGTCACCAGCCAAAACTCGCGCCGACTCCACAGCAACAGCAGACCGCCGAGCAACAGCAGACCGACGGTGTTGGAAATGAGGTGGGGGTAGCCGCCGTGCAAAAACGGAGCGGTGACCAAACCGAGCAGGCCCTCGACCTCGCGCGGCTGCACGCCAAAGCGATCGAGCCCGCCGTGGAAGATCGATTGGTCGACAATTTCGCAGAGCCACAGCACGCCCAAAAATCCGACCAAGGTGCGGACGACGAGGGAAAGTTCTTGGGACAGACTGGCTGGTTTCGGCATGGGCACCCTTAATGTAGCGCGGGATGGGTAAACTGCCCGCGCCGTCAAATTTTTCCGGTTTTTTAAGATCGTGTCGAGGTTCGCGGGATTCTTCGGGATCGCCGGGCCGGCCCACCACAATTACCCGGTGAAGATGCGAAATCGCCAGCGTCGTGCCCTTGGGCCGGTCTTTGGAGCTGCGTTGTGCTCGGCGGTTACCGTGCTGGCACTTTGTACGCCTGCCGATGCGTGGGCTGCTGCCCCGTCGGCCGTTGGGATGTCCGAGCCGCGATGGAGTGAGCACGTGGTGATTCCCGGCGAGCGGATCTCGGAAATTGCTCGGCTCTACAACGTCACGCCGCGCGATATTTGGGTGTGGAACCGGCTCAACCGCAACACCGACAAGGTTGATGTAGGTACACGCTTGAAAGTGTTCTCGCCGATCCCCCCGCCACAGCGCCACCGGGTTGTCCACGAAATAACCGCGGGCGAGACGTGGGCGAGTATCTCAGCGCAATACGGGATTGCCGAGCGCTACCTCCACCGTTGGAATCGCACACTCCCGCGTGAGCTCGAGGCTGGGCAACGCATGGAGATTTGGGCCGGACGTCCCCGGCGAGCCGAAGTTGTCCATCGGCCCGTCGGCCGTCGTGTATATACACCTGTGGAACGGATTGGACCGCTTATTCGCGTCGAACCCCGGCGGGCGACGTTACCGATTCCCGGCCAGGCTTCCGCGCCCCCGATGGTCGCTACCAATCTGCCGAAGATCCGGCAAAACGGGCAAAGCGTTGGCTCGGCCAACCGCGGGCATCTGGTGCGCGGAGTTGCCCTGCCGACGGCGCCCGAGCTCTACACAATTCGCAAGCCCGACGAGAGCTACGGCAGCAGTCACAGCATTGGCCTGTTGACGGGGGCGATCGCCAGGTTTCGCCGCAGTCACGCCTATCGCGGGGAAGTCGTGATCGGTGCGATCAGCAAGAAAAAGGGTGGGCGCCTGCGTGGGCACAAGTCGCACCAAAGCGGCCGAGATGTCGATATTCGACTTCTACTGGCCAACGGGCGAAAGCGCGGGAGCGTGCCCGAGTCGGTGCGCGATGTCGACTGGGACGCGACCTGGGCCCTGATGTATGAGCTGTTGCGGACCAACCAGGTCGAATACGTATTTTTGGAGAGCAGTCGGCAAAAACACCTTGTGCGTGCTGCCAAGCGGGCGGGCGTTTCGTCGGCACAACTCGAGAAGTGGGTGCAATACCCACGAAAAGCCGGCACCCGCGAGGGGATTGTGCGCCATGCCAGGGGGCACGGCTCGCACTTCCATGTGCGGTTTTTTTGCGGGCCACACGAGTCGCGGTGTGAAGGTCCGAAGTACGACCCGCGCAAGAGCTGAGTTTGTGAGGCCAAGCGGTTTTGCCCATCTCACTCTGTTAGGTGCGGGGGACCAAGGTTGAGGGGCCCCATGGCGAGGTCAAAACCGCGAACGAAAAAAAATCGCATTCGACGGTTGCCGAATCAGGGACTGCAGTCACATCGGCGCCATGAACCTTCGAGCGGGATTTGCATGTGTGTTGATGGTGGCTGCTGCGTGCGGTGGTGATGACCCCGCCGAGCAAGAAACGGGTGACACCTCGAGTGAGATGGAAACCGGGGGCGAGGTCGATGAGCCTGGCGAGCCTGGTGAGGTGGCGAGTTGTGCCTACTCGAGCCCATTCACCGGGGCGCTCGAGTGCCGCGAATATCGCGGAAGCGACTGGACCGCGGAGGCTGTGAGCGAGGACTGTGCACAGGTCGGCGGCGAGGAAGTTGCAGCCTGTTCGAGCGACGACGTACTCGGCCGCTGCCAGCTCGAAGATGGTGCTGGCGCCTACGATGTGGTGGCCTACGGCACCGACCCGTCCGAGTGTGCCGGCCAGCAGTTTGGTTGCGAAACCTTTGGCGGCGGGACCTGGGTGCCCGAGGGCATTTGCGAGGGCGATACTCCCGAGCCTCCACCGCCCACCGGCAACGTCTTTATCCAGCCGACCCTCGAGTGTGTTCCACCGTTGCCGGGCGAGGAGCCGGGCAATGGTCCCGACGGCCAGGTCTGTACCTGGCAGATCATCTCGGCTTCGACCGAGGAGGGTCGCCGGTTTAGTGACTATGCATCTTGCGATGTGGTCTACTCGCAGCGGCCCTATTACCCGGTCCCGCCGGCTGAGCCCGAGGCCGATGTCGACACGCGTATGGACGATCCCGCCTACGTCGAAGAACTCGCCTGGGTCCGCGAACAGGTCGAGGCCAGTGCTTGCATCTGCTGCCACTCCGACGAAGCCCCGAGCGGAGCCTCCAACTGGACGATCGATGCACCTGGCAACTGGATGTCGACATTTCGTGTGCAGGGCCTGGCGATGGCCGCGGGCTGGATCAACTCAGATTCATTTGGCGCCTACGACCCGGCCGACAACAACGGCTTTGACCGGATCCAGGTGGGCGTGCCATCGACCGATCCCGAGCGCATGAAAGCTTTCTTTGTGGCCGAGTTGGGGTATCGCGGCAAAACCTTTGAGGACTTTGTCGACGAGCCGCCCTTTGGCGGTCCCTTGTATACGCAACTCGTCTACGAGCCCGGCCCCTGCGAAGCCGGCGAGGGGGTGCAAAGCGACGGCAGTATCCGCTGGGAGGGTGGCGATGCGCGCTATGTCTACGTGCTCGAAGTCGGCAGCGACAACCCGACCGTTCCACCCAACCTCGATCTACCGGAGGGAACGATGTGGCGGCTCGATACGCCCGCTGAAAATTCCCCGATCGCCAGCGGGGACGTTCGCTACGGCGAGGTGCCCGGTTCGATGACCCAGCGCTATCCCGAATCACAGACCCCGATCGAGTTGTCGCCGGGGACCGATTACTACCTCTACGTGTTGCGCGACGTGGCGGTCCCCATCACTCGTTGTATCTTCACATACGAGTAAAGCGACGATGTCCCCCGGGTGTTGGTGAGGTCGGATCCGCGCGGCCCGGCACCCGGAGGGCCTTGGCGATGGGCCCTCAGATCGAAGGGCGAATATGTAGACACATGCTTTCGCCTGCGAGCGAAGCCCAGGCCGACCACCCGAACAAGGGCGATAAAGCATCCTTTTACGATGTTCTGTGGTAGCTCAAACCTGCTTGGGTTTAGCCGGAAAGTGGGGGTATTGTGGGCCCATGGACACAAACCATCGCGCACGTTCCGGCCTGCTCCTGCTCGCCTGCCTGCTCGGACTTTCGACTGGCTGTGAGCAAATCGAGAAGCTGACCGGCGGAGGCGACGGGGAAAAAGACCCCGCCCCCGAAGCCAAGGCGGAGACCCCGGAGACCGAGGCCCAACCCGAAGTTAAAAAGCTCGATCCGAAGGAAGCCGAGCTCGAGGCGTTGCGGGCCGAAGCCGAAGCTGCCAAGGAGCAACTCGCGGCGGCCAATGCGGCGAACAAAGAACTTCAGGATATGATCGATGCGCCGCCCGAGGCCGAAGATGCGATCGGGGCCGAGAAGGAACTCGGCGAGGGTGAAAAGGGCCCGGTGAGTTTGGCAGGTGTCAAGCTCACCAACCACAAGGCCGAGTATGGGCACGCCAAGGACCGATTTCAGATCAAGGCTTCGGTCGACGTCACCGTCAACGAGGCCAAAAAAGGTGGCCTCTACGCCAAGGCGACCTGTGCCGTCGGCGATGAGGTTGCTGTCGATGTCGTGACCTTTGGCAACCAGTACAGTGACTTTGGCAAGCTCGCGGCCGGGGACAAATCGACCCTCGAAAAGACCTTCTTCGCGCGGGATGGTCTCGGCCAGCAGCCGTCAAAGTGCCAGGTCACCTTCGACTACGGCCTCAGTGAGTTTTCATTGCACCTGCAAGATTCCTGCTGGGATGGCAAGGCTGTCAAAGACGGGGCCTGCGAGGGGATTGCCGCCAAACCCGAAGGGGAGGGCAAACTCGTACCCTACGCCTTCGATGTCTCGTTTAACAAGCCGTTGCTGGCGAGTGCCGAGGACGACCCGCGGCGTTCGTTGATGGTCCGCTACCACCTGCGGGTCAACGAGCCGGTCGACCACGCCCTCCACATGTACCTCAAGACATCCTGTAAGGTCGGCGACAAGACCTGGGTCGAGGTCAATCCCGATTACCCCCACGTCAAACCATTTAAGTTCAAACCGGGCGAGATGGTGCCGCTGGGCCACGGTCAGTTCATCTTCAACCCGCTGCCAGGTGAGCCCGAGAGCTGCCAGTTTGCGGTCCAGTTGGCCGAGGCTTTCGACAAGCCCGCCGAGACCGTGCGCGCGGTGTGTTTTGAAGGTGGTGAGCTGACCGAAGAACCATGCAATCCGCCGCCCGAGGGCCTGCCCGAACGCGCCCCCGTCACCCCGGATGCGCTCGAACTCGACAATGTCACCGCGCAGTGGCAACCCGGGATCGGCAACAAGGGTGTGCGCCTCAACCTGCTGTTTGCGGCAAATCTCAAAAAACCTGTCGAAAAGTTCACCCGGCTCTACGCCGCGGTCACCTGCGACGGGAAGTCAGACAAGGAGCACGCCACCAGCATGGATCTGAGCCAACTCGATCCGGGTGAGAGCGCGCTGTTGTCGGTGCCGGCTTTCCTCGCCGAGCCACTGTCGGCCGAGCCCAAAGCCTGCGAGGTCAAGATCAAGGCAGGTGCCCGTAGCGATGCCGCGATCGAAGTCGGTCAGCTGTGTATCAAGGGTTCTGAGGCCAAGGTCGGTTCGTGCAAGAGCCCAGCCAAGAAAAAGAAGAAAAAGGCTCAGGCGAAACCGAAGGACGACAAGAAGCCGGCCGACAGCAAAAGCGACGACAAAAAACCAAACGACACCAAACCCGGTGACGACAACAACCCGGCCACTGGTAGCAAGGACGACAAAAAACCAAACGACACCAAGCCCGGTGACGACAACACGCCGGATAAGCCCAAGAAAAAACCCGGCACCGTCCATCTCGCCAAGTAGGCGAACCTCACGGTCGGCAACGCCTCGCTGCGCACGTGCACGCGGGGCGTTTGTCGTCTCGCGCGTCGGTCGTGATCGAGTTGACACAACTGTAACGTTTGCGGCGCATATGATGATGAATCGAGATGTCGCACCCTGACGCGCGAGGATGGGTTTGATATGGTTTCACGGCTGTGAGTGGCCCACGGGAGAGCACGATTGACGGCAGTGCCTCCTCGGCGCAAACGGTGATCGACGCGGCTGAGCCAGCGTCCGATGAGCCGCAACAACCGGTTGGAATCGAGTCGCTGATCGGAACGACGATCGAGGGTCGTTACCAGCTCCGCGAATTGCTCGGCAAGGGTGGTATGGGGGCGGTGTTTATCGCCACCCACCTTAAGCTCGGGATCGATGTGGCGGTCAAGGTGATTCGCCCAGCGGTAGCCGGGGACGACATCGCCACCGAACGTTTTCGCCGCGAAGCCCGGGCGACCGCCCAAGTCGACAATCCCCACGTCGTCCAGGCGATCGACTTTGGCAAACTCGACGACGGCAGCGATTTTTTTGTCTTACAGCTGGTGCAGGGGACCGCGCTCAGTGAGGTCTTGCTGGTCGAAGACGGGCACCCGTGGGACTGGGTGCGGATGGTCGGGTACCAAATCGCCGACGCCCTGGCAGCGACGCACCGCTTGGGCATCGTTCACCGCGATCTCAAACCCGACAATATCATCGTCACCGAACGCGAAAACGGCACACCCCATGTCTACGTACTCGACTTTGGGATTGCCCGCGACACGAGGATGCCAGAGGACAACCCCCAGGACACCAACCCGCTCACGCGAGTGGGTGCAGTCCTGGGTACGCCCGGGTATATGTCGCCGCAGCAGATAGCCGGCGACCCGGTCGATGCCTATACAGATATCTACTCGCTCGGGGTGTTGCTGTGGGAGGCCTGTACCGGGCGAAGGTTGTGGACGGGAAATACGATGGCCGAGTTGGTGACCCGCCAACTCAGTCAAACACCGCCGCGGCTCGACGACCCGGCGGTTTGCGGCCGTGCAGTTCCCCCCCTGTTTGCCGACCTCGTGGAGCAGATGTTGGTGACGCCGCCGACCCAGCGGCCCGCGAGCTCCGACGTGCTCGCAACCCTGTCGCAAATGGGCCTCGAGCGCTCGATGGATGTGTTGACAACCTCCATGGCCCTAGGGCTCGACGGCGAAGCCTCCCTGCCAACCCTGAGTGGCAGCGAAGAAGTGGTCAAACGGCGACCTGCGTGGCAGCTGATTGCCGGCGGCGGTCTCGTTGTATGTTCACTAATTATCGGCGGGTTTTTGTTTGCCGGGTCGAGCCCCGAGCCCGACGCCTCCGATCCCGAACCGACCCCGATTGTCGCCGAGGCAAAAGCCGCCGAAAAACCATCGGAACCGGCCGTCGAGCAACCCAAAAAACCGCAGGCGATCCCGGACGATCTGGCCAAGGCCTTCGACACCGTGTCGTCTGATCTCAACGACGGCCGCCGTAAAAAAGCCGCGCGCACGATCGAAAACTACGAGGACCAAGACGCGGTGCCCGAGGTGCTCAAGTTGGTCGCCCAACTGCAAATGGCCGAGAGCTGCCGGCACAAAAAGTCGGTGGTCGAAGCGATCGGCGAGCTTGCCGATCCCCGCGGTTTGGCTGCACTTCGCCGCTACGAGCCGCGTGGCTTTCACGCGTGCGGGCGCCGCGACTGTTATGCTTGTATGCGCAAGACTCTGGCCGAGTCGATCCGCAAGATGGGGGAGGAGCCTTCTGAGCGCACCCTCAAGGCGATCGGAGAGGCCGGTTGAGGGAATCGTGCACCTACTCACAGCCTTTTTTGGGCTATCGTGCCGCTGCTCACGAGCCCAATTACCCGCTCGTCCAAACTCGTGTTAGGGTTCGCCGACAATGCGCGGCAATTCCCAGCGCTCCAAGCACCTCCTGTGCCGGACCGTTGAGGGCAGCCGTTCAGAAGCGAAGAACACACGTGAGTAAAAAATTGTTTGTCGGCGGCCTAGCATGGGCCACAAGTACTGAGGGACTTCACTCTGCGTTCGAGCAGTTTGGACCCGTTAGCGAGGCCAAGGTCATCACCGATCGTGACACTGGCCGTTCCCGCGGATTTGGGTTTGTCACCTACGACAGCACCGAAGATGCAGACCGAGCGATCAAAGAGATGGACGGAGCGGATCTCGATGGCCGCCGCATTCGTGTGAATGAAGCTCAGCCAGCACAACCTCGAGGAAGAAGCCGGAGAAACTAAAGATACGTGGGCCGCACAAATTACAGCGCAGGAAAACATCAACGCGAAGCCTTAAAGGCGAAGAAAAAGCGGGAGAAAGCCGAACGCAGACGACGTCGTCGGGAACAGGGGGCAGCTGACGTTCCAGTTGCTTCTGCCGACGAAATCCAGGTCGCTGCGCACAACGATCCCGTGGCCACACCGGTCGAGCGAAAGTCTCGCTCGGTGCCGTGCCGACTATTCGTTGGCGGCCTTGCCTGGGAAACCGAGCAGGCAACCCTGCGGGAGGCCTTTGCCAAACACGGCGAAGTCCTCGAAGTGAGCATCATCTTTGACCGCGAGGGTCGCTCTCGCGGGTTTGGATTTGTCACCATGGCCGATAACCGTGCGGCTCGCACAGCCATGGGTGCCCTCCACGGGCAAGAGCTCGACGGTCGTCGGCTCAAGGTGTCTCCGGCAACGGAGCGTTAGACTTCGAGTTTTTGTTGTTCGGGGGAGTAGCCAATGGCTGCTCCCTCGCTTTATTTGGCTCGCTTTATTGGCCCGCTTTTATGGGTTACTCGGCGATCAGGCGGTAGTAGGGCGCGTCGACCGGGTCGACCATTAGCTCGATAGGTTCATAGTTTTCCACGCTAATACCCTCGATCGTGGGCTCCCACGGCCCTTCGGGGTCAAACGCCTGCTCGACCCGGTAGCTGACCCCGGGTTTGAGGTGGGTGGTCGAAATGTTGAGCATACAATCTTCGTAGACGATCTCGTGGTGCCCCCACGGAGCCGCCAACGGCTCGCCGACAAAGTTGCCCTCGCCCGGCCACGCGACCGACTTCCAGTAGGCCTCGATCGCCGTGGCCCCACGGAAGTACTGCGGCACCAGAACGGTGGGGTCGGGAAATTTCGTGGGGTAGTTACACGGTTCGACGACCGTGCCATAGCTCGCCGTGGCCCCGGCCTCGAGCCAGCGCACCACACTCATCTGCGAGCTGTCGGGGACCTGGCCTCCGTACGATGTCAAATGGTCGGCGAGGGCACCCGGGACAAACGTGTTGCTACTGATCTGCGGCACGTTGGCCAGCCCGGTGAGGTAAAACAGCACGTTTTCGGTGTCGACCAGGGCGTTGTCGGCCGGTGGGCCCATCGAGTTGTCGATGTATGTCAAATCGAGCCCGCCGGGGTGGTCAAACAGGTCGACGGTTTGGACAAACCCGGGCCAGCGCACGCTGCGAGCGACATCGGTGGTGCGGATCATATAGCCATCGCCCATGGGAAAGGTTTTGTCGGCCGCAATACCGCGGTCGATCAGTGCAAATGCATCTTCTGAGTTTGCCGCTGCCAGCATCATCGCTGGGCGTAAATTATGGTCGGCGGCCGGGCGTGTCGAGTCGGAGTTGTAGTAGTCGACCGCCGCTGTTTCGCCGCAGACCATGCCCGAGGTATTGCAGTAAATTTCATCAAATCCGAGGGCAAACGCAGCAGTTGCCGACATACAGCCCACGCGATAGGGGCGGGTCCAGGTGATCGCTAGCGCCTGGACGTCGGGTGCGAGCATGGCATCGAGTTCGGTCTGGACATCGGCGAACACCTCCGGACTCATGGTTGTATTTGTTGCAAATGCAAGCTCGACGACATTGGCCTCGGGGATTTGCCGGTTGGCCACGTAGTACTCGGCAATGGCAACCGATTGCGGATCGTCGAGATTGACCAAAACGGCGATATCGTCGGCGGTGATGCCCGTGCGCGGGAGCTCGACCTGCGGTGGGTCTGCGGGGCACAAAAACGGGTCGTCCGTGGTTGTGCCGGTTTCACTCGGGTCGGTTGTACTCGGATCGGTTGTCGGCTCGGTCGGATCGCTATCGTCGGTCGTGGGTGCTTCGGTTGTGGTCGGGCCATCGGTGGTGTCGTCTGTCGTCGACGGGGTTGAGGTTGTCGCCATCGATGTGCTTGCAGTGGGGTCGTCCGTCGTGCCGGTTGTGTCCCCAGTCGTCGCGGTCGAGCCCGTGGAGGTTTCGGTTCCGGATTCGGTTTCGCCGGTGGATGTTGTAGCCGCATCGCCACAGGCGATAAACATAGTCAGGGGCAGCACAAGCAGCGTTCGGTGCATATACGAACTATACGGAAGTCTTTTTGCTGCGTGAAATGTTTGTGTGCCAGCAAACAGATATTTCGAGTAACCCGACTATTTTAGAAATGTGTATCCGCATCTCTCAAGATCGGGTACCGTTTGCGCGATGCCGGTCGTCCATTTCACGGCCAACCTTCGGCGCCACGTCGACTGTCCGACAACCGAAGTGGTGGGGGAAACCGTACGCGATGCCCTCGATGCCGTATTTGCCCAAAACCCGCGATTGCGTGGCTACGTCGTCGATGAGCACGGGGCGCTGCGCAAGCACATGAACGTGTTTGTCGACGGCGAGCAGGTGTGCGATCGCAACGGGTTGTCCGACGCGATCGGGCCGCGGGCCGAGCTGTATGTGATGCAAGCCCTCTCGGGCGGTTAGGAAGTCTGATGTCTACGACTGTGTTGGTTTCAACCCGCAAGGGCTTGTTTACGGTTGTCTGTCGCGACAGCGAATGGGATATCGAGCGCGTGTCGTTTGTCGGCGACAACGTGACCTTGACGTTTCCCGACCACCGCGACGGCGCCTGGTATGCAGCCCTCGACCACGGGCACTTTGGGGTCAAGCTCCACCGCAGCGACAACCGCGGGGAGACCTGGTCTGAGGTCGGTGTACCTACATATCCAGAGGTTCCCGAGGGGCAACAAGAAGTCGGTCCATCTGGGCGCCCGCTGACCTCGTCGCTCAAGTTGTTTTGGGCGCTCGAAAGTGCCGGCGACGATCGCCCGGGCGAGCTGTGGGCGGGCACGATACCGGGGGGACTGTTTCGCTCACGCGACCGCGGCGACAGCTGGGAGTTGGTCAAATCGTTGTGGGAGCACCCGTTGCGTAAGCAGTGGTTTGGTGGCGGGGCCGATGACCCTGGAATCCACTCGGTGCTTGTCGACCCGGCCGACAGTCGCCACGTGTTTGTTGGCGTGAGCTGTGGCGGGGTGTGGGAAACCACCGACGACGGTGAGACCTGGGAGCCCCGTTGCAAGGGCATGCGCGCCGACTTTATGCCGCCAGAGCGGGCCGAGGACCCGGCGATTCAAGACCCGCACATCGTGGTTGCGTGCCCGGCCGACTTCTCGGCGATGTGGACCCAACACCACTGCGGGATTTGGCGCAGCCGCGACGGGGCCAAGTCGTGGCAGCAAATCAAGGCCCCCCCGTCGAGTTTTGGGTTTGCCGTGGCCGTGCATCCCCGCGATCCCAACACCGCCTACTTTGTCCCGGCAATTAGCGACCAGCGGCGGGTCCCGGTCGACGGTCGTGTGGTCGTCACCCGCACCCGCGACGGTGGCGAGAGCTTTGATGTGTTGACCAATGGGTTGCCGCAGCGCCACGCCTACGACCTCGTGTTTCGCCACGCACTTGCCATCGATCCAACCGGTGAGCGTTTGGCATTTGGCTCGACCACCGGGAACCTGTGGATAAGCGACAACGCCGGCGATTCATTTGCTTGTATCAGCCATCACCTACCGCAGATATACGCAGTTCGGTTTGTGCCTGGCACCTAGGTTGTCAGTCGTGTGCTCTTACGGTGCACATCCCGGGGCACATCACAACCTTGCGCTAGCGGGCTCAACAGGAGCTGGCGAGTCGTGGTCCTTCGACAACAGGCCAACGCACAAGCAGGCGTTGGGCCTTTTTGCCGGTATCGGGTAGGTTCGCCGAATGCAACTCTTCCCATGCACATTCGGCCTATGCTCCCTGGTTTTAGCCGCCGGACTCGTTGTCGGTTGTGGCGAAGACACGGCCGGGAGTTTGACCGATTCTGGGAGCGACAGTGCCGGTTCGACGGGCGGTACGAGTAGCGAAACCGAAACCGAGACCAGCCCGAGCCAAACCGACTCCGATAGCGAAGGTGTATGTACACCGGGTGAGGAGCAAAGTTGCGACTGCGGGGGCGAGCCCGGCACCCAGGTTTGTCTCAACGACGGCACCGGTTGGGATATGTGCGAGTGCGGGACCGCCGGCCCCGTGATGTGCGGCAATGGCGTGGTCGAAGAGGGGGAGGAGTGCGACGAGGGCGATGCCAACAGCGACAATGGTGCCTGTACATCGACCTGTGCGGCGGCAACCTGTGGTGACGGTTTGGTCCACGATGGCGTCGAGGTGTGTGACGATGGCGTCAACAACAACTCCTACGACGGCTGCGCCAGCGACTGCATGGCCCTGGGTCCATTTTGCGGCGACGGTATGCTCAACGGCGGCGAGCCCTGCGACGACGGCAACGAGGAGTTTGGCGACGGCTGCAACCCGGACTGCGTGGTTTCAGGATCGCCGTTGTGGACCGATGTCTATCCAGGCGAAGACCACGGTGTGGCCATCGGCTGGGGGATCGCCGTCGATTCGGTCGGCGATGTCGTGGTTGTCGGGGAGGAGTTCAAGCTCCTTGAAAACGCCAACATCATTGTCCGCAAATACGACAACGACGGCGAGGTGCTGTGGACCGAAACCTTCCACGGCGACCCCGCGGGCGACGACCGCGGGCGAGCGGTGGCCATCGACAGCGAAGACAACATCATCGCGGTTGGCCACACCTTCAAAAATGGGCAGGACCAAAACGTTTGGATCCGCAAGTACGACCCCGATGGCGAGGTGTTGTGGACCGAGACGTTTGACGGCCCGCCCTCGCTCGGCGACCGTGGCCGCGCGGTTGCGATCGACAGCGAGGACAACATTGTGGTGGCCGGCTCCGAGTATCACGGGATCGGTCTCAACGACCTGTGGGTGGGCAAGTTCGACAGCGATGGCAACCTGTTGTGGACGTTTAGCCAGGACAACGCCCTCGGGACCGACATCCTGCGCGGGGTCGCGATTGGCGAAAAAGACGACATCTTTGTCACCGGTGAGGTCTACGTGCCGATCGGGCTCAGCGATGTCTATGCCGCGCGGCTCTCGACCGACGACGGCTCCGTGGTGTGGGAGCAGACCTACGACATGGCCAGCGGCAACGACATTGGGCGGGCTGCGGCGATTGACCCCGAAGGCAACCTGGTGGTGTCCGGCGAGGTCTACTCGCCCCAGGACCTCATCAGTGTGTGGGTCGCCAAATACGATCCCGAAACCGGGGAGAGCATCGGCAGTTTTCAGTGGGACAGCGAAGGCATCGACGAGGACCGCGGGAATGGCTTGGCGATCGACGGCGAGGGCAACCTGTTGGCCGCCGGTTCGGAGTACACGGTCAACGGCCTCGACGGGATCTGGCTAGGCAAGTTCGACCCGTCCGACGAACTCATTTGGGATGCCCATCACGACGGTGACGGCGGAGACGACCGGGCCCACGCGGTTGCCGTCGATGCCAACGGCTATGTGTTTATCACCGGCGAAGAATATGCCCCCGAAAACCTGGCTGCCCTGTGGGTACGCAAGTACGCCCCCTAAAGCTTGTGCGAGCAAGACCACGGCTGGGCTAGGTGTATGAGCATCTAAGTCCTCGTGGTGGACCACCCGGCATGGCGATCTTTGACCGCCCGCGACGTTGTTGGTGAGCACAGGTTTCTGGCTGGAAGCACAGGTTGTGAGCGAGTCCCGGGCGAAGCATATTTGCGCGCACTGGCGGCTCGCTGAAGGGCCTTCGGATCTGGTCACCAGCGACGCGCGAATCGACACATCTGGCCTTCCCTAACTATATGTATAAACATCGAGTGTGGGACTGTGCCGACGCGCGCGTCGACGCCAGCTGGTGGCGTGGCCCCGGTCCGTCGAGGTTTCGCCCAAAACCGCTGAGTCAGGCGCATTTCGGTGAGTTTCCCGATTCGGCGGGCGCTTGTGGCCGGGGCGCGAAGTCGCCTACAAAGGGGCGATGTCATCGGTTGCGCTGAAGTCCTCGGTCCTTTGTATCCTCGTTGCGGCGATGTGTTCGGCGTGTCAGACCCCCACGGGTGCGACTGCGGTGCCCGACGAGGCGGCAGCGCAAAACTCCGACGGCGTGAGCCCAGCACCGGCACCGGCCTATCCCTATCCGCAAACCCGTCGCGACGATGTGGTCGAAACCCTGCACGGCGTGCAGGTTGCCGATCCATATCGCTGGCTCGAAGACCTCGACAGCGACGACACCAAAGCCTGGGTGACCGCCCAAAACAAAGTCACCTTCGACTACCTGGGCACGGTCCCCGAACGCGAACAAATTCGTGCCCGGCTGACCGAGCTGTGGAACTACGAGCGTTACGGCCTGCCGTTCAAAGAGGGCAAGAACTACTTTTGGAGCCACAACAACGGGCTGCAAAACCAAAGCGTGCTGTACACGGCGCCCACACTCAAGGGCGACCCCCGGGTTTTGCTCGACCCCAACACCCTGTCGGAGGATGGCACCGTTGCCCTGTCTGGCCTTGCGGTCAGCCCCAACGGCAAGTTGCTCGCCTACGGGATTCAACGGGCCGGCTCCGACTGGCAAGAATACCGGGTTCGCGATGTCAAAACCGGTGAGGACCGCGAGGACTTGATCGAGTGGATCAAGTTCTCCTCGGTGTCGTGGACCAAGGACAACAAGGGTTTTTACTACGCCCGCTACGATGCCCCCAAGGAGGGCGATGCCCTAGAGCAGGCCAACTACTTCCATAAGTTGTACTACCACAAACTCGGCACCCCACAGGCCGAGGACCAACTCGTGTATGAGCGCAAGGACAAAAAGCGCTGGGGGTTCGACAACCAGGTCACCGAAGATGGCCGGTTTTTGATTATCCGCGTGTGGGAGGGGACCTCGGAGAAAAACGGGCTGTTTTACCAATCGCTCAAGGGTGGCAAGGGTGAGGTTGTCGAGCTGCTCAACACATTCGACGCCGAGTACGACTTCATCACCAACAAGGGCCCGGTGATGTACTTTCGCACCGACCTAGATGCCCCGCGCGGCAAGGTGATTGCGATCGACACCCGCAAGCCCGAGCGCGACAACTGGCAGGTGGTCATCCCCGAGTCCGAGGAGACCCTGCGCGGCGTAAGTGCCGTAGGTGGCAAGCTGGTGGGCAAATACCTCAAGGACGCCCACAGCCAAATTCGTGTGTATAGCCAAAAAGGTGCGCTCGAAAAACAGGTCGAACTGCCGGGCATTGGCACCGCCTACGGCTTTGGTGGCAAGCAAAAATCCAAGGAGACGTTTTACCTCCACACCGGTTACGCCACCCCCGGGACGATTTACCGCTACGACATCAAGTCGGGCAAAAGCGAGGTTTTCCGTGCGCCCAAGGTCAAGTTTAATCCCGATGATTACGTGACCACCCAGGTGTTTTATCCGAGCAAGGACGGCACCAAGGTGCCGATGTTTATCAGCCACAAAAAGGGTGTCGAGCTCAACGGGCAAAACCCGACCTACCTCTACGGCTACGGTGGCTTCAACATTGCCATTACCCCCGGGTTTTCGGTGCCCAACCTGCAGTGGATGGAGATGGGCGGAGTACTGGCGGTGGCCAATTTGCGCGGTGGTGGCGAGTACGGGGCCAAGTGGCACGAGGCCGGGACAAAGTTGCATAAGCAAAATGTCTTTGACGACTTTATCGCCGCGGCCGAATACCTGATTGCCCAAAAGTATACGAGCAGCGACAAGCTTGCGATCGGTGGGCGCAGCAACGGCGGTCTTCTGGTGGGTGCGACCATTACCCAACGCCCCGACCTGTTCGCCGCCGCACTCCCGGGTGTGGGCGTGATGGACATGCTGCGGTTTCACAAGTTCACGATTGGCCACGCCTGGGTCTCTGACTACGGCTCACCGGAAAACCCGGAGGAGTTCAAGGCATTGCATGCATATTCACCGGTCCACAATGTCAAGGAGGGTACCGAGTACCCGGCGACCATGGTGTACACCGCCGACCACGACGACCGCGTGGTGCCCGGGCACAGCTACAAGTTTGTCTCGGCCCTGCAACATGCCCACCGCGGCGACAACCCGGTGATGATTCGGATCGATGTCCGGGCAGGGCACGGCGCGGGTAAGCCGACCGCCAAGAAAATCGAGGAGTGGGCCGACCTGTGGGGGTTTTTGGTCAAAAACCTCGGGATGACCGTCGGCTGAGCCCGGTTGAGCCGAATCGACGTACCTGCTTTGAAGGGCAGGTGCGTGTTTGGCCCGCGAACACCTCTGCTGTGCCGGTGACTGCAGGTGCCGCTAGCCGTTTCGGCCCATCTACCTGCTGGGCCGGTGCTTTCAGGTGCTGCTAATCGCTGGCTTCCTTTGAGGTTGGACATCGAGCGGGCCTTTAAGCTCGAGTGTCGAGGAGAACAAACCTACCTGCCGGGCCGGTGCTTTCAGGTGTTGCAAGCCGCTTGGCTTCCTTTGAGGTTGGACATCGAGCGGGCCTTCAAGCTCGAGAGTGCCGTGCCAGTGTTCGTCACTAGCCAAGGTCGAGGGGTACACAAGTTGGACGTTGAGCGGGCCTTCAAGCTCGAGAGTGCGGTGCCAGTGTTCGTCACTAGCCAAGGTCGAGGGGAACACTGGTTGGACGTCGAGCGAGCCTTCAAGCGCGAGAGTGCGGTGCCAGTGTTCGTCACTAGGCCAAGGTCGAGGGGAACACTGGTTGGACGTCGAGCGGGCCTTCAAGCTCGAGTGTGCCGTGCCAGTGTTCGTGAATTGCCAATGTCGAGGGCTGTACGCTGCTAGCCCCCGGGTTCAGCTACCTTTAAGGTGATGTGCCGGTGTGCGTCACTTGCCGAGGTCGAGGGTTGTGTCCCCGCAGCGCTTGCTCGACGCCGGCTTAAACCGCCACGACTTGAGTGTCTTTTTGATCGTCTCGGCGAGCTCGGTGCCGACACCCTTCGGGACCTTGACCTCCGCGACCTTGCCATCGGCCCCGGCACATACGGTGACCACGACCTGGGTTTTGGGCCCGTCAAACTTGACTGGGGTTTGGAGGATGGCGTCGTCGAACAACGAAGGTTCCTCGGCCGGAGGGTCGCCCGGTGGGAGTTCGTTGACCGGCATCCACCAGATTTTTTCTGGCTCGGAGGTCAGGTGGGGGAAGACCTGGCCAAAGGTCGTGCCGGGGGCAAACTTGACGTAGGTCAGCACGCCCTCACGCATCTCGGTGATTCGTTCGACCTGTTTTTGTAGGGCCGCTGGCTCGCCGGTTTGGCCATTGAGCTCGGTGATGCCGTTGGCACCCATGACAACGCGCAGGGGCTCGCCATTGGGATCGATTTCTCCGAGAGAGCCCCGCGGTTTGCCCAGCCCAATCGTCGGGCCCTCCTTGGCTCCTTCGGTCAACAGCACCACCCGCGGCCACTTGGCGGTCCCAAGCATCTCGCCGAGTTGCACAAACACTGTGGTCGGCAGGCGCTCGTCGAGCCCCAGGGCTAGGCAGTCGGTAAAGGTTTCGGCTTCGAGGTTGCCAGCGGCGTCTTCGAGCTTGGCGAGCAGTTGCTTGCCGTCGATCTTCACCGCGCCATCGACAACCGGCGCGAGTTCACCATCGTTGCGGATGTGACCCTTGGCAACGTGGCGCTCGAGCATGGCCGCTTGTTTATCGACAGAAACAACCACACACATCGAGAGACTGCCGCCGGCGGCGCCCTTGGGTAATTTAAGACTCGCACGCAACGACGGCTGGTCTGCCTGTTGTTTGGCTGCAACTTCCGGGGAGGGGGCATCGCCGATTTTCGCCGGCTCGTTGGAACACCCAGCCGACAGGAGCGCAGCGAAGCAGGCGATCGTTGTATATCGAAGCATGGGCGGGATGGTACCGCCGATCGAAGACGTGCGAAAAGATCACCGGCTGACCCGGTAAAAGTCAAGTTGAAACAAAGGTTTAGGATTTTTCTCGTCGGCCTGTAAGCGACCCGCGGTGAGCCGCGTTTGGGCAGCGACCGGCCACTCAAGAGCCGATGCATCGCGCCCGCAAAAGGTCGATGCACGCCGTGAGTGGCGGTGGAGTTTGTCATGTCTTTCAAGTCCCCCAAGTTCTCATGTTTCGCCCGTACCACCACCGTCGTCGCCCTGACGAGCCTCACCGCGTTCGGTGCATTGGCCCCCACCGAGGCCTCGGCAACCGAGCTTTCGCTGGCAACCGACAAGCGCGAGCGCAAGCCGGGAATCCTCAAAAAAGGTGTATATGCCGACATCGGAATCAAGCCGGGAACCATGCTGATCGAAGGTGGCGTGATTCCAATGATTCGGTTTGGCGTGTCGGTCGGCGGAGCCCTCAACACCAAGTTCAAACTCGGCACCCAGTTCGGACTGACCGGTTATCTCGACCGCAAAAAACGCTCGGTATCGGGGTTTGTCACGGTGATGGCAACCGGCTACCTGTGGAAGGGACTGTACATGCGAGGGGGCCTAGGCGTGGCGAGTAACATCCCGGTATCCCGCAGCATTGTCGGCTCGCGCGCAGGTCTCGGCGGCCAGGCGGGGATCGGCTACGAGTTTGAGTTGTACGAGCGCAAGAGCAAGAAAAAGCCAATGACGCGCCTCGGGTTGGGATTTGACTACGACCTCAAGGCGACAACCACCGGGCTACTGCGCCAGGGGGTGTTGTTTGGCTTGCACTTTGCGTTTAATTGATGGTGTCTCGGTGGCTGGTACTTGTTGATACAAGTGATTGGGTACAGCATCGCGACACGCGCCCGACGTATTTTTTGATGGCGGTTGATGAATGCACGTCCGTAGCTCACTCGCGCCGGCGAAAACCCAAAATCACCAGGGTTAGCACCACCAAGCCGTTAAACAACTCGCCCGTCAGCGTGTACATCGTCTTCGACTCTGGGTCCATCATCGGCACGGTGGCGACAAACCCATCGGGCTCTTGCAGGCCTTCGACATCTGGGTTTTGCACCTCGGTTTGGTGGACTACGCGGCCGTTGGGATCGATGTAAACACTTGTACCTGCATTGACTGAACGCAGCACCCCACGGCGGTTTTCGATGGCCCGCAGCACCGCTAGCCCCATGTGTTGGTACTGCTCCTTGGACTTGCCAAACCACGAGTCGTTGGTCAGGTTGACGAAGGCGTGAATACCTGTATTGGCAACGTCCCGGGCGAATCGCGGGAGGATATCCTCGTAGCAAATCAGCGGGCCAAACCGGTACTCGCCCTCGGTCAGCGCCACCGGTCCCTCACCAGGATTGATGTACGAGGCTGCTGGGACCATTTTGAGGTACCAGTCGGGGTCGACAATCGGCACGTACTCGCCGAAGTAGAGGGGGAAGACCTTGTCGTAAACCTCGCCGAGGGTGCCGTCTTCGTGGAGGACGGTGGCGGTGTTGTAGGGGTATTTGTCGGTTTTGTCCTGGGTGACGAGGCCGAAGATCAGAGGCTTGGTGAACGCCCGGCGGACCCTGCGGTGGTTGTTTTCAGGGAGGTCCTTGCCGTTGAGCCGTCGCAACGCACGTGAGTAGGGATAGGCTGTTTCGCCCCACAGCAACATGTCGGCGCCCTCTAGCTCGAGCTCGGCCGACTTGGTTTGCAGATTTTTGAGGATCCGCGGGCGCCACTTGGGGTTGGCCCATTGGGTGATGCCAAAGTTGCCCTGGACCACACCAAACTTGACCTTTGGCGCAGCCTCGATTTTGGCGTCGATCATCTTCATGCGGATCGCCCCGTAGGTGGGGGCCGCAAACATGGTGGTTGCAAATACAACGGCTGCGCGGCGATTGAACGGACGCCCGAGCAGGCGGTCGCGCAGGACAACGTAGAGGCCGGCGTTGATCAGCAGCTGGACCATGCCGATGGTGGTGACCCCCCCGATTTCGGCGGTTTGTAGCCACAGCGGTTGGAAGCACCACATCAGCGCGAGGTACGAGGGGAACACGTGGGGGAGCAGGGCTTCGCCGGCGACCCAACAAAATGGGGCGAGGAGCAGGACGTCGTAGCCGGTGCGGCGGCGCAGCCAGACGATCGCGGCGGCCGGGATAGCCCATTGCAAACCCTGTGCAGCTGCAAATAAAAGGTGGATGCCGTAGGCTGGTGCCCCGGTAAACCCGGCGAATCGAGTGAGCAGCTCGGTGAGCCAGACAAACCCCCAAAACACGGTGATGATGCCGGTGAGCCAGCCGTACCAAAAGGCGGTTTTGGGGCGGACGCCTTCCATCACGGCGAGCCACGGGATCCAGCCGACAAACCCGAGCCACCACAGGTTTTGGTCGGGGGAGGCGAGCACCATGCAGCTGGCGCAGGCAATACATGCAAGTACACGGGCTGGGGCGGTTTTTAAAAACGGTGTGCCCCAGTCGGTATCGGTCGGGCCCGCCTCGGTTGGTTTGGATGTGGCCTCGGATGGTTTTGAAGGCTCCTGCACGGTCTCGTTTGCAGCTTCTTCGGAGGCCTTCGGGTTGTCGTCGCGTGTGTCAGACATGTTGCCGGCTTGGGGGGAGCATAACGCAGGCAACCCTCGCAGCTTGTGGATTTTCTCGAGCGCCGGTTTGCTTGCTGATTTTGCCGAGGACCACGCAAACCTTCGTGTAGGCTCACGACAACTGGAATTCACGAACGCCGGGCTGCAACAACATGTTCGCCGGGTGATGAAGCACGAGAAACCACGGCGAGGAGGTTGTTCGCGGCTTGGCTCCATCGGGGATGCACAAAGGTGACATTCACGCCTGGACTTTTGCCTGTGCAGTCACAACAAAACCACGCCGGCGGGCGTGGTCTCGAAGCAAGGTTCTGATAGCTGCCTGGATAGCTTAGTGGTCAGCTGGCCGATTCGTTGCCGGCCGACTCGTCACCTGGAAGTTGCCGGTGCCGGATGTACAACTCTTCGAGCTGCGGATCGTCGGCGGGGCCGGGGCAACCTGTCATGAGGTCCGAGCCGCGCTGGGTTTTGGGGAACGCGATCACCTCGCGCAGGCTGCCGGCGTTGCACATCAACATGGCGATCCGGTCGAGGCCAAAGGCGATGCCGCCGTGGGGCGGTGGGCCGTATTTGAAGGCGTTGAGCAAAAACCCGAACTTCTGCTCGATCTCCTCGGGGCTGAGGCCGAGCGCGGTGAAGACCTTTGACTGTACATCAGATCGGTGGATACGGATCGAGCCGCCGCCGATTTCGTTGCCGTTGAGGACCATGTCGTAGGCCTGGGCGAGGACCTTGCCGGGGTCGCTGAGCAGGTACTCGATATGCTCGGTACGCGGCGAGGTAAACGGGTGGTGCGAGGACACCCACTGGCCCTTTTCGTTTTGCTCAAACAGCGGGAAGTCGGTGACCCAGCAAAACTTCCACTGGTTGCCGGCTTCGCCTTCGACCAGGCCCAAAAAGTCGCGTAGCTCTAAGCGCAGGGCGTTGAGTGTGGCGTGGGTGGTGTGGAAGTTGTCGGCGATAAACAGCAAGACCGAACCTGGCTCGGCGCCCATGTGCTCGGCGATCGCCTGCATGGTTTCGGGCTTGAGCAACTTGGCAAACGGGGCTTTCCAGGTGCCGTCGGGCTGAATCTTGGCCCAGGCCAGGCCCTTGGCCCCACCGTGCTCGCGCTTTTTGACAAACGCAGTGAGTTTGTCGAGCCGGGCGCGGGAGAGCTTGTCGGCTTTGTTTGCAGGTACACAGATCCCCTTGACATACTCGGCGGCCTCGAACACGCGAAAGCCACAGTCTTTGCTCATCGGCTTGATGTCGTGGAGCTCTAAGCCAAACCGGAGGTCGGGCTTGTCGCAGCCGTAACGGCCCATGGCCTCGGCCCAGGTGAGTCGCAAAAACGGGGTCTGCAGCTCGACGCCCAAGACGTCTTTCCACAGCCGGGTCATCAACTTTTCCATGTGGGCGAATACCCGCTCGGGGGTGGCAAAGCTGAGCTCGATGTCGATTTGCGTGAACTCGGGTTGCCGGTCGTTGCGCAGGTCCTCGTCGCGAAAGCAGCGGGTGATCTGGAAGTACTTGTCGAGGCCCGAGACCATAAACAGCTGTTTGAAGATCTGCGGGGACTCGGCGAGGGCGTAGAAGTTGCCCGGGCTCAGGCGGCTGGGCACCAAGAAGTTGCGGGCGCCGCCCGGCGTGTACTTGACCATGTACGGGGTCTCGAGCTCCAAAAACCCGGCCTCGGCGAGGGTTTGGCGGGCGGTCGTCGACAGCCGCGAGCGCAGGATAAAGTTGCGCTGCAGCGACGGGCGCCGAAGGTCGAGATAGCGGTACTTGAGCCGGATGTTCTCGTTGGTGTCGAGCCGGTCGTCATCGGACACGTTGAAGGGCAGGGCCTCGCTCTCGCTAAAGATCTCGAGCCCGTCGACCTCGACTTCGATGGCGCCGGTGTCCATGTTCGGATTTTTGTTGTCGCCGCGGCTGATCACCTTGCCGCTCACGCCGATGCAGTATTCGCTGCGCAGTCCATCGGCGAGCTTGTGGGTATCGGCTTCGATATCGGGGCCAAACACAACTTGGGTGAGGCCCTGGCGGTCGCGCAGGTCGATAAAGATCCGACCGCCGTGGTCGCGCCGCCGGTGAACCCAGCCATACAGCACGACTTCGCTGCCGATATCGTTCTCGCGCAGGCTCCCGCAATCATGGGTGCGCCCGCTTTGGAGAAGCTCTTTGGTCATCGTGGACATGGCGGGCACGATAGACGAACTTGGCGGCGATGTCTCACCCGGCGGGTCACGGCTGGTTGCGCGGTTGGGGTTGTCACACGGGGAGTCTTCGCAGACGACGATGTTCGAGGGGGGTTGTCGCAACGCCGGGTACAGGTGGTCGCATGCGACCGCCGAGGATGGGCGTTTTTTTGATCGCAACGTCGACGGCCCGGCGACCGGGAATCACGATCTTTGCGAGCTATGCCGCGGCTGCTACAACCGGCGCGTACAACTGGCTTTGCTATGGCCCTGCGATTTGCCCACTGCTCCGATATCCATCTGCTCAACCTCGACGGCGTGCGGCCGTGGCAGTTTTTAAACAAGCGCATCACCGGTGCCGTAAACCTCGCGCTCAAGCGGCGCAGGGCCCACAACGACGCCCTGTTTGACCGGATCGTTGAGCATGCCCACGAGCAAAACGTCGACCGCCTGGTGATCACCGGGGACCTCACCAATCTCGCGCTGGCATCCGAGTTTGCCCATGTCGCTGAAAAACTCGAAGCCGCGAAGCTGCCGATCACCGTGATTCCGGGCAATCACGACGCCTATACCAAGGGGTCGGCACGTCACGGTCGGTTCGAGAACTACCTCGGCAAGTTTATGGATGGCGACCGGCTTGCGGGGGAGCAATACCCGTTTGTCCAGCGCTTCGACGGGGTGGCGTTGGTGGGAGTATCGACAGCTGTGCCCACGCTCCCGCTGTATGCGACGGGGCAAGTGGGTCCGGACCAGCTCGCGCGCCTCGCAAAGATTTTGGATGACCTCGAGCAGGAGGGATTGGCCCGGATTGTGTTGATCCACCACCCGGTGATCGATGGCATGGCCCACGCGCGCCACGACCTGCTCGACCTCGAAGCATTTGGCGAGGTGATTGCCCGACATGGGGCCGAGTTGGTGTTGCATGGGCATGAGCACCGTGAGCTCGTGGGAGTGTTGCCGGGCCCCGAGTGCGAGGTGCCGGTGCACGGGGTGAGTTCGGGGACAGCGCTGTCGCAGCGGCCCGGGCGTGAGGGGGCGTTTCGTATTTACGAGGTCGAACCTGGGGGACTCGAGCGCGAGACCTATCTGTGGCGTGGCGAGGACTTTAAGAAGTCAGACGATTAGAGACTCTACGGTCCGGATGCGCCGGGTACGGGCTTGGTCACATGCTTGCGACTTCCTGACCCTTTCGCGCGAACATCCTCCGCGGTAAACCGTGCCCGTGTCGCGCCTCGCCCGATATGCCTGGGGCCTCCTCGCCTACACGATCTTCGTCATTCTCTTCGGAGCATGGGTGCGGATCACCGGGTCAGGGGCGGGCTGCGGCGAGCATTGGCCCACGTGCCACGGCGAAATCGTGCCCCGTGCCCCGGAACTCGAGACGATCATCGAGTTCACCCACCGGCTGACCAGCGGTGTCTACGGGATTTTGGTCATCATCCTCTTGATCGCCGTGATCCGTCGAACCTCGCGCGGGCACCTTGCGCGGGTGACCGCCTGGCTGACATTGCTGTTTACGATCACCGAAGCCCTCGTCGGCGCCCGCCTGGTGCTCTTGGGCCTCGTCGCCGACAACAGCTCGATCGATCGCGCGGTGTGGATGGCGGTCCATCTGATCAACACCTCATTTTTGACCGGCTCGCTCGCCGCCTGTTGTTGGAGCCTCAGTCGCAACTACCGACCGCGGCGACCGCGGTTTGTCGATAGCCGAACGCGGTGGGTCACCCTTGCCAGCCTGGTCGGCTTGGTGCTCGTCGGGGTCAGTGGGGCGGTGACAGCTCTCGGAGACACCCTGTTTCCGGTTGCCGAAGTCGGAACCAGCGTGATGGAGCGGGTTGCCAGTGATCAATCGATCGGCGCCCACTTTTTGCAGAAGCTCCGAATCCTCCATCCGGTCATCGCGGTCGGGGTAGGCGCACTGTTACTTGGCGCGAGTCAGTTGCTGGCCGCGTGGGTCCCGCGCAAAGACATCGAGATCCTCGCCCGAACGGTTAGCTACGGCGTGGTCCTGCAGATCACCGTTGGTGTGGTCAACATCATGCTGTCGGCCCCAGGTTGGATGCAGATCATCCACCTGCTTTGTGGCACCGGCTTGTGGATCGCGGTTGTGTTGTTGGCCGTGGCTGTCCGGTTTGAGCCGTGTGATTAGCTTGAAGTTTTTGCACACAAGCTATTGAAAACGCCGCAATTAATTGCCCGCGGTGGAAACCAAGTTTGCCAGTCGGTGGGCAATCTGCGATGCCATGTCGGGACCTTTGCGGGCACCTTCGGTGCGTTTGGCCGAACAGGTGCCGTCGTTGTTGGGGAGAGCGAGTAGGGGAATCAAACGGGAGTGGTACCCAGCGGCGGTCAGACGGTCGCGGTCGATGTCAGCATCGAACTCGATAAACAGGGTGCCGGCCAGGAGGTCATCAAATGCACCGGCGAGTAGTTGCTCACGAAACGCTTTGCAGGGAGCGCACCAGTCTGCGCCGACATACACCACCACCTTGCGACCACGCGGTTGCGCCTTGCGGACCTGCTCGGCGACAACCGCTGCAACCTCTCCTTCGGCCGGTGCTGGCAACAGCTGGGGAGGTTCACGGTTGACCGCCGTCGAAGGTTTTTGACCTGCCGGTGTCGGCGTAGCGGTGGGAGCTGGAGCTTGCTGTTGCACGTGGTGTTCGTCTGACGACGTCTGCGGTTTGCCGCAACAGGCCAAAGCGAGGGCGCAGCCGACAAGCCCGACAATGTGGATCCGCAACATCTTCCGGTCGGTACCACGAGTCTCGGGGTTGAACAAACACCCCTGTGACTGGCAGGCTGGCGCAGCGGTGAAATACCTGCTCTCGGCGTTTTTTTGGCTCTACCTGGTTTTCAGCCTGATGGTGTTTTGGTTCGCCGTCGTCGGGGTGTGGATCGCGTTGTTGCCGTTTGATAGGCAACGCCGGTTTTCCCACTGGTACGCGTGGACGTGGGCCAACCACTACATTGCGTTATCGCCATTTTGGCGGGTGCACATCGAAAACCGCGAGCTCATCCGCGACGATGTGCCCTATGTGTTGGTCGCCAACCACCAGTCCATCGGTGACATCTTTGTGCTGTTTGGCCTGCGCAAGCACTTCAAGTGGGTCGCCAAAAACTCGGTGTTCAAGGTTCCGTTTTTGGGCTGGATGATGTGGATGGCCGGTTACGTTGGGATCCGCCGTGGCGATCCACAATCCCGCGAGAAGATGATGGCACGCTGTCGTCAACTGCTCGCCGCCGGCAGCTCGATCATGATGTTCCCCGAGGGCACACGCCACGGGGATGGACGGATCCATGCGTTTCGCCGCGGAGCATTTAACCTAGCAGTCGCGGCCAAGGTCCCGATTGTGCCGATTGTGATTGAGGGAACCGTCAACGCCTTGCCCCGCGGCTCGTGGGTGTTTCGGCAAACAGGGAAACTCGACATCTGGGTCCGGGTGTTGGAGCCCGTGTCCCACCAGGCCGCCGAAACGCCCGAGGCGTTGGCCACTCGCGTCCACGACATCATGCAACGCGAGCTCAATAGGTTGCGCGATGAGAAGTCCGCGGTGTGATTGTCGAAAATTTTCACAGTGCAGCTGCACTTGTTGCGGCTGCACCCCGGCCGGATTGCCGCACACGTAGTCCCATCGCTTACGCCGGCGAAGATCCGCGATTTTACCCGGGATCGCCGTACCTGTGGGTTATACGGCCGGGGCAAGGCAACCTGTGCAGGCGTATGCAAACCTCAGTAAAATAGTTGCACAACCGCAGCGATGTGACAGTTATGCGTCGCGGGCACCTTGTTTATAGGTTTCAGCCACGCCCGTGACCCAGCTGACCATCTCCCGCAAAGATGGTGTGTGTACACACATTCACGCGGAATCGATCTTCGGCTACACACCACCCACGTCCTATGTTTGAGCGTTCCCGTTTTTTCCATCTGGTCCCGCTAGGTCTCTTTTTAACGCTAACGGCCGGTTGTGCCTCAACCCTCGAGCGCGCCCACACCTTCCGCGATGCGGAAAACTACGAGAAGGCCGAAAAGCAGTTTCGCAAGGCGATGGCCAAAGGTGGCTCCGATGCCACCTCTGCCCGCCGCGAGCTCGCCGATATGAAAATCGACATCGGCAAGAAGACCCTCAAGTCCGACCCGGCAAAGGCCGAGGCTCTGTTTCGCGAGGCGCTGCAAATCGATCCAGATAGCGAGCCTGGCCAAGATAGTTTGGGCCGTGCGATCGCATCCCAGGGGCGGGTTGACGAGGCGATTGCGGTCCTCTCACCCAACGGTGAGTTCGGCCCGTGCGATCTATGTGGTCGCTACCGTGCGGTGCTGTTGGCAAAGCGCGGGCGAGCCAAGGAAAAAGCGGGCGACAATGCCGGTGCCCAGGCCGACTACTCCGCCGCCTTGGACCTCGTCCCCCAGGCCTCGACCGGCTTCGATTTGGTGCGAGTGTTGTCAGCAGCCGGCGATATGGGCAAGGCAGCCGATGCACTCGAAAAAACTGTGCCCCTGATCCAGGCCGGCGATAGCCACAGTCAGCAGCAGTTTATCCAGCTGCGTGAGCAGGTCGTCAGCGAGGCCACCCGCGACGGCAACTTCGAGCTTGCCGATCGTTATATGAAGATGTTTCCCCCCGGTTCGGGCGGCGATGCCTGGTACACGCTGCACCTGCGCCTGGCCCGTGAGCAACGCGCCCGCGGCGATTTAGAAGGGGCGCTCGCCCGCGTCAATCCACTGCTGGGCCCCGATCACACCGACACCATGCCGCCGGCCCGGCGTCCGCAGTTTTCCAAGTTTGTCGCCGGGATTCACAAAACCCGCGGCAGCCAATTACTGGCCGCCGGCAAGGTGACCGAAGCGGAGAAGGAGCTGCGCGAAGGCCTGCAGCTCGCGCCCGAAGACAACGGTTTCAAGTTGATGCTCGCACTCGTGTTGGCCGGCAAAAACCAGGTCGACAACGCCCTGCGGATCGCCGAGTCGGTGCCACAAAGTGCCCGCGGCCATAGCGAAGTTGTCGCGGTCCTCGAAAGCATGAAGGTACACACGTTTTTGAAGGCCGGCAATCTCGAGCAGGCCGAGTTGGCGTTGGCGCGGGCCCAGACCGCGAGCAACGAAGCCCCCGAGACCCATCTCGCCGCGGCCGCGGTCCTCGCGGCAACGCCGATCCGCGACATCTCGCGCAAGTCCCAAAAGCTCCTCAAGAAAAAGGGCACGATCCGTTACCCAGACAATGAGATCAATCGTTATGGGGAGGCTCTCAGCGAAATTTCATGGGCGCGTACGCAGGTCAAAAACCAAGGCGACAAGTACCTGTTTCGCGGTCCGACCTTCGCAAAAGACCTAGAGGCTCTCGAACGCCGTATCCGCCAGTTCTACCCCTATGCGGTTGAGTTCAACGAAGATGCCACGACGATCATCGAGCTCATTGGCAAATCCGGCGGATTCGACGTTCGCTTGCGTGGTCCCGACGATGTCTCCGAAGATCTTTTTGTCGGCTCAGGCAAGCGCGCGGGTCCGGTCACCCTTGTCGTCCCAGGGCTTGTGACCATCAAGTACGGCAAACGAACACTGACTTTCTACACCGAGCCTTATACCAAGCTAACTGTCGAGCTGTAGTAGAATGGGCGCATGGCCAAGTGCCCCTATCGCTCGATTCGTCCGCTTGGGGAGGGGTCTGTCGGCGATGTCCACTTGTGTGTCGACGTCGGCGAGCGAAGCTTGGTCGTGGTCAAATGGTTGCGGGCTGAATTCAATCAAAACAGCCAGGCCGCGCTGCGTTTTCGCCGCGAAGCCGAACGCATGGCAGGAGCCAATTTTCTCGGGGTCATCCGCGTCAAACAGTGGGGCGTCGATGACTACGGCCGAACATGGATGGCCATGGAGTTTGTCGACGGCCTACCGCCGTCAGCCGTTATTCCACCCGGCGATGGGTTTGCAGTCCATCGCCTGATTCGCGGTGTGAGTCGAGGGCTCGACGAGCTCCACGGTTTGGGCATCGTCCACCGCGACCTCAAACCCGACAACGTCCTGCTGCGGACCGCGGTCGACGGCTGGGAGCCGGTTATCATCGACTTGGGAATTGCCAAGTGGTTGGCACAGGATGCGGCCACGGCCACAGGGTCGGTATTTGGCACCCCGTATTACATGAGCCCCGAACAGTTTCGCGACACCAAGCACGTCGGTCCGGCCACCGATCGCTATGCGCTGGCCGTGATCGCGTTTGAGCTGTTGAGTGGCCGGCGGCCGTTTGAGGGGCGGACGATTCCGGATTTGTTGCGTCAGCACATTGGCTGCGAGGTGCCGAGCTTGCGGGTACCGCAGGTGTTGCGGGCCGGGTCCCTGCGTGGGGAAAGTAGTACCGACTTTATCGAAGCGCCCCAGCTCGATGGGTTTATGGCTAGGGCGATGGCCAAGGATCCGCGGCAGCGGTTTACGAGTTCGCAGGAAATGGCGGATGCGTTTGAGGTCGCAGCTCGAGCCGACAAGCTGTTCGATAGCACAGGTCAAGAGCCGTTGTTCGACCCGCTGCGAACACCGGTGGTCGAGGTCTCCGGCGAGGGTGTCTCGCGCGTGTTCGACCTGCGCCAGGGCCCGGTCGTCATCGGCCGTCACGAAGCTTGCCAGGTCGTTGTCAACGCACCACGGCTCAGCCGTATTCATGCATGTATCTACACCCATCGTGGACGAATTTGGGTGGCCGACCTCAACAGCCAAAACGGCACCCAGTTTGGCGATAAGCATCTCGACCCCGGGCAACCGCAGGCCAAGCCATTTTCCCGTGATCAAATCGACCTGACGCTGTACAACCGCAAGCTCCGCCTCAAGTTTCGGCCGGGGTCGTGACCAGGTACGGAAGGGAGTTGCAGTGGTTGTGGGGGCAGCGCGACGGGTAAAAAATGCACTGCCCCTTATTTTATTTGTACCTGCATTGTTATGGGGAGCGATCGCCGGGGTGGGACTGGTGGCGACAGCCGGCCACGAACCATCGTGGAATCCCGTCGACCGCCGGCAAAGCACGGTTTCTACCTCCGATACCTGTCGTGCTTGCCACCCGCAGCAGTTCGAGTCGTGGCACGTCACCTACCACCGCACCATGACGCAGGCGGTCGGGAAGGGGGCTGTCGTCGCGGCACCGTTTGCCGGCGAAGTGCTCGAATCCCAGGGTTTTCGCGCGACCATGACAGGTGGCCCAAAGGCCCCGCACATTCGGGTGGAGCGACTTGCCGGCGAAGATGGGCCCGCGCAGACGCTACTCGATGTCGATGTTGCGCTGACCGTTGGTTCCCACCGCTATCAACAATATGTAGGTGCAATCGATCGCGGTGGCGGGCCCGAGGAATACTGGCGTCTGCCGGTGGCCTGGCACATCGGCGAGTCGCGGTGGATTCATATGAACACCGCGTTTGTCGAGCCAGAGGGGCTTTATGGCGACGAGGATGTGTTTATGCGGCACCTCAGCCGGTGGAACGACAACTGTATCCTGTGCCACAACACCGAGCCCAAACCCGGCCTGCGTGGGGACGGTACATTTGCATCGCAGGTCGGCGAAGTTGGGATCGCCTGCGAGGCCTGCCACGGTCCGGCCAGTGCCCACGTCGCCCGTCACCGCAATCCGTTTCGCCGCTTGCTGGCACGGGGCGAGGCCGATGGTTCGATCGCACAGCCAAAGCGCCTCGACCCGGGCCGTGAAAGCAGCGTCTGCGGGCGTTGCCACGGGCAACGAATCGGCAGGGACATCGCCGAGGTGATGCGTCGCGGCGACGGGTTTATCCCAGGGCAGCAGCTGGCCGCGGTCTCCCGCCCGATCTTTGCCGACTCGCAACTTCAGGGGATGCCCGAAGACCTGTTTGCCGAACGGTTTTGGCCCGACCAAACGCCGCGACTCAGTGCCTACGAGTACCAGGGCCTGCTGCAGTCACCCTGCTACAACGGCGGGGAGCCGGGCGGGCTCGGCTGCAATCACTGCCACGATATGCACAACGGTGAGCCCAACATGCAGGTCCGCAGTGGGCGTGCGGGAGCCGGGGCCTGTACCTCGTGCCACGAGGTGGCGAAGCTCGGCGGCGCAAATAATCCAGGAGGTCACGGAGGCCACGGCGATGCAATTGATTGCCAGGGCTGCCATATGCCGCGGGTCACCTATGGATTGCTGACCGGGATGATCAGCCACCGGATCCAAAGCCCAGATCCGGCCCAGTACATCGGCCGCGACGATCAACCTGATGCATGTACACAGTGTCATGTCGACAGGTCGCGTCAGTGGGCGGCGCAGAGCATGCACGCGCTGGGGCTCGCAGGCTCGTCTGGTCCCCGCGAGCCCGCACCCGAAGAGGCATGGGGCTCGCGGGTCCTGCTCGATATTTACGGCGGCGATCCACTCCAGCGGATCTTGGCTGCCCATGCGCTTGCCCGCCCCGAAGTGCCGGTTTTGGCTGAGCAGACGATGGCGTGGCTTGTCAGTCTGCTCGAAGATGAGTACCCGGCGGTGCGCTGGGTGGCGTGGCAGCAGTTGCGCACGTTGGCCGATCGAACCGAAGCGGCGGTTGCCCAACCGCTAAAAACCCAACTGCAGGCCTACGACCCGCATGGCGACGCGAGTCTTCGGCTCGAAGTCGTCGATGCGATTCGCCAACTTCTCGGTCCCGATCCCATCGCTGCCCACCCCGAACGCCGGGAAGCGTTGCAGGCACGGCAGGAGCGGGCCATCTTGCAGATCGGCGAGTGACCGTGGCAGGCCGCATGAAAAAGCCTCCGCGAGGGAGGCTAGTTGGAACCGAACCTAGCTCGGTTCCGGTTCAGACTCGGGTTTTACGCCGAACGCATCCATCTCCACTTTGATGTCGCGCTCCGGTGCTTGGGCGACAAAGTCTTTGATCAACTCCTCAACCTCGCGGTCGAGGTACAGAACGTCCTTGGCCCGAACTGTCACCTTCGCGCCGTCGGGGATGCCATCCAAGATGCCGCGGACTTTTGCCTTGTGGAGGAAGGAGACCGTCTCCCCAAGGGTGATCTCGATGTCGAGCTCACCCTTGCGTTGTATGCGAATCGCGTCGGAGACGTGGGCGCGCAGCACATAGATGACCCCGGCGACCAAACCGAGGCCAACGCCCGTCAACAGGTCGGTAAACAAGATCCCCACGAACGTGATCAAAAACGGGACCAGGCGCTCGTGTCCGGCAGCATACATCCCGCGAAACAAGCTCAGCGGCATCAATTTGTAGCCTACGTGCAGCAGCACCGCTGCCAGTGCGGCGAGCGGAATTTCGTTGAGCAAGTCGGGGATCAGCAGCACCGAGGCGAACAACAACAAGCCGTGGAACACCGCCGACATTTGCGTGCGGCCACCCGACTGGACGTTGGCCGAACCACGGACGATCACTGCGGTCACCGGCAGCCCTCCCAGAAGTCCACTGAGCATGTTGCCGGCACCCTGGGCTTTGAGCTCTCGGTCGGGTGGCGACACCCGCTTGAACGGGTCGAGTCGGTCGATCGCCTCGACACACAGCAGCGTTTCGACACTGGCCACAAGCGCGACCACAGCCGCAACTTTCCAAACCGCCGGTTCCATGATGCCGCTGAAGTCAGGCGTGGGCAGCGAGGCGTATAGCGCCGAAATCGACTCGGTCACCGGGACACCGACCAACAGGTGCTCGCGCACCGACAGCTCGGGCCAGTAGGCCTCGAACAGCGCATTGAAGCCAATACCGAGAATCACCACCAACAACGGCGCCGGGATGAGGGACACTTTTTTTGAGATCTTCGGCCACCAGATCAGGATGGCCAGGCTGGCAAACGACAACAGCGTGGCACCCAGGTGGAAGTGGCCGAGTGCATAGGGGATTTCCGTCAGTGTGTTGCGACCATCTGCTTGGGCGAATGACAAGTCGCCTTCAAAGTCGCCGTCGTAGCCAAATGCGTGGGGGATTTGTTTGAGGATGAGCACCGCGCCGATACCGGCCAACATCCCCTTGATGACGCTGATCGGGAAGTAGTGGGCAATTCGCCCGGCGCGCAAAAAGCCCATTGCAATTTGCATGGCGCCCGACAGCACGACAGCGGCCAAGAACGCCTCGTAGCTACCGAGCTCGAAAATCGCGTTGACGACGATGACGGTGAGGCCCGCCGCGGGGCCTGTGACAGCTAGCGGCGACTTGCTGAGCGCGGCCACGATGATGCCGCCGACAATCCCAGCGACTAGGCCCGAGATCAGTGGGGCGTTGGAGGCGAATGCGATCCCCAGACACAGAGGAAGCGCAACTAAGGCAACGACAATGCCCGCGGGGAGGTCGTGCTTAAAGTGTTTGAACGGGGAGAGGGATGGCGACTGTCGCATCGTGGACGAGCGTGAATTCCGGTGAGAAGCCCCCGAAGTTGGGGGCCGCATTTGTACGATATCCTATTGCCCCTGACTTGGGGTGTGACAACGGGTGCTGGTGAGGGTGGATGACCGAATGTTTAATATGCATATGCATATAGATGCGGGTTTGCCGGTCTGCGGCTGACCCGTTTGGGCAAAGTCGGTACACTCGTGCCGTGCAACGACATGCCCACCTCCGGTTGTCGATCGCGCTTTGCGCTGTGTTTGTCGCATCGGGTTTATGGCTCGAGGCGATGATCGGGTTGCGGGTTGAAGGCTGGGTCGACCATCCACTGCAGCGCGAGTTTTTGCGCCTTGGCCATGCCCACGGGGGTATCTTGTCCCTTTTAAATATTGGACTTGCCTGGGCAATTGGCGAACTTCACACGCCGCCGGCATGGGCTAGCAAGGTCCGCCTCGCAGCTTGGACGGGGGCTTTATTCGTCGGCGTCGGCTTTATGGCCGGTGGGCTCACCCATGGTCCGACGGATCCCGGGCCACCGATCCTGATCGTCCCGGCCGGTGCACTGCTGCTGCTGATGGCCTTGGTGGCGACCGCGTTGGTGCGACCGGGCGACCCCGGGCCCGACGGCTCCCTGTGAGTTCGATGGGCTCGAAGTCCTTCGTGAGTTCCGCCGGTGAAGCCAGTCGACGGTTGCCAAACCGACTTCGGTAAACTCCCAACATGGAGCCGAACGAGAAGATCTCACCCATCAACCCGGCAACCGGTGAACCATTGCCCACCGTGGACTGCACCCCCGCGGGTGATATCCACGAGGTTGTCAAAGCGGCCCGCACCGCTCAGCCCGCATGGGGAGCGATGACCGTCGCGGAGCGTGGGGAGCATCTTCTCAAGTTTGTTGAGCGTGTGACCGAGGGAACACAAGCTCTCGCCCAGATGATTTCGACGGAAATGGGCAAACCGCTGCGAGAGGCCCGCGGCGAGGTGCAAAACCTGGGGCCGCGGGTGCGTGGCTACATCGAACGGGCCGAACAGGCATGTGCCGACGAACATAAACAGGCGGGAAACACCCGCGTCACCGTGCGTTGGAAGCCACTCGGCGTCGCCGCTGTGATCGGCCCTTGGAATTACCCAGTCGCCACTCCCGGCAATCTATTGATCTCGGCGTTGGTCACCGGCAACGCGGTGGTGTTTAAACCCTCGGAATTCACGCCGAACACCGGGCGGCTACTGGCGGGTCACTTGCAGGCGGCTCTCCCCGCAGGTCTCGTTGGCCTGGTGCAGGGGGCAGGTCGCGTCGGGGCAACGCTGGTTGAGTCGGATGTCGATATGATTGCCTTCACCGGCTCGATCGCCACCGGCCAGGCCATCATGCGGTCGGCCGCAACCGGCATGAAACGGCTGGTCCTCGAACTCGGTGGCAAGGACCCGATGATCGTGTTGCCGGGCGCCGACATCGAGGCTGCGGCCAACCACGCCGCCCGCGAGTCGGTTCGCAATGCCGGGCAAGTATGTGTGTCGGTCGAGCGGATTTTGGTGCACCGGGACATTGCCCCGGCGTTTACCCAACGCGTGACGGAGATCGTTCGCGGGCTCAAAGTCGGCAACCCCAGCGAAGATGGCGTGGACATCGGCCCGATGGTGAGTGCCCGGCAGCGAGAGTTGGTGCTCGAGCAACTCGCGGACGCCAAGCGGCGTGGGGCCAACGTGGTAGTCGAGGGGAAATCCCGCAGCCCGGGGAACTACCTCGAACCGACCGTACTCACAGGTGTCACCTCCGACATGGAGATCGCATCCCGCGAGACCTTCGGGCCAGTCGTCGCCATCCAAGAGGTCGGCAGTCCCGACGAGGCGATCGAGCTGGCGAATGCCACGGTGTATGGCCTAGGTGCGAGTATCTGGGGGCAACCGGGGCCCGAACTCGATGCCCTCGCCGATCAGATCGAGGCCGGCATGGTCGGCATCAACCGCGGACTCAGTGCTGCTGCCGGCGCGCCGTGGGTCGGTTGGAAGCAGTCGGGTTTGGGCCATACCCGCAGCGTGTCTGGACTGCGTCAGTTCCTGCAACCGACAACCCGGTCGTGGCGCGCGAAATCGTAGTGTAATGGTTGTGCGTACATCGGCCGCGTTTGATTGACAGCCCGCTGCACCTGCAACTTTGCTAGTGTATACGCATGAGCTTGCTCTCGCAGCTCTTGCAGCGGGCGCTGGTCAAGCGCCCGTCGCAGGTCATCATCGCCGCCGATCAACCGGTGGTGATCGAAGGCGAACAGGGGGCGCGCAGCCACGGCAAGGCGATCCCAGGCGAGGCAGTGTTTGAGGCCTTGTTCGACATCTTAAGCGAGGAGCAGCAGGCCGAGCTTGTGGTCGGTAAAACCATTGGCTTCCAGTTTTCGACCGGGCCGCGGACCTGGGAAATCGAGACCCGAACCGCCCGCCACGATATGTCGGTACACGCCCGTTTGTTGCCGCGAATCGTCGAGGATGTTGAAGTCGAAGGGCTCGAAGACGATGCAGATACAAAGGTCGTCGGGGTGGCGCCCCTCAGCGACGAGGAGTTTGACGTCGACTTTGGCGACCACGACAGCGGCTTGCTCGCGGTGGAGCGCACCGAGTACGCCTATGCCGGGCTCGCCCAGCGCTCAGGTGCCCGGGGTCGGCGTGAACGCCAACGGCTGCTGGCCGCACTCCCGCCCGGATGTTTGTGTTTTAGCGACAACCAGGTGCAACAGACCCGCCAACTCATCGACGAATTGGGCCTGCAGGCGATGTTGATTCAGGAGGATGACGAGCCGCGGCGACTGGCAAAACTGGTGAAACAACTGCCGGCCCATTCAGCGCTAATTCTCGATTGTGATGACCCCAGTGGGTATTTGCCACTGATCTTGCGCAAGCTCGAGGAGGGCTACCGAATCATTGTGCATACACAGGCTCGGACAATTGACGGGGCTCGCCGAATCCTACTCGGGGTCACGGCAACCGCCCGCGCCGAGGCCTGGCTCGCACGCATGCGAATGACGCGGATTGCCCTGGTTCAGGGGCGTTGGAGCGTCGAGGTGTACGGGACCCGCACAAGCCGGGCGCTGCGCTCCGATGTCTAACACGGTAGATGCGTGTACAAATAAAACCAGGAGGCGTCCTCCTGCAGGTCGCTCACCGACTATTCGTCTGCGCTATCTTTTTCGCCACTGGCCTCAGCCTTTTCCTTGAGGATCTGCTGGTAGAGTTCCTCGCGGTAGACCGATAGGCCCTGCGGAGCGGAGATTCCCAAGCGGACCTGTCGTCCACGAATTTCGCGAACAACGATTTCAATGTCGTCGCCGATCCGAATCTTCTGACCGATTTTTCTTGTCAACGTCAGCATCTAGGCCCTCCGTGGCGAGAAGCATGCTTGCCAACAATTCGCCGACACGATTGTGACATTCACGGGGGCCCGGCGTCAGCGATCAACTACGCGCATTGGCCAGTTCGATACCGCGCTGAAATTGAGTGCGCCTGCAAGCATCTGCGGGTTGAACCCCCGTTGCCTGACCAAACGAACACTTTTACTCGTACGCGCGAACTAGCGGCAATGGGCCCGTTCGCGTTTTTTGACCTCGGGGTCGCTGGCAATCTCCGCGAGATCGCAGTGCACATCGGGGATAAACGGATTCACGCGAATCGCTCGTAAAAGGGCGACCTCGGCCTTTTCCGGATCGCCCGAAAGCAACAACGCGCGACCGTGCGCGGCGGCAATGTTCGGCTGATCGGGCTCCGCCTGACTTGCGAGCTCGAGTAGGGGAACTGCCCGCTGTGCATCGCCCAACGTCAAGTAGAGCTCACCTAGGCGGCGGACCAACTTCGGGTCGTTGCGAAACCGTTTTTCGGCCGATCGGGCCCGCTCGTACTGCATCGCTGCGGCCTTGTGATGCCCGCGGGTGGTCAACAACACACCGAGTCGGGCGTGTTGCCGGGCTTTGCCACCACCTAAGTGGGAGAACACATCCTGCAGCTGGTCTTCGGCCTCGGGCGCATCCGGGTCGCGGAACTCGACCCCTTGAAACTCCTGTGCGCCGCCCTTGGCGATAATCCGGGTTGCCGACTTGAGCGCTTGGCGGCGCCACTTGGTCTGGAACTCCTCAAACGAGCCTCCCCAGGCATCGGCGAGGGCTTGCTCCGCCCGTTCGCCGGCCGCAACCTTGTCGAGCAATGCTCCTAGGCCAGCTTGCCCGCGGTCGCGGACCAACAGCTCGAGCATGGTTTGAACTTCTGCATATGCAAGAGCTGCACGGCTTTGTGATGGCAGCATCGCCACCGAAGGGTACATTTCGTCGAGCGTAACTAGGTCGTCTTTTTTGAGGGCAACCGCCAACAGCTTGGCACTACCCGGGTCGAGTTGTGCCAACGAGGGATCGCGCCACCGGGTCTCAAACAACTTCGCCAGGCCCTCGTGCAGCCACACAGGTGCGTTGTTACCTGTACGAAGGGTCAGGAGGTAGTGGACGAACTCATGGACGGCGGTGTCGAGCCAGGGGTAACCCCGCAGCATCACGCGCGGACTGATCATCATGATTCGCCGGTACTTGGTGACCCCCACCGTGCCGGTTGTGTAGATGTTGTCCTTTGTCAGCGAGGTGACAAGCGCCAGTTTGGCCGGGTCGTCGTAGATTTCAAACCGCACCGGGTGGTCGGGAAAAACCCCAAACAGGTGGCCTAGTTCGGCCCGGGCCTTGGCCATTGCCGAAAACAGGTAGGGGGCGAGGAGCGTGTCTTTTGGGTTTGAGAACACCGCCACGACCTTGCCGTCGGGGCTGCGAATTTCGGTTGCGGTACCGAGGGCACGCCGCTCGCCACGGGTCAACTGAAGATACATCTCGGCGTCTTGGCGGTGGGTCTCGCTGAGTTTCTCCGAGGTCAGTGCTTCTGCAATCAGTCCCTCTGCCTGTTCGTACTTCGCCTCATAAAACGCGACGACCCCGAGGTAGAGCTTGCGTTCTGGTCCCTCGCTCAGGGCCGAAGCCGCGCGACGGGCGGATGCGAGGTCCCACGTCGCCAGGGCCTTTGCATAGTCAACCTGTTGCTCAGCTCGGGCAACTTGTGGGGCGGCGAAGAGCCCCACAGGGGCGACCAGACAGCCCGAAAAAAGTACTCCTACAAGGCCGAGCGCGCGGGCAAAACTGGGTGAGCGGGTCATTGCAACAACTCCTCGTAGTAGCGCTTGACCGGGTCGCCAAAGCCCTCCGGAGCATCCTCTTTCATCGCCTCAACCACCGCATCGCGCAGCGAACGATCACGCTCGGCCTGGGTCGAAGCCTCACTGTTTTGTTGGGAGCCGGTGGGGGGTGGGGGCGACGACTTTCGCAGGCTATCGATAGCTTTTTTAATCTGCTCGATCGCCATTTGTTGCTCATGCAAGGCATCTGCGCTTTCGAGCTGTCCAAGGTTTTGCGAGGAGCCCTCCATGTGTTTCATGGCCTGTTCAAGCGCCTTGCGACCAGCCTTCGGCAGGGGGCCAGACTTCTCACTACCGAGCAGGGCATCGGCTCGTTGGCGCAGCCCCTGCTGCGATTCGCCGGTCGCTTGGTATTGCTGCTGGCCGGCCTCGTCGACGTTGGGCGCTGGCAACAGCTTGCGCAGGTCGTCCCGCACGCGCGCACTCGACTGGCGTAGACGTTCGAGTTTCTTGCCCTCGTCGGCAACATTTTGAGCTCGCTCGGCGGCGGCATCGAGCGCGTTGAATGCTTCTTGGGCTTGCTCAGCACTCTTGAGCAGGTTTGGCGCCGGCTGATTGAGTTGGGCTGACAGTCGTTTGAGAGCTTGGCGGCCATCCTCAAACCCGCTGCGAGCTTCACGACCGAGGCGGGCATCTTTGACCTTGTCGAACTTTTCCAGCATGTCGTCGACTCGGCGCGAGAGAGCTGCCGCCCGCTGTTTGTCGAGTTCGAGCTTTGCCAGTGACTGTCGCCGTTGTTGATGCAACTTTCGACTGTCAGCCCGGACACCGGTTTGCGCATCTTGAATCCGACTGAGCTCGCGCAGAAGTTCGAGCCGGGCCTGCTCCTCGGGTGACAGCGCTGCTTGTGGTGTATCTGCAAGTTTTCCCTGGACCTGGTCGCGCAGCTGTTGAATCTCAGACAGCGCATCCCGTGCCCGTTGCAGGGCACCATCGACATCTCCCCGCCGGACCTGCTCCATCACGTCCTGGTGGGCAACCTGCTGCTCCATCGCCGCAAACGCATCGGCGTTGAGGAACTCCGAGCCGACCTCCTTGCGCAGCATGCTGCGGGCCTCGGCCAGCCGGCGCATGTCGTCGAGGACACGTTGGTGCAACAGTTCGAGCTCGGCCCGCACCGACTCGTCGCCGGCCTTGAGCGCTTCCAACAGCTCAACGAGGCGCTGCTGGCTCGCCTGCAGGCGGGCGACCAGACTTTCGATCTGCTCCATGATCTGTGTATCAACAAGATCATCGAGGCGAATGATTTCGTCCTCGAGTCCGCGCACCTCGTCGACGTTGTGGCGGACCAGTCCGGCAAACACTTGGGGGAGGTTGGGCCCAGGCTCGCCGACGTCGTTAAACGTTGCCCGTTCGTGTAGCGCGGTCTCCTCGCGGTGAAGTTTGACAAGCCGCTCGTGGATCGCAGCGAGGATCGCAACATCGCGCTCAGGTGCCAGGGTATCGACACTCAGCGACTCAATCGCCGTAGCCAACTGTCCGAGAAACATCGCACTGGCCGAAAGCACCGAGCGCAGCTCGAACAGTCGGTCGCGGGGTAACAGGGCCTGGCTTGTGTCCGAAAGAGCAGGTGAGGTCATGCGGCTGGCGAGGAGGTCGACGGCAGCGTCACGAAGCTCGCGCAGGGCCATCAAGTTCTCTTCGTGGCGGCTTTCGGCATCTTCGACGTGAAGTTGCATCACCGCCGAACGCGTCACTTTGCCAGGAGGATCGGGCAGCGGTTCGAGCCCGAGGCCCGGGTCGTTGTCGCGGACCTCGAGCCAGTAGCTAACATCCACGCGCTGTTCGACCGAGAGGCTCGACAGGTCCCACTTATAGTGATGGTTCCAGACCCGGGCGTTTGGCGGAGGGGGCGAAAGTGGGAGCCGGACTTCACGAGTTGTTGCTGGTTCGTCGCCTGCGTTTGCCTCGTCGGTTGGTGTGGGTAGTTCAAACACGAGTTCGGCAGCAGCTAGACCAAAATCGTCGCGGGCCCGAAACTGCAGGGTCACAACATCGGTTTCGGCGGCATTGGCCTCGCGCGCCGGAAGTGGCAGCAACTCGACTTCCGGGGCGTGGTCCTGCTCCAACTCAATCGGAAACGCTGGTACTTCCCGTTCGCCCGCTGTGACAGGTGCGATGCGAAAGCTCCCCGAGGCACGGACGACAAACGAAGTCACGGCATCGCTGCCGTCACGCTCGAGCGCGAGGTGCGAGGCCGTGGGCTCGTGTCCATCCGTCACCAGCGTCACATGCAGCGGCTCGTCCGCCAGCGGTGCGACCCGAAGTCCAACCTGGGTGCCGGCCGGCACGCGCAACACACCGCTCGGGTTGGCAAGCGATTGAGCCGCCCTTCCAGTGTGTTCGGGAAAAGTGAGGTCGAGCACGAGTGACGACCACAGTGGTTCAACTTCGGGGGCAGGGCGCCCATCCATCGCCTGCAGCAACAGCGAAAACCCAGGGTTTGTTTGCGGGTGGAGCAGCCCGAAGGCTGCGGTCAACACAGCGCCACCAGCGACTAGTGCGGGGGTCCGCAGCTGGAGGGCAGGGGCATACGCGCCAGGGTTGGGGCGGCCTTGCGCCAGGCGCCGGTCGATCTGGGCAACAAAAAGATCTGTGAGTTCTCCGCGGGCAGGGGAGCCGAGGAACTCAGTTGCAGCCAAAACATCTTCGCCCAAAACATCTTCGGGAAGTTGAGTTTCGGGGGCGAGTGTCCGAGCAACTGCGATGGGCTCACGCAAACGAAGGCCCATGCGGACAAGGGAGACACAAGTCACTGCACTGATGGCGCCTAAGCCGCAAAGCCAGGCTGTCCACAGCAGGTCCCCGCGCAGGCTGTACGCTGTAATCAAGGCAAACAGGGCAAATAGCAACGAGGAACCAGCCAAAATCCATAGACAAGCCCGGACTGCAGCACGCCGCAGTGTTATCATCCGAACGCTCGCAATCAATCGAGCCAAATGCCGTGGGGGAGTCTCCATCTACGGGCAGCGCACAAGAACTGGTTTGTTCCGGTATAACCGTATTGGCACCGCCCGTCACCCCGCGCGGGCACCGTCTCGAGGGGCAATAGCATCCCAACAAAAGTCCCGAGAACGCTCCCAAACCTCTGAATAGGGCACGCAAGGGCCCGTCCAAGGACGAACGCAAACGTGGTTTCTCCACAACCCGACGACCGAGTGTTGGTCGCAGCCTGCCAATCCGGTGACCGGCAGGCATTTAAGGTTCTGATGCAGCGCTATCAGCGCAAAGTGTACGCAATCGCGTACGGATTTCTCCGCAACCAAGAGGACGCGCTCGACGTGGTTCAAGAAAGCTTCATCAAGGTCCATCGCTACCTTGGCAAGTTTGAGGGCAACTCGAGCTTTTACACCTGGTTGTATCGCATCGTCACGAACCTGTGCATCGACCACATCCGCAAAAACAAGCGCCACCGGGCGCTGGAGTTCGACGACGGACTTCGCCACGACAAACGCGGCCAGGAGGCCATCAGTGTCGGAGCCAAACCGTTGACCAACTCAGGCGATCCTGCCCAAATGCTCAAACGCCGCGAGATTCTCGATGCTGTCCAGGATGGCCTTCAGTACCTCAGCGACAAGCACCGGGCCGTCATCGTTATGCGTGAGCTTCAGGGCATGAGCTACGAGGAAATGGCCAAGGCGATGGGCTGTTCCAAGGGCACGATCATGAGCCGGTTATTCCACGCGCGCAAAAACATGCAGAAGCATCTAACTGAGCGTCTGGGTTACACAGGTGACGAATCTGCGGCCCGGGTGAAGCGCAGCAGTAAAAAGTCGTCTGAGGGGATATCGACACGGGAGGCGGCCGCATCATGACTGGATTGACCGAACAAGATTATATGCAACTACATGCATATTTCGATGGCGAACTGACCGAAGCAGAGGCTTCACAGCTCGCAAACGAAGTTGCCCAAAACCCTGAACTGGCCGACGAGCTCAACGAGCTCGGGCTGTTTCACCAGGCCGTCGAAGCTAGTTTTGAAGCGACTGCGGCTGCGATCCCCCAGGCTCGGTTTGAGCAGATCTGGGATGAGGTCGAGCGCACACTCGATGCCGATTCGCGGTTGCAACAGGCCGCCGACGCCAGCGGCTCGTGGTGGTCGCGATTTGGTAGCTTGCTGAGACCATTTGGGATTCCGGCCGCAGCGGTCGGAGGTGTCGCCGCAGCGTTTTACTTGTTTGTCGGTTCGACACCGCAGCCAACGCCAGAAGTTGCTGAGAATAAGGTTGTTGAAGAGGCGTCGAACGGGCCAGTCGAGACCGCACCGGTTGAAGCGCTCCAGGAGCCCGAAAAAGCAATGGCAAGTTCAAGTGACACACTCGCGCAAAAGGATGATGCGCCCGAGCCATTTCCGGCTCCGGCACCGGGTGTCGCTGAATTTGAGCGAATCGATTTTGGTGTGAGTCGCGGCCAGGTTGGAATGATCGAAGGCAAGTCGGGCACCGTCACAGTGGTGTTTCTCCACGAAGATGATGACGAACCTGCATCGGGTGAACGGACACTCTGAGGGTTGGCAATGAAATCGCGAAGTTTCTTAGCAACGGTATTGGCGGGGTGCTTGGCCCCGGCACTCGCATTTGGACCACTTGTATTGACACCGAATGTCACGCAAGCCGCCGCAACAGACCAGGCTGAGTGTCAAGTTCACTCGGTGTTGGCGGCAAAAACCGGAGACGGGACCATCCCCGAAAATCTCAAGTTTCTCGAAGAGCAACTGCGAGATGACCAGTTTGCCGCCTACAAGAGTTTTCGTTTGCTCGAGACCCAACGCCTCAATCTCGATGTCAAGCGGCCCAAAGTTGCTCCGTTGAGCAGTGGACACAAGCTCTCGCTCGAGTATTTGGGTGCCAAGGAATCAAAGTTGCAATTACATGCAACCTTGATGTCGCGGACGGACGACAAAAAACTCTTCAACGCAATCTACGGCATCGATAACAATGGATTGTTGATGATCGGCGGTGTTCGAGGCGATGGTGGCAAGGTGTTTTTTGCCATCCAGTGTCGGCTCAATAACGCCAAAGCCGGCTGAGCGCGAAAGTTTGCCAATGGAGCGCCTGGGCACCTGCCTGGGCGCTTTTCTGGTTAACATTTGTGTTTTCAACACACCGCCGGTGGAACAGACCACTGTGACCCGGCGTAGCTTTCCTGGATCATCCGTTCCGGTTATGGTTCACGCCGTGTCGAAGCCTGATCGTCTGTTCCGTTTCCGCCCGCCGGTGAGTGCACGATGACCGAAGTTGCTGCCAAGCGTCCCAGAAGATGGCTCCTATGGGGGCTTGGAGGCATTTTTGTGGTGCTTGCTGCCGGGGTGACTGCAATTGCAACCTACCCATCTTGGGCCGGCTCGTGGGTCGCAGACACACTGGTCGAGCGTGCATCCAAGCGCTTGGGCGGTGAGGTCGCGATTGGGGCATTGGCGCTCGACTACGACCGAGTGGTGCTCACCGATGTCACAGTCGAGCTCGAAGATTCGCACATGGCGTTTGCCTCGGTGGATATCAAGATCGACAAAAGTGCCCTGTGGAGCCGTCAGGTCAAGGTCACGGATGTTGTGGTTGCCGGTGGCAGTATCGTCGGTGAGTTTGAGAGCCTGCGGTCGTTGGCCGAGCGGATCGCCAAGCCATCGGGCGAGGCCGGGGGGGCAGCCGGGCGTGTACAACTCAAGCCCGACCAGCTCACGGTTTCTGACGTCTCGCTAGATGTCGCGCGCGAGGGGACCGGCACGGTGACTGCTGTAGTCGACCTCGAGGTCAAGCCGGCGGACAAACAGGTTGTACTTGCACTCAAAAACGTTGCCCTCAAGCGCGAGGGCGGGCGCGGGCTTCGGGCGACCCGACTGGCGACCCAGCTGTCGTGGGAGCGGTCCGACGATGGCCAGCTTGCCCCGGTGTTTCCACTCGAGCTCGAAGTCCGTGGTGGCGCGACCTCAATCACCAATAAGATCGCAGTTGCGGGCACCTCGGGCGCAATAAAACTTGCGGATGCAAGTATGTCGACGATCGGTGTTGACCTGCGGGGTGGATTTTCCGACCAAGACGGTGACGCGGGCGAGCTCGCTGAGCTGTGGTCGCTCAGCGGTGAGTTGCAGCGAGACCTGTCGGCCGGCGAGGTACGCCTCGAGATGAAGGCGTTTGAACTCGGCAGGGTGCCGCAGGTTCTGGCCAATTTGCCGGTCGTCAAATCCGAAGCTGCGACGGTCGGAGGCCATGTCTCGGTCGACTTTGCCGAGGGCAAAGCTACTGTTTCAGGCGATGTCGAACTCGCTGGGCTCAACGTCAATCACCCGTTGCTCGCCCGCAATGTCGTGCCCGGGCTCGGGTTTAAACTCGACTTTCGCGGCTCTGTCGACCCAAGTGCGAGCACCGTCGAAGTTGAACATGCAACGATTACCCGGGGCGATGTTGCCCTCAAACTCGACGGTGTGTTTGTCCACCCGCCCGAGCGGGAAGGGCGAAAGTACAAGATCCACGCGAACGTCCCGTCTGTGGCCTGTCAGGCGGTACTCGATGCTCTGCCTCACGAACTCGTTCCCAGCCTGGTCGGGTTTAAAGTCGCCGGCAAGTTCGGCCTCGATATCACTGCAGACATCGACTTTTCAAACCTCGAAGAGGCCACACTTTCGGGCAAGGTCGACTACCTCGGATGCAAGGTCAAGTCGACCCCCGAACTCGTTTCGGTCAAGCGACTCAACGGCACATTTAGCCATCGCCCGGTCATGCGCGACGGTAGTGTTCGCAAGGTTGACCTGTTCCCTGGTTCAGGTACCTACTCCCCCTACGAGCAAATTTCGGAGTACATGACCGACGCCGTGCGGACGACCGAGGATGGCGGGTTTTGGAAGCACAAGGGGTTTTTGCCGTCGCAGTTTGAAAAGGCCCTGCGCCGCAACCTCGCGGCCGGACGGGTTCGTCTCGGGGCCTCGACGATTTCGATGCAAATGGTCAAGAATGTGTTGCTCAGCCACGAGCGAACACTTTCTCGCAAGCTTCAAGAGATGGTGCTGACCTGGTACGTCGAACAGGTTCTTACCAAAAAGCGGATCATTGAGCTGTACCTCAACGTCATTGAGTTCGGGCCGGGGATCTACGGGGTCACGCGGGCGAGTCGGCACTACTTTGGCAAACACCCGCTCGAGATAAACCCGGCCGAGGCCGCCTACCTGGCACTGATGTTGCCAAGCCCGGTCCGTCGTCATGTCCATTGGTGTGAGGGTGCCTTGAGTCCGCGGTTCGACAAGAAGCTGCGAAAGATTCTCGGGTTGATGCACGAGCGCGGTCGGATCGACACGGCGACCTACGAACAGTGGAAAGACTTCCAGATCGTTTTTGACCGCACCGAGCTCGACTCGCCCGAGGCCTGCAAGGCACAGATCAAGCGCTTGATGGAGGCCACGTCAACGCAACACGCAATGAGTGGCATGTTGAGTGACACGCCGGTCGAGGACACGCCTCCGGGTGCCCACCCGGTGCTCGACGACCCGGCCCTAGACTTTGGCGATGATGATCCTGCCGATGGCGAAGTCGATGGCGCTCCGGCGATGGATGAAGACGAGCCGTAGGGCGTACGAGCTGACGAAACCATCGTTGCCGCGTGTTGCCAGCAGTGGGCGTTTTGGCGTTAGACTGCGGCGATGAACCGGCACACCGCCAGGTCGACCCATGTGCCTTGCAACTCACAAGGGGTTGTCCTCGGCGCTTGGCTAGCCGCGGTTTTGCTGGTTGCACCCCAAGGTGCGCAGGCGCAGGAGGTCCTGATCGATGCTGATGCACGGACTTTCCCGCCGGATGTCGAAGGCCGTAAGGTCCATGGTGAAGTCTCGTTGGGGCTACGAGCGGGGCTCTACGCCGAGGACCCGGTGTTTGAGCTCGATCCGACCTTCTCCCTCGATTTTTCCGACCGGGTGCCGCTCAAGCTTACGCTCGGGGCCCTGATTCGCCTGCGGATTGTCGACCGCTCGCCGGAGCAGGGGACGGTCCTGCGGCGGACCGACTGGGATGAGCCTGGTGATTTCCTTACCCTGTTGCGGGCGGTTTCCTACGCCGACTCGTTTGCCCACGGGCGCGGTGGTGTCGATGTGCGTGCCGAGCTCGGTCGCGTCGACAACCGGCGCCTCGGCGATGGTGCGATTATAGATGGCTATGCAAATAGTCTTGATCTCGATCGCCGGCGCAGCGGGGTTGATTCATCGGTGCGTATACATGGTCCCTTGCTCGGGCACCCCGCCGGCATCGACCTCGACCTGTTGATCGGCGACCTCACCGGGCACCAGGTGTTCGCCGGCCGTGTTGCCGGTGATTGGGCCGGGGCGTGGCTAGGTGTCACGGTGGCCGGTGATCCGCTTGCTCCTCGCAGTCTCGCCCCTGGGGTGGCAGGCGAGGGCCTCGCGGTCGACAGGGACAATGCGGTCGATGTGCTCGAGCGGCGGGGCGTCGCCAGCATTGGGCTCGACCTCGGCTACGACATCACCGACGAGTGGTGGTACTCGATCCGCCCGCACATCGACCTTGTGTTGATGCCCGGGCTCGCGCGTGGGATTCACCTCGGGGCCGATGCATGGTTTTCGCTCGGCAAGCGTCGTCAGGTCCGTTTGGGGGCGATTGGTGAGTTCACCTATGGGGACAGCAACTACGACCCCGGGTACTTCGATGTGTATTATACTCAGCAGCGTGTACATGCACAGTTTATCGATGTGCCCGCGGGTGTGCCCGCCGACTTTGCCACGCTCGCCGCACCCAAGGCTGAGTTTGTCCAGATACAAAATTTAGCGGGAGCGGGCGGCTACGGTGGGTTGCGTTTTGAGCACCGCGACGGGGCCTTTGCCGAGACCGGCTATCGCTACCGCCCCGGTGCGCTCGGGCATACCTGGGAAACTCGGGTGGGTATCGATTTGCCCGAAGTTCGTCTCGGGCTGCTCCACGCCCATCGCGGCGCACTCGGCTTTGACATTATCGACCCCCGCGGCACCCTTGCCGAGCTCGAACTCGACATTCCGATCGGCAGCTATTTTTCGGTCAATAGTCGGCTCGGTTACCTCTACCTCACGCGGCGGACCGCGGGAGCCAGTGCCGATGCCGGTGCTGTGAGTTCGGGATTTGTCGGTGGCGGGGGACTTGTGTTAGTCGGAATCCGCGGCCACATTGGCTTCTGAGATAGTTCTCGCCAATTTCCTTGAAGATGCACGCTTCTGAGTTCAGTCAACTAGTCGAGGATTGCGGTGGTCCGGTGGCCGCCCGCGAGCGCTTGCAACCCTATGTGAGCCCCGCCCGACAGCAGCGCATCGCCGAGGTCTTGGACGCCCGCGTGGCCTCGATCGAAGTTGCGATCGAGCAACCGGCCGACCCCCACAACGCCGCCGCGATCGTGCGTACAGCGGAGGCGCTTGGGGCTGGCATGGTCCACGCCGTCACCGAGACTTCCGGGATTTTGCGCGCGCGCAAGGTCACCCGCGGCACCTACTACTGGATGGAGACCCGACACCACCGTGATTTCGCTAGTTTTGAGGCCGATATCCGCGCGCGGGGAATGTTGTTGGCCGGTGCGTGCGTCGATGAGGCGAGCAGTGTCGAACTGCAGCAACTTCCGGTGACGCGCCCGATGTGTGTGGTTTTTGGCAACGAAAAAAACGGTCTTTCAGACGCCGCGCGAAGTCGCTGTGACATGCTCTTCCACGTCGAGATGTATGGGATGTGCGAGAGCCTCAACCTGTCGGTCAGTGCAGCGATAAGCCTGCACAACCTCCTTGGGCGTCGCCGGCGTGTGCTCGGGCGTATGGGAGATATCGACACAACCCGCAGGACTTGGCTCGAAGCAAAGTGGTATGCCAAGGCGCTCGATGAGCGCCTGATTCGACGGGCGCTGACGGAGGAACGTTGTGGTTGAAGACAAGGTCAAAGCCGGTACCCGACAAACTCCGGAAGCTCTCAAACAACCTGCCTCAAGCGACTCAAGCGTTGACAAGCCTGGGCCGTCGCAGGCGAAAACCGTCGCGCCACCCAAACCCAAAAAACCGTTCAACTGGCGGCTCGTTCGCAAAATTCTGATCATCTGCACGATTCTCGGGGTTCTCGGAATCATTGCAGCTGCATCGACCATCGTCGGTGTGTTTTGGTATTACGGGCGCGGGATCGAGGGGATCGATGTCGCCGCGATCCGGGACTATCGCCCCAAGCAGGTCACCCGAATCGTCGCCCGCGACGGCACCGTGCTCGGCGAGCTTTACTCCGAGCGGCGGACCATGGTCGGGTTTGAGGAGTTGCCGACCCACGTCGTGCACGCGTTTTTAGCGGCCGAGGATGCCGATTTTTACAACCACAAGGGGATGGATTACGTCGGCATGGTGCGGGCGATGATCAGCAACATCGAGGCCGGTGCCATTCGCCAAGGTGCATCTACAATTACCCAACAGGTCGTCAAGAATTTTCTGTTGAGCCCAGAGCGGACATTTGAACGCAAGATTCAGGAGATTTTGCTTGCCCGCCGGCTCGAGCAGGCGCTCAACAAGCAGGAGATTTTAGAGCTCTACCTCAACGAGATTTACTTTGGCCACGGTCGTTACGGGGTCGAAGAAGCGTCGCGGTTCTACTTTGGTGTTGGGGTTGAGGACATCAATGTCGGCCAGGCTGCGATGTTGGCTTCGCTGCCCAAGGCGCCGAGCAAGGGCTCGCCCTACAAGGACCGCGAGCGGGCCAAAAACCGCCAGATCTACGTGTTGCGACAGATGGCTCGCCACGGGTTTGCAACTGCGCAGGAGGCCGAAGATGCGATTGCAGCCCCGCTCGAGGTCCTCGACGATCCGCCGCAGTCGGTGAGTGTGGACGGGGCCCAGGAGTTTGTCGACGCCGCCCGCCGCACGCTCGAAGAGGTATACGGAGCGGACAAGCTCGATAGGCTGGGGGCCACGGTTACGACCACGGTTGACTTGCAGCTACAACAAAAATCCCGTGAGGCGGTCCGCAACGGCTTGATCGCCCTCGACATGCGCCAGGGCTATGGCCACAAGGTCAAGCCCGTGTCTGAAAAACGGCAAGAGCGTGCGTTGGCCAAGGTCAAGGGGAGCCTCTCCGTCGGTGGAAATTACCTCGGCGTGGTGCTTGCCCGCGAAGGGCTCGAAGCTCCGGGCAAGGATTATGTGCCGATGCAAGTAGGGGAGCATCGCGTGTGGGTGTCGATTCCGGAGGGGTCGCGTTATGACGAGCCCGAGGCGACGCTCGAAGAGCAGTTCCCCGCTGGCGGCCTCACGCGGGTACAGGTGACGCAGCTAGCGAGCGAGGAACAACCGTGGGCGCGTGGTCAAATCGGCTCAGGTCCCCAGGGCGTGGTGTGTGTTACCGAGGTCGAAACCGGAGAAGTGCTGGCGATGATCGGGGGTTGGTCGTACGGGCGAGGTGAGTTCAACCGGGTGCTCGACGCGAAACGCCAACCTGGCTCTTCGTTCAAGCCATTTGTCTACGGTGCTGCGCTGCTGAGCGAGAAGTTCACCGCTGCGACCCTGGTTTCAGACTCCCCCGAAATCTACGAGAAGTGGAAGCCGACCAACTACAACGTCGACGTCTACCGCGGCGATATTCGCCTGCGCACAGCCCTGACCCATTCGGTCAACACGATTGCCATCAAGCTTGTCGACACTGTCGGGGTTGAGGCGGTCCATGCATTTGCCAAGGCTGCGGGGATCCGTGGCGAGCTGATCGACAACCTCGCGCTGGCCCTCGGGGTGAGCGAGGTAACCCCCTACGACTTGATGGGCGGTTACCTAACTTTGGCCCGCGGTGGCAAGCGCATCCCACCCACCATGATCCGCAGCATCGAGGTCCCGGGCCGCGAAACGTGGACACCTGAGCGGCCCGAAGAGCAGAGCCTGCGCGAGGACGTTGTATTTGTATTGACAAGTATGATGACCTCGGTGGTCGAAGAGGGGACCGGGCGTGGGGCCAAAAAATTAGGTAGGCCGGTCGCCGGTAAAACCGGAACTGCCTCGGAGGTTCGTGATGCCTGGTTTGCCGGGTTCACCCCCCGCCATGTCGCCGTTGCCTGGGTCGGGTTTGACACGCCCAAACCGCTCGGGCGCAAGGAGTCGGGGGGCAAGACGGCGTTGCCGATCTGGCTGGCAGCGATGCAGGCCGCCGAGGGCGAACAGCCCCCGCTCGCCTTTACACCGCCGGCCTCTGTCCTTGTACGTACAATCGATCGCGAGTCTGGCCTGCTCGCCCCGGGGCTACTCGAGCAGCCAGATGGGACCATGGCACCGCCACCGGCCGACTCGGTACTCGAGGAGTATTTCGTGGCCGGGACCGAGCCGGTCGATGTCGCCGAACCGGCAGCCAAGGCGCCTGGCGATGCCCTGCTCGACCTCTACGGCGACGAGGAGGAACTCCCAGCCGATCCGCCCCCGGGGGACGAACGTGAGGAGGGCGATTCGCTGGGGGAAAACCCGGCGCCCGACGAGGACGATGACCTTCCGCCGCCTTTACCGGGTGTGCTTGACTAGCTCTTGCCGCTCTTTCCCAAAACCCGACGCGAGACGGCTGTCACCCGCTGGGAAGAAGCTCCGACCTACTCGCGCCTCTAAATCCAAGACGCCGTCGAGGGGCTCTTCGGACTCGAAGGCCCGTTCGGTGCGGTGCAAACCAAACGACCACGCCATAGGTGCACCGAGCGATACGGGCTCGTTGTCCACACCGATGGTGTCGCGACAAGGACAGTCTCAGTCCGTTGCGGTGCAACCACCACGGAGGTGGCCATCGGGTTTTAGCGACGACCCGGGCCGACCACGCCATAGGTGCACCGAGCGATACGGGCTCGTTGTCCACACCGACGGTGTAACGACAAGGACAGTCTCAGTTCCGTAGCCGTCGTTGTGTCGAGCTGACAGCTGGTTTTTGGGCGTCGTGATGGATCATGGGTGGTCCCGGTTGTCATCTTGTGACTGCTCGTCGAGCACGACCTCGCTTATGTCATTGCCGCTACATGTACGAGGGCTGCACAAAGAACGGTGAATAGCTCCGTTACTGGCACGTGCCCTTGAGATTCGGTTGCCAGACCTGCCGGTGTTGGCCAACTTGCCCGAGCCCGTCTCACCGTACGGTTAGTGGAGGTGGTCCTCGGGTTCGATCACCCGGTCGGCCAGGCGCCACACCTGCTCGGCGGCGACCCTGCGCTCGATGCCGGCTTCTAGCTCACTGCGGTAGGGATGGTGGTTGTCGAGCGGGAGTTTTGTTGCATCAACAACTAAGTGGCCTCTCAGCGCACAGGCGTCGCCCAGGGGCATGGTGTGTTTGGCCGGTGCCCAACCGTTTTTTGCGACCCGGTCGGGTTCGACCAGCAACCGCCCTTGGCAGCGTGGACAGGCAAGCTCGCGCTCGCCGGGGCGCCACAGTGCGACGAGTGGGTCGAGCTTGCGGCCGTGTTGGTGGCGGGACTCACGAAACCACTTGGCGTCGTAGCGATACACGCCCGGGAGCGACTCGGGCAAGATGCCCTCCTCGCGAAACCACCTGGCCGCAAGGTAATATGCCGGCGCCTGGCGACCGTCCTGTTCGCGGGCCTCGACAAACATCACCGGGTTGTCAAAGTGCGGGTCTTGCCCCCAGCAGCGTTCGAGTCGCTCGCGCATCGGGCCCGCGAGATGGGTGAGGCGCGAACCAACAACAACCCGCGTAACCCGATCGACCAGCACCCACAACACATTGGAGAGCTTGTGCCAGGGGTCGAGTTGTTGGTCGCAAACCTTGAGTTTGTCACATCGAATTTTCCCAGCCTGTTGCCGCCACACGGTCAGCATTTTGATTTCGATGCGGTCTTCCCAGTCGAGCTGTGGGAGGCCGTCGTGGGTGTCGAGGCCAAAGTGCCATTGCAGCGCATTGCCGTAGCGTCCGCGCGAGCGTCGGGCCGTCACCAGCTCCATTGCCGGGCCAAGCGGGAGCCCGAGGGCTGCAACCGCAAGGGCCTCTAAGTGGGCACACCGCCGAAGGGGTGCATCTTGGCCGGTGGGGGCGTGGCGAAGGGGGAGCCGCATCGCCGCGAACATACCAGCACTTTCGCGCCGACAAAACACATGTACAGGCAAGCGAATTGCCGACCTTGAGTGTCCACGAACTGTAGGCTAGCGCCGCTCACCCTCGGACCCGGCGGATTCCCGCGAGAATGAGGACGGCCCACCCGGCCATCAACGTCAGACCGCCAAGTGGTGTGATAGCTCCCAGCCACCGCGGCCCACCGAGAACGATCGTGTAAAGGGTGCCCGAAAACACAGTGATGCCGATGGCAAACAGACCGACGATGAGCCGGAGTTGCCCGGGTTTGGTGAGTTGGCCGAGACCGGCACAGGCAATCAAAACGGCGGCGTGCAGTTGTTGATAGGCGGCCGCCGTTTGCCAGATTTCGAGATCCCTTGCAGATACACTGTCGCGCAGCCCGTGGGCACCAAACGCCCCCGCGGCAACGCCAGCGAGACCAAAACAGCCCCCCAGCAGGAGGGCGAGTGCGGTGGGGCTTGGACGTTCGCTCACGGGCTGAGCATACCGCAAACACGTTGGCCAGGCCCGGGGTGTTGTGTCGCACCCATGTTTGTGAGGGCCTCAACTAGATGTATAGGCATATCTATGTGGCTTGGGCCAGACGAGTGTTGGGGGCCTATGGTCGCGGCAGACGGCAGGGCCGATGTTCCGGGACCAAATTTGGTTGCCAACCAAAACGGAAACCCGAGCTGCTGACCAAGCGCGCTCGGGTCCCCCCCCAGTTAAGTTTTCGTTCGCAGTACCGGCGTGATGCCCACGGGTTCGTGCGGAAATAGATAGTTACAAGCTAAGTGAGCTAAGTCGATAAGGTAGGTCAGGCTAGGAAACGGACAGGTAAAGCAAGACCAAGAAAAGAAAGTTTGGCAAGTTCCACCAGCGGTGGATGCCCGTATCTAAAGCACAACTCGTGCCTGATTGATAAAATGTTGAAAATATTTGAATTGATGCCTTCCGAACACATGGCTTTGCTGGAGACATCCTAGAAACTATGACTCGGATGTCGGGGTGGTCCGGCAGCCGTTTTTGGACCCTGACAAGATTGTCATGAGCCGTCTCGCGCGGGGACGCGCGATGGTTTGCCGTTGCCTCTCGAGAAACAATCCGCTGGTGACTGCTCCGAAGACTCCCGAACAAATCCGCGCTGTGGTCGTTGGTGGAACTGGCTACGGCGGTGCCGAATTGATCCGTTTGTTGCTCGCCCACCCCCGGGTCGAGTTGTGTCGCGTGACCAGCATCGACCATGTCGACGAGCCGCTTGAGGCGGTCCACCGCAACCTCTCGGCGACCGGCCTGACCTACGAAAAAATGTCGCTGACCGACGCGGCCGCGGGGATGGATGTTGTGTTCCTAGCACTGCCGCACAAGGTCAGCGCGACATTTGCCCCGGAGATCGAAACCATTGCGGCCCGGGTCGTTGACCTGTCGGGGGACTTTCGCCTGCGCAGCGCCGATGACTATACAAGTTTCTACGGTGGGCCCCACCCACATCCGCACCTGCTCGGCACGTTTGTCTACGGCCTGCCCGAGCTCCACCGCGAGGCCCTTGCCGGCGCTACGCGGGTGGCTTCGCCCGGTTGCTTTGCCACGACGATCGCCCTGGGGATGTTGCCACTCGCCGCCGCGGGGGCGCTGCGGGGCCCGATCCACACGGTTGCATGTACAGGTTCTTCGGGGTCCGGTGCCTACGCCAAGGCCGGTACCCACCATCCGCTGCGGGCGAGCAACCTCAAGATCTACAAGCCACTGGCCCACCAACACACCCCGGAGATCGAGCAAACCCTGCGGGACGCGGCGCGTAAGCACGGGCACGAGCCGGCATTTACCCTGCAGTTTGTTCCGGTTTCGGCACCCCTGGTCCGCGGGATTTTGGCCAATAGCTTTGTTGAGATCGATGCTGCCGTGACGCGGGAGCAGGTCGCTGCGTGGATGCATGAGTTTTACCCCGGCGACGGGTTTGTCCGGGTGCTCGGCGATGGCGGGCGCCAGGCCGAGGTTGTCGATGTTAAGGGCAGCATGTTTGCCGAGTTGTCGTGGACATTTGGCGAGGTCGACCCGGCGACGGGCCGGCGCCAGCTGGTGGTGACGACGGCCCTCGACAACCTTGTCAAAGGTGGGGCCGGGCAGGGCGTGTCGTCGATGAACTTGATGTTCGGGCTACCCGAGCGCACCGGGATTGACCAACCGGCCCTGTGGCCCTAGCTCGGAGGCTCAAACATGGCAGCAAACGTTGACTCTACACGTACTTTGGTGGTCAAGTTTGGTGGCGATGTGGTCGCCGACCAACAGTCGCTCGCCAGCGTGCTTGCGGCGGTTCGCGGGCAGCTTGCAGCCGGTGCCCGTGTTGTTTTGTGCCACGGCGGAGGGCCCCAGGCCAATGCGCTTTCGAGCCGTTTGGGCCTCACGCCAACCAAGGTAGGCGGGCGAAGGGTGACCGATGCCGCAACCTTGGAGGTGATGAAATACGTGCTCGCCGGTGCGGTCAACGTCGATGTCGTGGCGGCCAGCCGTGCCGCCGGGATACCCCAAGCGGTCGGCTTGAGTGGGGTGAGCGATGGCCTGGTTTCGGCCGTGCGTCGCCCCCCCAAGGTGGTTTCGGGCAGCGATGGAAAACCGGTTGATTTTGGGTTCGTCGGCGATGTTGTCGAGATCCGTACCGGGGTGATTACCCATCTGCTCGCCGGCGGGTACATGCCGGTGGTCAACACCCTGGGTATCGATGCCGCCGGTGCGGTTTACAATATCAATGCAGATACAATCTCGACCGCGCTGGCCGGTGCGTTGGCGGCCGATGACCTGTATTTGATCACCGGCGTCCCCGGGGTGCTGCGCGACAAGGACGACCCGACCACGAGATTGCCGAGGTTGACGGCCAGCGAGGCCCGTCAGGCGATCGCCGAAGGGGTGATTGTGGGCGGTATGATTCCCAAGGTCGAGGAGGCACTCAAACAGCTTTCCCGTGGCCTACGGGCCGTGCACATTTTGGGGGCCGAGGGCTTTGTCGCCGATTTGGCAAACCCCGGGAGCGCGGGGACGACCCTCATCGCCTAGACCAGCTGCCGAGGCCTAGCTCAACCGCGTTGTCGCCTGCCCTGCTGATGCGCTGGCATCGGGCGTAGCGGGTTTGCCTCCTGCTGGCGAGCGCCGACGTGATGAGCACCAGGTAGCGTGTATGTGCACTTTTTAGGCCATAGGGCGGACGAGACAGTGGCGGACAGCTTGGGCTGCCCGTGGTACACCGGGGCATGCAGGCAAAGTTGTTTGAGGCAGTCGCCGCCGCGTTTGAGACGGAGCAGGTCCCGTGGTTTCGTCGTTTGGTCGACCAACCGAGCCATACCTATGCCCGTGAGGATGTCGAAGTTGCGGCCACCTTGGTCGATGCCAAGGCTGCTGCGCTCGGACTTGCATGTGCAAAAATACCCGACAGCGGGGGGCAATTTGCCGACCATCGTGTGTATGCCACACCGGCCGCAGCCAACGGGGCAAAGAGCCTGGCACTGGTCGGGCACATCGATACCGTTTTTCCCCGTAGCCTCGGTTTTTTAGCGTTTGAGCGCGATACTGATGGCGATGGTAACCCCGGCGATATCGTTCGCGGGCCCGGGGTGCTCGACATGAAGTCGGGCCTGAGTGCCATGTTTTTTGCCCTGCAAGCACTCGAGAAGGTCGCTCCAGGTGCATGTGCAAAATTACCGCTGCGACTTATCGTGGTGTCCGACGAAGAGGTCGGCTCGCCGAGTAGCCGCGACCTCTACCGCGAGCTTGCGCCACAGTTGACCGGTGCGCTGGTGTTTGAGGCCGGCCGCACCGAGGACAAGATCGTGGTCGCGCGCAAGGGGGGCGGCATGTTTAAGGTCGATGTCACCGGCCGGGCTGCGCACGCCGGCAATGACCACGCCGCCGGGATCAATGCAATCCATGCACTTACATATTTAGTACCCCGGGTCGAAGCCCTGACCAACTACGAAACCGGGGTGACCGCCAATGTTGGGCTGATCAGTGGAGGGACGGCAAAGAACACTGTACCTGAGCAGGCGCAGATGACGATCGATACCCGGTTTGAAACCGCAGCGGCTGCGGACGAGGTCGTCGCCAAGTTGCGGGCGATGGTTGCCGATCCGTTCGCCGGAGCGAGCGATGTGGTCGAGCGCCTGCGCCAGGCGAAGTTTGAGCTTTCGGGCGGGGTGACGCGTCCGCCGATGGAACCGACACCCGGCAATCACAAACTGCGCGAAGCCTACGAGCCCCACGCGATCGCTGCGGGGTTGAAGGTTGGCGCCGCGCCGTTGCAGGGTGGGGGGTCCGATGCCAACCTCCTCGCGGGCCTAGGCGTGCCATGCATCGATGGGCTAGGGCCCTACGGCCAGTACTTCCACCGGGTGCAGGAGTGGAGCAGCCTGTCGAGCTTGCTGCGGCGAACACAGGCCCTGGCGAGTTTTCTCGGGCAACAACTTGCGCAGATGTCGTAGTTCGACTGCGAGGTTTGCGACTCACGGGTTTTGCGCGGTTGCGAGTGTGGCCAGCGCCGTTCAATACGAAATTTCAGAGAGTTAGCCGCACGGAATGACGCACCCCGAACCGCGAGCGCCGAGGTTTGCTTGCGCACCGGGGCAACTGGTGAGACAACAACCGGACCGACATGGACGATACCGACACCCTCGAGGTGCTAATCGTATTCCTCTGCCTGATAGGGAGTATGTTTTTTTCCGGCTCCGAGACCGCGGTGACGAGTCTCGATGATCGCCGGGCACGACGAGTTGTCGAAGCAGGCGGGCGCGGTTCCACCCTCATGGCGATGTGGGTACGGCAGCCTGTGCGGGTGTTGTCGACGATTTTGGTGGGCAACAACATCACCAACACGCTCATGGGTGCCCTCGTAACCGCGATTGCGCTGCGGCACTTTGGTGGCGGCCCGTATGGCGAATATGCGGTGGCAACCGCGGTGTTTGTGACGACTGTTTTGCTGCTGATCTTTGGCGAAATTACGCCGAAGGCGGTTGGTCGGGCCCACGCTGAAAAGCTCGCCATGCCAGCCCTAGCAGTCCTGCGGGTGCTCAGCAAAATCATGGCGCCGGCTCTGTGGCTGTTGACCAAAATCACCAACTTTATCGTGCGCCGGTTAGTTGGCGACCAGAGCCTCAGCCCGCTCAACCGGGTGACGACCGACGAGATTGGCTACCTGGTCAAGGTCGGTCGCCGCGAGGGGTCGATCGCCGCAGAACAGGCGGCACTGTTGCAGGGCATTGTCCGGTTTGAGGACAAGATCGTCCGCGACATCTTGATTCCGGTCGACAAGGTCACGGCGGTCGATCTGAGCTGGGGTGTTAAACAAGTCAGCCAGGTGGCGGCCCGCTCAGGCCACAGCCGGCTACCGGTGTACGAGGGTAACCTCGACAACATCAAGGGAATCTTGCATATCAAACAGTTGGTTGGCCTGGGTCCCGACGAGAGTATCGCGCGAATCCTGCGGCCGCCGGTGTTCATCAGCGAATCGTTGCGTCTACATGATTTGTTGCAACGGTTTAAGGAGCAACGGGTTCACCTAGGCATTGTCGTCGACGATGCTGGTGACACAGTTGGGGTTGTCACGCTCGAGGATGTGCTCGAGCAGATTGTCGGCCAGATCTTCGACGAGACTGATCGGGCTCCACTGGCGGCCAACAACCAGGGCGGTTTGTTCTTCTTTGAGGGCCAGGACTCGCTCACGCGGGTCGAGGAGGAGCTCGTGACCACCGAGGTCGCCGAGGAGATGGAGGGGGTCGACAGCATTGGCGACCTACTCACGCGCCTCGCCGGGCAAATCCCCGTTGCAGGCTCCGTGTTTGTGTGGGAACGGCTGCGGTTTAAGGTGCTGGCCGCCGATGCCCGTCATGTGATCCGTGTGAGTGTTGAGAAGATCGAGCCGGTCGAAACCGAGGACTCGATCGACTCAGAGCTCTAGCGAAGCAGTGCGTACAAGTTCCCGATGGGGCAAGCCGAGTCGCTAGGTCCGCGCGAGTGCCCGGGCAAGTGCCCATGCGGGAAATATTTGTCGATACAACTTGTAGTCGAGCACCGCAGTTTTAAAAAACACTCCGCTTGCCGGTTCGCGTGGCCACGAGCCGTCGGCTTGCTGGTTTCGACACAAAAATGCGAGGCCCCGTTCGATCGCCTGAGCGGTTGCCGGCTGGTCGTGACGCAGGTCGAGCAGCGTGAGCAGGGCCCACGCGGTTTGGACGACCGAACTCGGTTGTTGGGGGGCAAGCTGGACAGGCTCGCCGCGGTGGAGACCGCGAAAACTCTCTCCCCAGCCACCGTCGGGTCGCTGGCTGGCGAGCAAAAACCGGGTGGCCGCTGCGAACGCATCGTGTTGGACTGGGAGACCGGCAGCCCGCAACCCGGAGACGACGAAAAATGTTCCGTAGGTAAAGTGAATGCCCCAAAACCCTGCCCAGCCGCCGCTTTTATGTTGACTGTGCAACAATAGCCGGGTGCCGCGGACAATCGCCTTTTCAATGCGGGCGTGCATCGGTGCCGGAAGGTCCGCACCGAGGTGGTGGCGGGCGCTTGCCAGCCCGCGCAGGCAGCTGCCGGTGCACTCGACGTAACTACCCTCGATCATGCAGCTGCCGTAGAGCTCGGAGGGGTTGAAATGGCGGAGGATGTCGCTGCCGCGCCGGGCCTCGTACGAGCCAAACCCACCGTCGGGGTTTTGCCGGGCGAGAATAAACTCGAGGGCCCACAGTACCCGCTCGCGAGGCAGCGGATGCTCGTTCGCCAGCAGGGCCTCGAGTGCCTCGGCCGTACAATCGCTCACCGGCCAGGGATGGTGCTCGTCGGCAAACCCCCAACCTCCGCGGGCCGGAGCCCGGTGGTATGCCCGACCGTTGGGGATATCAGCGATCATTTGGGCGGAGGCAAGCCAGGTCCGCGCCCGGGCTTTCATTGTATTTGCATTGGCATCGCTGGGCCCCTCACTCAAGGCCTGCAACAAAAAGCTCGTGTCCCAAATATCGCTGCGCGCTCCGGCAATGCGCATGCCCTCGGTGTCGTCCTCCCAAACCCAGTACTCGAGCCCGGCAAGTGCACGCTCGAGCTCGGGGTGCTGTGGGCTTTGGTGGTGGAGCGCGAGGCAAAACAACATGCCGTTGACGGGGCTCAGGCACACGTAGTCGGTACTGCGCAGCTCAAACAACATGTGGTCGATCGCCGTGCGCAGGGCCTGTTTGCGCAACCAGCCGGGTGTGAGTCGATCGGCGGTCTTGAGCAGACCAAACGCGCCCTTGAGCAGCACGCCTGGGTCTTCAAACAGGTCGGTGGTGGCAACCTGGTCGGGTTTGAACTGCTTGGGGTCGTAGCCGCCCGGAAACAGCTCGCGGCGCAACGCCTCGACGACCGCGGTCTTTGGTGCCGTCATGCGGGCACCGTGGAGGTACGACAACCCCAGGTAAATGAGCCGCATGTGGCAATACAATTTTCGCGGGTGGGCCGGCGAAGCATGGGGCAATAGCCACAGCTCAGGCACAATCGCGTGAATCGCTTCCCACGGGTGGAGCCCGAGCAGGGCCATCCACACCCGACCCCAGGCTGGCAGTTGGGGAACGCCCCCGTGCCCAAGGATCCAGCGGCGTGCACGGCTGGCGAGCGGGTCGTCGGGCGAGACACCGAGCAATCGCATAGATGTGTATGCAAGGGTTGTGTGAAACAGATAGCTGCCGCTTTGCCGATGCATGGCAAAGCCACCGTCCTCCATCTGTTGTTGGCGGTAGGCGGTGAGAATGTGTTCGCGGCGCGCGGGCGCGATCGGCCGCCCCAAAACAAATTGCATCATCACATATTGTGAGATGAGCATGGTGTTCCACACGACCTCGCCGCCAAACGAGCCGCGCTGGGCCTGCTCGGTGGCGAGATGGCCAAGCGCGCGGCGATAGGCTTGCTCGTGTTTTGCGTACTCGGACGGGGCCTGCTCGGACTGGGCCTGCTCAGGTTGTCCGGACGTTGATTGTTCAGGTTGCTGTGGTTGCTCGGATTGCCTAGGGGCCGTTGCGTACATGCGCGACTCAACTTCGCTGCTCGGACGGACAAAGATGTCCGTCTCGATGCAGCCTGCCGGTGTCGTCGACAACTCGCAGTGGCCGAGGGCACACCGTCACCTACGGGTCGACGGTTTTGTTGCCGGCTACGGCACCTTGAGGATCAAAAAGTACTGGTACGGCAAAAACGTCTCTTCGCGTTCCAGCACAAATCCCGCCTGTTTGAGCTCGGCCAGTGCGGTTTGTTTGGGCACCCGGTACTTGGTCTCAGGGGCGATTTCAGGGGGTGCGTCGCTTTCGGGTTTAAAGCTGATGAGCACCAGGGTGCCACCGGGCTTGAGCGCCGTGCGGATCTTTTCGAGGTAGCTAACGCGATCGCGGATATAGGAGTAGGTGTTCGACATAAAAATGATGTCGAGGGCCTGCTCGGGGAGGGCGGGGTCGTCGAAGAACGCGAGGTGGGGTTCGATGTTGGGGGTTCCCCAGCCCTCGCGGTTGGACTCGATGTGCTCGCGAAATGTATCGTCGATGTCGACCGCGTAGACCTTGCCACCCGGCACTTCGCGGGCAAGTCGCCACGAGAAGTAGCCCGACCCGGCACCGATGTCGGCGATCAATGCTTCGGCATTGTCGATTTGCAGGGCCCGAATCACCTGGTCGGGTTTGGTCCACGCGTCGCGCTCTTTGTCGTCGAAGACCTCGATCATGTGTTTGGGGTCGTCGTAGTGACGCGGCGGCCCCGACGTTTGCGTGCATGCCCAATTGCCCGCGAGCACGAGCGCGAGGCCAATGAGAACGGGGCGCAGGCAGTTGCGACTGGAAGTCACTGACGTAGGGTAGGACGCAACCGCAGTGTTTGTGAAGCCCCCGAAGGCGTGTCGTGTGCGCCCCATCCGGCTGGCACCGCCCTGTCCGCCGGGTACGTGGTCAGGGAACGAAGTACCGCGAACCGAGCGACCAACCTGGGAAGGTACGTGGTCAGGGAACGAAGTACCGCGAACCGAGGTGTGGCGACCAACCTGGGAAGTCGACGAGCAACAGGTACCCGCGCGCGAATGTGAGGCCGGCCAACACGGCCACGGGGACCAGGGCGACAAACACACAGCGAACCAGCGAGATGTTGTGGGTTCCCGACAGCGTGTAGGCGAGTTGGCGGATGTAGATGAGCGCGAGGGCCGCAAGCCCGGCGAGGTATGCGGTTGCGGGGACCTCGACAAAGTCGGTGTAGGTGAGGAGGTCGAGCACCGCGACGACGAGCAGCGGAACCGCCATGGCATACCCGGTTGCTCGCATCGTCGCCGCGATCGACCGCGGTGCCCCACCGGTGAGCGTGAGCGCGACGTGCGTGGTCAAGCCGCTGACGAAGTAGAGCAGCGGGAGCCCGACCGGAATCATCAACAACAGCCACAGCGATGCCGCCGAGACGAGTTGCGGGTCGAGTACGTCGTGTACCGGGCGCAGGATGAGTGGCGCGGGGTCGTTGCCGAGGGTCGCCGCCAGTGGGACGATCGCGGCCAGCCACAGCGGCAGGCGCATCCCCGCCAAAAACTTGAGCACAGCGCCGTGTGAGACCGGTTCGTGCACGTGAGCAAAGCTGCGACGCGGCTGCACTAGCAGTTGCCGAACCGTGTAAAAAAACCGCCAAAACGTGCCCGGCAGCTGGGTAATTTCCCGATCGCCGGCAGCTTCGGCCAGGAGGTCGGCCTCGGTCGCGGTCGGCCACTCAATCGGCAGTGCGCTCCACAACTTGCCCGGCTCAGCCAACAACTTGCGACCGACAGCGCGGCGAACCGAAGCAGACGCAGACACGCTCTTGGATTTGTCGGTCGGCTTTGCCGGCTCGGGCATCCGGCGCAGTGTACAGGGAAGCGCTCGCATTTCCACCGTCAAGTTCGGTGCATCGCCAACGGGCAAAACCAAAACAAAACCGGAACCCGTGTGGGCTCCGGCCTTGTTGTCTGGGACGTTGGTGATTAACCAGTCTTCTCAGCGGGCTTGTCACCACCGCCAATGACGCCCTCGATGGCCTTGTGCAGGTCGGCGAGGTCGGCGGGTGCAACAGCCGAGTACTGCACTGCGTTTTTGCCGTCGGCGAACATCACGGTCCGGCTTTTGGTGATGTTGTAGTAGCCGTCGAACGCCTCGTTGGGCTTCTCGCCCTCGGCCGCCGGGATCACAACCGGGATCGAGACATTGAGCTCGGTCCGCAGGGCCTTGGCCTTGGCTTGAAGATCGTCCTTGTTGGCGATCGGAGTCACGGCTTTGCCGTCTTTGATGTCGGTGATGACGGCAAATGCTTTGACCTTGTCCTCGCCGTACTTTTTGACGAGGGCGTCGATGTTTTGGATGTCGTTTTTGAACTCGGGGTCGTCGATGGTGCCGACCGCCATGATCTTGGGGCTGCCGCCAAACTTGCAGACTTGGCAGTACTTGTCGCCCGAGTCGCAGTTGACGATCTCAAACGCCTTGAACTTGCCACCGATGCCGAGGCCGCTGTCGGCGAGGACGCGGTCGTCGACTTTTTCGGTCGCGGGCGCTTCGGCCGGTTTTTCAGCCGTCTTGGCTTCGGGTTTGGCTTTGTCGTCCGCCTTCGCGGTTTTGTCGGCGGCTTTGTCGGTGGCTTTGTCGTCGCAGGCGGTTGTTGCCGAGGCAAGGAGGGCGGCCATCAACAGCAGGGATGTTTTGCGCATTTTGGAACTCGTTTGGATGAAAGTTGGGGGGGAGACCGGATCGGGTCCGGGCGCGCGGAGTGTGAACGCAATTGCCGGCAAACGCCAGAAATGTGTAGGTCAATGTGTTCTCAGTTGGAGCAACTCCGTGCGCATAACGCTCAACGTCAGGTCGGCGGTCACGTTACCGCTTGCGTATATGCATGGAGCTTGCGGACGGTTTGTGACCGGGCAGACCGAAGCTGCCGAAACACGTGGCGATTTTCGGTATCATCCGCGCGCATGCACAGCTCTCGGCGCAAGTTTATGGCCGTCAGTGGCCTCGCGTCGGCCGGACTCCTGCTCCCGAGCCGACATCTGTGGGCCGCTCCCCCGGGAAGTCGCAAGCCGGCCCCTGACCGGGCCATCAACGACACCAAGGCCGAAGCCGTGTTGGGGGCGAGCACGATCGTGCGGGACGAAGTTTTTGCCCGCCAAGCCCTCGATGTGGCGACCAAAGCCGGGGCCAGCTATGCCGATGTTCGCCTCGTACTGTGGACCCGCGAGCGCGTGAGCGTGCGCGACGATCACATCGCCGGCACCAACTTTAGTGAGGAGTATGGGCTCGGCGTCCGGGTGATCGCCGACGGTGCCTGGGGCTTTGCCGCAACCCCGCGGCTCGACAAAAAATCGGTTGCCCAGGTCGCCAAACGGGCGGTCGACATGGCCAAGCGCAACGCCAAGTTGCTCCCGGCACCGGTCGAGTTGGCGCCGACCCCCGCGGTTCAAAAGGGCTGGGTGTCGCCGTTTGAGATCGACCCGTTTACGGTCCCGCTCAAGGACAAGGCGGCCTACTTGATCGACGCCGCCCAAGCCTGTCTCAAAGTCCCGGGCGTGCGCCATGTGCGGGCGCAGTCGTTGGCGGTGCGCGAGGAGAAGTTGCTGCTGACAAGCGAAGGGTCGACGGTCCATCAGGTGTTTTTTCGCGTGATGCCGGGACTGTCGGCGACCGCCGTCGATCGTAAACGCGGCCGGTTTGCCTCCCGCGATCACGAGGTGCAGCCGATGCTCGCCGGCTGGGAGCACGCCCGCGATGCTGACTTTGTCGGCACGGCCAAGCAAATCGGCCAGGAGGCGGTGCAAAAGCTCCACGCCAAACCAGTCGAGCCGGGCAAGCGCGCGGTGATTTTGGCCCCGACCAACCTGTGGCTGACGATTCACGAGAGTATCGGCCACCCCACCGAACTCGATCGCGCCCGTGGGCTCGAGGCAAATTTTGCAGGTACAAGTTTTCTCAAACCCGAAATGACGGGCCGCTACCGGATAGGCTCCGACATCGTTCAGCTGATCGCCGACCGCACCCAAGCCGGTGGCCTGGCGACGACCGGGTGGGACGACGAAGCTGTCCCCGCGGGCAAGTGGCCGATCGTCAAAGACGGGATTTTGGTGGGCTGGCAGACCACCCGCGACCAGGCCAGTTGGATAGGTGAGTCCAAGAGCCGGGGTTGTTCCTACGCCGACAGTTACGGCACCGTACCGTTTCAACGCATGCCCAACATCAGCCTCCAACCCGGCAGCGAGGGCTACACCACCGAGGACCTGATCGCCGCCACCGAAGATGGGATCTTGATCAGCGGGCGCGGCAGCTGGTCGATCGACCACCAGCGCTACAACTTCCAGTTTGGCGGTCAGTTTTTTTGGGAGATCAAAAACGGTCGCCTCACCCAGCCCCTGCGAGATGTCGCCTACCAGTCGAACACCTCCGAGTTTTGGCAGTCCTGCGACATGCTCGGCGGCGAGGGGACCTATCGTTTGGGCGGGAGCTTTCAAGATGGCAAGGGCGAGCCAGGCCAGGTCAATGCCGTGAGTCACGGTTGCCCGCCGGCGCGATTTACCGTCAACGTTCTCAACACCGGAGGTGACCGGTGAAGGCCCATGTACACAACAACATGTCGGTGCATCTACATCTGAAAACGGGGGCCTGCCATGGGTAAACGCGCACGCAAACGCCTCAAGTCGATCGCCGATCAGGTGCTCAAAGCCGCGTCCATGCCCGAGGTTTTGGTGCATGTACATGAGCAACGCGAGAGCAACCTGCGGTTTGCCAACAACCACGCGACGACCTCGGGCGACACCGAGAGTCTGTCGGTTCGGGTGGAGGTGAGCCAGGGGGGGCGCACGGCCTCGGTCTCGGGCAACAACGTCAGTGCCGATGGTCTGTCGAAGTTGGTCGCCCGCGCCGAGGAGCTGTGCCGACTTTCGCCGGTCGACCCCGAATACATGCCGGTGCTGCCGGCCCAGACCTACGAAACCGGCGAGACCTCGGCCCACGATGCCAAGACGGCCAAGCTCAATGCCGAGGGCAGGGCCCAGCTCGCGACCAAAATGATCCGCACGGCGAACCTGCGCAAACTGACGACCGCCGGTTTGGTCATTGCCTCTGAGCAGGCCGAGGCGGTGGCGAGTTCTGCCGGGCTGTTTGCGTTTCACACCCAGACCAACTGCCAGGTTACCCAAACCTGTCGCACCAAGGACGGTACTGGCAGCGGTTGGGCAGGTGCTGTCCATCGCTCGGTCGGCGAGCTCGACCCCGAGGCTGTGGCGGTGTCGGCAGCCGACAAGGCCGAGATGTCGGCCAACCCCAGCGAGCTCAAGCCCGGGCGTTACGTCGTGTTGCTCGAGCCCCAGGCCGTCGGCGATTTGCTCGGCTTTTTGTATTGGTCGCTTAGTGCCCGCAGTGCCGACGAGGGCCGCAGCTTCTTCACCAAGGTCGGTGGGGGCAATCGCCTGGGCGAGGTCATCTTTCATCCGAGTGTGACGATCCGCAGCGACCCGACCCACCGCCTGCACCCCTCGCGCCCCTATGCCGGCGATGGTCAGCCGCGGGGCCGGGTCACGTGGATCAGCCGGGGCAAACTCAACGCCCTGGCGACCTCGCGCTATTGGGCCAAAAAGCAGGGGACCCAGCCGCAACCGGGCCCGGGTTCGATGCATATGCAGGGAACCACTAAATCGTTGCTCGACCTCATGCGCGGGGTCGAGTCGGGCGTGCTGGTGACCCGGTTTTGGTACAACCGCATGCTCGACCCGCGGACCATCTTGGCAACCGGGCTAACCCGCGACGGCACGTTTGAGATCAAAAACGGCAAGATCAACCGCTCGCTCAAGAACATGCGGTACAACGACAGCCCGGTGACGCTGCTGCAAAACACCCTGGCCGTGGGCCAACCCCAACGCGTGGTGACCCGCAGCGGCTCGGTGGTTGTGGTGCCGCCATTGGTGGTTGAGGGCTTTAACTTTGCCAGTGTGAGCGACGCGGTCTAGCAGGTTGCTCCTACATGTTTCTTGTTGTGGACAAGGCGTGGTGACTCGGTTGGCAGCTGGCAAAGCTGTCGACCCTGTGCCTTTGCGACGAGCCCGCGGGCCGTAGCGCAGCGACGCGAAATCACCTGTGTCCGTACATGAGGCGAGGGACTTTCGGGGACGACTGTGGTTGCCCTCGGAAGTCGCGCTCCGATAAATATGTATGCACACGATGATTGGCCCCGCAGCCAGGGCACTCCCATGGCTTGACAGCCGCGACGGCATGCGCGACTTCGGAGCCATGCTCGATGAGCTCATAGCGAGACTGAAACGGCTGCAGGGAGCGGAGCGGGTGGACGCCCTCATGGCACTCCCGCTCGACGTGACCGAGCGGCTGACCGCGATCATCTTTGTCGACGAGCTCGGAGGATTGCGGATCCCGGAGCTTCCGCTCGAATGTTGGGGCGAGGTCGCCCTCGCATTGTGGTCGCGGCTTCCCCCGCGTCATCAACGGGTGCGCATGAGCCATCAACGCTTCGAGCACCTCGGGCCCCGCCACGCCCTCGAGATCCTTGCTCGAGCACCGGAATTGCGGGAGCTCGGGCTCCCGTTTTCGACGGTATCCGACCTCGCCCCGCTCGCCAACATGACCCAGTTGGAAGCCCTCGACGTCACGTTTAGCCCGATCTCCGATGTCTCACCACTCGCTGGGCTGGTGAACCTAACGACCCTGTTCTTACACTCGACCAAGGTCTCCGACATCGAACCGCTACGCGGGCTTGAACAGATGGAACGACTGTCGCTGCAGCGTTGCCCGGTTGCGCAGGTCGATGCGCTTGTCGGGATGACCCGGCTGCGTGCCCTGCAACTCGGTGGAACCCAGACCAACAGCATCGCGGCACTCGCTCGGCTGCATCAGCTCGAGACGATCGACCTGTGGGGCACGCCGGTTTTCGACCTTTCGCCGCTGGCGGGTGCGTCGAAACTTACGTGGGCCAACGTCGGGCGTTCACAGATTTCTAGCCTCGAACCGCTCGCCGGTGCCGACAGTCTCGAACATCTCGATTTTCAGGATACGTCTGTTTGCGACCTGGGCCCACTCGCCGGCGCGACCGGGCTGCGAAAGCTCAACGCCTCGCGGACAAAGGTGGCAAACCTCGAACCAATCGCGGGAGCGACGAAGTTACAGACGCTCTCGCTCTGCGCCACCAACGTTGCGGACCTCAGTGTATTAGCAACGTTCACCGACCTCACCGAACTCGCGCTCGCGCATACGCCTGTCGAAGATCTCACTCCCCTGGTAAGCCTGCGTGGGCTCCAAAAGCTTTGGCTCAACGCATCTTCGGTCGAGGACTTACGCCCGCTCGCCGGGCTCACCAGTTTGCGCGAGCTCTACCTCGCGGACACGACTGTCGCCGACCTCTCCGCGCTTGCCGGGCTCACAGGACTCCGGCGCCTCGGGCTCGAGCGGACTCAGGTCTCAGGGCTCGATGCGTTGCGAGCCTGTGAGCAGCTCGACTACCTTTATGTCGGCGGTCTCGATGTCGATGTGGATGCCTACGAGGGGCGCCCGGGACTGTCGCTTGTGCGCTGAGGTGCCCGACTTGAATGTCGATACATCTATCTCAACGCCAGGCTACAGTGTTTCGATAATTTCGCCGCCCGACACCAGGACTTGGCCGAAGGTCTGCAGCGTCTCGAGAAACTGGCCAAACTCGGGCCACGTCGCCGCCGCCTCGAAGTGGCGTTGCAAACCCTCGGGAGCTACATAGATCTCGTTGATGCAGAACAACACGTTTCCAGTTGTTCCCTGTGATGGATCTGCGGGGTTGTTGAGCTCATCAGCCCGGACAACGTGGTAGTCAACGAGATGAATCTTGTCGCCTCCCTCTAGGCTGTGGTGCTCCCGCATGAACCGTGCATGGGTCTGGATGACAGCTTGGACCTCTGCGGCTTTTTCGTTCGGGACTTTGAGTGCAAAGTTAAAGGTGAGTTGACCTCGTGTAGATTTCACAGCTTGTCCTTCTTGTGGGTGGGGGTGTTCCACAGCCAGCTTAGCGAAGGGGCGCGGGATGCGTGTGTACTTACGTTGTTCAGCCAGGGCTCTGTTTCACGCGCTAGTGGCCGAGAAACTCAAAAGCGTGTCATCGCGCTCGCGGGCACAGTCACAACCCGCCATCTTCCCCAGTTTTTTGCGACGGTCGAGTTTGCCGACATATGATTACCTGTGCCTACATTGGAGCCAAAGATGATCGAACGACGGACGGAGCGCAGCTCCATTCCCTGGGAGGCGGCTAGCCTCTATCTCAAGCACATGGCGCGGCAAAAGCAACTCGACCAAATGGTGCTCGCCAGCCGTGAGGGGTTGTTTGTCCTCGGTGCCGACGACGGTCGAAGCGACAGCAAGCTCGCCGCACTCGCACCGCTCGTCGCCGAACATCCCTCGGCCCTCAATCCGCGGCTGGTCGCCCAAGTCACCCGGGGCCGGCCTATCCAAACCTGGCGGATTTCACTGCGCGGACAGACCTGTTTTCTGGCGGCCGTCGGGCGCTCCACGCAGCTGACGACCGATGTCCAGGACACGTTTGACCGCATTTTTTCGACCGGCCGGCGAGCAGCAATCCGCCAGCCGATCCTGCCGAATTAACCCTCGACGACGTCTTTAAACCTTCGTGGCCAAACTTTCTTAGTACTTGAACATACATTAGATTTCGGCACCCGTGCCAGCTATTCGCCACGATGGTGGAGCGCTGGTACGGGTGTCGAGTGTTGGTTTTAGATGTCGTTGAGACGCCAGTCGATGGCGCCGTCCCTATGGCCCTGTTCCTCGAGCAACTCGTTGATCTTTGAAAAGGGTTTGCTGCCAAAAAATCCGTTGCGGGCCGACAGCGGTGATGGGTGGGTACCGAGGAGCACCGCGTTTTGCTCGGTGTCGATAAGCTTGATTTTCTTTTTGGCGTAGCCACCCCACAGCACAAACACAATCGGTCGTGGGTCGGCGCTGAGCGTCCGAATCACAGCGTCGGTGAACTTTTCCCAGCCCTTGCCCTTGTGTGAGTTGGCCTTGTGGGCCCGCACGGTCAAGACTGCGTTGATCATCAAGATGCCCTGCTTGGCCCAGTCGACGAGGTAACCGTGGTTGGGGCGGGGGTGCCCGAGGTCCGCCTCTAACTCCTTGTACATGTTGACAAGCGACGGCGGCACTTTGATCCCCGGGCGCACCGAGAAGCACAGCCCATGGGCCTGGCCGTTGTCGTGGTACGGGTCTTGCCCCAAGATGACAACTCTGACCTCGTTGTAGGGGACGAGCTCAAACGCCTGAAACACATCCTCGGGTGGGGGGAATACTTCGTGTTTGGCCCGCTCGTCGGCGACAAATTGTTTGAGCCGCTGAAAGTAGGGTTTTTCGAGTTCGGGGCCAAGGGCCTGCGCCCAATCGTCGGGAAGGTTGTAGTCCGCCATCGAGTCCTCGCCGGGAGAGTAGCGAAAAATGGTGGCTCACGGGGTCGCCGGCAGGGAAAACACCGCGTTCACCCGCGCGAATCGTGGGGCCAGGGGTCGCGCCTGGTCTGTCCCGCCCGTCAGTGGGCAAAACCGTCAAATTCGCGTCGGCGGTTGGGCTCGGCATCGCCAATTGATGCATCTGCATCGAGTGCCGGTGACCCGCGTTGGATCTGCGCGGTTTTTGCTGCCCCTCCCCGATAACGGACAACCAAAGAAAAACGCCCGCTGCGGGAGCGGGCGTAAGATGCGTGTACAACGAGCGCGCGACTAGATGTTGCGGATAGCTTCCGAGATCAGGGCCACGCCAAATCCGGTCGCCCGCATCTTGGGAAATGCCGGCCCGGCGAGGTCGATGTGAACCCACTTGGCGTCGGTGTCCTCCATTTGTGCGTACACAAACTGGGCGGCGCAGGCCGATTGTGCGTTCATGCGGTTGCGGACCGAGTTGCACATATCGGCGACTTCGCTGTGGAACTCGCTGCGGAAAAATTCCGGGGCAAACGGTAGCGGGTGGGCGAGGTCACCGGAGATCGTACCGGCAGCTTGGACGATTTTTTCGAGGTCTTCGTCGTTGCTGACGACCGCGGCGTGGAGCAGGCCGGTCGAGATCATCTGCGCACCCGTAAGTGTGGCGGCGTCGAACACGATGTCGGCCTTGAGGTCGCGGGAGGCATAGCTCACCCCGTCCGCGAGCAGCAGTCGGCCCTCGGCATCGGTGTTGTTGATCTCGACGGTCTTGCCCGAGTGCATCAGCAAGATATCGTCGGGCTTATACGAGCCTGGGCCGATCGCGTTTTCTGCCAGGCACATCAGCAGGCTGAGTTTGTGCGGGCAACTGTTTGCGGCGAGCACGCGAAACGCCCCGAGGACGGCTGCCGAGCCGCCCATGTCGCACTTCATTTTCGACATGTTGCCGCTGATCTTGAGGTTGAGACCACCGGTGTCGTAGGTGACGCCCTTGCCGACAAGGGCGATGTGTTTGCCGCTGCCCTTGCCGCGGGGTGGGGTATAGGTGGCGATCACCATGCGCGGGGCATCCTCGGCCGCACGTCCGACCGAGTGAATGCCCATCATCCCCTGTTTGACCAGTGCATTGCCAACGATCTCCTTGATCTTGACCCGCGGCAGACCCTTGAGAAGCTCGCGGATCCGCTTGCCGTAGGTCGCCGGGTTGAGGTCGGTTGGCGGGGTGTCGACCAATTCCTGCGAGTCGCGGGTGGCTTGCACGGTCGTGCGAACAACCTTGGAGGCGGTGAGCACCTCGCCCTTGGCATCGACGGCCAGTACCTCGACCTTGCGGTTGGCCGGTGCACTGTTTTTGCGGTTGTACCGCGGGAAGGCCCGCCCCACAGCGTTGCATGCCGAAAGCACGTGCGACTCGTCCTCGAGCACAAGGAGGACACCGATTTTGCCTTCGGCGGCATGGCTCGCACCGGCGACGACCCTGCGGATCGCTTCGGCCCGGGCTGCGCTGTTGTAGCGGGAGCCAGCATTGGGAAGGACCCCCACGGCCACTTTGCGTGGCGCTGCGGCGTTGAGGGAACTCGCTGTTGCTCCCATGTCACCTGGGCTCACATCTTTGGCGAGTGCGACAACGGTTGCTTGCGCCGCTTCTGGCAGGATGTCGGGAAACTTACGGCTTTTAAACCGATCCTGGGCCGCAACGACAAGCACGCTACGGCACCCTTTGAGGAGAGATCGGACGTTCTTCGCAAAACTCAATTCCGGCACGGGCGGATTATGCACACATCTGTGGCGATGGGTGAAGTCTTCGCTCGCGAATTTTGCAGTATTGCGTTGCGGTGAACGCGTGGTTTTTCTGACGAGCGAGCCCTCGAGCGGCTCGTTGGCACGGGCGTCGAGCACCGCGGTGATTGTAGGGTCACGCGATGGTTGGGGGTTGTGGACAACGACTCGGTTGCGGATCTGGTGTCCGTTGTACGCACGACCTGAACGTGTGATCTGAACTTGCCGAAGCGAAGTCTTGTTGACGGCTTCGACCCTCAGGGGCGATTGTACGCATCACTACCTCGGTGCCGAAGACGGGCGCACAGCCCCTTGTTTGTGATAGCGTCTAGCCGACGCGTCATGACCAAACCCAACAATCAAAGGCACAACGATCCACTGATTGGGAGCACGTTCGCGGGCCGATACAGCATCGAACGCCGACTCGGTCGCGGGGGCATGGGGGTTGTCTATCGGGCGCTGCAACTCGATGTCCGCCGCAAGGTTGTCATCAAGATCCTCGCACCCGATTGGGTCGGTGATCCCGAGGCCCTCGCCCGCTTCGAGCGCGAGGCTTCGGGGCTCAGCAGCCTGCAGCATCCCAACATCGTGACCATCCTCGACTTCGGCAACGTCGAAGGCCGGGCCTTTATCGTCATGGAGTTGGTCGAGGGCGAAACCCTTGGTCAGTTTGTCAAACGCAAGGGCCGGTTGGAGCTCAACGAGTTTGTGCCGGTCGCCGCCCAGGTACTCAAGGGCCTAGGCGAGGCCCACTCCCGCGGGATCATCCACCGCGACATCAAGCCGTCCAACATCATGTTGTGCGAGCGCCAGGGCCGGGCCAACTACGTCAAGATTCTCGACTTCGGCCTGGCCAAACTGGTTTCTGGCTCTTCGGACATCACCAAGCAAAACGTGTTGGGCACGCCGCAGTGCCTGTCGCCCGAGCAGATCCAGGGCGAGCGGGCCGACCAGCGTGTCGATGTATATGCAGTCGGTATCCTGTTTTACTACATGCTCTCGGGCGTCATGCCGTTTGAAGCCGACAATGATGCCTCGGTGTTGTATAAGCATGTACACGAAAAACCGGAGCCCCTGGCCAACCTCCTGCCCGAGGGCCACAAGGTGCCCGACGGCGTGGTCGAGCTGATCGGCCGCTGCCTCAAGAAAAAACGCGACAACCGGCCGAGCGACGCCAACGAAGTGGTCGAAGGTCTGATCGACCAGGTTCCGTTTTCGATGTTCCGCCTGCCGCGTGCGGTGCCAAAGGCCGCGCGCCCGCCCGAGCCCGAGATCGAAGAACTCGAGCCCGACGCGGTTGAGGAGCATGTCCCCAAACCCGAGGATATCCAGGTCGGGAGTTTTCCCCGCACACCGCGGGAGGCCCCGTCGACCCCGTCGACCCGGGTACCCGTTGGGGTGCCACCCATCCCGGCCCCCGGTACGGCGTTGACCGATTCACAAAGGCGTGAGCTCGAGGCCCAGGGCCACACCGTGACCGCCACCACGATCGATCAGGACGGCAATCGGGTCGTCCACGTGCGCAAGAAAAACGAAACGCCCGTGATGCTCGCGCTTGGCGTCGTTGCGGTGGCACTCGTCGCCTTCATCCTGTTTGGCAAGGACAAGACCCCCGAGCCACAACCGGGCACGACCGCGGGTCCGGTCGCAGCCAACAACAACGGGGGGGACGCGGCCAATCCCCAGGCCAAACTCGACGAGGCCCGCGGGCTTATCGACCGCGGCCAGGTCAGCCAGGCCAAGGAAGTTCTCGACACCAACGAAGCCGCCCTCAACGCAGCTGGGTTGTCGGCAGCAGTCGCCGAGCAACGCACCCGGATCTCCGTGTTTGAAACCCTGGCCCGTGCCCGCGAGTTCGAACAAAGTGGCGATACAAGCAAGGCGCTCGCCCAGTACCAGGCCGCCTTCGAGCTCGACCCGACCAACGTCGAGGCGCGCAACAAGATCAAGGAATTCTTTGGCGGGCGGACACCGCCAGCGGGCAAGTACGGGTTTATCACCGTCAACACCGTGCCCTCGGGCGCCAAGATCTGGATCGATGGCAAATCGGTTGGTGATGCACCGATGGTCTACCCCCTGTCGATCGGGACCTACGAGGTCGAGGTGACAGCCGCGGGGTATCAGCCCTACAACACCCAGATCACCGTCGGCGACAGCCAGGATGTGCCGGTCGAAGTCTCCCTCGACAAGAAATCGGGAGGCGTGGTCGCCAGCACCCCAACGCCGCAGCCGCCCTCGCGGTCGTCGACCAAAAAGAAGAAAAAGCCTACCAACACCAGCAATACGCCAGTCAAAAAGACGCCCCCGCCGGTCAAAAAGAAAAAGAAAAAGTCCGGCGGGTTGTTGCCGACCTAGGACGTTGCCTCAGCAGGTCTCCTGTGACCCCGCAACCCAAGGGAAATCAATGAGTATGCAAAAATACCTTCTCACGCTACTGAGCGCGTCCGTGTTTGTCGCGGGTGTTCATGTTCAGCCAGCAGTTGCCCAGGCCCTGCCGGCGATGGCCGTCGCCCTAGATGAGGATGATGAGGCTTACAACCAGCTGACTGAAAAAGCTGGCGAACAGTACGAAAAAGAGGAGTACGCCTCTTCGGTTGCCCTGTTCGAGCGGGCCTATGAGATTCGCCCCGAACCGAACATCCTCTTCAACATCGGTCGGATCTACGAGGAGTGGGGCAAAAACAAAGAGGCGATCAAGTATTACGAGCGCTTCATTACCGACACCTCGGCCGACTACGACGCCCGCCAGGCCGCGCTCAAGCGGTTGGCGCTGCTGCGCGAGTTGGTCAAACTCCAAGACGAGAAGGGCGAGCCAAAAGATCCGGACCCCCAACAACCGGACAACAAAACGCCGCCCAACCAGACCGATCCAAACCCGCAAAACCCACAGAATCCGCAAAATCCCGGACCGGGTAACCAGGTTGGCCCCAACCCGCCACCTCAGGTGCCCGAGCAGACCGACCCGGCCGCCGCCGAGCGACGCAAAAAGCTGCGACCGACCGGCTATGCACTCTTGGGTGTGGGTGTCGCCGGTGGGATCGTCGGCGCAATCATGGGGGGCCTCGCCCGCAATATCCACGGTTCGCTCGATGAGACTGCGCCCGATATCAATGAGCGTCGGATCATCGAGGCCCGCGGGCGCAACTACTCGACCGGCGCCGACGTCATGTTCGGGATCGGTGGCGCGCTGGCCATCACCGGCATCATCCTGATCGCTATCCCGCCAAAAAAAGCCTCCTCCCAAACCCAACGGGCACACGTTCGTCCCCAGGTTTCACCCACTGGCTTGGGCCTCACCGGTCGCTTCTAGCCCCCACGTAGAAGGTACTCTCCAAGGTTTTTCGATGCACGAAGCAACTCAAAAAATCACCGCACGCCCCTGGGCTAAGGCCGCACTGTTTGTGCTGGCCTGCGGGTCCGGTGCTTGCTCGGCGGTTCTCGACTTTACCGAGTGCCGCAGCGATGAGGACTGCGCGGCCTTCTTTGTCGACAATCGCCCGCTGTTTTGCAACGAGGCGGAGTCCCGCTGCAAAGTCAAACAGCCGGGCTGTACCACCGTCGACGACTGTGCGATGCACAGCGACAACTCGATTTGTGGGCTTTCAAGCGAGTGCTTTGAGCTCCAAGTGGGCGACGGAGCACCCTGCGACGAGCCTGTGTACCCCAGCGGCGAGAAGTCGGATGTCATCTATATCGGCTCGATTCTCAACTCTACCGCGAGCTACAACGGCGGGGTCGAGCAGGCCATCCAGATGGCGATCAGCGACTTTAATGCAAATGCAACGATTGCCGACAAGAAAGTCGCGTGGATCCGTTGCGACTCGGGTGGCGATGTCAACCAGGCGATCGCAGCCGCCGAGTATCTGGCCGGCAAGGAAGTCGACAACGACATTGTCGGAGTCGGGGTAGCCGGGGTCATCGGTCCGGTTGAAGACGCCGCCTTCAAGGGGGTAGCCGGGGTTACACTCGCCAGCGGAGTCAATGCATTTACAATTTCTCCGGGCGCGGTCGGGCCGGTTCCCAACGATCAACTCGGGTTGGTCTACCGGGCCAATGCCGGGGCCGAGCGGCGCGCAGTGGCGATTCGCAACCGGGTCGAAGACCTCAACCTCAACACCGCATATGTGTTGTACGGCAACGAGGCCGCAGGGGACTATGCGCAGTCCGTGCTCGAGGCGTTCGAAGGCAACGTGGTCGGCTCGCAGCAAAACATCCTCTACAACTCGCAGCTGCCCGCAGCTGACTTGGTTGCGCTGCTGCCAAAGTCGAATGTGCCCGAACTCCTGATGATCATCGGTGGCGATGAGATCGCCGATATCCTGACGGAGTACGTCAGCCAGGGCCTACCGATTCCGACCAAGATCATCGTCACAGAGCGTGGCGCTTCGGCGGTGGTTCAGGCGGTCACCAGCCTCGGACCGAGCGCCCAGGACCTGATCGACAGTCTCGAAGTCATTGCCCCGGCGGTGCCGCAGATGCCGGCCACATCCGAGGCGTTTCGCCAGCGCTTGACGGGTGAGTTCCCCGGGACCCAGCCCGGTGCGTTCGTCGAGTTGGCCTACGACAGCACGGCCCTGACACTGCTCGCAGCAGCCTCGCAATCGTCGACCTCGGGGCCCAACGTCGCCGCGGGGATCCAATCGATCGTGACTGTCGACGGCGTCGAAGCCCCACTCGGGACCGCAACCGACATGCGCAACGCAGCCCAGGCGCTACTCAACGGTTCGATCAACCTCACGGGTGTTTCGAGCACGCTGTCGGTCAACCCGGCGATCCGCGACACCTGCCACGACTTTGTTTCCTACAAGGTCAGCGGCACCACCAACCCGAGCTTGGTACCGCAGTTGACGATGGGGGTGACCTGTCCCGACGGTGCTGTCGGTGACTGGATGCCGACGTCGTAAGCAACAACGTCAAGTGCCCCAAAAACAAAGCCCGGCATATGCGCTGGGCTTTCGTTTTGGTTTGGTCCAGGGTGGGCGACTGCGAGATGCTTGCGCATACAAGCTATCGCCCGGTAGCCGCCAATGGCCTACACCTGAAACAGCTGCGGGTCGAGACAGGCCGTGTCGCCCGACTGGATCGACTTGGCCAGGGCGATGGCCTTTGGCAACACAGTTTTGACGTAGAAGTCGAGCCCCAGGAGTTTGGCCTGCAAAAATGGCGAATCGCCATCTTTGTCGATCAGGCGCTTGGCGACAACCGCCTGGTCGACCGCTTCGATCGCCAACAGCACGTAGCCAAACATTTCGAGGAAGGGATTTGCCTGGACAAACGCGGCCTCGATTTGCCGGGTACGTCCCAGGTTTGCCAGGTGCATCGATGTCGCAGCGAGGGCCTGGACCGCCTTCCCGATCGCCGCGGTTTGCTCGATAAACCCGTCCTTGGCGGCACTGCGTAGGAATGCCTCAGCGTCCTGCATCCAGTCGATAAACAGGGCTCCACTGCCGATTCGCATCTTCCGGCCGAGCAGGTCGAGGGCCTGGATCCCATTGGTCCCCTCGTAGATCGACGCGATCTTTGAGTCGCGCACCAGCTGCTCGACGGGGAACTCTTGGATGTAGCCGTATCCGCCGTAGATCTGGACGGCGAGGGTTGCGACGTCGTAGCCCAAGTCGGTGCACATGGCCTTGAGGATGGGGACGAGGAGGTCGACACGACCCTCGAGCCGCTTGCGTTCTTCCTCGTCTTGGCTGTGCTCGGCGAGGTCGGCAAAAAGCGCCAGCTTGTAGCACAGCGAGCGCATGGTTTCGCTGAGGACCTTTTGCGTCATCAACATCCGGCGCACGTCCGGGTGTTGCACGATAGCGACCTTGGGCGCATCGGGGTTACGGGCTTCGCGGATCGAGGAGCCCTGGACGCGCTCGTTGGCGTAGTGCAGCGAGTACTGATAGGCCGCGGTGGCGATCGCCATGCCCTGTGTACCTACACCGATTCGCGCCTCGTTCATCATCAAGAACATCAACTCGATGCCCTGGTTTTCTTCGCCGACGATGTAGCCAAGGCAGCGACCGCGGGAGCCAAAGCCCACGGTGCAGGTCGCCGAACCGTTGATCCCCATCTTGTGCTCGATGCCCAGCACGTGGGCGCCGTTGCGGTCGCCGAGATTGCCCTCGGCGTCGACCAAAAACTTGGGAACCATAAACAGGCTGAGGCCCTTGGTCCCCTTGCCGGCATTCGGTGTACGTGCAAGCACGAGGTGGACAATGTTGTCCGCAAGGTCGTGGTCGCCACCACTGATAAAGATTTTTTCGCCCTCGATCTCGTAGAGGCCCGGCTCGTCTGTCGGGGTTGCCTTGGCCCGGTTGTCGCCGACCGAGCTCCCGGCTCCCGACTCGGTCAGGCACATCGTGCCACCCCACTCGCCGGTAAACATCTTGCTGGCCCACAGCTCGCGCTTGTCCTCGGGCCCGTGCTTGGCGATGACCCGGGCTGCCGCCGCGCCGAGCCCCGGATACATCATGAAGGCCATCGCCGCGCCGATGAACATGTTGTTGAGCGCCATCGACATAATGAACGGCATGCCTGAGCCACCGAGCTCGGGCGGGGCTGTCACCGCGATCCAGCCGCCATCGGCGAGCGTTTGCCAGGCCTCCTTGTAGCCCTTGGGGGTCGTGACGTTGCCGTCTTCGTCGACCGTGCAACCCTCGCGGTCGCCAGGCCCGTTGATCGGTGCGAGCTTGTCCTCGGCGATGCGCTTGCCCTCGGCCAGGGTTGCTTCGTAAACGTCGCGGTCGAAGTCCGCGTAGGCTTCAACGCTGGCGAGCTTTTGGTCCATGCCGAGCTGGTCGAACAGGACGAACTGGATATCGCGAAGATTGACGGTAAAGCTGGTGCTACTCACGTGTGTGGGATCCTCTTCGACCGCGTGTGGCCGATCGTTCGCAGGGTATCGAAAAAATGCTGCGTGTGCCGCACGCACGCAGTTGGCGCAAGTTTTGGGATGCGGCGTGTCGAAACCAGTCTCCCCGAGACCGGTCGACGTGCAAGCCGAGCGTGATGAAGCGTCGCACCCGCGCACCGTCTGGGCGCTTGCAAGTGCACTCTTTTTTGCCACCTAGTGACTAATTACAGGTAATTACAGGCACTTTGAGCACGAGTTCAGTTACGAGTACGTTCGAGCAGGTAAGCTTGCCCTCGGGCCATCTGGGGATGTCGAACCGTGCGCGTGGGGCCCGACAGCTTGTGCGAACTCGAACTGGGTGAGGGTCCGCAGCTTCCCGCCCGCCCCACCGGCGTGTTAGCGTCGTTCGGTCGACCCACAGGGGTCGTTCGCAGCCCATGGTTTCAGGTAGCGACGAGCGGGCCGATGGCAGCCCGAGCCACGGCGGACTTGAGTCCTTCGACATTGATCTCGGCCCCGATGATGCCGAGCTGCTGCGCGGTGGCCTAGACGCTGGGGATGACGACGACGACTTTGAGGGGATCGACGAGGACCCGCCTCCAAACGACGACGACGACGGCGAGTTGGGAGAGCCGACCGACAACAGTGTCAAAACTCGGCCTTCGCAAGGGGATGAGGCAGACGCCCAGGTCGCGAGTTCACAAAAAGATGTGATGTTCGGGGCGGTCCTGGCCGACCGCTACCGCGTTCTCGAACTGATCGGCAAGGGCGGCATGGGCAAGGTCTACCTCGCCGAGCATGTGGCGATCCGCAAAAAGGTAGCGATCAAGGTCCTGAGCCAGTCCTATTGCCACCGGCCCGACCAGGTCAAACGCTTCCTACGCGAGGCCCAGGCAGCATCGACGATTGAGCACGACAACGTCATCGACATTTTCGACTACGGCGAAACCGACAACGGCTCGGTGTTTTTCGCCATGGAGCTACTCGAAGGTCTCGACCTAGGTGGCGTGTTGCGCGAAGACACCCGGCTGCCGTGGCCGCGGGCCCGGCCGATTTTTCTGCAAATTGCCCGGGCACTGCAGGCGGCCCATGACCACGGTGTGATCCACCGCGACATCAAGCCCGAGAACTGTTTTTTGTTGCAGCGGGGCGAGAAGGTCGACTTCGTCAAGGTCCTCGACTTTGGGATTGCCAAGGTTGTTGATGAGGAACGAAAAAATGCACATACACTGACCCAGGCGGGCGCGCTGATCGGAACCCCCGAGTACATGGCGCCCGAGCAGGTCCAGGGTGGGGCAGCAGACCCGCGAATGGATATCTACTCGGTCGGCTGCATCATGTACCAGGTCCTCACCGGTGAACTTCCGTTTGAGGATTCGACGATGTTCGGGGTTCTCACCAAACAGGTCAGCGAAGATCCGATTCCATTGCGGGTGATGGCCCCGGGGGCAGGTATCCCAGCCGCTGTCGAAGAAGTCGTGTTAAAGGCGATGGAAAAAAGCCGCGAGGATCGCTACCAGACCATGGGCGAGCTGGTCGACGCGATCGAAGCTATCGGACTCCATCCCGATACCGGCGAGCTTCCGATTGCGGCCTCCACATCTTCGTTGTATCCACATCTAGCTCCCCCGCCCCAACAAAATCTGCAGCGCGTGGTCATTGGCCTCGGTGCCGCCGTCGTGTTGTTGTGTGGCCTCGTCGCCTATTTTGCCTTTGGAGGAGACGACAGCGACGATCCAAGTGTGGCGACCCAAGCTGTCGAAACCCAGGTCGCGGGGCCCTCCGACGCCGGTGCGTCAACGGCCGCATCATCGGCGGGAGTGACCAGCGAAGAACCTGTCACCACCGACGATGGCGCGACGTCGGGTGGGGAGACAACGACTGACGAAACCGGCAGCGAAGGGGCGACGACCTCCGACACCGACGAATCAGCGTCGGGCACAACCGACGAGGACGGTACCGCCGGCGCGTCGGCGGTGAGCCAAAAGAAGACGAAGAAGGCCAAGAAAAAACCGCCGCCCGACCCCAACCTGCCCAAGGAACTCGACCTGTTTCGTCGCAACGCGGGGATCCGGACCGTGTCCGAGTCCGTCAAAAAATGTCGCGCGAGCACCGGTGTGCCGGCAGGTACCCAGGTCAAGGTCACCATCAAAGTCTCGGGGCGGACCGGCAAGGTGCTTTCGGCCACCCCGACCACGTCGAACGCGGCCGGCAAGTGCGTGGCCAAGGCGGTCAAAAAGGCCAAGTTCCCCAAGTTCCAAAAGTCGACGCAGAAGTTCTCGCAAGCGTTTCGGCTCTAGCAGCCCGTGGTTTTCTCGCGTGTCGTCTCGCGCCGGGATATTGGCAGTGGCGGTGCTTCAAGTTTTACGAACCGCGACCGGGGCGAAAAGACCTAGCGAGGCGGCTTGTCGAGAAATCCACGGGCTTCCTACGTCGGGCGAGGGGGCTCACGGGTCAAAGGGCAAACGGTTTCGCCTCGCAGCGGCGCGACCTTGCAGGCTGTGATAGATCCCGGCCGTCCATGCGGATCGCGTTTACCACTCTCGGCTGTCGGCTCAATCAGTTTGAGACCGATGCCATGGCCCGGGCCGCCCGCGAAGCCGGTCACGAGCCGGTGGGGTTTCGCGAGCAGGCCGACGTGGTCGTGATCAATAGTTGTACGATCACCCATGCCGCCGATGCCGACACTCGCCAGCGGGTGCGCCAGGCGGCCCGTCGACACCCGGGAGCCAAAATCGCCGTGACCGGGTGTTACGCCAACGCTGCTCCCGAGGAAGTTGCGGCCCTGCCCGGGGTGTCGCTGGTGTTCGGCAACCGCGAAAAAGACAGGCTGCCGCGCTGGCTTGCAACCGCGCCGCAGCCCGGCCAAACAACGCTCATCCCCGCGGCCGACCTCACCCGGCGGACTCGCTTGGCAGCACTGCGCCCGGAGACTGCTCCTGGGCGTAGCCGTGCCTACCTCAAAATCCAAGACGGGTGTAACTACCGCTGTAGCTTTTGCATTGTTCCCCGGGTTCGTGGGCGCAGCAGTAGCCTCGAGCCGACAACCGTGCTCGCGCAGCTCGATGAGTTGATCGAGGCCGGTATTCCCGAGGTTGTGCTCACCGGCGTGCACCTGGGTACCTACGGCTGGGACCTGACGCCGCGGACCAACCTCCATGTCCTGCTCGAGCAAATGTTTGCCAGGTTGCAGGGCACGGGCGTGCGCTTGCGGCTTGGCTCGCTCGACCCCCACGAGGTCGACGACCAGCTGATCAAACTGTTTGGTGACGCGCCTGCGATCCTCAGTCGTTACCTTCACCTTCCCCTGCAAAGCGGCGACGACGGGGTGCTCCGGCGGATGCGGCGGGCCCATAGCGTGGCCGACATGCGCGAGCTCGTGCCCCGGCTTGTCCGCGAGGTGCCTGGGATTGGGCTCGGGACGGACATCATCGCCGGGTTTCCTGGAGAGTCCGAAGCCGCCTTCGAGCGGACCTACGAGCTGCTCGCCGGGTTGCCGCTCGCCTATTTCCACGTGTTTCCCTATTCGCAGCGCGACCAGACCGAAGCGGCGACGATGCCCGAGCAGGTACGGCCAGCGCAGCGGAAGGTGCGTGTACAACGTTTACGCGAGTTGTCCGAGCGCAAGGCTGCGGCGTTTCGTCGTTCGCAAGTCGGGGAGGTACTCGCGGCCGTCGTGTACCGCAGCCGCGACCGCCAAACTGGCAAGCTCGTCGCCCTCACCGACAATTACATCAAGGTATTGGTCGGCGGTGGTGATGAGCTTCTCGGTCGGCCGGTCCGAGTGTGTATCGAGCAAGCTGGAGACGCTGTCGCAAGCGGCTCACTTGTCGCCTGAACACGGCATGTATCGAGCAAGGCTGGAGGCGCTGTCGCAAGCGGCTCACTTGTCGCCTGAACACGGCATGTATCGAGCAAGGCTGGAGGCGCTGTCGCAAGCGGCTCACTTGTCGCCTGAACACGGCGTGTATCGAGCAATGGCGGCGCTGTCGCAAGCGGCTCACCTGCTGCTGGAGCTTAGCCTTCGGCAGACGGAGGATGCTGCTGGCGCCGTGGTGTTGTCACCGAGGCTGGCGCCTAGAGCCGGATCGTCATGCCGTCGCGGGCTGCAACCGTGTTGGGGAACATCTCCTGGGCGGCCTGTTCAATTTCTCGCAACGTCACGTCATCGTGGGTGGGGTCGTGCGAGTACAGCACCAACTTCTTGGCGCCCGAGACTTCGGCCAGGCGGACGGCTTCGGTGAAGGTGCTGTGCCCCCAACCGCGTTTCTTCTCGTATTCCTCGATCGTGTACTGGGCGTCGTAGATCAGGAGGTCTGTCCCTTTGGCCAGGCTCGCAAGTTGCTCGTTGACGCCGTTCACACTGTGTTCTGTGTCGGTTGCAAACACCAGTGAAGCACCGTTTTCTTCGACGCGAAACGCCGTTGACTCCTGCGGATGGGGGAGGGGGATGTTGCGTATGCAACCGTTACCAACCCGCACCTCGCCACTGCCGTTGAGCATGTGAAAGCGTTTGGTGGAGCCCATGGCGTCGAGGCCTACTGGGAAAAACGGGGCAGACATCTGCCGGCTGAGAATGTCCCTAGCGTCCTTAGAACAGTAAATATCGAGGCTAAAGCTCGGCACGAACGCTGGCACAAAAAACGGAAATCCCTGGATGTGGTCCCAGTGTGCGTGGGTCAAAAACAGGTGGAGATTGCCCGAGTGCTCGCCGATGGTCCGCATCAGCTCTAAACCGAGTTCGCGGATACCCGACCCTGAGTCGAGAATGACGATGTCATGGGTGCTGGTGAGCTTGACCGACACACACGGGGTGTTGCCGCCGAACTCCGTGTATCGAGGCCCTGACACGGGGATACTCCCCCGCGTGCCCCAGAAAGTTACTTCCACGGGGCGTTCTCCTTCGGCATCGACATGCTCAGGTGAGGATAATTTATATCGAATTGGCGTTGCAAGGTGCCCTCGGGACAGCTTGGATGGTACACCGACTCTTCGGGGAAGGTCGGGGATAAGTCATGTCACCGGTCTTCCGGCACACGCCAGTGTCGCAAAGCTGCACATCAGGTGCGACCCCACCATCCGTGAGTTGACCACAGCGCGCGTTCTCGTCGATGTGGTGAGAGCGGCTAACGGCCCGTTATTAGCCTATTATTCGCAAACGAAACGGGAGCGAGGTGTTGCCGAGGTTGTGCGAGAAAGACCACATTTCTCGGTCGGACTTGGAGCGTCTTGGGCGCGGTCATGGCCTCGCGAAACTAATGCGGCGTGTCTATTCGGGCAGAACTGAGCGGGTTCGTGGCTCACGCATGTGCAGATGGACAGGTTTCTTGCAAAAAGATCGACCCACCGATCTCCCAAACCGTCGCCTGCCACGTGTGTGGTTTCGTCCGTAGAACTAGGACAAATTTAATAATGTGTATACAATAACATTCTCGGGAACACCGATCTGATGGCAGCGCATGCAACGATGTGAGTTGTGTTTCGCGTTTGCACGCGGACCACCGAGCGAGCAAATCCGAGATAGAAGTTTTGATGTCCCAAATTACATGTTCATATGGTCATGTGGTGTTGTCGCCCGGAACCGAGAGTGAACATGTGCGCGGAATGTCAATAAGCGCGAACAAATCGCCGCACGCGGGTGGTTAAATTCGTAATCCTATTGATGGTAAAGCGCGGTTCTAGTGATTGACACCGGAATCACGGCGGCGATATACCAAGTCCGGCAAAGCCGATTGCTACGTAGCGTATGGATGGGCAGTATCGTCGGCGTTATGAGTCGATTTGGACATGTCCGATGGGTCAAGTCGAGAGGTTATCTGAGCACCGGCAATGGGTCTGGAGGGCGGCGTGAAATATCACCGTCTCTGTCGTGTCGTGCTTACAGACCAGTTCCACAGCGATGGGCGGTGTACCGACCTCCGGCTTGTCCCGACTGCCGCGTGTCGTCGTGTGCTCACCAGTTTTCGCATGGTCTTTAAGACAGATGTTGATGGTGGCTCGATCTCGATTGCAGTTGGTCCCGACGATGCTCCTCTGATTTCGCTCCCACAAGATCTCGAGCTCACATTTAACCTGCGAGTCGAGAACCCCGATTTTTTTCAGGTGACTGTTCCGCTCGGCGCGGGGGAGCTCAGCTCGGTTGTGTTGACGAATGCCGGACTACCCGCAGATGCGCGCACGCTTGCGGTCACCGACAATTCCGCCCGCCAAACCGGCGGCGTCTACGGCACGGTTGTTCTCACGCAATTGACAGACGCGTGGCTCGCCGACCCTCCGGTATTTCGTGCCGAGTTTCGCAGTCGCGAGCGGTGGTGGGTCTACTACTTGGTCACCGATGTTGGTGCCCACCGCGGCCAACTCGAAGTTGTCGACACCGGGCTCGAGCCTGTGGTGTTTGGCGAGTCCGGTCGCCGCGAGCTCAACCTCGAAGAGGACCCACAGGATCGGTTGGCGGCACTCCTGTGCGAGCAGTACCCCAACCACCGTCGCCTGCGCTTTATCTCGGACAGCCCGGTCATGAGTTCCGAACAGGCACGTACACACATCGAATTACGTCTTGCCGGTGACCTCGTTGCCGGTCCCCTACCAAACCCATCTCTCAGGAATCATTCAACCATTGAGGTTTCAGGTAACTCAGGAACACAGCGAGAAGCTTCACTGTTTCAAATCATTAAGCATCTGACGCATTCGCTGTAGAAGATCGGACAACAAACATGGCCACGTACAGGACTCCAGGCGTTTACGTCGAAGAAATTTCAACACTACCGCCCTCGGTTGCCGAGGTTTCGACTGCGGTACCAGCATTTTTTGGGTACACCGAGAAAGGTTCGGGCGTCGCTCGAATCAGCACACTTCTTGAGTTTGAGGAGTTGTTCGGTCGTGCCAAGCCCACGGAATTTGCGGTCACCACCCGACCAGAAAATCCCAGTAATCCCGATGGCCCCCGGGTGATCGATTCGATTACCCGCAAGCCGGGAACGAACTACCAACTCGCCTATGCCGTGAGTCTGTTCTTCAAAAATGGCGGTGGTGCCTGCTACATCGTGTCGGTTGGGAACTACAACTCCACGCCGGCCGCCGGACACTTCTCCACCGGGCTCGCTGCCCTCGAACGGGAGGACGAGCCAACCCTCATCGTCCTGACCGACGCGGTCTTACTCCCGCCGACGGACTACTACAGCCTGTGCCAAGAGGCACTCGCACAGTGCAACAAGCTCGGCGATCGGTTCACGATCCTCGACGTCAAAGATGGCGACGTCGGTAGCTTCCGAGGGGTTTCGGGCATCGGCGCCAACAACTTGATGTACGGCGCGGCCTATCATCCCTACCTGCAAACGGCATTGACTCACCACTACGATGAAGCAGCGGTGACCGTCGAGGCCGGTGGCGTTATCGAAACACCCCAAAATCAAACCTGGACCCTTTCGCTCGGGGTTGGCAGTGCCACCGCGAGCTTTGTTGGTGCTTCAGGCCTGACCCCCAACATCCAAGTCGTTGCCGGTGATCCCGAGGCCGAGGTTGCATTTGCCGTCAACAAGGAGATCCGCGAGCTCACAGTTAGCAACACAGATGGTCGCACCGGTGCGGATATTGCCGCGGCATGGGCAACCTGGAGCGGGAGCAATGATGCCGGCGGATACGACATCGCAGTCGATGGTGACGGCGGTGCAGCCCTCGATACACTCGGTGGCAACGTCACGCCATTGGCAGCCCAGCCCGCGCCCGAGAACAACAATATCACCACTCTGGCCTCACTGATTGAGGGCACAACGCCCGAGACTCAACTGTACAACCAAATCAAAGTTGCGTTGGGTGCCGAGCGTGTGGTGTTGCCTCCGAGTGCCGCTGTTGCCGGGATTTATGCACAAACCGATCGCGACCGTGGGGTTTGGAAAGCGCCGGCGAACGTCAGTGTTTCCTCGGTCATCGGGCCTGTTTCTAAGATCACCCATAGTGAGCAAGAAGGGCTCAACGTCGACCCGAATGCCGGCAAGTCGATCAACGCGATCCGGGCCTTTTCTGGCAAAGGGACGCTCGTGTGGGGTGCTCGCACCCTCGCAGGTAATGACAATGAGTGGCGCTATGTGTCCGTGCGCCGGCTCTTCATCACGATCGAGGAGTCAACCCAAAAGGCGACCGCCTTTGCGGTGTTTGAGCCCAACGACGCCACCACGTGGCTCAAGGTCAAGGGAATGATCGAGAGCTATCTCTACTCGCTGTGGGAGCGTGGTGCGCTGGCCGGATCGACCCCCGACGCTGCCTACTTTGTCAACGTTGGCCTCGGTAAAACCATGACTTCGCAGGATGTCCTCGAAGGCCGCATGAGCGTTGAAATCGGGGTAGCCGCCGTGCGACCGGCCGAGTTCATCATCCTTCGTTTCACCCACAAACTACAGGAAGCCTAGTCCAAACATCCCACGGACACGCACCTGCATAAGGAGTTTCAGCAATGGCACTATCTACCAAAGAGATCAAAGCCGCCTACCCCCTGCCTGTTTATAACTTTCGAGTGGAGATCGCCGGCACGGCCGTCTCGTTTTCGGAGGTTTCTGGGTTGAGCATTTCGGTGGAAACCACCACCTACAAAGAGAGCCCGACAGAGAGCGGAAAAGTTGGCCCGGTGGTGATGCACATGCCCGCCCAGCAAACCGCGGTCAACCTCTCCCTCAAAAAGGGCCTCGTGCGCAAGACCAGCGTCGCGACCCTGTACAACTGGCTCAAGTCCACGCAGATCAATCAGATCGAGAAGAAGGACATCTTTGTGCGACTGCTCGACGAGACTGGCCAAACCGCAATCAGTTGGAAGGTTGTCAACGCCTTCCCAACCAAGCTCGATGTTCCGAGTTTTGATGCGACTTCCAACGAGGTCGCGCTCGAGAGCATGGACCTGATGGCGGATCGCGTGCTGATTGAAGAGGCCTAACGCGGATGGGTAAACCGGTTGCATGGTTGATGGCGGGGCTTGCTCTCGCCCATGCACAAAGCCTGTGCCACGGCACGGGCTTTGCCTGCTCAGTGGGCAACACGCACAGGAGAATGCATGGCTAGCTCGGTCATCAATCAGCGCAAGCGTTACCCGTTGATGGCCTACAACTTTCGGGTTGATGTCGGGAGCGTGACCATGCGCTTTTCCGAGGTGACGGGCCTCAAGCGCGAGTACGACCACGTTACCTACCGCCACGGGTTGAGCTACGCCGAAGGTGAAGACATCACAACCTATCGGATCGACAAATATGCGGCCATCACAATGAAGCGCGGCACGGTCCAGGCACAAAATCAACTGCAGGATTGGCTCGACGCGCGTTCGACCAAGTCCATGGATATACATCTTTGTGACGACCAAGGCAACCAGGTCGTCACCTGGCACGTCGCCAAGGCGGTTGCCGTCAAATTCGAGGCCCCGACGTTTTCGGCAACCAGCGGCGAGGTTGCGGTTGAGACCCTCGAGGTGATGGCTGCGGGCGTCAAGGTGCAGCACAAGGAGTTTGATGAACCTACACAGTAACGTCGCCCATCGGAGGTTAGGGTAAGTATGCTCTACAACGACCTTGTGCTCGGCTTTCGCTTTGGGGTGTTTTTCTTCGCCGGGGGATTGGTGCCCAACCCGTTGGATATCCGATTTCAGAAGGTGTCGGGGCTCAGTGGAAAAGTGACAACCCGCGAGATCCAGGAGGGGGGACAAAACCTCTACCGCCAAAAAGTTCCCGAGGGAATCACCTATGACAACCTCGTACTCGAGCGCGGCATGATTGTTGGGTCCCCGCTCAATATTGAGTTTAACGTCGCGCTCTCAATGTTCACATTTGCCCCGTCCAACGTTCTTGTCACGCTCCTCAGTGGGAGCTCGATCCCCCTGGGTGCGTGGTTGTTTATCAAGGCCTATCCGGTGCGGTGGTCGACTTCAGATCTCGATGCAAGCCAGTCAAACGTCGTGATCGACACCATGGAACTGGCCTACACCAGAATGCAGATACTGCGGATTTAGCCATGCCAATCGAGATCACTGAACTCATTATACGCGCCGTCTCGGATCGCCCATCTAGCGGGTGTGCGGGCGAGGATGATGGCAAGGGTAAGACCGAGTCCGGCGGCGGAGGCTCGTGTGAAAGCGATGCGATTGTCCGCGAGTGCGTTCGCCAGGTGATGCACATTCTACGGCGGAGTCAGGAGCGGTAGCATGGGGTTGCTCAGTCGATTTAAACTGCAAAAACTCAAGATCGGAGTGTATAGCACCCGTACGCGGTCCGGTTTGGCGACCACCAGTTTTGAGGTGATGTTCAATCCGACCTCGTTGTCGATGAGTCACGAAAACGTGTTCGAGAAGTGCCAGGGTTTCAACAGCAGCGGTAACGAAGCGCGTTATGCCCATAGCCGTTCGGAGGAACTTTCACTCGACCTCATTATAGATGGCACCGGTGTCGACCAAATGGGGCTCATGAAGTTGCTCAAACCGACCCCGAGTGTCACCAAACAGGTCGACAGCTTCCTTGAAAGTTGCTTCTACATGGATGGCGACCTTCATGAGCCTAAATTCCTACGGATTTCCTGGGGTGACGGTGTCCTTCAAAGTTTTGATTGTCGACTCAAGAAAGTCGATATTAAATACACCGCATTCGAGCGCTCGGGGGCGCCGATGCGGGCCGAATTGCAAGCTGTATTCGTTGAGGACATCGAACAAAAGAAACGGCAAAAACTCGAGGGAAAAAGCTCCCCCGACCTCAGTCACTCACGGATTGTTCGCAACGGTGATAGCTTGCCGCAGATGTGTATTGAAATCTACGGGTCCGCGGAGCATTACCTAAGGGTGGCTCGTGCCAATGGTCTCAACAACTTTCGTGTGCTTGAGCCCGGCCAGGAAATCATCTTCCCACCGATTCCCAAGGGGGCCACAAGTACGTGACTGTACCTACCGTCAATGTGCTGAGCGGGGGGAAGGACCTGGCAACGCTCTATGAGCTGTTGTCGATTGACGTCGTGCACGAGGTCAATCGTATTCCCTATGCCTGCGTTCGCCTGATCGACGGCAACCTTGCCGAGCAGGGGTTCCCCGCCACCGACGACGCGCTGATGGACGCTGGCACCAGCATCGAGATTGTGCTGGGCTTTGAGGGGGAGGGCAGTACAAGTGTATTTACAGGTATTGTTGTACGCCAAACCCTAGAGGCAGGCTCAAAAGGGGCAGTGTTGGCTGTCGAGCTCAAGGACACGGCATTCAAGCTCACCCGCGGGCGCAAACACATGGTGTTTCCCGAGTCGACCGATAGCGATGCGATTGCCACGGTACTCAAGGCCGCAAATGTCAAGGCTGGTCAAGCGGCCGTGACCAAGGCAACCCACCAAGAGCTGGTGCAGTACGCCGCGACAGACTGGGACTTTATCGTCTCGCGCGCGCAGGCCAATGGCCTCGCCGTGGTCGTCGAAGCAGGAAAAGTCTCGACAGTAGCGCTTGCCCCGGCGACCAAGGGGCCCTTGTCATTGACCTACGGGATTGACGAGTTTTATGACATTGAGCTCGAGCTAGACACCGAGCATCAGTTCGGTGAGATCGAGAGCCTATCGTGGGATGCGAAAAAACATGCACCTGCAACAGCATCAAAAGCCAAGCCGATCAAGCTCGGTCAGGATGTCGACGGCAAAAAGGCTGCAACCGCGGTCGGTGCCGCCAAATGCGAGCTTCGCTACCCAGCAACCATGGATCCCAAGGAGCAGCAGGCATGGGCCGATGGTGAGCTGGCTCGGACGCGATTGTCGATGATTCGCGGGCGGATTTCCGTGAGGGGGACGGCGGAGGCAGCGTTGCTAGATGGCCTCGAGCTCGATGGTGTGAGTGCACGATTCACCGGACTGAGTCTGATCTCTGGCGTGCGCCATCGGGTCGACCGCGATGGCTGGCGAACCGATATTGCACTCGGTCTCTCTCCCCAACATCACGCCGAGCGCCGCGAGTTTGCTGGTCTTCCGGCATCCGGATTGCTACCACCTGTGCAGGGTTTACAGGTAGGAATTGTCGACGCATTCAAGGAAGACCCGGATGGCGAGCTGCGGGTTCGTGTCATTTTGCCGGCAATCGACGCAAAAAAAGCCTCGGTGTGGGCCCGACTTGCAGCCCCAGATGCCGGAAAGGCACACGGTTTTTTGTTCCGTCCCGAACCGGGCGACGAGGTTGTCGTCGGGTTTTTTGGCAATGACCCGCGCCACCCTGTGATTTTGGGAGGCATGTTCAGCTCAAAAAACAAACCGCCGCCCGAGCTGATGGATATTACGGCCGACAATATTGTGAAGGCGATCTTTAGTAAGCTCGGAACAACAATCGCGTTTGTCGATGATAAGAAGGCATCCGTATTTATTGAAACCCCGAATATGAACTCGATATTGCTCGACGATGACGCCCAGTCCATCTCCATTACCGATGAGCATGGGAATGCCATCACCATGGACAAGAAGGGCATCACCATCAAGTCGGCCAAGGACCTCACCCTTGATGGGGCGTCGGGTAATGTTGTGATCAAGGGTAAAAAGGTGGATGTCAAATGAAGCGCTACGACGAGCCGCGGGCATTTTTGGGGACGGGCTGGTCCTTCCCACCTGAGTTTTCGAGCCAGGGTGCAGATGTTCGAATGGTCTCGGGTGTCGAGGATATCCACCAGAGCCTGCGAATCCTACTTTCAACCTCGCTCGGCGAGCGGATCATGCACGAGGATTTTGGTTGCGACTTGAGTAGTTTGCAGTTTGAGGAGGCAGACCAGTCGCTTGTCAACTCGATAACGTCGCTTGTGTCCGACGCCATCATCTATCACGAGACACGCATCAAACTCAAAAATATTGATGTATCACAGGATAGCCGTGAACCCGGCCTCATCCTAATTCGGCTCGACTATACAGTTAAGACAACCAACTCGCGCTACAATATGGTGTACCCATTTTACCTCAACGAGGCGAACACACCGGAGGTCTAATATGGCGGACTTTATCCTCGTTGACGGCGACACCGTGACATTCATGCCGACCTTTGGTTTGGCAACGGTTGGTGCCCAGCCCGGAAATATCAGCGGGAGTGGGCCTGGGACGATCGCTGGCAAGAAAATGTGCGTCGATGGTGATGAGGCAAGTGTCGAAGTCGCCAACTGTCCATACTTTACCCCGGTGTACTCCATTCCCGGCCTTGGCACCCTGAAGATCGACAAGCTCGCCGGCAACCAAAAGGCCAAGAAGACCAAAACAGGGGGAGCGCTCGTGTTGCTAAAGGGAGTGCAGTTTGAGGCGATTTTCGAGGTTGACACCCCTGCCAAGCAACCCCCGCCCGGGGCCTCGCCACCGCAGGACGACACGACCAAATCGTACAGTGGTTTCGGCTCGTTCACCAATTCCAACATGAAGTTCAAGGGCGCCTAGGAGCTGCTGTGCCACTGCCATCAAAGCCGCCAAAAAGCCGAAGAGACGGGACCAGCCAAAATGCCCGCAAGCTCACTGCGTTGGCGCCAGACTATGTCCCTGTCGACGACAGTCGTATCCGGGATTGGCTGGCGTACCTTGAAGGACTCGCTGGGAAGCTGCGGTTTTTCGACCTGCAAAACCCCGAGCTCGACCTTGATTGGAGTGGTCTTTTTCGCGGGGTCGACCTCGACCAGCTCGCTGCTGTCAGCGAGGCGGACATCTCCGATAGCGACCTCGCACAACGACCGCATCTCGCACTTCTCGTCGCGTTCCTCCGTTTGCTCAAGCATACCCAGGGGCACCTTAACGGGTTTACACGTCGCCATTTAGAGTTCTACTACCGCGAAGTGTTGCGCATGCGCGAGCGAGCGCCACAACCCGACCATGTGAACCTTATGTTTCAGTTGGCCGATCGAGCCAGCCAAGTCTTGGTCCCGGCCAAGACCGCAGTTCGTGCGGGTAAAGATGCAACTGGCCAGGAAAGGATCTATGAGACCACGACCGATCTTGTGGTCAATCAAGCGAAGGTCGGACGGTTGTGTTCGGTATTTACCGACCAACAGGTAACCGGTTTACGTGAGGCCCGTGAACGGCGTGACCCAGGCACGAACGCCGCTGACCGCTATGTCCGGATGTTTCGCTACGCACTCGGCGATCCCGGTCCTGGCGATGAGTTGCCACCCTACCACGGTGCGAACGTCGACCTCGCACTGTTGACGCATCTTGGTGATTGGGTGGTATTTGCAACACAAACTCTGAAGATTGAGCTCTATGAATTGCGCCTACTTTGGCAGCTAAAAACCCGGAGGGATGGGGCCGACGCGGAGTGGAGTGAGATCAACAGCCTGCTACAACTAGCCGGGCGTTCGCGGACCAATGATCAGTCCTGGGCGCTCAACCCAGAACAGCCCCGCGCGTTCTACTCGAACCTTGAAACTGCGATTGGAGCAACCCCTGATGAGCTCTATTTTGCCGGGCTCGCGGAGGTACGAAGCATCGAGCAGCTATATGCGCTGCGCCAGCGGGCACTGCGAGAAAACAATAGTGTTGCGCTTGAAGAGACAAATAGTTTTATCCACCAAAAACTACACTTCGAGTCGGTAGAGCAGTTCGACCGCATGATGTTTCTCAAGACCCGTAGTGACCAGGAATGGCGAGATATCAACCGTATACTGGAACTAGCGGGGCAACGCGCACGTGACGATCGCAGCTTTCGCCTCCAACCTAGTGACGCAACAGCATTCTCAGCGAATTTAGCGAAGGCAGTCACCGGGCGCCAAGGCTTTCAATGGCCACAGGGGTGCGAGAGTTTTGAGCAGTACTATCAGGAGATTGAACGGATTGAGGCCTATTTTCTGATACCGGCCGAACGGTATGCCTATGTGCTCGCAGCCGCCCCGGGTGTGGACCCCCCGGTTCCCGAGCGCAAATGGCAACGCATTTATGAGATTTTGACCGAGGCCTACCGCGCCAAAGTGTATCGATCACGCCGGACAACACTTGCCTCGGTACGTGAACTTCAGGGCCTCGACGCGATGTTCTACACGGTATTGGGCGAGCCCATTGGTGATGGCTCGGACCTTCCGATCAACCGTGTCCTGCCGTTTGTCAAGCGCACGTCCGACGCAACGTTCCTCAACGAGGTTTCGACTGTTGTCAATAACGATGGGGGCGACGCCGTCGACAGTACGACCTGGGACCGGGTCTACCGGATTGCAGAACTCGCACAACGGGTGAGGGAGCAGTTTCCCCCTCCGGTCCCGGAAGTTGTCTCGTGGCGCAATCTCTATCCGTTTGCAGATGCAACGAAAGTTCTCGTATCTCTCGGTCTCGAAGAGGACAACACGCCGCGGTGGCGAACATTTGGCGACAAGCCAGGGCAGGCTGGTACACAAGCGCCAACATCAACGTTGGGGTGGGCCGTCACGTCGCCGTTGTTGGCACTTTCGGGGGGCGAACGGACGATTACCGTGACCCTCGGCTTCCTCAACTCAGGGTGGAACCAGGCAAAAATTGAGGAACTGGTCACCGATGCGTTTACGGTTGAGGTCAGCGGTGAGAAAGGCTGGATACAGCCGTCGACCGCCACCTTCCAAGTTGGTAGCTACGGGCAACTCAGCCAGGTCAACAGTCCGCCCGAACCCGACATCCCCGGGATCAGGATTGAGCTCAAGTTTGATATCGATGCCGCACCAATAACAGCACTAGATCCGAGTGTGTCTGGGGTCGCAACCCAGGCGCCTGTCTTGAGGTTGTTGCTGCAGCAACGATGGCACGAGGAGCTCGGGACCTATTTGATTCGCTACGCCGAGCTGCGTGAGCTATTTCTGACCCATGTCTCGCTACGTACCGATGTCCGCAACCTGAGTGAACTCGTGCTAGCCAACGATGAGGTCGCACTCGACCCCGCCAAACCGTTTGAGCCCTTTGGTGCGCGACCGGCAGTCGGTGCCCGGCTATACCTTTCACACCCCGAACTCGTCGACCGTCAGCTCGACTCGATCACCTGTCATTTGTCGTGGATGGGCGTGCCAAAAACACTTGGGGAGCACTACAAAAACTACCCCATTACAGATGGGGATAACCCGGCGACGAACACGAGTTTTCAAGTTGATATCAAGGTCGTGGAGTCGCGCGCGACCACTGTGGCGCTGACAAACGTGAGCCTGTTTGACGGGGGAGATGCTGCTAAACCGGTGGCGATTCACCTGTCTCAACTCGCGGCCGCTACCGCCACGGCCTACCGACCTGACCTCGATGCCGAAGCACATATGTGGCCGAGGTATTTACAATGCGAGCTTCGTCCGATTGACTTTCAACATGAGGCCTATGGTCAGGTCTCCCGGCAAAAGTCGATTGAGCTTGCGGCAGCCATCGCCAACCAGCAGCAGGTGGTTGCAAGTGAGTACCAAGTCAATAGCCCCTACACACCCAAACTACGGAGCTTGACGGTTGACTACACCACTTCAACCGAGGTGTTGTTGCAGGAAGATTCTGCTGGCCCCGAACGGGTGTTTCATATTCGTCCATTTGGTAGCCACACGGTCTTAGCCGAACCAGAGGAGTCGCAGGTGCGGTTTTTACCGCTATACGCGAACGAGGGGGAACTCTATATCGGCCTGAGCGGGGTGGAGGCACCGCAGCAATTGTCGCTCCTGTTTCAGATGGCCGAGGGGAGTGCCAATCCGAACCTCACACCCGCGACTGTGCGTTGGAGCTACCTCAGTGGAGACCGTTGGCATAGTCTTCACAATGGAAATATTCTTCGCGACACGACCCGGGGCCTTATCAACTCGGGGATTGTCGAGTTCAAACTCGACCCCGTGGGTGTGAGCACACAGATGCCGCAGGGGTACTACTGGATACGCGCAGCGATCGCAGCAAACCCCCGGTCTGTATGCGACACAGTTGATGTGCATACACAGGCAGTGGTTGCCAAATTTCGTGACCAGAACAATTCGCCAACGCACTACGAGCGCCCCTTACCCCCAAATTCGGTGGAGGGATTGGTCGAACCCATACCGGAAATAGCAGCAGTCCTCCAGCCCTATACCTCGTTTGGAGGTCGCGCCCGCGAGCGTGCCGAGCGTTTCTATACGCGGGTGAGTGAGCGACTGCGGCACAAAAGCCGTGCGCTGAGTGGATGGGACTACGAACGCTTGATCCTTGATCGGTTCCCGGAGGTCTACAAGGCGAAGGTTTTGCCCGCCGATGTCGAGCGCCACCCGGATAATCCTGGTCTTGTGGAAATTGTTGTCATTCCTGACATGCGCGGCATGTTCCCATTTGACCCGTTCGAGCCCAAGGCACCGGCAAACCTGCTGGAGTCGATCCAAGTATATATCGACAAGAAGTCGCCTGCATATGCGACCATCGCTCTCAAGAATCCACACTATGTCTACGTAAAAGCCCGGTTTGGCGTACGCTTTATCCCGGGTAGTGACGTCGGTTTTTACCGTGCCCGACTCAACGACGAGCTCAATCGCTTCCTGTCCCCTTGGGGCTACGATGAGGGCGCCGACATTGTGTTTGGCAACCGGATTTATGCGACCAGCATTCTCGACTTCGTCGACCGGCTTCCGTATGTCGACTACGTCGCCTCTATTCGGCTGTTCCATAGCACCGACGGCAAAGACTTCACACTCGTTGTTGGTAATAGTGAGGGCTACTACGTGAGTAGCGAACGGCCCGACTCTGTTTTGGTCGCGGCTCGCCAGCACGATATCGATATTATCTCTGAAATCTCCTACGAAGAACAACTTCACACCGGTGTCAATCACATGAAAGTCGAACTCGACTTCGTGGTCGGGTAGCCGGACTCGAGACAGGAACCATGGAAATCAACAAACGCAACCGCTCAGAACTCAAGGGATACTTTGTAAAAAATGCGATCCCAACCGAGAACAACTTTGCCGATTTCGTCGATGCTGTTCTTGTGCAAAAAGACGACGGCATCGCCAAACTCGCTGGTACGCCCCTCAGTATTGAGGCGACGGGCGACGACTCGAGCCAAAAGGACGTCCTTGCCCTCTACCAAAGCTTTGCCCAGCAAAACGCCGCATGGCGGATGAGCCTGAACCCTCGCAGCGACCCAAACAATCCGCAGTCGGCCCGGTCAGGGTTTGGTATTAGCGATGCTGCGGGGCGTTGCCGGTTTTTTATAGACTCCGGCTCGGGTGACATCGGACTCGGGACCAACACGCCAGCAGCGCGCCTACATGTCCGATCTGACATGGTGGTTTCTGTACTCGAGTCGACCAAGAACGTCGCCCTGTTACGGTTGCAAACCTCAGAGGGAGCGAGCCGTCGTGTAGAGATTATCAATCGGCCAGGTGGAAACATGGCGCTTTGGGTCGCAGGCGGTGGAGACTCCCTGCGTGTTCATCGCAGCGGGCGTGTGGGGATTGGGGTGGACCCGAGTCGAGCCTTGCACGTTGGCCGCGATGGTACAGTTCACTTGGGCGGAAATGTTGGGACAAACAGCCCCGCCGGCCTCTACTGGAATAACAACGATAGCTACGCACTGCGACGTGGCGACGGTGATTGGAAGGGTCCGAACTACCAACAGCTTATCATGCGCTGGATTACCGGCATTGTACTCGAGCCAGGAACAGGAGATAATGCCGGGCACGGGCGTAGTTATGTCGAGATCCGAAACGGCAAGGGGCTACGAGTAAGCGACGGGGCGACGGTGCTCGGCCCCGGGGGTCCAGGAAATTCGAAGTTTCGTGTTGCACTCAACAATAGCGACTTCGCCCACACACGTTTTGCCAGCAGTGGGTGTGGCCAGTTGGAGTTTGCGGGGTGGGCCAGCGGCTGGAATATCAACAACCGAACAGATGGTAAGCACCTCTATATCAACCGCGATTCCGGCAGCAATACAGACACACTGATTGGCAAGGCTGGACGCGAACTCATCGTGAAGGGGGCAAACGGTTATGTCGGAGTTCTCGGTCAACCGAGTAGCCACCTGCATGTACATGGAAATCTTCGCTGCTCCCATATTCGCGCGGACGGCGGGATATCTGTCGGCCAGGGAGACCTGCAAAATCATGTGGAGGCCGATGGCTCATTTTATCGCCATAACGGGCAGGCCTATATTGTTGTCGACGACAACCTCTACATCCGCGATATGAAGGGGGGAGTCAAGTTCCACTTTGACACGAACCTCGGAGTGCTTCGCCAGGATGGCTGGACCGGTGTAACGTTTAGTCACGGATGGCGAAATTATGATAACACCTATAATCATGCGGGGTTTTTTCGCGATCGGCAGGGAGTCGTCCACCTTCGCGGTCTCGTGAAAAGTGGCCAAGTGGGTGGCGACAAGGCGATATTTGTGCTGCCAAATGGCTACCGTCCGAACCGACGGCACCTATTCGCGGTATGTACCCACCCCGATAAAATCGGTCGAGTTGACATCCTACCTGATGGCCGGGTCATCGCCTACAATGTGAGTAGTGGCTGGGTTTCCTTGGACGGGCTTACGTTTAGGTCAGTATGAGCGGTCAAACCCCATCCCGAACCCTCGATATGTCAGCGCCGGAGCACCCGTCGCTTGACTACAATTTCCTGCGCAAGGAGGGGATCCGCCACATTTCCCGGCTGGTCGGGCAGCTGTGGACAGACTACAACGCCCACGACCCCGGAATCACGATCCTTGAGCAGTTGTGCTATGCACTGACGGACCTTGCCTACCGTATCTCTCACCCGGTCTCTGACCACTTGTTCGAGGGCGAGGATAATCCTTACCCGAGCTTGTTTGGTCCGCGCCGGGTGTTGTCATGCGAGCCGGTAACACTGGAGGACCTACGCAAGTTGGTGCTCGATGTCGATGGTGTGCGTAATGCTTGGGTCGAACGCGTCAGTCAACAAAAACCCGAGCTTTATTACGATGAGGCTCGTAAGCAGCTCGACTTGAGGCCCGATAACCCCAGCGGGGAGCCGATTCAGCTCAAGGGGCTCTATCGAGTTATCATTGAGAAGTCCGAGTTGTCCTGGCATTATGGCTCGACTGTCGAGCGTGCAGTGGCCGAGCGCTTACATGCGCACCGCGGACTGTGTGAGGATTTTGAAGAGGTGAGGGTGCTCGATCCTGTTGATGTGCGGGTTCACGCGGGGCTTGAGCTTGGCAATGTCGATAGTGCAGATACAACTATATTCGAGGTGTACCGGGCTATTTCCGAGTATCTCTCCCCGACGATTCGGTTCCATACGCTGCAGGAGATGCTTGCGGAAGGTTTTGGGCTCGACGACATACTCGAGGGACCTACGTTGGAACACGGGTACATTCGCCCACAAGACCTCCAACGCCTCGTTCGCCGACAACAACTGCATACGTCTGACCTCATACGGACTATTCTCGATATTCCAGGGGTACGGGCCGTTCGCAATATTTCGGTCTCAATGGGGGATAGCCAGCCTGAGAATTGGTCCCTCGATATTGGTGCGAGCAGGGTTGCACGCCTGGTCTTGACAAATCGCGGGACAACGTCGCTCACAATATCGGCCGCTAGCGACCGTATACCGATTGCGGTGCATGACCCAAGTGTTCAGCAGCAGTATAAGTCGTGGTTGGAAAGCCGCGGCCAAAAACAGGCACTCTCGCCGGCAGACCTCGACCTGCGGCCTCCTTCGGGACAGTCGCGAGATGTTGCCAACTACCATGCGATACAAAGGCAGCTACCATCGACGTACGGGATCGGAGATCTGGGGCTCGCGCCTTCGGTCTCAACCCGCCGCAAGCTACAGGCGAAGCAGCTACAGGGCTACCTTACCTTCTACGACCAACTGCTTGCAAACTATTTCGCACACCTAGATAATGTCAAGCATCTGTTCTCATTTCGTGAGGACAGTACTGAGACCTACTTTTGCCAGGAGCTTTGTGCAAAATCCATCAAAAATGTAGATGTTTGGCGTGATGGCGATGGGGGCAAGGGACAGGCTGCGGACGTTCTCGCCCAAACAATTTCCAAACAGCGAGGTGTTGCCCGCAAGAGTAAGTTCCTCAACCATCTGCTGGCGCGCTTTGGCGAGGACTTTACCGAGTACTCATTGGTCCTGTTTGGTGCGCTTACTGCGGGTGGAGAGGAGGTTCAACCGGCTACGGTTCAGGAGCAACTAAACCGGGACAAACAGGCATTTTTGCGTGCCTACCCAGAAATCAGTAGTCGTCGGGGTAGGGGCTTCAATTACTTGAATGCATATGGCGAGGAGAATTGCTCCGGCCTCGAGCAACGCCTCGCGGTCCGCCTCGGGTTTTCCAGAGACCTAGGCGAAGCCTGCCTTGTGGTCGAACACATCCTCCTGCGGCCTATCGTAGAGGATCGCAACCAGCTTTCTGCGGACGAATTCGGGCGGCTACCGCTACTGGCGGCAGCCCACCATCGTGACCCATACTCACTACAGTTAAGTGTGCTGTTGCCGGCATGGCCACCGCGGTTTCAGGTACCGTCATTTCGTGAATTTGTTGAGCAAACCATTCGTGCAGAAACCCCGGCACATTTGTCGGTGTATGTCCGGTGGCTCGACCAAGCGGCGTGGGAAGCTTTTTCCTCGGCACATAGGCAGTGGCTCGAAATTCGCCGACGAAGCTGGCAAGGATAGACTCCGATGCAAAAACCCAGTCATATTGATATCCGGGATGCTCGTGACCGAGTGATCGATTTGCTTGGGCTCGGCGAAACCTACCCAATACGAGATGTCGAGGTAAGCAAGGAGGTCAAGGTTGCGTTTAACAAGCCGGCCCAGCTTAAAGTGGAGCCCGCACAGGATAACGTTGAGTATCAGCTACGCGATGCGAATGGGATAGGGCCACAAAGTCAGCCAGATGAGGCACTCACACGGGAGGTTGATGGTCATGAGGTACCGATAGCTGGTGTTGGTACAGGTGATTCGCTCGAGCTCACAACTTTCCCGATTGTTGAAGATGGAGCCTACCGGATCGTCGCCAGAAAACGCCACCCGCTTCCCGGTGGCGGGGAGTCGTTGCGGGATGTCGCGCTTCGGCAGGTGACGCAAATTAAAGTTGGGCTCGATCTTGGCATCCCAGCCCGTGTTGTGGTTGGCAATGGAACGGTCTATCTCTCGAAGGCACAGACTGCGAACACCGCTCCGAGGCTGATCGATTTTGGTCAGGCTGTGGTTGTCGATGTCATCGGTGGCCAGGAGGGGGTCGACTATCAACTGATAGTTGGCAGCGGCGACGACGAACAAGTCGTGTCAGTCGAGGATGTCCGGGGCAAAGGCGAGGGGGTCACGGTACAACTTCGGTCTATCCTGCTCCATGAGGATATCCTCCTGAAGATCCGGGCAACGAAGAAGTACACCATTTCTGAGGGGCGAGCGCTCGAGTCCGAAGTCTTGGACATCGCGCTCCCAGTTTGTGTGCGCGCAAATCGTGCTCTTGCGATTGAGTCGCTTCCCGGTCCGGTTCTCGACTATGCGGGGACAGCACGTATTCGAGTTGGCGGCACACAAACAAGTGCGTCTTACCAACTATTTGTCCACAGAATTCGTGATGGCGAAATCTACCCGGCACACCTGCGGCCAGAGCAGGCTGTCGTTGTTAGTGTGGACCACGGCGAGACTGTGGGTATCGCCAGGCCGCCGGCGCAGGACTTGTGGACAACCCCGGCAGGGTACACCGCGGCTGGAGAGCCAATCAGTGGCAATGGTGGGGCGATTGAGTTTTTGTTGCCAAACTTGATTGAAGGCCACGTGGCAGTCGTCAAGGTGACAAAACTTCATCACCCGGAGTCTCCGGTTCGCTCCCACGTTCCGGTAACCGATGTATGTGCAATACTTGTGCGGCCCGACACTGACCGTCGCTTGGCGATGTCAGTGACCATGCACGGGCAGCAGACCGACGGAACTGTGCGTGTTAGCGGGGGACAACCCGGGGTATATTATCAACTTCGAGTGGGCGATGTTACCCGCGGGCAGCCAGTTTATTTTCACAAGCGCGACGACGCCGATGCGTCGCGCAACAAGGGTCTTGGGCAGTTGACGATTGGTGAAGACTTTACGGTGTCGCGCACACCCGTTGATGGTGACGATCGCAACCAGGATCTGTCGAGGCGAGTTCCCGCCATGCCAGAGCTCGAAGTCGGTGCCATGAGTGCAGGTACAACTGTCTACTTCGATGCCCGTGACGCACTGACCGGGCTTACAGCCACATTGCAACGCACGGCCGTACTTGGCGAACAGGCGGCGATTCGACTCAAGAACCCCGGAGTCGACAAAAATTCCAAGGCAGATGTGTTGGTGATCGAGAGCCAAGCCGGCGATCGCTACCACCTTGTTCACCGCAGTCAGCAAGTTGGCAGTGCGGTTGATGGCAGTGGCGAAACACTCGCGTTCACGAGCGCAACGGTCACCGTAGATGATTGGGTCGAAGTCCACGTGGTACCGATTGACCCTGTTGGGGTTGCGATCTCACGGGTCGTCCCACTTGTCGTCCCACTCAATCCCCGGGCCGATTTGGCGTGCCGGATTCTCGGGCCGCGGCTCGAGCCACAGCTCGGCCAGTTCGGCGACTCAGAGCCCAAAGTCATTCACTTTGGGCAGACAATCGAAGTCGAGGTTGACGCGTCACAGACCGACGTCGAGTACCATCTTTTTTATGAGCTCGACGGTCAACGGAGACGTTTGTCAGACAGTGTTCGGGGGACGGGGCAGTCGCTGACGTTGCGTTCGACACCAATACACGAGGATTGCGACATTCGGGTGTTTGCAACTCGGCAATTTCACCCGCCACAAAGCGAGCTCCCCCAACCCCAGGTAGAGCTCGCAGCAGTCTTACCACTCAAGGTTCGGGCAAACCGTGGGGTTCATATTGCACACAATGGTGCACCTGCTACGGTGTATGGCGAGCCGGCCTTGATTACTATTCACAATAGTCAACGTTCGACGCAGTACGTCGTCCACGCGCACAGACTCGAAGACTCTGAGTTTTTGTATACATCGCCACCGGAGCATATGCCCCACCTGTCTGAGGGTGGCGAGGGGTGGGGCCCTGTATTTGTCCATCGTCCGCAGGAACATGTCCTGTGGCAGGATCTAGCGGGGTTTCAGCCTCTTGCCGGTCCCACCAGTGGCAACGACGGTAGCCTCACGATTGAGCTGCCGTCCGCCGAACGGGACCTCGTTGTCGTGGTTGAGGCCTACAAGCAACATCAAGTCGATGAGCGGACTGTTCGATCCTCGGTCCAGGTGTCCCAGGCAGTTTTAGTGCTTGTACAACCAAATCAACAACCACATCTCGTTGTGACGACAGGTGTTCTGGGGGGGACGACCACCGGCGAGTTCCAGTGTGCGAGCGGGGAGCCCGGCGTCTTTTACCGTTTTCACCGTGGGGATACCGAGCTTGGCCAAGTTTACGCCCACCAGCGCGATACGACGAATCCACAGCAAAACAAGGGTATCGACCAGCTACGACTTGGTCTCGACTTTGTGTTGACGGGTAATGAGATTGCGGCGAGCTCAGACCAGGGTTTACGGCGGACAACACCGCCAACAATGCGGTTGGCAACTGGTGAGCTTAGCCTGCCGGCCAGTATTGATGTACTTGCAATAAAAGCGCGGACCGGGGTCTCGAAGATGCTTGAGGCTCCACTAGAGATCGCCAGCGGGCCGCAGGTTGAACCCGTGAAAACGCCGGTTTCAGTCGACGAGGTCGCGCAGATCCGAGTTGTCGCGAGCCGGCCACAGGAGCGCTATACCGTTGTGCGTGGGGGAGAAACTGTTGTTGAGGTCGGCTCAGGGACCGGTGAGACGATCACGCTCGATGTTGGCCAGCTCACCGAAACGACAGCGTTTGAGGTTGTCGTTGTGGATACATCGGTTACGTTGGCAGCCCGTCGGGTCATTGAGCTGATGATTGAGGTTGCGACGTAGGGAATCTGGAGGTCTCGTCTGGACTCCCAGACGCCGGGGTTGTGTGGTAAGAATCGAGCATGCTCGTCCGCACGACCAGTCTCTTTTTGCTACTTCCGCTGCTCGGGCTGCCAACCGGCTGCAGCGCTCCGGCTGAGCAAGCGTCGGCCTCAGGAACGAGCTCTGGTGAGAGTGATTCGGGAGAGACGGGAACCACAGTTGGCGGCAGCGAGACAGATGCCGACAGCGACGATACTTCCGATACGGCCGACACATCCGATACTTCTACTGGCCCCGAGTTCCCTCCGGTGACAGAGCCTGGTCCCTATGCCGTGGGTTTTCGAACATTTGATGTGACCTATACGCCCGTTGGCGAACAGGACGAGCGGACCCTCGAAGTCTCGGTGTGGTACCCGACCGATGATGTCTCCGGCACGCCGACGGTATACGCAGGGCTTGTTACCCGTGACGACGTCTTTACCAATGCAGCTCCGACCGCAGACGGCAACCTACCGGTGCTGTTGTTTTCACACGGAAATGGTGGCCTAGCAGAGCAGAGCTACCCGCTGACGGAGTTCTTCGCAACCCACGGGTGGGTCGTTATCTCGCCAGACCATACGGGCAATACCCTGCTTGACATCGATGAGGCACTCTTGCCAAAGATGGTTGTTTGGCGGCCGCAGGATATGGTGACTGCATATGAGTCGATTGCGAGTGCTGATTCGCAGGACCCCCTCACGAGTAAGATAGGTGACGAACTCACGGTAATGGGCCACAGTTTCGGCGGCTATACTTCGCTTGTGCTAGCCGGTGGAGCGTTCGATTTAGAGGGGCTTGAGGCCGAATGTATGTCTGACCCTGAAAGCCTCGCATGCACCGGAATCGATGCAGATTTAGCGACACAGCTTGCCGATCCACGGGTCGACGTTGCAATTCCGCTGACCCCCGGACCCTCGTTTGTCTTTGGTGTGAACGATGCCGCAGGGGTCGCCGACGTAGACGTTCCGGTGATGTTGGTGACTGCAGTTCACGACGAAACGACACCGGACAGCACCCATGGAGACTGGTTTTGGAACAGCCTCAATGGTGCAGACGACCGACGAGTGGAGTTTTTAACGGGCGGCCACTTTACGTTTAGTATCGCCTGCGATTTTGACTTTGTGATGGGCGATGGCTGTGGCCCGGAGTTCATCTCTCCCGAGGAAGCATTTCCGATAACCGCGGCCTATGCTCTGGCATTTGCTCGCTACCACCTGTGGGGCGACACGTCGGTTGAGCCACTACTCACGGGCGACGAGGAGCTCTCGAGCGAAGTCTCGCTCGTGTTGCCCTAGCAGCCCGTGGCTTTTCTCGCGCGTCGCCTCACTTGTCGATTTTGCCGAGGACGCGCCTCGCAAAACTTGAAGTACCACCAGTACAACTGCGTTTCACGAAACGCGTGCTCGACAAACTCTTCTGCGCGAGGCGACGCGCGAGAAAAACCACGCGCTGCTAGTCGGCCGCAGCTTGGACAGCGAAGTCAGAGCTGCCCGGTGTGCAAAGCTGCGTGACCCAGTCGAGAAAGACGCTTGACTGTACAATGAAGTTGGCGTGCTGTTGGAGCTGGGTTTCAATGACAGGACGCCATGCTTCGAGGAGGCCCGCTTCGTCGAAGATTTCGCGTACGGTGGCCGGGCCGAACAGAGCAATCTCATTGGTCAGTAGTTCACGCAATGTTGGCTCGAATTGCTCCCAGTCGACGAAGGCTAAAAATATTGCATGCACATCTTCCTCGACCTGCTGCGTGGGAAATTTATCGGTCTCAGCCACCACAGTTGCAACCGGGAGGTCTAGGCCTGCACGAATCATCAGCGCCCGTTGGGTGGCTAGTTGATCCGCGTGTTTCGGGTCGGCAACGCGGTCGACAATTCGGTCGATCGCCAGCGACAGGGTGCCGTCGACAAACCGGTTGACACGTTCCTCAAGCCCCCCGTCGGTGCCGACAAACCCCGCGACCCCCTTCGCCATGCCCATCAGACCTGAGCGCAATCGGGAGCCCGGGATTTTTTTGCTAGTCCACAGGCGGGTCGCAAATTCGAGAAGAGTCGTCTGCAAAATTGTCCGGACGAGTTCGCGGGTTGCCGGGTGATCGACAGCTGCCCGCACGAGCTCACGGCTAGGTACGTAGTTGCGCCGCGCAGCACGATCGAGCGCGCCCGGCAAGTCCGCCGGTAAGTACGTGCGCAGGGGCTTGAGCGGCCGCGGAAGCTTCTCACGTCGATCCTTGATCTGACTGATTAGCCATGTCCGAAATTGCTGGTTCTTGGCGGTCGCTCGGAGACCGGCCGTGAGATCCGCAGCAACTTGTGCCGGGTCGATGAGGTCCTTTGCGGCCCGGTCAAGAAAGTTGTCCACAAGTCCCGTCACGAGTGACGAGACTGCCTGCGGGTTGGCTTGAATCCGAGCTCGAAGTTCCGCCGTCGTGAACATGGGAGGCACGCTAGCAGATGTCCGCGCAGCGTTGGCGAGGTGTCAACGCCGCAGACTCACATCCCATCGCCTGTGTGTCGGGGCCGGTTGTGTGGCAGACACCGACCCGTCCCCCCTTTCCCTTTGAACTTTAATGTGTCTCAATGGACAGGTTATGAAACAAGCTTGTTTTTCCACCTCGTTGGTGACTTTGAGCGCGATTGTCCTGCTAACCCAGGCTGCCTGTGGCGGTGGCGAAGCGACGTCGGAAGCAACCGCGAGCGGTTCAGAGACCAGCGAGTCGACGACAGATACATCCGGGGCAGAGACCGACTCGAACTCGAATTCCAACACCGACCCCACTGGGGACCCGGCTGGGACGGACTCAGGCAGCAGCGAAACAGGGTCCGAGACCGACCCGACCACCGAGGGGCCGACCGACTCCGAGACGGGGCCAACGACCTCGGATACCGACCCGACCGACCCAACCGAGACAAGTGCAAGTGATACCGAAGACGACCAGTGCATGGGAGGCAGTTTGTGTGGAGAGCCAGCAGTTTGTTGCCCAGCAGGCAACGAATGTGTAGAAGATGCCTGTCTGCCGATTTGTGAGTCCGAGGTCCGATGTGGTCCAGACCTCGAGTTGTGTTGTGATAGCGGGGATGTTTGTTTGGCCGACACATGTGTGACACCGGGTCAGGCATGCGAAGACTCTTACGATTGTGAGCCCGGCGAATTCTGTGAACCCACGCTTGACCAGTGTGTCCCCCAGCCAGATCCACTAACATGTGAGTATGTCCCGAGTTTTGAGGAGTTAGATGTCACGGTCGAGTGGGAGTGGACCGAGCAACAGATTATCTCGCCAGCAGTCGTCGGTGATATAACCGGGGACGGCCTCCCCGAAGTTGTTGTAAACGCCACCAGGGTACAAGGAGGATCCTGGCCAAGTGGAATGATTGTCGCACTTGATGGTCAAACCGGGACAAAGCTATGGGAACTCCCGCATGACCCAAACAACGGGGTCTACGGCTCGCATGGGCGCTCGTCGATCGCACTTGGAGATGTCGATGGAGACGGCATCTCCGATGTTGTGTACGCGGGGAGAGCAAGTGGTGGGCGCTCCCCGGTGCATGCAGTTAACGGTGATGGCCAGTTGTTGTGGACAAGCCACAATGGCAACAATCAAACCGCAACTACTCCGATTGAGAACGGCGGGGCCTCGCTCGTAAACTTCGATGACGACCCCGAGGCTGAGGTTGTGTTTGGAGCAGCCGTTTTTGACAACGACGGACTCATGGTTTGGGACCAGGGCGGTTTAGGCGGGTCCTACGGAACAAGCAATGGGTACACCGGAGGAATCTCAGCAGTCGCCGACCTAGATGGAGATCAAGTGCCGGAAATCGTTTCGGGTCGACACGCATGGAAAGTAAACTGGACACCAGGAAATCCGCCAACAGTCTCACTTTCGCTGTTCTGGGAAAGTACAGAGGGCCCAGATGGCTATCCCGCAATCGCCGACCTCGACCTCAATGGCACCCCAGAAGTTGCCATTATTGGCTCGGGAAGTTTGCGAATCGTCGACGGTGCAACCGGAGATCTGTGGTGCGGAATCGACGAGTCTGGAGTCGCGTGCAACGGCAACGACAACCTGAGAACACAACCGAGGGCTCTGACCGGCGGAGGACGAGGCGGCCCACCAACAATCTCCGACTTCGACGGAGATGGCCGCCCCGAAGTCGGTATTGCCGGAGCAAGCCGCTACATCGTGTTTGACTTCAACCGAGAGGGAGAGAATATCGTCAAACCCAACAACGAGCCAGACCCCGCACCGGGAGCAATCTACGTGCGCTGGCTGTCAACAACCCAAGATCAGTCCTCAAACGCCACCGGCTCCTCAGTTTTCGACTTCCAGGGAGACGGAGCCGCAGAGGTTGTCTACGCAGACGAGTGTTTCCTAAGAGTGTACTCCGGCACCGACGGAACCGTACAACTAGAGCTGCAAAACTCGTCAGCAACAATCCACGAGTACCCACTAGTCGTCGACGTCGATGCCGACGGAAACTCCGAAATTATAGCAGTTGCAAACCAGTTCGCAAGCTGCAACACACCAGGCTACACACCGCGCCAGGGGGTATTCGCCTACGGAGATGCAGGAAACGGCTGGGTTCCCACACGACGAGTATGGACAAGCCACGCCTACCACGTAACCAACGCAACATCAGCCGCAAACGTGCCATTTCTAGAAGACGATAACTGGACAACCGAGGGGCTCAACAATTATCGTCAGAACGT
>JAUIFF010000024.1 GCA_030429545.1 Polyangia bacterium
GCTGAGGCCGCGCCGTCCGTGGTCAAGGAGGCGGTTCAGCGGGATTACGTGGTCGTGATTCCTCTCCCCGTTTTGCCAAGTCAGCCGGTCGGGTAGTCCTTCGGGTCCCGGACTTATGAACACAACGAGTCGCCCGAAAAGACCGTTCGTCAGCCTAACCGAGAACATTGCTTGGCCGGTGGACAATGGCGAGACATGCACGGCTCAAAAACCCTCATAAGTCGAGTTGCCGGAGTTGGTATTCTTGTCGGTATTCAGCCGCTGCCCTCTAGACATCGCCGAGCTGCGGACGCAGGATAATTTCCTCGGCGACGCACACGGGACTGAGTTTGGTGACCTCGACAACGACCTTGGCCACATCCTCGGCCCGCATCAATCGACTTTCATCGATATTGGCCCCGTCCCAGCTCGGAGTGTTCGTTGCTCCGGGTAGAACTGCTGTCACGCGAATGCCGTGAACCTTCATCTCCTCGCGTACAGCCCGCGCGAGCCCTAACAGTCCGTGTTTCGCGGCGCAATAGGCAACTCCACTTGGGTAGGCTTTGATCGAGGCAACCGACGCCATGTAGAAAATATGACCATGCTGTGCTCGAACCATCGAAGCGAGAAAGGCTCTGGTTACGCCAAAGGCCCCAGTGAGGTTGACACGGGTTTGCTGGTCAAACATCTCCGACGAAGTTTCGAGAATCGTCCCGGGACGAAACTGCCCGGCATTGTTCACCAAAACATCCACCCCACCCCATTTTGCCAGGATCGCCTGTGCAGCCGAGACAACTGCCGAATTGTCGGTAATATCACACGTTTGTACAAGCACATTTTTTGCACCCCGCCCATAGCACTCCTGCGCCACGGCTTGGAGGCGTGCGGTATTGCGTGCAACCAGCGCTAATTCGGCATCTGGCTCACTCGCAAATGCCTTCGCAATCGCCCGCCCGATCCCTTGGCTCGCCCCGGTGATAACGATTTTTGTCATGGGTTACCTCCCGAGTAATCGCAAGAACTCACTGTACACATCCGACTCAGTAAAAGCACCGCTCACGGCGGTTGTCAATGTTGTGGCATGCTGGTTTTGAACACCCCGCATCATCATGCACAAATGGCGGGCCTCGACCACAACGGCGACGCCGCGGGGCCTGAGAACCTCAGTGAGTACATCGCAGATCTGCGTGGTCATGCGTTCTTGCACCTGGAGGCGGCGGGCAAAAACCTCGACGAGGCGCGCAATTTTGCTGAGCCCAACAATTTGTCCTGCAGGAAGGTAGGCGACATGTGCCCTGCCAAAAAATGGCAACATGTGGTGTTCGCACAGCGAATAAAACTCGATCTCCTTGACCGTGACCATGCCCCGGTGCGCCTCGGGAAACAACGCGGACTCGATCAGCCTGCGGGGGTCGGCACCATAACCTTGAGTAAGGCTTTGGAGCGACTTTGCGACACGCATTGGCGTGTCTTGAAGACCAGGTCTTTCAGGACTCTCTCCGAGCAAGCCCAGGATGTCGTGTACGCGCCGCGCAAGCTCAAACATATCGTCGGCCGAACCAGGCCGGGTAAAATCATCTGGCATAGCTAGGCTCTCCTCGGCTGGCTTCGATCGTTACCAAAGTACTCTGCATAATTGCGCTCGGTTTCGTAGAGGCGAAGCGAGTACAACCGGCCCGGAGAAATCGCGCCGACCAACTCGTCCCAGATTGCAACAATAAAGTTCTCGGTCGTCGGGTTGATCCCCGCGAGAAATTCAACATCGAGGTTGAGGTTACGGTGGTCTACCCGCGTGACAACCCGATCATGAATTATCCGCTTGAGCACACCTAGATCGATCACATAACCCGTTTGTGGGTCGGGCTCACCGGCCACCGTGACTTCGAGAGTATAGTTGTGCCCGTGCCAGTTTGGGTTGTTGCAGCGCCCAAAAACACGCTGGTTCCAGGCATCCGATTTGTCGGGACAGTGCAAACGATGTGCGGCATTAAAGTGCACAACTCTGGTTACATAAACAGTCGCCATCTATCCATCCTGATGTTGTGAGATGTGGTACTCAGTAGAGGTAAACCGCCCCCGAGTCGAACGCAACGCTCGTACCAGGCGCATGGCCGACTCCGGTTGTCGCATAGTTTTCCCCAGGTGTGCCAACCGCCAACGTCGTTGCATCGCCGGACAGACATACTGCAGCGCCGAACAGGTCATCACCAGCGGTGTGCCGGGCTTTGATATATCCGCTGTGGTCCCACGTCTCGCCGGTGCGGGTATAGAGGTATACCGCTCCTGCGTCGTCCCGGGAGTTATCGCTTTGGTCGCCACCAACTCCGATCGCGCAGCTCTGCTCCCCAGTGGCACCAACCGCGAGGGTACTCCCAGCAGATGATAACGCCACACTCCTTCCAAAACCGTCACTGGAGTTTGCATTTGAAGCCGTGATATAGGCCCCTTGAACCCACCCCTCTTGTGTCCGACCAAACATATACACCGCGCCGGCGTAGCTACCTTCACCATATGCCCCAACTGCAAGTGTATTGCCGTCATCTGACAGGACAACGCTGGACCCAAAGTAGCCCTCAATTTCGGTGTTTGCAGACTTGATATATGTACGCTCGGAACTGTCTAGGTCGAAGACATGCACTGCCCCTGAATTCGCCGCCAGCTGGTCGGGCTGAACCGCAGCGTTAACACCGGTTGTGTTGTTGGCGTCGTTTTCGGCCCCAACCACAAGGGTGCGACCATTGATGCGGGCTGTCTCGGTCCATATGTTCTCGACCCGGGAAAAAGTGTAGACAGCCCCTGCTTCGGCTGAGTTGTTCGGCCCATCTTCGCCGTTGGCACCAACCACGAGCGTGTTGCCATCGTCCGACAGGTCAAGACTTCCCCCAAACAAGTCATCCTTATCCGCGTTTGATGCCTTGATGTAGGCCTCTTGCAGCCAGGTCTCGCCTTCCCGACGATACACATAAACCGCGCCCGAGTCCGGAGCAGAGTTGTCCATTTCGGTTTCAATAGTGTGGTCAATCCCCCGGCCACCGCCATCTTCGAAGCGGGCGCCAACCACGAGCGTGTTTCCATCTTTTGACATCGCCACAGATTTGCCAAACCCGTCCTCAGGGTCACTACTTGAAGCTTTGAAATACCCGATCGCCGCCGCCAAGTTACCTGTCGGCACCACCTCGGCCGACTCCGTGCACCGCTGCGGGTTACATGCCCTCAACTTGTACCTCACGTCGCTCACGCGGTGTACCGAGACCGTTTGTGAGTAGGACGCACCAACGACCTCACCCAACTGGACATATTCGGACCCAGCAGATGTTTGCTCGTACAATTCGTACCAATCTGCGCCTCGCACCGGCTCCCAACGAAACTCAAAGCGCTTGACTTGAGCCAAGCTCAGTTCGAGTGTCGGCACCTCGGGTGACACCGTGCATGTGGCCGTGCATGCGTCGTTCTCAACCGAGTTTCCGTCGTCGCAGGCTTCATCCTCCTCGACCGTACCATTGCCGCAAATTGCCGGCGTACGGCAGGCCGGCGAACACCCATCCCCATCAAGGAGATTCCCGTCGTCGCACTGCTCCCCCTCTTCGACCAGGCCGTTGCCACAGATTCCCGCACCACCACGACCTCCACATAGTCCGTCAACGCACTGCCACTGCGGTCCACAGTCGGCGTCGACCGAGCACGGTAACCCCTGGGCAAACTCGCCGGCGAAACACCCGGCGAACACAAAGCTTACGCAACCCAACAGGAACTGTTTGAAGCTTCGTACACAGCTGCGAGCATAGGCTGCGGTCTCACCGTCAGTAGACATAGACCGCCCCACTCTCAGGCTGACTATCATCCGCCTGCTGCCCACCAATACCCATGGCTCCACCCCCCTCAAAAGGACTGCCAATTGCGATGATCTCACCGTCGTTCGAGATCGCTAGTGCGCTACCAAAGTAGTAGCTACTGGCCGCGAGCGGTCCCTTGATATACACCTTCTGTTGCCACCCGCCGTCGCGCCGCACAAATAGATAGGCCGCACCGGAGTTGAACAGGAAATCGTCGTTCATGTCGCCGTTTAGTCCTACGGCCCGGCTATCTTCAGAAGAAGCGCCAACAACCAACGCGGAGCCATCTCCGGAGATGGCCACCTGACCAAACAAATCACCCTCTCCGGCATTTGAAGCCATTAGGTAGGCCTCGTGAGCCCACACCTTATCAACTCGTCGATAAACGTACACGGCCCCAGTCTCACTCACCAAATTTGCGCTTATCGCCAAGGTATCTCCATCTCCCGACAGCGCAACACTACTACCAAAGTAATCGTTTACATACGGAGTTGGAGCCTTGATATAGGCCTCCTGCTCCCACCCATCGTCGAGTTGTCTAAACACATAGACAGCACCCGCCCCTTCGGTCGAATCATCTTCCTGTCCCGCGCTGTTGACCCCACCTACGCCACTTCGTTCTGACGGAGCGCCGACCACCAGGGTGGACCCATCGTGTGACAGCTGAACAGTGCCAAACCCATCACTATCACCTGTGTTAGAAGCCTTGATGTACGCCTGCTGCATCCACTCGGTCGAGGTTCGGGTAAACACATAGACGGCACCGGCATTTTGGAACGAGTTGTCAAGTTGGTTCGCGTCATGGCTACCGGTATCGCGACTTCGTTCGCTAGGGGCACCAACTGCAAGTGTATTGCCATCGGCTGACAGCGCAACATAACTCCCGAACGCATCCCCCCAGCCCGTATTCGAGGCTTTGACATATGCTTGCTGAGTCCAAACATTGTCGACGCGGGTAAATACGTAGGCCGCACCCGAGTCTTCAACAAATCCCAGATCGTCACTGTTGACACCTGTCGCCCCCCCATCTTCCTGCGAAGCGCCGACAACGAGCGTGTCACCGTTGTTTGACAATACCACACTCATACCAAATACGTCCCCCCCACCCGCATTCGCTGCTTTGATGTAGGCCTCCTGCATCCACTGCTCGCCAACGCGTGTAAAGATATACACGGCACCAGAACCCGGCTCTGAGTTATCTTGAGAGTCAGCGTGTGTACCGCTGGCTTCGAGAAGCGCACCAATGGCGAGGGTACGCCCATCTCCCGCCACCGCGACGGCTGACCCGAAGTAATCATATGATTCTGGGTTCGAAGCTTTGAAGTACCCAATCGCCTCGGTCAAACTCGTTGTCACGCTGACCTCTGGCGACTCTGCGCACCGCAGTGGATTACAGGCCCGCAACTTGTAGCTCGCATCGATGCGAAAGTGCAGGGGGACAACTAGGGTATGGGACTCTCCAGTAATCTTCCCACCGACATGGACAAACTCCCCTCCCTGTTCTGCGCGCTCGTAGAGTTCGTACCACTGTGCGCCCTGGACCGACTCCCAGGCAAACTCGAATTGCTTGACCTGCGCGAATGTCAACTTCAGGCTTGGAGATTTCGGGTATACAACGCAGTCCACCGAGCATGCGTCCGCATCGACGTCGTTGCCGTCATCGCACTCTTCTCCAGCCTCGACCCGACCATTGCCGCACATCGGTGGCAGTTGGCATGTTGCTGAGCACCCGTCGTCTTCCTCTAGGTTGCCATCGTCGCACTCTTCGTCGACATCGAGCAAGCCATTGCCGCACAGGGCCGGGTCGCCACGGCCCCCGCAAAGACCGTCTGTACACAGCAGCTCAGGCCCGCAATCGTCGTCTTTGGCACATGGCAACCCCTGGGCAAACCCGCCGGAGAAACAACCCGCGACCAGTGCGAGACAACACCCAAAAATGGACACTCGTTGGTACAACCCCACATATCTAGTCGCCATCACCATCACATACAGACCCGAAAAAATCCGCACCAGCGGAATATTTACCAATGCCGGGCATAGAAGCCGCAGCAGGGTTCATATAGTATCAACATTAAAAGATCTGAGCAACGCGTTTATGTCCGTCCGGCCAGCAGGATTATATGTACTCTGGGCCGATAAACGGAATGCATGATGCCGGCCAGCAGGATTAAACGTACTCTGGGTCGACAAACGGGAATGTATGATGCCGGCCAGCCGGTCTAACCGAGAGCGTAGAGTCTGCTGACAGCGGTCATCACTCCGCGTATGTCCATAGCTATCGTTGATACTCCCAGCGGGTCGCGCCAACGGGAGTTTTGGGGCCATGGTGGCGTGAGGCACTCAGCGTCGGCGGAAAACGAATCACCACGTAGCAACACTGCCGCAGGGCTACTCGACGTCGGCGTGAAAACAATTGCAGCTACAGCTAAACATGGTGATCTTCGCCCCCTGCGGCGTCACCCCGCGTCGCCGCGCTCGCGAGTTTTGGACATCGATCGCCCGGCGAATCTCGCGGAGGTTTTCCTGGGACAACCGCCGCCCATGCCCGTGGATCGGGCAGCGCTCGCGTTCGCCGTAGCGGTCTTTGGTGCCCGACATCTCGCTCGAGTGTACCGTCTACTGCGGTTGTGGCGAGACGTTTTTCCCTTGGGTCAGGTGCCGTTTGCTCGGGCCGGACGCATAGCCTCAACCATCGCCGCCGGCCAACGCTTCGATACGACGGTCAGCAGATCCGCCGGACCATCAACGCCGCTCTTTCGCGGCCCACTCCTGCGCCGTAAACCTTGGCGTGATGTGCTGTGGACAATTCCAATCGAAGGCCTCCACCCCGATGACAACTCCGCGCTCGACCCTCGCGCCGTAGTCTGCGACTTCTAGGTGGGACAGCTCGCCATGTTCGACCACGCGTGCGCGGCCGAACAGTTTGAGTCGCGTGCGCGTGGGGTAGTCGATAAAAAAGAGGGCGACGCGCTCGTCGGTGGCGAGGTTGCCAACCGTGACGTACTGTCGGTTGCCGCGAAAGTCCGCGTAGCCGATGGTCTGCCCGTCGAGCACTCGCACAAACCCCGGCGGCCCACCGCGGTGCTGGACGTAGGGCCACCCGGTCTCGGACACACTCGCCATGTAAAAGCTGTCGCGTGCGCCGATGAACGCACGCTCGTTGGCGCCGAGGATGTGATTTCGGTCCTCCCCGCCGTCTAGACGGGCATAGGCGCTGCGGCTGCCCTCGGCGACCTGCATGGCGCGGACGGACTTTGTGAATGCTATCGAAGCGTAACGGTGGGCCATCGAAGACCTGCTTTCACTCGTGCGTGGACTGGGTTTTTTGGCGGGCTCGCTGATGGCCCTGCACCCACTGTGAATCATTTCATTGGTGTTCGGAATTATCTTATTTTTGAATTTATAATTTCATTTTATAAAATAATCTCCGTGGACCGCCTCAGACAGCTTCGGGCGTTTGTTGCTGTGGTCGAGGAGTCGGGCTTCGCCGCCGCGGGTCGTCGCCTCGGGGTCTCGCCACCTACCGTCACGCGCCTCGTCTCCACCCTCGAGGACATGCTCGGCGTGCGCCTGCTCGAACGCACCACCCGTCACGTCCACGCCACAGACGCGGGGCTGCGTTACCTCGCGGATGTGCGGCGGATCCTCGGGGAACTCGAAGCTGCCGATGCGGCCGTTGCTGGGGTACATGGCGAACCGCGGGGCGTTCTCAAGGTCACCGCACCGGTGCTGTTTGGCCAACTGCACGTCGTGCCCGGGATCGTCGAGTTCCTGACGCGTTATCCCGAGACCCAGGTTTCGGCGCTGTTGCTCGATCGCACGGTCAACCTGGTCGAAGAGGGTATCGATGTCGGGGTTCGGATCGGCCGGTTGCCCGACTCCAGCCTCCGTGCCCAGCGCGTGGCCGAGGTCCGCCTGGTGCTGTGCGCCTCGCCAAACTACCTGCGCCGGCACGGCACACCCACGACCCCCGAACACCTGCGCGAGCACACGATCATCGCCTGTCCTGCGGCTGGCACCTCCAACCGTTGGCGATTTGGTCACGCCGCCCAGGCGCGTAGTGTCCGTGTCCGTCCCAGACTCCAGGTGACGAGCAACGCGGCAGCACTAGCGGCCGCACGCCGCGACTTTGGCATCACCCGCGCCCTCTCCTACCAGGTCGCAAGCTCGGTCAAGGCCGGTGAACTGACCATCTTGATGCCCGAGCACGAACCCCGGCCGCACCCCGTTCACCTGCTCCACCGCGAAGGTCCACACGCGCGCACCCGGGTTCGCTACTTCCTCGATATGATGGCAACACACCTGCGCTCGTCACCAGACTTATGTCGACTTGGGCCCTCGTGAAACGCACCACAGTACGAATTTTCGAAGTACCGACATTTGTATGCGCACCAAATCGACAATGGGCAGAGCTTGCGTCACGAAGCGTCGATACGAGCGCCAGCGCGGGCGAGGTTGCGAGCCGCCAGGGTTGCGAATACCGCGGCCAACAGGGCTAAAAAACCCAGTGGCACGGCTGCGCGCCCGAGCACCTGCTCCAGGCTTGCCTCCTCAAACGAAAATCGTGGCAGTGCATCGAGTTCGGCAACCGTCATGCGCCGCCCTGTCAACACATGCTGCTCGATACGCTGTGCGAGGTCTCGCTTGAACTGGCGAGCCTGACGTTCGAATGCCCGTTGCCGGGCCAGGCTGGTACCCGCGGTCTCGTTGAATGCTTGAAGCGTGAGGACGGCGGGCGAGAGGTACTGGGCAACCCCCAAAAACCGCTGGCGATCTGCCTGGACCTGCTCGAATGTCGCGAGCGGTGCAGCGACCCCCCCGTCGACCGTCTGCGTCACAATGTACGCAGTCCGGATAAACTCTGGCAACGAGTATTGATCGGCTTCGAGTTCGGGGTGGTCGAGCGTCATGCCCTGGACGATGTCGGCCCGCGACTGGTAGGCCTCGCTACTCGCCTGTCGCACCTGCGACAGTAGCTGCAAGCGCGAGGGCGTGGGATACACGGCCTCGGTGGCGGCGCTGATGCATGCCGGTCCGATGAGACAGGTCAATGCCCAGGTGGCGACCAAGACCAGCAACGTTGCCTCGCCCGTTCGCCGCCAGCTGACAACCCAGGCGATGATCGCCGCCCACAACCCAAAGTGGACACAGGCCAGTGCACTCCACAGCAAAAACCGCGGGATCCTTGCGCTTACATCTATCCCCCCGGCACCGACGACCAGCCCACACACAAGGGCGACAACAAGGACCCCCAGCAATGCACCTAGGCGCACGCGCAGGCGGCTAAACACGACTGTGCCGACCGCCACCGGCTGCGCCAAAATCAGGCCCAGGCGACCGCGTTCACGATCTTCGCTGAGGACATCAAAGGCCATCACAATCATCACCAACGGCAGCACAAAGATCACGACAAAGGCCAGGTCGAACGGGCCTTGGGCGAGGACCGCCGGGCTTTGATATTCGTAGTTGCCAAACAGGCGATCGACCGTGCGCCACTGCGAGGCCTCGGCGGTCGTCGGCTGGTGGTCCGAAACCCCGACGCTGAGGTCCGCCAGCGGTCCCGGCTGGGCACTCACGGGGAGTTTTACATCCATCGCCAGCCCGGCCCACGCGTCGTCCTCGGGCTTGACCTTGCCCGACTCGACCGCTTGGGCCCGCGTTTGCCACTTGTCGAGCGCCTCCTGCTTTTCGGTGACAAATGCCTGGGTCGAACGTGAAAGCGCGGACCGGTGCATCGCGCCATTTGCAAGTGCAACCACACACAGCAGCAAAAATCCGACCAGCAACAACAACCGGGCCCGGTCTTTGACCAGGGCACGACGCTCCTGCGAAGTAATCGCGGCATGGCTCATGACGTTGCCTCCTCGGCAAATGACGCCCGAACACCGGAGGTCGCCAGCGACAGCCCGGCTAGGCACCACAGTGCGAGCATGAGGACGTCGGGCCAGATCCGTGGCCAGACTTCAGAAATCGTTTGTGGTGTGTATTGAAAGTCAGGTGTTTGCCGCCAAAACGCGTTGTCGGATTGGTAGTTGTAGCCATCCTTGCCCGCGTGCTCGATCATCTCCTCATTGAGCAGGCGAATGAAGTCGCGGCGAAACTGCTCGGCTGCGTTGGTAAAGTGATGGTGTGCCGCCACGTCGGAGCCGGCGAGTGCGCTCGAGATGTTGCCAATCGCGATGGTTGGCGAAACCAGGCTGAAGTAGCGCGCCGTCTCGCGTTGGCGCATAAGCGTGTCGTGCAGGGCACCGTAGTGCTCGTCGAACACCTCGTTGGCAAACTCCTCACTCGCCTGCAGCATGTACCCGTCGTAGTTGATCGGCAGCTCCTCGACACTCGCTACCCCGTACTCGGCCAATGCCCGCTCACGGACCGCCTCTTGACGTTTTTTGGCCTCCTCACTCGTCCCCCAAAACGCCCCCGACGAGGCCTCGTTGAGCGCGGACCAAAACTCTGCACTTTGCGGTGCCGGGTGCACGAGTGCACCGACATTGTTGGCAAGTCGCGGCGCCACCACTGCCGACAATGCCCAAAAGCCCAACAACACCACAAGTGCGGTCTTTGAGCGGCGTGAGCGGGCTGAGACCGCCAGGGCGATAAACAAGCACACAAGCAGGTAAACCGCATAGGTCGCAACAAGCAATCCACCGCGCGCTGCGGCATCTGGTAGCGGGCTCGCACCGCTGGCCATCACCATTGCAAGCACCAAGGCAAGCAGCGGCGCCAGTGTAGACAACACGATCAAGGCCGCCAGGCCCTTGCCCCACAGTAGTTTATTTGCGCGGACGCCCGTACTCATCATGTGGCGCAACGTCCCGCGCTCGCGCTCGCCGGCCACGCTCGCAAACACCAGCAAGACCAGCAGCAACGGGGCAAAACACTGGAGAATCCAGGCGGGGCTTAGCTGGGCAAACCGATGGATCTCAACCGCATCTTCGATTGGGCGCAGGGTCGCGGGGTCTTGATGGTGTGCCTCGAGCCACACCGCGCCACCGACGGCTGTGTTCACGCCCGGGTCAAACACCGAGACATTGGTGATCGGGCGAAACGCATAGCGGGAAAAGTGGGCCGCCGTGTGCGGGTTTTTTTGCCCCTGGTTGTCCCAAACATCGCGGTCGACAGCACTTGCCGCCGCTCGCTCAGCCTCCATCGCCCGCACCGTATTCCACCCACTCAGGGCCGCGGCCACGCCGAGCCCAAACAACACCCCGACCAGCACGAGGACCCGACCATCGCGCACGTACTGGCGAAGTTCTTTTTTGAGAACCGCGGCAATCATGATGCCCTCGCGGTCACGGTAGCGGCATCGTCCCGCATGTGTTCGAGGTACACCGCCTCGAGCTCGGCGTGCCCGAGCGATGCCGAGTCGATCTGATCGACCAGCCGTCCCGCCTTCATCATCCCGATCCGCGAGGCAACCTCCTTGGCGCGAAAGATGTCGTGGGTCGCCATCAAAATCGCCGCACCTTCGTGCTTGAGGTTTCGCAGGGTCGTGCTGAACTCATTGGCGGCCTTGGGGTCGAGGCCGGACAGCGGTTCGTCGAGCAAAAACGTCGTCGCGCGTTTGGCCATGGCAGCGGCGATCCCTACCTTTTGGCGCATGCCCTTGGAGTAGGTCCCGGCACGTCGTTCAATCGCCGCCGGCGCGAGGCCTGCACGCTCGAGAAACTCGCCGAGCTGGGCCTTGGTGTAGTCTGTGTGGCCGGCGAGCGCGGTGAAAAACTCGAGGTTTTCGAGCCCGGTGAGCATCGGGTACAGCGCGACTTGCTCGGGGATGTAGGCCAACTCGCGTTTGCTCGCCAGTGGGGCCTTGTGCACATCCTGGCCGTTGACCAGCGCCACGCCAGAGCTCGGCTGCAAAAACCCGAGAAACAGATTGATGGTCGTCGTCTTGCCCGCCCCGTTGGCCCCGAGCAGCGCCACGAGTTCTCCCTGGGCAACGACCAAGTCGAGTTCCCGCAGGGCCCAGGCTGTGCCAAAAACTTTTGATAAACCCCTCGCCTCGATCATCGACATCCCTTCCGTGACGTTGTGACCCGGTGAGTGTGGATCTAGTTGCAATTAAATTGCAAGAAGCTCTTGCAACCCACACAAAGCAAGCACTAGGCTTTTTTGCGAATGAAGGAAGTCATCGAAAACCCCGCCTCGTGGGACGCCGTTGCGGTTGCCTACGACTCTGGAGCCCGCGCACGAACAGAGCCGTTTTCTACCGCCGCGATCGCATGGGCGGGGCTCGGGCCCGATGCCGACGTGCTCGACGTTGCCTGTGGGCCGGGCACGACGACCCTGCTCATTGCCCCACACGTGCGCTCAGTCCACGCGGTCGACTTCTCGCCCGGCATGATCGAGGTGTTGCAGGCCCATGCCCGAGGGGCTGCCAACATCACGGCTACGATCGGCGACGGCCAGGCACTCGCGTTTACCGCAAACCGGTTTGCCGCCGCCTTCTCGATGTTTGGCCTGGTGTTCTTCCCCGATCCGGTCGCCGGCCTGCGCGAACTACTTCGCGTGGTACGCCCCGGCGGGCAGGTGTTTATCTCGTGTTGGGTACCGTTTGCGCAGTCGCCAATGATGCAGGTGTTTGGCGAGGCGATGCGGATTGCCAACCCACCCGACCCGGATGCCCCACCCCGGCCCCCGCCGGCCTGGGACACAGCTGAGCAGCTCTCGGGCGGCCTGCGCGAGGCCGGGTTTGTCGACGTTGAAGTTCGCAAACTCGCCAACGAACAATCCGTACGCGATGGCGACCATTTTTGGGCCGAAGCATCGGGCAACATCGCCGTTGCCCACCTGCGTCAGCGCAAAGGTGAGGCCTGGCCCGCGATCGAAGCCAAGGTCCTCGCCCACCTGCGACCCCGTCTGCACGGCGGAGCGACACTTGCGATGCCAGGCTTGCTCGGGCGTGGGGTCAAACCCCAGTAGCCCCCCGCCTGCACGGCGGAGCGACTTGCGATGCCAGGCTTGCTCGGGCGTGGGGTCAAACCCCGGCAGCCCTCCTCTTGCAACTCGATTGCAAAAGAAAACCAGGCGTGCTAGTCCGCCGGCAAGATGCAGATGCGATTCGTGCTTCTCTCCATCGCCCTGTTCACACTCGGTGCCTGCGACTCACCCGGCCAGGAAGGCGACCCGTGCTCCGAAGACAGCGACTGCGACAAAGACCTCGTGTGCCACAAGGAGCATCACGACCACGAGCACGAGCATGAGCACGACAGCGAGGGTGAAGACGAAGAAGGTGGCGTGTGTGAGCCCGAGGACGCCCACGACCATCACGACCACGAGTGAGTGATACACGTCGTTGCTTGGGCGAACAGCCCGTGCGCTCAACCACTAGCGGCTGAGCCGAGACATGACATCCAAAATCCCTGTCAACATCATCTCGGGTCCCCTAGGCGTCGGCAAAACCACCGCGGTCAACCACCTGCTAGGTTTACGGCCCAAACACCAAAACTGGGCCGTGCTGGTCAATGAGTACGGTTTGGTCGGGCTCGATGGTGCGTTGCTTTTGGACCCGGCAAATCCTGGTGGTGTGACCGTCAAAGAAGTCGCGGGCGGATGCATCTGCTGCAGCGCCGGGTTTGTGTTTGAAATGTCCCTGGTGATGCTTTTGCAAAAAAAGCCCGATCGCCTGTTGATCGAACCCACGGGCCTGGCGAATGTCTCGGGTATTCTCGATGTATTGGGGCGACCGGGGATCCGTGAATCCGTCGAGGTTCGGTCGGTGATCTGTCTACTCGATCCGGCGACCTATCGCCGCGACATCCAACAGGTCGAAGTGCAGGACCAGGTCGAAGCTTCGGACATCTTGTTGGCGAGCCGGGCAGACCTCGCGGCCAAACACCAACTCGATGACTTTGATGCGTGGGCGCGCGGCCTGTTCCCGGCCAAACACTTTGTCGGCCAAGTCGTCCGTGGCCAACTCCCACCAAAGCTGCTCGACCTCGTCGAGGCCCACGATATGTCCGCGGTCCGTGGCGAGCACACACACAGCTCACAGACCTCGCCCAGCGGCAAAAACATGCATAAGCATGGGTCGAAGTCCTCCTCACCACAACCCGCCGGCGAGCAGTTGGTGTGCAGCAAAACCCAACCTGTCCTCGCCCGTCACCACCACGCCGAGTTGGCATCGTCACTCGGGTGGGTGTGCTGGCAGGGTCTTATCTTCGACGCCCGCACCACGCACGTGTGGTTGCGAGAACTTGCGAGGCTGCAGGCAGTCCGTCGAGTCAAGGCAGTGTTGCGAACCAACGAGGGCTGGTGGGCGTTTAATCTGGTCGACGGCTCTGAAGAAATGTGGCCCTCTGGATATCGCCGGGACTCACGTTTAGAGCTAGTCGTTCAGGGCGAGTTCCCCCCAGACCCAGACGTGCTCGAAGAACGTCTGTGGGCGTGTGTCGTGTTCGAGGGCGATGACAGTGGTCGCTAGGACGACTCCAAAGCCTTGCCGACGAAGTCGTTACAGTGCGGTGCGGCACCCCTACTCGTGTGGCGTGAGTCGCTCAAACCTCGTAGCGTGCGCACACCACGAAGTATCCAAGTAGGATCACAAACATCAGCGTAGAGACTTGCACTTGTCATCTATTTGCATGTATACGCCAGATGCAACTGAGTTGCAAAAAAGAGCCAAACCATGCACAACTTCGCCAATGAGTCCACATCGCCCGCCCCTTCCCGACGCCTCGGAAGCGTAACAACCTATTTTTTGGCCTCGATGTTGATGGGTCTTACGCTCGCAGGCTGCACCGAGGACAACAGCGCCAACGACCCACCATGTGGCGAGAACGGCGAGCTACACGACGATCACTGCCACTGCGACCCGGGGTTCATGCCCTCGGACGACGAGCAGTCGTGTATCCCGGAGCACGACCACGATACTGACCATGATACCGGCCACGATACCGGCCACGATACTGACCACGACACTGACGGCCACGACACTGACGGCCACGATACCGGCGATACCGGCGATACCGGAGACACCGGCGAAGATGGTAAACTCCTGTTTGACCCCTCGGAAATCCAGGCGGCAACCGGAACGGCTGACGACAACACCCGGCTTTGGACACTCGAAGCCGTCGACGGCGGTGCTGTCCTTGGCCTCGAGATCTACGAATCCTACGGTGGTCCGACCTCGCCCGGGGTCGTCGATATCACCGACGTGGAGACGAACTACGCCACCTGCGGAACGTGTCTGCTCTTTCGGACCGGTTGCTCGCTCCACAACGACCACTTCCACTGCGATCGTACCTTTATGCCGCGAGCCGAAGGTCAACTACAGCTCGACGCGCTCGGCGAAAAAGCCGGCGAGCCCATCACCGGCGAGCTGCGCAACATCGTCTTTCAAGAGGTGACCATCGGCGACGACTTCCAAACCGAGCCCGTGGTCGACGGCGAGGTGCTCGAGCTCGACGCATGGGCCTTCGACACCCTGCTCACAGCACTCGGCGGCGGGGAAGATGAATGCGGTGGCCACGGCCACATGCACGGCGACCATTGCCACTGCGACCCGGGTTACAAGCTCGATCCCGAGGACCCGACGCTATGCATTCCTGAATAAACCGCACGGCCGAGAGCCGAAAACCTGTCTGTTCAGACATCCTCCCGAAGACCGCATGATGGCAGCCAAACTCCACGGTCATATCTACGACGTCGTTGTTATTGGGGGCGGTGCCGCGGGTGTGGGCGTCTCGGTCGCTCTCAAAGATGCCGGCATCGACAACTTTGTCGTTGTCGAGCGCTTCACGATCGGCGCGTCATTTGCCCTGTGGCCGGCTGAGACGCGGTTTATCACCCCCTCGTTTGCCACCAACTCGATCGGCATGCTCGACCTCAATGCGATTGCGATCGGCAGCTCGGCTGCGCATGTGTTGGGCGTCGAGCACCCAACCGGCGAAGAGTACGAGACCTACCTGCGGGCGCTCGCACAGTACTTCGAGTTGCCGATTCATCAGCACACCGAGGTCCACAAGATCGCCGAGCAGGGCGACAGCTTTCATGTACACACAACCGCTGGCATCGTCCACACCAAGCACGTCATCTGGGCCACGGGCGAGTTTCAGTTTCCACGTGTGCGTGGATTTGTCGGCAGTGATCTTTGTCGCCACACGGCGACCATCGAAAGCTACCGGGGGCTACCCGGCGAAGACTTCATCATTGTCGGTGGCTACGAAAGTGGTGTCGACGCGGCCTATCACCTCGCGCGCAGGGGTAAACAGGTGCGCTTGTTCGATCGTGGATGCCCCTGGGAGGACGAGAGCTCGGACCCGAGTGTCGCGCTTTCGACGTATTCGCGCGAGCGCATGCGAGACCCGCAGTTCGTCGCAAACGTCGAGCTATTTGCACACACACCGATTGCCGAAGTCGAGCGTGTCGGTGCCGTTTACAACGCCACCACCCACGACGGTAAGCAGTTTCAAACCAGCGTGCCGCCACTGTTGGCAGTCGGGTTTGGGCGGGGGCCCCCCAAGATTGCACACCTGTTTGCGCGACGCGACGATGGCTATCCGCTGCTGAGCGAACACGACGAATCCACCATCGTGCCGGGCATATTTTTGTGTGGCCCCGCGGTCCGCCACGACAACCAAGTATTTTGTTTTATCTACAAATACCGCCAGCGGTTTGCCGTTGTCGCCAAAGCGATTGCAACCTCCCTAGGGCTACCGGCACAGGGGCTCGAAGTCTATCGCAACTGGGGCATGTACCTCGACGACCTCTCCTGTTGTGGCCAAGAGTGCGTCTGTTAGCTCGCACGTTTTAAACCCAACAACGCCCATGCGCACCGACACCCGCCACCTGGCCCCACCGCCCAACTTTTGGTGCACATACATCTCGATGCAATTGCCGACAGGCAATTGGGAGGCGCTCTATGCCACGTCAACCCGTGACGACCGACACGACCCCAGGACAACTCGCACCCGGCAACATGCGAGCACGGCTGGTAAGAGCACTACGCCTCGAGTGGCTCGGCCAAACCGCTGCCAGCCTGCTGTGGATCGGCAGCGTGTTGACCTACGGGATCAGCTCTACCGGCGACTGGTTGCAACTTTTCGCCGCGTCAGCGTGGTTGGTGGCCAACGTCGCATCGATCGCAAGCATACGGGAGGATTGAACGAGCCCGGTTACAGCACCGTCGCCGGGTCGACCGTGCTGCGCTTGGCCTCCTGCGGCTGGACAGCGTCGATCCGCGCCAGCTGGTCGTTGCTGAGCTCAAACGAAAACAGGTCGAGGTTTTGCGCGATCCGCTTGGCGTTCCCACTTTTTGGCAACACCACCCGCCCCTGCTGAAGGTGCCACTTCAGGATGACCTGGCCGATCGAGCACCCAACTTCAGTGGCGACCTCGTTGATGACCGGATCTTTGAGCAGGTCAAAGGCACCGGAGGCAAACGGCGCGTAGGCCTCAACCACAATCCCGCGGGCGCGGCAAAACGCCATGAGCTCACGCTCCTGACAATAGGGGTGATACTCGATTTGATTGACCATGGGGGTTGTGCGGCCGGCGTCGCTAAGGTCGCTAAGGTGGGATGCGGTGAAGTTGCAAACGCCGATCGCCCGCGCATCGCCCCGGGCGAGGAAGCGCTCAAACGTCTCCCAGATGGCAAGCCGTGCATCCTTGGCAAAGCCCGGATCTTCGTTGGCGAAGGTCCCGGGCCAGTGCATCAACAGGAGGTCGACGTAGCCCATCCCGAGCTTCTCTTTTGAGCGCTCAAAGTCGTCGGCCACCCGCGCAGCGAGGTCGTCGACCTTGCGCCAGTCCCAGGTGAGACGGTGAGAGATCGCCACGTGCGGAGGGGCAGCTGGGTGGGCGAGCTTGGTGGTGACAAAGAGGTCGCTGCGCGCAACGTTCCCCTGCGCCAGTGCGCGACCGAGAATGTCGCCAACATGGCGCTCGGTGCCGTAGCAAAATGCGGTGTCAAAGTGACGGTAACCGGCCTCCAGCGCAAGCGTGATGGGCCGCCAGGCTTCCTCGGGGAGAAATCCCTGCATCCCCTCGCCGCCGGTCCAGTTGCCAAATGCGCAACCAAAGCCAACTACGGGGATTGTGTTTGCATTGCTGAGGGTGATTGTGGGGGTGTTGTTGGTCATCATGTTCTCGGTGTAGTCGCGTGAGTAACGCGCTGAAGTAGACGCGAGCGCGCTTGTGTGGACCTCAAGGTGGCAGGTGCAAGACGGGCACGCACGCCCAAAAACTGTCCGGGGCCCGTGCCTAGCTCACATCCTCGGGAATGAGCTGAAAGTCGCCCACGAAATCTTGTCCACAGGAAGCGTATTTCGAGCACGGTCTGCCGCCTGCCGTAGTACATGCGCTATTTCATCGAACGGGTCGCCAACCGGAGTCGCCATGGAGCTTGCGAACACTCGACAAAAACAAGGGCCAGCAACAGCTGGCCTTGTTTCTTGTCCTCGACACTTGTCGAGCCAAACGTAGACCCCCTAAAGCGCCTGTTTTGCCGGGCGAATGATCACCTCATTGATATCGACGTCGGCCGGCTGCTGCACCGCAAAGTGAATCGCCCGGGCGACGGCATCTGCATCGATGGCAATGCTGGTGAAGCTCTTGACGCCTTCTTTGACCTCGGGCACCGCGATGTGATCGGTAAGTTCGGTCTTGATCGCGCCCGGGCTGATGTTGGTGACTCGGATGGTCCCGTCGGATTCCATGCGAATCCCTTCGCCAAAGGCTCGCACGGCAAACTTGGTGGCGCAGTACACCGCGGCTCCGGGGAACACCACGTGCCCGGCAACCGAGCTGACATTGACAAACTGTCCCGCCCCCTGGGCCCGCATGAGGGGTTGGGCCGCGGCGACACCATTGAGTACACCCTTGATGTTGACGTCGACCATCCAGTTCCACTCCTCGAGACGGTTCATCTCGACGGGGGATAGCGGCATCACTCCGGCGTTGTTGACCCACACATCGAGACGACCGTAGGTATCCTTGGCAGCCAATGCGGCGCGCTGCATATCCTCAAACGAGGTGACATCGGCCTTGATGGCGATGGCTTCACCTCCCTGCTCGCGAATACCTGCCACGAGGCTATCAAGCCGCTCCTTGCGGCGCGCTAGGGCAACGACACGGGCTCCATCGGCGGCGAGCATGCGGGCGGTCGCCTCACCGATTCCGCTACTGGCTCCTGTGATGACAACAACTTTATTGAGTGTGGGCTTCATTTTGTACTCTCCAGACTGTGGATGAATGGCCGTGTTCGTCCCACCTAAACGGCGTTGCGCCCGACGACCTGGTTTGCCATATTGAGGTCGCCGCAGACCTCCGGCATGCCCATTTTGCCGGATTCCTTGCCTATTCCTACTCCGAGGTGGAAATGTCGACGCTACCCGAAATTGCCGAAGTGGCCACGCTGGTCGAACGCCTGATGCGCGCGGTGCCGCAAGGGGGTCGACAGATCCAGCCCGGTGTACAGCTTTGGCGCCTCACCGAACGCCGCCCGCCGCTGCCGACCGTCTACAACTCGTCGCTGTGTATCGTCGCCCAGGGCAGTAAGTTCGCCCGGTTGCCAACGCGCGAGTACACCTACGACGCCGGGCATTACCTGGTCTCGGTCATGACCGTCCCGGCGCGCAGCGAGCTTCGCCAGGCGAGCCCAAAGCGGCCCTTTTTAGGTATTGTGATCGACCTCGACCTCCGCGTGACGAGCCAGTTGATCCTCGCACTCGACGGAGCTCAACAACACAAACCCGCGCAGCCCGAGGCGAGTGCAATGGCGGCAGTTCCGATTGATGTGCGCTTTGCTCGGACTTTGTTGCGATTGCTCGACGCGGCTGCGGCTGCGCGTACATGGCAGGTCCTTGGCCGCAGCCTCCTGCGTGAACTGCACTTTTTGGTACTCGAGGGCCCACGCGGCGACCTGCTTCGCGCAGCCGTGGCCCTCGATGGGCTCAATGCTCCGGTTGCCCGGGCGATTGGGTTTATTGAGCAGAATCTGACAGATACCATCGACCTGGCCTCGCTCGCAAAAACCGCTGGCTTGAGTCGCTCGGCCCTCCACAGCCAATTCAAGCGGGCAACCGGACAGTCGCCAATTCAGTTCATGAAGAAGCTGCGACTGCACCGGGCAAACGAGCTGCTCGTCGACGGCGAGAATGTCTCGCAGGCGGCACTTGCTGTCGGTTATGTCAGCATCTCCCAATTTAGCCGCGAGTTTAAGCGCTACTTCGGCGTGCCTCCGTCGCAGGCGCGCCACAGCGTGCTGGCAAACCCTGCCACCGGCCGAGCGATCCCCTGAGGCGCCCTGCCAAAACTATCGATATTTTGTAGGCACCCCATGGCCAGGTACTGGAAGCAACCGCTCACGCCCGACACCCTCAACAGCTTTGTGCAAGTCTGGCGGGATCGCACCGGCACTGCGCCGCCAACTGGCGTCAACGATCGTTGGATCTACCACGTGCACACCGGCGGAATCGCCTTCGTGTTTATCTCGCGCGACCAGCTACGCGATGCCATTAACTACTGTGAACGAAAGTGGCACCGCACCCCGCGGTTTTTGGCACAGGTTGAACACCAAATGCTGTGGCAGGCGAAGCTACCCAACTACCAGCAAGTCTGGATTGGGCGACTGCCCGAGCGCCAATTCTCCCGGCGCGAGCGGGCTGCGATTGTGGCGGGGCTTAGGCGTGCACGCGATGCCTTTGAACATGACCGCGAACCCTGATGTCGGTCAATCGCCTAAAAACTCGCGCAACAGTGGGAAACGCTGCGGCTCGTGGACACTTAAGCTGTGCTCACACCATCTCGCAGCAGGCGTGAAGTACTGATAAACCGTTGCCCGATCGACGCAATACGTCAACGCTTCGACCGCGCGTTTGGCAATCGGGTCGGCCTCCTCGACAAACCTCTCGCAATACATACGGATGTGCTCCGGCTGCTTGATCCGCGACGGGATCTTGACCCCGCGCAGACGGATCGCCAGCGAGAGTGAGAGCATTGCGCTGCGAGATGCCGCCAGCAACACCTGCTCGGGGTGATGTCTGTCAGCCGCGATATCACCATACTTTTGGGACAACTCCGAGCTGGCCTTGAGCACGCGACTTTGGTAGTCCGCCAAACGCATGAGCGAGCGTTCACCGGCGAGTATCTGGTTTTTGTACTCCATTTCCCACTGAGGGAGCCCGGAGTCTTTTTTCCAGTCGTCGTAGTGAAACTGCAGGCCACTGGGCACACGCTCGCGTAGCAGTTGCTCGAACTCGGCATCGGCGCGATAGCGTGCAAGCTTGGCAAGAGCCTCGCCAACGGCGCCCCGACGTTCCGCTGTAAGTCCCTGCAACTCGCGGTTTTTGAGCCGCTTGGCGAGTTGTTCCACCCGCTCAAGTTGCTGATACACCGACTTCACCAGTGCCCGATTGCGCGGACGGACGGTAATAGTCTGCCGGGTCAACCCATAGACATCGGTACAATACTGCGGCTTTTTTCGCGACCCCACGCCCACCCGTGCGAGCACCCTCGCCCGGGCCTCGGGCAGCGCCCGCCTGACTTCGCGCGCGACCGCCTGCTGCAACAGTGCCGGGGGAATGTACACCGGCTGGGTATCACCGGCCCGCCCCCCAGCCAATGTCCCGCGCACGCGGTTGATGGTCGAACGCCGTGGTTCTGGCCAGATTGTGCGTGGCTTTTTGAGCCGGGCAATCACCACCGGTGTCAACTGCTCGCGCAGCTTGGCCTGCAAGGCCTCGTCGATTCGTGGCAGGATGCCAGTGAGATACCGGCTATGCACGGCCTCCCCAGCTTTGTTGGGCTGCTGCTCCCAGGCGATACACAACTCCAACAGGCCGCCACCGGGACACGAACGGTTCCAGTTGTATTCGGCGATCTCGAGGCTGGCAACGATCGCCCGGTCAAGTCCACCAACCTCTCCATAACGCGCGAGGTAGGCCACCGCGTGTCGCCGCAGGGCCCGTGCTTGAGTGTTGCCATTGGCTGTCAGCAGTGCGCGACGGCGCCAAAATGCATCGGCCGCCCGCTCGCTCGAGATGCCGGCATACAAGCGCTCAATTTTCTTGATGTCCTGTAGAGCCTGTCGCTTTGGACCTGTGTAAACTCGAACCGCGTAGGCCCGCTCGAGTAGCTCGATCGCCCGCTGGGGTTTTTGTGAGCGCGCGGCTGCCTGCTCGAGGCTGTGGGCAGTGGCAAGCGCCTGCTCACGACTTTTGTAGGCCGCTGCCTGGTCAGCCGCTGTGGCCACAACCTCACCGACGTCCGCCACAGCGGGCGCTGGGGCGAGCAACAAAAACGCGAGCGCACCAGCGCAGCACCGCACAAGTGAAGAGAGTTTGGTGGCCACGTCTGGTGACACGGAAAGCCCGAGAAGATGTTCCCAGGCGACGTGTTTTTAGCGACAGCGCGGGCACAGGCGGGCGACAGCCCTGGTCCCCTGGCACGTCCCACGTTTGGCGGACAGCAGGCGCAACAACACCGGGCTAGAAAAACTCGACAAAGCCAACGCCTCCCGAGCCAGGCACACACAGCACATTTTTTGCTGGATTGACACCGAGCGACCCATAGGGCACAAAGTCGTGGTCGGTTTTGAGGTCTAAAAACACGCTCGACTCGCCCTCGTCGTCGATTGCAATGAGTCTCTCGGTCGCTCGATCTGTGAGCACGAGCTGACTTCCCCACCGCGCAACCCCTTCTAACCGGCCCTGATAGGGCCCAACCTGCACGAGCTCGCTCGTCGACGTGTCGACCGCAATCAGTGGGCCGACAAACTCGGGTGCGGTCGGCTCGGCACCTACGTAGAGCATCCCGGCCTCGAGGTGGAGGCCACCCGCTACGCCAATCGTCTGCGAAGCGAGAAACTCGGTGCCGCTGGTAAAGTCTCCCGCCGTGAAGCGAGCAATACTGTCAGAAGATACATACGCCTCGCCGGTCGCGGGGTCGACGGCGAGGTCGCCCAAGGGGTGAAACCCCGGGAACACGTGGGAGCCATGTATCTCGCTGGTGTTGAGGTCGAACTCATAGATCGTGACGTTCGAGGTCGCAATCAGGGTATCTTTAAAAGTTGCCAGCCCCCCCGCACTTGCGACTTCGACCCACGGGTTGGCGACAACCGCAAAGTCCGAGCCGATTCGGACAACTCGGTTGTGTCCATCAGGTACTTCGTAGGTAAGGACAAAGTAGTCGCCCGAGTTGGGGTCCCAGACACATGCGAATCCAGGGAGGAAAATGTCGACCACGGTGAATTCATAGTTGGGCTCGCCCGTCGTCGCCCCGTCGGTGGTCGCCTGTGTCGTTTCGCCGGCGGTCGTCGTTTCGGCTGCCGTGGTTTCATCGGCAGTCGTCACTTCGGTGGTTTCACTGGTCGTCGCAACCTCGGTTGCGGCCCCTGTCTGCGACGCACTATCGGAGGCTGCCGTTTCGCCACCGGTTGTCATCTCGAAGGAGGGCCCGCAGCCCATGGCCATCACGCTCACAATGAGGAATCGAGTCTTTTTTTGCACCCGGGTAGTTTGCGAAAATGGTCGGCGACAGCGACTTAAATCTCGCTTAAACTTCGCGCTTAAGCCGTGGCAGCTTCAGGTGGTTCGAGCACACATGGGCATGCCGAAGTCAGCGCGTAACCCCCCCGCCCACTGACGAGAAACGGCCGTAGCCCAAACCTTCGCAGGGTCGACAGGGCGACATGCACGCGATTGGCGCCTGCCTTGTCACCGATGTGCTCGCCAGGCCAACCTGCGGCGAGCAGTTCTTCGAGTGCCAACGCTTCGCCGGGGGCCGCCATCCGCTTATGTGCAAGTGCAAGCAAAATTCGATGTAGCGGCACCCGCCGACTCAGGTCGATATCTGCGGTCTCCCCGGGAAGCCGCACGCGGCCATCCACACCAATCACCAGCGCTTCGCCATTGCCCCCGCCATGCCCTTGCCGCACACAGACGCGAAGGGCACGGTAGGCAAAGCGCGAATCGTCACTGGGGTGGGCCTCGCACAGCGCACGAGCCTGCTCCAGCAGTTCGTCGTGGCTATCTGGCTGCGAGCCCCGGTTGATATAGAGTTTGTGAATCGCCACGGTGGCCATGACCGCCTGTTCCGAAGCACATGCTGAGGCTGCCTTCTCGGCGGCTTTGAGACTGCGTTGTGCACACTCCCGCTCGCCGCCCAGGGCAAATAGGGTTGCCCGGCACCCCTCCACCAGTGCCTGATAGCGCGGGACGCCGATGTCGAGAAATATCGACAATGCCCGCTCGAGCAGCGTGGCCGCATCCCGGTACTGGCCACGCTCGAGATGGGCCCCGGCAAAATAGTAGGTTGCGCTGGCCTCGAGATAGAGATTCCCACTCCCGCGAATGAGTTCGAGTGCACGTACATAATTCTCAAACGCGGGGTCGAGTTGACCGCGCTCTTGCAAGAGAATCGCCCGGGCGTAGAGGAGTGCACCATGGGCACCGCGAACATCCCGGGCTTGTACGAGTGCAAGGCCCTCGTCCAAGGCTTGGAGTGCCTCCTCGTACGAGCTGCGAAACCAGGCAATAATCGCGGCCTCGTAGTACACCAGCGGCAAGCTGTCGGAGTGTGCCGCCCTGCGATGCAAACCGATCGCTCGCTGAATTTCACGCTGTGCACATTCGAGTTTGCCCTCACGGCGATAGGCGTGGGCGATTCGCGTGTGCACATCGGCCTTGTGAAGTAGAAGCAGTGGATTGCCGCGCACCCGCTCAAAGCAGGCGAGCGCCCCCTCGAAATACGTGTGAGCCTCGCCTATCGTCCCCACCAACTCGATGATTTCACCAATATGCATCCGTGCGCGGGCTTCCAACGTCGGGTCATTGAGCTGTTGCGCGAGGGCGAGGGCCCGCTCAAAGTCGGGTAGTGTTTGCCGCCGTGCACCGAGTAAAAGCTGGGCCTGCCCCCGGGCAATCAGTGCATTGCCAACCAACGTGGATCCCGGGAGCGAACCGTCGCGACCAAGTGCACTATCGAGGAGCCGTTTGGCCGTCCCGACCATGCCGCGACGAATCAACGGATTGTGGGCTCCGAGCGCCCCGGCGATTGCCAGTGGCCGCGAGGCCGGATCGGCCAGCATACGCCGGTGGGCCGCCACGAAGTTGTCGAGATCGAAGGCGAGCCGCGTGGCAGCCTGTCCTCCTGCAACCGCAGCCGGGACCGCAAGTTTGCACGCGAGGTCGGCGAAAAACCGGGCATGTCGGTCCACGAATTGCGCCGTCGCGGTCGTGGCCACAACGTGCTCCTCGGCAAATTCACGGATCGTCTCAAACAGCGAAAAGCGAATCTCACCAGCGAGTTCGGCCCGCGGCGTAGCGCGGACCAGGGAGTGTAGACAAAGTGTTTCGAGTACAGGCAAAACCGGGCCGATCACAGGCGACAACACGGCTTCTGCTGCCTCGAGACTAAAACTACCCGCAAACACAGTACAACCGGCGAGGCACTGCTGCGCCGCACGGCCAAGCTGTGACCACGTATCGGCGATTGTCCGGCGCATCGACGCATGCCGCCCCTCGCCGCTGCGGACGAGGAGCTCGAGGCTATGGGCGAGTCGCTGCCGAAGTTGGACAACGGACAACACCGTGAGCCGCGCTGCAGCGAGTTCGATGGCCAGCGGGATACCGTCGAGGCGTTGCACAATCTCAGCGACCGCCTGAAGCTCGCCCGACTGCGGGCGAAACCCGGGACGAACCTGGTGGGCCCGGCTCAAAAACAACCTGACCGAGTCGATGGTTGCCAAGCTCGCCTCATCGGATGTCGACGAGGGCAAACGCAGCGGGTCGAGTGGCCACAGTTGCTCGAGCGGAAGCCGCAGTGCCACCCGCGAGGTCACGAGAAACCGGGCCCGCGGGGCAACACGCATCAATCGCCCGACAATCGCATCGGCACATCCGGCGAGTTGCTCGAAGTTATCGAGAATCAGCAACAGTCGCCCACGCTGCGCCAATGCCCGTCCAAGTTGTTGTGGGAGCAGCGCTTCGTCGGTACCGAGCTGCACACCGACCACCGAGGCAACCACAGCACAGGCTGTCAGCGGGTCGTGGACATTGGTGAGATCGCAAAACCACAACCCACCACTGCCGGGGCATTGATAGTCTGCGCAATAGGCCGCCGCAAACTGCTCCGCGAGGCGGGTTTTTCCCATCCCGCCAAGTCCCGTCACGGTGACGAGCTGGGCACCGTTCTCAAACGCCGTGGCGATACCCTCGAGATCGGTTCGACGACCGACAAACGAGGAGGCATAGGGCATGCTTGCCACCGCAGGAGTTTGCGCGTCGACTCGCCGCATACCTCCGGTATACCACTGCCCTGTCGCAACAGCCGAGGCGATAGCTCGGCTGGAACTTATTGCTGTTACATGTACTGCCTACGACGTGGGCTCACCCGTCTAGGCTTTCGCAGTCGTCAGTGCCGGAGCCGGTGCTCAAGTCGAAATCATATTGGGCGGTAGAGACCACGAGGTTGATGTCCCGACCATGTGTTGCTCTCGACATCCTGTGGGGCGCGCTCGAGGTCGGCCACGACATTTCCCGAACTGGTTGCAACGTCGAGGCTGTCGGCCTCGCAACCGCGCTCGGTAGCGATACCGCAGTGCCAGAGCCATAAGCTGCGCAAAGCACGGGTATACTCCGGCGCGGGCGTTCGACGACGAGTCATCGACCCACCACAACTCGTGCACTCGACGCGGTTTAGACCGGCCCGAAACACCCGATAGGGCCTTGCACAGTCACTCCGGCGCCTTTTGGAACGAGTGTGTAACGTTTTCAGTGCTCGCGGTACTGTCCGGTGGCACCTGATGCTCACCCCCTCCAAGATCCACCGTCTTCCGGAGACTTCGTCCGAGTCTACGGCGGAGACGTCCCACGAGATGCTCGAAGCAAACCGAGCGCGCGACATTATCGCTCTCACCCGCGAGGGCGATCCAGAAACCTGGGCGTTTCTCTACCGTCGCTGCTATGTCGGGCTCTACCGCCAGCTGCGCTACTTGACGGGCGATCGGACGATTGCCGAAGAACTCGCCCAAGAGGCCTTTGCCCAAGCTCTGATCAGCCGTCATCGTTACGATGGGCGCCGAGGATTTCGCTCGTGGCTACACGGGATCGCCTTGAACATCGTGCGCAATCACTGGCGGAAGCGCAAAAACGCGGCCCGGGCGAATGAACGCCTGGAGATGCTCCAGCGCCTGCGCGCACCTGCTGGGAACAACTCGGAAGATCCCGATCGTCGATTTGTACGCAAGGAGCAGAGTCGAGCCCTCTACACGGCCCTCGAGGAGTTGCCACACCGTCTGCGCGAAGCCTTTATCTTAAATGAGATTCAGGGACTCTCGCGGGCGGAAGCCGCCGAATTACTCGACATCACACCGAATAACCTCGCAGTCCGGGTGACCCGGGCACGCACTCGCTTGCGTAGGTTGCTGACCGCTCACGGCTGGATCTCCGAGGGAGGGACCTATGGCGCGTGACGATCACGACGAGCTCGACACAGTTGTCGAACAGACAAGCGAAAGTATCGCGCGAGAACTCGAGGAGTCGATCAAAATCCCCGCGTTTTCCTCGATTGTTGCACGGGCTCAACGCCTCGACCCGAACCAAGTTGGTCCGCTTCTATTTTGCGAAACCAAAGTACCGGAGGTGCGTGCGGATCGAGAAGTGATAGAGACCGAGCAACTCGCCCAATTTGTGCGGGCGGCACGGGTCGAGGCCGAGGCCGATATTCGCGACCACATTGCCGATATCGGCGACAGTCCACAACTGGCAACTTCGATGTTCGCTCGTCGACCTCGTCGTCTGAGGTATGTCGTGGTAGTGGCCGCCGCCGCCGCCGCTGTGTTTGTCGCGTTTCGAGGCTTCCCAGACGCTCCGTCGGCAGCGCGTCAAGCTAGTGAACAAAACTTCTATCAATCGGTCGTCGACCACTCGACAAAGCCACGACAAACCGAAGTCGAGCGGCAACAAAAAGCACCGCAAGTGCGCACGACAACAATTGAAGGCTCGCCCACCGACGAGCAAGAGTCCCTTGATTGGATGAGTTTCGACGAGCACGAGAGTGGGACCGTAGCTCCTCTTGAAACTAGTGAGCCTGCTCAAAGTGATATCAACCCCGAGAACGACTTGCAAAAGCCCGGTGACGGCGAGATGGTGACGCCAACGAAAAAGCAACAGCCCGCCCGCGATACCTTACACGAACTCGATGATCGTGCCGAGGATGCCCTTGCCAACGGTGAGCTCGAGGTCGCAGACGAGCTGTACCGCGAGATCATCCGTCGGGGAGGACGTAGCCGTCGCGCCGATCGGGCCTACGGCGATCGGTTCACAATTGCCCGACGATTGCGAACACCCGCACAGAGAGCCGCTCTCTGGCGCGAGTACCTAAGCAAGTTCCCGCGAGGACGATTTGCCGAGGACGCGCTCGCCGGACTTTGCCAAGCACAACCGCGGCTGACACAAACGGCCCAAGCGTGCTGGCGAAAGCTGTTAGAGCGCTACCCCGAGGGAGTCTACGCCAATGAGGCACGCCGAGCACTAACTGAACATCCAACCCCCGAGGGGGCTTTGTGACCACAATGAGAGCCCAGCTGTTGGGCCTTGCTGTTATCTCGCTATTCCTCGGCTGCGCAACAGAGGTGTTCGTCATTACCGAAGCAGCCCCCTGTGCACAACCTGCGGGCGACGAATGCCTCGAACCGGAGCCTGAACCCGAGTGCCCAAGTGGAGGTTGCCCAAGTGACCCCTGCTTGGAATATGAAAACCTCGAGCACCCCTTCGACGAACTCCTACCTGTCTGCGGTTTGGGCCCCGCTGCAGTCTGCTGTACCGCACTCGACGACCCTTGTTGCTATCGACCCGACGACCCCTGCTGTGCGACCCTAGGAGACCCTTGTTGCCACGACCCGGGGGGGTTTTGCTGTCAAAACCCTGAGGACCCTTGCTGCCTCAACCCCGACGACCCCTGTTGTGTAAATCCCGATGACCCCTGTTGTGTAAATCCCGATGATCCGTGCTGCACTCCCTGGAGCGAATGTTGTCAAAACCCCGAACACCCCTGTTGCCTCGATCCTGAAAGCTGCTGTCCCGCCGACGACCCCTGTTGCCTAAACCCCGACGACCCTTGCTGCCAAAACCCCATTTGTTGTGAACTGCCGCAAGACCCCTGTTGCCTAAACCCTGACGACCCGTGTTGCGCCTCCCCGGATGACCCGTGCTGTATCGACCCCCGTCATCCCTGTTGCCTCGAACCCACACATCCCTGTTGTCTCGAGGGCGAACCGCTCGCGCCCGACCCGTGCTGCTTCGGCCGTGAGCCTGGTTGTTGCACACCACTCGATGATAGTGTGTGCTGTTTTCTCCCCCTCGGACTATGAGCATAGCGACGCTCACGCTAACGGCTGCGCTCGTTGTTGGTTACTCGGCGCCACACGAAGCTCAACCGCCTACGGAGGTCGGCGAACGCGTGACTGTGGAGATTGTGCTCATGCGCTTTGGGCCAGTAGATCCACAGGCACTGCGCCGGGCTTTAGCTGCCCGTGTCCCCTGGATTCAACTGTATACATTCGGTACACCCGAAGCTCCATCTCCGACAGATGATGCGCCGGGACGATGTGTGTTTGTCGATATCGTCGCGCGCGCTCAGGGCTATTCGACAACATTTATCCTCAGCGACGGGCGGGCCTATCACCGAGATGTGATGGGTGGTGACGGCGATATACGCGAACTCGCCAGCGCAATCGCCAACACGCTCGCGGCGATCGAAGATGCTGCGATCGTACCCGAGCCCGAGCCCGCGACACTTCCGGAAACTCCTCACACGAGTGTTTCCGACCCGCCCCAAGCCGAATCTACATCGCCTTCGTCACAGACCGACTCCAACGCGAGTCCAGCTAAATCAAAGCCGACAGTGTCACCGGAACCAGAGCACCAACCTGATGCAGCAACACTGAAAAGACATATCCCAAAAGACGCACCAAATAAAGAGGGTTATACACTCGGTTTTTCACTCGCCCCAGCAGTCGCTGTTTTGCTTGCGCCTGGACAACTCCAAGGATTTTCGGGATTTGGCGGTGGTCTCCACGGCAGTCTCCGTTTCCCCCGCGGACTCGGCCTCGACATCGGCGTTCGCATCTTGGGTTACGAGCGCGACGACCTCGGGCTCAGGCGTACACGCGTGGGAATTGCCACTGGCTACATCCACCGCAACAACCACCTCGAGCTCGCTGGACTCGCAGGTTTCAGCATCGAACCCTGGCAGCTGCGCGACGCAGGCGAGCGTATATCCTTGGGTGTGCGCCCGCTGGTCGGCGGGTTTGCCAACCTCGCACTCGGGTACCACGCACAGGTGCACAACCGGCTTGCCCTACGAGTTGGCGGCAGGCTCGGGCTTGCCGGAAGCACGTTAGTTTCGGGTCGTGTTCCAGAAATCCGCAGGGCGAACGAATCGAGCCCTCGCCTCGGCCTCGGAGGCTTCGAGCTCACATTCGGACTCGACCTGACGCTCTGGATCTCGCTTGCCAAGGGCTGACGAAAGCCTGACAAGCGAAGTGAAACTGCTGTGGACATCTTCCGCGGCAAACGTTTCCAAAGTTGGCCGTGGTGTCGAAAGAAAATTCATTCGCACTGTAATGCTTTGCCCCGTGTCGGTAATGACTATATGAACGCGCGTTGAAGCAACCGTCGATTCAACCTCGGATAGCTGCGCGCCAAACTCGTCCACACCACAGATCCATTGCTCCGCGCAAAAACCTGTCGCGGATCGCTCAGGAGTCGAACCGATATGAAACCTCGCCACCCACGTACCCTCCTTTCCATTCCCCTTGTGGGCTTTTTGCTGGCACTTGGTGCATGCGATACTGAAGTCGACACAATTGAACACGGAGCGTGCCAGGACAACATCGACTGTCCCGACCTCGATCCGCCACCGCAACCGGGAGATGAATGCCTGTTGCAGTTCGATAGCTGCATCCAGAGTGATGCGCCCCCCGAATACTGCGAACAACTGATTTGGGAGTGTCACGCAGAGCAGCCCGAGCCACCCCCGGACGATTGTGAGGCGAGTTTCCACGAGTGCCTCGAAAATGGTGAAGACCCCGAACTTTGTGAGCAGTTGCTCAACGAGTGCCACGGACACGACCCAGAACCCTGCCCCGAACCCGACGAGCCATGGCCCGACGAGTGTGGCGAAAACTTCCACGAGTGCCTCGAAGGCGGTCTCCCTCCGGAGGTTTGTGAGCAAATACTCATAGAATGCCAACCCGCTCCCGACCCCGAACCGTGGCCGGAACCCGAGCCCTGTCCCGACCCCGAACCGTGGCCGGAACCCGAACCGAACCAGTGCGAATGGATCTTCGACGACTGCCTCCAAGGAGGTGAGCCCCCCGAGCTGTGCCAAGAACTCTTTCATGAGTGTCTCGGAGAGGAGCCCGAGCCCTGTCCCGACCCCGAACCGTGGCCGGAACCCGAACCGAACCAGTGCGAATGGATCTTCGACGACTGCCTCCAAGGAGGTGAGCCGCCCGAGCTCTGCCAAGAACTCTTTTACGAGTGTCTCGGAGAGGAACCCGAGCCCTGCCCCGACCCCGAACCGTGGCCGGAACCCGAACCGTGTCCCGACCCCGAACCGTGGCCAGAACCCGAACCGGACGAGTGCGAATGGATCTTAGACGACTGCCTCCAAGGAGGTGAACCCCCCGAGCTCTGCCAAGAACTCTTTCACGAATGTCTCGGAGAGGAGCCCGAGCCCTGTCCCGACCCCGAACCGTGGCCTGACCCCGAACCCGAACCGTGCCCCGACCCCGAACCGGACGAGTGCGAATGGATCTTCCACGACTGTCTTCAAGAAGGTCAGTCTCCCGAAACTTGTGAGGATCTCTTTCACGAGTGTTTAGGATAGGAGTCCGCTCCGAACCCGAGGCCCGAGCCGCATTCCACGAGTGCATCGGGCCGGCCTAGGCCTAGATCCGTTTGTCTGCGTACAGCAGTTTCACGAATGCAGTGGCGAGCCCTAGCAGGTTACAATGCATAGGTACGCGTCGGTAGGTCCAACATCTCGACAACTTCGTCGCGGCCCACCGGCGTATGCTCGCCGATCCTACCTCGCGGCCACTGGCAATCGCAGGGGCACTCGGAGCCCACAATCCGTTGATTCGTCGCGGCATGGTCGGGATGGCCAAACGGCTCACTGCCCGTAGCGACAGCCGAGGCGATAGCTCGGCTGGAACTTCTTGCTGTTACATGTATTGCCTACGACGTGGGCTCACCCGTCTAGGCTTTCGCAGTGGTCAATGCGCAACGACATTAATCGTCGAGCGTTCAAACGCGACTATGGGACACCGCCAGCGAAGGCGGTGCCGTATGTCGCGACAACCGAGCTCCGTTAGCGAGCTTGCACAACAATATTTCCAGATCCGGTACTCAACTCGATCCGGCGCTGCGCCTGGCTGTCGGAGTTGATACCCCGCAGATCGATGTCGCCGGAGCCGGTGCTCAAGTCGAGATCATATTGGGCGGTGGGGACCACCAGGTTGATATCACCCGACCCTGTGTTGATCTCGACATCCTGTGGGGCGCGCTCGAGGTCGGCCACGACATTTCCCGAACTGGTTGCAGCGTCGAGGTTGTCGGTCTGGCAGCCGCGCAGGTCGACGTCGCCAGAGCCTGTCATCAGCGAAAAACTGGTCCCGTGGATCGACTCGAGCTCGACATTGCCGGAGCCAGAATTTGCACTGACGGAGGTATCGAGCGCGCGCAGGACAACATCGCCCGAGCCGGTGTCGACCACCAGGCTCGCCAGCGAAGCCGCGGACTCGGGGAGGTACACATGCCAATCGACTGCACAGGTCCGCGCCAGGCTCGGGCAGTCGTGCTCGAGGTACAGCACATCACCAACCACGCGGGTTTGCAGCTCGGTGGCGCTGCCATGGACCAGCGCATCGACCTCGATTTGCGAGCGGTCGGCCGCGCGTTCGACCACGATGTTGCCAGACCCTGTCCGAACGTCCACGCCCTCGACTGCCGGGTCAAAGTTCAGGAGCTCCCGGCGCGTGGAGCCGTCCATGATACAACCGCCACAAACCGCCGAGATAAGTAGGGCGCCGAGCGCAGTTGTTGAGTTTTGGAGAAGAAGCATAGGCATCGTTGTTGGTCTCAGACTATCTGGGCCGGGCAAAGGTGTCACCGCATCGCCGACAAAGGTTGGTCGGCGAGCTGTGCTCTCTCACACCGACCGCTCGGTAGCGATACCGAAGCGAGGATCCGAGACTGCCAAGGCCATAAACTGCGCAAAGCACGGGGTATACTCCAACACGGGTGTTCGACGACGAAACCTCGCAGCGACCGGTGACAATCCATCGCCGACCTGCCCGTGCAAAGCCGCGGCTACACGTCGAGCTGGGGCTTTGCAAGGGGGACAAACACTGGCTGCAAGCGCCCAAAACTCTCCTCGGACGCGACCCACAGGCGCCATTGTGTTTTGCCGACCGCGGGGTCTCGCGCCGACATGCCGAGTTCTTGCGTGCCAGCGATGGCCTGGTGTCTGTGCTCGACCTAGGCTCGACCAACGGCACCTATGTCAACGGCTCGTCGATCGAACTCGCCGCGCTGCGGGACGGCGACCGGATTCAGGTGGGTCCGGAGCTTGTCCTGCGCTTTGCCTATGAAATCCCCCAACGAAACGTGTCCCCGACACTGCCGTTGACAAGCCGACAACTCGAAGTTGCCCGCCTCGTCGCCAACGGCCTGACGAGTTCGCAAATCGCCGAAAGGTTGGGCGTCCGAACCCGCACGATCACCAGCCACCTCGACCATATTTACGAACGACTCGATATCAACTCGCGCGCCGCGTTGACCCGCCTGATCGTCGAGGCCGGCCTCGTCGACCCGGCGTGACTACCAAAAACCCGGACCCGGCTGTGTGCCGAGGCGTGAGGGCCGAACATAAATGACGCGATCGGTGTATGAGCATGGACCCGCGTGCTCGTCGAGGCCTCGTCGACCCGGCATGACTAAAAACCCGAACCCGGCTGTGTGCCGAGGCGTGAGAGCCAAGCATCGGAAGCGATAGGAGTATCGGCATCGGCCCGCCTGATCGTCGAGGCCTCGTCGACCCGGCGTGACTAAAAACCCGGAGTGCTGCACCCCCACTGTGTGCCGAGGCGTGAGGGCCGACCGCGTGCCGAAATCGGTGTATCGGCAAATATCTGGGCAGCTTGCTGCGCTCGCCCCAGGCACTCGAGGGCATCGACTTGACTTTGCTGCACACCGGTGGCCCACGAAGTTTGTGCCAACCCGGCCCGGGTGTAGATATCGGCAGCGCGCTGCAACAGGTCGCGTGCCTCGGTGCACCGGTTGAGACATACGAGCTCGTCGGCAGTTTCCCACAGCGCGAGCGCGACCTCGGCGTGGTCGGGGCCTAGTTGGGACTGTCGAAGTTCGAGCCCGCGGCGAACGTGCCACTCGGCGGTTACATGATCCCCCGCGCGCCGATGGACATAGCCCAATCCCGACAACGCGGCCGCAGCCGCGGGGTCATCATCGCGGCGCAGCACCGACAGTGCACGTTGCAAGAAAAACTCCCCCTCCGCGAGGCGTCCGACGCTGGCCAACGCCAACCCCAAACCGGAGTGTGCACGGGCCACAAATGGGTCGTCGGGGCCGTATGCTTGTTCGACAATCGTCAAAGCCTGCTGCAGGCAATCGATCGCAACACTGCCATCGCCTAGTCGCAGGTAAATCGTCCCGAGCTGGATAAGCGAACGCCCGACGGACGGGTGGCGGGGCTCAAATGCCTTGGCCAACTCGTAGGCACGCTCGGCGTGGCGCTGTGCCTCGTCGATACGAGCTGTTTTGACGTCGAGCCACGCGAGGTTATAAAGCGTCACCGCACGGTCGAGTTTGCCCCGCTCCGGGAGCTCGAGTGCTGCGAGATAGGCCGTGCGCGCGGTGTCGTAGTCGCCCATCTGCGATGCGACCAACCCCTGCACTTCCAACATCCCCACCTTGATATAGGCAGGCACCCCCTTGCGAAGTACCGCACCCCGGGCATGCCACCCCCACAATCTCGCCTCGGTAAACCGTGTGCGATAGCTACCGAGCAAAAACAACATCTCGACCGCAGCCAGGGCTTCGATGGTTTTATGTTCGCTGCGCTCGGCGAGTTCGCTACTCGCCAACACGAGCTTCTCGGCCGAGGTCGGGTCGCCGGTTGTCCTGCGCAGGACACCGAGTTCAAACAGGGCCTCGGCCACCAACGGCTCATAGCCGATGTCCCGAGCCCTGGCGGCGATCGACTCGGCGAGCTCGAGCCCTTCGTTGTAGTGGCCGAGTCGCTCGAGGGCCTCCGCGGTATCGAGTTGTTCGCGCAGGTCGGCCACCTCCTGGGCAACCTCGGCCGGGGGAGGACGCACCGTGGCCGTCAGCACATCGACGTCGCTGCAACCATCGAGTGGCGTGAGGCTCTGTGCGGCTCGCTCGGCAGCTTGTGGTGCGAGCTCCTTGGCCTTGGCCAACTGGTCGACGAGCGCACGGAACTCAGACAGACGGGCGCGCAGGCACCCAACCCGGAGGTCCATCAGCGCCACGGACTGCTCGCCCCGGACTTCGGTCGCCTGCCTGGCCTCGACGTAGCTTCGCAGCCACTCACGTGTATATTCATCTAAAGTTGGTTCGACACGTCGCCACGAAGCCTCGCCACCGCGGGCAACCAAAACCTGGCGCACCTGCTGTTTGGCCTGAAGCGACCAGACCGTGTCGAGCTGGCGCCTGCCGTCGTCGGCTGGGCTGTCCGCCCCGCTCCACACCCACGCTGCAAGCACCAAACTCAGCAGCGCTCCCGCAAGTGTCCACCAACGGTTACGTCGACTCCGTCGCGGGTATCGCTCGAGCTCGCGGACAACCTCATCCATCGACGCAAACCGGCTGTCGGGATCAACCGCAAGCCCCTGCTCGACCAGGCGTTGCAGCCCGCGTGGGACCTTGGCATTGGGCACCTGCAGTCCACTTCGTTTCGCGTCCTGCAGCGCCTGCGGATCCTCGCCGACAAACGGCCTGCGTCCATACAAAGCCTCGAACAGCGACACGCAAAACGAGTAGATATCCGCACGTGCTTCGATCAGACCTCCGTGCACAGTTTCGGGCGCCATATACCCTGGCGTCCCCCCGCCACCGTGGTTGCCCCCTTCGACGGCAAGGCCAAAGTCGACCACTTTCACGGCTCCGCGTTTCCCCACCACAACATTGGCCGGCTTAAAGTCGCGGTGCACCAACCCGGCCGCATGGGCAGCTGCCAGCCCTCTCCCCGCTTTTGCAAACACCTCACAGATCGCATGCCAATCCCCGCGATGGTCTGCGAGCCATACGCCGAGGTCACGGCCCTCGACCAACTCCATCGCCAAGAACACCTGCTCGCCTGAAACTCCCACGTCGTACACCCCGATGACGTTTTCGTGGCTGAGGCGGGCAAGCGCTCGCGCTTCGCTCACAAGCCTTCGCCCGTGCACCCCCCCGGCGCGCAACCGCTTGACCGCCACCTTTCTATCGAGCTCAGGGTCGTAGGCGGCATAGACCTCACCCATTGCCCCCTGCCCCCGAAGCTCCAAAATCACAAAGCGTCCGATTTGCTCACCCCGATGCGGCTGCCGTTTTGGCAGTTGGGTCGCGCTGGTCTCGTCTCGGGTTGTGTCGCACTCGTTATCGCACAGCATCCGCCCCCCGAAGAACTAGCGTTCGGCACCAAAATGCGGGTCGATACTTGAGTCCGGTGCGCCTAGGCGAATGTTTCACCCGCACGCGACAAACGTCTGTCCCCGATTCTTGCGCCCGTTTTCGGGCCGCACAACAAGCTCCGGCGCGAGCCCACGGGCCGGTTCAGAACTTTACCCGTAAAACTTGAAAGCATCCGTAATTTTGCCGATGCCCCCCCGCTTGGGTTTAGGGACACTAAAGCTCGTACTTGGGCTCGCCGCGTCGATACCGAACGCTGGCAATTCTGTGGAGGTGAAGCATGTACAATCCCTATAAGACAAGTGTTGTATTACTCATTGGTTGTCTCGTGGCGTGTGCACAGGGCACATCGGACACCGCAATGTCAACAACACGGGCAACGATCCCGACAACAGGCGTCGAGCCAACTGCGGGAACAGGCGATCCGGGCACACAAACCGACGCCGGCACAAGCAGTGGCGAGGGCACTGCAAGCTCCGACACCGGCCCGGCGACCACCGACGCGAGCGATTCGGATGACCCAACCGAGGACCCCGCCAGTGAAACCGAGGATACCGACGCGACCGACAGTGACGCGACCGACAGTGAGACGACTGGAGCAACCGAAGGCGAGACAACCGAAGGCGAGACAACCGAAGGCGAAACAACCGAAGGCGAAACAACCGAAGGCGTCTGCGATGAAAATGATGTCTGTTGCCTCGCCGAGGATGAACTGCCACCCCACGCATTGCTCGACTCGTTTCTCGCCAAATACGGCGAGGATGCCATGCCCAAAACCGCCGACGAAGTGAAAGACTTTGAGCCCTTTGTCGACGATTACTACATGGCGTGGTCCGACGAGAATGCTGGCAACGAGCTAATCGATGCGGAAAATGGCGGCATCATTGAAGCGAATATCGAACAGGGCCGAACACTTTCGCGTGAGGCCGCCGAGCTGTCGCTCCCAGACCAGGCCACAATCCTCAATGTCCGCGAAGACCCGATCGTGATTGTCGACCTCGGCACGCCGGAACCGTGTCACGGCATCGGTTGGGGTTGGGGCTCACTGCTGTTTGAAGCCGAGGACATGTCGATTGGGGAACTGGTGTACCTTTATGTCGGGTACTGCTCCGACGGCGATGTCGAGGCGTTTTTCTACTCGGATCAGGCTGTCGAAATCTGTGCGCCAAGCTAGCCCGCGCAGCTCCCAAACCCGATGTGGCTTTTCAGACATCTACCTGCCATCGGGTTGGAAGCACGGCGTCGATTATCGTGCCAAGACGGCCTGTCGAAATCTGTGCGCCAAGCTAGCCCGCGGTTGCCAAACACGATGTGTCTTTTCAGACATCTTCCCGCCATCGGGGTTGGGGGCACAGCGTCGGTTATCGTGCCAAGACGGCCTGTCGAAATCTGTGCGCCACGCTAGCCCGCGCGGCTCCCTACCCAATGTGGCTTTTCAGACATCTACCTGCCATCGGGGTTGGGAGCACGGCGTCGGTTATCGTGCCAAGGCGGCCTGGGGAACCTCTGATTGCGACGCGACTTTGTCGGGCTCGTCGAGCCCCGATGAGCGCACCGGGTATTGCTCGGCCGTTTGCCACGGCACGTCCGGCCACCAGCGCTCGATGGGTGGGGGGCTTGATGGCTCGATGCTCTGTCCCAACTGCGGCACCACCAGTTGCACCCCGGCATTTTGGGCGGCGACAATCAGCCGCTCAGCGGGTTCAACCCAACTGTGGAGCGCCAAGTCAAAGGTGCCCCAGTGAACCGGCATCATCACCCGGCCGCGGACATCGAGGTGGGCCTGCAACGCCTGCTCGGGACCAAGGTGGACATCGGCCCAGCGCTGGTTGTAGGCACCCGACTCGATCATCGTGAGGTCAAAGGGTCCGAGCCGCTGGCCTATTTCGGCAAACCCCGGGAACATGGCCGTATCGCCACTATAGAATGCTCGTCGCTCACTGCCGATAAACGCCCAACCAGCCCACAAGGTCGCGTCGCGGTCCAACACAAACCGGCCGGAAAAGTGCCGTGCCGGGGTGGCGACCACCCGCACGTCGGCAACCCTGTGCTCGCCCCACCAATCGAGTTCGACGATCTGCTCCGGGGCAACCCCCCAGGACTCGAGGTGTGCACCCACGCCGAGAGGTACCAAGAACGTGGGCACCCGGTCGACGAGCTTTCGAATCGTCGACGCATCGAGGTGATCGTAGTGGTCGTGTGAAATCACGACGGCATCGATTGCTGGGAGTTCATCGAGCGCAACCGGTGGGCTGTGAAACCGTGCCGGCCCCATAAAGCTCCACGGAGACGCACGCTTGCCCCACACCGGGTCGACAAGCAGGCGCACGCCATCGAGTTCGACAAGCAGGGTCGAGTGCCCCAGCCAGGTGACGCGAAGACTGTCCTCGGGGGCTCGGCCAAGCACCTTGCTCGTGTCTGGAAACACCGGTGGCGGTTGCTCCGGAGAGGTGTGTGGCGCACCCTTGATCCAATCGCGCAGGATCGGGCCAAGACTCGGTTCGACCGCGGGCAACCGGTTGACAAACTGCCGCTTGTCGACATTGAACTGTGGTGATTGGGAGATTTGCTCGAGCCGCGCACCCGTGGGCCGCGAACCGAGATTGGACCATGCACTGATCATGAGAATTCCTGCCAGACAAAATAAAACGGCAAACACATACCCGAGCCGACGGGCCCAGCGGCGAGCAAAACTCGCCAGGGCTCGCCCTTTGCGGGCGTTGGAAGGAGGCTCCGTCGACATCGCTATGTCCCTTATGACACGGATTGGGTCGATTGGTTAGGACAGTCCCCAACGCTCAGCCACGGTCATTCCGCGCGGCATGGGTGACATCCAATGTGGGTACTCTGGTGCGAGTTTGCTAACTTCGTCGAGGCGCGCAAGCTCATCGGCCGTCAACTCGATGTCGACAGCCTGCAGGTTGTCTTCGAGCTGATGTTGCTTGCGCGCACCAATAATCACGCTGCTGACCCCATCCTGGTGCAGCAACCAAGCCAGGGCAATCCGCGCTGGCGAAACATCGCGATCGCTGGCGATCGCCTGCAACACATCAACGATGTCGAACCCGCGCTCAGGGTGCACCGGCGGGAAGGTGAAGTTGGCCCGACGGCCGTCCCCTGCCCCCTCGCGCGTGTACTTGCCCGACAAAAACCCACCGGCGAGTGGGCTCCACACCATCACGCCCAAGCCGAGCTCGCGGGCAGCCGGCAAAATCTCGCGTTCGAGCTCACGCCCCGCCAGCGAGTAGTAGGCCTGGACCGAGCAAAACGACTCATAGCCGCGCTGGTTTGCAACCCCAACAGCCTGGGCAATTTGCCAGGCGGCAAAGTTCGACACGCCAATGTAGCGAATCTTGCCTGCCCGGATCAGGTCGTCAAAGGTTCGCAATGTCTCGGCGAGCGGCGTCGTCGGGTCAAATGAATGGACCTGGTAAAGGTCGATGTAGTCGGTGCCCAGGCGCTTCAAGCTCGCTTCGAGCTCGCGGTGAATCGCCACCCGACTCACCCCGACCGAGTTCATCCCCTTGTCGAATGGAAAGTAGACCTTGGTCGCCACGACCACGTCCTTGCGCCGCGAACCCAAGGCCTTGCCGAGCATCACCTCGGACTGCCCACCGGTATAGAGGTTGGCCGTGTCAAAGAAGTTAACGCCGGCATCGAGCGCGGTGTCGACCATCCGCTTTGCGCCCTCAAGCCCGGTCGCACCGAGCATATTTCCCATCGGGTTGTCGCTGTCACCAAACGTCATGGTCCCCAAGCACAGCCGGGAGACGTAGAGACCTGTGTTGCCAAGTGGCTGGTATTTCATGATTTTTCCTTGCCTTTGACCTCGGCCAGCACCCTGGTTCCGAAGTACACTGCACAGTGTAGTGTAGACTTGAAAAACGTCAAGAGAAAAGTAAACTAGTCCGTAAAGTTTTTGAGCCCCGTGAAACGCGAACCACCAAAACCAGAGTCACGAAGCCAGCGAAAACGCGCCGCCATCATCGAAGCCGCCGCCAACACGTTTCGCGACGAGGGCTACGACACCACCAGCATGGACCGTATCGCCGAGGTTGCCGGCGTCTCCAAGCGGACTGTCTACAATCACTTTGGCAGCAAAGAAGCCCTGCTCACCAGTGTCTTTCACCACTACCTCGCACAGATGCGAGACCATCTGCAAATCGCGTGGGACCCGACGTGCCCGGTGGTCGACCAACTCCGGAAGTTTGCCCAACGAAAAGTCGACACCGTCGAAAACCCACTGTGGATGGGGCTTACACGCATGGCTTTAGGAGTATTTATCCACCGGCCCGAGCTCGCCCAGCAAACCACCGCACAGGCCGACCAAAACGAAGACTCGCTAGTTGTCTGGCTGCGCCAAGCACATCAGGCCGGACAACTCCAGGTACCACAACCCGAGCGCGCGGCGGCCCAGTTTTGGGCACTGATCAAGGGCCAACTTTTCTGGCCCGCCATCTTTGACCCGACCAGTGCACCGCAGGGGGCCGAACGCGAGGCGGTTATCGATGACGCGATCGAGACTTTTTTGCGGCGGTTTGGTGTTTAGCGAACGAACGCCCAAAGCACGATGTACAGTGGTCACGTGACGACAGGACGACATACCTTGGATGAACTCCTCAGACTTATGGCGCCGATTACACGAATGAGTTGGGGCAATCCTTGGTACCCATTGGTCTAAATAGCGGTGACGTACGCCACTTCGTCCCATAGTAGTACCAAATCCCGGCGTCGGCCGGCTCAATGCAGCGGAAGGGTTCGACGCGAGCAACTCGGCACACGCACGGGTGATATGTACTGCTCGATGGTTGTAGCTGCATTTAAGTGCCGAACGGCCAAAACGAACGCGCTTGTGCGGGAACACGACAACCCTGTCGAGTCAAAATCGACTACCAACCGCACGCCTACGTGAGCCAGTTGCTTCCGGGCGAACACCTGTACCGCCATCTGGAGGAGGAGCGACCAACGAGCACGGGCGCACGGTCTCGTCACTGCCCTCCCCCTGTGAGGACTGGAGGTGTCCCCGGGGGCACACCAACGATTGCGCTTCAACAATCTGAAATCACGCCTGGCATGGGATGTGCTTGTACTGATCGCCAACCCGATGGAGGTCTCGCCGATGTTTACCTATCCCCACGCATTGCTACGCTCGACCGGGCTCGGCCACAACGCTCCCGACTGGCCTGAGGACCTGGAGAAGTGTATAGACAAGCCCGGCCGATACGACTGGCTACCGCACGAAATTGCACGAACCCAACTGCTCTCACATCGGGAATTGCGGTACTGTCAGGACCAATGCGAGGCACACACGATGAGCGAAGATAGTGTCACCATCGACGCTGACCTCGACCAGGGCTATGTCCCGGCAAAGCCGTTCGCCGACACTGCTTTCGCTACCCCGGTGCCCGTGCCAGGCTCGCCGAACGCGAGCCCGATCAGTGAGTTCACAGATACCGAAGTTGGTTCCGGTACGAGAGCGACGAACCTCGCTACGCCGGGACTTCCATCGAGAATCGACCGCTACCTCATCATCCGCCAGCTCGGTGCCGGGGGGATGGGTGTGGTCGCGGAGGCCTACGACCCCGAACTCGACCGAAAACTGGCCATCAAAATCCTGCGCGACAAGCATCAATCCGCGTCACCGCTGCGACTCATCCGCGAAGCCCAGGCGCTCGCCCGTCTGTCCCACCCCAACGTCGTCCAGGTCCACGATGTCGGTTTTGATGATCAACGGGTTTTCATTGCGATGGAGCTTATCCAAGGGCAAACCCTTGCGACCTGGATGGGTGCCGAGCAACGACCGTGGCAAGACGTTGTAGACATGTTTGTTCAGGCAGCTGAAGGGTTGCGGGCGGCCCATGCCGAAGGATTGATCCACCGTGACTTCAAACCCGAAAATGTACTTGTCGATGCTGAGGGGCGTCCACGCGTCGTCGACTTTGGACTCGCTCGCGAACTGTCCTTTGAACCACAGACAAGTGCACCCGACCTAAAAGTCCTGCTAAATACATCGATGACCCGCACCGGCGCCATCATGGGTACGCCCGCCTATATGGCCCCAGAGCAGTGGCTCGGTCAGGAGGCGACCAAGGCCAGTGATGTGTTTGCGTTTTGTGTCGCGCTTGTCGAAGCCCTCTACGGCGAACGCCCATTTGCGGGTAACACCATCGGCGAGCTTGCCCTTGCTGTACACGATGGGAACTGGAATCCTCCGCCGCAACCGAACATCCCAGCCTGGCTCGTGGCGGTGCTGCGCCGGGGCTTGGCGACGTCGCCGGACGAGCGCTACTCGTCGATGGACGAGCTGCTCGAGGAGCTCCGTCGTGACCGGCACGTACTCCGCAGGCGGCTAATCTCGGCCGGAGTACTTGTAGCCGCAATGAGTTCGGTAGGGTTAGGAGCCTGGGCCTATGCCAACGATGAACCGTGCACAGGCGTGGGCGAACGCATCGAGATACCGAACGCGCCCGTGAACTTCGCGGGCTGGCCGAGGCATGGGTCGAACGCGTACCAGGCCGACCTGACTTAGAAGCAATGTTAAAAAGTAATGTCGGCCTGCTACTGCTCAACAGCGGCGACCGTGAGGCTGCCGAGCCATTGCTCGAGCAGGCCCTGCACCTCGCCGAGTCGACGCCGTTAGCCAACCCGATCGACATCGCCTGGAATTATCGGTTTGAGTACGCCAACTCGCTCACCGACTCGGCGCGCAAACAGGAACTGTTTCAACAATCCAAACGCGAACTTGTCGAACAACTCGGGGACACCCATGCACTTGTTCTCCGGCTCGACTACCTGATCGCGACCTCCACGTCTTCGCCGGAGGATGTGCTCGAACGCCTTGATGGTACCTGCCAAGCCTATGCGACCCACTACCCAGAGCTCGCCGATGTCTGTCTTCACTGCGGGGCTTTGCAGGCGCAGTTTTTCGATGCGATGGGGCGTCAAGCCGATGCCGCGGAGGCGATGACACAGGCGCTGACCTGTCGTATCGAGCCAAAGGAACTCGCTATCAAACACCGGCTTTTTACAGGTGAGCGACTTTTGTTTGCAAACCAACCCGAGGCTGCCGAACAACAATTTGCGAAGTCCATCGACGAACTTGGATCGTTCAAGGAATGGTGGAATCAGGTACTTTTTGCCCAGGCTTTGCTCGGCCGCGGGCGGGCTTTGCTCGCACTTGGGCGGGCCAACGAAGCCGTTTTGCCACTCGACCGAGCACGGTCGATTCTCGAACCTATCGCCACAACCCAAAAACGGGCGAAGTACGGCGATCTTCTTGCACGGACAAACGAAAACCTCGCACAGGCGATCAGCCGTTCCGACGCGGCCGCAACGGAGCAAGAAAAAATCGCGGCTCTGCGCACCCAGGCCGTGGCGTACTATCGCAGCGCCGGCAAGGGTTACGAGCAACGTGTGGCAAACATCGAGCAATCGCGCCCGTAGTGTCCCCGGGGACATGCCCGGGGGCAGCTCGATCTGTCCCCGGGTACCGATGTTTTTTGAGTCCAAAATTTCTTTGAGATATCAATAAGAAACCGAGTGGCACACCTGATGCTCCTAGAACGGGCAACGCCAAGCCACGGAGTCTCATCATGAATATCAAGCACACAGTCCTTGCCCTCAGCTGCCTCGTCTCCCTTAGCGGATGTGACATGGAGGATGAAGCACTCGAGGAAGTCATTGTCCCCGGAGCTTCGTACCGCGGGTTTGAACTCGGCTGCACCGACTGCTCCAACTCCCCGTATGTCAATACGTTCGACTTCCCTGAGCTGCGACTCAACGGCCAACCGAACGAGCAAAATGTGCGAATCCTCGGCATCTCGCCGTCGTGGGCTCCGCAGTCAACCTACCCACTCGTCGTCAAGAACAACATCCTCTATGCTTTCTACAATCAGACATTTGTTCCGGCCACGGACAACTGGATCATTCGGCTGCGCAGTGTCGCGGGAGATGTCGTTGCCGACTTCGATCTTACCATCGAAGATGTCGAGTATGAAGAGACATGGAATGACGAGCCGACGATTTCGTACAACTACAAAATCGACTATGAAATGAACAACGACCCATGGAACCAGTGTACATCAGGTTGGGTGACGCTGATTCAAGATGCCCGGTTTGTCCACGACACGATCTCTGTTCGCCCGGACTGGATGAGCAACGGCTGGGTTACCCTCGCCTGCGTCGGCGATGCTGCCTACAAAACAAAAATGCTCGGGTACACGCCCGCTACCAGCACCCGCCTCCAACGCAAGGCGACACTCAAAATGCTTACGGCAGACTACTGCGGCGATGGTACGCCCTACACGCTCGAAGACACCGAAGTTCACTGGTACGATGACATGTACAACGAAAATGATTACCAGGAGCTCACGCCGCTCAATGTTGAGGCCCATTGGGGCGCTTCAGGTGCGACCTGTCTCAACCACGAGCGTGTCGCGGAATTCCAAGATGATATTCATTGCAGTATTCCGGCCTGTGGTGACCGAAACGGAAACGGCCTTACCACATTTCAGCAGGGCGAGCTGTGGATCTCCGAGATTCGTGGCAGTTTGCTTACGTTCTAGCAAGAGCCGGCCACCGTCCCCAACTCATGACCTGCCCAATCGACTCTCGAAATACCGACAGTCATTGGGCAGCACCGACGAGACCTAGGACCCGTGAGCCGTATGATGCCCATTTTTATTCCTCGCCCCAACGCGAGGCTACGGTCTGCTAAGTGAAGCATGTACGAGAACGCGCCATGTAAAGATAAGTCGTGGCGCGACGACTATCATACAGAGTCATCCGCGACGGTCACGGTGGCGACAAAGCCGAGGTTCAACTAAAGTGGACCCCGCTGCTCCAAAGCCTGCCCAGCTCCCGATGACGAACGAGATGTTTGCTCCCGCAACACAACGGCTCGACGGCATCGTCGGGTCGAGTGTATATCGAAGGCACCGGAGGCACCGGTCATGACAGGCGCTTCAAATCAGTTGGAGGGAATGAGCACCCCGGTACAACCTCACGACAACCGGCCTATGAACGCCTTCGACCCCACGCCGGTCGACGATTCTGTCACCGGGCTACGCGACAACTTCGCCCACACGCAAACCCAGCTCGATGCCGACCATCACCCGCGGACCGCACCGTTTGAGCAACTCGCCGACAACCAGACCCTGGGGCGCTATGTCGTTTTAGACACATTGGGCAGCGGTGGAATGGGGACTGTCCTTCGCGCCTACGACCGGGAGCTCGACCGACCGGTGGCCATCAAAGTGCTGCACGACCGCCTCGGTGTCCACCACACGACACGACTGATCCGCGAGGCCCAGGCGCTCGCCAAACTCTCGCACCCCAATGTCGTGCAGGTTTACGAAGTCGGCCAACTCAAGGGTCAGACGTTTGTCGCAATGGAGCTCGTAAAGGGTCAAACACCGATACAGTGGATGCAAAAGACACCCCGTCCCGGTTGGCGCGAGTGTGTGCAGATGTTCATCCAGCTCGGAGAGGGCCTTGCTGCTGCCCACGAGCGGGGTCTTGTCCATCGGGACTTCAAGCCAGGCAACGCGATCATCGACGAAAAAGGTCGTGCACGCGTCCTCGACTTTGGTTTGGCCCGTCGAACCAACGAGCGCGACGGGCCACGCAAACACGCCAACGAATTTGTTGCAAATACACAGTTACTGGATGCGGAGCTGACGAAAACCGGCTCAGTCCTAGGGACACCCGCCTATATGCCGATCGAGCAGATGCTGGGGCGGGGGGCCGACGCACGCAGTGACCAGTTTAGCTTTTGTGTTTCGCTGTACGAAGCCCTGTACGGCTGCCGCCCGTTTCGCGGCCAAACCATTGGTGCGCTGATGGCCGCTATGACGCAGGAACAGGTCGAAGTCGCCCCACGCGACAACCACGTACCGTCCTCGCTGCGGGCGGTGATCATCCGTGGACTCGCCCACAACCCCGATGCCCGCTGGCCTTCGATGGAGTCGCTGCTACGGGAGCTACGGCGGATCGTCGCCCCACCCCGGGTGTGGCGTGGGGTGGCCGGTGCAGGTCTTGGACTCACCGCGATCGTCGGCGTGGTCGCGTTGTGGCAAAGCGACATCATCAGCCAAAAAGATCGCCAACTAGTGGCCCAAAATACCGAGCTCGCCCGGCAAGTCGTCGAGCTCGAACAACAGAAGCGGCGGGCCGAGGACTTCGCCCAGCAGCTGAAAGCCGAACTCGCAGCGCAACGCGGCCTTCGAGCCAAAGATACTTCCAAACGCGATGGCCATGGGCTCGCAGCGGTGCGTCTAGCAGTGCAAGCCCATGAGGGTCTTGCCGCGAAGTCGCCCGAGGTCCGAGCTGCCGTGTTTGCGGGCTTGACCCATGCGCTAGCAAATATCGGACGGGTCGAGTTTCGCGGTCACAAGCAACGGGTGTACGCAGTAGCGGTGTCGCCCAATGATCGTCTCGCAGCCACGGCGAGTCAGGACAAGACGATTCGCCTGTGGAACCTTCGCACGGGGGAGCACACCGGGACCCTCGAAGGTCACAACCATTGGGTACGTAGGGTAGCATTTTCCCCAGACGGTACGTTGCTGGCATCGGCGAGTGTCGACAAGACGGTCAAACTCTGGACATTGGCCAGCGGCAAGGCCCAGACCTTCAACCACCCGGACTACGTCCACGCGGTCGCCTTTTCACCCGACGGTACACAACTCGGCACCACCAGCGGAAACGATGCCTGGCTGTGGCATATCGGTAGCGACGCTCCAAAGCGCTTTGCAGGACATACTGACCAGGTCCGAACAATTGCATTTACACCGGATGCCCAACACCTCGTGACCGGAGGCGAGGACCAAACGGCGAGAGTTTGGGATCCGCAAACCGGGGCTGCCGTGCTGACACTCGAGGGACATACCGATACGGTTTACGATGTGGTCGTGTCCCGCGATGGCACGCAAATCGTTACCGGTAGCCGGGATCAGACTGCGCGTATTTGGGATCGTCACACCGGTCGCCAACAGGTGGTCTTTGACCAAGGCGACGCGGTCTTTGGCGTCGACATCTCCGCCGACGGGAGTTCGCTGGCAGCCGCGACGTTCGCCGGACATGCCCGGGTTTGGGATATCGAAACGGGATCTTTGCGAACCATGGTGCATCACGCTGATGCCGTCGCCGATATCGCCTTCACCCACACCGGCGAGCAACTTCTGACCGGAAGTTGGGACGGGACGGCGCATCTTTGGGACCTCGATCTGGGCCACAGTGACGGCGCGTTGCTCCGCCTGCCCTTGCCCCGGCGAGCGGACGCCGTCGCGTTTTCTCCAAATGGTACACAGCTGGCCGTTGGTACAGGTGATGGCACGATCCAACTTTGGGACCCGGCAACCGGTATGCACCGGGCGACACTCACGGGTCATCGCATCGATGTCCTCGCCGTTGCCTACTCCCCCAAAGGCCGCCTCCTGGCAACCGCGAGTTGGGATGGGAGCGTCCGTGTATGGGACGCGCGTTCGCGCGAGCACCAGCTGACACTGTCGGGCCACACGGGACCGGTCGTTGCGTTGGCATGGTCGACGGATGGGAAACGTTTGGTCACCGCGAGTCGGGACGGCACAGCTGCTGTTTGGGATGCTGGCGGAGCACGCATTCAGTCGGTCTCCCACGGTGCACCGGTTGTCGATGCTGCGCTCGCTGCGGACGGGGAACAACTCATCACAGTTGGAGCGGATAACCACGCACAACAGTGGATGGTGAAGACAGGTGACCCGGTAAAGTCGGCAACCGATGAGCCGGCGAGTGCTGTGACGGTTTCCCCCAACGGACGGCACCTCGCACTTGCAGGTAAAGACGCCATCCGAGTGCTCGACTTCGCAACCGGCGAGACGCAGGCGACGTGCGGTGGGTATGCGGATACCGTCACGAACTTGGCGTTTTCGCGTGACGGCAAACTATTGGCGGCGGCGAGTCGGGACCAGACCGCACGTGTTTGGGAAATTTCGACCGGCGAGACGATTGCGGTGTTTCCACACCGGGCACCGGTGACGAACGTGGCTTTTAGACCAGGAGGACGGCACTTGGCCACCGCCAGCGGCGAACACGTTGCCCGGATTTGGACCCTCGACCCGCAACCGTGGCTAACCTGGGGTTGTGCGAAGCTCGATGATGTGCCAGTCGGTGCATGTACACAAAAGAGAACTAGCGCTCGGCGGACGACTCAGCCACACGACGAGCCGATACGCTCGCGTGCAAACGATCTCAGTCGACTCGAGACGATCACGGTGCACGGCGTCGAACTGGTCCGACTCCCAGCCGGGCGTTTTACGATGGGCTCACCCCCCGGCGAGCGCGGTCGAGACCCGAGTGAGGGCCCACAGCACGAAGTGACGCTCGACAGTTTCTACATCGCCCGCACCGAACTGACGAATGCACAATACGCCGAGTATCTCGCGGCCAATCCTGATGTGCTCCCGCCCGCGTCGTGGGGCAATGAACACTTTGATCAACCAAACCAACCTGTCGTCGCGCTGAACTGGTTTGAAGCCAAGGCGTACTGCGACTGGGCGGGCTTTGAACTCCCGACCGAAGCACAGTGGGAATACGCGGCCCGGGCCGGTCAAACGACGGCTTACTGGTTTGGCGACGAGGCCGAGGACCTACGGCGGTTTGGCTGGACGGTTGAAAATGCCGGTGGCAAGGAGCGGGGCGATGACCAAGCCCACCCGCGTTCGGTCGCGTCGCTCGGCGCCAATCCGTGGGGACTGTTTGACGTCCACGGCAACGTCCGCGAGTGGACCAAAGACGGGGCCACATTCTCGTATGCGAGTCCGGTGCGCCCCGGCGATGGTCTGCGCAAATCGCCGCGCAACCAACCCAACCGGATCGTCCGAGATGGGGCATGGGACTATGCAGCGGCACATACACGTGCTGCCCAGCGATTCCCCTACGCGGCGTCGAGTCGCAACCTCTCGCTGAGTTTTCGCCCGGTTCGCAACATCGCACCCAACCGATAGGTGCGCACGCTAGCTTGACGTTCACAAGCTTGTCTTCCGTATCGCACGGGTAACTCGCCTCGCGCCGTTTGCTTGCGGTTCGCAAACCTCGCGCCAAACACCTGTGCTAGGGCATCTTCACGTCATACATAGCGATCCACCGCTTGATCTGCTTGCGATCCCTTCCGAGCTCACGCGCCGCGGCACGAACGCTGTAGCCCACCCGCTCCAACACCGCGACAAACTCTTCGCGACTCGGCCGTGTCCGGTGTTTGGCATTGGGTTTGGCGACAGGTTGCGGCATCGCTGACTCAGCGCCTTGCCCAGCTCCCTCGCCCATCAACAACCACGGCGGCAGGACTTCACGCGCAACTGGCGATGCGTCGAGATGGGCGAGCTCGTGGACGAGACGGTTGAGGCCTCGGAGGTTGTCGGGCCACGCCGCGTGTATGATCGTCGCAACGGCAGGGGCCGACACTTCGATTGTCTCGAGTTCGCGTTCCCGCTGGCGGGACCACTGCTTGGCGAGCCGATCGAGCCAACCGAGAATGTCCGCGCGCCGGCGACGGATGGGTGGAACCTCCAAGAGCCACAGCGAGAGGCGGGCGAGTAAGTCGCGGCGAAACCGTCCCTGTTCGACTTCTTGGGGCAAGTCCCGATTGGTCGCCGCGACGATTCGTACATCGACGATCCGCGACCGAGTTGAACCGACTGCGGTGACTTCACCCGACTCAATTGCACGTAAAAGCTTTGGTTGAAGATCGAGTGGAAGCTCACCAATTTCATCTAAAAACAGCGTTCCTCCATCGGCTGCAGCAAAAAAGCCTTCACTCGCCTGCTTGGCCCCGGTGAACGCTCCTCGGACGTGACCGAACAGTTGGCTTTCGATCAGGGTCGCACTGAGGGCTGCACAGTTGAGAGTGATACATGCGCCCTTGCGCTTTGAGAGGCGGTGGAGCTCGCTGGCGATCCGCTCCTTACCCGCACCACTTTCACCGATGATCAATACCGGCGACGGATCGGCGGCCATCCGCCCAACCCGTCCGCGGACTTCTTGCATGGCAAACGAATCGCCGACGATCGCATCGCGGTCAACCGCCGGGTCGTCGGGCCAGGCACCCGTCCCGACCTCGTACACCGCGAACACATCACCCAGGCGAAGCACGGCATTGTCCTCGAGCAACCGCGGCGTGCTGTGAACCGCTGTGCCATTGAGTGTCGACCCGTTGCGGGATCCGAGCTCGACCGCGAAATGGCGACCAGCCCCCGGATCCCAATGAATCGCCAGGTGCTTGCGCGAGACGGTCGGGTGTTCGAGACGGATGCCGTCCGGCTGCGTAACTTTGCGACCGACAACCACCGAACTCGACCCGAGCTCGACAACCCGGCCCGCCAACACACGGGGATAGACGACGGACAAACGGTAGCGCTTGGCAATCTGCGACGACCCAGCCTCTGCCCTCGTGATTGTCTCCGTGACCGGCACGCCGCGATTGTTGCATGGTTCACCGATGTACGATGCCGCTCTTAGCGTGCATGTACACGCAGTCGACCAGACTCGCGGATCAGCTCACCTGTCCCTGGGCCAAGACACGACGCAGTCGATAACCGCCCGCACCATCGGGCGAGTATTCGCTATCCGGCTCGCCGAGGCGGACGGGGTTGCGGCAACCGATGACCTCGATCCTCGCCTCGACGCGGGAAACACGTAACCGATGGACGGCGCGATCGATTGCGAGACCGCGTTGGCCCTCTCGCGGTTCCAGTAGCACCTCGGGCGCATTGGCTCGGCCCACGAGGGCCCCTGTTTTTGCGAGCATGGTCATCAATACCCGCTCCCGACCCCTTGCGACGCGGCTTGCTCGTGCGCTCATGACTCTCCAAAGTCGGTCGTACCAACATCGACGACCTTGCTGGGTGCTCGCGCAACCCACTCAATGTATAAGCAAACACTAGACCACGAACACGAACCGAGCCCCCCGTTCCTTCACGCACGAAAATAACGAAGGTTAAAATCCTGCCACTGCAGCTCAAACCCTGACACACTGCCATCCGGTTTGGAGATGGGCACAAGATACAAGCCCCAGCGCGGGACGACGAGCGAACCCGAGGTGGTGCCGTACAGCTGCACCCAAAAAAACCGCAACTCGTCGTCTTCGAGTTTGAGTTCGAGCGAGCGCAGCACCTCCAGGTCTTTTGCGAGCACGCCAGCAGCGAGAGCCCGGGACCTCGATTCGGGCTCGAGGCGATAGGTTCCTGCAAACGCGCGCCGAGTCGACGCGTCTAGGTTAGCGAGCGGCTCCTCTCGATACATCGGAGGCTCACGGCCTTGCATCACCGCCTGGGCTGCCTTGGTCAGACGTTCTGTCGAAAACTGGTCATTATTCGCCCAAGCAATGATGAGTTGGTGGCCATCGAGCGCGCGAGCAATGTAGGTCGAAAATCCACTGACTTGACCGGCGTGACTCGCCAATCGCCGGCCATCTACGGTGTCGACCTCCCACCCATACGCGTACCTATCTAGGAATGGGGAGAACATAACCTCTAAGCTCTCTTCAGTGAGAACTCGCCCTTCGCGTAGTGCTCGGTCCCAGGCGACGAGGTCGTCGAGGGTCGAAACAATACCGCCGCCAGAAAACCCGACACTCAAGTGAAAATCGGTATGGTTTACGTACAGGCGTTCATGCTCATCTGGATGGTAACCTCGCGCCGCAACCCCGGGATACGCAGCGGGAGCATACGCAGTTGACTTCAATCCGGCGGGATTAAAAACCGCTTCCCTGAGGTAAGCTCCGTAACTCTGGCCAGATACAGACTCGATGAGCAACCCGAGCAGAGCATAGCCCGAGTTGCTGTAATTAAACTTCGTCCCCGGCTGAAACTCGAGTTCACGGGTCGAGAAATAGGCGTAGAGCTCCGCAGGCGTCCGGGCTTGCCCCTTGAAATCATTATAGTCCTTGAAGTCAGTGTAATTCGGGACGCCCGAGGAGTGCGTGAGCAAGTGATGCACGGTGATGTCACGGTAGTGTGGTGCACAAGGGTCGACGTACGTGCAGATACCAGCCGAAAGCTCAACTCGACCACGCTCGACCAGTGTCATAACAGCAGCCGCAGTAAACTGTTTGGAAACTGAGCCAACCCGAAAAGGTGTGTCTTTGCTGTTCACTCGCCCGGTTTTGCGATCCGCTAAACCGTAGCACTTCTCGAAGACATCCCCCGTTTCATCGCGCGCCATCACGCAACCATTGAACGCATAGGTCTCGCCCCAGGTAGCGCCGTATTGCCCGACATATGCATCCAAGCCAGCCCAGCGAGAACTTTGCTTCCCAGCGGTGTCTGGAGGCGCCGCGCCGGACGACGTCCTTTTGGCACTACACCCCCAACCAAAGGCTGCGAGTGCCAGACCGAGAACAAAGATATGACGCGGGTTCACGCCGGGCGAACTACGCTGACCTAGGATCTATTCCTGGCCATTTCACGTGTGCCGGTCACCACTCGGCGCCTAGCCGTCCATACCTCAAAGACGTTAAATCCCTCAGTCAGGCTAACGATCGGCAGCGGGAGTGGTCGATATCGACACGAGCGAGACGCGGGAGAAACGCGCCATTTTTGAAGTATCGAGCTGTACTGAAGGTTTTCGGGGTCCAACCGCGGCACGGTCGGAAAGCGAAGCCATTCGCAAGCAAACCGCTAGCAGCCTGTGGTTTTCTCGCGTGTCGTCTCATGTTGAAGATTTTGTCGCGGCTGGATTCCATGACTCGCAGCTGTAGTGGCGCTACTGCCTGATCCGGGTGTAGGTGGTGTTGTGGTTGGGTCTACGGGGAAATTGGTTGTTTGGGTGGAACGAAATCCAGAATTTCTGCCAAAGTTTGGGAGTGATCTCGGGTGCGCGGTTTGCGTTTTTTTTGAGGGGTTTTGCGGGGGTGGGGGGTTGGTTGAGTGACTTTAACATGTCCAATTGGACATGTGCAAAACGACTTCACGCCGAACCTCAGGATCGGACAGAGGTTGGACACTACCCGGCCGTCTTCAACGTTGCTTGTAAGCTCGCTTACAGGCTTGTCCTGAGTCGGTTAAATGGCCCTACCCCCGGCTGTCAATCTAACTCATCTCTGAACGAGGTTCTGGGTGAGAACAATAGTTTGATATGATGTTGGTCATGGACGCTGCAACTCTCTCGATCTTGCTGGCTCGAATCGTTGGGCTGGGTGTCGGCGTACACAAGGGCCTTGAGAGCGACGGCATCACGACCGAAGACGCAAAAGCCTTGCAGGCCATCCTGGACACAGGTGGGGGCCTACTCGCACGTAAACGCACAACAGATAAGCCTATTGGAGCTATACAACTCGCCCTAATCGCCAAAGCCTTCGGCGAGGCACTAGGGCGACACTGGGCATTTAACGAGCAGATGGTACCAGCCCGCTCTCATCTACCAGACTGGGTCCGTAGTATCTGGAGCAAGCCCAGAGTTCGACGACACCAGGAATTAGAAGCCCGGATCAAGATGGCAAATCTCACGACTCTGAGCCTGGGCGATAAGTCGGGAGAGCTACTTTCTGAACTACAGCAACTCACAAGCCAGCCTACAAATAGTCCATACTATCAAGCTTTGTGGGAGGCCTTTACAAATCCAGACTTAGACCTCCCGGGACGAGAACCTCCGATAAGTCTCGAAAAAAGCGGAGATGCACGCGAGTTTGAGTTCTTTTTCCGCCAAGCATATATCGCGGCTTTGTCAACCGTAGATGGGCAGAGAGTGCAGAGGTGGAAGATCGAATTGGCATCGGAGAAACCCGCAGCTCTTCGGCGAGAGTTGATGGAAGATATGGCTGGGTGGGGTCGTAGGCATGTATTGGGTAATGCGTTGAGAAGGTGGAGCCATGACGCGCTCCCCTTCATGCCGCTGGACAAAGTATATATCGAGCCACTGGGAAGGTTGACGACAGACTCGCATGCGACGCCGACACCAATCAAGGGACTTCTAAATGACCTTCTGTCCGAACATCATCTCGTGATCGTTAAAGCTGGATTTGGTCACGGTAAATCGCTAACAGCTCGCAGTTTGGCTAAAGAACTCGCGGAAAATTGGCTCTCGAATAATTGCGAAACGGGTTCGAGGCTTCCAGCACCCGTATTCATTAAATGCTCGCGGGACATTCTAGGAAATTCATACGATCATAGGAATTCAGTCCGCCGTGCTCTATATTACCGTGCTCGTGAGGCTCTCGGAGTTGACCTTCCTCGAACCGACGAGGTATTCGCGCCTCCAACTCAAGAGCAACGGACTATCTTCATCCTAGATGGTTTAGACGAGTTATCATGGGGCCAGGCTCAGTTCGGTGAGCTTTTTACCGGACTTGACGAGGAAGTTCGGGGCACACACCGAGCTATTGTCTTTACACGTCCAGGTGCCTTAGACGAGCGAGGTAGAATTCCAACGGGAACACCGATAATCGAGTTGCTCGAATTTGACGAGCCACGGGTTAACGACTGGGTTGTCAAATGGAATGCCCTTCCAGGACAGGAGAGACCTATTAGGCTTGACAATCTAACTAGAGATTTAGTTAAAATAGCCCGTATTCCTATTCTCCTCTTAATGATTGCCATCACGGGGCAAGATCTCAATGATGAACTTCAGCTGACAGACCTGTACACGCTTTTTTTTATGCAAATCGCTCGTGGGAAACTTCAACACGACGACAGCAAGCATCACCCGATTCACGAGGCTTCCGATAAACTTCTAGCTTGCCTTTCAGAACGGAGGATCCTAAAGCTAGAGCCTGCAACGGACCCAGACGAGCGAGACTCGCAGAGAGTCGAGGCAATGTTATGGCTGATGTCTCGGGTTGCCTGGGCGGCACACGAACGAGCCTATCGCGAAAACCCTGTACCACTAAGAATAAGGGAAATAGATGTCTACATTTTGGATAGTGAGCTTGGTTTGAGCGAAGATGTCCGCACAACCATCGAGTTTGGACTCATACTCACTTTACAGATCGACCCTGCAAAAGGTGCCCATGAGATCCTATTTGGGCATAAATCTTTTCGAGAATTCCTCGTGGCATATTTTTGGAACCATGAACTTCGGAGGCGCGTCAATAACTACCAAGATGCATCTGTAATCGACTCTCGATTAGCAAAAGCGAGACTTCTCCAACCGGATGATGCTTCTTTCTCGATGTTGCAGGATCTCCTCAAAAATGGCCGAAAAGAGGAGCTGTATAGAATCCACATTTGGGCGCAACAGGTAGCCAACCAGGAAGCTCTCTCGACACGTAAACTACGAACTGACTCTTTCTCGACCCTAAGGGAGGCTGCTCTAGGCGTCGGAAGCAGTATCAGACCGCTTAAGCTTGCAAACGAGAAAACACTTCGATCTCTCCTCGCCTGGTTCGATGTCCAAGGCTATTGTATACAGCTCAATGCCCCTCGCTTGATTTCACGGAGAGCGTACCTCGTTCGGGTCAATCTCGGGGGGGCAAACCTTGAAGGAGCAAACCTTGAAGGGGCCAACCTTGAAGGATCGCACTTAAATCGGATTAACCTTAAACAGGCTGGCGCTTCAAGAATTCGAGTGGGTAAGAGCCGGGCGAGGATACAGGTCGAGTCCCCCGCAGTGGAACAGGATCGCATCTCGAAATCGGTCGCGGTTTCGGAAGCCACAGGCTCGTTTCTTGAGGGCT
>JAUIFF010000010.1 GCA_030429545.1 Polyangia bacterium
CACGACGCTTCAGCCTCACAGATGCTTACAATCAAGCTGTTCGCGGTTTTCGCTGTCGGCCGAACTATCCGACGGGGCCGCTTGAGGTCCCGCGTTGGGGCGATGCGATCAAACTTCATCCGTTCCAAGTCGCATCAGCCAGACGGCTGCTCGATCGCGGAGGAGGTCTTCTGGCTCTTGATACAGGTCTCGGGAAGACGTTTGTTGGGTTGGCAGTACTTGCTGCAGCACGTAGTCGTGGTTGGGCGCAGCGTCCGGTCGTCGTGGTGCCCAAGGCGCTCGCGTGGAAGTGGTTTGATGCATTCCAGACGGCGCTTCCCGACTACCGAGTGACAGTGAAGTACGATGTCCTCATTGTCAACGAGGTCGCCTATGAGGGGCTCGATCTGCAGACACGGACATGTGCGGTGCACCATGCTGACCTGCCGTGGAACTCGGCCGAGTTGCAGCAGCGTATCGGGCGAGCAATACGCCCCGGGGCAACATGCGAGGTCGTGGAGGTCTTCTACTACGTGGCCCTTGGGTCAACCGACAAACACCGGCTGGCGATGATCGACGGCAAGGCTCGCTGGGACAAGGACATCAACCGGGGCGACGAATGGATCCGAAACCCGCTGGCGGCTTCATTCTCGGAGCCCTTGGAGGTCCTCGTTAGCCTTGCCGGGGACGATGCCTCGGTCGAGTTGATCGAGAAAGCGCGCACGCGCCAAAAGAAGGTGGCCCGTCACAAGGCCCTGGTGGCCGCGAACCGCCTAGTCTATCGGGCCGCTGCCAGATACCGGGACGTGCGAGAGGCCGGCTCCAGGGGCCGCCTGGCGGGCGTCAGGCTCAAACAGGCGGAGGCTCTGATGGATGAGGTAAGAGCGATCGATGCCAAGGAGTGGCCTTGGGCGCGCTGGCTCGACGCAATCCGGGACGTGATGCCGTTGGTCCCGAGTGACGGGTCGGCGCCTGTGTTCGAAGGCTTGCGCATCGCCAGGCTGGCCCGAAAGGGTGAACTCGAGGCTTTTGAGTTCGGGCGGACGGGCTTCAAAGATGGCCGCAACGTGATTGGGATGCGCCGAGCGGGCGAAGGAGTGTGGACCACGTTGAGCGACGAAGAGGTTTCCAACCTCAAGCTTCGCCCTCGCCACTTCCCTGGAGAAACCGAGGTTGAGTGGCCCGCTGAGATTGGCGACGTCGTGGCAGATATCCGGGGGCGCTTGGGTGAGTTGGAAACCACGCCGTGGACCGAGCTTTTTGGCTGGAGGTATGCATCGGCAAATTTCACCGAGCAGGTCTGGCCACAGGTTGCCAAGGTGGTCACAAAGGAACTGAGGCGAGATAAACACCATGCCTTCCCCGCTATGTCCGACGGCCAGCTCAATCTGGTCCGAGGGACAGCATTGATCGACGCAGATCTGATCCCCCCGACCAGCGCTGGTTGGAGAGTGTTCCTCGACGAGATCTGGACGCTCGAGGGAGTGCCACGCGGCGAAATCGAGAAAGTAGCCAACACTTGGTGGGGCCGCAACCTCCCTGAAAGGAACTCGTGATGGCCCGTCAACGCTATCAACGCGTGCGAGAGGTGGAGATGGCCCTTGGGCATCCTGAGCCGACGTTTATCCTCGAGGGGTGCCCGCCAAAATTCGCGGCGTGGTCGTTTGGAGGTGGGCGACCGTTCAACTGCTCGCACGCAGATTGCGTTCGCTGGCACGCGGGTATCGACGTGGTCTGCAATGGAACTCCCGCGGTGCTGACCCCGGAGCTATGCACAATTGAGGCGGTCGACAGAAATTGGTCGATTGGATCCAAAGCAGTTTTCGCTCGCACAGCGACCGGGTTGTATCTGGTTTTCGGGGGGACGATACGGGGCTCAGGCGACGAGTGGAACGTCAAGGAAGGTGACGAAATTCCGCAGGGGAAGCCTATCGGCCGCGTGCACGATCGCTACGGGATGATTCACTTTGAGACATACAAGGACGACCCGGCACGCATGTCCAACTCCCGTTGGTACATCCACGAGCCTCCACCCGAAGGTATCCTCAACCCGACGAACTACATCCAGCGCGCCGCTGGCCAGGAACAAACGCTCGAGTCGTATACACAGATTCGCAAGGCGCTGCTCCTGCTCGGGTTTTCTGCCATGCAGGCAGGACCATGGATCGAAGAAGACACTGTCGCGCTGACGGAAGCTCAGGAACTCCTTGGCCTGGATCCCGACGGATTGTGGGGGCCCAAAACCGAGGAGAAGGTGCGGACAAAACTCAATGAGATGGGCCTCAACATTGACGCCTGGCCAACTGTTCCTGTGTCGGTTCCATGGCCCGAGGAGCCCCTCGTAGGCGGTTCTTCCAAGTTTATCCGCTACGGGCTGTACGGGCTCGTGGGAGTCGCAGGTCTCGCTGCCGCAAGAGCGGCTTGGAAGGCCTACAAGGGGGTCGACAATGAAAGCGCTTAGTCAATTGTGGCAACTCCTGGCGCAGAAAAGTGCCCGGCTGTTTCAGCTCGAGACAGCTCTTGCCCACTGCTCTGTCGAACCAATGTACCTGTCCGAAGGTTCCATTGTTGTCGAAGTCGTGGAGGTCGGGCGGCCGGTGCTTATCACCACACTTTCAGGAAGTGTGCGAGTCAAGCGGACCGACCGCAAGACCTTCAACATGGTCGCGCATCCAGGTCAGCCGGTGGTGCTCTTCGTGCCCGGGCAATACAGCATTCGTGCACGCACAGAAGTCTACGGACTAAGGGGAGAGCGATGTCCAACACATTGACGACACTGCGACGAGTCGCCCGATTCCTCGCCGACGTAGTACACTACTACAATTCACCAGACGAGGAGCCACAGAGGCCTTCGCCGGCATCTGTTGGGTCGGAGCCACACCAGTTCGAAGTGCCACGCGTAAAAGCCCCTCACCTCGCAAGCTGGGACAACTTGGCCACCGAGGACCGGACTCAGCGTTTCATAAACAACACCATTGCCCGGGTCACCGGCTATCGAGACGACGAGGACAATGGACGGTAAGGATATGCTTAAGGCCGGCATGGCCGGGCTGACAGCGATCGGAGCATTCATTGCTCTGACGGAGTTGTTCAGCAAAAAGCCGAAACCCAGCGATGAAAAGCCGCCGGTAAAAGCCCGCCAACCGTTGAGCTGTCCTATCATCATTGCGCCGCCCAATGGCATCATCACTGGGGAGGACACCCATAGGGTGCAAGGGATGCTTCGGGAGGCCTACGGGCCTGTGGACATCGTCATCCACTGCTACGGGGGGTACTGTGCCGCCGTGGATCCGATCGTTCACGCGATCAAGGAGTACACGATTGGCCGCGTGCACGCACACGTCCCCTACTTCGCTTTCTCTGGGGGGACGATGATTGCCCTGGCCACCAAGAAGATCATCATGGGAGACGGGGCCGTTCTCGGACCAGTTGACCCCCAGATGGCAGGCTTCGCAGCTGTCGACTTGATGCGTCTGCACACTGTCAAGAGTGGAGATGCGATAGACGATGTCTCCCACTTGATGGCCATGACTGCCGGGAAGGCGTACAACGAAACGCGGGAGCTGGTCGCCACAATGGTGAAGACCCCGGAGGCGCTTGAGCGCCTCACAAGCGGGCAGTCGTCGCACGGAAATCCGATCCCGTTTTCAGAGGCGAAAGCCTTGCAGCTACCCGTGGATCGTGGTGTGCCCGAGGCGTACTACAAGTTGCTCAACGGGAGACTGAAAAAACCCAAACTACTTTGGGAAATCTAGGAGCCGAGTCATGGGTATTGCAAAGAATGTGGTGTTAATCGGCGGTGGAGTCACTGCTGGGGCGTTTGGGTTGATTTGGTACCTGCATCGCCGGGGCAGCAGCGAAGGCGAAGATTTCGGATGGAGCATCTTCGGCGGTCATGGCGGCGACAAAGTGTTCGGTGGTGCCGAGTCGGGCCCGCTGGAAGAAGACGGCGGCGATGGGGGACGAGGCGAAAAGCCCTCGGAAGGTGACGGGAAAGATGGGACCTCGGGCGCCGAGGGAGACGGGCAAGGCACTGGAGAAGATGCGGGAGCCGGAGCGTCGGGAAGCGGCAAGAGCGAGGGGAAAACCGAAGAAGGCTCGGGCAAAGGAGGGGATGGTTCTGGCGGGATTGGAGGAGGGTCCGGCGGGGGCGTTGGCTCCGGCCAGGGCGGCGGTGCCTCGCATCACCAGGACGATGAGTCTGGCCAAGGGGACGTTGACCAGGGCGGTGGAAGTGGGGCCAACCTGGAGCCTTACGCGGGCGGGGGCGGGATCATGATCGACGTAGACCTACCCGCACCTGATATCAGCGATGCCAAGCTCGAGGCCGTCGGTAACACCGTCTACGAGCTGGTCGGCAATCAGACGCTCACCACGAATCTGCCCCCTCCACTCAACGTGTACGACCCCAACCTCGGTCTTGATCTGACTTTTTGGGCAGATGTTGCGCTGCACAAGAACTACTCGCTACCCCCCGGTAGGCTCGACCCCGATAACACGACCCACCATCCCTGGATCGAACTGTATTTCTTCACCCTCGATCTGGTGATCCGGGCCGAAACAGAACTCAACACGGGCTTCGACGACATTATCGACGAGGACTGGGTTGGGCCATGGATTCCTTTCCCTGATGATGTCCCTGCGGCGTAGGAGTGAATCATGGAGAATAACCGACACCTACGAATATCGCTCGACCCCCGAGAGGTCCACGAAGTTAGTATCCGTGGACAAGCCGCCGGCCTATGCTTTTGGATTCGTCAGGCATTCATTGCCGATCCCGAGCGGGAAATTGTTGTCGTTGCCCTTGGAAGCCAAGCTGACGCCCATCGTGCTGAGCAAGTCCTTGCAGGGCGAACGGCGGCGATACCTGTCCCAGAAAGGATTCTTCGAGAGCTGGCTAAACGCGACCGTGAGGCTGTCCCAAGAGAGCTTGTCGACTCGAAGTATGGCCACGGCGCATATGAGCTGGAGCGTGCGTTGCTGAGCAACTTTAACCCCTGCATGCCAACAATCCAACTGATTCACCTGTACCTGTTTCGACTCTCACGCAAGAGAACGTTGGATGTGCAACAAACGATTCAGTGGCTTCTAGACTTCTGGCACCTTGGTGATGTGGGCTGCTCGAATGCCGTGAGGCAGGTTGAGGTCGCTGTGCCTGACCGAGCACAAGGCGACGACTTCGGACCGGTCAGAGCAAGTTCCGAAACATTTACGCGTCGGCTTGAGGCGCTGGAGAGTCGGCTTCGAACCCGTGCCTGGGGCGTAGGACCTAGCTCGTAGAGGAGAGCTTGTGATGCGATACGAAAATTTCCGAGACGTTGAAATGGTGATGGTTGGCGACTCCAATCCGAGGTGGCCGTTGTTAGAGTCGACACCGAATTTTTCGCAAGAGTCATTCGCAAGCGGGCGCCCGTTTGGCTGCAAGGCACAGGAGTGTGAGCGCTGGAACGCCGGGATCGACTTGGTGTGCCTGGCGGGCGACACAGTGCTCCTCCCCGAAGCCTGCACGATTGAGGCCGTTGATGAAAAGTGGTCGAACGGCACGACGGCAGTCTTCGCCACCACCGCGGACGGCGAGTTGTTTTTTGTATTTGCAGGTTTAACTCCCGGATCCTCTCCCAGATATGTAGGCCCCGGCTCTCCCAAGGGCACGGTGATCGGCCACGCGAACGGCACGACCCTGCACTTTGAGGCATACATCGCCAACCAGTTCAACGTGGCGAACGAGGTTTGGTACGCGAGCGAACCCCCGCCAGTTTCGCTGCTCAACCCACTCAACTATATCCAGCGGGCCGCCAACCAGGAACAGACGATCGAAAGCTGGACGCAGATTCGGGACGCGCTTCACCGCCTTGGCTTCCCGACGTCGGGATCGGACGAAATACAACAGATCCAACGGGCGCAACGGTTCCTCGGGCTTCCCGAAACGGGTGAGTGGGACTCGGAAACCGAGGCCCGTGTACGCCGATCGCTTAAGCGATTGGAGGAGCCTACACCAAGTGATGCGAAGCCCAAAAACTACCTTCGCTACGGGCTCATAAGCATTGGCGGCCTCGCAGTACTTGGGGGCGGGCTTTGGCTGTACCGGGAGATGCAAAACAATGGAGAGACACATGAACGACACTAACCCCTACGTGTGGGTCGAAGTTGTCAAGGACTACGTCGACTCGGCGCATGCTGAGGTCAAGACGGGGGACGCCCTATTCGTCCGGGCCAAGGCCGCAGGGTATACCGAGATTCTCCAGGCAGACTCCGAACTCAACACGTGGCTCTTTCGTTGCCACAAGGACGGACTGTCTCCTTCGGAGCTGTACGAGCTAGTTCGCGGGTATCGTCAGGCAATAAACGCCCCGTCAGTTCTTTTCCAAGCCACGTTGACCGAGATTCCGAGGTCCCCCAAAACAGGTGCACGAGACCTTGAGAAATACCTGATCGCCCACGCGAAAAATTCGTTCCAATCGCCCGCTGTCTGGTTCGATATTGTCCAGTTCTACTTGCTTGATCTCGCCCGCCAACAACGATGGGCAAGCCTAGATTATCCCAATTTCGTTAGGATGAACGGACAACAAGTCGCCTGGCTTATCTATGACAACTGGCACCTTGGCGACCGAGGTTTCGTTGCAATGCTCGACGAACATCGGGAGCAAGGGACACTCGATGACCTTGTACCAACCGACTCGGACCTCGGGATATCTCGAGCGAGTCAACCTTCGTTTTCGACTCGACTAAACGAGCTGGAGCGCCGGCTAGGAATGTGAGGAGTAAAGATGGAGAAGTGTCAAGACAGATCAATACGTGATGAGTGGCGAAGGGTCGTCGCCCGGCTCTTTGGAGACAAAGTGGTGCCCGACTCATTGGTCAATCAGTGGGCAGACCTCCTTGCACCACTCTTGGAAGAAGTTCGCGCGTACGAGCGTGAGGTCGGGTTTCACAAGGGACCAGACCTGATGGACCATCCGCGGGTCGGGTACGTGTCTCTGGCCGCTTGGGCCACGAAGGCCGTCTCTCGCTGGGTTCCGATCCGCCGGACTGTACGGACGGGTTTCTACCTCAAATTCTCGCGAGCATACGACGACTGCTACGATCGACGTTCCAGCTTCAAGCAAGACTTCGGGGTTGAGTGGGATTCTCCCGTCGCGTCGCTGGTACGGCTCGTTGCATGGCATTTCCAAGACGCAGCGCACAAGTCCGTCACCGACGGCGACAAGGTGACGATCCTCGAAGCTCAGATCCGGGGTCTTCGTCGACTGTTAGCCAAAGCCGAGGGGAACACCGAAGAGCGCCCGGAGGAGGGGACGAGCATGGCGACCGAGTGGCAGGAACCAGTTGTTCAAAGACCCACCACGCCCCCCGCAACGTCAGGCGGGATGCGTATGCATGTTGTTGAGGTCAAAGACACGCAGCGAGAGGAATACTTCAAGACTCTCACGACCACGCAGCGCTACATATGGCGCCTGTACGAGCGATCGTTGGCCGGCGAACGCCCTCACACCGACGCAAGCTTCCCCTACGATGTATTGGTCGACAAGCTTCGGTCGGATGGGGTCACAGACCACGAACCGAACGAGCTCGCAGCAAAGCAAAAGGACCTGCTGGATTCCGCGTTTAAACGCTCGGGGATGACGCTGGGGGCGCTGGCGAAAAAGGCTCGTGTGCACCGCGAGACGGTCAAGCGACTTCTGTCGTCGCCTGAGATGAGCGTCAAGACGACTGTCTGGACCGTGGTGCGCGTTGCAGCAGCACTCGAAACGCCGGTGCTTGGGGCCATGGCTGCGACCTGGCGCGAGACAGCACGTGGAGCCACCGTCCACTGAGACGGGGTTGGTCGCGCGGAGAGGTGCAAAATGCTGATCGAGGAAAATTCACCCGAATTCGACACGCTGTTCAAAAAGTTAGATGTGTGGGAGCAGTTCGAGAGCTACCTTCCCTCGCACGAAACGCTGGTCCAGGCGATGGGCGACCCTTCCCTCGATCCGTATTCAGCCGTGAATGTAGAGCTGTTGAACAACCAGGGCGTCTCGGACCTGCAACGAGGAACACGGCGAATGATCCAGAAGATCGTGCTGCCCGGCAACATCAACGGCACCTTCGGGTTCCTGGGCTCGTCGATGCAGGCTCTCGAGAAGATCATGCAGTTTGAGAGCTTGCCTGACTTAATGGGTGAGAACGAAGTCTATGCCAAGCTCGGTGTTGCGGTCCAAGGGCAGAACCCGGCGCAGGCTATCAAAAAAGTTGCATTTGCAATCGGGATGTCTGCGTTGAGCGCAATGGGGCCTATCGGCGCAGCCGCAGCGGCGATCATTGGCTTTGGCGTGGCCATTCGAAATGCTTTTAAGAGTAAGAAAATTCGCGACGCGGAGGCGAAGGAGCAGGCCCTCCTCGAAGCGTACCAGTCCTTCCCACCGTTGCAGGAGCCCCGACGAGATGTCGATTCGGACACAATTAACTTGCAGCTGCTCCCACGCCTTCAGAGTGGGGATTGGACGCCGATTTTTAGCCCGAGGTTTCAGGGGGCGTCCTGGCAAGTAATTCCGCGTATCGGGGGAGTCGCGCTCGCCCTTGGAGATATTGAGGAAGGGTATAAGAATCCGCTTGGCGAAGACATGAGCGTTTTTCGCCCGACCGGTGGCATCGGCTTCTGGCCCGGACAAAATCGCATTACGTCCGTGATTCAAGCCTCCCTCGATCCAGCGTCGACACGGGTGCGGCGATATCTGCAGGGATTTCACCAAGACTTTTTGCTCGAGCAATCGATGGTCCGAGACGTCGGCGACTTTCTTGTCAACACAAACAAACTCGCATCAATCGCCTGGAGCTGGGTGTCCGACCTTGAGAATAGCCCCCACTTGTACAAGGTGGATATTCCAATGCTTCACACACTGTGGTCGGAGTATTGTCAAAAAGGACTCCAGGCTATCATCAAACGTCCCGTCGAGACTCGTGATATGCGCGACTTCTATAAGTCCGTGATCGCCTGTGCGGTTGGGACGTGGCAATGTTGGCATGATGAAGGGCGGTACAGGAACATTGGAGGCCGCGACCACGGGCGCGATATGGGGTACAAGGGCCACACCGCCGGTCAGGCGGGACCGAAGACTTGGGCCCCGAATCGCCACCCACGGCGGGGATGCGTGATTGCCCCGTATGAATCGAATGTCGGTGACCCAAGGTGCCTCACAACGATCTACGACACCCAAACACGATTGATCCTCGACCAGGTGGGTCAGAGACAGCGTTGGTACCTGCGCCACTCCCTGATGTGTGCCTACGTTAGACGCTCGTGGTCCGCGTTTAGGGGACCCGAGAACAAAGCTTTGCGGGACCTTCTTGACCAGATGCGTGTGACCCTCTTGGATCACCCAGACAGGCAGTACGTCGTCCTGGATGATGTGCCCCCTGGCGAGCCCCTCCCGGACGGACGGGAGCTTCGAGAGGAACTGCGTAAGCGCGGGGCTGGCAAGGGATCTCGCGGATTTGGGAGGTTGGCCGCAAGCCCAGGTTGGATCCAGCCCCCGAAGGATCCAGCCCCGGACGTCGCACCTGGTGGTCGAATGCCGTTCCAGGATCAAGTCGGTATCGGAGGGGAGCAGGAGGAGACCGAGCCGCGGCCGTGGTGGAGCGATCGCCGAGTTGTCGGAGCTGGAATTGGCCTTGCGGTCGGAGGTAGCTTGCTCTGGTGGAATCGTCGTTGAGGTTGCCTCCAGATTCTCCATTTGGTAAATTCTTCGAATGTCTCGCGGAGATGGCGACAAATCGGAAGCACGTAGTCCGCAAAAAAATTCTTCGAACTATTTGTTGTTGCTTCTAACCCTTCTCACCGGGGGGCTCGGAGGGGCGGTCTTCACATGGTACATCCAGCGACCATCCCCGACTGAGGTTGTTTTTCAGTCAGCGCATATAGATCTGAGTGTAGATGGCATGAAAGACTTTGTGCCGTCATTGGCGCTGACCGTTGATGACAAACCAATCGACTCACTAGTTTACCGTGAGGTCAGTCTTCGAGCGATTTCAGGCGACTATCGCGAATCCCTAGAAGTAGCGTTCTCTTTAGACAGCGCTGACGATGAGGTCTTTTTCACGACTGAAACTCCATCGTCGATATACAAGTTTGATTGTAGCCTCGTCGGGCGAGAGCTTGTTTGCGGCATGGGCCCGATGCATTCTGGTGATGAAGTCGACTTCGTGCTTCGTGTTGCTTCACAAACAGGCCAACCTCTTCGACCTTCTACCGCCGAGAACAACGCAATACTTCGGTCCGCTCTGGCTACAGAGCGTGACAAGAAGCTCGATGACCTTTATCGAATAGCGTTTTTTTCGCTGGTAATTGCAGGGTTAATAGGGATCCTTCTTTCAAAACTGCAACGATCGTTGCGCTCCGAAATAGTACTGAAGCCCCTTGCCGAGGGAGTCACCTATGCCGAGCTCGTCAAGGCTTCGATGGCCGAGAGGCGCCTCATTTTGTCGGACAGCTCGGAAAACGATGCTGGGGACTCTCAGAGCTGAGGGGAGAGTCGACGATTGCAGGTGCCTCGACTTGGCAGAAGGGCTGCGAGTGTGATACGTCGCCAGTATGCGTGCAAGTGCACTTTTCCTGCTCGTTCTCGTTGGTTGCAAGCTTCAAGCCGGTGAAGTTTGCGAAACGGATTCAGACTGTGCCAGCGGGCAATGTGTCGCCCTTGCAGCGTCCTCGATCCTACAGTGTGTTGAGGACTGTCCGTGTGAAGACGGATACAAGTGTGTAATCTCGAGTGTTTGCTACCCGTCATGCGCGAGCGACCGACCCTGCGAGGGGGATCTTGTCTGCAACCCGCAGTCATTTCTGTGCCTTCCGAGGTGCGAAGGTGACGACGACTGCTTGTACGGCACCTGCCAGGAAGGTCAGTGCTTGTGAGAAACATCCTCGTTCAAGTGCGTGACCTCGTCGGTCTGGTATCCCTCAGGGTTGACAGAAATTTTGGAGTGCTCATGTTGTGTTAATGGCAGTTGTGCACATCTGTTTTTCACCGGGACCCGATCTCGATGGTTCCCCTCGATTTCTCCGGCGATTCGATATGACTCGAATTCCTTGTCAGGGTGAGTTTGTTAACCTCGGTAACGATAAAGCTGGAATTTCAGCTGACTACGAGGTTGTTCTTGTCCACCATTGTCCCTTCCGACCACATGGCGTTGATGCCGAGATTTTTTTGCGGCGCGTCGATTTCACCGCCGTCATTACAGACGCGCATGAAAGGGACCTCGATCACCCTGTGACTAGTTCGGAGCCTCCCGAATCTTGGGGGGTGGAGGACGGTTAGGTATAGACACTAGGGCAGCGTGTCGCCGTTGCAGTTGCTACCGCTGTCTCGCCCGCCAACTGTCGTAGTCTTCGTACCAGGGGGCACTCAGGCCCGGGGGAGGAGGTACCTCCCTTCTAGTTTTTCGATAGTTGTCAAGTTTCGCCCTTATGTTGTTCTCCCCTGGGTCGCCTTGTCCCAGAAGAAAAACCTGGTAGGCCTCGTCTCCAAAAAGAGTCTCGTTTACTTCCAACTCGCTTGCCAGGAACTCAACAGATTGCCAATCCTTTTCAAGGATTTTTTGGACGTCCGATATTGCTGGCTTGACTTCCGCCGTTGATAAGTTGCGGGCGACCCCGTCTGCATCGCTTGTGGAGGTCGTTTCGATCCAAGACAACAAGTGGGGGACTGCGTAGTTCGGTGGCCTTGTTTTCTTGATGTGCTTGGCTTGGGCCCACGACCCAGCAAGGTAGATTCGGCCCCACACCCCTCGCTCGAGAAAGTGACTGTTGATTGCCAGTCCCCCCGTGGCCCTTGCCCGCTCCTGAAGCGATACCCACTGTATATCGATTCCCGGACAAAGGACGTAGGCGACGATGACATGACCAGCCTCGTGGATTGCGTTACTCCTGTCGAGAAATTCTTTCGAGACACCGAACCTTTTTGCAAGCTCTTCGTGATTCACTTCTAGTCCTCGCGTGCTGATCGCCTGACTCGGCTGCCGTCACTGAGAACACAAAGGTCCACCTGCACCTCGGAACAGTCTTGCTCCGGCGGGTCGAAGACAATTCCGTGAGCTCGGAACGTGTTGACCAGCAGCTTTAGCGTGCTTCGCTGTGGAAGTACTGTCCCGCGCTCAAAGTTCCACACGGTTCCCTTTGAGACTGCCGACTTGGAGGCGAGGTCTTCGCGCGACCAGCCGAGCATCATTCGCGCGGCGAAGCATTGTGTCCCGTTCACAAAGCACACCTAGCACGGGCCTATCAGCCACCCCAGAACTCTCTAAATTTGACATATGACTAAAATTAATAAAATTTATCAATTTTAGTGATATCGTCTAACTCATGACAGTCATCGAACTTGAGAAGGGCTCATGTGTGCCCACGATTTGGGCGCGGCTGCGAAAGGCTGGCGCCCGTTCTGTTGATGTGCACGTGGAGGGGGTCGTGTGCTCGCTTCCAACAGGAAGAGCTGGGCCGTTTGTCCGAGCTTTGACGAAACAACTTGCTGTTCGGGTCGTGGTTGACGACCAAGGCGTGGCGAAGGTGTTCCCGCGTCCCTACGTGGAAGTCACCGCGGAAGGAGTTCATATCAACGGGAGCTTTGCGACCCAGCCATGGCTTGACCAGTACACCAACGCGTGGCCCCAGCTTGGTGACGCTTTAAAACATCGGCTCTCGGGATTCGTGGTGGAATCATGACCTCGACCATCAACCCGGCGAACCACGAGACTTGCGACGTCTCTGAGCCACACGGCGACTGCGACGCTCCCACGCCCCACAGCTTCGCCAGCCCGATCTGTAGCGGCAAGGCTCTCGACGCAGAGCCAAAACCCGTGCCTGAGCCCGGACCGGTGCCCGCTGCCGGTGCCGGGAACTTTGTTTCATTTGACCGGCGCGCGACCACCGAGTTCGACCTCGACAGCCTTGACACCAGGAGTTTTCGGCCTGTCCGGCCGCGGGAAGTCGGCCGCGGGCCGCGATCTGCACTGACCGCACAGCCCGCGAAACGGTCCAGGGGCGACAGACAGACCCGTCTCTACGACTGTTCCCTCGAGCTTCGTGAACAACCAAGAGTCGGGGCTACCATTGCCACCGTCATTGCGGTGATCGCGGGGATCCTTTGGCTCGTGCCGCGGGTTCGGTTTTGACCGGTGATGTGCGATAATAACACCGTGCCCGCTCGCCTCCTCTTCCTGCTCGTTCTCGTCAGTGCGTGCGGCGATCACGATTCGATCCTCAATCAGATTCACCAACACAATAATGGCTACACCGGTGACGACACGACGGGATGGTCGACCACGGACTTCGAGGACTCCCACGACTTCCCGCCGGGGACAACCGAGGCGCCGGAGACCACCGACCCGACGGACCAGACATCGGGAACGGGGGGGCACGACCAGGGCGAGCTTTACCTGAGTGTCAACGTCGAGTCACTCACACAGGCTGGGAGCTTACTCCTAACCGTCGATACCGACACGATTGACTCTCTGGAGTCGCTCGACCTGTTTGTCTCAAACGTCGACAGCAATGGACCTGTCGAAAAGATCACGTGGCCCTTGGGGCAGGATTCACTCGAGTACATCGTCGACCACCCGGACGACAACGGGACCAAGGAGTTTCGTGTACTTGCACAGACAGGCTCGGGCGCCCCGCTGATGGCGGCCACAACAGTGGTCGTCGACCTGCCGGCGTCGGGGTCGCTGAATTACACCTGGGTGGGTGCGCCCGGGACCACAGGCAAGGCCCTCGTGGTCCAGCCTGGGCAACCTGGGTTCTACGATCGTATGTTCCTCGTGGGCAACGCCGGGGATTTCGTCACGCTCTCGGAGGTGTCACCGTTGGGTGCGGTGGTCGAGCAAGGGCTTGCCGAAGATGACCCGCTCGACGTCACATCGGCTACAATGATGTCCGACGGGGACCTCGTCCTCGTCGGTTCCGTCGGCGAGGACGCGGAGGTCCGGCTCTACCACAAACTCCCCTATGGGAGTTGGGTACGGTACTGGGTGCGCAACTTCCCGGACACCGTGCTCCACGGGGCCGCGGCGATTGGCGCTGACGTCATTGTGGTTGGGGAAGCGATGGGAGTCGATGGGTTCGACGCCACGGCTTGGCAACTGACCGAATCGGGTGGGACGGTCTTTTCCGACACGTTGAGTGTGTTTGACGACGAGAACGACAAGCTTGACGCTTCGATCAAAAGCGTCTCCGTGCGCGATCAAACCGTTGTGTGTGCAGGATACCTACTTGAGAGATTCGACATGCTTGAGTTTATTAAGCACCCCCGCCTGTTTTCGTTCTCGTCGGGAGCACTGTCGACCGTGCCCCGCCCCAACACAGGTGACAGCGAGTATGTCGGTGGAGGTTTCGCTGGGGACAAGTTTATCGCGTGGGGGCGGTCGGACGAAACAAGCTTCCGCTCCACCTATAAGCCTGACCTCAGCTACTACAAGTCTGTTGAATTCGAGGGCGAGGTGTTTGCCGCCGGACACGGGTACGCGGTTGGGAGCCTCGGGGGACGTCCGGCGGTGTTCCGAGACGGCTGGTTATTCCAGTCGCCCGAAGTCGGAAGGTTGAACGCGTTGGCCTTAGACAGATTTGGCATGCTCTACGCAACCGGGCATGTCGAAATCGGTGGCCACACGCGTTCGTTTGTAGTGGCCATTCACCCATAGTTCCTGCCGTTTTTATGTCGGCGGGTCCTCGCCACACAGCGCAAGCGATAGAGTGAGGACATCCATTAAAAACGGTCTGTAGTCCTCGGCACAGCGGCTACCGTGGATCGCGTGCTTCATGATGAAGTGCAAAAATTGTTCGTTGTACGCCCAGTAATCGTCCTTGAGGGTATTCTTCTCGCATACAGGGTCCGGATGTGTGGTGTCAGGCGAGATCCCGAGTACCACTATTTTATCGGGGTCGCCTCCCTTGGCGTCGAGGAACGCCTGGGCCCACTGATCTGGAGGTCCGCTAGGGGCGTTGACTCCACCAAAGTCCGAGAAATAAATCACGAGTAGTAGGGCCTCGTCCCGCAAAAACCCGAGGTTGCAGCCGCCGGGGACTTTCGTCATTGTCGGTCGCACAGCGTCGACCATCGCCTTCTCAGCCTTGAGGCCATCGACATCCGTCCATCCGGTCTGGGTGATACACTCGAGCTCAGCTAGCAGGTCTTCGGCGTCTTCGGAGGTCGCAAACCGTTTCCCGGACCCGAGGACGCACCGTTCGTTTGCCGCGTCGAAGCCGGCGGGATAGGTGACCCCTGCGGCAAAGGTTGTGTCGCACTCCGACAGTTCCCCGTCGTAGGCCTTGCATGGGTAGGCCGGCGGCCCCACGGGCCAGCACATGACTCCATCGTTGTTGGCACACTCGTCCTCACAGCCAACGATACCCCACCCAGCCCGGGTGTTCGCTACAAGCCAGTGGGTGTCAAAGTTGACGAACCACTCGATGAAGGTTGGCAACGTCTCCTGCAACGCGAACTCGAGTTTCGGGTAGTGCTCGTCCAGGTACCTGGTTGTGTCGAACGCGAACAGGATATCGATCTTGCCGCCGCAGTCAGGTCCGTCGGGGCCGAAGTCAGGCAAGATTCCGGTTGTCGTCGGGTGCTGTCCCGACGTCGAGCCGGTTGTCGATGTTGTGCCTGTCCCGGTTGTATCAACGGTGTCAACGCTTCCCGTGGATGTCACCAACGTGGGCTCCGGCACGTCACCACTGGTTGTGGGCGTGAACGTCGTTGTCGTCGTGGTCCCGATCGAGGAGTCCGGTGCGCACGACAAAAGGAGCATCACGGCGGCAAGGGAGCGCATGTCTCTTGTATAACACGCTCCGACCTGGCAGGTAGAAGCTACTCCCTCACAGCAGCAAGACAACGTTTGAGCATATTCCATGTCTTGGCGGTACGGCTGTCACATAAATCAAGTGTTGCGATCTGATTGGTATAGCGAGATCGCTCGGGGTGAGACGCACCAAGTCCGGTTGCCTCCCCGACAATAGCGTGTGCCTTTAAAATACTTACAGCCTCTTGCGTCTCTTCAATCTGTTGTGGATTAGCAATGGATATTACCTTGTCACCTTCGTATACGATATCCACAGAAATCGGGTTCTCAGGTCTGGTGGTGCTGGTATAGACAAGAAAGAAGTTGACCTTGGTGCTTGACACCTGTTCGGAGCAAATCCGCCGTAGTACGGCCAGTGTACTATCATCGGAATCAACGAAAAGACGGGAGAGTCGTTTGTAGATACTATCCGGCAACTCTGCGTTCTTTAGGTAGTGTCCAACCAGTACGGCAAGACACCGCCTTGCGTTCTCTCCAATCGAGTTTTGAATGGCGAGTAGACCGTTCTCTATCCCGGCGGCGAACCACTCCTTTTCTGCATTTTGTTCGACCCATATTTCAATCGAAAAATCGTCGCCGTTGGCAACGTAGTTGGCCACTCGCTCCGTAAACTTTTCGAACAGCCTTTGGCGACGTTGGTTGAGTCTTCTCTGAAAGAAATTAAATATCGGGGTCCCGACAAGATTCTGGGTAACGTCTTTGACGATTTCCTTAGACTCATTCATATGCTGAGCATACACAAATTCAATCGCCGAACGAAGTCCGCGGAGCTGGTCAAGCGAGTGCAAGCGAAAGCCAGCCCTACGGGCCGAGCCCACAGCTTTAGGTAGCACAGGACGCTCGATATCGAGCGCTGCTAGTGCGGCCGGTGCAAGATACTTTACCGGCGTCGATAAGGCGGTGTAGGGATCGTCGAATCTGTTGCGGGGTACCACCCACTAACCGCCCAAGCTCCGTTGCCGAATATGCTTGTCGCGCCTTGTGTCGTAATGCTGCGAGCATTGCAGCATCATATTCTCGGCGCTCCTTAGCGGTCCGGGTAGCTCGGGTTTTCGCGGGGTCCCACAAAATCGGGGGCGCTGGGGTTTCAAGGTGGGTGAGCCCTTCCCCTTCGTGGCTGCTAGTAAAGTCGCCTATTGTGATGGTCCGGAGGGTTGGTCCAACGACACTGCCCGCCAAGCTCTGCAAGTCTGCAATCGTCAACCGAGGGTTGGAGCGGATTTGTTGAATTAGAGCATCGCGTCTGGCTCTCACGATAGATTCTAGTAACTTCTGCTTGGATTGATCCACAAAACGAGCTTGGACGACGAATGTAAGAATTGCAATGACTAGTTCAGCTTGTAAGAGGTCATTTTCGCCTTTCTCGTTACACCTAGCCAAGCACCCCCGCAGAGCACTGCTCATATACGCCAATGTCGCGTTTTTGCTCGATCAAAGCTGCCCGTAAATGACGCCCAAAACGCGTGCACACATAATCATTGGTACCAACCCGCAGGTCTCGGTAGCAAGGCCTGCGGGGTTGTTCTTGCCCGATTTAGGTCGATTCTTTGTGGCTGAAAACCCTTCAGATTTTACTTGCCTATACATCGACAGCAAGCCATTACGTCGTTGCCCCGACAGCACCGGGCAGAAAGCACAGACCAATGACCAATGTCGATACAATCATGAAAAGCCTTGAGACCTTTCGCCTGCCAGAGCTGCAAGCGAAATATGAAGAGCTCGTCGGAACGAAAACGCGTGCCCCAAACAAAACGTTCCTGAAGCGCAAAATCCGGGAGGCCCTCGAGGCCCTCGAGGTCGAGGCGGAGGAGCAGCCCTCCGAAGAGCCGGCCACAGCGACCGTCGTGGCCCAGCTGGAAGCCCCCGAAGAGCAGCCGGCCACAGCGGCCGTCGAGGCCCAGCTGGAGGCCCCCGAGGAGCAGCCGACCCCAGCGGCTCAGCCGGAGGCCCCGGCCCCAGCGGCTCAGCCGGAGGCCCCGAAGGCTCCGAAGGCCAAGGGCCGCCGTCTTGCCCCGCCTCGCCCGCAAGCCGCCCGCCCCCGCGAGACCCCAAAAGAAAACTCTGATACGGCGGGAGGGCAGAAGCTTAAGGACCTCGACGTGCCCGCGCTGCAGACCAAGTACGTCGAGGTGGTCGGTCGCCCAACGAAGAGCTCGGACAAGAACTACCTAATGTGGAAGATCCGGCAAGCCCAACAGGGCAAGGTGCCGGTCGGCCCACGGGAGTCGCGCAGGAAAGTCTCGGACGAAGAACAAAAAGTCCTGGCAATGCGCTTCCCGAAGCAGGTGGTCGACGCGATCGACGAGGCTTGGCGGCGCCACGGCAAGAAAAGTCGGATGGAGATGATCCGGGAGGCTTTCGCAATGTACCTGCGCAGTTTCGGTGAGGATGCGACGGCTGAGCTCCTCGCCTAGCGTGTCCACGAAACCTGGGTCGCTGGCCACTGGGTCAGCGGCCCGGATCGTTTGGGGCCCGAAACTCATAGACTCAAGAACGTGACGCTTCGCGCGACACCAACCTCATACATGACCGTCACCGAGGGAACTGGGCGTACAAGCACTGAGGGCTCGGAGGGCTCGTCTGTCGCCGCGGAGTCGCGCTCTACAACCGACCAATCCACGACGGACACTCAGCCATCAACCGGGACAACTGAGCCCGACAGCACGACGACGACCGACGGGACAACCGAAACGGACGCGACAACCGATACAGAGCCTCCCTCGTTTGATAACGCGGAGCAGTGGTACTGCGGACCGTGCTCACCAACGGTACCTGCAACCGGTACCGACGAAGAATGCGAAGGCATCGACGGTGACGTGTTCTGCAAGTTTCTCACAGGCGACCCCGACGCGATTTCAGTTGCCTTTAGCTTCGGTCCAGTGATCGATGCACCCGGCTTTTGTTGCCATGGGATGGGGCCAACGTTGTTCGATGTACTCCCTGGATTCGACGAGGTTTGCTATGATGATGTGTCGCTCCTTTCGTCGAACCACGTTGGAAACGTGATTTACAAGGGAGGGTTGGACTGCGAAATTCCGGGGTCGTAATCCGGCCTGGGGAAGTACTTGCAATAGCCGAGGTAGTCGACATAGCCGGCCCGGCGACCGGCGATACCTCATTGCGTCCTGAGTCACTTTAGATCCTCCTAAGCTTCTCGTGATTTGTGTCATGTGGTCTCTTTTGCTCACCGGGTGCATGAAGTGGTTCCACCGAACCGTGGCCAACTTCGCTGCCAGGCCAACATTCAGACTTGGCGCATCAGCCCATAGAATCGGATACACTCACCGCGGATGGCCGAGCCAACACCTCCCTGGCGAGCTTTGCTCACCGCCCTTAGCGAGATTCCCGTACCGGTGTGGGGCATACGCCTAGTCGGCATCCTCGCCATTGGCCTCGCCTTCACCATCCCTACCCTCGCCGGGCTCGGAGGGTGGGTCGTCTATGGGGGCGCCGTGTCTGACCAACCGGAAAACCTCCGCCCGCGCCTCGTATGGCTGCCTGGCGGAACCTTCATGATGGGCAGCCCGGAAGGCGTCGGGGACTCGGACGAGCACCCCCAACACGAAGTCACGCTCACCCGTTTTGGCATTTGCGAGACCGAAGTGACGGTTCGGCAGTATGAGCTCGTGACAGGCGAGAAACCGAGCGATTGCTATTATGGGTGTGACGACGACCACCCGGTTCAAACCGTGAGTTGGGAAGACTCCGCTCGATACCTCAACGCTCTGACCCGGCTTGAGAATCGAACGCGCCCGGAAGACCCGCTGACCGAGTGCTACGATGAACAAACATGGGCCTGGGATAGGCGTTGCACGGGCTACCGCCTACCGACGGAGGCCGAGTGGGAGTACGCCGCGCGGGCGGGCAGCACGACGGCGTTTCACTTTGGCGACGACAAACATGAAATTTGTCAATACGGCAACATCAACGACGCCCAAGTTAATTGTACAGACAATTATTCAATATTGGCACCGGTTGGAAGCTTCAAGGCAAATGCATGGGGACTGTACGATATGCATGGCAACGTGTGGGAGTGGACGTACGACTGGTACGACAGCTCTTTTTACGAGAAGTCTCAAAGTAAAGATGAAAACCCCGCGAACAAAAACACGGCTTCGGACCGGACTTTGCGCGGCGGGTCCTTCGACTTCCTGCCCTCGTTTGCTCGGTCGGCAGTCCGGTTCAGGTTCACGCCCGTGTTTCGGTACTGGATCGTCGGCCTGCGTTGTGTCCGCGGCCCGTCCCCCCAGCATTGAACATTGTTATTTGACTTTGACGGCCCAACGGGCCGTTGCGAACAAAATTTCAAAAATGACACTTTTACGTCATTTCGTCATTTCTTGTCACGCGTCATCACATTCTGTCACCGACCCCGTCACTTTCTGTCACCCTGTCACCTTCTGTCACTTCACGTCATTAGACCGGACCTGCCAACAGCCCCCGATACGAGCGAATCGTGCGCACAAGAGCATTTGGACCTCGTTTCGCCGCCCGCTGAACGTTGGCTCGGAGTCGACGCCGGAGCTTCCGCGATGGGGCGAGCCCTGCACGGCTCACGCGGTATCCTAGAAAGCGCAATCGATGGGCGACGACGCTTGCCCCGACGATGCAGCTCCCACGCCTGCCAAAGTCCCACGAACGAACTCAGGCGAGCAAAACTGCCGCTTGGTACTCGTCGCATTGTTCATTGATGATACAAAAATGCCAGCCCGGACGGTCGGCAGAACCTACTAGAACGGGCTGGCGCCGACCACCATCATTGCGAGCCACGAGCTGCCCGTGCTGAATCATGTACCGCACCTGACACCGACTTCCCGAGTCGCTCGGCTGTCTGACGAAGTGTCAGCTTCATAGGTACAAAATGACAAAGTGACGTTACTTTATCAAACTCAATTTTTCGCGCGACGGCCCGTTGGGCCGCCAAAGATCAAATAACAACGTTCAATGGGAGGGGGGGGAGGGGCCGCGGACACAACGCAGGCCGCGGAGCCTGTCCCGGAGCTCGGGCGCGAGCCAGTCCCGGCTCGCCGACCGAGCATCCGAGGGCAGGAAGACGAAGGACCCGCCGCGCAAAACACGGCCATCTGCCGTATTTTTATTCGCGGGGTTTTCATCTTTACTTTGAGACTTCTCGTAAAAAGAGCTGTCATACCAGTCGTACACCCACTCCCACACGTTGCCGTGCACCCCGTGTAGCCCCCAAGCGTTGGGCTTCAATCTCTCCGTTTGTACCGGTGCCAAGTTTTTAAACCCGTCGTCGCAATTCGCTCGCTCGAGTTCGTCGTCGTCCGGAAATGAAACGTCTCGAATATTTGCATAGTCACATATCTTCGTTTCATCATCACCAAAATGAAACGCCGTCGTGCTCCCCGCCCGCGCCGCATACTCCCACTCCGCCTCGGTTGGCAGCCGGTAGCCCGTACACCCCGCCTCCCATGCCCACGTCTGTTCATCGTAGCACTCGGTCAGCTGCTCCCCCGAACCCTGACGTTTGTTCTCAAGACGGGTGAGCGCGTTCAAAAACTTCACGCTGTCCTCCCAACTCACTAACTGAACCGGATGATCGTTGTCACAACCATCGGCGCAAAATTTCGGTTTCTCGCCTGTCACCAGTTCGTACTGCCGCACACTCACTTCCGTTTCGCAAACGGCAAACCGTGACAGCGCGACGCGATGTTGAGGGCCTTCGTCCTCGCTGCGTCCCGACTCCGACTCTGGGCTCCCCATCGTAAACGCCCCGCCCGTCAGGCCAATCAAGTTCATCGGTGCATCGGTATTCGCCAGTGCGGTCTCCACCACACCACAGCTACGCCCCGTCGGTGGGGCCTGAATGTCTGGGTTCGGCTTGGCTGGACGTTTTGGTGGGCCGGAGAAGTCGCAGGCTTCCGCGTCGGTTGCGAGTAGCACTTCAAGGTCTGCCGGAACGGCTCCAACAAGTGTATCTTCAATGTCTCGGTGCACAACCGAGTGCATGATCAAAAGCGCCATCCCGCCACAGGCGACGCTCAGCATCCAGGCTTTCCACGTCAAGGACCTCAGCCAGTTCTTGAGCCGACCAGCGGGAACCCGGTTGCCATGTAAACTACGCACGCTTGCAGCCAAGGGCTCAAAGCGACGCCCTGCTCGCTTCCACGCTTGCTCCCGTGCCTCCGCTTTCGCCAGCTTCTTCAACAACTCATCGTCAACACAACTCCCTGGAAACTCCGCAAGTAGCTCACCCGCCCTCGCCGGCTCGAGCATAACCTGCAAAAACTTGTATTTCAGCAACCACAACAAATTGGCAGGGTCGCTGGTGTCGACCTTGGCGCCCTCCATTTGTATCTTCAAGAACTTGATTGCACCCTCAACCAATTCCGGGTCTTTTTGCCACCAGTCAATGTGCAACTGATTGGCAAATATATCGAGGTCGAGGCGACTCCCGAATTTGGTACCATCCACCTTCCTCCCCTGCGCTCTAAACTTCTTGTGGACCCACTCGAGAGCGCGTTCAACATAACGTGGGTCCGGTAGTTCCTGGGCCAGGAATTGGCGTCGAAACGCCTCGAGCTGCACCCACGTCGGGTCGGGCACCATCGCAACAGTCGCTAACCAGCGCTCCACCGCATCATGAACTTCTTCCAACGGTCGCAGCGGCGTGGGCTCGGGAGGTGGGCCCCCCCCACGGCCGGCGAGGTGCTGGGCCGCTGCCTCCAACCCCGCCGGGCCAAACGGCACACACAAAAAACCGTGCTCCCGCATGGTTTCGAGCAACTCCTTCTCGTGGTAGTTGCGCTCATCGTATCCCCGGGGGTCGAGGTCGACAAACACCCGCTTGGGCCAGGCTGCAGTCACACGTGACCAGGGCGCATCCTTTAGCCCACCTGCGGTGTATTCATGCGCCAACGCATCGCCGCGAGAGAATACGAAGAGCGGCATCCCTTGGGTCTGGCGCGCCAGTGCTTCGATTTCGATCGAGACCTCGTCTGAGCCTGGCCCCTCATGCTCGACAATCATTCCGGCCCGGTAATTCGCCAAGTCGGAGGGCCGCTCCTCGCGACGAATCAAGTACTGCGGGCGGTAGCCAAAGTCGTAGCGAACCAATCGTACCCCGCCACGCCGCCACCTGGCCAACACCCATTCAACCCCGTGTAAGTACGGATGGTCTCCGCTCTCGATATCCACAAAAACCAGGATTTCGCGTGCGGTGTGCCGGCCTCTCAACACAGGCGAGGGCCCATTCGAGCGAATCGTTGCATCGAGCGTTTTTTTGACGTCGAGGTCCGTACCTCGGGCCTCGGTCCCAATCCGCCCAAGAAGCGTCGCCACATCATCCATCGCCGACTCTGCGAACGGGGGAAAGCACTCCACCCGATAGGGCCGGCCACCCTCACGACCAACGCCTTTTCGACCCACCAAGGCGTCTTGTCTGCGCTTTGTCACCTCCGTGCGATATACGCCGGGGAGCCGCCACAAGAACACACCAAAACTCGCCAGGATAATTGACAATACAAATAAACCAAGCGGTGCAACATACGACGCAGGCAACTCCCAGCGCTCAGCCTGGACACCATCCGGTACCAAGCGACGTGTCGAGCCGTCCGAGCGGATGCTGACAGAGGTATCGGGCTCCGCGACAGAACCCGGCGTCGGGTCATCCGGGCCGGGAGCGGCTGGCACTTCGACCAGATTTGTCGTTTGCTCGACCAACAAGCCCCCCAGCGCGGAGACCCCAACCACGCCCATCACGAGCACCAACGTCACGCCAAGCGCCGACACCCGGCGAATCCGTTTCAACGTCCAGTCGAGCGACCGTTCCCAAGTCGTTGGCTGAACAACAGCGGGGGCAACGGGCGGCGGCGGCTGAAGCGAGATGTGGGCATTTGGCGGAAGCTGGCCAGTCGTTTGCACCCTACCCGGGCCCTGGGCCTGGGGCGCTTGCCCGGCAAAAAATCGCTCGACCTCGGCCTCGATCGCATCCCAGGCATCCGGTGTCGTTGCAAGTAGTGACGTCACCGCAGCCACAACGGCAGCGGGCGCCCAACGTTCGCCATGCGCAACGCGAAGCAATGCCTCGAGTGCCAAGAGTTGCTCAACATTGCGGCCGATCAGACGCCGCTCAACGAGCAACTCAAAAAGCTCGCGAAAAGTCGAGGCGGTACTCACGACCACCCTGCCACACGCGCCCACAGCCCGAAGTTTTTTCGTGGTTTGCTAAACGCCGCTGCTGTTCTGGTGGTACCGGAAAAATTGCAAACCACGACCTCGTCGAAAAGACCAAGCGCGGCGGCGCGTCCAGACAAACTACGGGCTAGTCGCACCCTACCCTCGCCAAATCCTCACGCGTCTTGAGCAGGCAGTGAATCCCTGGGAGTTCTCGCCAACGCGCCTTCTCGGAGTCGAGCTCAAAGCCATCCCGCAGATTCCCTTTGACGGCTCCAGCAAGCGCCCGAAGCAATGTCTCAACGTCCTCCTGTCGATACATCTTTTGCAGGGCATTCACCCAATCGAGTAACTCAGAAGTCGCCGGTCGCTTGGTCAACTGCGTCTCGCCACGCAGAGCAAAAAACAACTTCACGGCATGCTCGATGTACGGGACACCATCGGCGTGAGCCCGGACGATTGCCGTGAGCCGCTCGGGCTTTGGAAACGTAATATTAAAAAAGATACACCGCCGCAAAAACGGGTCGGGAAGCTGCCGTTCCACGTTGCTCGTGATGATCACGATTGGCTTGATACGGTTGTCTGGCCCCATCTCAAACTGATAGTCGTGTCCCCAGCGAGTCTTTGGAGACAGGTTGTCGGGGTCCACTCCCGGCTTGGGTTTATCTGTCTCTGTGCCAGAGACCTGAAGCTCTGGAATCTCAAACACACCCCGGTCGATCTCCCGCAACAAGTCATTGGGCAAATCCCGAGGAGCCTTGTCAATTTCGTCGATCAGGACAACAACTTGGCGCGGAGCCGTGAGGGCTTCACCAAGCGCCGCCAGCTTCACGTACCAGCGCGGGTCCTTCGAGCGTTGCACTGCCTCTGGATCTTGGCTGTGAGCATCACCAAACCGGTGCAACGCATCATAGCGATACAGGAGGTCACTCGCCCGTGAGTCGCTACGGACATGGCACTCGAGTAACGGACAGTCCTCCCCGGGCAGAAGCGCATTCAGTGCACCTGCAACGGCCCATGCGAAGTCCGTCTTGCCACAACCCGGCTCACCGGTGAGTAAAAGCGGGCGTTCGAGCACAATCGCGGCGTTGAGAGCCGCAATCAAACGCGGATCTGGAAGGTAGTCAAAGTTATCGCGGCCCTTGAGACCCGCAACGGAGATACGTGGCTGCCCCTTGCGATACCCCGGTTGTGGACGATCTGGCCGTGACTGTGCTGTGTTCGTCATATCCCATGCTCCTTGACTTCGTGGACCAATGCTCCAATGGCGTCGGCAACTTCCAAAAATGTATAATCACCTTTTTTGGTGACCCTGTCGTACTCCTTTTTACAGGGAACATCGAATCCATCCGGCGGATACCCGCCAAATTCGAACTCGATCGTATGCCAGACATCGACCCAAGGAATACCCGCAATCGGTTGGACCTTCACGTGCTCGATGCCTTGCGCGCGGTCAAACGCATTTCGGATCCGCCGGAAAAATGCGTCTGTCGGTTTCGTTCCCAAGGTGGGGTACTCAACCGGAACAATCAATCGCACCGGATGTTTAAACGCAACCCCGGCAAGTTTCGATGGCAGGTACGCACTTAAAAATTCATCCAAACCGTCTTGTTCTTGCTGCGTCAACCCGCCTTGGGTCCCACGTCGAGCTGCAAACAGGGGACCGACCGGGCCGGTGAACAACAACACCAAAGGTCTTTTTTGCGTTTTCTTTTTGAGCCCTCGAACGAGCCCAACTCGCCGCTCCAGCTGCAAGATTTTGCAAATTCGCTTTTCCCAATCCTCGGGGACAAGCGCGTGCCGCTCCTCGAGAATCAGTGGAACCTCCACATATCCATGGTCAAGTTCCTCCTTGGCGTTAAACGAGCGTTTGATCCGCCCGAGGAACAACTCAATGTTCTCTTTCGCGGCACCGTGAATGACAACACCGATGTGTGCCGGGTTGTGGCACGCAACTTTTAGTTCATTCCAGCACGCAGAGCGATCAAGAAATAACGCAACCCGGTCCATCCGATGCACCCGATCCGGTGGGGTTTTCTGTGTAGGCACAATATTCTCCGAATGCCCGCCCGCCGCCGGACGACGTCGCTTGCTCGGAACCTTCGCCTGCGGCGAAACAGCAACCGCTCGCGTCCAATATTGCTTGAGAACGTGAATCTCTCCCGCTTGCTCAGGACACTTGTTGAGTAGCGCATCGAAAAATGCCGAAGGTATCCGGCCTTCGCTTCCGCAGACATCAATCAAACTGTCCACCCAGCCCTCTCGCCCCCACTCGACCGCATTGTAGACAGCGTCGTCAACAAAAGCCTGGTACATGACGATCTGCTGGAGGTCATCGATCGAGAAAACATCCGTCAGAAGTTGGTGGAGTCGTTGACGAGCGGCCTGGGGTTGAAGAGCCGGCCCCGAAGCGACCGCACACATGGACAATGCTTCAAGCACCCGCACAGCCCCTGCATCGGTCCCATCGCTATTGTCGTAGCCAATCAGGCTCACACCCGCCTCAGCCATGGTCCGCCGCTGCCACTCCCGAATTGGCCTGGGCACCAGGGCAAAATGCTGCGGAGGTTCTCCCTGTGCCATCGCCCGAATTTCACCGAGCACTGCATTCAGGTCCGGATCATCGAAGCCAAAGCCCACAAACAGCATGGGAGCTCCCAGCATCAGCGCACGAAAAACCGGTTGATGCCTCGGATCTGCGTACATCGCTTGGTCGTACTGGTCACGCGTCAAAACCCATGTATCTGAATCTTGTAGGGTCCCATGCAATTTGAGAATGAACTTGCGGTTCCTCGCCAGCTCGGCTTGCGGACGACGGTGCTCGACCCACGACGACCCGAACGCTCGCTCGACCAGACGGTCGAGGTTGGTGGTCAACACAGCTCGTAGGTTCGGAACTAAGGCTGCAAGCGCTTTCCCGAGGGGTGGAATCTCTCGAGCCTCGTCGTTGAGCAGCTCCTTGACAATCCGGATGAACCTAGGTCGACCGAGGGCACAACTGAGCTGGGTGAGCGCCTCAATCGGCTTACCCGTGAGCTTTAAATCGTCCACTTCCTTTAGCGCCGACTCCGACACCTCCTCACCCCTTGCATATTCACGGACTTGTTCGACGAGCTCTGCCCCCGTGGGGAGGCCCGCCGCCCGCGTAACACCGGCGCCAACGAACGCAACGAGTTGACCGTCTTGATAAGCCTGCGCAAGCTTGCGAAACGTCGGAGTTTGTTGGCCTGCCTCAGGCTTGTCCTCCCCACGCAGAGGCTCACTGGATCCGTCAAGCGGTGAGGACACCAGTTCTGGTAGTGGCTCGGTGCTGGCTAGCACCGGAGAACGGGTCGGCGTCGGTGCGGACACCAGTTCTGGCAGTGGCTCGTTGCTGGCCTGCGTCTTTTCAAGCTTGAACCGGCGCACGATGAGGAGGAGACCACCAAACACCGTACCCGCGGTGACAAGCAGGAAAAACGACGGTGGCCAATCAGCGACCCAAACCACGTACCACGCGATAAGGATGATGGAAGCGCTTGCAACAATGGTACGCAGCCCGTGCGTGTCAGCTCCCGCCATTCGCCCGATAGTCTCCCGAAACGGTTGCCTACGCAAGCAACCGTTTCATGGTGCAGCCTGACTTCGTCGGGGTCCATCAAGAGCCCGAACATCCGTCCACCCGGTTTGCGTGATGCACTCTAGCTCGGCTAGGAGGTCCTCGGCATGTTCCGAGGTAGCGAATCGTTGCCCTGAACCGAGATCGCAGCGTTGGTTTGCCGCGTCGAAACCGGCGGGATAGGTGACGCCTGCGGCGAAGGTTGTGTCGCACTCCGACAGTTCCCCGTCGTAGGCTTTACATGGGTAGGCCGGCGGACCCACGGGCCAGCACATCACGCCGTCATTCGCGGCGCACTCGTCCTCACAGCCCGCGATCCCCCACCCACCCGGGTGTTGGCGACAAGCCAGTGCGTGTCAAAGTTGGCGAACCACTCAATGAAGGTTGGCAACGTCTCCTGCAGCGCGAACTCGAGTTTCGGGTAGTGCTCCTCTAGTTGTCCGGCGGTGTCGAACGCGAACAGGATATCGATCTTGCCGCCGCAGTCAGGCCCGTCGGGGCCGAAGTCAGGCAAGACTCCGGTTGTTGTGGGGTGCTGTCCCGACGTCGAGCCGGTCGTCGATGTTGTCCCTGTCCCGGTTGTGTCAACGGTGTCAACGCTGCCAGTAAACGTCACCAACGTGGGCTCAGGCACGTCACCACTGGTCGTGGGCGTGAACGTCGTTGTCGTCGTTGTCCCCATCGAGGAGTTCGGCGCGCACGACACAAGGAGCATCACGGCGGCAAGGGAGCGCATGTCGCTTGTATAGCACTCGGAGTGGGACTTTGGTGAACCCTTAGCGTCATCGCTTACGCGATTTGTAGTTTTTGTCTCGGCAATGTTGTCGCGTCCATGACGTGAGTTCGTTACGTACCTGGCGCTTGACGTGTTCCGGGTCGACGTTCAACGTTTCGACCGGCTGAAGCCGTCCATCGCCGAGCTGCATATAGGTGAGTTTGGGTAACAGAGCATTTCGATATCCGTTAATGAGTGGAGGCTCGGATACGAACGGTACGATATTGTTTTCGAACTCTCTCTTCGTCCGATACAGCGGAGTCGGCTTGCCCTGCGGCTTGAGTCCGTCGTCGAGAGAAAACTCGGCGTGTGGCGTGAACACCCCTTCGTCTAGGTACCTAGTCAGCATGACCAAGTCCGCGACCGGTACCGAATCGGCCGACCGACTCCCGGAGCCGAAAGCAAGGTTCGTGATTACCAATGGCACGACGCGGACCGCCGAAATATCCTCGCGGTAAGCCGGGAAGTATAATCTCATGAACTCTGAGAGGTGAGCGCGGACAAACTTAGCCTTTCGACTCACCTGCTCTCGACCGATACGAATACGCTTGAAATAGTGGTATCGGTCTCTCGGCTCCACCGGATAGACGCAGCACTTATCTTCGCAGATCAATACCGTACCACCAAGGCGAAAAGCGAGATCGATCTGTTCCTTCGTTTCTCCGATAACAGGCACATCGACGCAGGGAGTAAACTCAAGTCCCGCAGTGGCGACCTCGCAGCTGGGTGAGAAGCGGCTCGAACGACATGCAGCGGCAACGGAAGTGTGTACATGCTGCTCGAAGAGCTTTCCGCGCTCGCCCAAGTCAAGCCCGCCGACAGCCATCCAATGCTCGACCAAACGCACGGGGTTCGAATGATTCAGCGAAGACACGATGACAACGTACTCCTCGCCGATTTGCAACAATGGATGCAGCCACGGATCGATCCGCTCTCGGCCGTCGAATGTAAAATGTTCTAGGAACAAGGCGGACTTCGACGGATCGACCCTCCCAAGTGCCTTCAGAAGATCTGCGCGCTTCAGTTTGTGTCCGTGCCCGCTGACCAAAGAGCCGACACTTGTGACAGTCTGCTGAGTGTTCAACAAGCCCTGCAGAGATTCACCAATTTCCATCATCACCCGCCATGCCTCAAGGACCTGCCGGATCGTCACGTCTTTCATGTTGGGGAGCGGTCGCGTCATCAACTCACGCCAGTATCTCTCCTCCGCAACGAGTAAATTCACGTCCAACGCCCGCGGTAGCTTGGCTCTGGCGCGTCTGAGCGGATACACTTTCAGCCGCCCTTTTCGATTCACTTCTATATGACGCGACCGCGCAATAATACCCGCCTTGATGTCTTGAAACGCAGGATCAGACCAGCACTGCATCAAGTGAATCAACTTCTCGGACATTAAGACTCCGCCGCGGAACGCCCCGACCGCACAATTCGCGTGGTGTCTCAGATCCCCGGAACGGATTACCACGTCGCTCGCCGTATCGATGTACCACCCGTTCCATAGGCACTCAAGCCATAAAGTCTCGAGCTGAGCGTATGTCGCCGCCAGTTGGACATGCCGCATCAATTCGGCGATAGTATTTTCCGAGTCAGCCTTCGGGTTACCTATAGATCGACCGCGGATAAGGAAACGGAGGGGTAGAGTCAGCGATGAGACCATTGCTTCGATGTACGCCTGTCTATTTACTGGCGTACCCCATGGCCCGAGTGGTTCGAGTCGATCGAATTCCTCGTGAACCACGAACTTGTTCTCCGAAAGATGATCCCTCGGCAAATTCATAGCGCGAGTCATCTCAAAGTTATTGAATGCGACCAGGGCGCGCACATTCGCCACGGTGGACAATTCTGGCAGTTGATTGAGTGCGGAGCGAATCGCGGAAAACTCGCGGTCGAACCACAGACCTGCCTCATGCAGGCGACCGTCTGCTCTGGATTCAGGGAAATTTTGATACTGCTCGGTCCACTCTTTGAGACAAAACGAACGTTGCTGGGGCTGTGTGACGTCTTCCTTACGCACAGCGTCGACGAACGATTGATTCTTTGCCACTATCATTTCCGCGGCAAGCTTGCACAGCAGAAACTCGGAGTCAACGCCCTAGCTGTTGGTTGGCTCGGAGATCGTGTTTCGAGCGAGTGTAGTCTACCCGGACCGCTAAGGAGCGCCGAGCACACAAGGGGCGGCAAGCATTCTCAGCAACGGACCTTGGTCGGTTAGTGGGTGGTACACCGGTTCTCGCGTGCGGTTTTCGCGGGGTCCCACAAAAGGGGGCGCTGTGCCGGTAAAGTCTCTTGCACCGGTCGCACCTACAGCACTCCTCAAGGTAGGCAAGTTCACCCTCTTCGTGGCTAGTAAAGTCGCCTATTGTGATGGTCTGGAGGTCTGTGCTGCTAAGAATTGCAATGACTAGTTCAGCTAGCTTGTAAAAAGTCATTATCGTCTGTCTCGTTACACTTCGCGTAACCGCTATCCCGAAAGGGGAGCGGACGAGAACATGGTGAGCTTCTGTGATTGGTGCCGGGGATAGACAACATCTTGCACCCCGTAGGTTTTTTAGTTTCACTTTGTCCAATATTGAACGACTCTGGTGGCTGGAAATACTTCTCAGATTTTACTTGCCTATACATCGATAGCAAGCCATTACGTCGTTGCCCCGGCAGCACCGGGCAGAAAGCACAGACCAATGACCAATCTCGATACAATCATGAAAAGCCTCAACGCGATGCGCCTGCCGGAGCTGCAAGCGAAATATGAAGAGGTCGTCGGAACGAAAACGCGGGCAAATGCGAGAGAGTGAAAGTAGCAAAGCGAGGATGGCTCGGCGCGGGCATCGGCGAAGTGCAACTTACCTCAACCCAGGCCTCTTAACGGAGGTATCCACTACCGAGCCTCAAGAGCATTAGACTGGGCCGTTCTTCGATCTCCCGAAGCTTCCATATCGCTTTACTCACGCGTAGCGCACTGCCCACACTCAGTCGACGGGTGAAGCCCGCCCTCGTCGAGGGGCGGCGGAAGGCCCCGACCTCGCGCCCAAGCTCAGAAGCGCAGCAGGTGACTGTCCGATTGTAGAAGGTCAGCGGTCAGACCTCCACCGGGTTGGTTTCGTAGAACCGCTTCATCTTGCGTCCCCCTTGTCGATCTTGGCCTTCATGTCGTTCAGGAGTTTGACTAAGTCGTTCCCCGGACCTTGAATGACCACCTTTCCGGAGTTGTAGATTTGGACGGAGCCTTTCTGCGTTCCACACTTTACGGTCAACCTTGGTGGAGTACTTTTCGTCCTTTCCTCGAACAAGAGCTCGGATGCCTGTAAGTACCTCTTCACGCCGGAAGTGAGCGCATGTTCCTTGTATAGCCTCGGAGTGGGAACTTTGATCCGTGACAACGTCCGGAACCTTATTTTCGCTTCTTTTTCTCCCCCCTTACCCTCAAGTACTCTAGGACACCATCGACAAAACGTGTCCAGTTTTCCGCAATCGTCGCTAAGGATTCTTCGATACTACTGAGCGAGGGCTCCATCGATCGCGCATTATCTCCCGTAGCAGAAGTGGGTTTCGGGGCGGAATCCTGACTCCTTTGAAAGGTACTCTCATCACTCTCGGTTGTTTCAGCTGCCGCGGGTGGCGACTCAACAGTCGTTTCAACCGGAACATGTGGTCTCCATGCACGAGGCCATCGGGAAAGATTTTCAGAGACAGGCACAATTCGGTGGGAGTTGCGGTCGTAGAACCCCGCAACTGCGATCCCTCCCGTCCCTGCAAGGCGTATCGCTTCGTGTTCGGTTCCGAGGACGACGTTGGCCCCAAGAGGAAGCAGCGGAGGTGACGCCACGCCGCTGATTCCCTGCCATTCTTTCGCTGCATGAATAGCGGCCTCCCAGGTTTTGAACACGGAGCTCTCGGGCCCAGGGGGACTCGGAAATTCCAAACCTAGCGTCTCACTCCTAAGTTCCTGCTCCACATCCTTGGGGTTACTGTCGAACTTCACTGCGAGTTGATCCGCCGCGTATCGCGCAAATGCGACACATTGGCTTACTGCACTCCCAACATGAGATCCCTGGTTTCCCCATGAGATTCGTCTCGTGACCGACGCTGCTACCACCATAGGCCGGCTGAACCTATCACGTGCCCCTGCAACCGCTACTGCGGTCGTCGAAGCCTTCGACAATAGAACACACTCGAGCATTGTGAGCTCGTGTCTAGGAAGACAGTAGAGCGCCTTCAGAACGGTTGGCCAGACATCGCTGGTAGCGAGCCTTCGTTCTGCATCGTCGGTTAGGGAGGTATGAGATGGTGGCCAGACCAGTTGAAACTCGCTGGTGTCAACGGACACACGAAATCCCTTCGCCATAACCATTAGTGTTGGCGCTTCCTGAGAAGGGGAACGGTCAGGCATGTGTACTTTCCCTCACCCAAAGATGAATCATTTCTTTCCACTTTCGGAGTGTGGTGTTTGTTGGATGGGCCTCGACCCCTTCTTTGACTACATCAAGTGCCGTAGATCGTTCCCGCAAGTAGCACAGTGAGAGTAATGCCGCCTCTATCCATGGACTTGCATTATTGCTTGACCGTCCATCCTCAATGAGCGCTTGAAGGTAGCAGCGCAAGTCAGCCTCTGACAGGCTATCAGCCCGCATTTGTCGGGCATAGTCATCTAGGGCGACAGGTACCTGCAGTTCGTAACCTTGCTCCTCCAGAATCGACTGTCCTTCGGGACTCAGTGACGAGTTCGCAATCGATCTATGTATTTCGTCAAGTCTGTCCGCAATCGCCTCTAAGTCCGGACGGACATGCCGATCCATGGCTCTCACAAGTGTTTCTCTCCAGAAGGGGACCCAGACTTCAAGTGCAGGGTTTGTAAGTGAGGCCAACCAACGGAGAACCCAAGCCTCTGCACTATTGTCTCCAGGGTTAATGTTTGCCTGCTGTCCTAGCGTGACCTCTGCTGCCAAGAGAAGCGTCTCATAACAATGTTTGTGTAAACCGAATTCTGTAAAGGACTCCTCTTTGAGAGCGTCTTGAGCATCTTTAAACCAACGCTCGGGAGCGCGCACCCACTTCGCTGCCAAGCATGACACGTCCTCAGATGAATTGCCCTGAAGTAGGTACATACTCTCTGGGTCGATAAGTACAGGAAGTCCAGAGCTAGTGAGACCCGTGTTGGCGGGGCAGATGTCGAAATGAGTCCAGTATCCGCCCTGGGTTCGTGTTGGGGTAAAACGCCGAAGTAATTCGGCTGCCACTGTTGGCCGACCTATCCCGGGTAGACCGGAGGAGAACGGAGTCACTGGCTCCATCACGATGATTAGGCAGCCGTGTATCTCAGAGCATTCAAGGGTAAGAAGCGGCACCAATGGGACCTTGTTATCACCGCGGATAAGATCAAGGCGAGCAGCGATGCGCTGAAGTCGGGCACGTGCGCTAAGAAACTGCGTCTGAGGGCCAGCCGCCTCCGTCGAAAACCAGATGCACTTTGCAAAGCCTGCCTGTCGAGTCGTGAGCTGACGTACGCGCCCAAGTGTCGCGCGTGTCGCGGCCATCATCCCTGCTGCGTGGACAACCTCTTCGACCTCCCAGTCAAAGTCCTTCATCACTTGCCGAAATAGTTCCTCTCGAATCTCAGGCATGTGCAAACCCCCTTGCTTGGAACACAGCCCAGCTACTTTCAAAAGTCACGAGAATGAAGCTGGACCTCATGCCCCAAACCAGTCCCGTCGGTTCTGCGGAAAGAGTCGGCGTTCGCGTGGCCCAGATTACCTTCCCGTCAATACAATGGCAGATCGTCAACTGCCGGTCAGACGTGACAGTTGCTACCCATGGTGAGTCCGGTCTGAGGGAAAGAGCATTTGGCATCGCGGCAAGCTCAAGCTCAAACTCAAAAGATTCGGGTCCATATACTATTTCTAAAGTATGATTCTCGTCATTGTATACGACTGCAATCCCCGAACTCGACACACGTGCGTCACTTGTTGGATTGTATCGGAGAGGTAACGGTACTGCCTGCTGGTCTCCGAACCCCTTCCTTTCGACTTTAACAGCAGAGATGGTATTGCCGTTTCCAACTACAACTGTTTGTGCGCGACTTATGTAGGCGCAAACAAACCTTGGCGCGCTTGGGGTGAAGTCCACAATAAAATCTTGTTGTTCCCACCGGTCCCCTTTACGTATGAGAAGGTGAACTCTCCCGGACTCATCGACGCCGGCAACCCTTTGACCATCAACTGCTACCCAGACCTTCATCTGAAAGGGAAGTCCCACTTTTGTAAGGTTATCACCTAGGGTGCCGTGCCAGATTGTGTTAGTGTTGTGTGGCGGTCCCAAGAAGAGGCTTCCTGAGAGAGATTCCGCTCGAATGTGTTTCTTGTTCTCAACAAAATCGACAAGTTTACCCAAGCGTTGAACCGCCGGTTTGTCGCCGCCATTCGATAGAGTCGCTACTCGAAGCTGATCCCCTTCCAGTAACAGGAATGCGGGCGTTCCTTGATCAAGTGCACATAATACTCGGCCGGGAGACGAGCTGAACTCCCCGAGGTTACGGACCTCAGGAATTGGAAGTGAGTGCACTTGAGGGACAGCCGCTGTTGCAGCGAGCTTCACCGGGGGAACTCGCATTTTATCTGGAGCGGGCATCGCTAGTGCTTCCGCGAGCAGCCAAGACCATGCATAAAGCAATGCAATTGGTTTCCGAGCACTCGCCGGGGGGAGCGACTCGTCTACTGACTGCACCTCTTCACCGAGAATGGAAACTCGGAAGATTTGAACCGACTTCGCATCTTCGATCATACGCGTGAGTCGCACTTGAGTTTTGTCAGCCTGTGTTCTGTTGTCCGGAGGGGCACTGTCAGCCTTCGAGATCATAATCGCGGCTGGAATCCCCTTCTCGACGCACATTTGGATACGAGTATCAATCGAGTCTTTATACCTCTTTCCATCAACTTCAACGGATGTGTAGCGAATGGGGTCGACCATTATGGCGCAGGCATCCGCATTATTGAGGACTGCTCGTGCTGGACCATCTACTCCTCGATATGAACCCCCTTGGAGATCGGGGAGATAGAGAAAACCGTATGTCTTCCGGATCCCCCGCAGCTTTAGGAGAAATGGGGTCGGGGCGTCTGTCCCAGGAGGCCAACTGCTCTCGTCGATAAATTGCTCCGTGAGCGCGGGAAGTCGTTCCGCAGTAGAACGAGCAAGGTCAGGCAGCCGCAGCCCATCGTATTCTGTTACGTTTGCGATTGCGCGCTCGAATTCTTCCGGGTCATCCACAAGCCCCAGACCAATCCCGTGAAACACTGGATCGGCATAGTGAGAGACAGTGAGTATCGCGCAGGTTTTCCCGTCGCCTGTCCACCCCCAAACAGGGATAGTCAAAACGCGTGCAGGGTTCGGTTCTAGCTTCTTCAGTCGATCAACGATCTGGTTGAAATCGATGGGCGGTCTGGCTTCATTCACAGACAGAAAATAGCTCAATCGGGTCCCAGGGTCGAGAGTCTTTACTGACACGCGGAAAACACGCAGGCAAATAGGTCGCTCCAACTCACGCGCAGCGATGGTCGCTCGCTGCATGTGACTCGTCATTTGGGTTGTGACCCGGCTGCGCTTTGGCCATCACGATGGGCTGAACCACGTAAGGCAGGGTCTGAGGCGAATCGTGGTCGACAACTTGGTCGCGGCGACCGCAGCTCGTGACCTCGACGGCCACCCTATAGCGAACCCCATCGCATGGTAGATCTATTGTCTACTATGATGTGACTGTCAACAGGGTTCCGTCGCGCAACCTGTCATCACCCCTGCCTCTTTTGAGGCAATCTTCAGATGAGTTATATGACGCCATTATGCCTGCAGTATGATCAGTTCCCAAACCATGTTGAGGAAAGTTGGACGTCTCACCTCCGACCAAACGGCGTTTAGAGCCTCAGATGTGGCCTTCCGGGCGACAGGCGAAACACGGACGGCGACGGCGACCCGCGCTGCATCGGAGCTGCGGCGCGGCGCATGGCGTTTTGGGAGCTACCGCGTTATCCGCCAAGTACGTCGCCTCGCGCTTCCTCCACAGGGTGGATGTACTGGAGAGTGGTTGCGATGTCCCGGCAACCAACCCAACCAGGGCACAGGGTAACCTGTGCCTGCACAACGGTCACGGTGCCGAAACATCGCCGGTCTCGCCACTTGGAGTCGGTGCGCCTGTCGATCACCGTTGTTCGTGTTGAGAAGCAACAAGCAAAATCCAGCTCGTTTATATCAACCGAACATCTCTCGCGCGCTTAGTAGCCAAGCGACCGTGAGGGGTCATAGGCATCCCCCACTCCTCGTCTGCGGCGAGAAACGTGCTGCAGGATCTCTTGATACTCAACATGAGCTTTCTATCATGTAGCGAATTGCCGCGTTCATTGCCATTGGTGATCAATCGCTCCCCGAGGAGTCCTAGGCAAGCCTTCAAGCCGGCTAACTTTTCCCGCGCGTGCGTTTACGACGTCGCGCGCCTATAGAGCATTGGTTCGTTGCGTCGCGCGCTGCTTTCTTGTTTGGGTGGATATAGCGCATCGTCGTTTTGACACTTCGGTGTCCGGCGATTGCTGCGATCACCGGAACGGGCACCCGTTTATTTCCGAGGTACGTCAACATTGTGTGGCGAAGTGTGTGAAGGCAAGGCCTCCCACCTTTCGGGAGTTTCCAGCCGTTGGCTTTGCAGTCCCGCTGAAAATGGCGCCTTACCGTTTGTGCTTGGACGTGGTCACCTGGGTAGTTTGGGCGGGGGAAGAAGTACCGCTCCGACCGAGACCGAAGCTGACGCAGCACGCCAATAACCTCATTGTTGTAGACAAGTGAATATACATCCTTACCTTCCCGCCCCTTGCGCTTTTTCGTAACCTCGCGTGTCCGAAAATTTACTTCGTCGACGGCCAACGAGACAAGGGCTTGGGCTCGCTCCGCAGTGTGAAGGCCGACCCAAATAGCAAACTCGGAGGGATGGGCATCAGGAGAGGAGATTCGGCGCGAGTAGTAGTCATCAATTCGCTCTGCTGTTTCGGAATCAAAAGCTTCCCGTTCTTCGGAAGTCCAGGTCTTCCTTACGATTGGGTTCGGCACCGAGCGAATAATCCGTCGCTCCTTCGCAAGTCGCAGGAGAGTCATCAATATCTTGTAGGGCTCCGAGGGTCGCCCTCCGGCGAGGCCTTCGTAGCTGTTGTACCAGTCCTCGATGCGCTCCGCCGTTACTTGGTCGAGCGGAAGGCTCCCAAAGTTGGGGATCAGCGTTCGCTTTATATATCGCTGGTACTTCACGCGTGTATTTTCCTTCTTGTCGCTAAAGTACGCTCTATGGAGCTCACTGACTGCTTGCTCGAACGTCAACTTGCACTGGGCGACCGGTTTGGGTGGGGCAAGGCGCTCGAGAAGCTGATCGAGCTTTTGCTCAATACTCCCGTCACGAACCATTCGACCGAGTGTCAACCGTCCAGCCGGATTGAGACTCGCAAGCAATTCTGTGGCGCGCGACCTAGCTGTCTTTACAGACATATCAGGATAACGACCAATCACTTTTCGCTTATCTCGACCCCCAGACACTTTCCGCACAAAGAAGCTGATACGACCACCTTTTGATCGTCTGACACCGAAACCGAAGAGCCGAGTGTCCATAATTACAGTGGGTTGTGTCAGTCCCTGGACGAGCCTTTCGTTGATTTTCGCTCTCATTGCCATCCCCCAACCATGCCACCTAAAATGCCAAAAAAATCTGGCCCAAAGGATAGGTTAATCATCAACGATATGCCAGCGTTGGGGGCTTAGGCTGCATTTCGCTCAATGATGGAGACCATCCCCATCTCCGTCTCCATCTCCGTCGCCGTCGCCGTCCCCATCTCCGTCGCCGTCGCCGTCGCCGTCCCCATCTCCGTCGCCATCCCCATCCCCATCCCCATCACCATCTCCGTCACCGTCCCCATCCCCGTCGCCCGAACTTGTGGGACCTTCGGTGGTCGAAGTTGTTGGATCGGTCGTCGCCGGATCGCCTGAAGTCGAGCTGTCGGTCGAGGTTGCGGTATCGCTTTCGGTTGCGGTGCTGCTACCATCGCCGCAGCCGATCGGGAGGGATGAAGCTGCGAGAAAACCAATGGTAAGAAATCGTCGAGTCATACGACCTACAATACACGTTTTCACTTGTCTGTAAATCATAACCGACTGGGTGAATAATCGAACGATGGCTATCCTACCTACCCATGCGTCACCGATGGTACAATCACCTGCTTCGTAACACTGTCCTGTCATTTGCAGATTGATTTAGATGTCTGAGAGACCAGGTAGTCCGGATACGCGCAGCTGCCAACAGTGTGGCGATTTCACCCAAGTCTACGTGTTTGGTAAGCCCCCTGGCCGGTTGGTACACAACCCCTGGGCCGCTATATGTCCCATCGATAGCGAAATCTGTGGTACAAAGCACACATGTCGCAACAGGTGCTCTCACGGGTTGTATCGCTGGGAGCCCTCACATTGGCTGCGACAGTGTCGTTGGCGTGCACCGTGTCAGGGCCTGTCGATTCGGCCGGCGACACGGCGACTGGCACGGCCGGGGAATCTTCGACAAGTGCAGTCACAACGATCGGTTCTGACTCAAGCGAGACCCGTGCATCCGACCCGTCGACCACAGCCACGCCAGAATCGGATACCCACTCGAGCGACGCAACCACGGCCGGCGATAGCGAGTCTGAAACAACCGTAAATCCGAACCCGCTGTGCCCTGGGGGAACTCTCGTGGGTGATGTCGATCTTTCGTCCCAAGCTGACGTCAATGGGATGGAGGGCTGCACCGGCGTTACCGGCAGTCTCGTGATAAGCGGGCCCGATATCTACGATCTCACCCCACTGGCGAGTCTCGCCTCCGTCGGCGAGAGTATGTCGATTAGTCACAACCCCGAGCTGCTCGATCTCGATGGCCTGCAAAGCTTAACGACCGTCACCTGGGCGCTACACGTAAATGAAAACCCACAGCTTCAGTCGCTCGACGGCCTAGGTCTCAAAACTGTGGGAGGGCTTGAGTTCACAAATAACGATGCTCTTACAAATTTAATGGGACTCAGCAATCTTTATGCGATCGGTCAGGGGCTGGCGTTTCCCGAACTCAGGATTCAGAGCAATGACGTCCTTACGACCCTTAAGGGTCTTGAGGGCGCAACCCCAGCACCTACACTCTCGCTCAAAATAAGTGGCAACTCGAGCATGACCGAGCTCGCTTTGCTCACTGAGTTTCAGGCGATCGACTCGATTTACCTGCGGGGCGTACCACTCGAAACGCTCGCGGGCCTCGAGAACTTGCAACACGTCAACATGCTTTCGATCATCGACTGCGAGCAACTCACCTCGCTCAACGGGCTGTCGGCCCTCACCGAAATCGGCGGACTCCGCCTTCACGGAAATACGGGGTTGAGCGACCTAAGTGGTCTTAGCGGTCTCGAGGTCGCCGAGTTCCTACATATTCTTGATATCCATCCACTCAGCGACTTCACCGGGCTAGATAATCTCCATACGATCGGTCGGCTCGAGCTTGAGGAGGCGGACTCCATCACCGGCCTGCACGGCATGCCAAGCCTGACAACGATTGGTAGCTTGAACATCACGCAAACAACCCAGCTGACCTCTCTCGCTGGCCTCGAAAATGTTGAGGTCCGCGACAACCTGCGACTGGTCAACAATCCTAATCTCGCTAATCTCAGTGGTATTGGTACACTGACACAGCTTACCGACTCGCTATATATTCGTGAAGTTCCGATCACCCACCTCGGCGACATCGACTCGCTGACATCAGTCGGCGAAAACCTCACGATTATCCTCAACCCCAACCTCCTACAAATCGATGCGGAGATGTGGGCGAGCATACGCAGCGTTGGCCAGTGGACGAAAGTCGACGGCAACCTCGGAGCCCTGCCCCACATCGATGAGTGTCCGTGGGAGTTTGACGTCGAGTGCGACGACCCTTCTGTGTTTGGCACCGGGCTGTGCCCCGAGGGCTTCGACATCGAGGCCTGCGAGATTTTTTTACCGTAGCGAGCACCCGGGCTGTTGTTCGCAGGTTGGCTGGCGGCGATGACTGGTCAACGGAGAATCATGGGCTACCGCGCGCAACTCGAGGCCGGCTCGAGGACGCGCATTGACGGGCTAAAGTGACCTCGGCAATGGTTCCCTCCCGTCAACGGATCCCGAGTAGCGTCCTATACTAGAGGGGATGGTAACTACGGTCCGGGGGACGGACAAAACTATCCCCTCTGAATCCGACGCGGTCGAGATGGCCGACACGATCGCTCCGTCGACGCAGGACACACGGCTCCAGCCCGATACGAAATCCGGTGTGGCAGTCGATGCCGAGCGATGGTCCCGCGGTGATTCGGTCGGTCGGTTTACGATCTTACGAACACTCGGTGCCGGTGGGATGGGTGTTGTCTATTTGGCGTACGACCCGGAGCTCGATCGCAAGGTTGCACTCAAACTGATTCGTGGAGGTAGCAGCGAGGCGGCGCGGACACGGCTATACCGGGAGGCCCAAGCGCTGGGCAAACTCAGTCATCCAAATGTCGTGGCAGTGCACGATGTCGGTACCCACCGGGGGCAAGTTTGGGTGGCGATGGAGTTTGTGGTGGGGCAGACGCTCATGACGTGGTGCGAGGAGGTCAAGCCGTCGTGGAAGCAGGTTGTTGAGGTGATCAAGCAGGCGGCGAACGGTGTGGCGGCCGCTCATAGGGCTGGGCTTCTACACCGCGACCTCAAGCCCGACAACATCATGGTGGGGAGCGACGGGCGCGTGCGGGTGATGGACTTTGGGCTTGTGCGCAGCGATGACTCGCACGAGGCCCAGCTGATGGAGTCGGCTTCTCGCCCCGCCCTTTCGGTCGAGTTGACTGCTGCGGGGGCGGTGATGGGAACGCCCGCATACATGGCTGCGGAGCAATTCGCTGGCCTGGCGACAGACGCCCGGACCGATCAATTTGCCCTGTGTGCCACGTTGTGGGAGGCCCTCTACGGTGAGCGGGCATTCGCCGGTGAGACCTTTGCCGAGTTGGCCGTCGCTGTGTCGGCGGGCGCGAGGAGGCCTGCGCCAGCCGGTGCCAAGGTACCTGCGTGGGTACGCCGGGTGGCACAACGCGGGCTCGACCCGGATCCGGACAAGCGCTACGAGAGTGTAGACGAGCTGTTGGCAGCCCTCGAAGCCGATCCGCGACCACGGCGATGGTTTTTCGGGGTCACCGCGTCGGCATTGGTGATTGCCGGAACGCTGACTGTTACGTCGCAGGTTCAGCATAGGCGAGCTGTGGCAGCCTGTCAGAAACAGGCATCTGCGGTCGAGCGGGTGTGGAATGCAGCTACTAGCAAAACGCTGCGGTCGCGTCTCGCTGGCCTCGACGAGGGCTATGCTAGGGCGGCGGGCGAGCGTGTCATCCCGTGGCTCGACGAATACGCACAGACGTGGAAGCGGACGCACTTCGGCCTTTGCATGGCACAGGTGCAGCGGCAACCGGAGAGTCTGTTTGTGCGAAATGAGCCTCCGAGCTTATCTGAACGGACGCAAGCGTGCATGGACCAGGGCCGCGACCAGTTCACTTCGTTGCTCGAGCAACTTTCCCACCCGGACGTGGATGGGCCAGCGGTGTTGCGGGGTGTAAGTGCGGCGAGCGAATTGCCACGTCCAGCGCTGTGTGAGGACAGCTGGCGACTGCAATCTCGCCGGGTTCTACCCGAAGGGGAAGCTACGCGTCTGACGGTCCGGCGCCTGCAAAAGCAACTTGCCGAGGTCGCCATGCTCACGTGGATGGGTCGCTTCAAGCGGGGGATTTCGTTGGCAATACAAATACAGCAGGAGGCTGACGAACTCGGGTGGGAGCCGCTTCAGGGAGCGATCGCACTGAGTCGCAGTAGGCTTTACGACGAACTCGGCGACTACGAAGCGGCGCAGCAAGCCGCGCAGCGGGGGTTTTTATTGGCCAGTACGATCGGCGACGATAAACTCGGCGCGGACGCTGCCGGACAACAAGCATGGCTTTTTGGGTGGAGGCTTGAACAGCACGACGAAGCGATGTTTTGGGGTCACCTCGAGGGAGTGCTGCTCGATCGAGCAGGTGTACCGAACGACGATCTACGCCGTGCCAAACACTTCAAAAACCTAGGCACTATCTACCTTGCGCAGAGCTCACTCGATAGAGCAAGAGAGCACTATGAGCGGGCGCTAGAGCTCCGCGAACAGGTGCTGGGCCCCGAGCATCCAGCAGTCGCCGATGCCATGAGTAACCTAGGGATTATCTACGGGACTGAAGGGGCCAATGAACGGGCTGAGGAGGTCTTTATACGCACCCTAAAAATTCGCGAACGCGCCTTTGGTACTGAACACCCAGATGTCGCTTCGTCACTCAACAACCTCGGGAATGTCTATAAGAATCTTGGTACATATGACAAGGCGAAAGGCTCCTTTGAAAAAGCCCTCGATATACGAGAAAAAATACTCGACAAGAATCATCCGCTGATAGCTCGTACCCTGGGCAACCTTGGCGAAATTTATCTGCAGCAAGGAGCCTATGTAGAGGCTCGGGACTGTTATCAACGTGCATCTGAAGTCATGTCCGTTACATTGAGCAAAGATCACCCTGAGCTTGCCCGGTCGCTTGTTCGCCTAGGCGAGATTCTCGTTCGCCTCGGGGATCATGACAACGCCGAGCGACATCTCGACACAGCTTTGAAGATTTTTGCAGATACATTGGGTGCGGTGCATCCGAACGTGGCGGATGTGCTTTTGCTGTTGGGTGACATCTCGCGAAGCCGGGGGGCATATGACCAAGCAAAAGTCCAATACGAGCGGGCTTTGGCCATCCGGGAGCAGGCGCTTGGAGATGACCACATCGACGTGGCACAAGTGCTCCACAGCCTCGGTAACCTCTACCAAGACCAGGGCATCGATGCGCTGGCAGGAGCCTATTACGAGCAGTCCATCGCTGTGTTTGAGCAATCGGATAGCCCGCAACATCCGCGAATGGGCTACGTATTGACCGACCTGGGAATACTCTTGGCGGGCCAGCAAGCCCATGCGCGAGCCAGCTCCGTGTTGGCACAGGCACTTGTCATCGGCAAACAAAACCCGGGTGACCCGGCTCAGCTCGCAAGGACCCGCTTTGCCTATGCCCAAACACTGTGGCACGACAAAGACAGTCGTCCGCGTGCACGTCAACTCGCACAGCTGGCACGCGATGGATACCGAGAGTCCGGGGCACAAAACGCGAGGCTTGTCGCCGAGGTTGAAGCCTGGCTCACGCAGCGGTAGTCGGCTCCTCCACTCACGGCCCGGCAAACTGATGATTTCGCATGTGAAGGCAAAAACACCATGGCGGTTACCTGCTCAAAACAATACACATGGCCGATCCAGTCACACAAAAATGTATAGCCCACGTTTGTCCACTGCTCGGTATCGGGTTGGCGCCCGGATCGCGCTGGACGAGTCTGGCCCGGTCGCCCCCGGCGATGGCTGGCTGGTCAAGGGCTGGGCGATGTGATACTCGCAGGCAACTGGTATTGCTGCTGACGTCTCCTTTGCACCTCTCGCAGGTCAACCCGCGAACATGCCTCGCTCCCGATTGTCACGACCCCGAGCTGTGTGTGCCAGCGCTCTCGCCTGTATCAGCACCCTGGTGCCGCTGACGGGCTGCACGTCGGAACCGACACCCCCCAAAAGCAAGCCTCCTGCGGTGCAAAACGTCGACGTTGAGGGGGTGCTCTACAGCGGGTGCGAAGCAGTCCTTCGCGGGCCTCGTTGCGTCTACACGCCCGGTAGTTCGACCCTACGCCTGTGGCTTCCGATCCACCCTGAAGCCCCACTCTCGCTGCACCTCGACGGCGAGGCTCAGCCCGTTGCGTTTGAGCCGGCCGAGCACGGGCAACGCACTTCGCTTGCACTTGACGGCACCCACACGCTGCTGGAGGTGGTCGGGCAAACCGGGGTGGTTTGGTCGATTTCCTTGCGTGTACAAAATTTTCAGATTCCCGAGGTTGTCCAGCAAACGAAGTCACTCGCCAAAACGGACCTCCCGGGTGCAATTACCCGGCTACAAAATGAAGTCGCCAACCTCGCCCCGCGTGGCCGCGCCCACGCGCTTCGGACATTGGGAGAGTTTGCCTTTCGCCAGGGAAAATACCGCGATGCGCTGGCGTCAAACCTCGCCTGCTACCAGCTTGCAAGTGAGGAGGGCCTGCTGCGGATGGCCAGCGAGGTCGCGCTTGTCAGTGCATACACATGTGTTTTGCTGCACGACCTCGACGGGGCCAACGCTTGGCTCCGGCGCAGTGAGGTACTGCTCTCTGAATACCCGCCAGGGCACCTCGTACACGCCTATTACCGGGGATTGGTGGCCAAGCGCGAGGGCGACCTCCGGCAGGCGCTGCTCGACTATCGTGCACATGCAAGTTACTCGGCTAAACTCGGCCAAGCCCAGGATGTGGTCGCGGCCCGAGCCGAAGAGGGCGTGTTGCGGGGTAACCTCGGAGACTTTCGCGGGGCCGTCAAGGCCTACGAACAGGCGACCGCACTCAGTGGCAGCATCCCGGCCCCCCACCGGGGTGCGCTGCTCAATAACCGCGCATGGACGCGAATCGAAGCTCGTGCCCGGGGGCGCGATATTGGCGACCCGCTGCCACTCCTCCACGAGAGCCTAGCGATTTATGGGCCCGAGGGTGCTGCTCCAGATCCGCGGGCTGTTGTCGAGATCAAGCTCAACCTCGCCTACGCCCATGTCCTCGCCCACGATGCCGAACGAGCGGCCGCGCACTTGCCCGAAGCCGGGCAGACGCAGGGAGCTCGGCAATCGTTGTGGCGGGGGTTAATCGCCGCCGAGATCGCGGCCCTTCGCGCAGAACATGTACGCGCAACAAATCAGTTTGCACAACTCAGCACCCTGGCTGCGGCCGTGCGCGACCCGTACCTCGAGTGGTATTTCGAGGTGCGCCAAGCGGAGCTTCAGGTTGCGTTGGGCAACTCCGACCAGGCACTTGCTCACTACCGTGCCGCCGAGCAACAACTCGATCAACAACTCGCACAGATCGCGGTTGATGCTGGGCGCGAGCATTTTTTGGCCGACCGCGCACGCAGCTCGTGGGGACTTGTGGAGTTACTGCTCGATCGCGACGAGGTCGCCGAGGCTGCCTGTGTGGCTCGCCTGGCACGGGCTCGTACCTATCGTCCACTACGCCAACGTTACGACAACAACGAAGTTTCACCAGACGTTCGGTTGCAACAACGGCAAGCTCTCGCCAGCTTCCGCGCAACCCGGGCCGAAGTCGACCGCGAATACGAACGCAGTTGGTCACTGTCTCGCCAGGCGGGAGAAACACTGCGTGCACAACTCGCCGTGCGCCTGCGCAATGCGTCACACATCCTCGATCTTGCATACACAAGTACACAAGATGGGCCCATTCGCGGACCGACCTGTGAGCAGCTGCGACCCCCGGAGGCCGGCGAGTTGTTACTTCTGTACTACCCCCGGGCAAGCGGTTGGGTGGGGTTTGCGGTCTCCCCAACTGCAGTTACAGCCCACTACATCGAGCCCGTCGATCTCGAGGCCTCGCACGCCGACATCAGCAAACAACTTCTCGAACCGTTTGGTGAGCAGATCCACGCCGCGTTACGCCTGCGCCTCATACCGACACGCGAGCTGCTGCAGGTCGACTTTCACGCCCTGCCGTTTCGAGACGGCCCACTGCTTTCCCACGCCCCTGTGGCCTATGCACTCGACCTCTTGCAGGGTTACCGCGAACGTCTTGATATCGCGCCGCACCCCGCAAAACGGGCGGCAATCATCGCGCCGCCAAGTAACCTAGCAGCGGCGGCCGACGAGGTCATATTTGTTGAAGATACACTGAATACCCACGACTGGGAGGTCGACACCATCGTCCAGGCCGAGGCCACGCTCCCGACCGTCAGAGAGGCGCTCCTTGGCGCGGGTCTCATGCACTTTGTTGGCCATGCCCGGGGCGATGGGCTCAGCGGTTGGGACAGTACCCTCGAGCTCGCCGGTGACAGCACCCTAGGTGTTGCCGACATCCTCGCACTCGAAGGCCCGGCTCCCACGACGGTAGTGCTCAACGGTTGCGAAACCGGTATCACCGACCCGGAAACGCTCGGGGGAGGCATGAGTCTCGCGCTCGCGTTTTTGTTGGCGGGGTCGCAAGCCGTGATTGCGACCGGTGCCGAAGTCGACGATGCAGCCTCCGCTGCCTGGGTACGCAAGCTCTACGCGCGATTCGAACCATCCGCCGGCTACGACCATGACGGAGCACTCGATGCAGCTCGCCTGCTACGGGCGAGCTGGAGTCAACAGCAGGTCGGTCCCTATCGCGTGTGGGTTCCCTGACGCGGAGTCACGCGTAACATTGTTATAAGTCCAATTGGACATGTTCTAAAAAACTTGTATGAGGGTGAAAGAAATTTGTCAGGTGACGCTTATGGTTGACTGACGTGAGGAGCGTGCCATGCGTACGAGTCTAGAGAGCACTAGTGTTTTGGCAGGTCTGCTATGCCTGCTGGCGACCGCCTGCGAAGCCCCAACGATCGAGCATGTTGTCGAGCCTGCGACCGCGCACATGTTGTCGCCCTACCTCGTGGGAGGTAAGCAGTTCAGCCATGCCAAGTCCCAGAAGCATCCCAGCAGTGCCAAGGCCCAGAGCTTTGCCCTCGCCAAACCCAAATTTGCGGGCAACACACCGGCACACCCCCTACGCTACATCGGCGTACTCAAGTCCGGCAATATCTGCCCGAATCCAAAGTCGACGAACTGGCAAAAGGCCCGACTTTTTGACAGCTCCTACTCACTTGTAAGTAAAAACCCGCAGGAGCAGCCAGGCCAAGGTGCGATCAAGCTACCGCCGTCACTCCAGCGTTTTTGTGTATATACCTGGACGCGAAAGAAGATGCCCACGCAAAAGCCCCAGGTCGACATGAACAAGTTTTGGCGGCTCGACCCAGACTACGACACTGTGGTCCCCCAGAGTTCGCAGCAACAAACGGGGCCCTACTTTGATAGCTACCTACAGGCTGCTGGGGCGAAAACCGGTGGACAACAGGCACCAACCCCAGCCACCGCTGCGATGGTCGCGGTGGTCGATACCGTGGGCTTCACCCAGGGCACGACCAATTACTCGAGCGCGCTCCCGCGGCTTCGCCACGGGTTGTCGATGGCCGGGATGATCCGCAGTGTTCGCTGCCCGAATAGCGATCCTACTTGTACCAGCAAACTATTTCACACCCAGGCGTTTCCCTATAATCGCCCCGACCCAAAGGCGAATCCAGGCGGCGGGGTTTTGGGCAGTCAAGGTTCGCTTGCACAGGCGATCGCAGCCTCGATCTTGCACTGGCAAAAACATCAGGCAGCGAACACGCGATTGGTTGTCAATCTCAGTGTCGCCTGGGATCCAATCTACGGCGGGACCCTGCCGAGTAACCACATGGCCATGCTCTCGGGCAACACCACGGTGCCGGCACCGGTGCAGGCGGTCCATGCCGCCATTGCCTGGGGCAACTGTTTAGATGTGTTGTTTGTGGCCGCCTCGGGCAACCACGAAGGGGATCCATGCGGCGCCACGGGGACGATGGCACCGGCGAGTTGGAACCTATACAACTCGCCAATCGGGGAGCAATGCCAACCGTTTGGCATCGCCCATAAACCGGTTAGCGGTAAGTTTGTCTACGCTGTTGGCGGGCTCGACTATCAACTGAACCCGATTACCAAGACCCGGGCCGACAGCCTCCCGGTCCGGGCTGCCGTGGGATTTATGGGGGTCGGTCGAACCCCGAGCGGCCAACTCACCGGCAACTGGACAGGCACCTCTGTTGCAACTGCAACTGTTTCAGCGATCGCCGCCCGCCTGTGGGGTTACGCGCCTACCCTGTCGCCCCACCAACTCATGTCTGTGATCGACTCGAGCGGACTTTCGACGCAACACCAGACCAAGCTGATAACGGCCTATCACGCCCAGCGAAAACTGTGCTCGACACATGGACAGGGCTGTTCAATACCCTACCAAAACTACGTTGGGACCGCCGCGCAGTCGACCTCCGACAACTTTTTCTCGCAGTGGGCTTCGCAGCTATCGATGAGCGAACAGACCCAAACCGATTGTGAGACCAAAAAACTAGTGTGTGGGTCGAAGTACATCAAACGAACGGTTTGTAGTGAAGGCAAAACAATGACAAGCATGCCGACGAGCCCCACGACCGAGCCGTGGCTGCGACCGCAACCCGAGATCCCGATCTGCCCGCTGTGCCCCACCAACAACGGGATTTTGTCGCTCACAGTCGATTCGGCCCATGGGACAGCCTCGCTGCACGATCCAGTATTTGCATACACACGGGCGACCGGCGAGCTCGTTGAGGTGACCCTGAGCAGTGTCACCATCCAGCCACCGCAAACGACCTATGTTCCACTCTCACGCTACTACGTCACGCTATACGACCCCGCCACCGGTGCGGCGGTGACCCAACCGCTCTCGCAGTGGCTCGCGGCAGACCAGGTATCAACCGCGGAACTTCGCTTTCGGGTTCAAGATGCCGCGGGCGGATGGGCGACGCAGACGACGTCGATCTCGGTCAACTACTGAGACCTACGCAAAACTCACCGTTGCCGGGTGCAGGAGCAAGTCCGATTACCCCTGCCCCGGCGCGATGTTTGGGTTGCTGCGTAGGTATTGATACAGCAGTTCAAACACCACCCGTACGCGACGGCTGGTGTTGACCTCACGGTGGGTAGTGAGCCACAAAGGCACAATAATTGGGTCGATCCCAGCCGGTACACGCACAACCCTGGGTTCCGTGTCGCCAATGTCATCTTGCATCACGCCGATGCCAATCCCGTACTTGACCAATTCCCATTGCACCAAATGGTTCTCGCTGACCAAGGGAAAATTTTCGTGGGTCAATGACAGCCCCATACTATTGAGCAAGTCGATCAAGTCACTGCTTCGGTTGAAACCGATAAATTCGGCACGGCTTAGATCAGCGGGCGATTCGATCCCAGCCCTGGTGAGATAGTCGGGCGAAGCATAGAGGTACCCCTGGGCATCGCGGATTTTCTTGGCCACGAGCTCGGGTTGCTTTGGCCGAAAGCTGCGAATCGCAATGTCAGCTTCGCGCCGCTGCAAGTCCTTTGTCGTGTTCGAGGCCACAAGCTCGATGTGGATGCCGGGATGTCGACGCCGGAGTTGTGCAATAAAAGGAGGCAACAACACGGCCGAAATCGCCTCGCTGGCGGTGATACAAATTGTCCCGTCGAGTGTTTGTGCATGGCCCGAAGCGGTAAGGGATACCCGTCCGGCAGCCTCGCCCATGGCCCGCACGTGCTCGAGCAGGTCGAGTCCACTCGGTGTCAGGGAGAGTCCACGGCCCACACGCTCAAACAACACGACATCGAGTTCGCGCTCCAACGCGCTCACCTGCCTGCCGAGGGTTGGCTGAGCCATCCCCAGGGCCCGGGCAGCGGCCGATAGCGACCCCTCCTCCGCCGTCACTAAAAATGCCCGAGCTCGGTTCCAATCGAAGTTGACGCGCCGCCAGTCCATGCAAAATTGCATACCACACTACCAACTTTAGGCAATTTACGGTGCGCTCGCGCATGGGTATACCAGAGTCACCAAGCGAACGGAGCATCCAATGCATGCAGTCAACTATCAGAATTCAGGTACATCGGCTCAAACCCAGGTTGCCAACGGGCACATGCGGGCGGTCGTATTCGACCACTACGGCTCGCTCGATAATCTCACGCTAGGGATCGTTGCAAAGCCGACCATCGGCGACCACGAGGTCCGGGTGCGGGTCCACGCGGCTGCGTTGCATGTGGGGGACTGTTTCGCGGTTCGCGGGGAGCCCCTTTTGATGCGGGTCGAGACCGGTATTTTCCGGCCCAAGCGTGGCATTCCGGGGTTCGACTTGGCGGGCACGGTCGACGCTGTCGGTCCGCACGTCACCCGGTTTCGGCCCGGAGACGCCGTGTTCGGTGCAAGTATGGGCACCTGTGCACAGTTTGTCGTGGCCAACGAAAACCTTGTGGCTCACAAGCCGTCAAACCTGAGCTTTGAGCAAGCCGCCGCCCTACCGACTTCGGGGCTCGCGGCCCTGCACGCGCTGCGCGATGTCGCCAATGTGCAACCCGGGCAAAAAGTCCTCATCAATGGAGCCTCGGGCGGGGTTGGCCACTTTGCCGTTCAAATCGCAAAGTCTCTCGGGGCCGAAGTTACCGGGGTGTGTAGTACGCGAAACCTCGACATGGTTCGCGCACTCGGTGCCGACCATGTCATCGACTACACCCAAGAAGATTTCACTGCTGGTGGCCCGCGGTTTGATGTCATCTTCGACAACGTTGAAAACCGCCCGCTGGCCGCCTGCCGCCGTGCCCTCACCCAAGACGGCACACTGATTCTCAATAGCGGCACCGGAGCGTCCGGCCTGGCAATGCTGATTCGCCTGCTCAAGCCCCTCGTCGTCTCACCGTTTGTCCGCCACAACCTGCGGCGCTACCTCTCGACACCCAACCACGACGACCTTCAGGCCCTGGCGAAACTCGCCGAATCTGAGCAACTCGAGCCGACTATCGACAGTGTCCACGGGCTGACCGACACACCTGCTGCGTTGCGCCATATCGCCTCGGGACGTGCCAGTGGGAAAGTGGTGATTCGCGTACACGCGCCGTAGGTCAGATCGACAGCGACCCAGTTTTCGGGTATCGAAAAGCATGGGTCGAACCATTCCCCCGGAGGATGTATTTACCGGCACCCCCTATGCCCGCGCGGAACTGGTGCGACGGCGGGTAGTCCTGCGCGAGACCGTTGCCGCGTTTGAAGCCTCCGGTGGGCGCTATCACCAACTCGCACAGGCAAACCTTGTGCGGTGGTCGAAATCAGCCCAGCCAATCACCCGCAAGTTTGAAGTACTCGCGGGCGATTGGGGGGACGTCACGGCTCGACAAACCCGCGCCTATGGGGTCTGTTTTGCGGTGCTCAATATGGCAAATGCCTATGTTCCCGGGGGCTCCTATGTCGAGGGTACCGTCGCCCAAGAAGAGAATATGTTCCGGCGGACAGACTGCCATTTTGCCGTCGACGCAACCCAGTACGACCGGCAAGCCGACCGCTACTTGCCACATATGTCGGCACTTCTCAATGCCCAACAGGGCCGGGTTTTACTCGACACCCAAAAGCCACGAGTTTGTATTCGCGGGCCGGAAGACCGCACGCAGGCAGACCTCGGTTACAGCTGGCTGCCCGCCGACGAAGTCTTTCCATTTTACGAACTGCGGGCTGCTGCCGTCGATCTACGTGGCGGAGGTACATTCGATCCGGCCGAGACCTATCGCCGGGTCATCGCCCAACTCGACACCCTACGGGCGGCCAATGTCCGGCACGCAATCCTCAGCGCGTTTGGCTGTGGCGCGTTTTTAAACCCAGCGCAGCAGGTCGCAAAAGCCTATGCGCAGGCCCTGCAGGAGCGCGAGCAGGACTTTGATCGCGTCGCGTTTGCGATTTTCCATGCGGGCTACGGGCCGGACAACTTCACCCCATTTGCCCAGGTGTTTGCCTCGGTGTTTGGGTAGCGCGACGGCGCAGTCGATCACACACAGTTTTGCTGGGGCAGTTGTCGACGCACTTCAACTTGCGCTCACCAACGTCGCCGAGCCTGCCCGATCTATGTTAACTTTGGCCCACCCCATGCTCAAAAAACTGCTCATGCCCGTGCTCCTTGCCCCCGCGCTTTTGCTCGTCACGCCCGACAAAGCTCGCGCCTGAGGCCGGGAGTACGAAACTCGGTCGAGTTTCAAGGTCACCCTCAAACTTCGCTCCGCCGCTGGCAAGGTCACAACCCTGGGAACGCTTGTCCGCAAGCGTCGGCAGCTAAATGCACATACAATTTCGTCGCGCACCTGGTCGCGGGTACCGAGTGAGGACTTTTATGTGCCGCACCTGCAGCGGCTCTCGCCCAATGGCAACGAACTCGCCAGTTTTGATGCCGACAGTGGGACCATGCGCATTTGGGATGCCCGCGGCAACTCGGGGTTGGTACGCGAATATACGGTTTCGGGCTTGGGTGGCCAGCTCCTGCAGGTCCGCTGGGCCGCCGATAGTAAGTCCTTGTTGTTGCTGACAACGCGGGGGCTATTTCGCGTATCGAGTGCAGCTACAAATACTTTTGCAGCAGTCGAGCTGTTTTCTGGCAAACACGACTTCATGCTCGAGTTTCGCGTGCTGCCGGGGGGCGTGGCCCTGCACGCAGGCCCGCGCAGAAACAAGCGACGATCACTGTGGTTTGTCTCCCTAGACGGCTCACACCCCGTCCGCCTGACGCCGTCGGCACGGGATGTCGAGAGCTTCACAACCCTGGCAACCGGCCAGGTGATTGCCGAACTCGCCGGTATCGATGGAGCTGCCGACGAACTCCTGACAATCGTCCCGGGGCCAACGCCGGAGATTGTCCGCACACAAACGTGTGCCGCGGCCGATGTTTGTCAGGTGGTCAACTGGACTTCCCGCGCGGGAAACTACGCCTATGCCACCCAACGCTGCCCGCAACCTGGCGAATCTGGTGTGTGCAAACAAGCCAAAGTCCATGTTGTCGACAGCTCCGGCAAGACCACAACGTTTGAGCCGTTGCGCTCGAAGTACTCGGGGTTTCCACGCAAGCTCTCGCAGCTGTGGGCGCGACAACAGGGCTATGTCACGGCTGGTGGCAGTCGTCTTGTCACCTGGACCAATCACGAGGATGCTTGGCTGTGGCGCCCGCCAAAAATCGCCCGCAAGTATGGCTCATACCGACCGAACATTGCCTCGACCGCGGTCGATCCGGCAACCGACGACGTGCTTGCGGCCGCGGGGCTGCGGGTCTATCGAATCTCCGACAACAGGGCCAAGCGCCTGTTCACGGTCCACAAACCCAAGCTAAAAGACCGCAGTCGCCATGTCGACGGGCTGATTGCACTACCCAACGGCGACATTGCCTATCAAATCCTCGACACCCATGAACGTACCGCCGACATTTATCCCGATGTCGACGCCACGGCTGCCCCCACCCCGAACTACCCCGAACTCGATCGGGCGATGTCGTTGGTTACTTCGCTCAGTGAGTCGTGCTACCGCCCAGCACTCGAACGCTCACTCGCCGCCCGTGGCGAGCTGAGGCTGCAGATTGTGGTTCACCCTTCGGGCCGTGCGTTTGTCACTCGAGTCGACAACTCAAACGCGAAAAAGCTGTGGCGAAGCGCCGACTGTCTAGTGCGTGAGCTCGCGGATACACGCTTGCCAACCCATACAAACCGCGGACTGGTCGGCCTCGATACGACGGTTCGGTTTAAATTGACGGCCCCGCGGGATTGAGCCCAAGTCCCGAATACGGTCGCATTGCGACGCGTTTCAAGGTTGTAGCTGCAACTTAACCAGCATGCGACGGTTGGCAGCAAACGTCGCGTGGTTGCGACATGCTATAAGACCAAACATGCCCATCATCCTGCGACTGGTTTCGCTCAGCGCCCTGTTGTCGATTGGCTGTGGCGGACAATTCAGTGACACCGTGCAGTCCACCGGATCGACCGGCGACGCCACAACAACCACAGACGAGACCGGCAGCGAGACGGCCGGTCCCGAGGTTGGCAGCCCCACCCTGCGCGATCTCGATGCGTTCCAAGTTGTCGCCATCCCGTTGCTAGATGATGGCATCGAGGTCGCCGTTGACGATCGACCAGCGCCGCTTGTGGCCGGACGCGAGGTGGTCATGCGGGCCAAGGTCGACGTGCCAGAGGGATGGATGCCTCGGGATGTTGAACTCCGGATCGAGGTCAGCCAAGGAAGCGACACCACCACCTTCTCAACGAGTTCGCAGCTCGCCATGAGTTCGGGCGACGATGCGAACAGTGGCCTGGTCGTCGAGCTTCCCGCCTTGGCTGTCACCCCGGAGGCCCGCTACTCAGCATCGCTGTGGCTCGCGGGGCAAACCCAACCAGCGGCGCGGTTTCCCGACGCGGGCGAGGTCTTGCTGGCTGCCGAAACAACCGGCCCCATCAAGTTCCATATCGTGCCGTTTGAGGTCGACGGCCGGGTCCCGGATACCTCAGCCGAAGTCATCGACGAATTCGCCGAAACGGTCTATGCCTACTACCCCACGACAGATGTCGAGATTACGGTTGGTCCGGTCCAGCCAAACCCCTACCCCGATCTTCCGATCGAAGAGGTCTTGGGGACAGCTTTGTTTGATGTCGGGGTGCTGATGGAGCAGGAGCTTGCGCCGGCGGATGTGTACTACTACGGGTTGATGCAACCAACCGAGACACGCGAGCAATACAACGGGGTGACCGGCAGCTCCCAAGAGCTCGATCAACGGGCGGGCTTTGCCATCGGGGCCGGGTTTGGTGACGCGCTGTCGGCCAGCACCCTCGTCCACGAACTCGGTCACCTGCACTATCTCAAACACGCACCGTGTGGCTCACCGGACAATGTCGACCCGGACTTCCCCCACCCCGATGGTATGGCCCACACCGAGGGCTACGACTCGCGGACCAACACGTTTCTCAACCACGACGCCGGCAGTGACCTCATGAGCTACTGTCAACCCCGCTGGATCAGCGGCTACCACTACGAAAAACTTGCTAGCTGGGTGCAGGTCTCGCAAACGTGGTGACACAGATGACAGCCCACATGTTCGAACTTCGAGCAACCTGCCCCACTACGGTTTCGCTCTCGATCCGCGTTACCAGCCCGCGTTCGTCGAACCACACCTGTTGACCCGTTACCCTTTGAGGGCATTCACAGAGCGAGTATCTGCTCGTTCAATGACTTCTGCACTCGACGAGACCTCCAAAACTGGTCGAAAAGACAGAATCAAGCAATTTCGCGGGCGCTAGCAAACCTTCGCACGAAATTACGACATGACTCTTAGGTCAGATAATCAAGAAACCTTGCGCTCCACCTGAGATTGCTCGACCATACCTTCATGTTGCGTACACTTGGTACTCGGGGTCTTGCAGTTGCAAGTTTGTTGGTCATGGCCTGCGGCGGGTCAGGAGGGGACACCGACAGTGGCACGCTGACGGCAACGACTACCGGTATGCCGACGACCACAGCTCCGACCACGACTCCGACCACGGCCGGGCCTGAAACCACCGATGCGGAAACTGTGGATGAGACGTCGGCAGAAACGGCTGCGGAGACCATGTCCGAAACCACGGATACCGAGCCGGGCTGTGGCAACGGTCTCGTCGACCCAGGTGAAGAGTGCGACGACGGCAACGACAATAATGAAGATGGATGCCTCGACACCTGTGTGGCCGCCAGCTGTGGCGACGGTTTCGTCCAAGAAGGTGTCGAAGCCTGTGACGACGGCAACCAAGTTGACGAGGACGCATGCCTCAACAGCTGTACCCCGGCAGCGTGTGGAGACGGCATCGTTCAAGAAGGTGTCGAAGCCTGTGACGACGGCAACCAGGTCGAGCAAGACGCCTGTCTCAACGACTGCACCGCCGCCAGCTGTGGCGATGGCTTTGTCCAAGAAGGCGTTGAGATGTGCGACGACGGCAACGATGTCGAAACCGATAGCTGCCTCAACGACTGCACACCAGCAAGCTGTGGCGACGGTCTCGTGCAAGAGGGTGTTGAGGCCTGTGACGACGGCAACGATGTCAACGACGACGAGTGCACCAACGACTGTACCTCAGCCGCCTGCGGCGACGGGGTCGTCCAGCAGGACGAGGAGTGCGACGACGGCAACGACGTCGACACCGATATGTGCCCATCCAACTGCCTCAACGCGACCTGTGGCGACACGTTTGTGCTCGAAGGCGTGGAAGAGTGCGACGGCGGCGGTGAGACGGAGACCTGCGACGAAGACTGTACGGCAGCCGTGTGCGGCGACGGTGTCCTCAACATGACCGCAGGGGAAGCCTGTGACGACGGCAACATGGACGACACCGACGAGTGTGTTCAAGGCTGTGTCGGAGCCGTCTGTGGCGATGGCTTTGTCCAATCCGGCGTCGAAGAGTGCGACGACGGCAACGATATCGACGATGACGATTGCAGCAACTCATGTATGATCAACGTCCAAGAAGTTGTCTATACAGGTAGTTTTACGCAAGGCATGTCAACCCCGGCCAACAGCCAGGTGTGCCTCGACTGGGTCGCGTTCCAAGCCGCGATCGACCAGAACACGACCTACAACTCAATTACACTGCGCGGAAGCCAAGACAACAACGGCCAGGTGTGTACCGGCAGTCAGGCCAACGAGCTCTGCCAAGCCCTGCGCACAAACCAGACGTTGGTGGGTGTCAACTGCAATGGCCGCATCTGGAACACCGGCCCCTGCGGCGGCGGCCTCGAACTCAATGCCCAGGATTCCAACGGCGACTGCTCGTGCCCCAACCCGGACTACATCATCCGCCCGTGCATCGGCAACTCAAACTGGGGTGGCATCAACTCGGCAACCTGCGGCGGCACAACCCAGACCATCGAAGTCATCTGCTCGACGATCTAGCCGAACTCGCCGTCGAAGGCGAAACCATTGATGCGTTGCGATCCTGTCGACCTGCTCTCCCGGCCATATCTCGACTCTTCGCACCCGTCCGGCCCTTGCTGGCGATCTACGCCGACTCCTCGGGGAAGCTCTATTCCCCCAACTAGCGTGCGTCTGGTTATCCGCAGGTCACCACCACCGCCGCGACGCCCACACCCGCGAGCTTGTCCTTGGAGCTCTCGCCGGCATTGAAACACAACGCCCGCGAAATCGGACAATCCAAAGAACCCTGCTGGGGCTGCGGGCGTCACTATGGGAGACCAGTGGTGCGTTTGCTCGAGCCTAACGCAACCGTATGACCGCGCTTGTGCTACCGGCCATCGGCCCTGAAGACATTGACGGCCGCATCGACCTCCATCTCGCAATCGTCGCTTCGTTTGTCGACCTTCAACCTGAACTCGCCCGTGAGCACGCCGAACTCGCCTTGACGCTAGCGACGAATACCGAGGCTCTACAAATTCGTCTGCTCAACATCCCTGGCGTAGCGATACTGACAGATGTCGACGACGCCTGGTGGCGTTTAGTCGCTCGTCCGCTCCCGCCTACCAGCTTTGCCCAATAGGCTCGGCAAACCTCGGTGCGTTCACTCGAATAAAATGTATACACAATAATTTTATGTGCGCCCTTGCCCCTGAGCGCGACCTCAAGCTTCGCAACCTTGCCACATCAAAACCACCGGCCCGGCGACCGGTCCATCCCGAGTCGATACCCAAAGGCTCACTTTCAGACTGCGCATTTCACACAAAATTGTCGTCGACGAAAAGCAACCTGACCAATAGAACATATAAAACCTGTGCAAACCCTCACCCGCGGCCGTCGAGGTTTGGCAGCGAGTTTGGCAAAGTGCCGGGTTGTGACGGGTTGCCTAACGAATTTTTGGGGCTAGCAGTCTCTAGCTGGCCACGGCGCAGGTGAAAGGTCATCACCTGCGGCAACGGCATGCTCGATGCCGGGGAGGAGTGTGACGACGGCAATGACGATGACAACGACGAGTGCCTGAGCACCTGTGTGCTGCCGCCGTCTCCGTGCGGCATGCAGAGCTACGAGGCCAACATCATGGTCAAGCCGGTCGACATCATCTTTGTCATCGACAACTCCGACAGCATGGGCGAGGAGATCAAGGGCGTTCAGGACAACATCAACCAGAACTTTGCCGCGATTTTTGAGGACAGCGGGCTCGACTACCGGGTGATCATGGTCAGCCGCCACGGGTCGTGGAGCGGCTCGCAAAGCGTGTGTATCGAGGCCCCGCTCAGCGGCATTCCCCAGGGAGGCTGCGAAACGCCGCCGGCCCAACCGGTCCACAACCCGGGCAAGTTCTACCACTACAGCGTCTCGATCGCGAGCCGCAACCCGTGGTGCAAGCTGCTCGAACACTTTCCCGAGACGGCCGAAGACCAATTTGGCGAGATGGGGTTTCGCCAGTGGCTGCGCGAGGACTCGCTCAAAACCATCGTCGCCATTAGTGACGATGGGATCGAGTGTAGCTACAACGGAATCACCTATAACGACCTCGACATGATCAACGCCGGGCAGGATACCGCAGAGCAGTTCGATGCCGACTTCCTCGCGCTGTCCCCCGAGATGTTTGGCAACTCGCTTGTTCGTAAATACAACTATTACTCGATCGTCGGCCTGGCCTTCAACGATCCCCCCGAGGAGCCCTATGTCGCCACCGACCCGATGACCAATGCCTCGTGCCCAAGCGCGGCCAATCCGGGTACCGGGCACCAGGCCTTGAGTGTGCTGACACAGTCGCTGCGCTTCCCCCTGTGCGACACCAGCTCCTACGACGCAGTGTTTCAGTCGATCGCCCAGGGGGTGCTGGCCGGCACGGCGGTCTCGTGCGAGTTCCCGCTTCCCATGCCGCCCAACAACTTTGAAATCGACCCGAACTCGATCGAGATTTACTACACCCCGATGGGCATGGGGGAGCCCATCAAAATCACGCAGATCCTCAACAAGGAAAACTGCGGGCCCAACAACTTCTATATCGAGGGCGACACCATGCACCTGTGTCCGTCCTCGTGCGAACTTGTGCAAAATGACTTCGAGGCCAAAATCGATATCGAGTACGCGTGTAAACAGGAAATCGGGTAGTGCCGGTATCGAGGCGCGCGAGAGCTGCGGGCTTTGACGCGTACCCGGTGCACATATGTAGCTTGTGTGACGCGTAGGGCTCGACCACCATCTGACGGTTGCCGTGTGAGAGCACAACGAGCCCCCGTGCTGCGATGGCCGATTGTGCGATCGTAATGGCGACAAGCGATCGCTACATCGGGCAGGCGGCTGCGATGTTCACCCAACTCGCGCAGTTTGGCGTGGCCGACCGGGCCTGGTTTGTCCCCTTAGGCCCGCTCGCCGCCGATGCCGAGGCAAGACTACGAGAGCTCGTGGGCCCGCGCCTTACGCCCCCACTCGAACTCCCATTTGGACTCGCGGCCAGCGGCAACAAACCGTTTTTGCCGACGATGGTGCCGCCCCACCGCCAGTACCTGTTGCTCGATACAGATGTACTCATCCTGCGACCGGCATTTTTTGAGCGGTTTGTGGGCGAGCGACTCACGCTCGTCGCCGACGACTTTTCGGTCGCACAGTACCTCCGCTCGACGCCACACCACCGGGCCAGGTTTGCCGCGTTTCCCGAGACGACTGCCAAACCCTACCTGCAAACTGGCGTGATCGGGTTGCCGAGAGACTGGTACCAACAGCTGCGTAGCGAGTTGTTTGGCGAGCTCGAGTCGCTTGCCAAAATCGTTCGAACCGGAGACTTACAGGTCTGGAACGCGCTGGCGTGGCGACATCCCGCCGCATTTGAGCTGGTGCGGCCGGCGAGCTGCCTGGTGCTGCGACCGGATGGCAGCGGGACCAGTACGAAGCATCACAGCCAACACACGACCTGGCAACATGGGTCGCCGCACTACCGTGGCGAGCCGGTCCTCGCGCTCCACTACACCAGCAGCCGAGGACGTGTTCAAACACTCGAAGACTTCAGACGGCCCTGAACACGCACGCGTGGCCAAGGTTCAATTTGTATAGACATCTACCCTGCAAGTCACAGGGCTTGGGCTCTCCGTCTCCATATGCAGCTGAACACGACCGCCCAAAGTGCGTTATTGTCGACGGATGCAAGCTCCTCTGTTCCAGGTCGATGCGTTTACGCGTCAGCCATTTGCTGGCAACCCCGCGGCCGTGGTCATGCTCGCGACATGGCCCGACGATCAATTGTTGCGGAAAATTGCCCAGGAGATGAACCTGTCGGAGACGGCTTTCGTGGTCCCTCGCCCGAAACTCCCGGGGGCGTTTGACCTGCGCTGGTTTACCCCGGTGTGCGAGGTCGAGTTATGTGGACATGCAACGTTAGCGAGCGCGCACGTGCTGTGGTCGACCAAGCGCGTCGATCACAGCATGCCGATTCACTTCCACACACGTGTACACGGGCTGCTGCCATGTAGCCGCCGCCCCGATGGGGCTGTCACGCTCGACTTTCCACTCGACCCGCCTACCCGCATCAAGGCCCCTGCCGGGCTTATCGAGGCGCTCGGGTGCAAGCCCAAAGCTGTCTACGAAGGCCGCGAAGACCTGGTTGTGCGGGTCGACACCGCGGCCCAGGTTCGCGCAGTCGCTCCCAACTTCCCCAGCCTCGCCCGGGTCGAAGCCCGCGGGGTCGCGGTCACGGCCACCTCCGATACCGGCGATGTCGACTTTGTCTCCCGCTACTTTGCCCCGCAATTTGGGATCGACGAGGACCCGGTAACCGGCTCGTTGCACTGCACGCTCGCCGCCCTGTGGGCCCGGAAACTCAACAAGAAAAACCTGCGAGCCCGGCAGGTTTCAGCCCGCGGGGGTGAACTCGACATCGAAGTGCGCGAGGCCGGTCGGGTCAAAATTTCGGGACATGCCATCACGGTTGTCGACGGAACCCTGACGCTAGCGGTGTGAGCCAACTACTCAACAGACAGTCGTCGTCAAAGTTGCAGCCCCCGGGCCAGGCCGCAGGTGTTACAGACACCGCCGCCACAGTCGACGTCGGTCTCGAGGTCATTTTGCAGACCGTCTTCGCAGGTTGCGGCGATACACATCGTGTTGCACGCATCCGCCTCCTCGCCGTTACCATCGTCGCCTTCGCCTAGGTGCCGCGATGAGGCATCGTCGTGGCTGATCGCGTGCAGCAGTTGGGCAAGCATGCGCATGCCAAGGTCCCCTGCCCGCTGTGCTACTACCAACCCACGACGCGCCCACACCGATGTCGTTGTACGAACAACAAAACCTGGTCATGTCGTTGGACAAACAACAGGCTCGGTTCAGCGGGCGACGACTTCCAGGCGATAGGGCGCCACAACTTCGATGCCGGCTGGTTTGTCAGCGACGAGGCGCTGTGCCTGTTCGAGCGTTTGTGGCAGTAAATCGGCTGGGCCCACAAGCAGCTGCACGTCCCACACCCCGTCGTCGAGACCGAGCAACTCCTGAACACTCCCTCGCACCTGAATCGCGCCGGATTGTTGTACCTGCACACGTTCGAGCTTGCGCAGTTGGGCCTCACCACCGCCCACCGGTGTGAGCAGCACAGCGAGCTTAACCGCGTACTCGTGTGTGGTCTGGGGATTGAGTGCCCAGTTGAGTTCGGAGTCGGGATGGTAGCGGTTGGGTCCCTGCGATTTGGTATCGGCCGAGCGTTTGGCCTCGACTGTCCGGTTGCGAACCGTGAGTTCGTAGGACGGGAGATTTACCCCCTCACCGGACGACCCGGGCGACCCAGGCAACAGCCAAAATGCGAGACCTGCCGCAGTCGCCAGCGTCGTCAGACCCGCGACCCATCCGCGTCGACGGCTTCGCTTCTCCCGTTCGGCGGCCAGGGAGATCGGCTTGGACGAGCTCTCGGGTTTCGTGTCCGAAGCAAGTGCATCTGCAAGTAGATCGGTCAGGCGCTCGCGCTCATCCTCTGCCACGGGCGCGAACAACTCGGCATAGAGTTCGGCGTTTTTCCCATCGACATCGGCCCGCTCGGCACGGACGTCCGCAACCGACCGCTGCCCAGCAACCACTTCTTCCCACGCGCGAGGGTGCTCCGCATCCTGCTCGCGGGCGAGCGCACCCAACGACCCGAGAAGGTCATCAGGTGGGAGTTGCGATTGATCTGACATGGCTTAGGTCCTTATACGGCGGGGATGAGAAATCACGCGTAAAAACTTTAATCCGTTTGCGACCGAACCTTAGCTACCGCTTAGATGGGGTGTTCGCCAGCTCCCGGGCCTGTTTACGAACCCGGGAATTCCAAGCATCGACCGCGCTACGGGTCATCCCCATTGTCTGGCACACCTCTTTAATCGGCCGCTGTTCGACATAGATAAGCTGAAACAAAAACAACCCACGCTCATTGAGCCGGGCTCGCAGGCGCTCGAGCAACAGCCGCAGCTCCTCACGCGACTCGAGCTGCCGAGCCTGGTCAGTCCGCGGTTTGCCCACCCCCGCATCAAAGTCGCTGGGTTCGGTCGGCTCATGACTCCAGGGATTTCCCTTAAACCCCTGCAGGATCCGCGAAACCCGTTGCCGGGTAAGCAGGCGAACAAAGCTCTTAAGCGAGCGACCGCGATCCGGATCCCAAGTGCGCAGCAACTTGCCCTGGTCCTTGAGGAGATAGACAAGCACCTCCTGGGTAAAGTCGTCGATCTCTTGGCGAGGGTCACGGCGTTGGACAGCGGCCCGACGCGTGAGGGCGACACCCACTTCAACCCGAACAACCGGGAGGATTTCGTCGACCAACGCCCGCAGGGAGCTTCGGTTACCATCGAGGGCTTGCCGTACTTGCAGCGGGGTCACGAGCGGACGGAATCTATCACAACGGGCCACACAAACCGCAAATGCCCCAAACACCGATGCTCGGAAACAAGCAGAATGTACGAAATTGTGTATACACCGGAATCTCAACGAGTAGTTGACGTCGTTAATTGTTGATACAAAATTCTCAGCTAGAATTGCTTGTATAAGCAACACAATCTAAGTCCACACCCCCCAAAGACTCGCGGAGAAATTTGGCCGGGTGCAGAGCCCGAAGAAACGCCGCTGGAGTACACAAAGTACGCCCAGAGCCGGTGAGTGCCCAAAACCGGCGAACGATACCCACCCAAAGGTTCGCGCCAGCTCGGCAAGACCTCGGCGATCCCGAACACAGCCTGTGTGCTCAGCTGCTATTCATTCACCGGCTAGTAGCTCAACTCCGCGCACTTCAACTGAAAGTCGTTTCGGATCAGTCGACATCGTATAGGGTGCCGTCCATGGCATCCGAGTTTTTCGGGCGCGGACCTCTCCGGTTCAACTCCCGACACAAACGACGCGGGTTCCTGTTGATCTTGGTACTCGGACTATTCGCGGTACCCGGGATTGTCGGACTTTTCGGTCTTGAGCTCGAAAGCCGACCTGCGAGTGGATACAAGCCAGACGAGGTCGTCCACCGCCCGTCCCCGGACGGTTCGGGGCGCCAACGGATTCGCAAGATCACCCACCTGGGCTACCTAACGCCCGAGGAAGCTGGTTATGTCCTCGCCAAGGTGACCGACACAAGGCGGTTTGAACGGGATGCCCCGCCCCGCGCCAAGAGTGCTTACAAACAAGGTCGAGACCGCTTGACGTCCGAAACACAGATGCCGCCACGGGCAGAAAGCACGCGCCTTCGCAAAGCCCTGTACGCCACCCGACGTGCAGCCTATGCCGCCGGCAGGAAACGGTTTGCCGGGGAAACAACTGAAACTGGCGGATACAAACTGGAACAGGACCATGTCACCTTCCGCTGCTCAAGATGCACGCAGCAAATCCGAGTGCCACTGGACCAAGATGGACAAACTCCGCAGCTTCATTGATTGTACAACTAGTCCGCTCGCTCGGTCGCACGTGCGCAAACAACTCGCGCATCTCCTAGTCGCGGCCGGTCGTCGCCTCTGCGTCCACTTCGTTCGACCGGGCCACCGGCGTGCGTTTTTTTGTGTAACCTACAGCGGCGTCTCTTCGGGCCAATCCTCGAGATACCGCCACCCAACCATCGAAATGTAGACACCCCCACCCAACAATTCGCGGAGAAATTTTGGCCGAGGGCTGAGTCCGAAGAGACGCTGGACACGGTTCCGCCCACACCCCGAAATCTCGTCCCCCCACACCAAAAGGTTCGCAGTCCGAAGAGACGCTCCTACCGCTAGTCCGCCACCCAACCATCGAAATGTAGACACCCCACCCCAACGATTCGCGGAGAAATCTTGGCCGAGGGCTGAGTCCGAAGAGACGCCGCTGTCGTAACCTACTGCAAGTCTCTTCGGGCCAATCCTCGAGATACCGCCACCCAACCATCGAAATGTAGACACCACCCCAACGATTCGCGGAGAAATTTTGGCCGAGGGCTGAGTCCGAAGAGACGCCGCTGGACACGGTTCCGCCCACCCCCCGAAATCTCGTACCCACACCAAAAGGTTCGCAGTCCGAAGAGACGCTCCTACCGCTAGTCCGCCACCCAACCATCGAAATGTAGACACCCCCACCCCAACGATTCGCGGAGAAATCTTGGCCGAGGGCTGAGTTCGAAGAGACGCCGCTGTCGTAACCTACTGCAAGTCTCTTCGGGCCAATCCTCGAGATACCGCCACCCAACCATCGAAATGTAGACACCGCCCCCCAACAATTCGCGGAGAAATTTTGGCCGAGGGCTGAGTCCGAAGAGACGCCGCTGTAGGAACCTACTGCAAGTCTCTTCGGGCCAGCCCTCGGCCAAAATAGCCCGCGCACCCAACGAAGGCTTAATTAGAAGCTCGTAACTGGGCCTCTAGCCACGCTTGTTCATTGGCCAGCTTACGATGCTCAAGCGCATCGATAGCATCGGTCTTCTTGTCGAGCTCGGCGGTCACTTCTTTGAGTCGCGCTGTTACCTCGGCGACTTTGACATCAGCTGATCGTACGGCGCGTTCGATCATGATGGCGACTCGACCATCTTCGGTGACCTCGACAAAGCCCGCGCCGACGGCTAGCCGCTCGGAGGTTTCACCCTCGCGGTAGCGGACCACGCCTGGCACCACTGGCGTGATGAACGGGACGTGGTCGGGTAGTACTCCGAGTTCGCCGTACAGGCCCGGCACCTCGACACCCGGAACCTCGACGCTCTCGCGTGGTTCTTTGGACCCCTCGGCTGGCGGCACGGCGCTTCCGAGTGGGGTGAGGATCTGAAGTGAGATGCTGCCGGACATGGACTAGGCTCCCTTTCGCAGTTCTTCTTCGAGCTTGCGGTACTTCGCCTTGGCCTCGGAAATTCCGCCGACCATGTAGAAGCACTCCTCGGGCCAGTCGAGGTACTCGTCGTTGGTGAGCAACTCGTTGAAGGAGTTGATCGTGTCCTTGAGGTCGACCTGCTTACCGTCGGCGCCGGTGAACACCTTGGCGACGTCGAACGGCTGGCTGAGGAACTTCTGCACGCGACGGGCACGCTTGACGACGTCTTGATCCTCTTGCGAAAGCTCGTCCATACCGAGGATCTTGATGATGTCTTGCAGCTCTTTGTAGCGCTGCAGCAACTGCTTGACCTGACGGGCGACGTTGTAGTGCTCGTCGCCGACGATCTCGGCGGTGAGAATCGTGCTGTTGGAGTCGAGCGGGTCGACGGCCGGGTAGATGCCGATCTCGGTGAGAGCACGGTTGAGCACCGTGGTGGCGTCCAAGTGGGCAAAGGTCGTTGCCGGGGCCGGGTCGGTCAAGTCGTCGGCGGGGACGTAGATGGCCTGCACCGAGGTGATCGAGCCCTTGGTCGTGGTCGTGATCCGCTCCTGAAGCACACCCATCTCGGTGGCCAGGGTCGGCTGGTAACCGACGGCGGAGGGGATCCGGCCGAGAAGGGCCGAAACTTCAGAGCCGGCCTGGGTGAAGCGGAAGATGTTGTCGACGAACAACATCACGTCCTGGCCCATCTCGTCGCGGAAGTACTCCGCCTGGGTGAGGCCCGAGAGCGCGACGCGGGCACGGGCACCGGGCGGCTCGTTCATCTGACCGTAGACAAGGGCGACCTTACTGGCGTTGGAATCGACGCTGAAAACCTCGCGGGTCTCCTCGTTCCAGTCGGCTTTGATAATGCCCGACTCGATCATCTCGAAGTAGAGGTCGTTGCCCTCACGGGTACGCTCGCCGACACCGGCAAACACGGAGTAACCGCCGTGCTTTTTACCGACGTTGTTGATCAGCTCCATCAGCAGCACGGTCTTGCCGACGCCGGCGCCCCCGAACAGGCCGATCTTGCCACCGCGGCGGTACGGTGCGAGTAAGTCGATGACTTTGATGCCAGTGACAAAGGCCTCGACCTTGGTGCTCTGCTCGGTGAACGGCGGAGCTTGGCGGTGAATCGGGCGGAACTCCTGAGCCTCGATCGGACCGCGCTCGTCGACCGGGTTGCCGGTGACGTTCATGATCCGGCCGAGCACCGGCTTGCCCACGGGCATCATGATGGGCTTGCCCGTGTCACGGGCTTCCATGCCGCGGACGAGACCGTCGGTGGTGTCCATGGCGATGGTGCGCACGGTGTGCTCACCCAAGTGCAGCGCGACCTCGACAACAAGGTTGTCGGGCTCATCGCCCAGGCTCGGGTTGGAGATGGTGAGGGCCGAGTTGACCTCGGGCAGCTTGCCCGAGAACTCGACGTCGACGACCGGGCCGATGACCTGGGTGATCCGACCGACATTGCCGGTGGACGTAACCGTTGTAGATGCACCGGCACCGGCGGCGGGTTTACCCGCGAGCGGCGACCCGGTGCTAAACAGCGACGAGGAGGTCGGAGTGGACAGCAGAGGACCAGATTTACGCGTCGTAGCCATGGAAGCGAGGACTCCTGGGGGGTGGGAAGCGAGAGTGAAGCTGCGCCGTGATTAGCCCTTGAGGGCTTCGGCGCCGCCGATAATCTCCATGAGTTCTTTGGTGATGGCAGCCTGGCGCTCGCGGTTGAATTCGAGGGTCAGGTCGTCGATGAGTTCGGATGCGTTGTCAGTGGCGGAATCCATCGCCATCCGCCGGGCAGCGAGCTCGGCGGCAATCGAGTTGAACATCGCCTGTTGGAGCAGCGACTCCAGGGCGACGGGCAAAAGATGCTCGAGCAACTTTTTTGGCTCGGGCTCAAACACCGGGCTGAGAGCCGGCTCGCCGACCTCTGGCTCGGGAAACGGCAGCACCGGGGCGGTGCGGATCTCTTGGGTCAAGGCGTTTTTGAAGTAGTTGTAGACCAACACCCACCGGTCGACCCGTTGGACCTCGGCGTCGTCCTCGGCCGCGGTGAACATGGTGCTCGCCTCGGTGGCGATCGCCTTGGCCGACGACACCACGGTCTCTAGGGTTGGCGCATCGTGGTGGCGAAACACGTCGAACTCGGCGTGGCGCAGGAAGGAGTTGCCCTTCTTGCCGCAGGTAATGATCACAACTTCGCGGCCCTGTTTTTCCTGCTCGAGGATGAACTTCTTGGCCGCGCGGTTGGCCTTGGTATTGAAGCCGCCACACAAACCGCGATCGGCGGTCATGAGGATGAGTCCGACCCGCTTGACGTTGTCGCGTTTTTCGAGCAGCGGGTGTAGCGAGCCACCATCGTCGAGGCTGCCCATCAGGCCCGCAACGACTTCGGCGAGACGCTCTCCGTAGGGGCGTGCCGCCTTGGCGGCATTTTGCGCACGCGCCAGACGAGCCCCGGCGATACGACTCATCGCCGAGGTGATCTTGCGCGTATTCTTGACCGTCTTAATGCGCTTGCGGATTTCCTTGAGGTTGGCCATCGGGCGACTTTCGTGTGGGAAACGCGGACCTGATTAGAGGTTGTTGTCGCGCTTGTAGATCGTCGTGAAGGAAGCACAGGCCTCTTCGAGACCCTTACCGACCTGCTTGACCGCATCTTTTTTGCGGGCGTTGACGACATCGTCGAGCAGGGCTTGACGGTTGTCCTTGAGCCAAACGTGGAACTTGGCCTCGTAGTCGCGGACCTGCTTGAGCGGCACGTCGTCGAGGAAACCGTTGGTACCGGCATAGACCGAAGCTGCCTGCAGGGACACGTGCAACGGCTTGTACTGATCTTGCTTGAGCAGCTCGACCAATCGCTGACCACGCTCGAGGGTGGCGCGGGTGCTGGCGTCGAGATCCGAGGCAAATGCCGAGAATGCCTCGAGCTCGCGGTACTGGGCCAGCCAGGTACGCAGCGGACCGGCGAACTTCTTCATCACCGGAATCTGGGCCGAGCCACCGACGCGGGACACCGACAGACCGACGTTGATGGCCGGGCGGATGCCTTTGTTGAACAGGTCGCTCTCGAGGAAGATCTGACCGTCGGTGATCGAAATGACGTTGGTCGGGATGTAAGCCGAAACGTCACCACCCTGGGTCTCAATGATCGGGAGAGCTGTCAGCGAACCGGCGCCCTCTTTGTCGGAGAGCTTACAGGCGCGCTCGAGCAAGCGGCTGTGCAGGTAGAACACGTCGCCGGGGTACGCCTCGCGGCCGGGCGGACGACGCAGCAGCAGCGAGAGCTGGCGATAGGCGACGGCCTGCTTGGAGAGGTCATCGTAGATCAGCAGGGCGTGGCCACCGTTGTCACGGAAGTACTCGCCGATGGTGACACCGGTGTACGGGGCCAGGAACTGCAGCGGAGCCGACTCGGACGAGGTCGCGGCGACGACGATGGAGTACTCCATGGCGCCTTCGCGGCGGAGGCGGTCGACAACCATCGCAACGGTCGAGGCTTTTTGCCCGATCGCCACGTAGACGCAGATCATGTTCTGGCCTTTTTGGTTGATCATCGAGTCGACGGCGATGGCGGTCTTCCCCGTCTGGCGGTCGCCGATGATCAGCTCGCGTTGGCCACGGCCGATCGGGACCATCGCGTCGAGCGACTTGAGACCCGTTTGCATGGGCTCGTGGACCGACTTACGGGCGATGATGCCGGGGGCCTTGATCTCGACTTCGCGGGACTCGTCGGTCTCAATGGGTCCGGCACCGTCGATCGGTTGACCGAGGGCGTTGACGACACGGCCGATCATGGCCTTGCCGACGGGGACACTCATGATTTTGCCGGTACGGCGGACGACGTCCCCCTCTTTGATGAGGTGGTCCTTACCGAGGAGGGCGACACCCACGTTGCCTTCCTCGAGGTTGAGCGTCATCCCGCGGACGCCGTGGGGGAACTCGAGCAGCTCGCCGGCCATGGCGTTTTTGAGGCCGTACACACGGGCGATCCCGTCACCCACGGTAAGCACAGTCCCGGTCTCTTCAATCGAGACCTTGGTCTCGTAGCCCTGGATCTGCTCTTTGATGATCCGGCTGATTTCGTCGGCTCTGATTTCCATGCGAAAGCTCGTTGCCTAGGTGTTGATGGTGCGGTGTTTAATTGCCGCGAAGGGTTGTTTGGAGGTTTGCGAGGGAGGTTCGGACACTGCCGTCGAGGACGGTGCTACCGACCTTGGCGACGACGCCTCCGATGAGAGTGGGGTCGACCGAGGACTCGACCACGATCGTCTTGCCGGTCGAACGCTCGAGGGCATCCTTGACGCGGGCGATCGCCGCTGAGCCGAGGGGACGCGCCGAGATAACTTCGGCCTTGAGGCGACCAGCGATCTCGTCGTTGAGCTCGGTGTAGTGGCGATAAATCTGTTTGATGCCCTTGATCCGTCCGCGCTCGAGCACGAAGTCGAGAAACCGGCCGACCATTGGGTCGAGGCGCTGGCGCTGGCACACGACCTCGAGGACCTTGCGGCGTTGGCTCGGCAAGAACCGCTCACTTTCGAGGAGCGCACCAAGGGTCGAGCCCATGCCGTCGGACGTTGTGTAGGCGTCGACAAACGATCCCAAGTGGCGGGCGAATAGCTCGCGCTGGGTGGGCGATTGGGCGAGCTGAATCAGCGCCCGTGCGTAGCGGCGTGCAAGCGATCCGGGAATCATGCCTGGCCTCCGGTGAACGAGACATCCGCCGCGTCGTTGACAAACTTGTCGACAAATCGGTGGTGGTCGTTGTCTGAGAACTGGGTCTTGAGGATGGCCTCGGCCTTGGTGATGGCCTGGCTGACGATCTCGCGTTCGATCGCGGCCTGGCGCGACTCGGCTTCGCGGCGCGCACTGTCGCGGGCGGCCTGCAGGATCTTGGCGGCCTCGTCTTCGGCCTCGGCAACAACGCGTTGACGGTCGCGCTCGGCCTGCGTGCGCGCGGTGTCGAGGATCTTGCGGGTCTCCTCTTCGAGCGACGCGATCTTGCCGGTGAACTCGCTGACAAGCCCTTCAGCCGTGATCTTGGCCTGTTTGGCGTCGGCGAGTTCTTTTTTGATCTGCTCGTGACGCTCGGCGTTTTCGCGGACCAACTTGCGGTAGACGAGCCGGTTGATCAGCATCAACAGGACGATGAAGTTGGCTACCGTGTAGACCAACCCGATCCGCGGGTCGGCTTCGCTGGGCCAGTGAAACAAGAAGGTCACCAGGTCGAAGCTGTGGTGCTCTCCGTGGGCGGCCGGCGATGCATATGCAACGTTGCCCGAAAGTGCGAGCAGCACGGGTGCTGCATATGCAAGGAGTTTGGCGTGTGCTTTTTGCAAGTACATCACATCCCCCTCCCCAAGATCTTGTTGGCGACCTGTTGGGCGAGCTCGTCGACGCGGCGCGTGAGGGCTTCGCGGGCGGCTGTGGCCTCGGCGGCGAGGCGGGCACGCTCGGCTTCTAGCTCGCTGGCGGCACGGGTTCGGGCGTCGGAGATCCGCGTGGTCTTTTCCTGTTCGACCACGTTGCGCGACTCGTTGCGAATGGTGGTCGCCTGTTCGCGGACTTTCGCCAGGCGCTCTTCGTATTCGGCCGACAGCGTATCGGCCTGGTTGCGAAGTTGCTCGGCTGCGGTCGCGGTCCCGTTGATCGCCAACTCGCGGCGTTCACGGGTTTGCAGCCATGGTTTGTAGAGCAGCTGGTTGAGCAGCACCATGAGCAGCAAAAACAACCCGAGCTGGATATAGGCTGTACCGTCGATATCGACGACGGGGGCAGCTGAGATCAGTGCGGTGAGGTCCATGGTTCCTTTCGCCAGGTTCGGTGCCAGCGGCGCTTGAGGGGCCGCAGATGGCCACTAACAACCAGTGCAGAAGATTGGCTGCTTAGGAGCGGTAAGGCGGCGCGCTCGTACCACGCAGGTTGAGCCGCGTCAACGACCCGAGTCCTTTGCAAATCAGCGATCAAAACGGCGGCATATCCAGTTTCAGCGCCCGGCCAGCCCGGGCCGACAGGGCGGCGAAAGCCATACGTGCACAGCTCATCGCTCGCTGCCATGGTCTGAGCTCGCCTCGGTCGGGCAGCGCCCCCCCTTGTGGCGCCGGTTGAGGGCACGCAAGTGAGTCGGCACAGCGAGAACCACCACGTTTCTCTATATCTCTTCAGGGGTGTGAGGCGGCCGACATGCCCCGTACTCACGGCCCAATAGCCGAGGATTCCCTGTGAGGCGGCCAGCTGTTTCATCGCAACCGAAGCGTGTCGCAGGCCCGCAGACGCAACAATGCGACCCACTGCCATGCGGCGGTGAGTCGCAATTATCGAAGCTAGCGAACCGGACGTATCGACCAGTTCTTTGCCGGCTCATGCGGAGTATGCAACCGGCCTAAACTGTGCACATTCGGTGAGGAAAGGCACCCTTTCCCGCACTCGAAGCGTGACCGAGCGACGCAGACCGGTAGATCTCAGGCGCTAGTCGGCGGCTGTCACCTGGGGCGGCGAAGCCTTGCCGTTGCGCTGAGCAGATGGCGCCGGCTTGCTCGCCCGTGCCGAGGTGTTGGCCACGGAACGGGAAGCGCTTCCCATGGTGCAACTTCCGTCGAACACCGCGCCCTTTTCGATCATCAAGCTCGGTGACGTCAGGCTGCCTTCGACCTTGGCCGAGGCGTGAATTTCGAGCGAGCTCGTTGCCGTCACTTCGCCCTTGAGGCGGCCTTGAATGACGATATTGGCGGCATTGATTTCGGCCGTCACCTGTGCGCTTTGACCGATCACGAGCGTGCCTTTGGTATCGATTTGTCCCGAAAACTCGCCGTCGATCCGAACGGTGCCCTCAAACGTGAGCTTCCCTTCAAAAGAACTGCCTTTTCCGAGGATGGTCGTGATCTCGTTGTTCGACATGATGCCCTTCTCTTTCGCCACTCTCGCTGCGCGTACCTGTTCGAGAGCGCAGGGACGGTATCGGGAACGAGCCCGGCTGAACACTGAACATTTGAACAAAACGACCGGCCGGCCGACGATTCAATCGCACACTTCGCTACACAGCCAAACTGCGAAATAAGCGCGGTCAGATTAACGTGGCGTGCGACGGTCCTCTATCTTAGTCTGCCCTTTCGTGAGCCACAAACCGGACGACCCAGATCACCGCGGTCGCAACTACGGCGATGACAATGCGGGAGAGTCCCTTCGGAGACATCCGCAGGGGAGCGAGCGCAGGCCGATTCAGCTCGCCGACTCCTTCGCCCGCGCACGCGACATCTTGGCCGCCCTCGTCAAGAACACCCGCGATGGCGACACCCTGATCGTCGCCACCGACAGCAACGGTTTTCCGGTTACGCAAAAGGTTATCCAACGCCGGGGCGAGTCCCTCCCCCACGCCCTCGTGATCGGTCGCCACAACCGCTGCGCGCTGACCATCCCCAACGACAGTCGCGTCAGCCTGCGCCACATCCTGCTGACGGCCCGCTATGGAGCCAACCAGGTGCGCCTGCGCGGCTACGACCTAGGCGGACGTGCCGGCATTGTCCTCGCCGATGGCAAACGCGTGCCCGGGTTTTCGGCACTCGATCATGTTGCACTTACATTTGGTCAAACCGGCATGTTTGTGTTGCCGGGGGGCCGTGCCGGGGAGCGCCTGCTCGAGGGCACGATCGACCAAGCATTTCGCCGCATCACCGGCATCAGTCCCGACGGCGCCGGCGTGCGCCTGGCCCAGTCGGCAATGGCCGAACCGTCGGTCGCGCAAATCGGCGGTTACCGCCCAGTCCACGTCGATGCCAGGCCGCGCTCCTGGGGCGTGTTGCGGCTGCGCTCGCTCAAGGGCAAGCCCGACCGCGACAACCAGCGTACCCTCGAAGTCGACGAAGAACAGCTCAACCGCGGGTTGCTGATTGGCCGCTACAGCGACCGCTGCTCGCTGGCCGGGGCCGGCCGCAACCTTTCCCGTGTACATGCACTGGTCACCCGCGACGGCTCCTCGTCGTCGCTACTCGTGTACGACTTGGCGAGCACCAACGGCGTGCGTCCAGGCCCCGAAACCGAGGGCCCAAGCCACGCAGTCGTCCGCCTGCGCCAGGACGACCCGGTGATGCTCGGTCACTTTGAACTCAGCTGGGTACCCGCGCCCGAGCTCAACCTTCACTGAAAAGCCAAGCGATCGCGCCAGTAGCTCGGCTTTCGTGCGCGATGAGCTATTGCATAGACAACGATTGTACCATCGTGACAGCCGGCGATGATGTCGTAACGAAAACGCCGAAGCGAAAACTTTCGTACAGGTAGTTCGAGACATGTCGGAAGGCGAGCACCGCTCTCGGGAAACTGACGCACCTGCTCCAGTGTTAAGAACACTTCCCCCTCAAACATCTCGCCGTACCCACCGCGGCAGTCCTCCAGATAGACCAATGCCTCGACATATTCGAGTCGAGCCGCGGGGTGAAAGCGGACCTTTTGGACGTGAGCTGAGGCCTGAGACATGACGCTGAAGTGGGCTACTGCAAATGGCTCAGGGCCAAACGAACCAAGAAGTCTCGCGCCAAGCTGCGAATGGCTCAGGGCCAGACGAACCAAGTCTCGCGCCAAGGATCGCGGAGGGCTTTTGGGCGTGAACTGAGGCCTGAGACATGACGCTGTAGTGGGCTACTGCAAATGGCTCAGGCCCAGTTCACGTCCAAAAGAACCCGCGCGGACCTTCACGGGTAACGCAAGAGGGACTCGCGGCCCGCCTGCTTGACCTGCTCCCACGACACAAGCTCGACTTCACCGCGGCGAACCTGAGCGACCCGGCGCTGGAGTTCTTCGGCCCACGCCTGCTCGCTCTCAACTGCTTGTGCTTCGCCCGCGGTAAGGCTATCCAACAACGCTTCGGCAAATTCCCGGCGCTCGGGCTCTGGGAGAGCGAGCGCCGCGGAGAGGAGTTTTTGTCCGATGGCCGTCATGCGCCCAGGTTAGATCAAATTGCGGGTAACGACCACTCCACTCGCTCGAAGTAACCCGGCGACTCGGGGCATTTCACGACCAGCCCTGCCATGGGACCCGTGAACATTTGCCGAAGTTCTCGCGCTTGCCCGTCGACCGATGCGATGTCCAAGTCTGTGTGAGCGCTTGCATATCCACCGGTGTCCGCGGGGCCCGTCGGGCGATCGGATAGCCAGCCAAATTTGAGAATCTCCACATCACCGCGCCGCACCTGCGGTCGCCTAGGCCGTCGGGTTTGACGTGATTCACGGGTGCCAAAGCGTCCCCCACGTCGCTGATGGATCAACTTCCGCGCCTGCGCAAATCGCCCGCTCGCCAGGGCTTCGACTTTTGCCACAGCCACCGCGATCTGTGCTATTTGCCCATGCACAGGCGGTCGCTCCTCTTCCCCACGCAGCCGCCGGATCGCTCGAACCATGAGTCAAGCCAACAACTCGCGCCTGCTCGCGGTGATGAACTCGACCATCGGCCTCAAGCTCGTGATGGCCACCACCGGGTTTGTCCTCGTGGGGTTTGTTGTCGCCCACATGCTGGGCAACCTCCAGATTTATCTGGGGCCCACGGTTTTCAATGACTATGCACAGATGATGCAGAGTACCAAGCTCGTGTGGGTGCTGCGCCTCATCATGCTCGGAGCTATCGCTGGCCATATCGCCGCGGCTTCGCGGCTGACCATGCGCAACGCCGAGTCACGCGAAAACGAGTACGAGGCGTCGCTCAAGTCCCAAACCAGCTCGGCCGCAGGCAAGTTGATGATGCACACCGGCATCATCCTGTTGATCTTCATCGTCGTGCACCTGGGCCACTTCACCGTCGGTCTCATCCAGCCCGAAAACTTCCACTTCCAAGAGATGTTGCAGGGCAACGTCTGGGTTCGCGTCCCCGAGGGCTTCGACACCAGCACCCTGGCTGCCAGCGAGCTGCGCCACGACGCCTACACGATGTTTGTCCGTGGCTTCCAAGGCCCGGCCATGGCCCTGTTTTACATCGTCTGTAACTGCGCGGTGATGTTCCACCTCTACCACGCAGTCGCCAGCATGTTTGCCACCTTGGGCCTGAGCAACCGCGACTCGCGGGGCCTGTTCAAGTTGGTGGGTATCAAAATCGCCGTGCTTGTACTGCTCGGCAACATCTCCTTCCCGATCGCTGTCCAGCTGGGCTTTGTCCACCTGTAACCCCGACCCGCGACGCGTCGCCCCAGGAGTATCCGCGACATGGATCTGAACGCCCGTATTCCCTCTGGTCCCATCGCTAAAAAGTGGGAAAAGCACCGCTTCGACATGAAGTTGGTCAACCCCGCCAACAAGCGAAAGTTCGACGTGATTGTCGTCGGCTCCGGTCTCGCCGGGGCCTCTGCCTCGGCCACCATGGCTGAGCTCGGCTACAACGTCCGCTGTTTTTGCTACCAAGATAGCCCCCGCCGGGCCCACAGCATCGCCGCCCAGGGTGGCATCAATGCCGCCAAGAACTACCAAAACGACGGCGACAGCGTGTACCGGCTGTTTTACGACACGGTCAAAGGCGGCGACTTTCGCTCGCGCGAGGCCAATGTCTACCGGCTGTCGCAGGTCAGCGTGAACATCATCGACCAATGCGTCGCCCAGGGTGTGCCGTTTGCCCGCGAATACGGCGGCATGTTGGCCAACCGTTCGTTTGGTGGTGCCCAGGTCTCGCGGACCTTCTACGCCCGCGGTCAAACCGGTCAGCAGTTGCTGCTCGGCGCCTATCAAGCACTCTCGCGGCAAATTGGCCTCAAAAACGTCCAGATGTTCCCGCGCCACGAGATGCTCGACCTCGTGTTGGTCGATGGACACGCCCGCGGCATCGTCACCCGCAACTTGATCACCGGTGAAGTCCGCTCGTGGGCGGCCGATGCTGTTGTATTAGCAAGTGGTGGCTACGGCAACGTCTTCTACCTGTCGACCAACGCCAAGGGCTGCAACGTCACCGCGACGTACCGCGCCTATCGCCGCGGCGCCGGGTTTGCCAACCCCTGCTTCACCCAGATCCACCCCACTTGCATCCCTGTGAGCGGCCACTACCAGTCCAAGCTCACGCTCATGTCCGAGTCGTTGCGCAACGACGGCCGTGTGTGGGTGCCCAAGAAAAAGGGTGACGCGCGAGCACCCAAGGACATCCCCGAGGCCGAGCGCGACTACTACCTCGAGCGCAAATACCCGAGCTTTGGCAACCTCGTCCCCCGCGATGTCGCCTCGCGTAACGCCAAGTTGGTGTGCGACGAGGGCCGCGGCGTCAACGGGCCCGGCAGCAATGCCGTCTACCTAGACTTTGCAGATGCAATCAAACGTCTGGGCGATAAGGGAGTCTCCGACCGCTACGGCAACCTGTTTGATATGTACGAGCGGATCTCCGGGGACAACCCCTACCGCACGCCGATGAAAATCTACCCCGCCGTCCACTACACGATGGGTGGCTTGTGGGTCGACTACAACCTCATGAGCAACATCCCCGGGTTGCACGTCATCGGCGAAGCCAATTTCTCCGACCACGGTGCCAACCGCCTGGGTGCCAGCGCCCTGATGCAGGGGTTGGCCGACGGTTACTTCATTTTGCCGTACACCATCGGCAACTACCTGGCCACCGCCAACAAGGGCAAGGTCACCACCGACCACCCGGCCTTCAAGGCGGCCGAACAGGGAGTCCATGCACGTACAACCAAGCTGCTGTCACTCGAGGGCAAACGCTCGGTCGACTCGTTCCACCGCGAGCTCGGGCTCATCATGTGGAATCACTGCGGCATGGCCCGTACCCGTGAAGGTCTGCAAAAAGCCCTTGGCCTGATCCCCGAGTTGCGCGACCGATTCTGGCGCGAGGTTCGGGTGCCCGGCTCGGGCGAAGAGCTCAACCCCTGGCTCGAAAAGGCCGGGCGCGTCGCCGACTTTTTGGAGTTTGGCGAGGTCATGTGCCACGACGCCCTCACCCGCGAGGAATCCTGTGGCGGCCACTTCCGCGAGGAGTACCAAACCGCCAATGGCGAGGCCCTGCGCGACGACGAAAACTACTGTTGGGGCTCCGTCTGGGAGTTCCAAGGTGTGGGGAAGACGCCCAAACTCCACAAAGAGCCCTTTTCCTTCGAGTACGTCAAACTGGCGACGCGGAACTACAAGTAAGGCGACAGACTGATGGCGAAGTCGATGAAAATTACCGTTCGTGTGTGGCGACAAACCGGCCCCGACGCTCCCGGCCACCTAGAGGAGCATCTCGTGCCCAATGTCGGCCCGGATATGTCGTTTTTGGAGATGCTCGACGTCCTCAACGAGCACCTTATCGAAACCGGCAAAACCCCAATCGCCTTTGACCACGACTGCCGCGAGGGTATCTGCGGCGCTTGCTCGATGGTCATCAACGGCAGTCCCCACGGCCCCCGCAAGGCCACCACAACCTGTCAGTTGCATATGCGCTCATTCGACGATGGCGATGTCATCACGATCGAGCCGTGGCGGGCCAAGGCCTTCCCCATCGTCAAGGACCTTGTGGTCGACCGCAGCTCATTCGACCGGATTATCTCGTCGGGTGGGTATGTCTCGGTCAACACCGGTGGCGCCCCCGATGCCAACGCGATTCCAATTGGCAAGGCCGACGCCGACGAGGCCTTCGACTACGCGGCCTGTATCGGCTGTGGTGCCTGTGTCGCCGCCTGCCCCAACGCCTCGGCCATGCTGTTTGTCGGCGCCAAGGTGGCCCACCTAGCCAAGATGCCCCAGGGCCAGGTCGAACGCGGCAAGCGGGTCCTCAACATGATCCAAACCATGGACAACGAGGGCTTTGGCTCGTGTACCAACCACGGCGAGTGTTCGGCCTCCTGCCCCAAGGAGATCAACCTCGACGCCATTGCCACGCTCAACCGCGAGTTCATGCGGGCGAGCCTGTTTGGCAAATAGCCTCAGCGAACGCCCGGTTTTGAAAATCCGCTTCCCACCTGGGAGGCGGATTTTGCTTATACAAACTCCAACGAACTCACCGCTGGTAAAACAGGGTAATCGTCAGGCAGTGAAACTCCGAGTCCGAGCTTTGGGTAACGATTTTGTCGACGATCTTGGCGTCGGGGTGTTTGGCGATCCACTCCGTGATCCGCTCGCTAATCTGCTCGCGCTCCCAAGCCTTGGTGGCGGAGAATACCTTCACTCCGTTGAACTGCTCCATGTCCCCCTGACCTTCCGCAAATTTGTATCGACAATTCTACACCGTCGCCTGAGCTTGTACAATCACGAGTCTGTGACTTGGCTTCGGCACAGCCAAGCGAATGAGGTAATCCATTGAGTATACACACTGATTCAGAGGATGTTGCCTGGGCAACGATTCGCGCCACACTTGTACCCGCATGTTTTTCGGGCGAAGACCCGGCCTCGGCTCTCGACCGGCTAGAGGGCCTGGCTGCGGTCGTCGCCGAGGACCCGCGCGTCGGCGGGGTTGAAACCCGGGACCCGACAACCCTCGAGTTTGCCTGCGAAATTCCCGAGCTCATCGTCTACACCACACCAGCCGCAGTCGCCGACCTGAGCAACCGGGTCAGCGAGCTCGCCCCCACCCTCGGTTTGCAACTCGAAGTCGGTTCTAGCGTGCACAACGACGACAGCTGGCGCGACCACTGGAAGACGTTTTACCGCTCACAGGTGTTTGGCGACGGGACCTTGCTGCTGCGCCCAAGTTGGATCGAGCGCACGCCGTCCGACCCAAAACTCGAAGTTGTGATCGACCCCGGTCGGGCGTTTGGCACTGGCCTGCACGAGTCGACACGGCTGTGCCTCGAGGTCCTCGCTGGCATCCTCAACCGCCATTACCAAGTCGACGCCCCACCCCTGTCGATGCTCGACCTAGGCTGCGGCTCGGGCATCCTCTCGCTGGCAGCTGCCCGCCTGTTTGACACCCTCGACAACATCATCGCCGTCGACATCGACCCCGAGGCCGCTACCACCACCCGCGAAAATGCCGAGCTCAACGGCCTCGGCGACCGCCTGAAGGCGATTGCCGGTACGGTCAGCGACCTCGACCTCGGCGAAGGGTTCTCGCTGGTGGTCGCCAACATCCGCCCCAAGGTCCTGATCCCCGACGCTGCCGCGATTAAGGCAACCGTCGCGCCCCATTGTTTTTTGGTGCTCAGCGGGATCTTGACCGACGAAGCGAGCGAGGTGGCACAGGCCTACAAGACGCCGGAGTTCAAATTGGTCGCCAGCCCCGAGCAGGGCGATTGGTGTGCCCTCGTATTTCGGCGGGTGCCCGCATGAGCCTACGGGTGTTTGGCCCCGCGCAGGCCACCTGGGAAGCTGGCGGTGAGCTTGTCCTCGACCGCCAGGAGTCCCACTACCTGTGCAAGGTGCGGCGCGCACGTCAGCATGCGCGTATCGATGTGTTTGATGGCCAAGGCGGTATTTGGCAGGCAGAGGTTGTCAAACTCGATGCACGTGCAACAACCCTACGGCTCGACGCCCCCCTGACCTGCCAACAACCTGCCCGTGAGGTCACCCTTATTCTCGGGGCGCCGGCTGGCCCAGCATTGCTCGACGCCCTCACCCGGGCAAGCGAAGCCGGTGCCAGTACGATCGCAATTGTGCATATGCAGCGAAGCCAGGCGGGACGGCCCAAGGACGAACGGATCGCCCGCGTGCTGCTGGCTGCCCAGCGGCAATGCGGCCGTCCACTGCCGCCGCGCATTGTTTGGCCAGCCAGCCTCGAAGCCTGCACCCAACCACACGCTGACAGCTGGGACCTATTTGCATGGACGGGTGAGCGCGCGGCAGTCAGCAAGCCCACCGGTAAAACCGGCCCCGCACGCCTTGTCATCGGCCCTGAGGGGGGTCTTCATTCAACCGAAGTCGAGCTGCTACGGGCACACGGCTTTGCCCCCGTAGGCCTTGGCCCCTGGGTTCAGCGCACCGAGACTGCCGTTGCCACCGGACTCGCCCGGGTGTTGTTGACCGAGTAAGCCCCGCGACTCACGGCCAGCGATTGGGCGGCGTATACCCAATGAGCTGCCAGTACTTGTGCCGCGGCTCAGCCCGCCGCCAGTGCACCCCATGCCGCCAGTGAAACCACCATCCGTGAAGCACGGCCATCGCTAGGGTGAGCGCGACAAGACAGCCGTAGAAGCTCGCGCGGCCAAAAACCATATGGACACACATCAATATGGTTGTAAGTACAGCAAATTTACCAAGTCTGCGCCAACCGGGCACATGGGCCTCGTACGCCGAGAAAATGATCTGACCTAACAGCCATCCCAAAATCAAAATCACGAGGTCGAACGCGAGGTTTGAGCTGATCTGCATATACCTTGGTGCCAAACAAAAAACGCCAGAGCGGGTGCCCTGGCGCCTTTACTTGTCGGCCTATCTGGCCTGGGAGGTTACTCCTCGACGGGGTCGGGCGTTCCCTCGACGATGTTGCCGTTTTCATCATAGACAACGTCCGAGCCGCCGAGCACGTCACCGACATCGTCGCTGAACTTCTCGTCCTCTTTGATGTTGGGCAGGCGTTCGCCAATCGAAGTCTCGATGTTGCCGTCGACCACCGAAATCACGTACACGCCGTGGACAGCCGACTGGTTGAAGGTACGAATCTTCTCGTCCTTCTCCGAGGTCCACTCGTTGTAGCGCAGTAGCGGACGGGCGGTTTTCGGGTCCTGTTTGACCTTCTCTTCGGGGTTGATGCCGAACCATTCTTTGAATGTCTTTTCGGTCACCTCTTCGTAGGTCTTGCCGGGCCACTTCTCAGTGTTGAAGGCGTAGACGATCTTCCACAGCCCGCCATCTTTGAAGAAGTAAAACTTGCGCAGGGTCCCGTCGCGGATCCAGACCATCTCCTCGCCGTTGTCATCCTCAAAATCGTATTGGATGAGGCTGACACCCCACTTGTGGCGGGAGGCGCTGGTGAACTTGACGTGCCCCTTCTTGAGCTCGTTGAGTTGCTCCTGTTTCCACTTGCGGTTCCGGTCCTGCATCATCGGATCGGAGGTTTTCTTTTGTTTTTTGGCGTACTGGCGCTCGATCTTCTTGGAGAGCTGGGCCAGCACAGCCTCGGGGCCCATGCCCCATTCGTAGCCCTTGATCAGCGCTTTGACACCGAGCGAGGCCGACAGCTTGGGATTGCTGTCCACCATCTTGCACTTGCGTTTTTTGCCGCGACCCTTGCAAACCTCTTTGACCTCGGGTCGTTCGACCTTCTTGGCCGGTTCGCCAGAGTCTTCTTCGCCTAGCTCGCCCTCTCCTTCAGTGTCGTCGGCCGAGGCGTAGGACACCAGGTCGTCCTCGTTGTCCTCACTGACACCGGCTGGGGTTTCGTCTTTGTCACCGCCCAGGGACTCGTCGTCCTCGACCGGGGGTTTGGTTTCTTTCTTCTTGCAACCTGCGTCGGCGGCCAAGCTAAAGCTGAGCAGCGAAGCGATGATGAGAGAGCGCTTGAGCATCATGTCTCCTGTACGTTTGCGGACATTATCACGGCGCTTGGCGAGCGTCACGCTTCTGCCTAGCAGCCTGCGGTTTTTCTCGCGCCGTCTCGCGCAGAAGATTTTTCGAGGTTGGGTCACGAATCGCAGCTGTCGTGGTGCTGCTGGAAGATTCACGGGGCCTAACCTCGGTGAAAACGGCAACCGAGGTGGCCCGCCGAGAAAACCCACGGACTGCCTAGCTCAGTCATCGAACTGCAGTTCGCCGCGGTCATCAAAAGAAAACATCGGACCCCATGCGACCTCCCAGTGATAGCCATCGGGATCGACAAAATATCCGCTGTATCCACCCCAGAAAGTATCGTGAGCGGGCTTGACGATTCGCCCTCCGGACGCTGCCGCCCGCTGCAAGATCGCATCGACTTCGGATTTTTGGCGGACATTGTGAGCGAGCGTGATCCCACCAAACCCGTCGCTGACCGAAAGGTCTGGCGCGATGTCCCGCGCGAGTTGTTCGCGCGGGTACAGCGCAAACCGGGTACCTGCAGTCTTAAAAAATGCGATCGAGGCGTCTTCGGCCGCGGTTGTCGGCAGACCGAGCCCGTCACGATAAAACCGAATTGCCCGGGGTAAATCGCGGACGCCGAGGGTGATGATGCTGATCCGGGGTTCCATTTCGCGCAGTATCACCGGTTCCAGCGGAAACTTCAACACGCCCACGGTATCGAAGCTCCTCGTAATTTGCACAAGCAACTATTATACTTGCCTATGCATAAAATTGGGTTATCGCCCACTCACGACATGCTCACGCGATAGATCAGCTGCATGTCTGCGCCGCTGCCCTCACGTAAGATCTCGACCGTGCCATTGGTCCGAAACTGGTCGAGCATGGCCCGGCACGCCCCCCAAAATACGCAGTGAAACCCGCGGCTGCGCAGGATCATGGGTAGCAAGCTGGTACTCGACATCTGCAACTCACTGGTACCGGGAGCGGTGACCAGCTTGATCTCCCCGCAGTTACGCGAAGATAGAGCCCAGGCTCGCGGGGCCATCTTGAGCAGGGCTGCCGGTCCGTTTGCCCCTTCGATCCCGTCACGGGCCATGGTTGTGAGGGGTTTGAGTAACCCGCGGTCGTAGCTGTCGAACATCAGCTCGGCCCAAAAGTTGCGGGCCCCCTCCTCGCCCAAAACCATGAGCAGGGCATCACAGATGTCGAGTGTGAGCGGGACAGGGAGCCAGTCGAGGGACGATGCCTTGCGCACGCGTGTCGTTTGCTCCTCGCCGATGCGTTCGCGGATGAGGGAACCTTTACCCCCGGGAATCGCTCGGCTCCGTTTGAGGGCTACCTTGGCGTAATGGGCGCGAATTGCAGGTTGCGAGTCGGACATCAGCCCGGCGACGGTATCACAGCTACAGCGTTATGCCGGCGTGTGTATCCACTTCATCGTGGCGGACCTGAACCCAGCTTCACGCCGGTGAAGCTCGCACCATGCACCTTATTTGAGCAAACGTGCGAACGGGTTGTTGGCAAAACCACCACTTTGTTTCCCGCCCTTGGAGCCCTTGCCTTGCCTCTGGCTGTGATTTTGGCGTGGCCCTTGCCCCGATTTGTCTCGCCCCTGCTTGGGCGCGCCTGGGCGCGTTCCCTTACCTGCCCCTGAGGACATCTCTTTGCGGGCACTTAGGGCGATGCGGCCACGCTCGTGGTCGACCTCCAAAACATGCACACGCAGACGATCACCGGCTTTCACAACCTCGTGGGGGTCACGCACAAAACGGTCGGCCAACTGTGAAATGTGGACCAATCCATCCCGATGTACACCGATGTCGACAAATGCTCCAAAGGCGGTGACATTGGTGACGACCCCCTCGAGTTTCATGCCGACCTGCAGGTCGTCGATCGACGTGACATCCTCGCGAAATTTTGGCGGGTCAAAGCGTTCACGCGGATCTCGACCTGGCTTCTTGAGCTCCTCCACGATGTCGCGCAAAGTCGGCTCTCCGAGCCCCTCGGCGACATAACGCGAAACTTCGATATTGCCTGCCAGCCGGGTGTTACCAACGAGGGAGGCCACATCCACCCCCATGTCCTCGGCGATCCGCCCAACCACTGGGTACCGCTCTGGGTGCACGGCCGATGCGTCGAGCGGATTTTGCCCGCGCACCCGCAAAAACCCGGCGGCCTGTTCAAACGTCCGCGGGCCAATCCCGGCGACGCTGAGCAAGCCATCGCGGCTGGCAAACGCCCCCTGTGCCTCACGGTGCGCCACAATGCTCTGGGCCGCCCGCGGGCCAATACCCGACACCCGCGACAACAACGGTGCGCTCGCAGTATTGAGGTCGACACCGACATGGTTGACGCAGCTCTCGACAACCTGGTCGAGTTTTCGCTCCAACAGCCGTTGAAACACATCGTGTTGGTACTGTCCCACGCCAATCGCCTTGGGCTCGATCTTCACGAGTTCGGCGAGCGGATCCTGCAACCGACGGGCGATGGAAATCGCACCCCGGATCGTGACATCGAGGTCGGGGAATTCTTTGCGGGCCACGGTCGAGGCACTGTAAACGCTCGCGCCCGCCTCATTGACCGCAACGATGGCGACATCGTCAAAGCCCTGGCCCTTGCTCGCCTTAACCGTTGCACGTACAAATGCCTCGGTCTCGCGCCCCGCGGTCCCGTTGCCCACCGCGATCGCCTGGGGTTTGTATTTACACAAAAATGCCCGCAACTCATGTTCGGCCCGACCCCCTGCCCCAGCCTTCGACTTGCGGGCAAACGGCGGAAAAAACGTCATGCTCTCGAGGTACTTACCGGTCGCGTCGACGGCCACGCACTTGCAACCGGTGCGAATGCCCGGGTCGATGCCGACAACCGGCTTGCCGCCCAACGGCGGGGCCAACAGCAGGGTCCGGAGGTTGCGGGCAAACACCTCGACCGCCTCGCGATCGGACCGCATCTTTAACTCGACCCGCAGCTCTGTTTCCAAGCTCGGCCCGAGGAGGCGCTTGAGCCCATCTAAGCTGGCCTTGGCCAGTTGCTCGGCAAACGGCGAGCGCCGGTCGAGCCCCGCCATGTGGGCGATCCGTGGCGCGACAACCTCGGGGTCAACCCAAATCCGCACCCGCAAAAACGCCTCGGCCTCGCCCCGACGGATCGCCAAAAACCGGTGCGAGGGGATCGTCGCCACAGCTTCTTCAAACGCGTAGTACTGCTCAAACTTGCTTGGCGCCCCCTCCTTGCCGAGCGCGACCTTCGAGCGGACAACACCGTCACGCATGTAGGTGTCGCGGACCATCGCCCGAATATCTGCACGCTCGGCCAGCTTCTCGGCCACGATATCGCGGGCGCCTGCGAGGGCCGCTGCCGCGTCTTTGACCTCGCGCTCGGGGTTCACGAATTTTGCGGCCTCAGCCTCAGGGTCGCCACTGCCGGGTTGTTGCAAAATCAACGTTGCCAGCGGCAGCAGCCCCCGCTCACGCGCGATCATCCCACGGGTGCGACGTTTGGGTTTGTAGGGCAGATAAAGATCTTCGAGCGCCGACTTCGATGTACACTCATTGATTTTGCGTTCGAGCTCAGGGGTGAGCTTCTCCTGCTCGCGGATACTCGAAAGCACCGTCTCGCGGCGATTTTGCAACTCGATAAGGTAGGCGCGTCGCTCCTCGATTTGGCGGATCTGAACCTCGTCGAGCCCGCCGGTCGCCTCCTTGCGGTAGCGGGCAATAAACGGCACCGTGGCTCCGCCGGCGAGCAGAGACACAACAGCCGTCACCCCCGGCTTGGGAAGTTGCAGATCGGCGGCGAGCGTGGGAATCGGATCGTAGGCAGCGGTCGTCGAAGTCATAGACAGGCCGCTGTTTGTGCCTTCACGGCCCCCCGAGTGCAAGTGGATTGTCGCGGCTGGAGCCCAAATTCCGCGCTTCTCACTCCGGCAAAACAGATCTTGTCGGGGAGATCACTTGCGCGAAGGCCGAGTCCCAGGCCCTCCACCCAAATTGTATAAACAACTAGTTTGGCATCGTGCACGAACCCCGGGTTTTCTCGCGCGTCGACGATGTGTTTGGCGAACCGAAAGCTGGACTGGAGTCTCCAACATTACGGCGTGTCGAGACAAGCCACAGGCTTTTAGGACCCCTCGATCACCCCACAGGCCACGCGATTTGCCGGGTCGATTCCGTGCACGATAACCGCCTGGCCCACCGGGTTTAACTCGGAATCACCGTCAGACAATACCCATTCGTCGGTTGTCAGGCTCAAGCTACCGTTGCCATCAGCCCCGCACTCGACCACACCGACATCGCCCGCGTGGTGGGGCGCAGACTCGCCGACCTGTCCGTGCTCGCCAACTTCGTGCGGGTCCCAATGACCCTGAGCCTCCTGACCGTCGGGGCCACAACTCGTACCTGCATGTATATGCAAACCGTGGCTGCCCTCGGGGCACCCTGCCAACTCGACATCAACCGTGACCTCGCCGGTGGGCGCCTCGACAAACCGTGCTGTACCCGAGATGTCTGCTGCGGGGTTTTGGGTCAAGGTCGTCGCCACCAGATCGATGGTGCCATTGGCCGCGATGACCCCACAGCCGATCCGCTGTTTGGCGTCGAGCCCATGCAAAATCATCGCCTGACCGATCGGGTTGGAGCTCTCGCCAACCGCCAGCGTCCACTCGTCAGTGGTGATCGTGAGCGAGCCGCTCCCATCCTCGCCACAGGACAGCACCCCGACATCGCCGGCGTGGTGCGGCGCCGCCTCGCCAACTTGCCCATGAACGCCTGCCCCCAGCGGGTCCCAGTGGTCAAGCGCCTCGCTCCCGTCGCTCCCACAACTTGTACCTGCATGAATATGCAAACCGTGCTCGCCCGCGGGACAGCCCGTCACCACAAAACTCAAGGTCACCGACTCGCCGGCATTGTTGGTAAACGTTCCCCTACCCACGAGCTCCTTGGCGGGGTTCGAGATAACCGTACTGGCGCGCAGTTGTGCCTCGGCCGACTGGGTTTGCGGGTTGGAGACACTCGAACAACCGGTCAAAACGAGGGTTAAAAACACGGGTGATAGGGTCGTGCGATTCATGGACAATTCCATTGTTGCAGAACAATCGAAAATCTGCCACCCACAATTCGATGTATATACGACGACATCTGTCGGCGAGGACCCTGCAAACTAGGAGCCGAGCACGGGCTCACTGCCGCAAACACAGCTGCGCCCGGGTACTCGGCACATCGAATACGACCGAAGCTTCACCAAACTCCACGTTATAACTCTTCTGTTCGGTAAGCGCTGGTGTTTGGCAACTTGCCTCGGCGTACCGACAGTCGGATTTGCAATTGCCCCCTTCGCGCTGCCAAATCGAGAACCGCGTTGTTATCCGAATCGTCGAGTCGACAACCTCAACGTCGCAGGAGGCATCTTGCACCTCACCACAGCCTGTCGCGTAACAAACATCTAAATCCGCTCTGACCATGAGCACGTCTCCCTGCTCATAGGCATAGACAGGCTCGGCTCCCTGCATCACCGCTGTTCGGGGCGGGGTCAGGCAAATACGCGTGGCATCGTTTTCGTAGTCGGTGACGGTGCCGCACCCCACAACCGAGATGCAGCACCATAGGACACACGAGCGCTTCACAACACGATCATACATCAAACCGATCGGCGTGCATGACCTTTGCCCAGGCGGCGACAAAGTCGTGGACGAACGTCTCTCGACTGTCGTCCTGGGCGTAGTACTCCGCATATGCCCGTAAAATTGAGTTCGACCCAAACACCAGGTCGACCCGCGTCGCCGTCCATTTGACCTCGCCCGAGGCCCGGTCGCGCAGCTCGTAGAGGCCGGCCTCTTTCGGCACCCAGGTGTTCGCCATATCCGTGAGGTTGACGAAGAAGTCGGTCGTCAAAGCCCCCTCACGCTCGGTGAACACACCGTGTTTGGAGCCGCCGTGATTGACCCCAAGCACTCGCATACCGCCGATCAGTACGGTCATTTCGGGAGCGGTCAGGCCCATCAGGTGGGTCCGGTCGAGCATGTGCTCTTCGGCCCGCACGTCGCTGTCGTGCTTGAGCCAATTGCGGTAGGCATCGTGTACGGGCTCTAGGGGTGCAAACGAGTCGGCGTCGGTCATGTCGTCTGAGGCATCGCCGCGCCCCGGCACAAACGGCACCGAGACATCAACACCGGCCGCCTTGGCAGCCTGCTCCACCCCGACGTTGCCGGCCAAAACAATTGTATCGGCAACACTCGCGCCCGTCTTGGCCGCGATCTGTTCGAGCACGCGAAGGACCTTCGCTAGACGTTCGGGCTCATTGCCGACCCAGTCTTTTTGTGGAGCCAGACGAATCCGTGCCCCGTTGGCCCCGCCACGCATGTCGGTGTGGCGAAACGTCCGTGCACTGTCCCATGCAGTTGCAACCAATTCGCCAATGCTCAATCCGGCCTTGGCAATCTCGGCCTTGACGGCTTCGACATCGTAGTCGGTCTTGCCGGCCGGAACCGGATCTTGCCAAAGCAGGTCTTCCTGCGGGACATCGGGGCCAAAGTAGCGGGCCTTGGGGCCCATGTCGCGGTGGGTTAGCTTGAACCACGCGCGCGCAAATACCTGCGAGAAGTAGGCTGGATCCTTGTAAAAACGCTCGGAGATTTTCCGGTAGGCCGGATCTTTGATCATCGCCATATCGGCGTCGGTCATGATCATGGTGGTCGTTTTCGATGTATCTGCAACGCCAACCGCCGTGTCCTCCTGCTTGAGACCAACCGGCTGCCACTGCCACGCCCCCGCGGGGCTCTTTTTGAGTTCCCACTCGTAGTTGAACAGCATGTGAAAGTAGCCGTTGTCCCAGCGGGTTGGGTGGGTTGTCCAGGCGCCTTCGAGACCGCTTGTGATGGCGTCTGGGCCTGCGCCCGTGCCGTTTTTGTTGACCCAACCCAGGCCCTGGTGCTCGACCTCGGCCGCTTCGGGGTCGGGGCCGACCAAGCCGGCATCGCCATTGCCGTGGCATTTACCAACCGTGTGGCCGCCCGCGGTCAAAGCCACGGTTTCCTCGTCGTCCATGGCCATGCGGGCAAACGTCAGCCGCACATCCTGGGCCGTGCGCAGCGGGTCCGGCTCACCGCCCACGCCCTCGGGGTTGACGTAGATCAGACCCATCTGTACAGCCGCCAGAGGGTTCTCCAACGACTCGCGGTCCTCCCCCTCTCCGCGGTAACGCTCGGCGCCGAGCCAGGTTGTTTCGCTCCCCCAGTCGATATCTTTTTCGGGGTGCCAGATGTCCTCGCGACCAAACCCAAAGCCGAAGGTTTTGAGCCCCATCGACTCGTAGGCAATCGTCCCCGCCAAAATGATCAAGTCGGCCCAGCTCACGCGATTGCCGTACTTCTTCTTGATCGGCCACAACAACCGCCGGGCCTTGTCGAGGTTGGCGTTGTCGGGCCACGAGTTGAGGGGGGCAAACCGCTGGTTGCCCGTGCCCCCACCCCCGCGTCCGTCGGCGATACGATAGGTCCCGGCGGCGTGCCAGGCCATGCGAATCATCAAGCCACCGTAGTGGCCCCAGTCGGCGGGCCACCACGCCTGGCTATCGGTCATGAGCGCATGCAAGTCGGATTTGAGTGCAGCTACATCGAGTTTTTGGAGGGCTTCCCGATAGTTAAAGTCGGCGCCCAGCGGGTTGGACTTGCGGTCGTGTTGGTGGAGGATGTCGAGGTTGAGCGTTGTCGGCCACCACTGCTCGACCCCAGCTGAGACCTGGGTGTTTGCGCCGTGCCCAAACGGGCATTGGCCAGCTGAGCTGTGAGGGCTGTTTTTGCTGCTGTCGTTCATATGTGTTCCTTGTGCGCGCGGTCGGTTGAAAAGTTGGCTGGGCTCGGCCAAGGTAGTCTCGGTCCTACACTTCGATGTAGCCAGGCTCGATTTATTGTCAAATCCCGTGGCCTGACGCAAGAGCCAAACATGGTTTGGTGCCCCCATACCAGCCGCACGACGCCACTGTTGGCCAAAGTGTGTTCACATGGGGCCTCCGGTCCCCTACCGCACAAAAAGTACAAGCACTGCTTGCGACGACAGGCCGCCAAGCTCGGGCCTGCGCAGCCGCTCTCTCAATTAATTTGGTTGCAACATCATGAAATTCCAGGTGCCCATCGAGTATTGTTGACCCGCGTGGCACCAACACAAAAACCTCAAACAACGCTTTACCACGCACCACCTTCGTTTTATTCGCAGGTAGCCCGCCTCGTACTCGTCGAGAAGGGAGTCGCGTTTGAGCCCCGGGTCGCCGTGGCCGGCCCGCCGTTGTTTGAGACCTACAAGCCGTGGTATATGCATCTAAATCCAGGTGGCACGGTGCCCACCCTGGTTTGCGACGACACCGTCATCGCCGATTCCCGCGAGATACTCCACGAGGTCGATCGCAGGTTTGAAGGCCGCGCCCTCACGCCCGCCAACCCACAGCAGGCCGAGGTCATGCACAGGTGGATCGAGCATGCCTACAACCTGCCTGAGCGGGTGCTTGCCTACGGTTCACCGCGGCTGCGCAAACTCGGTGCCAAGGTCAACGCCGCCCGGCGTCGCGTGTTGACACGCCAGCAGCGGCGCAACCCCGACCTCGCCGAGGCCTACGCGGCAAAAATCGCCGACATCGAGCGGTTTATGGCCGAGGCCAGCAACGCAAGCCTGGCGGTTTCGCTACAAGCACGCCTCGGGCAAACCCTCGATCGGCTCGACCGCCATCTCAGTGAACATACATTTATTGCCGGCGATACCTATTCCCTCGCAGATGTCGTGTGGACCGTAACTGTGGCCCGGGCAATCATGCGAGGCGAGCAACCACTGACTTCCCGGAAAAACCTCGCCACGTGGTACCAGCACGTGCGCGCACGTCCATCGTTTGCCACCGCCGACATCTACGAGCAACTGACACCGTGGAAGCTTGTGCCGATCATGGCAAAAAAGTTGCGTGTGCACTTCGTTTTGCTCGTCGCAACTCTCTCCGCCATCGTTGTCCTCGCCATGCGCTGCGGCTGACAGCCAAGCCCGGGTTCGAGCAAGCCCGGGTTCGAGCCGTGACGGCAACGAAGAAATCATGCATCTTCACCCGATCGAGTTGGCCAGGGTCGTTACTTCAACCGTGCGATGGCGAAAACAACCTGGCAACACTCCCAACGCTTACGCAGGCTGGCACTGATGACGATGTTCGTGACCACGGCCTGCTCGCATGCGCCCCCACCCCAAACCACACATCCCGAGACCCCAGTGGCGCCCCACAACCGCAATGGCGGGACCGAGAGCGAGCCTACAGCCTGTCCTTATAGCCATAAATATGGACCGAACGGTTGCCCAACCGACGGCGACGGGGATGGGGTTGTCGACCATCTCGATGCCTGCCCCGACGCACCGGGTATCGAGCCCGAAGGCTGCCCGACCGACGGCGACGGGGATGGGATTATCGACCACCTCGATACCTGCCCCAGCGCACCGGGTATCGAGCCCGAAGGTTGCCCGATTCCCGACACCGATGGCGACGGCATCCTCGACATTGACGATCAGTGCGTGTCGGAGCCCGAGACCATGAATGGCTTTGACGATTCGGACGGATGCCCAGATGAGATTCCGCCGAGTGCCACCCACTGTTACCCAGGGAGAGTCCCTGGCATCTACTTTGGGCGGAAATACAAACCTGCATCTTGGAACACAAGTGAAGCCGCGCGCGCTGCAATCTCGAGTGCGGTCGACACAACGTCCGGAGGTACACAACGAAAACGGCTCCAACGCGCCGCTCGCATCCCGAACAAGGCGGTCCCAGTGCTTGCACGAGCGGGCGTTATCCTCAATGAATTTCCCGGGATTGTGATCGAAATCAGTGGCCACACCGACAACCGTGAGGGACGTGACGAACGCGAGCGCGAGGTGATTGGCCTCGCGCGTGCGCAGGTCGTTCGCGCCTATCTCATCGACGTCCACGGCATCGAGCCAACGCGTATCCACACCCGCACTGCCGGCTCGAGTCAACCCATCGACGATAACAGCACGACGCCCGGCCGCGAGCACAACCGCCGTGTTGACTTCAAGGTTTTGACGCAATGAGGTCGACGGTAGCAGCAAAATTCCGTACAGGTACAACCTAATCGATCGTCATCGACACGCCGCCATTGCACATCTCGTCGAGGGCATCAAAACCCCAGTACAGGTCAACCGGGTCGAGTTGCACGCCATCGACCCAGGGCTGGTTATCTGGCGAGTTATCCCACTCGCAAGTACCCTCAATTCGGTCGCCAGCCTTGGCCATCACCGGCTGTTTGAACGCGTAGGAGCCCTGCCACTCATCGCGCCACCGCGGGACCCACAGCAGACACTCGCGGGTTCCATCTGTTCGCACAAGCTCGACCTTTGCCGTCTTGCCCCGCAGGTGCATATGAAAATCGACGCCCCAAATCAGCCCCTCCTTGCCCTGCTTGATGGCGTTCGGATCGGGGTCGTAGACCGGCTCCTGGTCGACTGAATTGATATCGGCAGCCAACGGAGCGGTCACCGATGGCTCGCCCGCCGGAATAAAAAAATTGCTGTTGAACATCGGCAGCCATTGGGGATAGCGGGTCACGACGTCGTCGTGCTCCCAGGTCGTGACTGCGAGTGAGACCGGATCTTGATTGTAGGTTTGGTGAAAGTGGGTCTCGATAATAAACTGCGTCCCCGCGGCGATCGGAATTGTCGTGCCATTGTCGTAGGGTTTGGGCACGGCCCCGGGCGAGTACCCACCAACCGCGAGGGTCCCATCGAGGCCCGGCCCAAAGTAGCAATCCCACCCGGGCCCCGGGGTTTCGGCATCGACAGCCTGGGCCGCACCAACGAGCTCGGGCGGAACCGAATAGACGATTGCATGGTGCACCCGCGACCAGTTGTTGGTATCGATGCTCACCGCCTGTAAAAAGGTCCAGTCGGTGATAGCCGGGTCGAGTAAAAAGCAGCGATACTCGTCTTCTTCGGCATCGTTGGGCGTATACTCTAGTCCGGCATCAAATACCCGGGTGGGCTCGCCCAGCGTAGTCTTGGGAACTTCAACTTCGACCTCGGCCGGTGCGTTTGCATCGCCCTCAGGTTCGCCCTGGGCCACCCACTGCGCGAGCAAGTCACGTTCCCACGCTTCCATCTTGCGAAAATCTTCGAGCGGCTGGCAGTTGCTATCGTCGGGCATAAACGGCGGCATGGTTCCGTCTTCGACTGCCTCGAGTGCAACCTCGCCCCACATGCTGGCATTGTCATAACCTTCGAGGGAAAATGGCCCGACCGCACCGGCCTTGTGACAGGCGACACAGCGGGCATCGAGGATCGGCTGAATGTGTTGATAGTAGGTCACAGGCTCGCCTGCTGCCGTGGTCTCGACGTCGGTTTCACCCGTCTCAACACCCGAGCTGGACTCACCGGTGGCTTCGGTCGATTCGCCGGTAGCGGTATCCTGCGTCCCACTACTGCTACCAACTGTATCGCCACAACCGGCCGGCAGGACCAGCCCCAAACACACCACCAATCGTCCTGCCGCGAAGCGCATATCGTCTCATAACCTGTATAAAAAACCAGGTCAAGAGTGGCGCCACGACAAATATTTCGGGCCGAACAGCCGGCGGAAGATAGCTATATATCTCTACAAACGTTGCTAAACTCTGCTGCCCAATGGTCACAACCTGTGTAGGCAGACCTTGCCCGCTGCACGACTATTCGACCAGGTTATCGATACGCCGGCGCCAATCCGAGAGCGCCCCCTCAAACCGGGCAAACCGAAAGTGTGTGTTGGCGGACGTCGGTATCCCGCGTTGGATCTGCTCGCCAATGCGAAAGTCCTCATCGAGTGTACGCAGTGAAAACCCATGGTTGTTGGTAAAAAACGCCCTCGCCTGCCCGCTGAGTTCGCCCACCTCCGGAGCCGTGCCAACAGTGACAACTTCGATCTGCGTGGTGTCGACCGTCAGCGGAGTCATCAAGATCAGGTCAAAGTGCGACTTTTGCAGCAGTATCATCGCATTGGGATGAATTGTGTAGAGCACATGGGTGTGGTCGCGGATGTTCCACTGCCCTTTGGCCATTTTTTGGAGCTCAAGGATCGATCGTTTTGGCAATACCGAACGCAGGTGCCAGCCAATCCGCTCCCACAGCGAAAGCGTGTCGCCAAAAAATGGGGCGATGGTGTCTTTGTGAGCAACGCTAAAGTGATAGGATTCGAGACCTCCCTCGACGATTAGTTTCCAGTTGGCCTGCCAGGTACGGGTGGTCGAGGCGTAGGCCGTCGGCCGCGGTCCGAGCATCACTTCGAGTTCGTCGACCAACGCCTGTGGCAGTGGCTCAGGCGTGACACGTGGGGTTGGGCAAACAAACACCAAGCCGGCAGCTTCGCGACACGCAAGCTCGACAAGACCGTGCTCCTGGGGCTTGAGCGTGGGAAATCCCTCGGGGTGACGCGCCCGGTGCAGCGTGCCATCGTTGTTGTAGGTCCAGGCGTGATAGGGGCAAACGAACCGTTTGCACCGGCCTTCGGCCCGCAACTCAACAGTTGCTCCGCGGTGGCGACAGACATTGAGAAAGCTGCGCAACCGGCCGTCATCTCCACGCGCGATCACAACGGGTGTCCCCACCACATCGGCCGTGACAAAGTCCCCCGGGCCCGCGACCCTGGAGGACAAAGTCACCACATTGAACCCGTGGCGAAACACGCGTTCGCGCTCACGGGCAAACCGTTCGGTGTCGGTGTAATCGGTCACAGGCACCAAGGTCTCATCGCCGTCGAGCGGCCGCCGCTTGGCGACCGCCATCTCCAACGAAGTTGTGAGTACATCGAGTTCCTTCGCGCGCTTCATGCCTGCTCCCCACCCCGAGTTTAGCGGTTTTATGACGCGCTTTGGAAGTCGCGCCCAGTCGCACCATACGGGCGCATACCACGAATCGGGTAGTTGTTTTTCGGGTTTCGAATCCAGCGCAAACCCGACACGAGGGTCTGGAGGTCAGGCCGGACAAACGGATTATTGGAGATGTCGACCACCTGCAGTGTGCCGTGCTCGTTGATGACAAACAGGCCAGGCTCGGCAAATGGATGGTCGGTCTCGGTCGGTGACCGGGGGTCGGAGATGTAAAGCCCGAGTTGTTGCATTTGCGCCACGCGAAGGCTGTGAAACAGCGGGAACGTAACCTCGAGCTGCTCGCGGTGGCGCGCCAGCTGCTCACGGCTATCGCCCGAAACAGCCGCGACATCGACTCCGATTTGGGCGAGTTGCGAAACGAGGGGCTCGAGGGCGTTGAGGTAGCGCGTGCACATGGGGCAGTGCCGCCCGCGGTAGACAACAACCATCATCCAATCACATGCTCCCTGGGGCTTGGCGAGGTTGCGCACGCTGCCGTTGAAATTGGCAACTTCGAGTTGGGGAAATGTATCGCCTGGTTGGAGTTTTTGAGTGTTCATACTGCGACCTCCGTGGCGGCCACGGCCGCGGGTAAAACCGGAAAGTACTGTCTGAGGTGCCCGCGAAACCGGGCCAGGTCATTTTCGATGTCCGGGTTTTTCATCACATCATGTGCCGCAAATGTCGGGAGTTTTTGCATGCCAAAAAACCGCAAATTGAGGTGCATTGGCCACAGTAGGTCATCGACCGTCTTGCCCTCAAAAAATGGCGCCTCTGGGTTTTCAAACGCATCCTTGGGCGCATTGAATGTAACAGACAACATGTAACGTGTATCGCCCAGCGAGCCACCTAGACCGTAGCGGTGCCCCTCGTCAGGCCCATGCCGCCCATCGCCCTTACACAGGCGGCCATCCATGCCCGCCGTGTAGACCTCGTCCATGTACTTTTTGAACACCCAAGGGGTGCCCATCCAGTTCACGGGAAACTGGACAAACACCAGGTCTGCCCACTGGTGACGCGCGATCTCGGCCTCGACATCCCAACCTTTGGAGACCTCTAAAACCTGAACTTGATAACCCCGCCGCACGAGGTGCTTTTGCGCGAGCTCAACCATGGTGGCGTTGAGCCGCCCCTTCGCAAACGGGTATGGTTGATGCCCGTTGATGATGTAGACGTTTTGCATGTTGCTCTCCAGTCCGAGCCGCCACCGGGCGCCTCACTGGTCCAGAACCTAGTTGACAGATTTCAACAGTCAACTAGTATACTTTTTGTAACCTTCGCTACCCGAGCTCGAAATTTAAGGAAAACCCCATGGATGCCCAAATCAAGAGCGATAAGCGTGGCCGAAAAACTGTCGTCGCCGCCTGCAAAGAACCGTGCGCGATCGAGCGCGGGATGCGTATTTTGGGCGGTAAGTGGACAGGCTCGATCCTGTGGCATCTCAAGGACGAACCGGTGCGCTTCAACGACCTCACACGCATGGTCGGAGGGGCGAGCAAAAAAATGATCTCGGACCGGCTCAAGCACCTAGAAGCCCACGCGCTGATCGAACGTGAGGTCCTCGATACAAAACCGGTCGGTGTTGCCTATACAATTACTGAGCGGGGAAAGACCGCCCTGCGGTTTTTGGATGAGTTACGCAAGTGGTCGGAGGCCTTGGCCAGCAGCTAGCTGGAAGGCTGCGACCTCCGCCCAACAAAAGGTCACTTGCGACTACTCGGCAAATATCTGTACCCCAGACACGGCCGCCTGCATCATCTCCAAGCACTGCGAATAGTCGGGGTCGCGCATCACCACGTAGCCATCTGAAAGCAACGTCTGTCGCCAGTTTCGCCGCGGGTGTCCAATTGGCAAAATTGCCTCCTCGACCAATCGCGGGCCACACAAGCGGCGCAGTGCCGACATCCCCTCAACACCGGAGATTCGCCCCCTGCCCTTGGCGCGTTTGAACACGGTAGCCACGTGGTACCGCCTCGCCGCAGTTGCCTCGAAGTGTTGCCAACAAACTGACCGGGCCCATTCGCGGTAGATATCAAAGTCGTTGGCATAGTTCATTTGGTCGACCAGCTTGGCCCCGGGCGAGCGGGCAGCGATTTCGCCAAACACGACCTCACCGTTCGACTTTTTAAACCACTCCATGTGGGTAAACCCGGTGTCCATGCCGAGGGCTCGCAACACACCACGCCCGAGCTCAACGCCGCCAGCTACCGCGGCAATGTATGGGTCTCGCAGGACGATTTGTGCCGGCGAAATCCACTCGTTGTTGCGCGACTCCAGGGGCCTGGGGTGGTATTGGGCCACACTTTCAAACACGGGCTTGCCAGCGATCGAGACCGCGTCGTAGGTGAACTCTTCGCCGTCGATATACTCCTCGACACTGGCTGTTTGTACATGTCCGATTGTTTCGAGAACAGCTCGGAGCTCCCCCTCCGAACGCACCCCGTGGGTGTCAGCCGTGCCGGCCCCGGCAATCGGCTTGATCACCACGGGGTAACCGATTGTCCGCGCCGCAGCCAAGGCGGCGCTCGCCGAGCTCACCTGGGCAAACTTCGGCACCCGCAGGCCGGCTTTGCGCACCCGGTCTTTCATCACGCTCTTGTCGCGAAACCCAATCGCTTGTTCGGTCCCCATCCCCGGTGCTCCGAGCTGCTCACGCAACCTCGCCGCCAACATCACCAGCGGCTCCCACAGGGTCTCAACCCGGTCGACACCGCCGATCTTATGAAGCTCGGGCAGGATTTGGGCCATCACCCGCTGCTCGTCGACAATACTTTGTACCTGCAAATAAGCTGCGAGATGGTCGCGAACGTCGGGCGAAAGTTGGTCGCGTGGACGGTCGCCAACGCCGATAACCTGGGCACCTACCTCGGCGAGACCACGGGTAAATCCCCGCATTTCGGCGGGATAATCGGGGGACAAAAACAGAACTTTCATAGCACGTCTCCGGCAGTCTCTGAGGACAGGTTAACCAGCGATCACCTTGAGACGCTGGCCAACGGTGTCGAGCATGGAGCGCAGGGTATCGTAGTCGGGGTGACGCATCCGCACCCAAGCATTTGCCATATAGCCGGCGGCTACCGGTTGGGTCGGACTACCGACCGGTGGTAGATGGGCATCGAGGATATACGGACCAAAGGCCTCGTGGATTGCCTGTACCCCCTCGTAGCCCTTAATGTGCCCATCGGCGGTGGGTCGCAGATTGATGATGCCAGCGGCAAACCGCCGCGAGGCCGTACCCGCAACTCGTCCGTGAACAAGTCCGTGGGCCCACTCGCGGTGTATGTCGAGTTCATTGGCGGCGGCGTAGAGGTCCCACTGCGAAACCCCGGGCGGCCGGGCACCAATCTCTGAAATCTTGAGCCCTCGCGGACCGTAAAACCACTCCATGTGGGTTGCCGCGGTATCGAGACCAAACGCCTTGACGACCCGTCGCCCGAGCTGTTTGAGCTCGGCGTAACCCGGCGCATCAAGGCGGTTGGTCACCACGATCTGTGGTGAGATCCAGCGCGTGCGCATGGCCTCGAGGACATTTGGATAGTAGTGACAAATGAACTCGTGGGCGACGTCGCCGGCAACGGTGAGTGTGTCGTAAAACCCCTCGTGGCCCTGCACAAACTCCTCGACAGCGATCGAGCGCCCGTGCCCGCCACCACTTTCGGCAAACGCCTCGGCGAGCTCCTCCGGCCGGTCGACCCTGGTCGTGCCCGATGCACCTGCGCCATCGCGGGGCTTGAGAATCACCGGGTAGCCAACACGCTCGGCAAAGGCTTGAACCTCGGCCAACGATTGGGCACCGGTCGACGCTGCACAGGGAATTTGGTGCTCGCGAAAAAACACCTTCATCTTCGGTTTGTCGCGACACAGGAGCGCAACTTCGGGGGACAACCCGGGAATACCTGTTTCAGCCCGGACCCGGGCAGCCGGCAAAATATGGGCCTCGATCGTCGCCTCGAGACGGTCGACCCACTCCCGTTTTTGCACCGTCCGAACCGCGTCGTACAGCGACGGCAGGTGACAGACCGAAGCAACTTGTTCGTACCCATGCAGCCAGCCGCGAAGTTGCGGACCAAGTGCTGAAAGCGGAGCCTCGCCAATGCCGGTGATGCGAGCTCCCACTGCGTGCAAAGCCCGGACAAAGTGGCGTTGGCCAGCAGGAAATTCGGGCGAAATAAACACAACATGCATGACAGCCTCGTTTGGCGGGACCTTCTGGCACCCGCCCAACAGCGTCAAGATGTGGAAACGTGTTCGAGATCACGCTGGCGGTGCACATGTGCAGATATCACAAAGAATTCTCCAAACAATGTTTCACTGATTGATCTTCAACATGTCCTATGGGTCACAATTCCTGATGACTTCGGGGCCACTCGTCGACACCCGGCACTCCATGTATATGCGGGATAGAGCAGGCCTTAGCGGGTCGTAACCCCGAGTAAAACCCCAACCGATGCCGCTTGATTTTCGCTTGTCGCTGCCGGGTTCGACCTGCAACGTAAATTCACATTAACCGTACCTCTCGCGCCCCATGACCGCGCTCCTCACAGACTCGACCCCGACGCAGGAACTCACGCAAACGCGGATATCTGTTTCGGGGGCCGCACCACCCTCGCCCCATGTTCTGCGAATTGCCGGGCCTGCGCGTCTTCGCCTCAAGCAGCGGATACTTCACGAAACCCCAAACCTCGGGCGCTACGAGATATTGGCGGCGGCGGGCGAAGGAGCCATGGGGATGGTGTTCGCCGCCTACGATCGTGAACTCGAACGCCAGGTCGCCCTCAAACTATTTGCAGGTGCACAAAACCTCGACCCAAACAGTCAGGTGCGAATCAAACGCGAGGCCCAGGCGCTTGCCCGCCTTTCACATCCCAACGTTGTCCAGGTCTACGACGTTGGCGAGGTCGAAGATGCGATTTATGTCGCCATGGAATTTGTCCGCGGGCCAGACCTCCGAACCTGGCTCGAGTCGCACCGGCGGACGTGGACCGATATCCTCAAGATCTTCATTCAAGCCGCCCAGGGTCTGAGTGCTGCCCACCGGCGCACACTTGTCCACCGCGACTTCAAGCCCAGCAATGTCCTGATCGGAACCGACGATCGGGTGCGGGTTGTCGACTTTGGCCTGGCGCGTTCACACGACGACGCGACCGGCGAGGACCTCCCCTCGTCGACCAGCACGCTACGCAGCGATGTCACCCACGCCGGCGACCTGATCGGCACGCCCGCGTATATGTCTCCAGAGCAACATATGCGGCAGCCGGCCACGCCCTTGAGCGATCAATACAGTTTTTGTGTCGTCCTGTTTGAGGCGCTCTACGACATCCATCCCTACCCAACTGCCACAGTCAAGCAGGCGGCGTTCCATGCCTGTTCAGGACGCTTTACCGCACCTCCAAAATCGCGGGTGCCGGCCTGGCTTCACCGTGCCGTGATGCGTGGGATGTCGCCCGACCCCGAACGCCGCTGGCCATCGATGGAGGCCCTGGTCAACGAACTCACCCGCGAACGCTCACGCCGGCGGTGGTTGTATGGGGCAGCCGCCGTAGTTATTGCATCTACACTTAGCTCGGCGATTGTTCATGCCGCCCATCAACCCTCGGTCGCCGACACGCCCGACTGTGCCGGGGGGCCCCTGCAAATTGCTGATGCCTGGAACTCCCGCCGCGCAAGTTCGATCGAGCACGCCATCCGTGCCAGCAATGTCCCCTACGCCGACGACACGGCGGACCGCGTGCGGGGACTGCTGCAAAAATATGTAGACACATGGGTTTTGGCGTACCGCTCCGCCTGCCTCGCCCATGTTCGGGGCGAACAAAGTGACCGCCTCCTGCACCTGCGAATCGACTGCCTGTCACGGGCAAAAACGGCGCTAACCGTCGCGACCGAGGTGCTGGCACAGGTCGATGCCCCGCTGGCCGACCGTGCGGTCCACGTGGCGACAACTCTGCCCAGTCTCGCGCGCTGCAGCGATACGACGAGCCTATTGACCGGCCCGCCCCCTGCTCCGGGTAGGGAGTTGTCGACTTCCGAGCAGGCCGCCCTTGCCCGGGCGCAGGCACAGTTCCACGCTGGTCGCTACAAGCTTGCACTGGCGGCCCTCACCGGCGCAGAGCTCAGCGGGCCCGAGGTCAACCTGTGGCACGGCCGAATCCTGGAGAAACTCGGGGACTATCGCCAGGCAGCCGAAATCCTGCTGCGAGCCTATCGCGGTGCAGATCGTGCGGCACACGACATGACCCGGGCGCAGGCGAGCTTAGCCCTGGCAGACTTGTATAATCACCGACTTCACGATCAACGCCAGGCTGCGATTTGGGTCGACCAAGCCGAGGCTGTCATCACTCGTATCGGGGCCGGCGCTCCAATCTGGTTGCGCCTACATCGATCCCGGGGAGGATTGCTCCACAACCAAGGTCAACTCGCCGCTGCCCAAAACGAACATCACCGCGTGCTTGAGCTCGCCCGCGAACTCGACGACGGCCAGTCTGTGGTACTCGCAGATGCCCACAACAACCTCGCTAATTCACTTTATGCGGCCGGCGATTACGACCTTGCACGCCAACACTACCAGGCGGCGCTCACGGCCTATCGTCAGCGATTGGGCCCCCAACACCCCGACCTTGGCAAGCCCCACAACAACCTCAGCAACCTCCTCCACGAGCTTGGCCATCAGCACGAGGCGGTTCACCATGCGCAAACCGCCCTTTCGATCTACCGAGCCGTACTCGATCCCCGCCACCCGCGAATCGGTATGAGCCTCAACAACCTCGGCCGGGCGCAACTTGCTACCGGCAACTACGAGGACTCTGAGGCGTCGCTGACGGAGGCCGAGAGCATACTTGTACAGGCACATGGTCCAGACCACCCGGTGGTCGCCTTTCCCCTGAGTAACCTCGCCCAGCTCGCGTGGGTTCGCGGGAACCTCGACGAAGCCGCCACGCTGCATCGCCGGGCATTGGCGATCCGGACCAAACACCTCGGCGCCGAGGATCCACTGGCCGCCTACAACCTCACAGCACTCGGGGTTCTCGCGCTCGCCCAAGGCGATGCTCAGACTGCGACGGCCCCGCTCGAGCGGGCGAGCCAACTGCGAGCCAATGCCAACACCAGGCCTGGTCTTTGGGCAACCACAGCCTTCGCACTCGCCCGGGCAAACTGGCAGGTTGCCGCAAACGACCTCGACAAGCAGCGCACGGCCCATCAGCTCGCACAGTCTGCGCTCGAAGCCCGACAACAAGACCGCGGTTATTACCCCCTCGCGCAGGCCGAAGATATCCAATCGTGGCTCGACCGGCATCGCCCCAAAACTGCGCCTGCCGGTCCACAAAATCCACGCCCGCTCCAACCGGGTTGATTGTATAATCACAGGCTCCCTCGCCACCTACGCAAGCGCTTGCCTTTTGCTCGCTGCGCAGCTTAGGATGCAATCATCCTATGTTGCGAACATCAACCATCTGTGCCGCCGCACTCGCGGTTGTTGCCTGTTCCGGAACGACCAAAGCTCCCACGCCGGACAAGGCCCCGGCAAACACGCAACCTGCGACCGCTGAGCAACCTGCGACGCCGCCAAAAACCGAGGACCGCGGTGGGCTTGCAGTCGGTTCGCAGGCCCCCGCTGTCGAACTACCAGCCGTCGACGGTTCGACCTTTGCGTCGGCTGCGGCCCTGGCCAAAGGGCCATTGGTGCTGGTGTTTTACCGGGGTCACTGGTGACCGTTTTGTCGCAAGCAACTCGGTGAGTTGCACGCTGCTGTGGCCAAGTTCAAGGCCAAAAACGTCTCGCTCGTAGCTGTCAGCAACGACACGGTCGAGGACACGCGAGAACTGCTCAAAAAACACCCGGTCGACTTCCCAATCCTCAGCGATCCGGAGCTTACTTCGGTCAGGGCATTCGCCGTCGAACACGTAGGCAAGGGCATCGCCAAACCGGCGACCTATGTCATCGGCCAGGACGGCACGATTCTCTACGCCTATATCGGCAAAAACCCGACCGACCGCCCTCCGCTCGACGACGTGCTCGCGGCGGTCCCCTAAGCCCTGGGGGCTGCCCCGAGCACCTGCTCGCAAACAAATACGAGTGCAACTTCGGCGAGCACCGGGAATATCACGCGGCCGTCCCCTAAACCCTGGGTGGCTGCTTCGAGCACCTACTCGCAAACAAACACGGCCGTGTTGTTGCCCGCGAGGCACTCCAAGGCCGACGAACCGCCCTCACCGTCGTCGTTGGCGACCACAGTTGTCGCCCCCGAGTGTGCAACTTCGGCGAGGCAGGGCACCACAGTACAGGCACCGGGAACAATCACAACACCCGTCTGCGTGGCACACAACAGCGAGTTGGGGCTGGGTTCACCGGCGTAGTAGGCCACTGGTAGCCCGGCCCCCACAGCCTTGGCGCCGCGATTGCAAATCGACGCACGAAACTCGGTTTTTCCGTCGACAAGTGCACATGCATTTTCTTGCCAGTCACTTGTGAGGTCGGGAAGCGCCTGGGCCGGAGCATCGCCCTGGACATTTTGCCGGTAGTTGTTGAGCGAGGGCTCACTAAAGTTCGGGATCCAGTCGTCGGTTGGCGGGATGAACCCATCGTCCCCAATGTTGGTCACCGTGTAGGTATGCTGGTTCCACATGCTGCGTGACGACGTCCACCGATCGAGGGTGTCGCGCAGAATTTTGACGCCGGGCTCCTGTACATCCGGAGGATGGCTCGAACGACAGGTTTTGCCCGAACCCGGCGTGTTGGCGGGGGGCTGCGCACACATATGTCCCTTGGGACATAGCTCATCGGACGTGCACCGGCAGCGCCCGGCAATACACGTCCCCGACGGGCAGTCACTGGCCACCGCGCACTGAATGCCGCGATGAATCGGATCGGGGTTGGCACAACTGATGCCCCCGTACAGGTTTGAAGGTACAACGATTTCAGTGTTTTGGTCACCGTCGACGTCGGCGATCACCACACTCTCAAAGAATGTCCGCGAGGTTCGCGGGGCCGAGTACAACACCTCGCCGCTCGCACCGTCGTAGACGCGGACATAGCACTCGTCTGCATATACAACCTCGGTCTTGCCATCGCCTTCGAAGTCGAACAGCGATGACCCGGTGACCTTGCTCGAGATGTCCTGGGACTGACGCGACCAGCGGATAAACGGAGCTTCGCACCCTGGGCCGCCATCGCGGCAATCGAGGTCGTACACGAGGTAAGTCGTGCCGCCGGCCACACCGATCTCCGGGTGCCCGTCGTCGTCGAAGTCACCGATCGTCGGTGGCCCTCCCCCACCGATGGGCGCGGCCATGAGTTCGAGGCCCTCCAGCGAGTAAAGCCGCACTTGGTTTTGCCCAACCACCACAATCTCGGCCCGGCCGTCACGGCCGTCGGGGTCGAAATCGAGAACGTTTTCGGTGGCGATGCCAAAGTCTGCGTAGCCATAGTGTCGCCCAAACGGAGCCCCGGCGTAGGCAAACTCCCAAACCCCCGCGCCGAGATTCCAGCGGTAGACCTCGCCTGCCACCAGCTCAACCACACCATCACTGTCGAGGTCGCCTGCCACCTGAAACACCCCGTTGTTGTTTTGCGGCGAGGCGCCGGTGATCAACTGGCCAAAGTTGATTCGCTGGCCCGACTTCCCATCGAACACCGCCGAGGCCGACAGCACCTCCGCCCGCCCGTCGTTATCGAGGTCGTGCAGGGCCGGCCCGTCCCACCGGCGTTGGCCGATGGCGTTGGTCTGGTCGGTCCACCAAGCTGTTTCATAGCGTTTTGCCTGGGCATCCCAGCGAAACGCAATCAAGCCGGTCTCGGCTGTTTGGGCAAAGATCTCGACCAAGCCGTCGCCATCGATGTCGCCAATTGCCGGTGTAGATGCACCTATAATCGGGTGTTGTGGGTCGTGGATGGTCTCGTAAATTTGACAGTTGCGACCGTTCATCACCCGGATCACACCGAACTTTGTCGGGTCACTCCCGAGACTGACAGCGTTGCCGCCATCGTCTGCGTTGAAGCTGATAAACACAACCTCGGGGGTGTCGAACTCTCCGTCCTTGTACGGCAAGTTGGCGACCAGCGGTGTGCTCGAAACCGAAATATGCTCGGGAAACGGGTCGTCGTCGGGAGCCTTGTCAAAGGCGCACTGGATGTCGGGGACAAACATCCCGATCTCAACCGCAACCTCACAGGCCGGGTCGCTTTGACCCGGGGGATTGGGCAGACACACCCCGTTCGACTCGCCCGGCGGCAAACAACCGCTACGGCAACAGTAGGTATCGCCCTGACAATCATTGTTGGTCGTACAAGGACCTTCGCCCAGTTCGCAGACACCGTCGACGCAGGCATTCCCCTCACCGCACATGTCCGATGCTTCGCACGGCGCTCCTTCGGTGGTGGTTCCCGGATCGGTTGGGTCGATGGTGGTGTCGTCGGTCGTCGTCTCGAGGGTTGTCACCTCGGTCGTCATGTCGATCGTGGTCGCCGGAATGACGTCGCGAGTGGTCGAGACATCGACACTCGTATCTGTCACTTCCGGCATGTCCCCAGGGCAACCCAAAAGGCACAGCCCGCAGGCGAGCATCACGGGCACAGCCCATCCCTGAGGGTTGAACACCTGGACGATCACGATCTCAACCTACGTGATCTTCGCGGTTCGGCGCAAGCGAGCGGACTGCCTTTTGACAGCTAGGTGCGCGTGTTCGGCCGCACTCACCGACAGCTCCGTACCTCGAAAATCGGTGAATACGCATCGAATGTCCCGGGGCCGGGCCCGGCAGCCGCTTCGCTGCTGGTGGATTTCTCGGCGCTCCGCCGCCCGTTAGCTAGCGAGCAAACTGCGCAACATCCACGCCGTCTTCTCGTGTACCTGCAGCCGCTGGGTCAACAGGTCGGCCGATACCTCATCTCCGGCAGCGCTCACACGCGGGTAGATCGACCGGGCGGTCTTGGCAACTGTCTCGTGGTCCGACACCAGCTGGCGAATCATGTCCTCAGCCGTCGGCACCCCCTCGGCTTCGGGCACGGTGGTCAAATCTGCAAACGCGCGATAGCTCCCCGGAGCGGGCGCCCCGAGGGCACGAATCCGTTCGGCGATCGCATCGACAGCCAGGGCGAGCTCCGTGTAGTGCCCCTCGAACATGGTGTGCAGGGTGACAAACATCGGCCCGGTGACATTCCAGTGGAAATTGTGGGTTTTGAGATAGAGCGTATACGAGTCGGCGAGTAGTCGCGATAGGCCGGCGACGATTGCTTGGCGATGGTCTTCATCAATTCCGAGGTCGATCTTCATGTTCCCGATCTAGCCGATGACCAACGGTCTGTCACCCGTCGGACCCTGTGTTGATACACACATAAAATTTGCATAGGCAAATATATTGGCTACCCAGGGTCGGCCACCGTGTTGAGTTGACGAACGAGCTCGGTCGCCTCCTCGGTTGCCGTGGGTGGGTACGGCAGGCGGTAGGTCACCACCGTGGTTCCGTGCTGGTGACTCACCTCGGTACGCACCACCACGCGAAACGCATCACGGTCGAGTGTTACCGAGCGCAGCGTATAGCCCGCGGTGTGCCAGCTAATGATTTTTCCATGAAAAACGCCCGCCCCTGGCCCATAGACAATCTCAACCGGGTGGCGCACCGACTTCCAAGCAGCCCCCAACAATTGATGTAGGACCAACCAAAGCACCACGCAAATCGGGACGGTCCACGTCATGATCTCGGTGCCAAACTTGTCACCGTCGTTGGCGATCAACCACCCGGTCAGCAACCCACAACCGGCCAACACTACTGCGATAATCGCCGCAGCCACGCGATTGGCCGAACGCATCTCAGCGGCAAACGTATTCCACTGCTCTGCCTCGATCGTCCACCAAACAAGTGCCTTGCCCTCGCGAAATGCCTGGAGATGGCGTTCGATACTTCCGCCTGCGAGCTTCCACCCGAGCCAAAAGATGCTGGCGAACGAGCCGACGACAATACCGGCGATAAGGGCGATGAGAGAATACGGCCCGAGCAGCTCAGCCCCTCCTGCGACCGCACTTGCGATGCCCAGTAGCGCAACCGCGCCTAGTTTGCCCGACTGCTGCCGATACGGGTTCTCAAACTTTCGCTGACTCACCGACATAGGATACCGGGATTTCCCGCGGTTAGTTGTGCGGACCTCTTGCGAACTTGCCCTGCGGCCATCCGCCACGCGACGCACTGGTTGGCAACGCGATAAGCTCGGTCCGATGCTCGCCGAAACTGCGCCCATGGTCGTGCCCTCAACGGGATCGAGCATCGCATTTTGCCTGATTGTACTCGCCGTGCTCGCAACCTTCGTTTGGGCCGTCCGGGCGGCACAACCAACAAAGACCATCAGGGTGGCCGTTGGCTGCCTGCTCGGACTCATTGTAACTGCACTTATTGCCCGCTCAGGTGTGTTGGAACGCGAAATGTTCCCCCCGCCACTGATGCTCTATCTCATGGGCTCACTGGCAACAATGGTGGCAATTGCCTTCTCGCGCCTGGGCACGAGCCTCGTCGAGCACACCCCGATTGCCGTACTTGTCGGCTTTCAGGCGTTTCGACTCCCGCTCGAACTCGTACTTCACAGCTGGTACGAGCAGGGCGTTTTGCCCATACAAATGACCTATTCGGGCCATAACTTTGACATCGTCACTGGCGTGATCTCGTTGCTCGCCGGCGTGTACCTGTGGCGAGTCGACGAACCGAGTCATCGGCGGGCTCGCGTGTGTGTTTGGGTGGTCAACCTCGTCGGAACCGCGCTACTTCTCACCGTTGCCACCATCGCCGTGTTGTCGTCGCCGCTGCCGATTCGGCTCTACACAAACGACCCGCCGGTGCTGCTCGCACTGCACGTACCGTCGACCTGGATTGTCCCGTTTTGTGTTGGCTCGGCCCTTTGCGGCCACCTACTGGTGTTTCGCTGGCTCCTCGGCAAGCCACCTGGCCTGTCCGATCAGACATCATAAGCTAGCTGACCCAGTATCGGCCTGCGAGATTTGCTGCATAGACTCTTCGGCGACTTGCAGTAACCTGTTGAAGGATGGCCGAGCTTGTCCGCCTTTTGCTGATGCTCGTGGTTGTCGGTGGCGTGATGATGGCCATCGAGCGGCGGTGGCCGGCATTGCCCAAGCGGCCCCGCGAGGGCACACGCACCGACCTCACCTACTGGTTTTTTACGCCACTGGTGACCCGCGCGATCACCAAGGTGGGGCTTGTGTGCGCGCTGATAATTCTCGCCTTGATCGCCGGTGTGGAGCTCACCCCAGACTCCGGGATCGAGCCGCTCATAGCCGACGCCTGGGTGCAAACGCTGCCGACCTGGGTGCAGGGGATTTTACTTGTCGTTACACTCGACTTTTTTGGCTACTGGATCCACCGGTGGTTCCATCGCGGCCGGCCCTGGGAAATCCACGCCATCCACCATTCGTCGACAACCCTCGACTGGCTATCGTCGATCCGGATCCACCCGCTCAACGATTTGATCGGCGGAGTTGCGAGGGTGGTGCTCGTGCTCCTACTCGGCTTTGACCCCCTCTTGCTCGCGTTCGCAGTCCCGCTGTTTGCCTTCTACGGGTTACTTTTACATGCAAACGTCCCGTGGGACTTCGGCCCCCTGCGCTGGGTCTTGGTCTCGCCAAAGTTTCACCGGTGGCACCACACCTCTGAACGCGACGGCCTCGACCGCAATTTCTCGAACCTGTTTGTCGTATGGGACCTCATGTTTGGCACGTACTATATGCCTGAGGGCCGCCAACCCGAGGTCTTTGGCACAACCGACCCCATCCCCAAGGGCCTGTGGGGACAGTTACGGTATCCGTTTCGCCGCAAGTCCAAGGCCCTGCCCGCAAACAAGCCTGGGTAGACACGGCGTCTCAAGTAGCCCGCTTACCAACCAAAAGCGCGCCCGCTGTGTGTATGCTCGCCGGGTGACACAGCGACTCAAAGTCATTCTCACAGCGATCCAAGACGACCTCGCGACGGCCTGGCAGACGACCTGCGGCGACCTCCCGGGGGTCGAGGTACACCGCGGAGACATCTTTAAAACGGGTGCCGATGCGGTGGTGAGCCCGGCCAATAGTTTTGGCTTTATGGACGGTGGCATCGACGCTGTGTATACACATGTATTTGGCCCCGGTGTGCAGCGTCGACTCCAGGCCGCTATCCGTAAGCAATTCCACGGCGAACTGTTGGTCGGCCAGGCCCATATCGTGGAGACCAAACACCAAATTCCCTACTTGATCGCCGCACCAACCATGCGGGTACCGATGCTGCTGCGCGACTCCGTCAACCCCTACCTCGCGGCCCGAGCGGTATTTTTGTTGATCCGCCACGGAGTCCTTGGCAACGGCACACCCATCGCCAAGGTCGTGAAAACGGTTGCATTTCCGGGGCTCGGCACCGGCGTGGGTCAGGTTCCCCCGGAGGTCTGTGGCCGCCAACTGCGTGCTGCGTTTGAAGAAGTTCTGTTGGACATGCAAACATTTCCACGGGCTTGGTTTGAGGCCCAGGCCCGACACCAACGGCTGTACCGCGACCAAGTCGTCGACCTGCAATTTCAGACCTAGCACCGGCACCTGAGTTTGGGAGCTCACATGCCATCTGTCTGGAAACTGTGTTATTTCTCCCCCATGCGTCCCCCTGCCCTCCTTGCTCTCGCCCTGCTTGCTGCCTGTAGCAGCAACCCGTCAACAACCGCCACAGACACACAGGGGACGGCATCTGACACCGGGACAGATACGTCAGGCGAAGCCGAACCGCTGGTTGGCATCGCTGATTTGCATCTACATATGTTTGCCGAAGAAGCCTTTGGTGGTGGATGGTTGCATGGGCAAGCACAGGGCCCGGCCGAGGTCGCGCTGGCCCCCTGCGACGGCGGCGACCCAGGAGACCACGCCTGGCTGCGCGACGACCTGGCCCCGCTGTTGGGCACATGCCCTGACAAGCCCCTCGAAGAGCTCCAGCTCGAGGTGCCGTTGGTGGCTGCGATTGTGCTTGGCGGCGGCACGCTTATCTCCGAGGAAATTGCGGTTGTCCCTGGCAGCAAGGGCGAAACGGGAGAACACGCGGACCGCACCAACGGCTGGCCGTCGCTCGAAAGCTGGCCGCGGTGGGACTCGATTGCCCACCAACAATCCTGGGAAGGCCACCTGCGGGCCGCCTACGACAACGGTCTGCGCCTCGAAGTTATCTCGGCCGTGAGCTTCAACTGGCTGTGCATGGCGCTGCGCGAGGACAACGTCAAGCGCCCTGAGTGCAACGAAATGGATGATGTTTTGTTGCAGCTACAAATGGCGAACGACTTTGCCGCGGCCAACGAGTGGGCCGAGATTGCCCTTTCGGCCGCGGATGCCCGTCGCATTGTCGAGGAGGATAAGCTGGCGCTCGTCCTGAGTGTCGAGGCCTCGCACATCATGAACGACGGCGATTGGCGGGCGCAACTCGACGAGCTCTACAACTTAGGTGTACGTACATTGCAGCCGGTGCACCAGCTCAACAACCGCTTTGGTGGGGCCGCCCCGCACAACACGATTTTCCACCTGGCGATGTACGCCGAAAACTGCCACATCGACACCGACTGCGGGCTGACAACCGATACGCTCACCCTCGGCTTTGACGTCGATGCCAACTGCCGCAACGTTTTGGGTTTGACCGAAGACGGCAAGCAGCTGGTCCAAGAAATGATCGATCGCGGCATGCTGCTCGACGCCGCCCACCTGTCGGAAAATAGCGTCCGCGATCTTCGCGACATCGCAGTCGCCAACGATTACTACCCAATTTACATGTCGCACGCACACTTTCGCGACATCATGATCCCGGCCAAGGCCGCCGAAGAGAAAACCACTCCCCCGTGGGTCGTCGAAGTCATACGCCAATCCGGCGGCATGATCGGGCTGCGTACCGCACACGAAGAAACCAACACTTACGAGGGCTCGGCGGTCACCAACACCTGCCACGGCTCGAGCCGCTCGTTTGCTCAAGCCTACGATTTTGGTCGGTTGGGCCTCAAGGTCCCGATGGGCCTCGGCAGTGACCTCAACGGATTTATCCAGCAAACCCGCCCGCGCTTTGGCCCCGATGCCTGCTCCGCTTCGTTTCCCGAAGAAGCCCAGTGCCAAGCCCGGGACGAACGCAATAGCGGTCCGCCACGGCTCGGCAACGACTTCGACGAACATGGCCTTGGCAACATGAGCCTACTAACACCTTTGCTCGACGACCTCGATGCCCTCGGTTCGGACAGCACGCCCCTGCGGTACTCGGTCAACGACTTTGTTGCGATGTGGGAGCGGGCCGAGTCTGCAGATCGATCGGGGCCGGCTGATCCGGCCGACGATATGGATCCCTCGGGTGTGACGATCCTACCCTCGCACCAACTGCGCAAACAGGAGCTACCCGAGGAGTGCGGCGAGTCCTACTGCCCGGGTTCCCTACTCGCCGGTACAAGCTGCCGTTTCAACGCCGAGTGCGAAAGCGGTGTGTGTGCTGGGGCCGGTGATTGCGGCAATCCGTTAGGCGTGTGCGAGTAGGTTTTGATGCATGTGAAGTACGCTGTCCTCGGCGTACTTCCAGACAGCTCAAAACTATCCCGCAGACGTCTTGCCCTGGACAAACAGCGAGAATGGGAAGTTGCCCTCACCTCCGTTAAACGTGGCATCGGGCACCTCAATCCGAAATTCGTGGGGCCCGGCCGGCAACGGCCCGACCTCGAGGATCCGAGTATCGATCACATCGCCCGGGCACCAGTTGCTAAACGCCTGCCACTGATCGTCGGTTTTTGGGTTGGGGCCATAAATTCCGTTGGCCTGGGTGTTGTACATCCGAAACGGTTCACAGGTCTCCCGCCCCGGCTTGTAGTAGTGCAGCAAAAACCCATCGATATACACATAGTGGGTCCGCCGCGAGTATTCCTCACCGCCGGCATTGGCCCCGTGGTTGGAGGTGATCAACACAAGCTGAACGCTTGCATCTGCATCTAGTACAAACAGTTTGGTCTTGGTGGTGGTACCAACCTCGTCACTGGCCCCCTCGGCGTAGTTGTTAAACGCCTCCTTGGCGGCGATTGGGAGCATCATGTCGAAGTCTTGTGCCGGCTGCGAGCTGTCGGTCGTCCACTGCACGGTCCCGCGAAACACATCGTTGCGACCCGCACAACCGGCGACCTCGTTGTTGGCTGCGTATGGCACACCAAAGACATCGAGCTCGATCCAGAGGTCGTAGGTTTCGCGCACCGACGGGCTTTTCAAAATCGGTACGACGTGGGCGAGGTCGAACGCGTAGGGCACCTCGTCTGGTTGTTTGTTCATGTCCATAAACGGGGTGATAAAGCGGCCGAGCTCCAACCGGGTCGCGGCATCGGGCTCGTAGGTATCGACCCCCTTCTCAGTCAGAGCGAGGTTGACCGAGCCAATCCGATCGTAGTTGTCGCACAGGGCACCTATCACCACATCCATTTGGAGCGTGTTTTGGATGGCATCGAGTTGGTCGCCGGTGAGCTTGCGAGCAACCAGAGAATTGCGCAGTCGGATGATGCCCTCTGGGACAGGCTCGTCGACAAGCCCGGCGTACCCGTCGTAGAACACGACCTCGTCGAAAAACGTCATCGTCGCGGGCTCGGGCTCGGGCTCAGGCTCGGGCTCAGGTTCACCAGTTGGTCCTGCGGAGTCTTCCCCGGTTGTCTCACCAACCGTTTCGGCTGACGTCTCCGCGGTGTCGCCAGTGGTGCTGCTCGGTCCCTCGGAGGTCGCTTCGGTGGTCGCATCTGTTCCTGAGCTCGGGCTTTGTCCACACGCGAGTGTCAAACCGGCGAGTGGAAAGGTAAGCAGGTACTTGGCTAGATTCACTCGCATCATCCACCTCGATGCGTGCCACACTAACAGTCCGGTTGGCCCTTGGGCAAAACATGTGAGCTGGTGGCCCGACGGCTGGTAGGCTCTCGGCATGCGTTTTGCCCTGATCGCGTCGGCCCTTGCCGTTTACCTCGCGCCACCGGTGGCACGGGCCTGCAAACCGGCTCCCAACCACACCACCACGATAACTGGCGATACCTCGCCGGCCTGTGTCGCGGTGACGGCGGGTCAGGCCTACGACGAAGCCATTGTCCGGGTTGAGAACCAGTGCCCTGAAGCGGTCGAGCTCAAAGGTGTTGGCTGTGCATCCTGCGATCCGGCTGCGGTTGTCGCACCCGGTGAACAACTCGACTGGACCGTCGAGCACCGCCAACAAGCCTCAACTGCAACCATCGAATGGGCGATGTCGCAAGCCTCCGGCGAAATCACTGTTGAGGTCGCCTGGCAGGACAACAGCGATGCCTGTGACCGCTTCGTGCCGTACGGAAATCCGACCCGCGGGGTTGTGACAACCAGTCGGCAGGATGAAGGCACCGGCGGGGTAGTTTCTTGCCGGGTCGGCGACGACCGACCATCCGATTCCTGGTTCGGGTTGCTTGTATTTACATTTATTTTCGGCATTCGTGTGCGAGCGAGTCGACAGGACCAAGGGGCCAAACGGTGACAACCGCAAACACACCGGCGGGCGACAACCGCTTCAGGGTGGCACCACATCGGCTCGAAACCGGAATTTTAGACGAGCCGACAGCCGCGGTCCGCCGCAAAAACTACCCGCAAAAACACCTCTTTAGCCTGCGCAACGTGATGTCGCCGGCCGAGTGTGCCAAGCTTATCGAGCTCGCCGAACAACTCGGGTTTCAACCGGCCGGCCTGGCCACCGGCGACGATACCTACCGGGTGAAGGAGCGCACACGCAACAACCTCCGCGTGATGTTTGAGGATACAAGTTTTGCCGAGGGGCTGTGGGCACGGGTCGCCGACCATGTCGAGCGACGGTTTCAAAACCACGTGGCAGTCGGCTTGAATTGGCGGTTTAGGGTTTACAAGTACCCCCCGGGCTCAACCTTTGCGCCCCACGTCGACAACCGCACCCCCCTGCCCGACGGGCGTATCACCCTGTTCTCGTTTATGATCTATCTCAACCACAACTTTCGCGGTGGCGAGACGACATTTTTTGAGCGGCGCCGGGCAGGACAAAAAAAATTGACTATGCAACGATCCATCAGGCCGCGAACCGGCGCGGCACTGGTGTTTGACCACCTGCTGTACCACGAGGGCTCGTTGGTGGTGTCGGGCCACAAATACGCGGTCCGCTCGGATGTTGTTTACCAGCCAAAATAACTGGCTAGTGCGCCTGCAACTCGGTGATCCAAATCGCGGCGATCCGGCGAAGCTCGGTCATGTGGGCAATCCCGAGTTTTTGCTTGATCCCGGCCTGATGGCGCTCGACCGTCCGTGGGCTGATCACCAGCGCCTCGGCGATCGCTCGCGTTTTCATGCCGCGACCGAGCAACTCAAAGACCTCGAGCTCGCGGTCGCTGAGGTTGCCATACCGGGAACTCACCTGGCGCTCACCTGAAAATGCGGAACGCAGCAGGTTTGTCGTCGTCAGGTCGCTGAGGGCAATCTCGCCGCGGACCGCTTTGGTGACCGCGGCGAGAATGTCCTCAGCAGGCGAAGTTTTGCGCAGGTAACCGACCGCACCTGCACGTAGCGCGCGTTCTGCATAAAGATGCTCTAGGTGCATCGAGATCACTAGGAAATAAACGGACGGATAATGATTACGGAGGCGCTTGATCAGCTCAATACCACTGCCACAGGGCAGCGAAACATCAACAATTGCGAGGTCTGGCGGTCCGTGCCGATGCATGTTCGCAATGGTGGTCGTGGCATCAGCAGCTTCTCCAACAACGCGAAACGCGGGGTCCGACTCGATCACGTGCCGCAACCCCAAACGAAAAACTGGCTGCTCGTCGATCAGAAACACTCGATAACAATCTTTGGACGCCAAGAAACCTCGCTCGCGCTGGTACCTGGTCACGGTCCCACGCAGCCCGGGAACGGAGCGATTACAACGCGATTACAACGCGACGACTTCGAGGTTGTGGAGCCCAAGTCTCAGCTCGCTGTGCCGCCGTCGCCGTTGCACAAGACTCTCGGCGTCGACAATACCGGCGCGTAGCAATCGCTGTCGCGCGCGGTGAATCGAGATGTTGAGGTGGGGCCTATCCATCTTCAGCATGTCGAGCAGTTCAGATCGTGCGAGCCACCCCTGCTCCCCAGGCTCCATCTGCCGGGCACTGTCCGCCAACCGGGCGCGGGCCAAAATCAACAGCGGATAGTGATCGGCGTGGGACTCGAAATTAAACTCGCACCCGCCACCACTCGCCCGCAACTCGACGTATTCTTCATCGCGGCTGTGGGCAAAGCGAAACCGGAGCTCGGCGAGGGTCACCGGCCGGTCGCCAGAATCCTGTGTACCCACAACTTGTCCCGAGAGATAAAGCCGCCAGATTTGGCCGTCGACGAGTACCTCGCCACGGTCGGCGACCTGCGAGAGCTCGCCCTCGGTCTCGCTACACCACCTCCCCGCGGCGTCCTGGTAAATGATTGTTTGCGGTTGTTGCGGTGACGGCAGTACCAGCAACCCGTCGTCGGCCCGAGCAATCACCCCGCTTTCGAGACAGCGCGCGAGCGGCTGGGGTTCACTTGCATCTGCAATTATCCAGGCGGACGAACGCCGGGCAAATTGCAATGTTGCACCGGACGGGACCACCACGGTCGCCCCGGGGTCAATCCGCTGACCGTCGACGTAGGTACCATTGCGGCTTTGCAGGTCGCGCAACTCCCAGACCGACCCGGTCCAGCGCAAGACCGCGTGTTGTCCCGAGACATCGGCGGCGTCGATGTGGATGTCACACGACCGCGAACGACCGATCAGGGTTGTCGCCGGGAGCTCGTGCACCTTGTCGGTGTCGCTGCGGCGGAGAACTCCCATGCCAAGAAATATACAGAGCTAGGGAACAAACGACCAAATCCACCGATCGGGCTCGCCCACACCTCGAGCCCGCAACTGTCGCGCAACCGCCGTGCGCGTGGACTTGTGCGCGCCGCGGTATTCGAGCGCTTCGGCGTAGGCCAACATACCCTCGCCGCGAAATCCCGCGGCCACCTGGCAATACCGCTCGTCAACACGTTGACCCGACAACTCGTCGACCCGCACCTGCAACCACGCGCGATGCAGCGGGGCATCGCGCCGAAGTTTGGGCGAGATTCGTTGCAGTGCATGGCGAGCGGCCCGTAGATCGCGGCACGCCAAGGCCGTGCGCGCGTATAGGAGGTAGGCATCGATCCGCGAAATCGAGTTGCGCAACAGGCCGGCACGCCGGATGTCGGACCAGTGCGACCGCACCCGGTCGTGTGCGGCCTGGGGATCACCGCGGTAGAGGTCGCAACGAGCATCGACACGCAGTTGGTAAAAGTGCTGCAGGGTGTACTGGCGAGACGTCCACTGCTCGAGGCCGTTGCCCGCCAAGCTCTGCGCGCGGGTTGGGTCTCCGGCAATCAGCACCGCCTGGGCGAGGAACTGGCTAAACACGATCCGGGCAAAGAGGTCACCGCTCGCCTCCGCGTCGCGCAGTGCCTGGCCTGCCCGTTGTTCGACACCGATGTAGTCGCCGAGTTGATCCCGCGCAGCCAACTCAAAACACGTGCCCACAACCCGTTCCCACGTCATGCCAATCCCGGCCCGCCGCAACTCGTTGACACCGCGTGTGGCGTGCTCGACCACCCGTTGCCATGCACCGATCAGCAGGGCGTCGGCCGCTGACACAATGTCGACGAACCCCATGAGCGTGGGGTCGTTGTTGGTCTTTGCAATTTCAAGAGCCTGACCCCGGGCCAACTCGCTGATCCGCACCGCACCCAGCAGCCGGTGAAACGCCCCGTAGGCGGCCAACCCCCGGCCACTGCGAGTACGGTCGCCACTGTCAAGCGCCAGCGCTAGCCCGCGGACCAAAAACAACATGCCCTCGACCGGCCTCACCTGAACCAGCCCCATACCGACGGACCAACAAAGGTCAAAGCGCCGCTGCAGGGCCAGGTTTGGAGCTTGGGAAATTTGCAGCCCGCGACGGCGCAACCTGGCGTAGTCCCACAGCAGCGCGAAACCTGCCGCGACCGACGACTTTGGGAGTTTGAGGCCTTCGCGCGCGAGCTTGGGTTGCAGCAAGTCGAGGCCTTCGTCGACCTGGCCCGCGGCCATCAACGCACGCGCAGCAAGCACGGTCGCCGGCTCACGACGCCCGAGCTTGACGGCTTGTAAGTAGGCTCTGGCGGCATCGGAGTTGCGACCGGCCAGCGAGCATGCCTGCCCGCGGCGCTCAAACATCTGCGCCCGCTGAACGCGGTCGTCGGTCCAATTTGCGACCTCGCCCAAAAGTGTTGCCAATCGGCCAAAAGCCTTCGCCTGCCGAGCTTCGTCGGCGGCGAGCAACCCGTGGGTGCGAGCTTTTTGCAAATCGCCAGCCGCACACCAATGCCGCATCAACAACTCGTGCTGGAGTTTGGGCTCGCGCTCGAGTGCGGTGGCAAGTGTGCGGTGCAGTCGGGCCCGGACTGCCGGTTCCATCCCCTGACAGACACTGGCCGCAACTTCGCGGTGATGAATCTCGAGCGTGGCGCTGGGCCAGGACCCGCCCATGCGCACGAGGGACATCGCCCGCAGCCGGGCGAGCTCGCCCCGCAAAACCGCTACCCCGCACGCACGCACCAGTGTGCGCAGACCAATCGGTTGCCCGGCGACAGCCAGCACCGACAGCAATGTCTGGGCCCGGCTCGACAGGCTGTTGAGGCGCCGCCCGATCAACGTAGCAAAGTCGACGGCATCATCTGTACTTTGAGACAGCACATTGGCAATCAGCGGGTTGCCCTGGGCGGCCTGGACCAGCACATCTCGCTGTGCCCGCGTGCGGCCGCCAAAAAACTGCCCGCAGGTGTCGGGGTCGAGGGGTCCAACGCCAATCTCCGATTCGACAAGGTATTGACCCCGAAGCCCGGCGCGGCGGCGCAGGTCCTCGAGCCAGGTTCGCTCGCGTATCGTCGCCACCACCAAAATCCGGCCATCACCAACCCGGGGCAACAACAGGTCGAGCAGCAGGGCAACCGAGTCTTCGCCAGCGAGGTCGAGGTTGTCGAGACACAGCACAACTCGCCGCTGCCCCGCGACTTGCAATAGCAGTTGGACAACGCCGGCAAACGCCTCACGCCGACCCGGTGGAATTTGTACTTGCAAGGAGCTGTGGATCCGCTTGGTCAGCACCGGAAAAAGTTGGGCCACCGCCAGCAACCGGCGGTCGTCCGTGGTGATATCCGGCAACCCACCGGCGAGCTGATCGATAGCTGCATCAAACCCGCCGTAGGGCACCCCCTCGCATTCGAAACAACGCCCACGCAGGAGTAGGTCCTCGCCCCGCCCCTCGAGCTCCCGGGCGAACTCCGCCAGCAAGCGAGATTTACCGATCCCACCAGGCCCGTGGATCCACATCACCCCGGGCTCACCGGGTTGGCACTGACCGAGCCGGTGGCGCAGGGTCGCAAGCTCCTGCTCGCGCCCAATAAATTTGCCGTCGTCAGAACTATTTGCAGACGCAACAATTCCAAAAAGTTCAAAAACCGACTCGGACGTGGGACGTTGCCCGGGTGCGCTGGCCAAAAGTCCCCAGCACAGGTCGTCGAGTGCTGGCGGCAGTTCGGCCCCGAACGCGGAGGGACGTTGCTGGCCCAGGGCGAGACGTCCGACCGCCGCCTGAAACAAAATCACCCCAAACGCATACCAATCGGCTGCTGGGCCCACGTGTTCGCCGCGTTGGCGCTCCGGCGCGATGTACCCGGGGGTCCCCGAGGTCTCCGATGACTTGGTCGTTGAGCTATCGAGACTGCGGGCCAGGCCGAAGTCTAAAATGACAACCCGACCTGTGGGTGTCACCAAAACGTTGCTCGGCTTGAGGTCGAGGTGCAACACGCCAGCCTGGTGCAGGTGGTGGAGCCCGGCGGCAAGCTGCCCCATGACATGGTGTAACTGGCTTGGATCGCGGGCGAGCGCGGTGACGACATCGACCCCCTCGACGAACTCCATGGCGAAATACCAGTGGTCGCCAACACTGGCGAGCTCATCGTGGCGAACCAAGTTTTTATGGGTGATGCCGGCCAATGTCCGGAACTCATGCTTGAGTCGATAGAGCCGCCACGGGTCGACATGGGCCAATGTCTTGATCGCCACGCGCTCGTCAAAGTCGCAATCACGGGCCTCGTAAACCACCCCCATCGCCCCAGAGCCGACGTAGCGAACAAGCTCGTATGGACCGAGTCGCCGACCGCTGGGCAACCGGGTGGTATCCCCAGGCTCGCAGTCGACATCCTCGGTCATTGCCGTTACCCGGGAAGGCGCATGTGGAGTGTGCGTCACCGACACACCCCGCAATATCACCTGATGAGGAAATTTACGACTCTTAGCTACGCCAAACTACCCAATACAATAGCTCGGAAAGATCGCCAGGTAGCCCTTGGCTCGCAGGCCCTGCGCGACCACAAATTTCACATAGAATTGCCGGTCGAGCTGAACCTTCCAACGGGTAGAGGGCATCTCTACACGATGGTGGCCCCACCATTGCAACAAAGCATTTGCCTTATCCCTCCGCGCCAATCTGGCAGCGCACATACCCAACACGGTCTGCTGCCAGCTGCAAAGCCCCGCCTGGTGGTTGACATAGGCTTCGATTCCCAAATAGGGGCGCAACTGTTGGCCGATCGCCAACTGAACGCCAACCTGGCGAAAGCGATTGGCGAGCAGGTCGAGGACCTGGCGAACGTGCTGCTCGTCGCCGGGCCAGTGGATCTTTTGCAGCCACCGACAAAGCTCAGATGCGGGCAGTGATACATGTATACGCATGTCTGTATCGCCGCGATGGGGAGCAACCGCCATGTGAAGCGCACGCCCACCCGGTGGCAGCGCTGCGACCAGCTGTGAAACCGTTGCCAGGGCCGGAGCAAAGTCGACTCCGGGGGCGAGCAGCGTGGCTGATGTACTTGCAAGTGCAATTATTTGGGAAGTTGTGGGTGGTAGCTCCCGCTTTCGCCGGCTGCGAAATGTATTCGAACAAGCCGGGTCTAAACAGGCGAACGCAAATGGCAGGATGGCACGGCCGTGCATATCAAACTCGAGCCAAACCGCGGGGCAATCGCGAAATAACGTACTCGCGGGATTTGCCCAGTTGCGAATCAGGGCTGCGGGCCCTGCCCCGGCAAATTCGGGATCGTTGTCGACCGCGGCAGCGAGGACCTCCCGGCCACCGTCCCATGTCTCTGTACAGCCAGCAAAGTCAACCCTGGGGTCGTCGTCGAGCCGACACTCGAACCCCAGCCAATTAAACGCCGGCGGCAACCTGGTTGAAAGTTCATACGTAGCGGCCTGCGCCGCCGCCCCGACCAAAACGTCGGGGACGAACGGCGCAACAGCACGCAGTACATGCTGAGGTGGCAGCGGCATTGTGTCACCGCACCCACAGCTGTCCGAGTTCGATCTGCGCGACCTTGGTCGGTTGGGCAGCCTCTCCCCCGAGCTTGGAGACTGTAACCTTACCGTGGTACGCACCCGGCCGCACAAGCGTGGCTCGGCAGTCAAAACTCAACTCGGTCACCGGTGCCGGGGGGACCCGAATGGGCAGGATGGGTGTCGCCTTCACCTGCTCCCCTTGACTGTCGGTAAACACCGGCTCCACGACAAACGGTGACCCATCAAAAGCATCTGGAGGATCGACTGCCATGTTGATGGTCAGCAGCACGTCGCCGCGACGGACCTCCCCGGGCGTGATGGCTTGGACCGAGAGTGTCGGCCCTGGCCACAGAAGGCTGGGCGCCGGGTTGAGTGCACGCAAAAAGTCGCGAACCGTCGCTGGCAACAGGGCCGAAACCTGCGGCGGTAGCTGGCCAAGTGTCTCCAAATCCCCCTGGGAAATCCCATACTCGTGGCACACCGCGTCGGGGTCTTTTGCAAACGCTTCGCGTACGCGCCGCTTGGGGCGTGTCTCGGCAACCTCTGGGATAAACCCGTCGCGCACATAATCGGTGATGAAATACAACAACATGATGATCTTCTCCTACTTTGCCCGCAACAGTCCGCTATCCCCGCGTGGGCAAGCACGGGGCGAACATTGGTTCAACACTGCAATCAAGCTAGTAAAATCTATACACAACTGATGGCGTCGAAGTGGACGTGTCAACATTCGACAGCCTGTGGTTGTGGTGACAAAATCCTCATGGCCACGCACGAGCATACCGACGACCGTCCGCGTATTTTTGGCCAGCACCGGGGCCCCGGATTGCCCACCAAAGGCATCGAGGTTGCAGACGATACGCCCCGGCTCTCGCTCGACCAGGGTGCCATGGGCCGTGCGCAATGCCAACCCCCGCGGGTGACCGAGCAGGGTCAGCGCCATATTGGGCCAGGCCGCAGCCAACTCCAGGGGTTGTCCCCCGACAACCGGGCGGTCGAGTTGGAGGCAAACAACATCATGTGCAGGCGAAAATGCTAGGACTTGGACAACCCGGTATAGGGGAGGAAGACGAGGGTGACCACGACCATCTAGCTCGTAGTGCGCCACTCCAAATCCAATCGCAAGCTCTTCGAGGGGAAAACGTAGTGCGTGATATGCTGTCACAATGACCTGTGGATGCACGAGAAACCCGGTCCAGACATCGGCCACAGCCCACTCATTGGCATATGGACTAAATGCACACAACCGATGCAGGTCGCCAAACCTTTGCACTTTCAACGTGCCTGTTGCCGGCATACGGGCAATCCACGCGACACCTCCGGCTGCCTGCCTGTCAACAATTTGGGCAACAGTTTGGGCAACAGTTTGGGTGGCATCGGCTGCCCCAAGCTTTTGTTTATACATACACATATCGACTCCAAATCACGGCATCGCCGAATTCCTACACAATGACGTATTCGGCCGATACCCGGCCGAGTACGTTCACTTCAACCCGCTTGAGCGCCCTACATACGCGGCGACACAAGCTCGTTGCTCATACACAATATTTGCAATACGGGGACTCTCGCCCCACCCCGTACCTAGGCCATACCTAGGCCATACCTAGCCCTTACCAAGCTAAGTAGGGCTTTGCGCGGGGCGAGAGTTGTCGCCGACCTTACGAACCAGCTTCGGCGGCGGCGCAAACGGTTTCGACCATCACGCGAGCAACCAAGTAGGGGTCGCAGTTGGCGTTGGGACGACGGTCTTCGATGTAGCCCTTTTTGTCGCGGGCAACCTGCCAGGGAATTCGCACCGAGGCACCGCGGTCGGACACCCCGTATGAGAATTTATCCCAACGTTGGGTCTCATGGTCGCCAGTCAGCCGATGCTCAACCCCATGGCCGTAGTTTTTGATGTGTTCTGCGGCACGCTCTCCCAGGGCCTCACAGGCCGCCACACAGGCGTCGTAAGACTCGCGCATCGACTTGGTCGAGAAGTTGGTGTGACAGCCCGCCCCGTTCCAGTCACCACGGGCCGGTTTGGGGTCGAAGGTCGCGTCGCAATCGAACTTCTCGGCGAGCCGACAAAGTAGCCAGCGGGCGACGATCAGGTGGTCAGAAACCTCGAGCGGACCCAAGGGACCCACCTGAAACTCCCACTGCCCCGGCATCACCTCGGCATTGATGCCGCACAGGCCCAGCCCCGCCTCCAGGCAGGCGTCGAGATGGGCCTCGACAACCTCACGGCCGTAGATCTGGCTACCACCAACGCCGCAGTAGTACGGGCCCTGGGGCGCCGGATAACCGTTGGTCGGAAATCCGAGTGGACGTCCGTCGGGCTTGAGGAAGGTGTACTCCTGCTCGAGGCCAAACAGGCACTCATGCCCGGCGTACTTTTCGGCAACTGGGCGCAGTTTGGCCCGGGCGTTGCTCGCGTGCGGCGTCATGTCGGTGTTGAACACCTCGCACAGGACGATTTTGTGGTTGCCACCGCGAATCGGGTCGTTGGTGACAAAAACCGGCTTGAGCACGCAGTCGGAGGAGTGGCCATCTGCCTGATTGGTCGAAGAACCGTCAAAACCCCACTCCGGTGGCGGCTGGCCCTCGGCAATGATTCTGGTTTTCGAACGCATCAGCGCCGTGGGTTCGGTACCGTCGAGCCAGATGTACTCTGCTTTGTAAACGTTCATGGTGCTGTTCCTGATCCTTTTGGCCACGGGTCGGCCAAATTATTTGTATTCACACACTCTTTTGGGTTGCGATGAAGTGGCGGGCAAACACGGGTGGGCCGCGGTCAGGACGGGCTGGATTGGCAGCCGGCGGCGAGCATCGTCGCGCGACCAGCCCGCCTCCGGATGGGGAGTGCTCGGCCGCTCGTGTGTGCGCGGTGCTGCGTGCTCGTCGGTGCTCATGCTGTTCTCCAAGGCGGGTTGGAGTGCGCGGTGCCCACGGGTGGATTCTCACCAGACTTCGGCCGGAACTACTAGTGCTCGCGTTTGCTCGAATCATCACGTGGGCCCCGATGATGGTTGGGTCACACTGGATATGCGAGAGCGCCAGATGTCGGCTATCTGTCTCCTCTGCGCCCGCAGCTGCAACTTGGCACGGTCCTGTGGCAAAACAGATCGGCCGTGCGCGGACCCGGTGTGAACTCTTGTCACATGCTCGCCCGTGGCGCATTAGATCTTGCCGCGGTCGAAGCTGCGGGGGCGCCACTGTTTGAGTCATCGCATGGACCCGTCGAGTGCTCCCGCGCGCAACCGAAAGTCGCAGAGCCGAGGCACAAGCCCGGCTAGATCCATGTGTACTTTAACTGTGGGGCCCGCGACTTGGCCCGTGTCCCGAAACTCAGGTAAAACGAATCCTTGGAGTCCTACCACCTTTAAACCTCGCTACTCAAAGTCCCTACAAGTATTACGCGACACAAACATCAATTTGTCGCCACGTACTGGGTTCGCTTATTCACTATATGTGTAGTGTTCCCGCAAACAAAACCAGTTCATCAAATATCAATATTTTCTGTACTGGGTAGCGAACTGTCGCAAGTAAACCGCTCGCACACCAGGTGAGAAACCGTCCACACAGCTTGAACGGTCGGGCCGCGAGAAGTCGAATGGGTTACTACGTGTTACCGCGGACCATTTGGTTAACTTCTCGGCGACATGTAGGTTTGGCGTTCCGAGCGCCCCCCAAGCTTTTTCGGCGACATTTGTGGTCGCCTCAGGGTCCGGTCACCACTCGCCGCGCGATCGCTTCGTTGGTCACACATGTGGCCGTCACCCTCGGGGTACCGGTATATAGTGTATACGTGTCAACCATCCGCGAGTGGCGGAGCCCTGCTACTACTATGAGCAAGCATCAGTCAGGACAATCGTTTTCATGAAAGAACTCATTTTCAAATACCTCTAGACGTTCACTAAAACTGGTTCTATGATAGTGTCGAGTTGTGAGTATACGGAGTGAGAATGAAACGGACAGCGCCCTACTTGCAGCGTGGCGGGCGGGAGATCGAGCCGCCGGAGATACTTTGTTTGCACGCCACTTTCAGACGGTACTGCGGTTTTTTCGTAACAAGGTGAATGCCGATGCTGTCGAAGACCTCGTCCAGCGAACGTTTCTTGTCCTAGTCGAACGCCCCGGCGCTTTTCGTGGTCAATCAAATGTACGTACATTCCTGCTCGGAATCGCTAACAACCTGACGCGCGAGCACTACCGTATAAAACACCGCGCAGCGTTGGACGATGACTTTGATCTTGTCTCGGTAGCCGACCTCGGAGTTGGCCCGACAACCGCTCTCGGGTGGAAGCACGAGTGTCGAGTGCTCCTCGAGGCCCTGAGACAGTTACCGCTCAACGTTCAAACGATGCTTGAACTGTACTACTGGGAGTCACTCAACGGCCGGGAGATAGCGGCCGTTCTCGGAGTGCCGGAGAACACGGCACGCACTCGCCTGCGTCGCGCCCGTGCGCGTCTCGCCCGTGAAGTTGCGCGGGTCAAGAATTTGTCCCAACCACTCGAGAGTACGATTGAAGATCTCGACCGGTGGGCAAGTTCACTGCGCTCCAAACTCGGTCGCTAGCCGTTCGTGAAACAACCGGGAGCTCGAGCGGACCACGCGACAGCTGCCGATGCTCGCCGTGAGCCCACGAACACGTCACAAACAGGCAATCGCGCGCCAAACGTGGCATAGATGCCCGTGATGTCTGGCACCGCCACTCGACTGCTGTCCGCCTGCCTGCTTTTGCTCGTCACCGGCCTCCACCAACCCGGATGCGACAAACAACCGCCCGCCGACAGTCCGACACCCCCCACGGATGTACAGCCCGCGCCCGAGTCCGCTCCAGTCCCTGAAGCTGCACCCGAGCCCGAACCCGAGCCCGAACCCGAGCCCGAACCCGAGCCTGTCGATCCCCTGGCCAAACTGTCGCCGGAGCAACAGTCCGTGTTTTTGTCGGGCGAGACTGACGAGCTGTCGCCCACCGAAATCCACTACATCAAGACCAACGAGAGTCGCCACGATGTGTGGTTCCCGTATATCGAAGGTGCGGGCGGGGCCTATGTCGGCGTCGGTTCGGATCAAAACTACACGCTGATGGCCAAGGCCCGCTCCGAGCTCGCCTTTTTGCTCGACATCGATATTCGCGTGGTCTACCTCCATCGCGTGTACGAGGTCCTGATCGAGGCCTCGGACACACCGGAGCAACTCCACCAACGGTTTGAGGAAAGCCAGCAAGACGACTCGTTGGCACTGCTCGAAGAAGCGTTTAAAGACCTGCCCGCGGGCGAAAAGAAGTTGCTACTTCGCTACTACCGGGCCAGCCGGGAAACTGTGTATCGGCATCTACGCAATGTCATCCGCCGCACACGCGACGGCGAGGCGACCTCGTGGCTGTCGAACCCCGAGATGTACGCACACATTCGCAAGCTCTATCAAAACGATCGGATCCGGGCGCTCGGGGGTGACCTGGCGGGGGCGAGCTCGATGCAGACCGTGGGCAAGGTCGCGGCCGAGCTCGACGTTCCGATCAAGGTCATTTACCTCAGCAACGCCGAGGAATACTTCCGCTACACGACCAACTACCGGGCCAACATTCGCAACTTCAAAGGCGACGACGACACGGTGGTCCTGCGCACGATCTACAACAAGGAGTGGGTCCACGCCGACTCGCTGTGGGCCTACCAGGTGCAGCGCCTGAGCGACTTTCAAACGCGCCTTGGCGAGACCAAAAATCGCTCGCGCAACCCGATGTTTCGCTACGCCACCCAGGAAAACGTGCTCGACAAGGACACCGGGGTGAAGGGCTTGAGCCTGCTCGGGACTGGCCTGCAGCGGCCCGATGCGTTGGCTGAAAAATCTGACGAAGGCTAGCGGCCCGCAACACAATTTTTGGTGCGAGGCGACGCCCAAGAAACGCTGGATTGCGGGGCTATCGCGACTGTGCGAAGTCAACTTCGCAGGTCAGACACACACGTGGCCGGGCGTCGTACTGCGGTGGTCCGCTGATATCTTCCGGCCATGCAAACAGCCGCCCTCCTCGACCTCGATATTGCCGCGTTTTGTCGTCAACTCGAGTCGACCGGCCACGGGCGTGCCTATGTCGTGACCGCGGCAGACCAGACCATCGCGGTCTCCCACCCGCAACTGCAAGTACTCGCCGAGTGGCTGCAACAGGCCAACCCCGATTACCTCGCCCACGAGGGTCTGTTTTTTGAGGTCGGCAAGCAAAGTGGGGCGCTGTTTGGGGCGTTTGTCCATGGTACGCGCCGGGGCCAAAGCCAGGGAGGGCTACGGTTTTGGCCCTACCCAACCGTCGGCGATTTTTTGCGCGACGGCCTGCGCCTGTCCCTCGGTATGACCCGCAAAAATGCCCTTGCAGGCATCTGGTGGGGTGGTGGCAAGGGGCTCATTGCCCGCCCACCCGGCGATCGCCACAAAGACCCCGCTTTTCGCGAACTTGTCTACCGCGAGTACGGCACATTCGTGACCTCGCTCGGCGGTTGTTACATCACCGCCGAAGATGCCGGCACCTGGGCGACCGACATGTCGAGTGTATTTGCAACGACCCGGTTTACCACCTGCATCCCCCCTGCCCTCGGCGGGTCGGGCAACCCCTCGCCCGCCACCGCGAAGGGTGTTGTATGTGCAATGGAAGCGGCACTTGCCCACGCCGGCCGTGGCACCTTGCAAGGTAAAAAAGTTGCCATGCAAGGCCTCGGCAATGTCGCTACCGCCATGGTTGGGGAGCTCGTGGCCCGCGGCGCCAGTGTGCTCGCCTGCGACATCTCCCCGGAGCGCTGTGCAGACGTCCAACAGCGGTTTGCCGACGACCCGGTCGAGGTCCGTCACGTGGCCACGACCGACCTCGGGATCTTCGCCGAGCCCTGCGATATCCTGGCCCCCAACGCCCTTGGCGGGGTACTCAACCCAACCACAATTCCGATGCTCGCCACCAAGATCGTGTGTGGGGCGGCCAACAACCAGTTGCTGCACGAGACCCGCGATGCCGAGGCGCTCCAGCAGCGCGACATCACCTACATCCCCGACTTTTTGTGCAACCGCATGGGCATTGTCCACTGTGCCAACGAACAGTACGGCCGCCTGAGCCACGATCCAGCGATCGAGCGGCACTTTGGCCGCGAGTGGGAAAACTCGGTGTACGTCATCACCACCAAAACCCTCGAGATGGCCGCACGTGAGGGGCTGACGACGGCGGCCGCGGCGATTCGTTTGGCCGATGAGCTCGCCCAGGTCGAGCACCCGATTTGGGGACATCGCTCACGGGCCATCATCGACGACCTGGTCGCCAGCCAGTGGCACACCCGTCGCTGACTTCATGTATCGTCACCTTTTTGCGGCTGGCCCAAGCCCCAGGTGAGCCGGCCGGGCGGCAGGGTTTCAGCGGATATCACGGCCCGGACGTGGGTATTCTCGCCATCGCGGCAGTAGGTGTGGTCCGACCGACTGTGGCATCTTCGCTGGGATGAGCCGAAACACCCGCCGCATTTGGTCGTGCGCTCCGCTGTGCGGACTGCTCGTGTTGCCCCTCACCGGTTGTCAGCCGAAGGGCCCAGCCCCAGACGCCGGCGATAAAAAGGCCGAGCAAAAACCCGCCGAGACGGACCCCAAACCCGAGGTCGGTGCCGCCCAGGCGCGTCAGAGCCCCGAGGAGATTGCCAAGGAAGTCCAGTCGGTCATGGACACCAGTGTCGACCCCTGTGACAACTTTTACCAATACGCATGTGGTGGGTGGCTCAAAAATACCAAGCGCCCCGACGACAAACCCCGCTACGGCCGGGGCTTTGGCGAGGTCGCCGATCGCAACAAAGAAGTGCTCAAGCGGATTTTTGAGCAGGCCAGCCAAAACACCGCCGACCCCAAGGCCCTCAAACTCGGAACATTTTACAATACATGTATCGACGAGGCCGCGGTTGAAAAAGCCGGTGTCGAGCCCCTCAAACCACTGCTCGCCAAGGTCGATGCGGCGACCGACCTACCCGGTTGGATGAAGGTTTTGGGCGAGCTGCATGGCTCTACATTTAGTGGTGGGCGGGCGCTGTTGCGGTTTCACGTCACCCCCGACTCCAAAGACCCAGACACCTATATCGCCGACGTCTCCCAGGGAGGGTTGGGCCTGCCCGACCGCGACTTCTACCTCAAAGACGACGACAAGAGTAAGGACCTGCGCGCCAAATACGAAGCCCACATCGCGACCATGCTCGGGCTCGCCGGTGAGGACAAGGCCAAGGCCGCCGAAGCGGCCAAAAACATCGTCGCGTTCGAGACGGAGCTGGCCAAGCGCTCCAAACCGCGGGCGGAGCTACGCGACCCGCAGGCGACCTACAACAAACTCGGCTACGAAGGCTTTGTCGCGCTCGACAAAAATGTACCGTGGGATGCCTATTTCACGGGCCTGGGCTACGAGGGCTCGGCCATCGGGGAACACCTCAACGTCAGTGTCCCCAGCTTCTTTAAAGGTTTGGGCGACCTGCTCAAAAAGACAGAACTCGCCACGCTCCAAGCGTACCTGCGTTGGCACACCATCAACGCCACCGCCGACTATCTGACCAAAGCCTTTGTCGATGCTGACTTCGAGATGCAAAAGGCCCTGACCGGCGCCGAGAAACTGTCGCCGCGGTGGGAACGGTGCACTGACCTCACCAACTACAGCCTGCGCGAGCTCGCCGGACCGTTGTTTGTCGCCGAGAAGTTCGCCGGCGACAACAAGAAGATTGCACTCGAGATGATCGCCGCGATCGAGGGCGCACTCGAGCAGGGCCTGCCGTCGTTGGAGTGGATGGACGACAAAACCCGCGCCCGCGCAGTCGAGAAGATGAAGGCCATCACCAACAAGATCGGCTACCCCGACAAGTGGCGCGACTACAGCTCGTTAGAGGTCAAGGATGCGTTCTTGGCCAATGTGCTTGCCGCCAAGGAGTTCAACTTCCGTCACCACGGCGACAAGATCGGGCAAAAGGTCGACCGCAGCGAGTGGTACATGCCGCCGGCGATGGTCAACGCCTACTACAACCCCTCGGCCAACGAAATCGTGTTTCCGGCCGGCATCCTGCAGCCGCCCTACTTCAGCCAGGACTTCCCCATGGCCATGAACTTTGGTGGCATCGGCATGGTGATGGGCCACGAGGTCACCCACGGATTCGACGACCAGGGCCGCAAGTTCGACGGCAAGGGCGTGCTGCGTGAGTGGTGGGAGCCCGAGGTTTCCAAGCAGTTTGAAGAGCGGGCTGCCTGCGTCGATAAGACCTACAGCGAAATCGAAGTCCTCCCGGGCGTCAAACTCAACGGCAAGCTGACCTTGGGTGAAAACATCGCCGACTTTGGCGGCATCAAAGAAGCCTTCGGCGCCTATAAAAACTGGTCGAAAGAACACCCCAGTGACAAGCCGTTTATCGAGGGGCTGACCGACGACCAACTGTTCTTCCTCGGGTTCGCCCAGGGCTGGTGCACCCACTCCAGCGAAGAGTCGATCCGCCTACGTGCCGTGACCGACCCCCACTCGCCGCCCGAGCAACGGGTCAATGTGCCGCTCGCCCATTTCCCAGGTTTTTGGGAGACGTTTGAGTGTGCCGAGGGCAAGCCCATGCACGTCAAAGACGCCTGCGAAGTTTGGTAGTACAACGACAACCAACTCGCTCCACAAAGCCCGTCCGGAAAACCGGTCGGGCTTTCGTTTCGCGCGTGGCTCCTTAAGCGTTCGAGCTCGCTCACCTACTCGTTGTGACCGGGATGTAACCGAACAACCTAGGTCGAAGCATCTCCGACCGACTTCAGAAGCAGGAAGACGCGCGCCCCCTTCCCAGACGACAAAATCCAACCCCGCACCGAGTCGTGCGAAACGCCGCTGTCGTCTACTGCAAGCTTCACCCGACTGACCTCAAAGCAATAAGACCCCCGTGCCCTTCCCCAGACGACAAAAACCAACCCCGCACTCGAATTCGCGGAGGATTTTTGCCCGGGAACCGAGTCGTGCGAAGCGCCGCTGTCGTCATCTACTGCAAGCTTCGCCCGACCTGTCTCACGGGCAAAAAGACCCGCGTGAGGCGAATTCCCGGAGGACTTTTGCCCGTGAACCGAGTCGTGCGAAGCGCCGCTGTCGTCATCTACTGCAAGCTTCACCCGACCGGTCTCACGGGCAAAAAGACCCGCGCGCCCTTCCGAGGCGAGACAGCCGGCAACACGACACCGTATATAGTCAGCCGACTCGAGTGCCCGCTATGCAACTTCCCAACCCAACCGCACCGGGCAAAACCGCTTGGAGGTTTTGCCATGGATGAATCCCCCGACGACTGGACCCTGCTGTTTGCCTGGCGCGAGGGCGATATGCCGGCCGGGGAGCAACTTGCGACCCGTTACTTCGGCCTGTTGACCCGGTTTTTTCTCAACAAGGTCCGCGACGCAAACGCGGCCGCCGACCTGGTCTCAGACACCTTCCTCGGCTGTGTGGCGCGCAAGGGCCACATCGAGGAGACCGGCAAGTTTCGCTCGTTTTTGTTTGCTATTGCAATGAACAAACTGCGCGGCTACTACCGCAAGCAGGCCAAGCGCCGACGCGAGCTCGAAGACTTTGTCGACGTCTGCGTCGCCAACACGCTCCCGCGCACACCGAGCTCGTTATTGGCCCACGCCCAGGAGGCCCAGCTGCTGGTCGCGGCCCTGCGCAGACTCTCGCTGGCGCAACAAATCGTGCTCGAGCTCAACGCCTTTGAAGGACTGCGCGGCCCCGAAATCGCCGACCTTCTAGGCGTCCCCGTAGCCACTGTCTACACCCACCTTCGCCGGGGTAGAAAGCGTTTAGAGACGGTTGTCGGGCAACTGACGACCGACCCCAAACTCGCGCATTCGACCATGACCAACCTCGAAGGCTGGGCGCTCGCGGTCCGGGCCAAGGTCGAAGAAGTGACCGACGAAAAAAAATAAATTCCTCGCGAATAGAAATCGAAAAGGTCGACATTCCCGTAGTGAGGGCCGCCAAAGCGGAGGTCCGACCGGAGAAAGACACTATGTTGCGCAACACCGCCCGCCCCCTCGCATTCCTGCTCACCGCACTAACCCTTGTGACAACAGGTTGCGACACAGTCGATGCCGAGGCCGAGGGCTCGCTGGCGTTTCGCCCGGGGGGATTCAGCGGCGGCACACTCAACACCAGCAACTGGGTGAGCGCAGCCGCCCGCGACGTCTATGAGTCCAACCGCGACGGGCAATGGCACACCAACAGCTACGGATTTGAAACCCGACTGGCCGAGATTTCTTTTGCTCATACAACCTTTGGCACGATCGTGACCGACCCGGCCGAGGCCACCCCTCCCGGACAGGCCCGCGTCAAAATTACCAACGCCAACAGCCTGACACTCAAGGTGATTCCCCCCACAGGTCCAAGCGAGAACTTCAGCGGAAGCGACTTGGTCGGCTTGGAGCTGAAGTTTGAGGTCAAGTACCAGGGCGGTCCGATTTTTGTCTCGCAGGTTCGGTTTGAACATCAAGTCAGCGACCCCTCGGGCGGTTCGCTCTACGAAATTCACAAGGTCAACCCGAGCAACGGACAACTGCTGGCGCCGTTGTGCGAGTCGAGTTCGTCCGGCGACCGCCTTGCCGCGGTCTTTGGCGGGATCAGTATCGATGCAGACTCGGGAGCGGTGACCGAGGCCAACAAAATCGTGCACATCGCGTGCACGGCCAGTGCACCCGGCAAGAGCCCGATGTTCGGCTATTTTCCCCACGGGCAGCCCGAAACCTTCCGCCTCGCCAACCGGGTGATCCGTGCCGACTACTGCGCCGACGGCCATCCCTACACCTACCCCGGCAACACGCTCGAGATCCGCGACAACTTCTCGCCGGGCCAAGAGGGCACCACCCTAGCGGATGTCTACGCCAGCCTCGGCGACATGGAACTCGAGGCGATGTGGAACGAAAATGGGATTTTGTGCATGGACACGCCGCGGGTCTCGTCGCTCGAGCAGCTCGATGTCGTGTGTCCGGTCAAAGCCATTGCCGGAACGGTCGAGCACAACTGGAAGCCGCCGGCCTGCGACACCTTCGTCGACCCCGACCCGACCGCGATTCGGTTCTTTTCGCTGTCGCAACCCGAGTGATCGGCGCGCCCGCAGGCTATTCTCGCAGCCGTAATGGACGAGGACCGCGGGCACGAGGATACATCCTTGATGGCTACCCGAAATCTCGGGCCGCGCCTCGCTATTGCTGACACGCCCCGCAAACCACTCGACGCACCTGCACCACGCGAGAGTCTGGGTGTCCGCGACACCCTCGAAAACCCCCACAAGCCGCCTCAGGGCGATGAAATCATCGCCAAGCAAATGCGCAACCGCGTCTTCGGACGCCTATTTAACAAACGCGAACGCCTCAAAATCGGCCGCTACGACATCCTCGACAGCCTCGGCCACGGCGGCATGGGGGTGGTCTACAGCGCCTACGACGATGAGCTCGACCGCAAGGTTGCGATCAAAGTTTTACTTGGTCAGGTCGACCACGATGCCGAGCTGCGGTTCAAACGCGAGGCCCAGGCGATGGCTCGGCTCAACCACGCCAATGTCGTCACTGTGCACGAAGTCGGCGAGGCCGATGGCCGGGTGTTTATTGCCATGGAGTTTGTCCGTGGGGAGAGCCTGGCCGACTACTGCCATGTCCCCCGCCCGTGGCAGGAAACCATCGATCTGTACATACAGGCAGGTCGTGGGCTCGCGGCCGCCCACGAAGCCGGGTTGGTCCACCGCGATCTCAAACCCCACAACATCATGCGTGGCGAACATGGGGTGGTGAAGGTCCTCGACTTTGGGCTCGCGCGAGCAGGTGGCGGGGACGATCCGGCCGGACCCACCCGGCCGATCACCAAAGACCAGTCCTCGGGCTCGATCCTCGACGTCGAAATTACCCGTGCCGGCACACTTGTAGGTACACCGGCTTATATGGCACCCGAAGTCCTACTCGGTCAGCTCGCCGACACCCGCAGCGACCAATTTAGTTTTTGCGTGGCGTTGTACGAGGCCCTGTATGGCCAGCTCCCGTTCGCCGGCGAAACCATGAAGGAGCTGACGTTTCACACCGCCCAGGGCTCGATCGCACCACCACCTCCCGGCAGCAAAGTCCCCAACTGGCTGTTTAAAACCGTCGCCCGGGGCCTGTCGCCCAAGCCAGCTGATCGGTTTGCCGACATGCGCGCGCTCGTCGATGCACTGGCCAGCAACCCAAACAAAAAACGTCGCAGACTCCTCACGGCGGCTGGCTTTGCCCTACTCACGGGCACCCTCGGATTTGTCGCCTCGGGTGTTGTCGACCCAACCACCAGCTGCGAAACCGCGGCGGCAGACATTGCGACAACATGGTCTGAAACTCGCCGACAGAACATCCACGATGCGTTTTATGACTCGGGGCATCGTCTCGCCAAGTCGACCCTCGAACGCGTACTCCCGCGATTAGATGCCTATGCAAAAAAATGGACTGCAACCCGCGTGGCCGCCTGTCAACGCCACCGTTCAGGCCAACAGTCAGACCGCCTGTTCGACCTGCGTACCGCCTGCCTAGACCGCCGCCGAGCGCAGCTCGACACGCTTGTTAGCGCATTTGAAACCGCCGATGCGGCGACTGTCGAGGGGGCGGCTTGGGCCACTGCCAGCCTCCCCGACCTCGACACCTGCAGCGACGTCGAAGCCCTCACAAGCGCTGTACCGCCGCCCAAGGATCCGGACGTCCGCCGCGAGGTCAAGTTGTTGCGCGAGTCTCTTGCCGGACTGGCCTCGCTTATCGATCTTGGGCGCTACGAACAGGCGCTCGCCGGCTCACGCACAATTCTCGCGCGTGCGGAGGAGCTCGAGTATGCCCCCCTGACAGCAGAGTCGTTGCTCCGATTTGGCACCGCACAACTCGAAGCTCACCGCCCCGAGCCTGCCCGTCAAACGCTCTCTCGCAGTGCCGCAGTTGCCATCGAAGCAGGTGCGAATGAAGTTGCCGCGGAGGCGCTATCCCGCCGCATGTGGATTGTGGCTGAACCACTCGGGCAACCGACAGTTGGACTCGCCGACGCCGATGTAGCCGGAGCACTTGTCAACAGTCGAGGTGACAGCCTACATCTTCGTTGGCTATACAATAATAATCACGGTGCTGCGCTCGTCCGCAGCGGGAACGCACCAGCTGCGGAGCAAGCCTATCGCCAGGCACTGTCTGCGCTAGCGGACAACCAGCAGCAGTTCCCAGTTGAGTTGATTTCAACCGGATACAACCTATCGACCCTGCTCTATGAGAACGCACGCCCGGACTCCGCCGCCACCGAGCTACGCTCGGTGCGTCGGCAGGCTATCTCACTGCTCGGCGAACAACATCCCCGGGTGGCCGAGATTACCGTTCAGCTCACCCTCTACCTCAGCGACATCGGGCAGTACCACGAGGCATCGACCCTGCTCGATCAAAGTCTCGACCAGGTCGATGCCGACAACCCCTACCTACGTGCATCTCTACTAACTGTATACACACAGCTTTCATATGCACGTCGGGATTACCCTAAAACGATCGAATATGCCGAGGCGGCGGCGCAGCTCATCCAGCGACACCACCCCGACCATCCATTCCAGCTACAAGTTCGTGCCCTTCAAGCACTTGCGAGCATCGCCCAAGGCACACCCGAACCCGGCCTGAGCGACCTTCGAGCGGCGGTCGAAACCACCGAGGCGAGCCTCGGGAGCGACCACGAAACAACCGGACACGCACGCTGGTGGTACGCCAATGGGCTGCAGGCAGCCGGTCAACGCGATGCTGCGATCGCCGAGTTTGAACGCGCCGACGCCATCTACAATCAACTTGGCGCACTCGGCCCGGCCCTCGTCGCCCGTCACGGAGCATCTTTGGTCCGGGCGAAACTTGCAGGTAAGGACCTCGAGGGCGCCGACAAAGCCCTGCAAGCAGTGGCCCGTGCCCAACAGCACCTCGGGCTCCCGGCCGACAATCCCCACCGCCTCGAAATCGGCTGGCTCCGGGGCCACCTTGCCCTGAGCGAAGGGCATGCCGATGCCGCCGCTTCGGAACTTGAACATGTATGCACAACAATGCAGCTGTTTCGCGACTCCGACGACCCACAGCTGGCCGCCTGCCGGCTGACCTGGGCGCAAGCCCTTGGCGACACCGCAAAAAGCCTTGAACTCGCTGCTCTCGCACAGTCTACGTTTTCGACGCTAGGCCCCGGGTTTGCCGACGAGTTGGCACAGGCGCAGCTGCTCACCCCATCCGCGGATGACGGGGACGGCAACCCCGTAAATCCCATGTAAGTACATCTTCACAGTCTCGGGCCCTATCGGCCCTATCACTCGCGAGCTGTTTCAGCTCGTTCGATCGACTCTCGAATTTTTTGTACGCGCTCTTGTGCCTGCTCGAGCGCCTTCGCATTTTCCCGGCCGGCCCCCCGCTTGGCCGCCAACTCGCGATAACGAAGGCTGACCGTCATGAGAATCATGTCCTGATCGAGACAATTCGCGACTGCAATAAGCTCCCGTGGCTTCGCCTCGGGGGGAGGGTCGATAATTGTCGCACCACAGGCCCGTGCCAACAACGTACTCGACATCGCCCGGTCGTCGATGATCCACCGCAGCAGCTTGACTTCGCGGTCGCCGAGCTGTTCAGCTTTATACACATCTGGTGCGAGCTCCGACAGGTGGCGAATCACGCGAATCACTTGACCGTAACGCCCGGCCTCCTCTAGACAGTCGGCGGCATTCAGCAAGTATTTGGGGGCATCCAAGTCGGCATCTGGAGCGTCGCGAAATCGATCGATCAACGCCTCACACTCGCGCGAAAGTTCCTCGTAGCGAGCCTTGGCAGCGCGATCGGGCCGGGGTTTCCAGGTGCTCTGTGCCGGGCGAGCAACCGGCGTTGGTTCGGGCGCTACACGCCCGGGTGGCGGTGTGGGAGGCTCGGAGTATGGAACGGCACAGGCTGCTACAAGCATGCTCGCCAGTGCTGCAAAGAAAGTCAGACGCGGTCGACGTGCCATGGCACTCAAAAAACTTTTTGCTGATGCAACCACTCAATACATTGCTGTGGCCACTGCGACATCTTGGGCATTTTTTTGGGGTTTTGTGCCAAGCCCACACCGTGCCCTCCATCGTCGACAAGTAGGAGTTTTGCCGGCACCCCGTGCTCGACAAGGGCATCATAAAACACCACACTATTGCCCGCATCGACCTTGCGGTCCTTGGTCGAGTGCACCAAAAACACCGGCGATGTTGTTGGTGTTACCTGGGTTTCAGTGGAGAGTGTTTGGAGCAGCTCCGGGGTCGGCTCGACATTGCGCAGAAGATTGCGTTTGCTGCGTTGGTGGGCATAGGTATCGTCGAGTGTGATCACAGGATAGACAAGTACGGCGTAGGCGATCCGGCACGACACCCGGGCAATCGGGTCTTCACCCACCTGGCCGCTGTCGTTCGCACAGCCGGTCGCCAAGCTCGAGGCGAGGTGCCCACCCGCGGAGTAGCCAAACATCCCGATCCGCTCGGGATCGATCCCCAGCTCGTTGGCCTGCGCCCGCACAGTCCGAACCGCGCGCTTGCCATCGGCGATAAATGCCTCGTGGTTGTAGCCGCCATACTCACCCACGCGATAGCGGACGATCACCGCCAACACTCCCTGCGACGCCAACCACTCAGCAGTTTTGACCCCCTCGCCCGACAAACCACCGTGGTGACCGTAACTTCCGCCCGAAGCAATAACAGCAGCCGCGCCTGTCGGCTGGCCCTTGGGCAAGAAGTAGTACAACCGCGGCTTGTCGAGCGAGCGGTTGCCACGGGCGTTGGGCGTGCCATCAGGCCACAAAAGATCGACCCGATCGGCGCGTGAAAGCCCGGGATGACAGCCAAAACCGGCTACCAGAGTCGCCAACAAGAAAAACGCGAACGTGCGTGAAAATGGGTAAGCCAACGGGAGTCCGTGATTGCTGCCGATGCCTACCACACACCGGGCCGGGGTTGAAGCGCGCCAGGTTACACCCTGCCCACTGGACATCTACTCAGACCGTTGTTTGGTGTCGGCGAGCAATCGCGCGAAGTAGTCGTAGGCCTGCGCGAGGTCAGCTGCACGGTCACAGCGATCGAACGGGGGGGCGAACTCCTGCGCGCTGTTGGGGAGGTGCGCCGGTGACTGGGCATCTTGGATCTGCTGCCAAAGCTTGCGCCGTACGCCAACACCACGCAGTCCACGATTGACTGTAAATACAATCTTTCCGTGGCGATCAAAAAACGTCTCCCGCTCGTACTGCTGCAACACCGGAAACTGAATGCGGTACAGCAGTAGCAGCTCCGCGAGCGTCAGACCGATGGACAACGCCGCCAGGGCATCGAGTTCGACAAGCGCCTGGCGCCGGGCGTAGGCTGTGCGCAGCGGAGCCTTGCATGACCATGGCCGTGTCGCCTGCTCCCAGCCCGCGCACCGCGGGTCAGGCGACGCCGAAGCAACCGGTTGCTCTGGGAAATACCTGTCCCAAAGCTCAGCGTAGTGCTCCGACAGACAGTTGAGTCGCAACGTCCGGTCAACAACCCAGGGCAAAACTGCGGGGCTTGCCAACGGCAGTTGCTCGGACAGCGTGCGATTGATATGTCCCATTCCCGTACTCTTAACAAAAAAGTCGGCGGGCAACGAGTGACTCATTCCAGTGAATGCCAGTAATTGGAGCGGGTCCAAAAAAGCAATTGAGAACACGGTGTTGATGTGGGTAACCCGTGGGGGAATCAACGCAGAGATCAGTGTGCGCTCGGCCGTAGGGCCCACCATCTCACGATGGACATGACGATAGAAGTCCGTCAGCGGCCGGCCGTTCCAGCTCGGTACCCTGCGCTGAAAACCCTCCTGCGAGCACGTAGGTGGACTCGCCCGATAACCCGGCGTGTAGTTGGTGCGCGGTACAAATTCACCGGCGACCGTCGCCAAGTCGACAACCGCGTAGTCTTGATTGTGTCGACAGCCCGGGTTGGGGGTTTTGCTGAAGGGTGTACCCAGGTGAAAGTGGGGCCCGGACACCACCCATCCGCCGATATCGCTTGGCGTCACCGTTTTGCGGACAATTGTCCCATCTTTTTGCTGGTTGGTCTCGTGGAAAAACTCGCTACAGTAGTACGCACCATCAAGCTTGCGGAGCTTGTGGGGGTATGTCGCAAACTTTCGTAGGATGCCGACAAACTCCCGGCTGTGGACCACCGGTAGCCGAGCCTGCGCGACGGGAGTACCCGGAGCATCGTAGAGCTCAGCAAATAGCGCCATCGCAGCCCGATCAACCGGCACAACGCGCGAGCGGTGGGGTCTCAGGTCCCATTCGCCCCGCTCATCCTTGATACCAGGTACCTCCCCCGCCCCGTTGTGTTCGCGGCAGGCATCCAACGTATGTGGGTGAAACAGGTTCGCAACCAGGTCAAACCTGGTCGCCCCCACCTGCCCGCGGGTCACTGAGTAGGCAAACGGACACTCGTGATGCACTTCGGGAAACAACTTGAGTTGATTTTTTGCCCATACAACCAAACTTGCCCGACGCACGAGCTCGGCGCGCAGTTGTCCGCCACGCGGGTCGTCGAACACCCCTGGCTGGTGCAACAGACCCAGCACCCCACGCCGGTGTAGCAACTGCCAACAGCGGGCCATAAAGCACTTGTAGAGGTTGGTTTGGACACCTTCGAGCAGTGGATAATTTTGACCGGCACTGAAGTATTGCGACGTCCCAATGCCCTCGCTCATCGCCCGTAAATAGGTCGACCTCGCCCCCGGCCGCGCGAGAATCTGGGCCCGGAGGTCGGCCACTTGTTTTGCTCGTAGCTTACGCACAGCTAGGGCCGGCTCGATAGACTCGAGTACATGTGCCTCCTGCCAGCGTTGTTTGATCCACGGGGGATTGCCGAGAATGATATCGAAGCCACCGCTTTTGGCGACTTCGGGAAACTCCAGCTCCCAGTGAAAAAATGGGCGCAGGCGAGTTACGCGGGCAAGCCCCTCACCCCGCAACATCGCTTCGACCTGTGTCAACCACAGCCCGCGCGTCGGCAAGCTATCGACCTGCTCAATCGGCCATATCCATAGGTTGCACCAATAGTCCATGACCGCGCGAAGGCGGTGGTAGGGAGAACCAGGTTGATAAGGGTCGCCATCGACGTGCGCCCGCTGATGAATATCGACTACTCCCCCGTTTTGCCCCCACAGCCGAATCGCAGGATTAGCGACGGCCAACGCCTGTTCACGAATCCGGAGGTGCTTGGCCCATAATTTATCTATCTCATCGCAGATGGACCGCAGGCGCTGTAGCTCTCCTGGCGAGTAGGGCTTTGCCATTTCGCCGCGCCAGGCCCTCAACTTGGCGAGTAGGTCGCGGCACAGTTTGGTTGCACCCCGGTCCCCCTCGTAGAATGCCATCTTTTGGTCCGGTAACAGGAAGTGGTAAATCCCGGCACCCCGCGATGCCCCAACCGGTCGGAGTTGTAAACGATCCCACGCAACCGAGTCGCCGGAGAGCTGCTCGCACATCACCACTTCGCGGCGGGCACCTATCACACTATCCCCGTCCCGAATCCGCAGGGCGAGTGCAGGGACTGGCAAATCTTTTTGACCGACGTCGAGCCATGCCATGATTTTTGCCAACTCGACAGTCGTAGGATTGAGATCCACTCCGTAGCATTGATTGGCAACAAAGTGCCAACGTACCCGGGCGTGTTCACGGGCATAGTCCTCGGCTGGCACCGGTGTCCCCAACTCGTGGCTGCGTTGTTGCAGATAGGCGGTCGCAAGTTGCTCGACGCAGGCTGCTAGAAACACACCAGAACCCATGGCTGGCTCGCAAATCGTCAAGCGGAGGATTTGCTCGGCCGAAAGCCGGGTGGCCTGTGCCCCGCGAGCGCCGACTTCCGGCGACTCACGCCCATCACACAACCGTGTGTGTATCGTGTGCCGAGTGAGGCTTTGAGCCAATACCTCGGGTGTATAAAATGCAGCCGTTTGTTCGCGCCTGCGACCGAGCTTGCGAAACAGAAATACGCCCGGCGGATACTTGCGCCTGTTGCCCTGCTTATCCCGGCAAAAAGCCTTATCGGGAAAGCCGTCGATCTGCGAAGCCGGTACAAACATCGAGCGCCATGCCTCGCGCGGGGGTCGAAGCTCGTATATCGTCTCTCGCGCAAAAACTCCCGAGTACGACAAAAAACCCTCATAGAGTTGACCCAACTCGGCAAGTTTCCCACCACGCGCCGTTGCCAGCAGCTGAACGACTCGCTGCAGTGTCGAGTCACGGAGCACGACGGCCTGAATCAGCGGTGTTTTGTGGGGATCCAAAAACCGTCCCTGTGGAAGCTCCCCCGCGAGATTTTGGAGACTGCGAGTCGTGCCAACAATCCCCGTGTGAAACGCAGAAGTCGCTCCCCCAAAGAGCTCGGCGTTCTCGATCTGTCCGATCCCACAGTCCATCCCATGGCCGTCTTCGAGCCGCTGGAGGACCAGCAGCCGAAACAGGTAGGCGACACACTCTTCGGCGAGTTGGTGGGCAAACCCAGGTGGGAAGTCTGCAAGCGTTGAGCCCGTGGCCAGCCGCGCGTGCACAACCTCGGTCCCGAGCAATTCGATCGCCGCGTGAGCGTTGCGCCGGAGGGTAACCTGCACGCCGGTTTTTTAGCCGTCTGTCCACCGCAGCGCAAACCCAGATGCAATCGCCATCAGGTAAGCCTCGACGCTGCTTGCATATACCAATTTCCTACGCGTTCGTTGCAGGCTCATACAGGTCGTAGGGCGATATCAAGCACAACGTAAAAACCTCCCCTGCTTTCTCACTCATGTCCTATCGCAGGCTTTTCCTGCGGTAGACCGTTGTCTGCTAAGGTGCGCGCTGTGACCCTCGGCAACTTTTCGCGCACCCTGTTCTTGATTGCTCCCGGCCTGCTCGGAGCCTGCACCAGCGGACCAGTCGGAGGGAGCGAGGGCAGTAGCTCGTCGACCAGTGAAACCGGAACCGAAACCGAAACTGAAACTGAGGGTGAAACCGGGGCCGAGCTCGACACCTACCAGTTTGCCGGCGGCTGCTTTAGCGTCCGCTCCGGCGACGACTGGCTGTCCCAAAGTCCAGCCGGAAGTGGGTACGAATTTCGGGCCGACGCCAACGCGGCCGCGCGATTTTTTATGAAGCCCTCGGACCTCGGCACCTACCTACTCTACGACGAGCAGCAGGGCTACCTTGTTTCCGAAGATGGGCCACTGCTGCGGCAGACAAGCCTACAGTCCGATGTGCTTCTGATCGACGACTCCTATGTTTCGGGTGCCGAGTGGGTCCTCGAAACGTCGGCCGTCGACGGCTCGCAATACCAGTTGCGAAACCGTCGCAACGACGAGCTGTTGACAGCTAGCGGGCTAACAGGTGACCCACAACAGGCGCTGCCTGTCAGCTTTGAGCCGGCAACCGGCTGTACCGAGCACCCGGAGCTATCCCTCGATGCGTCCGGCGAGATCACCAAGACCACATTTGAAAATGGCGACCTCTACGGGATTGTCGATACCCACTCGCACCTGTTGTCCAACTTTGGCTTTGGCGGGGGTGGCATCTTTCACGGCGGTCCGTTTCACCGCCTAGGTGTCGAGCATGCCCTACCGAGCTGCGAGGTGTATCACGGGCCTGAGGGGCGCAAGGACTTCTTTGGCTTTGCCTTCGACGACAGCGGAGCCTCGGGGTTTGACATTACCGAGCTGCTCCCCGACTTGGTCGCCGGTGAGCTGGCCGAGCCCAATCACAACACCGACGGCTACCCCGACTTTACCGAGTGGCCGAATGCGCATAAACGTTCGACCCACCAAACCCAGTATTACCGCTGGCTGCAACGTGCATACCTCGGGGGCCTGCGGCTGGTGGTGCAACACGCCACCACCAACTCGGTGATGTGCCACTTCAATGTCGGCGAAGGCTTTCAACAGGTCCGTTACTCGTGCAACGACATGGTCGCGGTCAACCGGATTATCGAGGAGACCTATGCCCTAGAGCGCTACATCGATGCCCACGAGGGCGGCCCGGGCGAGGGCTGGTTTCGCATTGTCTATACCCCCGCGCAAGCCCGTGAGGTGATCGCTGCCGGCAAAATGGCCGTGATTTTGGGGATCGAAACGGCAAACCTGTTTGATTGCACAATTACACCGGGCGAGGGTGACCCCGTGTGTGATGCCGACTATGTCAAACAGCAGCTCGACCAATACTACGCCATGGGGATCCGCGCGATCTTCCCGGTCCATAAATACGACAATATGTTTACGCCCGGCGATGGCGATCGGGCATTTATCGAGCTGGGCAACTTCCTCCACACCGGCCATTGGAGCAACTTTACCGACCAGGACTGTCCACAAATCGACTCGGTATTCGACTCCGGAGAGGTTTTTTTTGGCGGCCTCAACAAACCCCGCGACACCTACCTTTCGCCCGCCCCCAACGACCTGAGCAACTTCCCCGACGCACCGCTGACAACCACGTTTGACTATGTCAACGAGATCACGGCCCCGCCCCTTGAGGGAGACTGGTGCCAAAAGGCAACCATGACCCCCCTAGGCGAAACCCTGATGCACGAGCTCATGGCCCGGGGTATGATCATTGAAATCGACCATCTTCCCAGACGCTCGTATCAACGCGCGATCGAACTGTTGACCGAGGCCGACTACCCTGCCGCGGGTACACACGGCAAAAATAACGGCGGACAGCTATACCAACTCGGCGGTATTTCAAAAACCGGTCTCGGCCGCTGTCGTGACCCCGAAAACCCGGGCTCGATGGTCGACCGGCTCCAGGACCGTGTCGCCCAAATCGAAGCAAATGGCGGCTACCCGGCCGAAGGCTTTGGCTTTGACCTCAACGGATTCGCCGGTGCCCCGGGCCCACGGTTTGCCGAGGGAGCCTGCCCCACCCCCCAAGACGACCCAATTACCTACCCATTTACCTCGCTTGCCGGTGATGTCACCTTCACCCAGCCGTCTGTCGGCAATCGTCAGATCGACTTTAATATGGAGGGTTTTGTCCACATCGGCATGCTCCCCGAACTCCTCCAAGATGCCCGGGGCGACGCCGCATCCGATGACGAGCTCGACCCGTTGTTCCGCTCGGCCGAGGGCTACATTCGGATGTGGGAACGGGCTGAAGCGCGGGGCGAAGCTCTCAACCCGTAGCGTGAAAATCTCTTTGCTCGTACCGGGCATCAGCCCGGTGCGTCAGTTGAGTGGGTCGGTATTTCCGACGGCGTCAAACGTATGCCATTGGAAATTGTCGAGCAGCACCATCGAATCGTAGACCGCGTCGCCCTCGTCGTGGACTGAAAACGTCAGCTTAAACTGCTCGCCGCCCTTGATCGGCCATGAGGTCCGCAGCCAGCCGGTCGACCCGTTGTCGTCAAAGCCGGTCCCCCAATTGGGAATGGGGTGAAACTGGCCCTCAAAATAGTTATTGTCGACCTCAATCGTGTGGTTTTTTGCATCAAACGAAATGTTGGTCGACGCCCCACTGTTGGTCGAGTCGGCCTCGATAATCGCGTAGAAAGTGTCGTTGTAGTCCTGCTGGATAAACTCGGGATATTCGGCCGAGAAGTAGTTAAAGTCGAATGAAAAACTCTGGGCATCCGCCGGCGCGGTCAACTCAAACGTGATTTGATGGAGGTCGTAGGCCGGCTCGCCATCACGGCGTGCGCGACGTTTACCCAAAAATCGCGGCTGCGGGTCTCGCCACTCACGCATCTCCCGGAGGGCACCGGTACCAACCGGCTGCGGATTGCCAACGGGTCCTGTGCTCAGGGCCAAAAACTGATAGCCCTCCTGCGGCACCAGCTCACGGGAGTTGAGCAGCCGTCGCAAGCCCTTGATCGCTTTTTTGGGCTTGGCCCCACGGACCGAAACCCCACGCAGGGTCTCGGGGGGCACGCCCAACACCGCGGCCGGTGACTCGTCGTGTTGGTCACGGGCACCGTCAAACCGCTCGCCGCGGTCGAGCGTGACCCGGTATGCTTTCATGAGTTCAACAACAGCGAGCAACTCCAAATCTTGAAGGTACTTTTGGGCATCGACCACATACACCATTGCGCGGTCAAACAACGCCAAGTTTTCAACCCGATGGACATCGAGTGGGTACTTCATCTTCTTGAGCGTCTCGGCAAAAATCACCAGGGCGTCGCCCTTTAATATCGCACTGTCCTCACCGAGAATGTCGGCAACCCGTTGCGACGTCTTGGCGACCTGCGGCTCCCCGCCAATCGCTGTGAACTCGGCCTCAAACTCAAATATCTTGTCCGCAACTAGCCCCTGTTCATCCGTTTCTAAGATCATGTGGTAGATCATTTGGTCGTTGGGTGCGAGATACTGCGGAACAACCTTTGAGCGTACTTTTGAGATTTGCTCCCCGTGGAAACTCTTAACTTTCCAGCCGTCGGGCATCTGCATCTTGAGCCGAACGTCCTTCAGCGCGACATCGAAATTGGCGACAAAATTGCTACCATCGAGCACACGCGAAATTTCATCGGCGGAGTCCAAAAATAGGTAGGCTCCGCGCCCGCGGTCGGTGAAGTGGTTCATCAGTTGGTCGTTAAAACCCACGCCTAGCCCCACACCAGCCAGGTAGATACCCTGGCGGTCGGCATCCTCGGCGTGCTTAGAAATCACGCGTTTGGACAGGCGGCCAAAGTTGGCGGCCCCATCCGAAATCAAAATGACACGGCTGGCTCGCTCGTCTGCATGATGTTGCTCGGCGACCCGGTAGGCCTCGACGATCCCACGCTCAATATTTGTAACATCATTGGGTTGCGCCCCCTGATCGAGGGCAGCCTGCACCGTTGCCAAGCCGTTTTCGCCAACCTGGAGGTGCTCGACAAGCACTTGGGCCTGCCGATTAACAACCACAAGCGAGACCCGGTCACTGGCCCGCAGTCGCTGGGTAAACGCCAGCACAAACGACTTGGCAAGCTCGATCGACGGCCCAGCCATCGACCCCGAGGTATCGAGCAAAAACACCGCATGCAACGGTTTGACCTGGGACAGTGGGCGGTCTTGAGACCGCACCGCCACCTGCATCGACAGCTCATTTGGCTTGGTCGTTTTGCGCATCTGCGCAGTGATTCTTAGGGGTTGGCCGGGGTCCTGTGCATAGTCAAACTGGTGATAGTTGAGAAACTCGTAGGTGCGAATCAGGCTTGGATCGACGTATTTGCCAGCTGCGATTGCCTGGCGTACCAGTACCGGCGATGCCTGAGAGTTTGAGTCGTCGGCCGATAAAAACCGCACATTTCCCTGGGCTGGAGCGTCGTTCGACGTCGTTCGGCGCGCAGGTTCGCGGCTTTTGCGGGCGACCGGAGCAGCCGATGCACCACCACCTCCTCCTCCTCCTCTGCCGAAACCTGCGAGCCCAAGGCCAGCGTCACCTACCAGGGCCCCGCCACCCGACGCCATTTTCTTTTTCGGTTTACTCGACTTCTTGGCCAGCCGCCGGCGAAAGCCTTTGGGTCGCTTTGGGCGTTTGACCTTTGCTGCGTAGAGAAGTTCAACATCGACCAAGGGATGCTCCAGGCCACGCGCAGTTGCCAGGGGAGCCGGCGCACCAACTGCCAGGCCAGCATTGCGTTGGGAACCCGGGCCTGGTGCGACCATGGGCTCACCCGTTGGCGCCTGCGAGGCTTTTGGAGCGGGTGGCTGAGGTATGGGTGTTGGCGTGGGTGTTGGCGTGGGTGTTGGTGCTGGCGTGGGAGCTGGAGGTTCGGCCTGTTCAACCTGACCAACGGTCTGTTGAGGAGCCTGCTTCGGAGAGCATGCACATACAAAAATTCCAGCAAGTGCGAGAGCAGTCCGCCCCCATGCGCCACGGCGTCTACGAAATTCGTCCACGGTCAAGCCCCTTCCACAGCATATACGATCGTCGCTGCCATCGGGCCTGACCGCCGGGATCGAACTTCCACTCGCAGTCGGTAGATTCCCGTCTTGTGCGCGAGGCGACGCGCGAGAAAATCCACAGGGTTGCTAGCTAAAAAACGCCTCGGCGTCGAAGTAGCGGGCACCGATCGCCTCGGCGAAGGCCTCGTCGGAGTCCATGTCGCCGACCATCACCAGATGCTCTTTTGCGAGCTTGTACTTGTGCATCAAGTAAACGCCCCACCCCGGCAACGGCTTGCGACAAAAACACCCGAGCGGAAACGCCTTGTGCGGGCAAAATAGCAGCTCTTTCACCGGCAGGTCGAGGAGTTCCTTGGTCCGCACAAGGCAGGCCTCGGCATCGGCGTAGCTGAGTTTTTTGGAGGCCACGCCACTTTGGTTGGAGATAAAAAACAGTTGGTACCCCCGGTCGATCCACTGGCGTAAAACCTCCCGGCGGTTGGGCAACAAGACCACGTCGTCGGGGGTTCGGGGGTAAATCTCGCCACTTTTGGTCACGCGCAGGGTGCCGTCGACATCGAGTAACAACCCCTTATTTGTATAGTCATTGGTATAGGGGCGCCGGACAAACTCGACAGTGTCGACGGCCGAAAACCCCTCGTCGAGGTCGGGCGCCTCAAACGTTTGTGAGTACTTTGCCAGGGCCAGGGGCGGCGGTAAGTTTGGGTCTTGTTTGGCCAAGGCAGCCAACTCATCGCCTCCTGGCAGTTTGCCGTAGCGCTCGATCATGCGGGTGGAGACGTTGATCAATGCTTCGTTCGCAGGCGTAGCGAGGTGGATGCACCGCACCGGTACGCGGTGGCGGTGGGCAGTGCGAATCACCCCCGCACGGCTGAGCCGCGTGGGATAGGTGTTGTCGAGCACAACCCGGTTTTTCCCCGCGGCTAGCAGGGCATCGAGCTTGGGCAGTAGGTCCGCGAGTTTACCCCCGAGCAGGTCGCGGTTGAGCCGCTCGTAGCCAGCCGATGTATACGCATCGACCTTAGAGGATTTACCAGCCCCCTGAATCCCCATCACAATCACAACCTCCGGGCTGTCTGAAGGACCTGCCCCGGGTTCGAGTTGGGGGAGCGTGGCCGGGTCGACCGGTGGGGCGAGCTCCTGCAGGGCATCGGCAGTCGGCTCAAAACTGATTTTTTCCCGCCGCGCCCGATCCTCGTCGTCGAGTTTGAGCGTGAGGGCGTGCAGCGATGAGTCCAAGCTCGCGGTCCGGGTTGCCCCAACCAACGGTAAAATTGGCCCAGGCAAGTCGAGCAACGTCGCCAGCGCGACTTCGTGGGGCGGCACCTTGTACTTGGTCGCCAGGGGTTTCATCGCCCGGTTTTTGAGCAGCTTGTCGACCTTGGCGTAGCCTCCCAGCGGCCGGTGAGCCAAAAACACAATGCCCATCTGCTTGGCAAGGGCCACCAGCCCGGCCTTACTCGATTTGCGGCTCATCACGCTAAGTTCGCATTGCAGCGCCTGGACCTCGAAATGGCGTTGGGCCTGGCGGACCTCGGTGACCGACACATTGCACAGCCCGAGGTGCTTGACCTTGCCCTCTTTTTGTAGCTTAGCCAGTTCACTTAAGCTGTCTTCAAAGGCCACGCTCGGGTCATTTACATGTAGCAGCAACATAAATAGCTGCTCGACTCCAAGCGCCTTGAGGCTGCCCTCCACCGACGAGCGCAAACGTTTGGGCCGGGCATTGGGCCGCCACTTGCCTCGCGGCCGCGCCAATCCGGCCTTGGTCAACAGGCGAACCTGTTCGCGGGGGCCCTGCCACGCGTCGAGGGCCTTGCGAGCCAGTCGCTCCGAGTAGTGGAGGTCCTTCTCATCGAGTGCATATACATCAGCGAGGTCGAGCACGCGAATCCCGCGGTCAAGGGCGTGGTGGATCACCTTGATCGCCTCGGCCTCGTCGGGGCGCCCCTGGGTCGACAACCGCAACAGGCCGAGGGCGAGAGGAATTTGTAGATCTCCGAGAACTCCGAATGAAGATTGTGTGCGCATGAAACCCTGTCGAGGAGTTCATAGGATCGAACCGGGCGCAGGGGCAAGTCCCCGACCGTGAAAATCTTGTGTATACACCCATGCCGGGGTCAGCTCACAAAGTCGCCGCTATTTGCCACAAAACACTGCTTTGCGTCGCTCTAGAAAGGAGCGGACCCCCTCGGCAAAGTCCGCACTCGCGGCGATCCGCTGCAGCTGCGGCTTAAACTCTGCGACGGCCGCGGCCTCGCCGTACTCACAATATCGCAGCGACGAGTTGCGGGTCTCGACCACCGCGAGCGGGGCCTGCTCGGCGACTTCGCGGGCCAGGGCGATGGTCCGTTCGCGGACGATGGCCGCCGGAACGAGTTCCTGTACAAGGCCCATCCGGTGGGCTTCGTTGCCGTCGAACTCTCCCCCAGTCAACAGCCAACGCATGGCGTTCCCCCAACCGGCACGCTCCACCATTCGCGTGGTCGCCCCGCCAAACGGCATCAAGCCACGGCGCACTTCGAGTTGGGCAAAACGCGTATCTGGAGCTGCAATCACAATATCGGTCGCCAACATCAATTCGATGCCGATCGTAAAACAAATCCCATGGACGCCGCAGACCACCGGCTTGGTCCGGCGCGGACGCTGCAAACCAAGCGGGTCGATCCGGCCTGGGGGGACGAGGGGCTTGGTGATGTCAAACCGGTCGAGTTGCAGGCCGGCCGTGAAGTGATGGCCGTTGGCAACCAACGCAGCACACCAAAGCTCCGAGTCCTCCTCAAAACTTGTATAAGCATCGGCTAGCTGACCTATCATCTCGGGGGTAAACCCGTTGTACTTGGCCGGTCGATCGATCGTGATCACAAGCACATGGCCATCTCGCTCGCTCGTAATTTGGCCCTCGGCTGGAGTTTGTTGCTGCATGCGTGAAACCTAGCAACTCGTTGTCGCACCCGTCCATCGCCCAGTTCTGGCAACCCAAACGAGTCAGCGAGCCCGGACAATCAGACAGCGGCCGTCGGTATTGACCACGCACGCGCGGCGCAACGAAACTAGCGGCTGTGGCCAGGTATTGTGCCCACACACCACGGTCCCGGCATAGTCGCGAAGTGCTTGACGGATCGCATCACTGCCGCGCAAACCCTCGCCAGGGATCGACGGCCCCTCATGCAACACCAAAATATCCGGACCGAGGTTGAGCACTTTTTGCAACTCGCGCAGGACCTCGCGTTCAGGCCGGCGATTCTCCATTTTGCTTGGTCCGATGATCCCGCTGATGCCTGCGATTTTGAGGCCATCGAGCTCCACACTCGACCCCTGCAGCAGCAGGTGCCGTTTGCGTGCTTTTTTGGGCATGCGGTCGACATTGCCAAGCACCCCGGTGACCCAGCGAAACCGGGCTTGAAACGCATCCCACACCTCGCTGATATCACCGACACCAAACCGCCGATGCAGCGTTGGCGAGGTGTACAGATCGCCGGCCAAAATCACCCCAAACGTCGCGGCATCGAGTTTTTTTGCATATAAAAGTTTTTCGAGGCACTCGGCAACCACGACCCCGATCGGGCGCCTGTCCGTGGTTGTACACAACTCCCTCGCCTGCAGGTCTGAAGCCAGCAAAACCCCGCCCAAGGCCGCGGGCATACGCTTGGCACGCGCACAAAATATTGGAATGGACCCCTGGGATTGCCCGCCACGGGCCGTCGGAAAAACACACGGCACCTCGGCCCAGGGCCGATCCTCGACGCCAACAATCCTCATCACAGCCGCTTGCTCGCCAACACAAAACTCTCGCCACCGCTGCGGTTTTTACCGCAGGGCATCACCCGATGGTCCCAGTTCCAGCGTGCCGCACCACGCATGCGGTAGGCATCGCCAGCCGCGAGCTCGAGCACCCAGGTTTTGTCGGGGCGCCCCGGCGGCCGAAAACCGATCTTACGCCCGTTTGTCAGCGACACAATTAAGATCTCCTCGCCATGGCGCTTGCTATCAATGTGCCATTTGAACTGTGCCGAAAGGTCACCAATCCAATTGCACACACGATACTGATTGGGCCGTACACTAAACATTTTGCGAGCCACCATCCAGTCGCCCCACTCGAGCATCCACGGGCGCACCTCCTCAGTTGTTTTGTTGCGCCCGAACTCGCCAAACAAGCGAAACAACGGATTGTGTGGTGGCGGTGGAAGGTCCCGGCACTGCTCGCGCAACTTTTGGACCATCTCGCTGTCGAGTAGTTCCCGGTAGATTTTTAAGCCGGGGGGCTTGCTGGCCATCACCCTACGTACCACGAACGCCAGCTGTCGGACAAATCGGCCTACAAACCGGTTGAGGCGTACATGCCCAAATCCGACCACCACTGCGGCCGAAAACCAACGCCCCCTCCGGTATAATCAGCATCACCCATGGAAACGTCGGTCGCAACGAGAAAGTCCACCGTCAGCTTGCCGCGTGGTAATCTCGACCGGTCATGAGTTCCCGATTTCGTCCGCCCACGATGCTTGCTCTCGCCCTTGCCTTCACCCTGCCCCTTGGTTCAGGTTGTGACTCAGCCACAACCACAAAAGACTCCGCCCATCCCGAGAAGTCAAAATCGGACAAGGACGAGGCCAACAAGGACGAGACCAACAAAGACGCCAATAAGGACGACGGGAAGTTCGAGCCCCCGCCGGCGACCTAGCTAGGTGCTCATGCCAGCAATGCCACAGCAAACCGAGCGCACCTGGCTATATGGTCGCCGGTTTGACCTCATGCTGATCGTCGGGGTGTTGGCCCTCGCACTGGTACTCGGCGGGGTCGCCAGCCTCAGCGCCGAGTTATTTGCCACCATCTTGCTGCTCGATTTTTGGCTGCTGGCCTATCCCCACGTTGCCTCAACCTTTACGCGCGTTGCCTGCGATCGTGGCCGCGTGCGCCAGCACTGGGTTTTACTGTTTGCACTTCCGCCGCTTGTGTTTGGGGGGACAGCAGCCCTGACGCTTGGGGCCGGCGTGCTCGCCCTCAACACCCTGTACTTTACCTGGCAGACCTGGCACTACACCCGACAAAGTTACGGTATTGCCCGGGCATATGCCCGCAAGGCCGGCGAGCCTTTGCGCGGTGACAACCTCAGTACCCTGCTGATTTACCTGTTTCCACTGTGGGGATACCTCCACCGCGCCGCCCAGGGCCATGACACATTTTACGGCATGCCGCTGTTCCTGCCCGCGATTCCCACCTGGTTCGAATATATCGTTGCCGGGACAACATTGGCTGTCTTCGCGGCGTGGGTATTTCGTGCACTCAAATCCCGTTGCCGCAGCAGCCTCCCCCACAATTTATTTGTCCTTTCACATATTGTAATATCAACAGTTTCCTATCTGGTGATGGGCGATATTACTGAGGGTTGGTTATTTATCAACATTTGGCATAACGCCCAGTACCTCCTGTTTGTATGGGCTGCCAATGTCAGGCGCCACCACCAAGCGCAACCGGTCACGTGGTTTTCGCGGCTATGCCAACCTCGCCGGGCGCTGTGGTACGCGATCGTCTGTTTTGTCCTCGGAGGGCTGTTTTATTCGCTGCTCGGTGCGATCCTTGGCCGCTCGACGTGGAACATTTTGCCGCTGGTCCTGATCGGACATATGGCCGTAAACTTCCATCACTACCTGATCGACGCGGTCATCTGGCGTCGTCGCAAACGCATCGAGTTACCCACATGAGCCCGGTACACGGCGGATTTCATTACCCGGCTCCGGCCACAACTGGTAAAGTGGAACGGTGACTCGACTTCTGATTGTTCCGCGTTGGTCTGGCCGGGCTTCGAGTGATTGGTACCCGTGGCTTCAACACCAACTCGAAACCCGGTACCCGGAGCTATTTACCGATGTTCACATCTTCGAGTACCCCACCCCCGATGCGCCTGAGATTGCAGAAACACTGGCGGCCCTGACAACGACATTCGACGAGTTTCGGGCCACCTGGTCCGACCTTGTGTTGGTCGGCCACAGCGTAGGCTGCCAAGCCCTGTTGCGCGCCCTAGCCCACTCGGGCATGACATCGCCGGCGCGGGGATTGCTATGTGTTGCTGGCTGGTGGGATATCGACGAGCCCTGGCCCACGATTCGTCCATGGATCGAGCGGGTTTTCGACCCCAAAAGTGCCGCAACCGTCGCAGGACGGGTCGATGTTCTGCTGTCGAACAACGACCCATTTACGCAAAACTGGCAAAAAAACTGTGAAGAGTGGATGGCGCAACTCAACGCCGAAGTCACGGTGGTTCCGGGGGCCAAACACTTTAACGGCGAGCAGGAACCCGCAGTTTTTGAGGCCCTACTCAAACTGTGTCAGCGCCAACGATGAGCGCCGGCCACCCCACTCACTTCGCAGGGAGCGGAGTGGGCAACGCCTGTTGATTGGGGCCTAGATTATCCCCTGGCCGTAGTACGACCATGTTTTGACAATCACATTCTCCCACGCGCCACCGGTTGCACTGGTAAACCCAACCACTTGTACCGTCGGTCGTTGGCCCCTCGCCTGTGCTCATTTCCCCGTGGTGGTCGACGCATCGGTCGATGCTTGCGGTCGTGGCCGTGTCATCACTGTCATCTTCGATCGTGCAGCCACTGAGGCCTAGGCAGGTAACAGCTGCCGTCACAAAAAAAGTCGCTACTTTGTTGGTGTTTGGGAACATTGCTCTACTCCTATAATCTTGTGGTTTGTCGGGGCTTTCGTGCGCCCCACTTCGGGAGTCCCCGCACCAACTTTTCGGTTTGCGTCGCGCGAAATAATTTTTTTTCGACAGCTCGCTTTTGCCACTTGTTTTGCGACAAACTTTGTGACACAAAACGCCTCGTTATCTCGTAGAGAGGGTAGGAACATGGCTGACAAAACACCCCTTCTTCATGAAATTCTTGCAGTTGAGCAGGATGTGAAGGCCAAGGCCGAGCGCGCGCGGAGTCAGGCAATTGACACGTTTCGCTCTAAAATTTCGCACTTTAGCGGCATCCGTCGCACCTTTCGCCCGTTCGCGGTCGACGAAGCCCTCGGCCAAACCGGCGGAGAACGGCTCGAGGCCGAAACCCGCCTGGCAAAGACCGTCAACGACGAACTCGCCAAGGTGATGCGCGAGGTTGGAAAATCCATCGATATCGGGCTGCGTCTCGACGAGGCCAATACCCGGGCCAAGGCCGACATTGTGGTAGACGGCAAGGTCTTGGTAGAAAATGTACCTGCAACTTTTTTGTTGCAACTCGAGCGTCGCCTACGCGAGCTGCGGGCAGTGTTCAAAGAAGCTCCAACCTACGACCCGGTACGGCTTTGGAGTTCCGACCCATCCGCTGACAAGAAGCACGTTTTGCGGGCTGAACCGGTGGTGACGATTCGCAAGCAACGCTCGCGGAAGTACAACGTGATGTACGAAGCAACCAAGGAGCACCCGGCTCAGGTGGATGTTGTCGAAGTCGATGAACCCGTCGGTGAAATCCGCTCCTACGAGTGGACCGGTATGCTTTCGACCGGCAAGAAGGCTGCCCTACTCGAGCAGCTCGACCGTTTACTAGCAGCCGTCAAACAGGCACGTTCCCGCGCCAACACAACACCTATCGACAAGCACCAAAAAATGGCCACCGTGATCCGCGAATTCTTGCTCGCGCCGATCGAAGGTTGAGCCGACAACACACAGTTCCTACGGGTATAGACTTTGATTTATCCTGATCTTGAGTGTCAAAACCCCAACTTTCCGCATGACCGCGGCGAGTTGGCTTGAGGCTATTACCCGCAGGTTTAGACCACAGACCAGCCCCGTATGTGAGAGGAGTTTTTCCGGGGGTCTGCGCGAAAATGGAGGTTCGAATCCTCCCCGATTGTAACTCGGTCGTTCAACGGTAGGACATCGCGATCAAAAGACCCCCACGTCCCACCTGTCACCATGGGCAAATTGGTCTCGCAGGGATCGTCTAATGGACAAGATACTCCCCTGACAAGGAAGCGATGCGGGTTCGAATCCCGGCTCCCTGCTGGGCACACCATTTACACCGGTGTGCCCTCTTTTTATATTTCGGCAAGCAGACTTTTGTATCATCAATAACTAAAGTGCACTTACATCTTTATTTACGAAGGACAACCGAGACACCGAGCTGCCACACCTGAGCGAATTCGAACAGACAAGGCGCATCATCGCCCAGTTCGGGGTTTGTCGGATCTTCGGCTATGCTCCGCCTAGCGATGCCCGGGCAAACACGTGTTGGCGCAACCGCGTCCGGTCCATCCCGGTCGCCGTTTGTGATTCCCCAGGGCAGTAAAATCAGCCGGTTTGTCGTTCTCTCGCGCCTGGGGTCTGGCTCGATGGGTGTTGTGTATTCGGCCTACGACCCCGAACTCGACCGTAAAGTCGCACTCAAACTGCTGCGCCCGGGCCTGGCCTCAAAACCCGAAGAGTCGCAGGCGATCGCCCGCAAACGACTGCTGCGTGAGGCTCAGGCCCTCGCCAAACTTTCGCATCCCAACGTCATCACGATCCACGACGTCGGCCTTCACCGCAAAAATGTCTGGCTGGCGATGGAGTACATCGACGGCGAGACCTTTCGCCAGTGGTTGAAAACACCACGGACCTGGCGAGAAGTTGTAGGCACACTGATCGCAGCGGGCCGGGGATTGGCTGCGGCCCATCGCGCCAACCTGATGCACCGCGACTTCAAACCCGACAACATTATGGTCGATCGCGATGGCCGGGTGCGTGTGATGGATTTGGGACTTGCGCGGGCAAGTGACGAACTTGAACCACCGGTTGAGGTCGACCCCGACCTAGAGCTCAACCACTCGAACGACTCGGACCTACTCAGCGCACAGGTCACGCGCGTAGGTAGTTTGCTGGGAACTCCTCCCTATATGTCCCCAGAGCAACTCAAGAGCGAACCCTACGACGCCCGCGCCGATATTTTCGCCTTTTGCGTCACGCTTTGGGAGGCACTTTTTGGAAAGCGCCCGTTTTCGGGTTCGACCTACATGGCCCTTACGACAAATGTCCTAAAGTGCAAGTTCGACGAACCTCCGGCCAGGCCGCGGGTTCCCGCGTGGCTGCGCAAGATCTGCCTCAAGGGTTTTGCTGCGGCCGACGACCGCTGGCAATCCATGACGCCGGTGCTCGAGGCACTCGAACGCGGCCTCGCCCGCGACCGCTGGCGCCGAGGTTTCGTGGTCGCCGGGGCAGGAGCCCTCGCCTGTGCTGCCTTTGCCGGGTATTGGCAACTCAAGCGAGTTCAGGCCTTGAACGCGTGTGAAGTACACGCGCGGGAAATTGAGACAACGTGGAACGCCGATGTTCGCGGCAAACTCCACGCCTCCTTAATCGCTACCGGTTCGCCCAACGCTGAAGCGACGTTTAGCCGCATCACGCCGATTCTCGATGACCATCGCACTGCCTGGCAAACGGTCCGCCGGGACATCTGCGAGTTCGAAACGGTTGAATATACATGGGATCCTGAGCTTGTACAGAAGGCCACATGGTGCCTCGAACAGCGGCGCATCGCCCTCGATGCCCTCATCGCCCTGCTGCTCGACGTCGACTCGGACAGCATTCACAAGGCGGTCGCCAGCGCATCGCGGGTACGCCGGGCGGGACCCTGTGCCGAGCCGTTTTATCTACACACAATGCCACCGGCACCGACAGACCGTGAGAACATTCGGCCGGTTGTCCAGCAGCTGTTTGCTGCCAATGCCAGCCGTGGTGCAGGCCGGTTTAACGAGGCACACGAACGTGCCGAGCAGGCCCTTGCGGCGGCGACCGAACTCGACTGGCCCCCACTCACAGCTCAGGCTTACCAGACCCTTGGCACCGCCCTGCAACAACTCGGGCAGTACGCCGAGTCTGAAGCCGCCCTCGAAGAGGCGTTTATCCTTGCATCTACAATAGATGCCCACGAAATCGCTGCCAGTACCGGCATCAGCCTGATCGAGACGGTCGGCCTTCGTCTCGCTCGGACCCAGGATGGCCTGCGTTGGTGGCGGCTGACACAGGCGAGCATTGAGCACCTGCAGGCGCAAACCAAGATGATCTATCAGGGCTTTGGCCTCGACCTACTCGCCGGCCTTCACTATCAACAGGGAGAGTACGAGCAAGCCCGCGATACCGTCGAGAAGTCGCTCGAGCTGCGTCGTCAAGCCCTCGGCGAAATCCACCCGTCGTATGCAAGCGGCCTGCTCAACCTCGCGTTTGTCCACCTCGAACTCGGTGATCACCAACAGGCTGTCGTACTCGGAAAAAAAGCCCTGACCCTCAAACAGCAAGTCCACGGCGAGCATCACCCAAGTGTTGGGCATGCTCTGGCGGCGGTGGCCACCCTGCTGTCGATCGAAGGCGACCACGAAGGTGCCAAACAAAACCTCGAGGACGGCCTGGCGATTCAACGCGGGGCGGTCGCTAAAAACAGTCCCGTCCTCACCGACACGCTGAACAATCTCGGGCTGACCTATCACGCCCTCGGAGAGGAAAAGCAGGCGATTGCCAGGATCCGCGAATCCCTGGCAATCAGTCGCGAGGCGTTTGGCGAACAACATGTGCGGGTGGCCGGATCACTCGAAGCCTGGGTTGCCATTGAAATCGATCTCAAGCGTTACCGCCGAGCAAAAAAACGGATCCAAACAGTGCTCGAGATGCGAGAGAAGTTGCAAAAACCGAATCATCCCGATGTCGGCGGCGCGAGGATAAAGCTGGGGACGATCTATTGGCACACGGGGAAGTACGACCGGGCGGAGATCGAGTTCAAACGCGCGCTCGATATTTGGAGCAACTCGCTTGGCGAGGAGCATGTTCGTCTCGCCGAAGCATGGACGGGGCTCGCTCGGATCGCCCTCGAGCGTCAGGAGTTTGCTCAGGCCCTTGAACTCGCCCAGCGAGCCATCGCAAGGCGGCAACAGGCGCGTGCACGACCGTTGCAGCTCGCCGAAAGTCAGTTCTTGCTGGCCCGGGCGCTGGCGGCCCACAACCCCGAGCACGACCTTGCTAAGGCGCGCACGCTCGCAGTCGATGCCCGACGCACGTTTCAGCGGGTAGGCGGCGAACATGCCCCACTTGGCCAACTCAACGTATTTATCAAGCAGCTGGACGACCGCTAATCCTCGGTACTTTGAGCGAATGTACAGACTCAGGCCTGTTGCAGTTTGCCCCGGTCCCATGTGAGAAACTTCGTTTGCAGCGAATACGCTCCAAGCTGTGCTACAGTCCGAAACCCAGCCAACGGCATGCAGTGGACGCAACAGGTCAACCAGCTACTCGTCGAGCTCATGGAGGTGGGGCGATTGGTTGCGGACCTCGGTTACGCCAAACGCGACCTTGTGGAGCTGTTCGCTCAACAAACTGAACCCGCCCGTGCCGCGCCCTTGTTTCGCGCACTTCGGTCGTGGGCGACAGGCAATCGCCCGCTGAAAAATGGCTACTTCATCGTGACCTCCGGCGTCCGTCGCAGTACGCGATATCACCTGACAAAGAGCCCACATACAGTGCCGCGTAACCCCTCGAACCTGCCTGCCGCGACACAACAACGCGAGCCACAACCCATGGCTCGAGGCGCGGTCACCCTTATCCACGCTGATAATATGGAGATCCTGCCAAAACTCGCCGCCGCGAGTTTTCGTATGATCTATATCGACCCTCCGTTCAACACCGGGCGAACCCAGTCGCGCCGCCGCATTCGCACCGAGCGGGTCAGTGGTGGTGGAGACCGAACCGGCTACAAAGGGGCGCGTTACAAGACGACAGTCCTAGGAGAGCAAAGCTATGAGGACACTTTTGGCGACGAATACCTCGCCTTCCTCGAGCCGCGGCTTCACGAGGCCTATCGGCTATTGAGCCCCGATGGCAGTCTGTTTTTGCATCTCGACTACCGCGAGGTTCACTACGCGAAGATTATGCTCGACGGCATCTTCGGCCGTAACTCGTTTATCAACGAGCTTATTTGGGCCTACGACTATGGCGCGCGGACCAAGAAGAAGTGGTCGGCCAAGCACGACAACATTCTTTGGTACGCCAAAACCCCCAACTCCTATGTATTTAACTACAACGAAATGGACCGAATTCCATATATGGCCCCGGGCCTCGTCGGCCCCAAAAAAGCCGCCCGTGGTAAGACGCCAACCGATGTCTGGTGGCATACGATCGTCAGCCCTAACGGGAGCGAGAAAACCGGATACCCCACACAAAAACCCCTGGGTATCCTCCGGCGATTGGTGCGTGTACACTCAAACCCGGGAGACCGGTTGCTAGACTTTTTTGCCGGTAGCGGCACACTCGGAGAGGCGGGTGCATCCCTCGGCCGCGACGTGACGCTGATCGATGCCAACCCCGAGGCTCTCAAGGTCATGCGTAAACGACTCGCTCGGTTCACGCCTGCCCCCGAACCCGAAACACAAGCACCGGAACAAGTCGCTTCGAGTCGACCGCAGCCAGCGAACACGGCCACGCAGCCCCAAGTCGCGCCTATGGGCGAGCCCGCAATACCGCCGCCAGTACCCGTTGCAAACACCCTACCGCCCCCGCAAACAATCGTGTCCAATGGGACAGGCAACATGCCGCAGACACCGATGACTGCAAAGGCGCCGGGGCTCAAAACCTCGGAGCAACCTGTCGATGGGCCTGAGGGCCCCAGTAAGCTCGCCTCACCCGAGCCCCCGCGGCCGCCGGCAACAACTGGGTTGCCCATCGAGCCTCCCGGCACACTGCACCAAAATCGCCGCCGCCTAGGTAATGAGTCTGACTCGCGCAACCCGCTGTTCCGGGCACCAAAGCACCACCGCTCTGAGAACGCACCCGAACCATTTGCCCTGCCACAGGTATCGGCCATCGAAGTTAGCGAGCGTCCCGAGCCACCCGTCGGGAATGACCCGCTGCCTGTTGCCGCCACTAGTTTGCCGACTAGCAGCATCGGTGAGCAAGCGACAACATCACCTGCGACCTGTGTTCGGCAGCCGTCCTGTTCCATCGAAGATGTCGAGGCGACCTCCAGTAGCATGTATCAACAACTAAATTCGGGCAGTGTCGCCGCGAATCCCCAACCCGACAACCCACCTGACTGCGCGACGAGCCCAACAAACGAGTCCTAGAAAATCTACGGGAGATTCGCCTCGCGCTCGATTTCCCAGCGCCCATCGATACACCAAAGCGCTTCGCTGTAGCCGCCTGGCTCGCCCCACGAGATGACGCAAAAGCCAGCTTCGGAAGCACACGGCGTGCCCTCTTTCGGTAGAGGTTGACAGGCGTCTGCCGCCGGGTTGCCGGCGGGTTGCTCGGGTTTACTCGGTCGCCGGGCACTGGTTGCCGTCGGGTCGTCCGCGGCCACCTGGTTGTTGTTCTTTGCGGATTCGGACGGTCCCGCCTGGACCGTTGGCCGTTGCTCCTGACCGACTCCAGCAACCGTCGCCGGCGAGCAGCCGATGCAGTGCACGAGGGTGCTGGCACTCAAAACAAGCTGACGAACGGGCACGAGCACAGCTTACGCGAAAACCGCAACCAGTAGTCCCGGGTTTCGTACTGATCGCTTCTACGCGCGCTTAAGGTTGGTTGGCATGGGCCAGTGCATAGTCAAACGCCCCCTGAACCGCTGCGACCTGGGCGGCATTGCACTGCTCAGGCGTCGCCTGGGGGCTGTCGGGATAGACCTCGGTGGTAGTCGTAAACCGGGCATCGGTGACCCCGGCACACAACCCAAGGGGTTTGCACGGATAGTTGATCACGCCCGGTTGCACGACTTTCGAGCCGATGATTTCGCCGTTTTGGTCGGCCGGGGCGATGTGGGTGACCTGCCCAACCGCGGCGATAATCGCCGCCTGAAACCCGGGCTGCGGATTTTCGGTATCGCCGACCGTGTAAAACCCATCGGGAATATGGCCCGGCTCAAAAGCCTTGCCGTCGCGGGCTGCAAGTGCTGGACGAAACTCGTTTTCGTCGCTGTCGGTGGTTTCGTGCAGGTCGATATGGACCAGGAATTTCACGCCCAAGCCGGCGACCAATGCCATCACTGCGGCGGATTCCTCGGCTGGACTGTCGGCGACGAACGAGCGGTTAGGGTCGATCGCGCGGGGATTCCAGCGGTTGATAACCTCGTATCCCCATGGGCTGACACACGGGGCGACAACAAAGTTGAGGCGACCGATGTAGTTCGCCGCAGCGGAATGTAGGAAGGCCAATGCCCCCTGGACACCGCTGGTTTCGTAACCGTGCACCCCGCCAGTCACAAGGGCCCAAGGAGCTGCCTCCCCAGCTTCGCGATTACTCACCGCATACAGCGGGTAGCGCTCGCGGTCGATCGGGAGCGCCCCATATTGGTGCACATGCATAGTACCTGGCAACCGCCGCAGTGATGTGAGCACCTCGCCGGCGTAGCTGCGCCTGCGGGTCTGCCGTGAGAACCACTCCGTTCGCTCCTGCTCGCTCCAGGGCTGACCGGGTGTGCCTATCGGGTAGAACCGTTTCATTGCCCCGTTTTTGCCACACTTTCGCGGCCTCGACAACGCCCACATCCGCGATTTGATTGTATAAACACTTTTTTAGCTCGAGGCCGATGCATAGGTACGCAACGACAACCGCCAGCCCACACGCGCGACCACAGCGAGCCCGAGGGCCGTCCCCATCGCAGCCAATAGGGTCGCAACCTCCAGGGTCCCGAGCAGGGCTTGTGCGGGATAGGTCGTCATGATCGCCAACGGGATCGCGTACATAAAAATCGCCTTGAGGACCCCCTGAAACACGTGGACGGGCCAACGCCCAAAATTGAGAATCGACTCCAATAGCACCGCGAGGTTTTGTAGGCGAATCGCACGAAAACTGATGCACAACATCAACACGCCAATCGCGTAGAGGGCGACGACACCACTGGCTCCGACGACAAATGAGGTGGTGATTTCGCCGAGACTAGGGACGTGGCCTATCTTCCACAGGCTCAAGCAAACCAGGCCAACACCGAGTACAAATTCGGTTGCTCGCCACGGTGCGAAATCGGTGACAAGACACAGAAGTAGCGCATCGGCGGGCCGCAGCAGGACATAATCGAGGGTCCCGTGGCGAATGTGATTCATGGTCGCTATCAGCGATGGCTCTAAAAAAAATCCAAAGATACTCGAGCAGATTAAAAACCATCCGCTGAGGACCATCAGTTGCCAGGCTCCCCATCCGGCGACAAGCCCCTGGTGATCGACAGCGACCAGCAGCGGAACGATACCGACGAGGCTCCAGAGCAAAGAGAGAACCCCTTCGCTCCAAAAACCCACTCGATACTGCAGCGCGGCCAGACAACTGATTCGCAACTGGGCGCCAATGATCCGCATCGCGTGTAAACATGTATGCACAAATTTTCGCCGGCTCACGCACCCACCGCCCCATAAACTCGCAACCCTCGGCGCCAGCATAGCCGTGCCATCAGGGCGTGCAGCCCAACCCAGACCCACTGGACACCCAGGCCTCGCCAGGCTTCGCCGGTTGCGAGCTTGCCAGTTGCAAGTTCGACAATAAACCCGAATGACGCGTGAAATGGCAGTAGGTCGACGACCGCAACCACCCCCTCGGGCATCAGTGAAATCGGGACGACGTAGCCGGATAACACCACGAAAAACCCAAGCCAAAAATCATAGATCCCGGTCGCGCTCGTCACCCAAAATGCCAAACAACCAATGATGACCTGGCTGATAAAGACGATCAGCCACCCACCAACCAGTGCAGGTACAATCATGGTCAACGTGACCAAGCTGGTGTCGAGCGTCCCCGCGCCAACGAACAGTAGGACGGCGAGTCCAAGTGGCAACGCGAGCAGGAGGCGGACCGGCAACGCCGCGATGTTGGCAACGAGATGGTGTACCAACGGGTGCACCGGGCGCAACATCAACGTGCTCAGCTCACCAGTCCGGATCTGCCGATCAAGGTCCCACACCACCCACGACGACGTCAACTGGCGAACCAAGAACGCGGTGACAAAATACCCGACGAAGTCAGCCTGTGTATAGTCACCAACTGGGCTCTTGGCCGCCATCCCCGCCCACAATGCGAGCGCAACCAGGGGAAAGCATGAGGCCAGGATCCAGACAAACAAGGCGGTACGATAGGCGATCGCTTCGGCCAGACCGAGCCGGAAAATCGCCAGCCACTTGCGCGGCTTCATGCGGCTCCCTCAGGTTGTGAGGCAGTACCGGCATCGGCCCGCGAGCGAGAAAATAACTCCCGCATGACCTCTTCGAGCGGCGCGTCGGAAACTTCGAGGTCGCGGCAGTCCGGCAGCTGCACCAACACCGAGACAACCTCGGGCACGCGGCCCGGATCGACGTCGAGCGTCAACCGCCCGTCCCCCGTATCGACAACGCTCCCAAGTTGGGCAAGGCGTTCGGATGGCGGCAGGTCAACAGCTCGCACACTGACACGCCGCAGCGGCCGGATCCTCCGGGTTAGGGCCTCGATGCTGCCATCAAACCGCAAGTTGCCGTCGTCGATCACAATGATCCGCGGACACAGGGCGGCGACATCTTCCATGTAGTGGCTGGTGAGGATCACCGTGGCCCCGTGGTTTTCGTTGTATGTACGAATAAACTCCCGCAGGGACAGTTGCATGGCGACATCCATGCCGATGGTCGGCTCGTCTAAAAACAATATCGACGGACCGTGTAAAAGCGCGGCCGCAAGCTCGCACTTCATCCGTTCGCCAAGGCTCAGGGTGCGAACCGGCTGGCGCATCACCTCCCCTATCTCGAGTCGCTCGACCAACTCCCCTAGGCGGCGCTTGTAAGTCGGGGTGTCGATCTCAAACACCACGCGATTGAGCTCAAAGGTGTCGACAGCCGGCAGGTCCCAACTGAGCTGACGCTTTTGGCCCATCACCAGGCTTATCGAGCGCAAAAACCCGTGGTGCCTGGTTTGCGGTACATAGCCCGAGACCCGAACCGTCCCGGCGGTCGGGTACAACAGGCCGGCGAGGATCTTGAGTGTGGTGGTTTTTCCGGCGCCGTTGGGCCCTAAAAACCCGACGCGCTCGCCGGCTTCGATCGCAAACGAAAGTTCGCGGATAGCCGTGACTTCGGTGTAATCGCGCCGAAATAACGCCGCGAAAGCCGCCTTCAGGCCAGCCTCGCGCCGTGGGACGCGAAACCGCTTGGTCAACCCTTCGACGACAACTGCCGGCCCGGACACCGGGTGGAGCCTACCGCGTTTTGCCCGGCAAACGCCAAATCGCAGCATCTAGGAGTAAGCGAGAGAGCCTTCGTGAGTGAGCCCGCACATGCGCTTGTCCCAGTCTCATAGACCGGTTAACCTACCGCGGTCGGAACATTCCAGGGCGCCGCGCTGTCGGCCCTGGCCACCGACAACAGCGCACCGAGGAGTCAACCCCCGTGAATCAATTCCAGTCTCAGCATCAATACGAAGAACCCCATGCGGGGTACCACCACGGCCAGATGTACACCGCCGCCGAGGCTTCGGTCGAGGAGCGGGCCAAGTTCATCGAGCGGACCTATATGCACCTCGCCGGTGCGATCGGCCTGTTCGTTCTGCTCGAAGCCATCATCCTCAACATCCCCGGCGTCGACACCTTCACCTTCAATATGCTCAGCGGCAGTTCCTACAGCTGGCTGATTGTGCTGGGGCTGTTCATGGGCGTCAGCATGTTGGCCGACCGTTGGGCGCGCTCGAGCACCTCGGTTGGGATGCAATACGCTGGCCTGGCGCTATACGTCATTGCAGAGGTCATCATCTTTGTCCCGCTGTTGCTGATTGCCCAGATGGTGGCGGCAAGCACCGGTGACAACATCATCTTGACCGCCGGGGTCTCGACGATGGCGATCTTCTCGGCTCTCACCGGCTACGTGATGTACACCAAGCGCGATTTCTCGTGGATGCGGGGAGCTCTCGTCATCGCCGGGTTCGCCGCGATGGGCCTGATCGTCGCCAGCATTTTGTTTGGCTTTGGTCTAGGCGTCATCTTCACCGTAGCGATGATCGCATTCGCAGCCTGCTACATCCTCTACTACACGTCGAACGTGTTGCACCACTACCACACGAGCCAACATGTCGCCGCAGCCCTGTCGCTGTTCTCGGCTGTTGCCCTGTTGTTCTGGTACGTTCTACGGTTGGTCATCGCGCTCTCCGGCCGCGACTAATCAATCCTCCGGAGCACATCACACGGGCCGCTTGTCGGCCCGTTTGCATTTAAATCTGTCGTTCATCTCCCGACATATCCTCCCTTCTGTTGTCCGCATAAACACTGATTCGTGACGTATCGGTGAAATCGGGCTACCCTCCTTAGACAATGTTGTCCGCGTCCAAAGAACGCGGTGCGTTTACGCTCGCCTTATCTTGCTTACTCATTTCCGCGTGTTCCTCAGATGCCAGCAACTTTGGCTCCGAGGGCAACCAAACGGGTGCTGGTTCGGGTGCGTCGAGTACCGCAGGCACTTCGTCGGATAGCTCTGAAACAGAGACTTCCTCTTCAGCAGGCACCGACGATGCAGGCACAACTTCTTCGACTGGTGGTGGCGGACCGACCTCCTCGACCGGGTCGAGCTCCGATGGTCAAACCGAGTCCTGTGGCACCGAAAGTTGCGAGCCGGACGAGGGGGCCCAGCGCGAGTGCGAAGTCGTCGACCAGAACTGCCCACCCGGGCAAAAGTGTATGCCCTACGCCTCGGCCGGTGACCTCAACCGCGACAGTACCCACTGCGTCGAAGTTGTGGCCGACCCCCAACCACCGGGTGCTCCGTGCACCGTCGACGATTGGCCCGCAAGTGGGTTTGACTCCTGCGACGACCAGAGCATGTGCTTCAATGTCGACCCCGAAACGCTAGCTGGTACATGCGCAGCGTTTTGCGATGGGGATAGCTGGCCGTACTCCTGCGAGGATCCGCTTGCCCACTGCCTGCTGGCCAACGAAAAACTCGTAGCGGTGTGTGTCCGCGACTGTGACCCGCTCAAACAAGACTGCGCCGAGGGCCAGGCCTGCTACCCGACTGAATCGGGAACCTACGAGTGTGATTGGGACCAGTCAGGCTCGGAGGGCAACTACCAAAGTGCATGTACATCGCACCGCGATTGCCAGGCAGGTTCGCTGTGTGCCCCGGGTATGTTCGTTTACGGGTGTGCCGACGAGGCCTGCTGCACGGACTTTTGCGCGCTCGACCAGGAACAGCTCGACGACCTCGGCTGCCCCGACATGGACAAGGGGGTCGAGTGCCGCTCGCTGCACCAACCCCTCGGCCTCCCCGCTCCTGGTAAGCAACATGGGGCCTGCCTGCGAGCGCCCTAGAAACGGCTCCTACGCACCTCGAAGCCAGACCTCGATCGGGTTGCCGTCGGGGTCGGTCACTTCAAAGTGGCTGTCGTCGGGGGCCGCGAGTACCTTGGCACCGGCGTTTAGAACCTGTGCATATGCAGATTCTAAATCGTCGACTTCGAGCCACAACGCAAACGCGGGCTCATGTGGCCATCTGCTCGGCTTGGCCCGCTCGGCGTTGGCCAGCAACATCAAGCGAAGTCCGTCCAAGTCCAGCGCTGTCGGTGGCAGGTTTGAATCGCCAGCAACGGGCATCGCGCCCAACCCCTGGCAATAAAACCGTGCCGTCCGGCGTTGGTCGGTGCACACCACCGTGATTGCATGCATATGCATTCGCACGCCCACTTTGTCCATCCTAGCCTCCGACACGCCGGGCCAGCTCAGCCCGCTCGTCGGCACTCAAGACAATCGGTTTGGCCCGTGGGGTGCCGTCGTCGGCAAAAAATGGCGAGGGCCGGGCTTCCCCGCGGACCCATCCCTTGAGCAACAATGAAACCGCGTGCCACAGCACTCCCGCCTTCTCAAAAAAGCTCAACTTTCGCCCGCCGTCGCCGACAAAACCGACCTGGCCGTTGACGTGTGCCCGTACCGGCCCGGCTGTCACATCCCGAGGCTGCCCCTGCGCCTCATGGTCGGTAAACAGGGCCATCATCCCACAAAATGGTGCTTTGGCGGTCGCCATGGTGTTGCCGACCGGGGTATTGCAACACGAGGCATACCAGCGCATGAGCCCCTTGGGGGTGAGGCGCATACACGCGAGGTGGTTCTCCCCCTCCGTAATTTTGATGCGCGCCGGCGAAAGTTGGTAGATATCGGTTCCGCCATCGGCATTGAGCATGTCATCGCTACGGCCGAGGTAGTGGGCGAAGGCCTGGCAATCGTTGCAATAGCAAACAATACGGTTCCCACGTTCGGGTGCGACCTCCTTGGCGATCCCACGCAGGGCACCACATGAACAACGCAAGGGGACATCAACCGCCATGCCGGCAACCTACGCCGGAAGTCGCAAAAACGCAACGAGGGGTCGCCCATGGGCTCAAACAACCCGTTCGAGCGTGGCCCACGGGCCTCACACGGCCGGTTCGGGTTCGGGCTCGGCCGTGGCCCGCATCAGCAGCGTGACCACCAGCGACGTCAGCAACACAAACAGGGCATACAACAGGGGCAGCCACAACATTTCGAGGTGAAGCTCCTCGGGAAAACTCAACACGATGATCCCAAATGCCAGCGGGCTGTTTTGAATCCCGGTTTCGAGGGCGACCGCGCGACGCTGGGCCGGCCCCAAACCCAGCACCCGAGCCACGACGTAACCGAGCCCCATGCCGACCACACCCAAGCCGATCGCTGCAAGGTAGATTTCCTGGGAGCTCTTGGCCAGCAGGTGACCGTTGTGGACCAGCCCAGAGATGATCAGCAGTGCCAACACAGCGATCCCCGACAGCCCGCCGATCCGTTCGACACGGCGCGCAAGCTCAGGGTTGCGGCTGCGGATCCACATGCCCAAACACACCGGCACCAGCACCAACACCAGGGTCACGACCAGCTGGCCAAACGGTACTTCGATGGTGCGCTCCCCGAGTTGTCCAATATAAAACGCGAGCAAAAGTGGCATCAGGGCGAACGCCGTGAACGTCGACATCACCGTCATCGAGATGCTCAGCGACAGATCGGCGCGGGCGTAGTAGGTGTAGAGGTTTGAAGTTGTCCCACCCGGTGTACAGCCAACGATCAGCAGGCTTATCGCCATTGCCTCGGGTAACCCGAGCCAGGTCGCCAGGCCAAAGGCACAAAGTGGCATCCACCCGAATTGCGAAGCCAGACCAATCAACACCCCCTTGGGTCGCCGCAACACGTTGCGAAAGTCCGCGACCGTCAGCGTCGAGCCCATCCCGGTCATCAGCACGATCAGGAGGATGGCGAGCAACGCTTTTTCGAGGCCGGTGAGCATACCTCACGATATCAGGACCACGCGGACGTCGTGGACAATTCCCGTGCACGATGTACACACACGGGATGGCCAAATGTACCGGCTGGCCTAGGAGGCTCGCTCACGTCCTCGCCGACGACGACAGCTCTTGAGCCGCAGCCGGCCTATTTCGGCCGGACCGCAACCTTCCCGGTAACTTTGTACACACAACCTTTGTCACCCACGGCATTGCGCAGCACCAGCGGCACCTCGGCCACACCCGAGCTTGGGACCTTGAACGCATAGGGTTTGGGGTTGATCGGAAACGACTTCGTACCGGCCGCCACCGTAAATGCCTCGTCGTTGTCGCCAAAGCCCCCGCTGACCTCGAGTGGCACATCGTTGCCGGCATTATCGGTACACACCCGGGTCACCGTGACTTCGCCGACAGCGAGTTCGGCCACATAGGTGGTTTCTGGAATGAGTCCCTTGCAGGTCACGGTGGTCTCAAACGGCTCGGCGCGCAATGGCTCGATAAGCGTGCCCGCATCAAAGCCGCACGAACGCTGGCACCCTGCTCCGAGCTCTGGCAGCGGTGCTGGTGCTGCGGCCGGTACACGACAGGCTTCGCTGCTAAAACAGGTGTCTGCGCTGCGCTCGTTGATGCAGGCTCGCGCCGCCTTCTCGAGGGCAACAACCTCCTGGTGGGCAGCCTCGCGGGCCGCGGCAACGGTCGACTTAGCTTCGCTACAGGCGGCCTCGGAGTTGGGGGGGAACATACCGTAATCGGGCGCAACAACCCCGAGCACACTGGTGTAGGTCGCCAGCATCTGCTCGCGACTGGTGGCCTCGAGGTAACGCGCCCCGAGCTGCCCAAGTGTTGCATATGCACTGTTATAGCGATCGATCACCTGCGAGGGGAAGCCCTCGAGTACCTGGTATGGACTGGCGATAAAGCGGCGTGTCCGCGGTGCGCGTTCGAGGGTTTCGGGCAACTTTTTGGCGAGGTCGACAAGGCTGTTGAACGACAGCGATGCCAGGTTGCCGGCCCCGCCCTGGCGCAGCACATGAAGCTTATGCGGGTGTTTGGCCATCAACTCGCGCACACGGTCGAGTTGGTCCTCGATACCACCACCACTGGGCGCGGTCAGGATTTGCTCGATGTCGGCACGTTGCTCGCTGTTGGTCGAGGTGAACTCGACCAGAATGTGAAAGTCGCCACCCTTTTCGATGGCCGAGACAAACCCGCTGCCACAGCGACGGATAAACCTGGCGTAATCACCCGCGGCCAACATCTGGCGGGCAAACTCCTTGAGCCCCGTGGCCCGCGGCCCGGTTACTTGCGTACGCACCGATTGGTGGACAACCGCAAACACGGCTCCGGCGGCAAAGCGCTGGTCGTGGAGGAACTTGGCGGTCGAATCGGAGCGCCAAAGACCGATTTTAAACGCAGCGCTTGGGTCGACGCCGAGTTGGGATGCTAACTCGCCCAACCCCCCCGCGTAGCCGACCGATAGCTTACTTTGGGTCTGCTCGCTCACCGGGGTGCTGTGGTCGACATCGACGCACAGGACACCATCGTAGGCGTTGCCCGTGGTCGGATCAACGGCGGCGCCGATCGGGATAACCTGACCGGGGACCACCGGCCCGCTAAATTCAGTCACGGGAGTAAACGCCGGCAGGCCCTCACAGGCGGCCATATTCACCTGGGCTGCGACGACCGTGTTGTTGGTCTTGGGGCTTCTATCGGGTTGGGTCTGTGGGCCTGATTTTGCACAGGCAAGACCGCCGGCACAGGCAAACGCTAGCAGATACATCGATCGGGCACGCATAGAATTCATCGCCGACATGATTGTCGCCACATGTCTGATTCGTCAAGTCGGATGTCCAACCGGGTCCCGCCCAAAATTTGCCTGCACACAAAACTCGCCGGCGGGCTGACAGTAAAAATTCCGCGGGTTCCCGGGCAAACGCTGTGATCTGTGTGTATTCACCGATCCTACCGCATGTGGATACAACTGCTGGTGCTACACACTCCCACCGAAGGGTATTCGCGCGCGCTTTTTTGAGTCCCAAGCCGCGGCGGCCCGTGCAGCATCTTCGTCGTCAGTCGACGTCGATCCATTCGGACGAACCGAGCGTACAAGCGAGAACACGCTGTAATCGCCGACTTAGGCCCGTAAACCGGCGAGTCGCATCGGAGCGGCGAATCGCCTGGGCAACAGCTCGCGGATCGCCGACAACCACACACAACTTCTTGGCCCGCGTCACTGCGGTGTACAGCAGGTTGCGTCGCAACATCACGTGATGCTCCGTCAAAATAGGTACGATCACTGCCGGAAACTCGCTGCCCTGGCTCTTATGGATCGAAACCGCGTAGGCCAGCGACAGGGCACTGAGCTGTTTTTGGTCGTAGTTGACCGGAATGCCGTCGACTTCGACAACTAGCGATTTGTCGTCGGGGTCGACGGACACAACAACACCGACATCTCCGTTGAACACGCTGCGCTCGTGGTCGTTGCGGGTCTGCATCACCCGGTCTCCCAAACGAAAGATCCGCGGTTCGCCGCGGCCGATCGCCGGCAACTCAACCTCGGGTTCGCCCGCGGTATATTGCGCCTGAAGTGCACGATTGAACGCGATGGTCCCTGCCCGCCCCTTGTGCATCGGGCACAGGATCTGAACATCCTGGCGGGGGTCTAGGCCGTAGGCCTCGGGCGCTCGCTCGGCCGCCACCCGCATCACCAGGTCGTGGGCACGTTGGGCGTCGCGGGCCGCGATGACATAGAACTGGCCTTTTTGTTCACCGGCAGGGTCGGACTGCAAACTACTCCCCGCCAAAATTCGGTGGGCGTTAAGCACGATCGAAGACCCCTCGGCCTGGCGAAAAATCTGGTTGAGCCGCACAACTAAAATCGCGCTATCGGGCTGCTCGGCGACTTCGATGATGTCCCGCAGGACATTGCCCGGGCCGACCGACGGCAGCTGGTCGATGTCGCCGACGAGCAACAGCCGGTGCTCGGGGGTCAGCGCCGAAAAAAGTGCATGTGCAAGCGAAAGGTCGAGCATCGAGGCCTCGTCGATGATGACCATACCCAGGGGCAGCGGATTGTCGGCGTTGTAGCTAAAGCCCATGCCGTTGCCCTGAATCTCCAACAGGCGGTGGATCGTGGTTGCCTTTTGCCCGGTCGCCTCGGCCAGGCGTTTGGCTGCACGCCCGGTTGGCGCGGCCAGCAAAAGTTCCTCGCCGTTGGCCTGGGCCAACTCAATCACCTGACGCGTCACCGTGCTCTTGCCGGTCCCCGGGCCACCGGTCAGGACCGTCAACCCCGACTTCGACACCGCGTGCACGGCCGCGACCTGCCCTGGGCTCAACTCCTCGGGGAGTTTGACCATCTTCCACGTCTGCCGTTGGGTGGTCGCCAATTCGGCCAACATCCGGGCAACCGATTGCTCCGCCGAGACATGCCGCCGCGGAAACACCAACACCATGGTGTGGGCGTCGCGTTGCTCGGGCTCTAAGTCTCCAGATGCGATCAGTCGCTCGACACCTTCGCGGACCCGCGGCCCGGGCAACTCGAGCAACCGGCTGGTCGACTGCACCAGGCGGTCGAGCGGGAGGGCGCAGTGGCCATCGTTCTCGGCTCGTTCTAGTATATACAACAATCCCGCATCGATCCGGTCGTCGCTATCGAGGTCAACCCCCAGGGCCCGGGCAATGCGATCGGCCGTCAAAAACCCGATCCCACGCACATCCTTGGCCAAGCGGTACGGGTGCTCGCGGACCATCACAACCGAACGGTCGCGGTAGCACTGGACGATGGCCCCTGCGAAGTAGGCTGGCACATCGAGTTCGATCAGCAGGTTTTCAACGTCGGCAACGGGCCCGGAACGCGACTGGTGGTGCTCCAACACCCGCTCCAGGGTTTTTTTGCCGATCGTCGGCACCTCGAGCAAGCGGCTGGGCTGGCTGTCGAGCATCGTCAGGGCATCGGTGCCAAAGCGTTTGACGATCCGCGCCGCCTTGTCCTTGCCCAACCCAGGGTATCGCTCGAGCCGGCGTTGGATCCCCTCGACCGTACTGGGTTGTTGGATGACCAAGTGGCGAAAGGCAAACTGCTTGCCGTGAACCGGGTGCATCGCCCACTCACCGGCGGCGGAGATATCGGCCCCGTCCTCGACCCCGGTGCAGCGACCGACCCAAGTCGAAAGTTCAGCCGAGCCCTTGGCGAAGACCCGCAACACCGTGTAGCGCGTGCGCGGGTCGTGATAGACGGTACTCGACACCCGTCCCTCGATCCGCTCCGGAGGTTCTTCTTCGGCGACCGCCCAGGCCGGCCGGGGATGTTGGGCATCCGCCAAGGAGCGCAAGCATCGTCGATCGTGGGCGCAGATGAAAGCCCCCGCCACAGATTCGTCGATCGCCGACGTTTGCTGGCATACGAAGCTCCTGGTAGGAGCTGCCGGCCTCAAAAGTGCATGTACGCGCATCAACCCGAATACATCTCCCGGGCGGATCGAACACACTATCTCGCGGCTGCAAACCCCGGTGTGGGAACATCGGCAATGCGCCACGCCGCGGCCGCATCGCAAGCCTCGGGTTGGTCGCGGACCACCGAACGCCCATTGTAGCCAGACCCCCCGGCATAGATGTGGTCGCCATAAAGACTCACAGCAACGGCCTGGGGACCATGCACATACAACGTCACCGGCTCCCCCGAGTTCGTCAACCCACCCTCGCCAAGCGAGCTCTCGAGCGCAACAATCAACGTGCCAGGGGCTGGGTGCACATCCCCCGACGGGTCAAACCCCGGCCCGACAACCAGCGTATATTGCCCAGGCGAGCTGACAAACGCCGGAACCTCGTCGCCAGGTGGGGTTGCACCTGCTTGTAGCTGGGCTTCGATGTCGGGCCAGGTCTCGTCGGCGAGTCGCAGCCCACTCACACTGACCGCCGGGCCTTCGGTGCGTGTGTCGTAGAGTTCGACAAACTCGGCGGTCGGCTCGGGGCCCTTCGGGTTGGCCAACACCTCGGTTATCGCCAAAAAACCGTAGGGCACTTCCCGACCCTCCCAGGTGGCAAATGTCCCGGTTCGCCGACCCTCGACATCGGTGGCCGCGACCGTCATCAGGCCGGCGGCGCGCTGCATCGACGGGTCGATACGAGTGCTCCAGACCTGCCCGGAAACGAGTGCGTGCAATCCCAACGATGGTTCGTCCACGGCGTGTAACGACAACTGCACGGGCTCCGGCGAAAGTCGTGTAACCACCAGGCACGGCCCTTCTTGGGTGAGCTCAAGGCCAGCTAACGGACTCGAAGGTGCGAGTTCCATGCCCGTGCGAAACCCCAACACACGGCGGTCGGGAGCGATTGCCGGTCGCCCTTCGCTGTCGGTCACTGTGCCCGCGCCCGGCCGGTAATGGGTGCCGGGCTGCAACGGCTGGCGCACCTCCCAGGCAACACATGTATGAGCAACATAAGCTTCAGGGCACGGACGCGGGTTGGCGAGCACGTGTTCGGTCCCGTTGGCCGCTACCACGGTGAATGTCGACAAAGCGTCCCAACGAACTTCCCCGGTAAATCCCAGCCACAGCTCCGCCACGTTTGGGCTGACGTCGACCACACCATCGGGCGGCCATATCAGTTGTGCCTGGGGTCCCGAGGAGGAGGGCGAGCCGGTTTCAAAGTCGCAGCGAAACCCGTCTTCTCCGGCCTGTGTTAGCAACCCCGCCCCGCTGCGATCCGAGATTTCGAGGCCTGCTAACAGGCTGTAGCGATGGTTGGGGAGCAGGGGCAAATGTGGTTGAACAATCAGCCGAACATGGTCGTTTTGCCACCACGCCTGCAGGGGCTCCCCGGCCTCAGCTTCGCCGCTGTTGACAGCCGCGAGCAGATCTGACGTAATCGGAGAAATCCAGCACTGCCCCATTGTACATACACCTTGAGTGCAGCGGCCAGCATCGTCGCAGGGACCTCCTTTGTGCCACGGCACCACGACCAGATCTCCGGCCGACACCGAGCTCGGCTCGATCGGCTCGGAGAACGTCAGCGTAAGTTGTGACCATACATCGACAACCTGTTCGCCGGAACAGGGAGACGCATGCACCACCTGGGGACCGGTGAGATCTGCATCGGGCTCGGCGAGACAGCCGGGGGCCAAAACCCCCGTTACCGCCAGGGCAAACAACTTGTAGGACAAACGAATGTAGTTCATGGCGCCCTCCCAATCGGCGCTCGTAGGCGTTTGTTGCACGCCCCATAAACATTTGATTTCATCCACACAATTGTCAGGCGCCAAGCGGCCTCGAAATACCTGCTGCTACAATCAAAACCCGGCTTGGGCCCGGCTGCCGGACCACTTGCGACTCGATGTACATCCATGTCACCGTGGCCGCGCCCATGCCCCGGCTGTCTCGACTGGTTGTCGCGCTTTCTCTTGCGGTTGTGGCCTGTGGTCAGCCTGCGACGGAGTTTGCACAAACAACATTTGTCGAACCCGATGAGACCACGACCACAGGCGGTGGCTCGACAACCATCCGCCCGCCGGACCTCGGGAGCGCGTCGGCCTCGGACAGCGCTGGCGAGTCGGCCACCGGGGCCACAACTGGGGCCACAACCGACGACCCGATTCGGCTCGACCTCGGGATCCAACCAGACCTCGGCACACCGCCGGATTGTCCGGGCCCGGGCCCGGACTTATTGTATACACATATTTGGGTCGCCAACTCAGCCGAGGGCACGGTTTCGCGGATCGACACGCGCACACGCACCGAGAAGGCCCGCTACCGGACCAGCGGAGGCATCAACGACAACCCCTCACGCACCTCTGTCAATCTCGAAGGAGATGTCGCGGTCGTCAATCGCCTAGGTGGTGTCACGAAGATCATTGCCGACCCCGCCCGTTGCCCCGACCTCAACAACGACGGCGAAGTGCAAACCTCCCACGGCCCAGGCAACGTGCTCCCCTGGGGTAAGGACGAATGCGTCGCCTGGTGGACCCCCCTGCCCCCGCGCTCAAGACCCGCCGCCTGGACTGCCGGCGAACTCGTGGGCGAGGGCTGTGAGGCCCACTACGAAGGCATTGAGCTGTGGACATCGGCCCCGGTCGGCGACGATGTCGTGGTCTTTCGCCTGGCGTCGAGCACCGGCGACATCACAGCACAAATCACAATTCCCGAGCTCGGCACGGCCGGGCTCTACGGCATCTACGGTGGTGCCGTGGATAGCAACGGTGACTTTTGGGGGGTGGTCTACAACGCCGGGCCACTGGTGCATGTACACCGAGATGACATGTCCTATGAGCTGTTGCCGCTCCCCCAACCCAGCGCCTACGGGATGACAGTCGACAACCAGGGCCGCCCGTGGATCGGTGGATTCGATGGTGTACTCCAGCGCTACGACCCCGCGCTGATGAGCTGGCAAAGCGTCGACACCGGGCTCGATAGCCTGCTACGCGGCATGACCCAGCACGCCGAGGGCGAGCTTTGGATCGCCGCACTCAACCCGTCGGGCGTCCTGCGAGTCGACAGCGAAACCGCCACCGTGCAAGCGTTTTACAGCGACTTACCCGGCATCGACAAGCCAACTGGAACGAGCATCGACTACGACGGCTACATCTGGCTTGTCGACCAGGTTGCGGAGGGAGCGTTTGTCCTCAACCCCGAAGATGGCCAGTTTGAGGCTTTTGTCGGCGGGCTCAAGGGGCCCTACACCTATTCAGACATGACGGGTTGGGCGCTCGGCAACGTGCTCGACCCCCACGGGTAAGTTCAATTTGTGCATACATTTTGTCTCGCACAGGCCGGCGAGTGTGGCACCATGTTTTTATGACGTGGATCGAAACGGTCGACCCCGCCGAGGCGCGCGGCAAGCTCAAACGCTTGTATGAGCAAATACAGTCCCCGGGTGGGCAAGTCGATAACATCCTTCGCGCCCATTCGCTGCGCCCGCGCACGCTCGAGGCACACCTCGCGCTGTACCGGGCAGTCCTCCACAGTCGCCCACGCGAGCTGTCGGCACGCGAGTGTGAACTCGTCGGGGTTTGTGTTTCAACGTGGAACGGCTGCGACTACTGCGTGCGACACCACCAGGCGGGACTTGCCAAAATCGTCGGCAATGCGGAGCTTGCCGCCTCGCTGGTGGCCGCGGGCACCACCTCGGGCTCGGGCTCTGCCACCCTAGGCACGGGCACGGTCACCACACTCACGGCACGCGAACACGAGCTTTGTTGCTATGCCAAAAAACTCACCCTCGCACCCGGCGATCTGACGCCCGATGACCTCGTCGGCCTGCGTCGCGCAGGATTGTCGGACACCGCAATTTTAGAGGTCAACCAAGTCGTCAGTTACTTTGCCTATGCCAATCGCACAGTCCTTGGCCTCGGGGTCGAGATCGCCGGGGAGGCCCTAGGCGAGCACCCAGATGCCGACAGCGATGAGCCCTATCGCCATTTCTAGAGCCTCTGGGTTAATTTGTATAAACAATAATATTAGCGAGAGTACACCGGTCCACGTTCCTGGTAGTGTGTCGCTCGCCCATGACCAAGCCGACCAGCTCCGAGCGGCTGCCCGCAGCCGCGCGCATTGACCACGCCCACGTCACCGGCCGCCATTGTGCGAGCACGGCAGCCGCCAACCTCGTCCGCCACCACAACATCGATTGGAGCGAGGCGTTTTGCTTTGGCCTCGGTGGTGGTATGGGAACCTGGTATCTACAACTAAATGGATTCTCTCCGAGCCGGATTGCCCACGGTCGGGCCGAGAACTTCGAACAACGGTTTTTTCGCCACCTCACCCCGAACTTTGCCTGGGATCACGGACGTGGGCGCGACGAGTCTGAGCGCGCGCTCAAGCAGGCGGTTGCCGAAGGCCGACTTGCGATTGTCCTGGTCAACATCCGCGACATCCCCTATCTTGACGACGTCCATTTTCCTGGCCACGCGATTTGCCCATTTGCCTACGACGACCACGAGGGTGTGTTTTGGGTGTCCGACATGGGTCGTCGGGAATTGCAACCTATCCCCTATGCGGCGATGGCCAAGGCGAGGGTTTCCAAGCTGCCGCCGCTGACCCACGACGGGCATTTTTTTGCCCCGCCGCAGCTACATGTTCCGGTAGACCTACCGGCCGCGGTTTGTGCTGCGATCGTGGAGAATGCTGAGCGTCTGCTCGACCGCTCTGTCCAACACCGCGGAATGTCGGCGCTCGAGCATTGGCAGGAGGATCTGCGCACCTGGCCGCAACTTCCCGATTGGCGCCTGTGTGCCCGATTTGCCTACGAAACCATCGAGAAGCGAGGTTCTGGCGGAGGCAACTTTCGCCTGATGTACAGCGAGTTTTTGCGGGAGGCCGCGGCATTGGTACCTGAAGTTGCCAGCCTGGGACTCGAGCAACAGGCACTCGCTGCCGGGCATGCTTGGGTTGCACTTGGCCAGGCCCTGCGCGCGGTGGCTCGGGCGGACCAACCGGACTTTGGCCAGGTCGAAGCGCTCCTGCGCGAGGTTATCGAGTGCGAGCGCAACTACCTACAGTCCGCCTCGAGTCTACGCACCCCCTGACAGACCCGGCAGCAACCTGACAACCACACCTAGCTGAGGTTCCCAGTTTTTTTACCTGTCGCGTGGGGGTGGAACACTCGCGCCCGTCGGCTGTCTGGGGCGGTGATGTTTCGCCTCGCCCTCGCATGTTGTTTGGCATTACCTGTCTTTGCCACCGCTTGTAGCCACCAAGATCGCCAATCGACACAGGTTGCAACGGCACCCGTCCTGCCGCTCGACAAGGTTCGGCTCTACGAATCCGGCGTGGGGTATTTCGAACGGGCCGGCAATTTGGATGGGCGTGGCGCTTCGTTGCCGGTCCCGAGTGCCCACCTAGACGACGCGATCAAAAGCCTCGTTGTGCTCAGTCGCAACGGCTCGGTCGAGGACATCACGTTTGACAGCCGGCAAAGCCCAGCAGTTGCCCGTGCGCGTGCCGGCCTGCCCCCCGATGTCGATGCCCAAGTCGACCTTCTCGCGCTGCTCAACACCCTCCAGGGTGCCGAGATCGAAGTCAGCCTGGGTCGTGAACGATTGCGTGGTCGCCTCGTCAACGCCAAGGTTATCAGCCCGGGCGAAGTTGGGTTTATCGACCGTCGGCCCGCGGTGACCACCGACGAAGGCGATGACAAACCCGCACTCAAACCGAGTAAACAACTCCACCTGTCACTGCTCGACCGCGACGGTACGTTTCGCCGCGTCGACCTGGAGTCGCTCGACGGGATTCGCCCGCTCGACCCCGAACGCCGCAAACGCTTTGCCGCCGCACTTGCAGCCCAGGAGTCGACCGTGGGACCTATCGCCACCACCATGCGACTGGGCGCGCAGGTCAAGGGCCCCGTCCGGCTCGGTTACCTGGCCGAGGCACCGATCTGGCGCACGACCTTCCGACTCGTCTTCTCACCTGACCAAAAAGCCACGCTACAGGGGTGGGCGCTGGTCCACAACGACACCGATGAAGATTGGGAGCGCGTCAACCTCGAGCTCGTCAATGGCCGCCCCGACTCGTTCATGTTTCCCCTGGCGGCGCCCCGCTACGAACGTCGCGGCCTGCAAACGCCTCCCGACGAACTATCCTCGATCCCCCAACTGTTGGTGACCACCCCCGACGCCCTGTGGGGAGACTTTGCAGATACATGGGGAGGACTGGCCTCGGGCGGCAGCGCGGGCACGGGCTCTGGGTATGGCCGGGGCTCCGGTCGCGGGTTTGGTCGCCGTGCGTCTCGCAAGCCGAGGATTCGCTCGGCCAAGGCTGAAGTCAGCGACCTCAACCTCGGCGACCTGGCCAAAGTTGCAGGTGCAACGGGTGAAGAAACCGAGACGGTCTTTATCTACCGCGCACAAAACCTCCTCAATCTCGCGGCCCACCGCTCGGCCCTCGTTCCATTTTTACACGAATCGATCGAGGCCTCGCCGATCGTCCGATTTGGCTCATTTAGCGACGAGGCCAGGCATGCCATTCGGGTGGTCAACAACACGCGTAAAACCCTGCCTCCGGGCCCTGTCAGCATCTTCGCCGACGGCGGGTTTATGGGTGAGGCGTTGCTCGAACGCCTCAAACCGGGCGAGCGCCAGTTTGCCGAAATCGGCGACGACCCCGACACCGAGCTCGAACGCCTCGATCACAACGGCGAGTCCCAGGGCCATCTCGTCGTGTTTCGCCGCGATGCCCTCGAACAGCACTACAAGCGCACCGAGCAGCACGAGCTGGTGTTTACCAACCGCAGCGGGCACGAACGCGAGGTCCACCTGGTGTTGGATGTCGGCCGCAATGCCACGGTCGAAGGGGCCGACGGGATCGACTTTGACTCGACGACCAACCAGCCCCTGGCGATTTTCCGTGTGCCGCCGGGCAAGGGGCAACCGCGCAAGCTCGTCGTCACCCGTGGGCTGCGCATGCGGACATCCGTCAGCCAGGTAAGTGTCGAATTGCTCGAGTCCTACGCCGAGATTCCCGGGCTGCCACAGGCGACCCAAACCACGCTCGCACAGGCCATCGTCGTCGCCCGGGCACGGTATCAAACCCAGGAGCAAGTTGCCGAGCTGCAACGCGAGCACGAAACCGTCACCGGCGACTTGGAACGATTGCGCGAGCATCTCAAGGCCCTGTCAGATGGTGAGCGTGGCGCGAGTAAACCCCTACTGACGCGACTGCTCGCAACCGAAGACCGGCTTCAGCAAGTCCGCAAACAACAGGCCGAAGCAGACCGCGCAGAGGCGGCTCAACTCGAAAAACTGCGCAGCGAACTCGAAAAACTCTCCCCGGCCACGCCTGGGGCTGGCGCCACGCCGTGAGTGACAGCATGCATGTGCATAGGTTATCCAGGCACAAAAAACATGTATCGGCATGTATATGAGATTGTCAGTCACCTGATTTTTGCCTGGCAAGTCGCCGCCAAAGTGCGGTACACAAGCTGGCGATGCACCCAACCGAAACGCTGCTTTCGCCCCTCACGTTGCGCTGTGGCGCAACGCTAAAAAATCGTATTGCCCTCGCCCCACTGACCAACCAACAAAGCCACGAAGACGGGCGCCTAAGTGACGACGAGTTCAACTTTTTGGCCCGGCGCGCAGCCTGTGGGTTTGGCCTTGTCGAGACCTGTGCAAGCCATATCACCCGGACGGGCAAGGGGTTTTCAGGGCAACTCGGAGTCTACAGCGACGACCTGCTTCCAGGCCTTGGTCGCCTCGCCGGTGAAATCGCTTCTCACGGCGCTGCCGGGCTCGTCCAGCTCTATCACGGGGGTGTGCGCTCGCCGTCCAAGCTCACCGGGGTGCAGCCGGTGAGTGCGAGTGCGTTCACCGAAGACCACCCAAAATTTGAGCAACCGCGGGCGCTCGGCGAAGACGAAATCCACGACATCATCGCGGCGTTTGTCGCCGCCGCCAAACGCTCACAGGCCGCGGGTTTTGCCGGGGTCGAGCTCCATGGCGCCCACGGTTACCTGCTCTCACAATTTTTGTCGCGAACCATGAACACGCGCAAGGATCAGTGGGGCGGCACGTTTGAAGGTCGGGCTCGCTTGTTGCGGGAGGTGACCCGCGCGGTCCGTCGCCAGACCAAACCGGACTTTATTGTGGCGGTCCGGATTTCGCCCGAAGACTTTGGCTACGCCCACGGTCTCGACCTCGACGAGTCGCTGCAACTCGCCGAGTGGCTGGCCGAAGACGGCATCGACCTCCTGCACCTGTCGCTGTGGGATGTCCGCAAAAACACGGCAAAGCGTCCACAGGAGCATCCCCTGCCGCTGTTTCGCCTACGTCTCGACAACGCGGTTAAAATCGTCGTCGCCGGTAAAATCTGGACGGGCGCCGACGCTGCCCAGGTGCTCGAGCGCGGTGCCGATGTGGTTTCGCTGGGACGGGCGGCAATCCTCAACCCCGACTGGCCACGAAAGTTCGCAGCCAACAAGGCTTTTGAGCCTGTTCGCGGACCGCTCACGCCGGCGGAGTTTGGGCTACGTGCCGTCAGCCCAACGTTTGTCGATTACCTCCGACGGTTTCGCCTAGTCGCGGATTGATCACGGCAAAAGCTCACCCACGAGCAGCCTGCGGTTGCTCGCGTATCCCCTCGCAGAAGACTTCTGCGGGGCCGCTTTCATGACGCGCAGGTGACTAGTGAGACCTTTACTTCAATACCTGGGCGAGTTGCCACACCGAAGACACCTGTCTTTCGTGCCATACCACGACTTCGGTCGGTAGCCCCGGCCTTGGTGTCAGCTCCGACAGGTCGGCATTGCTTCCCTGGAAAGCCCAGGGGTTGCGAGGTGTGCCGCGAGCAACCCCTCGATGCCGCGGCCGCTGACAAACGCTCGCGCCCATTCGCTGACTTCTTCAACCTCGACCTTCAAAATCCCCTTGCGGCGTAGTTCGGTCAACCGTTTGCGTTCGCGCCGGGTCACCAAGCCATCGAGCACAAAGCCCAAAATCAGGCACAAACCACACAGCCGCTGCAGCCCCTCAGGTGCCGCTTGTAGCCGCTGTGCATAGTCAGGAGGAAGCTCCTCGAGCCCCTCCACCTCCATCGAATAACTTTCGATCAGCGTCTTCGCCAACACAAAGTGGTTTTGGTGAAAGTCGCGTTTGCTGACGGCAATCAGACGCAGGGTGTCGTAGAGGAGGTCGTGCTCTGCCCGGGTGGTCGCAACCTCGCGTGGCAGCCTCGTGGCCAGGTGGGCAACGAGCTGCTGCCCCATGATAATCACCCGAGCTTCGCGGAGGATAAAGTGCGTCGACCACCCGTTGATCAGCATGTAGATCGGCATGCCGATAAAGTCGAGCACCTCGCGTACGGCGAGCCGTGCCGACAGCCGCTGCACCACATATTGCAGCAGTTTATTACCGATAAAACCCTTGAGTTTTAGCAGCAGGTTAAACACAAACAGCGCCCCGCGGTTGAGCCCTAAAAACGGATCGATTCCATACTTGAGTAGCTCGGTGTTTTTTTCTTCGAGGGCTACCCCCAAAAGCTGGCTTGCCTGGCCCTTGTCGGTGTGGGCGGTAACAATCCCGGTGGCCACTGCCATTTCGTGGACAGCCCAAATATTGACAAGGACCAAGCAGTAAAGCTCGATCACCATCAACAAAACTCCCCACAATATCTCGACCCATGGCAACTCAAACCGAAGGTCCAAAAACGCGATGTCTAGCGGAACCTTATAAAACAACTCTGGGTAGGCGTAGACCGGCAGGTAGTAGGCCAAAAACCCGAACACCGCGAGCCCGGCCGCCATCGCTACGGCCACCCGGTGACGGCTGCGAATGAACCGGACCTCCGCTTCGTTGAGCAGGTGTACGGCGTCGTCGTGTTCAACTTCCCGCACGGGGAGCCGCTCGAAAAAACGCTGGTACAGGGACCGCATGCGCGTTCGTATCTTCGCCGGGGGCGACTGCGTTGGCAAGCCTTTCGCCCCTTTTCGCGTAGCCGTACCAGGGACCCACAAACGGCCCCACCCGCACTACACTGCACCTGATGGATGCCGACCACGATCCAAACAAGCTGCTCCAGCGACTGCGTACGGCCTACAAACGATCTCTTGCCGACGGAGCGAAATTTTGGCGGGCGCTCAACCTCCGGGTCTCCCAGGGAACCATTGCGGCATCCGCCGTGGCCGAGGTCGCCCTCCTTGGCCTCGAGCAAATGTCGGAGTCGGAGCCAACTTCGCTCGGGATGTCGGCCTGTGATGCCCTGCGCCGGCACGGCGACGGCCAACACCTCCACCGCTTGCAAGAGCTTCGCCCGCACCTACCTGCGCGTAAGGGGCTACGCGACTGGCGTGTCGATGCCGATCGGGCGCGCGATGTGCTGGTCGCTCGCCATCAAGGAAAGTGTACATGCACCGTTGATGCAAGGCACCGCGCACCGGTACCGGGTGAGCAGTGGACGATCACCTCGGAGCATACCGACCGACAGCGCTACTGTGTGGTCTACGACGTTCGTTGCCGCCAGTGTGGCGCACAGTGGCAGGTCGAGCGTGACGACAGTTACCACTACCCAACGTTTCGCTGGTCGAAGGCTTGAGCCAGGGTGACGGCCCCAAGCACCCCCAAACAAGGACACCGCGCCCAAAGCCAAGTAGCGTTCACCCCACCGAGCCCGTACCGACCGGTGCGGGCCCGTTTTCGTGGGAGTTTCACACCTTACTCGGGGCACAAACCAAATGCATCTGCACCTAAATTGTTGCCCGGATGACAGTCGGCAATCAGATCCTCCGGATCGACATCGACAAAGATATTGCCCGAGCCCACGAGTTCGGCGGTACACATCACGACCTCGCAATCACCCGGGTTGAGCAGCTTGGTTGTCTGGGTTTCGCACACAACCATCGCCTCTTCGACCCCCTGGTCGGGCTCGAGTGTTTCGAGGAACTGCACGACCACACCGTCGACCACCGGGTTGGTCCCGCGATTACACACCTCGGCTTGGAGGTCCTTGGTCCCGCCGCCGAAGTTGCAAAGTTCACCCAGGTCCGTCAACTCTACGGTAAGGTCGGCGATCTGCAGTTTGCCGACTCCCCCCTGCGAGTTTTGGCGCAGGTTGTTGAGGTCATCGACCAGCCAGTTCTCCTCGAGAATACCAGCCGGCGGCACTTCGACGGAGTCGGTAATGTGGGTCACCGAGTAGTGATGCTGATTCCACACCGGGCGGGAGTTTGCCCACCGGTCCATCGGGTCGCGGTAGACGATAAAACCCGTACCGGTTTGGAACGTGCCCGAGTCGGGGAACAACGGGTCGGTTGCCGGGCAGTTGCCATAGGGCGTGCGCGGGACGACGATCTCCGTCGAGAAGTCCCCATCGAGGTCCGCGATAACCGGGTACTCCATGCCGGTGCCCGACGACGCTGGAGCCGAGAAAATAACCTCGCCGCTCTTGCCGTTATACACACGCACGTAGCACTCATCGCGGTATACGGCCTCGGCCGCCCCATCGCCGTTAAAGTCGAAAATCGACGATCCTGTGATGTTGGAGCTGAGGTCCTGCGAGGGCTGGATCCAAAGCACCCCGTCGGGCAGATTTTTTGCCTCTTGCTCGGGTGCTCGGTCACACTGGCCACCGGGGCGCTCAGGCGGACTTTCACCCATCAATGCAGCTACACAGTCCGGGTCGTAGACCGCGTAGTGCGTCGCACCGGCCGAGGCGACCTCTGGGTGCCCGTCGCCGTCAAAGTCTGAGATTGTAATGGGACCCCCGCGATTGGCCGGAGGATTGCCCTCGTAGTACGCAGGAATCGGCCCCCACACCGGCTGGCCACCAAACAGCTTCTGGATGCGGATCTCACCAAATCCGCCGCCAGGGGTTGTGAGCACAGCCAACTCTGGCAGTTCGTTGATATCCTGGCCGTTGATCGCCGTGTACAAACCAAAGTCGGCCGCCCCGAGGTGGACATAGGAATAGCTACCGTTATCGGGGACAAATCCGGGCTTATCGACCCACTCGTTGGTGTTGGTATCCCAGGTCGCAAACCGACGCTGCGAAAGCAGGTCGATGCTACCGTCGAGGTCAACATCGGCAATTACCGGCATCTGATTCGCCTGGGCGGCATCCCAGGTGTTGAGCAAACAGCCGTTATTGTCAAACACCATCTCACCGACGATAACCTCAGGAAGGTTGTCATCATTCAGGTCGTGGAGCTGCGGACCATTGAGGATGTTTTGATTGCTGAATGTCAATACAGTGTCGGTGTCGCAGTCGCGCCCGTACCACATGCGTTCAAGCTGGGGCTGATCACCGTCAAACACAACCCGCATTGCGTACACGCTCACCGGAGCACTATTGTTGTTGGCACTTTCGCGGTGGTAGGACACAAGCTCCGGGTGGCCCCCGTTGGGGACATCACCATCGAGGTCGGCAACTGCCCAGGGCGCAGCATAGGCCGGGCGATTGTCGTCGTTGGGCTCGTCGGCTCCGCCGGCCCGTAGTTGCTCCGTACAGGTTCGGCCGTCAAACACCCGCAGGGTACCGATGCGGCCAAGGTTCCCCTGCCCCTGCCAGGTTGTGACAATAATCGATGGCTGCAGCTTGTCCGGGTCCTTGTCGAGGTTGAGGTCGGCAACGATCGGAGTTGTGTAAATTAGTGTCGACCCACTTGTGGGGTCATTGTTGGGGTCTTCGACGCCCGACCATTCACATTGAGTTACTGGCGTGACGCCCTCGGGCGTATCCTCCTTGATGCATTCGGGGTCGTTGATGACATCCGGCGGCACCCCGTAGGGAATGCACTGCCCGTCCATGTCACAATAGGAATCCCCGGGACAATCATCATAGGTTTCACACGTGCCGAGGTCGGGGATACAGACATCGTATTTGCAGATAAAATCGCCTGGGCAGCCCCCGCAGGGGTCACCCTCGGTGGTCTCCATGGTCGTCGACTCCGTTGGGTCCTCGGTCGTTGACTCCGTTGTAGGTCCTTCGGTTGTTGTCTCGCTGGTCGTGGTCGTCTCGGCCTGTGTTTCACTGCCCGACCCCTCCCCCGAAGTCGACTCGTCGTCGGTCATGCCCGTCATCGAGGAGGTTGTCGTTCCCAGCGTGGTCCCCGAGTCGGTTGTCGTCTGCTCCCCACCGCCACAGGCGGACACCAGTACACAAACGGCCGCAAAGCCAGTCAAGCGCGTTAAAACCTGCATGGGCCGATGGTAGGCGATCTGTGTACCAGCTGCGAGACATCAAGTTCGCGCCTAGGTGACGCCTGCGCGCATCTATATTCAGTGTATAATCAATTACGATTACGCGCCAAACGGCTGCTCCAAACTCAATGCCCGCGGACCAAACACCTCGACCCCGCTATCTGTGACCGCCACGATATCTTCGATTCGCACCCCGTAACGCCCCTGTTCGTAGATTCCTGGCTCATTGGACATGGTCATGCCCGGCTGGAGAACCCGTGGGTTGTTCGGCCGCAGATAGGGTGCCTCGTGGACCTGCAAGCCAATGCCATGCCCGAGGCGATGGGTAAAGCGGGTGAACCCGGCGCCGTACCCTGCCTCAGAGATGACTGTTCGGGCAGCTTTGTCGACATCCGCACATGCTACCCCCGGACGGATCTGGGTGAGCGCGGCCGATTGAGCCTGTAGGACGGTATCCCACGCGCGGCGTAGCGAGTCATCAACCTTTCCGCAGGCCCAGGTGCGGGTGATATCCGAGCGGTATCCGTGTAGCGAACCGCCGGTGTCAACCAATACCAAGTCTCCCTCACGCAACTGCCGGCGCTCATGGGTGCCGTGGGGAAACGATGCATTGGGGCCAAACAGTACCAACGACCAGATGTCTTGTAAGCCAGCTTCACGTTGCGCTTGGCCGACGAGTTCAGCAAATTCATCCTCGCGCATGCCCGGTTCGAGCCGTGCAGCCGCAGCTCGCAAGGCCGCCTTGGTCGCCTCGTTGGCCCTGCGCAGGCGTGCCAGTTCGGTCGGGGACTTGACCATCCGGCACCCGTCGACAACCTCGCCACCCATCACCACCCGAGCCTTGCCAAGGGCGTTGCGCAGGCCCGCAAAAATGAAGCCACGGGCATCGGGATCGACAGCTACGCGACCGGATGTAGCTACATTTAATTTGCGTAGGGCCTGTGCAACTCGAGTGTACGGGGAAACATCTTCTTCCCAGGTAAACAACTCAACCTCGCCGAGTCGCTCGTTGAGACGACCCTGCTCAAACGCCGGGCCAACCCAAACAGGCGCCCCCCGTGCCGGCAGCACCATGAGTAGAGGGCGTTCGCTACGACGCCATGGTGTGGGCGCAAAATACCCGTGGGTGGGCCCGGCTTCGACCACCAGTGCAGCTAATTTTGTATCAACAAGTAATTTACGGGCGCGTTCGCGTCGCGCTTCCAATTCGCGCTCACCAACCGGTTCGATGCCATCACAAAACCCTTGGAGCTGTTCAAAGCCTGTCGTTGCGACCGGCTGTGGCGAGGCCGGGGCTGGTTGGGGCACAACGGTCGCCGTCGAGTCTGGGCACGTGTTGGCACATCCACTGAGCCACGCACCGGCGAGCGCCGACATGCCAGCGAGAAAATGCCGGCGGTTGAAGGGGTTGTTGACTGGCCGTGGAGCTCCCTGCACGACCGCAACACTACGTCACCAAACCGGCAAAGTACAACCGATGGTCATGTCTATACATAGATTGTCTGGGAGCCCAGACAACCCGTACGAGCCGCGTAACTTAAAGTCGTAAAATCCCCAACGGGCACGCCAGGGTAGCGGACTCGCCGGTTATGTCGACACACGGACAACCGCGCCTGCGATCAGCTTTTTCGGGTTGTGCGACGCCCGAAGCCCGCAACCAAGAACACCGCTAGAACCTGCCAAAGTCCCCGTTTTTTGCTATCGGCACGGCAGGCACACCCCGAATCTCCATCTTCGCTGCCCGTGCTGGCACCGTCGGTCGCGGTGGTTGTAGCTGTTGAGCTTGCTTGAGTTGTACCTGCACTGGTTTCGGGCCCACCCGTTGTCGACTCAGGTCCCGCAGTTGTCACTTCTCCGGTTGAGCTCTCGGTTGTCGAACCGTCGGTATCCTCGCTATCGCCCGAATCTCCGGTATCCCCTGTTGTCGAAGTCGTCGGCATTTCTGGGTCAGGTACGGCATAGACAATTTTAGGGGCAAATTCGGCATCCCCCTCACGCGCGCCAAAGATGGCAAAGCCAGCCCCGCCATAATCAGCTGTCGCCCAAACCTTGAGCGATAAAGGTGTATTTGCATTGTTTGCCGCCGTGATCTGGTCGGACACATCAACCGCACTAAAGCCCGTCTGCGCCGGGAAGAAGTGCACCCAGGGAGGGTCGCTCTCCGGACGATTAGCGTAGTTGATGCTCTGCTCGTCCCACTGCTCGCTCACCGTGGCAATCGCATACCGCATCCCACCAACACCCAATCGGTCCTGTCGCAGTCGCAGCTCGGCAGTCGCCCCCGCCGGCACTTCACCCACATCAAATTGTAGGTACACCTCTCGCGTAAATTCGGGATTTCCGGTCTTGACCATCAACACCGGATCCGACCCAAAATTGCCCTGCTCGTACATACCAGCGCGAACAAACGCATCGGCGGTTGGCTGCAGGGACTCCCACATAAATCCCGGGGGCGGGCTGCCATCGTCTGGGGGATTGTCGAGTCGGTCCTGCAACTGCCCCTCATAAAGCGAGACCGGATCAACAGCTTGACCGACAGACTCAATGTAACCGGTTGGATGGTCGAATGGCCCATTTCCTGAGATCTGGCCGCTACATCCGATCGCATGGTTTTGCGCGCCAGGGGGCTGCTGAATAACCCCCTTGCCCCCGGCGAGGTCGCAGTTCCACGCCACCGAGTGGGCCGTGGCCCAGCCGTGGCCCGAACCGTAGTCGCCGCGGTTATAAAGCCCCAATAAGGTTCCATCGTAGACAACATTGGTCTCGACATGGCCGTCGTATAAAAGCCCCATCGACCACCGGTGGTGGCCTTCAGACGGCGACAACGAGCCATCGGCAACGCCTCGCAAAAACACCACACCCGAATCCCAGCTTGTACCATTGGAGGCAAAACTGTGACGCCCACCGCGAGCGAACCCATCTTCGACCAACACTAATTGGGCACTGGCCGCCATAAAGTTGTACTTGCGCCCACCGATGGTCGGCCCCTTGGGATCAATCGCCCGCACATTGCGAATCGTGAGGTGTTTGGCGGTCGTCATATGAATCCCGCCGAGGAGAAAGTCGCGGACCGTCAGGTCGACGGCAAAGCCATCTTCGGCGTGGTCAAACGAAACCGCATGCATCACCACATCCGACGCGATTTCAACCCGGAGGTGTTCGAGGCCAACGTTGGCTACCAGCCCCGTACGGTCGAGTTTGTAGATGTACGATTGTGAAAGATCGCGGTCGAGGTGGTCGAAAACCGGGGCATCAATATGCACCATACTTCCATCAATGGCGGTGATGACCCGGTTAAACACCAATGGGTAACTACCCTCCGACCACGGGGGCTCACTCGCGGTCGCTCCATAGTCCTTTGTTTCTAGCCAGGCATCGGTACACGGATGGTAGACAATGATGTTGTCACCCACGCTGTACTTTTGTGGCTCTGCAACCTCAAATGCTTTTGAGCCAACCTGCACAAAACTACTCACAATGTCGGACCGGGTATCGGGTAGCTCGTTCTTCCACCGACCGTTGCCACTGCCACCCACGATCACAACCGGGTCTTCTTCGTTGCCGGTTCTGCGAATGATCGTGTTTTCAGCCGGGTCACTGCCATCGCCTGCCCCGCGCAGGACCACCCCGTCGGCATTGAGTCGCACCGAGCCGGCAATCTCGTAGACTCCGGGCCCCAACACCACGGCTCCGCGGTAGCCATCTACGTCGGCAGGCATTTGGGCAACCGCATCGATAGCATCCTGTATATGCACAGTATTGTCGCCGGGCACGGGGTCAATGGCGATGGCCTCGGCAATACTCGGCAATGCCACACCGCCCCCGCGATAGCCGGCGTGGGAGAAGTCGGGAATCCGATTGGTCGCGTCGTCAGCCTCAGACTGCAGACGGCCATTTTCGAGGTACACACGCTCGGACTCGGCAGCCCCGGCAAGACTCGGTAGCACCATGGCCGCGGTGAAAACCGCGGGCTGAAACCGCCCAACAACAGATCGACGAAATGGCCTCAACATCGGCCCTAGCCTACATTACAGGGAAAATTCCGCCAACAACACATGCGGTTGTGACTGCGACGTCCCATCGCCGGTTGCCCCGGCGACGACAAGTGCATCACCGCGGGTGGCGATTGCAAAACTGCGAACTTCTTCATTGGCGGGTGCCCACTGTATACGGGCGTGCTCGACCCCTTCGGTATCGAGCGAGGTGATAACAAGCGACCATGCCCCGTCTACCCGATCGTCGCCGACCACCCGCAGCCAACCGTGTTGGTCGAGCACGAGGTCGCGGGCGTGGCTTGTGTCGCCCATGCTTGTGAGTTCGACGGCCCACACTTTATCGCCAGCCCAGTCCCACTTTCCAACCCACGGTTTTGCCCCGGGAAATCCGGTAGCGTAGCCCGTGACATAAATGGCCTCGTCCTCGGGATCGATCGCAAGCCCTTGAACGATCGTACTCGACGCGTTGGGGAAGTTGTATTCCACGCGATACACCGTGTCGCCATCGGGGGCAAAACGGTGTAGCGAGGTAAACCCACTGCGAACGCCTGCCGTCACCAAATAGCCGCCTGGACCGGTTTCGCAGTCATACTGCACATCTTCGAGCAACCCGGAGTACTTGCGCCAACTCGTGCCGCTGACATCGGCATATCTCTCTGTATATGCAAGCTGGTTGCCATCGAAATTGTCCATGTAGGTAAAACGACCGCAGACATAAACATTGCCCTCAGCGTCCACGGCCGTGTCGAAACCGAGGTCATCCCGCAAAAACTCGTTGCCGTAACCGCGCACGTGCAACTCATTCCCCTGGCTATCCCAGGTGACCGTTAAGACATCGTCCCAGCCGACCGAAAGGTCCTGCTTGCCGGTTGCTGTGATGTTGCCCGCCGCATCGACAGCCACCCCGTTGAAAGCATCGTCCGCTCCGTCCTCACCGTCGAACGTTCGCTCCCAGGCGAGCGATTCAATCGTGTCGTAGACCCCGAGCCAGGCATCCTTGTCGTATTGCATGCGTTCGACAACGCCGACCACTGCGAGCTGTGCACCTGGTGTATATTCAATATCCCGCGCCTCGCCCAGTTCACCGATGATATGGCCGACATATACGGGGTTCATCGGTACTTCGCCGGCGGTAGTTGTCGGCTCTTCGGTATCCCCTGTCGACGCATCGGCCGTTGTCTCATCGCCTGTCGCCCCGCTAGAAGGCTCCACAGTAGCGACTTCGGTGGTTGAACCGGTCGTCCCCGAGGCACTCGCAGTCGCCTGACCAGCCTGGCACCAACCTTCGATGCATATCAAACCTTCGCTGCAGGTGTTGGCCTCGCACGGGCAGCCGTCAGACCCCGGCGGGCAGGCATTGCTATCGCCGCACCCTATCCCTAGACCTGTGAGGAGTCCGACGAGGAGGGCGTGAGACTGTCGCGGAGACATGCCGCGGATGGTGACACAAATCGGACCTTGGCACATACAACGAATATCGGGTTCACACGTGTGCAAACTGTGGCAGACTCACGCCCATGCGCCTGCTCGCCACCTCCACAACTGTGCTCATGGCCGCCTCGCTTGCGATTTTTGCCTGTGGCGACAGTTCAAACCTGTGCCAAGCCGATGGCTCTGGCTGTGCATGCGAAGACGATTCGGACTGTGCGAGCAACCTCCACTGCTACAACGGTCGCTGCCTTCCCGACGATGAAACAACCGGGGACGCGACCACGAGCACCGGCACAAGTGCGGGCACGGCAGAAACGACCGACGACAGCGAGACGAGTACAACATCGTCCGACACAACCGATGGGACGACGGGTGGCGTGGTCGATCAGACGGTCTGCCACGACCTCAACGAACCCGTCGAGCCCGGCCAGTTCGCCGGGATCGAGGACACGATCGAGTTACCTGGCGGGGCTGCCATCGCGGCGGTTCGCGTCGAGATCGTTGCACGCACAAGCGATGCCTCGGAGATGAACGCATCGCTTGCGGGGGCGCAACGCATCACCAGCCTCAACGACGGGGGGCACTGCAAAGACGGTGTCGATATCGTCGCTACCTTCGACCAAACCGCGACCAACGGGCTCGCCGATAGCTGCCAAAGTGGCATTACAGGGACCGTACAACCAGATGGCGACCTCAGCGTGTTTCATGGGCGCGACCTCAAAGGGCCCTGGACGCTGCGGGTGCGCGATGAAAAACCAACCGACGAGCCGAGCCTTGTGCTCGAGCGCTGGTGCCTTCATGTGGATGTACAACAAACGCCGGCAGACACCGATCCGACCAAGGGCGACGCCATCTGGCTGCGCCCAAAATCCCTTGGCGATGCGGGTAAGCGCATTCACAGCACCTGGGGCTACGACCCAGGCCGCGACGTTGTGGTTGCCTACGGTGGTTGCTCACAGGTCAGCTCGCCGTTTATTTGCCACGCAGCCAATCAAAAACTCACGGCCGAGTGGGACGGCGAGCGCTGGCAAGATATCGACACAACCGAACACCCCGGCAGCATTGGACACCATGCCGCGGCCATGAGCTACGACCACGTCAACGACCGCCTCGTACTATTTGGCGGTTACCTCAACCAGAGTGGGTATGAGCCAAATGCCGAGACCTGGGCCTACGACGGCAGCAATTGGGAACAGCTCGCCCCGCCGCAGAGCCCCCCAGCCCGCGCCCGCCACACGATGGTTTGGGACCCGGTAAACAGTCAGATAGTGTTGTTTGGCGGACACGACCAATCAAACCAAACTGTCTACGATGACGTTTGGGCATTCGATGGGACGAGCTGGCAACAACTACCATCGACCGGTGGGCCGGGCCCGCTGCACACACATGCCGCAGCTTGGCACAGCGGGCGCGACGAGATGTTTGTCTTTGGTGGGTTTGAAACTGTCAACTTTCCCCAGCAGGTCGGCAGTACACAGTTGTGGTCATACAGTCCATCCACTGGGCAATGGCAACAACACGCGGATGCCCCCGTGGGCGTGGGAGCCTCGCAAATTGCCTACGACCAAATCCGCGACAAACTCGTGATGTTTGGCGGACGTGATGGGGCCCTTGGGACCAGTGTATATGAAACGTTTGAGTGGAACGGTGCAACCTGGACAGCCGACATCAAGCCGGTGTGGTTTCCAGATGCCCGGTTTGCCCACGGGATGATGTGGTTGCCCGCGCGCGGTGTCGCGTTTTTGTACGGAGGCTACTTCTCGCGGGCGGCTCGCGACACCTGGTACTACACACCTGTCCCCTAGTCCCCGCCCGAGTTCCCGGCGAGCCGGCCGAGGGGCCCAACATTTTTTTCTTGATTTTTTTTGGCAGGAGCTGAATAAAGGTCCTCGCGCCACGTTTGAGGCGCACAGGAAAGCGAGTACTGAACCTTGGTCTACTAAGTTTTTGATCGTTGAACGCTGGACAGTTGGCCGTGCCACAACACTCGTGCGCACGCTCGCAGGTCCATCATCCGCTCAGACCTACAGTAGATTGGGAGACATCATGAAGACCGTCGTCTGTCGCGTGTGACGTGAGTCCACGCGGAAGCTCCGTCACACGCACCTCGAAACCCGAGTATCCGCGGGTGTTCCGAGGTTGTGACAAACCGTAATCCAACACTCGGTGCACCCGCTCCGCGACCCTCCTGTTTGCGGTGTTGGTGACCACCAATGTCTAAGAAATCAAAGACCAGACAACGACAACAACGACGATTGCAAAAAGCTGCTCGAAAAGCGGCCCAACAGCGGCAATACGAACGCTGGAAGCTCGCCGGGGAAAACTCAAAGAGTAAACGTTCGGTGCTACGAGCACGCCGCTCAAGGCAATCCCGCCCCAAGGATCATTCGAATGGTCCGTGTGGCAACATCGGGTGCAAGCGTTGCAACCCTGCACCCTACAACTTGCTACCGCTGCGAATGTTGGTAGCCCTAGCAGTCTAGATAATCACGGCCGGGCCATCCTTCGATGGTCCGGCTTTTTACAGGTCTAAAGAAAGCTTGTCTCAATGATGGGCGACACTATGTCGACCTCGAACATGTCTATCACCATGCGTTCGCGTTCGAGCCCGTGGCTCCCGGTTTCGCTCGACTCACGCCTGCGGGCCACGAATCGCTTTGCTCGTGCGCAACAACAGCTTACCCTTGGGCCATGGGTACCCAAACCAACCAGCTGCGGAGAAGGACGTTGCTGCTGGGAACCATTGGGGCTGTGCTTGCGGCGGGCACCCGCGAGGCAAGGGCTGACCAGGCCCGTGTGTTGTTACTCGGGGGGAGCTCGATGGTCGGCTCACTCGGTCGCCTACTCGAAGAAGGCTGCCAACGTTCGGGCTTTGAAACCCTGCGTGATGCCAAGATTTCTTCGGGCCTCGCTCGCCCCGATTTTTTTGACTGGCCGGCGCGGGCCGGCGAGCTGTACCGCTCGTTCAAGCCGACCGCCACCGTGTGTATGTTTGGCGGCAATGATGGCCAGGGGTTGGCAGTCAAGGTCGACGGCGAGGCTGGCTGGATCCGCTGGCACGAACCTGGCTGGCCTGACGAATACGCAAAGCGTGTACACGCACTGATTACCGCAGTCTCGCCAGCCGGTGAGCCAGTGTTTTGGCTCGGCATGCCCATGATGGCCAACCCAGCTCGCACCACCAAGATGCAGCGGATAAACGAGCTCGCGCGTGAGCAACTACAACAGTCGCGCGCGGGCTATTTTGTCGATACTTGGCATTTACTGGCTGACCGCGGTGGTGCCTACACCCGCCGGGTGAAACACAACGGCCGGTGGCTGACCGTCCGGGCGAAGGACGGGGTGCACCTCACCCGCGAAGGCGCCCAGTTGGTTGCGGAGTATGTCGTACCGATTGTACGATCAACTATTTCGCGGTAGTGCGCAATCAAACGCACTTGGTTTTCGAGCACAAGAGACCGACAGATATGCGGCCTACACTCGTTATTTCGGGTTCTCGGACCGCCATGTTTCCAACGTTGCGAGGCGATCGGCATAACCCGGTCCAGCCCGGCGGTAGAAGGCTTCGGCCTCGGAAACCAGGGCGTGGGCACGGGTCATCGCCGAATCTAATGTATCTGCAATATCTTTCGTTTCGGCCTGGGGACTATGTTCGCGCGACGGAGCAACAAGTGCCATGGCGAGCGCAACCTGGGCGCGGGCGAGGCCGTATTGGGGAAGGTCATCGAACGCCTTGTCACGCAGGCTCGTGAATGTTGCGATCGCGCTCTCGAGCGGCACGATAGCTCCCTCGGCGTCACCCGTGGCCAACAAACGACGCCCATCGGCAAGGTCGATATCTGCCAACCACAGCGCGATCCACCAGCGTTCACCATAGGGTTCAAACAGTTGGCGAGCTTCCGCGAGCGGAGCCTCGCTTTGTGTATATTCGCCTGCGTAGAGATGTTTACGCCCCCGCAATAGTGCGGTGTAAGCCTGCACCACTTCGCGGTCGGCCTCTGCGATCGGTCGGTCAAAGCACGTTAAGCCCGAGGTCGCCGACGCTACGGCCTCAGTGTCGCGACCGAGGTCGACTAGTACGTGTCCCAAGCGGTGAAAACACTCAAAGCAGTTTTCGTAGGCCGTTGCCAAGGTCGAGTCAAGCAGCCGAGGACAGGTCGGAGCCAGCAACCGTTCGGCGTCAACAGGGTTTCCGGCGAGACTTCCGGCCCGCCGACGGGCGTTGATCGCTTCAGGATGTTGCGGACCTATCTCGGCATCAAGGATTTCCAACGCTTGCTTATACAGGTTCTTTTGGTCGTCACCCTGTTCACTCAGGGTTGCCAAATTAAGCAGGTAGCCGGTGGCGAGGTCGATGGGACGTACCCGTGGGTTATCGCTCGCTAGCTCGATCGCCCGACCGATATGGTGGCGCGCACCCTTGCGATCTCCAGTCATTGCCATGACCGCACCAAGGTTGTTCTCCACGAGTGCACGTAAATCGTCGCGGCCCGGGATTCGATCGATCAGTGCATAAACATGATCTTGCTGTGCGAGCGCGACCGTCGGCTCTGCACGACCGGCCACAAACAGATAGCGAGCCTTGGCCTCCGCTGCGATGTCGTCCATCGATGTGGCCGTTGCGTGGATGAAGGCCTGCGAAAGTGCGGCAACGGAACGGTCCCACGCCTGCACTTCCAGGGCAATCCGGCCCCGTTGAAGGTCGAGCTCCGCCAACAGCGGGCGATAGTCGAGCTCCTCAACCTCTGTACGCAGTTGGTCGAGCTCATCGAGCACCGCCAACGGGTCGCCAGCATTTGCATCGACATCGAGTTCGACAAGACGTCCACGCAGCGCTTTGACGGTGGCGGACAGATCGGGGTCGGCAGGTGGGGGAACCTTGGTAAGCAGGGCAGTTTGGTCGGTACAGTCAGCTACCTGCGGGAGTTTGGCGACGATCATCGTCGCCTCCCGCAACGTGTTTGCATCGCCTGTCGAAATCCTCGACACAGCTCGGCTAAACGCCTGGCGACGCAAATCAAAGCATTGACTCTGGGCATCAAAAAGCCGGTCGGTACGCTCGCCACGGTGGTAACCTAGACAAGCCTCGCGCTCGTGCTCGACCCAAGAATGTGCATAGGCACTGAGTCCTTCGACCACCCGCGGCTCAATCGTTTGGCGAAGCTCCTGGGGGAGTTTCGCAAGCTGCTGGCGAACCCCCACCTGCGCCTGTTTCCCCCACATCTCGTCAACGGCCTGTGCCCCCGAGGCGCAGACCGCCGGTGTGGATTGGGCTTGTAGGACACCACCCAAAACCCCGGCACTCAACACCACGGCACCGAGCCCGAGGTACTGGCGACGTCGACGACGGACATCGCTGGTAAGTGCCTCGAGGTAGGACTCAAAGTTGGGCCAGCGCTTGTCCGGGTCGACCGCGAGCCCACGCCGGACCACAGCATCGAGCCATCTCGGAATCGGGTGCCCCTTGGGCGGGACCGCCATCTGGCCGTTGAGCACGCGGTCGGTGAGGTTGGCGAGGGTCTCCGCTTGAAATGGTCGAATGCCGTACAGTCCCTCAAACAGGGCGACCGAAAACGAAAAGATATCGCTCGCAACACAGGCAGTTTCTCCCAAATGTTGCTCTGGGGACATGTACATTGGGGTCCCCATCACCGCCCCCGTGGCGGTCAGCGTGTTGGCAAGCAGTGGGCGCGTCCCGGGATTGTCGTCGCGGGTGAGCATCATCTCCCGATGCTGTGCGAGCCCCTCACGTGCAAGCCCAAAATCGGCAACGCGCACCCGTCCGTCATCGGCGATCAGCACGTTGTCCGGCTTGAAGTCGCGATGCACCAAACCCGCTCGATGGGCTGCCGCAAGCCCCTGCCCCGCCGCGATAAAATGGACCAGAACCTCGGGCCAGGTCCGTGATTCAGCCGCGAGCCACTGTGTGAGGGTTTGACCCACCACTAATTCCATGGCGATAAAAACCTGCTCGCCAAGCATGCCCACATCGTAAACGTGCACAACGTTGGGATGGGAGACCCGAGCCATTGCCTGGGCTTCCCGCAACAGGCGCGCCTGGGATTGGGATCGTCCACGGTTACTCTGGAGGATTTTGACAGCGACCTTGCGATCGAGTTCCGGATCGTAAGCCTCGACGACCACGCCCATGCCACCGGCACCGAGTTTACCAAGGACTAAAAACCGACCAATCGTATGGGGCAGCTGACCATTGCTAACACTTGGGGCACCATCACTGCGCAGTGTCGCGCCCGAGATCAGGGAATCGTTGCCGCGATCGATACGATGATTTGGGGCCGCCGTAGTGACTGCCAGCCCCAGCGCTCCAGCCGGAGAAGGTTGGGCCGCGGCAATCGGTTCGTCGGCAATTGCCGTTTTCGCGGCACTCAGTTCACGTTCGTGGTGAGCCATCAACTCGATATCCTCGCTAGGGAAGCATGGTGCGCCAAACTTCGCCGTCAAACTCCTGTTGGCCCTCACAGTCGGGAATTTCGCAGTGCACCATGTCCCGATTGGTGAAGCGTGGCGTATCGAGGCAGCGGGCGCCATCTTTTGTCCACATCGCCTCAAGCGTATTTTCATCAGTTGGTGGCTCAACGAGGTCGTCATGGTCACGCCAAGCCACGGCAACACCTCCGGCGGTATACGATGTACCATCGCCGCAGTAATCGGCAGTGATCATGCGTAATGTTGCCAAACGATCGTCGACACTTGCCCCGCGATTGCCCTCTGGGTGAAAGTCCATCAACTTCATTTTGGCAGCCGCTTCGCCGACACAGGCGATCGATACGGAGCGCGCCGACGATGTGATCAAGTGATTGCTACGGTCGTAAATCTCCCCCGAGATCAGGGTAAACCATTGATTCTCTGGGCTCGTTGAGGGGCATAGGGATTGGTACATGCCACCACTTAAGTACTGAGCACGGTAAGCGACTATCGGCGCCCCTCCTGCCGCCCACGAGATAACTTCATCGTCGATGTCTGTAATTTCTAAGGAAACTGTCCCACCGCCATTCGGCATCTCGAGCGCAATTTTTGCCCCCAAAAAGTCGGTACCTTCAAACAACACAACATCGGGATCTCCAGGGTCGAGCGCCCGAAAGGTTTCGGTTACAGGGTCGATATCAAGGACGAACGGTGAGCCATTCGGCAAAGGTCCGGTACCGAGACGGAGTTTGATACCCGAGGTATTGGTGGTATCGAGGTGGATATCGGAAAGGTCAGCACCATTGACATTTGGCGAGTTTCCGAGGTTAATTCCACAATGGGAGCAGCCAAATCCCCCCCCTGAGCGGAGGGTCGCCTGTTCGGCTTCGTCGTTGACCTGTCCATCACAGGCACTTAGGAGCAGGCCGCAACTGAGCAGGGCAGCCACGAGCGGCAATCGATTGATAGTAGGAAAAAATTTTGAGGTCGGCACTGTAGGTCTCCTTATCCGTGCGATGGCAACGCGAGTGCAATGCGCAGGCATTCCCGCACGAGCAAATCACACGCACCATTTGCAGCTCAGGGGCCAAGTTGGTTTTTCGATAGATCACATGTGTTTGAGTGCGGCGTCCCGGATGATTTCGCGATACCAGCGCGCAGATGCTCACGCGAGCTCCCAACGCGACTGCCTCCACGGTGAAGTGTCCCATAAGACAGATACATGTCCCAGGACAGATGTCCCAGGTGTCCCAGAGTACAGGCGCTAAATCGATGCTCACCGGCTCGGGGCTGCTCGTCACAAACAGCAGTCAGTCATGTGTACGCAAGCGGCTACCTGTCGGCACGGGTGAGAGATTGTCTCGAGACCTTTGTCCCAGTATCGTATGCGGAGACTGGAGCAGTACTTTGTGCTTGCTCGACGTATATATTGAGCTTCGTCTGTGTCGACCCTGCCGCCAAATACCGTGACCTGTGAAAGCGAACCGGGAACCCGGGACCGCAGTTGGACGTGCCGCGTGACGGTCGTCCATCCCCCGCAGTGTCGCGGTGTGATCGAGCTCGACGGAGATCTGCGGGTGCTAGGCCGCCAGGCAACTTCGCTGGACATCTCTCAGATCGGCCACCCAACGGTTTCGCGCCGGCACCTAGAACTTCGTTGGGATAGGAACTCATCGCGTCACCTCGTCCGCGATCTCGGCTCGCGCAATGGCTCGGCCGTGTTTGGACAGACGCTCGGAACTGTCCCCCGCGTGCTCGAGGACAACGCCGTCCTCCGGCTTGGCGATGTGGTTGCGGTTTACGAACGTCGCCGGGGATCCCTGCCGACCGATCCTCCAGCGCTTGCGCAAACGCTGCCAGGGGACGCTTTCGCCATGGTTGAACTGCGAGCTGCAATCGCCCGAGCCGCACCCGATCCCTCGCCAGTGTTGCTCATTGGCGAAAGCGGGAGTGGCAAAGAGCGGTGCGCCGGAGCGCTGCACCGACTGTCCGGGCGAAGTGGAGCTTTTGTCACCCTCAACTGCGCAGCTCTTTCTCCACAGTTGATCGAAAGTCAGCTGTTTGGCCACCAGCGGGGGGCGTTTACCGGGGCGACGCAGGCTCAGGTCGGTCTGTTTCGGGCGGCGCACACAGGCACGCTTGTGCTCGACGAAATCGGAGAGCTTCCGCTAGAACTCCAGCCCAAATTGTTGCGCGCGATCGAGTCGGGAGAGGTCATGCCCCTTGGGACAGCTACGTCCCAACATGTCGACGTGCGCGTGATTGCGGCCACCAACCGTAACCTCGCAGCCGATGTCGAAGCCGGTCGATTTCGCCGTGACCTCTATGCCCGCCTCGCCCTGTGGGAACTTGTCGTTCCCCCCCTAGGCCGTCGTCGCGTCGACATTCTCGAGTGGGTCAACCGACTATCGCGTACTTGGGCAGACGAACGCGGGTGTCGTGTGCCCAAAATTGAGCTGAGCCCCGCTGCTGCCGCCCAACTTGTGGGCTCTCGGTGGGCCGACAACCTGCGCGGAATTCATCGGTTGATCCACGAGCTCGCCCACCAGGATGGGACCACAATCGGCGTGAAAAAACTGCCCCACTGGGTGCACACACCGCAATCCAAACAACCACTCACGCAACCCGATGATAACGGCCCGCCCACAACCGCACCAAGTCGTGTGCGCAAGCTTCGAGCCCGACCAACTCGCGCAGAACTTCTCACCGACCTCGCCGCGAATGGATGGAACATTAGCGCCACAGCCCGGGCCTATGACCGTGACCGCAAGCAGCTGCGCCGTTGGATTGCGATGTACAAAATCGATGTCGCTCACCACCGTAAAAACGGGTAGAGGCCACACCTTACAGCCAAAGAATCCGGTAGGCTGTGCGCTGTGGTAGCGACCTGACGCGGAGAAGCTCATGAGTACACTCAAGGAAATCGAGGCCTACATCCACAAAGGCCAAAAAATCATGGCCATCAAGCTCTACCGCAACCTCACCGGTAGCGGGCTGCGAGAGTCCAAAGCTGCGGTCGAAGAGTTTATGTCTCGCGGTCATTGGGGCGACCAAGTCAAGGGAGTACAACTCGCAACTGAAGTGACTTCAAGTGCCCCCAACACAACTTCGACCAATATTATCAACCTTGGCCCAGTTATCAGCCACATCGAGCAGCGCAAGAAAATCTGGGCCATCAAGGAGCTACGCAGTTTGACCGGCTTGGGCCTCAAGCAGGCAAAAGAAGCCGTCGAGGCCTACATCGATCACCAGCGCTGGCCGCCTTCGGTCGCTCGCCTACTCGTCGTGCCCGAGCTGCGAGACGCCGAGGAACTCGCCGGACACGGAAAGAAACTCCAGGCGATCAAAGCGGTCCGTAGTGTTGTTTCAGTTAGCCTCAAACAGACAAAAGAAGCGGTTGAGCACTTCATGGAGCACGGCTATTGGCCACACCCTATCCGCGCCCTTGTGCGTGACAAAACGGCATCGCCGACACCGACAAACCAACCTCCTCCGGCACCAGCTGCAGCCGCATGCCAGCCCTCGTCGCAAACAGCTCGTAGTCCCAAGCCGACCCCGAGCACACCTAGGTTGCGGCTCGACCCCGAGGCGGCGGCCGTCAAGGGGGTGTTAGAAGCGATCATTGAGCCTAAAACTGTCGACGCTATCTATTCGGTCAAGCGGGACTTTACGGCTGGCTATATTGCGCTTGTTGGCAACCGTGCCTATTTCTTGACCCAGCGATTTGGCAGCTGGGAGATCGACGGCGAGTATGCAAAATCCGATGGTATCGAAGCGGAGGTCAATACAAGCTTTTCGCGGGTCGAACTACGATTACGCCACGGCTTTCTCCCCTACTCCTTTACCGAACTCGACGAAGCGACCGCCCGAAAAATCGCGCAGGTCTTGTCTGACTAGCCGCTACACCCGCCCACGCTCCCGCAACAGCAAGAACTGGCTCAGGGCCGCGCTGGCTCCCAGGGCCCATGCAAGTGCACTGAGTCCGGTGCTTACGACCCCGAGCCCACCGTAGGAGTCGTGGCCACCGAGGATTGCCAAAAGGTCGAGCACGAGGAATATCAAAGAAGATGTTCCAAGAAGCAGGTATGGGCGGGCAAGTGCTCCCCCCGCCGAGCGAACAAGCAGGACGAAAATCCAAACGCCCATGACCGCCCCAATTCCGTCGCCAATGGCACTAGCGCTCATGGTCAATGCGCGACCGATAGCGATGGCTGAAGGCCCGGCTCCGAGGGCTGAAAATGCCTCAAACACACTTGCGGTAGCGATCACAATCGCAACGACAGCGGTGAGGCCCAACACCAAAATTCGTCCGCCACGTGCTCGCTCGACCAGGTCGCTGCCACGAACGAGGCGCAACATGAGAACCTGGGCAAAGGGACCCAATACGTTGGCGATAATCAGCAGCCCGTAGCGGCCAAGCACAAGTTCGTCCCCGCCGACCGAGTCGACGACACGCCCCACCAAAACTGATGATGTCCCAAGGGCCAGTAGCAACCAGGCCCGTCGCGGCGGATCGCCGCGTGAAAACGCGAGTACAACGAGCCACAGCAGTAAAACCCCAACAACATTAACGGTATAGCCAACCCATGAGCCAGCACCGAGTTGCTCGCCCGCGATACGGCCACCCACAAGCACGCAAACAAATGCGGCAATCGCTGGCCACGAAAGCCCGGGGACTCTACTCATGCCGCTCCTACCACAACAAATCCTATGTTTTCTAGCCGCATACGTGTTCCCATCGACCTCGTCTGCGCTGCGTAGCGATACTGCGCGGTCTCGGTTGCCAACCGTGGCGGTGGTTTTAGTCTTCAAGAGAGTAGCAGAGATTTTCGCTTGGCCGGTAACGGTCCTACTACCCGAAGTCACAACCTCGACAAGGCGCGGATTCTCCAACCGGACCTACGAGAAGCCGCCAGGGGCTAAAGCGAATCCCTACGCGCGAAATAGTGCCCCCAACGTTCATTGAGGGCACTTCGTACTCTAACTTTCGCAGTTAGCTAGGGGACGCACTAAACCTGTGTACGATCAATGAACGCAAGCATTTGGTCGAGGGCAACGCCCCAACCGCTGTGAAAACCCATATCGCGGTGCTCCTGTGCCTTGGCCGGCGTCGCGTGTCGGGCAATCGCTTGGTAGCGAGTCCCCGTGGCGATGGGGGTGAGCACAATCGTCCCGGTAAAAAAGCCTGGGGCCGGGCCAGGTCGAAACCGCGGGCCAAGAGCATCTGTCCACACGAGACACCGATTGGTCACGGCCACGAGAACGCAGCCGGAGCTATCGACCCGTTGACCCTCGGGACCAACCATAACTGTGCGGAAAATTCCGCCAGGATGGGGCTCAATTTCCGCCTCTGTTACCGCCCAAGGGGGTGGACAAAACCACGGCTTGAGCAGTTGGGGCGTGGTCCAACACCGCCAAATCTGCTCGGGTTTGGCTGCGACATCGCGCTCAAACCACAGGTCGCGCTCCGGATCGAGTGGCGCGATAGCTGTGGGTAGATCAGTTCGGTCAACTTGCTTGTTGTTGGTCATTTTGCCTCCGAGACGTGACTTTCGCTGCGTCTCCAACATGTAGACCGTCAGCGACCAGCAAACTCATCGGAGGCGGCGAAATTCGCCCATCCCCTACGGAGTCAGCACGATCTTTCCGAAGTTCTTGCGGTCTTGGATGTAACTGTGTGCGTCGCCGGCCTGGTCGAACGGGAAACTTCGATCGACACGCGGGGTAAAGGTGCCGTCGGCGACCAACTCGATGATCTGCTGCAGGTACTTCACGCTGAGATCGATACGGCCCCACAGGTGCCCGAGATTAAACCCGATAACCCCTTTGTTATCGTTCATCAGCCCGATTGCGCCAAACCGCGGCATTGCCATGACTCCCTTGACTGCTGCCAGGATGCTGCGTTTTTTCCCGGTTGCAAAACTCGAGGCGCCGAACATCAGCAAGCGCCCAAGGTCATTGAGGCTGCGATAACTTTTCTTAAAGGAGGTTCCGCCAACGGCATCGAGCACAATGTCGACGCCCTCGCCGTTGGTGAGGCGTTTGACCTCCTCCTCAAAGTCCTGATTTCGGTAATCGATACAGTGCGCCACCCCATACTCACGTAGGCGCGCATGCTTGGGCGCGCTCGCGGTGCCAATAACCTCAGCCCCGCGCCATTTGCAGATCTGCAACGCGGCCTGCCCCACCCCACCTGCGGCGGCATGCACAAGTACCCGGTCGCCGGGCTGGAGGTTACCTAGGTGTATCAGCATGTACCACGCCGTCAGGTAGTTGACAGGAATGGCAGCCGCGGCCTCAAACGACACACCCTCGGGGATTGGTACAACTTGCGCAGCCGGCACAACCAAGTCGCTTGTATATCCACCAAAACGCGTGGCCGCGAACACGCGCTCCCCTAGCGTTCGTCCGGTCACCCCTTCGCCAATCGCTTCAACGACGCCCGAAACCTCGTAACCGACCACACAGGGAATGGGCGGAGCGTCGGGGTAAATCCCCATTCGGGCCATGATATCGGCAAAATTTATCCCCGCTGCCCGAACGGCGACCCGAACTTCACCGGGCCCCGGCTCAGGTGTTGGAGCCTCACGCACCTCGAGAACCGACGGTGCTCCTGCCTTAGAAATCCAAATCTGTCGCATGGTTTATCCCCGTAAATGTTGGTGCCTCGACCACCCGCTACATCGGCGGCTCGTAGATCCGCTCGACATCGGCCCCACCCGGGAACGCATAGGAACCCGCGGAGCCGTACCCGTAGGCAATTACACCAAATGGCGTCTCACCCTTGATCGAGTGCACACCCGCGCTGACCGGGCATCGCCGAGACTCATAGCTTTTCCCCTGGACATTGCCGGCGGCTGTTACCACACAGTTGTTGGGTTCGACATCATCGATTGTGACGACATTATCCGGCTCGGTCGAGAGCACGATAAAGTTACTGTCCCAACCCCAGGGCCCGTCATCGGAGGGCGTGAGAATTCGGTATTCGTCGCGATACTGGTCGACGGGGGGAAACACAGTGAGCGCCGGGTCGCCGGTGGACGGGCCGTCGACGTACTCCTGACTGATCAGCAACTGGGCGATCATATAGGGCTTGGTGCCGGTAGCCGTGAAGTCCTTGTCGGCCCACGTCGTGCGGACTTCTCCGGGTTGCAGGCTGAAGTTGTCGTATGGGGGAGGCAACGAAGTGGTCACCTGGGTGGTCTCGGCGACCCCCAAAAACCGGATGACATCGGGCTCGTGGTAGTTCCCCGTCGAGCGGATTGGACTGCGGGTAATCACGTAGTCGGTGCCGAGCGACTCGCCGGGAAACATCTGTTCTTCGAGGTGGTCGAGGCAGCACGTGTCGTCATCGGTCCAACCTGGGTGGGTTGGGATATCCACAACACCACCGGGAGCCGCGGTCGACTCCACCCCTGAAAACACAGCAACGGGCTTATCCGAAAACACCACGGTACCGGTCAGGTCCGCAATTTTCTTGGCGTCGTCCTGGAACGTACCATCGTCTGTTTCCAAGTTAAGTACGTCGAATGGCCCGAGAGTAACTTGAATTTCCTCACCGGGATTGGCAGCTGGAATTGGCGGGTTTCCGCGGATCCGCCAGCTCGGGACAACCCGGACGGTGGTATTTTCTTCGGTCCCAACAATCGTCACGGCCGAGCGGTCGATGATCCCAAACAACGGGATGGGATGCCCCGCAGGCCAGCCGAGAATACGGTAGTACTTTCCGAGGGCCGGGGTTGGCAACAGCAACGAGGCATCGTTGGAGAAGGCGTTTTGGAACACATTGAACTGGTAGACGACAATCGGCGCAGCCGAAGTAATTCGGTAGGCGCGCGACGACAGGCACGTTCCTGGCGCACCGTAGTCGTTGGGCATCACCCCGCAGTCGAGTTCGCGCGTGGGCAAGACCACCGGCACAACCTCGTCGGGCGGGATGTTGAACTCCATAATCGTCTCGAGGTCGAGAGGTTCACCCGGCGCCGCGTTGTTGATCTCGATGACGATCGTGGTGTTCCCAGCCGCCAAACTCGAAATTGCCACGCCCCATGGTGCACTCGCAGGGTCATTTAAAGCATCCTGCTGGTCCATGTCGACGGCCCAAAACTCGCAACCGAAGTTTGAGGGCTTGTCCGAGCCGTCATCGCAAAAGATACCCTCGCCGTCGGTTTCACCTTCGGTCTCTTCGTGACCGACATCGAGGAGCACAGTATCGTTGCCGGTTGTTGTCGTCGTCGTTGAGTCGGAGTCAGACTCGGTGCCGGCATCGGAGCCCGTTTCCATCCCCGTTTCGGAGTTTGTTTGCCCGCCCGTACTCGGCCCGGCAGTGGTTTCGGTCCCCTGCGTGGCCGTTGTGACCGAGCCAGTCGTTGCACTGTCGGACCCAGCCGACCCATCACCGCAGCCGATGAGCGGGGCACCAAGTAGAAACAGGAAAGGAGTCAGGGCTATGCGATTGAATGGGACCATGGCGACAGCCAGCAACCTAGCAGAAACACCGCCGATGTCGCTAGGGCCATCGACAGTGCTCTTCACCTGCGGATGCCTATACAAACAGCTACTGTCATACAGCATTTTCATACCGTGTCTGAACTCACAGGCTTCCAGCTCAACACGATGGTTCTCGATCTTGTGTATCACCAAGCAAACTGTCGCGAGACGTCCACGAAGGTCACCCTTATTTCATGCACGTACAACCATGCCAGCAGCCCCCACCACGGTGCCTTCGCCCGTCACCAGCAACATGTAGCTAGCCGCCGGGGTGCAAGCGATGTATACTGACGACTGGTGGCGGTGATAACCGATGGTGGATAGACAAGACGCTCAAGTCCGCGAGTGTCCAAAACTTGTGATGGACCTCGATATCTGCGCCCAGGACCGCTATGCGCAGCTGCGCGAGCAGGCGGCAGCACATGGGCGAGCGCTTTTGGACGGCACGCTCACCAACATCCCGCGTGGCCTCGGGGCCATCGCAGACATGGTTCGACTGGCCACCGGCGGTCGCTTTCACGACGAGGCGAAGGCCATCGCCCAACGCCTAGGGGTCCGGTGGCGCGATGTCGTATTGGCTGCAGTTTCCTATGATTTGACGATCGCGACAATCGGCTGCTCGACCCTTGCCCTCGCGTCGGCCGATGGCCCGATCCTCGTACGCAACCTCGACTGGTGGCCCGAAGCTCTGCTGGCACAAACCAGCTACAAAATTGTATACACAAAAAATCAGCAAAGTGCTTACGTCACCGCGGGCTGGCCGGGGTCACTCGGGGTTGTCACCGGTATGGTCCCCGGCAAATTTGCATTTGCAATCAATGCCGTCGCATCGCCCGATGAGCGTGTAAGCCTTCGCGGATATCCGGTTTTACTGCACCTGCGGCGGGTTTTGGAAGATGCCAATAGCTTCGATGCGGCGCTGCAAAGTTTTGTCGATACCCGCCTCGCAGCCCCCTGCCTGTTGACCCTGGTCGGCGTGAAGAATCACGAGCGCATCGTTGTTGAACGCACCCCGAGTCGCCATGCCCTGCGACGTCCCCCCGGACCCGGGCAACCACTCTACACAACAAATAACTACCACGAGCTCACCCCCGCAAGCGGAGGTCTCGACCAACGCCTTATCGGCACGAGTTGCTCACGCTTTGATGCCCTCACCATGTTGCTCGCCGGCGTCGACGCGAGTGCGTCGATCGACAACGATCACCTGCTAAAAATTCTCAGCCACCCCGCCGTTATCCAACAAATCACCGCCCAACATGTCGTCGCACGGCCGGCCAGCGGCGACCTAGGGGTGTGGGTACCAACGCGGCTTGTCAGCTAGGGGTTGCCCTACGCAGTCGAAGCTTTTGGACGCGTGGCACATTGGCCACCGGGTCGCGCAGGACTTCTCCGCCAAAGTTTTGGGACCAAAGAGCGCGAGTGACTTACTCGCGCCCCTTAGAGTCGGATGACGGACAAAACTTGCCGCCTACCGCACCCAAATCGTCCAGCGACTCCGGGCGTTGAACTGCTGCGAGCCGCAGCAGGTCGTCGAGTTATTCAGGGTCTCTGCCAGGCCACCAGCACAGGTTCGGCACCATGCACTCGGCGGGTTGTTGACATTTCCGTACGAGGCATAACTCGAATACTGTGACGGGAAGTGCATCTCGGTCCATTGGTTTTGCGACCAGTTCCCGTTTGAGCTGGTATTTTGCCAGTGGGTCCCGTAGTGGCAAACTTGGTCGGTGCAGTCGCCCCACCCCAGCGAAGCAGCACACTGATAACCGGTCCCCTCAACGCCAGCCATAAAGCCGACAATTTTCTTAACCGCAATCGCCTGTGAGGTGGTCGCACAGGTTTTCGACCAGGCCGGCGCAGCTGGGCGCGGGGTGAGAATCGCCGAGTCGTAGCCCGAGATTTCACAGTTGTCGCAATCATTATTTTCGCGACCGGCAAAAATCACCTCAGTTGAAAGATCCCAGAAAATGTCGATATCGTAGTTCCAATTACTGGCACGCGTATTGTCGAAAGTACCATTGGCGAGGTTGAGGTCGGTTTGGCCATTGTTATCAGACTCAACATTGCGATTGAGGATAAGTGTCCACCCTCCATCCTCGGTGGTCATATCGCAGTACGCGTCAAACGGGTCAGCCCCGCCCTCGCCGTCGGGGTCGATGCTGTAAACCCCACTCGGGGCCTCGGGATCGAGCATATGAAGCTGGTTACAGGTCTGCGCGACCTCGTTTTGGCACAGCTCGTCGCAGCCATCGCCGGCCTCCGCATTGCCATCGTCGCACTCTTCGACGCCATCGTAAATATAGGTATCACCACAGGTGGCTAACAGACACCCATCAACACACTCGTCGGTGTTCTCCATATTCGCGTCGTCGCACTCCTCGACCCCCTCCTGGGTAAACCCGTCGCCGCATGTCGGCAAAACACATCCCGTCAGGCAGTCGTCGGTGTCGATCTCGTTGCCATCGTCGCACTCTTCAACACCTTCAAGCGTCACGCCATCGCCACAAACCGCGGTTGTGCACATGTTTGTGCACTCGTCAGTATCAACGTCATTGCCGTCGTCACACTCTTCAACATCGGTTTGGACAAATCCATCCCCGCAACTCGCCGACTCGCAGGTGCTCAGGCAGTCATCCGTCTCATCGTCGTTGCCGTCGTCGCAGGCCTCACCCTCTTCGACCATCCCGTTGCCACACTCCGGCATAGAGGTTGTCGTCGTATCTGTGTCGGTGCCGGTGTCGGTGTCCGACTCCGAATCGGTGCTATCGGTGGTTGGACCTTCGGTTGTCTCCCCTTCGCTCGTTTCCTCGGTCGTGGGGTCAACCGTCGACTCAGTCGTTTCGCCGGCCGTCGTCGTCGTTGTCGTCGGGGTTGTCGTTGTCGTTGTCGTCAGGGTGTCTGTCGACATGGTTTCGCCACTCGAACAGGCAAACAAAAGAAGGCTTGGCACCAACCACAGAGCAACTTGGAAACGCAGGGGCTCGGATTTCAACTGCATACGGGAAGGATCTTAACATGTCCCATGGGACACAAGTTAAATCTCTGCGCGCCGGCTAGATTTTGCGCAACTTCGTTGCGACCGGCTTGCGAAAGTCGACCCGCCGGAATTACGGGGCAAACCGCAAGCACTCGCACCCACGGTACGGAGCGAATACTCAACTATGATTGATGATGGCTCGATCAATTAAATATCGAGCTCGCGTTCGTGATTCGCATTCATCATACTTTGGCGGACCGCCGCCCCCACCGGTCGGACACTCCCACATGCAAGCTGCGTCCTGTCCATGTAGGCGGGCGACATCGTTGCGCGACCGGTAACACGGAGCACCACGAGCGGATACGCACGGAAATTTACGCCAACGACCCTTGAAGCGCGTTTGTCAGGCAAGTATACGGCTCGAAAAATCAGCCAATGCCACCTCTCGGTACAGGACTTGTCGCGCTCACGAGGTACCCCATCGCCGGCCTCGTCCACGTAGCGCCCGCGTTATTTTCACCTGTAGATGCCCTCCCCCATCGGAGCTGTCGGCATCCGGAGCCATGCGCCAGCACGTCGGCGCCCGCGAGTTGCCCAAGCGTTGAGGTTTGGCCCAAATTCCCCAGCTGCATCCGTCTAGTTCCTGATTGCCATGGGGATGACTCAAGTGCCAGGCCCGGCGAGCCACGTTGCTCTCGGCACCCCCGGGCGAAGCCCGGGATCAAACCGAGCGAGCGACGCCCTGATGCGGCTAACATCCTACCTGCAGCAACAACCTGCCAGAGATCACTACTGCCACCGCACAAACGAACAGGTGGCATCAAGATGCCCGGCGGACCACCTCCTAGCGACCCCGCACCATGGACCCTCGGGGCCCATAGTTTGACAACACCCACCTTCGTGGACGCACCGAAAGTATAGCGACACCTTTACCTTCTGGAGAGACGACATGATCGAGTTCTGTCGCAAGATTGCCAACGCTAGCAGTTTTCAACACTTCATTACGGCGACGATTCTGTTTGCGGCGCTCCTGGTCGGCTTTGAGACCTACGAGTCGATGATGAGAGCCTACGCCACGCCGATACACATCTTGAATGATGTCATCCTCGCGATTTTCATCTTCGAAATCGTGGTCAAAATGGGGGCAGAATTCCCCCACCCGCAGCGTTACTTTCGCGACGGCTGGAACGTCTTCGACTTTGTCATCGTGGTCGCCTGTTTTGTGCCGGGGATGGGTCAGTACGCGGTGGTACTTCGCCTACTGCGGTTACTACGTGTACTCAAACTGGTGCGGGCGCTCCCCAAACTCCAAATTTTGGTGTCTGCACTGCTCAAGAGCATCCCCTCGATGGTCTATGTCGCGCTGCTGCTCGGCATGCTCTTTTATGTATACGCATGTGCAGCGGTGTTCCTGTTTGGCCACAACGACCCACTCCACTTCAACAATCTCGAAAATTCTCTGCTCACGCTGTTTCGAGTTGTCACCCTGGAGGACTGGACGGACATTATGTACATTCAAATGTTTGGATGTGCCGAATACCCGCTCGAAATCCGGCAAAACCTGTGCGTTGCGCCCGACCCCAACCCCCTGCTCGGCGCGACGTTCTTTATCAGCTTTGTCCTGTTGGGCACGATGATCATCCTCAACCTGTTTATCGGCGTCATCATGAACGGGATGGAAGAGGCCCGGATCGAGGGTGAAAACTACAACGAGGCCGAGCGCCTCGCCAATGCCGCCGGTTCAGACGAAGTCCGCCGCCTCGATGTCGAACTCACCGAACTCGCCGGCGAACTGCTGACGATTCAAGAAAAGCTCCAAACCTTCCACAAGCGGGCACGCAAAACCCTGAGCAGCACGAGCCAAACGGCCCCGATGATTTCAGATAAGCGCAACCTCGAAGATACCGCCTAAAGAGCCCCATGCTCGTAAAACAAGCACCGGGTCATCGACCTCGGTGCTTGTTGCAATTTAACCGCTACGAGTTTTTCTCGACCTGCCACTGGTCCAAGATGGCCCGTGCGTTGTTGAGCTTTGGGTCCATCACCTCGTCGTGATTGTCCTTCTTGGTTGTAAGCTCAACGATATAGCCATTGGGGTCACGAAAGTAGATCGAACGCAAGCTCTCAAGCTCCGCTGGCCCGTGGGGTTCAAACCCCGCGGCTTGAGCTTTTTGAACCATCGCCTTCATGGTCGACTCATCGACTTCAAGGGCGATATGCAAATCAGAAGGGTCCTGCTCCTTGAACTCGAAGTCCACTTCGGGGAGCTCGAAAAACGCGAGATACGAGCCGTCGCGCATCCGGAAGAAAATGTGAATCAATGGCGTTTTAAAGCCTGTTTCGGTTTGCTCCCGGCGCAGGGAACAGGATAGTGGCAACTCCAAAAAGTCCTCATAAAAAGCTCGGGTTTCCTCTGCATCGCGACAACGATTGGCACTGTGGTGAAGTCCCATCAATGGAATTTCTTTGCGCATTTGTGGTTTACATTTGTTTGCCAACATCCTCATCCTCCATTTTTGATTGTGCGATTACACCCCGCACGAAAACGCGAGGCACGGGCGACGAACGGGTCTACCGCCCATCGACAGGAGCCGCCCCACGGGTCGTTTGTACACCTTGTGGGCGAGCCGAGCATTGGCCGCAGGCGCCATTGTTGGGCTGCCGTTTTAAAAAACCTGGTAGGATTCAGTCAGCGCGACCATGGGAAGCCCTAATAACGACCAAAACACGGCACCGGACCCTGTTCGCGGAAGCATCCGTGCGGCGATCACCGCCCGTTTGATCCAACATGCTGTTGCCAACGGCATCGCCGAGCAACCGCTACTCGCAGCGGTCGGCTGGTCGTCGGCAACGGCCCCAGGGCCGGATGTGCGGGTCCCGTTTCCCAAGCACTGGGGCGTGTGGCAACAGATTCACTCGCAGGGAGTCCTCGGGGACTTTGGACTTTCGTTTGCGGATAGTTTTGAGCTCGAGCACCTGGGTGTGCTGGGCATGCTCATGACCCACAGCGCGACCGTTGAAGAAGCGATGTCGCACCAAACTCGATACCAGCGACTGCTACTTGACGTCCCGTTCAAGGTCACGCGCCTACTACCTACGCGAATTGTCATTGAGCACCCGGTGTTGCCGATCGCTCGCAAATTTCCCCATATGATCGGAGCAGGTCTTGGCTATTGGGTCAAGCTCCTCCGGCTCCTGCTCAACAAAAATGTATGTGCAAAAAATGTCGAGCTTCCGCACCCGCCACTTGCCAGCCCAGAGCGCTACGAACTAACCTTTGGGACACATCCACGATTTAACGCCGAGCGGATTGTCGTCGAGTTCGACCGCGCGTTGTGGGACGCACCCGTCCAGGCTCCCCGCAGCGGTATCGAAGCTTACCTCCGGGGACGGGCCAGCGCCCTGCTCCAAGACTTGCCCTCGTACGGAGAGGGCATTGATCGCGTGCGTGAGTACATCGTTGAGGAGTTGCGTCACGGTCGTCCGCCAACACTCAACGGCGCAGCGAAGCGCCTGCGGACAAGCACCCGCACACTCCAACGCAGCCTTCAGGCGGCGAAAATGAGCTACAATGCGCTTCTTGACCATACTCGCCAACAGTTGTCGATCGAGTACCTCGCCGACGACCGCCTGTCGATCGGTGAAGTCGCGGTCGTCCTCGGCTACTCCGAACCAGCGACCTTCTATCGGGCGTTCAAACGATGGACCGGCAAGGCCCCCGGGGCCTACCGAACCGGACTGTAACACACATGTCTCATTAGACACGCACTGGCCCGATTGTACATGTAGAAGCAAATAAATGGGCTAGTGAGTCGACGGCGGTGTCGACCTGGTCTGACGTCGACAAAGTTGTGATATGAGTGGGCTTCCGCATGGAACTGACCAACTCCTATACCCGACTACCGGAGCGCTTCTACCAACGGACTGCGCCCAAACCAGTCCGCGACCCGTCGTTGCTTGTGTTCAACCACAACCTCGCCGAGCAGTTGCAGCTCGACACCTCGCTCGTCGACGACCCGCAGCGGCTGGCAAACTTGTTTGCCGGCAACGAGTTGTTCGCCGGGTCACAGCCGCTCGCCCTGGCCTACGCGGGTCATCAGTTTGGTGGGTTTTCGCCACAACTCGGCGACGGTCGTGCGCACCTGCTCGGCGAGCTTCACGATGCTCAGGGCCATGCCTTCGATCTCCAGCTCAAGGGCTCGGGACCGACAGCTTTTTCGCGGGGCGGTGACGGGCGTAGTGCCCTTGGGCCGGCGTTGCGCGAGTACATCATGAGTGAGGCAATGCACGGCCTCAAGATTAAAACGACCCGCAGCCTGGCAGTTGTTGCCACCGGAGAAACTGTGCGTCGCGAAACCCCGCTCCCAGGTGGGATTGTGGCCCGCACAGCCCGTAGCCATTTGCGTGTGGGTACCTTTCAATTTTTTGCAGTCCGTCGCGACACCGATGGCCTGCGCGCGCTCGCAGACTATGCCATCGCCCGGCTTTATCCCCACCTGCAAAACCGGCAAGACCCCTACCTCGACCTGCTCGACGCGGTAATTTCTGCCCAGGTTGAGCTCGTGACCGAGTGGATGCGCGTCGGCTTTATCCACGGTGTGATGAACACTGACAATACAACTATCTCCGGCGAGACCATCGACTTTGGTCCCTGCGCGATGATGAGTGCCTACGACCCCGCCACGGTGTTTAGTTCGATCGACCACCGCGGGCGCTATGCCTTTGGCAACCAACCGGCAATTATCGCCTGGAATATGGCCCGCCTCGCCGAAACGCTACTCCCCCTGCTCGACGACGACGAGCAGGCTGCGATTACCCGGGCACAGGCGTGTATTTCTGAGGTTCCCGAGCGACTCGACACGGCCTGGCAAAACATGATGGCCCGCAAACTCGGTCTTCCCGGTGCCAATGCCGACGACGACCGCCAGCTCGTTGCCGACTTGCTCACCCACATGCGCCAAGAAAAACTAGACTATACAAATACATTTGATGCGCTCACCGAGTCGCTGACAGGCGCTCACCCGCCCGACTCACTGACGGTTGACTGGCTTGCCAACTGGCACCAACGCCTCCAAGCCCACGGCCTGAGCGAGACCACGGCAAAGTCGCGAATGCGCGCGCACAACCCCCGGGTGATTCCCCGCAACCACCACGTCGAGGCGATGCTTGACCACACCGTGCAGACCCGAGACACCGAACGCCTGAAGACCTTTTTGAGGGTGCTACGCAGCCCCTACGAGCAAACTGAGCACACGCCGCAGTTTTCCGACCCACCGGCTGATGGCGACAAAAACTACATGACATTTTGCGGAACCTAATGCATATGCATTTGGCTTGCTCACCATGACAAACGCAACCCAAGGACCCCACGCACATGCTGAAGATCCGCGCAACGCCAACGTGTTGGTGTGGATGAACGGCAAACTCGTACCCCGCGACGAGGCCAAGGTCTCGGTCCTCGACTCAGGGTTTTTGATGGGTGACGGCGTGTGGGAAGGCCTGCGTGTCTACAACCGCAAGGTCCCCTACCTCAACGCCCACCTTCGCCGACTCGCCGAGGGTGCCAAGGCCCTCGACCTCGACATCGGTATGGACGCACACGCGCTCGCTGCTGCGGTCGCTGCAACCATCGCTGCCAACGATATGATCTCGGGCGTCCACATCCGCCTGATGGTCACGCGAGGACTCAAACGCACCCCGTTTCAGGGCCCGAGCGTGAACGTTGGCCAACCCACGGTGGTTGTCCTCGCCGAGTGGAAAGAGCCGTCTGAGCAGGTCCGAGCTCGGGGCCTCGACCTCTTCACTGTTCACGTGCGTCGCGGGCGTCCCGATGTCCAAGATCCGATGTGGAACAGCCACAGTAAACTCAACTGTGTAACTGCATGTATTCAGGCGGCCAAAGCCGGGGCCGATGAGGGCCTCATGCTCGACCCCCATGGGTTTGTCGCAACCTGCAACTCAACGCACTTCTTTGTTGTTCGCGACCGTGAACTTTGGACCAGTAGTGGTCGCTACTGCCTCCACGGCATTACCCGCGGTAACATCCTTCGACTCGCCCGTGAGCAGGAGCTTGTCACCCGCGAGGCAGATTTTTCGCTTACCCAAGTCTACAGCGCCGACGAAGCTTTTTGTACCGGCACATTTTCTGGCATCATGCCTGTCCGTTCGGTCGACGGGCGGACACTCGCCAACGGTACGGTTCCCGGCCCCGTCACCGAGACACTCGCCCGCGCATACGCCAGCGAGATTGCGAAGCTGTGTCCGCCATGACCCTGCGTATCGCCATGTGGTCTGGCCCGCGTAACCTCAGCACAGCCCTGATGCGAGCGTTTGAGCAGCGCAACGACACCGAGGTTATCGACGAACCGATGTATGCACACTATTTGTGCCAAACCGGACTCGAACACCCGGGCCGCACGCAAATCCTCGCCAGCCAGCCGCAAACCTGGCCCGAACTACGCCGCTGGATCACAGGCTCGCCGCCCCACGGCGCACCGGTGTGGTTTCACAAACAGATGGCCCATCACCTCATCCCCGAGGTCATGGGTTGGGACTGGCTCAGGCACTTTCGTCACGCGTTTTTGATTCGGGACCCGGCCTACGTGGTTGCTTCCTACATCCGCCGCCGGCCAACGCCAACCCTCGCCGACCTCGGATTTGCCACCCAGCACCAGCTTTTTGTTTATGCAACGAAAATTCACGGCACGCCTCCGCCGGTGATCGATGCCGATGAGTTGCTGCAAAACCCTCGCGGAATGCTAGCCGCCCTGTGCACAGCGCTCGGCCTCGAGTTTCAAGCATCCATGCTCAGCTGGCCCCCCGGGCGGCGCTCGACCGATGGCGTGTGGGCTGAGTACTGGTACGACGCGGTCGAGGCTTCGACCGGGTTTCACCCCTACAAAGCGCGCACGGTTGATGTCCCCAACCACTACCGCGAGCTCGTCGAACGCGCGCAGGCCCTGCAACAACCGCTTCACGAGGCCCGGCTTACGCCTGCGACTTAGCGCCATGCCGCCCGGGCACGGTGGTTTACATGTATCATCAATTATATCGTGAGGTCCGACTACCGTGTTGCGACTGGAGTCGACTCACACCCAAGCACTTCCAGACCCAACGCTTCACTTCTATACTCGCTGCGGTGCAAAATCCCTCACACGGCAGGACAACGTGAAGTCCATTATCATCGTCGGCGGTGGCATCATCGGTCTCGCAACCGCCTGGCAACTCGCCAAGCGCGGGTTTTCGGTGCGGTTGTTCGACCGCGGGCAGGCCGGTCGTCAGGCGAGTTGGGCCGCGGCCGGGATGCTCTCACAACAAATCGAGTTGCGACCGGGGTACGAAACGCTGATGCCACTGTTGCGCCAAAGCGCGGCCATGTGGCCTGGATTTGCCGCCCAACTCGAAGCCGAATCTGGACGCCCGGTCAACTACCGAACCTGCGGCACCCTGGTACCCGCGCTCAACGATGACGAGTTGCGTCAGCTTCGCCACAACTACCGGTACCTGCAGTCCCTCACCCCCAAACTCGCGATCGAATGGGTCGATGGTGAGGCCATGCGTAGCCTTTGCCCGCTCCTCGCTCGCACCGTCCGCGGCGGGCTTGTCAGCACCCACGACCACCAGGTCGACAACCGTTTGGTTGTACAAGCACTTGTTGTAGTGCTACGGAAAGTGGATGTCGAACTATTTGAACATACAGCGGTTTCAGAGTTACTGCTCGACGGCGACTGCTGCCGAGGGATCGTCGCCGGCGGACGCCGGGTGCTCGCCGACCATACAATTGTGGCGGCGGGGGCCTGGAGTCGGCAACTTGGTGGCCTCCCACCTGAGAGCCTACCCCCGGTCCGTCCGGTCAAAGGCCAGGTGCTCGCGCTCGAAATTCCGTCGGTGTGCCAGCCTCTGACCCATGTCATCACCTCGACAAAAACCTATCTCGCCCCCAAGGGAAATCGCTTGATCGTCGGGGCGACGGTCGAAGAAGAGGGTTTTGACACGTCGATCACCTCGGGCGGCCTGATGGACCTCCTCTTTGGTGCCTACCAACTTATGCCGGGCACCCGGGAATGGCGGGTTGCCGAGACCTGGGCGGGCCTGCGACCGGGAACCTACGACAACGAGCCGATTTTTGGCGCATCGGGTATCGCGGGCCTGACCTACGCCACGGGACACTACCGCAACGGAATTTTGCTGGCACCGATCACCGCTTGCAAAGTCGCTGAGTACGTCGCCACCGGCACGCTCCCCACAGAACTAGCAAACTACACGCTCGCCAGGTTTTCTCCCCCCTCGCCACAACCACCTCAGCTCACGGACGCGGCCACGTCAGGCGCCGGTAAGCCAGGTACACTCGCCAAGTCCATCGAGGGAGCGACCCAGTGATACGCGTCAACGGAGACAACATCCCACATATCGCAGACGAGACGGTCGAGCAGCTGTTTGTCCGCCGAGGCTTCGATCCCCAACAACAGGGGTTTGCGGTTGCGATCAACGGCGAAGTCGTGCGTCGCTCCCAATGGCCGTCTGTGAGGCTACAAAACAGTGACGTTGTCGACATCATTGGGGCCGTCCAGGGAGGCTAGCGCGTGCTCACGATCGACAACAAACAGTTCACCTCTCGCCTGATGCTAGGGACAGCTCGCTACCCCAGCCTCAAAGTACTTGATGATGCATTGGTTGCGTCAGGCACGGAGATCGTGACCGTCTCGATTCGCCGGGTCAACCCAGCAAACCAAGGGCCTGGCTCGTTTTATGAGTCGCTCAAGCGCTACACCCTGTTGCCGAACACCGCTGGTTGCTACACCGCCAAAGAGGCGATTTACACTGCGCAGCTGGCACGCGAAGCGCTTGGCACCCACTGGATCAAGCTCGAAACAATCGGCGACGAGCGAACGCTCTACCCTGCCCCCAAGGAGCTGTTGGCGGCAACCAAAGCGCTGATCGCCGACGGTTTTTTTGTGTTGCCCTACAGTCCCAACGACATCGATACGTGCCGGGCGCTCGTCGATCTAGGCTGTGAGGTTGTGATGCCGCTGTGTGCACCTATCGGCAGCGGTCAAGGGATTGTCGACCCTGCCCACATGCAAAAGCTCCGCGACGCCCTTCCCGACACAACCCTGGTAATTGATGCCGGAATTGGCCGACCTTCGGACGTCACCATGGCATTTGAGCTGGGTTACGATGCGGTCCTGATGAACACAGCTGTCGCAGGGGCCATGTCGCCTGTTCGCATGGCGGAGGCTATGAAACATGCTGCGATTGCTGGCCGACTTGCGTACAAAAGTGGGATCATTCCACGCAAGCAATATGCAACATCGTCGAGCCCGCTCGAGGGCATGATCGAACCACACGGGTAGCGCTGGGCAGTTTTTAGCAGGTTCGCTAGCGACCATAGCCAGTGGTCACGCGACCATACCTGGCTAAAACCCCTTGCCAACGCCCGCCATCCCGCGTAAAACTCCGCGGATGGATAGAGTATCACTTAGCGATCGTATGAAGGCCTACGAGCATGCCGAGGCAGGGCGCCGGCTGATGCCCCTCGTCCCAGCGGTGGCGCGTCTCGACGGCAAGGGCTTTTCTAAATTCACCAAGGGCCTCACCCGCCCCTACGACCCACGGCTGTCGCAGCTGATGGTCGACATGACGATTGAGCTCGTTGCGCAAACCAACGCGTGCATCGGCTATACCCAGTCCGATGAAATCACGCTGATTTGGTTTAGCGACGACCCCAAACGCCAAATCTACTTCGATGGGCGAATCCACAAGCTCGTCTCGGTGTTGGCCGCGACCGCGAGTGTGTTTTTCAACACCCACCTCGCCGCCAAAATCCCCGAAAAAGCGGGGACCTGCCCGGTGTTTGACTGTCGACTGTTTTCGCTGCCCAACCGGCGTGAAGCAGCGAATGTCCTGCTGTGGCGCGAACGCGATGCAACCCGCAACAGCCTGAGCATGGCCGCGCGTGCGCACTACAGCCACAACAAGTTGCATCAGCAAGGGCATCAGCAAATGCACGACCTCCTGATGGCCAAGGGTATCAACTGGAACGACTACCCCGCGTTCTTCAAGCGGGGTACCTACGTCCAAAGCAAAACCGTCCTCCGGCCATTTACGCCAGAAGAACTCGAAGTTTTGCCGCCACGCCACGAAGCCCGAACCAATCCACAGTTGCAAATCGAACGCCGGGTCGTTGCCCCGATCGATATGCCACCGTTTTCCCGGGTGACCAATCGCGTTGAAGTTGTGTTTGACGGGGCGACCCCGCAAACCGAAACTGTCGAAACCGAACAGGCAGCAACCTAACGCCCAAGCCCGCACCAAACACGGTGCGGGCTAGCTTTGCCACCCGTTCGACAGTCGCTAGCGCACCTGCGAGGAGGCGCGAACGGATTTCTCCCAAGTCATGGCAAAGTGCTCGGCTGAGCTAAACATCGGGCCGAAATCCTCGGGAGTCAGTCCAACGTTTTTGAGGTCTTGGAAGAAGTCGGGCAACATGCCGTAGTGGGCGACACCGTCGGTGTTAATATCCCACACCTTATTGCCCGTCTTCTCACCAACGAGAGCCTTGTTGTCTCCCTGGCGTGGCTTACCAACATAGTTCACACGGTTGCCCTGGGCCCGGCAGCGGTTGCCCTTGTACGTTGCCATACTACCAAACCGCGGCCCAGGGCCCGATACCAAACCGTTGATATCTGTCCCTAGGCCCACGTAGGCCCCGGCCATGTGCTCCACCGCATACAAATATTGCTGGGCAAAACTCCGGGCCGTCCCCCCACAGTTATTGGTGATCTTCGAGTTCGTCCACTTCTGACCACCCTGTTTGCGAATGACCCCAGAAAACGTTTTTTCGGAGCCGTCGGCCTTTTGATAGCCATAGCCCACACCAACCATGCCACCGAGCTGCATGATCCGCCGAAGTTGCTGGTCGGAGCGCTGGTTCTCACTGATGTGCGCCTCGTGGTTGGAGGCACCTAGCTTGCGGAAGTTGTTGTGTCCCGACGTCAACGGGTACCCACCGTTCACCGCCTCGGCGATTCGTAACGTGTCCTCAACTGCCCGCTCGGACATATGGTCGAGGTCGATGATCATCCCCAACTTCATCATCTCCTTGATCGCCATTTTACCGGCGGCGCTCAGCCCCTTACGATTGCGATGCCCACCCGGTACATGCTTGTAGGTTTCCATTTGCGGGTCCGGCGTGAGGAAGTAGTGCTTGATAACCCGATATTCATGCTCATTGCGCAGTTTGTGGCCGATTGTTGGGTTGGGAATGTTGTCAAACGGAATGGGGTTGGGAATTTGCTCAAACGCTTCCAGCAATGCCCGAAAACCAATGATCAAGCCGTTTTCCATATGGGGTTTGAGACGAAAATTGACATCCCTATCCGGCGCCCGTTCGATCTGGTAGCCCGTGCCCGGTACCCAAGCACCAAACTGTGGCGGCAGTGGTTGCACCGAGGCAAACCGGTTGGCGAGGTTGAACAGGTCCTCGTAGATTGCGGCGCCACCAAACTTGTTATCGGTGACGTGGATCGGAAAGATGTAGCGAACCCCAGCCCGGTGCAAGCGCTTGACCTCCTGCTTGATCGCGCTGTTTGAGGAGTTCACTGTTTTGTAGTTAAAGTTGCCGATGTTGTCGACTTCAATCCCCAACACAACCGCCATTTTCCCCTGGCGAATAATGTCGCGCATCTGCACAGGACCATAGGCAATCGCCATAAAGTCGCTGTGGCGGCGGACAAAGTTTTTCATAAACTTTATCTGCGCGTCGGCACTGCGTTTGTCGTCGCGTGGCGAGTCGCCGTCAATTGCCTCGGCGAGCAACTGGTTGTTGACTGCGAGCGCCACAATCACGTTGAGCCCGCCCTCATGGGCACGTTTCATCCACTCATAGCGCATCTGCTGGTGCGTGATTGTGGTAAACTGTGGCCAGTGGGTAAAGTTTGGCCAGCCCGCGTGCGGGTGGTCGCCGTGTCGATGAATCTCATCCATCGGCGCGCGGTGGGGGTATATTTTATCGAGCATGCTCACCACCAACGAACGCAGGTAGTTGCCACATTCGTTGTCAAGACCCCAGCCACCGTGTGAGCAGTTACAGTTGGCAAGCGCCTGCTGGATCTTGCCATCAGGGGCACCATGCATGAGTTTGCGACCAAAACCTAGGTGGCTTGCCGGGTGGGTATGCAGGTCGGCAACGCCCCATACCGGAGCATCGTAGTCAACCAAAATTGACTCGCGGCTGCCCGGACGCACACGGTAGGCCTTGACCGATACCGACTTCTCTTTACCAACATTGACCATGGTCAAAATTGGGTGATCTTTGACAAAACGAAAGTCATCGACATTGATGTGCCCCCACCCGCCGGAGGCATTGTCCACAATTCGAATCCGTACCGCCTTACCTTTGAGCTTGCGGACATCCCAGAAGTCGCGGCGAAGCACCTCAGCATTATGCCCAGTTTTGGTTGTTTTTGGCACTACCTTGTACCAGCCATCACTATAGGATACGGCGCCAAAGCTGGCCTTACCCGCGGGCTTGCTGGGCAATTTCTCCAACAACTCGACTCGCAAACGGCTCTTATCCTTACCACCACCTATCAGGAACGATATGTAGGGCTGGTCGAGCACCACCGGTTTCGAGGTCAGTGTCCCCGTGGGGCCGTCCCCCTGTACGGTTCCAAGTTTAGTCGCGTTGTCAGGACGGCGCTCGTAGGTACCAATCCAGCGATTTCCCTTGTTGCCAATCGGATACCGCACATTGTGCCAGTAGTCGCCACCGAGCTTCATCGGCTGTAGGTTGCCGTTTCCCATCACGCGTTTGGCCTGCACATTGTCACCGTAGGTCGGCTGTGCGGCAAAAGCCGTCCCGCTTTGCTCCCAACCCGTAAGGCCATGCTCGAAGTTCCAGTTATCAAGATTCAGTTGCGGACGCTGACCGGGAAATGGGGTCTGCCCAGGGAACGGAATGTTGGGATTTTTACTGGGAATTGGCTTGGTGACAGGCTTCGAATTGGGCTTCGGAAGGGGCTTCGGCAGGGGCTTCGAGTTTGGAAACGGCCGAGCACTGGGTTTGGGCAACGGTTTGGCATCCGTCACGCTCGCTGTCCATAACCAACCGAACGCCACGGCGATCGAAACACCCGGGAGATACTTTTTGTACACCATCGTTCACGCTCCGTCGGTACCTACGGTACCCAACGAACTACAACACAGACATGACCAATGAGACAGGAGTAAATACGTCCGCACGCGCGGGTTGACCCGTGAGACAGGTGTCCATTGGTGTGCGATCTGCAACCCAACCAAGGGTGACAAACGAGCGCTGCCCTTGGGCAAGCTAGTGACACACCGCACGATTTGTTATCATCAACAATGTTTACCAAGCAGACTCACCACGTATTATCCAAACACGCGAATGCCCGTCCGGACCTACGACCCCGCGCTAACCCGCGCACACCTGAGCAACCGATTTCTCGGCGGTTTGATCCGCTATTTCACCGACGGGTTTGGAGTCGAACGAGTTCGCGCAATTGTCGAAGAAGCGGGGCTTAGCCTCGAGTACCTGTTCGACACGACACGTTGGACATCGGTCGACTTTGACCGCCGGTTGTGCGACGCGGTTGCCCACCAGCTCGAAGGCCTCGACGAGGCTCCGGACTACGACCACCCGCTGTGGCAGCACTGGCGTCGGGCCTCGTTCGCCACATTCGAGCGTCGTGAAATCATGGGACCACTGTTTTTGCTACTGTGGTCGTTTGAACACCCCGCAAAGTTTTTTGCGAACATCGGCAATCTTTACACCCGTGGCAACCGTGTCACCCGCATGGAACTTGTGACCCTCGGGCCAGGTCGTGCGATTGTTCGAGCACGCCTAGCAAACCCCCTACGCGTTGATCGACCAGGTACATGCTGGAGTCGGCGGGGGTTGTTTGAAGCGATTCCAACAATTTGGGAACTGCCACCGGCAACCGTGATCCACCCCCCCGAACGCTGCACCCACCGGACCGAAGGTGTCAAACATTGTGAGTATGAGGTCCAGTTTGCCGAGCCGGACCTCGGCCGACAACGTGCTGTCCACGAACTCGCGCGTATCCGCAAACACATTCGAGCAACACTTCCGCAGGTACTCGAAGCAATGGACCGTCAGTACGACGAGCACCGCGAAGCCCAGCTCGCCCAACGCAAAACAGCCCACTACCTCCCGCCACAGTTACTTGAGAAAATCCGGATTAATCCAGAGGAGGAGCTCATCCTCGGTGGCGAGAACAACATTGGAGCGGTGCTCTTCGCCGACGTCGTCGGGTTTACCGATCGCAGTCGTCGCTACCCGGCTGACGAAATCATGGCCCAACTCAATCTCTACTTTGACCGGATTGAACCACTCATTGAGGCCCATGGCGGGATCGTCGATAAACGTATGGGTGATGGTATCATGGTCGTGTTTGTCTCGCCTGAGCGCACAGACTCCCTACAAAAACTTGCGGCCGCGGCTGTCCGGTGCGGGCTCGCCATCCTCGACCTGATGCCGGAAATTTGCACGCTTCTGGGGGTTTTGGGGGCCGATCCGTTTAGTGTTCGAGTCGGGGTTGCAGCCGGAAACATAGTCCAGGGAAATCTCGGCTCACGCTATCGCATGGAATATACGGTCATTGGCGAGGCTGTGAATCTCGCCTCGCGTATGGAAACGTTTGCCTCACCCGACCGATTGCTTTGCCCACCGGGCTGTCTCATTGAGGTTGAGCAGGAGCTATTCGACAGCGATGGGATACGCCAGGTTGAGGTGAAAGGAGTTGGCCCGGTTGAGGCCGTCGAACTTCGCCCATCCGCCAAGGCACTGCGAACACGACAACCGACAGACTCTTCGATTATGCGTGTGGCTGACTAAAGCATGCTCATACATCTAGTCGACATCAACAATCACGGCAGAGAAGTCGTCTACCAAGTCGCCGGTCCGCAGGCGCGCGCAGTTCAGTAGCTCCGCACCAGCCCGGTGCGGTGGACCAATCCGACCAATCTCGATGATTCGCGGTAACGCCACCCGACTAAATAGGCCATCCGACCCGACGATCAGGCGACCGTGCTCACCTGCAAGGATAAATGGTACAGGCTCAGCCTTCCCACTACCGAGTCGTTTTCGCGTCTGCCCCCGGGTCAACTCGAAATTGTCTTGGCCAAGCAACCAGGCTTCGCTGTCGCCCACACTCGCGCCAACGAGCACCGAGTTGTCCATGGCAACGACCACGGCCGTTGTCTCACCAAGGTCGCGGGCCCGAAAAAGCTCACGGTCAAACGCAAGTAACGTATGAACCCACCACAACTGGTCAAGTGCACTTGCCGGATGCGCATTCACAGCCCGATGCAGCTCAGCAACAACGTGTTGCGCGGCACTTTGCCCGCCCGCAAGTCCCCCTGCACCATCCGAAACGACAACCCTAGCGTCACCCGCGAGGAAGGTCGCGCAACAATCTTGCGAATGGCGTCGTGCCGCGACATTTATACAAAAGCTCTCGCTCACCTGTTGCGAGCCTATCACATCCGTTGACGATTTGCCCTGTCCGCGAAATAATCGCCTGGTGGACCAAGCGTCAATCAAAGTTCGCAAAATGGGATTCGATGTTCCGGAGCAACTCGATCCGGTCATTATCCGCAACGAGCCCGAGGAATCATTCATGTTGATCGGGCTTTCACTGCTCCTGCCCTACCTCGAACCCTATCTCATCCGCAGCATGAATCGCGCACGTGCGAAGATTAGCGACCCGGGCTTGTTGGCGGACCTGCGCCGGTTTTGTGCACAGGAAGGTCAGCACTTCCGCGAGCACAAACGCTTTAACAAGGCACTTCGCAAACCCTATTTATCCGGGCTGGCAGCTCTCGAGGAATCTCTCGACCGCGACTACCAGCGCTTCACGGCGACAAAGTCGCTGCGGTTTAATCTCGCCTATGCCGAGGGATTTGAGGCCTTGACTGCCGCCACAGCACTCTTTCTCATTGAAACCCGGGACAAGCGCGAGATGCATCCGCAGGTCGAGGCATTGATGTTTTGGCATTCGATCGAGGAGCTCGAACACCGCACGGTCGCGTTTGATGTGTATCAACAACTATATGGGAGCTATCTGTACCGACTCGCCGTCGGAATCTATGCACAAGTACACCTGGTCTCGTTTGCGATCCGGGTCACTCGCCACATTTTCGCCTCGAGCCCACACAACTATTCACGCGGGCGTACACGCAGACTGTTGCGCCAAATCAGCCTCGTTGGGCGAAAGCTCCTACCCAAACTCGTGCGCTCCTACTCACCGCGTTACAATCCACGCAACATCGAGTTCACCCCGCAGATGCAGAAAATCGCCGACGACTTCTCACAACGCGCCAAAGCTGTTTCCTAGGGAAAGCCTCACTCCTGCGTAACCGCGGTTATCGCCCCAGCACGCGCCTCCTCGATAAAGGCCTCGGCGACCTCTAGGAATGCTCGTATTTTTGGGGATGAACGACGGTGCGGTGGATAAAGGGCAAAAAACTCGGCCGCGCGCCCGAGAGTTTGCGGCAACACTGGCAATAGTTCAGCACGAGCGATCGCCGCGGCTGCTACGGTAAATGGCAAGAGTGCAATACCCTGGCCACCGACAGCACACTCGAGCAGGGTATCGAGATCGTCGGAGGCCACTGTCACTGCGACAGGTACTTCCGCGCCATCCCGACAGGGCCATAAAACACTCCTATTCGGCCCATCAACCGGCGAGAGTAGTCGATGTTGGGTCAACTCCGCGAGTGAACGGGGGCTACCATGTGCCTGCAAATACGTCGGCGATGCGAGGGCCAAACGGTCGGACTGCGCCAGGTGTACGGCGACCCAGTCGCTATCCGGCAGCGGCCCCTCGGCTAGCACAATGTCTTTCTCGCGGTCGGCCAACGGCTGCGGACTAAAGTGCATGTACAACTCAACCTCTGGACAACGGGCGAGCATGCGCTCGACAAATGCCCCCATAAAACCCCTACCCAACCCTGTCTGAATACCAATCACAAGCGGACCGCGGGCGACCCCATCGACCTGTCGAACCTCTTCGGTGATTTGCTCGGCAAGGGTGAGCAACGGGCGTCCTCGCTCGTACAACACCCGCCCTGCCTCGGTCAGTTGGGAGGTTCGGGTCGTCCGCTCAATAAGCTTGACGCCTAGTTGCGACTCAAAACGAGCCAACCTTCGGCTCAATGTCGGGCGCGGAATCCTGAGCCGGCGCGAAACTGCCGCCAGGGACCCCTCTTCGGCCAGCACCACAAACAATTCGAGTTCATCAAGGATTTCCATATTTTACATGGCGCGCCGGGTTATTTCGCGCAACGAGACCGGCTTCTCCCAAATGATTGGTAACATATTTGAACGTTAGAATGTCAATATTCGTGCTTCTCATGCACGAAATGCCGGGCCACTGTTGGTGTGGTCATGAACTCAGCCGCCTTCACTCCGTGCACGCCCGCCGATCTCAAGCAGCTGCCCGTCCTCCCTGGACGAGCGCCATTTTTTGGCCACATGATGCGGCTGTTTTTTAGGCCAGATAAAGTCATTCGCAAAGTTGATGCGCTGAAATCAGACTTCGTATGGGTCCAGGCCCGACCCGGAGGCTGGCACCTACAAGTTCGTAACCCCGAACACTTCAATTTACTGCGGTCAAAATCTGCGACGAATCGGCATTATGCGGAGTTAGCTAATTTGCTGCTTGGTCGTTCCTTACTCACCCGAGACGGCAAAGTCCACCGCGTGCAGCGTGCCTCCATGAACAGCCCGTTTACCCCCAAGGGGCTTCGGGCCGCGGGCACCAGCGCAATCATGAAAGAGACTATTGAGGAGCGAGTCGCCGCGCTGATTGCTCGCCCCAAATTTACGGCTCTCACACAAACCCGTTCCCTCGCCCTCGATATCATCTTCCGGATTCTCGGTATTCCCGGCCGCGAACTCGAGCAGTGGCGCGAGCACTACGAAGAGATGCTCTTCGCCACGTTTCCCCTCAAGTGGGAGTTTCCATACTCGCCGGCTTGGCGAGCTATCCGCGGCCGTAACTGGATTTCGACGGCCATTCAGCGTCGGCTCGACGCCGTTCGGGCAGACCCAAACTCCGAGGGCCTTCTCGCCGAGATGGTGCGTGGTTGGGATGCTTCAGAGGAGCGCGAGGACGACTCGGTGCTCATCGACAACATCCTGCTGCTGGGCTTGGCTGGCCATGAGACAACGGCATCGACAATGGCCTGGATGGTCTGTCACCTCGCCGCTTCGCCCAATTTATTTGCACGTGCACTCAATGAAGTTGAGGGCGTCGGAGCAATTCCTGCGACCCCGGCGGAGTTGATACACTTCCCATTAATCGAAGGTATCTTTCGCGAGTGCCTACGCCTGTATCCACCGGTACCGTTTGTTTCGCGCGCGTTGGTCGAGCCGGTCCAAGTCGGTGGGGTCGAGCTGCCCGCCGGTGTTGAGGTTTCGTTTCCCATCCTGCTGTGGCAACGCAATGCCTCACGCTATCCCGACCCCGAGCGTTTTTTGCCCGACCGCTGGATCGGACTCCCCCGAAAACCCGAACCCCTCGACAACATTGGGTTCTCCTTCGGCCCACACTTTTGTCTGGGCTATCACGTCGCGTGGATGGAGGCTGTACAATTTGGCGTCGGACTCGTTCTCGAACTCGCCCGGCAAAACAAACGGCTAAAGCTGTTTGGCCGATTCCCCAAACCGCGGTATTTTGGCCTGTGTCAGCCAAAGAAACACCAAACACGTGTTCGCGTGACACCGGCCTAACAGCTGCCGCGGACTTCGACCTGCAATCCCTTGCCCAGTTTGGTGTACATCCGGCCCCGCTTGCTGCCCACGAACTCGCTAACAGCGTGGCAAAACTACGTACATGTATCATCAATGAATTAGGTCACGATGCTGCCGCGCGATTGGTGCTCCCAGACAACTTCGTCACTTACCTGAAACTCGCCGGCGCAGCCGAGCACACAACCCCACTTCTAACCCTGTTGTCACTCGACGCGATGGTGCATTCAACCGCATCATGGCTATCGCTCAGCCGCGGGGTTTACGAAGATGAGCAGCCGGCGGACGGGCCGTGGATTCACGTTGCTAGCTACGGCGATAAACACTGGCTATTTTTGTGCTGTGATAGTGGGCACCCCGAGTTCGGCAATGTTGCGGAGGGCTACGATCTCATCCCTTGGATGGACCAGGAGGAGCTCATGTTCAACTTGCGAGCAACGCTTATCGACCCCTGGGGAGACGAGAGTCCGGAGTCTGCGCGCTGGACGTTTGCAGACCTTCTCGCCCTGCATTTTGCGCGTGCTGAGCAGTTGTGAGCGAGATCGACTGCTGACCCCCTGTCCCGCAACTGGTAGAGTTCGACGGCGATGGACACCATGAACTGCCAGACCTGCGGGGCAGCGATGGACAGCGGCAATCTCGATCGACGGCTGGCCATCATCACCTGCGACCATTGTGGCGCAATTTTTGACCTCACGCGTCGTCCAGGGGGGACCACACCAAAAGCCGACCAAGGCACGACCCCCTCGCGTGCACCCGTAGCGATTCCACCACGCTTTCGACTCAAGAAAACCGACTCTAGCCTCAAGATCTCCTATCGCTGGTTTCGGGCCCAGGATGTGTTTTTGCTTGTATTTGCAATCATGTGGGACGGGTTTTTGCTGTTGTGGTATTCGAGTGTGCCTGCAAGTGGAGACTCGGGTTTTGACCTTATCTTCGCGCTTGTTCCACTTATCCATGTCGCCGTCGGCGTTGGCATCACCTATCGCGCGATTGCTGGTTTTGTAAATACAACAACACTGCGAGCAAAGCAGGGAGAGCTGCAAATCGTGCATCGTCCACTGCCCTGGTGGCCGGCACCTACCATCTCGACAAGTGACTTGGAACAGTTGTACGTCGCCAAGCAGGTCCACCACACAAAGCGCTCAACCACCGTGACGTTTGAGTTGCGTGCGGTCACCCGGACCCACCACTCCCAGTTACTGATTCGCGGTTTCACCGAGCTCGCCCAACCGCTTTGGCTCGAGCAGGAAATCGAGAGCTACCTCGGAATTCGTGACCGAGCTGTCGCCGGAGAAGTGAAGCCGGATGACGTGCGTCACTAGTTTTGCGCAACACACGCAATGTGCGAGCGCAAGCCTTCGACGAATGCGTGAGACCGCGAGATCCCTCTCAAAACATAACGACGTTTAAATGATGTTCATGTGAAAAATTTATTAGGCGCGAGTCGGCGCTCTCGAGGCATAGTTCGGCCACTGTGGGATTTTTTGAGCCGGCCGCATTTCCGATGGATCCACGCGCGTGGAGGGAGCTCCCCTTTCACGAGCGCGTTCGCCAAAGTTGCGTGGCGTGGGCGCAGCAGGGGTACGGAACTCCGACAGTTGGTTACATCTTTTATTGTCTCAAAGTCGGTCTCTTCATCGGGATCTGGTTGGTCGCCTGCGCATACACGCCTACATTGGGAAGCCCTAGCGAAATCGCAGCATGGTGGCTCGAGCCTCTCGCGTTCCAGAAGGCCATCGCCACAAGCATGCTGTTTGAGGTACTCGGACTAGGTTGCGGCAGCGGTCCATTGACAGGACGCTACATGCCACCGATTGGAGGTTTTCTCTACTTCCTCCGTCCGGGCACAACGAAGTTGCCACTTTTCCCTGGTTTACCACTACTTGGCGGTATTCGTCGTACATGGCTCGACGTTGGGTGCTACCTCGGTCTGCTCGCGTCACTGTTGACAGTCTTGATTCACCCCTTGCCGGGCGCCGAGTACTTCGCCCCAATCGCAATCGTTGCAGTACTCGCCGGAATTGGTGATAAAACCGTCTTCCTCGCTGCACGCAGTGAACACTACTGGGTGTTGTGTGTATGTTTTGCCCTGACCTCCACATGGATCGCCGAGGCCAAGCTCGTGTGGCTTGCGCTGTGGTTTTGGGCAGGCTTCTCCAAACTCAACCATCACTTTGCCGCCGTCGTCGGCGTGATGACTAGCAATAGCCCAGTTACCCGGTTTCGCTGGTTGCGAACCGCAATCTATCGCAATTTTCCCGATGACCTTCGCCCTTCCCGGCTCGCATCTGTGATGGGGCACGCCGGCACTGCGCTAGAGTTTGCCGTCCCGATCCTGCTCGCTGTCGGCGATGGCGGGCCAATCACCACGGCTGGCCTGTTGCTAATGTTGCTTCTACATGGATATATTACCAGCAACATCCCGATGGGCGTGCCAATCGAGTGGAACTTTGTGATGGTCTACGGCGGTATGTTCCTGTTCGCCGGTTATCCACAGGTAAGCGCGCTAGACCTGCAACCCTCGGTCCTTACGGGGTTTTTAGCGGTAACGTGTATTGCTATCCCGCTGCTTGGCAACCTGTTTCCCGAGCGGATCTCGTTCCTCGCAGCCATGCGCTATTACGCGGGTAACTGGGCCTATAGTGTCTGGCTTTTTCGCGGGGACAGCTACCGCAAGCTCGATCAACACCTCAAAAAGTCGACCCCGTGGGTGCTCGATCAACTTGACCGCTTTTACGACCGTGACACCTCGGCCACCCTGCTGGGCAAGGTCGTTGCCTTTCGCTTGATGCATTTACATGGAAGAGCGCTCCAGCAACTGGTCCCCCAAGCTGTTGACGAAATCGAGGACTACACCTGGGTCGATGGCGAACTCGTCGCGGGTGCGGTGTTAGGCTGGAACTTTGGCGACGGTCACCTCCACCACGAGCAGTTGCTTGCGGCGGTACAAGCACAGTGCGGTTTTACACCTGGAGAACTTCGCTGTGTGTTTGTCGAGTCCCAGCCGCTTGGCCGTCGCCAGCTCAGCTACAGGATTGCAGACGCGCATGCCGGTCAGATACACGCCGGAAGCATTGATGTCGAAGACCTCCTTCAGCGACAGCCGTGGCCGCGGCAGTGAACCGCGTCATACTTAGACATGACTGTGGTACGCTCGCGTGACCACTCAACTCCATGTATATCCATGGACATCGGAGTACCCATGCAAGACACTATTCTCTCTGTCGCACCACTTGGGCGAACCCCGTGGCCAACCCAAGACCCATTTTTGTTCCTCGCGCACCACCACGACAACTATCCGTCTGGGAACGCCAACATGGGTCCGACGACCCCGCTGCACGGTCGCAACCTCGGCATGGACTTCAGCGGGCGCGACGGGTGGAGTATGTATCACGGGCGGACCGTCCCCGGCTTTCCGCAACACCCACACCGGGGATTTGAAACAATCACAATCGCCCGGCAGGGGCTGATCGACCACAGTGACAACCTCGGTTCTGTCGGCAGATTTGGCCCCGGAGATTGCCAGTGGATGACCGCCGGTCGTGGCATTGTGCACTGCGAGATGTTCCCACTGGTCAATCGAGATCGGGGAAATCCGACCGAACTGTTTCAAATCTGGCTCAACCTCCCCCGCGCCGACAAGATGGTCGAACCGTACTTCACGATGCTCTGGCGCCATATGGTCCCGCAGCTCGCCATCACCGATGCCGAGGGGAACACCTCGGAAGTACGTGTATACGCAGGTAAATTCGGTGAGCATGACGCTCCACCCCCACCGCCCAATTCCTGGGCCGCGCGCCCGCAGGCAGCCCTCGCGGTTTGGACACTCAAGCTATCGCCCCAAGCCGAGCTTACGCTGCCAGCCGGCCCACCACACGCAACCCGAACGCTCTATGCATTTCGCGGAGACGGCCTCCAAGTAGGTCCACGCCACGTTGGCACACCACACGCCATCACAGTCCAAAGCGACGCCGAGCTCCGGCTAAAAGCCGGTGAAACTGAGGTTGAAATCCTGCTTCTACAAGGGGCCTCGATCAAGGAACCGGTCGTCCACCATGGACCTTTTGTGATGAATACTGAGCAAGAGATTCGCCAGACTATTTACGATTACCAGCCGTGCACCCACGAGACCGGGGACGGTTTGCCAGCTACAACGGCGGACCAACCGAGCTCCCGCCCGACTAGCAACGCTGCCACCGACTGCGTAGTTGCTCCTGCAGATAGGCCAGAGCTTGCGCTCGCGACTTCGGTCGCCAGCGCTTGACCGTTTGCCCGCGAAGCTCTGCACGGGAAAAGTCTGGCGCATAGACCAGGTCGACGTCAGCAAGATCGGCGAGGTCCTTGACGACTCGTAGGTGCATCGACTGGAGACGAAACCCGTTGGCTTCAATCGCAAATCGCACGATGACTGAGGCCATCCCGGCCCCGCATCCACAGCCCCACGTACAAGTGTCGCCAGCAATCGTTAGAGTTGTGCGGTCAGTTTGCGTGCGCAGGCGTAGAAAGAAGCCCCGGTCTTCGTCTCGGGTGAGCCAGTCGGTTGCGACTTGAACCCGTTGCCCCAGGCGCAGCACCCCGCCGTCCCATCCTTGGCCGAGCACAGGGTGCATGTAGCCCGCGTGACACAGAGCTAAACCGATTCGCCGCGTCCGTACCGCTCGGCAACTTTCACATTGGACAGGTCCGACCAAATGCGACCATCCCGTGACACTACTGTCGGGTTCGGCCCACGACTCATACCCCGCAAATCGCCTCGCAACTGCCGCCTGCAAACACTGCGCCCGATGCTCCTCATCCGCGTGCGCGAGTTGTAAAACTGCCCGACGAAAGGTGGCAAACTCCCCTGTCCATGGCACCAGCTGCTCAGCGCTGGCGAAGTCAACTCGGCTTGGTAGTTCCCGGTCGAGCGCTCGCAACAATGTCCCTTTGGTCAGGCAAACTTGGCCAGCTTGTACCTCCGTTGAGAAGTGCAGAAGTGGCGCAAGGGGCTCACCACACGTGCACGTAAACATCTCGTCGTAGTCCACCAACAGAGAAAAATCCCCCGGTGCACCGTTGCACTCACGCACGCGAAACCACTCGTCATCCCAAACCCGCGCTCGAAACAGTTCCGCTGGTGAGAACTCAACTGGCAACAAAGCCCCACAGACGAAGTGGCGCGCGTGATAACTTCCGAATTCCGGCTCGAAAAACTTCGTCTGTCCCGAGACATTGTGTCGGTCGTTACAGCTCGGGCAACTGAGTTCGAGGCGATAGGTATCAAATGCTCCCATCGACCAGAAGGTAACATTCGAGCCGTGTATTTGCGAGCGAGGTTGCCAACGAGTCCAAAATAAAATATGTCTCTTAGGTCATATTTAGGTAGGTCGACTTGGGTACTCAACAGGCAAGACACGCAAAGTCCTCTTCAGACAGCGAGCAGGCGAACCTCCAACTAGGGCGTGCAAACTCTCGTGCCGAACGGGATGCCGACCAAGCTGCTCACAGAGCCCTACTGCGCGAACAAGTTGCAGGGGTCGTGCCCCCATCCGTTCAAGCCCGGCTCCAAACGCCGACGATCCAACGGCTTGAACACAACTCCGACACGACCGAAATCTCCTCCGAGGTCAGCGACTCCATTCGTCACGCTGGCGGTGGCAAACGCCTCACCGCTGGGCTGCAACGAAAGATGGAGCACGGGTTTGGAACCGGATTTGGTGGAGTCCGGGTACACACCGACTCGCATGCGGACAAACTCAACCGTTCTCTCAACGCTCGAGCATTTACCGTCGGCCAGGATATTTTCTTTCGCCGAGGCTCGTTTCGCCCGCACACGCCAACGGGAAAACACCTGCTCGCCCATGAACTTGCCCACACGGTTCAGCAAAAAAGCACCGCGCCAGTGGTTCAACGCTTCATCTATCGCGGAGATAGTCCCCTCAACCTCAAAAAGCGAATGAACCCGTACGATGTACGGCAGCTGCTGGAGCGGACCTACGCAGTGCCAAGTGATATTGCAGAGCGGTATGTATCGACCTATGGCCACGTCACGAAGCCGCCAAACATCCAACTCGCAAACCTAGTCAAGCTCGCACGCAGTGAGGCTCGTTCCCGCAAGTCCCCCATCAAGAAGTCCAAGCCGCGTAAGCTCAAATCTTCGCGCAAAACCAAATCTTCACGGGAGGTCTTAGCTCCCCGTATCGAGCTCGACGACAACCTCAATAGCAAAGACGACCCTATCGTCGAGGTTCCCGACCCCAAGGAGACATTCCACAAGCTCGATGTCCCTAAACGCCCAAAAACCCCCGTAAAAAGTAAATCCGAAAGTTTGCTCGACATCCCAGAGCCGGAGCCCAAAAGACCTGTCAAGCCTGGTCTTCCGAGCCGCGAAGCCGTGATCAAGGCACTCGAAACTGGGGAAAAACTCGGCAGCACCTCGCTAAATGCCGACAAAATCTTCAAGATTATCGTCAATGGGAAACCTTACGTCGTCAAGTACGAGGAGTCCCACGGAGGCCTACGCGAGTCCCTACCCCCAACAATTGCCAAGAAGTACGGGCTTGGCGATTACTACGTCGATGCCGTGCACTACAAAGCCCCAGACAACCTGCGAGAAATGGTTGTGATGCCATTTGTCCGTGCCGAAACTGGTAAGAACCTCACGGAGTACCAAAAGCACAAACTCGATCTCGACAAGCACCTCGAAATTGTCCTGTTTGAATGGCTCATCGGCAGCACCGACCGGCACGACGGAAACGTCATGTTTACTGACCAAAAAGAGCAGCCATGGAAGCTGTTCGACCACGGCGCAAGTCTCGGCGTAGGTGCCCGGGGCAACAAGACATCATCGAACCCAGCCAAACGCCTCGGAGCCGTCAATATTCTGTTTGAGGCCTACATTCAAGAAAAACTCCCAGAGCTCAGCCCTACACAAATCAAGAAAAGCTATGGCCTCTTCTCCCAAAAAATCCCCCCAGAATATGAGACGTTGTACATCTTTAAGGAAACGGTCGATAAGCTCCTGAATATGGGTAAGGACATCCTCGCTGAGCTCGAGAACAACAAGGCTCCGAAGTCCTACTCTACCTTCGTCGAAAGTGGGATAACCTACCTAAATAAATGCTTGAGTGAGGGGGGGGACAAGGTCTCATTTGCCCAACTTCTCACACCAACCAAAACAAAAAAGAAGGCAGTCAAGCCCTCCAAGAAGAAGAAGAAGGAGAAGAAGTCAAAACCCAAACGCAAACCCAAGAAGCCCAAGTCGGTCGAGAAAGTCATACCAGTGTCCGTGCCGAAAAGTCCGGTTCCTGAGAAAGAAACGAAGATCGCCAAGAAGAGTACCGAGGCTGTGGAGAATGCCTATGCGTTCCTCAAACAAAACTATATCAAGAAGAATCACTCCTACCCGTTTACGTCGACCGGAGAAGTCGAGCAGATCAAGCAAAAAATCGGCGAGAAGCTGACAAACAACGAGAAGCTTGTGCCAAGCGAGTTGGTCAACGACTTTGAAGTCTGGATCTGCCAACTCGACTTTATCGATGGCGACGATCCCGGCCTCGTGCTCTTTGAAAAGGTCGCAAAAAAATATCACGAGCAATACGGACTCAAGCTCGACAAGGTCAAGGGGATGGCCACAGCATTGCTGACCGAACTCGTACTTGAGGGCCCCCACGCGGGCTTTGAGGAAACACTCAACCCACTTGATCCGGACTATGCCGCGGACGTCGCCTACTACCTCCATGAAACATTCAGCAAATATGGCCTAGATATCGAGCCGAAGTCCGAAAAGAAGAAAGCCGTCAAACGCCACCGAGCGATGACAATCCCACGGGCCAAACACGTCCTCAAAACAAAAGTTAAGGGGATTGTTGCGGACAACTGGGCGGGATTTGCCCAGTGGCTCAAGCTCAAAGAGATCGAAATTCCTGGTCCGAAAGGTGAGTACCCAAAACTCTCCAAGAAGCAAAAACTCGCTGACCTAGCCGAGGAGCAACTCATCAAACTCGGCCTCGAGTATCGCCAGTCATGCGAAGACATCATCCGTGAACACAACCTCCGCAAACAAAAAGAACGCGAGGAAGAGCTGAAAAAGCGAAAGGAACTAGCCGACAATAAGGAGCCCGAAGCTTTCGCCAATGAAATCACAAAACTTATCAAACTTGACGACCAGTCCGTGATCTCCAAGATGGCTGACGTGCTATCACTGTGGCCAAAAGAGCGACGTCTCAAATTTATGAAAAAGCTCCCCAAGGAGTATCACAGCATTGCCCTACTCGCGGGTTTTGGCCCAACCGGGGAATATGGCCTAGACTATGGTAAGGCCATCCAGTTTCGCGGAGGACAGCCCCTCGACATGAAGGACAACACCTCGCGGCCGATGTACAAGTGGCTCTACGAGGGTGCCGAAGAACCGAGTACAATGAACTGTTGGGAGGCCGTACTATTTGCAGGGTACCGCGTTGGACTGCTAACAAAAGAGCAGGTTCGTCTACTCGATACCCCCGATGCCGATACCAGTACACCCGAGATCGTCCTGCGTGTGCAGGAGAGTCACGCCGGGGAGATTCATGGTGGCTCGCCACAGGCGTTTATTTCAAACTACAACCAAAAGCCTCCGGAAATCCCGATCGGGCACATCGTGGAGTGGGGTGGCGGCCGGGGAGGTGGTTCCCACGTAGCTGTCTCGATGGGCAACGGGAACGTGATCGAACACGATGCAACCACCGGCACCGGCGACGCGGGAGTTCGTATTTCTTCGCTCGACGCCGTCACCAAAAATGTTGCCCCCAAGTGCACCTCTCCTGTGCACATGTACTGGGCCCCCTATGCTTGTCTGTTCGGCGTCACCAAAAACTCGGTGGAAGAACGCTACGAAAAATACGCCTTGGAGCAGCGTCCGTTTGAGGTGGTCACAAAAGGCAAACTCGCAACCCCGCTGAGCCAGGGCGAAGCTGTGTTCGACGAACCGCCAAAATACTTCTACGCCAAGGACACAAAAACACAGGACCTCGTCGCCCTGAAGTGTGGTCAGGAAAATATCGAGTTTCGGCGGTTCGATCGGCTTGGGGAAAACCCAAAAGCCTGGCACCTCATGCCGATAAAAGCCGACAATACCGGGGCATCCGACCCGAACAAAATACCGATCTACGAGGTCAACGATGGCCACCACCGGTTCGTTTATCAGTCAACACTCGGAGATAGCCGCGTGAACCTCGAACTTCGGGACAACAAAGCGAGCAACACACCAGACTCATGGTCGTCGATGATTTGGCTTATCGAAACCTGGGGTCGCAAGGGCATGACGCTCGACGAATCGCGCACACACTTTAAGAAGCGCTAGGTGCCGCGAGTAGGTCTTGAACACGCCGAAATTCCTCAGGCTGGAGGAATTGTTTGGCACACCTATGTACCTCTTCACGGGTTGTGGGTAACACCCGCTCGAGGGCCGCTCCAAGCGTTTCGAGCTCACCGAGCCGAATCGCGTCGACAACCAGGCCCCGAAGAAGTTTGGGTCGTTTGGCGAGAATCTTAAAAGCTAAATCACCGGCCTCACGGGGTGCATCCTGCCACGTTTTTGTCAGCAAGTGCCATTGCTCGGATCGCCCGACTGCCTCCAAGAATGCTTCCACCGTTCCCGGCTCGTGCAATGCGCGAAATCCTAGAACTCGCTGCCGATTTTCCGGCTGCATATACACAATGGCCGAAAGTAATTCAACCCAGAGCTCATGTACACGAGTCACCTCGAGCATCGTCGAGAATACTTCCTCACCCAAACTCGCTGCCGCATCACCCATAAACCCTTTCACTCGGTCACTCAGATACCCGAGTAACGCCAGCGTCTGGGGCCATGCACGACTCTCATCGACTGCCCGCAAAACCCCAACACGCCGTGCCGGTGGCAGGAGTCCGAGAACGAGGTCAAGACGGTCACGCTCTTCTATGAACAACCCAATCTGTTGAAGCACTCGGTCGTCATCAATCGCACCAACCACCTGCTTGAGTGTCGATAGTGGAATACTCGCAACAAACCTCGCCAAGGTTATGTAGGCTTTTCGCCGCATCAACTCCCGCCCAACGCCAACAACAATCTCTCCAGGTATCGCGGCGAGGACTGCAGACGCACGCTTCGGCTCGAGGTGAATACTCAACTCTGCGAGAAACCCTAACGAGAGTTTTTTACTGAGCTTGGCCGCCCGTTCCGGCTCGAGCTCACAGGTGACGCCCGCGGCGAGCACGGGCCCAAGTGACCCTTCGGCTAACCTGGCAGCTACCGACAACGGCAAAATCTTGCTGAGCTTCGCCAGCCGGGCGTAGTTGGCACGATGACGCTGATAGATCGATGCCGACACTCCCTGACGTAGGGTTCGGATTTGGGACGAATGCAAGGGCGCAAGATCCGGGAGCATCACCACATCGATTGCGAGAACGGTCGCTAGCTTGATCCGCTCGGCTTCAAGATCGTAGTCGGCCATCACTTCGACCCCGCTAGTAGTTTTTTGACAGACCGGCGCAGGGGCGCAGGCACAATCCGGACTGCGTTGTCGAGGGCTGCTGCAACCTGTTGGTCTTTGGCACGAACGGCCGCTTCCATTAGCTCGAACAGCTGCACGCGCGTAGCCGGCGGTAGTTTTTCGAGCTGTGCCCGTTCATCCACGGACAGCTGTTGTTCCACCCATTGCTTGGCTGGTGTCGTCATGTTTTGCCAGCCTACCTGACCCCTCAACCCACATCAATTTTCGAGCTACGGGGAGCTAGTTGTACACACACAGTTTCCCCAAAACCTATTTATCTCACATCGTTATCTCCCGGTCGTGCGGCACCACATGCCGTCGAACAAAAAACCGCGGTAAAAGGCCGCGCGATGGATCTTTCGATTCTGGATGTCCTCCCGATCACCTCCCAACACGGGGCTGGAGCAGCCCTGCGCTGTGCCACTGAGCTCGCTGCTCTCGGCGATCAGCTCGGCTTTACTCGACTGTGGTACGCCGAACATCATGCAATGGCGAGCATTGCCAGCACATCCCCAGAACTATTGATCGCCCATGCAGGTGCCGCGACCAAGCGCATTCGCCTAGGAGCCGGCGGCGTGATGTTGCCAAACCATGCCCCACTTCGGGTCGTCGAGCAGTACCAAACCCTTCACGCCCTGCACCCGGGTCGTATCGACCTTGGGATCGGTCGCGCATCGGGTACAGACCCACTCACCGCGCGAGCCCTGCGGGCAGTCTCGGGTAGTCAGTTTGCAAGCCTGATGGACGAAGTTCTCCGGTTTTCGGGAAAGGGTTTTCCGAGCAGCCACCCCTACTCGCATATTCGTGTAATACCAGAAGATATCGCCTTGCCTCCGGTATGGCTGCTCGGTTCGAGTGGTGGGAGTGCAAAGCTCGCAGGCCAACTCGGAACCGGATATGCGTTTGCGGGCCACTTTAGCCCTATGCCACCGGCCCCGGCAATTCATACGTATCGGCGAAACTTTCGTCCATCCGCCGACTTCCCAAAACCCAAGGTCATTTTGGCGATTCACGCCCTGTGTGCAAGTTCCGACGAAGAGGCCAAGGAGTTCGCACTTCCGGTGCTGTACTCACTTAGCCTACTTCAGCGCGGACGCAGCGTTGTTGTATATTCACCAGACGAAGTGCGAGCAAAAAACTGGATCCCAACAATGGATGCACTCGGACCCATGGGACAGCTACTGATCGTCGGCGACCCGCCACGCGTTCGCCGAGCGATCGAAGCGGCCGCACGGGCAGCCGACGCCGACGAGGTGATGCTCATGACGCTCAGTCACGACCCAACGGTTCGCCTCAACTCGTATCGCCTGCTCGCCGATGAGTTTGGTCTCCAGCGCGACGCCACAAAAGATGCATAGTCACTGACTTTCAAGAAACGCTGCGAGCGACTGAAACGTGCGAATCCCGTGAAAGTCAATTCCGGTATCGAGCGCCCCGGTGGCTATATCTGGGCGAATCCCAGCGATGACTGTCTCGGCCCCAAGCAGCTTGAGGCTACGAATCAACTGCAACAGCCGAGTGGCCCCCTCGGGATCAAACTCAGCGACCCCCGTAAGGTCAAAAACGATCCAGCGAGCACCCCGACGCACGACGGTGTCCAACAGCTTGCCACTAAGGGTACTGCCCTGCTCCTCGCTTAGCTTGCCGATAATCGGGATCGCTAGGGTGTCGCGTCCAACATCGAGTATGGGTGCTGAGAGCTCCAAAATCCGTTGCCGCTGCTTGTCGACGAGTTCGAGGGTCGAGCTCAACATCTTGATGCGCAACTGTCGTGCCTTGGCCGACTGCTCCGCCTCAATCCGCGCGGTCTCATCGATCTGCTCGACCAAGACAACGAGCCCTCCACTCACCGGGTCGCGCAGGGAACGGGCGTGGATCGAATGCCATCGTCTGTCACCACCGACCTTGGCCTTTAACTGTACATGCACTTGTTTCCCCGACAATGCATCCTTGAGAACACGCCGGGCCCTGCCCTTCTCGACAAACCAGGCTGTCCAAGTCGGGGTATCACCAAATGTTGTCTGGGCCGCAGGGTTGGTGGCTAACAGCTTGCCGTCTGCATCGACCATGACCGCGATCATGCCCGTATGGCGGAACATCGCACTCGCCCGACGAAGGGCAACCGGCAAGGTTTCAAGCGGCAGTGCTTGGTTGAGGAGGCCGAGAGAATCGTTGGCCAGCCAGATACCACGCAGCTCCAACGAAACTGTGGTTGGCTCACCACCGGGATAAAACGTCCACTCCTCGCACCACACCTCGCCTCGTCGGACCCGCTCAATCGCGTTGTATGTACGCGCAACAACATCAGGAGGTGCGCTCGAGAAGATGTCGCGGCTCAGCAGCGCGGCGGTACTTGGGGCCCGCCAAAATGCAACCGCCGGCGCATTGGCCCAGACCAATCGCATGGTCTGTGCATCGTTGACCCATACTGGAACTGCACTTTGCAAAAATCCCGCTTCACAGGCGGCGAGGTGAACGAGGTCTGCGGTCATCGATCTCAAGAGCCGTTGAGATATGTCTGTTGGTGCAGGCTAACGTGATTGTCAAATTTTGTACAGGTACCGTTTCGCTCATAGGTTTGCCAAGGAGCGAGCAATCGGCCGCTTCAAATATCGCGCAGCGATGTGGTCCCCACCACCACAACGCCGGGAGCACCCGCTGCAACAGCTTGTTTGTAGCCGCAATTTTTCGAGCGAGAGGCAGCAACTTGCAAACCCATGTATAAGCAAATTTCCTACCGGAACCGCTCAAACGCAGTCAGACATGCTTCGACGTAGCCAGGAACCATACCCGAACGCTCGCCGATGCGCCGAGACCAACTCGTTCGATCTGGCAAACTCGGCTCGAGGACAAGCCCAGTCGGCGTGGACCAACGCGAGGCCTGGCCGTCGTATTCCCAGTGGGAGTCACCTCCACATCCTCGGACCTCCACCAGTGCCTGCGCGAGGTACCGCTGGTTTTGCTCAGCTGCATCACGAATTTCGCCCGCGTTGAGCGGACGGAGATCATACGTTTGATGGGATACTTTCCCGCCCGGTCGGTGGTAGTCGACGCGCAGAAGCTCGTGCGTGAGATTGTGCGATATACACGCAGCAGGAAAAAATCCCCCACACGGTTCGGGCAAGGCTCGGTCGATAAAAACTGGCTGAGTCCACATGTCTCCGAGGTCACATAAGAAACGTCCCTGTTTCACTTCTGCGACCACGGCGACGTGCGCGTCCTTGCGAGTGATGTCGTCACTGACGATCCTCGCACCTACCCCGGCAGCGAGTAGGCGACTTTGCAACCAGAATGCGAGGTCAAAACAGTTCCCGCTCGCCCCGGTTTGCGCGCGATGAACTTCCATCTCCTCAACGCTACGTTGGCGCCCGCCGCCACGCGCGACAACCCAAGCCTTCGTCAACGTTTCCATTGGGAAGCCGCTAAACCCCTGCCAAACATCAAGAATTGACACGGGGGCGAGATGACTTGGTGCCGCTGTCGAGATCACCATGTGTGAATGTAGCACAACCTGACGAAAAATGTTCAATTGGTCCGTAAAGTGCAAAATTTGAGGACCTACAGGCAATCCGCTCCAAGATCCCAAATTTGAGCCAAAATTTCTGCCAAACGAAGACAGAAATTCGTCCGCGCGGGATTTACGAAATCGACGAATTCATGGGCCAATTGGCCGTAGGATCCCAACCAAGAATTCTCCAAAGGCAGCGATACAGCGGCCGTTCGATAACGCAAAAATGTACTGTCCCAAGCGCCCGGTAAGGCATAGACGGATGTTGATACACACACCGCAGACGGGCGCTAGCGTGTTCTCAACGGCCACTGGGCCTGGGGTGGAGTCGCGCGATGGTGGTCGGGCTCGGCAGGTGTGTCGAGCGGCTCATATGGGGACTGTTGGCCCCAGGTTCGTGGCGGGTTTTCGGGGGCGGAATTTATTTTGGGTTTGGGGTGGTTTTTCGAGGGAGTGATCTCGGCTCCTGGGAGCCCACAAGGTCCCCTGCTCCACCGTTGCCCGAGGCTCACACACCTGCTTCACCCGGCATTATCGTTTGGATGCAGTACACGTGAAATGCCTTGAGGCAGGCATCGAGATCAAGCTCTGTCCAACGCTTGTCGGCGAAACCTGTACTCCCAAACCGGCCGAGCTCTAAGAAGTCGTCCGACGTCCACTGAGAACACGCAGGCTCCTGTGTCAGGCCAGATGGATCGACACTTGTCCACACCCGCTCGTCGAGTACTTCCTCGCCATACTCGGACACGTCGATTGGACTCAAGTGTGTATCTGCAACAAAACCTTGCCAACTCATCGCCACCGCGGTCCCGTCGACCAATCGCACCGGAACTGTCGGACTATCCAACGCAGGTGTGATCCGGCTGCTCGGGGAACCGTCGGCCGACCCCAGCCATGCACGGAAGGATTCGGGCACGGAGAGGCCAGCCGCGTCGTCTGACGGTACGCCTCATCCGCTTCGTCGAGCCCGGTGCCACCGGGGTAGTATCGGCTGTCAGGCACTCAACGGCGTGCTCGGCGTGGTTGCTCGAGTGCACGAATCGTTTCGCGGTAGCCAGTCGCCACCAGCTGCTCAAATCGTTGTCCCTTTCCCATCAGGGTCGCCGGTATTTCACGCTTGCTGAGCTGAGGAGGAGGAATCTCGACGACACGTACCGGACACTTCACGCCATCGAGCTCCGCTGGCTTGCCAGTGACATTCACAGCAAGGATCTGATGACGCGGGAACTGTTCGCATGTGTCGCGAACTGGTACTGCCGCGATACGATCAAGGCCGGGGTCTACATACCCGGCATGGACTGGATTAATTTCGTCGAAAATCACTGGATTGGCGATGCTCTTTTTCACCCCAGCGGCAAGTTTTCCTTCAGTCACCGCCGCCAGCGAGGGCGAGCCAGTTTTGACGTCGATATAAAACGTCGCATACGGCACTGGAAGGGTTTCAATCGTCGCCCCACCAACAAACCGGTCATAAACCTGTGACAGGCGTTGAAGCTCAACGGGGTCGACACTCGACATTCCGAGTAGACCCCCGACAGCCGCTCCCCCAAGTACGGCTAGGGCGGTCCCTCCAGACGCGAGAATCAACCCGCCGACGAGGAGCGCTCCAAGGAGCCCACCACTCGACGACTCCCGCTTTGTTGCCTCGACGTAAGTCTGCATGAACGCTTGATAGCGCGCAACAGGATCCACTCCTGGAGCACTCGCATACAACCCACCAACCAACGACCCCATACTCGTTCCTGTCACGCAGTCAACCTCGAGTCCTCGATCTCGAACTGCACGTAGGGCCCCGAGGTGAGCAAGGCCGTCTGGGCCCCCGACTGACAGCACGATGCAGACCTTTCGTTTACTCTTCGGGTTGAAATCACGGCGATGCGCACAGCCTCCAACCAGGAAAACCAGTGCGAGTACAAGTGTTAGGAGGTGCTTGCCGTGAACCACGGTTATTCGTACATTCTCGACACCCGGGAGTCAATACGGTCACCACGCGAAGGACCCGCGCACTCAGTAATTCGGTGGCCAAGGGTGGTCGGCAGCAGAAGCATCGGCAGGTTGCTTTGCGCCGGCCTGTTGCTCCCGAGGTTGCCGTAACCGAGTACAAAGTCGTCTTGCCACGTGAGCGGAGGACTTCAGATAGTCGTCATATCGTGACAACGAGATCTCAGTTCGCTACTATTCGCGCCATGAAGCTAACCGCACTTTCTGGGGCTACGCTATTGATATTCACAAGCCCCCCTGAAACCTCAGTAGCGCCTTCTCCTGTAAGCGATATGCCCGACCCACACAGCTCTGAGTGGGAACCTCCCCCGCCACCCACCAGGCCACCACCTCCTCCTCAACCCCCGGCGCAGCAATTTAGGGAACAAGAAGCTGCACCGAGTTCTAATTCAATGTCACCTGAAGTTATTGAGGAACAGGTTGCGATTGACCGGAAAGCCCGCAACCTCCAAACCTCAGGCATTGTCTTTGGTGCCGCCGGCGTTGCTGGCATAGCGACCGGCTTCTTCCTCGACCAGAAGAAGAAGTCGACTCAGAACGAAGTGACCGCACAAGAGAACCTACTGGAACTTGAAGCTGGGGATGAACAGGAACTCGAGCGACTCCAGGCAAGATTTGCCCGGGAAAAACTCGGCTCCACAATCGGCTTTGTCGCTGGAGGATCCACGCTGGCCCTCGGTGCGATCTTGTACCTGGTCGGCCGCAAGATACAAACTCGCCCAAATACCGGCCTGGTATTTGCTCCGACCAAACAGATGACGACTATTGGAGTCCGAGGGCGGTTCTAAATGCTCAATCTCATTTTTCTACTCCTCTTGAGCTCCCCAAGCATGCAACGGTGCCCGGAAGGAACCACAGCGACCGGCTATGGGCCGCCACAAGATCTCGCGTGGCGATGTGTCAAGCTCACAGACAATGCCCCTACGACCCACGGCTGGTCTGTAGAATTCTGGCCGAATGGCAACAAAAAGTCCGCCTGCGAATACTACGAGGGAGAGCTTCATGGAAAATGTTCGCGGTGGAGCGACCAGGGAAACCTGGTATCACGAGGGCATTACAACCGGGGAGCGCCGATCGGCTACTGGTGGTTTTGGGGGCTCCTCGAGGACATCTTGTTCGACCCCGATGGCGCCAAAGCGACACTTCAACTAGACGAGACTCTCCGTAAGTTTGGCGCGATACCCAACGATGTCCCAGCACTCGCAGAGTTTATAGTTGAACGCTACGCCGACCCCCTCTCCGATATCCGCCAAGCCCCCCAACTATGCACCTCATCGGCCTGTGTGAGTGTCGCTACCATCAACTCGCAGGTCGTGTTGGCGATTCAATTTGAACCCCCAAAAGAAAAACTCGGCACGGGGGAAGATGAACTTATCCGCCTCGCCAAGCAGGGTAAGAAGCGACGCCAGAAAATTTCTCAGCTCAAGAAGCGACGCGACCAGAAGCACCAAAAAGCACTCAAAAAACACAAGCAGAGGGTCAGGAGCTGGGAGTATACATCCCTATTGTGTAACGACGGTACGCGCTCTCCCTCATGTGTTTGCGGCGGAGGTACTCGAGGTTGTTGCTCCCACCACGGAGGCATCAATGGGTGCCCCCGCGACTATCCAGACGAACCAGAAAGGGATACAAGCCCCCTTATGCCCAACCCACTTATCAGCGCCGAAAACTAGTCCGCGAAACAAAGGTCTATTTGCTCTCACTATCAGCCTTGGTGGCTACTGAGTAGTCCTTTTACGCCATCGCCCCCGGCTCGTCCTCCGTCGCAAAATCCCGACCGCTCCGCACATCTTTGTAGAGCCGTCGCACGAAGTCCCCCGCGTCTTCCCGGTTCATCAGGTCGATGGCATAGGTCGTCGCCAGCAGGCCGAGGCGTTTACATATTTCGTTGAGTACCTGCCAGCGCAGGTCCTTCCCGATCGCGTCGAGTACTCCGAGGATCACTGGTGGGTGTCGTACCAACCCCATACTCAAGAGGCGATCTGTTCGATATTGGCTTAACAATAATAGCCCCACTGCGTGTCGATGCGCTTTTGGTCCCATTCCGTCATCAAGGGTCAGCTCGGCTGCCCACCATAGCCGCGAGAGCCCGTTATCGACCAACCTTCCGACAAACCGGTTGCGGTTGAGCTTACGCTCACCAGTTGTCCACCGCCGGCGGAGAGCGCCTGCCGCGTGACGGGTCGCTAGCCATGCCCACATTTTTGAGTCTGTCGCAACTCCTCGCCGAATCCCCAACTTTTGATGGAGAGTAACTGCTGCATCTGGGTCACTTTCCGGCCCCGGCTTGCTGATCGTAAAGTTGACACCCTCAAGGTCCACCGTTTCACCTTCGATCTGCGCTGCGAACGAAGGGTCGTCAGGAAGCCGCTCGGTCGTTCCAAGCAAAAAAGCCGCGTCAATCGCTGCGAGCCCCTGGTTAGTCAGCTTCATCAGTGGCGTTTTCTGGCCCATCATGCAAGCTCCTTAAAAGCCCTTCGGACAATCTCTGGTAAGTCGAGTACATCGTGAATCGCTGCCACCATCTCTTCGATGAGCACAGCCGCATCATCGCGGTACCCCTGCTTCATTTCGAAGAGACGTTCGAGGAGGTAGTTGAAACCTTGCTCTCGCGACATACCGGGGTAGAGCTTGCCGGCAACGCGAATCAACAACCCGCGCCGCCACCCCTCGCGGACTGTCGGCAACTCGTCCTCATCTTGCTCGACCGATAAAATTGCGGTGTGAATCAAACCGTACCAAACAGGCCCGGCGATCGCCTGGTTCAGCAAGTCTCGCACCACTGCACGCTGACCGGTCGTCGCCTTTGACTCGAGCACTGTTACCAAATCCGTAACTCCGCGATTGAGCCACAGCACTGGTGGCTCGGCAGTACTCTCGAGGTAGTAAATCCGCTTGCTACTGCGTTTTCTTCGCGAGTGGGTCGACGTACGAAAGTCCTCCCAACGCGTGTCGAGCGAGCCACCAGGCGTCTGTGCGGGCTCTCGGGTCATCACTGTAATCAGAGGAGAGCTCGCTACCCGCATGCCCAAACGGGTCGCAAACCCCGATACACGAACCCCAGTTTTTGTCCTCACTGCAACGGCTTCAAGTGTCGCAAGTCCGGTGCTGTCCCTGGGACTAAACTTGATGCAACCGCTGGCGACCCCATCCATTTGTTTCAGTGGCGCAACAACTCGATACCAGCCCGCGGCATCATGTAAAACTGCGAGATATCGAAGTGGTGGTGCTTGTCGTTCCTCGGCCGGAAGTATTTTTTCGTACAGGGAACTATCTACGCCGCGAACTTCAACGAACACTAGTATTGGATCGGAGCAACTCGAAAAGTCGCGCAAGTCGAGCTTTCCGCGCTCCGCGTCAAAAACAGGATCGACATCAATGTTCTCATCCCCCTGCCGGAGTTCAGTGATAGTGAACAGTAGCTCCCGATTTGCGTATGCGTGGGGGAGAAAGCGTTGTCGTTTAATCGTCATCGCTCACCTCCACTTTTGACCGGATAACAAGCTCAATCGCTGCTTCGTCGGTCGGAACCGGATGTTTCCCTGGATCTGTCTCGCCTCGGATCTTCACTCCGCGCGACCCAGCAGGTGCCCGTATGTGGGCACGTCCGTCGATTAGCTCGAACGCCGCCCCCTCAACTTCGACCAGCGCAAGAGTCCCCCCCTGCCGCGAACTCCCGTGCTCCTCACAAAATTCAACATCAATGATCGTGTGCCAAGGCATCTCGGTCGGAAGATTTGGATGCACCGAGGCAACAAAGCACCAAACTCCGTCCGTGAGATGGGCCGAGAGGTTACGGAAGTGGAAATCACTCTCGGCACGCCCGCCACCGACGGTACCAACTCGAAAAAGCTGGCGCAGTCGTTGGGGTCCGCTTTCACTCGTACTGGGCGGCAACACAACATGTTTTCGAATCGCGTCTTCCGCTGTGCTTGCAAGGCTTTTGAGTGCCACCCCCCACCCTCTTCGATAGGTTTCTTTTAGCCGCGGAGTGGGTGCCCATTGGTCGTGGGCAGGAGGCTCGGCGGTTTTGAGAAATGCCTCGAGGGCTTTGGCCTGGTCGGGGTTGTCGCGAACGGCCTCACCACAAACTAAAATTGCGCGAAATGGCCGGGCCGACAGCGAGATTCGACGGAGCTTCCGACACTCGACAATCATCCCTGGCCCGCGAAAACACGAAAGCGACCACTCGTCGCTCCCCTCACCTGCGAGTTGAATAACGACATCAGCGACGACCTCGCCCGCCTTTTGGGTATTGTCCTTCCGGGCAGGTAGCGGGATCGTAATCCGCTCAACAACAACGTCATCGGCCCCTTTTAATGCACTGCTCTCACCATGTGAGTCGTACACCCGAAGCATGGTTGCAAGTGGGTCTTCGGCACCCGCGACCTCGACCGGCGACTGGCCAACACTCACCGAAAGCCGCTTACGAGTCAGCGCTGGCCAAAAAGCCCGGCGAGCCTGCTCCCGAAGCTGAGCCTCGATTGTGTCGCCCTCGTCTTCCTCGTCACAAGCCGGATCATCAAATCCCACAATGCAAATCGACGTGCCGGTCTCACCTTTGTCAAAAAGCGTTGCCCCCAACAACCGAGCAGCTTCGCGAGCCTCGTGGTCCCACAACGACACGGCCCGGTCTCCGCTCCCGGCACTCTCGACCCGGCCAAACCAACCATCCCCAGAGTATTTGTCCCGGCCGATCTCATGAAAGGGAAGCGCGGCCTTAATAATGAAGCGTTCACGACCTTTGTGGTCGCCAGCCGCCAACCGCGAGTAAAACGCGACCGTCGAAATCTGGGAAAAACGCCACAGGACAGCTTTGCCGAGACCAAAGCTTCCACCACTTTCGACTCGCTGCTTCTCGCTGAACAGCCGATCCCGACAAAGCGCCGCAAAATTGCCGGAGCCCTGCTCCTCGCCCATCAACCCAGTGGTCCCGCGGTCCTCGATCCACAAGCCCGCAACGGAGTCTGTGTCCATCAAATCGACACCGCGACCGAAACGCTCCGAAGCAACTTTAACTGCGGCGAGATGTCGACCAAGCGTAGACCAGGCAATCGCCCGTTTCAGCGAGCGAAGTTGCTCTCCGCCGAACTTCACACTACGTAGGATCACCCGGACACAACTCTGTCCTTCGACTAGCTGATCGTTGCTGTTTTGGAGCACTTCGCGAACGAGTGCGCTGACATTGGGGGTAAAGACATACTGCGCCGGGTCACCGCCCTGCCGTGCACCGGAGGGAGGGACCGGATCAAAACACCATCGTTGTTCCGAGGTCATAAACTTTCCAAAAGTTGGGGATACAAGGAGCTTGGCTGCTTAAACTTCGTTGATCGAGTCATTAATCGTCATGGGTGATAGCCGAGACGGCCTCGTCGCGAGTTGATTCACTCCATGATTTCACAGGAAGAGGAACGCTTCCATTCAACCCAGGCCATTGTTGGCCGGTCGACCTTGCAGCTCGACCTAGACTTCAGCGACTATAACCTCCTTCGGCGTCGCTAACTCAGGATTTTTTTGTAAGGAAAACCACAGGGACTCAAACCGATCGTTTCGCGCCGTGCTCCGACTATTGTCTCGAGACACAAGGGAGCCGAAGTTGAAAATCGAGTGTGGCACGTGTTCAAACCTGATTCAGATCCCGCAAACGATGTTGCTCGTTCCGGGCTCTTTTCTGTGCGCCCGTTGTGGTCACCCCAGTAGCTGGGTCCCCGAGCACATACGTACAAGCCGGGCACGTCGCCGGCGAACGTTGCTCGTCGGCGGTGGCATGGTGTTTTTGTTGCTGATGGGCACAGCGAATGCCTGGGTTGCCCTGATACCCGGACTTGTCCTGCTCGGCTCTGGTGTCTATGCACTCACGGATCGAAAGCGGCGGTCGTTGCTCGGGCTCCTCTATCGAGTGGGGAATATCTGGTACGCCGGAGGCACGTTGATCTTGGGCGTGTTGCTTGTAACTTGTGGAGTGCTGAGCTTCACGGCTGTCGACGGCCGTAACGCGTCGCACGACGAAGCGAACCAACAGCCACAGCGGACTGCTCAGTCGCAGGACGATCGTAAGCATGCCCAAAAAGAAGCTCTGAGATCACAGCTTACGGCAAAACTCGACGCCTGGACAAGAGCCTACGCCCAAACTGAGGCGCTAGCGAATCGAGGAGCCTACGCGAAGGCGCATGAACGGTTAAAACATGTGATTGCCGAAACCACTCCGTTTGTAGAGGCATTTACCCCTCCACCGGACGAGCTCGGCTCGACGGTGCAGCGGCTGCGCAAACTTGCAAACGAGCTCGAGGCGGCTAAGGGGATGGCCGATGCCGCGAGACGGCTTCCTGCGGAGGTTGTGGCACTGCGCAGACACGTTGAGGACAAGCGGTGGTATCAGGCCGCGGAGAGTTGCCAGGCCGTTGAGGAAACCCTCGAGCGACTGATGGCCGAGGGCGTGCGCAAAGCCTACCAACCCAAGGATATCGACATCAAAAAGCAGGAAAAACGTGTCGCATCCGCGTGTGACAAGGCGCGCGACAAGGCCATTTCGCCCAAACAACTCACCGTTCGCCAATACTTGAGCGCACCTGAGAGTATTCAGCAACGAGCCGTGGAGCTGCAGTTTTCAGACCTCGAACATGACAAGGATGTCGGGGACCTCATTCGCACTGCCCGTAGCTCTGGTGTCCGAAAGGAAACAATATTGGGCATTAAGCACTGCAGTGATGGACTGATGCGCAAAGACCGAAAGGTTACCCGCTCGGCCAAGCTCCTGTTTAGCGACATTGACGTCATCACGCGTAAGAGCCGACCTGCGAGTGAAACTATAAAATTATGCACTGCCATCTTTTTCGGGGTGGTCATGAGCGTTGCAAACGATGGATGAAATGAAGTCGAACACCACACGTCCCGGGGCAATTTTGTTGGTCCACCAGGGCACCACCGACCCGGACTTCACCATCGAAGAGCTGCGCCGGGGAGATGTTCCCAAAGACATTGAGATTGTTCGTATCACCCCAGACCGGCGTCGACTCGAGGACTACGACGAGACCTACGACTGGGAGTATGCTGCCGCCCGCCAACAAAAACAGTTTGACGAGCTTCGCACTGCCCAGCGCTGCCATCCAAACTGGCCGATCATCTATTTTGGTCTTGTACCGATTCCGCTGGCGATCCACCTCGGGTGGCTCGTCGGAAGCTGTTCGCGGGTGAGCACCCGAGTTCGTCATCACCAAACGTTTGAGTGGGGCTGGCCGGGTGGTCCAGAACCTTCGATTCAATCGGCACCTCTCGCCAGTGGCGATCCGAGATTTGAAGGGGACCTAGTGATACGTGTTTCAACTGCCGCGAGGATCGACCCTGGCGATACCCAAGTAGACCCCCAAATTCGCGAGAGTGATATCGCGTTGGCGCAGCCGGCCCTCGATGCCATTGTCTCAGAGAAAGTCCTAAACGATGTGGCCGCGACATTTACCAATACACTCATGGAGATGTCGACCCGTTTTCCCCAGGCTCGCATACGCCATCTTTTTGCAGCTGTGCCCACCGGGCTGGCATTTCGGATGGGTACATGCCTGAACACCACGCATATGGGGGCGATTCAAACATGGCAGTACAACGGCAGTTCGGCACGAAGGTATCACAGGGCGATCGCGCTGGGTCGGTACCGATCCGCACCAACGCTACTTATCTTGGCGGCTGCTCCTCACAACGCGGCGAGAATCTCCGCGGTCGCCGAGGTTCAGGAGTTGCACAGGCAGCTTGAGGTCAAACCAAACATTCGGCTCATCGAACGTCCTGCGACCGCGGCCGCCAGAGTCTTAGATGAACTGAGTAGTGCAGACCCGACCTTCTTGCATATCGCGGGCCATGGCCGTGGCACATCGAGCGCAGGCGGGCGGGAGCTCGTTGTCGATGGTGACTCAAGTGAGGGCGGACTGTTTTTTCTCAATAGCGAGGGCGAAGGACACCTGATGACCAACTCCGACTTCATAGCGCTTACACGCGACCTGCGGAGACTTCGATGCGTTGTGTTGACAACGTGTCACAGCGCCGAACTCGCCAAGGAACTCGATGCGAGCGGAAAACTAGCAATCGGGTTTGTCGGCCCCCTCAACGACACCGCGGGCCGGGACTTTGCACAGACATTTTGGCGCTATGCTGTTGAGGGGCGTACATTTCGCCGCGCGTGTGAGCTCGCCGAAATCCAAATCCGGGCCCAACACCAAATTACACTCGAGTACTGGCACTCAGATTCCGACAAGAAATTGTTTTATGATTGAGCAGGGCCCTCAGTGTAAAACCGATAAACCATTTGTAGTTTTTGGTCGAGAGCCTCATCTGCGAGCGGACGCTCGCCATTTTTATCGAGGATTCTCTTTAGTTGACCGCGGGCGGTATGGAGTCGACTCCGAACCGTTGACTCCGAAATGTCGAGCAGCTCACCGACCTCGCGGGCGGTCATTGAATTCCAGTAATACAGGTCGAGAACTTCTCTGCTGTGATACGTGAGTTGATCGATACATTGGATGAATTTCCAATGCTTGGTGACCTGGTCCATTGCATACGACGGGGTTACACCCACATCTTCGACTGAGTGTGTCAGCGGATCGAAGTCCTTCTTGCGCGAGCGCAGGTGATCGCTGATCCGACAACGGACAATACGAAACAGGAATGTGCGGAAGCTCGATCGACCTTGAAAGTTTTTGATGGACGTACTAACCGAAACGAAGACCTTCTGTGTGACATCCGCGCCATCGCTATTTCCGAGTTGACGCATACAATAGGTTCGAACACCACGAAAATGGCGCTCTACCAAAGCATTACCTGCATCCCGGTCACCTGCGGCCCATGCTTGGGCAAGTTGTTCATCGTTTTGATCAGACATGGGCCGCGCTTATAGCACGGCCCAGGTTTGATTGCAGAGCCAATTGGCGAAAAACTCTGCTAGCGTTCCGGCTTGTCGCCCTTTGGCTTGACCTTGATATAGATAACCTTTTTCTTGGGAGGGACAAGGCCGGTCGACGCTTCTGCGATGACCGTCACCTCAACTTCGCCGTTGGTGTTATCAAAATCAAAGTATGCCGAGCCGGCCGTGGAGCGGGTCCATGATGCTGGCCCCGTCGGTGCGGGGTGACTTGCATTGATCTCCCATTGGACACCCGCGACACTAAAATCGCGGATTTCGATACGAATCGGGAGGTTTTCATGCTCAGCATGTAGAGCATTGTCGTGCTGGGCGAGGTTTTGGGACGTGTAGTACACCTGGAGTCCGAGCAACGGGCCGAGGCAGGCGTCGAGGATGATTGGGTCAACATCGGAGAGTTCAAGTGCGGGCATGTTGTTCCTTTCATAAACTTAGTCGGAGACGCAAGGCAATCGATCGGTCCAGCCCAAAACCTGCTAGCCCGGAAATCTCACTACGTTTTGAAAGAGCGACCACCAAAGGTGCGTAGTCATTTAGGTGCGCGGACTGACGAGCGAGGGAGTCGCACTTGCGGTGCGTCGAGGAGCGAGATAGGAGCACGGTCGAGGAATGCGTGCATTTGGCTGTCGCTGCCGAAGCGTCGTGAAATATCCGGGCTAGGGTGAGATTTCGGCAAGTTTTTCTTGCATCTCTGGGTTCGGCTGTCGTTCGAGGTAGGCCCGAACCACTTGTACATGCTGCGTAACCTGTTAGCCGCTTTGTGCCAACGCTTCCGCGAGCATCAACTCCGCGATATAGCGGCCCTCACTGTTTGGGGCGACCAGTCGCCAACGGTTGAGTCCGAGCTGAAGTAGTGTCACCGCCTGTTGCAGCGCTTGCCGATCGTCGTCCTCTGTTAGGGCATACAGCGCAATCCCGGCCTGGGAAAACCCCTCGGCGGCTGCGCGGTTAGGGATATTTGGTGTATGCACATCTTCTTGCACCGCTTTGATGAGGTCCCGGGTCTCGGTTTCCAGCTTTTGCTGCCCGGTGTAAACGAGGCCAACAGCTGCTGCGCTGAGGCGAATACCCGGCAGTTTCGACCTGAGTGCGGGCTCCAACACCTCTAGGGTCTGTGGGTCACCCGCATCACTCCTGATGATTGCGAGATTGAGTGCGAGTTTTTCGCGAACGATCAATGGAGCATCCCCAAAGTTCTCCTCAATTATGGCTCGGGCGCGGGAGAAGAGTTTCTGGGCCTGTTCCGATTCGCCGGCGTCGTAGCGGACAGCCCCTAGGTTGACGAGCGCTTCGACCTCACGCAAGACATACTGATGGCCCGAACCGAGTTGGGCGAGAGCCCGTTGGTGTGCATCTGCGGCGTCGTCCAGCCTGCCCTGGAGTCGGGCGAAGAGCCCGGCAGCTTCATGGTACTCGTACTTGCGGAGTGCTTGGTCCTGACCGACGCGGGCAAGGGCTGCTTTTGCATCGGACAAGGTGCGCTTGGTCGACTCGGGGTCCTCGAGATCCTGTGCGTAAATCTTTGCGGCAAATAGTTTGGCGTCGAGGTAGAGGAGATCAAGTTTGCAGGCGAACGCGTGGCGGGCAGCCCGGTTGATGTTGTCGATTGCCGCGGGGTTTTCCTGCTCCCCCTGAAGGTGTCCGAGTCGATAAAAAACCGCGGCGAGTTCGGCCGCGTAGGCAGGGTCGCTACAGCGGGCAGCGGACGCCTGTGCAGAATTCAGGGCGTCGTTGAGGAGCTGCTGACTTGTCGGGTAGGCACCGGTTCGTTCGAGCTCGAGTGCGCGTTCGAGCTTGCCCTGTATTGAGGGACGAACCTCGGCAAGTGGGCTTTGACACCCGTCCGCGAGCTCGCCAATCGTCTCGAGAAGGCCTGGAATGTGTGGAACGAAGTTCGCGTCTGCGGACGCAATCTGGGTGACGCGCTCGGGCAATCGCGACGACCACCGTTCGAGACAAGCTTCGCGCGCCGATGTTTTTGCGTTGCGTTGGTTTCGCTGCAGTGTGCAAACCTCATACTTTTGAGCGGACCACTCCTCGGTCGCGCGGTCGAGTCTCTGCGCCGCGTACTCGCCGAGTTGTGGATAGCCGAGGGCGGTCAGGTGTGAGCGTACCCCATCGCGTTTTGGCACCCACACCTGTGAAATCGCAGCTCCGGCGTCGCGACACGGGTCTTTGTAGCCAAACAATAGTAGTGCCACGGACAAAGCTGCACTGAAAAAAAGTGTAGTTACAAATATTTTTTGAAGTTTGCGCCGTCGAACAGGTGCGGCCTTAATCGTCCGCAGGAGGATCGATAGCTCCGGGTAACGTGCATCGGGGCTTTGTGCGAGGCCCCGCCGAAGGATAGGGAACAACCATCTCGGCAGGTTTGCCGGTCGCCGGTCAAGGGATGCAGACGTCGGGCGGCTGCCGACAACGGCCTCCCATAGGGAGGCGCAAAACGAGTACTGATCGCTGCGAGCGTCGGCGGCTTCGCCCCGCTGCTGTTCTGGCGACCAGTAGCCAGGGGTACCGATCGCTCCCCGGGTACGTATCGAGTTTTCAGATTGCGGGTCTGCGAGTTTTTCGGGAGGGATAGGAAAGTCGGCGCCAGCCAAGCCGAAGTCACACACGACCGCCTTAGACGTTGGACCCGACTCGTCAACCATGACATTACTCGGTTTGAAGTCGCGGTGCACGAGACCTTCGGCATGGGCCGCGGCCAAGCCTTCGCCAGCTTCAATGTACATGCATATGATATCTGCTAGGGTCTTTTTCTTCTGCCACTCGCCGAGCTCTTGGCCGTTGACGAGGTCTGTCGCCAGCAACAACTCGCCATTTTGTGCCTCGACAAGATCGTGGATGGTAAGGACGTGATCGTGTTTGATCTTCGCGAGGGCCAGGGCCTCTCGCTTCAGTCGCTGCTCTCGGATGCGTTTGTTGCGGTCGCCCACCCGCACGGCTTTGAGGGCGACCTTCCGACCCAGTTTTTTATCGACCGCGCGAAAGACACATCCCATCGCTCCGCGGCCAACGACATCGACAACAAAAAACCGTCCCGCGGAATCGACGGGCACCGAGGGGGGCGCTGCGCGGAGCCCGATCGAGTACTGCGTCTGCTCGAGCTCGAGTTGTTCAGCTAGGCTCCGGTTCGCTTCGCGTCCTGTCGTCATACTGACTTCGGAGCATGATGGATCGAAGGTGTCGGGGTTGTCTAGGCCAGGCTCGGCCCGGGTTATCGCTGTCAAAAACATCCTCATATTAGGATGGTCTGAAAAAAAACAGCTTCGATCGGCCGATCGTTCCGGTTCGTGAGACGACTAGTAGATTGAGGACATGGAAACTCCTACACAAACCCGGCGTCATGCTTTGTTGTTGACGGGCTCGACATCGGGCCTGACAGGCACTGCAAATGACCTCCGGCTGATCTCACACGAACTGGAAAAACACGGTTTTAACATCCAAAGGTGTGTCGGCAATGCGGCGACCCGCGCCGGTATTTTGCACAGCCTAGAGACGTTCTCGCGGCATGTCCGTACCGATGACACCGTCGTAATCTACTATTCCGGCCACGGCGGGCAGTGCTCATTTACCCCCGACGGTGCGAACGGGCGTCGCCGGAGTATTTGGTGGTACATTTCTACCGCGGACGAAGGTCGAGATCCTACGGAGTTTACTGGCGTACTGGGTCTCGAACTCTCGCTGTCGATCTCGGCGCTTGCACGCGTGACCCGCAATCTCACCGTAATACTCGACTGTTGTTTTTCGGAGGTCACAGTCCGCACTGATGCAGTCGTTAAGGGGCATAAAATGTCCACTTTTTGCCGACCGAAGTTTCTTGGAGACATTGTCGAACGACTACAGGAAACCCGCTCGCTACTCGCCCCAGAAAGTCACCCCGACATCGTTCGTGTCGTCGCAAGCAGTCCCGAAAAACCTGCATTCGAGGCTCACGTGACGGGTATTGGAACCGTGAGCTTGCTGACCTACGAGCTCTGCCGGGCGTTAGCAGCATGCCAGACGGCTCTGATTCCGTGGTTTGTCATCATGAAAATGATCCAGGGCCGGTTGCAGCAGGTCCATACCCAAGGGCAACGAGCACAACTCGTCGGCCCGCACGGTCGAATTCCGTTTACCGAAACAGAGCTCAGTACTGCAGAGCTTGGTATGGTGTGTCAGCACCGGGACCTGACAGTCGACTTTGATATCGGACGCCTCCACGGTATCGAGCTCGGCACTTGCGTTCGACTTGTCGAGCCCTGCGACGCCAAAGAAATAGCAACTGCAAGGATTTTGGAAGTTGGAGACACGTGGTCCCGTGGCAGGTTGCAGGATGCGGTCGACATCCCCAACCCATGCTGTGGCTTCCCCGAGAAACATCCGACCCAGCTCGCTGTATTCGTGCCAAGTAGCCTGCCACGGTTGCGCAGCTTCGTTTCGCATGCTCCCCGCTTGCGGTTGACGCAAACGCCCACTCAATCGCGGTACCGCGTCGATAGGTTTGGCACCATGATGCAGCTCGCGGACGCCGACGGCCCACTGTCGCCACCCCGGCCGATTCAACCGTTTGGCGCGATCGACATGGCGGACTGGTTGTCGGCAATCGCCCGCGCAGATCGGACGTACTCGGTCATTGCCGAACAGGGGCAACGCCCTCTTCTTGCGGTACAGACGGAAATCGTCGTCGCCCAACAAAATAGCGAACAACAGCGACTACGTCCACAGGGGGATGTTGTTGTGGAGGGCTCGCGGATGTGGTTTTCACTGCGGAATACTGCGAAACGCGGTGGGCTGACGGTATTTGTCAATCTTCTCGAGTTCGGTGTTTCCAAAACACTACAAATTGTCAATCAGTCGCAGCCAGCTGGTATCGAACTATCGCCAAACCGAGAAGTTACACTAGGCAATCGCCTGGGGATGCCCAAGGGGTTGCAGGTCGCGTGGCCGACTTCCGTTACCCGAGAACATATGCGTGCTGTCACGATCGCCGTTGTGATGTCGACACAACCGCTGGATCTCCGAGGGATGTGCAGCTCTCAGACTCGCTCGATCTTCGAAAGCGGGGTGCGAGGAGAAGGTTCCGCACAGCCACCGAAAGCCCAGCAGATGGTCTGGAATGCCACGTGTTTTACCTATTTTCTAGAACCCAAGTCGCCCTGAGCACTCAGGAGTAGAAGTCAAGATGTTTTCGCAGAAGAGTCGCCTACACGCACGAATTGGTTCCTTTGTCGATTGGATCCGAACTGAGAAATCACGGGAGTCGAACATTCGTGCACAAACCGAAGAAATACGAAAGCGAGTGCGTGGACGTGCCGAAAAGGATGGCCTCGTGATTCGCTCGACACCTTGGAGTGGCTCTTTTGCCAAAAAAACAGGACTTCGTCGGCATATGGTCGGAAAACACCCCGTTGAGGGGCAGGACGTCGACCTCCCATTTGTCGTCAGTCCAAAGACGGCAGAGGATGAGACTCTCACATCACTACTTGACCGTTTTGATACCTACCTTGGCCACTCCTATCCCGACACGACGCGCGAACGGACGAAGAGCTCGGTCAAGATGTCATTCGTCGGTACGAAGTTGAACTACGATGTCGTTCCACTACTGGCGACTGACGATGATCAGCGGCAAATCCTTATCCGCAGCGACGGTGAGCGGCGGGAAACATCGGTCCAAGCTCATATCTCATTTATCAAATCCCGAACGGGGATGAGCGGGCAACAAAAAGGGCGCGTCAAATTCAATGAAATGGTTCGTCTGTTCAAATGGTGGCGGGAGGTTCAATTCGAAGGCGAGTGCGACACCTATACCTCAATGCTGCTGGGGTTGCTGTGCTCCCATGCATTTGATGAGCTGGGTGTTGAGCGCACCTACCAAGAAACGCTGGTGAAGTGGTTTGCCAAGCTCGCCCACGACGTCGAGCATCGCAAGGCTATCTACTTTTCCGACTTTGTTATCTGGGACGATCCACCGACATCATCGGTATGGTCGGTGATCGATCCGGTTTCACAAACAAATAACATTGCGGGACATCTCTCGCGGGCCGAGGTCGACGTGCTCGCGCACCTACTTGCCCAGGGGCGTGACGACATGTTGCAGGCTATCGCCGTACCCGACGATGAAGAGGACCGGGCAGTTTCACAGCTCGAGCGGCTCTTTGGTCGTCCAATTGTTCACAATAGCTGAGGAACGAAAATGACATCAACACAAACAATCACCACGACCGCGACCGCGGCTCGTGTGCGGAAGGTATTACATGAGGTTTTCGTCGATCTCCTCGGGCTCTCGACCTTCGGGGTTGTCGACCAGGAGGACGTGAATCGCTGGGTTGATGACCTGCAGTACATGTTGACTGCTGGGGCGCTCTCCTCGTTTGAGCTCCGGGCGTACCGCGGATCGACTGTTATCGACGCCTGGAGGTACACGGTTTCCGATGATGGTAGTTTGTCCACAGGTGAGCGCGGCGGGGGGATTGATTCCTATTCGTTGAGAACAGCCACAAAGGTGACCGTTGCGATACAAAAGCGCAACGGCCTTACCCGGCGAGTCCTCGCGGAGATCGAGAGTCGCGGGTGGACACGAACTGTTGAAAGCCTAGCATTTCCGACGACGGAACGCCGGGTATACGCCGCGGACGGGTATGGCCTCATCCGTGAAAAATATAGACTCTGATCTTTGGAGGATAACATGACGACGATTCTGTACCCTGCTCCAGCAGCGAAGCGCGCGTGGGAAAATCTCATTGGGCTCGATCAACAAAAACAACTCGCCCTAGAAAACCTCGAATTGGTCCTCGAGCCAAACAAGTTTCAAGCCTGGGCGAACAAACACCATGGGCGTAATTTTTACCTCGCGCAACGAACCTTGCAGGCATCCGCGCTGCTGATTTTTACCGGTGACGTCGGGTGTGGAAAAACCGCGCTCGCGTTGACAGTGGGGCAGGCACTCGCCGTCAAACTCAACTGCCCAATCAGTATGTTTGTCGCACCATCGAATCTGCGCGGCCATGGACTCGTCGGACAACTCTCGGGCCGGATCTCGGAGATTTTTGCCCAGGCACGGGCGGCCATTCCCAAACGCGGTCACGGGCTCTTGTTGATTGACGAGGGCGACAGCATTGCCACCAGTCGCGAGCAACTCCAAGCCCACCATGAGGACCGGGCCGGTGTAAATGCACTGATCCGTGAAGTCGATGAGTCGGCCGAGAACTCGCAACGCTTGGCGGTGATCCTCGCTACAAATCGGGGAAACGCACTGGATCCCGCACTGCTTCGCCGGGCCATACATGTCGTGACATTTGCTCGCCCAACTGGCGAGCAACTCCGGGCGCTATGGCAACATCTCCTTCAGGGGATCAAGCACCGGGGTTCACAGCTCGATGCGCTGATGCGAGGACATGGGGACGGCGTCTATTCGACCTCGGACATCATTCACCGCGTGGGGCGAATGGCCATGCTGACAGCCTACAAAGCCGGACGGAAACTCACCGTTGATGACTTCTTACAGGCGATCCAAGTTATCAAACCGACCCCGGTGTTTTCGGGAGTCCGAGCATAGTTTCAGCATAAAACAGCATCTTTCTAACCCACAACCAAGGAGAAATCATGACAAAAATACGCTACAAAACCGGTCAGCGATGTCCGGCGACGGGAATCTATGTCTTTGACGGCTACGTGCGATTTCGACAACATACGCCGACTGCCGAGGAGCAGAGAATCCCACTTGACCGGGGAGACACCTTTCCACCTATTCGCTCGAGACCGCCGGCGGCGGCGTGGTGGGTTCGGGCGTAACGGCTATCGCTAGTTACGTCCCTGCACAAACATCGAGCTGTTGTGCGGTTTGTGAATTGTGGCGACGAAGCCGGTCACACGCCTGCGCGCGGAGGCGGTCGATCGAAAGGGCAAACTCTCCGGCAAGCCCCTGTCGACCGCCGACAAATAGCCGGTGACCGTCTTGCGAAATAGCGATGGCTTCGATCGGTGTCGGGTAGGCCATGAATTGAAACAGGGATTCGATCCCATTGTCCGTCGTTCGGTAAACATAGACATTGCCGGCCCGATCGCCAACGACGAGCCTAGATGCCGCGGCCGCGTAGGCTGCGTGCGACGGGACGGCGGAAGTTTCCCACGAATCCACCTTTTGCCCCCGTCGAAACAGGCTCAAGCCACGGTCGGTGCGGGCCCCGATTCCCAATGGGCCGAGCGGGAAGACCTCCAGGGGTGTTGGCCGTCGGCGCTTGGCATCCCACACGAGGTCAACTGGAACTCGGTGTTCGCCAAACAACTCAAAGGTCGTCGTCGTCGGGGTGATCTCGACAGACTCGTAGTTCCGCAGACGTTCGTTCTCGACGGTCCAGAAGTCGATACGCGCCTGGGTGACCAGGGCAAATTGTGGAGACTGCCCCGAAAAGATTGCTCTCGCATCACGCGGGACGACTTCTTGCTGCAGGACAGACCCATCTTCGATCCCCTGAAGAATGAGGTGGCCATTCGTGTCAAGCGTGAGGAGTACGTCGTTGAAAAACCAACTCGCGGTAATCTCGTGGGTATGATGCCCGAGCGAACGCATCTTCCATACGCCATCCGTGGGCTCGAGTAGTTGCGCCATCGCGTCCGCGCCGGCGACAAACACCATGTCTTTTTGCGGATGAAGTGTCAGCATACTCGCAGCATGGGGCATATCAATACCAGTGCATATACGGCCAGTGGGACAGATGTAGGTGCGCTTATTTGTGATAAAGACGAGCTGATCGCTGGCGAGATATCCAGCCCCCCGGGGATTCTCCCGGTGACTATGCCGCTTTCGTTGTTGAGTCGGTTGGGCGAGTTCAGCCGACCAAACTTCGATGTCTGCGTGGTTGACGGTGATGAGTTGACCATTCCGGCTAAAGTGCACCTCAACATCATCGGACATTCCCTGGCGGAGTTGATGCCGCGTTGTCCGAGTACTGTGCCAAAGCCCTCCCTCACCATCTAAGAAAGCAAAGTTTTCACCGTAACTTCCGGAAAAAGCAGCTACCCCAGAGGAGCCAACAACCGGAATTTCGTTTTTCCCCAAGATACGGAACTCCCCGGGTATGAGGGGCGTAGCGATGGCAATATTGCCAAACAAAGAAGCATCGAATTGCTTGACACTTGTCGCCCGCTGGGTCGGCTCCCCATACCTGCAGCCCGACTCTTGGAGGTCGTATTCCAACAGCACCCCAAGATCGTTCAGTACAAACAAAAGGCTGGCATCATGTGAGAAATCGAGTTGTTGTGGGGGCCTGGAAATTTGCGGAAGCAAGTAGCGCTTCTCGGGCTTGGTCGGACTCCAAAGCCCGACTTCACCGGTCGCCAAAGTGCCGTAGAGGCACTTTCCTGTGGAGTTAAACGCAAAGTCTGGTTGTTCGGGAAGAAGCGATCCAAGTGGTGTTTGAGTTTTCCATGCGATTAGCTGAGCATCTTTTGTCAGCACAGCGAGGTGCTTACCACCCACATCAAAAACTGCACGCCGCAACGGCGCCCTGGGAGTGCGGGCATCCTTTGTTGTTAGCTGCAGCCCCCCCTCGGTGATTTGGCCGACCTGCAGCTGCCCATCGGCTGTGAAGGCGTGAACAGTTTCATTGTTACGAGCAAATGCGAGGTATTGACTCCTGTCCAGAGGGAGAATTCCGAGCTGGGGTTCGCGGACGTCCCGACTCCACGTGGCCACCGCTCCGTCATCGCAGATCGCCAAGTACTGTGCCTTGGCCCAACTGTAGTCATTTGCCACTAGTTGTACCCGAGAACCCTGTGCACACGACCACCGCGCTTCGAGCCGGGAACTGTGGATCGCCTTGACGAGCTCCCGATAATGCTCGGCTGTTGTATGCTCGGTCGTGCCGGTAGAGGTAATCGCCGAAACAAGAGCGCGCGCCCGCTGTTCGGCGGATGGGCGTGTTGATGCATCAGTTTGACCCGCTCCGTTGGGCGCCGGCTGAGGTGAAAGGTTTGTCGGGCTCACGTGACGGGCTGAATTTTGTCGGGCGTCCGGCCATGAGACGAATACGATTGCGCAAATCAGACCCACCGCGAGGGTCGCTAGGACCTGGAGATTACGGCGTTTACGGGTACAGCGGCGAATCAGCTCGCGCTCCGCTTGTGTCCACACTCGCATATGAGCGCGTTGCCTGAGCAACAACCGAATATCAGCAGACCGGAGTGAGCGCTCCCCCGTCTCGATGGTTGCCAATAATTTGGTGGCGCGAATACTCGGCCAGGTGGAGTGTTCGTAGCATGTGACGATTGCCCCGGCCCAGATTGGATGTGTCACGTGGGAGGTCGTGCCCTGAACGTGTAGTAGACGGACACGTCGCAGAGCTTCCTGCACTTTGGCTAATGTTGAAGGGACTGCATAACGCTGCGCGCAGGCGTGTTGGGTGCGCTCGATCGTGCGCAGACTTGTGTCGACGTGAAACCGCAAGAGATCGAGCGCAATCGCTTTGTTTTCACCGAGTTGATCGAGCTGGAATCTTAGTAGCTTGGTCCACAAACCTTGATACAGCTCCTCCTGATAAAGATCGCTAGAAAAATGAAAGGTTGTTACTCCGCGCGGGCCTACACGGGGTACTCGAACCGTCCAAAGATAGGTCAGGAGCTGTTGAAGGACTGGGGCGACCACCCCCCTGCCGTCGAGTGCAAGGTCTGCGAGCAGGCGGGTACTCAGGGGTTCATCGATGACCAAATGGTAATATGATCGGGGATCCCGGCTGTCAGGGCTCCGCAGGATACTGCGGAGTTTGTCTCGGGAGAGCGGCTCCAACCGATACTCGGTTGGGAGTGTGCCACGTTCGTGTAGCTGGTGGCGAATCGAGGGGAGTTGCTGCGCGTCCAAAACGAGCACCAAATGCCCATCGATACCGGCCTTGAGGGCCTCCAGCGTTGGCCCCATCGCCTGCCAAAAATCCGTTGTGCAAATGTTGAAATCCAAGTCGAAGACGACGACCAGCGGACGGGCCGTTTGGGCCTCGACCGCGCGCCAACCCGACGCGAGAGCTACCTCTGTCGGAGGGCTGACGATGAGGGCCTCACCCAGTTTCGATACGGGGTCATCCCCCCTCAATAGTTGAATGTAGCGGACATTTACCTGGGTTTCGAGGCGTGGGATCAGGCCGGCAACCATGAGGGAGGTCTTGCCGACGCCGGTCGCCCCATAGACAATCAGAACATGATTATCCCGCGCCGTCGTGAGTGCCAGATAAATATCACGTGTCTCCTGCTCCCGCCCGATAAACAGATTTGTGTGCGCCCGCGTATAGTGTGATGTGCCGACAAATGGTGAGTCGGGCCAGATCGTTACGCGGGGTTTGGGTAGACCAAAAAGCGGGCTGTCCGCGGCTGTTTGCAATGTCCATTCGGCAGCTTGCCGGGAGCTTGTAAACAGCTCCCATCGCTCGCCAGGTCTGTGAAAGTCATTGAGATCGAGTTCGCGGGCAGAACCTCGGGGAGCGTGCTCTGTCGCCTCAACTTGGCTCATCGCCTCAGAAAACGCGCATTCAATCGTCAGCCCCGAGCCGAGGCCTGCATAGAAACGTTTGGCAAACAGACAGGCGATCGAGTCGTCGATCGAGGTGGATGTCACAATTACCGCAGGGACACCCGCAGCTACCATCGCCTGCCCCTGTTTTGACGTCGCGCATCCGTTGAGGAACACAAGCGCGACCGAAGGTAGATGTGTAATCACAACCGCAAGCGAATCGCCACGGATCGGTACCGGAACCTCCCCGAGACCGGCCGAGTCGAGGAAAAGATGCGTGTCGTGTGCATGCCCCGCGTAGTGGAAAACAGCGAGAGAGCGACGGAGTGTATGCTCTTGCAACGCGTCGTAAACCTCGTCGCTGGTCGCGTCGGCGAGCACTCTGGTCTCACATACGTTCCCACGAACCGCAGCGGAGAGTGCGTTTTGGATGCCTCGGAGCTCGACGCGGACATTGCGTAAAAATGAACCGTCTGACGTCCGGTTGTTCGAGGTGATGACGAGAACTGTTGGTTTGACGCTCAAGTAAAGCCCGGCTTCCGATCGAGATGAATTCATCGAGCACGTCGTGTCTGGGAATTACTGGGCTCGACCACCGAGTCGGTTTCAATCCGGGAGCGGTTCTGCCTTCGGTGTGACGACCCTAGACCGCGGGTAAATGGTTAGTTCGGGCTGTAGAGGTAGATAACCTTTGTCGGCACACGTTCGAGAATCCCGTCGTCGGTTGTTGTCAGGCTCAGGACTCTTGAGCGATTGGTAAGTGCCCGGACAACTTCAGTCTGCGGCCACCCATATCGCTCGACGATATTGGCGAATCTTCGGGTCGTTGCCTCGTCTTTCTCCCTGCGGCGGCGCTCAAACTCTTCCGGGCTCATCGGCCGACTCTTGAGCTCGTAGGCGATGTCAACATCACCAACTGGATCCACCTCGGGCCGTAAAAAGCTTCCGAACAAGATCAGCTTCGCTACGACATACAAGTAGTCTGGGTTTGCATTGATTGACTGCGCTCTTTCTAACAAGCCATCGAGATGCCGCTGGGCAACACTCCGCGAAACCGGGCGGGTGAACCGAGCTGACGCTAGTGCATTACCCTTCACGGTGGTCCCCCAAACCGATTCTCGCCGCTCAATCAAGCCAAGTCGGCTCAGCTCTTTCACAACGTTGTTGGCTTGCTTGCGGGTTATACTGAAAAAATTACCGAAATCTCCCGGCGACCAACCACCGGTTCGACCGCCGAGCTGACGCATGCAGTCCCGAACGACCTTGGCCGAGAACCCTGCAAATGTATCGGATGATTGTACACGCATTTCTTTGTCCTTGCTGATACAGCACCTCTGTATCTCGAGTCCACAGGGCACTCGACTCCTTGAAGGTACAGTGGTGAGCTCCATGTTGAGCCATCAACGATACTCCAGCACCGACTACGACCCGCCGGCAATGAGATAGCGCACTTTCGGACACATAGCGCGATATAGTATCTGACATTTCTTGGGCTGCGGCGGACATCGCCGGGCTGAAGGCAGCTGTTGCGAATGTAAATTTAGTTGGTGGGCGTGCTCGCTCCGGGCGGCGTTAGAGATGTATCTGACAAGCATACTAGCACTTACCAGTGTGAAAAAACCCCCACGTGTCACGGTGTTTAGAAATCCGGTCAGGAGGCTGGGTTATTTCGAACAACCTATTTCTCAAAAACTACACACAATCGAACAAATGCGGTGATTTGACCGCGGCTCCAGAGAATTAAATGCGTGCCACTATATTAAAGGTTGCGCATCACCAACTGGCGCTCCTCGACAACCTCGGCCGTGTATTTACAACGACTGAACACAATCTCGACACCAACAACCAGGCCGAATTCTACCACACCAAGCTCACTCTCGACATAGAGGGCAACCTCCTCGAAGTCCTCGATGCCAACAAACATATCGCAACCACCGATACCTACGCGGCCGGGCTCGCCGACACCGAGGGCGAGCAGCTGTGCGGTCTGGAGGCCGGGTCGATGATCGTCGGGACGCCCGACTACATGGCGCCGGAGATGTTTCTCGGAGATGCGCAGAGGCTGTCTCCGAGAACAGATGTCTACCTGCTCGGCGGGATCCTCTACGCCCTGCTCGCGGGGCGACCGCCGCGCAGCGAGTCGTCGATCGAGGCGGCGCTGCGGAGCGCGCTGAGGGCAGACATCGCGCTCCCGAGCGAGGTCCCGGGTCCGCTCGCGCAACTCTGCGAGCGGGCGCCCCACTCGACGCCCTCTATCTTGCGCAAGACGATCTGTGGCGAGTCACGCTCGGAGTGGCGAATGCCGTAGACAGGGACGATGTTCGGATGCTCGAGCGCTCCGGTGATCCGCGCCTCTCGGACCAGGTTGTCGCTCATCGCCGGCGCGCCGCTCAGCTCGGGCTGGAGCGACTTGAGCGCCACATCGCGGGCGAGCGCCGGCTGGTGGGCGAGATGCACGACACCCATCCCGCCGGCGCCGAGCAGCGTGTCCCGAATGAGCGTCGTCCGGCGCGCGTCGAGGTGACCCGCGTCGCCGATGTCCATACGCGCGACCTCGGTGCGCCCTCTGCAACGCACACGCGCGTAGTGTAGAGTCTGTTGCTCCGTGAACGAGATAGAGCGCTCCACCGTGCCTCCCGGAGGTTGCGATCGCGCTGACGCGCGAGCTAGAAGTGCGCCGCCGGTCCGAGCCCGAACGCGGGCACATGCTCTACACCCTCGTCTGCGCCCAGCAGCGTGTAGTCGAGCTACGAGCGCGAGCTCGTGACCGACTGGCTCGAGCTCGAGCTCAACGTCGCGCTGCTCTCGGCGCCTGATGGCTTCCACGTGCCCATCGACCTGCTGTTCAAGAAGCCGTTTCACATCAACCGCCACTTCACGCCGTATATCGCGGTCGGGCCGGCACTCGAGGCGCGGCTCGAAGACACGAACTCCTTGACCGGCGGCGTGACGGCGGCCGCCCAGCTCACGGTTTGGCCCCGAACTTGCTCTGATTCGAGGCGCCGTGCACAGCGCGGCGGGAGACGACGAACTCATGAGCGCGAGCGCGATCGACAAGACCACTCTCATTCACCTCTATCGCGGCGAGCTCGGGCGGTACCGACGCTCGCTCGCCGCCGCAACGCACCGGTCGTGATGCAACATCACCCTTGATCTTCTGAGACCTCGAGGCTGTAGTGGTCGTAGGGATTCCCCGCGTAGTTTGTCTTGAGACCGCCCACGTCCTCGGCTCGCTTGCTGCTCAGGTCGCACGCGTTCGACTCCTTGATGTAGTCGAACGAGACGCACCAATCCCGTCGAGACACATCGGTGCACGCCTCGGCGCAAGCGGCTGGCGAAACACCGGTGAGGAGCTCGATATTGTGGCCTAGGATCGCCGCGTTTGCGGTGCGCTCGAACAACGTAAGGCTAGGTTTGCGGAGCGAATAGTGATCGAAGGGATCGTTTGCGTAGTCGGTTTTCAAGCCTCCGACGTCGCTTGCGACAACGTCGCTTAGGTCGCACTTCGCAGCTGCCTTGTAATAGTCGAATGAGACACACCAATCCGAGTGCTCCGGCGCCAGGCAGGCCTCGGCACAATCCTTCCGCGTCACATCGACGAGCTGTTTGCGGTTGTGATGCCTGATGGCCGCATTCTGCGTCTGGCGGAATTTCAACAGTGCGCCCTCATGGAGGCTGTAGTGGTCGAAAGGATTGTCGGCGTAGTTGGTCTTGAGACCACCGACATCCGCCGCGCGGTCATCGCTCAGATCACACTGAGCGCTGGCCTTGTAGTAATCAAAGGACACGCACCAGCCGAGTCCGACACACGCGCTGGCACAATCCAACACACTGACGTCGTCGAGATGTTTGTTGTTATGGCCGGAGATCGCTGCATTCGCGGTGTGCGTGAACGCGTTTTGGGATGTCTCAGCAAGCGCCGTGCTCGAGTAAATCGAGGCGGTTGTCGCTAGAGCGAGGCCGATGATATTGGTTCGTAGAATACGCTTAGGGGTCGAATACGTGGACATTTTTCTTTCCTTCCGGGTATCAGAGGTTGGTTTGTGAGACGCCGGCAAAATCGCCGGTTATCCCCATACACGTGACCCGTAGCGAAACACCGCCACCCCGCAGAAAAATCGCCGCGCTTACCCACCTAGAACCCACCAGACCCCGTATCCGCGGTCGGCTCGGGCCTGCGTTATTCGCCGCGATACACGGCTCGTTCGGCTGATTTCCCAGACTCTGGTGGTGACTCTCGGGTGGGAGACAAGAACCCCGACGTGGGTTCGGAAGTTGGAAGGAGTTCCCAGACTCTGGTGACTCTCGGGTGGGAGACAAGAAACCTCGACGTGGGTCCGGAAGTTGGCAGGATTTCCCAGACTCTGGTGACTCTCGGGTGGGAGACAAGAAACCTCGACGTGGGTCCGGAAGTTGGCAGGATTTCCCAGACTCTGGTGGTGACTCTCGGGTGGGGGTGCTCTACGTAGGCATCGATTATCCCATTTAACGCCTCTCACCCCCGGGATGATTCTCAACAGAGACTCCCGCCGGAATAACCGGACTTCACGGTGGCAGATCAACCTCCGGGACATCCCCCGAGGCCAGCGATGGAGCGACCGAGGTCCAGAGTCAAATATTTTCGTGCCCAGCAACGCGCCGTCCAGAACGAGCGAGGCCATCGACGCAGGTGCGAACGTGAAGCTTTTCCGACACGGAGGGTCGCCAGGGACGCCAACGGACGGTGTCGCCCGATGCAACAAGAAAAACTTGGCGGGATTGTGCGCCGGCTTTCGTGGCTGTGATTGCGAGACTGCCGACTGCCGATAGGCAGCGCGGGACTCAGGAGAGGACTCCAACTATGAATATCAAATTCCGCCCCGATCTCAACTCTGACCGTACACACGGAACACTCGTGACCCTGATCGCTGCCGTGGCGATGGCCCTGCCTGGGTGCGATACGGATGCTCCCGCGTTTGACCATGACAAGATGTTTCGCAACGGCGGCGCCAACGGTGGACCGCGTCTGAACACCGACGTCGATGGTCACGATCTGCTTTTCCGTTCATTTGACGGAGACGTGATAGACGGCGGGGAGTGCCTCGAGGCGTCTTGTCGCTTCATCACACAGCTCAACGGTGTCGACTCGGCCCAGGCGATCGTGGACGCGCAGGGGGTCACCGTCAACGGGGAACAGCTTGCGAGCATCACAGTGATGGATCAAGACGGCGAAACGACCCAGATTAACATGTCGTCCGAGCCTCGCGTCGTCGTGGACTGGGTGGAGTTCATGTTCCCTGGGCTATGCGAGGTGTTCGCCGCAGACAACTCCGGGAACCTCGAAGACGGTTACGTACTCTTCCTCGAAGGAGCCAGCTTCACCAGCACACTGGCCATGGTCGAGGACGGTAGTACAATGGCCATTTGCGAAGGAACGGCCCTGCACAAGGCCGCTATCGAGTCCGGGTGGTATGACGGAGCCCCCGACGCCGCCGAGATGACGCGCTACAGTCGAATCTACGCCGCACACTATCTCCTTGGCGACAAGGCATACACCTCACCGGGCAAAGAGATTTACCTCGTGCCTCCAGGTTACTTCCTTCCTCCCGAAGAGTCTCCGGATGGCTCTCGATGGGAACTCGAGGCGTTCTGGAATTCGAGCGGTGTAGCGACGTGTCTCGAGACTCCGCGCGACCCGAAAACCATGGATCCAGCTCTCCATGCGCTCTTGGCCAACGGCTGTCCCCATCCCGAGAGCCGCGGACCCGGCGACTACCTGACCTACGCGAAGGTCAACTGGCCTTCCTTGTTCAGCCGCACCGCAGACGCCGCGATCTCAGGCCACAACTCCGAGTACCTCACCGACGTTTCGCCGGATGATTGTGCCAAGGCGTGTACCCATGCGTCGCGACGGGATTGGTGCGTCTCGTTCGACTACTACAAGGAGTCACACGCGTGCGACCTGAGCAGCAAACGAGCGGACGACGTGGGCGGCCTCAAGACGAACTATCCGGGGAACCCCTTAGATCACTACTCGCTCGACAGCCTTCGGATGTTCAACCACACCGCGGACGCGGCGATCTCAGGCCACAACGCCGAGCACCTCACCGACGTTTCTCCGGATAAGTGTGCCGAGGCGTGCACCCATGCGTCTCGACGGGATTGGTGCGTCTCGTTCGACTACTACAAGGATTCGAACGCGTGCGACCTGAGCAGCAAACGAGCGGACGACGTGGGCGGCCTCAAAACGAGCTACCAGGGGAATCCCTTCGATCACTACTCGCTCGACAGCCTTCGGATGTTCAACCGAACCGCGACGGTGGGGATCGTAGGCCACGACATCGAGCATCTCACCGACGTTTCCCCGGATGATTGTGCCGAGGCGTGCACCCATGTCTCTCGACGGGATTGGTGCGTATCGTTCGACTACTACAAGGATTTGAACACATGCGACCTGAGCAGCAAACGAGCGGGCGATGTGGGTGGCCTCAAGACGGACTACCAGGAGGAGAGCCTTTCCGATCACTACAGTCTCACTCCCTGATCGAGCCGGTCGCTCCGATCAAGCCGGTCGAGCCGGTCGCTCCGATCAAGCCGGTCGAGCCGGTCGAGCCGGTCGAGGGTGTCGCTCCGGACGTCATGCAACGGCATCAACCTCCCGACGACTGAAACTGTCAGCGCAGGGAATGCGGTCATTAGGCACGAAAGACGGCGTGGACGATGTTTCGCCGGCCCTTTTTTGGGCCGGGCCAAGCCGAGCGTTCTCGCCGAACGATGCGCCCTCGCTACGTTCAAGACGGCCACCAGAAAACATGTCCCTAAGGAAATGTCTCTTCGGAAATCCATGTGTCGAGTTCGCGGAGTTCGACTGCGAAGCCGTCCCCGTAGCCGGCGAGTGCCTCGCGGGCCGAGTGTGCCAGTTGCATCGGGTCGCGTCCGTAGGGAGCTGTTTCGGGCAACCCGATGAGCGCGCGGGCAAGTGCGAAGCGGGCGAGCGCGTAGTCTGGGTGCTCGACATCGTGGGTCGCCTCGTAGGCGAGAGATGCTCGATGGAGCAGCGAAGCGGCCTCCTCCGTGTCACCCCGTGCCAGCAACACTTCGGCGAGCTCCGTGCGCGCGCGCGCGAGGTCGGAGTGATGCTGCGTCAGCTTGCTGTCGCCGAATATCACCGCCTCGCGCAGGAGCACTTCCCCCCTCCCCGGCCCGCCTTCGCGGCGATGGAGCGTGCCCAACGTAACGAGTGTCCCGACCAGCAGTTCGGGCGCCTTCTCAGCGTTGCCACGCGCACGCTCGAGCACTCCCGTCAAGACCTCCCGAGCCTGCGAGTCGTGGCCCTTTCGCATGAGTGCACGAGCGTAGTGCAGCGTCACCGGCAGTCGCATGGCCTCGGTGAGCTCCAGATTGTTGGCAAGCGCGATAGCTTCTCGATAGAGGGCATGGCCCTGCTCCAGGCGACCCATCCCCACCTGCGCGTCGAAACGTATCTGCAGCGGCATGATCCGATAGTAGTCACCCGCCGCTCCGAGCTTGTGCAAACGCTCGAGCGCTCGGCTCGCTCGTGCATCCGCCGTTTCGTACGCCCGGGCCTGGAGCGCGACCCCGGCCTGGAGCCGCAGTAGGAGCGGTACGAGTACGTCCGTTCGCGCCTGGACCTCGGGGCGCGCGAGCTGGTCATCCACGAGGGCCGCGGCCTGTTGGGTGCGCCCGGCGAGGAACAGCGCGTTGCCGAGTCCGAACGCGTAGTGGAGCATCTCGGGGTGCCGGGGCCCGAGCACGGTCTCGGCGATCTCCCAGGCGCGTCGCGCCGCATCCAGTGCCCTGCCGTGATGTCCGTAGTTGCCGTGGAGGTAGCAAAGGTTGAGGTAGGTCTGGGCGAGTTTGTGCACAACCAACCCGTCCTCTTCAAACAACGCGATCGCGTCCTGGTAGCGCTCCACAGCCTGCTCGTACTCACCGTTGCGATCGAGCAGCACCGCGATGTTGTTTGCCACCAGCCACCCGAGTTTGCGATCTTCCGGCCGCCGACGTGCCATGGCCTCGATGAATAGACGATCGTCGAGCGCCGCTTTCGCCTGGTTGAGCAACTCGCCGCGGACGAATAGCAGCTGGGCCAGGGCGTCGATCGAGACTTCAATGTGGTCGACCGTAAGCGCGGTCGTCAGCGCCCTGTTCAGCGCCTGTGCAGCCTCTTCTCCGTTCATGAGTTCGCGCTCGATTGCCCCCTCGAGCAGGGCGAGCTCAGCCTCCAGCGGCGGGTAGGCCAGCTCACGCGACGACGCAGCGACTCCCTGCAACGTCGTCTGGGTTTCGTCGTACTTCCCGGCCACCATGAACGCCTCGGCCCGAACGAGTTGTTGACGGGCGGCCTGCACCCGTGTCGCGGCTTCCTGGTCCTCGGGAGGAGGGAGTTGTGCCACCAGCGCCTCGTGATCGCGACAGCGTGCGAGGCCCGGCAACGCTTCGATCATGTCCGGCGTCTTCTCGACGGTGGTGGAGCCTGCCCCTTGGAGCAGCTCGATCGTCGCTTCCAGGCTCGCCTGGCGATGATCCAGACACGCAACCCGGCGGTCGAACAGCCGCGGCGAGAGCTGGCCGTCGGCGTACGCTTGGCAAGCGTCGACCCGCGAGTCCGCGAGCTCGGCGACATAGACATCGAGCTGCGGCAGCGCGCGCTCGAGCACGCCGCTGGCGAACGGGACCCCTATGGCCCCGTACTGCGCAACGACGGAGGCCCGCGTCTCACCACTCCACAATGCACGTGTTTCAGCCCGAGCCGCCTCGCAGTTGACCTCATCCGCCAGGCCGAACCACACACCGCCGGCACCGAGACTCAGTGCGCCCACGACAACCGCGATCCTCAGCCCGCGGCGGCGAAGAATGGCCGGGTCGGCCGCAAGCGCTGCGAGCAATGCGTCCATGTCTGCATAGCGCTGCGCCGACTCGGTCGCCAGCCCGCGCGTGAGCACGGCGATCAGCCAGCTCGGCACGGATCCGGTGCTCGCCGGTTTGCGCAACGTCCCTCTTATGACGCTCGTATACAGCTCCATGAAGGTTGAGCCCGAGAACGGGCGCTCGCCGAACAACCCTTCCCACAGCGCCACACAAAACGCGAACTGGTCGGTGCGGTGATCAACAAATCGACCGGCGAATTGCTCGGGGGCCATGTACGCCGGAGTTCCAAGGACCGCGCCGGTCTTGGTGACGGCAGTCTGGGGAGTTCCGGTGACGTTCTCGGTAACATTCTCCTCCTCTTCCTCGAGCACAAGGCGTCGATCCGTGTCCCCGGGGCGTGCCAATCCGAAGTCCAAAACCCGCGGCCGACCATCGTCGCCGACGATCACGTTGTCCGGTTTGAAATCGCGGTGAACGAGACCTGCGCAGTGGGCTGCTGCGAGTCCTCTCGCAGCCGCGGTGTACATCGCAAGCACCTCACGCCACGGACGACGCTCGTCGCCGACCCACGCGCGCAGCGTGGGTCCCTGGATGTGCTCCATCGCCACGAACACCTCGTCACCAACTGTGCCCGCTTCGTACACCGTAACGACATTGGGGTGGGTCAGTTTGGCCATCGCCCGCGCCTCACGTTGCAGGCGTGCACGCTCGCGGGGATCGGGTGTCCCCGAGCGGATCAGCTTGATCGCGACGCGCCGATCGAGCTCGTTGTCGAAGGCGGCGTAGACAACCCCCATGCCGCCCTGCCCGATGCGCTTGAGCAACACGAAGCGCCCGATCTGCTCGCCCACGCGGTCGCGCTCGAGCACCCCATCAGCAGCCTGCCAAACCGCTGCAGTCAAGGGTGAGACGTCCCTCCCGGCCTCGCTATCCTCGGCCAGGAGCTTCTCAATCTCGACCACGAGGCTCGGTTCGGACGCCCGCAGCTGCGTGAGGGCCTGATCGCGTTGTTTGGCTGGGAGGTCACACAGTCGATCGAATTCCTCAAACAACCGCGTGTGGTCGGAGGCCTCACCCATGGCCCATCTTCTGGTAGAGTCGTTGGCATGTCCACGGAATTCCCTGTTGTCTACGACGAGCTCCGGGCGCTAGCGGGCAGCTACTTTCGCGGGCGTGCCGCAGGGCATACGCTGCAACCGACGGCCCTCGTGAACGAGGTCTTTATCAAGCTACAGGGGTCTTCCGACGTCCCGGGCGACCGCGACCACTTCTTTGCTGTGGCCGCGACGGCGATGCGCCAAATCCTGATCGACCACGCCCGCCGAAAAAACGCGGGAAAACGAGGCGGGGATCAAAAGCGCGTGACGCTGACAGATCGACGCGAAGCAAACGGGGATACAGGTGAGCCGCTCGACCTGATCGAGCTCGACGATGCACTCCAAGAGCTCGAGCGCGCCAACGCGATGCAGGCCAAGATCGTCGAGCTGAGATTCTTCGGCGGCCTGACCATCCCCGAGGTCGCCAAGGCCGTGGGCAGCAGCGTCCGCACGGTCGAGCGCAACTGGCGATTCGCTCGCGCGTGGCTCAAGCAACGCTTGGCATAGGCCGCCACGTGTGTCTCGATGAGCTCAGTTGAGAGCTGGAAGTCCTGCGATGTCGTGATGGGTGCAGGCTTACGTGGCCGAGGACAATCGCGTGCTGCGAGTGTAGCGAGGAGGCCGCAACCGGCTTTCCGGACGAGTAATCTAGGACGACCAGACGACGAGCGAAGCATCGAGTGACGGTGCCGAGACGACCTCGTCGAGTACCGGCACGGAGGTGACGACCTCGGGTCTTCCAACGGAGCTGAGGAGGCGGATTCGGACCCATCAGCTGTGGAGTGCGGCGATGATGCGGAGTCCGTGCGTGGCCGAACAGGCCACTCACCTGGTAGCGGTGGTCAGTCGTCAGGCTTGTCAAACTCGACAGTTTTGCCCAGCCGGCAAGTGCGTTGCCAACAGCCAGTCGGCTCCGGATTCTCGGAGCCACGTCGAGTTCGTATTCTTGCGCGATGGCTGGCGCAGTCGTGTCTGCGAGCCAGCCGACGATCCCAGCCCGGGATCGTCGCTGGCGTCGCAATCTTCACCTCACGACGACTGATCAGCCTTGCCCGTATACCAACTCGCAACTCGACATCTGAGCTCATCCGACTCAGCTGCTTGATTGCAAGCTACGCCGCGATCTATCCCAAGGGCTACGGAGGGGCTAATCCCCGACTTGTCGAATTTCCTGCTCCTCCGGAAGGTCACCTTTTTCGTTACTGGATCCAGATCTCCTTGCCGAAACCAGAGGGTATCCTCATTTTCTGACTTGTGGACTTCTATCACCTGAAGGTTGCGATTTAGAGCGACCCTTGGCGTGACTCCCTTACCGTACTTATTGCTTTTCGCCCACAACACCTTGTCGTCGCGGATCGTACCGACGTGATACCAGAGGGTGTCCTCATTCTCCGACTTGTGGGTTTCTATCACGATCGTCCCGTAAATGGCAATGGAGGGCTCAACTCCTTTACCAATGCCATTACTTGTCCCCCAATCGATCCGCTTATCTTTTCGATTGATCTTGCCAACACGACACCAGAGTTTGTCTTTGTTCTCGGACTGATGAATCTCGACGACCGTGTTGTCCTCGTTGATAGCGATTTGTGGCGTGACTCCCTTATCGTACTTCGTGCTTTTTCCCCATTCAATCGTTTCCCCATTCGGACTCAGAGTTCCTACATGATACCAGAGAGTGTCCTCATTTTCTGATTTATGAACTTCCACGACGAGCCCAGAACGATTCATTGCCACACCCGGCGTCACACCACGACCAATCTTATGGCTGTTCCGCCACGTGACTTCCTCCTCCTCAACAACCCCGCGCCGGTACCAAAGAGTGTCGTGAGTCTGGGACTTGTGGACTTCGACAACCTGATTCCGTGGTGATTTTTCCTTGTCGGTGCAAACGCGGCTCATCGCAACGCAGGGCTGGGCCCCTTTGTCGTAGTTTTTCTTGGCGCCCCACCTACCGGGACCCGGACATGTTACGAAACAATCTTCATCCCAAGTAGACTCTGCTAAGCCGAATCGATAGTACGCCTCCGTAGACCGGCGATCTTGGTCTTTGTTCTGAATTTTAAGTGAGCAGCGACCGTTTGCCTTGACCTCGATTTCCACGATGCCGTACATGTCCGTCCCGCGTGCGCTCCACAACCGTCCCGTTTCATCGTCCGTGGGTAGTGCTGCCGTCTGGTCACGCAGCATCCGTAATGGAGAGCACGTTGCTTCCAGGATCTTCTGCGGGCCCGCCATGCTAGACACACTGCTTACCCTTGCCTCTGAATAGTGCACGTCCCCGCTCAGGATGAGGACCCTTCCACCTCCGTCCGCAGTAATCTGTTTGATGATCTCCGCGTTCTCCGACCTTGTTTTATGGCGCAGGAAAACAGGGCCACTTACAATGATACGCACAGCGGCATTCGCATGGGTCTTCAAATCGCATTTGAGTTTCTTCAGTTGCGCTGGGCCCCAGAACCGTGATTTTTTAGTGTCGGAGTCATAGCGTCCGTCTATTAAGAATACTGCGATGGGACCCCAGCGAAAGACGGTATAGAGGTTTCCGGTGTCGTAGGAATAGATGTTCGGAAACAGTGAACGAAAAATTTGAGCGGAATCTTCGCGCATTTCCCAAGAGACTTTCCCATTGACTTTGTAATACGCATTGTTCCAGCCAAAGTCGTGGTCATCCCAAGTTGCGATCACTGGTTGATGCCGAACGAACTTCGCAACCTCGGCTCGCTTTCGGGAAGCAAGAGCCCTTTTCTGTAGACATGTGACGCTTCCCCAGTCAGGATTGTTCTTTGATCCGCTGTTGGTGTTACCTTTATCATCGACGTAATAGTAATTGTCTCCACAGAGGAGGACGAAGTCGACGTTCTCCTCTCGAATTGCGTCGAAGGCCGGTAGTGCGTGGTTTTTATTTTGGAGGGAGGCACAGTCTGCGCAAGACCCCCAAGCGAGACGGATGGTACAGGGCCCCGACTCGTTTGGAGGAGTTCGAAAAGTCACGAGGTCCCCCCAATTACTCGTGATCTCAATCTCTGCGGAGGCTCCTGCCTGGGAGAGATTGCCGACCTCATAGATCGCGGCGACTCCTCCAGCAATACAAGTCTCCTCAATTAGGCTCCACGATGCACCAATTTTTTTCTTATTCGCTAGAACGGCAACTGTGAGATCCTTCGGAGGCTGATCCCTGTTCTCGAACCAAATACCCACTCGCGCCTTTTCTTTGTTGACTCCACCAATTATTGGGATGATCTTGTCGTTCATTGTCTTGTCTCCTTCATGACGTTGAAGTTCACTCCCATCTACGTGAAACCGTTTCGAGACCCGCCAGAATGTTTCACTTTCATATGGCGCTCCTCGTTACCATGGCGCAATTTTCTCGACTCGATGGTTCGGACGCCATTCGCGCAACGCCCACCCCTCCTGCGCAAGAGGGATTCAGGCGTTCGGAAGTACCTAGAGATTTATTGTTCGTACTTTATCGGGAGCCGACATCTCTCTTCGTAGAGTTGTTGGATCCCAACCCCGATGAGCTCTGGGATACGAATAGATCGCCTCGGCGTCGCGGCCCGCACCGTCGCGGACAGCTCTGGACCCCCTCGCTTGGACTGTCGTCTCCGAAGTCAGTCGACGACGCGCTCGAAGTGGTCATGCGGCCAGTAGCGCCGGGTCAGACCGGTCTGGGCCGCGGACTTGTCCGAGAGGTCGCACCGGTTGCGATACCGGTCGTAGTCCACCGAGCGGCAGACGAATTCGCGTTCGGCACGGCAGGCCGCCAAGCATTGCGAGAGTGTACGCTTGACGAGCTTGCGCGTGTTGTGATGCCGGATCGCGGCATTCGGATCCAGCGTGAACCCCTCCAACCCAACCGTTCGCTCGTAGTGCATCCATGCGTCGTAGTCCCAACGAAGCTCCTGCTCCATCGAGCCCAGCTTCTCGAGCACACAAATCCGCGTTTCGGGGCCATAGTCAAACGACACACAGGCGAACTCGGATTCGCCGTCGCAGGCCGCGGCGCACTCAGCCAGCGTCAGGCCCGGAATCGTTCGCGCGTTGTGTCCCGCGAGCGCGGCCCGGTACGACCGCTGATACCCTCGCGGCAGGTCCAGATGCCACAGTTCGCGGTGCTCGAGGACGCCGTCGACACGGGTCACACTGTAGGCCGAGATACGGTTCGGCTCGAAGTACAGGCGTGTTACGCCAGAGGGACTCACGCTCGAGCGCACCGGCAGCCGCGCTGGCGTATTCGCCTGGGGAGTACGGCTGAGAATCACCGCGACATCGGGGTGCTTCTCGGCGAGTTCGACAAGACTGTCGTCCACCTCGCCGACCAAGAGGACCACCGTCTGCGATTCACGACGCGCTCGGACCAACTCGTCAGCGAGCCACTGGCGCGACGACCGGAGCTCAACGTGCTCCCGCAACGCGTCTGCAGCGTTCCAGCGTGTCGCGTCGCGCTCCAGATCGAGTCCGTGGTGAAGCTGCACGAACCGATACCCGGCCACGCTCCACGAGTAGGCCAGGCTTCCACGGTACACTCGCTCGCGCTCGAGCACACCGTAGGTCTCGGAGATCGCGGCGTCGAAGCGGACCGGCTGTGCGCCGCCGATGACATGATTGAAGGACGTGAACAGGTCAACGGCGCAGTCACCTGTCCAACACGACAGCTCGTTCGGCTGCTCCCAGCCAAACCACAGATGGAGGCCGGTGTCGCGGCTCCAATCCCGGTCGGTGCTCCCGAACGTCGTGGCGTCGGCGTAGACAATGGCACCTGTGACCCACCCCCGCGCCCCGAAGTCGCTCAGCTCCACCAGCACGCCCCGGAGATCGGGAGTCATCGTCGGCTCCGTAACCAGCAATGAGAAGAATTCCCGGTCGAGCCGCTCCCACTCCACGCTCGAGATTTGGTTGTCGAACCCGATCGCCTCGCGCCCTCTCTCGTGTTCGCCGGCATTGCCACTTCGGTGGAGCTCCCTTGCAAACCACGGTGCGTCATCGAAGAGCACCAGACAGTGTCCTCCTGCGCTCTTGTCGGTGCACAAACGGGCCTTCGCACCCTCGGGGACACGAACGGACGAGATCCGATCATTCCAAAAAGCATGGTTGGGGCCCTCGGTATCGCGGCAAAACACCCATGAATCGCCCTGAAAGTTCGGTTCGTCGTACGCGATCAGACACGACTTGGCGAGCGCCAGCTCCTCGCGCATTTGCTGGGAATGGAGTCGCGCCGCGGTCTCCGGAGATTCGGTCCGCTGGGTCGCCAGGAACTCCGGATCGGCGCACGCCGCCACGGGGCTCAGGGCCCTCGCGCGCGGCTCCGCGTTCGACACGGCGGCGGCGTCTGCCTCGGCCAAAGCGTCGACAAGCACGGCGAACTCTCGTTTCTTACGGGTCAGGCAGTGCATGCGACGGTCGAGCATCTCCGAGGATTGCTCGCCGTGGACGCGGGTGGCCTCGCAGGCCTCGGTGTGCGCGTCGATCCAGGAGTCTGCGTAGCGCTCGATCACCGGCATGACCGCGCGTATCGTCTCGGTCGGAAGTGTGTCTGTGAGCTCCACCCGTCGCGTCTCGCCCCAAACGTCACCGAGGTGACGAGCCGCGTCGCTGCAGACGACAGCCTCGTGTCCGGCCAGCAGGGTTCCACCCCAGACGGCGATGCTCAGGACGCAGATCCCCACGACCGCCGCGGCGCCCCGCCTCCACCTGCGCGCCGGATCGCTACGAAGCTGGACGATCAACTGCTCCATCGAAGGCCAGCGATCTTCGGGATCGGGCTGCAGTCCTCGCAGCAGCACACTTCGCAACCAGCCCGGCACACGCGAATCCGGCGGAGGAGGATCGAAGTTGCCGACGGCCACGCGCGTGAACAACTCCGCGACCGTCGCCCCGTGAAATGGTCGGGCACCGTACAGTGCTTCGTACAATGAAACGCAGAACGCGAACTGATCGCTGCGGTGATCGAGCCTGCGACCAGCGATCTGTTCGGGAGCCATATAGCCCGGGGTCCCGAGCACGGCGCCGGTCTGCGTGACCACGTGGCGCGGTATTCGAATACTCGCAGTGTGATCCGCGGAGTAGATACCGCTCTCGCTAACCGGCATGCACGAGCTGCTCGCCGCGCGATCGGTCTGTGTCGGCGGACGGGCCAGCCCGAAGTCGAGAACTCGAGGCCGCCGATCGGGCCCCACGAGCACGTTGTCGGGTTTGAAGTCACGGTGGACCAGGCCCGCCGCGTGGGCTGCCGCGAGTCCGTTCGCGGCCTCGACATAGACGGCGAGCACCTCACGCCACGCCCGCGCGGAGTCTCTCGCCCACGCACGCAACGTTGGGCCCTTGACATACTCCATCGCCACAAAGACCTCGTCGCCCATCGTACCGGCCTCAAACACCGTCACAACATTCGGATGCGACAGCCGGGCCATCGCCCGCGCCTCACGAAGCATACGCGCGCGCTCGGCCGGATTTGGTTGAGCCGAACGAATCAGCTTGACCGCGACGCGCCGATCCAGCTCGCTGTCGAATGCCGAGTACACCACCCCCATACCGCCCTGACCAATTCGGTCGAGCAACCTGAAACGCCCGATTTTCTCGCCCGCCCGGTCGTGGTCGAGCGCGGTATCAGCAGCCTTCCACACCGCCTTCGTCAGCGGAGAGGTGGAAGCCGAGGAACGATCATGCACCGACAGCAGCCGAGTTAGCTCAATCGCGAGGGCCGGATGGAGGGCACGCACCTCCTCGATCGCATCGGCGCGCTCGTTGGCACAAAGATCACAAATCCGATCGAACTGCTCAAAGAGTGCTTCGTGATCGACTCGGGTGATCACGGCCCATCGTCGAACAGGTTCGCGCGCTTGTCTATGCAATTCCCGACAAGCAACCCCAAACCGGGGCGTTCATGGTGCCCTGGCATGTGCCCCAATCTGCAATCAAATCCCGACGTTGGCTCCAAAACGGGTCATTCGTGGTGCATCCGTCCGCCTCGCTGTAGAGAACCGAAACTGCGCCAGTGTCTGAAACTTCACCGATAGCTTCCATGGCAACACCTACGGCGTGCTTCCGCTCATCACCGTGCACGATTTTCGTGGGGTCAACGTCTTCGGCCTGTCGTCGCGCCAACCGGAACTTGAGGAGAGCAAAAAAATAGTGGCGGTCTTGGTCCACGAACTTCGTGGCTGTGGTTGAGGGACGAAAGCAAGCCCCTTGGGGCTGGAAGTTCAGCTCCTGCTCCAGACAACGAGGAAGACCATGAAGACCACACTGCTCACCAGCCTGCTCACCATCACTTGCATCCTGACCGCCTGCGACCGCGGCGACATGACGTTCGTCGATGAAAGCGCGTTTCGCAACGGCAACGAGAGCGAGAGCGATGCTGACGATAGCGCTCAACAACCCTGCCTCTCAGATAGTGAGTGTTTCGTGGGGGAGGCCTGTGTCAAGGAGTCGGGCTCACCATTCGGCGTATGTGTCAGCACCCAAATTCCGTGCGATTGGAATGATGGTAATTCGGTTCTTGACTGTGACAATGGTATGTATTGCACACACTCTGGTACGTGCGTCATGTGTGAGGTGGACGAAGAATGTGGCGAAGGTATGTCTTGCACAGAATTGGGTCTCTGTGTCGAATCGTGTGAGTCGGACGCTCAGTGCGGAAGTGACTTGATCTGTGACCTAGGCTCGGGCGCATGCGTTCCCGAGGTGACCACAACCGGGGGCGTAAACGACGAGACCACAACCGGGGGCGAAACGGACGAGACCATAACCGGGGGCGAACTGACTGAGACCGGGGGCGAAACCCTTTGACGGCGGTCAGGAGCGGATCCACTTCTCGCGGAGCAGCGGATCCACTGCGAGCTCCCGAGTTGTCCCCGGTAACTGAGCGACCAGCATTGAAAAGACGAACCTCTTTGTGCAATTGCATACACACCAAACATGAAGGCCCGCGGCCGTGAACGTCGCTCACTCCTGCCCGAACATGCAGGTGATTTGCAATCGCCGTCTGCGGCCGTCCACGCGTGTACTGCGTCGAGCGTGGAGCTGCTTATCTTCGGGGCGAGACGACACCCGCCGAACGAAGAACACCACAACTCGCGCCCGTGCTGATTTCCGGACACCGTAGAATCACCACGATCGATGCGGTGTAACGAGTTTCGAGCTTCTCCTGAACGAGCGCATGCGCGTGTCGTGGGTCCCAGACCGCGTCTGACACGGTACACTTGTGGGGCGTTCCGATGGCCCCTCGACAACTACGACATCTTGCACTTTGCCACCCACGGCGTCCTCGGACACGACATCCCAGGACTGCGTGAACCTGCGCCTGTTCGTCCGCACATCGTACGCACCTAGGTCCGCGTTCTTCATCAACTCGCGCTGCCGACGGGCGAGGGCGGTAGGTGGGGAGCCAGGTGGCCGGGGAGCGGGCCGCGGACAGGGAGAGGTAAGCGGCAAGTAGGCGCGAGGACTGGGCTCGGGGGTTGGCTCGGCGGGCGCATGGACGAGGCGGGTGGCTCGCAGCCCGGCCCAGCGCGAGTACGTCCCGCGGACGACCCAGGAGAGCGACGCGCTCATCCTCGTGCGGGAGCATCTAGCGAAGTTTCAGGAGCGCCTAGAGACGCAGACGGGGGCGACGCTGCCCGGGTTCGTGCGCGCCGAGCTCGAGGCGTTCACGACCTGTGGTGACTTCGAGCAGGGTTTCCTGTTGCTCGCGTGTAGGCACTGCGGGGAGCAGATTCGAGTGCCTTTTAGTTGCAAAGGCCGGGGGACGTGTCCGTCGTGTATGGGTCGAAGAATGTGCGAGACAGCGGCGTTGCTCGTTGACCACCGACTGCCGGCGGTGGCGTATCGCCAGTGGGTGCTGAGTTTTCCCGGTCCGCTGGCCGTGCGGCTGGGCTACGACAAAGAGCTTCTGGGACAGGTGTGCCGGAGCTTCACGAACCGGGTCACGCAGGCGCTGCGACGGCAGGTCAAGCGCGAGCATGAGCTCTCCAGCTCACGTGTATTGCACCCCGGAGTTCTCTGTGTTGTCCAGCGCTTTCGCAACGACCTGGGCCTGTTCGTGCATCTGCATTGTCTTGTGACGGACGGCTGTTTCGAGGAACTCGCCGAAGGTCGGCCTCGATTCCTTCCAACCGGAGCGCTCACCGAAGACCACCTCGTTCGGGTATTGGTGGCAGTCCACCGTGACCTCGCGGCAGCGCTCGACGAGCCGGCGACCGAGCCCGACGCGGGTATTGGCGCCTGCGTTCAGCTAGCAAACCGTCGCCAGCTCCGTCTCGTCGCCGAAGCCCCCCGTCCCAAACCCATGACCGTTGCCGCCTATGGCATGCAAGTCCACGCCGCGACCACCGTCGACGGCCGCGACCGTCACCGTCTCGAGCGTCTGTGTCCCTACATGCTGCGCCCACCGTTCGCCGAGGACGCGGTCAAGGCATTGCCCGACGGACAGGTTCGGATGTACTTCAAGCAGCCGACTCGCCAAGGCGCCACTTTCACGGACATCTCCAGAGACACCTTCCTCGCCCGCCTTGCAGCCCTCGTTCCGCCCCCGCGCTTCAACTTGGTCCGCTACTACGGTGTGCTCGCCAATCGTCACAAATTGAGGCCCCGCATTGCCCCGAAGACCGCGGCCGATGAGCCCCGCCAACTCTCGTTGTTCGAGCAGCGTGCCGGGCAAGAGTTCGCCTGCATCGGTACGTTGGGTCAGGTCGCAGAATCTCCGCCGCATCGGGTCCCATGGGCCAAGCTGTTGGCCCGCGTCTTCAAGATAGACATCTCTACCTGTCCGAAGTGCCAGGGTCCCATGCGCATGCGCGACGCGGTCACCGACCCAGACAAAATCGCCCTCCACCTCCACGACGCTCGCGCCCCGCCACGGCCGACCCCGCCCCAACAACTCCCCATCCTCCCCGGCTGACCCGGTCGAATGCTCGTTTCCCGCTCTCCACGTTGTTGACGCGGCTGGGACTTGTGTACCCTCGCCGGATCACACCGTCACCCTCGCGCGCATTTTTGCCCTACTGTGAGCCCCATTTTCGCCCCCAGCCCCCTTCGGGTTGCTCCCTCGCCTGTCTACACCCCGCGTTTGGCTCAAGTTCGCCTACGGCGCGGCTACGGCGCGTCGGTCGCCGAGACCAACCCAGACGTTTTTCACGGATCAAAGTTCCTATACGCATTCCGACGTTGAGCACTTCCTTCACCACGACATCAAACATGCCGTACACGGGAGCCAGTGTGCCGACGACTACGTTCCATTTTTTCGAGAGGGAATGGAGCTCGCTCTCGAGCTGTGTGGTGCTGAACCCCCGACTTAGTTCACAGGCAAGTTGCCCGAGTTGCCCGAAACGCTCGTCACAACTCATTGACTAGTAACGTCCTCGAACGAGTCGAGCAGAGTCAATGGCAGGTCTCGACCAGCTTGCGACCGCTTCGAAGGTTGGACGGACGACGATCATCCGCCTCGAAAACGGCGAGACGAACCCCCACGGGTCAACTCTCGAGCTTCTCCGAAGGACGTTCGCCGAAGCTGGGATCGCCTTCGTAGAGTCCAACGGACAGGGCGAGGGGGTCCGGTTCAGCAAACGTCCGGAGGAACGCGAGCGGGGGTAGAGGCGCGAGCTCGCGAGAGCGGCCGGCGCTCGAGTTCGCGGGGACGGCCCGCGGGTGGCTCGGCGAGCGCGGCGGCGTCGAGCTCGCGGCGGCATAGAGCGCCACCGTCGCGGGCGAACCGCCTCGGAAGAGTCGGTGAGAGGTGCCTCGTATGCGCAGCAAAGACGCGATCACAACGCCAACATAGAGGTCGGGCTTCGGGAGAACTGATCCCCGCGATCTCGCAAACACCCGACAGGACGGGCCGTTGCTCCTAAACTATTGAGATCGTGGGGCTTTTTCTTGGGTGATGAGTACGCGGGGCGCCTCGGGTGCTGGAGCCAGGGCGGAGCCGCGGACAAACCTAACGGTGAACGCTGAGTCGATTTGTGTTTCGTGCCCATAGCTTGGGTAGTAAGAAACTCTCATGGACAGCGAGAGCCGAGAGCGTCTGAGAACTGAACTAAGCGTTCTTAGGTCCGGTTCAGGATCAATTTCTCCCGCAGAGGCGGAATCCAAAATCTCTTCTGTCCTCAAAGAACTTCTAGCCGACGCAGGATACGAGGTTGAGCATACAGGTCGTTTCGACGCAGATGACGGCGGTATTGACTTCGTGGTGTCCCAACGATCAAGTCAAAACAAGGATAATAGGATAGCAATCGAATTTAAATATGGGAACAAAAATCGCGGAGTCGGCCTAGCTGAGATCCGGAAACTAATTGGAGCGGCGACGATGGCCAATATCGGTCGCTCACTACTTCTCACCAATAAAAAAATCTCATCCGCAGCGCGGCAGGCAGCGGAACGTAGTCTTCCCATCGAGATTGAACTCGCGGATCTCGACACTCTCGAGGCGTGGGTAGAACGCCTTAAGATTGTGGAAGACACCTCTCTCGCGGAAGAAGTTCAACTAATTTTAGCGGAGACCAGTGGCCGATTTGCGAAGATGATTGCCAAAAACCCCAATGTCCTAGATGAACTCGAGTGGCGCGACATTGAACGTGTAATGGCAGAGGTCTTTGCCGGAATTGGATTTTCAGTGGAGCTAACCCCAGGAAGCAAGGACGGGGGCAAAGACATTGTCTTGCAGTGTACTGTAAAGGGCAAACGGCGCGATTACATTGTCGAACTCAAGCACTGGCGATCGCAGCAGCGAGTTGGCGGAGGCCACCTTCGCAATTTCTTAAAAGTAATCGTCAAAGAACAACGCAACGCCGGCCTCTTCCTCTCAACCTATGGATATTGCGACAATGCTTTTGAGCAGCTTAGTGAAATAGAACGAAAAAAACTGCGCTTTGGCGATCAGAGTAAAATCATCGGGCTTTGCCAAACGTACACAAGGACAACGACGGGCCTCTTGCAATCGGAGAGCCTTCCTGAAGTCCTCTTTGAGTCTACTGTTTAGCTTATGAGGCTACGATTCCGATACCGAACGGCATCCGGTGAGCAGAGCCACTCTGATCGATGGAAAACAGGTGAATTTCAATCACGGTTCGTGAGGGCGACGCCTGTGTATCCCTCACAAAGCGTGACCACGGATAATCCTATGATTTTCGCCAGTTCCAAAACCACGAAAAATAGTAAGTGGCACTCGTTTTGCTGACACCCGCTGTTCCGCAGCGGGAAGCTTGGCTTCCCGTTAAATGCCCATCTGGTGCTGTGGTGTGCGGGAGTCACCCGGAGGGCCGAAGCGAAGCGGAGGAGGCAGCCGACTCGCCAAGGCGCCACCTTCACCGACATCTCCAGAGACACCTTCCTCGCCCGCCTTGCTGCCCTCGTTCCGCCCCCGCGCTTTCACTTGGTCCGCTACTACGGTGTCCTCGCCAATTGTCACAAGTTGAGGCCCCGCATTACCCCGAAGACCGCGACCGATGAGCCCCGCCAACTCTCGTTGTTCGAGCAGGGTGCTGGGCAAGAGTTCGCCTGCATCGGTACCTTGGGTCAGGTCGCAGAATCTCCGCCGCATCGGGTCCCATGGGCCAAGCTGTTGGCCCGCGTCTTCAAGATAGACATCTCCACCTGCCCGAAGTGCCAGGGTCCCATGCGCATGCGCGACGCGGTCACCGACCCAGACAAAATCGCCCTCCACCTCCACGGCGCTCGCGCCCCGCCACGCCCGACCCCGCCCCAACAACTCCCCATCCTCCCCGGCTGACCCGGTCACGTGCTCGTTTCCCGCTCTCCACGTTGTTGACGCGGCTGGGACTTCTGTACCCGCCCCGCATCACACCGTCACCCTCGCGCGCATTTTTGCCCTACTGTGAGCCCATTTTCGCCACCAGCCCCCCTTCGGGTTGCTCCCTCGCCTGTCTACACCCCGCCTTCGGCTCAAGTTCGCCTACGGCGCGTCGGTCGCCGAGACCAACCCAGACGTTTTTCACGGATCAAAGTTCCTATACGCCCCGCTGCCGTGGAAAGCGTTGTCGCGGCTCGACGGCGGGATGCCACAGGCATATGACTCAAAAAACCAGTACGGCGACCCGTTCATCGAGAAGTGCATCCGCTCCTACCAGGAGAAGGGTTTTAAGACTGTCTGGCCCACACTTGGAGCGGTGAAGACCGACGCGAAGCGGATGGAGGAGCAGCTGGGCCGAGTTTTTGCTCGATGTTGTCGAGCAACTCGAGCGGCTCCATGCACTCGCGGTCGAACTTGTTGACAAACGTGACCACCGGTGTGTCGCGTAGGCGGCAAATCTCGATCAACTTTTCGGTCCGAGACTCGACCCCCTTGGCCCCGTCAATCACCATCAGGGCCGCGTCGACGGCTGTGAGCACGCGGTAGGTATCCTCGCCGAAGTCGGCGTGACCCGGGGTGTCGAGCAGGTTGACCTGGCACGGAGGATGGTCGAGATGGTCGGGATGGGGGTACTCAAAACTCATCACCGAAGTCGTGACCGAGATGCCGCGCTCCTGCTCCATCGCCATCCAGTCCGAGGTGGTTGAACGTGCAGCTTTCTTCGAGCGCACCGCCCCGGCGAGCTGGATCGCCCCCGAGAACAACAGCAGTTTTTCGGTCAGCGTGGTCTTGCCGGCGTCGGGGTGGCTGACGATGGCAAACGTCCGCCGGCGGGCGACTTCGGCTGCGATGTTGAGGGAAGGCTCGGTCACGGGCCCCGGGAGTAGCAGACCTGTCGGGAGCACGGAAGACGGCGGTTGTGGAGCGACACACACCAGCGGCAGTGACCGCGAGAACACGTTCATGCTCGGGTCGCCGAACGTGAACCGGCCGCACCACCTGCGGCCCGCCAGCTCGTCGCAATAGCGAGCTCGCCAAACAATTTGTCTCTCGCGGTGAACCTCAACCGCCGTAGTTGCAACCAAGGAGACATGAACAACTTACAAAATCTTATTCTCAACCCGCTCCTACTCAGTCTAGGTGCTGTGCTCACGCTCGCCTGTGGCGACCCCGCGTCCAGCTCCGGCTCGAATGCGGAGCCCGAGACCGAATCCGAATCCGAGTCCGTGCCCGTCAACGACGGCATGTGTGATGCGGCGATCCCTGCATGGGCTTTCGACCCGGAAACCGGCGAATGCTATATGTGGGCCTACAACGGCTGTGATGGTGTCGTGCCCTTCGACTCGCTTGAATCGTGCCTCGCCGAGTGTGGCGGCGAACCGGCTGAGACGGGCGACACCAGCGGCGAGGATGATTGTGGGTGGTCGGAAGAATCACTTGCCTACGACGAGGTCGACCTCAATGGTTTGAGCGCGGTCGCGCTGCTCGCCATCGTCGAACCACAGGCCGGGAACCTCACCTACGACAGCGGGGCGACCACCGGCATGGACATCGATGTCGTCTACACCGACGGTGACATCACCAGCCGTCAGCACGTCGGCGACGAGCCCTCGTGTACTGGACAGAGCTATCTGTTTGTCGAGGTCACCATGCTGCTGAAAACCGCTGATGGGCAGTTCGCCGAGGAGCACCGTGCGATCCTGAAGCAGAGCAGCGTCGAACCCGATGTCGTCGAGATCGAGGCCATCGATATGAAAACCGACCTGCTCGCAGGTTCCTACCAGCCGCCGGAGGAGATCAACGGTCACGGTCAAAACGAGTTCGTCACCATTGATCTCAGCCTCCACGGCATCATGGTCGGCCCGGCACGCAACATGTCGTCGGGCAACGACGTCGACCTCGGCCCGGTCCACGGGGCGATTTACGGTCAGGGCATGCTCAATGAGCCGGACTGCTCCGACGTCCCGGGAGAAGCGTGCATGGGTGTCTACAGCGACTTCTTCGTCGGTTCGTTCATCTACGAATAGACTCGTCACAAACCAAACCGAGGTCGGGACACTGGCCTCGGTTTGCGCTTCTCAGACTTGCATAGCCTCACTCAACCTTCGTGACCACGCCGTAGACCGTCGCAGTCCAGCCGTTGATCTTGCCGAGGTTATTGCCGATCAAGTAGCGACGCTTTTCACCGTGCCCCTGGATGGCCTTGACCAGATGCAGGTAGACGTTGCCACGGACACGGCACAACACGGCATCACCCACCTCGGGGATGCGAGCGGGGTCTAGCGTCACGAGCTGGCCGCTGTTGATCCGTCCGCGCATCGACCCTCCGTGTGGTCGACACTTGCTGACATTGCCGGCGAGTAGCTCGGCGATTGTTCGTTTGGCCCACGACACCGCGACACCCCGATTCAGGTTTTCAACCTACGCGACAATTAAAACGCAAACGGAGCCGCTCGCACAGCTCAAATCACTCCGGCTCGAAGTTCTCCAAGCTCCGACAAAAAAAGCGCCCCGGAGGACGCTTTTTTGCGAGCTGGTCTCCGGGGCTACTCGCCGCGACCCTCGGCCCGGGCAGCTGCTCTCCACGTTGTTGACGCGGCTGGGACTTCTGTACCCGCCCCGCATCACACCGTCACCCTCGCGCGCATTTTTGCCCTACTGTGAGCCCCATTTTCGCCCCCAGCCCCCTTCGGGTTGCTCCCTCGCCTGTCCACGCCCCGCCTTCAGCTCAAGTTCGCCTACGGCGCGACTACGCCGCGTCGGTCGCCGAGACCAACCCAGACGTTTTTCACGGATCAAAGTTCCTATGCGCCGCTACGTAGCGATGTTGCCAAACGGAGAATTTGTACAGACAGATGATTGCGGTGTCGGTTGGGAAGACCGGGTCTATGGGTGCGATATTTTGGCATTGCCCGCACGAATGCCTAATGACCAGTGGGCTTCACGTGCCCAGAGTGTGGGCAGGTGAGTTGATTTGCGTGTAGTTTCTACTGGTGATCGAGTCACTTGAAAGCAGTTAGCAATGATGGTAACCTTCGCTAGACCGCGTCGCATCATATCGTTGACTTCGTGCGCGGACTCGTCTAGGACCAATGCCCGATCAGCTGCCGCCCGCCGGTAGCAAGACATGGACAAACACCGCGCCCGATGGCACGAAGCTCTCCGAAGACTCATGCCAGAACTGGTCGAGTTATGCTCCGAACGATGTGTCGTCGGCGGTACCTCGAACACCGAAAGCGGTCGTACGTCTCGAACACCTGCTCAACGAGCTTGTACCCCAGCGCTTTCAGGGTGACGCTAGATTTTGCAGCGTGAGCCTTCCACGTCAGGCCGGGCAGGAAGTCGCTTCTGTCGACCGTAAATTCTCCGACAGCGTCCGATGTGGCGAGCATGCTGGCATCTGAACCTCGAGCGACGACGCGATAAAAGTGGTTCACATCCACATCCTGGGTCGCGGCGGTCGTATCGGTGTAGTTTGTTGCACTCCCAGCAGTTACCGTCGCAACGACACTCGACCCCGCACGCATGCAAACAAGCCTTGAGGGCCAACCTCTCCATCACAATCGGGGATTTCGCCGCCGCGCAGGCCACCGAAGATACGGTGTTACAAGGTCTTCACTATCTCTTTTATCACCCCATTGTGGTACCCCGAAGATGGATTCTTGTTCACGGATCCCCAGTGGGGTACGGACGCACGACTCGAAGTACCCAAACTCTTACGTGAACATGCCGAGATGATTCCTATGACTTGGAGTCAGGAAATGGAAGCTGTTCGTCCGCACATCGTACGCACCTAGGTCCGCTTTCTTCATCAACTCGCGCTGCCGACGGGCGAGGGCGGTAGGTGGGGAGCCAGGTGGCCGGGGAGCGGGCCGCGGACAGGGAGAGGTAAGCGGCAAGTAGGCGCGAGGACTGGGCTCGGGGGTTGGCTCGGCGGGCGCATGGGCGAGGCGGGTGGCTCGCAGTCCGGCCCAGCGCGAGTACGTCCCGCGGACGACGCAGGAGAGCGACGCGCTCGTCCTCGTGCGCGGCGCGCCGAGCTCGAGGCGTTCACGACCTGTGGTGACTTCGACCAGGGTTTCCTGTTGCTCGCGTGTAGGCAGTGCGGGGAGCAGGTTCGAGTGCCGTTTAGTTGCAAAGGGCGGGGGACGTGTCCGTTGTGCATGGGTCGAAGAATGTGCGAGACAGCGGCGCTGCTCGTCGACCACCGACTGCCGGCGGTGCCGTATCGCCAGTGGGTGCTGAGCTTTCCCGGTCCGCTGGCCGTGCGGCTGGGCTACGACAAAGAGCTTGTGGGACAGGTGTGCCGGAGCTTCACGAACCGGGTCACGCAGGCGCTGCGACGGCAGGTCAAGCGCGAGCATGAGCTCTCCAGCTCACGTGTACTGCACCCCGGAGTTCTCTGTGTTGTCCAGCGCTTTCGCAACGACCTGGGCCTGTTCGTGCATCTGCATTGTCTTGTGACGGACGGCTGTTTCGAGGAACTCGCCGAAGGTCGGCCTCGATTCCTTCCAACCGGAGCGCTCACCGAAGACCACCTCGTTCGGGTATTGGTGGCAGTCCACCGTGACCTCGCCGCAGCGCTCGACGAGCCGGCGACCGAGCCCGACGCGGGTATTGGCGCCTGCGTTCAGCTAGCAAACCGTCGCCAGCTCCGTCTCGTCGCCGAAGCCCCCGTCCCAAACCCATGACCGTTGCCGCCTATGGCATGCAAGTCCACGCCGCTACCACCGTCGACGGCCGCGACCGTCGTCGTCTCGAGCGTCTGTGTCGCTACATGCTGCGCCCTCCGTTCGCCCAGGACGCCGTCAAGGCATTGCCCGACGGACAGGTTCGGATGTACTTCAAGCAGCCGACTCGCCAAGGCGCCACTTTCACCGACATCTCCAGAGACCTTCCTCGCCCGCCTTGCTGCCCTCGTTCCGCCCCCGCGCTTTCACTTGGTGCGCTACTACGGTGTGCTCGCCAATCGTCACAAGTTGAGGCCCCGCATGACCCCGAAAACCGCGGCCGATGAGCCCCGCCAACTGTCGTTGTTCGAGCAGCGTGCCGGGCAAGAGTTCGCCTGCATCGGTACCTTGGGTCAGGTCGCAGAATCTCCGCCGCATCGGGTCCCATGGGCCAAGCTGTTGGCCCGCGTCTTCAAGATAGACATCTCCACCTGCCCGAAGTGCCAGGGTCCCATGCGCATGCTCGACGCGGTCACCGACCCAGACAAAATCGCCCTCCACCTCCACGGCGCTCGCGCCCCGCCACGGCCGACACCGCCCCAACAACTCCCCATCCTCGCCGGCTGACCCGGTCACGTGCTCGTTTCCCGCTCTCCACGTTGTTGACGCGGCTGGGACTTGTGTACCCTCGCCGGATCACACCGTCACCCTCGCGCGCATTTTTGCCCTACTGTGAGCCCCATTTTCGCCCCCAGCCCCCTTCGGGTTGCTCCCTCGCCTGTCTACACCCCGCGTTTGGCTCAAGTTCGCCTACGGCGCGTCGGTCGCCGAGACCAACCCAGACGTTTTTCACGGATCAAAGTTCCTATACGCCTCCTCGCCAGGGTCTTCGCCGTCGACGTGACGGTTTGCTCGAAGTGCGGCGGCAAGATGAGGATCCTCGACGACCGCGAGCCGGTCACTCCATATGGTCTAGGGAAAGTGACGGCACCAGCGACATGCCGGTAAGCAGGTCCGCGGTGAGGGGCAGGTGCTGTGCGCCCGCCCGTGGTCACGGGCAGAGACACGCTCTTGCGGTCATTTGTCAATGTATCCAAAATTTTCAAGATGTCGTTTTAGTTCAGGATGTTTTGAGAGTTGGTCGTTTATGCGCTCAGAATTCTCTGGCCTTCTCCATCTATACATGCTTTGTTTGTCTATGCTGCGCACCTCTCCAAGAGCTCTGAATCTGTGGTATTTCTCTAGTTGGTGACTCTTGGCCAGGGTGTCCCAGTCGGTGAATCTTCGGTTTTCTTGGTAGGAAATGCCGAGCGTGGACAGTTCACTTTGGACGTTGTTTGGTTCGGTTACCAATCGCTCGTAACGACAGATAAAAATATTCTTCATGTCTTTCTGGCGGCGACGACGAGAAACGGCGTTAATAGCGTCTGCGTATGCTAATAGTCCCGGCCCCTTTTTTCTGAGGTCCTCATGGTTTCTCCAGATATATTTACAGTCTGCATCTATGAAGTAGTCGTCGACGCCCATATCTGTTACTGTGCTATGTTTTGATAGTAGGATATCTCTTAAATCTCTGATCGTTACTATTAGCGAGACTTCGTCGGGAATGATCTCGTCGCGCGCTCGAAAGATGTCGTACGGCTGCTTGCTAATAAAGGCGCAGTCTGACACGTTCTTGCCGAGGTAAGGCTGGTTAAAAATGTCAGAGAAAGGACTGTGGAAATCTCTGTTTAGCTTTACCTCTGGGTCAAAATTGCGTCCCTTGGAGGCGGCTAACATTGCAGGGTAGCCGTATTCCCCTTCGGGGAACCAGTGTGAACTCACAGTCTGCATTAGCAAGGAGTAGAGAAGTGTACTTCCACTTCTTGGGAAGCCGCATATGACAATGTTGCTAGATTTTTTCATTGACCAATTCGGAAGCGGCTAGAGCGCCGGCGAATTTGTGCTCGTAGCCTATGCTCAGTTTACAAAGAGAGCAAGGTGCGCGCGGATGAGACGGTGGTGTAGTATTCATCCCGAGAAGACCATTCTTCTATTTGTGCGCGCGACGAGATTACTGCGGATCACTCAGTATCCCAAGCCGTATCGTGCCAGTAACCTCCCATATAGCGAGTTGACGGACGCGCGGTCCTTATCCAGACTATTTCGGCCCCACCAGGTGTTCCAGAGGTGGACCGCATGGCTGCTAGCGAGTTGGCGATCGCTCAGCGCAGAGCTGTGAAATAGCGCCGTGTCCCACCAGTCAACGGGACAGAAGACCTCGGGCGCGACCACGCGATCGCTCAGCTGGTGCTGGGCTAGGAGTTCAGTGAGCAGTATTGTACCGGACGCGCCCCAGGGCTGCTCTGCGATCGGATTCGCCGCGCAGAAGCGGTACGCCAACTCCATGATCTGGGAGCCGCGCGGGGCCTTGAGTACGCAGTTTACGAGCTGATGCGACCCGTCCTTGGTTCTCTCGGACGCGAATACGTGATCGCGCTCAAACTCGAGCGGACGTAGACACACGACGTCCATATCGACCCAGAAGCCACCGTGCTCGTATAGGAGCTTGTATCGGAACATATCCGCGAAAATTGCGAAGGTTCCGCCGTGCGACGAGAAAACGCGGCTCCGCGGGATAATCGCGGACGCATCTTTTCTCGTAACCCCATCGGGGAGCTCGCCGAGATCCTCATAAGAGTAGAGGTGGAAGTCGTGACCGTTCGCTACGAACGAGCGGAGACACAGCAGCTCGACCGTCGTCAGCGGCGCTCCTATCCACAGGCTTCTAACCGTCTCCATATCTAAACGAATCCTCGTCTCGCTCGCGTCGTTAAGTTGAGGGGGGGGCGCGCTGCGTAGGCGTCCACCAACTGGCGGATCCCGTCACGCAGCGTGGTCGATGGTCTCCAGTGCTGGAGGATCCAGGGGTCCGGCTGATTTCGCGCGTCGGCCTGCACTGTGTCCCCCCCACGGCCTCGGATGATATCGGCCCCACCGACGAGCTCCGATACGATCTGCGCGATGGAGTAGACGTCCGTCCACTCGAAGCTCGAGACGTGGAGCGGGGCGTCTCGCGGAATCTGCCCATACAGACGTGACAGCCGCAGCATGCAGTCGCAGAAGTCTTCCGCGAACAGGAACTGACGCTGCTCGCTGCCATCGGTCAGCATCTCGATCGCGCCGTGATGTTGAGCCTTGAGGATGAAGTCCGTGATCACGTGTGATTTGTCGAGATCGGCCTCATAGCCATAGACGTTCCACAACCTCACGCTGAGGCCGCCGAGCGCGCTCGTGTAGCGCTCTCCGATTGACTTCAGCAAGCCGTAGGGCGAGGAGATCATGTTCGACATCTGGCTCGAGGCGAAGATGAACGGCGCCCCGGACCGCCGGAGCGCGTCGAAGGCCGCGCTCATCAGCCGAGCGTTATTGTCGATGAACTCGAAGGTGTCCTGATACTTCTTCAAGTACCGCGCGCCGCCGACGTCAAACGCGAGGAAGTAGACAAAGTCGGCCTCGGCGAGACGCTCGGCGAGCGCGGTGTTGCCCCGTGTCCGCAGATCGTAGTGCTCGCCGTCAAGGATATCGAAGGCGCTCGCCTCCTCCGATGCGCGTGCGAGGAAGTCCATGAGGTGACCGCCGAGCTGTCCGCGAGAACCGAGGACGAGGTGCTTTCTTGACTGGAGCATGCTCTTGTTTACCTACGTCGGTGACGTCGAGCGGGCGTTCTCGACCTGGTCTGCGATCCAGCGGTACGTGGTCTCCATCCCAGCGCGCAGCGTCGCCGACGGAGCCCAGCCGAGTTCGCGACGAATGAGCCGGTTGTCGGAGTTTCGGCCGCGTACGCCCTGCGGCCCGGCGACGTGCTTGAGCTCAAGACGCTTGCCCGCGATCTCCATAACCATCCGCGCGAGGTCATTGATCGAGATCATTTCCTCCGAGCCGATGTTCACCGGGCCGGGAAAGTCGCTCCGCATGAGACGTAGGAGGCCCTCGATACACTCGTCCGCGTACAGGAACGAGCGGGTTTGCTCTCCATCGCCCCAGATCTCGAGCTCGCCACCATCCTCGGCATGGGCGACCTTCCGGCAGATGGCGGCCGGAGCCTTCTCACGCCCCCCTCGCCACGTCCCCGCTGGACCAAAGATGTTGTGCAGCCGCGCCACGTGAACGGTGACGCCGTGGTTGCGCGCGAAGGATTCATAGACGCGCTCGCTGAACAGCTTCTCCCATCCGTACTCGCTATCGGGCGCCGCGGGGTAGGCGGATTCCTCCGAGCACTCGGGGTTCTCGGGGTCGAGCTGGTTTCGCTCGGGGTAGATGCACGCCGAAGACGTGAAGAGGACGGCCTGCGTCTTCGCGGTGGCGCACGCGCGCGCCATGTTCAGGTTGATCAACGCCGAGTTGTGCATGATGTCCGCGTCGTTATCACCGGTGAAGACGAAGCCCGCGCCGCCCATATCGGCCGCGAGCTGGAACACCTCATCCACGTCGCGCACCGCGTCAGCGCAGACCCTCGCGTCGCGGAGATCGCCGATGACGAACTCATCCGCCACCGATGGCACGAACTCGTGCCGCTTCAGATCGACCCCCCGAACCCAATGGCCTTCACGGTGCAGCCGCTTGACCAAGTGGCCGCCGATAAACCCGCCTGCTCCCGTTACGAGGGTTCGCCGCACGTCGACATCTCCGCTTCTGGCCCGGTCGGCCGGTCATGTAGCGAATATACAGGTACCCAGCGGTGCTGACAACGCGCGCGTTCGAGCGCTCGCTTTCGACCGAATGAAAAAACCTGCTCATAAATGCACGTTCAAACACATCTTGCGACACGTCTGCTTCACCGCTACGCTTATGCGCGAGGGAGGAGGACCAATGGAGAATTTAGGAAGTTTACTTCGTGTCGCGGGAGGGCTTGACTCGACTCAGTACGCTAGATCGATCGTACGCGCTGGAGCTGAGGCCTTGGAGGCGAACAGTCGCACAGTCTGCCTTGAGGCGAGCAGCCGCACCGTCTGCATCGAGGCTGGCAGCCGCACCGTCTGCATCGAGGCGAGCAGCCGCACCGTCTGCATTGAGGCGGGCAGCCGCACCGTCTGCATTGAGGCGAGCAGCCGCACCGTCTGTCTCGAGGCGAGTAGCCGCACCGTTTGTGGACCGACGTATCACTGAGCACCGCGCTTGAACGACAAAGAAGCCCAGGAGTCTACGCTGCGATCGTTGGCGTGACGCTGGGGCTTTTCTCGTAGGCAGAGAGTACGATCGCGGCAGGGCGAAGGAACATGCCAGACCCGTCGACCGATACAATCCTGAACAACGCGCGCGCGCTGGATGGAGCGCTCGATCTACTCTGCCACGGTGGCGCGCTTTCTCCCGCGATGAAAGACGCGCTTAGGGGGCGAACGCGACGCGCCGAGGCGCTGTTCGAAATGGCGCTGAAGCGCGCGCCTCAGCGCGGAACGCTCCTGAAGCGACTCGGCCGGATCGATCTCGCGCTCGGTCGGAACGAGCGCGCGATTGAGCGTCTCACCGAGGCCGTGACGCTTCTCGATGACGCAGACGCGCAGTTCTTGCTTGGGATCGCCGAGGACCGAGCCGGGCGCACCGACCGCGCGATAACGGCGCTGAAGCTAGCCCTGGCGCGTGACCCTGAACTCTCGTCCGCGATGCTCGAACTCTCGCGTATCGAAATGTCTCAGGGTTCCTATGTTTTGGCTGCCGACTACGCGAGGCAAGCCATCGCGCTTGCACCCGACGACTGGGCCGCACACCTAAACCTCGGTAACTCGCTCGTTATGGCGGGCCAAGTCGAGGAGGGGATTGACGCGTTTCGTGATGCGATCTCACGCTCGCCGAACCTACCGGGGCCTCACCACAACCTCGGAATGCTCCTGCGGCAACGCGGTAGCGAGCGTTCAGCAGCCATTCACCTCGGGCACGCGCGATTTCTCGAGGGGGACTACGCGGCCGCACGCGGGGAGTACATCGAAGCGCTGGAGCGCGGCACCGAGAACGAAGTGCTGCTCCTGCGCCTCGCGGAGTGCCACCGAGCGCTTGATGACTATCTTGAGGCTGTAGCGACCCTACAGCGAGCGTTTGCGCGAGCGGAGGCGACGCCGATGGCCGCGCGGAGGCTGTACGCACTCCTTCATCATCTTGGGCGTACGGATGATGCGATCGCCACGGCGACGCTCGCGGTGGAGCGATTTCCGAGCGAGTTCTTCTTTAGGCTCAAAGCCGCGCTGACGCTCCCCATCGTATATCGGAGCGAGGGGGAGCTACGTCGCGCGCGCGCGCGATTCGAGGAGGAGTTGAAACGCCTCGGCGACGAAGTTCGGTCGTGGAGCGACGCGAAGCGCAGTGATGCGCTGTCAGGTCTCCTCGATCACGTCAACTTCTACCTCCAATACCAGTGCATTCCCGATCACCAGCTCCAGCGTCAGTACGGCGAACTCGTCGAACTCATCGTGCGTTCTAGGTATCCCGATGCGGCGACGCGACCGCCAGTGCCGCCGCGCGATGATCGTGGCCGCATCCGCGTGGGGGTCTTGTCCGACTCTATGCGCGCGTGGGGGCGTGTCGAGATTTACCGAGGATGGATGGACGGTCTCGATCGAGAATCGATCGAACTCATCGGCTATCAGCTCGGCGTCGCCGATCATGTCACCTACGAGGTCGCGGGAGATTGCGATCGCTTTCGGATCATCCCGCAGGATCTCGATGAAATCCGTCGGGTAGTGCGTGCGGATGAGCTCCACGTCTTGCTGATTCCGGACCTAGGGATAGCGCCGTTTCTTACCGTGATCGCGGCGATGCGCCTAGCGCCGCGCGTTGGATGCATGATGGCGCATTCCGTGACCTCGGGCCTCAAGACGGTGGACTGGTTTTTCTCATGTGAGCGAATGGAGAGCGAGAGCGCCGCCGAGCGCTATACGGAGCAGCTCGTTAAGCTGCCGGGGATCGGGCTGTGTGTCGAAGTTCCTCCCGTGGACGAAGCGACATACACGCGGCGGGACTTCGGTCTAGAGGAGGATGCCGTGGTGTACTTGTGCTGGCAGGCCACCGCGAAGCTGCTACCACGCTTCGATGAGCTCTGGCCCGCGGTGCTGAGCCAGGTACCGCATTCGAAGCTAGTCCTGATCGGCGGGTGCTACAGCGCCGAGATCGACGAGATTCTGCGAGCGCGACTCGATCGCGCGTTCACACTGCGAGGGCTCGATTCCCGCGAACAGGTCATCTTCCTACCGCGGCAGTCCCCGCGTGCCAGGTACCTGAGCCTGTATAGGGTCGCGGATGTATTCCTGGACTCGATTGGGTGGTCGGGGGCGCTGACGACGATCGACTCGATCGCGTTCGGACTACCGGTCGTGACGCACGCGGGCGTCGCCCACCAGGCGCGAATGTCTCAGGGGCTTCTCGAGCAGGCCGGGGTCGGTGAGCTCGTGGCGGCGAACAAGCGTGAGTATGTCGAGTTCGCCGTAAGGCTCGGACGCGACCCGATATACCGGCGGTCGGTGAGTGATCGCCTACGTGATGGTCATGGCCGAATCTTCGGCGATACGGCCCCCGCGCGCGCTCTGTCTGCGTTTCTCTGCCGTAGCGACGATGGTCTCGACTCGTAGCGCGTCAGTCGCTGGCGGCCGCGAAGCTCAACGAGGCATGCCCGGAAGCTGTGGATCGGCGAGAGCGCGGGATTGAGAGAGACGGCGCGTAGCGGGTCGGCCGTAGCCGGTGACCGTGTCCCGTTCGTTGGCCGCTCACGCGTTGCAACAATCGCCGGCCGACCAGTTTCGCATGGCCCGCGATGAACGCCCCCGCCGCGGAGATCGAGGCGGGCGACTGTGCAACCCGTGTCCCCGTCCACAGGGGCGCCGGCCCGACGAGCTGTTCGATCTGGTCGTCGGAGTACACGGGTTTCGGATGGCTTCGCGGTACGGACAACCGCTCGATATCGGGCATCACCGCGATGACGCGTACGCGCTTGGCGAGCGCTTAAGCGAAATCAAGTGGCAAACGGCGTTGGGAGGGCGAGCGACGGTGACGTGGGAGTGGATGCGCAAGGGGCGCAAAGGCGAGCGTGAGCGTCGTCGGACGTGAAGAAGGAGGAGCGGCCGGCGAGAAGGCCACGACACGCGACGCTCGAGCTGACGCTCCCGCGCCTGCTCGCGCACGCCGAGCGCGTGCTCAGGCCGCCCTTCAAAGCCCGCGAGCGCCAGTACCGGAGCGGCGAGCTGGCGAGCTGCGGCCCGGAGCGCAACGCCTACATCCGGACCAAGAAGATCGAGAAACACATGCGGAGGTGGCTGCGTGACCGCGGGCACGATCTCGAGCCGCTCGCCGACGCGCCGCCGAGTTTTCGCTGGACGCTGCTCGAGATCCTCAGCGGCCCCAACCACGACCTCGACTACAAGCCGAGCTACAACGCGGCCCGCGGGGTCGCGCTCGCTTGGCCCGGCGCGCGCAAGGCGATGGGCGCAGGACTCGAGGCTACAGGGGTGAGCTACGCCAAGGGGGCAGGCGAGCGGGTGATGCCATGGCTTGACGAGTATGCTGTGACATGGAAAAAGACGCGCGAGGAGATCTGTCTTGCCACGACCGTGCACAAAAAAGACACGGGAGAGCCACAAGGTACCGCGAGCGGGTGCAAGCGTGCATGGACGAAGGCCGTGACCGATTCGAATTTCTAGTCGATCAAATAGCCCGGCCGGGGCCAGGTGCTGAGGGAGTTCTGCAAGGCGTGCTGCGAGCCGGCTGCCACACCCGATGTTGTGTTTGGACGAAGGACGATTGATGCACCGTCAAGTTCCTCCGGAGGGAGAGCGGGCGCGTGTTGTGGTACGGCGATTGCGAAAACATTTGGCAAAGGTAGCGATGCTCTACTCGCTAGGTCGCTATCGAGAAGGGATCGCGCTCGCTCAACAGGTGCAACAGGAGGCGAACGAGTTGGGATGGGGACCGCTTCAGGCTGCCGCCGCACTGGCCCGGAGCAGGCTCTACGACGAGCTAGGTGACTATACATCGGCACAAGGAGCTTCGGACGAGGCCTTTTTGGCAGCGAGGACCGCAGGTGAGGAGGAGCTAGCTGCCGATGCAGCGGGGGAACGGGCGTGGGTTGTGGGGCATCGTCGGGCACACTTTGACGAAGGTGTCCTGTGGGGGAAGCTCGAGAAAGTGCTCCTCGATCGTGCCGGTGTTCCCCAAAATGCTGTCCGCCGCGCCGACCAGCTTAAAAACCTTGGTACGCTCTATTTTGATCGAAGAGAACTCGGGAAGGCGAAAGAGTACTACCAAAAAGCACTCGATGTTCGTCGGCAGGCACTTGGTGAAGAACACCCCGATGTGGCCAGTGCCCTCAATAATCTAGGTATCGTTTATGCTGTTGAGGGGCGCATGATGAAGCCGTCGACCATTTTGTACGGGCGTTGGAGATCCAGCAACGCACGCTCGGGGAATACCACCCAGACACAGCCAAACCACTCAACAATCTAGGTCGTGTATATACGCAGTTGGGAGCGTACACGAAAGCGAGGGATTATATCGAACGGACCGCGAAGATCCGCAGCAAGCTGTTGGGTGAAGACCATCCCTCTCTGGCGAGTACACATAGCAATCTCGGTGGGCTCCACTACAAGCAGGGCGCCTTTGACGAGGCGAAGGTGGAGTACGAAAAGGCGCTTAGAATATTGGTGGCTACACACGGTGAAGACCACCCAAATGTAGCGAGCTTGTTGGTCGACCTCGGCAATGCTCTTATTGGTAAGGGAGCGACGAATGAGGCGAAGGCGTACCTCGAGAGGGCGCTGCGAATTTTCGTGATGACGCACGGGGACGACCATCCAAGTGTGGCAAAGTTACTGCAGACGTTAGGTGACGTCCATACAACCCAAGGATTGTATGAGGATGCAAAAGTTTACTACGAACGGACGCTCCAGCTCAATCAGGCGGCACTCGGAGAAGACCATCCAAAGGTCGGGGAGTTGCTGCACAGTATCGCAAAAGCGTACAATGAACAACATTCATATGTAAATGCAAGGGTTTATTATGCGCGAGCTGCCGATGTGTTTGAAAAAGTTGATCCGAACGGTCTGGACTATGCCGAGGCACTCGCGGATCTCGGCGTTGTGCTTGGAAACCTGCGAAAAATCGACAATGCACGTGCCGCCCTAGAGCGGGCTGTCACGGTTGGCAAACGAGCCAATGGTGGGCCGGCGATGCTTGCGAAGATATACTTTGCTCAGGCGCAGCTACTGTGGCCCAACCGTGAAACTCGCTCGCTTGCCCGGGAACTGGCACGCCAAGCAAGGGAGGAGTTACAAAACGCTGGCAAGGTGAGTGAACTTGCCAAAGTTGAGGCGTGGCTCGACGAGCATGAGCGGGGCGGGCCGGCGAAATGATTCAACTCGAGATCAACAGGGAACCGATGCACATTTCCTTGTCGTCCCCCCACCATAGGTCCTGTGGCTCTTGCCCATCTGGCTGATTAGCTGCGCTGTTGTCGAAGGTACACTCGACAAACAGCCGGTCTCCGAGGGTCAACTCGACGGGCTGCTCGAGGAAGTACTCGCCCTGCCAGTCGAAGTCCCACTCCTCAATGTGCAGTAGACAGTCGACAGTGCCGTTGGCGCGCAGCACTCCGAGTGTGGCCGAGGTCCCCCACTCATGCATATGCAAAGCTACATCGTGGACTTTAATTGGGCGGCCGAGGTTAAACCATGCCGAGGGGTCGTAGTTGTAGCTGTAGGTGACTTCAGGGTCGCCTGCGGGGATCAGCATTGCCTTGCCTGTCGTCCACAACGGGTTGACAACGGCGAGCCCTTCGACTTTTGTAGCGACCGATTCGTCAAGTTTAAACCGCAGTACGCTCTGATCAGGTGCCGCACCGGCCGAGAGCTCATAGTGGGCAGTGAGCAACAGTTTGCTACCTGGTTGCACCTCACGTCCGAGGCCGTCGGGGTAATCCTGCGCGCGCGCACCGGGTTCAGGTCCCACGCGCGCCGAAGCGCGGCAGGGCCACGCCCTCCCACGGCAGATTCATGGTCGCTACGCTAGTGAGCCTGTGTTTGGCGAGCATCCCCGGGATGCGCGCTACGTTCACGTGCACACCGTGCTTCTTCGCGTTGAGCATCACCTGAGCACAAGATCGAAGGAAGCCTGTGTGCCACGAACTATGCGCAGGCGAGCAATTCCAGCAGCTCGTGGAGCTGAACGAACGTGGCCCGACTGGATCCGCAGTGAGCTCGACGCCCTGGTCGAGAACTTCCGCGAGGAGGTAAGAACGTCGACCTTCCACGCACGACCGCCGGATGTACGTCGGGTCCCTTTGGTCACGGGAGCTTCGTGGTCATTGGCCCACTCGCCCCGGTTCCCGCCGCCTCGTATCCGGTTCTTGTTCATCGGCCCACGTGTTCGTTTCACCCTTCCTTCCGACGCTTTGTCACCGCCACGCCGTTGGGTTTCCCTTCCTTCGCTGTGACCTGCTCAGGGGAGGACTTTCACCTCCAAGTCGACGCCCATGCTGGGCGCACCAAAAGCACCCGCCCGAGCACACCCGGGCGGAACCCACCGGCCCGCTACCGCCGAACCAACCCAGCCGCCGCATGCTCCTCGAGACTCGTCAGATACATCTCCAACGCCGCCCGAAACAACGCCATCCGCGACTTCATCCCATGCCGCACACGCACATCGTCGAGCGCATCCACCAACTCCACTTGCATACGCAACGGCAACACCTTCAGCGGCCCGGCCGAGGCCTGAGTCTGCCGCGGCCCGACTGGCACCTTTCCCTGCTGCGCCTGCTGAATTTTCCAGACCAAGTAGCGCTTGTTTGAACTCTTCGTCGGCCGCCCCACAACCTGCACATACATCTTCCTCAGGCTCGTTACCGTCAGCTCGCGCAGCTGCTTGGCGGACATTTTCGCACCGGTCGTTGCCACCTCTGTCTGTTCGAGCCCCCCACCCTCTTCCGCGCCGGCATCCTCGACCACAACTGCCCCGCCGGAGACCTTCGCCGTAGCCTGCCGCGGCCCCTTCGCCGCGGTACTTCCCGGCCGCACAGGAGCTTTCAGGCGCTTCTTCGGAGCATTGCGCCGCTCGACCGCCGCCACCTCGTCAGTCGCGCTCTCATGCGGTTGCTCGTCGACTATCGAAACCGCCTCGGCATCGTCAGCCAACTTTTCATGCGGTCGCTCGTCGCTTGCCACCGCTACCTGGGCGCCCTGGTCCACGGCTCCCTCGGGAGCCTTCGCCGGAGCCTGCTCCTCAAGCGCCTTCCGAATCGATCGCATCAGGAACTTCCGGTTCGGGGCCCGAGTCGCCCGACCAAGCACCTCCGCGTACTTCGCTTGCAGTTCCGGCAGCCGAAGCTCCGCCAGCCCAACCATCACCTTCTCAACTTCAGGGTTCACATTCGTCGTCATCTCTCGGTTCCTTTCATCCGCAATCGTTTGCGGCCGACGACATAAATGATTGTACTCGATGTATAAGCAAGTCGTTTCGGACATAAATTTCTGAACCGTCGTTTGCGCCAAAAATGAGCGACCTAATGCCGACCCGAACACGTTGGTATCAGTGTTGCGGAACGGTAGCTGATCAAGCCCTGGCTCCTCCGACGGTGATCCAAACGAGTTTGAGCGCTGTGGGGCTCCACAGAATGACATGGCTGCGCCGAAGCATTTCAAGCACCTAACCCAACACAGTCCCCGCCAGCATGAGCAAGTAGGCCAAAATCAACAAACACCCCTTTACCTGTGGCATGTGGTCAACGGTGCTCCGTGGCCCCAAAGTCGGCAGTACAACCGAACCAGTACGACGAGTCTTGCGCTCCTTTACCGTCTCAGCCCGCCGGCCGTTGGCAGAGGCACACTGCCCAATAACTTCGAGCCTATGTCCTGTCGTGCGCAGGCTGAGCTGCGAAAGTGTGTCGATAATCTCCGCAGCGAGCTTTGTGCTAATCGAGTCAACGTCGAAGTAGAGTGGCAACACGTCCTGGCTTTTCCTACTGCCGCCCAACTCGGGGATTGGCGGCGAGGTGGCTAGCTCATCCGCCATGTCCTCGGCCTCCGGACCCTCGTCGGGTCGGGTGGTCGCGGGCCCTTGGGCTGTGTCGTCGACAGCCCTGTAGATCCCGGTCGGTAGATTCTCAAACAGTTCATCGTCGATCTCTTCCATCCCGACGACACTGCCATGACCGGCCGGCAAGTCCAGCCATTTATATGCATAGGCATATTTATTCGAGAAACACACTGGACTTCGTTGATATCGAAGGCATGGTCCTGCCGATGCCAACCAAAGACCTGATCCAGCAAGTCCTCGACTACATCGACCGCCAGCAAACGACCATCCCGGAGCTCGAGGTGCTCCGCCTGGTCGCCATGACATGCCTCCACCCACAGGCTCTCGTCGGCCCTCGAACACGCGATGTCAACTACGAGCAGCGGTGCGTCACATGCACATACAAAGGCATGACAGCCGACATCCCGATGACAAATGCGGCACTCGATGTGCTGCGCGGGCTCGAGACCGAGGGAGAGTACTTCTTCGCCCGCGACGGCCAGCCTGTCACCGCCAAGGAGGTCCTCGAGCACTGGGACGCGCTGTGCATCGAGGAGGGGCTCCACGGCGAAACGGAGCCTACCCTGGCATTATCAAAACTGCGGGCGGCCGCGCTGAAGCCCTACGGCGAGACACTCGAGCGCGAGCGCGAGGCGGAAATCCGCGAGTTCCACGACAAAATCCGGCGAGGCGAGATCAAGTTCGACTTCTCGAAGAAAGGCTAGCCCATGCAGGACAAATCGTCGGCCTCGGGCGGGTGCAACAAACCATTTAGGGGTACAGTGGTGGCACGCCGCTTCGCCGTAAATGCTTCGCCGGGGCACTCTCTCGAGCGACGGCAGCCGGCAAAACCAATGTACATGCATAGATTGTGGGTCGAACAGCTTCTTCTTATTAACCCGCCATGCGGGCTTCGAGGTCGTGCACGAACTCCTCCAAAGACCTAGTGGAGAGTTCGTAAGGCGCCACCAAGTCGGCAAGCACGCTTTGCCGCTGCTCGTGGGTCCACGTCGCCCACTGCTGAGCGAACGCCTCGGCCGCGAACCTGATCGCCGCCTCCCACTCCGTTCGCCGTCCCGTGAGGTCCTTCCACAGCCGCCACCGCTCGACGGCGACGTCTCCCTCCTGCTCGACTTCAAGTTGCTCGAGTGCGGCAGCCGCCTCCCTCGCCACCTTCGCTACCAGAGGGCTCGCCAGGGACATCTCGATCGTGCGGGTCCGGCGAAAACTTTGCTGAGATGAGCGCACGCAGCAGGGCTCGGCCCGAGTAAACGATGTCGATATAGCGTCCGTTGGCAGCCTACCGTCCTCGAGCACTGGAACGCGCGGCGCATCGAGAAGGGGCTTTGATCCCTAGTATACACTGGTCTAAAATCGGACTTGAAGAGGTTTTTCGGGAGGTCTGTGGTTGTAGCAATATTTTTCGCCGCCACATTGTGGATGTCGGAAACAAGTGTCCATGCGACTACGTGTGGATATGATAACTTCGTTTGGCTTGAACTCATCGAAGTAGAGAGAATCTCTCCGAACGGAGATGTACTCCACGAGGAAGCGTTTTGGAATTCATTCGGGAACGAACCCGCCAGATTTGAGAAGGAACTGCGCGGGGAGTATATTTTTGGCTTCGGGCTTCTTTTGGAGGAGGCGACTCCGTGACACGATTTCTTTTCCCCTTCGGAATCTTCGTCTGGTCGGTTCTTTGTTCTTCATGTTGTGGGCAAATATCACCTCCAACCGATGGAGAATACACGATGACCGAGACCGAAGGGCGCGATGACATTGTCGACGGTTCAGTGATTCGAGACGGCGATGACGTGACACTCTTCTATACACTTGAAGATGGCTCAATGTGGAAGGTACGTTTTCGACGGGTGTCAGAAGAACTTGACACACAAAGTATGTGAACAGCTGGCCACGTTCACTCTCACGTAATTGAAAACCAGACCCAGTCACGTGCCAGTTCTCCGAGCTAACTGGATGAACATACAACTTCAAGGTACCTGTCTAAAACGCCACAGCGTGGCGACCACGGAACGGGTGTCGACTCAAGGGTGAGCACATCCTCGGGCCTCACGGACGAGGCCGCGGAGGACCCCTCAAGGAGTTTCGATGCCCCAAACAATTTCGTTCTCAGACCTCGCCCGCAAGAACAACAGACGACTCAAAGTTCTCCTCGAACTCGTCGAAGTTCTGGCCACTCGGAAAACTGTTGACCGCCTCAGCAAATCGCTTGGGCTGAGTCGGGCGACCATCTACCGCTACCTCGGCCACCTCGAGCACCTCGGAGTCCCACTCCTCCGAACGCCCACAAACGGCAACATGTTCTACCAGTGTAACGCACCCGCGGTTTTGCAGAAGGCACTCGCCCGCGTGCTCCTCGAACACTTCGACCCACGCCTCGCCCGCTTGCTCGACGACTCCGTTCGCTCGGCCCACAACCCAGGCCACGAAGTTCCTCTCGACCCGAGAAACATGTATCATCACCTTCGATGAGACCGCGTGACCAACTCTACCGGCTCGCCTACCTTGCGACCGCGACCCACGATATCGCTGAGTCGCTGACCGATGAGGTCCTGCGGGAGCACCCTACCGCCGACACCGACACCCTTGTCGCCAAACTGATCGCCCACTTCGCCGAGGAGATCGTCAAGTACCCACGGACCGACTGGCGGGAGTGGGACCTCCAACTGCGTACCAGCCTCACGACGCCTGACGGATTGTCGACCTTCGAGCGCAACCGCCAGGCTTGGGAACTCAAGCGCCTGTGCCTTGCCCAAGCGCTCTGCTCGATTCGTCCGACAGCCCGACTCGCGTTCATCTATGTCGACGTCTACGGAGTAGCGCTCGAACAGGCTTCGAAGGCCCTGCACATCGGCGAGAATGCCCTTCGCGTTCGGCTGACTCGAGCCCGCAAGTACGTCGCTGACCTGCTCGAAAGTTCTTGCCAACACCTCGGTCGGCAAAACCCATGTACATGCAGAGGCCGTGTCGGTATTGCGTTGCGCAAGGGCATGCTCCCCAAGCAGCCGGTCCTTCCGACACCTGCCTCCAGCCATGTCACGCGCCCGACGGACGACGTGAGTCGTTTGTATCGACACCTACCGATCGTCGCCCCATGACCACTTCTGCGATTACGACCCCCGAAATCACGACCGGCACGTGGAAGCGGAAGCGGCTCCGTCGTCGCCCCACCCGACTCCGCCGGTTTGGCGAGTACAAACTCAACGAGGAACTCGGTGTGGGCGGCCACGCCCGGGTTTACGCAGCCCACGGTCCCGACGGTCTACGGGCCATTAAGGTGCTCGAAAAGCCCGAATACCTCGCCCGCTTCACCGGCGAATTTCAGGCCCTCCAACAAATCGACTCACCTCACATCATCCGTGTACACACATTCTCTTTCGAGCCTGAGACCCACTACGTTATGGACTTCGTGCCTGGGACAACGCTCGATCGCCACCGGCGAACAATGGGGGGCAAGCTGCCGCCTGCCGAAGTCCTCACCATCGCCAAGCAGATCTGCATGGGCCTCAACGCCCTCCACTCCCGTGGCGTGATCCACCGAGACCTCTGCCCCGGCAACTGCATCCGCAGCCCCGACGGACACATCACCCTCATCGACCTCGGGATCGCCCAGGCCACACCCGAGTTTCGCAAACTCCACAAGGTTCTCGGACCAGCCCAATCAAACAGAAGCCTAGGGACACCTGGTTTCTCAGCTCCCGAGCAAAAGGTCCTCTTTCGCTGCACCCCGCAGGCCGACTACTACTCCCTCGGAGCCATCATCTACAACCTACTCACCGGCAGGCACTACGGCACCGAACGCGACCTGCGAAAGTTTGCCCCGAGGTGGCGAACGTTTCTGCAACAACTTCTCAACGACTCGTGGGAAGAACGCTTTGCCAACATGCAGGAACTCCTCGACGAGCTCGATGAACTCGGGAGCGACGAGGGGATTCAGCTGGGCACCAACGCGACCCCGCGCGCGGCACCTTCTGCAAAAATGGTGCTGATACATCAAGTGCTGAAAATACTGTTCCTGTGCTTCGGGTTTTTCGCAGCTCTCGGAATCTACAGCATTGCCCGCTACGCAACCGACACGGGCACAGTCGCCCCGGCCGTCTCGAAGACCCAAACAAGCTCGACGTCGTCGCTGCTTCCCGCACAACATCGCGCTGCGCGGCCTTCTGGGCAAACCTCCCCACCCTCGCCGCCACCAAAGTTCGAGCAGGAACGGCCTGTAGAGCCCGACAACCTGCCCGTCCCTTCATTCGCTAAGCATGCCCCTCCCACTCCCCTCAAAACCGAGCGAGCACCCGCTGCGCCCACACAACCCAAGTCGCGAAAACGCAAGCGGCGAACACAGTCAAAACTCCGCCGAGCGCTCAAAGCCTCGCTACGCGCCTGTTCGGTCCCGAGCCAGAAGATCAGTTACGTGGTCCGTAATGGCAAGGCCGAGCTCACTGGACCGAACCTCACAGTCGGCCACAAGCTGTGCCTCCGAAACGCGATGCCAACAGGCCTCAGGGATGAAAAGGGCTCCATGAAATTTCGAGGAACCTCAAAATGATTGCACTTGCATGCTTCTTAGCCCTGGCATCACCGCCCGACGATGCCCTCCGCACCCAGGGACTCGCGGCGAGCCAACGCGGTGACTACAAACAAGCAGCCACCACCTTTGAGGAACTCGGGCGTCGCCACCACGACGACCTCCAAACGAGAGCTGGCTGGACCTTCGCAGCTGCGGTCGCTTGGCAACGCCACGCCGAAGTCGAGCCCGAAGCACTGTGTCATGCTCTGAAACTCGTCGGCAACTTGCTACTCGACCTCGACGGCGAACCGGATTTGGTCGAAAGTTTCGCCGAGCAGTACCGAAACTTGGTGATACAACGACGAGAAATGGGAGCCGAGTGCCGACGCGAGGTGGCGAAACCAAAGCCCTCAAAAACGCCAGCAGGTAAGCCAACCGTCAACCCCGCGTCCGTTCGTCTCAAACCCACGCCGATTCCCAAAACTGATTCGCCCGAGCCACGACCCGCACCCAAACAACGCAATCTAGCGATCGCCGGAGGAGTCCTCACCAGCGTCGGCATCATCGGAGCCATCGCCCTTACCGGCCA
>JAUIFF010000034.1 GCA_030429545.1 Polyangia bacterium
AGCGGAAGAAAGACTACGGGCTACGCCGTAAGATTTTGCAGCGACATCGCCTGTGCGCCGCGTTTGGCCTTCCGCGAAATGCCTTTGCCGCGGTCAATCTCTGCACAAGCATTTTGATCTTCCGGGCACGTGGCGGCGAGCTGACCGAGGCAACGCCCGAAGACCGGGTGATCTTGGAGGGGCGCTACTTTGAGCAAAACCCGGAACACTCGCTCAAGTTCGACGAGGAGCGAAACATCCACATCCCGGTGATGACCCCGGAGTGTGCTGCCTGTGTGATCGGCAAGTCGGAAGATTGTGCATATTCACAGGCCCCAAGTGGAACCGCCGTCGAGATCATCAGCGCGTTCGGTCATCGCATCGCCGACTTTCGGACTCGGCTTGAAGCCGGCGATCCGCTGTCTCGCAACTTGTGGCGCGAGCTTTCCGAGGATCTCAAGAGCTTTCGTGAGTCGGACTATCTCAAACAGCTGGGCGGAGAGCCGAATCCGTGGGCCTGGTCGGTACTCCAGCGTGCGAGCGACGATGACGGTGTTGCGGCCTATCTTTCGGCCTTCGACGAGCAGGGGACTGCGGCCGCGTGGTTGACTGAGGAACCGAACCTCGCCAAGCACTATCGCGGAAGCACGCGGAGTGTCGTTGACCAGGCGAACTGGTTGTACAAGCATAATGGTGAGCGCGCGCTTCACCTTCATGAGTTGAGCGCTTTTCACAAGGCGATTGGAGGCAACCGAACCCTCGAGAAGTTGCAAAAGCAACTACTAGACGGCGGCTGGGTTGTGAGTCGCCCCGGCGTGGTCGAACCCGCCGAAGTCTATTTCCACGGCGACTTACTCGGGAAGCTCCAACACCTGCAGATCACGCCAGAAACACGCTTGCAGGCCGAGCAACTCAAGATTCAGACCCACCCGATCCCGCTTGAGGATGTCGATGTCTCGCCGCGACATGGTTGGATTCCACCTGACGCGCTCTCGGCCTGGGCCTCGGAGTTCCTTGGTACGCAGGTCGAACTCGACCGCGAAGCAGGTGTCGTTGTGGCGAGCGGTGATGTCGATGACCAACTTCAGCCTCTGCTCGGATGGCTCAACCACGACAACACCAAGTTCAGTCCGCGAACAGCTCCCAAGGTTTCCCGCGAGCCCTCCGACGAGGCGCTCAAAGGTGTCGAACTCAACAGAACTCTTTGGACACGTTACTGGATCCGCCACTTTCAGGCATGGGCAACCGCCGATGCGCCGCGAAGGTTTGCGCTCGCCGAGGAGTACAACCAGGCATTGCGAGGCTATCGGTGCCGGAAGGACTTTCCGACCGAACCGCTCGCAATTCCCCGCTGGGGTAGCGAGATCAAGCTACATCCGTTCCAAGTTGCAGCGGCCAGGCGACTGCTCGACCAGCACCAGGGCTTGCTCGCACTCGACACCGGGCTCGGCAAGACCTACGTGGGCCTCGCAGTCCTTGCAGCTGCAAGAAATCGTGGTTTGGCGAGGCGGCCTGTTGTGGTCGTACCGAAGTCCCTGGCGTGGAAGTGGTTTGACGCATTCAAGACCGCGTTGCCCGACTATCGCGTGGCGGTGATTGGTTCGGTCCGCTACCGGCGTACCAGCGGCAAGAAGTACAAGCAGCTCAAACAGCTTCAACGCGACGGGAAATTGACCAAGGCGCAGCTCGAGGCAAACCTGATTACCTCCCGCAACGACAAGCCCGAGGATCGTGCCGAGAAATGGGCAGCTTTCGCGGCCACGGCCTACGACGCGGTCATCGTCACGACCAGCGCAATGGCGGAAACGTGTGTTTCGGAGGCCGTGCTCGGGTCGTGGAATTCAGAACCTGCGGTGGCTCGATTCGCCCGGCAGAGCAAGAAATTCGAGACTCCCCAGGGAGAACCCGGTGGTCCGCCGTGGGTTGCCGACTTCTTGCTCGTTGATGAAGCAGCGCGTTTCAAGAACCTCTGGACTCCCGAAATCAAGCTCAAGTACATGGGTTGTCCGCCGCCGTCACGTCGGGCCCTGCAACTCGATTTACGTGCGCATGCAACAAGGATGGCAAACGGGGAACGCGGCGGCGTGGTGCTGTTGTCCGCCACTCCGGCCAAGAACAGCCCGGTTGAGCTCTACAACCTCGGGCACATCATCGACCCGAATATTTGGAAGCGCGCGGGTATTTTCCACGCGAGTCAGTTCGCGGAGCGCTACATCGCGTCGGAATCTGTCCCGACGTTGTGCCCCGACCTCGACGTGAAAATTCACCCCGCGGTGGTCGGCTTCCAAAACATGGATGAGTTGCGCGGCTTGTTGTGTCGCTTCTCCGAGTTCAAGACGGCAACCGAAATCGATACGGACCTCAAGCTTCCATCGCCGCGGAGGCACATCGTCGAGATCGAACTCGACGAACGCCAGAAGGCGAAGTGCGACGCGCTGCTCGGCAACCTTCCTGAGAAACTCGAAGATCCATGCGGTGCCTTGGCGATCCTCGTCAAGCTCGGTTTGGTGGCCGTCCACGGCAATCTAGACGAGGGGTACTCGTGGGACAACTTTGAGGGCGTCGATCCACAGTCACCCAAGTTCGCCGCGATTTCCTCAAGAGTTGTTGCAATTACAAATTGTGGACACCTCGTGTTCGTGCAAAACCACGCTGCCCAACGTTGGCTGCGGCAGGTACTTGTAGATGCTGGGGTGCCAGCCGAGCGGATCGCCATCTTGAATGCGAAGGTGCCCAACGGCGAGCTCAAGCGCATTGCCCAAGGGTTCAACGGTGACGACCCGAACCTTGGCGTGCAGTACGACGTGCTGATCGTCAACGAGGTTGCCTACGAGGGCCTCGACCTGCAAACGCGAACGTGCGCAGTCCACCACGCTGACCTCCCTTGGAACTCGGCCGAACTCCAGCAGCGGATCGGCCGGGCGATTCGACCAGGTGCTAAGTGCCAGGTTGTTGAGGTGTTCTACTACGTGGCCCTTGGGTCAACCGATCGGCACCGTCTCGCCATGATCGACGGCAAGGCGCGGTGGGACAAGGATATCAACAAGGGCGACACGAAGCTGCGCAACCCACTTGCGGCTGTGTTCGAGGATCCGCTCGAGGTGCTGCTCAGCCTCGCCGGAGACGATGCATCGATTGAGTTGATCGAAAAGGCGCGTGAGCGCAAACGCGTGGCCGACAAGCGCCGGGTTCTCGTCGCCGCCAACAGGCTGGCCTATCGGGCAGCCGCAAGATACCGGGACGTTCGAGAAGCCGGCTCCAACAGCCGCCTAGCCAGCGTGAGGCTCAAAGAAGCCGACGCCCTCGTCCGCGAACTCAACAAAATCGACCCCAAGGTTTGGGCATGGGCAAAATGGCTCGGGCCGATCCGGGATGTGATGCCCTTGGTCCCGCGCGATGGGTCGGCACCTGTGTTCGAGGGCCTGCGGGTCACCAGGCTCGTTCGCAAAGGAGAACTCGAGGCGTTCGAGTTCGGCCGCACGGGGTACGAGGACGGCAGCGAGGTCATTGGGTTTCGCCGCGCCGGAGAAGGTGTATGGACAAGGATTGACGCTGACGACGTGGCCAAGCTGGGCATCCGAGCCCGCCATTTGCCTGGCGAGTCTGAGGTCGAGTGGCCGGCTGACCTCGGGGACACCGTTGGGCATATCCACGAGAACCTCGAAAACTCGGGGGTGACCTCGTGGCCCGAGTTGTTTGGCTGGAAATATGCATCAGCAACGTTCACTGAATGGATCTGGCCGCGGGTTGCCCACTCCGTGACGAAGTCGCTTCGCCGCGATACCAACCATGCATTTCCTGCCCTCGACGGCGAGAGAGTCAAGTTGGTCAGCGGAGCCAAACTGATTGGCGTTGAGTTGGTTCCACCGACGCTCGCCGGTTGGTCGGTGTTCTTGAAAGCGATCGAGCAAACCGACGGTGTCGAGTGGGACGAGCTCGAACAAGTCGCCGATGTGTGGTGGGGCCGCAAGTTGCCAGAGAGGACGTCGTGATGCGTTACGCAAATTTCCGTGAAGTCGAGATGGCGGTCGGCGACCCGAATCCGATGTGGCCGCTGCTAGAGTCCGCGCCCAAGTTCTCGGCCGATTCGTTCGCCAGTGGGCGCCCTTTTGACTGCGAGGCGCGAGAGTGTGAGCGCTGGAGCGCGGGTATTGAGTTGGTGTGCCAGGCCGGTGACACCGTGCTCCTACCCGAAGCCTGCACGATTGAGGCCGTCGAGGAGAAGTGGTCGAGCGACACCACGGCAGTCTTCGCCACAACCGCAGACGGCGAGCTATTCCTTGTATTTGCAGGTTTAACACCCGGGTCGTCCAACCAGTACGTCACTCCCGGGCCTGCCCCCAAGGGGACGGTGATCGGGTATGCGCACGGTACAAGCCTGCACTTTGAAACATACGTCGCTGACCACTTCACCGTGGCCAACGAGGTTTGGTACGCGAGCGAGCTCCCGCCGCTGTCGCTGCTCAACCCGCTCAACTACATCCAACGGGCGGCCAAGCAAGAACCGACGCTCGAGAGCTGGCGGCAGATTCGAGACGCGCTGCGCCGGCTAGGGTTTCCCGCGTCGGACTCGGGTGCGTGGGCCGAGACTGACATTCGGCAGCTCCAACGGGCGCAACGGTTTTTGGGGCTTCCCGAAACCGGAGAGTGGGACCGAGAAACGGAGGCACGTGTTCGGCGTTCGCTCAAGCGATTAGATGTGCCTACACCGAGTACTGCGAAACCCAAACGCAACTACGTTGGCTACGGACTCATGGGATTCGGTGGCATTGCAGCCATCGGCGGAGCTGTCTGGCTTATCCGGGAGCTTCGCAAATGACCCGGCAGCGCTACAAAAACCACCGCGAGGTGGCGATGGCCCGCGGGGCGACCGAGCCCGCCTGGCCGATCGATCCGGTCAAGCCGAGGTTTGCAACCTGGTCCTTCGGCGGGGGGAGACCGTTCAACTGCAAAGCCGGTAGCTGCGACCGCTGGCATGCCGGGATCGACTTGCTATGCAAGGCCAACGACATCGTCGTCACACCCGAACTGTGCACGATCGAGGCGGTCGACCGAGGTTGGTCGAAGGGCTCCAAGGCTGTGTTTGCCCGCACCGCAACCGGCCTGTTCCTGGTGTTCGGTGGGACAAAGAAAGGATCGGGGGACGAGTGGAACGTCAAAGAAGGTGACGAGTTGCCCAAGGGGAGCCCAATCGGTCGAGTACTCGGCTCCTACGGGATGGTGCACTTTGAGACATACGAGGATGATGCCTACCGGATGACGAACTCCCGGTGGTACGTCGGTGAACCTCCGCCCGAAGGAATCCTCAATCCGCTGAACTACATCCAGCGGGCCGCTGGCCAAGAGGAGACGATTGAGAGTTGGAGGCAAATCCGGCTGTCGCTGCGCCTCTTGGGTGCGGATCCGCCAACCGAAGGCCCGTGGACGGAGGAAGATGCTGCTGCATTGATCGAGATCCAGGAACTCCTCGGCCTAGAACCTGATGGCAAGTGGGGACCGGACACCGAAGAGCGTGTGCGGGCAGAACTCAACGAGATGGGTGTAAGTGCATCGATGTGGCCGCAGGTGCCAGTGCCTGTCCCATCTCGGGACGATGGCTCCGGTGACTCTACGGGCCACGCCGAGAACAACACATTTCTCTACGGCCTCTATAGCCTCCTCGGACTGGGCGGCCTAGCAGCAGCCTGGGCGGCCTACCGGAGGATGACGACATGAGGATGCTTCGTCAGCTCTGGCAAATTCTCGCAGAGGAAAGTGCTCGCCTGTTCCAGGTTGAGACCAACCTCGCGCACTGCTCGGTTGAGCCGATGTACCTGTCCCAAGGGTCTGTCTTGGTCGAGATTGTTGAGCCCGGACGCCCGGTACTCATCACAACCTTGCGTGGGACGGTGCGAGTCAAACGGACCGACCGCAACACCTTCAACATGGTCGCGCACCCCGGACAGCCCGTCGTGCTGTTCGTACCCGGTCAGTACAGCATCCGCGCGCGTTCAGAGGTCTACGGCTTGAGGGGGGAACGATGTCCAACACACGCATGATTTTGCGACGCATCGCGCGGGTGATCGTCGATGCCTACAACGACTATCACGGTGGCGACGAGAAGCACGAGAACAGGTCGCAAAGACCAGCTCTGCCGACGTTTAGCGGCAAGAAAATGGAGAAGGCACATCTCACAAGTTGGGACACCGTGCTCCCAGTTTCAAACGCCGACCGGACGGACTCGGCGCTCCCACTCTCGAACGCGGAGCGGGCACAGGGGCTCGTCAACCGCACCATCGCCCGGGTTGCCGGGCACCAAAGCGAAGGCGCCGATGGAAGGTAAGGACATGCTCAAGGCGGGCCTGGCGGGCTTGACCGCGATTGGGGCCTTCATCGCGCTGACAGAATTGTTCAGCAAAAAGCCCGTCCCCGCGGTCGACAAGTCACCGGCCAAGGCTCGCGCCCCGCTGAGCTGCCCGATAATCATTGCACCTGCAACAGGAATTATCACCGGCGACGATACCCACCGAGTCCAGGGATGCCTGCGCGAGGCGACAGGCCCCGTCGACCTGCTGATTCACGCCTACGGGGGCTACTGTGCCGCTGTCGACCCGATCGTGCATGCTCTCAAGGAGTACAAGGGCGGCCGGATCCACGCACACATCCCGTATTTTGCGTTTTCGGGCGGGACGATGATTGCGCTCGCGGCCAAGAAAATCATCATGGGAGAGGGAGCGGTCTTGGGACCCGTCGATCCGCAGATGGCTGGGTTTGCAGCGGCCGACTTGCTCAAGCTCCAACAGCTAAAGAGTGCAGATACAATGGATGATGTCACCCACCTCATGGCCATGACCGCGGGGAAGGCCTACGAGGAGACGCGAAAGTTGGTGGCGACGCTGGTGCGGACGCCCGAGGCGTTGGAGAGGTTGACGAGTGGGCAGTCGTCGCACGCAAACCCGATTTCGTTTGCCGAGGCGCTGGCGTTGCAGTTACCGGTCGAGCTCGGGATTCCTGAGGCCTATTACAAGTTGCTCAACGGGCGATTGAAGCGGCCCAAGTTGTTATGGGAGTTGTGACAGGGCAGATCTACGCTATGTGTAGGGATTAGTGTATTTGCACATGTAGGAGGAACCATGAGCTTGGTAAAAGACATAGTCCTTGTCGGAGGGGGAACGGCCATCGGAGTCGTGGGCCTCGTGTGGCTCCTTCGCAAGCGGGATGGCTCCGGCGAAGGCTGGTCAATCTTTGGCGGCCACGGTGGCGACTCATTGTTCGGAGGGCCCGAATCCGGCCCTCTCGAAGAAGACGGTGGCGATGGTGGTCGGGGCAAAGAACCCGGCAAAGGCGAAGGCAAGGGCCAAGGCAGCGCTGGCAAAGATGGCAAGAGCCAGGACAGCGGAAACGGCAAGTCAGGAAAGTCGGGATCTGGCTCTTCGGGCAGTGACGGCAAGGACGAAGGCAAGACCAAGGAGGGCTCGGGTAAGGGAGGCGACGGCACTGGCGGCAAGGGGGGAGGCTCCGGCGGAGGCGTGGGCTCGGGTCAGGGCTCGGGCACGCAGCATGGCCAGGACGACGAATCGGGCCACGGCGAGACGGAGGGCGGAGGCGGTGATAACCACGTATTCGACCCTTATGCGGGCTGGGGCGGCAACATGATCGAGGGCGACTTACCAGCTCCAGACTTGAGCGAGGGTAAACTCGAGGCCGTCGGCGCGACGGTCTACGACCTCGTTGGAAATGTTGTAACAGCAACAGACCTACCACCGCCTCTACATCTCTACGACCCGAACCTCGGCATCGACCTGACGTTTTGGGCAGATGTGGCGTTGCACAAAAACTACACCCTACCGCCCGGACGCCTCGACCCGACAATCAAGTCGCATGTGCCGTGGATCGAGCTGTGGGTGTTCATCCTCGACTTGGTGATTCGGGCAGAGGCTGAGCTAAACGAAGGAC
>JAUIFF010000011.1 GCA_030429545.1 Polyangia bacterium
TGTGTTAGGCCCGCCGCAAACGTTCGCTCTGAGCCAGGATCAAACTCTCCAGTTTGAACTTGCTCTGCTGTTCGACCATTACTGGCCGTTACTCAGATTTGGGTGATGGCTCGCGCCATCGGTTTTTCTGGGATTGAAGCTCTTGCTTCGTTCCCGCACGTTCGCTCCGCGTCCAGCTCCAGAAAATTTCGCCGGACACTTCGCTTGTGGCTTCCCTCTTCCACTATCCAGTTTTCAGAGAACATCAGGTGCCTTCCGGGCGCTGCCGGTTTGGCGTGAAGGCCAGGATTAGACCATGGCTTTCGGTCCGTCAAGCTCCGTGTTGGAGTTTTTTGCGAGGACTTTGTGACCCGATTTGTGGGCCGCCTCGCCGCGGCGTCTTCGTGAAGACTTGGTGCCGCGTGACGGGAGGTGAGTGGTACGCCGATGCATCCCGACCGTCAACCCTGTTTTTGAGATTTTTTTATTTTTCTGATTTTCGCTCATTAGAGGCATCTAGATGCTCAACAACGCGGAAATCCGAGCGTCGGGCGAGCGAAATTTTGTGAGTGCGGCATATGCGGCGTCACTTTTTCAGGATCTACAGCAACCACGTTTGACGACTTCACGCGGTGACCGCCACGAGTTGTAGTCCGCGGATGGGCCCGTCCCAAACGGGATCTCACTCTCAGCGCGGCCGACGAAACCGACAGGACAATCCCTCAGATGGAGTCGAGGTCACTCTGCAACTGGGACAGAGGTCTGCGACGGAGGGCCGCGAAGGCTGGGATCGAGTCATCAATCGAGATCGCTCCGCGATTGGAACGGGGGGCGTCGTGTCCCCGGCTCAACTTCCTTCGCTAACGCGTAGCGTTCCTCGGGCTGCGATCACTCCGCGTTCGGCTCCCCGTGATCTCGGCAGACGAACCAAAAAGCCACGAAGTGCCGGTCCGCGACGCAACAGATCATAACTGTGCTTATAAGGATGCTCAGTCGCCGGGTGAAACGAGTTCACGGAGGAAGTCCTGGCCCGCGACCGAACAGAACTGCCGCAACCCGCAACCCCTAGGATCCTCCCGCTGAAGCGAGGCGCTCCCCATGACGTCCGACGAAACCGACGACTTCCAAGTAGTCACGGAACCTCCGCCCGAGGCGCAGCCTACTGCAACCCGCGCCAACACCCGCGTCGCGGAGGGATTTCGGCTGAGGAACGAGTCCGATGTAGCCCAGCTGCACCCTCCGTCGCCGAGATCCTTCGCCCAACCTCCGTCGCCCAACCTCCGTCGCGGAGCAACCCGCGCCAACCCGCGTCGCGGAGGGATTTCGGCTGTGGAACGAGTCTGATGCAGCCCAGCTGCAACCTCCGTCGCCGAGATCCTTCGCCCAACCTCCGTCGCCGAGGCTGAAACTACTGCAACCCGCGCCGCGGGAGGAATTTCGGCTGATGAACGAGTCTGATGCAGCCCAGCTGCAACCTCCCGAGCTCCTCCGCCCAACCTCCGTCGCCGAGCCAACCGTCCTCGAGGCTGAAACTACTGCAACCCGCGCCGCGCAACCTCCCGAGCTCCCGCCCAACCTCCGCGACGTCACAAGATCCGTCCAACCGTCACCTCCGTCGCGGAGGAATTTTGGCTGAGAAACGAGTCCGAAGCGGCGCCAGCTGTAGTAACTACTGCAAGCTGCTTCGGGCCGTTTCTCAGCCAAAATAACCCGCGACGGCCGCTTCGGGCCGTTTCTCAGCCAAAATAACCCGCGACGGCGATTAGCCGGGCCAGCCGTAGAAAATCCCTATCATCTCTTGGCGCAGACGCTCGAGCGCCGCCTGGCACCCTGGCGACTCTACATCTGTACCGGCTCGAAAGTACCGCCGTGGTTCGAGCGCTGTTCGCAGCATTTTTGTTTGCCAGATGTTCTCGTTTTCCAGGACGAGATCTTCGCAGTGGTACTGGCCCACGATCTCTGGGCTGATGAAGTCTTTGATCGACTTGACCGTGTGATCCATGTACACGCGCTTGCCGCTCGAGTCGCGTGTGAAGCCACGCACAACGAAGTCGATGATCACCACATCTGTGGAGAAACTCTCAAAGATGAAGTCGAGGGCTCTCAGCGGCACGATCGAACCGCAGGTGGCGATGTCGATGTCGATCCGGATGCTGCAGTTGCCGGCTGGGTCTTGCCAGTCCGGGTAGGTGTGGGCGCACAGGTGACTCTTTGACAGGTGGGCGGTGACGGTCGAGCCTCCGAGTTGGGGTTCGGGCGGCCGCGAGTGACCTAGGTCGCTCATCAGCACCAGGGCGCTTGCCCCTTGCGGCTCGTAGTCCTTCGACGACACCGACAGGACCTCGGCATCGATGATTTCGGCGATGTTGCGTAGGGTTTCGGTGATTCGGGCTGCGGAAAATTCCCGGTCGATCCGCTCGGCAAAGGCCTGCCGTTGCTCATCGTCTTGGGCAATAAAAAACTGATAGAGATTAAAGCTGACCACTTTGGTCAGGTTGTTGAAGCCCTTGAGTCGTATGCGATCGCGCAACATGTAGCCGGACGGGGTTATACGGACGCCTAGGCCTGTCGCGCAACCTCTGCTTTCCGACATTGGCCCTGCCGCAATCTGCTTGCACGGTTTTTCGGACAGGAGGACACTTCGTGCTCGATGATCGGTCTGGCGAACTTTGTCACCCTTGTGTCGTCGCTGCTCGGAGACCCCGATCGCATCCCCAATGAGGAAGCGATCGCCCTCTCGCCGACGGTTGGTTGGCTGATGCTCCTATGTGTCGTCGCGGTGATCGTCATGTTCATCGTGCAAAGCGACCGTTGGCGCCGGTTTTGGCTGGTCGCTGGCGACCCTCGGCCGATGGCCCTGTTTCGCATCGTGTTTGCGTTTTTGGTCATCTGCAACGTCAACGACGTCTGGGAGTACTTCCGGTTTTTGTTTACCGACGAGGGCATCTTTATGACCGACGTCGGCCGTCAGGTGTTTGCCTCCCACCAGTTTGCCGGGTTTGGCGACGGGTTTGGCGACGAGCCCTACGGATTTTTTAGTGCTGCGGCCATCTACCAGTTCTTTTTGGGGCCCAAGTACTCGCTGCTGTTTTTTTGGGACTCGCCCCAGGCGTTCGCCATCCACCAGTGGGTGTTTTACCTGTTTACTGCGCTGTTCATGATCGGCTGGCGGACCCGGACCACCGGGGTGATTTCGCTGTTGCTGTTCAACAGCATTGTGTTGCGCAACCACCTGTTTTGGGAGGGCACCGAGCTTGTCTACCGCGTGTTCTTCTTTTACCTGATCGTCTCGCGCTGCGGCCACGCCTACAGCGTCGACAACTGGTTGCGCTGTCGAAAGTTGCGTAAGCAAGGACTTTTGAGTGAGCCCGGCGGCCCTGGTGACGGCGCTGGCCTGGCCCCGTGCGAAGCCCACCCCAAGGGCCTGCAGGCGATCTATCGCCGCGTACCGATCTGGTCGCGTCGGCTGATGATGCTCAACCTGGCCGCGCTTTACTGCTACACCGGCGTCGTCAAAAACGGCTCGGTCTGGGCTCGGGGCGACGCGCTCTACTACGCCCTCAACATGGACCACTTCTACCGGTTTTACCCGCAGGAGTTGTCCTCGATCGTCGGCACCACCCTGTTTCGCCTCGCTACCTGGGTCACCCACTGGTGGGAGGCCTGTTTTCCGCTTCTCGTCGTCGGTGTCGTCACCCGCTGGGCCTTTCGCGAACAGCTCAAACCGCTGTCCGGGCGGACCCTGCGGATCGTCCAGTTTTGCTGGCTTTTGTTTGCCATGGGCTGCATGGCCGTGGCCGTCGTTGCCCTCCCCGTCCACCTCCCGCGGATCCCTCGCTACCCATTGCCCGAGATGCAGTTCCTATTCGCCGGGCTGTGGATCGTGTTGTGCATCCTGCTCGGCCTGATGTGGCGACTTTTACGGGGGCCGCTCACGATCAAACTCGGTGGTAAAACCAAAACCCTGCGGTTTCCGGGTTGGCTCGACCGCGAATGGTTTTGTACCTGGGTGCTCGGGCGCCGGACCTGGCTCACCCTCGGGATCCTGTTTCACGGCAACCTCCACCTGCTCATGAACATCGGCATGTTTCCGCCGATCATGATCGCCACCTACTGCTGCTATCTCCACGGCGATGAGCCGGGCAAGATTTTGCGGTGGTTTGGTCGGCGGATGCCTCGGTGGGTCCCTGGGATTCCCGAGTCGGTGCGCCGCGGCGACCCGCCGATTCCGCTTGAAGACCCGGCCCTGCCCCACCACTTTCGCGACAATCGCAAGTACCCGCGCCACGTGTTGTGGGCGACCTTGGGCGCGACATTTGTCGGCGTGTTGTTTCACTACTTCGACGTCCAGCACTTTGGCTGGTCGGCCATGGCCATTGCCTTTGGCCTCACCGGTTATGCCTACGTCCAGGCCCATCGCGGGACCCCGCGGTTTCGCACCAACTGCCTGACGGTCGCCGCCATGATGCTCGGTTACACCTGGCTACTGCACCAATACGACGACCAGCCCGACGGACCGTGGATGTGGATCAAGTTGTATGTGCACCTGGGTATCGCCGCGATCGTCATTCTCAAGCTCATCCCGGTCACCAGTCGTTGGCTCGCCAAGTTTGGCCTGACCTTCCGCCCCAAAAACGGCCCGGCCGACCCCGAGCTCCCGCTCAACGATCCCCACAGTGGGCTGCCCCGCGACCCCTGGGCCTACGGCCCGTTTGGGCGGATGTTCGTCGGCGCGTTGATCGTCTGGCACATCGTTGGTGTCGCCGCCTGGCTGATGCCCGAAAAAGACACGCTTTCGGCATTTCGCGTGCCGACCCGCGACATCTGGCGGCGCTATCTCATCACCACCCAAACCGACCAGTCGTGGGGCATGTTTGCCCCCAACCCTCCGCGCCATAATGTGTTTATGCAAGCGATGGTCATCGACCAAAACGACGAGGTTTGGGACCTTCGCACCGATGTCTATGCCCCTGAGCGCAAGCCGATTCCGTGGATTTGGAACGACCGCATGCGCAAGATGAACCGCCGGATCATCGGTGGCGAATCGGGCAAGGGCGACTGGTATCAAAAGTGGTACAGCCGCTGGCTGTGTCGCGAGTGGGCGCTGGCACACCGCGGTACGCCCCCCAAAAAAATCGAGCTCTACAAGATTTCCTACCGCATGCCGACCCCCCAGCAGGTCGCCACCCGCGGTTGGTACAAGCCCGAGGAGCTCATGTTGCTGCGCGGCCGTCGGTCTCGCAAACACGTCGAGACCTGCAAGTCTGGCATCAACGCCCAACTTCCCAACTTCATCCGCGAGCGCTACGGCCTCCCGCAAATCGACAACAAAAAGGTCAAGATGTGGAACAAAAAGCGGCTCGAGAAATGGGAAAAGCGCGGTGATCCGGAGACCACTGCGATCGTTAAGGGTCGCAAGCGGTTCGAGAAGAAGCTCAAGACGGAGCAACGCAAACTCAAGCGCCAAAACCGGTCGACATCCAAGACCAAATCCAAGACCAAGGCCAAGGCCCAGCGCGCCCAGTGAGTTTGACGATCCCGCAGCTGACCACGCTAGGTACCGCGCTTGGGGTACCGATGCCCAGTCGCCTGCGCAAGGCCCAGCGGATCGACGCGATTCGCCGCTATCGCTGGCGCTGGAAACACGCACTCGAATCCAACAGGCGCCCGCTGTCGGCTTACATCCTGCTTGCGCAGTTTGTCGCCGACGTCCACACAATCGACCCGGAGCACGCCATTGGCGAGTTTGCATGCTTCTTGAAAATTGTCCACGCCACCTCCGAGCTGGCCGAGCACGTCTACCGCCATCCGCCCGAGTTTGCCACCGGCAAGGTCGGCAAAACCCATGCCGTCACCCTGCGCCTGCGCCTGCGTTGGTTGCGTCTACATGCACTCAACACCCTGGTCCGCACCCGCGGCGAACGCTGCATCGCGCTGCTACAAGCTGCGATCGACGACCCGTTTGAGGGAATCGCCCGGCTCGCCCATACCCAGTTGCTGGCGTTCAACCCTGGGCTGCGCAGGCGACTGTCCTGCCCGCACATTCGGTTTGCCCACAACAACCGCACACTGGCCATTCGCATCTGGCCAAACCTCGCCGTCGAGGATTCGTTGGTCCCGTTGCTGGCCGCGGCCTACAGCCCCAACGCCGCCACCCGGCTGGCCGCCTACGACGTGTTGTGTGGGTACCACCAGTCCCCCGACGCCATGCTGCGCGCGGTTGGGTTTGCCACCTGGGATCCTGTGTACCTGCAAATAGTTACCCCAGTGTTTTTGGCCCAGACCCCGGCGAGCCAACTTCCCGAACTCGCCGAGCTGCTGAAGGTCGTCAGCACCCGTGGCGCCCGCAAGGCTCGACGCAACCTCGCATGGATGTACCACCGCCAACTGCAAACCTGGCGTGCGGGGCTGCTGTGGATGCTGCGCGGGCGAGCGTCGTCGGCTGCGTGACCTCGCACCGTCGTCGATGGCAAAAACAATGCCCGCACCAGCACCTGTTGGCCGGCGGGAACTTGCGCCCGAGCCATCGCAGGGCCGATAGTCATGGCCATGCACGGCTCGCTATTGACCGGCCTTTTAGGACTCGCGCAAAAAGTCCCCAACGAACAGGCCGTTGCCCTCTCGCCGACCATGGGCTGGTGGATGCTCGCGTGTGCCGGCATCTTGGCCGCGATCTTTATTCTCCACCGCGAGACCTGGCGCCGGCTGTTTTTACGGGCCGAAGATCCGCGCTCGATCGCGGTGTTTCGCATTGCCTTTGGCCTGTGCACGCTGGCCAACATCAACGGCCTGTGGGAGCTGTTTACCTACCTGTTTACCGACGAGGGCATCTTTACAACCGACGTCGCCCGCCAGGTGTTTGCCCGCCACCAATTTGCCGGGTTCGGCGACGGCTTTGCCCAGCATGAGCCCTACGGTTTTTTTGATGTACACGCAATTATTACCTGGCTCAAGGGCCCGAAATACTCGCTGCTATTTTTTTGGGACTCACCCACGGCATTTTGGACCCACCTGGTCGCCTTTGAGGTCGCATGTATCTGCATGATTGTCGGGTTTAAAACCCGCTACACCAAGTGGATCACCCTGTTTTTGTTTCACTCGATTGCCCTGCGCAACCAGATTTACTGGGAGGGCACCGAAAATGTCTACCGCACGTTTTTGTTTTACCTGTGCCTGTCGCGGTGCGGCGAGGCCTATAGCCTCGACAACTGGCTGCGCTGCCGAAAGTTGCGCAAACAAAACCGCCTCAGCGAGCCCGGACTGCCGGGGGATGGCGCCGGAGCGGCCCCGTCTCCGCCCCACCCAAATGGGCTGCAAGCGATCTATCGCCTGATCCCGGCGTGGCCGCGGATGTTGATGATCCTCCAGCTCGCCGCGTTGTACTGCTACACCGGCACTGTCAAAAACGGCTCGGTGTGGGCCAAGGGCAACGCCTTTTACTACGCCCTCAACCTCGACCACTTTTACCGGTTTGAGCCCCAACAACTGTCGGCGGTGTTCGGCACCAACCTGTTTCGTCTCAACACCTGGGTCGTACATTGGTGGGAGGTGTTTTTTCCGCTGGTCGTCGCCGGGCTGATCATTCGGTTTCACATCCGCGAGAAGATTCCACGGCTCACCGGCGCCAAGCGGTGGCTGGCCCGCGGCCTGTGGGTTGGCTTTGGCCTCGCCGTATTGGGCCTGGTACGCACGGCCCTGCCCGTGCACCCGGTGGCCGGCATGACGGTCGAGCAGTACACCCGTGTATTTACACTGACCTGGCTCGGCGGCATGGTCACCCTCGGGTTGCTGATGCACGTACTGCGCGAAAACCCACCCACGGTGAAGATTCGCGGCCGTAGCTACCGGCTCGACCTCGAGTGGGTGTGCACATGGTTTTTGGGCCGACGGCTGTGGCTCGGCCTCGGCATCATCTTCCACGCCCACCTGATTGTATTGATGAACATCGGGTGGTTTACCCCGGGCACCCTGTGTGTGTACTTTGCCCTGCTCAACGGCCACGAGATCGCCGCGCTGCTCCACCGCCTAGGCCAGCGCCTAAGCCCCGTACTCAAAAAACTGCGGCTTCCGGTGCCGGCCAACTGGCAGCGGCTAAGCCCACTACCGGGCGAAGACCTCAGCCTCCCCCACCACATCCGCGACCGCGCGCAGCTGCCCGGAGTCGTCCTCTACGCGGGTCTAGGAGTCGCCATCTTGGGCGCCTACCTCATGGTCCCGAGCGAGGTTATTGGCGAAGATGGCAACCCACAAACCGTGCCGGGGATCCACTTTATGCGTACCGGTGGGTACCTGTTTTGCGGCCTGGCTGCGGCGGCGATTTGGTTTACCCGCAAGCGCGGGGCAGAGGTCCATCCGGTGGTCGACCCAGCCTCCGGGCTTGTCCGGCGCCCGTGGGCCTACGGACCGATGGGCAGGTTTATTGCAAATACACTGGTTGTCTACCACATCACCGGGGTTGCGATTTGGCTGCTGCCCGACAAGGACTGCCTGAGCACCTGGCGAATCAAGGCCCGCGAGCCATTTCAGTGGTGGCTCAAGACCACCCAAACCACCCAGGGGTGGCGGATGTTTGCCCCCAACCCCCCGCGCAGCAACAAGTTTATGCGGGTGTTGGTGACCGACCAAACCGGCGAGGTCGTCGACCTCAACACCGACATCTATCACCCTGCCAACCGTCCAATCCCGTGGATTTGGTACACCCGCCAACGCAAGATCAATCGCCGGATCACCGGCAGCGAGGGTGGCAAGGGCTCGTGGTACCAAAAGTGGCACGCGCGCTACATCTGCCGTGAATGGGCCAAAACCCACGGGGGAGAGCCGCCTGAAAAGGTCCAACTCGTCAAGCAGTGGTACCGCATCCCCTCCCCGGAGATCGTCAAACGCGATGGCCCCTACGACCCGGTTGCCCGATTTAAGCGCAACCACGGCGAAAAGTATGTCTATACAGCTAGGTGCCGAACCGAGATCGGTGCGCAGTTGTCCAACGAGGTCCGCGAGCGCTACGGCCTGCCGCTTGTGCCCGAAAAATCGATCAAGCGTTGGCACAAACAGCGCAAGAAAAAGTGGGATGAGCGGCGCAACAAACTCAAACAAAACGGCCGCGATCCCGACAGCGTTCCACTGCTTCCGGTCAGCATTGTTGTATTTGCATCCGTTGTTCTTTGGCGCTGGCGCGACCTCGACCTAGAGCTCGCAGCGCAGGGACGCAAACAGCAGGCACACACCGACTAACCCCTTCAATGCCTTACATGGTCAACAAACCATGCGGCCGGTCGGCCCAATTATCCGCGCAATTTGGGCAGACAATTGGCCAGTGTTTTTGCCAAACAACGTAAACATTTCGCACGAGCTGGACTTTAATCCGGCATTTGCGCACTGTGTTGCTATGCAATCTTGCCCCGGATGCGATCGCCTTATCTTAGCGCGCGAGCGTACCTGTCCGTTTTGTCAGACAACGCTCCGCTCCACATTTTCGCTGCTCAAACTATTGGGTATGTCCCTCCTGCTGGGCGTCGGGTTGACCGGTTGTGACAAGGAGCCGGATGACTCCATCGGCTCGAGTGACGCGATTGGAACCAGTGACACCAGCGACACCAACGACAGCAACGACGGCATGACGACCTGTGGATTTGGGGCAACCTGCGATGGCGGTGCGGCTGCGGCTGTGACCTACGGCGGGCCGCCCGGAAGTGGTCCCGACGATAGCTGGACAACCGATCCTGACACGTGGACCACAGATCCAGACCCAACAACGAGTTTTACCGACACAGACCCGGTTCCAGAGACGGACTCGGACACCCAAGCGACCGACTCGAATACCGATACCGATACCGACGCGGATACCGATACCGACGCGGATACCGATACCGACGCGACCGATACCGACGCGGATACCGATACTGACACGGATACCGACACCACCGGTTGACGGACCGTAGACTATTTGTCTATGCAACTTGTTTGGCTACGGCAACCGACGTAGCTGACGGGTTCTTAATTTCCCGCAAAACGGTCCACTTATTTCGACTCAAAAAACCGGCTGGACTTCGGGCCCGGATCATCTCACCATTTCGTTATGCAAGCATGTCCCGGCTGTAGCCGCCTTATTTTGGCCCGGGAACGTATCTGTCCCTTTTGCCAGACATCCCTACGTTCCGCACCTTCGCTGCTTCAACTCCTGGGGGTTTCGGTCCTCCTGGGCGTCGGCATCACCGGATGCGACAAGGACTCCGAAGAAACTGAAGGTGAGTGTGCAAGTGTCTCGTGCGACGATGCTGCCGCAGCGGCCGTGACCTATGGCGGACCGCCCGAGAGCGAGTCCTGGAGCGGGAACGGGACCTGGGACGCAACGTCGGAAACGTTTACCACCGGCGATACCGACAACCCCACGCAAACCACGACGGGGTCAACAACGTCGGATATGTCGACGTCATCCGGGCCGAGTACCGAGACCCAGGCCGAGTCCGAGTCCGACACGGAAACCGAATCCGGCACCGAGCCCGAAACCGATACCGACACCGAAGCCAATACCGACACGGAAACCGAAACCGAGTCAGGCACCGACACCTCCGACAGCGGCTCAGAAACCTCCGGCTAGTCCGCTCGCCCCATCCACCTTCTCACCGGCGGCCGGCAACGGCGTGATTGGCTCATCCTCGGGTGTTTGAAGGTTGGCCAGTTGCGTCCGGACCTCGACAAAAACGCCGCGCAGCCAGGCCACTCGTTGGTCGGGCGGTTGCTCCTGGCTGTCCTCGCTGACCGCCCGCAAAAACGCACGTAGGTTACCGCAATCGGTCAGTCCGGTGTCGGCCCACAACCCGAGACTCGCACCGTGATAAATGCGAAGGCAGGCATCGAGCTCACCACGTTCGCACAACGGCGTGGCAACCCGCTCGGCATCGGCGAGTGCGGAGACAATCACATCCTGCGAAGCCAGCGAACAGCTTGTAAATACATCAGCAGGCAGGGAGACGTCGGCAACGGCGACCGCTGTTGACTTGGGTTGCGCAGGCTCGGCCGTGCGGGCGGCAAACTGCGCCGGCGTGATCCCAACGTTTGCCTGTGCAATCAAATTTTTAAGGTAGGCCGCGGGCACCGCAAAGTTGACATTTTGCCCGCCACTGACGATCAGCGTCGTCACCCCGACAACTTCGCCGGCCTGGTTAAACAGCGGCCCACCACTCGAACCGGTCGAAATCGGGGCCGAGATCTGAAATAGCTGCAAGTCGTCGACGCCGCGCACCGAGCTGACAAGGCCATCGGTCACGGTGTGGTCGAGGGTGCCAAACGGACTCGAAATCGTGAACACCGACTCGCCGGCGCGCACCCGCGTGCTGTCACCAAGGGGCACGGCCACGGGCGTGGGCCCGGCGATTTTCAACAGCGCGAGGTCGTGGAGTTCGTCCCAGGCGACAACCTGGACCACCGGGGCCCGCTGGTCCTCTGTAAATACAACTTCGATCGGCGCCTGGCCTTCGATGACGTGGTAGCCGGTGACCACGAGCCCCGCGCGGTCGATGACAAACCCCGAGCCATAGCCCTCGGGGACTTCAATGCGCACCACGCCCGGGCTGCGCTTCGCCACCAAGTCGGGGAGTGTGGGCGGTTTGGGCGGGAGCTTTGGGGCACACGCGCAGATGCACGCGGCTGTGAGACCCAGGGAAAACGATCGAAACAACTCTGGCACCGAAGGCTCCAAACGCGGCCGAGCGCAGATCGGGTTAGGTCGATTGTTCCGGGGCGAGGCCCAGGACCTCGGTCAGTTGGTGACTACCGGTCTTGCCCTTGAGGTTGACCTGCTTGCGGCGCCCTACCTCGATCCGCTCGCCGATGAGTTTGCAGACATCTTCGGAGACCAACAAGCTGGCCCCAAACTCCTTGGTCGCCGACTCGATCCGGCTGGCGATGTTGACGGGGTCGCCAATGGCCGTGAACTGCATCTTTTCGGGGTGCCCCATCTCCCCGATGATCACCGGCCCCACGTGGATGCCAATGCCGATGCGAAAGGTCGTATCGAACTGGCGCTTGAGATAGTGGTTGAGGTCGTCGAGCGCGGCGAGCATGCCGAGACCCGCCGAAACCGCATCGAGGCAGGCGTCCGCCGGATCTTCCCGCGAAAGGCCAAAGATCGCCATGATCCCGTCGCCCATGTACTTGTCGATGTAGCCCCCGTGCTCGAGCACCGGGCCGCCCATCTTGCGAAAGTAGCGGCCGAGGATGTGGATGACGTCGTAGGGCAGATGGCTTTCGGCAAACGGGGTGAAGTTGCGGATGTCGCTAAACAAAATCGCCAACCGCCGGTCCTTGCCGGTCGCGTTGGGCGAGCGGTCCGACTGGATCATCCGCATGTCCTCTTCGTCGATCACCAACCGGCGCACGGTGACCGGGCCACAGACTTTGGTCTGACAGGCCAGGCGAATGTTGTCGTCAAAACCCTTGCGTTTGGCGAGCTGTTGCTCTGCCGGGGTTCGCGGCTCGACATTTTCGAGGTGGTCCACGACGACGACGCGACAGGTCGAGCAGCGGGCGTTGCCCCCACACGCGGCGACATGGGGGATTCCCGCAGCGCGCGAGATCTCGAGCAGGGTCTGATCTTCGCCAGCCGCCTCGATCACCTTCTCCCGCTGAAAGTCCACACGCACCATACGCGGAGCCTACCAGCCCAAGGAGGGCGGCGACCCCGAGTTTGGCGGTCACTGCGAATTTTTCACACGCCACATCCCACTAGAAACAACGTCTAGACGGGCTTTGAATTCGACCACCGGCACAAGTGTCTTGGGCGTGAACACCGCCCCCGGGTGTTTTCTCGCAAGCAACGCTGGATTCTGCCCGCTCGGTTTGCCAAGCTCGCAGCGATGGACGAACCCCGTCGCACGCTCTACCCCGCGATCGAACCGTACGACACCGGCGAGTTGGTCGTCTCGGAAATCCACACGCTCTACTACGAGCAGTCGGGCAACCCCGAGGGCAAACCCGTGGTGTTTTTGCACGGCGGTCCAGGTGGCGGAACGTCGCCGGCACAACGCCGATTTCACGACCCCGCGCAGTACCGCATCATCCTGTTTGACCAACGCGGTTGCGGTCGCAGCAAACCCCACGCCTGTCTCGAAGAAAACACCACCTGGGATCTGGTCGCCGACATCGAGCGACTGCGCCAACATCTCGGCATCGACAAGTGGCAGGTGTTCGGCGGCTCGTGGGGCAGCACGCTCGCCCTCGCCTACGCCGAAGCCCACCCTGGCCGCGTCACCGAGCTGATCCTGCGCGGGATCTTTTTGCTGCGCAAGCGCGAGCTCGAGTGGTTTTACCAGGAGGGTGCGAGCGCCATCTTCCCCGACGCATGGGAGAAGTTCTTAGAGCCGATCCCGATGGCCGAGCGCCGCGACCTGCTGCATGCGTACTACCGCCGGCTGACCTCCGACGACCCCAAACTCCGGCTGCAGGCTGCGCGCGCGTGGAGCATTTGGGAGGGCTCGACCTCGTTTTTGTATCCCAACGCCGACATCATTGAGCGGGTCGGTGCCGACGAGTTCAGCCTCGCGTTTGCCCGCATCGAAAGTCACTACTTCGTCAACGGCGGGTTTTTGCGCGACGAAAACCAACTCCTCGAAGAAATCGGCAACATCCGCCACATCCCCGGGGTGATCGTCCAGGGGCGCTACGACGTGGTCTGCCCGGTCGACAGCGCCTGGGAGCTCACGCGGCTGTGGCCCGAGGTCAACTTTCGCCTCGTCCCCGACGCCGGTCACTCGGCGTTCGAGCCCGGCATCCTCCACGAACTTGTATCTGCAACCGACCGCTATTCGGCCGACTAGAGCGAAGGCGACCCACGTGCAACCCGGCGATCATCTCAGCATCACCTATCCCGACATCGAGCCCTACCACTTTGGTCGGCTGCGGGTCTCCGATGTCCACGACCTCTACTTCGAACAATCCGGCAACCCCGACGGTAAACCAGTGGTGTTTTTGCACGGCGGGCCCGGTGGTGGCACCGACCCCAAGCACCGGACGTTTTTCGACCCCAAACACTACCGCATCATCCTGTTCGACCAGCGCGGCTGCGGCCAAAGTGAGCCCCACGCCTCGTTGGTCGACAACACCACCTGGCATCTGGTTGAGGATATCGAGGCCCTGCGCACCCACCTAGGCATCAAGCGGTGGCAGGTGTTCGGCGGCTCGTGGGGCAGCACCCTAGCCGTTGCCTATGCACAGAGTTATCCCGAGCGGGTCACCGAGCTGATCCTGCGTGGGATCTTTTTGTTTACCCGGCGCGAGAGCGAGTGGTTTTACGGCAAGGGCACACGCAAGTTGTTCCCCGACGCCTGGGATGCGTTTGTCGGGGCGATTCCCCCGGACGAGCGCGGCGACCTGATCGGCGCCTACTACCGCCGCCTCACCTCCGAAGACCCCCAAACCCAGGCCGACGCCGCCCGTTCGTGGAGCATGTGGGAGGGCAGCGTGGCCACGTTGATGCCCAACTACGACCTGTTGGAGCACTGCTCAGACCCCCGGTTTTCGCTCGCGTTTAGCCGCATCGAATGCCACTACTTCGTCAACGGCGGGTTTTTAAAAAACGAGAAGCAGCTGTTTGCCAACCTCCACAAAATCCAGCACATCCCGACCGTGATTGTGCACGGCCGCTACGATGTGATCTGTCCGCTGGAGAACGCTTACCGACTGCACAAGGGGCTGCCAAAATCGGAGCTGGTCATCGTCCCCGGGGCCGGTCACTCCGCCTTCGAGCCCGGCATCTCGCACGCCCTCGTGCGGGCCACCGACGAGATGCTCAAGCGCGGCTAATCCTCCGGCAAACCAGCCACCACGCAGCTACGCGCGATTGCAAGCGCGTAGCTTTGTTTTTAATTTCAAATGCTTGGCGTTCTCTTAATTTTAAATTAGACAAACTGACCAGTTTTGCCAAGATAGTCAGCGTTGACGATCAAAGACATTCACGATGTCGCGCGGATGCTCGACGAAGCGATTGGCGACATCGATCCAAGCAGTGCCAAGGGCCGCAAACGCCTGCGGATTCTCGAAGCTGCAAGCGAGCTGTTTATTGCCCAGGGCTATCGCAAGACCAGTGTCGGCGAAATCGCCAAACGGGCCGGTATTGCCAAGGGCACCGTCTACCTCTACTTCGCCACCAAGGTCGACATGCTCTCGGCTGCGATCGCCCGCGAAAAACAAAAGTCGCTCACCGCGTTCGCCCCGATTTTTGACGACGCCATCGACCCGGCAACTCGCCTGCGTCTATGGATCGAACAAACCCTGCTCGTGCCCGGCAACTCGCCGCTGATCGGCCGCATCATGGCGGGCGACGAAGACATGGCGGCCGCCCTTGCCGAAATGGACCCCAAGTTGTTTGCCCGGCGCAAAGACGAGGGACATGAATTTTTGGGCAGGTTGATCCGGGCGGCAACACCCAACCGCAAGTGGCCCGAACCCGAGCTTGAGGTCCACATCAACGTGCTGTCCTCGCTGGCATTTTTGGCCCCCCACCTGCGGGCACCACACGTCCGCCAGGGCACACCTCTCAGTGATTTTGCAAGGATTTATGCCGACCTGCTCGTCAGCGGCCTACAACAGGAGGGTGAACCATGAGTCTCCATACACGTCGTCGTCATCTCGCGTTTTTAGCCGGTGCTGCGCTCACCTTGGCAGTTACCCCCGCGATGGTATTTGCCGGTGAGCCAATTGCTGACCCAGTCGCTGAGCCAGGTGCCGCAAAAAATGTAGCTACACCTACCCCACCGAAGTTGGGTGACCCGGGATTTTTAGACTACGTGTTGGACCGCATCGACGATGTCTCCCGCGGCGAGTCGAGCCACGCCCTCATGCAGATGCGAGTGAAGACCAAGCACTACACCCGCTCAATGGCCCTGGAGTCGTGGTCGATGGGCGAGAAGTTCTCGCTGGTGCGAATCTTGGAGCCCAAAAAAGAACGCGGCACAGCCACGCTACGCGCCCACGACGACCTGTTTTCCTACCTCAGCAAAACCGGCCGCACCATCAAAATCACAGGCGCCATGATGGGTGGCTCGTGGATGGGTAGCCACTTTACCAACGACGACCTCGTCAAAAGCACCCGGCTGCGCAACGAGTTTGATGCTTCAATAGCCGACGGGCCGCAAGTCGAGGGCGAGGCCACCTACAAACTCACCCTCATTCCCAAACCCGAGACCGCGGTGGTTTGGGGGAAAATCGAGTCGACGGTGCGGGTGTCTGACCTGTTGCCGGTCGAGCAGGTGTTTTACGACGAAGACGGCGAGCCAGCCCGGCGGATGACCTTTCGCGGCTACCAGCAAATCGGCGAGCGTAAAACGGCCACCCACATCACCATGGCGCCGCTCGACAAGCCGGGCGAGTTCACCGAGATCCGCTATGCCAAGCTCGAGTTTAACGTCGAGCTCACGCCCAATTTCTTTACCCTCCAACGCCTCAAATCGATGTAAACGCAACAATCTAAAGGTGTAGCCATGGATACGCTCAAGCTGGCCTGGCGAAATGTCTGGCGCAACACCAGACGCAGTGTTGTGACCATCACGGCGACCGCCCTCGCCCTGTTTGTGATGATCGTCTACTCCGGCTTGGTCGCCGGCTACATCGGCGGGATGGAACGCAAGGCGCTTGCGCTCGAGCTTGGCGAAGTCCAGATCTTTGCCGAGGACTACCGCAAAAAACCTTCGATCTACACCAAGATCGAGGGCCACGAGGCGATCGTCGAGCAGGCTGAAGCCGCTGGTTTTCGTGCATCTGCAAGGTTAAAGGCCTCGGGCCTCGGGGCCTTTGGCGATGCCTCTTCGGGGATTTCGATCAATGGCATCGATGTCGAGCGCGATGCCACGGTGTCCGATATCGCCAAGCACGTGCACAGCGGCCGCTGGATAGGGCCCGACGAACACGACGCAGTGGCGATCGGTCGCAAACTCGCCAAGACCCTCGGGATCGGCGTTGGCGATGAACTCGTGGTCCTCAGCCAGGGCGCCGACGGCTCGATGGCCAACGAGGTCTACCAGGTCCGCGGCATCTTAAAGGGCATCTCCGATGGGGTCGACCGCGGCGGCGTGTTTATGACCCATCGCGCCTATCGCGAGTTGATGTACCTCGACGAGGGCGTCCACCAACTGATTGTACGCACACCTAAATCGCTGCCACTCGACCAGGCGACCGCCCAACTGCAAAAGCTCGCGCCCGAGGCCGATGTCAAGGACTGGACCGAGCTCATGCCGACCCTCGCCTCCATGCTTGAAAACGGCAAGGTCGGCATCATGATGATGTTTGTCATCATTTACATCGCAATCGGGATTCTCATTCTCAACGCCATGTTGATGGCCGTGTTTGAACGGATCCGCGAGTTTGGGGTGCTCAAGGCCATCGGCGTGGGTCCACTTGGCGTGATGGCGATGATCTTTGCCGAAACGGCCATCCAACTCGGCGCCGCGATCTGCGTTGGTGTGTTGCTGGCGATCCCGACCAACCACTACCTCGTCGAAACCGGCTTAGACCTGTCTGCAAGTTTGGGTGACGTTTCGGTGATCGGCATGGCCATGGACCCGATCTGGCGCTCCGAAGTCGACCTCAACACCTACCTGATGCCGATTGCTGTGCTCACGGCCATTGTTGGTCTCGCCGTGATTTACCCGGCCCTCAAGGCCGCGTTTGTCCGCCCGGTTGCGGCCATGCGCCACCAGTAAACCGCCCACCCTCGCCTGGAGATTGTCATGAAAGGACCCGCGCTTTATCGCCTCGCCTGGCGCAACATCTGGCGCAACCGCCGAAGGACGATGATCACCCTGGTAAGCATTGCCTTTGGCACCCTGCTGGCGACCCTATTTACCGGCATCGGCGACTCGTCCTACGGGCAGATGATCGATCACGCCGCCGGCCTGGGCGGGGGCCATGTGGTGGTCCAACACCGGGATTTTGCCGAGCTGCCGACCGTCAAAAAAAGTGTACAGGCACGGGATATCAAATCCGCGGCCATGTCCCTCAATGGGGTCACCAAAGTCGTCCCGCGGCTGACAACCGCCACGATGCTGTCGACCAGTGCCAACAGTACCGGCGCCATGGTGATGGGCATTGACCCCACGGCCGAAGATAAGACCACCCTGGGGATCACCGAGGCCATCGCCCAGGGCGACATGTTTGCCACCGCGGGCGACAAGGGCATTATTTTGGGCGCAACCCTGGCCGCCAACCTCGATGTCAAACTCGGCAAAAAAGTTGTTTATACACTCACAGATAAGTCCGGAGAGATCGCCACCGGGCTCGCCCGGGTCAGTGGGATCGTCGAGACCGGCTCGCCTTCGATCGACGGTGGCATTGCCATGTTGCCACTGGACACCCTGCGCAAAACCGTGGGGTACGAAGCCGATGAACTGTCGCAGGTTGCGATCTTTGTCGACGACCACCGCAAATCGGCCAGCGTTGCCCAACACCTCGCCCCCGCTGTCGGCGAGGCCGTAGCGCTGCCGTGGTACGAGGCCCAACCCGACCTCGCCGGGTTTATCGCCATGAAAGAGGGCAGCACGGTGATCATGGAATTGATCATCACGGTGCTGATCGCCGCCGGCATTTTCAACACCCTGTTTGTCTCGGTGATGGAGCGGATGCGAGAGTTCGGCATCATGGCGGCGATCGGATTTTCGAGCCGCCAGCTGTTTTCGCTGATCATGTGGGAAAGCCTGTGGATTGCCCTGTGTGGTCTCGCCACCGGCATTGCGTTTGTCGCCTGGCCCTACTACTACCTCAACACTGTCGGGCTCAACTACGCCGAGTTGATGGAAGGCAACAACGTCGAGGTTGCCGGGGTCGCGATGGACCCGATCTTGTACGTCAGCATTTACCCCTCGCACGCCCTCATGATTGCGGTAGCGATTGTCGTCGCCACCCTTGCAGCCGGCCTGTACCCAGCCTGGCGGGCGGGTCGGGTTGCACCTGTCGACACCATCAGGCTGGTCTGAGTCCGGAAAGCTTGTACACACATTTTTATCCGCCCGGAAGGTTTGCCATGACCGAACAAGACGTCATCATCGAGCTGCAAAACGTGACCAAGACCTATCAGCAGGGCAAGGTCGAAGTCCATGCCCTGCGCGGCATGAATCTCATGGTCCGCCGCGGCGAATTTTTGGCCCTCACCGGGCCCTCGGGCTCGGGCAAAACCACTGCCCTCAACGTGATCGGAGCCCTCGACACCCCGACCTCAGGAGTCGCCAAAGTCGGTGGCGTCGACCTTTCGACCCTGAGTCGCGCGCAAAAAAGCAAGCTACGACGCGACCGTATCGGTTTTGTGTTTCAGGCCTACAACCTGATTCCGGTGCTCACAGCCTACGAAAACGCAGAGATGGTCCTGCGCCTTCAGGGCGTGGCCCCGGCCGAACGCAAACAGCGGGTGATGCAACTGCTCAGCGACGTTGGCCTAGGCGGGATGGAGCACCGCCGCCCCAACGAAATGTCGGGTGGCCAGCAGCAGCGCGTGGCGATTGCCCGGGCGATTGCTTCCAACCCGGTGGTCACCCTCGCCGATGAGCCGACCGCCAATGTCGACAGTGCCACCGCCGAAATCCTGCTCAACCTCATGGTCAAACTCAACGAGGAGCGCGGGGTCACGTTTATTTTTTCGACCCACGACCCCCGGGTGGTCGCCAAGGCCAAACGCATTGTCCACATGATCGATGGGGCCGTCGACACCGACGAGGTCCGCACAACCTAAGTGTATAGACAAACGCCTTCTTCCGCCCTTCCCCAGTTCACCCATTTTTGCTGGCACCTGTAGCTCTCCCGATGTCTCCGGCGATCATCGCAATACTTGTGCTTGGCTGGCAAAGCCCGGCAACCCCACCGCCCTCGCGTGGGTTTCCCGAGGTCGTCGAAGTCGAAGTTGGCGCGAAGGTCGGTCCATCGACACCCGCAAACGACAAAGCTGACGCCAGCGAACCAGCACAAATCCCAGCTCCCGAAGCACCCCCCGACAAAACGTCACCACAGCCGGCAAAGGGCACCGCCGACACCACGCCACAGCTGGCTGAGGGCGCCGCTGAGCCCACGCCACCATCGTCGTCATCCGACACCTGGGTCGCCGATGGTGAGGGGTTTGATTTCGACTTCGATGCGCTCAGTGGTGACACCAGCGAAGACAGTGACGAGCAGCAACAAACACCCGGCGGTGACACACCGCTCGACGCACCCGCCCCCGTGGCCGAGACGTCGACGGCAAAAAAACCCAAGGTAAGGGCGGGAGACATTCTCAGCGGTGCCCTGCGGCTAACGGGTGCCTTCCTACACTTTCCCGATGAACCCTTGCTTTTTGCCAACGGCGACGATGGCATGGTCTTGGGCGAGGGCCGGTTTATCATCAACACCCCGGCTGGCAAACATCTCAAGTTCGATATCAATACGTTTGTCGACGTCTCGCGCCTGCCGACCGGCGGTACGCTAAACGGTGCATTTACAAGTGCAAGCTCCGGCAGTGCCTACCGCACCCGATTTTTGAGCTGGAACTACTGGCAAAACGGTGGGGTCCGGGGCAACCTCGGCGTCGACCGGCTGGCCATGACAATTTTGGCTGGCCCGGCCACCATCGACATTGGCCGGTTTCCCATCAACTACACGGTGACCGGGGCGTTTACCCCAAATGATGTCTATGCACCTTTTTCGCCAACCACCGTCAACCGAATTTTCAAGCCGGGTGTCGACGCCCTGAGGTTTTCGTTTGCCGTGGGCAATCTGGCCAGTATCGATGTCCTCGGCACCCTTGGCTACGCCAGCAACGACGCCCCGACGTGGGGCCAAAGCTCGGTGTTTGCCCGGGCAGGGTTTGTCGGCGGCGGGTTTGAATGGGCGGTCCTCGGCGGCAAATTGGCACAGCGGTGGATCGTCGGCGGTTCGGCCCAGGGCGATGCCGGGCCAATTGGCCTGCGCACCGAGTTCCATGTTGGTTTTCCCGACCGCGAAGGCGACGGACGCAAGGCCAACGACAACGAACTGCCGATTTACACACGTATCGCAGGGGGGCCCAACGTCGCGTTTGGCTGGCACAACACCAGTCTGTCGGCCGAATACATGTTTGTCTCAGACGGCCGCTCCAACGCCGCGGATTACCTCGACCGGGCAATGTCCCTGGCCCCCGACGATATCCCGTACCTCGGCAAACACTATGTATCTGCATCTTTTGGGCTCGACATCATCCCAATCCTGCGCCTGCAAACCCTCGCGCTTGTCAACGCCAGCGACGGCTCTGGCCTCGGCGGTCTGACCCTGGCCTACAACGCCGCCGACGAAGTCGACCTGATTGTCGGCTCGTTTATACCCTGGGGAAAAAAGCTCCAAAACGTTGACCCCATGGCCGGGAGCTTTGAGCTCGGTAGCGAATACGGCCTTGCGGCCCTTACAATCTACCTCGAGACGCGCGTTTTCTTTTAGTGACGCTCGTCTCAGGTATTTGTATCACCAAATAAAACCCCGCACGCGTCGGAGCGGATGCTACCATTGACAAATGGTACGGGTTTACTGGGCGTTGGCGTGTAGCTTATTTGTCTGTAGCTGTGGCAAAGGTGAAGCGGACACAGACACGCAAACCACCGGCACGACGGCGGGTGAGACCTCGGACACCACCGAGGCACCGACGGCCGGTCCGGAAACGGAAGGGTCGACCACGGGCGACATCCCGGGCTGCAACGATGGTCAATCGATCTGCATCGCCCCCCAACGCGAGGTCGATGTTTTGTTTGTCATTGACAACTCGTTTTCAATGGCCGAGGAGCAGGCCCTACTTTCGGCCAACATCGAGGCATTTATTGCAACCCTTGAGGGTGCCGGTGCCGATTATCGAATTGCGGTGACGACCACCGACATGGGCAACCCGCGCTGCCAGGGGAGCGCTGAGTTTGGCGAGTTTGTCAGCAGTTCATGCCTCGGCCGACTCAACGAGTTTGTCATTGACAACCCGCCGATCAACGCAACTGCGACCTGCGATGGTTATTGTATATTCGATGATAATGCACTGATGTTGTCGCCCACACCGATCGCCGAAGGCGGCACCGCCCCGCGGGCCTGGATCGAGCGCTTCGGTGCGGGTACAAACCTTCCCGAGGGCATACAGGCAAGCCAGGCGCTCCAGTGTTTTGCCCCCCAGGGCATCGCTGGCTGTGGCTATGAGTCGACCCTCGAGAGCATGTACCGGGCACTGCTGCAAAGCAGTTCCCCCGAATCGCCAAACTACGGGTTTTTGCGTGACACCGCGATCTTACAGGTTGTGATCTTGACCGACGAACTCGACTGTTCTTACAACCCTGACTTTTCAGACATCTTTGTCAGCAACCAGGTATTTTGGAACCCGGGCGACATGTTTCCAACCTCGAGCGCCTGTTTTCGTGCGGGCGTGGCCTGCCAAAACCCCGGGCCAGACCTCGGTGAGTGCCAGGCGCAAGACCACGACATCCAGGGTAATCCCACCGACAATCCCGACGAGGCCGTACTGCACCCGGTGTCCCGCTACACCGACCTCCTGCGCCAAATCGAGATTGACCGCCAAACCATCAACGCCGGGGCCGAAGTCCATGTCTCGGTGATCGCCGGCGTTCCCAGTGGCTATCCCGGCAGCGATATTGTCTATACACAAAATGGTGCGACCCAGGAGTTTCTCGACCTCTATGGGATCGCCCCGGGCTGTACCTCGCCCGCGGGCGGCGAGGCATTGCCTCCCGTGCGCCTACGCGAGTTTGCCGAGTTTTTTGCTATCGATGGCAAGCCGAACATGTTCTCGATTTGCGACGACGACTACACCCCGGCCCTGCAGGCAATCGCCGAAGCCATTGGCGACAACCTGGCACCTGCGTGTGTCCCGGAGTGCATCGCCGACACCGATCCAAATACCGCGGTGCTCGAGCCCAACTGCACATTTTACAATACCGATGCCAACAACGAGGTTAGCGAGGTACCAGCCTGTGTCGCCGAGGGTGAACAGCTTATCCCGCCGCCGGGGGAAACGCTTTGTTACCACGCGCTCACCGACAAAAGCGGGGCGACACCGTCGACGGCCGACGATCTCTCGGACCGGTGCATCGACAGCGGGTGGAATCTCGAGATTGTCACGGTCAACTCCGATCCGTCCACTCGGGTGCAGCTCACATATAATTGCGAGCTATCCGCCGATATCGCCAACGATTGCCCGGGCCTGTGAGGTCGCAGTTATACATGTATAGGCATGGTTACCGATGGGACACCGGCCAGCTGACGTATGATGCCCGCGATGTCGTCCGAACTCCGCGTCGCCCGGGTCGAGTCCCTCCGTGTCGAGCACATCACGCCGGCGCGACGGGCCGCCCTCAGCCCTGCACTCACGGCGATCGTGCGCGAGCGCTTTGACGTCGAACGCCCCGAGGTTATCGCCGACTATGTGGTGTTTCGCCAACCGCCGGCAACCCTCGATCTATTGTATAATCACCGAGATCAGCTCATCGGATTTATAGCGAGCAACCTGCAGGAAATCACGGTTGAGGGCCACCAATACACAATCTTTGATGCCGGGATGTATGTCCGCGCGGGGGTTCGCGGCCTCGGGTGGTTGACCTATCAACGGGCGATCAGCGAACCGTTGCGCTACAAACTTCGCCACCGCAAGCGGCGGGTCGTGTTTGTCAGTGCCATGCTCACGCCGATCTCCTATCACCGAGGGTGTGGCTGGCCCGGGCTCCACCCCCATGCCGATCGCAAAACTCCCGCGCAGGTCGAGGCTGTGGTTCGCCATGCCGCCCACGCACGCGGGTATCAGGTCGTTGGCAACGATCCGTGGCAGGTCAACATCGGGTTTCGGGTGACGCCACGCGACCCCGAGCGTCTACAACGTGCCATCGCGGCGGCCCGTGACCGGCATATCGAGCATTACCTCCAGCTCAACCCGAGTTACCTCGAAGGCGATTGGCTAATGACCTATGCGCCACTCGATCTCAAAACGATTGCACAAGCAATTTGTTGGTCACTGCCGCGGCAACTGCTCCAAGCCGCCAAGCAACGCCTAGGCAAACGCTAGTCGCCACAATTAGAACAGGGCACACAAGCGAACTCGTGTGCCCTGCCTGTGGTTACCGCCGGCTGCTACGATGCCTTTTTCGGCTGCGGCTCGTCGTCGTTTTCAAACACCATCACGGGCTGGTCGTTGTTGACGATACATTCTTCGTTGACAACGACCTCGCGGACGTTTTCTTCGGAGGGTACGTCGTACATGACATCGAGCATCGCTCGCTCCAAGATGGTCCGCAGACCACGAGCTCCAGCTTTTTGCTCACGCGACTTGCGGGCAACCGCTCGCAGAGCCGGGTCGGTGAACTTGAGTTCCACCCCGTCGAGTGAAAGCAGACGCTCGTATTGCTTGACGAGTGCGTTCTTTGGTGTGGTCAAAATGCTGACCAGCGCGTCCTCGTCGAGCTCTTGCAACGGGGCAACAACCGGCAGGCGACCGATGAACTCGGGGATCAGCCCAAACTTCATGAGGTCTTCGCTTTGCACGCTTTGCAAAAGCTCCCACTGGCGCAGCTCTTTGCGGACCAGTGGCTCGTTGCCAAACCCCATGGTCTTGGCGTTGATCCGGTGGTCGATGATCGACTCTAGGCCGGCAAACGCACCGCCGCAGATAAACAGGATGTTGGTCGTATCGATCTGCAAGAAGTCCTGTTGCGGATGCTTGCGACCACCCTTGGGCGGCACGCTGGCAACGGTCCCCTCGAGGATCTTGAGCAGTGCTTGCTGCACGCCCTCGCCCGACACATCACGGGTGATCGACGGGTTGTCGCCCTTGCGTGCAACCTTGTCGATCTCGTCGATGTAGATGATCCCGCGTTGGGCTCGCTCGACATCGTGGTCGGCGTTTTGCAGCAGGCTGACGATGATGTTCTCGACGTCCTCACCGACGTAGCCGGCCTCGGTCAAACTCGTTGCATCTGCAATGGCAAACGGCACGTCGAGGATCCGTGCCAGCGTTTGGGCCATCAGCGTCTTGCCAGAACCCGTGGGGCCGAGCAGCAAAATGTTGCTCTTTTGCAGCTCGGGCTCATCGGGATGCTTCTTGGCGTTGATCCGCTTGTAGTGGTTGTAGACCGCGACGGAGATGATCTTTTTGGCGAGGTCCTGGCCGATGATGTAGTCGTCGAGGATCTTGCGAATCTCCTTGGGCTTGGGCACCTTGCCGCCGGATTCGGAGCGCTCTTCTTTTTGCACTTCCTCGGCGAGGATGTCGTTGCACAGGGAAATACACTCATCGCAGATGTAGACCGAGGGCCCGGCGATCAGCTTTTTGACCTCTTTTTGGCTCTTGCCGCAAAAGGAACAACTCAGGTTTCCGTTGTCGCGCTTTGAACTCATGGATTCTCCGGGCTGGGCTTACTCGCTGTGCGCCGCCTCTTTACGCACCAATACGTCGTCGACGAGGCCGTATTTTTTGGCTGTCTCCGCGTCCATAAAACGGTCTCGCTCACAGTCGGCGAGGATGTCGTCGACATTCTTGCCACTGTGTTTGGCAAGGATGCCGTTGAGAAGTTGTTTGAGCCGCTGGATCTCGCGGGCTTGGATTTCGATGTCGGTCGCCTGACCGCGGGCACCACCCGATGGTTGGTGGATCATGATGCGGGCGTGCGGGAGGGCGTAGCGTTTACCCGGGGCACCGCCGGCGAGGAGCAACGCACCCATCGAGGCCGCCTGGCCGAGACAGTAGGTAGCGACGTTGGGGCGCACGTACTGCATCGTGTCGTAGATCGCGAGGCCGGCCGTGACCACACCACCCGGCGAGTTGATGTAGAGCGTGATGTCCTTCTCAGGGTCTTCTGACTCTAAGAACAGGAGCTGGGCGATGATGACGTTGGCGACCTGGTCGTTGACCGGCGTGCCCAAGAACACAATCCGGTCCTTGAGCAGGCGGCTGTAGATGTCCCACGAGCGTTCGCCCCGGTGGGTTTGTTCGACGACAAAGGGAATGTTGGCTGTTGTGTTCATCGGGTTGAAGCAATCCCTAGAAGTCCGTGGTTTTCTCGCGCGGCACGGGTGCTGGAAGTTTTGCGAAGCGCTCTCATCGAAGTCGGCAAGCGAGACGGTGTGTCGAGAAAACCCATGGGCTGCTAGCTATGGTGACGGTCTGTTTGCTGTGATGCAAGGGGAGGACTCGCCCGTTTGTCGCGGGGCAACGCCATCTCCTCGTCATCGCTACCACAAACGTTCACGTTCCCGACCGATGTGTTTATTTCCGCCGCGCGAGCCCCGAAGCCGCGCTGGGTACGAGTTCGTGGGATGCCGCTGGCGACGACATTTTTACGCGAGATGCGGCGGTGCAACTGTCAGCTGTGGAAAAAATCATGGGCCGGGCAGCTTCGCGCCGCCGACCCATTTGAAGCGCCACCGACAAGGCGTGGCCGCCAGCTAGCTGGCTTCGCCCTGATCGCCGTCGTGGTCGTGGTCGTGATCGCCGCTCTCGTCGTGAACGTGCTCTTCCTCTTCTTCGACCGGGTCCGGGGCCTCGGTGACTTCGGCCTTCTCCATGAGCAGGTCGAGGATCTTGGCTTCGCGCAGCTGGGCCCGCAGTAGCAAGATCTGGTTATTTTTCTCCATCTGCGCACGCATGCGGTCGACGTTTTCGCCGCGCTCCTCGGCGAGCTCCTTGAGCTCCGCATTGAGGGTCTCGTCGTCGATGACGATCTCGTGCTTTTTGCCGATGGCATCGAGCAACATGAACGCCGAGACGTTGTAGCGGGCGCGGCCCTGCATTTGCTGCGCGAGTTGGGCCTCGGTCATGCCGAGTTGCGCGAGGGTCAGGCCCTGCTGCGCCAGTTGTTGCTTGTACATGTTGACCTGGGCGGAGACCTCACGGGAGATCATCGACGGGGCCACCTCGACCTTGTTGCGGTTGAGCAACTCGGTGACCAGGCGCTGCCGCGCTTCCATTTCGGCCTGCTGCTGGTCCTCTTCGAGGATCTCTTTTTCAAGCTTGGCGCGGTACTCGGCCCAGGTCTCGGCCTCGCCGATATCCTTGGCAAAGTCGTCGTCGAGCTCGGGCAACTTCTTGTGCCGGAGGTCGCGCATCCCAACTTTGAGTTTGGCCTCGACGTCGCGCAGCTCGGGCCGCATACGATCGGCGGTCGGCGTAAACACGATCTCCTGGGTCGAACCTAGGGCCGAAACCGGCACACTCGAAAGCGCTGCGGTGAACCCGGGCAAAAACTCCTGGTCGCCTGCGGCACCCAGCTCGATCTTGAGGTCCTTGCGCGAGATATTGTGCTCGCCGAGCGAGCCCTCGACATCGACGGTCCACACATCGCCGTCGATCGTCTCGGTACGCCCCTCCTCGACCGGTGCGAGCTCGGCGTGCTCCTCCTGCTTTTCGCGGATGATCTTCTCGACCTTGTCGCTGTCGAGCACTGCCGGACGCCGGCGGACCGGGACCCCCTCGTAGTCTTGGGGCTCGATCTCGGGGACGACTTCAAACCGCACGGCATAGGAAAACGGTTTGCCGCTAGCGAGCTCGAACGACTCGCGGATCGGGTTGTTGAGCGGCACCTTCTTGTGCTCGCCGATGGCCTGCTGGAACGTCTCGTTGACGAGGTCCTGGGCCAGCTCGTCGCGCACACCCTTGCCGTACATCCGCTCAATGATGTGGGGCGGCACCTTTCCGCGGCGAAAGCCCGGCAGCTGTGCCCGCCGTTGCAAGTCGCGAAACTTGGCTTTGAGCCTGGGCGAAACTGTGGCCCAGGGAATTTGGACACGGACGCGGCACTCGACCGCACTGATCCTCTCGAGCTGGCTTTCCATCGTCATGTTCTCGGGTCTTGGTCGCCGCCGAATGTCGGCGTGCGAGGCGAAGAGGGCGTCTCTAACAGAGCAATCGCACAGACACAAGCCGACGCAGCCGTATTTCGCCCCCAAACCCACGATTTTAGCCTCCGCGCCACGAATTCCTGCTCACATCGGGAAACTTTGAGACTGCTCAACTAGCCCCCGAGCGCACCGTCCCGCGCGAGCATGCCGGAGCGCGGATGGCACTACCCGGCAAGATCTCCAACGCGACACCTGGACTGCATTGATTGCCAATACACAAAGTCGCCGCAAGCGACTTTGACCTAAACCGAAGTTCGATGTCGGCCGGAGCTTCGCCAACGAGTTCCACCAACCGCAACTCCAAACAGTACGAGTCCGCTGACCGATGCACAACTAGGTGGCCCACACATTTCTTTAAGAAATATCCAACCCCACCAAAGCCTACCTCGCAACCAAACCCCAAAGTTTGTGATGGGCTGTTGGGAAACCCAGTTGTGAAGGCGACGGTAGACCGTCACCGCCCAAAGGTTCGCGGTGGGCTTTTGACCCTGAACCGAGTTGTGAGTGGAGACGCTGTAGCGGGCCTACCCCTACCCAGCTCGCGCCCTTACGCCTACGCACTCGCCACGCCCCAAACTTACTTCCTGGCCCCGCGCCTCGCCCCCCAAACGCCCTCGCCCCCTATGCACAGTCGCAACAACCAAGCCACCCCCCAAAGGTTCGCGGTGGACTTTTGGCCCTGAACCGAGTTGTGAGTGGCGACGCTGTAGCGGGCCTACTGCGCTCAACCTACGCACTCGCCACGCCCCAAACTTACTTCCTGGCCCCGCGCCTCGCCCCCCAAAAGCCCTCGCCCCCTATGCACAGTCGAAACAACCAAGCCACCCCCCAAAGGTTCGCGGTGGACTTTTGGCCCTGAACCGAGTTGTGAGTGGCGACGCTGTAGCGGGCCTACTGCAAGCCGCTCACAACCGGTCTCAGGGCCAAAAGAACCCGCGCGCTCACTCGAGCTCAGCCAACCGTTCGTCACGGTCGCGATACCCCTCGGCCACTTGGAGGAGGTGTTCCCGGGCTTTATCGACTTCACCGACCATCTCGAACACCACCGAAAGCTCGTAGCGGGCTTCGCTGCGCTCGACATCGGTGCCGGCGCAACCAATCGCCTCCTCGAGGTCGGTGATTGCCTTGTCGGTCTCACCTCGGTGTAGATGCAAGCTTGCCATCATCACCAACGAACGTGCGGTCCATGCTGGGTCTTGGGCGGCGAGCTCGAACTGTGCGATGGCATCGTCGACCAGGCCCATCTCACGGTACGCGGTCCCCAGGTCAAACAGGGTGCGGGCATCGGCTGATTCGTCGATTGTTGCCCGGGCTCGCGCTGGAACTTTGACGGCGGCTACTGGAGCCTCATCTTGCTCGTCGGGAACTGCGAAGATCGACGACAGGAAATCGTCGCCCTCGTTGAGCTCTTCGTCTCCTAGAAGGATGTCCTCGTATTCGGGCTCGGGCTCGGGCTGTTGTTCCTCGCGGTCTAGTTCGGCTTCGAGGCCCAGTCCGTCGAGTGCTTCTTCGGGGGAAACTGGCCGTGCCTGCTCGGTGGGTGGCTCAGCGCTCGGATCCTCGGGCTGCTCCTCGCTTGCCACAGCTTGTTCGGCTACTGGCTCGCCGGTTTGCGCTCGCTCGTCTTCGTCGGAAGTTGTTGTTTGTGCATCTTCTTCGGCCCCGACCGTGGATGCTTCGTCGGCCTCGACTGTCGACGCTTCTGCGGATGCTTCTTCGGCCCCAACCGTGGATGCTTCGTCGGCCTCGACTGTCGACGCTTCTGCGGATGCTTCGTCGGATTGCGAGGCTTCGTCATTGGCGTCAGCCGTAGCTTCCGGCGACGCCTCCGAAGCCTCAGTTTCCGGCTCAACCTCGGTCCCCGTCGCCTCGTCGTCCGCTGCCTCTGCACTGTGCTCGTCTGCGGGTTGGCCCGCAGCTTCGGCTTGTTCGGGCTGTGGTTCGGCGCTCTCGTCTTCGGTGTCGTCGTTCGCCGGCAGCTGGTTGTGTTCGTCGTCCGCTGTCGTTTGCTCGTGGTCGACCTCGGCAGACGAGTCTTCCTGTGCTGGAGTTTCGTTGACCGGCTCTGCGGGCTCGTCTACAGCGTCGTCGGCCTCGGTTGTACTTGTATCGGCACTGAGATCTCCGGCGGCCGGCTCACTTGTATCTACATCGGGATCGTCCGGCTCGCGCCCAACCATCACCACGCCGCTTGAAAATTTGGTGCGGTAGGGCTCTAGACCGGGGTGCCCTGGATACTTCTGGTCGAGATCCATGTAGGTAAAGCGGGCGTCGTCGTCGAACCCTTGGGAGATGAAAAACGCGAGTTCCTCGAGCTCGTCGGCGATGTCTGGCCACTCGGAATCACTGTCGGCGTCGGCGGCTTCGGGCTCTTCCTGCGCGTCCTCGGGGTCTTTGTCTGCCTCGGCGTCGCTGACTTCGAGCGGCTGTCCGGGCGCAGCCGTGTCGGCGGCCTCAGTTTTGGTATCGGCCTCGCCCGCAGTCGTCGTCGATTGCTCGGCAACTTCGCCCCCATCATCTGGCTGTGGCTTCGCTGCTGCGTCCGGCTCTGTCTTGTCGGTTTCCGGTTTGGGCGGCGGCTGTCGGCTCGGCGGGCGCTTGGTTGGCAAACCGAGCTTTGATGTACCTACACGTTTTTGGTCCTGCGCGTCCGCTGTCGACGAACCACCAGCACCACCATCGGCGTCGTCGGAGTCTTCTTTGGACTCGCTGGTGGACGACGGTTCTTTGCTTTTGCCCTTCGACAGTCGCGAGCCTAGCGCCAACCCGAGGCGGGAGATGCTTGGCTTGGGGGTGCCGGCCTTGGCCGTCGGTCCCGACTTCGCGCCGGGGCGCCGGGGAAGTCCTCGCAACGACCGCGGTGGCGGGGGGCGACGGGACGGAGGCGGGGGTTTGGGTTTGGTTTCGACGGCCTCGACAACCTCAAACTCCTCGACATCGAGCTCGACAACCTCACTGGCGGAGGCATCCATTTCTGCGGCGGGCTCGGGCTTGCTGGGTTTGGGAGCCCGAAACCGGATCTGCCCGGAGTCGTCGGTACTGGTTGCTCGCCCACCTTTTGTCGAGGCGAGCGGTGGCAGCGGCCCCGAACCGCTACCTTCGCTGTGCGACGACAACTTTGGCAGCGGACCCGACCCACTGCCTTCGGTTTGCTCGGGATCCCCTGGTTTGCGGCTTGCGACCTTGCGCAACACAGAGCCTAGTCGCAGCGCCCTGGCTTTGCTGTCCTCGGGCTCCTGTGTACTTGCAATCTTCTTGAGGCCTGATCCCTCACCCGTTTCAGGGTTGAGGCTCGACTTGAGTTCGAGCAGGGTTTGATTGCGCGGCGCGAGCTTGAGGGCTTTGGCCAGCAACTCCCGGGCGTAGTCGGGCTCGGAGGTTTGGTGGCGGGCAATCAACTCGAGGTACAGCGCTACCGCATCTTCGTGACGCTTGAGGTCGGTCAAGATGACGGCCTTGAGCTCGCTGGCCTCGCGGTGTTCGGGCTGTTGGGCGAGCACGCCGCGAATGTGTCGCAACGCGTGCTCAAACATCTTGTAGTTGACGTAGACGCGGGCTTCTACGAGAATTTTCTCGAGTTGCTCGGCGGTGGGTTTGGCCGGGCTTTCGCCCTCGCTGTCTGAGCTCGGTGCATCTACAACGTCTTCGGAATCGGCACCGTCGGCCGCGGTCTCGGGCTGCTCGGCAGGGGCATCGGACTCGACTGTTTGTTGTGCCTCGCTGGCCTCATCGGCCGTGGGCTCGTCGGCCGGCTGTTCGTCGTCGCCGACATCTTCCGACTTCGCCTCGACCGGGAGTTCATCGCTGACGTTGACCGCGGCTTCAAAGCGCTTGGCCCCGGAGTGTTCTTCGTGGGCCTTGACGGCCTGCTCGGTGACCGGGGCGCTCTCCTCGGGACCCATGTCGACCGAGTCTTCAAGATCGATGTCAAACCCGTCTTCGTCGTCTTCGGCGACGTCCGAGACATCGATGTCCATGGCGTCGTCTTCGGGTTCTTCGGCGGCCCGGAGTTTCTCGAGTTCGGCCTCAACTTCGGCCAGCGACTCCTGCATGGAGGCGACCTCGCCATGCTCCCAAGTCACGGCTTTGCGCAACACTCGGGCGGCGATCTCCAAACCCTTCTTGCCGGCCTTGCGCTGCTCCTTGGCCAGTTCGGCGACAACGCTGACGGCCTTGTCGACCTTGCCCAGGGCAATAAATGTATCACCAAGTAGTTCGAGGCCAACCGGATCGGTGGGGGCCGCCCGCAGCAGGGCGTTGAGCTTGACGAGGGCGCGCCGCGACTCGTTTTTCTTGAGGTAGATCCGAGCCAGTGTGCGCAACACCGGCAGCTCGTCCTCTTTGTGGTAGATCAGCCGCTCGGCCACGCGGATGTAGTCGTCGAAACGCTGGTCGATCAGCAGCCGCGAAGCCGCCAGGGCAAAGTGCTCAACTGCCTCTTTGACCATGCCCTCGCGCGAGTACAACTCGGCCAGACGCAGGCGCTTACCGACGGCACGGTTGTCGAGTTCGGCGACGCGTTTGAACCCCTCTAACCCCTCGGCGATTTTCCCCGACTGAAAGTAGGACTGGGCGACAAACTCGTAGGTTGCAACTGCATCGGCTGTGTGCCCGCTCTTGCGGTAGAGCTCGGCGACTTCGATGTGGATGTCCAATCGGCCAGGATCGAGGTTGAGCACCTGGCGAAACACCGCCAGGGCTTTTTGCGGTTCGTCGATGGCGACATAGTGCTTGGCGACCTTGAGGTACTTGCCGATCGCACCGCCACGATCCCCGGAGCGCACCAAGCAGTCGGCCAACATCAACCAGCTGCGGATGTCACTCGGATCATCTTCGACGATCGCCGCATACTCCCGCGCCGACTTGTCGTGCTGACCTTTTGCTGCGTACTTGGCCGCAGCCGCCAGTGCTTTTTCACGATTGAACGCCAACCCTCCGCCTACCTTGTTCCTTTTCCTTATGAGTGCGCGTCAGCTTCTTTTACGACGGCATCCGCGTCGAGGGATTGTTCCAAGAAGTGCGTATCGTATGTACCATTGACGAACGCATCCTGCTTGAGCAACCAGCGGTGAAGTGGAAGATTGGTTTTGATCCCTTCGACCACACATTCGCCGAGCGCTCGTCGCATGCGGTGGATCGCCTGCGCACGATCGGGCGCGTGAACGATCAACTTTCCGAGCATCGAGTCGTAATAGGGGGAGACTGTGTACCCTTGGTACACATGGCTATCGACGCGCACGCCGTACCCACCGGGGAAGTGCAGCGCGGTAATCGTCCCGGGCATCGGCGCAAAGTTGACCGGATCTTCGGCGTTGATCCTACATTCAATTGAGTGGCCCCGAGGGTTGTGCCGGCGCGTGAGATGCTTGAGCGGTTCGCCGGTGGCGAGGCGAATCTGCTCCTGGACCAGGTCGACCCCGGTGATCATCTCGGTCACGCAGTGCTCGACCTGAACCCGCGTGTTCATCTCCATGAAATAGAAGCGGTCGCCGTCGAGCAAAAACTCGACCGTGCCCAGCGAGCGGTAGTTGATCGCCCTGGCAGCCTCGACCCCGGCGTTGCAGATCCGCTCGCGCAGCTCATCGGGGAGGTTGGAGCCGGGTGCCTCTTCGAGCAATTTTTGGTGGCGCCGCTGGATCGAACACTCGCGCTCGAACAGGTGGGTAACGTTTCCCTGGCAATCCGCGACGACCTGGACCTCGATGTGGCGCGGGCTTTCGACGTAGCGCTCGAGGTACATGTCGCCACAACCAAATGCGGCCTTGGCCTCGGCCTGGGCAGTTTCAAGCGTCGAGGGCAGGCTTTCAGGTTCGCGAACAATCTTCATGCCGCGACCACCACCACCGGCCGATGCCTTGAGCAACACCGGGTAACCGACCTTTTCGGCGGCTTCGAGGGCTTGCTCGGCGGTGTGTAAAACCCCAGTCCCTGGCAACACCGGGACCCCCGCGGCCGTCATGGTTTCACGGGCACGGACCTTGTCGCCCATCAGGCGCATGTGCTCGGCACTCGGCCCAATAAGGGTGATGCCGCACCGCTCTAAAATCTCGGCGAAGTCGGCACGCTCAGACAAAAACCCGTAACCCGGGTGGATCGCATCTGCGCCGGAGAGCTCGGCCGCGGCCAGGATGTTGTGTATGCAGAGGTAACTCTGCGTGGCCGGACCGGGACCGATGCAAATTGCCTCGTCGGCAAATCGCGTGTGAAGCGCATGTTCATCAACGGTCGAGTAGACCGCGACTGTGGCGATCCCCAATTCTCGGCACGCACGGATCACCCGCAGAGCGATCTCCCCGCGGTTGGCTACTAGGACCTTGCGGATCTTCTTTTGGGTCACAGTTTGCGCACCCGAAACAGTTTGGCCCCGTACTCGACCGGCGAGGCGTTTTCGACGAGCACCTCTTCGATCACGCAGGCGAACTCGGCTTCGATCTCGTTGAACAACTTCATGGCCTCGACGATGCACAGCGTCTGCCCAGGCGCCACACGGTCGCCGGCCGAAACAAACGATGGTTGCTCAGGGTTGGGCGAACGGTAGAACGTACCGACGAATGGCGAGGTGATGAAATCCCCTTCGTCGACCTTCGCGGCGGGAGCCGGCGCTGACGCCGGTGCAGGACGCGACGTGGGAGCCGGCACACTGATGAGCTCGGAATCACTTGCAGCTACAACGACTGGGGCCGGTGTTGGCTGCGACGAGCCAACGTTGCGACGCAACAGGATTCTGTGCTCACCACTTTCGAGCTCAACCTCGCCTAGGCCGTACTGTTTGACGACACGCGCGAGCTCGCGGATGTACCTGAGATCAGGGAGAGACTTGGTGTCCCGGGAATCGGCGGACATGACACTCCGATGGTGGAAAATTCAGGAGGATGCTGGCCGGTTCAACAGCTGTGTTGCGAGGTGTCGCAGGGCAAGAACATACGACTGGCGGCCGAGCCCCATGATGATTCCGCAACAGGCACTGCCCGTCACGGACGTGTGGCGATAGGATTCTCGCGTATACAAGTTTGTGAGGTGAACCTCGATCGCCGGCGCCGAGACAGCACGCAATGCGTCCGCAATTGCAACGCTGGTGTGGGTGTAGCCCCCAGGGTTGATAACCAATGCATCAAAGTCCCCGCGGGCAACCTCGTGAATCCAATCGATGATGACACCGACGTGATTGCTCTGGCGGCACACCACCGACAGGCCCTCCTGCACCGCAACTTCGCCGAGCTTGGTGTCGAGCTGCGCGAGGCTTCCAGCTCCGTAGATGCCAGGCTCTCGTTGGCCCAACAGGTTGAGGTTGGGCCCATGGATCACCAACACTCGGGGAGTGCCCGACCCATGCTGCTGTTGCGGTAAACCCACGGGTGACTCGCTGTGACGCCACTGCCCGGCGAACGAAATCTCGGCGGACTCAATCTCGGCGAACGAAATCTCGGACTAAATCTCGGCGATCAGCGCGTGGGCACCCTGGCGAAGCCGCCACCGACTCTGGCCAAAGTTACCCGCAGTCTTCATCACCAACGCCACGAAAATCTCGTCGTTGAGTTCGCGAAACAGCAAGGTGTTGGTGTCGGACTTGATGGTGATGTCCTTGAGCACACCGAGATCGAGCGACACGGCCGCTTGGCGCAGCTCTCGGAGCTTGATCGAAAACTCGGTCACCACCGTCTCGATGTCCACCGCCACGCCAGGGGCAATAAACTTCTCGATGGTGATGCCGTCGTAGCCCATCATGATGGCGCCTAGGGCACCTTGGTTTTGGTCGACGAGTTTTTTGAGCGTGTCGAGCATAGTCTTGGGGGCCGCCGTTTGGCGAGCATTGGGAGGGTGTCAGAGTTTGTGACAACAGGTCAAGCTTTGATCCAAACCCCAACCGCGGGCGAAAATCCGAACGCTCGCAATCTTCCCAGCCCTGGGAGCCCGGCTCGATCAACGTTTTTTAGCAAGCTTCATGAGTTGCACCGCGAGCGGTCACAAGCCCGTCATGCCCGCCGCATCACAACCCATGCTTGCAGCTGCAGATATCCAAAACTCAAGTTGGTGGGTGCAGGCTCTCAAAGATCTCGCGCGGCGATAAAACGACGACGGTCGGCTCACCGAGCCGATAAAGCGCAATAAAACTAACCTTGCCGGCGGCTCGCTTTTTGTCGTGCAACATCGCATTTTCCACCGCTTCGCGGCGCGAACCCACCAGCCAGGTATCTAGATCTGTCGGCAGCCGAAGTGCCTGCAACGCGACGAGCATCTCCTGTTCAAACCCCTCGGCTGCCAGCCCGCGGCGTTCGGAAAGGCGTGCCGCGGCCCGCATCCCAAGCGCCACGGCTTCGCCGTGCGAGAGCCCGAAGTTTGAAGCCGACTCGATCGCATGACCGATCGTGTGCCCGAGGTTGAGAAGCACCCGCCCCTTGCCAGCTTCGCCCTGCTCCCACGGATCGCGCCCGACACAGGCGGCCTTGAGGGCGACCGAGGTCGCGACCAGCCGCGACAGCACCGCAACATCCCGTTTGTAAATGGCCTCGGCGCTGGCGACCGCGTCCTTGAAGTGGTCGACCGAAAACAGTGCCCCATGTTTGAGCATCTCCGCGAGGCCACAGGTCAGCTCGCGGTCGGGCAAGGTCGCCAATGCTTGGGGGTCTATCAGCACGGCGAGGGGAAAATGAAAGGCCCCGAGCAGGTTCTTGCCGGCGGGCAGATCGACGGCAACCTTGCCGCCAACCGAGGCGTCGACCTGGGCCAGCAGCGAGGTCGGACACTGGATAAACGGGACGCCTCGCATAAACAAAGCAGCCGCTAGCCCGGTCAGGTCCCCCACCACGCCACCTCCTAGGGCGACCACCGCATCGCGCCGGCCGAGACCACCCTGCAGCATTTGGTCGACGACTGCCATCATGCAGGCGGGGTTTTTGTTGACTTCGCCCGGCTCGATCTCGATGGCGATCACCCGCAGCCCTTCGGCCTCGAGACTGTTGCGGACCCGCTCGCCGTACAGCGGGTTGACATTCGCATCGCTGACGACGGCGACGGTCGAGGCCGATGGACGGCGCTGGCGCAACTCGGCACCTATCCGCGACAGGCAACCAGCGCCGACCAACACCGGATAGCTGCGTGGCTCGCCCGGCACGCGGACGTCCTGGACCAGTAGCTTGGACCGCTTACGTCGTGACTTCGGCGTCGAACCTAACCCACCCATTGCACTCACCTTCGGCTTTCGAGGCTCATGATCCGTACGCCGCGATCGCCCCGGCGACCCGCTCGACACAGACCTCTAAACTCGTGTCTGCATCGACTGTCAACGTCGCCGAACCGTAGGCTAAACAACGGTCGGCAAGCAGCTGTTGAAGACGGCCCTTCACTTCGGCGAGCGTACCACTCAGCAGGGGCCTGTTTCCAAGGTCATCCGAGCGCATCAATCGCGCGGCCAAGCGTTCGACGGGTACGTCTAAGTGCACCACATGCCCTACCGACCGCATTAGCTCGCGGTTGCGAGGTGCCACCACCACACCTCCACCGGTGGCGACAACGACTGTGCGAGCACTCACCCCTGGCTCGCGCACAAGTGATGCGAGCGCAGCGGTTTCACGACTGCGAAACCATGACTCACCGATGGCAAACATTTCCGGAATCGTGATGCCAAACATGCGTTCGACCCGGGCATCGAGATCAACCCACGGGGCCTGCCAACGCGCGGCCAACAGGGGAGCTATCGTCGACTTCCCCGACCCCATCATGCCGGTCAAGAACACGGGACGTCCGGGTGGTTGGGCAGGCATGTCCAGGCGGTTTTAAAGAAGCCCGGCCCGGTTGTGCAAGCACTGAATCGACGGTCAAGCGGAACGCAAAACTGCGCCCACTTTGGTACGTTATGGCCCCGTGTGTTCGCCGACTAAATTGATGTAGGCACAACCCGAAGTGACAAGGAAATCACAGCAGGGACCGATCCTGGTCGGTTTAGTTTTGTTTGTCGACGTCGGGGCCAAACACTTTGCCGCGCTGGGACGGGTGCAAGCCGAGGGCCTCTAGGATCTTGCGTTTGGTATCCATCCGACATGGGCAACCGGCCTCGACACGGTTGATCGTCAGTGGACTGACGCCGGCCCGTCGCGCGAGTTCGGCCTTACTCATCATCGCTTCTTGGCGAAGCTTGCGGACGTTGTTGGGGTACATCCCGGCCCGCGATTTGGTTTTCGGCTTGGCCGGTGCGGGTGTTGGCACGGTCGTCGCAGGAGTCGACGCCGGCGCTGCAGTCGTTGCCGCGGGCGTCGTCGCGGACGACGGTTGTTTGACCGCAACCTGCGGTTCAGAGGCTGCCGGTTGCGCCGATTTGAGGTCGGGCGTTGGGTTGGGAGCTGTCGGCTCAGTCTTGGTCGTCGCGTCGATCACCAATCAAGTCATCCGCAGGGGCCCGAATATTGTCTGCCGGCGGGTATAGGGAGTCAACGCGTTCGTTCTTTAACAGTGATAGGTAAATGAACGATAGTGATAGGGATTTGATATGTAATTAACGTAACACGATCACATGTCGCAGTTGCGCGAAAACATCACATCAAAGCCCTAAGCTTTTGATTTAAATAGATTTTATCTCAGTTTTTCACCATCAAAAAGCGCTCAATGCGCGGACTGGCTCGAACGGGAGATGTCTCTCTGAGCGTGCGCAAAAATGGTCGTCAGGCGATGTGATCAGGCTCCACAAGGCACGATCTAACTGGATTTCGCGAGGTGATCCCGTGCGCAGTTTCGAATTGAACCACACGACCGACCATGATGGATTGACCGCGGAGCCCCATGCAATCACCCGATCTTCTCCTCGCCATCGACCAGGGCACCACCGGAAGCACCTGCCTTTTGGTCGACCAAAACCTTCGTGTCCTCGCCCGGAAAAACCGGGAGTTTCCCCAGCACTTTCCCAAACCCGGATGGGTCGAACACGATCCGGACGAGGTCTGGGCTTCGGTGTGTTCGACCCTCGCCGAGGTCATGGCGATGTCGGGCGTCGACCCCAAGCGGATCGCTGCGATCGGCATCACCAACCAGCGCGAGACCTCGCTGATTTGGGATCGCAAAACCGGCAGACCGCTTCACCGCGCACTTGTTTGGCAGGACCGGCGAACCGCCGGGCACTGTGAACAACTCAAGCGTGCCGGTCATGAAGACCTGGTCCGCCAACGCACGGGCCTGGTCCTCGACCCGTACTTTTCGGGCACCAAGCTCGCGTGGGTACTCGACCATGTCGACGGTGCCCGTGCGCGGGCGCAGTCTGGTGAACTCGCCGCCGGCACGATCGACACCTACCTCGTGTGGCGCATGACCAACGGCGACGTGCATGCCACCGAACCGAGCAATGCCTCTCGCACCCTGCTGTGGCCGCTTGCCGGTGGTGGTTGGGACGACGAGATGTGCCGGTTGCTCAACGTTCCCAAACAACTTCTACCCGACGTGCGGCCGTGCAACGCCAACTTCGGAACCACCAAAAACGTCCCGGGGCTGCCCGACGGCATCCCGATTCATGGGATTGCCGGTGACCAACAGGCGGCGTTGTTCGGCCAGGCCTGCTTTGCCCCCGGCGAGGCCAAGTGCACCTACGGGACCGGTGCGTTTGTCATGCTCAACACCGGTACCAGCCCGGTGATTTCCCGGCATGGCCTGCTCACAACCGTCGGTTGGCAGCTCGGCGAGACCACCACCTACTGCCTCGAAGGCAGTTCGTTTATGGCGGGTGCGGTCGTTCAATGGCTGCGCGACGGCCTGCAGTTTTTTGCCACCGCCCCGGAGGTTGAGGCGATGGCTGCAAGTGTGCCCGACAGTGGCGGGGTGGTGTTGGTTCCGGCCCATGCTGGCCTCGGTGCTCCGTACTGGCGCCCCCACGCCCGCGGTTTGATTTCGGGTTTGACCCGCGGCACCACCAAAGCCCACATCGCGCGCGCAGCGCTCGAAGGGATTGCTCTGCAGATCACCGACTTACTCGCCGCGATGGAAGCCGATATGGGCGGCAAGCTCTCACAACTGCGCGTCGACGGCGGGGCTGCGGCAAATAACTTGCTTATGCAACTACAGGCCGACCTCCTCGACGTTCCGCTCGCCCGGCCCAAAAACCTCGAAACAACCGCCCTCGGAGCTCTCATGATGGCCGGTTTGGGTATTGGCATGTGGTCGGACATCGGCGACCTCAAGCGTGCCTGGGACGGTGACCGCGAGTTTACGCCCAACCACGAAAACCCGCAGATCGACGAGCTCAAGCAGCACTGGGTCGCTGCCCTCAAGATCTGCCAATAGGCACTCCGGCGTTTCGCACCCGACAGTCGGCCCGGGTCGATGACCTACGGCGTGTCGGGTGACCCGTGAAACACCTCGAGCGGCCCGCTTGCTTCGAGATCGAGCCGCAGTTCAACCTCCATCAACGAGCGCGACCGCTGTTGGACAGGCCCTGGAAACGAACAGGTCTGCAGGCGAATCGCCTGGCCCGCCCGACGTTTTTGTGCACATGCACTGATCTCGTTGATCCGCAAAAACCACCGGTCCATCAGTTCAAGCCGTCGAGCTTCTGGATTGGCGACCAGGGCAACCGGCACGGCAAACCGCACATGAATTTTGGGTTTTTGGCGCGCGGCTTCTGACGCCGCCGACTCGGTCAACGCACACAGGGCCGTCACCAGGCGCGCCCGTCCCCAAAAACTCAACTCGGCTGCCAGCGGGATATCGATATGCCCGGTGACCGTCGGTTGCAGCGCATCGTCGCTACGGCTTTTGAGCTTTTGCTGCCGCTGCAGGCGAAACCCGTAAAAGTGAACCTGGGCAGCTGGCAGTGCCGACGAGATTGCGACCGTCAACGAACCGCCGGCACGTTCGAGAGCGGCTAGCCCTGCGCGTCCGGAATGGTCGTCGACCATTGCCGAGAACGTCGCGCGCAGGACATCGGGCACCACAACCATGGTCGCCGGTCCGGCAGGTTCGAGTGCGGGGGGCAAAACCGCGGGTATGGTCTTCATCACGTCCGAGTATACCCGCCCCCTCGGTGCCGTCCGACGCTAGGTTACGAGCGGTCGCGAACGCTCGGGCAAAAAAATTGTCTATACACCATTAACGACTTCACCCTAAAAACCGCCTAGGCAGCGAACGGTGCCGCTTCCCGTAGCTGTGCGCGAGCGCAAAAACCCGACCAGCCCGGGCGCATTTGTGCTGGTCCACACCGTAGCTCGCCCAAGTGCGGTCCGCGTGACGGCGAACATGTTGGGCGCGCGAACGGTCGGCGAGTAGGCGGGCGAGCGCTGGTAGCTCGCAAGTGTTGAACCGCTATCCCCCGCCGCTTGCCAGCAGGCCGTGTCCACGAGGTGGGTGCAGCGTTGGGGTGGCAGGCAGACCGACTGACCAACCGGACCCGAACGCCCGGGCAGACCTCGCGAGTTTGATGTATCATCAATAAAATCGAAGTTGAGAGCGTGTCCACTGTTAAGCACCTTGCGCAACCTCCTGGTCGCGGCCGACAACCCGCAGTGAGCTGCTGAGGGCTTCACCTCCGACCTCGGCTGCACCAAAATCGAGGGTGCGAATCGGGAACGGAATGGTGATCCCCGCCGAGTCGAACGCTTCCTTGAGCAGGATAATCGCCTCCGAACGTGCCGCTAAAAACGCATCCTGTTCGGCGTTGTCGAGCCAAAACCGCAACGAGAAGTTGATCGACGAGTCGCCAAACCCGGTGTAGTAAACCTCGACATCGCGGCTTTGGTCGCGTGTGCTGCAGGCTTTGACTGCCTTGAGCGCCACATCCCGTGCGGTCCGCAGGTCGTCGCTGTAGGCGACCCCAACCTCTAGCTCCACGCGACGATGATCGGTCCGCGTGTAGTTGATGATCTTGTTTTGAAACACCTCTTTATTCGGCAGCGTAACCGTCAGCCCATCGAAGGTCGTGATCTCTGTCGCCCGCAGCTCAATCTTTTGGACATGACCCGTTTCGCCACCAACCTCGACGAGGTCACCATCGGCAAATGGACGGCGAAACACCATCAAGATGCCGGAGACAAAGTTGGCCGCGATATCCTGAAACGCAAAACCGAGGGCTAAACCGACAACCCCAACACCGGCGAGCAACGAGGTGACGGTTTTGTCGAGATGCAGCAGCCCGAGGGCGATAAACGTACCGACCAGCAACACCGCAAGTCGGCTCAGGGTCGCAAACAGTTCACAGATCGTCCGGTGGGCCGTCAGCCGGCCAACAATTTTGTAGATGGCCCGTTGGACATATTTAGAGGCAAAGCCAAAAACCGTCACGACCAAAACCGCCAACACTAGGTTGGGCAAAATGTCGACAAATCCGTGCAGCCACCCCTCTAAGTTGTCGAGAAGTCGCTGCAGCAACTGTTGGGTACTATCCATTTAGAAAATCCTCCTGTGGGTTCGAGTTGAACAAAATGAGCGTTGAGGCTCCTTTGCAAGAAAACATGTATCACCACAAATCGCTGTGTTCGCGGATGTGGGAATGCGCGCCGGCACAAACCGTGAGGCCTCGCAACCTTTACACGTTAGCATGTCAACCGTTGTTTGTAAAGTCGGGGGAGTCGATGCTGGTACATCGACAATAAATGTACCTACACATTTTGTTCGCGTGTGAGCAACTCTCGCTTGCGTTCAATCCCCCAGCGGTACCCCGAAACCCGGCCATCACACCGCACCACGCGATGGCAGGGAATCGCCACTGCCAGCCGGTTGGTCGCACAGGCCCGGGCCACCGCCCGCGCGGCTTTTGGTCGACCGATCGCCGCCGCAATCTCACCATAGGTCGCGCGGGTGCCAGGCTTTATTTTTGTCAACGCATCCCACACCCGGCGTTGAAAAATCGTCCCGCGAATATCAAGGGGTAGCTGTCCCGGGGACCGCGTAGGCTCGTCGAGCAGGCCGACAACGAGGGCGACACGGCGTTCAAACTCAGGGTCCGAGCCTCGTAACTCACTCCCCCCGAAGCGCTGCATAAATTCCTCTAGCAGCCGTTGAGGGTCATCTCCCAGGGAAATTTCACACACGCCCGTGATGGTCGAAGCCACCAAAAACGCTCCGAGCGAGCACTGCCCAACAGCAAATGTAATCGCCTCCTCAGCGGTGCCACTGCGATAGGCTCGCGGCTTCATGCCCAGGATCTTATTTGCATGTGCATAAAGTCGACTGTCCGAACCAAAGCCTGCCTGGTGTAGCGCGCGGGTGACATCAACCTGGCCAGAGAGCTGAGCTCGCAACCGTTTGGCACGCACCTGTGTGGCGTACGCCCGCGGCGTCAGCCCAGTGGTTTTGACAAACACGCGGCGGACGTGGGATGGATGCTTGCCGGCCAGCTCGGCCAACTGCACAAGGGTTGGCGGCGTGGTGGCAGCCTCGATGTGGCGACATAGCCTGGTCACCCACGCGACCTCGCGGTGAGCCGGTGGCGGGTGGTCGGCGCGGCAGCGCTTGCACGCGCGAAAACCCGCCTGAGTGGCCGCTGCCGCGGTGGCAAAAATTTCGACATGCTCAGGCCTAGGCGTCCTCGCTGCGCACGACGGATAACAAAATACGCCCGTGGTCACGACGGCATAAAAAAACCCACCGTCACGACTGTGATCGCGGTTTTTGATCGCCAGGTAACGGGGGTCGGTCGCGGTCAGGCTCATTGCTTGCACGCTAGCGAACATCGCCGGCGCCCGCCCTCCGGTTTGTCGCAGCGAATTCAAATTCACAACAAAGTCGGGCCAAGCGACCTATCATCGTGGGGTGAGCTTCGATCCCGAGTTTGCGTTTGCCCGGGTGTTTGGGCGAATGGACGAGCCCGAACGCAGGTTGCTGCTGCTCGCCGTCCAAGGCGACGAGGGCCGGCGGGACTATGCCGCGTGGTTGGCAGCCCGCGACGACCCCCGGGCCGAGGTGCTCTCACTCGAGCTACAGCTTCGAGATCACGACGACCCGCAGGCCGCCAAGGAGTTGCAAACGCGACTTTCCACGATCGACCGCGAATGGTGGTGGTTGCTACAAACCTCGCGCATTCACAACTGTGGGGCCGCGACCAGCAAACCACCCAAGGTTCGCTTTCGCCTTCAGTGCACCCAGGAGTGGGCGGGCCTGCAGCCGACCGGTGACCCCAATGTCCGCCATTGCGAAAAGTGCGAGCAGCAGGTCTATCGCTGTTCAAACGGACAACAGGCCAACGCCCGGGCACTGGCCGGTGAGTGCATTGCCGTCGCGCCCGAAATGGCTCGCGCGCAGGCAACCGACGGGCCCGCGATGTTCGTCGGCCGCCCCGACTTTGTCGCAATGTGGGCCGAACGACTATTTTCGGGTCTCTCCTAGCATTCGACTACGTTCGTTCGCGACGAGCTCACAGGCCCATGGGTGGTTCGGCGGTACAATCTCAAACCACCTGAAATCAACCCCGGTACCTCATCCGTACAAGTAGTCGCAATGTCCGACGTAGACGAATCCAATCCCCCGTCAAAACGACGTCGGCCATGGCTGCGACGTATGCTCATCACCAGCCAGATCTTCGTCGGTCTCGGCCTCGGCCTGTGGGGCGCGGAATATATGTTTTCGCAGCGGGCCGAGGGGGCATTTCCCCACGTCAACTTTTATGTGGCCGACCCGGAGCTCGGTGTGCGTCTACAACCCGACGCCGAGATGAAATTTCGCCTCGGCGACAATCCGCTCACGACAATACATGTCAATACAAATGGTTATCGCGGCCAACCGTGGCCCCCGCCCCAACCGGAGGCCGCGCCCGGGGAGGGTGAGATTTTGGTCGTCGGCGATTCACAGGTGTTTGGCCTGGGTGTCAACGACGACGAAACCTTTTCTGCGCGGCTCGCCGAACATACCGGGCGCACAGTTATCAACGCAGGTGTCCCGACCTATGGACCGCTGGAGTACTACGCGATCACCGAGGAGTTGCTGGCCGAACGCCGCCCCCAGACGGTGGTCTATGTGCTCAACTTTCTCAACGACCCGTTTGAGCTAGAGCGCCCCAACACCGAGCGTCACGCGGTTTGGGACGGCTGGGCAGTGCGCAAAGAGTCGGCCCCCGAGGAGGGGAGTACCACCGCGTTTCCCGGACGGCGCTGGCTGATGTCGCAATCCCATGCGATGTACGCGATGCGGAGATGGTTGTATGAACAAGGAAAGGCCGAGCTGCCCGACCATGCCCAGTTTGGGTTCCCCTCCGAGGGCGGTTGGCACGATCTTATCAACGAGGGTACCGCATCACGTACCGCCACCGAAGCCGAGGTCAGCAAGGCCAAGGCACAGTTGCAACAAAAGCAAACCCGCCTCAGCGAGGCGGCACAGGAGCTCGACACTACCCGCAACAAGCTCGACCGCCTGATCAGTAGTGCATCCGACCACGAGTGGGGTGGCGATGAGCGGGAAATCGCACGCGGTCAACCCGGTGATATCGTCAGCAATGAATACTCCGAGTCGTCGCGCAGCATCCTGGTGACCGCCAAACTCATTCGCCAAGCCAGTCGCGCGCGTCGCAAATACCTCGACAAACTACTCGCGCAGCAAGCCAAGCAGGGCAAGCAAGATGCCAAGCAACTGCTCGACAAGCACACCCAGCTCAAGTCCGAGATCGAAAACCTGCGCAACGACCTCGCCAGCGGGCGAATAACCCTGGAGCATCAGCCCTCGGTGTTTGAACCCCACCTCGAAAAGCTCGCCGAGCTGTGCGAGCGGCACGGTGCCGAGCTTGTGGTGGTTGCCCTCCCGGTCGACATTCAGGTTTCCCCGCGCGAGTGGGCCAAGTACGGTGTCGACCCCGAGGCCGAACAGATTGATATGCAACCATCCCTGGCCCTGCTCGACGACCTCATCAGCAGCAGTCAGCGGGTTGGTGCCCGGGGGTTTAATGCCACCGAGGCACTGCGCGAGGCCGGCAAGGGGGCATTTTTAGACGGCGACATCCACATGACGGCCAAGGGCCATGCCGCCCTCGCTCAAGCACTTGCAGATGCACTCAAAGTGCCGCCACCGCTCAGGCTTCCCCGCGCAGGTTTACCCGAGGGCCGCAGCCTCATTCCAACCTACCAAGAATTCTCCCGGGCGCCCGAGGCCTACGTCAAGGGCTCGACCAAAGCCGGGTGCGCGACCCACCGCATCCGCGAGTGGTTCAAGGTCCGGTGCGTCAAGGTTCGGCCCCGGGTCAAGCCGCCGAGTGGGGTCGACGTGCTCGCCGGAAAAACCCCGGAAACCCTCGAGCTTGTCACCGAGGACTCCGTGTCGCTGGTCACTCCGCTGACCCCCGGCAAGCCCCTGCATGCCCGGTTTTATTGGGAAGACCGGGTCCGCGACCTCGAGGTTAGCTGGCCCGCTGGCGACGATGGCAAACCCAAGTTCACTGCCGTTTTTAGCGATGTTGCAGATGCAACTGGGCGCCCCCTCGAAGTCACCGGGGTCGGCACCAAGATGTGCCAGTGCCAGCATGCGGTCCACAACGAGCGCTGGGGTATCCAAGATGACGACTGGGTACGCGACCGGCGTGACGCCTGTCGCCAGGTGTGGGGTGAGCCACACGCCGGTTGTCTAAAGGCATACGCCGACGACTGCACCAAGTTGCTCGCCTGCGCCCAGGGTGACCCACTCGCAGCTCCAACATGCCCAGATGGACAGATCCATGTCACCGCCCGGCATGTCTGCAAAGCCCCGTGCGACGCGCATCACCCCTGCGCCGCCGGGGAACAATGCGTTGCCTACAACGGCGGTGGGTACTGTGCCGAGGCAAACCAATGAGAACAACCGCCCGATCGCCAACGGGGTTGTGGCGAGGATCTAGCCCCGTCCCAAGGAGCGCCTCACCGTGCGTCTGACTGTTTGGACAGCACGGGTACTCAACCCGATCGTCTGGCGTCGACGTCGGGGTGTGGTGCGTAAGCTCCACCAGTTCGCCCTGGCCGAGCGGGCGAGTATGGTCGACATGCGGCAGGCCGCCCGCCTCACCCCCTCGCCCGAACGCGCGGCGGCCTACCTGCGCCACGCCGACGACGAGGCCCGCCACGCGCACATGTTTTTGCGCCGGGCGCAGGAAGTTGCACGTACATCTTCGTTACCGGCCCCGGGCGCGCTGCGGGTCGACACCGAGCACCTGTTTGACACCCTTGGCGAAGTCGCATTTTTGGCGTTTGTCCACTACGGCGAGGCACGGGCCCGCCGGCAGTTTGAGACCTACCAGGACTGGTTTTTGGCCAACGGACGCGACAAGGACCACGCCCTGTTCGACGCAGTCTTGGCGGATGAACGGCGCCACGAACGTTACACCTACGCGTTTTTGTGTGAACTTAGCGGGAGTGAAGCCGCGGCCAAGGCCGCTGTCCGGCGCGCGTTTTGGTGGGAAGCAAAACGCCGCTGGCTACGCAGTGGTCGCACGGTCGCCACCGCCATCTACTTTGTCTGCTCGTGGCTCCTTTATGTCGTGCTGTTGGTGTGGGTACCGGTGATCCGCCTGGCCCGTCCTGCGTTGCGGCGCTGGCAACAGCGTCCGAACGCCCTGACTTAGTGTATACACAAGCGATGCCCGCGGTCCTCGGAATTTCGGCCTACTACCACGACGCTGCCGCGGCATTGCTGGTCGATGGCAAGCTTGTGGCCGCGATCCAGGAGGAGCGGTTGTCGCGAATCAAAAACGACCCGAGCCTGCCCGTACGCGCAGCCGAAGCATGCCTGCGGCTCGGTGGATTGCCGGCGACGGCCCTCGACCGGGTGGTGTTCTACGAACAGCCATTTGCCAAGCTCGAACGGGTGATGCTGCAACTTGTCCGCACGTTTCCCCGCTCGTGGCGACAATTTCCCCGGGCCCTGGCAAGCCAGCTCGGTACCAAACTGTGGGTGCTCGACCAACTCGCCGAGGCATTGGGCGTCGACCGCAAAAAAGTGGAGTGTGTCGAGCACCACCGCAGCCACGCCGCCAGTGCGTTTTACACATCGCCGTTTACCGACGCCGCCGTTGTGGTGGTGGATGGAGTTGGTGAACATGCATCTACTAGCCTGTGGCACGGGCACGGTCGCACCCTCAAACAACTCGCAACAATCGACTTTCCCCACTCCCTCGGCCTGCTTTATGCAGCCATCACTGCCTACCTCGGGTTTGCCGTCAACGAGGGGGAGTACAAAGTCATGGGGCTCGCGGCCTGGGGCTCGCCGCGCTATCAAGATGCATTTGCAAAGATTGTTCGGCTCCACAACGACGGCAGCTACGAGCTCGACCTTCGCTACTTCGCCCACATGACCGATACCCAACTCGGGTTTGGCCCCGCACTCGAGCAACTGCTCGGACCGCGGCGTCCACCCGGCTTGCGCTGGGACCTCGCTAGCGACCGCGATCGCCACTATGCCGACGTTGCAGCGTCGTTGCAGGTGACGCTCGAGCGTGCGTTGTTGGGACTTACCCGCCGGGCCTGCGAGCTCACGGGCGCGACATCGCTGTGTCTGGCCGGTGGCGTTGCCCTCAACGCGGTTGCCAATGCGCGACTACTGCGCGAAGCACCCCTAGAAAATATGTATGTGCATCCTGCTGCCGGAGATGCCGGAGGGGCGGTTGGGGCAGCTATCTTGGCGAGCCTCGAACTCGGTACCCCACTCCCGGGACCGCTGCAGTCAGCGGCACTCGGTCCGGCGATCGACCCGGCGCGTGCCTGGGATTTGGCGACATCCCTCGGGCTGCACCCGCGACGGCTCGACGACCCAGCAACCGTCTGTGCGCACGCCATCGCCAACGGCAAAATCGTGGCCCACGCTCGCGGGCGCCTCGAGTGGGGACCACGGGCGCTTGGCCAGCGCTCGCTGCTCGCCGACCCGAGCGACCGTGCCACCCGCGAACGCATCAATCGGGTGATCAAACAACGCGAAGCGTTTCGTCCGTTCGCGCCGGCTATCCGCGAGCGCGACATGGCCGACTACTTTATCGGCTCGACCAACGCCATGACGCCTTTTATGACAACCGTCGCCCCGATCCAGCCATCGATGCACGAGCAACTCGCGGCCGTTACCCACGAGGATGGGACGGCCCGGCTACAAACTGTCACCCCGGCAAAGGCACCCGAACTCGCGGCGGTTTTAGATGCACTTACAAACGCTTCGCGGCCGCCCGTCGTCCTCAACACGTCTCTCAACGGCCCCGGCGAACCAATCGTTGCTAGTGCCGAGGACGCCCTCGGGTTTTTCCTACGCCACCCGGTCGACTGCATGTTGCTCGGCGATATTTGGCTCGAGCGGGCCAAAGCCCCGTAGCTCAGTCCGGCTCGCCAAGTGCTTTTTGGTGTTGTTGCGCCGCGAGTTGGCGCCGTTGCTTTCGCTCCCGCCAATTTCGCTTCCACGCATCCCAGGCATTTTCGCCGGGAAGTCGGGTTTTGATCTCGACCCCGCCACACAGGGCAAACCCCTTGATCCGCAGCTGGGGCACGCTCGCGTCCTGGATCGCCGGGGCCCGGTGGACATCTTCAAAACCCCCCATCACCGCGATCCCGTCGGCCTGGATGGCGACGTTTGGCGGCACGATGATCTCCACGCCGCCCATGATTGCTGTTACATGGATTTCGGTGATTCCTGGCGGCAAAATCGCCTCGCGTAGGTCGAGCTCGACCCCACCCATCACCGCAACTGCCCGCAGGGTTTTGGGGGCGAGCCAGCGACCGCCCCGCGAAACGCCGCCCATCAATGCCAACACCAGTTTGCCCTCGGGACGATTCGGGTAGGCGTCGGCGGGGATCGCCAGGGCGCGCGTCTGGGGCGCGGGCATTTCGAGGTCGGCGACAAGCTCTTCGAGCTGCGCAATCGTGCGCGCCTGGTAGGCGAGGTCGAGCCGCTGCTCAAAATCTTCCCCGTCGAGAAGATCGTGGGCAAAAGCATCCGAAAGACATTCGGTCACACGTTCGCGGAGGTCAGCAACGGCAGCCAATGAGGCCGGCACAGGCTTATCCATGGCGTCACGATAACAACAAGCCCGCAACTTCTCGCGGCCAAAAAAACAGCCCGGACACAATTATCCGGGCCGCACACCACTCATCGACAATGCGTTTCTGGATATCGAAACGTCGGCCCATAACTCGGGCGTATAGTTCGACCGGCGACGCGACGGTTGTTCCAACCCACAACAAAATATTTCTTCGAATACCCGGCGTAGTGATTGGCGCGGGGTGTGCGATCGTGGCAGACATGGGCCGTGTCTTTGGCGTTCCCCTTCGCGTTTTTGGCCGCGCTTGCGGTAAACACGCAGGCAACTTCCAAGAACACGACTGCAGTTGAGCCGATCTCCTCCGCTGGTCAGGTCACTGGCTCGTCGCGTTGGATCGACCCGTCCGCAACGGAACGTGGCATCCGGGTTCGCAGCGAGCGGGCCGACGAGTGGTCGGTGACCGTGACCGACCTCGCCGAGGACTATCCGCATGTGCAAGTTATTATGCGAGATCCCGAAGGGAACGAGATTGAGCGGGACGTCGAACTCAAAGATGCAACGGTCGAAGGTCGTAGCCGCGAACTGGCAGCGATTGTCGCCCTCGTCATTGAAGAGGCAACCGCCGCCGACCCACCCGAGCCGCGAAAGACCGCGAAATCACAAAAACCCGAGTCCGATGATGAACTCGCCAGTGAGCGCACGTGGTGGCTCGGCGGTGGCCCGCGATTGGAGCTCGGCCCGCCGCGGCTGGTCACCACTTCGGGAGGCCTCGACGCTCGGGGTGGCATGTGGTTCGGCCAACACTTCCAGGCACTTGCCGACGTCGGGTGGCACGCGAGCCGCCAAGTAGCGAGCCTCAACGCTATCCGCGTAGGAGCTGGCCTCGCCGCCGGTACCTCGCTCCCCGCACGGCGGCTGTGGCTCGGTGGCGGATTGATGCCCGGGCTCGAGGTCGTCGTCGCGAGGGGCACCCGAGTCCGCACCACCGCCCTGTTTGCGACCGACGTCTTTGGGATCGCTCAGCTGCGAATCAAGCAAGCGGTCCTCGGGCTGCGCACCGGCATCACCCTCAATCTCCCGTCCGCCGCGGTCGCCAACCAAAACGTCCTTGTATGGAACAACGCCCGCTGGTTTATCGGCTTTAGTTTTGGTTGGATTTTCGCCGGATAATTTTTATCCACCTCAGAATTAAACTTACCGGCGTGGTTAAGAGAGTGTGGGGTTCGCTACACTAGCGCTGACGCAAGGGCCTAGATCGGCACTTAGCCGCTACAACGCTCGCGTCCAAGCACGAATGGCGGCACAAACCCAAGCTCAGACCGGTGTGGAGCCGTCGCTCCTGCAAGCGGCGCAACGGGGGGATCCAGCTGCGCAAAGCCGTCTGTTTGACCTCCATCACGAGCGGGTTGCCCAGCAAATCCTGCGGATGACAGGCGATCCAAATGCCGTCGACGACCTGGTCCAGGAGGTGTTTATTTCGGCGTTTGCTGCCCTTCCCCGGTTTCGCGGTGACGCCCGGCTTGGCACCTGGCTGTACACGATCGCAGCCAACAAAGTGCGCAACTGGTGGGACTCAAACCGCCGGCGAAAACGACGTGAGGATGTCGCCGCCAGGGTCCCCATCGCACCGGTCGAGACCCCGGAACAACAACTCGAATCGGTCCGACATCGTGAGCGTCTGTACGAAGCTCTCGGCACCCTCCCACACCCACTGCGGGAGGCCTTTGTCGCCCGTGCGGTCGAAAGTCGTAGTCTCCAAGAAACCTCCAAGCTACTCGGCGTGCCCGTGAGTACCGTTTCGTACCGTACCCGCCGCGCCGAAAAACTTCTGTGTGAAGCCCTCGGCATCGCGTGGACTGGCGAGCGCAAGACGAGGACATCATGAACGATGTGCATACAAATTTCCGACCCGCGGACGATGAGCCGGCCGTGCTTTCGCCCGCCCTGCTGGAATTTGTCGAAGCCGCCCGCAACATGCCAGTCCCGCCGACCAAGGTCACAATTGCCTCGATCCGCGAGGGCGTCGAGCAACAAACCCGGCGTCGCCGCTACAAACTCGTTGCGGTACTTGGAGCTGCGGCAGCGCTTGTCATGGTTGTCCTCAACAGCGGCGGCACGCCTGGTGTCTCGACCGACACGGCCCCAATCGCCGAGCGACACGAGGTTGGGTCGACCGATTCGCCGACCCTCGGCGCGGACATCCGCATCACCCCGCTTGCCGGCGCCGAACCTGTGCAGGTACAAGATTCACGAACCGTCGCACTCGGCGAGGGCCACTACCGCGTGGAGGTCGACAAGGGCCAACCACCGGTCACACTGCGCCGTGGCAAACGCTCGCTCGAGCTCGTCCATGGCGTCATCGAAGCCCGGGTTTCTGGCCAGCGCTTCGAGGCCGAACTACAAACCGGGGTTGCCCATTGGGTCACCGATGCCGGGCAAACGCCACTGTCCGTACACACCAACGACCCCCCCGACCTGTTGGTGCGTCGCGCCGAGCAACACATGGCCGCCGGTGCGCCAAAACAGGCGATCGCGACCCTCGAACAGCTGGTGGCGAGCTACCCTGAGCACCCGTCGGTGACAACTGCCAAGCTCGACCTGGGACGGTTGTATCGCCAAACAGATCAACCTGCCAAAGCTCGGTGCATTTACACAAAGCTCCGCAACAATCCGGCAGCCAAGGCCGTGCGCCCCGAAGTCGACCGCGCCCTCGCTCGCCTAGGTACCGGCCCGAGCTGTCCCTGAGCTACTCGGACATCTCGGGTAGTGTTGCTCGGCCCAAAACCACGGCCGCAAACTGTTGCAGCGCAGCTTTCAAACTGCCTTCGGTCAACCCATCCCGGTGTTCGCGGTCGCAGGTCGCTGCGGTCGCAATTTCCAAGCACTCCATATCGAGATACCCATGCTCCCAGACCTGTGCCGACGCGACATATCGCTCGGTATCGAGGTTGATCAACAAACTCGCGGGCACGTACCCGGCCGGTGATAGCTCGTGCGAAAGACTGTCGGTGGGCGAGAGTTGGTCTCACGACCAGCTGTGCAAACCACGCCCATAACTGTGGCAGTCAAAGTGACTCGCAGAGGGGCTCGGTTACCGCCAAATCACTTGTAGGAGCAACAAATACCTACCCCCCGGCGCCAAATACCTGCGTCCACATGTGCCCCCATTGCCCGCCTGGCGCATAGCCAATGCCGATGTGCTCGAACGTCGGGTTCATAATGTTGGCACAGTGACCGTCGCTGTTCATCCATTGTTCGACCGTGGCCTCGGGTGTGGCGTTGCCAGCTGCGATGTTCTCGCCCCAGGTAAAGTAGCTGTAGCCGGTCTTGGCGATCCGCTGGCCCGGCCCCTCGCCCATCAGGTTGGTGTGACTAAAAAAGTCGTTGTCGGCCATATCCTTGCTATGGGCCCGGGCGGCACACCGCAACGCCGGGTGGATCGAAAGTGCCGGGGCTGGCCCAAAGTTCCCTTCGCTCCCGCAGTTTGCCCCCTGGCTGCGATGGGCATTGACCAGCGGCAACATATCTTCTTCGCGGGTCCACCAGTCCATGGGCCAATCGGCCACGGCGTTGCAATAGGGATTGTCGGGTACGGGCGGGCCGTCGTTCCCCCCGGTTGTCGGGTCGCCCGTTGTCGGGTCGCCCGTTGTCGGGTCGCCCGTTGTCGGGTCGCCGGTCGTCGGGTCGCCGGTCGTCGGGTCACCGGTTGTCGGGTCGCCGGTCGTCGGGTCGCCGGTTGTCGGGTCTCCTGTGGTCGGGTTTCCGGTCGTCGGGTCTCCTGTGGTTGGGTCGTCGGTTGTCGGGTCGCCGGTCGTCGGGTCTTCTGTGGTCGGGTCGTCGGTTGTCGGTTCGCCGGTTGCACTCGGATCGATGGGTCCGGTGGTTTCGGTTTCCCCCTCGGAGGTGCCGTCGGTCTCTCCTCCGCTGGGCGCGGTATCCACCCCGGTCGTATCACTTGTATGTGCATCCGAACCGACCTCGGCAGCGCTCGAAGATGACAGGCTATCGCTATCGAACTCGGGAATCCCCGAATAACAGCCGGCCAGCGTGACGGCGCCAACCAAGCCGAGCGAACGCAAAAAACTGTGTGTGATGTGAACAGCTTGGGCGTTCGGGTTCCGGTGTCGTGACATGGAAGCAAGTGTACGGAGTCGTCGGCCCTGCGGTCAATCAAGCCCCGCCTCGCGCGGCTTAAAAACCTCCTATTGAGGTCCAGAGACCTCCAAAAACCGAGGGCCGGGGTCGCCAGACAACGCCAATATTCGAGCTTCGTTGTAGTCGCACACTTTCCCATTTGAGCTCGCGACACCGTGAGCATCCCAACCCGTTCAGCTGCAATTGAAACTGTCTCAAGGGTCATATTAAAAACCCAAAGGACAGGTTCATGAAATTTAAGCTCCCCCTCCTAGCGATCGGCCTCGTGGCACTCGCGGGCGCGACCCCGGCCCATGCCGCGACGGCAAAAACCTCCACCCTGACAACCAAATATCGCAATTTTGATATCAACGGCGACAACCGGATCGAGATCAACGAGCTCGGCCATCTCTCGTTTGAAAGTGCAAGTGCAAGTATCGACACCAATGCCAAGGTCGTGTTGGTGCTGGTCGAAAAACGCCTGCTCGACCTATCGGCAACCGGTGGCAAACACAGCAAGCAGGACCTCGTTGACCGACTCAAGCGCATGCGCGGTGATCTGCGGGCCGAGGGCCTGACCCCGCGGTTTATGTGGGCCGATGTCTACCGCGGCTCCGTCCACCAGGACGGCCGCACGGTCCTGGCCCTACGCCGGGTCATGAAAGACCTCAAGGCGATGTTTCCCAAGTTTCAAGGGGCCGTGCTCGTCGGCTCCTTTCCCGAGGCGACGCTCGTGCGCCGGTGGGTGTGGAAGCGGCAAAACTGGAAGGTCACGATCGCCGGCACCGAATACAACTGCGACAGCTGCCCCAAGTCGGACTTTTTGCGGATCGTCCCCGAGATGATTTCTCACCGTTCCGACCTCGTGCTCGCCGACCTCGATGGCAAATGGGAAAATATCTATCACGCGCAAAAAAACCTCGAGGCGATCGAAGCGATTCCCAAGCCCAACATGAGCTGGCTGGTCAACGGCGGAACCTTTATTAGTTTCAAATACAACCGTCGCACCGAGTCGTTTCAAGACTTCTTTTGGATCAAAGACGACAACTACCAAATCCTGCCGGGTGGCAAGGGCAATGAGCTGCGGGTGCGCACCTATACCGCGCTGCAGCACCCCGAGCTCAGCAACGCCGACAAGTCCCGTCCCAACCCGATGGCCCGACCCGATATTTTTATCTCGCGGATCAATGCCTATAACGTCGCGCGCTCACCCGACCCGAGCTTTCGAGATCGCACCAACAAGGGATTTTTGGACGCCAACGGCAAGCCGCGAACGGTCTATACCAACAGTCCGATCGACCCCAAATCCAAGCTCATTTACGATGCGGCGCTCGAGCGTGATTTGATTGTCGACTACCTCGACCGCAACCATGCATTTCGCGTGGGCGGCAACCCGACCAATGCCCATCGGACCGCTTCGGTCAGCCACGGCGACGGCCTCGAGAGCGCATCGGGGATGAACTCGTACCTGCGCAAATCGGCGAGTAACTACAGCTCGTCGTGGGGGAAGAGCAATGCCGATGTGCGCGAGTACGTCGACTTTCTCAAACAACCCGCGGTGCTCAAGGGAGTGATCGCCCACTCCTCGGAGTGGAACTCGTCGTTTGACAACCAGTACAACTCCTCGGGCCTCAGCCAGGACGTTGGCGGCAACCCCTGGCGCTGGCGCAAGTCGAGCAGTGGCAACACCTATGTCCCGAGTTTCATGGAGCAGGGCGGCGCGGCCGATGCCTACCTGTACCGCACCATCTACGAAAACGGGCTGCTCGACGACATCGGCGGGAGCCTGTTTATCCACAACGGCTGCCGCGTCAACAGCCCGGGCTATGCCGCGACCCGTCCCTACAGTAGCAAGGGCTATGCGTCGACTAGCGGCTTTCAAAATGCCGAATCGTTGATGTTGTTTACCAATGCAGTCGGCCTGGCCGCCCGGGCCAAGGTGTTCTACGACAAACCGCGGGGCATGCCCGAGGCCATGAAAACCGGACACTTTGGCGATGGCTGGGTGGCCTACTTTACCAAGGAGGCGGCCGACTCGAGCCTTAAAACCAATGTCTCGGGCTCAAAGCGTGCATACACATGGAGTTTGCTGGGCGACTTTACCCTCAACGTCCGCGCCAAAAACGGCCTCGGGATCATCGGCGCCCGCCAATGGCAGGTCAAGGACCTGGCCGTCCACCCCAACAACGCCTGGGTCGGGGGCTGGAACTTTGACAACGCCGCGGGCATTGTCCGCGGGACCGGGAAATTTAGTTCGACGAGCCGCGATGAATTTGTCATTACAAGTAACTGGGGCATCGGCATCCTCTACTTCGACGGCAACGAGTGGCGCAGCCGGGTCACCAAGCCCAACAACACCTGGTTTGGCCAGTGGCGCTACAACGCCAGCAACAACTCGGGTAAGGACAAAATCCAGGGGGTCGGCGACTTCGACGGCGACGGCAAGGACGAAATCCTCGTCACCAGCAGCTGGGGTATTGGCATTTTAAAGCGCAGCGGTTCGTCGATGACGTCGCTGGTCGCCAAACCAAAAAACACGCGCTTTGGCGAGTGGATGTACCGCTCGACCGACAAGATTGCCGGCGTGGGTGACTTCAACGGCGACGGCAAGGCCGACATTGTCGTCCGCAGCAGCTGGGGCCTGGGCATCCTCACCCGCCAGGGCAATAGCTTGACGACCGTAATGCTCAAACCCAAGGAGACCTCGCTGGGTGGCTGGAAATACCGCCCGACCGATGTCATCGAGGGGATCGGCGACACCGATGGCGACGGCAAGGACGAGATCATCATTCGCAGCACCTGGGGTATGGGCATTTTGCGGCTGCAGGGCTCGAGCATGACGGCGAGCGTGATCAAGCCCAAGGACACCTGGTTTGGTCAGTGGCGCTACAACCCCCGCGACAATCGTGTACGTGCAATTGCCGATTTCAACGGCGACGGCAAGGACGACATTGTCGTGACCAGCCCCTGGGGGATCGGCATCCTCAAGCGCTCGGGCAACTCGCTGACTTCGCTGGTCGCCAAACCCAAGGACACCTGGTTTGGGCAATGGCGCTACAACGCCAAAACCAACAAGGGCAGCGACGTGATTTTGGCGGCCGCCGATCTGTCGGGCAACGGCAGGGCCGAGCTTGTCCTGCGCAGCAGTTGGGGCACCGGGATTTTGCGGCTAGCAGGCTCCTCGTTGACAACTGTGTACGCCAAGCCCCACGGCAACCGGGTGGGCGCCTGGCACATGTCCGCGCAGCAAAAGCTCGTCGGCATCGGCAACTTCGATGGGCAGCCCGGCGACGACATCCTGTTTGAGGCCCGCTAAGCGAACGCAAAAAAGCGCGTCACCCAGGTCTCGGGTGACGCGTTTTTTATGTCCCAAACATCAGGTCAAAAGTTCACTCAACACGCCCTTGGGCAACATCGGGTCACCAAAGTCGTCGAGATAGGCATCGCCATCCTTGCGCACCCCAGCCGCGCTGGCGATGGTGTTGAGCATCTTGGCGTGGTTGGGCTCGTTGTCGCCGCTGGCCTGGATGTACTCGCCCTGCTTCAAAAACCCGTTGGCCCCACCGGCCAACACGTAGGGAATGTTCATCCGCGAGTGCGCCGGACCGTTGCCGTTGTCGTTGTACCAAACCGCGACCCCGGCATCGATCAAACGTGTCCCATTGAGCAGCTCGACCTGTTCGAGCCGCTGCAACAAGTAGTTGAACGTGCGGGCAAACTGGATATCGACGTAGTGGTGCAGCAGGTCGGAGTTGGGAATCACATCCCCCTGCGAATCGTGGCTCAATCGACGATGGGAGATCCAGTGGTAGTTCTCCATCAACGAGTTGTCCTCGAGGTTGCGATAGCGCGTCGAACCGTCGTTGCCACTGCCGATCTGGATCGCCACCGAACGGGTGTAGCCACAGGCGACCGCGAGCACAGCGATGTCCATATGGGCGCGGGCAGCCGCGAGCACAAGCTCGCCATCATCGCTGTCGTAACCCGCCGAGGCACCTTCGAGCGCAGCCTCTTGGTCGGCGGTTAAGTTGCACATCAATGTATTTTCGAGGTCGCGAATCGAGTCAAAGTGCAGCTGCAGACGCTGTTTGTCGGCACTGCTGAGCTGGCTCGAACCCATCAGGCTGGTGAGCTGGTCGCGAACCAAATCGTTGATGCTGTTTTGCCGGGCAATCAGGTGGGCAAACTGATCGGAGTCGATGCCCATGATGGTTTGATAGGCATTGATCGGATTGTGCAAGGCGGCCCGGCGCTGGCCGGCATCGCGGTAGGAAATGCACGGCCCACCGAGCCAGCCACCAGACTTGCCCGCGTACATAAACAGCGAGTCGCGGCCCTCGGGGTTGAGCTCACGACCAATTCGATGGTCGATCGACTCGCCGTTGGCCTCGCTGTCGCCACCTAGACCCTCCACCACGGGACCACGGGCGGTCAGCCCCTGCATGGCCCCACGGGCATGTCCGTCGGCATAGTTGAACTCAAACATGTTGACGTTGCTGACGATCAACAGGCGGTCGAGGTAGTCGACCAACTCGCCAACGGCCCGGCCTTGCACGGTTTCGGGGGTCAACGCCCCGTGCTGGGTCGGCCAAAAGCGTTCGGGCTCCATCCCAATTTCCTGGGTGTTTTGGGCCGCGGCGGCCCCGTTGGCCTGGCGAAAGAAGATCGCAAACGGGTCAGCCCCACCATCGTCGGCGGCGGTGGCCTTGCGCGGGCGCAGACCCTCTAAAAATGGCAGTGCCAAGGCAACGCCCCCGGCTCCTTTGAGAATATGACGGCGACGGATTTTCATGGCGACAACTCCTCGGTAGCGCGGCTGAGGAACGGTGTGGATACAACGAGTTCGACCAGCATGTCCTGGATCGATTGGTTTTGTTCGTGGCTAGTCGCGCCTAGGCGCTTGACCAACGGGCGGTCGGCGTATTCGTAGGGGCGGCCCATGGCAAACTCGAGCCAGTGGCGCAGGTAACACTCGTGCACCGCCGGGGAGCCGGCCAAAATCTGGGCGAGCTCCACCGCGTTTTGGACGGTCGGGCGCTCGCCGTCGGGCAACAACACACTTGCTGATGCATCGACTGGTTGGCCGTTGTCGAGGGTGCGGTAGGCCCCGACCGCATCGTAGTTTTCAAACGCAAACCCGTAGGGGTTGATCAACGGTGTATGGCAATCGGCACAGGCACTGCCCTCCTGCTCGGTATGTCCCTCGACCCGCTGGCGGTTGGTCTGACTTTCGTCGAGCGGGGGCAATGGGGGCACGTTGTCGGGCGGTGCGGCGATCGTCAGGCACGACATCCGCTTGGCCAAAAACACCCCGCGATGGATCGGGTCGGGGTTGACCGACGAGGAATTGGCCGCCAAAAATCCGATTTGGGTAAAGATCCCAGCCCGGGTCGCGGCATCGAGTTCGGCCTCGACAAAGTTGTTGTCGTAGGCACCCTCGAGCCCGTAGATCGCCGCCAAGTCGGCATTGACGAAGGTCGTTGTCGAGGTCAGGAGGTCGCTAAAGCTACCCTCGCGGGCAATCATGACCTCCTGCAAAAACGCGTCGTGCTCGGCGATCGCGTAGCTACCGAGGTCGTCCGAGATGTCCGGGAAAAACACATCCGAAGGTGCGATCGAGAGGAACTTTTCGACCTCGAGCAACTGGTGGTGGTAGTCGAGGACGACCTCCTGCGCACGGATGTCTGTCAGCATGCGGCGAGCCTGGTCTTCGACTGCGACCGGGTCGGTCAACATTCCGGCCTCGGCCGCGGCAAACAGCTCTTCGTCGGGCATCGAGTCCCACAAGAAGTAGGACATGCGCTGGGCAACTTCCCAGCTGTTGAGCGGGATGACCTCATCGGCGATCTCAGTGCTCAGCTCAATCCGGTATAAAAACAGCGGCGACTGTAAAACTGTCTCAATGACCATCCTCGCGCCGGCTTGAAACTCGTCGCTGAGGTCGGGGTAGAGTTCGAGGGCGCCGGTAAACAGGCCGACGAGGGTCTGCACCTCGGCGTCGGTCGGCGGGCGGCGAAAGGCTCTTTTGCCGAACTCGCGGGCAAAGGTTTCGCGGCGGGCCACCGGGTCGCCACCGTCGGGGGGAAACAGCTCCGCAGTGATCTGGGGGTCGGAGGTCACAAGTTCAGCAACATCGGCAGCTGCCCGCTGGTAGCCGCTCCACAGCGCCTGGTCGACTTCGAGGGACAGGGCGTTGTTGTCGAAGATGAAACCGCTGACCTTGGGGTCCGAACGAAACTGTTCGGAAAAACCTGTCTCTTGGCTCAAGTTAAACAGATCGCGGACGGTGTGCTCCCACTGTTTGTGGGTGAGCCGGTAAAACCGCGGAGACGGGACTGGCAGCTCGGCCTGGTCGCCCCCGGTGTCGGTACCGTCCGTGCCGGCGGTACCTTCGGTCCCGGCTGTGGCCTCGGTCGCGGACCCCTCGGTCTCGCCAACCGTCGCCACGGTGCCACCCGTACCCGACTCCGTGGCCGTATCTTCGGCGCCGCCATAGCAGCCCGGTGCAAGCAAAACCGCAACGGCTACCAGGGGTAACCAAAGCGGAGTAGGTGGAGGACGCCTCGCCGACATACCCCGAGGGTACGACGACCTGTGCAAATGCCGCAATCGTTGTTCTTGCCACAAAGTGCGCATTGCTTGATGTTTGGCCGCAAACGGGCCGAGCGGGCTCGCCAGCACCTGCGAGAGGTTTGTCGGTGACGATTACCCCCGCTACGGGTTGGTGATGTTGGCTCGAGGCGACACTCGCAGGTCTTGCGCACCGGCGCAGTGGCCGGTTTGCATTCTAATTGTATGCGCACACGATCGACCTCTGCATCTGCACCGTGGTCGTCAAACACCCTAGGCTGGCTGATTGACGGGTGCGGTCGTCGGCTGCACCGGCTGCACCGGCTGCCCACCACTCGGTGGCTGGGCCTCCTGCGCAGGCGCGGGCGCGGGCGGTGATGTCTGCAGGGGTGGTGGCTGCGACCCCCCGCAAATTTTTGAGCCCAGGCGACAGCCCCGGACCTTGAGCGATCCCAAGACTTCGTCGACACGCGCCTGGTAGGTGGCCGAGTGCTCGGCATCGCCAGCGAGTTGGACGACGGTGCGATACTCGTCGGTCACAAACAACACCGCGATGTAGAACTTTTGCTCGTCGGTTCCCGGCGGCACGTAGTTGAAATCGAGCCGGGTGCCAACCTTGCCGTTTTTGCTTTTGACCGCGCGCTGACCAACGAGCGTGTACCCGCGCATGCCGAGCTTCTTGACGAGATCCTCGGCCCAAAAAGCCTGGGTGCCGCCCCGCATGTTGGCAAACGTCCGCACACTCAGGCCGACGTGGTCGTGGGCCTTCATCCGGGTATGACGGCTGTAGTCCTGAACCTCGACAAAGCCGGATGGCGGTTTGATCGAAAATGGTGCACATGCACTGAGCAAGCCGGCGCACACCAGGGCAGACAACGAAAACCTAAATGATTGTTTATACATGTTACTTCCACTCCGTGGCTTCGACACCCAGGCTATCGACCCACGGGAACGGGTCGTCGCTATCGGGGTAGGAGGTATGGGGCCCGCGCTCTTCGATCCGCACGGTCAGGGTCGACATCCCAATCAAACTCTGGAGCACACGTAGCCGCCCCTTGGCCTGTTCGAGTTCGAGGGTCACCTTGTCGAGGGCCTCGCGCACGGCGAGCGCCTCCTTGACCGACTTGGCCTTTTTGAGCAGGGCCAGCAGCTGGGCATGGGTCCCCTCGAGCACCTCAATTCGGGTTTTGAGGTCAAAAAACTCCTCGGTGACATCGCGCGATTGCAGGTTGCGGTTTTCGACCACGCCGAGGCCACCTAGGTCTTCCATCACGCGGCGCAACTCGGCGGCCGGGATCCGCAGGACATACACTCCGGTCGACATCGACTGGACATAGCCGCCAGCCTGGGTTGCGATGACCTCGGCTTTTTGCATGGCGTCCTCTTGGTTGAACACCGAGATCGTCATGTCGGCGGTATAGATGATCTGCCGGGTAAACTTTTGCGGCTTGTCGTCGGGTTGGGTTTGGACCGCGGGTTCTTTTTGCTTGCCGGCACTGTTGCCTAGGGCGGTGGGCTCGGTCCGTTCGAGCTCGCGGGCGGGTGTCGGCGGCGGTGCTGGTTCGGCCGGCGCTTCGGCAAACTCGGCCTCGACCATGTCGTCTTCGTCGGCGACGGCATCGTAGTCCGACTCCTCCATCGCCATGTAGTCACCGCGCTCGGCCATGCCTCCACCGCCGTAGCCCGGCCCGGCGGCGGCATCTGCCATCTGGGGTGACGGAGCGCGGCTTTCCTTCGACGCCATCGCACACCCGGAAAGACTGAAAGATAGCAACAACAACGCGGCGAGCCGCGGACTTGAACAGGGGAAACATCGCAGATGGTCGGATCGAGACATAGGAACCTTTGCGGCAGCGGGAGTGTACAGCGGCCAAACGCCCGCTGGCGATGTCCGCTTACACCCGTGTCTAAAATTTTCTGGCGGGCAAAATAGAGCGACTACCGGGCTGCGTGATAGGGTCATTGCATTGACATGAAAAGCCGATTGCACTGTTTGTGGCTAGCTGCGTTGTGTGCCTGTGGCCCAATGCCGGCAACGTCGGCGGGCGAGAGCGATACCGGTACCGCGACCGAAACCGATACCGCCGGCCCAATCACGGGCGATACCGAAAATCCAGCCAGTTGTGAGCCGCTCGCAGGCGTAGATCCCCTGGCTGCAGCCCTCGACACCTGCGACGCGTATGCACATACACAAGCGATGCCCGAACAACAGGTTGTCGTGCTGCACAACAATACCTCCGCGCCAATACTCGTGTTCGACCGTGTGTCTGGCTGCCAACATATCGCCCGTAGGTTTACCCTGTCGGGCACCGCCGGCACCCGCCAAATCCATGCACACACATCCAACTGTGAGCTCGATTGGCCGGCCTGTGAGATGTTTTTGGGTGTCGACAAATCGTGCCTGCTGTGCCAAACGTTGCATCCGCCGGCGTATATCGAGCCCGGCGGCACATTTACTCAAACCTGGATTCCGGCCGTACTCGCAACCACACAGATGCCCGACAGCTGTACGGGGTCGGGCGAGCAAACCTGTGGTGTCGCGGTCCCGCTGGGCCCCGGGAACTATGTGCTCGAAGCAATCGGTGCACCTGCAAGTAATTGCGGCATAGAAGTGGCCAACTGCCAGGGTGGCGCGGTCGATGCCGACGGTAGTTGCCTGGTCGAGCTACCCGAGGACTTCGCCTGCGAACCGACCATGACAGCAACCGGGCAGTACAACGGTACCTGCCAGGATGCCGGCATCACCTTTGAGTAGGCTGCTTCAAACTCACTCGGCCAACGCCACCGTATCGAGTTCGTCACGGGCCAACTCTTCGTCGAGTTCCTGCATGCTCTGGGCCGTCAGCCGCAGGCGTTCGGCCTGCTCGGCAAGCTGGTTGGCGAGTTCTTTTTGCCCGGAAACCGCGTAGATCAACACGGCCTCGCGGGCATCGTGGAGGCATGCTTCGAGGTCTTTGACCTGCTGCTGCGACCGCTCAAATGCCTCCTGCAACTCGGGACTGCTGCGCTCACCGAGCAACCGCTGCATGCGTCCGAGAACCCCGGTCCGTTTGTGGAGCTCACGCACTGTCGCCGCGGCATCGGACAACAGGGCCTTGCGGTCGACCACCCGATCGCCGTCGAGGTCGTTGTGGACAGTGTCGTAGATGTCGCTGTAACTGCCGAGCGCCTCGTCGAGTGAGGCTTCGAGCTTTTTGGGTATCTTGCCGGTCTGGGCAATCGCCTTGGCGAGGTCCCGCGGCAACTCGCGCAAAACTTTCGAGCTCAGGGAGTTGTTGCGACCCCGCCAAAAGATCACGAGGAACATCGGCACCGCGGCGGTAAACAACACGCCCGTCGCCCACAGATGCCCGGCAAACAGGTCCGACCAAAAAAATGTCGTGAGCAGCGCGACGATCAACCAGCCAAAGAAGTCGAGATTTTTGCGCGAGAACATCGCCTCGAGCAGACCCGAGCAAATCGCCGCGGCGATAAACATCAAGATCCCGCCGCCGATCCCCGCGAGGACACTCATGACCCAGTCGCCAAACACCATGGTCTGGACCACCGGCCAGATAAACATGATCAAAAATCCGGTCGCGACCGAGGCCTCGATCCCATGCTCCGACTTCTCAGCCTTTTTGAGATGCGAACGGACAACGCCAACTGTCAGCCGTTGGGAGGGCTTGATTGCTGTGGCGGAACTACCCATCGCGTCGCCCCTATGACACCAAAACGCCGTCGCCGCGCCAAGCCATGGTTTGGCCCGGGAGGCCGTTGTTTTTGAGCCGGGCAGGTGGCCCCGAGCGCATCCGGGCGATACACTGGCGGTGCACTACAGGCGCAGACCGGTATGTCGCCGGCTGTGACCCCACTGCCAAAAAATCTGTGACCAAGCAAACCAACAAGCCAGCCGTACGCCCGGTGACCGTTCCGCGCCTTCGCGCGATGAAGTCCCGCGGCGAGCGGTTCACCATGATCACTGCCTACGACGCAACCTTCGCCCAGATGCTCGACCAAGCTGGGGCCGATATGCTGCTCGTCGGCGACTCCCTCGGCATGGTCGTCCAGGGGCAACAATCAACCCTGCCGGTGACCGTCGACGAAGTGATCTACCACTGTCGCGCGGTCGCCCGCGGTACCCAGCGTGCCCACATCGTCGGCGACATGCCGTTTATGAGTTACCAGGTCTCACCCGAGCAGGCACTGACCAACGCCGGGCGATTTTTGAGCGAGGGTGGTGCCCACTCGGTCAAATTAGAGGGCGGCCATGAAGTTGCACCTACAATCAGTCGGATTGTCAACGCCGGTATCCCGGTGGTCGCCCATGTCGGGTTAACGCCACAAAGTGTACATGCATTGGGTGGATTTCGCGTACAGGGCAAAACGGCCGCCGCGGCTGAGCGGGTGTTCGACGACGCCATGGCGGTCCAGCAGGCCGGTGCTTTTGCGCTGGTGCTAGAGGGCATTCCCAGCGACCTCGCCGGTCGCATCACCCGGGCCCTCGACATTCCAACCATCGGCATTGGTGCCGGGCCCGAGTGCGATGCCCAAGTGCTGGTGTGCTACGACCTGCTCGGCCTCACCCCCAACCTCCGCCCGAAGTTCGTGAAGCGCTACGAAGAGTTTTTTGACCGTGGGGTGGCGGCCGCCCAGCAGTTTTGCCAGGAGGTCCGCGACGGGACCTTCCCCTCGGCGGAGTACGCATTTGGCAACGTCAAAACGGGTAAGAAAAAACCCAAAGCCCCACTGCAAGTCGCGGGTGGTGGCTACGGGCCCCAGGGCTGATGCTCGACAGCCGGTAACGATCGTCACTCACGATCGTCACGCTCGACGATCGTTGCTGACGCAAGATTCGAAAATACCCGCTGGCCAGCGCGATTTGGCGGGCACTGTGGTCGCCACCGCCCTACTGACAAAACCACGACAATCCTCCCCAGTTCGAGTCGCTAGACTTCGGCATGCTCGACACGACGGCCGACAAACTGACCCTCGAGGAAGTTGCGCGGCACGACGGTCGGGACGGTAGCTACTGGACGGTTGTCGACAACCACGTCTACGACATTACCGAGTTTGTGCGTGACCATCCGGGTGGCAGCATCATCCGGATCGCCGCTGGCCGCGATGCCAGTGTGCTGTTTGAGCAGTATCACGGGCCCAAATCCCTCGGCCGCGCCCGCGTTGCCCTGCGAGAGCGCGCCCATCTCATTGGCCGACTCGCGGCCCAGGCCGGGGAAACTGTTGATCCTACATTTTTTCGAGTTGTCCGCCAGCGAGTCGCTCGCCACCTTCACACACGGGGCCTCAACCGTCGGGGCTATCCGTGGCGCACCATCGTGGAGCTGGCCATCGTCATGTTGGTGTTTGTCGCCGCCTGGGTTTGGCGCGTGGCCGAAGGCTCGTACCTGGCTGCTATCGTCTGCGGCGTGATGCTCGGTCGCCTCGGGTTTTTGATGCACAGCGGCAACCATGCGGCGAGTTTTGGCAACCGCGTCGGCAACCGCGTACTCGGCCTATTGATGGACTTTGCCGGCGGGTCGAGCCGGGTGTGGACCGTCGACCACCAGGTTTCGCACCACCTGCACCCCAATGTTCACGGCCGCGACAACGACTGTGCGATCGGCAGCCCGCTGCTGCGCTTTCACCCCAAGTTGAGGCGCCGTACCTGGCATCGTTACCAACATATTGTGACGTTTGTCGGCATGAGCATTGGCCTGATCAAGTGGCTGGTTTCAGATATTGTCGACCACGCCACGGGGCATGCGGGTGTCACACGCTTTCATGTCACCCCCGGCGACTGGGCTCGGCTGCTCGCATTCAAACTCAATTGGATGTGCATACACATTGTTATCCCGGGGCTGGTGGTCGGCTGGGGCACCGCGTTGGGTACCGCCTTTGTCATGATGGCAGCGGGTGCCTACTACGTGGAGAGCATCTTTATTGTCAATCACATCCAACCCGGCCTCGTGCCACCGCACAAAGAACACTGGGCCATGACCCAGGTGCGCGCCACCAGCAACTGGTCGTCCGGTTCGCGCCTGGCCAACGCCATGTCGGGTGGGCTCAACCACCAAATCGAGCACCACCTGTTTCCGGCGATGTCACCCCACCTCTACCCCGAAATCAGCCCAATCGTCCGCAACACCTGCCTTGAGTTTGGCCTGCCATACGCCAATCACCGCAGCTTCTTTCACGCCTGGTGGTCGACGTTCTCCTACCTCCGGCAGCTCGGTCGGCACAGTGGCGTTGAAAACGAGTGATGATACAAGTATCCGGCCGAGGTGGCCCGGGCTCCCATCGGTCGGCTCGTGTCGGTGAGAGCATGCTCATTCGAGCACCAATCCCACACTGCCAGCCCAGTACGGTCGGAGCAGTCGACGGAACCTCTCATCCGAGTCGACTTCCAACCCCAGTCGACGGAACCTCTCATCCGAGTCGGATGTCGACTCCCAACCCAGCTGACGCAATTCGCGCGCAGTCCACACTCCCAAATCCGCGCAAACCAGGATATGCCCTCACATCTTTCGAATTTTAATTCATAAGTATTTTTAGTTATTTAGAATAAAATTTCATATTTTTTAGGAAATCCGTGCAACAGCGGCGAAGTGTGGCCGACCCGGTGCGACATGCGAACTCTATCCATGTCCTCACCCCGAGCCGAAGCCCCGCCACGCGCGCAAACACGCAAACACAAGCCTGCTTCGGTCGCCAAAGTTGCCGCGAAAAAGCCCCGGCTCTCGGCCAAAAAACGGGCCGCGTACCTTCGAGAACTGCAAAAGATCGCGGCCGATCGTGGCGGGCGTTGCCTGTCACCTACATACACCAACTCGCGTACCCGCATGCGCTGGGAATGCAGCGAAGGTCACCAGTGGCAAGCGACCGCGTCGTCGGTCAAGTCGGGCTCGTGGTGTCGCCAATGTGCATCGAAGCGTCTGCGCGTCAAAGACGACCCGCGTGAACAGGCGATCCTGGCGCAACTCAAACACCTGCGCCGGCGCGGCAAGGCAACCATCGAGGACATGCACAACATCGCGGCCGTGCGTGGTGGCCAGTGCCTATCGCCGGCATACCGCGGCAGTGGTGAAAAGCTCCGGTGGCGCTGCGACCAGGGCCACGAGTTTGAACGCACCCCGGCGTCGGTCAAACAGGGCTCGTGGTGTCTGCGCTGTCGCGGTCGCAACGAACACTCGATCGAAAACATGCATGCCATCGCCCATGAACGCGGCGGAAAGTGCCTGTCAAAGCGCTACCGGTCGATGCGAACACCCATGAAATGGCAATGTGAAACCGGCCACACATGGACGGCCTGTGCCGAGACCGTCCTGCGCGGGAGCTGGTGCCCGGAGTGCTTTGGCCAAAGTCGTGGATCGATCGAAAAACTCCGCGAGCTCGCCCGCATGCGTGGCGGGGTATGTATGTCCGACCACTATGTCAACAACCTCCACAAACTCCGCTGGCGCTGTCGCCATGGGCACGAATGGGATGCCCGGCCAATGAACATCGTGATGGGTACATGGTGCCCGACCTGTGCCAAGGTCGCCCGCGGCCGCAAGGGTAAACGCAAGCGCACACTCGAGGAGATGCAGGCCCTGGCCGCCACCCGCGGGGGGCGTTGCATGTCTGATGCATATGCAAACTATTCGACCAAACTAGAGTGGCAATGCCGCGAGGGACACCAGTGGATGGCAACACCCAAGTCGATCATCCACGGCAGTTGGTGCCCGGTTTGCGCGGTCGAGTCCCGTGGCACCCTGCAGCGCTGCAAAGAACTCGCCCGCAGCCGTGGGGGCCAATGTCTGTCGACCAGCTATGTCAGCGGGCGCCTACCGATTTCGTGGTCCTGCCATGCGGGCCACCGATTTACCCTGTCATGGCTACAGGCCAAGGGCGGCAAGTGGTGCCCTGTCTGTGCCCGTTCAGGCGCCCATGCCAAGTCCCAAACCCGTCGCCACACCCACGTCGCAGCAGCTCCCGAGCCGCGCCACCACAGCTGTACCCGGCATGTCCACGGGAGCTGCACTTCCAGTTAGTTGCTCATACACCCAAGAGCTTCGCGTGCGACCCGTTCGCGGACGGGTTGCGCAGCAAGGTTTCCACAACTTCGCTATGGACGAAACCTGCTGAGTTCGCGGGAGTGGTCACGCTAGGGTTCCACGACTTCGCTACCGACGAAACCTGCTAGGATCGTGGGAGGGTTTGCCGCGACACTTCGCCCGAACGAAACCTGCTCGCGGTAGGGTTGTCCCAGCGTGTGAGCTGCGGACAAAGCCAACTGAAGTCGTACAGGGTTGCCGCGACGGCTTCGCTTCGCAGGAAACCCGCTGAGTTCGCAGGACTTCGCTACAGAGCGAAACCCGCTGGGTTCGCAGGAGTGAGCGCGCAGGATTTTGCCCCAACACTGTGAGCTACGGACGAAACCGACTGAGGTCGCGGTAGCGGTCGCGCAGCAGGGTTTGCCGCGAAACCATGGGAATCGCCTGGCCGCGGATCAACACCTGGGTCGGCGCCGAGGACAGCTCAAACGGGTCGCCGTCCCAAATCACGATATTGGCAACCTTGCCGGTGGCGACCGTGCCGTAGTCCTTGTCCATGCCGTAGGCCTGCGCCACGTTGCGCGTGACCGCCGAAAGGGCCTGTTCCCACGTCAACCCGTGGGCCACAGCAACGCCTGCCTCTTGGGTAAGGTTGTGAATATTGTGGACATCGCCCGGGCGCCCGATCACCACTTCGACACCGGCTTTTTGCAGGACGGTCGCCAGGTCTGAGCGCGCACCGATCCGGTCGAACGAGCGCGGCAGGTTGTTGGTTGGCTGCACCACCACCGGAATCTTTGCCTGTGCAAGTTCTGGGGCGACACGCCAGGCCTCGGCCCCGCCGACGACCACGAGCTTGATGCCAAATCGCTTGGCCAGGGCAATCGCTGCGCGAATGTCCGAGGCACGGTCACAGGCGAGTGTGAGCACGGCCTGGCCCCGTAGCAACGGTCCGAGGGCTTCGAGGTCGCGAAAGTCAGCCGCCAGCTTGCGCGACTGGCCGCGGTCGTGGGCCTGTTTGCGCTGGGGAAACTTGCGGGCCTCGTCGAGCACATCGGTCAGCTTGTCGAGGGTGGCCGCACGCGAACCACCATAGGCCTGACCGAGTGCCGCATCGACGGCCACCCCGGCCTTGGCGACCATCCCGGCATCGTCGCCGTAGACCAAGTCGATCCACGCGACCTGTCCCGAAATTAATCCTCCCGAGGGGGCGACGGCTGCCGTGGTGATGCCATCGATGGCGTGGACCTGGATCGCACTCGAGCGACTATTGATGGCCGAGGCCGCGTCGTAGGCGGCATGGATCGGGTCTTCGGTGTGCAGGCTGTCGTCGCGCGTCGACGGTTCGAGCTCGATCTCGGTGAGCCCAAGCCCGGTGTCCGCGGCGATCAAACCGGGTGTGATCCACTTGCCCGTAGCGTTAATGGTTTGGGCGTTTGCCGGCGCCGCACCACCGGCGGCAACCGAACGGATACGGCCGTTACGAACCTCGATTGTCGCGTTTTTGACAACCGTGCCATCGCCGACATGTAGCTCACCGCCAACAATGTACACGCTGCCCACGGCCGGAGGCGTTTGCGGGCGGGGCACGGGAGGTGCTGCCACGACCTCTGCCGCCATGGTCGCGGCCAGACAGCCGGCCAATAGATGTGCATACAATTTGTAAGTCCGTGTCATTGCTGTCCTCCACGGGCACGCGACCCAGCCTCGATATCCCCGTCGGCAAGGCCCACGCTGAAGTCGGTACGCGGTTGCGTGACCCCGTGTTCAAACACCACCTCACCGTCGATCCACACCTGCTCGGCATGGGTGTAGATGCTAAATGGGTTGCCGCTCCACACGACCACGTCGGCGAGCTTGCCCGGCTCTAGGGTCCCGGTTTGGCTGTCGATACCCAGTGCCCAGGCGGGGTTTTGGGTGATCCACCGCAGGGCCTGATCTTCACTGATCTCGATACCCGCCCGGCGCCCGGCATACATCGCCTTGCCGGCCTCTTGATTGAGCCGTTGAATCCCCACCGGGCTATCCGAGTGAATGATCGCGCGGGCGCCAGCAGCTGTCAGCAGGGCGGCATTTTCCCGCACGGCGTCGTAGGCCTCGGCCTTAAAACCCCACCAGTCGGCCCATACCGACGAAGCCGTTTCGGCCCGGGCGAGGCGGTCGGCGATTTTATAGGCCTCGACTGCGTGGTGAAAACTGCGAATCTTAAACCCAAACTCGGCGGCAACCTCGAGCATGAGCGACATTTCGTCGGCGCGATAACAGTGATTATGCACCAAAATTTTGCCATCGAGGACGCCGGCTAGGGTCTCCAAGCCAAGGTCTCGGTCGGGTGGGTCCGGTCGATCCTTGACCTTGCCCTTGCCGTTTTTCTCCCATTCTTCGAGCCCCTGCTTGTACTTTTGTTGCTTGCGCCGATACTCGACCGCACTTTGAAACGCCTTGCGGTAGCCGGCGACATTGCCCATCCGGGTTTGCGGCCCCGACTTCTCGCCATAGACGCGTTTGGGGTTTTCGCCGCAGGCCATTTTGAGCCCGTCGGGCGCCCCTTCAAAACGGGCGTCGGCGACTGAGCGAAGGTTGGGGTAGAGCTTGATCGTCACCGACCGGCCGCCGATGAGGTTGGCCGAACCGGGCAGGATTTGACAGGTCGTCACCCCACCGGCGCGGGCGTAGTCGATCTGTGGGTCCTGTGGCCAAAAACCGTCGGCCGAGCGCACATAGGCGGTGTTGGGCTCGGTCGCCTCGTTGCCGTCGGCGTGGGCCTTGAGCCCGGGCGACGGATACACACCCATGTGCGAGTGGGTGTCGATGATCCCCGGCGTCACCGTTTTGCCAGCGACATCGATCACCTTGGCCCCAGCCGGTGCCGCAATGCCCACACCAACTGCGGCAATTCGATCGCCGGTGATCAGCACATCGCCGCGCTCAATGATCACCCCGGTCGCGGTCATCACCCGGCCACCTTTGAGGAGCGTGCTTGCTTCGCCCTGGGTGCTCGCCGGTTTGGTCGTAGACGACTTGGTGGTGGGAGCAGTCGTCGCCGGGGCAGTTTTTTTACACCCCACGGTCAGGCACAGGCCCGCGAGCAACGTGTACTGCCAAGCGTTTCGCATTGCAGTTCGAGTCGGTTTGCGCACGGGCGCACGCTACGGGGCTTGAGCGGCGGATGCAAGTACGACTTGTCGGCCGCGGGTGTTGGCCGGTCGGCCATACAATCCACCATGTTTTCAAAACGTTTCGCCGGTCGGTCGGCATACTCGTGCGCAAAATAGCGCTTGCCTGTCGAAGCAACCTCAAGAGTCCACCGGGCTGCACGCCAAACTGATTGCAAATACAAATTATCTGCGGCACCCGGGCTGCCCGAATTAAAAATGCGTGCACATCCCAGGGGGGTGCACGCACTGCGCAGCTTGGAAGGTTTGGACTACTCGCCCTGCTGGGCCTGGGCCGCGCGCTTGGCCTCGATGTCCGCATCTGAGACTGCTGCACCGTTGTCGCCCGCAGCCTCCTCGGCAGCTTTTTTCTCGGCCGCAATCCGCTCGCTGTCCTTGGCCCACTCGAGGTCGCTGGGCCTTTGCTTGCGGATAAACACAAAGTAGATACCCAGGGCGATGATCGCGAACGTGAAGTACTGCGCCGGGGTCAGCCCGAAGTAGCGGGTGTCCTGCTGGCGCATCGTGTCCAAAAATAGCCGGTAGGGGCCGTAAAACAGACACACAGTGCCAACCAGTTTGCCCGGCCAGGCGTTTTTCCAGTCGTAGACGAGGTGGAAGTACAGGGCCAGCGGTACCAGGTAGACGAACTCAAACAGGCCGAGGTCCCAGCGGGCGACCTGTGAACCCTTCCACCCGTGGACCGCGAGGGCGTAAAACGGGTGTGAGGGGTCGACGATCAACCCCGGGTGGTCATGGACCAAACTGCAGCCCAGCCGCCCAAACGTAAACCCGACCAACATGCCGAAGGTGAGCATGTCGACAAACACGAGGAAGGGCTGCTTTTCGCGGGTCAAAAACCACAGCACCCCGACCATCCCGCCAAAAAATCCACCGACGCTCGAAAGCCCGTTCCACACCTGCAACAGCAACAGTGGGTTGGCGACCACATCGTCCCAGAAATAGAAGATCACCGAGACCCAGTGCGAGATGATGAAGCCCGAGATCAGGGCGTAAAACATGACATCGCGGGCGACAAACTCATCGATGTCGCGCCCCTTGGCATAGGCCAGGCAGCGGCGGATCCCCAGCAACACACCGGTGATCACCAGCGGGCCAAAGACCTGCAGCTTGATGGTGCCCAAAAACGGCAGGGTGCCGAGGGTCTTGGACGGAATACTGATGAACGGGAGCAGGGCTTCCAGCATCGCGGCGAACCCTAGCAGACTCTCGCGCATGCGCGAAAGGTTGGCACGTCACGCCGGCTCAAGAAACATCTCGGCTACCCGGGGGTCTCGACGGTTTCGCACATCCGGCCCCGCAGATGGCGGCAAGGTCTCGGGATTCTCACAAACTGCCAAACCTCCGTTAACCGGACCCGTCGGCGTAGCTGTGAAGCACCGATCGCCCCACTCGGGGAGTTTATTGTATCAGCAAGCTCAATCACCACCCGGGCAAGCACGGCGCAGTGAGCTAACAGCCGGCTGCCAGTCGGTTACTCCCCAAAGCCACCACCGCCCGGCGTTTCGATACGGACGCGACCTCCCGCCGAAACCGAGCCCTGCCAGTGCCCGGGGACAACCTCACCGTCGACTCGATTGACACCCGATTGTCCGCAGCCGCCTCCGCGCAGGCCAAACGGAGTGGCGCTGCGCCGTTGCGACAACAGCGATATCTCGACTGGCTGCAAAAACTCAAACGCCCGCACCAACCCATCGCCGCCGCGATGACGGCCGTGACCTCCCGAGCCGCGACGCAGGGAGAACTCGAGCAGGCGCACGGGGAACCGCGACTCCAACACCTCGGCGTCGGTGATCCGCGTGTTCGTCATATGTGTATGCACACCATTTGCCCCGGCCATCGTCGCCGTCGCCCCTGCACCCCCACCGATGGTCTCGTAGTAGCCAAAACCCTGCTGGCCAAAGGTCAGGTTGTTCATGGTCCCCTGGCTCGCGGCCGCCAGTTCGAGCGCACCGAGCAGGACATCGACTACCCGTTGGGCCGTCTCGACATTGCCCGCGGCCACGGCCTTGCCCGGCGACGGCGCAAGTAAGCACCCGGGTGGGATGTGCAACTCGACCGGCCGCATACACCCGCTGTTGAGGGGCATCGGCTGGCCCGCGAGCAACCGCAACACATACAGGACGGCCGCGCGCGTCACTGCAGTCGGGGCATTGAGGTTTCCGCGGACCTGGGCCCCGGTACCCGTAAAGTCGATCGCCAGCCGGTCGCCCTTGACCGTCAGGGCCACGGCGATCGCCGTGCCGTCGTCCATGGCATCGACAAACCTGCGGGTCCCGTCTGGCAGCTCGGCGATCGCCCGGTGCACACAGGCCGCCGCAAAATCCTGTATATGCATCATATACGAAGCCACCGTATCGCCGCCTAGGTCGTCGACCATGGTCCGCAACAACCTCGCTCCGGTACGATTGGCCGCGATCTGGGCTTCGAGGTCGGCAAGATTTTCCCCGGGATTGCGGGCTGGGTAGGGCCCGGCGGTCAGCAGTGCCCGCAAATGGTCTCGGTCAAACTCGCCGTCGCGAAGCAGCGGCACCGCCTGCAGGCAAACCCCCTCCTCCGCCAAGCTCTCGGCGTAGGGCGGCATCGACCCCGGTGTCACCCCCCCGACATCCGCGTGGTGCCCCCGACTCGCAGTAAAAAACTCGACGTTGCCAGCGTCGTCGAACACCGGGGTGACCACAGTAATGTCTGGCAAATGAGACCCACCCGCCCCAGGGTCGTTGGTGGCATAGACCTGCCCGACCTGAAGCTTGGGATAGGCGGCAATGACCCCTCGCACCGACTCCCCCATCGCCCCCAGATGCACAGGAATGTGTGGCGCATTGGCGACCAACTCCCCGTGGCGATCAAACACCGCACAGGAAAAGTCGAGGCGCTCGCGGATGTTGGTCGACAGTGCGGTCCGCTGCAGCACCACCCCCATCTGCTCGGCGATCGTCATGATCCGGTTGCCGATGACCTCGAGCAACACCGGGTCGGGCGCTTGCGCCCGGTCGCCACCAGACAGCGATATTGCTGATACATCTTTGTTGGCAACATCCGCCTCAGCCACGCCGTGGTCGGTGGCGAGTAAACTGCCGGTCGCATCGACACACAGGCGCCAGCCGGGCTCGAGCACGATCGTCGAGGTCGCCTCTAAAATCAGCGCGGGTCCGTCAAGCGTCGTTGCCTCGGTCAGACTTTCGCGCCGCCACACCGGCACATCGGCATAAAACCTGTCGCCGGCAAACACCCGCGCCCGTGTGCACCCTTCCTGCTCGGCCGTTGGCGGCTCCTCACCCATCACCCGGATCTCGCGCGGGAGTTTTCCGGTTGTCCGCAACACCGTCAGCGTGACCCGAACATTGACGACCTCGATCGGGTGGTCCCGGCGGACATAGCCGTAGAGCCGATGATGGGCCACCGCAAATCGTTGGGCCACCGCGCTCGCATCCTCGTCATCTTCCCAGGCAACACTCAGCGTACTCTCGGTGCCCTGGTAGCGCAGGTCTAGATATTGCTCGGCGAGTAGCCAGCCGTCTTCGGCATCTGTGTCCTGGCGAATTTGTGTGCGCCCGTCGGCCTCGAGCGCGCGGGCAAGCTCGGCAAACCCTGGCATGGTTGCATGACCAAGTAGTTTGCGGCCGGCGTCGCGAACATCGTCCCAACCGACCCGCGAAAGCCCAATACCCACGGCTGAAAACAGGCCAGCCAACGGGTGAAACACCAGCTTTTTGATCCCGAGCTCGCGGGCCACGGCACAGGCATACTGGCCCCCGGCCCCGCCAAACACAATCATTGCATGTTCACGGACATCGTAGCCGCGGGCGGTAGAAACCCTGGCAATTGCCGCCGCCATACTAGCCACCGCAACCGCCAAAAACCCGGCGGCGAGCTGCTCTGGGCTCGTCTCAGGGAGCGACGCAGCCATATCCGCGAGCGTTTGCTGGGCCTTTTGCCTATGCAACTTAAACGGAAAACGATCGCCGCGCACACGCCCGAGCAACAGGCTGATATCCGTGAGCGTGAGTTCCGTCGCCTCCGGATGCCCGTAGCAAATCGGCCCGGGAACCGCCCCGGCCGACGCCGGACCGACCGTGAGCCGATGGCCGTCGAATCGACACAGCGACCCCCCGCCAGCCGCCACCGTATGAATCGAGATCATCGGCGCGCGGACCCGGACACCACCCACGGTCGACTCAAAGACCTTGGCCGGAGGCTCGCGCCGGGCGACCCGTGAGACATCGGTCGACGTCCCGCCCATGTCAAAACCAACAACCTGGTCGAGGTCGAGGGCAGTTGCCAGGGCATGGCACGCCACCACGCCACCGGCCGGCCCCGAAACGATCGCCCGGTGGCCGCGAAACGCCTTGGGGGCCACCAACGCCCCGGAAGACGTCAGCAGTTGCAACCGGCTCCCAGGTAATTGCTGCTGCAACTTACCCAGGTGGCGCTGAAGTTTGGGCGTGAGGTAGGCGTCGACCAAGCACGTCTCGGCGCGGGCCAACAACCCCTGGGTGCTACTTATCTGGTGCGAAAGACACACGCTACCGGGGGCAAAACCAGCCTCGAGCGCACAGGCACCAATACGACGCTCCAACCTCTGGGCTTCAGATGTATACGCATGAATAACAACAATCGCCACGGCCCGCGCACCGCGGTGGCGAAGTGCCCGCAAGTCATCGGTGAGCCGAGCTTCGTCGGGTTGCGCGAGCAGCTTGCCAGTGGCCGACACCCGGGCGTCGACTTCGAGTACATCGCAGTGCAGCGGCTCGGGCGTTGTGACATTGAGGGCAAACAAGTCCCGTCGAGCCTGGTCGCCAACCCGCACAAGGTCGGCAAATCCCCGGGTGATGACCAACGCAGTCGGATCGCCCCCACGCTCGAGCAGGGCATTGGTCGCTAACGTGGTGCCCAGGCGGACCTCACAGGCGGGGATCGGAGCATCGGGGGCCAGCCCCAACAGCGCGCGGATTCCTAAAATTGGTGCATCTACACCTGAAATAAGTTTGACCACCCGCAGGTGCGAGTTGTCCGGCGCCCGGGCGATACAGTCGGTAAACGTGCCCCCGCGGTCGATCCAAATTTGCCAACGATCTGGTGGTCGCGCCATAGCCCCATGCACCAGCTATCCGGCGGTTTTCGTCGATGCCTGCGCCAAGTACTCGCGGCTGCGTTTGACATAGGCCCGCCAACTGTGGGCGATCCATTCGAGATCCTTGGGCCGACACTGCCGCACAACCCGCATGGGATTGCCCATCACCAGGGTCCCGCTTTTGACAACCTTCCCAGGCGCCACCAAGGTGCCAGCGGCGACAAACGAACCCGACTCAACAACCGCATTGTCGAGCACGATCGACCCCATCCCAATCAGGCAATCGTCGCCAATCTGACACCCGTGGAGGATTACGTTGTGGCCCACCGTCACCCGCGAGCCCACCACCGTCTTCGAGTCGCCCTCGGTCGCGTGAATCGTCGAACCATCTTGAATCGATGTCTGGGCACCGATCACAATCGGGGCATCGTCACCGCGCAACGTTGTGTTGGGCCAGATACTCGACTCCGGGCCAATGCTGACCTCACCGATCAGCACCGCCTGCGGGTGGACAAACGCGGAGGCGTGAAATGTTGGGGTATGACCGGCGAACGCGTGGAGAACCATGGTGGTGGCGAGACGATAGCTCGAGTAGCGAGGGCCGTTGTCCCGCCCGAACATGAGGTCGATCTCAGCTCTGTATAATCACGCTGCGGACACGCTACTGCGCCACAGCCACAACGCAACCAAGGTCATCACGCCGACCTCGACCGCAACCAAAAGCCACTGCTTTGGGACAACCCCGTCGACGAGTAGCCCTAACAGGCGCGCCGCCAGAGCGCCGGTGATGAAATAGAAGATCGCGGTGGGGATGCTGGTCGACCACGGGCGCAGCCCGGGCACTGCGATGAAGACCAACCCCAACCCGAGCACCATGCCGCCACGAACCCGACGCTCGACCGCCTCAAACACATCGACCGCCGGCTCAGGTCCCCCAGTCAGGGGGCTAAACCAGTGTGGGCATACGGCCGCCACGGTGCCTATGACTGTCAAACAAATCCCCAATATGCGAAATCCAGACATTGATTTGCGTTCCTTCGATGGCGCTTCAGGACCGCAGCCCTGGCAAAATAGCCCGCGGCCCTCCCCTAGTCGAAACTACCAACCCCTTCCTAACATTCGCGGAGATACTTTACCTGGGTGCGAGTCCTGAGTGGCGATGCTGTAGTCCTTCTACTGCGAGGCTCCGTGCAGTCACCACTGGTCGTTGTTGCGCGAGCCATCATCGCACATTTCGTCGGGGTCGTGCACGAGGTCGCCGCACTTTGGGAGCTCGGCGCCGGTGCTGAACGGCACCTCAGGGGTCGTATATCCCGCGGCCACCAAGACGACTGAAAGTACTTGTTTGTGCCTCTTCATTGCTCGAAGCAGTAGAGGTGGTTGTCGAGGTCACAGCCGGTCGGGTTGTTCATCGCATCGGTCCACTGCTCATCGATTAGCGTAAGTAGACCGCCACGTCCCTTGTCCTCAAACTGACTGGAAGACCAGCCTAGGCAGTGTTGATCCTCCGAGGCTGCGGACCCATCGGGTAACGTGTTTGTCCACGCTCCGCCAGGAGTCGGTTCCTCGCCGTACTCGGTCACGAGGAGTGGGTTCTCGATCTCGAGTTGTGTGAGGGCGTCCCAGGACGTCGCAAATACTGTCCCATCGGCCATAATGTATCGCCCCTGGCTCTTCTCGAACCGGGTCGCGGGAGAAGATGTATCATCACTGATCCATGCGCGGAAGTTCTTGCCGAGGTGCAGGTGTCCGGCCTCTGCGTGGATTTTGCAGAGCCAGTCCGCACGAATAATTCCGGTCTCGCCGATACCCTCATCGAAGTCTCCACGGAAAACTTCTTTGCTCACGAAGACATAGCGATCGGTGATGCAGTCCGGTCCGCAGTCCGCTTGCCCGTCGCATTCCTCCTCGCCCTGGTAAACGAATCCGTCACCGCAGCTTGCAAACGAGCAATCGTTGAGACACGCGTCGGTATTCAGTGTATTTGCATCGTCGCAGTCTTCGAAACCTGTGTAGATGATGCCGTCACCGCAGACATTCTTCTGACAAGAATTTGTACACGCATCATTGTTGATGTCGTTGCCGTCATCACAGCCTTCGTAATCTTCGTCGATGGTTCCGTCTCCGCAGTACGGAATCGGTTTGCATAGTAGCGAGCAGCCGCCCGGTAGTCCGTACTCGATGTCGGAGTTGTCCGGGCCGAGGTCGCAGGTTTCGATTTCGTGGAGGACTCCATCCCCGCAGGAGGCTGGGAGAGTGCAGTCTTCCAAACAAACGCCATCACCGGAGCCAGGATCACACTGTTCGGTGGGTTCGTGGACAAGCCCGTCGCCGCAGTACGGGACGGTGCACTGCTCCGTGCAGTCGCCCCACTGGTCGTTGTTGCGCGAGCCATCATCGCACACTTCGTCGGGATCGAGCACGAGGTCCCCGCAGTTTGGCAGCTCGGGGCCTGTACTGAACGGGAGCGGACCCGGGATGTGACAGGCTGCTAGCGCGGCAAGGAAAAAGAACGCTTTCGTTTGCCGATACATCTTTTATCCTTCTTGGAAACAGTAGAGATGAAATTTGTAACTACACACATAATGGGATTCGGCGTCTGTCCACTGTGGCTTGGTCGTTAGTCCGAAACTCCCATTTTTGAGCACGGTATTGTCTGCCCACCCGGAGCAATCCGACTCGCCGAGACTCTCCCCTGTGGGGCTCGTGTTCGACCAAACGCGGGCAGGAAGCTGCTCCAACTCCTCTCCCTCTTCCGTGTACTCGATAGCGTCCTCGGGGCCATTCTCAAGCAACGCGCTCCAAGAAGTTGCAACCAACCCTCCATTGGGCATCCGATACTCCATCTCGGCTCCGCCGATCCGCGCCGCCGCACTCGAGTCGTCCATCCCGTTGTTGTCGCTGAGCCACGCGCGGAAGGTGCCGGGAAAACCCTTGTCCGTAGCGATTTTCTGGCAGTGGTAGTCTGCGCGGTCGAGGCCTGAGTTGCTGCCGTTGCCCCAACCGTCGGTGTTCATCGCACCGTCAAAGGTGACGCTTGTGACAAAGACGATTCGGAAGTTGGCCCACATACAGCCAACGCACTTCACATTAAAGTCTTCGTGGATATCGTCCTTCTCGCAGACCTCGAACTCTTCTTGGAGGACTCCATCACCACAAAACTCGGCAGTCTCCTCCGTACAGTCGAACCCGCACTGCGACCCGTACACGCCGTTTTGCTCGCCCTCGTCGCAAACTTCGACGCCGATGTATTGGTGCCCGTCGCCGCAAACGTTCTCCAGGCAACCAGGGATGCAAGGCCCGTCGAAGCTGACCATCATGTCGTCGCACTCTTCGTCGCCCTCGACGATCCCGTTGTTGCACATCGGCTCGCTCGAGGTGTCGTCGGTGGTTTCGTCTGTGGTGCCGGTGTCCGCGTCCGTCGTGTCACCCGAGGTTGAGCCGGTGCCTGTTGTTTCAGTCATGTCGGGATCGGTCGATCCAGTCGACAGGTCAGGCTCGGTTTCGCCAAACGTCTCGGTCTCGGGACCGGCCGTTGACGTGGGCGGATTGCTCGAGTCGCTCGCGGAATCGTCCTCTGCATCCTTCTTGCAACCGGCGAGAGCGATGCTCGCCAGTACCAAAATGCGGAGGGTCGAGGGCATGGGGCGATGGTGGGGGAAGATGGTTAGAATGTCCATGCCCGCCCCATCGGCCAGATTTCAGCCGTGTTGCACTGTTTCCGAATTGTTTTTCGGATTTTTTGTAACTAGCGCGAATTACATCGAGTCGATTTGCATTGCCGCCCGCTCGTGATCGATGAAACTGCTTCATCGGTAGTCGCCATCAGCCCAACCTAAACCCCCGCGTTCCCCCGCTGCCAAAATCCCGCACGCCCCCTAGTCGAAACCACCAACCCCGCCCAAACATTCGCGGTGATATTTTGCCTGGGGTTCGAGTCCCTGAGCGCCGACGCTATCGTCCTCCTACTGCGACGCGCTCAGGACCGCAGCCCAACCAAACAGCCCGCACGCCCCCTAGTCGAAACCACCAAGCTCGCCCAAACATTCGCGGTGATATTTTGCCTGGGGTGCGAGCTCTGAGCGCCGACGCTATCGTCCTCCTACTGCGACGCGCTCAGGACCGTAGCCCAACAACCTAAACCCCCGCGCTCCCCCGCTGCCAAAATAACCCGTGCGCCCCCTAGTCGAAACCACCAAGCTCGCCCAAACATTCGCGGTGATATTTTGCCTGGGGTGCGTCCCCCGACGCTGTCAGACCACTGCCCAACCTAAACCCCCCGCCCCCTAGTCGAAACCACCAACCCCGCCCAAACATTCGCGGAGATATTTTGCCTGGGGTCCGAGTCCTGACCGCCAACGCTGTCAGACCGCTGCCCAACCTAAACCACCGCTCGCCCCCCTAGTCGAAACAACCAACCCCCGCCCAAACATTCGCGGAGATATTTTGCCTGGGGTGCGAGTCCTGAGCGGCGACGCTGTAGTCCTCCTACTGCGAGGCGCTTCAGGACCGCAGCCCAGCCAAAATAGCTCGCGCCCCCTAGTCGAAACAACCAACCCCCGCCCAAACATTCACGGTGATATTTTGGTTGGGGTGCGAGTCCTGAGCGGCGACGCTGTAGTCCTCCTACTGCGAGGCGCTCAGGACCGCAGCTCAGCCAAAATAGCCCGCGCACCCATTCGAACGTTAAGTGGCTGTGACGGCATATATGAGCAGCAACACGATCAGGATAGCCATCACCACAATAACTTTGATCAACGGATTTTGCTCATTGCCCGTTGGCACCGGGGGTTTGGCCCGGCCTCCCTGTGGTTTTGCTGCCTGTGACTGCGACTGTGAGGGATTGGCGACTGGCGTTGCATCTGAATTAGATGTATCTGCATCGTGTAGCAGGGCCGACAGTGTTGGGACATCGGCCTGCGACGGCGGTTTGGCTGTGCCTCCGGCGAACTCTCCGATATCGAGGGGGCGCGACGGATCGGCTGGCCTTGGGGTTGGCACATCGGCGTCGGCCAGCAATGGTTTGGAGCCGACTGGGCCCTGGTCCTCGCCGGTGGAGCCGAGCGAGCGGAAGTTGAGCATCTCCTCTTGGATGAGACTGATGATGAGGTTGCCCCCGCCGGGCGAGCGTTCTTTTTGCGACTCGGACTCGCGCAGCCGGTCTTCGGCTTCTTTGGCGGCCTGGAAGTCGCGAATGTAGCGAATGAGGTCGCGGCTCGAGACCTTGGTACCTGCGCTAAACAGCCAGTTGAGGAGGTCTTCGGCGAACGCGTCGGCGGTTTGGTAGCGGTCGTCGATGTTTTTGGCGAGCGCCTTGCGGATGATCGCCTCTAGGCGCTCGGGCACCCTTGGGTTGTAGCGCCGCAGTGACGGCACTGTGGCTTGGCGGACAAACGCGATGGTTTCGTAGTCGTTTTTGCCTTTGAACAGCCGCCGGCCGGTCAACATCTCGAATGCGAGGATACCGACAGAGAAGATATCGGCGCGGTGGTCGACCTCTTTGAGGTGAGCTGCCTCGGGGGACAGGTATGCATATTTGCCCTTGACCACGCCGGGATCGGTCGACTCCAGCTGCGTGGTTGCCTTGGCCAGGCCGAAGTCTGTCAGTTTGACCTCACCGTTCCACGACAACAGGATGTTGGGCGGCGAGATGTCGCGGTGAACGATGCCGAAGTGCTTGCCGGTGTCGGTGTCGCGCAGGTCGTGGGCGTACTGCAACCCGCTGAGGATCTGGGTAATGATCCACACAACTAGTTGTACAGGCATCTGTCCGCCGCGTTTGGCTTGATGCTCGAGCAACTGTTTGATGTTGGTGCCCTCGACGAACTCCATGACGATGAAGTACGTGCTGTCGCTTTCGCCGATATCGAGGACGGAGACGATATTGGCGTGGTTGAAGCGCAGGCTCAGCCGTGCCTCGTCGAGGAACATGCGAACAAATCGCGGCTCCTTGACCAGCTTGGGCAAAATTCGTTTGATCGCGATCTTCTTGGTGAAGCCGCCGGTCATCGAGACCGACTCCGCGACATACACTTCAGCCATGCCGCCGGCGTCGAGCTTGTACAAAAGGCGATAGCGTTGGTACGGCTGTTGGTCCATGGAGGTCAATCGAGCTGGCCTAGGCTCTGGTGCGGCAGTGTAACAAATCCCGGCTGGCAGCAAGCACGGGGATCACCGCGACAACCCACGCGGGTCGCCGAGTACTTTTCCAACCAACGGGTGAGCGAACGATGCGGGTCTGGTCACATCGGGTTCGATATCGACGCCCGTGTGAGCGCCACCGACTTACCCGTTGGTGTGTTCGCTGGGAGGATCGTAGTGGGTCAGCTCCAGACGAACTGTTCCGAGCCACATATCGCTCTCGAGCACCAATGGGATCTTTCGACCGTCGTCGCTGACATACACCCGCATTTCGTAGACCCGTTTTCCCGGAATGGGTACGCCGTGGCGATCGACGCGGGTAACCGAGCCCTCGAGCAGGAACACGTCGTCGGGCGCGATCCCAATAGCAGTGCCGATCGACGGCATCGGGTCGAGCTTGGCCGGGCCGCGACCGACCACATCGACCCGCAACAGGGTCCGGCCATCGAGCGCATAGGCCTTGGTTTTCTCGCCTGGCTCGAGCTCGAGCGCCCGGACCCAGGCCATGATCCCGAGGGAGTCGAAGGTATCTCGCGGGTAGCGACGGGTGAGTTTGTTGACCCGATCATCTTTCTTGTCGACGATCTCTACAAACCCGCGACCACTGAAGTTGGCCGTGGTCTCGCGGTGGCGAAACTTGCCCTTGAGCAGGCCGTCGCGGTCGGTCACGGCGAAGGCTGAGATCGGTGCCCCGGTCACCCGGTCGACCCGATTTTCGAGTTTGTAGGTCAGGGTTGTCAGCAGCGACACGACCCCTGATGTGCGGGCAAAACCTTCGAGCCGCAGCATCGCCGGGCCGCCGTGGGCACCGGGCTCGAGTGCTGCGACCCGGGCCTCGGCGATCCCCGTGGGGTTGCCTCCTAAGCGAACATCATACCGAAACCGCTCCCCGGGGTTGAGCGTCGCACCGATGTCGTTTGGCCGCGGACTCGGCGGACGGCGAAAGGTCTTGTCGCGAAACTCCGGGGTATGCACCGACCCACTCCACCCGGTCAGTGGTGCCGGGGGCCACCCGACCGCACCCGGCCGCATCTTGGGTGACCCGAGCACTGGTGGGTGGTCGGTCTTTGGCAATTTGGACGAGTCGTAGGTCGTTCCAAACGGCTTCGGCGGATGTTCTCGACGCGGGGTTCGCCGCGGCTTTGGGCTCACTTTTTTGGCGACGGCGGCCTGCGCCCGCGGCGGACGATCGGTGGAGATGCGCTTGCCCGATTGTGGGGTCTCGGCCGAGACCGGCCCAGCCAGCCCCAGGCCCAGGCACACCCCCACCTGAAGGCCGAAAAACCCGAGAACCCGCCCGAGCTTTGGCATGGTTTGGCGCGGCATCGTCGGACAATGGTACCCGAAAACCGCGGCCGGGGCCCGCCTTCAACCTCGACGCACACGCCTGCGAATGCCTGTGACGTTCGCACCCGGGCGTCGAAAGCTCCGGGGGAGCTGCTACCCTGCCCGCCTGTGACTCGCCCCCTCATTGTCACCCAGGGAGATCCCGAAGGCGTCGGGCCCGAACTTCTCCTGCACCTCGCCGCCGCTGGCAAACTAGAGCCCAAAGACTGCGTTGTCGGCGATCGCATGCTGCTTCAGCGACTTGCGGGCGAACTCGATCCCCCCTGGGCAAAACGCGGATGGACTGCGCTCGCCCCCCTCGTGGTCGAGCCGCCACACACCAAAACGATCGGTCAGGTCGCGGTGTTGCGCCATGCCGTTGACCGCGTGCTCGCCAACCCGGGATCGGCCCTTGTGACGGCGCCGATCGACAAGGCCCGGTGCCGCGACGAGGGCTTTGAGTTTCCCGGCCATACCGAGTACCTCGCGGCGCGGGCGAGCACCGACGACTTTGCCATGCTGATGGCCGGCCCCACCCTAAAAGTTGTACTCGCAACGATTCACCTACCGCTGCGCGAGGTGCCAACCGCCCTCACCCCGGCGGCGATCGTTCGCGCCGGGCGACTGTTGGCCAGCGCCCTGCACCGCGACTTTGCCATCACCAGCCCGCGAATCGGCGTGCTTGGTCTCAACCCCCATGCCGGCGAGCGCGGCCTGCTCGGCGACGACGAGATTCGCACCATCGCGCCCGCGATCGCGGCCCTGCGCACCTGGGCCGGCCAACAAAGTTGGACATGCACATTTTTGGGGCCGCTGGCCGCAGATACGGCCTTTCCCCAACACGCCGCTGGTCACCTCGACGGGGTGGTGGCGATGTACCACGACCAGGGCCTCGGCCCGTTCAAACTCATGCATATGCATAATGGTGTCAACATGACCCTCGGCCTGCCATTTGTCCGGACCTCGCCCGACCACGGCACTGCCCGCGACATTGCCCGCACCGGCACCGTCAACCCCGAGTCCATGCTGGCGGCCACCAACATTGCCCGCGGGGGCCAGTTTGAGCCACGCCGAACATGATGTACCCACAAACGTTTTGCGACGGAGCCCGCAATGACCGATAACGGCGTCGTCCGGGTCCGTGGTGCCCGCACGCACAACCTCAAGGGGGTCGACCTCGACATTCCCCGCGGGCAATTCACCGTAATTACCGGGCCCTCGGGTAGTGGCAAAAGCAGCCTGGCGTTTGACACGATCTTTGCCGAGGGTCAGCGCCGGTATGTCGAGAGCCTGAGCACCGCGGCCCGCCACCACCTCGCCCAGCTGCCCAAGCCCGATGTCGACCTGATCGAAGGCCTGAGCCCGGCGATTGCCATCGACCAACGCCGCGGCGGTCAAAGCCCGCGCTCGACCGTTGGCACCGCCACCGAAGTCCACGACTACCTGCGGCTTTTATACGCCCGGGTCGGCACTGTGTTTAGCCCCAAAAGTGGTAAACCGATGCAGCGCCACAGCGTCGAAGACATGCTCGAACAGGTGCTCGCGCTGCCGGCTGGCACCAAATTTTCGGTGCTCGCTCCGGTCGCTCGCCGGGCCGTCCACGACCTCGACACCCTGCTCGACGACCTGCGCCGCCAGGGCTTTGTCCGCGTTGCGATCGACGGTACCGTCCACGACCTCGGCGAGCCGATCACCCTCGCCAAGGGGCGCCACGACATCGATGTCTACGTCGACCGGCTCAAGCTCAAACCCGGGCTGCGGGCACGGCTTGCCGACTCAATCGAAGTCGCGTTGCGGCTGACCGGGGGCCGGGTCAACATTGCGATCGTCGGCGGGGACACGCTCCAATTTAGTGAGACATACACCGATTTTGAACACGATATCACCTACCCCGAGCTGACCCCGGCGAGTTTTTCGTTTAACAGCCCTGAGGGCGCCTGCCCAACCTGCGAAGGCCTTGGGTTTGTCCGTGAAATCGATGTCAATCGGGTGATTCCCGACCCCAAAAAAAGCCTGATGGAGGGCGCCGTGTTGCCGGCGACCGGCCGTGGTGGTTCAAAAACATTGCATAAGCATATGCTTGCGGTCTGTGACCACCTCGGGGTCGACCGCTACAGTCCGTTTGCCGAGTTGCCGGCCGTCGCTCGGGTGACCTTGCTCGAAGGTAGCGGCGACCAACCGATCAAGGGCATCGGTCGCAAGCCGAGTCCGTTTGAGGGTGTGTTTGGGTTTATTCGCCGGCGAGTCGCGGCCACGGCCCCCGGGCAAAACAATCCCCTGCGTGAGTATTTTGCAACCCTGCCATGCCGCACCTGCGAGGGCCAGCGCCTGCGTGAACAGGCGCGGTTTGTCCGTCTAGGCGGGCGCAACATTGCCGAGCTCGCCGCCCTGCCGCTCAACGACCTCGCCGGGGCCCTCGCCCAACTTGCGGGCGAACAGCCGGAGGACACCAAACAACATGTAGACACACAGGAACGCACCAAGCTCCCGCCAGAAGAACTGGAGATTGCCCGCGAGATCCTTGTGCGTGTGCGCCAGCGCCTCGCCTGCCTGCTCGACCTCGGGCTTGGCTACCTTAGCCTCGACCGCCCGGCGCGGACCCTCTCGGGCGGTGAGTTTCAGCGGATCCGCCTCGCTACCCAGATCGGCGCCGCCCTGGTCGGTGTCACCTATATCCTCGATGAACCTTCGATCGGTTTGCACCCACGCGACAATCACAGGCTTTTGCAGGCACTTGCCCGCCTGCGTGACCTCGGCAACACGTTGATCGTGGTCGAGCACGATGCCGACACCATGTTGGCCGCCGACTACCTCGTTGACATGGGGCCGGGCGCAGGCATCCACGGGGGACAAATCGTCGCCCACGGGCCACCGGCGCAGCTTGTTGCCGAGGCCAAAAACACGTCGCTCAAGCCTGGCCAACGGCCGACTACCGCGATGTTTCTCGCGCAAAAAAGTGGTGGGTCGGGGGTCAAAACCCGACCGCGCGCAGGCGATGGGCGGACGATCGTGATCGACGGTGCCTGCGGTCACAACCTTAAAGATGTACACGCATCGATCCCGACCGGCACCCTCACCTGCATCACCGGGGTCAGTGGCTCAGGCAAGTCGAGCCTTGTGGTCGAAACCCTGCTGCCGGCCGCCCGTGCCCGCATCCACAACAGCCGCAACGAGCCCCTGCCGTTTACCAGTATCACCGGGCTCGACGGGTTTGACCGGGTCATCCATGTCGACCAGGCCGCCATTGGCCGCTCGCCACGCAGCAACCCGGCGACCTATACCGGCATCATGACCGAGTTGCGCAATCTATTTGCCAATACACAGGAATCAAAAATCCGTGGTTTTGGCGCCGATAGGTTCTCGTTTAACGTCAAGGGCGGCCGCTGTGAAACCTGCCAGGGAGAGGGCACCCGGCGCATCGAGATGCACTTTTTGCCCGATGTCCACGTGACCTGCCGCGCCTGCCAGGGGTGCCGGTACAACCGCGAGACCCTGGCGATCAATTATCGCGGCAAGCACATCGCCGAAGTGCTCCAGCTTTCGGTTGATGATGCATGTACATTTTTTGCGGCCCACCCGGGGATCCGCGCCAAACTCGAAGCCCTGCGAGATGTCGGCCTGGGTTACCTCACCCTTGGGCAGAGCGCTGTGACCCTCTCGGGTGGCGAGGCCCAACGTGTGAAACTCGCCCGCGAGCTGGCCAAAAAGACACCTGGCCGGGCGCTTTATATTTTGGACGAGCCAACCACAGGGCTCCATGCCGGCGATGTTTTGCAGCTACTCGCAGTCCTTGACCGCCTTGTCGATGCCGGCCACACGGCGATTGTCATCGAACACAACATCGAGGTCATGCTGCGGGCCGATCACATTGTCGATATCGGGCCAGAAGGTGGTGACGGTGGCGGTGAGATTGTCGCCGCGGGCACGCCCAAACAGGTCGCAGCCTGTGCCGCGTCGTATACCGGGACATTCCTGGCGCGGGCACTCGGGTAGCGGCCGCCGTCCATCAGCCGGTTCGCGCACACGCTGATCGGGCCGACGGCCGGTTTTTCGACATCTTCAAACATGTCGATTCAAACATGTCCAAACATTTTCTGTACGCCACAACCACGGGACCGGGAACATTCGCGCCTGGCAGTGCGGAAGCATTGGATTGACCGCTGCAAAACGCCGTGTTCCCTTTACGCCGGATATTTCGGACCGACAGTTCCAGACCTGTCTGACTTGGAGACTCGACACCATGACGTTTCAATACACTTCGACGCTTACACTGCTCGCCACGCTTGGGCTTTTTGTTTCCGGATGCGGGGACGCAAGCACCGACCTGACCGACTCCGATACCGACGCGACAACCACCACAACATCAACCTCAGACGGCACGTCGGCTGGTCCGACTGGCGACGGCGATGGTGATGGCGACGGCGATGGCGATGGCGATGGCGATGGCGATGGCGATGGCGATGGTGATGGCGATGGCGATGGCGATGGCGATGGCGATGGCGACGGCGACGGTGATGGCGACGGCGACGGCGACGGCGATGGTGATGGTGATGGCGATGGCGACGGCGACGGCGACGGCGACGGCGATGAACAACTCACATGTATCAACATCGAACTGCCTGAACGACCAGGTAAGGAGATCGTCGTCTCACCTGCTGGCGACGGTCTTGTCGAAGTCGAAGGCGGCGGTACGGCGACGCTTCGCCAGGTTGTGTCGCAAGCCGAAACCGGTGACACCATCATCCTCGCCGACGGTATGTATCTGTTGCCCGAAGCGGGCCCAGGGCAATACACCGGGCTCTACTTTATGAAGCCAGGTGTGACGATGCGTTCGGCCTCGGGCAATGCGGAGGCTGTGGTGATCGACAGTGGGTACCGCAGCATGGGCGATGGTGTCGCGGCGATTACGGTAGCGGCCAACGACATCGCCCTCGCCGATTTCACCGTCCAGCGCTCGATCTTCCACCTCATTCACTTTTGGGCGGCCGGCGATGCCGGACTTGTCCACAACGTGCGCATGGTCGACGGCGGACAACAGTTCATCAAGTCGAGTGCCAACAACGAATACGTCGACGACGTCGAGATTTCGTGTAGCGAGTTTTTGATGACCGACGAGGGTCGTGACAACGTGTGGGGTTATGGCTCGCAAAACGGCAACACGACTTGCTACACCGGAGGTATCGACACCCACGAAGCCCGCAACTGGTACATCCACGACAGCGAGTTTCGCGGGATCTATTGCGACGCCACAGGGGTCCCCCGCCCCGCCCACGGCAAGTTCCCCGAGCAACGCGGCAACATGACCTACCAAGGCGGCCTGTCGGAGCACGCCATTCATATGTGGGACGCCGAAGCCGGGGGCGGTCATACGCTTGCCCGCAATCGTATTTTGAACTGTGCCCGCGGCATTGGCCTGGGTTTTGTGGCCCAGGTCCACGGCAACACGGTGGTCAACAACACGGTTTTCTCAGAGCATGCCGGCAGTGGAGAGCACGATGTGGGGATCAGTGTCGAGCGCGGAGTCGACACCTTGGTGGCCCACAATACTGTGATCTTTACCCACCCAGATGCCTATACAAATGGTATCGAGTACCGTTGGGCAGAGACCTCAAACCTCGAGCTCTACGGCAACCTGACCAACCGCCTCATCCGCGACCGCGACGGTGCGGTTGCGGCCGAAACTGAGAACCTCGAAGCCGAAAATACCGACACCAACTGGTTTGTCGACGCGGCTTCGGGCGACCTCCACGTGCTCGACTGCGAGGCGCTTCCGGGCATCGATCCCCATCCTGAAGTCGGCGACGATATGGATGGCCAAACGCGGTCGTCCCCGACACGGGCGGGTGCCGACGATTGCCCGTAGTGTTGCTGGGGCCGCCAAACAGCTATCCACGCACGCCAAAAGGTTTGCGCGGATAGCTGGCCAAGGCCAACATTTGTTTCTACAAATAAGTTTTAATCGCGAGCATGCCGCCCGGAATCGTCCCGCGACCGTGGGTCACATAGATTTCGGTGATGGCTCCCCTGAGCCAAGCAAACGGCTGCACCGGACAAAACAAACGCTACGGCCCGACCGCGCGACTTGTGTCCGGGCAGTTGCGCGGCTACAACGTGCGCCGGAGCAATCATGGCCTGGAGTCTCGACAATCTTCCCCAACTGACCGGCAAGGTCGCAGTTATTACAGGTGCCAACTCGGGGCTCGGGCTCGAGACAACCCGTGGGCTCGCGCGCACGGGTGCGACCATCGTCATGGCCTGCCGCAGCCAGGATAAGGCCCAACGCGCCCGCGAAGATGTACTTGCAAGTGTCCCCGAAGCCAAGCTCGAGTTGCTCCCCCTCGACCTCGCCGACTTGAGCTCGGTTCGCACGTTTGCCACGGCCCTGGCCGACAACTACGACCGCCTCGACCTGCTGTGCAACAACGCCGGGGTCATGGCCCTGCCCCGCCGGACCACCGCCGACGGGTTCGAGATGCAAATCGGGACCAACCATCTCGGCCACTTTGCGCTCACCGGCCAGCTGCTACCCCTGCTCAAACAAGCTGGCAACGCACGCATCGTCAATGTCGCCAGCCTGGCGCACCGCTACGGCAAGATTAACTTTGACGACCTCATGGGTGAGCGGCGCTACAGCAAGTGGCTGACCTACTGCCAAAGCAAACTCGCCAACCTCCTGTTCACATTTGAGTGCGACCGCAAGCTCCGGGCTGCCGGCAGCGATGTTTTGTGTGTGGCGAGCCACCCCGGCTACTCGGCAACCGCGTTGCAGGGCAAGGGCGCCAAGCTGCAGGGGTCCAAGTTCAAGGAGGGATTTATGGAGTTTGCCAACCGCCTGCTGGCCCAGTCGGCAGCCGCGGGTGCCCTGCCGAGCTTGTATGCCCTGACGGCCAGCGATGTCGAAGGCGGCCAGTACTTCGGGCCAGATGGGTTTCAAGAAATGTGGGGCAAGCCCAAGGTGGTCCAGGGCAATCGCCGGTCACGAGACCTCGAAACAGCCGCGCGCCTGTGGGCGGTGTCGGTCGAACTCACCGGCGTTTCATTCGAGTTTTGACGCCAGCTCCCGCAAGCATCAACGCACCGGGAATGTGGTCGACAGCAACACGTCCATCAGGGCATTGGCCGCGGTATGAAACAACGCCGGTGCCCACAGGCTACCGCTGCGTCGCCATAACCATGCAAATACAAGTGCTGGAAAAAACGTCGCAAGGCGCCCGACCTGGGCCATTGCCAGCAGGTGTCCACCGGCAAACATCAAGCTCGAGATAACCGCTGCCAGGCCAAACGGCACACCGAAGATCCGATGCTTGGGCGGCCACCTGTCCTCTAGCGCACTCATGAGATAGCCGCGGTGAAACACCTCCTCGGCCATGGCCACGGCAAATAGGCCAATCGCCAGTTCGTACAGCCAGCCCAGGCCGTAGTAGGCGGTCCAAGTTGCAGGTACACGGATATGCTCGGGCCACAGGCCGCCGTCGTGGGTGCGGCACAACTTGGCGAGGTAGGTCTCGAGCCCGCCGGCCCACGGTGTCAGGCCCTCGAGGTAGGTCACCGGCGCAAGCACGGAGAGATCGCCGTTGCAAACTTGGCTGTAAAACCACCAAAATCCGAGGACAAACGGGGGAAAGATAACGAGGCAGGCAATGCCCGCAACCTTCAACCCGCGCCATCGCCATTCGGGTATGGGGGAGTCTGGACCGACTTCGTAACGCGCTTGCACCCTCGGCTGGTCGCGCAGCATCCACATCGGCAAAAAGTAAAAGGCAGCCACCAACAATAGGCCGCGAACCGCCCGCAACCACGGGTGTAAGCCAAACAGCCCAAACAGGAGGTACACGGCCAAGGTCGCGGCGATCGCTTTGCGCGCCCGCGAGGCGATCTCGGTTTCAGCCGCGGATTGGGTGGACACGGGGAGCGGATGATTCCACAGCGAGCGGGTTTTCTCGAGACCAGCAGCTGCCACAGCGAGCCCGGTGACTCGCACTCGCCAGCTGCCCTCGGAGCCTAGCTGTTAGCGCATGTTCGACGCGAGCCGCGACAGTCGTCGTCGGAGGTTCTCAAGCGTCTCCGACAGCATATCGATGTGATCGAGCACAATCGTGTCGGATGCGACTGCGTGGACCTGCTCGCGCGCGATCGACGGGGCCTCGAGCAGCTCGAGTGTCTGCACCAGGTAACGCTCAATGTTTTGCAAGGCGAGTCCCGCCTCACGCAGATCGTCGTCGAGAAACAGCAGCAAGTTTTGGATGCTGTGGACCTTGGAAAGCACCTGGCTTTCGGGGTAGTCGCGTACCGCTCGATCCATCAAACGGTCCCTGGCCCGCTTGCGCGCACCGCTGAGACGGCGTTCACCCTGGGACCCAGCGTTGTTGGAGGCAGGTGGCGCGAAGCTCGATCCGGGCAGTGGCATCCCATTCGCCATGCCTGGGTTTCCCCGGCGGAGCAAGTTTTTGACAGTTTGCCGGGTATCGGCTTGCAGCTACACGCGATCGTGCACGGGCGACCGAAACACAACTGCGATTTTGGCCGGCGCGAGCGGCGGTGATTGCAGGTGCAGCCAACAACATCGCGCTGTGGGAATCCTTACAATGCATCCTAGCCAGGGACTGCGACATTTCGGGAATATGCCGTATGCTCTGCCGCTCCCAAGTAGTCTAATAACGGCTACCTGGGCCCCCAGTTACCCATGGCGGGCATTCCGGATGAGAAGCTACAGGAACTGCGGGACAGGATCGACATCGTCGACCTGATTGGTCGCTACGTTGGTTTGCGCCGGGCCGGACGCAATCACAAAGCCTGTTGCCCGTTCCACAGCGAGAAGACTCCGAGCTTCTTCGTCAACCCCGAACGCCGCAGTTTTAAGTGCTTCGGCTGCGGAGTTTATGGCGACGGCCTCGAGTTTGTGATGAAGATCGAGGGCCTGAGTTTTCCCGAGGCCGCCCACAAACTCGCGGGCCTTTACGGGGTGCAATTGCCGACCCGCGGCGGGCTGCGACCGGAGCAACAGGCCGATCGCCAGGCCAGCATGGAAATCATGCGGGCCGCGACCCAGTTTTACCGGGAGCTGTTGGTCGCCGCACCAGCCGGCGAAGCTGCACGGGGATACCAGCAACAACGCGGCGTCAGTGAAGCAACCGCCGAAGCGTTCGGACTCGGCTATGCCCCCGACCCCACCGAGCTCGGTTGGGACCCACTGTGCCGGGCACTCAGTGCCAAGGGCTTGCCGCTCGAGTTGGCCGAGCGCCTCGGGTTGGTGCTGCGCAGCGACCGTACAGGCGCGCCGTTCGACCGGTTTCGCGGGCGCTGGATGTTCCCCATCATTCTCCCGGGCGGGACTGTGGTCGGATTTTCCGGCCGGATCTTGCCAGTGTTCGAGCAGGAGACAGACGGGCAAAAACCGGCCAAATACGTCAACTCGCCAGAGTCCGATCTCTACAAAAAAAGCAAATGCCTGTTTGGCTTGCACCTCGCCGGCCAGGCAATGCGCACACGCAGGCGAGCCATTTTGGTCGAGGGCAATGTCGATGTCGTGGCGATGCACCAACGCGGCTACCAAGAGACTATCGCCCCACTTGGGACCTCCCTCACAAGTACCCAGGCGCAACTGATCGGCCGGTTTACCGACACGGTCGTATTGTGTTTCGACGGAGACCGGGCGGGCCTCAAGGCCGCGGAGTCGGCCATACCGGTGTTGCTCGAGGCCGAGCTCGATGCCCGGATCGTTGTTTTGGGCGCGGGCGAAGACCCGGACAGCGCCGATCCGGCGCGGCTCGACAACCTCCTCGAACGCCCGCAGTCGGCGCTCGAGTGGTACATGCACCGGCTCGTACGCCAGGGCGCAACCGAGTCGATCGATGCGCAAGCTCGCGCCCTGAGTGCAGTGGCACCACTTTTGCGGAAGATCAAGCGTGAGGCCGCGCGCGACCTCTACATTGATCGCGCGGCAAAATTGCTCAATCTTTCGCCGAGTCGGGTTTTGGCCGTAGTACGTGGCCACGACCGGGGCGGGCCGAGCCGATTTGCCCCCGACGAACGGTTCTCACCGCCACCGCACCGCAACCAACGCAACCACTCGAACCACGCCAACCAGCGCCCACAGGGCAACCGCTTTTCCAAACAACGCAACAACCGTTATGCACCCCGCGGCAACCAGATGCCGCCGCAACGCGGAGGCAGAGCCGACCGCTTTGCTCCGCCACCCGACTTTGTCACAGCGCCGCCCGAGTTCGCGGCTGGCCCACCACCGGGCCCACCACCTGACCTTCCACCCGACTCCCGCTTTCATCCGTCGCCCGTGCAAGCATCCGTTCCCAACCGCCGTCTTCCCGCCCTACCCCGGGTGCAGGCCAATCTGACGGCGCTTTTGGTCGATAATCCGACCCTGCTTGCCGAGCTCGACCACCAGGAATTAACCGAATTTATCGACGATCGCCGGTTGCGTCCGATCCTCGAAAAGTTCATTGCCGACCCCAAACAGGCCTCACAGCTCGGGATCGGTGAGTTGCTCGAAGGTGTCGACCCGCGGGCGCACCGCCAGATCCATGATCAGATCTTTGCGGGCACCTACCGGGATACCGAGCTAGACCTACAACGTGAATTAGCAGAATGCCTCCACGGCTGTCGCCGGGAGCAAATCAAACGCAGTATCGCGGAGTTTGACAACGAGATTCGTACCGCCCGTACCCAGGGCGATATGGAACGGGTTCGGGACCTGTCCCGCCAACGTATGGACCTCTCCCGTCAGCTCCACTCGCTCGGGCACACGCCCGCAAGAAACATGTACAAGCACTAAAGGCCAAAGGTTGAAGTTACACATGACGCCTAAATCAACGACGAGAACCGTAGATGTAGACAAGCTCAAAAAGCAGCTCATCGCCTTTGGCAAGAAAAAAGGCCACCTGACGGCGGGCGAGTTGCGCGAGTTGATCCCGGCCGACCTGATCGACCCCAGCCAGCTGCAACAGTGGAAAAAAGAACTGGTCGCCGAGGGCGTGCAGGTGCTGAGCGCCGAAGAAGCCCGGGCTATGAAAGCCGCCTCTCGGGCTGCCCGCGGTGGCGGCCGGGCCGGGCGGTCGAGCAAGAAGGCGCGCGATGTCGACGAAGCGACCCGCACCAACGACCCCGTCCGCATGTACCTGCGCAAGATGGGCTCGGTCTCACTGCTCACCCGCGAAGGCGAAGTCGAAATCGCCAAACGCATCGAAGAGGGCGAGCTGCGGGTCTTTGAAATCGCCCTGCGCTCACCGGTCTCGGCCCCCTATGTGCTCGAGATGTGCGAGCGGATCAAACGCGGGCAACAGCGGGTCAAGGACGTCATCATCGTCTCCAACCCGAGCGAGAACAACTCGCCCAACCACAAAAAGCAACCGCCGTTCAACCAAGAGGCCGCCCTCGAAAACTTGCATCGGCAAATAGAAAAAATCCGACGCACACAAAAGGACATCGAGCGCCTCACCGAGCAGGTCGCCGACCTCAACCTCAGCGTCGAACAACGCCACGCCCTCACGGTCTCCAAGCGTGAGCACCGTGAGACCATCGTCGAGGCGATCCGTGCACTTCGCCTGTCGCGGCGGCCGATCGACGGCATCGTCCACGAAATCCGCAGCCTGATCGCCCGCGTGATCCGGGCCGAACGCGACCTCGTCCAATGTGAGCGGCGTGCCGGTATGGACCTCGTTGAGCTGCGCACCCTGTTCAAAGACGTCCGCCTGTCCGAAGAGGAAGAGTTCAAATTGTGTCGCCGCCTCGGCCTGCACCCCTCGGAGCTGCACGAGATCGAAGCCCGCATGAAGCTGGCGACCAAACGCATCCGTCAGATCGAGCAGGAGACCGAGATGTCGGCCCACGATCTGCACGAGTTGCACGACCGCCTCATGCTCGCCCGCCACCAGGCCGAAACCGCCAAGGCCGAGCTCGTCGAAGCCAACCTCCGCCTGGTGGTTTCGATCGCCAAAAAATACACGAACCGTGGCCTTCAGTTCCTCGACCTCATCCAGGAGGGCAACATCGGCCTGATGAAGGCCGTCGACAAGTTCGAGTACAAGCGCGGCTACAAGTTCTCGACCTACGCAACCTGGTGGATCCGCCAGGCGATCACCCGTGCAATCGCCGACCAGGCCCGCACGATTCGTATCCCGGTCCACATGATCGAAACGATCAACAAGCTCATCCGCACCAGCCGGAGCTTGGTCCAGGAACTCGGCCGCGAGCCCACGCCCGAGGAAATCGCCGAGAAGATGGAGCTGCCGCTCGACAAGGTCCGCAAGGTCCTCAAGATCGCCAAGGAGCCCATCTCATTAGAGACCCCGATCGGCGAGGAAGAAGACAGCCACCTAGGCGACTTCATCGAAGACAAAAACATGATCAGCCCGACCGATGCGGTCATCAACATGAACCTGGCTGATCAGACACGTCGAGTGCTCGCCACCCTCACCCCGCGCGAAGAAAAAGTCCTGCGCATGCGGTTTGGCATTGGCGAGAGTTCCGACCACACCCTCGAAGAGGTCGGTCAGGACTTCTCGGTGACCCGCGAACGCATCCGCCAAATCGAGGCCAAGGCCCTGCGTAAGCTCCGGCATCCGTCCCGCAGCAAACGCCTCAAGGCCTTCGTCGAGAGCTAGGCACCAATCTCAATGGCCGCGAGCGTCTTTTACCCGCCGGCCCCGGCTCGGTTCGCCGCCCCCTCGGTTTTCCTGGGAGGTGCGATCGACCAGGGCCGGGCGCTGGACTGGCAAAAACGCGTCATTGAAGACCTCGCTGACCTCGACATCGAAATCCTCAATCCCCGCCGCCCCGACTGGGACGCGAGTTGGGATCAAAGCGACGACAATCCAAAGTTTGTCGAGCAGGTCCAATGGGAGCTCGAAGGCATCGAGCGTTGCACCGTGGTGTTAATGGTGCTGACCAAAGACTCGGTAGCCCCCATCAGCCTGCTAGAGCTGGGCCTGCGCAGCCAAATCGGCAACATGCTGGTGGTGTGTGAGCCCGGCTACTGGCGCCGTGGCAATGTCATCCAAGTTTGTTGCCGATACAACTTGACCTGTTACGAACACCTCGACCAGGGATTGCTTGCGCTGCGCGAGCAGCTCGCCAAAGCTGTCACCTAGCGGTCCGGGAATTCCCTCGACACGCTACCGAGGGCCCTCCTCGCCGGCTGCGTTCACAACACCTATCGTCAACGTTGTCCCCTCGCGCGAGGCGACAACGTCGAGACAGACGACGGCCTGCTCGCGCATGCGAACTCATCTCGTCTACCAGCGATTGTCATCGCCACAGGCCAACCCGTCATGCCCGTGTGACACCTGGTGGCCAACGCTCGCCTTGAGGTCCACGGCCACCCGTGTGGGCAAGCTGTCGACCGAGGTGGCAAACTTCTCGGTCACCGCCGCCGCGGCCTGGGTCATTTGCGTCAACACCTGCCAATCGAGGTTCGCCCAATCGTCACAGGGAGCGTGGTAGCAGGGGTCTAGGGCGAGCCCCATTTCGCCGCCATAGGCGAGCTGCTGCTCGGGTGATTTTGTTGCACTTGCACCGGTAAACAGACCGCCGGCCGGAATCCCTGCAGCGATAAACGGACCGTAGTCCGAACGCCCCGAAAACGCCGTCGGTTCAACCATGAGCTTGCGGTCGTGGAAAAACTCGATAAATGCATCTTCAATGATATCCGAGCCCGGAGGTCCGGCGTCGGGGGTGTGCGAGCCGTCGCCGTCGTAGATCTGGCGGGCGAAGTTGGGTGAGCCGACCATGTCGAAGTTGAGGTACAGCGCAATCTCCTGCCGCGCCTGCGGACTCAACGAGTCGATATAGTGAACCGAGCCGAGCAACCCATATTCCTCGGCGCCCCACAGCGCGACCCGCAGGCGATTGTTGGCTGTACATGTTGATGCCAGGGCCCGCGCGGTTGCCAGGGTGGCCACACTTCCCGAGCCGTTGTCGTTGAGCCCGGGGCCGTGGTGGACGGAATCTAGGTGCCCGCCGAGCATGACAACCGGAGCCTCGGGGTCGCTACCGGGCAAGTCGGCGATCACGTTGAAGGTCGTCGCCTCGGTCGAACTTGTCTGTACATCCATTGTCATGACCAGGTCGCCGGCCAAACTGCGCTCGAGCAGGTCGACGCCCAGGGTACGGGTCACATACAGCAGGGGAGTCTCGACATCGGTGGTCGATGAAAACCGCGAATCAAACAGTCGGTCGTCGTCGCCAAACTCCAGCACACCGACGGCACCGGCCTGTTGGGCGAGGCGGGCCTTGGTTTCGTGGGGACACGTTCCGCGGCGCACAAGGGCAATGTGGCCACTTGGAAACCCGACAAAGTCCTCGGCCTCACAGGCGCTTGTGCTCTGGAGGTCAATCAGGTTGACATCGACGGGCGTGACCTGGGCGGTGACCTTGCCCGCGGGGATAAACCGCCACAGGACAAAATCTTTCCACAGGGTGTAGCTGGCCTGCTCAGGCGCCACTTGGCTGAGGACCGGCGGCGCCAAGATCTCGAACTTTTGAAACGTAAACTCGTCGCGGGTGACCTCGTACCCGGCATCCTCGAGCACTTCTTGGGCGTAGTCGGCCGAGGCGTTGTAGCCCGGCGAGCCGGCGGCCCGGTTGCCGCCATGAACCGTCGCGGCATCGGCAAGCGCAGCCATGTGTACCTGCAACGATGCCTCGCTCAACTCCGGCGACGCTTGCAATTCGGTACAACCGCCCGGGTCATCGAGCTCGGGGGCGGGGCTGCACCCGCACACCGCAGCCGCCAACAACAACACCCATCCCCTGTGCCCGCAGGTCATACCAGGGGTAACGCTACCAAACCGGGCGTGTTTCAGGCAGGCCCGACCGACTGCTGTTGGCTTTCAGAGTCGGGTGCCTTGTCGCCAACCGGAAACAGCGGCGGTGTGGGCAGGTCGCGAAAAGCTGGAGAAAGCTGGCCAAACGGCAACCAGATTGCCATCCAGATCGACGGCAACAGCACCATGTACTCGGGGAACACCCGCGCGATCCCACAAAACATCGCGGTGATCGCCAGCAGCGAAACCCCGAGGTTGAGTTTGCGATTGACCAGTTTGCCGATCTTTCGCATGCGCAGGTTGCTGACCATCAGCAGCGCGCCTATGGCCATGGCGATGGGGACGCCTGTCCACATCTTTGGGCCCAGGGTGACGGGCCCAAACAAATGGCCCTCGGTAAACCAGTCGCGGGCGCCCAGCGGATTGCCCGGATCGGCATATTTGAGGCCGACCAAAAACAGGTTGACCAGCATCCCCGCGGCCAGCGTGGTGGGGATGCCAAAAAACATGCTGTTGTCGGTCGAGTCCTCGGTCAGGACATTGAACCGCGCAAGTCGGTAGGTCGCACACAACACCCACAACACCGATGTCGCGATGATCGCGGTGTGGCCAATGCCCTCGGTAAACGGCAGCCCCGGCGTCGAACTGAGCGCGCAGTACATCAGGCACGCCGGTGCGACCCCGAAGTTCAAAAAGTCGGCAAACGAGTCCATCTGCACACCAAAGGCACTCGTGGCCTTGAGTGTGCGGGCGACCAGACCGTCGACACGGTCGAAAAACGTCGCCCACAAAATGAACCAACCCGACTCGACATAGTGGCCTTCAAAGGCGTTCACCACGGAGAACAGTCCGAGGATCATGGCCATCGAAGTGACGAGGTTGGGGGCGACGTATCGGAGCACAGACTCGCTCGACTTTTGTCAGTTGGCCGCTTGGTTGTTGACGGCTTGCAGGGCCGCGACGATCCGGAGTTGGACTTCGGCCGGGGTACCGACCCCGTCGACGCGTACGAGTTTGCCAGTTTCTTCGTAAAACGGCACGACCGGGGCGGTGTCCTTGTGGTACTTGGCCAGCCGGTTGGCGCAGGCCTCGGCGGTGTCGTCCTTGCGCTGGACCAGGCGGTCAGCGACCTCGGCCGGCGGCGGGCGGAACGTCAGGTGGTAGATATCCCCGGTTTGCGGGTCTGAACGCCGGCCGGTGATCCGCTCGGTGATCATGGCGTCGGGCACTTCGATCAGCACCACCGCGTCGAGCGCGGCGCCGGCAGTCTCAAGGGCGGCGTCGAGAGCGACCGCTTGCGGCCGTGTCCGCGGAAACCCGTCGAGCATAAATCCCGAATCGCAATCGGCCTGACCGATCCGCTCGATCACCATGGCGATCACCAACTCATCGGGCACGAGATTGCCGGCCTTCATGAAGACATCGGCCTGTTTGCCGAGTTCAGTCCCCTGTTTGACCGCGGTCCGCAACATATCGCCGGTCGAGATATGCGGGATGCTGTAGGTCTGGACGAGATTAGCAGCTTGGGTGCCCTTGCCCGCGCCGGGAGGGCCGATCAGGATCATGCGCATCGTTAACTTGCCTCGTTTGCTTGGAAGCGACTGGAGCGGCGTACTCTCGCACGCGGACCCGAACACCGCAAGTTGTCCAAGAATCATGGGATATCAACGGGCTAGGGGGTTGCCCAAAACCCCTCTCGCCCGCCGCCTATCCGGACTGCCGATATCGAGCGAAGACCAGTCCCAAGGGACATCAAATAACCAAAGCCGGTATATAAGAGTCGCGTTGGGCAAAGCCTACGCTTCGTGGGTTCGATGAAAGACCTGGGCACCCAAAAAACGATGATCGCATCGGATGCGATGGTCGCCACCTTGGCAGCCACAGGTTCGTCCACGGCGGCACATGACCGTGGTGAGGCAATCGGGCGCTATGTCATCCTGCGACGCCTCGGGGAAGGTGGCATGGGGGTCGTGTACGCCGCCTACGACCCGGAGCTCGACCGACGGGTGGCCCTCAAGCTACTAAAATCCGACAGCGGTCTCGACACGATCTGGCTGCTGCGCGAGGCCCAAGCAATGGCGCGGGTCAACCATCCCAACGTGGTGACGGTGCACGATGTCGGTGAGCACGAGGGGCAGGTGATGTGGCGATGGAATACCTCGCCGGCCAGACCCTCGGCGATTGGCAACACAAAAAGACCTGGCGGGAGATCGTCGCGGTCTACCGCCAGGCCGGGGCAGGTCTTGCGGCCGCCCATGCCTGCGGCCTCGTCCATCGAGACTTCAAACCTGAAAATGCCCTGGTGACCTCCGAGGGGCGTGTGGTCGTCCTCGACTTTGGCCTGGCCCGCCCGAGCTCCCGCACCGAGCAAATCGAGCGGCCGATGGACCCGACCCACGACGCCCTCAGCACGGAGCTCACCAGCGGTCGGCTGGTTGGGACCCCGGCCTATATGTCCCCCGAGCAATTTATGTGGGAAGAGGCAGACGCGCAAAGCGACCAGTTCGCCTACTGTGTCTCACTTTATGAAGCCCTCTACGGCGAGCGCCCATTCGCCGGAGATACCCTGCAAACCCTCCGTCAAGCCGTGTTGCTAGGCGAGCTTCGGGCCCCGCCGAGCGATACCAAAGTCCCGAGTTGGATCCGTCAAATTGTCGTCCGCGGCCTGGCCACAACCCGTGAGCAGCGGTGGCCCGCTTTGCAAGACCTGCTCACGGCCCTGGCCAACGACCCGTGGCGCAAACGCCTGGCCTGGACCTCCGGACTGGTTGTACTTGCAATTATCCTGAGCGTGTGGGGGGTCCGCTCGTGGCAGCAAATACGTTACGAGGCAAACTGTCAACAGGCTGGTCAACAGGTCTACGATCACTGGAGCTCCGAGGTCGGCGAACGTATCTCCGCGGCGTTTACCGCCTCGACCATCGCCTATGCCCCATCAACCAGCCAAAAGCTTCTGCCACGTATCGACGGCTGGGCGACCACCTGGCAGACCGCACGCGCCGATACCTGCATTGCCAACCGCGAAACTTCTGTTGACCACCGGCAACGCACCGACACCTGCCTAGGCGATGCGCTCGAGGAGTTTGCCACGCTGCTCGACACCTATGAGCATCCGACCGACCGGGTTATCCGGATTGCCATCCAAACCGTGGTCAGGCTGCCCGACCCGGCGCGCTGTGCCGACCCCGACTATTTGCGGTTGCACCCCCTACTGCCCGACGACCCGACGTTGCGGGCATCGGTGCTCGATCTCAAAAAGTTGCACAGGCAATTTCTTGCAGAGCATGAACTCGGCCATCGTGAGCGCAGCGCTGCCATTGCACAACAATTGCTCGAGCGGGCCCAAGCTCTCGCTTGGCAACCGACGATCGAAACGGCCATGTTTACGGTCGCAGATACCCACATCACGGCCGGCAACTACGAGCTCGCGGCCGAACGGTTCGCCGACGTGTTTTACAGCGCGGGTGCAGCTGGCCGCGACCTCACTGCCCTGTCTGCCGCGCGTCGACTCGCCGGCGTCAACCGGGTCAACGCCCAGCTACAACAGGGGCTTATTTGGGCAAAGACCGCTGCCATGCTGCGCACGCGGGTCGGAATCGGTGAACATACAATCGAGGCCGCGGAGATCGACTTCACCACCGGTCAGATCTACCGCGACCTCGACCAACTCGACCGCTCGTTGGCGTTGTTTGAGCGGGCGCTCGACACCTTTCGCACGCAACTCGACGCCGACCACCCGCGATTGCGCAGCGTCTATCTCGAACTCGGCAACGTCGAGTTCCTGCGCGAACACTTTGCCGAGGCCAAGGAGTTGTACGCGCGTGCGCGTGAAGTCTCGGAGGCCGCGTTTGGCCGCGACCACCCCCACGTCGCCCAGTCGTTGGGGAGCCTTGGCAATGTGGCCCTCAAGACCGGCGACCTGCAAACCGCCGTAACCCTGATGGAGCGGGCGCGGGAGCTGTTTGAAAGCTCCTATGGGAAAAACAACGACACGGTCATTACCTGCCTTTTGAACCTGGGAGAGATCCACGTGGAGCTCGGCCAACTCGACGCCGCCGCCGACGTACTCGGTACCGCCCACGAGCGGATCTTGGCGAGCCGTGGTCGCGGCCATCCCGACATTGGCGACATCCTCGTCTCCCTCGCCCAGATCGACCTCAAACAGGGATCTGCAGCGGACGCAGTTCCCCGCTACACCACTGCCATCGATATCTTTCAAGCCGTTCCAGGTCGCAGCCGCGAATCGGCCCATGCCCTGCATGGCCTGGCAGCAACACATATGCTCCTGCGCGAGTATGAAACTGCGCGCAGGGTGGTTGCTCGCGGCCTCGAGCTCACCCGTGCGGGAGGCCTCGAAACCCGGCACAAACTGCTCCACACGCGATGCCGCATCGAACTCGCGCTCCACGAACACGCGGCAGCCGGGCAGACACTCCAGCAAATCTTTGCCCTGCAAAAGAAGTCTTCACTCGACGAAGTTGACGGGCCCGAAACCCTCCTGCTCGCCGCCCAACTCGCACTCGCTGAAGGCGAAGTCGACCGGGCCAAGCATGCCGACGAGCGCCTGCAAGCACACCTGGGCACGGATTCCCCGCTACTTGAGGCCGAGGCGTTGTATTTTCAAGCCCAGCTCGCGGCCAAGTCCGGCAAGCGTGGCCGGGCGCAGGTCCTCGCCAAGCGAGCCCGCGACAAGTTCGCTGCCGCGGATCCCAGGTACCAGGTCGAGGTGGAGGAAATCCGGGCCTTCATAGCCAACCTTTAGCTGTCGAGATCCCGCACACACGTTTTTCTCACCCCGGGCCAGGGTCTGGTATTGCCCACGCACGCAAGCGGGCGAAACGATTGCCACATTGGAGCTCGCCCCGACGGCTGTACTCGGCAGGGTTCACACAGCTGAAACATTGAAGGTGACCGATGGCAGCCACGTGGCAAAACCCGGCATGGCCCCGGCTTGCGGCACCCAGGTGATTTGGCGACAGTCCGCGCAATTGCACCGGAGGTGACGCGTGGCTGTAAACACAAAAACCATTGGCCTAAGTCTCGGCGCCGACCTTTGCTGGCCCGCCTGCTACGAGGAAATCGTCCGTCGACTCAAGCTCGAAATCCCGGCCGGCGACGATGCCATCCGGTTTCAGATAGAGCGCCTCACGGTCGAGCCCTTTGACCTCCAGCAGCCCTGCAACTACGACATCGTGCTCGACCGCCTCACCCACTGGTTTGCCGCCAGTCGCGAGTGGATCAAAAAGGCGGTGTTGCTCGATGGCCTGTATGTCCTCAACAACCCCTGGTCGCTGCAGGCCATGGAAAAGCATACCTCCTATGCAGCGATGATGAAGCTCGGGATGCCGGTCCCACGGACCTGGATGATCCCGCCCAAGGAGCACGCCCCCTCGGCCGACCTCAAGCCCACGCTCGAACGCTACGCCCGACTGTTCGACCTCGGCTCGATCGGCCGTGAGCTCGGATTTCCCTTGTATATGAAACCGTATGACGGCGGGGCCTGGGTTGGGGTGACCCGAATCGACAACGAGGAGGCCCTACGAGCCGCTTACGAGCAGAGTGGCACCCGGGTGATGCACCTGCAACAGGCGGTCGAGCCCTACGATTTGTTTGTCCGTTGCATCGGTCTTGGGCCCCAGGTTCACATCGTCCGCTACGACCCCTCGTCCCCGTTGCACGACCGCTACAAGGTCGATTTTCACTTTGTCGACGGCGACGCGTGGCAGCTGCTCACCGACACCTGCCTGACGATCAACGCATTTTTTGGCTGGGAGTTTAACTCCTGCGAAGCCCTGCGCAGCGGCACCACGTTTCACCCGATCGACTTTGCCAACGCCTGCCCCGACTTTCAGGTCACCTCGCTGCACTACCACTTCCCCGAAATGGTCAAGAACATGGTGCGGTGGTCGATCTTCTGTGCGGCCACGGACCGCAAGATGCAGCCCTGCCTCGATTGGGAGCCGTTTTTTGAGGTTGCCAAGCGCGACCTTCCCTACCGCGAGCGCCTGCATGCCTATGCAAATATCGCCCGCCAGCGACTCCAGGCCGACGCCTTCGCCGAGTTTTGCCACACCCACCTCTCCCATCTCAACGAAGTCGTGTGGGAGTTTTTCGCCACCGACTTTGCCCGCGACTGCGTCCACCAAAAGGTCACCTCGCTGTTTCCCGCCCACGAAGTCGAGCAGTTCACCGAGCACTTTTGGGGCCTCATCCAGTTTTGGCGCAAGACCGAGGGCGAGCGCTTGGGCCTGACCTAATGCGATTTCGTTGCACACTCATTTAGATTGAGCAAAGCCATGTACGTCCCCCAAGACATTGCAAAAGTCCGCACCACCTGGCACTCGTCGCGCCTGCGCCAGGAGGTCACGGTTGTCCGCTACGGCCACTTTGGCGTCCCCGTCCTACTGTTTCCGACCGCGGGTGGCGACGCCGAGGAATCCGAACGATTTTTGATGATCAAGGTCCTCGCCCCGCTGTTGCGCGCCGGTCGGATCAAGGTCTACGCCTGTGACAGCGTCGCCGGCCGCACCTGGATCGACGGCGAAAGCTCGGGCGCGATGCGGGCCGAAATGCAGGACCGCTTCGACGGGTTTGTCCACCGCGAGCTGGTGCCGGCGATCCGCACCGACTGCCGCACACCCGACATCGAAATCATCACGGCCGGCGCCTCGATTGGCGCCTTCAATGCCCTTGCCGCAATCTGCCGCCACCCCGACGTGTTCTCCACGGCCGTGTGCATGAGCGGGACCTACAACCTCAAGCGCTGGATGAACGGTGAACATACACGGGCTTTTCACTTCGCCTCACCCCTGCACTTTTTGCCGTACATGGACGACGGCCCCCACCTTCAGCAACTGCAACAGCGCATGATCATTTTGGCCACCGGCGAGGGTCGCTGGGAAGCCCCCGAAGAGTCGTGGACAGCCGCCCGTGTGCTCGGAGCCAAGGGGGTGCCCAACCGCGTCGACCTGTGGGGCCAGGACCACGACCACGACTGGGTGACCTGGCGCGCCATGCTGCCCAAGTACCTCGACGAGCTCGTCAACTAGCCGAGTAATTGCATACACACCTTCTGCCGCCTGCGGCCCCGAGACACATCCCATGAAACGCCCCGTCCGCGTTGTTTTTGTCGCGCCCTACCTGATGCCCAACACCCTGCGGTTTGTCAGCGCCATCGCCAACTTACCCATGGTCGACCTCGCGGTGATCACCCACGAGCCGGCGGCCCGGATCCCGCCCTCGCTGCGTCCCAAGGTCGCCGCCCACTACCAGGTTCAAAACGCCCTCGACCCCCAACAACTCGCCGATGCCGTGCGGGCGATCGGCAAGGCCCGCCACGGTGTCGATCGCTTGATTGGCACCCTAGAGCAGTTACAAACACCACTGGCCCAGGTGCGCGACCTCCTACAAATCGAGGGTTTGGGCGCAGAAGCAGCCCACAACTTTCGCGACAAGGTCCGCATGAAAAACGTGTTGCGGGCCGCCGGCCTCCCCTGTGCCCGCCACAAACGCTTGCATAGTCAACAAGAGGTGCTCGATTTTGTCCGCCAAGTCGGCCTGCCAGTTGTCCTCAAGCCCCCCGCCGGGGCCGGTTCGGTGGCGACCTACCGCGTCAAACAAATGGCCGAGCTCCAGCCGGTATTGTTGAAACTACAACCATCTCGGCAGCGCCCGATCATCGGCGAGGAATTCATCGTCGGCCGCGAACGTTCGTTTGAGACGGTCTGTATCGCCGGCCAACCCGTGTGGGACTCGCTCACCCGCTACGACCCAACACCCCTGCACGTGCTCGAAAACCCGTGGATTCAGTGGACCGTCCTGCTGCCGCGCGAGCACCCGTGCCACGACCTCGCCGCCATCCAAAAGCCCGGGCACGCGGCCCTGCGAGCGCTCGGGCAACACACCGGCATCAGCCACATGGAATGGTTTCGCCGCCCCGACGGCAGCGTCGCAATCTCCGAAGTTGCCGCCCGTCCCCCCGGGGCCAACATCATGCCGCTCAACGCCTACGCCCACGACATCGACTTTTTCCGGCTATGGGCCGGGCTGATGGTCCACAACCAGTGGCAACAACCCCAACGCAAATACGCCGTCGGCTCCGCGTTCTTCCGCGGCCAGGGAGGCAAGGGCCCAATCGTCGCAATCGAAGGCCTCGACCGTGCCCAAGCCCTCGTCGGACCGCTAGTGGTCGAAGCCCACCTCCCACGCCCGGGCCACGCCGCCAAGCACACCTACGAGGGTGACGGCTACGCGATCGTCCGCCACCCCGAAACCGAAGTTGTCGAAAAAGCCCTGCAAACCCTGATCTCGACGGTACGGATCCACCGGGCAGCCTAGCGACGCAAAAGTTGTACATTCAATACCGCTAGGCGAGTGGCAACAACGCAACACAAAACCCCTACGATGGACGGCGATCTTTCGGCTGGGCTACGAACCTGGGCGGCCAAGCTGTCGTCGACTTGCTGCGAGCTGCTCAGGGCCCCCCGTACGCACTCCTGGCACCAAACCTCGAAGATTCGCGGTGATCTTTTGGCTGGGCTGCGAGCCTTGGGCGACCAAGCTTCGTCGACCTCATGCGAGCCGCTTTAGGGCCCGCACTGCCAACAAAACCCCGCCTGCCCGAAGATACGCCGCAGCCCAGCCAAAATAGCCCGCGTGCTACGTTCAACCCTGCCTCGTGCGAGTCCTGAGCGGCGAAGTTGTAATGGACCTACTACAGGCCCCTACGATTCGCGGTGATCTTTTGGCTGGTGCGAGTCCTGAGCGGCGAAGTTGTCGTGGAGCCACTACGAGCCGCTCTGCCCCCAATCCTGCCAACCTCGCCTGCCCTACGATTCGCGGTGATCTTTTGGCTGGGGTGCGAGTCCTGAGCGGCGAAGAGGTACAATCTCCGGCATGCGTCGCTACCCCACACTTTGCCTCCTCGCCCTCTTGGCAAGCAACTGTACCGGCAACGACGGCGAAACCTCGGAGACCCAAACAACTGGCCAAACAACTGGTCAAACAACCGGTCAAACACAGACCAACAGCTCGACCGATGCGACAGCGGACCCCTCCGAAACCTCTGACACGGGCACCTCCACCGCCGAATGCAACGTTGATAGCGACTGCCAAAGGATCGCCAACTGCTGTGAGTGCTCGTCGATCCCCGCTGATGTTGAGCCCGAGCAGTGCGCCGACGATTGCCTTGTCGACCATTGTACTGCCACCGGCCTCGAGAGTTTAAAAAGTGTTTGCCGGCTCGGCGTCTGCGAGTTTGACTCGCCCCTCGACTGCTCTGGAGCCGTCGCCTGCGAATCGTTGCCACCCGAGTGCGAGCCCGGCATGGTGCCATCGGTTAGCGGCGATTGCTGGGGCCCGTGCGTGCCCTTTCATTACTGTGCTGATACATCTAATTGTGGCAACGACTGTGGTGACGATTGGGCGTGTGTACAGTCCCAGTCGAGTAACAGCCCCGGCTGTGTGCCCCTTCCCAACGGCTGCGATGGCTCGGCGACCTGTGAGTGCTTCGCACCCTACTGGCCACAGGTGTGTCCGGGTGGATGTAGCGGCGGCGGTGCCCAGCTCCTGTGCGAAGATGGTGGCTGAGTGCTGTGGTCCTGCGTCACAGGCTGATCGATGCGGAGGCTAGGTGTTACCACGGCCGATTTTGCTTGTATGTTCAATTTTTTGCACACAGCTAGCCGGCAACAACGCGAAACACTAGGGCCCCGAGGGCATCGAGTGCGGCCTGTAGTTGGCGATTGCGGTCGTCTCCGGTTACCGCCGGCAGTGTTGCCCGCAGGCGTTCACCGCTGAGCCGCAACTTGCCCTTCGACCCGCGCACCGCCGCGATAATCACTTCATTTGAAAGGGTTGTATCTGCACCGAGCCGGATCCCGAGGTGGTTGCCCTTGAGCTCGAGGGCCAGTGCGCGTAGGCGGCGACCGTGGACCTTGCACTGCATCCATACCCCCAAGTGCCGGGCCGGTAAGGGCGGCTCGCCGTAGCGATCGGCGAGTTCGGCCATGACGTCGCTGACTTCCTCGAGTTCGCGGGCGGCCGACAACCGGCGGTAAAAATCGAGTCGCTGGCCCACATCCTCGACGTAGTCCTCGGGCAAAAACGCCGGGGCATCAAACACCATCTCCGGATCGGTCTCGCGGATCACCGGCTCACCGCGCAACTCGGCGACCGCCTCACCCAAAATCCGGGCATAGGCTTCGTAACCGATCGCCTGGATCTGGCCGCTTTGGCGGGCACCGAGCAAATCGCCCGCCCCCCGGATTTCGAGGTCTTCGCTGGCGACGTTAAACCCGGAGCCGAGCTCGGCATGGCGTTGCATCGCCTCCATCCGTTTTTTTGCATCTGCATGCAAACGTTCGAGCGAATTGACCATTAAATAGCAATGCGCACGCAGCCGCGACCGCCCTACCCGGCCGCGCAACTGGTAGAGCTGGGCGAGGCCAAACATGTCGGCGCGCGAGATAAAGATCGTGTTGGCCCGCGGGATGTCGAGCCCGCTCTCAATAATATTTGTTGATACAAGCACATCGGCACGGTGCTCGACAAAGTCAACCATTGTCTTTTCGAGCATCTCACCGGGCATCTGGCCATGGGCAACCAACACCCGGGCCTCGGGCAACAGTGTACGGATCCGGTTGGCGTGCTCCTCCATTCCCAAAATCCGTGGAACCACATAAAACACCTGGCCCCCGCGGGCGAGTTCACGGCTGATGCCTTCGAGCAACACGGCGTCGCTGTTGCGACTGAGGTAGGTCCGCACGGCGAGGCGGTCGACCGGCGGTGTCATGATCATACAAATTTCCCGCAAACCGAGTAGCGACATGTGCAGGGTCCGCGGAATCGGCGTGGCCGTGAGGGTGAGGACATCGACCTTGGCCTTGAACTTTTTAAACCGAGTTTTTTGGGCCACGCCAAATCGCTGCTCCTCGTCGATCACCAACAGTCCGAGGTCGGCAAAGCGAATATCGCGGCTCAACAGGCGATGGGTGCCAATCACAATATCGAGGGTCCCGGCCTTGAGGTCGGCAATCACTTCGCGGGTACGGGCTGGCGACTGAAACCGATTGAGACAGCCGATCCGAATGGGAAACCGCCGCATGCGTTCGCAAAACGTGAGGTAGTGCTGCTGCACAAGCACAGTGGTCGGCGCCAACACGGCGACTTGCTTACCAGCAGCGGCCACGCGAAAAGCTGCCCGCAGAGCCACCTCGGTCTTGCCAAACCCAACATCGCCACAGATCAGGCGGTCCATCGGCCGTGGCTTGCCGAGGTCGTCGTGGACAGCCTCGATCGCGGTGAGTTGATCGGGTGTTTCCTCAAACGGAAAGGTCCCCTCAAATTGCATATACATTTCGCCGAGGGGGGGATAGGCGGTGCCGACTGCTGCTTCGCGGGCGGCGTAGATCTGCAGCAGCTCATCGGCCATCTGGCGAACGGCCTGCTTGACCTTGCGGGTTTTGGTGGCAAAAGTCGTCCCGCCCATGCGGTCGAGTTTGGGCGCCCGGTCCTGTGAGGCGACAAACCGTTCGATCTCGTGCAGGCGATAAACCGGCAGGTAGAGCTTGTCGCCCTTGTGGTACTCGAGCTGGACATAGTCTCCGCCCATGCCCTGGACATCGAGCCGGCGCAGGCCGAGATAGCGACCGACACCGTGGGTGACATGGACGACGTAGTCGCCCACGCCCAACTGTGAAAGGCTCGAAAGTCCGCTGCGTGTGCGCCCCTTTCGGGCCTTGCGCATGGTCCCGTAGATCTCGGTTTGGCTGACCACCAGCAGGCGGTCGCTCGGGCTGCAAAACCCTGCCCCCAGGTGCCCAGCAAGTACCGTCACCGCCGTCTCCCCCGATTGGGGAGCTTGTAGCTGCATGTACGTGAGCTCGTCACCGAGTGTGGGTGCGAGCCCGTAACCCCGCAACAAACTCACGAGTCGCTCGGCGTGGGTGCGGTTGGGCGCCAGCAACAACACCGACCACGGCGGCCCTTCGACATCTTCGTTGTCGGTCTTTTGCAGGCCGCGAATGCGGTCGACCAACGGCCGCAACAACTCGCCACCTCGCTGCCCGCGGGCGGCTTCCATCTCGACTTTGAGCTGCTGGTTTTGTTGTAGATCAAAGCGAATTACCGCCCGGGCATCGGATTTCTTGGGCTCGTAAAGTTGTAGCGACTGGCCGACAACCGGGCGTTTTTTGAGCCAGCCCGCAATCTCCTCGGGGTCCCATAAAAACCCCGTAACTGGGGCGACAAGTGCCCGGTTCTCGATTTTACGCGCGTATTGTTGCGACCAGTCGTCGGCTATCCGCGTAGCGAGTTCAGCCAGGGCATCGGGCTCGTCGACATAAAATCGTGAACCGTCGGGGAGGTAGTCGAGCACCGTCCCCATGGCGTCGTGATACAGCGGAACCAGGGCCTCGATGCCAAAAAAGTCCACGCCATTTTGCAGGTTATCGAGCACCTGCCGGGTTTTCGAGGTCGGGACTTCGATGGTGTCGGCCAACTGCAACACCCGCCCCCGCAACGGCTCGCCGGCGGTGTGGATGGTTTCGCGGGCCGGGTGGAGGGTGATGTGTTCGACCTCCCGCAGGCTGCGTTGGGAGTCCGGGTCGAACAGTCGAATTCGATCGATATCATCGCCAAACAGCTCGATCCGCGCGGGGTATGGCAAAATACCTGGATATACATCTAACACGCCACCGCGAACGGCAAACGAGCCCGGATCTTCGACCACATCGACCCGGGAATAGCCGGCGCGCACAAGCCAGGTAATCGCCTCGGCCCGCACCAGCTCCTGGTCTTTTTGCCAGGTCACACAACGCTCGTAAAACCCCTCGGCGGGCATCACTCGACGCATCAGTGCGCGCAGGCTCAAGATCACTAGCTCAGGCCCGCCGCGGGTTGGCGGCTCGCCCAGACGGGCCAACGCTGCCATGCGCAGGGCCAAAATCCGGGGGTCTGCCGCAGCATCACCGTAGGGCGAGGTATCCAACTCGGGCACAAGCAGGATCGGCCCACCCCGACGGTGATCATGTATATGCATACCTCGAAACAGGGCGACATCGGCAGCGAGGGCCCGTGCGGTCGTATCGTCGCGGGCGACATAGACAAGCGGCCCCTCGGCGTCCGGGTCGACTGCAGCCCGGGCCAGCAACAGGGCTAAAAAGCCACCTTCGGCACCGAGCACTCGCGTCTTGCGACGGCCTCGAAGCGCGGTGAGCAATGGGCGAATGGTCGCAAGCGCAGTCGACATGAGTTGGGGTGGAGTACCACAGTCCGCCAAATCTGCACGCGACATCTGCACATACATCTCTTGCTCGGCATTTCAGGCGATGCTTGTCGAGCGTCGTTGATGCTTCAGCACGCACAAAAGTTGCCAGTCACGGTCGAAGGTCACAGCTTCGGCAAGGTCGCGCTACGCCGATGCCATAACTCGCCTGCACCCGACCAACGATTTGCAGCTGCGCTCCGAAGCCTCACTCGCGCTATCACTGGTTGGAACGATGCCGATGCCGCAACTCGCCAACGCCCGAGCGCCCGACCACCGGTTCGCAGATGTGTTCCGAAGCCTCGCTCGGCGCTAGCACGGGTTGCGAACGATGCCGATGCCGCAACTCCAAACGCCCGAGCGCCCGACCACCGGTTCGCAGATGTGTTCCGAAGCCTCGCTCGGCGCTAGCACGGGTTGCGAACGATGCCGATGCCGCAACTCCAAACGCCCGAGCGCCCGGCCACCGGTTCGCAAGTGTGTTCCGAAGCCTCGCTCGGCGCTACCGCAACTGTTCGACCAACCGATTCGCAGATGCGTGCCAAAGCCTCGCTCGCCACTATCATCGCGGCAAAACCTGCTCAAGACCGCGGTATTGCAACTCAGTCGTCAAGCAAGCGTCGAAACCTGTCAGTTGCCGACAGCGAAATTGTCCGCGCGGGCGATCCGAGCTAGGTTTTGGTGTGCCATCCCCCCGCATGCCCCTCGCTTGGGTCGCTTTGGCGTTCGTTGGTGCCTGTAGTGCGCCGCCGACTCCCGCGACCGAAGTTCCTGCACCGACGGCCCAACCGCAACAGGCCACGCCCGCGCCGGCAGCCGAGCCCGCAAAAAAACCTGGCCTTGCGGTTGCCCGTGCCCGCGAGGTGACAACCCAAATCATCGCCGAGGTGGCGGCCGCCCGCGCGCTTGAGATCACCCGGGAAGTTGCAGTTGAGGTGCGCGACCGCGATGCCCTGCGGGCGTTTGCCAAAAACTCGATGTATGAGCATCATTCCCGTGAGGAGATTCAAAAGTTCGGTCGCCTCGATGCGGCCCTCGGCGTGTTGCGGCCCGGGGTCGATGCCGAAACCGTTTTACTCGACATGATCAAAGACTCCGTGATGGGGATCTACGATCCCAAGCAAAAGGCCCTACTCATCGGTGCCCATGTCAGCGAGGGGCAACTAGCGATGGTCGTCGGCCACGAGATTGCCCATGGCCTCCAGGACATGCACTTTGATCTCAAAAGCATGCAGCTACCGATTCGTGGGCAAACCGATGCCGAGACCGCACGCACGATGCTGGTCGAGGGTGACGCCCAAGCTTCGTACCTCGCCTGGGTCGCGGGCGACGAGGGCCTTGCGCGAATAGGCGACGATGTGCTCGAAGCTACCAACAACCTCACGCTCGAGATTCCCGCCTCGATCGACCACGCAATCCTGCGTCGCTCGTTGCAAATGCCCTATGCGTTTGGCACCGCCACGGTGATTCGCCTGGCCCGGCAGGACGGCTGGCAAGCTGTTGATAAGTTGTATCAACAACTTCCCCAGACCAGCGAGCAGATGCTCCACCTCGACAAGCTGCGCGCGCGCGAACCCGCGATTGTGGTCGAACCCGACATCGAGGCCATGCTGGGCGTTTTTCCCAACTTCGAGGCGATCTGGCAGGACACCATCGGCGAGGCCTCGTTGCTGGCGATGCTGGCCGAAGTTGAGCCCTCGGTGGCGGCCCGCGACCACGCGGCCGGTTGGGGAGGCGACCGTTATGTCGCACTCGACCGCCGCGACCACCGGGCGATGGTGCCAATGATCGTCGGCGCCCTCGCCTGGGATACCGTTGCCGATGCCGAGGCGTTCGAGCCGGCATTTCGCACCTACCTCGACCGCCAAATGCCCGAGCAATATCTGGTGGAACGTCGCGGGGCGACGGTTGTCTATGTGTTGCGAATCCCCGACCCGGCGACCCGGGCCAACATCGCCCCCAACCTGACCAAACTGTTTCGGGTCCGCTCATAGCGACGCTCGGTTTGTAAATGCATCCAATCCCGACAAACTCCAGATTGGCCAAGCAGTCGCTGCCTGCGGTGGCGTGCTCCGCACACACCGACGACATTTGCACCCTGTCGCGGCCCGGGCGTTTGCAGTGTATTTTTAACGACAAACTTGGGTCACAGCTGAATCATTTGCCCCGGTAGCTGCGTTCCAACTCGAGCCTATGGCAGTGCAGACACAGCCCCACAACCCAGCGCACATCAAACGGCGCGTCGACGCGGTCCTCAGGCGCCAGCGGTTTGCCGACATTTTGTGGGGGCTGACACGTGTCGCCCTCCCCTGTGGCCTGGTGCTGGCGGCTGTCGCCATCGTGGTTGCTCGCCTGGGAGATCTACCAATTTCGTTGGCCTGGGTCGGTATCACCCCGCTGCTCGGTGTGCTCGGGTGGGCCTGGTTTCGCCCGCGATCGCAGCGCGCCGCCGCCCGTGTACTCGACCAGCACTATGACCTCAAAGACATGCTGGGCAACGCCCTCGAGTTTGCCGCCGGCAAGGTTCGCGGGCCCAAACACGCCGCCCAAGCCGAGATGATCGCGCTGTTGGTCGCCGAGGCCGACGGACGGGCATCGACCATCGACCCGCGCCCCTCCGTCCCGCTTTCGCTGCCGCGGGTGAGCAGCCGCGAACTCGTTGCAGCTGCATTGTTTGCCACCGCCCTGCTGGTGCCACTACCCCACGACGATCCGGCCGATGCCGTCGACCAAAACGATCCGTCTGCGACCGAGCAAACCAACGAAGCCGCGGCCAAGCCCGTCGACATGGCCCTCGCCGAGCCCCTGCGCGAGGACCTTCGCTCACTCAAAAAAGGCGACGACCAGGCCGCCCAGGTCGCCGACGCAGTGCTCGACATTTTAGATGCCTATGCAAAAGGTGAGCTCGACCGTGAGGCCGCCTACGCCCAACTCGAGCAACTCGAAGATCTTTTGCAAACAGCCGAGGATGAGTTTGAAGCCTCACTCGACGAGGATCCTGCCCTGCTTGCTGAGGGCATGCGCCGCCTCGCCGAAGCCCTCGAGCAGGAGGAGCTCACCGAGGAGGCCGGCCGCGCACTCGGCAACGGCAAGAGCGATAAGCTCGAAGAGGAACTGCAAAAAGCTGCACAAAAAGCCGAGGAGGGTGGCGACGAGGCCGAGCGTGCCCTCAAACGGGCGATGGAGGCAGCCGAGCGCGCCCTCAAAAAAACCGCCGAGCAAAAGACCGGCACGAGCGACCAACTCAGCGAGGCCGAGCGCCGGCTCAAGCGACAAAAAAAGCAACCTCACCCCGATTCGAAGGAACAAGAACGCCGCCTCAAGAAGTTGCAAAAGCGGGTCGAGCAACTGCGTCGCCAGCAAGAGCGCGAGCAAAAAGCCCGCGACCGACTCGAAAAACTGCGCCGCCAGGCCCAGCAGGCCGGGCAACGCGGCAAGGGCCAGCAGGGTGCCCAAAAACGTCGGGACAGCCTGCAAAAACTCAGCCGCGGGGCTTCGGGAGCACAAAACAAAGCCCGCAAAGCACGGCGCCTAGGCCAGGCCCGCGACAACTACGAAGAGGCCCGCACATTCATCCGCAGGTCGGGTAAAAACGGCAACAAACAGGGCAAGCGCAAACAACAAATGAAGCGTTTTTCCAAGGCGGCCAAGGGTAAAAAAGGCAAGGACGGGAAGAACGGCAAAAACGGCAAGAAGGGAAAGAAAGGTCCCACCCTGCTGGTCGAAGGCGATGTTGGGGACGGCGAGCCCGATGAAATGCTGTTGATGGACGGCCAGGACGGCCAAGGCGGTCAGGGTGAGGGCCAGGGCGATGGCGATGGCGGCAGTGAGTTTGTTGCAGCATCACCGAGTGATAACTACGGCGATGGCTCGACCGACCCGCTCGGAGAAGCCAGCGACATGAAGGTCCGCCACCGCAATGTCCGGTTCAACCCCGAACATGGCCGTGGAGCCACCCGGGCCGAGGTCATCTCGACCGCGAGCCAAGATGGGTTTGCCACCACGAGCTATGCCGATGTCTACAAGGACTACAAGTCGTTTGCCCAAAGCGCCCTCGATACCGAGGCCCTGCCCGCGGCTGAGCGCCGTCGGGTCAAACGCTACTTTCAGCTGATTCAGCCGCGACGCTAGCTCGGCATGCAGATACAAATAGTTTCCCGGATGCGCCAACCCGGGAGGTGATGTCGCGGACAGGTCACCGACCCAACCTTGTGTTACCGAGTTGTCACGTTGGCTTGTGACAGAGGCAACGACCTGTCACCCGGGTGTCACGCTTGTGTCAACGATGTGAGACCTCTGGCCTGTAAGTCATCAGCATGGAGTCCTGCACGATCCTGATCGTCGACGATGAGCCCGATCTGGTTGATGCCCTGCGCTTTCGCCTCGAGCAGGAGGGCTATCGAACCCTGTCCGCCCACGATGGTGCGACTGCTCAGGAGCTGCTCTCCCGCCAACCACTTCCCGACCTCGTGCTGCTCGACCTGATGCTCCCCGATATCTCGGGCACGGAGATCTGCCGTCAACTGCGGATGAGCGAACGGACCCGCAGCCTGCCGGTAATGATGGTGAGTGCCCGCAGCGACGAGATCGACCGGGTCGTCGGGTTTGAGATCGGCGCCGATGATTATGTCGTCAAGCCGTTTAGTACCCGCGAGCTGCTGCTGCGGATCAAGGCGATCCTCCGTCGCCGTACCAGCGAATCGTCCCCCACCGAGGAGCGGCTACTCGACCGCCTGCGCATCGACTTTGGCGGGCACCAGGTTTGGGTCGACGACAATCGCGTCAGTTTGACGGCCCTCGAATTTCGCCTGCTGTCGACCCTCGTTGCTCGCCAGGGCCGGGTCCAAACCCGCGACACGTTGCTGAGTGATGTCTGGGGCGTGCGGGTCGATGTCACCACGCGCACGGTCGACACCCACGTCCAGCGGCTGCGTAAAAAACTCGGCGAAGCCGGCCACTACATCGAAACCCTACGCGGTGTGGGCTACCGGTTTCAGCTTTCGACCTAGCCCGGCGACGGCGCGAGTAAACGTGCAGATACAGTTAATTAACTAGCGCCCGCCGTAGCGCCTGTTTCGCAGGAAAAATGCCCGGGCCTCGAGCCGCATGGTCGCCCCCTGACGGTGGGTAAACCGCTGAATCCGACCGCGTCGACACGAACACATAAGGTTGCGATGGCCGCGGTCGTGGTCGAGCCCAAACAGGTGGCCAACCTCGTGGGCCAGCGTGGTCGACGGGGCGTCGCTGTTGATCGTGATGTATTCGCGGTGCCGTAGGTTTCGCCGTAACCCGCGGTAGCGCCAGTGCATCCCCCGCACCGAACGATCGCTGCGGGCGATCGAACCGAGCTCTAGGTGGTCGACAAAAAACACATGAACCGTGCCATCGAGGGCTGCGTATTGGGCGAGCTTTCGCCGGTCCCGTCGCCGCGTGATCGAGTTGAAGCCCTTGGGCATGCGCCAGACTTTGTGAACCACAACTTCGATCCCGTGACGGGCCAGTGCCCGGTTGGCCCGATCGACCGCACGATTGAGACGCCAAAGCGTTCGGCTTTGATGCTCGTGCTCGGTGGCGAGATGGACCGTCAGCGGCACCAAGATCTTAGAATGTGAATGTACATGGGTTTGTTGAGGTTTCTGGTACAGGTCCGGCACCCGATGGCCATCGCCGGCAACTGCCATCGCCGAAGAGCTCACTGTCATGGTTGCCCCAAATACCAGCGTACAAATCGTGTTTCGCAGTGTTTGTTGCCGGCCCGCTGACCTTCGACCTGTCGTAAGAAACATCACCTACCACTCGAGTGTGACCCGAAACGACAGCGTAGAAAACTCGCGAAGATGAACTTTGGCGGGTCATGTCGGAGGCGGGGTGACCACAACCGCAGTCGCGCATACACGTACTCGCGGCGATTTGTGCATTTGCAAGCACGTGGCAACCAGAAAACTGATGCAACAAGTGCCTCGTCGAGCACATCCCGCGCCCCACCTCACCGTCCGCAAAGGACTGGCGAAACCATTGCGCCACCGGCCCCCGAGCTTTCGCTACTGGCGTGAGAGCGTGCAGATGTCCTGCTACCATCCAGGTATGTTTCGATTTGGTTCGGACTCCGCCAAAGCATCCCCCGAGTTTGTCCCCGCAGATGACGCGCGCGCGTGGGTGGCAGACGGACTTCGCGATGTGGTGGCCGCCCTAGGCCCGGTTGCCGAGGCCCCCCGTCGGGTTGTGGTCCCACCGGCCCGGAGCACCCCACGCGACCCCGACAGTCTGTTTGAACTGATCTGCGAGACCCAAAGCGTGATCGACCAGGACGACCTCGAGTTCACGATGCTCGAGCCCAACAGCGATCCCAAGCGCTCGCCGCTGCCACCTGGTGCCATTCCCCTCGGCAGTCCCGAGGGACATATGATGCACACGTTCCGCCGTGGCAAAGAACTGATGCTGCTGGTGATGCCCCCGGTGTTTCGCTCGCCCGAGCTGTTGTTTGGCAACCTCGCGCGCGAGCTCGGGCGCATGGGCCTGGTCCAGCGCGGGTTTGATGACGGTGTTGGCGAGCTCGAGGCCGAAGCCGCGGCCGAACTCGCGGGCATTGCCCTGGGTATGGGCGTTTGGGTGGCCAATGGTGCCTACATGTTTGAGAACGCCTGTTGCGGTGGGGGGTGCGGCATCGATCTACGTGGCATCCAGGCAGCCCTGTCGATGCCCGAAGCCTGTTTTGCCCTCGCGCTCGACGGTCAGCGCAAGGGGATCTCCCGTCGCCATATCGTTCGGTCCTTGTCACCGACACAAAAAAGCGCGCTCAAGCAAAACTGGAAGATCTCCAATCGCTCGCTACCGGCCCTCGCCGCACCGCCATCACCCGCGGCCCTCGCAGGCTAGGTGTAGACACATCTTTGTCCACAACCGGTGCTGCTAGGTGGCACCGGAGTATTGTTGTTCATACATCGAAAATGCACGAATCACTTCGGCCGGGGCCTGCACGAGTTCGATCAGCACACCCGCGCCGCCCTGCGGCTTGGCTTCGTTGCCCTTGGGGTGGATAAAGCAAACATCAAACCCGGCGGCGCCCTTGCGGATCCCACCCGGAGTAAAACGAACGCCCTTGCTGTCGAGCCAATCGACCGCGGCGCGCAGGTCGTCGACCCACAGGCCCACATGATTGAGGGCGGGTTGGTGCACCCGGGGCCGTGCCTCGGGGTCGACCGGCTGCATCAGATCAACCTCGACCGCCAACGGCCCGGCGCCGACCTTACAGATCTCCTCGTCGACGTTCTCGCGTTCGCTGCGGTAGGTACCGTGCGGTTCAAGACCCAGGAGGTCGACCCACAGGTCGCGTAGCTGCTGCCGTTGGGTATGACCGACGGCAATTTGTTGAATGCCGAGAACGCGGAACGGACGGGACATCGCCGGAGTGTATCGGCTCGGCTGGCGGCGGTATGCGTGGGAAATCTCTCCTGTTGCCTGCCGGTGTTGTCGAGCTCAAACCATTGGCCACATCGTCCCGCGACAGGCGTGTTGTCGATGTTGGGCAAATCGAGGCAACCTGCGACCAACAAAAAAAATTCGGTCGGGGGCTTTTCAAGCCGCGCGAAATATGTAGGATTCACCCCCCATCGGGCCCGTAGCTCAATTGGCAGAGCAAGGGACTCTTAATCCCTGGGTTGAAGGTTCGATTCCTTCCGGGCTCATCTCGCAAGACTCCGCAAACTGCGGAGTCTTGTTTTTTATGGCCCCATAAAACCCGCTAGGCTGCGGGCATGCTTGGCACCAAGCACCCGTTTGCGAAGCGGTTTTGGCAACAGTGGCTCGACCTCCACCCCGAGGAGGGTAGCACGCTCGGGTACCCGGGCTGTGCGCATCGGCTGCGACGACTATCGCCTGAGCATCGCAACGACGAGCAGGCTCGGCTGCAGCAACTCCTCGGTGCGTGCACATCGGTGTTGACATCGCTGCGAGCTCCCCTAGCCCGGGCCTGTGTCGCACGCGCGGCGGCGGTTGTCCGGTTTCACTTGCATTTACATGATTCCCAGTTCTACGCGCGCTCGGTCGAGCCCTCCCTCTACCCCTACCTCGTGGTCAGCCACCAGGTAGCCGACCTCGCCCGCCTGCCAACGGCTGACGAGCAGTGCCAACAACGCTGGCATGCCCTGGCACAGCGACTGCAGCAGCTTCCCACCGTGCTCGCCGATCAGGCTATCAACTTTACCGCGGGGCTCACCACAAACACCGCGACCCCCGATCGCCAACTACTCGCGCACGTGTTGGACGATCAAATCCCGGACATCACCGGATTTTTGGCAACCCAACTGGCCTCGCTCCCACCACCGTTTGGCCATGCCCTGCCGGCGAGTTTGCAGCAGACGCTACAACATGCATGTGCAACGGCAGCCGAGGCCTATGGCACCCACGCCCAGGTCCTCCGCAACGAGGTATTGCCACACTGTCGTGACCAGGCGGCGCTGGGGTCCGCCGAAGTCGGCTGGCGCCTGCGTGAAATGTTCCAGCTGTCGCAGTCACCGGCCGAGCTGTTGGCTCGCGCACATGAGGTTCTTGCCACGGCCCAACGGCAGGCAGTCGTCGAGGCCAATCGGGTTGGAATTGCAGCTACAACTTTTGCGGAGGTCGCCGGCGAGTTCTCCAAGCGTCTGCAAGAACGTCCACTTGCCGACGACCAAGTCGTCGCCCACCATCGCAAGCTGCTGGACGAAACCCTCGCCTTTTTACGCACCCACGCGATTTTCCCGGTACCCGACCCGTGCCATCTCGAAATTGGCACCCTGCCACCGGCAGTCGTCGTTGGCACCGAAGCGACCAACTGGCCAGCTCCACTATTTTTGCCGACAGTTCCCGCCCAGGTACGCGTGCGCGAGGTCGGAGCGATGCATCCACGCCTACAGTGGCGAAACTTGTTTGTACACGAAGGGATCCCCGGGCACGGACTCCAAAGCCTGGCATTTCGCGAGCTGTTTGGTGGCGAGCCAGGCCAAAGCCTCGAACAACTGGCGTTTCTGTCGATTCACGACACTGTCGCCCTGACCTTCGACGACTACGGCGCGATGCTCAACATCGAAGGCTATGCCGCCCACACCGAAGAACGCATGCTCGAGGCGGGGTTTCATCGCGGCGACGAACGGATGTTTGCCCGGGTTTGCCAGGCGATCCGCGCGTGTCGAGTGATCGCCGACCTCGGACTGCACACGGGCTTATTGTCGCCACCCCAGGCCATCGAGCTGCTGACACGAGAGACCGCCATGCCCGAACAGTGGGCCCGTGGACAAGTTCTGCGCTACCTGCGATGTCCACTCCAGGCAATGACCTATGGCGTGGGCTCATGGCTGTTTGCCGAGCTACGCGCCCAGGCCCAGCAACGAGGTCTGTCCGACCCCGCGTTTTATCGCCGGGTGTTTGCCTGTGGCCCCCTGTCGCCCGCGGCGATGGAACCGTTTTTATTTGGCGACTACGAACCTAGTTGTACCCGCAACTAATCGCCAAACCAATACCTTGGCGAGGCGGCAACCCTCGCCAAAGTCAACTGCAGCGACTACTGCTCGAGACGCTCTTCGCCGAGCTCGACATCCTCACCGTCGGGAGTCACGGCCTCTTCGTCGAGTTCCCAGCCCTCAACCGTGTCCTCGAGCGGAGCAGCGCCGCCATAGGTCACTGCGGCCGCCGACGAGTCATCGCTGGTACACGAATCCGAGCCACAGGTCGGCATATCGCCGCCAGTGGTCATATCCGCGGTTGTTTCTCCGTCTGTTGTTTCGCCGTCCGTGGTTGTCTCGGCTGCGGTGTCGGCGGTATCGGCCGTGTCCGCGGTGTCGCCTGAGTTGGCAGTCTCTGCCGCTGTATCCGCGGTGTCTGCTGTGGTCGCAACCATGGTGGTTGCGTCGGTGCTGTTGGTGTCATTGCTATCGTCGCAACCGGCAACGCCAAAGCCGAGCAGGAGACTCATTCCCAAGGACAGTGCGGCGGATGGAGCACAGCGGACGGTGGTGCCGCAAAAAGGACAGGCGCGTTCTTCCAACGCGACAAACCGATGACAATTCGAACAGGTCTTCATAAGAAGTTGATCACAAAAGACTGCACAGTCGTTGTCCGCAACCAAACTCACATAAAAGCAAATTCTGCGTGTTTTGAGCACACATGTGCGTGAATCATCCCGGCTGCTGGGCTGGCGAGGCACGAGTTTGCCTCGGTTGGCGAACGCCAGTATTTAAGCTCCGCAAGATGCCCGCACCATCGATGCACACCCGGGCGCTGGGGCTCGATGTCGGTAGTAAAACCATCGGAATGGCCGTCTCCGACCCTGGTGCAGCGATTGCGACCGCCCACGAGGTCCTGCGCCGACGGGGCGAGCAAAACGATGTGGCTGCCGTCCGTACATTTTGCCAGGACCATGCGGTCGGCCGGATCGTGGTCGGATTGCCGCTCGAGCTCGATGGCACGGTCGGCCACCGTGCCCGTCGGGTCAAACGCTTTGTCAAAGCCCTCGAGGCTGCCGTGGAGATCCCGGTGCTCCTGTGGGACGAACGGTTTTCAACCGCCGCTGCCAAACGCACGCTGTTGGCCACCGACACCTCGCGGGCCCGGCAAAAAGCCCAGGTCGATGCCCTCGCAGCCCAGTTCTTTTTACAGGGCTGGCTCGACGCGGGCTGCCCCGGAGGTCACCAATGAAGTTTCGCCGCTCGCGGTTGGCCCAACGTCTCGCCCTTGCAGTATGTGTACTTACACTTGCTGGCGGCGGCTACTGGCTGTGGCAAACCGGGCAGGAACTACTGAGCTACCCCACGCGGCCCGGAGCCGGTTCGGCAGCGGCAGTGACCATCGACATTCCCCGCGGCTCGAGCTTCCCCGATGTCCTCAAGATCCTTGTTGACGAAGGTGTCATTGCCACCTCCGACTCCTTGTACTTCAAACTATTTGTCCTGCACCGGGGCGCCGCCGGCAAAATTACAGCGGGCGAGCATCATGTCCGTGGGGACATGACCCCAGAGGAACTCCTGGTCGAACTGCAACGCTCCCAGCCGGCGTTGGAAGTACGGGTCACCATTCCGGAGGGGAAGAACACCCTGGAAATCGCCGGCATTCTAGCCGATGCCGGGCTCGGGGAGCGCGATGCCCTGTTTGCCGCCACTCGCAGCCCCACCCTTCTCAAGGGCCTGCCCGAGGGTCTCAAGTCGGTCGAGGGCTACCTGTTTCCCGATACCTACAAGTTTTCAACCCGGGCGAGCGCCGAGCAAATCTTTGCCAAGATGATCGAGCGCCATCATCAAGTTTATAGCGACCTTCGCCGCCGACATCGGGAGTCGGCCGAAAACCTGTCGCGGATGTTTGACTGGGGCGACTACCAAATCCTGACCATGGCGAGCCTGGTCGAAAAGGAAACCGGTGCCGCCCACGAGCGTCCACTGATCGCCGGCGTGTTTTTCAACCGGCTGCGGTTTGCCTCGTTCAAACCCAAGTTGCTACAAACCGACCCAACCATCATCTACGGGTGCACGGTGCCCGTTGAGGTCTCGGCCGCGTGCAAGCAGTTCGAGGGACGGATCCGTCGCATCCACCTGCGCGATCCCGACAACCCCTACAACACCTATACCCACGAGGGACTGCCCCCCGGCCCGATCACCAACCCCGGCCGGGCAGCCCTCGAAGCGGTGTTTGCCCCCAAACAATCGCGATTTTTGTACTTTGTCTCGCGCAACGACGGCACCCATCAGTTCTCGCGCTCACGTGCCGAGCATGAGGCCGCCGTCGACAAATACATCCGCGGTGGGGCAGTTGGCGATGGTTCGGCAGCCGGCTCCCAGCAATAACATGTATCCTCAAACAACTTGCTAGCGTCGGCGCTTGCGCGGCTCGGGAGGCTTGGCCGTTAAGGGATCGTCTGGCCAGGAATGTCGCGGGTAGCGACGCATGAGCGCCCGCCGTTGCTCGGGGTAGTGACGCTGCCAAAACCCAACGAGATCTGTGGTGACTTGCACGGCCCGACGGTTGGGCGCCAATAGATGTAAGACCAATGAAATCCGACCACCGAGAATTGTCGGCCCCTGCTCGAGCCCAAAAAAGTCCTGCAACCGCGACTCGATCCACGCCGGCCGGTCCTCCTCGTAGTGTACCGGCACCCGCCGGCGCCCCGGCAGCGCGATATGGGTCGGGCATAACCGCTGCAACCGGGCCTGGTCGAATTGACCGAGAACATGGGCCAACACATCGGCCCGGCGCAACTCGGCAAAGCTCGTGCAGTTGTGGCACAACGCCAAAATCGTCTGTTCGACCACCGCGTTCAAACGCTCGCTGAGAGAGCTCAAACCTGAACCCGAGTCCTCACCCAGAACCAGTCCTTGCACTGCGTCGGGCGCATGCTCGGCGATCAGAGCCAGCCGCCGCCGCAACTGGGTGATCGCCCCGGCGGGCTCGACAAAACGGTCGACACCGTAGTCGAACACCGCCTTGGCGAGAACTTCGGCCGCTTCGGGGGGTAGCGACTGCAGGCGGCTACGGTCCAAGGTGACGTTGCCAAACCGCAACTCGCTGACCCCCTCGACCCGCTCGCGCTGGCTGTCGAACGACAAGTTTGTATGATCACTGATTTGCTCGGCAAACAGGTCGAGCAACCACTCGGGCTCGACAATCGCTGCCCGGGTGACCACAGCCTTGCCCTGTCCGGTGCCGCGCCGTTGCTCAACTGTCAGCGCCACGACGATCGGCACATCGCCGACCGCACAACTCGGTCCGAGTTTGGCGTGTCCGCCCTGGCAAAATGCGACGGTCCGATCGCCACGCTCATCCCGGCGAACCTCCGCGACCCGATCGGGATAGGCGGTGAGCAGCGACAGGCACAGGGCTTGGTCACGCTGTCCCCGGGGCGGAGGCTTGCCGACGTGCGGGATACATGTATTTGCACTTTTCACCAGGGCGCGGGCGACCCTTCGCACCCGCGCGCAAGCATCTGGCACCACCGCCCCGTGATGACCGCGTTGCGCTGCCCGCAGGTCGTCGATCTCATTGAGGAGGTCGCAGGCAGCCTCACGCCTCGCCGACTTTTTGCGGACATGTGGCGGGTAAATACTGCGTTCGGACAACAGCGCCACCGCGGTCGCAGCCATCGACACAATCCCGTGCTCTGCCCCTGCCACGACAACCCGGGCCAGCCGCGGATGTAGCGGTAGGCGACGCATCTGGCTGCCAACAGCGGTCAATGCCCCTTCGCTGTCAAGCGCACCAATCGCGACCAACAACTCGCGCGCATGGGCGAGGGACGCAGCCGAAGGTTCGTCGAGCCACCGCAACCCGGTCATTGGGCCGTCGCCCCCACTCAGCCGCAATATGGCACCGGCGAGATCGGCTCGCAGGACTTCGGGTCGGTCAAACGCCGGCCTGCGGTTGAAATCATTTTGACTATACAAACGAATACAGCGGCCGGGCCGGGTGCGTCCAGCTCGTCCGGCACGTTGGGTTGCCGATGCCTGTGAAATTGGCCGCAGCGCCAACACCGGCAAACCCGACCATGGATCGTGGGAGGCTTGGCGGTGCAGCCCACTGTCGATCACCGCGACGACGCCATCGATCGTGATCGAGGTTTCGGCGACATTGGTACTCAGAATAAGTTTGTAGACCCCACGATTTTCGACAGCTTCATCCTGGGCCTGCGGCGGCATCTCGCCGTGTAGTCGGTGGATCTCTAGGCCGTGGTGGCGGGCGAGTCCGGCACAGGCCTCGGCACAGGCGGCGATCTCACGGGCCCCCGGCAAAAACACCAGGACATGTCCGTCGAGCCCGGTATCGACAATGTCGTGAAACGCCCGCAGCACCCGACTCTCGAGGCTCCGTTCACGCTCGCGAGCACCGGCGGTGTAGGTAATGTCGACCGGAAACGTGCGGCCTTCGCTGCGAATCCGCGGACAGACCTCGGGCAAAAAATAGGCCGACACATGTTGGGCATCGAGGGTTGCCGACATCACCACCAGCCGCAGCTCGGGACGCGATGTTTGTTGCAACCGACGCAACAACATGAGTGCGAGGTCGCCATCGAGGTGCCGCTCGTGAAACTCATCGAACACCACGGTACCGACCCCGCGCAACTCGGGGTTGTCGAGCAGGCGGGTGAGCAGCAGCCCCTCGGTCATAAAGCGAATCTGTGTATGTTCACTAACCTTGGACTCAAACCGCACCTGGTAGCCACACCGGCGACCCACGGGCTCACCGAGCAGGGCCGCTACGCGCCGGGCCGCCATACGGGCAGCGATGCGTCGCGGCTGCAACACCCAAATCTCCCCGGCCCCGGGGTCTTGATGCTCCAACAACACAATCGGCACCCGCGTGGTCTTGCCCGCCCCCGGTGGGGCCTCGACCACCAAACATCGCGCCTGCCCACTGGCGGCAACGAGTTCGGGAACGACTGCGTCGATCGGGAGGGAGATTTGGGCAGGGTCCGGCACCGAAGGCGAAGGTTAGCCGATCGACGACCGATATGAAAACCCATACGGCCCGCGACTGGATTTTAGTGTACACGCATGTTTATTGGCTAGCTTGCACTTGCAAACACCCGACCCGTGTAGCGCGCACGAGGGCGGATCAACCGGCCTGTTCGCCGCTGTTCGTCGACATGGGCACACCAGCCAGCGACCCGACCCACCGCAAATGTCGGAGAAAATGCAGCCCGCGGCAGGCCGGCTGCCTCGAGCACAAGCGCCGTGTAGAACTCGACATTCGCGCGAATACTGCGATTGGGGTATCGCTCCTGCAATATTGCCTGGGCCTGCTGCTCAACCGCCCGGGCGAGATCAATCCGTCCCCGCAGTTGTTCGAACTGGGCCAGCCGTGCGAGCTGCTGCTCCAACACAGCGGCTCGCGGGTCGCGAACGCGATAGACACGGTGCCCCATCCCCATGATTCGACGACCGGCTGCCAATTCCTGCTCGATCCACGGGCGAACCCGTTGTCGCGTTTTGATCGCGTCGAGCATGTCGAGCACCGGGCCCGGAGCACCGCCGTGTAGTGGCCCTTTGAGAGCTCCGACCGCGGCCACCACCGCCGATACCAGGTCTGCTCCGGTGGAGGCCACCACCCGGGCAGTAAATGTAGATGCATTCATTCCGTGGTCGATGACGGTGACGAGGTAGGCATCGAGGGCCGCCGCCCGGTCGTGATCGACATGCCCGGTCGCCATCCGCAAAAAGTCACTCGCGTGGTCGAGCGCGGGGTTGGGCGCAAGTGGGCGTGCTCCTGACCGCCCCCGTACCCAGGCAGCGACAATCGTTGCAACCGCGCCACAGACCGCAACCGGGTCACCCCCGCCATTGACCGCTGTCAGGCGACAAAGCCCCGCTCGCAGAGCATCCATGCCGTCGGCGTGCTCGAGCGGGGGGAGGTCGGCAAACATCTGGGCACGCGCCTCACCGAGCCGGCGTTCGAGCACCTCGTGCTGCGAAGCCGTTGGCAAGGTGTTGGTCCACAACAGGTGTGCCACCGCCGCAAACCGATGGTGCCCCGCCAGCTGTGCAATCGGATACCCGCGTAGCAGCAACTCGCCACGCGTGCCGTCGACGCTTGTCAACTCGGTATCGCCAACAATAACCCCCTCTAGGCCCGGATGGATTGGCCCGACTTCAGACTGACACTTGATTTCCATACCCGAGATATAGATCTTAAATCTATGTTGATCAATATTGATTAAATAATCAATCTGTCTTGGAAACCGCACGGACGTTTGGCACAATCGCCCCATGGCAACAGACACTCGGGACTACCTCAGCGCGGCCCAAGCTGTCGCCGAACTCGGGATTACCCGGGCAACGTTGTACGCCTACGTCAGTCGCGGTTGGCTGCGCTCGGTGCCCGGTAAGGGTCGGCGGCGGCTCTATGCCGCTGACGATGTTGAAAAACTAAAGGCCCGTAGCCGAGCGCGTTCGGGGCATGGGCCCGTCGCCGGTTCGGCACTGCGCTGGGGCGACCCGGTCATCACAAGTGAAATCACCGAGATCACGCCCGCGGGGCCGCGCTACCGCGGGCACCTTGCGACCGACCTCAGTAGCCAGGGCAAGTCGTTTGAGCAGGTCGCAACCCTGTTGTGGAATGGCACCCTCGCCGTGGACAACCCATGGCAGGCACACCCGCTCGGGTTGGCGCTGCGACGTCTCGACGACGGTATGCGCCCCGGCGCCGACCCGCTGGAGTGCATACAATTTGGATTGGCAACGATTGCCGCCAAAATCCAACCTCTCGGTCTCGCCGGGGCTGCCGAGCAGGCTTTTGCCAGTCAACTCATTGCCCGGCTTGCGGCCGTTTGCGGGTTGGTCGTCGATTGCGAACGCGTGCGGGATGCCGCCCAGCAAACTGGTGTCGCGGCGACGCTGGCCTATGCCCTAGGCGGTGCCAAGCTCCCCCGCACGCGCGCGGTCGTGGCCGCAATCGACGCTGCGCTGGTGTTGTGTGCCGATCACGAGCTCAATACTTCAACGTTTACGGCCCGGGTTGTGGCCTCGACCGGAGCGGACTTGTGTGGATGTTTGGTGGCGGCTTTGGCTGCGCTTTCGGGTCCACAACACGGTGGAGCCTGCCGTCGGATCGAGGGGTTGATGGCCGAGGCTTCGCGCTTGCCACAACCTGCGGACGTGGTCGCGGCACGCCTAGGCCGCGGTGAGCAAATCCCTGGTTTTGGCCACCCTTTTTACCCCTCGGGCGATCCCCGGGGACGGGCATTGATGACACTCGCACAGCAACTTGCACCTGCCCGCGCACGGCCATTTCAGGAAATTGCGGATGCAATGAATGCAAGTGGCCGTCCATTGCCAGCGCTCGACTTCGGGTTGGTTGCACTTGCATCTTGTTTACAGCTCGTGCCCGGGGCAGCAACCGTGCTGTTTGCTATTGGCCGTACTGCCGGCTGGGTCGCGCACATCACCGAGCAGCGGCGCCAGGGGTTTTTGCTGCGTCCCCGCGCACGCTACACCGGGAAACCGGGGCCGCAAGTTGTCCCCAGCGAGGTGGCCGCTAGCACGTCTCCCACCTAAAACAGAGGCTCCGAGAACCCGGGACAAGTCACAAAAACCGAGAAACCTGGTTGTGGAACCTGGCGTTTGATCCCGCGTCGGCACCGAAGCTTCACAACCCGGCGCGCGGGCTGTGGGGACGTTCTTCAACCTCGCCGTTGTAGTTCGGACCGTCACGGGACCCTTCGTGGGTCCCGTTTTTTGCCCGGCGATACCTGGCAACTTACGCGACCAGGTGACAAGTGTGGTTGGCACCCCGCGGGCAGGTCCGCTCACAGTTACTTGTATGGTCCACCATCTCGTCGACAACCGACGGTAGGAAGGCGAAGCTCTCCGCGGTCGGGCTGCGAACCGACGCACCCGTGTGCAGTCCCCGATTTTTAGTCGCAACGAGAATCGTCACGCGCCCCTGCTGTGTCCTCGAGCACCCACGTAATACCCTGAAAACACTTCAATTATTGTGCTCGATAGGGGCTGACAAAACGCCTTTGACCGCGAGGTTCGGCTGGTGAGCCCGATCGCGGGATTGTATGTTGACCGGCAATGAAGGCTCCGCATCCGCTTTGCACCGCCCTCGCGCTCGCCCTTGTCGTGGCTTGTGGTGGTGACGAAACCGGTACCGATACCGAATCGACAACTGGAGAAAGCACCGGGTCGGGTAGCGAGGTGACCTCTAGTACAGGCCAAAACGCGATCCCCGAAGCGGCCGATGACTTCTTCTATACACGGGTGGGTGAGGCCCGTGTCCTCGATGCGGGCGTCGGCCTCCTCGCCAATGACCTCGACCCCGATGGCGATCCACTACTCGTGATCGACCCTCCGACATCCTCGGACGCCGGCTCACAGCTGATGATCGCAGACGATGGCAGCCTGACCTACACACCCGCCGCCGGATTTTGCGGGATCGACCGATTCCCCTACACGATCTCAGACAGCTCTGGCGCAGAGGCCACCGCCGAGGTTGTGGTGACAGTCCACCCGGCCAGCCACTCGATCGACCAGCTTGCTAGCGGTTGCGGTGGGGTTGTGATCTCAGGTGCGGCGCTCGGTCACCACACCGGAGAAGCGGTTACCGGCGTCGGCGACTTCAATGGCGATGGGCTCGACGATCTCGCGATTGCCAGCCCAGTGGCCCATGCCGTCGACGTCGTGTTTGGCACCCGGCGGCCCGCCCAACTCACACTCGATAACCTGTCCGAAAACTCAGGTGTCAAAATTTCGTTTGCCGCCGATCTCGACTACCGCGGGCTCAACCTCGCCCCCGCTGGCGATATCAACAACGACGGGCTCGCCGATTTGGCGATAGCGATGCCCGAAGCCACGACAAGTGCCGAGGGTGGTGGACGCGTATGGATTGTGTTTGGTCGCACACAACCGGCACAGCTCAACCTTGCGACCCTCGTCGGTGACAGTGCCGGCATCGAGTACTCGGGGGTCAGCGCCGATACCCGCCTCGGTTCGGCAATCTTTCCCGCCGGCGATATCAACCAAGATGGGCGCGACGACCTACTTGTTGGCGCCAAACTGCAAGGGCCGATGATGTCCGGCACAGCCCACGTGCTGTTTGGTCAAACCGAGGCCGAAAGCCTGCCCGCCCCGGCGATGGGCGACGGCTTAATGGGGCAGTCCTTGCACACACAAGAACCGAGTGCTGGGCTCGGCTGGTCGGTCGCCGGGGGCCGCGATATCAACGGTGACGGCATCCCAGATATGGTTGTCGGCGCACCCTCATCGGAGGCCAACGGGGCAAATTCCGGGCGGGTCTACGTGGTGTTTGGCAACCCCGACACCTCCCAATACACGGTCGACATGCTGCAGCCGACACAGGGGTTTGCGATCGCCGGCGAAGCCGAATCCGATGCCGCGGGCTACCGGGTTGGCGTGGTCCCAGATCTCAATCAGGACGGGCTCGCCGAAATCCTTGTAGGTGCACCATTTACAGCCGAGCAGGGCTGGGGCTCGGGTTCGGCCTATCTCGTGTTCGGCAAATCAGATGGTGCGGCAGTCGAGCTATCCGATGTTTCAGCCGGCGTTGGCGGGTTTAAGATCACCGGTGAAGGTGTACAGGCATTTGCCGGGGAGCACCTCGCCGGGCTCGGTGACCTTACAGGTGACGGCCTGCCCGACCTCGTTGTCGGGGCCCACGGCAGCGAACCCGCGGGGTTTGAAAGTGGGCGGTTGTACATCGTTGAAGGGCGCGCAACTGCGGGTGAGCCCATCACCTTCGCCGACCTGCAACAGGGACTCGCTGGCCAGGCACTCGCCGGCCCCACCGGTGGCAGCCAGCTCGGAGTTTCCGTTGCATATGCAGGTGATTTCAACGGCGACGGCCTGCCCGACATGATCGCCGGCTCGCCCGAGGTCGGGGTGGAGCCGTTTGGTGGCGGACCGCCCGAGGGTGTCGGCCCGGGTCGGGCCTACCTGGTCTTTGGCAGCCCACCACAATAACAGGCTCGACGCTCACCGGAGCCCACTGGCCGTCGGGCCCCGGGAAAGGCTGCTCGGGTGTCGGCACGCTACGTTTGTCGTGAGCTTTTTGCTGCGTCTGGGGTGCCCAGCGCAGCGAACTCGACGGTCGATGCCGGGTAGCGATGGCGGTTGAGCGGAGCCGGGCGAAAACCGCGGATTGCGCATCCCCAAGGTGAGCACAGGCGTGAACTTAAAGGCTTCGACGCAGCGATAATGCAACCCTGCTGGCTTGCCTCGACTCGCCTGCTGCGGTAGGACAGCCACCACGAAGGCGGATAGCTCAGTTGGTAGAGCAGCGCCCTTACAAGGCGCGGGTCGCAGGTTCGAGCCCTGTTCCGCCTACTTCGACGCCCGGGGTTCACGCCCCGGGCTTTTTCTTTGGTTGGGCCGTCTCGCCTAAATAAATGTATACACAAACTTCCCTGACGGCCGCCGACTTTGGCTATGCTAGCGGGCATGGCCAGCTCGCACTCGATTCGCTACACCTCGCTGCTCAGCCCGTTTAATGCGATGGTCCTCATGACCCGAGCCGCTGCTGCTGTCGGGCTTGCACGCCCGACCTTGCGCATGCTGACACGCAACATGGTGCACCGGGAGCATGGCCCGCTCAAGCGCTACCAACCGACCCAACACGACGTGTTTGTCGCAACCTATGCCAAAAGCGGGACAAACTGGGCCATGCAGATCTGCCAACAAATTGCCCATCGCGGGGCGGCGCAGTTCGAGCATATCCACGATGTCGTCTGCTGGCCCGAGGCCCCGTTTATCGACATCCTTGCGTTTGACGACCTCACGCCCCAACGCGAGTCACCCACCGGCCTACGGGTGATCAAGACCCATCTACCGGCGAGCAACATCCCCTACAGCCCGCAGGCAAAGTACGTCACGATCATCCGCGACCCCAAGGATATGCTGATCTCGGCCTACTTTTTTATGCTTGGCCTGCTTGGCATCCGCCACCGGGTCTCGGTCGCGCAGTGGCTGCAATGGGCCCTCGAAGACGAATCTGTGGCCAGTCTGTGGGCGACCCATACAGCTGGTTACTGGGCCAGACGCGAGCACCCCAACGTGTTTGTTCGGACATTTTCTGAGGTCAAACACAACCTGCCAACATGCGTCGCGCAAATCGCCGCGGTGATGGGTGTTGAGCTCACCCCAGCGCAACTCGAAGCCGTCGTCGAGCGCAGCTCGTACACCTATATGCGCGCCCACAAACATCAGTTTGCAGCCCCGTTTTCGCGGTTTTCTGTGCCGTCGCAGTATCCCGACATGGTCCGTAGTGGGCAGACCCGTGAGGCCCACAAGTGGATGGACGACCGGATGCGTGCTGCTTTTGACCAACGCTTTCGCAGGGAATTGCGAGAGCTCAACTCGGACTTTCCGTACGACGAGGTGTTTGCGGAGAAGACCGAGTAGCTCTGGGCTCTCGGACGTTTCGACAACCCCGGCTCGTAGACCACGAGCCGACTTTATTGTAGGCACACCAAAACTACTCGCCGCGCAGCTCAGCGAGCTTTTTCTCGAGTGCCTCGACCTTGGCCTTGACCTCGTCGCGGTTGCTCACAACCTGTTTGTGGGTGGTCTCAGCCCGGTTGCGCTCATCTGCCGACTCGGCCTTGTCGATCCGCCGCTGGCTTCGGGCGACAAACGTTTCGCGGTTTTCGAGCTGCATTTTTGCCCCGTTGAGCCGCTTCTCCCAAAACGCGATTTCCTCTGCCGTCGATTTGAACTCGGGGATGGGCTCGGGCTGACGCGGCGGTGCCATCTCAGAAGGGATCGCACCCAGGGCAGGGTTGCGACGGGGCTTACGCTCGGCCGCCTCGGCATCGTCAACCTCACGGTCCTCGACGCCACGCTTGCGCCCAGGGCCCCCCAAAGCTCCGGCCTTTTGCGCCGCAACTTCCGGGTTATCCGCCTGATTTCCCCCAACGTCGGTGCCGTCCGAGCCAAAAATTAGATACGCGGCAACGCCGACAATCGCGATACCGGCGAGCAGTGCCGGGAGGGAGCTCCCCTCTTCCTCGGGGTTCGACTGGTTTTCAGGGGAAGTCATGGCCAGGCGTTATAGCACGTTTGCGCGGCTCGTGTCCCGACAAACAGCTTGATTTTCACCATTGGCCACCGCGTGGGTATGGGCCAACGCTCCCACGCAATACATGTAGACACACAAAGTTTCCCTAGGTCAGCCACGGAGCCAGCAAGGTTCTCGCCTCGTGTTCGCGGGCCGGCTCGCGGGCCCCGGCGGTCCACGCCAGGGTGGATAACCCGTGCAGCACGACCAGGAGCTCGAGGCGAGCCCGGGCTTGCGGCCTGAGAACTGCGCCATAGCCCTGCCAAAATGCTTCTTGTGCTGCAGGAAATCGCCGCCATGGGCCTGCCGCGAGTTTGACAAAGTCGGCCTCGACAACGTCGTGGCGGGCGTGTTCAAAGTCGATAAAGATGTATGAACAATCGTTTTGCACGAGCCAATTGTGGGGCCCGAAGTCCCGGTGGCAAACAACGCGGCGTGACGCGGCAAACAACTCCGGTTGTTCGAGCACGGGTCGCAGCCGGGCAAGCTCAGCTCCGTGCAGCAGCTTGTGCGCCCCACCAACGGCACGTTGCACCCGTAGGGCAATCGCCTGTGATACCGGTAGTTGGTCACCATCAACGACCTCCTGGCTGTGCAAACTGCGGAGAAACTGACCCGCTCGCCTGTGGGCTGCGAGGTCGTTTTCGGCCACGGGCTCGCCAACAACTTCGCCCCACACGAGGCTTCGACACCCGGCAATTGCACCGACAAAATCCGGCGTGGTGCGTGGCGGCAAGCCGGGGACAAACGTGCGATAGGCGGCCCATTCCTGGGCAAATCCCCGGCCTGCCCGGTACTGCTTGACGATCCAGCGAGCCCGCGATCGCTGACCGACGGCGCGCCACAAAAAATTCGACGCCCGCCTGCCGAGCCGTTGCAACGCGACCGGCTCACCGACGAGCAGCTCGAGCTCAGCGATTAACGTTTGTATGTCCACGTTGTTGCTCAGCTAACCACGCCCGCGCAGGAGTGTGCCGGGGCGATACCATGTATAGGCATTTTTTTTGGTAAACCCGAGCAAAGTTACCGTGATACTCGCGGCAAGGGCCTCGACGTCGTGCCACCAGCCCGCCGGAATAAACAGCGCCTGGCCGGCCTCCACCACGACCTCATGCCCGAGAGCCCGGACCTCGGGTGGTACGTCAGCGGGCGACCACTGCGAGTACACCCCGCGCGAATGCTCGAGTAGCAACAGCGACTCGGGGGGATAAAGCCGCACGCGCTTGCGACCCACAACCTGGCAAAACATCGAATTGTCACCGTCGTGGTGGAGCACCGTTTGGGTGTGGGCGGGGCCTATCCACAACCCGGTTCGGGTGGGGCTTGGCGGCTCAAAAAGCTCGGCAGGAGGGGTGATGTCGGCGAGCAACGACTGTAAACCGGGCCGTGCAAGCGCCTGATTTTTGGCGATCATGTAGGCATTATTTGTATGCGCATGCTCAACCTCGGCTAAGAACCTCCCCAACGGCTGCTCGACCCGCAGGCTCGCCCACTCGGCATCGGGCCGGTCGATGTGCTCGCGCCCGTGACAAACCTCGACGGTAACCTCGCCAAACCGCTGCCGCAGGCTGGTAAACGACCACGTCGCATAGGCCGGCCAGCGCGGCACCAGGTCGTCAAACAGGCCGGGGGCACCCGGGGCGTAGTGGCGGGCGAAAAACCGTTCGCTACGCGGTAACTTTGTACATTCAATTTTCCTGGGTCCCAGCTGGCGATGGTCCTGCCGCAGGCGCACAATTTGTTCGAGCGCACGGGTGCGATGTGTGAGTCGGCGGTAGCTCGCCAGCACGGGAGAGCGAACAACCGCGGCAACCCAGGCCTCGGCAACTCCAGCCGCGATACCTTCGTCGCTCAGGGCACGGGCAACTTCGCCGGGTTCAGCACCGCGGGCGAGGTTGTCGACGATCCAATCCTGCCACTGCGGATGGATAGTTGTATCAGCACTTGATTGGTCGGCCATCGGGCCACTGCTACCCGGTCGTATCGGTGTCCGTGTCCGTGTCCGTGTCCGTGTCCGTATCGGTATCCGTGTCGGTATCTGGCTGGCACTCGGGCATGTCGGGATTGTGCGAGCACGGGTCGGTCGGGTGCATGTCTTCGGTCGTCATGCCCTCGGTTGTCATCCCGTCTGTCGTCCCGCATTCGGGCATGTCGGGATTGTGCGAGCACGGGTCGGTAGGGTGGACATCCTCGGTCGTCATGGAGTCGCAACCCGCGGTACTGTGGCCACAGGGAGTGGTCGGATGGACATCGGTGGTCCCATCATCGCCGCCGCAACCGGGCAGACCGAGGGTGAGTGCACCGACGCTAGCAACCTGGATGAGCAGTGGCACACGGGGTTTTTTCGTCAGTGTGGGACGTTTGGACATCGAGCCAGAGTCACTCTAGCCCAACCGCAAAACGATCGACAATGGGGTGAGCGCGAGTTCTTTGATCGATCCCAAGTCGGCGCCTAAGCTCCCCCTCGTGTCACCGGATCCCACCAAAAACGGTAACTTGAAGACCATTGGCCATGCGATCGGCAGCGCTGTCGGCAGTGCTGTCGGCACCGGCCTCGACCGGGCAATTGGCACGGTGGGTACCCTCGGTTCACGGTTTGGCAACCTGATCGGCCTGTGGTCGCAGACGGGCCAGGACACACCCGGAACCGCGGCCGGCATCGAAGGCCTCGCAAGTGGTGGCGAACCGCCCAAGGATGTCCGAATTCGGGTGATCGACTACGGTGAGCGCAATACCGTTGATCGTACACTGTCATCGATCGCGGAGCTGTTGGAGACGCCTCAAGCCCCCGACACCCATGCCCGCTGGATCAACCTCGACGGGCTCCACCCGCACGTCATCAGACAGATGCAAGCGGCCTACAACCTCCACACACTCGCCGCCGAGGACATCTTGCACGCGGTTCAGCGGCCGCGGGTCGATACCTACGACGATCACCTCGTCGCCTTTGTCCGGATGTTGCGGCTACTCGACGGCCGCCTGCACTCCGAGCAGGTCGCACTGTTTTTGGCCGAAGGCCACCTGATCTCGTTTCAAGAGACGCCGGGCGATGTGTGGGAACCGATTCGCAAACGCCTGCACACCCCGGGTACCCGCCTGCGGAGCCAGGGGGCCGACTTCCTGCTGTACGCCCTGCTCGACGCGCTCGTCGACCACGGGTTTCCGGTGCTCGAAAGTTACGGAACCGCCCTTGAAGGCCTCGAGGCCGAGGTCATGCGCCGGCCAACGCCCCAGGTTTTGGGACGGATCTACAGCATCAAGCGTGAGCTCGGGCTGATTCGCCGGGTCGTCTGGCCGCTGCGGGAGGTTGTCGACAACCTCGCCCGTACCGAAGATTCGCGGGTCAAGGCGATGACCCAGACCTACCTCGGGGACGTCCGTGAGCACGCCGTGCGCCTGGTCGAAATCGCTGAGCTTCACCGCGAACTGGCCAGTGGCGCGATGGACCTCTACATGTCTGTGACTTCCAACCGCATGAACGAGGTGATGAAGGTCCTCACCATCATTTCCACGATCTTTATTCCGCTGTCGTTCATCGCCGGGCTCTACGGGATGAACTTCAACCCGGAGCTGTCGCCCTACAACATGCCCGAAACCCAGTGGGTATGGGGCTATCCGTTTGCCCTGGGTCTCATGGCGGTGATCGGGCTGGCCCTTGTCGTCTACTTTTATCGGCGTGGGTGGCTGAGCCGCGACATCTAGTTATTTGTAGGAGCAACTTTCCTAGCTCGGCAACCGGTTGCGCACCAATAACCGCGTGATCGACTTCACGTGCCTCTGACCACACGACCAGGCGGGTTTGGGTAGAGTTGGCCGCCTATGAGTCAACAAGCTGCCAACAAAAAAATCGCTGTCATCGGTGGTGACGGCATTGGTCCCGAAGTTGTCGCCGAGGGGATCCGGGTGCTCACCCACCTCGATCGCGCCCACAACATCGGCCTGCAGTTTGAACACTTTGACCTCGGTGCCGACCGCTACCTCAAGGACGGCACCACCATGCCCCCCGAGCTCATGCAGCGGCTCGCCGACACCTTCGATGCGATCTTCCTAGGCGCGCTCGGAGACCCGCGGGTGCCCTCCAACGTCCACGCCAAGGACATCCTCCTCGGTTCGCGGTTTCAACTCGACCTGTTTATCAACCTGCGACCCATCAAGTTACTCAACAGCCGCTATTGCCCACTCAAGGACGCGGGGCCCGAGGACATCAACATGGTGGTGTTTCGCGAAAACACCGAGGGGCTCTACACCGGTATCGGCGGCCAGTTCAAGCGGGGCACCGCCGACGAGGTTGCACTCGAAACCGAGATGAACACCCGCAAGGGGGTTGAGCGGATCATTCGCGCAGCATTTGCTTATGCAAAAAAACACGGGCTCAAGAGCGTGTGTATGTCGGACAAGGCCAATGCCATGCGCCATGGCCATGACCTGTGGCAGCGGGTGTTTGCCGAGGTCGGCGAGGAATATCCCGGAATCGAGACCTTTCACCTCTACGTCGATGTCCTGTGCATGGAGCTGGTGCGGGCGCCCAAACGGTTTGATGTGATTGTCACCAACAACCTGTTTGGCGACATCGTCACTGACCTCGGGGCGCAGATCCAGGGCGGCATTGGCCTGGCGGCATCGGGCAACATCCACCCCGGGCAGGTCTCGTTGTTTGAGCCGGTCCACGGGTCCGCCCCCGACATCGCTGGCAAGGGCATCGCCAACCCGCTGGCCGCGATTTTGAGTGCGGGCATGATGCTGACCCACCTCGGCCACGCCGACCTCGAAACCAAGGTCATCGCCGCGGTCAAGGGCTGTCTCGACGCCAAGCAGGTCACCCGCGAGCTCGGAGGCACGCTCAATACAACCGACGTGACCAACGCGGTGATCGAGCGGCTCTAGCCCGCCCGAAACGGTTGTACCTACATTATTTGGCCTCGGCGATGCACGAAAACTCGCCGGCGGTCACGGCCAGCGTCTTGCTGCCCTCGACCTCGGGCAGCGGCGTGCATTCAAACTCGCCGTAGACCACCCCGTCTTGCACACTCGCGGTCAGCTGGCAGTCCGAGGCCATCGGCTCGTTGTTGTAGGCCACGCTGCCCTCGTGCCACCAAATCCCAAACCCCGGATCGGCCTGGCACTGCGACCCGAACTTGGTCGGGTCCATCGCGGGAAAGGTGCCGCCGAAGCCGTCGCTTGAAAACCGACAGACATCGAGGTCGATATGCGGGGAGTCATCGCCGTTTTGCAGGGAAGACTCGGCAAACCGGATCCACATGTAGTCGCCCTTGGCCTCCCCCTGGTAGTAGTAGCAATAAACCAGGTTGCCCGCGTCGTTGGTCCACGCGTAGTCGACCTCGGGATAATCCTCGCCCGACAGCACAAACGCAGCATGGCCAACGGGCGGGCCCTCGGTCTCGCCCTCGGTCTCACTGTCGCTGCCATCTTCGCTGGTCCCCGGCGCCGTGGTGTCCCCTGTATCTGTCCCCTCGGTCACCTCCGAAGACTCGCCAGCGGTCGACTCGGCCTCGGTGGTCATCGCCTCGGTCGTGGGTTGGACCGTGGTGGCCCCGTCGGTTGTGCTCGATTCGGAGCCTGAGCAGGCGGGCATCAGCAATACCAGTACACACAATAGGTCGCGTCGAAGTGTTTGCATGGGCAGGTCCAGGTGTCGTCACCCCTTGCCCATAGACCCACCTGAGCTGACAAATGTGTCTTATTATTTTGTTTTGCCGAACACTACGCTGAGGTTGTTTGCCGGCATCTCGACGACTTTTTGCAAGGCAAACCCCGCCTCGCCCGCGGCCGCTTGCACGTCTTCGAGATTGCGCACGCCCCAGGTCGGATCGCGGCGCCGTAAACTCGCATCAAACGTTGCGTTGCTGGGGGCGGTATGACGCCCACCACGGCGATAGGGCCCATACAAAAACAACACCCCACCGGGCTTCAACAACCGCTTGGCACCCGCGAGCAAGCCTAGACAGGTTGCCCACGGCGAGATGTGGATGACATTGATGGCTGCGATCGCTGCAACTTCGCGGGCACGATCTTGCGCGCCTGACTGCTCCCAGGGCCACACATCCCAGGTCGCGTCGAGGGCCTTTGCCGGCTCGATGTTGTCGAGCCCCGACGCCTTTGCCCACGCGTCCACACTGCGGCGGGCCTCCAGACTCGGGTCACTGGGCGCCCACACAATTCCCGGCAGGTGTTCGGCAAAAAACACACCGTGCTCGCCACTGCCACTGCCGACTTCGACCACCCGTCCGGTCGCCGGTAACACCCGGCGAAGGACCTCCAAAATCGGCTCGCGGTTGCGGGCGGTTGCGGGGTAGTGGAGGCAGTCAGGTTGCTGCTCGCTCGACATCGCCCCGAACATACACCACGAGTTCGGCGAGCACACGGCACTGCAGCATTCTCGCGATACCGCCCGTCGTTGCCCTGATTTGTCCTCCTGCGGCGCCCATGCGCGTTCACATGACCCGACATAACCGGCGAGAATCATCGTGAGCCTGCGGGCGGGTTTGCTACCATCCCGTTCGACGGGTTCGGTGCCAGACACGCACAACATACATGCTGATACAAAGTGTTACCCACGCTGGTCAGCACTGCTCGCCTGTGTGCTCCTCGCCATAAGTGCATGCACAAATAAATCGCACTCGCCTGCACCACCCCAGGTTCTCGACCCCCTGCCCCCGGGGGACCCCAGCCGACCGTTGGCACCCACAACCCAAATCTTCTTGATCGCCGGAGGCCCGGATGTTGCGAACTTTGCCGAGGAGGTTGCGGCCCAACGCCGACACTTTCACCGCCTGGGCTTTAGCGACGCGCAAATCGCCTGTTATTGGGCCCGGCCAACACCCGAGGCCTACCTAGACGACCTCGAGCAATACCGCAGGCTCGCCCCAGAGGTTGCCGATTGCTACCCCGCCAAGGCTGGGCTGTTGTCCCAACACCTTCGCCAGGTCGCCAATGCTCAACCTTCATGGATATACATCTACATCACGAGCCATGGCCGCGAAACCATGCTGCCCGCACGCGCCCGCGGGCTGACAGCGCCCGAGGCGACGTTGCTCGACCGGCACTTTATCCAAATGGGCTCCGACCCGGGCTACGGCACAGACCCGGTGGCCGTCGTCGAGGGCTATCGCCGCGGCCTCCAACCCAACCAACTGTTGCTCACACCAACAACCCTACGCAGTGACCTCGCTATGTTTCCGGCATCGACGACCAAGTATGTGATGCTACAAGCATGTCACGGCGGGGGGTTTTTAACCGTCGATGACCCAAATGACAGGGTCCCACGCATAGCGAACCTCCCCAACCTGGTGGCGATCGCAGCTGCCCGTCACGACCGCCCGAGCTTTGGCTGTGAACCCGGCTCGACCATGACCTATTTTGGAGAAATCTTCTTTGACCTGCTGTCGAACGATTTCTCGACCACCCCCCAAGCGATCGACTGGGAAATCTTTTTTGGTCAGCTCAACACCGCGGTGACGAAGCTTGAACGGCAACAGGGTGTCCCGCCGAGCCACCCGGTGTTGTCGATATCCGGATAATTCTGGGTAGCGTAGGTGTACCAACATCTTTCTTGGAAATCGCGCGCATGTGGTCGTTTGGGCATACCAGTAAGTAACCCTATGCCGATTTGATTTATTTGTATCAACATACAATGTAGACTCGCGAGATCTCCCGGCTGCGGGGCAGGTTCTAGCAACCTCCCACCTGTACGCTCGCGTAGGAATGTGTGTATATCGGCACGAAAACCCTGCTCCCACTTGCGAACGTGATTCGGGCTCGACGTGGACAGCTCGGTCACAGGGCAACGATGCGCGAGCTTGTGGGCCCAACCGGCAGCATCTGCGCCGCCGTGGCGTGAAAACGGGAACTTGCTCGCCGATCGCGAGTACACCATGGTACAGCAGGCCGGGTATCGAGATAGGTGCCTACACATGGAACATCGCGAGTGATTGTCCTACGGCGTCCCCTTGAACATGTCCCAAAAGACATATTTAATGGGCGCATGGCTCGCTCATCTATCGCTCAACATGTTCTTTCGGTCGCAGTGCTAGGCCTGATCGTCACCCCCCTCAATGGTTGCGGTAGTGGCGACGTAACCTCGGAATCCGCCTCAGACGCGGGTAGCTCCGGCGACGACACGACCACTGGCGACCCTGACACAACCTTTGGCCCAACCACGTCCGGCATGACCGACACGCTCACAGGCGGCATGACAGAAAGTGAAGGTGGTCCGACCGATGGCGAGACCGACACGGTTGATCCAGACCCGACCGACAGCGGTGGCGAGTGTGGTGATGGCGAGGTCAACCCTGGCGAGGAATGCGATGAGGGAGTCGCCAATGCCGACAACGGCACGTGTACTTCGGAATGCAAAAATGCCTATTGTGGCGATGGTCATGTCCAAGCCGGCGTCGAAGAGTGCGACGAAGGAGACAACAACTCCGATAACGGGGCATGCACACTTTCCTGCGCAGCCGCCTACTGTGGTGATGGCCTGACCTGGGAGGAGATGGAACAATGCGACGACGGCAACAACGATAATGATGACGGTTGCCTCGAAGGCTGTCTGATCTCGGGTTGTGGTGATGGCTTTGTCGGGCCGGGTGAGGCCTGTGACGATGGCAATGACATCGATGGCGACGGCTGTAACAACTGTGCACTTCCCGGATGTGGCGATGGCATCGTCGAGAATGAAGAGCAGTGTGACGACGGTAACGAAGATGACTTCGACTACTGCGGCAACTGCATCGCCGCAACCTGCACCGACGGCATCCACAACGGCGGCGAGACCGATGTCGACTGCGGTGGTCCCGACTGTGGCCCATGCCAAACCAACGATATGTGCAACGAGGGGGACGACTGCATCTACGGCGAGTGCACAAGTGGCACCTGCGACCTACCCAAAAGCTGCCTCGACATCATCGAAAACAATCAACATGCTCCTTCGGGCATCTACGATATCGACCCCGATGGCGAGCATGGCCCGAACTCGCGACTCCCCGTCTACTGCGACATGGACCACGACGGCGGTGGCTGGACCCTGGTGATCGTTTCCTCCGATGATGGTGTACATACATGGACATGGCAAGAGCGCTACCTGATGTCCAACAACGAGTCGGTGCTCGGCGACCTCAACGAGCTGCACCGCGATTTCAAGAGCTATGCCCTGCATGTGGTGCCGTTTACCGACATGATGTTCCACCACTTCCCGTCGGATGTGTGGGCAGCCTACAGCGGCATGACCGCGGGCATGAGTGATGCTGCAACGTTCATGGCAGCCATCCAAGAGCCGGTTTGCGACTTTGATTACGAGGGTTACAAACAAACCGCCGGGACCCTGGTCGCCTCGGGCAAAATGTGTGACAGCAACCTTTACTTCCACCTCGGCGACATCGACGGCTACAACACCCTCGGACCCTGCCAAAACCTCAACTCGAGCTGGAATACGGCCACCTACGGGCCGGTGTGGAGCTTTGGTCACAACGGAGGTTGCCCGTTCGACGACCCCAACGGCGGTGGTCTCGGCCCAACCAACAAGTGTGCACAGTGCGGGCCCAATACCGATATCTCCGAAAGCAACGGTACCGGTTTTGGCCGCCACATGGGCCTCAACACGGGTATGCCGGGGACGGGCGAAAACAATATCCGCATGTACGTCCGCTGAGGCAGACGCGTCACTTCAAACCGGCAGCCCAGGCTGTCGGTTTTTATTTGCCGATACATCGACTTTGCCGTGGTAGGCTGGCGCCATGCACCTGCGCAGTTTGGCCCTGTTCCTCTGCTCTGTGGGCACCACGACCCTGCTCACGCCAGCCTGTGGTGGTTCCGAGAGTGACTCACAAGGCGATACCGAGACCACAACACTCGACCCGAGTGCAACGAACGCAACCAGTACCACGCTACCGACGAGCGCAGGTCCGACCACAGGTGACCCTTCGACCAGCACGGGTGACGACCCCAGCGATTCGACCGCACAAACCACATCTGATCCTTCGTCGAGCGGCGAGCCAACCTCGACCACCGAGCCAACCTCGACCACCAGCGAGCCGACGACGACGGGTGACAGCGATAGCGATAGCGAAACCGACGGTACCGACACCGACGATCCACCGTCCTACCCCAACGACAACTCCCCGCTCGGGATCAATGTCAGCCCGGTGCGCGATTGGGTCCCACAGTGGATGTTTGTCGATGGCTTCAAACAGGCACGGGCCTGGATCCCGCAGGAGGTCGATAGCAATGTCTGGGACACGGGATTGCCGATCGAGCTCGACGAGCACGGGTGGGTGGCCTCGCTTTCGCAAAACCAGGCCGCGGCCACGCTGCTGTACACCGGCGGCCACTACCTAGGGGGTGAGTATCGTGTGCGCTACCAGGGCGCCGGCACACTCGAGTTTAATTGGGATGCCACGGTGGTCGCCGAAGTTCCTGGCGAGTACACACTAGAGGTCACACCCGACAAAGGCATTTACCTGCGGCTGCTGGCGACAGATCCAAACAACCCGCTGCGGGACATCGAGTTTATCCCGTCTGACTTTCTAGACACCTACCAAACAGAGCCGTTTCATCCGTTGTTTCTCGAACGTATGGCGGGATTTCGCGTGCTGCGGATGATGGACCTGCAGGCCACCAACAACTCGCCGTTGGTCAGTTGGGACGAGCGACCCAAACCCAGCGACAGTAGCCAGGCATCCGACCGCGGGGTGGCGCTCGAGCACCTGATCGCGTTGGCCAACACGCTGCATGCCGACCCGTGGTTTTGCCTGCCACACCAGGCCGACGATGGGTATGTCGAGGCATTTGCCACCATGGTCCGCGACCAACTCGACCCCGACCTCCGGGTGTATGTCGAATACTCCAACGAGGTGTGGAACGGTGGATTTGAGCAGGCCGGCTATGCCCAACAGCAGGGCTTGATGCTCGGGCTCTCCCAAAATCCGTTTGAGGCCCAACTGCGGTTTTATGCGCGACGAGCCACCGAGGTGTTTGGCATTTGGGAGAATGTGTTTGGCGGGCATGAACGCCTGGTGCGGGTGCTCGGCTCGCAGGCGGCAAACCCCTGGGTCGGGACAACCATCATGGACTTTGAAAACGCCCACGAGCACGCCGATGCCCTGGCGATCGCCCCCTACTTCGGCGGCCCGTTGGGTTCGCCCGACACCCAGTGGGAAGTTGCCAACTGGTCGGTCGACCAGGCGTTGGCGGCAGCCGGAACCCATATGGACGAGATGCTGGCCCACGCCAGCCAAAGCGCAACCGATACCGCCGACCGTGGACTTGTGTTGATCGCCTACGAGGCTGGCCAACATCTGGTGGCCTATGGCAATGCCGTCAACAACCAGGCGCTCACCGACCTGTTTATCGCCGCCAATCGAGCCCCGGGCATGGGCGACCTCTACACGACATACTTCGACAAGTGGATGGCGACCGGCGGGCAAATGATGGTGATGTTCAACTACGTCGACCACCCGACCCAATGGGGGAGTTGGGGCCTGTTGGAATATCAAGACCAGAGCGCCGACGAGGCGCACAAGTACGCCAGTACGATCCAGTTTATGCAAGAGCAGGCGCCGTGGTGGTAGCCCGTGGGTTCGGGCAGCCGCGGCATACATGCATACACACTATTTTCGGTGACGACGTCGCTACTGCCCCCGAGCACACAAACAAAACGCGAGCCCATGTGGGCCCGCGTTTAGTCGTTTTTGTCGGGGCTTAGAGCTCGCCGATTTCCTGCAAGAAGGTCGTGGCCTCGCTGCAGTTGGGGTCTTCCATCAGGGCTTTGCGGCCCCACAACACGGCTTTTTGCCGGTCTCCACGGCGGTCGGCGATGTAGCCCTGGCGCAGGTAGGCCATCGCCCGGCTGATCGGTGCGGCGTCCATCAAGGCGATCGAACGCAGCACCCGAATCGCGAGGTCGTAGTCCTCGCGCTTCTCGGCCAAGTCGGCGAGCTCAACCGCGACGTCACCGTTGTTGCGGTCGGAGTGGTAGGCCTCCTTGAGCCAGCGAAGCTCGCCCTCACCGTCTTTTTGGCTGCGTGCGAGGCAGGCCTTGCGGTATTGCAGGGCCGACAGGTCAGGTGAGCGACGGCCACGCATGGCCGCGATCGCCTTGTCCAAAATGGCGTGGGCTTCGTCGAAGTTCTCGGCTCCGGCATAGGCCTCGACCAACATCACGATGACACGCTGATCGCCGGGTTTGAGCTCCAAGGCCTGCTTGAGCGCCTCGGCTGCGGCGTCGCCATCTTCGTCGAGCAGCAACTCACCTGCTTGGCGGAACATGACAAAGCGTTTTTCTTCGTCGGCCACGGCCGCAGCTTCGCGGATCAGGATCCGGGCGAGGTCGGAGTAGGCCTCGACCTCGGTGTAGATCTTCTTGAGCTGTTCGCGGATTTCCTCGTTTTCGGGGTGGCTTTCGTAGACCAGCTCCAAGCCGGCACGGGCCGCGGTCGGGTTGTCGGCTTTTTCACAGGCGGCGAGCAGGCGCTTGCCGGCTTCGATCTTGGCCTCGCCCTCGGCTGCGGCGATCAACCGCGAGCAGTTCTCGACCACGGCATCCCAGTTCTCGGCGGCCGTATCCATGTCGAGTAGACGCTGGAGTACTTCGACATCCGAAGGATCCTGCTCGGCCCACGAGGCCAGGGCAGCCCGTGCGCGTTCGACCTCACCCTGGCCGTCGAGCAACTCGACCAGGCGCAGGGTGGCCTTGCGCTCGACCTCCCGATCATCTGTTGCACCTGCAACTTCGATCAGTTTTTCGAGCCCGGCAATCAGGTCGCCGGTGAGCTCGGCTCCGACGATTGCGTGGGCGGCTTCGAGGTCCTCGACCGCCGCCGCTTGGTCGCCGACATGGGCCCTAAACTCCGCCCGCTGACGCAGGAACGAAACCCGGGTGTCGCGGTCCATCTGATGCTCGTCGAGCGCAGTGGTCAGGGCTTGCACCGCATCCGCATGGTCGCCGACGGCTGCCATCGCGGTCGTCAACTCGCGCAGCAACTCCATGTCCTCGGGCAGCGCGGCATAGGCCTCGCGTAGGACTTCGGCGGCGCGGTTGGGCTTGTCGAGGTGCTCGCGGTACAGGCCCGCAGCTTCCCGTAGCAAGGCGCCAGTCCGCACCGCTGTCTCCTCGCTTTGAGCGGCGAACACCAGGAGGTCGGCGAGTTCTTCCCAGCGTTCGTGGGTGCGATAGAACTCCTCCAAGCGGTTGCGGATCTCGACGTTTTGCGGGGCTGCCCGACAGCCGAGGTCGAGCACGCGGGTCACGGCCTCGACATCTTCGAGGGCCGACCACAACTCGGCCAGTTGCAGGGCCAGGGCCACAGCCTCCTCGCCTGTCTCAATCGCCAGCAAGCGCTCCATGATCTCGGCGCGGTCGCGGGGGTCGTGGTCCTCACCCATCTGCTCGAGCAGCGCCTCGATCAGACCGCGGTTTTGCGGGGCGAGCTCAAGTGCCTCACGCAGGACACCCAGTGCGTCCTCGGGATGGGTTTTCCCGAGCAGCGTACCGAGCCGTAGCGAGATCTCGATGACATCTTCGACGTCGCCCTTTTCCCGCACGGCAGCAAGTTGCTGTTGCAACAACTCGACGAGTTCCTCGTCGTAGCCGGTGCGCTCAAACACCTCAGCCAACAGGCTCTGGGCGGCGCGGTGACCCGGGACATCCTCGAGTACGTCGCGCAGGAGTTTGACGGCTTCGGCTTCGCGCCCCTCATCGGCAAGGACCAGGCGAACGAGCTCGAGGCGTAAACCCACCCGCTCCTCGATGTCTTCGAGGGTGTCGAGCGTGCCGACCACGAGCACGGAGAACCGGTCGTGGTCCTCGGCATCGCGGTAGACCTTCATGAGCGGCTCCCAAATGGTGCGGTTGCCGGGATCTTGCATACGCATCTCTTCGAGCAGCTCGATGCCGGTGGCGCGGTGGGTCTCGTCGCCCATCGCCTCCATTGCCAGCTGGTGGCTGAGCTCGAAGATCGAGTCGGCACCTTCGATTTCGCGGGCCTGACGAATCAGGGCGATGGCTCCGACGATGTCACCGACTCGGCGGCTGCGCTGGGCCAGCTCGGTGTAGCCCCACAGCGCTGTGTTTTCGTTGCCCGGACGTCCCGATGCCAACTCAATGATGCGGTGCAACATCCGGTCGCAACGCTCCTCGGCACCGAGCCTGTCGGCCAAGACAACGCCCTCGCGCACGAGTTCCAAATCGACGTCGTGGTGGGCCGCCCGGCCCTCGAGGTAGTCGAGTAACAGGCCCTGGTCTCCCAGTGCACGTACAACTTCTTCGTACAGTGCGTTGAGGCCTGCGTGGTCCTCGGCCGCGTTGACTGCCCGGCGCAGGATTGGCTCGGCGATGTCGTAGCGCGGGTCAGCCTCGAGTGCGCGACGAATGGCGTTGAGGCCTGCATCGCGCGAATCGGGTTCGGACAGGTGGAGCTCGGCCAGACCAAAAGCTGCATGTGCACGGGCTTCGGCCGAGAGTTGCTCCTCGGGCAGGGCCGAGATCTTCTCGAGCAGCTCGACCTGCCGCCCACGATTCCCGCGGGCGGCGGCAATACGGGCCAGCCCAACCCAGGCGTCGACACAACGGATCGAACCGTTTTCAACCTGTACATACAACTCCTGGGCCGCATCAAACTCCTGGAGGTCGCGCTCGTAAACATCGGCGACGCGCAGGGTCAGGTCGACGACGAACTCGGCGTTGTCACCCTCGCGGGCGGCCGCCAACAACTCGTTGACAACATCGATGTACCGCTGCGATTGCCCGATCCGGGCGGTGTGTTCACGGGTGGCATCGTGGACGTCGGCGTTGTCGCCCGCGATCCGCAGGGCTGCCAACCGCAGTTCGAGAGCCTCGTCGGCGCGGCCACTCATTTCCAATGCATCTGCAAGTTCTGCCTGCAGTCGGGCCCGTTCGAGCCCCTGCTTTTCTTGCAGCCGGTGCTCCAAAATCCGAATCAACAACTCGGCGTCCTTGCGGGCGATCAGCACCCGTTGCAGCTTGACGGCCTCGTCTTCGCTGCGCAGGGCCGTCGAAATTGCCGACTCCATCAGGTCATGGGCCTGGTCGTCCTGGCCACGGGCTGCGGCCAAACAACTGAGTTCGTAGCGAGCGCGGGCGATCCCCACGGCACTTTTCTCGGGTGCGCGGCGAGCCGCCAGCAGCAGGGCACGGAAGGCCCGTTCGGCCCGTCCGTGTTGACCGGCATCGCGGGCAACTTCGGCCAGGCTCAACAGAATTGTTGTATTGCCAACGGCCATTTTGGCGGCCTGCTCGAGCTCCTGCAGCGCAGGCTCAAACTCACCGTTATCTCGCATCAGTTGGGCCAACCGATAGTGCACGGTGGCGCGCTCGCTGCTGCGGCGACGCCCGTAGTCAGCGACCAGGTCTTCCAACACCTGGCGGGCTTCTGTCAGCTGTCCGGCAGCCAGCAAACTGTCGGCCAGCTCGCTGCGAATGCTGAAGTCTTCGGGGGCCAAGGCCGCCAACTTGCGCAGCACACCAGCCGCGCGTTCGATCTCCTCGACGTGCTCGCGGTAGATGGTCGCCGCTTCGCGCAGGGCAGCTTCGGCGCGCTTGGGGTCGAAGATGTGGTCTGAGGCAACGAGCAAGAGCTCGGCCAGCGGCACCCACATACCTGCCTCTCGGTACAGCTCGGCGAGACGGTCGCGGATTTGTGTCTCCGACGGTTGCTCGGCGTTGGCCCGTTCGAGGCAGCGAATCGCCTGGGGTACCTGGTCGGCACCGACATGCGCCCGCGCCAACTGCATCACGATCACTGTACGCTCGGGTCCGGACGGGGTGTGTTCCAGGCGACGGTCGAGCCACGGCACCGCTGCGGCAAACTCTTCGCGGTCGAAGTGCAGCCGTGACAGGGCGTCGAGTGAATCGAGATCGGGCTGCAAACCAACCACCCGGCGGTGGCATTCGAGTGCCCGCTCAATGTCGCTGAGGCTGGACTCACATAGGTTTGCCGCCTGCGACCACAACTTGGCGGCCTGTGGCCCCTTGTCCATGCCTTCGAGCCGCTGGGCGTGCTCACACAGGAAGTCGGTCAACTGCGGCACCCGACCCTTGTCGGTCAAGACTTCGGTCAGGGCTTCGAGCGACGGAACGTGTCCGGGGTGTTCGTCGAGGTTGCTGACCAGCGCTTCGACCCGACCACCACGGGCCTCAATGATGCCGACGATCCGGGCAATGTCGAGGCGCAGCACCAGGCGTTCGCTGCCGGGAGCGGTCAATTCGAGTTCGCGCCGGCGCAGGGCCAGTACCTGGGGAAAGCGTTCCTCGGCCTCGCACAACGGGGCGAGCAGACGGATGAGATCGATGTCTTCGGGGCGCTCGTCGATGACACTTTGGTAGAGGTCGATCGCCGTCAGCCGCTCCTGCAACTCGACAAACAGCCCGGCTGCCCGAACACGCATGTTCTGAGCAACTTCCGGGTTAAACGGCAGGCTGCCGCCGCGGGCCAGCAACTGGGCTGCCTCGCGTTTTTCACCTGCCTGTTCGTACATCTCGCTGAGGGTGTCGATCGCCAACCCACAGCAGGCGGCGTTATCCCGGGCCCCGGCCGGTTGCACGCCCCGGTTCCACAGGGCGGCGGAGCGGTTGAGGAGGTTGTCGAGAATCTCTCGCGTTTTCGGTGTATCACCATCTAACTGGCAGGCGAGCCCGGCGGCTTCGTAGAGCTCGTCGAAGTGATCGCCGCGCTGCCCTGCAAGTGCCAACAGGGTGCCCAACAGGTCGTGGTTGGGGGTGGCCCGCTCGAGCGCCGCGAGCTGTTCGAGCCGGCTGACGTGGCCGGGTTCGAGGGCGAGGGAGCGACGCAGTGCCAGGCGGCCGCTGTCGTCGTCTTCGCACTGTTCGATAAACCAGGTTGCCAGGCGCGCTTCGAGCTCGGCGGTGATGGTCGGCAGGGCCTCGGCCAAGCCGATAAGCTCCGGTGCCATCACCTTGGCGAGCCCCGCATAGGCACCGCTGGCACTGGCCCGTTCCTCGATCGTGTCGAGCATCTCGGTGTCGAGTTTTGCGTGGGCCCGCGTCACCGAAATAAATGCAGCTACAACTGCTTGCCAGTCAGCCTCGGCCCCGCCGGTGCGCACGGCCCCGCGGGCGGCCACGAGATTTCCGGGCTCAATCCCCTGGGCGGCACGGAACGATGCGAGAGCCTCGTCGAGACGGCCGAGCTTGTCCTCTAGGAGGGCAGCAACCTTGAGCCGCAGCTCAACCCCGCGCTCGGGGTTTTGGTCGCCGAGCGAGGCAATCGCCTCGCGGTAGGCGTTGACCGCGGTTTCCCAATCACCTGTCTCATTCGTCAGGCGAACGACATCGTCTTCGATGTTGAGGTTTTCGGGTTGCAGGCCCATCGCCCGCCGCAGATAGCCAAGCGCTGCCACCTTGTCGCCGACATGTTTTTCCTGGAGTCCGGCGGTCTCGCGCAACACCCGGACCCAACGGACCGGATCCTCGACGCTGGCCAGGCGAAACTCGGCGATCTTTGCCAGTTCAACAAACTCTTCGCGGGCGTAGTAAAGCTGGCTCAAGACCTCGACGGCCTCGCGCCCGGCCGCCGGGTTTTCGAGCAACTCCTTGAGCCCAGCCCGTGCACCTGCATGTTCTGGATCGGCGGTGAGGCTGGCGTCGTAGCATTTGACCGCCCGTTCCGGTTGCGAAAGCCGGGTGCGGAAGACGTCGCCCAAGCGACAGGAGAAGTCGGCAACACGTGCGGTCTCCGTGCCGGCAACGCGCTCGAGCAAACCCGCCAAGTCGGACCAATTGGCGACGCGGGTGAGCAACTCCGCGAGCGCCTCAACGGTCTCAACGGTTTCGCCAAACTCTTTTTGAATGGCCCGCCAGGTATCGATCGCCTCTTCTGGGCGGTCGAGTTCTCCCGAGTAGATCTGGGCGACGTCGACGAGGTCGGCACGGCGTTGGTGGCTGGTGATCCCGGCCCCGGCACGGTCGCGCAGGGCACCGACCAGCGGCTCCCAGCGCTCGAGCTCAAGTAAAATGTCGATGACGGTATCGAGTGCTTCGCGGTCGCGCGGGTCCTCGCCTAGGCGTGCCCGCCAGGCGACCAGCGCACGATCGTGCTTGCCGAGGTCAGCGGCCAAACGAGCCGCCTCACCACGGGTCGCGCGACGGATTTCGGCATCGCCTTCAAGCCCGGCAAGTCGCTCCAAAATGGTGAGTAACTCGTCTTTGCGATCTGCCTCTTGCAGCAGGTCACGAAGATTGCGGGCAACCGGCAGGGCCAGTGCTGGTTCGAGCCCCTCCTCACCCAAAATCGCGGCAAACAGATCGATCGCAGCCGCGGTGTCGGCCAACACATCGCGGTAGACATGGGCGGCCTCGAGCCGCAGGGCGATCCTTCTTGTTGTATCATCACAGGCTTTGGCCGCGGCCACCAGCCCCCGGACATAGGCCCCGTAGGCACCGCAACGCTCGGTCAGGTGCCGCAGCCGGAGGTGGTCCCTGTTGAGGTTGGGCCCCAACACCAACAGCGAGACATAGTTGTCGACAGCCTTGGGGGTACGATCCTGTTTGACCTCGCGCTCGGCGATTTCGCGGTGGAGCTCAATCTTGCGTTCGCTGTCGCCAAACGCCAGGGCGACCGTGAGTACGCGAATGATCTCGTCGGGCTCGTCACGACCGGCGTAGAAAATACGCAACTGGCTGAGCACACCGTCGCGCACCTGGGCGGTGATCGATTCGGCGTCGAGGATGAGCAGGCGCTCGAGCAGTGCGCGGGCGTCGTCGTCATCGGGATGGTCGGTCAAGCGCCGGCGCAGCTCGGCCAAACTCTGGTCTGGACGTTCGAGACGATCGAGCCAACAGGCGGCGATCCGCACCTGCAGGCCCTCGGGCGCGTCTTCGCCAAGGGCGTCGAGACGCTGGTGCCACAGGTCAATGAGTGCCTCCCACTCCTCCTCGCGCTCGAGCAACCGCTCGAGTGCGGCGGCCAGCGGGGTGCTCTCCGGACGCAGCTTTAGTTGTTGCTGCAAATAGCTGATGGCACGCTTGGCTTCGCCGGCAAAGTCCCGGGCGATATTTGCAGCTTCATCTAAAATTTCCTCGCGCCAGGCATCGTCGGTTGCGGCGGCAAGGGTGCGGTCGTAGAGGGCGAGCAGTTCGTCCCAGCGCTCGCCGAGTGTCAGAATCGAGGTGAGTTGTTCAAATGCCCAACGCGCCTGTGGAAGCAGCTCCAAGACCCGGGTCAAAACCTTGACCTGGGCATCAGGCTCGTCTCCTAGCCAGGTTTCGTGGTAGGTGACTGCCCGCTGGCCAACGACTTTGGCAACCGCGGCCTCGAGGTCCTTACGCAAAATGTCGCGGTAGACGGCGGCGACGTCCTCGACGCGGTTGAGAAATCCGCCTGTTTTCTCGAGCCGGTCCCAGAGGTCAGCCGAACCAGGCTGATCCCGAACTGCAGCAATTGCGAGTTCGAGGGCTTCGTTGAGATCAGATTGTTGACTCTGCGAGGACTCAGTGGTTCCACTGGGGTGCTGTGACATCTGTGAACCCTTTATTGCGGCCGCCGGATGGCCGGGTCGTGGTCGGGTGGAGCAAGTTTCAAACAGGGCATTGGGTGTTGCGACGTGGAGCCATCAAGTGCAGCGATTGCCTGTCACAACTCCCGGCCCCGGGGACCGGGGCTGGACCGGCACGATACCAGCCTTTCTCGACGATCCACACCGATCCCGACACGGACAAACCATGTTCAAACCAGCGAAGAACGCCCGCCTTCGCGCGGGTGCCCACGCGCCCGGAAAAGCCCCCACCCGACCTAGTGATCTCAATGTCTTACCGACATTGACGGGGACAAATCGTGACGTGAAATTTTCGTTGCACACACATTTTCGCGCCCGCCACAAAGTTAACAGTGTGCAGTTTTGATGGGTGCGGGCGCAGTCGCCCGGGATGGGCGACAACAACGTTGTACAGGCACGTTCCCGCGAACTCGGTGGTGCGCTTATGCCCGCCTACGGCGACGCAACCCGAGTAATAATGCACATCCCCACAACCCGGACCACCCACTGTCATCGCTGCGACACGAGCATCCGGTAGATCGCTCGCTGGTGGCTGCCGGCCGCTTGTTTGTCACGGCCTCGGCGGACGAATCCGCACGGGGCGGCGCCGCTTTGGCTGGCTGTGAGCGCACCTCCTGCATCCCGAGTTCGGCGAGGAGCGCATCGGCACCGACAACCCGATCGAGCAGCCACAGCAGGTAGCGAATATCAACGGTGATGTTACGCGAGCGTTCAGTTGTATAGCCAAAATCGCCCGAGATATTCTCCCACACCCGATCGAAATTGAGCCCGACGAGGCGACCCTTGCCATCGACAACCGCGCTGCCCGAGTTGCCACCGGTGGTGTCGGCATTGGACAAAAAACAGACCGGGACATCACCCAAGGCGGGATCGGCCCAGATCGTTTCGGGCGTTTGCGCGGCCGCGTCGCGGACGTTTTGGGGCAGGTCAAACGGCTTCTCTCCGGTGTGCTTGGCGACCTGCCCAGCCACGCTGGTCTGCGGGAGCGCCAACAGTCCCTCCTGCGGCGCATAGCCCTGAACCGTGGCGTAGCTCAGCCGCAGAGTGCCATTGGCATCCGGGTAGTGGGGCGCATCTGCCTGGCCCCGCAACATCGCAAAGTACTGCGGGCCGAGCCGGGCAAAACGCCCCTTGCGGGCCTCCGAAACTTTTTTGTTGGCTTCGAGCTCGTCTGCGATCGCATTGGCGAGCTTGAGCAGCGGATCTTTTGTATTTGCAATTGCATTGGCATCGGCCGCGTCAAATAGGGCGAGCAGCTGCTGCTGGTCGCGCAGTTGGGAGCCGGTAAACAACTTGCGTAGGTTGGCGGCGACCTCAGTTCGCGAACCATCTTTAACCTGCAGGCCGGCAAACGCTGCGATTTCCTGCCCGGGCTCGAGCTTTTGCGACCGGACGACCAACGAAGCCAGCAGCTGACTGTCGACATCGGGGTCGTGATTGCGCAGTCGCTGAAGCAGGCGGCCACGCAGCTTGTCGGCATTGCGCTGCATGTACCAGTCGTCGCGTTCGAGGTCGGGCTGCGCCTGGGCCCGCGCGCGCCTCACCAGATCGACCGCGACCGCCAACAGTTTGGGCCCACGGCTGATGTGCCCAAGCAGGAGGTTTCGCGGATAGTCGCGCGCCTGCTCGGCGGTGTGCTGTGCGAGTTTGTCGAGCACCCCCTGGTACGACGCGTTGGCAGGTTTTTGGGCCCACGCTCGCAACCGCTGCTCAAACTCCGCCTTCCTCTTTAAGAGGTTCATGCGTTTGATCCCCGCCAACATTCCACGCGCGTTTTTATGGCGATTGGCCAGGCTCTTCTTGGTGGCCGCGACCTTGATCGCCACCGCCGGGTCGGCCTCGCCAAGTTCTTCTAAGATCGAGATCCACTCGCCGTAGAGATCGACCCGCATCGGCAGCGCCTGCTCGACCTGGTGTTTGACCTGGGCGAGCGAAAGATGGCGATCGGTGTGGCCCGGGTAGCCCATCACAGCCACGAAATCTCCGGGGGACACGCCCTCGTGCGAGATCTGCAACCACGTATCCGGTTGGTACGGTTTGTTGTCCTTGGCGAAGTCCGCGGGTTTGCCATCGGGCCCGACGTACGCACGCAAAATCGAGAAATCACCGGTGTGTCGCGGCCACATCCAGTTATCGATTTCACCACCGTACTCGCCGATCGCCGATGGTGGCGCATAGACCAGGCGAATGTCTCGCAGTTCCAAGTACTCCATCTGGCGATACACGCTACCGGCATCGAAACTTGCGACGGAGCAGCGGTACCCCGGCTTTTGTTGCTCGCACGCCTGCACCAGCTGTTTGCGGGTTTTGCTGATTGCCAGGTACCGCGCCCGATCATCGTCGCCAGCCTTGGCGGCTGCCGCTTCGATGCGGTCGGTGACATCGACAATCCGCTCGAGCACCCGCACGGTCGTCTGCCTGGCCTCAAGTTCCTGCTCTAAAGTACCTGCTAAAAAACCGTCGGTGATGTAGTCGTGGTCGACGGTGCTTTGTCGCTGCAGGGCACCGTATGCACAGTGGTGGTTGGTGATCACAAGCCCGCGATTGGACACGAACGAAGCCGAGCAGCCGTTGAGATTGACAGCGGCACGCATCAGCCCCTTACCGTTGTTCCACAGGTCGGAGGTTTGCAGACCAAACCCGCGCTCACGCAATTGCTCGGCCAGGCCGGCGACCTGCTCGGGTGTCCATTGACCCTCGTCGGCGACGGCCGTTGGCGCGGCCAACAGTCCGGTTGCCAGGAAAAGCGAAACGGCGACAACAGATTTGCGGACCGGCCCCATGGCCGGGGATGGTACCGCATTGCGCTGGCGTATTCGTCCCCGGGTCGTGATGGGGGAGTTTCCCCCCCATGGGTGCACGATCGACTGGCGACACCACCCACAAACCTGGCAAAACCCGATGTATTTCGCACATATGGATCTCAAATCACAGTGTAGACAGTTGCCCCCACAGCTGTTTTTGGCGACCATACAAACATGACTTTTAGGACATGTATTTCGAGCATGCTCGTCACGACTGTTGCCCTCGGCCTCCCCGCCATCGCCGAGGCCGGACCGATTCAGCAGCCGGACAACACCACGATTCCCACTGGCAATGGCCTGCAAGGCGTCTTTAACAACCTCGGAGAGCCGATCGACGCGGTCCAGGATGCCGAGGTCACGCCGGAGACGTTTTTACCGGCATGTACAACGAGTTTCGAAGTGCACGCCCGGTTTGCCGCCTACCAAAATTCGTTTGGTTGGTACAACGCCAACGGCCAGCAGCCCACCCTCGCCGACCTGCACCAAATCCTCGAGTGCACCGACGGCGCTGGCGTGATCAAGTCGGTCGATATCCTCAGCGACCCGGACTACGCCGGCGGTGAGGTTGGCTTTTTCCAGGCCGTCGGTAACTGTGCCGACATCGATAACCCCAATACGATCTTCCACATTGTCTACTCCGAGCCGCAGTGGAACCCCGATAACAACCAAGAAGATCCGTTTATCCACCTGCTGATCTACGACAGCATCAACACCCCGCGGACCTACTACTTTGCCTGGGAAGACCTTTTGCAGGGTGGTGACAACGACTTTGCCGACCTCGTGACCTCGGTCGAGGGCATTTCCTGCTCGGGCGACCCGTGCATGCCGGTTGCGACACCGGGCGACCCCGATGCCGACCTCATCTGTGGCGACAATGACAACTGCCCCAACAAGAAAAACGCCGACCAGCTCGACACCGATATGGATGGCGTAGGGGACGCTTGTGACAACTGTCCCGAGGATGCCAACCCGATGCAGGAGGACGAGGACAACAACAACGTCGGTGACGCCTGCCAACTCGAAGGCACCGACACCGACACCGATACCGATACCGATACTGACTCGGGAACGGACACCGATGATCCGACCGACGCCACCACCGACGATCCGACCGACGCCACCACCGACGATCCGACCGACGCCACCACCGATGGCTCGACCACCGATGGCTCGACCACCGACGGCCCCACCACCGATGGCCCAACCACCGACGACCCCACGCAGGGTGAAACAACGGACGACCCGATGACCGGAACGGGTGACTCGATGTCTGGCACCGGCGACCCATCTGCGGGTACCGACTCGAACTCCGGTGGTGAGACCGATGCAAGTACAAGCGCAACTGCAACCGACTCCAGCGGCGGGTCTGAAACCACTGGCGGCGACTCGGACTCGGCAACCTCGTCGGGCGGAGAGGATGACCCGAGTGGCTGTGGCTGCCGGGCAACCACGCCGGCCGATGGTTGGCTGATTGGCCTCGCAGCCGGGCTGTTTGGCCTGACGCTACGCCGGCGCCGTCGCGGTTAAGCCGTCCCCTCAAAAACCACAAACACCCCGACTTCGGGGTGTTTTTTTACGTGCTCGTGTCAGTCAGCGGTTTGCGCTTGCGCTCGCACCTCGCCACAGGAAAGACCTTCTAAAACCAGATCCTCGCCTTCCTCGCGCAGACTGACCTCAAACCCCGAGCTGACATCGAGCATCCGCCGTCGCACCCGCGTACCCATGCCTCCGGTTGCCGGCACCGGGTGTTTGGTGGGCGTGCGTTTGATGTAGGCCGGGTGGAAAATTACCTTGTCGATACATGTTTCATCGCCGGGGGCGAGGCGCACCCGCAAGACCCCCGTGAGCCGGGGAATCGCGGTGGTGTTTTCAAACAAGAAGTTACCGAGGTTGTAGGCGATCACCCCCTTGCCGTAGCGCTCGATCCCCTGCAGCACGTGGGCGTGGTGGCCGATCACCAGGTTGGCACCGGCGTCGATCATGGCATGGGCCTCGCGCACCTGGACGTAATTTGGTGTATCTGCATATTCAGCGCCCCAATGGATCACCACGATCATCGCGTCGTGCGTTTTTTTTCCCTCGCGGATAAGCGGCGCCAGGGTTTTGCTCAGCTCGCGGGTCCCCAGGTACGGCAACACTGGCGTGCCCTCGAAGTGCGGGGCATTGCGGCGGGTTGTCACCGCCACAAATCCGAGTTTCCAGCCGTTTTTCTCAACTGTTTCGACGCGAAAAATCGGCTTCTCGGTGCGTGAGGCTCCGAGCGCAACAATCCCGAGCTCCTGCAGAATTTCCGGGCTCTCCTTCATCCCGGTCGCGCGCTGATCAAACGCGTGATTGTTGGCCAAACTGACCGCCGTAAACCCGGCGTCGACGAGCGACTTGGCCATCTCCTTTGAGGCCCCAAACGCAAACTTGGCACCGATCGGGCTTTTTTCGGGCAGCTCCCGCACCAGTGGCGTTTCGAGGTTGGCAACGATGACATCGGCGGTGAGCTTTGGTTGGATGTCGGCAAACGGATTGTAGCCGGGGTCGGGAATTGGATCGTAGCCGTCGGGTCGGTAGCGGCCGAAAATTACATCGCCGACAAACGTGATCTCGAGCGCCTGCTTGCCGGTGGCCACCTCGGGCTCGGGCTCGGGCTCGGGCTCGGGCTCGGGCTCGGGCGCAGTCTTTGTATGCACACTTTCATCGGCGGCTGGCGCCGGTGCTGAGGTGGCTGGAGCCTCGGGCTCGGGCTTCGCCTGTTGTGTCTGAGGGGTTGCACCGACGACAGGTTGTTGTGGCGCGGCTCCGGTTGCCGAGCAGGCGGTGAGCAAAAAAACCGTACTCAACACCCGTGTGAGAGGACCTCGCATTGCCGGGAGCATGCCCGGCAACTGCCGCAATTTCAAAACTTCGGCATTGTCCGAACCCTGCACGCACCTAGCCGGTGGACTGTCGCGCTGGCCAGCGCGTGCGGACAAAGCTTGTCCACCCTGTAAAAACCTCGACTACGAGCCTACCAGAGCACCTTGAGCAGCTTCTTGCACTCGGCCCGCATACCCTCAAACTGCGCCTTGTCGACCCAGCGCGATGGGATGCTCGGCCGGTTGCCGGGCAACTTCGGTAGGTGTGCCAGGGCGACCTGCCACGGAAACAACTGACTTCGGCTCCAACCCTGGCGGCGAATCTCCGGTGTCGTCAGCGGGATCCATCCGCGAGGGTTGTCTCCCCAGGTCAACCACCGCACCGGCAGCGGTTCGGCCTCGGGGTCGGGCACACCGGGCCACAACAATAGGGCCGGCCGGGCCGTGCCGTCGTGTGTTCGCACCATCGCCGGCAGCAACACCGCATCACCCGGCATCACCTCCGCCCGCGGGATCCGTACAACCTGGCGCTCGAGCAAGGTCCCGGTGCGAACGGTCACCAACACCGGGTCGGCGGTGGCCCGCAGCACATCATCGACTTTGAGGGTGTGCAGCGGCGGACCCTTGACCTTGGATTTGGTCGGCGTAAAGTCCGGACGTTTGGGTGTTGTCACCTCGGGCTCAGCCGGCTCGACCAGCGTACGTGATTGTAGCTGCAAGTTTTTCCAATCGAGCTTGTCCGGATCCTCGCGCCACAAATCGCCGAGCAGTCCATCGGCCCGTGGCCCGCCGATTGCCAACACGGTGGTTTTGCCGCGCAGCACCGCGAGGCAGCTCGCAGGCGCTCGCAACCGACACTCCTGGGCATCGGGCAGTGGTGTGGGTTCCTCTTCGGCATCCGGGTCGTGCGGCGGTTGGGCGATCAAAAACCGTTGCAATACCCCGCGCGGGCGCAGGACATAGATCCACCGCGCGTCGCCGCCAACGGCCAGCGGCATGGCATTGCGCCGCGACATCTTGGGCATGAACTCGCGTTCGACCTTGAGCCTGCGGGGGGTGAGACCCACCGCACCGTCGCGGGCGGCGAGGATGATGCGCCCCTCCGATGTCCTTGCAATTGCAACCAATCCCTCGTGGGGGACTTCGCCGGGGCTGGTGGTGCGCAGCTTGAGCTGCATGTAGCCCTCGGGATGGTCCGGGTCGATCACCCAGGCACGGCTGTGGCCATCGACCCAAACACCGCGACCATCGGCGGTTGCCACCAGGCCAAACACCTGGTGCTCGCCGGTTTTACGCCGGTGGATAGGCTCCTGTTTGTCGACACTCCACAGCACTTCGCCATGGCTGCCAACACCACACATCAGGCCCTTGCGCACCATACAGACGTGGTCGACAAATCCCCCGAGCTTGCTGCCAACTTTGCTGTGGCGGGCGACAAACATGTTGCCGCGATGGAGGTGATGGCCTCCTATCCAGATGTCGCCATCGTCGTTGATCTGGGCGACGCTCGGCGACGCTGCCGGGACTTCGATGGTTCGCTCGAGCTCGAACGAACTCGCCTTGAACACCCAGACTTCGTGGGGCAGTAACACCAGCAAGCGTTTGCCGTCGCGGCTGACTGCAATCGCGCGGGGGTTATCATCGAGCGCTACTTTGGTCAGGCTCGCTTTCCCGGCGACGATCCGACGGCCTGTGCCCGCGCGTTTAACTGGAACCCGACGTCTCATGGGCGAGCAACTGTAGCCGGTTTCACGATGGTGGTCACGCACCCACGACGACCCGAGAAAGCGGATTTCTCACCTCCGAGGTCAGGGCAGGGGCGCGTAAATATTGACCGGCTGCCAGCCAAACCTAAAAAGTGCGTGCATTTGCAAGCGAACCCAGGTTGGCACCGCGCTTGAAATCACCCAACTGCGATGGCGTGGTACCGTGGTTGTGGCGATGAAAGTGACCTATCGACGGGCTGCCCGGACTGTACTGGTTCGCCGGCGGGACACGATTTTAGCGACGTCGATTCGCAACAAGATTCCCCATTTACATGAGTGCGGGGGACTGGCCCATTGCACGACCTGCCGGGTGCGGATTGTCGACGGTCTTTGCAATGTGTCTGAAAGAACAGACCCCGAAGCCAACCTGGCACAGCAGCGCGGCTGGGACGACAACACCCGCCTCGCTTGCCAGGCGCGGATCAACGGCGACATCACGGTTGAGCGCGTACTCGAAACCGGGGCCGACATTGGCAGCCTCGCCCCCGAGGCCATCAAATACGGCAGTGGCAAGGTCCGCATGCTCGGCCTGCTGTTTTGCGATATGCGCAACTTCACCGCGTTTGTCGAGTCCCACCTGCCACACGATGTCGTCCACATCATGAATCGGTTTTTCACCGCCCTAGGCGAGCCGATTTTGCTCAACAACGGCATGATCTACCAGTACGTCGGCGACGAGATCATCGGGCTGTTTGGCATTGGCGACGACAATCCCACCCGGGTATGTCAATCGGGTGTGCGTGCCGGGCTCGGGATGTTGCGGGCACTCGAACACCTCAACGTCGAGCTCACCCGCGACTTCAACACCGAGCTCCATGTCGGCATCGGCCTGCACTACGGGCGCGTGATCGTTGGCCAAATGGGGCACCCGAGTGTCGAGAAATTTGCCGTGGTTGGTGATGCCATCAACGTCGCCAGCCGGATCCAGTCGACCACGCGCACACTCGATGTCGACTTTTTGGTTTCCGACCAGGTCCTTGAACACCTCCCCGAGGGAACCCTGAAAACCGGCCTGCGCAGCGAGGTTGAACTCAAGGGTAAAAACGCAACGTCGACGGTCGTCGAGGTTACCGGGCTGTCGCTGCCAGACCACCAGCATATTGTCCAGGGCATGCTGAGCGACTTTCGCCGCCCCGGTTCGGCATTTGGCACCACGTTTTATCGCATCCTGTTTTCGCTATTTCCAGAAACCCGGCCGATGTTCCCCGAGGACATGGCTGAGCAGGAAAAGTTGATGCTACATATGGTTGAGGCGATCGCCTACGCGGCCGGGCGCCCGCAAAACCTCGCACTCGGACTCACCGAGCTCGGGCGCCGGCATCGAAACTACGGGGTCAAGCACGAGCACTACCCGGTCGTCCGCCTGGTACTCGAATCCACCGCCAAGGAGCTCATGGGCGAGCGCTATACCAAAGAAGTTGCAACGGCATGGATGGCGTTTTTGGACACCGTGTTGCAGTTGATGGCGAGCACCTCGGATTCGTAGCTAAACCACTGGCAAAAACCACTTCGACATGTCCCAATATACATATCGAAGTGGCTCGTTTGCCATGGTTGCAGCGCTTTGGACTACATCTGGGTCGCCCGGCCAGCCACCGCGAGCGCGGCCTGTTTGACAACCTCGGACAATGTCGGGTGCCCGTGGACGCTGCGGGCTAAGTCCTCGGCACAGGCCGAAAACTCGATTGCGACGGCGGCCTCGGCAATGACATCGCTGGCCCGCGGGCCGATGATGTGCACACCCAAAATCCGGTCGGTCTCGGCGTGGGCGAGGATTTTGACCAAACCGTCCGTCTGCGCCAGGGCCTTGGCGCGGCCGTTGGCGGCAAACGGAAAGCTGCCCTTGTTGTAGGGGATGCCCGCGTCCTTGAGCTCGGCTTCGGTCTTGCCAACCGAGGCGATTTCGGGGTGGGTGTAGATGACGTTGGGAATCGCGTCGTAGTTGATGTGCCCGGGCTGCCCGGCGATCAACTCGACCGCGGCCACCCCCTCGTCCTCGGCCTTGTGGGCCAGCATCGGCCCGCGCACGACATCGCCGATCGCGTAAATCCCCGGGACATTGGTCCGGAAGTGGTCGTCGATTTCGATGGCCCCGCGGCGATCGGTTTTGAGGCCGACCGTGTCGGCACCGAGCCCCTGGGTGTTGGGACGCCGACCAACCGCAACCAGCAGGCGATCGCCCTTGACCTCGTGGGTCTCGCCGTCGCGCTCAAACGTCACCGTGACCTCGTCGCCGGCCTCGTTGAGGGTTGCGCCCGTGACCTTGGCCCCAAACTCAAAGTCGAGGCCCTGGCGTGGGAACAACTTGGCCGCGACCTTGCTCAGATCGGCGTCGAGCATCGGCAACAGTTTGGGCATGTACTCGACGATCGTCACCTTGGCACCCAAACGTGCCCACACCGAACCGAGCTCCAGGCCGATCACCCCGGCACCGATCACGACCAGGTGTTTGGGAACTTCGGGATAGCTCAGGGCCTCGGTCGAGGTCCCGATCCGATCGCCGTCGAGCGTGATCCCCGGGAGGCTGATCGGCGACGAGCCTGTGGCGATCAAAATGTGCTTGCCCGAGACGGTTTGCTTGCTGCCGTCGTCGGCCGTGACCTCGACCTTGCCGTCGCCGAGCAGGGTCCCCAGGCCCGAAAGTCGGGTGACCTTGTGCTTGCGAAACAGGTAGGCGATGCCACCGGTGAGCTGTTTGACGATCTTGTCCTTGCGCCCGAGCATCGCCGGCAAATCGAGCTCGACCCCGGCGACCTTCACCCCGTGCTGGGCGAGGTGATTTTTGGTGTAGTCGTAGTGCTCCGACGAGTCGAGCAGGGCCTTGCTGGGGATACAGCCGACGTTGAGGCAGGTTCCTCCCAGGGTCTTGTCCTTTTCGACACAGGCGACGTTGAGCCCAAGTTGGGCCCCGCGGATGGCGGCGATATAGCCCCCCGGACCCGAGCCGATGACGATGAGGTCAAATGCGTTGTCGTTGCTCATGGCGTTTTCCTTGCAGATACAAAATAATGGACAGGCGGCTGGTTCTGACTAGATCTCAAACATGATGCGCTCGGGGTTTTCGATGCATTGCTTGACCCGGATCAAAAACTGCACAGCTTCGCGCCCGTCGACCAGGCGGTGATCGTAGCTGAGGGCGAGGTACATGATCGGGCGAATCTCGACCTTGCCGTCGACCGCAACCGGGCGCTCGACAATGTTGTGCAGCCCCAAAATCCCACTTTGCGGCGGGTTGAGGATGGGCGTCGACAACATCGAGCCGTAGATGCCACCGTTGGAAATCGTAAACGTGCCGCCGGTGAGCTCGTCTAAGGTGAGCTTGTTGTTACGTGCCCGATCGGCCAGGCGGGCGATCTCTTTTTCGATGTCGGCAAACCCGAGCTTGTCGGCACTGCGCACCACCGGCACCACCAGGCCCTTGCCGCCGCCAACCGCCACGCCGATGTCGTAGCGATCTTTGTAGACAATGTCGGTTCCGCGGATCTCAGCATTGACCCCCGGGAAGGCCTTGAGGGCCGAAACCGAGGCCTTGAGGAAAAACGACATAAACCCGAGCTTGACCCCGTGGGTGTCGATAAAGGTCTGCTTAAACTGCTTGCGCAGGCGGAACACGGCCGACATGTCGACTTCGTTGAAAGTCGTCAGGATCGCGGCGTTTTGCTGGGCTTCGACCAGGCGCTGGGCGATCCGGCGACGCAGCGGACTCATCTTGACCACGCGCTCGTCGCTGCCGTCGGCCGCCTGCGGTGCCGGTGTCTTGGCGGGCTTGGGCGGTGCCTTGTTTTCGGCCTTTTTTGGGGCCTTGTCGGCCGCTGCTTTTTGCACATCCTCCTTGAGGATGCGACCGCCGCGGCCGGAGCCTTCGACGTTTTTGAGGTCGACACCCGAGCGCGCAGCCTCGGCCCGGGCGGCGGGCATTGCCGCTGGCGAGTCACTTGACTGTGCATGTTTTTCGGCGGCGGGCTCAGGCTCAGGTGCCGGCTCGGGCTCCGACTGCTCGGCACTGGCCTCGCCCGAGGCCTCACCGATCTCCGCAATCACGTCGCCAATCTCGACGGTTGCCCCCTCCTCGGCGGCATGGCGCACGAGCACACCGGCGACCGGTGCGGGCACTTCCATCGTGATCTTGTCGGTTTCGAGTTCGACCAGCGGCTCATCAACTTCGACGCGGTCGCCGACGTTTTTAAGCCAGCTCGCAACCAGGGCTTCGGTGATCGATTCGCCGAGTTTTGGGACTTTGACGGGGGTGTTGGACATGGTGAGGCAGGGGCCAGTTGGGCTCGGGCCCGGCGAGCGAAATAGCGATGAGGTCAGGGGGACGACGTCGGCAGGTTACATGTATGAGCAAATTAGTCGGCACTCGCCGACAGATTGGCGAACGCGGCTTCGAGCAGGAGTTTGAGTTCGAGGGCGTGGGATTCGGGGGAGCCCGTTGCCGGGCTCGCGCTGTCGACCCGGCCGACATAACGGGCGCGGCCGAGGTTGTCGGTGGTGACATCCTCGATCCGCGGAGCGACAAAACTCCAGGCCCCTTGGTTGCGCGGCTCTTCTTGTACCCACACCAAATCGTGGGCGTTGGTGTAACGCGCCAGGGCACTGGCGAGCAGCCGCCCAGGAAACGGGTAGAGTTGCTCGAGGCGAACGAGGGCCACCTGGGCGCGCTGACCCTCGGGCAGGTCTTCGCGGGCCTTGAGCAGGTCGTAGTAGACCTTGCCAGCCGACAGCAGTACCCGTGTGACCTTTTGCGGGTCGGCCTCGCTGTCGTCGATCAGGCGGCGAAACGAGCCTTCGGTAAACTCGGACAACGGCGAAAACGAGGGCCGAAAGCGCAGCAGGCTTTTGGGCGACATCAGGATCAATGGCTTGCGCCAGCGCCTGAGCACCTGGCGGCGCAAAACGTGGAACAGCTGGGCCGTGCTCGTCAGGTTGCACACCTGAATGTTGTCCTCGGCGGCGAGCTGTAAAAACCGCTCGAGACGGGCACTGGAGTGCTCGGGGCCCTGCCCTTCAAACCCGTGGGGCAACATCATCACAAGCCCGCTGAGACGGTTCCACTTGTCTTCGCTGGCACTGAGGAAGTTGTCGATGATGATCTGTGCCCCGTTGGCAAAGTCGCCGAATTGGGCCTCCCATACCACCAGGGCATCGGGCGCCATCAGGCTATAGCCAAACTCAAATCCGAGCACCGCGTACTCGCTGAGCGGGCTATTGAAAATCTCAAATCGACCTTGCTCTTTGTGCAGGTGGTCGAGCGGCGAGTAACCCTCGCCGGTTTTGTTGTCAAACCACACCGCGTGGCGATGGCTAAAAGTCCCGCGCTGGCTGTCCTGGCCACTAAAGCGAATCCGGACGCCCTCGTCGAGCAACGAGCTGTAGGTCAGCAGTTCGCCGGCGGCCCAACTGAGCGGTGCTTCGGCGTTGTACATCTTCTCGGCATCGCCGAGCAGGCGCTTGACTTTGCGGTGGGTGTTGAACCCCTCGGGTGGGTTGCACAATACCTTGGCCAGCTTATCGACTGTCTGTTGGGAAATGTTTGTCGGGACATCTGGCGTTTCAGACTCGAGCCCGCCGCGGTAGTCCTTCCACACCCCGTGCATCGGGCGGCGACCGGTGCTGCCCCCGGCCTCGCGGGCCTTGGCCAGGGCCGAGTCGAAGCGCTCGCTCCACATTTTGGTCATCTCATCGCAGTCGGCCTGGGTCACTGAGCCGCGCTCGATCAGGGTCTTGCGGTACTGGGTGAGCACCGACTCGTGGGCCTTGATCAACCGGTACATCTCCGGCTGGGTAAAGGTTGGGTCGTCGCCCTCGTTGTGGCCGAACTTGCGGTAGCAGTTGAGGTCGATGATGACATCGCGTTTGAACCGCTGGCGAAACGCCACCGCCAGGCGGGCGACGTAGGCCGCGGCCTCGGCGTCGTCGCCGTTGATGTGGAAAATCGGCACCTGCAGCATGTGGGCGACGTCGGTCGCGTAGCGAGTCGAGCGCGAGTCGCTGGGATTTGTTGTAAAGCCAACTTGATTGTTGATGACGATGCGAATCGTGCCGCCGGTGTTGTAGCCGCGCAGGGCCATGAGGTTGAGGGTCTCTTGAACCACGCCCTGCCCGGCAAACGCCGCGTCGCCGTGGAGGGTGACCCCCATCACCGAGCTACGCGCCTGCTCGATCGAATCAAACATGTCCTGCTTGGCCCGCACCCGTCCCTGCACCACCGGGCTAATCGCCTCTAGGTGCGACGGATTGAACGCCAGCGCCAGGTACATCTCGCGCCCGCTCTCGGTCTTGTAATTGCGGTAGTACCCCATGTGGTACTTGACGTCGCCCGAGCCCAGCCCCTCCCACGGGTCGGCTTTTTGAAACAGCGAGAACATGTCGGCCGCGGTCTTGCCCATGATGGTCATGAGCACGTTGAGACGACCGCGGTGGGCCATGCCCAACACAACTTCGTCGACCCCGAGTGAACCTGCCTCTTCAATCAGGCTGTAAAGAGCAGCGATCATGCTCTCCGCCCCGGCAATCGAAAACCGCTTGGCGCCCAGGAACTTCGAATGCAAAAACTGATCGACGGTCTCGACCTCGGTCAACTCGCTGAGCAGCCGCTTTTGCTCGGGGAGCTTGGGGATGACCCGGTTTTCGCACCCCTCCATCCGCGCCTGCAGCCAGGTGCGTTGGTCGGTGTCGCGAAGGTGCCAATACTCGACACCGATGTGCCGGCAGTAGGTGTTTTGCAGGCGCTGATAGATCTGCCGCAGGGTCGCCGACTTGCCCGGCATCAAGTTGCCCGGGTCGAAGTGCCGGTCCATGTGCTCCTCACCCAGGCCTAGGTAGGCGGGGTCGAGGTCACGAACCTTGGGCCGCGGCCGCCCGAGCGGGTCGAGCTTGGCCGCCTTGTGCCCGTGCAGCCGGTATTGCTCGATCAGGCGGTCGACTTGGGCCTGGGCCGAGACCTGTTCCGCCTCGGCTGTGGTAGCCGTTGCATCGACCTGGTGCACACCGCTGGTACGGCGCTCGAGATCCTCGATGACCGGGATCCACTGCGGGTCGATCGAGTTGGGGTCGCGTTGGTAGGCCTCGTAAAGGGCCTCGAGGAAGGCGAGATTTTGGCCGCTGAGGCTCGACTCGATGTCCATGGGTGCCCCGCAGTCTACCGATCTTTTTGGTGTTTGAAATCGGTGTCCCCGCGGATATCTCACCCCGGGCTTACGCGCGAACCTATGCTTGGCAATCGTCGAATCGCGCCGCGCGTATTTTGGGCGAAAGCCAATTTTCCAACTCGCCGGTTTTTGTATGAGCGCTGGCGTGTCCTGCGCGTGAGGTTTGCAATCCCCGCGCTGCCGACTGCGGTCACTCGCCCGCCGACGATCACGGCACACCGCGCGGTTCTAGGCGACCGCCGCATCGTCGATCCCATGCGGCTGACACGGGGTTTTTTGGAGTTCTACGGCCGATCGAGATGCCCGCGTTACCGCTGTCGATGCGCCTGCTCGGGCACCGCGATCGATGGCTTTTTTCCGCGCCGAAAAACCGGCGCAAATCCCTCGAGTTTGTGTCACCCTTCGCCCCTATGAGTGGCTCCAAGGTCAACCTCGATGTCCTCAACCGCGATGTTGCCTATTCGGGCGAAGGGATCTCGGTCAAATCACTCGAGACCGATATCCGCAGCGAACGTGAGGTCCAGGACAGCAAGGTCGGCGAGCTCAAGCAGTTGCGCGATCGCAACGTCAACATCCAAACAGCGATGGCCGACGAGCTCAAAAAGCTGCGTAAGTTCAGCGACTACCTCAACGGCACAGCGACCAAGGGCGGGGTTTGGAGCGGGATCAAGGAGGTCCTCAGCTACATCCCGGGCCTGAGCGGCCTGGTCCTTAGCCAGCGCTCGATCGAGGAGCTGCTCAAGCAGCAGTACCACGTCAGCGCCCGCCGGGTGAAAGACGCCGCCGAATATGTCGACACCCTCAAGCAATCCGAGCAGGAACTCTACGAAGAGATCAACCGGATCAACGAGAAGATCGTCGAGATGGCCCGCAACGAACGCGAGGCCCTCAACTACGTGCTCGAACTCGAAAAGTTGCAGGAGCAACTAAAACAGGAAGAGCAAACCCTCGAGGCCGGCAGCGTTGAGGCCCGCGACATCCAGGCCCAGCAAGACAAGGTCTATGCCAAGCTCTCCGAGCACTCGACCAACGTCCAGCTCTACGGTTCGGCCGAAGAGCGCTACGCGATGCTCAAGGACAACACCCGCAAGCTCGCCGAGACCATTCGCAACCTCGGCCAGGACATCCAGCAATACACCACCGCCGCCTCGATCAAGCTCGACATGGCGTCGGCTCAAATTCAGGCGATCGGCCGGGCTGCCGATGCTTCGGTGGTGATGCTCGAAATGAAAAAGAGCCTCGACGTCATGACCGAGTCGATGAACGTCACCACCCAGTTTGTCAGCGACACCCAGGTGTTTTTCCGCAGCAACCTCGACACCCTCCTCAAGGAGCTCGACACCTTCGACGAGACAACCTCGCAAATGCTCGACGAGAACCTCAAAAAATCGAAGGAAATCGAGGATGCTCGCATCGCCGCGGCGATCCAAAAGGCCAAGGCCGAGCAAAACGAGGCCGCCAGCTAACCAAACTCGCCCGCGATTTATTGTCGATACAACAATACTGAGCACACGTTAGGAGTCACCATGGGTCTTGTTACCCTCCACACCCAGGCCCTTCGGGCATCCGCGGTCGACCCCTACCTCAAACTGCTCCACCGCGGCCTGCGTGCGGCCAGGCTCAACAACGCGTTTCCCGACCGCCGCCGCCTGCAAGCTTCGCTCGACGCCCTGCGCCGGGCCATGGACCACGGCCTCTACGAGGAGCTCTACCTCGACTCACGCACGGGCCTGCCCAACATGGCCACCCTGACGCGGGTGTTGACCGACCAGGAAATCGCCCCCGAGTCGCTCAAAAAAATGCCGAGCCGCGAGGAGCTCGTCGCCCGCGAGCACCAGGCCGAGGTGTTCGCCCAGCTGCTGCAAAAATACGACTACTACACCTACGTCGGTGACAAGGCGCTGGCCCCCGTCGACACCCACCGCACCCTGCTGCGCCGGCATATCCCCGAAAAGGGCGAGGCCGCGTTTCGCATTGAGATGACCAAACTCGACGGCTCAGGTGTGTACATGCACCTTGTGATTGAGCTGTCGCAGGTTTCCTCGCTGTGGCGCCGGGCCATGATCGACCTCGACGAAGACGGCGAGACCGCGGCCGCCGACGAAGCCTTTCGCACGCTCGTATACCGCTGTGCCCACCTCGATGCCGAGACGATTTTTGTGCGTCTACATGGAATCGAGGGCGTCCATGTCGAACGGGTCACCCGCGGCGTGATCGGCCCGGTGATCTTTTGGCTGCCGACAACCGACGGCACCCGCTACACCATGGAGCTCACCGACCCGCGACTTGCCCAGGGTTTTGCAGTTTGGCGCGGGGCCGCGAGCGGCAAGCTTCAAAGCCCGCAGATGTTGTTGACGTGTGCCAGTGACTTCGCGGCGATCGACGTTCGCGAGGAGCGCAGCAACGACCCGCTTTCGCCACTGCTCTCAACCACACTGCAAGACAGCGAACGCCCGCGCTACCAGGACATCCGCACCCGCTACCCGTTTCGCGTGTTCAAAGATCGCAAGTTTGTCGCAACCAAGGGCCTCAAGCCCCTGGCCAAAGAAATCATGCAAGCCGCTGGCACCCGCAACCTGGTCTACGACCTGCGCTAGCGAGTGCGGCGAGTCTTTGGGCAGTGGTCAGCCGCGCACAACCGTGACCAGGTCGAGCAGGCGGCCGGCATAGCCCCACTCGTTGTCGTACCAGCCGACGATCTTGAGCAGCGGACCGCTGGCCAGGCACGACGGCGCGTCGACGATCGAAGAGTGTGGATTGTCGATGATGTCGGTCGATACCAGCGGCTCCTCGGACACCTGCAAAATCCCCTGGAGTTGTTTGCTGCCGGCACCGTCGCGCAGGGCGTCGAGTACCCGCGAGAGACTGGGATTGCCATCGAGGGTGCAGGTGACATCAAACATCGAGCCGTTGGGGACCGGTACCCGCACCGCGGCTCCGTCGATCTTGCCGCTGAGCTCGGGCAAGACCAGAGCCACGGCCTTGGCCGCACCGGTGGTGGTCGGCACGATGTTGACCGCTGCCGCCCGTCCCCGCCGACGGTCCTTGGGGTTGAGGGCATCGACGATCGCCTGACCACCTGTATATGCATGGGTTGTCCCCATCAACGCCCACCGCACACCAAACGTGCGGTGCAAGATTGCCATCACCGGCGCGAGTGCGTTGGTCGTGCAGCTGGCGTTGGAGATCAAACGATCGCTAGCTTCCAGGCTTGACTCGTTGACACCGACGACAATAGTCCGGTCTACGTTCTTGCCCGGAGCCCCTAAGATGACGTGCCCAGGTGCCTTGTTGCCTTCGAGGTGACGGGCCATCGCCTCGCCGTTGGTAAATTTGCCTGTACATTCAAGCACCACGTCAACACCGTGGTCGCCCCAGCCGATCGCCGCCGGGTCGCGCTCGGCCGAGAGGGCGACCTTGAAGGGACCAACGTGCAGCGCCCCGTCGACGACCTCGGCCTTGGGCAGGCCGCAGCGGTGGACCGAGTCGTGGCTGAGTAGGTAGGCGAGGTCGTCGGCCGCGGCCAAATCGTTGGCAGCGACGATCTCGATGTCGAGCCCCGTCCGCGTTGCGCTGTTGCTTGTACCCGCCGCTCGTGCGAGTGCGTGACGCAACACCAATCGGCCGATGCGGCCCATTCCGTTGATTCCGATGCGTACCGTCGCCATGGTCGCGGACGATAGGGCAACCGTGTCAGTCGGGCAAGTGAAACCGGGTGGATGCGCGAGGTGTCCGCTAAACGGTAGCTAAAACTGCTACGGTGAGACCGCTGATGACACGCCGCCCACAGCCCCCGCTCCCCACCACGCATCGGTCCAAACCTCGCCCACGGGCGCGCCGCCGGGGATCTGCACTTTGGCTTGCCCTCGCGCTGAGCTTTGCCGTGGCCGACACCGGCTGCAAACGCGAATCCGGTAAAACGCGGGTCCATCGACCGGGTCGTGCGGCGGTGTCGCTGCCCGAGCCCCTGCCGATTCCAGACACCCCGGACGCGGGCATCCACCTCGCGGCTCCGGGGGCGTTTTTTAGCGACCTCGCTCGGTTTGTCCCGCTCGAGCCCGGACGCGTTGTCGCCGGGATCCTGCGCGAGCAAACCGCGGCGAATCTTGCCGATACAATCGCTCCCCACATCGACACGACCGCAGCCTGGGACGGCATGCGCCTGCAAACCGGCTCGGCTGCTGAGGAAATTCTCCACCTGCCCGTCGCTGCTGCGGGCGTGGACCAGGTCGCCAGTGCGCTTGCCAACCTCGAGACCCGCGGGGACTTTGGCGCGCGTGTGTTGCCCCCGAAAGCTCCCGGGGCGCAGTCGCGACTGGCCTATCTCGACCCCCAAAACGCAAGCTTGACGATCGCAGATAGCCTTCGAGGGCTGGCCACCGGTCCCAGCCTCACGCAGGCCGCCAAGGCCGATCTGTGGGCCCGACTCGATGGCAACTTCGCCCGCGGGTTTTCTGGCGACTTCCCGTTTGCGAGCGTCGAGGTTGCCGGCACGCAGCTAAAAGATCTCACCGTCACCGCCTATTTCGGCCCGGGCGGTCCGCTCGATACCCAGCTGTCGCCGGGTGCACTCACCGGGTTGCTCGCAGCTCCCGGGCTGGCCGTTGGTGCCACCGCACGCTGGTCGGAACACCGCACCTGGGTCAAGCAAACGATCGGGCAGCTCAAGCGCCAGGTCGACAAGGCGGGCTTTGCCGCCCAGATGGTGCTGGGCAAACTCGTCAACCAAGCGAGTACGGTTTTGCGCTCGTGGAACGGCAAGGTCTTTGTTGGCATCGGTCCCAAGGGACATCTCGCATTTGGGTTTGGTAGCGATGATCCCGACAAGTCAAAGCGGGCCCTGCTGGCGACGCTCAACACCGCGATTGGCAACCTCTCGATGCTGCGGATGTTTGCCAAAAACGTCCCCCAAATCGGCCTTCGCAAGCAGGGCTCGGCCCACCTGCTGACGATCATTGGCATCAAAAACGCCGTCGGTCCCCAGCTTGCGCCCCTGCTCGACGAGCGTGGTCGCCTGCGCATTGCGTTTGCCAGTAACCCCCAGGTGGGTGCCGTATATGGGCTTATCGGAGCGGATGCTGGCAATGCCATCGCTGGGTTTGGCGGGGCGCTGACTCCCAACGCCAAAGCCGAGCAGCACCTGGTCGCTGCCCAAATTGCGGTGGACGCCGCGGCCCTCGCTCCCCTGCGCCAGCAGCCGCAACAGTTCGATCCGGGGCCATTGTTCGCGCTCGCTCCCAGCCAGCCGCCAATTTACTTGATTGTGCAACAGTTTGGGGACCGCTACGATCTTCGCCTGCGCGAGCAACCGTAGCGAATCCCACTACTTGTATGCACAATACGCGCGCGGAGCTGCACACCTCGCAGCTTTTGTGCCTGGACGTTTCTGGTCAGACTTATATGTATAGTCATGGTTTTGACGCTAGCAAATCCGCGCCTAGGCCCGCAATTTCGCCCGTAGCTTTGCCCAACCATGCGCTTATGGCCAGGCCTCGGCGTCTTCGCCCGTATGGTCGGGGCTCCCAAGTTCACCCGTCGCCTCGGCGGAACTTTCTCGATAATCTTACTCTAAGGACATGTCTAAAATCTTATTGCATCGCCGATGACCATGGATCGCTCAGCCCGCGCCGGGGCCACCACTCCGGCGGCCAAACCCACGGACAGGCCGACGCGAATCGGACGATTTTTGGTTTTGGATAGCATCGGCAGCGGCAGCATGGGCGTTGTCTACGCGGCCTACGATCCGGAGCTCGACCGCAAGGTCGCAGTCAAACTGCTCCACCCCACACTCACCCAGTCCTCCCGCGAATCGACGGCACGGGCCCGACTGTTTCGCGAGGCCCAGGCAATGGCCCGCCTGTCCCATCCAAATGTCGCCTCGGTGTTTGATGTGGGGACCATCGATCGCCAGGTGTTTATCGCCATGGAGTTTATCCAGGGCAAGACGCTCAAGGCATGGCTGCGTGAGCGTCCAAAGTCGCGGCGCTTTGATGAGGTTTTGGCTGCGTTTGTCCAGGCCGGCCGTGGCCTCGCGGCGGCCCACCGAGCCGGCATTACCCACCGCGACTTTAAACCCGAAAATGCCCTGATCGACGACGATGGACGCGTGCGGGTGCTGGACTTTGGCCTGGCTCGCACCGAGGTCACATCCACCGTTGAACTCGACGAAAACGAGTTGCTGCGTTCGGCCGACATTACCCGCTCGGATTTCGGCAGCCTCAAACTCACCCGGGCCGGCAACCTGACGGGTACGCCAGCCTATATGGCGCCCGAACAATTGATGCGCAAACCGGCCGATGCCCGCAGCGATCAATTTAGTTTTTGTGTGGCCCTTTATGAAGCCCTCTACGGCAAACGCCCGTTTCGCGGCAAAACCCTGGCAACCCTCAAAAAAAATGTCATTGCTGGTCGGGTCCCTGACCCCCCGGTGACGGCACGGGTGCCCTCGTGGGTTTTTCGTGTACTTACAAGGGGGCTCGAAGTTCGCCCCAGCGACCGCTACCCGAGTATGGACGAGCTGCTCGCCGAGCTCGACCGCGACCCGGGACGCAACCGCCGGCGAATGATGTATGCCGCCACCGCGCTCGCCGGGCTGCTGCTCGGGGGTTATGGCTATCGCGTTGCGCTCGGCAACAAGCCCGGGCCCGACTGCTCGAGTGGTCACCAACAACTCGCCGGGATCTGGGACAGCGCGCGCCGCCAGCAACTCGCCGCAGCGATGGACCAAAGTGGTGTCTCGTTTGCCCGCGAAACCTGGGAGCTGCTCGCCCCGCGGATCGAGACCTATGCCAACGAATGGGCCGCGCACCACAACGAAGTGTGTGCAGCTACACATGTTCATGGAGCCCAGTCTGAGCACCTGCTCGACCTGCGTATGGCCTGCCTGCGCGACAACCTCGACGACCTCAAGCAGCTCACGCAAGTCCTCGAAACGCCCACGCCGGCGGTTGTCGAACACGCGGTGACGGCGGTCGGTGCCCTGCCCAGCCTCGACTTATGTGATGATACACGCAACCTCAAGGACCCGCGCACGCTCGCACAACCTGAGATTGCCGGCGAGGTCGAACGTCTGCGCGGGGTCCTGCGAGCGACGCGGACCCAACTACACACGGGGCTTTATCAACCGGCGATCACCCAACTGCAAACGATCAGCCCCGAGGTCGAAGCCCTCGACTTTGGGCCCCTACTCGCCGCGATGCGACTGCTCTCGGGCAGGTTGCATATCCGTTCTGGCAACTACCAGACCGCGCTCACGCAGCTCGAGCAGGCCTATTTCGTCAGTGAGAGTAGTGCCGACGACGGGGTGAGAACGGAGGCTGCGACCACACTTGTCGACCTCCATCGTATTCTCGCCGACTATCCAGGGGCCCACCGCTGGGAACGGCATGCGCAGGCGTTGGTCGACCGCATGACCACCGACAACAGTGCGCTGCGTACCAGTCTTTTGAATATACAAGGTAAACTCGCCCTGTCCGAGGGGGCACCGGCGCGGGCACAAACTCTGCACAGCCGGGCCCTGAAGCTCGCCCTCGAAGCCTTTGGCGAGGACGACCCGAGGTTGGCCGGCGCCCTCGGGGGCATTGCCATTGCCTACCGCGACCAGGGTGACTACCCGCGTGCACTCGAGTTTAGCAACCGGGTGATTACCCTACTCGAACGCAGCCTGGGCCCCAACCACCCGGACGTCGCCCGGGCGTTCAATAGTCGCGGCGGGGTTTACTACCTGCAACTCGAGCTCACCGAAGCCGAGCAGGATTTTCGCCGCGCACTCGAGCTGACAAAACTTTCCCTTGGCCCTGACCACCCCAACCTCGCTAAAATTCTCAATAGTTTGGGCGCACTCGAGGAGGACCTTGGGCACGACGACGCGGCGATGCAGCACTACCAACATGCACTTACACTGATTGAGAAAAGCCTCGGGGCCGACCACCCCGAGGCGTCGATGGTGCACAACAATCTCGCTACCCTGCTGATGGTGTTGCAACGGCCACAGGAGGCCCGCAGCCACTACGAACGTTCGTTGGCGATCGACCGGCGGGTGTTTGGCGAACGCCACCCCAACCTCGGCTACGCCTACCAAAACCTCGGGGATGTCGAGGTCGCGCAAAACCATCCAGACGAGGCCGTAACCCGGTATCAAGCTGCACTCGAAGTGTGGCAACAGGCCTACGGCGACACCCACCCGTTGCTTGCCCATCCGTTGACGAGCCTCGGCGAACAGGCGCTCGCCCGCGGTGATCTCGAACAGGCCCGCACGCGCTTTGCCCGGGCCGTGCGCATCCGTGAACAGGCTTTTGGTCCCCAGCACAGCGACCTTTCAGGCCCGCTGCATGGTCTCGGGAATATTGCATACTCAAATAAATCCTACGACAAGGCCGCCGTCTACCTCGCCCGCGCGCTCGAGGTCGCCGCCCCGGAGACCCTCGAAGTCGAAACCCTCGAGAGCCTGCGGTTTGACTACGCCCGCGCGCTGTGGAACCTGCCCGATCGGGACGCGGCCAAGGCCCAGGCGCAAACTGTCGAGCAAAACCTGAGGGCGGCAAATCTCGCAGACAGCGAGTTGCTCACCCGCGTACAAGCCTGGCGCCGTCAGCATCGCTAGGCGAGTTGGCGAGCATGCTCCTGGGTACTTGCATCTTCATGTATTGTGTGTGGGCAGACCAGCCAGGCACACCTGCAATCCGCGATTGGTACTTGTGTCAGGCCATCGCCTGGGCTAGCGTGCGCCCATGGTCATGACCCCCTCGCAAATGCTTCCCCTCGGGACCAAGGCCCCGGAGTTTCGCTTGCCGGACACCAACGGGAAGCTGGTATCCCTGTACGAGACCAAGGCTCCCGCCCATGTGGTTGTGTTTATGTGCAACCACTGTCCGTTTGTCGTCCACCTGCGCGAGGCCCTCGCCGCCCTCGGGCGCGACTGTCAGGCCAACAAAGTGGCAATGTACGGGATCAACAGCAACGATGTCGTCAAGTACCCGGCCGACAACCCCGAGCGGATGGCGGCCGAAGTCGCCGAGCAGGGTTACACGTTTCCCTATTTGTTCGACGAAACCCAGGAGGTGGCAAAGGCCTATCGCGCCGCCTGTACCCCCGACTTCTACCTGTTCGACGGCGACTACAAGCTGGTCTATCGCGGCCAGTTCGACGACAGCCGCCCCAACAACGGCAAACCGGTGACCGGCCAGGACCTGCGTGGTGCCCTACAAGCGCTGTTGGGCGGACGCCCGGTGACAAGCGAGCAGACGCCGAGCATCGGCTGCAACATTAAGTGGAAACCAGGGCAGGCCCCGGCCTACTTCGGCTGAGCGATCGAATCGCGCACCCGGCTGCTCGGCAGCCGTCACGAACCGAGGTGTCCATGTGTCACTTCGGTTTTTTGTTGCTGGCGATTGAACCATGTCGCGTCGCTCGACGTTTCAAAACCCATGCGACGACAAACACGCTACGCCCCGCTTTTGTGGCTCGTCGTTGTCGTGGCTGCGGGACTGTCGAGCCTGGTTCGTCCGTTGCCTGCGGCCGCCTGTGGCAACGCCGTGCTCAGTCCCGAAGCCCGCACGGCCAGGCTGTCCAAGGCCGAGAAGCTGTTAAGGACAGGTCGTTACGGACACGCGGCACGTCTCGCCAAGTCGCTGTTTACGTTCCTACGCCTGCCGCCCAAGGCCAGCTATCGCCCCTTGTTTTTCCCCGCCCAGCGGGTGCTGGCCTCGGCAATCGTCCGCAGCAAAGGGGCGATTAGCTACCACGAAAACCGGTCGCGCGAAGAGAACCTGGCATGGGCGCGCGACCGTCTGCGGGCGCACCACGAAATGTGGCCCCAGGACCCTCGGATTACCGCGAGCTATGCCGAATCGCTCGTTGCCGACCAGCCGATCAAGGCCCATGAACTGCTGTGGCAACTCGCAACCAACGAGGTCCTGCCCCACGCCGATGGCTACGCAGCACTGGCCACCCTAGCCGCCGGTAGCCACGATCCGGTAACATTTGCCTATGCACTGACCTGCTGCCATCAGATGGCTGGAATAGCCAGTCAAGATGTTTGCCGCACGGGTTAACCTGGCGGCTAGGGCAGCTGTTTCGCCTCGACGGTGCGGTTTACGGGCGGACCAACGACCCGCCCCCCGATGTTGCCGCTATCAACCAGCCGCTTAAACCTGTGTATGAGCATGGATTTTGGATCGAGCAGCTACCCAGTGGCGCCCACCATCCAACGACGATGTCGTCGATGCCAACGGCACTGTGTTGGCGGTCGAACGCCAGTACCGCGGGGCCTACCCCCTGCATCGCGCACGTTGAACCTGACAATCGCAGGTCTCTACTCCGGTAACTCAACCAAACAGGCGAAAGCCAACCAAGGCAAGCGCCCAACTGACGAGCAGCACGTTGGTGGCCGCCCCCCCGCGAATGACAAAGGCCCGACATTCGTCGTGGTCACGGGCATCGGCGGTACCGAGCAACTGAATGCAGGTCGAGAGCACAGCGAGGGCAGGAATCGCGACGGCGATTGCGACCTGCCACATGCACCCGTCAAGGACAAATGGCGTGGCAGCTGCGGCGATCACAACCAACTCCAAAAAATGCCGGCGGGCGAGGTATTGCCCGCGCGCGACCGCATAGGTGCGTTTACCCGCCTGCTTGTCGGCCGGGTAGTCGGGCAGCGAAGTCAGGATATTGCTTGCAGCTGCAACCAAAAAACAGGGAACCAAGGCGTACTCGTGAAAACCCTGCAAGTCGCCGGCTTGCATCACATAGCCGACCAGCGGGAGAATGATGCCAACGCCGATCCCCTGCAGTGTCTCGCCATGGCCGCGATAGGAAATCCGCGGCCCAAAACTGTAGGCCCACAACAGGACCAAGCCGGCGGCAACCAGCGGCACGAGCAACACACGCTCGTAGGCGAGCGCGCAGTAGACAGTGATCACCACGAGTTGCACGAGGTTGGCACCGGCCGCCCAGGCCAGCGCCGAAGCCGGTAGCTTGCCCTCGGGAATCACCCGCGAGCCGCCGGAAAATTCGTTGTAGGTCGTGTTGAGGCGGTCGGCTTCGCGGTCGGCGTAGTCGTTGGCAAACACGATCAGCAGATGCCAGGTGACCGACATCGCCAGGGTCCATGCAAGCAGTGTCCACGAAAAACTCCCCCGCCAGGCAAACGCCATGGCCTGTCCGAGCAGGAGGGGGACCGCGAGGTTGACCTGGGCCAACGGCCGCATCGCTTGGATCCACGCCGAGAGTTGTGGAGGCATCAGCGAGCAGGGTAGCGAAAAACCGAGGCGATCGCTCAAGCCGAGTTGGATTTGCCACCCGCGAGGTGGGCGGGAAGTTTCGGCGATGGCACCGGGATCGGGTTAGGCTGTCGCCGACCATGGTGAACCTGCGCTCGGACAACAATGCTGGACTTTGCCCCGAGGCCGCGGCTGCGCTGGCTGAAATGGCCGCTGGGTATGCGGTCGGGTACGGCGATGACGTGATCACGAGCCAGGCCGTGGCCGCGTTTCGCCGGTTGTTTGGCGAACCGACGGCGGTGTTTTTTGTCGCCACCGGGACCGCGGCCAACACGTTGGCGATCGCCTCCCTGACCGAGCCATGGCAGCGGGTCCTGTGCCACAGCTACTCGCACTACAACGACGATGAGTCGACGGCACCCGAGCGGATCACCCTGTGCCGGACCACTGCGATCACCCCGTCGACCGACCCAACCCGGATCACGGTGGCGGATCTCGACCGCGCGACCTCGGGTGGTCGCGGCGATGTTCACGAACCCGCGCCGGGCGTATTGACGATCACCAATGTCACTGAACTCGGCACGGTGTACACGCCGGATGCGGTCCGGCAGCTGTGTACACTCGCCCACGAGCGGGGCTATCGCGTGCATGTGGACGGGGCGCGGTTTGCCAACGCAGTCGCCTCGGTGATGTCGCGGTTTGGTCTCAGCGCAACCGAAGCCTGCCGCGCTTTGACGGTCGATGCCGGGGTCGATGCCCTGACCTTTGGCGGGACCAAGAATGGTTTTGCGTTTGGCGAGGCGGTCTTGCTGTTCCCGCAAACCGGGGTCGAACAAACCCGTCGCGCCTGTGCGCGGTTCCCGTTTTTACGCAAGTCGACGGGACACCTGTTGAGCAAACATCGATTTGTATCCGGGCAATTTCTCCGCTCGCTCGCGGACGATCGCTGGCTTGCCCACGCCCATCACGCCAACCAACTCGCAGCCAAACTCGCCGCCGGGCTGGAAAAACGTGGATTCAAGCCGGCGTTTCCAGTTGAAGCCAACGGCGTTTTTGTACCCCTGCCACCAAAGCTCGACCAGGCACTTCGGGCCGCAGGCCACGGTTACTACCCATTTGCCTCGTCGGTCGGCACGGTCGCACGGCTGATGTGTAGCTTCTCCACCCACGAGGGGGTGATCTCCGAGTTTTTGGCGGATATCGACCGGCTGGCACCAGCGCCCGCGAACAGCGCTGTGTAGATAGGTCGCTGGACCTACGTCGTCACCAATGTGTGTATGCGCATCGAGCCCTTCCCGCCGCCCCCGAAGAAATGTGCGCACATGAGCTTTACTGCGTAGTTGTCGGCGCACGCAACATCGCTGGCGCGCCAGTTTCCGAACAATCTAAAGACATGTCTCAAAACACATGGTTATGAAGACAGAAAATTTTGCTGAGTGGGAGGGCGTGCACCTGTGACCACAGGTCGATCTTAACCAGCGACAGTGCCCGGCTGGTTAGACATGATGACCCTAGCACCATGTTCTATCGCTCATGTATCGGCTTTTGTTTGGCCGCGTCGATGGCCGCTGGTTGTGCCACGTCGACGACCACACCCGCAACCACGGCCCCGGGCACCCAACCTCCGACGGGGGTGCAACCCTCGCAACCGCAACCCGGACAACCGTCGACCACGCAACCCGGGTTGCTCGACCCTATGGCGACTCCCGGCGAGCCGGCAACCACGGGCCAACCTCCGGCAAACCCTGCGTCGAATACAAACTTGCAGGCCCGGACAACAGCCCCGCCCCACCGCACCGCAGACCTTGCAAGTAAGACCTGGCAGCAGCGCATGAACATCGAGTTCGAACTGTTCAAGTCGCGTGACCGGGCCGCGTTTGATGTGGTGATGAACCTGCAACCCGACGAAAAAACCCGCTCGGGACGACTTCTCTATACCGATAAGCGTCTGCGAGACCCACGGGTCGCTTCCGTGCTGTTACACCGATTGATCAGCGAAAAAGAAAAACCCAAGGTCCGCCGGGCAATTGCCGAGGCCCTGCCCATGACCGGTGGTGATTGGGAGGAAGCCGCCTCGCACCTGTTGGTGATCGAGGCCGATCCAGATGTCCGCCTCGCCCTGGTTCGGTGCATGCGTCACAGCAAATCTCCATACGACCTCAAGGGCCTGCGCGTGGGCCTCAAAGACGAGAAATTCGATGTCCAGGTCGCCGCCCTCGAGACCGCGGGCTATGTGGCCAATGGCAAGGTTTTGCGCAGCGAGCTGCTGTCGGCGACGTTCGACGAGCGCTGGGAAAAACGGGCAGCCGCGATCCGTTCGCTGGGCAACCTGCGCGAGGTCCGAAGCTGGCGAACACTTGTACGTGCACTTTCTGACAGCAAGGCCGAGGTCCGTCTGCAGGCGTTGATCGGGCTCGAAAAAATCGATGCCAACAAGGCCGCTCAACTGCCTGAGCTCAGCGAGCTGGCCAAAGACAGTAGCCTGCGCGTCGCCCGACGAGCCAAGGCACTGATCAAACAAGCCAATGGTGGCGGCGATGCCGACGAACTGGGCGAAGCGGCACCCTCAAAACAGCCAGCGGCTCCGCAATAGACGTTGCACAGTCAACAAGCCACAGCCAACAAAACAACGTTTCTAGCCAGTTGCCGACAACTCCTGGGCGAACGGTCGCTCGCCCGCGCGGCACCGCTTCAGCACGTCACAAACGGGCTCCCACGCCTGCATGACCTTGAGGTGGGTAAACATCCAGCCGACGTCAGCCCGCGTCGCAGCACCCATCCGCAACCATTGCTTGACGCGACAAAGTGCTTGTTTGTCGGTCCGACCCGCGGCGATCAACGCATCGTGATAGGTACACAAGAGATCTGCAAATTCTGAGATCTCCATGGACTTTCCTCGCCATCCACGAATCCGTGAAAACAGCGCAGGGGCACCCATCGCGCCGCGCCCGATCATGAATGCTTCACACATGGAGATCTTCGCACAAACATGGAGATCTTCCGGCCGAAGCAGGTCGCCGTTGGCAACCACCGGCATCCCCGGTACCGCGGCCTGCGCGCGGGAGATCGCATCCCAATGCACCGGTGGCCGATACAACTGCTTGCGGGTTCGCGCATGGATCGTCAGCCACGCACCCCCACCACGCTGGGCCGCGCGCGCGATGTCTTCGATCTGATCTGCACTGTCCCAGCCGATCCGGATCTTGACGGTCACGGGCACCTCGGGCGGACAGGCATCGCGGACCGCACGCGTGATCGCTTCGATCCGCGCCGGTGTTTTCAGCAAAGTTGCCCCGCCGTCGTGATTGTTGACGGTCTTGGCCGGGCATCCAAAGTTGAGGTCGATTCCGGGCGCCCCCATCTGCGCGGCTCGTCGTGCGGTCTCGGCCATCGGTGCCGGTAGTCCACCGAGCAACTGGACGAACACAGGCACCCCAGCACGCGTGGTCCCGCCGTGGTCGACTTCGGGGCAGTGTCGGCGAATGACCTTCGGCGGGACCGGGTCGCGGACAACCCGGACAAATTCCGAGACACACAGGCTGATCCCGCTGCGCCCGTTGTCCAAGTCGGTGAGCAACTCGCGGTAGACCGCGTCGGTGACCCCGTCCATGGGCGCGAGGGCGACAAATAGGCCCTCGTCCATTGGGGTTGGGGCGACGATATGGCTGCGCGCGGCGACCGCGGGCCAGCGGGGATTGACGGTCACCGCGGTACCTCGGGCAGGTCGAGCTGCCGATCTTGCTCGGGCGACCAGCGAATCAGCAGCAGCTCATAGCTGCGACGTTGACGATGGCGGCTGCGTACTACCCGGCAGACAAACCCATGCGGGGTGATCTCCCGTGTCGCCAACAATTGCCAAACCTCGAGCTCGGCCGCCTGCACGGCAAACCCCTCGGCATCGACACGATCGATCAATGCACCCATGGTGATGCCACGCGAGCCCGCGGCCTCGACCAAGTTAAGGAGATGCTCGCGCAGGTTCACCGAGTCGGCCATTGCGTGAGAGACATTAGGATCGCTCGGACAAAAACGACAGGACCGAGTACTACCCGACCTGCAGGGTTGGGTCGGCGACCGGGAACCATCGTGCGGCAATGCGCACGGCGTTGGTCGCCGCCCCTAGACGGAGGTTATCGGCGACCACCGTCAGGCAAAACCGACGACCATCCGGATCTCGCAGGTCGCTTCGCACCCGACCGACAAACGCCTCGTCGCGGACCTGGAGGCAATGGCGCGCGGACAACCCAGCCCCCTCCGCACCCGGCAGGAAGCGTAAAAACGGATGGTTGCCGGCGAGCACAGCTTCGATGTCGGCCACAGTCGTCGCCTCTTCAAACTCGATCCAAACCTGTTCGTAGTGGCCGACGGCAACCGGCACGCGAACGCACTGAGCCGAAAACGGCAAACCCGGCATGCCGAGGATTTTAGCGCTCTCGAGCATCATCTTGCGCTCTTCTGAGGAGTAGCCACTGGCGTCGGTCTTGCCGTTGTGCGGAACAGTATTGCCGGCATAGCCGGTGGCCTCAAACGCGGTGCCGAGCCGATCGCCGGCATAGCCGGCAAGGGAGTTCGCAATAAACCGATCGAGCGTTGCCAACCCAGCCCCGCTGATGGCTTGGTAGGAGGCGACAGCCAAGGACGCGAGGCCGAACTTTTGCCGCAATGGAGCAACTGCGAGCATCAACGGAATCGTTGTGCAGTTGGGGTTGGCGACCAGCGTGCATTGCTCGTCGACAATCCCGTCGTTGACGCCCGCGACCACCAACGGAACTTCGGGGTTGAGGCGATAGGTGTTGCTCTTGTCGACCACGCGGTAGCCGAGCTCACGCAGGCGCGGGACGTACCGGGCACTGTGGGTGTCGTCTAGGGCGACGAATGCGAGATCCCCACGTGGGGCGCCGTCTTGCTCGAGCCTTGTCGCCGCACCAACAGGGTAGCTGCGGCCACCCAACTCGAGTGTCTGGTCGCGACTGGCAAACAGATGGAGGTTGGCTTGCGGCCAGGCGCGTGCAAGCAGTGGAATGAGCTCTCGCCCGACAAGACCGGTAGCACCGAGAATGCAGATCTCCATGGCCGCCGCCTATAACACGCCCGCGGGCAATGCGGGAGTTTGCATGAACAGAAGAGTGGTGGGCACCTCGCCACTACGCCTGACCGCCACCAGTTTGTCCAACCGCTACCTTAAAGGTTTAACAACCCGTTTCGGCCAACTTCCAGGTCACAGTTTCGCCAGCTCGCAGCGGCACAACCACGCCCTCCGCAAACGGATAACTCGCCGGAACTGTCCACGCAGTTCGATGCAGGCGAACCTTTGTGGTATTGCGCGGCAGGCCATAGAAGTCGGGTCCGTGAAAACTGGCAAATGGCTCGAGCCGATCGAGTGCGCCAGCTTCGGCAAATACCTCGGTATAGAGCTCGAGCGCGGCATGGGCGGTAAATGCCCCGGCACACCCGCATGCCGACTCCTTGCGTCCTCGCTCGTGCGGTGCACTGTCGGTCCCGAGAAAGAACTTGGGGTTGCCGCTTGTGGCCGCCGTGACCAAAGCCTGCCGATGTCGCTCGCGCTTGAGCACCGGTAAGCAATAGCTGTGCGGCCGAATCCCGCCGACCAACATCGCGTTGCGGTTGAGCAGTAGATGGTGGGCGGTGATCGTGGCGGCAACCGTTTTCGGAGCCTGCTCGACAAACGCCACCGCCTCGGCCGTGGTGATGTGCTCGAGCACGACCTTTAGCCGCGGGAAACGGTCGACCAAAGGTGCGAGCACCTCGCGCAAAAATACAGCTTCGCGGTCAAAGATGTCGACTGCATCGTGGGTGACCTCGCCGTGAACCAACAGCGGCATGCCCTCGGCTTGCATCGCCTCGAGCACCGGATACACCCGCTCGACCGCCGTCACCCCGGCGTCCGAATTGGTCGTCGCCCCACTCGGGTACAGTTTGACCCCATGGATAAAGCCCGAAGCTCGCGCTCGGCCGATTTCGGCAGGCGGGGTGTTGTCGGTCAAGTAAAGGGTCATCAGCGGCGAGAAGTCACCACCGCCAACGGCATCGAGGGCAGCAAGGATCCGCTCGCGGTAGGCACCTGCCGCCGCGGTGTCGGTGACCGGCGGCCGCAGGTTCGGCATCACAATCGCCCGACCAAATTGACGGGCGGTGTGCTGCACGACTGCCCGCAGCGCAGCGCCATCGCGCAGGTGGAGGTGCCAATCGTCGGGGCGTGTGAGCTCGACAGTCTCGATCATGGTTGGAGTATGCCCAATGTTTCGCGGTCCGGGCCGAACCCTATGCAAACCTAGTTGAGCAACGGACCCGTGAGCTGCTCCCGCAGCGAGCTGACCGTGTTGCGCATATCGGGCTCACTCGCCTGCATACTGGTGATCCGCTTGCAGGCATTGATCACGGTCGAGTGATCCTTGCCGCCAAACCGCTGTCCTATCTCCGGAAAGCTCGCCCCGGTCAGCTCGCGACTCAGGTACATCGCAATCATTCGCGGACGCGAGATACTGCGATGGCGTCGCGGCCCCTTGAGATCGGCGATTTTGACCGAAAAATGGCTGGCGACGAGCTTTTGCACCCGCTCGATTGTCACCGGAGCCGTCGCTTGGCTCGGCGTCACCCCGCCAAGCACCTCGCTGACAAAGCCCTCGGTGATCCGCACGCCCCGTAGCTCGGCAAATGCCGTCACCCGCAGCAGCGCGCCCTCTAGTTCACGCACGTTCGAGCGCACCAAACTGGCGATGTGCAGCAACACCCGGTTGTCGATTCGGATCTGGTCGTGATCGGCCTTTTGCCGGAGGATCGCGGCCCGGGTCTCGAGGTCGGGCGCCTGAATATCGGCGACCAACCCCCAGTTGAGCCGCGAGGTCAGGCGCTCCTCCATGCCCTTCATGTCGGCGGGAACGCGATCGGCGGTCACGACAATCTGCTTGCCGGCCTCGTACAGCGCGTTGAACACATGGAAAAACTCGTCCATGGTGCGGTCGCGCCCGGCGATAAACTGGATGTCGTCGATCAGCAGCACATCTAAGTCGTGGCGATAGCGGCTGCGAAACGCATCAAACTGATTGCAGCGCACGGCCGAGATGAACTCGTTCATAAATTGCTCGGCGCTGAGGTAGCAAATCCGCAACTCGGGTCGATGCTCGGCGATGTGGCGACCGACCGCGTGCAGCAGGTGGGTTTTTCCCAGGCCGACCCCGCCGTAGATAAACAGCGGGTTGAAGCGCTTGCCCGGTTCCTGGGCTGCGGCCCATGCCGCCGAAGCGGCGAGTTCGTTGGACGTACCCTTGATGTAGTTATCGAAGCGATAGCGTGCCGACAGGCGCGGTCGCAGGGTCGAAACCGGAGGCTTGGTCGGTTGTGGGGCTGGCTGGGCTGGCACCTCGACGGCAGCGACCGGCTCGGTGGGTGCGCGACGCGGCGTGTTGGCAGCCGCCTGTTCTTGCACCTCGATCTCGGCCGTGTAGTCCGAGTGGGTCATTCGCTTGATCTCATCGAGCACCACGCTCAGGTAGTGGTTTTCAAACCACTCCTTCATAAAGCGATTGGGCGCGTGGAGATGCAGCGAACGACCGCGGATTTCCTGGAGTGCGATCGGGCGCAACCACATATCGAATGTCTGGGCCCCGAGTCGTGGTTGCAGGCTGTGCAGTGCTTCGCTCCAGATATCGGCCATGACCCTCCCACCCACAGCGTCGGCGACCGCTGTGGAAATTTGTAATGGGTTGAGAGCACAACGCTTTCGTGCGCAACCACAAAGGTTGTCCACACGTTGTGCACAATTGTGAATTCAGGGGCGGGACATCTACATCCGAACCTGGCGTCCCCTCAGACGTTCACAGGCTGACCACCCCCGGTCGAAGTCTTCTACTCGCCAAGGTGCTCCCGGGGCAACCCACCTGTCCGGCCTTATTGATAACTCGCCGGGATCAGGGGAGGTTTTTTTTCACACCCGGCCCCGCAGCCCGTTTGGCAGCTGTTGTGCGATCCGCGGGCACACATGGATCCAGTTGTGATCACAGATCAATTTTCGCCCGGGGGGACGGTCGTGCAACATCGGCGTGACAGTAAGCGGGTTTGCGGGGTTTGGACCCTTCAAGTCGGCTTGCCAAGCGGGTTTGCGGGGCCCGCCAATTTCCCTGTCGGCCCTTGTGCCAACCTAGCCAAAAAGACAGACCGAAGATCTCGACCGCGATCGAGAATTTCTTGGCCTGTAACCTTGATCGACGCTGGCCGTTTATGGATCGGGTCTCGGACCTGTTCGTCCGCACAGGGTCGCGGGTTCACCGGCGACGGCGCCACACGAGCATCGGCACGACCACCAACAGATCGGCAAGCCCACCCGGGTCGTTCGCCGAATACATGCAACTACAACCTTCTTCGGGTTCAGGCGGCATGGTATCCAAACACGCAGCATCGTCTAACTGCTGGCAACTCGGGGCGAGATCGACCCCAGTGGCCTCGGCGATCCACGGCAACGCCGTCGCCACAACTCCGTAAATTCCCTCGCCTGCGCCGCACGGTGGTACCCCACGCGACGTGATGCCCAACAACCGGTATTCGCCATTTTCGAGTTGGATAAACACCGGACCGCCCGAATCGCCATTGCACGAATCCCGCCCTGACGCCCCGGCCACAAACTCGTATCCCGAGGGTGAAAAGCGCTGAATCGGCAGCACAACTTCGCGCTTGTTGCCCAGCTCATCCATCATGAGGTTGTCGTTTTCATCGACGTCCCGGGTCGCCCCAAACCCGACCAAGCGCACCGCCGCGTCCTCGCCCAAAACCGCGGTATCCCACTGCTCCTGGTCGGTGAGCGGCGCAATAAACTCGACCCCATTGAGCTGTTCGACCAGGCGGATATAACCAAAATCAAACCGGTCCCAAGGGCAATCTTCGCTGCTCGGACAAAAATCGGGATGGAGGCCGACTTCACTGGCAGAGCCGATGAGCGAAGCCTCCTGGGTATAGACCGTCGGGCCAAAAAACAGGGTCAGTTGGTCTGGGGTGATGACATTGGTCAGGCAATGCGCCGCCGTCATCACAATCTCGGGACTTATCAACACCCCGGTACAAAGCTCGCCGGTTTCGCTATCGCTATGTGTCACATAGACCGCGACCACGCTCGACCAAGCCGTCCCTTCGACAAGGTCACCGCCAATCACCGGCATCGCTTCGGGCGGCACAGTGGTCAATGCCGGGTTGGCAGCGAGGAGCCCAAGGGTCACAAGCGTGGTCCACACCGACTCAAGATAGCCGAAAATCGCCAGTTGCCTCGCCACAGACCGAAAAACATCGCCCAGTCACCCCCGAGACGGGACCGAGCAACCGGGACTGTCGGGCAATTTCTGGTCTCTTGGCGGGAGCTGCTACTGTCGCTGGCAATGGACGACCATCCCCCCAAAAGCGAGCTCATGGTCGTAATTTTGACACTCGACGAGGAACTCAACCTCGGCAAGGCGCTCGCCTCGGTCGCTGGCCGGGCTCCGGTGGTCGTCGTCGACTCCGGCTCGCGCGACCGGACCCTCGACATTGCCCGTGAAAACGGCGCGACCGTGCTCGAGCATCCGTTTGTCGACTACGCCAGCCAGCGCAACTTTGCCCTGAAATGGGCTGGCGAGCGCTGCCACTGGGTATTCTTTTTAGACGCCGACGAGGAACTCACCCCCGACCTGTGGCGCGACATCGAGGCCGCCATCGCCCGCGACGACCTCGACGGCGCCTACGTCCGCCTCGATTTTCGCGTGCTCGGCCATCGCCTGATCCACGGCGAGTACAGCGACGCCCAGGTGCTGCGGCTGATGCGACCGGCGCGGGCGAGCTTTGCCCGCGGCATCAACGAACGCGTCGACGACTCGCAGATGCGCGTTGAGCTGCTGGCCAGCCGCTTAGTTCACCGTGACGCCCGCCCGCTGAGCCAGTTGTTTCACAAGCACATCCGCTATGCCGAAAAGGAGGCACGTGCCTATTTTGGCGAGCTCGGCCACCGCCCCACCCTCGAGGGTTTTGGCCTGCGCACCAAGGCCGCGCGGATGATCGGACTTCGTTGGTTCTACAACAAACTTCCCCTGTTCTTGCGGCCCTGGCTGCACTACACCCGCACCGTTGCCCTCAAGGGGGCCTGGCGCGATGGCTTGCCAGGGCTATTTCACGCCGGTATGCACACGCTGTGGTACCCGCTGCTCATCGACCTTTTGATCTACGAAGAAAAGCTGCGCCGCAACGGCACCCTTGCCCGCGAGTTTGCCTGCCCAGCAAATAAGTGCATACACATTTAATTCGGCGTAGGTTCGCACGAAAACCCCGCCCCCGCACCGATCCACTTCTCCGCGTAAGCCCATGAGCCGTCACCGCAAAACCCTGGCCTGGATGGCCGGACTGTCGTTGGTGACACTACTGCTGGGGGTCGCCCGCGAGTTTGCGATCGCCCGCGAATTGCGGGCAAGCGGCGCCGCAGACCTGTTTTTTCGCGGCCTCGTCGTCATCGGCGTCGCCCGTGGTGTAAGCCTTTCGCTGTACCGCGCGAGATGGATCGTACTCGGCCCCGAACACCGCGCACGCGACCTTTGGCACACCGAACAAAAAACATGCTTATACATGTTTTTAATGGCAAGCCTGGCCCTGCTACCCGTCCTCGGGCCCGACCCCATGCTGTGGCAAGGCCCCACCCCGTGGATAATGGTCGCGGGTGTCGGCTTGGCCGTCTACGGCGGAGCGATTCGGGCACTCGCCGAGCGGGCAGGATTTGAACGCCGCGGGTTTGTCCTCGAATGGGCCGTCCCCCTCGGGACCATCGCCGGCGCCCTATGGCTCGGACAAGGCGCACTTGGGCCAACCGTCGGCATCACCGCAGGCATGCTCCTAGGCGCAGTTATCCTCATACCAGCAGCCCTCGCCAACTCGGTGACCAACACGCCGAACGACAAGCAAGTTGCTTCTACAAACAAAACACCAAATAAAGACCCCCACCACACCCGCTGGTTGCTGCTCGACACACTGCTGTACGTCAACCTCGGCCTGCTCGACGCCGGGCTCTCTCACCTCTACCCCGAAGGCGACTTTGCCCGCCTCAACTACGCCCTGCTGTTTGTCAACGCCGCACTCATGGTCCCAACGGCCGCGGCCACGGTCGTCTCTCTCCGAATCGCCGCCGAAGACCCCGATGGCGCCGCCAAAACCCTGCGTCGGTGGTCGGCACTCGGGGGAGTTGCCGTCGGTTCACTCGTGGCATTAACTGCATATGCAATGACATGGCCATGGCTCGCCCACCTGCTCGACACAGCCGCAGGGTGGCCCATCGCCCTCGAGCTTCATCAGCTCATCCTCGTGAGCACCCCGTTCGCCGCCCTCCGGTTTGCCAACACCGTGGGCCGCCAACACCGAGTCGCCCACAACCCCAAATCCCTCCTACCGTGGGATGCCGCCGGTGTGGCCCTACGAGCGTTACTCATTGTCCTCACCGCAGCCACCATCGGCGTCCACGCATCAATCGTCGCCATGGCCCTCGCCGAGTTCATCCAACTATTCGCCTGGTGGCGCATAGACTAGTCGGCCCGCACCACGATTCCCGGTGATCTTTTTGCCAGGGTGCGAGCCCGAAGCGGCGACGCACTCTCGACTACGCCCCACGCCCCCCGAGTCGAAACAACCACGCCGGCACCACGATTCGCGGTGATATTTTTGCCAGGGTGCGAGCCCGAAGCCGCGACGCTCTCTCGACTGCGCCCCACGCCCCCCGAGTCGAAACCACCACGCCCGCACCACGATTCGCGGTGATATTTTTGCCAGGGTGCGAGCCCGAAGCGGCGACGCTGTAGTGGACCTACTGCAAGCCGCTTTCGGGCCGCAGCCTGGCAAAAATAGCCCGCGCATCCGCTTCGGCTACTTCACACAAGCTCACCAGGGACATGAACCCCCCGCTCTGTGATGATCGCACGAATCAGGTTGGCCGGCGTGACATCAAAGGCCGGGTTGCACGCTGCCATGCCCTCGGGGGTCAGCCGTGTCCCTCCGTGCATATGCACTTCATTATGGTCGCGCTCCTCGATGGGAATTTCACGACCCGACTCTAGGGACAGATCGATGGTTGTCCATGGGGCGGCCACATAAAACGGGATGTTGTGGTGGGCGCACAGCACTGCCACCGTATAGGTTCCGATCTTGTTGGCGACATCACCGTTTTTGGCAATCCGGTCGGCCCCGACGATTGCAGCTGCAACCTTCCCTTGGGCCATCAGTGCACCGGCCATACTGTCGGTGATCACCCGCGCGGGGATGTTGGCCTGTTGCAGCTCCCACGCGGTCAGTCGCGCACCTTGCAGCACGGGTCGGGTTTCGTCGACCAGCACATCGATCCCACGTCCCCAGCGGTGGGCGGTGCGGATGACCCCGAGCGCGGTCCCCCAGCCCGCGGTTGCGAGCGCGCCGGTGTTGCAGTGGGTCAGGATTGTGCCCCCCTCGGGCATCAGGGATGCACCGTTGGCCCCCATTGCCAAGCAGGCTGCGAGGTCATCTTCGACATGGCGAACCGCCGTGGTTTTGAGTTGCTCACGCAACCTGGGCACCGGCGTCGAGGTAGGTGCCTGTGCAAGTACTTCACGCATCTGGGAGATTGCGACAAACAGATTGACCGCGGTTGGCCGGGTGTTGGCAAACCGCTCGAGGGCCACCGCGCAGGCCTGACGAAAGGCCCCCGGCTCCTCGGGGAACCCCAGGCTACACACGGCGAGTCCCAGGGCTGCCGTACAGCCGATCGCTGGTGCGCCGCGAACCACCAGTGTCTCAATCGCCCTGGCGATCGGCTCGACCTCGGTGAACTCGAGCCAGAGTTCTTGGCTGGGCAACGCCCGCTGGTCCAGCAGTCGCAGCGCACGACCGTCCTCGCGCAGCACGACCGGGCGGAGTCCAACTTCAGAAAGGGGAATTTGCGGGTGGGTCTGGGTCATGGCGAGGTCACACTTTTATGTATCTGCATAGAGTTTGACGAACATGTCAGTCGGCCGCGGGGGCCCTGGCGGCCAGCGCCTTGCTCAGGAGTTCTTGTACGAGTTTTGGGTCGGCCTGACCACGGGTAGCCTTCATCACCTGGCCGACAAAGTAGCCGCGGATCTGTTGGCGGCCGCCGTAGTATTGCGCGAGTTGCTTGTGGCTACGGTCGAGGATCTCGGCCAAGATCGCCTCTAGGGCCCCGGTATCGCGGACCTGCCGATATCCATCGCGGGCGACGATCGCCGCTGGTTCGATCCCCTCGGCGTAGCTTTTGGCAAACACCTCCTTGGCCGCGCGGCCCGAGATCGTACCGTCGTCGATAAGCCCAATGAGTTGGCCGAGCCATGCCGGTACAAACGGGAGCTGCGAAAGTGGCCGGGTATCGTTGTTGCGGGCGGCCAGCAGTTCGCCGGTGAGCCAGTTGCAAATTTTTTGGGGTGGGCCACCGCTGGCGAGGGCAGCATCGAAGTAGTCCGAAAGTTCAGGCTCACCGGTGATCACCGCGGCGTCCTGGGGCGAAATCCCGAGGGCGATGTACCGCGCCCGCCGTGCCGCAGGCAGCTCGGGTAGTTGCTCGCGCAGGCGAGCCACCACCTCCGGCCGGATGACCAGCACCGGCATGTCGGGCTCGGGCATATAGCGGTAGTCTGCCGCCTGCTCTTTGGTCCGCATCACCCGGGTGCGGTCGCGGTCGACATCGTAGGTAAGAGTTGCAGATACAATCTTTTGTCCAGCCTGAAGCAGGTCGCGTTGGCGGCGGATCTCGGCGCGTATGGCCAGCTCCAAAAACCGAAAGCTATTGAGGTTTTTGATCTCGCAGCGGGTGCCCAAGCGGTCGCTGCCGGGCTGTTTGAGCGACACATTGGCGTCGCACCGCAGCGTCCCCTCTTCCATATTGGCCTGCGAGATTCCGAGGTAACGGACAATTTCCCGCAGGCATCGCAGGTAGCGGGCGGCCTCGTCGGCGCTGCGAATATCGGGTTCGCTGACGATCTCGACCAGCGGCGCTCCGGCCCGGTTGTAGTCGACCAAACTCCACGGCTCGCCCGGGAGGTGGATGTTTTTCCCGGCATCCTCCTCCATATGAATCCGGGTCAGCCGCACGCTCGTGGTCTCGGCTTCGCGCCCGCGAGGGCCGGGCACCAAAACCTCACCGCCGATGGCATAGGGGTGGTCAGACTGGGTAATTTGATAGCCCTTGGGCAGATCCGGATAAAAATAATGCTTACGTGCCCACCGACTTTCGCCGGCGACTTCACAGCCGAGTGCGAGTGCGAGTTTGACGGCCGATTCGACGGCCGCAGCATTGGCGACCGGCAGGGTTCCGGGCAAACCGAGTGTATAGGCATCAATTGCCGTGTTCGGCTCGGCCAGCAGCGCGACCTCGCAGGGTGAGAACATTTTGGTGGCGGTGTTGAGCTGGCAGTGCACCTCCAACCCGATCACCGGCGAATAGGCGTCAACAGTCATCGGCTCCTCCACGGTTCGTTGCGCACACATGCCGCCCGCGAACAAGGTGTTGATACATGGGTTTGAGCGACGTCACCTCAGCCCACCTCCGGTTCGGGGGGTCGGCGAGTATGCCAGGTCGTGTGGTTTTCAAATGCCTGGGCTGCGGCCAACAGGGTCGGTTCGGCGAGCCGCGGGGCGATCAGTTGCAGGCCGATGGGAAGCCCCGGTGTGCCCGCACCAAACCCCGCGGGCATGGAGATCGCAGGTAGCCCGGCCAGGTTGGCACCCACCGTAAACATGTCGCTGAGATAGAGTTCGAGGGGGTCGCGCTCGGTGCTCGCACGGGCGATCCCGGCAACCGGAGAGGTCGGCGTGGCGATCAAATCACAGGTTGCAAAAGCCTGTGTATAATCATCGGCAATCAGCGTGCGAACCCGCATCGCCCGGCCGTAGTGCTCCTCGTAACAGTCCGCGCGCAGCACATGGGTACCGAGCAAAATCCGGCGTTTGACCTCCGGGCCAAACCCGGCCGTCCGGGTCGCGCGATAGACCTCTTGAAGGTCGCCCTCGCCGTGCCGCGGCCCGTAGCGCAGGCCGTCGTAGCGGGCGAGGTTGCTGGCCGCCTCGGCGCAGCAAATAATGTAGTAGCAAGCAATTCCGAGGTGGGCATGCGGCCGAGAGATGTCGACCACTGTCATCCCACAGTCGCGCAGGACTAGGAGCGCCTGCTCAAACGCGCGGCGAACCTCGGGTTGTAGCCCGGGACGCTCGAGCGCGGCCCGGTCGACCCCCACGCGCAAACCCGAAGCCGGCGCCTGACAGGCCGCGAGGTAGTCCGGTACCGGGTCGGTGAGTGAGGTGGCGTCGGCCGGGTCGTGACCGGCGATCGCCTGCAGCGTACGGGCGACATCTTCGACACACACGCCGAGCGGCCCGGCCTGGTCGAGACTCGATGCAAATGCAATCATACCCGCCCGCGAAACCCGGCCGTAGGTCGGCTTGAGGCCAACCACACCACATAGGCTCGCCGGCTGGCGAATCGACCCACCGGTGTCGCTGCCGAGGGTCACGCTGGCAGTCCGCGCACTGACTGCCGCCGCCGAGCCCCCCGACGAACCACCGGCAACATGGTCTTTTGACCAGGGGTTTTGCACAACTGTAAATGGGGTGTTCTCGCTCGACGAACCCATGGCGAACTCATCCATCGCCAGTTTGCCAAGCACGATCCCACCGGCCTCGGTCACCCGCCGGGCGTGGGTCCCTTGGTACGGGGGTAGCCACCCCTCGAGCATCCGCGAGCCGCAGGTCGTCGCCAGATCTTTGGTGACAAAAATGTCCTTGAGACCAACGGGCACACCCGCCAATGGACCGAGTTGTCGACCCTGGGCACGGGCGAGGTCGATAGCCTTGGCCGCGCGAATGACCTGGTCCTGGGGAACCCGGGTGAGGTAGCTGTGGAGCGCAGGCTCAATGTACGTACATCGATCGTAGAACGCGGTGGCCACGTCAACAACCGAGAACTGGCCAGCACCGACCCCCCGGGCGATCTGGCTGGCGGTGAGCGAGGTCAGGTCGGTCATCGTCAGGCGTCCTCCAGGATCTTGGGCACGGCAACCTGTCCCTCGCGCACGTGGGCGGCCCCGGCGAGGGCGCGCGCACGCTCGAGCATCGGCCCGGGCTTGTCTGCGCGCGGTGGCGTGGGAGGTGCCGGCGAGCGGAACTCCGGCACATCGGTGATGTCGACCGCCTTGAGTTTCGACATGTACGCGAGAATGTCGGTCAGCTGGCCGGCAAACACCTCCCGCTCGGCAGGTGTCAGTGACAGGCGTGCAAGGTGCGCAAGAAGATCACAGCTGTCGGCATCCAACTTCGCCATCGCCTGGAGGGTATCGCCCTGCCACAGATCTGGCGTGGTCTGCGAGGTCGGATGTCTCACTGGCGGCGACACGCGGCCGCAACCACAGCAATCCCGCGAGGAAGCTCCGTCGCCAACCTGACGAAGTTCCTCCTGGTTTCGTGACAGCGGTCCCGCAGCGGGGTAAACCAGTTGTGATGCCCCGCTCCCGACATCGATGGCTTGCGCTGGTGGTCGCTGCCATTGCGGCGACCGCGTGCACCGTCGACGAGCCGCTCGAGCGCAGCGACTTTGAGGTCGACGTCGAACCAGATGCCGAGCCCAACCACCTCGGTCGGGTCCAGCTACTGATTGAAACAACCGGTGAGCCACTGTCTGAGCGCGGCGAGGCCGGGGCCGTGGAGATTCGCGCCCGGTTTGTCGAGGCTCGTGGGCTCGATGAATCACTGGTGCGCGGCCGCGCCGATCTGTGGCCGTTGGCCGAACACCTGATTACCCCGGGCAACTGCCTACCGAGCGACAGCCTGCGAGATGTCGAAGCCATCGACCTCGAGGCCGCGCCACAAAACTACGAGTTGGTACTCCTCGATGCCGGTCAGGTCCGGGTCCAACTCGGCGCCCAGGCGATCGATGTCCCGATGGTGCTGACCCCCGATTTTGTACCCTCGATGCACGGCGTCGAATATGCCTATACAAATGATGCAGTGCCCAACTGGCTGCAACGGGCCGAGGTGATCGACCTCGAAGTCGAGGGTAGCGGCGATGAAATCCTGCCGGGGTTTCACCACCGCACCGAGCTCCCACCAGCACTGGAGTTTCGCGCCCGCCCGGCCCCGCTGACCACCGATGTGATCGAACTGCGGTGGAACCCGAGGGGACAAAACCCGATCGTCGAGGTCCACTCGAGCGATGGCGACATCACTTGCAACCTCCACGATACCGGTAGCTACAGCCTCGACCTCCAAGATCTCGGTTTAAGCGCAGCGCCGGTACTCGAGATTTCAGCGAGTCGGGTCGAGGTGAGCACCTTCGACGCCGGCGAGTTTGAGGCCGGCGAGGTGTTTGTCGAGTTGCGCGAGTCGACCACCATCGACCGCTGGTAGTCCGCTCGTCGGACTATTCGAGCCGAACCCCAGGTGGCGGACAACCGCCGAATTGCGTGCAGGCATGCCCCAAAATCAACTCGCCGTATCGCGTACTTGTCGTCTTTGGGCGCCAACCTCGGGCGACGCGCTCACCAAGTAACTCATCGGCATCGGGTTTGTGTGGCCAAACGGCGACCGCCGTCACAGCCCCGAGTCACGTACTATCAAACACCAGCCACAGGTCGCGGTAGGGCATCACAACGTCGACCGTGTACTCGTCTTGGTTGATCACGTCAGCGATTTCGATGGGATCGAGTGTCAGGCTCCAGCGCACCACGTGCTCGAGCGTGACAAGGGGCGTCACCATTTCGTTGAGCGCACGCTGCCTCGCGGGTGCCAGCTCGACGTGAAACCGCACATCCATCGCCAGATCGTAGCAGTTTTTCGCCACCTGCAGGCAATTTTACGTGTCCTGCCGGCCGCCCGGCCGCCACCGCGATTTAGATGCACACACATGAAGACTTGCGCCTGCCAGTACCTGTGATTTGGTACCCATGTGCATACACGTTTTCTCCTGCTCCCAGTCCTCGCCACGCTGCTCGCCGCCTGTGGCCAAGAAACCACCGAGACAGGCGAAACCGGTACCACCGAAACCCAGCAAACAACCGGCGCAGCCCCATCATCGACTGCAGCATCTCAAAGCACCCATGTTGAGTCTGAGGGGTCGAGCGATTCGACTTCTGGTGATGGTGACGGCGACGGTGACGGTGATGGCGATGGCGATGGTGACGGCGACGGTGATGGCGACGGTGATGGCGACGGTGATGGCGATGGCGACGGCGATGGCGACGGCGACGGTGATGGCGATGGTGATGGCGATGGCGATGGTGATGGCGATGGCGACCCCAATGACTGTTCGACCAATCCGATTCCGATGTGCGACGACCTGACCTTTCCTGCACCCAATGGCATTCCCGAGCCGCCCGCGGGCCTCGGAGGGTGTCCTGCAGGTATGGCTGCTGTCGCCGACTTTTGTATGGACCGCTGGGAGGCCTCGCTGGTCGAAGTCCTCCCCGGTGATAGCCTGGCCCCGTGGTCGCCCTATGCCCATCCCAACGGCGCCAATGTTCGCGCTATCAGTGCACCTGCAACAATCCCACAGGGGTACATCGATCAACTCAGTGCCTCGGCCGCGTGTGAGGCTGCCGGCAAACGTCTTTGTACAGACAACGAGTGGCTACGGGCCTGCCAGGGGCCAGGTCAGTCTGTGTTCCCCTACGGCGACGAAGTTATGCCGGGGGTGTGCAACGACGCGCGAATGTGCCACCCCGCGATCCAGTACTTTGAAACTTCCGCCGACTGGATCTGGTCGCAACTCGGGCACCCGTGCCTCAACCAGCTGCCGGCCGGCCTCGCCCAAACGGGCGCCCATGCCAACTGCACAACTGCCGAGGGGATCCACGATATGATGGGCAACCTGCACGAATGGACAGACGACCCGGAGGGCACATTTCGCGGGGGGTTTTATGTCGACACCGAAATCAACGGTCCGGGTTGTCTGTACAAAACAACCGCCCACAACGTGTATCACTGGGACTATTCGACCGGATTTCGCTGCTGCGCCGATGCCTAGATACATGCACATGCATTTTATTATCAAATGTAGCTTGACGGCCCTAACAGGGTTTTCTAAGCTTATTCACGTCTATGCGTATCGATCTTGAACATGGTGGGCGGCGCCCGTGGATTGCCAAAATCGGCCTGGCAGTGGCCAATCGTGTGCTCGGATTTAAGCCGCCACCGGTTTTGGCCGTTACCTACCGGCCCGATCTCCTGCACCCGGCACTACGCCGCTATATCACGCGCGGGGTCTCGGCCCACTCGAGTTGGACCAAGGGTCAAAGCGAGTTGTTCGCGGCATTTGTTTCGGACCTCAACCGCTGCCACTTTTGAATTGATGCCCACGCTGCGGTCGCAGCGTTGCACATCGAACAAGCCACCATCGAAGATGTCCTAAGAGACTGGCAAACTGCGGACGTCAGCGACCGGGTTCGAGCCGGGCTGCGGCTGTGCGAGTTTCTCACCAAACACCCGCAGGACCTCGACACAGCGCTCCTCCACGAGCTTCGAAGCGCGGGGCTCAACAACCTCGACATCGAAGATGCGGCAAACGTCGCGTTTCACTTTAACTTTATCAACCGGCTTGCCGACGCGTTCGACTTTCCCCCGACCACACCGGGGCAACGCCGGCGACTGGCCAAGGTCCTCAACCGCGCCGGACATATGCTCGGGCGCAAGCGTTCGCGGCCGTCGTTTGTCCGCGGCGGCGACGGGGTGGTGCGACCGGTTGAGCTCGAGGTGGCCCGTAAAAATGTACTTACAACAGATGGACAAACCGAACCCGCCCTTCGCCAAGCGATCGAAGCCCATGCCGCGGCATGGTTTGGCGCAACCCGGCCGGAGGCCCCGGTTCCCACATCCACCCATGCGTACATCCAAAAACTGACGCAATGGGCCTATAAGATTACCGACGACGACATTGCCGCACTCAAACAGGCGGGGTTCGACGAGCAGGCGATTTTCGAGCTGACGTTTACGGGTGCGTTTGGAGCGGCGATCGCTGGCGTCGAACTGCTATTTGAACTGCTCTACGGCGACCGCTGTTAAAAAAAATGTAGGAGCATGCAATCTCGCACGCTCCTACAGCGATGTTACTCCTAATCGCTACTTTTGCAGCTTGAGCAGCTCTTCGCGGATGTCCTGCTCCAACTTACCCATGCACTCCGGCCGGTAGCGGCGGTAGGATCCGGTGATCTTCCCCCCCGGCGCAACCACGTACGAAAACGGGAAGTTCGGACTGCGGTAATCGTCGGCGAGCTGCTGCCCCTTAATCAGAATTTTGCCGGCGATCTTGCGCTGCTTGATGAACTCGTCGACCTTTTCCGGTTCTTCGTCGGTCGCCACGGCAATCAGGGTGAGGCCGTATTTGCGGTAGCGCCGGTACAGGCGGGAGAACTCGGGGAGTTCCTTGAGGCAGGGCTTACACCAGGTGCCCCAAAAGTTGAGCAACACCACGCGACGGCGGTACGACTTGATGTCGATGGTTTTGCCCGAGGTGGTCGGCAGGGCCATGGCTTTGACCTGGGTACCCACCCCCGGATCTTGGCCGCAGGAACTATCGACTTTCTTATAAAGCGGCGCCGGTAGGCTCGGTTCGGTCTTGACCTGGCTGGACGCGGACTTGGTTGTATCAGCACCTTGTTCAGGATCGGCCGGGGGCGTGGTCTCACCACCGTTTGAGCCCGTGTCGCCGCCACCGGTCCCCGCCGTTTCACCGCCGTCAGCAGGCGCTTGCGCCCCTGACTCGGGCTCGCCTTCGCCATCGGCCTCAGACGTCGCCTGTGCCCCTTCGCCCGACTCGGCGGCTTCGGCCGCACCGGGGTCGGACTCCGGCTGGGGATTGACGGCAGCATCGGGCACCACCGGCTCGGGATTGGTCGGTGGCGAGGCACACCCGCCCAACCCAAGGCACACCAAAGTAAGCGCAAGTCGCTGCATTTAGGTCGTCTCCAAACAAGTTGCAAGTGCATCCCAAACCTGGCGCAGCTCGGCTTCTCCAGCGCCATAGGGAAACAATAGTCGTACGGTATGGCCGCCACACACGGTCACGAGAATGTGGTGCTCATGCATCAAGCGGGTGCCGATAGCCCCCGCAGATTTATCCTTGGGCTGGTCGATCTGAATGCCGAGCATTGCCCCCGCACCGCGAATCTCAGTGACCCGCGCGATCGGCCGCTGCTCGGCGATCTTTTGCAGGGTGGGAAGTTGTGCGGCTGCCCGTGCGAGCAGGCCCTCCTCTTCGATGATCCGCAAGGTTGCGAGCCCGGCACTACAGGCCAGTGGATTGCCGCCAAAGGTCGTGCCGTGGGTCCCCCGGGTCATGGCTTCGGCACAGCTCGCACGGGCGAGGCAGGCCGCCACTGGAAACCCACCGCCGAGGGCCTTGGCCAGCCACAGGATGTCTGGTTGGTCAGCTGGGTCGTCGCCGACGATGGTTGTCCATGCCGCCCAGTTGCCGGTCCTGCCAACACCGGTTTGGATTTCGTCGGCGCCGAGCAGGGCTCCGTTGTCTGTACACAGTTTTCGCAGTCCCAGCAAAAACTCGCGCGTCGCCGGGTACACACCGCCCTCGCCCTGAATCGGCTCGACGATGACAGCGGCGACCTCCGACCCGTGTTCGGCGAAGGCTCGGGCAACCGCATCGAGGTCGCCAAACGGTAGTCGGGTGACGCGACTGTGAACAAATGCAGGCGCATCGACCTGCTCGCCGGGACAGCTGATGTACGGCGCGCGATAGGCCGGATTGGCCGTGAGCGACAGGGCTCCTAGGGTGCGCCCGTGAAACGCCCGCTCAAACGCGATGATGCGGTTGCGCCCGGTCGCACGGACGGCGAGCTTGATCGCCGCTTCGGTCGCCTCGGTGCCGGTTGTGCCAAAAAAGACCCGCGCGTCGGGAATCGGAAACAGGTCGATCAACCTGGCCGCGAGCTGCTGTTGGGGCGCGGTGTGAAACGAATTGGCCGAGGCCGCCAACCGCCCGAGCTGACGGTGAATCGCCGCGACCCACAGCGGATGCGCGTGCCCCAAGGGCGCACAACCAATGCCGCCGATGGCATCGAGGTATTCGGTTCCGTCGGCAGCTCGGACATGGACACTTCCGCCACCAGAGGGCGCCGGCACGGCCTGTTCGAGCATCACCCCGCGGGTTGGATAGGTCGGCCAGCGAAGTTGGCTGTCGTCTCGCATAACCTTGCTATCGCAGGCACGCACCCGGGATGCAAGCCACGCCGGTTTTTAGCCAAGGCGTTTGCCGCGTGTGTTTGAACCCGGGCTCGATTTTCGCCGGGCAAGTCGTTTAACGGTTACCCGAGGGTTGAGTAGACCGCGTGGCGCCCCACGCCGATCCGCTCGAGTCGCCCTTGCTTGACCAGCGCACCTAAGTGATGACGGATGACCTTGCGATCGAGCGGGCTGTAGTCGTCGATGTCGTCGAGGGTGACCTCGCCGTTGCCCTCGACAAACGGGAGAATCTGGTGGGCAAATTCGTCGGTCGTCAGGCCGCCGTCGTCGATCGTCTTGGCCTTGGGTTTGGCTTCGATATCACCGAGTTCATCCTCCAAAATCCGCCGCTTGCGTCGTCGCTTGGTGGGCTCGGGAGCCGGCTCGGGTTCGGGCTCCGGGGCAAAGGCCATCCGCAAGTCACCCAGGGTGATTTTGCGAAACTGGGCCCACAGGCCGCGAGACTCCAAGAACTGGACGAGGTCACCGAGTGACACGCGGTCACGGCCCTTGAGGCCCTTGAGGGTTTCGAGGGCGCTGAGACGTTCGAGGTCGCCGTTCTCAGCACGAAAGATCGCGCTCGGGTCTTTACTCATTTGCTCATCTACTAGTGATCTGCGGTGAACGTCGCGGGGTGCGATCCGCGGTTGCACATGCCAGGCACGGGTTGCCCGCAGTCGATGGTGTCAACGCGGGGGTGCCCGCCAACTCTACCCGCTCGGGATCGTTTTCTCGAGTGCGACATCGGCGGCAATCGGTGCATCTGCAACGCCGACGAATCGTCCTCCCTGTGTGATTGCGCTCGTAAGAAGTGTTTCGCGCGTGGCTCCAAAAAGGAGAGATCTCCCGGTTCGCGAAAATTCTCGACACCGGCGAAATGACTCGTGCCTCACTCCTGGGCATAACCTGTGGAGCGGTGATTGCGGCGTGTGGGATCGCGCGCTGTGGACAGCTTGGATCGCCCCAATCTTCGCTGCCCGAGTGATACCGACGGGTGGCTGAAACGATGTAACGATCAACCGCTCATCCGGAAAAACATGGGGAAAAACTGTGCACAAATGGCCCCGGCCATAGGGCCGGCACATGCGGATAGCGGCGACCCCGTAGATAGGCTTTGGAGTTGCGACCCCAATATGTTGTGGGTTATACGATTGGGCATTCCATATATGGTGGAACTCGGGTTTTTGATGGCCCGAGTTTTTGTGTTTTCACGCGTGTTCGGCCCGAATTTTGACGGCCGGCTCCCCACCTTCTCGAGGTAAGCGTGGTCCTTCCCGCCCGTGACGAAATCGCCTTCGGAACGTGTGACTCGCTCTCGATTGCCCCGGTCTTGGCAGTCGAAGCCGTGCGCGTTTTTGCAAATTTTCATGGGTAATCTCGCGCGTCTTCTTCGTCTTCTTCGCCGCGCACCCCGCACCTCATCTGCCTTAGTCGTCCCGTCTTCTTCGCCCGTCTTCGCCCGTCTTCTTCGCCCGTCGGTTTTCACCGCTCCCGGAGTCCCCCGATGAAATTTTCGCGGTTGTTCACTCAGGAAAGCCAATCCCCCTATCAAGATATTGCCTTCGAGCAACGCACCTCCAAAATCTCAAATCCCGACGGCACCGTCGTATTTGAGGCCCGCGACATCCAAATCCCCAAGGGTTGGTCCCAGGTCGCGGTCGACATCATTGCCCAAAAGTACTTTCGCAAGGCCGGCGTCCCGGCTGCGCTCAAGCCCGTCCCCGAAAAGGGCGTGCCCGAGTGGCTGTGGCGCAGTGAGCCCGATACCGAGGCGCTCGCCAAACTACCCGAGGCCGAGCGCACCACCGGCGAACGCGACAGTCGCCAGGTGTTTCGCCGCTTAGCCGGGTGCTGGACCTACTGGGGTTGGAAGCACAGCTACTTCGACGACGAGGCTTCGGCAAAGGCGTTTTACGAAGAGCTCGTGACCATGCTGGCCAGCCAGCGCGTCGCCCCCAACAGCCCGCAGTGGTTCAACACCGGGCTGCACTGGGCCTACGGCATCACCGGGCCCGCCCAGGGGCACAGCTACTGCGACGCCGAAACCGGTGAGGTCCGCCGCTCGCAAAACGCCTACGAGCGCCCGCAGCCCCACGCCTGCTTCATCCAATCGATCAACGACGACCTCGTCGGCGACAACGGCATCATGGACCTTTGGGTCCGCGAAGCTCGGCTGTTCAAATACGGCTCGGGTACCGGCACCAACTTCTCCTCGCTGCGCGGCGAAGGCGAGCCCCTTTCGGGCGGCGGCCGTTCGTCCGGCCTGATGAGCTTTTTGCGAATCGGCGACCGGGCTGCCGGCGCGATCAAAAGCGGGGGCACCACCCGGCGCGCGGCCAAGATGGTCGTCGTCGATGTCGACCACCCCGACGTCGAAAAATTCATCGAGTGGAAGGTTATCGAAGAACAAAAAGTCGCCGCCCTGGTGACCGGTTCGAAGATGTGCAACCTCCATCTCAACCGCGTGGTTTCGGCCTGCCACGACCCCGAGCTCAACGCCGACGACCGCCTCAACGCGCGCAAAAACAAGGCCCTGCGCACGGCCATCAAGGGTGCCCGCAAGGTCGCGATTCCCGAGAGCTACATCCAGCGGACCATCGCCCTGGCCAAACAGGGAATTCGCGAAATCTCGTTTCGCGAGTACGACACCAACTGGGACTCCGATGCATATTCAACGGTCTCGGGGCAAAACTCCAACAACTCGGTCCGCGTCAACGACGAGTTTTTGCGCGCGGTCGAGGACGACGGCACCTGGAACCTCATGCGCCGCACCGACGGCAAGGTCCACCGCACGGTTCGCGCCCGCGACCTGTGGAACAAAATCACCATGAGTGCGTGGGCCTGCGCCGATCCGGGCCTGCAGTTCGACACCACCATCAACGATTGGCACACCTGCCCGAGCGCCGGCCGGATCAACGCCAGCAACCCGTGTAGCGAGTACATGTTCCTCGACGACACGGCCTGCAACCTGGCCTCGCTCAACCTCATGAAGTACCGCAAAAAAGACGGTACGTTCGATGTCGAGGCCATCCGCTTTGCCTGCCGGATGTGGACCATGGTGCTCGAGATCTCGGTGCTGATGGCCCAGTTCCCGAGCGAAGAAATCGCCCGCCTCAGCTGGACCTACCGCACCCTCGGTTTGGGCTACGCCAACCTGGGCACCTACTTCATGGTCAGCGGGATCCCCTACGACTCGGCCGAGGCAGTCGGGATCTGTGGCGGCATCACGGCCCTCATGACCGCGACCTCCTACGCGACCTCAGCCCAACTCGCGCGCGAGCACGGGCCGTTTGCTGCCTATGCAAACAACCGCGACGACATGCTCCGGGTGATTCGCAACCACCGGCGCGCCGCCTACGGACGCCCGGCCAGCGACTACGAAAAACTCTCGATCGCCCCGCCCGGCATCGACCAACAGCAATGCCCCAAATACCTCCTGAGCGCCTGTCAGCAGGCCTGGGACGAGGCCCTGAGCCAGGGCGAGGAGCACGGCTACCGCAACGCCCAGGTCACCGTCATTGCCCCAACCGGCACCATCGGTCTGTTGATGGACTGCGACACCACCGGGATCGAGCCCGACTTTGCCCTGGTCAAGTTCAAAAAGCTCGCCGGCGGTGGCTACTTCAAGATCATCAACCAATCTGTCCCCGAGGCCCTGTCGCGGCTGGGCTACACCGAGACGCAAATCTCCGACATCGTCCGCTACTGCAAAGGTGCCGGCACCCTGGTCGGCAGCCCGCGGCTCACCCACGCCGACCTCAAGCGCAAGGGCTTTACCGACGAGGTCATCGCCAAGGTCGAAGGTGAGCTGGCCCAGGCCTTTGAAATCGGATTTGCCTTCAACCGCTACGTCCTCGGCGACAAATTTTGCCGCGAGACCTTGGGCCTAGGCGACGACCAGCTCAACGACCCCAGCTTCAACCTGCTAGAGCACCTCGGCTTCACCAGCGAAGACATCACCCGCGCCAACGACTTTGTCTGCGGCACCATGACGGTCGAGGGCGCCCCGCACCTCAAACCCGAGCACCTCCCGGTGTTTGACTGTGCAAATAAATGTGGCCGCTACGGCAAGCGCTACATCGCCCCGATGGCCCACGTGCGGATGATGGCCGCCGCCCAACCGTTTTTGTCGGGCGCCATCTCCAAAACCATCAACATGCCCAGCGACGCACCCGTCGAGGATGTCGCCGAGCTCTACCTCGCCTCGTGGAAGTCGGCCCTCAAGGCCAACGCCCTGTACCGCGACGGCAGCAAGCTCAGCCAGCCGCTGTCGGCCGCCCTCGACCTCGACGCCGAGGACTTTGAAGAGGACGGCGAGGCGCTGCACACCGGGCACCCCAAGGTCATCGAAAAGATCACCGAGAAGGTCGTCCACCGCTACCTCGCCCGCCGCCGCCGGATGCCCGATCGCCGGGCCGGCTACACCCAAAAAGCCACTATCGGTGGCCACAAGGTGTATGTGCACACAGGTGAGTACAGCGACGGCACCCTAGGCGAGATGTTTATCGACATGCACAAGGAGGGCGCCGCCTTCCGCAGCCTGATGAACTGCTTTGCCATCGCCATCAGCCTCGGCCTGCAATACGGCGTCCCGCTCGAGGAATATGTCGAGGCCTTTGTCTTCACCCGGTTTGAGCCCAACGGCCCGGTTTCCGGCAACCCGCGGATCAAAAACTCGACCAGCATCATCGACTACATCTTCCGCGAGCTCGCCGTGACCTACCTAGGCCGCAACGACCTCGCCCACGTCCAGCCCGAGGACCTCAAGCCCGACGCTGTGATCGCTACCCCGAAAAAGGGCGTCGACTACAAAGAAGAAGAAGTCGTCTCCGAGCGGATCGTCACCCCTGGCCCGCTCAAGCTCAGCGTCGACGTGCCCCGTAGCAAGCACCTGCTGTTTGGCAAAAAATCACCGATCGAAGTCGAAGATCGTACCGCCGCCGCAGCCGGTGGAGCCGTCGCAGCCGGCGGCAAAAAAGCCCGCCCGCGCGACACCGTGGCCGAGCAGGTCCGTGTGGCCCGTTTGCAGGGCTACGAGGGCGACGCCTGCAGCAGTTGCGGCAGCTTCACCATGGTCCGCAACGGTTCGTGCCTGAAGTGCGTCACCTGTGGGGCGACCAGCGGCTGTTCCTAAAGTTCCTTGTATTTGCATCCTGTTTGAGGCAGCACGCGGGGGCCCCGATTATTGTAGGGGCCCCCTTTTTATTTGTGGCATGCCGAGCAAACACCGTAGACACAAGCGCTCTACCGCGTCACGCCTCAACAACCTGCACTTTCGAGCATCCTCGCCGTGCTACCCTGAAAGCGATGCTCCGGTGGTGCTTTGTCCTCGCGCTTGTCCTCGCCGGCTGCCAGGCCGGGAACTCGTCAACGGCCAGTGACACAACCTCATCGGACCCCAGCGAATCGTCGGGTGCGCAGACAACCGACGGGCAGGGTTCGAGCTCGACGGCAAACACATCCGCAGACGCGAGCACGGACGAACCGAGCACGGACCCGTCGACATCTGCATCGACACAAGGGCCAACCACCGACACCTCCGCGACGACTGCTGGCTCTGGCGAGCCAACAACTGGATCCACGGACGACCCAACCCAGGGTTCGACCCAAACCGGTGACCCCAGCGATACCGACGGAACTGACGGGACCGAGGGCACCGACACCAGCGAGACCACAGACGCAACCACCGGCGACCTGCCCCCCGAACCCATCACTGGCCTCATCACCGACGAAAACCGCCACCACGACACCATGTTTGGTGGCTGGGGCCCACACCTGCGCGGGTTGATGCGTGCCTCCGACAACACCCTGTGGTTTCCGGTCGATGCCGGGCCAGATGTCTATACAAATTCCGCGATTCGCTACTTCCACCAACCCGACGATGAATGGGTCGAAGTGACGTCGCAGCCGCACACCGCCGGCATTCAACAAAACGCTGCCAGTGTGATGCTCGGCGACACTATCTACACCTACGGCGTCAACATCTCGCAGAACTTCTTGGAGGAGTGCTACCTCAACACCAACACCCTACAAAAGGCCTGTAATGCCATCCTGATTAGCAACCAGGTCTACACCACGCCGCCTTCGTCGAACTATGTCGGGGCCGCGGCCGAGCAGGACCAAACCCGGGTGGTGTGGTGGACCCGGGTCGGTGCCAACGGTGGTGAGGGTGATTGGCGATACACCTATAATTTTGGCGGCGGCTGGAATGGCCCGGTTGTGGTGCCGCTTGCTGGCGGCAACGACTTTGCCTACGTCCACGCGGCCTTCACCACACCGGGGGCGATCGCTCTGGTCGGCCAGACCTACTACGGGCAATATCCCGACGGCACCTACGGCGCGGCGGTGGCAAGCTTCTCCCTCGGGCAGGTCCCCACACTCATCGACCTTGAGTCGGGCGAGCTGGGGGTTGCGATGATCTCGAGTGCCGACCTATGGGTCGACCGCCAAAGCGGGGCACAACATGTACTCGCCCGCGACGACCAGGGTGGTGTGCGTTATTACTTTTTGCCACCGGGCGAACAGTGGCAGGCAAACAACTTGCCTCTACATGGTTTTGCTAGCACCTACCGCGCCCGGTTTGTCCGCGCCCAAGACGACCTCTGGATCGCCCGCGGAGACCCAGAAGGGGGCGTTGACATGCTCCGTGTGCCAGGTGCCGACCCGGCCACGGCAATCCCGTGGGAGCTCGCCGAATCCCTCGTGATAAGCCCGGAAGGCCCGGGCTTTGCCCCGCCGTCGGCGATCTATGTCGAGAGCGACAGCTACCAAACCATGCCAGTAACTGCCCTCAACCTCGCCTACTGCGGGGTCTATCAACAGGCTGACAACGAGATTTGGTGGGCGACCCTTGTGTCCGATTAAATCCGTTGAGCACCCGGGCAAGTTCACAGCTCTCAGACTCAGATTCGATGCATAAACAACCACCGAGCAACGCTCGACAATTCGTACGGCGTCACTCGGTGCCGCGGTGATGCGCGGCGTCGACCCTGAAGGGATCAATCCGTCGCGGCACTCCGGGCTCGGTGGGCTAGTGAACTGAAAACGCGAGCTCGTACAGCGAGTCTTCGTCCTCGTTGAGCACCCGGACAAACCCACCGTATTCTCTGTTGATCAACTCGACACCGTCCATGTCGACTTCGAGTTTACCGAGGATATCGTCACCCGAGCCCGAGTCATACTCCATGAGTGTAATTGCAACTTTTCCCCGGCCGGTGGCCTGGATCGGTCGCTTGAGGTCGACCCAGCCGTCGTTGGGGTGGGTCGACCTGTATTTGCCATCGGGCCACAGCTTTTGCCCGTTTCCGTAAAAATACAGATCGTCGGGCTCGCGGTCTTTGTCGATCAAAATCGCCGTTGCAGAGGCACTCATAATCATCAGTCCAGATAGTGCGATGCCCTTGCCGACAGGTGTCGAAAACAGCCCCGTGCCGGCGAGGTCGATGAGCGCCTGACCAACGCCGACCATGCTCGCCGCGAGATCGGTGTGAATGCCGGTGGCTGGCCGAAGGCACCGAAATTGATGTATCGACAACGTATAATTTTGGTCGCTGCGACCGTAGGTCACGTCCCGGACAAACGCCCAGTTTTGGATGAGATCGTCTGGCCCCGTGATCAACGAGAAACCCTCCCATGACCGGGGCTCCGGCGCACTCGCGCGAACATCCCCATCGCGGTTGGCTGTGATGAACTTGCCGTGGGCACCGCGGAAAAACACCTTGTCCTGGCGCAACACCGGCCCCGACTTGGTACTGCCATCGCCACGGGTGACGACAAAGCGCTCCCATCCCTTGATGTGTTGCACCTTGTGGTTGAGGTCGCCACCTGGTTGGGCAGACAGGTGCGTACCGTGGTGGGTGCGGATCGCAACCTCATCGCCATAACTCAACACCCCGTTGGTCGAACCGTCCGGGCGCACGAGCGTGAACGTCTCCCAACTTTTGATGTGCCCGGCGGTCCCCATCGAGCCGTCGCTATGGGCCATCGCATAGGCATCGTGGTGTGTCTCAAATGCTAGCTTCTCGCCGTACTCGACCAACTCCCCGACCACCCAGCGTTGCGCTGACGACTTGTTCCACCCGTACTGGATGATCTTTGGGCCATCACCACCCTGGGCATCGAGTACTTTTTCGGAATGCTGGGCGACGATCCGAAACGTCCCGTCCTCGAGCTGTTGGAATTCCCAAAGTTGGTGGGCAGCGGCGCTGTTGTGCGGCCCGTAGCACAGCACCTTGGCGCTGTTGTCCTTCGATGCGCCGCTTACATCGAATACCCATTTTTGGTCGTGGCGACGGATATGGACCTTCCGAGTCAATTCCCCAGGAACATTGCTGATACACCATATTTGCTCAGCAGTTCCCGACCATGCCTGGAGATGGAGCTGTGTTCCCTGGGCACCTCCGGTAACGACTCGCCCGTCCTTGGCAAATACAATGGCGAGGGGGCGATTTCTCCGAAATATCCTGCTTCTATTTCCCATCCCCTAGGTATACGCGTTGCCCACACCCAATGACACTGCATTTAAGGACATGTCTAAATGAACATAAGCCCGGCCGAATGGCCGGGCTCGTTTTGCAACCAGCTTAGGTTAGCGGCTGACGGAAGCCGAAGCTACCGCGCGTTTCAACCCCGCGGCCTTGAGCAACACATCTGGTCGGCTCGCTTCCTCAGCCGACAACCGGGCCCTCGCAGCTTCGAGCTTGCGCATGAGCGTGCTTTGGTACTCGGCCAACCGCTGCTCCACCCGTTGTTGAGCAGCCATGTTTTGGCGCATCTCCTCCTGGTAGCGCTTGAGGAAGTAACCGATGGTCTCAATCCGAATCCGAATCGAGCCTGTCGGTTTGTTCTCGTCGATGTCTTTGAACGAGAAGTACGGCGTCCCCGAGTTTTCGATGATTTCCTCGATCACCGTGTAAATCGGCGCGTCGTGGCCACACTTGAAGCTCGACAGCTCTAATGCCACCAAGTTGGGATGACGCGCGGTGAACTTGGCGGCCCACACCTTTTGGTTGGTGTTTTCGCTGTAGCTGTTCTTCCAGACATCTCGGATATCGTACGGATCTTCGATGTAGCCGGCGGCAATGTCCGCGGCAAACAGCGGGTCGACGATGTCGCGGTCGAGCGGCAGTGATTGTACAGTCAACACTGGATACCCGAGTTTTTGCAGCTCGTCGGGGATCTCGTGACACATGCCCGGGTCGTTGTGGTAGGGGCGGGCCAGCAAGACCACACCGATCCGTTGCTCGCGCTCGAGCTCCTCAATGATGGCCCGGCCGTCGTTGCGGTGATTGACGAAAAACAGGTCCTGGGCCTTGAAGCCCTCGTCCACGGCCCGACGGTTCTCCTCTTCGGAGAGACCTAGGTCGTCCTTGAAGTAGTTGTACATCTGGCGCTCGCACAGGCGGCGCTCTTGCATCTGCACAAATGGCACAAGCAGTTTGGTGCCCTTTTTGGCAAAGATGTCTTCTTCCTTGGTGAACGCGGCCTTGGTCGTATCGGCCGAGCCAACCACCGTCGGACAGGCACGGTGCCCGACCGAGCCGGTCAGCCACGACTCCATCGAGTCGACCTGGGGAAACACCACCAAGTCGAGCGGGCGGCGCTTGTGCTTGACCTCGAGCAGGTTGTGCATGTGGGCGATGCACACCTTGGAGGGGAAACACGGGTCGATCGCCCCGCGCTTGGCCCCCTCTTTGTAGAGCTCCTCCGAGGTGAAGTCGGAGTACACGATATTCTTTGCAGGTACACCGAGTGCCTCAAAATAGGCGCTAAAAAACGGATTTTGCGAGTACTGGTTGAGCACCCGGGGAATCCCAATGCGCAGTCGCTCACGGCGTTCGATGAGCTCGATCCGGCGGTTACGGGCGGCGAGGGCCTGTTGCGCGCGTTGCGAGATCGCGGCACTTACGGCCAACTTGGCCGGCACTTTCTCAGCCACCGAGGCGGCCTTGCCGAGCAGCGACGCGACCTTTGGGCTGCGGTTGATGCGTTTGAGCAATCCACCGACCTTGCCCTCGTGATCGGCGAGGTTGGGCGGCAAGTCGACATGGTCGGGTACCAACTCGAGGCCGACATCTTCGACCTTGTCGGCGACCACCGGGGGCTTTTGGGCCTTCCAGATGTCCTTGGCTGCCCGGGCGGCCAGGTTGGGAAAGTCCTTTTTGAACTTGTCGAGCCCGCTTTTGATCTTGCGCATCGACTCGATGTCCTCGACCTCGCCCTTTTCGCAGGTGGCGATGATCAGGCGCTTGGTCCCGATCGCCTCCTCGGGTTTGTCCTCGCGTTTGCGGATCTGCAGCAGCTGGCCCATCGCCATCCGCTGCTCGGCCTCCTGGGCCTTCATATCGAGGTCGACATCGATAAACGTCCGCAGGCACTTGTTTTTGCAAAAATAGCAACGCGTGCTCTCGTCGCGTTTTTGCCGAAAATCGATGCTCGGAACCTTCTCGAGGCCAATCCATTCGGTTGTATGACCAAGCTTTTGAACCTGCCGGCGGACCTCCAACGCGGCCCCGATCGCCCCCGACTCACCGCAGTGTTTGTGGACGATGACATCGGCTTCGAGGCCCTTGGGCTTGAACCGGCTTTGGATAAAGTCGACCTGGCTCTTGACCGCGGCGAGGTTGTGCTGGGTGCCACCCTGCAACACAAACCGGCTGCCGAGTTTGGCGAGGTTCGGGATTTGGCTGACATACAACCAAATATTCTTGGGCAACACGTTGGCCAAACCAGCCATGATTTCCTCGGGCGCCCAGCCCTGGCGCTGAAAGTCGACGATGTCCGACTGCATGAACACCGCGCAGCCGTAGCCAAACATCGGCATCGCCTGGGCCGAGAAGGCAAGCTCGGCGTAGTCGTAGACCGAGTGGCCAAACCCCTGGGCGGTGCTCTGCAAGAAGTAACCGTTGCCGGCCGAGCACTGGGTGTTGAGCTTGAAGTCTTTGACCTTGCCGTTTTTGAGAATGATGATTTTGATGTCCTGGCCACCGACGTCGCAGACGACATCGACCCCGTCGTAAAAGTGCAGGGCACTTTCGCAGTGGGCCACTGTTTCGACGATCGCGGCATCGGCTCGCAGCACGTCTTTGAGGATGTCCTTGGCGTAACCGGTTGTACCTACACCCAAAATCTCAAGGGTCGCGCCGGCGCCTTCGACCTGCTCCTGCAAGTCGGCCAGCAACTCCTTCGTGTCGACAATCGGATTGCCCTTGGACAGCTGGTAGACCTTGCGCAGCACGCTGCCGTCCTCGCCCAAAAGCACGGCCTTGGATGAGGTCGAACCGCCGTCGATGCCGATAAAGGCTCGTACGGTTTGGCCAGGCTCAAACGGTGCTGGTGTGAACTTTTCGGGGCGGTAATCCTCGAGAAAGTCTTTCAAATCCTCGGGCGATTTGCTCAGGCCCTTGCCCCCGGCCTTTTGCTTTTCGATCAGGCGACCTTCGGTGAGATACCACTCGAGCTTGGCGGTACCTGTATACACACCGACATTGTCGTCCTCGTCCTTGCCAAACTCGGCGGCGCCGATGGCCGCGTAGTACTGGGCGTTGTCTGGCACAAAGATCAGGTCGGCCGGGTCGTCGCAGGGCGGCAACTCGACACCGCGCTCCGCCCAGATCGGTGGGATGTTGGCCTTCCAACATTCGACCATGCCCTTGATGTAGGTATTGGGGCCGCCGAGCAACAGGCAGTAGGGCATCAGGGTGTGGCCGCGGGTGAGGACCGCGAGGTTTTGCTGAATGATCGACTCAAACAGCGAGGCCATCAATTCGTTTGCAGGCACACCGAGTTTTTGCAGGGAGTTGATGTCGGTCTCGGCAAACACCCCGCACTTGCCGGCGACCGGGTGGAGCTTGTGGCCGACATAGGTCTGCTCGCACAGTTGCTCCGCGGGCAGCTTGAGCTTGGCGTTGATCTTGTCGATCACGGCCCCGGTCCCGCCGGCACACTTATCGTTCATCGACGGGATTTTCTTTTTACGGCCCGACTCCGGATCGGGCTTAAACACGATAATTTTGGCATCCTGCCCGCCGAGTTCGATGACCGAGTTGACCTCGGGGTGGAGCTTTTCGACGGCGAGCGAGACGGCGTTGACCTCCTGGACAAACTTGGCGCCGATCCAGCGGCCGACATTGGCCCCGCCGGAACCGGTGATGAAAAACCGGGTGTTGCCGCCTGGACCGACGCCGGGAACCTCGGCCTCGATTTGCTTGAGCATCATGCAGGCGCGCTCGGCCTGCTTGCTGTCGTGGCGCTGGTAGTCCTTCCACACGATCTCGTCGCGGTCGACGTCGAACACGACTGCTTTGACGGTGGTGGAGCCTAGATCGAAGCCGATGCGAAAGCGCTTGGTGGTCATGGCGAACTCGGATTTTCTTGTCTGTACATGTATTCGGCGGCACCCGTTGGTGGGTACCGCCGCTAGGAGGAGTTATTGGGCGGCCGGGGCCATGCGCTGCGGGGCGATGCCCTCGGCCTGCATGCGGGCGGCCACATGGATGGCGAAGTGGGCCGCGGTCCCGACGACTTTGGGGGTGTCGCGCGGGAACTTGTACATCGGGCGCCGCAACTCACGGTGCGTAGCGACGTAGGCTTTGAGCTCGTCGAGCGAGTACGGCAGCGCGTCTAGGACCTCAGCAAACTCGCGTTTGGCCTTGGCCTTGGCTTCCCCAAGGGCCATCTGCACCCGGCTGTGGGCATTGATCTCGCCCTCGCCGGAGGTTTCGATCGGCAAGAAGATCATGTCGCGGAAGCGGTTGACGACCGCCGATTGGGCGCCGTCGGATTGGGTGCTGGGCATGCAGCCAAACGGCTTGAGGCTGAGCACCATGTGGCAGATGCCCTTGGCCGAGTAATAGATGTTTTTGGCGACTTCGAGGTGACCCTCGCCGCCCTCCGAACGCGAGTGGTAGAACTCGTGGGCGATCTCTTCCATCTCGAACATGTCGACGATGTCGTGGGCGAGCCCACCGAGATTTTTGCATATACGACTATATTCGCGGCGGAAGATCTGGTCGGCGAGCTCGATGATGGCGAGCTTTTTGAGGCGGCCGACCTCTAGCTGAGCCCGCTTTTTGACCTCAAACCACTTGGGGGCCTCATCGCCCTCGACGATGCCGGAGCGGTCGCGGGTTTTGATTTTGGTCTGCCACAGCATGTAGGCCAGCCAGGTGGCAACCGGCTCGACAATGATCTCGGCGCCTTCGCTTTGCAAAAACCGGAACATGTTGAAGTTGCCGTCGCCCTCGGTGGTCTGCGCCCAAAACTCGCCGGTGATTTTGACGGTGGGTTTGGGCTGCAGGCGGTCGATCTCAACTTCGTCGAGCTGGTCGCGGAAGTTTCGCAACGGCGCCATGTAGTCGTCGGTGGTCAGCTGGTCGAGGAACTTGACGAGTTTTTCGCTGGCCTCAAACAGCCCGGGGTTTTTACTGTTGAGCAGCTCGGCCACCTTGCCGTCGAGTTTGGCGACCTTGTGCTGGCGCATCACCTGATACATGTATTGTAAACCTTCGTCGAGCACGCGGTCGGTCTCGCCGGGTTTGATTTCATATGCACGGATCTGGTTGACGGTCTCGTTGACGACGTCGCCAATGTTGAGGGCGTTGAGCAGCCCCAAGAAGAAGTCGAGGTCCATCTTGAGCCCGGCTTCCATGTCGCCCTGTTTGAGCCCACCTTTTTGCTGAAACAGGACCACGCGAAAGCCGTCGAACCCGGCGTTGCGCAGGGCGAGCCGGTACTCGGCTTCGTACATGCCAAACCGGCACGGGCCACAGGCACCGGCGGTCATAAAGATGTAGCTGTCGATGATTTCCTGCACCGACATGCCCTTGTCGTCGCGCAGGTGCTGCAGGTAGTGGACGAGGTTGCCAACGGTGAAGTAGGTGGGGTTGCACTGACCGTTGTTGCCGTATTCCTTGCCGAGCTGAAATGAGTCGGTGTTGGGGGTCGGCAGCACGGCGGTGTGGTAGCCCTGCGACTCGAGCACACCCTTGAGCAGGTACTCGTGGCGGAAGGTCAGGCCGCCAAACAGCAGCGTGGTGTGTGGGCGCTGGTCGGCTGTAAAGTCGTGCTCGTACGGTTTTTGGAAGTGCTTCTCGACGTTGATCGCCGCAAACGACGCCCCTTCCTCGGCTGCTAGGCGCTGGCGTTCCTCGTGGAGCAACGACTGCACCTGCGGCTGGTTGATCACGTTGAGTAGGGAGCTTCGATGTTCAGTTGAAATGGCCATCTTCATCGTCCTCGGGCGGTGTGAATTACTCCGCAGTTCTCACTGACACGAGTGTCAGTCAACTTTCGTGAGATGTTGTATGCCGCCGCGAACACCCCCTGCAAGCAAAAATATTGTGTTTGAGGGCACATTTAGCACATCGCGCAATATATGCGCGCGCGCGAATATACTCCGCAACCCGCGAAAAATTGCGGACCTTTAGCGAAACGCCGTGTGAATGCGGTCAGCCAGCCGGCTCAAGTTGCGGCGAGCGGATGCCCTTAATCTGCGGGATCCGCGAGACAAGCCGCCGCTCGATCCCCTGGCGCAGGGTCGCTTGCGAACTCGGACAGCCGATGCAGTTGCCCGTGAGTTCGACACTGACAATGTCGCCGGCGATGTCGAGCAGGCGAATATCACCGCCGTCGGCCTGGACCATCGGCCGAACTTCGTCGAGCACTTCGAGCACACGGGCGACCAAAGCTTCACCTTCGAGCACGGTGGTGTCGACCGGCTGCTCGCCCGCTTCGAGGATCGCCATGGCTTCGGCTTCAAACGGCGAGCGCTCGGGATGCTGTCGAATCACCGGAAGTTTTATAGACGGGCGCTTGGTCGCACCTGGTTTGGCGACGGCATGACCCGCTGCCCGCCAGGCAGTGATCCCCCCTTGGAGATTGACGACCGAGGCGAAGTCGCGACTTTGCAGGAGCGCCTGGGCCCGCGCACTTCGTCCCCCAGAGGCGCAATAAACAACCCACACAGCCTGGTCGTCGAGGTCGTCGGTCTTGTCTCCGAGCTGTTGCAACTCGATGCAAACGGCGCCCTCGATGATGCCGGTTGCCCATTCGTCGGGCCGGCGAACATCGAGCAGGTGGACACGCTGACCTTCGGCGATCCGAGCAGCGAGCTCTTCGACATCGATCACGCCAGGTGTTTCGTGCGGGGTCTCATCGGCACTTTTGGAGCTGTCCTCTTCGATAGGTCCTGCGTCGATCAACTGCTGCAATTCGCCGCTCAAATCGAGCTCACGCAGTTGGTCGTAGCCGCCGATTGGTTGCTCATGCACCAAAATTTGTGGCGAGGTACCACGCCCGGTCTTGAGCTTGACCCAACTCTTGAGCGAGGCGTCGTCGGTGTAATCAAACTCGGCAAACGCGAGGTCTCGCTGCTTGAGGAGTTCGAGAGCTGCACGCGAATAGGGGCAACCACGGCGGTAATAAACCTTGATCGCCGGCACCTCGGGGGTTTGTGGCGCTTCGCCCTCTGCCGGATCGATGATCCCGCGGTCGACCTGGTGCTTGTAGAGTTTGTCGCGGTCGGACTGCCACATCGGCTGGTCGGGTTTTTGCCCCTGCCACGGAGGCATCGGCGACCGTGTGTCGATGCGGTCGAGGCCCACGACCCCGCGAACCTTGTCTAGGGCGGCGCCGGCTTTTTGCACGGCGGGGACATTCGACTGCTCGGCCTTTTCGGATACGGCGTCGAGAGTCTTCACAGAAATCCGGTGGAGCAGTGTGCGAATCACGCGATGGCGTCTAACCGGCGGAGCACGGCGCGGTCAACCACGGTCTATTTTTTTAGTTTTTTCAATAGCTTGAAAATGCGAACCGTCGGACTCGAACCGACACACCTCTCGGTACTGGAACCTAAATCCAGCGCGTCTACCAATTCCGCCAGGCTCGCGCGGGCGAGAGCTTATCATGTCGCCCATGTTCAGGGCGGATTTCAGGTGGCTGGCTGCCACCCTCTTACTCACAGGCGCGCTCGCGTGCGATGCCGAAAAACCCACGCCGACCCCGGTCGAGAAGGCCGACAACAAGGCCGACGCAGACAACGGCAACAAGGCCGACGCCAAGGTCGAACCGAAACCACAAGGGGCCCAAGCAACCGGCAAACAACTGGCCACGGTCGATGCGTCCGTTCCGCTTGCCCTGCCCCAGTTGCTGCAAAAACCCCCAGCAGAGGTCGAAGCCATGCTCGGCCCCCACCGCGGCAAGGCCCTGCGTAGCTCGTCGTGTACCCGCTTTGTCCCCGAACGCGTCCGGTTTAAGTGCGACCGAATCTGGCAGGTCTACGACGACAAGACCAACACCTACGCCGGGGTCCACGTGCTGTGGGAAAACGATCTCTCGACCGAGGTCGCCTACGACCTCAAACCCCGCGATGAGCCGTTTAGCCCCGAAGCTGCGCTTTTGGCTGTCGGGCTCAAACTCCCCGGCACACCCAAGGTCGCCACCCCGGCCGAGGGCGTCACCCTGTGGCAGTGGTTCAACCAAAGTGCCCGCCTGCTGATCCACGGCCAGCAGTATCGCGTCAATGTGTCCGCCCGCGACAACTCGTGGGAGGGTGCACAGGTCACGGTGACACTCAATCACCCGTTGACCGACGAGCAAAAAAGCTTGCTTGTACAAGATCTTAAGGACGGCGACCCGACACCGGTCGAGGCCACCCCGACGCCCCCGGTCGAGCCCAAAACCCCGCCGCCACCGACCTAAGCCTTTAGGCAACACCCAGCACATCCCCGTCGAACTGGCGGGGATCGCTAATTTTTAGCGAAATATTTTGCCGGGGTTGAGCAACCCCTGTGGGTCGAGTGCCCGCTTGAGCGACCGCATCATCGAGACTTCGGTAGGGTTGCGGCTGTGGTGGAGATGGTCGCGCTTGAGCAGGCCAACGCCGTGCTCGGCAGAAATACTGCCGCGATACTGTTTGACCAACCCATATGTATGCTCATCGAATTGTTTGCACGCGGCGTAGAACTCCGCGTGTGCCACCCCCTCGGGGCACAGCAAATTGAGGTGCAAATTGCCGTCGCCGATATGGCCAAAGCACAGGGCCGGGACCGCGGGTAGGTGCTCGGCCGCGGCAACACGCCAGGCGGTTAAAAACGGCACAAGGCCGCCGAGTGGCAGGGACACGTCGGCCTTGTGGGGCGTGTGCACATGCAATGACTCGCTGATGTCCTCGCGCAACGCCCACAATCCCGCCGCCTGTTGGGCGGTATTAGCAAACACCGCATCCTCGATTTCGCCGGCCTGGGCGGCCTCTCCCAGTACGGTTGTCAGCTGCTCACGAACCTGCTCGCGGCCGGATGCACCCGGGGTCAGCACCTCGACTTCGCACAGGGCATAGCGGGCACTCGGCTCGGCAAACGGCAAACCACGCGGCCGGTGGGCGACGACGTGCTCGAGACAGCGATGGTCCATGCACTCGAAGGCCGTGATCGCCAGACCGTGGTCGCGCAGTCTGGCGAATAGCTGCAAAAGCGAGCCGTCGTCCGGTACCCCGCACAGCACCACGTCGAGCCCGAGGGGTGGGCGACACAATCGCAGGGTCACTTCGGTGATGATCCCGAGGGTGCCTTCGCTGCCGATCATCAGCTGCCGCAGGTCGTAGCCGGTATTGTCCTTGACGAGCTCGCCACCGAGCTCGACGACTTCGCCCGACGCGAGGACAACCTTGAGCCCCGCGACCCAGTCGCGGGTCAGCCCGTAGCGAACGACTTTGACCCCACCGGCATTGGTCGCCACGCTGCCACCTATTTGGGCGGTGCCCTTGGCCGCGAAGTCGACGGGGTACATCAGCCCAACCTCGCTGGCCGCGTTTTGCACCCGTTCGACAGTCGCCCCGGCTTCGCATCGCAAAAGTTGGGCGCGCGCGTCGACCTCGATGATCTTGCGCATGCGCTCGAGCGACACCACGACTTCGCCGGCGATCGCCGTAGCTGCGCCCGCGAGGCCCGTGCGCCCTCCGGACGGCACAATCGCCACGCGCTCAGCGGCACAGGCCCGCACGATCTCGCTGACCTCGTGCGTGGTTGCGGGAAACACGATTGCCAGCGGGTCGACGGGCCAGGAGCCCCGACAACGGTCCCTGCCGTAGTACGCGAGGTCGTCTCCTTCGCTGACCACGCGCGCCTCGCCGGCAATCTCTTTCAGGCGCTCGAGAAGTTGGGGCATCGGTTGCCCGTTGTACGGGTTTTCGCCGTGGCCACAATGACAAAAACGCCACAACCCCCGAGGGCGTGGCGTTTTTTACGTTGTAGTTGGCGTTTAGACAGCCTTGGACGACGGCGTCGTCATGTCGACCGAGACCGGAGCTGCCGGAGCCGGGGCCGGCGCAGCTGGAGTCGGTGCGACTGGGGTCGAAGCTGGAGCCGAAGCCGGAGCCACGGGGGTCGCCGAAGTTGCGGTCGCAACCGGGGTGGCGACCGGAGCCGCTGGCTTGACCACTGCGGGCGCGGATTTGGCCTTTGATTTCTTGGGGGAAGGGGTGCGAAGCAGCTGACGAACCATGCGAACGACCGACTTCACAACCGGATGGCCCTTGATGAAGACCACGCCGACGACGTGCTTGTCGTCGCCAGAGATCAACACGGCGTGTTCACCAACGAGCACCCGAACCGAGGGCTCGCCAGCGATCTCGCGCAGCCGGACGGCCTCCATAACGATCGGGCGCCAGCGATCATCGCCGACCCACGAGATATCACCTGTCTCGTTTTGAGCCCCGGCGATATCGAGAACTGCCACAATTCCATCGTGTCGCAATACGCGTTCAATTCTTGTCGAAGACATCGATTTTCCTGACGTTTCTCAGACTTACGTGTCTGAAGCGGTCCGGAGGTTGTACAGAAAGGCGCGATATGCGTCAATCCCGCGGGAACACTTACGCCCCTTTTTTGAGATGCAGTTTTTCGACACCCATAGCCACCTCGACTTCGACGACTTCGCCTCAGCCACGGAACGTCGATTTGCCGTCAATCGGGCCCAAGATGCGGGGATTTGCGGGATTTTGATACCCGCGTTTTCGCCCCGAAGTTGGCCCGCGTTGGAGCAGACGGCAGACGAACTTCGACAATTTGCTCCCGGTGTGTGCATTCACACCGCGCTCGGAATACACCCTTGGGCGATCGCGGATCTCACGCAATGCGACATCGACGCAGCACTGACCGACTTGCGCAAACTACTTATGGCCAACTCCCAAGGCCCGGTGGCTATCGGCGAATGTGGCCTCGACTTTGGGCAACGCGGCGCGGCAATTGCGAGATCACGACAACTCGACACCCTGGCCGGGCATCTCGATCTCGCCCGGACAACCGGATTCCCGCTTGTGATTCACTGCGTCCGCGCATTCGGCCCACTACTCGACCTGGTGCGGACCAAGCCAATACCACCTTCGATTCTGCACAGCTTTTCCGGCAGTGCCGAGGTCGCTAAGCTCCTGTGCCAACAGGGCCACTACATCTCGTTTGCCAGCGCGGTCACCCTGCCGTCGGCCAGGCGCGTCAAGGCTGCGGCCCGGGCAATCCCGCTCGATCGATTGCTGATCGAAACCGACAGCCCCGACCAGCTTCCCTACCCCCGCAAGCACCATGCTCCCCGCCCAAGTGAACCAGCGTTTGTCGTCGACATTGCGCAGGCGATCGCCGACATCCGTGGCATCTCACTCGCGCACGTGGCCGAGGCCACGCTTGCCAATACTGCTCGGGTGCTTCGCCTTGACGCTAGCCTGCGGTTCCGAGGCGGAACAACAACCCCCGGCAAAGAGCGCCCGGGACAGGCCACCGACAGCTAAGCAAGATGTACCTACACAAAAACCCCCGACCGGTCCGGCCGTCGAACTTCGTCTGACCCGTGACCAACTCGCGGATATCGACACCCGCGACTACACCGGAATCCACACACTCGACCTCGACTTGTTGCCGCTGCCGGCCACCCAGTCCGCGGCACGTGCACCAACCGGAGATACTGGCGAAGCGACGATCGACCCGTGCGAATCGTTTGACCTCGCAGCCCTCGCGCGCCGGGCCCCCGAAATCCGCGAACTTCGCCTCGCCGGGTGCGAGCACACAATTGGTGCAGGACTGGCTGCCTGGACCCAACTAGAGCACTTAGAGCTTCGCGACATTGCGATCGATGCCAAGACCATGGAGGCACTCGCCAGCCTCGACCAGCTGCATCACCTCACGCTCACCCGGGTCGAGACCGGCAAGGCTCCAGTCAGCATGCTCCACCACAAGTTGGAGGTCGAGCACCTGACGCTGCGTGAACTCGGGACCGACTCGGCGCTAGCCTCCTTACTCGCCAAGACCCCGAGCCTGCGCCGGGTCGACTTGATCGGTGCATGGGCTGGCCACCGCGCCATGTTGGCACTCGCTGGCGCGGCCAAACTGCGCCACCTCGAACTCATCGACACCGCGGTAGGCAACTTCTCACTCAACCAAGTCAAGGGACTCGGCAACCTGCACACGGTCGACTTTCGCGGTTCGACCTTCAACAGCAACACGCCGCTTTACCTGCGCGACCTGCCAATCACGACCTTTCGCTGTTCCTGCCCGGGGTTGAGCGACCGCGGTCTTGTCGCCCTCAGTCGCATCAAGAGCCTGCAAACGCTCGAATTGCGACATGCCGACATCCGTGCCCGGGGGCTCGAGGGCATGAAGCCCATGCCCGAGCTGCAGACGGTAATTTTGCAAAACCACCAACCCGATCCCAAGGGCCTCGCAACCCTGGCCAAGCACCCCAAACTCGAGGCGCTTGGAATTTCCTGTGCCTCCGCAGATGCCGAGTCGAATGTACTTACAAACATTGGTGCTATCGCCGGGCTGCGCCGCCTGATCATTGACTGTCCCGGTGTCGACGATCGCTTGGCGAAGGAACTCGACCAGCTCACTGCCCTCACCGAACTCGACCTCGGACAAACCGCAATCTCCGATGCCGGCCTCGCGCCATTGGCCAAAATGGGCGACCTGAGAAGCCTGAAACTGCACCACACCCGGGTGACCAACCGTGGGCTCGAGGCCCTGGCCAAACTCCAACACTTGGAGCTGCTCGAGCTCGACCACACCGATGTCCGGGACAGTGGTGTCGCCCACCTGCGCGAGCTCGCCAGCCTGCGTGAACTTCGACTCGACCATACGCTGGTGACCGACGCCGCACTTGAACATCTTCAGGGGCTGCAAAACCTGCAACGCCTCAACCTCGATGGCACCGTCGTCACGCCCGCGGCCGCTGCCGAGCTCGCCAACAAGCTCCCACAACTACGGGCCGTCCACCTCGGGCAGCGTCGTCACAACCCCAGTGCCAAATAGCAAAAGCTTCGGCACCCACGGACGGTCCACCTCGGGTAGCGTCGTCACAACCCCAGCGCCAAATAGCAAAAGCTCCGGTACCCACGGACTGTCCACCTCGGGCAGCGTCGTCACAATCCCAGTGCCAAATAGCAAAAGCTCCGATACCCACGGGCTGTCCGCCTCGGGCAGCGCCGTCACAATCCCAGTGCCCAATAGCAAAAGCTTCGGTACCCACGGACGGTCCACCTCGGGCAGCGTCGTCACAACCCCAGCGCCAAATAGCAAAAGCTCCGGTACCCACGGACTGTCCGCCTCGGTCAGCGCCGTCACAACCCCCAGCGCCAAATAGCATGTATCTACATTGAGAATGCTTCACGGCACAGAAGTACGTACGACACTCGTCCGCCGAACCGCGCCCAATCGGGGCCCCACCTCCGGCAGATGGAGTTTGCCGCCAGGGCCCATACTCGCCGCACATCGCACCTGGTCGAGCCACTCGACGGCATCGACCACGGCATCGACCATGTCGGCACCGGCCAGCAACCCACAGGCGATCGCGGTCGCCAGCGCACAGCCAGTCCCCCGCGGATCACCTCCGGGTTTGCGTGCGCGGATGATTTGATGGTCCAAGCCGGCGTGCCACAGATGGTCCACCACCTGCTCGCGGTCGCCGGCGTGCCCACCCTTGAGTAAAAACGACGTGTCGCCAAGCACGGCGTGCAACCTGGCCACAAGTTGCGACGCCCCGATGTTTTCATGGGCACCCGTCAGGGCCATGGCTTCGGGCACGTTGGGTGTGAGCAGTGTGGCGACCTGTGCGAGTGCACGGGCACTCGATGCAGATGCACCCAACTCGCCACCATCACTGGCACGCAGCACCGGGTCGACCACCACCGCTCGCGCCCGGGACAATTGCTCGAGCAAATCCTGTTGTACATGCATCACAGGCACGAGGCCGAGTTTGACCACATCGCGCGGGCCTACCTCGGCCAGCGCGTCGCGTACCTGCATGCGGGGACGCGGCATCGATCGCGCGGGCTGGCCGTCGCCCTGGATCGTGTCGGCCGTGACAACCGCGCGCACCGGCACACCCGGCAGGCAGATCTGCGCGGTGATCCGGTCACGAGTCAGGCCCGCGCCCCCGGTCGGGTCGATCCCGCCAACGAGCCACAGCCGCCCTAGGCCGCCCACGCCCGCTCCCCGGTCGCCCACGAAAAAATCAACCTACCTGGTGCGTCGTCGACAGCTGTGGTTAGACTTTGGACCATGGCCAACTACCTCGGCACTGTGCGCCACAATTCCCTCGAAGGCGGATTCTACGAACTTCACACAGACGACGGCGACGTGTTCCGCCTAAGTCGGTGCGACCACAAGGCTGGGACCCGCGTACGCGTGACCGGCACCGTCGAAAAGGGTGGCTTTGGCATCCACATGAGCGGGCCGAGCATCTCCGTCGACAAAATCGAAGCCGTCTAATCAAAGCCGTCTAATCAAGGTCTTGGGGTTGCGGCCCCCGCAGGGTGCGTATCTTTCGCAGCTTAAAAATCGCAGGTGTGAGCTGTCCGGTAGATTTTCAGACTTGACGGCTCACCACCGGTCGAATTAGTTTCGCGTTCCGCTCGCGAGGGTGGCGAAATTGGTAGACGCGCACGGTTCAGGTCCGTGTGTCTTACGACGTGGGGGTTCGAGTCCCTTTCCTCGCAACAAAAAGCCCTCCCAGGACAACCTGGGGGGGCTTGAACTTTGGTTGCGGAGCTCAAAGCCCGGGCAAACCCGACTCGTCCTCATCGAGCAGATCGAGCGCTTTTTCGAGATCGGCCGACAACTGCACCTCGACCCGCGGCGCCTCGTCGTGCTCGCGCAGCAACTCTCCGAGCCCCGGGGAGCCCACCTTGTACATCCCCGAGTCGACATCGAGGATGTTGAGCAGTTCGCTGTCGAGCTCGTAGTGCTCGAGGTCTGACCGGGCATCGCGACTGACGACATGGCTGGCGACTTCGGCGTAGTTGGGCGTGTCCTCGGGGCGAGGCTCTGCGAGCGCGACCACCCCGTCTTCGTCGTCGTCGACCAAGGCGTCCAAAATGACATCACCAACGGTCGCCACGGCAACCACCGAAGTCTGGGCCGCGGGCACCGACTCCACCTCGATCCCCGCCCGTGCCAACTTGGTGTGCTCAACCGAGAGGATCCGCTCGAGGTCGTTGACCCGCGTGCGGGCAGCGGCCAACGACCCGCGATTGATCTCCAACTCATCGAGCAGCTCGTCGTATTGCTCCTTTTGCTTTTCGAGCTGGGCGAGGCCGGCGGCCAACCGGGCGGCGCTGCGATCGGACGCGTCGACCATTTCCCAGATCCGCTGCTCGGCCTTATCTAATTGTATGAGCAAATACTCCTGCTCCTCGGCCCGCACCCGACTCTCGAGGGCAAACCGACGCACCGGCGTCCACTCCTGGGCGTCTTCGGGCTGTGTCGAGTTGTCGGACAGCTTGACCTCGAGCTCGGCGATTCGGAGCCCACGCTGTTCCAACCTGTGGCGGGCGTGCTGATATTCGCCTGCGAGCAGCTCTAGTTGTCGCCGCAACGCCTGCACCTTGGTCGCCTCTGCGGCGACGGCCTGCTCACGCTTTGCGAGCAATGCCTGCTGATCCTGGGATTGCTCGCGGGACGTTTCAAACTCGATTTTGACGACATCGAGTTCGGCCCGCAACTTGGCGACCTGGCTCGCCTTTTCGTCGTGGGCGCGACGTGCCTGCTTGAGCTGGTAGGTCAGCTGGGCAAGTGCTTGCTCGCTGCGCTTGGCTTGGGCCAATGCGCTGCGTTCACTGGCAAGTGCACGTTCAACCTCCGCCGACGATGGTGTAGATACACTTTTATTGCCGGTGACAACACTGGCCGCCTTGAGCTCGGCGTGGGCCCGCTCGAGTTGACTGAGTTCGGTCCCGAGCTGTTCGAGCTTGTGGGCACGTTGCTGCTCAAACACCCGGTTGCGGTCGCGTTCCTCCCGCATGCGCTCGATCTCGGCGACCAGCCGAACATTCTCCAACCGCTCGCGGCGAAGCTCCTCCTCGGCCTCCGACTGCTTGGCCTCGGCAATCCGCAACGAAGCTGTCCTTCGGGCCAACTCCTGACGCAGGCGTTGTCGGTCGACCAAGACATCAGCCGGGTGCAGCTCGCGACCCAAGTTCGCCGACACGGCCCGATCGCTGTCGCTGTTCAGGGCTTCGAGCGGGCGTACACTCGGGTCGTTGTGGATCCCGGAAATCGTCGCCGACCACGACCCGAGCAACAGCACCGGCTCGCTGTCGACAACCGCAACCCGCAGCTCGCGAAACGGTTCGCCAAGGCATTTTCGGATGTGCTCGAGGTCATGTCCCGTCAGACTGTCGCCGAGAGCGATACCCACAAACCCACCCGGGCTCAAAACCCGGGCCGCATCTGCGAGCTGGATCGCGCAGGACGGGCCGGCCAGGGTCAATGCCGGCGAGAAAAACATCACAACTTCAACGCTGGCATCGCGCAGTGGCAACCGCCGCGTGGCCGACCGGACATCGAGGCCAGGCTCTGGGGCCAAGGTGTTGCTGATGACAAACACCTGTTTGGCGTGGGGAACACATAACCGCGGTCCTTCGAGCGTCACCGGCTCAACAACCACGATCCGGCGTCCTGTCCCCCACCGGGCGAGTAGCTGATATGCCGCTTTTGCAATCATTGCGCCAGGGAATCATACTTTAGATCCAGGTTCGCCGCGCGCCTCGGCGCGTGGACAGATCCCCCAAAAAAGTTACCGGTCGGCAGCGCTAGCCATCGCGCAGTATCGATCGATACCAAGCTCCTTTCGCGCCTTCGCAGCTGCCGACAGGTGGATGGGTAGCGACTTTGGCCGGCGGCTCGCGACAACACGCACCGCGAGCGAAACGAGACTCATTTCGGGCTTTGCGCGACGGACCGCGTGAGTGAATGTGAACCCGGGTCAACAGCCGTTGACAGTTGCGAGTTGCGACCCACTGGCCTACGATCCGGACACGTCGATGACAGCCAAGCTGATTTTGGTTGGAGGGGATAAGCCCGTTGAACACGAGTTATCGTCGTTTAACACCCTCGGGCGACATCCGGACAACTCGATTCAGGTCCTCGACCGAATCGTCTCCAAAGAACACTGTCGGATCACCTTGGGTCCCGACGGCGGATACATAATTCGCGACGTCGGCAGCCTCAACGGCACGTTTGTCAACGGCGAGAAAACCTCGGAACGCAGCCTCAACCACGGCGACCAAATCTCGCTGGGCAACACCAACTACAGGTTTATCGAGGACCGTCCGGCACCGGTGCCGCTCCACAAGGTGACGATGATGCCGGACCAGGTTCAAAGCCAGGTCCAAAGCACACTGTCGGCCAACTCCCGGTTTTTGCCGGCCACCAAGATTCACGACATCGCCTCGCTGCGAGCCGACTACGAAAAACTTCGGATCGCCCACGAGCTCTCGCAAAAGCTGTCGCTCAACACCAACCTCGATGACCTCCTGCAAAAGATCGTCGAAGAAACCTTCCAACTGATCCGTGCCGACCGTGCTGTGATCCTGTTGGTCGACCCCGACACCGACGAGCTCGTCCCCTGTTACGTCCACCAAAAACGCGGCGACGAGATCAAACTTTCCGGTTCGATCCTCAAGGAAGTCCGCACCAAAAAACGGGCCGTGTTGTCCTCCGACGCCATGGTCGACGAACGCTTTAAAGCGGCCAAGAGCATCATCATGCAGGGCATCCGCTCGACCATGTGCGTGCCGCTTTTGTTCAACGACAAACTCCTCGGAGCCATCCACGTCGACTCGATGTTGGCGACCGGGGCGTTTACCGAAAAAGACCTCCTGCTGTTTTCCGGGATCGCCACCCAGGCTGCGATCGCCATCGAAAACCACCGCCTGGCCACCAAGATCGAAGCCGAGGCTTCGACGCGTGCCCAGTTCCAACGGCTGCTGTCACCCAACCTCGTCGAGCAGATCGTCAAGGGTCAGCTGACCCTCGACCAAGGTGGTGGCCGCCGCGACGTCACCATGTTGTTCGCCGACATCCGCGGCTTCACCTCGATGAGTGAGCGCCACACACCCGAGGAAATGGTCGGCACCCTCAACGAATACTTCGAGGTCATGGTCGACGTGTTGTTCCGCCACGGCGGCACCCTCGACAAATACGTCGGCGACGAAATCATCGGCCTGTTCGGAGCCCCCGTCGAACTCCACGACGCCCCACTGCGAAGCATCCGCTGCGCCCTCGACATGATGCGAGCCCTCGAAGAGTTCAACCGGATCCGCGACAGCAAGGGCCGCGAACGCATCCAAATCGGCATCGGGATCAACACAGGCCCCGTCATCGCCGGCGCCATCGGTTCCAAAAAGACCCTCCAGTACACAGTGATCGGCGACGCCGTCAACACAGCAGCCCGCCTGTGTTCAGTGGCCCGCCCCGGCGAAATCATCATCTCGCAGTGGACCATGCACAAGTCCAAGCCCCACATCATCGTCGAGGCCCGCAACCCAGTGATGGTGAAGGGCAAGCAGGACGCCCTGCAGGTCTACGCAGTGATGGGCGTGCGAGAGACGGCTCCTCCGAGCTTGCCTGGATAAGCTGACCTCGCGGACAGTCTTAGGTAGTCGTCGGACTTCGGGGTCGACATCGGGCGGCGTGGTTCTCCTCGGGTGGACGGTGCGCCAACCAAGTTTCACGAAGTCGATCGTGGAGTCTGAGTGGCATCGAGAACTTCGATGGAGCTCCACGGGTCCTGCCGCGGTACCCCACGCCGAGCCTGCGCTCCGCACTGTGCTGCGTTTCTCGAATATACAAGTACTTTTGAGGAGGCCGTCTCAATGACGATTGTTGTCGTCGGTGCGGTGCTCGGTCGACATGTGGACCCCCCGCGTCACCCGCTCGTCGAATTCGGAAGGGAGGTTTTGTTCTTGCCTCTGGGCGGCGTGGTTCTTCTCGGGTGGACGGTGCGCCAACCGAGTTTCACGTAGTCGATCGTGGAGTCTGAGTGGCATCGAGAACTTCGATGATGCTCCACGGGTCCTGCCGCGGTACCCCACGCCGAGCCTGCGCTCCGCACTGTGCTGCGTTTCTCGAATATACAAGTACTTTTGAGGAGGCCGTCTCAATGACGATTGTTGTCGTCGGTGCGGTGCTCGGTCGACGTGTGGACCCCCCGCGTCACCCGCTCGTCGAATTCGGAAGGGAGGTTTTGTTCTTGCCTCTGGGCGGAGTTACAACCACGCCCCCAACGACTACCCCGCCCCCAAACTTAAACTCGACCACTCCAACGATTCGCGGCGGATTTTTGGCTGTGACGCGAGCCGTGCGAGACGACGCTGTCGTTCCCTACCCGAACAACCACCAAACTACCCCCCGCCCCCAAACTTAAACTCGACCACGCCACTCCAACGATTCGCGGCGGATTTTTGGTCGTGACGCGAGTCGGGAGAGACGAAGCTGTCGTTCCCTACCCGAACAACCACCAAACTACCCCCCGACCCCAAACTTAAACTCGACCACGCCACTCCAACGATTCGCGGCGGATTTTTGGCTGTGACGCGAGCCTTACGAGACGACGCTGTAGTTCCCTACTGCAAGTCTCGCCCGGCCGCCCTCACGGCCAAAAAGACCCGCGCCCCCAAACTTAAACTTGACCATGCCACCCCAACGATTCGCGGCGGATTTTTGGCTGTGACGCGAGCCGTGCGAGACGACGCTGTAGTTCCCTACTGCAAGTCTCGCCCGGCCGCGTTCACAGCCAAAAAGACCCGCGCGCCCCATCACGCAAATACAAAAATGGCGCGGTGGGGGAACCACCGCGCCGTTTTTGTCGCTAAGCCACGTGCATACCGATGTTGCGCCGTGCCTTGAAGTAGTCCTCGCTAATCGAGTAGAGGACCAGTTCGCGGATCTTGTCCTTCGGCGTCATGGTTGAGCCAAAGGCCGTTTGCTCCTGCGAGATGATGTGGGCGGCGATTTGCATGTCGTCGCACAGCAGCAAGCCAACGCGGTAGCCGGCGAGCTCGGTGGCCTGGGCCCAGAGCTTGACGTCTGTCGAACCTCCCGACTCGACAAACCGCCGCATCAGGCTCTTCATCTGGTCGACGTAGTTGGCCGGCAGACGATCGCGGATGTGGCGGACGATCGACTTGTCGACCTGGCCGACTTGCAGGCCACACATGTGCATACAAGCCATGAACACCGACTTGAGGGTCTGCGGCGAACGGTCGAGGGCGACGTAGGCATAGTGCGGCAGGTACAGGTCGAGCATGTGGCGACCCATTGCAAACGCCAGGTGCTTCTCGTGTTTGCCCCGCAGCAGGTTGCTGTACACGATCATGGTCGGGCGCAGCTGGCCTTCGCGGACGGCGTTGATCATCTGCACATCGCCGGGGTCATTGGGACGCAGGTAGACGTCTGGACGACCGACGTTGAGCACGTTGCACACGTAGTTGGCCATCATCGAGATCGGCTGTTTGTCGATCGAGATGTCGATCCGTTCCTCGGCCTTGTAGGCCGGGGGCAGGGTCTTGACCTTCCAGGCTGCGACCGCCGGGGCGATCGAACCGAGAATACCGGTGAGGAACGGATCCTCGTCCTTGGTGAACACGTGGCGGCGCAGGGTCTCCTCGCTCAGGCGCTGACGTGCCTGGCGGAAGTCGGAGGTCGCGTACTTCTCGTACAGCGCCTGTTCTGGCTCGGTCGCCTGCTTGAGGAAGGCGAGTGTCCGGGCCACGCAGTAGGCCTTATCGATCTGCTTGGAGCGCATGTAGATGTTGAACAGCGCGTGGTAGCTGGCGTACCGGAATGGTTCGCGACCGATGAGGATTTGGTGCTCACGCACGGCGTGGGGCACGTACTCGGTTGGATGATCCTGCAACAACGTCTCGTAGAGCTCGGCGATCATGAAGTGGATGTCGACGTTCTCTGGATCGAGCTTGGCCGCCACCTCGAAGGCAGCTGCGGCGGCTTTGTAGTTGCGCAGACGGGTCCGATAAATCTCGGCCAGGTTCTTCCACAGGGTGATCTTCAGCGGGGTCTCGCCATCTTGCGGGAGCCGCTTGAGCATCTTGCGGTAGGAGCGTTCGAGGGTCTTCCAGTCCTTGGACTTGGTGACCATCGTATCGATGGCCTGGAACGCCTTGAGGAACGTCGGGTCGTCGTCGAGGACCGTGTTGAAGCGATCGATCGCCTCGTCGTGGGCCTTGATTTCGTCGCGTAACAACACCGCGGCGGTGTAGTTGTAGCGGGACCGACGTTTCTTATCCGTCTCGATTTCGACGATCCGATCGATGATCCGGACCGCGTCGTCCCAACCGCGATTCTTGGTGTAGATATCGAGGAGGGTGTGCAGCAGCGGGTAGTCCTCTGGCTGCAAGTCGAGGGCGCTTTGGTAGGCAGCTGCGGCCTTCTTCCAGTCCTTGACCTTATCGAGATAGAGCTTACCGACTTCCTTGTGCAGGTCGGCTTGGGCGACGCCATCGACAGCGATGTCGACAAGTGCCCGCTTGGCCTGGATGACCCCTTCCCAGTCGTTGTTGCTGCGTTGCAACTCGATGACTGCGTCGAGGGTCTTGCGGTCGTGCGGATCGACTTCGAGGGCCTTCTCCAGGTAGTTGAGGGCCTTGCGCGACTCGTTTTGCTTCCGCTTGATCGTACCCAAGCGGTAGTAGACGAGCACCGTCTCCTCGGGGGATTGGCTGTCGCGGTGCTGGACCAAAATGGTTTGGTACAGCTTGAATGCCCGGTCCCACTGTTCGTTGTTGAACAGCAGGTCGGCCATGCCCACCAACACATCGTGATCGGTCGAATCGATCTCGTAGGCGCGTTGGTACTGCTTGAGTGCCTTGTCGGTGTTGTCGAGGGCACGTGCCACTCGAGCTGCCCGTAAGTACAGCTCGCGTTGGGCGTAGTCATCCATCTCCAACTTCTCGACCTTGCGGGTCAAAACGTCGTAGATCGGGTCGGCTTTGTCGTGTTCCTTGCGCTCGTAGTAGATGTCCGCAAGGACACGTCCTGCCCGGATGTGTTCGGGGTCGAGTTCGAGGACCTTGGCGAACAACTCGACCGACTTGTCCTCGTCGTCGAGTTCCTCGTAGTAGATAAACCCGGCCTCGGCGGCGAGGTTGGTCGTCTCCAAGGTGTTTTGCGAGTACTCGGCTGCGCTTTCGAGGTTGCGTGCCGCCTTCAACCAGTCCTGACGTTGCTTGTACAACTCCGCCAGGGTGATCAACGCGGTGACATGCCCGGGCTCGATGTCGAGGGCCTGAATCAGGCGAGCTTCGCTTTGGCCCTGGTCGAGCAGTTTGTCGAGCAACACCTGGCCTGACCGGGTGAGGTGCTCAACCCGTTGCTCGGGATCGTTGGCCGAAAGTTCGACCAACAGGTCCAAGGTCTGGATGACCTCCGGCCAATCCTCGACGCGCTCTTGCAACTTGGCGAGGGTGCCGGCCGCCTGATAGTGGCTGCCGTCGAGTTGCAGAATCTCTTTGTAGGTGTCGATCGCCCGATCGAGATCCTGAATCTTCTCCTCGTAGACATCGCCCATCGCCAACAAAATCGTGATCTTGTTGCTGATGTCGGTGATGGCTTCGACGTGACGGCGTTGGGTATCGACCAACTCCGACCACTTCTCTAGTTGCAGGTACAACTCTTCGAGTTGCTGGTAGGTCACCTCGCGCTCGGCGTCGATCTCAAGGATCTTCTCCAGCACTTCGGTGGCGCGTTCGGGGTCGCTTGCGAGTTCGACATGGGCCTTGGCCATCTTGTCGTAAATCGCAATTTGCTCGGCCGAGTCGATGGTGGCATCGAGCTGGGCACCCAACACATCGAGGTACTCGGGGATCGAGTTCTGTGCCAGGTACAGGCGCTCTAGGGCCGTCAGAGCATCGTGGTCGGTCGGCTCGTCGGTGAGGATGTCACGGTAGGTCTCGATCGCCGCGGTCGGGTTTTCGAGGGCCGTGTCTTGGATGTGACCGATGCGCTTGCGCAGGACGAGGGCTTCGCCAACTTCCTCCATCAACGGTGCACGGCGACCCAAAATCGCAACCAGCTCCGTCCACTGGCCTTCTTGCTCATGCAAGCGAGCCAGGTTGTCGAGGGCCTGGACATTGTCCTCATCGATCTCGAGCACCGCGTAGTAGCTGGCGATCGAATCTGCTGTTTCGGACAGGCCGCTGTCTTGCACCTCGGCGAGGTCGAGCAAGACTGCGATCTTGGTCTCCGGGTCCTCCTCGAGCGGCACGATCCGGGCCAGGGTTGCGGCCAACTCCGCGGCGTTGCCTTCCCGCCGGTAGAAGTTGGACAGCTCGCGCAGGGCGTTGACCGACTCATCGTTGAGCTGGAGGGCCTTTTGCAACGACTGGATCCCGTAGTCCGGGCGGTTGAGGTGCTCGCCGTACCAGCGGCCGATCTTCACCCACAGCTCGCACTGTTCCTTCGGATCGGCGATTTGCGTGACGATACCGTTGTACTCGCTGAGCAGCAGGCCCCACTTGTTGGCCTGGGTAGCGATCCGCTCGAGCTCGAGCGAGGTCGCTTCGTTTGCATAGTCAAGCTTGAAGGCGTTTTGCAAAACCTGGAAGGCGAAGTCGACATCGCCCAGGTTTTCCTCGATCACCTTGGCGGCGGCCTGCAGGCTGCGAACCTGAAGGTCGGTCTCCTGGGTGCTCTCGGCCCGGTCGATGAGATGCGGGACCAGTTGGCCCCAATCCTCGGTGTTGCGATAGATCTGCTCGACCGCCTCGTCGGCTTCCATGAACCCGCGATCGAGTTCGAGGACTTCGAGGTAGGCGCCCACGGCTTCGGTGTGGTTTTCGAGACGCTCTTCCCACAGGGCCGCGATTTGCATGAGCACCGCGATCTTGTCGACCTGGTCGGCCACCACTCGAGCCTTGCGCTCGAGCACTTGGATGACCTCGTTCCAGCGAGCTTCCCCGGAGTACAGGGCCTCTAGGGCAGCCAGCGCCTCCATGTGCGACGGCTCCAACTCGACGACCTGCAACCAGGCTTCGATCGCCAGGTCGGTTTGCATGAGGTACTCGCCCTGCAACTTACCGACCTGCGCGTAGTAGTCACGCAGCTGCTCGCGTCCGAGTTGTCCCTCGCCCAACGAGATGAGGCGCATCAAGGTATCGACCAACTCGACCCACGACTCGCTCTCCTCGTAGATGGCGTGAAGCGCCGTCAGGGTGATGAGGTCACGGTCGTTGAGCTCCAGGGCGTTGAGCCAGGAGTCCAGGGCGTTGCGTGGCTTGTCGAGTTTCTCGCCGTAGACCCGACCCAAGCGTTGGAACACCGCGACTTTTTGGTCGCGATCTTCGATTGCATAGACAAGTCGTTCAAGCACCTCGGCCAGGTCGTCCCACCGAGCTTCGCGCTCGTGCAGGGTTGCCAACTCGTTGAGGGCCAGCGGGTCTTCGCCGCGGAAGTCGAGCACGCGGTTCCACAGGTCGACCGAATCGAGTTCGCGGTCGAGTGTCTCCGAGGCCAGCTTTGCCATCCGCTGATAGCAGGCCGCCATGTCGTCCTCGGTCTTCGCCACATCCACCATCTTTTGGTAGGTGTCGAACAGCTCGTTCCAGCGGTAGTGGGTGAGGAACAGAGCCTCCAAGGCCTCGAGTGCCCGAAGGTTGTTGGGCTCGACCTCTAGTGCCCGGTTGTAGGCCGCAATGGCTTCTTCCGGCTCGCCGAGGTGTTGCTCGTAGGTGTTGGCCAACCGCATCTCGAGGTCGATCAGCAGGTCGGTCTCCATGGTCCCCAGGATCCGGCGGCGCAGGATGTCGACCAGCTCCTCCCACATCGCGGTTTGCGAGTAGATCCGATCGAGCGCTTCGAGTGCATGTGCATGTTCTGCGTTGATCTCGAGCACCTTGCAGTAGGCATCGATCGCCCGCTCGGGGTCTTGGATGTGTTGGTCAAGGACGCGACCGGCACGGTTGTAAACCGCCAACCGGACATCCGGTTCGAGTCCCTCCTGCTCGAGGATTTGCTCGGTGACCTCAACGATGTAGCCCCACTCCTGGGTGATCTCGGCGAGGCGCTCCATCTGCTCGGTGACATCCTCGCTCAACGGATCGACCATGTAGGCGCGCAGCCACCAGTAGTAGGCTTGGCCCGCATCGCCTAGGCGACGCTCACACAGTTCACCGACGTTGCGGATGATCTCGAGTTTGTCGTGGGGATGCTCGGTCGACTCGAGCTTGACCTCGCTGAGTTTGACCAGCGAATCCCAGCGCTCGGCCGCGTAGTAAAGCGGCTCCAGGATCTCGGCGATTTCGGCTTGGTGCTCACCTTCCTCAAAAATCAGCTCGAGGGCTGTGAGGGTTGGTGAGTGGTCCGGGTTGATGTTGAGGATTTCGCGGTAGGCCTCGATGGCATGGGGCAGGTCGCCCATGTTCATCTGATAGATCTGGCCCATCCGGAATTGGGTGTCGATCGACTGCTCCTCATCCTCGGCGATCAGCATTTGCCGGCGCAGGTTCTCGACGAGGTCGGACCAACGCTCGAGGCTGGTGAACACGCGATCGAGTGAGGCGATGGCCTCCCTGTGCTCGGGGTCGCTTTCGAGGACCTCGAGGTAACGGGCAATCGCCTCGTCGACGTTGTTGAGTTTCTCCTCCTGCACCCGAGCTTGGCGCAGCAACATGTCGATCTTGACCATCGGATCGAGGACATCGTCGGCCCGCTCCGACAGCAAGCTGGCCAAACGGTCATACTCGCCGGTGAGGTCGGCCATGCGGTTGAGTTCGGCGATCGTCGCCTCGTGGGTCGAGTCGACGCGCAGTGCCCGGGAGAGGGCCTCAAACGCCTTGTCGAACTGCGACAGTTGGCGCTCGTAGATCGCCGCGACCATGTGCAGGCGCTCGATCTTTGCCGGCGGGTCGTCGGTGTGCTTGGCCATCACATCGTAGATGTCGACCAGCTTCTCCCACTCGGTAAGTTGCTCATACAACGGAGCCAGAACCTCGGCGGCCAGCATTGGCTCGGTCTCACCGTGGACGATGCGGTCGAGGGCCTCAATGGTTTTGGCGTGGTCGTGGGCGGTCCGCAAAACCTCGCTGTATGACTCGATTGCGCGAACCGGGTCGGCGAGCTCGGTCTCCCACAACGCACCGATGCGATAGCGGTACTCGGCCTGCTCCTCATGGTTGTCGGAGACTTCGACCGCGCGCTCGAGGATTTGCAACTGGTCGGGCCAACGCTCGGCCTGACCAAACAGGCGGTCGAGACATTGGATCGCTGCATAGTCAAACGGTTCGAGGTCGAGGACCGATTGGTAGGTCTCGATCGCCCGGTCGACGTCTTCGAGTTTTTGGTCGAACACCGCACCCAGGGCGTGGAGGGTTTGCCGGCGGATGTCGAGGTCGTCGGCCAACTCGGCCTTGCGGCGGTAGACATCCTTGAGCGAGTCCCAGTTCTCCGTTTGGATGTAGAGGGCTTGCAGCGCATCAAGGGCCGTCGGGTCGGTGTCGTCGATCGCAAGTACTTGCTGGTACAAGTCGATCGCCCCCTCCGGGTCCTCCATGATCTTCTCGCGGACATCCGCGGCGTAGAGCACCAGGCTCTTGCGGTCGTCGACGTTGTCGACCATCTCCGACTTGCGCACCACGGCGGCCACGAGGGCCTCGTAGTTGTTGTTGCGCCGGTGGAGTTCGATCAGGTAGTCGACCGAATCGAAGTTGGTCGGGTCGATGTCCATCACCCGCTCATAGCTAGCTGCGGCCTTCTCGGGGTCTTGCAGCACCTGCTCTTGGATCTGGGCGACCTTGAACAAAATCGCGATGACCAACTCATCGTTGACGATGTCGGGAATCACCTCTTCGTAGAGCGTGACCAACTCGGCAAACGAGCCCATCTGGCGGGCCAGGTTGTCGAGGCGAGCTTGTGTCTCCTCGTGCGCCGGGTCGACACGCAGGCCACGACCGAGGGCCGCAAACGCCTTGGCCTCGTCGCCGGTGATTTCGTGCAACCGGGCAATCTCACCGAGCAGTTGGAGGCGCTCAACAACGTCTTCGCTGTGCGCCACCATGATCTCGTAGGCCTGGATCAGGCGGGGCCATTGGTTGCTGCTGCGGTAGGTCGGCTCAAGGATCTTGGCAACCTTGAGTTGTTCCGACTGGTTGTCGAGCAGGGTCTCCAGGGCCGCGATCGCGGTCTCGTTGCCGGCGTCGATCTCGAGCACCCGCGAGTATGTCTCAACGGCCATCCCGGCCTGCTCGAGCTTGACCAGCTGGATCTCGCCCAACCGCAGGTTGAGGGTGATGAGCGACTCGGCATCACCGGCGAGTGTCAACTGACGCTCGAGGTTTTCTGCCAACTCAACCCACTGCTCGCTAACCTGGTAAAGCCGGTCCAGCGCCACGATTGCCTTGTGGTTTTCGTAGTCGTCGGACAGGATTTCGTTGTATGTCGCGATAGCTTCCTCGACCTGGGAGAGCTCCTGGTCTTGGAGGTAGGCGATTTGGAAGCGCAACGACTGCCGCGCTTCGGGCTCGTCGGTCAGGGCGATCTTGTTGCGGTAGACGTCGAGCAGCGAGGACCAGTTGGCGTCGCGGCTGTAGAGCGCTTCGAGGGAATCGAGCGCCGCCATGTTTTCGACATCGACTTCGACGGCCCGGCGGTAGCACTCGATCGCCTTCTCGGACTCGTTGAGGTAGCGGTCGTAGAGACCGGCGAGTTTCATCAGCAGGTCGCGCAGCAACTCGCTGGAGAGCTCCTCGTCGGCTGCAACTGCCTCTTCAAACAGCTGGGCGAAGTCGGCGTAGCGATCTTCGACCGAGGCGATTTTCTCGAGCTCGGCCTGGGCAACCTCGTTTTCGGGATCGTCCTTGAAGGCACGGCTGTAGGCCTCAAAGCCCTTGGCCGTATCGCCAAGCGCCTGCACCAGGATGCTGCCGATGCGCAGCAGCAACTCGACGCGCTGGCTCCGGTCTTCCTCGGCGCTAACTTGAATCTCGAGACACTGAACAACCTGTGGCCAGAACTCTAGTTGCTCATACACGGGCAACAGGATGCCGGCGACCAGGGTGCGATGGTCTTCGTCCTCGAGCCAGCTTTCGAGGCGGGTACGGGCCTCCTCGTTGGCGACATCGATTTCGAGAACCTGGCGGAACAGGTCGATCGAACCCGTCAGATCCGACAGCTTTTCCTGGGCCAGGATACCGAGGCGAAGCAGGAACCCGGAGCGGGCTGCGATGTTCTCTTCGTCGGTGACATCGAGCTCGCGCCGGATGATGTCCGAAAGTTCAGGCCACTTCTCGAGCCCGAGGTACATCCGGTCGAGGGCGCCGAGAACCTTCGGGTCTTCAATACCGGTGGCGAGCACGGCCTCGTAGGCGTTGATGGCTTCTTCGGCATTGCCGAGCTGCTCGTGAATGTTGCCGATACGCGTCTGAATGGCGCGTTGGTCCTCGACGTTATCGGCCAGCGACAGCTGTGCTCCGAGCACGCCCAACAGGTCCGACTCACGGCCGAGGGCAAGGAACAACCGCTCGAGCGATGCGAGCGCAACTTCCTGCTCGGCATCGATGTCGTCGAGCACGGCCTGGTTGACCGCCAGTGCCTTTTCCAGCTCGTTGAGTTGTTGCTCATACACCTGAGCAACCTTGAGGCGCATCGGAATGCTCTCCTCGACCGGGCCGTATTTCTCGATCGCGGCCTCGAAGGCCTCGACCAACTCGACCCACAAACCACCGGCCTCGGCCAAGCGAATGAGGTGGTCGCGTGCATCCTCGGGGGTGTGGTCCTCAGACAGTGCGGTGCGGTAGTAGTCGAACGCCTGGTTTTGGTTGCCGTCGATACGCTCGGCCAAGTCGGCCAGGCGGCGCAGCAATTCCTGGCGCTCGCTCGGGTCTTCGCTGTGGTTGAGTTTGATGACCAGCGGCCGTGAGATGTGCCGCTCATCGCCTGCCTCTTCGTACAGCTCGATCAGGGCTTCGGCGACGGTCAGGTTGTTGTCGTCGACACCGAGACCCTTCTCGAGGGCGCGGATCGAACGTTCGGGCTTGCCCAGGCGAATCTTGTAGAGCTCGCCGATCTTGAGCAACAGGTTGATCTGCTTCTCGGCCGGCGCCGACTCGACCTCGCGCTCGAGCACGCGGACAAACTCCGACCACTTCTCCTGCTTGGCGTAGAAGTCCTCGAGCGAATCCATCTCGCCCTCGGCCAAGTACAACTTCTTGAGTTGGTCCTGGGCACGACGGTTGTTCGGCTCAAAGTCGACGAGCGTCTCCCAGTTGCGGATCGCCAGCTTGTTGTCGCCGAGTTTGTCGGAGTAAATCGGACCGAGTTTGACAAGCAGTTGGGCACGCTTGCGGTCGTCGGTTTCGATCTCGACGAGGGTCTGCAGGATCTTGCTGAGACCGCTCCAGTCCTTCTCGCGCTCGTAGAGGTTTTGCAGGGCGCTGAGGGCCTCGACGTTGTCGGGTTCGATCTCGAGGACCTGGTTCCACAACTCGATCGACAGCGGGTTTTTCTTGATCTTGGCGACCGCCGTTTTGGCGATGTCGATCAACTGGGCCAACTGGTCGGCCGGGTCATCGATGAGGTCGAGCTCTTTTTGTTTGAGCGCGACCATCTTCTCCCAGTCGCGGCGACGGCCGTAGAGCTCCTTGAGCTTGCCGATTGCTTCGACGTTGTACTCGTCGGCAGCCAGCACAGCCTCGAAACTCTTGATCGCCTCGGCCTGGTTGTTGAACTTCGAGAGGAATAGGTTACCTGCCTCGAGGTACAGCTCAACGCGTGCCGGCGGGTCTTCGGTGAGCTCCGCACGACGGCGGATCCGGCCGATGAGATCGGGCCAGCGCTTCATCTTCTCGAACTGTGCCTGTTGGGTCTCGACGACCTTCAGCAGCGCCTCAACGTCGCCCTGCTTGTCGAGCAACTTCTCGAGCGAAGCGAGGGTGGTGACCACGAGGCCGGGCTGGCGCAGGCGGTCGCGGTAGAGGGCGACCAACTCCCAGTAGAGTTCTTGCTTGCGGGCAAACTCATCGTCGGCGAGGTGTTTGAGCTCATCCTTGTAGAGGTCGGCAACGTTGCTCCACTTGTTTGCAGATACATACAAGTCCTTGAGCCGCGTGCGCGGGTAGGTCTTGTTGGGCATCTTGTGAACCGCATCGCGCCAGGCGTCGATCGCCCGTGACGTACCTTTTTTCTCGGCTGCTTTGGCCCCTGCGAGAATCTTGAGTTCCTCGGCAGTGAAGGCTTCTCCGCCAAACTCCTCGGAGGGCTCGCCCGGCTCGGCTGCTGCCTGTTCGGCTGCGGCTTGCTCGGCGGCTGCCTTCTCGGCTGCTGCCTTCTCGGCTGCTGCCTTCTCGGCTGCTGCTTTCTCGGCGGCTGCTTTCTCGGCGGCTGCTTTCTCGGCTGCTTTCTCGGCGGCTGCTTTCTCGGCGGCTGCTTTCTCGGCTGCTGCTTTCTCTGCTGCTGCCTTCTCCGCTGCTGCTTTCTCCGCCGCCGCTTGCTCTGCTGCGGCTGCCTGCTCTGCTGCTGCCGCTTCGTCGGCCGCTGCTTGCTGTTGTTGTGCTGCCTGCTCCGCTGCTGCTCGTTCGGCTGCTGCTTGCTCCGCGGCTGCCTGCTCCGCTGCCGCTCGTTCGGCTGCCGCTTGCTCGGCTGCTGCACGCTCGGCTGCTGCCGCTTGCTCGGCTGCTGCACGCTCGGCCGCTGCCTTCTCCGCTGCTGCACGCTCGGCCGCTGCTGCCTTCTCCGCTGCTTCACGCTCGGCCGCTGCTGCACGCTCAGCCGCCTCGCGTTCGGCTGCCTCGCGTGCCGCTTGGGCTGCTGCTTCCGCTGCGTGGTCGACCGCGGCCACGGCACCGTGGGCGGCAACAAACTCGTTCAACGCCGGGTTGTTGGCGTTGCCTGCATAGGCAAATAGATTTTGTGCAGCTGCAACATTGTTTTCGAGTTTAAACGCAACTGCGCCACCCGACAGGGCGAGCAACGCCTTGTCGTCCGGATCTTGAATATGCACAAGGCCGCGTACGGCCAAGTCAGCAAGTCCCTCCGACTGGCCCGCCTGGTCAGCCTGGCGTTTGAGGGCACGGAAGGCCCCGACGACCCAGTAGTGCCCCTCGGTCTGGACGGCATTTCCACCGACGGTGAACGCAAGCTCAAGGGCCTGTCGATAGAAGTACGCCGCCATCTCAGCGTTGTTGAGACGGACCTGCCAAACAACCCCGAAGTGCTTGAGAAGCTGGACGCGAGCCGCGGCGTCCTCGACCAAGCTGGCCCGACGGTCTTGTAACTTTTGGACATGTTGCAAGTGCCCGCCAGCCGCAAGCAACGTCTCCGCAACAAACCCAGCCTCGTCGTTGAGGGGGTTGGCGTCGAGCGCCTTAAACAGCATCGGCAACAGCCGCTGATCGTCGGGTGCTTCACACTGGAGTATGCGAGCTGCCCGGAGGAACAGCGTCGAAAGCTGGGCGCCCCGGTTGGTCACGTCGGCGGCTAGCGGGTCTTGTGAACCCGTAAGCGCAGTCAACTGTGTGACCACATTTTGTAGGGCAAATTGGAAGTTTGACCGGTCGTAAAGGGTTTCTTGAAACCTGTCGTTGTAGGTTTCGTTGCTTGTGTCCAGGCTCGCCGCAAGCTCCAAATATTGCCGTGCTTGGTCGATTGCTCCGGAGTTAAGCAGCGCCCAGCCAAAGTTGTAATTGAGCCCAGGAGCGCGCTCCTTGTCACGGTTGAGCTTCAGCTCGAGCTTCATCAATTTCTTGACCATCTCGAGGTGTGCCATCTCTTGGTAGATTTGGCGGGCGTGCTGAAGTGCCAACAGATTGCGTTGATTGAGCTTGAAAGCAGCTTGGTAGGACTGCATTGCTCGAGCTTTGTCTAGCAATGTGCCCTCATCGACACGGCCAAGTTCGAAGAACGCGGCGGACTGGGCCGCCTTATCGCCGGCGGAGCGGGCTTCGGACTCGAGCTGGTCCAATGCAGCATTCCAATCTGAGGCCTCGCTAAGTCGTGATTTGATGCGCTTCGTCAGTTCCATCGGGGACCTATTTGTCGAGCAAAACTGGGGACTTCCCGGATGCTCGGATGCCGCGATATACCACGCTAATTGCCGCAGCTTCAACGCGAAGTACGCCGTGTTCGGCATGTACCTTCACATCGGCGCACGACCTACCGCAGCGATAATTGGCGACGATCGAGCAGCTCCAAATGCAGGAATGAGCGGCCCGTCGCAGGCGCACGCCGGCTCACGATCAATAAAGAACGCCTGCGGGACCAATTCCTACGCAGGCGCTCTTTGAGCGGAGAGGCCGTCTGCCTCCCGTGCCATCGCAAGCCGCGATGATTCTTGAGTTTTTTAGATGGCGTCGTTCATGCGTGCGATCGTGTCGCGCGCAACTTTGATGCGGTCGGGTGGAACATCGCCGCTCGCCTTCGACAGGAAAGCTTCGAGATTTTCCGCCGCTTCCTTCCGTTTGCGCAACTCCGCGTAGGCCATGCCGAGGCCGAACAACACATCGATCATGTCGGGATCGATCGCTTTGGCCTTGGTGAACGCGTCGATCGCTTCTTTTGGACGGTTGAGCGACAGCAACGCGCGGCCGAGTCCGTTCCACATCCGAGCATCTTTATCGTTGATCTCGGTGCCGATCTCCAAGACACGCATCGCTACGTTGGCGTGACCGTAGTCGATGTACATGTTGCCGAGCTTGACGAAAGCCGGACTGTGGGTCGGTTTGAGCTCGATTGTCTTGCGGTACTCGACGTCGGCCTTGGTCGGCTGGTCGAGTTTCTCGTAGAGGACCGCCGTCCGGTAGTGGGCCTTGTACAACCTTGGGTTGAGCTTGAGTGCGTCCTGAAACGACTGAATCGCCGCGTTGAACTTGGTCTCACGCTCGGCACTGGAGACGCCGTCGGCGTTGCCCTGGGCCGACTGCGAGACACCCATCTCGTAGTAGTACTTGCCGTTGGGCGACTCGCTCATGTTTTCGATGGCACCGGCGAACGCCTTCTCCGCATCGACCCACTTTTGCTGCTTCTTATAGACTTGGCCCAGGGTGAAGTGGGCCGCAGCATGGGACTTATCCCTGGCGATCGCCTGCTGGAGAGCCTTCTCCGCACCACTGACGTTGCCTTTCTTAGACAACTCAATGGCCTCATTCATGAGTTTGATCGACTCCACACGCTCGCGACTTGCGAGGTTGCATGCAGGGACGGAGATCGAGAACGAGATGACGAGGGCCGCAAGCAGCGTAATTCGACGCATTAGTACCTTTCCCAGCGCAGGGCCCGGGGATGATAGCGGCGGCATTGCCTGGTGACAAGCAGTGAGATGATCCGCACGACGGGTGGGGCAAACGCGCAGTCAGAGCACCCACAACATCCAGAAATGGAAGGGATCGTGTCTAGTCCCTGTTTAGACCGGTTGCCAGGTGGCGGGCTTGGCCCAACGCCAGCGGAGTGAGAATGCCCCCAAACGAAAAGAGCGATCCCCCGGGCCCGAGCTCGAGCGCCACGACAGACGTCGCCGCGACGACGCGCGTACAGATCGTGTATACACAAAATTATTGATGCATAATCACAAATCCTGTCGTCTCTTTGGTCTGACCAAACGCGTGGCGATGCACGGATGTTTCAACCAAACAAAAAGCCCGGGGTAACCCGGGCCTTTGTAGCTGCAAGCTCTTGCTTAGCCTGGTTGCAGCACGAAGGGGTAACCGACGATGACGTTGCCGCCACCACGCGGTTTGGGGAACTTCCAGCGGCGCACAGCCTTGGCGATGCAGTTGCCGACCGATGCGTCCTTGAGTGTCGAGGACTGGACCACCGCGCTGGGAACCTTGCCGGTTGGGCCAATGGTGAACTGGACCACAACGCGACCCTTGAGGTTGGGGTCTTTGGACAGGCCGGTGTTGTAGCAGTGACGAACCTCGTTGATGTGGGCGCGGACAATCCGGCGAATGATGTCCTTGTCGAGTGCACCGGTGACCTTTGCCTTGGCTTGGCGAACCTTGGGCACACGCTTGCCACGACCACCGAAACCTGCACCGGAGCCACGACCGTAACCGGAGCCGGAGCCACCGCCACCGCCCTTACCGATAAGGCCGGTGTTGCCGAGACCGATGGTGCCTTCACCGGTACCACCACCACCACGGCCGGTACCAACAAGACCAAGACCACCGACACCGTAGGCTTCGCCAACTTCTGAACCGGTCAGACCACCCCAGACATCGGCGTCGTCGTTACCCACAGCAAACGCACCACCGTAGGGCGAAGCCAAGAAGTGGCCGCTGTCCTGGGCCATGACACCCAAGATACCGGCTTGGCGTGCAGCCATCTCTGGGTCGAAGTTACGGGCCATTTGCGGGATCGCATTCTTCGGTCCCTTCATGGCGTAAAGGCCAGATTTTTGCTTCGAGGTGGGCTTACCCATTTTGCCCTCTTCGCCCTTGTGACGCTGGCCAGTACCACCGGCTTCGTCATCGGAGTTCTCCATGTCCTCCGGGGGCGGCTCTTCTTCTTCAGGGGGCTTATCGGGCTGGTTGAGGTAGCCGACAAAGCGGTTGTCCTCTTCCATTTCGTCGAACGAAAGTTCGCCGGCATCGGCGGGAACAAGTTGCGACAGCAAGATCAGGCTGCCGATAACCGCCATCGAGCCACCGTTGTATAGCCAAAAAGGTTTGTCCGTCTCGGACCCACCGGCGATCACGGCACCGGGTGGCACCGAGTTGACGTAGAAGGTGAGGTCTTTGTACTGCACGCGGCAGTTGGCCCCGGGCGGCAGTGGGAACGAGTAAGAAGCACCACCGGCACCCGCGCGACCCGAGCTCACAAGTTGCTCGAGCGAGATGGTCTGACCTTCAAACGAAACCTCGCCGGTCATGCCCTGGGTGAAGTTGAGGGAGAAGTCGCCATCGCCACGGACCAGCGGGAATGCGGCCGAATCGGGCAGACCTTCGGGCGGCACGTGGAAGGATGCCGCGTGTCCCTCACCGATGGTGTAGTTGCGGTTGACAACATCGCTGAGGCGAATGACGCCGGCTGTGAACGGAACAAGACCAAGCAGGGTCAGGGCAATGCCAACGCTACCCAGGCCGGTACCCGGACGTTGTGGCATCGGGGTGCCCTCTTCCTTGGCCTTGATCACACCTTCTTTGTAGGAGTTCCAGTCGCGGGTGGCTTCGTAGCCAAACAGGGCGACGCCGCCGATGACCAACACACCACCGAGGACAGCCCAAAGTGGCGCAGTGGCCTTCTTGCTCTTGATTTGGCCAACGTGCTGAACATCGAGAACCGTGGACCCATACATGGCCACGACCTCAGCAACCCGACTACCATCTTGGACTTCGAATTCACTTGCGTCGATTTGGATCGGTGCACGAGCCGGTGCATGTGCAACTGGTGCAGCTGCAACTGCTGCCATCGGCGCGGCCGCGGCTGCTGCCATCGGCACGGGAGCCGGTGCAGCTGCAACGGGTTGCGGCGCAACAAATCCAACTTCGAGGCGATAGGGGCCAAACTGGAGAACATCGCCGTCACCGAGGATGGCGTTTTTATCGATCCGCTGGCCGTTGAGTCCGGTACCGGTTCCACTCCCCAAGTCGATGACGCGCACATCCTCGCCGGAGACTTCGATCACCGCGTGCATGCGAGCGACGGAGTCATCGTCGAGGCAGACGTGGCTGCTCTTGAGCTTGCCGATCTTGATGACATCCTGTGAGAGCGTTTTCGTTTCGACGAGCTGGTCGCCGTAATAAACATTGATGGAGAGTGTCTTGTTAGACATGGGTCAGTCCTTGGTCGTCGGTTCCGGGGACGATGACAGCGGGATACGCCGAAGGTTCCCGCAGATGAAAGTTTTTATTTAACGACTTGTGAGCCTTCGCACCGATTTGTCGCAGTGAAAACACAAAGCGATCCCCTGCCCATTGCGGCAGTTGGATCGCCTTTCGAATGCGTCTTCACAGGTGGTCGAAGCCGGGGCTCAGACGTCGTTGGCCATTTTGATGAGTTCGGCGATGAAGTGCGGCCGAATGGTGATCAAGCTGGCGTGCTTGGTACGCCCGCGGGAGGCGATGTTGGCACCCTCAGGAGAAAGCAACTCACCGTCGACGTTGTCGTCTTCGAAGTCGTAGACGGTGTCACCGGAAGTGTTTTTCCCACGCTGAGCCGATGCATCGGCGTCGGTGTCGGACCCCTGGGCAAAGGCGGTGGAAGACGTCAAAAGAATGGCGAGCGATGAAACGATAGCGATGCGCATGTGAGTACCTCGTTGCCGCAAACGGACAACTCACTCGGGAGTTTTTGGATTTTAGCCCCGGGCCGTGAGCCTTGTAAACCCACAAACCACGGCTGCAAGCCAAACAACTTCGACGTGGCAGATCTCTGCAACGAAAAAAGGCGACCCGAGGGCCGCCCTTTTCTTGGCAAGAAGTTGCCTACTTCGCGCCGTCTTTTTTGGCGTCGTCCTTGGGTGCATCCGCCGGCGGTGCCGCCGGTTGGTTGGCCGCATCCATTGCCTGTTGCTCGAGCTTGAGCAGACGCTCGCGTTCTTTGCGATCTTGCTCCTCTTGCAACTTCGCCATCTTGGCGGCCTCGGCCTCGAGACGCTTCATCTCAGCCATGATGTCAAAGCTCTCGTCGATGTTGGCGATACTGTCCTTGGCCAGCAGCACCTTCTCGGCCATGTCCTTGTTGGAGCCCGACATCGAGATGAACTTGTTGTAGTGCTTCTTGGCCGTGTTCCAGGCCTTCTTTTGACCGGCTTCGTCGATGTCGTCGGTCACTGCCAGGTGCTCCTGGTAAAGCACGCCCAGGTTGTAGTACGGCCGTGGATCCTTGCCATCGAGCTTGGCGGCCTTGTTGTACGACTTCTCGGCGTCCTTGAGCTTTTTGAGCCCGCGTTGGGCAACGCCCAGGGCAATGTGTGCCTCGACGTTCTTCTTGTACTGCGGGTTTTTGAGGGCGATCTCCAAGCTCTTTTCGGCCTGTGCATAGTCACGGAACCGAATCGAGATGAACGCGATGTTGAGATTCGCCTCGGCGTGTTGGGGATTGACTCGAACGGCCTCTTTGAACGACTTGAGTGCGTTGACCTGGTCGTCCTGTTCGAGGATCAAAAGCCCATTGATGTTGTAGAGCGCGGCGCTCTCGAGCTTTTGCTCTTTGAGCACGCGGATGCCCTGGTTGACGACCAAGTTCGCCAACACCAGGTAGGACTTGTCCTTGAGAATCCCGCGGTCGTAGTACAGGCGAGCGAGGTTCTCGTAGGCTTTTTGGTTGTTCGAGTCGAGTGCGAGGACAGTTTGAATCGAGGACTCAGCCTCTTTGAACGCCTCGGCTGACTGGTTGTCACGAAACACGTTGCGGGCGAGGCCTGCGACGTTGTTGCGTGCCGCCCGGGCCTGACGCTTGTTGGCGTTGACCCCCTTGCGGAACATGTCGAGCGCTTTGCTGTCCTGGCCCTTTTTCCAGTACAGCACGCCCAGGTTGTTGTAGGGCAGGTCGTACTTCGGGCTGTTCGCCATTACCTCGCGGTAGATCTTCTCCGCCTTTTCGGTGTCGCCACACTCGTGCCACACCGCGCCGGCGTTGAACTGGGCAACAGCCATTTGCTTACCGTGGGTCTTGTAGACCTTTGTAAATGCATTGGCTGCCTTTTCACACTCACCGCCCGAAACCTTGCCGTCGGACTTTGCCGATTTGTACACGGCAACGGCCTTGGCGAAGTCTTCCTTGGCCTCGGCCGAAGCCTTGGTCGGGTCGGAAGTTTTGCCACCCGGACCACCGTTGTTGGTGGTTCCGTCCGGGTTTTTGGTGCCTTTTTTGTCCTTGTCGCCGCATGCCGTGAGGCTGACTGCGAGAAGACCGATTCCTAGAATTTTGGTCAAGTTGCGCATGGTTTTCCTCCAACTTTCGCTAAACGGACGACTTACTTCTCCGCGTCTTTGGTTTTTTCCTTGGCTTCCTTGTCCTTTTTGCCGGTCAAGGAGAGCTTGCGCTTCTCGCCTTCAAGGTCGAGCTGGACCTCCACCCGGTCGGGTGTTGGTGCGGTGTATTGCGACTCCCCGAAGATTTCGTTGGTCGACGGGTATTTGTCGGGCTCACGCTGCTGCAACTCCTCCTCGCACATGCGCGAGAACTCGTTGAAGAACTGGTATTGCGTGGAGCGGTCGAGGCAGTAGGTGAACTTCTCTTTGGCGCTCTTCTCGATGGGCACAGCCTTGTCGCTGAGAGCATCGCAGTAGGCGAAGAACTCGTCTTCGGTCTTGAAGCTCTTGGGCACCTCGGCGCGGTAGAGCTGGTCGGCGAAGTTCTGCGAGACCATGGCCGAACGGGCAGCTGCGGCCAACATCCAGTACGGACTTTGCTTGGCGTTGACGACTCCGTCGTAGGCCTTGATCAGCTCCTCACCGAGTTTGAGCTTCTTCTCCATGAACGCGGTGAAGCGTTTGACCGAATCTTCCTTGGCCTTGACCTGCTCTTTGTACTCCCTTTCCCATTTGGGAATGCCGGAGTCCTTTTTGTAATCCTCGACGTAGAAGTTGAGGTTGCCGGGCATTTCGACCTGCAAGTACTCCTCGTACTTGACGTCGGCCTGGTAGACCTGGCTCATGGCGACCGCGTTGCGGTAGTCCTCGATGCGCCGGCGATCCTCGCCACCGCTCTCGGAAGTCGGGATTTTGACCCCGCCCTTTGCCAGTTTGAGGACCGTCGAGAAGTACTTTTGGGCTTCCTTGGCCTTCTTCTTGTCGCGCTCGTAGACGGTGACGATGCCTGAGGTTGAGCTACCGCAGAACTTGTCGAGGACGACCTTTTTCTTGCCGCCGCTGCCTTCGTTGTCCTTCTTTTTACGCTTGGCGCGTTTGGCCTGCTGCTTGAGCTTCTTGGCCCGCTTACGTGCGGCCTCACCGGCCTGGGCACGCTTACGTTTGATGGACATGCAACTGTCGTAGAGCAGACCCTTGGAGCAGGACTGCCGCCACAGGATTTGTCCGATCGATGCTTCTGCAACGATTCGACGATCGGTGCCACCCTTCTTGGCGTAGGTCTTGAGGTACGCCTTGGCGTGGCTCATACGCTCGTCGTCGGTCTTGAGCGTGTCGACCTTCGACCAGAAGATCTTCGCAGCTTTTTGCGGGTTCTTCTTTTTGTAGATCGACTCGAACTTGCCGAGGTTTTCCTCTGCCTGTGCCTCCTGGCCCAGGCCGAGGCGGAACAGGTAGGCGTTTTGCAGCTTCGCCGGCGACTTCTCGTCTTTTTTGTACTTCTCTGCGTAGGCCTCGAGGCGCTCCGCAGCCTTCTCGTACATGGCGATACCCTGGTAGTTGTCACCGAGGTAGTCGAGCGTCTTTTGGTAGTGCTCGCTGTCGGGGAACTTCTGCAACAGGATCTTGCGGAAGCGGACGGCCTGACCAACCAGGAATGCAGCCTCGTAACAAAGCGTCGCGTTCCAGATCAGGGTGTCGGCCTTTTCGTGCCCGTCGCCGTAGTCGTTGTAGATCTCGAGGAAGGTCTCGGCGCAGCGCTCGTAGCCCTTGATGTCGCCGTTGCGGCCCTCTTCGAGGTAGGCCATGCCCTTCTTCCAGCGGATACCCGCAAGCAGGCGAGGAATGGCTTCTTTGAGCTGTTCGGCCTCAGGATGATCCCAGACTTTCATCTTTTTCATCTTGTTGGCCCAGGTCTCGAGCTCTTCGCCGGCCTTGAGGGTTTGCTCGGGGGTGTTGCCCTTGGCGACCCACTTGATGGTCAACAAGTCGAGCAACATCTCGGAGCACCAGGCTGCGTAGATGGACCCGTCGAACTTGGTCACCATCTCCATGAGGAGTGGTTTGGCCTCGTCGAACTTGTTGTGGATCATCATGAGTTTGACCTCATGATAGGCAATCTTCGGAAGTTCCTTGTCCTTCGGATCTTTGACGAACTTCTTGTAGATTTTGTAGGCCTCGAGCATCGACGACTCGTCGTCGGTGTACGGCGACTCAGGGAACTCAGTGCTTGTATCTACAGATGAGTTCTTGTCGCGTTTGACCTTCTTCTTTTTCTTTTTGTCCTTGTAGACACAAACACCTTCGGAGTTGGTCTTACAGGCCTTGGACTGGCCGCCGGTCTCGTCGTACTCGAGGGCGTTTTTCATGGCCAGCATCTGGGCGTAGGCCGCGTCCTGCGTGTACTTACCGTCGGGCTTGAGCTCCAACACCTTGACGAACTCGTCGTGGGCGTCGCGGAACTTCTTGAGGCCAGCTTCTTTGGTCTCTTTTTTGGCGACCAGGTAACCGGCACGGGCCCACAGCAGCTCGGCGTAGTAGAGCTGAAGCTCGTAGGCGTCCTTGTCCTTGGGGAAGGTCGCAAGGAAGCCCTTGTATGCCTTTTCGGCCAGGCCGTAGGTGTCTTCGTTTTTGGTCTTCTCGGCCTCGTCGTGCCAGACGGTGGCCATCTGCTTCATGGTGTCGAGGGTTTCATCGCGACACTTGCGCTTGATCGACTTTTTGAAACTGCCGTCCCGGAACTTGGTCCAGTACTCGCCGAGCTTGGACGTCTCCTGCCACTGCACGCCCTTGTTATCGGTGGCAAGGGCATTGATGACGATCCGGCCCTGCCACTCACAGGTCGCAGGATCGTCGCCGTAGAGGTCTTGCAACTTCTTGTAGACGAACGTTGACTCGGTGTACTTACCACTGCCGAAGTAGCGGACCGCGAGCAACTCCATCATCTTGCGCGACATGTCCTCTTCTTTTTTGGGACCGTTGCCGTACTTGGTGAAGAAGTCCCAGGCCTTAGTTGTACTACCAACTTGTGAGTAGGCCTGGACCATGTCGCGGCGAGCGTCGCGGCGCAGCTGCTTGGCATTGGCTTCGCTACCAGCACGGCCCTCCAAGGTGGCCTTGATGGTATTGACGAAGTACTGCAGGCTGAGGTCGTAACGCGGCTCGGCGGTGCCGATCGGGTTGAGGTGACACCACGCCATCTTGTAGAGGGCGTAGGCGTAGACCGGGCTGTCCTTGAAGGTGATGACCTTCTCGTACAGCTTGAGCGCCTCGGCGATCTGCTGGTTGTTGAAGTAGTAATCTGCAAAGCTCAGGTAGGCGTTGGGGATGTACTTGCTGTTCGGGTAGTTCTGAATCAGCTTGACGTAGGCGGCCTTCATCTCCGTCTCGCGCTTGAGCTGCCCGAGCTCGAACGCATAGAAGTAAAGGGCCTCGGCCTGGCGGCTGTACTTTTGCAGCTCCTGCTTTTCAGTGAGGTGCTTGTACAACTTGACAGCGCTCTCAGAGGCCGACTTGGCCTGCTTGATGAACTTGCGCTGTTTGGCCTTGAGCTGTTTGGCCTGCGTTTTTTTGCCGGCCTCTTCCGCGTCGTAGATCTTCTCGTACAGCGAACCTTCTTGGAGCTCGAAGTACGCCTTCTTCTCGAGGAAGTGATCGGCGAGGCGGAACACCAGGTCCGGATAGTCCGGGTGGTTGATGTCGGTGGCCTGCAACAGGCGTTGGAGCTGCTTGATCTGTGTATCAGCAATCTCCTGCTTGACCGCCTCACGCTTCTTGGCGAAAGCTGCCCCTTCGAGCATCTGCACCTTGCGTTTGTCGCGGGCTTCCTGTTTTTTCTGCTCTTCTTTGAACTTGGTGTCGAGCGTAGCTTTTGCCTTGATCTTGCTCGACTTGCGTTTGTAACGGACGTTGCTCTTCTTCGCGTCGCCGGCGGCTTCCTCGGCGTGAGCAGTCACGCTGGTGAAACCGATGATGGCGGCGAGGCAGGCTGCACTCGCCCACTTCAACTTGCGGATCTTTCGAGATGCTTGCGACCTGTTCATGGACCTCTTCCCTCTCTTGACGTCAGCCCACTTCAGGGGCTGGAAACACGACTAGGGGGCCGCGCGCTGGCCCCCTGTTGCCGTATTGCGATCACTCTTCCTTGCAGAGGCTGGTGACCTTGTAGTTGTAGTACCCGAGTTCGTCCTTCCAGTACTCGCCGTTGTAGTTGTAGATCTCGTGCTCTGAGTCGATCTTTGGCTTGGCCGGACGGCGGTTGGGCGGCTGCCCACTTTCGCCGGCTTTCAACCGGTTGAGGATCTCGTATTCGATTTTGATCGCTTCGCGTTCCAAATCGGTGATTTCCTTGATCTGGCCCTGAAGCCGGACGCGGGCCAGCGCGCCGGTAGCTTCTTTGGCCAATGACGTCAGACCATCGAGGTCTTCGGTAATACGATCACCAGCCGCACTCGATTTGAAGCTGCCACTCATTTGTTCAAGAAGTGCTGCTTCGCGCTCGAGCTCGCTTACGAACTGGTAATTCTTTTCCAGGGTTTTGTCCTGGAGCGACTTTTGGGCGACCTCTTCGACGAAGGGGTCAAGGCCCGACTCCCCGGCCCGGATCTTCACGCTGAGCTCATACAGCGCAAAGTCCTCGGGCGCCTGGGCAAGCACGTTGCGCAGGTCGTCGCGGGTCTTGGGATAGCGCCGGTTGAACTCGTCGATCGAGGTTTTGGCCGGGTCGTAACGACAGTTGAAGTAGTACGCAACGGCCTTCAGGATGACGGCCTCGGGGTAGAGGTAGTCGTAGAAGAACGGGGCGTTGAGGGTGTGGATGTACCCGAGGGTCCGCTGGTAGTGGATGTTGGCGTTGTCTGGCTCAAACTCCACAAGCCGGAACTCAGACCATGCAGATGCAAAGATCGAGTCGAGCCAGTAGGGCGAATCCTGGGGAATCTTGTCGAAGTACTTGATGCCGGTCTCGAACTTACCGACCTGGTAGAAGATGTACCCAAGGGCCAGGTTGGCACGCTCTTCAAACCGCTTCATCTCCTCTTCGTAGGAGATGAACTCCTTGTCGATGACGAGATCGGGGTTTTTCTTCTTGAGCTTTTTGAGCTCTTTTTTGCGGGCCTTGGCCTCTTTTTTACGCTTCTTCTTTTCCTTCGCGGCCTTCTTTTGCAGCTCGATGTTCTTGCGCAAAACCTCTTTGAATGCCTCAACAGCTTCTTTGCCGTGGTACTCGCGGGTCTCACCGACACCGAGGAAGAACTGGGCCGGGATGTAGTAGTCGCTGTCGTCGGGCACCTGGCGCAGCAGGGTGATCGCCTGGCCGAGGTCGCCTTTTTGGTAGAAGAACCGACCGAGCAAGTAGTAGAGCTCGTCGCGGACTTCGTTGAAGGCTTCGTCCTCGAGCGACTCCGGCTTGTAGGTACCGACCTTCTCCAAAACACCTGCACCTTCGGGCAGCTCACGGCTGAGTGAAGCAAGCCACGGCAAGGTCAGCTTGTGATACGGGTGGTTGGGACCGGCCGCCACGATTTCGCCAAAGACGCTGAGCGACGAGGCAAAAAATCCTAGCTTATACAACGATTTTCCGAGCCAAAACTGGGCGCGGGGCGTGTCGCCGGGAATCTGTTGGCCGGCCGCGTCGGCAAATTCCATCGCCGCCTGCTCAAACTTGTTGGCTTTGTAGGCATCTTCTGCGCCCTTGAGCTTGCCTGTCGGCGGAGCCGTGTTGAGCGGGCCACCTGCCGGCGGAACAGCTGCACCACCAGGAGGTGGTGGCGGGGCACCGGGCGTTCCCTCAGACGGGGGCGGCGGTGGACCGCCAGCTGGGGGCGGCGGTGGTGGGCCTGCGAAGGCAACAGATGTCGTGAGAGCAACCGTTGCGATGCTAAAGAGGGAAAGAGACGTGAGCTTTCTGAGCGATTTCATGCTGTCGTTGCGTCCCCGTTACCGAAAATCCGCTTCTGGTGGGTTGAATCTACAAACAATGCCAATGGGAGTTGGTTTCGACATTGCTTTGTCGCGGGCCACGACCACAACAGCCGAAAACCACGCTCGCACTCTCAAGTCGGTGGAAGGACCCACGGGTGTTCATTTCTTCCATAGAGAGACGATGACGGACCTTACCAGCGGCTACCTCACAGCCGCAAGGGCTGACCGCATGTCCGGGCCACATGGTTTGGCCGTCTTTTTGTGCGCGCGTATCTGTTCGGAGAGGGTCCGCTAGCGGTCTGACCGCCAGCCACGACAAGCTCGCGATGCCCGATCTGCGAACGAACGATTTCGCCACCGCAGTGATGCGCGCGAGGACATAGGCGGTCCCTCACAAGTCGGTGTCGATCTCCATTACAAAGGCAGACTATCCACCGAAATAAAGAAGGATCTTTTCGGCGATCTGCCCGCCCAATGACGGAAGCTGGGTCGGCACACTGGTTCGCAGGAGACGGTCCGGGAGCGCAGGGATAGGCAGGATTGCGATTTGCGGTCGAATCACGGCCAGTCCGTGGGCTGATTGGCAGATATCCGCACATTGGCTCGGGTCTAAACTGCCCCGATGACGCCCCTTGACCCCACAGCCCGTCCGTGTACGATGCCAGGCAGATTTTCGGTGTTCCGCGAGCCTTCGGCACCCGCGCCTTGCGGAAAAGCCGCACGCGAACTTCTTTCGACAACTTTTCGGCGAGAACAACATGCTTCGCATCCGCATGCCCAACATCCTTCGCACCGCCTCCACCATCGTCGGGGCACTGGCCCTGACCTCCCTCATGACTGCGTGCCCTCGGGGCGATGTTGGGGCCCCGTGTAACCACGGGTCTGTCGATCCTCCTCCCGCCGAGTTGGTGACGTTCCCCGCACTCAGCTGCAACGATCTCCTTTGCGTCTATGCCAACGACGCCGAAGCTCCGCAGATTCCCTGCACCCAAGACACCGACTGTGACATGGGCGAGGGCAAGTTTGCTTGCAACCTCCAACGCGGTACCTGTGAGCTGTCCCTGACCTTCGTGCTCAACAAGTCGATGTGTTCCAAGCGCTGCACAACGACCGCTGACTGCGAAGATGGCGGCATCACCGACCGCGTGCTCGCAGCCGAGACCAAGTGTCAAAACGGCTTCACCTGCCAGGTCGTGCAGAGCCTCGGACAGTTCTGCTGTCGCAAACTTTGTATCTGCAACGACGACTTCAACGAGGTCAACTCCGAAATGCTCCAAGCCCGCTGCGATGAGATCGCCGCTGACCAGGGCACCGAGGAAGACATCGATGGCAGCATCGTCCCGCGCTGCAACGAAGAAGAGACGGTCCCACCGGTCGACATGACCACGACCGGTTAACGCTTGCCGAACATCCAAAAGACCCGGGCCATGGCTCGGGTTTTTTGTTGCCCCCATCACCGACCGATCACCTGGCTCGCATCGCTTCAGTTGCGAAAAGCATCTGCGACCCACGTGAGCTCGGGTGCGCCTTCGGGTGGGAACACCACGCCAAACACGTCAAACCGAACCGCCACCCGCTCCCACAGGTTGTGGGCGACAAGCCAGGCGGTGGCCCCCCGACGCAACCGGGCCTGCTTGGTCCGGCCAACGGTTTCCAGCGGGGACCCGCGCTCGCTCGAAGCCCGGCTGCGAACTTCGACAATGACGACCATCGCGACTGCCGACGCTGGGTCCCGGGCAATCACATCGAGCTCAACGCCGCCGCAATGAACGTTGCGCTCGAGGATCTCAAACCCCCGCCGCAGTAAAAAGTCGCAGGCCAATTGCTCCGCGAGACGACCTCGCTGTTGTCGCGAGACCGCCTCGGAAGGACCCTTGATGGCCAATGCTAGGACTTGTAGCCGCCGACGCGGGTACGGATGCGGGCGGCGTTGCCCCGGCGCTCACGCAGGTAGTAGAGCTTGGCCCGACGCACGCGACCGCGGCTGACGAGTTCGATCTTGGTGACGCGGGGCGAGCTCAGCGGCCACACGCGCTCAACTCCCACGCCGTGGGAGATCTTGCGGACGGTGAACGAACCGCGTGCTCCGCCGCCCTTGCGGTGGAGGCACACTCCCTGAAACACCTGAATACGCTCTTTGCCGCCCTCAGAAATCAGGACGTGCACTCGGATGGTGTCCCCGGGACGAAACTCGGGGAGATCGGTGCGGCGAAAAGGTTGTTCGATGGACTCGATGGTCGGGCAGCTATTGCTCATGGCAGTGTTCCATACGGGCGCCGGCCGTTAGGGCTGGCGGAGCGTGGAGAGCACCCTGGAGAGAACCTGATCGATCCACTCACCGGGCACCCGGGGCTGCGAAGATTCGTAGATCTGGGAGCGTTGCGCAAGTTCGCGGCCCGGGATTTGGTGTGCGTCAGCCGACATTTGAATCACCGCCTCCACGGGCGCTGGCCAACGTCGTTGGTGCGCATCGGGCTGGGGTTGGGCGGCATTTGTGAGGATTCCTTCGTCCGTTTTTGGCGAAGCGATCACCTGATCGAGGACCAGAACAATCGGGGTTTGCTCGCTCAGCGCACCTGTCACGGCAAGTAGATCGAGAACCTGCTTCGGGTTTGCACTCGCCGGCACGGACGCCGCTGTCGGGTTGCCGCCACCCAACCCAAGGCCGACCCACCGAGGTGCACAACCGTGGCGTCGGGTCAGCTGCTTGCGCACCCGTTTTGCGTCGATTGGCCCACTCAATGGCTCTAGGCCGTGGGATTTGATTGTATCTGCAAGCTCGCCAGGGGCCAGGCAATAAAGCGGCTGCTCGTCACAAAGTCGGAGCCGCGGTCGCAATTGCGGCCGCAGAGCCCAGGTCCGCCGCCACGCCTCGACCTGACGATAGCGCGCAATCGCCCGATGGTTGCCACCCTGGAGGACCTTTGGCACTTCGAGGCCGCGAAACACCACAGGCCGGGTGAAATGTGGCGGTTCGAGCCAGCGGTCATCGCCGCCTGTCTCGGCGAAACTCTCGTGGGCGATCGACTCGGGATTGCCGAGCACCCCCTGGCGCAGGCGGGCAATCGCTTCGACCAGCACAAGTGCGGCCACCTCCCCGCCGTTGAGCACAAAATCACCGATCGAGAGGCACTCGTCGACACAGTCGCGCACGCGGTCGTCAAACCCCTCGTAGCGCCCGCACAAAATCCCGATCCGCGGCAGGGTTGCGAGCCGACGGGCAGCGCGTTGATCGAAGGTCGGGGCCGCGGGCGTCAGCATGACGGTGTGCATGGGGCCACGTGCGGCCACAGCATGTTCGAGGGCGGCAACCACAGGTCCGGGCTTGAGCAACATCCCTGCCCCGCCGCCGTAGGGTGTGTCGTCGACGGTCCGATGGCGGTCGCTCGCAAACTCCCGAAAGTTTGTTGTATGCACACTAATGTGGCCGGCGGTAATGGCCTTCCCCATCAGCCCAGCCTGCAAAAACCCTGCGACCGCCTCGGGAAAAAGCGTAAAGATCTCGAAGCCTAGGCTCATCACCCCTCCGGCGCCGGTGGCCACGTGTCGCGGGCCTCCAAGGTTTCGAGCTCCTCGGGCAACATCCCCTCGGGCAGGTCGACAACGATCTCAGACGCACCGAGGGTTTCGATAAATTGCGGCAAGATCGGCATCAGCCAGCGTACCTTGGCGCCACGCGGGTCGGCCCACTCGACCTCAAACAGGTCCTGCTCGCCGTTGCTGAGAATGTCGACGACCTTGCCCAGGGGTTGCAACCGGTCACCGACACGCCGGGACACCGGGCGCGAGAGGGTATCGACCAGGTAAAACTCGTCGTCTTCGAGCGGCGGCAAGTCGTCGCGTGCGGCCTCGACCCGCACACCCCGCAAAAGCTCGGCGGCATCGCGGGTATCGACCCCGCGCAGGACGACCCGAGCCTGGCCCTTGTGCGGCACGTAATCGACGCTGAGCAACTCGACCGTGCGCCTAAGTGGCCCAACTAGGTGTACATGCATGCCGACCTTGAGGGCCCGTGAGTCACGGTTGTGTAGGGCAATCCGCACCCCGCCACGGATCCCATGGGGGGCCACGATGGTACCGATCTCGAGGGTCGTCGGAGTCATGGGAGCCGGCATCGTACCGCCGTCGGACCTCGGTGTACATGCATAGGTCTGACGCAAGCCGAGACTTCCGCGGGAATCGATCGATGTGCCGCGGGCAGCCTCGGGGGATAGCTACACAGACGTTATTCGAGGATTTCGAGCTCCGCCCGCTTACGCAATTTGGCGGATGCCGCACTCAAGATGGCACGCATCGCCTTGACCGTGCGGCCCTGCTTGCCAATGACCTTACCGAGGTCACTTTTGGCAACGCGCAACTCGAGTACGACTGTCTGAGCACCGGAGATTTCGGTGACCTCGACCTGGTCGGGGTGGTCGACGAGGGCGCGGGCCAAGAAGGTGACCAGATCCTTGAGGGAGATTTTGGGGGCGGACATCGGAGCCTCCGAACGAGCGAGCGGGAGCGGCGAGAGAAGGAGAGAGTGAGGGAGACCGTCACCTGGTAGCAGCCCGTGGCCGCAGGGTGACCCAACCAGCATTTCACAGTCCCCCGGTGATCTCACCAGGAAACGAACGTGAGTGGATCACACGACACGCCAACAGGCGAGCGTAACCGCAGTTACAGCTCACCTGTGGTGAAAGTGACCGGAGCGAATCAGGCCGGGGCCTGGCTGCGACGATGTCGCCGGATCAACCGCTGAACGGTGGTTGTCGGCTGCGCACCGACACCTTGCCAGTACGTGAGGCGCTCGTCGTTGATCACGATATCTTCTTTGGCGGGGTCGTAGGTCCCAACGCGGTCGAGAAACCGACCATCACGCGGGCTACGGGCATCGGCGGCGACGATGCGATAAAAAGGACGTTTTTTTGAGCCCATGCGGGCGAGCCTGAGTTTGACGGCCATCGCGAGATAAATCCTGACTGAAATCGTGCGTGAAGGTCCGGGAGGCTAGCGGCACACCCACGTGCGGTCAAGCGGTCGCGGATGTTTGGGGAATCGCTTGTATATGATCGTTGGTTGGCGATACTCAGGCGCCCGTCCGCCGGGCTCGACGGTTCGTGAGTTCCCTATGAAGTACCCAGGATTTCGACGATTTACGCCCGCAATCTGGATTGTCATGGCCGCGCTGGTCACCGGAGGCGCGTACTGCGGTGGCACCAAACCCAGCTCGCGCACGACTTCGGAGCACGCGGGCACACCCACGCAAACACCCCAGGTGAGTCAACGCGCACAGCTCGATCTGTTCCTGTTTGGGCAGATCCTCGGCACCGTCGCCCCCTGCGGATGCACCACCGAACCACTCGGCGGACTGCAATACGCGTTCGGATATATCGAGTCACACTCCGAACCGGGCAAGCGCCTGGTTTTAGAGCCCGGCTCCTTTCTCTATCCAGACCCGAATGGAGCCGAGGCCGCCACCGATGAAGCATCGTGGGAGCAGGCTGAAAAGCGCGCCGAAGTCCTCCACCAGCGGTTCACAAAACTCGGCGACGACTTCGTCGGCGGCGTCGGGCCCACCGACTTCTCCTCCGCGGCCGGAGCCAAAGCCCTCGAGAACTGGCCCACAACCCGCGTACTCACCAATGCCAAGGCTCCGCCAAAGGGCACCAAGCCGCACCTTCTGCAAACCCGCGCGGGCCTCGACGTCGGCATCTTGCATGTCGTGTCGCCCAATCATGTCGGCCACGAGGCCCTGGGAGAGCTCGAAGATCCGGCGACTGCGATTAAGCGTGAGCTGCCCAACATTCAAAAGTCCGGGGCGGATCTCGTCATCGTTCAGTTTCTCGGTCTGCGGCCAGAGGCCGAAGCCTTGGCCAAGTCGGTCCCCGGAATCGACATTGTCGTCGTCGGGGCGCCCCGGGGACTCGACCGCCCGCGTGTCGGTAGCCCGGCCGCCCGTGTCGGCAACACCTGGGTGGTCGAACCCGGCGAGAAACTGCAAACCGTCACCCACATCAGGATCTCCGCCGCCAAGGAGGTTGTTGCCGATCTACCCGACTCGTCGACCTGGACCCGCCTGACACCGCGGGCACAACAGGCCCGCGAGTTGGAGCGTGCCGAGGAAAAACTCGCCAAGGTCAAGGCCGACCCGAGTGCCGACAAGGGCCTTGTGACCCTCCTCGAAAACCAACGCGACGAGCTCAAGGCCAAGCTCGACAAGCCCCATGTCGCCAGCGACCCGGTCGAGGTCCTGTTTGAGCAGGTCAAGGTCACCTGCCATCTGCAAGCCGATGTAGATGCAAAAAAAGCCCTGGTGTCCTACGACCAAACCATTGCTGCGCAGAACAAAAAACGCTTTACCGGGGTTCGGCCACCGGAGCCAACCGATGGTGCGCCCGGCTATGTCGGCGACGAGGAGTGCTCGACCTGCCACGAGGAGGCGTTTGAGTTTTGGCAAACCACCCGCCACGCCCAGGCCTTTAAAACCCTAGTCGACGCCAACAAACAGTACGACGTGAATTGCGTCGGCTGCCACGTCACCGGCTTTCGCCAACCGGGCGGTTCAGAGGTTGTCGAAAACGACGGCCTGCGCAACGTCCAGTGCGAGCAGTGCCACGGCCCCGGGAGCTTGCACATCGAACAGCCGGAACTCGGCGGTCGCCCCAACGCGATCGAACACGACGCCAAGGAAAATGTGTGTATGCAATGTCATACGCGCGATCACTCCGACACCTTTGAGTACACGGCCTATCTGCGCGATGTCTTAGGTGCCGGCCACGGGCAAAAACGCCGCGAAATGCTGGGCGAGGGGCCGACCGGCCGGGAGCTTCGCCAGGCCGGGTTTGACAAGGCCGGTGGCGCCTGTGCCAAGCACTAGGTCGCGCACACCAGTCGAGCGATCTTATTGCTCCTACAAACAGTTGTGGTGCCGTCGGTCGCTGGCGAGGGCTGCCTGACCGGGCGCCCCGGACTGTTGACGCGAGAACACCAACATTGGGCCGGCGACGAACTGGCGCCAGAGGGTGCTACCCTGGAGGCTGCTTCACGCCTACCGGCGATTCGCTAGCGACCACGGCTCCTTCCCCCCGAGATCCGCACGTGCAATCAACTACCCCTGTGTTCCCGTCCCTCGTCGTCACCCGCGACGGTCTTCGGGCCAACGGCCTGTTTGCCCAGGCCCAGGCCGACTATCTCGATCCCGACCCGGCAGCGGTCGCCGAGCTGCGCACGCTGCTGGCCCAACACCAGGCTGGCGTGGTCGCGCACTTTTACATGGGGGCCGAGTTGCAAGGGGCGCTTTATGCCTGCGACTGGCCGCACATCCACGTGTCGGACTCGCTGGTGATGGCTGATCGGGCGATTGCCATGGCCGAGGCCGGTGCCCGCGAGATCGTGGTGTTAGGCGTGGACTTTATGTCGGAAAACGTCCGCGCCATGCTCGACGCCGCCGGCCACAAAGATGTCGGCGTGTATCGGGCAAGCGCCCAGGCGATCGGTTGTTCGCTGGCCGAGGCTGCCGAGTCCCGTGCATATGCAGCTTATTTGACCAAGGCCGCCCGAACCCCGCACTCGCTGCACGTCGTCTACATCAACACCAGCCTGCGGACCAAGGCCCACGCCCACAACCTGGTGCCGACCATCACCTGCACCTCGTCCAATGTCGTGCAAACGGTGCTGCAGGCGTTTGCCCAACAGCCAGACCTCCACCTGTGGTTTGGGCCCGACACCTATATGGGCCACAACTTGCAGTCGCTGTTTGAAAACCTGTGCGAGCAACCCGACGAGGTGATCGCCGCGCTGCACCCCCAACACAACCAGGCCAGTATTCGCGCCCTGTTGCCGCGGTTTCACTATTTTCAGCAGGGCAACTGCATCGTCCACCACATGTTTGGCGACGACGTGGTCCAGTCGGTCCGGCAACACTACCCGCAGGCCCACATCACCGCCCACCTCGAAGTCCCCGGCGAAATGTTTGAGCTGGCCCTCGAGGCATCCCGCAACCAACGCGGCGTGGTCGGCTCGACCTCCAATATTTTGGGCTACATCAGCGAACAGGTCGAACAGGCGGGCCCCGAAGTTCGCCACCTGCAGTTTGTGCTCGGGACCGAGGCCGGCATGATCACGGCAATTGTCCGCAAGCTTCGGGAGCTGCTCGCAGCCTCCGGGCGCAGCGACCTCGAGGTCGAGATCGTGTTTCCGGTGGCCTCCGAGGCCATCGCGGTCACCGGCGACGCGACCTTGCCGGTGGTGCCGGGGGTGATGGGTGGCGAGGGCTGCTCAACCGCTGGCGGCTGTGCAACCTGTCCGTTTATGAAGATGAACTCGCTCGACGCAGTCGTCGACATCCTCAAGGGCCTCGACGGCGAGCGAGAGCTTTTGCGCAAACACTGGCCCAAGACCTACCAAGAGACGATTGCCGGGCAAACGGTGGCAGCTTTGGGGAGCCAGCCAATCTTGCATATGCGAGGGTTTCAACGCGACAAGGTGCTCCCCGAATCGTTGGTGGCGGCGATTCGCGGGTAGCCGCGCGTCCGAGCCTTCTACAGGGCTTCAGCGACGACTTGTAGACACACGCACTGGCGAGTATCCCGTCCGGCTGTTTGTCTACTACTTGTAGACACATACACTACCGGGAGGGATCCGCTCCCGGCCGCCCCACAACTACTGGAGATATATACGCACGGCCGGCGAAGATGATCGGCTACCGGCCACCCGCAACTACTTGCAGACACATGCACTTCTGGCGAGAATCTGCTCCCAACCGCTCCACGACACATGCACTCCCGGGCGACATGAACTTCCGGTGAAGTTGGCCTCCGAGCGTTCAACGCCGCAGGTAATTCGAGAGCCCCTCGTAGGCCTCGGTCACGTTGCGGGTGACCTCGGTCGCGGCCTTGTACTTTTCGGGGTGCTGGGCAAACTTGTCCGGGTGATACTTGCGCAGGAGCTTGCGATAGGCCTTACGCACCTCTTCGTAGGTGGCGCCCGGTTGCAGCTCTAGGGTTTTGTACCAACGGCGGCGTTGCTCTTCGGGCGAAGGACCGCTTGGGCGCGCCTGGTTTACGCGGTCGTTGACGGTTTCGTAGGCCTGTCGTGCCCGGCGACCTGCCCGGGCGCCGACCGACTGCTTGAGTTCCTCATCGAGGGCGGCGCGCTCTTCTTCGCTGAGCTCATCCAGGGGATCGTTGCGCAGGGCGGACGTAAAATCACTCAGATTGGCCCGCGCCACATTCCAAAGTCGCTTTGTCAGACTCACAACAGCACCTCGTCCCTCAATACTTGGGCAATACGCTTTGTCAACGTTGTAGCACCCCGCGGCTGACGACACGACGCGGGTCAGAGATCAATGTATTCCGGTTCGTCGGCTGGCGGGGCCGGCGGGGCCGCGGGTGGTGGTGGCGGAACCGGAGTGGTCGGCTCGGGTGCGGCACCATCGTCTTCTTCGAGTTCGGCGAGTTCTTGGGGTGTGAGGTCGCGGGTACGGATCCGCGGGCCGTCGTAGGTCGGGCGTTTGACGTGCCGCCGGCTGCTTTGCTGACTGACGATATCGGCCACCCGCAGGGCCATGGTCGCGTCGAGAACTTCAAACTCCACGCCCATGCCCATCGGATTGTCCGAGTGAAACACGACCTTGCCGGGGCCTTCGATGATCACGGGCTCGTCGAGTAGCACCGTGAACTTGAGGTCGACCTTGGTCCCCAGAGGCAGGGTTTCGGTGGTGTTGAGAAACACGCCGGTCTCGCTGATGTTCGAGACATACGTCAGGGTGCCCGCGTCGACCTTGCGAAACTCGCGGTTGATAGTGAAGCGGTCTCCCCGACGGCGTTCGGCAGTCACTGCAACAGGTACCTTTCCACCAGACCCAAAAACCGGGCCCTACTTACTCGTTTTACCGCAGTATTCGTAGCGTTCGATATGGAAATCCCGGCGGCCCTTGATTTCGATGCCACGCTGGATGCGTTTGACCATGTTGTCGACGGCCTTGAGCTCAGGTCCGTTCATCAGCTCGGCGACGGCCGGATTGGTCTGAATGACGATCTTGTCGCCCGAAAGATGTGGGGCTTCTCGCCTGATTTCGCGCAGAATCTCGTAGCACATGGTGCTCGGGCTCTTGGTGTAGCCCTTGCCATTACACGAGTCGCACGGGGCCGTGAGCATGCGGCCGAGGCTTTCGCGGGTGCGCTTGCGGCTCATCTCGACCAGACCCATTTCGCTGATCTTGGTGATGTGTGCCTTGGCCCGGTCGCGGCGCAGCGACTCCTGGAGTTTGCGGTAGACCTTGCGGCGGTTGGACTCGCGGTCCATGTCGATGAAGTCGATGATGACCAGGCCGCCCAGGTTGCGCAGGCGTAGCTGGTCGGCGATTTCTTCGGCCGCCTCGAGGTTGGTCTGGGTGATCGTCTGCTCCAGGGTCTTGCCCTTGGCGCCGACGAACTTGCCGGTGTTGACGTCGATCGCGGTCAGGGCCTCGCCCTGGTCGAACACCAACGAACCGCCGCTTTTGAGCGGGACTTTGCGCTCGAGCGCCCGGTCGATCTCGTGTTCGATGCCATAGCCGTCGAAGATCGGTTCGCGACTGCTGTACAGCTCGATCTTGCTGGCGTAGTCGGGCATGAACGCGGTGACAAATCGCAGCAACCGCTCGTGCGCGCTGCGGTCGTCGACGATCACGCGGTTGAGCGTGGGCGTGAGGTTGTCGCGCACGACCCGGAGCATGAGGTCGAGGTCGCGGTACAGCAGCGCCGGTGCCCGGTGCATGCGCTCGTTGAACTTGATGTTCGCCCACAGTTTGAGCAGGTAGTCCATACCCGCCCGGACCTGGCCGTTGGTCGCGTTCTCGGCCACGGTGCGGACGATGAAACCGGTGCCCGGCGGGCGCATTTGGTCGACCAACTTGCGCAGGCGCTTGCGTTGGCGATCGGAGCCTATCCGCCGGGAGATGCCGATATGGCTGACGGTCGGCATAAACACGACATTGCGCCCGGGCAGCGAGATGTACGAAGTGATCCGCGCGCCCTTGGACGAGATTGGATCTTTGACGACCTGGACGAGGATCTCCTGGCCGGGACGGACGAGGTCGCCGATGTCGCCATGCCGCACAGATCGCCGCGGAAGACCTCCGTCTCCACTTTCATCGAGGTTTTTGTCGCTGCCGCTGTTGGGCGCCGCGATGTCGCCGGCGTATAAAAAGGCCGCTTTTTCCTCGCCGATATCGACGAACGCCGCCTGCATGCCGGGCAAGACCCGCAGGACCTTGCCTTTATACACATTGCCCACGGTTCCGCGTTCGCGCTCGCGCTCGAGGTAGAGCTCAGAAAGGATCCCGTTCTCGATCAGCGCAACCCGGGTCTCCGGGCCGTCTACGTTCACTACAATTACAGAGTCAGACACGGTCTGGGGGATACCTAGCACAACCGGGCACGCGGGGGCAGACCGACGTGTGTGAGGCGGACGCCCGCCCGGTCGGCGCTTCTTCGACGTGCGGGACTTCCGCAGTTAGTGGGGCCATCGAGGTAAGCGGGTCCGCGGCCGGTCGTGGTTGCCGCTTCCGGGTTTTGGGGCTTGCCCACCGCGATGCAAGCACGCCGGTGGCTGCAACCACAGCCCTAATCCGCGCGACTTCCCTGCCTGCCCGGTCTCCTGTATGTTCCCCCCGAAATGGCCTACCAGTACCAACCCGGGATCTACAAGACCACCAAATACCTTCCTGGACAGGAAGCCCAAATTACACCGGACCTGCTGGTGTTGATCCGGACCGACGGCGACTTTGCCCCGGCCTCGGTGCTTTTGCCCGCACAAAATCTCAACAACCAATGGCGGTTTCAGATGCCCGGCATCAAGGTGCCGCGTGCGTCGTTCGGCTGGGGCGAGAGCCTCATCAAGCTGCCCCACGAAGGCTTTTATCGCCTGACCGAGGAGTTCACCTTTGGCGAGACCGGTCGCTGGCTGAAAAATGCCATCGTCCAGCTCGGCTACAACCGCCAGGCAGAGCCGATTTTGTTCATCGCCCAGCGGCGTTCCCCGCTGGTGAGCAACGACCTGTTCTTCAGCGACAAGGGCGTGCGGATCGAACTCGACCGCGTCGTCAACATGATTGAGCCGCTCGCCTGGTATCAGGAGCCCGAGAAAAAATCGGCCAACTGAGTCAGTTCTTGTAACTGCAACAAAAACACCGCCCATGGGCGGTGTTTTATTTTGGTTGGCGCCGCACACTCGTCAGACGTACTGCCGAGTGCGTGGCGACTCGCTAAGCAAATGCCGCGATGTAGACCAGCCAGGACTCCTGGTTTTCGACCTCCTCGACCTCGACATACTCGCCGCTACCGCCCAGGGTGTCGGAATCCTCGTCGGAGTCCTCCTCGTCTTCGACCTCTTCCCAGTACACGCGGACCCGCGAAAACCCGGCCTCTTCCATGATCTCGCGCAACTCGGCGATGGTCCACACGCGCCAGTCGTAGGTGAACGCCTTGCGTAGCTCCGACCCGTCGTCGAACACATAGTGGATGTGGCACAGGGTCGTGTGGTCGATCGGGTTGTACTTCTCTTGCTCCCACACATAGGTGAAGTCGTCGTACTCGCGCTCGTCCTCGACTTCTTGGATCGCCTCCATGCCGCCGTAGAGCTCGACCACAAACATGCCGTCGTCCTTCACGCCCTTGCGCGCGACCTTGAAGTACTCGAGCAACGCCTTGCGGGTTTGAAACACGCAGTAGCTAAAGTTCATGGCCACGGTCATGTCGACCTGCTCGTACTCATTGCTGCGGACATCGCCGCAGACCAGGCGCACGCGGTTGGCCACGTCAACGCCGGCGGGCTCGATGTTTCGCTCGCGCCCCCAGTCGAGCGTGTCCTTGCTGAGGTCGATCCCCAGGGCCGTACGGTTTTTGTCGCTTTGGCACCAGATGGTTGAGAACAGGGCCGTACCGCAAAAATCCTCGCGCAATGACAGGGCCTTGCGCCCGCGATGTTGCTCAAAGATCTTCTCAAAAAACTCGATGTCGGCCTCGGGCGCCTGCACTGTTTGCTGATACAACGCATGCCGATCGGCACGCTGCGCCATGGTCTTGCGCTTGTGTTTACCCTTGTGTTTGCCCTTGTGTTTACCCTTGTGCTTGCCCATCGAAACCTCGTGTATCAGCAATCATTTCTCGGCCGCCATATACGTCCACCAAACCTCTTGGTTTTCGACGTAGTCCGGCTCGTAAAACTTGCCCGTGCCCTCGCCGCGCTTGTCGGTACGCTCCCAGTAAAACCGGACCTTGGAAAACCCGGCTTCGAGCAGCAGCTCGCGCAGCTCGGGGATGGTCCACAGGCGCCAGTCGTAGGTAAACGCGTTTTTCAGGCGGGAGCCGTCGGGGAACAAAAAGTGGATGTGGCAGCGGATCGCGTGGTCGATGATGTTGAACCGCGACTGCTCCCAACGGTAAACGAAGTCCCCGTGGTTGTGGTCGGTGTGGTCGACCCCCATGGTCTCGCTGCCGCCTAGCAAATCGATCAAAAACACGCCGTCGCGGTCGAGCCCGCGGTGGACCGCCGTGAAGTACTCGAGCAGCTCGGCCCGGGTTTTGAACACGTTGTAGCTAAAGTTGAGCGCGGTACAGATGTCGGCCAAAAACCCGCCTGCGGCCGGTTGCCGGACATCCGCCTGCTGCAGCTCGATGCGCGAAGCAAACGTTTCGCCCGCCCGCTCGATGCGGTTTTGCTTGCCCCAGGCCATGGTTTCGCCACACAGGTCGATACCGAGGGCGCAGCGGCTCGGGTCGCTTTTTACCCACGAAAGGCACAGCGCCGCGGTCCCGCAAAAGTCTTCGCGCAGGCGCATTGGTGTATAGCCACGTATTTTCTTAAACACCCAGGTCGCAAGTTCGACATCGCGGTCGGTGTCTTGGACTGCGCGCTCATAAAGTTCGTGACGATCGGCCTTGTCGGCCAGGCTCTTGCGCTTTTTTTTCTTACCGGATTTTCCCCGGGATTTGGCGGCGTGCTTGGGCATGGCTGTAAGTTGCCGAAAGGTACGCGGAGCATGGCCCGACGGCAATACGGGAATTCCCGTTTGCCCCGACAATTGCCACTGGTGACAGACCACAGCGGCGAAGCCAAAGCTGCGCTCTCAGGACCCGCCATCCCCTACCCACGGGTCTGCCAGCTCGAGGCAGAAGCCCGCCATCTTCTATCTACCCACAGCTCGGGGCTAATGCCGGCCATCCTCTACCTACCCACGGGTCTACCCACACTTCTACCCACGGCTCTGCCCACAGCTCGGGGCCCGATGCCCGCCATCCTCTACCCAAAAATCTACCCACGGCTCTGCCCACAGCTCGGGGCCCGATGACCGCCATCCTCTACCCACAGCCCTACCGACGTATGCCCGCCATCCTCTACCGCCCACAGCTCGGGCTCCCGCAGTTCTATCCACGGGTCTGCCCACTCGGGGTCCGACGTTCGCCACTGCTTCGCCACAGGTCCCCTGACTTCGCATCGCGTCGCTGGCGAAACGGCCGACACCGCCGATGACGTGTAGCTGCTACCCTGCGCCCATGCCCCTCTCCCGCGTCGTTTTCCCCACTCTCTTCGTGCTTGTGTGTGGATGCAACGGCCCTGAGTCGACCGACTCCGACTCCGACGGCACGACGGATGGGAGTGAGACTGTTGGCACCACGCAGACCGACCCGACGACCGCCGGACCGACGACCGGTATGACCGCTGGCGAAACGACTGCCGACACCGTCGGGCCGAGCACGACCTCCGACACGACCTCCGGCACGACTTTCGAGACGACCTCCGACACGGTTGGCGAGACCGAAACCGACTCCGACTCCGAGCAGCCGCCGCTTGACTGCTCGGACGACGGTTGGACCTGTGTGGTCGTCGAGCCGACCGGTCCCTACGGCGAGCACGCGTTCGAGGTCCCGGCGGCGCAAAATTGGGTCAACACTGGCTTGTATCTACAACAGGGTCAGGAGGCTGTCATCAGCGAAACCGGAACCTGGTATGTCAACGACAACGCCGGCAATGGCATCGATCACGGACCCTGTGTGATCGGTGACCTCGTCGCCCGCATCGGCCTGCACTACAAAGACCCAGCCCTGACCTGTGTCGCCGGCGACGACGTGATGTTTACAGCCGACAAGGATGGCATCCTCTACCTCGGCGCCCTGCCGAGCAACGACCTCGGCGAAACCTACGAGACCCGTGTCAATGCCTCGGGCTTCAAACAGGTCACCGTGCAAAGCGATGGCGAAACCGTACCCACCATCGAGGCCGAACTCGCGGCCCAAACTGACTTTGATGCAATTACATCTGGATGGGTCGAAGTTCGCGGGACCCACACCATCCTCACCCTGCCGACGATCGCCGCCGCGCAGGATGCCCACCTACTCGCGGATGCACTTGAGCTGATCGACGCGTTTTATGACCTTCATGCTGAGCTTCGTGGCGCCCTGCCCCAACACGGCCAACGCATCCGGTTTTTCCCCGACCCCAACATCATGGGCATCGGCTACATGCTGGCCGGCAACCCCGTGCGGATGGATCCGATTTTGGTCGACGCGGGCTACGGCAATCGCATCTCCAACGCCGGCGAGCCGGGGGTCGACGTGTGGGGATTTGCCCACGAACTCGGCCACGACTTCACGTTTGTCAACGCCCTGTGGTGGTACCAAGAAAACTCGCTCGAGTCGTGGCCCAACATTTTTTCGATCCACGCGCTGCAAGCCCTCGGCATCCCGCTGCACGACAATGCCCTGGCCTGCGAGGGCGGGCAGCCGGTGGCCTACGACAACTGGGATGCGTGGAGCGGGTTGTGCTTTTTATTGTACTTTCAACAAAACTACGGGTTTGAGTTCTACGCCGAGTTTTTTGCGATCCTCAACGACACCTCCGCCGGCGAACTCCCGGGTGGGCCGATGGCCTGGCACTGGGTCCACGACCACTTTGAAGAGATCGCTGGCGTCGACATTACCCCGGTGTTCAACACCTGGAGCGTGCCGAACCCAGGCTAGCCGACCTGCTTCGATGTATCTACACTAGCTCGCGCGAAGCTCGGTGCGAAAGATCCGCTCGCGATAGTAGCGAAGCTCGTCGATCGACTCGCGGATATCGCCTAGGGCCCGGTGCGCCTCCTGCTTGGGCGGTGAGCCAAGGTCCGGGTACCAGCGCCTGGCGAGCTCCTTGATCGACGACACATCGATGCTGCGGTAGTGGAGAAACCCGCTGAGCGCGGGCATGTAGCGCACCAAAAACCGGCGGTCTTGACCGATTGTATTGCCGCACAGCGGGGACTTGCCCGGCTCGCAATGCTTTTGCAAAAACGCGATCGTCTCGGCCTCGGCCGCGGCCACCGAAATCGTCGAGGCTTGCACCTGGGCCGTGAGCCCGCTTTGCCCGTGGTGCTCGGTACACCAGCTGTCCATCGCATCGAGAACTGCTTGCGGCTGATGGACAACGAGGTCTGGACCCTCTTCGAGGATGTTGAGGTCGGCGTCGGTAACGATCGTGGCAATCTCGAGGATCTGGCAGGAGTCGGGGTCGAGGCCCGACATCTCGAGGTCGAGCCACACGAGATGGGGATGGTCCGGCATCGCCGCGCATCCTGGCACAAACCGGCGAGCTTGTGAAACCGCGAACTACTGCACCAGGGCTTCGAGCACCGTGGCCAACTCGGCGAGCTCTGGGTCTGCGGGGAGCAACTCGCGTGCGGCCGCGAGGCGGTCAACGGCCTGCAGGCGAGATGCCTCGCGCTGCTCGATCGACCACTGCCACGGGTCCGACCACAACTCGAGCGCCTGGGCGTAGCTCACCACGGCCGTGGCCTTGAGTGCCTGGGGCGAGAGTTGATTGAGCAGGTCGGCGACCGGCAGCGAAACCTCCTGGGCCTTTTCCTCGCCAGCTTGCGGGTCGAAGTAACGGACGCGTACCGTCAACAGTTCCTCACCCGGCAGCTCACCCGCCGTGCAGGCCTCGACCGCCCTGCGCAACACCAGAGTGTTGTTGGGTGCGAGGTCGCGGGCGAGCCCGACGTCTTGGTGACCGGCCTCCTGCGAGCTGCCGGTAAAGCGCAAACCCGCGGGCAATTCGACATCGATGGCCAGGTTTTCAACCGCGGTGTCGACCGTCTTGACAAAGTCGTCACCAAACACCTGCCAGGCCTCGTCGGTATCGCCAATAAACACCGAAGTACCGCCGGCAACATCGCTGACCATGGTCGTGAGTTGGTCGTCAAAGGCCGCGGCCCGCCCCACACCGATCCCAATGAGTTCCACCCCGCTGGCGACCTGCGCATCGAGCAGTTGCAACACGGCCGCGTCGTTCTCGGTGCTGCCGTCGCTCACCAAAAACAGACGGTTTTGGGCGCTGGGGTGGGCACTTGCTTGCAGCAGGTCATAGGCTTGGCCAAGTCCGCCGAGCAGGTCGCTCCCGCCCTCGGGAGCGAGCCCGTCGATGACGTCGAGAATCGCCGGGTCGTTGGCACCATCGACGAGGTGGCCACTCAACAACGGGGACTCGGCATCCCACTCGACAATCGAAACGGTGTCGCCCGGGCGCAGGTTTTTGGCGATCGCCCGCACGGATTCTTGCATGAGCAACATTGGCTCGCCCGACATCGACCCCGAGGTGTCGAGTACAAACGCGGCATTGAGCGGCGGCCGCTCGGCATTGGTCCGGGCTTCGGTGGAAACATTTACTTGCAGGTGCAACGTATCTGGGAGTACCGGATCGACGATCAGCTCCGGCACCACAGAGACCGCACCCGGCTCGGCCGAAGGATAGTCGAACGTGTAGTAGTTGAGAAACTCCCACGGACGGATGTCGACGTCCATCAACGAGCCGTCGTTGAGCACAATATCGCGGGCGTGGACGGCGGAGGTCAGGCTACCGGTATCGGGTACAGCCAACGCGACCTCAACCGGTGTATCTGCACACGCTGACTCGCTGAAGTCGACTTCGAGCACCGGCGGCTCGCCTGTATTGGGCTCGCCCGTGTCGGTATCGCCCGAATCCGTGTCGGAGTCGGTGTCGGAACCGTCGTCGTCTCCGCCCTCGGTTTCGCCGCTCGGATCGCCGGTGCTGCCCGACGTCCCCCCGGCTTCGTCGTCCTCGACCAAGCCAGTCTCCGCTCCAGAACTCGCCGCCTCGCCGTCACCGACTTGCGAGGAACAACCGGTGACGGAGGCAAATAGAGCCAGCGCCATCAGGCCTGAGAAATACCAGCGTCGATGTGTGTTCGGTCGGGACATAGCAATCACAAATCCGAGAGGGTCGTCCCTGGTCTTTGCGAATGCCGTGCCAGCGTGCCGTTGCACTGTGCTCGAAACGCGAAAATCACTGCAATCTACTAGAATCACGTGGTTTTTAACAAAACCTGCCGGAGCGATGAAAGCTTGAATCTGCCCACCGGGCCACCCCCTGGGTTGTCAATAGGATCCCAACTGTTCGCCTCGACGTGTCATCACGACATGTTTGTCACGGACAAATTCATGGGTGAAAACTTGTACACAAACCCACGGATGTGGGCGTGGAGCTTGTTGTTTGTACCCACATCAAACTAGCGGCCGGAACGCTCACCGCCGTCGCCACGGCGATCCTCTAGCCAGCCGTCGATCCGCTCGATCGATTCCTTGTCCTTGGGGCTCGCCTGGGCATAGGCCTCGCGTGCCCGCGCGGCCAGTGCAAGTGCATTCTTCTGGCGTTGTTCGGCATCGGGCGCACCCCGGCGCGTCGCCATCTCCCAGGTGATTTGGGCCAGTTCAAACCGCGCTTCTGCCTGCAACGTGGGATCGATCTGCATGGTTTCGCGGATGTTGAGCGCGCGTGTACAGCTCTCGAATGCGGATTGGTATTGGCCGCGACGGGCCAACACGCGACACAACCCAAGCAGCGGGTAGGCGAGTTGCGGATGGCTTTGGCCCTGGGCTTTTTCCCAAATTCGCAGCGACTGGCGAAACAAAAACGAGGCCTTGCGCCAGCGCCCGCGATGCTCGTAGGCCACGCCCAGGCCGTACAGCGGTCGCGCCATATCGGGGTGATCTTTTTCGACTGTCCCTTCGAGCAGCTTACGGACGCGATCAAAAAACGTCATCGCGGTTTTGTAGTCCTCGCGATGCAGGGCCATGCTGCCGAGGCTCGTCAGCGGCGAGGCCAGCCCGGGGTGCAGCTCCCCGAGGTTGTCTTCGATAATCCGTAGCGCCCGCAAAAAGTGGTCGCTGGCCTCCTCGTGTTTGCCGAGCTTTTCGAGGGCGCTGCCCCAGTCGAGCAGGAAGTTGGCCACCAGCGGATGGTTGCCGTCGGGGAACAACTCGGCCCCGAGCTCGACCGCTTTTTCGTGACTGTCGGCGGCGGCCTGGTAGTCGCCCTGGCTGGCGTAAACACGGCCCAAGTTGTTGAGCGCCTCGGCCTTGCGCAGGCTGTTGTCCCCCAAACGGATAAGGGCCGCCCGCAGGCGTCCTTCGAGCGACAGGGCTTCTTGGTGGCGGGCCAGACGGTCGCCGACCACCCGAACCTGCAATGTTAACGCCCGAACTGCTTCCTCGTCGTGGCGGCTGGCCTCGGCCGCAAAAATGGCCTTGCGCAGGCTGCGTTCGGCTTCGTTGTACATACCAGATTCTTCCTCGAGGGCCCCACGAACCCGCCAGGCCTCGGCGCGCAACGGCATGTAGTTGAGCTGGTCGGCCTCCTCGACGATTTCGATCGCACGTTTGAGACCCGAACGATACTGCCCGGCCCACAGCGAAACTTCGACCTCGCTCAGCTGCTTGCGCAACTCTTCGACCAGTCGCCGCTGTGCCGGGTCGTCCGGCGGAGGTGCGCCCGACACCAGGTAGTCGGCGTCCGAACACATCGAAACCACCGGCAGCGAACGGGCCGCAGACACCGCTTTGTCGACCAATGGCTGGCGATCACCCTCGCGCGCAAACAGCTCAGAAAGCGCCCGCAGGGCGTTGAGTTGGCGGTCAAAACACAGGCTGCGCTGGTCGAACACCTGCTCACTTTGGGTGTGCTCAATATGTGTAGCTGCACACGATTCGTTGCGCAGGGCGGCCCACTGCTCGGTGTAGCGATCGAGGGTTTGTTCGACGCGCTGCCAGGTGTCGCCGGCGTACGAAACACCCGAAGCCAAAAACCGCGAACGGATCGTCTGCTTGCGCTCGTTGTCCCAAATCCCCACGAGCAGCCGGTTGGCGGCCGTGCACTGGTCGAGTTTCTCCGCCTGCGCCCGCTCGTAGCCAGCGGTCAGCGCCCGGTTGTAACCGAGCCCGGCGACCGCCAAAATCGCGATGACCCCGACGGCAAACAACACCTTGCGGCGCGAACGTTGGCGCGTGGCATCGGTGTCGTTGGTCAGGTCGGCGAGCAGGGCATCCATCGACGGGTAACGCTCCCCCGGGTGGATCGACAGCCCGCGCAAGACCACGCGTCGCAACCACTGGGGGACATCCGTGCCCGGAGGTTCTTCGTCGACCAAGCCGCCGACGACCTGCTTGCGCACCTCCGAAACCGTCTCGCCCTTGAACGGCCGCTCGCCGTAGAGCCCCTCGTACAGCGCGACACAAAAACTGAACTGGTCGGTCCGGGTATCGATCTTGCGTTTGGTGTATTGCTCGGGGGCCATGTAGGCCGGCGTCCCGGTCATGCCCCCGGTTCGGGTGATCCGCAGGCCGAGGATGCTGCGCGACGCCATTTTAATTGCATCTGCAAACGTATCCGGACGGTCGACCAGGCGCGTACCTGTGGCCTCTGAGTTTTCCGCCCGCGCCAGCCCAAAGTCGACCACACGAACCCGGCCGTCACGCCCGATCAGCACGTTGTCGGGCTTGAAATCGCGGTGGATAATCCCGGCGCGATGGGCCGCCGCCAGCCCGCGACCGGCCTGCATGTAGATGTCGAGGACCTCGCGCCACAACCTGGGGTTGTCGACCGGCTCGTCGAGATTGGCCACGGGGTGTTGCGCCAACCACTTGGTCAGGGTCATGCCCTTGACAAACTCCATGGCGATAAACACCTGGTCGTCGAGGGTACCGACCTCGTAAATCGCGACGACATTGGGGTGCGAAAGCTTGGCCATCGCCTGGGCTTCGCGACGCAGGCGCGTCTGGGCGGCATCGCGTTTGCGTGCGTCTTTGTGGCGGGCCCGCAGGAGCTTGAGCGCGACCCGGCGATCGAGGTTGGGGTCGTAGGCGGCGTACACCACCCCCATCCCACCGGAGCCCAGGCGTTTGAGCACCGTAAACCGACCGATTTGGCGGGGGTCGACAATCGGTGCCGAGGCCTCACGCCCACGCAGGGAGACGGGGACATCCAACCCCTGCGAGCTCAAAAGTGGCGTGTTAACAAGATCGGAGTCGTCGACCACCGGCGTCGGAAACTGCGAGCGCTCGGCCGTGATCGCCGGCGGTCGGCCCTGCGACCGGACCTTGACCGGCTCCGACCGCGGACGCGGTTTCGGCTTGTCCATCACGTCCTCGACCGCCGGAGTCGGATATTGAGAACGCTCGGCAGTGATCACCGGGGGACGCCCCTGTGACCGCACAGGTGGCGGAGGTGAGGGGGTGTGCGGCGTCAGGGGCCCATGACCCGAGTCGGACACAGGGCCCAGAGTAGCACGCTGACAACACCTGTGAACCCGGTAAAAACCGGCCCGCTGCCCGCGTGGGTGGCGAGCAAACTCGTTGTGCCATCAACCAAAAAACGCTGCTTTATGGCGAACACCGGCGTGCTGCCAAACTAGCCTGCTGGCACCAGTTTGACCCAAATAACGCTATCACTCTCACTTTCGTTGGAACTGTCGAGCACCACCTCGACATCTCCGCCGAGGGCTTTGGTCCCCCAAATATCGGTGGTGTAATTTTGGTCGTCGCGCTGATTGATGCGCTTGCCCTCACCATCGACCACAAACAACGCTCCGAGCGGGTTGCGATTTTCGGTGTGACGCGAGCGAATCTGGATCTCGTAGGTCCCCTCGGCGAGCTCTGGGAAGGCAAAGATAGCCTTGCCGCGGCGGGTCCCATCGGGGGCGAACAAACCGTCGCAATCGCTGTCGATGTGCTCATCGCCGTGGGCGGAAAAAGCATAGTCGTTGCAGCGCAACACCCAATTATGACGCTTCTTGTACGCCGCATCTTGGTACCAAACCGTGCGTTCGATCGGTGCCGGGGGTGGCGGCTCGGGGCAACTTTCGACCGCGGCCATGACCTCGATTTGAACATTGCCAATGAAGTAGTACGAACCGGAGTCGAGCGAACCGGCGCCAAACCGAATGACATTGTCGCCCGCGAGCGTATCGCCGGTGATATCGACGCTGCCCGTCCCGTCTTGGTTGTCCCATCCGGCATCGGCGGGAAGGTCGTAGGTGGCGTTGCCGTTGACGGCGATGATGCCCTCCTCACCGGGGTGGTCGGCGTCGTGGCTGTCAAACCGCAGGGTCGCGCTGAGCACCACATCGGGGTCGGGCAGGCCGGGCACTGTAAACACCAGGGTTTCGGGGGAGCCCTTGGGGACGTCGAGTTGTTGCATCCCCTGGCCAAACGTCAAAGATGTATAGCCACACAGTTTTGGCTCGGCCGCCGTCGTCGCCTCGGTCTCGCCTGTACTGGTCGGTAACCCGGTCGCATCCGAGTCGTCGGTCTCCGAGCTCGTACTCGTGGGCTCGTCGGAATCCCCCTCGGTGGTCGCGGTTTCGCTGCCCTCGCTGTCAGCCTCGGTTGTCATTGCATCGGTCAGCGAACCGTCGCTGTCATCGGTTTCGCTCCCCGCGGACCCCTGTGTGGCGGTCGGCTGAAAACCGGTGATTGCCGTGGTCGAGTCCCGCGCGTCGGCTCCACAGCCACCGAGCAGGGTTAGGGCGAACAACAGGGACGTTTGTCGGACCATAGACCATGCATAGACATATTTTGTTGATACAACAACCAGCGCACACCCCGCTGCCGGTCGGTGCTAGCATGTGCCGATGTCCCGGTTTGCGTATTTCTTGTGGCTCGCCGCGTTGACGGCCTGTGCCGGCTCTCCCCAACAAAACTCAAATAACCATGTATCTGCAAGTGATGCCAAGACCAAGGCTCCATCGCCAACGCAGAACTCGCAAACGCATAGCTCAGCAAGCGCAGACAACACCCCACCACCGGCCGTGGTCGCGGCTGCACCCGCGGGTGACCACGCGGCCGAACGCCGGGACTTCGAGATGCTGTGCAAGGCCCTCAACCACGACTACATCGACGGCACCCTGACCGACTACTACGGCCGGGTCTCGCCACAGACAGAGCTCGGTAAACAGGTCAAGGCGGCGGGCAACGACTCGGTGACGCCGGGGCGCGACCTGATCGCGGCGTTTACCAAACTGCTTGGCAAGGGCAACACGCCGGGCCCCCACTGCGCCGAGCTCGTTGAGCAGATCGATGAGCTCGAGTAGCCGGCATCGTCAGTGTATACACACTGAGTTTTGCCAACCCAAGCTAGTAGCGCTTGGGTGGTTTTTGCGGCGGTCCACGAACCAACCTGCGTTCGCGCCGGCGCTCCCACTCCTCGTTGTGCATCGGCACCACATAGACCGTGGGCCACACCAGCCGGCGATCGTTGGAGCCGAGCCGCCGGGCCCAGTACTCGACATCGACAACGAGGTAGGGCACGTCGTCGATCACGACGATCTCATTGACCCGCGGGACAAACTGCGAGTGCTCCGAGGTCTCGGTGCGAAACAGGAGTCGACCTTCACAGGCGTATTCGACGTAGGGCATGGCCGCTGTCCAGTATAGCGCTCAGGTTCGCCGCTTGGGCACCGGCACGACGTCGCCATCGGCCACAGCCACGACATCGTCGTGAATCTTGCTGGCCTCCTCGACAAACGGCTTGATCGACGGATACCGCTGCGAGAAGTGGGTGAGCACGAGTTTGCGGGCGCCGGCCTCCTTGGCGATCGTCGCCGCCTCCCCGGCCGTGAGGTGCCCGTGGGCACGGGCCTTGTCGGCATCGCGCTCCAAATAGGTCGACTCGCAGATCAGCATGTCGACACCGCGGGCGAGCTCGATCGCGTTGTTGCACATGCGGGTGTCCATGACGAAGGCGACCGATTGCCCCGGTCGCGCGACACTGACATCGTCGAGGGCAACCTTCTTGCCGTCGACTTCGATCTCCCCGGCCTCCATCAGCTTGCGGACCATCGGGCCACGCACGCCGAATTCGGCCAGGCGCTTGGGTAACATCCGCCGCCCGTCGGCCTCCTGCAGGCGATAGCCCCAGGCTTCGACACTGTGACTCAACCGCAACGCCGACATCGACAGGTTTTTGGCGTCGTCCATGATCACCCCCGGGTCGCGGATTGGGTGCGGCACCACGGTCGCAACATCGTGAAAAATCGAGGCCTTGCGCAACCGCTCGTAATACACCTGGCCCGACGCCGGGTAGTACACGTGGACCGGATGCGGCGCCCCATCGAGCGAGATCCGCTGCGAAATCCCGGCCAGGCCGAGGCAGTGATCGCCGTGGAAGTGGGTAATACAGATCCGGGTGATCGCCGTTGAGGCCACGTTGGCGTACACCATTTGCCGCTGGGTACCCTCCCCAGGATCGAACAAGAACCCCTCGGCGTCCCACCTCAGCAGGTAACCGTTGTGGTTGCGGTAGCGAGTAGGCACCTGGCTGGCGGTGCCGAGGACGATCAGTTCGCGGGCGGACATGGATAAACCGAAGTTCGGCCCGTGTAACAGAACATTGCTCCGCCCGCTAGCTGCCCGCAGGTGGCATCGAGCTATTTCGCAACAACCTCAAAAACGGGATAGCACCACCTAGGGCCCATAAGGGAGCACTTTGTCTAGGCCGGCCACGACTCGCACCACTCGAGTTGCGCGTCCTCGAGTGGATATTTGGGGGCGGATCGCGATAGAACCTGTTTGAGCCCCTATGCGCGTACCTGCATCCCTCGCCACACTCGCGATTGTCGCCGGCCTCACACTCGGTTGCAGCAAATCGAACCTCGTCGAGTTGCAACTTTCCCCATGCGAGTTTCCGATGTCGGAGATCGCCAGCGTGACGCTCGTGATCAACGCCTACGACATGGCCGGCGAGAGCGTGGGCGGGACGCTGACCAAGGACTTTCAAATTACCGACCAGTCGGTGTTTAGCGATGGCTATGCGACCGTCGGCTATCGCCGTGCTCCCGGTGCGCGGACGGCGGATATCGAAGTCGTGTGGCATGCGACCTCTGGTGCCGAGCAACTTCAGGAGTACTCGAACCTTTCGATCCCCAACCCCGGTGATTCGCTGCCGTTGTCGGGCACCTGCTCGCAGGTCGATGGCACCGACACGGAAACCGACACCGAGACCGACACGGAGACGACCGGCGAATCCGATACCGAAATGCCCACCACCGACGGTAGCGAAAGCGAAACCACCACCGTTGGCGAGACCGAGACCGAAACCGAGTCGGATACCGACACCGAAACCGATAGCGAGACGACGGGCTCCGACACCGAGACCGACAGCGAAACCACCGACACGGATACCGACACGGATACCGACACGGATACCGACACGGATACCGATACCGATACCGGCGGGGAGGAGGAGCCTGTCCCCGGGGTCACCTGTGATCCTAACGGGCACTACGGCGAGAACTACTTCTGTTACACCAAAGGTCCCGGCACCATCGGCAAGGTGTTTCAGTGCGTGCAATCGGGGCAAAATTACATTTGGGACGACATCACCGGCAATATTTGCTCGGCTGCATGCGAGGCACCGGCGTTTGACAACCTCGTCAGCCCAGTTGTTGCCGGGTGTAGCGGCAACGGGGCCGAGGGCACGGACACATGGGATTGTATGTGCAAGGAAACCGCGATGGGCGAGACCTGCGAGGATACCATCACCGGATGCAACGGCATGGTCCTACGCATGTGCATCGAAGGTATCCTCCACCAGTCGCCATGCTCGCTAAGCGACTGCCTCGAGTTTCCCGAGGGACCTGTCTGCTCCCCCAATCCGACCCCGCCGTTTTAGCCTAGGCAGGCCTTACAGCTGAAACACGTAGGCTGACTTGCGGCCCTCTTTCGCCGCGGGGAAGCGGATCTTGCTGACCTCGGCGACGATGCACCGACGAAAGTTTGGCGCGAGATTTTTTTGGGCAACGCGGACATCCTCGAGCTTGCCGCTTGGCAGGATCGAAAAACTGACCTGGACGGTCTCGCTGCCAAACGTGCCCTGACAGCGTTTGCTGAGTTTGGTTTGGGCACGCTTGAGCGTCTGTTTGATCGCCCGGTCGGACAATCGCCGCGGCACGGATTTGGTTTTGTCGGGCTTGGGCTTGTCCTCGTTGACCCCATCGGTGGTCGCCTGCGCCATCGCACCGTCTGTCGGTTGTTGCCCCGTTCCCTCAGTGGTGGTCGCATCCGTTTCGCCAACCGGCGCGGACGTCCCCCCAAGCTGTTCACTGTCAGTACTCGACGGAGCTTCACCAGCCGATGTCCGGGCTTCGTCAAACGTGGGACTTTGCTCGCCGCCGGTCGAGCCACTCGCCACGGCTCGTTCGGGCCCTGCCTCGGGCGCGAGGATGTTCCCGGCCACGATTTGGGCGTCGGCAGGAGTATTTGTATCCGCATCTTGACCCAGCAACACCACGGTCACAGCCGCCGCCACACCGGCGACAGCGAGCAGCGTTAGCGCCCACACCAGGCGGTTGCGCGGCGGGGCCGGCAGGAGCTCGTCGAGCGGGTCATCGGGGATCTTGGCGACCGCCGCGGCGAACTCTTCGACCGTTTGAAAGCGATGCTCGCGACGCTTGGCCAGGGCGCGAAACACCAGGTCTTCGACCGCGCGGGAAATCTCGGGCACCTGCTTGCGCAGGGACGGCACCGGTTCATTTATATGTAGATGCAAGACACCTAAAAACCCTCCGCCGCGAAATGGCGGATGGCCAACCAACATCTCAAACAACATCACCCCGACCGAGTAGATGTCGGCGCGGTGGTCGATCTCTAAGCCCATCGCCTGCTCGGGTGGCATGTAGGTCGCGGTCCCCATCACCACCCCGCTGCGGGTCATATCGACCTGGTCCATATGTTTGGACACCACCTTGGCCAGGCCAAAGTCGACCACCTTGATAAAGTCTTCACCACCTGCTCCACGGGACAGACGAAAGCAATTTTGCGGCTTCATGTCGCGATGGACAATGCCCTTTTCGTGGGCGGCCTTGAGCGCATCCAGAATCTGCAACACCACGGCCTTGGCCCGCGGCCACGCAAACCGACCCTCGCGCTTGAGCGTGGCGGCTAAGTCCTCGCCCTGGAGGTACTCCATGGTGAAAAATGGCACCCCCTCCGGGGTGTGGCCAAAGTCGGTAATATCGACAATGTTGGGGTGGTGAATCACCGAGGCCGCGCGTGCCTCCTGTAAAAACCGCTGGCGCAACTCGGATTCATTTGCAAATGCAACACCCGCGACTTTGATGGCCACCTGTTTGCCGATTGTGGTGTGCTCCCCGAGATAGACCTCGGCCATGCCTCCGCGGCCAAGCGGGCGAATCACGCGGTAGCGGTCGGCCAGGATCTTGCCCTCGGGAAACGCATGGGTCGACCGCGGTTGCTCGCCCTCGGCTAGGGAGATCGTCGCCTCGAGCGAAATATCGCCTTCGCTTTGCACTCGAGTGGGTGCGAGTCCGAGGTTGGTCTTGCTATCCCCCATCGTGATGCTCCGGTCGCATCGCCTGGCGAACCCATGTGACATACACCGACATTGCGCCCGACTATTTAATGGTACCGCAGATATCAGGTTTGGCTGCGAACTCCGTCACAGACCGAAGCTCGCAAAATGGGGGCGCGGTCTTCCACCCGCCGCTAACGACGATCATCCGCTACCATCAACGTGTGACGGGTTTGGCGATCCTGCGCAGGCGGATGCGAGTTTTGGGCTTGGTCGCCGCCCTGTGCCAAGTGGTTGCCACGGCTTGGCCGGCCCACGCTGCCCCTGAGCCGAGGACGGCCGGCGACCAGGATGCGGCATCGCTGTACAAGGCGGGCAGCGCCCGGTTTCAAGTGTCCGATTACAACGGCGCGATCGAGCTGTGGACGCAGGCGTTTTTTGCCCTCCCCGACACCCCCGAGCACCGGGCCCAACGCAGTCGCCTGCTCTACGAACTCGCCCACGCCCACATGAAAGCCTACGAGCTCGACCGTGACATCGTGCATGTGCGCAAGGCAAAAAACATGTATGAGCACTTTTTGCAGCTCGTCGACCCCGATGACAACGAGTCGCGGACGCTCGTGGCGAAGGAACTCCAGGCGATCGACACCATCCTCGCACAGTCGCATGAGCCCGAGCCCGAGCCTGAGCCTGAGCCTGAGCCGCAGCCCGAGCCCGAGCCCGAGCCCGAGCCCGTCGACCAACAACCTGCGTCCCCACCAACCCCAGCCACAGCAGTGCAACCCGAGTACGCGGTAAAGATGGCCCCCAAGACACGCCAAGCATTGGTGATCAGCGGGGGCGTGAGTACGGGCGTCGGCGCAGGCCTGTTAGCCCTGATGGTTTTGGGGATTTTTCGCGGTAATGTCGAAATGACAGCCGACGGGGTGCTCGATGGGGCAGCCGCAGATCGCCTAGCGGTCGGGGCGGGGATCTCAGGCGGAATCATCCTCGCCTCGGGCATTTCGATGCTTGCGATCGGTCGGGCCCGTCCGGTCCGTGTCGCTATCGCGCCCGCCGGAGGTCGAAACCTAACAGGAATTCGCCTGTACACGCGATTTTAGCCGACTGGGCGAAACGTCTTAAAGGGAGTCCCGCCGGGCTTAGGGCCATAGGTCCGGCGGTTGATGCCGCTGCAACGAGTAGGTGGTTTTAGCTGCCACATCAATTTTCGCTCGTCTGGATCATATGTGTCGCGATGAATTGCCGACGGACCGCCACGCTGGCCGCATATCAGGATAAACTGCCATCGACCTAGCGGGCCGAACGATGACCGAGCAAGACAAAGCGGAACATCCGGAACAGACGGCACCGTCGTCGCTGGCGGCTGCACCTGCTGCAGTGCTGGATGCAATCAACGATATCGTTGTCGTGTGTGACAGCAACGGCCGTATCCAACAGTTTAGTGAGAACCTGTGCCGGCTCACCGGTGTTTCGCGCGAACAACTACGCGGACAGGAACTGGCGCTACACGACGTTCAATTGGCCGAACCCCAGGCGTGGCGGGCAATTGGTGAGGAGCTCGACAGCCGCGGCCAAGTCCGACGCGTCGGCGGTCTGCGGCAACCCGATGGTTCGACCATTCGCATCGAGTGGCTGGTGCGCCGGGTACTCGAGGGACAACGCGTCTACGACGTGTGGAGTGCCCGCGCGGCATCTCCGGGGGCACCGGCTGAGCTTCGCCACCTCGAACAGGAGCGTGGGCAACTCGCCCGTGTGGCCGACGAACGGGCCCGCGAGCTCCAGCGAATCAACGGTGAGTTGGAGCAGGCACTGCGGGCCAAAGACGACTTCTTTGCCGGTATTAGCCACGAGTTTCGAACGCCGCTCAACGCCATTTTGGGGCTCAGCGAAGCTCTCTTAGAGGAGCTACACGGGCCCCTCAACCCGGGTCAAACCGAGTACATCAGCGGCATCGTCGAAAGCGGTCGTCACCTGCTTTCGCTGATCAACGACATCCTCGATATTTCCCGCTACCGCGCCGGTGGCATGGAACTCGACACCGCGCCAGTGGCCCTGCGCGAGGTCTACGAGGCCAGCATCCGCATGGTGCGGCCGGCCATCAAGGCCAAGAAACTGTCCTTTAGCATCAAGGACGACGAAAGTGTCACGACCCTGGTGGTCGACGAGCGACGCCTTCGCCAGATGCTTGTCAACCTACTTGCAAATGCATGTAAATTCACCCCCGAGGGCGGCTCGCTCGGGCTCGAGGTCCTTGGCGACCAAAAGCGCCAGGAGGTCACGCTAACGGTTTGGGACACGGGTGTCGGCATTCCGTCCGACCAAATCGACCGGTTGTTCAAGCCGTTTGTCCAACTCGAAAGCGGACTTTCCAACGCCCAACCCGGCACTGGCCTCGGTCTCTCACTGGTGTTGGCGATGGCCGAACTTCACGGCGGCTCGGTCCGGGTCGACAGTGAACTCGGCCGCGGCAGTCGGTTTACGATCACCCTGCCCTGGAGTGGTTCCAACCTCGGCAAGCAGCCGTCCAAACCCGAGCTCACGCCCAACTGGGACGCACAGTCGTTTACCGGGCAGACCCTGACCGAGGACAACCCAATGATCAACGCCGCCGAGATCGTGGCGTTGGCCCGGCAGGCCGCCAGTGGCAACCTCACCAAACGCAAGCCCAGTGTCCTGGTGGTCGACGACAACGAGGCCAACCTACGGATGCTCGGGGATTACTTGCCACTACATGGGTTTCAGGTGTTCACCGCGCGCAACGGTGAAGAGGGCTACAACAAGGCACTGATGCGGCGACCGGGTGTCATTTTGCTCGACATCAAGATGCCCGGACTCAGCGGCCTCGATGTCATCGCCCACCTGCGGCGCCGCTCCGAAACCGCGGCAATCCCAGTGGTCGTGGTCACGGCTCTAGCCCTGCCAAGTGACCGACGTCGTTGCATCGCGGCCGGTGCGACCCACTTCTTTAGCAAGCCGGTTCGCCTAGGCAAGCTGTTGGCAACCATCAAAAAGTTGTCGCCGCCGATTTTGGACTGACCGCGGCGAGTCCATTTCGTGTACACACATAAAACTGGGCTGCCTAAGCAGCCATTTCCGTGTACGCACACACAAAAAAGGGCTGCCTAAGCAGCCCTTTTTCGTCCGACGAAACTAGTTGTCGACTAGTCATCGTCGTTGTCGTCGTCGTCATCGTCGTCGTCGTCGTACTCACTGGTGAGCTCAAACCGGGTCGTCATGAGCGAGCGGTTTTTCTTCATCGTGCCGCAGTTTTTCTTCTTGGCGATATCGTCGAAACAACTCGGGAGGTCGTCCTCTTCCTGCAGCATCAGTGCCCGCAGGTTGTCGGTGATACAAAACGCGCCGTCGGGGTTCCACTCGGCCTCGACATCCCAGTCAGACTCGAACTCTTGGATCCGCGGGGTGAGTTTGTCACCTATGTCGATCAGCGTGCCGTTGATCGTGTGGGGTACACCGTCACCGCAGTAGTCGGCACGTGCCATCCGCGTACAGGCCTGGTGGTAGTCGCGCAGACTCACCTCTTCGCACACGACGATTTTTTTGGACTTCCACTTCCACTTCCACCAATCCCACGTCCAAACCTTCTTCTTTTTACAGACTTCGGAGGTCTCCCACGGGACGTATCCCCAACTTACGCACTTACCCAAGGCGCCATCGGGGCACGCAAACGTAATGCCGTGCTCATCCTCGCTGCGGTCGCCCGTTTCGGGGTCCCAAATCCCGTTGATCGGAACCGCAGGGGCCGGCTCACCCTCGGTGTCGATACACAACGGTGCCCACTGGAGGGTCTCGGGGTCCTGGAGCTGAATCGTGTACTCGAGCACGTCGGGGTTGTTGGCACTCGGGGCGATGTCGTCGATCCGCATGCTGATCGGCTGGGTGATGACCTCACCATCGACGTCGCGGCTAAACTCGAAGTTGAGCTGCGCACCGATAAAGTCGGTTCCATGCATCTGCAACTCTTGGCCGTCGACCGTCAACGTGGCCGAAAGTTCGCCGTTGGTCAGGTTCATGCCATGGAGCGTTTCACCCTGTAAGAACGTCCCCTGCAGAAAGATCCCTTGGAGGAAGGTCCCCTGTAAGAAGATCCCTTGAAGGAAGGTCCCCTGCAAAAACGTCCCTTGCAAAAACGTCCCTTGCAAAAACGTTCCTTGGAGGAAGGTCCCCTGCAAAAAGATGCCATTACTGGCAGTCCCATTAATCTCAACATCATTGCCATTAAGCCCACGAAACTTGGACTCATCGGTCGAGTTGATACCGCTGTAGCAACCGGTCGCTAGCAAACAGGAGAGGGCGATAACACCAGACCGAACGCGCATGCCCTATTTATGTACAGGAATCGTGCCAACTTCACGGATCATTGTTCAGCGGACTTATCTCACAGGCCATGCAGATATCGCATTGCATTTTGCAGAGGCTATGCAGAAGCTGCGCAGCAAAATCTGCAGTTGCGCGAAAACTACTTCCAAGTCGCGCACACCCGCAGTCCAAGGTCGGACCAAGACGTATGTTCGGCTTGTAGGGGTTGGCGGTTTATCGATATCGCAGCTAAATTTGGCATCGAGTATCCCCCTCCCCGCGCAACATATTTCGCATCCTGTTGCACGCCGTGGACCCACTCCCAAACGTTGCCGGCGAGATCATCCACGCCCATCGGACTGCGAGACTGCGCGTAGCGTCCGACTTCGTCGGTACCGAGGTCGCCAGCGCGCTGGTTGTGGGTGCGGTCGAAGTTGGCCTCGCCGGGCTGCAACGTGTCGCCGGCGGGAAACAGGCGATAGTCGGCGCCCCGGGCCGCGCGTTCCCACTCGATCTCGGAACACATCCTTGCACCTGCAAGCTTCCCGCTGCTGTCCAACCACTTTAAAAACGCCTCCGACTTTTGCTCGTCGACGCCACCAATCGGCATCTGGCGCCAGTCTTGACGATCGTCGGGGCGCCTGGGATAGGCGACCTTCTCCCCCTCCTTGGCGACGATTTTCTGCCCTTCGATCGTCATTGTGATCTGCCATGTGCCCGACGCCATCCGCTCGAGCTCAACCCCCGGGCGAAACGAGTCCCCGGGGTTGGTCGGGAGGTAGCTCGCTCGCTCCTCGTCGGGGAGGGCATCGAGAAACTCGATCCACTCGGCGTAGGTCACCTCATGGCGGCCGATCAGATAGGCCCCGGTTTCGACCTCGTGGGCCGGCACGGCGTTGTAGAAATTCTTGCGCATGCCCTCATCCCCGGGACAGCCATAAAATGAACGCCCCGCAGGTATATACACATACCCTGGGGGCACGTCGTCGACCCGCGGAATCTCGAACTCGACCGCCCGCTCCTGACCTCGGTGTATGTACACTGGATACGAGATATCGACATGGTCGGCGGCGGCAAACGACAACACGTGACTGCCGGGCTCGAGCTCGAGGCCCGTGAGCGGGGTGCTGCCCAGGCTGCGGGCCTCCCCGAGCTGATAGCTCCCCTCCGGGCCACGGGTGTACGAGCGCAGGGTGACCTCTGCGGCGGTGGAGGTTGAAACAGCGAGTTTACCCGGGGCAAACCACGTGGCGATCCGCGAGCCGTCGCGGTCGTACAGCCGCAGGCGCTCGATCATTTCGTCACGCTGGGAGCGATTGAAGCGGTTGTCAAAAAACCGTGCCCGCGCATAAAGTGCATCTGCAAGTAGATCGGAGGCATCCACGCGGTCGGGGTTGAGCCGGATCGCGGTCTCTAGCTCCTGGGTCGAGGTTTTGAGCTTGGGTTCGAGGGCCCCGGCGAGCTTGCGGGCCTGGGCCCACAACTCCTCGCCCTTGGCCATGTCCTGGCCATCGAATGCCGTAAATGCTTGCTGCTGCAAGTTCTCGACCTCATCGAGCGAGGCCTGGGCCGAGTTTAGGGCTTCAACCGCAATCGCCACGTGCTCGTCGATCTTGCGCTCGAGCTCAAACCGCGCCTGCAACTGAAATCCGACGTAGGTCAACACCGCAAGTACTGGCACCGACAACAGCGCAATTCGCCGACGCCACACCCGACGCCGGTGGGCCGACCAAGATGCAGATACAAAATCCCGCTCGCGAGGGGCGAGGGATGCTTCTTCCAAGCCGCTGGCCTCCTCGAGCTGCTGGTGAGACCACAACACGGTGGGGCTGCGTTGGAGGCGATCCCAGTCGCGGGCCGCGATCTCGAGTCGACGGCGAATCTCACGATTTTCACGTTCCTCGTCGAGCCAGGTCAGCAGGGTCTTCCACCCGCGGATCAGCGCTTCGTGGGCAATCTCGTAGATCGTGCCCTCGTCGGTCTCGCGGGCGACGACAAGCCGCCCCGACACCAGGGCCTCAAGCGCGGTTCGACCGGCGTCGTCACCTGCGATCAACTCATCCTCGAGCAGGCTTGCCCGGGTTTCTTCGATCGTCACCAAGCGCATCAACAGGCGTTTGGCCGCGGCCCGCTGGGTTGGCAACAGGCGGGCGAGCATGTCGTCGGCATGGCGGGCGAGCGCCCCGGTCACGCCGCCGATCTGTTCGAGCGCCACCCTCGTGATGACCCGTTGATCGACATCTCGGACCTCCCACAACTCGGCGAGGGCGAACTGCAACAGCGGCAACGAGCCGCGAATGCCCTCATCGACCAACTCATCAATGACGTCCTCAGGGGTAAAGGTGACCTGGCGCAGCCCCGCCGGGCCGACGATGGCTCGCCGCATGCTCTCCGGCGACATCGGCCGCAGCAAAAACACGGCCTCTTCGATCTCGGCACCGAGGCTTTCGATCTGCGCAACCCGGGTGAGGAAGTCACCGCGAACCGTCGCCAAGAGTTTGACGCCCGGAATGCCGGCAGCGATCTGCGAGATGATGGCACCAACAATGTTGGCCTCGTCCGGGTCGGAGATCGTCACCAACTCTTCGAACTGGTCGATAAAGATGACCTTGCCGCGATCGCGCCCGAGCTTTCGCCGCAGGATCCGGCTCAAGAGCGCCGGGTCCTCGGTAATCTCATTGCGAAAACTTGATTCTGCATCGAACTCGAGGCCCGACTCGATCGCCGACAGCAGGGCGTACAGCGGGTGCCGTCCCGGAACCAGCCGTGCGCTGGACCAGGTCCGTCCCTGGGCGAGCGCCCCCTCCGCGATTTGTGGCATCACCCCGGCGCGACACAGCGAAGACTTGCCGACACCAGAATCGCCGGCGACCAGCACAAATGCGTCGGACCGCAGGCGCTCGACCACCGAAGTAATCTCGATTTCACGGCCAAAAAACATCGACCGGTGTTCGGCATCAAAGGCTCGCAGACCGCGGTAGGGGTTGCCCTGCGGAATGTTTTGGGGTTGCGCCTCGGCCATCGTAATCAGCTCGAGGGCGTTGCGCAGCTCCTCACCCGAACGGTAGCGATCGGCCGGGTCGAAGCGTAGGCACTTGTCGATCACCTCGGCAAACCGCGGGTCGATGTCTGCGACCCGCTTGGCGATTGGCTGCGGCTGCTCCTGCTGCACCATCATCGCCAACTCAACCGGCGAGTCGGCTTCAAATGGCGGATCGCCGGACACGAGGTAATGCATCAACGCGCCCAATGCATATACATCTGAACGCCGGGTGGCCGCCTCAGCCCGCCACAGTTCCGGGGCCATGTAGTGGGGTGTTCCCATGAGCGTCCCCTCGATGGTGAGCTCATTGATCGGTGTACCCGCAAGCTCTGAGAGGGCGAGCAAGCTGCTCGGGTGCATGGGTACGTCGGGCGTTTTGCGAATGGTGTCGTTGAGCTCCCCGGCCTTGATCCGCGCTGCCGTGGCAATATCGACTGCCGGACCCTCCGCCGGGGCAGTATCGCGGGCGGTAAACAACTCCCGGTCGAGCAACTTGGCCAGGCTAAAGTCGAGGAGCTTGACCTCGCCGTCCTCACTGACGATCGCATTGGCGAGTTTGATGTCGCGGTGCAACACGCCCTTGCGGTGGGCAATCGCCAACCCACGGGCCAACCCCAGCCCGATTTCGAGGGCGCGATCGAGGGCGATCGGCAGGCGCAGGTCGGCCAAGCTCTGCCCGCGGACAAACTCCGTGACGATGTACGGGTGCTGGTCGAGCTCACCAATACGGTGCACGGCAATGACGTTGGGGTGCTGCAAACGTGCCGCCGCCCGGGCCTCGATCCGAAAGCGTTCGAGCTTGACCCGGTTGGGTTTTTTGAGCGTCAAAAACTTCACCGCGACCGGGCGCTCGAGCACGACATCGCGGGCCAAAAACACCAGCCCCATACTCCCCTGACCGATCGGACGGATCAGTCGGTAGTCGTCAAATTCGGCCGGTGGCGACCACTGTTCTTCGGTCGACATAGATCAGTGGCGGTCGCGGACAATCCCGTAGCGCTTGAGCTTGTTGACAAAGGTTCGAAGCGGGACAGACAACAGTTTGGCGGCCCGGGTCTGGTTGCCTCCGGTATGGGCCATGGCCGCGCAGATCCGTTCGATCTCTAGTTCGCGGACCTCCTCGCCTAACGGCCGGAAGGTCGTGGTTGCCTGTACAGTTTTTTGCGGAGGGCTCAGCAGCTGGCCCTGGGACAAACGTGGACGAATATCACCCGGGGTGACCTGTGAACTCGTGGCCGTCGACGCGACAAATGTCATCAAGTTCCGCAATTCTCGGATATTTCCAGGCCAGGGATGGTCTGCGAGTAGGTACATCGCGGCAACACTGATCGACATCGGTTCGCGGCCGATCTTAGCGCAAGCCGCTGCCAAATATCGCCGGGCTAAAATTGACAATTCGCGGGGACGGTCGCGCAGCGGCGGCAGCCACAGGGTTGCCCCACCCAGGCGAAAATAGAGATCCTTGCGAAATTTACCCTCGGCGACCGCGCGTTCGACATCGTGGTTGGTTGCGGCAACCACCCGAATGTCGACAGCCCGGGGGCGGATATCCCCAACTCGGACAACGGTGTGGGTCTCGAGCACCCGCAACAACTTGGCCTGCGCGGCCGGGCTGAGCTCGGCAACCTCATCGAGAAACAAAGTCCCGCGATCGGCCATTTCGATCCGCCCGACCTTGGCCGTGACGGCACCGGTAAACGCCCCGCGAGCGTGGCCAAATAATTCGCTTTCGAGGAGCTCGTCGGGAATCGCGGCGCAGTTGAAGGCGACAAACGCCTGGCTGCTTCGCGGCGACGAGTCGTGAATCACCTGGGCGGCAACTTCCTTGCCGGTTCCGGTCTCGCCGGTGATGAGCACAGACAGGTCGGAGCGGGCCACCCGTCGCATCAACTCGTAGACCCTCGCCATCGCCGGATCGGCGACAACGATTTCGTGGCCGGCGACCGACGACACCTCATAGGCCTCGCTGGCAATACCCATTTCGCGGGGTGCGGCGTGCTCAAGTGCGGCCCGTGCCGAGGACAGCAGGGCATCGGCGGTCACGCCATCGCCCGGACAAATCGCCAGGCCAACGCGAACATTTGCATCTACAAATGTGTCGAGAATCCGCTGGCCGGCGACGGGTGCGATATCGGTGTCGGCTTCGGGCATCACAACCATCAGGCGCTCGCCGTGCCCGCGCGCGAGTGTGTCGCTGACACGAAATCGGTCACGCAGGGCCTCGGGTACCTGCGACCATTCGACCTGACCGATTTCGGCGATCAGGATCGGCAGCGAGCGCATCCCCCGGCGGGCGCGCTCGAGCTCGGTGTTGAGGCAGGCCAAAAAACCCGCCTCATCGCGCAGCTGGTGCGAGGGCGTGACCGGGGTACTCGACTGATAGACAATTGTTGTATGAGCAATCGTTAGCGTATCCCCGGAGGTCAAAACCCGCGGCTGTTCGAGCTGGCAGCCGTTGAGCAACAATCTCGAGTCGGCGGAAAACGGCACCAACGTCACCTGTCGCCGGGTCGCGCGCAGCAGGGCCAACGTCGTCTTCAGGCCGTCGAGTTCGATCTCCGCACCCGCGCCACCAACCCGAAACTCGCCGGCCCCAAGCTCGATGCGCGTCGACGTGTCACCCCGGAGAATCAGGAGATAGCGGCGCACTCCGGCCATCGGATAGCCCGACGATCCACTTGAGCCGCGTTTGACAGGGCGAACAACATCAGACATGGGAACGGGCCGCGATCATACCACCAGTGCCCGCCAACGACCGTTCGCCACCCAGATTCTTGGGTCATGTTCTCGAGGACTTATGCGGATGCAGGCGCGCTTCGCCGCCCGTCGGGTAGCAGAATGTGGGGAAATATTGTATAGGCAAATTTTACGGGTCAACAGCCCGCGGTCGGCAAGCTGATCAGCCCCGCCAAATCCTCGGGCCACGGAGCGGTAAATGTATGGATGCTTCCGGTCACCGGATGGGGGAGGGCCAGCGAGCGTGCGTGAAGCGCGTGGCGCTTCGCGCCGAGTTGACGCTCGAGTTCTTCGATCGGTCGGTCACCCTCGACAACGTCTAAAAAGTATTGCTCGTCGAGCCCGTAGAGCTTGTCGCCGACCAAACCATGACCGATGGCTGCGAGATGCACGCGAATCTGATGTTGGCGCCCGGTTGTTGGCCGCGCCTCGATCAGCGTAATCGGCCGCGCGCGAAACGTCCCCGTCGCCAACGGACGGACCGCGGTCTGGGCCGACACACCACCGTCGGAGAGCGAACGCGGCCCCATTTTGACCCGCACCGCCGAACCCACCGCCGGCCCGAGCGGCATATCAATCATCCGAGATTGCGTGAGGGTTCCGTGAACGATCGCCCAATAGATCTTCTGCACAGTTCGGGCAAAAAACGCGTGTTTGATAACACTACAGGAGTTTTTGCGACCCCGTCGCCCCAACACCAACACGCCCGATGTCTCGCGGTCGAGGCGATGGGCGAGCTCCCAACCGTGGTCGGCACCAAGTTCGACCCGCAACAGGTTGGTCAGGGTATTGCGGTGATAGCGGGCGGAGGGATGGACCGGAAGCCCCGCGGGTTTGTCGACCACCAACATCGCGTCGTCGCGGTAAAGCGGCGTAAATCGCAGGACAACCTCTGGCTCGTCAGGCGCTGGCCGGACCAGGACAAACCGCTCACCGGTGTGAACCCGCACCCCCACTCGACACTCCGGCAGATCCGACCCGTGGCGATAGAGCTGACCGGTGCGGATGATCGTCTGGATGCGGGTCCGCGACAGCCGGCGGATCCGGTGAACCAAAAACCGGTCGAGGCGAAAGCCGTGGCACACCGGATCGACAACGAGGGGAATCTCGATCCACCCGTCGGGGTCACGGCCGCTGCGGTTGATAACTGGAACCACGCGGGCGTGAGTTTGGCAAACTTCACGGACCTGTGGCCAGCCGTCCAATCACCCAGTGATGCCGCGACAACACCATGGATGGGCCACACATCGCACGCGTTCGGCGAAACATGTATAACCCCGGACAATGTCGAGCCCCACCGATCGCGCCCCCGGTCCTGTTTCCGCGGATCTCGGTTCTCGCTTTGCCGCGTTTGTCGAGGGTCTCGAACGACCCGTGGTGTTTTTTGACACCGAGACCACTGGCACGGACCCTTCACAGGACCGCATTGTCGAGCTCTCGGTCGTCCGGATCTCGCCAGCGCCAACCGGTGTGGAACCGGCGCGAACCTGGCGGGTCAATCCCGGGGTCCGGATCCCGATCGAGGCCAGCGAGATTCATGGTATCTACAACAAAGATGTCGACGACGCCCCGACCTTCGCCGACATTGCCGACGAGCTGTTAGAGATCTTCTCAGGGGCCGACCTCGCCGGTTTCAACATCCACCGGTTTGACATTCGGGTGTTGCAGGCCGAGCTCCACCGCGTGCGCAAAAGCCTCGACCTGCAGGGCGTGCGGGTGATCGACACCCAGGTGATCTATCACCAACGCGAACCGCGAAATCTCGCCGCCGCCCTAGCGTTTTACTGCCAAAAAGAACTGACCGGAGCCCATGGTGCCGAGGCCGATACGGTCGCCACCGTCGAAGTGTTTGCCGGCCAACTCGAGCGCTATGGGGACATTGCAGTTGGGGTCGACAACCTCCACAAAATCTCGAGTGCCCTCAACCACGGATACGTCGATAGCCACCGCCGGTTTGCCTGGCGGGACAACGAGCCGGTCTTCAACTTTGGCAAGCTCAAGGGCAAGAGTTTGCGCTGGGCGGCAAGCGACCCAAACGAGCGTGTGTACCTCAAGTGGATGCTGCAAGGAAACTTTGAGGAGGATGCCAAAACCGTGGTCCGCGAGGCCCTCGAAGGTCGCATCCGCCTGCGCAAAGCTGCCGGCTGAGGCAACTTATTGCGTCTACATGTAATTGGGCAACTCCGCTGACGCTAACCTGACCCGTCAGGCGAGAAGATTGTGTGAGAGTACATCAGTCTCCTGCGGTGCCGCCACCTTGTAACGAACAGTATGTCGGCCGTCGTGCGCCGTAGCGCTATTGAGAGCCCCCCTATTGCGACCGCGATCTTTACATCCTGTCAACGGAATCACCGCAGGTATCGAAGCCACGAGCTCGGCACTGCGGGTACCGAGACCACAAGCTGCTCGGCTCCACCGTTGAGTAGCTGCCTAGCGAGGCCGCGAGTGACCGCTACGGCTTCCTGGGCACCTACTGCGGCGCGACGGGTACCAAAGTTGCTGGAGGGTTACCCACCTCGGGACCGCTCGAGGATCGGGTGACGCGGACGACTACGGTTTCCAGGCCACTACTGCGGCGGTTACTGCGGCGGTGCAGGTACCGAAGTTGCTGGAGGTTGTGTCGACGTGTCTGGGCTACCCTCGGGAGCTGGGCTCGGGACACCTGCACCGGTTGGATCGGGTGACGCGGACGACTCCGGCTGTGGCGGTTGTGTGGCGGGCGGCTGCGTGGCGGGCGGCTGTTCGGCGGGCGGTGGCTGGGTGGCCGGCGACTGTGCGGCGGGTGGCTGGGTGGCCGGCGGAGGTTGTGCTGGCTCGGCATAGGGCGCTGGCTCGGCGTAGCTCGGCGCCGGCTCGGCCGGTTGGTAACGCGGTGCGGGCGGGGGCGGCGGTTGGGACTTCTTGCGCATGCCCAGGGCGAACACAAGCCCTCCGCGGATCCCCCAGCCAAAACTGCACTGGTCAAAAAACACCGCGCTATCCGGCCCTCTGTATGTATATGCAGATTCACAACTCGCGCTGGGAAACCGCCCGGTAAACACAACCCCGAGGTTTAAAAACACCGGCCCGCCAAAGCCGATCAAAAATCCCGGCCCGGCGTGCCACTCACCCAAGGTCCCACCGCCGTGATTCAAAAATACCGGGCCGACACCGGCCAACGCGTACGGGGAGAAGTAGCGGTTGCGAAAGAACACGTACTGAATGTTGGGCCGCAGGCTAAATTCGTTGGTCGGCAACTGGTCGTTGATGCCGGGGTAGGTCTGTTTGATGCTCGCCGAGTAAAACCAAATTTGGTCGCTGAGGGTGAGGCCGATACCGAGGCCATTGGCGACGAAGTAGCTGGCCCCAAGACTGATCGCCAGTTGCCCGATACTGCCGCCAAAGCTCCCACCTAGCCCCAAACTCGGCACCAGGGTCCCGCGCCCCCAGGGGAGGTCGTCGTTGTTTGGCCGGGCCGCGGCCGGCATCTGCACGCCGAGCCACAGCATGATCGTTGCAGCAGCAACAATGATCCGACCCGAAGGTTTGGCAAGGCATCTAGAGGTTGAAATCGCCATGGCTCACCTCCCCCTAGGACTCATCGTCGTCTTCCGACTTTGACTTGGCGGCATCGTGTGGTTTTGAGTAGCGCTCGCGCAGGGACGACAGGCGTTTGCGACGATCGGGCGTGCCTTCGCTGCCACTTGTCGAACGGCGGGGGAGCCCACGTCGCGGCATCCCACGTTTGCCCTTGGCACGACTTGGCAACCCGCGGGAACGCGAGACCGCAGAATGTTTTTTTGTTGCCTGATCATCGTCCTGCGGCTCCGACTTCACAGGCGCACTTGGCTGCGGTTTCGTCTCCGGGGTTTCGGGGCCCGAGCTGGCGTTTGCCTCTGGCTTGTCGGCTTGCGAACCGAGGGGTTTTGCTAGCCCGGATTTCACCTCGGAGTCTGTCGACGATGGCTTATCTGACCCAGAACTCGGCTTCGCCACCGGTTTGTGTGGCCCGGTACTCGACTTCGCCACCACCGGCTTGTGTGGCCCGGTACTCGACTTCACCACCACCGGCTTGTGTGGCCCGGAACTCGACTTCGCCACCACCGGCTTGTGTGGCCCGGTACTCGACTTCGCCACCACCGGTTTGTGTGGCCCGGTACTCGACTTCGCCACCACCGGTTTGTGTGGCCCAGAACTCGACTTCGCCACCACCGGTTTGTGTGGCCCGGTACTCGCCTTCGCCACCGGTTTGTGTGGCCCGGAACTCGACTTCGTTCCCGGCTTGGGACTGGAGCTTGTTGAAACCGCGTGGGGTCCGGACTTTCGCGACATTGGCAGGGTGCGAAACCGGCTGGTGACAGCGGTCTTTTCCTCGTCAGAAACTGTCGGACGCGGCGGTGGCTGTGGCGGTGCAGCAGGCACATGGTCTTCGAGCATCTCGAGTCGCGAGATTTCCTCGATCGTCGACACCTCGGTCAGCGTCGAAATTTCTTCGAGGCTCGAGGCCGAAACTTCCATGGTCGACGATGGGGTCGGCTCGGGTTCATCGACTTCCGGCTCATCAACTTCTGGCTCGTCGGTTTGGCTTGGCGCCTCGACGTCTTCGTGGTCGACGCTAGACTCCGGAAGTTCGTCTGGCACGGGTTCGGGCACGGGTTCGGGCACGGGTTCGGGCGCCTGCTCAACACCGATCAAGGCGTCGTCAACGGCCATCTGAATGCTGTCAAAGCTGATCTCAAGCGACCGCTCAGCCGCCACGCCACGTCGATCAAACTCGCCGGTCGGCGCTTCGAGATCGTCGATCTCGACCTCGACACTCTCGTGCTCGCGACGGGGCGGAAGATCCGATGCAGATACAACGTGTTCGTCGACCTGTGGCTGTTGCGCAGGCTTGGGTTGCGGCGTGGGAATGTCTCGGGCCGGCTCCGCGGCGGGTTGCTCGGGAGGCGCTGTGGGCTGTTGGTAGGCCGGCTGGGGCGTCGAGGACTTTGTCAGTTTGACGCCTGCCGCTGCAAACTCGGCTTTTTTGCGGGCGAGGATTTCCCGCAACTTGGCGCGGCTCATCCCCTGGTCGCGGGACGACTTTTGTTGCTGTTGCAAGTATGGATTGGGCGTCGCCGGGTCGGGGGTGTGCCGCGCCTGCCCGCCCGCTGGGTTTTGCCGGGCGTAGGGGTTGGGCGTCGCCGGGTCGGGGGTGTGCCGCGCCTGCCCGCCCGCTGGGTTTTGCCGGGCGGA
>JAUIFF010000025.1 GCA_030429545.1 Polyangia bacterium
GCGAACTCGTGGAACACCACGTTGGCCCCGTCCTTGGCGTCTCGCGCCCCCCGGAGCACGCTATCCCACGCTAGGATCACAGGCCCTCCCTGCCACGCCTCGCCGAGAAGCCGCGAAGACTCGGCGACCGGGAGGGTGGCGATCTCGAAAAACCCAAGCGGGCGCCTCGGCTTCTTGATGGTACTCGGGTAGACGATGATGCTCTCCACCCCCGCGTAAAACGAGTGCTCGAGCGACAGGATCAGCAGGCATGCATCCGCGGCAATCGTCGCCTGAATCTCCGGTGTGATTTCGAGGCCGCCACCGCCCTCCCACCGCTTCTCGGCAATGAAGACCTGAACTAGCTCGCGCAGGTGGTGACGCTCCTCATCGGAAAGCCACCACCAGTGCGCAACATGGTCCTCGATGGCCACCTGCCAGGCCGGGTCAAACGGGCGTGAGAGGATCGCCTGCCGGCGATGGTTGCGTAGCCACGAGAAGAGCACGGGGGAGTATATCAAGCGTCGCGCGAAGCAGCGGGACAGTGCCCGCTAGCCCTCACGATGATCGAGCGCGAGCAAAAGCCCAAGCCTCCGGCCACGAAGCTTCCCACGAAAGCTCAGAACTCACATCACCCAAAAGCACCCGCCCGAGCACACCCGGGCGGACCCCACCGTTACCCTACCGCCTAACCAACCCAGCCGCCGCATGCTCCTCGAGACTCGTCAGATACATCTCCAAGGCCGCCCGGAACAACGCCATCCGCGACTTCATCCCATGCCGCACACGCACATCGTCGAGCGCATCCACCAGCTCCACTTGCATACGCAACGGCAGCACCTTCAGCGGCCCGGCCGAGGCCTGAGTCTGCCGCGGCCCGACTGCCACCTTCCCCTGCTGCGCCTGCTGAATTTTCCAGACCAAGTAGCGCTTGTTTGAACTCTTCGTCGGTCGCCCCACAACCTGCACATACATCTTCCTCAGGCTCGTTACCGTCAGCTCGCGCAGTTGCTTACGCGACAATTTCGTGCCGGTCTTTGCTGCCTCTGTCTGTGCGCTATCCCCGTCCTTTTCCGCGACGGCATCCTCGACCACAACTGCCCCGCCCGAGGCCTTCGCCGTAGCCTGCGGCCTCTCAGCCACGGTACTTCCCGGCCGCACAGGAGCTTTCAGGCGCTTCTTCGGAGCCTTGGGTCGTTCGACCGCCGCCGCCTCGTCAGTCGCGCTCTCATTCGGTTGCTCGTCGACTTTCGAAACGGCCTCGGCACCGTCAGCCGACTTTTCATGCGGTCGCTCGTCGCTTGCCACCGCTACCTGGGCGCCCTGGTCCGCGGCTCCCTCCCGAACCTCGGGAGCCTTCGCCGGAGCCTGCTCCTCAAGAGCCTCCCGAATCGATCGCATCAGGAACTTCCGGTTCGGGGCCCGAGTCGCCCGACCAAGCACCTCCGCGTACTTCGCTTGCAGTTCCGGCAGCCGAAGCTCCGCCAGCTCAGCCATCACCTTCTCAACTTCAGGGTTCACATTCGTCGTCATCTCTCGATTCCTTTCACCCGCAATCGTTTGCGGCCGACGACATAAATGATTGTACTCGATGTATAAGCAAGTCGTTTCGGACATAAATTTCTGAGCCGTCGTTTGCGCCAAAAATAACCGCCCGCAAAGGCCCCAATACTCCTGGGCCGACAGTTTCTGTCGTCGCTCTTCCAACAAACGAAATGGATCTCAAATGAAGGGAAGCGGAAAAGAAATCCTACTTTCTATTCTCGGAGACCTCTCCACGAAACAGCTCAAGCGGGAGGAGCTTCCTGATGCGACAAGCAGACTCCGGGCGGGTCTCCTCCTTCACGGCTCAACCGCTGAAGAGAGTTTCGAATCAGCTAGTCGAGTTATCTGGGCCAGCGAAGAAAACAATGACGGAGTCCAACGACAAGGTATTGCCTTAGCCAATGGGATGACATTTATTACTGATCTGTACGACCGGGTATTTACCCACCCCGAGCTTAAAAGTTGGGTCCTCGCAGGATTTCCTGACATCGACGAGAAAGACTATGACGCGTTCGAGTGGACCCTATGGTTACTCGTGTCTATGGTCCAGATGTTTCCGCGATATATTCCAATTGAGCGGTCTGGTGCGATCGACATCGATGAGTGGGTAAAAATGATGTCACGAAAATACAAATACCACTTCCAGGACCGACAAAAGCCCAAACTATAACTCTACGCGCAAGCTGGGTCAGTTTCTGCGACCAACAATATGCGCCATCCGAGGGCCGTCCGGACATCCTCTCAACGCCGAACTCATACAAGAAGGACGGGGAACCGATTACGTCTAAATTTCCACACGAATAGAAGCGAACTGGCGCCGGATTATCTCAGGGTTATTGGATAGGTACGGCCAACCGTACACTTCGTGTAGGTTAGCCGACAATTGCCGGAGCTCTCCCCTCGAGATGAAGTGCTCGCCATCAAGATCTTCTTCGTCAGTAGTATCAAGCTCGAAGAACGGCGCGGAGAGAATCGATTTGTGCAACACATTTTTCTTGTCGTTGAGGGTAATGCTCGGCTCTCGGCAGAACACTTCGACAGCATTCAGTCTTAGGAACTTCCCGATAAAGTATATCTCTCCCATTTTCTCCATTTCGAGCTCCATTGGGCTGGGGCTGGGGCGTGGCCCCGAAAGGGCGAAGACTCGTAGCCATTCGGGCCCGGTCATACGTGCCAACAGGCGCGGGGATGACAGCAAGAAATCCATGACGTAATGCAAATCAAAGGAACGTACCTGAAAGGCAATCACCTCCGCGTCGCGATGACCGCTCAGCGCGGTCCCCATGGGTGCAAAGTACGATATCCCGCCCGGGCCATAGTCCTCGTAGTATCTCTTCGAGATCTCAACAATTTCCTGTGACTCGGTCATCACAACTCCTTGTTCGTGATAGGATGGTAACAGTCCCTGTTGGCAAAATGCGGAATTTCGTCACGGCAAAGGCAGCCCCGGCACCTAACCCAACACCGTACCCGCCAGCATGAGCAAGTAGGCCAAGATCAACAAACACCCCTTTACCTGTGGCATGTGGTCGACGGTGCTCCGTAGCCCCAAAGACGGCAGCACAACCGAACCAGTACGACGACGCCCGCCCCTCCGGATTCGCCGCACACGAGCCTTGCGCTCCTTTGCCCTCCCAGCCCGCTGGCCGTTGGAAGAAACACCCTGACTTACAACTTCGAGCCTATGTCCTGTCGTGCGCAGGCTGAGCTGCGAAAGTGTGTCGATAATCTCCGCAGCGAGCTTTGTACTAATCGAGTCAACGTCGAAGTAGAGCGGCAACACGTCCTGGCTTTTCCTGCTGCCGCCCAACTCGGGGGTTGGCAGCGAGGTAGCTAGCTCATCCGCCATGTCCTCGGCCTCCGGACCCTCGTCGGGTCGGGTGGTCGCGGGCCCTTGGGCTGTGTCGGCGACAGCCCTGTAAATCCCGGTCGGTAGGTTCTCAAACAGTTCATCGTCGATCTCTTCCATGCCGACGACACTGCCATGACCGGCCAGCAAGTCCAGTCATTTATATGCATAGGCATATTTATTCGAGAAACACACTGGACTTCGTTGATATCGAAGGCATGGTCCTGCCGATGCCAACCACAGACCTGATCCAGCGAGTCCTCAACTACATCGACCGCCAGCAAACGACCATCCCGGAGCTCGAGGTGCTCCGCCTCGTCGCCATGACATGCCTCCACCCACAGGCTCTCGTCGGCCTGCGGACACGCGATGTCAACTACGAGCAGCGGAGCGTCACATGCACATACAAAGGTACGACGACCGACATGCCGATGACAAATGCGGCACTCGATGTGCTGCGCGGGCTCGAGACCGAGGGTGACTACTTCTTCGCCCGCGACGGCCAGCCTGTCACCGCCAACGAGGTCCTCGAGCACTGGGACGCGCTGTGCATCGAGGAGGGGCTCAACGGCGAAACGGAGCCTACCTTGGCAATATCAAAACTGCGGTCGGCCGCGCTGAAGCCCTACTCCGAGACTCTCGAGCGCGAGCGCGAGGGGGAAATCCGCGAGTTCCACGACCAGATCCGCCGAGGTGAGATCAAGTTCGACTTCTCGAAGAAGGGCTAGCCCATGCAGGACAAATCGTCGGCCTCTCATGGGGCCTTCGGTTTTTTGTCAGTTGTTTCAGGAGTCATGCTCTCCGCTTGTCATCCAAACCGAAAGTCGGCAAATTCATCTCCTTGACGATCAAACCGCGCCCGAACCTTTTTCGTCACGCAACTTCGGAGTTGTCGCAAGATGCCTTCTTGTGTTGGCTCCTCGAGTGGGCGGACAGCGGCTGTGAGCCTCTCGACTCTAAGCTGCATCGAGTCGCTCGGTGTTTTCTTGAGTCGTTGCTCAAAGCAGCGAGCCCCAACGCCCGACTCACTCCTGGCGCTCGAGTTCTTGTCCACAGACAATTCAAACGCGCAGATGTGGTTGCCGAGATCGGAGACGACCTTGTTCTTGTCATCGAAGACAAAGTCCACACAGGAAACCATTCTGACCAACTCCGCCGATACCGCGAAGCACTTGAAAAACACTTCGATGGGCGACAGCTTGTCTGCGTATACCTAAAAACCGGTGATCAAGATTCGTACTCCGCAGTAAGATCTAAAGACTGGGCCGTGTTTCGACGTGCCGACATGCTCGATATTTTTCGAGGTAACAAGGACGTCTCTCACGACGTCTTCCGAGACTTCGTCGCGTACCTCGAACACCTCGAAGCCATGACTGATCGATATCGAAACGTGCCACCATCCGAGTGGGGACGATGCGACAGTGCCTACAAAGGTTTGTTTCTGGCACTTCAGCGCACGCTGAAAACAGGTGCGTGGAAAACCGTTCCCAACCCAAATGGTGGATTCATCGGCTTTTGGTGGGGGTCGCATAAAGTCGACGGCGGCCACCTCTACCTGCAACTGGAAGAGGATTCCTTCGTCGTCAAAATCGCAGTCAACGACCGATCACGTCGGTCACAACTGAGGGAACTTTGGTGGCCGCGGCTTGACAATAACCTCGATAACTTCAAAAAACCCAAGCGCCTTGGACACGGAAAGACCATGACGCTTGCGACCTTTAATGGGGATTACCGAGTTCTTGGCAAGGATGGACTCCTCGACCTCAATGAGACGACTAGGCGACTTGAGAACTACACTGCGAAATTGAGCGAGTTGATAAGTGCTCAGGAAAAGCTAGGCGAGTAGTACTCAACAGCTTCTCCGCGGCGTGCTACGGTAGCGGCAGTGTCAAGATGTAGCGACGCTGCGACCATGTCGCAGTTGCAGCTGAAACTTGGCGCCTTGAAGACGTGTACCAGATACTCTCCTAAAGGCTAATCTTGTCGAGCCCGGTGTTCTCCAAGCTGACTGGATGAACATACAACTTCAAGGTACCTGTCCCAGATGCCACCACAGTGGCAGCTGCGGACCGGAGTACAACCCTGACAAACGCACGGAACGGCTGGAACCACAAGCACACCACAGGCTCTCACGGGCTCCGCCTCCTGGGCCACAGGGGAGCTCCGTGACGGCCTTCTACCTCGATCGCGCCCTGCTCGACGCACCCAAGCGAACCGCGCGAGCATCCGAAATCGAGATTCAGGAAATCAGTCGAGGAGCTGTCGTGTCACTTCAAGGCGATCATGTCGAAAAGGTCATCCTTGTGGTCGGAGGTCTGCTTCGACTCACGCGGATCTCGGTCGATGGACGGGAGGTTTCGCTGGCCTACCTCATCGGCGGAGATGTCCTCACCACCGACACCGTGTGCCCTTATCAAGCTATCGCCGAGGCACAAACACTCATTGCCTTGGTCCCGTGGGATGTATTTGCCGAACTGCGAACCAAGAATCAGGCCTTCTCGGCTCGGATTGACCGTTCCCTGCGTCGCCGAGCGTCGCTGCTCGAGCAACGGGCCGAGATTGCCCACCGCTCGGCACGGGTGCGGGTCGCCAATGCCCTGCTCGAGATCTCAACCCATCTCCGCGCGCCTCCCCTCTTACCGCGAACAACAACGCATCAGGTCATTGGCACATTTGCCAGCACGATCCGCGAGGTCGTCAGCGTGGAGCTGGCCACCCTTGCTTCACGCGGAGCCGTGGCCAAACGCAACCGGTTGATGACCTTAGATCGACAGCGTCTACGAGAATTTGTACAAGCACCTAAGCCTCGGAAGCTACGAAAATAAACTTGGTCGAGCCGGACTCCTTAGAGTCCATGCATAAACATATTAAAGTAGCTACGTTCTCAACGCTCGTCACCACGCACGACCAGGTGACAACCTCGGGCGACTGCAACCGCACATGCTCGAGCCCGCAAACAAACATCCGCGCACAACTGCAACTCGACACTTCGCGCCATGCTCGAAACGGACTATCCGAGGCGAGTGCTACGATCCCGAAGCTATGCCCCTTTACCTCGCCCGCGGCCCATCCTCCTTCGCGTATCTCATCCGTGCCCGCGACCGTGACCACGTCAACTACATCATCGATGCCATGGATGACCCGGGCCTGTTCGAAGTCGAGGTCTACGATGGCCCGCTGAACCTCATGCTCACCCTACCAGTCACACTTGCCGGCGACCCAGACTTCTCCGAGGCCAAACCTGACCTCAAGGTCCAGTACACCGGTCCGACCGACTACGATCAACTCACGACGTTGCCCACAGTAGACTCCCTTGCGGAGTTCGAGGACGAGTGGAACCACCTCCGCCGTTGTGCCTTCCCGCAGTTCGCCGCGGCAATCGACGATTTCGACACCGCAAACGCCAGCACCGACTCGTCGGCCGAGGTCCCGCGCGAGGACCTCGAAGCCGCCATCGCCCGCGACGTCATCGAGCAGGGCCGTCACGCCCTCTACACCCACCTTCCCACCGACGACGAGGATGAAACCCAAACTCAGCTCGGCGTGTCCGTCCCCGTGGAATCTCTACTCGCAGGAGGTCGGACCCACATGAGGTGGTTCAACTCCGACTGGGGTGACGACCCTGCCGAACCCAACTCCGCCGAGCAGTTCCAAAAACAACTTGATCGTGCAATCAATCGCTTTGGCGAAGTCAACCTCTCCTTCACCGCCAACGGTCGCCGCTGGGTCATTGGTCGCCCAGCCATCGCCGAGGGTGCCACCCTCCCCGAGGCGATTGCCAACGCCCAAAAGCTGGACTCGATGAAGCATTGAACTCGCGTGGTGTGAACACACGAGTCCGCACCATCCAGTGCTTGTGTTCGACCGTGCAATGTTCCAACAGCGCACATCCGGCTAGTCGACTGAGCATTATCGCCTAAAAGAGGGCTCTCGAAAACGATTCATTGTGCATAATTATATTAATGTCTCATAAGTTTTGTCGATTAAGGAACCGTCTCAAAGACAACGGAGTGGTGAGTTCCCGACTGATGGTGGTAAACTGATGCTCTCACGGATTCTAGCCGTGCCATCGGGCCGCTCTCGGACCGATGGCACGAGTGCATATTTCATCATCGTCACCGCACGACAGGAGAGACCCCTATGCCCGCCCTCGTTGTTATTCGCCTGCTCCCGAGTGAGCCAATTCCTTCAAAGGACTTTTCGGCATACCTAGACGGCCTGTCGATCACAGCTCATGACGCATCATTTCAAAAACCGACGGGGACGTCCGAATTACTTGGAAAGGCATCCTATCTCCCACCAACACTACCAGAGACCCCATCGCTCGACCCAGCTCCGGTCCCAGACCCTGACACTGGTATCACCCAGCATTTCACGATCAAACCGGCGTTGAATTTATTTTCGCGGGAGATGCACTCTGTAGCGACCGCAGTGATCGAGGTCCCGGATGCTGCGCTGACCCCCGAGCACGACACCATTGATGTGCGTCTCACCATCGACCGCGCGGGCACACCTATCGCCCGCGACCGGATTCACTACAACGTGCAAGTTGCCGCAGGATCGCTGCCGGGCAACCCCAACAACTTCCCCAAAATCTCCTCGGGCGGCGAGGCTGTGGTGTCGCTACACGTGTTCTTGCCAGCCCCGGGTCAGGAGGCTGCAGACACTGGTTTACTGCCCGAGGACGGCACCCCACCAAACTTCGATACATTGCAGAAGGACATCGAGAAAGTCCTAAACAACGACCCAGGGCATCTCAACGACATCGCCGAGTTGACCCCAGCGCAAGCCAAGCACATCGCCCGGGAAATCGTTTGGCCACGGATGCTGCCCGAGCCTGACATGTCTCTCGAGGCTATCTATACGGGGCCGCACGAGAGCGACAGTGATGAGGAACGCTCGCGGCAGTTATTTGAGGGGGAACTTATCGCAGTACACGCCAAGGGAGACGGCCTTGCTGATCGGTTGGCGGGGATTGTGTATGCGGTCTCAGTTGCGCTTTGGTGCGAAGAGCAGAGCGTAAAAACCGCCGAGGCGGGCCTGAGGTTCCCAGTCCGACTCGATACCCCAGAGCCCACGGCCAAGATCAAGCTCATCAATATCGACACTACGGCGCCGTTCAAAGTACCCGCCGCGTACTGGTATGCGTTGACGGCAACGCTACCGATCCAAGTGAACCGTACGCAGCGCTACTCGATGACGGTTGCGGGCAGTGAGGCCCAAGCGCTAGCTGTCTTCGACGAGGCACTTCACAACAATATTTTCAGCGAACCATCAGATGTGAATAGGTCCCAAGCGGCACGGAGACTGGCGGCACTTGCCCTCGGGCTCGAACCAAAGTTGACTATACATGAAGTGGTTCCCGGCGGCGAGGTTCAAGAGCTGGTCACGGCTTGGCTCGAGTTCGCTTCCGAGGACATCTCGACGTTTTGGACTTCGCTCAGTCCATCGGAGGAATCGGGCCATTTACGATTATTACTTGCGGTGGTGACACAGGAGCACGAGCCTCTGGTAACTGCGCTCGGGGGGCCACCGCTGAATGTGTCGACGGTTGACACTCTTGAAGGAGTCACAGACACGCAGTGGCTGGAGTTATTTTCGGCGTCGCCGACTCTGCTCCCCCCATTTTCAGCTCCTGGGACGATCCCTGAGCGCACGGCAGCGTTTTTACGGCACCTACGAAAATATCTCAACGCGGCTCCGGCCTCGGTCGCCCCGCCATCGTCCTCATCGTCCGAACTGCCGTTACTGCCGCGCTCGCCCGACAACCTCGTCGACCAGCTTGCGTCGTTGGTACCCGGGCTCGATCTGGAGACCTTCGACCCCGCCGCGAACGCAGCCGCGCTGGACGCAATGTTTCCGAACGATCCACAGGGACGGGACACGTTTATCCAGTGGATTGAGTGTATTCAGCAGGTACTGGCTTTAGCGAAAGGTATCGAGCCTGACCCGATTCGGTTCTCGGTGGTGGAAGCACTTTGGGCCCGTGGGTTTGTGCGTGCTGCGGATCTAGATGGCTTCAGCTTGGAGGCGTTCACCGAGGCACTTGCGGGTACGGTCGCATATGATCACGCAGCGACGATCTTCGCCAATGCGGATGCCCTGGGCGCAAGTCCATTAGAGCCTGTCGGGAAGTTTACCCCTGTCAATCCGAATGGGGCCTTGACGCAATGTATCCCGCCCAAGCATCTGTCGCCGTTGGGGCCGGTCGGGTACCTCGTGGATCTGCTGGGGGCACACACACATATGACTTGCGATGGGCTGGAAGCAGGCCCCAACGCAGTGACCGTCAAAGACGCCGTCGGTTCACGCCGCGGCTCGATTGGTGACCTGAAAGCCAGCTATCCAAATAGTTGCGTACCGATCCCGCTCATCGACATTGTGAATGAATCACTCGAGCGACTTGTGCTGGAGGGGGTGCCGGCGATCTACAACACGGCGCGCGACGAACTCGGTGGCCACGTACTCGACACGGCGCTGACTCCTGCCGAGGGTGCCGTGACGCATGACGCGGTCACGATGTTTGAGGCTCTGCCGGAGCACTCGACCCCAGCGATCCCGACCGCCAGTCAGGGGGCATGGGACGCGTTGATGACGGACTTCTCCAGCTGCGAGTTGCCCTACCACCAACCGCTCGATGTCTTGCGTACGTACTTGGAACAGCTGGGTACGGACCAGTTCGACACAATGCGGGCAGTTCGGCGCGAGATCACCGAGTTTGTCCTCGCGCCCGACGACGAGCCGACGGACTTTCAAACCCACCTGTGGCGCTACCCGGTGCGAATGCCCTTGGCACTCGCGTATCTGAGCATCACGCCCCAAGAGTACAAGGTCCTTTATCAGCCGGGGCAACTGAATCCCGACACACTACCCTCGCATTTCGGGTTTGTGGTCAACAATGACGATAACAGTTGGCTTAGTGAGATACTTCAGTTGCCCGTGTTTATGGCGCGTACGTGTTTGAGCTACTGCGAGGTGCTCGAACTGAGCGCGGCCGGCTTTGTTGCGTTCGAGTTGCACGGTCCCAACGAGAGGCCTGCGCCTGTGTGTGAGCCGTGCTGTCTCGAAGAGTTGAAAATTGTCTTCATTGATCCGCCCGATACGGTCGCGGGACTCAAGTTGCTGTCTGTATTTATTCGCCTCTGGCGTTCGCTTCGAGCCGTCGACAATGCGGCTTACTCGTTCACCGAGCTTGCCGACATTGCACGTGTGTTGGTGTTATTCAAGGGCACGACGGTCAATGCCGATTTCATCCGGCAGCTAGCTGCGTTCCAAATGCTGCGAGACGAATTTGGCCTCGACCTGTCCGACGGTTCCAATCCATCTCCAGAGGCGAGCGGAGCTGACCGCACACATCTGTTGGCGTTTTGGGAGGACGGCGCGTCGAAGTTCGGCTGGGCGGTGCAGCACCTTCTCAACCAAGTCCAGCAATATACTATTTGCAAGTACAACTGTGACTGCCGCCCGCCCGAGTTTTTAAAGTTGCTGGCCGCGAACCTCGATCCGTTGTCGCGGCTAGCAGGATTCGACCCCGACGATTCAGAGCGGACGTGGCACGCCTTGCCGACGCACACCCTGCGCATGGCCGAAATTCTCGCGAAGATCTATGCCTCGAGATTTGGCGTCGGGGAGATTTTGTGGATCTGTACCGCAGCCCCGCAGCTGCGAGGAGGTGATCCGTTCCCAGCGCAGACCGACAACGAGGCCCGCGACTTGCCGTTCGACCTTCCCGACAACGAGTACGACAACTCGTTGTTCGCCCTGCGGGATGCCTTGCGAGCGGTGGAGGTCGATGAGACTGCCGCCTCCGAATGGACGTGGACACGGATCGGACAGGTACTCCATGACGCGTTTGGGTTGCCGATGCAGCCTGATGACGACCGGTGGGATCGATTCGGCAAGCACTTTTTCCCGACCATCTTGCAGGCCGAGGGGTATCCGGTTGCGTCGAGTGAGCAGCTTTACGAGGCGCCGTTGCCAGTGACTTCGGCACCGATGTGGAACACGCCGCCGGGGCCGTTCCGGTACCGACCCGCGGATGGGGTATTGGAAGCGTTGTTGCCGCTCTCCGACGCGGCGGTGCTCGACAAGTTGGCCCGCGTGCGACAACTCGATGGTAGCGAGCGACTCGCGGTGGAAACTGTGTACATCGCACCACGGGCCGAGCTCGCCTTCTTCTCATTTCTGTTTGAGAACCAACGGCAAGCCGAGCATGCGCTTATTGAACAGCCCGATGAGGCCGAACGTTGGGCGTGGTTTCAGCGTGCCTTCGCTACGTTTTATACCCGGTGCCAACGAATCGCTGCTCATGTCGCGGGCCACATCAATCGCCTCTCGCCAACCTCGAAAGGTGACGGAGTGCAGACCGCGATGTTGCTGATGAAGCACTTGTGGGCGGACGAGAACACGGCTGAGTCGCCGTGGGAACATGACACTGGCTCGGTGCCTGATGTGACCTGGCATCCGCGCCCCAATGGAGGAGCATTCCATGCACTCTTGGGGGTCGTTGGTACGGGTATGCTCGCCGAGTATCGGACCACGACGGGTCAGGTTCGCTGGCGGGAGATACGAGGAGGTGTCGAAGGTTTCGGCGAGGCAGAGAATGCCGCGAACGCGCCGTTGCCAACGATCATCCCGCATATCAATACATCGTTGGCACTCGAGCAACTCGAATACGTAGCGATCCGCAACGGGTTTGCTATGAGCAACGAAGACGGGCGTCCGCTCGGAGGTGCCGAGCCGTTTGTGCTGACATGGCGCGGCCTATTGCTGATTGAGCAGACCGGCGAGTATGGGTTTTCAGCCGGGGCTCCGACGCCTCACGGGAAAGCTCCGGACTTCGAGGTCCTCCGACGTTTTCATCGCTGGCGCGTGACGTTGCAACAGGGCCAACGCACCTGGATCCTGCTCGCCCACAACTGGCCCGACGAGGAGGCGCCTGCCTCGTGTGCGACGCCCGTAAACCTCGAACGCGGATTTTATGACCTGACAATCGAGTTCGAACGCCTGCCGCTGATGCTCGACGGCCCCGAGGATGTTTGCCCGCAGACAACTGGATTTGCCCTCAAATACACGGGACCCGATGCGGGCGAGGGTTGGACCACAATCCCGCACAACAAGTTGTTCATCGCCACGGGCACCGCGCTCGACGATGGGATCAGACTCCCCGCCGGGTCGGGTGGCATCGAAGCGCTGGCGACTCGTCATGTGGTGAGCGTACGATCGATGCGACGCACGATGCAGCGACTCGTCAAAGCGATGCGGTTTGCTGCCGGGTTCAACCTTGGCGCTTTGGCGGTCGCCGACAGCGGTGAGTCGGAGTTGGGCTTTATGCTTGCACACCCCGAAAACTTCGCCGGGCAATCGTATTACGACACGGGCGGGAACTTCAAAAGCCATCGCGCACACTTCGACTTCAACCTGTTACCTATAGGCGACAACTACGAGTCTCCGGCTCCATCCAAAGACAAACGTGCAGACCCATCGCCACAGCGTATGTCGGCACTGTTCGATTGGTGGGAACGCATGTTCGATTACACGGTCATGCGCACAGCGACACAGCGCAGCCCCGAGCGCCCCGTGTGGCTGTTGTTCCACGAGGCAGCCGAATCGCATGAGGACATCCCAGGCCAGTTGTTGCGCCATATGGGCGTCGATATTCGCCACCAGGATCTGGTGACGCGGTACTTCGATTCGACCCAAGCGCCGTTGTTCTACTCAGTGACGAGTGACGATCTCGTGGACGATCGTTGGGCAATTCGGATTTGGCGCGCCGATCGTTGGGTCCGAACGATGCGTCAGAAGTTCTTGGCACGCGACATCCGCGAAGCACAGCCGTACCTGTGGGCCTCGGACGGACCTGAGATCGACGGACTCGACAACCTGACAAAATTCTATCGGGATGGATGTATCAGCAACGGTAAGCCGCGACGGTATCGTGAAGTCAAGCGACTCAACGACGGCCTACGCGAACGCGGGCGGGCGGCGCTGCTGGCCTATCTCACGCGAATGGAGCGCGTGGCGTTGCCGTGGGGAGGGTTCGTCACTGCGGCGCACGAGTTGAGTGAGCTGCTGTTAGTGGATGTCGAGGTAGGTCTCTGTCAAAAGGCGGCCCGGGTCGAGGAGGCGACGACCGCCGTCCAGCTGTTCGTCAGCCGAGCCCGTTTGGGACTCGAGTCGGACTTTGTCCCCGGCCCCGGGTTCGCTGCGGCCTATGACCGAAGGTTGGCTACGTTCTCGGGCTGGCAGGCTTGTAAGCGGCGCTCGATCTACCGCGAGAGTTGGATATCGTGGGACGCCGACGCGGTGTCGAGCGGCTCGGAGGCGTACCAATTTTTGACCTCCGAACTACGGCGAGCTGATTTGACGCTCCCTGAGCCAGGCGGGCTCACCCACGGCTTCGATCCCAACCTACCCCCGCATGAGGGTCTGAAACTGCTGCAAGCACGAGAGCCGTCGACGATGACGCGGCTCGACCCAACGCGCGACGGACTCGGTCTACTCGGGACCCCCGATCGGCATGCCCGGACGACCTGGCTCGCCCCCTTGGGTCGAGAAACGGCCGAACCTACGCCTATTCCGGGAGCTCCCGACGTGATCCCGCGTAGTGATGCGAACGAAAGCTTTCCGATGTGGTTGGAGGCGGCGGTGCGGTTGGGCACCAACTTTGTGCGGGTGGCCGCAGCTGCGACCCCGGCCGCGACAACCGACTACACGCCGCAATGTGGAGTGGCGCACACCACCGAGTGTTGTGCACAGTGCGGCGCCGTTCATCCGGCGCACATGGACGAATACTACTTCTGGGTCGACGTTTCAGAGGAGTACCGGCCAGTCGAGCAGATCGCCGAATGGATCTCAAGCCAGCACCTCGCCGACGCGGATGCCGGAGTCGCAATCCCCGAAACCGCTTGGCACGACCCCGAGGCACTGCCGGGCTTGCTCCACTGGAAGCCCCGCAAGATCGCCCGACTCAACTGGTGCCGGGTTCATAACGGCGAGTTCCAAACCCCTCGTCGCTCAGCTCACGGAGTTGAGGTCAATGTTGCCGCAAATCAAATCCCCGACCTGACTTTCACCGGACGCGTCGGCGACTCCTTGTCCTTTGACATCGAGGGCGGAGTAACCCCAGCGGGCCACCCAGCCGCCCCGCCGCCAGGTTTCCGCTATGACATCGCGCCGGATGACGCCGTGCGGCTGCCCGAGGTCGTACCCGCGGAGTCTCCCAAGCCGCTCGGTGGCCTCGCTGCATTCCCGTTCTTCGCGTGGCACACCCCGGGGGCGCCGCTCGTGCCACCCGAGCGCTTCGGTACCGTCCTGGCTGTCGCTACGCACCTCGCCAATCATTGTCGCTATGAACAGGCGCTCAAGTGGTTGGAGCTGCGCTGGGCGCCGCTCACTGGCAACAACGTGTGGGCCGACTGCGACAGCGATTTTGTCAAGCCGCATGACTCGACGTACGAAAGACCAGTACGGCCGCGAGACCCTGTAGGGGAAACTGGCGACAGCGATTCCGTCAAGCCGCATGACTCGACGTACGAAGTACCAGTACGGCCGCGAGACCCTGTAGGGGAAACTGGCAAGTGCTGTTGCCCCAGCGGTCCCGTGTCGGACGAGGTCGCTATCCGCCGGCACATCGTGATGCTGTACATCGAGATCCTGCTCGATTGGTCCGACGCATTGATGCGCCGCAACACACCCGAGGCGTTCGCACGTGCACGACTGTTAGCCGACACCGCGCGGCGGATCCTAGGACCGACGCCCAAGACAATCGCGGTAAAACCAGAGTCCGACGAACCACCATCGATCGTCCAAGCACAGCTGGACTGCGCGCCACTCAATCCGCAACTCATGTGCTTATACACGCGAATGCAAGATCGGCTTGACGCGATCCACAACTGCATGAACGCACCGCGCCAGCGCAACGGGAAACCCAACATCGATATGCCGTACTTCGGAGACTCCACCGTACGCGCGTGTTGGAAGGTCGAGGCCAACCGCTGCCGCGACGACTGGTGCACGCTGACCAGTCCCTACCGATTTGTGGTGCTAGTCGATCGAGCGCAGCGGGCCGCGGCGGAGTGTCGCGCGATGGGGGGCCAGCTGTTGGCCGCTTTCGAGAAAGGGGATGTCGAGTATTTGTCGCAGCTGCGAGTCCTTCACGAGCGCCAGCTCAGTGACCTGACGTTGTCGGTGCGGCAAGACCAGTGGCGAGAGGCCGACTGGCAAGTCCAAGCCCTGCAAAAAGCCAAGGCGATGGCTACCACCAACCTCAACTACTACCAAGTATTGATCAATGCTGGGCTATTGGCTGGCGAGGCACAGTACGAGCCGCTGACAGGTACGGCGACGGGCCTACGTGCGGCCGGCAATGTGTTGGAGGCGATCGGACAGTCGATGAACCTGATCCCTGATCCCAATGTCGGGTTCCCGACCAATTTCATCACACTTCCTCCAGGCAAGAAGTTAGCGATGATCTTCGCGTCCATGGGCACGGTGGTAAACGTCGCTGCCGACATCGTCAACACAGTTGCGTCGCTGGGGCTCACCAAGGACGGCTGGGCGCGCCGCGAAGCGGAATGGAAGCATCAGGTCGATTTGTTCACAATTGAGATCGAACAGATCGAGCGCCAGATCCTCGCGGCCGAGCGTCGGCGCGATTCGGCGTTGCAAGAGCTCAACACCCACCGCCAGGCGATGGCCAACACGGCCGAAGTCCACGACTTTATCCGCGACAAATTTACCAATCATGCACTCTACTTGTGGCTTCAAAAGCAAACGGCAGCATTGCACGCGACTTGCTATGAGCTGGCGTTACAGTGCGCCATACAGGCGGAGCAAGCTTATAACTTTGAACGCGGGCTGACAGCCGAGCGCTTCATTCCAGGTGACGCATGGGACAGCCTGCACGAGGGGTTGCTGAGTGGCGAGCGCCTCGGCGTCGCGCTCAGTCGCATGCAAAAAGCCTACGAAGATCGCTACCGACGCGAGTACGAGCTGACCAAACACATCTCGTTGCGCCACCACTTCCCGGGTGCGCTGGCACAGCTTGTGGCGACGGGGCAATGTGAGGTCGAATTACCCGAGTGGCTCTTCGACCTCGATTATCCGGGGCACTACATGCGGCGGATCAAGTCGCTGTCGTTTAGCTTGCCGTGCGTGGTTGGGCCATTCGCGGGGGTGCATTGTCGGGTGACGCTACTCAGCAGCAAGCTCCGCACAAGCCCCCACCTATTGGAGCCAGACCGCCGCTGCTGTGACGCCCGAGGTTGCAACAATGGCTATCCTGCATTGCCGAACGATTCCCGCGTCAAATCGCTGTACGCGGCCACCGAGGCCGTCGCTACGTCGAGTGGCAACAACGATACGGGCCTGTTCGAACTCGACCTTCGCGATCCGCGATATTTACCGTTCGAGTATCACGGCGCGGTGTGTCGACTTCGTATCGAGTTGCCGCACGACAACAACTATTTCGATGTCGACACCCTGACCGACTTTGTCGTGCACATGCGATACATGGCGCGCGAAGGTGGGGAAATGCTACGGGCCGCGGCTCGCGAGTGTACACGCAACTATCTCCCTGGTAACGGGGTGAAATTCATCGACGCCAAGCGAGAGCTCCGCAGCAATTGGCGCACCAAACCTGCTCCGCGTCGGTGTGGGTCACCCGACCGAGACGCCACTGCGCAGATGCTCGGGTTGGAACTGAAACGAAAGATGTTCCCATTTCTGACCGCTGGCCGCGAGCACAGGGTGGTGCGTTTGCAAGTCCTGTTTGAGGCCCCCGACGCCGAGCCGAGCACGCATCACTCGGTGACTTTCTACGCGGGCCAAAATCTAGCGACACTCGATCCCGACACGTGTCGCGAGGGCGTGTTCACGATCGAGTGTGTCGGCGACGCAGCCTGGCCGGGCTTCTATCACGGAGTGTTGGAGCTCGACCCAGTCGCGCTACGCGGTGACGAAACAACCGACGTTGGCGTGTTGTGTTTCGGGCCGTCGATCAAGCGACTATGTGATGTGTGGCTGCTACTCGGCTACGAGGCAGTACCTGGCCCTGGGGTCTGTTCCGATTTGAATCCACACAACTCGTGCCGGACGCGACTTCCAGGGGCGAGCGATGTCTAGGTGGCCGGATAACGGCTCCGGTCCTGGCGGTGGCAACTTCGGTGGGCCGTCCGACGGGGACTCGTCGCAACGCCGAAGTCCGACAGGGAGCGGAGCCCGATCGGGCGACCACAGCGGTTCCGGGCGAGGAGGCGACAGCAAGTCGGAGGAACGTGCACTGTTGCCATCGGTGTCTTTGCCGACAGGTGGAGGGGCAATCCGCGGCGTCGGTGAGAAGTTCGCGGCGAACCCCGCGACGGGTACAGGCTCGATGTCGGTACCGCTAGCAGTCAGCCCCGGGCGTTCGGGCTTTGGGCCGCAGCTTTCGCTGACCTACGACTCGGGAAATGGCAATGGCCCGTTTGGATTCGGTTGGTCGCTGTCGGTGTCAGCGATCCGCCGCAAGACCGATAAGGGCCTGCCGCAATACCGCGACGATGAGGCGTCGGACGTATTCGTGTTATCCGGGGCCGAAGACCTCGTCGCGGTCGTATCTCCCGACGGTACCCGTTATGCCGACACAACCACGCACCCAGGCTTCACCATCCACCGCTACCGCCCGCGTGTCGAGGGTCTGTTTGCGCGGATCGAGCGTTGGACCCACAACGCGACCGGGGATGTGCACTGGCGATCGATTTCATCGGACAACGTCACGTCGATTTACGGACGCGACAATCGCAGCCGAGTGTTCGATCCGAGTGAACGCACCACAGCGCCGTCGCGAATTTTCGAGTGGTTGTTGTGCGAGAGCTACGACGACAAAGGCAACGCAATCGTTTACGAATATGCGGCCGAAGATGACGTGAATGTCGATCGTATGCTGCCCAACGAACGCAACCGTGTTCGTACCGCCAATCGTTATCTCAAACGGGTCAAGTACGGCAATCGTGTCAGTCGCCTCATCGAGCCCGAGTTGTCAAAGGCCGAGTGGTTGTTCGAAGTTGTCTTTGACTACGACGACGATCATTATTCCGAGTTGCCGCTCGACGAGTCGCGCCCTGAAGCCGAGCAGCATCGCTACGCGCAGGCTTGTATCGAGTCGAGCGGCCAGTGGCGAGTGCGGCCCGACCCGTTCTCGCGCTACCGTGCCGGGTTTGAGGTACGGACGTATCGCCGCTGTCGCCGGGTGTTGATGTTTCACCGGTTCGCGGAACTTGGGGCCGAGCCGTGTTTGGTGCGCGCGACCGAGTTCGACTATGCCGATCTCGACAGTTCTCAAATGTCCGTCCTCGACGAATTGATGCACCAAGGTAGCAGTCGCTACGCATCGTTTATTCGCCGCGTGACCCAGTCAGGTTTTGTGCGCCACGAGACCACCCCAGTCGAAGTCCGAGATGAACGGCGCTACGTCACCTATTTACGAAAATCGCTGCCGCCCCTGGAGTTTGAGTATTCCAAGGCCCAGATCCGAGACGAAGTCCGCGACCTCGATGACGACAGCATCGCTAACCTGCCGATTGGCGTCGACGGTGGCACCTACCACTGGGTTGATCTCGACAGCGAGGGGTTGCCCGGGATCTTGAGCAAACAAGGGGGCGCGTGGAAGTACAAGCCCAACCTCGGTGGCGGTGTCTTCGGAGCGGTGCAAACGTTGCACACACAACCATCGTTGTTCGCACAGGCCTCGGGGGGCGAGCAACTGCTCGATCTTTCCGGCGACGGGCATCTCGATGTCGTTGCATTTGCCGGAGCGACACCAGGTTTTTACGAACGTACTGCCGACGGTGATTGGGCCCCGTTTGTGGCGTTGTCTGATGTGCCGAACATCGCCTGGGACGACCCGAACATGCGGTTGGTCGACCTCAACGGAGACGGCCACGCCGATGTGCTGATCACCGAGCACGACGTGTTCACGTGGTACGGATCGCGGCGCGAAGAGGGTTTTGATAGGGCCCGTCATGTCGCCCACGGAACCGACGAAGAGCAGGGGCCGGCCCTCGTGTTCGCAGACGGTGAGCAATCGATCTACCTCGCCGACATGAGTGGTGATGGCCTGACAGACCTTGTGAGAATCCGAAACGGCGAGGTGTGCTACTGGCCCAACCTCGGATACGGTCACTTCGGACCCAAGGTCGCCATGGATGATGCGCCGTGGTTCGACAACGACGATCGGTTTGACCAGGCCCGGATCCGACTGGTGGACGTGGACGGGTCCGGAACCGTCGACATCATCTACCTCGGCCACGACGGGGTACAGATTTTCTATAATCAGGCGGGTAACGGGTGGAGTGAGGCGAGGCAACTCGACGCGTACATACGGTTCGATCAGCTGACGACGGTCGCCACCGCAGACCTACTCGGCAACGGCACCGCGTGTTTGATCTGGTCGTCGCTAAGCCCGGCCGACGCCGAATGCCCACTGCGCTACGTCGACCTGACGGGCGGCAAAAAACCCAACCTACTGACGAAGTCCATTAATAATCTCGGGGCCGAAACCCACATCCACTACGCGCCCTCGACCAAGTTCTATGTCGAGGACAAGCAAGCGGGGACGCCATGGGTCACGCGCTTGCCGTTTGTGGTCCACGTCGTGGAACGGGTAGAGACGTTCGACCGAGTCGGGCGCAGTCGCTTCGTCACGCGATACGCCTATCACCACGGTTATTTCGACGGCCATGAGCGAGAGTTCCGCGGGTTTGGTCGAGTCGACCAATACGACACCGAGGAGTTCGCAGCGTTGGCAATGAGCGACGTATTCCCGAGCGGTGACAACGTCGAGGCGTCATCGCATGTGCCCCCCGTGCTGACCAAGACGTGGTTTCACACGGGCGCTCCACCGCTGAGTCATCGTCATGACGAGGCCGCCGACCGGCAATATCTCCACGAGTACTTCCGTGAGCCGGGGCTCTCCGATCCCGAGGCACTGCTTGTCGACCCAACCCGATTGCCGCCCGGTCTCACCAACGACGAACGCAGGGAAGCGTGTCGGGCACTGCGTGGAGCTGTGCTGAGACAAGAAGTCTACGCATTGGACGGAAGTGACCGACAACCGCTTCCATATACGGTCACCGAGCGGAGCTTTGGGCTTCGACGCCTGCAACCCCGCGGCGACAACCCACATAGTGTGTACTTACAAGTTGCTGGGGAGGAGGTTGCGTATCAGTACGATCGCGCACGGGTCTTGGTGCAAGACGGCGATATCGTTGAGGACGCGGGATTCGGGGCTAAGTGGCAGCTCGATCCACGGGTGACACACTCGCTCGCGCTGGAAATCGACGCGTTCGGCAACGTCACCAAGTCGGCCACGATCGGCTATGGACGACGGTTTTGCGATCGCGCCCTCCCGTCGGAAGTCCAAGACGAACAGGCCAAGACACATGTAACGTTCTCCGAGACACGGGTGACGAACGCAGTTGAAACGCCGAGCGACCACCGCATCCCCGCCGTCTACGACGCCCGTACGCTTGAGCTAACGGGGTACACTCCGACGGGTCGTGCAGGCCGCTTTCAAGCTTCTGACTTCGTGGTCGAAGATTCCCAAATAGACGACCGTGGCACATATAATGTACATGCAATATTCGATAGTGAGCTGAGTTACGAACAGTCGCCGACAGGGGGTCGGCAGCGTCGCCTCATCGAGCACGTCCGCACAGTATTTCGCCGCGATGACCTCACGGGCCCGCTTCCTTTGGGGCAACTACAATCACGAGCACTTCCATTTCAGAGTTTTCGACTCGCGCTGACACCGGGGCTCATCGACGCGGTATTTAATGAAGGCGCCACACAGCCACGGGTAACCGCGTCGATGTTAGCGGACGGTGGCACCGAGCAGGGTGGTCGTTACGTGCACACGCGTGACGAGGCGGGTATACTTGACTCGAATTGGTGGATCCCATCGGGGCAGGTGTTCTTTTCACCAGGTGCATCAGACGGTTCGGCGCAGGAATTTGATTATGCATACAAACATTTTTTCCTGCCACACCGCGCCCGCGACCCGTTTCACACATCCGAGGCGAGCACAGAGTCGTTCGTCACATACGATCGCTACGACTTGCTTCTGGAGGAGGCACGAGATGCTCTGAACAACTATGTCACAGTTGGGGAGCGCGATCGAGACCCGTCGAAGCCACTGATTGTATACGCACAAGACTACCGAGTGTTGCAGCCGGCCCTTGTGATGGATCCGAACCGCAACCGTACCGCAATGGCATTCGACGCCCTGGGGATGGTCGTGGCCACCGCGGTGATGGGCAAGCCCGAGGACATTCCCGCCCGAGGCGACCGACTCACGCCCGAGTTTCGGACCGACTTGACCCGAGCCGAGTTAGACGGGTTTGCAGCGGCGCCGAGTGGTCCACTCGCTACCCAGTTACTCGGTGACGCGACGAGCCGGATCATCACCGACCTCTGGGCCTACGCCCGCGAACCGGATCCCGAGCGCAAGGCCCCGACGTGGTCCGCCACGATTGCCCGCGAGACACACGTGCATGACTCGTTGCCTGCGGGAGGATTGCATGTGCAAGTGAACTTGGCGTACTCGGACGGGTTTGGGCGTGTCGTACAGGCGAAAGCACAAGCCGAGCCAGGACCTGTGCCAGCTCGTGATCCCAACGGTTCACTCATCGTCGACACGAGCAATCGCCCAGTGATGCAGGCCGATATCGTCGCGCGTTGGGTCGGCAGTGGATGGACGGTTTTTAATAACAAGGGCCAGCCAGTTCGGCAGTTTGAGCCATTTTTTACCGACACCCATCGATACGAGTTCGACGTGCGGGTGGGTGTGAGCCCGGTGGTGTTTTATGACCCTGTCGGGCGCGTTGTAGGGACGCTTCGCCCCGATCACACGTGGGACAAACTTGTGTTTGGACCCTGGCAGCAGACGACGTGGGATGTCAGTGATACGCTTCTCGACGCCCCAGAGCGCGATCCAGATGTGGGCCAGTTTTTCTCGCGTTTGTCCGAAGTTGAATATACACCAATATGGCATAGCTTGCGTACCGATCCTGCGCACGCTGATGATTTTGTAGACAGGTTTTCCGACGCACGCACCCCCCGTGACGAGGTGGCGGCCGCACGTCAGTCAGAACCTCACGCTCGTACGCCCACGGTGACGCACGCGGACTCGCTAGGTCGGCCGATCGCTACCGTCGCCCACAACAAGGTCTCCAACAACGAGAACACGACCGACGAATTCTACACAACGCGGGTTGTGTTCGACATTGAGGGAAACCAACGCGAGGTCATCGACGCTCTCGACCGTACTGTCGTACGCTACCAGTACGACATGCTCGGCGCCCGGCTCCACCAAGCGAGCATGGAGGCGGGCGAGCGGTGGATGTTGAGCGACGTCGCAGGTAAGCCCCTCTACGCCTGGGATAGTCGCGGGCATCGTTTTCGCAGCGAGTACGACGTCGTGCAGCGACCGACCGCGTCGTTCGTGCGCGAGGGGGAAAAAACTGAGGCCATGGTCGCGCAAGCCATTTACGGCGAGTCTCGGGCCGAACCCGAGGCCCACAACTTACGCGGCCAGGTCGTCGAGGCGTTCGACCAAGCAGGCTTGGTGACGACCGATCGATATGACTTTAAGGGCAAACCACTGCGGAGTATTCGTCAGTTGGCCGACACGGTCGATGTCGACGGGAAAATGCAGCCGGCCTATCGCAGCCGTGTCGACTGGAGCCGAGATGTTACGTTGAAGCCAGAGTCGTATGTCAGCCACACGAGGTATGACGCCCTCGGCCGTCCAACGCAGGTCGTCGCTCCCCACCGCGATGCACCTGAGGCGAACGTAAACGTACTGCAGCCGACCTACAATGACGCCGGTCTGCTCGAGCGCCTCAACGTGTGGCTCGAACAACCGGATGTGCCGAGCGCCCTGCTCGACCCCAGCTCGATCGCACCATCCTCCGTCGGCATCACCAACATCGACTACGACGCAAAGGGCCAGCGCCAAGCAATCAAGTACAGCAACGGCGTCTCAACTCGATACCACTACGACCCCCAGACGTTTCGACTGATCCACCTGCGCACCGAAGGAGGCCACGGGGGAAGTGCACTCCAGGACCTGCACTACACATTCGATCCGGCCGGCAACATCACCCACATCCGCGACGACGCCCATCAGGAAGTGTTCTTCGCCAACGCCCGCGTCGAAGCTAGCACCCGGTACCGCTATGACGCCCTCTTTCGCCTGACTGAAGCGACAGGTCGAGAACATCTCGGACAAGCCGGTGCACACCCCCACTCGCACAACGACGCTCCGCGTGTTGGTCGCGTCGGCATCCCACATGCGAGTGACGGCGAGGCGCTGGGCCGCTACCTCGAACGGTATCTCTACGACGCGGTCGGCAACATCGCGTCCGTGCGGCACATCGGCACGAATCCCCACAATCCGGGGTGGACCCGCAACTACGCCTACGCCGAGCCGAGCCAGCTGGAGCCCGACAAAGTTAGCAATCGCTTGACGAGCACGACCGTCGGCGGCGCTGCGACTGCAGTCCACGGGTACGACCAGCACGGCAACATGCTCGACATGCCGCATCTTGCGGCCATGCGGTGGAACGAGCTCGATCAGCTGCAGATGACCCAGCGCCAAGTGGTCAATGACACTGACGGTACCGGTCGCCACGGCGAGCGTACTTGGTACGTTTATGACGGTGGTGGCCAGCGGATCCGAAAGGTGACTGAAAGACCAGACGGCCGCATAAAAGACGAACGCCTATATCTGGGCAGCTTCGAGATTTACCGTGAACACCGCTCCCAAGGCGATGACCTGGTTCGCGAGACCCTCCACATCATGGACGACACCCAAAGGATCGCGCTGGTCGAGACCCGCACCAGCGGCGACGAGAAGGGGATTCCGCGAAGGCAAGTGCGCTACCAGCTCGCCAACCACTTGGGTTCGGCGACGCTGGAGGTCGACGACCAGGCCCGAATCTTGTCCTACGAGGAGTACTCGCCCTACGGCAGTACGACCTACCAAGCTGTTCGAAGCCAGCTCCAAACTCCCAAGCGGTACCGATTTACCGCGATGGAACGCGACGACGAGTCGGGCCTGAACTACCACTCGGCGAGGTACTACGCACCCTGGCTCGGAAGGTGGGCGAGCGCTGACCCTGTCGGCCTCACGCGTGGTACCAACCTCTACAACTACGCTGGTGGTGATCCGATCAATCGAATCGATCCGTCCGGCACCGATTGGGAGTTTTGCAACCCGTTTTCAGACAGTGAATGCGGCATCGATAGCACAGCCGCAGTTATCCGCGACTATGTACCCGAGCACGAGCGGTTCGACTACGATGTGAAAGTGGGCGTTGTCAAAGGGGCCCGCGATGCTGTCGTAGGCGTCAAAGACCTCGCCGTTGGTGCGTTCCGACTCTCGCCCGTGGGCAGAGTGATCGACCCTGAACAGTGGGAGAAGTCGAGACGTACACTGCAACAAACCGTGTCGACGATCGCGGACGATCCGGGGGTGTTGTGGGACGCAATCAAGGATCCCTACGTCAAGGCGGTCGACGAGGGGCGTCCCGGTGAAGCTGTTGGGCGAGCCGTGTTCGAGGTCATCACGGCAATTGTCGGTACGAAGGGCGCAGACAAGTTGGCCAAGGGGTCGAAGGTCAGTGCCGCAGCGAGCAAGGCCGATGAAGTTGCAACTATCGCAAACAATATTGGCGATGTTGCAAAGGCTGCGTCTAGCACGGTTTCTCGCACAGGGGGAGACGAGGCAATCACGGTGTTCAGGACCCAGGTTCGTGGCCAATCTGATATCGTTACTGGAGGCGCCTTCGCGAATCTTCGGAGGCGCGGAAAAACCATACTCTCAGCGAATCGGGAGCGGCAAAAACTTCTTAGACGTATTGGATCTCCAGACCCGAACGTGAGGAGAAACGCGCTAGCGCAAGCACAAGGAGGTGCGCGCTCAAGCCCGGTTATCTCGACAACTTTCGACGAAGCAGGTGCCCGTTTGCACTTAGAAAGGCTGCGGGCCCAAGGAATCGATGCGGAGCTTATCACGATTCGAGGCCCCAAATCTGGCGGTATCGACTTTGAGGACGCGTTTCGGGAACTTGGTGGACGTACCAAGAGGTTCGGCGACGCGGCTCTAAAAGAGTTTGGGATTCTTGACCTTTTTATCCCGAAAAGTGGTACAAGCCGTTCGGGCTTCTCGATTATCAGAAGGGAATAGTCATGGGTAGCCAAATGGAAGTCTATTGTGAGGGGAGGTTACTCGGCTACATCACCGAGGTGGAGATCGACATGTACCGAGTTTGCGGGGACTGGACTGCAAAAACACCTCTCGATGCAAAGTGGCTCAGTTCTGCGTTAGATAACGCAGGAGACGAAGGCTTGGAGGTTTGGATCGGCAAGGAACCTCGTCTTCGTGCGAGGATCTACGAAGTGCCGGACGAGTTGATTGAACTTGTGCTTGTCCCAACCAGTGTTGCCGAACCTCGTCTACGGTGATTACCTAGAAGCAGGTACCACGAGTCGCCCGCCTCACCTCACCCGGCCATCAAAGGGGGGTGCTCCTTGAGTGCATCCGCCCGAGGCATCTTGCGTTTCACTCCGATTTGGGCCGTGTCGGAGACGAGCTGAAGACCACGATGCGCGAATCAAATCTGTGTGAGCGGTTGCTGAGTTTATGTGAGAAGTGGGGCATCCCGTTGGGGGCCTTTTTGACACATGACGATGTTTGCCGTGAGATGAGAGAGTTTGTGGAGGAGATCGGTCCCGATGCGGCGAAGTCCTTGGCGGATTGCCTGATCCGACAAGGGTTCAGTCGCTCGCCGAGTTTGCTGAAATCTATATGAAGCGCTTTCCCAAGCTGACTGATGAGATGCTAGCACGTGGACAAATAATCGGGACCGGCTGTTTTAGTCGAGCTACTTGGAGCTTCCAGAAAGGCGGGTGTATCCCAAAAGCTCATTGAAGTCGTTGGAGAAGACGTACCGGAGGTTGATTTCGACCGACTCACGCCCGAGTTTCGGACCGACTTGACCCGAGCCGAGTTAGACGGGTTTGCAGCGGCGCCGACTGGTCCACTAGCGACCCAGTTACTCGATAACGCGACGAGCCGGATAATCACGGACCTCTGGGCCTACGCCCGCGAACCAAATCCCGAGCGCAAGGCCCCGACGTGGTCCGCCACGATTGCCCGTGAGACACACGTGCACGACCCGTTGCCTGCGGGAGGTTTGCATGTGCAAGTGAACTTTGCGTACTCGGACGGATTTGGGCGCGTCGTACAGGCGAAGGTACAAGCCGAGCCAGGACCTGTGCCAGCTCGTGACCTCAACGGTTCACTCATCGTCGACACGAGCAATCGCCCGGTGATGCAGTCGGAGATCGTCGAGCGTTGGGTCGGCAGTGGATGGACGGTTTTTAATAATAAGGGCCAGCCAGTTCGGCAGTTTGAGCCCTTTTTTACCGACACCCATCGGTACGAGTTCGACGTGCGTGTGGGTGTGAGCCCGGTGGTGTTTTACGACCCTGTCGGGCGCATTGTGGGGACGCTTCGCCCCGATCACACGTGGGGCAAGGTTGTGTTTGGACCCTGGCAGCAGACGACGTGGGATGTCAGCGATACGCTTCTCGACGCCCCAGAGCGCGATCCAGATGTGGGCCAGTTTTTCTCGCGCTTGTCCGAAGTTGAATATACACCAACATAGTATGCCTTGCGTGCCGATCCTGCGCACGCTGATGCCCTTGTGGACAGGTTTCCCGACGCACGCGCTCGCCGTAACGAAGTGGCAGCCGCACGTCAATCCGAGTCCCACGCCCGTACACCTACGGTGACGCACGCGGACTCGCTCGGTCGGCCGAGCGCTACCGTCGCCCACAACAAGGCCTCCAACGAGAACACGACCGAAGAGTTCTACACAGCGCGGGTTGTGTTCGACATCGAGGGAAACCAACGCGAGGTCATCGACGCTCACGACCGTGTTGTCGTGCGCTACCAGTACGACATGCTCGGCACCCGGCTCCACCAAGCGAGCATGGAGGCGGGCGAGCGGTGGATGTTGAGCGACGTCGCAGGCAAGCCCCTCTACGCCTGGGATAGTCGCGGGCATCGTTTTCGCAGCGAGTACGACGTGGTGCAGCGACCGACCGCGTCGTTCGTGCGCGAGGGGGACAACCCCGAGGCCATGGTCGGACGAGCCGTCTATGGCGAGTCTCGCGTCGAGCCCGAGGCCCACAACTTACGCGGCCAGGTCGTCGAGGCGTTCGACCAAGCTGGCTCGGTGACGACCGAGCGATATGACTTTAAGGGCAACCCACTGTGGAGTATTCGTCAGCTGGCCGATACGGTCGATGTCGAAGGGAAAAAGCGGCCAGCCTATCGCAACCGTGTCGACTGGAGCCGAGATGTTACGTTGAAGCCAGAGGCGTATATCAGCCACACGAGGTATGACGCCCTCGGCCGCCCGACGCAGGTTATCGCTCCCCGCCGCGATGCACCCGAAGCCCACGTCAACGTTTTTCAGCCGACCTACAATGAAGCCGGCCTGCTCGAACGCCTCGATGTGTGGCTCGAACAACCGGATGTACCGAGCGCCCTGCTCGACCCCAGCTCGATCGCACCATCCTCCGTCGGTATCACCAACATCGACTACGACGCCAAGGGCCAGCGCCAGGCGATCAAGTACAGCAACGGCGTCTCGACTCGATACCGCTATGACCCCCAGACGTTTCGACTGGTCCACATGCGTACCGAAGGAGGCCACGGCGGTCGTGTACTCCAGGACCTGCACTACACATTCGATCCGGCCGGCAACATCACCCACATCCGCGACGACGCCCATCAGGAAGTGTTCTTCGCTAACGCCCGCGTCGAAGCTAGCGCCCGGTACCGCTATGACGCCCTCTTTCGCCTGACTGAAGCGACAGGTCGAGAACACCTCGGACAAGCCGGGGCACACCCCCACTCGCACAACGACGCTCCGCGTGTTGGTCGCGTCGGCATCCCGCACGCGAGTGACGGCGAGGCGCTGGGCCGCTACCTCGAACGGTATCTCTACGACGCGGTCGGCAACATCGCGTCCGTGCGGCACATCGGTACGAATCCCCACAATCCAGGGTGGACCCGCAACTACACCTACGCCGAACCGAGCCAACTGGAGCCCGACAAAGTCAGCAATCGCCTGACGAGCACGACCGTCGGTCGCAATTCAGCGCCAGCAGTTCACAGGTACGACGAGCACGGCAACATGCTCGACATGCCGCATCTCGCGGCCATGCGGTGGAACGAACTCGATCAGCTGCAGATGACCCAGCGCCAGGTGGTCAACGACACCGCGGGTACTGGCCGCCACGGCGAGCGTACTTGGTATGTCTATGATGGCGGTGGCCAGCGGATCCGAAAGGTGACTGAAAGACCAGACGGCCGTATAAAAGACGAACGCCTATATCTGGGCAGCTTCGAGATTTACCGTGAACACCGCTCCCAAGGCGATGACCTGGTTCGCGAAACGCTCCACGTCATGGATGACACCCAAAGGATCGCGCTGGTCGAGACCCGCATCAGTGGCGACGAGAAGGGGATTCCGAGAAGGCAAGTTCGTTACCAGCTCGCCAACCACTTGGGTTCGGCGACGCTGGAGGTCGACGACCAGGCCCGAATCTTGTCCTACGAGGAGTACTCGCCCTATGGAAGTACGGCCTACCAGGCAGTTCGAAGCCAACTCCAAACTCCAAAACGGTACCGATTTACCGCGATGGAACGCGACGACGAGTCGGGCCTGAACTACCACTCGGCGAGGTACTACGCTCCCTGGCTCGGAAGGTGGGTCAGCGCTGACCCTGTCGGCCTCACGCGTGGTACCAACCTCTACGACTACGCTGGCGCTGATCCGATCAACCGAATCGATCCGACAGGAACCGACTATCGATCCACACGAGGGCTCGAAGACGAGTTGCGCTCGAGTCTTACCGAGTTGCACAGTGTACGGACCTCTCAAGCAGAGGCAGACATCGATACTTCCGAGATTGATCGTTCGATCGCGGACCTCGAGTTTGAGCTTGGAGCTCTCGGTCAAGAAGCTGACCTCGAGCAACCTCCACCTGACGAGAGCTACAACGACGATGTCAACATCTCCGATGACGTGCTGTTCGCTGAGGACCCTGAATTTGCCGCCACTGTCGAGGCCGAGACAAATGCCCCCGGAGTGCTTGACAAACTACGGAAATGGTGGAATGGACATGAAGAGGGACTCAAGGAGAGGATCAAACACGGACGAGAGGGAGGCGAAGCACTACCACCAGGACCAATCGACTTTACACCGTTTATGGCGGACACGGTCCAGGCCCAGCTAAACGTAGGAGCCGTCTTGTTTGGTAGTGCTCGGGTCCCTCTCGTCGCAAAGGGAGGCAGCGTCGCTCCTGCGCGGTTTAGCTCAAAAAGCGGTCGATGGCATAACCCTGACGGGAGCTTTCGGAAGGCACCCACGGCTGACGAACTTCGTAATTGGGCGCGCTCGGAAGGTTGGACGAACACGCGCACAACACCTGCGGGATTCGAGACTTGGTCCGACGCAACGGGAGTCAAACGGATGAAAATCAAACCGGCGAGTACCTTGGACGAACTTGGTCCTGGAAGTAAAGTCCCCCGCGTAACGATCTGGGATGCCTCTGGTCAGCGCGTCGATGGATTTGGTCGGCCGGTCACAAGAAAAAGCAAAACTGCACATGCACCGTTGGCGAAGTAGGTTATGCAGATAGAGAACACAGAACACGTGGTATTCACTGAGTCTTACCTTCTCGGTTGGTCCATCAGACCGAGTAAGGTTTTGCTTTTTTTCCAAATTCTATTGGCACCGAGCCATCCCACCTACTCCGCACACGATGAAGATCATGAGTTCGGTTGTTATAAACTGGCTGTATTAACTGTCTCGGGGGTGACTTCCATAACGGGTATCGTAGGACAGAGGCCCCCTCTTCTGTCTGAAACAGTGGATGAATTCCAAGACGTGGACGAGATTAACAAACTGGGTGTCCAGGGAAACGAGTTGCAGCTTGTGGGGGACGATACGATGATTTTAGTTTCGGGTAAGTCTGCTCGACTTGAAATCCTCACAGATGAATCGCCGAATGCCTTCATGATCTTCCTCTCAGAAGCCTGACAGCGAAGGCCAGTGTGGCGCTCGCGCCCGATCTCGTAGGCCTCACCCGTAGTGCCAACCTCTACGACTACGCTGGCGCTGAGCTGGTCGAAACTCGCACGAGCGGTGACGAGAAGGGGATTCCGCGAAGGCAAGTGCGCTACCAGCTCGCCAACCACTTGGGTTCGGCGTCGCTGGAGGTCGACGACCAAGCCCGAATCTTGTCCTACGAGGAGTACTCGCCCTACGGCAGTACGACCTACCAAGCTGTTCGCAGTCAGCTACAAGTACCAAAGCGCTACCGGTTCACTGCGATGGAGCGCGACGACGAGTCCGGCCTGAACTACCACTCGGCTAGGTACTACGCTCCCTGGCTTGGCAGATGGACGACTACAGACCCGATTGGACTTGGGGATGGGGTAAATCTATATGTGTATGCACGGTTGTGTCCTACCAGACTTGCAGATTTATCGGGGAATAAAGCGACCGCACCGGAGCAGGTCGTTCACTTTGAAGATGAGTACGTGTCCGGTGATGTGATTGCCTCCGGTGAAGTGCGAGAAAACGAAACCCGAGAAGCGTTCGCCAGTCGAGTACTTCAAGAACGCTTCACGGGTATCGACAATCAGGAGCGGGCAGCGATCGAAGCTGAGTTACCCAAAGGAGCCGGGATCGCGGAAGACAAGTTTCAAGCGGGAGCGACAGGGCACATCGCTCTTCCGTCGAGGAAAGTTGCTGAATTTGAACGTCGTTTTGACGCTCGCGCCCGATATCAGGCAAAGAGCGGGTCAAGGCTCGCTCCCAGTTTGATCGAAGGTCAGGCGTCAGGGCCGGTCGATCCCGACGTGGCGACAGCTGCAGAAATCGCGGCGATCGGGCTCCTGGTTGTCGATGTTGGGTTGACAGTTTTCGGCATTGCGGGGCTTGTGAAGGGGGCCGCAGGGGTTGCTGCAGAGCGCGCTGCCGCCAAAAGTGCGGAGCGGGGGCTGATTCGTGGCGCTCCGGGTGCTAGCGCCAGCAGAGGGCTAGGAGCTTCTGCCCCAGGACCAGTGGGGGGCGATATTCCCGTCCCAGGACGCGTCCGGTCGAGAATCAACGTCGCCAAGGGTCAGACCCGATTCACGCCGACTCGACCAACTACAGGTCAGCCGGTTTCGGCAGGCTTCGAGCACGTTGTCCACGGACACTTCAATCGTTCACTCGGTAGGAGTCGATCGGTCTTCTCCATCACCCCCGACAAACTTAAGGCGCTGTTACAGCGCCCAGATCTGGTTCACTCGCCTGTCGCCGGCATCCCCGGCGGCCAGTTCAAGCGCATCGTGGACACCGGTGAGGTCATCGGACGTACCGCGCTCAAGTTCGGTGGCAAGAAAACTTCAAGAATGGCAATATTCACGGACCGTGCTGGGAACCTGATCACCGCGTACCCTGTACCCTAGGATTCTTCATGACGAGCCCAAAGAAGCTCTGGTCGTCTCTCATCGACCGGTTACGTAAACTCCCCGACGGCTCAAACGCCCGAGAATACGGTCTTGCACTCATGGAATGGGTCAAAGAGAATCGAACCAATATCGGGGCGGAACCTGTCGCACGCTTTGGCCTCGACTGGCTCTCGACGCTTCCATTGGAAGAATATCTTTTGGAAAGCCAAGACTTGAGTGTTCCAAATGAAAGGGAAATCCTCGCTCGTCAAAAACCATCGAGCGTTGAAGTCGTTGCTATGCTCGTCCGCGACCAAATCTGGGAGCTCGTTACCTTCAAAACTCAAACCGAGTGCCCAAATTGTGGCGGAGACGAACTACGCGTGCTGACCGAGCCAGGTTCAGGCGATCGCCTCGTGTTCGCCTGCGACTCTTGTGGATGGGCACAGGACGAATATGCAAAACCTTGGCAAGGCCCCCCAGGTTGTAGGCCAGCAAAGGTAAGTTCATTGCGCGAACATAGGCTGCTCTCGTGGACCCCTGCGCAGGTGGGGCCGGAAGAGCAGGAGCCCAATCGCACGTCCGATGTTGACGGATAGCGAGCGAAATGGAGTCGCAATCGCTACCCGTTTCACACATCCGAGGCGAGCACAGAGTCGTTCGTCACATACGATCGCTACGACTTGCTGCTGGAGGAGGCACGAGATCCTCTGAACAACTATGTCACGGTTGGGGCTCCTGGTTGTCGATGTTGGGCTGACAGTTTTCGGCGTTGCGGGGCTTGTGAAGGGGGCCGCGGGGGGTGTATGGACCCTGGCAGCAGGCGACGTGGGATGTCAGCGATACGCTTCTCGACGCCCCAGAGCGCGATCCAGATGTGGGCCAGTTTTTCTCGCGCTTGTCCGAAATTGAATATACACCAACATGGTATGCCTTGCGCACCGATCCTGTGCGCGCCGATGACCTTGTGGACAGGTTTTCCGACGCACGCGCCCGCCGTGACGAGGTGGCAGCCGCACGTCAGTCTGAACCCCACGCTCGTACGCCCACGGTGACGCACGCGGACTCGCTAGGTCGACCGATCGCTACCGTCGCCCGCAACAAGGTCTCCAACGACACGACCGACGAATTCTACACAACGCGGGTTGTGTTCGACATTGAGGGAAACCAACGCGAGGTCATCGACGCTCACGATCGTGTTGTCGTGCGCTACCAGTACGACATGCTCGGCGCCCGGCTCCACCAGGCGAGCATGGAGGCGGGCGAGCGGTGGATGTTGAGTGACGTCGCAGGTAAGCCCCTCTACGCCTGGGATAGTCGCGGGCATCGTTTTCGCAGCGAGTACGACGTGGTGCCGCGACCGACCGCGTCGTTCGTCCGCGAGGAGGACAACCCCGAGGCCATGGTCGGGCGAGCCGTCTATGGCGAGTCTCGAGTCGAGCCCGAGGCCCACAACTTACGCGGCCAGGTCGTCGAGGTGTTCGATCAAGCCGGTTTGGTGACGACCGAGCGATATGACTTTAAGGGCAACCCACTGCGGAGCATTCGTCAGCTGGCTGATACGGTTGATGTCGACGGGAAAATGCAGCCGGCCTATCGCAGGCGTGTCGACTGGAGCCGAGATGTTACGTTGAAGCCAGAGTCGTATGTCAGCCACACGAGGTATGACGCCCTCGGCCGCCCGACGCAGGTCGTCGCTCCCCACCGTGACACTCCTGAGGCGAACGTAAACGTACTGCAGCCGGCCTACAATGAAGCCGGCCTGCTCGAGCGCCTCGATGTGTGGCTCGAACGGCCAGATGTGCCGAGCGTTCTGCTCGACCCCAGCTCGATCGCACCATCCTCCGTCGGCATCACCAACATTGACTACGACGCCAAGGGCCAACGCCAGGCGCTCAAGTACAGCAACGGCGTCTCAACCCGATACCACTACGACCCCCAGACGTTTCGACTGGTCCACATGAGTACCGAAGGAGGTCACGGAGGTCGTGTACTTCAGGACCTGCACTACACATTCGATCCGGCCGGCAACATCACCCACATCCGCGACGACGCCCATCAGGAAGTGTTCTTCGCCAACGCCCGCGTCGAAGCTAGCACCCGGTACCGCTATGACGCCCTCTTTCGCCTGACTGAAGCGACAGGTCGAGAACATCTCGGACAAGCCGGTACACACCCCCACTCGCACAACGATGCTCCGCGTGTCGGTCGCGTCGGCATCCCGCATGCGAGTGACGGCGAGGCGCTGGGCCGCTACCTCGAACGGTATCTCTACGACGCGGTCGGCAACATCGCGTCCGTGCGGCACATCGGCACGAAGCCCCACAATCCGGGGTGGACCCGTAACTACGCCTATGCCGAAACGAGCCAACTGGAGCCCGACAAAGTCAGCAATCGCCTGACGAGTACGACCGTCGGTCGAAATTCAGCGCCAGCAGTTCACAAGTACGACGAGCACGGCAACATGCTCGACATGCCGCATCTTGCGGCCATGCGGTGGAACGAACTCGATCAGCTGCAGATGACCCAGCGCCAGGTGGTCAACGACACCGACGGTACCGGTCGCCACGGCGAGCGTACTTGGTACGTCTATGACGGTGGTGGGCAGCGGATCCGCAAGGTGACTGAAAGACCGGATGGCCGCATTAAAGACGAACGCCTATATCTGGGCAGTTTCGAGACTTACCGTGAACACCGCTCCCAAGGTGAGGACCTGGTTCGCGAGACCCTCCACATCATGGATGACACCCAGCGGATCGCGCTGGTCGAGACCCGCATCAGTGGCGAGGAGAAGGGGATTCCGCGAAGGCAAGTTCGTTACCAGCTCGCCAACCACCTAGGCTCGGCGACGCTGGAGGTCGACGACCAAGCCCGGATTTTATCCTACGAGGAGTACTCGCCCTATGGTGGTACAACCTACCAAGCTGTTCGCAGCCAGCTCCAAACTCCCAAGCGGTACCGATTTACCGCGATGGAACGCGACGACGAGTCGGGCCTGAACTACCACTCGGCGAGGTACTACGCACCCTGGCTCGGAAGGTGGGCGAGCGCTGACCCTGTCGGCCTCACGCGTGGTACCAACCTCTACAACTACGCTGGTGGTGATCCGGTTAATCGAGTCGATCCGGCAGGCACCGATTGGGAGTTTTGTAACCCGTTCACTGACAGTGAATGCGGCATCGACAGTGCTGCCGAGGTCATCCGCGACTACGTTCCCGAAAACGCGAGGCTCGGTTACGATATGAGAGTCGGCGTTGTCAAAGGTGCCCGCGATGCTGTCGTAGGCGTCAAAGACCTCGCCGTCGGTGCGTTCCGACTCTCGCCCGTGGGCAGAGTGATCGACCCTGAACAGTGGGAGAAGTCGAGACATACACTGCAACAAACCGTGTCGACGATTGCGGACGATCCGGGGGTGTTGTGGGACGCAATCAAGGATCCCTACGTCAAGGCGGTCGACGAGGGGCGTCCCGGTGAAGCTGTTGGGCGAGCCGTGTTCGAGGTCATCACGGCACTTGCCGGCACGAAGGGCGCTGACAAGCTGGCCAAGGGCTCGAAGCTGGGCACCGCGGCGAGCAAGGCCGATGATGTTGCAACTGTCGCAAGCAAAATCGACGACGTTGCAGCCGTTGCAAACAAAGTCGATGATGTTGCGACGGATGTTTCAGCCGTCGCCAAAGTGGAGGGTGCGAGTGCCTCGGGAGGAGGGCCAAAGGCGCTTCCCCCAGGCCCAAAAACTCCGGCAGCGTGGGAGATTTTCCGCGTTACCGACGACGGTGTGGTTTTACCCCCTGGTGACCACAATCTCGTGCCGACCGCGCCGCCCATCAAGGGAGACCCTAAGTGGCTGCAGATTCACCAGACGCACGGTCATGGAAAACTGCCTACACCGCATACACATCGCCCGCGGGTTCACCGTGGACCAGACGGTAAAACCCGGAGCGTCACACGTAAGGAGTCCGGAACAACAGCCGACGACATTCGCGAGGCGGATCGACGACTTCGCGAGGGTGAGATACGATGGCGACGCAACCGCAAGGACAAAGGTGGACCATGACACAGCATGTTGTCGTTACACGGAAGGCGGAGGCACTCTCGCTGCCGCCTATTTTGACCGCGCTCACTTTGCGTCCCGAGATGTGTTCGTTTCTGCCGAAGTTATTTCCGGGGTACAATGGGCCTTATGCAAGGATTGTAGAAGTCGCCAGTGGCGAGGCCGATACGCTCTTCGATGCTCTCTTCAACAAGCCCGATCGAGGTCGGGGTGCCACGTTGATGAGATGGCTTGAAAGCCTCGCCAAAGATGGATGTGGTATCGCAGTCTGGTATGGAGCCGATGTTGCGGACTTGCCCAAGTTCCGAGATTGGGACGAGTTCGCCACCGCCGTGCATGAGGACACTTCCAGACAACCCCCCGAGGCATACGCGGTCCTGTTGCCGGCGACGTAGCGGCATGCACAATTGTAGGTGCACTTTACTCAGCGCCGTGGCGACTGGTCGGCAAAACCCTGATGACCCGAGCGACAGCCTCAACGGTCGACCTCTGCAGCGAGGATATCGGAGTGGCGACCCATCCACGAGTCGCGGTGGGAACCCCACGCCCGTACGCCCACGGTGACGCACGTAGACTCGCTAGGTCGGCGACTGACGAGTTCTACACAACGCGGGTTGTGTTCGACATCGAGGGAAACCAACGCGAGGTCTTCGACGCTCACGATCGTGTTGTCGTGCGCTACCAGTACGACATGCTCGGCGCCCGGCTCCACCGGTGACGACCGAACGATATGACTTTAAGGGCACCCACTGCGAAATCTTCGCCAGCTGGCCGACACGGTCGATGTCGACGGGAAAATGCGGCCTGCCTATCGCAACCGTGTCGACTGGAGTCTAGATGTTACTCTGAAGCCAGAGTCGTATGTCAGCCACACGAGGTATGACGCCCTCGGCCGCCCTACGCAGGTCGTCGCTCCCCACCGCGATGCACCTGAGGCGAACGTAAACGTACTGCAGCCGACCTACAATGAAGCCGGTCTGCTCGAGCGCCTCGAAAGGGCCAGCGCCAGGCGATCAAGTACAGCAACGGCGTCTCGACTCGATACCACTATGACCCCCCAGACGTTTCGACTCGTCCACATGCGTACCGAAGGAGGCCACAGCGGTCGTGTACTCCAGGATCTGCACTACACATTCGATCCGGCCGGCAACATCACCCACATCCGCGACGACGCCCATCAGGAAGTGTTCTTCGCCAACGCCCGCGTCGAAGCTCGCACCCGGTACCGCTATGACGCCCTCTTTCGCCTGACTGAAGCGACAGGTCGAGAACATCTCGGACAAGCCGGAGCACACCCCCACTCGCACAACGATGCTCCGCGTGTCGGTCGCGTCGGCATCCCGCATGCGAGTGACGGCGAGGCGCTGGGCCGCTACCTCGAACGGTATCTCTACGACGCGGTCGGCAACATCGCGTCCGTACAGCACATCGGCACGAATCCCCACAATCCAGGGTGGACCCGCAACTACGCCTACGCCGAACCGAGCCAACTGGAACCCGACAAAGTCAGCAATCGCCTGACGAGTACGACCGTCGGTCGAATTTCAGCGCCAGCAGTTCACAAGTACGACGAGCACGGCAACATGCTCGACATGCCGCATCTCGCGGGCATGCGGTGGAACGAACTCGATCAGCTGCAGATGACCCAGCGCCAGGTGGTCAACGACACCGACGGTACAGGTCGCCACGGCGAGCGTACTTGGTACGTCTATGACGGTGGTGGGCAGCGGATTCGCAAGGTGACTGAAAGACCGGATGGCCGTATTAAAGACGAACGTCTGTACCTGGGCGCCTTCGAGATTTATCGTGAACACCGCTCTCAACGTGAGGACCTGGTTCGCGAGACGCTCCACGTTACGGATGACGCCCAGAGGATCGCGTTGGTCGAAACTCGCATCAGCGGCGACGAGAAGGAGATTCCGCGAAGGCAAGTTCGTTACCAACTCGCCAACCACTTGGGCTCGGCGTCGCTGGAGGTCGACGACCAAGCCCGGATTTTATCCTACGAGGAGTACTCGCCCTACGGCAGTACGACCTACCAAGCTGTTCGAAGCCAGCTACAAACTCCAAAGCGGTACCGATATACCGCGATGGAACGCGACGACGAGTCGGGTCTGAGCTACCACTCGGCGCGGTACTACGCACCCTGGCTCGGAAGGTGGACTAGCACCGATCCGTTGGGTACCAGTGACTCTGTCAACCTCTACCAGTATGTCTCCGACAACCCGATTCGGCTCATCGATCCATCCGGATTAAGTGGCTGGGATCGCCTTTGGGGAGCTGTAACGGCGGTGGGTGGAGCACTTGAGACCGCCGTTGGTGGTGCGCTAGTTGCAACCGGTGTCGCCACATCCGAGATTGGAATCGGGATTCCCATTGCTGCTGCTGGTGCTGTGGTCACGGCACACGGCGTCGACACGACAGTCTCAGGAATCCGCACTCTCGTGGACGGAGCTCCTGTTGACACTGTTACCTCTCAGGGTCTGCAAGCCGCAGGGATGAGTCGTTCTGCAGCGAATCTTACTGACGCTGGAATCGGTTTCGTTGGGACCCTAGGGGCAGGTGCACTTGTAAAAGGGGCCGCAGCAACTGGTCGTACAGTTACCGCAGCGCGTACGGCAGCCTCGGCGAGCAAAGTCGATGATGTCGCAACCGTCACAAAGATCGACGACGTTGCGCGTGCCGCTGGGGGCGGAGGGCCGAAGGCGCTGCCGCCCGGGAAACCCGGGCCGAAGGCGCTGCCGCCCGGGAAACCCGGGCCGAAGGCGCTGCCGCCCGGGAGTGCCCCTGGAAATGTAGCAATTGACGCGAACGCCGCAATTCGTGCCATCGAGGCTGGTGAAGCTGCTGCTCTTGACGCTGCCCTAGCCGGTCGGAGCCCCATCATCCCTATTCAGGCTGTCAAGGAATTTCTTGTGAAAGGAGACGTGAACGCCCTGCGCGGTTTCTTGACTTCTCGTGGTGGCCGAGTTGCCGCGGGAGCCTCGGATGAAGCGGCCGCAGCTTTGCAAGCTGAAGCCAAAGCTCTTGGCCGGAGCCTCAAACCCAAAGATGCTAAGGTTGCTGCATCGGCTCAGAAGGAGGGGGTTCCGCTGATCACAAGAGACCAGAAGCTGCGCAAGTTCCTGAACGCGATCGGTATCGGAGGAGAATCGTTCTAATGAGCGCTTACAATTGGATCATAATCGATGGACGCTGCCCAGCCTGTGGCATCAAAGCAACCATTCGGGCGCAAACACATGTTGCATCCAGCTACGACGGTGACGCGAGTGGCCGCTTTCACGAATCGGAGTACCGCATCGGACAAGCGATGAGGTGGTGGAAACGGGGCGACACTCGGTTTCGAGAGTGGCCCGCAGACAGGGAGTTTAGCAGGCCAGAGACGAATAACGAACGCGAAGAAGAGGCTTGCTATGCGAGCTGCTCCAGCTGCGGCGCGTCCCTCTGCGTAGTGCTTCGCTTTCACGAGAACCTGGCGGAGGCAGTGCTCTCGATCAGCACGGAGGAAAATTGGCCGGACGGATATCCGAAGTAGTCCTGCAGTCGACCTACACCTCAGTACTGGGCCGCTCAACTCCAGCGGTACTTGGGGTAGCTGGATGACGACAACCGCCGGATAATCACGGACCTCTGGGCCTACGCCCGCGAACCGGATCCCGAGCGCAAGGCCCCGACGTGGTCCGCCACGATTGCCCGCGAGACACACGTGCATGACCCGTTGCCTGCGGGAGGTTTGCATGTGCAAGTGAATGTGGCGTACTCGGACGGATTAGGGCGCGTCGTACAGGCGAAAGCACAACTCCAGCAGAAAAGGCACGATTCTTGGAGTTGTTCCGTCAGATTGAACGCATCTCGCCAAATCCATCGCCCGCGTTCCAGATTCCTCCGTCACGTCGGTTACAAGCGCCGGATCTCCAAATCTTTGGTACGGCTGACCGACTCGGTTTGCGGACCATCACGACCGATGCAACTTTCGTGCGGACTTTCCAAAATCGATTTGGAGTCACTCTTGATGTAACAATCGTTCCCCCACAAAGGCTGGGTGCACCATGAATGTAAACATCCCCTCACACATGTCCTCAACGATCACCCTGTTGCGGGATGCCTACCCCAGCGGAATCCCAGAGTCGGATTTGATGACTCTCATGGCGGTGATGAGCGAAACGGGTATGTCCGACCGTAGCGTTGCCACAGCACTAGGCCTCTATTTCGAGAGGACTTACGAGTGGTTTCTACACGATGCAGCAACCGCTCCCAACCATGCGTCTGTGACCACGGCTTCTAAAGAGCAGGTCCGTGACCATCTACGACAATTTGGGTTCGATCGGTGGGCGGAGGAAGACTAGCAGCGGTTTGCGGGTTCTCAACCCGTTCGACTAGGTGACGAAACGATGACACTGCTCAGCGAAATCGACCCAACACGACATTTCCAACTCTGGGAGTACCATGTCAGCCATGGAACCGCGCTGGTCCGAAGCCCCCGCGGAGGAGATGAAACAAACAACATTGACATCATGCTCTTTGGAGTCGAGTACTTGGCCCTCCCGAGGCATCTTGATGCGGTTCTGCTCGAGCGTGGTTCGGCAGATGACCTACGACGAACGGAGGAGTTGCTCGGGCGAGAGGTCGATCCTGAAAGGGTTTGGGCGTTGACTTCCGCGGGGGTTCGCCACCTGGTGGTAGCCGCCAAGGTAGACGTCCGAGAGACCAGTATGGACATATTCGACAGCCCCCTGGGTGGAGGGTAGGAGGAGCTCGAGGCAAACAGTGATAGTTGCAACCCGACACAGAGACGTCGTGCGGTGGTACGACAGCGAACCCGAAATTTGGATTTTAGATCAACAACGATGGGCCGAGGCATTCCGGGGTGCAGGGCACATACTTGAATCAGAAAACGATTTTTCCGAACGGTTCGGTATCCAGGTTCTGGATAGCGAAAAGGCGCTTGATTTCTTCGAACACATAGTGGATTTCCGCGTTTCGCAGGACGAGCTTCAACGCCGATTTCGAGAGGCATTGACGAGCGCAAATGATTGGTTCGATGTCGCAGAGGATTTACCGGTGTTGTTCGTCGACTTCGACACACGAAAGTTGTGGTCGATCCATCCAGAGTTGAGCTCGTTCGTTGAGTTCGTGCCGCCGGGATGGACCGCGGAGAGCCGATCGTTTTTTGACGAGATGCCAACGCAGACGCGGTACTGGCTGATCGACGGCAAAGATGCCCTGCGGCCATTTATCGACTAGTGCGCACTCGCGCTGCTTGACGAGGCAAATGTGAGCTTGCCGAACCATCCTCGTTGGGTGGTAGGACTACTGCGGTGACGGACACGTCCACCCGAGGCAACCGACTCACGCCGGAGTTGCGCGTTATAACTCCACTCCCTGCGGTCCCGACCGCGGGTCCGGGCGCGCTTCGATCTCCGCCAACGCTTGGCCGAGATCGCCGACAAACCCCTCGTACGTAACGAATACCCGCATCGCACCTTCGGGAACCTCGCCACCCGGTAGCTCTGCGGAAACGGACGGTGAAGCCTCGAGCGACGTGGTTATCGCCGCAGATCCCTCCGACTGCAATGGCTGGACAACGATCGATCTCAAGGGCCGTTGGGGCTCGGCGCAGTCGATCGAGCCAGCCTGGTCCAACTACATCAACGACCTTGTCAACCCCGGGTCGTGTGCCGCAAAGCGTAGCCTCTATTGTGTGATGCAGGAGCCGACAGCACCATGATCCGAATTGGTGTATGCACACTTTTCCTGGCCGCGTTGTCTGGATGTCCCCCATCAGAAAACGAGGGAATCGGCTCAGAGTCTGCTTCTTCGACCGCTCCCGCTTCGTCGACAAGTGACGAACACGAAAACTCGGAATCCTCAGGACCGGCCGAAACCACTGAAGAGCCAACGACGACCACGGATGTAGAGCCAGCACCCGTATGCGGCAACGGTCTCGTCGAAGACGGTGAAAGTTGCGATGACGGTGAAAACAATGGCGATGCACATGACTGCACAAGTGCCTGTGCGCATGCAATGTGTGGGGATGGCTTAGTGCGAAGTGCTCCGAGTAACCCCGACGATGTAGAATTGTGCGATGACGGCGAGGACAATGCAGATGGAGCGTACGGCGGTTGCCAGACGGACTGCACACCAGGCCCATTTTGCGGAGACGGTGTCGTCGATGTCGGGTACGAAGAGTGTGAGCCACTCATCCCCAACCCGGACGGCCCCGAGTGCATGCAAGATTGCTACTACATCGGTCGGGTCGTGTTCGTAAGCAGTGCAATATTACAAGCACATCGCCGGAAGGGCAAACGGTCGAACCTGATTGCGCAGGCTGGACCTCCAAGGCCCTAGAAGAGGCCGGTATCGTCGGGAGTTCCGGGTTCGCCGATGGGCAATGGACTGAATCCAGCGTGGAATCATGCTCATACAAATTTCATCTTTATTGTGTCCAAACCGCTATGCCTGGTGATTTGGGGTTGTAACTTTACCAAGGCTCGCACCAACTTTGGCCAGTCTCTCACTAGGTACGTAACAGAGCTCCGGGCGGCGAATCCGTGGGACCTCAATCCACAATGGTGTAGGTCAACCCGACGTTAAGTCCCGCGGTATTCTTCGAGAAATTGGGTGTGCCCCCTACCGGTCGTCAAACTACCTGCAGGTTCCATCCTCACTACAAGAAAATCCACCCGAACAATCGACATCCGACTCACAGCGAGCCAAACACTCGCCAATCCCCGGGTAGCAAACTAAATCGTCAGGACACTTCGGGTCGGCCTCGGAGCACGACACAACACAGTAGGTCGAGCCTACACAGTCCCCGGCGCTACAAGGGCTATCCCTGCAAAGTTGAGTGCACTGCTTGATGTTCACAACCCCGCGATCCAAACAAAGGTCGGAGCTGCAGTCACTCGACTTCTCGCAAACATCGCCGACCTCACCTCCGCAGGCCGCAAAAAGTAGGAACGCAAGAGCTACAAACCTCACTATCCGCGTGTACCACTGGGTCTGTGTAAGATCAAGTGTATTACCTCCGGTTCCACCACAGCAGGCCGCCTCCGACGAGAAGGCCCAAGCCGGCGCCAACGACCCTCCGGTCGCGCCACCATTCGTACTCCGGCTCGTGGGGTGGCAACCCGAGTGTATTCCCCCCAAAGGGAAGTCCACCGCTCGAGCCAACGCCAGGAACCGGTTCGGTTGGCGGCTCGAGCGTTCCCGGATTGATCGCAAACCGCTTGCCACCGATGACCTTTCCCGCTCCCCGGCGTTTGAGTTCCGCCTTGAGATCAAGCCCATTCGGTAACTTCTCGCCCGGCGGCACATCGTCGAGCGCCACATACTGCCGGTCGGGATGGTCGAGCAGCAACATCCTCATCTCGTTCAACAGGTCTCGCAATTTCTTGTTTGCCGAGCCCTGAAACGCTGCCCACGACTGGCGAACGTACGCACACAGCAGTGAGTGTCGGAGATACCACCGCTGCCGCTCCGCCACTTGGTCAAGAACGAGGCGAGTCTCTAAATCATAAATGGTACTGAGGCAACGGGGATCACCCAGGCCCGCCTCGTAAGGGGTTATGACACAACCCTGCCGAGGACTTCGGTTCGGGTGCCAAGTTTTTGGGCCCCCTCTATCGCCCATATTTCGACCGTGAAGACGGCCGTCAATATTTCGGTAGCGTCCTTTGTCGAACCAACACTGCCACGAGCCCAAAGTACAGCTCAGTGCTGAAATGTACAAGTCGCGCTCTTTACGGCTTGACTGCGAACGCTGCGTGAGTGCAACCATCCCCTTCAAGCAATACTCCGACCAGGCAGTGTGAAGCGCGGGAACATTGACCTTGAACAGGTGGGGACTATTCTCGGACCGTGCGACCCACTCCCATGCAACCGCCGCAAGCCTAGTTGTATTAACAAGAAAATCCCCCGTATCCCGAACCATCCATTGCTCGATCAAGTAGTCGTTCGGGGCATACTCTCCCTTCAAGAAGCGCTGCACGGTCTGAGATGCAGGATTTAACGAAACCTGAAGCACCGACGTAATCCGATTCTGCCCCGGCCAGTACCCGATTCCCCCAGTCGGAATAAACGTCTTCAGCGGCTCCCCTAACGGGTCTTTCGCCCCGTCCTCTGCATCTCCCAACGCCAGCGCGTACCCACCCTGCCGCGGTACTGCCTGCCAGGCCTCGCCCGCGAACCTCGGACTAAAAATCTTTGTCCAGTCCCCGGTCTGCAGCTGCGGCAAAAGTTGTAGATTCACTGAATCCTGATCCACATTGTTTCGCGGCTCCATCAACGGCGGGAACGACTTATACGCCTCAATCAGCGCCTCCCTTTTCTGGTCCTCCTCAAACGCCTTCTTCCGCTTAAAAATCTCTCCGACTGCTCGCGCAAACCCAATGATCGCAGCGGCAGCCGCCCCCACTGGTCCCATCGATCCCAACGCTGTCATCCCGACTGCAAACGTCACATCCTTGATCGCCTGCGCCGGATCCTGGCTACCGACCGCCACACCCAAACTGCTAAACACCTGGTCTGGGCTCATGAACTCCTCTAGCTCCGGCATCTGCATGATGTTCTCGAGCGCCTGGGTCGACGAAGCTAGAAACCCGAACGTCCCCTCCGGGCCTCCCGGACGCATGATCTTCGTCGCCATGTTTTGCGTCCCGCGCTGCAGATCGGCGACTCCTTGGTAACGCAACAAATCGACGTTGACCTCCGCAAAAGGATCAAGCGAAGGATCGGCCATGGCAGCGACATACGTATCGTGCGCAGGCAAAAAACTCTCAAACTGCCCCCACGGATCCGCGGTCTTAAACAACCGGTCAAACTCCGGCGTACCGACTTCGATCAGCACCTCAGCCTCCCTGCCCGCTCGCGCTCGGCGGGTCATCGAACGTAAAGACATCCGAAAGCGGCACACGTAGCACCATGACCACTCGTACAAGTGTATTTACACGCAGCTGTACACTCGGCGTACCGGCGATCAGAGTCTGCAACGAATGCTTGTTGACACCTGTCAGCTTCGCCAACTCCTTCAACGACAACCCCGAACTCGAGAAGCCGCGGCGGATATCGGCCACCTGCCTCTCCAGCAGGGTTTCCGGCGAAACATCGAGCATCCCCTCATCGCACAAACGCCGAACCATCGAGGCAAATGTCTCTCGCGCCAACTGTCGTGCATCGACATTCTCGACCTCGCTGCCCTGTGAAGCTGCGAGCATCAGCCGGCCGAGTGCTAGCATCGTGGGTGTGAGTTCGGAGTCCTCCTGGACTTGACGCGGCTCGACGGTTTGAGCCGAGTATCGTGGCCCTTCGTCCTGCGGCACCATCCCTCTCGCTCGCCGTTCCGCATCGAAGCTCACCACCTTTGCGGTGTCAAACGCCGTGTCGGCGCGACTGCTCTCCTTCGCAACGTTCTGACTCTTCAGACATGTATCATAGCCAGCATCTGCAGCCATCTTCAGTAACCGCTTATCAAGCTCCAACACCAAGTCCCTCAACCTCTCGTTCTCCTCCTGCAGCTTTTCGACAGGGCGAAGTGCCTGCTCTGCAACTCCCCCGACTTCCGCGAACAAGAACCGGTAGAGAGCTCCAACTCGAGAGTCCCAGGCAATTCCGTACCTCGTGAGTATTTCTCGATTCCTCTCCAGGACGGCATGGACATCCCGCATGCCATACAACCGACGTCGACTCCTCAGTGGCAAGAATCTGGATGCGAACTTCGCTGCCAGCGAGCCCATCTTCAGGTAGCCCAGCCGCGGATACTCGAGCACGCTAAACTCCGCGGTCGGGCTTCGCTTGCTCTCGAATCGATCTGCTTCGGCAAACAACTCTCCAAACGTCTCCTCGATCACTTTGACCACCTCGTCGGCGTACGTCACTGGCCCAAGCAGGGCTTCGACCACCTGATTGAGTTCTGCCTTTAGTGATTTTCGTTGCATATCAACCTACCTTCCTCGGCCCTCTGGCCACCTCATCCATTCAACGTTGCTCAAGCAAGCTATGCGCCAAGGCGAGCTGGCGCCCGCAGCTTGTCCTCACGGCGATTTGCCACCAACCTCGGGGCGATCCGTCGAAAACGCTCTGCCACCCCTTGGTCACCTAGTCCCCAGAAATGCTCGACAAATTCGAGTGACCGCTTGCCGTCGCCGCAAATCCGAAAGTCCGCCTGTACCTCAGAAAGTGCCGCTAGGTACTGCCGCACCAACTCTCGAACTGGTCCTTCGGGCATATCCTGTAAAGCGACCTCTGCAGAGCGGGCATCTGTCCCAGGGCGCGTGTAGAAACAGTCCTGCCTGTTTCCCACTCCCTGTCCGATCGAGGCAAGAAAATCCGCAGGCTTCTCAACGACTGCCCCTTGCCCATCCCGCACCGCAGCGAGGACCTTGCGGCCCAGCTCAGGGTCAAAGGCTCCGGATCGTGACTTCGGCAGCCGCACAAGAAAATGCCTCAAAACACCGGGCCGTCTCACCCACTCTAGCCGCGAGGCCTCCAACCTGACTCGAACGAGAAATAAGTCTCGGGCCAACACACCAATCCAGAATGCCTTGTCTGGCCCGCGGTCTTTATATTGTTGTATCGACATTTTATCCCTCCCGCTCGGCTTCGGCGATCCAGTCGAGTGTCGGTACGTGCCGTCGCCGAGCGATCCGCTCGCGGTACGCTTCGCCGGCACTCATGTCGCCCAACTGCCAAAATTTCATCAGCAACGCCCGTGTATCTTCGGGAGAGTCGCTACATGGCTGCTTGCTTTGGACCTCGGCGAACGCGGTCAGGTAGAGCGCCGCGCACTTGTAGTCTTCCCGCGAAATTTGCTGGTTTCGCAATGCGCGTTCGAACGCCGCAGCCACGGCTTGGGCACTCGTTTCCCGCATGCAGTCCTCAGCTGCAATCTCGACCTCATTGAGGACGGCCGGGCACGCCCGTACCTTTGCATGCCCGCTGACCAACTGCTCGACTGTGGTGAAGGTTGTCGCGTTCTCGATCGTTGCGCCCTCAACTGGCACGTCGGTGCGAAACAGCGGTTGACGAGGGTTCGACCGATGCACCACAACTCCCGCACACTCGGCCCGAACCTCCGCATCGTCAGGACAGACACCGTCAGGAAGTTCAACCCAATACGCTTCGATCTCACCAACAGGTGCTCGCATCTTCCCTGCTTCTCGTTTTTCGTGCATAGCCATCTACCTCCCAACCGTGCGAAAGGCTCACATCTATCGCCGTAGCCGAACCCGACACTCGAGTGCCGACAGCCTCGCCTCAAACTGCGGCCGTTGTTTTGCTGAGCGTTCGAGGCCACCACTCGCAGCACCTCTCCCCGTGATCTTCGGTAAGACCTGCAGGAATCGCTCTGTCACCCCCGCGTCGCCCAACTCCCAAAAGTGCGAGATGAACTTGAGTGTGCGCTCGCCGTTTCCACGGATCCCGTGTTGCGACTGCACGACCGAGATCGACTCGAGGTACACCCTCACCAACTCTCGAACCGGTCCTTCGGGCATGTTCTCGAGCGCACCTTCGACGGCCCGAGCATCGGTGTTTGCAAACGTAGCCGCGGTCGCTTCGTCGAGTGACTTGCCCTGGCTGAGCGAGATTGCATCGAGGAAGGACGTCGGCCGTTCAATCACTGCGCCGTGACCATCTCGAATCGCATGCAGAACTTCAGGGCCAAGGCTCAGAAAACCCTCGCTACTCGGCTCGGGAAGGCGCACAAGAAATAGCATCTCCAGACCGATAATCGTCTTCTCGACCTCCCACTCGAGCCCGGAGGCGGCCAACCTCGCCTGGGTGCTGTTCGGAGTGTCGGTCACAACACCGATCCAGTGGGCGCTCTCCGGGGCTCCCTTGCTTACGTATTCATGTATCGACATCTTAACCTTCCTCCGCCGCGGTCACCCAGTCGAGTGAGTTATCGATATCGGGCGCTTCGTGGTCCTCGACATATTTCTCGGCTGCACCCACATCTCCCAGACTCCAAAACTCCTTGAGGTACTTCCTCGTTCGCTCGGGCGAATCGCCCATCCCATGCTTGCGTTGCGCGTTGGCAAACTGCTTGAGGTAGAGCTGTAGGATCTCGTGGTCTGTGTCGAGCAGCATCCTTCTGTTCGCCGGCCTATTGATTGCTGATGCAATTACCTCCGCACCATTCGCAGTTTTTGAGCGGTCAAACTTCATGCTGTCGAGCACAGTCGGGTATGGGCGAAGTTCAGCATGGCCACCGACCACCCACTCAACCGCCAACACAGCTTCATCTGCCCAAGACAACGCGGCCGTGAGCTCCTCGTCCGCTCGCACCTCTGGGTCTGTCGACCAATCTTGGTCATCCTCATGGTCAACGCCCTCTACCGGAAAGGTCGTGCGAAACAGAGGTCCCCGCCTCTTCGTTCGAAACACTAGAATGCCGGCCAGATTGGCTCGCGTCACGGCATCGTGTGGATCGATGCCCTGCTCTACCGGCAGCTCGATCCAATAGGCTTCGACCTTCCCGAGCGGCACATCCTCGTAATCTTCCAACCAGTCTGCTGCTGAATTCCCTTGCATGATCAACATCTCACTCCTCAACCGGCACATCGTCGGGAAATGGAATCCATGGCCCCACCCAGTCCTCGTCGATGATGTCGTCTAGTCCTTCGTTTAGCTCAGCCTCTGCCCGAATCACCAAGTCGAGGATGAACACCCACAGCTCGATCCACGGCACATGCGACTTGA
>JAUIFF010000026.1 GCA_030429545.1 Polyangia bacterium
CGTGGCCGAGAAAACTGCAGCGTGCGTCGGCTCGCCCGGCGCATCTGCATCTAAAATGTGTATACAAGCTTGTTGCGGACCTACTCTCCCGATGGGGGGCGTCGGCGCGTGGGAATTGGTACCCGCTTACTGGTTCGTTTGCCGGGCGCCTTGGCGGCCTCGCGCCACCAGTTGAGCTCGGTGCGGCAGCCCAGCGCCTCGGCAGCGAGCAACCCACTAACGACGGCTGCCTCGGCACAGCTGGCATTGAGCCCGGTGTCGGTCCAATCTCCGGCGACGGTGAGGTTGGTAAAGCCCGAGGCATCCGGTCGCAGGCGAAACTGCTCGGTGTTGGGCAACGACTGAATTTGCTGCTCGCCGGGCGCGATGTTTGCCCACAAGAACTGGGCGGCCAGCCGCCGGTTGCCGGGGCGCTCGTGGGGATCGACGAGGTGGTCCCACGGTGGCTGGGCGTTGTCGTCGATCGCCGGCCATAGTTTTGAACAGTGTATCTGCATCCATCGGATGGTGTGGTTGCGAATGTGTTCGCCCGCGAGGGCCTGGCGTTTAATCGGCGTGTGTGAGGCCGGGAGATTCGCCAAAAAAGCCGCCGGCATCGGTCCAGAAAAGGCAATCGCCTGGGCGGGCCACTGGCTGGCAGGCCACGATTCGCCGGCGACATGATGGGTGCGCACCTCAAACTGCGAAAGCGGCTGGGGAAGCCCAAATCCAACCAACGACGGGCAGTTTGCTGTTGGCCCGCGATGGCTTGTTTCGTCCGAGTTTGCGGTGGCCTCGGTCGGGTCGCGCAGTGCGGACCACGGGGCTTTGAGCCATAATTGGGCGCCCTCGCAGGCAGTTGTCGCCAGGTGGCGCACCGAAGCATTGAGGATCGCACTGCGTTCGAGAAGGTCCGGTGCGACCGCGGGCAGCACATCGACCGGCAACCCGAGCAGCACGTGGTCGAAGTGATGACCGCAGGTGAGCACGATTTCTTCGACTTCAGGCCCCGACTGCGACTCGAAGTCGAGCTGTTGGACAAGCGGTTCGTGGCCGAGGACAATTTGCTCGTAGGCCGGGAGCGTGGGCCAGCAGGGTGTGCCCTTGACTGTGTAGAGCGGCTGATACTCCGCTTCAGGGTCGAGGAGTTCGACCTGCCGGGCCAGCACGATGCGTTCCACCCGGTCGCCCTCGCGGTCGAGCTCGAGTTGTTTGACCCGGTGAAAAAACGCAAACCTGACACCGCGCTGCTTGAGGACCTGGTAGATCGGTGCAAATACAACCTCTCCCGGGCCAGCTTGAAACTGGTACAGGAGGGGGCCACGACTGTCGCACAGGCCCCGGCAAATCAGCTCGAGGGCTGCGCTTGCAGCCAGGGCCGGCGAGCGGGTATCGCCGTCGCGGTAGGCCAGCAGCAAGTCGTAGAGCCCCAAAAGTGCCGGGTGGTCGAGTACCTTGGGGTTGGCGCGGTGGCCGTGCAACCATTGGCGAAAGTCGACCTCGCGCAGGGGCTGGAAGTCGGCGCGCAGGTACAGCCGATCCTCGACCAACCCGCGGGCGATCGCAGCGGTGAGCTCGAGCAAGTCGAGGTGGGCCGAGTTTTGACCTGTCTGCTCGCGCAGGTTGGTGAGGGCAAAGTCGATAAAGAGCAGCAGTGGCGCCACCCAAACCCGAACCGTCGCCGGGTTGCCGAGCAGCGCAGACTCGAGATCGGGCGCCGTCGCAGCTGCGAGATGGGTTTGGATGCGTTGGCTGGGGTCACCGGTACGCTTGCGGTAAACTGCCAACCCGTGGCGTGCCGCCCGGCGCAGACTGCTGTAAAACCGTCGACGGTGGGGCGGTGGCCAGCTCTCAATCCAAGTTGTCAGTACATCTTTTTTGAAGTCGCAAATGCTCCGGGTGGTCCATCGCAAGATCCGGACCAAACATGCCCAGATGGTTGCGGGGGCCGGCGGACGCCCCAATTCGGGCAACTCGCCAGCGGGCACGTCAAACATCGAACCCCGCCCGCCGCCGAGACGTGGACCAAAAAACACCTGGTCGACGGGTTGGATGGCTTTCGTGACGGATGAGAGCGGGCGCCCGAGTTCGTGGTAGCAGCGTGCCAGCATCGCCAGAGTATGGTGAAAACCGCCGAGCCAAATGTGGGTACCGCGGGCCTCGTTTCGCCCGTAGAACTCGGGGTTGCGGCCGCTGGCAGCCTTGCCACCGAGCCGCCAGCCGATCTGATAAATGGTGATATCAAACCGCGTGTGCCAATCCGTGGCTTGGGTCATTGCCAGTACAGCGCTGAGTGAACTGTATCCTCCACCCAGGACTGCAACCCGTTGTCGTGACGATCCTTGTGCACCCACCAGGCAGGTGTACCTGCAATTTATCGGGCTGTCTACCGCTGACCGTTAGTTTGTGAATTTTGGGGGATAGGCGTGGTTTTAAGGCAAAATAGCAAATGTTGAAATGCAACTTTTGTATGGCGGAATACCTACTTTGCGATTGTGTGGAGTTGCCGCCGTGGCCGGTTACAGTGCAGATGGTGACGTTTGCAGATGGCAAACTATTTGTGCATACAAAAAGCCCCGGTTGTGCACCGGGGCCTGGGGGTCGCGGGGCGACAACGTTAGCCGATGATCCGCTCGAGTTCGAGGCCACCGGGGTACCAGTAGCTGCCAAAGCTGACCACGCCGTACACGCTGATGCCCACGGGCACATCGGCGTCGACACTGTGGTTGCCATCGCCAGCGTTTGACAGCAGCACATGGGCATGGCCAAAGCCGGTTGCACCGATCGCCTCAAAGTTGTTCACGGCCATGCCGTCGACTTCGACGGTGGCACCATCGGGGGCGATGATGTCGACAAAGTTTTGTTGCCAACCGGTCGGTGCGTGGAACAGGTAGTTGTTGCGGTACTGTTCGGTGGCAATCGCCATCAGCATGGCGGGGTCACTGGTGCCGTATCCGGCCGATTGACCGACCATGTACTGGGCAACGGCGATTTTTTTGTCGGCCGAAACCTTGAACTTTTCGACGGTCGTATCGATCTCGATAAAGTCGCCGGCATTGGCCAGCATTTGGTCGGCGCCCTGGTCGGGCTCAAACGTCACCATGGTGTTGGCCTCGGCTGCCACCACGCGCACGATCTGGGCTTTTTCGAGGTTGTTGTTGGGGACCTGCACCGGCGGTACCACGATGTACTCGGTGGCGAGAGTCTCGATCGGGAACATCGACTCTTCGAGGTGGTCACAGGCGGTGATGTTGGCGGGGACGTTGGTGCACGAGTGTCCGCCAATCACCTGAATCGGTTTGTCGGCATCGACGATCATGCCGGTGAGGTCGCCGGGATTGGCGGTGAGGATTTGCAGGACATCACCACCATCTAGGGTGACCACGCCGGTGCCATCCTGGGCGACGCCACCACCGGCTTGGACCGGGGCGGTTGTTGCCGACGGACTGAGGGTGACCTCGGTGCCATCCTCACTGGCGACGATGGCAACAAAGCCAGGTTTGTTGAAGGTCTGGGGGCTCCAGTAGGGGTACGACGCGGCCAGGTAGCGCCCGGTCCAGGTGTTGACTGGCAACAGTACCGAGGCATCGTTGGTGACATTGGCGGCCAGGGGGTTGTACTGATACACCGTCACCGGCTGGTCGGAGCGCAGACGGTAGGCTCCGTCCACGACATGAACTGTAGGACCTGCTCCAAGGGTTAGCTCGTTGACCCACGGCAGCGCGATGACCTGCACACTGTTGGGCATCACAATTTCGGAGGCGACCATGTTGCCGCCACGGGTGACAGTGATGTTGGCCGGCGAACCCGATGTATTGGCAACGGCCGCGGCGAAGGTCACGTTGTTGCCGTTGTAGCCATCGTACTGCTGGGTGACCGTTGGGTAGTAGTCGCAGCCGATGTAACTGAGGCCGAGCGAACCTTTCGAGCATGCCCCTTGGCACAGGCCCGAATCTTCGCTGCACATCACGCCCTGGACCTCGTCGCAGGTTTCGTAGGGTTCCCATGCGTCGCCCTCGTCGTTGCACTTGAGCGAGTTGCCCTCCTCGTCGCACATATAGTCGCCGGGGGTGCACAGCACACAACCGACGCCGTCGACACAGACATTTTCGCAGTCGGTCTCCTCGGAAAATCCTCCCATGCCGTCGCAGACCTGGGCCGTGTTGCCGTCACACACGATCACGCCCTCCTCGCACACAGGGTTTGTGGTGCTCGGGTCGGTCGGGTCGGTCGGGTCGGTCGGGTCGGTGGTCGGGCCGTCGGTGGGATCGGTGGTCGGGCCTTCGGTCGGGTCGGTGGTCTCGCTGTCGGTTGTCGGATCGTCGGTTGTCTCGCTCATCCCCTGGGTTTCGGAACCACTGGGTGAGGTGCCGTCGGTGTTCGACTCGGAGGTCGACGTCCCGTCCGTCGGTTGGGTGGTGCCGAGCGTGTCACCACTGGTCTGGCTTTCGCTCGCTTCGGTGGTCGTATCTTCGCCGCCGCCACCACAGGCACACAGCAAAACGGCAAGTGTAAAACAAAGGGGCGCGCGCGTAGGTTGCATACCTACGTTCGTATCACAGGTGGGGACCGGTGTGTGGCCAGACGCGAAACCCAGCGTTTAGGTCGGCAAAAATCTGTCTGTCAGGCGTGCGCGAAAGCTGTCGGCGTCGAAGTGTTTACCTGGGCATTGGGTCAGGCGGCCATCGACCTCGCGGTGGGTTTGGACGCGGTCGACGGGGATCGAAAAATGCCCCATCAACGAACGCGTCAGCTCGACCAGCGCGTCGACCATCTGTGTGGGGACCGGGCGCTTTTCAAAGTTGCCAATCAAACAAATTGCCAGGGCATCCGGGGCGCGCTCGGGGTGAAACAGGTGGGCAGCAAGTTGCTGGTGGCGAAATCGTGCGGGCTCGACAAGTCCGAGCGGCCGCTTTTTGCCGTTGTTGATCACAAAGTGATACTCGGCGCCTAGGGGGTCGCCAAAGTGATTGCGATGGTATCGATCGATCCCGGCAAGGGTCGCGTATTCGGCTGCAGTATGGTGAATCACGATATTGCGGAAGTCGTAAAGCGGCGCGTGGTCGCGGTACATGGTCGCAAACAGTTCGCGGTTGTGTTGTTGGGACTCGCTGTACGGCACCCGGTTTTTTCGGGCCAACGCGCGGTGCGGAAGCAGGACACCGGCGGTCGCTAGGGATGCGGTGTGGAGAAATCGGCGGCGCTTGGTCGACACGGGGTAGCAAACGCAGATACACGGCCTTCGGTTTGGTGTCGGTGGGGCGCGAAGTCGTCGCACCGGATTCGCTACACTCCGGCCATGCACCGCTGGGCACTTTTGGGGGTCATATGTTTCGCCTGCATGTCCTGTGTCGGGGGCGAGGCGACAACCGAGTCGGGCAGCGACAGCAGCGATAGCAGCGATAGCAGTGGTCCGGGATCGTCGACCGGGATGCTCGGCACCTGCGAAATGCGGCCGCAGGGGGCCGGTGAGGGGACGTTTTATGGCGCCGATGGTTCTGGCAATTGCAGCTTTCCCCCCTCGCCCGACAACTTGATGGTGGCGGCGATGAACGAGGCCGACTATCTCGGCTCACAGGCCTGTGGCGCCTGTGTGGCGGTCGACGGGCCCCTAGGCTCAGTCACGGTGCGGATTGTCGATCGCTGCCCCGGGTGTGCGCCGGGGGACATCGACCTCAGCGAGTCGGCATTTGCCATGATCGCCGACCCGGTCGACGGGCGTGTGCCCATTACATGGCAGTACACCGATTGTGGGCTGGCAACGCCCCTGCGCTATCACTTCAAAGAGGGTAGCAACGAATACTGGACAGCGATCTCGCTGCGCAACCACAACCAGCCGATCGCCGCGCTCGCCTACAGTCCCGACGGTGGCCAAACGTTTGTCGACATGACGCGGGAGAACTACAACTACTTTGTCGAACCGGCCGGACTCGGGCCCGGGCCCTACACCCTGCGCGTGACCGATATCTACGGCCACCAGCAGGTCGATACAGATCTTGTATTTACACCCGACACCGAAGTCGAGGGGGCCGGCCAGTTGCCAGGTTGTTCCGACTAGACAACGCGCCAGCTCAGCTGGCGAGTAGACGCAGGCAAAGCACCATCCACAGGCCTCCGGCGGCCATCCACAACACACAGTAGCCGACGATATCGCGGGCCCGAACCCCGGTGATCGCCAACAGAGGCACCGCCCAAAACGGTTGCAGCATGTTGGTCCACTGGTCGCCATAGGCCATCGCCATCATCACGTCGGCCGGCGAAAGCCCGCGCTCGAGTGCGGCCGACAGCAAGATCGGCCCCTGAATCGCCCACTGGCCGCCGCCTGACGGGACAAACAGGTTGAGCAGGCCGGCCGAGAAAAACGTGACCGTCGAAAACCACTCGCTACCGGTTTGGGCAAAGGTGTGGGCGAGCTCGGCCGACAGTCCGGAACTGGTTAGCAGGCCCATGATGCCGGCGTATAGCGGAAATAAAATAAAGATGCCGGTACAACTTTTGATGGCGTGGCCACAGGCGGCCAAGAACCGATCGGGACGCTGATGCAGCAACAGGGCGAGGATCCACAGGGTCAGATTGACGGTGTTGAGGCCGATCCGCCCGATCCCGTGGCGACCGAGCGAGATCCCCAGGGCCACGGTCATGGGCAGCACCAGCAACATGGTGATCGCCCGCGAGCGCTCGAGCTTTGTCAGCCAGTCCTGGGCCGGCGATTCGAGGGAGTCATCTGCGAGTGTGCCGGTGTCGGCGGTGGCATCGTCGATCACCCGCGGCGAAGGGTCGTCGCCGTCGGCTGGCGTCAGGGCCATAAACAAAAGTGGGCCCAGCAGCAAAAGCCCGCCGGTGACGACGAGGTTGAGCTCGCCAAACAGGCTGAGGTCGAGGGGAATCGCCCCAACCTTGGCGGCGAGCTGCGGCCCGACAATCTCGGTCATGTCGGCTGCCGTGGTGGCCTTGAGCGGGGCCGTGCCACTGAGCCCGCCGTGCCACACCATCAACCCGGCATAGCCGGCGGCACACAAAATCGGATAGTGAAGGTCCATGCCGCGTCGGCGAGCTTCGGCCCCGGCCGCACGGGCAAACAGGGCCCCGCAGATCAGACTGAGGCTCCAGTTGAGGACGCCGAGGCCGATCGAGACCAGGGCCGTGAGGCCGACCAACTGGCGACCTGTCTTGGCCATGTTGACAAGCCCAACCACGCCGCGTTGGACGGCCGGTGCAGTGGCGAGGGCTCCGCCAAACACGAGCATCAGGCTCGCTTGCATGGTGAACGCCAGCAACTTCCACAGTCCCGCTTGGCTGTGCCAGGTCAACAACAACTCGCTGGGTCCGTCGGGACGGCCCGACGCGGCCAGCAATGCCACGACAAACACGAGCGATAACAGCAGGACCGCAATCACAAACGGCTCGGGTGTCAGGCGGCCAAAACCGCGGCGGGACCAAAGCCCAAGTCGGACGAGCGTGCTCGGCATGGCCAAACATCCCACGCGCGGGGCCGAACTACAATTTCCGGCCACGGGGGCGCGAGCAGTGCCCATAAAAAGGGTGCATTTACAAGCCCCTGTCGCGGTGTTGTGCGAGATTTCGATTGACGCGGCCAAACCGGTGGGTTGCCATGGGGCAATGGCGACAAAAAGGTTGGGACGGTGGCAGGTGTTGGTCGGCGCGGGCGTGGGGTTGTTGCTCGTCCAGCACGGCTGCGACGGTCCGAGTGAAGCTGCGAGCACACCTCCGTCGGCCAGCGGCCAGGACCGCAACAACACCGAGGGCACCCAGGCCGCCCCAGCGCCGGCCTCGGGCTGTGCCCCGGCCGCGTGTGCCGAGCAGGGGATTGCTGCGTTTAAATCGGGCGACTTCAAAACCGCCCACGACCCGCTTGCCTATGCATGTACAAACGGTCAGGCAAACGCCTGTCGCTACCACGGTATGATTTTTGAGCGGGGCAACGGGGTCGAGCAGGACTTTACTCGCGCATCAAAGTTGTATGAGCAATCATGTCAGGGTGGCGACGGTGCCGGCTGTCAGCTGCGCGGGCACCTCGCGCGCAACGGCCGGGGCCAGGACCGCGACCTCAAGCAGGCATTTGGTTTCTATGAGCGGGCCTGTGATGCCGGTGACGGGGTTGGCTGTGCGGCCGCGGGCGACATGATGTACGGCGGACAGGGTGTGGCCGAGTCGATGGGCGGGGCAATCAAATTTTTTGAACGCGCCTGCGAACGCGACCAGTTGGTGGCCTGTCTCAATGCCGGCGAGTTGTTGTTTGACCCCACCGGCGCGCCCGAGCAAAACCAGCGGGCGGTGGCGGTGCTCACCCGCGGTTGCGAAAAGGGCAATGCCGATGCCTGTGTCAAGTTAGGTATTTGCTACTACAACGGAGTTGGGGTGGCGGCCGACGCAGCTGCGGCCCACAAACACTTCACGAGCGGATGTTCGGGTGGCGCTGATGATGGCTGTCATGCCGCCGAACAGCTCGACAAGGCCAAGGGCAAGCAGGTCACCCTCGAGCTGACCACGGCGGTCGAGTCGTCCAACATCGATGGGGTCACCGCGCGAAATCTCTCGTGCCGGATGCGCGAGCAGGGCTATATGGCGATCGGCGAGATCATGAGCTCGCTCGGCAAACAGCTCAAAGCCCTCGAAAAGTGTGGGGCGGCAGGCGAGGCCCCTACCATCACCTGGGCGTTTCGTCCCAAGCGGGTGACCTCGGTCAAAGTTGAGCATACAAGCACACCCAAGGTCGAAAAATGTATCGCGCGGGCGCTCAAAAAAACCCGGCCGGCCCAGCAGGGACAGTGCACCGTCACCCTACTTTTGGGTGATCGCGACAGGGCTGCGGCCGCATTAAAAGCGCGCAAGTAGTGCGGTGACTTCCCGGGAAAATGCAGCTACATGTTCCCGCGGATCTCAGATCTTCGATACGAGTTTGCGAACGATCTCCGTACCCGTCGGTTGGGTTACGGTGGGCGAGCGCTCAATCGTGACGAACACCTCAAACTTGGGGTGGGGTGTGGTGGCCACGAGTTTGCCGATCCGCCGGCGTTCGTTGTAGTTCAACATACCCGCGCGTGTGGTCCCCTGGCCCGGCACCGAGATCCACACCACATAGCCACGCAGACCCGGGTCGATGCGTTTGAGCGGGGCTAGGTGGACCATCTTGACGGTCACTTCGCGGTTGCCGGTTTTGGTCAGCTTGACGCTGATCTTGGCGTCTGCCGCATAGGTCGGAGGCCCGGAGGGGACGGTGTAGCGCGATGCACAACCAGGTGCGAACAGGCTAAGCGCAAGCAGGGGGGCTAAAAATCGCGTCGTTGGCATCGACCACCTCGTCTGCCCATTGCAACGGACCCGGCGGCCATACGCAAGCCTTCGCTTGGGCAGGATTTTCGCGCAGGCCTAGGCACTTGTTGTGCCCGTCGAACTGTAGCGAATGGCTGCAGTAACAGGTCGCAACGTTCGGGCGAAGTTGAGCTGTTGAGGTCGCATGTGGTCGATAGGCAATCTGATGCGGGCAATCCCCGCAGTGGGCAGGTCCACAAGCCTGTGCGATGATTGCGGCCTAGGACTCGCGCACGGGTCCAGTCATGGAGCGTCTTGTGAGTGTTCAGCCCTATGGCCGTCCGGGTGACCGCCGTACCTATCCCCGTATCACCTGTTCACTCGAATGCACGATCTTCGGCGTCGGCGAGGCCCGGATCTTAAACGTGAGCGTTGGCGGGGCATTTGTTGCTGTTGGCTATGCCCTAGAGCCCACCCACGCCGGGGTGCGGATGTGCTTTGCCCCAGATGGCAATAGCCCGATTACCGTCGATGCTCGGATCGCGCGGCGGGTACCCATCGCCCCCCACGGCATGGGCCTCGGCGTCGAGTTTTCAGGGCTAGATGAACAATCGACCAGGCGGTTGCACGCCCTGGTGTTGAGCCACCTCCTCGCCGATATCTCCGACGCGGTCGCCCGCGATGCCACCATTCCGCCGGGCAGTCTCGAGGTTATCAGCGGCCCGACCAACGTCGCCCGTGAACTCAAGAGCATTCTCTCCTCCGACCTCGATGTCCTCGGCGTCATTTTTCAGCGCGAGAGTTCTGACCTCGTCGAGGTACGCCTGCGGGTTGCCACTCCCCAACGTTTGACCGTTGAGTTGGAGCGTGCCGACGCGGCGGGTGTCTCGGTTGGCGACCTGGTGCACCTGACCTTCAACCGCGGGCACAACCACATCCATTTGCATACACAAGTTCTTGATCGCAACGGCGCCAGCGTTACCCTCGAAGTGCCGCCGACACTGACGATTTTTCAGTTACGCCAGGCCCCGCGCACCAAGACCAAGCCCGGGCAGATGTTTGTCGAGGTGCCCTTGCCATACCCCCCGGGCAAGCGTATGCGCCGCGAAGTGCTCGACGTGTCGAGTACCGGGCTGGCGTTTAAAGTGCGCCCGGGCGAGGCCTATTTTTTGCCCGGGACACCGCTGCGCGAGATCGTTGTTACCAATATCGAAGACGACAACGGCTATCGCAAATCGGCCCAGGTGATGCACGTGACCCCCGTGCAAAATCCTGACGGGACGGTTGAGTACCTCAAGATCGGTGTCGCCTTTGGCATTCAGGATGCCAACGTCAAACGCGGGGTGCGTCCGCGGGCTCCCGGTGCACGCAAGGGCGGCGGTACGGTTTCGTTCTTGTCGAAGATGTCCAAGTTGATCGGCCAGATCATTCCGCGTCGGAGCTCGCAGCGATCCCTACCGGCCGGACCGGGTAATCTCGTGGAGGTTGTTCGCTACCCCAATCGCCACCGCCAGGAGATCGTAGCGATCGTCAATACAACGCGGCGAGAGCCCGGGCGCCGGCTCCAGGGCCCGGTTGTGATCATTCCGCCGGCCCACGGCAAACGCAAGGAGTCGACCTCGGGCTTGGCCCTGACCTTGGTCGAGAACTTTGCCCGGCGTCGACGCGATGTCGTGGTGGTGCGCTACGACGGGATCAACAACTTGGGTGAGAGCTATCGCGACCCCGAGTGCCGCAAACCCGGCGATGAAGCCCTGCACATGACGCTGTCGCAGTCGGTCGACGACATCGAGGCGACCGTCGACTGGGTCTACGACAACCCGATGTTTACGCCCACAGAGGTCATCTTAGTCTCGTTTAGCTTGCAGGGGGTGATGGGCCGGCGGGCGGTGTTTCGCGACCGCGGTCGGCGGATCCACTACTGGATTGGCGTGACCGGTGCACCGGCTGCCCAGGAGGTCATCCGCAACGCGACCGGTGGGATCGACTACATCGCCGAGTACGCGGCCACCGGTAAAACCGTGGCCCGGGCGGCCGTGTTGGGCGTGGAGATCGAGGGCATGCGGTTTTGCGAGGACCTGCTGCGAAATGGCCTTGCGTTCATGTCCGATGCCAAACGCGAGATCGCCGAAATCCCGATCCCCGTTACTTGGGTATTGGGGCTCTACGACGCCTGGATCGACCCCTCGACCATTCGCGAGTTTATGGCTGTCAAGGCCCGGGCCCCGCGTGAGCTCATCGAACTCGAGTGTGGGCACGTGCCGCTCAACAGCGACGAGGCCCTCAAGCTGTTTTCAGTGATTATGCAAGCGGTTTGGCGCCAGCTCTACGACGAGGACATCGAGCCGGTGTTTCCCAACCTGCGTGAGTTTTTGCGGACCCGCAGCGCCGAGTGGCGGCGGATCCCCAAAAGCCCGATCCCCGACAAGCGCAACTACTGGCACGAGTATCTGCTCGGGTCGGCCGACCGCCGGATCAGCTACGACGTGCTCAACAGTGCCGAGGAATACATCGCATTTTTGGACCGCGAGGCTGACTTGTTGGGGCTCAAAGCTGGCCACCGCCTAGCTGACATGGGCTGTGGGACAGGTAACTTTTTTGCCCGGTTGGTCCGCCGCAAAGGTGGGCGGGGCCGGCCGCTTTGCAAGCACCTCACCCTCGTCGACTTCGTCCCCACCGCACTCGAGGCCGCCAGCAACAAGCTCGACAAACTCGCCGATCGCTACGGCGAGGCGGTGCCACGGCGCGACACCACCTGTCTCAACCTCGAGCTGAGCCCATTGCGAACCGTGCGGGCATTTTTGTCGGGGACCTACTACGGCTACGACCCGCTCAAGGGCACGATTCGCGGACTCACTGATTACTCGATCGACATGTGGAAGGCGGTGGAGGATTGGCGACTTCACGACATTGTTCGTGGGCGCAACCTCGACGACGAAGATCGGTGGTTTTTACGCGACAACTTCCCCGAGGACGAGCAGGACGTGATTGTCGACATGAACCGCCTGACCCGGTTTTTGAAGGGGAACTTTGGGCCAGATGACCTCACCCGTGAGGGGCGGATGATGGCCGCCCGCGGACGGACAGTTGGGGTGGAGCACCTGCAGTTCAAGCGGCTCGACCCCCTCAGTCATGGCGCCATTGAACATCTGCCGTTTGAGGATGGACAGTTCGACCGGATTCTCAGCAGTTTGGTGTTGAGCTACGTCAACAACCCACTCGAGACCCTGCGGGAGTTTCATCGCTGCCTCGCGCCCGGGGGGCGGTTGGTGGTGTCGTCGATGCGCCCGGATGTCGACATGAGCCGGATTTATCGCAACCTCATGATCAAGCTCGAACGCGGCCACGACACTGAGCTACCCGAGGGCATGACCCGTGAAGTGTTTGTCGAGGAGGTTCGCCACTATGTCAACAGCGCTGCGTTCCTGCTCAAGTTGGCGGAGGAGGGGCAGTTTGTATTTTTCTCCCGCGACGAGATGCGGCGCCTGGTCGAGCGGGCGGGGTTTCGCCGGGTCGAGGTGTTTGCTTCGTTTGGTCGCCCGGCCCAGGCACTGATCACCGTTGGTTACCGCTAGCAGCTCACGGTCAGAAGTTGATGCAATCAATCGGAGCCGCTCAGTCGAGCGGCTCGATCTCCAGCGCATGTAAAAATGTGTAGGACCAATTTCCTGTTTGTTGAGACATGCCGCCGACTTCGAGTGAGAGCCGGCCGTCGGTCAGCTCGACCTCGACCGTCCGCGAAATCACCGGCGCGGCGTCGGTTGTGACCTCGTCGTCGACAGCCACCACCCCTTCGACCACGAGGTTGTGGGGGTCGTTTGGATAGCCCTTGGCCGGGCGTCCAACCCCAACCGTGACCGCGTAGCGACCGTTTTCGAGGCCAAACTCAAACAGGTTGTTGCGCCCGTAATCATCGTAGAGGTAGCTGTTTTCGATAACATCGGCACCGGCGTTGTCATAGCCGTAGAGCGCGATACTCGGGTTGTCGATGTGCTCGCCTTTCCACCCGTAGCCCCGGGTGTCGTCCCAGGGCTCCCACCCGACCTTGAGCCACTGCTTGCCGCGGGCCATCAGCGGGTCGTCGGTGGGCTCGCCCGCCGGGTCTTGAAAGTTGATGGCATAGGGCATCCGCGGGTGGGCCGAGTCGTCATCGGTTTCGAGGATGGGTAGGGTGCTGCGCGAGCCTTCGAGGTAGCGGCCGAGCTCGTGGCGCAGGACCATCAACGCGTCCGGGTTGTCGATCCAGCTCGTCATGCTTTGGGCGACCGAGCGCACGGTTGGGTCGGCAATGGCCTCCTGGCCAGGTTGTGGATGTTGTTCGCCGTTGGCCAGGAAGATGTACTCGTAGTCCTCCATCGCCTCGCGCAGGAGTTCGGCCCGAATGCCGGGGTTGTGGCCGCTAAAAAACCGGTTGGCATCGTAGTAGGCCCAGCCGCGAATCCGGTGGGAAAACGCAGCCCAGGGAATGATGCGTGTATGCATACCCTGTGCATCTACACGGGTTGGGTTGAAGTACGGGTCGGGGTCCTGATCGAGGCTGTAAAACCACACGGTTTCGCCGTGCGCCTGTTGCCGCATATGGGCGTAGGGCTCGTCGTAGGCCCGCGTGTGGGCGATCCAAATATCGTAGCCACAGGCCCCGCCCGGGTCCTCGGCAATCTCGGGTTTGGGCTCCTCGGAGATCGCGATTTTGAGGCCCGGGGCCGCGGCCTTGGTCAGCCGGCACAGGTGGGCGGCGAGGGCATGGTCGGCATCGTTTTGCGGCTCGTTTTGGACATAGTAGTAGGCCTTGTCGAGCATCCCAGCATCGTCGAGGTAGCTGGTGAGTTGCCCGAGCCACTGCGACCACTCGGCGTTGTAGGCATAGCTCCCGTAGTGGTCGCCGCGGTCGAGCCCGCAAAACGTGGCCGGCCGCGGGGTTGCGTTGTCGACAAACTGAAACAGCATCGCCTGGGAAAATCCCGTGCCGTTCCAGCCCTCGCCGAGGATGTACTTACGGGCGAGGTGGCGGATGCTGTAGGGCTCGCCCTCGTCGGGTTCGTCGTAAAACTGCTCGCACGGGGCTGGTGCGTTTTGATTGTCCCACGTGATGTTCCAGCCAAAGCCGCTGGGCCAGGTCACCGACTTCGGCGTGAGGCGATGTTCAAACAGTAGGTCCTTGGCATCTTCGGTGTCGCCATTTGGCGGGATCAAGTTGCTGACATTGACATTGAGCTGGGTGGCAAAGTGGGTGGTGTCGGGCAGGGTAAAGTCAAAAACATGTAGATGCACCGGGACTGTGATGCTGTCGCCCCCGGCGGTGAGTGTCAGGGTGGTCTCGTGTTCGCCGGGCGGGGCTTGCTTGGGCACATAGACAGTCAACCACAGGCTTTGCGGGGCGTTTTGGTCGAGCGTGATCGATTGCCCGGGGGTCAACGGTGTCAGGGTTTCGGTGATGCCGTCGACATATCCGGCATGGTGTAGTTCGAGGCGTGCGTCGCCACCTAGGTTGGCAAATGGCGCCACCTCGACGGAGAGTGAGCCGGCACCGGGGTCGACGATGAGCTGGATCGGTTCAAACTCGTTGCGCGCCGCGCTGAGGTGCAGGCCACTGTCCTCGCGTTCGGGGGCGCGCTCGGCTTGCAGGAGCTTGTGTGCAACCGGAGTTGTCCAAAGCGTCAGATTTGAGGTCGACTCGGCCAGTCGGTATGTATATGCACCATCCTCAGCAACCACCGGTTCGCCGCCGGGGTTTTGCCCACAGCTGGTGGCAACAGCTAAGCAGCCGGCCAACAGGCCCGCAAGCCATCGCTTGGCTGTCATCTGCGACCACACGACATTCGAGTTTTTCATCACCACCCCATGTCAGGGTACACCTGTGGCTGCGGGTGGTGAACCGTCGATGGACCGCTGAACGGAACGGACTTGGCCTGGCCTAGGCGCTATCGCGGTCGTCGGGCGTTTCTGGCTCGGGTTCTGGTTCGGGTTTTTCGCTGTCCGGAACCTTGGGCAGGGTGGGGCCCTGGGGGCGGATTTTTTCGTAGGCTGCAAATCGCGGGCCGAGCCAGGTCTCGACCTGTTTGTCGTTGGTGGCCCGCAGCTCGACCACACTGCGATGGACCATGGCCCAGTCTGGCTTACCTTGGTTGCGCTCGGTCAACAGTAGGCGGAGAATCTCGGTGCGTTCATTCGCCCACATCGCCATGATTTTTTCGCGTTCTTCGGGCGAGAGCTCGACTGTTTGGGCGAGCTCGTCAAGGCGCTTGGCGTTGTGGCGGGCCCACAGCTCGCGGGGTTTTTTTTTGGCGGCGACAGGTGGCCCGGCGGTTTCCTGCTCAGCGTTGGCATCGGCCTTGGCGTCGGCGTGTTCAGCAGCCGACTCCGCATTGTCGACCTTGGCCGGGGCCCAGCTTTTTGGCGCCGGCGGGCTGCCACAGCCACACCCGAGTCCGACCGCAACAAGCCAGGCGGTCACGTGTCGGCGGGCGCTCGCACGGGCGTCGATGTTCGGTTGCATAGCTAAGCAATCCCATATCGCCGCAGGTCCGCGCAACTGCTGTGTGGTCGAGAACATGGCAAAACTTGCAGGTTCACCGGTACGGCGGGTTTGCGTACCAGCAGCTCACCAAGGCTGCTAGGCTAGCCGCGGTATGTGTGCGGCTCGGTTGATCACGATTCCGTTTTCCCACTACTGTGAGAAGGCGCGGTGGGGATTGCGGCACTGCGATGTCGTGTTTTTTGAGGATGGCTATCTCCCGCTGATGCACGTCGTCCCGGTGCTGCGGGCGGGTGGCAAGCGGACAGTACCCGTGCTGGTCGCCGGCGACCGCACCCTGGCGAGTTCGACCGACATTTTGCAGTGGGCCGACAACCGGGCCCCGCGAACCCGCCGGCTCTACCCACCGGCGCTGCGGCGACAAATCGCGGAGCTCGAACAGCGGTTCGACAACAAACTCGGGCCGGCCACCCGGAGGTGGGTGTATGGGCAACTTTTGTCACAGCGCGACAGCATCGCCGACATGGCCGCCGACAAGATCCCCCGGTGGCAGGCCGCCGTGATTCCCCTGTGGCTGCGTCCGTTTTCCCTGGTGGTGCGGCGGGCTTTGAACATCTCGCCCGCCAGCGTGCAGCGTTCGTACGACCGCGTCGAACGGATCTTTGACGAGGTTGCCAAGCGTCTCGCCGACGGTCGCGCCTATCTCGTGGGCGAGCAGTTCACCGCCGCCGACCTCACGTTTGCGGCCCTGGCTGCCCCGGTCTTGCTGCCGGAGGGCTACGGCGCCAAGCTGCCCCCGGTGGTCGAGCTTCCCGAGCGCGCGCGGGTACAGGTGCAGGCCTGGCGCGCCCATCCGGCCGGGGCGTTTGCCCTGGAGCTGTATCGCCAGCACCGCGAGCCGGCAACGTCGCCTATCAAAAAGATTGTATGAGCAAATTGGGGACGTGCGCCGGCCGAAAACAACTTTGAATTCCCGGTTGAGATTGACTATACGGGGCCCGTGGCAAACCACCAGCAAGTAGGGGCACAGGCGAGCGCTGTGGTCGGTTTTCTCGGGTTTGGTCGCTTCGGCCGCGCGCTCGCGGAGCTGTTCGACGAAGCCGGCTATCGGGTGTTGGCCTACGACCCCGAGCACAGGCCACCCACGCAGGTCGCCGCCGCATCGCTCGAAGCGCTTGTCACCACCGTGGATTACTTGGTCGTCGCCGTACCGGTGGCGAAGTTTGCTCAGGTCATCCGCCAGATCGCGGGGTGGATGCGTCCCGGCCTCACACTCATCGATGTTTGCAGTGTCAAGATGCAGCCGAGTCAGGCCATGGCGGAGCACGTTGTGCCCGGGGTGGGGTGGGTTGCAACCCATCCGTTGTTTGGCCCATCGAGTTTGGCCCGCGGCGAACGTCCGCTGCGCGTGATCGTCTGTCCCAACGAGCAGCACTCCGACGCGGTTGAACGCGTCGCCCGGCTGTACCGGGCGATCGGCTGTGACGTTTTGCTGCAGACAGCCGATGCCCATGACCAGGTGATGGCCCAGACCCATGCACTTGCATTTTTCCTGGCCAAGGGTTTGCTCGACATGGGGGCGGGCGAAGGCGTTGCATTTGTGCCGCCGTCGTTTCAGTCGATCGCCCGCACAGTCGAAGCTGTGCGCGAGGACGCCGGGCACCTGTTTGTCGCCCTGCACCGCGACAACCCCCACGCCGCGGCGACCCGACGGCAATTTCTCGACGCCCTGCACAACATCGATGAGCACCTCGAACGCGTGGGGCCAGGCCCCGAACCGAGCGACGACCCGGCACTGCAAATTCCGAGCTTGACCTACCAGGCCCCCGAGTTGCTCGAAACCCGGGCGCTGATCGATGCTGTCGACCGCGAGTTGGTGTCGGTGTTGGCCCGCCGGCAGCAGTTGGTGCGACGGGCTGGACGGGTCAAGGCATCGCGGGGGTGGGGTGTGCACGACCCCGGTCGTGAGCAACGGCTCATGGGGGAGCGCCGGCAGTGGGCGGCCGAGCTCGATCTCGTACCCGACGAGGTCGAGGAGGTGTTTCGCACCCTACTGGCGCAGTCGCGGACTGCCCAGCGCAAGGATTCGGCAAAGTAAGTGCATCTACATAATTTCTATCGATGCACACCGGCGTTACAACTCGCGCAACATCTTTTGTAGGCCGGCCCCATCGAGTAGCTGAACTTTGAGGCTGCCAAACTCGATCTTGTCTCCGAGGCCTACCCGGGTGGGGCGACCAGCCCGTAACGCGGTGCCATTGATCGCGGTGCCGTTGGCCGAGCGCTGGTCACACAGGCGCAAGCTCGGGCCAGAGACCAAAAAATGGGCGTGGAGTTTGGAGATGTAGGAAAGCCGCAACACGATGTCGCAGTTGCGGGCACGGCCGATGCTGATGCGGTCGGGGAACGGGTTGCCCGGACGCTTGCGAACCGGAGCGACCCGCCAGGAGGCATCAAACGCTGCGCCGTCTTCGAGCCCTTCCTCGGGCATTGGTTTGGGGGCGGCGACAAATACGGTCTCGTAGTGGATACCCTCGTCCCACTGGGCATCGGCGAGCGAGGGCGCCTTGACCAAAAACAGGTTGCCGTGCTTGGCGATAAACTCAGGTGCGGGGAGCTTGAACGCGTCGGCCGAATAAAGTTTGACGTGGTCCATGGGCCACCGCGAGGATACACCGACAAACGCCCCTTCGTGCATGTGCCAGACCAGTTTGGCGATTGTTCTTTATCGCACCTTGTAGTCGTCGCCTTGGGTGCGTGTACATATTTTATCGCCGCCGACACACCGGCGTTGCCCCCGACTGCTAGCGCAGATTGAGGCCAAAAATTACATCGTCTCCACGCACATCGGCGGCGACGACCTGGGCCTTGACCGGGGCTCCCGGCAGGTCGAGCGAGAATCCCGCGGCCAGCGATTCACTAAACGAGAAGGTCTGGCGGCCGATACCCGAAAACCACAGTGCGGCGCGGACCTTGGCCGAACCGGTCGAGCGCTCGATCTTGGCATCGTCGACAGCGACCACCACATCGGCCCCGGAGATTGAGAGTTTTGGGGTCGCGGCAAACTGGATATGCACGCAGTCCCGATCGGTTTTAAAGGCGTGGAGCTTGAGGGGCTTGGGGCCGGGCACCCAGGTCAGCCCGGCCGTGAATTCGCCATGGGGGCTCGGGGCCCCCGACCGGGTGTAGCGCGCCGGGATTTGGCCCTCGTCCATCGCCCGGTTGGCCAGAGCAGCCACCATACTGCCCGACATTTGTACCTGCACCTGATGCGGAGATTGCCCGGTGAGCCGGGCCCCCGGTGCCGTGACAGCCGCGGCCGCAAGCGGGCTTTGAACATCGAGCATGAGGGCCGCAACCTCGCCGCTTTTGCCCGAGCGCAGGCGAACCGACGAAACCGGCACATGGGGCAGATCAAACGAGAACTCGAGGTAGCGGTGGATATTGCCCAGAAGGTTGCGGCGGACCCCCTCAAACGATCGCCCGAGGAGGTTGTCGATCATGGTGTTGGCGGCCTGTTCGACCCGGCTGCGGCTGACCAGGCGGTGCAAACTCGACGGCACCTGCGACCACAAAAAGTTGGCCAGCCGCGTGCGTTCACTCGGCGCCAGTGTCGGTTTGAGTTTGGCGATGTCGCCAGCTCCCACCGCCACCCGAATCTTGCCCCCCTGGGGGTCGATCTGCGGGCGCACCTGTGTTTGCAGATGCAACGATGTCACCTGTTTTCGGCCACTTGAAAGCCCCAGGGCAATGTCGATACCGAGCAGACCATCGGGGGCGGGGACCACCGCGATCTGCTGTACATGTATACGCATATTGCCCAGGCCCAGGCTCAACCCGGGCAGTTGCGGCAACCCGACATCGGGGATCGGAAGGGCGACCGGGCGCAGCTTGGCGACCGGGCGGGAAAGCAGGTGGTTGAGCGTGGTTAGCGGGACCGACACGACCATCTGGGGCCCGGTGCGTTGGGCCGCCTGTGGGTGGCGCAGGGCCGACTCGCGTTGGCGGACTTTTTCGCACGGGGCCGCGCACCCACCTGCGAGCAGGCAGCCCATGAACACGGCAACAGGGCGGAGGTCAGCAGGCATGGTTAGACGGGCTCGCGGGTGGCAATAAAAATCCGAAACCGGTTGGTGTCGGGGTTGGGAGAGTTCGCCATTAAAAACCGGCCAAACACAACTTCGCAGCCGTCGCGGGTGATCGAGGTCGGACAGACCTGCCACTCCGGAATACTAAATTCGTCGATCTGCAGGATTTCCTGGCTCCATGGGCTGTCGACATCGGGACGGGTAATCACCTGGGTGCGCAAAATGTCGTATTGCTGCTCGGGTGCCATCGGAACTTCGTCGGGGTAGGGCGACGAGAACAGCAAGAACCGGCCATCCGGTGACAACGCAGGACACAGGATCGGGTGTGGGTAGGGCGTGAGCAGGGCCTGGGGTAAAACCGTGGGTGTCGGCGCGGCAAAAGGTGTACCTGCAACAGGGTAGGGCTCGCGCAGGGCCTCATAGAACTGGCCAACCGGTGAGTTGAGGTCCGGGTTGATGGCCCCATCTTGGCGGACAAACATCAGCCGACTCCCGTCCTCGGTCAACCGGTTGATCGACTCCTGCGCAATGATGTTCTCCGGGACATACGGCGGCTTGTTGGGGTCGCCCCAGGGCGTACTGAGGTTGTCCAAAATCTCTGGCAGCAGCCAGACATTGTCCTGCCGGACCGACATATAAAGATCGTAGTCGAGCGAGAGTAGAAGTTCGCCGGGGACGTTGGAGTTGGGGTAGGCGGTGCGGAGGTTGAGACTTGGCCATTCGGCCAGCTTGCTGCCGTTGACAAACAACTCGTCCCGCGACATCCGGGTTGAGTGGAAGATTCGCCGGACCTGGGGTGGGTCTTGGTCGCCGGTGGGCCCGGCGATGTAGTACAGCTCGAGTCCATCGGGGCTGATCCAGGGGTCGGCAGGGTTGATACCCAGGTTGCCATCGGGGAGTTCCGTGATGGTCCAGCTGTGGAGATCGGCATCCCAGCAGTCGGGTTCGATCGGCTCACCGGTGTCGGTGGTCTCCGTGTCGGTGTCTGTGTCGGTTTCGGGGCCAGTTGTCGGGTCGTCAGTCGGGTCCTCGGTGGTTGGCCCTGCGCTGGTGTCGGAGGTGATGGAAGTCGGGTCTTCGGTGGTCGGGAGTGTGGTCGCGTCAGTCGCATCTGTGGTTGTCGACGTTGGCTCCGACGTCGAGCCCATGGCGTCGCTGTCGCTCGCCTGCGAGGCACTGGCGTCGGGATCGAATGCCGGGTTTGGACGCGTGCACCCGCAAATAGCCAACATCACCGCGGCAAAGCCCGCCTGTCGAACCGGCGACATGGGGCGAATCTAGCACAGCTACGATCTTGCTCGGGGGTCATGAACAAATTGCAAGGGCGTGTACCCGCGCTCGTTTGTTACCCGCGTTTTTTGCACAGGGCGACCCACGACTTGACCTTGGGGTCTGGATGCCCCGAACCGGTGCGGACACATTCGCCAAATCGCTTGAGTTCCATCAGGGCTTTGGTCTTGAGTTTGCGGCGTTCGAGCGACGACGACCAACATTCTTTCTTCTTGATCTGCCGGAGCATGCCGTTCCAATCGAGCATTTTGCTCGCCTGTTTGGCGGCCTTGCGCACCCGAGCACAGCGCGAGCTCGCGGCCTGGCCGGCTGGCGGCGGCGTGTCTTGCTTTTTGGCCTTCTGTTTTTTCCGGATCTTCTTGTTTGGTCGCGAAGTTGTGCTTGTGCTGTTTTCAGGCTCGCCTGTCGAGGTGTTGTCGACATCGATGATCGCCTCGTCCCCGGAACCACTCGAATCATCGGTGTCGTCGTCGACGGCTTCGGTGGGTGTATCGGGCGGAGGTTTGGTTGCGGTGGCATTCGCGGGCTGGGCCTGCGAGTCTTGGCCGACCTGCGCAGGTTGGTTTTGCGCGACAGCCGGAGGTTGCTCATCGCCGCCACCAAATAGGAGGTAACCGAACACCAGCAGCAACAGCACGGCGACGACCATCAGTAGGGGGCGGTTATTTGAGGTTTGAGCGACGATCGTGTCTGCGGTGTCGACCACCGGAGGAGCGTCGACCGACGAGGCTGTGGTCCCGGCGACCGCCATGATCGGTGCCTGTACAACGAGCCCTGAGGGATCCTGGTGCCCGTCACCCGAGACACCAAACATCCGCCGCACAGCCGTGATCAACGCGGTCGGATCGAGTGGTTTTCGCAGTTGGGTGTTGAACTCGAGTGCCAGCGCCCGCTCGGGCGTGGGTTCGGGGACCGTGACGATCAGTGCACTGGCGCCGCCGCGAGGTCGATTTTTGAGAAAGTCGAGAAGCATTGGCCCACCGCTGTCGGTGGTGCCCTCGGCGATTACAAGCCCGGGTTTGTGGGTGAGGATGCGTGAGCGGGCGTCTTCAAAACTCGATGCACTATCAACTTCGACAGAATAGGAAAAGCTGCGGGCGACCAACGGGACGAGGAAGCGATGGACCGACGGGTCGCGGTCGACAATCAGGATGCGGCTGCACCGGCGATCCCCGCGTTCATCGTCGAGGGCGCGATCGAGTTTTTCAATGAGTTCCTTGGGCGAGCTCGGACGCTTGGAGGGATCGTCGGCAATGGCCGCCTGCAACAGCCGGTCGAGTTGGATCGGCAGTTGCGGTTGATAGGCGCGTAGCGATGGTAGGACCACACTGCGGTAGTCATCGGGGGGAACGGGTGGGGCTTCTCCCGAAAAAAGTGTGTATGCAATAATTGCCAAGGAGTAGAGGTCTGCGGCCGGCGTCAATCGGCCGCGCGAGCGGACCTCGGGGGCTTGGTACGGGGCGTCGGACCGATCGCCGAGACCACATAGCAGCGAGGCCGGGCCGAGATCGTCGAGGACCACACGAAACTGCGGACCGATGATGATGCGGTCGGGCCGGATGGCTCCGTGGGTGACACCAGCTTCGTGCAGGGCATCGAGCGCGCGGCTCAGCGGGTAGAGGATGCGGAAGACTTCCTCGATCGTCGGTGGGGCACCGGTGCCGCGTTTGCTGATGAGGTCGGCAAGCGTTGGCCCATGGACATACTCAGTGGTGAAAAACGGTGCTCCTTGGTGCTCGCCCGAGTCGAGCACAGACACCAGGTTTTCGTGGCGAAACCGTGCGACCGAACGGGCGCGGGAGGCCAGCGTTGCCCGGTCGCCGTTCTTATTAACGGTTTCTCGGGAAATAAGTTGCAGGTACACCTGCTTCTCATCCTGTTCGTCGACGGCGCGGATCAGCAGGCCGTAGGGGGTCTCGCGTACGGTCCCCATCACCCGGTAGCGCCCGGCGACCTGTGAGCCGGCGGGCACCGGCGGAGGTGGCAGGCGGGCGAGTTGGTTGGACGGCGGACGCGAAGCGGCGCCCTCGGCTAGGCTGGGGATGCCGTGCAGGGTGCGTTGTTGCCAGCCTTCCTCCTCGAGTTCGTTGACCTCATCGCTGCTGGTGGGGGGTGCTTCGGATTCAGGGTTGGGATTGGCAATCGGTGCGCCCGGAGGCGTGAGTTGGGGCCCGGGCTTACCCCATGTACCTGCACCGAGTCGGGCGGTTGTCGCCTGCTCGCGTTGTGCCGAACCGTTGGGTTTGATACCCGTCTCGGCCGATCCCTGTGGCGGCAGCGGAAGCGGGTTTTTGAGTGTTGGCGGGCGATTGCCGCGGCGCGCCTGCAGCTGCTCGGGGGTGGGCCTGAGTTCCTCATCCTCGTTGGAGCTATCGGACTTCTGTTCTGCGAGAAGCTTGCGGATCTCAGCCGGGTCGTCGGGAATTGCCGGTAGTGGAACCGGTGGCGTTGGCCGACCCGACGGTGGCGGCTCGGGAATTTTTAAGCTGGCCGACGAGGACGCCGAGGGTTCCTCCGGGTAGTCCGGCGACGGGGCGTCAAAAAACGGATCATCGTCCCACAGTTCCGGATCGGCCACAGCGATGGGCCCGCCCACGGGGAAGGTTGTGGTGCGGGGGCGGGGCCGGGGAACATCGACAGGTGCGTCGGGTTCGGCTGTGCCTTCTTCCTCGGTGTCCGCGGCTTGGTCCGCGGTGTCCGTGAGTGGCGGCTCGTCGTTGGTGGCAGCAAGTAAGTCGGGTTCTGGCGCGGGCGCTGCCGTGGCTTGGTCCGCGGTGTCCGTAAGTGGCGGCTCGTCGTCGGAGACCGCCAGTGAGTCGGGCAGGGCGTCGTTGCCAGGGTCGTCCCTGTCGTCCTCGTCGTCGTCCTCGACTTCGGTCATCTCGCTGGCATGTAACAAGAGTGTAGATACATGCTCTTTGGGCTCAGGCTTGGGTGCAGGAGGTGGCGTGCGACGGAGGTTGAGCGCAGGTGGGGGGGACTCGGGCTCGGGCTCCGGTTTGATGGTCTCGAGCTCGTCGAGGTCCTCGAACTCCTCCTCGGGATCGACGCGATAGAGTTCGGTGGCGAGTTCTTCGGTTGTTTCGGACTTTGACTTCCACGGCGGACGGGGAAGCGAACGCTTTGCTGGAGGTCGTTTCACGGCGAAACTCCTCCCTGCCAAAGCGCGAACGGGTGGCGGGCAGTTGGGCCAAACTGCCAAGTTCCAAGTGGGCCGAAAGCTTGCACGTAATTCCCTGTGACCACGTATCGAGTTGGGCGGTAGAAGATTGGGCACTCGCGCCGACCCAATCGCGTCGGTGTGTGGCCCATGAGCCACATGATAGATCGTGTGCGGGGTTTGGCGGGCATCAACAGGCGATGGTCGGCTCCACTCCCAACGAGCGAAGTGGTTCTAAGGTTCTGACAAACGACGTTTTTCGCGCAATAATATGTATGTCCAATAGGACATGTCGTATGTTTGTTCACGCATCCAGTGTACTCGTGCGTGTGCACTCGACGTCGGTTGTCGCTGTTTACTTACCAATAAAAAACATGTCTTTTGGGTCATGGCATTGTCAGACCACGGGGCCGCTCCCATAATCTCGATGATGCGATTGGTTTGCCTAGTCACCCCGTTTTTGTTTGGGGGAATTTTAGCGTGCGTGTCTCCGAACTCCCAGCACTGCGGCCGCAATGCCGGGGAGCAGACATGCGCCGAGCGCTACCCAGGGTTTGAATACTGCAACATCTGCGAGTCTGAGCGCGATGGCTGTGTCGCCGAGCCGGTGAGTGATCCGAACTGCTTGCCCAAGGAATTGCCGACAACCGGCGATGAGACCTCGTCGGACAGCGCGGGTACGACCGCCGGAACGGGGACCGAGGGCGAGACCGTCGATCCCACGGATGGAACCGCCGACCCAACAACCGAAGCGCCCACAACCGGGGGGGAGTCTGAGTCGACAACGGCGACGACCGAGACCGAGACGACGCAGGAGCCAACGAGCGAAGACCCGACGACAGAGGAGCCGACGAGCGAAGACCCGACGACCGAAGACCCGACGACCGAAGATCCGACGACAGAGACGACGGAGGACCCCACGACAGCGGAGCCGACGACGGAGGATCCGGAGCCAATGTGCGGCAACAATGTCCTAGAGGAAGGTGAAAACTGCGACACCAACCAACTCGGGGGCAACAACTGCCTCGACTTTGATTTTGGCGGGGGCATGCTCGCCTGTGACGAGATGTGTCAGTTCGACATCACAGGCTGCTGCCAAGTTGCGGGGGGCGATTGCCAGCAACTCGGTGGCGAGTGTTGTGACGGACTCACCTGTAACCTTTTGACCGGGAAGTGCGGATAAAAGTGTAGGTGCAACTTCTCGGTTGAGGTAACGAGCGCTCATGAGCTGTGCGCTCAGCTGTGCTGGCGAAGCCACTTGCGGGTGACATCGGTCGTGGTCACGTAGCTTGCGCGGATCTCCCCGACGATGTGCTTTTCGATCTTCCCGCCGATGAGCGGAATCTTGCAGCTACACTCACCATCATAGGTCCGTCGTACCCGTCCGCCGCCGAGATCGACAACCCGGTAGGTGCCGGTGTTGCTGATCTTGTCGGCGCCAAAGGCCGGTACAATGCGAACCTTGAGGACGGAGCGGGCGCGGTCGAATTCGTTAAACTCGGTGTACTCGAGTGAGCCCTTCATGACCTTCTTGAACAGCTTGGGCACCTCGCGGTTGGGCTTGAGCAGGATTTCGCGGCGGACGATGTCACCGCCATCGTCGACCTTGACGACCGTGCGTTGGATGTCGAGAGCGCGGTAGAGCTCGGCATTGTAGGCGTCGTCGAAAAACGTCTCCCAGTAGGTGTCGACAGAGGTGTCAAAGTCATCTTCGATCTTGAATTGCATGGTGCCAGAACCGAACACACCACAGATCGCCCGCCGGCGAAAGTTGTTGAAAGCGGTCGTCTACGCGGGCGCGATTTGGCCACGGTCGGCACGAAAACGAGGATGCCGGATCACAAATCCCAAGGCGATCCCCCCCACAACCTCGCCGTACCACAGGGTGCATGCGCGGATCAGCATGGTCGAGGCGAGTGCGATCTCTGGTGACACGCCGACCGCAAGCTCGGCAATCAGCAGTGCCAGCGAGCCCTCGGTCGCCCCTAGGCCACCCGGTAAGAAGCTCAGGGCGCCGATCAGCGTGGTCACGGCCCACAGGAATGTGCAGACTGACAGGCTCGCTTCGACGCCGAAAAAACCGTGAAGGACGACGTAGTAGCCGACGCACTCGAGGCCCCAGCCGACCACGCTCAGCAGGCTCAACACCACCAGGACTTTGGCGGTCATCAGCTCGGCACTGCTGTCGACCAACCCCCGGGCCTTGCCCGCGAGTCCGCCGATTCCCGGCAGGCGTTGCAGGAGGTTGAGCAGTCCATGGCACAGGCGCGGCGAGCCGAGGATGCCAACACCGAGCAAGACGACGACGATCGAGGCGATGATGACGGGGAGGTAGTCGCGGTACTCGGTGACGCCGACGAGGCTCAGGAGCACCAGGGCGACAAAGTCGGTGAGCCGATCGACCAGCACGACTGGGGCCGTACGGGCAAATGCCACGCCGTCGGTGCTGCGTAACAGCCAACTGCGCAACACTTCGCCGACCTTGCCCGGGGTGACCGACATGCTCAAACCGGCCAGGTAAATCAGCAGCGACCGCGTGCGCGTGAGCTCGGGGGCGCCGGATTGCGGGTTTCGGACATCGAGCCAGTGCAGGCACAACTCCCACTTGATAAATCGAATGAGGTAGTTGGCACTCGACAGCGCAAGCGCCAGGGCAACCGCCGACCAGGCGTAGCCCGAAAGAGCCTGTGAGACCGGCTCGTAACCGCTGTACAAAATCCAACCGGCGTACAGCAACACCCCCAAGACCACGCCGACGAGGGTTCTGCGCAGCAACTTGTCGACAGCGACCGCACGGCCTTCGGGGGGAGGGGACACCGGCGCAGGATAGCAATGGCCGACACGCCGGTGGCCCTGGGCGACCGTGAGGATGATCCGTCGCTACCCACCCGTGATACCGTCGCCCCATGGATCGGATGATGCGGACGCTCTACGCAACGTTGGCACTGAGCCTTGGATCGGTGCCTGGCTGCGGGAAAAACCCGCAGCAAGTTCAGGAAGATCTTTGCCCCAACCCGGTTGCGATCGAAGTCGACGGGCAGCCCACTGGGTTTGCCACCTGCGACGGGCAAACCGTGCGCGAGGAGCCACAGCAGTGCGCCCTGCCGCCACCCGACGATGAAGTTTGCATGGCGAGCCAGGACAACCCCGACCTTCCCAGCGAGTGCATGGTCGACGCCGATTGCACCGACAAACCCAACGGCTATTGTGGGTTGACCTTCTCGGGCTTTGGCAGTGATAGTTGTGCATGCAATTATGCCTGTACCTCCGATGCGGATTGCGAGGACGGCTACATCTGTGACTGCGGAGCCCTGAGCGGTGATGCCTCGAAGTCCCGTTGTGTGCCGGCTGAGTGTGACTCACGCGACAGTTGCGACGGTTTTGGGTGCGTTGTGTTTGATGCCATGCCCTACTGTGGCGACACCAAGATCTCGTGTCAGACCGCCGAGGACACCTGCGTTTCAGATGCCGACTGCGGGCCCTCGGAGTTCTGTATTAAACAGGACGGTGTATTTACATGTGTCTCGGGGGAGTGTGCGATTGGGCGCCCGTTTGTCGTCGATGGCACCTGGCGGATGGCCGGCGTGCGGGCAACCGGCGCGGTCGCGTTGCCAACTGCGGTGGCGGTGGCACACCTGACGCGGCAGCAACGCGACAAACTCGGCGAGCAGTGGTCGCGCGCAGCCAGTTTGGAGCATGCTTCGATCGCCGCATTTGCCCGGTTTGCCCTGCAACTGCTGGCCCAGGGGGCACCCGCTGAGTTGGTCGTGCAGGCCCGGCGAGCGATTGCCGACGAAGCCCGCCACGCCCAGCTGTGCATAGCCCTCGCCCAGGCCTATTGTGGCCAGGCGCTCGGGTTTGACAGGCTTGATACCCGCCGCTCACTGCCGCGGTTTGATTTTGCCGCGGTCGTCGAAGCGGTGGTCGTTGAGGGATGTATTGGCGAAACGGTGGCCGCGGCCCAAGCAGCAGCCCTGGCCGCGGAGGCGACCGACCCGGTCGTGCGCGAAACATTGCAAACCATTGCCGCCGACGAGTTGCGTCATGCCGGGCTCTCCTGGCGCTACCTCGCTTGGGTGGGTCGCCAACCGGCTGGTCGTCAGGCCTATGCGCAGGCGTTGGCCCACTTGGAGCAGGCCTGCCGCACCGAAGCGGGACCGTTGCCAACCCGCGAGGACACCCGCTGGGCCGCGCTTGGATACTCGAGCCCGGCACACGCCGCGGCCGTGCGGGCCTCGGCACTGCGGGAGTTGGTTGCACCACTTGTCGCAGACTTACGCCGACAGGGGCCCCAACCCGCCGATCGTGCGCGGGCGGCCTAGACGGTTGCTGATACATCTGAAAAGGCTCTCCGGTTGGGTCGCCGCTCGCCTGGCATGATGGTGTTTGGGACAGGTCGTTTGCTACCATCTGCGGGTGAGCTTGGCGATCCTCGGTTTGGTTTTGCTCGCGCTTTTGTGCCGGCGCGAGTTGAGGCTGTTGCACTCGTGGCCCAAGCCGCGACCGGCCACAACCAAGGCCACCTCTGTTGTCAAAGATCCGTGGATAGCAACGCTCTATCCCCGTCGTTACCGGGGCCGCGGTGGCGACAACGTGCCCGTGTATCTCAGCGAGCACTGGCACCGGCAGTTTCGCGGCGAGGACCTCACGCCTGACGAGTTGGACGCGCTGGTTGTCGACATCGCCTTTGCCCTCGAGCTGCGGGCGCGCAGGGTGCTTTCGGGGCACCAGTTTCGCGGGATCTTGCGCGGCACCAAAACCCTGGTGTGGGACCGCGACTGCGCGGAGACGTTCAAAAAAATATTGTCGATACATCGACCGCGAGCAGTTGCCAGGCAACACCTCGATCGTGCCCTGGCCTGGTGGTCTGCGGCCTTGGGCGCCGGCATGCGGGTGTTTGAGTGGGATCGGCCAGGTTATGACGAGGTGACGGCCGCGTTTGTCGAACTCACCGACTTTGTCGGCGAGACGATCGTGGTTGAGCGTGCCGACCACGGTGTCGAAGTTGAGACCAAGACGGTGCACGTGCCCGCGTTTGTGCCTCCGCCGTGCTGGGGCCCACCGCTGCGTATGGGCCTGGGGTTTGTCACGTGGGTCGTGACCATGGTTGTGGTGCTTGGTCACCAGCCGGGCCCGATGGCGTCGGGTCGTCACGCCCCCGCATCTTTGGATTGCGCAACACAGCTCGAGCAGGTCGTGGCGACCGCCTCGAGGATGGCGAAGCGAATGCCCGAGGTCAGCGGCACTCTCGATGAGATTTTGGTATATGCAAGGGAATCCCGGGCCGAGGACGCACTCGCCCGGCTGCAGCGAGAGGCCCTCGTAAGCCCGGAGGCCACCCTGCTCGAAACACAGTTGTTTTTGCTCACCACCTGTGTCGAGCGCGGCCACAAACCATCGGCAAAGGCAACAAATTGACTTTTTTGGCAGGGCTGGCCCGGTGCTCCCCGGCAAACGCGTCGAGTTTTTCGCCGACGCGACCGGGTTTTGTACTGTGCATCTGTGTTTGACCTAACCGTCGAAGATCCCGCCCTCGATCCCAACGCCATCGAGATCCCGTTGGAGGTCGACCTCGAAGCCTCGGACCAGGCGGCGATCCTGGATGTCTCGATGATGGGGCTGCCACCGCTGCAGCGCTACGAGATCCACGAGATGGTGGGCGAGGGGGCGATGGGTCGGATCTTCCGTGCCAGCGACCATGTGCTGCAACGCGAAGTTGCCCTCAAGGTCATGCGCCCCGACATCCCGATATGCGAGCGCAAACGCTTTCGCCGCGAGGCGATTCTAGGCGCGCGGCTGTTACACCCGGGACTTGTACAGATCTACGACATGGGCATGAGTTCCGAGGTCGACGACGAGTGGTTTGCCATGGAGTTGCTGCACGGGGTCGACCTGCAGCAGGTGATCGACAGCGTGCGCGAGCAGGGCCGGTGGATCGCCTGGAGCACCATCAAGGATGCATTTACAAGAATTTTGGCAGTGATGCAGTACCTCCACGAGTCTGGCGTGGTGCACCGCGACGTCAAGCCGGCCAACATGTTTTTGACCCGCGATCCCAACACCGACCACAGCAGCGCCAAGTTGCTCGATTTGGGGGTTGCCCTCGACCTCGACGACCCGTGGACGACCCAGGCGCTGTGCGGCGACCCCAACTACATGGCCCCCGAGCAGACCGAGCTCAACGCCCGCGTCGACCACCGTGCCGACATCTACTCGGCCGGGATGAGTCTCTACGAACTGGTAACCGGCCACCTGCCATTTGCCGGCCTGTGCACCGCACCGCTCAATGCCCTGCTCACCGCCCAGCGCGAGGCCGAGCCACCGCGAGCCAGCAGCCTGATGCCCCAGGGGACGCCGACGATTCGCGCCCGCGCAGTCGATGCGTTTATCAAAAATGCATGTGCAAAAGATCCGGACGCCCGGTTTCAAAACGCCGGCGAAATGCTAGAGGCATTCGTTCGGATCCCGTAGCCCGACTGCGGTAACGGATAGCAACTTTGGCGCGGTGATACGCGGTTGGTTGTGAGGTCTCGTAATGTGGTCGTTCGCCGCAGAAAACGGCGGTTGGTCGGTTATCACGTGGACTGTGCCGTTTGATGCGGTCTCTCGCAGCCCTTCACAGCAACTCTGGCCTACTCGGGACAACGGCCCGTGCTAGTGTGACATTTTTTTAAATGCATACACATGCGTTGCGATCCGCGCTTCACCTTGTCCCAGGACCAAGTTACCAGCGCACGAAAGGATCGCGAGGAGGGTAGCTTGAGTCGCTGTCAGGAGAATATGCAGATACATACGTTGGGCCGCGTGACACCTCGTTCCAGGACCAAGTCAACGGCGCACGAAAGGATCGCGGAGAGCAACGGCTCAGGACCACATGCAGATACATACGTTGCGACCCGCGTGACACCTCGTTCCAGGACCAAGTGACCACCGCACAAAAGGATCGCGGAGAAATTTTGGACGAGGAGGGTGGCGTGCCGCCAAACGGTTCAGCACCCGCGTGACTCCTAGGACCAGGGTGGTTCACCCGCGTGACACCCAGGACCAAGTGACCACCGCACAAAACCGCTGTAGTTTGCGACAGCAAACGGTTCAGGAGAACATGCATATACATACGTTGAGACCGAGTCCGAGACTCCCAGGACCAAGTCAACGCGAGGGGGGGCTTCACCCGCGTGACTCCCAGGACCAAGTGAACACCGCACGCAAGGATCGCGGAGAAATGTAGGGCGAGGAGGGTCGCCTGAGCTGCGCCGCTGTAGTTTGCGACAGCAAACGGTTCAGGAGAACATGCAGATACATACGTTGAGACCGAGTCCGAGACTCCCAGGACCAAGTCAACGCGAGGGGGGCTTCACCCGCGTGACTCCCAGGACCAAGTCAACACCGCACAAAAGGATCGCGGAGAAATTTTGTGCGAGGAGGGTGGTTCACCCGCGTGACACCCAGGACCAAGTGACCACCGCACAAAAGGATCGCGGAGAAATTTTGGACGAGGAGGGTGGCCTGGGCCGTGCCGCTGTAGTTTGCGACAGCAAACGGCTCAGGACCACATGCAGATACATACGTTGCGACCCGCGTGACACCTCGTTCCAGGATCAAGTGACCACCGCACAAAAGGATCGCGGAGAAATTTTGGACGAGGAGGGCGGCCTGGGCCGTGTCGCTGTAGTTTGCTACTGCAAACGGCTCAGGGCCACATGCAGATACATACGTTGCGACCCGCGTGACACCTCGTTCTAGGACCGCACAAAAGGATCGAGGAGAAATTTTGGACGAGGAGGGCGGCCTGGGCCGTGTCGCTGTAGTTTGCGACAGCAAACGGCTCAGAACCACATGCAGATACATACGTTGCGACCCGCGTGACACCTCGTTCCAGGACCAAGTGACCACCGCACAAAAGGATCGCGGAGAAATTTTGGACGAGGAGGGTGGCCTGGGCCGTGCCGCTGTAGTTTGCGACAGCAAACGGCTCAGGCCGCCCTCCTCGTCCAAAATAGCCCGCGCGCCCCATCAAAGCTCATTGAAAGCGGGGACTACGGGCCCTAGCCCTTTTGCGTTCGTCCTGTAGTTTTTCGTCCGGGTCATACAAAAACGGATCGATTTCCGGGTCCTTGAGTTCCCGCAACGCAGCCAGTGTGCCCTGATACGGGAACTTTCGGCTGTGCAGCACAGCCAGGCGGTTGGACACTGAAAGTGCTGTTTTCAGGTCGTGGGTGGCCAGCACCGACGTCTTGCTTTTGTCCTCGTGGCGTTTGTGCAGCAGTGTGCCGATGCGGGTGATGCTGATCGGGTCGAGGCCGCGGGTGGGGTCGTCGAACAGCACGGTCTGTGGCTCGAACACGATCGACCGGGCCAGACCCACGCGTTTGCGCATACCACCGCTGAGATTGGCGGGCATCAGGTCGAGGTTACGCGCGTGCAGGCCCACCGACTCGAGTGCCACCCGGCAGCGTTCACGGATCTCCTCGTCGGACAATCGCGTGTGCTCGATGAGGTAGTACCCGACATTCTCCAGCACCGTCATTGAGTCGAACAGCGCGTCTTCTTGAAACACGTAGGAGATGTGGTGGCGCAGGTCGACGAGCTCGTCGGAGTTCAGGTCGGTGATGTTGCGGCCATTGACCAGCACCTCGCCGGCATCGGGTTCTTGCAGCCCGACCATCATTTTGAGGCACAGGCTCTTGCCCATACCGCTTTCACCGAGCAGCGACAGACACTCACCGGGGTACACACAAAGGGACATCTCGGTGAAAATCACGTTGTTGCCAAACGCGAGGTTGATGTTGCGAAGTTCGATGAGCGGCGTGTTGTCGGTCATGCTCGGTACCCGAGTGTAGCGCGGTCGCGGGCCGACCACATCCCTTGTAAAAACCCATGCAGCCGGCTTCTTTTTGAACTTCGCGGTATACTGCGAGCGTGAGTGGCCGCAGCCTTTGGAGCAACTTTGTCGATGCCTGGGACGTGATTCGCCATGTTCGCAACCCCTGGCAACTGGTCAAAGCCATCGCTCCCGGGCCCCCGCGGGTCCTCAATCCGAGCCCGTGTGACAGCCAGGCCAGCGCGGCTGAGGTCGCGGTCGCCCTCAAAAAACTCCGTAACCGACTGCGCGCCGAAGCCATTGTCGACGGCAAGATCGACTACGACCGCGTGCGGGAGGGGCCGTTGCGTGTCGAGCTCGAACAGACCGCTGGCCAGCTCCACCACCAGGACCCGGGCGCGTTGCAGGGTGACCATGCCCGCTTGGCGTTTTGGATCAACATCTACAACGTCCTTTCGATCCACGGGGTTTTGGCCCTCTCGATCCAAAACTCGGTGATGGAGGTGCCGAGTTTTTTTTCGAAGGTCGCCTACCGTGTGGGTGACCAGACCTTTACCCTCGACGCGATCGAAACCGGTGTCTTGCGGCAAAACGCCCGGCACCCGGTGAGCAAAAAGCCGCTGTTTGCCGCCGATGATATTCGGTGTACATACAGTCCTGCCCGGCTCGACCCGCGGCTGCACTGCGCCTTGGTTTGTACCGCCAAGAGTTGTCCGCCGATCGCGTTTTACGACGGCGACGACCCGCAGCTCCTCCACACCCAACTCGACCTCGCCGCTCAGAACTTTATTGCAGGTACAACGCGTGTGGATCACGGCGCCAAGCACATCCATCTGCACCTAGTCTTGCATTGGTACGCCTGCGATTTTGGTGGGCCCGAGGCCGTCCTCGATTTTGCCTGCCAACACGCTGACGACGAGCTCCGGACCGATTTAGCAACAGCGCGGGAAGCCGGGTATGCGGTGGTCTTTGACCGCTACGATTGGTCGCTCAATCAGCTCGCCTAGTCACTGGCAACCGACCGCGGCATCGTGGGATTCGAATGTTTGCAGCGATGCCCCGATCTGTCCCCAAACGCAACATTGTGGGATCTCGAGTCGCAATTTGTGAGCTTACACATTTGTATTTGCAGGCTGATTGTGGGCGTTCAACGGTGTTTGAGCGGGCCAACAGGCACGATCTTGCCGCGCCCAGCAATATATGCATTGGCAAACGAATTTGCCTGACGTCGGTGTGTTGTATGTATGATGCGCTAAACCTGTGCAGCTGCACCGTTTGGGGAAACACATGAGTGCGACAGATAAATGGATTCAAGATTCCCTGGCCCAACTCGATGCCCTTGAAGAGGAGCGTCTTGAACTCGAACAGGCCCTCGAACAATCCTCTGATCCCGCGGGCTTGCGGGTTTTAAATGGTGAGATCGAGCGGGTCGAAGGGGAGATCGCCGAGTTGGTAGCTGCCCTGGAGGAACTCGCCGAGGCCCGGGATTCGGCAGCTGATAAACCGGTGGCGAAGGTCGCAAAACCGGTCCCGATGGCTCCCGAGGATGTTCCGCCACCCCCGTTGCCGGGACTCCAGCCAGGTCTACCTGTGAAGGTTGTATCTGCATCCAAACCGAAGCCCGCTGGCGTTGCGGTCACCTCCGTCGCCGCGAAACCTAGCCTCGCGCCCGCGGCCCAGCCCGCTGTCGAAGCCAAGCCCGGGTCGGCGGCAAAGCTGGAGGTTGCCGCGAAGCCTGCGGTTGCAACGTCTGAGGGCGCAGCAAGGTCGGCGGTAGCGGTCGCAGCCAAGCCTGCAATCACCTCAGCAAAGTCGGAGGTAGCGGTCGCGGCCAAACCAGCAGTCACCTCAGCAAAACCCGCGCAAGCAGCCGTCGCAACGTCGGAGGTTGCAGCAAATTCCGAGAACGCAGCGAAACCTGAGCAAACGGCAGCTGCTGAAGGGGCAGCGAAACTCGAGAACGCAGCAAAGCCCGAGTTGGCGAAGGCCGGCGCAGGAACACTCGAGGCAGCAGTCAAACCGGCTGGCGAAACCGCAAAGCCCGAGTCGGTAGCACAACCGAAGGTCGGCGCAGGCACGCTCGAGGCAGTCAAACCGGCTGGCGAAACCGCCAAGCCCGAGTCGGTGGCACAACCGAAGGCCGGCACCGCAGCGCCCGCGGCAACGCCCCAGGTAGCGACTGGGCCAACCTCGACACCCGCGCAGGTCGAGGAGCGCTCGCGTCCGCCAAACGGTCTGGCCGCAGCTCAAGAGATGGCGCGCCAGGCCGAGGCTGAAGCCCAACGGGCGGCAGTCGAGGCTCAAATTGCGGCCCAGCGCGCAGCAGCTCAGCAGGCGGCGGCACAGCAGGCCCAGTTGCTCGCGCAGCAGGCGATTGCTGCGGCGAAGCAGGCAGCGGCTCCGCAACCGCAAGCGACGCAGCCCGTGCAGCAACCGCAGTCGCCGTTTGCCCGGCCGGCCCAGCCCGTGCATAGCCAACCGGGCTCGCCGTTTGCCCAACCAGCGCATCGACCACAGGCCCGCTCGCCGTTTGCACCCCCGTCCCAACCAGCGAGTTCACCATTTGCCAGTCCGAATGCTTCTCCGCTAAACCAGCCCAATCGTGTGTATGCACAACCTTCCTGGCCAGGGGGGACGCCGCTAAACAACGCCCAAGGCTATGGTCAGCCCGCGACTCCGGAGTTCGTCGGCTCGCCGATGACCGACTACGATTACGAAGAGCCGCGCAAGAGCAGTGGGGCTGTGTGGGGCCTGTTGCTCGTGCTGTTGCTCGTGGGTGGCGGTGCAGGGTATTTCGCCCTCAACGGCGGGCTAAACCAGGAACCCGAGCCCGCTCCGGTAGCGGCAACGGTCCCCGCCGGTCCGGTCAAGGTATTTGCGGCCAAGCCGATTCCCCCCGATACCCAGGGCCCCGGGACGATTGCCGATGCCAATGCCGAGCAAACTTCGGGTACCGAGTTCAAGTCGGGGCGCCGTCGTTGGTCCGGTGCAAGGCGTAGCTCAGGCTCGAGTGTGAGCAGCAGCGGGCCGAGCCCATCCCGCAAGAAGCGTGGAACCAAGGTCGTCCACACCGACGATCCGCTCGACGGCTTTGTCGAGTAGCCGGGCTACGATCGAGCCAGCGCCCCATTTGAGGTTTCTCGAATGGGGCGTTTTTTATGTGCCGAGAAGTTCCTCGCACGCGATTTTATGTGTATACAAAAGTCGAAAATGTTCCTGGGAACGCCTCGAGCGGGTGAGGCTGCAGGTTTTGTGGGTACACAAACCTGAAAAGTCTGTCTGAAGGCGAGTTTTTGGTGTGGACGAAGCTCCTGGGAACGCCTCGAGCGGGTGAGGCGGCAGGTTTTTGTGTGTACATAAAACCGAAAAGCCCGCCTGAGGCGAGCTTTTGGCGTGGACGAAGCGCACCTTACATCGGCGGCGGGAAGACTTCGCAGACCGCCTCGATCACGTCGAGGGCCTCGTGCAGCGGTGTGGTGAAGTCGTCGTCGCAGATGTTGCCGTAGTAGGCGTTGGTCAGGTTGAGCTCGAGGAACTGGTGGAGCCGGGGCGAGGCGACCGCTCCCGGATCGTCCTGCGACCCCCCGCAGGTGCCAGACTTGGGGCCGGAGAACACGACGGTGACAAATCGATCGGGCTCGCCGCCCTTGAGGTCGACAAACTGGTTCCAGTACTCGATGACTGGGGTTGGCTCACCTGGCCCCAAGAACACATCCCAGTTGTCGGGGACTTCCCAGACGGATTGGTCGTCCTCGTCGGTAAAGACCACCAACACGAGTAGGGCATCGTCGCGTAGGAAGCCGTTGTTGTAGCCCTCCACGTCGACGACGCGGTCGATCAGACCGGCGCGTGCGGCCTCGAGGGGCATTTCGCTAAACTCCCCGCCGTCCATTGAAGCGATGCAGCGGAACTGGTTGGAGACTTCTTGTAGCGGTCCGGTTTCGATCCACTTGCCCGGGGGCTCGTCGGCCTCGCAGTTGAGACGATCGGCCGTGTGTTGCAACCGTCCGCGGTGGTCTTGGCCGCAGATGAATTGAAGGACACACATATCGGAGCCGGCCATGTCGGTCGACATCACGCCGACGCGGTAGTCGATGTTCTTTTCTTGGACGAGCTCCTGGTCGATGGTGGCCATGAGTTGGGGGAACGCATCTGTCAGCTTGTCCTGCTCCTGGCTCATCGAGCCGGAGTCGTCGATGACAAACAGGATGTCGACCTTTTCGCAGCCGAGCTCATCGCCACCGGTGGGGTTGCCGGTGTCACTGGTGGTGGTTGTGTCGACCCCGACATCGAGTTTGACCCCGGTGGTTGAGGGGTCCATGGTGGTCGTACTGTCACTGTCGGAGTCGCTCCCCGAGCCACCGCTGGTTGTCGTGCCCTCGCTGCCCGATTCGCCCTCCGAGGTACCAGGCCCCGCGGTCGTGTTGCCCGTGCCCTGGGTCGCCGAGGTGATCTGGGGCAGGGTGTCACTATCGCTTTCGTTGCCGTCACCGCTGCCGCAGGCGAGAGAGAACATCAAGACAGGTACGAGCGGGCAAGTGCGGAGCATGTAGGAACAAGTAGCATGGCAAAACTCGCTACGTCTGCACATCTAGTTGTGGGTACATGCGGCCTTCCTCACAAAGTTTGATAAACCGCAGTGATTGCCCGGAATATGCTTGGGTTGGCCAATCGCTACAGACAGGGTGAATTGACGGGGTTTGGGCGCTTCGTCGGCCACGAACGTTTGCCAGCAGGGCCCGGGGGCTGCGATGCTACAGCCAGACAATGGCGCGATCTTACTTGCATATCCATGGGGTTTACCACGGGGTTTTTTTGCCTGCTCGCCTGTGCCTGTGGACCGACGCCGGGGACCGGGAGCGCGGGTTCGACTGCTGGCAGTACGGCAGGCCCGGACACCACGGCGGGGCCGGGCACGACGACTGGCATCCCCGAACCGACGACGTCGGTCGGGACCGAGCCCGGAACCACGGCCGACAGCTCTGAGGCGACCAGTGAGCCCAGCGGCGAGCCGACGGACACCGGGGATCCCAGCGACACGGGCGATACCGCGTCGACGACCGAGCAGGGCAGCGACTCAGACACCGAGGGGACGTGCCCCGAGCCGATGGCACTCGACCTCGATTTTGAGTTGATGCCGTCACCGGCCAAGGTCGACGAGGAGTGCCTAGTGGCAGCGATCGACCACGATGTAGATGCATTTACACTTACTCTCAACTGCGTCCAGCAGAGCTTTAGCCTGTGGGTCGCCTCATCCGAGCTTCAGCCCCCCGGGTTGGCCGGGATTGGCGAAGAAGTCCACCTGTCCTATGTGCAGGCCGAGGGTGAGATCGGCATTGAGCAGTGGTTGGCGATCCGTCACGACCGTCACGCCGGGATCGACAAGACGGTGTTGGGCCTGGTTTCGGCCGCCCGCTTAGACCCACCACAGACCACCCTCAACGAGTTTTTTGTGTCGCCGGAAGTAGCGATAAGCGACGGCCTATGTGCGCCCGAGGATACGCCCTGCGGCCAAACCGAGCGGGTCGGGTTGCGGTTTAGCGAGGCGTTTGGCGAGGCGGTCGTACTCGACCAGCAGGTCGGCTACTACGGCGTCGACTTTGTCTCGCAGTCGTTGGCGGTGGTGGAGGCGGCCCTGGTCCATCCGTTCAACAACTGCGACGAGCCCACCATGACACGGTTTGCGTTTGGCATCGGGTTTGTGTTTACCGGACCCTGAGTGAACGCATTAGATCCGTTCGCCGACGACCTCCCAAACTTCGCTGGTACAGTCGGCGCAGTTGTTGCCCTGCCCCTGGTACTCGGCCGAGAACGTGGCTGTGAAGTTATCGAGGTCGCTAAAGCTACCGACGAGACGGTAGGTCTCGGTGCATCCGCCGGGGATGATGATCTGGGCGTCGAAGTCGGGGCCGTCAGGCGGTGGCGATTGCTCGAGGGTTTGCGGCGGACCGATGACAAACAGATCGTTGTTTTGGGTGGCAAACGTGACCTCGGTGATGTTGAAGTCGACCAGACCAAAGGCACAAAACTTGCTCGGCGGGGGGGTGAGCGAGAACGTGCCATCGTAGTCGAGCTCGCCCTCGGTGTCGGTATCCGTATCCGTATCCGTTTCGGTGTCGGTCGGGTCCTCGGTGGTCGGGTCCTCGGTGGTCGGGTCTTCGGTGGTTGGCTCTTCGGTGGTCGGGTCTTCGGTGGTCGGTTCTTCGGTGGTCGGCTCTTCGGTGGTCGAGGGCCCGGCCGTGGTCGCGTCGGTATCGCTGCCGCTCATGCCCTCCGTGGTTTCCTCGCCGGTGGTCTCGTCCGCCGTTGTTGCAGGTACACATAGTCCGGTGTCTTCGACCGTCCCAGGGCCGCACATGCTGCCAGTGGTCGAGGAGGCGCTGTCACTCATCGCCGTGACCCCGGTCGACTCATTGTTACAGGCCAGCAGCGCGACACAGGCCAGCAGGCCAAATCGCCCATAGCCCCAGCGATTCGGCGACGTATTTTGATTCCAGCTCATGAAAAAGTCCTTTCAGTCCACAAAAACGTGACCACGGTATCACCGCCGTGGCGCAACTGTATGGTTTCTCACGGTGAGTCGGCATGGGGTTCCACGACCCCGCCGACACGCGATTGCCGAAGAACTTTGTTTCCCTAAAAGTCGCGCCACCTCACTGTTTTCCCAGGTTGTCCGCTCCCGCTCGCGCGACCAATCCCGGTGGTTTTTTTGCAAACGGGCTTGGGGGTCGGCGACGCAGGGAGCGGTGGCGACGGCCACAATGGTACCGGTGTCGGGATAGCGGTATACCGGCCAGACCACGTGGACGCGTTATCCAGCAAACCAACAAAAGACGGTTCAGGTTCGGAGGCACAGGCCCTGCAGCAACTCGCCGGGGCTCGAGAACGCCTCGTCAGCCAGATCCGGCGGCGGATCGTCGGCCAGACCGAAGCCATTGAGCTGTTGCTCGTGTGCCTGTTTGCCGGTGGGCACGGCCTGTTTGTCGGCGTTCCCGGGCTCGCCAAAACCCTGCTTGTCAGCACCCTGTCGCAGGCGATTGCATTGCAGTTTGCCCGGGTGCAGTTCACCCCCGACCTGATGCCCTCGGATATCACCGGTTCGGAGGTGCTCGAGGAGGAGTCGGGCACCGGTCGCCGCCACCTACGGTTTTTGCCCGGGCCGGTGTTTTGCAACCTCCTGTTGGCCGACGAAATCAACCGTACCCCGCCCAAAACCCAGGCGGCGCTGTTACAGGCGATGCAGGAGTCGCGGGTGAGTGCCGGTGGCAAAACCCGGCCACTGCCATTGCCATTTCATGTATTTGCAACTCAAAACCCGATCGAGCAGGAGGGGACCTACCCCCTGCCCGAGGCGCAACTCGACCGGTTTATGTTGCAGATCGCCGTGAGCTACCCCGACCTCGAGTCCGAACGGGCGATCGTTGCCATGGGGACCCCCGACAGCGAGGGCCTGCCTGCGATCGAGCCGGTGTTGACCCCGGCGCAGTTGTTGGCACACCGGGCCCTTGTGCGTCGGATCCCGGTGGCGCCCTCGGTGGTCGACTACATTGTGAAACTGCTGCGGGCCTCCCGGCCATCCGATGAGACATGTCCAAAGAGTCTTGTCGAACTGTTGCACTGGGGCGCCGGTCCGCGTGCCGGGCAGCAGTTGGTTGCCGCGGCCAAGGCCCGAGCCGCGCTCGCCGGGCGTCCGGCCGCGACAGCCGAGGATGTTCGCGCCCTCAGCCGGGCGGTGCTCGCCCACCGTTTGGTGCCGAGTTTTGCCGCCCAAAGCCGTGGGGTGACCGGTGGCGAAATTGTCGACGAACTGGTCCGCGCCGTCCGGGTGTAAACACCATGGCGAGGCAAACTCCTGCGTTGGCGACACTGCTGCCCCCGGGCCTTCAGACAGCTTTGCGGGGTCGCAGGTTGATCGTCGGACATCGCATCCGCGGGGTCTCGCTCGGTCGGCATCGTTCGCGACGAGCCGGTGACGGTCAGGAGTTTTTGGAGCACCGTGCCTATACGCCCGGTGACGATCTTCGCCGAATCGATTGGCGCGCGGTGGCCCGGCACGACCGCTTGGTGCTGCGGCGAGACCACAGTGAGGACCAGCTAACCCTGGCGCTTTGTATCGATCGTACCGCCGGGGTCGAGGAGGCTCCCGGGCAGCACTCGCGCGAAACCTATGTCCGGGCGTTGGCGGCCGCACTCGCGTTGATGACTGTGGGCCAGGGGGACCAGCTCGCGTTCTCGGTCCACAATGGTGTGGATACAAGTTTTTCGCAGCTGCGACCGCGGGCCGGTGCCCCCGCACTCGCAGCCCTTTCACGCGCCCTACACCAGCCGCTGGGGCCCGAGCCATGCCCGTGGCTTTCATGGGCTGGGCGCGCCCGCATGCTGCTGCCGCGGCGGAGTTTGGTGGTGGTGTTTAGCGACTTTCTCGACCCGATACCGGGCAGGCCTGCAGGCGATCGCAGCGGTGATATCGAAGTCTTGGGCGCCCTGAGTTCGCTGCGGGCCCGCGGACATACGGTGGTGCTGGTGCAGTCGTTGCTCGCCGATGAGTTGGCATTTCCGTGGACCGGTCGGCGCCTGCTCGAGGTCCGTGCCCCCGGTGGTCGCCGGCCACCCGTTGAAGGCCCGGGCATGCATTTACGGGCAGGTTATCTCCAAGCGCTCGGTGACCACCTCGAATGGTTTCGCCGCACGTGCGAGCAGCTTGGACTGCGGCGCGTGGCCGCGGTGACCAGCCGTCCGATCGAGGAAACGCTGCTGTCGTTGCTGGCAGTGTGCGCTGGCCAGGTGGTGACCTCGTCGCCGGAGGCGGTCGGGTGAGTTGGTCGCCAAACCTAGCCAGGCGCGAGCGCAGTGCTGACTGCCCGCCTGTGATGGCGCCCCGGTCGCGCGGGCGAGTCAACTCGGCGCCGGAGGTGGTCGGGTGAGTTTGTTGTCGCCGCTGTTGCTGCTGGGGCTCATCGGCCTTGCGCTCCCGGTTATCGCCCACTTCCTCGGGCGTGAACGGCCGCGCCCGTTGCAGTTGGCGAGCCGCCGGTTTGTCTCGCCCCAGGGCGAGGTCCTCACCCATCGCAGGCAGCTGCGCGACCGGGCACTGTTGGCCCTGCGGCTGCTGTTGCTCGCACTTGTTGTATTTGCACTTTCTCGGCCGACCACACTGGCGCCGAGCCGGATGAATCTGGTGGCCACACCCCACGACGCCGTGATTGTGGTGGATGTCTCGCAGAGCATGTTGGTTTCGACATCCCGTGGGCAGCAACTGGCACGGGCGATCGAGGCTGTCGAAGCACTTGTATCTGCACTTCCGGCCGGGAGCCGGGTTGGCCTGGTGACCACCGATCCCCTCGCGCCACCGCTGCCACTTTCGCCAGCGCTCGAGCGCCCGGGGCAGTGGTTGACGCGTGAGCTCGAGGACGGGGGGATTCGCCACGGTTCTTGGACCCTGGCCTCGGCGCTGCCGCGGGCGACCGACCTGTTTTCAGGCGACGAGCAGGCTCCCCAGGTGATCTACGCGATCGGCGATGGGACTGCGCGGGGGCTCGCTAGCCTCCCACAAACTGGGCGCGTGGGTGTGGCTGTGGTGCCGGTCCCGATTTTTGAGGCACTCGCCGAAGACCCGCTCGATGCCGCGATTGCCGAGCATGTCGGGATCGAAGCTGTGACCTGGGAACCTGCGCGGGAGGTCGATCCACGTGCGGTCCGGATCACGGGTCGGGTGCGTCGACACGCCGGGTATCCCGCGGCTGAAGACGAAGACGTGCGGGTGCGTGAGGTCGGGGTCGAGCTCGAAGTTGCCGGGACCAAGGTCGGCCGGACCCAGGTCAGCCTCACCGGCTTCGACTCCGAGGGATTTTCGTTTGTGCATACACTCAGTCCGACAGACGGACCGGTTGCCGCCGCGGTTTCCCTGGCGCTGCCAAGCCCCGATCCGCTGCCCGGCGACGATCGGTTTCCCCTGTGGATCGCGGCCCAACAACGCATTCAGGTGATTGTTGTCAACGGCGATCCGAGCGAGTTGCGGGCCCACGACGAGGTGTTTTTTTTGGCGACGGCCCTGCATTCGGTCGATGCCCAACACGCCTTTGAAATTCACGGGCGGGCGCCCGAGCAACTCGAGCAGAGCCTGCGGGACAAGGGCCCCGAGGCACTGGCCGAGGTCGACGTGTTGATCCTCGCCAACGTCGCGGCCTTCGACGAAGACGTCATGCCGGCCCTGCGTACTGCGGTGGAAGCAGGTTTGGGGCTGTGGGTCACGGTCGGCGATCGGGTGACGAGCGATGCCTACAACGACCGGTTTGGCGGCCTGTTGCCACTGCGCCTGCGCGAGCCGATGACAGCGGGGACCGCCCCGGGACAGGCCACGGCTCGCAGCGAGGGCATGGCACCGGCAGACCTCGCCCATCCGGCACTGCAAGGCCTCGAAAGTGATTTGGGTGTTGCAGGTACACAGACCCGGCGGTTGTTTTTGCTGGAGCCCGATCCCGAAGCGGCCCACGAGGTTGCCCTGAGTTTTCAAAGCGGTGCGCCGGCCCTGTTGACCCACGAAGTCGGGCGCGGTCGGGTTGCGTTGTTGGCAACATCGATCGACCGGGATTGGTCGGACCTCCCGCTGCGGCCCGGGTTTGTCCCGCTGGCAGAACGCACGATCGACTATCTCGCCGGTGGCCGCCGCAGCGCTGGCCGGGCGCAGTTACACATCGGCGATGTCCGAGTGACTGCGGGTGATGCCCCGGTCCTGGTGATCGGCCCCGACCAGTCGCGCACGTCGATCATTCCCGATGACGACGAGGTGTTGCGTTTTGATAAAACCCACCTGGTCGGGACCTATCGCGTCGAGCGCGACGGACAGCTCGAAGATGTGTTTTCGGTCGTCTCCGACCGTCGAGAAAGTGTGCTGAGTGCGCCCTCACAGGCAACTGGCGCCGGCCGTCCGGTCGGCGCGGGGCAGAGTTTGGTACGCAGTCCAAAGTGGCGTTGGCTGGTGCTCCTGGGAGCCGTTGCTCTGGCGATCGAGGCGGTGATTCGCCGGCGGCGGGCGTCCTAGCAGCGCGGAGTTTGTCGACACCCGTTGGTTATCGACTCGGGCTCAGCGCGGCGTAGGTGTCCGCCCCGACAGCTCGAACCCAACCCCGTGGCATACATCGCTATCTATGTGTGTACATATTTCCTGGGCGGCGAGGCTCACGGTTGTTCTTTTACCTCCGCCTTAGCTTCCGTGGGCGTCTTTGCATCCTCAGGCGGCGTGGCCTCGAGTGCATTGTCGGGCAGGCGCTTATACGCGGGGGACCACATCATCATGCCTCCTCCACCCATCATCCGACTTCCCGAGTAGTTGCAAAGCGCCTGCATCGGTGAGCCTGTAAACTTTGGGACAGGTGGCTTGGCCCTCACCAACTCGACCATACAATCCGAGACGGGTTTGGGGGCGCTGCCGGTGTAGCTCACGCTGTGGATGCTGCCGTCCTTGGCGATGTCGACTGTGACAGTGCCATCGATCGAGCCGTGCTTTTTGAACTTGTCGTAGCAGGACATCAGTTCACTTTCGACACAGACGTGCCCGAGGAAAACTTCCTCGGCGGGCGCCTGGGGCTTTTCGGGCTTGGCAGCCGGCGTGTCTTTGTCCGCGGTTTGGGTCGGTGGTTTTTTATCTTCTGCCCCCGAGTCGCAGCCACAGATGAGCGCAGTCGCTACGAGTACAGCGGCGGGAGCAGGTAGACGCGCAGTAAAATGCTTGCACAACTCAAGTAACGACACGACGTCCTCCAAGGTTGTGCTGATACTATCGCGTCGGCCAGCAAAAGTTGGCAATTTCGAGGAGCTCGATGCCCGGACAACACAACCAGATGTTTCGCGGGGAGAACGGTACCTGGGAGGTCGTCTCCAAACTCGGCTCGGGTGGTCAGGGGGTGACGTGGGCCGCTCGCAATGCCGCGACCGGCGACGCGGCTGTGCTCAAGGAGATGCGAATCGAGCAGATTGACGACTGGAAGGCGCTCGAATTGTTTGAGCGCGAAGTCGAAGCTTTGGCGGCACTCGACCACCCGGGGATCCCACAGCTGCTCGATCGCGTGGTCGAAGACGGACGAACTGTGGCGATCGTGCAGACATTCGTCGAGGGTGAGGACCTCGCAAGCCGTTTGAAAAAAGGCCCGATGGCGCCCGACAGGTTTAAACAGGCCCTGCGAGAATCCCTCGAAATTTTGGTGTACTTACATAGTCGTGTGCCGCCACTTGTGCACCGCGATATCAACCCAAAAAATATTATGCTCGGTGCGCGGACGTGGCTCATCGACTTTGGTGCGGTGCGGTTTGGCCACGCGACCAACCTAACCTCAGTCGGAACCTTCGGCTATATGGCGCCCGAGCAGGTTATGGGCCGACCGACGCCGGCCTCGGACGTGTTCAGCTTGGGGATGAGTTTTTTGGCGCTTGCGGTCCGCCGCGATGCTTCCGAGTTTCCGATGGATCCGGGCAGCGGACAGGTCGATGTCGATACACTTCTTGAACGCGCCGGGCTCAAGGGCGCGCTGCGACATGTCCTGTGGGCCATGACAAGGCCCGGGGTCGCCGAGCGTCTGAGCGACCCGCTCGAGGCGCTGCGACTGCTCGATACACAGCCACCACTCCAGCCGCAAAAACCCGTGCTCCCCCGTGAACCACTGCGACCGGTTCCTCAGCAGGTAATCCGTTCGACCCGCAGCATGAGGTCGCCGGCCGTGTACTTGCTGATTGTTCCGGCTGTGATGGCCCTTGTGGGAGGGCTTTGGTTTGTCCTTGCCGAAGAGGAACCTGAACTTCGTGCCGTCCCGTTCGAGGTTCCCGAAAAGCCGGTTCCCGTCACCCCCCCGCCAGCCGAGACTCCGATCGAAGCTTCGCCGACGCCAGTGCCACAGGCGCAACCGAGCGTGCCAAGTCCGACCGAAGTCGTCGAACTCACCACCGAGAATTCGGCCGAACTCGAGCTTTTGAGCAATCCCCCATCGAGTGTGTTTATCGGGGGTAAGCGTGTGGGGACGACGCCACTCAAAGTGCGTCGCGCGTTCGGGCCAGTCCAACTCGAATTTCGGCTCGCCAACGGGCGAACAATCCGACGCGAGCTGATGCTGATCGAAGATGAAAAGCTGGTGGTGAAGTTCTAATGAACGACCGCGCTTTGGCGATGTGTAAGATCGCAGCCCGATGTCACTCACGCACGGCGTGACGACGGCGAAAGCGGCCCACGAGCTTTTTGACCGGCGCAAGTCCGGGGGGTGTACGCTCGGCGAATGTTTAGACGCAATTGGGTCGTGTTGGGAGTTGCTGTGTTCCCGGTCCTCGCCTGCGGGAACGGTGGCGAACAGTCGAGTGACAGCTCCGAGGTGGGCAGCGAAACCGCCACGGCCGGGCCGACTTCCGATGCCACCGATTCGACTGACTCTGGGACCATGTCTGGGAGTTCGGAGACCGACAGCAGCGGGTCCGACAGCGCATCGATGACCAACGCGTCGATGACCGATCCAACCACCGTCGGTCCAACCGAAACCGAAACCGAAACCGATCCGACGACCGAGCCGACGGAGAGCGGGCCAACAACGTCCGCATCGGATACCGAAACCGACACCGACGGCGAATGCCACGACCCCGAGTGTTGTGAACCAGAGGCGGTCTTTTGTGCTGATATTTGCTGTCCAGTCGGCGACGTCTGCTCTTTCAAAGAATGTGTCACCCCCGGTGCAGAGTGTGAAGAGTCGAGCGACTGCAATGAAGGGGAGTACTGCGAGTTTACCCTCGGCGAAACCGAAATGATGCCACCCGACCCGATGTGTATGGGCGGCGTGATGGTGCCCAACGGTAAGTGTTTGCCCAAACCGCCCCTGTGTGGCCCCAACGATCCACCGCAGGATCCCAACGATCCGGAGTGTCTTCAAAGTTGCGAGTATCAGCCGACAGAAAACATCTCTGTCGAAGTCAAATACGCCTGGGGTGGAAAGATCACGCCTCCATACGATACGGACATTATGATGACGCCGATCGTCATTCAGCTCGACGACGACGACTGCGATGGCAAGGTGACCGAGCGCGACATTCCAGAGATTGTGTTCTCGACGTTTAACGGTAGCTACGACAACTTCGGGACCCTGCATGCGATCTCGATCGTCGACGGTGAGGTGATCGAGAAGTGGGCCGTCGCCAATGTACTCAATGCTACTAAACAACTCGCCGGTGGTAACATCGATGGGCTGCCGGGTAACGAGGTGGTCGGCTGTGGCCAAGACGGGAGCCCGCGGGCTTTCTCGGGTGACGGCTCATTGCTGTGGACAGCGCCACCAACCGCCTGTGTGATGCCCTCGATCGCCGATCTCGACGCCGACGGATCGCCCGAAGTGATTGTCGAAGGGGCGATCCTCAACGGGGCAGATGGCACCATAAAAGCCACTTTTTCCGAGCCGCTGGCGACCTCGTTTGTGGTGAGTGACCTCGACGACGACGGCGAACTCGACATTGTCACCGGCAGCCAGGGGTTTCACGCCGACGGGACATTGTTTGTAGATACAGCAATGGCCAACCAGACTGCGTTCCCGAACGATCCGGACTGGAAGAGCCCGTGGCCGGCGCTCGCCGACTTCGATGGCGACCTCAGCCCCGAGGTGGTCGTGATCGACAACCTCAATCACGCCCTTTCGATGTGGCGCTACGATGAAAACATGCCGGGTAATTTTGAGATTGTTCGCAGCCCGGTCGACATCAACGGCCCGTTGCCACCGGCGCTATGCCCCAACGGCTCGTGGGGCAATACCCACGGCGGAGGCCCTCCGACCATCGCCGACTTCGATGGCGATGGCACCCCCGATGTCGGGACCGCGGGTGGGGTCGGCTATGCGGTGTTTTCGGGGGAAAAACTGATCGACGACCAGGTCCCCGGGCCCGAAACCCTGCTGTGGATCAACCAGACGACAGACTGCTCGTCGGCGTCGACCGGCTCATCGGTGTTTGACTTCGACGGCGACGGCAAGGCCGAAGTCGTTTACTCGGACCAGCTGTACCTTCGCGTATACGATGGCACAACAGGTGATACATTGGTCGAGCGCTGCAACACGACGGCGACGTTGATGGAGTATCCGCTCGTTGCCGATGTCGACAACGACGGCCAAGCTGACATCGTTGTGATTTCCAACGCCTATTCACAGGTTTGTTTAGAGAATAATGTCAACAAACAGGCCGGGGTCCGTGTATTTGGGCCCACCTCTGGCCAGTGGGTCCGCACCCGTCGGGTGTGGAACCAACACGCCTATCATGTCACCAATATCGAAGAAAGTGGCGAAGTTCCGATCGCAGAGGTGTCAAACTGGCTGGCCCCTGGACTCAACAATTTTCGTCAAAAC
>JAUIFF010000002.1 GCA_030429545.1 Polyangia bacterium
TCCGCAGGTGGTGTTTTACCCGTGGTATCGCCGTAGTAATCGCCAAAGTGGGGGGTGAGGACATCCAGGTCGAGCTCAAAACTGCCGTCAGGGAATGCATCAAACAGCACCAGGCGGCCGCGCTTGTGGGTTTTGTCGTTGTCGCGTTCGAGGTCTGGGGAGCCGAGCAGCTCGTCGAGCTCTGGGTCGCCCTCGCTTCGCATCGTTGCTCGTAACAGTCCCTTGAGTGCCGAGCCAGGGATTCGCGGGACTCCTAATGTCGCGTGAAACGATAGGCTCGATTCGATGGTCGAGAGCCTTGCGTAGTCGATGAGCAAGCGGCCTTCGACCCGCATGGGCAACCGCAAGTAGTAGGTGCCCTCCTTGCCAAACATGGCTTCGCAGCTTTGCGCTTGCCGGGCCACGACCTCGCTGGCAGATCTGGAGCGCCAAGCAATAGGGCGGCCGAGCTTGCGTGCACAAAAAAATCTGCTGAGGATGTCGGTACGTGCCTCTGCTTTGAGCTCAAACGAATCAGGAGCGAGTGGGAGGTATTTGTCGAGCCACAGCCCGAGGTTGTCCCCCTCGCGTGGGTGTGGCCTGTCTTTGAGGCAGTCCACGATGGCGTGTGGTAGTGGCTGTTTGTAGTCCGCAAGGTTTGTCGGTCGCCGTTTCATTCGTCGTCCTTTTCAAATAGGCCTTCGACAAAGCGCTTGAGCCATTCGGCGGTTTTGAGGAGCTCGTGGGTACAGCGGCGGTATTCGTCGGGTGTCAACTGCACGAGTGTTGTCATGATGTCGTCGCGGCGCCGTCGCGTGTAGCTGCGGCTGAGGACGAGGTTTATTCGCTCGTCGAGTTGGCGGAGAAGAGACTCATGAGCCGTCGGTTCCTTTTTGGTTTTTGAGTATAAAAACGCCAGCGATTGGCCAAGCCCGTTGGTCTGGATCCGGGCCGGGAGTTTGCGAACTTGGGTTGCATACTCCTTGGCAAGTTTGCCTTGCTGGTGTTCGTCCCAGATCGCGGAGACTGCCCGCCACGCCCATTGGGCGCGCTCCGAGTGGGCTGTGTGAAGCTGGTTGGATGCACTTCGAGACATGTCTAGTTCTCCTTGGCTCCACACAGTTGCAGGGCACATAAGCCGCGGCCGATGGTGCGGTCTCCCCCGAGGAAGATTTTGGGCTTCAGCCCGTCTGCAAGGGCCTTGGCGAGGTTTTGTCGGGTTCGCTTGTCGCGTTTGCGGCTATCCCCGACCATTGTGAGTGACCACAGCAGGCTTTCGGCTGGTAGAGACTCTTCGGTCCACAGGGCTCCCTTGGCCACGGTCCCGGTCTCATCGTCGATGCGCACGCGGGTCACGACTTCGGTTGCATGCTTGGCCCAGTGTTTGAACTCGGTGTCGGGCAGGACGATAAGTTGGTCTTTGAGGCGGTTGCGCAGGGGTTCGTAGCTCGGCTCCTTTGGCAGTGCCTGCTTTAGGTCGTTGACCAGCGCCTCTCCAGCTTCGCGCGGGGCTGCTTGCGTGGTGTAGTGCGTGTCCTCCAAAATGACAGCACCATTGGGCGCAGCGATCACCGGTTTCTCACAAAAGCGCAGTGCCACGGGGGATTTGCTGCGGGGTTGCTCAGGAAGTTGTAGGTTCATCCATTTTGGGGGGGCGTGGCCGGCCAACACATGGTCACGGGCAAAACGCTCGAGGACCATCGGCGCGGTGACCCAGGCCCATCCACCGTAGACGGTACGGACAGGCAGCAACAGTAGGCGCGCATCGGTCACAACCAGGGCACCCTGGAACTTTGGTTCCTCGGGCGCATCGGGTTTGGGCGGCGGAGGTCCAAACAGGTCCTGCTCGTCCTGCTTGTCCTGCTCGTCGCTGCTGTGCTTCTGGCCGCGGAAGACTTCACGCAAGGCACCCTTCACCGCCGACCCAGGCACGACCGGCAGTTCGCTCATGCGCTCGCGTTGAATCGGCAGGTCAATCGCGCCGAGGCCTTCGCCACAGCCAACGTGCAGTGGTGTCTCGGTATAAAAAAACAGGAGTGCCCCCAAGCCGAGGGGATTTTGAGTGGAGGTGGATGTTGTCATGGTTGCTTTTGTGGGTAGGGCAGGAGGGTCTGTACACCGTAGCCGGCGCAGCGCAGGTGGCCGTGGTCTACTCCGCGTTTTTTGTTTGCGTCTACAATTTTTTTCGTGATTTCGCCGGCATCGAGACCTGCTTTAAAAAACAGGATAGAGCCGGGGGCCATGGCCGAGACGAGTGGGCGGGGGCCGCGTTTTTTGCCGCGAAAGTTAAAGCCACCGAGCTGGAGGGTTTTTCCCAGGGCCATGGTCAGGTCGAGGCTTGTATGTTGTGGATCGACAAGCGATGGGGTGAGGCACCAGGATTTAAGTGCTGTGTTGCCCTGCTTTGCATCCTCAAAAACCGGGACCAGTGGCTGATTGTGCCGCACACAAACCCGTGCAAGGTGGCCCTTGCCGCCCAGTCGCACCGTGGTGCCGTCGATGGCCGATAGAAGTTTGGTGAGCCTGGACAAATGGGGGGAGTTTGCGGCCAGTGAGAGCTCGACTGCAAATCCGTAGTGTTGGGCTAGGCGCCAGGTCTCGACGGTAAACAGCATCGAATCTTCGACCGAGCGAGGGTCGGGGCCGTTGTCCGCCCGTGCCATGGAAATGCCGGTACGCCGCTCCTTGACCAACACGCTTTCTTCGGGGATCGCCATGTCGGGCTCCCCGGCGTTTTTTTGGAGAGAAAGGGTGGCCTTCCCCGCAGCCGATGCCTGTGCATATGCATGGGATCCGTGGCGCGTCAACAGGTAGCGCTGCTTGGACGGTTTTTTGGGTTTTTGCCCTCCTTGTCGCTTTGGGAGAGAGCCATCCAGGGTGGCGAGGCTGTTGCCGTTCCATCGCAGGCCATTGGCGCGTTGGGAAGGCACAACAAAATGGGCTGTCGGAGCCTTCGCAGCACTTTCAGATTGTTGCGGGAGTTCGACGTCGAGGTCTTGGGGCCAGGGGTATAGCGGTTCGATGCGTTGCGCAGGTCGACAGGACGCCAGGAGGGGGCCCGCAAGTTGCAAGCTTCCGTGGGAGTCGGCATCTCCGAGCAGGTCGCGGTCTCCTGGGGTGAGGTTGCGAAATGGGTCCTTGCTATTAAAGCGGACCCCAGCGGCCTGAAACAACGCGCTACGGAGGGCACCAAAAAACACCGATGGTAATGGGAACTGGGAGCGTGCCAAAAAGTGCTGACCGGCCATAAACGGGCGGGGGTCGCGAAACACGAGGACATCGAGGGGCTCAAAAAACAGTGAGGCAATCGGGGGCATCAGACGACCTCCGTTGGGGTGGGGAGGGCTTGTTCGAGAATTGGGTCGTGCTCGCGAGCGAGAAATCGCAGTAGTTTGACTGCTGCGAGCAGTTGCTCGACGGTCGCCGGTGTGCACAGCTCAAGTAGATCGCTTGCAAGTGAGCCAATGGGGCGCTCGACGAGCTCGACACGGCGACCAAAAAGGTGAATGGCGACACGTGATTCGATAGCTTTTCTCGCCTCTTTTTCGTTGTCGAACCCCGCGAGAAGCCGGAGCTCGCGTTCGAGAGACTCAAGTGTATTGAAGCGTATCGCAGATCCATCACGAACTTGTGGATTGCTGAGGAGCTTGGGTAAAAGCCACTTTCCGCTGTAGTGTGTGACTGCACCTGAACGCCGGGCAACAGTTACGACGAGCCTGTCTCGCCCCTCTTCTTTGGCGCGTGACTCTGCATTTCGAGAAAGTGCCAACGCGCGACTCAGCGGCGTACGCCAGTGGGTAATGGCAACACCTGCACTCAACGTGACTTTGTCCCCAAGCCCGTCGAGCGCACGAAAGCGCTTACAAAGTGCATCGAGACAGCGCCAAACAGTTGCGAGTGGGACAAATGCAAGGATATCGTCGCCGCCGCTGTAAATCACCCGCCCGAGGTTGTCGTTTTCGACAATGGTATATAGCGGTTCGCTCGCCAAAAAGCTCTGTCTCCGCGAAATTTCGCGGTGGAGCGCAGGCGTGATCACGCGGCGTTCATTTTTGAGGCGTTTATCGAAAAACGAGTTGGTCAGCGTTTTGGGGTGGGTACCATCGAGCCACTTGCCCATGCGGTCAACATCGATGGTCAACACGGCGTAGTAGGGCGTGACGTGGGGTTTACTTTTGTCTTCGCCTAGTGATTGAAGCAATCGTTGCAATTGCCGTTGTAGGTCCTTGAGGGGGGCGAGTGCTTCAAGGGGGCGTTCATTGGCCGAGAGGTCATGGTCACGCAGCGCCGTGTCGGGTTGATACGAAGTTTCGTAGTACCAGGTCCCGTCTAAGTCTAGGTGGCTGTCTGTTCGCTTGGGCCCGTCAAGGCCCGGCAGGAGGTTGCCTGGGGGTGTAAAACCCAAGGTTTTCTCTTGAAAAAACTTGAGTTGTTTCCACCATGTTTGCGTGTCGGCTCCCGCTTGCTCGAGTGCACGCCGAAGCGGTGCTGTCGCGATGCTCGCGACCGAAGGAAAGCGCAGGAGTATCTGCTTGGTAGGACCTAGCAACTCGCTCTGGGTGCCAAAATACCAGCGATGGGCAAACCGCTTGGTCAGGCAGACAGCGCAAAGCTCTTCGCCAACACGTAGATGAAGCGACTCCGTTTCGCCACTGTCCGATTGACCATTATTGCCGGATTTCCGAAACGCCTTGCGTAGTTCTTCCCAGGCATTCTTTTTGTGTGCGACTTTTTTGTGTGCGACCTGCTCCCGGCGACCACATTGCGTACACTTGGTTTCTCTGTTATCTGGGTGTTCCGGCTTTGGGTAGTGGGTCAGCCGACGACGTTGCGTGGTTAAGTCCAGACGAACCCGTTCAAACATCGACTGATAGGTGGCGTCGTGTTCATCCCACGGCTGAAACGTGATGTCCATCTCGAGGTGGTTGTTGATTTGCTGGTCGAACCCCGAGGCGGGTTTAAAACCCTTTGTTGCAAGCCCAGCTTTGACCGACGCGGCAGCACATTGCCAAGCCTCATCAACGGCCTCGGCGGCATCTTGTGCGAGCTTCTTTAGCCGATTGTGTGGGACAATCGCCATAAACCGGTTGGGGAGAGAGGCCCGTAGCTTTTTGACGGAGTCTGTGCGCTGGGTATAAAGTGGCAGAGAAGATAGGTCGGGGTAGACAATCGCATCGGGGCCAATTGTATGTGCAATCGAGAGAATCGCTTGATAGGCTAGGTACGCGATGAGGTACGAGCCAAGCGACAGGTCGGTTGTCCGGCGTGCGCTGGCAATAAAGCTTTGGACAGGCCCGACGTGAAAGTGTAGTAACACCGCCTTGTCGCCATTGCTTCGTGCCCCAAAAATTGCTGCAGTCGTCGATTGGTGCGACAAGATACTATGGTCGTTGAAACACGCATCACCCGGTGTATGTGCAAGACTGGGGTCGGACATGTGCGTAAGCCACAAAAGGCGGTACACATCGGCCGGGTTGTTCGCGGTTTTTGCCTCCTCGTATAGGTGTTTGAGGTGGGATGCCCAGGACGTGTTCGATACTCGGCTGGGAATCGGCTCCCCTGATAGTGGGTGAACAAGTGGTCCCGAACCACCTTCAAGCGGCTGGTGCTCACCTGTGTGGGCCCGGCTTGCATCGGTGCGAGCACGCTTGTAGGAGTGCCATTGCTGCTCGTCCCAGGCGACGTTGAGACCCACACGGCCGAGCATGTTCGCGAGTTGTTTGCCTCGTTCATCACCGGCGTGAGCACCGGGCGGGAGGAGTAAAGCAAAGGCCTTATCAGCCCAATTTTTTTCATTGGTCATATTGTGAGCCCGTACTAGCGGTGATTGCGGGGACGGCGGCGACGCGTATTCGCGGAGTTGGAAGGCGGTGGTTGGCTTACTGCCCACTCGATGAAATCGCGAATAAGGTTTTCCGACGGTGCTGGTGTCGTGCCATTGCTGTGTTTGTTGGCGAGGTCACAACCCTGCAACGGAGGCGCAGTTTGTTTGCCTGCGAGGTTGATAAGCGCAATGCCATAGTTGTTGGCGGCGAGTCGGAACACGCGAAAGAGGAGGGGCGAGGCGAGGCGGTCAGACTTCCCACTCTTTGGCTTTGGCCGGAATGATGTGCGCTTGCCTCCGAGCGTACGAAAATAGAACGGGAGCGGCAGTCCAAACGCGGCTCGTCCGACATGGCGAGGTGGCCGGTTGCGCTTGAGCGACTCCTTGACTTCAAAGTAGTCGGCAAGCGGGGGTTGCTTGCGGTTGTTTCGCTGGAGTGTTGAGCGGAAGTTGCGAAACAGGGAGCCGGCATGCTCGAGGGCATCGAGGCCGGTTTTGTAGGTGTGGCGAAGGCCCCGAAGGTGGGCGATGCCGTCGAGCGAGCGGATGGATGGATGGGGTTTGCCCCCGTGGTCTGCGAGTTGTGCTTTGCCGAGCCCCTCGCTGTTGAGGAAGGTATTCATGGCCTCTTGGGCACGGCCGATCCCTTGGCCCAGAGATGCTAGGTATTGGTCGGGAGTTGCGTGGAGCTTGAGCAGGTCATTCCACTTGTCGATCGTTGCGGACTGCTGGCTGGCGCGAAAGGATTTGATCCAAACGCTGCCATACCCCCGCCGCGAGCGTGCTCCGAGCCCACCCAAGGCCGCCCAAGTCCAGAGCGTTGCACATGCAAGATCGAGGTAGATTGTTTCTTTGCCGGTTTTGGTTTTCAAGACACATTCAAATGTGATGTTGCTGCCGGCAGGGATGCACTGTGGAGGACGGTCTCGGTCTTCAAACAATCCGTAGCCCAAATACCGCTGACCGGGGTTTCGGTTTCTGTCAGGGGGCGACATCGTCTCTGGGTCTTTTGAGACTTTGGGGGGAAGCACGATAACCGAGGAGCGTTCCGATGTGTTGCCAAACAGTTTGGCCTCGGCTTTGGCGAGTGCTTTGACCATCCTGTTGCCTCCGCGATCTTGCTGCTCGGGCCACATCCACGATGCGGCAATGGCTCGAAACCAGTACCGCCAAACGCCGCGCAGGCTGGCAGGGCGCAGTGGCATGATGCGGTCGACTTTTCGCGGCTGAGCCCCTCCCAAAAATAGGGGGGTGAGCACCTCGATGTTGACGGTGAGTTTGGTTTTGGAGCGGTGCACGGTTTTTCGATTGGAGTTGGCGCGTTTTTGTTACCACAGAGTTAGTCGCGGTGGGGCGAAGAACGATCAATCTGGATGTTTTTTCGGAACCTTGCGAAGTACGGGTCGCTTCTACTCCACCTCAGCCACAAACAAACCCAACCCAAAATGCGAAGCATACCCAAGCGCCACCGGGCCCTCGACTTCCTCCGCAAAATGCAATCGCAAACTCCAGGGGGTTGTATTTGGTGGCCTGGGAGTTGTACTTTTCTTACTTTGTCGGTCTTTCATCCTACGCCGCACAAACCCCAAAAAATCACTTGCGCGTGCATCTAAAACCTCGACCCGCACAGCGGTCTCGATACCTCGCCAGCGCAGCTCCTGCTCTACAAGCTTTTGCAGCTCGCGCTCGACATTCTTGCACTTGAGATAGTGCGCCGCCACATACGGCGTAAAGCTTGTCCACACCGCACCTTTCCCCGCAAACCGATTTGTATCGTCAATGCCTATCGCCTGCTGTAACGTCTCTCGCTCGCCAAACCCCGCAGGTGTGACAAACAGGGCTCCTGGGTCACGGCCTCCCTCGGTCTTTCGCTTGCGGTCGTAGTCGTTACCTCGGCGGCCGGGGATGTAGTGAATCCGGTCGAGTTGTCGCAGTACATGGCGATCGGTTTGGCTAAATCCGCGGGGGGCGTATAGCAGCACTCGGTTGACTTGAGTTCGACCTGAGCGGGTATCTGGCAGCGGTAGGTAGTGGATGTGTCCGTGGTCGCCGGTCGACTTTTCTCGGTCTTTTGTTTGGCCTGTCAACGTCTCCGAGCTTTGCTCGCCGAGGGTTTTGACGATTTTGCTGTGCAACCGTTCGGCGAGGGGGAGGCACTCGTAAAGCAGTGGTAACACCTCGGCTTGGCTGGTGTCGGAGTGGAGTGTGAGCAGTCCAAACGTCGGGTTTGGTTTGGTTTGCGGGGCTTTCTGATGGGGGCGGGGTTGTGGTTTTGGGGCCAGGGCGGCCAGTGGTCTTGTATAGACAACGTAGCGTGAGCCCGGGGGCTGACTCCATTTGTGTTTATGCAACCATCCGGTCCGGGCGAGCAGGCAGTCGACGAGGTCTGTCGGATAGCGGCCGTCGACATTGGCGGCTGCTTTTTTCGAGAGTTTCTTGCCGGCGATCTCGGTCGAGGTTTGGAGGTCGTGGGCGACGGCCTCTTCCCGCCACTTTCTGTAGGTTTGCTGAGCGATCGGGGCGAGTAGCGTAAATTGCTCTCCGCCGGGGTTGGGTGGTGCTCCCTCGGGTGTCGGGGTACAGTTACTTGCAAGTGCATCATAATCGACCACGCTCGCGTCGACCCAGGCTTCGGCCCGCCCGAGGTAGCCCATGTTGGTGCACAGGTTTTTTAGGACATCGAGTGCGTGGGCCGAGAGCTCGGCGGGCCAGTGTACAAGCAACGGGTCGTCGGGCGAGAGCCGGATGAATGCATCTAAGACCCGTGCTGTCTTGCCGCGTACGGGCATATAGTGACGGGTGTGGGCGGTGTTGACTTGGGTCGGGAGCTGGTAGCTCGGCAGTGTGGTCGCCAGCTTTTCGACAATTTCCCGGGCACCCCCCGGGATGTCGTCTTCGCGCCAGCCGAGTTTGGTAAACCCTGTGCACAGCAAAGCTCGCAGGATTCGCCAGGGCGACGGGGGCCATTCGACATGGCCTTCATTGACGTGGTTGCCCCACGGGGTGGCGTGGTAGCGGCCCGCGAGAAAGCGAAAGGCAAGGGTCGGCATCGGCTCGCTCCGGCGTTATTTTTTGGACTTTTTCTTGTCGGTGAAGACCACTTCGGTGACCCCGGCCATCTGCTCAGCGCAGGGCTTGATAGCCCCCGGCAACGCCGCCTCGAGTTGCTCGCGTGTGGGCAGGGCAAACCCCTTAGGGCGCTTCACCAAGATGTCGCCGGCCACTTCGAGGTCACATGCTGTCCGTAGGCGCAGGTTGCCGTCGAGCAACACCCGGACCTTGTACAGGGCGAGCAATGTCAGCAGCTGGGTTGCCGCGTCGCCAAGACGATAGCCACGCAGTTGTCCGAGGTCGAGGTTGAAATAGGCGGTGATCGACTTGGCCGTAAACTCGCGCCGGTGAAACGGGACATGGCCAAAACCTGTCTTGGTGTCGCCCTGGGGGTTGACGTGGTCTTTTTTGACGCCACCCGAAGTTGCCTCGCGCACGCCAAACGCCTCGATAAATCCCGACAGCGCCCGCTCGATTCTCAGGCGACCACCGGCGAGTTCTTTTTTGGCCAAAAACACCCCGTGCAGCAGGCTGCTGGCATCGTATTGCAGCAACACTTTGCTCATCAGGCCGCGGTCGATCGGTCCTGTTTCGAGTAGCCCGAGGGCTTCTTTGAGGCGATTGAGAAACGTTTTGTCGCCGCTTTCCAAAATGTAGGGGCTGTTGATTCGGTGCGACTCCAAAATCGAGGATGTCATAAACGTTTTGTCCTTGCCGACAACCCGAATGTACGAAAGGCCCTGTAGGCATGGTGGGAGGTCCTGGGACGGCTCATCCCAGCACACGGCCTCTAGCCGGTTGGCGACACTTTGTGGGCTTTCGACCAGCAGGGCATCTTCGCCGTCGCCGGTTTGATAGGTCGCAGCCCCGAGGTCTGGAAACCCGGTGGGCTGAAAGCGGTGGCCCTGAACCGGTTTGAGCGGTGCCTCAATCAGGAGTTTTTGTGACTGTGCAAGGAGTGCAAGATCGATCGACATGGTGACCTATCGGACGGGTTGTTCGGGGTTGTGGGTGGGTTTGAAGACGCGCTTTTGCAGGGCAAAGCGGTCCCCAAAGCGGATCGGAAACAGCAGGCTCGCGGCCAGGCGGTGGGCCTGCGCGCGGCTGCCCATAATTGTTTGTACACGCAAGCGTCCTGCGATTTGCAGGCGGTTTTTTGCGACCCTTGCTGCACCACTGAGGTCTCCGGCGAGTAGCCGATGCAGGCACGACGGGTCGAGGGTGATGCGGTCGAGCGGGCTTGTTGGATCGACAGTGGGCGCGAGTGGATGTGCAAGTCGGAGTAGGGCGAAGGCCGGGTCGACCTGCACCTTTGCCGTTGGCTGTACGTTTGCGGAAGAGGACTGTTTGACCTGTTCCCGGCCACACAGCTCGTTGAAGTCGAGGGCAAACAGGGGGCGACACAGGCCGAGTATGGTTGCGTCATCGGTTGTACCAGCAACAAATGCCGCGATGTCGGCGAGTGGGGCCGCGTACCCTCCGAGCGGTTTGAGGCCGAGGCTTGTGCCTCCCGCGTCGCGACAGACGAGCCGGCGCTTGAGGACCGAGGTCATGTCGGCGGCGAGGTTGCGACCCACGCACACCTGGTGGGGCCCACGGTGGATTTCCTCACTTTGAACCTTGAATGTACAATATTTCCCCTGGTGGACGAGCGCGTACCAGTGCCCGCGGATCGGGTCGTCTGGGTCGGCGTATTTTGAACTTTTGCAGCCGTGGAGGTTGGCCAGCGAAAGCGCGAGACGGCCTTCGCACGTGCGTTCGATATGGGCGGCGTCGAGCCACTGGAGTGAGAGCCGGGGAATCGGACGTAGGCGTTTTTTGGCGGCGAACTTGGGACTGCGCAGGGCGAGGGCTTCGGCCTCTCCGAGGCCACACAGGAGGGTTGCAAAGGCCCGCGGCGTGTCACCGGGGCGACAGCAGGCGAGCAGGGCTTCGTCGCAGTGTCGGGCAGCCGCTTTGAAACTCGCCGGTGCGTGGTTGTCGCTGGCGATCTGCCGCAGGCGTTCGACCCACGGAGCGACCTCGTCGAGCAGGTGTTGAAACGGGACCGCGCGGTTGCTCAACACGGTAAAACGCCCGAGCGGGGTGGCGAGGTTGGCCTGGCCATTGCGCTCGATGTACCCGTAGCGCTCAAACGCCGCGACGCCCCGACACACGCCGAGGCGAGCGATCGAACGGGCAAACTCGAGGGGCTTGCCGGCAAAGCCGCGGCCCTGCTGGCAACGGCCCTCGGCAAACAGCTGATGGACTTCGTTGATCGTACAAGGATTTTCCCACAGCGGAAACCATTGCTCGCCACGGGTTTTGTCGCCTTCGGTCGCACTGGCAAACCCCGAGGCTTCGGAACGCACCGCAAACGAGGCAGCTGCCTGGGGGGCCTCGCGGACGGAGCTGCGGCGGACCACTGAGCTGCGGAGGCTGAGAGTGCCTTCGAGCATCAGGACAAAGTCCCAGGGGTTGATCTGCGACGGGCCATCAAACCCCGACGAGCTGGCATTGGCGCCGCCGGCATTGCCCGGCAAAAACTGGCCGACAGAGCTCCCAAGCAGCTGGGGTGTGGGTGCGCCAAACAGGGCCGACTCGAGGTGCGCCGCGGCCCAGGGGTTGGGAGCCATCGGACTTTGTTGCATATCAAACAAGTCGACCAGGCGCGCCATAAAGTTATTGGTAAAGTCCAGGCGCCCGTCGTTGCCACCGGTGCCCAGGATCGCCGGATAGCGAGGCTCGCCGTCGCCGGTTAGGACGACCGCTGCGTCAAAGAAGGCCCGCAGGCGTGGTGGCGCTGCCTGCCGGACGTTGCGCAGGAGTTGGTACTTGTCGTCTTTTTTGGGGGCGGTGGCCGCTGTGCCCACCAACGAGCGACCAAGGGCAATCGCCCGGCGATAATCGGCCAGCCGCGGGCAGGTACTATTGGCAACCGGGTCGATCCCCGATTTGTTGTCCTTGGGATAAAACCCACTGCCTCCGTTCCACGGCGACACCATGGGTGTGGGGCAGTAGTTGTGCAAGAAGAAGTCGCACAACTGTTGGCGATCGAGTGTGGTCACCAGGTTGAACACCTGTCCGCGCCACATCCCGCGGGCGGTGGGGTCGACCGTCGACACCAGGCGGAGCACTGCGAGAGCTTTGAGGTAGTGGGCCAGCGGCGTCGGGGTGCAACCGGCGAGACGATGTACATGCATGCTCATGGGTAAACCTCGGCGAGCAGGAGAGCAGCGGGTGTGAGTGAGCGTGCCCCGATAGCCCTCGTCCGATGTTTATGCATAATTCCCGCGAGGCCTTGCCGGTAGGCGGCGGTGCGAGCCCGGGTTCTAGGGAGGCGATGTGTATACATGATTCTCGCAAGGCCTTGCCGGTAGGCGGCGGTGCGAGCCCGGGAACTAGGGAGACGATGTGCATACATGCTCATCGCAAAGCCTCCGCGAGCAGGGGGTCGGCTGTGCGGATCTGTGCGGACGCGCGAATGTCGGCGACCCGCAGGAGAGTTTCGAGGTAGGCCAGCGCATGCGGACCATACTGGGAGCGAAGGGCTAGCGTGCGTTCAGTCCAGCTCTGCCCGTAACGGCCTGAGAGCCCCGTGGTGGCCGGGTCGAGGTGGAGTTGAAGGCTCGGGAGGCGTGTGCCGGGAGGGCCGCTGTAGTCGATTTCGGGGAGCCTGTCGCCCTCACAAATACCGCGCAGGGGTACGCCCTCGATTGCGAGTTGTGGATGGCTCGTTGGGCGATGGGTATCGAGATCGTGGGGCGTTGCCTGCCAGGTGGCCCGGACCTTGCCGTGGTGGCAACACACGAGGTAGGCGACGAGGTTAAATGCAGCTGCATCGAGTTGGGCCAGTTCGCTGTGCAGCGGCTCAGTCGTTGGAAGTCGTTCCTCGGGTGCCGGTAAAGTTGGTGCAAGTACATCGAGCTCGACGAGCTGCCGGTGAGGGCCGAGCAGGGCGGGGTGATGGGGGTCGATCCGGTGGAGCCACTCAAACAACGCGAGCGTGCTTGCGAGCTCGTGGCGAAACCCACGGCGGGGCCCAAAAATGTTTGCTCCCCGACGCCAACTTGGATTCGGTGCCTTGGCTAGGTCGACACGGTTGTCTAGGCCGTCTTTGATCGCGTGTTGAAATGCCGGGTGGGCCTTGCCCAGGTCGTGGGCACGACCGGCCATGTCGAGTGCGTCACACAAGGTCGTGGGGAGGTCGAGGCCGGCGGCAAGCTCCCGAGCATACGCGGCAACCTCTGCCCCGTGGGTCGCAATTGTGCGAAACCCGTCATCGGTTTCGCTGAGGCCTTCGTCACCCTGGGACCTATCAGACCTGTCGGCCAGTTCGTTGAGCGTGGGAGCGTTGTCGCTGTCGCTGTCGACAACTGAGACCGTCTTTTTCGACTTGGAGTCAAAGCCAACCGTCGGGTTGTATCCGCCAGCTGTTGCATCAACAAGTATTGTTTGGCCGGGGTAGACATGGTCCGATTGCAGCGGCACCCAGGCGCCTTCGAGGTAGTCCCAGCAGTAGGCGCGGTGGAGGCGTTTGGAGCCCTGAAACAGCCAGGCCTTGGCTTGCTTGACAGGCACCCGGCAAAGCTCGTTGCGACTGGGTTGGCGCGTGATGGGCGGAGGCTGCTCGGCAGCGAGTGTGTCCCAAAACACCAACACATCGCGCTCGTCACCCTCGCGGATGAACCGGCTGATATCGATGTCGGCCCCCGTGAGATCAGGGCCGGTGTCAAACAGATCATCGTACTCTTCGGGCGTCAGGATATGGTCGGGCGCGTAGAGGTAAAGCTCGGCCAGCAGCTCGGGCTCGTCGCTTTCGAGGCGCTCTTCAAACGCTTCGAGGCTGCGCGGGGAGACATCGGTGAGTTTGTCGAGTGCCCGGCGAGCGGCCGCCAGCTCGGGTGCCTCATATGGAGCGGAGGACTTTGCATCGAGCTTGCGGTCGACCACGACAATCTTCGCACTGCCGCCATACCGCGCGGCTCGGCCAAATCGCTGCACCAGCGAGGACCAGGGCGCAAGCTCGGTGACAAGGGTGGTCGCACTCATGTCGACACCGGCCTCGACCACCTGTGTTGCCACGACAATCCGGTCGGCGGTGGGCGAGCAGGCGTCGCGGTTGAGAAACGACGTTCGCCAACTGGCCCGCTCGTGTCCGCGAAACCGGCTGTGGACCAGGCGGAGTTCAGGGGCTCCCTTCGCCTTGGTAAGCTGCTTATGCAAGTACTTGTAAAGGGCAACGGCGCGGTCGACCGTGTTGGCAATCGCCAGGGTCACGCGACCGTGGGGTCCGGCTTGGGATTCGTTGTGCAGGGCCAGCAACTGGGCGCCCCAGGTCTGGAGTTTTTTGTCTTTGGCCTGGGGGATCTCCGCAACCGAGCATGGTTTCTCAACCGCCCACAGTGCCCCTTTACGGGCAGCGGCAGGGATCCGCAGGCAGTCCTCGGCAAGTTGCTCGACCGCGGGGCGATGGTCGAGCGTGGCGAGCCACGAGGGTTGCAAGGTCGCAGACATCCACCAGCTGGCAGCCGGGCGAAAACCCCGGTCGTAAAAACGCTTGCGAAACGCCTGAAGTTGGCAGGACGTGGCCAGGCCAACACCCATGAGTTGAACTTCGTCGAGCACCCACAAAGCGTCGTGGTGAAGCTGTGCATACTCCATCGGCCAGCGCCCACGAGCACAGCCGTACCCGCGATTGAGCGCACGGGAGAGCAGCATATCTTGGGTGCCGATAAGCACAGCTTCGTGCTCGGGGTAAAGATGCCAGTCGTCGGCACAGCGGCCACCCATGAGGCAGTGAACACCAACTTTGCCACGGTGGGGTGTGCCGGGTTGCCAAAGCAATTCATCCGAGGCAAGCCACGAACGCACCGAGGCTTCGGTTTGCTCGACTAGAACACGCATCGGCAAACACAAGACGAGCCGACGGGGCCATGAGCTGTCGCGCCGAACCAACCGATTGTAGGCCCAAGCGCCCAAAACCCCCTGTGTCTTGCCAAACCCGGTGGGGATCCGAATCAGGCGATCCGACAGGCGAGTGCCAGCCGCGAGCTGTGTTTGCCAGGGGTGCGGGGTAAAGCCTGTACGTTGGCAAAACCATTGTGGGTAGGAGGGCGGCTGCATGGATTTGAGCGTAGGGGAACATATCGCGCATGGTTTGTCGATATGTTTTTGTGATGAGGGACTTGCCTCTTTTAGTCGGTGGTATGGGGGAAACGATCAATTGTTTTTGGGGGGTGGGTGTGCGCCCTCATATTTAGTTTGCCGTGTGGTCGTGAGCTTGGGCTCCGGAAGAGGGCTTCGACTGGGGGGACTTTTCGGGGTCTCCAAGCGAGAAGATCGTGCTCGTCGGTTCTTACAGGGTGGCGCCATGTCGCTGCATACCGGCCTGCTGGACCGAATTACTTGCAGGAGGTCGTTGTCCTCAGAGCGCTTACCTGCTGCTCAGCGATCAGTTCGAGCGTGAGACCACCGTGCAATACAGTGCGCCCATGACCCCCCACTCGGACGCTCGGGGTTCGCCGCATGTACTTGTTCGTAGGCGGCCTTGCCTAGGAACATGAGTCCTGGCGCCCGTGGCAAAAACCCTGCTCAAGTGGTCCTGCTCTCTCTCGCCGATCGAGCGCCTCCGGGCTGGCACACGCGCAGCTGCAACCCTCGCACGCCTCCGACATGCTGCCGCCAACCGCTGACCTCGAAGCTCTCATGCGGGCACTCACCCGAGCTGACGTGAAGTTCGTCGTCATCGGTGGCGTTGTCCTCCACGGCGCACCGACGACCACCCGCGACCTCGACATCGTGCACGAGCAGTCCGAGGAAAACGTCGAGCGTCTGTACCGGGTGTTACAAAAACACGGCGCCCTCGTCCGCGACCTCGGTGGCCGTCGGATCGAGCCATCAAAGGCGGCTAGGACCATTCGCGGGCGGATTGCCCGCCCGGCTCGAGCAACTCGCCGGCAACCTCGATGAGTTTCAGACCACGTTTGCCGCGTTTGAAGCCAAAACCAGCTTCAAGACTATGAGCCCAAGCATCTACGGCGGGTCGGCAAATCCTGACTCCGTGGGTGTCCTGTATCGAGTACGGCGCCATTGGGTGCCGTTCTCCAAGATGACGGATCGCAAACACAACGAGCCGGGCGTCGGCGCGGCTCGTCGTTTGGAGTATCACGCGTTTCAGGAGCCATCGGTCGCTCGGAAGATCTCGTCGTTGGGGTTGATACCCCAGACTTGGCCGTCGTCGCCGATCGAGACGTGATTGAGCACGCCGGACATCAGCGTGCGCGTCCGCGGAGTCGTGTCGTTGTAGCGGTAGATCTGGTTCTGGGCGTCGACGCCCCAGACTTCACCGTCCGGCGCGACCGAGATCTGCGCGAGCGAGCCGGGCTGAAGGGCCCACGTGTTGTCGCCATTGTAGCGGTAGACTTGCCCGCTCGAGTTGAGGCCCCACACTTCGCCCTGGGGTCCGACTGAGACCTGCGCGAGGGTTCCCGACACGTTGACCCAGCCGTCGCCGACGCGCTGGTAGACTTGGCCCGCGGGGTTGACACCCCACACGTCGCCGTCAGGTCCGATCGAGACCTGCTTGAGGATCCCTGACACGCTCGTCCAGCCGGTGTCCCCGAAATCACGGTAGTAAATCTGGTTGTTCGCGTTGACGCCCCAGACCTGCCCCGCGCCGACGGAGACCTGCGTAAGGTAGCCCGGGACATTGGTCCAGCCCGCGCCGTTGTGGCGGTAGACCTTGTTCTCGTCGTTGACGCCCCAGACTTCGCCGTCACCAACGGCGACCTGCGTGAGCGCCCCAGAGACCGGCGTCCACGTGAGCGTCTCCTCCGCGAGCGAGTTGGTATTGATAATGGCTTCGAGCAGCCCGGCCCCGGGGAAGTCCGACATGACGATGCCGACGCGGTCGAGGTTGCCGTTTTCGATGTAGTCCATCGTGAGCACGTTCGTGCCCTCCAAGATCACGAGGCAGTCGGGCCAAGAGTAGCTAACGGAGAAATCGGGGTAGGCCGCCTCCACTTCGCTGTGGTTACAGAACGTGACCCAGGTCCCCAGGTTGTTGGCGTCCCAGCCCCAGTTTGAATGCCCGCTGGAGACGCGGTACGGCGGCACACTGCCAAAATCGTTGGCGCTCAGATAGTTGATGTAGATGCCGTTGTGGCTGCCGCTATCGGTGGTCTCGAGGTGGTCGCGGATCTGATCCCACTTCTCTTGGATCCCGAGCGGCCCGTCGACCTCGTACTCATCCTGGATGTTGAGCGTTCCGTTGCTGTCGTCGTACTGCATGCACGCGTAGTCCGAACCGAGGTTGTCTCCGAAGCCGGGGATGAGTTCTGTCTCGAGCTGGTAGCTGTCCATGATCACGACCTTGCCGCGCAGCTCGCCGAGCGTGGGGTTCTCATCTCCCTGGCACGGCGTCGAGGGCCTCCAGACGCGACCGCCGAGGTCGAGGCCCGAGGGGTCGAGGTGGTGCTCGAACTTGTCTTTGAACGCGATGCGGTTGGCCACGTCGGCGACTCCGGGGTGATTCGGGTACACTCCAGTCGCCTCGTAGGCTTCCGTGAGATACTCCGACTCGTAGTCGTCACAGTCGCTGCACTCGTTTTTGAAACGGATCAACACGGTCTCGCCGGAGTGTTTTGCGAGGAAGTCATTGACCGTGACCATGACCTCTTCGAAGGTCGAGTTCACGTCCATGACGCCGTGGTTGATCTGGATCTCTTGGTCTCCGCCGTTGTCGTAGTCGAGCTGCGCGCGGATATCGAGCACGCGGACGCCTGCCTCTAGCTGGGTCGTGAGGTCGAGCGATTGCGTGACGACGTAGTCGTAGAACTCGTCACTCTCGTAGCCGTAGCTCATCGTGTCGTGGGTGCCGGGGATCGATAGCATGCTGAGCCTCGTGTCGTTGTCGACGCGCGCCATCCAGTCGGCGTTCGTGTAGCTGAGTTCGGCCTCGTCTGTGTACGCGGTGGTCCCGTGCGCGTGGGCTGTGGGCGCGGCGAGCACGGCAGCCAGCAGCGAGGTCAGGAGAGTGTTTCGGAGGATGGTGGTTTTGGTCATGGCGGCCCTCGCTTCAGAGGTAAAGCACAACTCAGACCATTTATTGATTGTCTTTTAATTTCATGTGTTTGTGATTAATATGTTTCAGTTTTTATCATAATGATAGTTATAGTGATAAACGGTATTATCAAAATGAAATTCACCGAGCTAGACGATCTCTTTGAACTGCTCGACTACAACGCCTCGCAGGGCCTCGTCACCTTCGCGCGGCGACGCGCGGTCATCTTCGACAACGTCTCGTTCGGGCTGCTTCGACGCGAGCTTATCCAGACGCTCGGCCTCGACGGCGCGCGACGGACCCTGACCCGCTTCGGTCACGCGTTCGGCCGCAGCCTCGCCCAAAACCTCCGCCACGCGCTTCCGTGGGACACTCGGCGGGACTGGCAGCTCTCGGGCGCGCGGCTCGTCGGTCTGCTCGGGCTGACGAGAGTCGAGGTCGTACCCGACAAGCCCGATGACCCGAACCCGCCTTTCGCGGCGTCCTGGTGGCACGAGTGCTACGAGGCCGAGCAGCACCTGCTTCATATCGGGCAGCACAACGCTCCGGTGTGCTGGACGCTGCAGGGGATCGTAAGCGGCTTCCTCAGCTACGCGTTTGGAAAAGAGATCTACTGCGTCGAGCGCAGCTGCGCGGGCGCGGGCGCCGAGAGCTGTCTGTGTGAGGTACGTACCGCCGAGGGATGGGGGGCCGAGTACGCCGACGCGTTGTCTTACTTCCAGCCACGCTCGGTAGAGACCGCGATGGCGGCGGCGACCCGCGGACTCGCGCGCCTCGAGCCATCGAGCGACCGCCGCCGCGAAGATCTGGAGTCGTGGACGATGCGCGAGACCGCCGGCATGGTTGTGCGCAGCCAAGCGCTCAAGCGCGTGCTGCGGATCGCGCGACGATTCGCGTCGACCGACAGCAGCGTGCTGATCAGCGGTGAGAGCGGCGTGGGGAAGGAGCGCGTTGCTCGCTTGATCTACGAGTCATCCCAGCGCGCGTCGGGGCCCTTTGTCGCGGTCAACTGCGGCGCGCTCACGCCGACCCTGCTAGAGAGCGAGCTCTTCGGGCACGCCCAAGGGGCGTTCACTGGCGCGCAGCGGAGTCGTCGAGGGCTGTTCGAAACCGCAGCGGGAGGCACGATTTTCCTGGACGAGATCGGCGAGCTGGAGCCCTCGATGCAGGTCAGCCTGCTGCGAGTGCTGCAGGAGCGCTCCGTCCGGCGCGTCGGCGAGAGCGCCGAGGTCCCGGTCGACGTGCGCGTGATCGCGGCGACCAACCGCGAGCTAGCGACCGAGGTGAAGGAGGGGAGGTTTCGCGAGGATCTGTTCTACCGGTTGCGTGTAGTGGAGCTGCGGATCCCACCGCTGCGAGAGCGCCGCCCCGATATCCTCCCGCTGGCACGGCGCTTCGTGGAGATGCTCGCGGAGAGGATGGGGCGACCGAGCCCGCGGTTGAGCAGGTTGTTTGCCGACGCCCTGCTGGCCCATTCGTGGCCTGGAAACGTGCGGGAGCTAGCGAACGCGATCGAGCACGCGCTCGTCGTCGGCAAGCCGACGCTGCTCGAGCCTGCGGATCTGCCGGAGGAGGTCCGGGGGGTGCGGAGCACGACGCCGCTCGCGGTAACCGAGAACATGACGCTGCGCGAGGTCGAGGCCATGCACATCCGCGCGGTGTTGGCCCAGCACGGCGACAACAAGCAACGTGCCGCGACCGCGCTCGGCATCGGCGTAGCGACGCTCTATCGGAAGCTCAAGCGCATGAACGTGTCGGCATGAAGTGGCCATCAGGTGCTCTTTGTCGTAGCCCAGCCGCACGGCCAGCGGACCGGGCGTCCGTTGTGCTTGCGGCAAGCCTGCTGTGCTCCTGCACCGAGGACCTCCCCGAGCTCGAGTACGTTACCGAGCAGGCCGCAATCGGGTCCGACTTCGGCGTTGGTCCCTGTGCCGGCGAGCTCGTGTGGCTCGATGAACACATCGCCCATATCGAACAAGCCCTCGACGCTGATTCCGACGACCTGATTGAGATCTACCTCTTCGACCAGCTCCCCGTGCCCGGCTGTAACGGTTTTGGCTGCTACTCGCCGAGCAAAGGGTATATCCGCACCAGTTGGTCCGCCGTTGATCACGAAGTTGTGCATGCAATAGTTGACAGGTTCGCTTCACCTCCGTTGTTTTGGAGTGAGGGGATTGCCACCGCATTCGAGCGTCGGGGAACCTACCGGGGAAATGTTTCGGTCCTCGAAGCACTCGAGCGTAGCGAGGCTGAGGACCTGCCCTACAATACCGCCGGGCACTTTGTCCGCTGGCTGATCGAACGCCACGGCTATGCAAAAATCCGTCGCGTATTAACTGGGGAAGCCGTCGAAGCCGTCTACGGAACGACCATCGAGCAGCTCGCCGAGACATATGAACGCGAGGCCCCCTACGCTTACCCGGGCCGTGGAGCCTGCGATGCACCCTTCTTACCGTCCGACGACGGCACCGACTTCTTCGAACTCGCTGCGGTGACATGCGAGGCTCCTACGTCGGCCCGATTCGATGGTGGAGCCCTGTCGATCACGCGAGTTGTTGACCTCCAGGTCGGCCACTACGAAATTGAGATCCAAGGTGGTCGCGGTGTTCGTATCGTCGGTTGCCAAGATGAGCAATGGGCAGAAGAACCTGTCACGACGCCATTTCACGGCGATATCCCCAACGCGGTTGAGAATGGTCAGGCAGCAGTGGGGGTGGCTTTTGATGCGGACACGACCAGCACATTTGAATTGACGCAGCCGGGTCGGTTTCGCCTGACGATCATGACGAATGAAGTCGAGGGCGAAACGGTCGCAGTCGAGCTTCGGGCCGCTTCGCCAAAACCCTAACCTTAAACCTAGCGGAGTCAGACTAAGTTGATTTCTGCGAGGATGGGCAGTGTTTAGGAGGCTCTATCCCCCGTCGCCGGCAACGCTCCACAAGATCGGGATCACCAGCAACGAGCGGCACGTGTAGGCGCCGGACATTTCCGATTCCTACCAGTGCTGCTCACGGGGCGAGTGTAGCGGTTGGTTCGGTGGGTGGGTAGCGGACGGTCCTGGGGATGTTATTTTTTTCGGACTTCATCGCTAAAAAGAGCCAGTCGGCTAAAGGAATTCGGCTGCGACACCTTCGTCAAGCTTGCGAGTCACTCCAATTGTTCAGGTCGACTCCACGAGCTTTCAGCCAGTTTTTTGTGGGTTTCGGCAGTCGATCAACAGCAATCGGAGGGGTAAGAACGTCCTGCGGGCGGGCCCCGTGTATGTGTAGAAGATCAAGCCCCTCTACGCACCCCGCGATGCCAGCGAACTTGATTGAGCGCCCCAACGAGACCCCTCGGCTCAAGAGCATCCTCATGAGAGTAATATGGCCGGCTTCGCTAGCGCGCTCAAGGGCCAATACACTCGATCCTGGGCGTAGATGCTCAGACCCCCGGTCCAACAACAGCAAACAAACCCGCTCGAGTCCGAAGTGGGCCGCCAACGCGACCAACGGGATGTTGGATTTCACTTCATTGATAGGGGTTGGGTCGACTAGCAGGCGAAGCACAGTTGGCTCGTCTCCCTTGAATATCGCTTGACGAATCTTTCGATAACGTTGCTTAGATTTCCACCAAGCCAGCATCGTTACTCCGCTCCTTGACAGCCCGAGCTTATCAGTCCGCCGGTGATAACTGCCAGCTGGGTGGCGGAAGGGCGAGGTGCGAATTCACCTTGTATTGGCGACCGACACCGAAGCGCCCACCTACCGAACATAAATCGTATACCGCCAGCCAGGCGTCATCACCCCAATCTCATTGCCGGCATTGCAGCAAGCATTCGTCGTCAACCAATTACCCCAGTGGCCGTAACTCGAGTTATTGCGATCATATCCCCACACAATGACCTGGCCTGAAAACCCGATTCCCACGTGTGGGTACCCGGGGCTGTTTCCCGTCTGGTACGGCTTTGACAGGTTGTCTGGCTGGGCGGTTAATGTGCCGATTGTTGTTCCATTGCCGCAATAACTCTCGACATAACACGCCCCTTCGAGGCTCATTTGGGTCAGGCTTCCGTAGCGGGTGACATCGCTGTCGGCTGCTGGTGCCCAGCCCCATACAACCTCGGTCAGGTCGGACAGCTGCAGGCCTTGGCTGTAGATCGCTTCACTTGTCGAGTCGGGGAGCACCACTTGCACCGGGGCAAAGTTGGTGATGGAGGTGTACATTTCGGCTGCCGCTGCATTGTTACCTGGCTTTTCCATCATGTTGTAGATTGCTGTCCACCCTCCGCCTTCAAATGTCATTTCGCAGAACACATCGACGGAGCCGTATTGGTCGTCGTCGCCGTCGGGATCGATTGTATAGACACTGTCTTCCGTGTAGCCGAAGTCTAGGACGTCTCGGCAGTGCCGCGGCATTTGGCACGTTGCCTCGACGCAGTAGCCCGACATGCAGTCTTCGTCGAGGGCACATCCCGCCTGGTTGGCACAGGCATCGCAGGTCGATCCTCCGCAGTCGACATCGGTCTCGTCGCCGTTACTTACGCCGTCGCTGCATGTCGCTTGAAGACAGGCGTTGGAGCAGTTGTCGGTGTCCTCGTCGTTGGCATCGTCGCACTCCTCGACACCTTCGTAGACATGTCCATCGCCGCAGCTCGCTTCCTCACAGCTGGTCAGGCAAGCGTCGATTTCCTCGGCGTTGCCGTCGTCGCAGGCTTCGACACCGGCTTGGATATATCCGTCGCCGCAGGTGGGTAGCACACATGTATCGAGGCAGCCGTCGGTATTGTCGTCGTTGCCATCGTCGCACTCCTCCTCACCAAACAACACGCCGTCGCCACACGAGGCTAGCGCACACTCGTTGTTGCACCCGTCGTCGTTGTCGTTGTTGCCGTCGTCACAGCCCTCGCCTGGGCCAACCAAGCCATCGCCGCACGTCGCTAGCGTGCACAAGGTTGTGCATACACCATCGTCAGCATTTTCCGGGCCGACATCACACTGCTCGCCGTCCTCGACGATGCCATTCCCACATTCCGTCGGCTCCCCTGTCGTCGTAGGATCCTCCGTGGTCGGCTCCTCGGTCGTCGGGCCCTCACTGTCTGAGTCGGTACCAGAATCCGAGCCGACAGTGGTTTCGTTACCAGTCGTTGTCGTATCATCGGTTGTCGCGTTCGTGGTTTCACTCGTGGCCGTTACACTGTCTGATTCGCTTCCCGTTGCGGGCGTGGTGGCAGAGGAGTCTCCGCAGGCGGGGAGGGTGAGGGCGAGGACGAGGGCAGGGCAGAGTTTGGAACGATTCATGATCTGTCCGAATGTACATGTTTGAGATGGGCGCTGTCGGTGATTCGACAGTCCCGTGGGCCGGTAGCCCCCAATCGTATGACCTGTCGGCTGACCGGCTTTCTTTGCGCACATGTCCGCTCGAGCGCGTGCGTGACAGCGCATCACAGCCCGTGAGCGAGACCCGCTATCGTGATCGATGCCAATGTGTTCGAGTGTCGGTTTGGGCCCGGACGTTTCACCAAGATTTCGAAGCGCACAACACTACGTAACACTTGGACGTGCGGACACGTGAACGAGGAACCGACCTTTACCCTGTTGACGAACGAACAGTTGGCGACCAGGGCTTCCGGTGATGTCGAGAGCACGAGTGGCTCAAACGAGCCGTCGCTAACCCGCCGACTCACGGGTCCGCCGAATGAGCAAGGAGCCGTGTACTCGTACCCAAGCCCGTTCGCGGGTGCGGAGCGCTGCGACGGAACGTCTGTGGTTGGTCCCCGGCTGTTCTACCGACGCCCCCGAACCTGAACCCGAGTAACCTCCAATCGATAACGCCGCCCTGGATCCTACACACACAAAGGTCTATACATCCATCGTGCGACATCCATATCGACTCATCGTACTCGGCGCGCTCACCTTGAACGGGTGTGAGGGCGGACAAAGTCACCGCAAAGCTGCGCCCTCCTCGGCCAAACAAGAGGTTTCGCCTCCGGCAAAGGAGGAGACTCGGCCCGCAAATAGCGAGAACAGTACCCTCATTTCGACACAGATTGACGGCACATGGGTATTTTTTTGGCCCGAGCTTCCGGCAGGAGCCAACGTGATAGCTGAGCAGTCCCGGGTCGCTGGCAAAGTACGAATGGTTGAGGGGTGTCTATACGTCGGCGAGCAGGTCGTGATTTGGCAAAAGGAGCGGCGTGGAGACATCGAAGCGGCGCTCCGCGAGGTTCGGGAGGGTAAAGAGGTCTCTTTGGAAGGTATCGGAGCGTCTTTTCCGCCCGATCCATCGACAAATGACCCAGAAGCACAAGCGGGTTCCGACACTCAAGCGCAGGCGACGGCGCGGGTTGAGATTCTATCGAAGTGTCCAAGTGTGGAGAGTATCTTTGGCACGGGTCGAGATTTGTAAGCGAGCTCGGCGACATCGTAGCAGACAAGGTAGTAGTTGGGCATGGGTTAGCGGGCCCATAGTGGCGTGAACCGGTCGATTTCTCCGACCAGCCATTTGCGAGAACCCGGGCTTCCACGACGGTCGCGGGAACCAAGACTTACTACCCAAGTCCATCGAGATCGAGGCTGACGATCTCAAGCTTCGGATCCTCGACTTGCCGACGTTGATTGAGCTCAAGGGCTCCACCGGTCGCGCGAAAGACCGAATGGTGGTTCCGCTCTTGCTGGCGCTGTTGAAAAACGGGAACTAGCTAAGAGATGCCCGCGGAGTCGAGCCTTACATTTAGACACTATTCCGGGGCGGGCGCATCTGATGTTGATCGCACAGTCAAGAAGTTTGCGATGACGGCAACGGGAACGATCAAGATGCGTGTACAAATAGCTGCCAGCCGAACGTGTGTGGAGACGGGCTCGTGTACAGAGGTGTCGAAGATTGCGACGATGCTAACTTCTCCCGAGGCCCGCGATAACACCACGTCGCAGTTTTCGAGGTGACTTGGGGGGTGCGGCGACTTTCGATGGTGATAGCGCCCGAATGCTCTGGTCAACGCTACCGACCAGCTCAGCGGCGCGGCGCCGCGCCGGATCGACCCGGTGGTGTTCAACGCTCTTGTGGTGGTATCGTGGCGGTATGCGACTCGTCTCCATCCTCGTTTTTGGCCTCGTGCTCGGCTGCGACAAAGAGAACTCCGTCGAGCTTGGCGGCGATTGCAAAGAAGTCACCGATTGCAAAGCCCCGGCGGACAACTGCGTGGCGGTTACGAAGGGCCCGCAGTGCACCAAATTGTGCACCAAGAAGGCGGAGTGCCCCGACGCGTTTGTGTGTGCCAGGGTCGACATGACCCAGTCGACACCCGAGGCGAACAAGCAGCTCGGGGTCGAGCGCGGCTACTGCCTGCCCGAGGCGCAGGTCCCCCCGCGCGCGGCGAAGCTGCGTTAGCCCGTGGATTTTCTTGTCACGACGTCTCTTTGCCGATGTTTGAGAGTCTTGGCGGGTCTTGACGACTAGGCTATGGGGGTGGTGACATCCCGCGAGGGATCACCATCGACGCGGGTGACAACCTCTACCTCTCGGGAATGGCGAGCCTCGGGATGCATGGAAACCCGCACATCGGCGAGGAGGACTTCGTCGTGTTGCGCCTGTGTGCGCAGTGACGCCTGGTCCGTGCACCTCGTCTTGCACGTCGCCGTCTGCACTGAAGTTGCCCCCTCGCTACTGGTCCGTCCAAACTTGTCCCCACAATCAGGTCGGTTCACGCCTCGCCGAGCAGCGTTGCGGCGGCGTGGCCCTCGACCAAAAACCACCGCGAACGAGTGAAGCCGTGGTAGTCACCCAGGCGTGTACCTCGACTGCATCGAGCTCGGCCCCCCGGACGCAACCTCCAGCGTGATCTGGCTGCATGGACTCGGCGCGGACGGCCATGACTTCGAGCCGATCCCGCCACTGATGAAGTTGCCCCATACCCGCTTTATCCTGCCCCACGCCGAGCATCGCCCGGTGACCATCAACCGGGGATTTGTGATGCGGGCGTGGTACGACATCCTCTCGCTCAGCTTCGATGGCGTACGCAACAGCGAGCCCGACATTCGCACATCCCAGGCGCAAATCGAGGCCCTGATCAAACGCGAGAACGAACGCGGGGTGCCGAGCGAGAGGATCGTACTCGTCGGGTTTTCACAGGGCGGGGCCATGTCGCTACACACCGGTCTGCGCTGGACTGAGCCGCTCGCGGGGATCGTGGTGCTCAGCGCCTACCTACTGCTCAGCGACCAGCTAGAGCGCGAGGCCTCACCGCAAAACAGTGCGACGCCCATGCTGTTTTGCCACGGCCGCCAAGACCCGGTTGTGCCCGTATTCCTGGGTAAGGCCGCCTACGAACAGGTGCGTGCGGCCAACCCGGAGCGTCAGATCGCGTGGTTTGACTACCCCATGCAGCACGCGGTCTGTCCCGAAGAGCTGGCTGAGATTGCTCGCTTCTTGCACCGCTGCCTCGGGTGACGACGAGGTGGCAGTTCACCTTTCCTAATAAATGTCGCTAGACCTTCGTCGCAAGGCGGTGGTAGAGCAACACCGCAACCGTTGCCAAGGCAAACAGGGCGACAAACACCAACATGGTAAGAGCGTTCACATCTCAAGCATGAATCGTTCGGGGTTAAGATGCTGTAAAAACCGACTCTGCGGCTATCAAATTTCTATAAAGGACAGGTCGCCGATGAGAATTTTTACAGGATTTTGATAACGGGTCTCGAGATCTTTACCGCGTCTTGATACGCGATGTCCTATCGTCGTTGGTGCACCATGATTGAAGACATCATACGCTACGCGGAAGTAGCCTTGATTTTTGCAATAATTATATGGGTTTGGGTTGATCCGCGTGTCCTCGTACAAGACGATGGCAAGACATAACTCGGATCCCGTGTCACAGTGCAAGCTCTGCCCATGTCGCGCCTCGCAACCGACTCCCTCGTTGAGTACGCTTTGGGGACGGTTGCAGTTGCAGGTGCAATCGTGCTTGCGAGCGTCTTGCGTGACCATGTTGTCGAGCCCGACTTGGTGATGATTTTTTTGCTCGCGGTGGCCCTGGTTGCGTTTTGGGTACGCCTCGGCCCCGCAGTGTTCACCGCCATCGTCGCGGTCGCTGCCTACAACTTCTTTTTTGTCGTCCCCGAGTACACGTTTGAAGTCGCGGACGCTCGCTATCTTATTACCTTTGCGGTGATGGCCGGAGTCGGCGTTGTTCTTAGTAGTTTGACTGCGCGCTTACGTCTACAGACACGTCGCGCGCGTGAGCGCGAAGCTCATACGGCGGCGCTTTACCGCCTGACCCGCGAGTTGGTCGGGTCGGGCGATACGAAGATGCTGGCAGCTGCAGCAGCAAGTTCGATCCGTGAGGCATTTGGCTGCGACGTCTCGGTGATTCTCAACAATGAGGACGCGTCGCACTCGATTCTCGAGTCGGGCGAGCCGGCCACCAAGGGGTTGGCACACACGGCGAGCGAGCCCTCGTTGCTCGAGTTCCCGCTTGTCGGCACCCAGTCTCAGCTCGGCAAGATCGTTGTCAGTGCATATCAACCGATCCAGGGACGCAGCCTGCGGCAACTGTTGGCAACATTTGTCGGCCAAGTCGCACTTGCACTTGAACGCACCCGGATGGCAGCAGCCCACAAACAGGCCGAGATGGAGGCCGAGACCGAACGTCTACGCAATACGCTGCTGAGCTCGGTGAGTCACGACCTGCGTACCCCACTCGGGTCGATCATGGGTTCGGCCACAACCCTTCTCGACCGCGACGCACAGATCGACCCGAGCGTGCGCTCGGAGCTGCTCTCCTCGATCCACGACGAGGCTGACAGGCTCAGTCGACTGCTCAACAATCTGCTCGCCATGACACGAATCGAAGGGGAACATGGCAAGGTCAACACCGATTGGCACGTGCCAGAAGAGGCGATCGGGACCGCCCTGCGCCGTCTCGAGCACCGGACTTGCGGACGCGAGATACAAGTTGAAATCTCGCCTGAGATCGAGCTGGTCAAATTCGACGGTTTGTTGGTCGAACTTGTACTGAGTAACTTGATTGAGAATGCGATTAAATATACCGACGAGGGGACGCCTATCGAGTTGTGTGCACTGCAGATGCCAGGCTACATCCAATTTGAAGTACGCGACCGCGGTCCGGGGGTGGCCGAGGCGGACCGAGCACAATTGTTCAACAAGTTCTACCGGGGGCAAGGGGCGGCAAAACTCGCTGGCACCGGTCTTGGGCTCGCGATCTGCAAAGCCGTGGTCGAAGCTCACGGCGGACGAATTTGGGTGAGCGAGCGCAGCGATGGACCCGGTGCAGTGTTTGCTTTTACAATCCCGTTGTCGACCCCCCCACCGACGGCCCCTGGGTTTTTCGATGAGCCCGAAGCTCTGTAAGGCATGCGTACAACAAAGCACACAGTACTGCTCATTGAGGATGAGTTACCGATGCGCCGGTTTTTGCTCGCGCTTGTCGAAGGTCACGGGCTACGTGTCATCGAGGCCGCGACTGGGCGCGAGGGAATCAGCCTTGCGGCCAGCCATAACCCCGACGTGGTGCTGCTCGACCTCGGTTTGCCCGACCTCGACGGCCTCGAGGTGACGAGCCGGATCCGCGAATGGACCCAAACACCGATTATTGTGCTCTCTGCCCGTGGGATGGAGCAGGATAAGATCGAGGCGCTCGACCGTGGGGCCGACGACTACCTGACAAAACCGTTTGGCGCTGGCGAGTTGCTCGCACGGCTGCGCGTCGCTTTGCGGCATGCTCGTCGAAACGTCGACGATGCTACCTCATCGACGGTTGAGCTTGGCGAGCTCACGGTCGATCTAGCAGCGAGGCGTGTGGTCGTGCGCGGTGACGAAGTCCACCTGACACCGCTACAATACAAACTCCTCACAACACTTGTCGAACATGCCGGGCGTGTCTTGACCCATCGGCAAATTCTCAAACGTGTGTGGGGCCGCAACTCCGCCGGACACGAACACTACGTCCGTGTATATATGGCTCAACTGCGGCGAAAAATCGAACAAGACCCTGCGCAACCGCGGTACATTCTCACGGAGACAGGTGTGGGCTATCGCTTCCGCGCCGAAATTGACGAGTAGGACGTTCTCGCCTGCAGCGGAAGCTGGAACCATGACACTTGGCTTATGAAACTCGTCGGGCCAAGGCTTCCAAGGGGGGAGGCCGTTCCGAGCAAATGTGATGTTTCAAGTCAATCTCTATTGGTTCGACTAATAGATTGACTAGACAATGCGTATACTCTCTAAGTAACGGCCAAGTGCACGCATCGGGTGGAGACAGTATGGGTAGCGAACATACGAGCATGTGGAGGTGGCGGCGTTAGACTCTTTGGGATTCGTCAACTTCTGTGTTACCAACCGGCTGGCCGACAGCGAAGACCTATTTTCGAGCCGGCTGCGTACTTTTCGTGTGCGCGAGCTGGCCGGGAGCGTGGTTGCCCCATAGGTCGGTACCGTCAATTTCCAGGCCTCTAGGCCGGTCAGTAGAGAGCCTCAATGTCGAGAATGTGTGGTGTTAAATACCCGGAGGATGTGGTGTTAAGTACCCAGAAAATAGTTGTGTTTGGCGCTAGACATTGAAGATGGTTTCTTTTAGTGTGGTCGTATGGATGGCGGGGCTCGGCGTGTCGAGCCCCGGCGTCAAGTTGTAGCAGTTCCTGTTGAGGAGTAAAAAGATGCAATTCAAGAACAAGTTGTTGGTCGATGTTACGGTTGAAGTTCTAAAAGAGGATGGCACTGTTCGCAGAGATGCAACCATCCATGTTGAGGCGGGTAAAAAGAAGTCATTTGATCCGAAGAATGTCCCCAAGCCTGGCCAGAAGTTACGTGTGCTTTTCACAGAGGGGGGCTCGCTTGTGTTTCACAAAAAGATTAAGAAGGGCGACTCGACATATCGCGTGACAGCCAATAGCCTTAAGGCGCCCAACGATCTGCCAGAGCCGACGTTTAATGACCCGGGCTCGATGTACCTTGTCGGTCAAGGGCTCGACAGTAACCATAATATTATTACGCGAGAGCGCTGGTGGGAGCTGTCGCCCGCATCCGTCGACTTGCTGCCCAACGAGTCGCGCAGCTGGACGATGACTTTTTATGAAGGTGTCGAAGAGTCGCAGTCGAGCTTGAAATCCATGTCATCGGAACTCAGTACCAGCTCAAGTGCCGGTTGGGGGCCAGTTTCCGCATCTCTTACGGCCTCGCTTTCGGCCTCTTCGTCGACCCAAGAGACGATATCACTGAGCACTCAAACGACCGAAACCGAGACGCGGAACCTGCTCAACACGAACCAAACCCAAGTGATGTCCGCGCGTTCGTACCAGATGTATGAGCGCATTACGATCTGGGATCACTCAAAACACACCAAAGTCAAGTCGCAGTTGGTGAACCGTACCGATCTCCTCAAAACAATCTCGCAGTATCAATAGGGGGCGAGCATGGCTATGTCACCCCAGCTTGCGTGGCACGAGTTGCTTGGAAGTCCCGCCAGGTGTATGCGGGATTTTGTCATCACGACCACCGCTCCGATTCAAGCAGGGGGCGGTTTCTACAACTTCCAGGTGGATCCAGATTTTAACCAGGTTGTTCGCTGCCGGTTTAACGCAGTCGCTGATCAACGTCCGGATTATTACCAAGTCCACACACTCGGGGTGCCGACGACACAGGTGCCTGCGGCACAGGTAGCGAACGTCGCGCCCACAACGTTCCCCACTGGGGCGCAAGCCGTAATCACGGCCACCCTGAGTGGCTGTTCGCTCGGTGTTCGCAGAGTCCACGAGAATTTCGAAATGGTACACATACAACCAGTGGCCGGTGAGAACGGTAATGTGGTGTTCGATGCCCTCAAACTGCTCTACCCCATGGTATATGGTCCGCGAGACTATAGACTGTGGGGTCAGACAGCGCGCGCGACTGTGATCTTTATCAACGGTAGATTTTACTACCAAATCTTGGCTGATAACCAGGTCAGAACAAGTGGGGCGCTAAACAGCCCTCCATAAGCAGTCATGCCTCCGGCGGCGAGGTCAACATCACAAGATGCCCCAACCCGCCTGACAGTGGCAACGTGCGGGCAATGAGGGGACTTTGTTCCCACTGTTCGGGGTGCCGCAGCAGCACCCGTGTGGCATCTGCGTCGGCAGCTGCGAGCCGCTCCATGAGGGCCTGGTTTGCTGCTAGGAGTTCACCGTTGCGGTTGACTGCAGCGGTTGGCTGGGGGTTTTGTTCGAGTAATGCAAGCAGGGCAGCTCGCTCGCATTCACCGTAGCCAGGCGCATTTGTGTGGGTTTGTGCCCGTTGGTCGAGCAGCTCGTTGACGGCACTGAGGACATCACGCAGCTCGGATGACGTCTCAAACTCGCGGCAGCGGGCAAAACTGTCTCCGCCCCGAACCCGCCGCAGGACGGACCACAGGTCCGAGACTGGTTCGATGACCCGTCGGCGCAGGCGTCGGGCGATCAGACGACTGACGATAAAAGCGGCGATTCCGGCAAATACCGCTGCCCAGGCGTTGGCATTGCCGAGGCGGCGGGCCTCTTCGTTGCGCCGGTGCATGGCTTCGAGGTTGATATCGATCAGGGCTAGCGCCTCGGTGACTTCGTCGCGGGCCGCCAGCGACTCTCCTCGGAGTGCGCTGGCACGTGCCGCCTCCATCGCTTCGATTCGCTGCAACTCGCCGTCTTCGGTGACGTTGGCGGCCAGCCGTTCGAACGCGGTATTAAATCGAGTTTTGGCGGCGTCGTCGAGCGGCCCGGCCTGGGCCTCGGCAACCACTTCGACGACTTCGGCCGCGGCCCGCATCGAGACCGCATTGTCGGCGATGACCCGCTCGATCGCGGGGCCCATCCGGGTGGAGAGCATCACCGCGTTGGCGGCCAGGAGTAACGGCAGGGCGATCATCACCCCCATCGAGATCACAAGGTCACGGCGGACGTCCATCTCAGCTCCTCTCGCTCATCTTGGCGGCCTGGCCATCGCGGGCGACAATCACCAGCACATCGCCGTCGGCCAGTGGGGTATTGGGGTCGGGCATTTTGACCGCCCCATCGCGCCGGCGCAGGGCGACGACGGTGACGCCAAACCGGGCGGGGAGGGTCAACTCCCGTAGCGAACGACCGATAAAGGCTCGCGGGCACTCGACTTCGCTGACGACGATGTCATCGCCGAGCCGCATTTCGTCGAGCAGTCCAGCATGGAGGATCTGGTTGGCAAAGCGCTGGCCAAACTCGCGTTCGGGGTTGACGACTTGGTGCGCGCCAACGAGGTTGAGGATGCGGGCCAGGAGCTCGTCGCTGGCCCGAGCGATCACCCTGCGCGCGCCGAGTTGGCGTAAAAGTGCCGTGCATAAAATCGTGGCGTCACGCGCATCATCGCCGATGGCACAGATACAAAAGTCGCGCTGCTTTGGCGCGAGTTTGGCGAGTGATTCGGTTTCGGTTGCATCGAGGCACGCAGCGTCGGACACATAGGGGGCGATCGCTTGAACCAGGTCTTCCCGCAAGTCGACTGCGAGGACCTCGACATCGCGTTCAGCGAGTGTCCTCGCCAGGGTGAAGCCGAATTGACCAAGGCCAATGACGATCGCTTGTTGCACAGGTTTAGGCATAAAATCTCCAGGTCTCGATGCTGTGGGTATTAGCCAATGTCAATGTCCTCAACCGGGCGCGCGAGCCCATCCTGGGACCACTCCTCGCGCAGGAGCATGAGGATACTAAGTGCCCCGACGCGGCCGACAAACATGCAGACGATGATGACCGCTCGGCCGACGCCGTCGAGGGCCGCGGTCCCACCAATGCTGAGACCGACGGTCCCGAGTGCCGATACAACTTCGAAAATCGCCACCGAGGCTGGTGTTGACTGGGTCAGGAGCAGGCAGATGGCAGCGAGAAAAATCGCCGCACCGGCGACCACCGAAATCACCAGCGACTTGTAAATCGTGGGGGGTGAAAGCCGCCGGCCAAATGCCTGGGCACCCCACCGCCCGCGGATCGAATTCATCACAACCAGGCCAATCACAGCAACTGTCGTGACTTTGATGCCGCCAGCGGTTCCCCCCGGGGCGCCGCCTATCAACATCCACACGAGCATCATCATGAGACTGTGGGGTTGCACGCCATTGAGGTCGACCGAGTTGAACCCCGCTGTCCGCAGGGTGACGGACTGAAACCACGCATTGTGCAGGCGGTCGGATAGCGGCAGGCCAGCCAGCGCACCGTCCCACTCAAACGCAGCAAAAAACAACATCCCAGCGAATAGCAGGACGCCCGTCATTGTCACGACGAGCTTGGTATGCAGCGAAAACCGGCGAGGGCCGCTACTGTTGTGATCGGGCAACACGAGCGCGGCGATGGGTGCCAATCCACCCACAATGATGAGCAGCGCGACAGTATGTAAAATCCAGGGCGAGTGTTGGTAGGGGATCAAGCTGGTGCTCTGTATCGCAAATCCGGCATTGCAAAACGCCGATATCGCGGTGAACAACCCACGCCACGCTGCCTGCAAGGGGGCGTCCCCAGCAGCCCAAAAACCGAATGATAGCGCCAACGCCCCCAGGCCTTCGCTGATAACTGTCAATAGGATGATCTTGCGTGCGACCGCCACAACCCCACCGCGATCGCGGTGGCTGAGAATCCGGGCGACGGCGCCCTCGTGGCGAAGGCTCACCCGACGTCCCAACGCCCGCAGGATGACCGTTGAAAACGTCATGATGCCAAGCCCACCGATCTGGATCAGCACAAGGATCATGAATTGGCCTGTCGTACTGAAGTCGGTCGCCGTATCCAGCACCGCTAAACCGGTGACACAGACGGCACTGACCGCAGTAAACAGTGCATCTGCAACCCCAATCCCGACACCGTCAGCGGCCGCAAGCGGCAGCTCGAGCATCAAGGTGCCAAGCACAGACATCAGGGCGAAGGTGCCGACGAGCAGACGTTGCGGATGATCGGTGATAAGCGACCAAAACGGCGACCCGTGCTTGCCGGGGTGGGCGTGGATCGTCAGTAGCGTAATCAGCGGTACCAGAGCGCCGGCGACCGATGAACCGCCGGCGAGCAGGGCGATAAAGCTGACCAGCCCGACCACCGAGCCCACCACGAGCACGGGCAATCGCTGCCGACGCTTGGCCAGGGCCCATCGGCCCGACAAAACCAACGAAACAAGGGTCACATACAGGAGCCCCGGCAGCGAAAATGGACCCCCATCGAGGGCCGCAAGTACCCAAACCCCAAGCCCCCCATAGGCAGCGCCCCTCGCGACGAGCGCGTGTTCGTCGCGGCCATGTCCGTACAGGCCAGCATCAGCAATCACCGCGGCCTCGAGCACAGCGAGGCACATCACGCCGTAGGCCAGGGCGGTTAGTGGGGCCGTACCAAGGCGCTCAAAGCCGATCAGAACCCCCGAGGCGAACGCTGAAGCGACGGCAACCACCAGTAGTGTTTTTGGTACCCGAGCGACAAATGCCGCCATCAGGATGAGCACCGAGATGCTCGCCCCGAGCAGCACCGATAAAATGTCGTCGAGGCCCGGTGACGCAAGTACAATCGGGGCCCCAGCGCAGGTGCACAAAAGCCCGCGAATGAAGAACCTACCCTCCTGGGCTGGACTCGTTGCGCTCGGCTTCGGCATGGGCGCGGGCCAGCATAGACGAAGTTCTGGAATCACGCACGAGGCCCTCGTCTTGGCTCGGGAGGCGAGCAGATCACCGAGACCACTTTATGTAGTATGAGCGAGGAGCTCAAATGGCCATCAGCAGCAGGGTGATGGCCATATGTGGACAATATGCCGCACGCGAGTCTGGGCTACGCCTTTTTCTTGTAGGACTCCGTCCAACAGTGGCTTGACTTGGCCTTTAGGACAGCCATCGCGTTATCGATGACTTTCACGTCCAAGGCTTTCAAGTCGGGGTCTTCGTGGGCCCTTTTCTCAATGTCTTCTTTGGTCCGTTTTCGCGAGGTTGCATCGTTCGTCACCGTCCTGTCGACTGGTAGGAATGTTCGAGTGTGATGGTCACGTTTGCGAATCAACACGTGGACAGATCTCCGCGCATTGTCGACTGTTTGCGCGCCGGTGAAAGACCGAGGAAAATGTCCACACTTCGGCATCCGCTTGGGATAGCCGCAGTCACAAAAGCTACTCGCCGGCCTCCGCAAATTCAAACGACAACGCGCCAAATGCCGTCCGCAGTGCCCCTTCGACTGCTTTCGGGTCGGCACCTTCGGCCTCGATAAAACCCACATCCTGGCCTGTGCCCTGGCGGGTTTTGATTTCATCGCCGGCCTCGACCCGACATCGAACTTGGCGGATCCCCGGGGTCTGCTCTGCTGTTTGTAGCCCATGGATGGCCTTGAGCCGCCCGGGCCCCGGGTGGAGCAGCCAGACGGCCGAGGTCCGCTTGGGTTTGGTGGGCAACGTGGTCGCGCGCCCGAGCTCCAACTCGATCGCTGCCTGCCATGGCGAAAATCCCCAGCTGCGTTGGAGCAGTTGCATGATGCGGCCCCCCGGTGGGCGGATGGCCAGCTCGCCAAACAGGGGGCCGGAGGGTGTTAGGTAGACCTCTAGGTGGGTCATGCCACGTTCGACCCCGAGGGCTGCGACCGCTTGGGCGTTGAGCGTTTCGATGGCAGCTTGCAGCTCGCAGCTCAACGGCGCTGGCACGAGGTTGGCAAAGGTGGGCACGAGATAGGCCGTGGGGTTGGTGAACACAACTTTCCCGCCCTCGACGAACGATTCGACACTCATTTCGCGGCCGTGGACGAACTGCTCTGCCAGCATCGACTCGGGTGTTGAGATCGTTGTGAGTACATCGACCACCTGGGCGCGGGTGCGGGCGATAACCTGGCCGCGACTGCCGGATGCTTGGGATTGTTTGACGACCAGTGGCAAGCCGAGGGCATCGATCAGGTCGTCGGCCTGGCGCGCTGGCGCGATCCTGGGGTCGACCGTGCGCCACTTGGTGGTTTTGATCGCGGCCGCCTGCATCGCCCGTTTCATGGTGATCTTGTCGGCGCAACGTTGTGCGGTGTCGACGGTGTTTCCCGGGAGGCCGAAGGCCGCGCGGATGTTGGCGGCGGGGATCACCGAACCCTCGCCGGTGGCGAGTACGGCTGCGGGTGCTTGGCCGGCGAGCAACTCAGGGACCGCCTGTGCCGCTTGGGCGAGTGGCAACATCCGCCGGTGGGCCGCGGGCAGGTCCACAGCGATGTCGTCGGGCAGCGGTTTGTCGTGCACGAGGCGGGGGCTTAGGCCGAGTTTACGGGCCGCACGCAGGGAGCCGCGGCGAAATCCGACCAGCAACAGTGGCTTGTTTGTCGCAGACATATCGGGACTTTTGCCCCGGGATTGTCGGCGCTTTCGCGACACCGGTCAATCCGGGCGCGCGTGCGTCTAGGTGCCGTTACTCAACAGCCCGTGCGCTGCCCCGGGCTCGCGAGCGTGGCTGGTCACAACACTATTTGTCTATACAAGATTGTTTAGGCCGTTGCCCGTTCACGGTAGGTCAGGTCGGGGGCGTGTTCTGTTTGCCAATTGGTAATCAGTGCATGATCATCGACATCCTCCGGGTGAAAGCGCGGGCGGAAATACGAGAGCCACAGCGGTAGTAGCCGGAGAATGATCTTTTGCTCGACCACTAAAAACCTGGCGAGGTCGAGCCACTCGCGTACGTTGAGGTGGATGCCGTCGGTGCGCATGAGCTTCCATTGCTGTTGCAGCACCCGTGCCCAAAACAGCCCTGAAGCCAGTAGCATGATCGCGGTCCGGACCACATAGCCGCCGCCGGTTTGCCGGTAGACATCAAACGCCACGGACTTGTGCTCGCACTCTTCGGCCGCGTGCCAGCGCCACAGCGCAGCCATGGTTGGGTCGGCATCTGCGAGCACCGATTCGTCGGCGAGTACGAAGTGGCCCAGCAGTCCGGTCCAGTGTTCGAGCCCGCAGGTGGCGGCCAAACACACGCGGTCGCGCAGGGGGCCGGCGAGGGTTGGTAGCCGCAGCAGCGCCGCGATCCCGCGCTCGAGGTTGTCGACATCGTAGCCGTGGCCGCGCAGCATTTCGTTGTAGGCCTCGTGCTCGCGGGTATGCGAGGCCTCCTGACGGGTGAACGCGCGAACCTCCGCACGCAGCTTGTCATTGTCGAGCTGCTTGCGGTAGCGGGCGACACTGCGGATGAAAAACCGTTCGCCAAGGGGAAAAAGCGTCGAGAGGTTGTTGAAAAAGATGGTCACTGCCCGGCGGCCGCCATGCCAATAGCGCGGTACCGCGGCAAACGGAAAAGTCGCATCGCGGACGGGAAATGCAGATGTGGTCACGTTAGAGCCCTCCAGACGTTGGCAAGAATAAATGTGACATTGTTCGATGTCAACGTTAAAGAGCTCGGAAGACAGCTGTGCGCGATTTTGTATGCAGCTCGAGAGCGCTTGGCCGGGCCGCCGGGGCTTTGCACCCCTAAGGCAGCTCGGATATGGTGCCACGGCCAGTCGCCGGCAAATCATGTCTATACAATCTTTCACCGGATGTCGCGTAGGGCGGGACCATGGCTGAGTACACGATCGATGAGCTCGCCCGGGTTGCTGGCACCAGTGTTCGCAACGTGCGTTCGTACCAGAGCAAGCGCCTGCTGCCGCCACCGCGCAAGGTCGGCCGGCGCAACGTCTACAGCGATGTCCACCGCGCCCGCCTACAGTTGATCACGCGTTTGCTCGCCCGTGGATTTACTCTGGCCAACATCGCCGAGGTGCTTGCGACGTTCGAGAGCGGCGGCGGGATGCCGGAGCTACTCGGTCTCGAAGAGGCACTCACCTCTCCGTTTTCGACCGAGATTCCGGATGTGGTGACCTACCTCGATTTGGCGCGCATGTTTGGTACCTTCAAGCCCGGGTCGCTGCAGCGGGCGCTGAGCCTGGGGTTGTTGCGCAAACACGGGACCAAGTTTGTGGTGCCGAGCCCGAGGCTTTTGCAGGTGGCGGTTGAGCTGACCCAAGCGGGCATTGCCCTCGATGTCTTGCTCGACCAAGTTGCTGCTTTGCGCCGGGACATCGAGCGCGTGGCCCAGCGGTTTGTCCGGCTGATCGCCACCGAGGTGTTCGACCCCTACGGCGATGCGATCCCGCCCAAAAAAGAACAGCGGCGGTTGGCAGATTTTGTCACCCGGGTACGGCCAATGGCCAAGGTCGCCGTTGAAGTTGAGATGGCCCGGGCACTCGACGACCTCGTCCAGCAGGAACTCGGGGCCAGGCTCGCCCGTATCGTCGGCTCGCATAGGCCCGAGAGCGCCAACGATCGTTGAGGCAACGGTCTGATGATGCTCGCAAGTACTCGCCAAGTTCGCGCGTTATGTCTGGGGTTGGTCGTGCTCCTGTGTTGCGCAGTGACAGCCCTATGTGGGTCGAAAGCTCTGGCAGCAAACATGTCCCACCACGATTTGAGCTCGTTGGCCTATGCCAGTGACGCCGTGGTCCGGGCGCGGGCCGTCGCCGGCCTGCGCGACGTCGACGAGCAGGAGTTTGTGGTCGTGCACAGTTATCGCGGCAACCTCAAGCCCGGGCAAAGGTTCAAGGCACGGATGTTTGCCGTCAGTTTTGCCTCGACGTGGGGCGGGCCACCGGTCAAACCGGCCGATGACGTCGTGATGTTTTTGGAGCACAACGAAAACCACGGCTGGCTCGTGCTCGGCTCTGGGTTGCGGATGTTTGTCGACGACAAGGCCTACCGCTTTGTCCAGCTCAACAATCCCGGTCCCTACGAGCCGGTGGGGCAGGGGCTCGACCCCTACGATATCTACGACGACCCGCGCGGCAAACAGGTGCTTTCGCGCAAGGAATTTTTGCAGCTGTTGCCACAGCCGGTCACCCGTGCCAATCAATTTGTAGATGCACTTTCAGCCGCGGATAGCCCGGCCGCCCGCGAGCACCTGTTGACGTTTATGGGCCCGGCACTCGGTGACGACAACGACACGCCGGTGACGAAAACCGACAGCTATGGGTTTGAGGATCTGATCGCCATGCGCGTGCTCGAGGAGCTGCACAACCGCGGGGACATGCCGCGGTTTTTAGAGGCGCTCAGCCGCCAGCGCGGCGGCGTGATCTATTGGCACCTTCGCCTCAATGTATCTGCACAAAAAATGGTCGAAGCCGCCGCCGACCACACCCGGCCGTTGCACCACCGACTCGCAGCCCTCACCTACCTCCGCGAAGAAGCGTTTGCCAGCCGAAAAGTCTACCCCGAGTTGATCGCGTTACTGGCCGACCAAAACCCAGCCATTCGCGCAGCGGCCATCGCAGCTGGGCCCCGCGACAAAAACTTCCCAGCCTGGCGCGATGCCCTGGTGAAGTTTGCCGCGGTCGAGCAGCACCCGGCCGTCCGCTTTGAGTTGATCGCCGCAGCCAGGTACGGGCGATTTATCAAGCAGCTGCAACTCCCCGAGGACACCCTTGCTGTGCGTGCACGCCGACGTGGTCGCCGGATCGAGCTCGCCTGGGCCGGCGAGGCGTGGGGTGGCCTGCTGGTTGGGTTGCGGCTCGAGGCCGCCAACGGCTCGACCACCCAAACTCTGGTGTTTGATATCGAAGATAGGTCGCAGGTGCGCACTTGGCAGTCGATGGGCGTACGCGGTTTGTATGCATACGCATTTTTTGACCCGCCCCTGGCCAACACACCCCACGACCTCACCCTAATCGCCGACTTCAACAAAGATCGTCAGCTACGGCTGCCATTGCGCGGACTCGGCAAGGGCCACAAGGTGCCGCCAGGGTCATCGCCGAGCAAACCCCCCGAGCTTGAGACCGAGACCGAGCCCGAGCCAGAGGTTGTGCCGGTGCCTGGGTCCGTGGATGCACCCGAGCCCGTGGTTGCACCTGCGGGATGTCGCTGTCAGCAGCGGGGGATCGGGGACTGGCCGTGGGTCCCGTTGCTCGGGGTATTTGCAGTTACATGGTTTTTACGGCCGCGTAGTCGGGGGCGCACGATCGGCTTCTAGCGGGTCTGACGGACAGGGGTCAGCCAGGGTCGGGTGAGTCATGCTATCCAAGTTGGATTGATAGGGGTAATCGCAAATGTGAGTATGAGTGCAACGCTCACCCGAAGCGCGGAGGTCGAGCTAGGGGACATCAAGCGGATGATCCTACGACGTGAGGTGAGCCGCGCAGCCTTCAAGTTCGTCACCACGACTCCAGGACCAGTAATGGATAATCTTCTCGTCCTGTGGGATGGAGACGCCCGTAAAGTCTTGAAGATTGTTGAGGTAACCCTCCATTGAAGTGAACGTGCGCGCGCAGATGTCCTCGCCTCGGGTCGAGTACACCGCGATGGACTCGCCTTCGTAGACACGCTTGTATTCATCAGGATCCTGGCCGCCACAGGCCAACGAGGTCGGCCCCGATACACGCGCCTCCGAGGACTTGGCGCCGCCGAATCGTTATTGTGTTTTTGTCGTGCGAGCCTCCAGGTTCCCGGGTTTTTTGCGTTCAGCCGCGTCTTACAAAGTGCTTGGAAATACCGCCGCAGGCTCGGACTGCTCAAGTGATGGATGCCTAGGGCTCGCCCCTGCGACGACTGCGGAAGCTCTCAGCCGTTGTAATTCAAGCTAGTTACAAAAATCCGAAAAATAATTCGAAAACCGTGCAACACGACCGAAATCTGGCCGATGGGGCGGGCATGGACATTCTAACCATCTTCGCCCACCATCGCCCCATGCCCTCAACCCTTCGCATTTTGGCACTGGCGAGCATCGCTCTCGCCGGTTGCAAACAGGATGCGCAGGACGATTCCGCGAGCGACTCGAGCAATCCGCCCACGTCAACGGCCGGTCCCGAGACTGAGACCTTTGGCGAAACCGAGCCTGACCCGTCGACCGGTTCGACTGATCCCGATATGACCGAAACGACAGGCACCGGCTCAACCTCGGGTGACACGACGGACGCGGACACAAGCACCACAGACGAAACCACCGACGACACCTCGAGTGAACCGATGTGTAACAACGGGATCGTCGAGGGCGACGAAGAGTGCGACGACATGATGGTCAGCTTCAATGGGCCGTGCATCCCAGGCTGCCTCCTCAATGTTTGCGGCGACGGCCACATACTCACCGACATCGAATCTTGTGATGAGGGCGAGCAGAACGGAGTCTACGGCTCGCAGTGCGGTTTCGACTGTACGAAAGAGACTGCCGAATTCTGCGGTGACGAAGTCGTGCAAGAGGAGTACGAAGACTGCGAGCCCGGCGAGCTCCACGATGACTTCGAGGTGAAGTGTATCGGCTGTAAATGGGCCGATTTCCGAGTCGTCTTCGTGTCAAGCATGACCTTCGACGGTGCGATGAACACCGAGGGGTTGAGTAACGACGGGAAGTCAGGCCTCGCCCGTGCGGATCTTCATTGCCAGCAACTTGCGGATACACAGGAATTCTCGGGAACGTTTCGCGCCTGGCTCAGTGACAACAATGGCGGAAATGCCTCGAGTGCTGCCGCTCGTATTGGTGGCGCCGAGATGGAGTACCGGATGCCGAATGGTGGCCTGGTTGCTACTTCGTGGGGTTCTCTGCTCGAAAGCGGGCCTGTGAATGCGATTGAGTACACGGAGGCAGGGGTGCAGATAGACAACCCTCCTGCATTTGTTTGGTCAAACACATCGCCCCTCGGTTCCTCGCTTGGAGGGGCCGACTGTGCCGGTTGGACGGTAAATTCGAACCTTGAAGGAGGACATCATGGGGTCACGACCGCCGGACCACAGTGGACGGATCTTCAGAATTACGGGTGCGGTTACAAAATTAGACTTTACTGTTTTCAGGAAGGATAACAGTGCATAAGCAAATTTTTGGACTACTCGTTTTCCTCGCGCTAGCAGCCTGCCACGTTCCGGGCCCGCTTCCCTTCAGTACCGGGCCCGAGCTGCCAAACTGCGGGGACCTCGTGCTCGATCCCGACGAAATGTGCGACGACGGCTCGCGCAACAACGACCAGTGGGGCGACTGCACGGAGCAATGCACCATCCCCTACTGCGGCGACGGACTAGTCCACGAGCCAACAGAGCAATGTGACCCGGGCACAGGCAACGGCATTTGTTTGGAAGACTGTACGCTTCCGGCATCCTGCGGCGACGGCATCCTCCACGAAATCGAAACCTGCGACCTAGGCCCGGACAACTCCGACATCGAGTACGGGCTACCGGGCGGCTGCTCGCTTTTGTGCAAACCGATTCCCTATTGCGGAGATGGAACCATCGACGAGGGCCACGAAGGCTGTGATGACGGCAATGACATCGACAACGATGCATGTACAAATTCTTGCCAAGAGAATGTCTGCGGAGACGGCATCATTTTTACGGGGTACGAAGACTGCGACGATGCGAATACACTAAATACTGACGCGTGCCTCAACGACTGCTCATTCGCAAGCTGCGGAGACGGCTTTGTCCACCAGGGCGAGGAGGAGTGCGACGGGCAAGAGGACTGCGGGCCGGACTGCATCACCGATCGCTATGTATTTGTGACCAAAGAAGTTTTCCGCGGAGACTTTGACGAAGGCCTTGGTGACACAGGAATCGAACGTGCCAACTGGCTTTGCAAAATTCACGCAGAGGCAGGACACCTCCACCTCGGCAAGGATTTTCGTGCGTGGATCAGTGATGATACATCTTCGCCCGCAAGTTCTTTCGTTAAGAGCCAGGGACGCTACATTATGGCTGATGGGACGGTTTTTGCTCAGTCGTGGGACGCGTTGACCGAGCTTCAACTCGACAACCCGCTGTTTATGACTGAATATGGAGAGGAGCCGTCACCTGGGGGCTCTTGGACCAACACACTCCCTGATGGAACTTCCGCGTCGGAAAATACTTGCTTGGGTTGGTCTTCGAGCCACTTTGAGGATTTGGGGCGAGCAGGGTTGCTAAACATGCTCGATATTCAATGGACCGATGGTCAAGACTTCAATCCAACTTCGTGTGCTGGGGACAACCACCTCTACTGCTTCGAGCAATGACGAGGCACAAACACGGTGTCTTTAATCGCGTGATCGTAGCGACGGCGATTGCGACGCCCTAGGGCCTTGACGTTTGAGCCGGAGGTGCTCCCCTCCTCGCCGGTTGACTCGCCGTGATGGCGGAACCAGAACACGCTCGTCTCTCGGATGAAAGCGTGATTCACTGTCGGAGCGATCGAATTGGGCTATCATCTTCACCCGTGCTCGACCTTTCCAAAATCGAAGATGTCATCGCCCATGACACCTGGACCTCTACGGGAGATAGCGGCGAAACCATGACGCACGAGATTGTGATCGGTCGACCATTTTGCCCGCCTGATCATCCCAATCGTGATTGGGTATGCCTGATTTCCATTGAGAATTTCACACCGCGCATTACCCCGATTTATGGCGTTGGTCCGGTAGATGCTCTCATGAACGCGATGGCGTTAGTACGAGCTTTCTTCGCTAAGATCAATAGTGGCCAACATACGTGACCGCGCGTTGGTACCACGAGTAGGGGTCACCCCAAACGAACCGGGTCGCTGACCTTCTTCATTTCAGTGAGCTCAAGCTGCGACCGGCTCAAGCCGAGCGTACGTGGGAGCGGTGCCTGGCGAACATCACCCGTCCGCGTGGCGGTGTCGAAGGATTACGAGATGCCGCTCGCACTCCATCTTGAGCTCTAACTTGGCCTGCTCGACCATCGAGCGAAGTCGGAGTGCTAGCAACCCAGCCTCCTGCTCGGCGACGATCCGCGGAGCCGCGCTCGGGACTCCCTGGGGCCGGTTGGGTGTATTCCCGAGTCGCGCGTCGGCGCGAGGCTGTAGGTGCCGCCGGGGTCGAAGACCCTGTGTGCGATTCGACCGGCGGCGACCTGTCCATCCGGCACCAGAAAATGTAGATACATGAATAAGCCGAAGCCCGGGCCGCTAGCCATTGCCCCGGCGAAACTGGGCGGGCGAATGACCTGTCCAGCGCTCGAACGCCCGGCGAAATGAGCGTTCGCTGGCGTAGCCGAGTAGCTGGGCAATCTCGTCGATACTGAATTTTGGGTCGCGCAGCAGTTGCTCGGCGTTGGCCCGGCGCGCCTCGTCGAGTAGGGTTTGCACGGTGGTCTGGTGTGATTTGGTGAGCCGATGCAGGCTGCGCTCACTCATGCCTAGGCGTTTGGCCAGCGAAGCGGCGCTGTACTGTTGGCGTTTGGCGTCCTCGGCAATGGCCTCGCGCACGCGGGTGAGCTCGCGGCTTTGTTGTTGCGTCTGCAACGTTTTGAGGGCCTGGTCGAGGTGGGCAAACACGTACTCGAGCAGCTCGGGTTGGCTCGGGCGAATTGGGCGGTCGAGCCAATCCTGGTGGATGACAAGCGCGTTGGCGGGTTGCCCAAACACGACCGGCGCCTCAAAAAACGTTTCGTAGGCAGCCTGGGGCCCGTGGGGTTGGTGGCTAAACTCAACCCGGACAATCGAACCCTCGACTTCGAGGTGCTCGCGGACAATCCGGTATGAGACCGCCAGCCCCATTTCTGCCGCGAATCCGTCGTCGAGCAGGTCCATCGGATGATGCATCGTCACCAACATTTCTGGCGGACGCTCGATCATGTGGATCTCGAGGTTGGCCGACAACAGTCCCTGGTACCGTGAAAAACACAACAGTGTGGTGCGGATGTCCGAGGCAAATCGAATCGCGTTGCCGATTGGCCCAAACATGTCGTGCACCGGGGCGATCCGTGCCATCTCCAAGCCGACAACTTCGTCGGGGAAGGTGGTGGCCAACAATCGCCACAGCCGGGGCATGCGTTGTTCGGGAATCCGGCGGCCTGGCTCGATCAGATCGGCGGCCTCGATCCCGGTTTCGGCGATGATGGTGTCGAGGGAAATCCCGCGGGCAACGGCATAGGCCACCACGCCGGAGAACACGCTGGCAAGCATCCGCGATTGCTCGTTGGCGGTATCTGTCCGGTCTTTGGCAGTCACTGTCCTGGCTCGCTTTGGCTGCAATCGCAATCCTGTTGCCGTGCCTAGCCATCGTACAACCTTTCGAGCGGCGTCCGGTTTTGGGACAGACAAACTACGCAAACGTAGGCGTTGCGCCACCGCGATGGTCCACAAATGTGCAAAGCTCCTGCGTGTGGATGAGCTTTCGCCCCGCCAGCGGGCTGAGCTCGGACCTGTCCTTTACCGCATCTTTTGTGTGTCGTACGGGGCCCTCGACCAACAGACGGTCACCGACGAAATCATCTTTCGCCCGGGTGGCAACCTCTACATCTTTACCGATGCCGCCGGGCAAGTGGTGGGGTTTTCGACCTCCTACTACGACCGCTTCGCATTTGCCGGCCAGACCCACGCGGTGTGGAACGGTGGGGCCTACTTTGTGCGCGGTGTTCGAGGTGGGCATCGGATGCTGGCGAGCAGCCTGCTTGGGCCCCTGAAGTACAAACTACGACATCCGACCCACCGCGTGTCGATGGTGGTCGAGGCCCTACATCCCTCGACCTTTCGCCTGGCTTCGCGGGTGTTTCCGGCCTGTTACCCGAGCCGCACCCGCGAGACCCCAGCCGCGGTCACGCGCCTCGTCAAATATGTGCTGCGCCGCCGCGGCTTGAAACAGTCTGGCCAGCACCCGTTTGTCGTGCGCTACCCCGACCCGGCTAGCCACCGTGAACCCGAGCGGCTGACGTACTCAAAAACCCTGCGCGACGACCCGGATGTCGCCCACTACCTCGCGCTCAATCCCAACCTCATGGGCGGGGACATCCTATGTCTGTACGCCCCCTATACCCTCGCCAATATCGTGCGTGCCGTGGCGCGTGCGGTGGTTGGTGCCCGTTAAGCCATTCACGAATCGTAGGAAAAAACAATGCATGCACAACCACAACTCGTTCCCGCAACTGCCACCACCTGCCCGGTTCATGTCCACAACGAATGGGACCCACTCGAGGAGATGATCGTGGGGATCCCCGACTATGCCCAGGTGCCGTCGCCCGGGCCTGACCTGTTTGCCCTCGAGTACCATGAGCATCACCAAAGCCCCGCGGATATCCCCTCGGGCCCCTACGAACAACGGGTGATCGAGGAGACCCGCGAAGACCTCGAAGTGCTGGTCGCCACCCTGCGCTCGCTCGGGGTCAAGGTCCGCCGCCCACAGGCGGTCGATTGCAGCCGGTTTTTTGGCACCCCGGACTGGCAGTCCAATGGCGAGTACAACTATTGCCCGCGGGATGTGCTGCTACCCGTTGGTCATACAATTATCGAAACACCCATGCCCCTGCGTTCGCGCTACTGCGAGTCGTTGGCCTATAAAGAACTGCTGCTCGAGTATTTCGAGGGCGGGGCCAACTGGGTTTCTGCCCCCAAACCGCGGCTCGCCGACGATACCTGGCATCTCCCGGGGCAGGGGCCGGCGCTTGCCAATATCGAGCCACTGTTTGATGCCGCCAATGTCGTGCGTGCAGGTAAGGACATCATCTACTTGGTTTCGTGTAGTGGCAACCGCAAGGGTGGCCAGTGGTTGCAACGCGTGCTCGGCCCGGAGTATCGCGTCCACTTCTTGGAGGGGATTTACGACGGCACCCACATCGACACAACGGTGACCCTGCTGGGCCCCGGCAAGGTGATGCTCAATCCGAGCCGGGTCAAACGCGAAAGCCTGCCGCTTGCGTTTCGCAACTGGGAGGTTATTTGGGCGCCCGAAATGATCGACACCGGGACCACCTGGCCCTACGCGCGAGCATCGATTTGGTCGGGGATGAACTTTTTTATGGTCAACCCCAAGCTTGCGATCGTCAACGAGTCCCAGGTGCCGCTGCGCGGTCGCTTGGCCCGTCATGGGATTGAGACAATCGGGGTGCCGTTGCGCCACTGTCGGACCCTGAGCGGCAATCTCCACTGTGTCACCCTCGATGTGCGCCGCCGGGGAACGCTCGAATCCTACACGTAACCTAAAGGTAGTCCCAAAGGTAGTTGTACAGGCATGGAGCCTGCCTCCTGGTCGGGTGTTATTGGCCGCTGTCGTTTCCCTCGACAAAGTGGTCGATCACCACCCGACAATCGGCTTCGCAGCCCTCGACCGCAAACAAAACGGTTTGGTCGGCGACGGTATCGATGTGCAGCGAAGCCCCGGCGACGCCACCGGTAGACGGCGATGCGTCACAGCTGTTGAGGCGGTAGATCTTGCGGGCGAGATGGGTTTCGGGGGGCGGCATGTCGGCTTCGAGGGTGAGGGTGATCGCGACCTCGCCGTCGCTTGCCGGTGTCCATGCATAAACAAGTTCTTCGTAGGCGCCCTGGGTTCCCACGGTTACGCTCGGTGAGATATCATCGCCTTGCATCCGGGTGTCGATCGTGTCGATCGTCAGCGGCAACGGACCCTCGACGGCTTGGTCGACACAGGCGAGCGCGTCGGTGCGGGTGTCGGCGGCCTCGCTACAACCGGCGAGCAGCAACAGGAACAACCATGGGTGGCGGGACATTGTCTGGGATTTCACCACGGTTGATGCCTCGGGTGCGACACCGTTATGACCGGGAACGAGCGATTGCGGTGGCGCGCACATGAAAATGTAGGTGCATGGGTTTGCTAGGATGGGTTGATACGGGCGGCAGCCAGCGATTGCTCCGAGCGCGGCTGTGGTGGCGACGTTGGCAGGATGAGCGAGAACTCGCTGCCCTCGCCCGGGGTGCTCTTGGCGGTGAGCCGGGCACCCATCATCTCGGCGAGCGCCCGCGAGAGACCTAGGCCGAGGCCCGTACCGCCGCGCAGGCGGGTGGCCGAACCGTCGACTTGGTAGAAGTGTTCAAACACCCGCGAGATCTGACCCTGCTCGATGCCGATGCCGGTGTCGCGTACGCGAAACACGATGGTGCCGGGAGCCTCGCCCGCTTCAAGCGAAAGCTCCACCGTTCCGTCACTGGTAAATTTGGCGGCGTTGTCGAGCAGGTTGCGCAGGATTTGGTGGACGCGCGTGGGGTCGCCAACCACTTTGAAGGCGTCGCTTTGCAGGGGTTCATGAATATGCAAATAGAGGTGGTTACCGGCCCTGTCGACGGTCTCCCGAATATCGCGCAGGACCTGCTCGGCCAGCTGCTTTGGTGAGTACTCACGGATGTCGAGCAGCAACCGCCCGGACTCGATGTGGGTGAGGTCGAGGATGTCGCCGATGAGTTCGAGCAGGTGGCTGCCGGCTTCGCGGATCTTGACGACCTCGTCGTTGTCCTCCCCATCTTCGAGCAAAAGGTCGCTGTACCCGATCACCGCGTTTAGGGGTGTGCGCAACTCGTGGCTCATGTTGGCCAAGAACTGGATTTTGGCTTGGTTGGCCTGCTCGGCCACACTGCGTGCGAGCCGGGACTGTTCGAGCAGTTCGTTGGCCCGGCGTTCCTGCTCGCGGGCCCGGTCGATCGCCCGGGTGAGGCCGTTGACCGCGAGCGACAAAAAGTAACCGGCCCCAAGCAGGTGGGCGATGTGTGTCATTAGGGCCATTTCGGGGGTGTTGGGTGTCTGCGGAAACGGTAGCTGCTGGTCGAGGCCGCTGACATCGATCCAATAAACCGTGACCATACATGCAATCACGAGGATGCCAACCAGTAGCACCCGCCGCGGGGGCACCAGCATGATCGCCATCAACACCACCAGGAGGTTGGCAGCCATTGTCGGGCTTTGAATTCCGCCGTAGCCGATCGACGAGACGTTGACCAGCAACATCAAGTTGAGGATCAACAGCAGCGCCGTCGCCTGGACAAACCCCCAGCGCAGCAGCGCCATCAGGCCGAGTACCCACGCAGCCGATGCCACCAGGCCGAGCATGCCGGTCGCGAGCCCGGAGATCGCAAACTGTACGATCAGGGTGATGCCGATGACGACCAGCAACACCCACAACATGTTGCCGACGATCGCCGCGACCCGCCGGTTTTCCTGGTCGGCGTAGGCCGGAGCTTGGAGCATGCGCCGGACGTCGCGGGAAATTGTCCCGCGTCGCGAGGTAGGAGTCTTCATCACCGCGGGTCTAGCTTGCGCGCTGTGGTGGCTTTGTTGCAAGACAGATAGCCACCGGCAGGCGGGCGCGAGCGATGGGCGGCAGTGGCCAGATCGTCCCATATGGACCCACTCAGGCGCGAAATAGTGGAGGGCTCTGGGCCCGAGACGGGCTTTGGTGTAGGTACATAAATCCCGGAAAACGGTCCGTTCCCCGGCTGGCTGTACATCAGCTCAGCGCGCGTCGACGCGAATGACCGGTGCGTCCGGGGCCGTGGCTTGGTAGGGTGAAGCCGTGAGCCAGGGTCGGACACGCGGGTTGCCAAGCCTTGGCGCCGCCGAGATCGAAATCCACGAAGAACTCGGGCGCGGCAGTTTTAGTCGGGTGTATCGCTGTCGCCGTCGCGGTCGCGATTACGCCATCAAGATCCAGGCCAGCCATGGCGAAGCCGCACACCGGCGTCACTTTTTGCGCGAAGCCGCGGCGCTGGCCTGCTTCGACGACCCGGGGCTCGCCAAGATCCACACCATTGGCGAACAGGACGGGCGCGCCTATCTCGTGATGGACCTGGTTCAGGGGACATCTCTCGCCGATGTTCTGCGCCAGGGCCCGTTGCCGGAGGCGCGGATTATCGAGTTGGCGCGCCGGGTCGCGCGGGCCCTGCATGTCGCCCATCGCCACGGCATGGTCCATTGCGATGTCAAACCCCGCAACATCATCGTCGGCGACACGCCCGAGGTGAAGTTGGTGGACTTCGGCCTCGCCGCCCGCAAACAGGAGCTGCGCGAGGGCCGGGTGGTGATGGGGACCTATATCTACTCGGCCCCCGAACAGACCGGACTCCTGCGGCGGACGGTCGATGGACGTGCCGACCTCTACGCGCTCGGCGTGGTGATGTTTACCTGTGCCAGTGGACGAACGCCGTTTGTCGCCAACGATCCGGATGAAATGATGCGTATGCATGCATCCGTGGTCCCCCCCGATGTCCGCAGCCTGGCGCCGGGGATATCCTGGGGACTTTCGGCGGTCATCACCAAGTTGTTGGCCAAGGACCCCGACGACCGGTTTCAGACCGGCATCGAATTGGTCGAAGCCCTCGACGCACTGCCGGCCCTCAACACGGCTGCAGCCCGCGGACAGCCCTTGCGACTCGATCGTCATGTGCGGCGGTTTGCCGGGCGTGACCTCGATTTACCGCTTATCGGGCGCGACGACGAGATGGCAGCGATCGAACGTCGGTGGCAGCGGGCACGCGGTGGTGAGGGCTCGGTCGTATGGATGCAGGGGCGCCCGGGCAGCGGCAAGAGTCGACTGTTGCGCGAGGTCGTGGCCCGGCTCGATCGCGGCCAGGCGAGGGTGTTCTTAGTGACATGTCCCCAGGACCGTTCGGGGCCATTTGCCCCGCTGCGGGCCGTGGTCTCTGCCCTGCACCGCGAGATCTCACGCGAGGTTGAGACCGAACGCCGCCTAGCGATCGCCGAGTTACGCCGGGCAGCGGGTGACCGAGCCGGGCTGTTGGCCAAGTTCTCCGACCTCCTGCGCCTGTACCTCGACGAGGGCGTTGCCGAGGCCACCGATGACCTGTTGTTTGGGGCAGTTGCCGATTTCATCACCGCCCTAGCTTCGCGCGAACGTCCGCTGGTGTTGATGATCGACGATGTCCAGTGGATCGATACGGCGAGCGTGCAGGTGCTGCGACGGTTGCTGGTGCGCGTCGAGCAACACCCGATCTTGTTGGTGATGGGCTCGCGCACCGAGGCCGATGCCGGCAGCTTGCTGACCCCATACGACGCCGGCGGGGTGGCGATGTTGCGGATCCACCTCAACCCGTTGACGGTTGCCGATGTCCGGGCGCTCGTGGGTGTGTTGATCGGTGGACCGTTGCGTCCGCGGATCGTCGAGCAAATCACAAGCCGTACCGGCGGCGTGCCTATGGCGGTGTGCGAGTACATCCGCACGCTCCTCGACGAGGGGGTTTTGCGCCCGGACTGGGACGGCTGGAAGTTCGACGAGGAGCGCCTCGACCGGCTCAATCTCCCGGGCGACATTTTAGAGTTGATGCTGCAACGAGTTGACGGGCTCGACCCCGAGACCCGCACGCTGCTCGCCGCCGCTGCCGTGTTGGGCGTTCGGTTTGATGCCCGCTATCTCGCCGCCGTGGGCCATGCCACCGAGGAGGCCGTCGACCGGGCCCTGTGGGCCGGCACCCAGGCCCGGGTGATCGGCAGTGTCCAACAAACCCGCTATGCGTTTGTCCACGAACGCATTCACCAGGCTGTCCTTCGCCGCCTCCACACCCGTGATCTCGCACGTCTGCATCGCCGCGCGGGCGAGGTACTCGACGCTGCGGTCGGCGATGAACGCCCGGCCGACGACATGTTGTTCGCGATTGGGCGGCATTTTGGCCGCGGTGAGTTGCGCGACCCCGATCGCGTGTTTGCCCGCCTGTTCGAGGCGGCCAAGCGGGCGGCCAACGGCCATGCCTACGAAGATGCGTATGCATTTATTTCGCGGGCACGCGAGGTCGCCGGCGAGTCAGACCGCCGGCTCGACCGGGCTTTTTATGTGTTGCTGGGCGAGGTCTGCTACCGCAACGGGCGAACCTCGGAGGCGGAGGCCGCGTTTCGCGAGGGGCTTGGCTGCTCAAAGTCCGCACTCGAGCGCGCGGCGATCCGGGCCCAGTTGGCCGAGGCCAAGCAGGCGGGGTTTTTGCTGAGCGAGGCGATGGAGGAGGCCGAGCTCGGATTTGCCGAACTCGGGGTGGTGCCACCCGGCGAGGACGTTCGGGGGATGGCCCAGGCCGCCAAGGCGTTGTTGCTGTCGTCGGTACCCTCCCAGCGCAAACCGCCGCGGGAGCTACGTGAGGAGGATGGAGCCGAGCGTCGCCAGGTGTTGTTGCGACTGTTTTATGTCATCGATCATGTCGCGTTTTTTGGCCTGCGACACAACCTGATGTTGCAGTCGATGGTGCGGACCGATTACTACGCGGCCGCCACCGCGGTGCCAGACCTCGCCCAGGTCCGTGCACATACAAACCTAGCCGGGATGATGTCGGTGATTGGGCGCGAAGCCTCGTTTCGCAGCCATGTCGAGATCGCCAAGGAGTTGGCCCAAAAACTCGGCGACCGGGGGGCCATGGCGCGGGCTATCGGCTACGGCGGATATGGCTTTGATGCCCTCGATCGGCCCAATACGGCGATCGAGTGGTACCGCGAGAGCATGAGCATGGGCGAGCGCTGGCTCGACCTCGATGCGCTCGGCAATATTTCGCTGGCCCTGATCTGGCACCTGTTTGACCGCGGTTATCTCGATGAGGCGCTGATGTGGACCGACCGGGTGTGTCCGCGATTTTTAGCCTCGAGCGGGACCGGCCTGTCACAGACCCACGTGGTGATCCTATTTGCATCCTGTGTACATGCAGCAAAAGGTCGGGGCGGGGCGGCGTTGCAGCTGTTGGCCCGGGCCAAAAAAATCATGCGGCCGTTTTCGGGTGAGGTGTACATCCGGGCGAGTTTGTTGGGCTGCGAGCTGCTGACCCTGGTCGAGACCGGCCAGTTCGACGAGATGCTCGACCCGCTGATCGACCAGTTTGTCGCCCTCAAAATCAATCCGGCACGGCTGCCGGTGTCGGGGCGACAGGGCTACTTCGCGGCGGCGTTTGGCCTGCTTCAGCGGGCGATCCAGGGCCATCACCACGGGGCCGAGTTTGAACAGCGCAAGGTCGGTGAGCTGCTCAACCTGGCCAGAAAAGCGAGCACCGCCCGGATTTTTTCGGCTCAAACTGCGGTGCTCGAAGCCGGCTATTCGTGGCTGTCGGGCGACCGCCAGCGGGCCCACGAGTGGCTCGCCGACGCCGAGATGGTCGCCCACCAAATCGATTCGCCGCGGGTGCTGTGCGAGGCGGCGAGGTTGCGTGCCTACCTGCTGAGCGAGGAGGGACAGGTGCTTGCCGCCAAACGCGAGGCCGGGCGGGCACTCAAGCTGGCGCAGGACCACGGGATGGCGAGCCGAGCCGCGTGGATTCAGGAGGCGTTTAAACTCGTCGACCCGCAGATGCCAAGCCCAGGCCTGTCCCCAGGGTCATCTCTTTCGGGGCGCACCCGGGTCGCGGTTGCAGCCTCCGACCCCGAACTGATCTTGTCCCGCGAGTTGGCGCGCAACTGGGATATCCTGCGCGACTTGAGTTTGAGTAGCGTGCAGGCCGAAAGTCCGGCCGAGCAACAGGAACTGGTGGTGATGCGGGTGATGGACGCGTTCTCGGCAGAGCGCGGGTTTTTGTTCCTCGGAGATGAGGTCGGCCAAGCTCCACTTTTTCGGGTTGGGCGCGCGGCCGATGGCACCGTACTCGAGCGCCCGGATGACATTGCTCGGTCGGTTGTCGACCACGTGTTTCGCAACCAGCAGCCGCTGTTGATTCGCACGGATACCGTGCCTCACCAGGCTGCGTTTGGTGCCGAGGCTGCGATCAACATGCGCTCGGTGATCGCCGCGTCACTCAACCTGGGCGACCGGACGTTCGGTGTGTTGTACCTCGACCGGCAGCTGGCCAACGGCGTGTTTGAGCCGGGCGAGGAGCAGCGGCTACATGCATTTGCAAGTCATGCTGCCCTGGCCCTCGAGACAGCACGTGTCGCCCAGCTCGAACACTCGGTCGAAGAGGCTTGCCGCGAGTCTGGGGACCTGCTGGAAACCGCCGCGTTGGCCTGCGGTGTTGCGGTGTTGCTAGTTGGCCCCAATGGCCAGCCGCGGGAGGTCGGGTCAACGCTCGAGCGCCTGACAGCTCCATGGGGCTCTGTTGCTGCCTGGTGGTCGCGGGTCAAAAAACAGTTGCCGACGGCCTGGTCGTTTGGTGCCAACAGTGTGGTGCGGATGGTGTCGATCGAGGTCGAACATGCCGAGGGGGCCCGCCGCTTCGAGTTGACCCACACCGGTGCGACCTATCCGTCGGGCGATCGGACCGCGAGCGCGGTGGTCGTGGTCGACGTTTCACGCCGCAAGTATGTCGAGGAGAGTTTGCGGGCTCGGACCGTGCAGTCGGCCGAGGAGCGCGAACAACTGTGGGCACAGAGCCAGACGGTCAGTTGCGAATTGGCCAGTTTCGCCGGCGAGGTCGAAGCCCAACTCATGCGTATACAAAAACTTGGGGAGCCGGCGGCGATTGCCGCCCACCTGACACAGTTGCAGCAGATGGCAGCAGAGCAATAGGGTTGTCATTGCGGCTACAAGAAAACGGACGGGCACACTGGGTGCTCCGTCCGTTTACGTTGCTTACGCCGACGAGTTAGCCGGTGGTATCGGTGTCAGTATCGGTATCGGTGTCGGTCTCACCACCGGAGTCGGTGGTGTCGGTGTCGACCTCGCCCTCGTTGTAGCACAGGCACTCAGGACCCATGCCCTGGTCGCCACACTCACCGTAGTCGAAGAAGTCCTCGGCACAGGTCTCCTGGCAGCTTTGGGCGGTGGCCTTGCCGTGGATGCAGGCTTCGAGGGTGTCCATGTCGGCACATGCATCTTCAGTGCAGGGGGCACCGCTGCCGTATCCACACTCCAAGAAGACTTGCATGCCGTCGTCGACACAACCGTAGGAGAAGTCAAAGCCGTCGAACTGGCACAGGCTGTCGGCTCCGGTTGAGTCGATCAGGGTCCACATACCGTCGATGCACTCGTAGTATTCGCTGCCCTGTGGGCCGCAGGTGTCGGGGTGCGTGCAGTAGGCGAGCTCGGTCTCGGGGTCGCAGGGACCATCGGGCGGCGGCATGGCATCGTCGCAGCTGGGACCCGCGGTTGGGTCGTCGGTAGTGCCTTCGGTCTCAGTTTCGGTGCCGGTGGTGTCGGTTGTGCCCTCGGTCTCGCCACCGGTCTCCGAGCCCGTGCCCTCGGTCTCGCCGGTGGTGGCGTTGGTCGGGTCGTTGGTGGTACCGCTCCCCGAGGGACAACAGTCGAGGTCGCTCTCGTTGTCGGAGCACCAGTCGTAGTTGTCGATGCAGTAACACTTGCCGTCGTTTTCGAGGGCGCTGTTGTTGCCGCACTCACCGGTTTGGTTGGGGTCGCGGTCGCTTGGCCCCAGGGTGATCACGCAGCCGAGGATGAAGGTCGTGGCCCCAGCAGCGAGGGTGTTCAGAAGCGTCCAGTTCTTTGAAGCAGATTTCATGTCGATAATCCCGAAGTTGAAGTCAGTCGTAGGGAAGGTTTGTTGGTTGAAAGGTGATGGGTCGCCGTTTTTTAGCGGGCGTTCGACGACGTCGCCGGGAATTCATTCTGGAGTGTTTGGCCGACGACGGAAATTGAGGCTGACCCGAGATTTGGCCAAACGCACGTGGAGCATGGCACAACAAAACGCAGGCCTACGGGCCTGCGCTTGAGGGGACGTAAAAGTTTCGAAAGTTACTCGACCACCCAGGTATGGCCCTTGCGCATGAGGGCCCCGAGGTCGGGTTTTCGGGTTTGTTTGGCCTGTTCGATTTGTGCGTGGATCGCCGTCTCAAAACTGCCGACGGATGTGTCGCAGTAGAGCACCCCGAGCGCGATCGGGAAGGTCGGCGGCTCCATGGCCGCGAGCAAAAAGGCCATCGCCCGGTTGGTTTGGTCGTGCACCAGGATGTCGGCCTCGGTGATCCCATCTTCGCCGATGGTGACAACTTCGAGTTGCAGCGAGTTGGGGCGCAGGCGCAGGCCCTTGTTTTTTTCGGCACCGAAGATCATCGGCTTGCCGTGCTCTAGGTGGAGCTGGGTTTCGGTCGCGGTCTTGCGATCCGAGAAATGGGTGAAGGCGCCGTCGTTGAACACCGGGCAGTTTTGGAACACCTCGATCAGCCCCGCGCCCTGGTAGTCGTGGGCCTTCATCAACAGCGGGACGAGGCGCTTGGCGTCGGTATCGATCGCCCGCGAGACAAACCGGGCACCTGCACCCAAGGCAAAGGCCGCGGGGACAACCGGGTTGTCGACCGAACCCATCGGGGTTGAGGGCGACTTTTTCCCGACCAGCGAGGTTGGCGAATATTGCCCTTTGGTCAGGCCGTAAATCCGGTTGTTGAACAGGATGATCTGGATGTTGAGGTTGCGGCGAAGGATGTGCAACAGGTGGTTGCCACCGATGCTCAGGCCGTCACCGTCGCCTGTGATCATCCAGATGTCGAGGTTGGGATTGGCGAGTTTGACACCCGTCGACAGCGCGGGCGCGCGGCCGTGGATGGTGTGAAACCCATAGGTGTTCATGTAGTAGGGAAACCGGCTCGAGCAGCCGATGCCGGAGATAAACACCGAGTTCTCACGTGCCACCCCGAGTTTGGGAAGCGCGCGCTGGACCGCCGCGAGGATTGCGTAGTCGCCACAGCCGGGGCACCAGCGGACTTCTTGGTCGGAGGCAAAGTCCTTGCGGGTGAGTTTTTGTGGGGTATCGGGTGGCGTCATTTGCTTGCCTCTAGATGGGTGGAGATAGCTTGTTCGATCTCGCCGACCTTGAACGGTTGACCGGCGATCTTGTTGACGCCAATCGCGTCGATCAAAAAGTCGCTACGCAGGATTTTGCTGAGCATCCCGTTGTTCATCTCGGGGACGATGACCTTTTTGAAGCTGCGAAGCAGGTCGCCGAGGTTGCGCGGGAACGGGTTGAGATGGCGCAGGTGGATGTGGGAAACCTTGTGCCCGGCCGCGCGTGCACGGGTCACCGCCTGGTAGATGGAGCCGTAGGTCGAACCCCAGCCGACAACCGCGAGGTCGCCCGATGCTTCGCCGACGCACGGTGTTTGCTCCGGCAGGTCGTTGGCGATGTTGGCGATCTTGCCCGCACGCACCTTGGTCATTTTGTGGTGGTTGTCGGGGTCGTACGAGATGTTGCCCGAGTCGTGGTGTTTTTCGAGGCCACCTAACCTGTGCTCGAGGCCAGGTGTACCGGGCTTCGGCCAGATGCGGACGAATGTCTCGGGGTCGCGCAGGTACGGGTGAAAGCCCTCGGGGTCGGTGTGGAACGTAACCGGGAACGGCTCCAGCTTGTCCAAGTCGGGGATCCGCCAGGGTTCTGCGCCATTGGCCAGGTAGCCATCGGTCAGCAGCATGACCGGAGTCATGTACTTGGTGGAGATGCGGATGGCTTCGATGGCCGCATAAAAACAGTCGCCGGGGCTTTGGGCCGCGACCACGGCCAAGGGGCAGTCGCCGTTGCGCCCGTACATCGCCTGCAACAGGTCGGATTGCTCGGTTTTTGTCGGCAGGCCGGTCGAAGGGCCACCGCGCTGGACATCGAGGATGATGAGCGGCAACTCGGTGACGACGGCGAGGCCGATGGCCTCGGTTTTGAGGGCGACGCCCGGGCCCGAGGTGCTGGTGATCCCGAGCGAGCCGGCCCACGAGGCGCCAACAGCTGCACACACAGCGGCGATTTCATCCTCGGCCTGGAAGGTCACAACCCCAAACTCTTTGAGCTTGGACATCGCGTGCAAAAAGCTCGAAGCCGGGGTGATGGGGTAGGAGCCCAACACCGGGGTGAGGCCGGCGAGGTCGGCCCCCGCAACCATGCCCCAGGCGGTCGCTTCGTTGCCGGTGACATTGCGATACAGCCCGGGCTCCAACTTGGCCTTGACGACTTCGTAGGCGCCGATACCAACCGGGAGCTCGGCCGTCTCACCATAGATGTGGCCGGCGTTGAGCGCTGCGATGTTGGCCCCGGCGATTTCGGGCTTGCTGGCGAACTTGTGCTTGAGCCAGGCGACGGTCGGCTCGCGGTCGCGGCCGAACATCCACATCAACAGGCCCAGCGTCCACATGTTTTTGGAGCGCAATGCGGCCTTGGTACCGAGCTCAAACTCGGCCACGGCGGCGAGTGTGAACTTGGAGATGTCGAGTGCGAGTAGGCGGTAGCCCACCAGTGAGTCGTCCTCGAGCGGGTTTGACTCGTACCCGGCTTTTTTGAGGTTGCCCTTGGTAAATGCACCGCTGTTGACGACCAACAGGCCGCGCTCTTTGAGGTCTTTGATGTTGACCTTGAGGGCGGCCGGGTTCATGGCCACGAGCACGTCGGGGGCGTCGCCGGGCGTCATCACGTTGTGGGACGCAAAGTGGATCTGGAAGCCGGAGACACCAAACGTGGTGCCAGCGGGCGCCCGGATCTCGGCGGGGAAGTCAGGGAAGGTCGCGAGGTCGTTGCCGGCTAGCGCGGTCGACTGCGTGAACTGCGTGCCGGTGAGCTGCATGCCGTCACCGGAGTCACCGGCGAACCGGATCACGACCGAGTCAAGCTGTTCGCGCGCCTTGGTGGACTCGCTTGGAGTAGTGATTGTGTCCATATCCTGCGTCACCTGAATCAGCGGTTTTGGTGTGGTTTTAAACCGACGATTCGAAGCTTGATTATGGCCCCGTAGATGCGTCCCTGTCACTAATTGGGCCCATCGCACCCCGTGAGCGTGAACACAACCGTTGTGGGCTAGGCCCCCAAATAACCCATGTCTGACCGGTCTTCACGTACACAAAAACCACGGCATGGTGAGGACCGTGGTTTTTCGCTGAGCAAAGGCGCCCGGCGTTAGGCCAGGGCAAGCACGATGCGTTCGATATAGGTGGTGTAGCTCGAAAGCGTCGGCTCGGCCGGTTGCGCGGGGAGTCGACGCAGGCTCGCCGGACCTCCACTTTTGGCCCGGGGGTCGATTTTGGCCCCGGCAAACGTCAGGGCGGCCGCCCGGTTGAGCGTGTTGTTGAAGCGTTTACCGCGGAGCTTGGACTTCTCGAGCTTGTGCGACCAGGTGAGGATTTTGCGAACAAACGTGCGCGACCAGGCCTTGTGGTTGGCGGCGAGCTGGTCGCGGTAGCGCGGATAGACTTGGGCGAGGGCGTTGCGGATGTTGACCCCGAGTTTGGGAGCACTGCGCGGGTCGTCTAAAAATGTCGCCGTTGCTTGAGCACCGGGCGGATGCAAACGGGCGCCGACATCGATCACACGGCCGTTGACTTTGATCTGGGTCGGCCGCAGCGAGCCGTCGACGAGGATCGCAAAGCCTTGCCCGCAGGTTGCCGCCGCGATCGCACCGACGCTGTTGTTGGGGACAAACACCTGCAGCCCGGCCGCCTTCGCACCTGCTTTCGCGGGGGACGAGAGCACAAGCCCGCAGGAAACCAAGAGCCATGAGCGACGGGTAAGCATCCGAACCCCAACGACGACGTCGCGCCTTCGATATTCTTCATTTTCTCGATCTTTTTTGCGACCCCGCCACACGGCCCCGCGGGCGAAGTTGTGTGTTTACGCCGTGTGTTTGATCGGTTGCGAGGTCCTGCCAAAGGCTGCGATTTCACGGTTGTAGGGGGCGATTGAACACCTCCAGGGTGGTAAGGTCCGCGCATGAGCGAAGCTATCGACGACGTGATCGATGGGGGGCTTGCGGCGGTCGAGGAGGAGAACCTCGAAGCGGCCGAAGAAGCTCTCGAAAAGGCCCAAGGGCTCGGCGGTGAAAACCATATGCGTGTGTTGCACCTGCACGGGCTGATCGCCTGGGCCAAGGGTGATCTCGAGCGCGCCGCAGGGTTTTTGATGCAGTCGGTCGACCTCTCGCCCAAGCGCGGCGAGATCTACCTCGATGCCGCCGAGTGTTTGATGGCGCTCGGTCAGGACCTCGACGAAGCCGAGGCCGTGGTTCGTGCCCTGCTCGCACAGACCGATATCTCGGCCGACTCGCTCGACCAAGGTCGCCTGTTGCTGGCCCAGATCCGGCTCGAAGACGACGACGCCGAGGAGGCGCTCGAAGTACTCGACACCATCCGCGACGCGCTCAAGACCCACCCGGCCTACCTCAGCACCCGGGCCATGGTGCTCGAGGCCGAAGGGCACACCGACCAAGCTCTTGCCGCCCTGCGCAAGGCCGTCGCGGGCGAGCCCGACGACCCCGACCTCCACTACCAACTCGGCCTGCTGCTCGGCCTCGCCGGCGACAAGGCGGGGGAGACCGCGGCCATGCTCAAGGTCTTGGAGCTCGACAATCAAGATCGCGACAACGAATCCAAAAAGCCGCCGGCGTTGACCGACCCCGAGCGCCAGGCGATGCGCAATGCGTTTGAAGAGCTGCTCGAGGAGATTCCCGACCGCCTGCTCAAGTTGGTCGCCAGCGTGCCCGTCACCGTGCAAGCACGTCCGACCTCCGAACAGGTCAAAGCCGGCGTCAACCCGCGGTCTTCGGTGGCCTTTTTGGGGCAGCCCAAGGTCGGCGACGGCGAGGCCAAGTTGGCGGGCATCGTGCTCATGCGCGATCTGTTGCTCGAGGAAGCCCACGCGGAAGATGAGGACTTGCAGGCACTATTATTTGTCGGCTTGTTCGAAGAGCTGCGGGCGTTTTACAAGATCGAAAATCTCGAAGTTGTGAGCGCGGGCTGACAAGCACCCGGAGGTAGCAAAGTGGAACAGACACAAAACCCGGCGGCACTGATCTACGACTGGAACGAGAAGGAGCGCACCGGGCCGTTGTTGCGTCGGGCGCCGCGGTTTGTCGACGAGAGCATCCGCGACGGGTTGCAATCGCCATCGGTCCGCGACCCCTCGATCGAACAAAAGATGCACCTGCTGCGCCTGATGGATCGCATGGGTGTGCAGTGCCTCAACCTCGGGTTGCCGGGTGCCGGCAAGCGGGCCCAGGAAGACGTCGAGCGGCTGTTGCGGATGATCGTCGAGGAAAAACTCAACCTCGTGCCCAACTGTGCCGCCCGCACGGTCGCCTCCGACATCACCCCGATCATCGAAATCTCCCAGCGCGTCGGCGTGCCCATCGAAGTCACCGCGTTTATCGGTTCGTCGCCGATCCGCGGCTACGCCGAGGGTTGGGACATCGACAAGTTGCAGATGCACACACGCAGCGCGATCAAGCTGATCGTCGAAAACGGCTTGCCCGCTTCGTTTGTCACCGAGGACACCACGCGTTCGCACCCCAAAACCCTCGACCGGCTGTTTCGCACCGCGATCGACGAAGGGGCCACCCGGCTCGTGCTGTGCGACACCGTTGGCCACGCCACCCCCGACGGCCTGCGCAACCTCCTCAACTTCACCCGCGGCGTGCTGCGTGCCCTCGACGTCGAAGACACGGTCGAGCTCGATTGGCACGGACACAACGACCGCGGCATGGCCCTCACCCTCGCGCTGTACGCCCTCGAGTGGGGTGTTCACCGCGTTCACGGCTGCGGCCTCGGGATCGGCGAGCGGGTCGGCAACACCTCGCTCGACCTCTTGCTGCTCAACCTTCATTTGCTCGGCTTGCTCGACCCCAAACACCACGACCTCTCGTGCCTGGTCGAGTACGTCGAAGCGATCAGCGAATACACCGGCGTGCCGATTCACCCGAGCTATCCGCTGTCGGGCCGCGACGCCTTCCGCACGGCCACCGGGGTACATGCAGCTGCAATTATCAAGGCGCAAAAACGCGGCGACACCGAGCTCGAAGACCGGGTCTACTCGGCCGTCCCCGCCTCGGTCTTTGGCCGCAAACAGGAGATCGAGATCGGTCACTACAGCGGCCGCTCCAACGTGATTTACTGGCTGCGCGAGCACGGCTACGAGGCCTCCGATGCGTTGGTCGACAAGGTGTTTTCGGCGGCCAAGAAGGGCGACCACACGCTGAGCACAGAAGAGGTTAAGGCGATTATCGACAGCTGAGCTAAGCTTTTAGCCTGCACCGTGACAGCCAATGCCTCCGCGCCTTGGCTGTTTCGCGTTTTGGTGGTGGCAAAAGCCGAGCAAGCGCATTTTGACCGGAGGTTATATTTAGATATCCTTATCGCAGGTAGCGACTCAGGTAACTACATACATTCCCAAGGGCCAGTTCGATGCGAGGTCTTAACAAACGCAGCCTGTTCGCCGTTGCGCTCCTGATGGGCGTAGCGTTGGCCTGTAACGAAGACAGCACTGGAAGCACGGAGGCGACGGCCGCGAGCAGTACAGTTGGCGAAACGTACGGGGCTGGCGAGACATCGTCGACAGCTGGCGAAACAGAGACCGAGGGCGTCGACATGTGCCAGGGCGAACAGCATTCCGAATATCGAGAAGCACTATGCCCTGACACGTATTGCGATTACGCACCACCTGGTACCCGACCGATTGGCTACGAAGACTGTGCGGCTGGGTTTGGTCCTGTGGGCAGCGGCGAGTGTGCCTGTGTCCCCGATGTCTATTTTTGCATAAGCACAGATGGTAGCCCCGATCGGTATTATTGCTGCTGCCCACGCCCCGAGTGGAACTTATGAAACGCTGTCGGCTGATAGGGTTTTTGCTGCTACCAGGTTTGCTGATGGCCTGTAACGAAGACAGCACTGGAAGCACCGAAACGACGGCCGCGAGCAGTACAGTTGGCGAAACGTCCGGGGGCGAGACATCGTCGACAGCTGGCGAAACAGGGACCGAGGGCGTCGACATGTGTCAGGGCGAACAGCACTCCGAATATCGAGATGCATTGTGTCCGGAGACGTACTGCTTATACGCTCCGCCAAACCTACGACCTTCCAGTCTTAAAGATTGTGCGGCGGCTGGCTATGGGCCTGTGGGCAGTGGCGAGTGTGCCTGTGTTCCCGATGTTTATAACTGTCTGAGTACCGACGGTGGCCCGGACCAATTTTACTGCTGCTGCCCGCGCCCCGAGTCGAACGAGTGAACCGAGGGACCAAAACCGTCAACGGAGACAGTGCCCGGCGTGGTACCGTCGTTGGCGAGTTTGCCCATGGATCGAAGCTTTTGGACCCTCGGAAGTTGTCTACTTGCCTGCCTGCTCGCCTGCGGCACCACACCCGAATCGACAGACGGCTCGACCTCTGGTGCATCGACAACGGCTGGGCCGACCGAGACCGAGACCGGCACCGAGACCACTACTGAGACCACTGGCGACCCGGGTGTGTTAGCCCCTCCCGGTGAGTTTTTAATGTTGACATACAACGTTGCCGGGCTTCCCCAGGGCATTTCGAGCTCCAACCCCGAGGTCAACATCCCACAGATTTCCCCGCTGCTCAACGCCTACGACCTGGTGCTCGCCCAGGAGGATTTTTATTACCACGCCGAGCTTTCGGCCGATGTTACGCATCCCTACCAAACTGCGCCCTACATGGACCCGCCCGACATTGTCGATTTGGGCGATGGCCTCAACCGGTTTTCGCAGTTTCCCATGGATGGCCACGAGCGCGCGGCCTGGTACGATTGCAACGGCGGGATTTCGGACTGTGCCAGCGACTGTTTGGCGACCAAGGGCTGGAGCTTTGCACGTACAACGATCGATGCCAACGAGGTCGAAAACGGGGTGCCGGTCGAGATCGATATTTACAACCTCCACATGGAGGCCGGCGGTTGCGACAAGGATGTCGAGATTCGCCTGCAATCGGCCCACGACCTCGTCGCCGAGATCAACCAGCGCTCCGAGGGGCGGGCGGTGATCGTGGCTGGCGACTTTAACCTGCGGGAGACCGACCCCGAGGATGTCGAGCCGCTGATGGTGTTTTTGGGCGGGGCCAAGCTCTACGACAGCTGCACGGAACTCGATTGTGGCGACCTTCGTATCGACAAGGTGATGTACCGCAGTGGCGAGAACGTAGAGCTTGAGCCGCTTTTGTGGGAAGTCCCGCCGGAGTTTGTCGATTTGGATGGCGCGGACCTGTCCGACCACAAACCGGTCGCAGTTTCGTTTGCATACACACCGAAGTAGCCACCGAAGTAACCGCTACCTAGTCACCGAAGTAGTCACCGAAGTAGCCACCCGAAGTAGCCACTTCAGTAGTAGCCGAAGTAAAGCCACGTAGGTAACGGCTACGTACCGACCTTCTCCATGGCCCGGGGCCTGGCACCGGGGCCTTCGGGTTTGGGCCCGGAATATAAAAAAACGCCCACCCCGACGGGCAGGCGTTTTGTTGTGCACACACGGCTTATTGTGGCGAGATACAGGCGCCGACGTGCTCGAGGCCGGGGATTTCGTTGCCGGGCTCGTACCACGGCACGCAATCGACTTCGCCGCCACCTAGGTCGTGCATGGCGTTGCCGTAGGCGTCGATGCAGGTTTGCTGGGGGTCGGGGTCTTCGAGGCTACAAAACGGTGCACAGCAGCCGACGCCGCCAATGCAGTTGGGGACCAGGGTTGCGTCCTCACAGTAGTTGCCGAGTTTGCAGACGTTGATGAACTCGCACGGCTGGCCGGCGAACCCACCGTCTTCGGGGCTGGCATCAAAGTCGCAAATAAAGCCGCCTTCGCTGCCCGGGAAGCAGATGTCCTCGCTGTCGCAGTTGGGCGCGGTCGGGTCGCACGATTGCAGACACAGGGCCAACACACCCTCGTTGGAGATATCGCAGGTCTGTCCTTCGGAGCAGCTTGGTGGCTCGCCGGAACACATCTCGAGGCACTTGCCCACACCCTCGGCGTCGAGGAACCAGCACAGGGTGCCGACGTCGCAATCATCGATACCGGTAAGGGCTCCGCCTTCGTACGCACAATCATCGCCGGGCTGCCCGGGGTTGTCGACCACGTCGACACACTTGGCGGCGTTCCACGAGCTGCCGCCGTCGTTGGCGTAGGGCATGCACTTTTGTCCGTCGGGACAGTCCTGCATGGTCACGCTACAGCTACCGACCTCTTCCATATCGGGCTCGACCAAAAACGGACCGGTGTCAGTGTCGGTGGTGGTTGTGGTCGGATCGTTGGTGGTGCCGTTGGTTGTGTCAGTCGTCGTCGGTGCGTCGGTCGTCGAACCCGTGGTGGTCGGATTGTCGGTCGTCGGCCCAGCCGAGGTGCCACTCGATGTCGAGTTATCGCCGGTAGCACTGTCTGTGTCTCCGGGGTCCTCCTTGCCGCACCCGACTGGGGAGAAGACCAAAGCGGACGTCAGAAGAATGAACAAAGATTGTTTTGTCGCTTTTAGCATTTTCTAAGCCTTTGGTTGGTTTCATCGGTCCGTTGATCCGAGACCAGGATCGACTGAAGCATACTTTGGCGCATCTTCGCAATCGCGAACTCCGCCAGAGTTGGATTTCCACGCATTTTTGCGGGCCGTTGTCACAGACCTAGCTCGAATTCGGCTCGTAGTGCCGCGTGGTCGGAATTGGCCAGCCCACGCCCGTCGCGGTGAACCGATGCGGTACCGACCACAAATCGCCCGGCACCACCCGTCGCTTGATAGATGTGGTCGATCGCGCGGTAACTGCCGCCAAACACAATTGTGCCAGCATCGGCGCCGAGTTCGGCCGTCACCCGGTTGAGCGCATCGCCAGCTTCGAGGGTCTCGAGCGCCGCCGACCCGGGTGTGTCGTTGAGGTCTCCGGCCAGCAAAATCACAGCACTTGGGTATTGCTCAACCCGCTCGAGCACCAACTCGTGGGCGCCGGTAGCCTCGGCCAAGCGCTGTTCGGGATCGTCGTCGTACTTCGACTTAAAGTGGGCATTAAACACAATGATGCGCTGGCCATCGAGGTCGAGGTGGGTCTCTAGCAGGGCGCGCTTGAAGTAGGTGATCACACCCGAGGTTGTCGTCAGAGGTCGGTCGAGGTGGGTGTGAACTTCGAGCAGCTCGCCGCGGGCAAAGGTTGCGACATCGATCGAGGCTGGCGGCCCGGTCTCTCCGATGATGGCAATCGGGTAGAGGTCGTCGAGCCGTGTGTGGAGGGCGTCGAGGGCAACTTGGTTTTCGACCTCTTGCAGGGTGACAACATCGGCATTGAGGTTGCGGATGGCGGCCGCGAGCTCGTCGGCATGGGCCGCAAACTGGGCCTCGGTGGGATTGCGCTCAAAGTCGTCCTGGCCGTTGCACGACACCGAGTGGCAGACCGTGTCGAACAGCATTTGTACGTTAAACGTGGCGATCGCCAGCCGCGGGCCGTCGGGGGCCGGCGGGGCACAGCTGACCAGAGCGATCAGGATGGCTGCAATGGGTGGTCGACGCGACAACACGGGGCGCTCTGGCAATATGTACCGGAGGCCAGGCAAACTTGCACGGGATGACGGCTCGGGTTAGCGCACCGAGCCTCGACCCGAGCGGTCACTATTTGGCCGGGGTGTCGCCGATGCCGGCGACTTTTTGGTCGCCGATGACTTCGAGCTTACCTGTACATGCAAGCGACTCTAAAAACGCGACTAGGTCCTTGATCTGCGCGTCGGTGAGCTTGAGGTCTTGGAGCTTGTCGTCGAGGCCGGGGACTTTTTTGTCGCCACCGCTGGCCATGTAGCGGACTGCCTGTTCGAGGCTGTCGACACTGCCGTCGTGGAAGTAGGGCGCGGTGTTGCTGACATTGCGCAGGGTTGGCGTGCGGAACTTGTAGTTGTCGGCCGGGTCGTTGGTGATCTTGCCGCGGCCGATGTCGCCCTCGCCGGGTTTTTTGGGTACCGCAATACCGACGTTGTGAAACTCGCCATCGCTGAAGTTGTCGCCGCTGTGGCAGGTGGCACATCCGCGGTCCCGGAAAATCTCCCAACCGCGTTGGGCCGCACCTTCGAGCTTGCCGGTGTCATAGGCGGTGTCGCCACACAGCAAGGTGCGCTCATAGGCCGAGACAACTTGGGCGACCTGTATGGGGGTGACCTTGTCGCCCTCGCCTAAGTTGAAGATCTTGGTGAACGCTGGGCGGTACTCGGGCATGTCCCCGACCTCGGCGGCTTTTTTGTCGAGGTTGTCGGCGCCAACGCCCATGTTGCCGCCCTTCCACGCGCCCAGCATCTGCTTTTCGAGACCTGCCCCGCGCCCGTCCCAGTACAGCTGTTTGTGGTAGGCGACGTTCCAGATCGTCGGGGTGTTGCGGGTGAGGGGTTTGTCGCCGGCACCCAGGGCAGTGGCCCGCCCGTCGGCGTTGCCGAGCTCGTTTTGGTGACAGCTGTAACAGCTGCGAGAACCATCGCCAGACAGCCGCTTGTCGAAAAACAATTTGTGGCCCAGGGCAACCTTGTCGGCGGTCATGGGGTTGTCACTGGGGACCTCGGGGGCCTTGAGGCCGGCCGGAAGTTTCCACGACCAAGTCGGGGGTGGGGCGACTTTTTTGGCCGGCTTGGGGGTGTCTTTTTTGACCTTGGCCGTGCCGTCCTTGACCGGTGGCTCCTGGCCGGCGTGATCTCCCGGGCCGCAGGCGGTCGTTGTGACGGCGAATGCACACAGGAGGAGGCAGATTTTGCGAGGAGCCGGCATGTCGGTGACCCTACACGAAACCTCGCTCGTGCGCCTCCTTGTTGGTGTTTGTGCATCCTCTCGATGGTTCGTACGGAGAGTCGAGCAGTATTTGCGAACGCCTGCGTGGCCATCGCTGGCGGCCGCCCACGCGGGGTTTCTCAGCGGGTGAGGGTTGGCTGGGCACGCCAGCCTGATAAGCTCCGGCACCTTGACCGCGACCGATCACACCGGCGCTGCCAAAGCTGCATTGCTCACCGGAGTTGCGGTGTCCCTGGTGACCGCCTGCGTGACGGTTCCCGGACTGCTCGACACGGGCCTGTGGACACACCTCGAGTTCGACGCCTACTACCGGGTGCAGGCCATGCTCGGCGAGCCGGTGAGTCGGGTGTTGCGGGGGCCAACATTTCCGACGTGGTTGCAGGCCCAATGCGTGCTTGCAACGGATGTCGTCGAGTCGATCCGGATCCCCCAGGCCGTCGCGGCCTGCCTGACCGCGGGTTTTGCGGCCGCCATCACGCGGTTGCGGGGACACCCGTTGGTGCATGCGCTGTTGGTCGCCGGGTTTGTCGTTGGACTGCCGATTTTCGCCGCCAGCGCACGCTTGGCCGCCGGTCACGCAGTTGGCGAAGCGTTTGCCACGATGGCGGTATTGCTCGGTGTGATCGGGTCGCGATCCAAACGTCTATGGGCGTGGCTTGTCCCGGTCGGAATTGCCGTTTTCGGGGCAAGTGCTTCCATGGGAATCGTGCTCGGCGGAGTCTTGCCACTTGCGGCTGTAGGCTTTGTGGTGACGGATCGCTGGCCACGGCGGTTGGTGTGGGGGGGCGCAGGTGTATTGGCAGCTGCCGCCGGTTACCTGATGTACCACCAGGGCAATGGCTATATCCCATTGCTGGCGGCTGCCAAGGACTTTGGGTTTCTCGAGTCTGAGCTCCACCACAACACCACAGCCGGGCTTGCCGATTTTGGCTATCAAATGTTTCCGTGGTTGCCATTGGCAGTTGCCGGTCTGCTGTTCCCCGGCCGCGATCGCTGGCCGGCACAGTGGCTCCTTGCTGGCCTCGGCATCTGCTGCGGGTGGTCGCTGGTGTATGGCCGCACTGCGTTGCCGCTATCGGTGCCGACCGCAATGCTCTGTGCGTCTGGGGTGTTGGCGATCCTCCGGCACCGGTCACCCCATGTTCGCCGGTTGGCACTGGTGACGGCCGTCGGTGGATTGTTGATCATGGGCAAGGACGGCAGTCGAACCCCCCGTGTGGTCGGCGATCCGCTCGGGCAAAAAAACGCCCACCGCTATCCCGACGCCGAGCTGGATGCCGCGGCCAAGCTCTCGCGCTTGAGCAAAGTCGCCGGGCTGTGCTTGGTGCTGGTGTTTGCGTTGGGGGGCCGTGGGCAAAGCGACCGCGAAACCCGTTGGGAACGCTTGCAGGCCAGGTTTTGGTGGGGTCCGTTTGCGATCGCCGGCGGCATGCTGCTGCACCAAGCCTACCGCGTCCACTATGACCTGATCGCGGCGATGGGGTCCCATGCCTCGCCCCGCAAGCCGCTGCAAGTGCACGCCTCATGGGCCCGATCCGGGGCCTTGCCCGAAGCCTTGGCAACCCCGCTCGACGACCCTGGCGTGGCGCTCTACGGCCCGCCAAAGCGCCACAAGCTTCGCGGTCGCCTCGACACCAATCGCTGGCTTTCGGGGCCCGATCCCGCGGTCGCGTTGATTCCCCGCAGCGACCTTCCGCACCTCGTGCAACAGCATCGGGCCGCCGACTTCCCGCTGTTTGTGCTCGACCACTCGCATTTTCACCTGGCCCTGGTCAGCAACCGCTTACCCACCGGCGCGGTCGACCAAAATCCGCTGGCCGAGGTCGTGATGGACGAGCCTCCCGCACTCGCGCACACAACGTTGGTGCGGTTTGAAGATGCCCTCGAGCTCGTCGGTTGGGAGATCGAGGGACCGGTGGTTCGCGGTCGGCCGTTCACCATCGTGTTGGCGCTACGGGCCCTCAAACAACTGCCGCAGCACACCGAGATTTACACCCGGTTGCAGGAGGGGCGGCTGTCGCGGATCAACTATTTGCCGGTACCGATCACCGGCAAGCAATACCCGCCCAACCTGTGGCGTCCCGGCGACATCATCGTCCATCGGCAAACTCTCGACGCACCCACCTTAGAGATCGTGACGGGTGAGCACGATGTGGTCGTCGCCCTGCGTCGCAGCAAAACCAGCAACTTTCGCATCTCCCACCCCGAGCAGCGCGAGACCGACGACGTCACGATTCTCGACGGCGGGCGTCATTTTGCCAGCGTCGGTAAGGTGATGGTCTGGTAGCCGGGCGGCCGCAGCTCGAGGTGGTCGTGGTACAAGCCGGCGATGAACCAGCGGACGCTTCGCTACGGCCCGCGGCGCGGCGGCTCTGGCCCGGCCGGCCCGCGGGTGTACTCGGTCAGTCAAGTGGTTCGCGGGGCCAACCGTTGCCTCGAGCAAAACTTTCCCGGCCTCCATGTTGAAGGAGAGGTCACCAACCTGCGGATCGTCGGGTCGGGGCACGCCTACTTCACGCTCAAAGACGATCACGCGAGCCTGCCGGTGGCGATGTGGCGCTCGACCCTTCAGCGCCTTCGCTTCCGTTTGCGCGATGGGCAAAAACTCCATGTCGTCGGTCGGCTCGGGATCTACCCGGCCCAGGGCAAGTTTCAGATGTACGCCGACCGGGCCGAAGAAGCCGGGCTCGGGCATCTCATGCGCCAGTTCGAGGAGCTCAAGGCCAAGTTGCGGGCCGAGGGATTGTTTGCCCCCGAGCGCAAGCGGGAGTTGCCGCTGTGGCCCCGGCGAATCGGGGTGGTGACCTCGGCCACCGGGGCGGCGATCCACGATGTCCTCAAGGTCACCCGCAGGCGTTGCCCCTCGCGGATTTTACTGTCGCCGGCCCTGGTCCAGGGCGACGCGGCCCCGGCCAGCCTGCGCCAGGCATTTGTGCGTCTACAACAATATCCCGAGATCGATGTCATCATCATCGGGCGCGGCGGGGGAGCGGCCGAGGACCTGTGGGCGTTTAACGATGAACAGCTCGCGCGCCTGATTGCCGAATGCCCCATACCCGTGGTTTCGGCCGTCGGCCACGAGGTCGATGTCACGATCTGCGACCTGGTCGCCGATGTTCGGGCCGCGACCCCTTCGCACGCGGCCGAGTTGGTCGCCCCGGACCTCGCCGGGTGGGTCGAACACCTGCGTGAAAGCAAACGCCGGCTGGCACTGGCGACCCGGCGGATCGTGCTCGACGAGCGCAGTCGGTTTGACCTCACCGGGCATCGCCTGGCGGCTGCAGGGCGTCACCTCCACACCGGCCCCGGCCGTCGCCTGCTCGCGCTCAAGGAACGCTTGTATGCGCAACATCCCCGGCGCAAACTCGCCGGCGACCGCAAACGCCTAGGCGAGTTGCAGGCCAGGCTGCAAGCCCGGCATCCGCGGCAGCTTCTGGCCGCCGCGCAAAAACAACTGACTGAGCTTCACAACCGCCTGAACGACCACCACCCCCGCCATCGGGTGGCCGAGGCGCGGGCCCGCTTGCACGAGCACCAGGCGGCTTTGCAACACCTCGGCCAAAACCTCACCCTGACCTCGCGGCAGCGGCTTGGCCAGGCCGTCAGTGCCCTCGATGCCCTCAGTCCACTCGCGGTGCTCGAGCGAGGTTATGCGCTGACAACCGCAAAAGACGGGCGGGCGGTTCGCGATGCCGGCGAGGTTCGGCGCGGCGACACTGTCGAAGTTCGCCTCCACCGCGGCAAGCTGCGGGCACAGGTCACCGAGGTCGTACTCGCCAAACCAGAATCTTGAATCGACACAGTTTAGCCGGCCACTAGCTGTGGCCTTCAAGCCGAATCAGGGCCGACGGCGAAATCGTATGGTCCATCGCCGCCCGGGCCTTGGCGACGCGAACCAGTCGGCGTTGCAACTCGGACAGGGCAAATGGTTTGCGGATAAAGTCACTCATGCCCGCGGCCAGACATTCGCGACGGTCCTTTTCGGTGGCATTGGCCGTCATTGCCAGGATCGTTGGCGGATGGCTGCTGACACAACTGGCGAGGATTTCTCGGGTCGCCGCAAACCCGTCCATCCGCGGCATTTGTAGGTCCATAAACACGACATCAAAGATGTGTTTTTTGCACATCTCCACCGCCTTGAGGCCATCGGTCGCCAGGGTTGGCTCGTAGCCCATCCGCCGCAGGGTTTCCATCGCCACCAGCTGGTTGACGCGGTTGTCCTCGACCAGCAGGATCTGCAACGGGTAGGTCAGCGCCAGCTTGCCGAGTTTGTTGCTCGACCGGCTGGCCGCGTCTGGGGTTTGGGTGAGCACCTCCTCGCTTTGGCACTCGCTGGTCGGCACCGTAAAGTGGAATGTCGAGCCCTCACCCGGGGTGCTCTCCACCCAGATCCGGCCCCCCATCAACTGCACGAGTTTGTGGCAGATCGAAAGGCCCAGGCCGGTGCCGCCATAGCGGCGCGTGGTCGAGGGGTCCGCCTGGACAAACGGTTGAAACAGGCGGGCACACTCCTCCGGGGCGATGCCGATGCCGGTATCTGTAACCGAAAAGTGGAGCACGAACTTGCCGTGTTGCTGTTGGTCGACCCGAACCGCGACCGCGATGCTCCCGCGCTCCGTAAATTTTATTGCATTACCAACTAAATTGGTGAGGAGCTGGCGAATCCGGGTCGAGTCGCCGGACACCGAGTCTGGCACGTTGTCGGCGACTTCGGCATGGAGGTCCACACCCGAGCCGGCGACCATCGGCTTAAACAGGGCCAGGGTTGAGGAAATACACGCACGCAGGGCAAATGGATGGGATTCGATCTCGAGTTTGCCGGCCTCGATCTTCGACAGGTCGAGGATGTCGCCTATCAGCGTCAGCAGGGCGTGTCCGCTTTCACGGATGATCCGCAGGTAGTCCTCCTGCTGTCGCGTCAGCTGGGTTTGCTCGAGCAACTGCAACATCCCGAGCACGCCGTTCATCGGCGTCCGGATTTCGTGCGACATATTGGCCAAAAAGTTGGATTTGGCGGTGTTGGCCGCCTCGGCTCGCAGGCGTTCGCGGTCGATGGTCGAGATCTGGGCGTGGATCTTGGCGGACATCACCTTGAAGGTCTCGGCGAGGACCCCGACCTCATCGCGACCGGTCGGCAACGACTCGACGCGTTTGAGGTCGCCGGCCGAGACCGATTGCATGGTCGCCGCCAGGTTGGACAGTCGCGCGGTCAGTCGCTGGGCGCTGCGGATTTGGAGCAGCATGATCAGCAACATCAGGGCAATGGCCCCGCCCGCGATAGAAATTGTACGTACAAAAGATTCCTGGCGGGTGGTGATCAGCGTCTGTGCGATCGTCTCCATCCGGGTTTGAACCTGGGAGCGAATCGCGGTGAGGACCGGGGCGAGACGTCGGTACTGCAGCGTGCTCTCGCTGATCAACAACTCGAGCTCGAGCACGCGTTCGTTCATCTCGCGCACGCGGACGCGGTAGCTGGCGAGGGCTTCGAGGGCCTGCGAACGGTCGCGCGGGAGGGCTTCGATATCGCGGCGGAGTTGGTCGACCTGTTTGATCAGGCGGTCGCTCAGGCGCATGTCGAGCGAGTGGGCGTAGTCGCGTTGGGTCAGGCGCAACTCGGTGAGGGCGTGCAGCAGTTTGTCGTTTTTGAGTTCGGAAAGCTGGCGCTCGAGTTGGTCCTCCTGTTCGCGCAGCCGGGGGGCGAGCCCCTGGTTGCCGCGCAGGCCCATGTATTCGAGCACGCGGCTGAGTTTGCGGACCGAGGCGTGATAGCGGCCGATGGCGACTCGCGTCTTTTCGAGGTCGTCGGCAACGGTCTCGGCCAGGGGCCCCTGTTGCATCACGTATGACTGTACATGTATCTCGCGAATGCTCTCCTCAAACCCGGCAAACGGCGACACCCGCTGCGAACTGATCATCCGGGTTTCGTGCAGCCGCGCCCGCTGGGCCTGCAACTCGATGGTTTGCAGGGCCCGGCTGGAGGCCTCGACATCGGCCTGCTCGTTGAGAATTTCAGTGATGGTGGCCCGGTCGCCGAGGTCGAAGAGCACGAGCACGACGAGGACCACCAGGGCAACGATCGCCAGCGAGCTCAGGCGACGAACGAGCGTGAATCGTTGTTGATGCACAGTTTGGCAGCGGCCGCGGGCCGGAGGCGGCTACGAGTCGAGTTCGGCCGGGCTCTTGTCCTTGATCGACGGCCAGTTGGTACCCACCTTGGTCAGGTTACCGGCCTTGTCCTGCAAGAACTTCTCCTTGACCTCCTCGTTCAAAAACAGGAACAGCTGGTCCTGCTCGAGTAGGTAGACCTTGGGGTCTCCGTCGAACTTTTTGCTCAGGACCACACCGAACGTGCAGTAGCCCCCGTTTTTTGGAGCGAAGCGCTCGGGCGATGCGGCAAACTTGTCGCGGTTTTCGGCCGAGGCAAACAGCCAGGTTGCATTTTCCCAGGTGTGCGAGAACTCGGCCTTGCCGGTCTCGGCCTTGCCGGTCTCAAAGTACTGCACCGGATCGTATCCGTGCATCGCCTGGCCCTTGTCGTCGACGTTGATCGCAACCGGTTTGTCCCCGGTGGGTTGATCGTCGCCGGGCTTTTGCTCCTCGGCTTTTTTGTCGTCAGCTTTTTTGTCGTCGGCCGGTTTGGCATCGGCCTGTTTGTCGTCGGCTTTTTTGGTGGCATCCCCCGAGCACCCTGTCGCAAGCGCCAGGGAAAGAGTGGGGATGAGAATCGAGACTGTGAATGCACGCAACATGAAGTTCTCCCGCGGGCATCCTACTGCTAGTTGGCGGTTGGCGTGCCGATTGATTGGTGTCCGAAAGGGCAGTTTTTTGCGCGAATGCGGTTATGCTCCGATCCTGCGCGAAATAGTCCATGTGTGTACAATGATCCTGCCAGACGCGGGGGGCGCTGCGCAGTTTTTCGCCAAAAGTGTGGCTCGAGCTACAGATGGGGCGTGGAACCTGATGCGGCACGTGTGACCGACGACGTCAGCGGTGAGCTCCATATCGCCGACCTGACGATGGCGCACGTTGGCCGGCCATCGACTCCGGTGGCGCGCATGGGCCATCGGGTGCTCCACTGGCTCGGATTTTTCAACAACGTGTTGATGATCCCGATGTTCACGCTGATGATCCTCGAAGTTGGCTATGCCGGCCGCGACTTCGACATCTACCGGCTCGAGAATCTGTTTTTTTGCCTGTGCTTTCAGGTCGAGTACTGGTTTGGCTTTGCCCTGTCGTCGGACCGACGCGCCTATTTACGCGCGCCGAGCAACATTCTCGATTTTCTGTCGGCGGTGCCGGTTGGATTTTTGTTTCAGGGGCTGCGATTTGCTCGACTTTATCGGCTCCTGCGGGTGGCCCGGCTGGTGTGGCGGATCCGGCGATTTCGCGGGCGCGGCGACAAGCTCGTTCGGGCAGCTGGGCTCGTGTGCTCACTCGTGTTTGCCGGCGCCCTCGCGTTGCGGATTGTTGAGCCCGCGGCCACCGATTCGTTCGAGGAGTCGTTGTGGTGGGCGATCGTCACGCTCAGCACCGTGGGCTATGGCGATGTCATGCCGACCACCAGCGGTGGGCGTGCCGTCGCGGCGGTCGTGATCATTTGTGGCATTGGCGTGTTTGGCTACATGGCGGGGTTTATGACCTCGCTTATCGAAGATCCCGACGAGGACGAGATTTTGACGATTGTCCGCGACTTGCGGGTACAAGTGGCCCGACTCACATCCGATATTCAAGAACTCAAGGACCGTTAAACCCGGGCTTCATCGTTAGAACACTGTTGCTGAAAAACCGGGGTGTGCCTGCGCGGGCCGGGCTAGAAAAATTGAGGTGTGGCTGGTTTAAGCACGTGAGGGGCGGGTTTTGCCCCGATGATTGACAACGCGCCGGGTGGTGCACTACTCACCCCAGCGACAGAGGTTCAGACATGAAAAGCTTTTTTTCCCGCCGTTTTTTGTCCGCGCTTACCCTCGTGGGCGTTGGTCTGACCACCAGCTGCGCCTTTGGCCCTGGCGACTACAAGGTCTACACGATCGCCGTCGCCGCTGAAGTGGTCGATCCGGCCTGCCCCGATGCCGGCGATCCCGAGGACGTAGCGATGGATGTCGACACCTACCTCGCCTCTGGTACCTACTACGTGTTTGCCGGGCCCGAGGATATCTTCTACCTCGACAACGGTGTCGCTGTACTCGAGGGCATGACAACCGACGGTGGCTTTGAGTTCTCGGGCCAGTCGGTCGACGTCGAGGTCAACGGCCCGCAAACCACCACCAGCGAAACCCGCACCCTGGTGACCTTCAATGTCGACGGCAAGGCTGTTTCGGGCACCGCCGTGACAACCATCAGCTACTCCTGCACCGGCGACGGCTGTGGCGACAACACCACCTGCACCCGGACTTCCCCGTTTGTCGGTTCCGAGATCGACGGCGTCGACATCGAACACCAGATCTAAGCCAGCCAATCGCCAATTCTCGGCGAATTTGGTCAAACACCGGGATCGGTGGGAAGCTACGGCCCCCCGCCGATCCCTGCTTGTTTTATGACCCACGAAAACCAGCCCAGCTCCTCCAAAGTTTCACCCGGATTGATTTTGATTGGTGTCGCCATCCTCGCGTGGGGTGGGGTGGGGTTGGTGCGGTTTCAGCGTAAGAGCGGGGAAAAGCCTCCGGCCGCGGCAGTTGCGAAGCAAGCCGAGGACCGCGGTGACGACGAGGTCGAAGACGTACCCAAGGCCGTCCACAAGCCGGCGTCCAACGACGACCGCAGTGATGAGCCGGAGCCCGAGGCCCGTGACCCCGAACCCGAACCGGAGCCGGAGCCCGAACCCGAGTCTGACCCAGGCGGCACACTGAAGCTCGCAGCTCCGTACCGCAACCCCGCGTGGGCCGACGACTTAGATCTCCCAAGCGAAGTCAAATACACGATTCGCTTTGGCGGATCCCTGCGTCGGGTCGCCAATCTGTTCAAGATCTTCCACCACGAGATCCAGGCGCTCAACCCCGGTGTCGACCTCGACCGCGAGTTGCCGCCCAACACCAAGGTCGTTGTCTACAAAGGCGGTGACAAGAGCGAGTCGATCGACTTTCCCGGCAGCGGCAAGTTGACAGGGGCGATGCCCATGCTCGAGGGCAAGGGACGGATTTTAAAGGCGACACCGTGGAAGACTTGGGCGACCGCCGAAACGATTACGATTCTCGACCAGGCGCTCGACGCCTGGCGCAAGCGGCCCGGGGCCCAGGACGTGCTGGTGGGCAACATGTCGGCCCGCGAAGGAGGCCGGCTCAAGCCCCATAGCACCCATCAGTCCGGCCGCGATGTCGACTTGGGCTACATCCAAAAGTGGGACGGCAAGGAGGAGCTCAACTGGCGAAAGATGGGCGCCCACAACCTCGATGCCAAGGAGACCTGGGCGCTGCTACAAACCCTTGTCGCCACCGGTGCCGTCGAGGTTGTGTTTATCGACAGCAAGCTGCAAAAGCTGTTGTTTGATTATGCAAAGAGTCAGGGGGTCAGTGAACAACGCCTCGCCCAGTGGCTCGAGTATCCGCGCCGGCCGGGGACCGTCGACGACGTGATGGTCCAACACGTCGCCGGCCACGATGACCACCTCCACGTGCGGTTTAGCTGTCCCAAATCGCAAAAGCGGTGCCGCAGTCGCGGGCGCAATTAGCCGCCATTGATGGTCAGGTTGATGTCCAGGCTCGTGTGATATTTGGTGTACACACACCAAATACAGCCACGATAAACGAAAAAACCCGCGGCCATGGCCACGGGTTTTAGCAACGGAATTTGGGTTTACTGGGTCAGGCAGCCCATGCACATCCGGACGTTGCCGCGGCGCTCCGAGTCGGGCTCGCCCGCGGGGTCGTAATCGCTGGGGCCATTGACGTAGGGGACCGCTGCGCAGCCCTTGGAGGTTGCGGCGATGTTGTAGCCACCACCGGCGATCGCCGGGGCTCCCGGGTAGCTCAAGTCGACCGTGGCCTTCCACGGGGTTTGGTCGCTTTGCTCGAGCGTGCAGGTGTTGGGGTCGCACTGCTCAACGGTGGCCACACAGGTCGCTTCGTCACCGGGGATTTGCGAATCCTCTTCGTTGGCCAACAGCCCGCGGATCCATTTGCCTGGCGGCACGTCGATGGTGATGTTCGAGGCAAACGGGTCGCGGCTCTCGATCTTGAGTTGGCCGTACTCGGTGCAACCACAGTTGGGATCCCAACCTTGCATCTCGCAGGTACTCACGACCTCGGCGGAGCAGCCTGGGGCGATGTTGAGGTTCGGGCAGATGCGAACATCGACATTGCCGTTGGTCACCGCAATGTCGCCATTGCCACACAGGCCGTCGACGCGGACGTCTCCGCGGCGTGGGTACAGATCTTCCTCGTCGTTGTCCTGGGTTTCGATATCCAGGCTCCCGGTGTAGGCGATGGGCAGGTGGACGCGAATGTCCGTGCCGATACGGGCGGGCTGGCTGAGCCCGTCGAAGTACATGATGAAGGCACAGCCGCTGCGCCAGGGACCGGCGAGGGCGGCGTACATCGGGTGGCTGACCGGCAGTGCGAGGCTGCGGCTGGCAGCTTCCTCTTCGTCGGCGGAGGGTGAGGGCAGTTGACTGTACAACGGAATACAGCTGTCCTCGTCGTCCATGTCGGACGGCTTGCGGATGTTTGCTGGGCTCTCGTAGGCCCATGCGTGCATCTTGCCGTACTGGGTTTGCGCCTCTTCCTCGGTCACCTCAAACGCAAACTTGCGCATCTCAATGACGATGGTCTCGCCCGGTTGGTCGTACAGGACCTCGATGTTGCCGCGGTTGGCAAACGGATCGAGCTCGCTCTCGTAGTTGCCGATCGAGAGTGAGCGGACCGCGGAAATTGTGCCGTCTTGGGAGTCGTTGAGGGGGAATGCAGTCTGTACGACGACCTGCCACTCAGACTCTTCGAAGGGCTTGGCCTCTTCTGGTTGATTGTTGCCGCCACCGCAGGCGGTGACGCTGGCGATCAGCGCCGCGCTGAGACCAGTCTGGATAAGGAAACGTGCGATCTTCATGGGTGAGGTCCTGAGAATCTTGAGGTTCGGTCGCGGGAGGTTTGAGGAGCATATACCGCGTCGCGCGTAAAAAACAACAGACGGACTGGATTGAATCCGGGTGTCGCCAAGTGCGATGGCAGTGCTCAAAACACAGACCACCGAGATGCCGTCGAAGTTGCACCGGGTTTGTGTGGCCGCTCAAAGTCCCCCGAGCCCCTTGTCCAGGTTTCCCAGAATTCTGGCATCGGCCCCGTGCTATGGGTGGGCTGCGAAAACGGGCCACAATAGCGCTAGCCCGTCCACACCCAGAGGTCTGTCATGTCCGACGCGTCCACCCCCGTCCCCGGTGCCCCCGAGGGTGCCCATACATTCAGGTCCCCGCCGCAGCAGCTCAAGCTCCCTGCTGTCGAGCACGAGATCCTCGAGTTGTGGGCTTCGCGGGACATTGAAGGTCGTTCGTTGCGCGATCAACGCAAAGATGGTGGGCAGCGACCGGAGTTTGTGTTTTATGACGGCCCGCCATTTGCCACTGGTTTGCCCCACTACGGCCACCTCCTCGCCGGCACAATCAAGGATATCGTCCCCCGGTTTTGGTACATGCGTGGCTACCGGGTGCAGCGGCGATTCGGCTGGGATTGCCACGGCTTACCGATCGAGAGCCTCATCGAAAACGAACTCGGGATCCACGGTAAGGCCGCGATCGAAGAACTCGGCGTGCCCAAGTTCAACGCCGCCTGCCGTGCCGGTGTGCTGCGGTTCACACAGGAGTGGGAAACCGTGGTCCGGCGGATGGGTCGCTGGGTCGACTTCCGCAACGACTACAAAACCATGGACACCTCCTTCATGGAGAGTGTGTGGTGGGTCTTCAAGAGTTTATGGGACAAGGGCCTGATCTACGAAGGCCACCGCGTCCAGCCCGTGTCGCCCGCACTCGGCACCCCGCTGTCCAACTTTGAGGTCGCCCAGGGCCCCCAAGAAAAAGACCCGGTCACCCGCAAAGAGGGGCACAAGCGGCGCCAAGACCCGAGCCTGACCGTCCGCTTTAAACTAGAGGACGAACAAAATGCGTACCTCTGGGCATGGACCACAACCCCGTGGACCCTGCCCAGCAACCTCGCTTTGGCGGTGCATCCAGAGGTCACCTACGTCAAAGTTCGCGTCAAGGCCACCGGTGAGATCGCCTACCTAGAGCCCGGGCGTTTGGCCCATTACCAGGAGCGCGAGCGCATCGGCGAAACCGAAGAGCTCGCCCGCCTGCCGGGTAGCGAATTGGTCGGCCGCCCCTACGAGCCTCTGCTCCCGTTTTTTGCCGACTACCGCACCCGCGAAGACGGCACGCGCTGGGCGTTTAAAGTTGTATCAGCAACCTACGTGACCACCGACAGCGGCACCGGGATCGTCCACCAGGCCCCGGCGTTTGGCGAAGACGACTACAACGTCGGCAAGGAAAACGGCCTTCCGCTGGTCAACCCGCTGAGCCTCAGCGGCGTGTTCGACGAATCGGTCGGCGAGTTTGCCGGGCTGTTTGCCAAGGACGCCGACAAAAAAATCGTTGCCCGTTTGCGCAGCGAGCAAAAGGTTGTCGACCACGACACCATCGTCCACCCCTATCCCCACTGCTACCGCACCGACCAGCCGCTGTTGTACATGGCGCTGTCGACCTGGTTTATGAAGGTCGAGCACCTGCGCGAACGGTTTGTCGAGCTCAACCAAAAAGTCCACTGGGTCCCAGAACATGTCGGTTCGGGCAGGTTTGGTAACTGGCTGGCCAACGCCCGCGATTGGAACCTCAGCCGCAACCGGTTTTGGGGCACGCCGCTGCCGGTGTGGCGCTGCGACAAAGACCCGAGTGACATGGTCTGCATCGGCTCGATCGCCGAACTCGAAAAGCTGGCTGGCTTGCAACCAGGGACGGTCACCGACCTCCACCGCGAACACGTCGACACCATCACCTGGGCGTCCAAGGCCGGCGGCACCATGCGGCGGGTCAAGGAGGTGTTCGATTGCTGGTTTGAGTCGGGCAGCATGCCCTACGCGCAAAACCACTACCCGTTCGACGAAGCCCAACGCAGCCGGGTTGAGCAGGGCTTGCCCGCCGATTTTATCGCCGAGGGGCTCGACCAAACCCGCGGATGGTTTTACACATTACATGTACTATCAACGGCTTTGTTCGACCGCCCGCCGTTCAAAAACGTCATCGTCAACGGGCTGATCCTCGCCGCCGATGGCAAAAAGATGTCCAAGCGGCTCAAAAACTATCCCGACCCCAACGGCGTGATCGACCGCTACGGGGCCGATGCTCTGCGGGCCTACCTCATCAACAGCCAGGTTGTCCGGGCCGAGCCGATGCGGTTTGGCAAACACAAAAAAGACACCACCGGCGAGTGTGTCCGCGACACCGTACGCCTTACGATTTTGCCGCTGTGGAACGCCTACAACTTTTTGGTGACCTACGCCCGCGCCGATGGTTGGCAACCCTCCAAGGCCGCCCTCGATGTCCAACCCAAGGCCGACTTAGACCGCTGGATCCTCTCGCGGGTGCAGAGCTTTTTGCAGGAGATGATCGCTGAGTACGAGGACTACGCCCTGTCTAATTTGGTGCCCGCCTACCTGCGCCTGTGTGACGACCTCAACAACTGGTACATCCGCCGCGGCCGTCGTCGCTACTGGCGTAAGCGCGGTGCCGCCGAAGATGGCCTGACCCCCGAGCAGGCCGAGGCCGACAAAGACGATGCCTATGCAACGTTATTTCGGGTGCTGGTGACGGTCAGCCGGGCAATGGCCCCCGTCATCCCATTTTTTGCCGAGTTCCTGCACCAGCGATTATTGGTCGACACCAACCTCTGCGATGTCGAGGCCGACGAAGACAGCGTCCACCTGATGCCGTTTCCCGAGCCTTCGGCCGAGCTTCGCGATGTTGCGTTGGAGCAGGCGGTGGACAGTGCCCGCCAGGCCGTCACCCTCGCCATGGGTTTGCGCGAGCGCGAGTCGATCGGTGTGCGCCGTCCGTTGCGGTCGCTGACGATCGCCATCGAAGATACCGACCTGCGTGCGGCCGTGCAGACGTTTGAGGCCGACATCCTGGGCGAGCTCAACGTCAAAACCCTCAAGCTCTCGGCCGACGACAGCGAGTTGGTCACGCTCACCGCCAAGGCCAACTTCAAGGCCCTCGGTCGGCGGCTCGGCAAAAAGATGAAGGTAGTGGCCAAGGCCGTCGCCGGGCTCGATGCCGCCGCGGTAGCGACCTATGCCCAAACCGGGAGTATCGAGCTCGAAGGCGAAACCCTCAGCGGCGACGATTTGCGGATCGACCGGGCACCTAAAAAAGGCATGGTGGTCGCGAGTGAGGGGGGCATCACCGTCGCGCTCGACACCGATATCAGTGACGAGCTGCGCCACGAGGGGCTCGCCCGCGAAGTTCAAAACCGGGTCCAAAACCTGCGCAAAACAGCCGACCTAGATGTCAGCCAGCGGATCGCCCTGTTTTACCGGGCCACAGGCGACCTGCAAAAAGCCCTCGCGCGGCCCGAGTTGCGGGCGATGGTCATGGGCGAAACCCTGGCCGAGCACATGGCCGATTTGCCAGATATCTTGCCGGCCACCGCCCATCGCCACAGCGACAAAATCGATGGTGATACAATTGAATTGGCGATCGTGCCCCAGGGCGCAGGCACCACGGAGGCCGCGACATGAGCCGTAAAATTTCGACCAAGCCCCCGAGTGGGATGCGGGACTTTTTGCCCGCCGACATCGCCCGCCGGGAATTTGTAATTGCAAAGGTCACCGAGGTCTACAGCCGCTACGGGTTTGTCCCCCTCGAAACGCCGACGATCGAAAACCTCTCGACCCTGCTCGGCAAATACGGGGAAGAGGGCGACCAGTTGCTCTACCGGCTGCTCCACCGGCGCGACAGCCTGGCCCGGGCACTCGCGGCCGACGACGTCAGCGAAGCCACGCTCGCCGACCAGGGGCTGCGTTACGACCTCACCGTGCCGCTGGCACGTGTCACAGCCCAGTACAGCACCCTGCCCAAGTTTTTTAAGCGCTACCAAATCCAACCGGTGTGGCGTGCCGATCGCCCGGGCAAGGGCAGGTTTCGCGAGTTTTACCAGTGCGATGTCGACATCACCGGCACCACCAGTCTGCTCGCCGAAGCCGAGGTCTGTGGTGCCGTCGCCGAGGTATTGCAAAGCCTCGGGTTTGACAACTTCACGATTCGCCTCAACCACCGCGCCCTGCTGCGGGCGATGATCCGGGCCGCCGGCATCGATGTCGCGCAGGAAGGCACCGCCCTGGTGGCCGTCGACAAACTCGACAAGATAGGCCTTGAAGGCGTGGTCAAAGAGCTCGAGCAACGCGGCATCGAAGCTGAGCAAGCCGGCTCCCTGCTGGGCCTGATGTGCTGCGAAGACCTGCTCGACCCCAAGTCGGAGCTGCACAAACTCCTGGCAAAAATCGGTTGCCGCAACCTCATGCAATGGACCGTATCGGGCATTTCGGCAGTTTCCGACTTCAGCGAAGAAGAGCTCGAAACCCGGCGAAACGAGATGTTGCTGGCCTACCTCGCCCGGTTGTTGCCACAGGGCGACGAGGCCGGCCAGGCAGCGGTCAAGGAACTCACCGAAGTGATCGGGTTGCTTGCACATACACCAGCTGGCGCACACGTTTCGTTTAGCCCCCACCTCGCCCGCGGCCTGAGCTACTACACCGGCGCGATCTTTGAGATCGCCGTGCCCGACTTTGGCGGCAGCCTAGGTGGCGGTGGGCGCTACGACAACCTGGTCGGCATGTTCGGCAAAAAGGACATCCCCGCGGTGGGTTTTAGCCTGGGTTTAGAGCGCATTTTGGTGGTCATGGAAGATCGCAAGATGTTCCCCGACCTCAAGGTCGGACCCGAGGTGTTGGTGTGTTGGAAGGGCGTCTCCCAACAAGATGTCCTCAAGGTCACCCACGCGTTGCGCCGCAGTGGCCTGCGGGTCGAGGCCTATCCCGAAAAAACGCGAAAGCTCGGGGCCCAGCTCAAATACGCCGACGGGCTCGGGGTAGCGTTTGCCGCGATCATCGGTCCCGAGGAGGTTGAGCAGGGCAGCGTGACCCTCAAGCACTTGACCTCGGGCACGCAGGAGCGGGTCGCGCTCGGCGATGCGGTTGATGAGGCCATTGCCCGGCTTTCGAGTTGATTCGCGGGCTGTTTTGGCCGGGGCCCTACTCAGAGGGCCTTGCAGTGGCAGACTACAGCGGCGGGCTGTAGCGAGACCGATTTCAGGTTGTTTGTAGCTGCGCCGAGGAGTCGCGTTGGACCTTGGGTACGAGCAGCTTCGAGGAGGAAGGCAAGCGTAAAGGTCTTCGGCAAAATCCACGGGTCCTGCCGCGGACCCCACATTCGACCTTCCGGGAGCTCGGCGGTTTTGACTCGGGAAGAAGTAGGTTGAGAGACGAAGGATGATCATTTGCGCGAGACGGTTTGTTGGAGGCGGCCTCCGGTCGATGCGGGGGCCCCCGCGTCACCCGCTCAACTAGGGTCATACGTTCGCTTGTTTTGGGCTTTGGGCGTACGAGTGTAGTTTGCTACTGCAAAGCGCTCTGAGTCGCAGCCAGTGAACTTCTTTCCAAGTCAAAACCGCCGAGTTCGCGGAAGGTCGAGTGTGGGTGACCGCAGCAGGACCCGTGGATTTGCCGAAGACCGCTACGCTTGCCTTCCTCTTCGACATTGCTCCTCTACTCACTCGTTGTATTTGCATTGGACGATGCGCCCAAAATCCAGCACCCGACCTCCGTGAATCCCCGTACACCCAAAGTCCAAAACAGGTGAACGTATGACCCAAGTTGGGCGTTCGTCTTTCAACCAATTTCTTTGCGAGTCAAAGCAGCCGAGCTCCCGTACATTGAGCCCAGTCAATGATCCTCAGATGTGGTCTTCGGGCTGCTGACTACTGAATGCTGACTTTGAATGGTGGTTTTCCAGTCAGGTGCGATTGCGGCGACGCCCGCACCCCGGTCTGGTATGCTGCGAGCCATTCATGTCGCACTTGGCCCCGTGGACTTTTGTTGTGTGTGTGTGCGGCCTGTTTGCGGCCCCTGAAACGGCCCGTGCGGCGCCCGCTCGCGGCATCGACCCGAGTACGCCGGCCGAGGTGGTTTCGCCGGGTGGTACGGTCAATGTTGTACCTGCACCCAAACCCGACGTCGGTCCGGTTGTCGACAAGACACCGGTGCCCAAGGCGACGGACATCGGTAAGGACCCCCCAGCCAAAAAAGCCCAGGCTGAGGCTGACAGTGCGACCAAAAAGCCCGAGAAAGATCCACACCGCCTGGAGTATGGGGCCCTGCCGGCGATCAACTACGACTCCGACCTCGGGTTTGGGTTTGGTGCGGTCGGCACCCTGGTCCGCTTTCACCCCGGCATCAATCCGTTTCGCTGGCGCTTGATGGTACAACTATATGCCACGGTCAAACGCAAGCCCACCGGCGGGGCCGAGTTTCCGTTTCACGAGGATGTCATCGAACTCGATGTCCCGGGTCTTCTCGATAACAGATTGCGGCTTAACGCCGCCCTGCGGTTTATCAAATTTAGTAACACCGGCTACTACGGGCTCGGCAACGCAGCCGTGGCCGAAAAGCCGTGGGAGCAGATCGACGAGGAGATGGACCCCGATGGCTACCGCGCGGCGAGGCGCTACCATCAATACGACCGCACCTATCCCAACGCCGAGTTGATCGCGCGCTTCAATGTTTGGGACCGGACCATACCTGCCCACAAGCGCAGGCTCGAAGTGTTTACCGGGGCCGCGTTTTCCTACAGTGTGATGTCGCTTTATGAGGGCAGCGAGCTCGAACAAGACGTCGAGACCCGGGCGACCGACACGCCCGATGGCCGCGAGCTTTCGCGGCTGCTGGCCGGCACCGAAAACCACGCGCTGTTGGTGCTCAAGGGCGGGCTTTTGTGGGACACCCGCGACCACGAATTCATGCCGACCCGCGGGACGTTTTCGGAGTTGGCGTTTCGCCTGTCGCCCGGGGTCTCGGGCGGGCTTTTGTACGGCGGGGTAACTGCCAACACGCGGTGGTTTTTCTCGCTGTACCGCGACTACTTGGTGGTCGCCACCCGGGTTGTCGGCGACCTGATTTTTGGTACCGCACCGGTCTACGAACTCGCCCGGTTTGACGGTTTGCAACCACGAGATGCTCCCGGCGGCGGCTGGGCTGTTCGCGGTGTGCCGCGCCAGCGCTACCACGGCAAGGCCAAGCTGGTCGGCAACTTTGAGCTGCGCAGCATGTTCTACCGGTTCAAGATCAAGGAGCAGCGCTTTGGCCTCGGGGCGGCAGCGTTTGTCGACACCGGGCGTGTGTGGCTCGACTACCGCGATGTCGAGCTCGACGGCATGGATAGCGATGGTAAGCCGTCGAACTTCAAAGTCGGCCTTGGTGGCGGTTTGCGGGTTTCCTGGGGCGAGACGTTTGTCATCCGCATTGAGCCGGGCTACTCGGTGACCGAAAAAAACTTCGGCCTCTACATCAACGTCGGCCACCTGTTTTAGTGCCGGGAGCTGTCGCCGGCCTTCATGGCTATACAACTGTTGTGAACCTCGGTTCACGAGGGACCGATTTAGGTGTGCCTACAAATAATTCCCGGTGGCTGGTGTGCGGGATTGACCGCCCGAAAATCGCCCGCTTGCGCTGGCTTGACCAAAGCGTGAGCGTCGACCACAGTGGCGGGACGATTTGTGGTGATCGCGCAGATCCACCCACCTCACGCGACGAATTGGAACAGACCACCGTGCCGATGGGTACCCGGGCGTGGTATCACCAAAGGGAACTCGATGCTGACGATTGCTTCACTGCTGGCCGCCATGACGATTGCCGGAGCCTTCTGGGTGGGCATCCTCGCGGCCCGTCGGCTGCGCGACTGGGGAGATGGACGCAACGTGTTGACCGAAGGTGAAGATGGCCAGCCGCTGGCCCTGGCAGCCGCGCCAGGTTCAAATCGTGGTGGTTCGATTCCCCATGATGCCGTGAGTCGGCGAATCCGGGCCCGTGTGGCCGAGCGGCTCGATGGGCGCAGTTTTGCCGGGAGCGAGCCGCGGGCATTGCCGGCGACCGTCGAGGAACCAGATATGGATCTCACCGGGCTGCGCGAGGGAGACGTTGTCAGCATCGACAGCCAAGACCCACAGCGCGATGGTGACGCCCTCGTCGAAGGCGTTGTCAATCTCCGCGAAGGCGCCCAGACGACGGTTGTGGTCGTCATCAACGATGCCAAAACACGGCGTTGGTTGGTCGGCAGTCCCGGCGACGAAGCGTGGTTCTTGCTCGACCCGGTTTCCGGGCACGGTCTGCACGGCGAGCCTCCTAGGCATATCGTCCGCGGGCCGTATTCCTATGCCCTCGAGCGCCGTGGACAGGCGAGTGCCTCGGGCGTGGGGATGCACGGTCGGCCGGCGCTGCCTCGGGTTGCAACCTACCTCTACCGGGCCGACAGCACCCGGGTGTTGTGGCTCGAGCGTTGGGGCGACCAGGTACTGATGGGCGAGGGCACGCCGCTGCCGGCCCATTTTGTTAGCCTGTTGCCGGGCAACGGTTAGGCGCCACGAGTACGCAACCGGGTCGGCAACCTACCTCTACCGGGCCGACAGCGCCCGGGTGTTGTGGCTCGAGCGTTGGGGCGACCAGGTACTGATGGGCGAGGGCACGCCGCTGCCGGCCCATTTTGTCAGCCTGTTGCCGGGCAACGGTTAGGCGCCACGAGTACGCAACCGGTTCGGCAAACGCGACCGCTTGCAGTGCCGTCGGCCGACATGTTGCCGGGAGCACAACGAAATGGCTCACAACTTCGGTTTGCGTCGACGGGGTTTGAGCAGACCGAGGATCGCCAACCATGCCAACCCGGTAAACGGTACCGGTGTGCCGGCGCTACACGAGAAGCAGTCACCACCGCCACCGCCACCGCCACATCCGCTGCCGAGGTCACAGCCACTTCCGAGGTCACAGCCACCGCCGCCACCGTCGCAGCCACCACCGCCACCGTCGCAGCCACCACCGCCACCGTCGCAGCCACTTCCGCTACCGTCGCAGCCACCGCCGCCACCGTCGCAGCCGCTGCCCTCGCATCCGCCGTCGTTGTTGCTTCCGCCGCTGTCGCCACCGGTATCGTCCGAATTATCGCAGCCGGCATCACCCCCGCAGCCATTGCTGGCGGCGGCACAGCCCGCGACCGCGGCTGCACAACCGATCGAACTCGGTCCTTCACAACCGGATTGGTTACCGCTGCAACCACTGTTGATATCGTCGCTATCAAACCCGGGGCGGCACTCGTGGAAGTTGTTACACGAGTTGCCCTCGCAACACGATTGGTTGTCGACACAACCGATTTCAGGAACGCTACAGGGCGCGGGCTCATGGGTTTGCAGACACTCGGCCACGCACAATTTTTCGTAGGAATAACCCTGTACGATCCGTGCACATACACCACCTGTAAAGGCACAGTCGGCGCTTGAGGAACACGGCTCGCCCACCTGCGCCGGGGGGACCGATTCGGCTACGAGTTCGAGCTCACCACCACCCGGTCGCTGACTCGCCGGTCCGAGCGACGGCTTGCGATCGAGACGTTGGTAGGCCAAGTACACCATCTGCCACGCACCCGGCGATTGGCTGGTACTGCTACTTGGCCCGGGCGAGGGGGTGCCGCCGCCATCCGAATCGTCCGGATCTTCGGGGGGCACCAAAATCCGCGAGCCGACCGGGTCCCAAAAAAATGTATCTGCACTAAAACTCAGGGGTGGCGGCAGCTCAATCGGTCGCCGGGTTTCGTTGTCTTCGCCTGCGGGCAGCCACTGGGCGCGTTCAAACCCGTCGGCCAAAAACCCCGAGGCTTCGCTTTCGACCGGATCGACAAACCCACGCCAGGGTTCGACCTCGGCCCAGGTGCCGTCGATGACTTCGGGTGGCGGGTGCGAACCAACTTCGGGGGTAATGACAATCGGGTCACCGGGTTCGAGGCTGTCGATATGGAGGTCGAGTAGCACGCCCGCACTGATCTCGATTTCATCGCCCTCAATAATCAGGGTGCCCTGGCCGTAGCCTTCGAGTTCGACCCCTTCAAACATGACGTAGGGGACAGGTGTGTCGCGGGACGTGCCAACGGCAAACCGAAATGGAGCCTCGAGCACCGTGCCCTCACGAAACTCAACCGCCTCGTCATCCTTGTCGCGCTGCCGATGGGGCTCGACACATACCGTTTGTGGCATGGTCACCAACAGGGCGATACCACCGGCAATATATTGCTTAATACTCCAACCTCTACGGCGAAGGTGCTTGGCCATAACCCGCCTCCTGTTTTGATCCTAGGAGAAAGCGGGAATTTTTGTGGGATTTTGTTTGTGATCTGCTCTACTGTGCAAACAGACGCACGCTGTTGTGTACACAATGTTTATTCGTTGTCTGCACAACATTTTAACAATACATCGCAACGATTACGTGGGAGTTCGTGGCATGACTGTCGAGCATGTCCGTGGTGACCCTAGGTGACGGTACATGCCGACAATGTCGGAAAGTGTACAACCCGTTTCTATGTATAACCGAGCATGCGCCCGACTTGATAGACCGCAACTGCGAGGACATAGGCGAGCCCGGTCATCGAGACAAACGCGAAAATCGGCCAGCGCCAGGTTTGGGTTTCGCGTTTGAGCACTGCCAGTGTCGACATGCACTGGCAGGCATAAACAAAAAACACCATGACCGCGAGGCCGGATAACGGTGTGTGTTTGGGGCTGCCGTCGGGGTGCTTGGCATCGGCCATCAACTCGCGCAGCGGGGCATCTTCCTCGTCGGCACCCTCGATGCCATGGACCAACCCGAGTGTGCTGACAAACACTTCGCGGGCGGCAAAACTACCCAAAATAGCGATGGCCATTTGCCCGTCCTGGCCCATTGGTGCCATGACCGGCTCCATGGCCTGGCCGACCTGTCCGCCGATCGACACCGAGATCGGGCTTTGGCTTTCGGGAGCATCGGCCGCGGGTTTGGGAAAACTCAGCAGCGCCCACAGGACGACGGTCATGGCCAAAATGACGGTACCGGCACCGCGGATAAAGTCGCCGGTGCGGTCGTACACATGCAAAAATGTGTTGCGCAGCCGGGGGATGCGGTAGGGCGGAAGCTCGAGTACCAGGGGAGGTGTTGGGCTCTTGAGGATGGTCCGTTTAAACACGGCCCCGATCAATAGTGCCGAGATCGTTGATAATGCATACATTGCCAACAGCATCAGCCCGCCGACGGTCAGCGGACCCACGCGTTGCTCGGCCGGAAACAGGGCGGCGATGATCAGCAGGTACACCGGCAGACGGGCGCTGCAACTCATGTACGGGATCATCAGCATCGTCACCAGGCGGTCGCGATACGAGGAAATGGTGCGGGTGCCCATGATCGCCGGGATCGAACAGGCGTAGCCGCTGAGCAGGGGGACAAACGCCCGCCCGTGGAGCCCGACCCGAGCCATGATGCGGTCGATCAAAAATGCCGCGCGGGCGAGGTACCCGGTGTCCTCGAGCAGGCCCAAAAACAAAAACAGCAGGGCGATTTGCGGGACAAAGACAATCACGTTGCCGACCCCCCCGATCACGCCCTCGGTGATCAGGTCGGTCAACACGCCGGGCCCGAGCCAGGTTCTCGTTGCATCTGCAACAATACCCATGATGGCTTCGATACCGTCCATCAGCGGGCCGGCCCAGGCGAAGATCGACTGAAACAGCAGGGCCATCACGCCGACAAAAATCAACAGGCCCCAGATGCGATGGGTGAGGATGCGGTCGATGCGTTCGGACCGACCCATCGCCGGGGCGACGGCGGCTTGCGTGGTGTTGTGGTAGCCGATGGCGTCGAGCACCGCGTCGACCTCGCGATAGCGACGTTCGATCCAGTGGGCGGCATTGGCCTCGGCGGTGCCGCGATCGACCGCGCGCAGGGCCTCGCGCTCATCGCTTTTGCAGTTGAGAAGCTGTGTCGTCCCGGCAGCATGGGCGGCTTGTAGCCACCGCGCCCGGGCTGGGCCGGCGAGTTCGTCAACGGCCGTGCTCGTGGTTTCGCCAGAAGCGAGCAACCGGCGACGGCGCTCGTCGGCCGGTGCCACCCAGCTCGCACTATTTGCAAGTGCATCGATAATCTCGGGAACCCCGTCACCGGTGCGGGCAATGGTGGGGATCACCCGCACGCCGAGTTCTTGCCCGAGCTTTTGTGGGTCGATGGCAAGCCCTGCCTCGCGGGCGACATCCATCATGTTAAGGGCGATGCACACCGGGAGCCCGAGCTCAGTTAGTTGCATCACCAAGTAAAGGTTGCGGGCGAGGTTGGCTGCGTCGACGACCAGCAACACGCCGGCGGGGGGTGGGGTATCGCTGCCGGTGAGGCAACGGTAGGCGACCGCCTCGTCCTCGGAAATCGGGGTCAGGCTATAGGTGCCAGGAAGGTCCTGAAGGGTGACGAGGCCGCTTGCGGTTTGCACCTGCCCACTGCGAATATCGACCGTCACCCCGGCGTAGTTGCCAACCTTGTGGCGGGCCCCGGTCAGCGCGTTAAACAGGCTGGTCTTGCCGACATTGGGGTTGCCTGCCAGGGCGATGCGTGGGCCAGTCACGGGTTTTGCACCTCAATGAGCGCGGCTTCGGTTGTGCGCAGGGAAAGATGGCTACCCCGCAGGGAAAACTCGAGCGGGTCACCTAGGGGAGCGCGCTTGACCAGCGTGACCTTTGTGCCGGGGATAAAGCCCATTTCGAGGAGGCGAAGGCGCAGCTGGCCAGTTCCATGCACGGCTGCGACCACAGCTTGCTCGCGCAGGGTGAGGGAGGACATTCGCCGGCTCGACACGCTGCGAAGCTTGCGATTGTCAGCGGCTGTTGGTCAAGCAACCGCGCGTCCCGGCGGCGTGAACCAACGCGGATGTTCGGGAGATGCGCCCATACGAGGAGCCTGCCGAGACACAAGCAATCCGCCAGTTGCCCCGACCGCGTGCCTGCCGAGAGACAAGCAATCCGCCCGTTGCCCGGCGGCGTGAACCAACGCGGATGTTCGGGAGAGGAGCCTACGAGGTGGCTGCCGAGAGACGAGCAATCCGCCCGTTGCCCGGCGGCGTGAACCAACACGGATGTTCGAGAGATACGCCCATCCGAGGAGCCTGCCGAGAGACAAGCAATCCGCCCGTTGCCCGCGGCGTGAACCAACACGGATGTTCGAGAGATACGCCCATCCGACGTGCCTGCCGAGAATCCGCCAGTTGCCCGGCGGTGAGGAGCCGGCCGAGAAACAAGCAACCCGCCAGTTGCCCGGCGGGTTGCAGCGGAGGAGGTGGGATTCGAACCCACGGTACCCTTGCGGGTACGACGGATTTCAAGTCCGTTGCCTTCGACCACTCGGCCACTCCTCCTTAGGTCGTTGGCGATGAGGGGGCGAGTATGGGGCAGAGGTTTGGACCGCGCAAGCTCCTGCCACCTCTGCGCGCACACTCACACGCAAGTTGCGCGACGGACCAATCGTGTGGTGATTGGCAGCAAAGCGACGCCCGTTGTCGGTCCGGCGAGCGAGCCCCAAACCCCCCGAGGATGTTCGTGGCCCGGCCGAGCGTCGCGCGAGAAAAACCCATGCCTGCTAGGCTGGGCCGCAATGATCCTGCGAGATCCGGTCCACGGGTTGATCTCTTTTGACAGCCCGGTCGAACGCATTGTCGTCGACCTGCTCGACTGCCGCGAAGTCCAACGGCTGCGGCGGATCAAAGCCCTCGGTCTGGCCTCGCTGGCATTTCCTGGGGCCGAGCACTCGCGGTTTGCCCACGCGGTTGGCTCGGCCCACGTGATGAAACGCTACCTCGAACGCGTCCGCAAGTTGTCGACCGACCTGCCTGCCGAAGATCGGATCGACCGGCGGGCAGCGATGGCAGCCCTGGCCGCGGCACTGCTGCACGATGTTGGCCACGGCCCACTCAGCCATACGTTTGAGACCGTGTTACCCGGGGCTCCGCCCCACGAAACCTGGACGTCGCGGATCATCCTCGACCCGGCGACCGACGTCCATCGCGTGCTCACCAAGGTCGACCCGGAGTTGCCGCAGGAGGTCGAACGCCTGGTCCACGGCAAGCACCGCATCCCCCACCTCGCGCGGGCGGTGTCTGGGACCTTCGACGTCGACCGCTGCGATTACCTGGTGCGCGACAGCTACATGACAGGCGTTCGCTACGGCCTGCTCGACATCGAGTGGCTGCTGGCATCGTTGCGTCTACACAGGCCCCAGGGGACCGGAGCCTCGGTGCTGGCGGTCGACGGCAACAAGGGCTTGACCGCGGTCGAGGGCTTTTTCTTGGCCCGGCTTTATATGTATCGACAAGTATATCTGCACAAGGCCGTGCGCGGGGCCGAGATCGTCGTGCGGGCCCTGTTTCACCGCCTGGTCGAACTCGGGCCCCAGCCGGGCACGCCGACGGCAATGGCAACCTTGCTGCGCGGCGAGCCGCTCGATGTGCCGGGCTACCTGCGGTTAGACGATCGAACCCTCGATGCCGCGATCGATGCCTACACCGAAAGTAGTGACCCGCTGTTGCGAGAGTTGGCGCTGCGGATCCGCGATCGCCAGCTGTTTAAAACCATGCAGTTGCGGGCCGATGCCGACCCCGTAGCTGCCCAGCAACGGCTCGACCAAGTCCTGCGCGACGAGGGCATCGCCCCGGCCTATTTGGGGGTGATCGATCGCAATGAAATCCGTGCCTACGACGAGGACCACACGCTTGGGGTGGTCGGCACCAGTCACGGCCAATACCGCAGTTTGCTGGCCGCGTCGCCGGTGTTGCGCGGGCTCAGCCGCGAGCGGTTTGTCCACATTCGGGCCGTGTTTCCCCCCCAGGTACGGCGGGCGGTTGGTCGCGGGCTGGCGGCATTTTCCTGAGGGTTGTGGGCGGATGGGTCAGCGCAAAAAACGTCATCCCCGGTGTGCGGGCTGCGGGGTTCATGTTGAAAAGTGCTTATGCAAGTATATGCCGGTGCTCGACCTGCCCACGCGGTTGGTGTTTGTGCTGCACAACCGCGAGCGGCACAAACCGACCAACACCGGCAAGCTGTCGCACCGGATGCTCAAAAACAGTGAGCTTGTCTACTACGGTGCCCGCGATGTCCCCCTCGACACCCGGCCGTTTGTGCCTGAGTCGAGTTACCGCGTGCTCTACCCCCGCGACGATGCCGAGGTGTTTGACGCCGAGGTTTGGAAGCCGGCGCTCGAGCACCTCACACTCGTGATCCTCGACGGTACCTGGCATCAGTGCTCACGCATGAGTCGGCGGGCCCCGTGCATCCGCGAGTTTGCCTATCGCAGCCTCGACGACATCCCGCCGACGCGCTGGGGGGTTCGCACGCCCCACCGCGAAGGTCTTGTATGTACAATCGAAGCGGTGATCCACGTGTTGTCAAAGCTCTACGGCGGGCAGGCGATTTCCCCGATGCAGGCATTCTTTGACCGGTTGTGCGACCAGCTTCACGACATGCGTGGGACCGTGCGACCGGGCAGTGAGCCGCAGGCGTAGCCCTGGCGCGGGCTACTCGCCTGGAATCGCTTCGCAGGCAAACGCATAGGGGTAGTCGTTGGTGACATCGTTCCACAGCCCGGTGTCGGCCCGCAGCACCACCCATTGCTCATTGAGGTTATTGGGCTCGTTCGCCTTCCACGGTGGGGTTTGGCCGTCGGCTCCGTAGCCGACAAGCTGGCCACCACCTGTCCATTGGTACTGTTCGAGGTTGTTGTTGCCGAGCGCGTCGTAGAGCCCGATCAGCGTCTCTACCTGGACGAGGTCGGTGACATACGGGACCGCAAACTCGTGCTCGGCCTGGGATTCGATCGCCATGAGGTGGGAGAGGTTGGGGGCTGTTGCGAACTCGGTACACTTGAGTTCGGCGGCCGGGGGAAACCCATCGGGAAACGTCAGGTCCTGGCAAAAATAGTAGAAATGGCCCTCATACTCGGCATTGAAACAGGTCGCACCCAGGATCATTTCGCAGGCGTGGTTGAGGTCTGAAAACTCGTCGCGCAGGTGGTTGCAGTTGTTGTCGAGGCCATCGCAGACTTCGTTGGCCGAGGGCGACACAATATCGTTTGCGTCGTCGCAGTCGTCGGCTTCGGCGTAGTAATCGGCGGGGGGCTGCTCGCCTGCACACAGGAGTAGCTGTTCACTGTTGCCGGCGTGACCGTCGAGGTCGAAGTCGCGGTACCACACGACCTCCTCGCAGGCGCCCTCGGTATCGCTGGTGTCTGTATCGGTCGCGGGCTCGCCAGTTGTCGTGCCAATCGTTGTATCAGCGGTTTCGCTGCCGCTATCGTCACCCGTCGTCGGATCGGGCCCTTCGGTCATGCTTTCACCCTCGGAGCCGACCTCGGAGCTGACACCAGTGCTATCGTCGCCAGAAGATGTATCTGCAAATGTTGTAGGACTGGACGTCGCCGTTTCGGCGTACTCGCCGGTCGAGGACCCGGTCTCCATAAACGCCGGGTTTGGCATGGTGCAAGCAGTACACAAGACGAGCATACTTACCCCGTTCAAACGGAGTTCCCGACACCTAAGCAGGGTTGGGACGCTGGTCATGTGGGGATGGTACGCAGCTATTTTTAGCGAACGCAAGCGATCCATTAAGAACATGTCTAATCAGACATGTACATGAATGTCGGCACGTGCCTACACAAGACAGTGTGGCCAACGGTCGGCTACGAACTCGCTTCGCCCTCACGGGTGCGATAGGCGTAGTACTCGACGTTGTAGCCCGAATAGCCACTGCCGCGGGCGTCGAGCTCGTTGAGGATCATCCCCAGAATATTGGTATCACCCTGGCGCAGCTTGCTCAGGGCTTCTTGGAGGGCGTTGCGGGTGGTCGCTTGGTAGCGGGCCACCACGATGACACCGTCGACTTGGCGGGCCAAAATCAGGGGGTCGGTCACCGGCAAAATCGGCGGGGAGTCGACCAACACCACATCGAACTTCTCTCGCAGTTGGGCCAACACCTTGCGGCAATTGGGGTGGTCGAGGAGTTCGGCTGGGTTTTCGGGGATCGCTCCACAGGGCAGGACCCACAGGTTTTCGGGGCTCTCCTCACCACTGAGGTGGGTGGCCTGTTCGATTGTCAGCTCGCCCTGCAAAAGTCCGCTCAGGCCACGATCTTCGTGGTCGATCGGTGCGGGAAATACCTGATGCAGCCGCGGCCTTCGCATGTCGGCATCGACCAACACGACTTTTTTACCGGCCTGGCAAAACGAGGTCGCGAGGTTGACCGCGGTCGAGCTTTTGCCCTCCGAGGAGCTCGGCGACGTGACCATGAGGATCTGGTGTTTGGTCTGACCCTGGGCAAAGGTCAGGGCCGTGCGGATCCCACGGCAGCGCTCGGCCATCATTGATTGCGGATACAAGTAAGCGTGGAGGTCGCGATGGCGTCGCTGGGCCCGGATGTTGCCGCTGCCGAGGCGCGCGTCCTGTGGCACCAATGGCAAGGTGCCAAGCACCGGCAACCCAAACCCGGCAATCGCCCGCTCGAGGTCGGCGAGGCTGCGGATCCGGTGGTCGCGGACATCGATGCCGAGGGCTAGGAGGGTGCCGAGGCTCAAGCCCGCCAACACGGCGATCGCCATAAATAACGGCTTGGGCGGGTAAATCGGCTTGCGTGGTGAGGTCGCGCGGTCGAGGATTTCGATGCCCTCGGCCTCCACGCGGTTGGTCATGTCGATTTCGGTATCGCGGCGGGCAACCAGGGCATAGGCCTCGCCCGAGGTCTTGGCCTCGCGCTCTAACTCGCGATAGTCGCGCTCCAACATGGTCAGCTCGAGGGCCTTGTCTTTTTCCCGGGCAAGCGAAGCGGCCAGGCGTTGCTTGGTATCCCGCGAAGTATTGGCCGCGGCCTTGAGCGACTTGAGCAACTCGGCCTGCTCGCGGTCGATGCGTTTGTTGATGAGGGTGAGGCGTTTTTTGGCCTGCTGGACATCCGGCATCTTGTCGCCGTAGCGGACGCTCAGCCGCTCAAGCTCGCGTTCGGCCTCTAGCTGCTCGCTGCGCATGTCCTCAAACAGCTTGCGTTCGTTGGTCGGCAGCAGGGTTGCGCTCGCCAAGCTCCCTTGCTTATGCAAGCGTTTGGCCTCGTCGTAGGCGGACTGGGCCGCATAGTGTTCGGCCTCGGCGTCCTTGAGGTGGGTCGAGGTCGCGATGATCGCCTGGGTGATTTCGTTTTGCCGCTCGGCCAGCGAAATCGAGGTAATGCCGTGGTGCTGCTTAAAGTCGGCCATCGCCTGTTCGGCCTGTTGCAGCTCCTTGAGGGCTTTTTGGCGTTCGCTACGGACATTTTTCTTGGCGCTTTTGCCTGTCCGTTCGCGGGTTTCTTGTATATACTCTAAATACGCGTCGGCGACCTTGTTGGCGATCTGTGCGGCGATTTCGGGGTCGGGGTAGTCGGCCGAAATCTTGAGCACCCGCGAGTTGCGAACTTCGCCCACCGAAGTCAACTCGCGCAGGCGTTCAACCGGATCGATCTTGGCGGCGAGGGCCAGGCGTTCGGGTTCTGAGCGGACGCCGTCGATCCCCAAAAAGATTGGGTCCTGGGCCAGGCCAAGGCTGCCGAGTGCCCGCTTGGCCACCACCCGCGAACCGATGATCTCGCGTTGGGTCTGGTAGTACTCCTGGTAGGCGAGCAACCGGCCCTCGGCGTCGTCGGTCACCCCCTTGACCTTGTCGAGCACCTGCGGGCCAGAAACATGTAGCACCACCGTTGCGCTGGCTCGCCAGCGTGGTTGCATGATCGACAGCACGACCACCGCACCGGCCACGGCAACCACCGTGGTGACGCCCAACACCAGCCACCGCCGGCGCAGGATCCCCAACAGCCGCATCAAGGTCTCGACCGCGCGGTCGGCCTCGTCGGCGGTCTGTGGAGTTTGCGGGGAAGTCGACATCACGGGGGTGGGTCTAAAGCGTACCTAGCTTAGGCGGACTGGCGATTGATCTCCACAAACCTGGCCGCGACCGCAACGAATGCCCGTTTTTGCCGAAAATTTTTACCCCCGGGCGAACTCGCCCGGGATCGTACGCGGCTCGCTTACTCGATTGTGCCCGCCGAGCTGAGGGCAAAGCCGGTCATATCGCTATAGGTATAGGCGCCGACCAGCCCGCTAAATGTGTCGTACTCGTGGGTTTGTGGATTGACGCGGTAGGCCTCGCTGCTGCCAAAGGTCACGCCCCAGACATTGCCCTCGAAGTCGATGCTGACTCCGTGGACGTAGTTGGGAATGTTGATGGTATCGACCACCTGCAAGGTTTCGGTGTCGATCCCGACCAACACGGCATTGGGGTAGCGGCTTTGCCACAGGGTGCCATTGCCGTCGGTCATACAGCCGCCGAGCGCGTTGCCGCCGTTGGGCGGTTGCAGGTGTTGCCAGGTCAGGTTCATCGGGTCAAACCGCGAGGCTCCGCCGTTGCCACACAGCCACGGGCGGCCCTTGGCATCGACCGCGAGGCCGTAGTGGACCTGGCCTTCGACCGGGTACAGCGAGACTTCGAGGGTCAGGCGATCCACTCGGACCAACGTGCTCGGGCCGCTCCAGTGGTGGTCGACCGTCCAGAAGTTGCCGTCGCCATCGACCGACCCGCCGTAGAGCCCGGCCCAACCGACCGACGGCACCTGAGCGGACCCTTCGACCACCCCGGTTTCGCCGTCGAGCAACAGCACATCGGCCGTGCCGGCGCCATAGCGGCCCGATGTCCACACCTTCGGGTTTTCCCACTCGCATGTATCTTCGTTGAGCTCGCCCTGGGTCCACGTGACCGGTCGTTGGGTTTGATAGTCAAACGGTTGATACCAGGCGATGCATTCCTCGGTGCCCCACGGCAGGATGTCGTTGCCACCGCTCGAGGTTTGGATGTCGGGCATGCCGTTGGACTCGACACAGTCCTCGGTGTTGGAAAAGATTTTGACGATGCCACCGGCCCGGTTGGCGACCACGACATCGCCATTGAGTGCCACGGATGTGCGCGACGGATTGCCGTTGGAGTCTGGCCGCACGATATATCGGCCCTCCTCCTCCATGGTTTGGGTGTTGATTTTCGAGACCGTGCCCTGCGACGAGTTGGCGATCCAGATATAGCTCAGGACCTCCTGGCCGCCGCCCATTTCCTGGTCTTCGCAGGCGACCTTGGTGCAACTATTTGAACATGCATTGTTATCGTTCTGGTCGCCGTCGTCGCACTCCTCACCCTCTTCGAGGACACCATTCCCGCACTCAGGCGGGTCTTCGGTCGTACTCCCATCGGTAGTCGCCTCGGTCGGGTCGGTCGTCGAAGGGTCGGTCGGGTTGGACGTGTCGGTTGAATCCGTAGGCTCGGTTGGATCCGTGTCGGACGTGGCATTGGTCTCCGACTCCGAAGTCGCATCCGAATCCGAGGCGGCATCGCTCCCCGGGCCAGCACTCGTCTCTGTTTCGCCCGCCGTGTTTGTGCCTTCACTCGTTCCAGGGCTCGTGCCCATGGTTGTCGGCAGGGTGGTTTGGGTGGTCGAGGCATCGGTATCGGTCGCGGCATCACCCCCGCCACAACCGATCACAAACATGCTCGCAAGCGAAGAGCTGACGAGCGCAGAGACAAGCCGTAGTTGCATAGTGTTGATTAGGACATGTCTTGAAGTTCTCTACAAGTTACAGTCGCGTTGCGAGTTTGGCTCGCTACCTGCTTCATACCGTTCGTATGGGCCTCAACACCGGCATACGGCAATCGGCGAGCGTAACCCCGTGAACCGCTACCCGCGTGATGTTACAGGTGAGACGATGTCGGTCCGGCCGTGCGGCCGCGAAAATACAGCCACGAAAGTGCGATCCCTAGCGCCGCGACAGTCCCCGTTGCATAGCTGAGCCCGGTGAAGAACTCGAGCCACGAAAGCTCCGGGCTGCCAAAGTCGCGAACCAACAAAATCCCGACGCTGCCGGCATAGCCAAACGCATCGGTCACGTAGATCATAAACCCGGCGGTGCCAACAACCCCCAAGGTGGCGATCAACCGATCGAACAACACGCAGCCGTAGGGGACATAGCCGATGTAGAGCCCGAGCCCCACGAGCACCATCCAGGCCGCCGGGTCGAGCAGGCCGAGTTGCCAAAGTGCCGTGCTTCCGGCGATTGTACATGCTCCTGCAAACATCAAGCCGTGGAGGACCGCGAGCGCCCGCCGGTTGTCCCGCACCGCCATGATCGCCGCGAGGGCCAGCAACACCACCACGGCAATCGGGATTTCGGCGGTGGTCAGCACGGCCGGGGCGTCGGCATAGCCGAGGGCGCTCCACAGCTCCGGGGCGAAGTTGTCGCGAAAATCGCGGTAGGCCGTGAGCAGGATATAGAGGACCGTCAGCGGGATCAGCCCAGGTGCATATGCACGGATAAACCCGCGGCGTTGGGGTGCCGACATCGGTGCACGCCGCGTACGCAGGGCCTCATCTTCGGCCGTGGGCGGCGGCAGGCGGGCGAGCATCCATACCGCGGTGACAAACACCGGGGCAAAGCACAGCCCGGTGACCGCTGGCATCCACACCATCGGCACCCCGGCACCCATCAGCCACAGGCCCACGGTTTTGACAAATCCGCTGGCGACGATGTAGCTCGCCGACAACCCGGCACCCAACACCTCCGAGAGTTTGCGACCCTCGAGCGAGCCAAACACCAGCCCCCAAACCATGCCCAGGGGCATGCCGTTGACAAACAGGCACAGCGGGCGCAGGTCTGGCGGCACCAGGGCCAGGGCGACCAGCGCGAGCTCGGCGATACCAATCAGCACCAGCAGCGCCAGGTTGCGGCGGGCCCCGTCCATCTCGGAGATGACCTTGATGCCAATAAACTTGCTTAAGCAATAACCCAGGACCTGCGAGATGATCAGCGTGCTCTTGAGCCCGAGCGTGTGGCCAAACAGCGAGATGTCCCCCGGCCAGGCGGCGGCGGCAAACGGTTTGCGAAAGGCGTACATACAAAAGTACGCACTAAAGGCCGCGGCAATGGCAAACGCGGCAAACACCGGGGCCGAGCGTTGGGCCAGCCACGCGGTGACCGGGTGTTGCGGCTGGGCTTCGGTCGGCACGGTTTGCCCTGTGTGCTCAGCCGCGCCAACGCGTCAGGCGGTCTTGACCTGTACGTTTGACCACCCGTGCGAGCTTGAGCACCTGCTCCTTGGCCTCGCCCGCGACCGGTGGGTTGAGCACGGGCTGACCGTCTTCGTCCCACGTCAACGTGGCCTCTACGGTCGCGCCCCCAGCTTGGTACACGCAGACCTCGTAGGCATCATCCCGACGGGTAAATACGTATCGTGCGCCGGATGCTGGGTGAAGTTGGTCGCTTGATGGCTGCATCTGTAGGTTTGGGCTCCGGAGGCCGAACCCACTGTAACACGATTGCGCGCATCGCCTGAGCCCTAAGTGGCCGCATCGACACAGAACTTTGTCTCGCCTCGGTGTGTATACAAAAACGCGGGGGCGTACTCGCAGCTCCAATGTGTCGCGTGTGTCACAGGCATCGACCACGGGGGCGGCGACACATGTATCGCCACCTACACCGCAAGATCTCTTCCATCGTCATTACAGGGTGTCGGTTGCCTGTTATTTGTATGTCCCCTTGGACATCCACATGCGCGTGACTTAACCGCGGGTGTTGTGACACAGATGGAACATGGGTGCCATCGAGCTGCAAAGACGCCAGACGATGCTCACCACCAAGCATGTTCCGCGGATTTGACCCGTCGAGCCGGCAACCGGTGATTCCCAGGCAGCGTGGCCTCGCTACCATCCTGGCCGTGGCGAGCTACCTCCTCGCCGGTGGCTACGGTGTGTGGAGCACCCAGGGCGAGGACGAAGTCGAAGTCGCCTTGGAACCGGAGATCAAGGACTTCGCCGTGGAGGAGGAGCCCGAGCCCGAGCCGGAGATCGAAGAGGAAGACCTTCCTCCGCCGCCACCCGAGGCACCACCCCCCAAGCCGCGCAAAAAGCCCAAGCCCAAGCCGCGTCCGATCGTCCCCGACAAGTTGCCCGATGGCCCACCGCCCGAGGCCGACACGGCCCGCGAAGATAAGTCCTACGGGACAGGTGCCGGAACGGGTACTGGCCAGCGCACCGGCAAGCCCAAGCCCAAGGCGACTCCCAAGCCCAAGCAAAAGCCCAAGCCGGAAACGAAAAAGAAGAAGACCGTCATCGACCCCGAAAAGCCGATCAAACGGCCCGAGGGTGCGTCGGTCCCCAAACCCAACCCCAATAACAAAGCTCCGACCTACCCCTCGGCCCTGCAATCACAAGGGATCGAAGGCGAGGTGGTGCTCAAACTCCACGTCCACCGCGACGGCAAGGTTCGCGGGGCCAAGATCCTGCGGGTAACAACCACGGCAACAGGCGAAGAGGCCCAGAAGAAAGCCAAGTTGTTGCTCAAAAAAGCCGCCATCGCGGCCATCAAAACCTGGACCTACACACCGTCCAAGCTGGGCAAACAAACGATCTCGGTGTGGATCATCGTGAATATGCCATTCCGGCTGCGCGCCGGATGAACGGATGTATGAACAATGGAACTCTCGCTCCTCGAAATCTGGGAAAGCATGGGAATCCTCGCCCGCCTGGTGGCGATCGGCCTGCTCGGCATGGGCGTGGCCAGCCTGGCGGTGAGTTTTGAGCGGCTCTTCATCCTCATGAAGATGGACCGCGAATCGTTGCAGTTTGCCACCCGCTCGCGTTCGCTGATGAACAACGACGAACTCAGCGATGTTCGTGCCCTGGCAAAATCCTTCCCTAAAAACCCGCTCGCCCGCATGACCCTTCGCGGCCTTGAAACCTACGATGCCCAGGGTGAAAGCCCGCGTGCCGTCGAGTTCACCCGCCGTGACATGGGTCGCCAACTCGAAGAGCTGGCAACCGAGGCCCGCCGCGGCATGGGTCTTCTCGCTTCCGTGGGTTCGACCGCTCCGTTCATCGGACTGTTCGGCACCGTCATCGGGATTATCACCGCCTTCCAAGGTATCGCCGCCGCGGGTGGTGGTGGCATCGGGGCGGTCTCGGCAGGTATCGCCGAAGCTCTCATCGTCACGGCTGTCGGCCTGTTTGTGGCCATTGCCGCCGTGCTGTTTTTCAACTACCTCTCTGGCCGATTTGACCGCTTCGATACGCGGCTTCAACACGCCGCCGGCGAGCTCATCGACTACTTGGAGCGCAACCATGGGGATGTCGCTTGATACAGGTGGCAAGGGTAAGGGCGCCAAGCCCAACATCAATGTCACGCCGCTTGTCGATGTTGTTTTAGTCCTGCTGATCATCTTTATGGTCGTGCTCCCGAGCGTGCAGGATGGCAAGACCATCGAGTTGGTCAATGTCTTCCACCCCGAAAAGGACAAGGACGAAGACACCCCGCCGGTGTCGGTCACGGTTACCCGCGACGCGGGCTACAGCATCGACCAGCGCGACCTGTCCCGGGAGGCACTTATGCAGGAGCTTCGCACCATTCACGCGACCGAACCCAAGCGCCGGGTCCTCCTGCGTGGCGATGCATCGCTCCCCTACGAAACCATGCGTGACCTGTTTCGCGACTGCCAGGACATCGGCTTTGGTGCCGTATCCCTCGCTGTTGGCAAGCAGCGCGAGTGGAAGGAAAGCTAAACCATGGGCATGAATCTCGACGGTGCGTTCTCCAAAAAACCCCGGATTGCTCCGGAGATGAACGTCACCCCGTTGGTCGACGTGGTGCTGGTGTTGCTGATCATTTTTATGGTGTTGGCCCCGGTCATGAGCAAGAGCTTTTGGGTCCGGCTACCGCCCAAGGACACCGTCGAAGAGCAACTCGATGCCCAACACGATCCCCAGCAGCCGCTGGTGCTGACCATCAAAGAAGATGGTCATACATGGATTGGCCAGGTCGAGATCCCGCGCGAGGAACTCCCGCGCAAGCTCATCCGTATGTTCAATGCCCGCCCGGATAATGCGCTTTATCTCGATGCCGAAAACAAGGCTTCCTATGGCCAGGTGTTGACGGCTATCGACCTTGCGCGCGAGGCCCAGGCATTCCCGATTGTGATGCTGACCAAAAAGGTCGAGTAACCGACAGCAGACCAATAAACTTGTCCCTACACAGACCGTGGCGCCCGTATTGCGTGGCCCGGCGGTGTGTGGTGACACAGCAAAAAACTGGCACCCACATCCATGGCAACCAAACGCCCTGTTCCCGGTTGGTCCTCCCGTTTTTCCCTGCGCCCGCGAGTTTGGACGACTGCGACTGCACTCGCACTGACCGCGGGTTTCACAGTCGATGCACATGCATCATTTGGCCCACGCGACTATGAAGGTCCGCTAGAAGTTGGTCCTCCCGGCGAGACCCCGCCCGCAGCCCCGCCGAGTAACCCACCCGCAGGCCCACCGAGCCAACCGAGCGAGACCCCACCTGCAGCCCCGAGCCAACCCCCGAGTGGCGAGCAACCGAGCGAGCCCCCGGCCGACGATGGCTTCGCCGTCGACGATGAAAGTGAGACCGGAGGCGACGATGGGTTTGAGGTTGAGGACGCCGACTTTAGCGAGGAGGATCTCGCCGATGCCCAGGTCGTCGCACCGGCGGCCCCAGCCGACCCCGCAGCCGAAGCCGAGGCCGAGGAGGAGCTCACCGGCGATTGCGATGAGGACGGGTTTTGCTTTGAAGACCTCAGCGAAGACGAGGATGCCCTCGCACGCGAGGCCGAAGTGCCCAAGGTCGAGGTCAAGGGCCCGCACGGGACGATTTCCGGCAAGGTCCTCGACGCCGTCAGTGGCTCGCCGCTAATCGGTGTCGACATCGAGATCCCGGGCACCAAGTACAAGACGGTGACCGGGGTCGACGGCAGCTACACCCTCGATGTGCCTCCTGGGACATACAATGTCCGGGTTCGCTACGACACCTACGAAGGTGTGACGTTTGAGCGGGTGGTGGTTGCCCAGGACAAAACCGTCAGCATCAATCAAGACCTCAAGCCGATCGCCGGGATGACCCAAACCGTGGTCGTCGAGGGTGAGATCAACCGCGAGAGTTCGGCCGGCAAGTTGCTCGAGCGCAAAAAGTCGACGGCTGCCCGCGACATGATGAGCCGCGACGAGATCAACAAAGCCGGCGGTGGCTCGACCTCGTCGGTGGCCCGGCGGATCGTCGGTTCGTCGGTCGTCGGTGGTCGCTACCTGTTTGTCCGCGGCCTGGGCCACCGCTATGGCAACACGCTGTTTGACGGCGCCCGGGTGCCGAGCCCCGACCCCAGCCTGCGCACGGTGCCGCTCGACATTTTCCCGTCGTCGACCCTGGGGGCTATCAACATTCAAAAAACGGCCATGCCCGATGTCCCGGCCGACTTTGCCGGTGCCTCGGTGCAGCTCGAAAGCCGCGAGGCGCCCGACGACCTGACCTTTTCGATAGGTGCCAACTTTGGCGTCAACACGGCGACTTCGTTTCGCGAGTCGGCGACCGGTGACAGGTTTGCCGGCGACAATGTCGGCTTTGGCAACCTCGGTCGCCAGCTGCCAGACTCCCACAATACCGAGTTCCCGATCGACCCCGCGGCCCAGGCCCCGGGCAGCCTCGACAATGTGTTTACCACCGAGGAAATCGAAGCATTGGGCGAGGGATTTCCGTCGCTCAACACCGCGGTCAACCTCCGGCGAGCACTCCCCAATTTTGGCGTCAAAGCGACCCTAGGGGACACCTGGCACCCCTACGGCACCGATCTCGGGTTTTTGTCGGCAGTTGGATTTAGCCACCAAACCCAGACATTGCGCGAACTTTTACAAGTTTGGCAAAAAAATGATCAGTGCGCCGACGATGCCCCGGCCGGGACGGTTTGCGAACTCGAAAGTGAGCCCAATACCCGTTACCGCGATTCGCTTGAGACCACCCAAAATGTTCGCTGGGCCGCGCTCGGGTTACTCAAGTGGAAACTCAACAAGAGCAATCGGCTCGAGCTTCTGGGTATGTACACCCGCGATGCCGACAATGCGGCGCGGCGACTCGGCAACTACGACACCGACGGCGATGTCGATTCGTATGTCACCTCGATCGCCGGGCGCAACACCCCGGTGGTGACCACCCGTCTTCGCTACCAGATGCGGTCGATCCTGTTCACGCGGTTGGGTGGCAAGCACGAGTTTCCAAATGCCAACCGGTTTACGATCGACTGGTTTGGCTCCTATGCCCAAGCCCGCCAGGACGACCCGTTGTTGCGCGAAGTCCTGGTCACTCGCAACGACGCCGAGGTTGGCTACGTGCTCGACCCCAACGAGTCGGGCAAGTTCCAGTTTATGAACCTAGTCGATAATACAGGTACCGGGGCGGTCAACTTTACGGCGCCGTTCAAGCAGTGGCGGCAGCTCGAAGGCAAGGTCAAGTTTGGGGCCTGGGCCGAGGGCAAGGCGCGAAACTTCGGCTCGCGGACCTTCCGTTTCAAACTGACCAACGGCACCCCGGCGCCGACCATCGGCGACGACAACTACCTCAACCCGGGTTCGATCGGCGGGAGCAAGGCCGACATGGAGGCCGCGTTTTATCCGATCGAGTTTACCCGCGAGCAGGATAGCTACACCGGCAACCAAGAGATCTTTGCCGGTTACGGGATGCTCGAGTTGCCATTTGTCCGCTGGTTCAAAATCGCCGGTGGGGTGCGCTACGAGTACAACCGCATCCGCGTGCGCCCCTACGACCGGTTTGGTCGGCCGGTCGATCCCAACTACAACGCCGACATTCAAAACCACAACCCATTGCCCTCGTTGGCGCTGATTTTCTCACCCAACAGCAACATGAACATCCGCCTGTCGGGCTCGCAAACCGTTGCCCGGCCGGAGTTTCGCGAGCTCTCGCCGTTTTTGTTTACCGACTTTATCGGCGGCTACGATGTCCAGGGCCAGCCCAAGTTGCGCTCATCCAAAATCTGGAATGCCGACCTGCGGTGGGAGTGGTTCCCGAGCGCCAGCGAAGTCGTCGCCATCAGTGGGTTTACCAAGTACTTCATCGATCCGATCGAACGTGTGATTCGCCCACGGATTCCCCCATTGGTATCGTTTCAAAATGCCCAGGGGGCGCTCAATGTCGGGGCCGAGATCGAGGGTCGCAAAAACCTCGAGTTCATTCACAAGAGTTTGCGAGACGTCTCGATCGGCCTCAACTTTGCCTACATTTACAGCAAAGTCGAGATCGACCCCAACGCCATGGATGGCGACCTGCAACCGGTGTCGACCAACTTAGAGCGGCCGATGGAAGGCCAGTCGCCCTATGTGCTCAATGCCTATCTCGCCTACGACAACGACGACAGTGGCACCGGGGTGCGGCTTTTGTTCAACACCTTTGGGCGTCGGATCGCCTACGTCGGTGGCCTCGGTCTCCCCGACATCTACGAGGAGCCGATCCACAGCCTCGACTTTGTCCTTTCGCAGCGGCTGTACAAAGGCTTGGGCCTCGACTTTGGTGTCGGCAATATCCTCAACTGGCAAAAGACGTTGACGATCGGTTCGGCACGCGAGGTCACAAACCAGGTCCGCCGCGGGGTCAACTTCAACCTCGGGATCAAGTACACGTTTTAGCTCGGGGCGCGGCGGGACGCGACATTGTACATACAATCAGCTGCTCGCAGTGGCAGGCTAGGTAGTCCGTGGTTTTCTCTCGGTCCCTCGCGACGAAGATTTGGGTGCGTCTCGCAGCGAAAACCCTGTACTGGGGCTACTGTAAAATTCATGGGGCTCAACATCGGTAAAAATCGGCACCGGAGGCGTCGTGTCGAAAAAATCCACGGGCTAGATTCGCGCCAAAAAAACTTGGCCAGTGCGGGAACCGAACACCCGGGGTCGGCAACTTCGGGTGTAGATGAAGACCTCTCACCTTTCCCTTGGCGCCCTTGTAGCTCTGTGTACACTCATGCCCGCCTGTGAGCCCCCGGATGCGGATGGCCTCGTTGTGTTTGGCGAGGGTGACGGGATCGTTGTCTCGGACGACGACGAAGCCGAGATGGACGATGGGCAGGAGCCTGAAGAGCCAGGTGAAGAGCCAGACGACGGACCAGACGACGGGTCAGACTCCGAGCCAGACGCCGACGACCTGCCGACACTGCCAGCGCTTTCGCATGCACAGTTGATCGAGCGCGCCAACGCGATCAAAGCGGTTCACGCAAACGACCCCCTCATCCAAAATCCGGTGTTGTTTGCTGGGATTGCCCGGGCCGAAACCGGGCTTGCCCACTGCTACGACGAGTACACGGGCGTTAAATGTGCCGGGTACTATTCAGCCAGCGCCTGCGGAGGCGGGGTGATCTTGGCCGGCGGATGGGACGGCACCTGCGAACAGGGTGGGCTGGGGATGTTTCAGTTCGACAACGGCACCCAGTGGGAGACACGTAATTTTTGGCTCCACACGGGCATGTGGCCACTCGACAATCGCCGGACCCACGACGTTGCCGACCTCCACGGCAACATTCGTGCCTCGATCGACTTTGTCCTGTTCAAGGCCTGGTACTCCGACTTTACGCCCTACTTCAGCAGCACCCAGGCGATGTACGACTGGGTCAACTCGATTCGCCCGGTCGCCGGCGACCCAGACTTTGAGCATTGGCTCGGGTTTTTGGCCTACAACTACAACGGCCATTCGCCCTACACCTCGGGTTGGTACGCGGTCAAAGACAAGTACCGCAATGCAACCCTTTCGATATACAACGATCTCGGCGGCGACAGCTTTTGGTATGGAGCCTCGCCCCAGCCGTGCGCGCCCGAGGGCGGACTTTGGTGTGGTGGCAACGGCGTGCCAGGTGACCCAAACACCCTCTACGTGTGCTCTGGGGGGCAGTTAAAGGTTGCCGAGTACTGTTACACGGGGTGTTACTACGCACCGGCGGGCTACCAAGATTACTGCTACTAGCAGCTCTAGACTGTACGTCGGCAGTCCCTCGGACAGAACTTCAGACCAATAAATCTGGTCGTTGGGACACGCGATGTGAGTCGACGCTGTGAGTCCTGAGATCCGGGCGTGACGCTTGTTGCACGAGCGTCACCGAGTCTTGGCTGCTGCGTCACTTGCGGGCCCTACAACCGCGCTGCGCCAACAGCTCGCGCAGACATCAAAGGGTCCACACCATGCACGCACAACTTCTCCGCAAACTTTTTTTGATGGCCTTGCCCATTTGTTTGGCGACAGGCTGCGATTCCGGGTCCGAGACCGGTTCTGAGTCGGACTCTGGCAACGAAACCGGTAACAACGGCGACTGCGTCGAGAACGAGGAAATCTCGGGCAGCATCTCCGAGGATACAACCTGGTCCTGCAACAAGGTGCTCGCCGATATCGTCACGGTGGACGAGGGTGTGACCCTCACCGTCGATCCCGGCGTGACCGTGCTCGGCAAATCCGGCAGTGCCCTGGTCGTCAAGCGCGGCGGCAAGTTGATCGCCGACGGCACAGCCGACGCACCGATCGTGTTCACCTCGAGCCAGCCCGAGGGCAGCCGTGCCCGCGGCGACTGGGGCGGGATCGTGCTGTTGGGCGAAGCCACCAACAACTTGCCCAATAGCGAAGGCCAGCCCGAGGGCCTCGAAGGTAGCTACGTCTACGGCGGCAGCGATGACAGCTCCTCCTGCGGCACCCTGCGCTACGCCCGGGTCGAGTTTGCCGGCTACGAGCTGACCACCGACAACGAGCTCAACGGCATCACGTTTTACTCCTGCGGCACGGGGACGACCGTCGAGTATGTGCAGGTACACATGGGTGCCGACGACGGCCTCGAGATGTTCGGTGGCACGTTCGATGCCCACCACATTGTCGTGACCGGTGCGCTCGACGATTCACTCGACATGGATCAGGGGTATCGCGGCAACCTGCAACACATCTTTGTCCAGCAAGACCCGACGATCGGCAACTACGCCTTTGAAATTTCCAACCAGGGTGCCGACCTGAACGCCACGCCGCGCACCTATCCGCGGATCGCCAACGCAACCCTGATTGGTGCCGGGGGCGACAACTCGACCAAGAGCGCCGGTATCCTCCTCAAGGAGGGGGCCGCAGGCGAGTTCTACAACATCGTCTACACCAACTTTTACCGGGCGGCGGTTGAGCTCACCCACGGGGCCACCGAGACGCAAGCGACGGACAGCAACATCACGTTCGACAACAGCTTGTTTTTCAACAACGCGCTGGCCAGCGACGCCGACCTGTTTGCCACCGACCCCGAGTCGACCTTTGACCTCCAGGGTTTTGTCGAGGGCTTCACCAACATGTTTGACGTCGACCCGATGCTCGGTTCGACCGCGTGGGGCTCCCCCAACATCCTGCCCGACCCAGCTTCACCGGCATTGTCCGCCGCAGCGCCGCCGTCGGGCTTTGAGGCCAGCCCGTACATCGGAGCAGCGCACGACGTCAGCTGGATCGACGGCTGGACCACCTTCGCACCCAACTAAGAATTTTTGTCCCTTCTCGTCTGCGCCAGGTGCTTGCACCTGGCGTTTTTAATGGTTGTGTATACATGATCATCTGGGCAAAAGCGTGCGGCAGTTGTGACCAAGTCGTGATGTAAACATGTCCAAATGTTCATGTCATCGATCTAACCTCGATGTCATGCTCGCGTTTTGCGGGCTTAGCGGAGGTGCGGATGGGATGGCGCAGCATTTCGAGCATGCGGCGGGCAATAACAACCAGCGTCTAGGCCGACCTCGCGTGATAGGCTTGGCGATTGCTGCTATGGAACATTCGTATGGGCTCAAGACAGGTTTTCGGGTTTTCTTTTGGAGTTTTGGAGTGCTCACCCTGCCGCTGTTTTTGATGGGCCTGTTTTTTATCATCATGGTGATCAAGGCCTACGCCAAGGTCGACGACGAGGGTGTCGAGTACTGGTGGGTGACGACCAAGCGGCTGCGTTGGGACGAAATAGGGGCGTTGCAGTGGGCCCGCCCGAGTGGCGTGTTGGGGGCGGCGATGCGGCCATTGCAGATCACGCGCGATAACGGAAAAAACGTGATCTTGCCGGTCGGTACGTTCGTCGGCGAGCAGGCCCTGATCGATGCCCTCTCGCGGCGCACCCAGCTAGAGATCACCAGCTGGCGAGACTGAGTGTAACTGCAAGTTTTTGGATCGTTGTCAGGAGTGCCCAGCTGGGTTAGCCTGCGCTGATGACTGACGACCAGCAGGAGAGTCGACCTCCGCCAGGGGCCAAGGGTCTTCCGCGCATCGGCGAGACGCTTGCGTTTTTGCGTGACCCGGGGAAGTTCTACCTGCGCAAGCGCGAACAGTACGGCGAGGTGTTTGCCTCAAATGTGCTGGGCATGCGACTTGTGAGTCTCGTTGGTCGGGGCGCCAACCGCTGGATTTTTGCCGGCGAAGACAAGTACTTGCAAAACCAATGGCCCAAGGCGATCCGGCGGCTACTCGGGGCTCAGAGCCTGTCGATGATTTCTGGCGAGGCCCACCGCGGGCGTCGCCGGTTGTTGGCACCACATTTTTCCCGGGCAGGGCTTTTAGGCCAGGTTCCGGCGATCGCCGAGGTTGTCACCGCCCACTTTGACCGCTGGGTGCAGATTCCGGGCGAGACACGAGCGGTTGCCCAGTACAAGGCCATGGCGTTTGAGATCGCCGCCCGCTACCTGTTTGGCGACCCGGGCGCGGTTGGGCTCGACCTCGCCACCCTGTCGCAGGATTTCGACACCTGGGTTGCCGGGATGTTTTCGCCGATTGCGGTGCGGGTGCCTCTCACACCATTTGCCCGGGCCATGTCGGCGCGCAAGCGGTTGTTTGCGGCCTTCTCGCAGGCGGTGCAACAGGCCGCCAGTGCAGACCTCGAAGGTGACGATGTGATGCGCACGTTGCTGCGTGTGCGCGACGACAACGGCCAGCCACTCGGGAACGACGTGGTTGTCGACGAGCTGCAGCTGCTGATGTTTGCCGGGCATGACACCACGGTGACAAGCCTGACGAACCTGATGGTCCACCTTTCCCTGCATAAAGATGTTTATACAAAAGTCTGTAACGAGCAGGACGCACTCGCCGGCGAACCACTCACCGCCGATACCCTGCGCAAGATGGTCTACACCGAGCAGGTCATCAACGAGAGTATGCGGGTGATTCCACCGATCGGCGGGGCCTTTCGCCAGATGATCCGCGACACCGAGTTTGCCGGGTTCACCATTCCCAAGGGGTGGAGTGTTTCGGTCAACCCCGGCATCAGCCACAGCGACCCCGAGGTTTGGGAAGATCCGGAGGTGTTCGACCCAGACCGTTGGGGCCCCGACCGCGCCGAGCACAAAAAAGCTCCGTTGGCGTTTATTCCGTTCGGCGGGGGGCCGCGGATCTGTCTCGGTCAGCACTTTGCCATGTTCGAGATGAAAGTTGTACTTGCACTTTTGGTGCGAGGTTACACGTGGAGGCTCGTGCCAGGGCAAGACCTCGACTACCGGATGATCCCGTTTCCGCGGCCCAAAAGCGGCTTGCGCGTGTTGCTCAAACAGCGCTGAGCAGCGCGACTACACCTCGAGGTCCTGTTCGAGGTACTGCAGCTTGCGTCGGGCCAACGCCAGGTTGCCGGTTGAACGTTCAATGACCACATAAAAGAAGATCCCGGGAATGTGATGGACCGGCCGCAGGATGTGGTAGGCGTGGCCCAGGGTGACGAGCACATCCTCGATCGTATCGTTGATCCTGAGGTCCCCGAGGGTGCGTTTGATCGCCTTGAGGATTTCGGAGTTGCCGGCAGCGGCGATTTCGAGGTCAAGGGCGGCTGTTTTGCCCGCAGTGGCAAGCACCATCCCGCTTTCACTATCGACAATCATCGCACCCAGTGCACCTTGGATTTGCAGTGCATTCTCGACTTGTAGTTGAGCATTTGCCATGTCTCAGCTTCAACAAAAACGACGTAGGCTCCAAATGCAAAAGGGTCTGTCGAATTGCGAAGCGATTGCGTCAACGGCTTTGTTTGCTTTGAATGTACATAATTCTTAACGATATTTGTGTCTACAAAGATGGTTGGGAATTTTTTCTGGTTTGCGGAATTTTACCGGGAGCAGAAGTTTGCGCAGTTGGTAAATGTAGATACTTGGGGAGAATGCGGGTGACGATCCGCTGGGCGTGGTCGGGGACACCGACCACCCGTATTTGGCCAATGTCGACACTCTCAAACAGCTCGCGTAGGGCGAGCACGCCGGTGAGGTCGATGCGGCCAACGGCCTGCAGGTCGACCACAAGCACCTCAATGTCGGGTCGGTTTGCCAGGTGAGTCGCCATTGCCTGTCGCAGCTTTGGGGCCGAGGCAAACCACACTACGCCACTGGGACTCAGGGTGAGGCTGTCCCCGCAGCAGTTGGCCCGGACTTCGACCGCCTGCTCGCGCCAGGCGTGAACGGCAACAGCGATGCCAATCCCCGAAATAATTGCATACTCAATATGTGGGGCCCACAGCAGGGTGAGGATGAAGGTCGCGTAGCCAACAAGGGCCTGTGCCGGAGATTGCCGCCACAGCAGGAGCAGCGGGCCAGGCTTGAGCAGCCCGAGCACAGCACCGATGACGATCGCACCGAGGATTGCCCGCGGAAGCGTTTGCAAGAGCTCACCAAACGGGAGAAATACCAGGACCGTCAGGCCTGTCACGGCGCCGGCAAGCCGGGTTTTGGCTCCGGCGAGGCGGTTGAGTGCACTGCGAGAAAATGAACCGCCAACCGGAAATCCGGAGGCGAGCCCGGCCGCGAGGTTGGCCAGCCCCTGGCTGATAAACTCGCGATTGGGGTTCCACGGCCGACCCGAACGCTCGGCGTAGGTCTGCGCGATCGAGGCAACTTCGGCAAATCCGACAACGGCGATCACCGCCCCACTGACCAACACCTCGCCGACGCGGCTCCACGGCAGGTCGAGGCTCAGCGGGGGAAACACAACATCGGGTATGGGGCCTAGCGTGGGCCCCTGGTAGCCAAACAGGTGACCGAGGACAAGCCCGCCGACAACCGCACACAACACCCCCGGAAAAAGTGCATGTACACGTCGACCGCCGATCATCAATATCAGCGTGAGGCCCGTGAGCCCGAGGGAAAACATGTCCCAATGTTGGGGTTGAGCGAGTGCATCGAGCGCCCGGGCAAGCACGCTGTCACCCACACCCACAATCCCGAGGGCGGCCGGGACCTGTGAGGCCAGGATCAACAGGCCCGCGGCTGCGGTAAACCCCCGGAGCACGGGTTGGCTCAACAGGTAACTGACCACACCAGCCCGCAGCAGGCCAATGAGCGTGCGAAACACACCAACCGCGAGGGCGAGCAGGGCTGCGAGGCCGATGTAGGCTTGGCTGCCGGGTTCCGCAATTGTGGTAAGTGCACCGAATGCGAGGAGGCTCGTGAGTGCGGTCGGTCCGGTTTGGACGAACGGCGAGGAGGCGCAGATCGCAGCGAACATCAATGGCAGGCCGGCGGCATAGAGCCCGTGGTGGGCGGGCACCCCGGCGAGCTCGGCATAGGCCATCGCCTGGGGAATCAGGACAAGTGCAACCGAAAAGCCCGCGAGCAGGTCGGTCGCTGACAGGCGAAACGGGCCAGGTGTGGTGGCTGTGGTCACAGAGCTTCGGCGGGTACGTCGGTGGTCGCCCGGTTCTCACCAGCGAGGCGAATGGAGGCGAGATGGTGAAGGGTCGTGCGAAGCCGCGGGGCCCACGGGCAATCAGGGTGGCGAGTGGCGAGCACCTGCTCCCAAAGCGCTGCGAGTTGTTCGCACACGGCGGTCAAGCTACCGAACCTCGCAGCCGACCGCAGTAGGTTTCGCAGCAATAAAGCGCGCCCGCCAAAACCACACGGGAGTTGTAGGCGACGGGCCAAACTAGCGAGGTCGTGGCGACTCAAAAACACGCCAGTGGCCAGCGGGGTCAACAGGTGGTCGGCAATGTCCGCGAGCGTGGTTTGCGGGCTTTGCAGGTCGAGTGTTGGCGCCGGCGGTAGGTCGAGCAGCTGCGCGCTCGCAAGACCTTGCCTGTGCAAATAAATTGTGTCGCGCACAAGACAGGCAAACGCAGCCGACACCGGCCGCTGGCAGCGAACCACGGCATCGGTCCACACCGAGATCCACGACGCGAGGTAGTTGAGCAATTGTTGTTGACCTGCGAGGTTGTGCGCGCGGCAAAGGGACGCGAGGACGCGGAGGATGTTCGCGAGGTGTTCGGGCTCGGGCTCAGGCTCATCTGGGCCCGGCCCGCAGCCAAATTGCGCATACAAGTTGATCAGCCGGCGGTCGTGCCCAACCTGGGTTTCGGGCGAGAGGTACACTCCGGAGTAGGGGTACACGCAGTAGCCAAACACATGCTCATGCTCGGCCCAAAGTGCATCGCGGTCTGCGTGGGTATCGCGGGGCTCGGCGAGGGCGGCCGCCAGCGTCGAGCTGGCCCGGGCCTGGGCCAATACGGCGGGGGTAGGGCCGTCGCGCAGGAAGTCCGAAAAGAATGTGTATGCAAGCTGATGCGCACGAGCGAGTTGGGCCTGCATGAAAATCTCAGTCCTCGTTCGACCCGCGGCCCGGCAGGTTGTAGGCCTCGCGTACCGGCTTGAGGGGGCGTTTGAACCAGTACGGCCGGCGTGTACCGTCTGGGCTATGGTCGACCGCCGAGCGTGTGAGCGCCATCCACTCGCGGTATACGGCCATCGACTTGTCGGTGTCGACCCGAACGTCGCCATGGGCTTCGTCGGGCCTGGCCTTTCGCACACATACAGCTTTTTGGTGCCAGCAATGGGCGCCGCTGACCGGGTCGGGGTGGACTGCGTGGGTGAGGTTTTGGTGGACACCGATGTCCTCCCACCAAATTCGGCTGGTGTCGGGGTCGGGCGACTGCCATGCGCGTCCGCCCGCGAGTAGATGCAGCTGGTGGGCGCTGCCTGTCTCGGTCAGCGCCGCCAAACCAGACATCCCAGCCCCGACGCCGGTGTCTTGTTTGAGCCGCCAGCGGCCGAGGTGGTGACTCATGGCGATCATCCCCGGTTTGATCCCCTCGGTCACCCACACGCGGTCGACAAACGAACCGATTTCTGTTTGTACATACAGCAGATCACCGGTGGTCACGCCGAGGCGCCCGGCATCCTTGGGGTGCATCCACACCGGGTTTTTGTGGCTGATCTCGTAGAGCCACTTGGCGTTGGCACTGCGTGTGTGGATCAGGGTGGGCAGGCGAAAGGTCGGCAGCAGCAGCATCTCGCCGGCCGCAAAGTCGAGGTTGCTCGGGTGGACATGGCTTTGCAGCGGCCACGGGATACAGTATTGCTGCTCGCGCCAGCCCCAGTTGTGAAGCGTGGGACTAAAAAACTCAAGCTTGCCACTCGGGGTCGCAAACCCAGCCGGGCGGCCGCTGTCGTCGGTTTTGGCATATGGTGTATAGACACTTTTTTTGACCTCAAACGCCCCGTACTTGCGCATATACTGCAACGGCGTGAGGCCCTCGGCCCGGGCAGCCTCGGGTAGGCCAGGGACGGAGTGGTCAAAAATGTAGCCCCAGTACTCATCCATGGTGATTTTTTGGCCAGGTCGATACGGGCTTTCAAAGTGGGTTTTGACCCCGAGCTCACCGGTGGGGTCCATCGCCCAACTGAGGTCGATCCAAAACTCGGCTTCCTCCCACACCTGGCCGGGGTTGGCTTCGTAGGTGCGTTTGACGGGAATACCGGCGCGCTCCATCGCAACCCGCCGCACCGGTTGACGAAACCCGATCCACTGGCCGGCGTGGGTCTCCTGGCTCATGACATCGTGACGTTCGCCGGCATGGCCCATGGGCAAGACGTAGTCGGCAAACCAGGCACTTTCGTTCCACGTGGGGGTGAGCGCAACGTGCATGCCGATTTTGGCCTCGTCGCGCAGGGCCTTGAGCCACATAAAACCGTCGGGGTTGATCCACATCGGGTTGTAGACCCGGGTAAAGTAGACATCGATGGTGCCGCGGTCCTCGGCCAAAAAGTGCGGCAACAAAAAGCTCATCTCGTACATGGCAAACGGCCACTGTACGGGCATGTGGAGCTCATTCCAGGCGTTGAACGGTGGTGGCTGACTGTGGGGTTTGGGGACGAACTTGTTCCAACAGTTGAGGCCGGTGCCTCCCTCGGTTGCGACCGAGCCCGTCAGGACGTTGAGCAAAAATAGGCAGCGGGCGACCTGCCACCCTCCGCGGTTGCCCATGGTGGCACTGCGCCAGGTGTGGGCGGCCAGGCGATTTCCTGCATGTGCAACGATATGAGCAGCTTCGCGGATACGCTCGACCGGTACCTGGCTTTCAGCGGCGGCCCGCTCAAATGTAAACTCGCGGTACAGCGCCCGTAGGAGCTGGTGGAAGTGGTCAAACGACCACGCACCGACTTGCTGCTTGTGCTCGGCGGCAGCAGTAGCAACGCGCAGGACTTCGGGGTCGTTGGCGAACGTCGAAACCGCTTGCAGGGTTTGTTGCCAGTTCACCCATGTGCATACAAATTGACGATCGTAGCGACCTGTCTCGATCAGGTGACGGGCGATCGCTAGCAGGACATAGGTTTCGCTGCCGGGCCAGGTTGGCAGCCAGACATCGCTGCGGGCGGCGGTGTTGGAAAGCCGCGGATCGAGGGTAATGATCTTGCCGCCGCGTTGCTTGCTTTCGATAATTCGCTGGGCATGGGGGTTGAAGTAGTGGCCGCTTTCGAGGTGGGCGCTGACCAGAATTGTCGCCTTGGCCTGGGCGTAGTCGGGGCTCGGGCGATCGGCACCACTCCAGGCAAAGTACCCCAGGCGCGCACTTGCGGAGCAAATGTTGGTGTGGCTGTTGTGGCCGTCGACACCCCAGGCCTGGACTGTGCGGTTGGCAAAGTGGTCCTCGCCCGGACGCCCGACGTGGTAGACGATGCCGTCGCGCCGCGCCTGTCGACTCGCCCGCATCTTGCTGGCAATGTCGGCGATGGCCTGGTCCCAGGTGACGCGTTTCCACTTGCCCTCACCCCGCGCACCCACGCGTTTGAGCGGGTACAAAATGCGTTCTGGGTCGTAGGTTTGGTTGTGGGTGGCCGGGCCCTTGGCACAGTTGCGGCCGCGCGAACCGGGGTGTTTGGGGTTGCCCTCAAACTTGCGAATCTCGTAGGTCTGTTTGTCGACGTAGGCGAGCAGGCCACAGGCGCTTTCACAGTTAAAGCAAATCGTCGGCACCAGGGTGTAGCGGCGGGCGAGTTTTTTGGGCCAGGCCTTGGCGTCGTATTCAACCCAGTCGTCCCAGCGGTCGCTGGGTGGATATTGGCTGATCCGGCCGTCGCCGTGGTGGACGACATCGAGCTTGGCCGGGCGCAGGTTTGGCTGGTGATACACCGGTTGCTGCATCTGCCCCTGGGGCCGCTTTTGGTCCCCGGCCGTGTCGGGTTGGTTTGGCGGCGAGTGGCCGGCCATGGCCAATAGCCGTGCCAAAAACGACTTGGTTGTGGCACTCATGAGTTGGGGACCTCCTGGGGCGCCATAACAAATGTATATTCATATAAATATAGGCCAGCGATGGTGCACAGCCCGGCCACGGCAGTTGCCCACCCGTGGCCGGCCAGCAACAGGCAAAGCGGCAGTAGGTGGCCAAGGCCTAGGGCGCCGAGCCAAAAGTGCAGGCGATAGCGGCCGTGGGTGATCGCGTGGGCAGCCCGGGCCGCATCGGCCGAAGCATGGGGCATGGCAAACTCACCGAGTCCGAGCACCGCGAGATCGACGAGGACCAAGACCAGCAGGCCAACGCTTGTGAACCCACCCACGTCCGCTCCAAATGGCAGCAGTGGGGCGAGGACCGCAAGCGTGGCAAACCCCATCATCACCGCTTGGACAAGCAGATGTATCGGCAACAAAGCTGACTGCCACAGGTCGCGACCCTCGGCCTGACCAAACAAAAAAGCTGTGTAGATCGCAGCAAACACAGCCAGGCCCGAGCCGCCGAGCATGAGGGTGGTGCGCAGGTAGGCCGTGATTGATTCGGGTAACAGGCCAGCGGAGGCCGCGAGTTCTAACCCCAGCCAGCCAGCGGCGGCCGAGCTAAAGCCGATCAGTGCCACGGCCCCGCGGGTGAGCCACGAACGCCACTGGGGTCGCAACAAGATGTACAAAAACCGCTGGGGTTTTTCGAGGTCGTACACCAACAGCGCGGTCGTGGCCAGCATCATCACCGTGGCAACAATCGCCGCGGTGAGTGCCAACAAACGGTCGAACGGGACGAGTTCGAACCAAAAAAGTGCAGATACAACCATAAAGATGCCGGCGCCGATTCCCTTGGTGACGAGGTAGGCAGGGACCGGCCAGTGCCAGGGGATCTTGTGCTGGGCGTTGTAACCCACTTGAACCATGTGTGCGGCTCGGCGCTGGCCCATGTGAAGCGGCCCCTTGGCGGGTAAGCCCTGGGGTTGTGGCGCCCGCAGGCGGACGCCTTGGTTGTTGACGACCGGAAGGGTTGTGCGCGGGGCGTCGGCCTGCCGGTGCACACGTGGCGTTTGTACGTCGGTGAACATCATCGCGTCGGTCGCATCGCCAGCTGCCCCCGGGGTCAGGTTGACGTCGGAGCCTTCGATGTAAAACACCTTGGGTGCGGTGCCCTGTTCGGGCTTGCGTACGGTGACCTTTTCGCGTTGCAGCAAGCGGCTGATTTTTGAGGTCGGGTCGTCGATGTCTCCGGCCACAATCGCGTGGGTTGGGCAGACCACCGCGCAACTCGGCTCCAGGCCAACCTCGAGCCGGTGGCTACAAAAATGGCACTTGGCTGCGGTTTGGGTTTCGGGGTCGATGTAGATGGCGTCGTAGGGGCAGGCCTGCATGCAGGCCTTGCAGCCGATGCAGTGATCGCCGTTGAACTCGACAATGCCGTCGTCGCGTTGGTACATCGCCGCGGTTGGGCAAATCCGGACACACGGCGGATTTGCACAGTGGTTGCAGCGGGTGACCTGAAAGTGGCGTTGGGTGTGGGGGTAGGTGCCGGCCTCAGTGTACTTAACCCACGTGCGATAGACCCCGAGCGGGACTTCGTTTTCGCTCTTGCAAGCGGTCGAGCAGGCGTGACAACCGATGCAGGCGCGGTTATCAATCACAAAGCCGTAGTTCATAGTCCTCTACATGTATGTGTATACAAAAAAAACGGGATTTTCGCAATTGCCACCGGGAAATAATTGCGGCTGTCGAGGAGGTGCGTCGTTCGCTCAACTACCGCCGGGAGAACACGAGCGTGTGGGCGACAAAGCCCGTGATGAGGGCAGCTGTGAAAGTGAGGGCGTGGGACGACAATGCGCCCGAGGCCGTGAAGCCGGGGCCGGGGCAGTAGCCACCCACACCCCAGCCGATGCCAAACAGGGCCGCGCCCGCGATCAGCCGAGGGTCGAGATCGTTGCGGGTTGGCAGCGAAAATGCCTGCCCCGACCAGGCCGCTTGCATACGTTTGGCAAACCGGAATATTGGCATATACACCAAAATTGCGCCGCCCATGACAAACGCCAGGCTCGGGTCCCAATCGCCGCTGAGATCCAAAAATGCCACGACCTTGGCAGGCTGGGTCATGCCGGCGAGGGCGAGACCAAAGGCGAACAGTAGGCCAGCGATAAACGCGACGAGTGCAGGTCTCACAGCGCACCTCCGAGGATGTGGTTGATGATGTAGACGGTCAGGATGCCCGCCGACATAAAGATTGCTGTTGCAACGATTGAGCGCCGTGACAGCCGGCTGATGCCACACACGCCATGCCCGCTGGTACAGCCGTTGCCGAGCCGCGTGCCAAAGCCAACCAGCAGGCCGGCGGCAATCAGGGCGGGGGTTGAGCGGTCGAGCTCAAACGCAAACGCATCGGGGGCAATGCTCGAGGCGATCAGACCTCCGCCTAGGAGGCCGAGTAAAAACGCTGCCCGCCACAGCAGCTCGCGGGCCTGCCGATTGGTCAACAAGCCGCCAACAATCCCACTGATGCCGGCGATGCGCCCGTTGTAGAGGAGGATGAGCCCGGCCGAGAGGCCGATGAGCATGCCGCCGAGTCCCGAGGAAATAGGGGTGAAGTTGTCCATGGACTAATCGCCGCGGCCGAGGTGGTTGAGGGGGATTTTGAGGTAGCGTTTGCCGTTTTGTTCGGGCGCTGGCAGCTCGCCGGCGGCGATGTTGACTTGCAGGCTTTGCAGGATCAGGCGGGGGGGTTTTAAGCCGGCATCACGGGTTTGGCGAAAGGCGACAAAGTCGGCGCGCGAGGTACTGGCCTTGAGCTGGACGTTGTTGGCTTTGGAGGCGCCAATCGTGGTTTCCCAGCGGACCTCGCGGCCACCCGGCTGGTAGTCGTGGCCGACAAAAACACGTGTTTGATCGGGCAGCTTGTAGAGTTTGTCGTGGACCGAGCTGTAGAGGTCCGCCGCACTGCCGGCCGGAAAGTCGCAACGACCGGTGCCGTAGTCGGGCATGAACAGGGCGTCGCCAGTAAAGATTGCATCACCAACTTTATAGGTCATACACGCGGGGGTATGCCCGGGGGTGGCAATGGCCTCAACCGCGAGGCTGCCGGCTTGGAGGCGTTGGCCGTCGGTCAGCAAAACATCCCATTGCGAGCCATCGGTTTTGAGGTCGGTCATGTTGTAGGCGGTTGCAAACAACTGTTGCACGCGGGTGATGGGATGACCTATCGCGGTGGGTGCTTGAAGTTGGCGTTTGAGTGCCGCCATCCCACTGAGGTGGTCGGCATGGGCATGGGTGTCGAGGATGTAGCGAACCCGCAGGGCCTGCTCGCGGACAAAAGTCAGAACCTTATCAAGCGATCGCGTCTGCGTTCGCCAGGTTTGGGTATCGAGGTCGAGTACCGGATCGATCACCACGGCGTCCCGGGTTTTGGGATCGTGGATGACGTAGGTGAGTGTGAACGTTTCAGGATCGAAGAACGACCGGATGAGCATGGTGACCTCCAGCCCTCGTATAAGCAGGAACTAGGCCAGGGACTGGCCAGTCCGAAATTTGGGAAAGTGGTGTGATTTCAACATGAAGCGGTCGCAAGCAGCGAGCGAGCATGGAGCTGGCGTGGAGATGTTGCAAAAATTGTTGCATCGCGTTTCAGCATGTTTGGTGTGCATACACCAAAACCGGTGGTCCGGGAGCGATTAGGTGATGTTGAACTCGCGGAGTTTTCGCCACAGTGTGGTCCGGTTGACTCCCAAGATCTCGGCCGCCTTACCCTTTTTACCCTGGGCTTGGCGAAGCGCCTGCAACACCCGTTGGCGCTCCTCCTCGCGCAGCGAGACGACGGCGTCCGACCGTGGCGGATGCTCTCCACGAAGCTCCGGCGGCAGCTCGTCGAGGGTGATGGTGGTGCCCTCGCCAATGGTCATTGCATATTCAACCGCATTGTGGAGCTCGCGGACATTCCCGGGCCAGTGGTAGGCGAGTATGGCCTCGTAGGCCCGGTCGTCGATGGCGGTCACACGGCGATAGTCGCGTTCGTTAAAAGAGTCGATAAAGTGCCACAGCAGGGCTGTGACATCGCCTGGACGCTCGCGCAGCGGCGGTAGAAAAATCGGCACCACGCGTACGCGAAACATCAGATCTTCGCGAAATCGCCGGGCTTCGACTTCGCCGCGCAGCGATCGGTGGGTCGCCGACAACAGCCGGACATCGACCTTGACCGGGTCGGTCGAGCCAACCGGAACGATGGTGCGCTCTTGCAACACGCGCAACAGTCGGGCCTGAATGTCGAGGCTGAGCTCGGCGACCTCGTCCAAAAACACGGTCCCGCGATTGCCCGCGGCAAACAACCCACGACGGTCCCGCACCGCACCGGTAAACGCACCCTTGCGGTGGCCAAATAACTCCGAGGCGGCAAGCTCCGGGGTGAGCGTGGCGCAGTTGATGGCCATAAACGGTTGCTTGCGCCGGCGACTGAGGTTGTGGACTGCACGGGCGACGAGCTCTTTGCCGGTCCCCGTTTCGCCGCGGATCAGCACGGTGCCATCGGTCCGGGCGATGCGGCGCAACAGCTCAAACACGTGGCGCATCTGGTCGGAGGTCGTGATGATCCCGTGGAACGTTTCGGTTTTGATCGCAGGCCGGCGGTGGACTTTGTTCGCCATGATTGTCCCACGATGTTGCATCATGTTTAGCGAAGTTCTGAAACGTTATTTGTATTTATTTGAAAATATAGGGTTTTAGGCAGCGGTTTGCTGGTCTGTGTTCTGCATCAGGTGTTGCGGAGGAGGACCGATGGCAACACGCTTATTCCCGTTTTTGACTTGGCTACCGACCTACAAAAGGGGCGACCTCCCCGGAGACTTGATCGCCGGGTTGACGACGGCGGTCATGCTGATTCCCCAGGCGATGGCCTATGCCATGCTCGCCGGGTTGCCGCCGATTGTCGGGCTGTACGCTTCGACCCTCCCACTCATTGTATACGCATTGTTTGGCACCTCGCGCCAACTCGCGGTCGGGCCGGTGGCGATGGTGTCGCTGCTGGTCGCCAGTGGGGTGGGGGCGCTCGCTCCCCAAGGTAGCCCGGAATACATCGGTCTCGCCGTCTTGTTGGCACTGATGGTCGGGACGTTGCAAGTGGCGATGGGCGTGTTTCGGGTGGGGTTTTTGGTCAACTTCCTCGCCCACCCGGTGGTTGCCGGGTTTAGCTCGGCAGCGGCGTTGATCATTGGCCTGAGCCAGCTCAAACACCTGTTGGGGATCGACCTGGCCCGCTCGTCCCATGTCCATGAAACGGTGTTGGCGGCGGTTGACCGCATCGGCGAGGTGCATGTGCCAACGCTTGTGCTGGGGCTTGCCGCGATCGCCGTGTTGCTCGGCCTCAAGCGCATCAGTCCGAAAATCCCGGGCGCGTTGGTGGTGGTCGTGGCGGGTGCGCTCGCTGTGCTGGGGCTGGGGCTCGATAGCCAGGGCGTGAAGATCGTTGGCGCCGTGCCGGCCGGGCTGCCACCGATTGGGCTGCCAAGGCTTGATTGGGACAATGTCCAGGCGCTGCTGCCCACGGCGTTGGCCATCGGGTTTGTCGGGTTTATGGAGTCGATTTCGGTGGCCCGAGCATTTGCCCGGCGGGGGCGCTACGAAGTTGCGGCCAACCAGGAGTTGGTCGGGCTCGGGTTGGCGAGCGTGGCCGCCGGTGTGGTCTCGGGTTACCCGGTGACCGGCGGATTTTCGCGGACGGCCGTCAACGCCGAGGCCGGGGCCAAAACCGGACTGGCGAGCGTGGTGTCGGCGGTGATTGTGGTGGCCACGCTGCTGTTTTTGACACCACTTTTTTACTACCTGCCCAAGGCCGTGCTGGCGGCCATCATCATGGTCGCCGTGTTTGGGCTCGTCGATATCCGCGAGGTCAAGCACCTCGCCCATGTCCACCGCGGGGACCTCGGGTTACTTGTACTGACATTTGTAGCGACCCTGGCACTCGGTATCGAAGAGGGGATCGTGGTGGGGATTGTGGCCTCGTTACTGGCCTTTGTGGTGCGCACCACCCAGCCCCATACCGCGATTTTGGGGCGGTTGCCGGGGACATTTGTCTACCGCAATGTCGAGCGTTTTCCCGAGGCCGTGCAGGTGCCGGGGGTGGTGATTGTGCGGGTCGATGCCTCGTTTTATTTTGGCAACGTGACATTTTTGAAGCAGATGCTGCAGCGGACGATTGCCCAGGCAAACGGGCCGGTGTGTGCGGTTATCATTGATGCTACAAGTATTAACCGGCTCGACTCCTCGGCCGACACCGCGCTGCAGGAACTCCACGAGGCGTTTGCCGAGCGGGGGATTCGCCTGCTGCTGTCGGGGGTCAAGGGGCCGGTGCGAGACATGATGGCGCGCTCCGGGTTGGCGGCCAGGCTGGCAGCCGATGGCAAACACTTGACGGTGCAATCAGCGGTTGAGGCCGCGGTTGCGGTGGCGTAGGTACAGTTATTGTGCATACAAAAACCGGAAAGCTGCTCACCGCGAGCGGCTTTCCGGCTTTTATGTCAGGCCCGTTAGCCCAGGCCGGCGAGATCGTCGAGGAGCTTTTTGCCGAGGTCTGGGTCGGTCATGTAGACAAACGCCGCCAGGCCGCGAAGGTGGTCGACGGTTTCCCCCTCGCGCAAAGGCTTGCCCTGCTTGAGGTTGTGGATCGCCGCCCGCAGTTGGCGACGGGTCTTGCGGGGGACCCGGGGTTTGCCATCGCCGTTGATCACCAATCCGGTGACCTGCTGGCGGCCGCCCTTGCGGGCAACTCGGGTCTTGTCGGGATGGACTTCAAAGCCCTCGTCAGCGGTGATCCGCTTGACCCCACCCAACAGCGCACCGATCCGCGGCTGGCCCTCACTGCCTGCTGGCCGGCTAAAGGTGAGGTCGTCGGCGTAACGGGTGTATCGCCACCCGAGTTTGCCGGCGAGGCCCTGGAGCCGACGGTCGAGCCGTAGGCACAGGGTGTTGGTCAGCCCCGGGCTGGTCGGGGCACCCTGCGGCAGACAACGTGGCCCGAGCGACAGGAAGTAGGTCTTGCCGTCGCGCTCCATCACCTCGCGGGGGGCCTCGGTGCAGATCTGGGCGAGCAAGGTGGCGACCTGCTCCCGGTAGCCGGCCTTGCGAAAGATCCCCTTCACCCGGCTGACAGTGACCGTGGGGAAGAAGTCCTTGAGGTCGACCTTGACCACGATGTCGGCGTTTTTATGGGCCGCGGCATTGGTTGCGATCGAGCGCCCGGCCAAAAAACCGTGGGCCGATCCATGTACAGGCAAGCGTTCGACGATGTTGTGCAAGATCCACCGCTGGGCCTTTTTGAGGCGGGCGTGTGGGGCCCAAATCTCGCGCTTTTTACCGTTTCGCTTGGGGATCGTGAAGCGGTAGTAGTGGATCCGGGTGGCGGCGTCGCGGTGGTAAGAAAGCCAGCGCAACTGGCTCAAGGTGAGCTCTAGTGCCTTGGCGAGTTGCCCGGGGTTGTCGAGTGCGGGCAACTCATTTTCGGCGGCCCGCTCCTCGGCGCCGCGCAGGTCCCAGCGGTCGAAGTCGGAGGGGTCGTTCCAAAACACGCCCTCACCCAGGTGGACGATGTGGGCGGCGCGGTAGGCCTGCCAGGCCTCCTTTTTGAGTTTGCGTTTTTCCGCGGCTTCCTGCTTGAGCTGCTTTTTGTAGCGGGCGAGCGCCGACTTACTCATGTTGTCGGTCTCGCGGCGGGTCACCAGGTAGCCGCGGTCTTTGAGCTGTTGCTCGATGTAGCGGTCGGTCCCTCCGGCGTTGTCGATGCTGCGCCAGAGGTCCAAAAGCCGTTCGTATTCGGTTCGCGTGGCCATGGTCATTTACCCCGAGGTTGCGTCCAGATATCCGCGGGCCTGCAACCGGGCCACGCGTTCAAAATAGGCCACCCTGGCGTCGGCAGCCGAGTTAAACACCATGCTCTGGACCCGGACCGCCTGTCCGCGGGGGCCCCATCGCAACTTGAGTCGCTTGCGTTCGAGCGAGACTTGAAAGACTTCTTCGGTGGCACCGCGACGGCGGGCAAAGGTCCGGGTCTCGACCGCGATGTCGTCGGGTTTTTGGTCGCGCTGGCTACGACGCCGCTCCTCTTCGCGGGCGTGGCACAGCCGCAGGGCAATCAGGTGGGCGCAGGGGCCCTCCTTGAGTTTGTGCTTGCGATAAAAGTTGCAGGTACACTCAGCCTTGCGCACACGGCCATCGTCGTCGAGGCGAATGACCGGGCGATACTCGCGTTTGTCGGCCGCGACCACGACCTTGCCGGTGAGCTCCAGGCCGACGCCGTGGATCCGGTTTTCGCTGACAATGCTGACGTGGTCGCCGGCCAACAGGTCGTGGGCCACGCGCTCGCGCTTGTTGCGAAACTGCAGGCGGTCGAGGTTGAGCTCGGCGCCGACCAAGGGCCGCAGGCGGTAGATGTCGCGGGCCAGGTCGTACATGATCTGGCCGTGTTGACACCCGAGTTGGAGGGCCTGCAGCACATCCTTGGGTTCCTTGCCGAGGGCCTTGGCAATCTCGGCCGCACTCGCCCGCCACTTGTCTTGCAGGTAGTTGGCGATGTCCCCGAGCAGTTGCTTTGCCCGGTCGGTCGCCCCGCGTGGGAGCAACAGGTCAAAGCTGACAGCCTGGGCCCAGTTGGAGGCGGTAAAGCCCGAGAGCCCCAGCGTCATGGTGAAGGCGCCGGCCCGCAGCACGTAAAACGACGGCAGGCCCGAGCCGAGGACATGGATGTCGATGGTGTCGACCAGGGGCAACATTCGTTGTAGCAGCATCAATCGCCGGCGGCCCCAGATGCGAATCACCCCGGGGACGCGGCCGGTGTACTTACCGGCACCGGTGTTGATGACGGTTTCCCAGGGCTCCAACACCAGGCGTGGCGGCTCGCCGGGGGACAGCTCGATGCGAATCCCACGGCCGCCCTTTTTCTGGTCGCGTTGCATACGCAACTGGCGCAACACGTTGTACAGATCGATCGCGGCGATTTGAAAGACGGTGCGCGGGAGTGTGGCAGCTGATTGTACCTGCAAGAACCCGCGCAGCCAGGTGTCGGGCACCTGGATGTTCTTTTCGACGACTTCCTCTTCGCCCTTGGTCGCCAACGCCACGGCTTGGCGGCCGATACTCAACCGGCTCTCGCGGTAGCTGCGAAGCCGTTGGACGCCGTCAAACAGCGCCTTGCTGTAGTCGATGCTGGTGGTGCCGCACTCGAGGTCGCCCTCTAGGTCGACCGCCGACCAGTCGATGTCGAGCTTGGCGTAGGTGCCCTCGTCCTTGCTAAACACCTCAAACATCAGGGCGTCGGGATGGACCGTGACGACCGGGTCTAAAATCAGCCAGGCGTTGGGGTCGTTGCGCGACATCCAATCGAAGTAGGCCTGTTGGGCCTGCCACACATCCATCCCGGCGGTTTGCTTGCGCATGCGCATGTAGGCCAGGTAGGCGGTGCGGTCGCGCGGGACGTAGCGAAAGTCGGAGCGTACAACGTCGTAGAGAGTCGAGAACATCTCGCGGAAGTCGACGGGCTGCTTGATCCGCCCCTCGGCACGCACGGTTTTGCGGCCCAAGTCGCTAAACAGCGCCAGGCAGGATGTGCCCTCGGTGGTGACGACCTGGCTGGCACCGCCGTAGCGCATGCGAACCGCGGTCCGCTTGGATTGCTCGTCCTCGGGACCGAGCTGTTGATCGGGTTTGTCTGTCACAGTTGCACCTCCCAACGGCTCGACCGCGGTTTGTCGACCAGTGCCTGTTTGCGTTTGGCCCGGCGAACGCCTCGCCAGGCAGCCTTGCGCAGTTCTTCTTCTTGGGCTTCGTCGCGGCCGAAGTTGGCCAGGGCATCGCAGGCGTCTGCGCTGCCGATTTTTGCCAGACCTTCAATCGCGCCTAGGCGGGCGTGATCGGGGCGGCTGTCGTCGCCCAGGATGGCCGTAAATGTTGCCACGGCATCGAGTGCGATGAGGTGGGGCAACACGACCCCCTGGCGATGGACATCGCCGGCGACGGCCTGGAGCGCCTGTTTTGCCGCCTCGTGGCCGCGGGTAGTGCCGGTCGCCAGCCGTCCCAGGCTGGTCGCATCGTCGACGGAGTTGACGACGGCCTCGGCTGCAGCTGCGGCGTCGAGTTGGGCCAAGCCACCAGCGGCGAGCGCCCGCAGCTCGGCATTGCTGCCGGCGACGAGTTCTCGCAGTTTGGTAATGCCGGCTTCTCCCCCGATGCCGCGGGTCAACACCAGGACCGCCTCGCGGCGCAGGACTTGGCCCGGGACTTCGTCGCCACCAATGCCCGTGGCCTCGATGACCTGGGCGCCACCAATCCCGAGTTGGCCACAGGCCCAGATCATTTGGCGAACCGGGTCGGTGGCCTCACCTAGGCGATGCTTGCGACGATCCTTGGCGAGCGTGAGTTGCTCGCGCCAGGTCGCCATCGCCTGTGCCAAGGCGGCCTCCAACTTCTCGCGGAAGCTATCTTCGAGCTGGTCTCCGGCGTACCCGAGAATCTTGGCGGCCGTGACCGACGAAATCGGGTGGGGGGCCGTGAGCATTTGGGCTGCGGCCGACAGTGGCAAAGGTGTACGTGCAAGCAGTGCCGCGACGATGCGATCGCGAAAATCGCTTTGGCTGACCAGCGGCAGGATTTCGAGTAGGCGCTCGGCGTCGCCGCGCTCGCACAGGCGCTCGAGTGTGTTGGGCTCTAGGTTGCGATGGCGGCTTTGGACCAGCACATAATCCGGCTCGAGCGAGTCGTCGCCGGCGAGTTTGCGGTAGCCAGCAGCCAGGGCCCGGGCCACCCGCATAAACGTCTCCTGGCGCAGACGCTCGCCAAACAATTCGTGGGTGGCCACGTCGTCGTTGTGGGCGAGCAGGCTGGCGACGGTTTCCCGCACCCGCCAGTTGCTGTCGCCGGCGCGCGCCCGCACGATTTCCCAGGCTTCGCGGGTGTCGAAGTGGCGCAGGCCCGTGAGCGCCTGGCAGGCGACGCCACCCGAGCCCTTGGACAGCTTGGAGAGGATGTCGAAGACCTTGGCCGCGCGTTCGGGCGCAGCCTTGCCCATGTGCCCGAGGGCTTCGGCAGCGGTCTCCTGCAACGCATGGCCCTCGTCGTTGACCAGTCGCAACAGCGTGTCGAGTGCCCGGGCATCGCCGAGTTCTCCGAGGGCGTGGACCGCCCGTCTGCGCAGGTCGAGGTCGGCCATCAGGTCGACGGAGGTCAGCAGGATGTTGACGCCGTCGTTGCGCCCGGAGAGGGCCAGGCCCTCGGCCGCCAAAAACTGCGACTGTGGATCGCGGGATTTGAGGGCGCGTTGCAGGGGGTCGGGCGGTCCGTTGCGTTTTCGCAGGCGCCAGCCGATCGCGGCCAGGGCCCCGTGGCGGACATCGTCTTTGCTGTGGCTGACAAGCGTGGCAAGTGGCCCGTCGACGGCCGGTGTCTTCGACCAGCGGGCACTTGGCAGCAGTTTGATGACCAGGCGATCGGCGCCCTGGCGATAACCGCTGGTGAGCAGCTTGGCCAACACATCGTCGTGCCGCGGATGTTGCCGCGACTCCCAATCGTCGGCGCCCTTGCCCTCGTCCTGTGGGTCTTCGATGCGTTGATCGTACCCACTGATGCCAACCAGGGCCTGCCAAGCACTCGTCTTGACGCGGGCCTGTTGACCTTCGAAGTACGCGAGCAGGCGGTCGACATCTTCGACCCGGCGAAAGCCCCCGACCGCGGTCAGCAGGCGATCGACATCGGCGGTGCCGGCCGGGTCGTTGTCGATGCGATCCATCATGGCGTCGGTCGCCCGCGGATCGCCGAGTTTTTCGAGGTGGGTGATGGCGTCGCGTTGTTCGCGGGTGCTACCGGAGTTGAGGACGGCGACCAGAACATCAAAGGCCGCGCTGTTTTGATGCTGGGCCAAGCTTTGGGCGGCGGCCAGGCGAACCTTGCGAAACCGCGACGTCAGGGCGTGGCACAGGGCGTCGACCGCAGGCCCGGAGCCCGAGGCCTCGTAGCGCGAGCCCAGGTCCTTGATTGCATGCATGCGCAACTTCTCGGAGCGGGCATCGAGGGCGGTGCGGTGGACCGCGATGGTCAGCTCCTGGCGGCGGCGCGCAAGTTGTTCCGGATCGGCGTTGTCGCCCTCTTGTAGTTGCACAAGCAAGGTCGCCGCCTCGTACTCGAGCCCGTCGGTGTTTTGCAGCAACACCTCCTCGACGAGCTTGAGCCCCGAGTCCTGGCCCTCCATGGTGGCGAGCAACTTGAGGCCGGCGGCCCCGGTGTCGCGTTGGCCGGTGGCGAGCGCCTCGCTGGCGAGTGATTCGCTGGGGAAGCCCAGACCCTTGAGACTGTCGAACGCGGTCTTGCGGACGGTGGCCTGGCCATCGGCGAGCGACAGCAAAAGGGTCGAGAACACCGCCTCGCGCACACGTTCGTCGGCTTCGGCCGTGGCGACCAGGCGGGCGATCGCGGTCAGGCGCACCCGGGTTTCGAGGTTGCCACCCGGCAGCCGCGACAACCCTGCATATGCACCAAATACGATCTGGCGCAGCTCGGCCAGGTCGAATCCGGGGGTGTCGTCCGGTGCCCCGGTTGCCCGGCGCTCGGCCAGGGTTTGGGTGTATCGGGCTTCAAACACCTCCCACGCGTGGTCAAAGCCCTCCTGGCGATCGCGGTCGAGCTCCTGCAGCAGCCGGGCCGTGCGGACCTTGAGTTGGGGGTTGCCACCCAGACCGCCGTGGGCGATCAGCTCGCCGATGGTTTCGACGACCTCACGGGCGATGGTCCACGGCGGTTTGTTGTCGCCGCGATCGTTGACCAGGCCACACACGTAGTCGGCAAAGGCATCGTGGTCGCCGAAGTTTTCGAGGGCCTGGGCGGCCGAGAGACGAATTCGGGGATGGGCCGACGACAGCGCGGCCAGGCAGCGATCGGGGACCCCATCGCCCTCCCGGAGTTCTTGTAGCAGCAACAACAGCAGGGCCCGGCGTCGGGTGTTGCGGTCGTCGACATCTAAAAACGCCAGGAACACATCCTCGGCCTCGGTGCCGAGGGCGAGCGCGGCGTAGAGGGTTGGCAGGTCCGAGGGCGAGCGGCGACCGTCGGCAAACAAAATCGAAGCGCCGCCGGGATCGCCACAGTAGGCCAGCCCGAGGGCAGCTTCGCGGCGGACGGCCTTGTCGCTGTGTTGCAGGGCATCGCGCAACTCATCGAGTTCACCCGGGCGCGCCATCCAGGCCAGGGCCGTGGCTGCGGCCTTGCGGATGTTGCTGTCCTTGTGGTCGATGAGTGCCTGTACATCTTTTCGCGCGGCCGGTTCACCGAGTTCGGCGAGGCCTTGCAGGGCGAGCACCACCCGGCTGGCCCAGGTGCGTTGCAGCTCCTTGAGCTCCGGTTGCTCGCTGGTGACGATCTTGCGCAGCGGGGTGAGGGCATCGATGTCGCCGTGCTTGGCCCGGGCGGCGGCAGCACGGACCGCGACGTCGACATGTTGGCTGTGCATGACTTTGTGCAGGGCCTCGTCGTCGTTGACGAGCAGGGCATCGACAGCCATCCGGCGGACACGTTCGTCCTCGTCTTCGACCGCCTTGGTCAGCAGCGCACGGATCCCCTCGGCCTTGCGTTTGCCGAGGATGGTGGTGGCCTCGATCCGCAGGTCGGGGTAGCGGCACTCGAGCGCGGCCGATAGTGGCTCCTGGCCGATGCCCTTGGTCCGCTTCATTGCGAACTTGAAGGCGTCGCTGCGGACTCCGGGGTCGGGGTCGCCAAACAACTCGAGCAACAGGCTCCACGCCCATGGTTCGGAGGCCTGGGCCTGAACCTCCGTGAGGACTTCGCGGCGGATGTCGGCGTGGATGCTGTGCAGGGCAAACTTGAGGCAACCGGCGCCGCGCCCCTCGATCTCGAGGTTCAAAACGGCCTTGAAAGCCTCGTTGCGAACGCTGCGGCCGGCGTCGGACAGGGCCCGGGACAGCAGCCGCAAACACGCCTGGTAGACCGAGCTGTCGCCCGACGTTTGTGTACCTGCATCGAGTTCGACGGTGTCGCTGATCGAGCCCGGGGGCGGGGTTTTGCCCCCATCTTGTTTGGCCTGCTTGAAGGTCTTGACCAGCAGGTCGAGGCCGCGGCGGCGGACATCTTCGTGTTCGGCCAAAAGTCCTGCCTCGGCAACGGTCAGCGGTTCGTCGCTGGCGAGCCGGGCGAGGGCGGTGAAGGCCGCATCGCGGACACTGGCTTGCCCGTCGCGCAGCAACAGGCGCAGGCGTTGGCCACCGCGGTGGTCGCCTAGGTCGGCGAGTGCTCGGCAAGTCGCCACCCGCACGCCCGAATCGCGTTCGCGGCTGAGTTGCAGCAGGGTGCCGAGGGCCCGGGGGTCGAGCAGGCTGGCGAGGCCGACGGCCCCGGCGAGGCAGGTGTCGAGCGCCCGGCTGGCCATGGCCTCGAGCAGCGGCCGGCGGTCTTCCTCGGTCACACTTGCACTTGCAACTTGTTTGGGAGCAGGCAGTTCCGGCGCCGGGTCAGCGGGTTTTTGCCCGGGCTCTGGCGCGGTCTCGATTTCGTGGAGTTTGCGGTGGAGCTGCTCGTCGCGCGCACGCAGGGCATCGGCGACCCGCGGGCGGCGGTACAGCGACACATAGTAGGCGGTGCGGCGAACCTCGGCATCATCGTCGGCGCCGTAGCGTCGCAGCGCCGAGCGAACCTCCGGGTGATCGATGAGGTCGCGCTGGTAGCAGCGAATGATCGCAAGCTTGCGGATGTCGGGTTTGCCGGCGCGCAGGGCCGTGATTTCAGCCTCGGGACTATCCTTGGCGTGCAGCCCCTCAAGTGCCATCAAGGCGGCCTTGCGGACCTCGGCCGGATTGTCGGAGAGCGCCGCGATCAGGCGGTCCATGGCCAGCTCATCGCTGGCGGCGAGTTGTTCGAGGGCCTCGACAGCGGCGGTTCCGATGTCGCGCTTGCCGACCTTGAGGGCCAGCTCCAAGGGGCGGAGGTTTTGCTCACCGACGAGTGCTCGCAACCCGGCAAACGCGGTCATGCGCACAGCTTCTTCGTGGTGGCGCAGCAGGGTTTCGAGCGAGGGGACAGCCCGCGGATTTTTGGTTTCGCCCAGCAGTTGGGTCGCCAGCACCCGCAGGGTGTGGTCTTCGTCGGCCTCGACCTGACCGGCGAGCTGACCGATTGCAGCTCCATCGTTCCAGCGGGCCAGGGTTCGCAGGGCGTGCTCGCGGATCTTCGGGTCTTTTTTACGCAGGTTGTGGCTGGCCCACCCCTGGGCCCCGTGGATCACCCGAACGCGTTGTTCGGCCTTGCCGTTTTCATCGAGGGAAAAGATCCGGATCGTGCCGTCTTCGCAGGCGGCCGCGAGGTGGGTTTTGCCGCGGTATTTAACCAGCGACAGGTCCATAACCTTGCCCACGCGATCGCTAAACGTCGCTGGCCGGCGTTGGCCACCGCCGCCGGGCCACGCCTTGAGGCAGGCATCTTTGCCGGCGGTGATAAAGCGGCCAGCAAGACCGTGCACCATGGCTCGGACCACATCTTTGTGTCCGTTTTTCCCGGAGCGGTTTTCGGGCTCAAGGGCTCCGCGCACGTGGGTTAAGAAGACCCGGTTGTCGACACCTGCCGAGATCACGCGCAGTTCGTCGACCTCAAACAACAGGGCCGTGACCGTGCCTTCGTGGATCTTTTTAGATTCGGCCGGTTGCCACTGCGGCTTGCTCTCGGCTTCAAACACGCTCAGGCGACCGGCTGTGCCACCGACGACCAGCCACTGACCGCTGGGGTCGGCGGCCAGGGTTGAGCCGGCTTCGCGCAGGGGCAGGGTTTGGAGCACCTCGCCCGAAGCTGTCGAGACAATCAGTAGCGAGCTGCCGCTGAGGACCGCGAGGGCGTCACCGGCAACGGCGACGAGGTCGATGGGTGGTGGGTCGATGACCGCACCCAGAGGCTCGGGCGCACCGGACTTGCGCGGGGCTTTGTAGAGCTGGCCGTTTTGCCCGGCCAAAAACACGTGGTCGCCGGCGGTTGCCAGGCTCACCGCCCCGCAGGGTAGAGGTTCCTCGTGGAGGATGGCATCGTCCACACCCACGCGGTACAGGGCGGTGGCCTGTCCCTCTTCGTGTGTACTTACATAGATCAGGGTATCGCCATCGGCGAACATGACCTGGGGGACACCACGGGCCTGGGTGTACTTGTTGTCGTGGCTTTGTTTCGACATCAGGCTGCATCCTCCGACAGGAGATTGAGGTCTTCGTGGGCCCGGGCGATCCGGGCCAGGGCCACCAGGCAGGCGGCGTGTTCAGATTGTCCGCGCGAGCCCATGAACTCCTTGAGCAGCGGGGCGACGATGCCGGCAAAGGCTCGGTCGGCGACGGCGAGGTCGCGCATCACCTCGACCAGTGCCAGTTTGGCCTTGCGCGCGGGCAGTGGCCGGAGCTTGGCCCCCGGGACAGCTTCGCCGCTGCCGGCGGGGATCTTGGCCGGTGGGACCATAAACAGGACACGGCGCATAAAGTCGCGCAGAGCCTCGTCGCTGGCCGGTCGGCGTTCGGGTTTTTGCGGGGGTCCCTCGCCCAGCCCGGTGACCACGCCTGCTTCCTCACCCTCTTTGGTCTCGGGGATCACGGCGCCAACCGGGGTCCCGGCACCGAGGTTTGGCTTCCAGTGCAGGGTTACGCCGCGGTCGCGGTACAGCGACCAGACGGTGGCAATCACAAAAGCCCGAACCTGGCGATCTGGACTTTCGGTCAGGCGGAACAACTCTTCGGGGACAGCGAGCCGCGGGTGTTTTTCGATGAGTGACATCCCGAGTGCCCGGGTGGTCGACACCAGCGATTCGCAAAACGAGTAGACGGCGTCGCCAGTGAGGTGCTCGGGCGGCAACCGGTAGCGCTTGTGCTCGGGGGCTTCGTCGGCGAGCAGGGCAATGCTGATGAAGTCGCGGACCTCGGGGAAGTTGGACTCGGCCAGGGGCACAAGCGACATCAGGCCGGGCAGCCACCGGGCAAACTCGAATCGGCAGATTTCGAGGGCGAACGCGCGGACGGCAAACCGGGCATCGGACAGCAGTGGTTTGACCCGGGCATACGTCAAAAAGTCGGCCGGGACTTCGGCTCCACCGGCGACCGGTTTGTCGTGTTTGGCCAGCGAGATCTGCGGGTGATGGGCCAGCAGGTACCGCCTGGCAAACAGCGCACGGGGGGCGTCTTGGGCCCCGGGGGCGATGGCCATGGTCCACAGGGCCTCGCATCCGGCCCGGATCTGGGCGTCGGAGTAGATTTTCCGTGTACCTGCAAGCAGCCCGAGGAAGTCGGTTTCAGACAGCAGTTGCAGGGGCACGCCGTCGGCGATCAGACGTTCGGCCGCGACCTGGTCGACGGTTTTGCGACCGGCGCCACCTAGGGGCGAGCCACGGTCACCCACGACCACGTAGGTGACTTCGCGCGAGACTTCGGTGGCTACCACACCGTCGGCGGCGGTCACCTTTTGTCCGAGTTCCTCGGCCGTCAAGTTGTGGAACTCACCGGTTAGGCGCACCGATTTCCCGGCCAGGCTGACTGGCCCGGTAGCGACCTCGGTATCGGGTGTATCTGCAAATTGTGCCGGGGCAAACGCCTGAATCAGGTAGCCAACCGCAAACTCGTGGTACTGCGGTTCGCTGCGCTCGACCATGGTCATGAGCCAGTCAAAGCCCACGGCCTCGGGCGAAAACCGGCGTGTATCGGCCAGCAGTGCCCGTGTTGTCTCGGCCAAGCCCTCCGAGTAGGTGAGCTTTTGGGCCCACTTGCGTTCGGTTTTTTTGAGGTCAGCGATCCACGGGTCGGCCTCGAAGCTCGGGTGAAACGACAGCGCCTTGAGGAAGTCGACGCCCAGGACCGTGGCCGGGATTCGTTGCTCATGCAACCATGTTTCCATGGTTGAGCGGCACTGTGGGTGCAGCAGGGTGCGCCGCCAGAAGTCCACATCGAACTCGTCGGCGGAAAACCGGGTGACCGCATCGAGGGCAAATGTGGCGGCTGCCCGGCCAATGTCTGGACGGTCGAGCAGGTCGCGGAAAAACGTCGCACCGAGGGTCTCGTAGCTGTAGACCTGCGGCAGCAACTCGCGGACGAAGTCGACGACCTTGTTGTTGGCGTCGAGCAGGCGTTCGGTGAACCACTCGCGGGTGAGCTCGCGGCTGCCAAAGTGCTTGCGCAGGACCGTGGCTGCGAGGTCGTGGGCGTAGCGGGTGCCGAGCAGCGCGCCCCAGGCATCGAGCCCGACTTCGGTACGGGGGTCGCGGTCGCCTAGGAGGTCGTGGGCGAGTTTGCGGACCGAGGCATCGCCGTTGTTGGCAAGTCGCAGCAGGCGTTCGAGCGGGAGGTCGCGTGCGTGGGTGCGGGCATACTCCGCCGCGTAGGTGCGGGCACTTTGCGACTGCGAGTCGAGCAGGCGCAGGACCGCATCGTGGAGGCCGAGCTCGCGGAAGTTTGCCTGTTCAAACCGCGGGGCATTGCCCAACAGCCACACGACAAAGTCGTCGACCGTGCGCGAACCAACCGACACCAGGCCAACCACCCACGAGGGTTCGACTTCCCGCAACTGGGCCCGGAAATCGGCCTTGAGCGACTCGGCGGCAAAGGTCCGGACATGCTCCGACTGCGCGCGCGAAAGCAGGGCAAAAAGCGGCCGCGGGGAACGGCGCCACAGCTCGCCAAACGCCCGTTCTTTGACCAATGAGCGCCGCTGATAGTTGTATACGCGAAAGTTTCGCCGGGTGTACTTGGCCGACTCGTGAAACAGCACGTGGTTGGCGATCCAGGCATTGGCCCAGCCGGTGCGCTCGGGATAGTTGCAAAGCAGGCTGACACAGGCGTCGGCATAGGTCGCCGGCAGGGTCTCGCCGATGCGCCGGAGGTATCGCCAGCCACGGCGGGCGAGGTAACCGAGGGTTTTGCGGCTGACTTCGCGGTTGTGGCCGCGGGCATAGGCCCGGTCAAAGCGTGCTGCGAGGGCGGTAAACACCTCGATGTCACCGTTTTCTTCGGCCTGCTTATAAATGGTTTTGAGGGCCCGCCACGGGCCCCACTTGAGGAAGCAGCCGGCGATGACTTCGAGCAGGACCTCCCGTGCATATACACTCGGATCCTGCCATAGCTCCATCAGGATTGTGTGTAGTTGCAAGCGATCGGGCAGCGGGCTCTCGGCGTCCTCGGCCTCCAACTTTTGCCAGCTCTCAATCCGGTACCGCGCCCGCTCCTGCGGACTTTGGTGGCGATAGCGCCAACTGCGTAGGTGGCGGCGAAAGTCGGTGTAGGTGAGGGCGCCGCGGCGCGTTGGCCGGCGCGAGCGCGGGTCGTGTGCGCTGCTCAATTCGATGATGAGCGACGCCAGTTCAGGGTCGCGGGCCTGCATGGCGCGGCGGATATCGTCGAGGCTAGGTGCTTCAGCCATCGTCAGCTCCAGTCGTGGGAAGCGGGCAGTCACGCGTCATGTGCCGCGGGCTGCGATGTGTCGGACACGCAAACAGATGTCGACGACTGCGCCACAATCGGGCGTGCAGTCGCGAAGTCGTCGGCATCAAAAGTTGGGCCCTTCGCAAGTTGCGTGAGCATGCCTCGAGCCAGCGCACAAACACAACGCCCGAAATTCAACGAATTAGGCGAAATTCCGGGGCTGTTGCCCGCTTGAGCAGGGACCGATGACAGTAGATCGGCCGTCTGCCCGGTCGCATGGGTCGCGGACAGGGTGGGGTCTATGGACCCCGGTGTCCATTTTGCGAGTGCGTACCGGTGTGCACCCGCACCGATCTCGACCTCAACCGATTTCTTGCAACTTGAGTGCCGCCCCGGTCATGTCGGAGTAGCTGTACGGGTCGACCAGTCCGGTGACGATCGCCAGCACCTCGTAGGTATTGCGATCGATTTTGTAGGCCTTGTCGCCGCGGTCGACCACCCAGACATTGCCCTCAAAGTCGACGGCCACGCCCCAGGGGGTGTCGCAACCCGGCAGCGGAATCGATGCATTGACAAATGTTTCGGTTTCGCTGTCGAAGTGGGCGAGCTGGCACGGGCTGCTGCGGGCGGCCCAGACTTGGTTTTCGCTGTCGACGGCAATGCCCCGGAGGTCGGCCCCGGTACCGTCGGGGTAGACCGTCCAGGTATTGGAGTCGTGGTGCCAGCGGTGGATCGCGCCGTCGTAGCCACCGGCCCACAGGTCGCCCTGGGCATCGAGTGTCATGCCGTAGCGCCGCGGCGAGCCCGGAGGTTCGCCCAGGTTTGTCACCACACCGGTCTCAATGTCGACCTTGAGCACATCCTGGGCCCGCACACCGGTGACATAGAAGTTGCCATCGCGATCGACAGCCCCGCCATAGGGATTTTTGGAGCCGTCGCCGTCGGGGTAGGGATGGACAATGGTCTCGATGGTATCGCCGGTGACCCCGTCGATCAGCTCGAAGTGGGCATTTTTGTCGTTGTCGCGCCAGGCCATCCACAGCCGCGCTTCGGGGTAATCGCAGGTCACCGGGTCCTGTTTTTCAGCCACCCAGGCGGTCGCCCGCGGGCCGTTGTCGTAGTTGGGTGAGGGAATGCTCCGGCGCCACAACACGCACTCATCCTCGCCTAGGGGCAAAATATCGTCGGGCCCCTGGGACGTTTCGATCATGCCGTTTTGATTGGTGTCGATACAATCATCGAGCTGCGCGGCAATCTTGGTGACCGCTCCGGGCTCGCGGCTCGAGACCGCGACGTCACCCTGGAGGTTGACCGAGGTTCGCGACGGCCGGGCGCCCTCCACCCGGTAGCGGCCTTCTTCGACGGCGGTGACCGTATTAATTTTTGAGACCGTGCCCTGGGTATCGTTGGCGATCCAGATGTAGCTCAGGACTTCGCCGCCGTCGTTGCCACCCTGTTGATCGCAGGGGACTGGCTCACAGTTGTTGTTACAACTATTGTCGTCGATCGTGTCGCCGTCGTCGCAGGTTTCGCCCTCGGTCGGGTGGATGATGCCATCGCCACAGTGGGGCCCCAAACCGGAGCAGTCGGCCAGACAAAACCCGTACCCGCCGTTTTGCGGGCCGTCGTCACAAACTTCGCCATCGTCAACCACGCCATCGCCGCAGCCACTGCCACCCGAGCTACCCTCGCTCGGATCGACGGTGGTGGCGTCGGTTGAGCCCTGGGTCTCGCTGCCGGCTTCGCTCGCCCCCGAGGACTCGCTGTCGCTCCCGGTTTCGGAGCCCCCTTGCGTCATCGTGGCGGTCGACGTTTGGGTGGTCGGCAGGGTTGTCGACAACGAGTCGGTGTCGCGGGTGTCCCCCGAACCATCTCCGCAGGCGGCAAAACCAAGGGCACAGGCAAAACTCGAGAATAAGAACAACCGACGCTGGTCGACCACAGGCACCTCCGAGCCAAGGCGATAGCCGAAGATGTCTGCAAATAAAAGTATCCGGGGCCGGGGAAGCTTGCACCTACATCGGAGGTAGGTTGTCTAAATCCCTGGATTTATTGGTAGTACAGCCATAATCCCGGGCGATGCTGGCTCCCTCACAGGCGTGGGAACCGACCCGCTATTTCTTCCACAGATCGCCGGAGAACGAGAACCCGATGATGATTTGTGGGAATGCTTGGCTGTGGGACTGACCGGCGCGGTAGCGGTGTTGCAGCCACCACTGGGAGATCAATAGCAGGGTCGGCTTGTTAAACTTTTTGTGCGGCTTGTCGTAAAATGTATACGCAAGCAATGGGCCGAGGCGGCTGGTCGGGCCGTTGGGGTTGACATCGAACCCGGGGTAGGCCAGCACGTGGGTCAGGGTGTGTCGCAGACCGGCGGTCAGGCCGAATTTCGAGAGGTACAAAATGTCGCTCTCGTTGCGCATCATCCACCCGGTTTTCGGCTGGAGGATGTCGTACTGGATGTCGTAGAAGGTTGTATCGACATCGTTGTTGAACTTGTAGTCCATATAGACAAACAGCAGTTCGTTGCGGATGGCGATCGGGCCGGCCTTGGCCTGTAACAGTGTCGACAGGTAGAGGTTGTGGCCCCCGGAGACATAGTTGAGCCCGGCCTCTTTGTTGAGGTCTAGCCGATCTTCGGAGAAGTCGGACTCGGGCGAGGGGAACGACTGGAAGAACTGGAATGTGCCGAAGTACTGCACGTAGCTGTAACGCGCTGTCATTCGCAGCAGCGCGATCGGCTCAAACACCACCGAGCCACCTAGACCGACAAGTGCAGGCGACAGGTTGGGCGTAAAGTTGATGCCGATGTGCGAGTTGCGAAACAGGACAGAGTCTGGCTTATTGAACAGGTGGTACTTGTAGCCGAGGGAGAACCCGTTAAACAGACCGAGCGGGTTGAGGCGCGCCGCCAGCAAGTTGGAGTAGACGAGTTTGTGACGGGCATATCCCGCCCCGGCGGTCGCCGTCGCTTCTGTTCTGTCTGAAGGAACAGGTGCGATAACCTCGGTCTTGTCGGGTTGGGCTGTGTCGGTTTCGGTTTCCGGTGTCGGAGTCTCGGCCGCAGGTTCCGCCGGAGCCTCGGAAGTTGGCGCCGGTTCGGCCGTTGGTGCCGGTTCGGCCGTTGGTGCCGGTTCGGCTGTTGTCGCCGCCGGGCTCTCAGCTGTCGAACTCTCCGCCGGCGCCGGCTCGGCCGACGGTTGAACGCTCGCGACAAACAATAGGGTGGAAATGAACGAGACGATCGACACGGACCCAGAGCATGCGGCCAAAGTGAGGTAAAAAACAACTATTGGTTAGCGATCGATACCGGTCGGAACCTGAAGAATTGCGCATGCACAGTTCGGCCTGGTGGGGCACTGGCACTTTCGCTGCGAGCCATCGAAAGTGAGCATGCGGATACACAGAACCGGCGGTTGTACCCGGGGCAGGTGTTCAGATCGAAGTTTGTCAGTGGCGGCAGCATTCGTTAGATTCACTTGCAGATGGGATTGTGGCGGTCACTCACCGATGAGGTGCGACGCATGTTCGGCAGTTCGCCAGAAGTCGTAAGCGTGCCCGATGTCGATGAGAACGCTGATCCGGAGCCCGATGGTGAACCTGGCGAAGTGGTTGAGGACGAGGCAAACGAGTCGAGCCTAGACGTCGAAGAGCAGTGGGGAGATTTACAGGCCTTCGTTGCCCGCTGCGAAGCTGAGCAGGTCGAGCTGTATGGCCTCGACCCGGCAGACCCGAACACCTACTGGCAACGCCGGCGCGACATCGAACGGGCGCAACCGGGGGGGCGCGAGGAGGTGCTTGCCCGCTTCGGTATTCCCAATATAGAGGCTTGGCAGCAGGTTTCGCGCTACTTTGAAGCCAAGTGGTCAAGGTTTGAGCAGTCGCCGGCTGGAGGTTCAAAAATCGTCGTGGACGAACGTTTTGCCAAGGCTCGCGATCGTCAGTGATGCGTGCACGTGCACGCAACCGGCGTTTGCAAATGCACCAAGTTTGCCGCCACCCCGAGCGCCAACGCGCCGACGCTGGCGTGTACACAGACGCGGAGGTTGTGGTATGTCGATGCAGACTCTTCACATATGAAAGTGGGTCAGCAACATGGCAAAGAAGATCTTTATCGGTGAACTCAGCGGCGTCACAACCCAGGCAGGCTTACAAAGCGCCTTTTCCCCGTTTGGCACAATTGAGCGTGCATACATTACGACGGATCCGGCTTCCGGCCAGAACTCCGGTCATGTCGACTACACCACAGATGCCGCCGGGGATGCGGCAATCGCCGGCATGAACGGCCAGGTGCTAGATGGCGTGACCCTGGTCGTCCGCCCGGCGTAGCGCCAAGTCGAAAACCGTGCACATGCACGTGCACGGTTTACTCGGTCTTGGACCCGAGAAAGATCGGCAACTTTGGGTCCGAAGCCCCGGCTGGTGTCGACGATGGTTCGGGCTTCGGGGCAGCGGTTGGCGGGGTCGCAGTGGCTGTCGGCGTCGGCGTTTTTTCGCTGGTCTGGGCGACGGGCTCAGAGGTGATATCGGCCGGGTCCGAAGCTTCGCTCGGTGAAGGAACATCGATCACGGGCGCGACGGGGTCGAGCGACGGTCGCGGCCGCCCGGGAGCATCGGCCTGGTAGACATGGTGGTCGGGATCGACGGGCTCGTCGAGATCGAGTTCGGCCGCCCGAGCGGCGGTCACCAGGTCGGCATGCGAGTGCTGGGGCAGGACATCGGCAGGGCGGGGTAGCGGCTGCGGTGTCGGTTGCGGCCAGGTGCCACGGACCTGGCGAAAGCCGATGGTGAACAGCACGATCGAGGTAGCGATGGTCGAAAACACCAGGCTGTGAAGCGACTCGGTCCCGGGTACACCCGCCAGCGCTGGCATGGTTGCAAGTGCACCGGCTGCCATGCCGCGGGGACAGCAGATCATCGCCGTCCGTCGGTCGTCGTCGTGGAAGTTGACGCCGCGAAGACCAAACCCAACCGCGGGCCAGCGGGTCACCAGCAACAACACCCCGAGCACCACCCCCATGATCAGCAGTGACCATGGTGGTGTGAGCATCAGGCCCATGTAGGTAAAAAACAGCGTCTTGACGATGAAGTTGATCTGCGAATGGGCCAGTTTGATCGAGCCCGACAGGCGAATGTCCTCGGTCTTGTCCGCGGCTTTCTCGTCGTTGCCACGCCCGCGAAAAAACCACTTCATGAGCGTGGGCGCGTTGCCAACAATCAATGCAAATGCAAGGATTGCCATGGCCGGGCTACCGCCGGCCCCCCGCACGATCGCGTAGACCATCAATAGGGCCGCGAGTGTGATCGGGTAGCCGCGGGGGTTGTTGCCGAGCACCCGCAAAATCGGGATCCACGTCCAGCCGATCATCAGCCCAAGCCCGACGCCAATGCCAACGCTTTGCAGCACGGCGACGGCGCTGTGGGTCGCTTCTGGCCCCCCGGTGGCGAGGAGATCGATCAGCGGGATCGCCAGCATCACGCAAAGCGCATCGTTGAGGGACGACTCGATATGGATCGTCCGCGAAAGGGGGGTGTTGCTGCCGGTGAAGTCGAGCGACGGCCCGAGGATGAGAGAGCTTGTTCCGCCCAGGATCGCGCCGAGCATCAGGCCGTGGCGAAGGCTCCACTCGGGCAACACCCCGATCGCCCAAAGCCCCATGCTAAACGCGGTCACGGTGATCACCGCCCCAAAAAACGCGGTAATCGACATGACGGTGGCCCGCGGTGCGTCGCGGGCAAGCTCGCCGAGGCGCAACCGGCTGCCGCCCTCAAACAGCACGATCACCAGGGTGACCACGGCAAAGTACGGTGTAATCGTCTCTAGGACAGTGTCGGGCACAACGCCTGTCATGCGCAGCAGCAGCCCGGTCCCAATCAACCAGATAGCTTCGGGGATGCGGGTCCGCGAAAACAACAACTCGCCGAGCGCCCCAACTAAAAGCAGGCTGGCGATCACAACCAAAAATAAGACCACAGGGTCGGTCATCGTGCTCCGGGCAGTCGGGTATCCACCCCTACGGTACCCGGTTTTGTCGTCCCGTCACCACCGCGATTGCAGTGCCCAAGACCGAGCTATGCCCGCGCGGGCGCGCATGGTGGGGTACGAGCATGGTGGGCGAAGTGGGCAACGTGACCGCTTGCGACAGCGTCGAGCAATCCTCACATGTCGTGTATCCTTGGCTGTGTGTACCGGTGAGCGTTGTTTCGCGGGTACCGTGAACACGTGGCCGAGTCGTAGATCCACATGAGTACGCCTGAGGACGATACGGTCGACCAACGAGCCGACTTCGGGGAGATCGTGGAAGCCCTGCGGCTGACCAAAAGTCGGGTGGCGTTGCTCGAGCGACAACTCGAACACGTCCGTTCGCAACGCGGGCAGGCACTTGCCCAGGCCCGGGCCAACCTCGAAAAGCAGACCCACGAACTTAATCAACTGCGTCAGCAACTCGCTGAACTCGGGAGCATGCGGGATGCCGCATTGGCGGCCAACCGGGCCAAGAGCAACTTTTTGGCGACCATGAGCCACGAGTTGCGGACCCCGCTCAACGCCATCATTGGCTACACCGAGTTGATGCGCGAGGAAAGTAGCGACCTCGATCACCCGCACATCCGGGCCCGGCTCCTGCCCGACTTAGCCAAAATCAACCACGCTGCCCAGCACCTTGTGTGGGTGATCAACGACGTCCTCGACCTCGCCAAGATCGAAGCCGGGCGGGCAGAGGTCCACCTCGAGGACTTCGATTTGCAGGAGATGGTCCAGGCGCTCGTTGCCACCATTGGCCCGGCGATGCACAAAAACGGCAATACCCTGCGTACCGAGCAGCAACCCGGGCTGACCCAGGTTCGCGCCGACAAGCCCAAGCTGCGCCAGTCAATTCTCAACCTGCTGAGCAACGCCGCCAAGTTTACCCAGGACGGCGAGGTGACCCTGCGAACCCGCACGCTCGACGATGGCCTCAAGGAGTGGCTCGAGATTTCGGTGCAAGACACCGGCATTGGCGTGCCCCAACAAAAAATTGAGACCCTCTTTGATGCCTATACACAGGCCGATGCAACGACCTCCAAGGTCTATGGCGGCAGCGGTCTCGGGCTCGCCATCAGTCGCCAGTTTTGCCGGATGCTCGGTGGGGATATCACCGCAGTCAGCGAAGTCGGGGCCGGCAGCACGTTTACGATTCGCGTGCCCAACCTGCGGACCGACGCCGAGGAGCCGATGCCGACGTGGACCGGCGAGACCGGGCGCGGGTACTCGGTGTTGGTGATCGACGACGACCCAACCGCCCATGAGCTTTTGCGCCGGATCCTCACGCGTGAGGGCTTTGAGGTGCATACCGCAACCAATGGCGGCGAGGGGCTGCGGATGGCCGAGGACCTCGACCCCGATGTCATTACCCTCGATGTCATGATGCCCGGGATGGACGGGTGGACAGTGCTGTCGGCCCTCAAGCAAGACAGCGAGCTCGAACGCATTCCCGTGGTGATGTTGACGATGGTCAGCGAGCCCGAGTTTGCCTCGAAGCTCGGTGCCGATGGGTATATTACCAAGCCCGTCAAACGCAGTGAGTTACTCGATGTACTTGCACGGTTTGTTGGCAAGCACCACGCCGACGCCCCATGAGCAGCTCCTCCGCTCCGAGGCTTTAGCGCTAGGCGGAGGTTGCTGGCAAAGGCAACGGCCTAGAGCTCGTCGACCAACTTGGGAAACCGCTGCAACACGGTGCCGACGTACTTGCCGTTGGGGAACCGGCGCAGATACTCGCGCCCGCGTTGCTCGGCATCGCTGATGTGCCCGCTTTCGGTGCTTGCCAGCCAGCGGCGATACATCGCCATTTCGGTCTGTGGATGATGTGCCGGGGCGCGGTCGAGGAACTTGCGAAACGCGGCTTCAGCAGCCGGATAGTCGTTACCGTAGTCCATCCGCAAAATCCCGTACAGCAGCCACCCCTCGACCATGTCCCGATCATCTCCATGCTTATACATGAAATCCGTGATGCAGCGGGCGGCCATGTAGCGCGAGTGTGGTGACTGGTACAGCTCGCGGCAGCGGCGGAGGGTGGCCTTGAGTTCAGCCCGGCGTGAGTCGGCAATGTCGCGGCGCAGCAACTCGATCAGGGCTTCACCCTCATCCTCGGCCGGCAGTTGTGCGGGCGCCTTGCTGCGCCTTTCAACGCGGACAGGTAGGGGCTCGGTTTGGGTCGCCGGCACCAGGTGATCGAGCGTGCGTTTGGACAGGCGATCGGGCAACCCGGGGACCACCCAACTGGTCGGGATCCGGCCGTCGGGGCCGATCGCGGAGGTTTCGTCGGACAGCGGGAGAGCGGCCTGCACCTCGGTGCGGCCGACGTCGCCGTAGGTCGATGTATCGACATCAAATCGGTAACCGGCAGCGACTTCGGTGATCAGGCGGGAGTCCCGGGGAGACAGCACCTTGACCTCGCCGCGCAGCACCGAAACCGAGGTCGAACCATCATCGGCGACTGCCAAGGTAAAGACCGTGCCGGTGACACGAATCAGTGCGGTCGGCGTGCGCACACGTAGGATCGGATCGGCGCCGTGGCGGTCGTAACGAATGGCCAACATCCCACGGTCGAGTTGAAGTTCGATGAGTCCGGGTTGGGCGTCGGTCCAGGTGAGGTCTGCCCCCGGGCCCAAGTTGGCGAGGATCTTACCGATGAGGCCAAGCTGCACCGTGTCGTCGGGGTTCACCCGCACCTGTGTGCCGACTTCAAACGTGTTGGTGGCTTCGAGGTCGTGACCCTCGCTCGAAAGTCTGGCGTGGCCACCGACGATCCGACCGTAGTCGGCCTGGGCACGGTGCTCGAGGCCCGTGGGGGCGGCCGGGATCTCCGAAACTTCGACGGTCACGGGTGTGTCGGTCTGAAGTTGCGCCACCGGTTGCGGCCGGTCGCCCAAATCACTGGGCGCCCCGAGGATGGTCAACACCAGGGTGAGGACGGCGACCGCACAGCCGATCAACACCGGGCCGAGTAGCGAGTGGTGGGCCGGTGTGGCCATTTTTTGCAAGATGGCGCGAAACTCCGTGTCTGGCGGCGCGCCGGCGAGTGGGGGCAGCCGTGGCCCGCGATAGATCGCTTCGGTGCGCTGGTGTGCCTGGCGACAATCTGCACATACATGCATATGCGCGAGGTAACGTGCATGTACACGGGGATGGATCCGTCCGCACAGAACCGCCTCGGTGTCCGAGTGAAACTCGAGACACCCGTAGGTCACGTCGTGGTTGGGCGGGTTCATGTGGTTTGGGCCAGTTGATGCAGGCGCTTACGCGCCCGTGAAAGGTGGTCGCCGACCGTCGATAGCGGGCGTTCGAGCACCGTCGAAATTTCCTGCAGGGTGAGACCCTCGTAGTGGTAGAGGACAAACACTTCGCGCAGGTCCGGCCGCAGCCGTCGCAACATGCGGCTGGCCTCGTCGCGGGCATCGACCCGCCGGGGCGACTGGATATGGCCGTCGCGACCGATGTTGAACCACTGAAACGCGGCCTTCAGTCGGTCGCGGCGAAATCGTTGACGCAGCAAGTTTCGACTGGTGTTGGTGGTGATCCGGTACAGCCAGGTGCGGATCGTCGACTGTCCGCGAAAGCCATCGAGCGCGCGAAAGGCCCGGACAAAGACTGTTTGCATCACGTCGTCGAGGTCGGGATCGGGGCCGAGCAGGCGGTACAGGTGGGCCCGGACCTGGCCGGCGTAGGTGTCGTAAAACTGTCTCAACGCCCGTGGATGGCCGGCCCGCGCCTGGGCGAGCAGCGCCTTGTCGTCCAGCGACAGGTAACCCGCATCCTGGGAGCGCACGCCCGAAACGTCGGCCGAGGTTTCAAACCCGACATCGATCTGACCGGTGATAGATGAGTCTGCTGCGTGTCCCACGGCGTCAAAACCAGGATAGCGAGTTGGGCAGCACGAGAAAAGGTAGGATGGGCCGAAGATGGCGAGCGCGTTTTGGCAGGCCAGTGTGCCGAACTCGCAGTGGCGCGAGATGGACGCCAAGTATCGGGCGCTCCAACACTTGGAGCAGTTGCCTGCGGGCGACCAACAAAAGTTTGCGATCCGCACGGCAGCGCGGCGTTGGCCCGGTGCGTTGCGGGAGTCGCAACTCGTCGGTCCGCAGCGGTGCGAGCAGCGACGCCGTTGTGCCGAGCGGGCCGGCGGGCAGGAAGCGAGGACCCGCGCACACTGGCGGGCGCGGGGTGATGACTTTTTGGCGGTGGTGCTGTGGATAGAGCTTCACCTGCTGTTGGCGGACCACGTCGCCTGGCGCAAGTCACTGGTTCAGCAGGGAAGCGACGCAAGTACGCAGGCATTTTTGACGTTTGTTGGCGCCCGCGACCCGGGGCGTTGGCCGACATCGGCGGCGACGTTGCAACAAACGACGGGTCCGCGCATCCGGGCCAGAACCGCCTACTTGTGGTTGGCGAAACGGGCCGAAATGTCGCTGCCCGACCTCAATTTGTTGCTATTTGCCCGGCGTGGTCATTGGGACCATCGCCCTGGCGATCCCGTTGGCAAAGCCCGCGCGGAACTCCCGCAAGAAAATAAAAATTGAGTAATTTCAAAAAAGTAGCGAGTGGACCGACGATGTAGCCCAGAAGCTAAAACCGCTTGTGACCCAATTTGAACCCGCGTTGTGCTTGAAATTCCAAGATTTTCATTCGTATGATGCCGTTCCACTGCAGGCGACATGAGGCATCGAGCGTGACGAAATCCGAACTTATCGAGCGAGTTGCCGAGGCGGCCAAACTCACCAAGGGCAGGGCCGAATTGGTCGTCAACACGATCTTTGATTCGATGGTGGATGCCATGAAGCGCGGTGAGGGGATCGAAATCCGCGGTTTTGGCAGCTTCACCGTGCGGCACTACAAGGCCTACGAGGGACGGAACCCGAGGACAGGTGCGCCGGTGCATGTTGCACCCAAGCGGTTGCCGTTTTTTAAAGTCGGCAAGGAGCTGCGCGAACGGGTCAACGGGGCCCAGGTTGCAGCGCCGCCGCCGACCCCGCGCAAGCCGACGCCGGCCCGCGACCAGGCGACCGGACGCCAACGGACCCCGCGGTTGCGCGAGGAAAACCTGTCCGAAGACGTGATTTAGGCCGCAGCCCAGTTTGTTGCAGATGCATGTAGTCAGCGCGCCTGCGCGGCCACGGTCCGGACTCCCTCGGAGAGTTGCCTAAAATGCCCGCCCCGGAGTACTCGCGGCGCGGTTTTTTGGTCGAGAGCCTCAAACTCTCGGGCGCGCTCGCCTTGCCCTTGGCTTGCACGGCCGAAACAACCGGCAACCCGCCGGCTGCGAAGCCTGCCCCAAAAACGCCTGCGACCGAGCTCCGACCGACTCCCCGACAACAGCCCGTCTCGCCGGTGGCGCCTGAGCCCGAGGCTCCGCAGATACCGCTCGCCCACAAACTGGCCCAGTTGCTGCTCGTGGGTTTTCGCGGGCAAAAAGTTGGTGCCGACGATCCGATCGCACGGGCGATCCGCGAGCATCACCTAGGCGGTGTGTTGTTGTTCGAGCGCGATGACCAAACCGGCTCGGGCAGTCGCAACATCAAAAACCCCAAGCAACTGCGGAAACTTGTCCACGACCTCCACGCCCTTGTCCCAGAGTATGCAAATACAACGGCTTCTGGGGATGGCGCGGCGCACAGTGGTGATAACACGTTGATTGTGGCGATCGACCAGGAAGGCGGCTACGTCAATCGCCTGCGGCCGCCCAAGGGGTTTCCCAAAACGCGTTCGGCCGAGCGGCTCGGACGCATCGACAACCTCAAGTTTACCCGCAATCAGGCGGAGCAAACCGCCGAGACACTCGCGCAGCTGGGGATTAACTTCAATCTCGCGCCGGTCGTCGACCTCAAAACCAATCCAAAAAACCCGGTGATTGGCGCGGTCGAGCGCTCGTTTGGTGCCGATGTCGAGCGCGTGGTGCGGCATGCCCAGGCAATTATCGAGGGCCATCGGGCCCACGGCATTCGTTGTGCAATCAAGCATTTTCCCGGGCATGGCAGTTCCAAAAGCGATTCCCACCTGGGGTTTGTCGACATCACCGAGACCTGGCAGCGCAGCGAGCTCGAGCCATTTTCGCGGTTGATCAAAAGCGGCCACGCAGACGCTGTGATGACCGGCCACCTGTTTTTGCGAACACTCGACCCCGAGGTGCCTGCGACCCTTTCGCGCAAAATCCTGCACAAGTTGCTGCGGGAGCAACTCGGACACCAGGGAATTGTCATCAGCGACGATCTCCACATGGGGGCGATTACCGACAATTACAAACCGGCCGAGGCGTTTGTCCGCGCGCTGACGGCCGGGGTCGATATCTTGATTGTGGGAAACAACGCCCATTACGACCCGGATTGTGTGGCCAAGACCGTCGATATGCTGGGCGAGCAGGTGGTTGCTGGCAAACTCGCGCAGGCCACGATTGAACGTGCTTATACACGTGTCCGCGCGTTCAAGCGCACGTTGTTGCGGCCACCGAGGGTCGACGGTAGCCAGTCCGGGTAAGGACCTGCTTTCACCTAAAACAGGTCCTATGTAACATGTTCAACTGTGCAGGTAGATAATTCGACATCGCGTTTTGAGCTGTTGCTCGCCCATGCCGACGAGGGCACGCCAACCCTCGAGGAGGGTTTACCCAACGACAGCACGGGCGATGCCGAGGCCAAGCAGGACCCGGATGTTCCCCTCAACTTTTGGGATGACGGCGGCGACCAAAACTCCTTGCCTGAGCAACGTTGGGGTGTGCTGGCTCCCGAGGGCAAACGCGGCGACGAGATGTTGGCTGCGATTGCTCCGCTGATGGCCCTGCGGGCGCAGGAACAGGAGGCCGAGGTCAAGGTCTACCGCTTGCCCAGCCAGATGACGGCCGACGAGGCGGCCCGCTGGCGCCGCGAGGTGTTCGACCCGGTCGACCAACTCAAAGAAGAACTCCCGCGTTACCAGTTGTTGCTCGGTGACCTCCACGAGCTCGCCGCCCCCGTCCACGAAGTGATGGGCCTAGACGGCTATGTCGGTCGGCTCGCGTTTGATGCCATCGAAGACTACGCGGCCTATGCCCAAAAGGTCGTGGACAGCGAAAATCTGAAAAAAGCAGAGGCTGCCCGCGCCCTGTTTTATACGGTGCACGATGGCACTGCGGCCACGCGCGTGGGCCATCGCTCGATGGTTGAACCCGCGGTGCGGCTGGCCCAGACGGCACTCGACAAGGGACAGTTTCCCACCAATGACCTGCAGATGTTTGGCCGGATGTCCGACCCGGTGCCCGAGGAGCTGTTTGAACAGGCAGGTCAAACCGAGCCCGCAGTTTTGATGTCGGTCAGTCACGGTGCCGGTTCCCCACGCAACGGCTGGAAGTCGGCAGCAGCTCAGCTAGCGGCCCAGGGAGCCATGTCGTTTGGGCGCGAGGGAACCCTGCGGGCGGAGGATTTTCAGAACATCACATTTTTACCCAAGGGGTTTTGGCTGATGTTCGCCTGCTTTGGTGCCGGGACACCGGCCGACAGCAAGTTTCGCCACTGGCTCGATTTGTTGCGCAAGGCCAGGGCGTTCCCCGGCCGTCCCGAGGCGGTTCTCAAGAGTCTACCGGTGGCCGGCAGTCGCCCGTTTGTCAGTGCACATACAAAGGTATGCCTGACCAACCCCAACGGGCCATTGGCGATCCTCGGCCACCTCGACCTCGCCTGGAGCTATAGTTTTCAGGACCTCGATACCGGCAAGGGGGTCAAACGTCCGGCGCGGTTTTTGCGAATCATCAACAACATTCTCAAGGGCGACCGCTATGGCCTGTCGACCCGCGAGCTCTACCAAGCTTCGGGTGAGGCCAACAAACAGTTGCTCGAAACCTACGACGCCGAGCAAAAGGCCCAGGTCGAGAAAAAGTCGTTCAAGGTCAACCCCAAGCAACGCGGGCACCTGTGGATGCTGCGCCAGGACCTGGCCGGCTATGTCCTGCTTGGCGACCCGGCGGCCCGCCTGCCGATTGTCTCGGTGCGCGAGCGCAGGCGTTTGGCCCGTGAGGCCCGGCGGGCCCAGCAGCAGGCCCAAGCTCCGGTGCATATACAAACAAAACCCAGTCCGCCACAACCAGCCCCCCAACCCGAACCTGCTCCGGTACAGGCTGCGGCGGTCGCCAGGGCCCCCGGCGTGGAAACCCGCGATCTCGAGGTGATGGAGGAGGCTGTGATGGGGCTGATCGCCGGTGACACCACACCCAAGGCCGTCGCCAAGGAACTCGGTGTGAGTGTGCGGACGGTCAAAAAGTGGGAAGACGTGTTTACCGACGCCGGGCGTCGGGCACTCGCGCAACTCAAAGGCAGCTAGCTGGCAACCAGGTTTGCGGCCCAGTCGTTGGACCGAGGTCGGCATGTTACAGTCGCGCGCGGCTGTGACCGAGATGCGCACGAGATCCTCGCTGGTGGTCGCCTGTTTGGGGGTCGCCGGGATTGCCCTCGCGGCTGGCTGCCCCCAACCACCGGCCAAATCACAGCAGGTCCGAGTTGGCGACGCGACCCCGGCCACCGGCCCGCAGCCACCACAAAAACTCGTCGCCCCACCGCCCCATGTCTGGTCGGGTGCCGGCTGTACGGCGGCTGCGTGCCACGCCGGTATCGAACCGATCCGCGGCCCCGAAACCGGAATGATGCGGGAGATCTTTGCCCGCGGCCAGGCCCACGGCGATCCCGATGGCTGCATCATGTGTCACGGCGGCGACCCCCAGGCGACGGCGGTCGACCAGGCCCATCGCCACAGCCCGGATTCGCTGCGGGCGGCCGGCGGTCCCGAGGCGTTTTATCCCGACCCGGCATCGCCGTGGGTCAATGCATTTACATGTGGTCAGTGCCACCTAGAGCTCGTCCAGGCCCAGTGGAACAGCCTGATGATGACCGAAGCCGGCAAAATTCAGGGGACGACCTGGGCATTTGGTGCACTCGAGGGCTACGAGCACCGCTGGGCTAACTACGATGCCAAAAACCCCGACGACCCCAACATGCGCCTGGGGACGGATGCCTATCGGGTTTATATGGCCGACAAGACAGTTGCGCATCCCAATGTGTTTGTCGACCAGATGCATGCCCTCCCCGAGGCCCCCGCTCCGGAAACCATCGAAGATCTGACAATCACCCCCGAGGATGCGGTGTTCACCTATCTGCGCGCGGAGTGCCAGCGCTGCCACCTAGGCGTGAAAGGTCGCCAGCGACGGGGAGACTACCGCGGTATGGGTTGTGGGGCCTGCCACATGCCTTACAGCAACGAGGGCCTGTATGAGGGGGGTGATGCAACGATTCCCGACCAGCCTGGGCACGCGTTGGTCCACAGCCTACAGGCGACCCGCGAGGCCAAGGTGTATGTGCATGAGCAGGGGTATACCGGGATCCCGGTTGAGACCTGCACGACCTGTCACAACCGCGGCAAGCGAATCGGTGTGTCGTACCAGGGGCTGATGGAGTCGGCCTGGGCCTCGCCCTACACCGAAGGTGGCGGCGGGCAGATTGGCCTGCACACCAAACACTACATTTCGATGGAGCAGGATGTGCACTACCAGCGTGGGATGCTGTGCCAGGATTGCCACACCTCGATAGATGTCCACGGGGACAGGTTTTTGGCCGGCGCCAACCTGGGGCCCGTCGAAATCGAGTGCAGCGATTGCCACGGCACACCGGCTGCCTATCCGTGGGAGCTACCCCTGGGTTGGGGCGACGAAAACGGTCCTGGGCAGGCCCAGGGCTCATCCCGCGGTGTCGGCCAAACCCTGCCAGATTACCTCCAGCGTGGCACTGTGGCCCCCGTGCGCGATGGCTACATCTTGACCGCCCGCGGCAATCCCATGCCCGAAGTGGTCCGCGACGGCGATCGTATTGTCGTGCACACTGTCGGCGGCAAGGACCTCTACCTCGAACCCCTGCGCAAAAAAGCCGACGAGGGGCGCCTGTCTGCCGAGGCAACGGCAGCGATGGTCCACGCCGGCAAGCACATCGAAACCATGGAGTGTTACGCCTGCCACGCCAGCTGGGCGCCGCAGTGCTACGGCTGCCATGTCAAAGTCGACTACTCGGCGGGCAATCGCGTGTTCGATTGGGTCGCCGCGGGACAGTTGCATGCGCAAGATCCTGACCATCGCCGCGACCGTGGCGAGGACGGCTACGACACGCTGATCCCCGGCAAGGTCACGGAAATGCGTTCGTACCTGCGTTGGGAAGATCCCGCGCTCGGGGTCAACGGCGAGGGGCGGGTTTCGCCGATCGTCCCGGGGTGCCAGGTTTCGGCCACGATCATCGGTGAAGACGGCACCGAGATCGTGCGTAACAACATCTTTCACACCACACCCGGTAGCGAAGGTAGCGGGCCCGAAGGCCAGCTCGGGTCCGACATGAGCCCGTTGCAACCGCACACCATCGGCAAATCAAGGTCGTGTGAATCGTGCCACGGGTCCGACAAGGCGATGGGCTATGGCATCGGTGGCGGGCGCATGACGGCTCCGTGGGATCGCGGCAAAGTTGTCGACCTGACCACCGCCGACGGGCGGGTGTTGCCCGCGGCTGCCCAGGTGCAGGTCGAACCGATCGCCGGGTTGCAAGATTGGTCGGCCGTGGTTACGCGCGACGGCCAGCAGCTCCAGACTGTGGGGCATCACTTTCAAGGCTCGGGGCCGCTCACGGCCGCCCAACGCAGGGCCATGGACCGCAAGAACATTTGTGTCGCCTGCCACAGCGAAATTCCCGAGGCTTCGTTGGCCGTGTCGGCGATGCACCATATGGCCGAAATGACAGGTCGCTTGCCGAGCACCAAGGCGGAGCATGCCGACCTCGTCAACAAAATTCTCCTGACTTCTGCCTGGGTGCAGGCCGGTGGCGGGGCGTTGTTGGGTACTTTGCTCACCCTCGGCGGGGTGGTGTGGTGGCGGCGCAGGCACGCACGGGCTAGGTCGGGATAGCTCGTGGGTGTTGGCCCGGATCACGGTGTATGTGCAATCTTATCCGTGGGCACCCGCAGCTCCCAGTTGTGAGCGTTGCCGGTCCCGAGCACAAGTTCTTGCCCGACACCGATGTCGCACAAAAATTCGGCGTCGTGACTGGCCACCAAAAGCCCCCCGGGCCAGGTCTGCAACGCCGTCGTGAGCGCGTTCAAGCCCACGAGGTCGAGGCTGTAGGTCGGCTCGTCGAGCACCAGGAGATCGAGCGCGGGGCGGCGGGCAAACAGGCAGATAAGAGCTGCACGCACCCGTTCGCCCGGGCTCAGTGAGTGCAGTGGGCGTTTTCCGAGCGCCAGTGGAAATTGATGTGCATGCAATATCTCGACGGCCGAGTCGAGGTCGGGGACGTCGGCGGTCTCGCGCAGCAGTTGCAACAGGCTGTGTGGCAGCAGCCAATCGCGGCCTCCCTGGGCGATCGTCCCGACCTTTGAAAATGCGGTCCATGCCACACCTTGGCAGGGCTTGCGGTTGTCGAGGATGATGTCTAGCAGCGTTGTCTTACCAGCGCCATTCGGACCAATCAGGGCAAGTCGCTCGCGGCCGAGGTCGAGGTTGAGCTGCGAGAACAGGACTCGCTTGGCCGGAGGCTCGGTCGCCGTCTCGACAACTGCGGTGATCTGTTTGAGCCGCACAACCGGGCCGTTCGATGGCGGCAGACTGGGTGGTTTAACATGTAAGGGCAACGAAACCATGAGTGCGCGGCGAGCTGCCCGGGTCAGCTCGCGCGCCGCCGTGATTCGCTGGTCGCGAATTTTTGCCACCCGGGCCTGGCTTTGTTGGGCGTAGCTGCGCTTGTCGTTGAGCCGCGCCCGCGAAGTTCGGCGGCGGAGCTCATGCAGACGCCCAACATTTTTTTTGCGTTTGCGACGTTGGCAGATCCGATCGTGTTTTTGTTCCTGTTGTTCAAGCCGCTGCAACGCCCGCAGGTAACGCACTTCCTCCTCGCGCTGATCTGCCGCGAGCTGGGCCCGCAGCTCGGCATAGCTGCCGTGGTGGTGGTGGCAGCCAGACTCGGCGACGACCAAAAAGTCGCCAAACGTGCGCAGCAAGTCGCGGTCATGGGAAATTACGATCAGTCCATTGGGCCAGGTTTTGAGCCAACCTCGCAGCCAGCTCGCGCCGTCGGCATCGAGGTCCGAGGTCGGCTCATCGAGCAACAACATGTGGGGATTGGCAATTTTTGCCGCGAGCAGGTGGAGCTTTCGTAGCTCACCAAGGCTAGCTGCAGGTTGCAGTGTTTGCCGGGCAACAGTCCGTGGGTTTGCGGGTAAAAAACATGTATCGACAACACGCCTGGCGACATGGACAAGCCCGAGCGTGCTGGCCTCGTCGAGCAGTTGCGCCGAGTGGCGCGGGTGTGCCCGAAGCCATGTTGCAAGTTGAATATGTTCGCTGTGGCCAAGTGTTTGGGCAACCATCCAAGGCCGTTGGGACCAGCGGACAACCCCGTGGTGGGGAGATATCTCGCCGGCCAGTACCTTTAAAAGTGTCGACTTTCCAACACCGTTGCGACCGACCATCGCGACCCGGTCGGTCGCCAAGATCAGGTCGAGTTGATGAAACAACGGGCGGCCCGAGGTGGTTCGAATGTCGAGTCCTCGGGCCTGCAAAAACGGTTTCGTGGCACGCATGGCACGTTCCTCCTAGGGTGAGTGAAATGTTGTGGGCGTTCGCGGAGTGACCTAGTGCGGGCTTTGGGTGGTGTTCCCAAGTTCGGACTCGATGTCTGCGACCAGCACATCCGGACCGGTGAACGTGAGTTCGAGGCCCGTTTCGGTCGCGCGCGTGTCTTCGACTTGGCAACGGGCATAAACCGACGAGATCAGGTCGCCGCGTTCATAGGGTAGTTGCAGCACCACCCGCCGATGTCGCCTACGGGCGGCACCTATCAGCGCCTCGCGCAGTCGCACCATGTCCCGCGAGCTTTGACTACTGACAAACATCGACGGGTGGTCGCCGGTGAGCGCGAGCATGTCGCCGAGGCGCTCATCGGTGTCGAGCAGGTCGAGTTTGTTCAGGATGTAGTAGCGCGGCAGCGTGCCCGCACCGATCTGCTCGAGAATCCCCAGGGACGTTTGTAGATGCATGTACCACTCCGGGTCGGAGGCATCGATGACAAACGCCAACAGGTCCGACTCGCACACCTCGGCCAGGGTTGTGGCAAAACTCGCAAGCAACCGCTCGGGTAGGCGGCGAATGAACCCCACCGTATCGCTCAACACCACATCCCCGCCGTGGCGGGTGAGGCTGCGCGAGGTCGTATCGAGGGTCTCAAACGGTTGATCCGCCGCCGATAGCTCGGCCCGCGTGAGGGCGTTCATCAACGAGGTTTTGCCGGCGTTGGTATAGCCAACCAGCGAGATGCGTGTGCAACGAGTTCGCCGCTTACGCTGGAGCCCCGAAGCCTTCTCAAACCGCAGCAGTTGCTTGCGCAGCTGTGCCAGGCGTCCGTCGAGTTTGCGGGCGAGCAGCTCGGAGGCCGTCTCACCCGGTCCTCGTGCACGTTTGAGGCCGCCGGATTGTTGGTCCATGTCGAGCCCAATCCCGCGAATCCGCGGTCGCAAAAACTGCAAGTGGGCTATTTCAACCTGGATGCGCGCACGCTTGGTGCGGGCATTTTGTTGAAATACGTTGAGGATCACAGCTTCGCGGTCGCAAATCGCAAGTCCGGTGACATCTTCGAGGTTGCGGGTTTGCGAGGGGGTGAGCTCCGCGTCGACAACCAGGAGATTTGCCCCCGCGGCCCGGGCCTTACGCGCCACCGCCTGGGCGGCGCCCTTACCCAACAGGGTTTTGGGGTTCGGTCGATGTAGTTGCACATGGTCGTGACCAACCACAGCGTCACCGATCGCGCGGACGAGCGACGTCAGCTCCGCGGTTTGGGCATCGCGGGCATGTGGCGACTCCCAGGGGCCGGTACACACCACATAGCAGCGATTGTTGCGACCTGCCGGAGCTTGTGGGTGGCGGCCTGTCCAGCTGTCGACAAGCTGCTCAAATTGACCGAGGTCTGAAACAGGGACTTCGGCGTGTTCTTCGATGGGTTTAGAATAGAATTTCATCACAACTTCCTCATGCTGACCGTTTGCCAGCACCAGGGAGTTGCCTATGCAAGCTTCCTTGGTGCCAACAACTGGCACAGTCGATCGACGGTCCGCCGCGGAGACAATGGGCAATGACGTGCGGGGTTCAGGTATCGGTACCTGTAAACCCCGTTGATTTGCCTGAATTTAGGCAAACTGACGCGTCATCAACCAAATCGAAACCCACGGTTCGGCCCTTGGGCCGACAGACCGGTTCATTCAACTCGGTGGCCGGACATCCGGCTTATAGGAAGTTGCAGTAGTACATGGCGTCACCCAATGCGAGGCAAAGGTAGCCGGTGTTGTCGGCAACCGCAAGGGGTGGCGTAATATTTTTTTGGCTGGCGTGTTTTTGCCCGCTCGCCGGTGTTGTTTATACACCTAAATCGACGCCTGTTGTCGCCGCGCAAAAGGTGTATCAACAAGCTTTTTCAGTTGCGAAACAGGACATCCTCGCGGCGAAACCACCATGTGCAAAACCCGAGCAGCAGGCCGGCGAGGATGGTGGTCGAGGCGAGGATCAGCACCAGCAGCGTGTAGTCCATGGTGCCCTTGATCAGCTCCTTGATCGCCAGCGAGGTGTTGGTGAGCGGGACCATGGCCCAGGTGCCGTCGAGTTCAACGCCCGGCATCATCGCCAGCGCAACCGGGAGGATGACGATCATGTTGAGTGGGGCGGTATAGGATTGCGCCTCTTTGAAGCTCTTGGCGTAGATCGAGATGCTGAGCAACATGGCGGCAAAGATCGCCGCGGTCGGAATCAGCATGGCGCCGATCAATACGAGGTCGAGGGTCGAGACGGAGTTGACGACTTCGCCGAGTGCACCGCGCAGCTCCTGGCCCTCGCTCAGCAACCACGCCCCCATGCCGACGATCGCCAGCACCGCGGCCGTGACCCCGGCGACAAACACCACCAGGAACTTGCCAATCACCAATTGGACCCGGGGGACAGGTGCGAGCAACAACGTCTCCAGGGTGCCGCGTTCTTTTTCGCCGGCGGCGAGATCGATTGCCGGGTAGAGGCAGCCGAGAAAACAAAAAATGATGAAAAGGTAGGGCAGCAGGCCACCGGCGGCCTCGCCAATCACCTCGCGCATGTCGGCGGTCGAATGGGTATCGACGACAACGGGGGTGAGGATGCCTTCGCGGGCTTCGGCGGTGGTGAGCCCGAGTTGGGTGAGCGCATCGGTTTGGACTTTTTTTGCATATGCATCGACGATCTCCTCGACCCGGTCGTCGATCTTGGAAGTCTGCGAGGCGGTGTTGTAGTGGAGCTCGATATGGGCTGCGCCGACCTCGGGTGGCTCCGGAATCACCAAAGCAAAGTCGATGCGCTCGTCCTCAATCGCCGCGGCGATCTCCGTTTGCGCAATACCGTCGACGCGGGCAAACCCGGTGACGTCGTCAAACCCGTGGAGCAGCTCTGGCATACGCTCCTGGTGGTAGACGGCATACTCGAGGGTTTCGGTGCGAGCCTTTTCGTTGGCCTCGGTGACAAACTTGACCGAGACACTGGCGAGCAGCGGAATCAGGGCAACCGGGAGCACACACATAAAAATCAGGGTTTTGCGGTCGCGCAAAACCTCGCGTAGCTCCTTGGCAAAGACGGTCAGGATGTTATGCAGCATGGTCCGGATTTCCTTGTGTATGCACGAGCTTGAGGAACGCCTGGTCGAGGTGCTCGCACGCGGTTTGCTCGAGCATGTCGTCGACCGTGCCGATAAACCGGCGGGCCCCTTCGTGGATCAACACCACGCTGTCGCACAGGCGCTTGACCTCGTGCATGTGGTGGGTCGAAAACACCACGGTTTTGCCACGCTGGCAGCACTCGCCAATAAAGTCGAGTACGGTTTGGGCGGCCGAGACATCAAGGCCGGTGGTTGGCTCATCAAAAATGACGATTTCGGGGTCGTGGATCAGGGTGCGGGCAATCGAGACTTTTTGTTTCATGCCCGCGGAGAGGGTGTCGCTTTGCCGGTCTAAAAAGCTGTCCATCTCGAGATTGCGCGACATCTCGGCAATCCGGGTGGTGATGGCCTGATTGTCGACGCCGTGAAGGCGGCCGTAGTAGGTGATCATCTCGCGCGGGGTGAGGCGCCCATAAAGGCCGGTGGTGCCCGATAAAAACCCGAGTTTGCGCCGGACTTCGAGCGGGTTTTGGACAATGTCGATCCCGGCAAAGCTGGCCGTTCCCGCAGTTGGGGTGAGGGCGGTCGAAAGCATGCGCATCAGCGTTGTTTTGCCCGCGCCATTGGGCCCCAAAAGCCCGACAATGGTGCCGGGCTGGGCCTGAAAGCTCACCCCCCGCACGGCGTGAAACCACGGTGGTTGGTGGCGAGGATCGGACACCACAGCGGTCTTCGGCTTTTTGCTAAAAAGCCCCTTCTTGGCCAGGCGAAATCGTTTTTGCAGGTCCTCGACGATCAGCACGGGCCGGGAGTGCCATGCATATGCAGCGATGGTCAAGCCTGGGTTTTGCCAGGGCCGAGGTTTGGCGGGGACGCGGACGCTGTTGTCCGTCGATGGTTTCGCACGTGTTGAGCGGCACGTGGGCGAGCAGGATCGCCCCGGCGGACGTCGACCGAGGGCTTTGTCGGGCAAACGCCGTGGCGTGAGGCGTTTGCTCCCGCGGCAGATCACGTTACGCTCGCCCTTCGCAGTTTATGGCCAAGTACATGCACATCGCGGTTGTGCGCAGCGAGATTATTCGCGTCCTGATTGAGGAGGCCCGCGGCCCCGACTCGCCGATCGACCCGAGCAAGTTTTTGGAGCTCACGGACCTGTTGTTGGCGGTCTACCACTTTGAGTTACACAAGCGGCTCGAGGCCATGAAACGTGACTATGCACCGTTCAACCCCGACCTCGATAGCGTGGTGATCGGCGACCGCAATCAATCTGAGCTCACCCGGGCGACCAAGCAGTTGTCGGAGTCGGTGCGGTCGGTTCTCAAGCGCGGCAACTACCACTGCCTCGACCAGGCCGAGATTTTGCGGGCGTTTACCGAAAAGTCGCTGTTTCCGGTGAAGGTCAAGGTCAATCTCAACAGCTTTTCGGAGTTTTTGGTGTATGCCCGGGGCGAGTCGATTCGCCAGGAAACGCTCGTCACGTGGTTTGGCCTGTGGAAAAAGAAGGTGGAGGTACCCGCCTACGATCGGGTTTGCTTGTATATTCACTGTAAGCAGGAGGCCGATATTCCGATCAAGATGCGGCGGCGCCTCAAGGTCGACCACCAGCCGGGGATGATCATGCTCAAGCTGTTTCGCAACATCCCCAAACACGATTTGGAGATGTTGTTTCCCAGCTACGAAGTGCTGATGCGGACCATCGACAAACTCATGCTGGGGATTCCTGCCCTGGCCGCGGGCGTGCCGGTGGTGACCAAGCTCGGACCGGCGTTGTTGGCCCTGGGGGTGGCCATGGGGGTGGCTGAGGGGCGCGCGACCCAGGCTTCGCTGGTGACGGGCCTGACCGGCATGGTGATGCTCGGTGCCTACCTGTTTACCCAGTGGACGCGATTTCAGTTTCAAAAAGTGCTGTTTATGAAGGTGCTTTCGGAGAACCTCTACTTTCGCAACCTCGACAACAACGAAGGTGTGCTCACCCGGTTGGTCGACGATGCCGAGGAAGAGGAGTGCAAAGAGGCGTTGCTGGCCTATTACTTTTTGTTGCGCCACGGGGGCAAACTCGATAGTGTTGCCCTCGACCGCGAGGTTGAGCAGTGGCTGCGCGACCAGTTCAATGTCGATACAGATTTTGATGTCGACGATGCCCTGTCCAAGCTCTCCGACCTCGGCCTCGGGCTGGCCAAGAAGGACTCGGTGTGGATGGCAACGCCGCTCGACCAGGCGATCGCCGGGCTTCACAGGCGGTGGGACGACTGCTTTCGCACCCATGAAGAACTCGGCCTGACCGATCCCGGTTAAAGCCAAGTGTTGGTAGTTCAGCCGGTCCTAGGACGACGATTTGGCGAGGTGCTGGGCGGCAAAATAGATGCCGGAGTAGACCTTGAGGTCGACGTGGTAACCGGCCTTGATGCGGTCGCGTAACCAGTTTTCGACCTCGTTCACCGGCACTTCATGGACGGTGATGTCCTCGCCCTCAACCCCGCCACCAGGGCCGACGCGCGTGAGGTCGGTGGCCAAAAACAGGGCGAGGGTTTCGCTCGACAGGCCAGGCGAGCTCGGGCCCTCGGCGAGAAACGAGATGTTGGCGGCTTCGTAACCTGTCTCCTCGACTAGCTCACGGCCCGCGGCATTCGCCATATCTTCGTGTTCGTCGCCTGGGGTGTCGCCGACCAAACCGGCCGGCAACTCAATCACCAACCCATCCATCGCCGGGCGTGGCTGCTCGACGAGAATCAGTTTGTTCTCGCCTGTGAGCGCGACCAGGGCCGCAGCCCCTTGGGCATTGACGCGTTCGGCAAATTCCCAACGCCCGCGCCGGACGAGGCGGATAAACCGACCGGAGGCAATTGGGGTGATGGGATCGTTGGCGTCGGTCATATGTGTGGGAGTTTGGCGCGAGTTTTGGCCTGTCGACAACTCACTGGTTGGCCATTGAGAGCGCGAATTCGTGGATGCGACTGCGGTCACCGTCGCCGCCCGGGAACTGCATACGCATGACTTCGTCGATGACGCATTGTTCGATCGGCTGGCGAATCGGCGGTGGCGTGGTGAGCGACTTGGCGTTGACCTTGCCGTCGTCACCGACTTCGACCACGAGCTTAAACCGGGCACTCGACAGCCGGTTGGGACCGCCACCAAGGAGATATCCGCAGGCCTTGGGCAGGCGATTGGCCGCGAGATCGAGGCTGGCTTTGAGATCGCGCATACCCTTGAGTGGCGGCAGCGGTGGTGGCTTGGTCGCCGGCTGTGTCGGTTGCACCACCGGTTGTGGCGGGCTGACCGGAACAGCCGCCTTGGTCGGGGCTTTGGCCGGACCTTTAACCGTTTGCGCCTGTTTTTGCGGGGTGACCGGTTGCTGGTTAGGCTGATTGGCCGCAATCGGTTGTGTACCCGGCTGGGTCGGTTGCTGGTTATTCTGGGTGTAAAGTGTATAGACAACTAACACCGCCAGCACCAGGACAATACCCACGAGCACCGGGTTGGTCCCGCCGCTCACCTGGGTAACCGTTTGCACCGGAGGCTGGGCCTGGGGCTTGGCTGCGGGGAGATTGACGCCCGTCGCGGGCGAGGCCTGGATGGGTGCCGACAGCGATTGCCTGGTCCGTGGCGGTGCCTTGGGCATCGCAATCGGGGTCACCGCGCGTTTTTTGGCGGGTGGCGACTGTGGCTTGGCTTCAACCGCAGAAAATGCTCGCGGGTCTGTTTTCGACGTGGTGATAGGCCGCGAAGTATGTGCAGATGCACGGGCTTTGGGCGCCTCGACATCGGCCTTGGGCTCGGCAAACACCGCGGCTGACTTCTCAATCCCCTCGAGCGTCGACAGCAATTCGCTGGCGGTGCCAAACCGCTGGTTTGGATCCTTGGCCAGGGCACGGGCGATGGCGTCTTCGAGGGTTGCCGGCAGGAATTGCTCGCTGACAGCACTCAGGGGCGGAGGTTCGGCCGATTGTTGCTTGGCGAGAATCTCGGCAAACGAACCACCGGCGAATGCCGAGGAGCCGCAGATAAGCTCGTAGAGGATGGCCCCAACCGCGTAGATATCGGCGGCGGCGCTCGGCTTGGCACCGAGGGTGCGCTCGGGCGCGAGGTACTCGGCAGTTCCGCCAATACCACCCATGCTGGCGATATGCCGCGGACCATCGGCGGTTGAGAACGTGCCGTGCAGCGGCGTGAGCCCGGCGTTGAGGAGCACCACACCACGATCTGTGCAGATGCAATTGTTGGGGGTGAGGTCCCCGTGAAACAGGCCGGCAGCGTGCAGTGCAGACAGGGCCTCGACGATCTCCCGGACCAGCGAAACAGCTCGCTGCCACGGCAGGATTTCCTCGCGCTTGAGCAGGGCTGCAAGCGTTTGGCCGGGCAGGTGGGCCAGCGATGCATAGGTGACTTCGTTGTCGGAAACGCCGACCTCATTGACCCGACACAGCCGCGGGTGATCGACCTGTGAGATCGCCCGGTGGGCGTTGCGAAATGCGATCGCCTCTTGGCTGTCGGGGGCGTAGCTGGGTGCCAACAGTTGCAGCACGACTTGCTGGTTGGCGTCGGTGGCGAGGTAGGAGCGCCGGGTGGGCGAGTTGCCGAGCGGACGACCTATGCGGTAGCTGCCATTGAAACGCGTCCCCTGGAGCCGGTTGGGATCGACCCACTCGTCTTTCGAAATCCGCGCCGGTTTGGCTGGGGTCGCCGGTTTGCTCGGTTTGGGCTCGGGCGCAGGCGGAGCTTCCTCGACCGCGGGCTCGGGCTCGGGCTCGGCAGGTCGAAAATAGTCGTCCTCATCCTCGGCAAACGCCCGCAGCGAATAGTCTTCGTCGGGTTTTTGTGAAGGTGGACTCGGCGGAGGTTCGTCGACCTCGCTCGCCGTCAGCTCGGGCTCGGGCTCGTCGTCGTGGACGGACTCGAGGGGTGGTGGCGCCGGGGGCTCGGGCTCGGAGGCGGGTTCGTCAAAGTCGTCGCGGACGGACTCGAGTGGCGCTGGAGGCTCGGGGTCGTCAAAGTCGCGGACGGGCTCGGGTTCGTCAAAGTCGTCGCGAACGGACTCAAGTGGCGGAGGCGCTGGGGGCTCGGGTTCGTCAAAGTCGTCGCGAACGGACTCGAGTGGCGGAGGCGCTGGGGGTTCAAAACTGTCGCTCGGCTCGTCGACCAAGTTTGCCAGCTCGTCTGCCGTTGAGGCAGTCGGTGCGGCCGCGACTTGTTCGTCCGCGCCGCGAACTGCTTCTAGGTCGAGCGTCGTGGGTTCTGGCTCGAGCTCGTCGAGCGACGGTGGTGCCGGTGGGGCAAAGTCCGGGTCGCTAGCAAATCCTAGTTCGCCGGATGCATTCGAGGTTTGTGCATCGTCGTCGTCGGCGATGTCGGCGAAGCTGGATTCGTCGTTTGCGTCGCCAGCATCGTCATCGTCGGAGATGTCGGCGAAGCTGGACTCGTCGTTCGCGTCGTCAGCATCGTCGTCAGAGATGCTGGCAAAGCTAGATTCGTCGTTCGTGTCGTCGTCGGAGAGATCGGCGAAACTGGACTCGCTGGATTCGTCGCTCGCGCTGTCAACCTCGTCGTCGTCGTCGATGTTGGCGAAGCTGGATTCGCCGCTCGTGCTGTCAGCCTCGTCGTCGTCGGAGAGGTCGGTGAAACTGGAGTCGTCGTTCGCGTCGTCGTCGATGTTGGCGAAGCTGGATTCGTCGCTCGCGCTGTCAGCGTCGTCGTCGTCGTCGATGTTGGCGAAGCTGGATTCGTTGCTCGCGTTGTCAGTCTCGTCGTCGTCGTCGATGTTGGCGAAGCTGGATTCGTCGCTCGCGTTGTCAGCATCGTCGTCGGAGATGTTGGCGAAGCTGGATTCGTCGCTCGCGTTGTCAGTCTCGTCGTCGTCGTCGATGTTGGCGAAACTGGATTCGTCGCTCGCGCTGTCAGCGTCGTCGTCATCGTCGATGTTGGCGAAGCTGGATTCGTCAGCATCGTCGTCATCGTCGATGTTGGCGAAACTGGATTCGTCGCTCGCGCTGTCAGCGTCGTCGTCCTCGATGTTGGCGAAGCTGGATCCGTCGCTCGCGGTGTCGTCGTCGTCGTCGATGTTGGCGAAGCTGGACTCGTCAGCATCGTCGTCATCGTCGATGTTGGCGAAGCTGGATTCGTCGCTCGCGCTGTCAGCGTCGTCGTCGTCGTTGATGTTGGCGAAGCTGGAGTCGTTGTTCGCTAGGTCAGCCTCGTCGTCGGCGAAGCTGGATTCGTCGCTCGCGCTGTCAGCGTCGTCGTCGTCGTTGATGTTGGCGAAGCTGGAGTCGTCGTTCGCTAGGTCAGCATCGTCGTCGTCGGAGATGTTGGCGAAGCTGGATGTATCGGGTGCATGGCTGGGTGTGTCGGCGTAGCTGGACTCGCCGGGGGCGTCGTCGGAGAGGTCCGCCTTGGCCGTTAAATCAGCGTTGTCGTCGTCGACCACGTACAGCGAGGTTTCAGACTCCCCGCCACTGTCGTCGACTCGAAACAGTGTGGTCGCGGTTGCCGGGTCGTCCTCATATTCGTTGTCGCCGAAGTCCTCGTCGGAGTCCACGCGATAGGCCGCGGTTTGCATGGACGACGAGCTTTCGCCCAAGGCGTCGTCATCATCGTCGTCGTCTGCGAAGGCACTGGCGAGGCCACTTTCGGAGGCATGTAGCGCTTGGGCGGGTTCAACCGGGTCCTCGTCGTCGTCGGCCGGGAGCAACCCGGAGACATAGCTGATGGCGGCGGAGCGCTCGGAGGCCTCGTCTGCGCCGGCAAATAACGGCGGAGGGGCGAGGCTGTCGTCGGCGAGTAGTGCGTCGCCAAAGGACTCGATCGGGGAGCGGCCAAAGAACGTCGGCGGAGCTGGGTCTTGTGTATCTGCAATTTCTTCGGATGCAGATGTACTTACATCGTTTTCGTCGACATCGCCGTCGTCAGCAAGCGGTGCAGTGTCGTCCTCCAAAACCTCAGGTTCGAGGGTTTCGACCGAGTCCTCAAGCGCATCGGGCTCGTCGCCGTCGACAAAGTCGGGCAGGCTGGCGGTTTCAGCTTTTTGTTGTGGCGGAGGCGGTGGGCGCAGTGGGGTGACGCTGGCAAACTCGTCGTCGACGTCACGGATAAACGCCCGCAGGTTTTTGCTCGACAACGGCTGCTGCTGTTCGGCCTCGGGCTCATCGGCTTCGGTCACCGGGTGATCGCCCGACAGCTCACTCGGATCGATTTCGAGAATCGAGCTCGACGACAACTCCATCATCGACGACGACGGTGACTCATCGGCATCCGAGGAAAGTGCGGCCGAGGTCCACGCCACAACATTGCTGTCGAGGTTGTCTTCGGGTGGCGGCGGCTTGAGATTTTTTGGTTTGGGGGGTGGGCGAAATCTTCGCGGCGGCGGAGGAGGTGGAGCCGGTGCCACTGGGGTTGGGCTCGGGCTTGCTTCGTCGCTGATATCAACCATGTCGTCCGCATCGAGCAGCTCGACATCATCGAGTTCCGCGGGGTCCGTACTCGATTGGTCCATGCTCTCCACCTCGTGGGCTTTGGTCGCCCCTGTCGCGGCTGTGGGTGTATCGGTCATTCCGGCCCCACTCGGGGCAGGGGATGTTGTTGAACCGTTGCTAGGTCTCCCCACAGGTTGGAGAGGATATCGCACAACTCAATATATGCGGTCAAACAATCGCACCTTGCGGCCGCCAGACCGCACCGGGGTCGGTGTGCTTCACTCAACAACGACGCCCACCCGACGATTCACGCCGGATCTTGGGCGTGACGATACCAAGGAACATCACCGGTCTGAGTTGGGGTCACTGGACCAGAGGGGTGGGGGCTTTGGTCGCGGGGTCCTGTGGTGGCTTGGCCGCGTCTTCGATTTTGCCAAGCCCCGAGAGTTCGGCGATACGGGCCTCTAGCACGTTGTCTAGCTCAGGATCCTGGCCGCGGGTCTTGTCGAGGTAAGTCCGCAACAACGCGGCCGCCTGGGCAGACTGGCCTGCAACTTGCGCACGCAACAGACCCTCTTCGTAGGTCCACTTGTCGACGCTCGGGTCGAGCGCACGGGCCTTGGCCAGGGCATCGGCAGCTTCTTGGAGACGCGAGGCATTGAACTGCAGCCCGCGCGACAGCAGGGCATAGTCGGCGGCGGTGGTGGCCCCGTGGTCGATCATGCGTTGGTAGACATCGCCGGTCTGGCGGTGCATGCCCTGCTTTTGCATGGCCTCACCCAAGCGGCGAAACATCTCGGCATCGGCCTTGGGGTCGTCGAGGGTGGCAACTGCGTTGAGGTAGTACCGGGCCTCGGCCCGATGGCGCTCGAGCCCGGCAAGTAGGATGCCGAGCTCGGCCTCGCAGCGAAAGTCCAGCTCTAACTTGTTGGCGCAGGTGCGCAGGGTGGCCATGGCCTTGTAGGTCTCGCCAGCTTTGAGTTGCTCTCGGGCCTGTTCGAGGGCCTGTTCGAGGGCCTCCGGGGCAAGCTGTTCGCCGGCACGGGGCGGCGGAGGGTCCTTGTCGGGGTTGCCAAGCAGCCCCGAAGACTCGGTTTTGGTTTGGGTGCCAGGCCCTGCGACCCGCCGGTTCTCCGCTTCGACACGGGTGGGCGCGGTTTGCTTGCCGGTACACGCGGGCAGGATCACCGCGAGGGCGACGAGTATGCAGACGGATCGCATCGGCCGGAGTATATACTCCCGGCGTGCACCCCGATTCCAGGAAATCCTCTGAGGAGGGATTGCTTGCACGCAGCCGTAGCGGAGCCCCGCTCGGTGCGCGCACGGCTGTCTACCCCGGCTCATTCGATCCGATTACCAAAGGGCACGTCGAGATCATCCAACGGGCCCTGCGGCTGTTTGATCGGGTGATCGTGGCGATCGGGCAGCACCCGACCAAAAAGGGATATTTTCCGATCGAGGAACGCCAGCAGTTGATCGACGCATGCATCGCCGATTACCCGCGGGCCGAATCGGCCTTCTTTAAGGGGTTGATGGTCAACTTCTGCCTCGATGTCGGAGCCCGGGCGATCATTCGCGGCTTGCGCCCGATGGGGGACTTTGAGCCCGAGTACCAAATGGGTCTCGCCAACCGGGACATCGCCCCGAATATCGAGACCGTGTTTTTGATTCCGCGGCCGACCCAGCAGTTTATTTCGAGTTCGCTTATCCGTGAGATTGCCCACCACGGCGGACAGTTTGAACGTTATGTGCCAAAGCCTGTCGCCGAGGCGATGCGCGCCCGGCTTGCGGCCAAGCGATGAGTGAGACCGAGGACAAGGCGCTCGCGGTTCGCGATGGCCAGTGGCGAGGCGATGAGCACGCCCTGCAGGTGTCGGCAGCCCAGGAGGCCGGGTTGTCGGCCAACGAAGTTGCACTCGACCTCTACACCCAGGGATTTAAGTCGGCGCTGGTGCTGCGTGATCCCGACGATGGTGCCATGGTGGTCACCGGGCGTACGGTGTTGAAAGTCGACCAACTCCACCGTTCGTTGCGACCGATGTTGCAGTTCTTGCAGTTGTCCCGTGAACACGTGCGGTTGCAGGTACACGACGGGGCGTTTGAGTTGCGGGTCAATGACCGGGCCGCCGACGCCCAGACGCCAGCACTCGATGCCGCCAAGGAAGTGCTCAAGGTCTGGTTGGCAGCAGGGCTTGTCGGATTTGCCCTGTTGCAAGTACCCGGCCTCGGGATTGTCGGTCAGTTCATCGCCCTCGCCGTGTGGATTGCCGGGCTTTTGTGGGGCGGGTTTAGTCTGCGTCGTGGGATGGTCAGCGGGCGTGCGCGGCTCGGTGCCCGCCTGACGATGGGACTGGGGATGTTGGCCCAGGAAGAGCAACTGATTTTACCGCCGCGGACGGAGACCAAGTGAACCCAGGCCTGTGTCGGGAGTGTCTTCACGCCCGCAAGATAGAGTCGGGACGCGGTTCCGTTTTTTGGCGGTGTGGGGTCCATGACCGTGTTCCGGGCTGGCCAAAATACCCCCCGCTCCCGGTCGTGCGCTGCCCGCATTTTCGGCAAAAGTCCGCCGAGTGAACCCTGCGCCCCTGTGGCGGGCAGTCGACGGCTGCGAAACTTGGTACAGTTTGGTCAAATGCGCCGTTCGGTTCGGATCTCGATTGTGGCCTGTCTGGGTACGGGTGTGTGGGTTGCGGGCGGCAGCCTGGCCCTGGCGGGCAATGGGTTACACCCGCGCACGCCGGTCGAGTTTATCGACCCCCCGTGCATGACGGTTGTCGATCGGTCGGTCGACTCGGTGATGCACCTCGACTACACAATCCCCTACGAGGATGTCGAGGTCACCGAAGACGAGGTGCACAACAGCCGCACCCACCAATTCTTTGCCCTGTGCCGCGACTACGATGTCAATCAACTACCGCCGACGTGGGTGACCTGGACCGATGTCAGCGAAGCCGAAGCGGTTGGCCTATTGCCCCCCGACCTGACCGACGAAGACGTGTTTGAAACCTCGGTCGCGTGGGAAGGTTGTTGGCATCGGATGAACGAAGATGCCGACCGGCGGCCCATCACCTTTGCCGCCGCGGCCCAGGGGGTCGACTGGGACACGACAGGTATCCCCGCAGGTCCCTATGTGATTCGCGGCTACACCTACGAGCCCGCATTCAACATCTGGTGGCGCCGGACCGGTGTGGTCCATGTCGTCGACGGTCCCGAACTCGATGGGGTGACTCCGGCGGTGGCGATCGATCCGATCGTCGACAGTTTGACGCTCGAAGACTCCGTCGAAGTTGCCGGGTGTGTACGGGCGCCCGAGGGATCGATGCTCGATGCCTACTGGGCGCGCGCCGACGAGGACACGCTCAACTGGGAGCCGTTTGCGATGGATGTCCCGGTCGCGGGGGCCACCTATAGCTTCAATTACATGCCGACCGAGGCCGCCCTCAATCACTCGATCATCTTTCGTGTCGATGTTCGCGATCCCGAGGGCCGGCGCTTCGAGGGACATGTCTCAAGTACCTCTTTTGTGATTCAAGGATCGAGTTGCGATAGCGATAGTGGCGATGCTGGGATTGTTGTCCCTCCGGGGTGTGAGACGACCGGAAGTGCAACCGGCGACCCGGCGACCACGGGCGACCCGAGCACCAGCGGGTCCGGCGACTCCTCGGAAACCGCGGACACGAGCGACCAGACCACAACTGGCGACCCTTCGGCCACGACTACAGGTGAGGTCGACGGTGGCGGCTGTGCCTGCCGGGCCGGTGAGCGCAACGCAGGCGGAGCGCTCATGCTATTTGCTGTGATCTGGCACACCCGTCGCCGGCGGGGTACCTGTTAGGTCCGTCGCGTTGGGGCACATTCTGCGAATGTGCAAACCTCCCAAACACCGCAAGTGTATGGCCAGTGGGCGAGGTTTCGCACTGACAGGCGGCTATCATGGGTCGAACCGATGTGTAGACTGCGGCTGCTGTACCACGGCGGACAAAGGCGGGCGGAAGCATTGACTCAACCACGGGCGAGCGAAGGGAACATCCCCGCACTGATCTGTGACCTGTGCCGCCAGTTTTATGACCTCGGCTGGGTCAGCGGTACCGGTGGTGGAATTTCGATTCGCGGCCCCGAGGGAATCTACATCGCCCCCTCTGGGGTACAAAAAGAACGACTTGCCCCCGCGGACATGTTTTTGCTGGCCGCCGACCAGCTTGAAAATCCGGTGATCCTACAACGACCCCAGGATCCCAAGCTCCGGCTGTCGGAGTGCCGGCCGTTGTTTTTCAACGCCTACCGCCAGCGCAACGCCGGTGCAGTGATGCATAGTCACTCGGTTTGGGCGGTGCTCGCCACCCGCTTGTTTGCCCCCACGGGTGGGCCTGGAGCGTTTGTTTGCCGCGACCTTGAAATGCAAAAGGGGCTGCGCGGCAAGGGGTGTTTCGACACCGTGACCGTGCCGATCATTGCCAATACACCGCGCGAGGCCCAACTGACCGAGTCGATGGCCCAGGCGATGTCGGCCCATCCCGATGTCGACGCCGTGCTGGTCGCCGGTCATGGTGTCTATGTGTGGGGCGAGACCTGGCAACAGGCCAAAACCCAGGCAGAGTGTTACGACTACCTATTTCGCGCGGTGGTCGAAGCCCATCGGTTGGGCTTGCCCATGTCGGCGCACACGGGCACTGAAGCGAGGAGAAACGTGTCGTGAAACTTTCGTGGCTAGCTGACAACAACCAGCCGATCGCCGTCGCCGACCTCAACCGCGTGGGTGTCCACTACGAACAGGTCGACACCGCTGGCGACATGCAACCCCAGCTCGACAACTTGAAGCAGGCGCGTGGGTATGTCGAGCAGGACATCATCGAGCTGACCCCACAGACTCCCAATCTCGACACCCTGTGCGACAAGTTTAAGGACGAGCACCTACATACCGACGATGAGGTTCGGCTGGTGCTCGCCGGCGAGGGCGTGTTTGATATTCGTTCGGCCGACGACCAATGGATGCGGGTGACCGTTGAAGCTGGCGATTTACTGGTGGTTCCGGCCAACTGCTACCACCGATTCTTTTTGACACCGCGCAAGCACATCCGCTGCGTGCGGCTGTTCAAAGACACTTCAGGATGGACTCCGGTCTACCGAGAGTCACAGGTTTGAGTGCGTGAGCCACCGGCGTCAATCGCCCGGGTGGTCGCGTGAATGGGACCGTTGTCCCTGACAAAGCAAAGAGAGAGAACATGACGACTTCGAGTAAACAGGACTTTAAAGTTGCTGACCTGTCCCAGGCCGACTGGGGGCGCAAGGAGATTCGACTCGCGGAAAAAGAGATGCCCGGGTTGATGGCGCTGCGTGAGAAGTACGGTGCAAGCAAGCCGCTGGCCGGGGCAAAAATTGCCGGCTGTTTGCACATGACGATTCAGACTGCTGTGTTGATCGAAACCCTCACTGCCCTCGGGGCCGAGGTTCGCTGGTCGTCCTGCAACATCTTTTCGACCCAGGATCACGCAGCCGCAGCGATGGCAGCGGCCGGCATCCCGGTGTTTGCCTGGAAGGGTGAAACCGAGGAGGAGTATTGGTGGTGTGTCGAGCAGACCGTGCGCTGGCCCGATGGCAGCCCGCCCAACCTGTTGCTCGACGACGGCGGCGATTTGACGATCGTCATGCACAAGCCCGACTACGTCGCTGGCCTCAAAGACTGCCGAGGCGTGAGTGAGGAGACCACAACCGGTGTCCATCGTCTCTACCAAATGGCTGAAAAGGGTGAGCTCAAAGTCGCGGCGATCAACGTTAATGATTCGGTGACAAAGAGCAAATTCGACAACCTTTATGGCTGTCGTGAAAGCCTGGCCGATGGCATCAAGCGCGCGACCGACATCATGGTTGCCGGTAAAACCGTGATCGTGGCCGGCTATGGAGACGTCGGCAAGGGCTGTGCCCAGTCGATGCGGGGGTTTGGTGCCCGCGTGTTGATCACCGAGGTCGACCCGATCTGCGCACTGCAAGCCGCGATGGAGGGCTACCAGGTTGTCACAATGGAAGAAGCCGCCCCATTGGGTGATATTTTCGTAACCTCCACAGGTTGTTGTGACGTCATTACCATCGACCACATGCGGGCGATGAAGGACGAGGCCATCGTTTGTAACATCGGTCACTTTGACAGCGAGATCCAGGTTGCGGCTCTGGTCGCAGACCCTGAAATCCGCGAGATCGAGATCAAGCCCCAGGTTGACCGTTTTGTCTTCCCAGACGGCCATGCCATCCTTTTGCTGGCTCGCGGGCGACTGGTCAATCTCGGCTGTGCCACCGGTCATCCGAGCTTTGTCATGTCCAGCAGCTTTACCAACCAAGTGTTGGCACAGCTGGCATTGTGGCAAAACACGGAGGAGTATGCGCGCGGTAAAGTATACGTGTTGCCCAAGGCCCTCGACGAAGAGGTCGCCCGCCTGCACCTCGCCAAGCTCGGCGCCAAGCTGACCAAGCTCAGTGACAAACAGGCTGCGTATCTGGGTATTCCTGCACAGGGACCCTTCAAGCCAGAGCACTATCGCTACTAGTCGAGTGCGGGTGCTCTCCCGCATCCGGTGGTTCTACAACGGCGGCCGGGCGCTTCGCGCCTGGTCGTTTGCAATTGGGAAACGTAACAGGTCGCGTCAAATAGGCGGCTACGTACCAAATCGTTTGGAGATACAAATATCGGTTGCGGTTTGCTCGCTCGCTAGTACGCGTAATATTTACCGGCTTCCGGCTAGTCAATTGTGTCTGCTCGAGATGGTGCAAAAATGCTGGTGTCTACGTCGGTGACGGCCCTACCGCGGGTAGTGAAGGGTATACATCTATGAACACCTGAACTTAGAAACCTGTCCCCATCTGAAGGTTTGTGATGATTGCCGTCAGCAACTCTATGGTGATTGCAGTTCGAGCAGTCTGTGGCGCGCTCGAGCGGCTAGGAAAAGCCTTTCTCTGCAAGTTTCTTGAAAAGTTGGCAGTTAGTCATTGCAAATGTCGAGTGTGTCGTGCAAAACTCTCCACATGGCGAAGTTTGAGCAAGCCTTCCGTGATGCCGTCGCGAATGCAGAGCGCGATGTCATGATTCAACAAATCCGGTCCAATCCCGCTATGACTGTTTCCGACCTACAAAAGTTGGCAGGCAGTGATCTGGGTTCAATCCTCCGGACCATCACCATTGGCGATATCGTCGGTGGCGGCGGTGGAGCACGCGGCAAAGGCCGCCGTGGTCCCAAGCCCCGCAAAGCTGCTCCTGCGGCAGCCTCCAACGATTCGGTTGCAGCACCGGCAGCAGCAGCAGCGGCCCCCGCAGCAGCTGGTCCGAAGACTGTCGATACCCGCACCGCCAAGGGGCGTCACGCCTACGACGCGGCGATGCTCCGTGCCCTGCGCAATGCGGGTCGGGCTGTTTCGGCACCCGAGCTGGCCCGTGAAGTCGGCGGAACGCCGCTCCAGATCCGGACATCCCTGAGCCGCCTGATCAACGCTGGAAAAGTGACCTGGACCGGCCGTGCACGCGGCACCCGGTACGAAGCGGCCTAAACCAGTGTATCAGCACGACATGTGCTGATACATCGTTTTACTAACCGAGAAACCATGCCTCCGGGCATGGTTTTTCTTTTGTGACGCCGGTGTGACAGCGGCACCCCGCGATCTTATGTGTGACCGCGGTTCGTGAGAATCCCGGTGAAACACCGGTCTGAAGGCCTGTGGCCCGGCCCGGCCGTGGCGGGGTGGCAGGAAATCCATGTAGATGGCTCCCATCGGCAATTTCCTGAATCCCGCAGGCGAGAGATGTGGTCGACCACAGTGTGGACGGTCACGCTGCAAACAGTCGAGAAACCGCGATCTGGGATGCCCTCCGGAGGCCTGTATGGCATTCTCCGCGCGCCTTGGGCCCCAGCAAATCCTTCCGGTGGACCAGGCCGGCCCGTTCATTGGTGAACGCAAAGCCGTACCTACAGCACTTCCAGCAACACGCAAGCACCTAGAGAACCATCATGGACCTCGCGAAAGTTCGCAATATCGGCATCTCTGCCCACATCGACTCCGGCAAGACCACGTTGACCGAGCGTATCCTGTTTTACACCGGCAGGATTCACAAGATCGAGGAAGTCCGTGGCAAGTCGGGCGTCGGCGCCAAGATGGACTCGATGGAGCTCGAGCGCGAGCGTGGCATCACCATTCAGTCGGCCGCCACCTACGTCACCTGGGGCGAGTACCACATCAACATCATCGACACCCCCGGACACGTCGACTTCACCGTCGAGGTGGAGCGTGCCCTCAGCGTGCTCGACGGCGCCATCTTGGTGCTGTGCTCGGTCAGTGGTGTGCAGTCACAGTCGATCACCGTCGACCGCCAGATGCGCCGCTACAACGTCCCACGCATCGCCTTCATCAATAAGATGGACCGTTCGGGTGCCAACCCGTTCAACGTCACCAAACAGTTGCGCGAGAAGCTGCGCCACAACGCTGTGATGGTGACCTACCCGATCGGCGCCGAGGATGCATTTGAGGGAGTTGTCGACCTCCTCACCCGTGAAGCGCTGTACTTCGACGGCGACAACGGTGAGCACATTCGCCGCGAGAAGTGCCCGGAGCACCTCGTCGACGAGGTTGAGGAATACCGCACCCTACTCGTGGAAAAACTCGGTGATTTCGACGATGAGATCGCCGAGATGTACCTCGAAGGCGAGCCCGAAAAAGTCACCGCCGAGCAAATGATTCCGGTGATTCGCAAGGCCACGTTGTCGCTCGAGTTGACCCCCGTGTTTTGTGGCACCGCCTTCAAAAACAAGGGTGTGCAAAACATGATCGACGCCGTCGGCCTGTACTTGCCCTCGCCGCCCGAAATCACCAACGAAGCCTTTGACCTCGGCAACAACGAGGAAAAAGTCGTCCTCGAAAGCGACGACAACAAGCCCCTTTGCAGCCTCGCATTCAAGCTCGAGGACGGCAAGTACGGCCAGCTTACGTACATTCGCGTGTACCAGGGCAGCATCAAAAAGGGCATGTTCATCTACAACTCCCGGACCAAAAAGAAGGTCAAAGTCGGGCGTTTGGTGCGGATGCACTCCGATGAAATGCAGGACATCGAAGAGGCTGGTGCCGGCGATATCGTTGCACTGTTCGGTATCGACTGCGCCAGTGGTGACACCTTCCACGACGGCAGTGTCGAGTTTTCGATGCGCTCGATGTTCGTTCCCAACCCGGTCATCAGCTACGCCGTCGAGCCCAAGAACAAATCGACACTCAACAACTTCTCCAAGGCACTCAACCGGTTTGCCAAGGAGGACCCGACCTTCCGCGTCAAGCGTGACGAAGAGTCGGGCGAGACGATTATCTCGGGCATGGGCGAGCTCCACCTCGATGTCTACATCGAGCGGATGAAGCGTGAGTACAAGGTCGACGTCGTCGTCGGTGAGCCGCAGGTCGCCTACCGCGAAACGATCACCCGCGAGACGCCTTTCATGTACACGCACAAAAAGCAGACCGGTGGTGCGGGTCAATACGCCAAGCTCGGTGGGTTTATGCGTCCGCTGCCCGAGGAGCTGCGCGAGGAGAGCAAGACCTACAACTTTGTCGACAACATCGTCGGCGGCAAGATCCCCCGCGAGTACATCTCGTCCTGTGACAACGGCTTCAAAACCGGCATGGACAAGGGTTGCCTCATCGGGTTCCCGGTTGTCGATGTCGAGATGGAGATCAACGACGGTGGCGCCCACGCAGTCGACTCCAGCGACATGGCCTTCCAAATCGCCGCCCGTGCGGCCTTCCGCGAGACCATGACCAAGGCCAAGCCGGTGATCCTAGAGCCGATCATGAAGGTCGTCGTCGAGACCCCCGAGGAGTTCCAGGGTACCGTCCAAGGTGGACTGATTCGCCGCCGCGGCAACATTGTTGGCTCCGAGACCACCATGGGTACCACCGTGGTCGAGTGCCATGTGCCGCTGTCCGAGATGTTCGGTTACTCGACCGAGTTGCGCTCGGGTTCGCAGGGCAAGGCCGAGTACTCGATGGAGTTCGAGAAATACGGACCGGTGCCGCGCAACATCCAAGAGGAATTGATCAAGAAATACGCCGACAGAAAGTAGCGGCAAGGTCAATCCACCCAGGCGGGCGTACTCATGCGAGTGCGCCCGTTTTTTGTGCACATACACGGTGCCTGCGGCAATCACCGCGAGCGCATAATCGCGCTGAGGCGGACGGGAAAAAGAAGCTTGACGCGATTCAACTACCCGGGTAGTACTATCGAGGTAATACTTCGGCGAGGCCAAACGAGCGATGGGAAGCAGCGAAACCCTCGGAAAACTCCAAATTTCGATCATGCGCGTGTTGTGGGCACGGGGCGAAGCGACCGTCAACGATGTCCACCAGGCCCTGCTCGAAAGCCATGGGCTCGCGCCCACCACAATCGCAACCATGCTCAAAAAGATGGAGCATAAGGGGGTCGTTTCGCATCGCACCCACGGGCGAAAGTTTATCTATCAGCCACAGGTCAGCGAGCGCAGCGTCAAGCGTTCAATGGTCGCTGAACTCGCCCAACGCCTGTTTTTTGGCGATAAGGCAGCACTTGTCAGTCACCTGCTCGACGAGCACGAAGTCGATCCGGACGAAGTCGCGGCGCTACGCAAACAAATCGCCGAGGCCTCGGGTCGAAAGGGTGAACAATGAGCGCCCCATGGATCACCCCCATCGTCGACTGGTTGGCCACCTACGCCATCCACAGCACGGTCCTGTTGAGCATGGTGTGGCTGTGCGACCGCTACCTCAAAGACCGTCCGGCGCTGGCAGTTACGGCCTGGAAAACCGCACTCGTCGGCGGGGTGGTGACCGCGAGTCTACAGGTCGGTGGCTGGGTCACGCCCATGGGCGGCGTGTTGGCCTACACCCCGACTCCCGAGGTTTCGCAGGCAAAACTCGACCCAGGCGAACTGCCGGTCGTCGACCATGTCGCCAGTCACGTTGCCAGTCACGTTGCCAGTCACGATGCCAGTCACGTTGCGTATACATTTGATTTGCCGGAGAGCCCCGGCGACCAGGCGAGCCAGACCATCGCCAAACCTGCGACCGAGCTGGCGGTGACCGGGACGTCGGGAGGCGATCCCGTGCCCTGGCGAGCACTCGGGTTTGGCCTGTGGTGTTTTGGTGCTGTCATCGGCACGGCCCGGATCGCCGGTGCATGGTGGGGGTTGGGCCGGCAACTTCGCGGGCGGCGGACTATTCAAAAAGGTCGCCTGCGGTGGATGCTCGACAACCTGCGGGCGGTCGCTTCGGTGTCGAAAGATGTCGAACTCAGCTGCACCCATCGCATCGATGTGCCGCTGGCACTCGGGGTCCCCAAGTCTGAAATTTGTGTGCCGCGAAGGGTGATCCGCGGGCTTGACCGGGATGAACAGGAATGTCTGCTCGCCCACGAACTCGCCCACGTCGTCCGTCGCGACCCGCTGTGGCGAATCGTTGGGGCAACCATTGAAGGCGTGCTGTTTTTTCAGCCGCTCAACCGCGTGGCCAACCGGCGCCTTGCGATCTACTCGGAGTATTTGTGCGACGAGTGGGCGGCGGTGCATACCCGCCAACCGCTGGCCTTGGCCCGCTGCCTTACCCAGGTTGCCGGCTGGGTCGTCCGCCCACACGCCCGGCCGGTACCGGCGATGGCAAGCGGGCAGGCGAGCCAACTCAAAAGTCGGGTCCAGCGTCTTCTTCAGTTTGAATCCGTACCAAAACGGAGGTTTGGGATGTCCGTCGTACTCAGCAGCCTACTATTTACCGCCGTCACCCTGGGTGTGCCGGGAGTTTCCGGGTCGCCCGGACAATCGCCCGTCGACGTCACCACTCAAGATGCTCATACAAATATTTTTGCGGCCGATTCAGGGGGCGCCGGACTTGCCATGCTACCCGCGTCGATGATGACGCCGATGTTGGCAAACCCCACGCTGCTCGCGGCCGCCGAACCAGAGGAGGCCGACGATGCCCGTGGTGCCGGGGTGGCCGGCAGCGAGCCCGCTGTTCAACGGGCCAAACGCAGGGCCGAGCGCAAGCAGGCACGCAAGGTCAAACGCAAACGCAAGAGTTTGCAGCGGACCCTCGACAAGGCCAAAAAACACCGCGCCGATGGCCAAAGGCTCGACCGCGAAGTCGCCGAAGCACAGCACGAGCTCACGGCCACACGCCGTGGCCTATCGGTGGTGGAGCAAGAGCGCCGTCGCAGCCGGCGAACCGAAGCCGCCGCCCAGCGACACATCGCCGGACAACCAGCGGCGGGGGACGAGCCGGTTGTGTATCGCTACTCCAACGGCTCCGAGACGGTTGAGATCCGCACCGACGAAGCTGGTGAGCTCGTGATTGTGAGCCCCGACGGTCGGCGCCACAACTTGGGTGTACATGCAAAAGGTCGCCGGGGCCATGGCCCCCATGTCGTCGACTCCCGCCAACTGCAAGCCGAAGCCCTGCGGTTACAGGCCGAGGCTCGCCGGGGAATCGACCCCGAAAAACTCGAACGTCTGGCCCGAAAGCTCGAGCGCAAGGCCCGGGTACACGCCGAGCACGCCCGCGAGATCGAACGCCGCGTCCATGCCCAACACGCCCGCGAGATTGCACGCCACCAGCGGCATGCCGAGCGGCAAAAACGTGAAGCGCAGCGACGCGAGCGTGAGGCACAGCGCCGCCACCGAGATGCCGAGCGCCGCCACCGAGATGCCGAGCGTCGCCACCGAGATGCCGAGCGCCGCCACGGCCAGCACCAGCAGCAGTATGGTCTCAGTGCCGAACAGCGCCGGGAGATCGAGCGTGACGTGCAACGGGTGCAGCAGCAAATGACCCGTCAAAACCGCGAGCTAGAGCGGGAGATCGAACGGGAGGCCCGCAAGCTCGAGGCCGAAGTGCGGAAGATCGAACGCCAGGTCATGCGCGGCGAGCCGTTCGATGCCTCGGAGCTCACTCGCCAAGCCCAGGCCCTCGAACGCAAGGTCCGAGGCCATTTCAAACACGACCCCGAGTTGGCCGACAAGGTCCGGCGCAAGGTCGAAAAGCATGTGCGAAAAGTCGAGAAAAAGCACAGGCAAAAGGCCGACAAAAAGCGCAAGAAAGCCGCCGAGAAACAGGCCAAGAAACAGGCCAAGAAACAGGCCAAGTAGTCATCTGCAACCAGCGTGGGCGAGCGGCAATCACCACTCGCCCCGCTAGGACGATCACACAGACGTGTCCACGGATGAACGCCGGAACAGTCCCACGATCTTGCCCCACGCTCGGCGCAGGTCCTGCTCGACCGCGTAGAGGGCCGGTAGCAGCATCAGGCTGACAAACGTACCGAACAACACACCCCAGGCCATCGCCACGACCATCGGCGCGACAAACTGGTTGGAGCCGGCAATCCCGTAGGCGGTTGGGAACAACCCCGCGACGGTGGTCAGCGAAGTCAACAAAATCGGCCGCAGCCGGTCCTCGGCCCCGTCGCACAATTCCTCGTGGGTCAACATTGGGCGCTCGCCCTTGCGTTCGTTGAGCGACGACACCATCACCACCGAGTCGTTGACCAACACCCCGGCCAAGCCCAACAGGCCGACCATCGCCATCATGCTGAGGTCCATCCCGGAAAGCGCGAGCCCGGGGATGGCACCCGAAAGCCCAAACGGCAGCACGATCAGAATCAAAAACGGTTGGGTGACCGAGCCAAACAGCAACAACAACACCAGGAAAATGCCGGTGATGCAGGCCAAAAATGCCAGGGCGACACCACCCAAAGCCGCCTGTTGTTGCTCAAACTCGCCACCGTAGTGGAGGCGGACATCGGGGTACTCGGTCAGCAGTCCCGAGGCTGCCAGGTGTTCACGCACTTCGCGGTTGATCGCCTCGACGGTGATGGCATCGCGGTCGATCTGCGCGGTCACGGTGATTGCCCGCCGACCAAAGTAGCGGCGAATGGCCGCCTGGCCCGGGCGCTCGTGCAGGGTCACCAGCCCATCCAAGCGAACTTTTTTCCCCTGGCTGTTGAGCAGGGTCAGGCCCTTCAAGGTTTTGAGTTTGCCCTGATCCCGGCGGGCGTATTGCAGACGAAACCGGACCGTCTCCTCCGGCGTGCGGACCTCGTCGACCGTCGCCCCGTCAAAGGCAATCCGCACGGCGTCGGTGATGTCGCGCACCGAAAGCCCACGGGCGGCAATCGCATCGTGGTGGAGCTCGAGCTCAACGATCGACTTGCCTGGTTTGTAGCTGGTGTCGACCGCGGTCACGCCCTCGTGGGCATCTAAAAATGCAACCATTGCATCTGCAACGGCGAGGCGCCCGGGCCCGCCACTGATGATCTCAACTTCGACCGGGGCACCTGCGGTGGGTTTGCCCCCCGAAGCCGAGACGTCGAGTTGTTCAAATCCCTTGAGCGCATCAAACTGGGCACGCAGGGTTTTGACGACCTCGCTCGACTTGATCGAACGTTCACTCGGAGGCGGCAAGTAGGCGGTCATCCGCGCCTTGGCCGGGTCTGACCCTCCGCTGCCACCGAGGGCTCCGCCACCGCCCTGTCCGAGCCGGGTGCTGACATTGACGAGGTCCGCGGCCGGGACCTCATCGCGGATCATTTGCTCAATTTGCTCGGCGCGTTCGCGGGTCGTCTCCAAAGGTGTCCCCTGGGGCAGGGCAAACTCGACGACAAACTGGTCGGCCTCGCTTTCGGGGTAGAGGTTAAACCCAACAGCCGTGGCTCCGAATGCACCAATGCCCACAAGCCCGAGGCAAAAGACACCGATCGTGACAAACCGGCGGCGGATCAACAGTCGAATCAGTCGTCCGTAGGCGCGGCGCAGGGCCAAAAACCATCCGCGCTGGGTCACCGGCGTGTTCGGCCCGTGGGCGAGGTGAGCCGGCAACATCCACTGACATTCGATCAACGAGCCCACCAGGGTGAGGGTGACGACCACCGGAATCGACCATAAAAACTTGCCTTCGAGCCCGCCCAAAAATGCGATCGGTGCAAATGCAAGCATGGTTGTGAGGGCGCTGACGAGCACCGGAGGAGCGACCCGTTGGGCCCCCTTGGCGCTGGCCTCGAGCGGCGACATCCCCTGCTCACGGGCGTGGTAAATGCTCTCGCCCGAGACGATCGCATCGTCGACCAACATACCCAACATCAAGATCAGGGCTGTCAGCGTTAACAGGTCGAGGTTGAGGTCACAAAGTGCCATCCCGCAAAACGTCAGGCAGATTGCCACCGGCAGGCCCACGCTCACCCAAAACGCCATGCGGCCGTCAAAAAACAGGCGCAGGACCAAAAACACCAGGGCGCAACCCAACAGAGCGTTGGACAGCAACATGTCGAGCATGTCGTAGGTAAACCGCGAGATGTCGTTGACCATCCGCAGCTCGACCCCGGGCGGGAGGTTTTGTTGGGCGCTGTCGATATACCCGCGAACCTGCTGGGCCGTGGCGATTCCGTCGGCGTCGGCTTTTTTGCGCGGTGACAACACGATAGCTAGTTGGCCATCGGACCGCGATTGCACGCCCCAATCGTTATAGTCGAGCACGACCTCGGCGACATCGCGAATCCGGACATCATTGCCCGGCCCGCGCGAGCGAATGATGACCTCCTCGACATCGCGTGGAGAGTCGAACTGGCCGACCGTCAAAATCTGTTTTTCGGTGGCAAACGCCTCCAACGCGCCGCCCGACTCCCGGACATTTCGCCGGGTGATCGCCCCGCGGATTTCATCGATCGAGACGCCTAGGTGATGCAGCTTCTCGGGGTCGAGCATCACCCGGACCTCGCGGTCGCGCATGCCAACCTTGTCGACACCGGCCACACCATCGAGCTCGCGTAGGCCCTCCGACAGCTGGCGCGAGACCACCCGAAGTGTCTCTTCGGGCACATCGCCAGCGACGTGGAGCTCCATCACCGGCACCTTTGACGACGAGAGTTCGGTGACAGATGGCTTTTGCGGCAGGTCTGTCGGCAGCTTCGAGGCCGCCCGGTCGACCGCTTTTTGCAGGTCGGTGAGCGCCTGTTTTTTGGCGTCACCTTCGAGGTCTGGATCGAGCGTCACGGTGATGCTCGAGATCCCCTCCATACTCGAAGACGTCAGCTTGTCGATTCCGTCGACACTCAACACCTCCTCTTCGATAGGTGCTGTGATCGAAAGCTCAACATCCTCGGCGCCGGCACCAGGATCGACAGTGCTGATCGAGACCGTCCCCATGTCGATCTGCGGCATGGTTTCGGCGTTCATCACCCGGGTGGCGATCAGCCCCCCCAGGATTGCCGCGATCATCAGCACGTTGACAATCAACGGGCGGCGGGCAAAGTAGGCAATCAGCGCGCCCATTATTTTTGCTCCTCCGCGGCTTTTTTGTCGTCGGGAGCGTCGTCGTCGGGCTCGTTTTGGCCGTCGTCTAATTCATTTGTAGATACAGCTTGTTTCGGTGGCGCAGGTGGATTTTCGACCGGTTGATCGACGACAGCAACCCCGTCGATGACGTGGGCCAAACCCTCTAAAATCACCGCCTCACCTGGGTTGAGGCCCTCGTAGACGGGGATCCAGGCACCGTCGGTCAGGCCCAAAACCGGGCGTCGCTCGACCGCCTTTCCGTCTTGGACAACAAACAGCACGCGTTCGCGGTGGCGGTCGACGACCGCCCGTGTGGGCACCGCAATGGTGTCAGGGACGGCGGCTCCTCGCATGGCAATGCGGGCGGTCATGCCCGGCCGCAACAAACCAGATGTATCTGCAAGGGCTAGCTTGACCGGAAAGTTGCCGGTCTCGGGGTCGGCCTTGATCCCGATCGATTCGACGCGGGCTTCGTAGGTCTGCCCGCGAGCGCCGGCGCTGGTGACCGTGGCCGTACCTCCGATTTCGATGGTGTTGACCTCGCGTTCGGAGACATAGGTTTCGACCCGCAGGGTATCGACGGCCTGAATCACGGCCAGCGCAGCACCGGCATTGACGGTTTCGCCAACCTCGACCGAACGGCTTTGGACCACCCCCGATACCGGTGAGCGCAGGGTTGTTTCGCGGACATCGTGTTCGGCCAGCCGCAGGTTGGCCATGGCATCGTCGTAACGTGCTTGGGTTTGGCGCAGGGTATCTTCGGCGGTTTCGACATCGGCTGCCGAGGCCGCCGCTTGGACCAGGAGCACCCGGGTTTTTTCGAGGTCGCTGCGCGCTCGTTTGAGTGCACCCTTGATGTCATTGAGTGACGCCCGCGATTGTTTGAGACGTTGGCGACGGGTCAGTGCCTCAAACTTGACGAGCACCTGGCCCTCCTCGACCCGCGCACCCTCGGCAAACTTGATTTCATCGACCTTGGCTGAAAACGGCACGGACAACTCAACCTCCGCGCTCGAGGAAATCACGCCAAACCCGTGGATGGTGTCCGACCAATCGATCGCCTCGGCGGTGAGGGTCGCGACCTGTGGCGGGCCCTTGTCGATCTCGACACTTTCCTTCTCAACTTCCCTATCACAGGCCAGCAAAAACACGGCGCTGAGCAACCAACGCTGCGCACTCCGGGTCCACGGGTGTGCGAACATGACAGCGAGAATACCGTGTTTACCCGCAGACTGGTCCAAAAGAAGTACGCCCGCCAAGCACTTTTGTCGGGGTCGAAATACCCCCACTTTAAAGGTGGGTGGCGTTTGGCTACACATCGTTTGCAGGGGACGACATGTACGCAAACACCAGAGTTATGCATGTACAATAAAACCGCGCATATACAAAAACCCCGCGCACGGGATACCGCCACGCGCGGGTGATGGCAGGAGGTTCGCAGTCGCTGCGCCGGCGGATCGTGGACGGGGTTGTCGGATATGTTGCGCCGGAGTGTGTCGCTACACCAAGAAGGTGGCCTAGCCCTTGTCGCGGACCGGCATACGTTGCTCGCAGGTATCGCTCTTGAGGTGGCCTAGACCTTGTCACGGATCGGCATACGTTACTCGCAGGTAAAGAGGTGGCCTAGACCTTGTCGCGGACAGGCTCGCAGGTAAAGAGGTGGCCTAGATCTTGTCGCGGACAGGCTCGCAGATCAAGAGGTGGCCTAGACCTTGTCGCGGACAGGCATACGTTGCTCGCAGGTATCGCTCTTGAGGTGGCCTAGACCTTGTCACGGATCGGCATACGTTGCTCGCAGGTCAAGAGGTGGCCTAGACCTTGTCGCGGACCGGCATACGTTGCTCGCAGGTATCGCTCTTGAGGACAATCTCGTTGCTGTCGAGGGTCACCCGCACACTCGCCTTGCCGGCCTTGTCGGTCGGGCTGCGAATAATAGTTGTGTCTGCATTGAATGGGTGAAAGATAAAATCGGTGGCGGTACTGTCCTGCTCGTCGGCGCAGGCGGTAAAGCACTCGTCGGTGGTACAGTCGACGATCTCATCGTCGTCGTTGTACATCACGTCGATCGGCACATATTCGTTGACCTCCCAGTGGACGACCGCCCCGCTGAAGTCCCCCGTAATGCTCGCCTTACTGTCAGCGCCACAGCGCCCGCCACCGGCTTCGCCCAAAAACGTCAACCGCAGCTGGTCGGCATCGGCGGTCTCGATCACGACCAGCGCATGGGCACCATCGTCGTAGTAGTACTTGACGAGCCACGGCCCACCCGATTCACAGGCGGGGAATGGGTCGGCCCCGCGGTCCGTGAGGTCTTCGGATGTACATACAGCTTTACGCGCCTCGGCCTCGCTTTTAGGTGGGTTTTCGGTGTCGACGAGATGGCGCTTTGCCAGCTTACTCCACAGTTCCTGCCAGTTTTCGTAGAGCTCGCTTTCAATCGCGGCTGGCACAACTTCGACGGGGCAGGCCTTGGTGTCCCCCTCGATCTTGGCCTTGGCGGCCTTGGTCGGGCGCAGGGTGTTGGACAGCGAAAAGTAGCCGTGGGCACGCTGGGTATCGCCACGTTTTTCAGCCACCAACCCGAGGTTGAAGGCAATCGCGGCTTCAAGCTTGTGGGTCCCGGGGGCGGAGAGGGCTTTGTGAAAGTCGGCCTCGGCTTCGTCGAGTTTACCGGCGAGGTACTTGGCATACCCCCGGCCCGAAAGGGCTCGCGGATGGTCCGGGATCTTGGTCAGGGCGAGGTCGAAGGCCGCGATCGCAGCCTCGTATTGTTTGCCGGCAGTCTGCTTGCGACCGTCGTTGAGCGCGGTCCAAAACGCCTTGCGCAGCTCGGCCGGGGCCTGCTCTAATTTGACAGCTTTTCCGGTTGTCTTTTGGGCCAGGTGGCTGCGGGACTTGGGTTTGGTCCCGTCGCCCTCGGCGGTCTTCGGTGTGTCGGTCGACGGGGCTTTGTCGTCGGTCTTGGCCGGTTGGTCACCGGGCGCTTCGTCGGCCTTGGCGGTTTGGTCGCCGGCTACCTTTTTCGAGTCGTCAGGCTTGTCCGAGTTCACCGACTTATTGGCGGGCTTTTTGGCCCCATCGGTTTGCGTGAGGGCATCACACGCAAGCAACGAGAGACAGGGCAGGACAGCGAGAAAACACGGACGCATGCGCATGGTGGGCCTTAGGCGGTGAGTCGGCAAAGTCTCACACGGCGGCCTCACACGGGCAATGCCCGGGCTGGGGCACCCTTCGCGCATTCGCCCTAGTCGGCGGTGACAAACTCTGCGTCGGCGGGCGGGGGTGCAAGCTCGAGGATGTACTGTCGGTCAGCCCGTCGGCTCAACATCGGGTCGCGCTCGCGCGCGCGTTGGGTGATGACCCGGTCGGCACTCGAGGGGCGGACCTGGTCCCAGATCTGGCGATGCCGGGCGGCTGCCTCGGCCTTGCCCTGTTCACCGTAGATGCGTGTCAGCAGGGCGTGGGCACCGAGGTGTTCTGGATCGATGTCGAGGATTTGTTGAAGCGTTGTGAGGGCTTGGTCTTCGCGTTCTAGGCGATATTGGGAATTTGCTTGCATAAGCAAAAGCTCGCGGTCGCGGGGAAACGCGGCAAGGGCGACTGCCAGGGGTTGCAGCGCCCCGAGGTGGTCACCGCGGGCCTGATGTACGCGGGCCAACAGCCAGGCCGCAGTTGGGTGGCCGGGGGCGCGTTTATCTGCATCGCGCAGGTGTGCCTCGGCGAGGTCGATCGCCCCGTCGGCGAGGGCTCCGCGGGCGAGGTCGAGGTGCGGTCCCGGGTCGTCGGGAAGTCGGGTGGCAGCCGCCATGGCAGCCGCCTTTGCCAACTGTGTGTCCCCCCGCAGGAGGTGGGCAATCCCGAGGTCCCGCAGCCGGGCTCCGCTGTCTGCCGGCGGCTCGACAGGGTTCCAGGCTCCGGGTTTGAGCGCGAGTGAGGTGGTTGCAACCTCGACAACCGGCACAGGCAAGGCCTCCTCGCCGAGGGCAAAGCGGACATAGTCCTGGGGAAACTTGCGGTCGAGCACGCGGACCTTAAGGGTTGAGGGGGTGTTTGGCGGCGAAACGGCAACCCGAATCACATCGGAGGCGCCGAGCATGATGCGGCGCGACGACAGCACGACCCGGGTATCCTCAACATTATGTACATGCAAGGTTTCGCTGTCGGGGCCCAGTAGCACCGAGTTCCAGCGGTGGGCACCCGGTTCGAGCCCACCATTTGGTTCGAGCCAACCACTGGCCGCGAGGACCCGACCGTCCTCGGCAAGCAGCTGAACTTCGAGCCAGGCCTCGCGCAGGTCGGTGATCCCACCCGGGTAAAAGTGGCCACTGCGGCGGTTGCGGACGACGATGTCAAAAATGAGTGGGGCGTTGGCCGGATGGCTGAGCGGCGCCGCGGGGGCGAGCACGCGATCTGGTGTAGGTACATCTTGTCGCTGGACCGCGGCGATATCGAGGGAGACCACACCCCGGAGAAACTCGGCATTTCGCGTCTGCCACGAGGTGTTATCGAGGGCGGCCGGGAGCGCTGTGTTGGCACCTAAAAACCCGTGGTCGGCGACCTTGCCATCGCTGTCGGCTGCCGGGTCGTCTGCCGTAATCTTGGGCATATGGCAATCCTGGCAACGTTTTTGCGCGCCGGGGGCAAAGAATGTGCGGGCCGAGTAGCCACCGGCTCCACTGTCGTGCCAGGCATCAAACTCATTTTGCCCACGGATCCAGCGGTAGTCGTTGAGCGCCTTGGGGATATGTGCTTTGTGACAGGCGCCGCACAGCTCTGGGCTGTGGAGGTGGTCGGGGGCAAAGCTTTGGCGGTGTTGCTGGGGCTTGCTGCGCAGCAGGCGATTGCTGCGGTCACGGGCATCGGCATCGGGGCTGTTGTAGTCGGGATAGTGCTGCGGCGGAGCAACGATGTAGCTGCCGTTGCCCACCCGGCTTGGCCGCTCGACAATCGCGTGGCAGCCAAGGCAGGTAATGCCCTCGTCCGCCCCCGGGGATGCCGGGGTGGGGTGGCTGTCCATACGCCCTGTCAGCAATAGTTGTGGGTCGTGGCAGCCCCCGCAAAACTTGAGTTGCTCGGGCGACCGATGCTCCTGTGCAAATGCAAGTGTTTTGGCATAAAACGGATCGTTGAGCGAACTGTGGCGGTGGGCCGAGGCCTCCCATCGCTCGGCGATTGCCGGGTGGCACTGGGCGCAATACCCCGGGTTGGCGAGGTCCTGCGGCGCGAGTACATGGCCATCGACGGTTTGGGTTTGGCTCAGACCCGGTTGCAGCAACGCGACCTCTACGGCGGTTTCGGTCGGGGCATGGTTTGTGTGGTTGGCCTGGCCGACGAACACCGCGGCCAACAACGCTGCTGCCAGCACCACCCCAAGCCACTCGGGCCACCATGGGCGGCGGGCTTTGGCCCGTTGCCGGTGCCACACATAGACAAGCAATGAACTGGCAAAGCCAAGCTCATGTAGATACACGAGGTAAATGGTTTCACTGCTTTTACCCAGGCCCCACAGCAAAAACCCGGTGACACAGCCGATCGCCGCGACCCATGCGGTGGTTTTGCCAATGCGTTTGGCGCGAACGTTGCGATGGCGTGCGTGCAGGCGATAGTGGGTCCAGACAAACAGCGGCAGGGCAACGCCCAGGCCAAGGCCGAGCAGCTTGTGGGCCTGTTGCATTTGCAACAATGTCGCCCCCGGTGTCTCGGTTGAAACCAGGTACACACTGTTGGCCACCAGCGTGATGGTTAGCCCGGCCGTGGCCAGGCCTGCCGCGCGCTGAACGGAACGGGTCCACGTCATGGCAGTCGCTGTTCCTTGCCCGGGGTGTAGGCAACCGGTGGCTTGCCCTCGACCACGTGGAGAAATTGGTCGGCCGCCTGCGGTCCGAGTTTTTGCAGCTCGCCATTGGGCCAGCGAATCTCGACCTCGTCGACCGAGGTGGTCGCCCCGAGCCCAACATGGACCCGACGGTCGCTGACAGATAAATACGACGACCCGCCACGGACTTCGCGGACCATGGTCTTGTCGCCCGCCGTGACCTGGACGGTGGCGCCAATCGCCGAGCGATTGCTGGTTTGACCCTCGAGCCACAGGCTCAGGAAGTGGCCCGGTGGTTCAGTGGCATTGCGGACAACCTGGGCCGGCCCATCGTTGTCGACGACGATGAAGTCGAGGCGGCCGTCGTTGTCGAGGTCGCCGACGGCGAGACCCCGGCTGACCCCGCGGTGTTGCAGTGCCGGGCCAGCGGCGTTTGAGGCATCGGTGAACGTCCCGGGGCCTGTACGTATATACAATGAGTTTTGTTGGGCAAACCCAACCTGTTGGCGGTAGCTGGCCACATTGTCGGCGATATGGCCGTTGGCGGTGATCAAGTCCTCGTCGCCGTCGTTGTCGGCATCAAAAAATGCGATGCCAAACGACAGCCGGGCCCGCGAGCTCGCGCCAATGCCCGCGGCGTCCGAGCGCTCGCGATACACGCCCGGGGCCTTGAGCGTGTACAGGCTGGTCGGCTCGGCTTGGAAGTTGGTCACCGCAAGGTCCCACTGGCCGTCGTCGTTGCTGTCGGCCACCGCAACCCCCATCGAAGCCTCCTCGCGCCCGAGCTCAGAGTAGGCCACACCGGCGAGTACGCCCTGTTCTTTCAAGGTGCCGCCCTCATTGGTCAGCAGCAGGTTGCGCGAGATATCGTCGGCGACGTAGAGGTCGGTGTCGCCATCGCGGTCAAAGTCGCCAGTGGCCAGAGCAAGGCCCTTGGCCGCGTGCTGCGCGAGATTGAGTTGTTCACTGATGTCGACAAACGCACCGTTATCGTTGCGAAACACGCGGTCGGGCAGGGGTGTGTACATGCCCGGTGCGCAGTAGACATGGATCTTGCTGTGATAGCACTTGAGTGTGGTGTCGAGTGCATACTCGACATAGCGGGCGACGTAGAGGTCGAGGTCACCGTCACCTTCGAGGTCAAAAAACGCTGCGCTCGTCGACCATCCCTGCGGTTCGATGCCGAGTTGGGCGGTGACATCGACAAACCGCTTGCCGGCCTCGTTGCGCAGCAGTCGGTCATCCCCCGTATATGTCGTGAGATACAGGTCGATCCAACCGTCGTTGTCGTAGTCTCCGGCGGCAACGCCCATACCGTAGCCGCGGTGCGTGAGGCCAAAGCTGGCCGTGGTGTCGACAAACCCCGAGGGCGTGGATAACCACAGGCGCGGTCCGACATCGGGGTTTTGCGGGTTTTGGAGGTCGCCGCCATCGACAAACACAACATCCGGTGCGCCGTCGCGGTTGATGTCGACAATGGCGACCCCTCCGGTCATGGTTTCGGGCATCCACTTGGCTGGCGAACGCCCGGCATGGTGGGTAAATGCCAGTTTCCACGCACTCGGTGCAGCCACAAAGTTGAGTTGGGTCGTCGGCGTGTCGCCGGCAGGGGCGGGCTGTGTCGGGGGTTTTACCGGCTTGTCGTCCGTAAACAGCGACGGAGCAGGCGTTGGCGGGGGGGCCGTGTCGGGGGCGCATGCGGTTGTGAGTGCCCCGCCGAGCCCGAACCCGAGGGCGAGGGGCACAAAAAAGTTGTTGATACACGGAGCTTGGTCAGCTCCGGGCCGCGGGCGAGGGGCGGTAGGGCGTGCGGCTGGTTGCTTCATGGAGTTGCCGGGAGTGCGTTTGCTTGTTGCTGAAAAACCCTGGCCTCATCGTCGCGGCCGAGGGTGCGCAGGAGCGAGATTCTGGCGTCGAGTAGCTGGCGGCGCATACTTGCAGGTGCCAGCTTGGACATCTCGTCGAGCAGGCGTAGGGCCTCGTCTGTGTCGCCGCTTGCCCGGGCCGCGCGAAAGGCCGTGCTCATGGCAGAAAGGCGGGCTTTTGTTGCGCTTTGAGTTTGAAATGCCTGCCGTTGTGTACGTTCCGCTGCGGCCACAGTCGCCGCGTCGTCATAGCGTCCTGCGCGGTGGTACGCCCGGGTCAGGGCCTGGGACAGGGCGAGGTTTTGGGGGGCGCGCCGGTACCCGGCCTCGAGTTCGGCAATGGCCGCATCGAGCTGGTCGGTGTGCATCAAAGCCAGGCCAATGAGGGTGGCGGCATCTTCATTGCTTGCATGTGCACGTGCTGCGGTGAGCCAGGGCAGGGCCCCGTGTGAGTCGCCGGTGTGAAACAGGGCGTAACCCAACAGCCAGGCAGCCTGTGACGTTTTGGCCGAGGGATCGGCGGTGAGCGGGTGCAACACGTCGATCGCCTGTGGGTAGCGGGTGGCGCGGATGTAGGCGGCAGCAACCGCGAGGCGTTGGGCTTCGGGGGCCGAGTCGGGGGTGGTTGCGGCCAGCAGGTCGGCAAGCTCGCTCGTCGCTCGACATTGTGTATAGGCAACTTTGAGGGCTTCGACCAAGCTCGGCACCACGCCATATTGTTGGTAAAGCGCGTCGAGCCGGGCGAGGGCCTGGGGTTCACAGGTGTCCTTGGCAAACCGCGCTTGCAGCTGTGCGACTTCCTGCAGGGTTTCGGCTGGGGGCGCGGGCTTGGTCGGTGCCTCGGGTGTTGCGACCGCAGGAGGTGCCTGCTTGGTCGCCGCTGGTTTGGCAGCACTGGTGGCTGGGACCGCTTGGGGTTGCGATTTTGAGCCGCAGGCAACCAGCATACACACAAAAAAGCCCCACACTCGATGTGTATGCATGTGGATCACACTAACGCGTGGCGGCGGCGGGGACAACTATTTGCTTTGCGCAGACAAAAGCGGCCACACCCGAGGGTGCAGCCGCTTCGTTGCTACCGCCCGCTTAGTTCGCGTTGAACTCGAGGCAGAAGTTGGTGACCTGGCCGGTGTCACCACCGACGGTGTCGCGGACCAGGACAGTCCAGGTGCCCTGGGCGTCGTTGCCATCGAATGCCGACAGCGGGTTTTCGGGGGTGTAGTCACCGGTCATCGACGGGGGTCCCGGTTCGACACACTCGAACGCGTTATTCGACTCGTCGTCGAGCACGACATCGACCATGTCGTCGCCGCTACAGGTGCCACCGTTGGTGTCGGGCACGGTCGTCCACAGGTCGACGCTGTTGTTGCCCGGGTCGGTCAACGTCATCTCGGTGTCGTTGAGCCAGCTGTGCTCCATCGTCAGCTGCACGTTGACGTCGGAGATCGTCACGCTCCCGGGGACGTCGACGGTGAAGGTCACACCGTTTTGGTCGGAGTCGGGAATCGAGACCGGGACGTCGTTGCTGCAAAACGAAATTGTACATGCAGATGTATCGAAGCCCATGCAGTCCATCGCGCACCCGAGGGTGCCGCCGCCAAAGCCCTGGGAGAGGCAGTCCTCGCCGCCAAGGTCGGCGCCGTCACAGACTTCGTTGCCCTCGATGACATCGTTGCCACACATCCCGCTGACGCACAGCGAGGTGTCAAAGTCCGAGCAGTCTTCGAGACAGCCGAGTTCACCCGAGTCAAAGCCCTGGGTCAGGCAATCTTCGCCGGCCAGGTCGGCGCCGTCACAAACCTGGACCACGCCTTCGACCACATCGTTGCCGCAGACGTTGGCCGGGTAGGCCTCGGTGGTGCCGTCGACAGCCTGGGACATCATCGAGTAGTTGCCCTCGCCGTCGTCGTACAGCCACATGTTGTACTGGGCATCGGGGGCGAGCTCGGGGATCGAGAAGTCCATCTCGGGGACCCCGTCTTCGTCGACGTCGATGCCGAGTTCGAGCCCCTGCGGGTCGTAGTCGATGTGCAACGCGTCGCCGCCGGGAACCATCGAGCCCAGGGACGCGACGTTGACAAGGTCGAGCAGGTCGGCCTCGGGGTCACCGAGGGCGAGGGTCGCAATCCCGGCGGAAATCCGGGTTTGGCCCATGGGCACGGCGAGGTCGTCGGTCCAGTAGGTACCGCTGATCTGTTGCTCGTCGTTCAACAACCCCCAGGCTGTCAGGGAGTAGCTCATGCCCTCCATGAACATCGGGTCGGTCACGTTGAGGACCGAGCTACCGAGATCGGTGTCGGCCGGGGTGACATCGATCGACGAGGTCGCCACAGGAAGTTGTACCTGCAAGCCGGCTTGGAACGGAACGTCCTCGAGGGCCGGTGTATCTACACCATCGAGGTAGACATCGACCAAAGCGGCCTCGGGTTGCGGTGACAGGTGAAGCAGGCGGACATCCACCAGCGGGTCACCGTCGCCGTCACCGTCGCCGTCGCCATCGCCATCGCCATCGCCGTCGCCGTCGCCATCGCCGTCGCCATCGCCGTCGCCATCGCCATCGCCATCGCCATCGCCATCGCCGTCGCCGTCGCCGTCGCCATCGCCATCGCCATCGCCATCGCCGTCGCCATCGCCATCGCCATCGCCGTCGCCATCGCCATCGCCATCGCCATCGCCATCGCCATCGCCATCGCCATCGCCGTCGCCATCACCCATGGTGGTGGTTGGCCCGGCAGTCGTCGGTGTCGACGTGGTCGGTCCGGTTGTTTCGTCGTCGGTGGTTGTGCCGTCGGTGTCCGAATCGGTTTCGTCTTCGGTCGTGGCGGTCATGTCATCACCACAACCGACACTCAGAGGAGTAACCGCAAGCAAGCCAACCGCGAGGAATCGCTGAATCCACTTCTCAGTCATGTCCCAGAATATATGTCAGCTCGTGCATGTTTTTGTGGTCATGTCCATCACGCTGGTGAAGGTCCACGCACATAGCGACGGTGTAAGGTTGCAAAAACGCGAGTTCACCAATAGGCGATTGTGCACATTTTTGTGCTGCATCTGGTCGGTGAGTTCGTAGTCAGCCACGGCGAACGCAGAATGCGAAGCGGATTGCACGTAGATACAACTTCTTTATGTAGAAGTTGGGAGTATTTCCCCCAATGTATGCTCAGCGAGCGCGAGTTGGCGTTGATGCTCGGAGTCGGGGTCGGTCACCGAAAACCCGAGTTGGGCAGCGCGCCGCAGCAACGCGGTGGCTTCGAGAAGCCGATAAAACACGGCAGCCCGTTGTTCCTCGAGTGAACGCAGTTGGTCGAGGCCGGCGAGCAATCGCTCGCGTGTGTGTTGTGGCTCGTCGCGAGCGACACTCGCTTGCAGGGCTCGAACCATCGCCCCTTCGTCGAGATTGGCGAGTTGTGCATCGAGTTTGTCGAGTTTGTCGACATGTTCAACAAGCAGGTCGACAAGCGGTGCCACAGGCTCGGTCACCACCTCAAACTCGGGATCGCCGGCAACCTCGGCCCGATGATCGACAAGCCGTTGAATCAACAATGCCATCTCACCGATTTGCTCGCGAACATCTGCCGATGTAGCAGGCGACAGTTTGGCTGCGAGTTTGGCGACTAACGGGTCCGATGCGGGCAATGCGGTTGGCGCCTGGCGCAGATCGATAAACCCGAGTTTGGGTTCGCGCTTGCGCTTGCGTTGTGTCGCGTAAATCGAGATGGCAACAATTCCGAGGCACAGGGCAATTCCGAGCGACACGAGCACGAGGGCTGTGGTCGACGCGCCGGCCGCAAACATGCCAACAAAGATCGCCACGGAGAGTGCCGAAGCGATCCCCAATCCGATTTTGGCAGCCTTGGGAAGCCGCGCCGGGGCTTGGTCGTGGACGAGTCGGACTTTGAAATTTTCGCCTTCGAGTCGGGCCATCAATGCCTGGGCCGAATCATGGGTGAGATTTGAGACCAGCCGAAGGGGCAGCGGGTGACGGGTTTTGAGCTCCGTTTTGGAGTACATCCGGCGATCGCCGATCAGGAGATTGAGCGATGGCACCGGCCCGTCGCTCATCGATGCCAACAGATTGCTGAGTCGCTGACCAAACTCGGCATCTTCCGTGGCCTTGGTCAAATCGATCGAATAGGTTGCTTGTGCATCCTTTTTGGCATGGCGAAACACCACAGCCTCGCGCCCACAGGCGATGCAAAGGCGCTGGCCCAGCCGCAGTGGGGCGCCGCAGTTTTGGCATTCGATTCGGGCGAGCTCGCGGGTGTGTAGCGGGCTTTGGCCACGCAGGGTCTGCGCAATCGCAGCTGCAGATTCCGGTCGGGCCTCGGGATCGGCACAAAGACAGGCGTGAATCAAAGCTTCAAGCGCCTCGGGTACTTGGGGTCGCAGCGTGCGTACCGGTGGTGGCGAGGTGGTCTCGCGCAACAATGCCGGGCCATCGCCGTAGGGCAGAGTCCCCGTCAGGCCGCGAAACAACAGCACGCCGAGGCCAAAAAGGTCGGAGCGTTGGTCGAGCGTGGTGTGGCGAAGTTGCTCGGGCGAGGCGTAGGGAGAGCCTTCGAGCAACAAACTAGCGGCCGTGCGGGTCGACAGCACATCGACCCGTGACAGCCCGGTGTCGAGCAGCATGAGCCCACCGTCGGGCGTGCACAAAACCTGCCGGGGGTGGAGGTCGCGTAGCACCACACCATGTGCATGTACACGATGTAGAAGGTCGGCGAGTTGGGCAACAAGCTCACAGACCTCGTCGACCGGTGCGGGGGCACGTTTGTCCAACCACGCGTCAAAACTCGTACCCTGGGGCTGTTCGCGCAGTCGCCAGGGAGGTTCGGCATCGGCGTCGCGAGGGTCTGGCTCTGGGCCGCTGGCGATGATCGAAGCGATACCTGGCCCGTGGTTTCCGGGGTTTTCGGTGAGGGCAGTGACCAGCGCGCGCTGGCGTTCGACATCGCGTACGTATCGGCGCCGAACCGACTGCTCACGTGCAAGTTCTGGCAACAGGGCGCCGAGGACCGCTGCCCGACCATCGGCGAGGCGGACCTCCCACAACTGCTCCGAGCCCTGACGCACCGGGCCCGCCACGACCTCAATTTGTTGCGTATGCACGATTGATGGGAGAGCTTGACTCATAGGTTTTGCACCTCCTCGAGTGATTCGACCCGCAGGCGCAGTTGTGCGAGCGGATCGTCGTCGGCCTCGAGTGTTGCCAGGGCGGTTTGTCGTTGCTGGGTGGCGCTACTCATACGTGCGTAAAAACCATCGAGCGTGGCCGTGAGTTCGAGCAGGCGGGCCGACCAGCGGTCGCGCTCGTGCAGCAGCGACCGCGTATGATCATCGGGTTGGGCGAGGTCGGTCGAGGCAAGTGTGCGATCGAGTGCGGAGAGTTTGGCGGCCGCGACCGTAGCCGTATTGACTGCATGTGCAAGTTCTTCGTCGAATCCGGCCTGGCCTTCGTTGAGCCGCGCCAGTGCCACGCTGCGACTGACGACCGCCCGCAGTCCATGGCGGTGCCGTTGTTGGTCGATGGCCGGCATTCGGGCTGCGAGGTTGCCCACCGATTCGGCCAGCATCGGCGGTAGGCTGGTCTGGGGCGGCAAGGTTTTGGTGACACAAACGGTCTGTGAAAGACCGCCGATGAGGCCGCCGACCACCAGGGCGAGGGGGGCGACAAACGCCGCGCCGGAGGTGCTCCACACACCCGCGAGCGAGCCCAGCACGATCAACACGACCCGTCCAGCCATCTTGATAGCCTTGGTTCGCATCGCCTTGGATTTGAGCTGGTTGCCGGCGATGACCTCACAGCTCATGCCGAGTCGCTCGACCGAGAGTTTGAGTGCCTCGGCACTGGGTTTTGCAAGCCTGATGGCCAGGGTAAATGGCATCCGCGGAATGGTTTTGGCCAGGCGCTTGGGGTCGAGGCGCAGGCCCGGGTTGTCGCGCAGCCAGGCGACGAGCTTGTTGCGCAGTTTGGCGTCGAGCTTGTCGCCGATTTCCCCGGGGCCGGTGACAAGGACGGTGTGTTTGCCCGGGGAAAGTTGTACACTCACAAGTCCACAGGCCATGCACACGCCGGCCTCGGGAATGATCACTTGGCCACAGGCAGCACAGGTCGACTCGCCCTGCAACTGACCTCCAGATGTAAATACAAGTGCACTTTGACCACTGCTGGCAAGCCGCTTGAGAGCATCTGCCACGGTTTTTGCCGATTGCGGGCGGTCGGCGGGTGACTTGGCCAGGCAGGCTTCGATCAACGCCGATAGGCCTGGACTGTACCCGGTGACCGCGGGTACCGGGCTGTGGCGATGTTCGTCGAGCACGCCAAATGGCGTGGCCGCGCTAAACGGCGGACGACCACAGGCCATTTCAAACAGGATGCAGCCCAGGGCATAGATATCGCTGCGGGGGTCGACCGCGAGTGGGTCGAGCGATTCGGGTGCCATGTAGTCGGGCGTCCCCAAAATCGCAAATGCCCCGGGGTCGATGCCGGCAAAGCTGGTGGCCCGGGCCATGCCAAAGTCCGCAATTTTAGGTGTATGTCCATCTTTTACGAGGATATTCGATGGCTTGAGATCGCGGTGAATCACCCCGGCGCTGTGGGCATGGGCCAGGCCGGCGGCGATCGGCTCGGCGAGCGCGAGCAGCTTGGCCTCGTCCATTGGCGCGTGGGTTGCGATAAGGGTGGCGAGCGTGGGTCCCTCGACAAGTTCGAGCAGCAGTGCATGGCGGCCCTCGATTTGGCTCATGCCATAGACACCCACGAGGTTGGGGTGTCGCAGCGCGGTCAGGAGCTCGGCCTCCTGGCGAAATCGACGAACCGCAGACTCGTCGAGTGCGTGCGAGTCGTGGAGGAGCTTGGCGGCAAACACCTGCCCGTTTTGGTCGACGGCGCGATGGACAGCTGCGACCGCACCCTGGCCAAGGACATCGCCTAGGCGCAAGGGCGGGCTGGGTTCGGTCAAATCCACGGCGGGCAATCTACTATGAATCGAAACCGCGGCCCGGAGGTTTCAAATGTGCGTGTGCGTCGACGCAGCGGTAAGCACGGGGTTGGGCTGCGGGCTGGCGCGATTCTAGCTACCCGGCTGATTGGCGTTCATTTTGGCGAGCTCGCGGTTGAGTTGACGACGCAATTCGGGCTCGCTCAGTCCGAGTTTGGTGGCGACATCGGAGAGCGGATAGGTCAGGTCGCCAACCCGCAGTTTGGCGGCCGAAGACAACCCATCCTTGCCGGGGCGATCTTCAACGCCGATGTAAACATCGCGATCGCTAAGTGCCGGAAAGGCCTTGCGCGCGCGGGTGAGAAAGTCGTTGTCGGACTGCGACAGTTCGGCGTTGTCGAGCTCGCCCATGTCGACCACCATGCCGGCTTCGAGCTGATCGCCACGACGCCTGGCACGGGAGGCTTTGACGGCCTTACGCGCCTTCGCCATCCCGCCGATGTTTTTGTGAAACCCGCGCATCTCGTAGGTTTTTGGGCCCTGCTCGCCTGAGCCCTCGGCATCGGGGACGAGCACCCAGGTCTGGTCCGCACCCGCGGGGGCCGAGCTCGGGTCTTCGTACCACTCGGGCAGCGCGGTCGCCTGGTTCCACAGGTAAAACACCACGCCGCCCGCGGCTAGCAGGAGCAGGGCAAGGACCAGGAGGATCTTTTTCAGCATCGCCCCCAAGGGTATCGGAGTTTTTCGCTGCGATGGTGGCGTTGTCTCGCCGATCGCGGGCGTGTATGCTCCCGCGAAGTCGCTCGAACAGGCGACAGGAGTGAACCATGGCGCGATTTGCTGGAGAGTACGAAGAGACTTTTACCGTCGATGTCGAACCCGAGGTTGCCAAAAAGCACTTCGGAAACCCGGAGCAGATCGCCAAGAATCACGGCGATCTACAGCGCTGGGAGGACCAGGGAGACGGCAAGATCCACTACGTGCTTCAGCCGAAGTCCGAAAAGGGCGTGACCTTCAACGGGGTCTACACTGCCCAGTACGGATTCGCCTCCGACGACCTGTTTGAGTGGAAGACGATCGGCAGCGGCAACGTCTGGTCGTCGGGCACGATCCGGTTTTCCGACGCCGGCTCGGGGCGCTCGCGTCTGCATTACAAGGCGCGTATGGAGTGTGAGATGCAGGTCAATCGCCTGTTGGCCAAGATGATCAAGGGCATCGTTTCGCGCGAGATATCCAAGGGCAGCAAGGCATTTTTGGATCGCATGCGCGGCTCGATGGGGCGTTGATTCGCGATACTGTTGCACGCGCAATTTTCGCGAACTGTCATCGTGGATTGCGCGCGTGTTAATGAAGATGGCCCACCGGACCGTCGGCCTGTCCCATGTGGCCCGGTCGTGTCGCGTTGCGAAAAACCCTTGGGGATTTTGCAACGTGACACCGCCAGTTATTGTGAACCGCGTTCGGCATTTTGCGATCGTCGACGCAATCGTCTACCGTGGCGACATAGGAGAATTGTTTATGGCAGCCGAAGACCGTACCCGGTGGAACAAGCACTATCAGGCGAAGACCCATGTCGCCCGTGCGCCCTCGTGGGTGCTCAACGAGTGGGGCGGCCAATTGCCAGCTACCGGGAGCGCGCTCGATGTCGCCGGCGGAACCGGTCACAACGCGCTTTGGCTAGCCAGGCGGGGGTTGCAAACCACCCTCGTCGACATCTCCGACCAGGCCCTGACATTCGCCCAAGCCCGCGCCGACATGCTGGGACTCGAGCTTGCAACGGCCTGCCTCGACCTCGAACAGGACAGTCTGCCCAACAGCCCAATCGATGATGGTACATGGGATGTGATCGTCTGTTTCAACTACTTGTATCGCCCACTATATCGCGACTTCATTAACCGGTTAGCACCGGGAGGATGGCTGTTGATCTGCCAGCCGACCGTGACCAACCTCGAAAGCCACGCCAAACCAAGTCGCCGGTATTTGCTAGAGCGAGGCGAGTTGCGAGAGTTGTGCCAGGGACTTGATCCTGTGCGCTACGAGGAGGGGTGGACTGCTCAGGGGCGGCATCTGGCTCGGATTTTGGCGTGTAAGCCCGGGCGAGCTCGGGCCCGCTAACTCTCGCTTGCCGATTTCCCCCTAGACCATCCAGGGGAAAATCTTCGGCGCGAGAGGTGTCGTGGAAGAAGGTTGAAGGTTTGGCGGGAGGTGATTGGGACGGGCGTGTGAGAAGGTTTGGCCTGAGAGAGGTGGGCGTAGAAGGTTTGGTGGGAGAGGTGTCGTGGAAGCAGGTTTTAGAGGGGTGTGGGCGTAGAAGGTTTGGCGGGAGAGGTGTCGTGGAAAAAGGTTGAAGAATTGGCGGGAGAGGTGTCGTGGAAGCAGGTTTGGCGCGGGTGTGTGGGCGTAGAAGGTTTGGCGGGAGAGGTGTCGTGGAAGCAGGTTTTAGAGGGGTGTGGGCGTAGAAGGTTTGGGTCGTGGAAAAAGGTTGAAGGTTGGCGCGGGAGGTGTCGTGGAAGCAGGTTTGGCGCGGGTGTGTGGGCGTAGAAGGTTTGGCGGGAGAGAGGTGGGCGTTGAATGGTTGACGCGAGAGGTGTCGACCCCAATCGCCCAGCATGGTCAGGCGGTCTCCTGCTCGCGCATTTGAACTCCGTCGACGAACGACTCGCCGGCCGGACTAGGGGAAGCAATTTTCGGCCGTTCAGTTATTTCGTCAACGCTTCTGGCCATGGTGAGGAGCTTGCAAGCCATCGAGATTCACTTGGTGCGGGAGCCTGAGCCCTTCGTGACTCGGTGCCTCAGGCGGAGCGTGGCGAAGGAAGATTGGATGATGTTGGTTGTTCGCAGATAGACCCAGTGCTCGACTGGAAGTGAGCAGTACGTTTGCAGCTGCTCCCAATCCTTGAATAAGCAAGTAATGATTCGCTCGTGCTTGGGATTGAACCCGGCTTGAAAGCATCCATGGCGTCGTTGGCATCGTTGAGGGAATCGGCGTGCATGATTCCACGGAGCATCTTCTTGGCTTTGGTTGAAGGCGCTTGGGCAGTTTGTCGAGGACATTGCACATTCTGCACCCAGCAACGTTGCTCCTTGGTCGTTGGCAAACGTCTCGCAATGCCGCCGTCGTGCTCTCACAAACATGCGGTGCGATGTTCATCGTGGATTGCGTGGCGGTCTGTTCGGGGAGGTGCCGGCGGCGGCGGATTGCCTGAGAGATGCAGTGTTTGCCTGGGTTTTAATGCATGTGCATTTAAGTTGATGGTGGTACGCCATCGCTAGCACGCACACCTCATCTTTTCCGCACCTGACGTTCGCTACTCGCAGCCTTTGCCCCCTCAGATAAAGCTCCTCCTAGCGGCGAGAGTTGTTGTGGTTGTGGCGCGGGGTGGTCGTTCGCTTGTGGGTTGTAGGAAGCTTGGCGGAGTCGGCTGCTGGGTAGGTTTCGAAGGCCCTTGCAACTGGAGGCGCGGTTATCGAGATGCGACGCATTCGCGCTGGTTTTAAAAATCGACAAAAAGTTTTGGCTTTGGGTTGACATGTTCGTAAATACCTGTACTCTCGGTTGCGTAGTAGAGGTGGAACCATGATGACGACCTACGAGATCTTGCGTCGAGCTAGCAACGACTTCACAGGCCCTGGACGGCTGTGGGGATCGTGTGCGTGGGGCTCCGGACGTCTCGCAGGTCGCGGGTCAGGCTCCCTCAGTCGATCGCCACGCGTGGCGTAAAACTGCCTGTAGTTGAGGTTTCCGGTGCTTTTGAGGCCTTTTGAGGTCCCTGAAGACCGGGGCCAGCAGTTGACCGCGCGTGGCTAGCCCGAGTGTCCCACTGATGCTTGGGTGTTGCCATCAAACTTGGCAACTGGCGTGCTGACAGACGGCAATCTGTCAGTGAACTGCCAGTGTCGCAGGTAAGATGTGCATGCAACCAACACCAGTGGGACATTCGGGGTCGGCGTTTTGCGATTTGGAGAGATGGCCGAGTGGTAAGGCACTGGTCCGCTAAACCATGGTCTGGTATGTCCAGCGGGGGTTCGATTCCCCCTCTCTCCGTCGGGAAGGGTGCCCGAGTGGTAATGGGTTCCGCTTGGAAAGCGGTGGACTGGCAACGCGCCAGCGTGGGTTCGATCCCCACCCCTTCCGTTGTACAAACAAGTTTCTTTTCTATCGTCTTTGAGGAGTGACACACATTCATTTTTTGGAAGGGCAAGCCGAGGGCTGGCGAAGGCACCGGATTCGAGTTTCGTTGACCTACGGGTCTTGTGGGTTCGATCCCCACCCCTTCCGTTGTAGTAGCAAGAAATCGTAAGTTCGCGGACCTGTGGGAATGACCCCCACCCCGCGAGCGCCAACAGGAAAGGCAAGCCGAAGGCTGGCGACGGCGACCGGTTTGAACCCGGTGGAGTGCCTGAAGAGGGTGCCTTGGGAGTTCGATCCTCCCCCTTTCCGTCAGCACAGCAGGAGTCTTCTGCATATGAGGTGAACATGCACAGATAGCGAATACAGCGAGAATCGATGAACTTTGGAAGGGCAAGCCGACGGATGGCGACGGCACCGGCTTCGAAACCCGGCGAGTCTTTTGGGCCTTGTGGGTTCGATCCCCACTCCTTCCGTGTACACTGCCTGCAATGGGCCGTTTTAGTCTCTTTGTCGACTTCTCGAATCTGTTTGGCGCCCTCAAGGGCCTAGACCTGCGAGTGACCGACTATGAAGCGTTCTTCCGACATATTTTTGAGCAGGCGACCGAGCAATGGCGCGGGATGTTTTACGAACCGCGGTCTGCGAGGGCCCAGCTCCATCGCGTCTACTGGTACGCAGTCGGTCACATCGACCCCTGGGATTTTACCAGCGAGCGGGCGCAGGGGCATCTTTACCGGATGTTCGAGCGCGACGAGGAAACCCGTCGACTGTATCTCGCCGAAGCGCGGGAGCGGCATCCCAACTTGGGTCTACCCGAGCAAACCGTCGAGGCGTTTAGCACCTACAAGCGCGAGCGCAAAGCGTGGTACGACGAGAAGGTCGCCACCCTCGACAACATGCGCAGGTTTTACCGCACGATCCGTCAGGGAACCCAATTTATCGACATCAAGGACATTGGCCAATGGAAAGTGAATATACATTCAAAGAGCCTCGAAGAAAAAGGTGTCGATACCTCGCTGGCCGTGGACATGGTTGCCCTGGTCGAGACCTACGATGTCGCGATTTTGATTTCGGGCGACGCCGACATGATTCCTTCGGTCGAGTATGTCAAATCCCGTGGCAAGTCGGTCGCCGTGACCGAGCTGCTGCGTGGCACCCGGGAGCGCTGGGGTTCGGGGTTTTCAACCCGGCTGCGGCAAACCGCAGACTTCACCCTGCAAATCTTTGAGTCAGAGCTTGCCCGCACCAAGTTTGCGCGCAGGGGAATCGACTAATGTGCTGATACAACCAAACTTGATGCACATGAAAATAATCGAAAAAAGTTCTTGCAAAAACATTGAATCAACATAGACTGAGTGACGTAGAGAGTTAGGAACAAGCGGACACAAGATAGCAACCGCTTGCCGGTGAAATCACCATCCGTTGTACATAAAAATCTGTGGGTGTAGCTCAAGTGGATAGAGTACTGGCGTGCGAAGCCAGAGATAGGGGTTCGAGTCCCTTCACGCACATAGTTGTGGGAGTAGCTCAAGTGGAGAGAGTACCGGCGTCCGAAGCCGGGGATAGGGGTTCGAGTCCCTTCTTCCATATCGCATAAAAACAATACGTGGGTGTAGCTCAATTTGGTTAGAGCGCTGGTTTTCCACACCGGAGGCTGAGGGTTCGAGTCCCTCTATCCACTTCGAGGCGACCGAGAAGTACGAACAAATAGACACACGTGGATGTAGCTCAACTGGCAAGAGCGCTGGTTTCCCATACCGGAGGTTGAGGGTTCGAGTCCCTTTATCCACTTCGATAGACCACCCAAACAACATGTGGATGTAGCTCAATTGGTAGAGCGCTGGCTTGCCAAGCCGGAGGTTGAGGGTTCGAGACCCTTTATCCACTTCACCGAGGACACTGTAAAACATGTGGATGTAGCTCAATTGGTAGAGCGCTGGCGTGCCAAGCCGGAGGTTGAGGGTTCGAGACCCTCTATCCACTTCACCGAGGACAACGCAAATATGTGGATGTAGCTCAATTGGCTAGAGCGCTGGCGTGCCGAGTCGGAGGTTGAGGGTTCGAGTCCCTCTATCCACTTCGAGAAAATCAATAAACCATGTGGATGTAGCTCAATTGGACAGAGCGCTGGTCTCCTAAACCGGAGGTTGGGGGTTCGAATCCCTCGATCCACACTGAAAGTACGGAGAAACATGATGATGCAACAGATTGATGAACGAAGACACAGGTGGTCGCCCGAAACCACCATGTGGATGTAGCTCAACGGACAGAGCACCGTTCTTCTAAATCGGGCGTTGGGGGTTCGAGTCCCTCCATCCACATCCCGGGGTCGTAGCTCAACCGGGAGAGCGTTCGTCTGGCAGGCGGAAGGTTGTGGGTTCGATTCCCACCGACTCCATCAACATCGAAGAAACTTTTGGGGACGTAGCTCAAGTCGGGAGAGCAAAAGGATGTGGGTTCGAATCCCACCGACTCCATCACATCGAGAAATCTGGGGACGTAGCTCAATGTGGGAGAGCAGTTCGTGTGCGCGAGAAGGTTGTGGGTTCGAATCCCACCGACTCCATCGACATCAAAATATTTGGGGACGTAGCTCAACTGGGAGAGCAGTTCGTTTGCACCGAGAAGGTTGTGGGTTCGAATCCCACCGACTCCATCGACATCAAAATATTTGGGGACGTGGCTCAACTGGGAGAGCAGTTCGTTTGCAACGAGAAGGTTGTGGGTTCGATTCCCATCGTCTCCATGGATATACAATAAATTTTGGGGATGTAGCTCAGGTGGGAGAGCGCCTTGTTCGCAGCCAGGAGGCCGCGGGTTCGAGCCCCGCCATCTCCATCACGATCACTTCGACGAGGAGGATACCAATGAAAAGTACAACCAAGTTTTTGGCCAGCCCGGCGAGCGGGCAACAGTTCTCGATCGTCTGTGGTGATGGCCAGTGGCCTGCTTAAAATTGCAGGTCACAAAGGGGGGTGGCGCAACGGAAGCGCGGCAGTTTCCAAGTCTGAGGGTTGCAGGTTCGAATCCTGTCCCCCCTGTTCCGGTTTTGGTGGGTATACACCAAAGCACATCGTGCGACGTGTCGCGCGACATTCTGGAGGCAAAGATGTTACGGCTTTCGCACAATCAATTTTGTACATGTTCTAGGGGACATGTTTGTCGGTGCGGTCATCTGTGGTGTGCGTGATTGATTCGCGCACATCGAGGGGGGTAGCTCAATTGTTAGAGCGTCAGTTCCCAAGTCTGATGGCTGCAGGTTCAAGTCCTGTCCCCCCTGTTTGAGCTCGTTGAGCTCATTTGCCCGATCTGTTCGATCGGGCACCAAATCGGTCCGTTGGTCTAATGGAATGACACCTGGTTGCAACCCAGTTAATGCTGGTTCGATTCCGGCACGGACCTTGTTCCCAGAAACCCTCATGGGGCAGGCAGCAATTTCGCGAGTCCTGAAAAATCTGGGCTGAAGACCATGAACACAGGTAAGATCAGGTTCGGGCGCCACCGGCCCGTGGATGTTGTTTTCGGGGGATGAGTGATTTTAGGTGACCTCCTTGAGCACGCCGCACGCGGTGGAAAAAGGAGGATGGTGATGCAGACAGCGATCAAGACCACCTACGACACTCGAACTCCCCGCCCGGAGCGGGATCGTGCGTACTACTTGCAGCGACACCTTCGGCGGAAGGGTTTGCTTCGGGGGACGCCGGGGGGTCGACTGGCCCGCTTCCGGGAAATCAGCAAGCACAAGAGGGTATCGATCGGAGCCGTTTTACGCGGCCAACTCGATCGCGTTTTTGAGAGTGAATACCTGTTTTACCAATGGAACGTCCATATCATGTGCGCCTACTGTGGTGTTCGGCTGACACGACGGACGATGACGCGGGACCATGTGATCCCAGCATCGCGGGGGGGTACCTCCGAGCCGAGCAACCTGGTGCCCTGTTGCGAGCCCTGCAACCGAGCCAAGGCCAACCGTTCGCTATTGCGGTTCTTGGTACGGCGGCGGCATCGACGTGACATCGTCAAAGTGGCGTCCTAAAAACTTCTGAAATCTTTACCCGGCCGCGACGGAGCCTATGTGCCCGCGCGGACCGGTTTTTTGTATGTGCAAAATTAATCGGAGCGCTCGCCCAGTCGATAAAACTCGATGACCAACGCGACCGGCCCGCACACTTCGAGGTGGTGGGGGACGGTGGGGACGACAATGCCCGGCAGTTTTGGACTGAGCGTGTAGACAACGCCGGTCGTTTCAATGTGATAGCGGATCGTGCCCGAGGCGACCACGATTTTGGCCCAAACGCCGGCGCGGGTGGTGTGCGCATGTTGGAGGCCTGCGGGCAGGGTTTTGTCGGTAAACGCCGGCGTCTGCTTGTAGCAGACAGCCTTGGCGGGCAGTTGGGGCATCGCTGTTGGCATCGTCAAAGGCGATCTAGCGCGTGGGTGATTGCCCCGTCAAGGTAATCTATTTGCTGATACAAAAAGAATGGATGCTAGGCCTCGGTCGCGTCGATTGTCAGGGTTGACGGCAGCGACTGGGGGGCGAGCTTGTCGCGACAACGCTCGAGCATGGCCGCCGCAACTCGGTCGGATGGGTTGTGGGCCAAAACATCTTCAAACGCTGCGATTGCCCCTAGCAGATCTTTTGAGCTCATCGCCGCGACGCCGGCCTCAAACTGTTGTCGGGTAGCGAGCCGCGTATGGCATTCGTCGGGCGGCAAGCCATTGAGCAACTCGACCAACACGACCGTGCCCTGACGGCCCTTGACCCGGATCGGACCCAGTGTTCGAACTTGAAAGTCATCTGGCTGTTCGAGCAGGTCAAAGGTTTGCTGGCTGGCGAGAATGTCGGCGCCGAGCTTTTTTGTGGTCGATTCGATGCGGGCGGTCAAGTTGACGGCATCGGAGATCACAGTGCCGTCCATCCGCTCGGCCTCGCCTAGGGTGCACAGCATGAGGTTGCCGGTGTGGACACCAATGCCTAACCGCACCGGTGTGGTTCCCTCCCAGTCGGTCGCGTTGAACTCGCGCACGGCCGCCTGCATCTCGACGGCGGCATGCAACGCGTCGTCGGCCCGGGGAAACAGTGCCATGATCCCGTCGCCGAGATATTTGTCGATAAACCCGTTGTGGGCGCGAATCACCGGGCCCACGCGCTGCAACAGTGCGTTGATAAACCCAAACGTACGGACCGGCGTGAGCTGTTCGGAGAGGCTGGTAAAATTGCGGACATCGGCGAACAGCACCGCCAGGTGCTTTTGTGTATGATCACCGAGTTGAACATCGATGATGCTGTTGCGCCCGAGTAGTCGCAAAAAATCGTGGGGGACAAACCGTTTGAGGGCGTTGGCCTGGCCCTGCAATTGTTTGCCCAAAACCTCAGCCCGGTGGCGGGCAGAGGCATTTTGTAGGGCGATTAACACCGCTTGCGTCAGCACCAGCACCATCAACCCGTAGTGGACGATGAAGCCTCCCGAAACCTGGCCGAATGAATGCAACACATCGTGGACACCGGCAGCCAGCACGGCAAAAAAACCGGCGAGCGCCAGCAGGGCTTGGTGGTTGCGACGACGGCCAGCGGCCCGCACAAGTGCGGTGATGAGCCACAGACACATCACGAGGATGACGACGAGGTAACCGTCGCGAGCATGGGTAAACCAAGCCGGGGGTAGGGCGACGGTGGCGAGCCCACACAGGCCGGCTATGGCATAAAGCGCGGTCGCGAGATGGCGGTTGAACTCGGTTGGGAAGGCCGATCGCAAAAACGCGACGTAAATCGCGGGGGCACAAAACAGGGTGAGGTATTCGAGTCGGATCAAGAGGTCGAACAGCGGCGCTTGGGGGTGGGCCTCTTCGTAGTAGTGCCCAGTGAGGTAGGTCCGTCCGGCGATCACCAGGGCAAACAGGCCCAAAAACAACGGTGCCCGCTCGCGGTAGCGCAGAAATATCAACATCATGTTGAACAGGCCAAACAGGCTGAGTGCGCCCATCACAAATTGGTCGCGCAGGCGCAGGTCGAGGCGCGCACCCGTGATTGTTGTATGCTCACCAATGCGTGGCTCCTCCCAGATCCCGCCGTGGCTAAACGAGTGGTTACTGACTTCGTAGATGAGCTCGAGTTGGCCGGTATCGGTACGCGGAAGTTTGGCGATGGAGGGCGCGCGGCTGGGAAGATCGGTCGACGGCGTCGGCCCGGGTTGGCCCCCGCTGCTGACCAGTTGGTAGGGTCCGCCCTGCTGGCCCGCGAACAGGCGGTAGGCCGAGTGAATGGGTGGGGTCTCGACCGCCAGGGTGTCCCGCGGGGGCAACTCGAGGACGAGCCGGTAGCTGGCAAATCCCTGGGCCGGCAAGGGCGACGACTGCAACCGTGCATCCCAGGTACCCGGAATCGTGGTGGGGACCGGCTCGGGGCCGGGTTGGTCACCCTGGGTCACGGCAAAGTATCCCCATTGCAGCTGCCACTCGCCGGCGAGTGGGATCGGCGTGTGGGCGTCGAGCAGGCCGACGTCCACGACCATGTGGCCCGCGGTTGCCTGGGGAAACGCATGTTGCGGTTGGTCGCTCGCACAGGCCGAGACAGTTATGAGCACCAGTAGGCAGCTCGCCGCAAACAAGATGTGTCTACAAACATTTTGCCATGTCCATACAACCGACCTGTGGTCGGCTGGCATGGGATCAAAAGCGCAGGAGGGCTCCGGGCGCATGGCAACTCGTTTCGCAAATGGTCACAACCATTTGCTGTGTAAACAATTATGTCCTCTCGGACATGTGCTTTGAGAGTGCCAGCCATCGGTAGCGGCCGTAAACCCAACGAAATCGCGGGGAGACCCGGCCCACACTGCGATGCCGCGCGGTCAACTCCACCGCTTTCGAGCCCGCAGGGAACGTTGGGTGCTCAACGTTCCCGCTTCGCCCAGCATGGACTGAGGCGAGAGCCTGCTCACTTCAGTGAGGTGTCGATATGAACGATTGCAGCGATTCGTGTTCGTCGTCACGACATCGCGCCGGATTAGGTGGTGACGGCCGCTAAAATCCCCCGTATTCTTCGCGCCAAGATGGCTCGCGAGGATCATGTCGAGATGCAAGGGGTTGTGACCGAGGTCCTCACCGGAGGGCAGTTTCGCGTCAAAATCGAGGACGATTACGTCGTACTCGCCCACCTTGCTGGAAAAATGCGTAAGTTCCGAATCCGAGTCGTTTTGGGCGACTCCGTAACCGTGGCCGTGTCGCCGTACGACCCGTCGCGCGGTCGAATCGTGTACCGCGCTCGCTGAGTACGGCTTTCGCTGTGCCCCCGGGTTTTCCGCTTGGAACCCCGGGGTTTTTCATGCGGCTTGATCCGCGGCCAAGTCCCAGGTTGGAGCTGTAACGATGGCGATCGTCTACGCCCTGTTCGAGACCCGCGACGCGGCTGAGCTTGTGGTCGCCGAGTTGACACGTAATTGCGCGCAACACGGAACCTTTGAAGTCCACGTGCACGACACGGCGCCCCTCAACGCAGATCACTTGCCCGAGGCTGCCACCGAGTCCGCGCGCAACACTGTGCTCGCCACCCTTGCCGGCGCCGCTTTGGGCGGGGTTGCCGGTGGCCTTGGAGGGATGTGGATCGCGTTTCCCGGGCTTGGGCCCGGGGTGATTTTTGGATTTGGTGTACTGGCCGGAGGCTTTGTCGGCGTTCTCAGTGCGGTGATGTCGGGCCACCGGGCTGCAAAACCCGAGCTTATTGAGGTCGCCCGCGAACTGACCGGCAAGTCCGTGTTGGTTTTGGTGGTCACCCATAGCATCCGCGAGCGCGACTGGGTTGAGGCCTATTGTGATGAGCACGGGGCCGAGCAACTCGGTCGATGCTGATACACCAATCACAGGCCTGCCGGCCGCAAAAAACGTGGTTGGCAGGAGGTTAACAGCCAGTATTCGTGCTTCAATAGGCGGGTGAATATCCTCGACCGCAACGTTTCCTGGGCAGCCGATCGCAGCGTTCGTGAGCTCATTGTTTTGCTCGGTGGGGTCACCCTGTGCACGGTCGAGTGGACGCGCATCGGTGGGCCGGACATCGGCAACTTTTTGGTGTACGTCGGGGCGACGGCACTGTTTGCCAGCCGGTTTTATCTGGCGCGGGCGGTTGCCGTGGGCGCGTGCATTGGGGCGATCGTCCAACAGTGGCCACACCTGCGCTACGGGAGTTCGGCAGCCGACTTGGAAACGACGGCAGTCCTGCCTGTTTTAGCGATTGCGTTGCTGTGCTCGCGGGATTTGGTGGCGCGGTTCGATCGCGGCGAGAGCCGCTGGAGCTGGTTGCCCAACCCGTGGACCGGCTTCACAACCAGCGAGACTCGCACGTTGAGGTGGTCGTGTTACGCCGCCGGAGCCCTCGGTGGATTGCTCGATCACACCTTTCAGATCGCCCCCTATTTCGCTCAGACGCCCACGTGGCCGCGGGTAGCGATGGTGGCGATCATTTGCATGATCGGGCTGTTGGGATTGGGACGGGCGGTCGGTTTGCTCGGAATTTGGGCGGTTGGCCTGTGGACTGCCGTGGCCTTGGCTCCTCACCTAGGCGCAGCTGAGCGAGCGATCGCCGGCGACCTCGGTGGTCTCGACCCAGCGTTTTGGGGCGGCCCACACTATGTTCTTCCGATGTTTTTGTTGGCGCTCACCGCTGTTGTTGTCGCGACGCCGTCGGCCGTACGCCTGATTCGCCGCGTCTGATGTTTGGCTGAGAGGTCCACAGCTGCGGGAGTGTCCTTAGAAACATGATTGATAGGGCATCCATAGTATTATTGGGTGCTTGACGAACCCCGATACGCCCACACCGTCAGCCTTTGACAGGACGGTGGTCGATAGCTCGACAGTTGTGTCCGGTGCCGCAGACCCCGGGGACGACGCACAGCCTGCGGGCCTCCAAAGTCACCTCGGACGTTATGTGATCATACAAAGGTTGGGGGCCGGCGGGATGGGAGAGGTGTTTTCCGCCTTCGACCCACAGCTCGACCGCAAGGTGGCGATCAAGGTGTTGCATCGTCGCCAACGCAAGCACGAGGCCAGCGAGCGTCTGCGCCGCGAAGCCATGGCGATGGCCCGTCTGGCCCACCCAAATGTCGTTTCGATCCACGATGTTGGGATTGCCGACGAGCGCGTGTTTCTGGCGATGGAGCACATCGACGGCATGACGCTCGAGCAGTGGCTTGCGAGCCCGCGGAGCCTCGCGGACATACTCGACAAGTTTCGCCAGGCCGGGCGGGGGCTTGCAGCCGCCCATGCGGCCGATCTGGTCCATCGCGACTTTAAGCCTGAAAACGCGATTGTCGGCAACGATGGCCGCGTTCGCGTGCTCGACTTTGGCCTGGCCCGGCTGCAGGACCGGCTCGACCAGAGCACCGACCAAAGTGTCGAGGAGAGCCCTGACTTACCGATCGTTGACTCCACCGATGAGAGCCTGTTGTCGCGCAAGCTCACCCGTGTTGGCTCGGTTGTCGGTACGCCGGCCTACATGGCGCCCGAGCAGATGATCGGCGCCCACTCCGATGCCCAAACCGATGTATTTGCATTTTGTCTCGCCCTGTTCGAGGCCGTCTACGGCGAGCGACCATTTGCGGGCGACACGATTTTGCAGATTTATATGAACATGCAAAAGTTTGAGATCCGTGAGCTTCAGCCGAAGTTCCGGGTGCCCCCGTGGTTGCGCAGAGCTTTGCTGCGGGGTCTGGCGTTTCACCGCGAACAACGCTGGCCGAGTATGGAAATGTTGCTGGCCGAGCTCAGCCGCGATCGCACCCGCCGTGGTCGATGGCTGGCAGGGGTTGCCGTCTCACTGGTCCTGGGAGGTGGCGGATGGGCATTTGCGCTGGCCGGCGAGGGGGCACCGGATCTGTGTCGAGCGGGCCCCGAGCGGGTCAAGGAAGTCTATGGCGAGCCACAACGCGAGGCGATCACTGAGGTGTTTGTCGGCACCAAACTCGCCTATGGCCAGGATTCGGCACGGCGTGTGCTGGCTCGTCTAGATGATTATACAAATGAATGGCAAGCCGCGTACCAGCAGGCGTGCGAGGCAACCCATGTGCGGGGCGAGCAGTCTGAGGCCCTGCTCGACCTGCGGATGACCTGCCTGGGTGAGCACCTCGATGCACTCGCCTCAACTGTCGATGTGTTGTCGCAGGCCGACCGCACGGTAGTCGAAAAAGCCGTCGCAACGGTCCTGGGGCTGCCTCGACTGGTCGACTGCAGCGACGTGCAAGCGCTCAAACGTCGGGCCCAACCCCCATCCGACCCCAAGCTAGCAAGTGCGGTCGACGAGATGCGGCGTATGCTCGACCGCTCACACGCCCTCCAGCTCGCTGGAAAATATGTAGATGCACTCGATTTGGCGAACGAGGTCAAATCCCTGGCCCAGCGCCAGGCACAACTGCACCTCCCCTCGCTCGCCCGCGCCCATCACCTCGCAGCTGGGGCCGGAGTTGGCCGAGGGGCATTCGCGGCGGCCCGCGAGGATGGTAGCGCAGCCTATTGGCTCAACCTTGGAATCGAAAACCACGAGGCTGCCTGCGCGGCGGCTACCCACATGATCGACATCATCGGTTTTCGCCAAGCCGAACCAGAAGCTGCACAGGTGTGGGTTGAGCGGACCAAGCGGGTCCTACCGCAGGACGATGCCCTGCTTGTTGCCAACTTTGAGCGGTCGCTCGGCAACGTGACGTTTGGACGGCGGGAGCTCGACTTGGCCCGCGACCACTATCAAAATGCCATCGCCGGACGTGAAAGCGTTTATGGGGCGGACGACTTGAGATTGGTGGGGCTGCGGCTAAACCTCGCTTCGGTGATGACGTTGCAGCAGGCATTCGACGAGGCCCAGGAGCAACTCGAGTCTGCGCTCGCGGCCGCCGAGGCAGGCTTTGGCGAGCAACATCCCCGGGTTGCGATGATCCACAACAACATCGGCGTCGCCTACGAAAAACGCGGGGAGCTCGACGACGCCAAACGCCACCACCTCAAGGCACTCGAGCTCAAACTCAGCTCGCTCGGTCCATCTCACCCGAGTGTGGGGGCCAGTTACGGCAATCTGGGTGAGGTTGCGATGCTGAGTCAGCGCTACGACGAGGCCCGTGACTACCACCAAAAGGCGCTCGATGTATTTACACCACGCCTCGGTGAGCGCCATCGGTATGTGGTCCGAACCCGGCTGAATCTGGCAATGGCCGCACTCGCTGGCGGTGCGGTGGCGGTGGCCAAGACCCACGTTGGCGAGGTCTTAGACGGAACATTCGAAGATTCGCCTGCGGGTCGTGCACTACATGCACGTGCAAAGTTTTGTCTGGCCAAGGTGTTGTGGGAGACACCGTCCGAGCAAAGCAGGGCCGTAGCGTGGGCTCTCGAGGCGCAAAAGATGTGCGAGGCGACCGACGATCGCTGCCGCGAGGCCCTGCGCTCTCCCGACGCGATCACGAAGTGGCTGGCCGATCATCCCGTGCCGGCGTCGTCGCGACCCAAGTAGCGCAGGGCATCCCACGAGAGCCTGGCCAAGGTGTTGTGGGAGACACCGTCCGAGCAAAGCAGGGCTGTAGCGTGGGCTCTCGAGGCGCAAAAGATGTGCGAGGCGACCGACGATCGCTGCCGCGAGGCCCTGCGCTCTCCCGACGCGATCACGAAGTGGCTGGCCGATCATCCCGTGCCGGCGTCGTCGCGACCCAAGTAGCGCAGGGCATCCCACGAGAGCCATCCGGCGAGGCCGATGCACAGCAGGCCAAGGGAGCGCGATGTTTGCAAATAGGCCGATGTGGTGGCTGGGTGCCACGGCAACAACTCGGCAATTGCTCGGTGGGCGTCGTAGGTCAGCCACATCAGGCCCGAGACGGCGAGGGCAAACCACGGCCGGGCCAGCGAGCCTCCGCGCAACAGGTAGGCGAGGCGAAGGATCGGTACCACCAAAATAAGTGTGCATACATCACCGATTGTCGAAGCAATATGGGTCATCGCCGTTGGCCACCCTAGGTGGGTAAATCGTTGCAGCGAACGCACGACCTCGGGCACGCCGAGTAGCAGCGCCGCAGCGGTCACCAATAGCCAGACCAATAAAAATTTGGGCGTTCGCGGAGGCCGGATACCGGTGCGGCGATAGGTGTGGGCGACTAGGGCGAGGGCGGCGACCATCAGCGTATTGGCAGCGATGATGACAAGTGCTCGGGGGGCGATCAGCGGTGACTGCATGATCGGCAATCCCCCGCCAAAGTGGGTCCAGTAGCTACGCATGGCCATCCCAACCATGAGCAGCAGCGCCCCCATCGACAGCAATCCCCAGACCCGGCGCAGGAATTCACCCGGGGCGAAAATTGTGTATGCACGTACACAGCCCGTAACAGCCAGCACGGTCGCAGCCCAGCCAGCCACATCATGGACCAGCGCGAGCTGGTCGCGTTGACCCAAGGCGATGGTTACACCGATGATTTCGGCCAAAAAGACAGCACAGGTCAAACCCCACCACAGGCGTGTCATTTCCGAACTCCATCAGCAATGCCTGCACCAAAGCGGCGGCTTGGCGGGTTCCTAGCAACGTGTTGAGTGCTGGTCGCATCGCCGAAAGCAGCGGCCGAAGGTGTTCGCCCGTGAGTTTCGCCGGTTCAACCTCGAGGGGGCGACAAAAGGTTTTGACTGCACTTTGTGCGGTGTGCAGGCCCAGGTAGGGACGCAAAGCCGCCACGAGTTTCCCCGCGATCGACTCCGGATCCCACTCCTGCTGTGCCCGACCCACAAGCACCGATGATAGCGCGAAACCTGGGCTTGGTTTGATCAGCCGTTCGGGGGTTCGCTAATCGTCGTTATCTGGGAAAAACGCTCGCAGGAGGGCTCGGGACAATGTGCTCTTCCTAAGTACATGTACCAGCATATAAATTGCGCGCCATAGGTCACGGTGTTTTGGCCAGGGTTTTGAGGCCCGCAACCAGCCATGGGTCGGTCGCACCCGGAGCTTCGGCGGTAGCGACTGCGACGTCGGGGTCGACACCACGACCGTCGATACGACGGTCCTTGGGCGAGTAGTAGCGCGCGACGGTTAGGGTGAGCAGCGAACCATCGGGGAGCCCCTCGACCTGCTGAATTGTGCCCTTACCAAAGCTCCGCTCGCCGACGACCCGTGCCCGTTTGTGGTCTTGGAGTGCGGCTGCGAGGAGTTCCGAGGCCGAGGCCGAGAACCGATTTTGCAGGATCACCACGGGGGTGCGACTGTCGGTGCCATCAAGTCGGGCCCGCTCCTCACGCAGGATTCTGCCGTGGCGACCGCGGGTGCGCACGATCAGTCCCTTCGATAAAAATGTATCAGCAACAATAACGGCCTCGCTGACCTCACCGCCGGGGTTGTTGCGCAGGTCGAGCAGGACACCGTCGAGATGCCCACCGGCCTTGCGCTCGAGGGCCGCGAGCTGGCTGCGAAATTGCTCGCCGGTACCGGGGCGAAACGCATGGATGGTGATGACCCCGAGTGTGCGTGGTCCTTCGCTGTGTAACTTGCCGGTGACTGTCGCCCGGTCTGCGCCCGCGAGTGCAAACGTGACCTGGTTGGCTGCCTGACCTGGTCTTTGCGCCACCACACGGATGACGCTGCCGGGCCGTCCTGCGAGTGCCCGTTCGACATCGCTGTGGGTCGAGAGGTAGGCCGTTGATTGGCCATTGATCTCGAGGATGTGATCGCCGGGGCGCAGGCCGGCGCGGGCTGCCGGCGTGTTGGGATAGATCGCCGCGACCTCCACGGTTGCCGCGACCTGGGGGCGCGGCCGGTCAAAGTGCACAAACATGCCGGAGAACCCGGTTGTGCCCTTGGTTTTCGTGGCTTGGCGCTCGGCCCGGGTCACATAGGAGCTGTGGCGATCGAGGTTTGCGACCGCGGCCTTGAGGGCAGTTGTCAGGACCCTGTGTTCGTCGGTCGGATCGACATGGCGGTCGAGGACGGAGGTCAGTGCTCGGTCAAACGTTTGGCGATCGAGCGAGCGTTTGGCTGCCTCGGCTGGGATGACCTGGGCCAAGCATGCGAGTGCGAGGCCAAAACACGTGCCTGCCGCAAACCCAATACGGAAGTGGCGGCGTGGACGGCGGCTTGCATATTGGCCAGTATGTTGGCCGGTAGTCACACGGATTTGTTCGCTCATGCGTCAGCTCCTACGTCGCATGGATGATCTTCAAGATGCTTCCTGCAGCATTGGGATTCAATAGTAGGCTGTGTTCAAAGTCGCCCGGGGTCGAGCCTTGTCGAGCTAGCTAGTCGAGCTGGTCGAGCTAGTCGAGCTAGAGCTAGTCGAGCTAGAGCGAGTCGAGCTAGAGCGAGTCGAGCTAGAGCGAGTCGAGCTAGACGAGAGACAGGGTAGCGTCAACTTGTGCCACCCGGCGAACGATACCGAGAGCCGATGTCGATGTAGTGACGAACGGTTTAAGAATGCGAGCTCGGCCGGCAATAGGCCGCCGAAGTGCGCACATACACAGGCATAAAAACAAGTAGATTCAAAGGTGTAGCGGGACTATGCGGCTTTGAGGGGGGCAACTCGTTTACGCGGTTGGGCAGCAAGTCGCTCCCGTTTCATGCGCAAGAGCGCTTGCAACATTGGGCTGATGGTAGCGGCTTGGGAAAGGCGGCGGGCGAAGGCGGTGGTTTGCGTGGTCATGCCTCCTGACAAATGCATGGAGCGTGCCAGGTTTGGCCGGCGAAGATCCATGACGAAGTTCTCAGCCGAGGTCACCGCGTTGGCAGACGAAGTTGCCAGATCGGCGGACGCCGCTGTCAGATCGACAAAGGTCGCTCGTGTGCGCAGGCCCGACGGCCGCCATCTCGATGTTGGCCGTGCCCGCTCAATCTTTCCAGTCGGCCAAAAACACGTTGGTTTCACCACGCTTGGCGTTGTTGCGATTACTTGCAAATACAAGCTGCTTACCATCGCGCCGAAACATCGGAAAGCCGTCGAAGGTGGGGTTGAACGTCAGCTGCTCGAGACCGGTGCCGTCGGTGTTGATGATGTAAATGTCGAAGTTGCGCCCCAGTTTGGCGTTGACGTTGGAGCTAAACACGATGCGCTTGCCGTCCGGGTGAAAGTAGGGAGCAAAGTTGGCCTTGCCGTTGTCGGTAATTTGCCGCTGATTTTGCCCGTCGGCATCCATGATGAAGAGCTCTAGGCGGGTCGGAAATACGAGGTTGTCCTTTTGGATCGCCTCATACTTTTTGAGTTCCTCGTCGCCCTTGGGATGGTTGGCGCGGTAGACAATGTGTTTGCCGTCGGGCGAGAAAAACGGGCCGCCGTCGTAGCCCTTGGTATGGGTCAGCCGTTTGAGATCACTACCGTCGATCGCCATGGTGTAGATCTCGGGGTCGCCGTCGCGGGTCGATGTAAACACAATACGGTCCCCGGTTGGCGAGATCGTTGCTTCTGCATCATATCCGGGGCTTTGGCTGAGCACCTGGATGTCGCTGCCGTCGGGCTTAGCGGTGTAGATGTCGAACTCGGGATAGAGCTTCCAGACATAGCCGTGGCTGCGGTCGGGCGGTGGTAGACAGTCGTCGGCGGCCTTGTGGGTCGAAGCGTAGACAATCCGCTCTCCGTCGGGCAGCCAGTAGGCACAGGTTGTCCGCCCCTTACCTGAGCTCACGCGCTGAACGTTGGGCGCCTGACCGACTTCGGGAATCTCCATGCGGTAGATCTGGTCGCACTTGTTGCCATCGCGGGTTGACTGAAAGACCAGGTGTTTTTCGTCAAACGAAAAATAGGCCTCGGCATTCTCCCCACCAAAGGTCAACTGGCGGAGGTTTTGCAGATGTTTTTCACCCGCGAGCGGCTCGACAATTTTGACGATGTTGGCGGCAGCTGGCTTGTCGGGTTGGGGCGGTTCTTGCTTGGCCTCGGGTGCTTTTTGCTCGGTCGGCTTGGCGGCGGGTTCGGGCGCGGGCTTGTTGTTGTCGCACGCGGGAGCGAGGGCGAGGGCACAAAGGGCAAGGGCTGCGGTCGGGCGAAGCATGTCGACGGATGATAGCGAAAGTTGCTGACAAATGGGTTTAGCAGTGCATGTCTATGCACACGCCGGGCCTGGAGTCGGTGGTGATGCAAGTATTCGCAGCTGGCAAGCCAAGTGGGAAGACAGTTGGCAAGGCAGCTGGCATAGCAATCTAGCTAGGTTGTCGGCTAGACAGTTGGGGTCTTGGTCGCCATGACTTTTCGGTGTAGCAGCACATAACCGATCAGGATCGTGGCACAACCCAGCAAAATCCACAGGAGGTTGCCGCGAATAAGGTCCTTGCCCCCGTGGACGAGGTCGGCGTAGCTCATGTCGAGGGTCGAGCTGCCAAATGTGTAGCCGATGGCGGTGAGGATCGCGACCCAGATACCGGCGCCTAGGGCCGTAAACAGGGTAAATTGACCAAAACGCATGCGGGCGACACCCGCCGGTATGGAGATCAACTGGCGGATGCCCGGGATCAGGCGGCTGACAAATGTCGCCACGGCCCCGTACTCACGAAAGATTTCCTCGGCCCGGTGGAGCTTTTCTGGCGGCAAAAAGAAGTACTTGCCGTAGCGCTCCAAAAACGGTTTGCCGAGCTTCATCGACAGGAAGTAGTTGAGGTAGGCGCCCGCGAGCGACCCGGCGATCCCGGCTGCAATTGCGAGACCCGCATCAGCACCGGGTGCGCCGAGCATCAGGGCACCACGGGCGGCTAAAAACCCGGCCGGAATCATGACCACCTCGCTCGGAAACGGAATAAACGAGCTCTCGATCGTCATGAACAAAAAGATCAACAACAGCCCGTAGGTGTCGGCGTGGGCCGCCGCAACCTCGATATAGGTGATCAGTGCCTCGGTCACGTCGCCGGCATATCACATTCGCCGGTCGAACCTGGCAACCCTCTAGTTTTCGCGCATGCTATCGCGGGCGGATTTTAGGGCTTTGGCGGCGGCGTGAGGGGACACGCGCAGGGGTCGTCAACAGCGAGCACTGTTCACATGGTACCAATCAGCCGCGGAGGCCCATGTATCACGACTTTTTGATCCTCGGTGGTGCCGGATTGGTCGGTACCCAGGTGGTGCGCCACATTGTCAAAACCTTGGAGCCGCGGCGGATCGTCGTCGCTTCCCTGCGTGAGCACGAGGCCCGCGATGCCTGTTCGCGGTTTGAGCGGGAGTTCGGCGACCGGGTTTGCTTTGTCCCCGCGTTTGGCAACCTGTTTGTGCCGACCGAGCTCGCCAACGCTGCCCGCGGCGAGTTGCTCGGCGATGCGAGCCTGCGCTCTAAACTTCTCAATGCCGCCTACGGAACGTTTGAGGAGGCGTACAAGCAAAACCATCTCGTACAAATGGTGCGTATGCATCGACCCGAGGTCATTGTCGACGCGGTCAACACGGCCACCGGGTTTTCCTACCAGGACATTTTTGATGGGGCGGCCAAGGTTCGGGAGTGGATCGGCGACGACGGATTCTCGCCCGAAGGCACGGCCGACCTAGAGACGTTTTTGCTGTCGCAGTCGGTGCCCCAGCTGATTCGCCACGTCCGTTTTGTCCACCGCGCGACCACCGAGTACGGCACCCGTGTCTACCTCAAGGTCGGTACCACCGGCACCGGTGGGATGGGCATGAACATCCCCTATACCCACAGCGAGGACCGGCCTTCCAAGAAGTTGTTGGCCAAAAACGAGGCCGCGTTTGGCCACACCGGGCTGTTGTTTTTGCTCGCCCGTACCCCGGGGGCACCGATCGTCAAAGAGGTCAAGCCGGCGGCGATGATCGGCTACCGGGCGGTCGAGGTTAAAACCGTGACCGACAAGCACCAAAACTCCGACCTCTACCGCCCGCAAAAGTTTGTGGTCGAGTCGGGCAAGGTCCTCAGTTTACGTGATGATGCATCGAACTATGAACTCGATGGCACACTCAAGGTTGCGGTGGTCGACACCGGTGAAAACGGGGTGTTTACCCGCGGCGAGTTCTCGGCAATTACCGCGCTCGGGCAGATGGAGTACGTCACCCCCGAGGAGATTGCGGCGATCGTCGTGCGCGAGCTTCGGGGGGCGACCACCGGGCGCGACATCATTTCGGCGCTCGACGGTGCGGTGCTCGACCCGAGCTACAAGGCGGGGTTGGTCCGCGGCGTTGCGCTCAAAGACTTGGAGACCGTCGAAGCCCAGTCGCTGAGCGAACAAAACGGGGTGCCCTCGATCGCGCTTGGCCGCCTAGGCCCGCCCGAGTTGTCCAAGCTGTTGTTTGAGGGGGCGCTGCTGCAAAAGGTCTACGGGACCATGGAGGCGATTGCCCGCGATCGCCAGCCGCTGCAGGCGATGGCCCAGGAACTCGCAGACGTGCTCGAAGAGACACAAGTTGGCAAGGTCGCTGCGTCGATCGGGATTCCGGTGCTGCTTCCCGACGGCAAGACCTTGCTTCGCGGACCGCGGATCAACGTGCCGGAGATCCTCGGCCGCAATACCGCGGTCGAAGTTTCCGACAAGCTGCGAGACACGTGGGCGCGCAAGGGCTGGATCGACCTACGACCTGCCCACATGCGCACGTGGCGAGAGTGGATCAGCAAGATGGTCCAGGCCCGCACCGACCTCCGGCGTGCCGGCTCGGCGGCAGCCACCATCAACTCATACATGAGCGACAAGTTTGAGCTCGGTGAGGTCGTCGCCTGGATCTTTAACAATGTGATGCACGGCTACCGCGTGAAGTAGGCGGCCCGGGTGTCGCCAGCGAACGTTGGCGACACGTAGCATGTATCTACAATTTCCTTGGTCCTGCTAAAAGCGGCCGTGGAGCAGCAGCCCGCCTGGAGACCCGGCCACCGGGACCATCGGGGCAACGCTCACACGTTGCTGTTTGGCGCGCTTGCGATCGATGCCGATCATCACTCCGCCGGCAATCGTCAGCGCGATGCCTGCGGCGAGGGTTCCGATACCCGCGGGCCGGAGGTTGAGGAGGTCAAGGGGATCGCTCGAGCGTGGACGCTCGCCATAGGCGATCAACCCGATCCCGGCACCGACACCGACGATGCCACCCACGAGGACACCAATGCCGGCCTTGCCGAGACCCTTGAGCTTGCGCGGGTCGTCGACCGGCTCGGTCGTTGTCTGCGTCGTGGGCTCAGTGGCGGTGTCCGTGGTTGATTCTGGCGGGGGCTCGCCCGAGTTGGGCACCCCACGATCCGGGTAGAGTTGTTGAATGAGGGTGCCGAACTCCTTCTGAACTTGGACCACGAGTTCACTGGCGGTGCAGAGTTTGCAATCGACATCGCGGGTTGCTCCCTCGACTGGAGTGCCAGCTTTTTCGGCGATCAGCGTTGCCGTGTACCCTGAAGTGCCTTCGATTGGTTGTAGAGTCACACGAATCAACATGTAGTCGGGCACGCGGGCCGGTATCAGGCCGACGCTCTCGAGGACAAACTTGGTACGGATCATCACCTGTTCTTCGATGAGCTCCGGGTCGCTACTGAGTTCACTGGTGTCGCAGACAACCATGACCTGTAGCTGGCTGACAACATCCTCGTCGCTATCGGCCGGCGCATCGGCGGGTTGTGTTTCTGCGGCTGGCTCAGTTTGTGTCTCTTGAGCCAGGCCATTTGTTGGTGCCAACAGGCAACACGCAGTTGTGCCCATGGCGACAAGCCGAGTCGCGGGGCTGTGAGATTTTCGTGAGGGTTGCCGGTGAAACATCATCAGGCGATAGGTCGAGTATACCGGCCCGACACCAAAAAGGCTTGTATCAGCACCGAATGGTGTGGACACAACCTTACAGATGACCACAACAACGTGGCTATGCGCCACGGTAAGGATCGAGTCGCCATCCGAGCAGGGCAAACTCGAACCGCTTGAGCTCATACATCGTGCGCTGCAACTCTTCGAACACGAGGTTGAGATCTGGTGCGGGGGGATACAACATCTGTTCCCACGGGTCGTCGCTTCGATCAAACACGCCGCGTTTTAGGAGCACGCCGCGAAACGGTGTGAGCGACAGGCCTAGGTTGTAGAGGTACTCGAGGTCGCAACGACCTAGGTGCTTGAAAAGGTGCATCCACTCCCACAGCGCGCGCCGGGCATCACACAGGGCGTTGTCGTATTCGGCAAATCGCTCGCGTCGGCCCCAGGGGGTATCGCTCAGGGCGGGCGAAAATCGCAGCAATGGCGTCTCGAGTTGGAGCCGAAGTAAACGTGTCTGTTCGACCAGGTAGGCGAGTTGTGGACTGAGGTGACCCAGCTTACGCGGGCCGAGATCGTCATTGGCCCGCGACAGTGCCCGCAACCGCGCTGCTTGGCGACGCCGGCGGACATACCAGCGGACGGTGGCAGCCGCGGTGGCAACTGCTGCCGTCGCAGTGGCCTCAAGGCTCAACGTCGAGCCTCGGTAAGCAGAGAGTGTAGGCAGCGAATCAATGGACCTCTTTCAACATGTGGGATGGTTGCCAGTCTCACAAGCGATTGGGTTTGTGGGGCAGGTCGGGTGCTTTGGACCCCAGTCGTGGGTGGCCGGCCGGTTGCACCAACTAAAACGCCGCCACCTCCTAGGAGGTGACGGCATCGCCTACAAAAAAGTCTGTTTGCGGGACTTGGTACCGCGCCGGTCAGCCAGCCTGTGGCTGTTGCACGTGCACGGATTTTGGCAGGCAGCTAGGAAGCTGCGTTCGCACCGAGCTTTTGCACGGCGGCCTTGACCTCGTCGTAGTTGGGTTCGACGCCCGGATTGGGAGCGACCCACGTGTAGGCGAGTTTGCCCTCGGCGTCGACGATAAACACCGAGCGCTTGGCGGCCGTGTAGCCTGTGAGCCCGGCGAAGTCATCGTGGGCAACGCCGTAGGCCTGGGTGGCCGCACGGGCATAGTCGGAAAGGATCGGGAAGTTGAGGTTGTTTTTGCTGGCGAACGCCGCGTTGGCAAACGGGGCGTCGACGCAGATCCCTAGGACGGTCGCGTTGAGGTCGTTGAGGGCCGCAAGCGAGTCGCGGAAGGTGCAAAGCTCCTTCTCGCACACGCCGGTGAACGCTGCCGGAAAGAACGCGACGACGACGGCCTTTCCGCGCAAACCCGACAGTGTCACGGTTTCGCGGGCGGTGTTGGGGAGGGAAAAGTCGGGGGCTTCAGATCCGATCTCGGGCATGGTGCTTGTCCTTGGTGCACGAAAGCGTGCAGTTACATGTTGTTGAGGTCTTCACGCAGTGCCGCCTGTTGCTCGGCACTGAGAACTTGTTCGACGCTGAGGTCGGGGTGGTCGCTGCCGCAGGCCACGGGCGCCTGACCAGCGACGGGAAACTTGAGGTATTGGACCGACGACAGCCGGGTATCGCCGACCTGGCGTGGGTCGAAGGTCGGGCGCACCTTGGTGCCGTCGGCAAGTTTGACATACAAGTGTTCGACGAGGTTGAGCCAGGCGGTCAGTTTTTGGTCGCGGACGGCCGGATCGTCGATGCCGATCAGCAGCGTACAACCCAGCTCTCCCGGGCCCCCCAATAGTTCGTTGTAGGTCTTGAGCTCGTGGGCAATGTCGGCCTCGCGGACGATTTTTTCGGTCCGTACCATCTCCAAAACCTGGTAGCGGACGGTTGTGTCGTTCTCGAACAAAAACGCCAGACAATCGGCATGGACCCGGCGCAGGCGCTTGGCTTCCATGGCCTGGGCACGGATCTGCGAGCGCTGTTCTTCGTAGGTGACGTAGTCGAGGATTTCGGAGCGCTGGACGGTCATGATGATGGTTCGCTGTCGGAGGTTGGAGCGGACGGTAATATGTCGGAAAAACCATCTTCGCGGTAGGCCCGGGCAAGCACCGACATCGGGTGGAGCGGGCGCACGCCGGCGTGTTGCTCAAATTGCACGGCGGCCAGCGGGCAGTCGGTAACCCACACCTGGGCCTGCTGCTCGGCCATTTGGTCGAAGGCTTTTTTGCCGATTCGGGCCGAGGGTTCAAACCCCTCGACCGTCATGGCGTAGGTCCCGTTGTGGCCACAGCACTCGAGCACGTTGTCGACGGCCTTGACCCCGGGAATTTTGCGAATCAGGTTGCGACCGCGAAAACCGACGGCCTGGGCCCGCAGGTGGCAGGGTGCGTGGTAGGCCACCTGTTCGCCGGGAGAGGATTTGAAGTCGGTGTTGAAGCGCTCTTGTTTGCGGATCGACCACAAAAACTCGCCCGGGTCGACCACGGCTTCGGACAGCTGCTGGGCGCGTTCGCGGTCGATTCCCTGCAACAGCTCCGGCCACTCGCGGCGCATCATCATCGAGCAGGTCGGGTTGATGGCCATGACCTTGGCTCCGGCGTCGACGTGGGGCATGAGGATGTCGAGGTTGTGGCCGGCCTGTTTGCGCAGGGTGTCCAAGTCGCCATGTTCCCAGGCCGGCATGCCGCAACAGCGCAGGCCGGCGGCACAGCGTACTTCGACCCCATTTTTTTCCATTACCTCGATGGTGTCGCGCCCGAGCTGGGGCTCGTTGTGCTGGACGTAGCAGGTCTGAAACAGCACCACCTCACCCGGTGTATCTGCAACCGTTTTGGGATCGGCGATTCGGTCCTCGGTTTTGGCCCAGCGCTCAAAAGTTTGCCCGGCGAAATCGGGAAGTTGTTTTTCGCGGTGGATCCCCAGCACCTTCTCCATAAACCAGCGGTGGAGCTTGACCCGGTTCATGGCGTTGGCGAGGCCGAGCGACGAGCGGGCCATGGCACCGGTACGGTCGGGGTTGCCGAGCACCTTCTCGCGTAGGCTGGTGCCGTGGTCGCGGGCCTGGATCGCCCGGTAGCGGTGCACGAGCTTCGGGAAGTCGAGTTGAAACTCGTGGCTGTCGCGCGGGGTGTAGGGGCACTGGACTTCGCACAGTTTGCACTGAAAGCAGGCGTCCATGACCTTGGCGGTGTCCTTGCCGTCGAGCTTGCGGACGTCGCCGTCGTACTTGTTGTCGAGCAGGTCAAACAGGTTGGGAAACGAGTCGCAGTACTTAAAGCACATGCGACAGCCGTGGCAGACCTCGAACACCCGCGTAATCTCGCCGGCGAGGGCCTCCTTGTCCCAGTAGCGCGGATCGGAGGGGTCGTAGCAAAGACCTTCGGTTGGCTGGTACGAGATATTGGCCATGGCGGTACCCAAAAATGGTCGTGACGGACAAACGACGCAGGCCCCATGACATGGTGCACTGCGTCGTTGCTGTTACATGGAGTTTACGAGATGTCGTCGAGCAGCGCTTGGAAGCGGCCGGCGTGGGACTTCTCGGCCTTGGCGAGGGTCTCAAACCAGTCGGCGATCTCCTCAAACCCCTCTTCGCGGGCGGTCTTGGCCATACCGGGGTACATATCGGTGTACTCGTGGGTCTCGCCAGCAACGGCCGCGGCGAGGTTTTTCTCGGTCGAACCGATCGGCAGGTCCGTGGCCGGGTCGCCGACGCGCTTGAGATAGTCGAGGTGCCCGTGGGCGTGACCGGTCTCGCCTTCGGCGGTGTCACGGAAGTTGCCGGCAACCTCCGGGTAGCCCTCGACGTCGGCAACTTTGGCGAAGTAGAGGTAACGGCGGTTGGCCTGCGACTCGCCGGCGAACGCGTCTTTGAGGTTTTGATGGGTCTTGGAGCCTTTGAGATCAGCTTTCATGGAAAATCTCCTGCGTCTTGAAGTTGGCCCGGCAAAAGTTTGCGCCAGTGGGGAGCCGGCAGCGGGCCAAAAAACACGCGCAAGTGCGCGCTGGCATGGTCTAACACGGTTGGTTCGGTGATGGAACGCCCACAGTCGGGTGCGGGGGGCGCAAGATGGACGCTCGAGTGATCCAGCGGGCGAGCTAGCTCACTGAAGACCGGAGCCGACGCTCGATTTGTTGTGTGTGCAATGTTTTGCAAGCCCCGCCGACGGATGTCGGCGTGGGCAACACGTCCAAGTTGTGAGTGGCAGACGGCTAATAGGCCTTGGCCATCAACACCCGCTGGCGGCTCGGCTTGCCGCTAAAGACACACTTGCCCTCCTCGGGCTCGGGCCCTTGGCCAGGCAGCGGGACACAGCGGATCGTCACCTTGGTCTGGGCCTTGATCGCCGCCTCGGTCTCGGCGGTGCCGTCCCAGTGGCACCAGGCAAACGTGCTCTGCTCGCCGGCAAAGACTTTCAAAAACTCGTCCCAGGTATCGATGGTGACGGTCTGCTCCTGCATGCGGGTGCGGGCGCGGGCCAACAACTCGTTCTGGAACAGCAGCATCCGCTCGCGGATCCCGGCGACAAACTCATCTTGGGCCAGGAATTGCTTGCCCTCGCCGGCGGCCGAGTCGACACGCATTTTGATGCACACTTGGCCCTTTTCGAGGTCGCGGGGGCCGAGCTCGACGCGCAGGGGGACGCCGCGTTGTTCCCAATAAAAGTACTTGGCGCCCGGACGCATGTCGCGTTCGTCGATGACGACCTCCAAAAAGTCGCGGTAGCGGCAGTCGCTGGGGGCGATGTCGATGGCCTGTAGTTGCGTACGCAAGCTTTTCGCGGCCTCGAGCACGCGTTCACGTTGCTCGTCGTTGCGAAAGATCGGCACGATCACCACGTGAATCGGGGCCACGCGGGGTGGCAACACCAGCCCGTTGTCGTCGGAGTGGGTCATGACAAGGCCGCCGATCAGCCGGGTGCTCACGCCCCACGAGGTTTGCCAGACGTACTCCATCTCGCCCTCGGCGGTTTGGTATTTGACATCAAAGGCCTTGCCAAAGTTTTGCCCGAGGTCGTGGCTGGTGCCGGCCTGTAGCGCCTTGCCGTCCTGCATCATCGCCTCGATACACAGGCTTTGCAGGGCGCCGGCAAACTTCTCCGACTCGGTTTTGACACCGCGGACCACCGGCACTCCGAGGATCTCCTCGGCGAAGTCGCCGTAGATGTCGAGCATCCGGCGGACCTCCTGTTTGGCCTCCTCGTGCGAGGAGTGGGCGGTGTGGCCCTCTTGCCACAAAAACTCGGTGGTTCGCAAAAACAGCCGGGTGCGTTTTTCCCAGCGCATCACGTTGGCCCACTGGTTGATCAACAGCGGGAGGTCGCGGTGGCTCTCGATCCACTTGGCAAAAAAGTGGCCGATGATGGTTTCGCTGGTCGGGCGGACGACGTAGGGCTCTTCGAGTTTTTCACCGCCGGCGTGGGTGACCACCGCGAGCTCGGGGGCAAAGCCCTCGACGTGCTCGGCCTCTTTGGTGATGAAGCTTTGGGGCACGAGCACGGGGAAGTAGGCGTTTTGGTGGCCAGTGGCTTTAAACCGGGCATCTAAGTCGCGTTGGATCTTTTCCCAAATGGCGTAGCCGTGGGGTTTGATGACCATACAACCTTTGACGACCTTGGCCGGCTCGGCGAGGCCCGACTCGCGGACGACATCCTGGTACCACTGCGGATAGTCTGCAGCCCGGGTAGCGATGGTTTGCTTGCCCTGTTTGCCCTTGGCCTTGCCCTGCTTGCCTTGCTTGCCTTTGCCCTGCTTGCTCATGATGGGGCGGAGGATGCCGGTGCGGGGCAGGGGTTGCAAGATTGCGATCGGCGTTTTCGCAGGGGTGTTCGGCGTTTTTTACTTGCCCGGTCGGTTGCCGCGACAAACCGGTATACCGGTGGCATGCAAAGCCCGCCCGAAGTCACCGACATGGCCTCCTGGTTGCAAGCCCGCAAGCAATTGCTAGCCCGCGAGAAGGAACTCACGCGCCTGCGTGACGAGGTCAGTGCCCTGCGCCGGGCCCTGCCGCGTCGCCGCCTGCAAACCGAGTATGTGTTTGACGGCCAAAACGGCCCCACGCCGCTTATCGAGCTGTTTGATGGATGTAGCCAGCTGGTGGTCTACCACTTCATGTTTGGTCCCGAGTGGGAGGCAGGTTGTCCGAGTTGTTCGTTTTGGGCCGACCACTTCGACGCCCATATCCCGCACTTGCGTGCCCGCGATACCGGGTTTGCCGTGGTCTCCCGCGGGCCGCTCACGAGTTTGCAGGCCTACCAAAAACGTATGGGTTGGCAGTTTACTTGGGTGTCCTCGGCCAACAACACGTTCAACCATGACTTCGCGGTTTCGTTTACCCCGGAGGAGGTCGAGAGCAAACGCCGGGTGTACAACTTTGGGACGATGACGGCCCATCCCGAGATGCCGGGTGTCAGCGTGTTTAGCCGCGACGGTGACACCATTTTCCACACCTACTCGACCTACGGTCGCGGTCTCGACATTCTCAACGGTGCCTACCATCTCCTCGACCTCACACCCAAGGGGCGCGACGAGGCGGAATTTCCGTTTCCGATGGCCTGGGTTCGGCGTCACGACGAGTACGGCGATCCAAGCAAAGGATATATGTAGTGGCAATTATCTACATGTAGAAGCAAATAAAAACGGGAAGGCCTGGGCCTCCCCGTTTGTGTGGCGCTCCCGAGTGGTCAGCCTAGCGCCGGTACGAAAACTTGTAGACCAGCGGCTTGTGCATCATCGGGTGGTTGATCTTGGTCTTGATTTTGATTTTCGAGCCGTCCTTGGACAGCCGGTAGGTCTTGATGGTGGTGCTCTTGTGGCCGACGACCCGCAGCACCAACTTGTCGCCCTTTTGCTTGATCGACATCCGGTAGTTTTTGCGGTCGTCCCCGCGAAACTCGATCGACGGTCCGCCGACTTCGAGGGTGTAGCGCTTGCTGCTCATGCCGAGGGTGATCTTGTTGCCCTCGACTTTGAGCTCCTCGGTCGGCTTGGGCGTCGCCGACTTCTTGAGCATCTTGCGGGCGATCCCGCGGAGCATGAAGTTGAGGTGCGAGGCGGTTTCCTCGACGGCGGCATAGGCCTTTTCCTTTTCGGCCTCGCCACCGCTGTAGCGGTAGGTGCCTGCAAACGCGGTGAGCTCGCGCGCCTCAGACGCTTCCTCGGAGTTATCTCCCGCCTGCGCGATTTGCGAAGTCGCGGGCAAGGCGGTTAGGCCAACAATCAAGAAACCAGCAAGTACTTTGTTTAATCGGGGCATAGCCAACATCCGGCGGGAATGGACTAAAGATTACCAATGCCATTCATCGCTGATTCCGCCACGGGTAGGCCCCGTTTTTGCCGTGTTTTGTCCACGTGTGGGCACATGGTGAGGATGTGGTCGCTTTTGGTTAATTTGTGACGGCGATCACAGAATTTAATTTTGGAGATCTCTTGATGCCAGAGCCAGTCGGCCGCTTCACTTGAGGGCGAAGGCGCTCAAATTTATTGTATACACAAGAATAATCGGAGTGTGTCCACGCGCGCTTTGGGTACACTCCTGCCATGGCGCGGATATCAACGGTGGCTCGCTGGTCGATTTGCCTGGCTGTGGGGGTCGCCTGCTCCCCGGCTCCCCAACCGACCCCCGAGGCCAAAAATGAGCAGTCGGCGAGCGAGCAGGTAGGGGCGCAGGTCGACGGGGTCGCTCCCCAACAGCCGGTGGCCAATCGCGGGGAGCAGCCCAAGCCCGCGGTGCCGTTTGTTTCAGATGACATCCCGGCGGCACTCGAGCAGGCAAGGTCCCAGCAAAAGGCGCTGTTTGTCGACGCCTGGGCGCCGTGGTGCCACACATGTTTGAGTATGCATCATTATGTGTTCCCCGCCCCAATGCTTGCGCCCCTAGGCGAGCGCGTGGTGTTTGCGGCGGTCGACACCGACCGCCCGGAAAACAGTGAGTTTGTGGCCACACACCGGATGTCGATGTGGCCGACCATGTTTGTGCTCGACCCCGAGGACGGCACGGTGGTTGGGTTGTGGCCGGGCGCTGCGTCTGCGGCGGAGGTACGTGACTTCATCGAGCAATCACTCGAGGTTCTCGACGCCCGCCGGGCCAAGTCACTGCCCGACGGGTCCCCACTCGCCGCGCTGGTGGCCGCACGCACGGCCCTGGCTGCGGGCGATCCGACAGCTGCGGCCGGACACTATCAAAAGGCGGCGATGGCTGAGGCGGCGACACCAAACCAGCGCAGCGAAGCACTCGTTGGCCAGCTCGCGGCGCTGTACCGGGCCAAGCGCTACAAGGACTGTGTGCAGATCGGCCGCGAGCACCTCGACGCGGTTGTCGGGGTTGCGCGTCCTGTCGACTTTGCCCGTACGGTGGCGAGTTGTGTCGAGAAGGTGCAGGGGCTCAAGCAGCAAAAAGAAGTTCGCGGCCTGGTGATTGCCAGGTTGCAGGCGTTGGTCGACGAACCCCATCCAGATGCCTCGATCGATGACCGTGCGGATGCCCTGGAGGGTCTCGCCAATGTGCTGATGCGGGAGGGACGGCGCAGCGAAGCACAAAAAGTGCATGAGCAACGAATCGGCCTGCTCGAGCAGGCGGCTGCCAAGGCCCCAACCCCGGAGGTCGCGGCAACCTTCGATTACGGTCGGGTTGTGTCCTATCTCGCCCTCCAGCGCGAGGATGATGCGGTCGCGATGTTGACCGCACGCATTGCCCAGTTCCCCGACAACTACGAGCCCCACGCCCGGCTTGCAAGTGTGTTGCATAAGCAAAAAAGTTGGGGTGAGGCGCTCAAGGCTGTCGAGCGCGCGCTCGAACTGTCGTACGGACCGCGCCGTCTCAAGTACCTACGGCTCAAGGCTTCTATCCAGGAGGGCATGGGCGACCAAAAGGGCCAACTCGCAACCCTCGAGCAGGAGGTCCATGGGTGGAAGAAGTTGGTGGTGGGCGAGGCCAACCGAGCGGCCTATGAGGCGGCGCGCAAGCGGTTTGAAGCGGCCGTGGTCAAGGCCCGGCGGGAACCGACGGTTGGCACCAGCAATCGATGATCGGCTGTTTGGCCGTTTTTTGGGTGGGATGTTTTGCGGCGACGGGGCTAGACGCGGGCCCGGGAATCGGCGAGTTTTGTGCAGATGTCGTCCGAGTCCAAGCCTCCGCACGATCGACCCGTGCGTTCGCAGACCCCGGATGAACAGCCGGTGGTGCCACGCAAACGCGAGGTGACAACATCGGTGATCGTTTCCCGTCCTCCGCGAAAGGCAGGGCGGACCCGTGGTGGTCGGGAGGTCAAAAAACGTCGCGGCGATGTCGAACAAAATGAAAGCGCTGCTCGGCGTCCGCGTGAGCCCTCGGTTGCGGGCCGTCGACGGGAGGCAAGTGGGTCGCGCCGGGGCGAGTTTCAGGCCGTTCGCCGTCTGCTTGCCCAGGCCGAGCGGCCAGCCCCCGGCGATGTCGAGCTCCGGGCCCTGGTCGAATCCCTGCCGGTCCCAGCCCTGATTGCCCAGCGCACCGACGGGCGCCTGATGGTGCTCAACGAACTTCTGGTGCCGATGTTTGGCCACAGCGCCAAGGAGTTGTTGTACCGCCCCGACAGCGTTTTATATGCAGATACATCCGATCACCGGGCCCTGGTCGACCTGTTGGCCAAGGAGGGCAATGTCCACAGCTACGAGTTGCGGGCACGTCGGGCCGACAAGTCGCTGTTTTGGGTTGCTGTGTCAGCCCGCTCCCTCGCCTACCTAGGCCACGATGTCTACCTCTACGTGTTTTTCGACATCAGCCAGCGGATCGAAATGGAGGAGCGACTGCACCACGCCCGCCAGGAGTTGGAAATGGCCAGCCTGGGAAAAAGCACCTCGCTGGCCCACGTCGTCCACGAGCTGCGAAGCCCGCTCAACGCGATTATTGGCTATGCCGAGCTGATGGCCGAACGTGCAGAGGAGCTCGGCGACTCCGAACTGATAGGCGATGTCCAGCGGATCTTGGATGTCTGTCAGCTCCAGGGCGACACCCTCGACAACGCGCTCGACCTGTCCAAGATCGAAGCCGGCAAAATGGCGATCGCCAGCGATGTCTACAACATTGACGAGGTCGTCGCCGAGGCTGTCCGGGCGGCCAGGCCGTTGTGCCAGCGCAATGCCAACCGCCTGACCGTGCGCGGAACCACGGCCCTGGGGCAGTCGCGTGGCGACCCCGGGCGGGTCTACCAAATCTTGGTCAACATTCTGGGTAACGCCGCCAAATTTACGGCCGAGGGTGAGATTATGTTTGAGGCGGCCCGCACCTACCTGCCCGCCGACGATCGCGAGTGGCTGGTGTTTACGGTGCGCGACAGCGGGGTCGGTATGAACGAGCTCCAACTCGCCCAGCTGTTTCAACCCTTCGCACCCGCGACCACCAATCGACCCTACGAGGGGGCGGGTTTTGGCCTGACGATCAGCCGCCAGCTCGCCCTGCGGATGGGTGGCGATATCACGGCGGTCAGCGTGCCCCGCCAGGGGGCCCTGTTTACCGTCTATCTTCCGGTCGAGACCTAGCCGGGAGATCTCTCCCCGGCGTTGGTTGGCCATCGCACCCTGTTGGTTGGCAACATGAAGATGTGTTTTGGAGCAGCTGTCAGTGGCAGCTGTTAAACGCGACGAACGACGGGCCACAGGTCGTGTTGTGATGACCCGCGGACGCGGATATCGAACAACGAAACACCGGGGGTTGGCGTTCGCGCTCGCCCAAAACTGTAGGGATAAAATGGGTAGTGATTCGCCGGTAAAAGCTACAGTTCGGCGAGGCCTTGCGAAGGCCGCACGCGGCTCCAAATACAGCCAGAGTTGCGACAAAAGGGGTTGGCGCCCATGTTGGGTGGTAGTTCGGATGTCTGCATGCCTCCTTCGACAGGTGACGGGCGCGGCAGTTGTCTGTCGGGATGACGCGGCGAAATACACCGAAAGCAAGCGGCGAGCATGACCTTGGCAGATGCTTCGAAACACAGTCATGTCGACCGATGTCGGGCCTGTGGCTACCGCTTTGAAAAAACGTATTGCCCCCTGTCGAAAACCGTGGCGTCGAGCTTGGGCCTCGTTAAAATGACAGGACATGAAGACGGGCTTGGCGTATGTCGTGTCCATGTGTGTCGCCGTTGGCACTGCCTCGGCGTATAACGTTGACAAGGTGGCCCCACCGGTGCGTGAAGCTCCGCGCCCTAGCAAGTTGGTCGATGTCGCGGCTGCTTGGCCGGCGGCTGCCGAGACTCCTAGGCCGGCCCGCCAGTGCATGGTGCGTGACGACCTCGATGTGTTGTTCCTTGGCAACAGCTACACGATCGCCCACGACATGAACCGGTTGGTCGCCAAGATGGCCGAGGAGGCGGGGCTGAAGCTACGCACCCGTCGGCTCGCACTGCCGGGCAAAAACCTCGGATTTCACGCCCGCCGAGCGAAGGTCCGGGCCGCCCTTGCCAAGCGCGACTGGGACTTTGTGGTCCTGCAGGGCCAGAGTCTCGAACCGCTGCGCACTCCCGAGAAATTCCGAACCTCCGGCAGCGAGTTGGCCCAGATGGTGTGGGATGCCGGCGCCACCCCGGTTTTCTTTGAAACCTGGCCGCGCAAGCAAGGACATCCGATCTACCGCAAGCGTCGACTTTCCCGCGGCAGTCCGATGGCGATGTACGAGGCGCTTCATCGGGCCTATAGCGAGCTGGCCTTTGAGACAAGTGCCGAGATTGTCCCGGCGGGTCAGGCATGGATGGAGATGGCCAGGCGGGCCCCCGCAGTCAACCTGTACGACCGCGACCTGCACCACCCGGGGCGTCGGGGTTCGTACCTCAATGCCAACCTGTTGTTCGCGCACCTGACCAACGTCTCGCCCGTGGGCAATGTCGGCGATCCCCAGGTGCGGGTCGAGCCGGAGGTGGCCCGCATGATTCAGGAGATTGCGCGCGCCACTGTGCAGCCCAAGTGCGACCGCGTGCCGAAAACCCGTAGCGACTTCTAGCTGGCGTTTTTGGGGGCGCTACGCAGGCCGCCGAGCAGGATCCAGCAGCCCCAGATCAATGCAAATGCACCGATCGGCACCAAAATAATTCCCAGGCCCGGATCGCCGGCATAAAACCACAGCCCGCCGAGAAAAAAACCCCCGGGTAGGCAGATGCCGGCAGCCGTAAACAGGGCACTGGCGCGAGCGCGGCGCGAGTCGTCGACGGCGTGGAGTTGGGGCAAGATCGCGGCATACGCCAGATGGACCAGGCCGAGCAGGGTGCCGTGGGCGTGGGCAAGCGTCCACATGTGCCTGCGGGTTTGGTTGCCGACATCGAGGTAGAGGCCAAGTTTGAGCCCGTGCAGCGACTCGAGCACCAAGCCGGCGGCGGCAAACACCAACAGCCACCACAGGCCCAGGCGGATGTGTCGGCGTGCGAGCTGGTTGGGTTCGGCCATCGGCCCGTGCACTGTACCAGCCGCGTCCACCTTTGACGGGGTTTTCTCGGCCGGTATGGATGTCGTGGGGGACAGCTCCGGGCTGCTCGACACAGGTAAGATGCGTATACATAAAGTCAGACGCCAGACTTGACCGCGCGATATGGCCGGTGCCAGAGTCTGGCAATGCCCGAAATACGCTGCGCCCTGCTGACGGCCACCGACACGATCGAAATTGTTCGTCGGTCACCAATCCCACTGGAGGCCTGGCAAGTGCGGGTGGGTGTCGAGCTTGTCGGCGTGTGTGGGACCGACCGTGCGCTTGTGCAGGGCACCCTACCGGCCCCCCTGCCGCTGGTCCCCGGGCATGAGTTTGTCGGCACGGTTGTCGAGGTCAAACATGCGGCCCATCGCCATTGGCTCGGCCGACGGGTGTGTGCCGATATCAACAACACCTGCCGCTCGCGTGGGGACAACTCCGTGTGCCGGGCCTGCCGGCTCGACATGCCCCACCATTGTCAGCGGCGCAACGTCACCGGGATCATCGAGGCTCCGGGGGCATTTGCCGAGTCGGTGGTGGTCCCGGCCGCCAATCTGTTTGCCGTGCCCGACAGTGTCGACAACCGCCGGGCCGTGTTTTGCGAACCCCTAGCCGCCGCGATCCAGGCCTTTGTTGACGCACCTGTAGGGCCGGGCGATGTGGTGGCCGTGCTGGGTAGCGGGCGCTTGGGCAGCTTGATCGCAGCGGTCGCCCACCGTCGCGGCGCAACCGTGCTGACCATCGGTCGCAATTCGGCGAGACTTCGCCACTGTCAACGACTCGGCGTCGGAGAAGTTTTACATACAACAGTGACGGCAACATCTTCGTCGGCGACCGGCGAGCCCGGCATCGCCCGTGCCCGAATCGACGAGCTGACCGAGGGGCTTGGTGCCGATGTGGTGGTCGAAGCAACCGGAGACCCCCACGGCCTTGCCGCGGCGCAAAGCCTGGTGCGCCCGCGCGGGACAATTGTCCTCAAAACCACCTGTGGCCTACCTCCCGAGGGTTTTGATGTGACCCGAGCCGTGGTCGATGAGGTCCGTTTGGTCGGTTCGCGTTGCGGACCCTTTGCCGAGGCCTTGCAGCTGCTGGCACATGGGGACTTGGCGGTCGAGCAACTCATCGAGCAGACCTTTGGGCTCGCCGATGTCAGCCGGGCAATCGCCGCCGCCGGGCGATTGATGAAGGTGGTGGTCGACCCACGAGTGCCCTGAGCCGTGGGCCGTAGAAGTTGAATCTACAACAACTCACCAATCATGCATCAGGCCTAGCTGCGGTGCAGGCGGTCGAGCGCGATCAAATTGTCGGGTTCAGGCTCGGCGCCGGCACGCAGCCGGTCATCGAGGAGGTGCGATGGTTTGACATTGCCGAGGGCCGCCAGCAGGTTTTTGCGCAACCCGGGAAATTGCCGCTCGAGGTCCGCCAACAGCTTGCGCATGTGCACGCGTTTGAGATTGTCCTGGGAACCACACAGGTCGCAGGGGATGATCGGAAACTGTTTGAGCTCGGCGTATTCGATGATGGTGTGCTCGCCACACAGGCAAAGCGGGCGGATGATGGTGTTGCGACGATCGTCCGAGCGCAGCTTGGGCGCCATCGACTTGAGTTGGCCGGCAAAAAACTGATTGAGCAGCAGGGTCTCTAGCAGGTCGTCACGGTGGTGACCCAGGGCGATCTTGGTGGCCCCGAGTTCGATCGCCGTGCGATACAAAATTCCCCGTCGCAGGCGCGAGCACAGCGAGCAGTAGGCCTTGCCCTCGGGGATTTGCTCGGTCACCACCGAGTAGGTGTCGCGCTTGATCAGGTGGTAGGCAAAGCCCTCGGCTTCGAGATGGTCGCGCAGGCTCTCGACGGCAAAGCCCGGGTGGCCCTGGTCGAGGTTGACGGCGATCAACTCGAACGCAAATGGCACCAGTTTGCGGTAGGCGCGTAGCAGGTGCAGCAGGGCCCACGAATCCTTGCCGCCCGAGATACACACCATCACCCGGTCGCCGGCTTCGAGCAGCTCGAATCGCCGGTTGGCCCGGGAAATGCCGCGCAGCAGCACACGCTCGACCTGGGAGAGTTGGCTACCCATGTGTATACAACGACGTCTAGAAGTCGGGGCAATCGTTGGGTGTGGGCAGCTCGGCGATTTCCCAGGTTGCGTCGAGGCCTGTCCGTCGGATCGACGAACCGGCAGGAGCGGGGCCGACATGGGGCTCAGGTGTTTCGCCGTTGCTGTCGAGCAGGCCACTGAGGTTGGCATCGCCGTAGATCACGGCATCGTCGGGCACGGTCATTTCGCCGACATCTTCGAAGTTGTTGTTGAACAACGCGACCCCGTCTGCGGTGCCCATGTCGGCATTTTGCAGGTCGAAGAAGAAGTCGACCGGATAGTCAAACACCGGGTTTTGGTTCTTGTCGCCGGTCTCCGGGCCACCGACCAAAAAGCAGGCTCCGGGCTCGACCACGCTGCCACCTGGAAAATCAATGCCCCAATACTTGTAGTTGTCGCCGGCCCAGCCGAGCGAGTAAAACGAAAGGTCGACGGCCTCGTCGCAGGGGTTGTAGATCTTGACCCATTCCCAGGTGTCGTCGCCTCCGGACAGGTCGTAGAGCACCTCGGCGAGGATGGGGCCATTGCATTCGACACCGCCGGTATCGGTGTCGGTGTCGGTGTCCGTGTCGGTGTCCGTGTCCGTCTCAGTATCGGTATCGGTGCCCGGATCGGTGTCGGTCGTGACCCCGGTGTCGGTTTCGTCCGTGTCTGTACCGGTCTCATCGGTTTCGGACTGGCTCTCCTCGGTGTCGGTCGGGTCGGTCGTTGTCGGGCCCTCGGTCGTGGTTTCAGATTCGGTGCCAGATGTCTCCGTCAGGGCGGTGTCGCCCGTCGATGCCTGTGTTGTGGTCATGCCCACGGTGGTCGGTGACGTGGTTGGAGTTGTGGTCGTGGTGCCGGTCCCAGAGAGTGTGGCTGACGAGGTGGCATCTCCATCTGGGGAGCACGCGCAGATCAACATTACGGCGCAGGATAGGATTAAGACCGAAGTTTTTGCGGGCATGGCGGGCAGGATAAAAAACGATCGTGACGCGAGTGTCGAGTCCCCCTACGAACACAAACCTCTCAGCGTGTGTTTGCCCGCGCAATCGTGTCGGTTGTCGAATAACGGCCTGCAGGGCTATTCTCTAGAAGGTTGAACTCGGGTGGATGAACTGAAAAATACGCCTCAAAATCCACTTCTCGGCCCGCAGATCGAGGAGATTGCAGAATCTCTCCCCACTGCGGTGTTTGTCTACGATGTCGAAGAAGATGGCGGGTACCGACTTGTTGCCCTCAACCGCTTTCACCGGAGAATAAGCGGTCTGGTCGACGCCATCGGCAAGCGGGTCGAAGCCTTCTTGCCGCCCGAGGTCGCTGCCAATGTGATCGCCAACTATGACCGCTGTATCCAGGTTGGCGATCAGATCTCATACCAGGAGTTGCTCGAGCTGCCGTTGGGGCCACGGTGGTGGCGGACGTCGCTCACCCCCGTGCGCGACACTGCGGGAAAGATCCGTCGACTGATTGGTTCGGCGGTGGACATCACCGCGCAAAAGCTGGGCGAGCAGCGCTTGCAAAATGCCAACCACGCACTCGACGAGGCGATCCAAATCATCGCCCACGATCTCAAGCAACCCCTGCGAGCGATCCGCTACTCGGTTGCGTTTGCCCTCGAAGACCACGGCGAAGGCATGGACCCTGGCCTGCGCAAACGCGTCGACAAGATCGATACCCTGGCCGACCAGGGCCTTGGCCTGATCGAAAAATTGACTGTCTACGGACGGCTTGCGACCGAGGGTTTTCGCCGCATCGAAGTTGATACCCAGGCCCTGGTCAACAAGGTTTTGTCGGCTTTTGCCGCGGACATCGAGGCCCAAAACGCCCAGGTGAAGGTCGAGTCTCTACCGCCGTTGGTCGGTGACAAAACCCTGGTTGAACGGGTGTTTGCCAACCTCATCGGCAATGCCCTCAAGTACAGCGACGGCGAGCCAGACATCACCCTAGGCTACAACGCGCAGACCGAGGAGTATTGGGTGGCCGACCGCGGGATCGGGATTGCCCCGCGGCACCACGGCAAGGTCTTTCGCCTGTTTCGCCGGCTTCACAAGCCCGGAGAGCGTGGGGGCGGCGACGGTATGGGGCTCGCGTTGGTCGCAAAAATCGTCCATCGCCACGGTGGCAGCGTGCGCTTGACCTCCGAGCTCGGTGCGGGGACGACCGTGTTCTTTCATCTTCCGCGCGACATCGAGTAGCGACCACCGCCAATCGTGTGTTTATGCATGATACGTTGCAGGGCGGCGTGGTTACGGGAAGTGGGAGGGCGTCGGCATGCCACAAACACAGGGTCGCCTGTCGGAGCTCACCTTCCAACTGATTGTCGAGTCGACGCCGAATGCCATCGTCCTGGTCAACAAAGAGGGCAAGATCGCCTATCTCAATAGCCAGACCGAGGACTTATTTGGCTATACAAGATCGGAGCTGATCGGGCAGACCGTCGAGCTGTTGATGCCGGCCCGCTACCGCGAGGGGCACCCCGACTTTCGCAACATGTTCTTTTTGCAGCCCTCGGTACGGGCCATGGGTGCCGGGCGTGAACTATTTGCGATCAAAAAAGACGGCACCGAATTTCCGATTGAGATCGGGCTCAACCCGGTGGTGACGATCGAGGGGACGATGGTCCTCGCCTCGATTATCGATATCACTGAGCGCAAGCGGGCCGCCGAGCGGTTTCGTTTGGTGGTCGAGTCGGCCCCCAACGCCATGGTGCTCGTCAATCGCAGCGGGATGATCACCCTGATCAACCACCAGGTCGAGGTCTACTTTGGCTACCGGCGGGCCGAGCTTATCGGTCGTCCGCTGGAAATTTTAATTCCCGATCGCTACGCCGAGCAGCATCCGTTGCATCGCCATCAATTTTTTGTCGACCCGCAAACCCGGGCGATGGGGGCGGGCCGCGACCTCTACGCCAAGCGCAAGGACGGCAGCGAGTTTCCCGTGGAAATCGGGCTCAACCCGATCGCTTTCGATGACGGCGTGATGGTGTTGGCGTCGATCATCGATATCACCGAGCGCAAGGCTTCCGAGCAGTTGATCCGCAAACAGGTTTACGAGCTCGAGCAAAAAAACAAGGAGCTCGAGCAATTTGCCTATATCGCCTCGCACGACCTGCAAGAGCCGCTGCGCACGGTCACCAACTACATTGGCCTGCTCGAAGAGGACTACGCTCCCCAACTCGATGCCAGCGCGCGTAGGGTGCTCAACACGATCCGTGGGGCATCGACCCGGATGCGGGTGCTGATCCAAGCATTGCTGGCGTTTTCCAAGCTCGGTCGCAACACTGTCGTCACCAGTTTTGCCAGCGGTGAGTTGCTCGACCAAGTGATCGAGGATGTCCGCGCCGGGTTGGTCGAAACCTCGGCCGAAATCACCCGGGGCCAGCTACCGATAATTCGCGGGTACGAGACTGAATTTCGCCAGCTTCTGCAAAACTTAATTGCAAATGCAATTAAATTTCGACGGCCCGAGAAGCCGCCTAACATCGAGGTTGGTGCCCGGCGCGTGACCGGTGCCTGGGAGTTTTTTGTGCGCGACAACGGCATTGGTATCGAGCCCAAGTACCACGAGAAAATTTTCCATATCTTTCAGCGGCTACACAACGACGGCGCATACGAGGGGTTTGGCATTGGCCTGGCCAACTGTAAGAAGATCGTCGATCTCCACCGCGGCAAGATCTGGGTGGCGTCAGACGGCTCGTGTGGGACCACCGTGTACTTCACCATCGCCGACCGTTAGTCGTGTCGGATTTTGGTAAATTGTGTAAGTACAAATTTTAAGCCTGGGATCTGCGCGCGAGTTGGTCGAGCAGTGGCGGCAGCTCGCGCAGATCGTGGACCAGGTGGCGAGCACCGGCAGCGCGCAGCTCGTGTTCACCGCCCATACCCGAGGTCACGCCGATGGTTGGAATGTTGTGGTGGGCAGCTCCCTCGACGTCGTGGGCCCGGTCGCCAATCATCCACAGACCTTGGGGGTGGACGGTTGGTGTGCCCGTGCGGAGATTGACCTCGGCCATCGCCTCGGCGATCACCTGGGCCTTGGTTTCGCGCCGGGCTTCGAGCTGCGGGCCGCATATACAACAAAAATGGTGGGCGACGGCGAGGTGCTCGAGAATCCGCACGGCGTAGGTACGCGGCTTGCTGGTCGCAACCGCCAGGGTAAAGCGCGGGTTGAGGACGGCGAGCACCTCGGCCATTTGCGGTGTCGGCAGCGACTCGTGCACGCAGGTCTCGTCGTAGCGCTCGCGGTACAACGCGATAAAGCGGTCGATTTTAGTGGGGTCGTCGGTGCCGAGGAGCTGGCCGGCACTGCGATGTAGCGGCGGGCCAATCATCGGGCGAATCGCCGCCGGCGAAACTTGTGTATAGCCAAGTTTTTTGAGGGCGTGGTTCATACACGCGTGGATCGACGGCAGCGAGTTGATAAGCACGCCGTCGAGGTCGAATAGCAGTCCGCGGGTAGGCACAGGCACGCTGACTACTGTAGCGGTGTGGGAGCTGGTTGATTGGACAGTCCCAACAACCCGTGTGGATGCACACTGTCACAGCGAGGCATCTATTGAGGATTACGGTGGAATACGCGCCTGATACCGACCTTGGCTCGTCATGAGGCGGGTCACGATTTTCAGGCGAATCAGCATGATCCCCAGCGGCCCGTGATGGGTGTGAGTCCACCGGGCAACCCGGCAGTGAATCGCGACTTCGGGTTGGTGACCGGGGAGTGAAGCTCGAGAGCCTCAGGCATCTTCAACGCAACGTCGGCCGAGAGTCATGGGGATTGCCGAGTCTGTCGAAGGGATGCGTCAACACAGTGAGCCAACGAACAGTGTGCGTCCACACGGGGCAGCGAGAGCTTCCACCTGCTGATAATTGCGAAGTGGCTGATACGGTTTTTAACCGATGGATGCAACGACGACGCAGCCGGCTACCAACTTTGAGACCGACCCGTCCCGTTATCGCCACTGGCGTGTTTCCTATGAAGGGGATATCGCTCGCCTGTGGATGTGCGTGGACCCAGATGGGGGCTTACGACCTGGCTATGAGCTCAAGCTCAACAGCTATGACCTAGGTGTCGACATCGAGCTTGCCGATGTTGTTCGCCGCATGCGGTTTGAGCACCCCGAGGTTCGCTGCGTCGTTGTTAGCTCCGGCACCGACAATGTGTTCTGTGCAGGTGCAAATATCCACATGCTCGGCACTTCAACCCACGCGTGGAAGGTCAACTTTTGCAAGTTCACCAACGAGACCCGCTGCGAGCTAGAGGCCGCTGAGGGCGAGAGCCAACAGGTCTACCTCGCCGCCTGCAACGGCACGACCGCGGGCGGTGGCTACGAGTTGGCGCTGGCCTGCCGCGAAATCTACCTTATCGACGACGGTAACTCGGCGGTCAGCCTGCCCGAGGTGCCGTTGCTCGGCGTGCTCCCGGGCACCGGCGGGCTCACCCGGCTGGTCGACAAACGCAAGGTTCGGCGCGACCGTGCGGACGTGTTTTCGACGACTGCCGAGGGCCTACGGGGCAAACGGGCCAAGGCCTGGAACCTGGTCGACGGCGTGTTTCGCCGCAGCAAGTTTGAAGACAAGATCATGGGGCGGGCCCGGGCGCTCGCCGATGAGATGGCCCAAGAAGCAGGTAGCGAACCTCGCAAGGGTGTCACCCTCGGGCCGCTCAACCCCCAGACCGACGGCAATACTCGTACATACAAATACGTCAAACTGAGCTGGGACGACAGCTCGCGGGTGGCGGAGTTGACTGTACAAGGACCGAGTGCCGAGGATACGGCCTTGGCCGCCCAGGGAGCCGCGGCTTACCACGCTGCCGGTGACCAGGTATGGGCACTTCGGGCCATGCGTGAGCTCGACGATGCGCTGCTGCATCTGCGTGTCAATCTCGGCGAGATCGGGCTTGTGTTGGTGCGGGCAGTCGGCGACGCAGCCGAGACCCTGGCCCACGACAAGGCGCTGTTTGCCATGCGCGACCACTGGTATGCCCGTGAGGTCATCTCCCATATGGGTCGCGTGCTGCGGCGCATGGACCTCACCAGCCGCTCATTTTTTGCCATGGGCGATGCCGGCACCGCGTTTGCCGGATGCCTGCTCGAGCTGGCCATGGCCGCCGATCGCTTTTATGTGCTCGACGACCCCGACAACCCGGTGTCGGTGGGCCTGAGCGAGCTCAACGGCGGGGCGCTGCCCATGACCCATGGCTATGCAAGGATCGCCGCCCACCTGATTGGCGAGCCTGACCTGTTGCAGACGCTCGAAGGTCGGCTCGGACTGCTCGACCCGGGTGAGGCCGACGACGCCGGGTTGGTGACCGTGTTGCTCGATGACATCGACTGGGAAGATGACACCCGCGTTGCGATTGAGGAGCGCGCCAGTTTGTCGCCCGACGCCCTGACCGGGATGGAAGCCAACCTCCGCTTCCCCGGGGTTGAGAACGCCAACAGCAAGATCTTTGCTCGCCTCACAGCCTGGCAAAATTGGATTTTTATTCGCCCCAATGCGACCGGGCCCCAGGGCGCCCTGAGCCTCTACGGCAAACCAGAGCGGCCCTCATTCGATTACAACCGCGTCTAAACCATTTGTATCGCCAACCATTCGAAAGACCGACACATGGCCATCACATCCATCGATCTCAACAGCAAGATCCCCAACAACGTCGGCCTGTCCGACGATCCCAAGCTCCGGCGGGCACTCGAGAAGTGGTTGCCGAACTATCTCGAATGGTGGAACGATATGGGTCCCACCGACTTTGCCGATAAGCCGATTTACCTGCGCACGGCGATTTCGGTCGATACCGGCGGGTGGGCGCACTACGACTACGTCAAGATGCCCGACTACCGCTGGGGTATCTTTTTGAACCCCAACAAGGGCGAGCCGATTATCCCCTGTGGCGACGATGCCGGGAAGCCTGCCTGGACCGAAGTGCCGGGCGAGCACCGCAACGCGTTGCGGCGGATCATTGTCACCCAGGCCGACACCGAACCGGCGAGCGTCGAGCAGCAGCGCCTGCTCGGCCACACGGCACCGAGCCTCTACGACATGCGCAACCTGTTTCAGGTCAATGTCGAAGAGGGTCGTCACCTGTGGGCAATGGTCTACCTGCTGCACAAATACTTTGGGCGCGACGGTCGTGACGAGGCCGATGCGTTGCTCGAGCGCCGCAGCGGCGACGAGGACCGCCCGCGGATTTTGGGTGCGTTCAACCAGCCCTGCGACCACTGGCTCAGCTTCTTTGCATTTACAATGTTCACCGACCGCGACGGCAAGTACCAGCTCGCGGCCCTGAGCCAAAGTGGGTTCGATCCGCTGCGCCGGACCACCGAGTTTATGCTGACCGAAGAGGCACATCACCTGTTCGTCGGCGAGACCGGGATGGACCGGATCATCAAACGCTCGGCCCAGCTGCAAAAGATCGACCCCAACGGCGACATTCGCAACCAGGGTGGGATCGACTTCGACCTGATTCAGCGGACCATCAACTACTGGTTTAGCTACAGCCTCGACCTGTTTGGTGGCGAAATCTCCAACAACGCCGCCGACTTCTTTGGCGCCGGGCTCAAGGGTCGCTACCGCGAAAACAAGTTCGAGGACCACAGGGCGATGTCTGGGACCTACCAGATGAAGGTCGTCGACAACGGCAAGTTGATCGAACGCGATGTCCCGCTGCGCAACGCCATGAACGAAGTCCTGCGCGACAACTACGTCGCCGACTGCGAGCGGGCGCTTCGCAAGTGGAACCGGACCCTCGAAAAAGAGGATTCAAAGGTTCGCCTCACGCTTCCGAGCCGTCGCTTCCACCGGCACCAGGGTATCTACGTCGGGCACCACTTCGACACCCAGGGCAACCTCATCACCGAGGACCAGTTTGCCGCCTCGCGTGACAAATGGCTGCTTCGCCCCGAGGACAACGAGTACCTCAAGTCGATCATGCAGCCGGTCTACGAGCCGGGCAAATTCGCCAACTGGATCGCTCCTCCGTCGCGTGGTGTCGATGGTCGCGAGCAGGACTTTGAGTACGTCAAACTGCGCTAGTGCCTATCTAGCGACCAATTTGCCCGCTTCTGAGGAGGCGGGCATTTTTGTTTGTACAACTAGCTGGCGTTGACGAGCGCCGGTTGTGCGGGGTAGATGTATGAGCATGCGTTGTCGTGCCGTACTTGTGTTGGTGACCGGAGCTGTCCTGGGTTCGGCCTGTGGAGATGGTGGCGAGACCTCGATCGCGAGCGACTCGATGACCGGGACCACCCAGGTCACGGCTACCTCGCCGACCTCTGCCGGGACCGAGACCTCAGGTGCCAGCGAAACCGAGAGTTCAGCTTCGGACAGTGAGGGCTCGAGTGCGGGGCCGACCACAACCTCGGAGCCGACAACCGGCGAGCCAACGACCGAGGACCCGACTGAAGCGACGACCGAGGATCCAACCGACGGGACCACCGAAGCAACGACCGAAGATCCGACAACCGGCGAGCCGACGACCGAAGATCCAACAACGACCACCGGCGAACCCCCCGACGAGTGCAAGGTGCCCGAGGACGACCTCGACGGGTTTGGTGAGTGCGACCAAGAAGCCCCGCCCGACAGTTTTAACCCGAGTGTGCAGTGGACTTGGAAAGATCCGACCGACCGTTGGAGCATCGTCACCCCGTTGGTCGCCAACCTGACCGACGACAACGACGACGGCGAGATCGACCTGTGCGATGTGCCAGATGTGGTCGTACTCGCCTATCCCCAAACCTCGCAACCAGGCCACCTGTATGTGCTCGACGGCGAGACCGGGGCGCAGCACTTCAAGATCGAAGACGACGTGCACTGGGGTTGTAGCCCGGCACTCGCCGATATCGACGACGACGGGCTGCCGGAGATCATCGCCTATCGCAGCGATACGCTGTTGGCGTTTGAGCACGACGGCGCACTCAAATGGCAAAAACCGGCCAACCTCAGTGGGCTCGCCCATGCCATCGCGGTTGCCGATGTCGACAACGATGGGGACGTCGAGATCCTGGTGAAAAACCAACTGTTTGACCACGAGGGCAACCTGTTGGTTGAAGTTGGGAATGTCGGCGCGCTGTCGGCCAGTGTCCTTGCCGACCTAGATGGCGACGGCGATCAGGAACTTGTTTATACAAACGCTGCCTACCAACACACCGGCGAGCAGGTCTACTCGGTACCGGCGATCCACACGTTTGGCTATCCCCAGGTTGCCGACCTCGATGCGGACCCCGAACCCGAGATTTTGGTGGAGGCCTGGGATGGGATTTCCATTCTCGAGCACGACGGCACCCCCAAGCTCGTCAACGAAACACCAATTCCGGCACCGCCGGGAGATCCGTGGTTGCGGCCGTCAACCGTGCACGATTTCGATGGCGACGGTGTGTCCGAATTCGCGGTGAGTACGGGAACGCAATACGCGGTCTACGAGCCCGATCTCTCGATCGTGTGGATGGCTCCGGTCATCGATGCGAGCGGTGATGCAACCGGGACCGCATTCGACTTTTTGGGCGATGGGATCGCCGAGGCGATGTATGGCGACGAGCAAAATATTCACGTGTTCGATGGCCAGGGCCAGCCTCTGCTCAGCGAGACGCGAACGAGCATTACCCATATCGAGTACCCCGTGGTCGCCGACATCGACAACGATGGCTCGGCCGAAATCGTCGTTGTTTCAAACAGTTTCAACGACAACATGCAATCGACCGTGAAGGTCATTCGCGATACCGAAGACCGGTGGATCCAGGCGCGACGGATCTGGAATCAACACACCTACCACGTGACAAATGTCCGCGAGGACGGGACGATTCCGCAGTTCGAAACCCCCTCGTGGCAGGAGCTCAATACCTACCGGACCAATGCCCAGATCGAGGGGGGGTCGGTGTGTGTCCCCGTGCCAATGTAGACCGGTGATCGGCCCAATTCGCCTCACTTACGGTGGGCGAATTGTTTGCACGGGCGAAATCTCCCCACTCGAACCTGGCGTCTACGACATGACTCAAGGGACGTAACCCCGCATACGGCAGGGGGGAATTTCTCGTATGATTCGTGATACCCCCCGAGTGACTCCGCGCGCTCCGAATGCAGTTTTCCACACGGTCGGGGGCGGGTGGATTTCGTCGCACCGAGAACCCAGGTGGTTGGCTATCACATACCCTGCGAGGGCATCCTTGTCGTAGCGGCTCGCGAGACGGCGAGCTCGCTGCGTGCCGACCTCGGCGATCGGGCTGGCGAGTTGACGTGGCTGGCACCGCAGCAGGTCAACCAACTGCGCAGCCGCATCAAGCCAGAGGTGCTCCTCGTTGAGTTCGACGGGCCCTGGGCGCTGACTTGCTTAGCGGCCTGGGGCCAGCGTGGCCCCGTCAAGATCGCCTTGGTCAAGGACCATCAGGCGGCTTTGCGGGCGCTTGATGCCGGGGCGGATGATGTTGTGCTGGCTCCGTGGACAGGCGAGCAGCTGGCGGTACGCTTGCAAGTACATCGACGTAGCGGCAGCACCGTGCACCAGGTTTATCAGGGCTTTGATGCCTGGGCGATGCATGCCCCCGACGCGCTGGTGTTGCTCGACGACGAAGGTCGGGTGCAGGCCTGGAACATCGCGGCTGAGGCCGTGTTGGGGCATCAGCCTCGGGATGCATTGGGGCGTCCGTTTGCTGACTTTGTCGCCGACGTTCCCGGCCGCGATGGGTTGGTCAAGGCGATCACTCAAGGGACCTGTGGGGAGTTTATCGCGGCCATGAGCATGCGCCATGCCGACGGCCGACGCCTCGAGTGCTCCGCCACGGTCGCGCGTTGGTCAGACGACAACACCTGGCAAATCGGGCTGAGGATTGAAGAGGCCCCCGAGGTTGAGCACGAGCTGATGCGGGTGGCCTCGTTCCCCGAACTCAACCCGACTCCGGTGTTTGAAATCAGCGGAGATGGTGAGTTGTTGTATATGAACCCAGCCATGCTCGACCTCTCGCATGAGACCACCGAGGAGATGGTCGAGGGGGTCGCGCGGCTCAAGCTCGCAGCCGACGAAACACTCGTCCGCGAAGTCCATTGCAACGGCAAGTGGTACGAGCAACACATCCACCACACCCGCGAGTGGAACAGTATTCGCATTTACGTGCTCGACATCAATGAGCGTAAAACCGCCGAACTCGAGCTGCGGCAGGCCCATGAGCAGCTCGAGCGCAAGGTCATTGAGCGTACACATGATTTGCAGCGTGAGATCGAGATCCGGCGTGAGGCCGAGGAGCGGGCGATGGCCGCCAACCACGCCAAGTCAGCATTTTTGGCGACCATGAGCCACGAGCTGCGAACCCCACTCAACGCGATCATTGGCTTCTCCGAGCTCCTGCGCGAGGAAAACGAGGAGAGCATGATTGTTCCGGACCTCGAAAAAATCCTCATGGCCAGCCACCAGCTACTCGGTCTGATCAACGAGCTACTCGACCTCTCCAAGATCGAAGCGGGACGTTTGCAGATGCACTTTCAGGTGCTCGACGTCAGCCAGCTCGTACGCGATGCCGCGACCACGATCGAACCGTTGGCCCATGCCCGGGGCAACCGCGTGGAGGTCGAGGTCCACCCGAGCATCAAAACCACCCGAAGCGATCCCACGCGATTGCGGCAGGTCGTCATGAACTTGCTGGGGAACGCAGCGAAATTTACCCACCAGGGCGTCATCTCCCTCCGTTGCAGACCGGTTGTCGACGCCGACGCGTTCGAGTGGATCGAAATCGCCGTGTCCGACTCTGGGATCGGCATCCCGCGCGATAAGCTGCGGACCATTTTTGATGCGTTTGTCCAGGTCGATAGCTCGGCTACCCGTGAATACGGCGGCACCGGTCTGGGTTTGGCGATCTGTCACAAACTTTGCGCGATGCTCGGGGGCTCGATCACGGTCGCGAGCACGCTTGGTAAGGGGAGTACGTTTACCGTTCGCGTACCCATGGTGCTACCAGAATGAACGGACAGGTTTACCACCGCACGACCTACGGGTATTTTCGCGCCATTCGTGTGCATACAACCTATATGCGGGTCGAGCAGTCAAATTCCGGGAAGTGTGATTTAATGTACCGATTTTTCGATAGGGCGCGGCGATGGCAGAGCTGAACCTCGAGGCAATTCTGAAAATCGACCGAGGCCGCGGGCGGGTGATGTTGGGCGAGCAACGGATGTTGCTGTTACGTCAGCAATCCCTCCAGTATCTCGCGGAACTCCTCAGTCAACAGTTGGGTGGATCGCTGACGCGGTCGCTCCTGACACAATTTGGGTTTCGCTGCGGCAGCGGAGATCTTGCGGCTGTGCGTGCAGCCCAGGATTGGAAGTCCGAACAGGACCTGTTGCGGGCCTGTTGCGAGCTGCAGTCGTTGATGGGGCTGGCGGCCGCCGAGGTTGAGAAGGCCGTGTGCGACCGCGAGTCGGGCGAGTTTCGGCTTGCCGGTGTGCTCAAGACACCGTCCGACGATATTGGAAATGGTGCATGTACACATGGTGGCTGCAACGTCGCGATCGGATATATCAGCGGGTGGTGCTCGGCCCTTTATGGTGAGCCAGTTGTCGCAGTTGCCATCGACAGCGACGAGGAGAATGGGCCGCGCCGGTTTGAAGCCCGTCCGCGCACGGCCTGGGGCGACGAGGCCGAGCCGTGGATTCGTGCCCTCGACGAGACCGAGTACTCACTGTCGCGGGAGCTCGAGCGCAAGCTTGCTGTCATCGAGGAACAGGAAGCGGCGATCAGCGAGCTCTCGACCCCGGTGATGGAGATCTGGGATGACATCCTGCTGCTGCCGATTGTCGGCGTGGTCGATACCCGGCGCAGCATGGAGATCATGAACAACCTGCTCGACAGCATTGCCTCGACCCAGGCGCGCTGCGTGATCATCGACGTCACCGGTGTAGAAGTTGTTGATACAAGAACTGCCGATTACCTGCTCAAGGTCATCCGCGCCGCCAGCCTGCTCGGGTGCCGTGGGGTACTCACCGGCCTAGGTGCCGCGATTTCGCAGACGCTAGTCGAAATCGGTGCCGACCTCAGTGAGGTTCGGACCCTGCGGTCCATCAAAGAGGGGCTGCGCGACAGTCTCAAGTTTCTCAAGCTTCCAGGTAGGTCGTCATCGTGATGGGCCGTACCATCCCGATCATCAAGTTGCGCGACAACTTGATCGTCTCGATCCAGATCGAGCTCACCGACATGTTGGTGGCCGAGCTCAAGGAAAATGTCGCCATGGAAGTGCGGCTGCACGAGGTGTCGGGGTTGGTACTCGAGGTATCGGCGGTCGACTTTCTCGATAGCTACATTGCCAGTTCGATTCAGCAGATCGCCAAGATCGCTAGCTGTATGGGGGTTTCAACCATCCTCGCCGGACTCGACCCGTCGGTTGCGATCACCCTGGTGGAGATGGGTGCCGACATGGGTGTCGACACGGCGCTCAACCTCGAAAGTGCACTTGATCGATTGGAACATGAGCAAAGCGTTGAGCGGGCCCGTGATGCACAAATCACTGAGATGATCCTCAGCGAACTCGAATCCTCTTCCTAGGCCGTATTTGTGATGTCTTCTACCTTCTCCGCGATTTGCAGCGTGCTGAGCCGCCACTACAGTGGCAGCTCTGCGCGGACAATTGCGCGAATGGCCATGCGTCGCAGCCGGCTTGATGAGCGCAAGCTCGAAGGCTTGAGCAACTACAAACCGCTGCTGCGCGAACTGTTGCGGGCGATGGAGTTATTCTCGGCACCCAAGTCGGCCCGGGTCGAGTGTGCACGGGAACTCGAAAACTTGCTGAGTCAACAAAATATACGTGCACAAGCAACTCCGGCGGTCACGCGTGCCGAGATTGAAATCATCGAGGAACGACACATCGTCGACGCCCGCACACGCGCCCGCGTGATGGCCACAAGCTTGGGGTTTTCACGGACCGAGCAGGTCAAGATCGCGACCGCGGTGTCGGAACTCGCCCGCAACATCTACCACTACGCCGGGCCGGGGAAGATCATCCTCGAGGTCGTGTCGGAGCCACGGGCAGGTTTGCGGATCGAAGCCATCGACAAGGGCCCGGGTATTGCCGACCTCGATCGCATCCTCGCCGGTCGGTTCCGCTCGAGAACGGGTTTGGGGCTCGGTTTGCGTGGGTGCAAAAACCTCTTAGATGAATTTGCCGTCGATACCGGGCCCGAGCGCGGTACGCATATTCGTACATGCAAGTACCGATGATGCTCCAATTAGATGTTGCCAGTAAGGTCCGGGCAATGCCGGGCGAGCGTGTGTGCGGTGATTGCATCGGGCACTGGCATGAGGGTGGTGTGCACCTGTTTGCGGTGATCGATGGCCTGGGCCATGGGCCAGGAGCGGCGACTTCTTCCGTGGCGGCACACGACTACATCGCGGCCCATCGGGGCGATCCACTCGATCAGTTGATGGTCGGTTGCGGGGCCGTTTTGCGGCCTCTGCGTGGTGCCGCGGTCACCCTGCTGCGCATCGATTGTGCGACAGGGGCGCTGTCTCATATTGCGATCGGCAATGTCGAAGTTCGCTATCGCGGGACGGGAACCGTGCAAGCGTTGACGACACCGGGAATCGTTGGGTCACGTGTGCGCAAAATAGTGGTCCGGGAATTCCAGCTTCAGGTCGGCGACCTGCTGATCGTGCACACCGATGGAATTTCGAGTCGATTCGATATCTCGCGGCTGCATGGCCGCAGCTCCAAGGCGATTTTAGAAACCATGCTTGCCGACCACGCCAAGTCGCATGATGATGCGGGGTGTGTCGTCATCACCTGCAAGCGTGGTGATTCCCATCGCCCGTGACCCGGACATCGCCCGCTGCCAAGTCCGCGTGCGGGCGTTCGCCAAGCGTGCCGGGTTTGACGAGCGCGGCAGCTGGGAGCTGACGATTGCCGTGAGTGAGGCGGCCACCAACATGTTGAAATACGCCGGCGGCGGCGAAGTTGTGTTGACCGTCAACCAGCAGCCGCGACCCCATGTTGCATTTGAAGCCCGCGATCGCGGTGGTGGGATCCCTGAATTGGAGCACGCCATGCAAGACCAGATTTCGGAGGGAGCCGACCTGCGGGAGGGCCAAAGCCTACGCCTGCGTCGGGGGCTTGGCCTGGGTTTGGGGGCGATCTCCCGCATGGTCGACACCTTTGAGATCAGTGACCGTCCCGGGGGCGGAACCCTGGTGCACGGCAAGAAGTGGTTGTAACGCACTCAATTTAGTTGTGTATACATGTTTGCTATGTGGCTCAGCAGCCCATTTTGCACATACATGAACTAGGAAAATTGGGCGAGATCTCGTATGCTGGCGAGCATGGGCATGGGTGCCATTGTCGTTGTCCTATCGCTTTGTGTGTTTGTCACCGAACTTCATCCCGTTGCCCTGGTGGCCGCTGTGGTGTGGGGGGTGGTGCACAGGCGCGAGCGGTGGCTCGCCGCCGGGTGCTGTTGGGCCCTGGTACTCGGGTTGTGGCAGCCGGCGATCGCGGTGTTGAGCATGTGGATGCTGGCCCTTACCCGCCTGCCGCTCGCCGGTGACGGCCACCGCTACCGGGCCTGGATCGATCGGGTTGAGCACCGCGAAGCCCTGGCGATTTGGACGGGCTCGGGGGCGCTCATCACCCACGGGCTGCCACCACTTTTGGCCTGGGAAACCGGGCAGTGGCTGCCAGCAGGCGAGGTCTGGCTGATCGCGGTGTGCACCGCAACCCTCGGCATCCTTGCCTATGCATTTTCCTGGCGGCGAAGCGGCCTGTTCCAGCTCGTGGTGGCGACCACGTGGAGCCTGGGCGTACTGGTGGCGGCGGCCCGTGCAGGTGAACTGACACCCGCGATCGTGTGGGCCCTGTCGGGGTTTGCCCTGGGAGTGATATCCCTGCGCTTGCAGCTGTTGAGCTTTGGCGGAGCCGTCGCGGCAGCCCTGCTGGGAGGGTTGTTGTTTGCCACCTGCGGCCTGGCCGGTGCGGCGCCATTACTTGGGTTTTTTCTGCTGTCGAGCGCCTTGTCCAAGGTTGCCAAACGTCTGCGACCTGAGGTGGTTGGCAAGGCCGCCAAGGGAGATCGGCGCGACGGGGTGCAGGTGTTTGCCAACGCTGGCGCATCACTTGTATGTGCATGGTACCTGTGGTTTTTTGGCGAGCCGGGGTTTTACCTCGGGGTTTTGGGAGGGCTGGTCGCAGCCACAGCCGACACCTGGGCGAGCGAGATCGGAAGCTTCTCGTCCATGCGACCGCGCCATGTCGTTAGCTGGCAGGCAATCGAACCAGGGCGCTCGGGTGGTGTGACGGTGTTGGGAACCCTAGGAGGCGTGCTCGGGGCCCTGGTCACAAGTTGCCTGGGCTACACGTTCTTACCCAGCTCGGCCCAGCGCCCGTGGGTGTTGTTGGCACTTGTCATAATTGGTGTGTGTGCATGTTTTTGGGATAGCTTGCTCGGGGCGACAGTCCAGGCCCGGTTTCGCGTGGCCAAGACCGGGGCATGGAGCGAGGCTCCGACGACCGAGGGGATGGCAAACATCCATGAAGGCGGTCTTTGGTGGGTCACCAACGACACTGTCAACCTCGCCTGCACAACCTTTGGTGCGGCAGGCGGGTTGGTGCTCGCGTGGATCCTCGCGGGGATGTAGGCCGAGAGGTCACAAACGGCAAGCAGCGGTCTGTCGAGTCAGTGCCTACTCGATCGAGGGAAGTCCGGGCACGCTCGAGCCTGGTCCACTCGGTTCGACCGCCCGACTCACGCGCGGCTCGGTGACACTGACGGGGCCCTTGGCCGCGCGTTGTTCCGGGTCTTTGTATTCACAAATAATCCGAAACAGACCGTTGTCAAAACCGCCGCCCGGGGGCGCCGAGACCATTTCGACACGTTCGCGCAGGCCGTTTTTGTCCATCTCGAGTGCGCGGTGGTGGCAAAATGGATTGTTGCCGGGGCGACCGAGCAGGGCCTCGCTTGCGGCTGTGCACCCGGCCATACAGGTCGAGGCGTAGTAGCACTCGCGGCAGTAGCCCCACAGGTCATCCACGGTTCGTTGGCGGATGTAGTTGAGCTGATAGGACTCCTCCCACACCTTGCGCAACCCGTGTTCGCGCCAGCTGCCGCCGATGTTGTTGGGGCCGCCTAGGCTCGGACAATTTTTGAGCCCGCCGTCACTTTCGATACCCATCGAGCTGATGCCCGCGGTACAGCCTCGCCAAAAGCGTCCCTGGTGTTTGCGCATCCGGGCTTCGAGGGGCCCGAAGTAGCCGAGGCTGTTGCCGGGCCAAAACCGGACCCCGAGTTGGTCGCAGCGGTCGAGCACCTTTTCCATGGTCTCGAACACGTCGACCATCATGTACGGCTGCAACACGATGTCGTGGTGGTCGGCCGCGTTGCCGTGGGCCACGGTGATCTGCAATTGCCACGAGTGAATACCGGCCTTGGCGAGGTGCTCGAGCAGGGGAAGCAGCTCGTGGCGGGTCCTCGCGTTGATTTGGGTGTTGCAGGCGATCCCCGCACCGGCGGCCTTAAAGTTATGCAGGGCATCGATCGCGCGTTGCCAGCTGCCGGGCATACCCCGCAGGTAGTCGTGGGTTTCGGCGAGCCCATCGATCGACAGGGTGACCGAAGAAATCCCCGCTTCGACCATGGCGGCGACGCGACGGGGATTGAGGTTGTAACCCCCGGTCGTCATTGTGCAGTGCATACCGGCCTCGCGAATGGCGCGAATGATCAGGATAAAGTCGTTTCGCAGGTAGGCTTCGCCACCGATGAGGACCACTTCGCCAACACCCATGTCCGCCATCTCGCGGATGAGTTGGAGGCATTCTTCGGTCGTCAGTTCGTCGCGGCGCTTGGGCCCGGCTCGCGGTCCGCAGTGGATGCACTTTTGGTCGCAGGCGAGGGTGAGTTCCCAAACCACGAGGCGCGGCACGAGATCGCGTCGAGCTTCTTTGGCGGGATAGAAGCGGCCGCGGGCTGCCGGGAGTTGATCGACGATCGGCAGTCGTCGCCGGGCTTCCTCGAGTTTCATAGGCGCATCATACCTCAATTGTGGTGACACCAATATCGCACCTGTCCACCGGGGTAGGCGGACGTAAAACTGAGTGCCTATACACTAAACTTTGAGGTTTGAACATCCCTCCCTGTGCTCAATCGGCAGATACAGGCGTAGGTTGGCAGAATGTTTGGTGCAAATCGGGACGGGAGTTTGCTATGCTGCTGGCGCCTCGATGCTCGTCGCAGCGCCCACACCTTCGCACCCCGAGGCACTAGCGATTGCGCCGTTGCTGGGTTGGCTGATGCTTGCGGCGGCAGTGTGGGTGTTTCTCGGTGTGTTCAATTACCGCAGACAGCTCGCGCGGTTGTTGTTCCGGCCCGACGACCCGCGGCCGGTCGCCGCCCTGCGGATTGTGTTCGCCACGTTGTTGTTGCTGAGCGTCAATGGCATGACCGAGCTTGGCCTGTACCTGTGGACAGACGAGGGCATTTTTACCACGGATGTTGCCCGCCACCTGTTTGGCCGCGAGCAATACGCCGGGTTTGGTGACGGCATCGGCACGGGTGAGCCCTACGGGTTTTTCGACCTGTCGGCGGTCTGGCAATTCTTGCAAGGACCCAAGTTTAGCCTGCTATTTTTTTGGGACTCCCCGGCCGCTTATTGGTGCCACCTCATCGGATTTAATGTCGCGTGTGTCGGCTTTTTACTCGGGTATCGCACCCGGCTATTTGGCCTGTGCACACTGGTGTTGTTTCATTCGTTGTATTTGCGAAACTATTTGTTTTGGGAAGGCGAGGACATCTACCGCACGTTCTTGCTGTACCTTTGCTTTGCCCGCTGCGGCTACGCCTACAGCCTCGACAATTGGTTACGGTGTCGACGCGCACGGGCAGCGGGGCAGGCGATCGAGGTGCTACGGCCGATCCCAGCGTGGCCCCGAGTGCTGATGATCGCCCAGCTCGGGGTGGCCTATACCGCCAATGGATGTGCCAAAACCGGGCCGGTATGGAGCAGTGGCAATGCGATTTACTACCTGCTTTCGGTCGATCACTACTCCCGGTTTGAGCTCCATCCATGGCTGGCCGAACTCGCCCCGGTGTTGCGCGTGTTGTCGTGGATGGTGCGCTATTGGGAGACGCTGTTTTTTCTCGCCGTGATTGGCTGGGTACTAAACAAGGGGCTACGCGGGCATTTAGGAGACATTTCCGAGACAACCGCTCGCCGGGGCCGATGGCTGTGGGGGATTGTTTCGGTCCACGCCCTGGCGATTGCTTGGATTGCGTACCCCGTGCATATGCACCCAGATGCCGGACCTGCCGAGGTGCGAGCTGCCCAGTTGCAACTCGCCTGTGTGTGGGTTGGTGTCACGGCAGTTGTGTTGTGGCTTGCGAGGAGGCTGCGGCAGGGGGGCAGTGTCGCCGGTGGACGCATCACTGCGGTCAAGCTCCAGCGGTGGTTGCTCAGCCGCCGAATCTGGCTCGGATTTGGTTGCGTGTTTCACATCGGCCTGTTTTGCCTGTGTAACCTCGGGTGGTTTGGCCTGGCGCACCTCGCCGTCTACCTCGTGTTTTTTGAGGGGGAGGAAATCGAGCGAGCAGCAGTCTCGCTTTTGCGGCTGGTTGGGCGCGGGGCCAAGGTTCGGGCGTGGAAGCAACGTCCAGTACCGGTGGTGAGCGAGGTGCGGACAGTTTGGCTCGTCGGTGGCGTGGGGACAGTAGCCCTCGTCGGAGCGATGGTATGCTTGTATCTACAAAATCCGCAGCTGGCTGCCTCCCGGGGACTCACACAGGTGGGCTGGCCGGCAACCCCCATGCTGCTGCTGGCGGCGATTGTGTGGGTTGCAGGCCGGGCTCCAAGCCCCGCAACTGGTGGCTTGTACAGCCGGCGCGGCCGGGTGCTGATCGGTGTGTTTTTGCTGTACCACACCACCGGCGTGCTGGTGTTTAATCTCCCGGCCAAACAGTGCCTGTCGACCTGGCGCGGCGAGGCGAGGGCTCCCTTTCGGTTTTGGATTCGGACCTCGCAAACCGATCAGTACTGGCGGATGATGGCCCCCAATGCACCTGTCTTAAAGTTTGATTTGCGGGTGCGAGTTCGCGATCGAGATGGGGTCACCCACGACCTTCATACCGATGTCTACAACGACCAACGTTGGCCACCCAATCGATTTGCCTATACACGTTCTCTCAAGATTAACCGGCGTTTGGCCGGCGAGGCGCTCGGCCCAGAAGATTGGTACCAACCCTGGCATGCGCGCTACGTGTGCCGACAATGGGCCCTTTCGCATGGCGGTGAGCGGGCCGAAAAGGTGACCATGTCCCGCCTGGTCGCACGCATTCCAAGCCCGGCCTGGGTACGTAAAAACGGGGGCTATGACCCGCTCTCCCACATGCGGAGGCAGGGTAAGGAGGTTTCGCTGGTGACGGCCGATTGTCGCCGTGACCCACGTACCCAGGTACCCAACTTCTTGCGTCGTCGCCACGGGCTGCCCGAGGTTGAACCCGCGGAGGTTGGGTTGTGGCCAAAGCACAAGGCGAAGTCGTGGAAACAGGCGCGTGCGCGCGGGGAGACGCCTGGCGATATCCCGTGGGCGCTGATGCTGGCCGGGATCGTCGCGATTTGGATCTGGCGATTGCCGCGAACGACTCGGTGAGTTACGAGCCGGCGGCCCGGTTCGCGGCTTCAACTTGATATGTCTCAAAAGACATGTCTATAGTGAGCCGAGCGAGAGTAATGCGATGGTTGGACAGATGCGACGTGGATTAGGTTATCTAACGGTTTCGGCCCTGCTCGTGAGCGTGGGTTGTGTTCCCAGTGACGGTGGCGATACGGACACCGCCGGTACCGACACCGACACAACCGGGGGCGAGACAACCGCGGGACCCGGTAGTGGCGGCGACCCGAGTGGTGACCCGAGCGGCGACCCGAGTGGTGACCCGAGCGGCGACCCGAGTGGTGACCCGAGCGGCGATCCGAGTGGTGACCCGAGCGGCGATCCGAGCGGTCCGACCACAGGTGACCCCACAGACGAGCCGACAACGGGCGATCCAACGGATGAACCGACAACCGGCGATCCAACCGATGAACCGACGACCGGCGATCCTACGCAAGACCCGACCGACGACCCGACCGGAGGTTCAGACTCCGATACAGATACAGGTGGTCAAGATGGCGTGACCATGGAGGTTGTCCCATCGAGTGTGATTATACAAGAACAGGACAACGCCGGTGAGCTGACTGTGGACTGCCGCGTGCAACAGGACGGCATGCCGTACCCAGGGGTTGTGGAGGCGAGCGTGAGTGTGGAGCCGCAGGACGGCTACACCGAGGTCGATGGCGTCTATACGTTTGAAGAGTTTGGTACGTGGACGGTGACGTGCACAGCCGACGTCGACGGCGAGATGATCGTCGATGAGCTCGAGATCGAGGTTGTCAATGAGTCCCTACGGCCAGCCGCGGCCCTGGTTGGCCCGGCGGTTTCGGCCGTCGAGTCGGGTGTATATGCAGTGATTGCGGCCCACGATGGCGACGACGCAGATATGGTGGCGGCCATCAACCAGCTCGGAGAGACTCCCGCGATGCTCGACCCCGAGCCGTTTGCCGGGCTCGATGATCTGCTGTTGCGGGTGCCCGGAGGATACCCAGATGCGGCTGGCCTCAACGCCCTGGGGATGGAGGCCAAGCCCGACGACGCCAACCTGGGAGGGGTGCTCGATATGTGCTCGGCGGCGCTGCAGACCATGCAGGTAACCTACGAGGGCCTCGACCCGCAAAATCCCAAGGACGAGGACTTAGACACGCTCGAGGCGGTGACCGTGGGCCTGCAAGACTGCCTCGATGCCTATGAAGCACTCGATGTATCTGCACATGCATGGATGGCCAACCACGACAAACTCGCGCAGATGATCCGCGACGATGTCGCGCCGGCGAGCCGGGCCGGGGCGAGCTGGGCCCATGCACACATGATGGAGGAGGCCAGTAGCCTGTTTGACCCGATGCCCGATATGGGTTTGCAGGCCAAACACCAGGGGTTGCCCGACGGTCACAAACCCCGCTTTGGCCTGCTGAGCTTTACCCTCGGCAAGTTCGGCCAGTCTTCGTTGCAGATGAAACTCGTCACCAAAATCTACGGCAAGCCCCTGGCCGCGCTCGACAAGATGATCAACCAGCTGATCGTGCTCAACGCGATCGAGTACTTTTTGCCGGTCGATCAGGATGCGCCGGTGATCGAACACCTGCAGGCCAGCAGCAGTGCCGGCTATGCGCTCGAGGGCTACGACACCTGGGCCTACGGTTCAGGCTTTCACCCGGAGCCCGACCTCAATCAATTCATCATCATCGGCGATGCCTGGCAGGACAATGTCGATGAGATCCTAGGCGGCTGCGGGATCGAGAACACCGACTCGTTCCCCGAGAAGATCGACAAGGTCGAGGGCTGTATTCAGAATGTGATCGACACGGTTGAGGGCGCTTTTGTCGAACCGGACCAGGTCATCAACCCCGGATTGTTCGGCGGTGACGACGTCCACATCGGACCGTTTCCCGAGGCTTGTGAGTCGTTTGTCCCGGTTCCGATCGGCATCATCCCGGTCAACAAGACCAGCGGCCGCGGGGCCGTTTGGCAGTCGAACTGTTTGGATAACTAAGCCCGGGTGCTAGGATCGCGGCATGGGTGATGCCGCGGTTGCACGTGCGACATATCAAGATGTGATCGATGCCCCAGAGCACCAGGTGGCGGAGGTTTTGGGTGGTGCCCTTTACACCCACCCAAGGCCGGCAATCCCGCATAGCGAGGCTGCTTCGGTGCTGGGCATGGATCTCGGCTGGGCGTTTCACCGCGGGCGGGGGGGTCCAGGTGGATGGATTTTGCTATTCGAGCCCGAGCTTCACCTCGGCGGCGATGTTTTGGTCCCTGACTTAGCAGGATGGCGCCGCGAACGCCTGCCACACCTGCCGAAGGTCCCGTTCTTAGAAGTTGCCCCGGATTTCGCCTGCGAAGTGCTCTCACAGAGCACGGTGCGAGTCGACCGCGAGCTCAAGATGCCGATTTACGCCCGTGAGCGTGTGGCCCATGTGTGGCTAGTCCATCCGATTGAGCGGACGGTCGAGGTCTACCGGCTCGATGGCGAGAGCTACCGCTTGGTCGTGACGCGGGGAGGGGACCAGGTCGTGCGGCTCGAGCCGTTTGATGCCATTGAGTTGGAGTTGTCGGCGATGTGGCCGCAGCCCGAGGGCGACGACGGCTCGTAGCAGGGTGTGTCTGCGAACTCGGCTTCACCGGTAGCATTGTGGGAGACAAGCGGAATAACGGGCTTGAGAAGGCATCTGCTCGCCCGGACTCGCGCCGATTGGTCGCACCTGCGGACCTGCCTTGTATTGCCTCCTAGCGGTCCCACCGCAGAAGATGTGGAGTACACTTCGCTGCCACCGTGTCTGGGGTCAAAGAACATCACAAGCCGCATCCGCATCCTCGCGTCCGCGTGGGGCAGCGCCTCGGCAAATACAAAATCCGCCGTCGGCTCGCCCGTGGCGGGTTTGGTGACGTTTACGAGGCCTACGACACGATCGAAGGCATCACCGTTGCTGTCAAAATTCCGCTCGGTGTCAGCGAGCAGACACTCGCGGATTTTCGTCGCGAAATTCAAATCACCGCGCGACTCAACCACCCCAACATCCTGCCGCTAAAAAACGCGGACATCTATGAGGGTGTGTTGGTGGTCTCCTACCCGCTCGGCGAGCGCACGCTCGATGAGCGACTGACCCGGCGAATCTCGTTGACGCATATCCTCGACTACACCGAGCAGATGCTGGCCGGACTTGCACATGCACATGAAAACAGCATCGTCCACTGCGATGTCAAACCCGACAACCTGATTTTGTTTGCCGACGGCACGCTACGCCTCGGGGATTTTGGGATCGCCAAGTTCGGTCTGCGCACCATTCAAGGGTCGAACTCGGGGACCCTGGGATACATCGCACCCGAGCAGGCGATGGGTCGCCCGTCGCCGCGTTCGGATGTGTTTTCGGCGGGCCTTGTGCTTGTGCGGATGTTGACCGGTACCGTCCCAGATTGGCCGTTTGACTGGCCTCCGCCGGGTTACGACCGGCTGCGGCGGCAGTCGCCTTCGTTGGTTGCGTTTGTTCGCCGGGCGCTCAACGTCGACGCCCGCGAGCGTTTTGAAGATGCCAGCGACATGCTCGAGGCGTTTGTCCGCGTCAAACCAGTTGCCCTGCGCTATGCCAACGGCCGTGGTCGGCGGGCGACCGCCCGGCGTTAGTCGTTTGTATCAGCAAGCTTTTCGACGAGAGCTCCATTGCGGTCGACGTGGCGACCCCAGCTAGCAACCGGCGAGATAGGCCTTGTCGGCCATCGGGCGTTGCCAAAAATCCTGTAGTGCCCGGCGCAGGCGTTCGAGTGCACGGAGGCGGACAAGCGCGGTGAGTTTTTCGGCAAATTGGCGGGCGAGTTGATTGGCTGCCAAGTAACGTTTCCGAAGATCCGGCGAGAGGCCCTCGGCCAGGGAAAATTGCTGATACAAACGAATGGAGAGGGCCCGAACATCGGACTCGGTCAGCGGCCAGCGATGCAGGACGCACATGGCAAATTTGTCGACCTCCGCCTGGGTTTCGAGCTCCAGTCCGGAAATCGGCCGGTTACGTCGCGCAGCTTCGCAGATATAGAGGAGGTGGCTGAGACCTTCGAGCGCGGGTAGGCCATCGGCTAGGGCGGCGTCGTCGAGCAGCTGCGCACTGGGGATTTGTTGCAGGCGGCAAAGCAACCCGTGGTCGAGGGCAAGGGCGAGCTCGAGCTGACCCCCGACTTCGCGGGCGATAACCTGCTCGGGACCATGCCGCGCACGGGCCTCAAACGGCACGACAAACGCGGTAGGGTCGATACCCGAGTCCGTGCCGTAGAGGGCCTCGAGTCCGCCAAACAGTGCTCGAAGTGCGTGCATCGGCGCGTGCCCGTGGCTATTGCAAGATGTCCGAACGGTCAGGATCGAGGAGGACCCCGGAGTCGGCGAGGCGCTGGGCATCGGCGCTGTGACCAAAGCGGCGCCAGCGTTCGTAGAGCTCGAGCAGATTGTGCGACGGTTCGTTGTCGATGGTTTCGCTGATCACTTCGCCGATCGCTTCAAACTGTTCGGCGAGCTCGTCGAACACGGCGAGGCCGCGGTTGCCCTGGGAGATCTGCCCGTAGGCGGAGCTGCCGATCGAACGGACGTAGCGCAGGTTGACGGGAGTCCGGTCGATGCTCCGAGGCACCACACCCGTAATAAAGAGCGCGCGGTCACCGACTTGTCGGAGGGCCAGTGAGCGACTCGTCCCGGAGTGTGAACAGGCCGATAAGTACTCCGTAGCAAGCGCCTCGCTTTTGCGACCAGCCACACCCGTTCGCGTTGCGTAGCAGCTGAGCAGGTGGACGAGATAGGCCTCCACATCATCTGAAAGGTGAGTGCCGCCCCGGTCCTGAACAACGCCGATAGCTTCATAGAAGTAGGCGGCGAGGGATTGAGTCGGTGCAAGTGATGGCTTCATCGATCTGGCCTCCAAGTCAGGTTGTTGCAGTGGTCCGGACCAAAGTTGAGAGCAGGGTCACGAACAACGTCAATTATGTGAGGAAACCGAGGGGCGAGCCAACACCAACTTCGGCAAAAAAAATCTTGTCCTGGGGTTGACGCTCAAACCGGGCAACTTAGACTCCCGCGCGTTGGCAGTCCCAGGTGGGGATTGCCAGCGAAATCAGAAACGTTTTCAAAAAGTTACGTGGGTGACTCCCACGGTTCCAAGAATTCCCGCCAAGCCGGAGCAACCCCCGGCACAGGAGAGTCGAGATGAAAGTTCGCCCCCTGAATGATCGAGTTTTGGTGAAGCGCCTGGCCGAAGAGACAAAGACGGCCGGTGGTCTTTTTATCCCCGATAGCGCCAAGGAAAAACCCTCGCGCGGCATCGTCATTGCGGTCGGTAACGGCAAGCTCGATGACAGCGGCAAGCGCAACGCCCTGGCCGTGTCGGTCAACGACGAAGTGCTGTTCGGCAAGTACTCCGGCACCGAGGTCAAGCTCGACGGTGAGGAGCACATGATCATGCGCGAGGACGACATCCTCTGCGTGGTCGAGAAGTAATCCCCCCACCCAAGCAATCGCTAAAAAAGCAGGTTCAAAAATGAGTGCCAAAGAAGTTCGTTTTGATGACAAGGCCCGCGGGGCCATCCTCCGTGGCGTCAATGTGCTCGCCGACGCCGTCAAGGTCACCTTGGGGCCACGCGGTCGCAACGTCGTGATCGAGAAGTCCTGGGGCTCCCCCACGGTCACCAAAGACGGTGTCACCGTGGCCAAAGAGATCGAGCTCGAAGACAAGTTCGAGAACATGGGTGCGCAGATGGTCAAAGAGGTCGCCTCCAAGACCTCCGACCTCGCAGGCGACGGCACCACCACCGCCACCGTGCTCGCCCAAGCCATCTACCGCGAAGGCCTGAAGATGGTCGCCGCCGGTCACGATCCGATGGAGCTCAAGCGGGGCATCGACACCGCTGTTGAGGCCGTCGTCGGCAACATCAAGAGTCTCTCCAAGGCCACCCAGGGCGACGACGAAGTTGCTCAGGTCGGCACCATCTCCGCCAACGGCGACTCCGAGATCGGCAAGCTGATCTCCGAAGCCATGGCCAAGGTGGGCAAAGAGGGTGTCATCACCGTCGAGGAGAACAAGAGCCTCACCACCGAGCTCGAAGTCGTCGAGGGCATGCAGTTCGACCGCGGCTACCTCAGCCCGTACTTCGTCACCAACCAAGACCGGATGGTGGTGTCGCTGCAAAACCCGTACATCCTCACCTACGAGAAGAAAATCTCGACGATGAAGGACCTCCTGCCGATCCTCGAGCAGGTTGCCAAGCAGCAAAAATCGCTGCTCATCATCGCCGAAGATGTCGACGGTGAAGCCCTGGCCACCCTCGTGGTCAACCGCATCCGCGGTGCCCTCCAAGTCGCCGCCGTCAAGGCCCCGGGCTTTGGCGACCGCCGCAAGGAGATGCTCAAGGACATCGCCACCCTCACCGGTGGTAAGGCTCTCACCGAGGACCTGGGCGAGAAGCTCGAGAACCTCTCGCTCGCCGACCTTGGTACCGCCAAGCAGATCACCATCGACAAAGACAACACCGTCATCGTCGACGGCGGCGGCTCGCAAGAGAAGATCCAGGCCCGCGTCAAGCAGATCCGTGCCCAGATCGAAGAGACCACCAGCGACTACGACCGCGAGAAGCTGCAAGAGCGTCTGGCCAAGTTGGTCGGTGGCGTCGCCGTGATTCGCGTCGGTGCTGCCTCCGAGGTCGAGATGAAAGAGAAGAAGGCCCGCGTCGAGGATGCTCTGCACGCGACCCGTGCCGCCGTCGAAGAGGGCATCGTCCCCGGCGGTGGTGTGGCCCTCATCCGCTCGCTCGTCGCCCTGGACAGCGTCGAGGCCGAGACCGACGAGCAACAAGTCGGTGTCTCGATCGTCCGCCGCGCGATCGAAGAGCCCCTGCGCCAGATCGTTGCCAACGCCGGTGGCGAAGCTGCCGTCGTCATCAACAAGGTCCTGGAGGGCGAGGGTGCCTACGGCTACAACGCCCGCTCCGGTGAGTTCGGCGACCTGCTCAAGCAGGGTGTCATCGACCCGACCAAGGTCGTCCGCACCGCGCTCGTCAACGCCGCCAGCGTGGCCGGCATGATGCTCACCACCGAGGCCATGATCGCCGAGAAGCCCAAAAAAGAAGAGGCTGCTCCGGCCGCCCCCGGTGGCATGGGTGGCATGGGTGGCATGGGCATGTAAGCCCGCCTGCCATTCGCGCAAACAAAAAGCCCGGGTCTTTGGACTCGGGCTTTTTTCGTTAAGTGAAATGGGTCGTGGGGTATGAGAGGCGGATCGATCTTCGATGGAGCACCACGGGTCCTGCCGCGGGGCCCCACGTCGAGCCTGCGCTCCGCACGGTAATGATTTGCATGAATATGCAAGTAGGTAGAAGGAAGCTGCGTAGGTGACAGTCGTTGTTGTCGGTGCGGTGCTCGGTCGACGTGTGGACCCCCGCGTCACCCGTTCGTCGAGTTCGGAGGGTAGGTTTTGTCCTTGGCTCTGGGGCAATGGGCATGTTGGCCTGCTAACCCGGCAAGGAAGAAGCCCGAACTCGGGCTTTTTCGTGGAGCGTGGGCTGTAGGTGAAGTGGGTCGTGGAGTATGAGAGACGGAGCGAGCTTCGATGGAGCACCACGGGTCCTGCCGCGGGACCCCACGTCGAGCCTGCGCTCCGCACGGTACGAACTTTCATGAATATGCAAGTAGGTAGAAGGAAGCTGCGTAGGTGACAGTCGTTGTTGTCGGTGCGGTGCTCGGTCGACGTGTGGACCCCCCGCGTCACCCGTTCGTCGAGTTCGGAGGGTAGGTTTTGTCCTTGGCTCTGGGCAGTGGGCATGTATGCCCGCTTGTTGAGTTCGGAGCGTGTGTGTTTGCGTTGGCTGTGAGTGAAGTGGGCAGTGGGGTATGAGAGGCGTCTCGATCTTCGATGGAGCACCACGGGTCCTGCCGCGGGACCCCACGCCGAGCCTGCGCTCCGCACAGTATGGATTTGCATGAATATGCAAGTAGGTAGGAGGAGGCTGGGTAGGTGACGGTCGTTGTCGTCGGTGCGGTACTCGGTCGACGTGTGGACCCCCCGCGTCACCCGCTCGTCGAGTTCGGAGGTAGGTTTTGTCCTTGGCTCTGGGGCAGTGGATGTTTCCAACGGTATAAATCTGTGTCACCCGTGGAGTGCGGAGGGGCGGTTTATCCTGGGCTCTGTGTGTTGTTGTGGTCGCAGCGGTGTGGACCATTCGTTACCCGCTCGTTGAGCAGGGAGGGTAGGTTTCGTCCTGCGCTCTGGTGTTCGAGGTTGCAGCGTCTCCAGCTTGTTGAGTTTGGGCGGAGGCTAGGTCTTGAACATGTCCTATCAAGCATGTTTTTTGAAGCTGGCGTGAGAAAGTGGCGGGACAACGCATAGGGAGGGATGTCCAACTTCGAGAGGCCAAGAATGACCAGTAAAGTTGCTAGAAACTCCCCATTCCTCGTCCCCGCGTTGCTTGCAAGCACGTTGTTATCGACGGGTTATGATTACGAGATCCGAAGCGTTGGTTACCCGATCGCTACAGCGATTGCCAACGACGGGAGGATCGGGGTCATCGACGGTTACACCGGACATGTACTCGCGGGTTCGGTGAGTCAATGGAGTTTGGCTTACGCAGGCATAGCCGAGATCGGGCCGGGAGGTTTTGCTGCCGCAGGTTCCTACTACGTGACCGCGAGTGGCACGTCGTCGACCCTTGCCAACGGGGAGTGGCACGCGGTGAGCGACGGTGGTCTCGCTGTCGGTAAGGTCGGAACGCAAGCGGCCGAATGGACGGGTTCTGGGTCGTCAGTCCCGTTGCCGACGCCAGCGGGGTGGTCCAACACTGTGGCGTGGGGAATTAGTCCAGCCGGCCGATATGTCGTCGGCCATGGCCAAGATCCTGCTTCGGTGAGCCGCGCCGTGCTATGGGATCGGCAGCAAGGTACGTTCGTCCAGCTCGATGACGATGTTCAACTGATAGGTGGCGGCAACGCTTCGCTATGGGCCATGGCCAGTGATGTCAACGATGCCGGCGAAGTCGCGGGGAGAATCGGCTACCCAGGTTTCGCTGTCCGCTGGACGAAAACACCACAAGGATGGATCGCGCAGCACCTCGGTCCGAACCTCGCGGAATCCTGCATTCCAAGCGCCATCAATCGCGGCGGGACAATTGTCGGGAGATGTAAAGAGAAGGCTTTTATCTGGCGGCCTGGGGAGCAAAAACTGACGTTACTTCAGTCGTTGGTCGAGCCGAACGAGTGGCAAAATCCGATGTCCCCAAGGTCAATCAATGACCTCGGACAAATTGTTGGAAAGGGACGCAATGCCCAAGGTCAGTGGGAAGGGTTTGTCATCACCCCCAAATCGGCCTGTATTCGCCCCTGCACGTTTAGTGATGGCGTGACCCTCCGGGTGCCGCTTGACCAATGCAACCCGCTCGGCGGAACCTTGCCCGTCGGGACGCACGAGTGCATCGTGAACTCACAGGCGAAGGCCTCGTCAATCAAAGTGAAGCCCCTGGGACCTGATTGAGCGGTGGGGTCTCGCGAAACGGGCTCGAGCTCCCGGTTGAGCCGCGAGCCTACGGCACCGGCGAGCGCCCGGTAGCGACCTGCAAGTTCGCCTTGGCTTTTTGGTAGTTCGCCCGGGCATCGATTTCTTGCGTCGCCGCCTTGGCGGCTGCCAACTCCCGAATATTGACGTTGATCAGGTTGCTGTAGCCGTTGGCGAGTCGTTCCCGCTCGGCGGCCGCGAGTTCATCGGCGGCGGCGACCTGTTGCTGTGCCAGGGAGACCCGACGGTTGGCGGCATCGACATTGACATGGGCCTCGCGGATTTCGGCGGCGACCTTATCGCGAAGCCCACGCAGTTTGGCATCGACCGCGGCGAGTTCTGCCTTGGCCGCCTGGTACTCACCACGGGCCTGACGCAGGGGGAGGGGCATGGCAAACACCACGCCTGCTCCGAGCTCGGCGGGTCGCAACTCAGCTGGCCCATCGCCCATGTCTTTTGAGACAAAGGCTTGGACATTGACCTCGGGGGCCCGGCGGTTGCGGGCGAGTCGGAGTTTGACGGCCTTGGCCTCGCGCTCGGCCCGGAGTGCGAGGACATCGGGGCGGTTGGCGAGGGCCCGCTCGACCTCGGCATCGATCGCGGCATCGATCAGCTGGTTGGGCGGAAACTTTTTGGGCACGCGCTGTTCGTCGACGAGCAGGGGACGGTTGTCGTTGTCACGCAGATACAGCGACAGCTTGATGGTCGCGTTGCGCAACTTCTGTTCGGCTTCGACGAGCTTGTCCTGGCGTTCGAGGACCAGCCGTTGATTGTCGATCAGCTTGATGCGTTCGATCGAACCCGCCTCGACCTGGGCCGCGAGGCCCTCCTGCCGGCGCTGGGCAATTTCGAGGAGGTCGCGGGCGACGATTGTCTGTTGACCGGCGGCGACCCATGACCAATAGGCCTCGGCGGCCTGACCTTCGAGCTCTAGCTGGGCGGCATCTTTTTGGTTGCGCGCACCACCTCCGCGGACCCTGGCTTCGGCGATTGCGGCCCGGCGCTTGTCGATCGGACCGTCGCGCCACAGGGGGATCTCGAGGCCGGCTCGAACTTCGCCGCCGGAGAGGGTTTGCAGGTCGCCTTTGTAGATCGGGTAGCTGCCCCAGCCCATGCGGTAGCCGGCAAACAGCGAAAGTCCCCAAACCGGTGTGGCCTGGCGGACCAGGGCATCGACCTGTCCTTGAGGATAGTAGCCGACCGGTGTCCACTTGCCTCGGATAGTCAGTAGCGGGTCAAACCCACCCCGGGCTGCGCGGATATTTGCATCTGCACGTTCAACCTCGCGGGTCGCAGCTTCGAGCGTGGGGTGGGTTTGCTCGACCGCGTCTAGGACCTCGGGGAGGTACAACGGGTCGTTGGCCTGGGCAGGTGAGGCTTGTAGGCAGACGAGCGCGGTCGCGATGCTGGCGAGTTGGGTGAGCAGTCGGGTGTTCATCGCAAACCTCCGAGCGCGAAGGTACTGTCAAAACAGCCTGGAGGCGACACGCAGTTGAGCTGGTCACTGCTCGATGGCCGACCAGCCAGGCGGATCATGGCTTTTTCCCCCAGGTTTCGGCGAGTGAGGTGCCCCCGCGGATCACCGGCGGGAATCCGTTGAACTGGCGCCACAGCTCGTAGCCTAGGCTGACTTGGTTGAGCAACACCCACCCATTGGCGCGCACACCCTGGCGGAGGTATTCGGGCGCTGGCCAGTCCTCGGCGTTAGCGGGGACTACAACCACGCGAAATTTCCCCTGGCCATTGTCGGTTGCGTCGACAAACGCGACATCGGCCGGGAATGTCCCGACGGCGACCGAAGGCCAGCCGACAAACTGGACCGCGGGCCAGCCCTCAAACTGAATCCGGACATGGCGGCCGGCGGTAATTAGCGGGGCGTCGTTGCCATCGACCCACAGCTCGACCGCGCGGGCGTTGGTGTCGGGAATCAGGATCGCCAGCGGGGTACCCTGCTTCACCATCGCTGCCCCATTTGGTGCAAGTACACGAAAGATCACGCCCGAGCGTGGAGCGGTCACGTGCATGGTGCTTTGGCGGGCGAGCTGGACTTCGATCTTGGCGAGCTCGCGCTCGGCCTTGGCCTTGTCGGCCTTGGCTTTTTGCAGCGAAGCCTGGGCCTCAGCCAGCTTTGCGTTTGTGTCTGCATCTTTTTCCTCGCGCCCGGCGGTCATCGCCTTGATCTCCCGGGTCGCGGCCTTGAGCGAAGCTTTGGCCCGGTCGAGGTCGGCGGAGGCGGTTTGCAACTTGAGTTCGGCGAGCTCTAAATCTCGGGTCGAGACCAGACCTTTTTTGTGGAGTCCACGCAGGCGTTCGGCATTTTGCTTGGCGGTTTGATGGGTCGCAACTGCTGCGTCGCGGGCACGTTCGGCCGCCATTTTGCGGTCCTGCGAGATCTGACGCTTGAGGTCGGCCTGCATCACCGCGGCCGTGCGCACGCCCTCGCGCGAGGCGATTTTTGTCTCGGATACGGCGATTGTCAGTGTAGCTGCATCGATCTCGCGCTGGATCGCATCGCGCTCGCGCATCAGTCGGGCTTGGATGTCCGGGTCGTTGTCACCGAGATCGACCAGCGGCTCTCCGGCTTCGATGTGATCACCCTCCTGGACATGCCAGCGAACCACACGGCCGGTGATGGGTGAGTCGACCGTCTGTTGGCGCTCGATCGGTGTGTATGCAATCACACGACCGGTACCCGTGACGGACTGCTGCCACGGGGTGACAAACAGGGCCACGATAATCGCAATAAACCCACCTGTCAGGAGGCGTGCGAGCAGCCGGGCACTGTCGATCGAACCGACTGCGTCGAGGGCTGAAGGGGGGACGTGATTGGGACGCTGGCTCATGTGACATCCTCCATGCCGTCGTCGCGCAGGCGAATATGTCGCTGGCAACGCTTGGCCACCATGGGGCAAGTGCTGACGACCATGACAGTCCAGGGAGCGTCCGGACCGAGGATCGCATCAAGCAGGTTTTCACGTTGGGTCAACGATAGTCCAAGGCCATCAAGGGCGCCGTCGAGGAACAAAAGCCCCGGTCGACTGGCGAGCGCGCGAACCAGGGCGAGCCGCCGAGCCTGGGTTTGGGACAGCGGCGCGCCGTTTGGTAGCAGGGTGGTATCGAGACCCTGGGGCAGACCATCGACCGCTGTCTCGAGTCCTGTTTGTTGTAGCAGCAAGCGGATCTCGGGCTCGTTGGGCGCGCTACGTCCAACACAAATGTTGTCGAGTACGCTTCCGTTGAAAAACGTCGGTTGCGTAACCAGGGCAATCTCGTTGCGGAGGTTGGCGAGGTCGACTCGGCGGGTGTCGTTGCCGGCGAGCAAGACGACTCCGGAGCACCGTCGGACCCCGGCCATAACTTCCAAAACGGTAGACTTTCCACTACCTGCGGGCCCCGTAAGCAGCACGCGTTCCCCGGCACGCACTTCGAGGTTGAGGTTTCGCCAGGTCCGACCTCGTGTGAGCGAAACACCCCGCAATGCCAGCGGTAAGGGCCCCGAGCTGGAGACGGTGGCTCCGCCGGAGCGCTCGGGTTCAAGGTCGATGACATTGCTGAGCTTGAGGACGCCGACGTTGAGGTCGTAGAGTTTCTCGACGGTCTTGCCGAGTTTGACAAAGCCCGCCCCAATCATTGTAATTACAAGCTCTGCGGCGACGAGCTGGCCTAGGGTGAGTTGGCGGTCGATCACCAAATAGCCGCCGGCTCCGAGCAACGCCACCATGGCGAGCACCTGGAGGCCGATACCCCCGGTCAGCTGGCGCAGGAGGATTTGGAAGTGTTGTTTGCGCGCAGACAGGTAGCTGTGACACAGCATCTCGGTACGCATCGCGGCGTATCGTCGCGCTTGGCTGCCGTGAAATAACTGGGACGACCGGGCGATGTCTTGCAACCACGCCGCGGTCTGATATTTCGCCGTCGACTCCAGGGAGCCCGAGGCCACCGCCCCGCGCCCAAGTGCCAGCACGCCGAACAAGAGCACGATCAAAATCACATCGAACGCCAACAAAACCGGGTGGTAAAAACCCAGCAAGACCATGCCCAAGATGGTTTGCAGGGCTAGCGAAAGCCCGTCAATCAGCAGCGTCGCCAGGGTTTTTTGGACGATGATGACATCTAAAAACCGGTTGACGAGTTCGGGCCCATAGGTGGCGTCGAAGCTCTCGCGGGCCGCTGCCGGGATCCGTCTACCAAAGTCTCCGGCGATTCGAACGAAGATCCGGCGCTGCAAAACCTCGATGACATATGCCTCTAAAACGCTGAGAACACCGGCGAATGCAAGTACGGCGAACAGCAGGATCGAGAGCACGACCAGTGGCTGCAAGACAGCACCAAAGGCGACTGTGTTGACGAGTGATTGGACGGCGACGGGCGTACCGAGAGTGAGGCCACCGATCACGATCGCGTAGACCAAAATGACGCCGATGTCAGCGCGCTCTAGCTGCAAAAATGCGCGTAGGCGTTTCCACGGACTATTTTTGAGGTGAGGCCGACGCAGACGCGAGACCCGATCCAGCGGGAACAAAGGGTGTATGTGCACCCAGTCTCCGGTGTCGATATCGAGTTGAGCTTGGACTTGAGCACGTGTTTGCCACCTCCGACGAAGTCCCGTTTGTAAGACCTCCAAGACTCGTAGGCGGCGTCCGCGACGTCTCGTGAGGAGCAGCCAGCGACCATCACTCGTGCGCCCAAGTGCCGGTTGCGCACGCGACAAGTAGGTGGGCAACCCGCGGGTAACTTGCGTGTGGAGCCCGAGGGCTTCGGCGGCGTGGCAGGCGACCTCTTGCCAGGTCGCGTAGCTGTCGTGCTCATTGACGGCAAACCAGGCGGTCTCCTCGGTGACAGGGACCCCAGTGACTTGGGCAGCCAGTGCGAGCACCCGGGCCAACGTTGTGGCCTGTGCTGGATCGAGCGTGCCGGGCCCGAAGTCATTTTCCAGACTTTGGTTTCCGCTGTTCATTTTCTGTAAAATGAAAACATGAAACTTGTTTCACGAATCGCTTTTCGTATATAGTCGCCAGCGTCGTGTCGTCAAGTTCGAAACATGGGTCGACGGGTCGCAACGGTGAGCACGTTTGGACGTTTCTCAGCAACTATGGCCACGTCCTCTTGTGCATCGCGCGAGAGCCCGATGCGACCCTGCGTGAAATTGCCGGACTCGTCGGCGTCACCGAGCGCGCCGTTCACCGGATTATCAGCGAACTGGAATCCGTGGGAGTGGTCACCCGCGTGCGTGAGGGGCGGCGCAACCATTACGAAGTTGATCTGACGTTGCCGTTGCGCCACCCCCTCGAAGAGGACAAAACCGTCGGTGATCTCCTCGGCGCACTTTTGCCGCCACAGGTTGCCCCCGACCAACCCAGCAAAAAGTCGACCTGATCGCGCTATTTGCGGACCATGGCCCAGGCGCCATAACTTGCAAATGCAAAGAATAGGGCGCTGATGTACGGCAACCCCAGGCTGGTAAATCCGGGTAGGTTGAGGGTGAGCGTGTACGTTCCGCATACGAGCGCCGTCATCGAGATCGCAGCCCGGACTGCCCGACGATTTCTCGCGTCGGCAGCGTGTTTTTCAAACTCCAGCGTTTCTTGAGATGTCCCAATCGTCAGCCGACCTGCTTGCAGGTCCTGAATTAAAACCGGGAGTTGGCGGGGGAGATCGCGGGCGAGGCCGCTGAGGGCATGGACATCGGAGATCAGTAGTTGCTTGATGCGCTCGGTGCTGTAGCGCTCTTTGATCATCTCGAGGATGTATGGCCGCGCCAGCTCGATCGGGTCGACGTTGGGGGCGATCGTCCGGGCGAGGCCCTCGGTGGTGATCATCGCCTTGAACATCATCGTGAAGTCGGTCGGCATGCGCACGCGGTGGCGGGTCGCACCGGCCACGAGCTCGCCAAACAGTTCGCCGATTTGGAGTTCCGACAGGGGGATGCCGCCGAGGTAGCGCTCGCCGATTTCGATGACATCGGTTTCGAATGCTTTGTAGTCGACGCGCCCTAGGGGGATTGCCAGCGAAAAAAATGTACGTGCAAGTGCTTCGAGGTCCTCGTTGATCACCGCGTACAAAATGTCGACGAGTTTGTCGCGCATGCTTCGCGACAGGCGGCCAACCATGCCACAGTCGATAATCGCAAGTGCGCCGTCGTCCTGCACAAACACGTTGCCCGGGTGCAGGTCGCCGTGGAAAAATCCGTCGCGAAAAAGCATCTTGTAGGCGGCGTCGAAGTAGGTCTCGACATACGGGTCGATGTCCTCGCCACAGTCCAGGATTTCGCTGAACTTGCGCCCCTGCATCAGCTCCATGCACAGGACCTCGGAGGTGCTCAAATCCTCGAACACCAGCGGTATGCGAATCTTCTCGACGTCGGCAAAGTTGCCGCGAAACCGTTCCATGTTGCGGGCTTCGAGGCGAAAATCGATCTCCTGGGCCAGCGACTTGGCAAATCCGTCGATCACCCCGGTCAGGTCCATGGCGTCGGCCTCGACGAATGCCTCCTCGATGTAGCGAGCGAGCACCAGCAGGATGTTGAGGTCGCTTTGGATGATCGGGCGCAGCCCGGGGCGCTGGATTTTGAGGACGACTGCAGTGCCATCTTTGAGCACCGCACGGTGTACCTGGGCGATGCTTGCCGACGCCAGCGGTTCGGGGTCGAACGACTCAAAGTGGTCGAGGTAGTTGGCGCCTAGGTTGGCCCGCAACTGTGACTGCACCTGTTCTTCGGTCAGTGGGTCGACGTTGTCTTGCAGGGTGGTGAGCTCCTGCAGGATCGACTCGGGCAGGAGGTCGGGACGGGTCGACAGAATCTGCCCGAGTTTGACGAACGTCGGGCCCAGGGTTGTGAACGCGGCGACTAGGCGCTTACCGGTGTCGGGGCTTTGCAGGGCCACGCGGGTGAGTTCGGTGCCCTCGTAGTCGATTTGGAGTTCGCGGCGCAGCTTGAGTTGGGCGACAAACCAGCCAAACCCGTGCTTGACGAATACGCCGGCGATCTCGCGAAACCGGCCCACATCCTTCGCGCCGGTGGCGAGCGCCCGAGACGACGACACGATGGTTCGAAGGACAGACATTTGCGGGAGTATACAGGCCGTTGTCCGGGCGATGAACAGGTCGAGACCCGGTTGCGGTGTGTCGCCTCGCACCGCTGGAGCGACTCACCGACGACTCGCGCCAACGATTTTTGACCGAGGCCCGGATTGTCGCGGCATGGATCACCCGTCGATCGTCCCGGTCTACGACTTTGGTGAGCACGAGGGCTCGATGTTTTTCGTCATGCCGGTGGTCGAGGGCATGACGCGCGAAACTCTTCTCACACCTTGCCGGTAGGGTCGGATGCTCGGGTGTGCGCCCAGTTAGTTTGTTGATGATGCAAGCGCTTGACCGGGCTCGCGCCAGGCCGGTGGTGCTGGTGACATCCTGTCCCGGGCAAATAATGTAGCTACAAACAGTGGCGAAGGGCGGTTAAAACCGGCCGGAGATGCTCACGCCCGCCTGGGAGGGTCCGACCACCGGGGACACCTGGGCCCGTTGTCCCGACTTTTTGCGGTCGACGATCAGGCCGATGCCCGAGTCAACTGTGAGGCTACTGCCGACCCCCAAAATAATTGCAGATGCAAGCCCGCTGGCGCGGTACTGCTGGGTGACAGCTGGTTGCAGGCGAAACGCGTCGTAGCGGACAGCTTCTGGCCCGGCCGCGGCCAGCTTGTTTTGGTACATCTGGTTTTGCACGCCAAACCACACCGCGCCGGCTGCGGTGAGCACCGCACCGATCCCGAGTTCGGCTTTCCAGGCAACTGGCCGTTTGGCCTTGGCCGCCGTGATCGACGTGATCAACATACCAACGCTTGCGCCCGCCGTGCCTGCAGCCGCGTATTGCAAGGACAGCGCCCGACCCATATCGCTGGCGAGTGCTGACTTGGGATAGGCCGCTTCCACCGCGTCGAATTGGGAGGTCGCCTGCGGGTCGGACAGGACATCGAGCTCGGCTGGGTTGGTGATTCCCGCCCCGGCGATCGCCGCATCGTTTTGGTTTGTTGTATTGACAAATTGATTGTGGCCGACCACCGCGAGACCGACGGTGGCCCCGGCCAAACCCGCCCCGGTAATGCCGTAGGCGATTGCCATGGCCCTGTGCGCCCGGTTTTTGTGACCCTCCGACTCAGCCAATGACGGCACCGCCTCGGCCGGTGGCGCAGGTTCGGGGGCCGGGGCGGGGCCTGCCGCCACCGCATTTGGGTCGGGTACCAGGGAGATGTTGAGGTTGTGCGGTTGGCGGCCGACGATCAGGGGGCGCTCGACGGTGCGAAACCCTGGCGCAGCTACCCGCACCGTGTAATTGCCCGGGGGTAGTTGTTGGGTTTGCTGGGCCTGGGCTCCGGTTTGTTCGGTCACCTGGCCCTGGCCGTCGGTAAATGTGAGGGTCACACCCGCGTCGATAGCCGCCTGCGGGCCGACGCCGACGGCAATTGGGGTGGCTTCGGGCTTGAGCGACAGCGAGATCATTCGGGCCGAACCATCGGCCCCGACCGCGAGGCTTGCCACCGCGGGTTGGTACCCGGGCGCCGAAACCTCGACATGCCACTGGCGGGCATCGAGATACAGCAGGTAGGCCCCCGGTTGCACTCCCTGTTGGTCTAAAAAAGCTTTGAGCGGGGCCTCTAGTCGGGTACCGCCTGCGGCTTGGATCGAAATAGTTGCTTGTGCAAGGGCTTCGGCAGGGGCGACGGTCACCGCCACCGAGGTCGTTCCCGGAATCGACTCGCCGATGCGCTGCTCCGCGTCGGTGGCATCGGCTTTCGAGATACGTCCTCCGAGCGCGAGGTAGGCCGAAAAGTGAAAAATAGCTTCCGGGAGCTGACCGGCCCGCTTGCGGGCAACGCCGGCGTTGTAGCGATACTTCGGCTCCTTGCCACTGGCGTAAATCGCCTCAAACGCGTTGGCGGCGGCGAGGTAGTTGCCCTGGGCGAAGGCAGCCCGGGCCTGGTCTGCAGACATCGGGTCGCCCGCGTATGCAGCGGGGTGCCATCCTAGGGTAAAAAGGCCGACGAGCGACCAGCTGACCGCACTACGCCGGAGAAATTTGCTCGTGACGACCATAATCGAGCATGATTTTTGACAAACTGTGCAGTGGCGTCAACCCATATTTTGGCCTGTGTTCGTTGCATATGCGCGAAGATCTTAGAACTCGCAGAAATTGCGTCACAACCAGTGGGAATTCGGCTTTGTGAGCTGCAAAGACTGTCATAGCCACCATCTTCGTTCGGGTGTGCAGTTGTCGAGACAATGGGCCTGCGTGTATGCGGGATACCGCAATTCCGTGGTTGTCGATAGCTCCACAGCCCCGCAACTCGTTCGGGCCCAACCTGTGCGCGAGGTCGAAACGTGAAGCGACTCGCCCTGGCGGTATTCGCTGTGCTCACCGTGAGTGGGCTGTGGTGGCAATACAGCTGCCGCTCGACCACACAAACGAACGAACCGGCGACCCCCAGCGAGTTGTTTGCCCGGGGAACGGTCGCCGAACTGAAGTTTGCTGACCGTGTGTTGGCTGAGCACGGCGGAACCTGTGCACGGGCGGCCCGGGAGTTGGTGCGCGCCCAGTTGTGGTTTGAGTACGGTGTGCTTCCAGACGACGCTTCGGGGACGGGTGCGATCTCTGGCGAAACGGTGCGGGCAACCACCTGCCTAGACGAAGCTGTCGCCGCCGGGTTGTTGGCATTTGCCGCGTCCGACCACGAGCTGGTCGAAGTGAGCTTGGCACGGACACGCGAGCTAGCCGGTAGCCACTCCATCGCCGCAGGCCACCGGCACTGGTTGCAGGGGTTGGTTGCACTTGCCGCGGATCAACCCGAGGCGATGCAGCAGGCGATCGCCGGGCTCGCCCAGGCAACCGTCGAACATCCCGATTCGATTGCCCTGGCACGGATGCACGCCAACCTCTACCTGCGCACAGGCGAGGGGCGACGGGCCCAGGAAATCCTGACGGCGGCCCGCAAGCGGGCGACCCATCACATGGGCTTGGCGGCCGACGAAGCGATCGTCAATGCCGTCATGCGGACCCAGCAAAGTGGGGTCGCCGACCTCACCGACCAGCTGTTGGCATACGGGCCCGATGTACTCAGCCCCCCGGATCGGGCGCGAGCGCTGATTGCCCGGGCTATTGTGCATATACATATGGGTGAGCGCGAAGCCGGACTCACCAAACTCGAGCGCGGCTGGACACTGATTCCGAGTTGGGACCACATCACCCGTGAGGCCGCACTCGAACTCGCACTCGAGGCCGGCGATGCCGCCCGCGCGCGGACGTGGTTGCGCGACGCGAGTATGTATCTACAAGCACAACAGCAGGAGATCTTTACCGCCTGGGCGCTGTTGGTCGACGGTCGCCTGCGCGATGCCCTGGCAGCCCTGGCAAAACTTCCCCAACGCCACCCGCGGGTCGCTTACCTTCAGGGGCTCGCGCTGGTCGAGCAGCGGCGCATGGACGAGGCTGTCCCCTGGCTGACGCGGGCGCAAAAATACCTTCCGCGGCGGGTCGAACTCGATGTCGCCCTGGCCCGGGCGCGGGTGGTGACCGGCGATCGCAAGCAGGCCCTGCGCAAGCTTCGGGGCCTCGCCGAAGAAGAACCGTTTGCGCCGCGAGCACTCACAGGTCTCGGAGAGGCCTACCTCGCCCAGGGTGACGACGCCCGGATGTTGGGCAAGGCCCACCAGGTGTTGCTGCGGGCGGTTGAGCAGGAGCACCTCCCGGCCGAGGCGATGATGCAGCTCGCCGAGTTGTGGCGTCGCCAACGGGTCAATGCACCCGAGGGTGATGCCAAGGCACTCGAGTGGTTACAGCGGGCGACCGAGACAAATCCCCACGTGCCGCGCTATCGTCTGGAACTTGCGCTCCACCTGGTGAGCTTGGGTGAGTACGGACAGGCACGTCCGATGTTGATACAACTATTTGCTGAGCCCGGTGTCGACGCCCGTGTGCCGATGGCCCTCGCCCGCATCGCGATTGTTGAAATCGAGACAGAAAAAACCTCGCAGAAGTTGCCCGAGGCGTTTGAGACCTGGTTGACACGCGCCCAGGAAAACGGTGCCGACGCCGATGAGATTGTCCGTATCCGGGCCCGTGCCGCCCGCGTGTCGGGGACTCGCAGGCAACAGCGGCGCGCGAGTACGCAGTTGCGGGAACAACTCGACCGGCTGCCAACCCAGGTTGAGACGCGGGTGTTGCTGATCGAGTTGTTGCTTGCACAACACGCCTACGACGAGGCCGAAACCATCTTGCGAAAGGGGTTGCGGCTCGTCCCAGATGACCTGCGTGGGCGCCTGTATGCATCGTGGGCCATCATCGAGCTACGCACCGGTAGTCCGCGGCAGGCGATGTTTCACGCGTTACATGCCTGGCGTCGCATGCGGGCTGAGCAACGGCCCACCGCGGAGTTGTTTGCAATCGCCGATCTCGCCGCACGACTTTGTATACGCAAGGAGCTCGACGCCCAGGGTCTTCGGGTCGCCCGCGAGTTTACCCAAATGTTTCCCCAGCACGCCGACGGGTGGCACCTGCGAGCTTGGGTTGAGTGGTCACTCAACGAAACCAGCAAGGCCCGGCAATCGATCGCAAAGGCGATTGAGCTGCATCCAGACACAGCCGAATACCACCAGATGTCGGCCAAAATCTTTGCTCGCCAGGGGGCCAAAAAGCGGGCGGCAGCAGCCTCGCGGCGGGCTGAGGAACTCCTCGAGCAGCCCGGTGGTCCCTAGATCTCGCCGGTTAATTTTGCAATTACATGTTTCTGGAAGTGTCTGGTGTGACCACACGAAGCGAAAAAGCTACGGACGATTGCATGACGACGTGGGCAGACCGCGAGTATGTCTGAGCTTCTTCCCAGCGGGTCACAGCCGTCTCGCGTCGGGTTTGGGAACTCCTTTCGCAGCTCGCTGGCCGCGAACTCTGGATAGGAGTAATTTGTTCATACATGTTTTTGTTCAAGCCGTTGTGACTTGGTCGCCGCGAACGGTACGAACCGACACCGCGCTATGGGGCGACGATCGAGTGTTGTGACTTGCGCAGCCCGGCTGGCTCGGGGTTCGTCGCCGCGAACGGTACAACCCGATGCCGTGCTACGCGACGATCGAGTGTTTTGACTTGCGCAGCCCGGGGTGCTTGGGGTTCGTCGCCGCGAACGGTACGACCCGATGCCGTGCTACGCGACGATCGAGTGTTTTGACTTGCGCAGTGCTTGGGGTTCGTCGCCGCGAACGGTACGACCCGATGCCGTGCTACGGGGCGACGACCGGATGCCGTGCTACGCGACGATCGAGTGTTTGCGCAGCCCGGCTTGCTCGGGGTTCGTCGCCGCGAACGGTACGACCCGATGCCGTGCTACGGGGCGACGACCGGGCGTGATGGCTTGCGCAGCCCGGCTTGCTCGGGGTTCTTCGTCGCCGCGAACGTTATGAGCGCTATGGGGCGACGACCGAGCGTTGTGTCACCGCGTGAGTTGTGACTGCCAGGGCTGCAGGTGCACCCCACAGGATGTTTCCGCGGAAGCCGACAAAGAACATCCCGCTCGACGAGACCCGCACGGTTTCTGGAATGTCTTCGCGGGCGAGCGGTGGATTGAGTTGTCCACCGATCACGATCGCCCCAAACCCACCGATGCCAAATCCGATGTCGGCTGTGACGCCTATCGGGCTACGTGTGGGCCCAAATCCGCCAACACGTCGGTCGCTCAACAGGGCGACCACCAGCGCGGCTGAGAATTCGAGCGTGGGGGAGAAGCGTTTGCGGCCAAACCAGTAGCGGCTGCCAAACCCGAAGTTGGCCGAGATTTCCTTGCCGTCGCTGGCGATGATGCCGACCTTTGGGCCGAGGGTCATCCGCGTAAATCGGTAGTTGCCACGGGTTTCAACAGCCGCGGGAAAGTTGATCCAAACATCGTACTGGGCCCGTCCTGAGTGCCAGGTCGAAACAGCGCCGGTCGTTACGTCTCCCTGTCGCAAGCGATATGCATATGCACTTGTCGCGTTGAGTTCGACGTTAAATCCGCAGGTGGGATCGGCGATCAGACACTTCCATCGCACGCGATGCGGTGTTTCGCTTGAGGTGTCGAGGTTGTAGCGCTGTTGCAGCGCCTGCATCTCGGCGTCGGTGTAATTGGGATGGGGATTTGCAGCCGGGGTAGCCGGACTGCCGGCCACAACCGGCCCGGGCTGCGGTTGAGCGACGGCTGACGGTTGGGCACCGGGCATGGGTTGTGGCGTCGCAGCTGGTGCCGGTTGTGCGGCCGGTTGTGGCGTCGCAGCTGGTGCCGGTTGTGCGGCCGGTTGTGCCGGTTGTGCGGCCGGTGCAGGCTGGGCTGGTTGGGCAACGGTCGGCGCCGGCTGTGCCGTGGGGTTCGGCTGAGTCGGCTGCGGAGGTTGTAGCAGCAAGATGGACGTGGCGATGGTGCCAAAGCTGATCACATTCCACCTCCAGACAATGCCCCGCCGGCGAGCATGCCAAGGATGACCAGGGCTGCGACCGGAGCTGCAGGCAGTGCATGGGCCCGCATCCCGAAAGTGACATGGGTATCGCCATCGCGAAAGTCACCGGCCGCAAACAGTGCACCCCACCCACCAAAACCAGCGGCGAGTTCGACATGCGTACCCCAGAAAAATCCGGGGATGTCGGTGACAGGCCCACGCATGGGGCCGATCGTAAAATCGAGGTGAAACGCATTGCGCTTGTTGGCCAGCCAGAGTTGGTTGACCATGCCAATTCGCAACATGTCCACATGAGCAGTTGCGCGGTCGGTCCCTCCCGGGCTCAGCGAGGTCGGGTTGCCGACCGTTCCCGAGCCGCGGACCCAACCGGCCGTCAGTCCGATCGCCCACGGGTGCCACCGGTCGCGCAGCATTGTTACGGGACGCGCCGTCAGTCCGCCACGGAAGCCGAACTGCGTGTAGGGGAGGCTCACGCCGATGTCGCCCCGCGGTATGTGCATGCCAGCCGCGACATGGGCAGAAGCCAGCAGCGAAACGCGACAGGCCGCATCTTCGATAAAGCAAAACTTACCTCGGCCGACCGACAAAAACGGCGGCTTGCTCGAGGGTCGACCGTTGGCGAAGGCCGTGTCCGACGGGGCCTCTTCAGCAAAAAACGGTCCGTAGTCCGGTGGTGGCTCGCCCGGACCTGGTGCATCTACAAATTCTGTAGCCTCGGGAGCTGGTTGCCCAACGGGCCCAGCTGGCTGGGCAACGGGCCCAGCTGGCTGGGCAACGGGACCAGGTGCAACGGGTCCAGCTGGCTGGGCAACGGGCCCAGGTGCAACGGGCCCTGTTGGCTGGGCAACGGGCTGTGACGCCGGTTGAACAACGGGTTGCGCCGGTTGGGCGGCCGGTTGCGGGGCGGCAGTAGATGTTGTCCCCACGGGTTGGCTACCCGCGCAGACGGTCACAAATACGGCGGCGATCGAAAGAGTAGACACCTGTTAGTGCGAGCATGCAGGAGTCCTCGCGATCTTACAAGGGTCGAACTTGGCCGCCTGTCGGCATTCGCCATAAAAATCGGTGCAAAACTCGGCGCCGCTCGCATCCGAAAGATCTGACCCCCTTGACTTGGGGCGAGCGCGGGAGATGGGCACCGTCCGGTTTGTACGTGCATCTAATTTCGAGCCATACGCAGCGCTCAGTATTGTGCACGTACAATTTTTGCTGCCCAAAATGCAAAACCGGCGCTCGAAGATCGAGCACCGGTACCGGGCGAACCCGTGGTTTTCGTTATTCGCTGGTTTCGTCGATCCGCTGGGCGCCCTTGAAGACAGACTTCATGACTTGCTTGCCAATCAGCTCCTGGGTGTCGCTTTGGGCCTTGTTCCAAGCCGGGCCGACTTCCTTGAGCAGGCGCTTACCCTTGGCCGTGATTTGGATCTGGTGGGACCGAGCATCCTCGAGGCACAGGAGTTGAAGCCAGCCATTGTTGCACATACGCTCGACGTTGCGGGACACGGTCGACGCGTCCATGTGCATCCGGTTGGAAAGCTCATTGGGGGTGATGCCACCGGTTTCCATCACCACGACGAGCGTGTTCAGCTGGGCAATCCGCAACCCGAACGGGCGGAGCGCTTCGTCGTAAATCCGGCTGATTGCGCGGTTCATCACCCGCAGCCGGAATGCAACGCACTCGCTGGAAATACGTACTGCCAGATCACCTACTTTATTCGTGCGACTTGCCGCCATCTCGGGTTGCATTCTATAGAAGGCGCCGCGTTGGTCAACCAGTTATTTGCATAATCCACGATTTTTTTTTGGGCGCGCGTTCTGGCGCGCGGTCTGCGGGATATGTCTGATCAGACACTTCCGTGAATGTCCAACATTCTGGTTCACCAAGCCCATGAAATTCAAGGTTTCGAACTGTTTTACCGAAAACATGTAGTGGCATCAGGATGGTAGTACGGGGCTGTAGCTTTGAATTTTTGATGTATCACATTGTCTGCGGGCGCGGTCGCACCGGCGGAGGAAGCGACGTCGTTCTGCATATACCAGGTCCGATCACAGAGCGGTTTTATGTGTGTGTCCGCTGACATTTCCGTGTACGTACACGCGCACTAGTTTGGGGTTGCTCACGCAAGTGTCAAAGCGGTGTTTGAAGTACCGCGTCAGACCGTGATCGAAGACGCTTGTATGTTCCACATTGTGCGACGGTGCGCGCATTGGCCGCAAAAATGAGCTGTTCCATGGGCAATATCGTCGCAAGTACATCGAAAATTCCGGCCGTCTGGCCGTTGTTGCTTGCAGATACGCAGGCCTCCGGGCCTTTGTTCGATCGTCGGGGATTCTTGCACAGGCATCGATATGGCGCGTAGACGTTGCCTATTTGAGCCAGCAATTCACGGAGCCAAAGATGCCGCGAAAACTTGGCCGGAGGACGCGAACAGGTAGGATGCGCGTGCGTGAGCGACGACACAGAATCTGCCCGGCCTGCCGTTAAACCCGCGCTGTGGACATCTTCCACATATTTTGCCGAAGGCCTGCCCTGGTCGTTACTACATCAGGTCGCAGGTGAGTTGCTAACCGCGGTTGGCCTGCCTCCCCGGATGGTTGGTTACACCTCGGCGCTTCATCTCACCTCGTCACTGAAATTTCTGTGGAGTCCGTTTGTCGACCTGTTTGGCACCCTGCGGCGGTGGATGCTGTGGACCCAGGCGTTGATGGGCGCGGCGGTGATGGTCCTCGCCCTGGCGGCGAGTCAGTTGGCGGCCATACCCGAACCGATTGCTGCAGATACAACTTGGGTGTGGTTGTTGTTGATCGTGATTGGGGTGTTGAGTGCGACCCACGATATCGCCTGTGACGGTTACTACATGGATGCCCTCGATACCGAGGATCAGGCCCGTTATTCGGGCATTCGGGTTGCGGCGTTTCGGGTCGCCATGGTCGTTGGGTCAGGGGGGTTGGTCTATATCGGCGGGCGCGTAGGTTGGCTGTACGGGTTTGGAGCCGGGGCGTTGATGCTCGTTGGTTTGGCGGTGGTCCACCGCATGGTCCTGCCCCGCGGTGACAACGAGCGCCGGCAGGCAAAGGTTCAGACGGCGTGGAGACAACGGCTCGGGCACGTTTGGGCCGCCTACAAATTGTTTCTCATACAACCACATGTGGTCGTCACCCTCGCGTTTATCATCAGCTTTAAACTCGGTGATGCGCTGATGTTCAGCATGTCGAAGGTGCTGTTGCGCGAGCTTGGTGTGGTCACGGCCGACCGAGCAGTGATCAATGTCTCGGGTACCCTGGCGATGATTGCTGGCGCAATGATTGGCGGAGCGTGGGTGGCCAGGCGCGGACTTGTACGTACAATCGTACCGATCGCGCTGCTGATGGCGCTGAGCGAACCGGTCTATCTGTGGTTGGCATTTGCCCGGCTCCCCGGGTACTGGCTCGAACCCTTTGGTCTTGGTTATCTCTATGTAACTCCATCGCTTTTTTGGATATCAGCAACCGTGGTTCTCGAGCAATTTGCGGGTGGGATGGCAACCGCGGCGCAGATGATTTTCATCATGCGGCGCTGTCATCCCGACCACAAGGCGGCGCATTTTGCATTTGCAACGGCTTTGTATGCGGCCGCGCAAACCGTCACCGGGACCTACAGCGGGATCCTCTACGAGACACATGGCCCAGTGTTCTATTTTGGCCTGGCCTCGGTGATCTGTATCCCCTCGTTGGTGCTCGCCGGGATGATTGCGCGCGAACCTTCGCAGATTCAATGAATACACATGTTTAGCGAGGTCGGCGAGCACGCTGATGGGATGAACATGCAACTATATATAGATAGCGAGATTGCATCTGCTGATGAGGACAGGTTTTTGACTATGCAACTCGGGCGAACTTGCGACTTGGATCGCAGGCGCGCCTCGGCGGATGAGTTGCACCGGCCACAGGTACTGATACCGTGCGCCGGGTGAAGGTACTCGAGACAGTCGCACAAGTTCAGGCATGGCGGGCATCGCTTGCGGCAGCGTGCAAGGTCGGGTTGGTGCCGACCATGGGGTTCTTGCACGAAGGCCACCTTTCGCTGCTACGGGAAGCAAAAAGCCGGGTCAACGGGGGCAAGCTGGTGTTGTCGATCTTCGTCAACCCAACCCAGTTTGGGCCCCACGAAGACCTCGACCGGTACCCGCGTGACCGCGAAGGAGACCTGCAAAAAGCCGCTGCCTGTGGTGTGGATATGGTGTTTTGCCCACGGTCTCCAGACGAGCTCTACCCCGGGCCAACTGCGGTTTGGGTCGATATTGAGGGGCTGGGTGAGCACCTGTGCGGGGCGACCCGGCCCAACCACTTTCGCGGTGTGTGTACAATTGTTTCAAAGCTATGGGCGGTGGTTCGCCCCGACGTCAGCGTTTTTGGAAAAAAGGATTACCAGCAATTGGCGATTTTGCGGGCGGTCCAGCGAAACCTGTTTTTCCCGCTTGAGGTCGTTGGTATGCCGATTGTCCGGGAATCCGACGGGTTGGCGATGTCGAGCCGCAACGCCAACCTCGATGAGACCTCACGGCGGCAGGCCCTGGCGATCCCGCGGTATCTCGAAACCGTGCGCCAGCGGTTTGCCAGCGGGCAACGCCGGGTTGCGGAGCTCATTGGCGACGCCGAGGACAAACTCGCCCCGGGCTCGATCGCCTATGTAGAGGTTGTTGATACAACAACGCTGCAGCCTGTGAGCGAGATCCGCCGCCCGGCGTTGTTGGCCGTTGCCGTACATTTTGGCGGCGTACGGCTGATCGACAACACCGAGCTTTTGCCCTAGATACTAAATGTAGGTGCAAGAGTAGGTCATTGTACGTGCAATCTCGAACATCCGAGATGCATGCAGGTGCACCGGGCTAGGAGCGCGGCGCCAGTAGGCTTGGGCGGTAGTCCGCGGGCGCCTGAAAACCGAGGAGCTCGAGGCAGGTCGCGGCAATATGGGTCAGTCCCGCGTCGGCAGGCGGGCGCAGGGTTGGGCCGCCGGCAGGCAGGCGTGGGTCGTAGATCGAAAATGGCACCCGGTTGAGGCTGTGGCTGGTCCGCACTTGGTAGCTACCGTCGCGCTTGCGGTCGAACATTTGGTCGGCGTTGCCGTGGTCGGCCGTCACCAGCAAGATGCCGCGACGGCGTTTGACGTCGGCGACCAGCCGGCGCAGGCAAATGTCGACCGCCTCGACCGCGACAATCGAGGCCGCGAGATCACCTGTGTGTCCGACCATGTCCCCGTTGGCGTAGTTGAGACGAATCAGGTCCGGGGCATGATCGGGGCCCTGGCGGTCGAGCGTGTCGACGAGCAGGTCGGTGACTTCCGTCGCCCGCATCCACGGGCGTTGCGGCAGCGGGCGGGTGTCCGAGGGCACTTCGAGGTAGGTCTCGAGTTCCGGGGCAAACGGGGCGCTGCGATTGCCGTTAAAAAAATAGGTCACGTGGCCGAACTTGAAGGTCTCACTGAGCGCGAGTTGGCGACGCCCCTGGCGGGCTAGTAGCTCACCAAAGCTGCGTTCGATCTGCGGCGGGTCGACGAGAAATTGCTTGGGTAGCCCGAGATCGCCGTCGTACTGCATCATCCCGGCAAACAACACGTCGGGGCAGCGCCCGCGGTCAAACGCGGTAAAGCTTTCATCCTCGGCAAACGCCCGCGAAATTTCGATGGCCCGATCGCCGCGAAAGTTAAACAGAATGACCGCCGCTCCATCGTTGATCGGGCCACAGGCCTCACCGGAGGTTGCATCTGCAATGACAAAGCCCGGGAGGTACTGATCGCCCTCGCCGGTTTCGTCGTACAGGGTTTGGACAGCCTCGGCGGCCGAGGCAAACATGCGGCCCTTGCCGTGGACATGCAGCGACCAGCCCCGGGCAACCATGTCCCAGTCGGCCTCGTAGCGGTCCATGGTGATGTGCATGCGGCCACCCCCGCTGGCGATGCGCGCATCAATCCCCTGACTTTGCAGCTTGGCCAGGACCCGCTCGAGTTGTTCGATGTACACCAGGGCACTGCGTGCAGGCACGTCACGCCCATCTAAAAGTGTGTGTACACGTATTTTTTGGCAGCCCGCCCGGGCCGCGCGATCGAGCATCGCCACCAGGTGGTCGATATGGCTGTGGACGTTGCCGTCGCTGAGCAGGCCCAAAAAGTGCAACGCTTGGCCGGAGCGCTGGACCTGGGCGATCGCTTGCTGCCACACCGCGCCCTCAAACAGCGACCCCGAGGCGATCGCATTGGCGACGAGTTTGGCCCCCTGGTTGATCAGGCGCCCGGCACCGATCGCGTTGTGTCCGACTTCGCTGTTCCCCATGTCGCCGTCGCTCGGCATGCCGACAGCGGTGCCGTGGGCCAGCAGGCTGGTTGCCGAGGGCAGCCCCCGCAACCAGTCGAGGGTTGGGGTTTTGGCCTGGGCAACCGCGTCACCGTGGCCGCCGTCGCCGAGCCCAACTCCGTCCATGATCACGAGATAAAGCGGGCCCTCGGGCGCGCAAAACGAGGGGTGTGCAAGCAGTTCGGACATCAAAAAAACCACACTTGATAGGCGAGGTGGATATCGAGGTGCATGTCAAACACAGCCGAGTCGGGCGTGGCATCGGCCGGCGCCTGGAGGTCGGACACCACCCGCTGGTTGGACCAGATCTTGTGGTAGTTGACCCCGAGGCTGAGGCCTTGGTTGCGGACGATGGGAATCGCAATCGATGCATCTGCACGCAATGTGGGCTCATAGCCAACGACCTGCTGGTCGGTTCGCGGGTCGGGGCCGGTGGGGCGGCGAAACTGCGAAACAGCTAGCCCGCCCCCACCCCCGACCTGGATAAACACCGGCCCGGCGGGGATCTGAAAAGATGGCCCAAACGTCAGGTCGGTGTGGGCGAGGATCGCCCAGCGGGTGACCGTGCCGACTTGCCCGGACGACGGGTCGACACCGGTGAAGCTCGCGCGCGAGGGAAACCGCGTGTGCCCGGCCTGGAACTCAAACCCAAATCGCATCGGTCCGAGCGGCAGAGCGTGGTAGCGAAGATCGAGGCCAAAGCCAAACCCCAGCGGAGGTTGGACAAACGCGGCACCGGAGCTCAGCAAGATGCCCATGCGGGCATTGGCCGCAACACTCCAAATCCGGCTGTCGAGCGGTTCGGCGAGGACCGTGTTTTGACGGCCGCGAACCGACGTCGATGTCGGCGGGAGGGCGAGCGTACTCGCCACAAGCAGGGAGTTCAGCAGCACCCGCGGACCATAGCCGGACTTGTGGGCATCGACAACCACAGCGGAGGGCTCCGGCGTTCCGGGAAACCTGGGATATACAATCGATTGGCGGTGCGCGTTGACAACCGCTGTGAGTTTGGCAAATAACGGCGGAGTGCAGGTTCGCATCATGTTGCGCCGCGACGCCGGCAACTGGAGCCCCAAGGACGGACCGTGGATTCGCAAGCGCCAGGTCGCCCGACGGTTTGGCCCCGAGCTTGTCGACGCGCCGGTCGAGGTTGTCGATGCCAAGGATCGGGTGATCGGCTGGGGGCTGTACTCGCCGGCCTCGGATATCGCGGTACGGATGATCGCCTTTGCCGGTGATGGCCGCCGGCCTCCGCCGCCTGACTGGCTCGAACGCAACCTTGCGCAGGCACTCGAGGCCCGGGCCGCGCTCAACTTTCGGGGCAGCAAAACCTCCGGGTTTCGTGAGGTCAACAGTGAGGGTGACCAACTCCCCGGCCTGGTGGTCGATCGCTACGGCGACGACCGGGTGGTGTTGGTGACGACGGCCGCCATGGCAGCACTGCAGGACCGAATTGTGGCCTGGCTGCGACCGCGAACCGAGGGCCGTTTGTTTGTGCATACACCGAAGGTGGCGGCCGAGCGCGAGGACTTTGTCGCCCGCCCGGTTGTCCCGGCGCAGGCCGAGGTCGAGTTGGCCTTTACCGAAGAAAATGTGCTGATACATGCACCCCCGCCACCGGCACAGAAGACCGGAGCGTTTTTTGACCAACGCGAAAACCACGTGCGGATCGCGGAGTTTGCCCATCGGCTAGGCGGCCCGGTGCTCGACATCGGCTGCCATCTCGGTGGATTTGCCCTGCATGCAGCGGTGCGTGGCTGCGCGGCTGTGGGTGTTGACCAGAGCCAACGCGCCCTGGGGTTTGCCCGGCAAAACGCTGAGCGCAACGGGGTTGGGGCGCGGCTCAAACTGATCGCCGGCGATCTGTTTCGGCCCAGGAATTGGCTGCCATCACTGCAGGAGCTGGCAAGCGAGTTTCACGGGCCGTACGCGGCCGTCATTGTCGATCCCCCGGCGGTTGCAAAAACTCGCCGCGATGTCTCGCGCGCCCGCACAGCCCTGGCCAAGGTCGTCGGCCAACTCGCGGGGCAGGTGAAGCCGGGTGGATTGTTGGTGGTTTGCAGTTGCTCGCATCACCTCGACCGTGGGCAGCTCGACCGCCTGATGTTGATGGCGCTCGGCGGCCACAGCTGGCCACGTGTGATGTCCCTTGGAGCAGGACCTGACCACCCTGTTACCCCCGGGCATGTCCAGGGTGAGTATCTACGGGTCAACGTTTACCAGCGTCGAGTATCGCGGTAGCATGCTGGTCACTTTGTAAATACACAAAGATCGGGCGACAACACGTGGTCAGCCGGTCGCCGATGTTTGGTGCTGCGGGTGCTCGATCAACAGCAGTTGGTAGACACTGTTTTCAGTCTCGACGTAGAGACTTTCCTGGCTCGAAGCCAACACCCGGCGGACCGTGGTGGTGACCATGCGTCGGCCATTTGGATCGCGGAAGATCACCATGCCGCGACCCACGGTCGGCCACGAGATCAAAAATCCCTGGTACGCCTTGCCGACCGTCTGCTGCATCGGTGCCTCGGGCGAGGTCCGGATTTTGGTGGCCATGACCGCGATCACTACCCTGTCAGGGTATCGCCCCCGAACACTGCTCGCTACCTCAATCAGCAGGCGTTGTGTGCGGCAAGTACAATTGGACCTGTCCCGAGCTACAGGGCGATGGCGTCACCGGACGGCCGGATTGGGGCGCATTGGTATAGGCAAACTGCTGCACAGTTCGGTGTGCTAGGTCGCGTCGCCAGCTTGCTGCATCTGGGCGCGTTGGCGGCGACGGGCACCGTGGAGTTCGCCGAGTACCGACTCGGGCACCCACCCTCCGAGCCCGCCGGTTAACCGGATTTGGCACCAGCCGTGGGCCCGCTCGACAATCCGCACCTGGCTCCCTCCTTGGACGGAAAACAGCTGCTTGCGATGTTGACCCGGAGCTTCGCGGACGTGGGCCTGTGAAGGGAGCACGATCGCCACTGGGCTGGTTTGGTCGGCCCGCAGTGAAAGTCCATGCAGTGCCCCGACTGCAACAAAGATGACCAATAGGACAGCAACTAGACTGCCCGTGACGCTGGTGAATCCACGTACCTGCTCTTTTCGCCAGCTTCTAAAACCCCAGATAAAAAACGCGAGCCACCCGGAGACGAGGGCGACGATACCCACACTCGGTGCCCGGACTGCGGTGAGTACAAGGTCCCACCAGGTTTCGGGGGGGTTTATTTGGGTACCGGCGGCAGCGGCAGCGGTTTCGATGCGCGAGCGCACGATGCCGAGGTTGCGCCGGGCGGCTTCGGCGATCTCGGCACTCGGTACGGCCTCGGGCTGTAGGGCGCGGCGCAGGTGGTAGGTCGCCCGACCGTTGTCACCGAGGTGTGCGTAGGCCGTCCCTAGGTTGTACGACAGTTGGGCACTCCGGCCTGGAAGTAAATCGAGTGCGCGCTCGAGGTCATTGGCGGCCTGTTGCCAGTCACTCCGGGTCGCTGCCGCGGTCGCGCGCTTGTGCTGTTCATCGACCACATCCGCCTGTGCGGGGGCGATGTACAGCCAACAAAGGGCAAAGCTGAGAGCGATCTTTATATATGCCCTTTGGGACATGTTTGTGCGTGGCATCACCGGCCCCCCTGGGTCAGCGATGACTTGCCCGCGAGTTGTTGCGCGCGCTCAAGAACTCGCGTGCGATCGGCAGCAGCGTTGCTAGAAACGGCACCAAACCGCGCCGCATCACACAGGTCGAGGAGCTCGCCAAGGGTGTTGAGGTCGTCCGCAGCCACACCCCGGCGCTCGAGCAACGCCAGTAGCTCACGGCGCGGGAGGCCCGAACCCTCGGGCCCGGCGCGGTCGACAGCAAGCGACTGCAACAGCTTGGCAATACTCGCGTAAAATCCCTCTCCGGTGGTCACCGAATCCTGTGCATGTGCAAGAAGCTCACGGTGACGAGCAGCACGTGCCGCCCGCGAGCGCGTCTGTTCGTCCGGTCCTAATCGACGCCAAAGCACCCGCCCGAAGACCGTCGCCACGAACGCGAGGGGCACCCCGAGCATCCCGTACTTCCAACGATCGGCGGTTAACAGGCGGCGTGATTTCTCAACCCGCTCGACCGTTGCAGACGTGTGGAAGTCGGCCAGCAGCCCATCGGCATCATCACCTGCGCCCTCCGGGTCGGTCGGCGTGGAGGGTGCGTCCTCGGGCGCTTGTTTGGCCGGGGGAGGGGTTCCGGTGACGGTAATTTTGATCGGTTTGGTCGACCGCCGTTCGTACTTGCCCTTGACCGGGTGAAAGAAGTCGAGTGTGTGGGGCGGGATGGTCAGTTCGCCGGCCTGTTCGGGGATCAGCAAAAACTCGTAGGTCTTGGTGCCCCCAATTTTTAGGCTGCGAAGCGGCGTGGTCTCAGATTTCGGGTCGTAGCGGCGCAGGCCCTCGAGGTCGGGCCAGGGGCCGGGGTCGAGCACAGCGATGTTGCCCGAGCCTGAGATCGTCACCGTGAGTGTGAGTGGCTCGCCACCCTTGACCTCGGTGCGATCGACTTCTGCCTTAATGCCGTAGCTGCCGACGTTGTTGGCCGAAAACCCGGGGGGTTGCCCCTGTGCAGGCAGTGGTTTGACATGCAGCTCGAGGGCTTGGCCACTGATCCGCCGCAGCCGGCGAACCTGCCCAAAAATACCTGCACGTACACCGATGTCAGCCTGGGGCGAGGAGATCGTCAGGTTGCCGGCTTTTTGCGGAAACAGGGCCCGCTTGAGCACGGTGTGGACGGTGTAGGGGGAGCCCTCGACCATTTCGCTGCGCTGGCGTGCGGTTGGTAGGTCCTCGGTCCAAAAGTCCTGAAAGCCAGGTAGCGATGGCAGCGTGAGGTCGAGCTGTCGCCGCGAACGTTCGTAAACTTCGATTGTGTAGGTGACTTGCTCGCCGACGTAGGGCTCCGGATTGTCGACCCGGATCCACATGAAGACCTCGCCGTTGGCTTTGCTCGGACCACCCTGGGTCGGTTTGACGGGCTCCTCCGACACGGCTTCGCCGACTACGTCGAGCACCAACAGGGGCGAGGCCTTGACCACTTTGCCGCCCACATTGATCGACACCGGGAGCTTGAACGAACCTGGCTTACTGGGCAGGAGGTAGTAGGTGTAACTCGCGGTGACCCGGCTGGTAACCTGGCCGTTGACCCAGCTGTGGCTGCTGCCCTGGCGGGTGGAAGGACCGCGAAATGAGATGCCCATGCCGGCGAAGTCGGGGAGGCTCGGCTCGGGCAGGTTGCTGGCTCCGCGGCCTTCGTTGGCAACTTCGACGATCAGGCGCACGCCCTCGCCGATTTGAACCTTGTGTTGGTCGAGGTGGGCGGTAATCGAAACGCCGTCGGCCCGGGCCACCTGGGTCACGCCCAAGATCGATGTGCATACAGCGACCGAGACACCGGTCAAAAACCGACGTCGTCTGAGTTGTGACGTTCGCGGGCGTGCCATCGATTTACCAATCCTTTGCCACCGGCCGGCGCATGACACCCATCGGGCGCCCGAGGTCGAAGTTGTCCTCCTCGTCGAGCTGCTCTAGGGCCTTGTCGAGGTCCGCCTGTTCGACGGGTTGCGGTTGCGGCTGGTCCTGCTGCTGCTGGTCTTGCTGCTGCTGGTCCTGCTGCTGCTGGTCCTGCTGCTCTTGATCTTTTTGATCTTGCTGCTCTTGGTCCTGCTGCTCTTGATCCTTCTGGTCCTGCTGCTCTTGGTCTTTCTGGTCCTGCTGCTCTTGGTCTTTTTGGTCCTGGTTTTCCTGGTCCTGGTTTTCCTGGTCTTGGTTTTCCTGGTCTTGGTTTTCCTGGTCCTGGTTTTCCTGGTCTTGGTTTTCCTGGTCTTGGTTTTCCTGGTCCTGGTTTTCCTGGTCCTCGTTTTTCTCCTGCTCTTCCTCTTGTTGGCGTTTGCGCTCGAGGGCGAGCTCCAGGTTCCACTTGGCGTTTCGGTGCTCTGGTTGGTCTTTGAGACAGGCTGTGTAGTGTTGGATCGCTCCGTCCCAGGCCTCGGCGTCGAAGTCGAGGTTGCCGAGTTGGTATTCGGCGCTGGCCCGGACTTCGGCGTTGTCAGACTCGGTGCCGTGCTCAAACGCTTTACGGGCGCCTTCGCGATCCTCCTGGGCCAGGAGGACAAGCCCCCGGTTAAAGTGCAACTCCGGGCGTTCGCCGAGGGTTTGCTCAGCCGCCTCGTAGTGCTCCATCGCCTGGTCGTAGTCGCCGCTTTTGTAGGCCTCGTTGCCGCGGTCGATGTCGCCGTTGGTCGCGGCCAGGGCTGTTGCCAACCAGCCGGTTGCCAGCACAGCGAGCATTGATTTTGGTAGTGCGATCATGATCGCCTCCGGCGTTCGCCCAGGGTAAGACTGACACAAACAAACAACAGGGCAGGGAGCACGACAAACGGAAAGCCCTCGTCGCGGTGGATTTCGACCGTGTCCTCGCGTTGGGCCCGGCTGAGTTCAGCCAGCCACCCGGTGACCTCATCGAGCCCGAAGTTTTCGGCATCGGCGTGGAGGTACGAACCACCTGTCTTTTTAGACAAATCTTGGAGAAGGGCCTCGTCGACCCGGGTCATAATAAAATTGCCCTGCTCGTCCTTTTGGTACCCGTCGGGTTGGCCGTCTTCGTCGAACCGTTGGATCGGTTCGCCGGAGGTCGAGCCGATGCCAAAGGTGTAGATCCGAATGCCCAACTCGACGGCCTCGTCGGCGGCTTCGAGCGGCTTCGAGGTCGTGTCCTCGCCATCGGTCATGACGATGATGACCTGGTCGGCCTCGCCCGTGATGATCGGTTTGTCGGCGATTTCCTGCTCGGGGTCCTGTGGTCCCGACCCCTCGGAGCGGGCGTCCTTGAGGTATTTGATGGCCAGTTGGAGGGCCCGGCCAATGGCGGTGCCGCCCGGTTGTTCGGTGCGCGGATCAGCTTTTTGCAGATACAACTTAAGCAGCCGCATGTCGCGGCTCACCGGCAGGCCACGGGCGAGGCCGGCAAACACCACCAGGCCAACCCGGTCGCCGCGACGCTGGGCGCTGTCTAAAAATCGTGAGAGCTCGGCCTCTAACCGTTCGCTGCGGGATGGGTAGACATCCTTGGCCAGCATCGACTTTGAGTAGTCGACCACCAACACGATATCGAGGCCGCTGGCCGGGACGATTTCTGCCCGGCCGCCGTATTGCAGGCGCATCAGGCCGAGCACCATGCAAAGGCTCGCCAACACCGTGACGATCGCAATCGTCAGGCGATTGCCGCGGTTGACACTGCTGCACAGCTTGGCCACCAACTCGGGGTTGCCGAGTGAGGCCAGGGCTTGCTCCCGGCGCCGGGCGGCCCAAACATAGGCGCCGGCGACCAGTGGGACCAACAGCAGCAGCCACACCAGGTCGCCACGGGCAGGCACGAGGCCCTCGAGTACGCTCAGGGTCACTGCCTCGGCGCCAGAACCCGCAGCTGGGTCGACGGTTGGTGCAGGTGCAACTAGTGTGGTGAGGAGGTTTGTCGCCGCTAGCATCATGGAAACCTCCGCAGGCGTGTGGTTCGCAACCCGACGTCAAACAGGAGCAACAGGAGAGCTGGCCACAACAGCAGGTGAAATAGCTCGGCCCGAATTTGCTGCCCCTCGATCGTCGATTTCTCGAGCTTGTCGAGCAGGTCCATAAAGCTCGTGCGCAGGGCATCGCGGTCTTCGGCGGTGTAGGCAAAGCCCCCGGTGATGCTGGCGATGCGCTCGAGCTGGGCCGGGTCGACACCATCGGTGCCAAACTTGTGGCTACCCATGAGCACCGTATAGATCTTGATGTCGCGTTCCTTGGCCTCGGTCGCGGCACTGTCTGGGTTGATCCCGCCGGCGTTGTGCTTGCCGTCGGTCAGCAACACAACGATTTTGCTTTCGGCATCCGACTCGTCGAGGCGATTGAGCGCCACGCCTAGGCCCGCACCAATGGCCGTCGACGACCCGTCGATCCCCCCGAGCTGGACCCGGTCGATCAGTGCCCGCAGGACATCGTGGTCGATCGTGAGGGGCGAAACAGTGGTAGCCCGGCTGCCAAACGCGACCAGGCCAATGCGGTCGTGCGGACGCCTGGCGATAAACTCGTCGATCACAGCTTTGGCCGCTTCGAGGCGATTGGGGTACATGTCCCCAAGTTCCATCGACTGGCTGAGGTCGAGAGCGATGGCGATGTCGATGCCCTCGTGTTCGATGCGATCGGTGTGGCGGCTCGACTGCGGGCGGGCCAGGGTCACCGCCAACAATACCGCTGCGGCCAGGCGAAAACCGTCGGGAAGATGCACCAGGCGGGCGGCCAAGCCCGGGCGAATCCTGCGGGTGGTCCGCAGGCGCGAGAACTTCATGGTCGGTGGCCGCGGTGAAAAATAGGTGCGGATACAAAGAGCAAGGAGCGGGAGCAGGGCCGCCAGCAGCCACATCGGTTCGGCGATCACGACATAGCGCAGGCCCTGGCCGAGATAGAGCGCGAGGCCGCCGGCGGTGATGCCTAACGTCAGCAGAGCCCAGCCCACAATTGGCAGGAGGTGGCGGACAAACTTCATGCCGAGTCCTCCTTGGCCGGTTGCTGCTGCGCCGTGGGTTGCGAGGTTTTGGCCGCCTCGGGAGCGTCGGGTTTCACCGAGGGAGCCTCCGGTGTTTTGGCCTCGGTGTCTCTTGTATCCGCATGTTGCTTATCGGGCTCAGGCGCGTCCTGGGGGAGGCTGCGCTCGACCATCTTGCGAACGGACCCAAGCGCGCCACTGGCCTCCTCGACCGGCGGGGCAAACCGGGCGAACTTGACGAGGTCGCAGGCTTGCAAAAAATCGATCACTTCCTTGGCGTTGAGCGGCTCAATGCGCTTGGCCTCGCGCAGCAGTTCCTGGCGAATCTCCTCGGTGGTGCGGTCGAGGGCCTCGATGCCAAACCGACCTTCGATATAGCCCTTGGTGATCTCGGTGAGTTCGAGGTAGTAGAGCTGGAACTTGCCGTCTTCGACCAGCGAGCGCTGCTCCAATTGTTCGAGGGCCGACAGGGCGACCTCGTGGGCCGGCAGGGGTGGTGGTATATACACAGGTTTGCTGCGCCGCCGCCAACGGCCCCACAGCATCATGCCGACAAACCCCAATAAAAGGGCAGCTAGCGCACTGTAAATCACAAGTTCGAGGCGGTCGTTGGGATACTCCAACGATATCGGAGGGTCCTCGCCTTCGCGTTGCGGGTCGTTTTCGTTGGCCAGCAGCGAGTCGACTGTAAACGTGGTGGCTGGCACGCGGACGGTGTGGACTTCGCCCTTGTCGTCTAAATAGGTCAGCGGAAACGACGGGACCTTGCCCTCGCCGACCTGGAAATATTGCAGGGTGATTTTGAACTGCTTGCGAAACCCAGTGCCGGTCGACTCGGGCTCGGCCTCTTCAACCCCCACGCGATGCAGTGAGCCAAAGTCGAGGCCGGTGGGGAGATTGACCGAGTAACCCGCGGGATAGGCCGCAGTCACCGTGAGCGTGAGCAGGTCGCCGATGTTGGACGGGTCGGGGCTGATGTCGGTGACCAGCGTGATCGGCCCGTCGACGGTGGGCTCAGGGGCATCAAACGCGTCGGGATCGAGTGCGTCGTCGATGCTGCCTGTCGGGTCAGGTTGGGCGCCAGGTTGGGGACCGGCCGGCGGAGCTTGAAGCCCGGGAGGTTGTTGGCCAGGAGGTTGTGGCGCAGGTTGGGCAGGCTGGGCAGGGGCAGGCTGGGCAGGGGCAGGGGCAGGCTGGGCAGGGGCAGGTTGGGCCGCCGGACCAGGGAGCAGCTTCTCGGGTTCCCGGTCGAGTTTGTCAGCGTCGGGGATCTTTGGCGGCGTTTGCGGCAGGTTTTTCGGCAGCGGTTGGACCACGGGGTTCGCGGTCTTTGCATCGGCCTCGTCGGGCGAGGGCGCCGGCTGTACGAGGGCGAGGGCCAAAGCCCATGTATAGGCATGGATCATCGACGCATCCTCCGGGCCCGACGGGAGAAAAAGTGCACCAGCGGCTGCTCCCAGTTGTCGCCACAGCGGATGCTCATGGTCTCGAGCCTGAGTTTGCGCATGAGTTTGTCAAACCGCTCGCGCTCGCGCCTGACCTGCTTGCGGTAGGCTTTGGCCCGCCGTGGGCTCAGGTCTAAAAACCGGTCGCGCAGGCCGAGGATTTCGAGGTCCTCAAACGAAACAATGCCGAGCGCTGGGAGTTCGAGTTCCAACGGGTCTTCGACGCGAATCGGGATCAGGTCGTGGCGGCGGCGGGCGACCTTGAGGGCGTGTTCAAACCCCTGGGCCTCGTCCTGGCGTTTGCGTTCGGTCGGCAGGGCGTCGACAAAGTCGGAGATCAGCACGGCAACGCTGTGACCGTGGGCTAGGCGGGCGAGGTACTCGAGGCCGGCGGCGGCCCGGGTGCGGCGGCTTTCGGGCTCGTGCGAGAGCACCCGCGAAACCACTGCAAGTACATGTTTTCGCCCGCTGCGCGGCGGCACAAAGACTTCGACCTTGTCGGTAAACCCGATAAGACCCACGCGGTCGTTGTTGCGAATCGCCGAAAACGCAAAGGTCGCGGCCAAACGGGCGACCACCTGGCGCTTGTCGTAGGTGCGCGAGCCGAGGTCGAGGCTGCCGGACATGTCGACCACCAACATCACGGTGAGCTCGCGTTCCTCGGTAAACAGCTTGATGTGGGGGACCCCGGTGCGGGCGGTGACGTTCCAATCGATCGCCCGGACATCGTCGCCGGGCTCGTAGGCACGGACCTCGGCAAAGGCCACGCCCTGGCCTTTAAAGCAGGATTGATAGGAGCCGGCGAGATGTTGGTTGACGATCCGCGAGGTCTGAATCTCGATTCGCCGGATCTCGCGCAACAGCTCCATGGTTCGCTCGCGGGCCTCCGCTTGCTTTTGCCGGGACTGTGATTGCGTGCGCGCCATGGTTAGCTTAACGATAAACGTGTAGGTACATGCAAGATCGGTGGTGATACATTTGTTTTGGCCCTGTGGCCAGTTACCAGAGCACTAGGGAACCTGGACGTGCTCTAAAATCAACCGGACGATCTGCTCGACGGTTTTGCCCTCGGCCTCGGCCTCGTAGCTCAAAATGATGCGGTGGCGCAAAATGTCGGGGGCGACGGCCTTGACATCCTCGGGGCTGACATAGCCGTGGCGCCGCAAAAACGCGTGGGCACGGGCGGCCTGAAACAGTGCGATCGAGGCCCGCGGGGAGGCGCCAAAGTCGATAAACGGGGTCAGCGATTCGAGCCCGGCGGCGGCGGGGTTGCGGGTCGCGGTGATGACATCGACGATGTACTTTTGGACAGGTTCTTCGACGATGATTTTGTCGATCGTCTTGCGGACGGCCTGCAGGTCTTCGGGGCCGATCACCGGGTTGATTTCGGGGGCACTACCCGTGGGCGCGGCACCGATCCGCTGCATGATCTTGAGCTCGTCCTCGGGCGAGGGGTAGGCGACCTTGATCTTAAACATGAACCGGTCGAGCTGGGCCTCTGGGAGGTTGTAGGTGCCCTCCTGCTCGATCGGGTTTTGCGTAGCGAGCACCAAAAACGGCTTGGGCAGGCGGTAGGTCTCATCGCCGATCGTCACCTGGCGCTCGGCCATGGCTTCGAGCAACGCACTTTGAACCTTGGCCGGGGCGCGGTTGACTTCGTCGGCGAGCAGCAGGTTGGTAAACACCGGGCCCTGCTTGTTGGTGAACTCGCCGGTGTTGTGGTTGTAGATCACCGTGCCCAACACATCGGAGGGCAGCAGATCCGGTGTGAACTGGACCCGCTTAAAGTCCATGGTCAAACAACGCGCGAGGGTCGAGACGGTCAGGGTTTTGGCGAGACCGGGGGCGCCTTCTAAAAGCACGTGGCCGCCGCACAAAAGGCCCATGAACACGCGTTCGATCATGGCTTGCTGGCCGACGATGACCTTGTGGATTTCGGTGAACAGGCGGTCGATAAACGCGCTCTCGCGTTCGACCATCTCGTTGACGAGACGAATATCGTAGGAGCCGACAGTCATGGTGATGGAAGGTGTGTAAAGCCCAGGCGGTGGGCGGGCGGCAGTATAGGGGAACCCTGGCCGGGCTCCCACCACATGCGGGCGGGCGATGTGCGCGAGTGAGGTGGTGGGCGCGACAGCGATTTCCGGCAAAGCCGGAATGTCCGGCAAACTTACCCCCGGCAGGGGTTATTTCGCGAAAAGGCCGCGACTCTCCTCACAACCGTGCCATGTCCGCCCATCTCGGCGACTGGGAGTTTGACGCTGTAGGCCCCGTGATCTACAAAGCGACCTCCATGGCAGTCCGTGACCCCGAGCGCTATTTCGATCTTCGCACCGTCAACCGCTACCTCAAAAATGGGACGGTGACGCGGACGGATTACGACGAGTACCTCACCAAGCTCGAAGATGTGTCTGAGAAGATCATGGAGCGCAGTGCCGGTGGCGACGACGACGGCTACGAAGCTGCAGCCGCGGCCCAAGGTGAGCAAGGCGAGCAAACCCCTGAGCAAGCTGGGCAAGTCGAGGAGGCAAAACAAGCCGCGACCCCGCAGGCCCCAGCGCAGGCCCCAACACAAGTCCCAGCGCAGGCCCCAGCGCAGGCCGAAGTGCAGGCCGCGGCGCCTGTGCAGCAAACCCAGGCCGCAGCTCCCCCAGTTACGACCCCCGGAACACCCCAGTGACCGGGCCGCGAGCGTCGTCTCGACGCTTGCACAGATTTCTATTTGTCGCCGGATTGGTCCTCGGGTGCCGCCCGGTCGAAGACATGCCGGTGACCGAGGTTGAGGACGTCGCGACCGAGCCTGCGCCGCGCGAGCCGACCGTTGCTTCGCTGCCAAACTTCGCCACGGTTGCTCAACGTTTGCAACCGTCGGTTGTAAGCGTGGTGTCGACTGTCGGCGAAGTCACCGATGACAACGGCCACACGCGGGCACTCAAGCACCGCGGCAGCGGCATGATTGTGAGTGCGCGCGGGCAGGTATTGACCAACGAGCACGTGATTTCGGGCGCGAGTCAGATCGACATCCAGCTCGGGGACCAACGCCGGCTGCCCGCCCGCGTGGTCTTTGGCGAGCCGCTGCTCGACTTGGCGTTGCTCGAAGTTGTCGAGCCGGTCAGCGACTTGCAACCGGTGACTTTTCGCCGGGCCCCGGCCAAACCGGGCGAGTGGGTGATGGCCGTGGGTCAACCATTTGGACTGGGCAACACCGTGACCGTTGGCGTGATCTCCGGGCTCGGCCGCGATCACAACGATCTGGGAAAGCCCGAGGACCTGAGCCCCAACGGGATCTGGAGCTTCATCCAAACCGATGCGTCGATCAATGTCGGCAACTCCGGGGGGCCGGTGGTCGACATCCACGGCGAGGTCGTCGGCCTGACAACCGCGGTGCGCAACGACGGCCAGGGGGTTGCGTTTGCGATTCCGGCGGCGATGGCCCGCAAGTTCCTCGACGAAGTGTGGACCTACGGGCACCTGCGGATGGCCAGGTTGGGGATCCGAGCGGCCAATGTCGGGCCCGACGCGTTCCCCGGGCGACTTTCGGCCGTGGCGATTACCCAGGTCGCCGAAGGTGGTCCAGGCCAGGTTGCCGGCCTCAAAGTGGGCGATATTTTGTTGGCAATCGATGGTGTCGCGGTAGCCCGGGTGTCGCAGGTCGCGTACCTCACCCAGCTGCGGGGTGTCGGCGCGTCGATCGAGCTGCAGATCAAGCGCGGCGAGGAGCCTGTCAAACGGCTCGAGATCGTGCCGACCGGTTCCTAGAAGCACGCGCGAGCCAGCGCCTGGAGTGTCTGTGTACGCGTTATCATCAAGCGATGGCCACGGGCGATCTTTACACCACCTCCACCGGGCAGGTTTTCGACCCCAACCGGGTTAGCAAAATCGATGCATGGGCATTTAAACCGTTTCGCAGTGCCGGGGGCATGCCGCTATCGGAGGCACTTGGAGCCGGCAAGGTCAAGCCCGACACCCGGGTGTTGTCGACCCGAGTCCATGCTGATACAACGATTGTGTTGCTGACCCATCAGCTCTCCTACCACCACATCGCCCAGGGGATGTGTGCCGGTGAGCCGTGGATGGTCAGTTTTTGAATAGCCTGTCACACCGGGATCAGTTTGATCCCCAGGCTCGACGATGGCACCCAGCTCGATTTCAAAGTTGGTGGGGTCTACAACGGGATGGTACTGCTGGCCGACATCCAAACCGGGTCGTCGTGGGACCACATCACCGGTGAGTGTGTCGACGGACAGCTGCGCGGGAGTCAGCTGCCGGTGCTCGGCCCGTTGCGGCACAGTACCGTCGCCGAAGTCGTGGCCGCGCAACCCAGCGCCGAGCTGCATCTGCCCCGGCAAAACCTGTTGCAGCGGATCGCCAGTCGCCTGTTGTTTCGCCTCGCCGGCGGCAAGGTGTTGCCACCGCATTTTCACGCGACCATGGGCGAGGCCGACGGACGATTGCCCAGGCACGAAGTTGGCCTCGGGGTGTGGACCCAAAGCCAGGCAAGGTTTTATCCACTGGCCCACCTGCGCGAGCGCGGAGGCGTGGTTGTCGACCGCCTCGATGGCCGTGGCTTGGTCGTCTACCTCGACCCCCAATCCGGCAGTCCCCAGGCGATTTGGCACGAAGCTCCTGGTGCGCGTATCGAAGGGGAGGTGGTTGTGCTCGGCGACGGGGCACGGTTGCACGCAGGAAAGTTGCGTCAGCAAGGAAAACCGGAAAGCTACCCACAGCTGCCGCACCAAACACTGACCCGTTGGTACGGGTTTTCCCTGACATTTCACGGGGTCACAATCGCCGGGACAACTCCGCCGTGATTCTGTCGTCGCGGCCAGGTCCGGTGTTTTCGGCCGGGGACTGCCAGGCGATGGTCGGCGAAATCGTCGATGCGCCAGCCCTCGGGCCGAGTAATCTCGCCCCGCGTTTTCGCGGCTCCTACGGGTTTTCGATCCGCTGCCGGCGATCGGGCCTGGACCTCATCGAAGATGCATTTACAAGTTTTTCGCCGTTCGTCGAGCAGTTGCGGCATTCGGGTGGCAATGCGTTTTTTATCAACCCCCTGGTGATCGAGCCGGGGGTTGCCATTGGTGCCCACATCGACACGAGCTTGATGGCCGACTGTGGCCAGCGGGTGTACCCGCGGGAGGTATTTGTGTTGTATCTGCAAATTCCCCGGGGAATGGCCGGCGGCGAGTTGGTGCTGCGGACAGGCGGGCGGGTCATGGAGCGGCTCGTGCCGCAGGCCGGGCACAGCCTGTGGTTTGCCGGTGACCTCACCCACGAAGTCACCCGCATGCGCGGCCCGTGCTCGCGGGTAAGCCTGGTCGCCGAGGTCTATGTGTTGCCGCCAAAGCTGCTGGCCAAGGTGCCCGACTACCGGCTCGACCCGAGCGCGGCTTGACCAACTTGCGGCCAGCACCCAAGATCGCCGGCGATGGCTCGGCCCCGCGAACAACTGCCCGACCAACCGCCCCATCGTCGCGGGATCGTGCGTCGGGCCGTGCGGCCAGCGGGGTATCAGGCACCCGGTCCCAAACCCGCCGGTCCGGGTGGTCGCGATGAGTTGTGGCCAGATGCGGGTGAAGATCTCTGCTATCTCCTCGGTGACTTTCGCATCTTTCAGCGGCTCGACGGTCACCGCTGGTCGCTCGACGATTTGGTGACGGCATGGGTGGCCAAACGGGCACTCGCCAGCCGACCGGTCGATCGCGCGTTTGACCTCGGTTGCGGGATTGGTTCGGTCTTGCTCATGACCACATTTTTGTGGCCACAGGCGCGGTGTGTCGGGGTCGAGGCCCAGGCGCTCAGCATTGGGCTCGCGCGCCGATCGGCGGCATACAACGGCGTCGAACCACGGGTGTGTTTACGCCACGGGGATTTGCGTGACCCGGCGATGACGGGCGACGGTCCGATCTTTGACCTGGTCACAGGGACACCTCCTTACTTCGACACCGCGGCGGGGACCGTTTCGGATCGTCCACAAAAAGGACCCTGCCGGTTTGAGCTGCGCGGCGGTCTCGAGGCCTACTGTCAGGCAGCCGCCAGGTTACTCGCCGCCGACGGGCGATTTGTGTTGTGTGTGTCGCAGCTCGCCCCCGCGCGGGTCGAGGCCGTTGCCGCCGAACTCGATTTTTGCCTGTACCATCGCCTCGATGTCATCGGCCGGGTCGGCAAGGATCCGTTAATACATGTGTATACATTAGGTTATGGCGATTGCGCAGACACGCCCGTCGAGGAGCTCGTTGTGCGCGATCAAGACGGTCGATGGACGCCCGCATTTCGTGCGCTACGGCAGGCCATGGCCCTACCTGTATGACCAACACAAACGCCGATGTTGTGCGTGCGTCGATGTCTTGTCCCGCCACCGGTTCTCCACCGGATTAGCTAAAGAACAATGTATTTTGAAACATGTCTATAAAGTCAGGGGTGTGTGCAGTAGTTCTGCCTAGGTGAAAGACTGCCTGGCTAAATACTGCGCCACATTATTCGGTACGATGGTCGGGTATGCCGCGGTTAGGCGAAACGCTCGCGCAGCGCTACAGCAAGGTTTTCATAAGGGCCTGTTTACGGTTGTCGGTGGGTTGCCCCCCGACGAACATACGGCGCTTTTACGCGACCCCAAGCTGGCCCGTGGCTATACCGAGATTCCCGCGCTCTCGACCTATTACATTGCATTTAACTGTCATCACGGGCCCATGGCCAATGTTGCCCAGCGGCGGCGCATGTGCGAGGTGATCAGTCAAAGTGCGTACCTCGGGGCATCGGCTGGCCGGCTGTTGCACAAAGCCCACGGATTGATTCCCCCCGGGCTGTTGGGGCACGACAGTCATCGCGAAGTGGGGCTTGCCCATGCCCTGTCGCCGCACGACAGTCCCACGCTACAACCGCTGTCACTCGTTGCCCTGGCCCACCCAGTGTTTCAGCGTGAACACGCCGCGATTATGGAGCGGATTGTCGCCACATTGGAGCGTGCCGGCATCCATCTCGAAGTGGTCCATGATGTGTCCGAGTGGCGTGAACGCGACAATGCCCTCCAATCATTTGACCTGCTGTTTACCCGCTGGTTTGCGGACTTTATCGATTCGCACACATTCACCCAACTGTTGCTGACGACCGCAGGCTATGTCGGGCCCATTTGCGGCTCTCCCGAGATCGACGAACTGATCGGCCAGGGGCAGATTGCCGCCAACCCGCAGGCCCGACACCGGATTTACACCAAGTTTGAGGATACGCTGCGGGAGCAGGCACGCATACTCCCACTATTTAATGAGCACACCTATCGGTTTATTCGCCCGGAGTTTCGCGGCGCCCAACTTTCGCTCGGGCACCTGATGTCGTACGATCAGGTTGAGTTGCGCACGGGCGAGTAGTGCACCGCGGCGCGTCGGTGTACGATGGCCCCATGGATAGTTTGCGGCATTGCCCGTTTCCCAAGATACCGCGCTCGTTGGCCGACACGCCGGGCGCTGGTTCGTCGTGGGTTGCGACCGAGAAGATCCACGGGGCCCAACTGGTGTTGGGGTGTGACGGCACGCAGGTCCGGTTTGGCAAACGCAAGGCGTGGCTCGCCGACGACGAGCCGTTTTTCGGCTGGCAACTGTTGCGCAGCCGTTTGGCCCACGCTGTCCGGGCGATCCAGCGCGAGCTTACGGGTTCGGTCCACATCTACGGCGAGCTGTTTGGCGGGGGGTATCCCCACCCGGATGTTCCCCCACTACCGGCCCTAAAACCGGTGCAAACCGGGATTTGGTACGGACCTGCGCTCTACTACGCGGTCTTTGATGTGTTGCAACTGCGGGGCGAGCAGTCGTGGTTTATTGCGCATACACAGGTTGAACAGCTGTGCGAACAAACCGGGTTGTTGGCGGCGCCCCGCCTAGGTCGCGGCAACCGACAGACACTTTCGCGGCTACCGGTGCGTTACCCGACCACGGTGCCGCAACGCTTGGGCTTGCCCGAGATCGCCGACAACGTGGCGGAGGGCTTTGTCCTCAAACCGGACATCGCCTTGCCGGCGGCCAAGCGCCCGGTGGTCAAGCACAAGATCCCTGAGTTTGACGAGGCCCGGTTTGACCAAAGTGTGGCGTTTGACGGGGGCGTTCACCTGGCGATCGAAGAGCTACTGGCGCTGGCCGGGCAAATGGTCAACCCCATGCGGATCGCCAGCGCCTGTTCTAAGGTCGGTCGCCGGCGTGAGGCCGTGATCGAGGAAGTCGTGCTCGATGTCTGGATTGACCTTGAGGCCATGTTTGGGCGCCGGCTCGCGGCCCTGCGCGAAGGTGAGGACGAGCAGCTACGGGCGGGATTGACTGCCCTGGCGGCGCAGGCCTACGGCGAAGTTTAACCCGGTAGCCCGCTCGACAAAGTTGCTTGTACAAATGATTTGCTCAAGCCGCCGAGCCTACGGTCGCAGGTGGCGGCGTGATTGTTGCGAAGTCACGGGAGTTTTCTGACACGGGTTGCGGGGACAACACCCGGTGAATGTGTGTGTCGACACATTTGCCGGCTGGCATTGTCGAGCTCCCGCGGGCGAGGGCGACCGTCGATCTGGTACAACCGCGCCCGGAGAGCGTTTTGACTGCACCGGTCTATATCCTCGGCGCCGGCCTGACGGGACTTTCGGCCGCCCATCACCTGCGGGGGGTCGACCGCGTGGTGCTCGAAAAGCGCAGTGAAGTTGGCGGGCACGCACGCAGCGAACGACGCGACGGGTTTACGTTTGATGTCACGGGCCACTGGCTGCACCTGCGCGACCCGGACATGCAGACGTTGGTCGCCGAGTTGTTGCCCGACCAACTCGTTTCGGTCACCCGCAAGACCAACATTTTCTCCCACGGTGCGCTGCTGAGCTATCCGTTTCAGGCCAACCTCCACGGGTTGCCGCTTGCGGTGGTGCAGGAGTGTTTGGTCGCCTACATCGAGGCCCAGCGCGAGCAGGCAAAAAATCCCGGTCAACCGCCCAAAACGTTTCAGGCGTTTGCCGAGGCGCGGTTTGGCAAGGGCATCGCCCGCCACTTTTTTGTCCCCTACAACACCAAGCTTTGGGGCATGCACCCCGACCAGCTCACGGCCGATTGGGTCTCGCGGTTTATCCCGGTGCCCGACACCGAGCAGATCGTCGGTGGGGCACTTGGGCTTCGCCAGGAGGGGCTCGGCTACAACGCCCAGTTTCTCTACCCCAAAGCCGGTGGGATCGATGTGTTGCCACGGGCACTTTTGCAGGTTGGGATCGCTAGCGACCCCGCGGCAACGTTGCATCTACAAACAGATATCGAGGAGATCAACCCGGTCGCCGGCTGGCTCAAACGCCCGGGTGTGGGCACGCGTGAGGCCTACCGCGCGTTGGTGTCGACGCTGCCGCTGCCCGAGCTCATCGCCCGCATGCCGACGGCTCCGGCACAGGTGCGCGAGGCTGCTGCCAACCTCCGGTGGGTGCGGTGGCGCTACCTCAATGTCGCCACCCGCCGGCCGGTAAAAGCCGACTACCACTGGGTTTATGTGCCCGAGTGGAAGTACCCATTTTTCCGGGTTGGTGTATTTACAAATGCTGTCGATGCCATGGCCCCACCGGGTTGTGGGGCCCTATATGTCGAGTTGACCGCGCGCGAAGGGCCGGTCGACCATGCCGGGGTGGTTGCCGGGCTGGTCGAGATCGGGGCGATCGAACGGGCCGAGGATGTGCTGTTTACCGACGTTCGTGAAATCGAATACGCCTATGTCGTGTTTGATGATGCATATGCAGCTTCGACCCAACTGATCCACCGCTGGCTCGAGTCCGTTGGCATTCGCAGCTGTGGCCGCTACGGAGCCTGGGTGTATAACTCGATGGAAGACAGCATGATTCAAGGGGCAGCTGCCGCCCGCTGGGCACGGCAAGCACCTGGCAAGCGAGGGCGAGCGTGAGTCGCGAGCCAGAGGTTTCGATCGTCATCCCGATCTATAACGAGGAGGCGATTTTGGCCCAAAGCGTGGGCGAGCTGTGTGCCGGCCTCGATGCCTGGGGTCTCACCTACGAGGTGATCCTGGCCGAAAACGGTAGCCGCGACCGGACCCAGGAGATCGCCGAATCGCTGACAACCGTGTATCCACACCTTTGTTGGTTTCACTGCCCCACGCCCAACTACGGCGCCGCCCTGCGTGCCGGTATCGCCCGGGCCCGCGGCACGTTTGTGATCTGCGAAGAAATCGACCTGTGTGACCTCGCGTTTCACAAGCTCGCGCTCGGCCATCTGCGCGCGGGCTTGGCCGATTTTGTCATCGGTTCCAAGGCCATGGTTGGTGCCCGTGACCGGCGTCCGCTGGTGCGACGGGCCGCGACCCGGGTCTACAACGGCATGTTGCGGGTGTTGCTCGGCTTTCACGGGACCGATACCCACGGGCTCAAGGCATTTCGCCGCGAGTTGGTGGTGCCGGTGGTGGAGCGCTGCATTGTCGATGCCGATGTGTTTGCCTCGGAGCTGGTGATCCGCAGCGAACGCACGGGTGTGCGCATGCTCGAGATTCCAATTGAATTGGCCGAAAAACGGGCGCCTTCGGTCCACCTGTTTCGCCGGGTCCCACGGGTGCTGCGGCAGGTTACCCGGCTTGTGGGATCGATCCGGTTTGGTGTTGACCCGTTGGCAAAACGCTAGTCTTCGCAAGTAGTTAGGGCGATTTTCGAGGTAGTGCCGGGCCGTGTCGTCGCTCGCCAACGCCCCAAGATAGGTGTATGAGCAAACTTTGCCCGCACTCGACACCCGCGGGCAAACCCGGCACCATCGGGTGATGGACGACGCGCGCTGGAACATCCCTTCCCATGGGCCCTATCCGCGGCGCGATGGCAACGAAGTGACAGCTTGGATCGATGGCGTCCCGTTTTACCAGCGCCTGGCCGCCGCGTTTCGTGCGGCGACGACTCGGATTTGGGTCATCATTTCGTTTGTCGAGCCCCACTTTTGTTTCCCCGACGGCACCCCCTGGTGGCAGCTTCTCAACGAGGCGAATGCCCGTGGTGTTGATGTCCGGGTGCTGTTTTGGCGCAACCCCGAGTTCTTTAAAACCCAACATGTGTTTTTGGGTGACTGGCGGGATCGTGAACGGCTAAAAAAGTGGGGTGTAAAATGGGCTGCCCGTTGGGACAGCTCCGGCGGCGACCGCCATCACTGCCACCACCAAAAAGCCTATGTGGTCGATGGCCTGACCGCAGAGCCCATCGCTTTTGTCGGCGGCATGGTGCTGTCCCACGCAACGCTGGCCGAGCCCGGGCACCACCGCGGGCTCGAAAAGCACGATGCGTTTTGGGAGTTGCGTGGCCCCGTGGCCGCAGATGCCGAACACAACTTTGTCCAGCGGTGGAACGATGCGGCCCAAGTCCCCGAGGCGCCACCCTGGCCCAATGCCCAGACCGCCGGTGATTTGCCGTACCCCAACCGACTGCCAGCCTCCTGCGGGGACGCAACTGTGCAACTGTGCCGCACCATCAAGCCCGGGGCGTACCGCCAAAACGTGCCCGCAGTTGGGGCCGAGGTGTTTGCCACGAGCGACGGCGAGTCGACGATCTTGGAGCACTATCGCGGAGCATTTGCAGCTGCAACAAAAACCATCTACATCGAAAACCAGCACCCGGGCCAACGCGAGTTGCTGTTGTTGCTCGCGCGGGCGTTGCGTCGAGGTGTGCGGGTGGTGATGGTGGTGCCCGGGATTCCGATGGCAGCCATTTACAAGGCCGCAGCCGAGGTTGATGCCCTCGGCGAAAACTGGGCCCAGCATCGCTACGGACCGACATTTCAGGCATTGGCAGCGCTTGGTGCGTTCACGAATTTCACCCTGGTCGCCCTGTGTCGGTCCGACAAGGCGGGCGATGGCTGGACGCACCGGGAGATCTACACCCACGCCAAGCTGTGCATCGTCGATGGCTGCTGGGCGACCTTGGGCTCGGCCAACTTTGTCGACCTCAGCCTCGATGCCGACCACTCCGAACTCAACGCCTCGGTGTGGGGAGAGGCGACCGCGTACCCGCTACTACGGACGTTGATGGGCGAGCATACCGACACGGATTGCGGAGGGTTGTCGGATTGTGAGGCCCTGGAGCTGATGGCCACGCGGTCGCGAGAAAGTCGGGCGAGTGTTGCCGAGGGGGGGCCTGTGGTCGGCGGGTGTTATGCGTTGGAGCCCTCGCGGTATGGCTTGGGGGAGCCGTTGACGGCTCAGAGTTGTTGATTGTGCATGTGGTTTGAGCGTGCGCAGTTCCCATTGTCTCGGCCCACCGCGAGCCTTGGGGCAAGTCTTGTCGAGGTAAAGTGGGGGCGCGAGCCGGGCTCTCGTGGTGTGTCTTGGGTAAACCGCGGACAACGCCCAGTTTCGATGATAGTACATGTTACTTGAGCGTGGTCTGAGGGCAGTGTTGTCCAGCAAAATGTATAAGCATGTTGGACCGAGCACTTGGTTGTCGGAAAAGCGCGGGTCGAAGGCTAGCAGGCGAGCGAACCCCGCAAAACAGTTGTCGGCCGCGCGTAAAGACCCTGCTACAATCTCCCCGTGCCGCGAGCGTTCGCATCCCTCCCGCGTTTTCACCGGGGCTCTTTTTGGTTGTTTGTGGTCGTCGCCGCAACCACGGCCCTGCTTTCGGATCGCGGCGAAATAGCCGGTAAGTTGTTGTTGGGGCCCAGCTTTGGGGCCGGTGAGCTGTGGCAGCCCGTCACGGCGATCACGATTTTCCCCCCAGAGCAGGTTGCCGGGGTGCTGCTGACCCTGGTTGTGCAGTGGTTTATCGGCGGCCAGGTCGAGGGCCGCTGGGGCACGCGGCGGTACCTCACCATGATTTTGAGCTGCGGGGCCATCGGCTACCTGGTGACTGCACTTATCGGTTTGGGGGTGCCGGCGGTGGCCGACCACGTGGTTGGCGGTTCGACCCCGGTCGACCTCGCAGCCATGATCGCCTTCGGAGCGGTGTTTGCCCGGGTCCACCTGCGGGTATTGGGCTTGCTGCCACTCACCGGGCGTAGCCTGGCAATTTTGGGGGTTGTGCTGGCATTGATCTCGCCGCTTGCCCGCGGGGCACCGTGGCCACAGGTGTTGCCCTCGTTGGTGGCGATTGTTGTGGCCGTGATCTGGGTGCGACCGTTCGCCAGTCCGGGCGGGCGGAGCAAACGCAAGATGTCGAAGGCGGCGAAAAAGAAGGCCTCGCATCTGCGGCTTGTCGGGCCAGATGGCAAGTTGTTGAACTAGTCGCGGGGCGGCAATTTGTAGATGCACGGTATCCCGGGTTTTGGCGTGGCTAGGACGTCGTGTACGAGCGAGACGATTCGCTGGCCAACTTGCCGCAGACCCAAGTCTTGCGACGGCAAGGACGGTCGCTTGCGCGCGTGCGTTGACGCGGCGTGACTTGCCCCCGCATTTTCTCGACAATCGCCGAGAAATCGCCCACAACACGCCTGCGACCCGAACCGGCCATTTTTTGTGATGAGCGAAAGCCGACCCCATACGCATGCCGATGTCACGCGGACAATCGTCGACTCGTCCCTGCGACAGCGGGTCAAGCGAATCATGTTGGTGGTCACCGCTGGCCCCGACGAGGGCAGTCGCCTGCAGACCTCCCGCGGGCGGGTGACGATCGGGCGAAGTGGCGTCAACGACTTGGTGCTCACCGATACCCTGGTGAGCGGGATCCATGTCGAGTTGTTGGTCAGTGAGCGCGGGGTGTTGGCCCGCGATCTCGAAAGCACCAACGGCACGGCGGTCGGCGAGGTCCTGATCCGCGAGGCCTGGCTGTCGCCGGGAATGTCGCTTTCGCTCGGCGAGACAACCATCGAACTGCGGTCGACCGACGAGGTCCCGGTGGCCCTGTCCAACCGTCCGCAGTTTGGCGCGATGTGGGGGGACAGCCCGTCGATGCGGCAGCTGTTTGCGGTACTCGAGCGGATCGCACCCACCGATATGAGCGTGTTGATCGGCGGCGAGACGGGCTCGGGTAAGGAACTCGTGGCGCGGGCGCTACACGACGAGTCGCCCCGGGCCGAGCGTCCGTTTGTCGTGCTCGACTGTGGGTCACTCCCGCGGGAGTTGGCCGAGGCCGCGATTTTGGGCCACAAAAAGGGGTCGTTTACCGGGGCGCTGAGCGACCGGGCCGGGTGCTTTGAAGATGCCGACACGGGCACCTTGTTCCTCGATGAGATCGGCGAGTTGCCGCTCGAGCTGCAGCCCAAGTTGTTACGTGTGCTCGACCGTCGCGAGGTCCAGCGGATCGGCGAAACCCGGGTGCGGCCGGTCGATGTGCGGGTGGTTGCTGCCACCCACCGCGACCTGCGGGCGATGGTCAGCCGCGGGGAGTTTCGCGAGGACCTGTATTTTCGACTTTCGGTGATGACGGTCGATCTGCCGCCGTTGCGCAAGCGCGGCGAGGACATTGGCCTGTTGGCCGACAAGTTCTTGTCGGACTTCGCCCGCGCCCAGCAAAAGCCAGTGTTGCGCTTGAGTCCGGCTGCCCGCGCGTCGTTGCTGGCCCAGCCGTGGCCGGGCAATGTCCGCGAGCTCAAAAACACGATCATCCGGGCGGCCTACCTCGCCCGCGGCCAGTTGATCGAGCCGCCAGATCTGCATGTGGGTCGCCGACCGGCACCGCCGACTGCGCCCGCCGGGGAAGTTGCCGACGGTGTGCCCTTGGTTTCGCCCGAGATCTTGGCCATGCCGTTTAAGCAGGCCAAGCAGGCGGTGCTCGATCAGTTTGAACGCCGCTACTTGCAACACCTCCTGGCCCAAACCGGGGACAACCTCAGTCGCGCGGCCGCCGAAGCCGGGCTGACACGCTACTATTTGCGGGAGTTGCTCAAGCGGTTGGGCTTGCGAAAGGGCAAAGAAGAAAGCTCGTGAGGTCGTTGTTCGTTTTCGGGCCAGATGCCGGGCGGATCGTGGGAGCCGTTGTCACTGCCGCAGTGTTGCTCACCGGGTGCGGGCAGCGTGGGCCGGCCGATCCGGTGCATGTTGCCCAGCAGTTTGCCCATGCCGTGCAACGCCGCGACTCGGCCGAAATCGTGACCTTGATCGACGAACAAAGCGCCCAGGAGCTGAGTGTTCGAGCCCAGCGAGCCAGCGACCAGGTCGGTGGCCGGCGCACGGTCGAGCCCCGCGAGATATTGCAGGTCGAGGGCTTTGACCCCTTGCGTCAGTTTTCCGGTGCCGAGCTCGTTTCGCAGGACGCCGAGACTGCAGTGGTTCGGCTCACCGACACCACTGGGCAAACTTCAGAACTCACCCTGGTGTTTGAGCAGGAGACCTGGCACGTTCAGCTTCCGCCCCCTCCGCGGAGTTCGCAGTGAGCAACACGTATAACGCCCTATTAAAGTTCAGGTTGCTCGTGCCGCTGATACTCGCGGTGACCGTGGTTGGGTTGCACTTTTTGCTTTCAGTGCCGCCCGGCCCGCTGCCGCCGCCCGTCAAGGTCAAGAAAAAAGATCCGCCCAAGGCCAAACCCAAGGCGACCGTCAAATCCAACGCGAACAGCGACAAACGCTCCCGCAGTGCGGTGCGCAAAAAGACGGGTAACAACAAGACCAGCAAGCGGCCGGCTCCGCGCGCTGACGTGCCGCCGGCTTCCGCCCCGCGTACCGAGCCGCCGCGTTAAGCCGCCGCGTTAAGCCGCCGCGTTAACCTGTGCACGTTGGGTGCGCGGCGACCCGTGTATAGACAACTTCGAGGCAAGTGGCTCGCAGCAAAGTCCAATCGATCCCGCGACTCGGCCGGGCCGCCATTGGCGCTCGGGTATGCGCAGATGATGACCGTCACGGCTGCCAATAGCGACGGTGCTGGCGCTGACCTTGTCGCGTCCGACGCGGGGACCCCGGCAGGTAAGATCTCCACAAAACCGGCTAGACAGGCTGTGGTATGGGGGGAAGGAGCCCCAAGATCAGTTGCTTGCAACCAGCCGGGCATGTTAGTTTGAGCCGAATACGCCAGCAAAGCGTTCCCGAGGAAACCACCATGTCAGAAATCGCTAGCAACCGTTGGGAAGCAGAGTCGTCCAAGGCGCCGATCGTCACCGCTGGAGGGATCGCCCAGATCGCCATCATGGCTGTGTTCAGCCTCTTGTTCGCATACATCCTGTTTGGCTGTGTCCAGGGGATCTTCGGCGGCAAGAAAGCGACGATGGCCGACAAGTACGGCAACATGACCGCTGAGGGTGGCAAGGCTGAGGCCCCGGCTGCTCCGGCTGCCGAGTAGTCACCTTTATCCGCATTCCCAAATTTCAAAACCGACAGTTTCGGCTGTCGGTTTTTTGCGTTCTCGGCGGGTTGAGATCAAATGTATAGGCAAGCTTTGCCCGGGTGTACTAGCCGGCTTTTTCGATGCGCACGAGCAGGGCAGTGATGTTGTCGAGCCCACCTGCTTCGTTGGCCGCGTTGATCAACTCGTTGCAGGCACTGTCGAGGCGGTCGTACTTGAGGCACAACTCCAAGATCTCGCGATCTTTGATCATGTCGCACAGGCCGTCGGAGCACAGCAAAAACAGGTCGTCGCGCTGGTACTCGTCGATCACGACATCGACTTTGACCTGCTCGTTGAGCCCGAGGGCACGGACCACAACATTTTTGTGGGGGAAGTTGACGACCTCAGAGCCGGCGAGCTCTTTCATCCGCTTCCAGTCGTTGAGCAGCGAATGGTCCTCCGTCAACAGCTGCAGCTGGCGGTTGCGGATGCGGTAGACCCGACTGTCGCCGACATGACCGATGTAGTAGCGGCCCTGGGTAAAGTAGATCGCCTCGACCGTGCAGCCCATCGACTTCTTTTTGGGGTCGGCCGCGGCGGCATCGAAGATCCGGGTGTTGGCGTATTGGATCGCGGTGGCCATCCGTGCGCGTTCGGACTCGATCGACGGGATCAGCAGGGGGAAGGTCGGCGGCCGGCTGCGGGCGGTGTCGCGAAAGTACTTGTCGATGGTTTCGACCGTAATTCTGCTGGCGACATCACCACAGGCATGGCCGCCCATGCCGTCTGAGACAACGCCGAGTGCCATCTCTTGTGGCAGCAAAAAGTTGTCCTCGTTGTTGGCCCGCTTGCGACCGACGTCGGTTTTGGCGGCAAAGCGAATGCGATCGGGACCGACGGTGAAACTGATGCTCATCCGGCCGTTACGGTAACAGGGTTGTCGGCTGCTTGGAACCGCGGGCCTGGGGTCGCGCGCGAGAGACCCCACTTGCCGGATTGGCGCCAACTGGTCGTGACCGCACACGTTTGGTCAGCTTCGAGCACCCGCCACATGAACATACACAGAGGTACCAACTGTGCCAGGGGACACACCAGCTGGCACAATACTCCCGTTTGCCGAGGTTCGGCGCGTACACTTGCAGCATGCACTGGCCGCATTTTGTGATCTGTGGAGCGTTGACGCTGGCGGCCTGTGGTTCGGGCTCGGGTGACAACGGTGACAGCGACGGCGGTGGTGATCCGTTCGCCGGGAAGACGTGCGCGATGGATGTCGCAACCCAGGGGGCGCTCACTTTGGATATCGCCCCCAGTCAGGATCCCGCCTGCGCCGTGTCCCTCACCACCAACGACCAAATCTCGTTTTACATGTTTACCGTGGAGGACTCGGAGCGGTTTTCACTGCGGGTGTTTGAGGTGACCAAGGGCCAGACCGGCACCGGTTTTATGGCCGAGGCGAGTTTTTCTGGGGCCGACGAAAACGAGTTTGAAAGCATGGATTGCGTCGTCGACATCGACGAGCAGGAACTCTTGGGCCCCCACGAACTCGGCGAGGAATACCGGGTGCTCGGGCGCGGCACCTGTCCCGATGCGGTCGACGGCAACGGCCAGACGATCACCGTCGAACCGTTTGCGTTTGTCGTGGCTGTGCCCTGGGAAACCTAGGGCCGAGAAGGTGCCCGGACAGTTGGGGGCTAGTGTTCGTAGCGACAGTTGCGGATACAAGTTTTGTTGTGGCGCTTGGCCGCGGCTTCGAGCTCGCTGGGTTTGAAGTCGTCGCGCAGCACCTCGGCCGCCGGTTCCCAATCGCTGCGCAGGTAGTAGCGGGCTGCCAGGCCCATGAGGTCGATATCGAAGTGTGGTTGGGCCTTGGCGGCACCCTCCCGCAACTCGAGCACACCCTTGCGCGTGCGTGCGGCCGAGGCGACAAACGTGGTTTGGTTGCCACTTTCGCTGACAAAGCTGTAGCGGTTGGGAAACACCTCGGCCAGGGTTTGGCGGTCGTGCGAGTACATCCGGCTGACGTTGTGGAGGTTGGCGACCACCACCCCCTCGGGGCTCAGGCGGGCCAGGCAGGCGCGGTAGAATTCGACTGTTTTGAGGTGGTAGGGGACAAACACGCCGCGAAAGCAGTCGAGCATGATCATGTCCCAGGTCGTGCCCTTGGCGGCCGACTCGACAAACACCCGGGCGTCGTTGACATGGCAGCGGTACCGCGGGTCGTTTGTAGGTACATCAAAGTATTGCTGGGCCAGCCGCACAACCTCCGGGTCGATGTCGACCGCGTCGATCTCGAGTTGGGGAAACCGCTTGTACAGGTAGTTGGACATTTGCCCGCCACCGACCCCGAGCATGAGTAGGCGCTTGGGCTCGGGCTGAAACAAGAACCCGGCCATCATCGTGCGGGTGTAGTCGAGGTCGAGGCTTTGCGGGTGGTCGCGGTTGAGGCGGGACTCGATGTACTGGGTGCCGGCGTCGCTGACAAAGTACATCGTGCGGGTGGCCCCAGACTGGACGACCCGGATGTGGTTGTAGGCCGAGCGGATGTCCTCGATCACCGTCCCGGCCGCACGGGCCCGCGAACCAAACAGTTGCGGTGTGATGCCGGCGGCGAGCAGCCCGGCGAGGCGGGTGAGCGTTTGTCTGCGACCTAGGAGGTGTTTGACACGCGCGCGCTTGGGGGCATCGGCCTGACTCACGCGGGCGAGCCTAGCAGTCGACGGCTCGCAAAGTCGAGCGTTTTTCAGGTTTCACCACCTGTGCAGCCGAGCCGAGCCAGTACGCGCTCCAGCTGCCACGACGATTTCGTGGGATATACAAAAAGATCGGTGGAGCGCATTCGATGTTGATACAAGGAGTCTAGCTCAAAGCTCCTCAGGGGTGGCCTGCTCAAAGCAGTAGACATGCCCCGGAGCATTGCTGCAGGGGTGTACATTGCTGTCGTTGGTCCACTTGTCGACATTGAACCGATTGCCGATGGCGCCAGACTCGGGATTGTTGACGGTGATCCAGTTGTCGCAATCGAGGCCCTGCAGCGAGGTGCCATCGTCCTTGGTGTTGCTCCAGATTGCGTGGGAGCCGTTGAAGGGTTCCTCCCCATTGGGCGTGCGATCGATCGGGTTGAGCAGAGCCCCGGCGGTGAGCCCCTCCCAGCCATAGGCGATCACGAGATCCGGCTCGTCAAACCGTGGCATGACGTAGCGACCCTGATGGTGGAAAAACCGATTTGCGGGGCTGATTGGATCGTCGCCCGATGTGCTCAGCCAGGCGTAGATCGGGCGCGGACTGCCGTGGATTTGTGGGTGTGCCGGGCCGTTGAGAGCCTTGAGGCACTCGAGGTCCCAGGCGTCGATGCCATCGCCGGGAATGTCGGGGTTGAGGCTACTGCCGACAAACTCGGGCGTTGTGGGGTTGCTGAGGTAGACGTAGCGGTCGAACAGGCACTCGTAGCAGGTGCGGTTTTCGGGCACGCCGTTGGGGTCGGGGCACTCGATCGGGTCGCCACAGTCACACTCTTCACCAGGGTCGACAATCCCGTCGCCGCAGTAGGGTTCCATCCCCATGGTGTCGGTGGCATCGGTATCGGTGGCATCGGTGGTGTCGGTATCGGTTGGATCGGTCGGGTCCTCGGTTGTATTCGGGTCTTGTGTCGTACTTGGGTCGGCTGTGGTTTCGGTCGGTCCCTCGGTGGGATCGCCCGTGGGACTGGTCTCGGTCCCGTCGCTTGTGACCGTTGGGCCCGTTTCGGTGGCGTCGGTGGTGACATCTTCGGTCGCCATCGAAGTTGGATCGCCAGTGCCGTCGCTTGCACTGGCCCCGACTAGGCAGTCCGACGAGAGCTCGGCAGGCATCACGCAGCCATTGTTTTGGGGAGTGCAACGCGAGCACACAAGCGGGGCCTCGCACACCTCCGCGCCGGCGACATTGCAGTGGTTGGGGTCGAGGTAGGTACACCCCGTGGCCATGCCCACAAGCAGGGGAGCGAGTAGGGCGATGGCCCGATGCGACCGATTGACCACAGCAGTAGGTTACCGAGACCTGTCTGCAAGAGCAATCAACGGTTGCAGGGTCAACTCGCGTCGCAGGTGTCTTGTGGGTATCGGCCCTGCCAGTAAGGGCAGTTAAATGACCCGCAGCGGGGAAATTACCCAGTTGCCTCTTGCGACAGGTCCATGGTGGCGACGAGGTCGTGCGGGCCGGCTTGGGTCACGCGCGCCATCACAACATCCCCGGGTTGGGCGGTGCCGTCGGTCAAGATCACCTTGCCGTCGATCTGTGGGGCCTGGCCCTCGTGGCGGCCGTCCAACAAAAACTCGCTGTCTTCGCTGATGCCGTCGACGAGCACCGGCAGGGTTTGCCCGACCAGGGCTTGGTTTTTCTCGCGTCGGAGATTTTCTTGTAGCTGCATGAGTTCGGCCTGGCGCTCAAGCGCGACCTCGGGTTTGACCCGCCCCGGTTGCATCGCCGAAACCGTGCCATCCTCGCGCGACCACGGGAACACACCGAGGTGGTCGATGTGTCCCTCGGCGATAAAGTCGTACAGCCGCCGGTAGGCCTCTTCGGTCTCGCCCGGGTGGCCGACCAACATGGTCGTGCGCAGGGTAATCGGGTGGGGGGCAGCCTCGAGGCGATCGACCATCTTGCGCACCACACGTTCGGTGTAACCCCGGCGCATGCGCTTGAGGACATCGGTATCGACGTGTTGGATCGGCACGTCGAGGTAGGTGGCGATCCGCGGCTGGGTGGCGATGAGTTCGATCAAGCCATCGGTGACAGTCGTTGGAAACGCGTAGTGCAGGCGGATCCACAACAGCTCGCGGACCTGCACGAGGGCCCGCAGCAGGTCCTCGAGCGTGGGTTTACCGGGCAGGTCGGTGCCGTAGGTGGTGAGGTCTTGGGTCACCAGGCAGATCTCGCGGGTGCCGTTTTTGGCGAGGGCCTCGGCCTCGCGCACCACACTTTCGATGGTGCGGCTGCGCTGGGGCCCGCGCAGTTTGGGGATAATGCAAAACGCACAGGGGCGGTCGCAGCCCTCACCGATTTTGATGTAGGCGCTGTGGCGGCGGCCGGAGACCTCGCGGGTGGTTGTATGATCATACAAATAGCTGCGCCGGGTCAGCTGGGTCACACCCATCCGCGGGGCCGTGCCCTGCAACACGTTGGCAAGCCCGAGCATGTCCGCCGAGCCCAAAAAATGATCGACCTCGGGCATCTCGCTGGCGAGCTCCTCGGGGTAGCGCTGGCTGAGGCAACCGGTCACGACCAACTTTTTGGGCGCACCCGCCTGCTCGCCCTCCTGCTTGGCCCGCGCAAGTTCGAGGATGGTATCGATCGATTCTTCCTTGGCCTCTTCGATAAACCCACAGGTGTTGACCACCAGGGTGTCGGCGTCTTCGGGGCGGTCGACTAGGGTGTGTCCCTCACCGCTGGTGACACCGAGCATGACTTCGGTATCAACCTGGTTTTTGGGACATCCAAGGGAGACGAAATAGACCTTACGGGTGGGCGTGGGCGTCGACATGGCAGCTGTGCGCGCAGGTGCGCAAGTGGCGTGAAGTAACCATGGATCGGCTGGGTGGTCAATACGCGGGGGTCGAGAATCCTGCGTGTACCCAGTGCGTTGGCAAGTGCGCCGTGTGTGCGGTCACGTGTTGGCCGAGAGATTGTGCATACATCGAGCCGGGCTAGCCTAGCAAACTCGGCTCCGGCCGGATGCGATTGTGTACTTGCATGTTCAGCAAAGTGCATGCTGATACATGGATGTCTGGCGAGTCGGGTCTTGGCTAGCCCAGGTGGACTTCGGTGTAGTGCTCGCGGGTGACCTTGCGAGACTCGCAGTCGACCATAAACACGTGGGCACGCCCGGAGTGACCGTTGAACTCGACAAGCAGCCAAACTTCGATGGCCCAGTTTTTGGCGTGGGCCAGGCACGGCGGGGCCCAGCCAATGACGACCGGAGGCCCTAAATGGTCGTGCGAACGGTTGCGAAGCGAACGCTCAAAACTCGGTTGGCCGCGGACGACGGTGAGGGCATCCCGCAATAGCGATTGTTTGACCTGCTTGCGCCACTCACTAAAAAACCGCAGCTCCTGCAATTTGTTGGAGCCGGGGGTGAGGATCGAAACATAGGTTTCGCTGGCCTCGATCTCGCCGTAGTCGGGGACGTCGAACTCCGGGTAAATGTTGTCTGTCGCGATTTGCCGGGCCCGTCGCTCAAACTCGCGGTCGAGGCGTTCGGCCTCCCGCGACGAGTAGGTGGCGTAGATCCGCAGCACCATCATCTTGCTGGGGAGGTGGTGGTCCCAGTCCAAGACGGCCCGCACCGAGGTGTAGTGGTTGTCGGCAAAGGCCCGGAGGTTGGGAAGTTGCTTGGCCAAGCTGTTGCGCTGACGCCGGTCCGGCTCCAAGCCCTGCTGCACGAGCCGAGGATGCACGACCAATGTGTCGGTGATGGCTGTGCGCGCCAGGGCGGCATCGGCGGACTTACTCATGGACTTCCTGTTGGACCTTGCTCGCCTAGTGCAGTGGCGATCGCGTGGATGGTAGACCGAATGGCTTCGCGTTTGAGTTTGAGGCTGGCCGGGTGGACAACTAATCGGCTGCTGACCTCGAGGATGGTTTCGACTTCTCGCAGGTTATTTTGCCGCAGGGTCTCGCCACTCTCCACCAAATCAACGATTTGATCGGATAAACCCGTGATTGGGCCGAGCTCGACGGAGCCGAACAATTTGATGATCTCGGGTTGGATCCCGCGGGCGCGGTAATGTTGCTGCGCAAGCCGCGGGTATTTGGTGGCGACGCGGACCGAGACTCCTGGGCGGAGTTGCACAGGACGGTCAACAGGCTCGGCGATAGCGAGGCGACAGGCGCCGATTTTAAGGTCGAGCGGGCGATAGAGGTCGCGCGGGTCCTCCTCGAGGCTGTCGAGCCCAGCGATGCCAATGTCGGCGATCCCGTATTCGACGTAGGTCGCGACATCGACGGGTTTGACCAATAAAAGCCGGTGCCCCGCCGGGGTTTGAAATTGCAACTCACGCCCGATGTCCGCGAGGGCCTGGGCAAAACCAAAGCCGGCGCGCTCAAACACTGGCAGCGCCTGCTTTAAGATGCGCCCTTTGGGCAGGGCAAACGTCAAGGATTCAGCTGCTGGCCCCATGTATGCGCTCGATATTCGCCCCTAGGGGTCGTAGTCGTTTTTCGATGGTCTCGTAGCCGCGGTCGAGGTGATAGACGCGACGAACCTCGGTGGTGCCCTTGGCAACCAAGCCCGCCAGCACCAAGCTCGCACTGGCGCGCAGATCGGTGGCCATCACGGTGGTGCCGGAGTAGTCGGTCGGTCCGCGGATGACCGCGGCGTTGCCGTTGACTTGGATGTTGGCTCCGAGGCGGCACAGTTCGGGCACGTGCATAAACCGATTTTCAAAGATTGTCTCGGTCACCATGCTCTGCCCGTCGGCCATGGTGGCGAGTACCATCATTTGAGCTTGCATGTCGGTTGGAAAACCCGGGTGAGGTCTGGTGACGACATCGATCGGCTGCAGGACCTCGGGGCCGATGACCCGAAGGCCATGTGGGCCGACCAGGCAGCGGACGCCGGCCTCCTCTAACTTGGAGATCACTGCATGCATGTGATCGACCGGAGCGTCGCGCAACAGCACATCACCCTTGGTGATCGCGGCCGCCACGGCGAACGTCCCGGCTTCGATGCGGTCGGGCAAGATCGCGTGGTCGATGCCCGTGAGGTTGTCGACCCCTTCGATCTCAATCACCGAGGTGCCGGCGCCGCGAATCCGGGCACCCATTTTGTTGAGGACGACCGCGAGATCCTGGACCTCTGGTTCGCGGGCAACATTTTCGAGGCGGGTCGTGCCGCGGGCCAGGGTCGCGGCCATCATCACGTTTTGGGTGCCGCCAACGGTCACCAGGTCGAACACAAATCGGGCGCCACGCAGGCGTTTGGCCCGAAGTTCGACATAGCCGTGATGCATTTCGATCTCGGCGCCTAGGGCCTCGAGCCCACGCAGATGTTGGTCGATCGGTCGGGCTCCGATGGCACAGCCACCGGGCAACGAGATTTCGGCCTTGCCGTAGCGGGCCAGCAGTGGGCCCATCACCGTGACCGAAGCCCGCATGGTTTTGACGAGCTCATAGGGGGCCATCAGCGATCCCTGGGCGACGCCCCGCGGATCGATGGTGACAGCCCGTTCGCCCTCGACTTGGCAGCCGAGCTCGCGCAGGAGTTTGCCCATGGTTTTGACATCACTGAGTTGCGGAACGTGCCGCAGGGTGGTCGGTGTGTCGGTCAAAAGCGAGGCACACAAAATCGGCAGCGCCGCGTTTTTGGCCCCAAACACACGGATTTCCCCCTCGAGGCGTCCGCCTCCGTTGATCACGATCTTATCCATATGGCTCCTACGCGCGGGTGGTGGGGCTACTTCCCTTGGCGAGACCGCGACGATGCGGTCGGCAGGTGTTCGCGGGCGGACTTCACCGCGGACGCGAGTTGGGTGGATGGTTCAAAGCCTTTGGCGGGTAGGCTGCCCGGACAGTCGTCGACAGCATCGATAACAATGTCGCGGGTGATACCCAAAAAGTTGTGATGGATGGTTGTATGTGCATAGAGCACGCGACCCGACGTCGTCACCAGGGCACTGCGCTCGCTCCAAACGCCGACATCGAGTGGATGGCCGTCGCTCCAAAACGACGAGATCGCGGCGATTGGCTCGTCACTCCCCGGGAGTTGGTACAGGCCGTCGAGGTGTTCATGCCACGACATCGTGACACAGGAGAGGTGGCGAGCTTGTTCGCCGCCGCCCCGGGTCTCGGGATTGATGCAGGCAATGCGATTGCACCGGGCCTCGACCGGGTTGCCGGTCCAGGTCTCGCCGACGCCCACAAGGCGCCCCGGCAGGAACGGCCAGCCCAGGCTCAGGGCATCTTCGATCGGATGCCAGGTGCGCTCAAAACAGGCGGCGTCGGGCGAGGCCGGGCCGAGCATGTGGTGTGAGAGCAACAACTCCCGTCGCGGGATCGGCGATTTGCCGGGCCGGTGCATCAGCGCCTGGCCGCGGACGATCACCTCGTTTTGTTGGTTTGGTTGTTCGGGGTCGGGGGCTAGCACCAAGTAATGTTCGCTGTGCTCTTCGGTCACATGGGCCGCCCGCATGTAGCCCTCGGGAATTTGTTCGTCGATCCGCACCCGGTAGACCTGTTGGCAGGCTGGGGGCTGCCACGCGAGGTGGGTCAGCCCCACATCGGACGTCGTCAGCTCGAGGTTGTAGTCGCGGTCGAGGACATCGGCCAACACCGCGACCTCTGCGACCGTAGCCGGTGCGGGCGCGGCACAACCGGGGAGCACCCACAACCACGTCGCAACTGTGATCGTTGTGTATTCAAGCGATCGGGCCGGGATGTGGTGGCCGACGTTCATTCGACCATAAACTGCCCCAAGCGGGCAGTGAGCTCCTGTTTGGACATGCCGGCGGTATCGCTGTCTTCGTCGTTTTGGCCGTTGAGGTCGTCGAGGATCGCAAGCACGACTTCGCGTGCGGCCTCCTTGCGCTCGTCGGCAAAGAATCCTGAAAACACGGTCTCGCCGGCGGCCGCTCGGGCGATTTCCGGACCTCGGGCGTGCTCTTCGAGGTCGGTATAAAAGATGTAGCGGAAGGCGCGGTTGTAGTCCGACTCGCGATAGATCTCGAACATCGTCTTGTCGCTTGTCGCCATTGCGGCGAACCATGCCACAAACCGCGCGGTGGCTCACCACGATTTTGGGCCTTGAGCGGTGAGAATTCCGCACGGGCTTTGGCCGTGCCGGGCGGCTTTGTCCAGGGGGTGGGTCGAAACGTCCAAAAGGCCCCAGGGAGCGGTGCTTGCCGGCCTGTCGCGTTTGTCGGCGGTGGTTGGCGGGCAAAAACGCGGAGCCAAATTTGTCGTGTGGTTGACACCCTGAGTGTGGGGGGGCTATCCCTGGGTCCGAACCCCGAGGCACAAGCCCGTGACCTCGCGTTCGCCCCAAAAGTTCGCTCGACCGCCCGGAGTTTGCCATCATGCGCGCAATGCTGACTCGTCTCACCCCCCATCTGCTCGCCCTCGGTGTCGCTGCGCTGGGCCTTAGCCTCTCTGCATGCAAGGCACCCGAGTATCCCCAGTGTAAAAAAGACAAGCACTGCCGGGCTGAGCTCGGCGAGACCTGTGTCGAAGGTACTTGCCAAAACTGCAAGACCGACGCCGACTGCACCGACAAGGCTCCGCTGACGACCTGCCACGAGTTTTTGTGCACCGACCCGTCCACGATTCAAGGTGGCGCCGTGGGTGCCGACGGTGTGGGCCAGCCCTGCGCCCAATCCGTCGAGTGCCTCAATGGTCTCGTTTGTAAGGCCGGCGCCTGTGCCCCGTGCACCGAGGACTTCGACTGCTCGCCGGGTACCTGCAACATCGGCACCGGTCGCTGCGACAGCGCTGGCGGAGCCGGCATGGGCGGTGGCCAGTGCGCAACCGACGATGAGTGCGCCATGGACGAAATCTGCGACGGAGGCATGTGTGTGTTCTCCGGCGTCGCCGAAGGTGCTGGTGGCAACCCGTGTGGTCTCGACGCTGTCTACTTTGGCTTTGACAGCCCCAAGCTCCAGCCTGAAACCCAGCAACAGCTCACCACCCTGGCCGAGTGCATGAAGCAAAATGCCGGTCAATCGGTCATCCTCGAGGCTCACGCCGACTCGCGCGGCACCGAGGAGTACAACATCATGCTGACCGACCGCCGCGGCCAGGCCGTCAAGGACTTCCTCGGCAACTTGGGCGTCGACCCCAACACCCTGCAGGTCATTTCCAAGGGCTCGCTCGAGGCGACCGGCACCGACGAAGGTTCGATGTCCAAGGATCGTCGCGTCCAGTTCCTGTTCCAATAGGCCAACAGCCGGCGACGGCTTTTGCAACGCGTTTGGGCTGCGGCATGTACATGCACGCAGCTTCAAACGTTCATGGCCAGAAAATTCCAACAACCTGAGCGACGCCGAGCCCGACCCCGGAATTTGGCGAGAAACTTGCTCAAAATCCCGAATGCGGTGGAATCAACACCCGTACATAGCGAGTACGGACCGGGGATGCCGACCATATGCGTGACCGATTGACAGCCAACCTCAAAATTTCTGCGCTAGCGATCTGCCTTGTGGGCGCGAGCTTTGCCAACAGCGGGTGTTTGGTCCTCAAGGCCGAGCACGACGACCTCGCAGCCAAGGTCACCAAGTTGGAGCGCCAAAGCGATGCCAAGGTCGCCGAGCTCGACGAAAAACTCAACGAAGCCGACACCCGCCTCGCCGAGGTCGGTGAGAAGTTGGCCGAGGCCGAAAAACTCCTGCGCGGGAGCCAGGCTGGAATTGGCGTGCGCATGGACGATGTCGAAGAAGACTTCCGTGTGCTGCGCGGCGAGCTCGACCAAACCCAGTTTGAGTTTTCGGCGGTGGCCAAGGGTCTGCGGGAGCTACGGGCGGACAGCGAAGTCCGGCTCGCGGCGGTCGAGAAAAAGGTCAACGAGGCCACCAATATCCCCGAGGGCAAAGACCAGCTCATGGCCGAGGCCGAGCGCCTGCTCAAGACCAAAAACTACGTCAACTCGCGTCGGTTGTTTCGCACCTACCTCGCCCGCTATCCCGGCGACGCCCGCACGCCCGAGGTCAAGTTTAAGATCGGCCTCACATTTTACAGCGAGCGCGACTACAAAAGTGCTCTCGGCGAGTTTTATCGGGTGATCCAGGAGCACAAGGGCAGCCCGACCATCCCCGACGCCCTCTACTACTCGGGGCTTGGGTTTGCCAAGTTGGGACAATGCAAAAACGCCTTGGCCTACTTTGAGGCAATTCTCGGGCAGCCGGCAGGCGAGCAATACCACAATGCCGCCAAGAGCCAGATCAAGACCCTCAAGGCCGATAAGGGCGAGATTTGCTACGATCTTGAAGACAACGGCGCCGGGGCTGCTGGCGACAAGGCCGTGAGTGAGAGCAACTCCGGCAACAAGTCGGCCAAGACCAAGCGCCGACGCTAGTTGTGCATACATGGACTGCCCGACCTCCCCTCCGGGTGGGTCGGGCGTTTGCGTAGCAGACATCGGGCACACGGCTAGGGGCTGGCAAACAGCACGGTCGACAGCAACGGAGTTATTTGCAGTTGCAATATCCCTGGTGTCATCGCCATTGTGGATACATTGACGACCCACCTGGAGTCGGGCGCTTGCGAAGCGGACGTCGGGCAACTGCTAGGGGTTGGCAAACAGCACGGTCGACGTCGCTGAGTTATTTGCAGTTGCAATATCCCTGGCGCCATCGCCATTGTGGATGCATTGACGACCCGACCCCACCTGGAGTCGGGCGCTTGTGAAGCGAACGTCGGGCAAATTGCTAGGGGTTGGCAAACAGCACGGTCGACGTCGCCACCGAGTTATTTGCAGTTGCAATGTCCATGGCGCCATCGCCATTGAAATCGCCGATCGTTAGGGCCACCGGCGATGCGCCCACGGTGAACGGCTGCGGGGCCTCAAAGCTGCCGAGCCCAGTACCTTCGAGGATGTGGACCATCGCCATCGATTGGTTGGTGACAGCGATATCGAGGTTGTCGTCGTTGGTAAAGTCGTACAGCAGCATGTCGCTGGGCTCGGGGCCGCAGTCAAACGGGATGCCCACGGTAAATCCGCCAAACCCGTCACCCGCGAGCATGTACACAAGACCCTGGTCGCGGACCGCGACGACCAAGTCGAGATGCTCGTCGTCGTTGAGGTAGCCCGTCGCTAAGGCCGACGGGGCACCGCCGACCGAAACATTGGTGTTGTTGCTAAACAGCCCGCCGCCGTTGCCGAGCCGGATCGAGACGTTGCCCGAGGTGGTCGCCACCGCAAAGTCGAGGTTTTGGTCGCCGTTGAAGTCGCCGGTGGTGATGTCGACGGGCCCCGAGGCGGTGGGAAGGCTGAGCGGCTCGCCAAACCCAAGCCCGGTACCCGGCAAGAACGTCACGTTGTTGTCCGTTGCATTGACAACCACAACGTCGGCGATGGTGTCCTTGTTGAAGTCGCCACTGGCGAGACTGACCGGTCCCATGCCGACAGCGGTGTTGGCCTGCGGTCCAAACCCGTCCATGGTGGCGAGGAACATCGACAGGTTGTTGCCCATCTGGTTGGTGGCGATGAGGTCGAGATCCTGGTCGTTGTTGATAAACGCGGCGATCACCGAGCTCGGGCTGCTGCCGGCATCGATGGCCGAGAGGCCGCCAAACATCGCGTTGCCGAGGGCCTGGCGCATGGTGAGGTTGTTGGACAGGGCGTTGGCGGTGATCAGGTCGTCGATATCGTCGCCATTGAGGTCGAAGGCGAGGACATCGGTCGGCCCACTGCCCATGCCGATGGTGATTGGATCTTCGAAGCAAAGCTCCGTCGCCACGGGCTCGCCGTCACCGCAGGCCGGGTCGCCACCGGTCGTGGTCGGGTCCATCGTGGTATCGGTGTCGGTGTCGGTCGGCTCCTCGGTCGTCATGGGCTCGGGCATGCATACATCGTCGACGCACGCAAGCCCGTCGTCGCACATTCCCTGATTGCATGTGCAATCTTCCTCGCCCGGTGTACAGCCGGCGGTGGTTGGTTCCTCGGTTGTCGTCGACTCCTCCGTGGTTTCCGACTCCGAAGTTTCAGAGGTTTCGTCCTCCGTCGTCATCGAAGTCGTCGTCGTCGGTTCGGTCGTAGAACCGACAGTGGTTGAGTCATCGGTGTCACGCCCGGCTCCGGACGAACAGGCGCTGATAAAAACCGTAGATGTGGCGAGGGCAAGCCAATAGCGAAAAGCCATGAGGTGACGGTAGGACGCTGTCTGGAGGTGGTCAACTCGGTGGCCTGAACCATCTATGTAGAATCGGACATGTTCGATTGTTTGCGAGCGAGCGAAGTGTCGGACGTGCACCGGTGCCGGTCCTACATCGGTGACCTCGAGCACTGGCACTTCGAGCTGTAGCGAGACCTGTCAGTGGATGCCTCGATCCGGAGCAAACCGGTGCCGCGGCTTTCGAACCGCGCGATGACCGGGGAAAAATCGGCGCCTGACAAACGGCCCACGGTGGTCAGCGGGGGAACACACGCGACCTACACGGTGCGCACGGGTGACCCCGCGCTACTATCCTCGAGTGCTCGACACCATGACAGCCGGCTCTAGCCACGGCTACGGGATTCTCGCCGTCAGCATGATGGCGTTGCTTTTGGGGCCGGTTTTGTTTCGTTTGGCCCAACGCGAGCGCCGGGCGATGGCGGCCCTCGACAGTTTTGTGCTGGTCGCTGTGGTCGGCATGGTGCTCTTAGAAATCGTACCCAGCGCGCTCGAGATGTCTGGTTGGTCCGCGCTCGTCGCCCTCGCGGTTGGAATGCTTGCGCCCTCCATCGCTGAGGGTCCGTTTCACATGGCATCGCGCAAGGCCCATCGCACGGCCATGGCCCTCGCCGTCATTGGGATGGCTGCACATGCATTCGCCGATGGCATCGCCCTCGGAGCGGCCCACGCGTTGTCGGTTGGTCACGGTGTCGAAGTTGCGGTGATCGCCCATCAACTTCCGGTCGCAATGGCGGTGTGGTGGTTGCTTCGGCCCGTCGGTTTGCGCGTCGCGGCGTTTGCCTTGGGGTCGATCGCAGTCGCGACGATGGCTGGTTTTATCGCCGCAGAACCATCGATGAACCTGTTTGCACCGGAGCTGCAAGGGTGGTTTCAAGCACTGATCGGCGGTTTGCTACTGCATGTGATCAGTCACGGACAGCCTGGGCACAAGGTTGCTGGTGAGCGGCCAAAAGTGGCGACGGCGGTGGGCGCTCTGGCCGGATTTGGGTTGCTGGCGGCATTGATTCCCGGGACGGCGCATGGCCACGACCACGGTGGTGACCCCAGCGGCCAGGTACTTGGGGCGCTGATCGAACTGACCCGCGAGAGTGCACCGGCCCTGTTGCTGGCGTTTGTCCTCGCCGGATTTATTTCGGTGTTGTTGCCCGCAGCGAGTGTCCGTTGGCTGCGCAAGGGCAAGACCTCGGGGCGGGCACTTCGCGGGGTCGCATTTGGGTTGCCGCTGCCGCTGTGCTCGTGCGGTGTGGTGCCCGTCTATCGCAGTTTGGTCAAACGCGGGGTACCAGCGGCGGCTGGCCTCGCATTTTTGGTGGCGACGCCCGAACTTGGGCTCGACGCGGTGTTGCTCTCACTGCCGCTGCTCGGCCCCGAAATGACAATCGCCCGGGTGTTGGCGGCAGCGATCGTCGCGTTGCTGGTCGGTTGGTGGGTTGGTGGCTACGCCGATCGCCTCGCCGGTGAGCAGCCCGAAAATGTTGATGATACATCGAACACCGAAGACCTGACGCGGCTGCAAAAGCTCCGCGAAGGTCTGCGGGTTGGGCTCGTCGATGTGGTCGACGACACCGCACCGTGGATCCTGTTTGGCCTGGTCCTCGCCGCCCTGCTGACCCCCTGGCTCGACCCGGCCACACTCACCGCGATTCCCCCGATTGTCCAGGTCGCGCTGTTTGCCCTGCTGGGCATGCCGACCTATGTATGTGCATCGGGTGCGACGCCGCTGGTGGCCGTGCTGATCGCCAAGGGCCTGTCCCCGGGGGCGGCGCTGGCATTTTTGCTGACCGGGCCAGCCACCAATGCGACGACCTTTGGCCTGCTCGACCAACTCCACGGGCGCAAAATTGCGATCGCGTTTGCCTCGACCATGGTGTGTGTGGCGATCGCCCTCGGGTACATTGTCGACTTTGGTATCGCCGGGTGGATTCCCGAGCTGTCGGCCGGCAGCGCGCCAGGCCACAACCACGCTGAGCACGGCCTGTTGAGTGATGTGCTGCTCGTCGGTTTGGGTGGCCTATTTTTGATCTCCATGCTGCGCCAGGGGCCGCGGGCGTTCATTGGCCAGCTCGGGCGCAACGCCCACGGGCACGACCACGACCACGGGTGCTGTAGCCACGACGACGGTGGCGACGACCACGGCCACGGCCACGAGCACGGGCATCACGAGCACGGCCACGGCCACGACCACCATGACCATGGGAGCGAACAGCACGGGCACGACCACGGGCATGCGCATGGGCACGAGCACAGCCACGGTGACGGTGAACATCAGGGTTGTGGGGAAGCAGCAAGCCCGAAGCCCGCGCAAACGACCGACTCGGGTTGTTGTGGCTCGAAGCACGGGTAACTCCCGGGCATCGTTCGTTGCTCTCAAAAATCTTGTAGGCGCATCTAGTTTGCGGGCTCGATGGTCTTGAGCTTGGCCCCGAGTGGGCGCAGCAGTGGGCGGATTTCGGACTTCTTGCCGATTGCCAGCCAGTGCCAGCCGGGTGTGCCGGTTTTGAAATTGAGCCAGTTGGTCTGCCACGTCACCAGTTGTTCGGGCGTAGTCGTCAACATCGCCCGGGCATCCTTGGCCAGCGCACCAACGATGTCCTTTTCGCGGGTGCTGAGGTCGATCGCCTGGCTCCACAGATCGGTCCAATCCTCACCGGTCAAGCTGGCCCGTACCATCCGCGCTCCGAGCCACAACTCGGCGGCTTGGTACAGGCGAGGCACCGGCTGCTGGCGCTCGAGGATCAAGACGACCGCCTCCAACGAGCGCAGCACATACTCGCGCCGCGGGTCGCTACTCTCGTCCTTATCCTTGTCGTCTTTGGGTTTGGGCAACCACGGCAACTTGGGGATCCGACCTTTTTTGATCGGGATTTGGATGAGGCACAGGGCCTGACTGCCCGAGATCGTCACGCGGATATCGTATTGCTCCTGCAGCACCCGCTGGGCCAGGCGCAGGCGACTGCGATCTTCGGCGGTGGGTGTTGGAATCACGCGGGCGAGCAACAGCGCCGGCTTGGTGCGCCGATCATCCTCGGGCAGGTCTAGGTGCCAGATCGCGGGGGGCTTTTGCGCGTCCGACAGCAGCAGTCCGCCTGACGACTGCGGTTGTTCACTCGAGATCCCGAGCCGGCGATGGATGCTTTTTTCGGGTTTTGTCGGCTCGGCCAAAGCTCCAGGCTTGCTGGTCGTACGCCAGCGTTTACTAAACACATCGAGGGCCTTGGCGATGTCGGGATCGTCGATCGGGCGCCCGGCGTGGACCAACATGGCGGCGTGCTGGGGTGCCGTGAGTTGTTGCCATGTCGCTATCAATGTATCTGCATCGAGCTCGACGAGGCGCGCCGGGTCGAACTGCTCGACACCTGCGGCCTGGCCCATGACTTCGGCGATGAGCAGCGAGTAGCCCTTGGCTTCGGTGGTCAACGTGGGGGATTGGTCGACCATACGCGTGTGCATGGCCTCGACCTCGCGGCGAATGGGTCGGGCGACAGCTAAGGCGGTGGCCTTGAGGACAAGTTCCAGGTTGGAAGCCGGCGTGTGGATGGCGACTTCGATACGGCCCGGGCGGTGGGTGATGTCCGCGGTCGCGTTGTAACGTCGCAAGCGTCGACCGAGGGCGTGGCCCATGGTTTCACCGACGAGCGTGGCCGCGGTCCCGCGCAGATCGTCGGCGAGGTGGCGGGTTGGCAACAACAGGCGGATGTGTGCGGTGGCCCGACCGGGCTCGACCAACCAGTGGGTCAGCAGCTCATTGGGTAGCACCGCCCGGTCCGGGGCGCTCCACGGTGGAGACAACGCGGCCAATGCCTCGGTTTGCTCCGGGGTGGCCTCTTCGTCGGCAACCACGACTTCTTTGGGGGGCTTTTGCCGGCAGCCCGCAGCCGCCACGATCGCCGCGGCCATCAGCCAGGTAAGTGTAGGAGCAAGTTTCATGGCTGGGGAGAGCTTGCTGCAGGAGGGGGTGTGTCGCTCGTGTCAGGCGTTGGCGCCTCACCCGGTGAATCGCCTGTTTCAGTTGGTGCCGGCGCGAGCTCGGATGGGTAGTTTTTGACCAGGGCGATGGCCCGGGCGGGATCGAGTTGGCGTGCGATTGCCTGGGCGAGACGGGCCGGGTCTTGCAGGGTAGCGAGCCCGATAACCTGTGCATAGGCATGTTGTTGCCGGGCCGCCATGTGCGTGGCCGGGCCGAGGGCCGCCAGTAGGCGCGCGCGACCGAGGGGTGTTTGGCCGGCGATCGCGGCCTCTTCGGCAATGCGCTGGGCGTAGCGACTGCGGACCTTGGCCTCGGTTTGCGCGGTCATCCGGGCTAGGCGATCGGCCAGGGTTTGGACAGGTGTCTCGGTGCCGGTGGCGTGGATCAGTAGGGTGCCGCGACGGGCATCGCGGTGGTGTCCGCAGCGGACCCGGACCTTGCGACTTTCGCCGCGGGAGCGACGTTGCTGGTTGATGGTCTTGCAAATCACGTCGGCGACCCAGGCGGCCTCGGGGGTGGGGTCGACCGGCCAAACCAGGGCCATCCCGCGCCCGCGGCCGAGCTCGATCACGGGCACGGCCAACAGTTGGGGCGAAATACTTGTATCAACATCCTGTTTGGAGGTGGTCGCCTCGGCAACTGGCTGTGGGCGTTGGAGCGATGCCACGGTGACCTCGGCCGAGGGACGTTTTTGCGGTCGTGCGGGCAGTGAACGCGCCTGCTCAGGGAGGTCGGCAAACAACCCGGTCACTTGCGAAAGGACGACCTCGGGCTGTTTGGGCCCGACCACCACCAAGGTTGCGCGGGCGTAGTTGAACTGGCCACGCATCGCCCGGGCGATCGGGTCGAGCGAGGCTGTGCGCAGGGCGTTGGTGACCTTGCGACCGTCGCGGGCGAGGCCGGGGATCCCGTGGGCCGCCGCCACCGCCTCGCGTGGCATCGGCATACCCTGGGGCCGGTCACCACCCGCCCAACTCAGCGACTTTTGCCACGACGAAGCCGACAGCGTGGGCGAGCGCAGACGTTGCGACTCGGCCCACAACATCGAATCGAGCCGGGACAGCGGCACCACACTCTCAAACCGCACCTGCGACTGTCCGGTGGCCAAGGTTGCCAACCCACCACCGTCGTGGGCGGTGGCCAGCGCCTCACCCGGGGACAGCTCGCGGTTGCCTTGGATCAGGTGGTAGGCCAGCGCATGCGACAGCCCCGGGAGATCGTTGGGGTCGTCCTCGCTGCCGGTTTCGAGTGCGAGAATTACCGATGCCACCGGCAGGCTGAGATCTCGCGAGATCAACACCCGCAGGCCGCAGGGCAAGATCGCGTCGATCACCGAATCGTCGACCTGCTGTTGCGCAGGCGTCGTTGCCAGTTTTGGCGGGGTACCCGGGGCAGCCATCAAGATGCTGCTGAGCAGCGCGGTTGTGAACGCAAGTGGCACGTGACAGCCCGAGTGTAGCTGCAAACCATGGTCTGGCGAAGACGGTCTGGGGCTTCACTGGGAACAATCGGTGCGACCGAAACCAGCGATTTGTGCGACAAACCCGAGCTGGCGCAAATGAACGCCCGGCAAGCTTGTATCAGCACCTATTAAACATACAAAACCCGCCGCCACAGCACTGCTGTGACCGGCGGGCATTGTTGTAAGGGGCCGGAGCGTTAGCCGATGGCCGGGACGATGAAGCCGCTGACGGTGAACGAGATGATCAGGGCGAAGATGACCAGCGACTCGACGAACGCGAGACCGAGGAGCATCGGCACGAGCACCTTACCGGCGGAGTTGGGGTTGCGGCAGATGCCCTCGAGGGCAGCGGCAACGGCACGACCCTGGCCGAGTCCGCCACCAAGGGCGGCAAGACCGATGGCAAGCGCCATCGCAAAGCCGAAGACGGCACGCTCGCTGGACGAGGTGACGACAAACTCCGGACGCTCAGCGGCCATGGCCAAAGCGGGGGCCAGGACAGCGGTCAGAAAGGTGACGGTGATGGCGAGTTTACGCGTCATGATGTTTTTCCTTGGGACAGTTTTGGGAATCAAAGTGGGGGGCGGTGACGACTTTGCGGCCAAGCCTTGTGAAGTGGCCTAGTGATCGTCGTGAATCTCGACCGCCTGACCGATGTAGATGATGGTGAGCAGGGTAAAGACGAGGGTCTGAACAATCGCGACCACGGTGCCCAGCAGCAGGAAGGGCAGCGGGACAAAAAGCGGCACGGCGACCGCGATCAGGCCCACGACTTTGTGGTCGGCAATGATGTTGCCGGTGAGGCGCAGCGACAGCGAGACCGGACGGGCGATGTGGCTGACGAGCTCGATCGGCAACAGCAGGGGGAACATGGCCCGGAAGCCACCGATTTTGGGCCCGCAAAAGTGGGCGAGGTAGGCCATCTTGTTCTTGTAGAGGCCGACCGCGTTGTAGACGACGAACACCAACAGCGAGATGCCGAGGTTGGTTTTGAGCGAGTCGGTCGGCGGCAAGAACCCGGGGATCAAGCCCTGCAAGTTCGAGACGAAGATGAACAGGCCGAGGGTGGCCGTGAGCGGGAGGTACGTCTTGGCGTTTTTCTCGCCCATGACGTCGGCCGACAGGTTGTAGACCGCGCCGATGAAGCGGTCGACCATCGAGGCCAGGCCAAACGGCTTGGGTGGGACGATGCCCTTGGTCTCGTCTTGGATGCTCTTGCGGTAGCGCGTGGCCACGAACAGCAAAAACAAGAACGTGATGATCGCACCCGCCACATGAATGAGGGTGAAGTGCGACGCCTGGAACATCATCCACTTCCAGTCGCGCGCGAGATGCTCGGCCGCGTTGTGTTCTAGCGCGTGCCAGAACTCGGGGCTCAGGAGCGTGTACCAGGTATCGTGGTCACCCATAAGGTTCCGGGGGGTCCTCGTGTTCAGAGTGGTTGACTAGGTTGCTCGCGGTGTGAACACCGGCGGAGACGAATCCCACAAGGGCCAACGCGACCCCTGCTGACAACCCCTCAGGTTCGCCGGGCATGTACCAGAGGATGGCAGCGGTCGCAAGGGCTGTGGCAGGCCAGCGCAAGGCGGCTTGCAGCGGGGCAAAGCGACGGGCTGTCGCAGCTTGGTGCTGCATCTCCTCGGCCGATTGCTCGAGCATCTTGAAGGCCGCCGACGCCAGCAGCTGGAGGTTGACTAGCCCGAGCAATCCGCCCAACGCGATGCTCAGGGCCTGGGTTGGGCTCCACAGCCAATACCCGCAAATCGCCGCAGGAAGGCACCACGTGAGCGTCCACAAGTAAACTCGGCGTTTCCACAGATCCCACGACGGCATCGACTGGTTCATGTCTCGCCTCCGTCGTCATCGTTATAGGGGTTGTTGAACCGGGCCATCCCCGGGCGCTCGTGGTCGCTGTCGGGGCGAGGCTCGCGACGTGATTTTTGACGGCGATCTGCACCGGCCGGATTGCCATTTGTGAGCCCGTAATGCGGAGATTTCTCCATATCTGCGGGTTGTGAGCTTCGATCCGTGTGTTCCCTGGCGGCGGCCGCTTCGGCCTCCATGCGTTCTTCGTGTTCGACGATCCGCTGGAACTTGCGGGCGGTACGGACCACGCCGTTGACCGCTGCACCGATGCCGATGGTGAGGCCGATGTAAAAGGTCCACGGCTTCCAATGGGTGACATTGTTTTCGAGCCAGCGCCCGCCCCAGGCCCCGATGGCGATGGCAACAGCCATTTCGATGCCGAGCGAAGCGGCTTCGGAGAGCTCGTACCAACGCGCGCGGCGTTCGGGTGGGCGGGGCATTACATCACCTGACTCTTGGGACTTGTCGAAAAACAGCACACAGGCGAAGCCAACTGCGACCTTCAAATCGGCCGCAGCTCGCCTCTTCAACCTATAGTTTGGGCCACAACTTTCAGTGCGCCATCGGCAGCCGCCAGTGTGCGATCGATCGTCGCATCGTCGTGGGCGACCGAGACAAACCCGGCCTCAAACTGCGATGGCGCCAGGTAAATGCCACGGGCCAGCATCTCGCGGTGGTAGCAGGCAAACGCCTCTAAGTTGCTTTGGCGGGCATCGGCATAGTTGCAGACCTTGGCCGCCTGGAAAAACCCGGTGAACATCGAGGCCACATGGTTTTCCGACATCGGCACCCCGTGGCGTTTGGCGAGCGCACCCAAACCTGCAACCAACTTCACGGTTTGCGTCGCCAACTGCGGGTAGGGCTTTTCGCGTTCGAGAATATCGAGGGTTGCCAAGCCAGCGGCCACACCCAACGGATTCCCGCTGAGCGTACCGGCTTGGTAGACGGGCCCTAATGGCGCCACACATTGCATGATGTTGCGGCGTCCACCGTAGGCACCGACCGGCAAACCGCCGCCGACGATCTTGCCCAAACACACCATGTCTGGGGTGACGTTGTAATGGGCTTGGGCACCGCCTAGGGAAATCCGAAACCCGGTCATGACTTCGTCGAAGATCAACACCACGCCGTTTCGGTCACACAGTTGGCGCAGACCTTCGAGGTAGCCGGCGACCGGCGGCACACAGCCCATATTGCCGGCGACGGGCTCCAAAATGATAGCTGCGACTTGGTTTTTGTGCGTATGCAAGCATTCGCGGACAGCTTCGAGGTCGTTGTAGGGCACCAGCAAGGTGTCTTGGACCGCACCTGCCGGCACGCCCTTGCTCCCGGGAATCCCCATGGTGGCGGCACCCGAGCCGGCGGCCACCAGCAGCATATCGGCGTGTCCGTGGTAGCCCCCGTCGGCCTTGATGATTTTGTCGCGACCGGTAAACCCACGGGCGACCCGCAGCGCACTCATGGTGGCCTCGGTACCGGAGTTGACGAGCCGGACAAGGCCATTGCGCAACGCCGGGACAATCATGCACAGGCGCTCGGCAAATGTGCCCTCGGCACCTGTACATGCACCAAAACTCAGGCCATCTTGGGCCGCCTTGCACACGGCTTCGACAACCGCCGGATGACCGTGTCCCAATAACGCGGGCCCCCAGGTGCCGACATAGTCGATCAGGGTCACGCCATCTTCGGTGGTGAGGGTGGCCCCTTGGGCGCTGCGGATAAACGGTGGTTTGCCGCCGACCGAGCTAAACGCCCGCACCGGGCTGTTGACGCCCCCGGGAATCACCCGCGAGGCGGTGGCAAAAAGTTCCAGGCTACGGGGCCCGGCACGGCCGTCGGAGTTGTTCACGCGTCACCCTTGTCTGCTTCGTCGGTCTTGGCCTCGTCGGCCTTGGCCTCGGTGTCGTCCGACGATGGGTCGTCCGCGTCGGCCTTGGCCTGCTCGCCGTCATCCGACTTCGATGTATCTGCATCGGAGTCGCCGTCGGTTGTGGTGCCGTCGCCGTCAGCGTTTTCGGCGTCGGGATCGTCGTCGTCATCGTCAGGGTCGACCAACCGCTCCAGCGCGACCACGCGTTCGTCGTCGGTACTGGTGCGAATGATGGTGACACCCTGGGTGTTGCGACCCATCACCGAAATCCCGTCGACCCGGGTGCGGATGACCTTGCCGTTGCTGGTCACGACCATCAGCTGGTCGTCGTCGCGGACCGGCAACACCCCGACAACCGGGCCGTTGCGGTCGGTGACCTTGATGGTGATGATGCCCTGGCCCGAGCGCCCCTGGACCTTGTAGTCGGTCGCCGGAGTGCGTTTGCCGTAGCCATTCTCGCACATCGTCAACAGCGAGGCGTCGCTGTCTGGGGCGAGCACGATCATGCCGACCACGTGGCTTTTGGACCGCAGCTTGATGCCGCGGACGCCCCGGGCGGTGCGACCCATGGGCCGGACTTCGCTCTCCTCAAACCGGATGGCGAGCCCGTCGGCCGAGGCCAACATGATGTGTTGACCCCCGACAGTGAGCTTGGCGTCGATCAGGACATCGCCGTCTTCGATGTTGGCGGCGATCAGCCCGGAGCTGCGAATATTGGCGAACTCCTTGACCCGCGTGCGCTTGATGTAGCCGTTTTTGGTGGCCATCACGACAAAGTGGTCGTCGCTGATCTCCTCCTCGCGGTACGGGACCATCTGCAAGACCCGCTCGCCGGACTTGAGGTCGAGGAAGTTGACAAACGCCTTGCCGTGGCCGTCGCGGCGGCCCTTGGGCAACTCAAACACACGCTTGCGAAACACCCGACCGGTGTCGGTGAACAGCAACACAAACGAGTGGGCGTTGGCCTCGAACAGCTCGGTGACAAAGTCGTCGTTGCCACGGCCGGTGCCGCCCTTCACCCCGACGCCGCCGCGGGCTTGCACCCGGTATTCGTCGGTCGGCAGGCGTTTGACATAGCCGTTGCGGGTGACCATCACGACCATCTTGTCGTCGGCCACGAGGTCGATCGGCGAGATTTCGGCATCGTCGTCGACGATCTCGGTGCGGCGGTCGTCGCCAAAGTCCTCGCGCACGGCGATGAGCTCTTCGCGGATAACTTCCATCAGGCGGTTGCGGTCGCCCAAGATGGCTTCGAGCTCGGTGATTTGGGCACACAGCTCGCGGTACTCACCCTCGATGCGCACGCGCTCCATGTTGGTGAGCCGGTGCAGGCGCATATCGAGGATCGCCTTGGCTTGGCGCTCGTTGAGGTGGTACGGGCCCTGTTTGGCGCGCTCGACTTCTTCGTCGGGACGGCCACAACGCTCCAAGAACCCGGCAAACCCCATCAGCGGCTCCGAGGTCAGGGCGATGCGGGCGGCGTCCGGGTCTTTGGCCCCGCGGATGAGGGCGATGATGCGGTCGATGGCATCGATGGCGACGCCTAGGCCCTCGACGATCTCGCGGCGTTTGACCGCCTTGTTGAGCTCAAACCGGGTGCGCCGGGTGACGACCGTGCGCCGGTGATCGATGAAGTTGTCGAGGCAGTCGCGCAGCGTCAACATCTGCGGGCGGCCGTTGACAATCGCGATCATGTTGACGCCAAACGTCGTCTGCAGATCGGAGCTTTTGTACAGCGAGTTGAGCACGATCTGAGCCGCGGCGTCGCGCTTGACCTGAATCCAGATCCGCATCCCGGTGCGGTCGGAGTAGTCTTGAATGTCGCTGATCCCCTCGATCTTTTTGTCGCGCACGAGGTCGGCGATCCGGCTGATCAGCTTGACCTTGTTGACCTGGTAGGGGATTTCGGTGACGACGATCGACTCGCGGCCCTTGGCATCTTCTTCGATGGTACAGCGGGCCCGCATGGTGATACTGCCGCGGCCGGTTTTGTAGGCTAAGGCGATGCCCGAGCGGCCGATGATATGGCCAGCGGTCGGGAAGTCGGGCCCGGTGACCAGTTGCAGCAGCTCGGAGAACTCGAGCTCCGGGTTGTCGATGATCGCCAAACAGGCGTTGATAAGCTCTGTGAGGTTGTGTGGCGGAATGTTCGTCGCCATGCCGACGGCAATACCGACAGCGCCGTTGAGCAGGAGGTTGGGCACCCGGGTGGGGAGCACACTCGGCTCGACCTCTTTGTCGTCGTAGTTGGGGACCCAGTCGACGGTGTCTTTTTCGAGGTCGGCCAGCAGCATGCTGGACAACTTCTCCATCCGCGACTCGGTGTAACGCATGGCGGCAGCGGTGTCGCCGTCGATCGAGCCAAAGTTGCCCTGGCCGTCGACCAGCGGGTAGCGCATGGCAAAGTCCTGGGCCAGCCGGACCAGGGCGTCGTAAACAGCGGAATCGCCGTGCGGGTGGTACTTACCGATGACATCACCGACGATACGGGCCGATTTTTTGTAGGCCTGCGTGTGGGTGTTTTTGAGCTGGTGCATCGCATACAAGATGCGGCGGTGCACCGGCTTGAGGCCGTCGCGGACGTCGGGGAGGGCACGGGAGATGATGACGCTCATCGCGTAGCCCAAAAAGGAGCTACGCATCTCGTCTTCGATGTTGAGAAGCGTGGGTTTGGGGTCGCCTGGCATAGGGTCGGTTCCGGGAACGCGGGCGGAGAATACCCGTTTGGTCCCGAGACCGCCACGGCCCCAGAATCGGCCGAGGTGAGGAGTCTAACCCCGCGTAAACTATTGAAAACAGGGAACTTGACCGACCGGGCTTACAACCTCAGATGAGCGACTTTGCGCACGCCTGGGTCGGTGAGGGAAGGTTTTGCCGCGGCTCGGGTCGCGGCCACAAAAATCGTGATGCTACATCCATCGCTTCAGCCGTCGCAGCGCCCGTGCACGGTCCGGTCGCGGGTGGGACCCCACGCAGCTTGTGCAGCACTGTCGGCTCCAACCCCCAAACCGAAGCCAAATGTTTAACATGAACTTTTGGTCATGTTTAACGGCGCAAGAAATGGGTAAGCCAGACTACAAAAAACACAGAGTTTTCGGCTCAAGTGCGCAACAACTGTCACACCAAAAAAGCTCAGCAGACGCCCCCTACCTTGATCTATGATGGGATGCGCTTCCCCGTTGGGGAGCCGGTAAAATCACAGGAGGTTCGCGGATGGAAACGACGTGGTTCGTCGTCGCAGATCGCAGTCAGGCTCAGCTCTACGAGGTGGTAGGGCCCAAACTCAAGCCGACGCTGCGAGAGCTAGAAACCATGACTCACCCACAGGCACGGCAGTCGGGTGACCCCGGCGCATCGAGTTCGCAGCACGAGATGCTAGCCGACCACAGCGGGGCCGATGCCGAGGAGGACCGCAGGTTTGTCCGCCAGGTTGTCGACCGGCTGTCGCAGGCGCAACACCGCCGGGAGTTTGAACGCTTGCTGATCGCAGCGCCGGCGGACTTTGTCGGCAAGGTCCGCGAGCTTTCGAGTCGGCGACTCAGCAAAACCGTCCACCGGGAAATTATCGCTGACTATACACATGACAATGTGCGGTCACTGCAAGAACGGTTGCGACGCAAGTCGTGGCTCGCCTAACCCGAAGGACACACCAAACCCGTTGACAACAGGCACCCCCGGGTGCCTTTTTTATGGGTCGACTGCGGCGGCTGTGCACACCGGGCTGCACACTGCACGAACTTTCATGTACATCGAATACCCGCCACCCGTACCCAAGCGATTGGTGTGGGTGGTAGGCTGGCGGCGATGGCAGACGACCCCCGTTCCGATGAGGAGCTATTTCAGGCTTGGGCCATGGGCAACGACCTCAATGCCGGCAACCTCCTGTTTGAGCGCTACTACAAAAAGATCTTTCGGTTTTTTAGCAAGAAGATCAACACCGGGGTCGAAGACCTTGTGCAAAAGACGTTTGAGGGGCTCGCCAGGGCAAAAGACCGGTTTCGTGGCGACGCCAAAGTCCGCACTTTCCTGTTTCAGATCGCCCGCAACCAGTTGGCCAAGGCCTACCGGCAAAAGGCCAACCGCCCCGACCTCGACTTAGGTGTCACCAGCCTCAACGACCTCGGCCCCTCGGTGAGTTCCTACGTCGAGACCAAGGGCGAGTACCGGTTGTTGCTCGCGGCCCTGCGCCACCTCCCGCTCGACGACCAAATCGTGTTGGAGCTCTACCACTTTGAGGGCATGAGTGGCCCCGAGGTCGCAAGTGTCCTCGAACTCGGGGTGCCGGCTGTCCGCGGTCGCCTGCGGCGGGCGTTGGCCCGGTTGCGGCAAAAAGTCGAGGAATTGGCGCGAAACCCCCAGGAGTTGGCCGACACCCAAACCAGCCTGGCAAGTTGGTCAAACGCCCTACGCAGGCACACCGACGCAGCGGTATGAGGGCAACAAACAGCGATTGGACAGTTATCGGCAACCGTTAAAAAAACTGGGGATCGGTTTGCGCCCCGACGGGTACTACAGATGTAGCTATGTCATCAGGCGCGTTATTATTGCCTCGCAAAGCCGGCCGCAATATCCCCGGCGATTCGTTTAACCAGCTCACCGCGACGGTGCCTGTGGAGTCTGTACAAAACCATTCGCACAGCCTTCCAACCCTAAAAAGTGGACCCGATGAGGTGTTGATGCATGGTATCGATTCACCGCCCTTAGGTATTGAAGCAGAGGTCATTCGCAAAAACGTCGCTGCTAGGATGTTTCAGCGTATGTACGAACCAGAGCTTGTGGCCGGTCGCTATGTCCTGCGCAACTCACTCGGCAAGGGGGCCAAGGGCACCGTGTTTTTGGCCGAAGACCAGCGTCTGCATCGCAAGCTGGCGATCAAGTTGTTGCATGAGCACGAAGATCGCGACGAGCGGATGCGGTTGGTTCGCGAGGCCCAAGCCCTCGCCAAGATTCGCCACGAAAATATCGTCCAAGTCTACGACGCCAACAACTTTGAAGACCAGGTGTACCTGGCAATGGAGTTGATTGAGGGCTCGAGCCTGCGCGCCTGGGAGCAAACCCAGGACAACTGGAAGGTCATTGTCGACGCCTACCGCCAGGCCGGGGCCGGCCTGCTCGCCGCCCACCAACACGGCTTTACCCACCGCGACTTCAAACCCGAAAACGTCCTGGTCGAGCACAAGACCGGGCGGGTGTGTGTGGCCGACTTTGGCCTGGTCAAACACGTGCCAGGGCTCGTCGCCGAGGTTGCCAGGGCCGACGCCCGGGTGACCGCCGCCCAGGCGAGTTTGCAGGCAACCCCGACCTACCAACCCCAGGCCAACTCGATTCGCCTGACAAAAACCGACAAGGCCGCCGGCACCCCGCTGTACATGTCGTGCGAGGCTCTGTTTTTAGGCCAGGCCGATGCCCGCAGCGACCAGTTCAGTTTTTGCGTCGCCCTCTACATCGCCCTTTGTGGCAACTACCCATTTACCGGCCAAACCCCACCCGCAGGCTACGGCGACCTCGTCAACGCCCTCGATGCCGGCAAGGTCCACCCGTTTCCCAAAAAGCTCAAACTGCCAAAGTGGTTGCTGACCGTGCTGACCCGCGGGCTCTCCCGCGACCCCGACAAGCGCTACCCATCGATGGCCGAGCTGCTCGCCGACCTCGACTATCGCCGCCGCGAGGGGCGGATTTGGCAAGTGGTGGGTGGTACGGCCATAGTCGGCGCAGCTGTCCTAATCTACATCTTTAGTGGTGCGCCGCCTCCGCCATGTCAGGGCGCCGCCGACGAATTTGCAAGTACATGGAGTGCCGAGGCGCGCCAGCAGGTCGAGGCTGCCAAACCCGGGGCCCAGGCTGAACTCGCGGTCTCGACGATGGATCAGTACCGCGACGACTGGGTCGAGGTGCACACGGAGCTCTGCCAAAAGACTGTCGATCGGCGTCAGACCGAGGCCGTGTTTGCCGGGCAAGCCCGCTGCCTCGACCGCCTCAAAAACGAGGCCGGCATGCTGCTCGCACAGGGAGGCATTTCGGCGGCCCAGTTGCTCCCGGCCATCGCCGATTTGGCCGATCCCGAGGAGTGCAGGTACGCCGGGGCCGAGGTGCCGAGCCCACAGCTAAAACCCGAGGTTGCCCACGTCGAAAACCTGCTGGCGCAGGCGCATACCCAGACCCGCCTTGGAGATTTTGCCAGCGCCGAAGCCTTGCTCGAGCAAGCAGTTGCAGATGCACCAAAAGCATTCGCCCCGATCGTCGTCGAAGCCCGGATTGCCCGCGCCGACCTTGCGATCTTGCAAGAGGACGGGGAAACCGCAGAAAACCAGCTCTACGCGGCAAAACGGGTCGCCGACCGCAATGACCTCAAGTCCCAGTACGCCGAGGCGTTGGCCAAACGCATCAAGGTCAACGGCTACTTGCGCAAGCAAGAGATCACCCAAGAAGAGCTCGACTCGGCCGAGGACAGCCTCGAAAAAATCGATAGCCGCCGTCTACGCGCGATGCTCCAAAACAACCTCGGTCTCTACTACTTGCAAACTCAAGGCGACCTCGACCGGGCGATTGAGCTACTCAAGCAGGCCTATGAATACCGCAAGGGTCGTCACCCGCTCGATGAACTCGACACCTTGGTCAACCTGGTGAGTGCGATGCGACAACGCAAAAACCTCGCGCAGGCTGAGCAATACTACAAACGCGGGATTGCGCTCGACGATCGCTACTACGCGCAAAACCCTGAGCAGACGCCGAAGTTTCGCTCGCGTCGCGACATTCTCACAGCCAACTACGCCAATGCCCTGCTCGATGCCGGGAGGCTTGACGAGGCGGTTGAGTTGTTGACAAAGACCCTCGACAAGCGGTCGCAGGCTCTCGGAGGCGATCATCGCTTGCTCGTGGAGCCATTGCGGGCAATCGCCCTCGTCTACGAAAACAAGAACAACTACAAAGAAGCTGAGAAATACGTCAATCGGTTGCTAGAGATCGACCGCACACAGAAGTTGCGACCGCTAGACCATGCGACGATCTACGGCGATCTGGGGCGTGTGAAGTATTTTCAAGACGACCAGCTTGCGCAGTCGGAGCGAGCCCTTGTCGAAGCGTTGCGGACGTGGGAACAACTCGCCGAGCAAGGTCTTGCACCGGTTGAATATGCACAGTTTTTAAGGGCACAGCTGCAGATGGTCCTTACCCAGCTTGAGCTTGAACATATTGATGCCGCGACACAGGGCATGAAGCGGGCCCAGGAGCTATACGCCCAGTGCTCACCGGCCGGCCAACAACAGGTGCGCGGCGACATGGAGAATGTACGTGCGGTCCTCAAAGAAGCCCGTAACCCCACTCCGTGATGTCCTCGCCAGTGGACAACACGACTTCCCCTCACAAAGGAATGCCGAAAATGACCAGCAAAAACCCACCACTCGTCCTGCGATGCGCCCTTGACAGGGTCGACGGCAACACCCAACTAATAGCGACCATCGATGACCCCCGGGCGACCTACGGCCGTACCTGGGAGGTTGATCTGCCCGAAGAGACATCGACATTGATGTTCCAAGCCTCCGACTTCCGCCACCATGGCGTCGCCATTGCGGTCCGGGTACGTTCGGAGTTTGAGGGGGAGAGCGCGGTTACCTGGCCACGCGACGGCAATAAGTGTACATACGTCGCCGTCCGTCCGGGGCGTTTGGTCGTCGAGCTCGAAGCTCCAAACGTCAACGCCACCCGGAAAAAGGTCAAGCTTACGGTTATCATCCGCGACGGTGGCCGACCGGACGACAAACGTGAGTAACCCGCAAAAACGTGCGCTCCTGATCGGCGCAACAGCTAACGACCTCTCGGGCATCGAGCACGATGTCCGCGAGGTCACGGCCTGTCTCGACCGTCTTGGGTTTGCCTGTACAACCTGTGTCGGCGAGCAGGCGACCCGCGACAACATTCTCACCGCCCTCACCGAACTCTGTGCCAGCACCAACTCGGGCGACACTGTTTGCATTTACTACTCGGGCCACGGTGGCCTGGCGCTTAATCCCAATGCTGGGAAAATGTACCGCGGGCGGCGCGAGCCCGAGACGTATCAATATTTGGTGCCCGTCGATCACCGACGCTCGGACCGGTTTCGCGGGATTTTTCGGGCCGAGCTGTCGGCCCTGATTGGCGCGCTGAGCCAACGTACCCCCAACATCACGGTCATCCTCGATTGTTGCCACGCTTCCGGGATGGTGCGCGACACTGGGTACACCGCCAAGGCCCTGCGCGCGCCTGCCAAAATCGGGGTGGGGGAGCATGTCGCCTGGCTGCGTGAACGCGGCTACGACCTCACGAGCCTGTGCCCTGAGGGCAACCCCGATGTGGTCCAGCTGGTCGCCTGCCAGGCTTCGCAAACGGCCTACGAGTTTACCGATGCCGCGGGCCGCCGCCACGGTTTGCTCACGGCGATGTGGCTGCGGGTGATGGCCGAAGTCCATGCAAATACAACATGGTCGAGCCTCGGTGCACGGGTCCGCGAGCTGGTCCAGCAACAACTTCCCGCCCAACGCCCGGGGGTGAGCGGGCCGGCCACGCGGGTGGTGTTTGGGATCGAACGGCGGCACACCCCAGGTGTGTTGGCGTTTGCCCGCGACGGCGACAGCCCGGTGTTGCGCGGCGGTTCGCTACACGGGGTGGCGATCGGCGATCGCTACCTGGTGATGCCGCTAGAGGCCGGTACCGGAAGCCGTGATGTTGCCCTGGCCGAAGCGGTTGTCACCAAGGCGTGTAGCCACTTTGCCGAGGTCAGCCTGCAACCACCCGAAGCCAACATCCCCGTGGGTACGCGGGCATTTTTGGCCCAGCGACGGCATGTTCGTTACCCCGTTGCATATACAGGTGCAACCCTGCCAGGAACGCCACTGCGGGATGCGCTTGCCAACTCGCCGCTGTTGCAACTGGTCGGGGCGACTGGGCGCAAGCCGTTTGTCACCGTCGAGCGCCGGGGCCAGCATTGGCATATCACCGACCTCGACGGGCAGCTTGTGTTTCACCCGCTGAAGGTCGGGTCCACGGAGATCTCGCAGGTCGTGTCCGCGATCGAACGGGTGGCCCGGGCCGAGGCCCTGCGGCTGTTTCAGTCGGGCGTTGGTCGCCAGCAGCTAGACCCGCCGCCTCGGGTGACATGGGGAGTCGTCGGTGGTGCAACCTATGCAGATACAATTGAGTTGCCCGTGGTCAAGGTCGGTGATCGCCTGGTTGTTCGGGTTGACAATCCCGGCGGCGTCTCGGTGTATACGTCGGTGCTCGGGATTGGTGTGGATGCAAGTATTTCGCTGCTGAGCCGGGCAACGCCCCAGGGGCGCGAGGTGTTTTGTGGGCAGCCCTACGTGCTCGGTGAGGATGCGCTGGGAGATTGCGAGGGGGTACCGATCGCCTGGTCGCGTGAAGTCCCCAACGACGGTCGGCGCCGGGCTGCACTTGTGGTCGTCACCAGCGACTTGCATGTCGACCTCCGCCCATTGACAACCGGGCCATGGCCCCACGCCGCCCGCTGTGCCTACGCGGCGAGCGAAGTGTTGCCCCCGCCCAAACCGGCCATGCGCTCTGCGAGGGCCGGTGGGCCGGGTCGTTCGGCCCGCTACGCGGTGCGGGTGTTTCAGTTTTGGGTCGAGCCCTAGCCCTCACTCGTACACCAAAGCAACGCCCGCACGTTGGCCCGCGGTGCCGGCGACCGGGTCGGCAAAATCATGTATCATCATCCAATGTCCCGGGGAGAGCGTGCCCGCGCCCGCGTGTTTTGCGATACCGTAGCGACAATGGGGAAGTTTGCCGCCACGCTGGGAGTGTTGTTGACGATCACAGGTTGTGGGCACGCGCGTTCACACCAGCGCCCGCCACCGGCACTGGCGGCGGCAGTTGAGCGCTACATCGAAGTCTATGCCGCACGCCAGGACCTCACCGGCTTTGTCGAGCTGTTTGCGCCCGATGGTGTGCTGGTCGATGTCATGTTGCGGCAGCGATTCGAGGGCCGAAAAGCCATCGCCGATTTTTACGCCTGGGATGCCCCGGGGTTTGCGCTCGCCGATCCAGCTGCCCCGGTCATCGTGGTCGAATCTGTTGCATATACGGAAAATATTGCGACGTTGCGCGGGCACTTCTCGGCATTTTCGTGGCAGGGAACAGCCTATCCAGCGTCGCCGTTTGTGATTCGACTGCGGTATTCCCAAGCTGCCCAAATCGTCGAGCAGGAGGATTGGATCGCCTATCCGCGCGGGCTTTTGTGCGAGCCGTGAGCGAGGTCGCTGGCCGACGAATCGGTTGAAATGGCTTTGGCTCGGGACGTGGCGACGGTTTGGGCATGCGCGCGGTGGCACACGTGCAAGCTTGGCAAACATGGTGCACCATCGCGGGGTGCACCCGGCGATCCGACCCTTGGCCAACCGATGGCTGTACGCGCTCAAGCCCAAGAGTTGGCCCAAGCTGTTGGTGCCGGCGGTGCTCGGCCAGGTCATCGGGTTTTGCACAACCGGCACGCTCGACCTCGGGGGGCTTGCGATCGGCCTCGGCTGCACCGTATTGCTGCTGATCTATATCGTTTTGCTCAACGACTACGGCGACATGGAGGTCGACACACTCAAACGCAGCCTGTTTCCCGAGGGGTGCTCGCCCAAGACCATTCCCGATGGCGTACTCGACGAGACCTCCGTGTTGCTCGGTGGCCTAGGTGCCGGGGTCATGGTCGTGGCCGTGGCCCTGTGCGGAGAGCTTTATGTCGGGCGCCCGGGGCTGATGCTCGCGGGCGCATTGTGTGTATTGCCATTGATGCTCTACACATTCGCCCCGGCGCGGCTCAACTACCGCGGTGGCGGTGAGTTCCTCGAGATGGTCGGTGTGGGCCTGATGTTGCCGGGCTTGAATGCCCTGGCCCAGGGGGGGTCATTTGCCCCGCCGCTGCTACTGGTGTTGGCCCCGGGGCTGATGCTGCTCGCCCTCGCGTCGGCGATCGCCAGCGGATTGTCCGACGAAGTCAGCGACGAGCGAGGTGGCAAGTGCACGTTTGTCACCGAGTTTGGCAACTCGACTGCGCGCAGCACCGTCGAAAACCTGGTGTTGGGCGCAGCACTCATGTGGTCGGTCGGCGCTCGCCTACATCCCGATGTCGTCACCCCCGTGCTGCTAACCCCGGCCGCGGTGGTGTTGTTGCTGTGTTGGCGCGAGATGGTCAAGGTCAGCCCCCACGCCCGAACATCGGCGTTTATCCAGCTTGCCCGCTACAAGTTGTGGCTGCACCGCGGCATCTGGGGCAGTGGGTTGGTGCTCGCGGCGATGTTGTTGACCATGCATGTTTTTCGCGGGGCAGGCCTGTGAGCAGTTTTCCTCCGGTTGCAAGCGAGCCGGTTTTGGCCGGTGTTTGGCTCGACTCAGGGGCGCGGGCGACCCTCAACCCGAAGGCCCCGGCGGCCACGGGTTTGAGCGAGGTGTTCGCCCAGGTTGCGGACCACGTCGGCCCACTTGCCAATAAAGTTGCAGATACACTCAAGTCAGGATTGGTCCAGCTGTTTCAGGTCCAGCTACAAAATTTCCCCGAGAACCTGTTTTGGGACTTCGACTACCTCGCGGTTGCGACCGTGCGCGAGGCCCTTGGTCAAGCCGAGCCGGCTGCCCACCTGCAGCGGAGTTTTACCCGTATGGCCGACCTGCAGCAGCTATTTGGCCAGGGGACGCCGATTCGGTTTCGCTATGTCCACGACTTCATCTACGGCTACGACTGGGCCAAGTGGGTCCGTCGGGCACCCGACTCACGGGCTGGGGTAGGGCCGTTTGATTGGGAATTTTTGACATACATGTATCGTCGGGGCCACGAGCTCCTCGCGCTGATCGAAGCCGACGACCAAAAGTACCCACGGCTGCGAAGCGATGCCCCGCGCAATCCATTCGGGTTTAGCCGCGAACCACCGGCCGAACGGGCCATCCATGCCGACCTCGCCCGCCGCGGGCAAATCCCCGTTGCCGCCTGGGACCCCGGAGCCGAGCCCGAGTGGGACCATGACTATGCACAGATCCGCAGCGATCGCGCCCACGCCCTCGGCTACGGGCGTTAACTGGTCGGCGCTTCCCACACCAGGGAATATCCCGGCGGTAGTTCGAGGTTGCCGGCAAGATGCGTACGCAACCTTCTAGGAGATCGGCTCGGGCCCGTGCCAGGGTCGCGCTTCGGCGTCCTGCTCGATGGTCGACAGCGATGCGTCATTGGCAAACGCTGGCGAGTGAGCGCAGTTGGACGGGGCTCCAGCAGCCGTCAGCTCCAACAACGTCTGTTCACCCGGTTGTGGGCGTTGGGTGTTAACTGGGGGGTGTTTCCCACACCAGGGAATATCCCGGCGGCAGTTCGAGGTTGCTGGCAAGATGCGTACGCAACCTTTTGGAGATCGGCTCGGGCCCGTGCCGGCGCAGGGCCACGGTGACGCTGCGCCGTCCGTCCTGATGCTCGATGGTCGACAGCGATCGCGTCATTCGAATGGTGGCGAACGAGCGCAGCGGGACGGGGCCCGCTGGTCCGGCAACCGTCAGCTCCAACAACGCCTGCTCACCCGGTTGTGGGTGGCCGCTGTCGATTGTGAGGACTACGGGATAGGCTCCGTCGGGTGAGGTGCGTGTGCCGAGCTCGAGCCCGCGCCCCGGCTTGTGTCCCGGCCCGTAGTTGGTGGCGCGGATCCACTGCATGACTTCGCCGTGGGTAAGGCCGAGTTGCGCGAGCCGTGCCCGGTCGATCTCGACTTCGATCTCCGGGCTTTGGCCCGGGCCGACAACACGCACCGACTCGACCTCTTCGTCGGTCCGTAGGAGGTGCGCCGCGGCGTTCGCCAACTGTTGCAGTTGGGCCACATCCGGACCGGTGAGATGGACCTGCACAGCCCGAGGGTCGGGTTTTCCCGCGATTGACTGGGCTCTGAGTGTGAGCCCGGGTCGTTGCTGGATTTCGTGGCGCAGCTTCGCCAACAGCTCGTCGCTCGCGGGCAAAACTGTGACCCGCACACGAAATTCGTTGGCCGCATACGCGACCAGCGAGACTCCCTGAAGCTGGGTGAGGTTGGCGATTTCAGCTTCGGCCTGCGGCAGGGGGGTGCCCGCTGGTAGGTGGACATCGAGCCATCCCGTTTGGGTGCGATGATATGTCTGTATCTGCACCGAACCCGGGAGCGCACTCGTCTGCTGGTGGACAACCTCGCGCCAGGCAGCTTGGTCGGCATCGTCTGCGGACCACAGCGAAACCGTCACCGCTGCCCGCCCACCGAGCCGGGCTTGACACTCGACCCGGGTCAAAGCGTCGGTAATCGTTGCGATATCGCCAAGCTGCACGGGGCCGGCGTTGCTAACTTTTACCACCGTATCTGCGAGCTTCACCGGTTTTGGTCCGGGCGTGCTCGGGACCGCAAGTGTGTGCTCGATCGCTGTGGTGAGCTCGTCCAGTTTGAGTGCATAGGCACGTAGTTTGGCGGCGTCGAGGTCGATACGAAGCTCGCGGGATGGTGCACACAGCCGGGCCGAGGTAATGCCCGGAGCGCGCAACAACTGTCGCTGTAGGCGTTGCCCGAGCGCCACAAGCTGATCGATCGCGAGGTCGCCGGTGAGGGCAATCGTGGCCACAGGTTCATGTGCCTGGCTTGAACTGCGAATCACCGGAGCTAGGGCTTGCTCGGGCAACTGCTCGGCGAGTTTGGCCAGCTGCTCACGCACCAGAATCATTGTAGCATCAAGGTTTTGCCCCGGCGAAAGCTCGAGCTCGAGGTTGACCTCACCCAGCGAGGTTTGGCTGCGAAGCCCCGAGATCCCGTCGATGGTCGCCAGTGCCGACTCAAGTGGGGCCGTGACCAGGGTTTCGATATCGGCCGGCGAGTATTCGGGGACCTCGACCTGGATAGTGACAATGCTGCGGTGTACTTTGGGGGAGTTTGCGGGGTTGTCCTGCGGCAGGTCAGGTTTGGTGGTGGGCTGTGATCTAGCCAGGGATTTGGCCAGTGATTTTGCCTGTGGTTGGCAGGCGAGGGCAAGCACAGCGAATGCCAGAAGCTTGCGACAGCCTTGGACCGCCCAGCCACGATCAGGTCTTGTGGGTAATCTATGCAGGTACATCGAATGTCTCCCACTGCGCAAGCAGACGCAGTCGCCCACCGACCGTGTCGAGTTCAACCCGCAGGCCGTCGTCTAACTCGCAGCACCCGCGACAGCCGACAAGAGCCGAAAGCCCGAGTTCACGCGACATGATGGCGGCGTGACTCATCCACCCACCGTACTCACAACAGACGGCTGCAACCCCAAGCTGGTGGAGGACAACGGCCGCCTGTGCGGTGAGGGCGGGTATCGCCAGTATCTCCCCGTCCGCGAGCGGGCGCTGAAGCACATCGGCGAGCGAGCGTCGAATCGCCAAACGCCCACAAAACGGAGCTCCAATCCCCATGCCTCGTAGGTGCCGCCGCCCCGGCAGGCTCAAGGGGTCGCCGTGATAGAGGAACTCAGGCGCCCGAACAACTTGTTGATACAATTGTTTTTGGCGCGTGATGTCTGCCTCGAGCTCCGTGCAAGGTGCCGCCAACAGATGTTCTAGGCGCAGGTAGAAGATGTCTTCGCCGAGACCGAACAGTTGTCCGGCGCGGCGATAGCCGCAGGCAACCATTGCCAGGCCGAGGGCAAATAGGTGGTCGTCGAGCTCGCCGAGGGCCGTTGCAAGCTCGTTGTCGGTCGGCTCGGGGGGTGCTGGGACACTGGCGACAGTGCCGAGGTATGTGGCCAAACTAGGGCTTTGAATGTCCCAACAAAGTGGGAGCACATCGAGTGTTTGGCCACGGTCAAATAGGCACGTGGGTCGCTCGGTGGCCCCAGACCTGGCAAGCAATGGTTGCACAGCACGCCCGAGGCCACCTAGGTTGTGGCGAATGTAGGCACGGTAGATTGTGGCAAATGCCTGCAGTGCGGCCTCCAATGTGGTGCGCCAGGCAGTCCGCTCGTGGCACCGCAAAAACCTGTCACGAAACCTGTCGAGTTGGCCGCGTGCGGCCGGAATGTCGCGTGTCCGCAGGCGTTGGTAGGCTGCCCTGGCCGCGGTCAGAAGCGAGTTTTTGTCAGTCGGTTGTGGCTGTGTAGGGCTTGGCGGTGCACGACGCAGATACAACCACCCGGCCAACACTTCGAGCGACTGGGCCTCGGCGACATGTTGCTTGAGCCACTCGATCAAACTTTGGTGGGCCGGTGACAGTGGCTCGGGGTTGTGTTCTGCGTCGAGCGCAAGCAGGCCACCAAGGTCGGGGCGTGGGCTTTGCGCGGCGAGCCGGGCAAAAAACGGCGCGCAGTCGGGGGCCAGTGCAGCCGTGAGCGGGCGGGCTTGGACCAGCCAACAGGCCGTTTGTGTACATGCAATTTCAAGGTCAAGGTGGTCGGGGTTGAGGCCGGGGTTGGGGTCGGAGTCGGGGTCGAGGCCGGGGTCAAGGTCGAGACCGGCCACGTGGGCCTGTCGCCGGACATGGTCGCAGATGTTCTGGAGTTGTTGGCGACGGGTGTCTGGCTCGAGCCAGTCGAGGGGCCCCGAAAAGCTCGGGACCTGGGCCCCGGCAAGTGTTTCACTCCCGCGATGGGGGTAGAGCTCGACAAAGCAGGCCCCGTTGTAGCAGGCCACCACCGCAAGCTCGCAGGCCGCAACCTGTTGTTGAATCAACACTTGGCACTGGCTCGCTTGGTTGTGCATGCGCAGCTTGGCCACTGCCTCAACAACATCTTGTATATCCATGCAGTTGGCGATCGACTGGCCCAGCCCCGCCTGGCTGCGGACCGGCCCATCTTCGTTGGCGAGGGCGCTGCGGACGATCACCGGGCCGCACGCGAGGAGGTCGTTGACCGCCGGGATGTCGACCGGCTCGTCGAGCGACAACACCACCCCCGGGGGGATCTGGACGCCCGTGTGGAAGAGGGCATCGAGGTGCGCAGCCTTCGGATGCAGGAGCCGGGGCATCGTGCCGCGTGTGCCGAGCTGTCGGGCCACGTTGGCGACTGTAACCGAGCTCGCCAGTAAGCGCACGCGACGTATGTGAAAGTCCACGCGCCGCCAACCGAGACAAGGTTACGGCAATCGTGCGAAGGTCGGCAGGGTGGACCGACCGGTAAACTACGGCCCCTCACTCGTCGACTGGTGTGCCTGTCACATACCCCAAAAGGCGCGTGTGGGCGGGGGTCGAAGTGGTGGCGGCGGGCGGGGGCTCGATGGCATTGCCGTTGCAAGAATGTTGCATAAGCACCGATGGGCCAAACACGCCGGTGTCGACTTTGACGTGTGGTTTGCGTTGGTGACCTTTGGCAGTGAAGTTCCCACGATTGTGCCGGTCCGCCAGGGTGGCCGGGTGATCGAGGTGGCCCACTGTGGCGCCTGGAGTTTTCTGCGGCCACAACGGCGAGCCCGGCTACTGGCCTCGCCGTGGTTACGTGCACGCAAGTGGCTGGTGCGGGGCTATGGGCAACTTCAGCAATGGGTGCCCGTCGATCGGCCCCACGCGTTGGTCACCGTGTGCACACGTTTGCGGTGAGGAGCTATTGCCAATGGTGATCGCAGGCGTAACACGCCCACATCAGCACCTCTCCACCGTCGGCCCCGCGCGTGTAGGTTTGGTCTGTCTGCATCGATTCGCAGCTCGGGCAGGCGACGTTGCCAGCGGTATAGGCGGGGTTTATCCCCTTCGGGCTGCGCATGGTCACCATGTACAACCCCGTGAGCGCGGCGCCCCCAACCATGCCAAATACAAGCCCACCGACAAGGCCAAAGGTTGGTCCGATAACGGCACAGGCCACAACGAGCAGGGCAAACAGGATCGTGAAGATGATTTTTCGGGCAGGCTCGTTGGCTCGCGTGAGAGCATCGACGTCGTCGCGGTTGGTGACCACGCCCTATCGTACACGATCGGCAGGTATGGGTAGCGAGGATTGACTTGGGATTGGTTTGACAGTGCCCAGCCACGCGCGTAACTTCGCGCCCGTGGCCGAGACGTTTTCCATCAAAATGATGGTCCAGACCTACTATGCGAGGCTCGACGACCAGGAGTTTCAGCTCAAACAGGGGCCTCGGCGGACGACTGTCCCGACCGCTTCGTTTCGCCATCTTTATGTTGAAGATGAGGGGGCGATGCAACTGATGTGGCTGTCGTACGAGGCCGCCAACGGCAAGCTCAAGCGGGTCAGCATTGGCGCCAATGCTGGTGACCCGGGGCTGGCGAAGTTGGTCGACTCGCTCGTTGCCGCCTACCCCCAAATCGACATTCGTTCGCAGGATCGCAAACAGGCCATGCAAACCCTCGGGGCGATGTCACGGGGGCTGCGAATTGCGATTGGGCTGACAGTCGCGCTGGTGTTCATGGTGGTTTTGTCTTTCATCGCCGAGTACCTCGGCGGAGCATTCGAGTAACGGCGATGGTTGTTTACAACATGTGGGCCATGATGGCCGCGATGATCACGGCGCTTGTCTATGCGCCGGTGGTGTACTTTTTTGGCGACTTGGTCCAGGCCGATGTCCGGGTCTTGGGCTTTATTTTGCTGTTTGGCGTGGTCGGGACCGTACTCGAGTTTGGCTACAAAATTCCCCCGCGGTTGTTTTGGCTACCGGTGTGGTTTTGGGGCGTCGTGGCAATTGTCGGGTCGGTCCTCGATGCCGCCGGCGTGCGTGGCATGCAGTTGTTTGGGGCGACTGCCGGGATCGCTGTGGTGTTGGGGGGACTGGTGATGTGGCAAGCCCGGCGTTTGGGGGGCGGTGTGGCTGTGCGTGCGCTGGCGAGTGCACGCGACCTGTTGGCCGCCGGCAAGCGTCCGTACCGGACCCTGGCGCGCGCGATCATCGTTGCACCTACACTCAATCGAATCGAGCGCGACCACACTCTGGCTTGCTTGGATCTCATTGTCGACAATTTTGCCAAGGATCTACCCGAGGACCTTCATGCCGAGGTGGAGCAGCTGCGCACCCAACTGCGGGCCGGCGAGGCGGACGTGACCGTCGATCCGAGTCGCCTCCAGCGGGTCGTGGATTGGCTCGGCGAGCAGGCAGCGTTTGCCCGCTAGGCCCGGGTTGCACCTCGTTGCGCAAAATGCATCTACATGTTCTTGGGGAACGTGTTTGGGCGGGTCGTGCGGGTCGACATTTTCGCGCGGATTGCATACAAAACGCGTGGAGCACCTCCCATGAACAACACCAGTGTCGACTCGTACCTGCGCGAAGGCTGTGGCCGCTGCGAGCACTTCCAAACCCCCGCGTGCAAGGTCCACCTGTGGACACCGATCCTGCTGGGACTGCGCGAGCTTTTGCGGAAGACCGACCTCGAAGAGACCATGAAGTGGGGCTCGCCGTGCTACACGCTCAACCGCAAAAACGTGGTGATGTTGGCGTCGCGCAAGGATTGTTGCGCCCTGAGTTTCTTTAAAGGGGCGGCACTTGTCGACCAAGCTGGCCTACTCGAAAGTCCCGGGCCCAACTCGCGCTACGCACGACTCATCCGATTTACCAACCAGGGCGAGCTCAAAAGTCGCCGCCGCCAGGTCAAAGAGTTGGTCGAGCAGGCGATTGCGCTCGAGCGGGCTGGCACCAAAGTCGTTGTCAGTCAGGCACCCGAGCAGGTGCCTGCCGAGTTTGAGCAGCGGCTGCGGGCCGAGCCCAGCTTGCAAAAGGCATTTATGTCGCTCACACCGGGGCGGCGACGCAGCCATCTCATTTACATCCGCGGCGGCAAAAAAAGCGAAACCCGGCGGCGACGCGTGGAAAAATGTATACCCAAGATATTTGCCGGGCGCGGGTTTAACGAACGGGTCTAGCAGCACGCTGGCACAGGTTGGTCGCCCCGCTTGGCGCGTGGTAGGTAGGGCAGGTGCCCGAGGACGTGACGCCATCGCCGTTGGTGCGAACCAAACAGGTCCGCGCCGCGATTGCGGCACTGGCCCACCAGGGCAACATCGAAGCGCGGGGAGCCGTGTTTACCAAACCAGAGGTGGTCGACGGGATCCTCGACCTTTGTGGGTACCAAAGTGAGCGTCCGTTGGCCGACCTTCGGGTTTTGGAGCCCGCCTGCGGAGCCGGAGAGTTTTTATATGCAATTATTCGCCGGTTGCTCGCTGCGTGCCGGCGGCAGCAGATTCCGATGTCCGAGTGGGTCGACCGGCTGGGCCGAAGTGTCCGCGCGGTGGAGTTGCACATACCAACATTTGAGCACACAAAAACCCGGTTGCGCCAACAGCTCATGGCCGAGGGCTTGTCTGCCTGCGCAGCCGAGCAGCTCGCGGATAGGTGGCTGACACAGGATGATTTTTTGCTGACGCCCTTGGCCGGCACATTCGATGTGATTGTCGGCAATCCCCCCTATGTCCGCCAGGAGCGGATCCCTGCCCCCCTACTATCGGTGTACAGGCAACGTTTTTCAACCCTTTACGACCGGGCCGACCTCTATGTGCTGTTTTACGAGCGTTGCCTCGATCGGCTCGCGGATGGAGGTGTGCTTGGGTTTATCTGCGCCAACCGTTGGGTCAAAAATAAATACGGAAGCCGTTTGCGGGCAAAGATCGCAGACGGCTACAACCTCGATGCCTATATCGACATGGCCCATGTCGATGCGTTTGCCCAACGGGTCGCTGCCTACCCGGCAATTACGGTGATTCGCCGAGGGCCGGCAAGGGCCACCGCTGTGGTTACACAAGCAACGGGGATGACGCTTGCGGAGGTATTCGCCGCAGTCGCTCGCCACGAACCGAATGCCCGGGTCGAAGCGGTCGACAAAGAAGTCGCTCGCCACGAACCGACCCGGGTCAAAGCGATCGACAAAGTAGTCGCTCGCCACGAACCGACCCGGGTCAAAGCGATCGACAAAGTAGTCGCTAGCCGCGAACCGACTACCCAAGTCAAAGCGGTCGACAAAGTAGCCTGCGGGCGGGACCCGTGGCTGGTCGATTCGCCGCACATCATCGCCACGATTCGCGGCATTGAAGGGCGCTTGCCCACGCTCGAGCAGGCCGGTGCCAAGGTTGGGATCGGGGTCGCGACCGGGGCCGATCGGGTGTACATTGGCGAGTACGACCAATTGCCGGTTGAGCATGCACGCAAGCTCAAACTAGCTGTTTCGGGGGATATCACGGGCAACGGTTTTACCTGGTCTGGCAAGGGGCTTGTCAACCCCTGGGAGCCGAGTGGAAAACTGGCAGACCTTGCCGCCTACCCGCAATTTGCGAAGTATATCCACAAGCACGCCGATCGACTCAAGAAGCGGCATACGGCCAAAAAGAGCCCGCATGCGTGGTACAAAACCATCGATCGTGTGTACGCCGAGCTCACGACCACACCCAAGCTACTCATTCCCGATATCAAGGGGGAGGCGAGTGTTGTCTACGATGTCGGAAACTACTACCCACACCACAATTTGTATGTGGTGACTTCAACGACCTGGGACCTTCGTGCGTTGCAAGCAGTTTTGCGGTCGTCGGTGGCACTGATGTTTGTCGCCGCCTACTGCGTGCGCATGGCCGGAGGGTTTTTGCGGTTTCAGGCACAGTACCTCCGGCGGATTCGGGTGCCCCGGTGGGAATCGTTGTCGACAAACCAGCGGGCTGTGCTGACCGCAGCCGCCGAGGAAGCCGACCCGGCCGCGCTCGATCGTGCGGTGTTTTTGGTGTTTGGGTTATCGCCATCCGAAATCCAAACCGTCGAGTCGTTTGTCGCGGGCGTGCGCCAGCGCGGCGTGCTGCGGTGAGTTTAGACTGCGGTAAGTCTTTTCGAGCTGCTGGGATAAGTTTTTAGACCTGGCTTGGGTCAGTCCGTGTGCTGCTGAATACTGGCGAGGTGATGCGCAATACTGACATCGAGGCGGCTTGCGATCAGGTGCATGATCGATTCGACGTCGCGATCGTCGGCCTGTAACAACGCGCCGAGGGAGGCCCGGCTGCGCTCGAGCACTTCGGCCCTGGCGCGGGCGAGCCAGCGTGCGGCGGTTGCCCGGTGGACCTTGTAGATCGGTGCGATTTCGTCGATGGTACGTTGATTAATAAGATGTAGACGCAAGATGTTTCGCGCCTTCGGGGTCAGGTCGCGCATGGCTGTGGCAAAGGCCTGGCGAAAGGCCTGGCGATACTTGCGTTTGAGCAATCGCAGCTCGGGGTCGTGTTCGGTCAGTTGGGCTGCGAGTTGACCGTGTTGCTCGCCGCGGTCCCTCCTGGCGTTGTCGGAGCGGTTTGTATCGATGGCGAGGCGGGTGCAGGCGATCTTGAGCCAGCGTTTGAGCGAGCCGGTCCCGGCGTAGGTTTGCAGCCGGGGAGGTGGGCCAACGACGAGGCGAACCAGTAGGTTTTGGACAACTTCCTCGGGTTGGTCGGTACCTGTGCGACGGGCCGCGGCCGCGAGCACGCTGCGATAGGTCCGCTCGAATGCCTGTAGTGCATCTCGTTGGCCACGCAGACAGCCACAAACGAGATAGAGGTCGGAGAGTCGCAACTTGGCGAGACCCGCAAGTGGGGGACCGCTGGGCAGCCGCGCCACCACGGCGGCCACAAGTGCATCCTCGGGAACTTCGACGCCGGGCCAGGTGGTTTGTGCCGCAGCAAATGCAGCTTGCCACGCGGCAGCGAGGGCCGGGGCGTCGCTTTGTGGTGTGTTGGACAAAGCCTTCACAAACGGACTCACGGCATCTCCTTTGTGCTGCTTGGGTCGACACCTGTGGCGAGTGCCTCGGCTGCGCGGTAGGTCTGCGAGGGCGGCTTTTTCGGTGGTTTCAGGAGATCGAGTGCTTGCTTGCCGGCAGCGAGCGCGCGCTGCTTGTCGCCCTGTTTTCGGTAACAGGTGCCGACTTTGACCAGCAGCGGTGGCAACTCCTCGACTGTTCGCAGGTCATGCTTCAACGCCGCTGCGATTGCCTGCTGTGCCGGTGCCAGCGAGTCCCCACACGATTGCCAGGCGTGGTCACGCCACGCGACCTGATACCGGGCGGCGCGGCGAGGGGGCATCATTGCCATGGACGCTTCGAACATCTCGTTGGCAGCCGAAGGGTCGGATGCGTGGAGGATGACCGCCCGGTACCACTCGACCTGGGAGGTCAGCGGGTGGCGGGGGCCAAAGACTTGGAGGTGGACGGCCCGGGCCTGGTCGATCGCCTGTTGTGCGGTGGTCCAATCCTCTTGGTCGATGGCAATGTAGGCAATTGATGTCCACAGCGGCGCACTGACATCCGACATTTCGCCATAGAGTTCGTTGTATTGGGCAATGGCCGTACGAAAGGCAGCGATTGCTTTTTTGGGCTGGTTGAAGTCTTGATAAAAGTAGGCCTGCGCCGACTGTAGGCGGGCTCCCTGGGGGTCGGGACCATCGCTCGCAATCACGGCGTGGTGGGCCTTGGCGATGTCGAGCCACCGCTGGGACTGTTGCTGTTGGTGAAAGGCCTGGCCGTAGAGGTTGGCGAGAAAGGCCGCGGCATGGACCGCGCCTTCGTGGTCGGAGGCCTCGACGGATTGTAGGTAGGAGCGCGTGCACGCGGTCTCAACTTCGGGGTAATTTTGTTGCTGTTGATAGGCGTTGCAGATCGTCAGCGATGCGGCCGAAGCCAAGCTGATGGCGCCAACCGCCAGGGCCTCGCGCTCGACCTCCACGGCGAGGTCGCGTGCGCGTGCGGCATCGGCTTCGTGGGCAACCTGTCGGGCTTGGCGGTACTGGGTTCGCAGGGCCTCGTAGGTTTGTCGAGGGACGTGGGCGTCGAGCGACACGATCCTGGCCAGGCGGTCAGTGTCCGTACACTCCCCGATCCAGGGGAGGGATGCGGCTTGTCCGGGTGCCCGGGTCACGCTGAGGGTTTTTGGGGTGGTCCAGGCGGTGGCCAGTTTTTCGACTGCCGCTTCGCCACGGTCGAAACACTCGCGTGCGCGGGCAAGAAGGGCGGGGCGAATACTGTGGTTGAGCTCGCCGGCGCGGCACAGGTCTTCGCGTTTTGTTGCATAGGCATCGACATAGGCATCGACCCGCGGGCGTGCGCGCTCCCATGAATCTTGTGTATAGTCAAGTTTTGTCGCGGCAAAGGCCGCGCCGATCTGCTCGACTTTTTTGGGGGTCCAGATGTCGTAAATCGCCTGGCCCTCGGCGCGGCAGGCCTCGGCGATTTGGCTGCGCTCGTAGGCCTGAAACCCAAGCACGCCGACGACGCCAACGGCAATGGTGGCGACGGCGGCCTGCAACCCGCGACGGACAGCTGGATTGGCGCGCAAAGCTGTGAGCATCGCGTCGAGGGTTGGCCAGCGCGCGGCCGGATCGGGCTGCAGCCCACGTATAACCACCGCCCGCAGCCAACCGGGGACTTTGTTGCGACTGGGGAACACCGGGGGTTTTTGTTTGGCGGCGAGTAGTTGGTCGAGCGTCGTGGCGTCGGCAAACGGGTGGGTGCCAGTGAGGGCTTCATACAGCGAAACCGCAAAACTATAGATATCGGCGCGGGCGTCGACATCGGCACACAGATGCTGCTCGGGTGCCATATAAGGTGGCGTACCGAGTAACGTACCTGTTTGTGTCAGGCGCATGTCGAGGCTTGCGTCGCTGTCACTTGTGTTGTCGAAGGTCTGCTGGAGGGCGTCGTCTCGGATCCCGGCAGCGAGGCCGAAGTCGGCGACCTTGGGGTGGCCTTCGTCGTCGAGCAGGATGTTGTCGGGTTTGAAGTCGCGGTGCAAAATCCCGGCACGGTGGGCTGCGGCCAGTCCAGCGCCCGCCTCGAGAAAGAGCGACAACACCCGGCGCCAGGAGTGGGGGCCCTGTCGCAGCCAGTGGCGGACACTGGCCCCCTGGACATATTCGAGGGCGATGTAAGCCAGGCCCATGGCCTCGCCAGCTTCGTAGATGGTGACGACATTGGGGTGTTTGAGGCGGGCCGCAGCCTGGGCCTCGCGCATCAGTCGGGTGCGACCGGTCGCACGATCGAAATCGGGGCGAATGAGTTTGAGAGCGATGGTCCGGTCCAGCTTGGGGTCGTAGGCGGTATAGACAAATCCCATGCCCCCCTGACCGAGGTGCGAAAGCAGGACGTAGCGACCGATCTTCTGGCCATAGGCGGTTTTGTCGGCCAGTGCTGCAAGCAGGTGTTGGGTCGATGCGTCTGGCTTGGGCGCGTTGCTGTTGTGGGTCGGCTCGTCGGGTTCGAGCATGTTCGTCAGGGTGGAGTCGGCACGCAGGGCTTCGGCGAGTACCTCCATGCACTCCGCACAGCTGTCGACATGACGCTCAACCCAGGTGTGCAGTTGCGTGTCGAGTGTGCCCTCGGCAAACCCCAAAAGTTCATTCTCGGTCGCGCACCGGTTTACTTGGCTGGGGTGTTGCATCACCTATGCCTCTACAACAAATGCCCGCGGCTCGATAGGCCCTCACCCTCGCACAAGTTTTTTCAAAAAAAAATCAGTCACGCTGCGACAAACCAAAACGGCTCCGTCTAGGGGGTAAGGCCACAAAAGACGCTCGGCCAGGAGCAACTCCCATGAACACCCCGGCAGATTTTTCCAACTCGAAACGCTTCTCTTCGCGGTTTGTCTCGGCCTCCTTGTGGGCGCTACTCGGTTTGTCTGGTGGCTGTTACGGAGGTGGTGAGGCCAGCGATTCGGACAGTGTTGAGATGGACTCGGTTGGTGACGGTGAGGACGAGGAGCCGAACGCGGATGGGTCGCTGCGCGGTGAACGGATTACCGGGATTGTGGTGGGCGAGGGGGGCCTCACCTACGAGGGCACTGAAGGTCTTGAACGCGACAGTTTTGGGCCCTCGGCCTATGTCGTGGATGAGCGCGATTTCAACTGGATAGCCGACGGCCCGGCCAGCAAGATTTTGGTGGTCGACGACGATGGTCAGATTGTCGATACCTACCAACTCGATGGATTGGTCCAGCGGCTCGAGGACATGGTTGTGACCTCGACCCATGTCTATGTGCTCGACACCGGTTTGGCGGCACCCAAGATCTCGCGGATCGGTCGCCACGACGTCGAGGAGACCCCGTGGGAGAGTTTTGACCTCCCGGCCGACATCGAGGACCTGCGCCGGGTGACCGGGCTTCAAAGCGACAGTGACGGCACGGTTTTACTTGAGATGGCACTCGGCTCGGAGGTCCGCGAGGTGTTCGATTCGTCGGGGGCGTTTGTCGAAGATGGGGTGGCCACGCGGCACCACCGGGTGGGGGAGCACCAGATCGAACTCGTCGGTTATTCGGGTGAGCCCGAGGACGACGAGTCGACCGGGGCAGTGCTGGTCGATGGTACCGAGGTCGCAACGATCAAGACGGCCGGTATGCTGGGCGGTTTTTCGTTTCTCGCCGCGACCACCGACAACACCGGGTTTTGGCTTCGGGTACAGGATGTCACCGTGGTCGAGCAGGCCCTCCACGTGCGTGACTTCGCCTACCGCGTGGGGATTGCCGGCGACATTCTCGAAGTTGTCGAGATGCCGATTGCCGATGAAGTCGTATATACACACAACCGGCTCGCATTTGATTCGTCGGGGGCGATTCGTTCGCTGTCGACCCAGCCGGCCGAGGTTGTGTTGGCCTATCCGACCCGCAGCGACAAGACGACGGCCGCGACACTCCCGGCGGGGGCGACCAAACACCTGGAGACCACGGTGGTCGGGCAGGCCCGGCAAACACCTGGCTTGACCAGCCAAACCGACGCGACCGGGGCAACCCAGTGTCGGCCGGGCTGGGCGATCATGTGGCACGCCTACTCCTATGCCAACTACACCGCGACCTACGGGCCCCAACACCTCGACGCGAGTTGTGCCGGACGCACCCGTCCGGTGCACGCAACCGGGTCGACCGTCAAGGGGGCGATTTACCGCTACGCCGGCTATCAAACGCTCGATGCCTACGATCATGCTGTACAGTCCGGAAAGGTGATAGGTGACGTCAAACAGGCAGACGGCGTGGCCGCGTGTGCAAACGGTGTCGATTGCTCGGGGTTTGTCAGCCAGGTGTGGGGGTCGAGTTACAAGACGACCCACTATATGCACCAAATCACCAACGTGATCGACCGTGCTCAACTGATCCCAGGCGATGCCCTGCACAAAATTGGGCACGTGCGCTTGGTCGAGAAAAACCTCGGTTCCGATGGCGTGTTGGTGGTCGAGTCGACCACGGGGAACTACGATCGGGTGATTGCCCGGTGGATGTCCTGGGGTGCCAATAGTCAGTACAAAGCCAGGCGCTACCATGGACACTGCGGTTACTACGACGATCCGCAACCCGAGCCCGAGCCTGAGCCCGAGCCCGAGCCCGTGGATGCTTCGACCCACGTGATCTTTGACGTCAGTGGCTATCTCCCACAGGGCTCACACTACACGCCCGTTGCCGGTGAACGGCTGATCGACACCCGCGACAGTGAGCCGTTGCTGCACGAGCAAACCCTCAGCCTCGACATGACGGGACCAACGGGTGTGGCTGCCAACCAAATCGATGCCGTCGTCCTCAATGTCGCAGCGATCGGTCCCACACAGCCGGGCTTTTTGTCGGCCTATCCGGACACGATTGACTACCCGGGGACATCCAACATCAACTTTGCACCCGGCGGGGCAACGGCCGGCCTTGTGGTCGTCAAACCCGGTAGCAACGGCAAGGTCAAGTTCCGCCACATCGGTGACTCAACCGATATTGCAGTTGACTTTGTCGGGTGGTTCCCGGCGGCGTCCAACCTCACCGCGGTGACCCCGACGCGGGTTGTGGATACCCGAGAAACCTCCAAGGTTAGCGAGACTCTCGACATTCAATTGACCGGTGTCGGCGGGGTGCCGGCCAACAATGTCGGGGCCGTTGTGGTCAACCTCGCGGTGATCAGGCCAGATGGACCGGGGCACGCCAAACTCTACGAGCACGGTGCGAATCAGCCGATGACCTCCAACCTCAACTTCAACACCGACGAGGTGCGGGCCAATTTAGTAATCGTACCTGTTTCGCCCGGGGGGAAGGCTCGGCTGTGGACCTTGACGCCGGCCGACTACGTTGTCGATGTATTTGGCTACTTCCCTGAAGATGGCGACCTGCAAACGATTGCGCCTGTCCGTGCCCATGATAGCCGCACCGAGGATGGCCCACTGCTCGCGGGTTCAACCCTCGATATCAAGGTCACCGGCAACGGTGTGCCGGCAACGGCCGAGGCTGTGTTGGGCAACATTGCCGTGACCCAACCGACGAGCTGGGGGTATTTGCAGGTACATCCAACTGGCAACGATGCACCCGACACATCATCGATCAATTTTGCCCCCGGACAAACGGTTGCCAATGCGGTTGTGGCCGAGGTTGGGGATAACGGCATGGTCTCCGTGTTCGCCCACGTGGCCGAGTAGTCGGCGATCGACCCATGCGCCCGGTTGCTTCGCAGTCGGGCGCTGGGCAATTCGGATGTCAATTTCCTAGCCCGAGCGTTTTTTGGTGCGCGCGCGTTTTTGGCTTGGTCGTGTGCGAACAACTTCGGGAAGCGGTAGACCGAGCTGAGGATCGGGGGCAAAGCGCCGCTTTTCTGACAGCACCATGGGCCAAAGTCCGAACACCGAGGCAATGACGTGATCGAGCTCGAGTGTCGCTTTTGTTCGCGCCGTGCCTGCGGGATCGCAAAAAACGGCATGACGCGAACCCTCGAGTGTGTGCAACACCCCGGCCGACCAGCCCTCACCGGCGTAGACTAAACAACCCGGAATCCACATCGACTCCAGATCGGCCAAGGCGTAGGGCACTTTTTCGTCGGTGGTTCCACTGGTCGCCTGGTATTTACACTCTAGCCCCAGTGCGAGGGACGTTGTCCGGTGTCGCAAGAAGATATCGAGCCGCCGTTGCTTGCCAATAATCGTCTTTCCCAAGGGAACTTCGGTGTAGACAACGAGACCACAGGGGGCGAAATTCTGGTGAATGTACATGGCGATACGATCGCGATACGCATTCCCAGACACACGCCGAGTCTAGCTGGAACCTATGCTCCCTACAATCTGAACAGAAGATCGGTGTCTATACAAGGTGCTTCAAGGATGCTCGTTAATGGATCTGAACAATCGAGCATGTTTTGTTTGGCTGGAACCGGGCCAGCACCTTTAAAGTTGTTTATACAATTTTCCCCGAGGTGGCCCACAAGCGCGCGTGTGGGCGAGATGTTGTTCGCGCCGCCTCCGGGCCGTTTCGGTGCTGGCCGGAGCTCGCATAGACGCTCGACAGGGTCGAGATGTTTTGGACCTGACCCATGCGTAACCGACGACGGGCCGCGACGAGCAGATGGTGTGGATGGCCCAAGGCGTCGGAAATTATTGGTGATCGCACCTGGTTTGAGCTGGGGCTTTGTTGGCGGCATCGCCTGTGGGTAGCGGACGTGGTCACGCTGGGTGGTTTCCCGTTTTTGCGCATGGCGAGTGACTTGCACCCACACCGCCGATGAGGTCTAGTATCGCGGCGCCTCATGAACCCTTTTGTCCGACGCTTTTTTCAGCGTCTCCCCGTCCGCGCGGTTGAGAACGACGACGAGCTCCACCTCCTGAGCGAGGAAGAGGCGCGGGCGATTCGTGGGCGGCAGCGCCTGGCAATCACGCTCTCGGCCAGTATCGCCGTATTTGGGGCGCTTTGCTTTTATCTACCGGCCTACTGGTATCCCGATGCATTTCCGAAGGTGTCGGTCAACTTCCCGTGGATCGGCCCCTATGACGTTCCGTGGGCGCACCTGCTGTGGGGGTTGTTGGTCATGGGCACCGAGTTGCAGGTGCTCGTGTTGATCAACGTGTGGGCCGTGCACGAGATCGCGGTTGTCACCGGGTTGCTCAATCACGCAAATAAGCACGAGCGGATGCAGCCGCTGTTGCAGGTGGCGCTCAAGCAAAAGGCCAAGGGCCTGCTGCGCTATGGAATCGACCCGTTGCTCGGGATCAATCGTTGGTTGCTGCTCCTGTATACATTACTGCTACGACTTAAGGGGTTTTTGGGCAAAAAGATCCTCCAGTCGCTCGGGCGGTTGTTACTCGGTCGTTTGGCGATTCGCGAGCTTCTCGATTTTATTGGGATGCCACTTTACATGGCCATCAATGCCTACGCGACCCACTCGATTATCCGCGAGGCCAAGGTCAACATTATTGGCCAGCAGTTGATCGCCCATGTCGATGCCCGCTTGCCACCCGCGGCGGTGGTCGATAGCTGGCCCGATGGACATGCATTGATTTACGACACGTTGCAGTTGGTGGCCGCCACCAAACGCGACTTTCACTTTAATCACTACGTCCTGGCCAAGGCGGTGATCGAGGGTTATGACCTGGAAATCACGCCCCGTACCGAACTGCCCGCCGACTTCGTGCCGCGGCTGCAGGCGGCACCGGAGGCCCTGCGCCGGCTGTGCGTTTTGCTGCTCATCCTCGGCTTTATCCTCGACGGTCAGTTCACGCGGGCCGAGCAACGGCGGTTGCGGGCGTTGAGGGCCGGCGGCGTGTCGGCGATCCCCGTTGAGGACGTTCAGCGTTGGTGTGCCGCGCTTGTCAGTGGCGAGGGGCTCGACAGTCTGCTCGACACGCATTTGCAGCCGCTTCGAAAGGTCGTGCCAAGTGTCGCGAGCACCGGGCAAAACGGCGATTGACCAAGCTCGGTCAACCAGCGCATGCTCGGGGCCGACAGGAGCAGCAATGGCCAAAAAAGTCGGGATCATGACCGGGGGCGGGGACTGCCCGGGGCTCAACGCAGTGATTCGCGCGGTCGTCCGCGTGGGTAAGGAACAGTACGGTTGGGACATCCTCGGGATCGAAGATGCATTTCACGGTTTGGTCGATCTCAACCTGGCGTCGCCGCGTGGCAACCGTTGGCTCGACCTCGCCGATGTTCGCGGGATCCTCGAAAAAGGTGGCACAATTTTGGGAACCTCCAACCGCGCCGATCCGTTTCACTATGTCGTGGAAGACGGGCAGGGCGGTCGCCGGGAGACCGATGTCTCGGACCTTGTGGTGGCCAATTACCACAAGCTTGAACTCGATGGACTGATCTCAATCGGCGGCGATGGGTCGATGGCCATCGCCCAGCGCTTTGTCGACAAGGGGCTCAACATTGTGGGCGTGCCCAAAACTATCGACAATGATCTCGGTGCCACCGACCAAACATTTGGCTTTGACACTGCCCTCAATATTGCGACCGAGGCGATCGACCGGATTCGCGACACGGCCGATAGCCACGACCGCGTGATGTTGGTCGAAGTGATGGGTCGCAATGCTGGCTGGATCGCGCTGCATGCCGGTCTCGCCGGCGGTGCCGATGCGATTTTGCTACCCGAGATTCCCTACCGCCTCCAACCGATCGCCGATATGATTCGCCACCGTCGCCGTCGCGGGAAACACTACTCGATACTCGTGGTGGCCGAGGGGGCGAAACCCGCTGGCGGACAGGTCAGCTCGCTTCAGCGACAGTTGGGCGAAATGCCGCGGTTGATGGGGGCTGCAACCCGGGTTGCCACGGGCTTGTCTGAGCTTATCGATGCCGATATGCGGGTGACCGTGCTTGGCCACGTGCAGCGCGGTGGTCGGCCGACAACATTCGACCGTGTGCTTGCGACTCGCTATGGGCATCGGGCTGCACAATTGGTCGAGTCTGGTGACTTCGGCAACATGACGGCATTGCGCAATGGCCAGATTGTTGCGGTCCCGATCGCCGAGGCGGTCGCCGAACCCAAGCGCGTCGACCCAAACGGTCAGCTCGTCGAAACGGCGCGGGCGATCGGTGTCAGCTTTGGCGAGTGACCAAAGCCTAGACATCTTGGCCCTGTGAGCTGACTACATCTTGCGGCGAATTTCCTTGACGATTCTGATCAATCGATTGAGTTCCCAGTGGATCAATTCGAGCATGTAATACTTGTCCCTGTAAGAGCGCCGAACACCAATTCGATCGATGCACCGACCCTTGGTTTTCACCGTCAAGACGAGTGAAACGTACCAGTACCCGACATCGATTTGCTGGTGGGACCACAGCAGTTGTGGGAGGTCTCGCGCCTTCGCTCCGCAGCCGGCAAAACCCATGTATTTTCCTGTGAAAGTTTCCCGGATTGCCAGTTGGGTAATGGTGCCCTTGGCATCTGTTTCCAACGACGCAAATGACCCGGAGAAGGTGCCTGTTACTGTTGAGGTGGGGATGTTCTGCGGGATGGGTAGTGGTTTCTTGGCCGCACCGGCATTCGGCGGGTTGAGGGGTTGCGGCTTGTTGAGGGGTTGTGGTTTGTTGAGGGGTTGTGGCTTGTCGAGCGGTTTAGACCACGCGCTGGTGGCCAGCCCGAGCGAGAGACACGCGATACCTACCATTGATACGAGTTTTTTCATGACACCTGCCTACAGGGTCAGGTTATCCAAAGGGCCCAGGTTTTTCAACTTGCAGATATGCGCAGCCAGCCGGTGACGGGCCCGAGTTGCTCACGAGTCCTGTTTGGTCAACTCGTTGACCAGGTCTTCCATTGTACTTTTGTCGCTGAGTGTGGCGGGGTAGTTGGCGTCACCTGGGCGTGGGAGCGGGAGCCAGTAGGTGGGCGTTGGGCCGTTGTGCACAAGTGCGTTGTACAGGCCGACTAGCATGTCGTCGTCATAGTCGTGGCACGTGCATGTTTTGGCGGCCTCGAGCAGCCCACTTCGTAGTCGTTGCGCCCGTTGGTCCGCGCTCACGCTGGCGACCATCTCAAAAACTTTGACCATCGGTTGGCAACCTGCAATCGCGCTGGAGAGGTGCTTGGCGATCGTCTGGGCCCGCATGGCCGGTTCGGTATTGTGGACGGACACGAGGACTTCCTGAACCCTAGGCGGTGTTCCTTCGGGGAACGGCAACGGGGTTTCGGCGGTCCGGCGTACGCTGAGCCGCAGCTCCACATCCCGCAGTTCAGCGAGCACTTCAAAGACATCGGTTGGGTTGGCGAACGCCGCGGTACTCACGTACACGTGTGGATTACCGGCCACTGCCTGGGCCAGGGTTTTGGCTGGACTTGAGCCGGACGCGCGGTCGTACTCTTTGCCGTCGGCGAGCATCCACCAGCCCCGCTCCACCCGGATCCCGACGACATCTTTGGCCTGGGGCTGGCCTTGGCCGGCCGCCACCTTGGGTACCTCGAAGTAGTCGAGTTCTGTGTGCTGCGGCGGCGGGGCGAGCCGTTGATCGAGCGGTTGTTTCACCGGGCAGTCCGCGGTTTTGGCCGCGGTTTTGGCCGCAGTTTTGGCCGAGGTCTTGCTCGCTGGGGTCGGCTTGTCGGGCTGCGCAGGCTTGGGATCGCCGCAGGCGACAGGTGCAATCGTGCAAAACAGTGCAAGCAGTCGTGATGGGTTCGCGCGTCGCATGTGGAGTGCACAGGATTGTACCCCACCGACGCTGATGTGAACCTGCCTCTTTCTTCATCGCCATGACGGCGTCGCGATTTATTTGACTATACACTGTGTTTGCGAATGATGACCGCGTCATCGCAAATACAGGTGGTGCTCTCGGAGCTTCACGGCGGCCGCAGCAAACTGTGCATGTGGTTGCGCGACCGCAGGCTCGCCATCCGGTACCAAATTGCCACGGTGCAGGATGACTGCCCTTGACCGCAACATCGTTGCCCTAACGTATACGGCCGAATTCTCGCCAGCACGATGGTAAAGCGGATGACGGTGCCGCAAATAAGTGGTACGAATACGCTCGCGCCAATGCGCGAGTCTCGTCGACAGGCGAGCAAAAACAAAAAACAAGAGACGACCGAAGCCGCGATCTGAAACCATGGCGAACAACAACGGGAACAATCACGAGGCTGAGTCGACCGAACAGCTGACCGAACGCGAGAAGCTGGTTCGCGACTTCATGGCCTCGACGGTGGTGTTTTTGGTTGCGCTGCCGCTTTGTATCGGCATCGCTGTGGCCTGTAACGTACCGGTCGAGCGCGGGCTGATAGCCGGCATTGTCGGCGGTGCGATCGGGGTCATCTCGGGCGCGCCTTTGCTTGTCAGTGGCCCGGCCGCAAGCCTCATCGTCCCGTGTTTTGCCCTGGTCGCCGAGTATGATTTGGTCGCGCTTGGCCCGGTGGTGATGCTGACCGGCGTGTGGCAGATGCTGGCCGGCCAGTTTCGTCTCGGCCAGTGGTTTCGCGCCGTCGCGCCGGCGGTCATCACCGGTATGCTGACGGGGATCGGGGTGTTGATCATCGGCTCGCAGGCCCTGGTCGCGCTCGACTTCGATCCGAAGGCGACGTTCCTGCTCAATGTCGCGGCCGTCCCGCTTGCCCTCTACGAGACTGCGACGTCGTCTGCCCAGCACTCTTCGGCGCCGTTTTGGATCTCGGTGGCGACGGTCGCCCTGATCGTTGGCTGGACCTACTACCGGCCCAAGTTTTTATCGATCGTACCGGGCCACTTGGTCGCGTTGTTGTCGGTCACGGCGGCGTCGTACTTTATGGCGCTCGATGTACGTGCACTCAATATCTCGCACAACTTCTTCGAAGGGCTCGGGGTGCCCGAGCTCGGTGACTTTTCGCTGCTCACCGACCCGGTACTGATCGGCCGTTCGGCAATGTTTGCGTTTATCGCCAGTGCGGCAACGTTACTGACGGCCAACGCGATCGACGAGCGCCAGAGCATCGTCAAAACCGACTACGACAAGGAGATGAAGGCGCAGGGCGTTGGCAACTTCTTCTCGGGGATGTTGGGCGGATTGCCGATGACAGGCGTCATTGTGCGAAGCTCGGTCAACGTCGCTGCCGGTGCCCAGACCCGGCGTTCAACGATTTTCCACGCGATCTGGCTGCTGGCATTTTGTTCGCTGGCCCCTGAGCTCCTGGGCCTTATCCCCAAGGCCGCGCTCGGTGCCATCCTCGTGTACACGGGCATCAAGCTGGTTGATGTTGGTGCGATGGGCCGGTTGTGGCGACAGGGTCGCAGCGAGTTTGTGATCTTTGGGGTGACCTTCGTCGGGGTCGTGTTCATCGACCTCTTCATCGGGATTTTGGCGGGCCTTGCCGCAGGTGTGTTCAAGTTGGTGTGGACCTTCTCCCACCTGGAGATCCACAAAGAAGAGGGACCGACGCCCGGCGTGCTCCACCTCCACCTCGTTGGCGCGGCAACCTTCGTTCAGCTGCCCCGCTTCGCCCGTGCACTCGAGTCGGTCCCGAGTGACAAGGAGTTGCACGTTCACATCGACCGCCTCGACCACATCGACCACGCCTGCTTGCAGTTGTTGTCGAGTATGCAGCGGCAACGCGAAAGTGCCGGGAAGCCGGCGGTCCATGTCGAGTGGCAGGAGCTCAGCGATCGCTACCGCAAGGCCCTGGTTGGTACGGGCGCGGGCGCGGGCGAGTCGCAACGCTCCCCGAGTATCGTCCGCATGGTCTGGGCCGAGTGGAAACGTGTACATGCAGAGGTCGAAGCGGAGGCGCGCAGCGAAGTTGCGCGCTGGGACGACTGGATTCCGGCCAAAAGCATTGAGCTGCACAGCTCAGCCAAGACCCTCGACGAGGTCCTCGCACTGGCGATCCCCCGGTTGGCCGAGCAGACTGGGCTCGATCCCGAGGTGCTGGGCGATGCCCTGAGTGCCAGCAGTGAGGGCCACGTCCCCTTGGGCGACGGTGTGAGCCTGCCGCACGCCGCGGTTGCGGGCATCCAACAAAGCGAAGTTGTCGTGGTGACCACAGCCGACCCGATCACCGTCGGCGGCCAGCGGACGGATATCTTTTTTGTGTTGCTCTCGCCCGTTGACGACACGGCGGAGCACCTCCGAACGCTCGCCCACATTGCGCGCATGTGCCATCGCTCGCCGCTGCTCGACAACTTCCGCAATGCTGAAGACGTCGAGGCTGCAGCGATGGTGCTCGACACCCTCAGCCGTGCAGCTGCCCGCGGGGCAACGCTCAGCGGTGACGGCCGCTGCCTCGTGTTGCTGACTACCGAAAATGTTGCACATGCACATGAGCTGCGGACCGAGTTGTCGGAGGCCTTCTCCCACTGGGCAGTTGTCACCGACAAGGACGCGCTTATCAACGTGCTACGGCCGCTCGCGCGCAGCCCCGATGCAGGGGCCGTTCTACTCACGTCGATCGAGCTCCACGAAGAACCGCTGTTGCGTGCGTTGCTCGAAGAGGCCAACAAGCTCAACAAGGCGCCCGCCCAGATGACGATTTTGCGCGAGCAAGTGCCGAGCCGAAGTATCGCGCGGGCCTCGTAGGCCGAGGGTCGGTAGCGTTTACGAAACGTGCAATTGCACGTTTTGCAGCCCACCTGAAGGTACCCGACCACGAGGTATCCCGGTTCGCGCGTTGTCGTCACGCGGTGAAACCCCGTGGCGGATCCTCTCACCGGCCCTCAACCTCCGATGCTCCTTGGTAGGTCGCTTGACCTGCGGGGTATGCCTGTCGGGGCCCGTAACAGGCCGACGCGGGGCTTCATGCTCGGCTTGCACGAGCCTCTGGCCGCGGGGTGAAGATGGCGGGCAGGTCCACGCTATGGCCGCCCGCCCAGGCTACCGCTCGCGGCGGGATAGTGACGGCTTTGAGGTAAGTTGTGTATGCATTTAAAATCGAGTCGAACAACATGTCCGTACTCTAGAATGCGTCAAACTGGCGCATAAGCGTTGTTCCAGTGAGAAAAGTTAAGAAGTTCAACAAAAATTGAAGCGGGGGTGGGTACTTTTTCACCCGCTATCGCAACCTGTTGAATCAGCCAGGTTTTATGGGTAAATTTTTCCCAAAACCAGCGGCTAGGCTCTGACATCGCTCATAGGTGCTCGAACCCGCCACTTGCGTTTTTATAACCGTTCTCTAGTCTTTCAAACATGACGCTTCAAGCGGGTTTAGGCGCCTAGGACGTCGGTCGAATTATGTCAGTACTTGCCAAACATGATGAAGGTGACAGCCGTGTCTGTATTTTGACGGGGCGCCTGCGTTACATCAATTTTGGCACGCTTCTCGGGCTACTTGCTGGAGAGCGTTATAGCGGGTGGCTCACTGTCAAAGATGTTGGCGCCATCGGCCTGTGTAACGGGAATGTTACCTGTGCATCGACCCAGGCAGCAACAGGGACCCGCGCGGTTTTTGAGCTGTTTTTGGTGGGCGACGGCGAGTTTATGTTTGAAGTTGGGGATTGTCCGCACGGACCGGCCCTGGGCTCAGTCATGGCCCTTTCAATGGAGGGATGTCGGCTGCTTGACGAGTGGAATCGACTTTCAGCCATGGTTTTGGGTGCGTACCAGGGGCGAGCCGGGGCGGCGTACCGCGGCCTCATCGACGATTTTGAAGGGCTACTCGACGGAGTTACCACAGTTGGTGAATTGGCGATGGAACTCGCGGCCCCCCCGCTCGAGTTGATCGACCCGCTACTGGCCGATCTCGCGGCTGGTATTGTTGCCAATGTCGCCCCGCCAGACCCCAAGCGCGCCCAGGCGGCAGTGAACGGCCAACACGACAATCCGAGTAGCTTTGAGCTGATCGATCGAAGTCGAGAGCTCATGCGCGCCGGAGACTTGACCCGTGCTGCGATTGCCCTGCGTCGGGTGCTCCGAGTCGAACCACAAAATCGGGTTGCCCGCCAAAACCTCCGTCATATCGGCGAGCTGCAGCGGGCTGCACAGTAGACAATCATTCACAGCAACAGGTTTTGCTGCCCGGGTGCCGGGTCGCAAGGAGATACACATGAGTCGATCTGAACAGATGACGAAGGTACTGCGGACACTCTCCACCACAACCCCCGATATCGAGGCCGCTGCGGTCGTCGACAATGATGGATTGATGATGGCGTCCTCGCTCCCGCAGGATATCGCAGATGATGCTGTCGCGGCGATGAGTGCGGCACTATTGGGTATGAGTGAGCGGATTGTCGCTGAGCTCGCCCGCGGGAAGTTTGAACTCAACCTCATTCGTGGGACCGATGGCTATACCATCCTGTCGCGGGCGGGCGGGGAGGCCGTATTGATGGTACTCGCCTCCCAGCGGGCGAAACTCGGATTGATCTTTTTGGACGCGTCACGTGCCTCCCGCGAGATTGCCCGGATCCTCTCGTGAGTGGTGAGAGATGTCCTCGATCGGGCTTGAAAGCCAAATCACCACCCTGCTGACAGGTATGAATGCCATGGGCGATTACCCCATGTCATTGCTGTGTAGCGAACAGGGGTTGCTGCTCGCATCTGCCGGGGAACTCGCCCAATCCGAGACGGTCGCCGGGCTCACCAGTTTGTGCAACGATATCGTCCTACGGGCGGTTCGCGACCTCAACTTTGTCGGTGTCGATGAAATCACATTGGTCGATCGCCGACTCGGGCGGTTTGTGATTCGGCCGCTTCCACATGCGGTCGACCCCCGACTTTACCTCGTCGTCGCCGTGCCGCGGCATCGGTCATGGCGCCGCAATACAAGCATCGCCTCGAAAAAGCTCGACAAACTCATGGCTCCCCTGCTCAGTGGTGCCAATGAACCGATCGAGCCAGCTCAACCCAAACCCGAATGCGAATAGACCATGGAACAGACAATCGAAGTTTTTAACGAACTCAAACAATTTGTCGGTTTCGACGACGAGGTCGATGGCCAACGTCTCGAACGCTTGGCACCGGTGTTTGCCGAGCACGGGCCAACACTCACAGATGCGTTTTACCAACGGCTACAGGCGCATCCGGGGACAGCGGGCCAGATCGCAGGTCGGGTCGATACTCTCAAACAAACACATGCCCGGTGGATGGCCGAGCTATTCGCCGGCGCGTACCAAGTGGACTATTTTCACCGGCGCCACCGCATTGGCCTGGTCCATGTGCGGGTTGGGGTGTTGCCGCGGTGGTGCGCCGGGATCATCAGTTTTTTGCGCACCTGTTCGCTCCCGATCGTCCTCAACAGCTTTTCCGACCGCAGCGAGGGGGCGGCGCACTACGGCAGCCTCGTCAAGATTCTCGACCTCGACTTGATGGTTATCAACCTCGCCTACGAGGAGGAACGACTGCGGCGGCTCGCCACGTTTACGGGGATGAGTCGAAAGCTGATCGAGCGGTGTATTACGAAGGGCTGAGTGCACGGGGCGCGGCTTAGGGGCGGCCGATCCACGCCCTGTTGTTGCCGTTGTCGCAAACTTCTGGTGGGTCGACAACGCCTTCGCCGATGGGCGCTGTACACCGTCGAGCGCAACGAGTGCGCGATAAATGGGGTGGGTAGATATTGCTGCATCGGTTGTGTTAGTCCAAGGCAGCGGGGCTACGAGCCGTGACCCCGCACGGAGGTCATTTGTCGCTAGTCAAACCAATCAGCGTGGACGCTCGACGTTACCGCGCGGTCACCCGCTCAAACATTTCCCGTACCCGCCACTGGTCCAAAATCCCACCGCGACTCCAGGAGGCGCTCCAGGTTGTATCCACGGTGTTGCCATTTCGGACCAACGAATATGTGATGGAGAAGTTGATCGATTGGGATAGGCTCCCCGAGGATCCGATTTATCAACTCACATTTTTACAGCCCGGGATGTTGCGGACTGACGACTACAACCACATGGCCCACTTGGTAAAAAGTGGTGGTTCTCGGGCACAGCTCAAGCAAGCGGCAGACACGATTCGCCTGCGTCTCAATCCCCATCCGGCCGGGCAAATGACACTCAATGTGCCGCGACTAAATGGACACCCGGTTCCTGGGCTACAGCACAAATACCGCGAGACGGTGTTGCTATTTCCCAGCCAAGGGCAAACGTGTCATGCGTACTGTAGTTTTTGTTTTCGCTGGGCGCAGTTCGTCGGGATTGGCGACATCAAGTTTCAAACGCAGGAGACTACACCGTTGGTGGGGTACCTCCAACAGCACACCGAGGTCAGTGACGTGTTGGTTACCGGCGGGGACCCATTGGTTATGCGGACCGAGGCCCTGCGCCGCTATCTCACCCCGCTGCTGAGTCCGACGCTGGCCCACATACAAAACATTCGCCTGGGCACCAAGTCGGTTGCCTACTGGCCCTATCGCTATGTCACCGACCCCGATGCCGATGCGCTGTTGCGATTGTTTGAGGAGGTTGTGAACTCGGGGCGGCACCTCGCCGTGATGGCCCACTACAACCATCCACGGGAATTGCAGACCAAGGTCGCCCAGGAGGCGATTCGGCGGATTCGCTCGACCGGTGCTGTGGTCCGCACCCAATCACCGATCATTCGCCACGTGAACGACGACCCAGATGTTTGGGCCGAGTTGTGGCGAACGTGCGTGAAGCTGGGCGTGGTGCCGTATTATATGTTTGTCGAACGCGACACGGGGCCACACGGGTATTTCGAGCTTCCGCTGGTACGCGCATGGGAGATTTTTAGACGGGCCTACCAACAGGTCTCTGGACTGGCGCGGAGCGTGCGGGGACCGGTGATGTCGGCATCTCCCGGCAAGGTCATGATCGATGGCGTGAGTGAAGTCGGCGGCGAGCAGGTGTTGAGTCTTCAATTTTTGCAAGCCCGCGACCCGAGTTGGGTCCGGCGGCCATTTTTTGCCCGATACAATTCCGAAGCTTGCTGGCTCACGGAGCTACAGCCAGCTTTCGGTGACAGGTTCTTCTTTGAACGCGCGCGTCAACCGAGTGTGCGAGGGGATTTGGTCAGTGTGCGGCTTCGTCGGTAGTTTTTGCGGGAGCGCTGCGTTGGGTGAGCTTGCGACCACGCGTGCGAGCCTCGAGCGGTTGAAACACCGGGGGCCCGATGACGACGGATGGTTCGAAGATCGCCATGCCGTCCTCGGGTTTCGTCGGCTCGCGATTATCGATGTCGCCGGCGGGGCACAGCCGCTGTTCAACACTCGGCGCGATGCTGTTTTAACCCTCAACGGGGAGATTTATAACCACCGGGAGTTAAGCCGCGAACTAGCGAAGGAGCACCTGTTTCATTCGGGTTCAGACGCCGAGGTGCTGGTCCATCGTTACGATGAGTCTGGACCGGCGGGGCTGGTCTCGGGCGTCAACGGCATGTTTGCCTTTGCTCTGTACGATCAACGCCGACGTCGCGTGATACTCGGGCGCGACCGGGCGGGACAAAAACCGTTGTACTGGCAATATTCGGCCGGTGTATTGCGGTGGGCGAGCGAACTCAAAGCCCTGCTTGGCGACGGGCGGCCTCCGATCTGTCGGCAGGCTGTCAACGACTATCTCCGGTTTGGTTACGTACCTGCACCGTTGACCATGTTTGATGGTGTATTCAAATTGCCTGCGGGATGTCTCCTGATTTGCGAGCAGGGGCGTGCGCCTCAGGTCGAACGCTATTGGAAGTTGCAGTATGCAGAGAATGCCGAGCGGGAGGTTCGGCCGCAGGAGTTTGGGCAATGGCGTGACCGCCTGCGACACGCGCTACAGCGAGCTGTTGAGCGACGTTTGGAAAGCGAGGTCCCCCTTGGATTTTTGTTGTCTGGGGGGGTCGATTCGGCCTCTGTGTTCGCCTTGGGTGCGCGAGCGATCGGGGAGTCGGTGCAGGCATTCACCATCGGCTTTCCCGGTGATGCCGTGGATGAGTCGAGGGTCGCCGCGGCGATGGCAAATAAATGGAGGGCTCACCACCAACTCCGGGAGCTGCACGAGTGCGAATCTCTCGATCTCAGTAGGGTCTTGTTTCTCACCGAAGAGCCGCTTTCGACAGATGCCTTGCTACCGACGGCTCGGGTATTTGAGCAGGTATCGGCGTCGGGATTTACAACAGTTCTAACAGGAGAGGGCAGTGACGAGATCATGGCGGGCTATCGCAAGTTTGCAGCCGCGTGCCCGTGGGTGGCCCCCGAGGTCAGCCGGCCCGCGACTGGCTCGCCCCTGCAGCGCTACCTAGCCTACGAAGAGTTTACATTTCCACAACCGGCCGCCCGTGAGCAGCTACTTGGCGACAGCGTTGATGATAGCCGTTTTCACGAGCTCGAGGAGGAGGCGGCGGGTCTCGATCCACTTGGCCAAATGTTACACTTTGAGGCCCGACTGCGACTGCCCGACCGCATCAACCCTCGGCTCGATCGCCTCAGCATGGCGTGGTCTGTGGAAGCACGAGCGCCGTTTATGGACTATGAACTCCAGGAGCTTTGTGCCGGCATGCCGCACCGACTTCGCCGCGCGCCGACAGTCGACAAATATCTGTTGCGCGAGTCGATGCGCCCGTTTTTGATAGATGAGGTCCTACGGGCAAAAAAGGCACCATTCAGGGCCCCCGCGCGGTGGTTTGTCACGGCCGAGCACCTCGCTCGCGAGCTCAACGACGATGCGGTGAGGAGTGCTGGGATGGTACAGCCACAGGCCGTTCGGGAGCTTTTGCAGGGACCGAAGACAGGACGCAGGAGGCAGGAGGAGCTTTACAGCCTGTATGTGTTGCACGCTTGGTACCGGAGTTTTGTGGCCGAACCTCCGGTGAGTGTCGAAGCTGCACTCACGCCAACGACCTAAACGGGCGCTCGCCGGGTACCTCGGTGATGTACAATCGACCATATGCCTCGGTGCGCGCACATCCTGACAGGGGCGGGCCTGACCGCATTTTTCTGTGTTTGGATAGGCTGCACGCTCGACCGTAGCCACATCCAACCCGACCGAAAAACCGGCCCAACCCCGACCCAAATCGAAGGTCGCGTGGTGCTTCCACAAGGCGATGGGCCGCGCGGTGTCGAGGTTCAAGCCCATGCTGGAGAGTCGGTGACGTGGGCGCAGCTCGATGCCCATGGCCACTTCACGGTTGAGCCGCCAAGTTGGCCAGTACACATTGCTGTGGTCGCGGCCAGTACCGAGGTCGCAGGCGTCGATATCGAACGGGGCGGGAAGGTCGAGATCGATGCCCGCTCCGCAGTCCGATCCCATCGCCTAAAACTCGTGGCAAAAACGGGGCAAGCACAGGGCGGTGTTCGGATAGGGGTGTGGACCGGTGAGGTGCCGCGCGGCCCGATGGGGTCACTGCCATCGCTCGGCTCAGCGCAGTTCCCCGATCGCGTACTGCCGAGCGACACGGAGTGGTTGCTGCCCGTGAAGGCTCCATCCGTTACATTTTTGGTTGAGCGTCCGGCGGACCATCAGCGGGGCCGTAACTGGAAAAGTGGGGCACAGCAGGTGTTTGGGCCGTTTGCGCTCGACGAGCTCCCAGAAGTGTTGGAGATCGAGTGAGTGCCTACGATGCCGTCCCGGGCAGTTTGTCGCGATTCGCTTGACCCACCGCGGTGCCATCCTCGATTGAATGCATCGAGGCGCGAGTGGTGATTTTTTCCCATTGAAGTGAGCTTCGCTCGCCCCGATTGCACGTGATCGAGGGGAGGGGCGGTCGGGGCCGGGGAAGTTTGCGCGCGTCCAGAAAGCCAAAAGATTCTCGCCGAGTGAAGGTTTTTGGCGGTGCGTGTCTTGCAAAAACTGAAACGTCCTTCAGGGTGGCTCTGAGGACAGGTCAACTAAATATGAAGCAGTTAACAGTCGCAGGGCTCGCCGACCCAATCGAAGTCAAGACAAATCGTCGGCTACTCGACTATCTAACTGAGCAAGGTTCCTCCATCACCAGTGCATGTGGTGGCAAAGGACTCTGTGCAACCTGTCATGTTTATGTCATTGACGGCATGTCATCGATTTCCAAGGTGACACCGCGGGAGCGCCGGTCATTGGCGATGCTGACCAACTGCCGGCCCAATTCCCGGCTCGCATGTCAGGCAAAGATCAAGGGTCCTGGGATTCACATCGAAGTTCCACATGGCCGTTACCTGTCCCAGACCAGCGACCTAGAGTCGCTCGTTGGTCGCCGGGCGGAACAACCCATCTTGCACCCCGTCGATGGACACGTCCTCATTCAACTCGGGAAAATCATTACCCGCTCTCGGATTCGTCAGCTCGCCCAAGTCGACATCGATGTGCTCGAGATGCGCCAACGGTCGTTGACCATCGGAAAGTAACCATGGACCTCCTCACAGCAAAACTCGACAATGAAACCCACACGCTCCACAACGTGTACCGCCGCGATCGGTTTTTTGATAACCGCGGCCACGGTGACCTACGCAACGTGTTTGGTCAGCGTATGACACTTGTTTCTGAAGACTTCATTGTCGGCTACCAGGTCGCACTCGAGGAGGAACTCGGAGAAGCGGCGAATGATATCATGTATCGTTGTGGACTCGAGTGGGGCCGCAAGGACATCGCCGCGTTCGCCGAGCGCTACCAAAAAGAGTTTGGTGAAAAGGTCCATGAAGCGAACTTTGGCATCATGCTCGAAACCTGGTGGTGGCCGCTGCAGGCCGCGGGTTGGGGCTCGTGGCGCTACGATCTCTCCCATCGCAAGGAGGGGCTGCTGTATATCGACCTGTTCGACTCGGCCGTGGCCAAGAGTGTGGGCAATATTGGCAAAGTTGCCTGTCACTACTATGCGGGGCTATTTGCCGCTGTGTTTAGCTACCTCGCCAAGCATGAATTGTCGGCGATTGAGATCCAGTGTTACTCCATGGGCGAAGAGTTTTGTAAGTTCATTGTCGGGTCTTCTAAGCGCATCAATGCCGCCCAATTCTGGGTCGAAGAGGGTGCGCGCTCCGACGAAATCATCTCCCGACTGTGAAGCTCGAAGGTAGGCAGCCTGTGCGCATCCTTTTGTATTTCCGCCGTTTTTTGGCATACCTGCTCGGGATCGTCGACCGCCGAGTCGACAGTCAGCCACAGTTGCCTGAAGCGGCACCGGCCCCGGCGGGACCAACTCGCAGCGAGCTCCCGGTTTCCCAGAAGCTCGAAACATCCCCCGGCGATAGTGCCCAACCACCGAACAGTGAATCTGCACAGGCTTCGACCTCCAGCGCAGACCCAAGTGGCGAGCAACTCCGTCCAGCAGCATTGCCTGCGGCTGCGAGTGCGATCGTCGATACCCCCGACAAACCCACAACCTCACCACCTGTTCGTGTGGTCGCCAGCGAAACACCGTCGGCGGATCCGGGTAGTGCAGTGAAACTCGATGTGGCGACGGCTGCTGTCCCTGTGCGGCGGTTTTTTGCCCGAATCGTCACCCGCGCAAGCACAGGTACGGCCCACGAGTCGTGGCCAACAATGCCGGTCGAACGATTTTTCTTGGCCGTGACCCGGCCGAAGCTGCATTTGCTGCCAAGCCGTGGCAGTGCCCTTGTCGACCCGCAAAGCGTGGGCGATGCGTTCTCGGATTTTGTCTGGGACTAGCGCGGCATTTACTGCCGCCAAACCCTGTCCACATTGGCCGCGTAGTTGAGTGAACGACGCAGCAAACACGCGGCATGTGTGCTTCGCGTGTGTCGAACAAATGAAATGAGTGAACAATGAACCGTGATATCGAAACCATGTTGACTGCTAGCGAAGGCCGCTACCCCACCCGTGCCGAGCAGGCAATCCTGCGAGGATGGGCCATTCGCCTGGATGTCCGGCTCGCTGCAATCGAGGATCTCAAGGACCATGAGGACGAGATCGTGCGGGCGACGATGAACGACGTGTTAAAGGCCTACCCCGATCTCGAAAAGCGCATGCCGACCGCACGGGAAACGGGGATCCGCGACATCAAGCTTGTGTTGCGCTACTGTGCCCAAGCACTGATTCGGGACGACATTGCCTACCTCGACGATAGTCTGCTGATATGGATGGCCACAATCCTACGCGGGCTTGGCCTGTCGCCAGCATTCATTCGCGACACCTATGAGACCCTTGGCAAACATGTGAAACGCTCTCTTCAGGAGAGCCATGCAAAACTCTTGCTCCCCATGATCGAGCGCTGCATCAACGTCCTAAGTGGACAGGATACGCCAGACGGACAGGTAGCATCATGAACCGACGTCGTGAACTCAACTACTTCAGCAATCCCGCATTTTTACAACTCGACGTACGACGTGGTGTCCTACGCTCGCGCGGGGGCACGCGGATGCTGGGGGTCTCTGAGGACTTTCTCAGCGGGTTTGTTGTCGCCTGTGAGGACGAAGCCGGATCAGCTGCCCCATTCATTTTACGCCGGTGTGGGTATTTCTTTGGGACCCGTCTCGCCCGCAGATTTGAACAGGAGCTCGCGGACTTTTCAGGGCAGTCGGTTCGCGATCGGCCGATGATTGAGTTTGATATTTTATTGCGGGACCTGTGGCTGGCCAGTGGGCTTGGAGAACTCGATGTCGATTGGGAGCAGGGGGTACACGGATTCATTTCGATGCGCCTCACAAACTCGCCCATGCAGGATATTGGCCCAAGTGGTCATATCGGAGAAGACATGTTTACCGGGGTCCTTGAAGGGTTTTTCTCAACGTTTGGCGACGGTGAAATGCGTTGTGTACAAACCGGCGACCGGCGACTCGGTGATCGCGATGGTACGACATTCATCCTCGCCCCGTTTGAAACCGCTAAGCGCGTGGAAACCATGGTCGCCGAAAAAACTCCGCACACACGCATCGTCGACACGCTCGCCGCCTAGGCCTTCCCCATGCCACTGCCTGAACAACTGCTCAACCGCTATCGCGTTGTCGGACGTATCGCAGTTGGCACACTCGGTACTGTGCTGGCCGCAATCGACGAACGCACAGGTCAGGAAGTTGCGCTGAAACTATTTGACGGCTCAGATAACAACTTTGCCGCGTGGGTCGATGAGTTGCGACTAGCAACCCGACTCGACCATCCAAATATCGTGAGTTGCCTAGATGTTGGCGAGGACAAACAGCTCGGTGTCCATCTGCTTGTGTTTGACCGTGCGCACGGTGGGTCGTTGCGACGAGCTATGGTTGTCAACGCGGACTTTGAGCAATCGGCTGTCGTTGACCTGCTGTGTGATGTTGGCTCCGCACTCGTCTATGCCCACGCACACCAGGTGATCCATCGCGACGTCAAGCCCGAGAACATCCTCGCCTTGCGAGCCGCGGGCCAATCACCATGGGCCCTCACGGACTTTGGCACCGGACGGTTTTTAGCCCGCGGAAGCTTGGCAGCTTCGTTTGTGGGATCACTTTTGTATATGGCCCCCGAGGTGTATCGCGGCGCGAGTAACCTTGCATCCGACCAATACTCGTTGGGCATGGTTGGGGTCGAGCTGCTCACCGGCCGACAACCGACGGCGCAAGTCCGCGACGACTTCCTGTTTACCCACCGAGATCGCGGTGGTGTATACGGTACGGTTGCGAAGATGATTACGCCCGACCCGCAACGTCGGTTTGTCGATATGGCTGCGGTTGTGCACACGCTAAAGTCCCCACATCAACAACTTCCGCCGCAGACAAGGCTCGACGATGGTCGTCGGCTCACCATCGAAAACGGTAGATTGCGTGCACTGTCGCCATGTGGTGACAATCAAACTGTACGTGGTGTGATCGGGCGCCACCCCAGATTTGTCAATCTCAATGGCGAATGTGCCCCGCTAATTGCCGCCGGCAATCGGCTCGTAACCTGCAGGGCATCCCGGCTCACGGCATTGTGGTCGACCGACCACCGCGTCGATGTGGTGGCTGCCTCGGGTGAGCACAGCGTTGTTTGGTGGTATCAACGAGGGATTTTGTGCTGTCAAGGTCTCCACTCAACAAGTGTACCCATACGAGCAAAAATGCCATCGGAGTACCGCCGTCTGCTCGAGCTTCGGGACGGCATGATGGGAGCCATCCTCTCCCCCAAAACAGCAGTCTTCGCCTGGCGAGGCAGTCGACAGCTCCTATTTTGTCACACCAAAAAGCAAAAGCTTAGTGGTCGGTTTTTAGATCTTCCTTGGCCGATCGAGTGTGTCGAGCGTGTTGGGGAGTCGACGGTTGGGCTCATGGGTAATCAGCAAATGTCCATTTTGATAGGGTTGAAGGGCGACCGTGTTGTGACGCTCGAGCGTGTGGAGCTCGGCGTCCACCTCGTTCGAATCTCTACGTCAGGTGGCTCCCCGTGCCTCGAGAAACTGGTCGTCGTGCCAGATTCGATGTGTTCGATAACATCGGAGGCCTATCGATGAACCGCGATGAACAACGCCTGTTTGAGGACGAGCTCAAGCTGTTGCGTCAGGGCCTGCGTGCGCGCGGTGATGCCTCACGCATCGACGCCCTTGCGCAGGCAGCAACCGCCGCAAACTCGTCGCCGCTGCGCTACCTCGTCGACCACGGGATCCTTGCGGCAAATGTGGGGCGTACGCTCCAAGCCATTTGCAAGGGTTATATCAAGGCCGATGTGGAGACACTGCTGCAAGATGTCGTCTGGCCCGACTCCCTGCAGGCAGCTGTCTGCGAGGGCCCAGCGGCGGACTCCCAGAGTGATGACATTCTCGAAAATATTCCTCGGTGGAACTCGCTCGAGCAAAACACGCCCAACAAACGTTCGCAAACCCCATCGCGGGTGCCGTCGCAAACCCTACGAGCCCCTCGTCAAGTCGCGTTGGATGCTCCTAGCGTAGGTGCCCGGGTCGAGACCTATAGCTTGCGGGAGGTGCTGGCCGCCGACCCAACTGCATGGGTCTATCGCGCCTACGATGAGCGCAGGCGGCGAAATGTATTGCTGCGTTTTCTCCGTGGAAACGTCGATGCCGACCAGCTCAATGACAGCATTCACGGACTGCTTACCGTGAGCTCTCCGCATGTCGTCGGCGTCCTCGGAGGCGGTGAGGCCCGTGGTCTCACATTTGTGGTCAATGAATACCTGTATGGGATAAGCTTGGAGGAGCACCTCGGCTCGACCGGCCCCGAAGACCCGTCGTTTCTCATCAAAGTTGCACGCACCGCAAGCTTAGGCCTCAAGGCGGCCGATGACGCTGGTGTCCATCACGGCGATCTACGCCCGGCAAATCTGCTGCTGTATGCGGGAGATGGGCGTGTGAAAGTGTCTGGGTTTTGCCATGCCACGAATACCGGTATCTATCAATACCTCGCACCTGAGGTGTTGTCGGAGGCTGTACTCGGAGATGCCCGGTCAGACATGTATAGCCTTGGTGTCTCGCTGTATCGGGCGGCGACTGGGAACTATCCACTGACGGCGTCGACGAGAGACGAGCTGTTGAAAGCCCAGCGAGAGACGGAAATTACCCCGGTTCGCACACGCATTCCGACGTTTCCGCGTCAGCTCGCGGCGTTGATCGAACGCCTCCTCGCCAGCGATTGCGAGCAACGCTACCCCAGCTGGTCCGATGTCGTCACCGCGTGTCAGGCCATCGAAACGCAATCCAACCGTCCGCTTGCAGAGGCGGTCAGTCGTGCCGTCCGCGGCGAAGACAGACAGCCCTCACTTTCTACCATCTATCGAAAGGGCACCGCATGAGTGCGCACATCCATCCACGTGAAGCAATCATATCCCGCGGGCTTGCGGCGTTGACTGAGGTCGCACACACCACACTTGTGGCGCGGCTCAACCTCCGGCGCGTGCCGGTGCCGTCGCAGCTTGCCACATTGGCGGGGCAGTTTCGCGGTCAGTCCTTGACCATGCAAACCCAGGCATTTTGTGGCCACGGGTTTTCTCGCCTCGTCCTGTCGACAATCACCGGCAGCGATGGGGCAGTCAAAACGTTTACATTGATCGGGACGCCAACACCGGACCTGGGACTCCCGGTTGTCGGTATTGACCTCATTGCCATGAACCGGGCGCTGTCCTTGGTCGCTGTCGATCTATCACCGACCGACGAGCAGCGTTGGCAAAACCTTGCCGCGCCGATCCTGCAAGAACTCCATGCCTCGGTCGCCGACCGCAGTGTCCCGCGGCGGTGGCCTGCATTCGCCCGGGATGTGTTCTCGCCACTGGCACTGATCTGCGGGGCAAAGCGGGGCGAAGAGCCGGTGTTGTTTGCCGCCATCTCGCTCATGCTCGAGCGCTACGCAAACGCGATTGCGCAGCAGGCCACACCGATTTCCCCGGCTCGCGCACGCGTGGCCGAATACCGCAGCCACCAGTGGGCCGCTGGCGAACGTCAAAACCGGCGTGAGCATGACGCCTTGACAGCAATTTTTGGCGAGCCTGGGACGCTCTTCCTCGCCTACTTGTTTGGTGAGAGCGGGCAGGAGGGGCGTGGCGATGGCTGTTGAACTCGCCCGTCGATTGCGGGAGGGAACCGCGGATGTCCATCGCGCGGCCGAGCGCATGACCCTGGTCCAGGCGCTCCTGCGTGGGTTGACAAGCCGTTCGACCTACGCCGCGCTGGTGGCTGCCTATCTCGATGTCTATACATCACTCGAAGCTGCGTTGCGCCAACATGCGGAACATCCCGTGGTCCAACACCTGATTTTTCCCGAGTTGTGGCGGTGCCAGGCTCTGCGGGCGGACCTCGCAGTGTTGGCGCCGGATCGGCGGCCACCCCCGAGCCGAGCTGCCAAGGCCTATTGTCGGCGGATCGAAGTGCTCGCCGCTGACGATCCCACTGGTTTGGTTGCACATGCATACACTCGCTATTTAGGCGACCTCTCGGGCGGTCAAGTGCTCGGGCGGATCATCGGGCGTGCACTGGGTCTGCACGAAGGGGCAGGTATCGACTTTTACGCGTTTCCCCAAATCAGTGATGTTCAGGATTTCAAACACATGTACCGCGACCGTCTCAACCGTCTGCCGATCGACGAGGAGACCGCGGCCGCTGTCATTATAGAAGCACGCAGGGCGTTTGCCTACAACATGGAGCTGTTCGCCGAGCTCGAAGGATCGGCACTCAAAGGATTGCTGCACCTGGTCCGCGGCCGGCGTGCGCGGCAAGCCAAGCCGATGAATCCGGGTTGAACGTCCCGCGAAGCGAAAATGGATCGGCTGGAGGCGTGATGGCCACGATGTACCAGTGCCGCGGTTACGCCTTCGATGCCGCAGCATCGGCCGCTAGCTCGGCAATCGCCGAGCGGGCCAAACCGATTCCCATCTCCTCGTGGAGGTAGTGGGGAGAGTCGACCCCGACATCTCGCAATTGCTGGACCTGGTCGCGAAACCGGGCCATGGCAACAATGTGTCCATTAAATCCGGTTTTTCGCAGCAACCGGGTGATGATAATGACTTCGGGCGTGTCCTGCAGGGCAATCACCACCAACTTGCACGAGGTCGTCGCCGTGAATCGGGCATAAAAGTCGGGATCGGTTGCGTCGCCACAGATGACCTGGCGACCGTTGGCCGTTTGCTGCTCGATAGTCTCCGGGTCGCGGTCGAGCCCGACCACGCGGGTTCCATAGGATGCACGCAGTGTGTCGTAGGCCGCGGTACCGACACGACCCATCGCGATCACGACAGACTCGACCGGCGCGTCCATATGAATGTGTTCGTCGTCGGGCAGCCGCCGTTGAGACTCCCAGTGCTTGAGCCGGTGGATATGCTTGGCATACAACTCGTGGGCGCGGCTGTTGAACGGCGAGGCGACGGCGAAACTCAGCGACATCGCAATCGCCATTGTCAGCAGCCACGAGGCATCGATCCAACCGGCCGTGACTCCGACCATGCCGACGATCAATCCAAACTCACTGAAGTTGCTCAACGGGAGGGCACTGAGCGCAGCTGTCCGTGCGCGCAGGCGAAATTTTGTCATCAGCCAAAAAAACAGGCCGGTCTTGGCGGGTATTAACACCACCAGGCCGACGGCGATTAACAGCTGCTCGAATGTCGGTACACCCTGCAACCCGATCGTCAAAAAGAACGCGACCAAAAACAGGTCTTTGAGCGAAAGGAGGGCCTTGCTCAGCTCGCCGGCCTTTGGGTGTGAGCCCATCAGCAGCCCGGCCACCAGCGCACCAAGGTCGGGTTTCATGTGCAAAAACTCGAACAGGTGGACCGAGCCCATCACCAACAACAGGCCGTAGAGCACCAGCAGTTCACCGTGCCCAACCCGCTCGATCAAAAGCCGCAATGGAAACCGCAAAAGTGGCAAGCCGAGCAACAGCAGTGCCCACGGGGACGGCAGCTTACCGGTCGATGCGGTCAAGAACACGATCGCAAACAGGTCCTGCACAATCAGCACGCCAATCGCCTCGGCGCCGTGGCGAGAATCCATCTCGGCGTTCGACTCGAGGACCTTGACAGCAAACACCGTGCTCGAGAACGACAGGGCAAAGGCGATCAGCAGCGCGGTCCACAATTCGAGCTCGGCAAACCTGCTAAGCCCGAAGTAGGCCAAGCCGAATACCAAGAGCCCGACCCCGACCGTCATCACCAGCATGTGGGCGGACGCGACCCCCCAAACCTCCTTGCGCGCCAACCCGCGCAGGTCGAGTTTGAGCCCGATCGAGAACAGCAGCAGGTAGATCCCGAGGTCGGCGAGCTCCATCAACGTGGGCGTCACCTCGACCCCCATCCCCGCCAACAAAAATCCGGCCGACAAAAACCCGACGAGCGGTGGCAGGCCGATAAGCTGCATCGCCAACCCGACGACAAAGGCGATCAAGATCCAAACAGGTTCCACGAAAGTCTCACTCCGCTCATGCCGTGAACACCCCGCACGCCGTCACTTGAAACCGCGGGAGCGGTGATTCTACAGCAATCGCCGCGAGCTGTGCGGGAGATCGACGTCGCATGCGCGGCTTGCACCCGTTCGTGTGGTTGTCGGTCACGCATTCGTTTCTGAATTAGTGTATGTAGATACAACTATATCTGGCGATATCGCCTTCGAGCGATCTTGACGGGCAGGCCGGGATGTCCGTCAAGATCATCAGGTTTGTTCTTCTGCGGACGCGTCGTGGGAATAGAGCCCGTCGAACTGCCTATTCACCCCTTTGACCAAAATATCGAGCAGGTCTCCACGCCTAAACGTTGCCGCGAGTTGCTGCCTTGAAATATCCCTGTCACCATAAAGCTCTGTTAAAGCATGTTTGACCTCACTCACCGCGTCGTCAAACAGTGTTTCGGCATTTTCTTTGAAATACTCGAGAGCTTGGGTGAAGTTTGTATGTGTAATTTTTTTATCATTTACAAAGCGCATAAGACGAGACCCCATCCGCATCGCTATGAAACACGAGCCGTATCGTACAAATATAGGATCGCCTTGGACGGGTCTCTTCCTTCGGTTCTCTGCGAATCGAAACAGGAGTACAGCAATAACAACTTCAGCTCCGGTAAGATCCGGTGAAAAGATTAGTGGGTAAAGCTTGCCGAAATGCTCTCGCCCAAAAAACTTGGCCTGGTTGGGTCTTCCACGCCAGACCGAGAGAACCGCAGCGGCCGCGGTCCCGGATGTGATGTCGCTGCTACGAGTCTCTTGAGTTCGCATGCGCTTATACACGTAGCCCAATTGCTCGATGTCGAGTTGTAAGCGACGTTGCACGCGATCATTTGATCGAAGATCGCGAAGATCTACTGGATTCTGACTATTGGTTGCAAAGGTGATCTGGCTGGCAAGCCCCTCACTTGGTGGTAGTTGATAAAGTCGAACAAGGACGTAGGCAGGCTTATCCATCAGTTGGGGTTGAGAGTTTTGCTGTAGCGTTTTAAAGATAGTCATGCATGTTTGACCTCCATTAATAATTTGAAGATTCTCTACTTGTACCTGAAAGTCTCCCCCTTGAAACGCGTTATGAACAAACTTGTCGCATGTTAGAGTGATCCCATTATTATAAAAGTAGAAGTTTTCACGATCGCCGCTCTCAAGTGTATCTCGCATCCCTTCGTTAACACGATTCCCTTGAAGCCCTAAGTAGCGGCGAATGTTACGCTCCAATAGTCGTTCTCCATGGCGCTTTATTAGCGATGCTACTTCCTCGACCCTGACTCTGCCAATTAGCACTCTGGTGAAGTTCATATCTTCAACGATGGCTTTGCCGGAAAGTCGTAGTACATCGTTGACTTTCTTGACCGACTGTAAGATCTGCACAAGTCGATCGTGATTTACATGATCCCACTGGATCTGGTCGGAAGCTCCGAGCCGATTTCTTGCTAGTCGAATAACGTCTTCACCATTTGACTCCCACCTCTTACCATTGTTGCATGCAATGACTCGAACATTGGGTATATTCCCGTCACTAATGAGGCTACGGACGAATTCTAAATGAGTTCTTAGGCGCTCATTGATACTAGCGAGCTCGACTCTGGGATCGAAAATATTGTCCAAAGCCTGAACCATCTTTTCAAGCCCAGACGCGGGGAACCCGGCTGTGCCATCGAGTTTTTGTTTGTACTTACCCTGAAACAGCGATACCTTGAACTCACCATTGTATACATCCGAAATATGAATGGCATCGATACCAAAGTCGCCTCCTCCTTCAACGAGGCAATCAAAGGCAGTCTCATCGTCCAAATCAAGAGTCAAGCGTAGACAAAGATAAACAAACGTTAGCGACTTGAGGCTTTCAGGTTTTCGAATGTTGAGCTCGTCGGCTGCTCTTTCACGAAGAGAGTCCACGAGTTTGCTTAGTCGTTGGTCAATTATTGATGCGTTGACGTTCACTTTGATTCCTCGAACCGCATGCCGTAGATCTGATAACGGCATACCGTAGGATTGAGGCCAGGTCTACTACCTGACCTCATATGAAGATGATGTGAACGCGAGTCGGATTGGACGATGCGAAGAAAGTCGTTAAAAATGCCAGGGAAAGCGGCTGAAATCCTGGTCGCGCTTTTCGAGGAAGGCGTCGCGGCCCTCCTGTGCCTCGTCGGTGCCGTAGGCTAGGCGTGTGGCCTCGCCGGCGAACAGCTGCTGCCCGACCATGCCGTCGTCGGGGAGGTTGAACCCGTATTTGAGCATGCGCATGGCTGTGGGCGATTTGCTGTTGATCAGGCGGGCCCACTCGAGCGCCGTGTCTTCGAGTTGCGCGTGGGGGACAACCTTGTTGACCATGCCCATCTCAAACGCTTCTTGGGCGCTGTAGTTGAGCCCGAGGAAGAACACCTCGCGTGCACGCTTTTGCCCGACTTGGCGGGCGAGGAGTGCGGAGCCGTAACCCGAGTCGAAGCTGGCGACGTCGGGGTCGGTCTGCTTGAAGATCGCGTGCTCGCGTGAGGCCAGAGTCAGGTCGCAGACCACGTGCAGCGAGTGGCCGCCGCCGACGGCCCAACCCGGGACCACACAGATGACGATCTTCGGCATAAACCGGATCAGCCGCTGGACCTCGAGGATGTGCAGACGACCGAGGCGCGCCGGGTCGGGTGGGGCGTCGCCTTCGGTGTACTTGTAACCGTCTTTGCCGCGAATCCGCTGATCCCCGCCCGCACAAAACGCCCAGCCCCCATCCTTTGGGCTCGGGCCGTTGCCCGTGAGCAGCACGCAGCCGACATCGCTGGTCTGACGCGCGTGGTTGAGGGCTGTGAAGAGCTCGTCGACGGTACCCGGGCGAAATGCGTTGCGGCACTCGGGGCGGGCAAAGGCAATCCGCACGGTACCGTGGGCCTTAGCCCGGTGGTAGGTCAGGTCCTGGAAGTCGAAGCCCGGGACCTCGGTCCACTTCGAAGGGTCAAAGATTGCCGAAACACTCATGTCTGCCTCCGCCGCGAACGAACCACAATCCGCGTCCGAGCGATAGGTCTGGGCGAGCGACGAAGATCACGACCGACGTAGATGGTATCCATGCCCACCTTCTTGGCGATTTGACCCATACGACGAGCAGATTTTGGTTGAGCTGGGGCTCACCGCGAGTGGGGGAGCGTAACCACGCACTATCGGCAGCCGTGCCTCAACTCATGACCTGCCCCCCAATTGATTCTCGAAGTTCCGACAATCAAAGGCGTCCACCGACGAAACCTAAGATCGTGAGACGTCCATGATGCATGATTTTGCCCGGGGCCTTGCCCCCACGCTCGGTTTTTTGCTCGCCGCCTACCCGGCGATTGAGGCTCCGGCCAAACCCGGGGACGGCCAACAGGCCTTTCCCCAAGCGACAAACCCCGGGCAAAAGGCCAAGCACGTGCTCACCACACCCTACTGTGGTCGTCACAGTACCCAGCCCCCGTGGTCGATGAAATTCGCCCGGCTCAAGCGCCGCGGCACACATCTCAAGGCCGACTATACGGTGGGTGCGATCGGTGCCACCATCCCCCTGCGTGCAACCTTGACCCTCGATGCCAAGGGCGGCCCGGTGCCTGAGCAAATGGTGCAATTTTTGGTCGACAACAAGGTTGTCGGTGAGGCGCTGACCGATCGTAAAGGCATTGCCCAGGTCGATTACAAGGTCCCCAACAAAATGGGACCCAAGAGCGTTACGGCGAGTTTTCGCGGCAATCAAAAATGCCGCGGCGCACTCGATAAAACCAAAGTCGGTACATTGCGCGCGACGACATCTCTAACCTGGAAAAACCGCACTTTTGCCAATAAAGGAGCGAAGACACACCTGTTGGCTAAGCTGACCCGTACCTCGGATGGGGCGGCCCTGAAAGGTCGGGAAGTTGCGATTTATGTCGATGGCAAGCAGGTCGGCACAGCCGTAACAAATTTCCGGGGTGACCTCGACTTCGAGTTTGTCCCGACGACAGGCCCAGGAAAGCTCAATGTCAAGGGCCAGTTTTTAGGCGACCCACTCTACAATCCGATCGCGGCCAGTGATGCCATTCCACTGTATCCCGCCCGCCAAACTGCTTATATTCATTATGGTCAAGTCACCGGAATGTACGGAGAGACCGTGACGGCAGTCGTCAGAATTAACGTCGGTCGGCTTCCGCTGCGCTCCCCGCTCCCAAATATACCGGTCCGGTTATTGCGCGAGCGCAAGTTGGACCCGCCGCACTATCCCACGCGAGAAGTCGCCACTGGGACCACCAATCATTACGGTATCGCCACAGCATCGTTCACGATCACCGACAAGCCGATGAGGTACATCATGAGGGTGAAGGCCGATATTCCGATTGAGCGCTACGATGGCGAACACGATACAGGCCATCTGCGGGCGTATCTGAATGTGTTGCCCGCCACCGTCGAACTCTCGGTGACAGGCCCGTCCATTGTCCACATCGGCGAGTCCGTCACCTATCAAGTGAGTGCGACGCGGACGACCGATAGACAACGGATCGAGAACTTAACCGTATGTGCGTCGTCATGCGCTTCCACGGATAGTTCTGGCCGGGCTACCATAAGGTACACCGTGCCGAGCGAAGGCGGCACAGGAACCCGCCAAGTGGCGTTCAAGTCGTGGCGCGATGATTACCATAGGGAGGCGTCGACAACGATGACAGTGACAGCAAAACCCAGTGTCGACTGAGTGGTGTAGCGATCGTCGGCAACGGATGTCCCGGCCGCCGTACACACTGAGGGCACGGGATGACGAAGTGGGTCGCTGATGGCTCTCAAGCCGAGCTATGCTCGGTACGCACCTCATCGGCTCGGACGATACCGTCGTCATACCTGGTCTTTTTGCACGTGGTCGAGCAAACGCCATTGTTGGCAACGTGCACGGTTTCGCAATGACTCGGGCTTGTTCGTTCACCTGCGGCCGGCGACTACGGGGAGTCTTTGCGCTCGCGTGGGTAGGCCGCGTGCTCCCAGAACGCGAGCTGTCGGTAGCGCGTGTCCATATCGAGCTCGGACGCGCGGCGCGAGACGAGCTCGGTCCGCTCACGCTTTGACGCGTCATCGAGCAGCACGAAGAGATGGAGTTCGCACTCGGTCGACGCGGGGTCTTGGGTGAGTTCGCAGGCCGTCCCGCTGTCCTCGCGCAGCTCTTCGCTAAAGAGCTTGTGCCACCGCGCGACCTTGGCGTAGTCGCGGAAGGCGATGATGTGGCGGACCGACGCGTTGCAGCCATCGAGCAGCCCGAGCTCGCACGCGCGGCGATATCCCATGCTCATGGAACTCAGATCCTCTTCGCTCCACTCGTCGCTGCGCTTGCGCGAGTAGACGCGTTTGTCCTCCCACAGCGAATTCTTAAAGCAGGCGATGCGATCCTTTTGCTTCCAGCACGCCTCGGCGTATAGGTCACGAGCCCGCCGCACGGCGGCGTTGACGTCCCGATACATATCGCCGCACCCGAAGTCGCAGTGGGTCGCGTTCAGCGTTGAGCCCCAGCGATTGGCGTAGGTATGGCAAGCGTCGGCGTGGCCCCCTTCGCACAGCCGCTTGAACTCCCGCAGCAGGGTAAAGTCGTCGGTTCCGTCGAACACTAAGCTCACGGCGTCCTCGCCAAAGGCGCGCTCGAGATCAGACGCCATGCGCTTGAGGGCCTTCGATGACTTGGTCGACTTCTTCCTCTTCTTGTTCTTGGCCCTCTCGCGCTTCGTAGCGGCCTTCAGGCGTTCGACGATACGCGCTTCCTCGGCCTCGCTTAGGCCCAGCTGTATCTCATCTGAGGGGGAAATGTAGGGGCGAAGCTTGTCGCAGTAGAAGCGACTGTTTTTATCAAAGCACATGTAGGCGAGGTACTGCAGGGGGTCGTCGAAGACCTCCGGGTTCGCGCTGAGCACGTCGGCGCTCACCTTCATCAGGTGGGAGCACGACTTTTCGTGGAAACGATCGAGGCATGCGTGGTGCAGCGCAGTGCAGGCCAGATGCTCCCCGGCACCGCAACGGACGGCTCGCTCGTCACTCGCGGCGCGGTCGCGCTCACGCTCACGCTCAACCGGCGTTTGGGTGGGCTTCGAGTCGCACGACAACAAGTTCCAGACGAGCAGGCCGCCAATGACAAGCCGTGCGCTGTGCGTCAAGCGGTACATCGAAGGGGCCCGAGTGTAGCAGGCTGGACCCGCGTCCTCCACGGCGAATCAGTCCACCTCCGGCCGACGGAACCTCGAGCGTTTCGGTGAGCATGATTGGGTTTTGCAGCTCGCCGTTGGTGAGGTCGTCCCAGGAGTCGGCCACCGCATTCTTCACCATCGTGGACAATCCCGGCAGCTCGCTGTAAGTCCGGCTAAAGTGAGACCTCTCTGACCTCACAGGCATGGACAGTCGTATGGTTTTCATATTCCTCCTCATTATAGTTTCTATAGTCGTAGGGAAACAAGAACAGGCTAGCTTTTGACTGGTTGTAGATAAACTGTGAAATCGTTTGGCGCTCACGCCCGCCTCCACGGACTTTCACGCTCGTCTCCGAACGACTCCCCACCAGCTGCACCTTACTCTCATGTGTAACATCGCACTCGACTAGATACCCTTTGCTCGAGTCGAGCTTCGTCAGATGAAGGATAACGTAAGGCGATCGAAACGTGCGACTCTCCAAGGTGTTCCCTGCCCCATACGGGCCCACGCGCGTCGGAAGTGCAAACGTCCAGTAGAAGTGGCCGCCATTGGACAGTAAGCGCCGTGGACGCAACGCATCGATCCTGTAGGAGGTGTTTCCTATCGAATCGGGCGATAAACCCCACATTTTAGCGATTTCCCACTTGCTGTGTAAGATGGAAGCGTGCATGTTCGGTTTGGCCATCTTGGCATCGTGTTTGTGCGCCTGTTGTAGTCTCGCTAGTTGGGTTTTGCTAGCCTGCGATATCGGCCGCTGCGTTTTTTTAATAGCCGCCATCACGCCCGCAGTATTTGGCACGAAACGGCGCGACTTGGTGGTGCTGTTCGGCTTTTTCGCGCCGGCATCACTGACGAGCGCGAGTGCAACAACGACCCCGGAAAGGGCCAAGACAGGGAGGGAACGAAGGGATTTGTGTTTCATCGTGGGGGTAGATGCAGGTGTTTGCTGATGTGACACTGCTGGTCGAATTTTGATGGTATTATTACGAGCAACGTTGCTAGAGGGTGATCGCTCGTGCTTTGCAGGAGGATAGTTTTACACTGTTGCCATTTTGTTCAGCAGGTCGCAGGTATAAAATGGCGTCTGATGAGTTGGAGACAAATAGCGAGATTGTGCCGCCCGACTGCTTGTAACTCTCGACATCTCTCGAGGGCCAGGAAAGATATACCCCGCCTGTATCTTCGACCTCGCACTCGACGAGGTACCCTTTTTTCGGATCGATGTTTGCCAGTCTGATGCGGGCATGGCTATCTTCTATGCCATAGCGAAGCCATCCCGAACGATCAACGAATTTCGGGTTGTAAAATACCCAATAAAACGCAGAGTTCCCCCCCATGGAGCGAATTGGATTGTAGCCATCGATCTTGTATACCCGATTGCCGATCGAATTGCGCGGCAAGTGATACTTTTCAGCGATCTGATCCTTGCTGGGGTTCGCAAAAACCTGCTTGTTTTGTCTGGTCGACTTGGAATCGGGTTTGGCTGCTTGTTCGACAAATGTTGCCAGGCGTTTTTTGTCAGTCTGCGAGAGTCGCTGTTGGTTTTTCTTGATCGCCGCTTTCACGCTGGCGGGTAGGGTTTTTCGCGGTTTCGCGGTGTTTGTCGGCTTATTTGCACTGGCATCGCTGGCCAGCGCAAGGGCAAGGGAGATCCCGGAAAAGGCCAGGACAGGGAGAGTTCGAGACAGGGACTTGCGTTTCATCGTCGGGATAGATGCGGCGCTTTGGCGATGTGACACCGCCGGCAAACTTTTTAATCTTTGGCATGGCGTGCTCCCGCCCATCGACAGCGAATGTCGCCGCGATCATTTGTTGCCGCCACCTATCAAGAAATTCCCGCGGAGGAGGTTCGTGTACGAAAGCGAGCAGGCGCCCGAGCGCGCAACTCAAACGCAACGCTGCTCGCCTGTACAAACGTTCGAGCGCTCGAAGGCGACTGATGCGCGAGGAGGGGTCCACCCCGTGACACTGGCGACTTCCGCAAGCGGCTAGCTTCACGCGGCCGCGCGAACAGCACCGCAGGACACGAAAACAAAGGACGCTGATTTGACTGAACCAGAGGTTGCCGACGCGGGCGTCTTCAAAGCCTTCGTAACCTCGGTGAGAAGTCTAGGCCAGCGGCCAGGAGAACTCGAGTCCCTCCGTTCCTTGTTGGCACCGTGTCGAGGTCGAGGATTCGGTGTGCACAACTCCACTACTACAATGCTCGAAGTACGGTAGTTCCTCGCATTACGAATTTCTCCGCGGGAGCGGTGATTACCGAAGTTCCTAAAAAATTTCACAGACTTTCACAGGAATACTGCAGCCTTGGACAAAACTCAGAGTACTATGAAAACTTGCTCTCCCTAGGAGAGACAAAATGCCGTCATGTGTTGGAGTCACTTCGTGACTACACCCACAACCTTGAAACCCGAAGAACATTTGCCTCGGAGCCCGGTCTAAAAGAATCGCTCTTGCGAACTGTTTCTGCAAAGTCGGCCTGTACAACTGGAAGCAAACTTTTCCAGGGTCCCGATGTTCCTGATAAGGAAATAGAGCTTTCTTTCACGAAACAACTACCAGGGTTTACGACTCCCCACGAGTTGAAAGTCAGGTTCTCTCGCGACAATGGTATTCTTGGCAGAGTGTTTGTTCTCGTAGGAAAAAATGCCACAGGCAAAAGCGGGCTAATGAGTTCTTTGGCTGGAGCTATTAGTGGCATAGCAGATGAAGATGTTCAGATTGAATCTGACGCGATTAGACGTGTCATTGCAGTTTCCTACAGCGTCTTTGACTCTTATCGATACTTCGCCCGATTTCGACCAATGGACTCGATTGGGTATTACTACTGTGGCCTTCGCGACCACACAGGAGTGATTGATTTCAACGGAGCGCTTCGGCGAAGTTTCAATCGTTTAAAGCATGTTGACCAACATAAATGGAAGTCAATAATCGAAAAAACAGGCATTTTGGATGAAGAACCTTCGTTTTCGAGTCTATTGGAAAGCCCAAGCTATCCAAAATTCTCCGAACAAATGGAAAAAACTAGCTCCGGGCATAAAATTTTCGTTTTTGTGCTGTTATGCCTTTTAGCAACTGTGAAAGAACGTTCGCTCATCCTGTTTGATGAGCCAGAAATTCATCTGCACCCGAACTTATTAGCAAGTTTGTTGCGTACGCTTCACTCAATCCTTGAGGAGCAAGACAGTTTCGCAATGATTGCGACACACTCACCACAAGTACTGCAAGAAGTCCCTGCGCAATACGTAAGGGTTATCTGTAGAGATGGAGATGAGGCGTTGATAAAACAGTACCCAGGTGAGTCATTTGGTGCAAACTTGGGAGAGATTAGTCGCCATGCTTTTGGAATTGATGAGGCATCAATGAATTTCATTCGGTTCCTTAGTGACGAGGATGATCCCAACATACTGAAGAGGTGGAAGGAAGAAACACTGAGAGGGCCTCTTAGTCTAGCGACGTTTTCTCTCCTCCAAAAGTTTATAGGCAAAAATGAAGAACCTTAGAAAACCTTGCTGTGATCCGTGGAGTCTATTTCTTGAGATCAGCCGCTCATCGACGCACAAATTACGTCAGTCAATTCTTACAGCACTGACGGCAAGTATACAAACGCGGTATCAAGAGTTTGATAAACTTGATGGTGATTTTACCTCTATTGAGAAGCAAGCTATAGACGCACAAGAATCAAACGCTCTAAAGACCTGTTATAGTACGGAGTCGGATCCGTTGAAGAGATTTAAACAAGAACTGAAATCCCTTCAAGCAGGCTTCGAATTCTGCCAGTACTGTGGGTTAAACGAGCCTGACACGATTGACCACTATCTTCCGAAGAACGAATTTCCCGAATTCTCGACTCATCCTCAAAACCTTGTTCCTTGCTGCGGGAGATGTAACCAAATTCGTGGTCGTAAACCATGGCGTGATCAGGATGAATGTTCTACATTACACCTTTACTTTGATGTTGTCGATGATACCCAAAGACATCTCTCTGCATGCTACGATGGTGCCAACAAGAGTGTAGATTTTTCTGTTTCTGCCAACGATACAAACTTTGGTTTTCGGTACAAGCGACATTTTGAGACGCTTAACTTGGAACAACGGCTTGGGGCGAGAGCATCAGGGGCGCTTGATTCGATTTGCTCTCAGCTTCAGACTATCTCGAACATGACAACTTCCGCTGAAGAGCCTCGTATAGCTCTCGAAAGGTTTTCAATCAACTATGCTGAACATCTGAAAAAACTGCGAGGAATTAATCATTGGGAGGTTGCGCTTTGGCTTGATATCGCGGGAGCATCTCATTTTATTGAGAGCTGCCTCGAGAGAGGGGTCAGTATGGAGAACCGTCATGAGCATTAGAGCCAAGACAAACGAGGTTCGTGATCTCTTACAGGAGATCGAGAATATCTGTGGGTTTGGTCAGGAGGAGGTCAAAGAGACACCCGAGGAATACGATCAACTCGCTGCGGACTTAGAAACTCTCCTTGATACACTCATGGACGAGGTGTCGGGTTTAGTAGGGAGTGAACTGACGCTCGACGAACTTCTTGCTTCGTATATTGAAGTTCCCAGTGTGAAAGTGATGGTAGAAAATGTTAAAGCTGCAGCGGCACTTTCGGATGCTTTGGGCAGCCGATGCTCCTTTGGTGATCGGACAAGTGCTCTACTCGAAGGACCTGCTCATTCGGAGCTACAGGGCATCGTTGATGCCCTAGAGCGAGTCTGGAGCCACCTACAACATGGTTGAAAACGAGACCAGACTATCGGCTGCTCTTAATCGCCTGGGTATCTCTTTCGGGGAGCTGAGGAAACAATGTAGCGAGGTAATACTTTTTGGTTCGAGGGCAGCGGGCGTTGAAGATAACGAGTCTGATTGGGACCTTCTTTGCGTCGGCAATAGCAAATTCAAGCGTGTTAGAGGTCTTGATATCATATGGCTTCCCAGCGAGAGTGTTCTTAGTCAAAGGTGGGTTACAAGTGAGATCGCTTCCCACATTGCAGAATACGGGCGTTGGATGTCAGGACGCCCTTCCGCTTGGATAAACCATGTCGAAATAACACCCCAAACTCGCATTCGAAAAATCCGCTGGATCCAAACACACGTGAATTCTTGGGCGCGCTTTTGGAGTCGATGTTCACCCAAACTGAGAGACGACTATGCTCTCAAGTTGAGATATAATCTGCAGAGATTAGAATTTCTTCTAGATGAGCGGCCAACCCCACCACGTCAAATCCTTGAGGGACGTTTCTCTGCGCTCGAAGCAAAAGATGAGTGGTTTGACTCCATGCTTGTTTCCTCTGGAATCTCCAGTCAATTCGTGACAGAAGAGTTACGCCCACGGGCTCTTCGTTTAGTGCCTGGCACATGAGACCGGGGTCCCGACTTTCTGTAATCATTTCTTTGCAGGATTTTCCCCAAACCCCGCAATCCACCCGTCCCCAGCCCCAACAGCCAGATGCGCATACCGCTGAGTAGTCCCCAAATCAGCATGTCCAAGCCACATCTGAACAACCTGCGGCGGCACCCCGCGCAAATACGCCCGAGAAGCAAACTTATGCCGAAGCACGTGCGGCCGCACTCGCTTCTCCAACTTCGCCGCCTGCCCGGCCGGAACAACAACGTTATACATCCGTTCCAGATCCACTCGCTGGCCATCTTCCTCCGTGAACACCAGCCTGTCGCGCCTCACCTTCACCGGCCGCGACTCTCGCAAAACCCGCACCAACCTCTCGCACATCGGCACCGACCTCGCCCGGCCTCCCTTCGTCTCCTTCACCTGGATCTCACCGTTCGGCCCCAGGCTGACACTCCGTTGCACCCGCACATATGGCTGCCTCGCCTCGAAGTGCAGATCTCCCCATCGCAGCTCGATCAGCTCGCCTCTTCGCATCCCCGTTAAAATCGCCGTCTCTACCAGCGGCCGCCAATCCTCCGGCGTCGCCTTTAGCAACCTCTCGCACTCGTCGAAGTCGAGGTACACCGGGTCGTCCTTCGGCACCCGCTCCCGCTTGACCTTTGGCATCCTCGCCAGCAGGTCGTACTCATACGCTAGGTTTAGGATTCCGCTAAGCGTTGCCAGGATGTTGTTGATCGTCTTTGGCCGCCTCTCGCCTCCCTCTCGCCGGCTCCTTGCTTTCGGCTGCTCTCGCAGGTGCGTGCGGAACTCATCGATCATCATTGTCGACACATCATTCAATGGCGTCGCTCCGAAGTATGGCACCAGGTGCAGGTTTACGTTTCTTCGCTTGTTGCGGAAGTCGGGCTTTGTTTTATTTTGCAGCTGCAAGTAACGCTCGGCGAACGCGGCAAACGTCATCACCTGCGGCCCGAACTGGCCTCCGCTTTTGGTGCTCATGCATGTACTTGTTTCCCGGCTGCGCTCGAACTCGGCGATCAACGCCTTCTCGACTTCGAGGGCATCGGACTTGAGGTACACCCGACGGTCGAGAAACCGGCGTCGGTTGAACTTGCCCTTGTCTCGGATCACGTGCACGCGCCACAGTTTTTTGCCGCGGCGGACCACTGCTCGCACACTCATCGCGGGCGCCCTCCGAGTGCGTTCGGGGTCGAAGCTAGCCACGCCTCGAGCGTCTCTCGGTGAAATCGCCACCTCCGGCCGACTCGGGTCGCTCCTGGGATTTTGTTGCGTTTGAGCAACTTGTACAGCGTCGTCTTCGACACTCGCAGCAGCTCTCTCGTCTCGGTTGCCGACATCAACGGCGCTCGGTAGCTCTCACCCGTCGCCTGTGTGCCATCCCAACCGCAGGTCACCCCGTCGTCTTGGGACCTGCCCGAAGGGCAACATCGGTCGCGGCCTGTCGCTGTGGTGTTCGGCTTCATCGGGCACCCCGATCCGAACGCCGGTCGACACGGTCCGCGAGTCGGTCCCGGTCTTTTCGGTCGCGGGCACTGCTTCGCTTGAGTTCTTGGAGTTCCTGCTCGACCTCCGTCACCCGGCTAGGCCGAATGTACGCATCGCAAGCCCTGCGGCGCACCTCGTCGAGTTCACCTCGCAAGCGCAGGATCGAAAACACCATCCACATACCCCCACCCAGCGCAATCCCGGCGGCGAGACACTTCTGCTGATACTCATCCATTTTCTACCCTCGATTGTTTGTTGCTACTTCACGTTTTTGCATCCTTCGCCCACAGCTTTCGCGCGGCCAGCAACGAAACCACCAAACCTACGACAGTGGTTCCGACTCCGAGCGCGAGCAGTGCCTTGGTATTGCGGTCGGTATCGGGCCGAATCAGGCAATCTTGCAAAAATCCGGTTGGCTCGTTTTTCACGTCCAGCCCTTCGCACTCCGGCTACGGGCCTGAAACGGGCTGACCTTCGCTCGCACGCCAGCCGATTCGTTTTTACATACATGTTTGCGCAGCTTCTCGAACTCACACGCGAGTGAGCGGTGAGCTTGATAGGCGACCCCGATGACGGCCAGCAGGCCAACAACAATCATCAAGTGTTCGAGGTTGTGATCGTCCATGCTACTCCATCCGATTCTTGTACCACCAAGTACCTGCTACCACCGCGAGCGAACCAGCTGTTACCGCGACCCACGGCCACGGGATCGAAGTCGGCGTTTTCGGGACGGTGACCGGTTTCTGTTTGGGTTTGGGCTCCGTCGTCGGCGGCTGTGGTTTGGGCTTCGATTTCGGTTTGGGCGTCGGTTTCGGTTTCGGTTTGGGCTTCGGTTTGGGCTTGGGCTCCGGCGCGGGCTCCTGTGCCGGTTCAGGCTCAGGCTGCACCAACGCAAAATCCCACCCCCCATCACGACTTACCGCCGCTTCTAAAAACGCCCGGTCAAACGTCTTGAGCGCTCGCTCCAACGCCGGGTAATCCTCGTCGAACAAAAAGTTTGTCATGTCCTCGGCGAGGACCGCTGCATCCTGGCAGAGAATCAGGTGCACCACCGGCGGCGCACCCTTGTAGATATCGCTAAACCCACGGCGTTGCTGAACTGCCGAATAGGGGTATCCCTGGCGATTCTCGTCGCCCTTGTACTGGTCGCTAATCGCCTGGTACAGGTCGATGCACTCCTGGTACGCGCCGTACTTGAGGTCTTCGATCCACTCGCTCAGCTCTTGGAACGACACCTCCTCGCCCGCCTCCACGGCTGCGTTGTAGGCCAGCAGTTGGCGGACCGCCTCAAAGTGTACGTACATGGACCTCGCTGGTTCCTTCCCGCTCCATCAACTCGTCCCACGCCTTGTCGACCCGCTTGCTCAGGTCCTCTGTGGTTTTCTCGACACTGGAGAGTCTCCGGTGCAAGACGACGAGTGTTGTGGTGACGGCTCCGATGGAAAGTAGGCTGATGATCAAATCACGACTCATTTTCGACCTCTGCGAGTACGTTGGCGGCAGTTCTCAGGAGGCTGCCGGTTGGGACATGTAGGGTGGTTTCTAGGGCTAGGATGGCTTTGAGGTTGAGGCACAGCGTCCCCCGTTCGATGTGTTGCACCCAGCGTGTGCTGCGTTGAAGTTGCTTGGCTAACTTGGTTTGTGAAAGACCTTGGTCGAGGCGGCGCTCTCTGATCAGTGCACCGAGTGCGATTTGCAGGCGCACAACCCTTACCCGCGCACAATCGCGGCAGCAGCAACTGCCATCAGTGCACTCATTACTGCTACGCGCTGCCATGTTGTTACCTCGTGCCACGTCTCCCCGTTGCGGTCGCCGACTCGTCGTTTGGCGCCCGGGTAGAGGATGCCGGTCAGGGTGTAGGGGTCGACGAAGACGAAAAAGATGTTGTCCTGACTCCCGGCGATTCGCTTGATTTCTGCCATCGCGGCCTGGATGTCCGAGACGTACTCGAGCACGCACGAGACAAATACGACCGACGAATCGTCTTGCAGGTCTTTGATCCCCGCGGTGATGTCGACCTCTAACGAGGTCGGGCAGGTCGGGCATCCGTTCATGTCCACACAGACATCTCCGCAGCCGTAGGCCGGCAACACGCGGGTGTGCAGGCCGGCCCGCGGGTCGCCAATCACCACGAGTTGGCGTTGGGTCTTTGTGCTGCGGGCGACGGCCTGGGCCCACACTTCCTGCCGCCATTGATTGCGGCCGAAGCTGGTCAACAGCTCATAGGTGGCGATGCCACCCAGGCCGAGTGCAGCAATTACGCGACGAGTGGCTGGCATAGCTCTGCTCCCTTGATCACGGCTTTTCGTTCGGGTCGTTTGGCGATCGATGTCCACGTCCACCAGGTCACCGCCTCGACACATGGCAATGTCAATAGTTGCTCCTGCATACGTTCGGAGCCGGCCTTGGCCGCGCCCAACGTGGGCCACACATGTTTGAATCCGAGTTTGCGGTAGCTGTCGATGCAGCGCTGGGCAAACCCCGGGCCGTACTTGTTGGTGCGGTCGTACACCTGCGGCATGCCGCCATCGAGGCGTGCGAGGGCTTTCCACGGCAGCGGGGCATAGTCGGCGCGTCCGTGCGAAGAGATAAACAACGGCTTGTCGGTTTCGGCCCGCAGGCGGTCGATAAAATCACCGGCGATGGCCTCGAGTTGCACCTCGGGCGTGTCTTTGCTCGACCACGCTTTGGCCTCGATGTTGAGGACATAGCCAATCACCGCCGGGTGGGCGATGACCTCGGCGAGGTGGCCGACGAAGTCTTTGTATTGCTCGGGAATCGGCCAACCCCACAGCCAAATGCCCAGGGGTTTGAGCCCCGGCGGATTGATCCGCTCGATCACCTTGTCGAGGGCTTCGCGGTCGCGCCAGACAAAGCTGGGTTTGTCGAGCGCTTGGACAGCTGTTTGTACAATCACAAAGTCGAGGCCCGCGCGGCGCAACTCCTCGGCGACATCGTCAAACAGCGAGAATTCGATAAACACACCCTTGCGAAAGCGTTCGAGCGGGCTGGCCTTGGCCGAGCGAAACGCAAACAGCAGTGAGCCGAGCGAGAGCCCAAACAGGGCGAGCTTGTGCCACGCCTTCACGCCGACTCCTCCGTAGATTCGCCCTCGTCGGGCTTGTGGACCGCTTCGCCGTTCATGACCCGGCGGATCGACATCACGGCCGAGCCAAACACGACCACCAGGCCGACGACCGAAGCGACTTGCAGCCCGTCGGTAAATGCCTTGACCACGACTTCGCGGCCGACTGTTCCGATTTCCTCGAAGTCCATTACAGTGCCCTCCGTGTAAACGGGTTGATACGCAGCTCCCGGGTAACCAGCAGGGTGCGGCGGTGGATGTCCCCAAGGCCACGTCGCCGGACCTTGGTGTGGTGGGCCGGCGGGTGCACGATCGACATCGTCACCGGCTCGTCATCGACACCGCCGTTGGTATCCCACTCGTATTGTGCGGTGTAGGCGAGGATGTCATTCCACAGGTGAATCCACGGCGCGTGCGAAGGACGGTCGCCATCGAGGATCCCCCACGGGAGATCGTAGTGCAGATGCAGGGCCACGTCGGCCCAAAACCGCAGCAGTCCACCCTGTTCGGGGTCGTACACATGCAGCTCCGGCGGCAGCTTGGAGGCTTCCGGCTCGTCCCGCCCGGGGTCGACGATCGAGCCGTTGACCAACGTCCGCACAGTTTCGCGGATGGCATCGAGTTTGGCGGTGCTGAGGTCCGGCGGGTCCAAGTCGACGGTGATTCGCTTGCCCTCGTAGGGGTCGTATTCGTAGTCGCCCTCGTCCTCGCCTCCGCCCTCGTCTTCGCCTTTCGAGCCACCCTCGTCCAAGTCGCCGCCGTCGATTCCGTGGTCGTCGCCCGAGCCAATGCCCCCGCCCGAACCTCCGCCGACACCGTGGTCGTCGCCCGAGCTGCCCGATGTGCCCTTGCCGTCGTTTGCCGCACCAGACGAGCCCTGTTCCTCGGAACCTTCGGAACCTTCGCTCCCTTCGTCACCATCGCCAGGCTCACTCGCCGAACCACCTGTTCCTCCGGGCTTGTCACTCGGGCCAGACTCTTCGGCCGCGTTGCCTTGCCCGTCGGGGTCGCCTGCCTGCGAACTTCCAAACAGGAACTCCAGGACATCCACACCGACCGAGAACGAGCCACCACCGGCACCGAGGCCGATGCCCATACCGCGCGACGAACGGGTGAACGCACGGTAGCCGACGAAAAACACAGCGCTTACGCCAATCACGGGGACCCAGGTGTCGCTCATGTCATCTCTCCCAAAAGCGCGAGTTGTTTGCCGGTCAGCGAGGCGAGTTCGGCCGGCGGTTCGGTGACCTTGAGCCCGATCTCGTGGGCCTCGTCAAAAAAGATTGGATATGCATGGGTATGGTCGGGGTTGAGAAGTCGCGCGCGGGCGGACTCGGGTACCCTGTACTTCTCGAGCATCGTCGCCACATCTTTGGTCGCGCGCTGGCCCTCGTGGTGGGTCGCCACCCAGATGTCCGCGGCCTCCTGGCCACGTGCCCGAATCACGTCGCGCAGGCTGTGGGCCGAGAAGAACCCCGAAAACCCCATGAAGATTTGCGGGTCGACCGGACCTAGGCAGGCTTCGGGCCACAACATGATTTCCTGGGCCGCAACCGCGACCAACGTGCCGCCGCTCAATGCCCGAAACGGCACGAGCACACGCACTTGGCCGTGGGTGTGGACCGCATGCGCAAGCCGGGCGACATCCGAGAGTTCACCGCCACATGTGTGTATGAGCATATTGACGAGTTGCCCCCGCCGCGCCCGTAGCTGGTTGGTGAGCGCGAGCACTTCCTCGTCGCCGAAGTCATCGGCGAGGAACAGTACCGACGATGTACTTTCGGGCTTGGTTTCCTCTTCATCCCGCGATCGCAACACCCCCCAGGCGAAGTTGGCGATCAGCGAGCTGACGGAAAGAGCAGCCGTGGTCACGAGAAATTTAGACAGTGTCGAGGCCACGCTACGCCTGCTTCCTTCGCATGATGGCGACCAATGAGTGGGATTTGACAACCGCGAGATATTGCTTGGGCTCCAGCACAACCGGCAGCAGCGGGCGGCCGTCGACCTGGTCTTTGCCGCGGAGGTGGCGAAAGTTGACGCCACCCGACATCACCACCACCAGCGCACCGCCGGTCTCGGTGAGGTCGAGAATCGTGCGCCCGGGTTGCATAAACTCTAGGCGGGTTCCGAGGATGTTCATCAGGTTAAGCACGGTTCGGCCTCCACAGCCAATAGATAGATGCACCAGCAAGGATCACGCTGGAGATGCCGACGGCTTTGACAACCCTCGCCACATCGAACGGGCCCGCGGCGACTTCACGGCCGGTCGTGCCGGTTTCGACTTCGGGGCGATCGGCAGGCAACGGAGCTTCCTTGCCAATCAATGCACCTGCAATGGCTTTCTCCGTCTTCGGGCCCCAGATGCCATCGGCCGCAAGGTTGAGCAGTTTCTGCGCGGCCCGTAGCGCTTCTTTTGACGCCTGGGTCCACGGTGCGAATACCTGCCCGGCATACAATCCAAGGGCCTTGAGCGCCTCGTGGCGTTGGGGCGCGGTCTGTCGGGTAATCGGGTCACCGGCGGCCGCCTGCACGTAGTTGACCGGGTTGAGCAAACCTTCGGGCGGGTCTTCGTCGAGATACCAACGCGAGTTGCCCTTGCGTTTGGGGTCGAGTTCGTAGAGTTCAAAGTGCAGGCCGGAGTAACCCGAACCCATCACACCGAGCTTCTCGCCGGCGGCAATATGTGTATGCACATCAGGTAATATTGCTCGTTCTCGCCTCATGCTCATGTGGGTTCCCGACCGAGGGGACCGCCACAAATCCCACCAGCAGCGAGACCACGAGCGGGAGCGAAAGCGAGACGACAAACGACTCGACCGACTCGGATCCAACGACGACTTCGGAGTCGACAACCGAGCAAACGACGGACGAGACCGCGACCGATGACACCACCACGGCCGCCACGTCGATGGGGACTTCCGATGCCACGACGATGGATGGCACGGAGACCATGTCCGAGTCGGAAAGCGATGCCGATACCGACCCGACCGAGGGTGCCGAGTTCGATGCGGTGCAGTTCTATTGTAGTGGGACCTGCCGAGCGACGAAGCCAAGTGTGGGAGGTGATGGCTGCGATGCCGACGACGCAAATACGTTCTGCCGGCTGATGTACGGCGATCCTGCATACACGGCAGTGAGTTGGGAGTCGGTGCCGACGTTGGATGGTCCGGGGTTTTGCTGCCTAGACCTCGGCGACCAGGACAATCACTTGACCGATGTCGAGGGCTACGACGAGGTGTGCTTTGAGCCAGATTCGTTGTTGCCGGCGCATGAGTCGGGACTGGTGATTCCGTTGTCGACGTTGGTTTGTGCGATGGGTGGCTAGTGGCCGCTGGGTGGTTGATGGGACATGTGGATTGGACCGGTCCGATCGGGCAGGTTGCGGGTCAGGCTTGGGGTGGTCGGCGGGTGGTCGGCGGCTGATGCCTACGCGGGAGATGCCTACGCGGCTGATGCCTACGCGGCTGATGCCACGCGGGAGATTTCGTCCCGACCGGCAGGAGATGCCTACGCGGGAGATGCCTACGCGGGAGATTTCGTCTCGACCGGCGGGAGATGCCTACGCGGGAGATTTCGTCTCGACCGGCAGGAGATACCTACGCGGGAGATGCCTACGCGGGAGATGCCTACGCGTGAGATGCCTACGCGGGAGATGCCTAGTTCTCATCTGTAGACTACGCGGGAGATGCCTACGCGGAAGATGCCTACGCGGCTGATGCCTACGCGGGAGATGCCTACGCGGGAGATGCCTTGTTCTCATTTGTAGACTGCGCGGGAGATGCCTAGTTCTCATCTGTAGACTACGCGGGAGATGCCTACGCGGCTGATGCCTACGCGGCTGATTACCTGCGCACGAGATGCCTACGCGGCTGATGCCTACGCGGCTGATGCTGCCTACGCGGGAGATGCCTACGCGGGAGATGCCTAGTTCTCATCTGTAGATTACGCGGGAGATGCCTACGCGGCTGATGCCTACGCGGCTGATGCCTACGCGGGAGATGCCTACGCGGCATGCTGCCCCGCGGGGCCACCGTCACGGAGCAATCGTTGTACACGCAAGCTCTCGCCCCGGTCAAAACCGCTCCGCGAACCTGACCAAAAAACCACGCGAAATCGAGCGACAAAAAATCTGAAAAAACTTCTCGAAACCGTGCAACAGACCCGGACTTTTGCCGATGTGAAGAACCGGCGGCCACTTGACCCTCCTGCGCTCACCTGCGAGCATCCAAACCGGTCGCCGGGAGACCCACATGCGAAGATGTCCACTCATTCCCCTTCTCGGCACCCTGCTCGTTCTCGCCTGCAAGCCGGGTGACGAAACCTCCGGCAGTTCTGACAGCGGCACATCGGCTGGCCCGACCGGGGACGAGACGAGTGAAACCGAAACGCTCACCGAGACCGAAACCGATCCGGGCTCGACGACGGATCCTGAATCGACCACGACGACGGATGTGACGACTGGTTCGGACTCGGAGGACGAGACCGAATTTCCTGAGACTGACACTGACGAAACCACCGACGCCGGGCCGATGTGTCCCAACGGCCTCGTTGAAGAGGGGGAAGAGTGCGATGATGGCATCCTCGATGACAACGGGCCCTGTGTCAGCGGATGTCTCAACAATATCTGCGGCGACGGCAAAGTCTGGCTAGGCGTCGAAGCTTGCGACGCCGGCCCGCAAAATGGTGCATATGCAGGAACCTGCGGAGAGGACTGCACCACCGAGTCCATCCCCAAGTGCGGCGATGGTGTGTTGCAGGAGGAATACGAAGCCTGCGAGCACTTTGATACCAACCAAGATGGTGTCCTCTGCGACCCCGAGCAATGCTCCTGGGGCGACTTTCGCTATGTGTTTGTCACGAGCCTTAGCTTTACCGGCGATTTGGCGACCGAGCTGGTCGACGAAGATATCACCGGGGTCGCACGCGCGGATGCTATCTGCCAGGCTTTGGCCGTCAACCGTTTGCCCGGCAGCTACTACGCGTGGCTCAGCGACAACAACAATTTGCCAACGTCCGATGCGGCTACACGGATCGGTGGTGCCCAGGATAGTCCGACTGCGACGTATGTGATGCCGCAGGGTGGCGAGCCGGTTGCGCTTAATTGGAATCAGCTTGTGACCTCGGGTCCGCAACAGGCGATTATTCGCGACGAGTCTGGCGAAGAAGTCCTCCCGCTACCGACGGCTGTATGGACAAACACCAGCACCTCCGGCCACTCCCTCGGCGAAGCGAGCTGTAACAACTGGTCCTCGCTCGACGGGGCTGGATGGGTCGGGCAGGTTAAAACTGGCTCCGAGTGGACCGACAAAGCCCCACTGTCGTGTCAATGGATGTCGGTACATCTTTATTGTATCCAAGGAGTGGAAAAGTGAACATACAACAGTACCCAATCGTTTTTGTCGGAGGTTTAATCCTCGCCTGCGCGCCCGACATCCCCAACTACGAGGGCTACTTCGACAACCTCGCCGAAGAGCGCTGCGGCAACGGGGTCATCGACTTCCACTCCGAAGAATGCGACGAGGGCGACGACAACGACTCCCGCGGCTTCTGTAGCCCCACTTGCAAAAAAGCCCGCTGCGGCGACGGGGTTATCCAGCTCAACGAAGAGTGCGACCTAGGCGACGAAAATTCCGATGACGGCAACTGCACCCGCCTGTGCTACCTGCCGCAGTGTGGTGACGGTATCGTCCAACCGGGCGAAGGCTGCGACCTAGGCGAGGACAATACCGACTTGCCCTACGGTAGTGGTTGCTCCAACGACTGCCAGCCGCTGCCCACCTGTGGCGACGGTACACTCGATGCCGACTACGAGGAGTGCGACGACGGCAACGAGAGCGATCAAGATGTATGCACAACAGAATGCAAGCATGCCGTTTGCGGCGACGGTTATGTGCATGCAGGCCACGAAGCTTGCGACGACGGTAACGCGGACGACAGCGATACATGCACGAGCATGTGCGAGCTGCCGGCCTGTGGCGATGGGGTCGTCCAGACCGGCGAAGAGTGCGACGGCGAGGACAACTGCAACGAGCTGTGCATCCGTGACCGCATCGTGTTCGCAACCAGCAACACGCATCACGGGAACCTCAAGTCGGCGTCGACCCTCAGTGGCGTTGGCGTAGCCGACTCGATTTGCCGCTCACGAGCCATCGCCGCCGGCCTCAAAGGCGAGGCCGATTTTTTGGCGTGGCTGAGCGACAGCGAGACATCACCAGCACAACGGTTTTTCCACTCACAAGGCCGCTATGTACTGCCTGATGGCACCGTGGTCGCCGAGTCGTGGGAGGACTTGACCGACGGTACGCTGCAAAACCCGATCAACCTTTCCGAGGAGGGAGGCCCGCCAGGGGAGGCATTTGCCTGGTCGAACACCGCTCCCGATGGGACGCCCGCGACCGAGGAGACGTGCGCGGACTGGTCGGAAAACTCGGATGATGTGTACTCGCGGGTAGGCAATACAACCGAGACAAATGGCGAGTGGACGCTCCACGAGTTACCGATCTGGTGTGCTGCTTTGGCGAGTATTTATTGTTTTGAGCAGGAGTGAGGGCTCGGCCCCGCTATACTCGGCTTCGCTTCACGTGGAGCCAAATTCGCGGTATGTGTATAGCCATGCAGGCAGGCTCAACACGGTTTCTCGCAAGTTGGATGGATCGGGAAGCTTGGCTTGCCCACCTAAAGCCGCTCCACCCTCTCCATGAATTTGTATTTGCAACGTGCTTTACAACTCTCGGAGGTTGGTCGCATTTGCAGCATGACCTGACGATATAGAAATCGAATACTACAAATTCGAAGTCGAAGAAGTTTCAATATTAAACGATGTCGAGCTCCTGGTGACCATAAGTGTTCGGGGGGAGGCGGTTGCAACATGGGCGCAGCAACCTCCGTTTGATCCATACGATATTTGGTCCTTTACTGACGATTCAGCGCACCTTGAGGCGTATGCTGAAATCGTTGTAACGATAAACAGTGTCGTCGCGGACACGAGGTTTCTTGACTCGCAAATATCGGTTTCTTTCGAAAATGCGATCTCTCAAGGGACATATGACTAGATCTGTTATTCGAGTGTATCCCCCTTGCAATTCAGTCTATCTGGCGACTGACAGGATCGCTATTTCCACAACGACTTCAGGCGGGAACCGCGGCAGGTTTGGTCTCAGGTAGAGCGCCCATCGGAGCGCGTTCAATCCAGTGCGCGCGCATTTTTTGTCTCCCACGGCGACTAGTGTGGTATCCCCTATCGAGGCAAACTTTCCTTGGCGGGTGCAGGATGTTCTTCACCAAACCCATTTTTCACGGTCGCCGCTTCGACGCACACACACTCCCTCTGAGTGCGGTCAAGGCGCTGCAAGCCTATTCTGAGGCGATTCAGGCAATCGCCAAAGCCAAGTGGCGCGAGGAAAACCCGCAACGAGAGAGGGTTCCCAAAGGCTTCGCCGACTTTGAGCTGGCAATCGCTGACATCGATCGTCACGCAGGATGTGTCGGTGTCGTTCTGGACTTGCCTAAACCTGCCGGAGAGCTGTGGCCGCCGTATCGCGAGTACTACACCAAGGCGCGGGATACTCTCCATGACGATATCGAATCTGGGTTTTCTGAAATCCATTCAGGTGCGGCTCGGCGTCATTTGGTCAAGATGGCTGACGAACTAGGTGAGGATGAGCACATCCTCTGGGCGCGGGAGCCCAAAGCAAAGACAGGTCCGTCCTTTCGGCGTGACACTGTTCGGAAGCTGAGACGCAAACCACAGAGCGAAGACGATGTTGAGATCGTCGGTGTGTTTGACTCGAGATCTGCATCACGTGGTCGCATCGAGTTGATCACAGATGAATCGAATACAGCTGTCCATTGTGTTGCGACTTCAGACTTTGTCGAGAAATGGAACAGCTTTCTCGATCACAAAGTTCGAATTATAGGGAAAGGAATTTTTCAGGGAGAAGAACTCCTTCGAGTCACTCGAATCAAAAGTATCGAGCTCGCGGAGGCAGCGAAACTTCATATTCAATTCGCCCGACTTCGGATGTTAGGTCCGGGATGGCTCAACCCCGAATCCAAACCACTTGACCGGCGGACGCTGGAACGTTTCGAGAAGTTCCTCGGTCAAATCGAGGACGCGGGACTTCCTCGCCCATCGCTGTACGGAACGGAAGAGCGAGGTGTACGGGCAGAGTGGACTTCAGGACCTTGGGAGGTCAGCCTCGAAGCAGAACCCGAACAAGAAGAATTTTTAGCTGAGGCACTTAATATCACTACGAATAAGTGGGATGAATCAACTGTGTCGACACTAGAAAGTGCTCTCGACTTTTTGTCTCCTCGACTTGAGGATGGTGATACTTATGGAGAGTAGGCCGTTCGATAATCCCGATGAGAAACTCTACACTCAGCTCAACCCCAAAAATGCGGATGAGCGTGGACGCCCGAGTAGCATGGCGTTCCTCCCAAGCAAAAACCACGAACGCAAGCTGTCAGTCGACCGCGAAGGACTCACGAGCCCCGAAGATGCTACACGACGCTTCACAGCTCGTGGGCTCAAGACTCTCGGTGCTTGGGCTGTGACGGTTTCTGAGTGCTCCGAAGAAGTGAATGGTGTCGCCGACGTGCCGGTACTATCTGACCCCGGGCCAAAAAACCCCGCTCACTGTCTTCTCGATTTTTCAGGTTCTTCTAATCGTGTAAGACGACGTGCAGCGAAGTACCTTGGTGCCGCCGCGTCACGGCGAGGTTGCCTTTACCGTTGGAAGAGTGACGACAATAGAGAGTGAGTAGTGCTACGGACAGTAGCATGTTTCTTACCGAAGCAATTCAACAAGGAAAATATCGTATGACAAAGATTGATCTCAACGGCCAAGTTTGGGAAGTTGACTTCGACAGCCCTTTGGGGAAGTCAGGGGGTTTTGGAGCAGTTTTCGAAGGAAGAAGCCCAGATGGTGAGTCCGTCGCAATCAAACAACTTAAGCAGTTCGAGGACAACCGTGAAAACCGCGAGATGAAACTTGCTAAATACTTGGGAGACAAGGTTTGCCCTCTTGCGGCCTATCGGAGCTTCCCCAAGTCGTACACCGTGACTTGAAGCCGCAGAATGTGCTCCAATTCGGTGAAACTTGGAAGATTTGTGACTATGGTATTGCGCGATTTTTTGCGAGCGTTACGTCTGAGGGGACACTTAAACACTTTTGTTCGTCCTGGTATGCAGCACCTGAGCAATGGCGAGAAGAACGCGCAACAAATGCCACGGATGTTTATGCCCTAGGATGTATTGGGTTTGCGCTCATCACAGGTTCCCCCCGTTTCCGATGAGGGTCAGATCAGCGATTCGTCCACCACGAGAGCCTTGGCACTGTTTGGAACCCAAGATTGCCGGCCACAGAGAAAGTGGGAAGTAGACCCCCTCGATCAGCTGAGGATGTCCTGACTCGTACTGCTGGATCTCGGGGCACAATTTAAAGAAACAACAGTCATCGCTGAGACGGTAATCCTCGAGTTCACCAGTCCCCGTAGTCGAGCGTGCTAGCCTGTCAACGTCTTGCAACCGAGATACAATTTCCGATTCCGCTCTTACACGCTTGTCCAATACAAGCGAATGACTGCGGAGCACGAAGATTTTGTCTATCGACCGATCGACAAAAGCTACAAAAAAGAGCTGAGAACGTTGAAGATGTGTCACTTGAGCACCTAGGACCCGTAGGTCTCAACAGTGTACTCAACAAAGCCCTTGCTGCAGACCAGAATGCCCGATTCTCGACTGCAGAGGACTTCTCCGCTGCGTTGCTGAAACTACCGGATGCAGTGGGAGAGCTCAAGATCGTCCCCGCAAGCGGATGGCCGGTGCGACTCGCTGTTTTCGTCAATCTCGTCCTACTTGGACTCGCACTATACAGTTTGGGGATTTACCAGCAACCAACTGTTGAGCAGTTGTCGACCGAGCACTCGAGGACCCACCAGCGGGCGACCGGGCGCACGTTGCCAAAAAATGGCGAGCAGCCGCCGACTCGGCCCTCGAGGCCAGGCGGCCCGGAACAATCGACCCCGGTAGAAGGTCCAGAACAGCGAGCAGCTGAGCTCCCGAAGAGTGATACTCCCGAGCCGAGTGTCCCTCCAAAACCCCAAGGATCCGCAAGCGAGCTCCCCGCGAAACCGCCTACAGTCGAGCCTCCACCGCCAACCCTGGGGCGAGTTGAGGTCGTCACCCGCCCAAAGGGGGCGACCGTGTTCCTCGATGGGAAACGGATTGGAAAGAGCCCGATTGTCATTTCTGATATCGCGCTCAACAGGTCATATCGGATGCGTCTCGAGAAACGCAATTATCAAGACAGAGAAAAGAGGTTCAAGCTCACCGCCAGTAAACCTCAAAAAGTGTTTAAATTGCGCATGTCCGAGGATTCATCTGGAAATGTCGATCTCGATCCAGAGGAAGGTCCCGCGACAGTTATCACGATTGCAAGATAACTTTCCGAGACATGCGGGTTTTCGAGATATGAAAAAATGAATGATTCCGAAATCTTGTGCTCGATTCGTTGAAATCGCTGTGAACCGCGAAACTCCGGGCAGGTGCAGGTCGGTGTGACCAAGTAAAATGCTGTGGACGATCGTACCGAGGCTGTAAATGTCTGGCGACTGCCAGGTCGCGGGCCTCGGTGCCGTGATGTGATTCTCGATTTCCAGGGCATCGTACTTGAGGTACACCCGACAGTCGAGAAGCCGGCGCCAGATTCGCTTGCTCGTTCGAAACTCTCGCTCACGGAGTCAGACGAATCAGCGTCCGGTGGGAACCGTCGACACTGATCGATGCGCCGACAATTAACTCGCCACCTGGCAACCCGAGGATTGCACTGCCTACATCCGACACAGCGCCTTCACCACCGAGGGTCCGGGCCCACCGGAGCTCGCCATTGTTTGTATCGACTTTTCCGACCCACGCCTCCCAGCCGAGTGTCTGGGTAAATGCGGTGCCGACAAAGGCGATCGAGTTGTCGCTTGTAAACGTCACTCGATTGCACCAATCGTTGCCCGGGCCTGCGATTGGATAGCGCTCTTTCCACTGTTCATTCCCGCTCTCATCGACGGCCACCAACAATACATCGGCTGCCTGTGTGCGCGCAAGCTCCCCACAAATAACAGCACTCCCCGCGCCGTCGATTACCACATCATTTGGATGGTAGTAGGTCAATGGATCGCTGATGGTACGTGTCCATTTGACCGCACCAGTGTCGTCGAGTTTGGCCAACAGAAGGTTTTTTTCACTGGATTTTTGTACCCCGATGGCAGTGAGCGTATGGCCATCTGGGGTCCGGGCGAGCGAACCTCCGCTCCCCCCATCCGGCGCCGAAAACGTCCATGCCACGTCGAGGTTGGTGTCAAACGCCGTCACGTTGGGTGTCGCATCGGCGCCGACGAGCGCAAGGGTGATGAACAGGTCCCCCGCGACGACGACATCAATGAGCAGATCTTGGTCTGTATCGAGCGAACGCTCGTCTGCGGAGAGGAGACTACCACTGCTGTCGTAGGTGGCGATCAACGAGTCGAACTCCTCGTCTTCGGCGAACCCGACAGCTACGATTTTGTCTGTATCTACATCAACTGTGACATCGCGAAATGTCGTATCGATGGCGACCCCAGAGAGTGTGTGCTCCCAGATTAGGTCACCGTCGACTGTGAACTTTGCCAGCCATGCCTCGTAACCTTCGCCGTTTCGGTCGTTGTACCCGGCGGCGATGATTTCTCCGGCGCCATCGAACTCGAGTGCATTGATTCCGACGTTACCCGACCCGGGAATGTATGTGCGCCACACTTCGGAGCCTGACGGCGTGCAATCGTTGTTGCATCCATCGGCATTTTCGGGGTTGCCATCATCGCAGAGCTCGTCTTCTTCGACCTGACCATTGCCACAGGCAGGCCCAGTCATCTCGGCACCAGTCGTCTCGTCCGTGTCGGCCGTGTCGATAGTCGACTCGGTTGTCTCACCTCCGGTTGTCGTACCGTCCGTTTCGCTTGTCTGCTCACTCGTTTGCGTGTCACTCGTGGTCGCGGTTGGGTCGGCGCAGCCGCTGACGAGCATCAGGCCGGCGACCGCAGTGAGCCCGGCCCGACGCCGTCGTCGACACAGACCCGCGATGACCAACAAACCGAGGGCCGCCGCGCCCCCGTCAGTGTTCGTGCTCCGACAACTACAACCCTCGTCGTCAATATTTCCGCCGGTCGACTCGGTCCCGCCAACCTCGGTTGTTTCACCATCATCGGTACTGCCCGTGATCGAGTCGGTGGTTTCCGGCGCGCCCGTACTTGTGCCATCGGTCTCGCCACTGGTCCCCCCTTCTGTGGGTGGAGGATCTGTGTTGACACCAAATGTCACCCGCTCCGAAGTACCGACATTACCCGCTCGGTCGGTCGCCTCTGCCTCGAGTGTCCAGACCCCGGTGGGAAATGAAAACGCGGGGAAGGTAAAGGGAGCCGTGTTATCTTCGAGCTCAAACAAGACAGCGTCTTCTTCGACAACCCTCAAGACGAGACGCTCTGTGCCCCAACCGACATCTTCGACTGCGACTTCGACTTCGACATCAATGTCGTTTCCCTGGGTATTGTAGCGGGCACCATCATAGGGATCGACGATGGTGACCTCGGGCGCGGTAGTGTCGGGGCTCGGGTCAAAGGCGGGCCCGCAGGTCGATGAAGGACCACTTGTCTGGCCAAATGAACATGTATCCCAAGTTCCCTCTGCCACCCCCGGGTCGCCGGCCGCAAACCCCTCGCAGGCGGGGGAAGGGTCCCAATTGCCGAGCCCGTCGTGACACGGCGTCACATCGATCCCAGTCTCCGCCTCGATCCAGTCGATGCCATTGTGAACGAGGGAGAAGTAGTTGCCCGCACCACAGCCTGGTTGGCCCCACGAGGTAACACCGAACACCCGCCAGGTTCCATCATCGAGTTGGACCAGGGCCGGGCCTCCTGAGTCACCGTAACATGCCCCCTCATTCTCATTGCCGACAAATACTTCATCCCAACTAAACCCGGCGATTTCGGTGGTGACCTGACGCTTGATACCATAGGGTTGCTCGGGATCATCGGACTGGCCAAAACCCACGATCGTCGCCGATTCGCCGACAACGAGTTTGGCCTCGCCGTCGCACCCCATCAGCGGCGGCGTGATCGGTACATCTGTAACTGGATCTGCTAGTACGCAGGCAGCGAAGTCGGTGCCAAAGCCAAAGCTGCCAACGGGATGGACAGCACATCGCTCGGGAACGAGCTCACGCCCGGGGCCGTCCTCGGTGTCCGCAAACCGAACCCACGGCACTTCATCACCACAATGGGCAGCGTACAAAACAGAGCGGGTCGTCGAGCAGGTCGGGGTGGCGGTGGCGGAAACTCTGCTCAATCTCGCATCGCATCTGCCGCGAGCTCTTTTTCGCTACCTCGATCGGCTCAGCCGCGAACGACCCCCGACCCATCCTCGGAGGCGAAGCTGTCAGCCCGTGTGGATGGCCAAATGTGGTAAGTGTTGGGGGTTTTTGCTCGGGTACACTCATTCATCCAGAGGTTGGCCTCGAGCCTCTCGACAAAGAATTTGGATCCTCGGAGCTTCGAGAACGTTTTCATGTAACAGCGAAGAGTGCACGCAACTGGCTCAAGCGCTGGCGTGAAACGGGTTTTATCGAACCTGCGAAACCGGGTGTAGAACGGGTGCACAACTACCGGCTGACGAGGCAGTGGCTTTCGCGCTTAGCCGAAATAGCGGAATCTTGAATTTCAAATAGAGGAAGCGCGTGAAGCTCGCGGATACCAAAAATGCAATAATTCCTGGATCTCGGACGGATTCCACTCGGAAATAGCGGAAGTCCCAAGCGTACGACAGTGACTCGCGGAAAACATGAGCAACACCCCCCTCAACCCGACAGCCTACCCGCTCCTGTACGATCTCGAGAGCTCGACGGCGTTCCCAGAATTTGAACTAGGCAGCGACCTCTCAACGGTCCAGCCAAGCCTCGAAACAACCTCGACCGACGATACCGAGTATCTGAGAAATACTCGGGACGGGCTCAACGACATGAGCCAAGGCTGGGGCGTTCTCTTCCCCGACTCCGACACGGGTCGGGAGTTGCGGGAGGCGATTGCCGAACTCGTCGAGTTCCGTCGTGCTGCGTTGAAAAAGTCGACCTTTCGTCTCGATGTCCAAGAGTGGGCAATACCTAGCTCGCAAACAGCCAACGAATTTTACCGGCAGTACTCAAGCCTTCGCCGAGTCGAGCAGCCATACTACCTATTGATCCTCGGAGACTTTGATCAGATTCCAGCTTCCTACGATATCATGATGAATGATCATGTTTCAGTTGGAAGGCTATGCTTCCCGAACATAGATGACTACAGAACATACGCAACGAAAGTCGTTCGCGCAGAGACATCAGTACGTAATGAGTCGTCGCGGGACACTCCTCAGATCGTAGTCTACTCTCCACACGGAGTGGCGAAGAAGAAGGATGCTGTCGATATCGCCCACGGGATGCTAGTAAAGCCACTTCTCACTCATTTCCGGGAAGAACACAGTGCTGCAGAGGTTGTGTTTGGCGGACCACACGCTGATACCGAGCACACCTCGTGGGGGAAGGTTCGCGAGGAACTCCAAAGAGACGCTCCAACGGTTTTGCTCTCGGTGAGCCATGGCGCTGGCGTAACGAAGCAGAAAGTCGAGGGACAACGGATACTTCAGGGCAGGATGGTCACGGAGGCTGGTCCCCTAAACCTCGATACGATCCGCGAAAGTCCCTTCTTGAAAAACGGAGTCTGGTTCAATTATGCGTGTTTTAGTGGTGGAACTCCGAGGTCGAGCTCATTTGCACCGATGATGCGTCGACTCCGCTCCGTTGGCGGCAAAGCACCTGATGTGAGCCAAACAGTGGCCGGTGATCGACCCTTTGTCGCGTTACAACCTCAGCTTGCTCTCGCCAATCCAGACGGCCCACTAGCGATCTTTGGGCATATCGATACCGCTTTCATGTATACCTTTGCAGCTTACGAGCAGATAGATGGTCGAAGCCGTCTGAGACCACGTCCACGTGCTCTCCAGGCTACATTTGATGAACTGATTTCTGGTAGTCGGTTCGGAGTGGCAAGGCACATGTTGGGAGATGCAATCCTGAGTTCGAGCCATGATGTAACCGATATCTACCAGCGTGCGATGGCGCGGGAGGACGAGGTCGTTCGTCGCCTTCTTGAGTCGTCTGAGAGCTTGCCCCTGCTGATTCAAAAGCGGGTACGTACCACAATCCAGCAGCTACGAAAGCAGCACAAGCCCAACGAGATCACACTCAGTAAAATAGCAGCAGAAGCCCGTATGCCTCTCGTTTGGCTCCTTGCCCCGTTCGCAACAACAAGTGAAAAATCGAGGTTGTTGTATTCGAGTCATACATGGCTCGCCTATCACGATCTTCGTTCTTGGATTCTCCTTGGAGATCCAGCGGCTCGATTGCCCCTCGCAAAAAATCAGGTGCGGCCGCTGGTGACGGCAACAGACTTTTTCGGCGAATCGTTTATGGCCTCTAAGAAAGGCTCTGAACAAGCTTCAGAGAAGTCGAAAGATCCGCCCACACGAACGGACGACGAAGAACCTCCAAGCGCCGATCTTTTGCCTGCGATCCCGTGTGCACCGTCCAACTTCTTGACAGCGGTAAAGAGTTTTCAAGAAGCACGCGGAAACTCTGGGCTCGAACAGGAAATTTCTGATGATTTTGGCATCGATCTCGACACGCTCACGCAATGGAGAGACCACGGCGAAAAGCTCCTTCTGTGGGCCATAAAACGAGCGAAAGCCCAGACACAAAGCTAGGAAATCCAGCAGCCGAATTGTGCCTGCCCTCTAAGCTCGGCGTTGTTCGTGAACAAAGTCGTGAGTACTTCCCACGGCTTCTTGCCAGTAGCAAGGCCGTTGAGCAATTCATTGCCGACGGCGACCGCGTGTGAAAGACGGACCGGCCACAGCGGCGCGATGACGCAGCGTGCTCCTGCGCTCAGCAGGGTTCCCGCGATATTTCCGGGTTCTGCGAGCCCCCCTCCGAGCAAGCCAGTTTCGCACGAGAGAAGAATGATCGTTGCACCCGCGAAGCTCTCAGGGTGGCGAACGAGTGTTGCAACATCGAGGGGGCGACGGGCTCCGTCACGATCAACTCCAACGATCCGGGCATTGCCTGTATCATCCATGTTGCCGTGTGCAAGCAGCACAATTACGTCGTGTAGCTCGGCTTCCGCCAGTAAGCTCTGAGGACTAGCGGGAGTGTCTCGAACGGTGGGTGTTTCGCCAAACAAAGCATAGCCATATGAGTCGTAGATACTCCCCACAATCCTCGTTGGTCCGCGTTTCTCAGCGGTCGAGCGAAGCTCTTTCACAGCTCGAAACCAGGGGTCGTCTCCGACTGGACCCGAGTCTCGGTCCGGCTTCGCCATCGCAATCATCGTCGACCTCTTCCTGACCTCGAGTTCACGTTGCCCGAGTAGCTCGAACGACGCGCATGTTACGACGGGAATGTCCTTCCACACCGACGACGGAGCAACGAGCCGGAGATTTGAAGATGGGCACCATAGAACACATTTGGGGCGTTCCTTGAGATGTTTAAGAATGGGGTCGACAAGTCCACCTTGGAGCCACTGTGTGTACGAGTGTATGGCATGCTCGCGCGTAGACAAATCTACATCTGGGTTTCTCATACTATTTACGTACGCATGAGGATCAGAAGGGGGAGGCGACAGTGGCACACCGAGAGCTTCAACTAGTTTTTTGCCTCCCTTGGTGAAACGGACAAGGATACAGAGTGAGCTCGGTGTAGCTTGGACGACTGCGACTCCTACCGCCCCCGGATTCACCCTCAACCATCTCCACATTTCATCAAAGTTGTTGTCCTCGGTAAGAAATTTTGGACAGGCCTTGCGTATCTCCGCAAGAGCACGAAGTATTGAGTGTTGCTCCCCAAAATCGAGTGCAGAGGTCCAATCATCCCATGATGACTGCGAAACGGAAATTGGCCGGGATAACCGGGCGCGAAGCGGTCGGCGAAACGGTTCAAAACCACGTGTAAGCCATCGTAGTAAGACACCAGCCTTTTCCCCTCCGATCACAATAAAATTGTCTGGCGAGTGATAGACATCGGTACCGGGTCGTGCGGATACAAATTCTAGGAGACTAACTGAGCGAACGAAACCCGCCATCAGGTTCAAAGCCGTTTGCAGGGCCGCGAACGCTTCACGCTCGCGGAGCTTGCGATGCAGTACGAGATATGGGCGAGCTTGGATAATCGCGTGCCACGACTCCTCCGCAAGTTCGAGGCGCGTGTTCGGGTTCGCAGCACCCGCGAGGCTATTGAGCGCGAGTGCTGCTGTGACGAGTTCTTCGCCAGGGCCAAGTGCGCGACCTGCTTGGATCGCACGCGAGAGCCATTCTCGCGCAGCCTCGCCGGACTGATTACGAGACCCTGGAAGAACAGTTGCAGGGAGGTTCCCGTGTTCGTGGAGAGCATCGACCAAGGCACAACCCGCCAACAGGGCCGTTTCCCAGTGATGCCGCGGGTCTCGTTCGAGCGTGCGTTCGCAGATAGCATCCTCAGAGAGCTGTATCCCCTCGCGAAATTCTTCGCGGGTCATCTCCGTGGTTCGCAACAATGCCGTTGCAAGATTGTGCTGCGCCGTTGCGTACGCCCCGGGGTACGTCTCTCGATTCTGTTCGCTTAGGTGCTTGCGCCAGAAACGGACCTCCGCATTCCGGCCTCCCGTCAGTCGTTCGATATGAGCAAGACATACAGCCCGGTTTCGATGTAGGAACTGACGTGCTTGTGGCCTGAGCAGTGTCACGTCAACAGTTTTGAAGGTTTTTTGGGCTAGCCGTAGCATCTCCACGGTTTCGTCCTCGGGAACAAGATCCGCCAAGACGGTGCGCTCCCATGCAAGGCTAGCTGTGAACTCTGCCTTTTTCTCGCCGGACTCAGCAGCATCGATAGCTTTTTGGATGAGTGTGATACTTCGTCGGAGACGTTCGATGCGTCCCCCGTACCCCAGCTGTGCCTCGAGTTCTGCGAGATTGTGGAGAGTGTTTCCAGCTAGGTCGGCAGGCCCTTCCGCCAGCGCACGGGCCAACACGAGCTGGTAGAAGTGCTTACACTCTTCATATTTACCGAGATACCGGTACGCGCGTGCTAGTGATTCAAGTGTGTCGATAATCGCTGACGATTCTCCACCTTGGAGTTCGAGTGACTCAAACAAAAGATCACGAGCATACGCGAAATCGAGAACCGGCGCGTCGACGTGGTTATATGGCGCCCACAGACTTGCCAACTCGTGGAGTAGTCGAACTTTCGATTGAACACTCTGGATAGTGGTAATGCTCTTATACGCGATCTCTGTCGCTTCGCGGGCTTCCGCACAAGAGTGGATTCCGTGAGGGACAAGAGCGACAATGAGATGCGCTCGCCCGCAACAGAGCCCTGCACGTACTTGAGGGGACGAACCTTCCAACTTGTTCTCGACCGTCCGTAATTTCTCCACAAGCGCCTTCGGCTTATCGAGAAGACACGTTTGGTCTAGCAACCGTTTTAGTACCTCACTATCTTGTTTGGCAAGCCTCTGTGCGAACTGGAGTTGCTGACGTCGCTCATCACGTGAGAAGAGATGCTGACGAATCTCCGAAAACGCTTGCACTGCTGGGTCTTCAAGCATCGATACGATCAGCCCGGCATACTTGGTGAGGTCACCTTGAGGGATTGTCTTAATTTCGTCAGCTCGGTCGGGGAACGTGCGGAGCAGTTCATCGAGAAACTGCCGAGGACGCGTGTCTGTCGGTGACCTCTGGCCCCACTCATGAAGTAACTGGCGAAGATAGTCGAGGTATTTTTCGGCAGTAGACGGTCGGACACGAACGCCGTCCATGAGGTGCTCCACTGCCCGACTTACCCGTTCCACTTCGCTGAAGTCGGGATGCTTTTTGGCCACGTTGGCCGCAGAAATTTGAGTCTCGACGTACTGCCAGTCGGTCCGAATCTCGAGGGCGCGACCGACAAGCTCGTAGGCTCGCCGAATATCCTCTTCACCCCCTCGTTGTAAAAGTGCGTCTGCTTTGACTTTCCAGAGTTGGGCCTTTTGGCCCGGTACAACTGCGAGTTTCTCAGCCTCAGCGTAGCAACGAAACGTCCGGGACAGATCCGGCTCATGCGGCAACTTCCACGCATTACCAAGTGAAACGAGGCAGCCAAACAGTGGAACTTCCGCCTGTTTTCGACAGAGCTCAACGGCCTGGGCGAGCATTTCCCGCGCTCGGGTAACGAGCGAGGCGGTGTCCTTTCCAAGCCGACGGTAGCGACACTGGTCCATCAGTGCCACCCCCTCATCAAACAGGCGCATAATCTTGGCGTCGTTTGTTTCAGCACGATCCCCAGTTGGATCTGCAACCGGGTTGGTGACATCCGGGTTATCGGCGAACTTGCGAATCGAGCTTAGCTGCCAGGGCTCTCCACTGTGGGGTTGGGGAAGCGCTGCGAGGAGGAGTTTCCAAGGTTCAGCCTTATCAATTTCGCGGGTGTTTTGAACCGTTTCGTAGACCACGTCTAGGAACGGTTGTTGCTGCTCGCTTGGCATCTCGGACCAGCGCGGGATTACATGCGCCAGTACGAAGTCGGCCATGTCAGGACGGATTTGGAGGGCGATACGTAGTGTATCAATTGAGCGTGCCAGTGACTTGGGCGGGACCGAGTGTTCTGAGCCCCCTACAAGCTGTATAAGCCAAATCGGAGCATCATCGGCCAGCCCTTTCGGTAAGCCTGCGGGCTGTGTGCCGAGCCGTCCTTGACCGCCTTGGCGAGCGTTGATCCAAACAAAACGAGTTGTGGCTAGCCGGACTTGTTGAGTATCGCCTAGGTCCTTGCGCGCCGCGTTGAGCAATCGTTCTACGACGGCTAGGACCTTTGGATGAAGAAGAGGACCGACGTGCATCATGACAAGTGCTGCCTTGAGCCGAAGGTCGCCACGAACGATTGATGGGACTGGCCTCTCGTCAGTCAGGGATGTTGCTATCTCCGCGACTTTATCCATCGAGTGTAGAGAGGTGCCAATAATTTCAAAGCTGAGGGTCATGAACAGCCGATGACCGTGCTCCAAGGCCTGGCGATGTGGTTGTAGGTCTTGGATTGCTTTTTCGCAATGATCCCGCGCTCGCAATAGAACTCCCACATTTCCATTCGCGCTTCTATAGAGTACATCCGCGAAGTCGAGGCGGACACGATACTCTCCCGGGTATTCGGCGAGTAACGCTTCGACTTCCGCACACCGTTGGCGCGAGAGAGAGCCGGTTTCTGATTGAGCAATGATGAGTGCATGTAGGCAGTGCAGTCGCTCCAGGCTATCGAGGTCCACGGCAAGCGCGCGTTCAACTATCTCGATAGCTGCGACGTGAGCGCCCTGCTCTATTCGGATGAAGGCCGAAGTGTGATACTGTCCGTGCTTCTCACAGAAAGCCGCAAGCCGGTGGAGAGTCTCAACTTGCAACCTACTATGAAACGCGAATGCTTCAGCGTAGCGTAGAAGGTCGTTGACCTCGTCGCTGATCGCCCGATTCACGAGCATATCAATGTCCTCGGAAGGACGTTGATTTTCCCGAATCCTCAACGCGGCACGGTGTAGGCGTACCTTGACGCGGTCAGTTCCCGTGGTGGCACGTGTCGCTTGTTCGAGTGTTTCATCCGCTTCCGCGAACTCTCCACGGGTCTGAGCTGCAAGGGCTTTGAGTTGTGCGACTGCTCCACGGAGATATCGCGGTACGTTTGGTAATGCATCCAGGCGCAGTAGAGATTCGTTTAGTAGTTCTTCGTCCCCACGACGGTGCGCGACATCGGCAACCTGAACAAGACAAGACGCTTCGTTCACGGGATAGCGAGCCCGAGCCAGCTTTGCAGCTTGAAGCAGATGACCGAGCGCCTCTTCGGAACCGGGTGATTTTGTCTCGAGTGTAAGGCCGAGCTCGCTGAGCACTTCAATGCGAGTCGGCGCTTTTGCTTGGTCAGGCAGTGACGCCAGCACTTGTCTCGCCAGGGCAACAGCCTCATCGATTCGACCAAGCTGACGAAGATCCCGGACGTTCTCAATGCTTAGATCTACCGTGTAGGGGACACCAGGCTCAAGTAGGTCGAGGGCTTGTTGGCGGAGAGCGAGGCCAAGAGTCAGATCCTCCGAGCCTCGCAAGATTGCTTCCGTATGTAGCAGAGTAGCTTGATGTTTAGGGTCCAGGTCAACGGTGTGCAGCTCATTGACCAAGCTGAGCAAACGGAAGGAGAGTTCTCGTTTTTGACTATCACCATCGGCAAATTTGGACCGGAGAGTACGGGCAGCCATTGCGACCGATTCGACCATCGTGTGTGAGTCACCATCTCGCTTGGCCATCTGAAAAGCCTCAAACAGGTCTGCGAGGCTCTCATCGAATTGCTGGGATTCAAGTGCCAAGATCAACGACGTTATACCCCGCCCGAAATAAAGTTGAGCCGTTGTGATGTAGGGTGGCTTCCCGTGCTCGAGTAGCCGATTGAGAAGCTCGATTCGCAGGGTAAACAGATTGACTGCTCGGAGGTCGTATATCGCCTCCGCAGCGCTATAAAGTAGTCCAGGTAACCATTGTTGATGCTCGGTGCCATCAATCGCCCGTGTGAGGAGCAATGCCTGCACGAGACGCTCCTCAGGCCATAGAGGAGCAGATACTGCTCGTTCTAGGAAGTGGCGACAGACCTCCGGTAGTGCTTCCTGCTCAATTGTTTTCAGCAGTGTCTCGCGGGATACTTGATAAAGATCGCCAAACTGCAATATCAACGCTCGAACACGCTGAATGAAGGCCTCATGCTGAGGTGCGTACTCATCAGTTTTGGCGGTGTCCTCAGCAAACCAACGAATTTTATGGAGGACACGGGCAAGTCCACCTCCTTCACGAGCTTCGAGCAGATCAAGCTTGTGTACATCTGAGGAGAGCAAGACCGTCGCACTCGGGGCGTGGCGATGCTCGGGCCACCAAGCAGCCACGAGTGCGTTGGCAAGCTCCGAGGGAAGACTTGCACACGCGGCGCGAAACTCGGCGAAGTCTGGCGCAATCACAGTATCAGTAAATCCCTGCTCGAGTATGACGAGGTCACATGCCTTGGCCGTAAACCCAACCATGATCGCGGCGAGCTTTTTGTCTGGGTGGTTATGCCGGTGGAGAAACCTAGCCGCAAAACGAGCTACTTCGAAACGCCCGGCAAGCAACGTCGCTCGAGCCCACTCTTCGAACCATTCTGGGAGTTCTTCATCTGGAAGTGGGCCATCGCTTGTGCCGAGTGCGAGCCGTTCGATTGCGTGAACGAGTGGTTGCGACGCGTACGTTTGGGTGGTCCTCAGTGCCTCCTCGATGGAGGGAGCGACTTTTCCCTCCAAGGTGTCAGCCTTTTTTTGGGCTTTCTTTTTCCGTCGCTTCCGGCGGGAGCCTGTACCTTTCTTGTTCTCAGTCATTTTTGTCACGCTCCTTGAGGTCGGGACCTAACGCTACCCCTTTACGGGCGTGTACTTGAGAAGGTGAGTGTTTCCTTCGGAGTCACCAGCCAGGATAAAGTCATCCAAGATCGCCACTGTCTCGAACCAGAACTCAGCGCGGTAGCATGCAAGCAAGTGACCCGTCCCAAACTCCCAGATTCGGATGGTTTGGTCGTCTGAGGCCGAGACGAGTCGTCGCCGCTCGCGGTCGATTGCAATGCAGTTCACTCGATCGTTATGCTCTGAGTTGACCCTTACAAGCTCCCCTTGAGTGAGGTTCCAAACCGCAAGTTGACCATTCTTCCCGCCAGTAGCGAGAAAACTGCTCGACTCGTCAATGGCGATGCACTGTTCGATGTTGATACCACTTGAGCTAAAGAACCGTATTTCCTGGCCAGTCATAGCATCTGCGACGCGTATGATCTCTCTTTTGTGGGTGGTCACAAGTAGGCCTGAATCGTGGGATATGACCAAGTTCTCTACAGGCCACCTGAGGTTACTCCCGAGCTGCCGAGGACGTTGTCCGAACTCTATCCACGCAAGCTGGTTGTTTAGAGCCCCGATACATCCAGAGCGAGATGGCAGCAAGGCACTTACCTTGAGCCTTTTGGCAAACGTCGAATATCGTTTGACGTCTAGACTAGTGAGATCTACGACGATGAGCTCAGACCGCTCACTCGATCGGGGGGAGCTATCGAGAGCTAGTAATGTGGTGCCAAAAACTGTGATGCCTCGACGCTCTAACCGTTGGGTTCCTAGATCAACCGTGCGAGAAAGTTGACCCTTTTTCTGTGGATCAAAGACCTTGAGGTGGCCGTCAGTCGTGAGGGCAACAAATTCCTGGTCGGATGTGGCTGCAACGAATAGGATAGGAGGGTTCGATGCTCCTTGATACCTCTCGTCTGCTTGTGAGAGCGGAATTCTTCGTAGTGTTCGGTCTCTGGAGCAGGTTACTATAAATTTTGTATCCCGTGCCACCGTGCAGTGTTTTATTAGGGAACTGTGGCCACGAAGGCTCCGCACCGGGCGTGATCGATGCGGGCGAAAAACATCTATTCGGCGCGAGTGCGCTAGGAAAAAGCACGGCCCTGCGTTATCATGGCCAAGATAACCTGCATGGTAATACTGTTCCCCAATTGTTAGCATGTTTGTAAGAATCTCGGTTCCAATATCATAATACGCAGCACCATTAGGGCCTGCTACGAAAACCCTCTGCTTCCTACTATTTAGTCGGCAATCTGATATGAAACCAATTTTACAGTCTATGCAAAACAACAGCTCGCGGCGAGAGACAGAGTAGCCATAGAGTTTCCGTGTCGTGACCAGAATAAAAAGTTCACCGTCCTCGCTCAACGCTGAGCGCTGAGGAGTCGGGTAACCGAAGCCGTCTTCGTGTTGAAGCGAGATGACTCCGTCACTCAGGGTGTCGAAGTTATGGAAACGAATCGTACCGTCGTTACTAGTTGTTGCAATGATACGTCCATCAGCAGAAATCGAACAGGTCTTAACCGCCGACCTGTGCTCGCGGAACATACGGGCTGGCTCACCTGTTTCACCATTCCAGACCACAACACAGCCATCGCGCGAGCCGCTTACAATACGGGTCCCGTCCGGTGTAGATGCACAACAATCAATAATATCTTTATGTCCTGTCAGAATTCGTAAGCAACGCCCAGAAGCAACGTCCCACATGCGGAGGGTTCCATCACACGAAGCTGAGATTAGTCGCGTGTCCTCCTGCACCAGGACACACTCATTCGTACAGTGGCAGTGACCACTATACACTCGGTCGGCAGAGTACAACTCGTTGAGGGGAGCATGGAGTCTGAGGTCAGGCAGGCCCGCTGGGAGCCGGTAGTCGTGCAAAATGTCTGCTTGCGATACCCCTCGCGCTATCATCCGATTGTACAGGATGTCGGGTAGTTCCCCGCAGTGCTCAACGAGAATGTGTGAGCAGTCCCGGAAAATCTTGAGCAAAGCTTTGAGGGCAGAAGCGTTTGCTCGCGGAACAACTTCAAGCGCGTGTTCAATCTCCTGCTCAAGCTCGTAGACTTCGCCAAGAAGGCTTCTTTTTCGCAAATAGCCGAAGTCACACAGAGTTTGATTTAGCGCGTCCCACTCCTCGATTTCGATGAGGTGAGTCGGAAGGTACTTCGTAATGTAGTCGCCAAGCTCGTCGGCCTGCCTTGGCAGGTTCTCGGCGAATTTCGTCAGAGAAAGACCATGTCCTTCGAGTAGTTTTCGTGTTCCAAACGGAATACGTTCCCGAAATCGAGTTCGGAGGTCCGTGCGAACGACATCGTGTAGCCGGATCGCGGAGTTGTTGGCAAGAGGCTGGGATGGTATCTCAACGAGATGGTGGTTGCGTAGCCGTAAGCAGACGTCGACCACCTGAAGACGAGGTAAGTTCCAGAGCTTGGCTACAGTGCTATTTGGGATATCAAGGTCTTCTGGGAAAATTGCGAGATCAAGCAGTCTTTCACGATCTTCAGGGTTCAGCGCATTGAGGCTCATATCGATGATCTGGGCAATCGAGCGGGATCTACCAGGTTCCGAGAACGAGTCTGGGCCGGCCTCGTCGAGTTTCTCGCAGACATAGCGAGCGGCATTATCTAGTGACTCACCTAACTCGGTTAGGTACCTCAGGTGTGCTCTTATGAGCATGATGAGCACGGGCCATCCTCTAACCTTCGCGGCGAGTGCCCGAAGTTTGGTCGGAGCGCCCGAGGTCAGGGGGGTGGAGCTAGGACATAGCAGTTTGCAGGAGTCCTCCTCGGATAGTTTGTCGAGGTCGATAACATGGCAGAACCCTGGAAGAAGAGCTCGATTTCTTGTTGTAAATAAGTATCCACACTGTGGAAAGAACGACATTTCATGTAGTAGTGTTTCGAGGTCCCATGCGTCATCAATAATCAGCAGGTAGCGTTTCTGGGCGAGAAGATCCCCGAGTGCCTGGAAAGCTTCTGCAATGTCATCGAAGTGAAATTGTCGACCCGTGAGAGTTCGAAGAATACTTCGTATCGCTCCCAGGAGCTTTGGTTGAGCGCTAAGTTGCAGCCAAAGCACGCCATCGGGGAAGCGCTCACGGATTGCCGAGTCGTAGGCAATGGCCCTCGCTAGTTCGGTTTTCCCGTAGCCGCCGAATCCGACGATGCCGACACAGACACAGTCGTCGTGCACAAGGTGTGCAATCGCCTCGCGTTGGCGCGATAACTGTGGAATGTAGTCGGGATGTGGTCGTCGAGCCATCTGGGTTCGGGCTTGGACGAGTGGGGTTTCTTCCGCTCTTCGTTCCCTGCGGGCATGTAGTTCGCCGGCGATCTCGTTACAACCAACTCCCGAAGGCCTCTCGATCTGGATTGCCGTGTCACCTCGTGCATATAGTTGCAGACTCGCCCAATCCAGAGTTGCGACCTCACTGATGAGACGGCGCCGAGCCGTCACGACTGCGTCTTCGATCGATTGTTTGTCGACGATGCGAGCGTTATAGAAAGCTTCGGTTAGGAGGTTGGCGGCTTGAACGGACAGAAGACTCCGGGAAGCGAGCACAGCGCGGAAGCCGGCCCGATGGAGGGCTTGTGCCACACTACCGACTTGGTTGCCGAAATCGCCCACATTACCGCCGTCACAGGCAGCCACGACAACCACTCGGAGCGTGGGAGCGTAGGGAGCAAGTAGCCGACGGAGTCGACCGGGATCGATACACTCGGCCCCGCTATCACTCTCCAAGAGTAAGCCAAAGCTCGAGCCCACACGGTCGCCATGGGCGAGGAGATGCAGGTACTCGAAGGGGTTCTCATTCTCCTTAGCTTTTGCGAGAGCATCCGAGATGCCAGCTGCTGAGGCGTTGGCCAAAGTGACTGGCTCGGACCGCATGTGTGCCCAGGTTTTGGTCAACAGGCTTTGATGCTCCATGTACGGCACGGGCCCTCCTGCTGCCGACCATGCAAAGAGAATACGACCGTCGCCGCGGAACGACGGATTTTCAACAGTCGTGTCAGTTTGCGGCCACTCGTAGCGCACTGCGACCCGATCGAGTTCACCCAAGTGCTGACCCGACTCGCCAACGACGAGCAGTTCCCACGGGAGAGCGTAGAGTTCCGCGGCGTTAAACCGGAACGCTACGACGACCGGGTGGCCGGCCAGACTCGCGTTGCGGATCTTCGCGCCGAGTTCGAGCCAGCCGATAGGTCCGAGGGTTCGCGCTAGGGAGTTGCCAACACGTTGGGCTGTGTCCGGGTCACAACCCGAGTGGCCGAGCTCTGCGAGCTCACCGAGCAACTGCGTACTCCACTCCACCCTGAACGTCTTGATGCCACCTTCGGGGAGGTGAAAGCTGTATGTCTGTGGCTCAAAGTCAAATGTGTGTGGGCTTCCCGCATTTTTCTCGCGGGTAAACTCTAGGATGAAGTAGTTCGACGAGGCCATCGTGGCGTTCGAGGGTACGGCACACGACCGGGGGACACAAACACATCCGAGCGCCGAAGAGTGAACCTAGCTAGGCACGGACGTGGACACAGGGTACGCTGTCCGGCGATGACGACGAGCGAGACCGTAGAGCATCAAGATCTCGACTGTGAACTGATCGTCCATCCCTCGCCAGGCCGACAAAAGTTTGGGGCCGGGAACCAATCTTACGGGCGAAGGGAAGGCGATCGTCTTGAGCAGTTTGAGTTCGATTTCTCCAGGGAATTAATCTCGGATATTCTCCATATCTACTCGGGATATGCTGATGCTGAGCAGCTTCGTAGTGTCGGCAATCGAGTTCGAGAGTTTCTAGTTGCTGCAAAGGTTAATCCTAAGGCTCTCAACGCCCTCACGATATGCTCCGACGCTGAGGAAATCTATGGACTCCCGCTTGAACTCGCTTCTCGCGGCCCCGTTAGTCTTGGGACGTCTGACGTCGCATTACGATATCGCTGGCCAGACACGAAAGCAATCGTAGAAGGCGACAAAAGGGGTAGAGTATTATTTGCATGGGCGAGTCCCAAGAAGCCTGTCCCAAACCGCGAGCATTGCACAGCGATTCAGAAAACCACCAACTCGTGGTTTCGTTTGACTCGACGAGAGATGTTGTAGCGAATGCTTCGCGTGAGAGTCTTCGGAAAGCCCTTAGCTCCGATGTCCGGGTGCTCCACTTGTTGTGTCATGGTGGACCGGGCGGTTTGCTTCTCGAGGGCGAGGATATAACAAGCCCGACTGCACTCGCAACGACTCTCGAACCATTTGCACGAACACTCCGAATGATCGTGCTTTGTGTCTGTCGTAGCGGGGACCAGGAACCGAAGAACCGACACATGGGCAGCACAGCCCGCGAGCTCCACCGGCTTGGCATCCCGTGGGTCGTTGCATCTCGGTCTCCGCTCCATTTCCAAGACTCGGTTTTGCTCACCGAAAAAATCTATGCGGGTATTCGCAACAGTTTGGACGATGTTGAGGCCGCGATTGTCTCGGCTCGTCGCGCGCTGCATGAACCTTGCAGAGGCACTGCGCGAACAGGTTGCCGAAAATACGCTTGGCTCTCTCTTCAGCTTTATGCCGCACCGACGGACACTAGAGCGAAGCCGCCCACGTTACCCGACGCATTGCATCCGCGCAAGAATCTTGACCACTCGCCAAGTACAGAAACCCCAATAAGGGCATTAGTCATTAGCAAGACGCCCGAGGAGCTCCTAGGGGAACTCGACATTCATACCCAAAGTGTCACTGGCTGGAGGTCAACACTACCGAACGGGCACGCAATCCCTCGGCCTGAACTTGAGGAGGTCAAGCAGTTACTTTCCGACCAAGATGTCCGCGTCATTGCACTGCTTGGGGAGGGAGGTAGTGGCAAGTCGGCCTTGCTTGCAAACCTAGGGGTCGAACTTGAAAGTCGGGAAGATATCTTCCTTGTCTGTCTTCGCCTCGATAGTCTTGACAAAAGTGTGCGTACACTTCCACAGTTTCAAGATTTTCTTGGACTCTCCATTCCCTTTTCTGACGCCATCGCCTCACTCTCCCGAGAGCGTCCCGTAGTCGTTCTTATCGACCAATTGGACTCGCTGTGCAACTTTATGGTTCAGCGCTCAGCCCGACTTCAGATCATAATGTCAACAATCGGAAGGCTCAGTAGACTTGAGCACGTTCAAGTTGTTGTTGCATGTCGGAACTACGAATACGAGCATGATGTACGATTTGGTCGGCTAGAGCCGAGGTCGATAAACCTCAAGCTTCCCGAGTGGAGCGAGATCGAACAGATTTTAACTTCGTCAGGGATTGAGGACCTCAACATTCTACCGAGTGAACTAAGGGAGGAGCTCCGCTCACCACAGGTACTTGCAACATTTTTGCAATTGATCCAGGAAAGCTCCCAAGCTGACGAGCTCAACACCTATCATGCAATGCGCCGGGAACTCTGGGAGATACATGTTCTTCGCCACGAGGATGCAACGCAGCGAAAGGAGGCTCTCTACGAGCTGGCGGAGTGGCTGACACTCCACGAGAGGCAAGACCGCCCACTTCCACAGATGGATGAGTACCGACAACAACTTGGCAGCTTAGCCAGTGGAGGGTGGCTCACCCAAGATACGCAACGTGGAAAAATCTCGTTTCGCCATCAATCTCTCTATGAGTTTGTCTTTTCTCGCTTCGTAGTCGAGAATAATAGGTCAATTCAGGAATTAGTACTCCAGACTCAGGGGTTGGCAGTCCGCCCCCGCTTGTGGTCGGTGCTTGGTTACCTTCGAGAACAAAGCGAGAAGCATTACCAGCAAGAATTTTTGGCACTTTGGAAGTCGAACGAGTTACGAAAACACCTACGATACTTGTTGCTAGACTTCCTTGGGAGTGTGAAGTATGCTCTCCCGTTCGAGATAGGCATCATCAAACATTCGCTCTGTCAGTCTTCGCCTAATAGGACTCATGCATGGGCTGCTGTTGGTCGCAGCGCGGGGTGGTTTCAGCATCTCTATAAGAAAGAATTGCCAGAGGAAATGCTGAAACATGACGACCCGACGCGAGTTCATGGATTTGGCCTGCTTTTTCGTGCAGTTGCCGGATATCCGGGTCCTGTTCTCGATCTCGTTGAGAGTCATTGGCTCCAACATCGAAAAGACAGATTCGTGTTGGCAGCTAGGCTTTTCCGAAACCTCAAGACTCTTGGCAAGAGAGAATGTGATGTCGCTGAGAAAATTTGTTACAGGTTAGGATTGAATCACGTAGAGCTTACTGCTCTTATCCCCGTACTGTTCGACCTTCAGCCGAACGCTGCCTTCTCTGGGATTCGAGAAAGTCTGCGGGGAGCGATTGATGAGTGGGAGTCTCGTGGGCCCGAGGACTATCGAGAAGAAGTTGCGGCACGTTTAGCCGAGTGCGGCGTGCCTTCATGGGACACGACAGAGAGCCGAATAGCTCGAGCTCGCCGGGAAGACTTACGCCAACTTTTTGAAGGATCTTCTATTGGAACACATGGGCTGGGACCACTTGTTGAGCAAGAGCCTGCTGCGTTCTTGGAGGCGTTGATGCCGGAATTTTTACGAGGCCTCAAGTTTCTTGCAAGAAGTGAATTCGTCGACCCGATGCGTTATCCTGGCGAGCTTCGCTGGCCCGAGTCGATCCATATGACCGGCCTCGTGAATGTCGTCGCTAAAGCTGTAACCTCCCTGGCGAAACGTTCCCCCAGCGACTTCGAGGACTTCGTTCAACGCCATGCGAGATATGATCTTGTCACGGTACATCACTTGATCTTACAGGGGCTGACGACGGTAGCAGATAAAGCGCCTCATGCGATTCTTGACTATCTGCAACAAGACCGACGTAATTTATGGGTTGGCAAAAACTACATGGCGCCGACAGGTACATACAAATTATTTAGGGAGGTTGGAAGTACTTTACCCCGTGAGATTCAGCAGAACCTGGCAGATACACTTTTTGATTGGAAGAGGGTTCCACACCCATTCGAGAGTGATGCAAAAATGCGACGAGAGGGTCGGCGAGAATTTAGACAACACCGACTGCATCTACTTCGCCTTCTTAATACCGCAACCCTCGACAATAGTACTCGCAGAAAAATCCAGGAGGAAGAACGTGCTCTTCCAAACTTGAGGCCATCCATTGATCACAAATCAGGGTGGATTGTGCGGCCGGCAAGGGCGCCAACCAAGATAAGCGTTCGCTCCATGCTTGCTGAGCAAGGGGACCAAGCCGCGACAGATTTGCTCAACCTGGCGAAAGCTAATCCTGAAGAATGCTTTGAAGTTATCAGTGACTTACAGCCGGGGAAGCATGATCGTTCTGTTTCGAAAGCCCTCGAGCAGCTTGCTAGTAGTGGGTACTGCGAAGAGAAAATCCTGCAATTCTTCTGGGACGCTGAGGAAAAGGGGTTTGGTTGCGAACAGTACCGTAAATCGGTTGCTGAGGCCTTGAAACTGGTCGCCGAGCGAAAAGAAGTGGATGGGCTTACTGATTGTGTGTGCGAGAGGCTAAAAGATTGGTTAGACAATGCAGCGTTAGGTCGGAACAGTACGATTGTTACGAAGAAGCAAACTCCCCGTGATGACGGAATCCTCTATTCACAAAGCTATCCGAACCCGCCCAGAGATCTATCGTACAGTATTTTGACCTGCCTATACGCAGGTCTCATCCTGAGAAAAGAGCCGGCATGGGATGCTTGGCAGTTGGTGTTGGCGAGACACCTTGAGAGAGATGAGACAGTCAACGTATGGGCTCACCTCTTTCGTCATATTTTGGCATATAGAAACGCTGAAAAAAGTGACGCAGAACAATTCCTCGGCCGACTGTTCGCGAAGTACCCTCAGCTAATGGATACACCACAAGGTCTTTATCTTATTGATTGGCTTCAGGTCTCGCTTGACCGAGAAGCGACCCGAGCGTGGATCGAAACGGTCCGTCAACGCGGGAGCCTTTGGCATGCCCAGGCATTCGGAGAGCTCCTCGCGCTGCGGAATTGGCGCTTTCAAGATGACGCCTGGGCGACTGAGCAGCTCCATGAAATCGTTAATGCGAGCCGTCCCTTCTCCGAGACGACTGCTTATGCTCGGGATGGCGTCACCGTGATGACAGCAAAACTAGTGAAGGAAGAGGGGATAGATGGCTCTCCGCTCGTGAATCGTCTTCTCGATATTGCAATGACATCGCGTGAGAACTCGTCTACCCGCTCTCTAAACTCAGCGATTTGGACCCTCCGGGAGAGTAAGCCTTGTGAGCAAGGGGCGCAGATTTTGAGATGTTTGGTAAACAATCCTCATCACTATCAGCATAAGACTTTTATCATACTTGATGTGCTCGGGAGCTATGTTGACGAGTACCCGGGTGTAGTGGCAGATGTTTGCGAGATGATCCTAGAACAGACAAAAGGGTGTGTCCCATCGCCCGAGAAATTGTTGGATCTCCTTGTGACTCTACAGGATACACAAGGGTATGAGGTACGTGGGTTGGATCTGTTTGATAATGCTTCTGAACTGCGGGTACACGGGCTTGAAAAGTTTCTCGAGAGTCCAGCCTTCACTATCTAGGTCCTGAGCTACTGAGCGGGCTCATGCCCTCCAGTTGAGTCGAAGCTCCTACAGCGAGTCGAAGCGCACTTGGAGATCCAACCGGCCGGCGGCCCGGCACGTTTGGACGTACGTGCGAATGAACAAGAAGACAGGCTCGTCGCAATTGGTATTGCTCATGTTGCCCTCACTGCTCGAAACAATAAATATGAAACTCCGAAGCACACGCCAAAACCAACTCCTCATTGGTCCAGCGCGCATCCGTCTGCGTCGTCCCTCCGGCCCGCGACTTCACCTCGACCTCTAGCGACGACCAGCTATTACACGTCTGCTCTGAAGCCAGCGTCCCATCAGCCGCGGTATTTGACCATACAATTGAAACCGACGGCTCGCCGAAATCCTCGGTCATATTGATTGGGTTTTGCAGGCTCCCATCGGTCAGGTCGTCCCACGAATTAGCCACCACCGTGCCATCGCGCAGCACATACCGTCCTGGTGAACGATAGAATCGTTGTGCTGGCGAAGTCGTCTCATCGCTCAGCCAGGCCAGGTAGTCCGAGTCTCCCTTGAACCCGGCTGTCAGCGCCCGCGAGCGGCAGATGGAGTCGGCTCCGCCTTGGATCCCTGGGTTTTCGCCGGCTCCTTTGAAGTCGCCGTCCCAGGTTTCGGCGGTTACGAACACGATTCGGTCGCGGATGCATGCTTCGTTGCAGTTTGCACTGCCGTCGCACTCCTCGACTCCTTCCAGGACGAAGTTGTCGCCGCAGGTGGCTAGCTCGCAGCTGTTGAGGCATGCGTCGGTGTTGTCGTCGTTTCCGTCATCGCACGATTCTTGGCCGGTGAACACGATGCCGTCGCCGCAAACGGCGGGCTTGCAGTCGCTTGTACATGCATCGTTTTCATTGTCGTTGCCATCGTCGCATTCCTCGATACCGGGCTCGACGATGCCGTCTCCGCAGTGGCGTAGGGGCTCGCAGGCCAGCGAGCAGCCGTCGTTGCCGTAGGTCGCGGATGAGTTGTTCTCGCCTAGGTCGCAGGTTTCGCCGGGCTGGACGAAGCCGTCACCGCATTGGGGCGCGTAGCACTGGCGGGTGCAGTTGCCGTCGTCGGCATTGTCGTCGCCCAGGTCGCACTCTTCGTCGAGTTGGACGATACCGTCGCCGCACCTAGCCTTTTTGCATGTGGTCGAGCAAAAACCGTCGTCGGCGTTTTCGTCTCCTCGGTCGCACTCCTCGGAGTGGAAGTCGATGACCCCGTTGCCGCAGCGCTCTTTTTCGACATCGTCCCAGTAACCGGAATAATCGGGAATTTCGGGGGCACAGCCAAATATTGTTGTAAGTGCAATGAGTAGGCGTCGTGGTTGCGGCATTCGTTTTCCTCCGCGCAGTAGTAGAAGTGTGCTTTGGAGACGCACCGGGTATCAGGAGTGTACGTTTTAGCGCCACTTGGTTGAAAGTGCGCGCTGCAAGAAAACAGGAAAAAAATTTCAGAAACCGTGCAACACGCGACGGGTTTGGCCGAACCGGGTCAACAGCGACAACTTGACATCTTTGCGCCCAATTGCGAGCGTAAACAACCGTCGCCGGAGACTCTCATGAAGACCCATCTACATTTTTTCATCTTCGGCCTTGCCCTGCTCGGGTGTGAACCGAGCGAGCCGAGCACGAGTTCAGATTCTTCCGACCCAGCGACGGGAACCGGTGAGACGGAAACCGAGACGGACCCGGCGAACTCGACTGGCGACATGCCGACCACAAGTGCACCGACAACCGGGACAACAACCGACGAGCCAACCGGGACCGGGACTGACGGCGAAACCGAGTTGCCCGACGAGTCCGACACCGATGAGACCACCGGTGGCGACGAGCCGATGTGCGGTGACGGAATCGTCGACGAAGGGGAAGCTTGCGATGATGGCATCCTCGCCGACGACGGCCCATGTGTGATGGGCTGTCACCTCAACGTCTGCGGCGATGGTTACGTCCACGCCGGTGTCGAGGTTTGCGACGCGGGCGAGCAAAACGGCATCTACGGCGGTAGCTGCAGCGAAGAGTGCACGACCGAAAACATCCCCCACTGCGGGGATGGGATCCTGCAAGAGGGTTACGAAACCTGCGAAGAGGGCGAGCAAAACGGCGACGGGGTGACGTGCGATCCGAACCACTGCCAGTGGGGCAATTCGCGGTACATCTTTATCTCGAGTGCGACGTTCCGGGGCAACCTCGAAAGCAACCTGATCGAGGATGGCGAGACGACCGGTGTTAAACGAGCAGATGACCTTTGCCAAATCCTAGCGATTAGCGGCGGTCTGCCAGGTAGTTACTACGCGTGGTTGAGCGACAACAACGGTAATGAAATCTCCGATGTCGCAGCCCGGATGGGTGGCGGCGAGGACGGAGCAGATGTCGTGTACGTGATGCCCAAAGGTGGTGTTGTGATCGCCAATGGCTGGGATGAACTTGTGAGCGATGGGCCTGCAGAGCCGATCATTCGGACCGAGTCGGGCGGATTACTGAATGACCTTCCCGTCCGAGTGTGGACGAATACGGCGATGGACGGCACTTCGCTTGGGCAAAGCGCTTGCAACAACTGGACTTCGGCGGATGGTTTTGGGTTTACGGGGTCGACAACAGTCGGCAGCGCTTGGACGAGTCTCGAACCGTTCTTATGCGTGAAAACGACGGTACATCTCTACTGCATTCAGGGAAAGAAGGAGAATTAGATGAGGGTGCAAATATATCATCTGAGCTCTCTACTCGCAGTCATCACAGGCCTAGCCTGCGCTCCCGAGATTCCAAACTACGAAGGATATTGGGACGACGAAGCGCGCAAGCGGTGTGGGAACGGTGAGATCGACTTCCACTCGGAAGAGTGCGATGAGGGCGACAAAAATTCCCTCTCAGGGTTTTGCTCACCGACCTGCAAAAAAGCTCGCTGCGGGGATGGAATTATCCAGCTAGACGAAGCCTGTGATTTGGGAGAGGAAAACGCCGAGGATGGAACGTGCTCGCTGAGCTGCCGACTGACGCACTGCGGGGACGGGATTGTCCAACTCGGGGAAGTCTGCGACCTAGGAGAGGACAACACCGACATTCCGTACGGGGGAGGATGTTCCAACGACTGCCAACCAGTCCCGAGTTGTGGCGATGGGGTGCTCGACACGCCACAGGAAACCTGCGACGACGGCAACGACTCGAATGAAGATGCGTGTACAAATGCCTGCGAGACCGCGGTGTGCGGGGATGGGTTCATCGAAGCCGGGGTAGAAGCCTGCGACGATGGCAACAACGACGAGACCGATGCCTGCCTGTCGAGTTGCGAGCTTGCGACCTGTGGGGATGGACAGGTGCAAGCGGGGGTTGAGGAGTGCGACGGCCAAGACAACTGCAATGAGCTTTGCGTCCGCGATCGCTATGTGTTTGCGACCGATGAAACGTTCCGCGGCGACATGAAAGGGATGTCGCAGCTCTCGGGGATTGAGGTGGTCGATTCGGTTTGCCGGACGCGAGCAAATGCAGCAGGCCTCAAGACCGACGCCGATTTTCTGGCCTGGCTCAGCGACGACGAAACGTCACCGGCACAGCGGTTTTTCCGCTCGCCAGGTCGCTACATCCTGCCCGACGGTACGGTGGTGGCCGACTCGTGGGACGACCTGACCGATGGGACCCTACAAAACCCGATCGCACTGACGCCGACACTGCAGGAGCCCGATACCGTGTGGACCAATACCAATCCCGACGGGACACCCGCGTCCGAAGATTCGTGTGAGAACTGGACGAGCGAGGAGCTGGGCGTCAAATCGATACTCGGGATCGCGCTGAAGACGGACAGCGAGTGGACCAAGGTAGAGATGCCGCTGGGCTGCGACGTGCCCTCGCATGTCTATTGCTTCGAGCAGGGATGAGTCGGGGGCCTACGAGTCCCCGCGCTTGCTAAAAAAGATCTTCGATCCGTCGTCGAGCTTGACCTCACGGACCTGGGCAACATGGGACGGCGAAGTCTCGCGGGTGGGTTCCGCGAACGTGACGCCAGCTTGCTCAAACGCGCGCACCAAAGCGAGGGCAACGGAAGGGTTCGGATTCTGTGTCTCACCCCGCTCAAACCTCAAGATCGTATTGAAGGACGTATTTGAACGGCTTCCCAGGTCTCGGGCAGACCACCCCAAAAGAGACCTCGCGGCGAAACATTGCGCTGGCGTCACTTTCGCAACCTAGCAAATAGCGATCTTTCATTGGAATCTTAAGGTTCAAATGATACAATAGTATCAAATGTATATTTGGGAATTTGGCGAGGATTCGTTGTGAGTCGATCGAAGGAGGCTGCGCAGGCGTTTTTGCAGGCTGCGTCCGGTCCAGAAACGGCACCGCGCCATCAACGCGGAGACATCCTCGCCAACCGCTACGAACTCCTCGAAATGATCGGCCGCGGCGGTTCGGGCTGCGTGTTCAAAGCGCGCGACCCCAGGCTCGGTCGCCAGGTCGCCATCAAAATCGCGTACCCGCGCGACGCGAAGCAGCGGGCGAGGTTGATCCGGGAAGCACGGATCGGTGCGCAGTTGCACCATCCACATCTCATGCAGGTCCTCGACCAGGGCAGTGAAAATAACTGTATCTACATTGTCATGCCCTGCGTGATGGGGCCGACGCTGCGGGCTCGGGTCAACGCCGCACCACTCCCGTGGCAGACCGCGGGCCTCTACGTGCATCAACTCCTCGTTGCGCTGGCCGTCCTCCACAACGCCGGGGTGGTCCACCGCGACATCAAATCAGACAACTGTCTTTTAAGTCATGACTCAACTGGCGACCGGCTGATCCTCGCCGACTTCGGACTGGCCCGGATCGACCGGGCATCGCTCGCCGACTTGCCGGCACACCAGACATCGGAACTCATCGCGTCGATCGGATACATGGCGCCGGAGCGAATCGACTCGCAAGGAGATGCCCGATCGGACATCTACTCAACAGGGATTGTGCTGTACGAGGCGCTGACCCGACGACTGCCGTTTCGTGGACCGGAGGATGAGGTGCTGTGGCAACACGGCCACGATCCGCCAAAACCACCGAGTTCGGTCGCCGATGTACCGAAGGCGTTCGACGAATTAATAGCCGTGGCCCTGGCCAAGGATCCAAAGGACCGGTTTCAAACAGCAGGAGAATTCGACGCGGCGTTGCTGCGGGTGGTCCATCCGGGTAGGTCCGAGATTCTGCCGGCGGCAGGAGTGGAACAGGTGGCCCGGGCCTTGTTTGCGTGGGAGCAATGCGATGTCACCGGGGCGCTGGCCGAGGCCCGCGAGGCGGAGGTTTGTGATCGTCGGTGGCGATGTCTGCGGGAGTTGATCGAGGTGGTCCGGGAGGTTGAGCGATAGGAATGCGTGCTGTCGTTCCAGCCCCCGTGATGCCGGAAGCCTCTGAGTAGTCCGCCACTCACAATCTGCCGCTGAACAATCGGTCTGGCCTGGTCGCCGACACTTTTAGGCAGCCGGACATCCTGCCCAACCAGAAACGTGTCTAACCAGACAGATCTGACCGGACAAGCTGGCCAGCCCTGGTACCCGCCGCTCCTGTGCAGCGCCCCCCCAGGGATTGTCCGACACGACAGTTGGTCTATCGACAACATCGATGCGAGCGGCGAACAATCGTTCCAGCCCGGCAGGCGGTCACCGACACTTTTAGTCAACCGGACATCCTGCCAGATCTTCCGACATGAACAATCGGACGGATCGTATCGAAACTGTCGGATGACTTGACTGGTCTGGACCGGTGGACCTCGTTTCTGACGCACTCGTACAACCAACGGTCATATACAGAAGTCCGCCACTGATGATCTGCCGCTGAACAATCGGTCTACCCTGGCCTGGTAGCCGACACTTTAAGACAACCGGACATCCTGCCCGACCAGGTGATAGGACCAATCCCCAATTGACCCAATCGAGCACCGTGCCGGATAATTGTTAATGTCGATACTATTCTAGATAGAATAGCAGGGCCACCCGCTCGAATCACGACAAAATCCGGCGAGTCTCAATTTTGACAAATAGAGCCCGATAGGTGCCAAGGAAATGCATTTGAGTTAGCCTCAGAAGCATGGATCTGTGTACGGTGGTCGAGCGAATTGTTGCGGACAAAAAGCGCTCCAGGCGGGCGACGAGTCCCTCCTGTCCGAGGATGAACGAGCGGAAATTGCTATCTCTCGTTTACACTCGATTCAGCAAGTCATTGACGGCCTTCAGGCCGAAGGTCGGAGCATTGTCGACATCTCGAACGTCGACGAGTTGATCGTCGATATCGAGCGGCACCTTGCCAGTATAGGGATGAGCAAGCGTAAGCTTGCGAAAGCGACCGGGTTGGCCCGGAGCAACCTGACTCGAATTTTTCAGCGGCGGACCAAAGACCCAAACCTAGAAACTGTCGCATCGATTGTTGCTGCCAGCGACTATCCGTTGCTTGGCAAACTGTCGACGACACGTGTCGAGAGCGTTACTCATGAGCCCGAACCAGAACAATCCTATGGCTACGTCGACTGGGACAGCGAAGACGAGTCAGTAGAGACTACCGGGTTTAGCGATGAAGGTAACGATTATTTCTTCGTAGGTGGCAACGCGGAAGAGCCCGAAGACCGTCCTGTGGATGCAGACCGAGACGACGAACAGTATGACGACAGCGACGGGTACTCGGTTGAAGATGAGAACGAGCCCGAGTTCGCGGGCGACAACAAACAGCCCGAATACGCCGGTGATTCGGACGATGGACCCGAGTATGTGGATGACTCGGACGACAACCCCGACGACGAGTACGCGGCCTATTCGGACGAGGACCACGAGTACGCGGCTGATGATGGGCACGACTACGCGGCTGACACGGACGAAGACGAATACGCAACTGATTCAGCTGATGACGAATACTCAGCTGACACGGACGAAGACGAATACACTGACACGGACGAAGACGAATACGCGGCTGACTCAGACGATGAAGACGAATACGCAGATTCAGACAATGAAGACGAATACGCGACTGACTCGGCTGACGCGGACGATGAAGACGAATACGCAGCTTATACGAGCAATGAAGACGAGTATGCGGCGGACTCGGAAGATTCAGAATTCGAGGATGACGACGATAACGTCGCTCGGTGAAATCGCCAGGCCCGACCGACCCGGGTCGCACGTGCGACCGCACATCCTCCGCCACACGTTCGCGTCGCGGGCGTACCAACGGGGGGTGCCACCGCAGCGGGTGCAGAAGTGGCTGGGCCACGCAAGCATCACAACGACGGAGCGTTACGCGCACCTCGCGGAGGAGGCGGGAGATGCGCTAATCGATGCGCTCGACGAACCCGATCTCACCGAAATCGAAGGAGAGGATCTCTAAGAGCGAAAACGCTACTTGGTCTCAGGTAACGACACAGGTAACGACAAGAAAATCGAACCACGAAAAACGCCGTCCAGAATAGTCTAGACGGCGTTCTAAAAGCTCCGGCAACAGGACTCGAAGTTTCGCGGTTCACGCGCAAAAATCCAGTGATTTCAACGCAGTGCATGACAACCTTTCGGAATCACTCACACTTTTTTGAATCTGAGTACCAACGAGTACCAGTGAGTCCCTGCCAGTACGGAAAATCAGAAACAACGCGAGAAACAACATGTATCGGATGGTGGAAAGCCCGGGGAAACCCGGGCTTTCGTTTTCGACATACTCAAACAGAAGACGGTCGTTTCGAAAATCAGTACGGAGACAACGTCAACCTCGATACTCGGGAGTTACTGGTCACTATAAGCGAATCTTTTCTAATCGGGTACAGTTGAGTCATTACAAACGCAGGGCCCAACAGCCACAAGTTAGGTTGTAGGCATATTGATTATATTGCGGAAGCTCAGTCAGGCCTTCATGTTGGGTGTTCGGCTATCTTGAAGCAGCTTGACCAAACCCGCGCAATTCGATAATGTCGGGTATCGTGCGAATCACCACGACATTCGGGGAATCGGGAGCCCACATTTATTTAGAACGTCGCCCCTGGGACGATGACTCCTATCAGACTTTGTTTACCGTTCAGCTACACTCCGGAGGCGAAGTCCGGTATATTGGTGATGTCAAGATCCTCCGATATGGCCGAAAACAAACGGACCTGCCCAAGGCGTTCCAGCAGCTTCCCGCCGAGTTTTGTAGTCTTGGGCAAAGTCTTCGTTACGACCGTGAAGTGGACTCTTTGAGGCAAGAAACTGGGGTTGATCTGCGTGTTGCGTTGCGCGATGTCCGGGGCTTGAGCGGAGAGGAACGCCGAGCGTTCCGCTCCGAGCCGGCTTTCGAGCGCTCCCTCTTGCGCTTCGCATCGGCCAGATATTTATTTGAGACTGGGCTGGGTACCCTGCCAAATGCGCTCACGGCGCATGTGCAGGCCGAGTTACTGGGGTTCGCGGGACCTCATGAGCTCCAGCTCGACTTCCAGCCCGACAATATGCTCGGACGAATAGCGATCATCATTGGGGAAAACGGGACGGGCAAGACGAGATTTCTCGATGCATTTGCTCGCGCGTTATCTGGATTCGAGCCACGTTGGATCGTCGGGGCGCCACCCGTCGTTTCGCGGGTTTTGGCCCTATCGTGTAGTGCCTTCGACGAGTTTAAAGTCCCGCGGCCCCTGGCTCAAGACTACTTCTACTTTTATATCGGCCTCCGGTCCCAGAGAGACACCATTGACGTTCGGGCCGCGGCCAGAGATATCGCCTCAGTTGTGGAGAAACAGATTCGTCCGGCTCCCGACCGCCTCACCCTGTGGACCGAAGTTATGTGCGACCTTGGACTCGAACACCTCACGACCCATGAGTCGCTCCGCGCCGCTGTTGGTCAACTCGGTGCCGGCTACAAGTTTGCGTGCTATGTCTTTACTCGCCTCATAGCGAAAGTCGAGGAGCGAGCCTTTATTCTGTTTGACGAGCCGGAGAACCACACCCACCCTCGGCTTTTGTCGATGATGATGCTGGCGCTTCATCGGATCGTCGAGAGATTCAAGTCTTTCGCGTTGGTTGCGACACATTCGCCTCTAATCGTCCAGGAAACTCCAAGTCGCCAAGTCTACATACTGCGGTGTTTTGAGGGCTTACTTCCATCGTTCACACGGCCGCCTGATGAGACGTTCGGGGCATCCCTCGGTGAGCTGACACGTAAGATTTTTGCCATCGATCATGGAAGGGAGAATTACGAAGTGCTCTTGAAGCGATTGGTCGAGCGACATGGTGTTTCCAGTGTGCGTCGAGAACTCGCCGATGAACTCGCCCTCTCAGCTCGGTTACTCATTGATGAGCTTGATTCCGATACGGAGGAGTCGTAATGCGAAACCTTGTGCGCCCAAGCTGGGACGGACTTGAGACATTCGACAAAATTATCACAAGCAAACGGAACCCGGAGGTCGCTGGCGTGCTGAACGGGGTGAGGTCGAAGGTTATCTCGGCGGTCTGTCGCTACCGCGCCTGTTCACCCCATCTCGAGGACTTTGGCCGAGATCGTATCTCGCAGGCGGAGAAACAGGCTCTCCTGGATTGCTACGAGTCCAAGAACCGAGTCAAAGTATGTACGGAAATGCTCGCGGAACTCCAACAGCTCAACTGCGACCGGGTCAAATGCCCTTTGTGCGGAATCAATGAACAAGATACGTGGGATCACTACTTGCCCAAGGCCGAATTTCCAGAGCTTGCTGTGTGTGTTCTGAATCTTGTTCGGGTCTGTTTCCACTGTAACAATATCCGCAAGTGTTGGCTCGTTGACAAGCGTAGGTCGACCCTTCATATGTACTATGATTGGATTCCCTCGGAACACGCGTTGCTCGAGGCTGACGTGTCCATCGGGGCAAAGGGTCCTCACGCTGTATTTCGTGTTGAGGCGACTATCGACAGCCCGGGATTCGCGGGACTTTTTGCGCGTCATTGTGAAGAACTCGGACTCCTCCAGCGCTTTGCTGCAAACGGAGCTGAGAAACTACGTGATATTGCAGATGCCCTCGGTGGTCGGCACTCCAGAGTAAAAAGTCTACGGCGAAATCTCGAAGAAACGGCAAGGCGTCGAGGAAACCGTCACGGAGCCAACCATTGGGAAGCAGCTCTCTACCGAGGTGCAGCTCGAGCGGACGACTTTATTCGGTATTTGAGCCAAGGGAGTCTATCGTGAAGCACAACCGCGAAGCATACATTGATGAAGTCGAGCCAGCACTCAATGATTTGGCTGACGAACTGGCGAATCTTGCAGATGCAATGATGCAGTTCATTCAAGTCGAACAATGGGGGGGGATGGGCGAGAGCGACTACAGTTACGAGATCGCCCAAGCGCTTGCTGCGGCTGAGGTCCTTGTGAATGCGATCGGTCAGTGGATTCCAAATCTCGTTCCGAGCCCTCGAAGCCTCCACGAGGTTCTCGCTACGATTGCGGCATGGCGTTCGACACCACTTGCGGCGCGAACCTCCGAGACTGCGGCAAAATTGATGGAACAGCTCTTGGTCAATTCCTACGGCTCTCCCGCCCATCCCACCGCATTTCCGCCATTCGAGGATTTCATGGACGACTTGCGTGCTACTCTAGAAGAAGTACATGAGACCCTCACATGACTACACTTGAGTTTGTTGTCGAGCGACTCGGTTTATCGCTCAGCAGTCTCGCCCGCCAGAGCGACGCACTCATTTTGTTTGGTTCGCGTGCGGCGGAGATGGCGAGGTCCGACTCGGATTGGGATCTTCTCGTCATCGGTGCCGGTCAAACCCGCGTTAGCGTTGGCCTCGATCTCATCTTCGTCGCTCCGTCGAGGTTCGAACACTGGCGTTGTAGCGAGCTTGCGACCCACGTGGGTCGCTGGGGTCGGACGATTCACGGCAGCGAGACCTGGCTCAACTCGCTCGCCGCTGCAAACATTAGTCACGCGGCAGTTAAGGGCAAGCGGCGCAGACTACTCGCGCAGTTGTCGGCTGATGAGCGTTACTGGTCTCGGCTTCCCCTTTGGGCACGAGCCGAGCGGGCAAGAAAGTTCCGTCGGGATTTGCAGCGCTTTGAGCGACTCGATAGAGGTGTCCCTGTCCCACCAAGTGCGGTGCTGGATCTCGAATGGTCCTCGCCGAATGGTACTTCATTCCGAGCGTTGCTGGAGCGCGCTGGTCTGCGTGAGCGCGCTCGCTGGATGGAAGTCGCATACAACCGTAGGAGCCTTCACGGAGTTACCGAGGGCTCCGTGATGTAAAGGCTCTATGCAAAATGTCCAGGTCTGTTCCGGGATGGGAACCGTTTACCGAGTCGTCAAGAGACAGTTTGTTGGAGTGCATGGGATAGCGCGCAGGATACACAGGATGCCCCCGAATATCAACAGGTTCCGACCGTGCTCTGCCAAGCTTCTACCCCTGCTCAAAACAATACAAACTAAAATGAGAAGTACAGTTATCGGAAATCCCAAGATCCGTCCACTGACTATCAGCCTTCGTTGCCGCCCCGACTTGTGCCTCAAGCGGATCCTCGGTCGAAGCCCACTCATCACAGCTATCCGCCGAGTAGCGCGTCCCGTCGGGATTTGTATTCGTCCAGACCCCAACCTCCCCGGGCCCATCGCCCTCCTCGGAGAGATTGATCGGATTTTGCAGCGTGCCATCGGTCAAGTCGTCCCACGACTCGGCGACCACGGTGCCGTCGACTAGGACATACCGTCCTGGCGAACGAAAGAAGCGCTCGGCCGGTGAGGTTTCGGCGTCGCTGAGCCATGCGATGAAATATGAATCGGTGTTGAGCCCGTTGGCGTTTGCGCGTGAATTGCAAATGGAGTCGGCGACGCCGAGGCCGGTGAGGTTGGCTGCGCCCTTGAAGTCGCCATCGTGGGTGCCTTTGGTCGCAAACACGAGGCGGTCGCGGACACACAGGTTGTTGCAGTTGTCCTGGCCGTCGCACTCTTCGCCGGGATGGACGATGCCGTCGCCACAGGATGGGAGTTCGCAGGTTGTGAGGCAAGCATCGGCGTCATCATCGTTGCCATCGTCGCAGGCTTCTTGACCTTCATAGACGTGGCCGTCGCCGCAGGCGGCAATCGTACACTCGTTTGTGCATGCATCAGTGTTGAGTGCGTTGCCGTCGTCGCACTCTTCGTAACCGGGGTCGAGTGTTCCGTCGCCACACGTAGGCAGCGGCTGGCAGTCGTTGGAGCAACCACTGCCGTAGGGCAAGTCGGTATTGTCCTCGCCCAGGTCGCAGCCTTCGCCCGGCTGGACGATGCCGTCGCCACATTGCGGCAAGTAACACAGGCGGGTGCAGTTGCCGTCATCGGCATTTTCGTCGCCCAGGTCGCACTCTTCGTTGAGCTGGATAATCCCGTCGCCGCAGCGGGCCTTTTTACACGTGGGGCTACAGAAGCCGCGAGAGTCGTTGTCGTCGCCCTCGTCGCATTCTTCGGAGTGGAAGTCGATGACCCCGTTGCCGCAGCGCTCTTCGGCGAGTTTGTCGAAGTAGCCCTCGTAGTTGGGGATGTCGGGGGCGCAGGCGCAGATACACAGGGTGCTCCCGAAGCGAAGCGAATTCCTGTGTATCAACAAGATTTTCCGGCCTCTCGCCAAGCCGTTATTCCTGCTCAAAACAGTAGATGTGTAGTGGAGCACCGCAAGAAATCGGGTTGTCGTTGCGGTCGGACCATTGTCCATCGCTCATCGTCGTGCCGCCTGCACGTGAGTAGAGATCGACCGACTGGCTCGACCAGTTTTCGCACGACCCCTCCGATGCGCGGGTGCCATCGGGGTTGGTGTTTGACCATGCATTGTTGGCCGAAGGAGCCTCGTGCGTTTCGGTGAGCATGATCGGGTTTTGTAGCTCGCCGTCGGTGAGGTCGTCCCAGGAGTCGGCCACCACGGTGCCGTCTACGAGGACATAGCGCCCGGGCGAGCGGAAAAATCGCTGGGCTGGGGAGGTTTCGTCGTCGCTGAGCCATGCGAGTACGTCGGCCTCGCCCTTGATGCCGGACATGATGGCTCGTGAGCGGCAGATCGAGTCGGCCACACCGATGCCGCTGAGATGCGATGTTGACTTGAGGTTGCCGCGGTGGGTGTCGCTAGTGGCGAAGACGTATCGATCACGGACGCAATGCTCGTTGCAGTTGTCCTGTCCATCGCATTCCTCACCATCCTGGACAATCCCGTCGCCACAGGCCGGCAGCTCGCACATGTTTGTGCACTCGTCGGTGTCGTCGTCGTTGCCGTCGTCGCAAGCTTCGTGGCCTTCATAGACAAAGCCGTCGCCGCAAACTGCGAGCTCGCATTCAGTTGTGCATACATCTAGGTTGCTGTCGTTGTTGTCGTCGCACTCTTCGAACTCCGGGTTGAGGACGCCGTCTCCACAGGTTGGTAGAGGCTGACAGTCGTTGGAACACCCGTCACCGTAGGGGAGGTCTGTATTGTCCTCGCCGAGGTCGCAACCTTCACCCGGTTGGACGATGCTGTCGCCACACTGCGGCAAGTAACACAGGCGGGTGCAGTTGCCGTCATCGGCATTTTCGTCGCCCAAGTCGCACTCTTCGTTGAGTTGGATGACCCCATCGCCGCAACGGGCTTTTTTGCAGGTGGGGCTGCAGAAGCCGCGAGAGTCGTTATCGTCGCCCTCATCGCATTCTTCGGAGTGGAAGTCGATGACCCCGTTGCCGCAGCGCTCTTCGGCGAGGTTGTCGAAATAGCCCTCGTAGTTGGGGATGTCGGGCGCGCAGCTGAGTAGAAGGCCTGCGGCCGTTCCAAATCTTAAAAATTGCATATTCACTTTTCCACTCCTTGGATGCAGTAGAGGTGTACGAAGTCGGCGTTGCAGAAATTGTTGCTATGATCTGTCCAGCTCGTGCCTGTCTGCGTCAAGCCCGAGGATCCGACACTGTTGGCCAAGGTCCAGTTGTCACACGAAGGTTGGCCGAGGGAATGACCATCGGTTCCCGTGTTTGTCCAAACCCACGCGGGTAAGTCATCGAGCGGCTCGCCCGACTCGTCGCGGATAATCGCCTGTTGCGGACCCGCAGTTACAAGCTGATTCCAATTGAGCGCAACCGGCTCGCCACCCTGTGGCATCACATAGGTTGCAGTCGGGCTATCCTGAGCACCGCCGATCCGTGTAGCTGCATCGGACGTTGGCAAATTGTTGTTGTCGCTGAGCCACGCGTAGTAGCTGCCGGGCAACCGGTTGACGGCCAGAGCCTGGCAAATCGCATCCGCGCGTGCGACACCGGTGATATCTTCGTCGACCAGCTCGGTCGCCAGATCGCCGGTAAAGCTAAGGCTCGTGACAAACACATAGCGAAAGTCGCCCCAGGAGCATTGCTCGGGGTCGCAGAGGACACCATCTTGGTTGGTATCAAAGTGCTCGCAGGCTTCGTATTCTTCCTGCAACACACCATCGCCGCACTTGGGGATGGACTCGGTGGTGCAGTCCTCTCCGCAGGTTCCTGCATATGCACCGTTTTGCGGGCCGGCGTCGCAAGCTTCGACGCCTAGCCAGACTTTGCCGTCGCCGCAGATATTGTTGAGACATCCGCTGACACAGGGGCCGTTGTCATCGAGGATGCCATCATCGCACTCTTCGCCCTCTTCAACGATGCCGTTGGGACACATCGGCCCGGCGTCGGTTGTATCGGTGTCAGTGTCAGTCTCAGGAAATTCCGTCTCGTCCTCGGAGTCCGAACCAGTCGTTGCATCCGTCGTCGTCGTTTCAGGATCCGTCGTCGAGCCCGGATCGGTTTCGGTCTCGGTGAGCGTTTCGGTTTCACTCGTCTCGAGGTCGCCGGTCGGGCCAGCTGATGTGCCGCTGTCCGAACTGCCAGAGGTTTCGTCACCCGGCTTGCAGGCGAGAACGAGCAGGGTGCCGAGAAGGGGAATGAGTGGACATCTTCGCATGTGGGTCTCCCGGCGACCGGTTTGGATGCTCGCAGGTGAGCGCAGGAGGGTCAAGTGGCCGCCGGTTCTTCACATCGGCAAAAGTCCGGGTCTGTTGCACGGTTTCGAGAAGTTTTTTCAGATTTTTTTGTCGCTCGATTTCGGTCGGGTCTAATCGCGTATCAATGCGACCGACGAGCCGTCCTCGAGCTCGATTTTAGTGACCTTCGCAAAGGAAATTTGTTTGTCGCTCGCCGCTTCTTTAAAGACGACTCCGGCGGAGACGAACGTGTCGCGGAGCCCCTTAACCACAAGGGGTTGAGTTTTGGTGCGTCCGCCTTCGAAGTTGCGGATGGTGGTCGGGCTGACGCCGACTCGGGCGGCGAGTTTGTCCACCGACCAGCGGAGGAGACTGCGCGCAGCGGAGCATTGGGCGGGAGTCATTCCGCGCCGAACGTAGCACCGGGCGCGGCCTAGACCCGCAGTTCGACTCGCGATTTGTCATCGAGGTCGATCCCAACGGCCCGGGCGTCGGCTCTCGCTTGCTTCGATGGGACAAACACTATCCCGTTGTCGCTAAGCACTTTTTCGAGGGAGCGGACGATCGCCGGGTTTGTGCGGGTTTTCGCCGTCTCGAATGCGGTGATGGTGGTCGTCGCATGTCCGCTGCGGGTGGCGAGTTCGCGGGCGGACCAGTCGAGAAGCTTGCGGGCGGCAATGCACTGCGCGGGCGTCACAAATCGACGCTACCACGTGGGTTTGTCTGCGCGAAAAACAGGAAATTCAATCATATTGTTTTGTTCTGGACAATTGTCCATTTTAACGAAACTCTTGATTCATGGTCGTCAAACATCGGCAAGGCTCTGGACATAACCGAACAGGATCCGGCTGGTGACCACCGCCGAAGACATCCTCTTAACTTCGTCGGCCCCACCACAGCCGCCGCGTAACAGAGTCGGGGATGTCCTTGCCGGTCGCTACGAACTGCTCGAAGCGATTGGGCGCGGTGGTTCGGCGACTGTCTTCCGCGCGCGTGACCGGCGACTGGGCCGAAACGTTGCCCTCAAGCTCGCGTACCCGAGCGACGCCAAACAGCGGGCGCGACTGATCCGCGAAGCTCGAATCGGTGCCCAACTCAACCACCCGAGTTTGATGCCGGTGCTCGACCACGGGATCGAGGGTCGTTGTGTATACATTGTGATGCCGTTCATCATGGGTCCGACCCTGCGGGCGCGGGTCAACGCGAGTCGCTTACCCTGGCAGACTGCTGGCATGTATGTGCATCAACTCTTGGTTGCCCTGGCGGTGCTCCACGGCGCCGGTGTGATTCACCGCGATGTCAAATCCGAGAACTGTCTTTTGAGTCATGACCTCACGGGCGACCGGTTGATCCTCGCCGACTTCGGCCTGGCCCGGGTCGACCGGTCGGTGCTCGTCGGATTGCCAGGCCACCAAACGTCGCAAGTGATCGCGTCGATCGGCTACATGGCACCGGAGCGGCTCGACACGCAGGGCGATGCGCGGGTGGATGTGTATTCGGCCGGCGTGGTCCTGTTTGAGGCGCTAACCCGCAAGTTGCCGTTTCGCGGAGAGCAGGCGGATGTGTTGTGGCAACACGCCGAGAAACCACCGCCCGCCCCAAGTGCATTTGCGCCGGTGCCACGGGTGTTCGACGAGCTGGTCGCCACGGCAATGGCAAAGGATCCCCGGGACAGGTTCCAAACGGTAGGCGAGTTCGATGCGGCGCTGTTGAGTGTGTTGGACGTGCGAGAAGTCGAGGCGAGGCCGACGGTCGGTGTGGCGCAGGTGGTGCGGGCGTTGTCAGCGTGGGAGGCGTGCGATGTCAGTCGGGCGCTGTTCGAGGCACGGCAGGCGGAGGTTTGCGATCGCCGGTGGGCGAGTTTTCGAGAGTTGCTCGAGGTTGTCTGGTCGGCGGAGCAGCGGGGTGAGTGAGTGGCTGGTGGGCGGTTGGTGGTTGCCACCCATGGGCCTCGAGCACCCACTCATGGGCCGCGAGTACCCACCGGTAGATTTACCCGCCCACCGTCACCCATCGTCACGCCGTACCGCAGGTAGGCATCTCCCGTGGGTGTCCGAGGCGGCGACGGGAGAATCGGCGGCCGTCGGTTTCGGTGCTGGTCGCCGTCCGGCGATAGTGCAGGTAGCGGTTGGTGGTTTCACCACCCGCCGACCCTCCACCATCACCCGCGGGTCGTTAGGTTGGCGGTGCCATTTCCCGCGTAGGCATCAGCCGCGTAGGCATCAGCCGCGTAGGCATCAGCCGCGTAGGCATCAGCCGCGTAGCATCTCCCGCGTAGGCATCTCCCGCGTGGCATCAGCCGCGTAGGCATCAGCCGCGTAGGCATCAGCCGGCATCTCCCGCGTAGGCATCAGCAACTCCCCCGTGGTTGGCGGTGGCCGACGGCAATACGCCGTACAGGTGGCCTTTGACGCCCACCGACCGCGCCCGATCGAACTAGTACTCCCCAACGCGAACGACTACACTCGCCACATGGATGACTCGGCTCGACTTCTTCACGACGCCCTGCGCCTGCAGCCAAACGCGCGGGCCCGTCTCGCGTCCAAGTTGATCGCCAGCCTCGAATCCGAGCAAGACCCCGACGCCGAAGCATCCTGGCGGGCGGAGATTCGCCGGCGGATGGATGCTGTCGAGGATGGAACGGCCGAACTCGAAACGTGGCCCGAGGTGCGGGCGCGGCTTTGGGCGGCTGTCACCCGGTGACCCGCCAGCTGCAAATCCTCCGCGAAGCGCGAGAAGAAGCCGAGGCCGCGGCGAGCTGGTATGCCGATAAAGAACCGGCCCTGGGCCAGATGTTCGTCCGCGAGGTCGAGCGCGGGATCGCCAAGATCTTCGAGGCACCAAACCGCTGGCCAGTGTGCCCCGATGAACCGCGGGCACGTCGACTCGTACTCGACCAATTCCCGTTCGCGCTTGTTTACTCCCATTCGACCAATGTCGTTACTGTCCTGGCAGTTGCGCATACCCGGCGCTCGTCGGGCTACTGGCGGGATCGGGTGCAGTAGTCGAACGGCCAACCGATGGTTGGCGGACAAGCTGGTCCAACGGTCGGCGGTTGATAGTCGGTTGACTGGTCGTAGGCGTTCACCGACCGCCGGCCACCGACTAGCCACGAAGCTGCGACCAACCGCCGCCGACCAACCGCCGCTGACCAACCGCCGCCGACCAACCGCCGACCGCCGGCCACGAAACTGTGATCTTGTGCCACCTGCGACGGGAGGATTGCGACCGACGACCAACCGCCGACGACCAACCGCCGACGACCAACCGCAAGCAGTGCTCTTGTGTCACCTGCGACGGGAGCGGATTGCGACCGCCGACCGCCGACCGCCAACCACCGATCGCCGACCGCCGACCGCCAACCGCCGACCAAACACCGACCAACTCCCGACGACCAACCACCAACCGCCGACCGCGCCGACGACCAACCGCCGACCGCCGACCGCTGACCGCCGACCGCCTACGACCAACCACCGACCGCCGACCGCCGACCGCCGACCGCTGACCGCCGACCGCCGACCGCCGACCAACCACCAACCACCAACCATCAACCATCAACCACCAACCGCCGACCGACCGCTGACCGCCGACGACCAACCACCAACCACCAACCACCGACCGCTGACCGCCGACCGACGACGACCGACGACGACCAACCGCCGGCCACGAAGCAGTGGCCTTGTGTCACCTGCGACGGGCGCGGATGGCGACCGACGACCAACCACCAACCACCAACCACCAACTGACGACGACCAACCACCGACCCGCCGACCACCGACCGCCGACCACCGAGGACTAACAACCGACCACGAACCGAACCACCGACCAACTCGCCCGGCAGGTAACCGCCGGGTCGATTGACCCAACAACACCCGAGGCAACCATCGACCGCCCGTACCACCGACCAACCACCACCGACCAACTGCTGCCGACCAACCGCTGCTGACCTACCGCCTACGACCAACCGCCGACCAACCACCGCCGACCAACCGCCGAACCGTCCACTGACCGCCGGCCGCCGGCCACCGACTAGCCTCGAAGCTGTGATCCTCCGCCGACCAACTCCCGACCGACCGCCGACCGCCGACCGCCGACCGCCGACCGCCACCGACCGCCGACCGCCACCGACCGCCGACCGCCGAGGACTAGCCACCGACCGCCGACCAACTCCCGACGACCAACCACCGACCACCGACCGCCGACCGCCGACCGCCGACCGCCGAACCGTCCACTGACCGCCGACCGCCGACCGCCGAACCGTCCACTGACCGCCGACCGCCGACCGCCGACCACCACCCCCGATAACCATCCACCGACTGCCACGTAGCAGTGACCTTGTGTCACCTGCGACGGGAGCAGATTGCTACCGACGATCAACTGCCACCGACCGCCGACCGCCGAGGACTAACCACCGACCGCCAACCGAACCACCGATCAACGCCGGGCCACAGTCAATCGCCGCCGGACCACCCGGCGCTCGGGCACTAACCACCGACCACCCGCCAAGCCCATCCTCTATAGACGGTCGACTTCAGAAACCAGCACTCGCCTACAACTTGGCAAACGCATCAAAGTCGATAGCGAAGCCCCGCTCGCCAACTGTCACGAAACCGAGCTGTCCCAAAAGTTTCTTCGCATGTCGACGAGCCTCTGTAGCTGGCTCTTCCGTCAGGTACATCTGATTGACGAGCTTCCGGTACCAATCGGAAGTCGACATCGTGTGTGCACCACGGATGCCGTCTTGGAAGAGGAGCAGGAGTGCCCAAACAAGCTCGCGGAAGGATTTCGCGCCGATTTGAGTCGACGTGCGGGTCGTGACCTCCTTGATGAGTGCGTGCTGCTTCGATGCCAAATTCAAGCTCGACAAGCCTTTCGTGAACGCGGGCAGCCTCCAAGACTTCGGGCGCAGGTGCCTACTTTGTCCAAGCCGGGGTACATACGTGAACCCGTCGTTGAGGCCGACTTGCAACCGTTCGAGGTCATCGAGGTTGCCCCGCCTCACGCATCGGGTGAGCCGGCCCGTGGCAAACGCATCGGTGAACAGGAGCGCATAATCCCGCCAGCCGAGCTCGCACAGAAACACCTCCTGGTGAAATCTTGTTGCATAGCCAATGAGTCCGGGTAGCTGGGTCCCCCGTAGCTCGAGTGTCTCGCCATCGCACCGTACCGCCCATGGCTTGGGTGCTTCGACCCACCCTCGAAGGTTCAAGTAGTCTGCGATGCGCTGCTCGGTCGGCTTCGTTGGGGTTTTAATGAAACTAAACATCAGCCGCCCCGAGGGACTTTCGTACATGACGCGGTAGCCCTTCCCGGGAAACCACCGGCGTTGGATCAAAAACCCCGATTCAAAAGTCGATTGCTCCTCGTAGATACAGTCACTGACCCATGGGGCTCTCGGTAGGGAACTTCTCCCTCGCGCGTCGAGTGGTGCACGTTTCCACGACGGCATGACACGGCGTTGACCAAGCGGCGCTGGCATGACGTACTTGCTGCTTCCCTCAATATCGTCGGCTTCTGCGTCCGTTTTTCCTGAAAAAAGATAGTTGTCACCACAACCAAATGGTCCTCCTTCTGCAAGTAACTCCTCGCCGCGGCACATCATCTCTCGCTCGGAACCCCGGGCGACCACCCGCCCCGAAAAACGGCCGGCACGAAGTTGGCACTCGTCCTCGACCCCGACGACTTCGACGAAGGAATGGCCGGCGGAGATTCTTCGGCCAAACCATTTCGCAGGGTGAGCGCGGGTGAGTGGCTCGCGAAGAATTGAAAAAGGATCAACGGAGGCGGGGGCCGACAGCAGCTGACCGAGTTGGCGGTTTACATTTTCGAACGACAGTGGCATGACACAAGTGCGCTCCAAGAATGAGTTTGGCGCTTGGAGATCGCCTCCTGGATACAAGAAATATGGGTCAAAATGGGGCAATTTCTTGTTGTGAACACTATAGATTATATCAAGCATCACTGGGCACTTTGATGCAATTTGAGTGTACTGATATGATTCATAAAACTCCCAATGAGGGCGTTAATTAACAAACTGGTGATAATGGGCGGGCGGACTCGCTCCTAACTAAAAGGGCTTGCATTCTCTACGCTATTTGCATGGACCCCGGCGACCTGCTCTCAGAACTCCTGCATCTCCTATCAGCCTACGGTGCAGGTCTTGACCCCGACCCGCAAAGACTCGCGCAGCTGAAGCATGTAGGGCTGCAGGCCCTGCTTAACCAAGCCGGGTGCCACGACACACTCGACACCGCCCGCTCCGTCGTTCAGGCGCTTGGTGAGCGGCATGCCTCGAAGGGAGAAAGCAACCGCGCGTTCGAACGTCGCAGCGGTGTCAACCGCAGCACAACCGCCTCTCTCCTCCGGCACCCGTCGCCGAATCCTAAGTTGCCGACGCTCGCAAAACTTGCAGTTGCACTCAACTACCCACTGGTTGTGACGATCCAAAATTCGTTGCAAGAGCAACGAAACCCGCCAGCGGATGCGGGACAACTTCAGTCTGCGGGTTCTGTTGCAGATACACAGCAAGAGAGGCGTATCCCTGTAATACCGAAGCCGGTTGCGGTCCGCGTGCCTGTGTCCGTGCCCGTGAAATCGAAACCGGTCGTGGTGCCCGTGCCCGTGCCCGTGAAATCGAAACCGGTCGCAGTCAGTCATGAGGTTGGTGAAATCGGTGACTACTACACCTTGGATGTTCAACCGGCACAGCTCGGTTACTACGAGCTCGCTGGGCTCGCTGCATCGACCCCAACCACCTCCAACCAGAGTGTTCCATCCACAGGAGCCGATGCCCAAGTTGCTCAGCATGCACGAGAAGAGCAACGACCCGTAGAGAAACGTGTTCCGTCGAACCTCGACGCGACTCCCTCGGAACGCAAACCGGGCCAGAGAATGGACCAAGATGCGATTGAGTCGGAATTTCGCAGGCGCGACGCGGAGGAACGCGCGGTCTTCGAACCAGAAGTCGACATCATTTTTCCCAACCTCGAACAGGCGAGATCCGAGCCGAAACTTCTCAACACCACGGCGTCGTCAATGCCAGTGGTCGTTCCGACCTCGTTTCGTAGCTTCGGCGATGGTGACCTCACCACCGTGTTCTCGAAACCGATGCGAGCTGAGCCTCACCTGGTAAAGCTTATGCCCGAAGAGACAGAGACAACGCTGGCACACATCGAAACGCCCGCCGATCCATGGCGCCACTATATTTTCGAGGCCGACGAAGAGCCGGTGTATCTAGACGACGATAACGATGAGCTCCGGGCAGACCCGGCTGATGACGATGAACTGATGTATCTGCCATCGACCGAGTGGGATGACGCGGATGATACGCAACAAGAGCGCGCAGGGAGAACCGAGTCGGAGGACGACATCGAAGACGATAGACCGATTTGCCCAGACTGCGGGATGCCGATTGAGCCGGTCGAGTTGAGCCCAGAGCTACAGCGTAGGATCGAAGCGGCCGTTGATGAGGTGTTTGAGAAGGAGGAGGCGAAGACTAGCCAAGAGGCCAGGCTTAGCAGAGAGGAGCTCTTGGCTTATTCGGATGCGGACGATGAGCGGTTTGCCGAAGTGGATGAGTTCAACGAAGACCATGTGGACGGCCGAGGCAGTGATAGCGAAGCGTACTTCGAGGACGAAGGGTCCGAGGAGCAAGAGGATGAATACCGAGTTGCCGAGGACTCAACAGCCGATGAAGAGTTCGAGGCTGAGGAGCACGACGAGGAATACCTGCTTGCCGACGCTTCAGTAGAGTCGGAAAGCGAGTTTGACGAGACCGAAAATTACGCAGATGAGTCCTATACTCATCTTACCGAGGACTCAACAGAATCTGAGCTTGACTCGGAGTTTGCCGAGGATTCGGACACACTCGATTTTGCGGAGGACTCGACAGAGCCCGAGTATGAGGAGTACGATGCCGAGGAGTATGCGGAGTACGACGCTGAAGTCGATGCGGAGGGCTCAACAGAGCCCGGGTATGAGGAGAGCGATGCGTACCATCTTTCCGATGACTCCACAGCTGTCGACGAAGGCGAAGAGTACGTCGAAGACAAGTACGAAGACGAAGACGAAGAGTACGTCGAAGATGAGTACGAAGCAGACGACTCACCGGAATATGATGAGGCATACGCCGGGGAAACCCACGGTAGACACCGGTATGGCGACTACTCGAGCAGCTGGAGAAGCCGAGCCCGAAGTGTTGCGGATGAGTATCGGCGCAGGGGTAAACCGTTTACCCATGCCCAGGAAATAAGCTCACAACCAGCGGTTGATGCGGAGCCAATCGAGAAACTTCCGCGCAACCTTCAAACCGGCGCCATCGAGAAACATCAGCCCAAAGTGGCGGTCAAAGCAGGAGGCGTGGCACTGGGGACGGCCGTCGGGTTGAGTGTGACTGGACGGGGATTGCTTTATACAACAGGCGCCGGTGTCCTCACCGCAATCGCAGCCGCATACAGTCGGGACAGTCATGCCCGCGACTTCATGCTGTACTCCGGTGTATCGACCGCGGTGAGTTCGGTATCCAAAGCGATTTACGAGTACCACAAGAAAAACTCGAAGTAGTCGTCCGGTTGGGTCGTTGTGGGAGGGTATGGTTGTGGATACATGTAGATTGAATGTCGCAGACCGGTTTGCAAACAGTGCTTATACACGCGAAAGAGCGATGAGCGAGTTTCCGCTCGGGCGGGATTGTTGTGACGGAAGTTTCCCGCGGGGTGAGGGCGTCAAACAGGACGAGGAGACGGATGAGCTGATCACCGCCCAGGAAGCGATGACGCTCCTCGGGGTCTCGCGCAACACCCTGTACACGTTGGCCAAGCGCGGAGAACTACCCGGGCGAAAAGTCGGTCGACGGTGGAGGTTTCATAGGGCGGAGCTAATGCGTTCATTTGCCACGGCCTCTCGGGGCAGGCGAAAGCGATGAGCGTGCGCAAGTCAATCCTACGAGGCCGCCAAGTCTGGCTGGTGGAGGTCAAGCGCGATAAAGGTCGGTTTCATCGCCGGCGTTTCTTCGACCGACGACGTTATCAAAAAACCGATGCGCTCGAAGCCGAAGCGAAGCTGATCGCGGAGTACGAGGCGAGCAAAATCGGCAATCTTTTTTGTAGCAGCAACCTTCACCCCGGGGTCATTCAGCGGCACGGAGGATCGATCCCGTTTGCCGTCTTCGCCGGCCAGTACCTCAAGCTCCAAGACGAATCCCGCAGCGGGTTCGCAAACAAAGAGCGAAACGTGAGGCTACATCTATTGCCATACTTCGGCGACACACCACTTGAACAAATCACGCGACTGATGGTCGACCAATTCCGCAGGCACCTGCGAACCTCACCCATACGAGGCCGAAAAAAGCCGAGGAGCCCGAAGACGGTCAACAATATCCTCGCAACGCTGAGCACGATTCTCAACCTGGCCTACGACTACGAGCTGATCGGCCGGGTGCCGAAGATTAAGAAGGAGCCGGTCCCGAAAACCGATCCGCAAGGGCTCACGCGAGACGAAGGCCAGCGCCTGGTCGCGGCGGCAGATGAACAATGGCGACCGCTCATCCAAACGGCGCTACTGACCGGACTACGGCGGGGCGAGCTGTACGAGCTGCGATGGGGCGATGTGGTGTTCGAGGGAGTCGAGCCGTATGTGCGGGTGACCCGAAGCGTGGTGGTGAAGGCGGGCAAGTACCGAGTGAAGTCGACGAAGGGGATGCGGGGAAGAACGGTGCCGCTGTGCGAGCAGTTGGTCGGGATCTTGCGGACGATTCGGCCCGAGGGAGCGAGGGCGGAGGAACTCGTGTTCCCAGGGGATGCCGGAGAGTATTTGCGTGAAGACCGCATGTATAAGATCGTGGTGGGTGCCGGGCGCAAGGGGCTGAGGAAGCACGTCCGGCCGCATATGCTGCGGCATACGTTTGCTTCGTGGGCGTATCAAGCTGGGGTGCCTCCGCAGGTGGTGCAGATGTGGCTGGGGCACGCGGATGTGACGACGACTCAGCGGTATGCTCGGTTGGGGCCGGATGCTGGGCGGGGGTGGATTGAGCGGGTGAGTCGGAATACCGAAACCGATGTCTGGGCCTGATCTCGGTTCCGTATGCGGTCGACAGCAGGTGCATCAATCGAGATTTGGAGTCTTCCTCCGCTTGTGTTGCGCCCGGCACGCATGCATGATTATTCTCGGGAGCCCTCAACCGATGTACCTCAACCAAGTAACCATATCCGGCTACCGCGCCACCGCAGTAAGTCCTTTGACTTGTGAGCTACCAGGCCGCTTCACCGTGCTTGCAGGAGCAAATGGCACTGGAAAAACAACAATATGTGAGGCCATATATCTCGCTCACAGCCACAGGTTTCCCTATGTAAACCCCCCACAAGCGGCGATCCTTGGTGATGGTCGACGTGCAGTCGAACTCTCATTTTCTTTTGATCCCGAAACAGAAAGCAAGTGGGGGAAGGCTCTTCAGCGCGAACATAGCCGTGCCCCGTACTGGACCCGAGAACTTTCGCGCTCGATGGGGCGAGTACGTGCAAACCGAATCTCTCAAGGGGAGCACTATGACCATGCCCGTGTCATTTACTTTCCCGCGCACCGGAACCCTCTTGATGACCTCGCCCGCCGAGAGTCACAGATCCTCGTTGACCTACTTCGAGCGCAGCACGAACGGGCTACAGGCACGAGGAACCTCGAGAGTTTGCGGCGCAAGACAGAAACACTACTATCGTCCCTTACTAGCGATCCAGCAATCGCTCGAGTTGAAAGGCGTGTGACTGAGATCCTCCGCACATTTACACACGGCGTTCGGTCGCACAAGGCATTCATTGGCCGGCAGGACGTAGATGACCGATTCCTTGGGCGAGTGCTTGAGTTTCTTCTGTCGATTACAGACCGGAGTACTGCTAATCGCCTTGATGTATCAGGCCTCGGGTATGTGAACCTCCTCCATCTCGCTGTCACTCTGGCAGCCATCCCAGACAACACAGCAATCGCTCCTAGCGGAGCCCAAGCGCTCGATAGCGTCGAAATTGAAACGCAGCGAGAACTCGCGGACGACGCTTTTTTTCCCGACCTCTTTCATGCGACTCTTGTAATCGAAGAACCTGAGGCTCATCTGCACCCTCAACTTCAACACTCTCTCGCACGGCAGCTTCGTCGGATCACAGAAGAGCGACCGGAGATCCAAGTTATTATGAGCACCCACTCCGGCGAAATTGTGAGCGCCTGCAAACCGGAAGAAGTTGTTGTTCTACGCCGTCCCCCAGGTAGCGCATGCGAGGCTAGGTCGGTCAAGAAAATAATGTCCGAAAAGACACCTGCAGTACAACGTGATACACTGCGGAAGATTGAGATGCACCTCGATAGTTCTCGAAATATGTCGATTTTCTCTGATCGGGTAGTTCTCGTTGAAGGTGTTACTGAGGTTGCCCTCCTGCGAGCTCTCGGGAAAATTTGGGCTGACAATGACAAACTCAAACTCCACTTTATCGATGCTCTCAGTATCGTCCCTCTAGGATCTAAAGTCGGAGAGTGGCCAATTATGCTTTTGGCCTCTCCCGGCAACGAGATTGTTGATCGGGTGGCGATTCTGATCGACAGTGATTTTCGAACGGACGATGAGGAAGAAGGAACGGGAGCAGAACGAGAACAAACAGGAGAAGAGGGAGCGGAAGGAGAACAAACAGGAGAACAAACAGGAAAACAAACAGGAGAAGAGGGAGCTGGAGAAGAGGGAGCGGAAGAAGCTAAAATGCCCAAGGAGCCATCTGCTCCTGTTTGGGTAGACAAGTATAATTCAAACATAGTTGGATGCTATATTAGCCACCCTACCCTTGAGCCAAGCCTTGTTAACGAGAGTACCCGTGGGCTTATTCGCACAGTGATGGCGTCGATTTGCATGTCTAAGAACATCCCAGCAGAAATTACAGCTGACACAGTTGACCACGTCTTTCATGATATTAAAACGGAACACAAGAAAAAGGGTCGTTTCGCGTTTGAACTCAGCGCGAAACTCCTCGAGTCTGATGCCCCTATCGAACTACCCAGGCATATCAAGGAACTCTTTGACTTTGTCTATCCCAACCCAACCTCTGAGGGCGGTGACGAGAGTGTCGACAGTTATGAAGGTGATACGTAGGCACCAGCATTTGAGCGGAGAGCAGTATGAGGCTGCCTATGCAGAAGAAAAAAATGTCTTCGTCGAAGCAATTCCCGGGTCGGGGAAAACTAGGGTCTCAGCAGAGCGGTTCGGAGTTGGCAGATACTCTCCCAATGGACGGCTCTCGGGAAAATCTTGTGCAGGGGTGAGTTTTACGCGCTCGGCTTCCAATGAAATGAAGGAGCGCATCTTTAAACGCTGGGGGTCGTCATCACTTGCCTGGCCGCACAAAGTTGGCACGATTGACTTTCTCTTTCGGACGATTATCTCACAGCTAATCCGAAAAGGGGTGCTTGTCTGGCCTGGAGGGGGGGTCCCCGAGTTACAAGTCCTTGACCATTGGAGAGGGCAACTCGGCGCAAGGTCCGGGTATCGTGGTACACGACGCTTGCACTTGACGGTCCAGGCTGGAGGGCGAATTGTAACAACTTCCGTTATGAGCAATAGTTTCGGGTTCGGCGCTCAGTCCGCACTTATGACTCATGTCGAGAATGGGATCTGTACACATGCTGATATCAGGGGAATCGCACAGGGGTGCATGGATCATCCCTCTCTGCGGGGGATGCTTGGCCATGAATTACGTTCGCTATTCGCCTACCTGATTGTTGATGAGGTTTTCGATGCAAATGAGCTTGACAGTCGGCTGCTTCAGGTTTTTGTTGAGGACGCAGGTGTTCCAGTGACGCTAGTCGGTGATCCTTGGCAAGCCCTCTATGGCTTTCGAGGAGCCAAGCCAGAGCTCGTCCATTCTTTATTGAAGCAATATAGTTTTACGAACAAGGCGATTCATAAATCATACCGATTCATGACCGATGACCTTGTCAAGTTGACCCAACGCATGCGCCAGGGGCTCAGCTGCAAGCTTACGAAGGACAGGTCGTCCAAGCAAGGAGATGTTATCCTAGGTGAGAAATGGCAGTCTCTTTGGAGTCTAGGGCGCAAAGATGTCCTACCGCTATCTTTCGGTCAGATATCGAATGCAGCCGATGCGGTAGAGACACTTCTCTTGAGCCGATTGACTGAACGACATCTTGGTGTTAGGGCATACGGCTACAAAGAGGCCGTCTTTGTGCTAGGCTTGCATGAATCCGAGAAAGCAAACATTGATCAGGCTGCCGACTCGGCGTTGGCTCCGGGCAGCGACCCTGACAGGGTTCTTTCAACTTTTCGTAAGTCTTTGAAGAAGCTAGGAGCGCGCACTTTTCGTATAAGTAGACCAAAGGCTCCCAAAATCAAGGAGAGAATATTGGAGCTTCTGGACCGACGTGGATTACGCGGTCCGTTCACGCCCGGAATGACCTTTCACCAAGCAAAAGGGCGGGAGTGGGATGTTGTTGGAGTCGTCCTACAACCCAAGCAGATGAAGGCTCTCCGTGAGGGTCTTAGAAGGGACCAGGAAGACCATCGGAAGGTATATGTGGGACTAACGCGCGCTCGGAGGGAGGTTTTTGTATGTTGACATTCCAAAAGTGTCAAACGCGGTTCATCTTCGCTATAGTTTTCACCCGAGTCATTCAGCGAAGTTCGCCCTCTACCTGTTGACTAATACTTCGCTCCCGAAACTCTGATGGAACCGAGGCTGAAAACAGAATACACTCCCGCCCGTCATGCACTGCACCATCCGGGAAAGAAGCAACCAGATGAGTGTACGCAAATCGACCCTTCGGGGTCGCCCAGTTTGGCTTGTCGAAGTCAAACGCGACAAGGGCAACTTCCACCGGCGGCGGTTCTTGGACCGGCGCCATTTCCTTAAAACAGACGCGCTTGCCATTGAAGCTCAGCTCCTTGCTGAGTTCTCTTCAAGCAAGCATCAGGAGACTCCATGTAACAGCAACAACCCATCAGAGTCGCTTGCACGGGCAAGTGGATCTATCCCATTTTCGGCATTTGCAGCCCAATTTCTCAATCTCCAGGATCCCTTGCGGACTGGATTTGACAACAAGCAGCGAAACATGAATCTACATCTAATCCCGTTCTTCGGCGACACCCCGCTCAAGAACATCTCGCGGATGATGGTCGATCAGTTTCGCGTTCGGCTGCGGACCTCACCGGTTCGTGACCGTAGTGGGCGGCGCAAGCCGAAGACGATCAACAACATCCTCACCACGCTGCGAACGGTCCTCAACCTCGCCTACGAGTACGAGCTGATCAATCGGGTTCCGACGATCAAGAAGGAGCCGGTGCCGAAGCGAGATCCCGAGGGCCTGGCCCCGGGTGAACCGGAGCTTCTGCTCGAGGCCACCGCGCCTGAGTGGCGGCCACTGATTCACACGGCGCTGCTTACCGGTCTTCGTCGTGGTGAACTGTATGAACTGCGTTGGCGGGACATCAACCTCGACTGCGAGGATCCGTTCATTCGGGTGACTCGGAGTGTGGTGATCAAGTCGGGCACGTACCGGGTGAAGTCGACGAAGGGAATGCGGGGACGGACGGTGCCACTGTGCACCAAACTCGCCGAAATCCTGCGTAGGCATCGGCTGCCGACGGATCGACCCGACGACCTGGTCTTCACCGAAGACAGTGGCGGGTACATGCGGGAGAAACGGCTGTACCGACTGGTCGTCGACGCGGGAGCGAGGGCTCTAAGCCGTCACGTCCGACCCCACATGCTGCGGCACACCTTCGCGTCGCGCGCTTACCAGGAGGGGGTGCCGGCCCAGGTGATCCAGATGTGGCTGGGCCACGCAGACATCACGACGACACAGCGCTATGCGCATGTTCGCCCAGAGACGGGGCGAGATCTCATCGAGCGGCTAGCCCCGCTCACGGCCGCGCGTGAAAATCGCGTCGGAGGAGGAAACAACAGAGGAAACAACAAAATCGAGGGGGCAAAGGAAACGCCGTCTAGCAGGCGCTAGACGGCGTTCTAAAAGCTCCGGCAACAGGACTCGAAGAGGCGAAAGACTAGCCTTCACTTCCCAATGATTTCAACCAGGTGCAGCACGTGCTTTTGAAATCGCTCGGGAATTCTTGGGTTGTTGGTGACAGTTCGTACCAACGTGGCGCAGTGGGTTTTTTGAGCGACGAACACCTACGAACACCCGATCCGATGGAGGCGCTCGGTCCAGGAGGAAGACCGTGAGTTTTTTCCCGCACGGTGGCGCAGCACGTAGATCTTAAGGCTTCGAGCCTGACGGTAGTTGCGATGATATAAATACTCCAAGGACCATCATGGCGACGCAGCACCAAACAGCTGGCGACAATTCCACAAATGTGCAGCTCTCTGTCGACAATCTAACGCCAGAAGCAGTGCGTCTTCTTGTTGAGTCTTTGGGGAATCCACTAGCGGAGGTCGGACCACTTCGTTTTACTTGGTCAGATCTTCATGATGTGATTATTGCATTTGGCAACTGCGCAAACGAAAGCATCGAATTTGCCACATCAAGAATATATGATTTCAAGCATATCGACATTGACGAGAAAAACATAATTAACCAAATGGGCGAGGACTACTTCAACCGCATCAAGGAGAAACACGAGCCACATTTTGCTAAAATAGAACGATTCCTACACGACCCCGCAAACGAAAAACTTCTTGTACAATACGGACGAACTACTGACGAGCTAAACCTCAAACTGAGTGCACCTCCGATGAATTCTAATCCGATGGAAACAAACTTGTTACTGATCGGTGATGGACTCATTAAAGCCGCAAGGGGAAAATTGTCAGAGCATCGCAGTCTTGTCTACGCTGTTCTAAGCTACATGTACGTCAGTTGTGATCTTGGGAAGAAAACATGATCATTCCAAACAGGCATACAAACATCAGGCTCTGTATCCTGCGCATCGGCTCTCTTATCGTTGACCGTGTTCAGCAGAACGGGCCAACAAGATCGGATGAACTAATATCAAGCCTCGAGGCTAGCATTGAAAACTTACAGAACACACGTATTGTCGAGGCTCTAATATTTCTTTATGCAATGGGTATAATCAATTACCTTGAGCAGGATGACGTATTTATACTCCAGGCTGAACTTGAGGAAAAGGCAAGCGCATGAGACTGACACGCCTATACTCAAACAGGCCGAGTGTTTTCCCTGCGATTGTCTTCAACCGAGGGTTGAATGTAATCTTTGCAAAGGTTGAAGCCCCACTCTTAAAAGATAAAAGTTCACACAATCTCGGAAAAACATTCCTAGTGTCTGTTATTGACTTCGCATTACTTGCAGGGATCAAAAAACCACACCCCTTCGTAACTCACAAGGACCGCTTTTCCGATTTCGTGTTTTGCATTGAGTTTGAAACAACGGATGGCCAATTCGTCACAGTTCGACGCCCTGTGGATGGCGCAAGAAACTCGCTCTTTGTAAATATCGCACAAGAGACCAGAGAAAATTTGTTCAATCTCCCCGACAAGGAATGGACACATCCGAGGTTGAGTCAAAGAAAGGCAAAGGAGCTTGTCGACAAGACTTTGAAATTGGAGTTACTCCGCCGTCAAGACATCACCTTCCGAAAGGTCATGTCATACTTCTTGAGGCGCCAGAGTGACTACACGGATGTTTTCAGGCTATCTAAATACCTGCGGTCAAAGGACATCGATTGGAAACCAGTCGTTGCTCACTTGCTCGGCTTCAATACCGAGCAAATTCGAAGAAAATATAGAGTCGAAGCGGAGATTAGCAACCTAAGCAAAACAATACAAGTGCTTCAGGATGACTCTGGAGAGAAAGGACAGGAGTACGGAGAAGTTTCCAGTATGATTGAATCTGCGGAAGAGCAAGTCAACTTTTTACGTAGCGAGCTTGAAAAATTTAGTTTCAATCAGCTTGAGTCAGAGATGACGTCGGAATTGGTCGAAAAAATCGAGGTTAGTGTTGGCATCCTCAATCAAACTCGTTACACCCTGATGTATGAACTGACTGAGATTCGTAAATCACTAACACCTAACGTGGACATTGATCTCAATTCGGTTACTCAGATTTACAAGGAGATGGAGAAGGCTCTGCCCGAATTACTTGTGCGCTCATACGAGGAATTGATCGACTTTAGACATCGAATTACACAAGGGAGGGCCGAGCGATTGCGTGAAACAGAGCGCAAATTTGTGAATCGTGTCGCTGCAATCGATGATGAACTGTCCCGTTTAGATGGGAGGCGTTCTGAGGTGTTGTCGGTATTACAAGAACGCAAAACGATGAGAAAGTTTAAGGAGCTACAGAGAGAACTACTTAAACGAGAAGAGCAGCTAACGACACTTAGAGGCAGACTGAAGCGACTGGACTCTGCTGAGGTACACAAAGAACAAATAAAGGAGCTGGAGCGTCAAGTTGAGGAGGCCGTCAGATCCTTGCGCAGCGAGGTTCGTGAGCAACCAGCTCGTTTCATTTCGATAAAGAAGAGGTTTCGGGATTTCTTCCGTCAAATCATGGGAGCAAATGCGATTCTTTTTGCAGATCTCAATACGAACGATAATATTGAGTTTTACGCAAAAACACTTTCGGCATCTGATTCGAATGTTCAGACAAGTGAGTCTGAAGGAACCTCGTACAGAAAAATGTTATGTGCATGCTATGATCTGACCCTTCTCGTCGAGTACGCTGAAGAAAACTTTTTCCGGTTTGTGTATCATGACGGCGTATTTGAAGGTCTGGACAACCGGAAGAAAATTGCCCTTCTAGATTTGGTTCGCAACCTCTGTGACAGCAAAGGGCTGCAATATATATTGACCGTAATTGACTCCGATTTACCACGAAGTGACACTGACAACAAGGTCCTCTTTTCCGACAGCGAGATTGTGCGAAAACTACATGACCGTGGCAACGATGGACGACTCTTTCAAATGCCCGTTTTTTGATTTGTAATGAGTCTACTCTTTGATACGGACTTGTTGCTTGTTCACGCTAAAATCTCCCCCATCTTGACTTTGTGAGATGTTTGTGTTTTTTTCAACGCTTACTATCTGAAGGTTTCTAGAGCCCTTGCCGCCCTTTTGAACTTGTGTAATTCCCTTCTCTGTAGACTTGGGCGCGACTAGTGAACTTTGTACATGCTTGTAGTGAAAAATAATTAGAGCACCTCCTATTAGCAGCAAAGGAAGGCCTGCATATGGTGACATTGTAAGCCTGAGTGACCCAAAATCTGACAGGACCAAGTCGCCAGTGAATTCGGGTGCTATTGATGTCGTTGCACCGAGGCCGACTAACGAGGAGCCGATTCGTAGCAAGTAGTATTTTGGGTTTAGGTATAGAATCATTAAAAAAGTAACGACTCCGACACCTAGGACGGCAGATAACACACCTATCCCTAGATAGTACAACGCGCCTGAGATGATCATTGCGAAAACCGCTCCAATCATGGCCACCTTTATCCATGGTGTTGGTTCGTTTTTTTCGTCCGAATCCATTTGTGCGTCCCAAACACTCTCTGCGAGCGAGATCGATTCGCGCCTTTCTGAAGGGCCTGCCAGGGGGGCTCGATCCGAGCCGTACCACCGTTGGCGTAAATCGCCAAGTCACGTGCACCACTTCCCTAGTCGTTGCAACTTGACAGCGAGGTAGCATCACGAGTCACGCTGTATCTCGTTCTGCGAACGCCAATTTCTCGCTACCGCTCAAGAAGCGTGAGACTTATCTCGGCAGACAGAGCATGGTCGCTTGCGAACATCAGTTTTTGAGAGTATTTATTCGCGCATGTCGTCTCCTGTCACAAGCAAGGCAGCACTTCTTCAGGCGCTCGTTGACGGACCTGGCTTTGGACTGGCGTTAATTGAGCGGGTAAAAAGCCGAACTCACGGGGAGCTCAAGCTAAACCAAGGCTCAATCTACCCAGCGCTGCGGGCACTTGAGCGTGAAGGTCTTCTGCGCAGTTGGGACCAGGACGGTCCACCCGAACGAGCGGGACGCCCACGACGTTACTACGAGCTAACTGCCGAGGGCAGAGAAGCTGCCTATCGGGCGCAACGGATCTTTGCAGCGTTCCCCTTGGTACCCATATTGGAGAGTGGCACGAAATGACTACCATTAGAATCGTGAGCTACAACCTGAATGCTGCCGAACAGCTTCTATGCACGGAAGCGTTATTGAGAGCTGGAAACATCGTTGATGCGGCACGCCTCTTGGGCATCACTCGGCACGCGCTCAAGAGGCGGATTATCAAGCATAACATTCCATGGCCGCGCCCAAAAGTCCAATCCAATCTACAGGAAGTAAAGCCAAAACCGAGTGGGCCCCACTCTCAAACTACCCCCACTCCAGTGAATTCACTGGTGGTCAGGGCATCGGAGCGGGTCTTCACGGCCCTAGAATCTCTTCTCCCTCCGCGTATTCACAACGAGGACCTCGGTGACGCACGAGAAGATCTCATCAATATGGAGAAATTGGGCGCCCCAGTCTGGAAAATCTGGGCCAAATTCCTCTTGATCATCTACTGGACCCTCCTAACTATTTTCCGAGGTCCGAACCGTCGTTAAGGCACCAATGTCATGCTTGCCGACGCCCATACCCCACTATACGATATCAAATATGCAACGCCCACCGCAGAGCCCCGGTTTGCTCGCACTGGCCATCGTTGCATGCGCACTACCCACAGCCGAAACCACCACAACCAGCATCACAACCCACGAAGTCGTCCAAACCACCCAACCAACCCCCACAACAAGCACAACAACCGGCCACCCCGACCCAACCACCGACCCCGCGCCCACCACAACCGACCCAACCGGCCCAGACCCCACCACAACCACGATCCCCGACTTCGGCGAACAGAACCTCGGCTGCAACGGCAAAATCGACTTCCTCTTCGTCCTCGACCGTGCCAACTGGATGGAGCCCTACCTCGACCGCTTCCTGGCCGCCTTCCCTCCCTTCCTTGACGATCTCCTCGTCACCTTCGCCGGCTTCGACCTTCACTTCATGGTCGTCGACAGCAGCAACGGCTGGGGTCTTACCGACTGCCCCGAGCAGTGCCAGGAAAACAACGGCAGCTGCGTTCCCTTGGGCCCGCCCGACTACCCTTGCGAGCACTACGAGGAAGACCACAACACCGAGTGCGACATCATTGGCTCGGGTGTCGTCTTTCCTGCGGGATTCGGCGCGAGCAACCATGACTGCGGTGTCGTTGGCGATCGCCGCTTTGTCGTCGCCGACGAGCAGCCCGATCTTCTCGACACGCTCAAGTGCATCTCACAAGTTGGTTATGCAAAGGGCAGTGGCAAGCCCGACGCCGCGATGGTGTGGTCGCTGGCCCCCTGGTCTCCTTTGAACACCTGCAACGAGGGATTCCTCCGCGACGACGCCCTCCTCGTGATCGTCTTTTACTCGGCGCTTGCCGATGACGAGTCCGTCGTGGGTCCGCCCGGGGAGTGGGCCGACACGATTTACCAGCTGAAGGACTATGACGAGGACAAGGTCGCGGTTATCGGCCTGGTCGACGATTCTTCAGCCATCAGCCCAACGAAGTGTCCGCCGGGGAATGGTTCATACTCAGAGTATCCCGCGGCATTTCTGCACTTCTACGTAAAACACCGAATCGAGGGCAGCATTTGCGCCGACGACTACTCCCCATACCTCAACGCTGGCCTCGACCTAGTGCGTGACCTCTGTGACGCAGAAATCCCCAAATGAGCTAGGGGTTGAGTCGTACCAAAACTAGATGCGGCTCGCCGTTTTCGACAAGATCGCCTACGGCGTAGATGTATCCGTGACGATCGATCACGACATCGCGGGCCCAGCTTCGGTCGCCGCCATCATCTATATAAGGTTGGCCCCACGGTTCAGCCTGCACCAAGAGCCGCGGCTCCAGCCCGACTGTCCGCTGCCCGGCGATCACGGGATATCCCTCGCCCTGGTCTTGCCACGCAATCGCGTTCCCCGCTCCGAAACCTCCCCACGCGGGAGAAAAGACCTCGCCGACGAGGTCTTCACCATGCCGCCCGAACGCGACCGACGAGGGGTCCATGTCGGAATTGCGGTGCCAACCCGTGGATACGACGCCGTCGCTGGTCGTGACGAGGGCATGCCATCCGCATTCTTCCTCGGCAAAAGCCCCCGAGTACACATCGCTGTCGAGTAGTTGCCCTTCGACGAACTCGAACAGGGTTGCACGGGGCACGATGTCTCCCACGTCTTCTTCGCGGTAGCCCACCGCGACAACACGTTCTTCGAGAAACCCGACCGCATGCATGGCGGATGCAAGCGGGAGATCTTGGTCATCATTTTTCGCAAACTGCGCATGATGTCGAAGAGCCCCGGACTCCGTATAAACCCAAATCGTCGCCTGCGTATGCGGAAACATCCCCTCCACATCGGTCTCACCAACCACATACACATCGCCGTCAGGCCCAAACGCCACATCAAACGCCCGCGCATCCGGGAACGTGACATACCAGTACTGCTGCAGCGTATCGGCCGTGTACTTGCGGATCTCCATCTTCCCGTCGTGCTCGCCCGCCACGAAGATGAACCCGTCCGCCACATCGACCGCATGCACCTTCAACCTCGGGAACGGTACCATCGCCACGGCGCCGTACTCCATCACGCCCATCAGCAGCACATCATCGAAATCGTTGCCGACGGCCACGATCGTGTCGGCCTCGGTCCCTGACCCCGGCACCACGCCCAAGGCCATCCCGCGGCTGACTGCCGGTGACACCCAACGAAAATCTTTCGTCCCGGACTCGGGAAGATCTACCTCCACGCTCAGCTTCTCGCTGTCGAGGACCTCGCCCTCGACTAGCGCCTGCAACGTGAACGTTAGCTCCCCGTCGAGCGCGTCGCTGCTGACGATGTACTCGCGGTTCGCCTCACCGAGCGGCCAAATCTCGTCGCCGACCGGCTCGCCATCTCGATGTACAAGCAATGATAATTCTGTATGCTCGCCTACAACTTCGGCTGTCAGCACCACCGACCCGGCCCGGAGCATCTGGTTCGTATTCGCTGAAAACTCCAGGATTTCGGCATACGCCGGTGCTTCTGTCGTTTCCGGCTCGGCGCCCATATCCTGGCTGTGATGCCCGGTTGTGGTGCCGGTCGTCGGCTCCGGGAAGTTCGTTGTATCATCACTGTTTTCGCCGTCGGTCGACGACGCTGGCGGGTCGTCCAGGCCTGCGTAGGTCTGGTCGAGCACGCTGCACGCCATCAGCAGGAGCGGGGCGAGGGCCAGGGTGCGCACGGGCTTAGAACTTCCCCTGGAGTGTTAGCCCGCCCAAGTTTGGGCGCACGGTGAGCTTTCGGCTGCGGGCCACGGACAGCAACGCTACCCCAGTCACCAGCGAGATGCCACCGACGACACCTGTGGCGATGGCCCAGTGCTCGAGCAGTTTCCCTTGGTGATACACACTCTGTGCCTGCGACCCGTGCACACCGATTTCTCGCAGTTCGCGGTTGCGTTTGGCGTAGCCGACCAATGCTCCCGTCATGCCGGCTAGCCCAGCTGCGCCAACGCTTGTCAGCACGGCTCCGGCAATCGTCCAGCGGTGTGCGTGGGTTTCGCGGTCGACGGATGTGTCGGCGTTTGATGCTTGTACAACTCGCGGGTGAGGGACCTGGGCAACCGGCGGCTTGGGTTCGCCTGGGTCGTGCGTCGTCCGTAACTTGCACGTCAAACCATCGCGTTGTTTGAGCTCCGCAAGGCTCCAGTAGCGGCCGATGACTTCGGGCTCGTAGCGGCCCGTCGCCGTGAAATACCATTGGAGCAGCGCAATGCCGGCACACACCGAACTCGCCAGGTGCCGCGCTTTGTAGTCCATCTCCCAGGCGTTGCTCGCCGCAAACACCACCCCGCCGCGGTTGATCGTCAAATGGTCGCGGCGGGCCAAGGTCTCCCAGTAGCTCGCAGCCGACTGGTAATCGCCACGCCGTAACGCCTCGTTGCCGGCTAGCTGGAGCGACTCCTCACTCGCCGTTGGCGTGCCGGCAAAAATCAATGAGCATGCAAGGAGTTGGTGGATCACGATGGGCCCCCGATCCGCACCTTACCCTGCGCGTCGTGTTGCCCGTAGCTCCCGCGCAGACCGTCGCGGACACAGCTGCGCGTGATGGTACCCGGCGGTTGTTCGTAGCGTAGGTCGGCAAGCTTGCCACCCCGCAGTTTGTAGTGGACTTTCTGCGGATCCACCCGGCAGGTGTCGAGACGGGTTCGCAAGTCCTGCTCGAAGCTGCGGGCAGCCGGGTTCGGTTTAGGCTTGCCGCTGTCACGCTGCTTCGCGGTACGAGCTTGTGTGCTTACATGTTTTTTGGCCGCAGACCTGTCCACTGTTGCCGGCGAATCCGTCGTTTCGAGTTTTGTGTTGGCGTGCGGCACGATGCTGGCTTGCGGCGGGTTGCCTGGGGCGTCTCGCACGTTGCTGGGTTCGAGCCGTGGCGGCTCGGCACTTGGCGCCTGATCGGTCGGAACACCAGCGCCGTCCTGGACAGGCTGGTGCCGCGTGAGCTCGATCGGCTCCCTGCGCTGGGTTGCAATGTTGGGACCTGCGGGTTTAGATGTAACTACACTCTCCCTGTCGGTCGGTTGTGTAAATCCAGCTGCAAACCAGCCCAGGGCAAACACGCAGGCCGCTGCAAACACCTGCCGCAACCATGGCCGTGGACCGGGCGAAACGTTCGGCGGCACAGCGACCGTCGTGCTGGGCTCTGCGCGTTGTTCCTCGCCTTCGCTTGGGCTTGCATGCCCGTTCGCCTCCTCGGCTTCGAGGCGGACCATCTCGATCGCAAAGTCGAGGTCGCGCAGCAGGGTCGCCACCGACAGGTAGCGGTCGGCGGGTTCGGGAGCAATCGCCGACTCGAGCAGGTCGGCGACTTCCATCGATGCCAGGTCTTCGCGGGCCTGGGCTGCACCCGGATGATCGGGTGTATAGCCAAGTAAAATTCGATGGAGGATTGCTCCGATGCTGTAAATGTCGAGTTGCGGCGAGGGCTCGGCGTGGGCTGCCTCGGGGGCGCGAAAGCCCGGGGAGCAGAGGTCGCGGCGTTTGACCGGGACCGTGGTGTAGCGGTCCTCGGGCGCCGTCAAATACTCGCGGTCGCTGGCCGCGTAGTAGGCCGGCGTGCATTTACAACTACCCAGGTCGAGCAACGTGAGCTGGCCGCGGTCGTCGATCTGGAGGTTGGCGGGTTTGAGGTCGCGGTGCAAGATGCCACGCTCATGCAGGGCCTGGACGGCCTCGCAGATCTGGCGGACCCACAGCAGGACCTGCTCGAGTGAGCGTTCGCGGTGGTTTTCGAGGTAGAGGGCAAAGTTTTGCCCGGGGAGCAGGTCGCTGGTGAAGTACAGCCGACCGTCGGACAACTCGCCAAAGTGATAGGCCCGCACCAATCGAGTGCTGGAGACGGTCGAGAGAATTTTAAACTCGCTGCGAAACCGACGACGGGCGTCATCCGTTGCATCTACATCGAGCACTTTGAGGGCAAACAGTTTGCCGTTGGCCCGGTAAATCGCCTCGTAGACATCCCCAAAGTAGCCCCGGCCAATCCGCCTACGCAGCTCAAACCCGTCGATGTGTTGGCCGGCGAGGTCTTGGCGAGTGAGGTAGGCCATGGGCGCGAGGATAGCGGAGTGAGAATTGATGCTGCAAATAACTCAGGAGACAATAAAGGCACCGTTTGGACGATTGTCGAGAATGTGGGTGGCGAGCAGTGGCCACACATCAATCCAGGTCGACAGCCGATCATCACCCGCGAGAACAAGTCGGTTTTTACGAAACCGCAATGGCAGTAGTTCGCCGTTGACCACGAGGGTCGACCTGTCGAGCTCGCAGTGGGGCCGCGGGTAGATGCTGGCGCAACCCTTGCGATCGATCATCACGCGAGTGTCAACAAACGCGAGGAGGAGTTCGAGGTTGTCGAGCGCCGCCTGTAGCTTTTGCCGGGTGACAATGCCAGCGACAATAAGCTCGACACGAATCGCCCCAGACGACTTGAGCGAGGCCCAAATCGAGGTGGCTTTGGTGCCCTTGCGTAGATGCACGATGGTGCTGCCCCGAAGACGCCGTGGTTGAGTGTCCATGAAGATCAGATAACGTTAACTTGAAAATTTCTAAAATTTAAAATTATCAATTTAAGTGGTTTGTTGGTCAAAAACGCGCTCCGGGTTAGGCTGAGACGTGACCCCAGCGCAATGTGCAGCCGCGCGAAAAGCCCTCGACTGGACAGCGCATCACCTCGCTACCCAGGCAGGGGTGTCCACGCAAACGATCCTCAACTTCGAGCGAGGACGTTCACGGACCAACCGGCTGATCGTGGCGTCGATCCAGAAGGTGCTGACGGAGGCAGGCGTGGAGTTCGTGCCAGCACCGGGCGAGGCAGTGCCAGGCGCTCGGGTTGTTCGGGTGGAGCTTGAGGATGGTTCGGCGGTGGTTGTGCGGGTGGGTTCATTGTCGTGACACGATTCGCCCAATGAAGATCGCCGCCCTCGCAGTTTCCTCGCAGACGCTTTTAGCAATGTCCGTCCTCGCTCGTTGGTGACCACGAAGCAGTGCTCTTGTGTTACCCGCGACGGGAGCGGATTGCGACCGCCGACCAACCGCGGAGGCCGACGCGCTCCGCGTCTGGGCCGCGTCTTCGATGGCCGACGCGCTCCGCGTCTGGGCCGGCGCGCTCCGCGTCTTCGGGCAGGGCCGACGCGCTCCGCGTCTTCGGAGGCCGACGCTCCGCGTCTTCGGAGGCCGACGCTCCGCGTCTGGGCCGCGTCTTCGATGGCCGACGCGCTCCGCGTCTGGGCCGCGTCTTCGATGGCCGACGCGCTCCGCGTCTGGGCCGCGTCTTCGATGGGCCGACGCGTCTGGGCCGCGTCTTCGATGGGCCGACGCGCTCCGCGTCTGGGCCGGCGCGCTCCGCGTCTTCGGGCTGGGCCGACGCGCTCCGCGTCTGGGCCGCGTCTTCGATGGCCGACGCGCTCCGCGTCTGGGCCGCGTCTTCGATGGGCCGACGCGCTCCGCGTCTGGGCCGGCGTCTTCGGAGGCCGACGCGCTCCGCGTCTGGGCCGCGTCTTCGATGGCCGACGCTCCGCGTCTGGGCCGGCGCGCTCCGCGTCTTCGGGCTGGGCCGACGCGCTCCGCGTCTGGGCAGACGCGCTCCGCGTCTGGGCCGGCGCGCTCCGCGTCTTCGGGCTGGGCCGACGCGCTCCGCGTCTGGGCCGTGTCTTCGATGGGCGACGCGCTCCGCGTCTGGGCAGACGCGCTCCGCGTCTGGGCCGTGTCTTCGATGGGCGACGCGCTCCGCGTCTGGGCAGACGCGCTCCGCGTCTGGGATGGGCAGACGCGCTCCGCGTCCGTGTCTTCGATGGGCGACGCGCTCTGGGCAGACGCGCTCCGCGTCTGGGCCGTGTCTTCGATGGGCGACGCGCTCCGCGTCTGGGATGCCGACGCGCTCCGCGTCTGGGATGGGCCGACGCGCTCCGCGTCTGGGATGGCAGACGCGCTCCGCGTCTGGGCCGACGCGCTCCGCGTCTGGGATGGGCCGACGCGCTCCGCGTCTGGGATGCCGACGCGCTCCGCGTCTGGGATGGGCCGACGCGCTCCGCGTCTGGGATGGGCCGACGCGCTCCGCGTCTGGGATGGGCCGACGCGCTCCGCGTCTGGGCCGTGGGATGGGCCGACGCGCTCCGCGTCCGGGCCGACGCACTCCGCGTCTTCGGGCCGTGTCTTCGGTGGGCCGACGCGCTCCGCGTCTGGGCCGCGTCTTCGATGGGCCGGCTAATTATGACACTATCTGCGCTAATTATGACACCGTGAAATTGAGCATCGTCAATATTTGACACTATCTGCGCTAATTATGACACCGTGAAATTGAGCATCGTCAATATTTGACACCACACAGACCAATTATGAATACGATTGAACCAATTCTGACACTCCCGCGGGGATATCCCGCTCAACCCGCTAGCACCACGCTGTTACAGAGATCCGCTCCGCGTCTGGGTCTGGGATGGCGCGTCTGGGCCGCGTCTTCGATGGGCAGACGCGCTCCGCGTCTGGCCGCGCACTATCTGCGCTAATTATGACACCGTGAAATTGAGCATCGTCAATATTTGACACCACAGACCAATTAAGAATACGAGTGAAGATGGGCCGACGCGCTCCGCGTCTGGGTCGCGTCTGGGATGGGCCGACGCGCTCCGCGTCTGGGCCGCGTCTGGGCCGCGTCTACGGTGGGGCCGACGCGGCTCCGCGTCTTCGATCGATGGGCGGGCGTGAGCAGGAAGCAGAGAGCCAGGCTCAAAGCAGACCTCGTCGATGTGTCCAGCTCCTCGGTAATCCGTCTCTTTAACGGACATGGCCATATCCAAGTGACCATATCGTTGTGTGTCAAGTCCTCGCTATCCGTATCAGTCTGCGGACAGGCGGCCTCGACCTCGTGTAGCAGAGCAGATCTCTGTAACAGCGTGGTGCTAGCGGTTGAGCGGGATATCCCCGCGGGAGTGTCAGAATTGGTTCAATCGTATTCATAATTGGTCTGTGTGGTGTCAAATATCGTCGAATAGTATCATTTCTTGTCGAGAAGCGGTGTCAGAATTTGCCGATGCTCAATTTTACGGTGTCAGAATTAGCGCAGATAGTGTCAGAATTAGCATGCTTACACCGGGCATTCAGCTGCTATCAAAATAAATGATGGGGTACGAGCGAAGAATCGACCAGCAAGAGCAGCTAATCCGCCGGGTCGACCGGCTGGCAGATCGGGGGACGCGATGAAACCAATAGGCCACGACAGTTGCGTAGCGACTCCGACGACCAAACCGGTCGACCTCGAACCCGACCAACTGCTCACCGCCCAGGAGGCGATGAAGTTGCTTGGGATCTCCCGAAACACCCTGTACGCGCTCGCCAGGCGAGGAGAGCTACCAGGAAAGAAGTTCGGCAAAAGCTGGCGATTTCACCGAGCAGCCTTGCTCGCCGGGTTCACAAAATGAGCGTACGAGCAACAAAACGACGGGGCCGCGACATCTGGCATGTTGAGGTGCGAAGGGCCCGGGGAGAGTTCGTATTTCACCGCCGACGGTTTTTAGACCGCCGAAAGTTCCGCAAGGTCGACGCCCAAGCGATCGAGGCCAAGTTGATCGAGGAGTTCGAGGCCAAACTCAAGGGCCACGTCCTGTGCAGCAGCAACGAGCACCCGGGGATTTTCGCCCAGCTGACCGGAGCCGTCGGTTTTAGTACGTTCGCCGAGCAGTACCTGGCCCTGCAGGACCCAACGCGAACAGACTACCGAAACAAGCGCAGAAATGTGCACCTACACCTGGTCCCGTTCTTCGGCGAGACACCCCTAGAGGAGATCTCGCGCATGATGATCGATCACCTGCGAGTCCGACTGCGAACAACCCCGATGCGACGAAAGCCAGGGCGGAGAAGCCCAAGGACGATCAACAACATCCTGACAACGCTGCGAACAATCCTCAACCTGGCCAGCGAGTACGAGCTGCTCGACAAGGTGCCAAGGGTCAAAAAGGAGCCAGTAGCCAAGCAAGACCCGCTGTTTCTCGAGCGAGACGAGGCCGCGAAGCTGCTGGAGCAGGTGCCAGGAAGGTGGCGGCCACTGGTGTACACGGCGGTGATGACCGGGCTGCGGCGAGGTGAGTTGTACGAGCTGCGATGGGGCGATGTGCAGCTAGAGGGCGAGGACCCGCAAATTCGAGTGACGCGAAGCGTGCGAGTGCTGGGCCAGAACTACGATGTGAGGCCAACAAAGGGGATGCGAGGCCGAACGGTGCCGCTGTGCGAGTCGATGGTGAGGTTGTTGAGGGAGATTCGCCCGCATAATGCGCAGGCTGATGGGTTGGTGTTCTCAGAAAATGGCGGATATCTGAGCGAGAAGAGGCTGTATGGGGTGGTGGTGAAGGCCGGCGAGAAGGGGCTAGGAAGGCATATTTGGCCGCATATGCTGCGACATACGTTCGCTTCGTGGGCATACGCGGGTGGGGTGCCGCCGCAGGTGGTGCAGATGTGGTTGGGGCATGCGGATGTTACGACGACTCAGCGGTATGCTCATCTGGGGCCGTCGGTTGGGCGGGGGTTGATAGGGGTTGTGGACAAATTGAGCTGAGATCCGGTTCTGAAACAGTATATATAGTGAAGTTGCCTGGCTTCTGCGCTGCAGACATTAGTCATCGCGTGACCGAGGGGCTTTACAAAGTCGAACAAAAGTCCTAGCAATTGCTTTAATAGTCCTGACACAGGAGACGGCGAGATATCTCCTGTGTTTGCTCACTTGTTTCAGAAATTGGACGTAGAGAGCATCATGATGCACCTCCTAGGGGATTTGCATTGAAACCTAAATCTACCCAGTTTTGGCTCTCTGGCACGACTCTTGTGTTACTATGGGCAGGTCGGAGCGGCGGTGCAAGGCGCATCGCTACATCCGACTAGGAAAACAATTATGAATCAAAATTTTGTAAATAACATGTTTCGTTTGCTTGAGCTTCTTGCCATTGCTGGGTGTTTGGAACCTTGTACCGCAATAGCATTACTGGCAATAGCATTATTTGTTGAATCGGAAGGTGTCAACGCTCGCAAGTAATGTCAGTGGCCGATCTCAGGCCGGAGCTTGTATATTGACTATCTAACTACTTCCAACACCCCGTTTTTCGGCGAGCGACCGGCTCGGGTCCGCCTGCGGGCTTGGCCGATTGCTCGCCGTGCCGATTGGCGAACGAGTCAAGACCCATTTCCTTGAGATCACTTCGGCGGCGCCAAGCCCGGTGGCTGGCTGTCGAAAATTCTAACCCAATGCTCGCGCCATCCCTGTGCGAGAGAATACCTCCAACTCCGAGGCTTTCCTGTTTGACGGAGCCACTTTTGTTTAGCCATGACAGGACTCCGCAGTAACCGAGAGACATTCGTAGGCGCTAATTGTTGGTAGTCGTCACAAAGGTAGCGGTTGATTATTTTTGTTAGCTCTGCTCCTTTTTGTGGCCCCAGGGAATTAACGTGAGCAAAAGCTAATGACCAGAACACTAAGGGAGCGCTCGAGGACCCTTCTATTTTTATATCCTTTATTCCCTCTGGAACCGAAATCTTGAGGACTTCCTTTGATTGAGCGACCGGAGTGGACTCTTGAAAAAGAGATGTTTGAACGGGTTCACCGGGCCTTGGAGCCTGTTTCGTTGACTGCACCTGAATCTTCTCGGCGGCGACACCAAGCTTGCCCATCGCTTCTCTAAGATTTTCCTCAACAGTCGAAACCTCAGCGCGAGTTACCAAGTCACTAGCAAAAAGTCTCTCTTGGGAGTACGCTGTTGCCAGAATCTTCTTCACGACATCGGGAACAGAAGACGCTCCCAAAAGCTCTGCCCTTTCTGGGTCAAGCTCGCAGCTGACTAGCTCATCGTCAACGAGAGCATCTTTTGCTGACTCGAGGAATTCATCAAGAAGCTGCTTTGAGTGATATGGAACTTCCCATGCACTAGCCGAAAGGTAAATTGGATGGTGCATCAGACTTTCAACGAGAAGAATACCTAACGGCGAGGTGCGGAAAACGTGAGCATTTGAAAGTGAATATGATGAGGTTTGCTCTACTTCACTTGGAATTTGAAGACATTCGACCAAACGCTCTCGAACAAGCTCTTCCAGTCCAATTTCCGTCCACTGTCGCCGGTATCCGTACCCTCTAGCGAATTCTATAATACGAGTGTGCCCGACTCCCTGTTGCTGCTCAAGCCGTCGAACACCTACTTTTAGCAAGAGGAGCAAACGAAGCTTCAGTAGAAAACATGAGTGTCTCGTTGATGGAGGACGATAAAGAGTGGTAGGTATTGCTCGCAAAGAGCCGCTTGTGTCGGCCGACATGAGAGCTGACAAAACATGGTCGTAGGTCCATCGATTATTGGTGTTTTCATTGTTACCTGCCAACAGTGCATGAATTCTACGAAGCGTTGTAAGGAATGCTCGTATGTTGTGCCAGGCGAGCGCTGCCAGAATTGATAGAAGTCGATGACCTTGCTCGTCACCGAGGAACGTTTCTTTGAGAGCATTCGCATAAGTTTGACAGTCGGCCTGGAAACTTTTCCAGTCTTTTTCGTGCTTCCACGAGGTGGCTCTGTGATCTTTATGCATATGGTCTTCTACATACTTAACACGCTTGCTAACCAGCTGAACGATATTTGGTGCCTGAAGATGAAACACCTTGTCACTAGTGCGCACGTCAAGGAAGCCGCAGTCTTTCGCCCGGTAATAGGTACTTTCTCGCATCGTAACAATTACAGTGGCGCCTGTTTCAGCTGCAACAGCATGTGCGAAAGCATACATTCGATGTTGAAAATGCTCCGAAGCCCGGTCGACATTATCAAGAAATACAACAACTCTAGATTTCCTGGAACGAGCACAATGTCTCCACATCCGACTTAAACATCGCTCAGGATTCATTGTCATTTCGTGAAGCTTTTCAGCCTTAGCTTTTTCAAACGACTCTGGGTTACTTTGAAAAACTTGCGCATAGGGCCCTCGACGAAGTTGTTCGAGTTCAGCGTGGAACGCCCGGCACAACTTTTCAAAATCAAGAGCGCTAGGATCCTGTTTTATCCACCTATCCATCAGCAAATGCCAAAGGCGTTCAGGTGGACCATCCGCATGAAGTACGCCTTCGTTGATAAGGTCGATATCCACAAAGATTAACCCGCCTGCGTTCCTGTTCTCAATTACTGTACGTTTAACGAAAGTAGATTTCCCAGCACCGACTGAACCAACCACGAGAACAACTCGGCCTTTTTGGTCCCCGAGCCCATCGGGGAGTACCTTTGCGGAGTCTCCGGGGGGTAACTCTTCAGCGTCACTAACAAAGGCTGGAGCGGTGTCAAGTAGAGTCCGTTTTAGAGCGCCATGGCACTGAGCGAGTTTTGGGTTTGTAACATAACAATACTCCAACATATTGCGGCGACCTGGATCTGTTATTTCGTCGAAAAAGCTGTCATAGAAATCTCTCAGATTCGGGACTTCACGAGCAGCTTTCCATCTAAGCTCACCGACAAGTGAACGCGGCTCCACACAATACTCGGTTTCAAGCGGGTTTAAGGTGCTAAACCCCTCCTCAATAAGTGACTGAGAAACGGCAGGCTTCGAGAGTCGTTCCCACATCAAGTTAAGGTTGTGGTTATCGTCGAGAATGTTTCCAAAGTAGTAGCAGCGTAGGCGGTCGGCAGCGACCCCGGGGATAGGTAGGACTTGGGCAAGAACCCACTCCGCGCCATTGGTCAGAACAGCAAAAGGCACACGAATGTTTCTGCAGTATTCTTCGGCTTGTTGCAGAACTTCAGTAAACGGGGCCCCGAAAGCTTGGCGCATGTAACTCAATAGATATTCGGTTTTACGCAGCTTGTTGTTGGAGGGAGCAAATGTATGGCCAATGCGCTTTGCCTCGACAACGAAACGTGGGATGTCATCCAAAGTTATCCGATAGTCCATGTAGGTACCATCCGATGTGCATGTCTCTGGATGGAAGCTGTCTTTAGGCCAGCCAAGCGCCACAAGGATTTCATCCACGAGTAGCAGTCGGGTGCTGGCTTCATTGGCACCCGCGATTTTATCGGCTTTTGCGCCATATCGTTTTCGGAGGTCTGCAACCACCTCGGCGAACCGCTCTCGTCCAGATCGAACGGGTGAGTTGTTGTTCATTGTGCCGTCTCCCATGTGTTGGACGCCTAGAGTGTAGATATAACAGGAAATGGAAAAGCGGATACTAGCATCAGTACTCGACTCTCTGTCAGAAAAGTTGTAAGCTCCGCGGCCATGTGCTGCACCATCAGGAGAACAGACCCGATGAGTGTACGATCAACCAAACGGCGTGGTCGCGACATCTGGCACGTAGAAGTACGGCGGACCCGTGGCGATCTTGTCTTCCACCGGCGTCGGTTTTTGGACCGGCGGACCCATCGCAAGGCTGAGGCTCTTGCGGTCGAGGCTCAGCTACTTGCTGAGTTTGAAGCTCAACTCAAAGGAGCGAATCTTTGTAACAGCAACAACCATCTACCTACCTCCAACGGCCACCCTTCGGGCGCTGCTATCGGTTTTCGGGCGTTTGCCGAGCAGTTCCTCGAACTGCAGGACCCCACCCGGACCGACTTTGATAACAAGCGGCGAAACGTGATGCTACATCTTGTTCCGTTCTTCGGCGACACTCCCTTGCCCGAAGTTTCGCGGATGAAGATCGATCGGTTTCGGGTTCGTTTGCGGACCTCGCCGATTGCTCGGCGTCGTGGCAGGCGCAGTCCGAAGACCGTCAACAACATCCTCGCCACACTCCACACCATCCTCGCTCTGGCCCACGACTACGAGCTGATCTCTCGCGTGCCGAAGATCAAAAAGGAGCCGGTCGCCAAGCAAGATCCCGAGTTTCTCGATGACGAGGAGGTCGGGCTCCTGGTCGCCGCGGTCCCGTTGCGGTGGCGGCCCCTGGTTCACACTGCGGTCCTCACTGGGCTGCGGCGTGGCGAGCTGTACGAGCTGCGCTGGGGTGACATTTCGCTCGATGGCCCGCGGTGCATTCGTGTGACGCGGAGTGTGCAGATCAAGTCTGGGGTTTGCCGGGTGAAGCCGCCAAAAGGCATGCGGGGACGGACGGTCCCGCTGTGCGCCGAGGCGTTCGCCGTGCTGGCCGCGCATCGTCCGGCCAACGCCCACCCCAATGATCTGGTGTTCCCCGAGGATGACGGCGGCTATATGCGGGAGAAACGGTTCTACCGCCTGGTCGTCGATGCGGGGAAAAAGGCCCTGGGCAAGCACGTCCGAGCCCACATGCTGCGGCATACGTTCGCGTCGCAGCTGTACCAACTGGGGGTGCCGGGGCAAAACGTCCAACAGTGGTTGGGCCATGCGCACATGTCGACGACAGAGCGCTACGCGCACCTGCAGCCCGACACAGGAAGCGATCTCATCGAACGGCTGTCTTCAGCCAAACGCGTGAGCCAGCTCTGTGAGGAACCAACGAACACCTTAACGAACACCTCGAGTGTTCGAACCACGAAGAACGCCGTCCAGAATAGTCTAGACGGCGTTCTAAAAGCTCCGGCAACAGGACTCGAATCACTGCACAGATTGTGTGAAAGTCGAATGATCACAGTGATATGCGTGCCTACCGCCTTGAAATCATTCGCTCAATCTGTGTGGTGAAGCCCAACAAGCACCCACGAAGCCCAATCTGTCCCAAAAGTCGGAAACACTAAGAAACACCGGTTCTGGGGCCGTTTTTGATGCCAGTTTTTGACATGTCATTGCTTGACAGATCTGACCAAGTTTTCAAGGAAGCTTTTGTTCTAGGTAGTTGATGAGTGTTCGTGTCATATTCACAACAAGGAGAGCTTCCGCCGCTTCGAGTAACGCCTCGTTAGGATGGCTAAGGCTCGCTCGATTCCTGACAGGACTAAGGGCATCGATAGCAGCACTCAACGACCGGAGCATCTTCTTGATGTCGTCACGACGTGGTCCCCCAACCTGGAAAGTTGGGTGACTGGTAATTATCGCCTTCCAGATCTGCACGACCGTTGGATCTTTGGGGAGATTGACATCGTCCCGCTGACAAAGATGAAGAAGGTGACCATGAAATGCTGTATGAACACGGTCGACGCCGCTGACGGGGTCGCCGTTACGGAGTAGGGTCTCTGTGTCGTGAAGTGCGCGCTGGACTGCCTCGCTGGTTGATTCAAGAGTAGGGGGTGGCACGACATTTCCCTCAAGGCGTGCTGCGATCGCTTCAAGTCTCGGCTTCAGGAGCTCTCGGTTGCCCTTGCTCCCTCTGTCTGACCACGCGTACTTTTCTTCGAATTTTTTGATAGTTCCTCGAATAATCCGAGCTTGATCGCAAGGTGCTGCATTCTGAAGTATCCCGAGAAAAGTTTTGGCTGTCGATCGATACTTGTCGCGTGCAGCGGCGACATCGATATCTAGTAGGTCGCAGTACTCGGGGTAGAAGCTCTCGTGAGCGGAGTATGAGAAGTCATTGAGGTACCCTCCATCGACACCAATATATTTGTAAACAAGTAAACGAATCTCAGCCTCAGTCATGCTGCTCATAGTGGCTGGACTTTGTCATGAAGTTCGTTGAGAGGCAATGCTATGTCCCTGGCTCGGAAGTGCAATCCTGCCAGGCCATCCACCAGTTGCTTGCTTACTGAAACGTTCGACGAACTTCCTGCGTAGGACAGCACTTACTTCACGATCTCGTTGCAGTCGGCCAGCCAGCAAGCTCGACCCCCGACCCATCCTCGAACAACACCTTCTTCGGCCGCGCCTCCCCAGCCGCCGTGCCCTCGAGAAAAACCACCCCGAGCTTCACCAGGGCCGCCTCGATCCGTTCCACGCTCGCTGCGTGCGAGCGCACCGCACCTGTCTCATAGGACCGCACCGTATTCGCGGTGACCTGCGCTTTTTCGCCCAGCTCTGCGGGTGTCAGCGACAGCAAAAACCGCGCGGCCTTGCACTGCTGGGGTGTCACCTGGCGAAGCTACCCAGCTTGGCAATCTCGCGCCAACTTTCATAAAATTAATTTTATTATTAATTTGTTGCTCAAAACTAGGCTAACCTCTCTCGCGTGCGTTGCTCAAGTCAGCCTCGAGTGTCGGATCCATCTCGGCCCATCGCCGGCGCGATTAGGGATCCTCACCTGACCAGATCCCGCCGGCCCCACGGTTCAAATTTTGCCTCTACAGCTCTCGTTGGGCGTGAATTGCGAGCCTCCTGCGGACTGCCACCGGGCCGGCTTGTTGACCCGATGACGACCCCGTGAGACTTGCATAGTCACGAACCGCCTCGGGAGGACATCATGCCGACGGACACACTCCACCGCCTCGCCTACCTCGCAACGGCCGACCACGACCAGGCCAACGACTTTGTCCGACGTGCACTTGCAACGAACCCGGGTGGTGAGCGCTCTGAGTTGGTCACGGAGTTGATGCGGCTTTTGCAAAACGAGCTTCATCGGACTGCCCAGGAATCGTTTGACGAGCTCGACCAGATTCTCCGCGAAGACCTCACCACGTCCGACCAGCTCACCACTCGCACCCGCCACGACCTCCTGTGGGAACTCAAGCGCACCTGTTTGGTCCGCACCCTTGGCTGTATTAGCCCCAGCCCTCGGCTCGCGTTCATCCTCTGCGATGTCTATGGCGCGACCCTCGATGAAGCGGGTGCCATCTTTCAGGTTCGCCCGGCTGCTGTTCGTGTGCGTCTCACCCGTGCTCGCGCGGTCCTTCGTGACTACCTCGAACAGCGGTGTGTCCACTTCGATCCTGACAATTTTTGTACATGCACAGGTCGGCTTGGCATTGCTCTTCGCAAGGACTTTATCTCCTCCGACCCTGTCCACCCGACTCCCGACAACAGCCATCGCGGTCGGCGTGCTCGTAGTCCATCCGACCTCTACGCGCATCTTCCCATTATTCAGCCGCCAGACTTTCACCTTGGATTGAGCACGTGACCTCCACGACGACCACTGCCGATGTCACGACCGAGGCTCTCACCGTTCGGTGGGGCGGCCCGTTGCAGGATTACATCGATGTCGGTGACACGGTCGGCACGATCCAACTCGAACGCAAGCTCGGGAAGGGTGGCCATGCTCGCGTCTACCAGGGCACGTGCAGCGCTACCGGTGCGCGTCGGGCTGTCAAAGTCCTTTACCGCCGCGAGTTTCTCAATCGATTTACTTGGGAGTACAAGCTTCTCGACCGCGTGCAAAGCCCACACTTGGTTCGGGTGCACTCGTTTCATCTCCAGCCGGCCCCGCATTACGTAATGGACTTTTTGCCGGGCACCACACTCGAACGTTATCGCCGGCTGCAGGGTGGCATGCTACCCATCAATGAGGTCCTGCGGATCGCCTACCAGGTCTGCGATGGCCTCGAACACCTGCACAGCATCGGGATCATCCACCGCGACCTGACCCCTAAAAATGTCATTCGCGGGCCCGATGGGCACATCACGTTGATCGACCTTGGGATCGCCAAGACGCTCCCCGAGTTCATCCCCGACAACGATCACATCGTCACCACAAGTGCCCTCGGCACGCCGGGATTTGTCGCCCCGGAGCAGGAAGCTCTGCGCACACTCGACAACAAAGTCGACTTCTACGGCCTCGGTGCGCTCCTTTATTATCTACTCACTGGCCACAAATACCGGCCGAGTGTCGGCGTCGATCTCGACGATGAGCAGCTGCGGATCTTCCTTCAGCAACTCGTGGCCCTCGACCCGAAGCAGCGGTTCACCTCATTGGATTGGATCCGCAGTGAGCTCGACGCCCTGGTCGAGAACTACCGCGACGACATCCCGGCCACCACGGTCTACGTGGTCCAGCGATCGAATCGCGTGCCGATGCTGGTAGCCGTGCTCCTGGTGTTTGTTGCGGTTGGGCTGCTGCTTCGCATCGATCGCAGTACCGAAACCACGGCCCCGACGACAACTGCCGCGATTTCCCAACCTGTGCCGAAGGTCAGCCCGCCTGCAGAGCCGAACTCCGCACCACGAATCAACCCAGTGCAGGAGCCGACTCCAAGCCCCAACGCGAACGGGCCGGCAGTCAACGACTTGCCCCCAACGACGAACGAAGAAAACAAAGCCGTTCCAACCCCAACAACCTTCGCAGAACCAGCTCCGGCCACACCAACCGAGAGTGCACCGGAGCAAACAAAGCCCGCTGCGAACAAGCGAACTCGCCGACGAAAGAAGTCGGCAAAGACTCACGAGCAAAAGCAGTTTGAAACCAAGCTGCGCCAAGCGCTTGCCACCTGCACAGTCTCTCCGCAGAAAATCACGTACCGGGTGACGCCATCCAAGTTCACCGTGAAGGGCCGCGACCTCGGGTTCCGCCACACGTGCGTCGAGAAATTCGTGCCGCGCACAGAGGCCGAGTTCTCAGGTACCATCCACCACAAGGATTAGTCATGCAGTTGATTGTATTGGCACTGACCCTGGCCACCCCCGCCGAGCTCACCAACCAGGAGCTCGAGGACGCCGGCCGCCAGGCGGTCGCCAACGACGATCACCGAACTGCAGCCGAATCATTCGATGCGCTCGCACGCCGACAGCTCGACATCGGAGAGGCACTCCCGTGGACCATTGCAGCTACATCTGCGTGGCGACGCGACTACGACCAAACCCAGGCTCCCGAGTCGCTGTGTGCTGCACTCGACTTGCTTCGCCACTTCGCAACGGAACACGACCACCCGCCGCCGGATGTCGATGAGTACTGGTCGCTTGTCGAGATGAAACGGACCGCCGGTGTTTCGTGCGAACCCGAGGAAGAGCCCGAAGTGCTCCCGCCTCGTCAGGAAGATCCCCCAACGCCCGAGCAAGAAGTCCCGCCGGCAATCCCCACTCCGACACTCAACCTCCCCAGCCAACCACCAACACAGGCGAAGATGTCCAAGCCGCGGAAGTTGGTGATCGCCGGAGGTGTCCTCACTGGGCTGGGCGTCGTCGGATTAGCAACGCTTGCCGGGCAAACCGCAAACTACGTGCCGACGATCCGCCAGTATCGAGACCACAACCGCGACGAGCTGTATCAGCAGGCCTACCGCCAGGAGACGGCGATGATCGTGACGGGCATAACCACTGGCGCGGTGCTGGTGAGTGGGATAGTGTTGCTCGCGGTGCACAAACGTCTGCACATACAACCGAATCTCAGCGGGGGTTCACTGCGAGGACAGTTCTAGCCGATGAAACACTTCGCCCTCCTCAGTGCCGCCGTATTGCTCGTGTCCGGCTGTCGGCTGTCGGTCAAAATCAAAGAAGACCACGACCGCGAGGCCGAAGAGATGAGCAGCTCGTCGGACGGGATGATGTCGACTGGGGCGATGGAGTCGAGCGAGAGCGTCGACCCTCCACCGCCGACGACAAGCACGTCGACCGGGGCGGGAACCAGCGACACCGACGACACAAGCGACTTGCCAGATTTGCCAAACGACGCCACACCCGTCGAAATCGTGACGTTCAGCGCAGACATCAACCCCGTCAAGCGTGCCGGGCCAGTCCGCCTGACAGCCGAGGTGGTCGGCGATGTCGAGCACCTCGAACTCGAAGTGTTCCACGAGGGCAGTAACTTTCACGACACCATCACCTGGCCGGTCGATGAACCGACCCATGATTTCGTTGTCGATACAAGCAAATTCAACGGCTACCTCGAGTTCAAACTCCACGCCCAGGGCGAGACCGACGACATGGCCGAGCTCGAACTCGCCGTCGATATGCCGCCGGCAGGATCACTCGACCAACGCTGGGAACTCACCGCAGGCACAACCGGCGTAGCCCTTGCGCAGATCCCTGGTGAGGGCAGCGAACCCGACCAGATCGTGACGGTCGGCAAGCAAAACAACGGGAAGCTGATCATCAACACCCTCGATGGCGACGACCTCTCACCCAAGGTGATCTACGAGCCGATGGAGCCGCACGCGGTCGCCTACGACCCGGGTAGCGGGGTTTTCTTTGTGACAGGCGAGAACACCGACGGCGAACTAGTGCTCCGCAAGTTCGTGCCGGGTGAGTCGGATCCGTTTCAGTATTGGGAGCGAACCTATCCGAATGCAGCTGGGCACGATGTGGCGGTTGGCCCAGATGGTTTGGTGTACGTCGCCGGTCAGGTTGCGTTCAACTCGCATACGGAAGCCGCGATTTGGGTGTTCGACCCGGATGGGCCGTTGTTGGGCGAGGTGACTTACTCGGCTTTGGATGAGTTCAACGATCCCCGGGGGTCGAGCCTGACCGGAGTCCTCTTTATGGACAATCGGATTCTCACGGCCGGAGCTCGTGATGTCGGGCTCAACGGCAGTAGTTACCGGCGGGCGGCGATTTTTGAGTTCACAAACGAGGCACTCGAGCCTGTCGCCACCCTTACCTCGAACTACGCGGAGGAGGTTTCCGGTTGGAAAGGCATCGCCGCCTCTGATGAGCATGTCTTCACGATCGGCTGGAACAAGCCAAATGAGGTGACACCACAATCGATCGCATATGGACGCTACAGTCTGAGCCTGACACCGCAGATGATTTCTCCTGCATGGGATGGCTACGGAGTCGGCCACGCGATCGCCTGGCACTCAACAGGTTATCCAATCGCAGCTGGAGCTCGAGCAGATTTTGAGCCCGAATTCTGGGTCGGTGCGACCACTTGGGAGCTTCCGTACCTCGATCCGACCAACGACATGGGTGAGGCTCGTGACATCGTTGTCGACCGCTACGGATATGTGTATGTGCTCGGTTCCCGCAGCGAGAACGGATATTCGCACCTCGTTTTGGTGCGGCTAAACCCGTAGGGCACTACGTCGGGATTTTTGCGTCGCACAGGTCGGCAACGAGTTCGATGCCTGCATCCAAATACGGCCCGTAGTCGGTTGCGCAGAGGCTCCCCTCGACCTTGTGCTTAATATAGAAGTGCAAGAACGCGGCCGAAGTTTCAAAGTAGGTCCCGCCACCGGGAGGGCAGACCGCGATATCGTGGTCGTAGGAGCTGTCATCGATAATCCCGATGATGGCGAGTTGGTCTTCATCTCCACCTTTGAGGGCGTACAACTTTTCAGCCCATAGTCCCGGTGGCCCCTCGACCGACTCATGCCCGGAGTAGGTGTAGTAGACAATGACGAGCAGGGCATCGTCACGTAAGAAGCCTTGATTGCACTCGGCCGGCTTTTCATCGGGGGAGACGGACCACAGCATCGAAACCTCCGGCCGTGAAGTTGCGTAGCCATAACCCTGCTGTGAAATGCACTTGACGGTCTCTTCCAGGTCCGGCTGTTCGCGGCTGTCGACATAGCGACGCCCACCGACCACCCCGCAGTCGCGGTTTGCAGCTTCAAAACCGGCGGGAAACACAATACCGGCACCTTTCATGCCACAGGACTCGAGGATCCCGTCGTCGTAGGCTTCGCAGGGGTAGTCTTCGGGTCCAGTCGGGTAGCAGGTGCCGTTGTCCGCACAGGGCTCGATGCACTCGTTCATGCCCCAGCCGCTGACATCGGCCGTCATTGAGCCGTAACCATCGACCACCATGAAGTGGAGGTCGAAGTTGGCGAAGGTTTCGAGAACATCTTCGATGAAGCTTGGAAAGACAGCCCAAAACTTGGGCCAAAACTTGTGCATATTGTGTTCGCGGTCGATGACGAACAGGAAGTCGATTTTGCCGTTGCAGCCGAGGTTTTGGTCGCCGAAGTCAGGGATGGAGGTTGTCGAGCTGGGGTTGTGACCGGTTGTTGTTGTCGGTTCTGTTGGCTCGTTCGAGTCGGTTGAGCTGTCGCTTCCGGGAGTACCGGTGGCGGAGTTCCAGGTTGGCTCTGGGAGATCGTCCGTGGTTGTGTGGACTCCCGTTGTGGTGGTTGTGGTCGGGTCGGTCGCTTCGGCGGAACACCCTGCGATGGCGATGCACAGCCCGAGAAACCGGCTCTTACGAGTTCGGAGCGTTGCGGAGCGAGGTGTCCCGGGACGACACATCATCGGGGCACACTAGCACATTCTGGTAGCGAGTCAGTCCGACTTACTTCGGAACAAGCGCTACCAACGGGTGCGTCTCGGGTTGACGCGGCGAAAGTCGAGGCGCGACTCAAAGATCTGGCCGAGCGCCCATTTGGGATTCAACGAAGTTCCGAACGAGATCTCCTTCAATATAGAGTTTTCCGTTGAGAATGGCGACACGCCCCGGACAATCTGGGATTTGTGTCCGCAGGTAAGCGACCCGAGACAAGTATTGTGGATCGTCGGATTCACCTGGACGAGCCTTAAGGAAGGATCCGCCACAGGCTTCGATAACTTCATCGGAGGGCCAGCCGACACACGTCAACTTGTGCCGTAAAAATTCTGGAAGGGGATCATCGGACGGGTACTTGATGCCCGCGTTGTCAAGGTTGTTTTGAACCATCAACAAGATGGCGACTCCAGGCAGGTCCATGACTTCTGTTGGATCGGTTCCCCCACACGGATCCTCCTCGCAATAATCCTCGAAATCCTCGTCTCCAAATTCGTCGAGAAATTCCTCCTCATCGTAGCCAAAGCAATATTTTTTATAGAATGTTTCCGCCTCGTCCTCAGTGTTTGCAACAACGAACCAGTCATCCTCGTGCACGTCGTCGGGAACCCAAAAAAGCTTGAGTTTGACTAGGTCTTGAAGACCGGCGAGCAGGCTGTTTGCACCGAGTTCATCGACAAGCATCTGCAGCTTCTTCTTGTCCCGTGCGGTGGGACTGCCGAACCGGAGGAGGGCTAAGCGAATTTCTTCGATGATGTTCTTCATGGGACTACAGTATTCTCGAGAATTTCCATTGATATGCAAGAGATTTCCATCGTAGAAATAATTTTGGTCGCTCCCTGCTGCTGACGAATACTTGCAGAGCCAACGAGATACGTTTTTTTCGGGCTCGCACTGGAGTGCGCGTTTGGCGCTAGCTGAAGGTCGGTTCCTGCGCTTCCAACCCTCCACGATCCCATCGGAACTCTATCGCCCGATGCCACATGGAAGATCGATGGAGTGGGTCCCTAGTTTTGAACTTTACTTCGGAATCTCGGCGTCACACAAGTCGACCACGAGGTCGAGCCCCGCATCCAGATACGGCGTATAGTCCGCCGCACACAAGCTGCCCTCAACTTTGTGTTTGACGTAGAAGTGTAAGAACGCGGCCGAAGTACTGTAATAGGAGCCTCCGCCGGGAGGGCAAACGTTGAGAGCGTCGTCGTAGGAGCCGTCATCAATGATACCGATAACCGCAATCTTGTCCTGGTCGCCACCTTTGAGGGAATACAGTTTCTCAGCCCACTGCCCCGGAGGTCCCTCCGTCGACATGTGCCCGTAATAGGAGTAGTAGACGATGACAAGCAGGGCATCGTCACGAAGGAAGCCCTGGTTGCACGCGGCCGGCTTGTCATCCAGTGAGACCGACCACAGCATCGAAACCTCGGGCCGCGAACTCGCGTACCCGTAGCCGATTTGCGAGATGCACTTGACCGTGTCCTCCAGGTCGGGCTGCTCGCGGCTGTCGACGTAGCGACGCCCACCGACCACGCCGCAGTCGCGGTTCGCTGCCTCAAACCCAGCCGGAAACACAATGCCGGCGCCCTTCATGCCGCAGCTATCGAGGATGCCGTCGTCGTAGGCGTCGCACGGATAGTCTTCAGGGCCAGTCGGGTAGCAAGTCCCATTGTCCGCACAGGGCTCGATGCATTCGTTCATGCCCCAGCCGCTGACATCGGCCGTCATGGAGCCGTAGCCGTCGACGACCATGAAGTGAAGGTCGAAGTTGGCGAAGGTGTCCAGGATGTCTTCGATGAAGGTCGGGAAGGCGGCCCAAAACCGGGGCCAGTACTTGTGCATGTTGTGTTCGCGGTCGATGACGAACAGGAAGTCGATTTTGCCGTTGCAGCCTTGGTTGGTGTCTCCGAAGTCTGGGACGGGGGTTGTCGTGGTGGTTGGGTTGTGGGTGGTGGTTGTCGGTTGGGTGGAGTCGTTGGTCTCGGTTGAGTTGGTTCCTGGGGAGCTGGTGGAGGTGTTCCAGGTTGGTTCGGGGAGATCTTCGGAGGTTGTTTGGAGTCCCGTGGTTGTTGTCGGATCGGTCGCGTTGGCGGAACATCCTATGCACGCCGTGAGTAGCCAACAACTCCTGCGCGCTTCGAGCGTGGTGGAGCGAGGTGTCTCAGAAGCAAACATTACCAGATTAACGTATCATAACGCAGCTGCTCGAACCTTCCCGATCGTCGGTCTGAAACCATGATAGCCGATCACCGCGTTTCCCGCAGTAATTCGAGAGCAGGCTTGTGACCATTGAGCCAGAGTAACCCGATCACGTATAATCTCAGGAAGGAAGCCTAATTGTGAGCACGACAACCGGATCCAACGAAGACCAGACTCGCCCCACAATTGAAGACATCATCGATGAGTCGCGACAAATTCTAAGAGAAGTTGCAGTTGATGCACTTGCAGATGTTGTTGTAAGTATTCCAATTTGGGGCTGGTGGGGAGATGGCAAAACAACGACACTTCTCACCCTATTAGGAGCCTGTGATGAGACTCGCCATGGGATAACTATAAGACTCCTCAACGACACCGATGAACTCGCGGATCTCGAAACGAAACATCAGGAATACAGGGAACTCTCTCTCGTTGAGGTTGCGAACTCAACGCGAGCCGACCTGCAAGAAAAATTAGTGCAGTTCATGGATGAGTGCCTTTGGCCAGTAGGTACTGATGCTCCAACACCATATGTTTTCGGGCTTAGCGGTGTGATGAGTGACCTCGGTTTTCTCTATATGCCAGACTTACCTGGTGGTTCATTCCAAGGAGCTGAGGAGGCCGCTAAAGCGGTGTTGTCCAGAGCTCACGGCGCTATTATCCTCGTTGACCCTGAACGTTATCTTTCTGGTGGAGCAGAAGGGAAGAACTACAAGGACGAAGTACATACACGACTACGAAAATGCTATCGCGCAAAAATACCAACAGCTATCCTGATTACCAAGGCGGACAGGGACAGCATGAGACCGAGCGCGGACGAAACTTTCTCTGCACTTTCAATCCTTATCAAGCATTATCCGGAAAAACTTTTTCATCTTGCTTCAGTGTCTGTAATTGGTCTCGGCCTCGACAGAAGTGCCGACGATGATGGGCGTACCCCTCAATTACCTCCTCCCAGGGAAAGGAGCCCAGAACACCTAATCGGAGCTTTCTTATGGCTCCTTGCTCGGATTTTCGAGAAGCAATCGAGCCAACAGCTAAGGACAAAAATTCCCGCTGTGCGCATGAAGCGTCTAAATGCAGCGACCTTTCGCACATCACGGAAGACAATTCCCGAGTTTCGCTCTCTCGGCCAATTCAGCGGTCTGAGCGGCTTGGTAAAGTGTTGTTTACCGAAAGTAGCCGGGCGCGAACGCATGCTCGTTGGTACTGTCGAAGGGTTGGTCGAATTATCCTTCGTAGTCGACAGCGGTGTTAGTCATTCTCAAGCTAACCTTGGGTTTTGGGAACTCGGAGAGGTCGACCCATCGGAGCTTGATGTTTACTATTGCGACGGACGGGTGTTCGCAGGCCGCCGAAGAAACGCGGGCAGTATCTGGCGGGGGCAACTCGGTGACGACTTAACTGAGGAACATTTTCCCCTCGACCTTGTTGCGTGGGCTCCAGTTACGGCAGATAGAGTCGTTGGCATCGGTCCCTCGCGCCGACTGCACTCCTTTGTGCTCAAAGCCGGCGAATGGGGTATATCAAGCTTTGTTCCGAATTTTATTACGGGCAACGGAGAGTATGTGCAACTTTGGGTAAGTCCGCGCAAAGATGAGGTTCTGGCATTCTCCGGGCAGGATGTTGTCGGTGTACGACTCTCAACTTCCAGTTTTGATGAGCGAATTGCCGAAAATGGGAAGTTCGTGTTTGATGAAGACACCTGCATCGTAAACCGGGTTGGAATGGCAGCTTCAATAGATAGTGACGGAAAACTACATGTGTACCAAGACGGAACTACCGCACAAGTCGCTACAACAAATTTTATCGACCGCGATGTAATGGCGTTGGCAAATTCGCGTCCAACCATCGCATACATGGCCGAGCAGAATAAGCTGCGAGGGGCTCGGTTCATAGACCAAACGATCCAGGAAGTTATTGCTAGTGGCGATGATTTTTCCGGGGAGCTTGAATCGATTTGCTGGACGCACAATGACAAATATATAGTTACTTCTTTCGAAAATGGAGCTTGGGGGCTCTGGGAAGCTGTCGGCGTACATGTTTAACTCAACTTTAGAGGCTCAGTTCCTAAACGCACTTCCAAAAGGCGAGTACTCGTCAGTTAGAGTGTTGTCTACTCCAGAAGGTTTGATGGCAACCCGCTTTCAGACCATCCTCGCCGAGGCCACCTGGTTGAGAATGGGTGGACGAGAGTGTTTCCTTAAAGCAATGAAAGTTGCTTCTCTCGACGCCAGCGCGCAAACTGCCGAGGTGGTCGGGCAAAGTCGTCTGAATAGAATTCAAACTCGAGTGAATGAAGCTCGAGTACGGGGGGCTCCTCTCGTCGAAATCTTTCATGCAGGATTTATTGGGGAGCGAGAATTTTTTCTCTTGTGTATGGAGAAAGTCACACCTTTGCACATGTACAACGGTAATCAGGCAGCTAGAATTAAGCTGGCGCAGCAAATCATTCTCAAACTTTGTCCTCCTGCCACCGGATACTCGTGGCACCACTATGATGTTTGCCTTAGGAATCTTGGTGCAACCCAAGAGGGGAAGGCCGTATTCATCGATCCCGACAGTCTTTATTTAGTACCGGACGACTTTGTTTATATTTCGACTCCGATCGGTAAAGACTGGCGCCTACCGAAGATATTGCAAGAAGCTGTGGTACGGGAATTACAAGCGAACGAACTCAAGATGTCTCGAGCGACGGCGGCAATCAAGCAAAGATTTGATCTTCTGCTCGCGGCTGCTGAACTCACACTTGAGCATGAGATACCCGGTTCCCGCTATGCGGCGGATGAGTGGCTGCCTGAATGGTTGGATAGCGCGCCTGATCGGCAACTTGTTGATTTTTGGCGCCCTCTACTACTACCGGCACTAGAAGACCCAACGTCTATCGATCTTACTTCAGTTGTAGATAAACTCAGATGCTTCTCAGGATCGAGCCTGGACAGTCGCTCAGTACCTCCGAACTCCAAAGTCGAGGTTTCGAGTGATGAAATCGCAGTTTTAGGTCGGAAGATGCGCAATGATCGTCTTGAACGCACAGAACTTCATCATTATAGAAGGATACTCCAAGAGCATCTTCGGGGGTCTCCGTTGGACATACTTGCATGGAGGGAGTTAAGACTACTTTGTATCGGCTACTTGCAAGATCTTGAGAGCGCGGCTGAAGAAGTTGACAACGCGCTAAAGTACTTCCCAAACGACTCTCGACTTCGACGCTGGCGCGAAGTTCTGCTCGCTTGGGGATCCTTCGGAGGACCGAACTGATGATTCCTCGAGACCTGCAAGCGGATCTAGCGATTTGGACAAAAGGTTTCTCGGTGACTCGGGGTTCACCTGAATTTCAGCTCGTAATTCCATCAAGCAAGAAGGAACTTAGGGGACTCGAGAGTTCCATAGAAGAGGCTGCCGATTGGCCAGTTGTCCTTCATGGGCTGTATCAACTCACAGACCGAGACCTAGCATACGAGAGATGTTTGCTTATTTCCGACGAGGATGCTGTTCTCGTCACCGCCGGTCCAATGGTCGACCGCCATGGGCGGCGCGTAGTTGCGATCTGCTCGGCACATTTCTCTGTAGACTGGAGCGATCCGAACCTGTACGAGGTTGTAGCTAAGGCACACGGTCTCTCTGTACGATTGCTCGATGTCTATACTTCATTGCTGACCGATAATGACGCAAACCCCGAGCGACAACTCCAGAAGGGAAAGTTGCTACCTAGGCGCTCCTTCTTTCTCGGGCAAGAACAGATGGTCGCAGTATCAGAATGGGGAGAAGTGCTTGATGCCGTTCGCGAGGTTCGAGGGGTTAAGGGGGTTGCAACACCTCGGCTGCTGCTTCTGGGCGCCAATGTAGTGCTAGGAACACAACATGAGGCCGAGGTTCTGCGAGCGAGGAAAACTTCGGTCGATGGGTATATCGCTCCTCGAAGCCATCGACTTGTTAGTATGTCCGATAATATCGTTCCATGGCCGCATCGGCGGACATCCGCGCAAGAAAATCTTGAAGAGAATCGTCGGGACCAAAGGGAAGGCTCGGTTGAATCTGAGCGTACTGAAGCTCGGCGGCGGCAGGTAAATCGGACTATTTCCGATGCCGAAAAAGCTTCTCATGATTTTGTCGATGCGTGGGTCAAGGTCGTCAGGGATTTTTTTAATCGTCTGCTTGATTGATGCTCCATCAATGTCCGCATGTGCAAGTTGCGCAAGTTGCGCAAATTCGTTTTCGCGCGTCGGTGTGACCCCGTTAGCAACCGTACCTCAGGATCACCGCCTAAGCCGGCGCCGCGGTGGCGACCGACGGCATCGATCTCGTCGATGAAGATGATGCACGGGGCTTCTTTTTGCCCTGCTCAAACAGGTCGCGATGCTACTGTGGAACAATGGGGAACTTACTCTTTGGCATTCACCACTTGCACTGTCAGCCCTTGTTGCTAACACGATACTTGATTTTTGTCTAAACTGGCGATTCTACTTGTCGATCCCGCCTTCTCCGTCGACGCGACACATTTTCCTGTCTGCCAGGTTCTCCACTGCTCTTGCAGACGGCACGTTTGATCAAGACTTGCATAGCTCCATCACTGCTATTTCTGCACATGTCGAGCAAAGCGGCTTCAAGATCCTTAGCGCACATCAAGCCGAGGAATTTGGCAAAAAACTGCAAGAGCCGAGCAACTTCGTCCCTCGAGATCGACGTGACGTGTGCCGTTCAGAGGCTCTCATTGTACTCCTGGATACCCAGTTATCTGCTGGTGTTTGGACAGAAGTAGGTTGGGCGACTGCAATGCGTAAGCCAGTCCTTATTTTACGCCCAGAACAACTCGAAGCAGCCGCAACGCGGTTTGCAGAGGGGCTCCCTTCAATCGGTATTGTCGAAATGCATAACTTTGATACTCTGTCAAACGCAACGAAGACAATCGACGGGTTTATTTCGCGACGACTACGCTAAACTGGTTGAGGGCGAGCTTCCGCTCCTCCTGGAGCACCTTATCCATGGTCAACTGGCTGTGTGCCGATATCAACAACACCTGCCCTACCGCGGCCTGTCCCGTCGGCCGAGCCAATGGCGATGGGCCGCCTGTTTGACCTCGACAACCGTGCCGACAAACTCATGCCCGGGGACTAGGTCCGTTGCGATCCCCGACACGACTTCTCCAAGGATTGCCGACGAGAGCTGTCACTTGCTCGCCCGAAAGTCTACCCCCTTTCAGAAGCTCGTCGGCGACCGTTCTTATGCTCGTCTCGCATATTGCCCATAACTCTTTGACTCGACGAGACAACGAAGTCCAAAAACCCTTTGGAGCTTGGTCAGCAAGCTCCAGGGTTTTCCTGATATCATCAGTGCAGTCGGTGTTAGCGTCCAGCTTATCTATCAATAGATCCTTGAGGTTTCTACTCTCGAGATTTTTTTCGTTCCCATCTTGAGCGTACCAACCCGCCAGAATACAAGCGGCTTGGTCAAGGCAGGCGAATGTGTCGATGCCAACATCCACCTCACCGGAAACGATCCCCCACTCGTTGGCTTCCTTTTCAATACTGACCGATTTCAAATTCGGTGAGTACCCCTTTTCAATCGCAATGGCGAGTATGAAACACGCATGACCGGCTTCGTGCAAAGCGGCAGTTTCCCGACATACTTTTTTGTGGTTATTGATCCAAAGTTGTTCCAGCTCGTTCATTTCCAACTTTTGCTCCAATCCCTTGCGGATTTCTCCGCATGTGTTTGGGTTCATCCTCGACCCCGGAGTCAACCCGTCAGAACCTAGATCGCTCGTTTTTGGTGTCAACCTCATATGTCGATTTTTTTCCCAAGAGCCCGACAACAACTACTCACCAAAACCAAAACCGAAGTATTCAACCCCGCCGCCACCTCAAACAACCCCTCCACCGAAAGCCGCTGCTTACCCGCCTCCACCCGATAAACCCACCGCGCACTCTTACCCACCGCCTCCGCCAGCTCCTCCCGCGAAATACCCTGCCGCTCGCGCACAGTCCGCACGATCCTCCCGAGCACAACCGTCGAAAGCTTCGCCACCGACCCGTTTTCCCCCTTACAAGCCACCGCCGCACCTCGACATCGATCGCAGCACGCGATCCATCAACCGTCCTCTCTCATCAACATCGCCGCGGTGAGACCCACAAGTGCACCCGCGCCCAGCAGTCGCTGCACCCACGTCACCTCGTGCCACGCGTGCCCCTTCTCATCGGCCGCCCGTCGCTTCCCCCAGGGGTACAAAAACGCCGTCAAGCTCATTGGGTCCACGAACACCAAAAACAGGTTCTCCTCCGACCCTGCGATCCGCTTCAGCTCCTTGATCGCCGGCTCGATCGCTTCCACGTACTCCAGCACGCAGCTCACGTACACCACCGACGAATCATCCTCGATCGCCTCGACCCCCTTCGTGATATCCGCAGCGATCGACACGGGGCACGCCGGGCATCCGTTGAGGTCGACGCACACGGCCCCACAGTCGTAAGCCTGCACCAGCCTCGTGTGTAGCCCTGCGTTTGGATCTCCGACCACCACCAACTGGCGCCCGGTCTCCATGCTTCGTTTTGTTGCAGCTTCAAATTGTTTTTGCCTACGTCGAAACCTTCCCATTGCGACAGCTCCCTCATAGGCGAGTGTGGTGAGAAGTCCGGTGGCTGCGACTACGCGACGTGTTGAGGACATGGGTCTCCTGCTCCTGCTGTTACGATTTTTCGATTGTCCGATCGGCCGATGGAGGTCCACGTCCACCAGGTCAACGCATCCACGCACGGCGGCAGCTGGCCCAGCTGCTCCTCCATCCGCTTCGCGTCTGTCTTGACCGCTCCGAGTGTCGGCCAGACCGTTTTGAAGCCCTTCTCCTGGTAGGAGCGGATGCACTTCTCGATGAACGGGTCGCCGTACTGGTTCTTGGAGTCATATGCCTGTGGCATCCCGCCGTCGAGCCGCGACAATGCTTTCCACGGCAGTGGGGCGTAGTCGGCTCGCCCGTGCGACGACACGTACAGCGGTTTGTCGGTGACCGCTCGCAACTTGGTGATGAAGTCGTCGGCGACTGTCTCGAGCTGCGGGCCGAACTTTTTGAGCGACCACGCCTTTGCCTCGATGTTGAGTACGTAGCCCGCCGCTGGGGTGTTCTCGAGGACATCCTCGACATGCGGGACGTACTCCTTGTACCGCGACGGGATTGGCCATCCCCACAGCCAGATTCCCAGGGGGCGCACGCCCGGCGGGTTGAGCCTGCGGATCAGGTTGTTGAGTTTGCCCGAGTTGCGCCAAATGAAATCCTCCTTGGACTTCTTCTGCACAGCGGTTTGTATGATCACAAAATCAAACCCTGCCCGGCGCAGTTCCTCGGCCGGGTCGGCATACAAACCGAATTCGATGAACACGCCCTTGGAGTAGGTCGCCCCAGGCACGACATTTGTCGGCGAACGCTTGCGAAATGCCCACAGGGCCAGCAGTCCAACAGTGGCCCCCACTGCTACACGTTGCCAGTTCATGCCTCCCCCGTGTTCTCTTGGGGCTTGTATAACGGCTTGCCCGCACGCAGTCGGTTGATGGACATGACCACAGAGACAACTCCGACGAGGATCGCCGCGACGGCTGCCCCCTGGGCCGCGTCGGAGAGTCCTTTGAGGGTGACTTCACGGGTGTTTTTAATGACTTTATCGAGGTCCACAGTTACTCCTTCTTCCTCGGCTCAAGGTCGTTGATCTTTGCCCACCACCTCATCTTGCGCATCCGCGTCATGTGGCGCAGCCACACGACACCTGCGTAAATGAGTCCCGCTGTGACGAGTGCTCGGACTTCAAATTTCATGTCATCGTCCATTGCTATCTCGCCTCTGCGACGGTCCGAATAAACGGGTTGATGAACACTTCGCGGGTCAGGAGCAGGGGAGCCCCAACGTCGCCCATGCCTCGCCGACGAACGGTTACGGGTTTGACGGTGATCGTGGTCGTCGGGATGTCGTCACCAAAGCCCCCGTTTTCTTCGGCCTCGTACATTGTTGTGTATGCAAGCGTATCGACCCACAGCTCGATCCACGGCTTGTGTGAATCGCGTGTGTCGTCGAGCCGCCCCCAGGGCAGGTCGTAGTTGTAGTGGAGCGCTACGTCGGCCCAGAACCGTAGGAGGTCGCCTTTCTCGGTGTCGAAGAAATGGATCTCGGGCGGCAGTCGTTCGGCTGCGTCTGGTGATGCTCCCGGATCGATGATCGACCCATTGACGAGTGTCCGCACGGTCTCTCGAACCTTGTCGAGCATCTGCTCGCTGAGGTCAGGCGGCGGTAGGTCGACATCGATGATCTTGCCCTCGAACGGGTCGTAGTCGTAGTAGCCGTCATTCTCTCCGCCACCGTCGTCGACTCCCTGGCTGCCGCCCTGGTCGAGGTCACCGTGGCCTGAACCCGAGCTGCTGCCCGATCCGATTCCTCCTCCGCTGCCGCCACCGACACCGCCGCCACCGTCTCCCCCGGATGTGCCTTTCCCGTCGTTGTCGCCGGGCGAGGAACCTCCTTGTGGTTTGTCCTTGCCACCCTTCCCGCCATCGGGCTTGTCCTGCCCGTCGCCGGCCTTGCCATCCCCATCACCGGGTTCGCTCGCCGAACCACCTGTCCCTCCAGGCTTGTCGGACGGCCCCGAAGGTTTGGCCGCTCCACCGCCGCCCTCCTTGCCTTCTTCGTCGCCCGGATCGGCGCCAAACAAAAACTGCCAGACGTTGATGCCAAAGCCACTGCCGCCACCGCCTAGGCCGATGCCCGTGCCGTTTTTGGAATTCTGGTAGGCCCGTGTTGCAACCAACACGATGCCGCCAATCGCTGCGAGTGGTACCCAACTATCGGTCATGACAATCTCCTCCGTTGCGAACTTTGCAGTGCGTTCGACAAGTCGCCGCTTGCGATGTCGGCGAGCTCGTGGGGTGCTGTCTCAACGGCCAGGCCGAGCTCCTGGGCTTCCTCGAGAAAGATCGGGAACCCGTGGGTGTGGCCCTGGTTGAGTAACCTCGCCATCGCGGGTTCGGGGACGCGAAAGCGTTGCAGCAACGTCCGCACGTCATGAATCGCTCGTTGGCCTTCGTGCGAGGTCGCCAGCCAAAACTCATCGGCATCCTTGCCCTTGGTCTCGACCACCTGGTCGAGCGAGTGCGACGAGAAAAAGCCCGTCCATCCGACTAGCAGTTGTGGGTCGACGGGGCCGAGGCAGGCATCGGGCCACATCACGATTTTCTTGGCCGCCAACGCGACCACTGTGCCGCCGCTCAACGCCCGGTACGGGACCCATGCTTCGACACTGCCGTGCACCTCGACTGCGCGTGCGAGTCGAGCCACATGCGAGAGGTCGCCACCACAGGTGTGCAACACGAGGATGGTCGGGTGCCCCCGGCGTTGCCTCAGTTGGTTGGTCAGCCTGAGCACGGCCTGGTCGTCGAAGTCGTCGCCGAGCACGAGAAATGATGTAGATGCATCGGAGTCCCACTCGTCGTTGCCGTGGTCCGTCAGCATGTGCCAGGCGTACTCCGAGATCAGGCCGGCCACGACGATCCCGCCGAGGGCCGCGATGATGCGTGTCACCTTGTTCATCGCCCAGCCCTCCGGCAAATCATCGCAATCGAGTACGACTTGTTTTCGATGACGTAGGGTTGTGCTTGTAGGCTCACCGGCAAAAATGGGGTCGCGTGGATCCGTGTACGCCCACGCACGGGTTTGATTTTGAGTTTGCCGCGAACGACCATGACGAGCGTGGTGCCGTCCGAACAGTCGATGACAGTTCGGCCCGGCTGAAACACACTCCACTCAACTGCGAGACCAAGCATGCTCATGCTGCCTTGCCTTTCTTGGCCGGCGATGGCCAAAGTAGTGCTGCGACGACACCGACTGCACCCGCGATTGCCATGTTGCGCAGGCTGAACAGGTCGCGGAGCGTGCTACGGGTTGGTGGCTTTGCCGTGTCTTGCGAGCTGCCAGTTTGCGTATTCGTCGAGCCCGTTTGCGAGTTTCCTGTTTGTGCACCACCTGATGGTTTGTCGCCGGGTTCACTCGGTGCCGGCTCACCACCGGTTTGCGGTTCACCGCGTAGAGCTGTATCGATCGCAGCTTCTGTCTGCGGCCCCCAGACGCCATCGGCTTCGATCTCGAGCAGTTCCTGGGCGGCCTTGAGTGCATCGATCGACGATTGCGTCCACGGTGCATAAACTGTCCCCGCGTATAGGCCGAGCTCGCGTAACGCTTCGTGGCGCTGTGGAGCGGTCGCCCGGGTGAGCTTGTGGCCGGCAGCCGTCTGGACGTAGTTGACCGGGTTCAGCAACCCCTCGGGCGGATCCTGATCGATGTACCACCGGCTGTTGGTCTTGCGGTCCAGGTCGAGTTCATACAGCTCAAAGTGCAGCCCGCTGTACCCGATCCCCATCTCGCCGATGCGTTTGCCCGCGGCGATAAACGTGCCCTTCTTCGGCAGGGGTTTGCGAAGCCCTCCGTACAGCGCCATCGAGGCCGTATTGCGGACCAGGACGAAGTTTGTATTGTGACTCCACAGCCCAGTGCTGACAACTTCGCAGTCTTCACAGGCGACAACCTCGTCGCCCGCTTTCACGCCGACCAGGTCCATGCCCGCGTGCCAGCGCACGCAGTCGTCGGTGCATTTGAACGGCCGCTTGTAGCCCAATGAGGTTGGCGAGTAGCCCGGTTTGACTGTCGGCAGCGGCCACACGGGCGGTGGTGTGGGGATGGGTGCAACGGGCACCATCCATGTTTGTTGACTATGCATGGGCTTGGCGCACCCCTTCTAAGTAGAGCGCGTCTATGCGTTTGAGCATGCGGTCAACATCCACGTGGTCCCGACCGACGGTTCGCCGAAGTTGCTCGACTTCGGAGCGCAGCTCGGATTGCATGCGATTCATCCGTTGCCGTTGGGCACCCTGAGTACGTTTGAACCGCCGCTCGAGTTCCTCGAGTTGGAGCAGAGCCTTGCTCGCTCGCAGTGAGGTCACCAGGCCGATCCCTGTCGCTACAAAAAACCCAATTATCCATACATTCCGTTCATCCATCGTCGTCCTCCTCGTCAAACCGGACCTGGTCAAGCCAGGTTGGAAACGAAAGCGGGATTGCTCCGCGCTCAAAGTGCTCACGCAGGTTCGGTGTAATATCCGGGTCGTTTAGCGGATCGTGCTCACTGAGCTCAGCCGTCCGCCAAAACAGGGTATCGATCCTGACATTTGCTCGGAGTACATCGTCTCGCAAACCGTCGATGCGCTGCTTGTTCGACTTGTGGGCAAGTGCTTGCATTTGTCGCGTCAGGTTGACCTTGTCGGCCATGTCCGCGCGCAACTGATTCACGCGTCGATGCATGAGAGCAAGGCCAGCACCAGCGCCCACTGTCACGAGAGCAAGCCACAGGTCACGCGAGTCCATTGCGTCCCCGGCTGAACAGCGCGTCTACACGATCGACGAGTCGCTCGGTGTCTGCACGCTCGCGTTTGAATTCACGACGCAACTCCTTGAGCTCCTGCTCGAGTGTCCGAATACGTCGTGCATGATTGGGGCTGGGCCCCGCGGCCCGCAGCCGGTCGAGGTCCTCCTCGTTGCGAAGACCGAGGAATAGTGCACAGGTTGACACAACTCCGAATGCTGCGATTGAAACACCCAACGCGAATTTATCTATCGTTTCCATTTCTACCTCTTATTTGCAGGAGTCCATCGACATCAGAAGCGAAGGACTCGGGGCGATACTTGTTGACCGACCACGAAGCGAGACGACCGATTTCCTCTGCGATTCCGGCAAACGGCCTCGATTCGTATCTGATGTATGAGAGAATGTCGTCTCGGTATAAAACCCACGTCACGGTGAGATTGTGGGCGGTAAGCGATGGCGTTACCCGGGCCTCGAGCACGAACTCCTTGTGCTTGTAGGTGATGACTCCGGTATCGTGTTCACGCCTTAGCGATTCCAACTGGAACTTCGCCAACCCATTTTTGACCCGAAATGGATGGATTTCACCTCCCGCCATCACCAGGTAGCGCGACGTTGCAAGGTCAACAGTCGTATCCGACTGGCGCCCCTCGGTGGCGGCGGCCTGGCGAATCACCGCTTTGATCGCGTCGCGGGGCGAGGCTCCAACACGGCCGACTTGTACAAGCGCGGGGTAGTCGAGGAAGTACAGGTTGTCGTTGTGTGAGCCGATCACGCCACGGCCGTAGAAGGCCCGTGTGCCTGTTTCGTCGAATCGGATCAGCGCCTGCGGGTCCGGGAGGATCTGGTGTACCTGCCCTTTGAGCCCACGCATTTTGTAGTCGATTTTCACGCTCGGGTACCAACTTGTCGAAGCACTCGCCGCGTCGCGTTGCCTGGCGCGTTCCTTCTTTCGCTCGATCATCTTGAGGAGTCTTTCGGATGCACTGAGCTCCTCGTCGTCGGTCTGGATGACACTCGTGTTTTGCTGGTCGTCGATGTCCTGCAACTGTTCGAGCGACATCCCGAGGACGGCTTTCACGTCGGCGGGGTGAATGTTGACCCACGCATGACTCGCCGCCGGATGTTCCTGGTCGGTGACGGTGTATATCCACATTGTTCCCTTGGGCAGCGGCAGCCGCTCGTGCAGGGTGTCGACCGTTTGCAGCGCAAACAGGTTGCCCGGTGCCTTGTGGGTCTCCTTGGCAACCGTCGCCGTCGAGAGGTCGACTTGTTTCACAGTGACGAATTGCCTGTCGTGCGCGACAGGGACAAACGTCTCGGTCTCGGCGGTGATCCGTGCCTTTGACACTCCGTCGACAAGCGCTCGCAGGTTTGCCGAGAACATGTCGCGTCGGACATCCACGCGAATCGCCGGGTCGAGCGAGCCGAGCTGGGCGCACACGCGGAACACTCGGGCGTTTGCGTGGCCGAGAGCCTGGGCTAGCTGTTGGTAGTGCGCGTCAACGTCGTAGTAGAGGTCGTCGAGCCCAGGGACAACTTCGCTGTGAAGCAGCCGGAGCTGTGCTTGCGCGAGTCGATACCAGATTGTCATGTACGTGCGGTAGAGCGTGCGCAGGACGTGTTTGCGTAGGTCGTCGGCCGACGTGAACCGACGTGCCTCAATCTCGATGTTGATACCGGGGCCGAGGTTGACTTTCAGTTCATCCGCGTCGGTAGCCGTGTCGCGGATGCGTTCAAACTCGCGTTTGAGCAGGCCGACGAAACGCTCGGGTTTCATAGCGAGAATCCGGTTGGAGCATTCGAGTTCGGCAAACGTGAACTTGTTTGCCTCACGGTCAACCACCGACTTTGTCTTGGTCGGCAGCGTCAGCTCTCGACCAAACCACAACCGGGCGACGAGATTGAGCCGGGTCTCCGCTGCCGAGCACACGGGGGCCCATGTGCGAAACACTTCCCAGGCGGTTTTTGTGGGGGGCAGGATCTGACGCTTGAGGTAGTCCGGGACCATCGCGGTGAGCGTGAGCCCGTCGCTGACGGTGAACAGCGGCACCCAGGTCGTCGTGCGCCGCAACGTCGCGGCAATCCGATCGAGGTTGGTCACCCACTGATGCAGAACCCACGCTTCATGTGCTCGGTGCCAGGTGTCGACATTCTCGACCGCTGCCGCGGTGACACGGTTGTCGTTGGCTGTCGCTTCCGAGTAACGAGCACCCCGCAGCTGGTCGATGTTCTCGCTGGTCCAGTTTGCGGTGCCATTTTGCCGAAGGCCGACAAACCCACCCGGGAGCAGCTCGCCGACTTGCATGTCGTAGCCGTTATGCTCGAGCATCATGCCGGGGTAGAAGGGCGGGATGTTTGTATAGTCACCCACAACCCACTCCCGGGTCGGGTCGCCATTCCAGAGGTCGTCGGACGCCTGCTTCCACGGCCATGCACGTGCATCGATTTTGTCGAGTGAATCGAGGTAGTCGCGGGCTTCTTTGCGCAAGCGTTCGGCCTCGGATTCGCTCACGGTCGACGCATGAAGGACACGGCCGGCCGCCTGAGCGAACAATCGCAGCGCTCGTTGGCCTGCTTCCAGCAGTCGCTTCTGCTCCGCTTCGGCCTCGATCTGCTTTTTGAACTCGAGTGCCTCGGCCTTGTTGCGAGCGGTGAGCATAAACAGCTCGGCTTCGCCGAGGTCGAGCTGTGCCGCGGGGTTGATCGAACGATCGCCCTCCCGCAGAAACAGCGAGTCACGCCACGAACCTTTCCCGGCCAGGATGTCGAACATGAACCCGTCAAACGAGTCCTTGGCGAAGTAGAACACGATGTAGATCTGCGGCATCGTGTTTCCGTACCTGTCGATACGGCCACGTCGCTGTTCCATGTCGGCCGGGGTCCATCGCAGGTCGAGGTTGTGCAGCATGCAGGTTTGCCGCTGGAGATTGACGCCGCGGGTCCCCTTGGAGTTTGTGATCACGACATCGAGCGAGCGCTCCTCTTCGTCGGAGCCGTTGAACTTGCGGGTAATCTCGCTGACATCGCCGACATACCCGTTGATCACTCCAATTCGCTCGCGCTTGACCCCGTGTTTGACGAGGACCTCGGTCAGCCATGCGTGGGCGGCCGTGGACTCGACAAACACGATATGGGCACAGGTGAGGTTTTCGGCGATGCGTTCGGCACAGGCTTCAATCTTCGCACTCGAGAATGTATGCGGTTTGGGCAGCAGCTTCTCGACTTTGTACATGCCCGACTTCTCCTGGCTCTTCAGGAGGCGTCGCAGTTTCGCTTCGAGGTCGCTGCGGATCTCGGCGTTTTCATCGTCCGCAATCTTCTTTCTGAGCACGGATTCCGTCAGCATCCACCCCCGGTGCTCGTAGAACTCGAGTGCCTTCTCGGTGACTTCTTTGCGGGCAAGTCCGCCATAGGCGGTTGACCACGAATAGCCCTCACCACCGAGCAGCTCGTGTACGGTCACTTCTCGCATGCGCGAGAGTGCGGAGAACACCGAATTCGACTTGCGCTGCTTGAGAGCTTGTTTGGCCCGCTCGCGGTGGAAGTCGTAGATTTCTCGCTGCGCGGGCGACATCTCGACTTCGACGAGCAACTCCTCTGAATCGGGGAGCTTGATCCCGGCCTGCTCGTGGCTGACAAAGTTGCCCCACGTAAACAGGATTGTCCGCAGTTCGTTGAGGTTCTTAAACCCGACAACGGCATCTTCGACCTTGCGCTCGCCCGTCGGCTTCATGGTCCGCTTGGAGTCGATCACCACGTAGCGGCTGAGGAACTGCTCGACATCGGTGATACCGACGCGCTCCATGATCTCCGGGTCGATGAAGTGCAGCAGGTTGTAGGGCTCGGCCGGGCTGTTCTCGCCAACAGTGCCAGACAATGCGAGGATGCCCCCGCCATTCATGCGTACCAGCGCGGCCCGAAAATCTGCCTGCCATCCGCGTTGTGAGCCTTTGTGTGAACCGCCCATGTATTTGGGCATCCCAAACTCGCGTGGGGCCGGGCTCCACGTGCGGCGAATGTTGCCAGTTTCGTCGTAGACGAGAAAGTCGATACCGAGGTCCGACCACGCGACACCCGGGTCGTAGACGCGATTTTTGAGCTCGAGTACTTCTTCGACCCACGCCTGGGCACCGTGCTTCATGATGGCGCGGTCGCGTTCGGTGATCTTGTCGTCGCGCTTGCCTTTGATCTTCTTGCGCTCCAAATACAGGCTCCGCATCATCGCGTCGCGTTGTTGGGCATAAACCGCGAGCTCATTGGCCGAGACCTTGGTGGTGCCGAGAGATGTGTCGGTCAGCAATACGAGGTCATACAGCCCAGCCTGGAACTTTAACCATTCGTCGCTGCGTTCTTGCGGCGTTGCTGTCTTACTCGTCAGTTTGCCCTTTTTCTTACCGGACTTACCGATATAGCGTTTGCTCCCAACCACGCCGACACGGTAGTCGGGCAGCACGCGGGCGACCTCGTCGTACCACTGCCACACAATCCCCGCGGGCACGACAACCACCGGTCGTTTGATCCAACCCTGTTGACGGCCGAGGGCAATGATTGCCAACGAAGTAAAGGTTTTGCCGGCACCAACGGCAAGTGCAAGGATTCCGCCACGGGTCATCACACGCGACTTCACGGCACGGATTTGGTGCGGGCGAAGTTGGATGTTTGGATCCTTGGTCCACCGCTCGATGTGAATCGGTGTATCGTCAAACTCTGGCAGCACGAACCCTTTGAAGGACCGGTTGTAGGCATTCGTGAGCAGCTCTTGGGCCCCGGGTTCGGTTGCGATCCACTGGCGGAACTGGTCGAGGTAGTAGATGCCCCACAGTCGTCGGCGAATCGCCGAGGTGATGTTTTTGCCCTCCGCGGCGAGGCTATCGATCTCCTGGACGATGGCTGCGGGGTACTTGGACTGGTCGAGCGGCGGTTCGCTGTGTGGACTAAAGGACATATGGTTGAGCCACTCGATAACTTGCTGGCTGCCATACTTGCGACCTGTCGAGCCCCGTAGAACACCATCGGTCCGACTCAGCACAATACCCTCGTGGTTCAGGCCGTTGACCAACCACATGCGCACGACCTCGAGCGGAACCCAGGTGAATCGCGGGTCGACCTCGATGTCGGCAAATACGGCAGGTTTCATCTTGGCGAGCAGGGCTGCCCGTTGGAGTTCGCCCTGTTGGCCCTCGGGCACGGAGTCGTACTTGTGCCAAAGATCCCCGGAGAGGTATTCCCACTCGGGATAGAGCCGGCCCTCGTGGATCATGTAGCCCTGTTTGAGCAGCTTTTGCGTGAGGGCAGTTTCCGACTTTGTCCCGCCGAGCGATCGGTGCAGCTCGTGGAGCTTGCTCGGGAGCACGCCTCCCGCAGGCGCAATTTTCTGTGCAAGCGCAATGAGATCGTTCGAGTCGAGCCCGCGAGTGTTGAGCTCGGGTTCTTCTCGCAGGGCCTCGGCAAGTTCTCCGTTTTTCTCAAACCCGCGTAGCAGCCCCTGAGCACCTACGTCGCCGGAATTGGCAAGCTGCACCAGCGCAGGCCACTTCCACGGGTTGGGGTAGAGCTCATGCAAGTCACTGAGCCCGGTTTGCAGCTCTTCCCACGAAACACCATCGGTCTTGCCCCGGGCGACAGCCCCGAGGTAGGCCCGCACGCGTTCGCCCAGCGACACGGCAAACGCAAGGGCTGGGTCGAGTTCGTCTTGCGTTGTGGTCCGCCTCGTTCGCGGAGGTTTCTCCGGCTCGATCGCACAGTTCACGCACTCGGGCCGGGACACGATTTCGGGGAGCTTCTCGAGGTCGACCTCGGTCACCACTGTGTAGCGGCCACGGCTGTTTGTCGTCTCTTTGCCGAGGATCTTGTTTGGGTTCTTCTCGAAGTACAGGCCCTTTACGACGTCGTCATCCCGGGGACTGTCGGCCACGAGCACACCGCCGCGGGATTGCGCCACGACGACATCGACGACCAGGTCCTGCCCGGGAAACAGCCGCTTTGTCCCTGGGCCTGTCGACGGTAGGCGAAACGCACTCAACAGGTGTACGCGGCGAAACGCGTAGCTGCGCAGGGCGATGTTGTAGTTGGTTGTGCCCGACATGAACGAGCGCGGCACGACAAACACCGCAATCCCGCAGCGCTTGAGTGCGGCGATCGAGCGCTTGATAAAATATGCATAATCAAATGGTTCGCGGAACCGGTCATCCGGGTCGAGACTCGCGTAGATCCGCGTGCGAGCTTGTGACCCAAACGGTGGGTTAGCGACGACCAGGTCGAACTTGCCGTCACCGTATTCGCGGTTGTACGCCTCGTAGGGCCCGACGTGAACTGTTGTGTAGGGATGGAGCTTGCGGAGGATCGTCGCCGACACGTGGTTGAGCTCGACGGCGGTCCAGCGGATCGACAGATCCGGGCGCAGGCGGTTGAACGAGTCGAGGAACCGGCCGACACCCGCGGACGGTTCGAGCGCTTTCACGATCCCGACGTTGTTGGCGAGCTTGTCTAAAAATGGGGAGATGCGCTCGGCAATTGCATCTGCAACATGTGAAGGCGTGTACCACTCGTGGAGCAGCGCGAGCGAGTCCTGGGTAAACTGCGGCGGGATGAGGCCCTGGACTTCCTCGAGTGACAGGCCGCCCCAGCCGGTGAATTTGTACAGCTTTGTCGCCGCCGAGCGGCCAATCGTGGCGAGCTGGAGAGCATCCATTGCCTCTAAGTTGGCGGCCCGTCGCTTGGCCTTGGTAGTTGGTTCGACCGGCCGTTCAAACGTCATGTGCGGGGCGAAGCGGTCGGTCATCTTGAGCATCGCCGGTCGGATCTTCGGCGACAAAAACAGGTGGATGATCTGCTTGGCGGACAGCTGGCGAGTCTGCTGTGCCAGCTGGTTTGCGATCGTGGCGATCACGGTGAATCGCGGGTTGGCGCCGGGGTTGAAACTCCCCACGCGGCGAGGTGGCCACGAGTACAGGTCTTTGAGTATGCGTTGGCCGTCCATTAGTCCGCCACTACCGGGAGCTCAATCTGAGAGGCAATCTCGCCCGCTTTTTCGAGCAGTTTCTCGATGTCGACGCTGCCGGCATCGACGGTGCCACCATCATCGTCGTCATCGACAATCTGGGGTGTTGGTGCTGGGTCAGTCTGTTTTTTCGTCGACTTCTTAGTGACCTTTTTGGTGGTTTTCTTTCGCCTCGTGCGGGTCTTCTTGGGTTTGGTTTCCTTGGTCTCCTCCTCCTTTTCGGGAGACTTCTCCGCAGCCGTTTTCGACTTGCTCGCGGTCTTCGGTTCGGACTTCGGTTGCGGATCCTCAGCAGACTTGTCGGCCTTCGGCTCAGCAGATTCGGTTTTCTTGGTGTCCTCGGCTTTGGTTGCCCGCTCGGCCTTCTTTTCGGCGCGCTTGCGACTCCGTGCATATTCAAAGTCCCGCAGGAACGTCAGCGCGTGGTCGCGGAGTTCTTTGGCCGGGCCACACTGGAGCGGCACGACCTCGCCGAGGCGCTTGTATTTGCCGTTGTTGCGTAGCTGCAGTTGGCTGGTATTGGGGCCCTCCACGACTTCAAGCTCGAAGTCGTCGTAGGTGGTCGACCATAGGTTTTTGCCCTTCTTTGTCCACTCGAGGCGGTGAAACGGCGGGACATTGAGTGCAAGTACACGGAGCTTGGGGAGCTCGGTAAACGGTAGGCGTTTTTTGAACCACCCGATCATCGAGTGTTTTTCGACATACTCGGTGACCCACACTTCCATCGCTTCGTCGAAAGGTGTCCCGGCGCGATTCCACATGCGCACTTCGAGGCGTCGGTCGCCTGCGGCCACGTAGGTCACGACAGCTGCGTTGACCTCTCGTCGCGTGCGTTTGGGGCGATAGCGGTAGGTCGCGTCGCCGACAGTAATCTTCTCACCGACGTACTCGACAAATGCCTCGGCCATCCGCTCGGCGTTGTTTTTGTCGATCTGATTGCTGACGGCATCGTCGACCAGGCGCTGCGAAATCTTGGTTGCGCAGACTTTGGCCCGACCGACGCTCAACTGCGGGTCGCACTCGTGTTGCTTCTCGCTGCCGGTGACGTGTTTGAAAAACAGACGTGCTTCGCCCTCGACATCGCCGATGTACCAAAAGCCAGTCCCGAACACGGCGACATGCGTGGGCCGGTGCTTGCGGGTCTTGCCCCGGGACCAGTTGAGTTGCACCTTCGGCTCGTGGTTCATCGGCACTGCGGGGCGACTGGGCTCGGCCTGGTGCTCCTCGTCGTGCTCATCTCGCTCCTGCGTTTTTGTGCCGGTGCGGGTCGACGTGTCGGGATCGGCGGTCTTTACCTCGACATCGGCCGATTTGCTTGTCGAACCACCGGCGTCCGTTTTGGCGGTGCGAGATTTCCGTTTTGACGCCGTGGGCGACTTCACCTCATTGGGCGAACAGTGAATCTGTGTGCCGTCATCGAGTGTAATTACAACTGAAACCACATTCATCAGAAATCTCCATAGCGCTTGAGAAATTTGTAGAGGAGGTACGACGACGAAACCGCAGCCGCGGCACCTAGCCCCAGGTTCATGCGGCTGCTCGGTGGGTTGTCCGGCACGTCTTGAAACGGCGGGGCGTAGAACTCAACGACAGCGGGAGGCGGGCCGCTGGGCGGCTCGACGGCTCCGGTCCCGGCCGGCTTCATGCCGAACTTGTTGAGCTTGCCGGCTCCGGCGGCTTTGAGTTGCTCGTACCAATTTTTGCCGTTGAACTTGTCTTCGCGGGGAACATCGCGGAGCCGGACGGCTGCGAGGGCGGACTGATTGAGCAGCAACTTGCTGCGCACAAACTTGAGTTCCTCGGCTAGGCCGGGATCGCGGAACGCATCCCACTGCGAGTCGACGTATGCTGATACAACTGTTGTGCGGAGAAACTTCTCCTGCCGCGCACGCACCTGTTCGAGCAGTTCTTTGAGTCGGCCGTCATACAGCGAGACGAGGCATAACGAGCCGTAGGGCGGAGTGAGCAGTGCTTGGCGTGGCTCGATTACACAGCCCGAGGTCAGCCCCGTGCCGACGGCGACCATGTCGTCGGGCAATAGCGGCGGGTCGATCTTGCGAAGCTTCTGATTCTGGGGTGTCCACCCTTTGTCGGTTCGACAGGCCCAGCTGCCGGCGACACATGAGAGCGCGGAGCCGAGGAGAAACTCGGGTCGACCCCGGTCCATCGTTCGGCCGTGGACGCTCAAACCGAAGTTTTCCCAGTGGGTCCACTCTTGGCCGTTGACTTTGATGTAGTTGATGGCACCGGCGAAGTACCTGCGCCACAGGTTGTGCAGGCACTCGTCGCGGTCGCTATCGGGTGTACCTACATCGACTTTGTACAAGTGCGGCGACCCGTGTTGCTGGGTGGCCATGGCCCAGGCAATGCCGCACAGGCGCGTGGTCGACTGGTAGAAGTCCCCCACGTCGCGCACGTGGGCACGCTGGACGGGGAAGATGTCGCCGGTCTCGTACCACTTCTCGACCGCATCGCCGATCGGGTCGAGTGAGACCTGTACGACCGATGTGCAGGAGCCGGTTGCCGGGTTGAAGCCGATTCCGCCGCTCGCCTCAAACCGGGCTGTGTCGATGCCAAATTCATCCTTCGTGGCAAACCGGTGACCGGGTGCGAACCCGTAGCCGCCGTTTCGCGGGGCACCGACCCACTCGCGCTTCGGGTCGAATCGCGGCGAGAATAGATGTGTCCACGAACCTGTTTCGAGTGCGGCGTAAACTTGGCGGACCTGGTACTCGTCGCTGTCACTGCCTGCGGTTTGCAGTGGTGGCATCGACTGGAACGCGCGCCGCATCTGGTCTTTGCGTTCCTTTTCTTTCCACTTTTTGCGGCCTGTGAACAGCTTCACGAGGAAGGTTGCAAACCCGATGATCGCAGCAGCGGCGGCTCCGACTGGGCCCGTGCAGGAGAGCGCCGACATGCCCGCTGCAAACAGTGCACTTGCAACCTTCTGGCCTGCTTTCGAGGAGTCGGTGAGGAGCGGGACCACGAGATCGGTGGCCACCGATAGGCCAATGGCCTGGGGCTCCATGACGTTGGCAAGGGCATCCTCGAGGTTCGTCAAAATCCCGGTGCTCGCCGAGTGCTCGATCTCGGTGACCAAAAACCGCATCCCGTGTTGCGCCAAGCTGTGAAGCTCGCGAAGCCCTGCGGAGTTGGCTTGCTGCTGCATGTCAGGGCCGGTCCCGATCATCTTCTCGGGCCACACAGACGGATCGACGATCCCGTCGATAAGCACCTGGTGATTCGGCATACGCGAGGTCCACACTTCATCGAGGTGACCGAAAAGTGTGGTCCATTGCGCAGAGTGTCGTTTGACCATCATAGCGAGAGCTTCGGTTTCTCTTCGGAGGGTTGAGGCGTGGGCTTGCGCAACTTCTGAATGCAAGGGTCCGGGTTTTGGTCGAGGATGCTCTGCACGTTCGCGGGCAGCTGTTTGTGGTGCTTCATGATTTCGCTGCGCACACGGAAGAACGCGGCGAAACTCGACAGAATGTGGTTGTAGGCTTTGACCGAGACCGGGCCCAACACACCGTTGAGGTGCTCGGTCGTCGGCTCACCCATGTACACACGCAGCAGGCCGTTTTCACCGCGATACAGTGCCCGGGGCTTGGTCGGTTCTTTTGGCAAGGCCTCAATCAGCGGAGCTGTCGATTTGAGGAAGTGCTGATAGTGTGCATAGACAACTCGCGCATCGATTGTGGCGTTTCCGGCGAGGGTCCATGAGGCTGCGTAGAGTTGGGCACACAGAGCCAAGGGGTCGGTGTCTGCACTGCGAGTCCAGGTGAGTGCCGGGGGCCTGTCGGTGAGGGCATGTCCGTAGATCCATGGCCATGTCCCGAGAGACACGGGGTACAGGGTTGGCCAAAAGCAATCCCGAGGGGTGAGCGACTGGTTTCGCTGCGGGTGAAAATAGGTCTCGCGGTTGACGGCCGGAAAAGCCCGGACACCCTCGATGCAGCCCCCGTTGGGCACTTTGGACAGATCGATCGCAAGGATCCATCCACGCTGTGCACTCGAGGCGTCGTGTAGGGTCGCGTGACGGGCTTGGGCGAACGATTGCGGGGCTGTCTCTTTGGTCTTGTTGCGGACGTGCTGACGCAGCGCCAGGATGGCGACACTGAGAATCGAACCCAACTGGCCGTTGCTCGCCAATGACCCGCGAAGGCCGGGCTCGAGCACATCCGAGAATCCGAGCGCGGTGCCGAGGCGCCGCCATTGATCCGCGGCGAACTCGTTGATCGACTTCTTCGCGGTGACATCGACTTCGCCGACGATCGTGATGAGGTCGCCGAGGCCAGGCCCGTAGCAGCTGCTGAGGTTCATGACCCGCTGCTCCTCCGGCGCCACATCCAAAACCCCACGCCGACGGCTACGACGGCTCCCACGGCCACCAGGAGCTTCTTGCGCGAAGACTGCTCGAGTTCGACGGGGTCGTCCTCGGGCATGTCTTGGTCGTCGACGATGTCCGGGTCAATCGGCGGGGTGTCGTCGCCCTGGTCGACGACTTCGTCATCGTCCTGACTCGGCAGGTCGGGCGGGGCGTCGTCGGGCGGGGTGTTCGGGGGCCCGTCGACGGGAACCTTCCAACCTTCCTCTTCGAACATCTGCTCGATCGCGGTGCGGTCCCACGTTGCGAGTGCAGCCTTGAGCGGGCCCTCGAGTTCCTGTGGCACGTTGTTGCGCGGGTCGAGGGTGTCTGGGTCGACCGCTTCGCCGAGGATCAGGAGCAGCGCTGGCGGTGCTCGGTCGATCGCTAGCGAGAGCTCGCCCTCGGGCATGGGTTGTGCCCGGACTGCGTTGAGTGGGTAATCACCATTGGCGACCGCGGTTGTGAACGCCTCGCGGGCATCGGCTGTGGCCCGGTCGACGAGGACCGTGAGCCATTGCCGGAGCTCGTTGTCGTCGGGCGACGCATCCGGTGCCGAGTATTTGAGCAGGAGCTCAATCGAGTGTCGATCGACGTACATCGGCTATACCGCTCCTGTCACCCGACGGATTTGAACTGGCGACACGTCGAGTTCGATGTAGTTGACGGCTCCTTGCGCCTGATTGGTGCGAAAGACCATCTTGTCAGTCGCCGACATCCACACCGGCTTGCTCCACTCCATGTTGCCGGCGACTGTGACCTCCTTGTAATCCGTCGCAAACGGAGCCTTCAAACCGACTTGCAGTGCGTTGCCGGGTGAGTTGGACATTCGTGCCCAGACATAAATGCCCTGTCGGTAGTGACCGTTTGTCAGGTCTCCGACACTCACGAAGCCGATTCCCGAGGCAACCGCGGCTCGCCGGATTTTGAGTGCCTGGTCAAACTGCCAGATCGGTTGCAACGGGGTTGGTCCGAAGTCAAACGTGCCACCGCCCTGGACCTCGATGAGGTAGCGCGACATCAGCTGGACAGGCCGATGTTCGACACGCATGTACGGGGTACACTCGCGCTCGGACAGGTCTTGGAGAAGAATGAGGACACGCCGGGTACGTGATTCGCCACTCCAGACGATTCGCAGCACTTCACCACCGGCCATGAATACTCGCTGGTATCGCGTGCTCAGGCCAACTTCGCGGATCGGTATTGTTGGCGAGTCTGGTGATGTCACCCTTGCGAACGCACCGGGAAAGTCACTGTCGATTGCAATCGACACGAGCTTTGCGGTCGTCGGCGAAACGAGGCCACCGAATGACGCATCGACGACACCACCACCGTTGAGCTGTGCCTCATACACGGGCCCAGAGCCCGTGAGGTCAGCACGGGTGATGTTGATCGGAGAAGAGCCATCGTAGGTACCCGTATTTGTCAGCACGAGTTTGATTGGTTCAGCCATTGGACGATTCCTTTTGAGCCACGTACACGGGCCCAGAGTTCTACACTGTCAGTTTTACGAAACGCGGCTATCGAGCAGGATCAGGGGAGGCAGTCGCCATAGCCCCATTGTTTGCACAGCTCGTACCACTCCTTGAGGTCATGGGGTAGCCGGACAGATGCCGACACGAGGTTGTTTTGCAAGCCCTTGTGCCGCAGGACGACTTCGATTCGTTCGGCGTATCCGACTTCGATCCGGCGTCCTTTGTATTCGGGCCAACCGACGAAAATCTGTGTGCCGTCTTTGTTGAGGAAGTTGTTGCCCTCGAACGTCACACCGATCATTTTCTTTTTGCCGCCACTCACTAGGTAAAACTCGATCTCGATGTCGAGATAGTTGTTGCCCCCGTTGGCCAAGTGCAGATCGATGTTGATCACCTTGGGGATAAAACCCGGTCGTTCGGGGTGGGTGAGCGTGATGAACTGACTCGGTGCAACCGGCCATGCGTCCACGGCGTTGGGGTCGTCGACCTTGACGATTTCGCCGAGGACAATCTGGCTCTCCTGGGATGCCTCGTCCATCGTGTAGCGGCTAAACGGGACCCTACCAGGGCACATCGTGTCGATGCAGAATTTCCATAGGCCGTTGCAGCGTTGGTCGATCGTAGAACACTTGCCGTTACAACTTCCGCCCTTGTGCTCGAGGGCCTGGCACATGGCTTCGAGGCGCTTGCAGTACTCCTCCAACCGACTGATCCGACTCGCGGCTTCACAGTTGACCAGCTCGAGGATTTGGTCGGGTTGTTTGTTGGTTGCGTGACACATGGCCAGCAGGGTTTCGTGGCGGGTACGTTCAAACCGGTCATTTCGCTGGATATCACCGGCCACGGTGACGGTGGGCATCTGGGTTGCTTGCAGTGCGTTTGTTGATTTTGTGTCCATCTCAATCAGCCCTTTCAAGGGTCAGGGTAAAACGGTCGCCGACCTCGAGTTTGTTGAGGAAGTCGGTGGGAAGCTCAATGTTGAGTTGGTGGCCTTCATCGTTTTCGGCGGTCAGTCGCCCGATGGGTAAATCGATGGGCACCAGTTTCTTTTTGACGGTCCAAGTCATGGGAATTAATCGATGGGCTATCGACGCTTCGCTCGTGTTTTGACAGTGGGAAACGCCTGGGTTGAACTCGAGGGAAGCTCTGGGTTCATGCGGACCCACATGGTTGAGCCTGCGAGGAATGCTCCGCCGGCAGCAGCAACGGCGCCACGGATCGCAAGCGGAACCTCCTTGAGCAGGACCAACGCAGCCCCGCCAGCCACCGCGGCGCCAATGAGCCCATTGACGGGGATTTCGCGGGGGGAGAGGTCCCAAACCTTGTGGCTCAGGGTACCGGCGATTGTGCCGAGTCCCGCGACCACCATGATGCCGAGGACATCGACGTTATCTCCCGCGCGGATCGTTTTGATCCCGTCCTTCAGGATCATCACTCGATTCGAGTCGAGGCGATCGAACGATGCCGGGTCCTGCGTGTCGATGCCTTCCATCTGGGCGAGGATGCGTTTTGCCGCCTTCTCGGCATTTTCGTCGTTGAGTTCCTCAAACGCCTTTTGTGTATTGAGACGTTCGCTCGGTGATTTCCTCGTGTCGACAAACAGGTCGACATTGTCAAAGTAGTTCGCTGCCATCATTTTGCCTTTCGGGTTTTCAGGTGACCAAACACCATCTTCGCAAGACCGAGGAGGGCATCCATTCCACCTGGCTCCTGGGCCTTGCGTTCGTGCTGACTGATTTTGAAGAGTGCGAGCCGCTCGTTGGCGAAGCTGTTATTGAGGTCGCCGATCAGGTCGTGGGTCTTTCGCGTGACTTCCAGCGACCGGGCGATGCACTCGTGCTGCATCTCGGTCACGCGAAACGAACTGGCGACGACATCGTCGGGAGCCGGTGTTCGCGGGGCCGGACGTGTGGGCATTCGCCTGCGAGGTTGCTCAGGAGGCTTCTCTTCGATGTCTGGCGACTCCTCGCTGTCCTGCATTTTCTCGCCGGCTTGCGGGTCTTCGGGCGCGACGCGAAGTGGCGGCCCTTCGAGTGTCAAGGGCTCACCGTCGATTGTATAGATGCACTCGGACCCGCCTGCTTGGTAGATGTCGCGGGCTCGACGTAGGAGCATGGCTTCGCTCCCAGACCTATACGTAAAGACAACGGCGGAATTGGGGACACCCACCTTCAAGACCTTGTTCTGTGCCATCAATCAAGGGATAGCAGACAACAGGTCATTGCAATGGCCGCCGTGGCTTTTGCCAAAAATAAACTATGAAACGAATTTCAATTATATCGAACAGTCACATGAAATAAATCGAACACTTTTGGTTTGTTGCTCTATCAACGAACAATTTGTGAAACGAATACCAATTATATCGAACTACCGGACGGCCGATTCATCAACAGTGCACATGAGGAGATCTCCCTTCTCCGGGCGAACGATCCGCAGGCGGGGCTGTTGATAGGTCACGACGCCTTCGATGCCGCAGGCAAACGAGACCTCGAGAGCGATACGAGTCGTAAATCGCTTGCCATTGCACACACGCCAGACAGTTGAGCGCGAGCAGTCAGCCTTCTCGACCACAACGCCGAACGAGAGCACCTCGACGCGCTGTTTGACGACGCGAATAAAGGATGTGATCGACTTGTGGCCACAATAACCGAGGCCCACGCTGTCGAGACCTTCCATCAGGTCGGGGAATGATGGGTTGAAGTCGTCGGGGTCGCGGTCGGCGTGGGCGAGAAGTTTGCCGCCGATAACACAGCCGACGCGGTTGGCCATATCTCGCCAGGTCAAGCGCTTGTTGTGGAGCGCTTCATCAATCATGCCTCGAAGGTCGCCAGGGAAGATTCGCATGCAACAATTTTGGCGGGTGCTCGTCGCGCCAAGCGTGCTATATACGCGCTGATGCGCGCATCGGCCCTGCTCCTCACCGTCGCTATCTTTGCTTGCAAGGCTCCTACGGAGGGAACTGGCACAACTCTTGCCGAAGAGTCGGACACGTCGACGGACTCCGCGTCGACCGCAACCCAGGGGGAGTCGGCCACCGAAACCGACCCGACGACCGACGGTGGAACCGACCCGACGACCGACGGTGAAACCGAGACGGCGACCGAGTCGACCGACGGCGAAACCGAGTCGGCCACCGACAGCGACACCGAGACAACCGGAGGCGGACCATTCGCGGACGCGGTCCAGTACTACTGCTTCGGAGTCTGCCGAGTGTCGTCGCCACCTGTCGGAATGGACAACTGCGACCAGGCCGACGCCGACCTGTTTTGTCAGTTGGTGCTCAACGACCCCGAGGCCACGGCGACCGAGTGGGAGTCGACAACGATCTTCCACGGGCCTGGGTTCTGCTGTGGGGGCGAGGGCCTGGGCACGACGGTGGACTTCTTCGACTTCCAAATCTGCTGGGAGCCGGAGGACTTGCTGCCCGACCACGGGGTGGACGGAGTGGTGATTCCGCGGGAGTCGTTGGTTTGTGCGGGGGGATCAGGTTGAAAATGGTTTTGATTTCAAGGGGGTGACAAATTTTGTCATTTGGGTTTTTGGTGGCTGATGACAAATTTTGTCGTGGGTCGAGCGGTGCTTCCTTACAGAAAGTAGCCGGAACAGCCACCTGGAAGCCGAAAAGTCTCCACGCACGTGTTGGCTTCACAACGCGCTGATTCACACTCAAGGCTGTAAGAACAGCTCTCTCCGAGGCGTGCAAGTGCCTTGCACTGACCGCTCGCTGCACAAATATTCCCGACACGACATGGGCGAAATACTTCGCCCGCAGTCGAGCATGGCTCACCTTCCTCGGGGCGGGGTCGACACTCTGGGATCGCTAACGAAGAGTCGCAAAAGAGCCCCTCAAATGGATCGCAGTTGCCGTATGGCTTGCCGTCCTCTGTCAGGCACGCATCTCCTTCCCCGAGTTGCGGGAGAAGCTCTTTATCAGGGTCCTCGCAGATGCTGTTCACCGCGTTGCAATACAAGCCCTGCTCACAATTGCTCATTCGGTTATGGACATCAAAAATGTCACAGGGCATGCCCTCGCTGCGGGAACCATGGAAAATGAGGCAAGTCTTTCTCGGCTCGTCGCCCTCCAAGCACTGGTTTGTGAGCGAAACGTTCAGTCGTTCAGCCACGCAGTCGGGATCGTAGGAGGCATCCGCTTGTTGAGCCCGGGTTTGCCCTTCGCCAATGAGCGACTCTAGCTGGTTGATGCATGTAGTTTTATCCAGCCACTCTTCAAGCGGGCAGTCACAATCGAAAACCTGGTCGCAAACTACCTCGGCGTAGGTTTTTGACAATGCCGATTGCTCAACATCCGAATATGGAGCTTGTGGTCCGCAACCAACAAGCAACCCGAGAACAAGAAACTTCCGCATGATTTTTCCTGACGCGTTGCCCACACACTACACGAATTTGTACCTGCGCACTTCGCGATCGATGACAAAATCCGTCATCCACGGACACCAAGCCCGCGGAATTACCATGCCGCCTTGCTGTGACCGACACTGCACGCCACCTGTCACCGCCGCGGCAGGTCCCGTCGTTCCTCACTGCTGTTGGCTGTCGCCGCACGATAGTCACCCGAAGCATGACCCGGCCCTACTGTGTCACCAACAATCGACGCGTACTCGCCGGCCGCCGACTGTGACCGACCATGACACTTTCTGTCACCCAACACAGGTTGACACGCGCCGGTTGTCACCGACCACGACCGTCACCCGGTTGCGCGACCCAGATAGGCGACAACTTCCGGCTTGTTGGCAGCAACATGACCCGGCGGGAGGGTGACAAATTTTGTCCCGCACAGATGACAAAAAATGTCATCGAGTTCGGCCCCTCCTCGACAATTTTAGACATGTCCCTTCAACCATCCACGCCCTTGCGGCTCCGTCGCGTTGCAACAAACCATCCCTATATAAAGGATGGCCCCGTCGCCGGCGTTGATCGGCCGGCGAGACCACTGGCACGGCGTTAGAACAATGGTACCGTCAGATTTGTGGAAGTAGCGGCCCGAGGCGGCCAGTCCGTCGCTCTGCTTGCAAGGAGGTCATCCTAGGCCGATTTCTTGTGGAGCTCGTGTCGCGAGTTCTACCCGACGAGTGCGGATGACAAGTCGTGTCAATTCGACGCTGCCACCCGCCTGAGTTCTGGTCTTCCGGTCAGCCGTTTTGCGGTTTGACAAACGATGGTCAGTGCCAGGCGGGTATGACGTCGACACGCCTTGTCACAGCTATTCAGGAAACACGTGGCAAGCGGCCTGACAGATTGTGTCGGACTGGCTTTTCGCGGGGTCTTGAATTGGTCGCCATTGGTTCCGCTATTACGAGAAAGGAGTATGGAAGATGAGTATGACAAAATCCGGGTACACACAAACCGGCGAGGACCGTTGTGATGACAGTCCACGACAATCTGAACGAAGAGACACATGTAGTGCTGACGACCGAAGATCTCCGCGGCTTCCTCCCATTATTTCGTCAAAGGAGGCACGGGCTCTACTCGGAATCTCGCGCAATACGCTGTATAGGCTGGCCAGAACCGGCCGGCTGGGTGGGGCGGTGAGAGTTGGCCGCCAGTTGAAATTTCACCGGGAAAAACTGCTACGTTCGCTGCCGGCATGCACGTCACTGTCGTCAAGGAAGAGAGCTCCAAGATGAGTGTACGAGCAACAACCCGCAACGGCCGGAAGATCTGGTTGGTAGAGGTCAAGCGCGACTATGGAAGGTTCCACCGTCGCCGGTTCCTCGACCGGTCCAAGTATCTCAAGACCGACGCGAAAGCGATTGAAGACCAAATTCTGCGCGAATACAAAGCGCAGAAACAGCAAGGAGGCCACCTCTGCAGCAACGGCAACGCCCAAGGGGCGTTTAGCGACGAACCCCTCCCGTTCAGCACCTTCGCGGACCAGTTTCTGGCCGTGCAAGATCCTCAACGGTCGGACTTCGCCAACAAGAAACGGAACATCAAGATCCACCTCGAGCCATTTTTTGGCAACACACCACTGCCAAAAATCAGTCGTCAGATGATCGACAAATTTCGGGTGCGACTGCGGACCAGCCCAATCGCAAAACGGTCGGGCCGCCGCCGCAAGCCAAGGACTATCAACAACATCCTGACAACGCTGCACACGATCCTGGCGCTCGCCTTCGACTACGACCTGATCGAGAAGATCCCAAAGGTCAAGAAGGTGCCGGTCCCGCAGGAGGATCCCGACTTCCTCACACCCGAGGAGGTGCTCCGCCTGCTCGACGCGGTCCCAGACCAGTGGCGTCCGCTGGTCCGCACGGCCTTGCTCACGGGCCTTCGCCGAGGCGAGCTCTACGAGTTGCGGTGGTTCGACATCAAGCTCGATGGCCCGTCGCCGTACATCCGAGTGACACGAAGTGTCAAAATCGGCAACAGCATCCCCGAGTATCGAGTCAAAACGACAAAGAGCCGGCGAGGGCGGACCGTGCCGCTGAACCGAGAAATGGTGGAGCTGCTCACAGCGCACAAACCAGCGGGCGCAGACCGCTATGCGCTCGTGTTCACAGAGAGCGACGGCGGCTACATGCTGCCCAAGCGCTTGTACCGAGTGGTGACCCAGGCCGGGGAGGCCATCGGGCGCCCGGTGCGACCGCACCTGCTGCGACACACGTTCGCATCAGGCGGTTACATGGAGGGCATCCCAGCGCAGGTGATCCAGCAGTGGCTAGGTCACTCGGATGTCACGACGACCCAACGCTATGCGCATGTTCGCCCGGACACAGGCCGGGATCTCATCGAACTTCTGTCGACGAAACGGAAGTGCGAAAAAAGCGTGAGAAAAGGATGTGAGGAAACTGAAAACACATCAGGAAACACCTAAGTCGGTGCCCTAAAGGAAACGCCGTCTAGCAAGCGCTAGACGGCGTTCTAAAAGCTCCGGCAACAGGACTCGAACCTGTGACAAGTCGGTTAACAGCCGACTGCTCTACCAACTGAGCTATGCCGGAAAGTTTGGGCGAGCTACTTAGCGGGTTCTGGGATTGGGGTCAAGGGCTGGCTGGCGCCTTTTTTGGAGCGCATTTTTCGCGCGGATTTTCTTTAGTTGTCGTTGGAGTGCTGGGTGTGGGGTGGTGCTTGATGTCAGCGTGGTTTGGGCTTGGTCGAGCGCGATTTTGGCTGTTTGGGGGTCTGTGGTGGTGGTGAGTTCTGCGAGGCCTAGGTTGGCTCGGGTTTTGTTGAGTGTGCTGACACCTTCGTTTTCGCGTTGCTTGTTCAGGTATTCGATGGTTGCAGCGGCGGACTCTGGTGAGATCTGTGCATGTGCACGTTTGATGCCGATTGCTACGCGGGTGTTACGTTCGGCGTCTTGCTTGTCGGGTTTGTCATAGCTCCGTGACTGGGCCTCGGCGTAGGTTTGTTTGGCGGCCTCGTAGTTTTCTTGCTCATACAAGATATCGGCGTAGAGACACTCGACCTCAGCCAGGTTTCGTTGGTGTTCTCCTTGGCTGTTTTTGTAGCTATCTCTGGCGGCTTGTATGGCCTCGGCGGCTTGGTCGAGCGACCCTTGGTACCAGAGGGTGCGGGCGTATTCGTGTTTGGCTCTGGCGAGTTTGGGGTGGCTGTCGCTGTGAACTTCGGTATAGATTTGTATCGCCTTTTCATGGTAACCGATGGCAGCGTCGAAACCCCCTGTTTCTCGCTTGAGTACGCCTAAGCCGTGGTATGTGTTTGCTATCTCCTGGTGGTTTTCACCAAAGCTTGCTCGTAGTGTCGGTAATGACTGTTGATACAGTTGTTCGGCTTCTTGAAATTTTCGTTGTTTTCGCAGGAGGTTGGCGAGGGTGATGTCGACCTGGGCGACGAGTGGGTTGTCGGCTCCGAAGTGTTCTTTGAAGCGTCTACTTGCCTCTCGCCGGACCTCAAGTGCGCGCTCGTCATAGCCGGCGGACTCTAGTACTCCCCCGTAGTTGTGGAGGCCGTAGGCAATACTTTTGTCGTTTGGGTCGATCGACCTTCTGAGCTTCAGCGAGGCCTCGTGGGTTTTGATTGCGCGGTCGAGCTCGCCTTTCATTTCGTACATAATCGCGAGGACATCGAGTCGTTGTGCCTCTTGCAAACTGTGTTGTTTGCCGCTGCGGCGGTGATGGATTTCGGCGAGTTGGGCCCAGCGTAGTCCGGTGTCGTAACGTGCGAGTTAATAGCCTTCGGTGAAGGCAAGGATACGCGCGGCGTCTCCCGCTGCTTCTTCATCGCCGGCAATCGCGGATTCTCGGTAGGCGCTTAGGAAGTTGTTGACTGCGTCTTCATATTTACCGAGTTTTTCTTGGAAAGCCGCCACTCGGAACTGGGCGCGGGCGATGAGTGGGGCGTACCCCAGTTCTTTTGCTTGAGTCAGTATTTCTTGTGAAGTTTTGAGCCCTTCTTGGTAGCGGCCGCTGTGCTCCTCGGCGAACGTGCGGGACAGCAGGGTGGCGAGTTGGTGTACCTGCTTTCGCACGCGCGGATCCTGGGGTCGTGGTGGCAGTTGTTGTAACCGCCGCTTGTCCGTGCAGTGGTCGATGTCGGGGAGGCCTTGCACGGTCCGTTTGGCGCGGGCAACGAGCAGCTTGTCGGCTCGCTTGAGCTCGGCGACCGTCGCTTCAAACTGGGCCTTTTGTTCGTCAAGGCACTCGCCGGCTCGACGTTGCTGCTCCTCGTTCCAGTCGCTGAATTGTTCGCTACCAAGGCATGCCTGTTGCCGGCTTGTTCGCCATTTTTCTGCATATACACTTAAGTCGCTCGTGACGCTATTGGCGATCGCGTTGGCATTTGTTGCTGAAGTCAAGGCAAACTGTTGAGTGATTGCCTGTGCGTGTTCTGGGGACCAGGTGAGGCTTTGGCCCTCGGCTTCACATCGCTTGAGGTGTTCTTGGCGTACGATGTTCTCGACCACCAGGGTGCCTGCGGCAGCGCCAACGCATACGGTCAGGCCGAGGCCTAGGGCCCAGAGTCGACGTGTTCGTTTTTTGGGGTCACCGGCGACAAGGGCATCGATCCATGCGTGCATCGACGGCCAGCGGTCGGTTGGCTCCCTGGCCAGCCCTCGGATCACTTGTTTGTACAACCACCTCGGAACGTTGGTGTTGGCTGGCGGTGTTGGTACTGTGCCGGAGAGCACGCTTGTCTGTAGGGCTGTGAACGTTTTTCCAGAAAATGCATGTACACCATAAAGCGCCTCCCACAACGAGGCCGCAAACCCAAACTGATCACTTAGTGCGGTGACGTCTGCCCCTAAAAATTGCTCGGGGGACATATAGGCGGGGGTGCCTAGATAGGCGCCTGTCATGGTCAGGTCCATCCGCGGGCGGGCGAGGCTGTGGTGGACCACTGCCCGTTCTGGGGCGTCGAGAACAGTGGGGGCGTCGGTGGTTGGGCGGGCGAGGCCGAAGTCGGTGACCCGCACACGACCATCGGTGTCGATAAGGATGTTGCCGGGTTTGACATCGCGGTGCACGAGGCCGGCTGCGTGGACAGCTGCGAGCCCTTTTGCAACCTCAACAAAAACATCGACAACTTCCTGCCAGGTGTGGGGCGACTGCTCGCGCCAGCTCGCTAGGGTTTGCCCGTCGACAAACTCCATACCGACAAACACCTCGTCGTCGACCACTCCGACGTCGTGCACGGCCACGACGTTCGCGTGATTGACCCGGGCAATCGCTCTCGCCTCAGCGACCATCCGCTCGCGGGCCTCGGTTCGGGCACTGCCGATCAATCCGTCGCTCAGGACTTTGAGTGCAATCTTTCGATCGAGTTTAGGATCGTAGGCGGCATAAACCACACCCATCCCACCTTCTCCGAGCGTGCCCAAAATGATGTAGCGGTCGAGGCGTTCGCCGGGCTGTCGGGTTGTCTCAAAGGCGAGGACCGGTCGTGGGGCCGACTCGGGAGCGATTGTCGGCATCAGGGCTGTTTGGGCCAGATTCTCAGAGATGGGTTCGGTGCCCACGGGGCGAAGTATATCGCGTTCTCAAACCCGGTGGCTAGCGTGCGCGAGAGGTTGTATCCACATGATATTTCAACAGACACGTCAAGTTTACATGCAGATACATAAAATCTGCGCGACTGTGAGCTGCGCGTTGTTGGCCCTGCGCAAAGTCGAAAGCTGTGGGCTCGGCTGTCGCGCCACGTGTCCGGATGAGGTGGTGACCGACCCGGCTTCACCACGAATGTCGGGACGACAACCGGGCCGAAGGGCGCACATCAGCGGTGGTAGACGCGGTTAACAACTCGGTCCCCGAGGATAAAAAGGGATTCCTGTGCGTAGTCTGCCTCAGCTCCCCGGGTGCCAATAACGTTCACAGCATTGACGCCGGAGGTGGTTTCCGGAAGGTCCTCCAACAGGAAGGGTCCGTGGTCATCGATGTCGCCGTCCATCACCAGGATGTGTTCAAGTTGTTTTTCCTCCTCAATGTTCTCCCAAAGCATCACAACAAACGCGTAGTTGTCATTGAGTTCATCTCCACCACGGCCTTCGACTACAATGTCGGTAATGTTGGCGAGTGGTTTTGCTGCCCGGTAGCTGTCGAGTGGGCCAGAGCTGAGGCTCGATGCATCGAATAGGGTAATTTCGTCCTCCGATGGGTCGGCGACAACAAAGTAGTTGCTTGTTTGTTTGCCGCCGCGAGTGACGGAAATCGGCATACATTCGTTTGAGACGGTTTCCCCGTTTATTTGTCGCACCCAGATCTCCTTCTCCTCTTCGGAACCCGGGGGAGTGTCCTCGCCAAACCAGCGCCAACTCGATCGTGGTAAGTGGGGCGACACCTGTCCACGTGGCAGGCACGGCTTCTTCCGTTTCGTCGACCGGGATTGTTTTCTCGGACCAAAAGTCATAGCAGCGTGAATAAAAAGGAGGCACATAGGGCGAGTGTGGGTGTGTTGATTCGGCGCATGACGATCTCCATGGTTCGGCTCAAGGCTGTTTGAGCCGGGATCATGAACCGGCATGACTTTTATGGCGAAGTGAAGGGTAAGAGTTTTTGCCGCGGTAAAATTTTGGCTTGTAGATGTCGCCGGCATGAAATTTGTGTGTACATGTTGTGCGAGGTCGGTCACCGTCACAGCCGTCATCGCTACTGGTTGCGGAGGTCAGGGGTTGTGATGGCGATCACCGGGGCACAGAGAGTGCTCGCTTTTGAAGTGTGAGATCTAGTAAGGAACAGGTCGTTATGGACATGTCAGGCTGGAGTTCACGTATTTTGGGGCTTGAGTCGGTGACCTGTGGTCGCAAGACCCCGTCTCAAGCTGGCAACAACTGATACACTCGCGCCGATGTCCCACCGTTCAAATCTGGCTTGTGTCTCGCTTCTTCTCGCACTCATCCCGGCCTGTGGTGACAGTGAGGGGCGTGACAGCGAAACTGCGACCGAGACGACTACGACCACGACAGGAATCGTTTCGACGAGCTCGACGTCGCCGGATACCGAGGGCGAGACCTCGGCCGGCCCCGGTAGTGAAACCATGACTGGCGACGGGGATGGTGATGGTGACGGCGATGGGGATGGTGATGGAGATGGCGACGGGGATGGAGATGGCGACGGGGATGGAGATGGCGACGGGGATGGAGACGGCGACGGGGATGGAGATGGCGACGGGGATGGTGATGGAGATGGCGACGGGGATGGAGATGGCGACGGGGATGGAGATGGCGACGGGGATGGAGACGGCGACGGGGATGGAGATGGCGACGGGGATGGAGATGGCGACGGCGACGGCGACGGAGATGGAGACGGTGATGGAGATGGCGACGGTGATGGAGATGGCGACGGGGATGGAGATGGAGATGGAGATGGCGACGGAGACGGCGACGGAGACGGCGACGGAGATGGCGACGGAGACGGAGACGGAGACGGCGACGGGGATGGCGACGACCCATGGGATTGCCAAAACACCGACCCGGTGACCGTCAACGGCGAGGGCAAATACACCAACCTCGAAGCGGCTGTCGCAGCTGCGCCACCCAACGCCACAATCACAGTTTGCCCTGGTACCTACACCGATCGCTTGTTCATCGATCGCCCCATGCACCTCATTGGTGCCGGGCAACACAACACCTTCTTAGATGGCGAAAACGCTGGGACACCGATTTTTGTCAAGGCCGCCAACGTGACGATCGAGGGCTTTACCTTTCAAAACGGCGAGGCCGAACACAACCCGCTGGGCAACTCGCTGTGCGGTGGTGGGTTGGCGATCGACCACACCTACGACCCGATGACGGTCACCGTGAAAGATTGTACATTCACCAATAATCACGGGCAGTACGGCGGGGCTATCTGTTACGACGGCACCAACAATCAAAACGCCCAGCAAAAGCTCGAGCTCGAGAACGTGACGATCGCCAACAACAGTGCCGACGTCAACGGTGGTGGCCTGTTCTCCTATTCGGCGACAACCATGATCAACACCGTGGTCCGCGAAAACTCGGCCGGCAACCACGGTGGGGGCATCTATTTTAGCTACTGCAACAACACCATCGAAGGTGGCGAGGTCAAACTCAACACCGCCGAGGGCAAGGGCGGTGGCATGTATTTGCAGATATTCCTCTCGGTCGATGTCACTGACAGCGACTGGGGCTTTGGCCAGGACCAGGAAAACGTGCCCAACGACGTTGAGCACAACGCCGAGGAATACGGGTTTTTTGGCAACGGCGTGTCGTTTTCGTGTGACTGTATCGAGTGGAACCCGTGCTCCTGTCAGCTGCTTTAGCGGGTCAAAGGCCCCTGTCGCTGGCACCACGGAACTTCCGTGCAGTTTGCAAAATGTGCAGGTGCAAACTGCTGCGGAGGGCATGTGGTTGTGAAAACTCATACGTGCATAGGCCGCAAACGCGTCTGGGCAAATCTCCGGTGAGGTAGTAACGTCACGTACCCATCGTCAGGAGCTTTGTCATGCAAGAAGTCCTCGCAGCTATCGACGCCAAAAATAACGCCCTCATCCACGCATTTCAGCAACGCGACGCCGCCCAAGTCGCAGCTATCTACGCCGACGATGCGACCTTGATGCCACCCCACAACGACATGCTCCGCGGCCGCGAAGCGATCGAGCAGTTTTTCCGCAAGGGTATTGGCATGGGGCTTCACGACTTTCGCATCGAGACCCTAGAGGTCGATGCTCGCGAGGACCTCGCCTACGAGGTCGGCCGGTTTCAACGCAAGGTTTCGACCGTCCGCGGTGATGAGCTCACCGACACCTGCAAATACGTCATGTTGTGGCGTCGCCACCCTGAGGGTTGGCGCCCGCAAAGCGACATTTGGAACTCCGCCGGGCCGACCGAGCGCGAAGTGCTTGCCGCCCCCGAAAGCGCTGCACCGGCCTACCAGGAGCCAGCCTACCAGGAGCCAGTTGCGGTCCAAGAGGTTCACGAGATCGAGACAGTCGAGGCAGTTGAGGCAGTCGAGCCGGTCGAGACCTACGAGGAGCAACCGGAGCCGACCCAGATCGTCTCCGAGGAAGACCTGCAGCCGGTCGAGTAATCGCCACGGCTGTCAAAACCCGGGGCCACAGGTCCCGGGTTTTTGTTTGGTTGTGTACATGGCAACTTCGCGGTGCTGTTGCCCGGGTATTCATGGGTCCCGGGCTTTTGTTTGCACGCGCCTTTGTGATGGGTTGTATCTACATGGGACGCAGCTAGTGGAGCATCGGATGCAGCGGCAACCCCAGCATGATTTCGGCTTCGGCGTCGAGTAGCTCGCCGAGCCGCGTGGTGATTTCGGCCTGCTCAAAATACCCGCGGGCGAGCCGGACAAACAGCCCCTGGTGGCGAGCTTCGCTGCGGGTGATGTCGCGGTAAAACGCCGCCATCTCGGGATCTGGATGGTGCTCGGCCACCAGGCCAAAACGTTCACAGCCGCGGGCTTCGACCACCCCGGCCACGAGTAACCGGTCGAGCAACCTGGGGTCGCGGCCTCCCCGAACATGGCGCAACAGCGAGCCGACGTAGGCATCTTTACGATCGGGTGTCAGCGGAATATCCCGGGCCTGCAAAAGCCGCACAACCTGGTGAAAGTGTTCGAGCTCCTCGCGGGCCAGCGCGATCATCGGGTCGAGCAGGGCGCTGCGGTCGGGGTAACGGACGACAAACGCCATCGCTGTGGCCGAGGCCTTGCGCTCACAGGCCGCGTGGTCCTGTAAAAATGCCGGGAAGTCGGCGAGTACGGTCTCGACCCAGGCCTTTGGGGTGGGGGCACGCAGCTGCAACATGGTTGACTCTACAAGTTTATCGAAGTTGCAAAATAGAAAGCCGGATCGGGCGATCCGGCCTTCGTGGGTGGATTGGGGCTATCCTTCGAACGCCGCGTCGGTGATCTCTAAACCGCGGTCGATGATGGCAAACCCCTCGCGCAGTTGCGCCTCGGTGATGGTCAGCGGCGGGTTGACCATGAAGTTGTGCCAGCGGACAAACGTGAAAAGCCCGTTGTCGCGGAAAAACGCGGCGAGCTTGTCCATTGCCGGATGCGAGCCGTTGTAGGGGGCCATCGGCTCGCCGGCGGCATTTTTTTGGACCTCCATAATGCCAAACATGCCGATACAACGACCGGTCTTGACCGAGGGGTGCTTGGCCTTGAGACGGTCCATCTCGGCCTGGATCACAGCTTCCATGTTGGCTGCGCGTTCGACCAGGTTGTCGCGCTCCATCACATCGAGCACGGCATCGGCGGCGGCCAACCCCATGACATGGGCGTTGTAGGTGAGCCCACCCCAAAACACGTTTTCGTTGAAGTGCTTGGCAATCGCATCGCTCACGCCCATGGCCCCGAGCGGGACATAGGCCGAGGTCAAGCCCTTGGCCATGGTGACGATGTCGGGGACGATGCCGGCGTGCTCAAACGAAAACCACTTGCCGGTGCGGCCAAACCCGGCCATGACCTCGTCGCACACCAGCAAGATCCCGTACTTTTCGAGTAGGGCCTTGAGGCCACGCAGCCAGCCCTTGGGCGGCGGGAGCACGCCGTTGGTCCCAGTCACCGCCTCGACAAACATCGCGGCGATCGTGTGGGGCCCCTCGAACTGAATCAGCTCCTCCAAGTAGGTGAGGTGGTTGCGGGTGATGTCGTCGTCAGAGGTGCCAAACGAGAAGTTGTAGGGCACCGGGTCCATGACCTTGATAAACCCAAACGGCCCGGGCTCGTTGTGCCAGCGCCGGGGGTCGCCGGTGAGCTGCATACAGGCGTGGGTCGAACCGTGGTAGCTGCGGTAGCGGCTGAGGATCTTCTGCCGACCGGTGTAGAGCCGGGCCGCTTTAATGGCGTTTTCGTTGGACTCGGCCCCGCCCAGGGTAAAGAAGAACGTGTTGATCGGGTCGGGCACGATCTTCGCCAGGCGCTTAGCGACACGGGCACGCATTTCGGTAGCTGTCCCCGGGTACACATAGGTGAGTTGGCGGTCGAGCTGGGCCTTGAGCGCGGCGATGACATGCGGGTGGGCATGGCCGATGTTGACGCACATCAACTGGCTGTTGAAGTCGAGGATTTGCTTGCCCTCGGGCGTGTAGAGGTAGCAACCCTCGGTGCGGGCGATCGGCAGCGGTTTGACGGCTCCGGTCGCCGCCCACGAGTACAGGGTGTACTGCTTGCACAGCGCGATCATCTCGTCGCTGGTCATCGGCTTGTTTGGTAAATCTTGAGACATGGTGCTTACGACATCCTGGTGAGTGACGACTCAAAGTTGCGGGGCCTACGACATCTGGCTACGACATCCAAGTCGCGTCGGAGCTGATTTCCCAACGTGAGGTGAGCTTGCGGGGGCGGGTCCAAAAGCGAAAGCCATCCATGCCGGTGATATCACCGTGGCCAAACTTGCTGTCGTTCCACCCGCCAAACGCAAATGGCTCGCGTGGAACGGGCACACCGATGTTGACCCCACACATACCCGCCTCGAAGCGCTCGGAGCAGTAGCGGGCGACCCCGCCGTTGGTGGTGAAGATCGCCGCAGCGTTGCCGTAGCCGCTCGCGTTTTCGATGGCGATGGCCTCGTCGAGGGTCTTGCAACGGATGATCGAAAGGACAGGCCCAAAGATTTCTTCGCACCCGGCCGGCATGTCGGGCGTGACGTTGTCGAGTAGGGTCGGGCCAAACCAGTGGCCATCGCTGCCCTCGACCTTGGCTCCGCGGCCGTCGACAAGGACCTTGGCACCCAACTTCTCGGCCTGGTCGACATAGCGGGTGATCCGCTCGACGCTCGGGCCGTTGATGATCGAGCCCATGTCCTTGCCGAGCGTCATGGCCTTCGACTTTTCGACCAGGGCGTCGATGATGTGTTGGACATCGCCGACCGCGAGCATGACCGAGGCGGCCATACACCGCTGTCCGGCACAGGCGGTATAGGACGCGAGCAGGGTGGAGGCGGTGAGTTCTAAGTCGGCATCGGGGGCGACCAGGAGGTGGTTTTTTGCACCGCCCAGGCCGAGCACGCGCTTGCCGGCCGCCGAACCATGTGCGTATACAATCTTTGCCACGCGGGTCGAGCCGACAAACCCAAGGGCCCTGATCCCCGGGTGTTCGACAAGGGCCTCGACCGCCGGTTTGGCCCCGTTGACGATGTTGAGTACGCCCGGCGGCAGGCCGGCCTCGGCAAACAGCATGGCCAGGCGCATCGACCCGTAGGGCACCTGCTCGGAGGGTTTGAGGACAAACGTGTTGCCGGCGACCAGCACCTGGGGAAGCATCCACATCGGCACCATGGTCGGGAAGTTGAAGGGCACAACACCTGCACATACACCGAGTGGTTCGTAGGTGACCGAGCAGTTGATCCCGCGGCTGACATCGAGCTGCGGGCCGCCGACCATATTCGGGAGCGAACACCCCATTTCGAGGCATTCGATGGCCTTGAGCACCTCGCCGACAGACTCCGGGTGGGTCTTGCCATTTTCGTGCGAGAGCAACCACGTGAGCTCGTCTAGGTTGGCCTCCATCAACTGCTTCATGCGGTAGAGGACCTGGACGCGTTCTTTGAGGGGCGTCGCTTTCCAACCGGGATAGGCGGCCGTTGCAGCTGCAACTGCGCGGTCGACATCGGCGGCACCGGACATCGCCACCGACCCCATCGGCTTGCCGTGCCGCGGGTTTTCAACAGCGACAGTTTCGCCGGAGGTGGCATCGACAAATTCCCCGCCGATATAGTTGCGGCAGGGTCCGTAGGTTTGAAAGTCGTAGTCGCGAGCCGAAAACGGCTGGGGAGTGGGATTGGCAGTCATGGGTTTCTCCGGCAAACGTGCGGTGAGCCCCTCTCATACCGATTTTTCCCGGGTCGGGAAAGTCTTGTGCCGGCAAATCACCGGCGCAGCCCCGTTCCCGCCTGCGGTTTGATGTACAACGGTTGCACGCGGCGGCTACGAGCCGCGAATCAGCTGGCCTTCACACGACGAATCGAGTTGCGAGGCCGGGTCGGTGAGCTGTTCGCAAGTCATGTTTTGCGCCCAGGGGATACACTCGTCTTCAAATTCATGGGCATCGCGTAGGTCGACAATTGAGGAACAACTGCCACCAATGTCCCGCTCAAACGTGGCGTAGGTCTCGTCGTAGTCAAATCCACATGCCATCGCCCGGGTCGACAGCGCGTCGAGAAACATCTCGCAGCCGTCGACCGGGTCGAGCAGACTCGAGCAGGCGGGCGAGCCGAGACCGAGCAAACCGGCCAGGACCCAACAGTGGCGCAGGTGAGCAAACCGCATCATGGGGACATGATGCCCGATAGTTGGGGTTTTGGGTGATGCCCGGTGATAGGAACCCGGCTTTCACTAGAATCTCTTGTCCGGTGCGCGAAAATTGTTGCTGCTACAAGTGTGTTGGCCTGCGCATGGCAGGCGATAGACCTACACCGGAACATCGCCGGCGATCGTGACCCGTTCCATGCGTCTGGTGGCCGGAAAGTAGTCGTTGGTTGGGCGGTGTAGGGTGGCCCGGTTGTCCCAAAACGCGATCGAGTTTTCCCGCCAGCGAAACCGACAGGTGTGCTCGGTGGTTTCAAGGTGATCATACAAGTAGTTGAGGACTGCGGCGCTTTCGGCCTCGGACACCCCCACCAGGTGGGTGGTAAACAGGCGGTTGACAAACAGTGCCCTGCGCCCCGACTCCGGGTGGGTGCGAATCACCGGGTGGGCGACCGGCGGGGTGTTGCGTACCGTTTCGCCAAGCCGCTCCCAACCACCCGGCTCGGCCAGGCTGTGGCGAAATCCATGGGCGAACGAATGCATCGCCCGCATGCCCTTGAGGTAGGCTTTCATCCGAGCTGACAGGCCCTCGTAGGCGGCAAACAGGCTGGCAAAAGATGTATCACCACCGACCTCGGGAATCTCCCGCGCCCGCAAAATCGAGCCCAGCGGCGGCCGTGGCAAAAACGTCATGTCGGTGTGCCAGGAGTCGATCTTGGTCGGTTTGTCGGCGGTGCTTTCGAGGATGTTGACACCGGGATGCCCGGGTACGGTGGGATAGGCAGGGTGGGGTGAGGGCTCGCCAAACACCCGTGCCAGCGCGAGGTGATGCGCCGGCTCGATCGCCTGCTCGCGGAAAAACAGCACTTGGTACTGCAACAGGCCGGCACGCAGCTGCGCCCGGATGTCCGGTGTCAGCGGGGCGCGAAGATCGATGCCGGTGACCTCTGCCCCGAGGGCAGCAGCTTGGGGGACAAACACGATTGTCGGCATGGCAGCGGCACAGCATGACAACTTGTCGGCCGGCGGCAAAGCAAAATCGTGCGGCGAGCCCAGGCCCCGGGCGCGACCAACCACAGACAGACGCCGGCAGGTGGGCCGTTGGTGAAGAGCGGGCTTGCAACGGCCGCCCAGGGCGAGATGGTTTGTTGGCGAGCCTTGCGATAGCAGTCCGGGTGTGACCACCCACAGATAAACGGCAGGTGGGCCGGCATTCGTTGGTGAAGAGCGGGCGTACAACGGCCGCCCAGGGCCGGTGCCGGTTCGTTGGCGAGTCTTGCGATAGCCGCCCGGGTGCGACCAACCACAGACAGACGCCGGCTGGGGCCGGTATTCGTTGGTGAAGAGCGGGCGTACAACGGCCGCCCAGGGCGGGGTGCCGGTTCGTTGGCGAGTCTTGCGATAGCCACCCGGGTGCGACCAACCCAGGGCGGGGTGCCGGTTCGTTGGCGAGTCTTGCGATAGCCGCCCGGGTGCGACCAACCACAGACAAACGCCGGCAGGTGGGCCGGCGTTCGTTGGTAAATCGAGGTGCGGGTTAGCGACGCGGCATGTAGCGCCCGGCACCGCGCTCGACCCGGAGGTCGCCATCTTTGTACTGCAAGCGCCCGTTGCAAATCGTGTGGGTGACGGCACCCTTGATCTCAAACCCCTCAAAGATGTTGCGGTCGACCCGGTGGCGATGGGTCTTGGCGCTGATCTTGCCGGTACGGGTCTTGTCGTAGACAAAAATGTCGGCATCGGAGCCCACGGCAATGGCCCCCTTGCGCGGGTACAGGCCAAAGATCTTGGCCGGCGCGGTGCAGCAGACGTCGACAAATTGTTGTAGTGTCAAACGTCCGGTCTCGACCCCGTAGGTGTACATCAGGGCCATCCGGTTTTCGATGCCGGCGGCCCCGTTGGGGATCTTGGTGAAGTCGTCCTTGCCCATGTCCTTTTGCCCAACCTGGTTGAACGGACAGTGGTCGGTGGCGACCGTGTGGATAAGCCCACAGCTCAGCGCGTGCCACAGTGGGTCCTGGTGGCCGACCGGGCGGATCGGCGGGCTCATGACATAGGCCGCGCCCTCAAAGTCGGGTTTGTCGTAGACCGAGTCGTCGAGCAGCAGGTACTGCGGACAGGTCTCGACGTAGACCAGTTGGCCCTCTTGACGCGCCCGAATCACCGCCTCGAGCGACTCCTTGCAGGTCAGGTGGACGATGTAGATCGGCTGACCCGAGCAGCGCGCGAGCATGATGGCGCGGTTGGTCGCCTCGCCCTCGACCCAGGCCGGCCGCGATTGCGCGTGGTACTTGGGCGTCAACTTGCCGGCAGCCACCAACTTCTTTTGCAGCGACTGTACAGCCAGGCCGTGCTCACAGTGGGCGGTGACCAGGGCTCCTAGGTCGGCAGCGGTATCGATCACCCCGATAAACTCGTCGTCGTCGACACCGATAGCGCCGGTATAGGCCATAAACACCTTAAACGAGGTGATCCCGTTTTCGGAGTGGACCTGTCGCATCTCGCGTTCGACCTGTTCGCCAAACCAGGTCACGGCCATGTGAAAGGCGTAGTCGGCACAGGCTTTCTTAGCGTTGTTAAACCAAAAATCGCGGGCTTCGATAAGGCTTTGGTTGCGCGCCGGAATCACAAAGTCGATGATCGAGGTTGTGCCCCCGGCAATCCCCGCCGCGGTCCCGGTAAAGAAGTCGTCGGCACTGGTCGTACCCATAAAGGGCAGTTCCATGTGTGTATGTGCATCGAGGCCGCCGGGGAACACGTATTGCCCCGAGGCATCGACAACCTCGGTGTCGCTGGGAACATCGAGGTTTTCGCCGATCGCCTGGATCACGCCGTCGCGACAGTAGATGTCGGCGACATATTGGTCGAGGGCGGTGACGATCTCACCGTTGCGAATGACAACGCCGCGGGATGTTGCAGTCATGGGGGGGCTCCTTAGGGTAGCTGGGGAAAAAACGTGTAGCTACACGTGGTTTGAGGTTAGTGGTCGACCAACTCGTCGTAGGCCTCGGGCCGGCGGTCGCGGTAAAATTGCCAGGTCTGGCGGACTTCGTCGATCATCGAGAGGTCCAAGTCGGCGATGACAAGCTCGTCGTTGTCTTCGGAACCCTCGGCCAAAAACTGCCCGCGCGGGTTGACGAAGTAGCTGGTGCCGTAGAACTTGCCGATGTTCCACGGGGCCTCGGTGCCGACGCGGTTGATCGCACCCACGAAATAGCCGTTGGCGACGGCGTGGGCCGGCTGCTCCAACTTCCACAGGTACTGGCTGAGGCCGGCCACCGTGGCACTCGGGTTAAAGACGATCTCCGCACCGTTGAGGCCTAGGCAGCGCGCGCCCTCGGGGAAGTGGCGGTCGTAACAGATGTATACGCCAATGGTCGCAAACTTGGTCTTAAACACCGGGTAGCCGCCGTCGCCGGGTTTGAAGAAGTACTTCTCCCAAAACCCCGAGGTCTGCGGGATGTGCTGTTTGCGGTACTTCCCGAGGTAGGTTCCATCGGCGTCGATGACCGCGGCGCTGTTGTAATAGACACCGCGCATCGCCTCTTCGTAAAGCGGCACAACAATCACCATGTTGTGCTTTTTGGCCAATTCAGCCATCAAGTCGGTGGTCGGGCCGGGGATGGGTTCGGCCGCCGCATACCAACGCGTGCTCTGGCTCGGGCAAAAGTACGGGCCGTTAAAGATCTCCTGGAGACACAGGATCTGGACCCCTTTTTTGGCCGCTTCTTCGATCATCGGCAGGTGCTTGTCGAGCATTGCCTTTTGGATGTCGGCGACCGGGACCGACTCATCGTTGATCGGATTACTGCATTGGATCAGACCACAGCGAACAACCGAGGGCTTCGATTTCATTTTGCTACTGTAAGCCAGCTGGGGACTTCAGACCAAGTTGCATGCGCCAAACACCGCTGCAAAAAAGTCTGCAGATGAACTATCTGTATTTTCATCGAGTTAGTTGTGAGTAAAGGAACATGACTCCAGGTAGGGCTTCCGTTGTGTGCGTGTAAACCGCAGTTCGTGGTATGACTAACGTCGCTTACTCACTACGGCACGAGGTTACCTAGTTGGCTTGTGGATCTCCGGAGTCTTGCGGGTTTTCGGACATCGCTGTACATGAAGTCCGCGACTTCCACCCACATGCCCGGAGCATGTCTCCGAGCCAGCGACCGCGGGTCTTCCGTTCCGACCTCACGCCCGCATTGATTTAGGAGAAACCATGATCCGATCCAAGTTGAACCTTTCCCTGTGCTTGACGGCAATGTTTGCCCTTCCCTTGGTGGGCTGCGGCGGCGGCGAAACCACCTCTGACGGCACCGATTCGCAATCCACGTCTGAGACCGATCCCTCGGGTACCTCGACCACCGACGGCACCACCGGCGAGACCGAGAACCCGACTGGCAGTGAGACCGCCGGTGAGACCGACGGCACCACCACCACCGAAGATCCGACCGACACCACCGCGACAACGGCCGGTGATCCCTGTGAGGGTGTTGAGCGCCAGGATGCCGGGCAACAGTGCTCGCAGGCTTGTGACTGTAAGAAGATCGACTCGATCGACCTCGTCGACGGCGGTCTTCAATACGACGACATGGGCGTGGTCCAGGGCGTCAACTACACGGATCCCGAAGAGGACGGCGTGTGCTTCTTGGTGCCGCTGCTCGGCGGCCAATGTGGCCAATGTGTGACCTCCGATGACTGCGGTGGCGGCGAGGGCTGCACCATCCCCAACCCGCTCGCCAGCGGTCCTTCCTTCTGCAACGACGGCAGCGCTGGCGCTGGCTGTGATGCCGAGGGCGCCAACACCTGTCAGGACGGCCTGAGCTGCGGCATCATCCTCGACGCCGCCGGCATCCTCACCGTCGCCACCTGTGGCGAGTGTGTCGTCAACGAAGACTGCGGCGCCGAGACCCCGTATTGCGCCCCGACGATTGACGTCGCCAACTTCACCGGCGTCAACCAGTGCGTCGCGGAGGGTTCGATTCCCGACAACACCGCCTGCACAATCGGCGACGACGCGGCCTGCGAAGGTGGCGTGTGTGGCAAAGCCGTGGTCATGGGTGTCATCGAAGTCGGTATCTGCGGTAACTGCACCGGCGACGCCGACTGTGCCCCCGGCGAGGTTTGCTCCGAGCCGACGGTCGACATCGACACGATCCCCGAGGATCCGAACAACCCGCCCCCGGACTACATGCCGCTTCAGGGCCCGACCTGCCAAACCCCGTAAGGGACCGCGCAGAGTCGATTCGACAAGTGGGTCCACGCCTTGGCGTGGGCCCCTTTTCATTGATATACCCGCGATGATGCGAGCAGCCTGCACCTGGCTTTTGACGATTGCCCTGACGGTTGTTGCCGGCCCCGCCCACGCGGCAGATGGCGCGGTGCTCGATGGCATCGCGGCGGTCGTCAACGACGACATCGTGTTGATCAGTCAGCTCGAGCGCGAGGTCAATGTCTCGCCGTTTTTAGCCCAGGCCCTGCAATCGTTGGGACCTTCGGCCACCCAGCAGCAGGCCGAACGCGTCCGTCGCGAAGTCCGAGCCCAGGTGCTCGATGACCTGATCGAAGTGCAGTTGATCAAACGCGAGGCAGCCCGGTTTCAGATCGCGGTGTCGGAGGCCGATGTCGACCAATACATCCGCCAGATGACCGAGCAAAATGGGTTTGGCTCGGTCGACCAGTTGCGTCAGGCCGTGTTGGAAAGTGGACAGTTCGGGACCTGGGGTGACTACCGGCAAATGGTCCGCGACCAGATCCTCGTCTATCAAACCACCGGCGCGCTCACCAACTACAAGGTGTCCGAGGCCCAGGTGCGCGAGCACTACCGCAAGATGGCCCGCGACGTCGATGCCAAGGTCGAGGTTGCGAGGTTTTTGTTTACGCCACCGGCCGGCGATGCCGAGGCCCGTGACCGTGTATATGCACAGGCACAAACGGTGGCCCGGCGGTTGCGTGCCGGCGAGGATGTCGAGGCAGTCGCAGCCGAGACCGGGCAGGAGGACCTGCTGCAACAGCTCGGCCGCGGTTCGGTCGCTCCCCAGCTCGAAGATGCGATCTTTGCCGCCAAACAGGGCCAGGTCGTCGGCCCGCTGGCATCCGGGCAGGGGTTTGTGATCTACAAAATCATTGCCCGCGACGCCTCCGAAGTTCTGAGTTTCGACCAGGCCAAAGACCGCATTCGGGCGATGCTCGAGCAACAGGCGTTAGAGCGGGCATCCAAGGAATTTCGCCAGCAGCTACGGGCCAAGGCCCACATCGATATTCGGATTTAGTCCGAAGCGGCAGGATGCACCACGAAAAAGGTGTATCAGCATGTAGCTGCGGGAGGCGACCGGGCTAAAGCAGCTCGTGAAGACTGTCGGGCATGGCCTGCTGCCCCTGGCTGAGGACATCACCTAGGCGCGCGCGCAAGACAGTATCGTCGAACGGCTTGGTCACATATGCATGTGCACCATTTCGCAGGCCCCAGTAGCGATCGGTCTCACGGGTAAAGGTGGTGACATAGACAAACGGCGGAACTTCAAAGTCCGTTTGTTCACGTCGAAGTTTACGCAGCAGGGCAAGCCCGTTGAGCCCCTCTAGCGCCACTTCGCAGATCACCAGGCACGGGTGTAGCTCAGCTATTTTTTGCTCGGCCTCGACCCCAGATGCGCAGCCGACCGTTGTGACCTGGCGTCCGACATCGGCCGCCGCAGTCGTTGCAAGTTCAACTAATCGCTGACGGGTCGCCGGATCCGGGTCGGCGACGACGATGGTCGAGGTCGGCACCGACATCGCTAGACCACCACCGGGGTGATTTTTCGGCGCACGAGGTTGGCCTTGGCCAACCGGTGGAGGATACGCGAGACCGCAAACGTACCTGTGCGGGTCTTACGGGCGATCTCCTTGACGTTGTTGCGCCCGTTGACAGACTCCAACACGGCGAGCTCTCCCCGGGGAAACGAGTCGCGGCTGAGCTTGGCCACCTGCTCATCGATCCGCAAAAACACATCGTCGGGGTCGGGCATGTGCGGGCCCATAATGGCCTGTTCGTCGAGGCGGCGCAGACCGTCGAGCAGGGCTTCGGAAACCAGCAGTTCACGCCCGGGTACGTTCGAGGTGACGATCGATGGGTCGAGTTCGGTCCGCGGTGAAAACGTAAACGTACCTGTCTTCCAGGTCAGCAGGTGACAGGTCACCGCTCGCGCCTGGTCGAGCATCACCATCGTCAGGTCGTCGGGGCTGAGCAGCCCGCCCTCGACCAACCGCAGTCCGAGCGGACGTTGCTGCGGATCCTTGCCAACGATGAAGGCTTCGAGTTCTTCGTCGCGTAAAAACCCGCCCTCGACCACAAACCGTCCGAGCTTGAGATCTTCACCCGCGCCGACGTACTCACCGAGGCGAATCCGGCCCTGGTCGAGGTGGAGTTTTCCCGAGGCGTCGTTGTGGGCGACTGTGAGAATCCCACGCATGCCGGCATTTCCGAGCATCTCGAGCACCGCATCGAGGCGAGAAGTCGACAGCGTGCCGCGGATACTGACGCCCTCCGGCGGCATCGGAAGCTCTTCGTCGGCCCGCAAACTTTGGGCGAAGGCTTCGATCTGTTGCTCACTGAACTCCTGGCCAGGAAAGTGATCCGTCAGGACCTGTTGCAGTCGGTGGACACCCAAGTCGACGGAGATCGCTGCCGAAGAAACGCCCGGGTGATCGTGTTCGATGCTCTCCTGAACAACTTTTACCAACGCCGGTGTACTGAACGGACGGCGCAAACTCGGGAGATCCTCAGCCCCGGGGATCGGTGTTGGGTTACTCCGACTCACCAGCAAGATCCCGGGCAAACTCGACGCTCCGGGAATCTTGATGAGCGCCTTTAGCACGGAAGCCGTAGACGCGGGATTTGCGGCTGCATCGAGTAAAAGCGCAATGATCGACCCGTCGCCGCCAGGACCGTGCGTCTTACACAATTCGACGGCTTCTTGACGGGAGTGTGCGTTGAACACCTGATACCCGGCGAGGCGAAGGCCAGCGGTGGCTAACTTCGCGGTCGTGGTGTTGGGGTCGTAGTAGAGGATGCCGGTGGCCATGAAGAGTGCAAAGGATACTCGGAATTACCGAAGTCGTGGTAGCGTTTGGCGAACATGGTGATGGGCGAGATTGAGCGACTTGATCCGCCGCAGCGTCTCGGCAACGTGACGCTGCTTGCCACGTTAGGCGAGGGCGGCATGGCCACGGTTTTCCTCGCCTCCGTGGGTCAGGATTCGCTGACGCGTTTGGCTGCGGTCAAACTGTTGCGTGAGGGGTTGGCCGACCACGACTACCGAACGCGGTTCATGGACGAGGCAAAACTCGTCCTGCGGTTGCACCATAACAACATCGTCGATGTTCGCGAGGCCGGCGAGATCGACAGCAAGTTGTTCATCGTGATGGCCCTGATCGAGGGTCGCGACCTCGCCGATATTTGGGACCGCTGCGCCCAGGTCGGCAAGGCGTTTCCGGTGCCGCTCGCCGTCCACATCGTTCGCGAGATTCTCCGGGGACTGCACTACGCACACACCTTTCCCGGCTTGGGCTTGGTGCACCGCGACGTCTCGCCATCCAACATCTTGGTCGACTGGCAAGGCGCCGTTCGGCTCGCCGACTTCGGGCTGGCGACCTCGACACTCAAGGGAAGTTTGACGGCGCCGGGTGTCGTGTTCGGCAAGGTCGGGTACATGTCGCCGGAGCAGGCCCGGCGCGAAGTTTTAGACGGGCGGACCGATGTCTATGCCTGCGCCGCGGTGTTGTGGGAGTTGCTCACCGGTCGTCCCCTGCGTGCTGGTGAAAACATCGACACCGAGGCTGTGTCGAACTTTGTCGCGCCGGCACCGTCGAGTCTCAGCAGCCGTGTCGACCCCGAGCTCGATGCCATCGTGGTCAAGGCTTTGGCCCACAACCGCGAAGATCGGTACCTCTCGGCCCACGAGTTTATGGAGGCGCTAAGCGACTGGCTCGCGGCCCATAGCGCCGGGACTGGCCAGGAGCAGGTCAGCGAATTCATGGCGATGTTGTTTGGCGACGCCCAGATGCGTGAGCGCCAGGCCCGGGAAAAACTCGTTCGTGAAATTTCGCGGACCCATGTCTACTCCCACGAAAAAAGTGGCGAAGAAGAGGCGGCCGAGGACGAAGAGATCGAACTCGACGTCGACGTCGACGACCCGGGAGAGAGCGACAACCGGCCCAACCGCGTCAACAAAAAGCCTCCTCCACATGACCCTCGGGACATCGAGCTGATCGAGCCCAAGACTGTCATCGCCGAGCGCTACGAGATCGTCAATCAGATCGGGCGCGGCGGCATGGGCACCGTCTATCTCGGTGAACATACAACTGTTGGCCGCCGGGTGGCGATCAAGGTTCTCACGCACCAGTGGAGCCGCAACGAGCTGGTGGCCAAGCGCTTCCGTGCCGAAGCCCGCGCCGCCAGTGCCGCCGGCCACCCCAACATCATCGAAGTCTTCGACGCCGGGGAACTTCCCGACGGGCGCCTTTACCTGGTCATGGAGTACCTGACCGGGCGCAACCTCTACGACGAGATCCAGGATCTCGGGACCCTGCAGGTCGGCCGGGCCTGTCGAATTATTCGGGCCGTGGCCCGGGCAATTCGGGCGGCCCACGATGTCGGGATCATCCACCGCGACCTCAAGCCCGACAACGTCATGTTTGTGCCGTTGCCCGAGGGCGAGGGCGAGACCGTCAAGGTTTTGGACTTCGGTATTTCGGCCGGAGCCGAGCGCACCGAAAGCCAGGCGCGACTGACCGTGCCGGGCCACGCCCTCGGCACGCCCGAATACATGGCGCCCGAGCAGGCCAAGGGCAAGGACGCGACCGAGGCCTTCGATATCTACGCCCTGGGCGTGATGCTCTACGAGGTCTTGGTCGGCGAGCCGCCGTTTGTCTCGAACAACCTGGTCGAGATCATGGCCCGCAAGTCGACCGAACGGGCGCCGAGCCTTGGCGAGAAGCGGCCCGACCTGTCGAAAAACCTGATCAGCCTGGTCGACGACTGTTTGGAGATCGACCCCAAAAACCGGCCTGCGACCGCGCGTGACTTCCTTGTTCGGATGGACGAAGTCATGCGTGGGCTGCCGGTTGAGGAGCGCGTTGGCCTCGACATGACCGACGCATCGTTGGTGGTCCCGCCCACCCACAGTGCCACCCAGGCCTCGCACGATGATTCCGGTGAGTTTGAGGGCGACGTTGTCCCGGTCGACCGGCTGCCGTCGTCGAGCACCCCGTCGCTCAACGACCCCAACACCCGCAAGTTGCTCGCCGCCGGCATCATGGTTGTGGGTACAATTTTGCTGCTTTGGGGTCTGTTTTCACCGCCGGACACCGAAGTCGTCGCCGACACCGGCCCCCCGGCCTCCGATTCGCAGGGAGCCGATTCGGACGGTAATGTTGCAGATACAAAGACCTCGGCAGGCCAGACCTCGGCAGGCCAGACCTCCTCGGGTCGCACGACCGCGCCGAAGACCTCATCGGGCCAGCAGGTGCCACCCAAGACCACCAATGCAGCCGATCCCACCGGTGGGCCTGAGCCGACAACCACAGGTGACCCGACCACGGGTGGGCCCACAGGCGAGCCGACAACAGGCGAACCAACGACTGACGATCCGACAACCACCACGGGAGACCCGACCACCACGACCGGTGGTAGTACAAACAAAGCGCCGGACACCCGCTACAACACTCCAGAGTGCAAGCAGACGGTGGCAGCGGCCCTCGAGGCGCGCAAGGCAGGCGACTTCCGCGGGATGCTGACCCACCTCAAAAAGCGCTACTGCTGGAAGAGCAAACGCGACAACGCGAAGTTGCAGACCCAGGCGTTCAAGGAGACCAAACAGTTTGCCCGCTGCATCAAGGCAGGCAAAAAACTCTCCGACCCCGAGGTCAAAAGCTGGGTCAAGCTGTGCACCAAGCGTCTCGAAATCGAGGGCGGCTAGGTTCCCCAGAGTGTTTGTGCATACATCATTTTTAGGTGTGATCGCAGTGTGGGTCACAAATGGTGTATCAGCAAATGTTGCTCCCGATTTGAGCCGTGTGGCCGGTTTGACACCAGTGTGGCGTCGCGATCGTTGGCGATAAAACGCGTTCGGTAAAGATCCCGCAGCCAACGGCTATTTTCGCCCATGTGGTCTGCTCAGCGCCCGATGGTGTTCAAGTTGTTAGAAATATGACTAATTTTTCGCTGATCTCGCGTTAAAGTCACGCTGTGGTTGCGCGTCGAGCTGCGCGGCCTGCGGGCAAAGACGGCAAAGACTCGACTGTAGGGGCGAGCCGGGGCAAACTACGGGGGGTCGTTATTTCCGACCGGTGCCGCCATGTTTTTATCGACGCTGCTCGCAGTCTCGCTCGCGCTTCCATCCCCTGTGGTGATGGTCTCGTCCCTCGCAACCCCCATCGCCCCGCTGATGCAGTCCACCAGCGGCGCCAGAGCCGAGGTCGAGGTCAACTTCAAAGGTTTTGGCTCCCGCGAAAACGAAGCCGGCAGGCTCGAGAGTCGGGCCTTAGAGTCGGTCCAAGACGCCGGCGTCGGCAAGCCCCGCAACGAGAAGGACCCACTGGTTGTATTTACAATCGAAGCCATGGGTCCGGCCGGTGACGAGGGCTACCGCGTAACACTCGATGCCACCGTCGAGGGCAAGAGCCTGCTCGACACCCCGATCGAAAAAGTTTGTGAGTGGTGCACCGAGGGCGAAGCAACCGGTACGATCAGTCAGGTGTTTTCCTCGGTTGTGCCCGTGCTCGACCGTTATGCCGAGGACCTCAAGGCCGAGGAAGAGGCTGCTGCCAAGGCTGCAGCCGAAGCTGCCAAGGCCAACGCCAACAACGGCAACTCGGGCAATACGGGTAACACCGGGAACACGGGCAACACCGGCAACAAGACCGGGCCGGGCGGACCCAACGATACCCAGCCAACCGGGATGGGAAGCCTCGGCAAGATCGGGGTAGGGACAACCGTTGCAGGTGCAATCGCTGCCGGTGTTGGGATCGGCCTAGTGGTCAGCCCGATGCGTCAAAACGATCCCGCCGTCGGTTACGAATTCACCAACTACAAACCCCCTGGCTTTGCCCTGCTCGGTGTCGGTGGTGCAGCGCTGGTCGCTGGGGTTGCCATGATCATCGTCGACAAGCGCAAACGCGACAAGAGGTCGACTTCGATCGCTCCGGTTGCCACACCCACCACTGCCGGGTTGATGGTCTCCGGGCGCTTTTAGCAGTTCGACCGCTCCGATTCGACGACATGGAGTTGGACTGCTTTCAAATGTATACACATCGATCCTACGCTGGACAATGACTTATGAACATGCCTCATGCCATCAAGACGAGACAGTTGCTCGGTACCGTCGCCACCGGGCTCGGCGGGATATTGCTTGCAACCCTTCAGGTCGGGTGCCCATTTACCAATCAAAATCACTGCGCCCTCAACCAGGGAGCCTGCGACGGCGGCCTGGTGTGCAGCATGTGTGCATCGGAGAACAACGGGTGTGTCGCCTCGGTCGAGGACAGCTGCCGCTTCGGCTCAGACACCGACACCGCGACCACCGACACTACAACCTCGCCGACCACGCTGACTGAAACCACGCTGACGACCGAGACCACGACCGAGACGCCGACGACAATCACCTCGGATCCGACCGACGAGACCACGACCGAAACCACCGACCCGACGGACACCGAGATTTGTGACGTCTCCGAGCCAAACAACGGCGACTGCGAAGCTCCCACGCCGTACTGCGTCGACGGTCTGACCTGTGGCGACTGCACGGCCGTCACCTGTGGCGACATCAACACGGCAACGCCGGTTTGCGACGCCGGTTCGGGGATGTGCGTCGAATGTCTCCCCGACCAGCTCGAAGCTTGCGATGCCGGCGAGCCGATCTGCAATCAATACACCAACTCCTGCTCGACCTGTTTTGAGCACGATCAGTGTGAGTCGGGAGCCTGCGACTTTGTCACCAACTCCTGCTTTCCGACCGGCAACACCATCTGGGTGGAAAAGCGGGCCGACTGCGAGGTTGAAGATGGGACCGAGGCCAACCCCTACTGCGAGCTCGCCGACGCGATCGAAGCCGAGACCAACATCATGGAGCCGATTGTATTTCGCGTGAAATACAAGCCTCAGCAGCCGCACAACGCCCAGATTGTGGTCGCGGGTGCTGTGCGTTTGGCGATCATTGGCGATCACGTCGAACGCGAGCAGTACCCGGAGGTGAGCTCCAACCAGAGTCAGCCGCGGCTCGAGGTCAAGTCTGGTGCCCGAGTGTTTGTCAGCCGGATGGAGTTCAAAGACTCTGCCCAAGCTGCCCCGGCAGCGATTTCCTGCGAGGGCAACGGCAGCCGCGTGTTCCTCGACCAGGTGATGATCCGCGAAAACAAAAGCCCGCTCACGCTCGATACCAACTGCGGGGTGGAGGTTCGCCGTTCGGACATTTCCGACAACCTCAACGGGATTATCAACGACGGTGGCAACCTCACCATCACAAACACGTTTATTACCCACAACCACAACCAGGACTACACCAACAAAGATCCGGCGCTCACGTTGTTGGGCACGGGTGAAACCACGGTGCTCTACTCGATGATTCACGACAGTCCCGGAATCGGTGCAAGTGCAGTGGTTTGTCCGGGCTCATCGCCAATCACGATTCGCAACTCGATCATTTGGGGTGACACAAGTCTTGAGCCCCTCTACGGGACCTGCAATGAGAAGGTTGTGACCGGCACCGTCGAAGGCGACCCGCCGGCCAACTTCACAGACCTGTTCAAGCGCGACTCGACTGAGTTTGGCACCTACTCGTTGCAGCAGGCCGAGGAATCGTTGATGTCGGCCGGTTGGAAAGTTGGCGATCCCTACACCGACTTCAACGGCGATCTACGGCCTGCGGTTGACGACGCACCTGACTACGCGGGTGCCGACCTCCCCTAAGCAGTCCGTGGGTTTCTCGAGGGGCCTCGCTGCCGGTTGGGTCCGGTGAACGTTGCAGTTGCACGAAGACAACTGCACGCCACAAAAGCAAAGACCGCGACGCGAGAAGCCTCCGACCGCCGGGGTGTTGGTCGCCCGCAATTTATTTGCGGATACATGAAAAACGAGCCTGGCCGCGGGCGTAAACACGCTGGGCGCTCGCGCCGGATCTAATGCGTGTACAAGAATATCCCACGTGCGCAATGGCACGGTAGGTGTACCGTTCCGCGCATGGTGGCGGATAGTGTGTCGCAACTGCAGCCATCGCCATACGAAGCGCCCGGTCTAGGTGGTCGTGGGGTAGCCTGTCCGTTTGTCGGTGTTCGAGACGACATGACCGGTAAAACCTGCGCGATAGTGCATCTGATTTTACAAGCGCGAGCACGAGCGATTTTCGCTACTGGCCTGCAGATTGCCATGCCTACGCGAGTAGGGAATACTGCGGAGGACATGCGCCTTACCTTAACTTTTGTATGCGTACTAGCTGGGGCAACAGCGAGCGTTGCCGGTTGCGAACCGGCTGCCTCGACCACGGATAGCGATACGACAGGAGGGTGCACACCGGGCGAGTTGGACTGTGTATGTACACAGGAGAAAACGTGTTCGGGAAATCTTGTGTGTGCATCGAACATGTGTATTGCGGTGGATGCCACCACCAATCCGATGACGGAAACCAGTGGTGAACCGACCACCGCCGATCCGACCACCGAGACAGACACGACCGACCCCTCCGAAACCACGACCGATGACCCAACCGAGGAGCCGACCACTGTCGGGCCCGGCTGTGAAGCAGACGCCGAGTGCACCGACCCAAGCCAGCCCTATTGCAGCGAGGGAGCCTGTGTCGGGTGTGGTGACCTATCAGGCTCGTGTGCCGATATCGCCGAGGAAACGCCGGTTTGCGACGCGGGCTCGGGCGTGTGTGTCGCCTGTACCGAAGAAGACGATTCCTATTGCAGTGCCGACGGCTTGATTTGCAATGGGGCGACCAACGCCTGCGAGACCTGCAGCGAACACAACCAGTGTGCCTCGGGCGCGTGCGACATTGCCAATGGTGAGTGTTTCCCGGGCAATGTCGTGTGGGTTGACAAGACCGCCGAGTGTGCCGGAGCAACGGGCACGCCCAACAGTCCGTTTTGCGAGATCGCCGACGCGATTCCGATGATTGGCGCCAACACCCCAACCATTGTTTGGGTCCGGCCGACCGGGATCTACAGCAAGCCGACATCCATCAGCAACCGGATTGTCGCAATCTTGCGCGCCCCCGAGGACAACGGCCGGTTTAGTCTGCAAAGCTCGTCTGTCGACTCGCCGTTGCAGCTGCTCAACGGCGCTCGAGTGTACGTCGAAAATGCCAACGTCACGAGCTACTACAACAACGCGCCAGCGCCCTCGGTGGCCTGCTCGGGCTCGGAGCTGTGGCTCACGGGTGTGCATATCACCGGCGGGCAAAGCCAGGGTATCTCGGCGGACGATTGTACCAGCAACGTTTCCCGGTCAAGCATCTACGACAATCACCGCGGTGGTGTCGAGTTCGACGGAGGCTCTGCGCATATCGTCAACAGCTTTATCGTCGGCAACGGTGGCAGCCAGGGCACGCCGATCTCCGGCGCGCGCCTGAGCGGTGGGGTGCAGGCAAGTTTTGTCTATACAACAATAGTGAACAATCTCGGCTTCGGCCCGGTCAATCCCGATGTGATCCATTGCGACGCCGGTGTCCAAGCCTCGGTGCGCAACTCGATCTTGCTCGGCCAAGGCTACACCGACCTCATCGAGTGTGACGGCTTGCAGGTCGAGAAGTCAGTGGTCGACGACTCCGACTACATGGGTAACGGCAACAAAACCTACGACCACGTTGTCAGTGCTCAGAATCAGTCTGTGTGGTTTGTCAACCCCGACAACGGCGATTACCATCTCACCCCGCAGCACGACTTCTCTGGGGTCGCGGTGTGGAGTGCGGGCGACCCGGCGGTGGACTTCGATGGCGACCCGCGACCCAACGTCGATATGCAGTCGGATCTTCCGGGCGCCGATGTCCCGGGCTAGCTTGCCAGCAAAGATTGCATGACCATGGAGTCTGCGGCCCACGCGAGGTGGGCGCGATGTCGAGATTGGGTTCGATGTTGATACAAGAAATTGGTTGAGAAAGTCGGACCCCGCCAGGAGCGGCGTTTGGGGCTCGCGCGTCGGGGCGAAACGACACCTGGGGGGCACGAAGGTGCGTGGTGGGGTGCGTGTGACCCACCCCTGGGTGTACGTATACCCGGCTGTCCCCGCGTGTGCCGGCCGGCTGATATCCCAAGTTTTATGTGTTTTAGGGCATGAATCTTGAGCCATGTGTTGACTTACCCGCGCAATCGAGTCTATATCGAAGTTCATGGGTGCTCGGGGTCTGTGGATCGGGGGAGCTCTTTGGTGTGGCGTGCTGTTCGGAGCCTGCGTCGCGCCGGAGGGTGGCGAGGTAACGGCGAGCAGCACCGATTCGTGTGTTCGCGGAGCGCTCGGGTGTCAGTGCGACTCGGACGCGTCCTGCGACGTCGGTCTGATCTGCGCCCAGGGCGTGTGCATCGTCGGTGATGGCGGGTCGACAACCGGCAACCCGACAACGAGTGAGACCTCTGGGGATCCGAGTGACAGCACGTCGGTCGGGCCAACCACCGCGAGCTCGGATACGACGGATGTATCTACAACAGATGCGCCCGAGTGCGATCCGAGCCGGGTCGAAAGCAACGAGTGTAACCAGCCGCCCACGCCCACGCCCTACTGCAGCCCCGAGGGTGTTTGCGTGCCATGCACCGAGATCGACTGCGCCGATGTCGGCGAGTCCACGCCGGTCTGCGACGAGGTCTCGGGTTACTGCGTCGGCTGTACGGTCGACAACCCGCACTCATGCCCCGACGCCAAACCTGTGTGCGACCCCGACAAACAAAAATGTGTCGGTTGCCAACAGGTCGACGAGTGTGTCGACTCGGCCTGCAACTTTGAGGACGGGACCTGCTTCCCGCTCGACAATCAGTTGTGGGTTGATATCGAGGGCAACTGCTCCGAGCAGCACCCAGGGACATCGGACAAGCCCGTGTGCTCGATCGGCAAGGCGATCGAACTGGCGAACGAGTCGAACACCGTGATTTTGGTACGCGGTGGCACGTATACCGGCAACCTCAATCTCGAGACGAAGTACCTGGCGATCAGGCGGGCACCGGGGGCATCAGAAGTCACGATCAAGTCGCTCAGCGGCTACACGGCCGATATCCGTGGGGGCTCCCAGATCATCTTTGCCGACGTCACCTTTGCCGAGTCTCCCAATGGAGTTTCGTGCACCAGCTCGACCATCATGTTCGACAATGTTCGAATCATCGATCACGAGACCTACGGAATTTTCAGCGAGAGTTGTAACCTCGACGTCCGCCGCTCAATCGTGCTGGATGCCGGGATATCGGGCATCGAAGTTCGCGGCGGGTATCTCGACATTATCAACACGTTCATTACCCACAACGGGCACGGGAGCAATGTCGACGGAGGTGGCCTCTACGCCCGCACAGGTGCCAGTGTCAGTATCAGCTACACAACTTTGTTCGACAATCTCGGGACAATCGGTGAATTCTCCTCAATCGTCTGTGGCGACCAGGGTGCCGTGCCGGAAATCACCATCCGCAACTCGGTGATCTACGGCAATAGTCACGACTCTCTCGATACCATTCGCTGCGAGATACACGCTTGGGATAGTGCCTACGACTGGCTCGCGTGGGAGATTCCCCAGCAGTGGAACAATATCCTGATGATCAACGAGGACAATGTCGACAGCTATCTCGAGGGGAATGTCGGCGGTGTGGTTCGGGCTGTAACCGGCAATGGCAACCCGCTGGCCAACCTCGGGCGTTGGCAAGACGGTGACCCCCGCAAGGACTTTGAGGGCGACCTACGGCCGGATTTCGACGGGACGCCGGACTACGCCGGGGCTGACGTCGCGCTCCCGTAGGCGGTTGGCGCAAAAGCTGCGTAAACGGACCGTGGGCAGGTTTTCGAAAAACTTGTTGATACAATTGTTTCCCGACAATGCTTGTAGCAGCATTCGCGGCAAGCCGGTCCGGCGGTCGCAGGTCGTTTGCAGATAACGCAATAGCAGGTATCCGGGGTGTGTAAACGGGTGGAAGTGCGCGACTCACCACCCCGCCAACCCAGCAGCGATTTCGTTGCGCGGGTGATCGAACTAGGGTACTAGTTGTGAAAGTTAAACATGACCCGGCCATTTCTTGGCATGCATGGATGATTGTGATGGACCAAAAGTTACGACCCTTTGCCTTCTTGACAGCTGCGGCATTTTTGTTCGGTTGTCCGACTGTCCCAGAGACCGAGACAGACAGCGATACTTCGACCACCGAGGACGAGACGACAACCGCGGGTCCGACCACGGCTCCGACGACGATGGACCCGACGACCATGGACCCGTCGACCACTGTCGAGCCGACCACCGAGACCACGGAAACAACCGATCCGTCGACAACGGTTGAGCCGACGACCGTCGAACTCGACTGCGAGGCGCCAAACGGTTCGGTCGACGAGGCTTGCGATCCGGAGACACCATTTTGTGTCGACAACGAATGTGTCAACTGTGCCGGTACATCCGATCCCGACGCATCCTGTGCCGATGCCGACGCGAGCCTTGGAGTTTGCGACCTCGATGTCGGTAGCTGCGTCCAGTGCACACTCGACAACACGTCGGCCTGCTCGGGCGATACACCGGCTTGCGACGAGCTGACCCAGGCCTGTGTGCCCTGCTCAGAGCACTCGCAGTGCCCCGACTCCGCCTGCGAGTTGGCCACCGGCATCTGTTTCCCGACCGACTCGGTCATCTACGTCGACAAGGCGTTTGGCATGTGCGAGATGAGCGACGGTTCGTTCGACGCACCGTTTTGCGATATCACCACGGCCTTCGCCTACATCACCGAAAACAATGAGCCGCCGGTGATGTGGACCGTCAAAATCATTGGTGCGGGCATCTACACGCAAGAGGTGTTGTTGACCCCCGACGGCACAACCATTGCGTTGGTCGCCGACAACGTCGCGGTCAAGATTCGCGGCACGAGTACCGAGGGCGATGCGGCGTCGATCAAGGTCACCAGCGGCTCTACCCTCTACTCCTCGGCGATCAGCTACGACAGCCACGAGTATCACAACGGGGTCGGCTGCGAGGGGGGCACGCTGTGGCTCGAGGATGGTTCGCTAGCCAACAATACCGACTTCGGTCTGTTCCTTGTCGACTGCCAAGCGCATGTTCGGCGGGTTGCCCTGTGGAACAACAACGAAGGTGGTGTGTTCGCCACGGGGTTGATGAGCGAGACCCATATCGACACCTCCTACATCACCGAAAACGGCTCGCCGCAGTCCCTCTACGGCGGCGTCGGTTCGACCGGTGGCAATGCTACCAACCTCAACTTTGTCTCGCTGATCAACAACCTCGGCAACGGGACGTCTTCGATCCACTGCTCCAACTCCGCTGGCGTGGCGGTTCGCAACTCGATCATCATCGGCTTCAACGAGCCGGCGATCGACTGCGACACGCTCACCATCAACACCACCGCCACGGACTTTGGCGACGACCTGGGCGAGGGCAACCTGCTCGTTGAGCCCGGTGCTTCGGACGACTGGTTTAGCCCGATGAACGCGCTTTATAAGCCCGAGGCTGAGGTCGGTGGGATGCCTTCGCCACTGACCGATGTCGCGGTTTGGGCCGAGGGTGATCCGCGCTACGACTACAGCGGCCAGCTGCGGTCCCAGGGTGGTCCCGACTTCCCGGGCGCCGATATTCCCGACGAGTAAGCCGCATGTTCACGACCTTCGCCGGGGGGTGCTGCCGAGAACTCGGCTTGTCACCACCCCGGCGTTGTCGTTATAACGATTGCCCGTGCGTGCCCCCATTCCCAACCTCATGCGTGTACATCGAGTTTTGCCGGCAACGGCGCCACGCGTAAGGTCGCGGTTGGTTGCGGCCAAGGGGTGTTTTGTGCCCACAGCAGGAGTGTGTAGCTGATGCCACGTGTCGCCACGGTCGTGCTCGCGATCGGTTGCCTCGCCGCCGTCGGCCTGGCGGTTGTTGAGTTGACCGCACCCCAATGGCTGGGTGGGGACCCAAAGGCCGAGGCTGAGGGGCCGGAGCACGGAAAATTCGGTGTCCGCAAGCGAACCGCCGGGGCGCTCGGTCATCCCGGCCGCCGGAATCCGAATATTTTTGAGCAACGGGCGGCCTACCGCGCGGGTCTCACCAAAGAAGTGCCCAAGGATGTCGAACTCGACTTCACACCGGTCAACCGCGTCGACGCGATGGCCGACTTTGAGGCTCTGATGGAGGCGCTCGAGGTCCGTGCCGATCGCGGGTTGCCCGATCGGCAGGAGGGCGACGAAATCTACCGTGCGGCCAACGACTCGTTTACAGCCCTTTCGAGCATGCTTGATGCCACCGACAGGTCGGACGCGCAGCTGTTAGAGACCGCCCACATGCAGTTGCGAGAGACGCTCGCCCGCCTCGAGATCGAGCCGACCAGCCACCACGATGCCGAGCGTTCAACCTACAAGCAGCGCCGGCGTCAACGGCCCGGGCACTTTGTCCCGCGTAACTGAGCGGTCGATTTATTTGTGTCTACAGCTTTCCAAGTGCCAAGCGACTTGGACGCTTGATTACGGGTAACTGCGTGTGAATCCGTGTTGTGTGTACAACTTCTATGCGCACTTCGTTGCCCGAGCACTTGATCCCAGGCAACGCAGTAGCGCATTTTATTTGTGTGTACAAAATTACTCGCCGCCACACAGGTCGGGAAGCGCTTCAAACTCCGCGAGCAGTTCTTCATAGCTCTCAATCCGGCGTCCGCCGTGGGCCTCGTCGGTGTACTGAAAGAAGATCCGATGCGCGAGCGGCTGGATGTTTGCGTTGTTGTAGGCCTCGGCATCGGTCTCGGAGTTGCCGATAACATAGGTGGGGATCAGGCCCTTGCCCTCTAACGCGGCGAGCTGCCCGGTTTTGTAGACAATGGCCTCGTCGTTGAGGGCCCCGTCTTTGCTCAGGGTGGTGCGGACAAGTCCCAGGGGGAAGCTGCGAACCTGCAAAAATTCGCGGGTGCGCTTGTACAAAAACTCCGGGCGCGCCGTCATGTACATCGGGTGGTAGCCCTTTTGCTCGAGCAGGGTGAGGGCCCCCGCGGCAAACGTGTTGGCCTCGGGGATATCCCCGGACAACAGGTCGCCAAATTCCTCAAACTCGGAGGTTGTCAGGGTGCCGTCAACATCGCTGACAAACATCGGTGCACCCTCGGGAATGACTTCGATGTACTGGTCGGCACGGCTGTTGTCGTCTTCGAGAATCATGTGGATACGGTGGCGACCAAGCCCGAGTTTGAGGTCCTCGGGTATTTGAAAATACAAACGTCCGCCGGTGTCCTCGACACCTTCGATCGTCGGATGGTCGCCGTCGTCGGTGGTAAACGCCGTGCCCAAAAACTCCCATTCACCGGTACAGCCGCGCAGGAGGTAGATCGAGACCTCTTCGTTTTCGAGGTCAAAGTCAAAGATGTTGCCCTCGGCGAACTTCGCCAACACCCAGTGGTCGTCGGTTTCGCGGTAGAACATGTCGTAGCCGCGGTGGTTGAGGGCCTCGGGAATATCGCCGTCGCCCGGGAGCGGGGCTTCGCAGTTGGGAATCGGATCACACAGGGCCCCAGGGACAGGTTCGCTACCAGTCGTATCGGAGTCGGTCGCGTCGGTATCCGTCGGTTGTTCGGTTGTCGGATCCTCGGTTGTTGTGGTCGTGGTGGGGTCGGAGTCAGACTCGCTACCGGTGGGCCCGGCGGTCGTCATGTCGGTCTCCGAGCTCTCGTTGCCCGTGGTTGGCGCAACCGTTGTCGGCCCGGCGTCCGTATCCTCGCGCGAGTCGCCCTCGCCGGTACCGCAGGCAGCCAGAAAAAGTCCACAACAGATCAAAAGGCGAGGCGTGTTGAGCAAAGGCATGGGTCCGTACAGGATACCCAATTCTCACCCCATGTCGCGATCGAGTGGGTTGTTGGGGGCGCGTCACCCCGAGCGCGGTGGATGTGGGGCGATCTGTGGCAATGGCGGGAAAAATATGCGTATGCATAGAACCCGACGGGACAGGTGCTTGTACACGGTTTATGTCAGCCCGCGCCGACGCCGGATCTCGGCCAAGAACGCGGTAAAAATCGGGGCTCCCTCGGAGCGCTCAGCTGCCCGAGGGCCCTGACTGTGGAGCCACTCAGGGTGCCATTGGATGCCCACCATAAATGTCTCGGCGTTGATCAACTCGACGGCTTCGACGACGCCGTCGGGGGCCCAGGCAGTAGCCTGCAAATCCGGGGCGATGTCGCACACTCCCTGATGGTGAACCGTGTTGACGAGGATCTGTGGCGTTTTGTAGATCGTCGCCAGCCAGCTGTCGGGCGCGAGGGTGACAACGTGTTCGAGTTGGTCATAGCGCTGGCCGTCGCGGTGGACCAACGAATCTGGGCGCAGCTCGACGATGTCCTGGTAAAGCGTGCCACCAAGGGCGACGTTGAGGAGCTGAATGCCGCGACACAATCCGAGGATTGGCACGCCCTGTTCGCGCGCCAGCGAAACCAGTGTACATTCAAATTCATCGCGCTTGCGATCGCCACACCACTGTGGCTTGAGTGGCTCCTGGCCGTAGCTTGTGGGGCTACAATCGGCACCCGGCGTGAGTACAAGGCCATCGATATCGGCGATGACTTGGCGCAGGTAATCGCGGTCGCCGACATCTGAAATCATGTACGGCAGGGCGCCCACCCGCGCCAGGGCAGCAGCACTGTCGCGCTCGAGATACAAAAGTTCTTTGCCCCGGTAGACATCGCGGTTGAAGTCGGGGGCAAAACGGTTGCACGACAGGCCGATCCGGAGGGGACGCTGACGATTGATCATGGCGGCCGGCAGGGTAGCCAAAGTCGACACAATTGACGCCTCAATTCGTCCCTGGGACCGAAAAAATCAGCCTAGGCCGAGGCCTGGGCGACAAGACCCGAGCGTCGCATCAAGGCCTCGGGATCGGGCGCACGGCCCATAAACCGTGAAAACAGGGCCTCCGGCTCATCGGTATTGCCCCGGGCCAAGATTTCGCGGCGAAACGCGAGCCCGGTCTCTCGGTCGAATACGCCCCGCCGTTGAAACTGGGTAAACGCATCCGCGTCGAGGACTTCGGCCCACTTGTACGAGTAGTAGCCAGCAGCGTAGCCAACCGCACTGGCGAACAGGTGGCCAAACCCACTGATCATGGCGTAGTCGGCCGGCAGTGGGGCCGGCGAAAAGGCCTGTGCGTGATCACGTGCATAGGCAATTACATCGCCATGCTCGGCCGGGTCGTAGCAGGTGTGGAGGCTGAGATCGAGGGCGGCGAAACCGAGTTGGCGCATGGCCTGGTAGGCGCTGCGAAACGTCCGTACCTGTTGCATACGCATGAACATTTCCTCTGGAATCGGTTTGTCGGTCTCGTGGTGGCGGGCAAACAGATCGAGGGCTTCGCGTTCCCAACACCAGTTCTCCATGATCTGCGAGGGCAGCTCGACAAAGTCCCAGGCGACATCGGTACCGCCGAGGCTACGCACCGGGGACTCGCTGAGCAGGTGGTGGAGCAGGTGGCCAAACTCGTGAAACAGCGTCTCGACCTCACGGTGTGTCAACAGGGCTGGTTTGCCGTCGACCGCCGGGGTGACGTTGGCACAAAACAGGCCGAGGTGGGGTGTGCGCTGTTCACCCTCGACAACCCCGGTGATAAGGCCGTTCATCCACGCGCCACCACGCTTGGTTTCGCGGGGGTAGAGGTCGACATAAAACGCGCCCAGCATCGTTGTGCCATCAACGATCTCAAATGTTTGTACCTGCGGGTCCCAGGTGGGGTAGCCGGCTGCCGGGCGAATCTCGATGCCATACAGCCGCGAGGCGACCTCAAACATACCAGAAATGACGCGGTCGACCGGGAAGTAGGGCCGCAGCTGTTCCTCGTCAAACTTGAGTTGTTGTACACGCATCTTCTCGGCGTAGTAGCCAACGTCCCACGGCTGCAGGGCAAACCCGGGGTCGTTTGTGTGCTCCCGGGCAAACGCCAACAGCTCGGCATTTTCGCGGGTAAAAAACGGCTCAACCCGCGCGCGTAGATCCTCGACAAACGACCAGGCCTGTTCGCCGGTTTTGGCCATGCGGTCTGCAAGCACGAGGTCGGCGAATGTTTCAAACCCCAGCAGCTTGGCGCGTTCGCGCCGGAGTTCGAGAATTTGGGCGATCAGCGGCCGGTTGTCGCGTTCGCCGGTGGTCGCCCGGGTGTTGTAGGCACGCCATAGTTGCTCGCGCACATCCCGGGCATCGAGGTAGGTCATGGCCGCGATATAGCTCGGGGCCTGGAGCGTGAGCCGGTAGCCCTCGCGTTGTTTGCTGGCCGCCGAGGCCTTTGCAGCTGCAAGTGCTGACGGCGGGAGCCCGGCGAGTTGCTCGGCGGTTTCAAACATCAGCTCGTAGGCGGCCGTGTCGTCGAGCAGGTTTTGCGAGAATCGGGTGGTCAACTGCGAGAGCTCCACCTGAAGCGCGGCCAGGCGTTGCTTGTCGGCCTCACCTAGGTCAGCGCCATGCCGGGCAAACGCCTCGAGTGTCTTGTCGACAAACCGCCGCCGCGGGCCGTCGAGGCTCGAGTATTCCGAAGTCAATGTGTATGCATGCAACCTGCGATAGAGTGCACCGTTGAGGTAAAGCCCCGAGAAAAACGCCACCACGTCGGGCTGAATTTTGTTGTAGGCCGCGCGAAAGGCCGGGTAGGTGGCCACCGACTCCAGGTGCCCAATCACCGTCATCGCGTACTCGAGCGGGACCGTCAGCTGCTCGTAGGCAAAAAATGTATCTGCATAGGTTTGACTGTCCCCAGCGATCAGCCGATCGAGGTCGGCCTTTGCCTGGGTCAGCAACGCGGCGATGCCGGGTTCAATATGTTCCGCTTTGAGTTGATCAAACGGGATGCGAAATGCATGGGTGCACAGGGGGTTTTGCGCAGTCGTCATTGTTCTCGATTGTGTTTGTGGGCCAGGACCAAAGTCCAGGGAAAGGCTGGCGGGGCCGCGACAATGTCAAAGTGGGGCTCGATAAACCGAAAAAACCGCCGTCGGCCCCAGTGGTTGATGTGTTCGGGATCGTTGCCCCACGCTCGGATATGGCGCCCGCGCAGCAGGTTGAGCCCGCGAAAAAACGGCTCGCGGGGAACGCTCAACAACACCGGCCCCCGGGTGAGCGCCGCCAAAATCGGCAGCATTTGCCCCGGGTGTTCGATGTGCTCCAAAACCTCGAGCATCAACACAAGGTCGTAGGTCTGCGCGCGGGCGGCCAGTTGCTTGGCATCGATCTGCTCCAACAGACATGTGTCGCCAACTTGCTCATTGGCGTAGGCAAGCGCACGGGCGTCGAGATCGATCCCGGAGAGCTGGGCCGCAACGCCGTGGTCGCGCAGGAGTTTGAGCGTGTAGCCCTCGCCGCAGCCGACATCGAGGATCGTGGCTGGGGCGACTCGTCGGATGAGGGCTAATACATGGCGTTGGAATCGACCGATCAGCGCGCGTTGGAGCGGGTTGGTGTTTTCGTATTTTTGGCGATTACCGTGGCGCGAACTCATGGCCGGTCCTCGCGTTCGGGCGCAAGTGCCCGGGGCTCGTTCGCCGGGAGCATCCGCCGGGGACGGGCCGCGGGTCGCAGCGAAAACACCTCAGCCGATTTAATCGTTGTTCGTACAAGTAATTCGGCGAGCAGACCAATGCCAATAAATTGGGCGGCCGTGATCGTCAACAGCACGCCGAGGGTGAGCAGCGGGCGCGTGCCGATAGGCTCGCCCTGAAACCACAGGACCGTGAGGTAGCTGAGAATGCCGACGCCAATCAGGCCCAAGACCAACCCCGGCACGCCAAAAAAGTGCAGGGGACGGGTGCGAAACTTGGTGAGCAACAGCACCGTGAGCAGGTCAAAAAGTCCGTCAAACAGGCGTGAGAAACCAAATTTTGAGCTTCCGTGCAATCGCGGTCGGTGCCGAACCACAAGTTGCTCAATCCGAAATCCGCGGATCCCAGCGAGCACCGGCAAGAATCGGTGAAGCCCGCCGTAGACCTGCAACTCGCGGATGCAGTCGATGTGATAGGCCTTAAATCCGCAGTTGAAGTCGTTGAGTTGAATCCCGGTGAGGCGGCGGACCACCGCGTTGAAGAGTTTGGACGGCAGACGTTTTCCCACCGGGTCGTGGCGGGTTTTCTTCCACCCGGACACAAGGTCGGCACCGGCATCGATGCGGGCCACAAACTCGGGAATCATCGCGGGGTCGTCTTGCAGGTCGCCATCGAGGGTAAGGACGATTTGCCCGCGTACACGCTCAAACCCGGCTTGAAGGGCTGGGGATTTGCCAAAGTTGCGGCGCAGGTGCAGGGCTGTGACCCGCGGATCGTCGGCGGCGAGTTGGTCGAGTAGCTCGTCGGTGCCATCGGTCGAACCATCGTCGACAAAGATGATTTCAAACGCGCGCCCGAGCGGCTCACAGGCGGCCACCAACTCGCGGTACATGTCGGGCACCGAGCCGTGTTCGTTGTACATGGGGACGACGAGTGAAATCTCGACGTCTGGCGGGGACGGATGCGCGAGCACGTGACGCTACAACAATATCGCGGGTGCGCGGGTTTGTGAACTTTCGGCGACATGCAATCAATCGCTGCGTCGCATCAGTGCTGCACCTAAAAACAGTGTCGCGCCGACCAGGCACAAGCCCAGGCCCGCGATCGCCTCACCGAGCCACTGGCGCGTGTCCGAGGCGATGAGGACCCCAATGAGGGTGCTGATGAAACCGGCGATGGCATAGCCGCGGGGGGTGATGAACTTCGATTCGATCCATCCCATGACCCATCGTACCCAACGAAGGGGTCCGCTTGGTAGAATTGACCGGTGCGTTGGCGATCTCTCAGCACTACAATCTGGCTTTTCGGACTTGTCATGGTGCCCGCGTGCAAGGTGCCGTTTTCAGACCCGAGCCCGAGCGCGCCACAACGCGCGCCGGTTTCACAGGACTCGGCAAATCATGAATCTACACAGAAGTCGGAGGACGGTTCACCAACCGTGAACGAGCCCGAGCCCGAGCCCGAGCCCGAGCCCGAGCCTGAGCCGCAGCCGTTGCAACAGGAGGCTGGTGAAGACGGGTGTGAGCGCGAGTGCCTTACCCGCAACCAGATGCGTGCGGTGGGATGGGAGCAGATTCGTCGAGATTGCCAGGCCGAGTGTCGCGCAGGCGACAGCCGTCCGTGAGCGCCAGCTCGCGTTATCTAGGTCGGGTCTACACGCGTGCGGGCGGGATTATGTTGATACAACAAAAATGCCAGCCCGATGCACGCCACCCCTGTTAGACACATAGCGCCAGCCGCCAGGGGTTCACCCAAAAAAGCAAGCGCGCTATCAGTTGTCACGGTGACGGCGACGATAAGCATCATCGTCACCAGTTGTACGCGGTGCTCCCAAATATCGAAACCGTTGATCGCCATGTTCGGCTCCCGTTTATTTTTTGGGCCCGGTCATATCGCCGGGCTTGACCCAGGCATCGAATTGTTCGGCCGTCAAAAACCCGAGGGCAATCGCCGCCTGTTTCAGGGTACTCCCGTCGACGTAGGCCTTCTTGGCGATCTTGGCCGCCTTGTCGTAGCCGATATGGGGATTGAGGGCCGTCACCAGCATTAGGCTGCTGCGCAGGTTCTCCTCGATCCGCGGGGTGTTGGGCTCGATCCCGTCGACACAAAACTCGCGGAAGTTGCGGGCGCTGTCACCCAAAATCCGCAGCGAGTGGAGGACGTTGTGGATCATCAGGGGTTTGAACACGTTGAGTTCAAAGTTCCCACTCGCACCACCAACGTTGACCGCCACGTCGTTGCCGATGACCTGGGCGCAGACCATGGTGATGGCCTCGCACTGGGTGGGGTTGACCTTCCCAGGCATGATTGAAGAGCCAGGTTCGTTGGCGGGAATGATGATTTCGCCGAGCCCGCAACGGGGGCCCGAGGCCAGCCAACGGACGTCGTTGGCAATCTTCATCAGTGCACATGCAAGCACTTTGAGAGCGCCGTGGAGGGCCACCAATGCATCGTGGGCAGCCAGGGCGGCAAACTTGTTGGGGGCGGTGACAAATGGCAGCCCGGTGAGCTCGGCTATTTGGGCCGCACTTGTTGTTGCATAGTCAACATGTGTGTTGAGCCCGGTGCCGACCGCCGTGCCCCCGAGGGCGACCTCGTAGACCCGTGGCAACACGGCCTTGACCCCATCGATCGCGTGATCGAGCTGGGTGACATAGCCCGAAAACTCCTGGCCCAAGGTCAGCGGAGTGGCATCCTGGAGGTGGGTACGGCCAATTTTGACGATGTCGCCAAAGTCCTTGACCTTGCCCGCCAAGCTCGTGCGCAGGTCCTCAATGTTGGGCAGCAGGTGATGGACCGTTTGCTCGGCAGCGGCGATGTGCATGGCCGTGGGGAAGGTGTCGTTGGACGACTGTCCGCGGTTGACATCGTCGTTGGGGTGAATCGGCGATTTGCTGCCCATCTCCCCGCCGGCGAGTTCGATCGCCCGGTTGGAGATGACCTCGTTGGTGTTCATGTTGGTCTGGGTGCCCGAGCCGGTCTGCCAGACAAACAGCGGGAAATGGTCGTCGAGCTTGCCGGCGATGACTTCGTCGGCGGCCTGGACAATCAGGTCGACCTTGGCCTGTGGCAATACATCGAGTTTGCCGTTGGCCTGGGCCGCGGCTTTTTTCAAAATGCCCAGGGCGCGAATCATGGCCCGCGGAAAGTGGTCGGTCCCGATGCTAAAGTGATGCAGCGAACGCTGGGTTTGGGCACCCCAGTAGCGGTCGTTCGGGACTTCGATGGGACCCATCGAGTCGGTCTCGGTACGGGTTTTAAGGGTCATGCTCGAGCTCGAGTGGCTGGTCATCGCGGGCACGCTAACAGCCCCGGGCAAAAGTCTCTAGCCTTCACAGCTGGGCCCTACAGGCGTCGAGCAATGGGATGGACCATCTTCGCGGGGCACAACACTCGGGTAGCGAGGGCGTGATCTTTCTTCGTGAGGAACGGGGGCGTCACGTCCCTACGTGTCCGCGTGAACGGGCGGGAGAAATTGCGCCTTCGCTGTTAGCCTGCCGCCGATGCGGAAGATCGTCATTCACCGTCCGGGCGACCACTCTCAACTCAAACTCGAGCAGGGTCCCGCACTCGTGCCGGGGCCGGGTGAGGTCCGCGTGCGGGTGTCGGCTGTCGGGGTCAACTATGCCGATTGTGTGGTGCGTATGGGCCTTTATGCGTCGGCCAAGGAGTTTGTCGGTTGGCCGATCACGCCCGGCTTCGAGGTTGCCGGGGTGGTGGCGGAAGTTGGCGAGGGTGTCGATGCGCCACACCTGCAAGTCGGTACACGGGTCGTTGCCGTGACCCTGTTTGGTGGCTACGCCAGCGAGGTTGTGGTGCCGGCACACCAGGTGTTCGCCTGCCCGGAGAATCTCTCGTTTTCCCAGGCTGCTGCCATTCCCTCGGTGTTCTTGACTGGATACTACGCACTTTATGAACTTGCGGCCGTGCGCGAGGGGTACCAGGTGTTGATTCACTCCGCGGCCGGGGGTGTGGGCGGGGCCATGGTTCAACTCGCGCGGCGGGTCGGCTGCCGGGTTGTCGGCGTGGTCGGGGCGAGTCACAAGGTCGAGCGGGTCAAGGCCCTCGGGATCGAGGATGTCATCGACAAGTCGACCCAGCCCCTGTGGAAGACCGCCGAGAAGCTTTCTCCCGAGGGCTACCAGACGATTTGCGATGCCAACGGTGTGGCGACCCTGTCCGCCAGCTACGAGCACCTGGCCCCAACCGGGCGCCTGATTGTGTATGGCTTTCACACCATGCTGCCAAAGACAGGTAAGCGCAATTGGCTCAAGCTCGGGTGGCACTACCTGCGGACACCGCGGTTTGATCCGATGCGCCTGACCAACGAAAACCGCTCGGTGATGGGGTTTAATCTGTCCTATATGTTTGCGCACCGCGAGCTACTCGCCCGCGGGCTCGGAGAGTTGCTCGGGTGGTTTGCCGACGGCACCCTCACGGCACCACCGGTCAGCGAATATCCGCTCGAAGATGTCGCCCGTGCCCACCAGGACCTCGAGTCTGCCCAGACGGTCGGTAAGTTGGTGTTGCGCTGTGAGGACTAGCTAAGGAGACGCGAGCAACCACGGCTGCTAGAGCGCGGGGTCTGGCGGCGGCAACTTGGCCTCTTTACACAGGACAATGCTCGAACGAAACCCATCCTCGAGGACTTGCTTGCGCAGCTCGGGGGTGGTGAGGTTTTTTTTGGCCTCGGCCGGAAAATATTGCTGATACACACGGTAGGCCGACGGGCAATCTCCGGCCTTGGCCAGGCAAGCCGCACCCGTATAAAACAGGGCCTTGGGTCCGCTAGTAACCTGGCTGTCGAGCGGGTCGCGGGGCTTGACCTTGGGGGCGAGTTTACCGACGAGGCGGATGCGGTCGAGGCATTCTTTGGCCGGCCGCTTGTTCATATAGGCGCCGTCACTGAGCTCAAACAGTGCTCCCAACAAGCGGTCGCGGTCGGTCATATCGCCACCGCGACAGCGCATCGAACCGATCGACTCTGCGGTGATTTCGGCCCGCTCGCGGCTCATGTTCATCTCGCGCTCGTAGTAATCGGCGATCACTTTTTTACCCGACTGGCAGCGCCCCACCAGCATATTGCATTGGGCCCGTTGTATCAGCAAGTTTTTGTTGAGCAAGGGGTCGAGCTCGGCAAGTTTGTTGAGATCTGCCAAACAGCCCTTGCCGTCGTTGTGCATCATCTTGCGATTGGCCGAGGCCACGAGCTCGGAGATTTGGCCGGCCAGGTGCGCAGGTGCGGGGACCACCGTGGTGCCGGGCGGGACAACACCCGATTGCGAACTAGTTTGTCCCGTTTGCATGTTGGTGTTCGGTTGCCCGGGTTGGGCAGGTTGCGCTGGTTGGGCAGGTTGCCCAGGTTGCCCGGGTTGAGCAGACTGCCCGGGTTGAGCAGGTTGAGCAGGCTGCCCGGGTTGCCCGGGTTGAGCAGGTTGCCCGGGTTGAGCAGGTTGCCCGGGTTGAGCAGGTTGTCCGGGTTGCCCGGGTTGTCCCGGCTGCATCTGTTGACTGCCGGGCTGTGCCGCAGTTGGCTGGCTTGTTTGCGCGGGCTTTCGACCGACTGGCGTATCGCAAGCCATGCTGACCAACAAAAAACTCCCGACCATCCACAAGCCCGCGCGCATCGCCAACAAGGATGCCACGGTGTTTCGCTGTGTCGATTACCACGTTTAGTTGCCGCCCCTAGCAGATGCGCTCGCAGACCGTCGAGACGGTTGGCCGGATCGCCGATTTCTGGTGCATTTTGGGTATCTCGCGGGCTGTTTGCTCTTTCGCCCGGGGCAAATGAGGGGTCGACAGGCCTGGAGATCATTTGCGACTCTCCGCCGCGAAAACACCCCCAGTCCCATGCAGCGAATCAGAAAATTTTCTTTCACATGCCTTCCTCTCCTCGTCCTCGGGCTTGCGACCCTGAGCCCGACGGGCTGTAAGCGCGACCCGAGTAAGTCGAGCGGAAAGGGAATTTCCGGCGGCTTGGCCGATGCCGGTAAGGGCATGTGTGACCCCAACAACCACGACAAGCCGTTCATCATTGAGTGGGACGCGACCGACATGTCGAGCTTTGAGTCGTACGCGGCAAGCGACATGGTGATGGTCCACTACGAAGGCTGCAGTTTGCGGGTTGTGGACACCTGTCGCAACGACGATCTCCCGGGTTCGTTTGGCACCTACAAGCCGGTCGAGTGGACGAGTGGATCGCTCGAGGCCCTCAACATCGCCGACGAAAACACCCTCTACGCCAAGTTGCCCCTGGGGCAGGCGACCCTCGGTGGCCGCGTGCGTTCGGGTGAGAAGTTCAAGATGGAGTATTTTGTTGCAGGTACACGCACTGCGACGCGCTCGAAGGTGTACACCGGCGATCTCAACCAGGTCGATGGCTGCGAGGATGTCACCCACTTTGTCTACGCCTACAACCTCGGGGCCTTTGCCCTCGGTTCGGTGCAAAACCTCGAGGCCGACGCCAAGGTCAGTGTGTTTGGCTTTGGTGGTGGCGCCGAGAAGAAGTCGAGCCGCCAGGCCGACAAAAAGGGTGGTGACCTGGCGACTTGCAAGTCCGACTCGGCTACCGAGGTTTCTGGCTGCAAGGTGCCGATTCGCCTCAACCTGCGCAAGCTGACCGACGGCGACAACCCCAAGGAAGAGGAAGACCGGGCTCCGGACACCGATGACTCGCTCAATGCCGCCGCTGCGTTAGAGGCAAAACTCGACCTCAAGGGCGAGGCCGGCGAGCGGGTGCAGTCAGCCATGCGTCACATGAACGCCGGAGACGGCAAAAAATGCCTCAGCGAGCTCGACAAGCACGACAAGCTCGAGCCCAAGAAGAAGTCGACCGACCCGAACTCTGGCATTGGGCTTTACCGGGCGCAATGCCTGATGATTTCGGGTAAGTGCAAGGCGGGTAAACAACTCCTGCGCAAATCCTACGAGAAGTCGCAGGGCCAAAACATGACACCCGAGCAGATCGACCGGGTTGTCGAGGCGACCGCATCGATGCGCTGCCAGGGCGGTGACATGTCGAACCGCGACAAGCTGTTGGCCGCCTACCAGGACCTGACAACCGGCGCCTATATGGGCAAAAAAGACAAGGCGTTTTGCTCAAAGGCCTACAAGACGGCAAAAAAACTCATCCCCAAGGTCAAGCCCAAGGACGAGGACGATTCGCAGATCATCAACCAGCCCAAGGCGCTGTTCAACTTGGTCGCTACCTGTTTTGTCAAGGCCGGTGAGTGCCAGGCGGGTTTTGATGCCTATGTCGAGTCGTTCCCCAAGGAGTCGACCAAGGATATGGACGACGAGGCCAAAAAGAAGATGCTCAAGAGCTCCTTCGATTCGAGCTTTAAGCGCTGCAAAGACAAGTACAAATAGGCAACGTCTGTTGTCCGCAAACAGCCCCGCACACGCGGGGCTTTTTGTTGGCACCGGGTAGTGTGTCTATACAACTAGCGAATACTGGTGATCTTCCAGGTATCGCCGTCGCGGATCAACTCAAAGCGCATGCCCTCACGATCGTCGCGCCCATCGGCATCGACAAAGATCGCCCGAACCGACACCGTGGCCCGGTCACCCTCGACAGCCTCTCCGCGTAGGCCCTCGGACTTGGGTCGTTTGCCGCGGTCAAAGATGGCCTGGGTAAACGACTTGTCCCAGGTGCGTTCGTGTTCCTGGCACGACACAGTCATGAGCGCGAGCGCAGCTTGGCGGTCGCCGGCCCGGGCGGCTGCGTAAAAGCTTGCAACGACACCCTTTGCGGTGGTGGGGTCGGCTGGTCCCAAGTCTTGTCCGACCATATCGGCACTGCGAATTGCCGCGAGTTCGGCGGCTGAAAGTGCCTGCTTTTTATCGGCGGCCTTGCCCGGTCGTGTGTCGGCTTTCGTGTCGGCTTTTGAGTCAGCTTTTGTGTCGGGGCTAGCAATAGTTTTTGCCTCGCCGCGGTTCGTCGGTTCGTCGGGGGTGTTCGCTCCCTCGGTTGGCGTGGCTTGTTGTGCTGGCTCTTCAATCTGTCTTTCGGGACTGCTTGGCGATTGGGCTGGCCCACTGGCCGAGCACCCGAGTGTCAAAACGAGACCGACCATCCCCACAAACCAGCGTTGCATCGGCTCGAGGGTGCCACATGGATCCGCGGACAACCCACGCCTGTTGGAGTTTGCGCGATAGGACACATCTGCAGAGGTTTGCGTTCGATTTGTGGTGTTTTGTGTGGTTCAATAACTTTGAAAACTATGATCTCGACGGCAATCATCTCGACTCTTCTGGCAACTTCGCACGCGGGCGATGTCCTCGGTACGGCGGCCGACAGCACCGCGATCCACAACGGTACGCCTGTCGAATACTGCGGGTGGCCCTCAACGGTTGCGCTGTTGCGCAACGGCGGGTCGCTGAAGTGCACGGCCACGCTTGTCCACCCGCGTGTGCTTTTGACGGCGGCCCACTGTGTCGAAGGTGGGAGTCCGCCACGCGCGGCGTTTGGCGAAGATTCAGACACGCCCGAACGCCTTGTCGACATCGATGACTGCGGCAGCCACCCGTCGACGGACCTGGCCTTTTGCACACTTGAAGAGGATGTCACCGATGTCCCCATCATTCCGCCGCTCACGGGGTGTGAGGCCGACCAGTTGCAGGAGGGCTCGGAGGTCATGCTGGTTGGCTACGGCAACGAAGAAGGAATTTACGACCCCGAGCTCGGGGAAATCATCGAGTACATCGGGGCAGGTCCCAAGCGCCAGACCAAGCAAATCGTCACCGCGATCGACCCCGACGACGACCCGGGTTTTGTAATTTTGTGGGGCGACAACAACGACGAGAGTAGCGGTTGTTTTGGCGACTCCGGGGGGCCAACGTTTTTACGCCTAGATGATGGTACGTGGCGGGTACTAGCTGCTAGCGGGCATCTGTACCTCGACTCCGAGATCCCGCCTGAACCCGAAAATATTTGTATGTACGGCACTGCGGTTGCCTACCTAACCCCGGAACTCGAGTGGTTTGAAAGCGCCTCGGGCTACGACATCACGCCATGCCACGACGCCGACGGCACCTGGAACCCCGGCCCCGGATGTAACGCCTTTCCCGAGGAGGAGGATGCCGGTGCAGGTACATGGAACCAGGGATGCAACGATGCCCCGTTGTCCGGGCTCAGCGAAATTTGCGGGCCGCCGTACGACGGTATGACGACCGATTCAGACACAGATACAGATACGGACAGCGATAGCGCGACGGACACGGAGACGGACAGCGAGAGCGACTCAACAACCGGGCCGGACCCGACCGATGCAACCGATACGTCGGAGACTTCTGAAACGACGGACCCGACAACCACGGACCCGACAACGACAACGGTCGAGCCGACGACCGAAGAACCGACGACCACAAGTTCCGGCACAACGAGTGCAACAGGGACGACCGCTGGACCGACGACCGACGACCCCTCGCTCGGAGAGTCGAGCACGGGGGGAACCGACGATTCGGCAACCGATAGCGGTGGGCTCGAACCGCCACAAAAGGGATGTGCATGTACACACACCAATGACGACAACCGTGGCTTCGCGTGGCTGGTTGCCGCTGCCCTACTCGGGTTTGTGCGCCGACGGCCGGCGAGACGTTAGTCGTCGAGCGCGGCTTGGTTCAGTCAACAGCTCCCGCAACAAGCAGGCCCTGCGGGCTGAGCTCGACGCGAAATGGGTGTTTGGTGCACAGGGCGAGGTCTCCTGCGGCGAGCTCCCAGCGTTGGTCCTCGCTCACCACCGTGGTTTGGCCGGACACATTGATCAGCAACATCGGGCGTTGGCCGGCGACGAACGTGTGCGCTTGTTGTAAAATATGTAGATGCACATGATCGCCATGGAGCTCACCGGCCGTCTCACCGGGGTGCCAAACGTGAGCCCGGGCTCCGGGCGAAAATGTCGCCAATGCCTGCTCCCGGTGGAGTTGCCGCCCACTTCCGTAATCAAAAAATCTGTATGTACAATCGGATGGCTGCTGGATCTCGGCGAGTAAGATCCCGCCACAGATCGCGTGCACCGTTTGCGCCGGGACCAGCACGACGCTCCCGGTGCGGACCGGGATCTTGCGCAGACAGGCAAACAACGGCTCGTCGTCCCGCGGGTTTTGCTCGGCCTGGCGCAGCGCCGACTCGAATTGACTGGCTGTGACCCCGGAGGCGAGGCCGGCGTAGACATGGGCCCCGGGGGCGGCATCGAGAATGACCCAAGCCTCCTCCTTACCCCGGCCGTCGGTTGCCTGGGCATCACTTGGATGTACTTGCACACTCAATGGCCGCGCGGTATCGATAAGTTTGGCCAGCCACGGCAGGGGTCGTTCGAGTACCTGTGATAGCGATTTGCCGAGGGCCTGGCTTTCGCTGCCGGCGAGGGTTGAAAACTCCCACGACTCCCCGATTTGGCCGTGCCCACCGCGCAGTGCTGCGAGCCGGTTACCCGCCCACGGTCGGGTTTTGAGAGTGGTCGGGCCCTTTTGCGGAAGCAAGACAGGTGGCAACATGGCGCGCAATCGTAGCCCAAACCGCGGGCGAGTGTGCCCGGGCGAGCTGCTGGGCGCGAGCTTGGCTGTACATCGACTAAAAACAGCCTGTAACGCCGCGGTTGCCGAGTCGTTTGTGAACGCGAAACACCGGCAGACAAATGCCGATGAAGTTCGCTAGGCTGACCGCGACGCGAGTTCAACCGAGGAGGACCAATGTCTGAGCAGGATTCCAGCGAGGGTGCACCCAAAACCGGGGGCGGCGCACCGGATGACCCGAGTCGCCGACGCATGCTCAAGGTCGGCATCGGTGTGCTCGGTGGCGGGGTAGCAGCCGTTTGTGCCGTACCGGCGATCGGATTTGTCGGGTTTCCGCTGACCCACGAAGTGACCTCGTCTGGCGACGGGTTTTTAACAGTGGGTAAGCGCTCGCAGTTTTCCGCCGAGGCGCCGGTCAAGGTCGACCTGTACGCCTCGCGCCGCGATGCCTGGACGCGGGTTGACAGTGTCAAAGTTGGCTCGGCCTGGGTGCTCGAGCACGAGGGCAAACTCGTTGCCTATTCAACCACCTGTCCACATCTCGGGTGCGCGGTCGACTTCGACGGCAACGATAGCGTGTTTAAATGCCCGTGCCATCGCTCGGAGTTCAAGCTCGACGGGGTCGCGGCCTCGGGGCCCTCGCCACGGCCGCTCGACACCCTCGAAATTCGTGAAGAAGAGGGGCTCGTTGCGATTCGCTTCCAGCGGTTTCGCCAGGGCATCGCCGAAAAGGTCGAGGTGTAGTTGTGTCAAAATTAATGGATTGGCTCGACGATCGCATCGGCATCAAGGCTCTCCTAGGCGGGGCGCTCGACGAAGATGTCCCGGGCGGGGCGCGGATGCGCTACGTGTTTGGTTCGGTGCTGGTATACTTGTTTATGCAACAGGTTGTGCTCGGCATCCTGTTGGCGTTTTACTACAGCCCGTCCGCGGCCTCCGCGTGGGCGAGTACCGCCTATCTCAACGACCAGGTCACCGGCGGATGGTTCCTACGCGGGCTACACCACCACGGCTCCTCGGCCATGGTGGTGGTGACGGTACTGCACCTGTTGCAGGTGGTCTGGGCCGGGGCCTATCGCAAGCCCCGCGAGGTCAACTGGTGGAGCGGCCTGGGCATGGCCGGCATTGTCCTGGCATTTGCCCTCACCGGCTACCTGCTGCCCTGGGATCAAAAGGGATATTGGGCCACCCAGGTGGCGACTGGGATCATGGGGACCGTGCCCGGCGGTGAGCCGATGCAACAGCTCGTTCAGGGGGGGCACGAGTACGGCAACCTGACGATCACGCGGTTTTTTGCCATCCATGTGTTTGTTTTGCCACTGGCGCTCGCCGGCCTGTTGGGACTTCACCTGTGGGTGTTTCGCAAGCACGGGGTCACGCCGCCGGCGGATCTGAGCGAGGAAGAGCTCGTCCAAAAAACCCAACCGTTTTGGCCCAATCAGCTGTTTTTGGATGTCCTGGCCATGGCCCTTTGTGGCGCCGCCCTGGTCGGACTAACCGTGTATACACACGGAGCTGAACTCTATGCCCCGGCCGACCCGGCAAGCAACTTTGTCGCCCGGCCCGAGTGGTACTTCCTGTTCTTGTTTCAGCTGCTCAAGTATTTTGACGGCCCACTGCAAATCATTGCCACCGTGATCATTCCCGGGGCGGTGGCAGCTGTCTTGTTGGCCTTACCGTTTCTCGACCGCTCGCCCGATCGCAAACCGCGTGGACGCATGAAGGTGCTCGCCTTTGTCGGCGCTTTGATGGCCGGTGTTGTCGCCCTCACAGCCCTCGCGATTGTTGAAGATGCAAACAAGGAGAGCTACCGCGAGGGGGTCGAGCTCGCCAAACAGCAGGCTGAGCGCGCGCGTGAGCTGGCCAAAGAGGGGGTGTTGCCGGCGGGAGGAACGGCCGTGTTCGACAACGATCCCAAACAAAAGACCCGACTGTTGTTTCAAGAGCATTGCGCTACCTGCCACACAATCGAGGGCAAGGGCGGAAACGAGGCCCCGACATTCGACGGCTATGGCACCCGAGAGTGGCTGACTGCGCTGGTCCGCAACCCCGCCGACAAGCGCTTCTTTGGCGGGGCCAAGGGCCACGACACCATGGAGCCGACGCCAAAAGACAGCCTGTCCGATGAGCAACTCGCCGCCGTAGTCGAGTACATGGTGTATTTACAAGGTGACCAGTCTGAGGTCGATAAGGCCCTGGTCGAAAAGGGCAAGACCGTGTGGGAAAACGATGCCGAATGCAGCGGTTGCCACGAGGTCGAAGCCGGGGCCGAGGGCGTCGGCCCAACCCTAGCTGGCCGCGGGACAACTGCGTGGGTCGCCCGCGTCATCGCCGATTCGTCGGCGCCCGACCTGTTTGGCGACACTGCCCAGATGCCAAAATTTGGCGACAAACTGACCCAAGAGCAGATCACAGCCCTGGCTGAGTTTGTCACCTCCGCGGGCACACAGTAGGGTGCATGACGATTTGAAACTTTGGTGGAGCCCGGATTATCGCGGGCCCACCCCAAATCTCGAACTGCTCGATCCCAAGGTTTTCACCGGCCGGTTTGCCGCACGAAACTGGCGAAATCTGCCTGGCCCATTTTATGGGGCCGAGACAGACACCTGCTGCACCGGACCCGTTTGCGCACCCAACAATGTCCTGTGCGATGGCGACTATCAGGAGTTTGTCGCCATCCAACCGCGCACCCCGGATGAGTTTCGGGCCCTGTGCGAGGCTGCCACGTGCGACCCATTTTGGGGATACGGTTGCGATGGAAACCAGCAGTGGACGCCTGGACTTGTGCGGGACTACTGGGCCCGCCGGCATGAGCTGATCGAGGAGTTGCACACGGTGCTCACCCGGATTCGCTCGCGCTCACCGGTCGAGTTGTGGGAATTAATGCAGGTACAATCAGTCCTCGAGTTTGTCAGCATGCACGCCTGCGACTATCTGCGGAAGTACATCTATTGGTTGGAAAACGGGGTGCCGCCGGACCAGGGGCGGCGACTGCCGGTGCTCTAATCGCCCGGGGTTTTATCGTCAGCCCACGAACAGCGAGATGCCCCACGACCGTTGCGATGGACAAAGCCCAATCGGATGGCGCACGGGAAAACCCGTACTGCTAGCGTTGATGACCGATTGTCAGCAACTGACGTCGAGAGCCGGGCTACGGGTGTTTAGGACTCCTGCGGCAGTCCTGGTGTGGCCGACCACTCCTCCCACGAGCCGTCGTAGATATAGACATTTGTATATCCCAGGAGTTTAAGCGTTAGCCAGGTCACCGAGGCCCGCGAACCGGTTTGGCAGTAGGCGACAAAGATGGGGTTGTCCGCGGTCGGAGGCAACACGCCGGCCGCGGAGTAGAGCTCGTACAAGGCACCAGAGTTCAAAAACCGGTTGCCATCCTTGGTGGCGTCCCAGGCCAGCGAACGCGCGCCGGGGATATGCCCCTCGGCAAACTCGGCTGGGCTGCGGGCGTCGACCAAGGTCACCCTGGGATCGCCCAAGTGGCCCTGCACCCAGGCGGCATCGACCCGCAGGTTGTCGACCGCGGTGAGGCTTGGGACCGGGAGTGGAGTTGTTGTAGGATCATCGATGTCGAGGGGTCCTCCGGCATCGACCCAGGCTTGGTGCCCTCCGTGGAGCACCCGTCCGCGATAGCCGTAGTAGCCCAGGGTCCACACGCTACGGGCGGCAGCCAGGCCAGAGCCGTCGTCGACCAACACAACCTCGGTGCCGGCTTGGATGTTGCGCTCGGCAAGCAGGGGAGCGACCATTTGCGGGCCTGCAACCTGTCCGCGAATACCCGCGATCTCCTCGCGCAGGAGGTCGGGGTCGAGCCAGTAGGCCCCTGGGATATGGCCCGCCTCGTATGCACTGCGGTCACGAAGATCGACCACGACCCAATTTGGGGCGCCCGTCACGAGGAGCTCGGCAAGCAGCGATGGCTCTAGCAAAATCTGTCCGGGAGAGCATGTTCCGGCCGGACACAAAAGCTCGACTTCACCGGCAGTCTCGCTTTCGCCAGCATCGGTGGTCGAAGTTGCGGAATCGGACATCTCGCCAGCGGGCGAGCAAGCGAGATTGCAGCCCAGCAAAAGGGCGACAAGCGAGAAACGGGCGTGGGTCATGGTGCCTCGGTCAGTAAACGCGGGTACGAGCAAAAAAGCTACACAAAGTCTAGGTGATGGGAACGGGCAGGGTTGTCTGCATATGTGAAGTGGCATGTATTCGCGGTCGTGACGGCACCAGCTACCCGGGTTACCTTCGTTCGTAGCGGCGGAGCAACTGTAGACGAGCTCCAGTCAGTGTGCGTACAAACTCCGAACCTGCCGTGAGATGCCGAGGTGCCCATGTCGATGATTACTCGCCCACGAACCGTTTTAACCCAAGTCAGCATTTCCCTTGTATGTGCACTCGGTTTGGGTGCTGCGACCGGGGCCCAGGCTGCGAGCAGCTCGGCGGCTTCGGTCAGCCCGATGGGTGGCAATGGCCACAACGTCAACTTTGACGGTCGGATCTTTATCGTCACCCAGGGACCAACCGATGCCACTGGTGGCTGGTTTTTGTTTGTGTTTCGCCCGGAGAACGTGCGCTACAAGCCCGGTGGTCGGGTCGACCTTGAGCAGGGGGCCTTTTCGGAGCGCGCCCAAATCCAGCCGTGGGAAAACGGTGAGAACGCCCTAGCGATTTGTGAGCCGAACCCCGACAACACGCCCTATCCCTGCGACGATGCCGGCACTGCCGACATGAATGGTGCGTATGCATGTTATGAGTTTGTAATTATCGACTCAAATGCATTTCCAAACCAATACAACGGCCTGCGCCGGCGCCCGCTCAAGGTTTGGGTAGCCGAGCCAGAAACCGCCACCGCCCACTACCACAAACACGCCTGGACCGGCGGCTACGAGCCTGTTCGCGGCAACGGCAACGTCGACCTCCGGGGGATTGAGGCCACCGTGACCCGTGATGGCAAGTTGCTTGCGTGGCAGGGCCACCCGGATAACGACGGCAAGATCGATACCCTGATGTACGCGACCAACCCCACCCCCTGTGGCGGTTCGGGGTGGGACGGGCCCTATTCGATCTCACACATGTACAACGACCCCAAGGTGGTCGGAAAGTATCCGCTCGGCGAGCGCCAGTTACGGGCCGCCGACGGGGTCCCGTTTAGCGACGGTCAAATCGTGCGTGGGGGTTACCCGTGGTTGTTTCCCGAGGGCGACGCCCTGACGTTTGCGGCCACCGTGATGCCCTGCCAGGGGCAAGAAAATCCACCTGGCTGCGGGGCCAGGCGCAACTCGTTGTCGGTGATCGGCTACCCCACCAACTGGGGTGTGGGCCCGATCGACGGCGGTCTCAACCCGACCAACAACGACCAGGTACGACTGTTTTTCTCGTCGCCGGGGGCGACGATGTTCGAGCAAGTACCACTCACCGGGGGCACGGATGTCTGGCCGATGTTTGGCTCAAACACGGCAAATTACGCCGATGTGGTGTTTGACGATGCGCTCGACGGACAGTTCGCCGGCGTCTGGCATATGAACGAGTCGGTCAATACCGCCGGCGATTTGCAGTTCAATCGCACGCCCGACACCAGCGGCTACTTCAACACCGCGGTTGTCAACGGCGCGACTTTTCCCGCGGCCAACAATGGGCTGTTTGGCAAGGCCCTGGTGTTTGACGGCGCCAACGACTGGCTCGAAGTAGCCCACAACGACAGCCTCAATCCGGTCAATGCCCTGTCGATTGAGATGTGGGTCAACCCGGCGAGCCCGGTGAGTTGCGATGGCAACAACAACTGGCGGGCCCTGCTGGGGAAGGGGCCTGTTGGACAAGGTGCATATTCATTTGTTTTGGAGCAGGAGCAACGCATTCAGGCCCGCGTGCTTGCCGGGGGTGAGCAACGCGCGGTGTGGTCGGCGGCCGGCATACCGGTGGGGGAGTGGACCCACATCGGCATGAGCTACGACGGCGCGACCGGGGCGATGCGCTTGTACTTCAACGGCGAGCTAGCGGGCGAGGCCGATTACCCACCGGCCACCCTAGACGGCAGCCCGCACAACCTGTTTATCGGTGGCCCGGGGGGCAACGCCGGAGCCTGTCCCAACGGCAATGGTGTGTTTCACGGGGCGATCGACGAACTGCGAATTTCCCGGGTCGTCCGCGACCTGAGCTTTGCCCCGCGGCCCGGCAGTGCCTCGGCATTTGTCAGCCAGACGGTCCCCATGCAGGTCGAGGCCGGCCAGCCGTTTACCGCGGAGTTTACGTTTCGCAACATGGGGACCACCGCATGGTCGGGCCCGCTGCGCATGAGTTTGGGTTCGCAGGCCCCCCAGGACAACTCGACCTGGGGGACAGGTCGTGTCGGACTGCCGAGTGGCCGGGTTCAGCCAGGCAACCCCGTAACGATCACGGCCGAACTGACCGCGCCGGCTGAAGTCGGTGTGTATCCAATGCAGTGGAAGATGGTTCACGAAGGTGTCGAGTGGTTTGGCCAGGCTTCGCAGGAGTTGATGGTTGAAGTCGTGCCCTATGTCGAACCTCCAGAAACCGATACCGATACCGATACCGATACCGGGACCACCGGTGGAACGGGCTCGACCGGAGGCGATACCGAAGCGACTTCGACCACAGATGCGGGGCAGACAACCGGCGACGAGACAGGTGCTGGTTCGAGTGGAGGCGAAACTGCGGGTCCGACCGGGCCGGCCTTGCCCCCGGGAGCCTCAGACTCCGGCGACATGGATGGTGAAGGCGGCTGTGCCTGCCATATGCAGTCGACGCAAGGGACCAGGCTCGGGCTGTTGTGGGCCTGCGGCGTGTTGGTACTTTTGCGTCGGAGGCGGGGGTAGCCGGGGATGTCGCGACGTAGAGGTGGTTGTCTAGGTGGAGCCCCGGGAGCCTCAAAAAAGATGTTGATGCATTTAGTTGGAGGTGCTCGGTGGGGTCTACTCGGCCTGCTATGTGCGGGGTTGATGTCCGCCTGCGGCGAGCCGGATGCCATGTCAACCGAGACTTCGGTAACCGAGCAACCGACCACCGAGGGAACGACCGACGATACCCTCGACACCACGGGCGAAACGGGGCAACCGACCGGGGAATCGAGCGACGCGACCTCGACAACCGCGGGGCTGCCAAGTTGTGAAACCCCCGAAGGTGGGGTGATCGCGATTTCGGGTGAGACACCGCCACAGCCGCTACCAGTTGTGCTCGAGCCGGGAGCCGTGTGTGAGCTCGAGCTCACCCTCGATACGCCGCGGATTGTGGCTGTGCACGCGCCCTTTGTGGCCAACGTACTCGTTGCAGATACATCCCAATCCGAGCCCGGCTGGGTCCGGCCCACGCTGTTGCAGCCGGGTAGCCACGAGCTTGTGCTCGAACATACGGGCATGACAACGGTCGAGACCACAGTTGCCCTTAGCGATTTTGGCCCACCGGTGGAAGAGGTTGTGCGCGAGCGCAGCCTGGTGTGGACCGACCCAGCACTGACCGACGGTCCCGACCGCTGTGGGCTCGCCTGTGTGATGGCGGCAATTGCCGAGGATGGTCATGGGGGCAGGTTGCTGCAGCACTGGTTTGACCGGTTTGCGACCACCGCCCATTCCGAACGGCTCGGGCCGGCGCAGTTTCTCGATGCCTTTGCTGAGGAGTTGGGGCCCGACCCCAGCCTGTGGGACCTCGATGCACTGCCGTTTGTGGTCACAGCGGTGCACAATCGCATCGACCTCAACAACGGCGAGCACTGCGGGGAGTTTCGTATATCGATGGCCTCGACCGACCCGATCTATCGCCCGTTTCACCTGATATTTTTGTTTATACAACCACCCCAGGCCGAGGACCTCTCACCCGCGGGCGTGGCCCACTGTACCCAAACGGCCCTGCGTTGGGCCGAGTTGAGTGCACTCGACCAGGCTAGTTTTGTGGCCGAGGCCGGGGCGTGGATGGAGGAGCTCGTTGCAGTGGAGGGATTTGTCGCGGCCGAGTCCCTCGAGTTCATGATTTCCCCGTGGGAGTGGCGGCAATGGTTTTTTGAGGACAGCCCCGAGCCACAACCCGGGCTCTCGCAGGTCCTCGAAAACCGTCCCCTGTTTCAAACCCTCGACATTCCCCGGCTCAACCAGCCCGGGGACGAACGCGACGCGTTTTTGCAGTGGGTCGCCGACAATGCAGCCGCGCTCAACGACCGCCAATTGCTCCTGCCCGAGAGCTACCGGGCACCCTCGGCTCGCCTCAACCAGGGGGTCCCGTGGGTGCCGCTCAACCTCGACGGGGTCGAGCCAGGCGTGCTCGAGCAATTTCCCGAACTGCGCCAAAACCTCGAAATCATCGGTTGTCCCGCGTGTCATGCCACCGATGCCGAGTTTGTCCAAACCCTGCCAGACCGCACGTTTTCGCCGTTTTACGACAGCGAACTCGATGCCCGCGAGGTGTACCTACAAGATTTTGCCCACGGGCTTGCAGCCACACCGCCACACGGGCCGTTACAATCCGGGCCCGTGTTGCCGCCTTGAGATTAGAGCGCACAATGAAGGAGTTGGTGGGTGTAGAGAATGTGCGTATGTTCAGTGTTTGGTGTTAGATAGGAATTGAATAGAGTTTTTGATTGTATATCAAACATACAAGTATTAGGATGGGGAGTGCTCTGTTCATTGCGGATTTTCCCCATGTTTGCGCTCCTGGCAACGCTAGGACTTTGTAGTGGCTGCGCATTGTTTCAAACCCAGGCAAAGGCAGATGCGCATGCGCCTAATCCAAATTTCTTTCCGGCGGCGACGATCGAGAGTTCCTATTCACTAAAGAGTGTGGATGCACCAGAAGAAGAGGTTTGTTCATCTCTTAGTGGTTCGGTCGACATGTGTGTGACTGGATTTCACTCTGCATTCTCGAGTGGTGTCAATAGTGTACTTTCTCGCTACCTAAGCAGAACGGACCGTAAGGCAGACTATCAGGCGGTGTTTCGCATGCTCAAATTCTCGCACAGCTCTGCGGCTGTCGACACGGCTGGCCGCTCCCACGGTGTGTGGTTAAGTCTCGACTGGCAGTTTGAACTACACGATTCAAGTGGCCGACCCAAAGTGCAGCTCGCCGGGACGACTCGTGGGCCAACGGCGGTGACAAAACGGACAGAGTTAGCGAGACATGTTGAGGATTTGCTCGGTGTCGTGCTTCAGCAGATTGCAGTTGGGCTCAACGAGTCGAAGTTTTGGGAGGCCGAGGGCGCGACGGGGTGAGTCGTCGCGCCGGTGAGCTCCGCTCTACCCGTTTGGGTACACCCACACGGGCCGTTACAATCCGGGCCCGTGTTTCCGCCGTAGTTTGTGTACTACCAACTAATGATGACCTGGCCGTGACCTGTGTTCACGCCGGCTGAAGTTGTTGCGTTGGTGACCCCTCCGGTATAAGACGAGCCTCCGCCCCCTCCCGACTCGAAGTGGCAACTTCCACCGCCACCGCCGTAGTAGCCACCGCCACCACCACCACCGCCGGAGTATCCCGAGCCGTGGCCATCACCACCGATGCCGAGACTGCCGCTTGTGCCGTTCATGGGCCCATAGGGGTAGGTACCTGCTGCTCCCCCGGCATTTTGCGTGCCGCCCTGGGCTTCTTGGCCGAGCCCAGATGAATAGGATGTTCCCGGGCCACCCGTGTTGCCGCCACCGGTCCCGCCGTGGGTTGCGTTGTTTCCGGTGCCACCACCGGCACCGCCACCGCCGGCGGCGACGATTACTCGGTGGTCGAGTTCCATGCCACCGGCGCGAACATCCGAGGCACCGCCACCAGCAGCGCCACCGGGTTGTCCAGCTCCGCCAATCGAGCTACCGCCGGCACCACCGCCATTGAACGAGCCAGGCACGCCGTTGTTGTTGCCGCTGCTGTTGCTTCCCACTTCTCCGACATACACATAAAGCGACTCGCCCGGGGTCACCATGAGGTCTCCGGTGGCCTCGCCACCACGCCCACCATTTGATGGGCCTACCGAGGAGTTGCCGCCTTGTGCGCCCCGAACCTCTAGGCTGACTTCTTCGATGCAGTCGGGAACCACAAACTCGGCCATTTCGCCGGAGAAGTCGAAGGTTTCCATACCCGGCAACGGGCCTGGGTTGTCGCAGGTTCCGCCACACAGCTGGGTTTCGCAGGTCAGGTCGTCGTCACAGTCGGAGAACCCGACGTTGCAGACGACAAGGCACTCTTCGCAGCTCGCGTTTTCAACGTCGCCTTCACATTGCTCGCCCGCGCTGGCGTTGAGCTTGCCATCGCCACACGCTGTCATCGTGCAGTCGTCATTACAGTCGGCCGATTCGCCACTGTCGTCGCAGGCCTCATCGCCCTCGACGATGCCATTGCCACAGACCGCGTCGCCGTCACCATCGCCGTCGCCGTCACCGTCACCATCGCCGTCACCGTCACCGTCGCCGTCACCGTCACCATCACCGTCGCCGTCGCCGTCACCATCACCGTCGCCGTCGCCGTCGCCGTCGCCGTCGCCGTCGCCGTCGCCGTCGCCGGTCGGGCCTGCCGTGTCTGACTCGGAACCACTCATATCGGTTGTGGACTCTGTTTCGGATGCATCCGTCTCAGTTGTGGTGGTGGTTGGAATGGTTGTGGTTGTCGTCGTGGTGTCGCTCGAGTCGCGGGTGTCACCCTCTCCGGTGCTGCAACCAGTCACCAGGCTCAAGCTCAAAATAAATCCTGCCGAAACGCGCGCGCATATCATGGTAAAATCTTACTCTTAAGACATGTCTGCTTGGTCATCAATTAACAATGCGGGCGTGAGTCGCAGCCGGACGAACAGGTCTGAGCGCCCCGGCCGGTGACTGAGCGCCCCTTTAAAGAGGGCAGTTGTCGTCTGCATGCGCTTTTGCCCACGAAAAAAGCTCCCGGTCGGGAGCTTTCGAGTTGGTTGTGTTCGCGCCTACGGGTAAAAATTTGTATACGCAACACCGTAGACGCCAAGGCACATCTCATCGAGGGTCTCTTCGCCTAGGTAGACATCGATCGGGGTTTCGTGGCCGAGCTCGTCGAGGGCTTCGACCACGTAGGGGTTGCTCATCGAGTTGTTGTATTTGCAACGCATCGACAGGGTGTCACCCGGTTTGATGGTCGGCAATGCGGCGAACTCGGCGTTGTAGCGATAACCGCGTTGCCACTCAAAACTGTAGCTCGGGGTATGCAGCAGGCACTCTTGGCCCGGTTCGCCGCCGGGGTTGGCCCGCTCGATCCCCAGCAACATATCGTAGCCGACGTAGTGCATGTGGGTCGATACCGACCACAGCATCAGCGGGGGAATCTCGTTGGGGAGCGTAAACTGCATGGTCTCGGTGTGAGCCGTGGCGTCGGCGGGGATCCGAAACTCGGGGTTGCCGTCGTCACCGGGGCCGGCGAGCAGTTCGGGGGCATTTTCAAAGTTGCCGATCAGCGCCATTTCGGCGACGAACGGCGGGCGCCCGTCGTACCACTTGAGATCGATCGACGTGCCCGGGTCGACCTCGGACCCGGCACCGGTCGGGTGGTAATGAATGTTCATGATGATCCGCGAGCCGGCCGGAATCCTAAAGGCAGCTTCGTCGGGTGTTTGGGTCGGCACGCCACCCGGCGCCCAGGCAGCGATCAGGGCATCGCCATTGATACCGCCACCGGGGCACGACCAGTACCCCTGCTCACCCGCCTGCTGCTCCGACGAACCATCTTCGTCGGTGTAGACCAGCACGTGGTGCACGATCGCTTCGTTGCCGGCGATGATTTGGGCAGCTTGCAAATAGGTATCTTCGGTCAGGCCCGGATCGACGCTGAAGCACAAAAACTGATCCTTGTTGCCCTCGATGGTGACGGGCCTGGGGGAGGTTAGGCGGACGTCGGCATCCTTGAGCTCGAGGTCGGGTGGGGTCGGCAGCGGTGCGGCGTTGTCGGGGTCGCCCATCGGTGCCTCGGCATCGGCCCAGTCACGGAGCATGGTTTTTTCGTCGTCGCTGAGGCTGATGTCGTCCATAAACCCATGCCGGGTTTGGCACTCGTCGGTCTGGACCGCGGCAAACGGCGGCATCGATCCATCTTCGACCGAGTCGGCCATCAAGCTCGCCCACGGCATGGCCGAGTCGTAGTCGGTCAACGAAAACGGACCAATGCTGTCGGGTTTGTGGCAGCCAGAACACTTGCCGGCGACCAGTGGGGCGATGTCCTGATACCAAGTCGGTGCATTTGCAGTGCCGGTATCGGTGCCCGTGTCCGTGTCGGTCTCGCCGGTGGTCTCCGAACCGGTCGTGCCGGAGTCGCTGCTAGTGCCGGTGTCGTCACCACAGGCGACCGCGAGCATGAGAGATGTCAGCAGGGAAATAGCAACGGGATAACGGCAGGACATGGCAACTCCAAGACTGCAACGAGGGTACGGTGTTCACCGTTGGTCTGGAAGTGACGAAACGGTCGCTTATCTCACATTGTAGATAGCCAGTTTGGGTGAAACCCCGGCTTGTAACACCCCTGCAACAGACCGCGACGCCGCAAATCATTCGGCCTGGAGATCCCGGTTTCTGTCCCGGGGGACACAACACAAACAAGCCCGGCCGCCGCTTGGCAACCGGGCTTGGTCTTTGCTGTTCGCAGTCGTTGGCGAGCAGACTTAGTTGTATTCGGTCCCGCCCTTGCGCAGGAGGTAGGCCGCCGAAACGCTCTTGAGCTGGACGCGACCGAGCTTGTCGTGGTGGCGTTCGACCACCGGCCGCACAACCACGCCCTCGCGGATGTGCAACTTTTTGCCACTCACGGTTTCGCGACCATTTGTATGCTCATGCAAGGTTTCCCGCGCAAATGGACCGCGGTAGACCACCGGCACGCGGGCGAGCTCGAGTGCGCGACAGGCCTGGCTGAGCGCCTCGTGCCCGAGGTATGCGCCCGAGCCGGGGACTCCGACGTAAATGTCGAACACGCGAAAGCCGAGCTCGTCCTCTGAGTTGGCGACTGCGCCATAGGACAGGTCCTGAACGCCGCGGCCAAACACCTCACCGAGGACAAATACCGGCTTACCAGCTGCGAGCTCCTCGCCAAACACCCGGGACAGCCGTGCGCTGATCTCGAGCTTGCGAGCGACCCGCAGGTACAGGTTGCTGGCATTTTTCTCCGCGTCCGGTACGAGGGCGATTCCCTTGGCCGCGAGACCCTTTGAGCTCACAACCAACCGGCCGTGCTCGGGGTGGGCCATGGCCTCGGGCATCCATCCAAGCTGGCACCACGTGCCGTGGATCTTCTCGGTAAAAATGACCTCTTCGCCCGCGGCGATGACATCGGGAAACCGCTTAAAGTTTTCGATGTCGTAACGCATGCAGCGGTCGAGGCCAGCCGGATAGACGGCCCCGCTCATGTGCGTGGGCACGGGCGGCTCGTACTTGGTAATCCCGAGCTCGTTGGCAACATCGATGCCCTCGTCCCAACCTTCGTGTGCTGGCAAGCAAATACCCTGCGAGAGCACGCCGCGAAGCTTGATAGCTTTTACCCGATTTTTGCCGGATCCGGCCAACCTTCCAACAAGTCCGAGCGACTCGAGCACAGCCTCGGGCACAAGTGCCTGTTCGGGGATATAGGCCACCAAGTCCCCGGTTTTAAACTGACCCTTGCGTACCACCGAGCAGTAGTCGCCAATCCTGGCGAGCTCCAAGGCATCGGCGTTGGGGTGGGGGGCAATGGTGACGCGAACAGTTGTAACAGCAAACGTTGACATGGGACACCTACCGGCTTCTAAATCGATCAACAAGCATGGTTCATGGAACAGTCCGATCCTCTGTCAGTAGGACATGAGGGGGAGTTCCGGGACCTGGACTCGAACCAGGAATTCCAGAATCAAAATCTGGCGGGTTGCCAATTACCCCATCCCGGAGCGGGACGACAGGGCTTTGTGTAGGCCCTGTCGTTTCGGACAGAATTACCCGTCCGATTGGGGAGGCAGGGCTCGAACCTGCAATATCCGGAGTCAGAGTCCGGCGCCTTAAACCAATTCGACCACTCCCCAGTCGAGCTCCAAAAACGCAGCCCGTCGCCTTGGGTTCGCGTGCCGAGATGTCGTACGCGAGGTCTACCCATAATGCGGGCTCCGACCAACTACGACACATCTCAGCGTGTACTCACGCGAGAAACCACGGGCTGCTAGGCCTGTTGTCGATATGGTCGTGCCATCCACATAACGCCGGCAACGTAGCATGATTGCCGGGGGCTGACAAGCGCTACTGTCAGATTATTTTTATGCGCAGTTTTGCGGCAGGTGTACGCGGCTGCATGACAACTGCGTGGGCGGGAAAGCACGGGTGAGCTGCTGCCGGTCGCCAGTTAGGTGCATGTTGATACACCCATTTAAGTTGTATGTACTTCGAGTTTCTCGTCTTCGAGCCGGGCCATGACCACCGCCGCCGTACTGTCGCCCACGACATTGGTGGCGGTGCGGAACATGTCGAGCAAACGATCGACACCGAGGACCAGGGCGAGACCTTCGGTCGGTACGCCGACAGCCGTGAGCACCATGGCCAGGGTGATCATGCCCGCCCCGGGGACCCCGGCGGCACCGACCGAGGCGAGCGTGGCCGAGGTGACGATCGTGAGCTGCTCGCCGAGGTTGAGGTCCATGCCGTAAATCTGGGCGATAAACAGGGCGGCGACCCCCTGGTACAGAGCTGTCCCGTCCATGTTGATGGTGGCCCCGAGCGGCAGGACAAAGCTACTGGTTTGGTTGCTCACCCCAATGTTGTCCTCGACGCACTGCTTGGTGATCGGCAGGGTGGCCGACGATGACGATGTCGAAAACGCCAGCAGCAGGGCAGGGCGTATGGCCGCTAAAAACCCGACAAACGATAGCCGGGCGCCAAACGTCACCAGGGTGCCGTAGCTGATTGCGGCGTGGAGGGCAAGCCCGCCCAGGACAACCAATGTGTATACACCGAGTGCGAGGAGGACCGAGAGCCCGGTGCTGCCGACGACCTTAAACAACAGGGCCGCGACACCGACGGGGGCGAGTTTCATGGCGATGTGGACCAGCATCACCATTGCCTCGTTGCAGGTGTCGAGCATGCTCACGAGGGGCTTGGCCCGCTTTTGGTCAAGCATGGTGATGGCGATGCCAAACAACAGGGCAAAGCAGATAATCTGCAGCATGTCGCCATTGGCCAGCGAGGCTATCGGGTTGCTGGGGACCATCGAGAGCAGTTGGTCGACGACGCCTTGGCTATCGGCCGCGCGCGCGGCCGTGGATTGGGCGGCGTCGCTGTATGAACTCAACAGCCGCGCACGTTCCTCTTCGGCCAACAAAGTGCCGGGCTGGACGAGGTTGCAAAGCCCCACCCCGATAACGAGGGCAACCACGGTCGTGCCCAAAAACAGGCCGATGGTGCGGGTGCCCATGCGTCCGAGTCGGTGGAGGTCGCCGAGCGAGGCCACGCCCACGCACAGCGAAAAGAACACCAGCGGGATCACGACCATGCGAATGAGCGCCAAAAACAGCCGCCCGAGCCACTCGGTCGCGTCGACCAACAGTTGGCCGATGGGCGCGTAGCTAGTCACCTGGGGGGCGATGTCGCGAACAAACCCCGTGTGCGGTTCGCCGACCTTGGCCCCGCGCGCGGCTTTGGGTTCGTGTTGTTGCAGCGCGAGCAATTGCCGGGCATCGAGTTTCCAGCGGATCTCGAGCCAGTCAGGCCCATCGTCCGCAGGCTTACGGGCGACGATCTGCGCTTGCCGAAGGCCATAGGAAAGTTCGGCTGGTGAACTATCGTCGTCGGCCTGTTGCACAACCGCGGCCTTGCCAGTGAGGTTGACCGCGGTTTGTGGCAGCAGGCTCGAGTTGGGACCAACCAAAAACCCGAGCACAACCCCGAGCACCATCCCCAACAGGATTTTGGTGTGTAACTGCATACGACCGGATTGCGCGTCCGACATGCGCGTGAGTGTACCCGAGCGCGAACGTGCAATCGGCCCTGCATTTGTCTGCGCAGGCCCACAAGCGTCGAGAAATCAGACCACAGCGGCCAACCGCGGGGCTACCATGTCCGCGTTATGCCCGTCCTCGACACACAAGCCCTCATCGACAACCGCGTCAACGCCATTGCGGCCTACCACAAGGCCTCCGGGATCGTCCGGGCCGAGCTCGACATCAGCGGTGGGATCGATTCGGGGGTCATGCTCGGACTGTTGGTGCGGGCATTGGGTGCCAACAACATCACGGCTGCCTACAGCAGCATCAACTCGTCGATTGAGTCCCGCGACCGCGCGCGCGTGGTTGCCAAGGCATTTGGCGTGCCGCTTATCGAGTTGGAACTCGGGCCGGTGTTTGCCGACCTCGTCAAACACATGCGCGAGCAACTTGCGGTCGCCGGCTACGACCTCGCCGAAATCGATGCCCTGTGTGCCCGCGACGGCACTGTGCTTGGGTCGTTGCGATCGTGTTTGCGGGCGCCTGTCGGCCGTGCGCTCAACCGCCTGACCAACGGGGGCATTCGCCACGGGACCGGTAACGAGTGCGAGGACCGGTGGATGCGGTTTTATCAAAAAGGTGGCGACGGCGAAGTCGACACCAACCCGATCGCGATGTTGGCCAAGGGTGAGGTCTACCAACTTGCCCAAGCCATCGGGGTCCCGCGTGAGCTTATCGATGCCCTGCCCACGCCCGACCTCCAAGGCGTCGGCGAGGCCCACAACGACGAGGATGAGCTCAAGGCCCTCACGGGCGTGGCCTGGAGCTACAGTCGGATCGACACCGCCGGCAATTATCGCGTGGTTGGCACGATCGAGCGCATGAGCCGATTGCTCGACCTCCCCGGTGCCGAGGCTGTGTTTGCCCCGGCCGAGCTCACCGATGGGGCCCTCGCCAAGGTCGTTGCAATTGCACAAAGTGGGCCGTTCGCCGGCTACAGCACAGACGATGTGGCCGGGTTTGTCCGTTCGGCCCGCAAGATGGAGCGGGTGACCCGGCACAAGTGGAACCCCAACTGTCCGACCTTGGGTGAGCGCAGTGAGCTGGTCAACGCCGGGATTTTGAGCGACGAGCTGCCCAAGGTATCTTCCGCATCGCCGGCGAGCTAGGTCGGGGATGTTTTCGGCCGCCTAGTTGGCACAGATGTTACACGAGGGGCCCGATCGCGCCCCGGTTTGCGCTACCGTAGACCGATGCGGGCTGATTCTCAAATACATGTATGGGCAATGACTTTAGGCGCGGCGGTGCTGTCAGTCGGCTGCGCCGGCCCGATGGGCGACACCACGGCAGGCGAAACGACCAGCGGGACTACTGAGGCGACAACTGGGGAGTCGACTGCAGGGCCCTCGACGGGTTCCGGACCCACCGAGTCGACCTCGCAAGCGACGGGTAGCGAGACTGACGCGACAACCAGCGATACGGATGACGAATCCGCGAGCGAGAGCAGTGACACGACGACCACCGGTGAGCCTCCAGCCGATCCGCCCGCGGGCGATGTTGTCACCTATGCCGGAGCCCATCAGTTTCACCGGATCAAGCGCCTGTCCGATGGAACACTTTTGCTCAGTGGCCAGGCGACCAACCTCGACTGGCTGCCAGCCGACACCGAAACGACCGAGTTGGTGGCCGCCGGTATCGACAGCGCATCTGCGGGCAACATCGGCCTGCTCGTACACGTCTCCGCCGATCTCTCGACCATCTTGCACGTGGTGCACTTTCCCGCGGGGAGCGTTCGTGATGTCGTCCGCATGCGCTCAACGGAGGTGCCCGGCGAGCCAACCGGAGAGCTTTTTATCTCGGGGCGGCGCGACACCGCTGATGTCGAAAACGAGGGCTATTACCTGGCTAAGCTCGACAACAACTTTGTCGACGGGCCGCCTTCGGGGGTTGTGTGGACATACAACGTTCGTGGGCGGCCACGCCAGGCGGGCGGGTTTAACGGGGAGTCCCACTACAAATCGCGCCAGCCGTGGGACGTGCAAAGCGACGGGCGGGTGGTCTACGGCCTAGGCTCGGAGTACGACTTTTCGTGGGCGGCGATCGAGCGCCTCTCGCCCGAGGGTGTTCCCGAGAAGGTGCCGGGTTGGCCAGGGCAGGAGTGGGACGACCACAGCGCGGTGGTGATGAAGGCCGGTCGCCACGGGAGTTTGCGGTCGCCGACCCAGGCCGACTACGACGCGCTGCTCAGCGACGGCAACGGCCGCGACGATCGCCAGGGAACCTGGCCCGATGATTACTATTTTTCGGGGCCGTGCCCAGACAAGGACAATTGCCCCGGAGGCCCGGGTTACACCGGCTACCGCACCAGCGATAAGCCAACCCAACGTGTGGGCGACATCGTGATCGACCGCCGCAGCGACATCATGTACTTCGGTTACAGCACGCAGTCGGTGTTGCCGAGCAACCTGCCTGACTTTGAACCGGCCGTGGTGGCGATGGACAGCGAAGGCTATTTGCTGTGGTGGAGCCGGCTGTACCATGAACGCATTGAAAAAAACGGCGGCGGCTTTCACCAAAACTCAACCCCCGATCAATATGTCGACGATCTAGAAATTGATTATACAAACGATCGCTTGGTCGTGCTCGCGCGGGCCCACGGCAACAACGTGATCAACTTTTGGTCGGGTGACCAAATCGCCGCCCAGCCGGGCGCCAGCGGGTTTCAGAACCGGTTTACCGGGACCAGCGGCAACATTCACATCTCGTGGCTCGGCAAGCTCAGCCTCGCCGAGGGCACGCTCCACGCCAGCACCTATGTCGCCGAGTATGTCGATGGCGACAACAACTATGGGGCAGCCTTCGACGATGGACTACTCGCCGGTTGGCCCAACCCCAACGCCGGCTGGCCCGACCTCAACACCACCCGCTGCCACGGCGACCTCGCGGTCGATGGCGCTGGCCATGTCCTGGTGACCTGTGTTGGGCGGCGGACCATGACGACGAGCAATGCCTACCAGCAGATGCTCAAGCCGGGGGAGGGCAGCTCGACGTGGAACGCCTTTGCCCGGGTCTACCGGCCGGACCTCAGCGGCCTTGTCTATTCGACCCTTCTGGTTGGTACCTGGGACCCAGAAAATGGTGCAGGTGGCGGCAACACCGAGCTGCGCGGGAGTGTGTTGATCGACGGAGTCGGCCTCTATACGGTCGGTGCGCATACAACAGATGAAGAAGGGATGGCCGACGGCAATCCTGTACCGGTCGCCGAAGTGCCGATGTGGGGCCAACAGGCGCCCGATGGCGAGACGGCGCTTGTCGGGTACTTCTCGGTTGATAGTTGGTAGGGCACTTCTCGGGTCGTGAACCAACAAAAACGCCGGCAAAACGCCGGCGCTTTGAAAAGTTGCAACAGCAATGTTATGCAGCGCGGATAAACACCTCGCGTGGCGTTGTCCCACGCGAGGGGCCGATCACGCCATCTTCCTCCATCATCTCGACGATTTTGGCGGCCCGGTTGTAGCCGATGTTGAGGCGGCGCTGGATCATGCTGGTGCTGACCTTTTGCGCCTCGGCGACGATTTGCACCGCTCGGTCGTAGAGTGCGTCGACCTTACGATCCTCGCGGTTTTGCGTGTTGTCCCGCTTCTCCGTGATCGAGTTGTTGTAGACCGGTTTAGCCTGCTTTTTGATGAAGTCGGCGACCTTGATGATCTCGTCTTCCGAGACATAACAACCGTGCACACGTTGCGGTTGGGTGCCGCGGTCCATGTACAACATGTCGCCCATGCCGAGCAGCTGCTTGGCACCCTTTTGGTCGAGGATGGTGCGCGAGTCGACGTCGCTTGTCACCTGAAAGGCAATTCGCGAGGGGAAGTTGTTTTTGATGGTACCGGTGATGACATCGACACTCGGGCGCTGGGTGGCGACGATCAGGTGGATGCCGGCGGCCCGGGCCTTGGCGGCAATCCGGGCAACCGAGGCCTCGACCTCTTTGCTGGCGACCATCATCAAGTCGGCGAACTCGTCGATGATGACCACGATGTAGGGCATGTGCTCGGGGCACTCGCCGATGTCGGCCGAGACCGGACCTGTCGTGAGGGACATCTGCCCCTTGGCATCGACTTGGACACCGGGAAGCATCGAGCCGGGCAGGGTTTCTTCGCCCTCTTCACGAGCAGCCTTGCTGGCGGCTTCGGCAGCCTCCTCGAGCGCCCGCTTTTCGGCTTCCCACTCCTTGACCAGGGTTGGCAACTTGCGGTTGAACCCGCCGATATCGCGAACCTGGGCCTCGCTGAGGACTTTGTAGCGCCGCTCCATTTCATCGACGGTCCAGCGCAGGGCCAGGTTGGCCTGCTCGGCGTCGGTGATCACCGGCAACAGCAGGTGGGGGATGTCTTTGTAGATGCTGAGCTCGAGCATCTTGGGGTCGATCATGATCATGCGGACATCCTCGGGCGAGCACGAGTGCAGCAGCGAACAGATCATCGAGTTGACACCGACCGACTTACCCGAACCCGTTGCACCTGCAACGAGTAGGTGGGGCGCACGGGCGAGGTCGATGGTAATCGGCTTGCCCGTGATGTTCTTGCCCAGGGCCATCGGCAGCTTGGCCTTGCGCTTGGCCCCAAAGGCCTCACCGTCGAGAATTTCCTTGATCGTGACCATCTCGCGGTTTTTGTTGGGGACCTCAAAGCCGACGGTCGCCTTTCCGGGAATCGGTGCCAAAATACGAATTCGGATGGCTTCGAGGGCCATCGCCAGGTCGTTTTCGAGGCTCTCGATCCGCGAGAGCTTGACCCCCGGTTCGGGCTTGAACTCGTAGCGCGTAATCACCGGGCCGGGGTGAATCTTGGTGACCTTGCCGCGGATTTTGAACTGAGCCAGGGCGTGCTCGATGCACTCGGCCTGCTCCAACACAAACCCCTTGTCGACCTCGACGGCTTGCGCTCCGTCGACGGCCTCAAACAGTTTGGAAGGGGGCAACTTGTAGTCGCCGGTACCCAGGCGAATGACGCCCGGAATCGACTTGACCCCTTCGCCTTTTTGCTTCTTGGCGGCGGCCCGGCGGGCGGCGAGGTCCTGGGGACGCAGGGGAGCCTTCTTGCGATTTTTGCTCGCGGTCGACTCGGCCGCCGGCTCGCGGTCGACCCCATTTTCGGGCGTCGCCTCGTTGACATCATCTTCGCGTTCGCTGATTTCGATGTCCGGGTTGGTGACGGGTTTTTTGGCTTCGGTCTTGGCGGCTTCCGACTTTTTAGCCTTGGGTTCAGGCTCGCTGACAACGATTTCGGGAAGCTCCCGCGGGCGGTCGAGCTTGCGATTTTTGCGCGGGGAGTCCTTGCCAGTTGCCGGTTGTTTTTTGTCCTTGGCCTTTGATTTTTTGCTCGCCTTGTCCTTTTTATCCTTGGTGGACTTTTTGGCCTTGGACTTACGCGTGGGTTTGGCGGCAACTTCCTCTTCGACCTCTTCGTCCTCGTACTCGGCTTCTTCGTCCTCCTCGTATTCGTACTCCTCGTCGTCCTCCTCGTACTCGTACTCCTCGTCCTCGGCTTCTTCTTCGTCGTCCTCCTCGTACTCGTACTCCTCGTCGTCCTCGGCTTCTTCTTCCTCGTCGACCTCCTCGTACTCGTACTCCTCGTCGTCCTCCTCTACATCATAGGCATCATCGCGGGCGAGCTCGTCCTCATCCTGCTCGCGGCGCAGGGCCTGGACCACACCGGTGGCCACATTCCAGACGTAGGTCGAGGCGGTGACCACTGCCTTGCCCATGAGCGCCGAGGCGTAGAGCAGGTGGTCGAGGGTTAATGGTGTAGATGCAACAAGTCCGGTGACCAGCAACGCCAAGGCGACAATATAGGTGCCCAGGGTATCAAACAGACCAATGCTGACCTCGCCGAGTAGCTCGCCCAACAGCCCGCCGACCGTGTAGCCGTGGATGCGGTGGGCGTCGAAGGTTGTATGTAGGAGCACACAGGCGGCGATCGTGGCCGCCGTAAACCCGAGGCTCTCGCCGAGTTCCAAGTCGACGACGTCGCCCAGTAAGGCCTTGATCCCAAGCGCAAGTACGCCGGCGGCGAGTAGGTACGAGGTCATCCCAAACACGCTGTAGAGCGCGCTTGCGACCATCGTCCCAACCGGCCCCATGAGGGTGCCGTCGCCGAATTGAAACGAGAACAGGCCACCAATCGTCAGCGCGCCCACGGCGAGGAGGGCGAGGCCAAGGAATTCGCCCCACGGCCGTGGGATCCCAGGCTCGGAGGTGCGCGGCGCGGTAGCGCGGGAGGTTTTTCGGTTGCGTGTTTGTCCCATTTTTATAACGAAATCATGACGTTGTGCACGAATGCGCGGAGGGTGTCTCACACTATCCCACCCCATGGGATGAAAGATCAAAAAAAACACCCTTGTGGGGTAACCTGCGCTTCATGCGAAGCGTCGCCGTCGCCCTGTGTTTATCCGTGTTTGCCCTGACCGGCTGCGAGAAGGATGAGATCCAAGCCGCACTCGATGAGTGTAACGACAACCTCTCCCGCACCCAAAAAGAGCTCCAAGCTGAGAAGGACAAAAACGCCAAACTCGAGTCCGACAAGCAGTCCTTGCAGGACAAAATTGCCGAGCTCGAAGAAGAGATCAAACAACTCAACTCTCAGATCGATGACCTCGCCAAGAAAGCTGGCATCGTCAAAAAAGAGCTTGATGAGCTGCGAGCCGAGAAAGCCAAGCGCCTAGCTGAGCTCAAGGTCTACCGCGACCTGTTTGCCCGCCTTAAAGCGCTGGTCGACGCCGGCACGATTAAGGTCGAGTTCCGCAAGGGTCGCTTGGTGGTCAAGATGGCCAGCGAGATTTTGTTTGCCTCGGGCAAGACCGAACTCAAAGAAGAGGCTTTTGCCACCCTCACCGAACTGTCGAGTGCCCTGTCTCAGGTCAAGGACCGCGACTTCCTGGTCGCCGGTCACACCGACAACGTGCCCATTAAGACAGCTCGTTTTAAGAGCAACTGGGAACTCAGCACCGCCCGGGCCGTTTCAGTCGTCAAGTATCTGATTGAGCAGGGCTTCCCGACCGACCACATCGGTGCCGCCGGCTTTGGTGAGAACGACCCCGTGGCCGACAACGCCACCGACGAGGGCAAACAGCAAAACCGCCGGATCGAGATTATCCTGATGCCGAAACTCGGTAACATCCCCGGCCTCAAGGAAATGCTGACCGGCAACAGCTAAGCGGCCAGCAGCGTTCGCGCCAAGGCCTGTCGTTTTGGCAGCCTTGGCGTCGTTCGTTCGAAATAATCAGCATGTCCTAATAGACATGTTGAAACCATCGCGCCAATGCTTCTGCTATTGTGTTGGCGATGCCCGACGGTCGCGGCGAGTTTGTTGGCCTTACGCGCGGCGAGGTGTTTGACGGCGCCTACGAAGTCCTGCGGTGCCTCTCCTCCGACGCATGGGTGCACCACTACCTCGCCCGAGACAGCCAAAGCCGCGCCGAGGTGTCACTGATGGTGTTTGTCGGCAACGGGTCGCAGGCCCGCGACGCCTGGTTTGAGCGCCTGCGCAAGCTCTCGCTGGTGCGCCACCCCAACATCCGCGAAGTGCTCAACCTAGGCGTTTGCAACCAACGTCCGTTTTTTGTCGCCCGCCACTACCCGGGAAACCCGTTGGCTGGTGAGCGCTTGCCGTATAGCCGACTGCTGACGATCGCCGGACAGTTGATCGAAGCCCTGAGTTTGCTGCACCGGCACGACCTGTGCCACGGGGCACTTCGGCGTGAATCTTGTAGGTGCATTGAGTCGGCGGGAGAGCCCGATGCCATTGTCATCGACGACGTGGGACTGCGGATCGTGACGACCACCGACCCGCGCGAGGACATCCGTGCCCTGGCACGTTTGCTGAGCGAGCTCGCCGACCCACAACAGGTTCCCGAACGGTTTTTTGAGGTCGTCGACCAGGCTGCCAAGGTGCCGAACCTCGAGCAATTTGCAGCTACACTCGACCAGCTCAGCGCCCGCCGGCGGCCACGTACACTCGCCGTTGCCGGGCTATTGCTGGGGGCATTTGCCACCACAGCCGGTTTGGGATGGTGGTTGGCACAGCGTTCACAGTAGCTTCAACACTCCTTGCATAGTCATGGTAATCCAGCCGCGAGATGCCACACAGGTCATGGCTTGACCGGTATCGCGCTGGCTGCGTATGGTCGCAATCGATGCGTCCCACGTTTTTTGCCAGTGTGTTGCTAACGGGTATTTGCCTGACAGCCTGTGGGCCGGGCGACAACTCGTCCACGACCGAAACGGCGACCGCGGGCGAAAGCTCGACAACCCAGCTCACCGGTGGCGAGACCAGCACGACCGGGCCCGAAACCACCGCAGGTTCTGGCACCACACAAACCGCAACCGAGTCTGCAACCGAATCTTCGACTGGGACGAGTGAGCCGACGAGTGAGACGACGGGCGAGACGACCGGGCCAGACTCCGAAACGGCCGACAGTTCGACCACCGAAGATGTCGTCCCTTGCACCCAAGACCCACTGCCGCCCGACGGCAGCCTGTGTGCCAACGAAAACGAAGTCTGTGCCATCGGTTGCACCGACGCCTGTGCATTTTGCGATTTGCGCGTGTGCATGGATGGTGTCTGGACCGAGATCGACCCCACACCCGGAGAGTGCCTGACCTGCGAGGAGGTTTGTCCGTTTGTCCTCGAAGCCGCCTGCCCCGGCGGCCCGCCAGATCTAGAGACCTGCATCGCCGGCTGCTACGAAAACATGGAAACGTGTACGGGCCTGTTTAGCCAGATGCTGTACTGCATTGGCGAGCAGCCGGAGTTTGGTTGTGACGCCATGGAGCGCCCGGTGGTCGAGGCGTGTGCCAGCGAGTTTGAAGAGCTCTACGCGTGTATCCCGTGAACTAGATGTATGCGCATTGAGCCTGTGGCTTTTCTCGCACCGCGGTTTTTGCACACCGTCCCGCAGACACGACAGCCCTGATACCTTGGCGAACCGATGACCCTCGCCACCGAAGTTCGCAACCGCATCAAGGCCATCAGCACCCGCAAGGACGTTCGCGTCGAGTACCGCAAGCTCGGGCGGGCGATCAAAAAGCAGTGGCTGCTGGAGTACGCCCGCGACACCTACCGCCTGCCGCCCGAGATCATCGAATTCTATGCCGAGTTCGACGGCTTTGACTTTGCTTGGCGCAGCAACGGATTGGTCGACGACCCACGCGACCGGGCCCGTGGTTTACTGCGCCTGCAAAAGCTCAACGACGTGCGCTGGTCTGAGGCCGAGGGCTACGAGGTGATGCGCCTAGACGACGGCTACGGTCATGGCGGCCTGATGCTGATTCGCCGCGACGGCGAAATCCGGGCCGGGTATGCCCCCAAAACCATAAAATCACTCGACGACGTTCGCTGGTTTGCCTCGTTTCGCGAGATGTTCGAGGTGCTTTGCTACCGCGGGTTTGTCCCCCTAGGCATCGAAGACGATGCCCTGATCGAGGCTGTCCACAAGGCCCTAGCCGGGCCCAAGCCAAAAAAAGTCAAGCTCGAGGTCGGTACCCGGGTGTACGGCGAGAAGATCAAAACCGAGGGGTTTGACCTGTCGCGCCGGGGGACGATCGCGGCCATCGTCGACGGCAACAACGGCCGCAAGTACGCCCGCATCAACTGGGACAAGGGCGACACGTCGTATACCCGGGTCAACTTTTTACAGGCCATCGCCGAAGATGCCTACGAACGGGTACGCCAGCAGGACCTGCGCGAGGTGTCGCCCGAGGTCCTAGGCCCGTTGCTCGACGGTTTTGGCCACAACGTTAGTTCATGCCTATACATCGATGGTGAGCCGGATAAGACGGTTCGGTTTTCCTGCGAAAGCATGTACTGGCTGGTTGACCTGTCGCGCAGCACACCGCTCGAGGGCTATTTACAGTGGGTTTCACGCAAACTCGACGGGTGGAAAAAACTGCCGTCGCAGGAGCGTGTCGACTACGAGGAGGCCGAGGGCATCTACGACATGAGCGCAAACATCGATACCCCGATCACAGGTGGTTTTGGTGGGTCGAGCCTGGGCATGTTTCGCAGCGGCCTCGACATCCGCCGCCTGGCCCGGGCCATGATTGAGAGCGTGGCACTGCGGTGGTTGCGAGCCCCGCAGGAGCTTGACTATGCACAGGTTATCCAGTTGTTCGACCGGATTGGGTGGGAGCGCGAAAAGGACAACTTTGCCAGCTACATCCGCACGATCGACCCAAAATCGCCGCCCGAGCTCCGCCCACTGCCAAAGTTTGAGGACGAGAACAAACGGGCGCAAAGCCTCGGGTTAGACGCACCGGTCTATTACTGCCACGACTAAGCTGTTTGGGTTGCTGCCGTGGGGTATCCTGCGCTGTGATGAGCAAGCAACGGCGACCCCATCCCCCGGCGCTGGTGGCCGAGGCACGCGCCCATCCAAACGGCTGGGTCTACGAGGTCGACGGTGAGTTTGGGCCCACGGAGCACATTCCACCGGAGGCGATCGTGGGATGTTGGCGGGTCGATGGCAACGGCGAGATCGTTGGCGACTTTGTCAAAAACCCAAACTACCGGCCGCGGGCCGAATCGTCGGCTGAGCCTGCAAAATAGTTGCATCAACAAAAAACCCGCGGAGCCATAGGGCCCGCGGGTTGATGCTGTGCCGTGGGGTTAGCCCATGCCACCGATTAGTTTGAGGAACTCGTCCTCGCTGATGATCTCGAGGCTAGCCCCGCCATCGCGGAGTTTTTCGGCCTTCTTTTGCTTGGACGACTTGGCTCCCTTGCCTGCCCCAACCACCAGGTAGGTGAGGTTTTTGCTTACCCCGCTCGGGGCTTCACCGCCGAGGGTTTTTACCCGGGCCTGGGCCTCGCTGCGGCTAAAGCCCTCGAGCGTGCCCGTAAACACAAAGCTCTTGCCTTCGAGTTTGCCACCCACAACTTTTTGCGGCGCGGCGGCAGCCTTGACCTTGATGAACGTGAGCAGCTCGTCAATCAGCTCGCTGCGGCGTTTGAGCCCGTCAACCAGGGCATCGGCAATGGCGTCTTTGATGCCCTTGACGGCGATGAGGTCGTCGCGGGTGAGTTTGCGAATCTTGGCCAGGTCGTGGAACTGCTCGGCCAGCATTTGCCCGTTTTGCTTACCGAGGTGGTCGATCCCGAGGGATTGCAAAAATACCCACAGCTCGATTTCTTTGTGTTGCTCGACCTGATCGATGAGCTTTTTGGCCGACTTCTTGCCCATCCGCTCGAGGCTCTCCAAGTCGGCGGCCTTGAGGCGGTAAAAATCGGCCGGTGACTTGAGTAGCCCGGCATCGACACATTGGCTGAGGACCTTGGGGCCAAAGCCCTGGAGGTCGACGACCTTGGCGAAGTGTTCGAGCTCGCCCAACCTTGCCTGTACACATTGATCGGGGGTCGAGCACTGCAAAAACTCGCCGTCACGTTTTTTGCGGCGCAGGACCTTGCTGCCACAGGCCGGACAGGTGGTGGGGAGGGCAAACGGTTTTTTACCCTTGCCAGCCTCGGTGACCCGCTCGACATTGGGAATCACCCCTCCGCGGCGGGTGACCTCCACCTTGCAGCCGATGGTGAGGCCTAGGCCCTCGTAGATGTTGAGGTTGTGGAGGCTGGCCCGGCCGATCATCGCCCCGCTGAGTTCGATCGGCTCGAGTAGGGCGACGGGCGTGATGATACCGGTGCGGCTGACCGACCACTCGATATCCTTGAGGTCGGTCACCCCCGAGTCGCCCTGGAACTTGTAGGCGATGGCGTAGCGCGGGTGGTGGCCCGTCTCGCCCATGCGGATTTGCTCGGACACCGAACTCGCGCGGTAGACCACCCCGTCGATTTCAAAATCGAGGTTGTTCACGCGGGCCTTGGCGTAGTCTTCATAGGCGGCCTGAAGCTTTTTGCGCTCGCGGACAAAGGTGTATTTTTCGGGCTTAAAGCCGACATCTTCGAGGTAGCTAAACTTCTCACGCTCGTCGCCAAAGGTGGGCCCGATGATGTCGTAGGGGTAAAAGCTGAGCTCCTTGGCTCGGCTTTTTTTGCGATCTTTGAGCTTGACTGTCCCAGCGGTCAGGTTGCGGGGGTTGGAGTATTCGCCCTTGTACTTTGCAAATGCACTCAACCGCATGTAGACCTCGCCGCGAACCTCCACCTCGGTTTTGCCAAGCATTTTGATTTTGCTCGGAACCTCGGGGATGTTCATCACATTGGCGGTGATGTCCTCGCCTTCGCTACCCGAGCCGCGGGTCGCTGCCAGCACCAGTCGCCCGCGGGTGTCGTAGCGAATGCTACAGGCGATGCCGTCCATCTTTGGCATGATGACGATTTCACCCTTAAACTTTTTGGCCCACGCCAGCAGTTCGGGTTCGGCGTAGCATTTGTCGAGCGAGAGCATGGCCCGCTGGTGACGCACCGTGGTGCCAAAGCGCTCGGCCGGCTTGAGTTTGAGTGCCTCCTCAATCGCCAGGCTCGCCCCGGCGGGTGCGCTTGGGCCCATGGCATTGAGAATGGGCGCATTGGGGTTGAGACGCTTGAGCCGGTTAACCAGTTGATCATACAACGGGTCCGAAAGCGTGGGGTTGTGGTCGTCCCAGTACTCGCGGTTGCAGCGGGTAACGAGGATAACTAAGTCGCGTTCGGTAAACTCGGAAAGCCGGGCCCGGACTTCGAGTTCCAACATCTTGTTGAGCTCAGATTCTTGCATACGCACCTGCGCGCAAGTGTCACCCGACGGTGGCCCCAAATGCGAGTGAAAAGCCCGGGAGGGGGCCCGAGCGTGCTCACGTGTTGGGCGGTATTGCGCGTGATCGTGGCGATCTGTGCAATGCCATCTATCGGCACAGCAGCTGCATCCGTTGACGACGGCACGACCTGGCACTTGTTGCCAGCGAAAGTTGCCCGCGGGCCCGCAGGAGGTTGTGCTCGCCGGCCCGCGAAAACTGTGATCGATCCCAGCCAAAATAGGATTCGTTGAGGGCATCTGCCGCAAATCGAGCGGCGAGCTCGAGGCTTATCCACTCGGGACCGATCACCAATGCCTCGGGTTCGCCGGCAGCCAACTCAAACCCGATGTTGCCGAGGTAGCCGGCGAGCGAGGCCTCAAATCGCGCCAGCGAAAACTCGGCCTCGCTGCGGTTTTCGTCGCCGGTGTTACACCACGAGCGCCACGCATCCCCGAGCTCGTGGTGTAGGGGCATCGGGGCGAGGGTATCGAGGTCGACCAGGCATTGGGCTTTATTTGTATCTTCAAGCGAAAACAGGAGGTTGCTAAACTTGAGGTCGCCGTGGGCGATCCGCTGGGGCAGTGCCCCCGAAACAGTTCCGAGCTCGGCAAGGCCCGCCAACACCTCCTGGCCGAGGCGACAGACGTCGGCAAACAGGGGGTGCTCGGGGTGGCGTTGCAGGGCAAGCTCGAGGTTGCGAAGATGTGCCGCAGTGTCGTGTACCCCGCTGCGCAGGCCAATAAACGTGTGTTGGAGGTCGGCGACAAGGGTGTGAAAGCGGGCGACCAGGGCCCCGGCGCTGTGGGCTTGTTCGAGGGTTTGGACGCTGTCAAAACTGCGCCCCGAAATACGTGTAAGTACACGCCAAATGGAGCCGTCGGCAGCGGTTGCCCACAGTTGGTTTGCAGCCGTCGGCACCAGTTGTGGGGTCAGCATTCCGCGAGCGTGCAGGTGCTGTGTAACCGCGGCGATGTTGTGGTGGTGGGTCGGCGAAAAAATCGGGTTGACCCGTTGCAGGATGAACGGACCGCTCGCGCACGTAACCGCGAAGGTGTGGTTGATAAGGCCCCCGGCCATCGGAGCCACGGTGGCCCCGGCGAGCGCGGGGAACTGGCGAACGACCGCACGCGCCTGTGCCAACAACTCGTCGAGATTCGTCACGCACTCGCCCATACCACAGGCTGCCGACGATCCGGGTATGAACGGCCGTTGCTCGCCCCGTCGGCGACTTTCACCCCGCGGCAACGGCCGGTCGCTGGTAGAGTATGGCGGTGTCCGAACTCGACGAGCTCAGGGCTGTACACACACGCTACCTCGTCGAAGTCGTCGAGGAACTCGGCCTGTGTCCGTTTGCCCGCCGGTGTCGGTTGCAGGGAAGGTTGGAGCGACCTCTCATCGAGATGCCGCGGGGCGAGCCCGATCCCGAGGTTGTCGCCCGCACCCTCGCCGGCGTTGAGCAGACCAACCCGGAGGTCGAGATTGTTCTGCTCACGTTTGTCGCGCCCCGGCAAAACCCAACGTTTGCTGCGCCAGCGGCGTTTGAGGAATGGGTCAAGGTGTTGCGTGCAGCCTACGAAAAAGTGCATAAGCAAATTTCGAGTTTGCGCTACTACATGGTCGGGTTTCACCCAAAAAACCGCCAGGCCCCCAACCGTCCGCTCACCCGCGACTCGCTGGTACCACTGTTGCGGCGCACACCCGACCCGGTGATCCAGTGCATCCGGGCGGACCTCCTCGACGATATTCGCCGGCAGGCACAGGTGGCCGCCCAGGAGAAGTTTCGCGAGGAAGTGGCCAAGCTCGCCCCGGAACTGCAGGCCGTACTCGCCCACGCGGTGTCGACGGACTCCGAGTTGTCCTCAGAAATTGCCGACAACAACTTTGCTCGGGTCGGTTCGGGGGCAGGCTGGGTGACACTCGAGCAGCGCATTCGGGACATTTTAAAGGCTCGTGAGGGGCTGAAGTGCCCGCATGCGGGCCAATCCTAACCTGCTGTACGCGTACGCAAAACGCCACCCTGCGAACGGCGCGCCGCTCGGGTGTACTCATTGTATGAGCATGGATTGCCGCAAGGGCCGGGTCGCCAATCTGTTGTGACCCCCAAACCGGTGGCGAAGTTTTCAAAAAATTCGCGTTTGTTGTCAGTAAATTTCTGCAAGTCCTGCTACCCTGCCGGCGTATGTCCGAACGATCGAGGCTCTCCCGGCGCGGTCTGTTTCGCGGGTTTGGTACGGCGACGCTCGTCGCTGGTTGTAGTGGCAACAAAGCCACCACCGACAATCCGTCTGACGGCCTGGCCGTGCCCCCACCCGAAGGTGCCGAGGCCGTGGGCCCGGGGCCAACCTCCCTGACCTTTGAACTCAACGGCACCGCTGCGGCCCTTGAAGTTCCGCCGCACATGACCCTGCTCGATGCCCTGCGGCTACAGCTCAATGTCACCGGCACCAAGGAGGTTTGTAACCGCGGGGCCTGTGGCGCGTGCATGGTGTTGGTCGACGGTGTCCCGCGCAACAGCTGTATGTTGCTCGCCCACGATGTTCGTGGCGCCAAGGTGACCACCGTTGAGGGGCTCGCGACCGACGGCAAATTGTCGGTGCTGCAGCAAGCTTTTGTCGACAACGATGCGATGCAATGCGGGTTTTGTACCTCGGGGATGTTGATCTCCTGCAGTGCACTTCTGGCCCGCAGCCAGGGCCAGGTGCCCGCTGCGGCCGACATCCAATCCGCGATTGCGGGCAATCTGTGTCGCTGCGGGACCTATCCCCACGTGGTTGCGGCGGTAACCCAGGCGGCGGGCAAGGGGGCCTAAGGTCATGGCAGATACGAGCAAGCAAAAACTCAAACTCGGGTTTGCCGACAACTTCAAGGTTGTGACGCTCGAGATTCCCAAGGGCGAGCCGCGACCGTGGGACGCCGATACCGAACTCACGGTTGTGGGCAAGCCGGTCGTCCGCCGAGATGGTGTGGCCAAGGTTACCGGCAAGGCGACGTACACCCACGATATCCGCCTGCCGGGAATGCTGCACGCCGCGGTCCTTCGCAGCCCCTACGCCTGTTGTATCGTCAAGGAACTCAAGCTCGATGCGGCTGCGAAATCGCCAGGTGTCGGCGCTGTCATCAGCCTGGCCGATGTTGGCGAGCGGCTGTTGTTTGCCGGGCAGGATGTGGCAGCCGTCGCGGCCGCGACCCCGGAGCAGGCCCGGGCGGCCCTGGCAGCGATCGTTGTGACCTACGAAGAACAACCCCATGTGGTGCACACACGCCAGGCAATGCAGCCCGGTGCACCACTTGTGCATACAACCAAAGTCAAGGCCCGCAAGACCGAGGGAGACGAGCCGGGGGCGTCGCGCCAGGCGACGCAAAAGGGCAACGTTCGCCACACGGGGTCAGACGCCAAAAAAGATGTGGCCAAGGGGTTGCGCGCTGCCGATGTTGTGCACGAGGCCGAGTACACAACCCAGGTCCATACCCACTCGGCACTCGAGACCCACTCGATCGTGGTGCGCTGGGACGATGCCAAACACATGACGGTGTGGAGCTCGACCCAAAGCATCTTCAGTGTCCGCGGCGAGATGGCCGATATTTTTGGCCTCAAGCCGGCCGATGTCCACGTGATCACCGAATACCTAGGTGGCGGGTTTGGGGCCAAATTTGGTGCTTCTGCACCCGGTTCTCGGCTCGGGTTCATCGCCGGCACCCTGGCCAAGCAGGCCAAGGCTCCGGTGAGTTTGCTGCTCGACCGCCACGAAGAACATGTATGCACAGGCAACCGTCCCGACTCGATCCAAACCGTCAAGCTCGGTGCCAAAAAGTCCGGCGAGCTCACGGCGATCCATGTGGTCGCCCACGGCAGCGCCGGGATCGGTACCGGGGCGGGGGTGGGTCGCAATGCCATTGGCATTTACACCCGCTGCCCCAACATCAAGGTCGAAAGTGCCGATGTCTATACAAATGCCGGGCCGGGAGCAGCCTTTCGTGCGCCTGGGCACCCCCAGGGGGCGTTTGCCCTGGAGCTGGGCTTGGATGAGCTCGCCGCGAAAATCGGCCGCGACCCGCTCGATATTCGGATTGAACACAATGTCCATCCGGTCCGCCGCCACCAGTTTGAGCTCGGCCGCAAAAAGATCGACTGGGACCAAAAACGCAAACGGGCGGCTGAGCTGCTGGCGCGAAAGGCCCGGGTCCTACGCGGTGTCGGTGTAGCTGCATCGATCTGGGGAGACTTTGGCCGCAAGGGGGCCGCCGCGGCGACGGTGAGTGTGGGCCGCGATGGCAGCATCGAGGTCCAAAACGGCGTGCAGGATATCGGTGGTGGGATTGTCACGGTGCTTGCCCAGATCGCCGCCGAGGTGTTTCGCCGCCCGCTCGAGACCGTGACCGTCAAGTTTGGCGACAGTCGCTACGGCGCTTCGGTTGGCAGTGGGGGCAGTCAAACCACATCTTCGGTCACCCCGGCCGTGCGGGCTGCGGCCGAGAAGGTCAAGGCACAGCTCGCCGAGGTCGCAGCCAAGGAGCTCAAGGTAACTGTCAAAGATGTCTCGTGGGACAGTGACGGCACCGCCCACGCGCGCAAGGCCAAGCGGTCGATCACGTTTGCCCGTTTGTGTCAGCGCATGCCGGGCGAGGCAACCACGGCCACCGCGACGCGCCCGGGAACCTACGGGCATCACCCCATGAAGTTTATGGGTGGGCCGCTTTACCAGATCGCCGGGGTCCAGTTTGCCGAGGTCGCCGTCGACAGCTGGACCGGAGAGGTCACGGTCGAGCGGGTGCTGGCCGTGCACGACTGTGGGCGGGTGATGAACCCACTCACGTTGCGCTCGCAGATCAACGGCGGGGTGATTTTGGGGACGAGCTACGCCTTGATGGAACAGCGGGTGATGGACCGCAGCTCGGGCCTGATGCTCAACCCCAACCTCGAGACCTACAAAATCGCCGGGGCCCGGGACATCCCAAAAATCGAAGTTGCCCTGACTGAGGTTCACACCGGGGCCAACAATACGGGGGCCATCGGAATCGGTGAACCTGCAACAATTCCAACGGCGGCGGCGATTGCCTGCGCCGTGTTTAATGCCACCGGAGCGCCGGTGCGCAGTCTCCCGCTGACACCCGACCGGGTGCTGCAAAGTCTCGAGGTGGTGCCAACATGATGTATCTACACTTTGACCGGCTGCGACCAGGAGGTTTTGCATGCGTCCGTTAACCTTGATTCGCCCGCAACAGCTCGACCAGGTGCGCAAGCGGGTGGCCGACGACCCGGGCCAACGGGTGATTCGGGCCGGTGGCCTCGACTTGCTCGACCAGATGAAAGAGGGCCTGTTGTCGCCACAGGAACTCGTGGAGCTGCGCTATGTCAGCGATACCCACGGGCTGGCGATGCGGGGAATCCAACAGCAAGAGGACCAGCGCTGGGCAATCGGTGCCCTGGTCACGCTTTCACAGGTGGCCAACTTCGATGGGCTCCCGCCGGCTGCAAAGGCGCTGCGCGAAGCAGCAGGTTCGGCCGCGACCCCGGGCATTCGCAACACCGCGACGGTCGGTGGCAACCTGCTGCAGCGCCCGCGGTGCTGGTATTTTCGCCGGGCAGACCTTCAGTGCCTCAAGAAGGGTGGCAAGGCTTGCCTCGCGGTTTCGGGTGAAAACAAGTACCACGCGATCCTGGGGGGCGGGCCGAGCTTCATTGTCCATCCGTCGACCCTCGCGGTGGCGTTGACGGCCCTTGGCGGGGTCGCCCGGGTGGTTGGCGACGGGGGAACCCGCGAACTGCCGATGGCGGAGTTGTTTGTCGGTCCCAAGCAAGACCCGCTGCGTGAGCACAGCCTGGCTGCGGGGGAGGTCATCACCCAACTGCTGCTACCCGCGCTCACCCGCGAGCATCACTCGGCCTACGAGGTCGCCAAAGAAAAACACTCGCACGACTGGCCGTTGGCGGAGGCTGCAGTTTCGGTGCAACTACAAGCAGGTAAGATTGCCGCGGCCACGGTGGTGTTGGGGCATGTCGCTCCGGTGCCATGGAAGGCCGCAGGGGCCGAGCAGGTGCTTGTCGGCCAGCCGCCCTCCGCCGAATTGTTTGCCCAGGCCGCCCAGGCTGCCACCACCGGTGCCAATCCACTCAAGCACAATGCCTACAAAGTGCCGCTGAGCCAGGGCCTTGTGCGCAAGGCCCTGCATCGCGCCTGCAACATCCCACTTCCGGAGTAACCCATGCCCAACTATATGCGTGTTGTCGATACCAGCTTGCCGGTGTGCAAACACCTGCGAACCAAGGCCCTTTATGTGTATGGGCAGGATACTCCCGATGCATTTACAACGAGTCGGTCGAGCCACTACCACTGTTTGCGTACGCAAATGGTCACCGGGCCAGATCGGGCGCCCTGCGTGCCCGAAAGTTGCGAGCCGGGGCGCGACTGTTTTGAGCAACGCTAGCGGCGAACAGCCGCGTTACTGGCCAAAACAGTACAGGTGCCGCGGAACATCGCAGTAGGAGTAATCTATACAGCCTCCGTCGCTCCACAGCCCGGTGGTTGCCCCGGCAAGGCCCACGCGCCCAATCGTATTTTGTTGGGTCGTGGTCCAGTCATCACAGTCGCGGTTGTCGACAAAGCCATAGCCGGTGGGTTGCGTATTGGTCCATACTTGGCGGCTACTACAGACCCCGTCGCTATCGAGTAGGGTTCCGGTTTCGTCGATCGAGATCGCGTGGTCGAGCTCGCCGTCGGTCAAGTCGTTCCAGTCACTGGCGAGGAGCGTACCGTCGACCAGCAGGTACGGCTCGTTACTGTGGATAAACCGGTGCTCGGGGTCGTCTTGATAGTTCGTGCTGAGCCAAGCCTTGTAGACACCCGGGAGATTGGCATCGGTCGCGACCTCGTTGCAGATGGCGTCGGCGCCATTGAGGTTGCCCAGTGCACCGGCGTACTTCTTGCTGGTGATAAACACGAGCTTTCCGGGTTTACATCCACCTCCCAAACACGACCCTTCGCACGGTGTGTCGCAGTCGCCACAGTGCTGCAACGAATTTTCGAGGTCGGTCTCGCAGCCGTCGCTCGCCATCTGATTGCAGTCGGCCATAGGGGCATCGCACATGATGCCGGTGGTACTCGAGCTATCGCTCTCGCTTTCGCTTTGTGTCGTACTTCCGGTTGTGGTCTCGCTATCCGTGGTACTCGATGTTTGTGTACCTGCATCGTTTGTCGGGTCGTCGGTGGTCGCCTCGGTGGTCCCACCCGTCGAACTGTCCGAAGTTGTCGGCTCAGAGGTTGTCGGCGTGGATGTGGTGCCCTGGGTTTCGCTGCCCGAGGCCATGCCGCTCGAGTCCATCACGCTGGTATGACCGGTTTCGGAGGCATTTGTGCTGGTGCCCTCTTGGGTGCCGGCCGTCATCAGTTGACCGCGCCCGTCGTCTGCAAAGCAGCCGGCTGCAAGTCCGACAAGCAAAACAAAAGCGCACCTCGCCATGACGGTAGTGTGCCGCACAACGATGCCCGTTGGGGTTGTTTGTCGCAGATGAGCGATTTGCAATACCGCTCGACACGGCCACCGGCGTTGGGTACATGTCGGCGATGGCGGTCGAGTCCTTCAAGTTAGCCCGTTCCTATATCCTGACAAAGGTTTGGCGGCTCGACCCGTTTTTGGTGATCGGGGCTTCGGGCAACACTGCCACGGTGATTGACCTGCGTACCCATCCCCCCACGCTCCACCTGTGGGAAGACGTTTCCTATCTGCAAGGTATCGAGCGTTGTGAGGGGGGCTATGCGGTCCTGTCCCGCACCGGGAAGGATGCGGGCGATATTCGATTTCCCCTGTGGCGACACAGTGGCGAGCGGCCGGACCAGGGGTCCCTGCGCGATGGGCTTTTTTACGGGGATGGTCGCCAGCATGTCGACGGCCTCACATCCTGTGGTGGTGGGCTGTATACCTCGGCCAACCTCGCAATTGGTTATGACCCGCCGTACTACTTGTTGCATTTACATGCAGATGGTTGGCACAAAGTAGCGATCGAGCCGTCGATGAAACGCCACGATGTCGCAACGGCGGTCTGTGGTGATTCAACCGAGGTGCTGCTGTGGGATGGCGACGGGTTTACCCGCCAAGGCGACAGTTGGCAGCGGACTTTCAAGCTCGGGCTCGACACCTACGATCGCCCGTGGACGGTTGCGTGGGCGGGTGAGCGCGGATTTTACTTTAGCCGCTCCGATGGGGTCTTTCGCGTCAAAGCGGGTCACGAGCCCGAGTTGGTGACGTCGCGCGCACCCGCCTGGAACCTGGCCGAAGGGCCAAACGGAACACTGATCGGTGCGACCGTCGATCGCAAACGCGGTGAGCTTGCCTATGTCATCAACCCCGAAACTGGGAAGGGCATGACCCTACGGCGCAAGGACCTTGTTGAGCCGGTACGCGGGGAGGGGACCAAGATTTTCGTTTATAGTGCTTGTACACGCAAGTTTTACCTCTACACGTGGCGGCTGTGGGTATTCGACGAGGCGGATATCATGGGGCGGCGGATGACGAAGCTACCGCGGTGACCAGGCTGGGCCCCAGGCATGCGGGCCAAATTGCGCTCAAAGGGCCACTTGAGCGAAGATGGCCGGGCATACGGCCACGCGGCCGTCACTTTGGTTTGCTACCCTAGGCGACATGCGTGGGCGGTATTTTGCGGGGTGTTTTTTGGGGGTCGCACTGGCAACCATGGCGGGGTGTACCAACGAGATTACGGCCAAGATGGCCGTCGACGGCAACCCCTTTACCCCAACATCCTGTCGTTCAGGTCAGGTCAACAACTTCATGGGGGTCGACCTGATCGACGATGCTGGCAAGATGGTACGGCTCGTCCAACCGCCGACCAACAAGCCGGTGGCGATTTTATTTGTCGACGGCGAGGTCATCGAGCTCGGCAGCTGCGGCACCATGACAATCGCCAACCAAAACTCGACGATCAACAATATCGTCAATGTCGAGGGGCAGGCAGTACTCGAGTGTGAGGCCCAGGGGCGGCGGATCTCTGGCAACGTGACGTTTAAAAACTGTCACTGATCGATGTGCGATCGACACCTCTTCGCTGCACTTTGACGAACTTCGTCAGGCCGGGCTCGAAGTGGGGGTGCAGGTGGTTGTGCAGTCCGAACGAGCACCCTCGACAGTGCTCGAGGCCTTCGCAATCGGTGGCGGAAGGGTCAACTGTCGCAACGGCGTGTCCGTGATGATTTCAGGTGGCGGTGTTGGGTGCCGCGAGGAAGGTCGCGGATAGTCACACCCTGCGTCCGATCGTATTTTATGTACGTACAATTTGAATGGCCCGGCGGTTGCCAGGCCATTTCAAGTTTTGGGGGTGGACCCTAGGACGAGGCCTTTTTGCGCCGTCGTCGACGTCCACCGCGGGATTGACCCTTGTCGGCCTTGAGGCTTTTCGAGGCTGCTTGGGCTGCCGCCTTGGCGATCATGTCGTCGGGGTTGGCATCGGCTGTGGCCTCGGAGATTTGCTGCATGCTCTGCATCATCTGGCGGGCGGCCTCTTGAACCTTGGCAGCCTGATCTTTGTTGAGTGACTGACGGCCGGCGTTGCCCCGGCTGCGGCTGCGACGGCCGGCGTTGCCACGGGTGACGGTGGTTTCGTACTCGGCACCTTCCTCGGCCTTTTGTTGCTGCTCGGCGGTCAGGCGCATCGACAGGATCTTGTCGAGAACCGTGTGTTCGATGCTCTCCCACATGTCGCGAAACAGGTTGAAACCGCGGATCTTGTACTCGTTTTTGGGGTTACGAGTTGCATAGCCAACGAGCCCGATGCCGGTCCGCAGGTGCTCGATGTTTTTGAGGTGGGCGATCCACTGCTCGTCGATTTCGGCGAGGTAGAACTGGCGGACGTAAAACAGGAAGGTGTAGAGGCCAAACTCGCCCTCGCGTTTGGTCAGCAAAGCCTCGACAGACACCCAGACGCGATCGACCAACTTCTCTAGGTTGTCCTCGACTTCGCTGAGGTCGACGGTCGCACCAAACCGCTCGAGTGTCACTTTCTCGAGGCCTTGGAGGTCCCACTCGTCGGGGTGGACATCGGCCGGACACAGCTCGTCGACCATCTCGTCGACTTTTTTGAAGGCCAGCTCGTGGACGCGTTCGCGTTGCTGAATGAGTGAGCGGGCGACGACATCGAGGGCTTGCTCGATGATCTGGGCACGGTCGGTCTCGACAGCTTGCAGCGGGACCATGGCGCCGAAGTGGCGGTAGAGGTCATGGGTGAGGGCGTGGTGGTCGATGCCTTCGCTGGGAAACGGGTCGTCGCCACTCGGGTCGTCGCCGGCGGCCTGCATGCGCTCCCGGCAGTGGTTGTCGATGATTTTGAGGACGCGTGTGTATACATCCTTTTTCATCGATTCGACGGTGTGTGGGCCCGAGGTGTCGGGCGGTGGTGGGAGCTTGTCGATCTGCTCCTGCCGGGCCTGTTCGTCGAGGATTTCGGGTTGGTAGCGACCTTCGAGAATTTGCTTGCGCAGGGCGTAGATCGCCTTGCGCTGCTCGTTCATGACGTTGTCGTACTCAAACAGGTTTTTACGGGTATCAAAGTGCATCTGCTCAACCCGCGTCTGCGCGTTGGCGATGGCTTTGTTGACCATCCCTGCTTCGATCGGCACGTCCTCTTCCATGCCTAGGCGCTCCATCAAACCGGTGATCCGGTCGGCGCCAAAGATCCGCATGAGGTCGTCTTCGAGGCTCAGGAAAAACCGCGAGGCCCCGGGGTCGCCCTGGCGACCGGCACGGCCGCGCAGCTGGTTGTCGATCCGGCGTGACTCATGGCGCTCGGTGCCGATGATGTACAGGCCCCCGATCTCGAGCACTTCTTGTTTCTCAGCCTCACATTGGACCTTGAGGCCCTCGTAGAGCTTGTTGAACTGCTCGGGCTGGGTGTCGGGGTCGTAGTGGGCCTTGGCCATCATCTCCGGGTTGCCCCCGAGGATGATGTCGGTGCCACGACCGGCCATGTTGGTCGACACGGTCACCGCGTGTTTGCGGCCGGCCTGGGCGACGACAAAGGCCTCGCGCTCGTGCTGCTTGGCGTTGAGGACCTGGTGCGGGATACCTGCCCGATCGAGCAGCTGGTGGATGACGTGGGATTTTTCGACGCTGACGGTACCGACCAAGACCGGCTGACCGCGCTCGTGGGCATCGCGGATCTCCTCGATGACCGCCTTGAATTTGCCGCGTTCATTTTTGTAGACGAGGTCGTCGTGGTCCTTGCGGACGATCGTGCGGTTGGGCGGAATTGCAATTACATCTAAATCGTAGATCTTGCGGAACTCGGCCTCTTCGGTGACAGCCGTACCCGTCATGCCCGAGAGCTTTTGGTACATGCGGAAGTAGTTCTGGTAGGTGATGGTTGCCAGGGTGCGTGACTCGGGCTGAATCGGCACGCCTTCCTTCGCTTCGATCGCCTGGTGCAGGCCTTCGCTCCACCGCCGACCTTCCATTTTGCGGCCGGTAAACTCGTCGATAATGACAACCTCGCCGCCATCGACGAGGTAGTTGACGTCTTTTTTGTAGAGGACGTGGGCCCGCAACGCCTGGTTGACGTGGTGCAGCAGCTCGATGTTGTCGGGGTGGTAGAGGTTTTTACAGCGCAGGAGTTTTTCGATGCGGTCGACACCGGCATCGGTCAACTGCGCGGAGTGGGCCTTTTCGTCGACGACAAAGTCGAGGTCGCGGCGCAGGTTGGGGATCATGCGGTCGACGGTCTTGTAGGTCTCCGGCGACTTGTTGGCCTCGCCGCTGATGATCAGCGGGGTCCGGGCCTCGTCGATCAAAATCGAGTCGACCTCGTCGACGATCGCAAAGTGCAGGTCGCGCTGCACATACTTCTCGATCGTCTCTTTCATGTTGTCGCGCAGGTAATCAAACCCGAACTCGTTGTTGGTCCCGTAGGTGATGTCGCAGCGATAGGCCCGCTGGCGCTCGAGGTGGAACATCCCGCTGACGATGGTGCCGGTCGACATGCCCAAAAAGCCATAGATCTGGCCCATCCACTCGGCGTCGCGCGAGGCCAGGTAGTCGTTGACAGTAATCAGGTGGGCACCGCGGCCGGTGAGGGCGTTGAGGAACAGGGCCGCGGTTGCGGTCAGGGTTTTGCCTTCACCCGTCCGCATCTCGCAGATCTTGCCCTGGTGCATCGAGATGCCACCGATCATTTGGACGTTGTAGTGACGCATCCCCAACACCCGGACCGAGGCCTCGCGGACCGTGGCAAATACCTCGGGGAGTAGTTGGTCGAGCGACTCACCGTTGTCGAGCCGTTGCTTGAACTCGGCGGTGCGGGCCTTGAGGTCGTCATCGCTCAGCGGCTTGACGGTTTTTTCGAGATCGTGGATCCGCGACACCAACGGGCGGAGCTTCTTCATCTGACGCTCGTGCTTGGTGCCGAAGACTTTTTTGAACAGCGTATTAAACATGGTCGAGAGGTGCGTAGAGCGCGGACAACGCAGCTAGCTGGCGGTCGCGGAGCAGCCAGCGAGACGGCCAAGGGTACGGGGGTCACGGCGTCATGTCCACGCGCCCCAAGGCGGGATGGCAACACTGCCGGAGTACCACGTACGGGCGCTTAGCCTGACTTTCGCGGAAAGATTGTGATGTTCGTATGTGAGCTGGACCGTGCGGGCGAAACCCCGAGTTCGGGCGCGTTGTCACATTGCCTGATATATAGTGAGCGCACCCACCTTGGAGCCTTGCATATGAACCTTCCGAGCCACCCGATCCGCGTCTTGCTTCGCCACAGCCTCCTCGCGGAAGATGCCAGCCTTCGGGCGCTCGAAGACCTGCCACCTGAGGTTTCAACGGGTTACACCTCCGACCAAGACTACATGTTTTTGCAGCTCGCAAAGCCCGCGCCGGTCGGTTCGGTGCTCGGACTCGCCGACGAGTCGGAGCCCGAGCCGTGGGCGTTTCAAGTGCGGCGCGTGGTGTTGGGCGCAGGTGAGGACGGTTGGCGCGGGTGTGTCGGCCGGCGGGTCGATGCCTCACTGTTGGCCGAGACCGATCTTCTCGACACCGAACACCTCTCGCCGCTTCCGATCGACGAGGTAGCTGACCGTTTCAACAACCCCAACCGCCGGGCTGCCGAGTCGGGTGGGGGCGAGGTTGTCTCGTTTCAGCCGGTCGGTTCGCCGATTCCAGTGACGGTGATTCCGACCGGACGGCCCGACTCCGGGCCCAAGTTTCGCGAGGCACGGAGCCACTCGGTTTAGCTATATATCAGTCTTTGTGGACATGTTGTGGTCTTCTCGCCGATCCGTCCCAAGCCCGCTGGTGCCAACGCGAACGTCGCGATTTTCGCCGCCAGCGGACCGATTGAGCGTCATCGGTTTGAGCCCGGGTTCAAGCGCCTAAAGCGGTTATTCGGCACGGTCAGCCTGCCGGACAACCTCTACGCCTGCGAGCGCGGACTGTTTGCCGGTAATGACTCTGTGCGTCTACAACAATTGCGGACGGTACTTGCCAACCCCGACATCGACGTTGTGATTGCGGCCCGCGGGGGTAGTGGGGTCACCCGGCTTCTCGACCGCCTAGATCCGGGGCTGTTGCGCGACCACCCCAAGTTACTCGTCGGCTTTTCGGACATTACCGGCCTGCTCGCGTGGACGCTCAAGTGCGTGGGCATGACCTGTATTCACGGGCCGGTTGTCACCCAGATGGCGACCCTTCATCCCGAGTGTTTACAGCGCTTGCAAGACATGCTCGCCGGCGAGGTGCCACCGGCTTTGGCGGCCGAGCAGGGCACGGTGTTGCTCGGGGGATGTGTCGAGGGCCCGCTGTTTGCTGGCAACATCGAGGTCTTGCGCACGCTCGTTGGCACCCGGGCGATGCCCGACCTGCGCGGGCACATCCTCGCCCTCGAGGAAATCGGCGAACGGCCCTATCGCCTCGACCGGGCACTGACCCAGCTCATGAGCAGCGGGGCCCTGCGCGGGGTCAAGGGCATTGCGCTCGGCCAGTTAACCGGTTGCGAAGAGCCCGAGGGCCGTCCGTTTGCCGTGCCCCGGGCCGAGGATGTCGTGACGGCGCGACTGCTCGACCTGCGGATTCCGGTGGTCACCGGGTTTGCGTTTGGCCACGACAACGTGCGCAACCAGGCCCTGCCAATCGGCACCATGGTGCGACTCGATGCCGACAACGCCACGCTGACCTGCCTAGAGCCGTGCACCCGAGCCTAGCGACAAAAGCCGCACCCACGGCAGTGGCTGCGGCATATTCATTGTGTATACACTCGACCCGCGGTCGGGTTAGCCTTCGATCGACCAGCGAACCTGCCAGCGCAGGTTGAGGCCGGCGCCGTCGATCTCGATTTGCCCCTCGAACGAGCCGCGTTTGGGCAGCGAGATTTGTGTCCTCCCCTCGCTTGGGCGCGACGCACGTATGGACACATGGGGTCCAGGTGCCGTCAGCTCATCATCGTCGTCAGCCCCGTCCTCCTCGTCCGCCTCGATATCCGGGTCTTCGTCGGCAAACCACAGGGCATCGTCGACAAACATTTCATCTTCGATGGTGCCGTCGAATTCGTCGTCGTCGCCAAACGCAATCGGCACGTCGCTGTCCTCTGAGATATCGGCCGGGTCGCCAGACTCCCACGCCTTTTTACCGATCGGGAACTCCCAGTGCCACGGTTCGGTCTTGTACGGGTGAAACCCGTACTCGTGGGCGTGCTCGACCAGCCACTTGTGCAGCGGTGTCTTGCGCTGCTTTTTGCGGGTGCGTCGACTCGGCTCCAGACCGCCAACACCAAAATCGACGGCCAGGCCGGTTTCGTGCGGCGAGTTGTAGGCGACCCAGCGGCGCCCCTCCTTCACCGACCCGTACTTGTCGATCATCTTTTTTTCGTAGTGTTCCCACGACTTCCACCGGTGCCGTCGCCAACACGAAGCGGCCTTGAGCTCGATACCTAGGTCGGCCTGTACCGCCTCGGCCATTTTCATAAACGCGGCGGCTGCCAGTTTGTGGAGTTTGAGCGGCCGGCGGCGGATCGAGGGGACCTCAACCAGCAGTGGAGATTTGCGGGGCAAGACCCCGTAGTGTTTTACACGGACACGTTTTTCTTGATAACTCATCGTCGTGTTCCTACTTTGCTGCGTTAGCGGTCAACCGGGGTCGTGGCGTACCAACCACCTGGCTCTTTGGGCACATTGTATTGATTGAGGCTCTTGGTGTTGCGCAGGAAGCCGGCGATTCGCCACAGTGGATCCTTGCCGTCGCGGACCATCAGGTAGCCCACCCATTCCTGTTCGACCACACCTGGCACCACCCGGCGAAACGACAATTTACCGGTTTTTCCGTCCCAGGCCCCATCGTGCACCTCACCACTGGTGAGCGTCGCTTTAAATGCAGATGCATCGGCCTCGATAATCTCGAGGTTGTATACCCGACCGTTGGCCATCACATTCCAATTGCCCTTGGGCAGGATCGATGCTTGGGTGTAGGGGCCGGGATAAATCGATGTGGTGGGAAAACTACCAGGTTGCGGGGTTGCCATTCGCGGATGGTATCAATAAATCTTAAAACATGTCTAAACAGACAGGTATTCTTGTGGTCAACTTCGAGCAATATATGTATGAACATCTATTTTCGCTCGCGGGCCGGTGGCCGTGCGCGTTTCGGGGCCATCGTGCGCGCGCGCGGGCGCAGCAACTGCAGGATTACACACTGCTGCTTTGGTCTGCGACGGTCAACGCCTCGCGCGGGGGCGCCCGTGGACTTATCGCCGGCGGCGCCAGGCGATCAACCCGAGTAGCCCGAGTAGGCCTGCGGCATTGCCCGGTGCCCGGTTGCCAACACTCATGCAGCTACAACCACCTGGTTCCGAAACCCCACCGCTGTCGGTGTTACCGTCGCCAGTCGACTCGCTGTCCGCGGTTTCCGACTCGCCCGGACCTGCGGTTGTCGAGCTCGGGTCGCCGGTGGTCGTACCGGGGGAGGTGGTGGTGGCATCCGTTGGCTCGCCCGTTGAGGCCTCAGTTGGCTCGGTGGGGTCGGTGGTTTGGGTCGGATCGTCGGTGTCGGAAGTCGGGTCGGTCGGGTCGCTGGTTTCGGTTGTCTCGATATCGGTGTCAGAGTCGGTGTCGGTGTCGGTATCCGAGTCGGTGGGCCCCGCGGTGGTTTCGGTTGTAGCGTCGGAGTCGGTATCGACTTCGATCAAGCACTCGGCATCGCAACCGTCGCCATCCTCGTTGTTGCCGTCGTCGCACGACTCAAACCCCTGGTGGATAAAGCCGTCGCCGCAGCTGGCAACCTCGCATGACTGCAGGCAGTCGTCGTTGTCATCGTCGTTGCCGTCGTCGCAGGCTTCGACGCCCTCCCACACAAAACCATCGCCACAGGTTGCCTCGACACACGCACTTGTGCAGGCATCCGTGTCGATGTCGTTGCCGTCGTCACAAGCTTCTTCGCCGGCGAGGACAAAGCCATCACCGCAGGTCGCGGCAAAGCAAGATGTCGGGCACATATCCGTATCGTCGGCATTGCCGTCGTCGCATTCCTCGCGCCCGGCTTGCAAGATTCCGTCGCCGCAACAACTCGGCAACGGCAGCCGCACGATCGCCTCGCGGGCCACGCCATCGTCGATCTCAACCTCCAAAAACACAAACCCATCGTCGGCGAGACTCACGGCCTGGCCCTGACCGGTCGAAGCCTTGAGGTCGGTGACCAACACATCTTCGACGTCATCTTGGTCAAAGTCGAGACCGTCGACGCCGGTGGCGAGCACGTGGGTCGTTGTATCCACAAGCTGACTGGCATCGCAGGCAAAAAACACATGCTCCTGACCACCAAAACCCCATCCGTAGACAGCGCTGTTGTCGTTGTTGAGGGCGGCAAACCGCAGGGTTGCGTTGGACATGAGTTCGAGGCCGTCGACGGTGTCCCCTTCGCGCAGCACGATCGCGCCGTTGTAGGCGATAAACTCGTCGCTGGTCGTCGCCCCGTCGGTGTCGCCGGTAAACAAAAAGTTGCCGGCGTTGTTGATCGTGACGAGGTCAAAGTTGGCCCAGTTGTCGCCCCCACCGGTGCTCAAGGACTCTCGGGCAACGATCGCACCGTCGACATAAATCACGCCATCGTCGGTGGTCGAACCGCTGTCGAGTTGGAGAACGTGGATGTGATGCAAGCCGTCTGCCGATAGGTCGTAATCAAAGTCGAGCCCCGACGGGCGAGCGATCGGCAGGCCCTCGATGACATCGTCGGAGCGCAGCACGGCAAAGATGTTTCCCGGGGTATTGTCGGGCGAAGTCAGCAGCGCACGCCCCTGGGTGATCGTGCCGCCATTGTCGTTGAACCCCGCGATCCAATAGGACTGGCCACTGCCGATCATCGTCGGGCGGCTGTGAAACGTCGATACGGTGTTGCCGCCAAACCCGGGGATCGCCAGGGTTTCGTGGGTCACCTCGCCGTTTTGTGTCCAAATCCCGTCGTCGCCGGTGATCGATGTACTGTAAACAAACTCGCCGTTGTTGCCGATGCCCATCGTCACCTCGGCCCCGGTGAGGGTCTCGTTGACCTCGTCGCTGTTGAGCCAGATCGGACCGTCTTCGTACCAGACAAACCGATCGGTATTTGCGAGTACACCCGTAAACCCCGGTACGCCATCGTCGTTGACGTGGGCTTCGTTGAGGTTGGTGATTTCGACACCACCTATTTGCTCGCCGACTTCGACGATGCGTTCGGCTGGCAAGGTCGCGGCATTGGCCGTCGAAAGCACAAACAGGTACATCGCCACAGAGGTCACGGCCCGGTGTTTCAGCATGCCGGAGAGGGTACCGCGACAGGGTGCGGTCAACTGCGACCAAGCGGGGTATGAACGCCGTACTCGCCAGCTACCGGAGATCGTGTGGGGGACGTTTCATGTCCGCTGCTGACCCACATGAACGCACGGTCGCGAAAATTTCGCGCAAGTTTGCCGTGGCGGCGCACATTCGATCTTCAAAACGACATGACCTTTTAGACATGTTGAAGCAAAATGGTGGCATAGGAGTACGCATGGATACCATTCGCACATTTAGATTATCACTTGGCATCATCGCAGCCGTGGGCCTCGCCGGCTGTAGTTCTTCGGTCATTGAGGGCGATACCGAGGTTGGTTCCTCGGGCGCAAGCGACGGCACGACCGGGGAGGGGACGTTTGGGCCGACGACCACGGATAATGGTACCGAGAGCGAGGGGCCGACGACCGCCGATCCGACCACCGGGGATCCGACGACCACCGGAGAACCATCGACGACCGACGAGTCGAGCACAGATCCGACGGACACGACCACCAGCGACCCGACAGGGGTGCCGGAGACCGATACCGACACAGATACAGACACAGACACAGATACGGGTGGACAGGCCGACTGCGGCAACGGCGAGGTCGAGGGCGACGAGCAATGCGATGACGGTAACGATGTCGACGACGACATGTGCTCGAACACGTGTACGTTGCCAGGCTGCGGCGACGGCGTCGTCCAGGAAGGGGAGGCGTGCGACGACGGTAACGACATCGATACCGATGAATGTACAAGCTCCTGCCAAACTGCCGCCTGTGGCGACGGAATTGTCCACGAGGGCGTTGAGGCCTGCGACGATGGCAACGACGACAACACCGATGAGTGTACAATCCTGTGTGCAGCTCCGAGCTGCGAAGACGGAATCGTGAGCGGTGGCGAAACCGACGTCGACTGCGGCGGATCCGAGTGCGGCGGCTGTGGCCTCGACCAAATGTGCCTCGATAGCAGCGATTGCGGCGAGGGCCTGTGTGTCGAAGGGGTCTGCGCCACACCGCTGACCTGCGCACAGATCCTCGAAGCCGTGCCCGAGGCGATGGATGGCCAGTACACGATCGCCGGCGATGACAACCTCGAAGACTTTGATGTCTACTGCGATATGACCAACGACGGCGGTGGTTGGACAATTGTATGGGCAACAAGTGGGGCAGACAACGAGCAGCCGCTGACGGGCGACATGCCAGCGATGGGCGATGCCCTGGCGTTTGAATCGTTCAACCTCACCCGTGCGCATAAGGTTTTGGTGGCGTCTCGCTCGGGTGAAAGCCTGTTTTATCGCCAGCAGGCCCAGGTTTGGATCCGCACCGATAGCCCGATGTACGACGACCAACTCGTGGTTGCCGACAGTGATTGGCGTCAGGCCGTCACCCTGACCTCGAGCGACAACGTCGAAGCCCCCGGGTTTATGGGCTATGCAAACTTCAACAACCTAGGCGGGGGCGACTACAACCTCTCGACCACCGACGGGAATACCTGTGCCGGTCAGACCAACGAAGGTGTCGACAATCACAGCACCAACTACTGGCATCTCAACTGCAACTGCGTGCGTCACTACCTCTACAGCTACTCCAACCAGGTCAAGGATGGAGACGGTCACTACGAGGTCAATACGGGACTCGGTGAGTGGACCAGCACGGAGTTTTGTACCTCGTCCGAGGGCAATGGCTTGGCCTTCTACGCGGGGATGCGTTAACGCGAGGGCGAAACTCTAGCAGCTACGCGTAGCGCCACGGTCCGCGCGGTCCGTGGCGTTACATAATTGTGTGTACAAAGATTTTGCCAGCTAGCGCGAGGCCGTGATCTGGTAGGAGCGGCAGGTCTCGACATCGTCGTCGCGAAACACCCGGACAAACACTTCAGCGGGCCAGGGGGTCATCGAATCGTTTGGCGGGGCACAGCATTGCTCGTTGTCGTCGACAAACGTCCAATGGGTGACGGTACCGGCCTGGCCGTTGTCATCGCCGCCAATGCCACAGCCGAGGGGGCCGTCGACACAGGGGTCGCCCATGATGATCTCCATGGAAAAGGCGTTGGCCTCGTTGACCGAAAGTTCGATCGACGGGGTTCCGCCGCCGGGTCGGGTGTCGGACGGGAACTGAATCCAAAACCAATTTTCGCTCCCGGGCAGGACTTTGTTGGTCAGCGAGGAGGCCATCTGGCCCTCCTGGATCGGCCCGAGATCGGTGGCCTCCGTGCAGGCTAGACCGATGCCCTCCGCACAATTGAGGTCTCCCCCGGTATCCGTATCGGTGTCGCCCTCGGTGTCGGGATCTGTGTCGGAGTCGGACTCGCTGCCGGTCGTGTCGCTGCTCGAGGTATCGGGATCTTCGGTCGTCGGTCCGGCGGTTGAGCTGTCCGTTGGATCTTCGGTCGTCGTGCTGTCGCTATCGCTGTCGGAGCCCGATGGGGATGTCTCGCTCGAGCCCGTTGAACCATCGGAGTCGCTGCTGGGATCTGTCTCGCCGTCGGTCGCGTCGGTTGCCGCGGTCCCATTGCCACTGCCAAACGTGACCTTCGAGGTGTTGTTGCCACCGCTGGCACAGGCCGAGAGCAGTCCGGTGAGTGCGAGTACAAAAAATCCGCGTTGCATGGTCATAGGTTCTCTGAACGAGAAAGGGAAAGATGCACGACGGATGGTACCGCGATCACCGCATTCACAACAATTTGTACGTCCCTGTTTCGTCGGGTTCTCTCACACCTTCCGAACCGTTGAATCATCAAATAAATCCAATAGGTTAGGACGATGTAGCAGCATGCAACACGGGCGCCACCCCCAGCAACCGTGGGGGTACACGGACAAATGGCCGCGCGATCGACTGCGCGATGGAGTGCACACCTGGCACGACGGACCTGTTGCCGTCAGTACCGGGATTCAATGTGTATGCAAGCCGGTGGGGGTAGGTTGGCCGGTCGGCGACGGCGCTACATGCGTTGTGGTGCCGGGATGCCGAGGAGACCGAGACCTTCCGCGAGCACACTAATGGTTGCTTGCACAAGCAAAATTCGCCCGGTCCGCAACGGCTCCGGGCTGCCCTTGACCTTGCATGCCAGGTAAAACCGGTTGAACTGTTTGGACAACTCGTAGAGGTAGGTGCAAAGTACCGACGGGCGCAGTTCGTCGGCGGCGACCTTGACGGTGCTGACAAACCGGTCGAGGGCGTTGCGAAGCTCCCGTTCCTCGAGGGTTGTCAGCCCCTTGCAGGCTTCGACCGCGGCGTTCGTATGTTGCTCGACGCGGACCACGGGGCTTTGTTGGGCACACTCGCGGATGATCGAGCAGGCACGCGCATGGACGTATTGCAGGTAGGGCCCGGTGTTGCCACGAACGTCGAGCCAGGCCTCCATATCAAACACGATTTTTTGGTTCACATCGCGGGCGAGCATCCCGTATTTGATGGCCCCGAGGGCGACTTCGTGGGCGGCTTGTGCAATCTCGGCATCGGACCATTGCCCGCGAAATTTCTCGAGGTGAAGCTCGGTGATCCGCGCGGTCATTTGCTCGCGTAGGGCCCGAAACAACACCACGTTGCCCTTGCGGGCACCCATCGGGCCATCGGGCAGTTCGACCATTTCGTAGGGCACGTGCTGGCAGGCCTTGGCCTGGGCAAATCCCATTTTCTCGAGCGTCAAAAACACGTGGCGAAAGTGGTCGCTTTGGCGAACATCGACGACATAGATCGAGCGGTCGATGTTGTGGCCGTCGAACTTGAGCTTGGCGAGGGCGAGGTCCTTGGTCGCGTAGAGGCTGGTGCCATCTTGCTTGCGCAGCATAAAAAACGGCATGTGCTTGACCTCGGGGTTGAAGATCCCAACTGCCCCTTGGCTGACCTCAAAGACACCTTTTTGGAGAAACTCCTCGACGATCTCGAGCCCTGGCTCGTCGGCCTGGCTCTCGTAAAACCGCACGTCAAAGTGGATGTCGCAGTAGCGGTAAATCTCTTCAAAGTCGTCGAGCGACCACTTTTTGGTCTCATCCCAAACCTTGGTGATCTCGGGTTCGCGGGCCTCTAGGCGCTGCAGGATTTCGGTGATCCGGGCCTTGGCCTCGGCCAGGCGTTTTGCGGCAGCCGGATCGGTTTTACCGGCCTCCTCCCAATCGGCGAGTGCCATCGCGGCCTTGGTGTAAATCTTGCCCAACCACTCGCCGCGGTTGTCGGCCGGAGGCTGGCGTTGCTCCTCGCTAAGATGGTCGAGGTACCACCACAGGCAGCGGGCGATATGGGTGCCGACATCACCAAAGTAGTTGGCGGCGATCACCGGGTAACCCTGCGAACGCAACAATCGCACCAGCGAGTCACCCAGGCACATGTTGCGCAGGTGGCCAACATGCAACGCCTTGTGGGTGTTGGGCTGGCTAAACTCGACCATCAACCGCTCGTCTTGTGTAGCTGCATCTATGGCCGAGCCTTCGCCGGCGAGGGCCGGCAGCAGGAGGGCTCCGGCGCGCCCGGGGTCGAGCGTGAAGTTGAGGTAGGGCCCGGTGGCGAGGATCTTGGCGATCAGCGAAGTGTCTGAAAGTGCATCTTGTAGTTGGGGCACAAGCTCGGCGGCGATTTTTGGGGGGGCCTTGCGCAGCACCCGGGCGAGTTTGAAACAGGGAAACGCAACGTCGCCGAGCTCGGGCTTGGGCGGCTTGGCCAACAGGTCCACGATGTCGTCGGCACCGAGGCCAACTTCGCTTGGCAACGCAGCGGCGAGTTCACAGGCGACGGCACGGGCGAGTGAATGGGCAGTGGACATGGCGCGTGAGCCTAGTCGAAAACCCGAAGATCTCGCAAACGCCTGATGTCACGAAATCACCGGGTGTCTCGGCCCAAGTTTTTGAGCGCAACCCGGATATCAAGCGGCCAACAGCCAACATACAACTGTGATCACCGCGATCCCAATGAGGTTGAGGGCAAACCCCTCGCGCGCCATCTGCCCGGTCGTGACCCGACCCGTGCCGTAGACAATCGCGTTGGGTGCGGTCGCAACCGGCAGCATAAACGCGTAGTTGAGGCCAAACACTGCCGGCAACATCAGGCTTTGGGGGTCGAGCCCTCCAGCGATCGCAGCCGCCCCGAGGATCGGCATGAGGATGTTGGCGGTGGCCGTATTGCTGGTGACTTCAGTGGTAAAGGTCGCGACCACGCACAACAGTGGAATCACCAACCACGTGGGCCAATGGGCCAAAAACACCAGGGCTTGGCCGAGGTCGTCGCTGAGGTTGGAGGCACCAAATGCCTTGCCGATGGCAATGCCCCCGCCGATCAACAAAAAGATGCCCCAGGGGATCGGCGTTGGCGTGTTGTCACGCTCGGGATCGTGGGCCCGTGGGGTAAACACCTCGGCGTCGAGCAGACGTTTGCCGCGGCCCTCACCACTTGGTAGTACAAATAAAACCACAACCGCAAGCAGGGCCACGGTGCTGTCGCCGGCGTAGGCCTCGACGCCGAGAAGGCTGCCCCAGCCGCCAAACGGCCCGCTGCGAGTCATCCACAAAAGTGCCATCAGGGCAAACACCAGCAACACCCGGACTTCGGCTGGGCGCCACGGGCCGAGGTCGGGCAGGGACAATGGCGACTGACCTCGGACCTTGCGGCACAGCCACAGCCAGCTGAGGGGAATCATGCCGAGGACCACCGGTAGGCCAAATCCCATCCACTCGGTAAAACTGATTTCGGTGCCGGTAAGCCCGTGGTACTGCTCCAAAAAGATGAGGTTGGGTGGGGTTGCAATCGGTGTCCCACTGCCGCCTATCGAGGCACCGTAAGGCACGGCGAGCAGCAGCGGCAGGGTGAGCGAGCGACCTTGTGAGGCGGCGATGACTGCGAGCACAACCGGTAGCAGCATCACCGTGGTGGCGGTGTTGGACATCCACATGCTGCACACGGCAGCCGCGATCAAAAAGCCGAGCACCAGCCGGCGACCGCCATCGCGGCCGACCGTCCGTACCAGGCCCAGGGCGATCCGCCGGTGGGCGCCGGTGCGTTCCATCGCGTGCGACACGATCGTGCCGCCGAGCATCAGCAATACGAGGTGGTGGCCATAGGCCGTTGCGACCGTGCGAAAGTCGATCACGCCGACCAGCGGAAACAGGGCAAACGGCACCAGCGAGGTGGCAGCGAGGGGAATGGGCTCGCCTATCCACCACACCGCACACAGGGTGGTGATGACCGCTGTCCAACATGCCTGTGGGGACAGGCCGGCAAGTTGCCAGGTCAACAGCCCGACGCCCAGTGCGAGCACTGGCCCGAGCCAAAGGCTCATCTGCCGCCAGGTGGCGAGGCGTTCAGTCGGCGCTGCCGGGTTGGGTGTCGACATCGACATAGATCGGGCTCGACCAGCAAAGATGCCCGTCGCATTGGGTCACCTTGACAAATAACCGCAACGGGCACTCCACCGCCAATTTCTCGGTAAGCGCGAGCTGGGTTTCGCGTGGGTTTTCGGGGTAGCGCAGGATCGTCGCCCGCAGGTCGAGGCCACCAAAGTCGACGCTGTGCGGCGTGGTGCCCAGGGTTTGCAGGTCGACCTCGACGGTCCCAAGTGGCGAGACAAACCGAACCGTGCCCTGCGAGGCCTGGTCGAGCCAGATATCGATGCCGTCGTGGTCCCCGGTGGTCCGCGAACGAAACGTCACCTTGTCGGATGTTTGCGAGGTGATGCCATCGAGTGGCGAATCGAAGGCAAACGTCTCGGCGCGGGTGATGTTGGCCCCACAGACCTCGATCGAGCCGTCCCACTCAGCCCGTCGCCCGCGGCCCCGAATCCGGGCACCGCCCCACCGCAGGCGAATGCGTCGGGAAGTTTGACAGTTGGCAAACGCCTTCGGGCGCTCGGTGTGGATACATGTTTTGCCGTCGAACAGCTCGATCGATTCAACCGCGGCTGTGCCGGTCACGCTCGCCCGTACTTCCACCTGGTTTGAGGCCGGCCGGTAGTCGCTCCCCATCGGCTGACCGTCGACCGTAAAGTCGAGGTCGATCCGCGGTCCGGTGGTCCCGTAGCAGCGCCGTTTCTTGAGCGCGGTGAACACATCCTGGCGGGTGAGCGACGCACTCAGGACACAGGTCAGCCCGCCGAAAATACCAAACTGACCGGCACCCGGCCCCTCGGCCCCGGGTCGGCCCTTGTGGCCATCGCTGCTGCAAATCACCCCGACGCGGTAATTCTTGTCAAACGCATCCCACAGCAGCCACTCAAACACGCCCCAGCACGAAGACACCTCGATCAGGGGGCCTAGGTCCTCGTCGAAGTACTTGCGGATGTCGGCGTAGCGGCCCCCGCAGTGGGCGGCCAAAATCACCTTCTCGCGGGGAACATGCTTATGCAATTTTTTGAACAGGTCGTCGGCCGGATGGGCCGGGCTGAGTTCGTTTTCGGGGGTATCGATTTGCCAGTGGGACGAGCGCATGATCGGCAAATCCTCTTCGAGGTAGATGACATTGCGGTCGCCCCCGGCGGTGGTGTTGGCCGACCACTCGAACCCGGGAAACACGACAAACCGGCCGTCTTCGTGGAACTCGCGGACCACGGCGTTGAGCCGGCGCCAGTCCTCGTCGTCCATCTGAAAGTCGTTGCCCTGGTGCGACATGATATCGACACGGGCGTAGTCGCGGCCAAACGTGAAGTACTCGACCTCGGTGCCGGTGCCGACGGTGGCATCGGACTGGGCGTGGAGCTCGGCCCAGTAGCGCTGCAGGTTGGGTTTTGTTGTATATCCAGTGATCGGATTGCTGCGGACCTCCTGGTCGCCAAACGTCGCGACCACAACCCCTGTGCCCGGGTTTGCAAAGCGGAGTTTGCCAGCCTCGACTGCGGCGACATTGCTTGCCGACTCGCTCGCCTCAAATCGCAAGGTCACGCCCTCGGGCGCGGGCGTGGGGTTGCCCCACCGGTCCTCACCTTTGACAAACACCTCGACGGGTTCGCCGACGACGGCCTGGGTTGGCACGATCGGTACCACCGTGACAGGCTCGCCCGAGATCACGGCCACCACCGGTGAGGTCGGCAACCTGCGGACCAGGCAGGCATTGGTGGCGTCGACCAGCACCCGAATTTCGTGGGCCGACTCGATAAACGATTGGGCCTGGATACCGGGTGAGCCGTGGCTACGGTCGCCAAATGTAATCGTGACAACATCGCCGGGGGCGAGGCATCCGTCGTAGACATCGATCACCAGGCACTTCATCCACGGTCGGATATGGGCCTTGCGGCTATATGAAAGTCGTAGGCTCGCTTCGCCGGTGGTGGTTGCGGTGGTGTAGCCAATACCCGTTGGGTCGTGAAACTGCGGGCGGCCCCAATCGCTGGCAAACCTGCGGGCGACCTTGATGGTGCCCCCCTCGTCGATCCCGTAACTGCCAACTGTATAGGTCAGTGTCCACTGTCCCAGGGTGCCGGCCACCACAGGTTCGTTGGGCGAGAGGGTGACGTGGCCTAGGCGATGGGTCCGGTACTCCATGGGCGCATCGTGGCACCGGCATATGCAGCGAGTCAAACCCGTGGTAGACAGGCGTTGGTGTCTAGCGGAAACCTGTTTGCGATCATCGCGTTCGCGTGTTTGTGGTTGGGCCTGGGCGGATTTTTTTGGCTGGTGTTTCGGTTTTTAGCCACTCGCAAACGCGGCGCCGGCCAAAACCCAGAGGACCCGACCATCCGTGAGCACGGGCTATAGATGTAGCTGCATGTGAACCGGCTCGGGCGTCGCGAACGAACCGACCCTCGACAGCCGCCCGCATTGTCCATTTCCGGAGGTGGCCGCGTCGAAAACGTGTCGACCGGTCGAGCACGCCGTCGCTGTCGGGGATGGTGATGGCCCCATCACCGGTCGCCCCGTTCGAGCTCGCGGGCCGCGATATTCCGGCGAAGGCACAGGATCGCTGGTTGCTGATACACAGAGACTCGCTTGCACAAACCCCGGTGACGAGTGCGCAGGCAAGCGCGGTCGAGAGCAAAGACCGAGCTGCCGGGGCGTGGGAACATCGAACCGTGGGCCTGAGCCGAGTTCTCGCGCCACGCTTGTTTTTGCGAGCGGCCCCCCGACTGTCGTTGGCGCGACTTGGCACCCCGTAATCTGTCAGCTGGCGCGGCCGTGGGCGGGCTAGCCAGTCCGGGCACAGCTCACTGGCGAGTCCATGCCACAGTGGCCCGTGGCCGCCGGTTTTTCGGTTCGAGAGCCATACGGCCGGCCGTACTTCGGTACACTCGGGCCGATGCCCAATGCGCTTGTTGTCACTCCTCCCGTCGGCGGTTTTGACCGTTCTGGCCTGCGCGACCTTGTCAAAGATTCGGGACTTGCCGCGGCCCTGCACACCCGTGTACGTGCACCGTTTGGCCATACCGTATTGACCCTGCGTACTCTCGAGGCGGTGATCGAAGCCGGCGACTTGGCCTTGCAGACAGGTGAAGCCCTGCACGCGGCCCTGCTCGAAGATATCGCTGCCACTGGCACGCTGGCGATTCCCGAGCCCACCCTCGACCAGCGCCTGTTTATTGGTGCATTTACAATTATTGTGTTGTGCGACGGGCTCATCCCCCAGCTCGCCGCGCTGGCCCCCTCACCGCAGCTGACCTCCGACCTAGAGCTCAGCGGGCTCGAGGAGCTTTTGCAAGAGAGCCCGCGACTGGTGATGGAGCGGCTGCTGGCGATGGCGGGCCGCTACCTCGATGTGCAGGCCAAGCGCAAGGGCGCGGGCGGGGACACGGTTGAGGAGCGGGCGCGCTGGGTTGTCACCACTGTACATGCATTTATTGCCCAGCTGCGTGGCGCCGTCGAACGCCTCACCCACCTCGGTCGCCTGCGTCCGTTTGGCCTGGCCCTGCGCCAGCGCAAGGTTGTGATAGGCGACCGCCGCTACGAAGGTTTTTTGGCGCGCAACCTGGCCGAGCCGGCTTCCGACCTCAAACCCGTGCAGATCGACGATGTCGTTGGCAACCGCGAGTACATCGATGCCGCGCTGAGGCTTTGTCGCGATGTTGCCGCCTACGACCTCAACACCCGCAAAAGCCCCAAGACGATCAACCCGGTGCTGTTTGGCCTGGGTCGCCCGGGTTGTGGCAAAACCATTACCGCCCACGCCGTTGGCAATTACTTTTTGGAGTACTGCCGCGAACGCGACATCCCAGCTCGGTTTAAAGTGATTCGCCGGACCGACTGGGCAAGTTCCTACCAAAATGCAAGTGCGGCCACCCTGATCAAGATTTTCAAGGAGGAGGTCTACGGGTTTGAGGGGGTGTGTGGGGTCTACTGGCCCGACATCGACACTGCGTTTGCCTCGCGCGGGAGCGGCAACCTACGCATGGAGGAGAAAAACAACCTCGGGGCCGTGTTTGGAATCTTTGACGGTACATTGATTCCCAAGGACGGCAAGTGGTTTATGCTGTGCGACGCCAACTACATGCAAATGGACGAGGCCACGACCTCGCGGATTGCCCAAAACCCGTTTACCGTGCGCGGCCCGACTTCCCCCGAGGATTATGTCCGGTTGCTGCGCGATGTCTTGCTACGCGACGTTCGTCAAAACGTGCACCCTGACGATCCGGCCTGGCAACAGGTTGGCGAGGCGCTGGTCAAGGCCGACCTCAGCGGCCGCCAGTGTGAGAGCATTGCCGGCAACATCCGTGCCCATATCCAGGACTTTGAGTACCCCGAGCACTATTTCAAGGCGAGCTTTGCCGACCGCCAAAAAATTATCGCCGAGCTAAGCAAAAAGGTGGGAACCGCCGAGGTGTTGCAGCGAATTGATGACTATACAAAGTTTCACCGCGAGGCCGAGGAAAAGGAAATGACCGAACGTTTCGAGCGCGAGGTTTCGCAGTTGGTCGAGCGCCTCAACGCCGGACGCGAGGCCACCGCGCGGGCAGCCAAAGATGCCGAGAAGGCGATTTTGGAGGGTTAGGGCCCGGTTTGATGTTGTTGCCCCTAGACTTAGACCCTGTTCGGCTCGCGCCCCGAGTGCTCTGGCTGCTGGCGTTAGGCTTGATGGGCTGTCAACCCGAGGCGGCCGCTGGACCTGAGGAGCAGCGCTTGGTGGCCGCTGCGGTGCAGCCTCCCGATGTCGCGGACCAACTTCGCGAGCTGACCAAAACCTGCAACCCGGTGCCCGGTACAGGCCGGTTTCGGACCGACGCTGGCAAGTCGCCGACGGTGCAGTTGTGCCAACTTCCCGGGGCGATTTTTTGGCGGGCCGACGCCGATATCGACTGCGATGGCCAGACCGATCCCCGGTGTGCCAAAGACCCGTGGCGACAACCCGAAACCTCGGCCAAGGGCACCGACGGGCAATTTATCAATGCCGCCGACGTTCCATTTTTGGTGGTGCCGATGGCCAGCGAAGGATTTGAGCCCAAGGCCCATGGGATCAAAACCGGGTGGTCGGGCTATGGCAGCGCGGGGGTGGTGCTGTACAACGGCCGCATGGTCTTTGCGCCATACGCCGATGCCGGGCCCAAGGGGGTGATCGGAGAGCTGTCGTTTGCCGCAGCCCAAGCCCTGGGTATCGACCCCGACCCGGTCCGCGGTGGGGTGGCCGAGGGCGTGACCTATATTGTATTTACAGGCGAGCAGGCCTATGTGAAGCCGGTTGAAGACCCGGTGATGGCCCGTGAAGTGGGGCTCAGGTTGGCACGACAACTCGTGGGCGAGTCCCAATAATTCGTGTTGTTGGCCGCAGCGCTTGGTGTGGGTTTACTGGCTCGGAGTTTGGCAAAACCTCGCCAATGAGGCCGCCGATTCGCGGGCAAAGCGTTTTTGAAACAACGTCGCGTAGGGGCGGCCGACGGCTGTCAGCCAGGTCGCCGGCTTTGTATAGGCACATAACTCGTAGGTGACCGCCTCAGTTTTTGGGTCGAACCGCACGCTAAACCGCTCTTCGCCAAAAAACACATGCCCGGGGAGGGTAACGTAGCCAAACTCTGCCGTGTTGGGGGCGTTCGGGTTGTCGCCAGCAAGTTGCTGATACACAATTTTACAAGGGTTGAGCGCCCACAGCCCGCCGGGCCGGGCGAGTGTGGCGACGACCTGGCCGATGGCAACCGCCGGTGCCGGTCGGCACAGGGTGAGCCAGCCAAGGTCGCGGACCATGGCCCAGGTCATGAGCCCTCGGCACGCCCGCGCAAAGCACTCGCGCCCGTGGCCGAGTTGATGGCTGAGGTAGTTTTTGCGGTAGCCGGGTGGGCACGCACCCCGGCTGATGCCGGGGTTTGGGTAGTTGACCTCAACCCCGGTCAAGCTCGCGAGATAGCTGTGGATCGTCGCGTGTGTCGGTTTGCGCAGGTGCCATACCATCGGCTGCTCGGTCGAGATACCATACCGGCCACATGAGCGGATCGACCTCTTCAACCACCACGTCTTCACAACCCCTCGACCTCGTGACCGGCGGGGCGGGGTTTTTGGGGAGTGAGATCGTTCGCCAACTACTCGCGGCTGGCCGGAGCGTGCGTGTGCTGGCGTTGCCCGATGAGCAGCTCGACAACATTGAGGGGCTCGATGTCGAAGTTGTGCGCGGCGATGTGCGCTCACGCGAAGACTGCGAGGCCGCGGTTTTGGGGTGTTCTCGGGTCTATCACGCCGCGGCGATCTATCGCGACTACATGCCCGACCCCACGCCGCTTTACGAAGTCAACATGCGCGGGACCTTCAACATGCTCGAGGCGTCGCGGCGCGAGGGGGTTGAGCACGTTGTGTTTACGGCGAGTGTGGTGGCCCTCGGGCGGCCCAAACCCGGGGAGCTCGGCGATGAGACAACCCCCTACGAGGCCTGGAACATCGACTTTCCCTACAGCCGCAGCAAGTACCACAGCCGGCGGCTCGCCGAGGACTTTGTCACCTGGGGGATGGATGTTCGGATCGTCTGTCCGGGGATGGTTTTTGGCCCCGGCGATGTTGGGCCAACACCGTCGGGGCAGCTCATTGTCAATGTCGCAAGTGGCAAGGCTCCGGGCTGGACCGAAGGGGGCTGTGGCTATGTCGATGTGCGCGACGCTGCCCGGGTCCATGTACTTGCATCCGAAAAGGGGCGGCCCGGCCGGCGCTACCTCGCAGTTGGCCACAACCTCGACAACCGCGACTTTTTGACGACCGTGGCCAAGATCGCCGGACGTAGCCACAAACTGCCCAAGATCCCCAAACCGCTGGCACGGATGTATTTGCAAACACTCGGCAAGTTGGCGATTCGTCGCGGCGACACCCCGATGATGACCCGGGCGATGTTCGATTATAGCTGCCAGCCGGTGTTTTTTAACAACCGGCGGTCGGTCGACGAACTCGGGATGATCTACCGCCCGATCACCGAAACAATTGCAGATGCAATTCGTTATTTTCGCGACCAGAAGTTGATCGACTAGTCCAAACGGCCAAGGCCGACGTGCGCGTGGGCACCCGTCGGCCTTTTACCGGTTGGTTTGACTCCTAGTTGTTGCACGCGCAGTTTACGTAGCACGCGTTGTGGGAGAAGTTGGCGTCGGGCGACTGCCCGTTGGCGCCCCAGTTGGTGTTGTTGTCGGTCGAGGAGCACTCGATCGTGACCCAGTTGGAGCCGTTGTTTTTGTTGGGCCAAAACAAAAACCCAACCGCGTTGCCGGTGTGTTGGGTGGCTGCGCTGTCGAAGCCTCCGTGGGGTTGGCAGACTTGGGTGCAGTTCATGCCGAGGTTGGGTGCGGTATACCAACAGCCCTGGATGCCGTTTCCGGGGTCGAACAGTTCGCCGCCGCAGTTGGCCATGCAGTTGTTGTTGCAGTCGTCGTTGTCGATGTCGTTACCGTCATCGCACTGCTCGTCGTTGTTGACGATCCCATCGCCACATACCGGGTTGGTACAGGCGTTTGTACACGCGTCGTCGTCGACCTGGTTACCGTCGTCGCATTCCTCTGAACCGGCGACGACCCCATCGCCACATACGGGTAGGGCGCACATGTTGGAGCAGTCGTCGTCATCGACGTCATTGCCGTCGTCGCACTCCTCCATGTTGTTGACGATCCCGTCGCCACAGCTCGGCAGCGTGCAAGTGTTGGTGCAGTCGTCGTCGTCGATTTGGTTGCCGTCGTCGCAGGCCTCGTCACCGGCCGTGACACCGTCGCCGCAGACCGGGAACAGGCAGGCGTTGGAGCAGGCGTCGTCGTCGATGTCGTTGGCGTCGTCGCACTCTTCACCACCGTTGACATAGCCATCTCCGCATGCCGGGAGTGCACACTCCGTTGTACAATCATCTTCATTGACATCGTTGCCGTCGTCGCAGGCCTCGTCGCCGGCGACAATGCCATCGCCGCACACAGGCAGGGTGCAGGCATTGGAACAGGCGTCGTCGTCGACATCGTTGGCGTCGTCGCACTCTTCGCCCATTTCGACCACGCCATTGCCACAGGCCGGCTCCTCGCAAACGCCGGCGATACAGGTCAGGCCGGTGTTACAAACGTCGCCGTCGAGGCACGCACACCCGAGATCGCCGTCGGTGCAACTGTCGGTGTCGGTGTTCGGGTCTTCGGTGGTCGTTTCGCCACCGCTGCCCTCACTCGGGTCGTCGGTCGCGTCGCTCGTGTCGGTCGCGTCGGTTTCGGTTTGGTCCGTGTCGCTGGTGGTTGTGGTGGTCGCGGTGGAGGTTGTGCCGATCGTATCGTCACGGGTCTCTTCGCCACCGCAGCCGATAAATAGGACAGAAGACAGGCATAGGGGGGTCCAAAGGGCTACTCGCATGGCCCGAGCTTAGTATTAATATGTCTCTTAAGACATATTTTTACTCGCCGTCAACGTCGAGCGTCATCAGTCGCGTAAAAAATTCGGTCCCACCCATTCGACCCTCGAAAACTTCGTTCATAAGCCTGAGTACGGGCATTTCGCAGTTGATGCGATCGAGGTACGAAGCGATCCAGCGCGCCCCGAGGATGCCTTCGATGTAGGTTCCAGCTTCCGTGCCGGCGTCTGCGGTGGCTGCCCCTGCGGCTAGGCGGGCTCCGACCGTGAGCTCCGGTCGGTCGTCGCCGGCAAGCGCCGCAAACAGGTCGCCCGTGCCCGCGAGACCGTGGAATGTCTCCGCCCGTGCCCCGAGCCGAACGCCGAGTTGACTGGCCTCGCGTAGGCCCCGTGTGACGAGCATGGCAAGGGTGGAGGGGTGCAGGCCATTGTGACGCGCATAGCCAATCGCGAGTGAGAGCAGGCCGACAACGGTCGATGCGAGCTCGACTCCGAGGACGTCATCTGTTGCATATACTTGGAAATTTTCGCTGCTCAGGGCGTCGCGGACCGCGGCTTGGACCTCGGGAAAGCGCGAGCCGATGATCGCCGCCGAGGGTTTGCCCTGCTGGAGGGCATGGGCGACAACCGGACCCGCGAGTGCACCGATTCGCCGACAGGGGGTTTGCTGGCGCAACACCTGGGTGAGGCTCAACAGGTTCTCGCCGACGATCCCGCGACTGATGTGGACCAACAGATGACTGCCATCGATGTGCGTCGCCAGCTGTTGCGCGACCTCGGTGACATAGATCGAGGGAATCGCAAAGATGATCAGCTCGGCCAAGGCGGCGCGCTCGAGTTCGGTGGTGACAGTGATCGAATCGGTGGCTTCGCGCTGGGGGCGACGACTCCAAAGCAGGACTTGCTTGCCGGTGCGAGTGGCCGCAGCCGCGAGGCCCCAGCCAAAGTCACCACCGCCTAGAATCGCAATATCGGTCGTCATGTGTACCTCCGCTGGGTCCAACTCAAATTTACATGTTGATACAATTGAGTCGCCATCTACACGCCTCCTGCGAGCGCGGTGATCTCCCGGGCCGCGGCCATGGTCTCATCGGTAGCCAACTCCTCGGCCCAGGGCACGAGGCGGTTTTGGTAAAACAACAGTAGGTTCGGATCTTCGATCCGCAGGCGGTCGCCGACCCGCTCGACGACCGTGGTCGAGTGATAGCCTTCCCAGGCGTCGAGGGCGGTCTCGAGCAGACCGGCTGGGGTTTCGCAGCGCAGGCTCGGGTCGACCCGTACACGCCCTTCGCTTTCGAGACCGAGCAGGGCATTTCGTGCATGTGCAATGTCTTCGATGAGTTGCTGGCGCGGCATTTCGACTTCCCCGCGCAGGCGTTGGCGGCTAAATAGGTCGCGGCCACGGGTTTCGGCGACAAAGTAGCGATACAGCAGGTGGGCGACCAGCTGGGTCCACATAATGACGGTTTCGCGGTGGTAGGCCGCGGTCAGGTATTCTCCGAGCTCGCGGGTGTAGCCGGCGTCGCGGGCCGCATCGACCGAGGCCACGCCACCGCGGCGGACGTAGGTGCCGGGGTCAATCGTGCGACCGCCGGGGACCAGCGACTGGCCGTTGTCGTCGACGGGATTGCAAAACGGATCGATCGGGTCGGCAAACCGAATCACGCAGGCGCTTTGCAGACCCCGGAGTTTCGCTGTAAATGCAAGCATCCGATCGAGCTGCGAGGACTCGTCGTCGGTGATGATGTAGCGTGCCTTGCCTGCGCCCTTGAGGTGGTCGGCAATCAGGGTTTCGGCCTCGAGCACGAGTGCATAGTTGATGGTGACGGGGACAAAAAACAGGGGCCGCGGGGTTCCGCGGACCTGGTTGCGAGCAAACGCTTCGATCGCCGTGCCGGCCAGCCCGAGCTTGACCTTGCGCTCGATCATCCCGGAGCGCGAGCGTGTCCCCCCGGGGAAAAACAGCGAGTGATAGCCGCGCTCGAGCATCAGGCACGAGTAGGTCTTGAGGACATCTTTGTAGACCTGTGCACGGATCCGACGGTCGACGCGATAGGCCCCGAGGTTGTGCATAAAAAAGCTGAGCACCGGGTTTGAAAACAGGTTTTTGCCGGCACCGTAGACGACGGGGGGCAGGCCCTCGCGCACCAGGGTATAGCCGAGGGCGACCGAGTCGAGGTTGGAGCTGTGGGTTGGGACCAGCACCAGGGTGCCGATTTGGGCGAGGCGCTTGAGTTTGTCGATGTCCCCCTCGGCCTGCAGCCGCTGGTTGAGCATGGTCCATTGTAGCTGCAACAAATCCCGGGGGAGGGCGCGGGGGTTCATCACTCCGGTGAGCACGCCCGGGACAATATGTTGGGTCATGCGGTAGACCCGGGTGTCGAAGTTGCCAGCGATGTCGCTGGCGAGATGGTCGACGATCTTGCGCAGCTCCTCGGTGAGCTCGGCATGCGAGAGTTTGGCGATCCGGCGTGAGAGCTTGCGCCAGCGGTCGAGCTCAAACGCGGTCTCGTCGTCTTTTTGCCCGGCGAGACGCCGGGTTTCGCTGTTGGCCGCGTCGTTGAGGATGTACTCGACATGGGCCCGCGAGCTGGCGTGGCGATCGACAACCCGGGCAACGACGTCGGCGATCACCTGTTGACGCTCGGCGTTAAAGTGAAAGATCCGCGGATCGCCAGGTTGCTCGGCCCGGGGAAAGAGGTTTGGCACCCGCAGGGGCCTGGCCTTGAGAACACGGGCGACGATCGACTTGATGCGCATAGCGGCCGTCAGGATACGTGTTCGCGGGCCGTAGTGAAATACGCTAGCTCCGCGCCGGCGGTCATTCGCGACCGCAGCTCAAAACCGAGATGGCTGTGTTCGCGCCATCGGCCCCGGCTTTTGTGCAGATGCAACCGGAACCGGCCGCGGTGTTTATTCGCAGTACAGCGAGTAGTTGGCGTTGGTGTAACCCGCGTCGCAGATGCAGGACGGTTTGCCACCGGCCGGGGTACAGGTTCCGTTGCTATTGCAAAAAAATCCCTCGCACGGATCGAGCGGGTTGTAACAAAAGTTACCCTTGGCGTCGCACAGAGCCTCGGGATCTGCACATCCGCCACCGTCGAGGCAAAGCCCGCCAGCGTAGCCTTTGGGCGCTTGTTTTTCGCGTTCTCCCCCGCCGTAGCAGGCGAGACACAGGCCGAGCGTCAGGCCGAAGGTCGCCATCACCATGCGCATCGCAGGCATTCCACCGCGAGCGCGACTTGCAATGCTGTCACTCGTCTGCACCGCCGCGAACCTATCACATCGCTGCATTGGCGCGGGGGTTTTGTCGCGGCTCAACGACCGGTATGGGATGTGTCGGGGGCACCTGTCCCCATCTACAAACTAGGAATCGGTGTACAGGCACGGTCGTCCACCCTCAAGACCGCGGTCGTCGCCCGTTCGGCTACGCGGCTGGTGGTGGCTGGGTGAGATATCCGTGCTCAAAACAGGGTTGGGCATGCGTTGTCAAATGGGGTGGGTACTTGGTAGCGTCGTCCCGTGACCAGCCCCAATTTGTTTTTTAGGCGTTCGAGTGTCGGTCGCCGGTTGACCGCGGTCGCCACGGGCCTTGCCCTGGTCAGCTTGCCGGTCCACGCGACCGCAGCTCCCACGGTTGATCTTGCAGCGGCCATGCTCGTTGCCCCCGAGGGTCCTGTCTCCGAGTCCGACGCTTCGAAGGCGCGCAGCGAGGCGCAGGACCGTGCGCGTAGTTTGGTCCAATCCGATGAGCCGGATAAGGCCGCGGAGATGCTCGAGCAATGGGCCTACGACAAGGGTGACCCGCTGTTGTTTATCGATGCCGCCGAGGCCCACAAGCTCCACGGCGAACGTGACCGCGACATCGATGCGGTTGAGCGCGGCATTGAGATGGCCCGGATCAGCCTCGATATCTTGTACTTCTTGCAGGGCGATCGCGCCTCGCCCGACTGGCGGGTGATTTCGGTGTCGGAGGTGACCCCGGCAATCCGCCGGGCCGAAGATTTGGTCGAGTCGTCCGAGCGGCTGATCCAAGAGATCGAAGATGAAAATGCCGAGCCTGAGCCTGAGCCTGAGCCGGAGCCCAAGGAAAAGCCGGGTGGCACGGGATTGATCGTCGCCGGTTCGTTGCTCACGGGTGTTGGGGCCGCAGGTGTTGGCCTGCTGGGTTTTGGCGCCGCCAAGGGGGCGAGCGTTCAAAGGAAGGTCAACCAGCCCGAGATCTACGGCGACGAGTTTGATGCCCTCGATGCCGAGGGCAAAAAAGCCAATGTATTTGCATTTGTCGGCATTGGCCTCGCCGTGGTCGGCCTCGCCGCCGGGACCACGCTGTTGGTACTCGGTGTCAAAAAACGCAAGCAGTCCAAACAGTCAGATGACGTGGCCTTTCGCGTGGCACCCACGTTTGGTGGCATGAGCATTTCGGGGAGGTTCTAAGATGGGAAAATCCAATTATCTGCGCGCATTTTGCCTGGCGACGGCACTCGGATTTACCGGCTCAGTGGTCGCCCCGAGTCTCGCCCACGCCTGTGGCGAGAGCCTGTGTGTGACCGCGGGCAAGGGGGCCAAATGGAAGGCCGGCGGGTCGATGTCGGCCAAGCAAATCAAAAAAGAGCGGCGAAAAAATCGCAAGCGCAAGACGTCTAACGTTTCGATCACAATCGACGGCGGCCGCGGCAGCGTGTTTGTCGATGGCTACTACAAGGGCACCGCACCGATTAGCGAGGTCGAACTCAAGCCGGGCAAGCACGACATCCAGGTGCGAAACGGCGACGAAGTGCTCGCCGAGGGGGTACTGACAGTCCCCCGCAAATCGACCGACATCGAGATCACCGTCTCCGGTTAGGATTTGTTGCTCCTACAATCATCCCGGCAAGCGTTGTGCCTGCCGGGATTTTTTGTGTAGGTGCATGGATACCCGGCGCCAGGTGCCAGGGAAGTTGCCCCGGTCAGATAAGCGCGAGTTGCCGCGCCGGTTCGGGGATGTGGTCCCACGGCAGCTGTGGCAGGGGCGTGCCGGCAGCGAGTAGGCGGTGGTAAAACTCGCGACAGGTCGTCGGCGATGTGTCTTCGATTGGGCAGTGGACAAAAAAGTACACCTGTGTGCCCTGTGCCAGCCAGGATTGCACCGTTGGTACCCAGCTGGTCAGCCAGCGCGTGTTGAACGAAGCCTTGGGGTGGGAGATCAGGCGTACCATCGTAAACGGGGCCGTGAGCACGAGGTCGAGCGGAACCTGGGGCTTTTTGCGTTCACAGGTCGCCTGCGGGTCGGGGCCGATGCCGGTAAACACCGGGCGTGTATCGAGCAACACCCGCGCAACTGCATGCTGTTGCAACAAATCGTTGAGGCGCTCGCGGTGGGGGCTATGAAACCATCCGCCGTTGCGCACTTCGAGGGCGAGCCGCTGTGTCTTGGGCCAGGCGGCCAAAAAGGCCGCGAGGTCCCGCAGGCGCTCGGGGCCGTAGGAAGGTGACAGCACCCCAAAGTAGGGACCTAGGCGTGGCCCCAACAGGGCTGTGCGTTCAATAAATCGTTGGGCCTGGTCGATTTTTGGGGCCAGCAATCCGTAGTGTGAAATCGTTCGCGGGAGTTTGAGGCAAAACTCAAAGCTCTCAGGAGTTTGGTCGCGCCAGCGGGCGACGACCTCGACCGAGGGCGGCGAGTAAAACGTGGTGTTGCCCTCGACCGCCGTCATTCGTTGTGCATACAAGGAGAGCAGGTCCGAGGGGTCGGCCGTGGGTGGGTAAAAGTTGTCGAGCCAGGGGCGATGACCCCACACGGCACATCCGGTGCGATATTGCATGCTTGTAGGTGCAATAACACAACGGGCGAAATCAGCCAATGGTCGTCAAATGGACCAGAGCAACGTTCTAGTGCGGTCGGAGGTGGTTATGTGGCAACCTCGGTCGCCGGTGTAAACTCGAGCTATGCGCATCGCGGCCACGGTCCTCCAGGTTTTGCTCGCCCTCGCATTTTTAGGTGCCGGCGGCAGCAAACTCTACAAGGCAGAGCAGCTCATTCCCGAGTTTCAAGAGTTCGGGCTGCCGTTTGCCGCGATTTATATTATCGGCGGCCTAGAGATTGCGGGGGCGATTGGCCTGTGGATTCGGCCGCTACGTAAGCTCGCGGCCCTGGGCCTTGCCTGCCTGATGCTCGGGGCGATCGGTTCGCATATCAAAGCTGCCCACGCGCTGGGCCAAAGTGTGCCGTCTGCGGTGCTGCTGGTGTTGCTGGTCAGCTTGCTGTTGTTGTGGCGCAAGGCGGACTAACCGGTACTGGCCAACCGAGCCACCCGGGCTCGCCTGCGCGGGTCGCCGGGCCGGCGCATGCCTTTGACCATTTCGTCGAGTCCATCGAGTGTAAGTGCATACATCGGGAAGACCTCGCGGATTTCGGCGATTGTGCCGTGTGGCCATAACCGCGGCGGTTCGGGGTTGAGCCAGGCCGCCCGGGGAAACCGGTCGGCGAGTTTTGCCAGCCAGTTGAGGCCACTTGGGCCGCGTTGGCTGTCCCACCAATCGCTGCTGCTCATCATCAGCTCGCCCGGGTGCATATAGGCATCGCCGACAATGATCACATACCAACGGCGGTCGAGGGTGCGCAGCAACTCGGTGGTTTTGATGCCGTCGGTAAAGCTGGCGTCGTCGTAGACTTTGCTGTATATACAATTATGAAAGTAGTAGGTGCGCAGCTCTTTAAAGTCGCCGCTTTGGTGGGCCGCCGAAAACAGCCGGGACACAAGGTGGGCGTGGGGGTCCATGCTGCCGCCGACGTCGAGCAACAGCAGCAGGCGGACCGAGTTGTTGCGCGGGGGCTGCATCACAACTTCGATGTCGCCGCAGTTACGTGCAGTTGCATCGATTGTGCCGTCTAAATCGAGCTCGGGCTCGCCGTCTTCGCGGCTGAGCTTGCGCAGGCGTTTGAGGGCACTGGCGATTTGCCGAGTGTCGAGCACGAGGTCGCGGCGGAAGTTTTGAAACCGGCGCTCGTCGGCGACGATCAGGGCACTGCGACCACCTCCGGCACCGCCGATGCGAATCCCACTCGGATGGGCGCCACCCTGGCCAAACGGCGAAGTGCCGCCGGTGCCGATCCAATGGCTACCACCTTCGTGGCGCTCTTTTTGGCGTTTGAGCCGGTCCATCAACTCGCGCCGCAGCGTCTGCATGTCGAGCGCCTTCAAGGCCTCGCGCAGGGCCGGATCTAGAAACTCCAATTTCTTGGGGTTTTTGAGCCAGTCATCGAGGTTGTTGAGCAGCGCCTGGGCATCGATCGCGACCCCGCGGAAGGTCTCGGCAAACACCTGGTCGAACACGTCGTAGTCGCCCTCGGTGTTGACGAGCAGACAACGGGCGACCGCGTAAAACCCATCGAGCGAATCGCCGTGGAGCCCCTTGGCCAATGCCTCCAACAGCGACAACCAGTTGTGGGTTGTGACCTTGAGGCCGCGGGCGCGGAGGTTGAAAAAGAAGTCGAGGAACATGGAGCCCTAGCGCTTGCCGAACATGCCCCTTCGGACTTGTTTGCCGACGAGTTCGATGTCCTGTTCTTTTTTTAGCAGGGTTCCCAAAAATGGCAGGCCGGAGCCGAGGAGTTTGGCCGGGTCCATGCCGCTGTGGCGCAGGGCCGAGATCCAATCGATGAGTTCGCTGGTGCTCGGGGGTTTGCGCAGACCGTCGACCGAGCGCAGCCGGTAAAACGCCTGCAGGGCACTGGCGAGCAGGTTGTCTTCGATGTCGGGGTGGTGGACCCGGACGATCCGCTGCATCAACTCGCGCCCCGGAAACGCGATCCAGTGGAACACACAGCGGCGCAAAAATGCGTCGGGCAGTTCTTTTTCGTTGTTGCTGGTGATGATGACGACGGGCCGCTTGGCCGCCACAACTTCGCGACCGGTTTCGGCGATCGTAAAGCTCATGGTGTCGAGCTCGTGCAGCAGGTCGTTGGGGAATTCCATGTCGGCCTTGTCGATTTCGTCGATCAACAGGACCACGCGCTCGGCATTGGTAAAGGCGCGGCCGACCGGCCCAAGCTCGATGTACTGCTCGATGTTGCGAACGTCGGCATCGCCAAACCGGCTGTCGTGGAGGCGACGGACCGCATCGTATTGGTAGAGGCCATCGACGGCTTTGGTGGTGGACTTGACGGTCCAGCACTCAAACGGCGCCTCAAAGAAGTTGGCGATATCGCGGGCGAGCAGGGTTTTGCCTGTGCCGGGTTCGCCCTTGATCAAAAGCGGGCGGCCGAGGGCGACGGCGACATCGACCGCGCGGCCGAGTTCTTCAGAAACAATGTACTGCGAGGTTCCGGTAAAACGCTTCACCGCGCAGGAGTATGGCACAGGACTGTGGCATACAGGAGAGGTGCAAAGGTGGGGCCCATCACCCGGGTCGCGGGGCTCGTCGCGACCGTCTGCCGATGTGGCACGGTTTGTCGTGCTCGCGGTTGGACTGTGCACCTGTTCGACGGGCCAGGAAAGTCGGCACCTCGCCAGCTCGCCCGAGGAGGTGGCCCAACCGGCATCGGCACCGGCACCGGCCAAGCTATCCGGATCGTCGGTTGTCGAAGACGACAACGCAGTCCCCAATACGCAGGCGCCCGGGATGCTCGGGCAGGTCGCAGCCGCGGAGGCAAGCGACGGTGCCGACGAACCCACGGCCGAGGTGTCGACACCGAGCCCGGCAAAACCGATTGCGACCTATCTGTCCAAGCGCACGACCGTGACCTATGCCGAGCCGGCCTGGGGGACGACGATCCGTGGGCGCATCGACCCGGAGCACGCCTTTCATGTCTATGCAATGGTCCCCGAGGGGGCCGACTGCGAGGGCGATGGTTGGGCCGAGACGGCTGCGGGCTATGTGTGCCTACAACGTTCACGCAAGGTCGAAGACCCGGTGGTGCAACTGCCGGCGATCCCGGAGGGGCAAAACACGCCCTATATCTACGCCAGGCCCAAGCAAAGTCGTCAGGGAGTGCTCGAGGCCGAGGTCCCGGTCTATCGCAACAAGTGGGGGTTTTATCGCCAGCGCGAGCCCGTTGCCTACCTCGAGGCTCGCCACCAGTATGCGTTTGTCGACCTCAAACGCAGCAGACACGGCAAGTTTTTGGTCGATGCCGATGACCAGGCGGTGCCGACCGAACACATGCAGGTGTTCAAGCCGAGCAAGCTGGTTGGTCGAACCATTGCAGATGCACCGATTCCCGAGGGGTTGTACGCGGCCTGGTCGGTGCGTCGCCGGGCCGAGGTCTACGACCGCCCAGACCTGACCCGCGGCAAGGTGACCCGTCGGCTCGACTACCACGAGGCGGTCGAGATCCGGCCTGCGCCGGTGCGCAAAAAGGGCGAGGTGTTTGAGCTCATCCCGGGGGCGGGGCGCGACGGTGGCGACGGCTATGTGTTGACCGCAGACATTCGCCATTACGTGCCGGGGCCCAAGCGGACAGATGTCGGCGACGATGAGGTCTGGGTCGATGTCGATGTCGCGCAGCAGGTACTTGCCGTGATGGTTGGTGATACAACCGAATTTGTGACGCTGATTTCCTCGGGCAGCCACAAGCACCCGACCCCCTCGGGGCTCTATCGCGTTCGCTACAAGCTCGCCTACGGCAAGATGGAAAGCCGCGACGATGCCGACCCCGACGAGGTCTACTATGTCGAGGCGGTTCCATGGGTGCTGTACTTCCACAACCGCTACGCCCTGCACGCGGCGTTTTGGCACAACAACTTTGGTCGCCGGCGCAGCCACGGGTGTATCAACCTGGCCCCGGCCGACGCGCGCTATGTGTTTGAGCGGGCCTCGCCCACGTTGCCCCCCGCGTTTACGTCGATCCACGAACGCGAGGATGAGCCGGGCACGGTGGTCCGGATCCGTCGCGGGCAAGACCCGGTCGAGGACAAGCGGCGAGGCTTTAAAGATGCTCGTCCCGACGACGACGAGATGGCCGAGCCCGAGGCGCCTGAAGCCGACCCAGATGATGCGCAGCCAGGCGAGCCGTAGGCAAGTTTTTGCCGACCCCTGCGCTCGCTCGACAAAGTTGCGGCTAACGGAACAGGCCTCGCATCCCGCGCGTTGTCTATTCCCCGGAATTTTGCTGTGCAGCCCCGGAATATGTCAGTTCTAAGGGGAGGATCGGCGCTTGCTGTACCAACTACTTTATTCGCTTCACGCCCAGTTCAGCTGGCTCAATGTTCTGCGCTACACGTCGACCCGAATCCTCGCGGCCACGTTGACGGCGCTGCTGCTGTCGCTGCTTTTGTACCCGTGGTTTATCCGCACCCTGCAAAAGATCCAGCTCGGGCAGGTGGTGCGCGACGACGGGCCGGAGTCTCACTTCTCCAAGCGCGGCACGCCGACCATGGGCGGCAGCCTGATCCTGTTTTGCGTGATCATCCCGACCGCGTTGTGGTCGGACATGGACAACAACTTTGTCGTCGGCGCGATGCTGGTGACGGCGGCGACGGGCGTGGTCGGGTTTTTAGATGACGCCCTCAAGGTCCGGCGCAAAAGCTCGGGCGGGATGCCGGGCAAGATCAAGTTCACGTGCCAGGTGGTGATCGCCGCAATGGCGACCTGGTTTTTGTTTGATGTCGAACCCGGGGCGCTGTTCGATTCGTGCTCGTGGTACCCGGGCGACATGTGTTCGGTGGTGGCTGCCGGCGATGAGTCGGGGACGGTGCCGGCCAACATCCGTTACCGGCTGGCGCTGCCATTTGTCAGCTTTTACAAGACCGCACCCTATGTACCGATGGGGCTGTATTTGGCCTTCACGGTGTTTGTGATCGTCGCGTTTTCGAATGCCGTCAACCTCACCGACGGCCTCGATGGCCTGGCCATTGGTCCGGTAATTGTCTCCGCCGGGGCGTTTTTGGTGCTGACCTACGCGGCCGGGACGTTGATCGCCGGATTCGACATTGCGCGTTACCTCAACATCGCGCATATCCCCGGCGTCGGCGAGTTGGCCGTGTATTGCGGGGCGATCTGCGGAGCTGGGATAGGCTTCCTTTGGTACAACACGTTCCCCGCGAGTGTGTTTATGGGGGACGTCGGTAGCCTGCCTTTGGGGGCAGGTCTCGGCTACCTCGCGGTCGCCTCTAAAAACGAGTTCACCCTGGTGATCATCGGCGGCATCTTTGTGCTCGAGACGGTGAGCGTGGTGGTCCAGGTCGTCAGCTTTAAGCTCACCGGCAAGCGGGTGTTTAAGATGGCACCGATCCACCACCACTTTGAACTCAAGGGTTGGAGCGAGCCCAAGGTCGTGGTCCGATTTTGGATTATCAGCATCATTCTGGCCCTCATTGGCCTGGCGACACTGAAGTTGCGGTAACCATGGAAAACCCTGTCCAACTCCCCTGGTCGTGTGCGCTGGTCATTGGTGCGGGTGCCAGTGGTCGGGCTGCGGCCGCACTTTTGCGGCATCTCGGGTGCGAGGTTCGTGTCTACGACCGTTCGGCCAAGGCAACTGTTCCCGAAGGTTGTGTTGCATTTGTTGGCAGACCCGAAGTCCCCCGCGAGGCTTTCACTGACATCGACTTGTTGGTGTTGAGCCCCGGTGTTCCGCCCGAGCCAATCCGCCAAGCGGCAGCCACGTTGGGCGCGAATGTTCAGTTCCACGGCGAGTTGAGCCTGGCGCTCGAGTTGTTTGAGCAACTCGCACCCGGGCGACCGGCGGTGTTGATCACGGGGACCAATGGCAAGAGCACGGTCACGGCCCTGCTCGGCTGCCTGCTCGAAAGTGCAGGCCGTGAGCCATTTGTCGGGGGCAATTTGGGCGAGCCGCTATCCACCCGCATGTTGGCATGCCTACGCGACGGGGCGGCCCTGCCCGACAGCTTGGTGATCGAGTGTTCGAGCTACCAGTTGGAGACCCTCGAGCACCACCCGACGGCCGTGGCCATGGTTCTCAATGTCACGCCCGACCACCTCGAGCGCTATGCCTCGTTCGATGCCTATGCCATGACCAAGGCACGGATTTTCGCCGGGTTGTCGGCCGGCGGCCTGGCTTTGGTCGACGCCACCGACAGTTACACCCCGCGGTTTCGCGGCGAGATTCCGAGCGCGGCTACGTGTGTCGAAGTCGATGGCCAAACGCCAACGTCCGCACGGATTGAGGGCGACGGTCCCGGGCATACGCTGCACCTTCCGGGCGGTCAAAGCCTGCCGCGCAAGGCCCTGCAATTGGCCGGGCGCCACAACTCCAAAAACGCGCTGTTTGCCGTGCTCGCAGCCCGACACCTCGGCCTCACACTCGCCCAATGTCGCCACGGGCTCGGCCAGTTTTCGGGGCTCGCCCACCGCATGGTGAAGGTCGCCGAGATCGACGGGGTGGCCTACTACAACGATTCCAAGGCGACCAATGTCGCCAGTGTGCTCGCCGGGCTCGACGGGTTTGCCCGCAAGTTTGTGTTGATCGCCGGCGGTCGCGCCAAGGGCGACGACTACAGTTTGTTGCGAGGTGTACTCACCCACGGCGGGCGTGGACTGGTGACGATTGGCGAGGCCGGTCCGGCGATTGCCGAGGCCACAGCCGGCATTGTGCCGACAACCTCCGCGAGTTCGATGGTGCAGGCCCTGCAAAAAGCCCGCGCGATGGCCAGGCCGGGGGATGCCGTGATCTTGAGCCCTGCCTGCTCGAGCTTTGATTGGTACGACAATTTTCGTCACCGCGGCGAGGTGTTTGACGCGGCAGTTCGCCAGCTGGCCGGGTAGGGTGTTTGTAGCAGCATCAAACCCAGGGCCAGCTCGCCGCTGACGAACGCCTGCTACTCTCGCCGCGTGCCACACACGATCATCGACGCCTGGGCCCAGCATCCCACCCAACAGTTTTTGAGCGACCCGATTTTTGATTCGCTCAAGCGCTGGACCGGGCAAACCGGCCCGATACCCAAGATTCCGATCGAGGCCACGCTTGCGGTGATGGACCAGGCCGGGGTCAGCAAAAGCCTGCTGAGTGCCTGGTGGGGGCCCCGGGGTCCGATGATCACAAACGACGAAGTTGCTGCCTGGGTAGCTGCCGCCCCCGGGCACTTCAAGGGTATTTGTAGTGTCAACCTTTACCGGCCGATGGCGGCGGTCCGCGAGCTTCGGCGCTGCGTCAAGGAACTCGGGTTTGTCGGTCTGCGGATATTGCCGTGGCTGTGGGGCCTACCCCCAGATGATCGCCGCTATTACCCGCTGTATGCCGAGTGTTGCGAGCTCGGGGTGCCGTTTTGCCTGCAGGTTGGCCACGCAGGTCCCTTGTGTGCCTCGGAGCCCGGGCGGCCGATTCCCTACCTCGACCATGTCGCCCTCGAGTTCCCCGAACTCACGATTGTGGGCGGGCACATCGGCTACCCGTGGACCGACGAGATGATTGCATTGGCAACTAAATACGAGAATGTGTTTATCGACACCTCGGCCTACAAATCGAAGCGCTACCCGGTGTCGCTGGTTTCGTACATGCGTGGGCACGGTCGCCGCAAGGTGTTGTTTGGCAGCAACTACCCCATGATTACGCCGGGGGCCTGCCTCAAAGATTTGGATGCGCTCGGGCTCGACGACGAGGCGACCGGATTGTTTTTGGCGGGCAACGCCGCCCGGGTGTTTGGCCTCGCCTAATTTAGGTGCAGGTACAATTGGAAATGCCCAGGTCGCCCCGGGCACTCGTCTCACTGGCGTTGCCGCTGGCTACTTGAGGTTGGCCCGCGAGAAGTCGGTGAGGTGGGCAAACCGGTCAAACCGGTCCTGGACTTGATCGATGGTCAACTCGCGCAGGCGGTCGTAGCTAAAGCCCTCGACACAAAAGCTCGCCATCACCGAGCCGCAGATCATCGCCGTGCGCAGCACTGGCCCGGCGACTGCGGTGCCCTGGCCGGCGAGGTAGCCCATGAAGCCGCCGGCGAAACTGTCGCCGGCACCTGTCGGATCGACCACGTCTTCGAGGGGCAGGGCGGGCGCGGCAAAGATGTCCCCGTCGCGCTCAAACAACAACGCACCGTGCTCGCCGCGTTTGATCACCAAGCTGTGCGGCCCCATCTTCAGGATTTCCTGGGCGGCCTTGACGAGGTTGTCCTTGCCGCTGAGCTGACGCGCTTCTTCGTCGTTGATTGTCAGTACATCGATCCCATTGAGCACCTTGGCCAAGTCGCCGCGGGCGATCTCGATCCACAGGTTCATGGTGTCCATACCGACCAGCACCGGCTTTTTCATTTGCTCGCGCACCTGCTGCTGCAGCGACGGCTGGATGTTGGCCAAAAACAGGTACTCGCTGTCGGCGTAGTCGGCCGGGAGCTTGGGCGCAAAGCTCTCAAACACGTTGAGATGCGTCTCCAGGGTCGTGCGGTCGTTCATGTTGTCGTGGTAGCGGCCCTTCCAGCGGAAGGTTTTGCCACCCTCGATCACCTCTAGCCCACGCAGGTCGACCCCGGCGTTGCGCAGGTCGTTGGTGGTTTGCTCGGGGAAGTCGCTGCCGACCACGCCGACGAGCCGCACCGGCGTAAAAAACGAGGCGGCCATGGCAAAGTAGGTTGCCGAACCACCCACGCTCTCAGCCCGCTCGGCCTTGGGGGTGATGATCCAGTCGATGGCGACGCTGCCGACCACGAGGAGATTAGAACGCTGCGAGGTAGTCATGGTGCGAACGCCCGCATAACACAGCCCGGGCGGTGGGATGGTGGTCGCCAGGAGCCAAAAACGGAGCATTCACACATCGATTGTGCGAAATTGCGCCGCGGGACGGGAGGCGATGATGTCTGCGTTGAGTTGTATATGCGAAGATATATTTGCATAGGCATGGATAACCCGACAAAAAAGCCCCGACCGAAGTCGGGGCAGCGGGAGTTGGTTCGCCGGTGGCCTTAGCAGCCCGTGGAGAGAGAAGCCACGGGCTCCTACAGCGAACCGCCAAATGGATCTTTGAGATCGCGTGGTTGTTGGCGCCGTGGCGGTGCAACCCGGCCGGCAAATGGGTCGCGCAGCTCGTGCCGGATTGGGGTGCGTTGCGCCCGGGGTTGGTGCAGCCGGTAGTAGGTCTCGACTTCCGGCTCGTCTAAGTCGTCGAGCATGCTGTCGAGGATCATCAGGCCGATACCGCCGACGATGATCGCTCCCCAGATGTCGCCATCGTCAAACTCTACCTGCGGGGGGGCGTAGTGGTACTCGAAGTGGGGCGGCGGCTCGGGGACGTGAATCTGCGGCGGCACCGGAGGCATGGGCGGTTCGGGGATCGCCACGACCGGGGGAGGTGGAGGTTCGGGCGCAGCCGGGGGATCGGGAACTTGTACACGCAATTTTGTTCCGTCGGCCAGGGTCACAACTACGGCTTTGCCGTCCTCGCTGGCGACCACTTCGGTAGCGGACGGCGCTTCTTCGACCTCCGGCGCCTGTGCGATCTGTGGTTCGCTTTCGACTTCGGTGGTGGCTCCGGCAACCCGCGGGGCCACCAGGGCGAGCAAGGCCATTGGCCCTAAGATGGCACCCACGCGCCACGGCGAGGCGTGGATGTCCAAACGTTCATGTTTGCCATCGATCAAGCGTGAGATCCGATCGACCAGCGGGCTGCGGCGATCGACCATGCCCGGAAGCATCTGCGGGTGGGGGCTGGCCTCCGACCAAACCGCGACTTCGGCGAGGGACTTGGCCAACGGCTCTCCGGTGCCGACATAGTGGGCCGACCAGTCGTCGCACAGGTACTCGGCGGAGTCTTGCAGGCCGCGGCGGGCGAGGGCGTTGAGCGGTTGGAAAAACAGCACCGACTCGATCGCCGTGGCGAGGCCTGCCCACACAAAGTCGCGGCGCTCGAGGTGGGCGAGCTCGTGGGCCAACACCGCGGAGACCTGCTCGGGCGTGAGTTTGTCGAGGGCCTGCTGCGGCAACACAACCTCGGAGCGACCGAGCGCGACCGGGGAGCAGATGTTTTCGGAGACCGTCAGGCGGACCTTGCGGTTGATGCCCGCGCGCTGGCAAAGCACGACAAAACCCTCCAAAACAGCATCGTCGAGGACTTCTGTACGCTTTTTGAGCTGATGGTAAAACCGCCGAAGCCCAAGTAGTTGCATACTCAAGGCCGCCGCGCCGCCGAGCACCCACAGGCTGGCGAGGACGGCCGGCCACAGTGGTGCTTCGGGGAGGGCGGGGGCTGCTGGGGTGACCACTGGGGCTGCCGCAGCGGCGACCTGCTCGGCCGGCGAAATCACATCGACACTGACCACACCGGCTTCGCTCGCGATCTCGTGGCGGGCGACCACCGGTTGGGTGGCTTCAGGGGCCGCGACGGTGGCAACCGTGGCCGGCGAGACCTCGGTAACCGTTGACTGTGCAAGTTTTTGTCCGGCCTCAAACCCCAACACACCCAGCGGCGGCCGGTAGTCGGTCGCCTGTTGGAAGCTCGCGGTTAAAATGCCCCCGACCATCGCCAACTTCCACAGGGTGTTGCGCGTGGGGTTTTTGAGCCCGCGGATGTACCGGGTTGCCAGCCACACCCCGCAGATTAGGATGGTGCTGTGAATGAGATAGGTGAGCAGCCAGCCACTCATTGACGCAAAGACTTCAGACCACGCAAACGTTCCCACGATCATGATGTCGACTCCTCATCGCCCTGTTGCTGGGCTTTTTCCCGGGCCTCGATCATGGCCTTGACCTGCGCGAGGTCGCCGGGACCGACATCGCGAGCGTGCAGGAGGTGACTGAACACGGCTGTGACGTCACCGGAGAAAAGTGTTTTGGTCAGCCGGGAGAGCACCGACCGTTGCAGGTCGTGCTCTTCAACCGTGGCTGAGTAAATGTATTGCCGACCGTTTCGCCGGTGGCGGACATAGCCGCGTTTTTCGAGGCGGCCCAACACCGTGGCGACGGTGGTTGGGGCGAGTGCCCGACCGAGGCCGTCGAGTGCCTGTTGGACGTCGTGGACACTGCCTTCTTGGAGGTTCCAAAGGGCCCGCATAAACGCGAGCTGAAGTTCGCTGAGCTGTTCCGACTTTGGCATCTGAGTTTGGACTACAAGTGTAGAACTACGATTGTAGTACTACGACTGTCGTCGAACGATCAAGCGAGAAATTCGCCCGCACGAGGGCAAATAAACTCCGAATGGACTTGCGCACTCGACGCGCTCGTCCCGGCAAAAGTCAGAGGCGGGCAAAACACGGCATACATGTGGCAGCTGTGGCCCGCGGGCCGCCACCGCGGGATAAATGCATGTGCAAGGATGTCCAGATTTCGACTTGGTCGGCGCCGAGATTTTTTTTGTGGCCCCGAATGAAATCGCCGCAGGTCGACACTCCTATAATGATGTCGCCGCAAACCGCCCACGTCGCCCAAACTGTGGATGCCCTGTTTGATGGGTTTGTCGCCAAGCTGCCCCGCAAGCTCAAGGCTCCGGCCCGGGATTTGCCGCGGCGGCTGGGGCTGACCTCGGTCAAAAACACGCCGTGGTCCGCGGTGTTTAGCAACCCTGCGGTGCTCGGCTTACCTTCGCTGGTGTTGGCGAACGGGCGTTGCCCGTGCTCGCCGGCAACGTTGCACGCAGCGGCCCGTGCCCACCTGATGGCGACGATTGGCGCGATCGGGATTACCCGGATCGATGCTGGCCAGGTTTCGGTGACCTCGGTGACCGCAGAGTTGGTCAGCCAGGTGCAACGTCTGCGCAACGCCGCACTCAATCACCTCGATCAGGGGGATGCGCCGGTGACGTGGAACTGGGCGCAGCGCCAGGTTTGGGGGGCGTCGCTCGGTGAGCGCACTGTGTTTCGCGGCAACGAGCCCGCCACCTGGGAATCGTACCGGGCGATCGCGCTGATGAAGCAGGGGCTGGCACTGCCGGCGATCCTGGCAGCGGCAAAGGCCGAGGGGTGGTCGAGCGAAGTCCAGCAGCTGGCGGGCGAAGCTATCCGCGGGGTGATGCTCGGGCTGCAGTATCGCAACGATGTACTGAACTGGTGTGAAGACCATGTCCGTAAGGCCTCGTGGGCAGTTGCCCTGTTACCCCCCGAAACCGCCGAGATTCCAGTTGAGCGGCGCCTGGCTGCCCACGGTGTGTTGGTGAAGATGCTCGAGCTGTCGCGCGATGCCTTTGAACGCGCGAACGTTGCCGCAGCCGCACTCGAGGCCGGCCACTTGGCCCATTGGACGGCCCAGCAGGCGAGCCTGACAGGTGGGTTGGCCCGGATGGAAGCGCATTGTCCGGGGGCTGCGGTCTCGTGGTCGCAAAAGCGTCGGGCCTACAGCGAGCGCCAACAATCGGTCCTCGCCGCGGTTGCCTGAGCTGCTGAGGGGAAAACTTGACCCGCTGGTAAAAATTACCCGGGTGTATGCGCACAATGAAATGTGCATACAATCAAATCAACGGGCCGCATCGCACGTTGGCGATGTGGCACGAAAGTTGATGGGTGATGGGTTTATGTACGAACCGAAGACCGTCAGCGACATCATGCATACCCCCGTGCACACGATCGGCAGCCAACAGAGCTTGGCCAGTGCCGCCCAACGCATGCGTGAGCTCGGTTGTCGCCATCTGCCCGTGCTTGTCGGCGGACGCATCTGCGGGATCTTGAGCGACCGCGACATCGATCTTGTGATGGGTTTGCCGGGGCTCGACGGCACCGAGTTGACGGTCGAAGAGGCGATGGTGACCGACCCGTTTACGGTAGAGCCCACCGCCGAGTTGGCGCCCACGCTCGAGGTCATGGCGGGGCACAAATACGGCGCGGCGGTGGTGGTCGAAGCCGGCAAAGTAGTCGGCATTGTTACAACTGTGGATGTGTTGACGGCATTTGCCAGCCATCTGCGGGGCCACGCCGCGGCGTTGGCGTCTTAGCAGCGAGCTAGACGGCGACCGGGCGTGGTTTGCCCGCCCGGGAGTCCACACATGTGGGATCGTTGTCGGCCACGGACCCCCGGCGGACGGTGGCCGGCGAGCGCCGGGCGACGAAGCCCGTTCCCAGTTGCAGTTCCCCGGGCACCAGCTTCGGCGAGCTACTCGCACCGCTCGCCATCTGCAACCGCCTCGCCCCGCTCGTCCGCAACCGCCCCGCCCCGCTCGTCAGCCATCCGCAACCGCCTCGTTCCCCGCAGTCAGGCGTGCGGGTCAGCTTATGGCTAAAAGGACAGACTCTGGTAGTGGGCCGGCGTGTGTGGCCAGGGTGCACGCTCGTGAGAAGGCCGTAGGTGCCGAGGACACGCGGCCGTCGAGGTCCCAGATATTTGCGGATACAAAAATAGCGCCCCCGGACCATTCCGGGGACGCCTGCCACACGCTCACTAGTTGTTGTTACAATAAAATCGTGGAACTCAGTTGCCGGGCTTGGGCGCGGGGTGGGGAGGCATGGGCACGCCTTCTTCGCACAGTTGGGCCATGTGGGCGCAGTGCTGGTCGTCTTCGTTGCCCTCACAGGCGGCGAGGTTTTCAGAGCACAGGGCATCAAACGCGGTTGTGACAGCATCCTTGATGCAGGTGTGGAGGGTTTCGCCGCAGGCTTGGAGGTCGCCGCCATCGTCGACACAGGCCTTGGCCGAGTCGTGGCAGGCACGGATTTCCTCAAACGCCAACGGGGGGCGGCAACCGGGTCCTTTGCCGTGTTTACCGCCTTCGGGACGGTCGCCTTCTTCACCTTCGGGCGGCGGGGGGCGGTCACCCTCGTCACCATCTTGCGGGGGTGGAGGACGGTCGCCTTCGTCACCACCTTCGGGAGGAGGCGGACGGTCGCCATCACCTTCGGGGCGGTCACCGTCTTTTTTGGGCGGTTTACACATGCCCTGGTCGAGGTCGATGTCGGGGCGCTCGCAGCCGTCGATTTGTCCGTGACAGGTTTGGCCGTCGCCCCCCTGCTCGATGCACTCGTGGAAGGCCGCGATACAGGCGTCGTTTTGCTCGTGAAAGGTCTCGGCACCTTCTTGGGCAGCCTCGACTTCGGCCGCGCGCACACTCAAGTCGGTTTCGCTGTCGCACCCGCTGATGCCACCGCAGATTCCGAGGGCGACAACGAGGACTGAAGTACGGGAGAACAGGTTGTTGATAAGAGATTGCATCGGTGAACTTCCTTTTGTTGTACATGCGAGGATCGCGGCGAGGTGGTGTGGGGTTCGCGGCGACGCTTGCTTCACTCGATGGGTCAGTGCCCTGGGAGGTCCGCGACGGGTCAACTTTTTTTGGCGCCTTACGGCGGTTTACAAACCGGCTACAAACCAGTGCGAAGAGCTTGAGAAAACCCGCCAAAATGGGCATTCACGCCCGTATTTGGCGGTTTGACGGCCAGGCTCTGGTCAGTCTCTGGCCAGCCTCTCTGGTCAGTCCCTGGCGTCGACAAGGTTTTGCAGTGCCCATTGGCCCTCGTTGACCAGGGCTCGGTCGCCGATGTCGTTGCCATACACAGCAATCATCAGCGACGAGTACAGGCTGCGAAACCGAGCGAGCTTCCAGGTGTCTTGGGAGACAGGTCCGCGTTTTGCCTCGTAGCCGCGCCAAAACGCCTGGCGAGCGGCGGTTGGCAACAGGCTGTGGGCAAGCGCGAGGTCGAGGTACGGGTCGCCGCGGTGGACATCGCCCCAGTCGATGATGCCCGCGAGTTCGGTCCGGCGATCTTCTATAGAAGTTTGGACGATCAAATGCCGGGCATAAAGATCGCCGTGAACGAGTATGTCGTTGCGAAACACAACATCGCGGGGAACCGCCTCAATGATCGCCGCAAACACGCGCGGGTCGTCGATCAGTCCCCGGTCGACGGCATCGCCTAGGCGGGCATGGGCATGGTCGATGCGCTTGGGGAGATCGTTGCGACCAAACGTATCGCCACCGACACCCGGGACCTGGGCTGGGGTCAAGCCGTGCAAGCTGGCCATAAACTCGACAAGCGCGGGCACCAACTGGCTGCGTTGGTCACCGCTGAGCCGGGCCCGACAGGCGGTCTGGCCTGGGATTTCGCGGGCACCGGTAAACGGCCACTCAAACCGCTCGCTCGGTTGCCCGACAAACACCGGCGCCGAAATTTGTATTTGCAAATGCTTGGCAATCGTCGGCAACACCCGGGCCTCGGTCCGCAACAGCGGGACAGCGATCGCCCGCCGGGGAAAGCGAAACACAAACTCGTCGTTGACGAGGTAGGCGGTGTTGTCCCAGCCCGACCCGTAGGCGACAAGCCGCACGGGGGCGAGTTGCGGGAACTGCTCGGCGATCAATGCCTGCGCGAGCTCGGCACCCACGGTCTGCTCGGGCTCCCAGGGTTGCGCGGCTTGGTTTGCATCGGCGGTCATGGGCGAGGCTAGTGATACCCGATAGTGGCGGGAGCAATTGTCGCAGTTGTATGGTCAAGCAACTCATGAGCGCTTGAACGCCGGCACGCGGACATTCGGCTAGATCCGCTCTCGCGCCAGGGGGTTGCCCGGGAGGTCGCGGGCGGCCCCCGTTTGAAAAACATGCGCCGCTCGTCGAGAACTTGTCAGGCGCGTGCAGATTCGCCAAAGTGCCGGCGAACCGATGGCTGGCGATCGCGACGAGTTTTATATGCGGCATGCGCTCGACCTCGCCGAACGCGCGGGGCAGCGTGGCGATGTCCCGGTTGGGGCATTGGTCGTGCGCGACGATGCGATCATCGGGGTCGGGATGAACACCCGCGAGGTTTGTGGAGATCCCACCGGCCACGCCGAAGTTGTGGCCCTGCGCGAGGCGGGAACAACCGCCGGGCGGTGGCGACTCGACGACTGCACGCTGTATGTCACGCTGGAGCCCTGTCCGATGTGTGCCGGTGCAATCATCAATGCGCGTGTCCACCGGTTGGTGTTTGGCGCCACCGATCTCAAGGCAGGCGCGGTGCGTAGCCTGTACGCGCTGTGCGAGGACCCGCGACTCAACCACCGCACGGAGGTACGCGCCGGGGTGTTGGCCGAGCCGTGTGCGGCGGTGTTGCAGCGGTTTTTCCAGTCGGCGCGTGCCCGGCAGCGGGGGCCCTCATGAAGAAAACATCCGACGGCTTGCAGCCGGTCCAGAGTTTGTTGGCGCGCGAGCGGTTGAGCATCGACGCGATGTATCCCGGGCGGACCTGTTTTTTGTCGCACCTGGGAGCAGTCCGCAAACTCGTTGTCGGGCCGTGGATCGGCCACCGCGATCTCCTCTACTCACTCGCACTCGCCAACCTCTCACCCGATCAACGGACCTCACTTGGGCGGGCTGTGTTGGTCGACTATGGGCGCGAGTTTGGCGTGGGGCGGGTGGTGCTGACCGCCCTCGACTCGGGGTTGCCACTCGGGGGCAGCTCGCTGTTGCTCACGCCGCGAAAACAGGGTCCTGTTTGTCTATACACCTGGGCGCTTGGCGACCAGGCCAGTGCCGCCCCGTGTCAGTGGGTGCTGATGCGGGCGCAGCCACAGTGGGCCCTCGAAAAGCCACCCAAACCCCTCACGGCGCGGGCGCTCGAAACCTTGGATGCCCTCGACGCCAAGGTTGTGATTGCGGTCGCCACCGCGGTTGAGGCTGTCCAGGTCGCCGAGCAATGCCTGCGTGGGCTCCAGTTTGCCGCCCATCCGCGGTTTGCCCCCCACCTGGCCACCGATCCGCGACCGGCCGATGCACCTGGCGGGATGTGGTTGTGGCCCCACGACGCGTTGACCGTCGACAGTCTGCGTCGGCGCGAGCCCAATGTTGTGGTGTTGGTCGACGCTCCCGAGCGTCTGCAAAAAACCGCCGAGCGCTGGGCGGCAACCCAACCACAGAGCATTGAGCTCACCCAGGCGAGTTGCCCTGGGCGAAAGGGCCGCGAGGGGATCACTGCATTTTTGCAGGCCTGCGACGGGCCGCGGGTTTTATTGCGCGGCGATCCAACCTGGGCGCAGTCCGGCGAGCAATGGTTGCGTGACCAAGGGATCGACGTTGAGACCCAGTCCGACGCCACCCAACTCGGGTTGTTTGCCTGACGCTTCGCCCACAATCGATAGGGTTTTGGCCCGCGGGCGCAATTGCCCCTCGCGGACACAACCCTGGAGTCCTTGTGCTAGCTCCCGTACAATCGCGGCAATTTGAGCGAGGTCAGTCTACCGTTCCCATCCTGGACGCCGTTGATGATCGGCATGTTTGGTGCCGTGATCGTGTTCGGGACCAACGAGCAGCCGATGATCGGTGCGGCCGCTTGTTTGGTTACCGGTGTCACCGGTTGGTTGCTCGCTAGCCGTGCCGAGCTGTTGCTCGCACAGCAGGCTGAACGAGCCAAGGGCCTCAAGGAGGCCGACGGCGATCGCAAGCGCTTTGAGCTGCAGCTCAGCGAGAGCCAAAGCCAGCTCAAGAGCCAATCGTCGGAGCTGTTGGCGGCCCAGAAGCAGGCCAAGGATTTGCAAACCCAGTTGCAAACCGTCCAGGGGCAACTCGGCGATGCCCTCGGTCAAATCCAAAAGCTTCAATTGGCAGCTGCCCCTGGGGCCAGCTCGCAAAAGATCGCCGACTTGGAGCACAAGCTCGCCCGCGCCAACGAGCAAGTTGCCGACGAGCAGCGCAAGGCTCAGCAACAGCTCGACGAGCAGCGCCGGCAGTTTGAGCAGCGGATCGACAACCTCGACAAGCAACTCAGCGACCTGGCCGATCGCGCACAAAACCTCGCGCTTCAACGGGATGATGCCGCTAGGGCGGTGGAATCGTTGCAGGAGCAACTAGATTCGCGGGCCCGCAACATCGATCAAAATGTGCAAAAACTCGTCGGTCGTCTGACCTCCGGGTTTGCCCGCACGGTCACTTCGCTCGAGGAGACCTTCCAGGCCCTCACCCACATGAACGTCGGGCTCAAGGGCATTGCCGACAACGTCGAGCAACTGGCCTCCAACGCCGAGGAGAGCAGCAGCTCGATCCTCGAGATGGCGGCCGCCAACGACGAAGTTGCCGAGAGCATGTTCAACCTGGCTTCGTCGGTCCAAGAAACCGCGACCTCGATCGAGGAGATGACGTTCTCGGTCAAGGAAGTCGCCAAGAACATCGAGGCCCTGAGTTCGACCGCCGAGGAGACCTCGTCGGCGATGAACGAAATGGACATCTCGATTCAGCAGGTCGAAAACAACGCCAACGAAACGGCGCAGCTGTCCGAAGAGGTGGTGTGGGCGGCCGAGGGTGGGGTCGATGCCATCAACCAAACCATCGAAGTCATCAACCTGATCAAGACCTACTCGGCCGACGGTGTTTCGGTGATCAGCCGCCTCGGCAATCGGATTAGTGAAATCGGCAAGATCCTGAGCGTGATCGATGACGTGTCTGAGCAGACCAACTTGCTGGCCCTCAACGCGGCCATCATCGCCGCCCAGGCCGGCGAGCACGGCAAGGGGTTTGCGGTTGTCGCCGACGAGATCAAAGACCTGGCCGAACGGTCAGCCTCTTCGACCAAGGAAATCGCCGAGATCATCAAGGCCGTGCAGCGCGAGAGCCACAACGCCGTGCAGGCCGTGCAGCGCTCGTCCAAGGCCGTCGACGACGGTGTGCGTGTGAGTCACCAGGCCGAGGATGCGCTCAAGCGGATTTCCGATGCCGCCCGCCGCTCCACCCAGATGGTCCGCGAGATTGCCCGTGCCGCGGTCGAGCAGACCAAGGGCTCCAAGCAGGTCACCGACGCGATCAACGTGGTCGCCACCACCGTGCAACAAGTTGCAACTGCAACGGCTGAGCAGGCCCGCGGGGCCGAGCAGATCATGCGTTCGGCCGAGAAGATGAAGTCGATCACCCGGCACGTTGAGCGTTCGACCCAGGAGCAGACCCGTGGCTCTCGCCAGATCACCCGGGCGATCGAAACCATCTCCGAAATGGTCAGCCAGCTCAGCAAGGCCCATCGCGGCCAAACCCAAAGTGCCGACACCATCCTCGACGGGCTCGAGTCGGTGCGTGGAGCCATGGGTGACCAGCGGACCAACATCGACAACCTGTCGAATATCGTCAACTAAGAGCCAGTTTCGATGGTTTTGGCACGCCGCGGCTTGCCGTAGCGCACCAGCACATGCCATAGCAACTTGAGTAGTTGGTAGCGCGCGGGGTCGGCGTTGGCGGCCTTGCCAATCATTGCAGCATCAAGTTGTTGACCCCCCGCGAGTTCGCGCGCGAGTGCAGGCATCGACGGGCCGCGAAAGTCGGGTGGAACATCCGCCGGGGCGAGCACATAGCCAGGGTGCCAGCAAAGCTCGATGCCATAGGTCGCGCACAGGTGCTTGAGCGTGTCACCAGTCTCGGTATCGCGAAACGCTGGGTCGGCCACCAGTGCTTGGACATCGCGTGCAAGCTCGATGTCGCCGTGGACTTGGGCCTCGACGTAGTGGTCGAGGTTGTGGCTGAGGGGGCCTTGGCCGGGCGCAACCCGGGAGGCCGGACTCAGCTGCGCTAGCAGCCGTTTGATCAGCGCAGGCGGGCGCAGGCCGGTGGTGCCCAGTGCCGCCTCGCGGGAAAAAGCATCGCCAAACATCGCTGCGAGGATATCGTCCCAGCACCCCCAGGTGCCGCGGTGATCGGGCTGCTCGCAGGAATCACCATAGGTGAATGTACATGTTTGGCTACACGTTGGATGTAACAGCAAATAACAACAGCCGAACCGCGGGGCCGGGCCATCGGCGTATCCCATGAGTGCCAGTGCGCCGTATTTGGGCCGCGACTCGGGCGGAGCATCGCGGTAGGTCCCGGCAAATAGCTGCTGCTCCCACCTGTCGCGGGGGCCACCTAGCTCGGGTGAGAGGCCGCCGTTGGACACCCCGGTGACAAACTGCCCGTGGTAGCGACCGCTGCGTAGCAGCCCCTCGCACACCTTTTCTCCCCGCGGGGTGCGGCGATCTGGATGTAGATGCAACGCGACGTGGGCACGGCGGTTGAGATCTGCTTTAAGCGCCTCTAGCTGGCGAGAGTCGAGGTTGGCCATGGCCCACACCTCGTCGAGTTGTTCGCGGGCCCTGGCGAGCCGAGGTGTTGTGTGCCGGCGAACCTCGTCGAGTGCACGCTTGTGTTCATCGGCCACACTCGAGTTGGTAGCAGCTTGTCGCTACCGCGACAAGGATCACAGCGGCCGCGGAGGTGGCATGCCAGGGGGGAGGCGCTCGACCATCAGGGCACCATGGGGCTCGGTCGGGTCACCGACGATAAGTTGGCGCTCGCGGGCAATCGCCTCGGCTGAGAGGGCGCCTTCGAGGGTTACCTGGAATTTGAATGTATGAACAATTAAAATTGGGCCCGGCAGCTCCGGCGGCAGGCTTGTATCGGCATCCCACGGAATTTCGAGCAGGGCCGGGGTGACATATGTACGGGTTTGGTCGTCGGTATGCAGGCGCTCGCCGGGGCAGCGAACCCGAGCATGGGGTAGCTGGGCCAGGTTGCTTAGGGTTAAAATGAATGTATCTGCAATATCTTTGGGGAGCGGGCCGGCAAACGAGCGGTGGCTGTCGGGTGAGCCGATCACCACGCCGAGCCACAGCCGTTGGAGGCGACGCAACAGCGAGGCGTGTTCGCCACACACAAACACGCGTTTGACTGCCCGTGGGTCGAGGCCACAACGCCGCAGGCTTACGCGGGCAAGGAGGTAGGCCGCGAGTTCGCGGTCGGCCTCGGCATCGACGATCGCCACGCGCGTCTGCGCCGGATGGACCCCGATGGTCGGGGGAATCGGTCCCGGCGCAGCGATCGAAAGTTGCCCGGAACCGGGAATATTTCCCACCAATGGGGAAACGAGCTCAGCAACTGTTGGCAGGGCGCCGGGTTCGGTATGTAGATGCACATGGTTTCCCGCGCGAAGGGCTCGCCACACCACGGCCAGGGCTTCGAGGGGTTGGTTGGCGCGCTCGACCACATGGACCGACTCGCCGTTGCCAGGCGAGACTTGGCGCCGGGCGAGTTGCTGAAATTCGCGCTGGGCCGCACCGAGCACCCGTTCGCGGTCCCAAGCGACATAGCCGCGGCGGCCGAGGGTGCACGCGATGTCCTCGGCCGCGGCCGCAAGCGCGTGCAAAACCTGGGTCTCGAGGGGGATAAACGCGGTGCGATGTGACCTTTCCTGCATGTTGCTCGGGAGCTGCGATTTTAGCAAATTCGCAGACGCCTGGGTACTGTGCGCGATCCTTCGAGGTTGTTGTAGGACCAATTAAAAATCGGAGCCAAGTGGCTCCGATTGAAAAACATGGTGATGCATCTAGTCGGCGGTCTCAGCCACATCGGGGGGCACAACCGCCACACTGCAACGGGCACTGGCCGCGAGCTCAGAAGCGACCGAGCCAACAAACACGCGGGTGAGGGGCCCGGATTGCCGCGAGCCACAGACGATCAGCGGGGTCTTGCGCCCGTGGGCGAGGTGCTCGACACAGGCGGTGACATCACCAACTTCGACAACCCGCTCGTCGACCTCGATTTGGTGTTGCTTGAGCCACTCGTCGATCCGCGTGGCGCCGTCGCTGCGCATCTGCTCGTGGACACCGGCAAACGGTTGCAACATGACATCTTGCACCCACACCCGGGGCATGGGCACGACATGGATCAGGCACAGTTTGGTGCCCAGCCGGCGGGCGAGTTGTTGGCCAAATTTACAGGCGGCGATCGAGTCGTCACTGCAATCCGCCGCAACAACGATGGGGCCGTTGCCGATGTCCTCGGCCTGAAGGTCGGGCGGGGTGACGATCACCGGGCTCGGGAGGCGGCGCAAAATCCTGCGGGCAGCCCGGCCTAGGCGAATGAAGCGGTCCTTGCCCGTGGGGGCGCGGCGGCCAATCACAAGACCGGAGCCCGGCGTTTCGCTGGCGAGTTTGCAAAGCCCGGTCTCGGCAGTCGTGTCGTGGAGCACGTGCAGCCGGCTAAAGTGCTCGCGGGTGCCGGTGCGGTCGAGTTGGGTGGCCATGGCCTCGCGCGAGGCCGCCAACAGTGCCGCCGGCTCCACAAGGTCGCTCCATTGATGATCGGCACCCCACAGGTCACGGCTGCGAAGAATGTAGTCCCAACTGGTTTCTTCGATCACGTGAACCCCAGCGATACGGTCGCCGGTGCCCGACTTTGCCGTTGCTTTGGTGAGCCAGGCCGCAAAATGGATGGGGCCATCACAGCCCGCACGGAGGTCTAAACCGACTGTCCAGAACATGCTTGGGTACATAGCAAGAAGCGAACCAAAATTTTCACGGTGGTTTCGGATTTCAAAAATACTGAAGTGGGGAATTTTTCGCAGTTCGCGAAATCTTCACCAGTCGCACCGGTGCACGGGTCTGGCCAGATTAGAAAAATTACACATGCCCAAGGAACCCCGACGTTGGGATGCCTTGGGCAAAAATACGCGTGTTGACTAGCGCCGCTGTCGCGGGAGTTCGACGGCAATACTGGTGCCATCGGGTCCGGTGGCGGCGACACGCACCTCACCGCCGTGGGCGAGGGCGATTCGCCGGGCCTGTGCGAGGCCGAGCCCGACACCCTGATTGCGGGTGGTAAAAAACGGGTCGAACAACCGGGCGCGGACTTCGGGAGATAGGCCCGGGCCATGGTCGGAAATGTTGATAATACATGTTGTTGGGGTGGCCGTGAGGCGCACGCGAACAGGGCGTTTACCCCCGCGATGCACGCGACATGCATTGTCGAGCAGGTGGGTAAACATCTCCTCGAGCAATTTGAGGTCGCCATCGACCAGGCAATCGCCGTGCTCCTCGCAGGTGATGCCGGTGGTCGTGTACTTGCGCCGCATGGTGCTTGCGACATTGCCAATCAGGCTCATCAAATTGGTTTGCATGGGGTGCTGCACACGAATCGGCCGGGCAAACCGCGACAGGCCATTGACGAGTTCGTTGAGTTTGTGCAGACGTGCCTGGATCTCCCCCAAAATCTCGCGCTCGGGCGTGGCCTCGGGCAGTCGCTCCGAGATGATTTGCAGGGCCCCGCCAATGCCGGCAAGCGGGTTTTTGACCTCGTGGGCAACCACCGCAGCCATCTCACCCAACTTGGCCAGCTGCGAGGTATTGCGCAGTTGAATCGCGGCCTCGTGCAGACTACTTGTATCCTCAAACATATGGGCGAGGACCGAGGGGTGGCCCGGCGGGGTAGGCAGGCGCCAGGTTGTCAGCCGGACCCACAGGACACGCTGCCCCGGGACCTTGAGTTGGTACTCGCCACGCACACTCTCGCGCCGGCCGGCAAACACATCCATCCACGCATGGGTGAGATCGTGGTCGTCGGGGAGGTAGGTGTGTAGCTGTGAACCAACGACCTCCTGCTCGGGGCGATCGAGCAACTTGAGCAGGGCCGCGTTGGCCTCATCGACCAGGCCCTGGGCGTTGGTCAGGGCAACCCCAACCGGGGCATCGTCGAACCACCGGCTCGGACGCACTGGTTTCGGCGGGCGTGGGGTGGCCTCGTCCGCGGGCGCGCGCACGAGGTTACGGATCGCCAAAAACCGCACGGGCTGGTTGTGGTTGTCGTTGAGCGGGACAATCGTTGTATATACCCAGTGGTAGGTACCGTCCTTGGCCCGGTTGCGGATGGTGCCACTCCACACGTCGCCGGCGAGAATGGTCGACCACAGCTGGGCCATGAACGCCTTGGGGTGATACCCCGAGTTGACGATTCGATGATTTTTGCCAATCAGTTCGCTGCGGCTGTAGCCGGTGACCTGGCAAAACAGGTCGTTGACGTGGACGATCCGCCCCTCGCGATCGGTCATCGACAGGATGCTCGAACGGTCGAGAGCATGTTTGTAGTCGGCGACCTCGGCAAGGGCCCGGGCAACCCCCTCGTGGTGATGAAAAAATGCAGATACATCTGTCAGGCGAATGACAACCCCGGGGTGCTCGTCGGCTTGCCGACCCGTGGGGTCGTGGGCAATTCGAACGAGCAGGGCCGCACCGTCGCGCCCACGCACCTGTTTTTCGCTGGCGACCAGGCCGGCACGCACGGCCTGGGCATCCTCGGTGACACCCGGGTAGAGAGCTCCGGCAGCTTCGAGCTCCCGCAGGCTGACACCCGGACATACGGCGTCGGAGCCGAGCTGTGCGCCCGCCTGTGCGGTCGCCTCGGTGAGCCGCATAGCGGCATCAAAACGCAGGGCGACGAGGCCAACGAGATCGGCGAGGGATGATGGGGAGGCGACCATGGTTTGAAAACCTTGTAGCTGCAAATAGATCTAGCCAGTTGAGCGTCGACGCGACAGGCCAAATTTCTCGATGCGGTAGCGGATCTGGTCGCGGTTCATGCCCAGCAGGGTCGCAGCCCGGGTTTGGTTGCCACCGGCACGGGCGAGTGCCTGCTCGACGAAGTCCTGTTCGAGGGCGCGAAAGTCGATGCCCTCGGCCGGCAAGCGAAAGGCTGTCCCCGGGGCGTTGCCGCGGCGCAAAAACTCAAAGTCCGAGGCGCCGAGCATTTCGCTGTCGGTCAGCAACACGGCGCGCTCGAGGGCGTTGCGAAGCTCTCGCACATTGCCGGGCCAGGGGTGGTGGCGCAGCATCAACAGGCCGTCGCGGTCGATCCCGCGGACCTGTTTGCCAAACTCCTTGCAAAAGTGCTGCAGGAAAAACGCACACAGGCGCTCGACGTCCCCCTCGCGCTCGCGCAGGGGGGGCATCTCGACGGTGAGGACGGCGAGTCGGTAGTAGAGATCCTCGCGAAAGGTGCCCTTGCGGACAGCTTCTCGCAGGTCGACATTTGTAGCTGCAATCACCCGGACATCGGCCCGGATATCGACGGCCCCGCCGACCCGGCGAAACGACTTGGACTCGAGCACCCGCAGGAGTTTGGCCTGTAGCGAGGGCGACATTTCGCCGATTTCGTCGAGAAAAATCGTGCCGCCGATCGCGTGTTCAAACAGACCCTGTTTGCGGGATTTGGCGTCGGTAAACGCCCCGCGCTCGTGGCCAAACAACTCACTTTCGAGGAGGTTCTCGGGCAGGGCCGAGCAGGTGATGTTGAGAAACGGGCCATCTTTGCGGGTCGATGTCGCGTGCAGGGCCCGGGCTGCGAGGTCCTTGCCGGTACCACTTTCGCCGGTGATCAGTACGGTCGAGCCGGGGCTTTGGGCGATCCGCTGCAGCAGGCGTTTGAGCTGTTGCATGGCTGGGGAGTTGCCAACGATGCCGGCGAGCGAAGGGGCCTGCTCGCGGGTTGCTTTGAGCGCTCGAACTTCGCGGCGCAGGCGGTTGGTCTCGAGCGCATTTTTGACGGTCAGGGCAACTTCGTCGAGGTTGAACGGCTTGCCGGCGTAGTGAAAGGCACCGGCTTGCATTGTGAAAACAGCGTGCTCGATGCTGCCGTGGGCGGTGAGCATGACAACCGGGACATCCGGGTCTTCTGCCCGCATGCGCTGCAACACTTCTAGGCCGTCGATATCTGGCATCCGGTAGTCGAGCAGGACCGTGTCGACGCCGCGGGTAAAGCAGGCTAGCGCCTCGGTCCCGTCGGCGGCCTCAATCACCTCGTACCCCTCGGCTTCGAGTCGCTGGCGTAGCGACCAGCGGATCAAACGTTCGTCGTCGACGACTAGGATGGTTGCCTTCCCCATATATCGGTTCTCCTCGACGAACTCCCTTGCAGCTTCGGTGCCACTTTCGGATCTGATAAATCGCCACACTGGGGACGATTACCGCAGTGATATGGGGATTTTTCCCGATTTTTCCGGAAAAGTGGGAAATATTACCCGCTCGAACAACCGGTTCGGCGTCGTAGGATGGCGGCAAATGGACGTCGGTGAGACCCTAAAACGCGAGGCTCGACTTCGCGCGATCGTCGATTCGGCTGTCGATGGGATCATCACCATTGATGAGCGGGGGCAGGTTGAGACCATGAACCCAGCGGCCGAACGGATGTTTGGCTACGCCGCCGAGGAAGTCGTCGGTTCGAGTGTGGCCATGCTGATGACCGAGCCCGACGCCAGCCGCCACGACGGATACATCCAGTCCTACCGCGGGGGCGGGCAGGCCAAGATCATCGGTATCGGCCGCGAGGTCACCGGCCTGCGCAAAGACGGGACTACGTTTCCCTTGCATCTTTCGGTGGGCGAAGCGCGGTTTCCCGGGGGGCGACTATTTACCGGCATCCTGCGCGACCTCACCCGCGTCAAGCAACTCGAGCGGGAGTTTTTGCAGGCTCAAAAAATGGAGGCGGTGGGCCGACTCGCCAGCGGGATTGCCCACGATTTCAACAACCTGTTGATGGGGATCAGCGGCTGTGCCGACATGGCCCTCGAGCACCTTCCACCCGACCACGCTGCATGTAGCTACATCGATGATCTGCGTCGGGCCTCGCGGCGGGGCGGTGCCCTCGTGCGACGGTTGCTGAGTTTTAGCCGCCGTCCCCCCGAAGAAACGCAGGCCTGCGACCTGGTTGACCTGGTCTTTGAGCTCGGTCCGATGCTCGAGCGCCTGATTGGGGAAAATATCACCCTGACCCGGGAACTTCCCCAGCAACCGGTGTGGGTCCGCTGTGGCGCAGGTCAGGTTGAACAGGTCCTACTCAACCTCGTGGTCAATGCTCGGCATGCCATGAGCGACGGTGGACGGCTCGACCTAGAGGTGTTTGTCGACGACCCGATGGCCGTTTTGGTGGTCCGCGACACCGGCTGTGGAATGGACGAAGAGACCCGTAGCCACGCGTTTGAGCCGTTTTTTACAACCCGGGGTGAGGGCGAGGGGACCGGCCTTGGGCTGTCGACGGTCTACGGCATTGTCGACCGCGTGGGAGGCTCGATCGCCGTCGAAAGCGAGATTGGCAAGGGCTCGTGCTTTCGCATTCGGTTTCCCACCTGTTCCGCACCGAGCGGTTCGCCGGCCAAGTCACGACCGAAGCCGCGGCAAACAGCGGCCACGGTGTTGATCGTTGAGGACGACACCCTCGTGCGCATGACCCTGCGTCACTACCTCGAAAAGCACGGGTTTACCGTGTCCGAGGCGGCCGATGGGGAGACGGCCCTCGACCTGCTGCAACAGCCAGGTTGCCCGGTAACCGTGCTGGTGACCGATATGATCTTGCCCGGGATGACCGGCGCCGAGTTGGCCTCAAAGTCAGCTGAAAACCAACTCGCGACGGTTTACATGTCTGCCCACGACCCCGAGTATTTGCGGGCTGAAGGCAAGATCCAAGACGGGGACATCGCTATCAACAAGCCGTTTAGCGAGGGTGAGTTGTTGCAGGCCATCGAACGCGCGCGCGCACTTCAGTCGCAGCAGGGTTAGACCTCGACGTCCTCATGGACGCGGCTGCTGACAAAGAAAAACGCGGCGGCGACGTGGAGGATAAAAAATAGCCAAAACCCCACGAAGGTGGCGAGGGTTGCCCATTCGACGTGCCAGGGTGAGATTGCGGTAAGCGTTTGCATGGTGTTTGCTCCTTTTAGAAGTTGTCGCTCCCTGACATTGCAACGGCGGTGCCAACTTCATTTGTCGCCAACGTGCCCATACGGGCCCGATAGCGTGAAGATGTGTCGGAACCTCTGAGGAAGAATTGGCGGACGTGGGGATGATTTCCCGCGGGGCCTCGCGGCGGTCGCCAGGCCGGTGTCCAAACCCGGGTTTGCGCGAAAGTTCCGGCCGCTGGCGATGCCACGGTTCTTGCAAGGTGAACCACCATGCAGACGCTTTCCTCGTGGACGATCATGTTTATCAACGGCTTTTTTATGACCATGCTGTTTGGGTTTTTGGCCAGCTACTTAAAAGCTGCGAGCAAAGCGGGTCGCAGGGGCCCGTCCGCGCACTCGTAGGTGCATGCTGGAGGTTGAGCGCAGCAGGTTCAGCTTGGTCGAGGGCAGACGTCGGTCGTCGACTCCACGTGCCTAGCGAGCTTCGATGGGCGTCGCGGGTCCTGCCGCGAGGGCCGGCTTGTCCGGTCACCACTTCGAGCCTCCGGGAGCACACAGTGGTGACGCGATGAAGAGGCACAAGTCGCGGTCTGGTGGCGATCGTGTTGAAGGTTTAACGTCGGTGCGGCCTCCGGTCGAAGTGCGGGACCCCCCGCGTCACCCGCTCAACACACTTCGATGGGCGTTTAGGGTTCTTGACTTTGGAGGAATATCGGCGCTTTGAGAGTTGAGCGGGTTTAGCGAAGGTGTTTGACCCTGACCGTACTGTTTAGGGTTTTTGGTGAGCGACTTAAAAAGCGTCGAGCGGAGCGGGTCGCAGGGACCCGTCCGCTCACGAGATGTATGTGCATGTTTAGCCGAGGTTTTGGCCGAGCGCGGTGCCGACTTTGGTCGCCGGTGCGAGATCGCCTAGGCGCACGTGGTGTTTGATTTTCTCGCGTTCATGCGGGGCCATTTCGTGGCTGGGACGCACCTGTGGCGGGACCTTGACCCCGAGCAGTTGCGCACGTAGGGCACGCAGCGCATCGGTGGTCGTAAAAATCCCCACCGGTTTACCCTGATCGATGACCACCGCACAGCCATAGCGATGAGCCTCCATCTCGCGGGCGACATCGAGTAGGGGGGTCTGCGGGCCGCACGTAAATGGTTTGACCGCCATCGCCGAGGCCACCGTCACTTCGGCCTGGTCGAGCTTGACCAGCGAAGCAAGCAGGTAGAGGTCGCGGGTACTCAGCACGCCGACAACGGTCGGCCCGTCGACGACCACGAGGTGACGGATGTTGTTGACGTACATCCGCTCGCGGGCATCTTCAAGCCGGAGGTTGGGGGCGATGGTCATGGGGTTTCGCGTCATGTACTCACTAATGGTCGTGGTCATCTTGTTTCCTCGTATTCAGCCTATGCAAGTCGTGGGCCGGTCTTACCAATCCGTCGCCAGAAAACTGCAGGCTGTGCCAATCGGTCGCATGTTGCTACCCTCGGCCGGGTGAGCACGGGCCCTGCAAGAGGTTTGAATATGCATCGTTTTTTCGTTGTCGCGCTTGCCGTAACCGCCTGCGACCCGACCGCGCAGACCGGTCAAGCCGGTAAGGCCGGTCACGACGCGCCCCCAAAATCGCAACCGCAATCGGCAACGGAGACCCGCGCGCACGCGCCACAGCTCGATCGGGCGCTGTTGCAGGTGCGTGCCAAGTTGATCGCTGGCCAACATGGTGGCGCCACCCAGAAGTCTGTAGATGCACTGATCTCGAAGTTGCCGACCGCCGGCGACGCTTTCTTTGGTGGCGTGGCGACGGCAGCCAAGCTTGTGCCCGCGGGTCGCCACCCGAAAGCTGCGGCCTCGGCCTTTGCCGACGCGAGCCAAATGTGTGGGGCCTGCCACCAAAAACATGGAGTGTCGCCGGCGGTCAAAAGCCCGACTGAGCCCGATGCACCCACGCCCGCCATGCAGATGCAACTACATCAGTGGGCGATGGATCGGATGTGGGAGGGGCTGGTCCGCCCGTCCGACGACGACTGGCAACGCGGTGCCGAAGCCCTGCTGCGAGACCCGCTCGCCGATGCCAACCACGAGCGTACGCCAGCCGAACAACACGCCGGGATTGCCCACATCGGCGAGCTGGCGCAGGCAGCGAGCAAGGCGTCTACAGTTCCGCAGCGGACAAAGGTGTATGGCCAATTACTTGTGACCTGCGGAGCCTGTCACGGTCGTTGATATAGCGATGTCAGCTAGCAGCGCCCGCAGGGGCCGTGGTTGTGATCACCCGATCCACGCCAAACGCACGGGCGCGCGCAAGTTGCTCAGGCGACTTTGTTGTATAAACACCAACTTTGAGTCCCTGTCCGTGGTAGCGCTCGACAATCGCCGCTGTGGTCAGGCGGTGGTCAATGTGCACGCCCTGAAACCGGTAATGCGCGGCCCCTTGAAGGTGTAAAAACGGGGTGCTCTTGGCCGACAAACCGAGTACGTGTTCGTAGCCACTGCCGGCCCGGCGGGCGTGTAGCAGGGGTCGCGGGTCGGTGCTACTCAAGATCACGCTCGGACGTCCGCGCAGGATCTCGACACAGGCGCTGGCGAGGGTTTCGCTGATCCCCTTGAGGTCGATGCATAACCAACTTCCGGTGGGCCAGATATCCACGACATCACCCAGGCGCGGAATTTTACCGCCCCCGGGCAGGCGAAGACCGGCGAGCTGTCGCCACGTCAGTGTGTCGACCCGTTCGTAGCGGCCAAACATGCGTCGCAGGTCGCGGTCGTGAAACACCACAACCTCGTGGTCGCGGGTGAGTTGGACATCGAGCTCGACTCCATCTAGGCCAGACTCGAGTGCGTTGCGAAACGCGGGGATCGTATTTTCGACAGCATCGCCTTTCGGCAGACCGCGGTGGCCAAACGCAAGCATCGCAAGACTCCTGGGCCCCATGATAGCCCGATACGTCTGCTCGATGTGGTGCGGTCCGCCCGGAGAACCTTGTATATCGAAGTTATGTGATGAAGTTGTGACGCGATCGGACAACTTCGCCCGCCTGTGCGATGGCCGCGTGTCATCTACAGGCCATTTGGTGGCAAGCGAGCCCAGACGCCTGCGAGCGAACCTCGACCGCACGCGGTGTCGGTTCGCTCGCCATCTCGCAAACAAGTTGTCTGCTAGCAGCCCGAGGTTTTCTCGCGCGTCGCCTCGCACAGATGAGTTTGTCGAGGACGCGTTTCGTGAAACGTAGTTGTACTGGTGGCCTGCTAGGCCGCGGCTACAGCCCCGTCGCCGGTCAACACCCAGGCGGTTGCCTCGGCGGCTTGGCTGTGGTCAAAAGCCCGGATGTGCATCGGTGTAAATGCATCGAGTAGATTGACCGCGGCCGTCATCCACGACCTGTCGATCACATAGGCGACGCGGTCGATCGCGTGCCACAGGGTTTTGACGTGGGAGATTTTTTCGCGGATCACACCCAGCTCAAACCCCTCGTAGTGGACGAGGTCGAGGTAGCAGCGGGCCTTGTTGCCGGATGCCTCGATAGCTTCGAGACGCTCGATGAATGCGTGCATGGCCTCGGTGGTGAGGGGGCCGTGGACGCGAAAGCCAAAGGTGTTGGGACAGTCGGTGTCGAGCTCAAAAAATTCGTAGCTGTGGGTCATGGTTGCCTCCGGTGGTCGATGCTCGGTGAGCACCCGTGCGGATGACTGAGCAACCATCGTGCCAACCAAAACCGATGTCGTCGGCCGCCAAGCACCCGCGGGTGGATGCGAAAAAAGCCGCGGGTGGGGGAAGAATCCTCAGCTGGTCTACTCGACGGTGACCGACTTGGCGAGATTGCGCGGCTGGTCGACGTCGGTGCCCTTGAGGTCGGCAAAGTGGTAGGCCAGCAGCTGTAGCGGGACACTCGCGGGAATCGGCTGGAGCTCCTCGGGCACATCGGGAATCAAAATCACATCGTCGGCGAGGTCACCGATTTCGTGGTCGCCCATGGTTGCAACTGCAATGATTTTACCGCCGCGGGCCCGGACCTCTTCGAGGTTGGACACGACCTTTTCGTAACCGGGGCCCTTGAGTGCCAACACCACCACGGGGACCTGCTCGTCGATCAGGGCGATCGGGCCGTGCTTCATTTCGCCGCTGGCGTAGCCCTCGGCGTGGATATAGCTGATTTCCTTGAGCTTGAGTGCACCTTCGAGGGCGGCCGGGAAACACAGCCCGCGGCCGAGGTAGATGCAGTCGCGGGCGCCCATGTAGCGGCGCGCGATGATTTTGATCGCCGATTGTTGTGCCAGCAAGTTTTCGACCACGGCCGGGAGCTCGCGCAATCCGGTGAGCAACTCGGCCGCGCGTTCGGGGCTGAGGTTGCCGGTCCGGCGCCCGAGGTGGATCGCCAGCATCGTCATGACGGTGAGTTGGGTGGTAAACGCCTTGGTCGAGGCAACGCTTATCTCCGGACCGGCCCGGGTAAAGATGACGTTGTCGGCCACCCGTGTAAGGGTGGAGCCCTGGACGTTGCACACCGCAAACGTGTGGGTGTTGCGCGACTTGGCCTCGCGCAGGGCCGCGAGCGTGTCGGCGGTCTCGCCCGATTGGCTGATGGCGACGGCGATATCGCTGGGTTTCAAAATCGGGTCGCGGTAGCGAAATTCGCTGGCCAAATCGACCTCAACCGGGATCCGAGCCAGCCGCTCAATCAGGTATTTGCCGGTCAGGGCGGCGTGCCACGACGTCCCGCAGGCGACCATCACAAGGCGGGTTTCGGGGCAAAGCGGGAGGTCGAGGCCATCGAACTCGACATCGTCTTCGGTGACCGTTGCCCCGAGGGCCGTGTCGCGAATGGCCCGCGGCTGCTCGTGGATTTCCTTGAGCATAAAGTGCTTGTAGCCCTGCTTTTCGGCGGCCATCGGGCTCCAGTCGATCCGCCTGCGGGGACGCCGGATCGACTTGCCGTCGCGGTCGAGAATTTGCAGGTGACCCGGGCGAACACAGGCGACATCACCCTCTTCTAGGTCAACGATCAGCCGGGTGTGGGCGAGCACGGCCGAAACATCGGAGGCGATAAAGTTCTCCGGACCTTCAGCTGTCCCTTCAGACACACTCGGACCACTGCCGCCGAGGCCGATGACAAGCGGCGAGTTGTGGCGGGCAACGACCAGCGCATCGGGCTCGCCTTCGTGCACGACCGCAAGCCCCCAACTGCCCGACAGTCGCCCCTGGATGTGATGGACCGCCTCGATCAGCTCACAGTCGAGTTCGGCGAGGGCCTGGACAATGAGGTGGGCGATGACCTCGGTATCGGTCTCGCTCTCAAACACACAACCCTTGGCGAGTAACTCGCGGCGCAGCTCGGCGTGGTTTTCGATGATCCCGTTGTGGACCACGGCCAGACGTCCGGCGCGGTGGGGGTGGGCATTGACCTGCGAAGGGGCCCCGTGGGTCGCCCAGCGCGTGTGCCCGATGCCGCAACTTCCGGCCAGCGGGTGGGCGTCGAGCTCCTCCGTCAAACCGGCGATTTTGCCTTCGCGCCGCGCTAGTTGTAGGCCCTTACCTTCGGGATGAACCACCGCGACGCCGGCTGAGTCGTAGCCGCGGTATTCGAGCCGACGAAGGCCTTCGAGTAACAGAGGGACCGCGTCCCGTGCTCCGGTATAGCCAATAATTCCGCACATGTTGGGTTGCCTCGCTGACGCCTCGCAAGCGGCTGTTGTTCCCAAACATCTGTTCCATATTCGAGCCGAGTACCCAACTTATCGGCGGATCGCGGCCGGGCACAATCGATCGCCGGGGTGCACAGGGCAGCAGCAGCGTGCCCGGGCAGCTACATAAAGCAGGCCGCGACTTCGTCCGGGCAGTTGGCGTTGGTGCACTCGGCATCGAAGCACCCGTTTTCAACGGCGCACTCAAACAGCTCACCGAAGGTCGGCTGGTCGTCAAATGTCCCCTCGTACAGGCAGTTGAGCTCGCAGCCTTCGTAGCCCGGGTCGCAAAAAAAATCGAGGCAATCGATCATCTCGGGGCAGGTGAGTGGGCCGGAGTAGCAGGCAAAAAGCTCGTCGCCGCAGTTGGCTTCGAGGCACTGCTCATCGCCGTTACACATGTTTTCGATGTCACACAGCACCAGCGCATGGGCTTCGCCGGCCCCGATTTCGCTGCCGAGCTCTAGGCAGGCCTCGTAACAGGCCTCATCTTCGCAGGGCTCTGCACATGCAAGTACAAGGACACAGGTCAGCTCCTCGTAAACCACACCCCCGGTGTCGGTGTCGGTGTCAGTCTCGCTCGGATCGGTGGTCGCATCGGTTGTCGAGGTCGTAGGCTCGTCGGTGGTCTCGCTGGTGTCGCTGTCGCTTGTGGTCGCGTCGGATGTTGTCGCAGTTGTCGTGGTCGCGTCGGTGGTGGCATCCGAATCGGAGCCAGATGGGCCAGCTGTGGTCGGCTCTCCTGTGGTCCCGGTTGGCTCGCCACTTTCGCTGGTCTCGCTCGCCTGTGAGGTCGAAGCGTCGGTACTCGACCCGGTGCCGGGATCACCTCCACAGGCCGGGGGCAGGGTGAGCAACAGGACAAGGGCAACAGGCGACAGAGATTTCATGATGTCCGTGGACCAAAAGGGGCCGAGGGTATTTCACCGGCGACCGACGCTTGTGGCCGGTGTCACACCGAATTGTCTGTGTATGTACCAGCACATAGATGTGCCAGCAAGTTCGTGCCTGATGACGCCGTTTGCAGCGGGCCCGTCAGTCGCGGGTGAGGTGTAGGGTTGCGCGTTGGCGGTGGCGAGCAAGCGCCAGCTCGCACAGCCGGGTGATGAGCTCGCAGTAGGCAACACCCGCGTGCGCCATCAACTTGGGGTACATCGAGATGCTGGTAAACCCGGGCAGGGTGTTGATCTCGTTGAGGTACGGCACCCCGGTCTTGCGCTCGAGCAAAAAATCGACCCGCGCCAGGCCATGGCAACCACAGGCGCGAAATGCTTGTAGACTCAAGTGTTTTAGCTGGGCGATCACCGGGCCGGGAAGTTTGGCCGGGATCTCGAGGCCGGCGACATCGGCGATGTACTTGGTGTCGTAGTCGTACCAGGTGTTCGGCGGGAGGACGATTTCACCGGGGTCGCTGACGATTGTCTCGGGGCCGCCATCGCCTAAAACAGCGAGCTCAATCTCGCGGGCGTCGACGGCCTTCTCGACCACAACCTTGGCATCGTAGCGCCCGGCAAGTGCGAGTGCGGTGGCGAGTTCGGTCGCGTTGTGGGCCTTGGTAATGCCCACCGAACTGCCCTGGTTTGCCGGTTTGACAAAACACGGGTAGCCGAGCTTGCGCTCGACGGCAGCTGTGAGTGCGGGCAGCGACGAGGGCAACAGCCGGGCATCACACTCGATCCACGGGATCTGCGGGACCGCGGGCTCGAGGTTGTGCAACACGTGTTTGCTGATGGCCTTGTCCATGCAAAGCGACGACCCGAGCACGCCCGAACCGACATAGGGAAGCCCGAACGCCTCGAGCAACCCTTGAAATGTGCCGTCTTCGCCGTAGGGCCCGTGCAACACCGGAAACACGACGTCGGCGTGGAGGGCCCGAATGTCGGGGACCGGGGTGCCGTTGGCGACAATGTCAGCGAGCAGTGCTGGCGATGCTTGTTCGGCGCTCGGACACGGCCCGGTCGTCCACGAGCCATCGCGGCCAATGCCCAACAGCACGAGCTTGAACCGCTCGCGGTCGACAGCTTGCAGGACCGAGGTTGCGCTGCGCAGGGAGACTTCGTGCTCCGAGCTACGGCCACCAAACACGAGAACGAGGGTACGGGGCTGCGTGTGCATATACAGATCCGAGCGCGTCTAGCGTTGTTACCAGCCGCGCCAGAAGTTTGACCCGAAGTCGACCGAAAGCACAGTTACCTGCGATTTGGTCGTCACATCGGGTCTGGTTGGCGGATGAACCCGCCTCCCGGGACGTGAGATGCCCGGGATACGCTCGCCTCGTGGCGAATTATTTCTTTTTGGCGCGCTCGGCCCGAACTTCGGCAGCGCGGCGACGCAGACGCGCCTTGAGCTTGAGCTGGCGACGGCGGCGACGCATTTTGATGGTCCGGCGGTTATCGAGTTTTCCCATGAATCTGTCTCGCTTTGGGTTTTTCGCCGCATCGCGGCGGGGATTGGCGAGCGAGGATGGACGACCAAGCCACGCAGGTCAAGTGCCGCACCGGCCGGATTTCGTTGCGGTGGGCCGGCGCCGTTGTCGTGGGGACGATCGCAGGAGGCCGCGCTCGACAACATCGTTGGCGCGAGGCTCCAGTCTCCACGATGAAATCAGGTGACGGCAACGATACCTGTGAGCTGGCACAAGCACGGCTTTGGTCGCACCGTGCCAAGCGGATCGCCGATACGACGTGAACAAACCAAGCGATCGCGTTACAAGTCCGGCGCCATGCTCGACATCAAGGTACTGCGCGAAGCGCCCGAGTCCGTTTGCGACAACCTCAAAAAACGCCGCGTGCGGATTTTTGACGACGTCGATTTGCAGGCCGATTCGTGGGCCGAGCAGACCACCGCGCGACTGCAAAAACTCGACCAAGACTACCTCGATTTACTGCATCAACAGGAGCAGCTGCGGCGTCAGCAAAACGACAACTCGGCGGCCATGCGCAAGGTCGGGAAGTTGCCCAAGGCCGAGCAGGCGGCGGCGCGCAAACCCCTGATCGCCACCGGCCGCGAGTTGCGAGAACGCGAAAAACAACTGGCCGAAGCGACTGAGCAGGCCCAAGCCGCCCGCGACGATGCCTGGCGTTGTGTCCCAAACCTGACCCATCCCGCAGTCCCCACCGGGCACCTAGACAGCGACCACAAGGAGCTGCGCAAGGTCGGGACACCCCGGGATTTTCAAGCCGAGGGGTTTGAGCCCAAAGATCACCTCGAGCTGGCCGAGGAGCGTGCCTGGGTCGACTTTGGTGCCGGTGCACGGGTCGCCGGGCAAAAGTGGTACTACCTGAAAAACGCCGCGGTCCTGCTCGACTTGGCCCTGCAGCGCTACGCCTTAGGGGTTGCCCAAAAGCACGGGTTTACCCTCCACATCACCCCCGACTTGGCCCGCCGCGACATCCTCGACGGATTGGGTTTCAACCCGCGGGGCGAGTCGACCCAGGTCTACAGCATCGAGCGCTCCGACCTGTGCCTGGTGGGCACCGCCGAAATCACCCTCGGGGGCATGCTGGCCGACAGCATCCTCGCGGAGGAAGAACTACCGTTGCTGGTCGCCGGGCTTTCGCACTGCTTTCGCACCGAGGCCGGAGCCGCCGGCCAGGAGTCGCGCGGACTCTACCGTGTCCACCAGTTCACCAAGGTCGAGTTGTTTGCATTTACAACACCAGACCAAAGCGACCTGATGCACGACAAGCTGCTGGCGATCGAGGAGGAGATTTTTCAAGGTCTCGAAATCCCCTATCGCGTCCTCGACATCGCCAGTGGCGACCTAGGTGGCCCCGCCTACCGCAAGTACGACCTCGAGGCCTGGATGCCCGGGCGCAATGCCTACGGCGAGATCACCAGCACCAGTAACTGCACCGACTACCAGGCACGCCGCCTCAAAATTCGCTATCGCCCGGAGGCGGTCGACGGCAAGAAGCAAAAGCCCAAGTACTGCCACATGCTCAATGGGACAGCCGTGGCATGCTCCCGGGCCCTGGTTGCGATATTCGAGAATCACCAGCAAGCCGACGGTCGGGTGAAGGTGCCCAAGGTGTTGGTGCCGTGGGTGGGGGCAGAGTTCATCGGCTAGTTAGCGAGGAGAGGTTGCGGCAGAGCTTCGCCGTGGACCGGTCACCAAGCTTATCCCGAGGGATGGATATCGGGGTTTGCTGAGAGTGGGTTCATTGGGTCATGCCGATGACCCGCCACGAACCAAACCGTTTTTCGAGCAGCAAGATCAGGTGGCTGCCGCCGATTTTTGTGACCGCGTAGTTGCGCGGGCGGCCCTCGACGACGCCGGCCGGGAGCCCTCCGAATTTCTTGCGCAGGCCGGCGGCGGTGTAGACCTTGACGGCGGTCGCCTTTTTCCCGCGGGCCTCGTCGGCCATCGAGCGCAGGACTTCGGTGAGCTCTTTTTTTGTACGTGCAACGATTTGGTCGCCGGCATAAAACGGCACGCTGCTGCGGCCGACCATGCGTTCGACGTCGGCCTTGCGCAGGAGGTTGATCCAGCCCTCGGCGGTTTGCTTGGCCCGCGGGTCGGCGGTTTCGTTGGCCTTGGGTTGCTCACTGCGCGAGGGCAGCAGCGGGACCGCCTGTTGACCCCGTGGGCCCTTGGCTATTGGGCCTGGCGGTGGATGACCGCCGGGACCGTGGTTGTGCCCCGCGTGTGAACCCGAACCGTGGCCGCCGGGACCGTGGTTGTGGCCCGCGTGTGAACCTCCCCCAGAACCGCCGCCGCGGGGTGTGCCTGGTGGTGGGGCCGGACCTTCTGGGCCACTGGTGGTGGGACCCACCTGTTTGGCCAGGCGTTTGCTGCGATTGGCTCGCAGTTGCGACGTTGTCGGTCGGACCTCGTGGGTCGGGTCGGGGCGATCGCCCTGGCCGGCGTTGTCCAAAATAAATGGTGATGCACCGAATGTGCCGCAGGCCCGGGCGTCGCGGTGAAACGCCCAGTGCATATAAATCTTGCCATTGCCGCTGCGGATCGATCGCGGCGGGTTGGGGTAGGGACCGGCGGCGTAGACAATTTCCCTTGCAGCTGCATCGAATGTCATGTTGCCGGAGTAGCGCACGGTCCGGACCTTATCGATCGTGCCGTTGCCATTGAGGACAATCTCCACCCGGGTCCACAGTTTTTCGTCGTTGAGCGCGTGGCCGCGGCCGCGGGTATCGAGGCCGTCGAGGTAGCCCCATGCCCAGGCGTCGTGGATCGAGCGGTGCATCTGGGCGATGTAGCGGGCAAACGGGTGCTTGCGTGACTTGAGGGCCGTTTGGTTGCCGGGGCGAACCTCGGGGACCATGTTTTCAAGCGGCGACTGCCAGCGCTTGCGGGCATCTTCCCAGATGCCTTTTTTCTTACTCTCGCGCTGGCTGATGATGTTTTTCTTGGCTTGCAGGTCCTTGCCGTAAAGCGCGTCGAGGTCGTTTTGCGAGAGCTTGAACTGGAATTTTTTGTCGTGGCGATCGACCCGGGCCTGCTGGTCGCGGGCCTGCAAACTCGCTGCCTCGGGCCGGTCGGGGTTGAGGTTGCCGTCGTCGGCGGCGTTGGCCAGGGCATCGTGACGGGTCATCGCCTCCTTGTGGTCGCGCGGCGCTTGCTCGCGTAGGGCCAACAGCGAGGTCGGTTTGGGGTCTTGCTGCTCCGGGCGCTTGTCGACCGGTTGCGGGGTCTCGTTGGGGGCCTTGCGGTTGACCTGACTTTTTTGTTCTTCGAGCTCGGCGATTTTGGTCTCGTCGGCGGTCCCAACCTCGGGCTCCTTGCTCGGCTCCTGTTGGCTGGCCTCGGGAACCTTTGCATCTTCAACTAAATTGGTGACCTCGGCCCGGGTTTGTTCCTCGACATCGCGGTTGATGTTCGACAGGTATTCCGCGTCGTCGGGGCTGTCCTGCTCGTCGAACTCATCGAGTTGCTCGACCATCTTGAGTTGCTCGAGCACAAAGTGTTGTTTTTCGGGCTCAGGCTCAGGCTCAGGTTGCGGCTCGGGCTCGGGCTCGGGCTCGGGCTGTGGCGTGACCTCGGGTTCGGGCTCAGGTTCGGGCTCGGGCTCTTGCGGCTTTTTTTCGGGTTTGGGCTCGGGCTCGGGCTCGGGTTGTAACTCGGGTTCGGGTGCGGGAGGTACAGGCGTTGGCTCCTCGAGCAACGCAACTTCCATGGGCACCGGTTCGGGCGGACATTCGGCCCCGAGCAAAAAAGCTTCGACCCCACCCGCGAGTTGCGAGACGTCACCGCTGAGCGAGTCTTGCAAAAGGTCCCCGCTACGCTCGAGCCCATCGCGACACGATTTGATCCTCGCATCGGCGGTCACAAGCGTTGGCCGCTCGCGCTCGACAAGGACCTGCAGGCCAACCACAACCGCGGCGTAGTTAATCCCGAGTGACAGGGCGAAACACAGCGCCAAGATCCCTGTCGAAGTTCTTTTGCGGCTCGTCCGCACGTGCCTCCAAATGTAGCCGAAACTAGCGCGAGTGCGGTGTGACCACTATCGCGTCTGCCAAACCAACTGTATGTGTCAGGTCGACATGCCAACGTTTTCAAACAAAAAACGGTGTGCGTCGACTGCCGGGCCGGAACGAGCCGAGGGGTTCGTGTCTGCAACTGGAGGAGGTTTAGCGACCAAAGTCGTAGACCACGACCTGCACGGAGTGCTTGGAGAGTTCCTCTTCGACAATCGCGCCGATCTTGTCCCAGGTGCCGCCGGCAAGCCCACAGCCGATTCTCGGCATGTGGACGGAAGCACCATGTGTGAGCGCGAAGGCTCGCACGCGGGCAAGGCACGCGCGCACAGACTCGTAACGGATCGGCGGTACGCCCTTTTTCGGATAGTTTCCGACTTGCGCGAGCATGTTGGCGACCCACAGCGAGCCCGTTTCAACTTCGACGAACGCGACCTCGCCCAGCGCGAACGGGAGATCGACATCTCCCTTATGCCAGCGCCGGTACTGGCGCTCGGGGGCAGACCAGCGCTTCGAAATCGCCGTCACGAAGCCCTTTCCCCACCCACCTGTATCGCTCACGATATGAACGATCACCTGCGGGCCTGGACCGACCGGCGCGGTGGCGTCGCCCTTGACGTAATCGATTGCCATCGGGCGAGAGCTCGTTAGTTGTTGAAGTTGCGATACACCCCAACAACCTTGCCCAGGATGTCGAGTGAGCGCGCGTCGCTGCGATTGACGAAGATCGGCTGCATCGTCGCGTTGGCCGGCTGCAGGCGGATGCGGTCGCCCTCGGGGAAGTAGCGCTTGACGGTGGCTTCGCCCTCGATCATCGCGACCACGATTTCTCCACGCTCGGCCGTGGCTTGTTTGCGGACAAACAGGTAGTCGCCGTCGTAGATACCGTCTTCAATCATTGACTCGCCGGAGACGACGAGCCCGAACACTTCGTTGGCCTTGGCCGAGCCCAGAAAGTAGCGGTCGATACTGACGCGCTCGCTGATATTTTCCTCGGCCAGGATAGGTGCGCCAGCCGCGACACGTCCGAGGATGGGGACTTCGATGCGATTGGCCTTGGGCTTGATCATGTCGACCGGACGCAGGGCCCGGCTTTTGAGTTCTTCCCGCACGAGGTAGCCCTTGCGCTCGAGTGCCTTGAGGTGGTCGTTGACTCCGTTGGTCGAACGAATACCCATGTGCTCTCCGATTTCCCGGAGGGTGGGGGGGTAGCCACGTTCGGTGAGGCAGTTCGAGATGTAATCGAGCGCTTGGCGCTGACGCTGCGTGAGGGCTGGTTTCACCTGGTATCTCCGGTTGGCGTGAAATGGTGTACTGAACGGGTGTATATAAACAATTCGCGCAGGTCAAGCAATTCGCATTGTTGTGAATTTGCGAGTTTAGAGGTGTTTTAGAGCGAAAATTCGGACATGCGCAGACCCCGTGCATCTGTTCAGATAAACATCGTGTGTTCAGTTTGTGGAGATCACTTACACGGGGTTGCGCACGCGGGCGAAATGGGTGCGGCATGCGTGGGAATGATCTGCGAGGAAATCTAGTATTTGCCGATTTGTCGGTTTTTGTGGCCGTTTTTGTTCGATGTTTGATACCGTCCACATGACGGAGACGAAAAAACCATGCAGCGTACGACACTTCGCTTAACATGGCTCGTTTGTGCGGGGTTTTTGCTAGCCAGCCCCGGCTGCGGGTCCAAGACCGAGACAACCGGGAGCGCCAGCGCAACCGACACGACGGGTGACGACCCGTCCGACACATCGACCGCTGGGCCGACCACCGACGACCCGACTGGGGAACCGACGACGGGGCAGCCGACAACGGGTGAGCCGACCACGGGTCAACCGACCACGGGGCAACCGACGACCGGTGATCCCTCGACCGGGGAGCCCTCCACGTTCCTCGTCGAGCCCGACATGATGACGTCCAACCAGTGCGACCCGATGGAGCAGAACTGTCCCGATGGACAGAAGTGCACCGCAGTCTCGCCCTCGGAGGGTGAGCCGTGGGGCATCAATGTCTGTGTCGATGTCAACGGCAGTGGCCAGGTCGGTGACCCCTGCGACATCGAAGGGGGCAAGTACACCGGGGTCGACAACTGCGATGTCGGGTTCATTTGCCTGCTCACCGACGACGATGGTTTTGGCGGCACCTGCACGGAGTTTTGCGACTCCAACATGGAGTGCCCACAAAGCGGGAACGACTGCGAAGTCTACAACGACGGTTCGCTACCGATCTGCCTGGGCACCTGCGACCCGCTGTTGCAGGACTGTCCCGAGGGACAGGGTTGTTATCGCGGTGGCGGAGGCACCACATTCGTGTGCTTTAAGGTTACCGGCGAGTCTGCCCACGCCGATGAGTGTGGATACATCAATCAATGCCTCGCCGGCTTCAACTGCTCCTCACCCGACGCAGTCGACGGTTGCCCCGGTGGCGTCAACGGTTGCTGCTCGTCGTTTTGCGACCTCAGCGATCCCGACCCCGATGCCGTCTGTGTCGGTGACGAACAGTGCATCTCGTTTTTCGAGGGGCAGCCGCCGCCGCAGTACGAGGACGTTGGGGTGTGCCTGATCCCGGCGCCATAGTGCGAGGGCAATAGCCAACTAGGCAGCCGGGTTCGCACCGGCTCGCCTACCCACGAAATACGTCGCGTATGCCACACATACGCGACTTTTTCGGTTCGAACCCCATGCTCAAAAACCACCGCCCGGCGGGTGGCTTGGGTGCCCGTCAGACAAATTGCCGGGGTCGGTAGGATCGGCGATCGAACCTGCTAGGATCGGCCCCATGCAGATCCTATTGCGCGCCGTCATCACCGGTTTCGGTCTCAAGCTCGGGGCCGACATCTACAAGCTGGTGACCAAAACCCTAGGTTTCACAACCGACGACGACGACGACGAAGGTGAGAAACACGAAGCCAGTCAGGCGACGAGCCGCAGATCCGACGACGAAGACGATGATGCGAGCGACGACGATGAGGTTGCACCGGAGTAATCGCAAACGCTTCGGTTTGTGGTCGACGCCTGCGCGCGACCGCAGTACCGTGGGGGTCGACATGCCAGCCTACGACGACGAAGACGAGTTCGACGACCGCGACAGTCACTCGAGTTTTCGCAGGCGCCTAGGGGAGGGCCTCGCCGGCCTGCTCGACCCCGAAGGCGCGCTCGGAAAAAGTCGCGGATACGTCACCGAACTCGCCTCGGGTACCAAGTCCGAAATTGTCCGCATGGTCTCGGCCGAAGTCCGCTCATTTCTCGACGGGATGGACACCGTCGACTTGATGCAGCAGGTCATCGCCGGGCTTGTGATCGATGTCGAGGCGCGGGTGAAGTTTTCACTCGACCCCGAGCACAAGAAGTTGCAATCGACCGTGGAGACTCGCAAGGCCAAGGTCAGCAATCGCACACGTCCTGAGGCAAGTGGGGCTGCACCGGCTCCTCCAGAGGACGAGGATGACGACGACGACGACGAGACCCACTCGGCAGTTTAGCTGTAGCCGCTGCCGAGTGGTCGGTACTTGCAGTTACACGAAAATCCCGATCACAGGGCAGCCTCAACCGCCTCGGTGAGGGCGGCGTCGAGGGGCGCGACGTTGGGTTCAAACCGGCCGATCACCCGGCCTTCGCGGTCGACCAAAAACTTGGTGAAGTTCCATTTGACCTCACCCCGGATCCCCTCGGGTGTCTGCTCGCTCAGGGTTTTGTACAGCGGGTGGATGTCTGAGCCCTTGGCGTGGACCTTGGCGAACATCGGAAAACTGACCTGAAACTTTTGTTGGCAAAACGTTTTGATCTCGGCCTCGGTGCCCGGCTCCTGGCCGCCAAAGTCGTTGCTGGGAAAACCCAACACCACCAGGCCGCGCTCGCGATAGCGGTCGTAGAGCTGCTGCAGGCCCTCGTATTGCGGGGTAAAGCCACACTGTGAGGCCGTGTTGACGACCAGCGCAACCTTGCCCTGAAAGTCGCGCATGTTCTTTTTGTTGCCGTCGATGTCGACAACCTCGTGCTCGAGCACTGGATTCTGCGACGAATCCTTAGCGACTGGTTTTGGGGTGGGTTTTTGAGCCTGTGAACCACAGGCTGTGAGGGCAAGGGCAATGGCGAGGGTAAACGGTCGGGACAGCACGGCTGCCATGGTACCCGGCAAACGCCAACTGTCGACCACAGCGCGAGCGCCAATCATGATTGGCTTGCAGGTGCATCGAACGCACGACAGCAAAGATCCGCGTCATAACCCGGCGTGTTGCCGAAAAATGGCATGCGAGGATTACCACGGTCAGCTTTGGCAAAGGTCACGCGAAAGTCGTCAATCGGGTACATCGCTCGCGTATAACACCCACACATACACCGGCCCTGCGGGCCGAACTTTGCAGCAAGGAGCAATCCATGGCCATTCGTCTTGGCGACACCGCCCCCGATTTCACCGCCGACAGCACCGCTGGCACCATCAACTTTCACGAATACCTCGGCGACAGCTGGGGAATTTTGTTCTCCCATCCCAAGGACTTCACCCCCGTGTGCACCACCGAGTTGGGTGAGGTTGCCCGGCTCAAGCCCGAATGGGACAAGCGCAACGTCAAGGTCGTTGGCCTGAGCGTCGACCCGGTCGCGGACCACAAGCGCTGGGCCGGTGATATCGAGGAGACCCAAGGGACAGCTCTCAACTACCCGCTGTTGGGCGACCCGGAGCGCAAGGTCGCAACCCTCTACGACATGATTCACCCCAACGCCGACAACACCCTCACGGTGCGCTCGGTGTTCATCATTGGCCCCGACAAAAAGGTCAAGCTCACGCTGACCTATCCCGCCGCCACCGGCCGCAACTTTCAGGAGATTTTGCGGGTGGTCGATTCGCTGCAGTTGACCGCCTATCACAAGGTCGCAACCCCGGTGAACTGGAAGCACGGCGAGGATGTCATCATTGTCCCCGGCGTTTCCTACGAGGAGGCCAAGGAGAAGTTCCCCGGTTACAAAACCATCAAGCCGTATCTGCGGGTGACCAAACAACCCAATACCGGTTCGGCCGACTAAGCGTCGCAATCACCGGTCAAAAAGCCCGCCACAGTGCGGGTTTTTTTGTATCAACAACTAAAATAAAATCGCCCATAGTGCCTACCGTTGCCACGAAACGGGCGATTTAGTTCGAGCCGAGTTCGCGCATCTCGGTGGCCCACCCGGCCTGGGATCTCACCGTTTCTAGCTAACTCACATACATGTCGTCACGGACACCTGTTTCAAACACCATGTGCTCGATATCGCCGAGAGCTGTCGACATAAACTTTTGGCCCACATTGTCCGATCGAGATCAACCTCTTGCGCGACATTACTAGGCGTCCCGGCGGGACGTCGACGTCCAATCGGTCCCACCACCTCCTCGCCCACTGCTGGAGTTCCCGATGAGTACAGCTACCCAACCAACAAGCCGAGAAGAAATCCAGAAAGCTTTTTCATCCCTGGTCAAGGCCCACGACCGGATGGCCGCCCAAATCACCACGAAGGCCGAGGAGGCTGCCCGTGCCGAAGACAAGCAAGTTGTCGACCGCGCCTCGGGCTACACGGTGAAAAACATCATCAACGGGCTGGCCCAATTACAGCTCGAGTTTGGTGCCAACTTGGAGACGCTCGCCGACCGTATGGAGAGCGAGTCGAACAAGCTCGACGAGCTCCAACGGGCCATCAAAGTCGAGTCTGAGCGGCTTGCCGCGGTCAAAGATGTGACAGTTGCTGCCGAGGCACTGGCCATTTTAAAGCAGGACCACGCCCGCCGTTTGGCCGAGTTTGAGGAGGAGGCAAAGTCTGCACTTTCCGACCTCGAAGAGGAGATGAGCGAGCGCCGTGCCGAATGGGCCCGCGAACAGGCCGAGCACGAGGCCGATGTCGCGGCCTACGAGGCCAACCTCAAAAAGGAACGTGAGCAGGCCGAGGCCGACCACGCCTATGAGCTCGCCCGCCAAGACAAGCTCAAGGCCGACGACAACGCGGCGGCCAAACGCGACCTCGAGCGCGAGCTTGCCGACACCGAAGCGACCAAGGAAAGAGATTGGGCCGCCCGCGAAAAGCAGCTCGATGCCCACGCCGACGAAATCGCGGCACTTCGCACCAAAATCGAAAACATGCCGGCGATCCTCGAGAAGGCCGAAACCTCGGCCCGCGAAAAAGCCATCAAGGCGGTCAACCGCGATGCCGCCCACGCGGCCCAACTGCTCGAGCGTCAGCTCCAAAGCGACGTCGAGGTTTACGAACTCAAAATCAAAACCCTGGAAGACCGGATCGGCAAGCAAGCGGCGCAGATCGAAGACCTCTCGCAGCGCCTCAGCGCCGCCCTCGAACAGGCCCAAAACCTCGCCACCGAAGCCCTCAAGGGCAGCCACAAGTAAGGAGCCATCGATATGTCTGCCATTCGCAAAGTTTCAAATCGCGACACCAAAGCCCAAATACTTGCGGCCTACAACGACCTGGCCAAGGCCTATCGGGCGCTCGAGTCCAAAAAAGCCGCGGCCCCGGCTTCGGCTCCCAAGCAGGCTGCACCAACTCCCAAGGCTGCGCCCGCGGGTGATGCCTCCGGTGCCGATGTCGAGGATGTGATTCGCAAGTTGCAAACCATCCGTGCCCATATCGGTGAGTCGTGCAGCGGTCTGCAGCAGGACCTGACCACCGAGGCGACTTCGTTAGAGGCCCTGCGCACGGCCGTCAGCGAGACCCTCAACCGGCTCAAGCACCTGCATGGCATCGAAGTTGGGGACAACACCCTGGCTGACCTTATCGCCACCTATCGCACCACCGACGAGGCCGCCGAGCAAACCCTCAGTGGCAAGCGCGAGGCCCACGAGTCTGACCTCGCCAACAAACGCAAGGCCTGGCGTAAAGACCAGGATGAGCACGCCCGCAAGGTCAAAGAAGCTCTCGTCGAACTCAAGAAGGTCCGCGCCCGCGATGCCCAGGAGTACAAGTACGAGTTGGCCCAAAAGCACAGCGCCGAGGCCGACGAGCGCGCCCAGGCACAAAAGACCTTCGAGGCCCAACTCGCCAGCATCCGTGAAGCCAAGGAAACCGCCTGGGCCGAGCGTGAAAATCAGGTCAACACCCGCGAGGAGGAGTTTGCCGAGCTGACCGACAAGGCTGAGGCCTTCGACAAAGAAGTTGCTTCTGCAAAGAAAAAGGGCGAGAGCGAAGGACTTTCGATCGCCCGCCGCGAGACCAAGGCCAAGGCCGAGTTGCTCGAAAAGGAGTCCGAGGGCAAGCGCCGTGTCTACGACCTGCGGATCACCTCGCTGCAAGAGACCATCGACAAGCAGCAGGACCAGATCCGCGAGCTGTCGGCCAAACTCGACACCGCCCTCAAGCAGACCCAGCACCTGGCGGTCAAGGCCATCGACGGTGCGGCCAACACGACCTCGTTCGAGGCGATGAAGGAAATCGCCATGGAACAGGCCAAAAACAGCGGCAAGGGCAAGTAGTCCACAGTCGTTGTACAAGCAAGGGCGCACCATTTGGTGTGCCCTTTTTTCTATGGCATTGCGACCTTTGGCCACTGCCATTGGTCGGCAAACGTTCGATATCATGCGACAGATATGGCCCGCCCCAAAGCTCCCCCCCTGTGGATTGTCGATACCGCCAAACAGTTCAGCCGCAAACTGACGCGATTTCAACGCAAGCTCGCGCCCCCGTCGGCAACGCTTATCGAACTTGTGTCTGCAAGGTGGCGCCCACACGCCATTTTTGTGCTCGCACAACTCGAGATAGCCGACGTCCTCGGCGACGGCCCCAAGGATGTTGGCGCGATCGCAAAAGCTGTCGGGGCCGACGAGGGGGCGCTTTACCGGGTCTTGCGTGCCCTAGCCCACGACGGCCTGCTCACCCGCCCGAGTCCACGGACGTTTGGCCTCACCAAGGTCACCGACACCCTGCGAAGCGACCACCCACGCAGCGTTCGCCAGTTCGTCCGCATGCTGATGGCCGACTACAACAGCCAGTCGTGGGCGCGCCTGACCGAGGCGGTCAAAACCGGTGAGCCACAGTTCCAGGAGCTCCACCAGGGCCGCTCGTTGTGGCAGTGGATCGCCGATGAGGCCCCGGAGGCCGGCGAGCTGTTTCACGATTCGATGAAGGAGCTAACCCGCCTGGCGCTACCGCTGTTTTTGGCGACCTACGATTTTTGTCAGTACAACAAAATCCTCGACATCGGCGGTGGCCAGGGGACACTGATCGCCGGCATTTTGGCCCACGCAACCGAGGTCACCGGCGGTGTACTCGACCTTCCCCAGGCCCTCGAAAAAGCCCCCGAAGTGCTGCGTGCCACCGGGGTTGAAGCGCGTTGCGAATTGATCGAGGGCAACGCGTTTGAAGCCGTGCCAGCAGGCTGGGATGCCTATGTCCTCAAGAACATCCTCCACGGATTACCCGACGCACCCCTCTCGGCGCTGCTCAACAACCTCCGCCGGCAGTTAACCGCAGATGCGCATCTACTGGTGATCGAGGCTTTGGTGCCGAGTGGTCCAAAGGGGACCCACCCGTCGCACCTGGATTTACAAATGCTGATCGGCGCGGGTGGTCGCGAGCGGACTGTCACCGAGTATCGACAGTTGTTTGCGGACCACGGCTTCACGCTCAAACAGGTGGTCCGCAACGCCGGGATTTTTGCGCTGATGGTGGTCGTACCCGTGGACAGTTAATGTTTCTCGGGGCACCACCTTAGAATTACTTTGTTCTGAGGTGTCGAAAAAGACAGGAGTTTTCATGTTCAAGACCTGCCGAGCCTTCGTTGCTGCCCTCTCGCTGGCGACGATCTTCGCCCCGAGTTCTGCGCTCGCGGAGGATTTTCCGGCTGGCTCCCTCATCATCCCGATGGACATCGACTATCAGGATATGGGCATGTTTGAGGCCTACGGGCTAGTTTATGAGCTTCTACGCAACGATGTCCCAGTCGATTGGGTCATCAAAGAGGGCAAGCCCTATGCGGGGGTCGACTTCATGGCGTCGGCGGTCGACCACCAGACCGGCGATCCGATCGATGGTCATGGTTACCGCGGGGGGCCCTGGGTCATCGCCGCCGAGCATGCCGACGCTGCGTTTGCGATTATCGACGGTTGGCAGGAGCAGAGCCCGAACGTGGTCGTACATGAGGCCACCAGCCCGTTTAGTGGCGATGTTGCCCACACCCTGATCCATGCGCCCTCCATCGCGATGATGGCAGACGGCAATCAAAAGATTGCGCGAAAGTACATGTTGGCTGCGCGGATTCCCGACTCAGTCGGTGACTATACATGGCCCGACGAAAGCCCGGACATGCTCGACCCCGACGAGGTTGCCGGCCCAACCGACGAGGAGCCACACGACGACGGCGCCCTGTTCGACGAGGATGGTGACCCTGTCTACTGCCAGTTTATGTCGATGCACTGGGGCATCGGCGACGCCGAGGACAACCCTGAAGTCGTCGCCGAAGTCCGCCGGTTTTTGGGCCATCCAACCCACTTTTTTGCCGAATGCCAGGCGGTCAATGCCTTTGAAAATCTCGCCCCCCACGGGTTTTACCTGACCGATTCGGGATTTTTGATCGGCGACCGTCCAGATGCCTACGACTTTTTTCAAACCGATACTCCGTTTGCTCAGCTCGACGGTCCATTCGAGTCGGTCGGTGGCAGCGAACCGGCCTACTCACTTCCTGAAGGGACAGATTACAAGTCGAGCGACATTGTCATGATCACCGAGAGGGACACGCCTATCGGTGTCAACGACGTATGGATGACCGGGCTGTTAGATGGTTCATGTCGGTCGAGCCAGGGGTGTTTGAATGTCGGCAAGGTCAGCTACCTAGGTGGCCACGAGTACAAAACCGATGTTCCGGTCTCGCAAAACCCCGACGCCCAGGGTACCAGATTATTCCTCAATTCCCTGTTTGAAGCCCCCTGTGGAACGGTTGAAGGGACGCCCCAGTTGCTGCTCGACAAACAGGGGCCGAGTTTTACGGATGTCCCAGAAGTCACCTATCAGATCGAGTACAAAAACGAGGGGCCGTTTACGGCGCTTGATGTCGTCCTGTTCGACACCCTGCCGGTGGGCGCCGTGTTTGTCTCGGGCTCGGCCGGAGTGATGGTCGACGGCGATGAGGTCGCGTGGGACCTCGGGAACCTAGGCTCGGGCGAGGGCGGCTCGGTCGAACTCACGATTTCCCTTCCGGACTATGGTGTCTATACAAATATTGCTAACCTCGAATACTTGGTGGGGGTCAACGCCAAGAGCTTTGAGTCGAACATGGTGGTGACCGAGTACGCCGACATGCCGAGTACAACCAGTGGTACGGACTCAGATGGTACGGACTCAGATGGTACGGACGGCAGCGCGACTGCTGGTCCGACATCTGGCGATTCGAATTCGGGAACTGGCGCGACGGCTTCGGGGACAGACACGGGGACCGATTCGGCGACCACTGGCGATTCAAACGGCTCGGGCGCGACGACCGGAGATGGTGCATCTGCAACAGATACAGCAGGCGAGGACGCCCCCGCGGGTTGTAGCTGCCGGGCGGGGGGCCCATTCGGTGGGACCGCAGGGTTCATGCTCCTACCGCTGGCGTTGTTGCGTCGGCGCTCCTAGTTGGGAGGAGCTGGGGTTGGTTGCTCATGCAATGGCCCGAGCCGACGGTGCGCGGTGTTGTGCTTTCAAACGCACGCAAGGTCCGCGAGACCACGCACCTATGGACACATGCCCAGCTAGCACGTAAATTTTGCAATTCGCGTTGGGTGCTTGATGTCGAACCTGTTGGGGCCGACAATGCAGCTGTCCCGATGACCGAAGAGTATCGCATCTCCCCCGCCTCCCAGTCGTTGTTTCCGCAGTTCGAGATCAAGGGCTACTTTCTCAACATGATCTCCGCACCCCCGTACACCGACCCGGTGCTCGGGCGGTTTCCCTCGCTGCTGTTGTTCGACAACGAAAAGTGCAACCCCGCGGGTCGGATCCACGGGGTGGCCTACTTCCACCCAGACAGGTCATCGCTCGGTCTCCCTGAGTTTCGCGACAACGTCATCTACCTCCACTACCTCCACTCGATGCTCGAACCCCTGCTCTCGTGCCTGCGTTCGAGTCAGCGGCTCACCTGCTATTTTCGCGGCGGAGGCACGGGAGATTTTGGTGGGATCCAGGGTGGTCCGTTTGCCCGACCACTGCGCTAGCAGTTCGTGGTTTGCTCGCGTGTCGCGGGGCCTAGGCCGCGGCTCGGCAAACCGCCTCGTTATGCGTGGGTTTCTCGTGACGACGCCGTATTCTGCCACGTGAGTTGCCGCTGTGGTTGTTGTTGATACATAGACTTCGAGCCCGGGTTTGTCGGTCACGGCCGTCAAAGTCGCGGTACAATCACCGTGGCATGACCATCCGCAGCTCACTTCCGTCCCTGTTGTTTGCCGCCTGTTGCCTGCTGCTGTCGGCCTGTGACAGCCAGGGCGGGGCGACCAATGTGCCCACCCAATCGGCGGCGACCGGGGTCACCGAGTTTCACATCTCGATCTTTAACGGCTGTATGGACGACGTCAAAGTTCGGGTTGGGGCATCTTCGAGTGCGGGCAACGATGTCCTGTTGTTACGTCAGCGTCGGGATTCATTTGCAGGTACAACTGAAGCGGTGTGGCTGCTCGACCGCGATGGCTCGGTACTCGACTACTACCAGCCGACAGCTGGGCGGCAAAAGCTCAAGGTCACTGCCGACTGCACGGGCCTGGTCAAGGGCTGAGGACCGACGAGCCCGGGCTGAGAAAATTGTGTGTGCAATTAGTTCCGTAGGGTAGCGGCCGACATCTGCGGCTGCATGGCGGCTGGTCGCCCGCTGCCTGTGCTGCAGCAAGTTAGCCTGTGAGCGAAATTGCGAGAGATGACCGAATGTAGATCGTCCGGCGCGAAAATGCCTATGCAACGCTGTTTTACTCGGCAACTTCTCGCACAATTTCCCCGGGGGGTGCGTAGAGACTTTCACGATGGGCTGCTAGAGTCGCCGCGCCCAATCGGCGGCATGCCGCAGGGTCCCAAGGAGCGACATTGATGAAGCAACGAACGGTCATGGAGGTCTTCGCCGATACCGCCAAACGCCGCGCTGGCGCGCCGGCTTTGAAGGTCAAGCGCGACGGTAACTGGCAGACGACAACCTGGAGCGACTACCTAGAGCAGACTCGGCTCGCCGCCCGCGGGTTTATCAAGCTGGGGCTGCAGGCGGGCCAGGGTGTTTCGATCATCGGCTTTAACTGCCCGGAGTGGGCGATCGCCGATATGGCCGCGATCTATGCCGGGGGGTTCCCAGCCGGTATCTACACCACAAACTCGCCGGAGCAGTGCCAATATATCGCCGAACACTCGGACAGTGCCATCGCCGTGGTCGAAAACAGCGAGCAACTGGCCAAGTTCCTCGCCATCCGCGACCAGCTGCCCAAGCTCAAAGCCATCGTCATGATGGAGGGCAGCGACGCGACCGATGGGGTCTACTCGTGGGCCGAGGTGTTGGAGCAGGGCCGCCAGCTCCCCGAGGCCGAGCTCGAGTCGCGAATCGCCGCCCAAAAACCTGAAGATGTATGCACACTGATCTATACGTCGGGGACCACGGGCAATCCCAAGGCGGTGATGATCACCCACGACAACATCACCTGGACCGCCCAGGCTGCACTCAATGCCCTGGGTGTTCGCTCCGACGATCAACTGATCAGCTACTTGCCGCTCTCCCACATCGCCGAGCAAATCGTTTCGCTCCACGGTCCGATGGTTGGCGGGGCCTGTACCAACTTCGCCGAGAGCATCGAGAAACTCGGCGACAACCTGCGCGAGGTTCGGCCCACGATCTTTCTCGCGGTCCCGCGGGTGTGGGAGAAGATTCAGGCCAAAATCGTCGAAGCCGGGTCAAAAAACACCGGGCTCAAAAAGAAAATCGGCGCTTGGGCACGCAAGCAGGGGCTCGCCGGCGGTTATGCCCAGCAGCAGGGCTCGAGCCTGCCGCTGTTTTACGGGATCGCCGACAAGCTTGTGTTTAGCAAGGTTCGCGCCCAGCTCGGCCTCGACCGTTGCCGGGTTCAAATCACCTCCGCGGCACCGATCGCCAAGAGCACCCTCGAGTTCTTCTTGAGCCTTGGCGTGCCGATTATGGAGGTCTACGGCATGAGTGAGTGCACCGGGCCGGCGACGATTTCACTGCCCCATCGCTACCGCACAGGCTCGGTTGGTTGGGTGCTGCCGGGCGCCGAGGTCAAGGTCGCCGAAGACGGTGAAATCTGCATGCGTGGCCGCCACGTGTTCAAGGGCTACTACAAAAACGAAGCCGTCACCAAGGAGACCATCGACGAGGATGGCTGGCTGCACAGTGGCGATATTGGTGAGCTCGACGACGCCGGGTTTTTGCGGATTACCGACCGCAAAAAAGACATCCTCATCACTGCTGGTGGGGAGAATATCGCTCCGCAGTTGCTCGAGGGCATGCTCAAGGCAATCGGTCCTTTGAGCCAGGTTGTGGTGGTCGGCGACCGTCGCAAATACCTCGCCGCGCTCGTCACCATCGACGAGCTCAAGCTCGAACAACTGGCCAAGGACGCCGGCAGTTCGGCAAAAAACCTGGCCGAAGCCTCCGAGTGCAACAAGATTCAAACGTTCTTGATGGCCGAGGTTGAAAAGGTCAACAAACAGCTCGCGCGGGTTCAGACGATCAAGAAAATCAAGGTCCTGCCCAACGAGTTGACGATTGAGGGCGGCGAGCTCACCCCGACCATGAAAGTCAAGCGCAAGGTCGTGAACGAGAAGTACACGGCCGATATCGAGGCGCTCTACGCCTAGTTCTACGCCTTGCTAGGGGAGCGGCGTGCCGATTGTGCACGCCGCTTTGTTTTAAACCGAGCGCTTTATGTGTGGCTGTCCACCCAGGCTCGGGTGGCGATCGGCTATGCTTTGAACATGACTATAAAGACATTCTTTTCGGTCGCGGTTGTTGCGATGTTGGTCTCCGGTTGTGATATTGACGACGGTACGGGCACCGAGTCCGACACGGCCGAGAGCTCTGACAGCGAAACGGATACTTCCGGTGAGCAGGATGCATGTGCAATTGTCCCGGGCAAAACCTACGGTTCGGTCACCCAAAGGGAGTGCGGTCTTGGTCCCAACGGCCCCGAACCGTGTACGTGGACGGTTGAATTTGTCGACGACGAAAATTTTTCGTACATGTATTCAGACCGGCATGATATCGGGACCTACACCTGTGACGGGCTCAACATCATCGCCCAGGGTGGCAACGACGGAGTTCTCGATATCGACACCGGTGAGCTCACCTGGAATGGATCCGTGTACACCGAGATTTGACGGCATGGGCCATACCGGCCTGTCGTTGAGCGGACGCCAAACCCGGGGCCGTGTACACCGGCGTTGGCCGGTCATACCGACCGTTTAGCGGACGCCAAACCGGGGGGCCGTGTACCGAGGTTGCCGGGCATGGTCATGCCGACCTGTCGTTTAGCGGACGCCAAACCGCGGGCCGTGTACCGAGGTTGCCGGGCATGGTCATACCGACCTGCCGTTGAGCAAACGCCAAACCAGGGGCCGTGTACATCGAGATTTGATACACCGGCGTTGACCGGTCATACCGACCTGCCGTTGAGCAAACGCCAAACCAGGGGCCGTGTACACCGAGATTTGACGGCATGGGTCATGCAGGCCTGCCGTTTAGCGGACGCCAAAACAGGGGCCGTGTACACCGAGATTTGACAGTATGGGTCATACCGACCTGCCGTTGAGCAAACGCCAAACCAGCCGTGTACACCGAGATTTGATACACCGGCGTTGACCGGTCATACCGGCCTGCCGTTGAGCAAACGCCAAACCAGGGGCCGTGTACACCGAGATTTGACGGCATGGGTCATGCAGACCTGCCGGCTTGCGGTTAGCGGACGCCAAACCAGGCCCCGGTGCCTGGTGCACTCAAGATGGCGCAGCGGTCAGGTTCGGGGCAGCCTGGGTCCTGCGACTCCCAGCACAGGTTGTTGCCGTCGGGACAGCCTAGGTTGCTTCCCTGGGTCCCACACCAGCCAAAGCTGAGGTCGGCGGCATGGAACATCCCGAGCCCGCGAAAGGTGTTGCAACCGTGTGTGCATACACTGACTACCGAATTGTCCTCGGCCCCATAGCTGTCGCGGTAGCCCCAGCCAAACGGCTCATCGATATCGGCAAACACCAGCGGGTCGTTACGGTAATTGACCATCCACTGCGCCCCCTGTGAATCCCCCTGGTAGGTGACCTCGCGGTAGGCGAAGATCTTTTCGTTGTAGGTTCCGGGCAGGCCACTGAGGGTCGCGCCGTGGACAAACCCGTTGGGGTCACCGACAACACCGGCATCGCTGAACAGGGCGTGGTCCCAGTGACTGTTGTCGCGCAGCAGGGCGACAACTGTCCATCCGCCGCCGTCGGTCTCCATCTCGCAGGCGACTTTGACCGCGTTGTCGATGTCGAATGGGGGCTCGGGGTCGACGAGGTAGACACCCGAGGGCGCCTCGGGCACGGCATTGTGCAGTTGCTTACAACTCGATATGTATGTACATGCAGCGCAACCATCTGTCAGGTCGTCGTTGCCGTCGTCACACTCTTCGATGCCCTCACGCAGGATACCATCGCCACAGGTGGCAGCGACACAGGTGGTGAGGCAATCGTCCGTGTCCACATCGTTGCCGTCGTCGCATTGCTCGACCCCAGCGTGGATAAATCCGTCACCGCAAACTGCCGTGGCACACGATGCGCATGCATCGGTGTCGTCGAGGTTGCCGTCGTCGCATTGCTCGACACCCTCGTAGATCACCCCGTCACCACAGGCCGCTGGTTCGCAGGAGTTGCGGCAGGCATCGGTATCGATGTCATTGCCGTCGTCACAGGCTTCGACACCTGCATAGACATAGCCGTCGCCACAGGTTGCTACGCTGCAGTCTGCGAGGCACCCGTCGTCACTGCTGGTGTTGCCATCGTCGCAGGCCTCTAGCCCTTCGACGACACCGTTTCCGCAGATAGTGTTGTGTTTACAAGTATTTGAGCACAGGTCGTCATCGATATTGTTGCCGTCGTCGCACTCCTCAAAAAGCGGACGGACATAGCCATCGCCGCAACTGGCGAGCTCGCAGGTGTCAAGGCAAGTGTCGGTGTTGTCGTCGTTGCCGTCGTCACAGGCCTCACCACCTTCGTGCAGTCCGTTGCCGCAGACTGGCTGCGGTCCCGTGCTCGGCTCCTCGGTGTCGTCCGTCGGGTCCGTTGGGTTTGTCGGGTCGAACGTTGGGGCGATGGTCGGGTCGCCAGTGGTCGGCCCCTGAGTGGTCGCCTCAGTCGGGTCGTCGGTGTCGACCTCGGCACTCGTGGTTTCCGTATCCGTGGCGGTTTGGGTTGCCTCCCCGCCACAGGCCCCCGCAAAAACAAGGCCCAAAAAATATGTTCTTTTCGTCATGTTCTTTAATTCATGTCGTGGGGTGTCCTCAGAGCATGGCACAAACTTGCGTTGACCGGATTGTGGCGTCCTACCGCACCCTGAACTTTTGACGATGTCTCCCTTGGGAGATTGCTGATCACCCGCGACTTTCATCACGGCCGAGGAGCCGTTTGGCGATTGCTGAGCGACGGATGGCAACTGCGCTCGTTGGTGGTCACAACCGCGAAATTTTGCGTCGGAAGGGATGCCTGGGTAGGCGCGCATATGCTGCGCAACCGCTTTTCCTGACAATAGATTACGGATGAAATAGGAGCCGTTCGCCCATGAAACCCTCAGCTCTCCCAGCATCCGACGACCATGCGATTGTCATTGGCGGGGGGATTGCGGGCCTGCTCAGTGCACACGTGCTCGCTCGCCACTTTCGCCGCGTCACCCTGTTTGACCGCGATCGCTACCCCGAGCGACCTGGCACCCGCGCCGGCATCCCCCAGTCTCATCACGTCCATGTCTTGCTCACCCGCGGGTACAGAATCCTGAAGGAACTACTTCCGGATTTTGATGTGCATCTACAACAAATGGGTGCGCCCCTGATGGACTGGACCAACGATGTCGACTGGCATGTCGCCGGGGGGTGGACGCCACATCACCCGTCGCACCTGCGGGCACGGATCGCCAGCCGCAGCGCGCTGGAGTGGGCCATTCGGCAGCAAGTCGTGGCGATGGGCCGTGTGCGCCTGTGCGATGGCGTGGTCGTCAAACGCCTGGTGCCCGACGCGACCGGGGCGCGTGTGCTCGGGGTCGAGGTCGAGCCCAAAGCAGGCGCAGGAGATGTCCGGCCTGGGTTACACCGGGCCGATTTGGTGGTCGATGCCAGCGGGCGTGGCTCGAAGGGGCCCGGGTGGCTCGAAGCACTGGGTTACGGGCCGCCACACGAAACGGTCGTCAATGCCCACTTGGGTTACGCAAGCCGCCTGTACCAACGGCCAGACAACTGGGAGGCCACCTGGCAAACCCTCTACATCATGAACCAGCCACCGCACAACCCTCGCAGTGGTGTACTTGCAACGATCGAGGGCGGCAAGTGGCTGGTCACGCTGGTGGGCTACAACAACCACTACCCGCCGACCGACGAGGAGGGGTTTATGGCCTATGCCAAGAACCTCGCCGAGCCCACGCTTTATCAGGCGATTTCCCAGGCTACCCCGATCTCGCGCATTCACGGGTATCGCCGCACCGAAAATCGCCAGCGCCACTACGAACGGATGCGCCGGTGGCCCGGCGGGTTTTTGTGCATTGGCGACGCCGTATGCATGCTCAATCCGGTGTATGGCCAGGGGATGACCGTGAGTGCGATGGCGGCCCAAACCCTCGGTCGGTACCTGCAGCGGCAAAACGGCCGCCACCTCGATGGCAAGCTATGTCTGCGGTTTCAAAAGCAGCTCGCCCGCAGCAACTCCCCAGCTTTTTTAGCGGCGACCAGTGACGATTTTCGCTGGCCAAAGACCCAGGGGGACCCCCCGCGCGGGCTGGCGTTGATGCACAACTATATCGACATGGTGTTCGAGGCTGCCCTGACGTCCAAGCTCGTGCACACGCGCCTGCTCGAGGTCATTCACCTGTTGCGCCCACCGACCAGCCTGCTGCGCCCCGATGTCGTCGGCAAGATTTTACGCAACCGGTTTTCGCGGGCCCAGGCCTAAGGCAAACCGTGGCCCGACAATATCGGTGTATATACCTGTTTTACAGACGATAGTTGGGTAGGTAAAACTCGACCTGAAACTTGGGTTCGACCACACCGCGTGCAGGGGACTGGGTGGTGCGCGACGGCGCTGGCAATGGCAAGGGAACCTCCCGCCGCAGGCACGGCCGGTGGGGACGTTTGGGGGCTTGCGGGACTTTTGGATAGCTGCGCTTGGCCATGTTGATCTCGACGCACCAAGTTCGTGGTCTGTTCTGATTTCGGGGTACAATCTTTCCGGCCGAATATGCAAACGAGCCGCACAAACGCGCTGATGGGCGAAGTGCCGATAAACGGGCGTATGCCTGCATGGTGCCGTCGACCACAGGTGCCGAGCTCAACGTGCAGGGTTGGTCATGTAGCCCCTGGGTGGCGGGTTGCCCCGATTGTTGATGCGGCCGAGGGAGGTCGGTGGTGAACAGCTCCGTCGGTGTTCGCGGGCTGTTTTTGCTTGGCTCGCTGTACCTCGCCCAGGGTCTGCCCTACGGGTTTTTCACCCAGGCCCTGCCGGCGATGATGCGCACCCGCGGTATCTCGCTCGAGGACATCGGGCTCACCTCACTGCTGGCGCTGCCATGGGCCCTCAAGTTTTTGTGGGCACCGCTTGTCGATCGCTACGGCAGCCGGCGATTCGGTCGACGACGAAGTTGGATCATTCCGCTGCAACTGCTGAGCGTGGCGACGTTGTTGGTGCTTGCCGGTATCGACCCAGACGGCGGGCTCACGTGGATCCTGGCCGCGGTGGCGGTCATCAATCTGCTGGCAGCAACCCAGGATATCGCCACCGACGGACTTGCAGTCTCGATCCTACCCCCGTCGGCGCGCGGGCTCGGCAACGGCATACAGGTCGCGGGCTATCGCCTGGGGATGATCATGGGCGGAGGTGTGTTGCTGATCATCCTCGACACGCTCGGCTGGGCCGACGTGTTTGTCCTGATGGCTGTAACACTTGCAACTGCAAGTATGCCGATTCTGCTCTACCGAGAACCCCCGCCGCTCGTCGCCCAAAAGCCCAGTGAGCAGCCCGCCCAGCCGGGTTTGTGGCAGGTGTTTACCGGGTTGCTGCGGCGGCCCGGGATGTGGCTGTGGCTGGTTGCCCTCGGGGCCTACAAGTCGGGTGAGCATTTCGCCGGCGGGATGCTGCGGCCGATGCTGATCGACCTCGGTTTGTCGATGGGAGACATCGGCTGGCTCACCGGGACCGCGGGATTCATCGCCGGCCTCCTAGGAGCCCTCGCCGGCGGCCTGTTGGTCAACGTGCTCGGCCGGATCCGTGCCGTAGTTGTATTTGGTGTCATGCAGGCTGTGGCGGTCACACTCTATGCATTGACAAGTACCGGACCGGTCTCACTGCCCGAGCTCTATACAGTTTGCATTGTTGAGCACTTTGTCAGCGGGATGGCCACGGTTGCGTTATTTACCATGATGATGGACCGCTGCGACCCAAACACCGGCGGTACCGACTATACGATTCAAGCCAGTGTGGTGGTGCTGGCTTCCGGGGCAGCGAGTGCCGTGTCTGGGTACAGTGCTGGGGCGGTTGGCTATACCTGGCACTTTCTGATCGCGGGGGCGCTATGTGTGCTCACGCTACTTCCGTTTTTGGTGTATGTGTGGCGCGGCGTTCCGCCGCTAGGTGGCGAGCGGCCGACAGCTGCACAGTAAGGTGATTGAACGCCCCTTTTTGTAAGTGGGCGAGCGAGCGAGATATCATCGAGGTGTATGGGCACGAATCGGGCTGCTCTCCCTCTCGCAAAATGCCCAGTATGGGCAGGCGATGTAGCTGAGTCTGTCCGATTGAACCGGTCGTAACTCAGGTTCGATCGGCATGTCACTAAGCGGGCCATTGCCCACGTAGACACATCTAGCGGCGAGCGAACGCCCAACTCTCAGTGCGAATCATGCACCGTCGAGGGCCCCGCCTAGGGTGCGATTGAGCATCCATGTTTGTACGTTTGGATGGCGAAGTGCCCACAACATGTACAGGCCGGAGGCGATCTGGAGGGCGAGGAAAAACCCGAGCACTGCGCCGGTTACATCGGCTGTGAGCAGGTCGAGCGCCGCTGCCAACACTAGGCAACCCAGGCCCACAGACACGACGGCACCGAGTTGCAAGATGGTGCGCACGCCCTCGCTGCCGCGTAAAAATCCGATAAGTAGCAAGACTTGGACGACCAGTCGTGCGTACGATGGGTCGGACGCCGGGAGTGCAAACTCGGCGAGGTTGAGGGCGATGTTGAGGGCGAGCAGGCCGACAAGTACTTTTGCCGGTGTGGGCATGCTGCCATCATAGCAGCCGGGGGGGGTTAGTCGGCGACTTTGCGGGCTAGGTTGACGCCGTCGCGAATCGACAGCAGCACCTGTTCGACCCGCGGGTCTTCGAGCACGTGGCGGTTGTAGTTGACGATCCCGTGGTCGCTGGCGGATTGCGGGTTGAGCACGCGTCCACTCCACAGGGTGTTATCGGCCAGCACAATCCCACCGATCGGCATCATGGGCAGCACGGCCTCGTAGTAGTTGACGTAGTTTGCCTTGTCGGCGTCTAAAAACACCAGGTCAAACGTTGCCCCCTCGGCGGCAAGGGCTTTGAGCGTCTGTAAAGCTGGTCCAAGACGCAGGTCGATTTTGTGGTCGTGGCCACTTTCGGCAAAGTAACGCTTGGCCACGGCTGTTGCCACCGGGTCGATGTCACAGGTAACGAGGCGACCGTCTTCGGGCAGGGCCATTGCCATCGACAGCCCCGAGTAGCCGCTGTAGGTCCCGATTTCGAGGACAGACTTGGCGCCGGTCAGTTGTACCATCAAGCGAAGAAATGCCCCCTCGACCGGTCCAACTTGCATCTGCGGGCAGTTGAGGTCGCGCTGGGTTTCTTCGCGAAGGCGTTCAAACAGGTCGCTGGCAGGCAGGGTGTGGGCTTCGACGTAGGTCGCAACTTCGGGGGGCAACAGCGTGAGCTCGTGGTGTTGGGTCATGGCGCGGCCAAGCTACCACGTCGTTGTCACGATCGAACGGTGGCCTCACGACAGGCTTGCGCCACGGTTTCGAGTAGCCGGGTTATCCCCGGGCGAAACACATCCGGGGTTGTCAGCAGCGAGACCGCCAGCGTCGGCCCGAGCCCGGGCGGCAGGTCAAATAGGTAGCCCGGTTGCGTGCGCACCCCCTGGGCCAAAAGCTCGTGGGCCCACTGTTGGTCGTCGAGCCCGAGCCTGGGTAGCTGCAACAGTTGCGTCCACCCGTGGGTGGTATGCAGCGGCGTCACCGGGGATTGCTTGTCGATACATATTGTTTTGACAAATGTTTGGTTGGCACCGATCCGCCGCCGAATTGCGGTACGCGTGGGAGCAGCCTGGGAGAGCAACGACGGCAGGGCGTGCTGCACCGGACCGGCGAGGTTGAGGTAGGTATCGGCGATAATTTCGAGCCGAGCCATCGCCGTGTCGACCAGGTCTCGCGGGCCAGCTGCCAGCATCCAGCTGAGCTTGAGCTGGGGCAGGGCGGCGTATTTTGAAAGTCCCCCGAGCCCAAACGTGAGGCACCCACGAGGCGAATCAAGCGGCCGCGCCGGGGGTGGATGGGGCGTCGGCAGGTCGTAGCCGGCGAACACTTGGTCGATGACCAGGGCGATCTCATTGCTGATGCATATTTCTTCGATCGCAGCGAGTTCCGCAGGTGTGAGGCAATGCCCGGTCGGGTTACTCGGCGAGATCACAACGAGCATGCTGGGGTTGTGCGCACGCGCAATGGCATCGCGCAGGCCGCCTAGGTCGAGGTACCAACTGCCGTCGTAGGCCAGCGGATAGTCGACCCGCGCGACATCGTGGAGCTCGCACAGGTGGTGCAGCAGCGGGTAGCCCGGGGTCGGTGTGAGGACCGAACTTCCAGGGTCGCACAAAAGCGAGAGTAAAAACCCGTAGGCTTCGCTGGTACTCGCCGTCAGGCAGCAATGCTCGGGCGGGATGTCGAGGCCAAAGTGGTCGACGAGGGCGCGCCGTGCCAAGGGCAGTCCGAGGGGCTCAGGCTTGTAGGTACAAGAAGTTTCGAGCGCGAGTAAACCGGGCGAGGGGGCAAACCCGACGGCGGTGGGATTGCTCGGCGTGAGGTCGAAGGTCAGGTCGCCACTTTCACAGACGGTGCGCCAGTGTTGCGCCAGCGCGTTGGCGGTGGTCGGCCAGTTGGTGCGTTTGGCGAACACGGTCAAAGTTCTTAGCACAGGAGCCAGCACTCAATGTAGCTACATGGTTTACTGTATGAACATACAAAAACTCCCGACCCACAGGGCCGGGAGTTCGCTTCACTTGCGCAGTGATTTAGGAAGCGCTCGACTGAATCAGCTCGATCAGGCGGGGGACGGCGTCCTCCCACTTGGCGACCAGACCGTAGTCGGCGACCTGGAAGATCGGGGCTTCTTCGTCTTTGTTGATGGCGACGATCGTCTTGGAGCCCTTCATCCCGGCCAAGTGCTGGATGGCACCGGAGATGGCGACGGCGATGTAGAGCTCGGGGGCAACGATTTTGCCGGTTTGGCCAACCTGGAGGTCGGCGGGGACCATGCCAGCATCGGTCGCGGCACGGCTGGCCCCGAGGGCACCACCTAGGAGGTCGGTGAGCTGCTCGAGGATTTTGAAGTTGGCTCCCTCGCGCATGCCACGGCCGCCGGAGACGACGACACGGGCTTCGGACAGGGCCGGGCGGGCGCTCTCGGTTTTCTCGAGCGAGATCACCTTGGCGCCGCGGGTGTCGAACGCACCGTCGGGCAGGGCGTTGACGGCTGGCGATCCACCGGTGGCCGGGGCTTCAAACTCAGTGCCGCGGGCGGTGAAGCCAATCACGGCGCCGCTGAGCTTGACGTCGACCAACGCGCGACCGGAGCTGACCGGGCGGGTGAAGGTGTCGCCCGATTTGATGGCGACAACTTCGGAAGCGACCGGGGCATCGAGCACAGCGGCGGCCCGGGGAAGGGCGCTGCGCAGGGTCGACGAAGCGGTGCCACCAATGATGGTTGCGCCAATGCTGCGGGTGGCGTGGACGATGGCATCGGCCCAGGCCTCGGCCGTAAACGGCTCTAGGGCAGCGTTGGTCAGGGTGTGCACCGCAGCGGCGTTGTAGCCCGCGGAGGCAACTTCGGCGGCGGCCGAGGTGTCGGCACCGAGGACCAACAGGTGCAGCTCAGCACCAGCTTTGGCGGCGATCTGCTGACCACAGGTGATGCCGGGGAGGCTCGACGAGCGCAGTTTGCCACCGGCGGTTTCGAGAATGACGAGTACCTTGCTCATAGGACCTTGGCCTCCTTCGCCAACTTCTCGTGGAGTTCTTCGACCGAGCCGACGATCTGTCCCGAGGGGCGGGCAGGCGGCGGGGCGACGGCGACAACCTGCTCGCTACCAGCGCTGCTCACACCGATGTCGCTGAGCTTGAGGACCTTGACCTTTTTGCGTTTGGCCATGGTGATGCCGCGCAACGAAGCCAGGCGCGGGCCCTCTTGGTATTTGTGGCTGTCCGCGGTGACACCATTTTTGATGGAGGTCGGCAGGACGACGCGAAGGTCGACCGAGACGACGGCGGGCAGGGGCACGAGCTTGTGTTCGACACCGTCGTCGACTTCGCGACCGACATCGAGGGTGCCGGCGTTCTTGTCCCATTTGACGGTGGCGGCGAACCCTGCCTGCGGGACGTTGAGCAACCCGGCGACGCGCTGGGCGACCTGGTTGCCTTCGTTGTCCTGCGACAGCTTGCCGACGATGGTCAGGTCGACACCCTCGCTCTTGGCGACAGCTGCGATGGCCTTCGACACCGCGATGGTGTCGAGCTCGCTGTCGTCAGCGTCGACCACGACACCACGATCTGCGCCCATTGCAAGGAATTGGGTGACATGCTGCCGCTGCTTGGCGGGACAGATGCTCATGACAATGACTTCGGCCAGACGATCGCGCTTGCCAGCCACTTCGGCCAGGCGTAGCGCAGTCTCGACGGCGTACTCGTCGAACGCGTTGGGGACCCACTTGGACGACGAGGTGTCCAGTCCGCCTCCGGCGAACTTAAGGCTCTCGTCCGGATCGGGGATCCGTTTGACAGTTACCAGTATCTTCAACAGGACTCCTCCTGGGGCGGGTGTATCGCGCGTGCATATAACGTTGTCAATGGTGATCCTGTCGCAGGTGCGAAATTCCCGCGCGAACGTGGGTCGTTCGTCGTCTCGTGCCGCTGACAGCGATGTGACTTTGCAACATCCTGTCGAGGTGCTCCGCGCGGCCCTGGCAAAAACGCGCGATCCGAGCAGAAATACAATCGCCGGTCCAAAGCTTGTGGTGTGATGAGCTATCTGCGCCGGCGGTGGCTCACAGAAAAACCTCGGGGCGTCAACGATCCGTGGTATTCACCTGCGCGCCGGCTACCTGCGCCAAAGTCTCCCATGCACGCATTAAGCACGGATCGTTCGCCGATGAGGTCATCCACATTCAGGTTCAGTCTCGCGCCCCTGCTGTTCGTCCTGGCTGCCTGTAACCCTGCCTGCACCACGCCCGAAGCAGAGAAGCCGGGTGAGCAAAAGCCGGTTGCCAGTGCCAACGGCTCGGGTGCCGATAAGTCCGCTCCACCGGTGGTGCCCGCCGGAGAGCTCGTCACCGACATCAAGGGCGTCGATATCTCGCGGCTGACCGACCCGCAGAAGACCACGTTTCACCAGGTCGTCAACACCGAACTCAGTGCCTGCGGCAAACCCCACAGTTTGGCGGTTTCGATCCGCGACGACAAGGATTGCCGCGACTCCCTCAACGTCGCCCAGTTCGTGTCCGACGGCCTGGCCTCGGGCTACTCGGCGGCCGACATCAAAGAGGCGATCCAGGAGCTGATCTTGCCGGCCCTCAAGGTCCGCGAAATCCCGGTCGAGGGCTCGCCGGTGTACGGCAACGACCGCGCCCCGGTGACAATCGTTGTATTTGCAGATTTCGAGTGTCCCCACTGCCGGGCCGAGGCCCCCAAGCTACGCCAGGTTGTCGACCAATACCGCGGTCGCGTGCGCCTGATTTTCAAACATTTTCCGCTGCAGATGCACCCGCGGGCCAAGGTCGCCGCGATCGCCACGGCGGCGGCGCAAAAGCAGGGCAAGTTTTGGGAGATGCACGACATCGTGTTTGAAAACCAAACCGCCCTCGAAGACGACGATATCCGCAGCTACGCCAAGCGGATCGGGCTCGACATGGCGAAGTTCGACGTCGACTTTGCCGACCCCGCCGCCAAAAAGCGGGTCGAGACCGATCGGGCCGACGGCGAAAAGCTAGAGATCACCGGCACGCCAGCAGTGTTTGTCAACGGTCGCTACTACAACGACCTGTTGTTTGGCGGGACTGTGACCGGCTGGGTCGAAGACGCCTTGCGCCGCTAGTTGTGGCGCATCGAAGCCGTGCGAGCGTACGCGAACGAATAGGTGTATCTACAGTGAACGCGGAACCACTTCAGTTGCGGTGAGACGGTCGTGGAGTGCCCGATGGCGCTTGTCGACCAACACGCACAACCACGTGGCCGCCACCCAAACTTGGGCACCGATGCACAACACCCAGATCCACAGGGATTCACGTCCGGCACTGAGTTGGTAGACGGCCGTATGCGCCAGTTGCCACGGGGCAAACCTGAGGGCGCTGCGGGCCAAACTCCGCTGGCGTGAAAGTTGGTTTCCAGACCCGTCGACCACGGCAAGTTCCATTCGCCGTTTGCCCGGTGTCGACCTCGGCGAAGCCTCGAGCCAGGCAAATGTCACCACCGTTGGGCCGACGAGGGTACAAAACGCATACACATCCCAGCCCTCAGGCGTGGTTGGTGTCGTGCCAATAAACGACATCCCAAACCCGATTGCGGTGGTGACCAGCAACCACAGGCCGACAACGAGCAGGGTATCCATCGAGGCCGCTGCGAGGCGTTTGCGGGCGTAGCGAGAGGTGTCCACCACATCTGTTTAGCCGCTTGGGATGGGGTTGTCAGTCAGTTTGTGGGAGCTGTGCGGATTCGCGTTTGCCCGGCAAGTAGACAAACGCAGCGACTCGAGCGACGACCGAGGCATGGCCAAACCCCGTCCGTGGATCGAAGCGTGGGCCCCCTCGACCCTTTCGAATATCGGCCCGGGCTTTGACTGCCTCGGGATGGCGACCGATGGCCCCGGCGATCGCGTTCGAGCTCGGCGTTCAGACTCTGCCGGGGTGGAACTCACCCGCATCGAGGGTGACGGTGGCAAACTACCCTGTGATCATACAAATACTGCGGTGGTCGCAGTCAAGGCCCTGCTCGAGCGTGTCGCTCCCGGGCGCGGATTGGGTGTCGAGTTGCAGCTCACCAAGGGCTTACCACTCGGCAGCGGGCTCGGGTCTTCGGGGGCGAGTGCCTGTGCCGCGGTTGTGGCTGCAGATACCGCGCTGGGGCTGCAAGCCGGGCCGTTGCAATGGATCGAGGCCGCCCGCGAGGGTGAGCGCAGTGCCTGTGGGTCTGCGCATCCCGACAATGTCGCGCCGGCGATCGTCGGCGGCATGGTGATGATCCCCTCCCTCAACCCGTTGCGGGTGGTTTCATTACCTGTCCCCGAGGACCTGTGGTTTGCGGTCTACACCCCAGGGTGTAGTGTTTCGACCGGCGAGGCCCGGCGCGTATTACCCGAGCGTGTTGCGCTTGGCGATACGGTGCGTCACGCCAGTCGCCTCGGTTTGCTTGTACATGCACTGCACCAGGGCGACCACCAGCTCATCGGCGAGGCGATTGTCGACGACCTGATCGAGCCGGCCCGTGCACCGCTGATTCCCGGGTACCTCGCGGCCAAGGTCGCCTGCATCGAGGCCGGGGCACTGGCCTGTAGCATCAGCGGTTCGGGGCCCACGACCTTTGCCTGTAGTTCGTCGCGCGGCCGGGCGCAGACCATGCTCGAACTACTCGAAGAGGCCTATACCCACGCAGGTGTGCCCGGTCGAGGACAGGTCGTGCGGCCCGGCCCCGGGGCCCACGTCGTGTCGCGCCCGCTGCATTAATGCCCGCTCGCCGACCTTCCCCCTGATCTCAACCAGATCATGGAGATGGCATTGACTGACCTGTCCGCCCCCCGAGGGCTTTTCGTCAGGTGATTGCCCATGCCAAGTTCGGTTCGCCCACAGCTTTTTTGTGACGATATTGTCTTGATGTACCACTCCCGCTCCGCCGATGCCCCGCCCGGGTTGGGGGCCAGCGAGACCTGGTCGACAAACGCCACGGCCGGGGTCGACCGCGAGTTTTTGCAGGCCACGTCGCACTGGCGACGGATGCTGTCGAATTTTGCAGATACACCCTTTTTGCTCGACGATTTGCGTTGGCGATCGGTCGAACACTACTTTCAAGCCCACAAGTTTTTGGCGATCGACCCCGCTTACTTCCGCAGCTTTACCCTCGACTCCGGCTCGCCACTCGGCCAGGCCCTCGGTGCCCCGGTTAAGCGCGCTGGGGGCAAGCGGGCACATCCGTTGGACGGGCCCGCCCGGGCAGCCTGGGAGGCGACAAAATACGCGGTGCAGGAACGGGCGTTGCTGGCAAAGTTTCAGCAACACGAAACCCATCGTGCGGTGTTGCTGGCAACCGGCTGGGCCAAGCTGACCCATCGTCCGGCCCGGGCGCGGCATGTCGTCGTCGAGTTGGGCTTGATGCGGGTCCGCCAGCGTCTGCGCGGGTAGCTAAAACTTATGTAAGTACACTTGACGTGGCCCAGCCGACACCGTGTTACAACCCAGATGTGTCGAGTTTTGAGGTCAACCACCCGCTGTGTCACCGCGCTTGTCCGACGGTCGGCGACCTCCTTCGCCACGCCGACTACGATGCTCGACCTGTTCTCGAAGCCGCGGTTCGGCTCGCTGGTCATCGAATCAGGCTCCAGAACCAGGCCGAGGCCCTGCGCGCCGAATGGTCGCGCACGCCGTGGCCCGTTGGCTATGGCCAGTGGGAGTTGCCGCCCCGCGTGTTGTTACCCGAGGACCTCGCGCGCGGGTTTTTAGCCGCCGCACCCGAGCGAGTGCGGGAGGTTTTGTTTACAAACCTTGAATGTACAAGCGAGGCCTTCGACGAAGCTGTTGCCTGTTGGCAGGCGACGCTTGCCCAGGCCAGCAGCGATGTGGACAGCGAGTTACAACTCCACCGCCCGTGGGCCCGCCAGTTTGCCTGGAGCCTTGCCCACGAGCCTTCGTTGAGCACGTTGCAGTTGCTCGGGCACGGGACCTATATGGTCTTCGCCGAGTTTCCAAGTATGTACAACGAAGGCCTGATCACCCAGGGCGAGTCTGAGGCACACCTGCTGCGTGAAGTCGGCGAAGCCTGTGCCCGCGAGGGGGTGAGCTACCAGCAGGTTGCACCAATCATTCCCCGGCCATACGCCGACCGAGGTCACCTCGCCAAATTCGAGTCGATGTTGGCCGAAGGGCCAGGTGTGATGTTGGTCGGCGAACCCGGCAGTGGTCGTCGAAGCTTGCTGCGGGCCTGCCAGGTCCGCCATCGCCAGGGGTTGGGCCCGACCGCACTCCAGGGGTTCGGGTTTAATATCGATCGTATCTACGAACTCCCGCGCCTCGACGGGGAGGTCTTGTGCACGCCACCCGAGCTCGACGACGGCTGTGTATTTGCCCTGGTCGAGTTGGGGATTGCTCCGATTTGCGAGCAACGCAAACCGAGTCGCGAGTGGGTCATGACGCTCGAGCGCGGGTGGGAGATCAGTGGCTCGGGACGGGCGGGGCGACTGGTCTTGGGTGTCACCGAATCGCAGCGCAGCCGGCTTTGCCAGCTGATCCCGCAGTTGCGGGAGTTACCGGTTTTGCGGTTACCTCGGCCCTCGGACTTCGAGGTTGTGGTTCACTGGATGTGCCGCGTGTTCGAGCTCGAAGACTACGCCGGTGGCGCGGTCGACCTCGCCCGAATGCTGTGGCGATTGGGGCGTTGTAGCGCCGAGGATTTTCGCAATTTCGACCACCTGCGATCACTTGGGGAGCCCGCCCCCCGGCACTTTATCCGCGGGTTGAAGCGGGCCAAAACCGAACCTCAAAAACCCTGGCGCGGGCGACTGTCGACCGTCCTCAGACGTCTCGAAATCACACCTGAGCGGCTTGTCGAAGTGTTTGAGCTCGAACGTGCATTGTTCGCCCCACTCACATAATTGAGGGCCCAACCGGCCAGGAGCCCGCATGAACTCGAGGTACTGTCGGACATGGATGTCACAAAGGTCAGGTGTGGGAGTTGGTGGTTGGTTGCCGCCAGCCTCCTGTTGTTCGGGTGTGGCGGGGACGGAGAAAGCTCCACCTCAGCGACCACAACAACGACAACGCCGACAACAACCGAAGCGACGACCGAGGCGACGACCGAGGCGAGTGAAACCGGTTCGGATACCAGCGAAGGGACCTCGGCCGGACCGACAACCGAGCCGACAACCGAGGGCGAAACAACCGAAGATTCAACCTCTTCATCGACCACCGATCCGTCGACAAGTGATAGCGAAGGTTCGACCGAGACGGACGACCCGGTTGCCGATTGCCTCGTAGACGGGCACTACTTTCCCGAGGGCGCGGTGTGGTACGAGGATGTCAGTGAATGGCCGCTCGACCCCGAGTCCGATGCGGTGATTACCTGGCTCAACAGCCAGGGGTGGGGAACCGGCCAGATGCGGATCGACTATACGATCGAAGTGCTTCAGGCCGACGAGGCGACAGAGTTTCGTAGCTTTGAACCGACCAACGCATTTTATACCCCAGATTGCGACCATGTAGAGATGCCGGTGCCGGCCACCGGCAACCTCGAAGGTGAGGAGGGGTATGAATGTACAAAGGATGGTGACTGCCACCTAATCGTTGTACATCCGTCATCTTGCCAGCTGTTTGAGATGTGGCGGGCCAACATTGTCGACAACACCTTCTACGGCGGGTGCTTGGCTGTTTGGGAGATGGACCGGGTGTATGGGCCCAAGGGCCGCGGCGAGCAGTGTACGAGCGCCGATGCAGCTGGCTACCCAATTGCCCCATTGCTGTTTACCGCCGATGAGGTGGCAGCCGGCAACATCGATCACGCGATCCGGTTTATCCTGCCCAATGCCCGGATTCGGGCTGGCGAGTATGTACACCCGGCAACCCACGGTACGCCGGCGACCAGTGGCCCTCCCGAGGCGCCGCCCTACGGTGCGAGGTTGCGTCTACGGGCTGATTTCCCACTCGACAGTTTGCCCAACGAGGGGGCTCGCACGGTCGCCCGGGCGATGCAGCAATACGGCATCTTGCTCGCCGATGGTGGCAACATTGCGCTCACAGCCCAAAGTGATCGCTACACCCAGGCCAAGTGGGAAGGGTTGCTCGGAACCCATGATCTTACATCGATTACCCCCGGTGACTTCGAAATGGTCGATGGCGGCGAGCGTATAGCCCTCACGCTCGACTGTGTGCGCGAACCCTAGTGGTTCATCCGTCGAGTTGTTGCCGGAGCCCGGTGATACTGTGCTCCCAGTCCCGCCCGTTAAACTGGGCTTTGGGAGCATCGGCGAGTGCCCCGCGGCTGGCCTCGTCGAGGCAGCGGACATTCACGCTATAGCCATTGGGGTGCGAACGCGGGACATAAAATGCTTTGATCCCACAGGTCTGGCAAAACAGGTGGCGGGCCGTGTGGGTGTTGAAGGTGTATGTACACAATGCCTGTTGGCCGGCGGTGAGGTCAAATTCGTCGCGGTCGACAACGAGGTGGACAAACCCCGTCATTGTACACATCGAGCAGTTACAGTCGATCAGCCGTGGCCGACCGGCGAGCCGCAGCGAAAATTGCACGGCGCCGCAATGACAGCTCCCATGTAGATGCAAAGAGCTCATGTTTGACCGTCTGCAGGTTGGGGGGCAAACAACAGCGAGGGGTCGTGAAAGGCCTTAAACTCGAGCACATTGCCCGATGGGTCGCGCACAAAAAACGTGCCCTGCTCACCGGGTTTGCCGGCAAATCGCACCTGTGGCCGGTGGAGAAACTCGACCCCGGCCTGCGTCAGTTTTTGCCCGAGGGCTTGCCATTGTTCCCACGGCAACACGGCGCCAAAGTGGCGCACAGGGATGGCCTTGCCATCGACTGGATTGTTCGGGTCGGCCTCGGGGGCCCCGGGCACGAGGTGGGCAGACAGCTGGTGACCAAAAAAATCAAAGTCGATCCAGGCCGCGGTTTGGCGGCCCACTCGGCAGCCTAGGAGGTCGACAAAAAATCTCTGTGTCGCCGCGAGGTCGGTGACCGGGAATGCGAGGTGAAACGGGGGGATGGACGACATAGGCAGGGAGTGTAGCAGTGGTTTCGCCCCGGCGGACGATGTCGACGATTGGCGGCTGCCAACAGGTATGCGAGAGTTTGCCGGTTCGTGGCCGATAAACCACACTCGCAGCCGGCCTCGCCGCTACACGACCTGCTGCTCCATCCGGTGTTTTTGGTTGCTCTTGGCTGTTGGTTGGTCAACGACCACCTCCTCAAACACACGCTGCCGAGCTGGTGGACCGGCAAGCTTTCGGACGCAGCGGGGTTGGTGGTGGCGCCAATTTGCCTGGCGGTCCTGGTTCGTTCGCAGCGAGCGAGCCGGGCCCGGGCGAGCACCCTCCTGCGCTGGTCGTCGGCCGTGGTCGCGATGGTCTTTAGTGGGATCCAGCTGTGGCCGTGGCTAGCAAATTTGTATGCACATGTTTTGGGCGGTGTGCAGTGGCCGTGGCATGCCGCCCTGGCGTTGTTTGGTGGCGAGCCATGCCCTGCGTTGATACCGGTGGTTCACACCATGGACCCAACCGATGTGTGGATGTTGCCGTTTGCCGCCACTGGTTGGATCCTGTATCGCCGACGTACTCGCCCGCACGAACCCGGTCACTCCGGCTTCGCAGCGTCGGGCTGCTCGCGGTGAACTGGGGGCACCTGTGTGGGCTCACCCGTGTTGTCGGGTGGCGGCGTCCGTGGGTCAGCCGGCTGTGGTTCGAGGGCCGGAGACACCTGTGTGGGAGCATCGGTTTTACCGGCAAGTGGTGCCAGTGGGCCAACTGGGCGCGGCGTTGGCAAGGTTGTCGGTGTGACCTCCATATCGAGTTTGGGCTGGGGTCGGCCATCACCTATCAAAAAGGCATCGAGACGCCACGCGATCTTCAAGTGGCCAACATGCCCGTGTTTCCACTGTACATGCAATAAAAATGCTTCCTGGCACGGTGCCATCGTGCGGCAGCCGTAACTTGTGTCCCACAGGGCCGTTAGCGTGGCTTTGACATTGCCACCCGGGCGCACGGCGACCGCGGTTTGTTTGGTCTCGAGCCAGGTCGCGCGTTCACTTTCTCGCGTTTGGTCGACCCGCGGCTTGACGCCAATGATCACGACCGATGGGGAACTATCCGACTCGACCTGTGCGGGGCTGGCTTCCCAGTGGATCGTCGCGTGAAACTTGAGTGTGCATGATTTGGCCTGGTGGACAAGCGCCCGGTCGCTTGGGGCACGGGCAACCACCGAAAGCAGCCAGGCGCTGCGGTGCTCGGGTGTCGCGGGATCAACACGTAGCTCCTCAGCGAGCAGGTTGTCGAGCGGGAGTGCCCAGTCGTGGCGCCGCGGGCTGGTGGCGACCAACGCCAAACACCCGCAACCCAGGGACATGCCCTGCAAAAATCGGCGGCGGCCAACATGGCTCATGGCGTAGCTTCTCGCTCCGGTGCGGGGCTTGTCCGGGTTCGCTGTGTGCCCTCAAGCTCCTGAATTATCACGCGAAAGTCGGAGGGGGACAGGGCGACGGGCGTGCCACGCGGGCGCCGGCGAAACGAGCCGGCAACGACCCAACTGACGGTGAGTGGATGGTTGGTGGGTGGGTCGAATGTAGATGCATGAAACCAGGTTGAGGTGATCCGGTAACGACGGCGGCAGTAGGATTCGTCGCACGAGGAGTCGGCCAAAAATCGGTCGTGTAGGCGCAAGCCAACCTGGCCCTGGGGCGGTAGCACAAGGTCGCGCCGCACCTGCTCGCCGGGCGCATCGAGGTGCAGGGCGAGCACCGAAGGGTCGGCGGCATCACTCGGGGCCTGCCACAGTCCGAGCCCCGCGATCGTCCACTCAAACTCCATGGCTTTGGGGTCGCGAGCCTGGCGCGAGCGGGCGGCGAGGGTATGGAGATTGACTTCGACGACCACCTCAAACGCGTTGACGGTCGGTTGCTTGGTGGCGGCGAGCAGTTGGTCGGCAAGCCAGTACGACTGCATGGGTACGGTTGATTTGGTCGCACACGCGGGTTGCAGGGCGGCGAGCAGTGGCAACGCGAGCATGAGTGACCCCCTACGAACGCGGGCACGCGATTGCAAAGAATATGCAGGTACATGCTGTTTGCGGAGGACCAGGACAGTATCCGTCCCGACTGCGGGGGTTGCCATCGTCTGTGCAGGATATCGCCAAATCGCGAGAAAGTCCGTGCCAAGGATCATCGACTGCGGGCCTGGGCGGGCGTGCCCACGAGCTGTAATGCGTTGAAATAGTTTGAGATTGTTAGCGTGTGTTGCATTGGTTGTGGGATTGTGGACGGCTGCACGCGGGGCGGGCATCGAGTGGTCGATTGACCGCGGGCTGCCCACAGATCCTGGTACCCTCGCGCGAGCCCACATGGGGCGTTGACCGTGGAGGATCGAGATGAGTCTAAACCTGGCCCAGTTGTTGCGTTCGTCGGCAAGTGCTTTTCCCAACCGCGATGCCCTGGTGGTCGGCGAGACCCGACTCTCGTACCAAATGATCCATGGCATGGCCCAGCGGTTTGCCGGAGGCCTGCGCGAGCTTGGGGTTGCCCGTGGCGAACATGTGGCGTTGATGCTGCCCAATGTGCCCCACTTCACCATCGCCTACTTCGGCAGTCACTACGCCGGCAACCCGGTGGTACCGCTCAACGTCCTGCTGCGGGCCGACGAAATCGCCTACCACCTAGAGGACTCAGATGCCGCCTGTCTGGTGGTGTGGGAAGGGTTTTACGAGCAGGCTCGTGCGGCGTTTGACCGGGTTGCCGGGTGTCGTCAGTTGATCGTCGCCCGGGCCGATCGCACCGACCTAAGCGCACCCGAGGGCGCGCACAACATGACAGCGGTGCTCGGTGCAGCCAAACCCGTGACCGACCTGCCCGACACGATGCCCGACGACACCGCGGTGATCCTCTACACCTCGGGGACCACGGGGCGGCCCAAGGGGGCGGAGCTGACCCACTTTAATATGTTTTACAACGCCCAGTATGTATGTACACGGTTGTTGCCGATGCTGGGTGAGCAGCACGTCGCCCTGGCCACGCTGCCACTGTTTCACAGCTTTGGTCAAACATGTATGCACAACGCAGTGTTGATGAGTGGTGGCACCGTGGTGTTGCTCCCGCGGTTTGAGGTCGAACCCGCGTGTAAACTGATGCAGGGCTACAAGGTGACGATCTTTGCCGGTGTGCCGACGATGTACTTCGCCCTGCTCAACGACCCGGTTGTGAAAAACTACGACCTTTCGAGCCTGCGCTATTGCGTGTCTGGTGGCGCAGCGATGCCGGTCGAGGTCATGCGAACGTTCGACAACCGCTACAACGTCAACATCCTAGAGGGCTACGGCCTGTCCGAAACCTCGCCCGTCGCCAGTTTTAACCACCTCGACCGGCCCAAAAAGTTTGGCTCGATCGGCACGCCGATTTGGGGTGTTGAGTTTGAGTTGCGCGACGAGCAGGGGGCCCGCATCGAGGAACCTGGCAAACCGGGCGAGATTTGGATCAAGGGCCACAACGTGATGAAGGGCTACTACAAGCGGCCCGAGGCCACGGCCGAGTCGATCCGCGATGGATGGTTTGCCACCGGTGACATCGCCACCCGCGACGAGGACGGATTTTACGCGATTGTCGATCGCAAAAAAGACATGATCATTCGCGGCGGTTTCAATGTATATCCACGGGAATTAGAGGAGGTCCTCTACGCCCATCCAGCCGTGGCCGAGGCCGCGGTGATCGGTGTGCCCGATGCCAAGCTCGGGGAGGAGGTCAAAGCCGTGGTCGCGCTCAAACCCGGGCAGGCCTGTACCGCCGAACAGTTGCGTGCACACTGCAAGGACAAGCTTGCAGCCTACAAGTACCCACGGCTGTACGAGATTATCCCGGAGCTGCCCAAGGGACCGACGGGCAAGATTCTCAAACGCGCGTTGCGAGAGACATCGGCGGCCTCGTAGGTCCTGACCTACCTGCCTGCCTGCCTACCTGCCTGCCGCATCGAGATGTTCGCACGCGCGCAGGCTCTGGTTTGCGACCAGGTTTTTACTTGGCCGCTTCGGTCCGGCACGAGGCCATCTTTCGTGTTTTCGCCGCGTTTACGAGGATCGTCCTTGTAATTGACCTTGGTCCTCCATTCTTGAGTTCGAGCCAAGCGCAAAGCGACCGACAAACCCGGCTTTGCCAACCCTGGAGAACCCCCCGATGAAACGCCTGTTGTTGACCCTGTGTGTCCCCCTGTGCCTCTCGTTTGCCGGCTGCGACAGCGAGCCCGAAGCTGAGCTCGAATTGTCCGGCCCCGAAATCGCCGAGGTCGAGCATCCTAAAAAGAACCCTTCCGAAAAGTTGTGCGCCGTTGTCTCGTGCAGCGACGAGCAAAAAACCGAGATTGCGAATCTATTTGAGCAACACAAGCCGCCCGCCAAGCGCCCGCACGGTGAGCGCCCAGACCTCTCGGCCGCCAATGCTGCCCTCGCCGATGCCTTTGCCTCGACAAGTTTCACAAGCGATGCCCTCGCCGCCCACCGCACGGCGATGAAGCAGGCCCACGAGCAGATGCGTGGCGAGCACAAGGGCAAACGCGGCGAGGTCTTGCTAGCACTTCACGGCTTGCTGAGCCCCGAGCAACGCGGGCTGTTGGCCGACAAGTTTGCCGAGAAGGGTCCCGGTTTTCTCCACGGAAAACACGGCAAGCATGGCAAACGTGGGAAGCACGGCAAACGCGGCAAGCACGGCAAGCACGGCAAGCACCATGGTGAGCACAAGGCCGACATGGAAGCGGGCCACAAGGCCGACGGCGATCGCAAGATGAAGCGCGAGCACAAGTTCGGCATGCGCCGGTTGTGCAAGCTGGTCGACTGCACCGATGCCCAACGCGAGCAGCTCAAGAGCTTTGCGCCAAGCGAGGAGGCCAAGGCCGATTGGCAACAGGCCAAAGCCGACCGGAAACAGGCCAAGCAGGCCGCCCACAAAGCCTTCGCAGATGCATTCCGCGGTGATGGGTTTTCCCAGCAAGACATCGACAAGTTGCACGACCTACACCGGGCAATGAAAGAAAACCACGGCCAGCGGATGGATCAGAAGATCGTTGCAGTCCATGGATTGCTGACTCCCGAGCAGCGCACGGTCATCGCCGGCAAGATCCGCGAGCACGGGCCACGGGCGCTGATGGGCAAAAAGCACGGCAAGCGCGGCAAGCATCACAAACGCCACGGCAAGGGCGAGAACCAACCTGAAGCGGAGGCTGCCAACGAATAGTCGAAAGTCGAGTCGAGTCGTCAAAGCCGGTGCATATGCACCGGCTTTTTTGTATAGTTAATGCGAACGGTCCGCACGGGCAGCATTCGCCTTGATCGCCGCCGCCAAGAACCCGGCTACACCGTCGCCATAGCGGTTGAGATTTGTTTCAAACCGCGAATCACCGGTGTACATTTCGGCGAGTTTTGTGTGCATCGCGTGGCTACAGGGGTAGTAATAGCGATCAATGTGCAGTCGCAGTTGTTCGGCGAGGTCCATGGCAGAAGGTGCATTCGCCCGCTCGGAGCGGGCCAAGACGGCCGCGAGTTGCTGCATCAGATCATCGTGCTCGTGCTTGATCCGTTGCCAATCGCTTTGTGAGTAGTTTTGAGTGCGGCGGGCCGACTCGCGGTAGGCCTCGGTCTCGCCCCACCGCTGCTTGACTTCGTGTTCGTAGGCCGCCGGGTCAAAACCGGCGAATATCTGTTTGGTGTCCATGGCTGCGTTTCCTTGGAGGGTGGCAAGCGCGGCATCGACCGCGCGGAGAATGGTTTGTGTGTGCGCGACCCGGGCAGCGAGTTGCCGGCGTTGCTGCACCAGCGCAGCCCGGCGGTCAAACCCGGGGTCGTGGACAATCTGTTTGATTTGCTCGAGGGCAAACCCAAGCTCGCGGTAAATCAGGATCTGTTGTAGGAGCAACAGATCGCTGTCTGTATACGCGCGATAACCTGCCGGTGTCCGGGCCGGCGACAGCAGGCCAATAGCATCGTAATGGTGCAGGGTACGAACGGTTAGCCCGGTTACCCGGGCGACCTCACGCACGCGATAGGTCTTGGGTGCCACACAGCTAGGCTACGGCCTGACGTAGCGTGAGGGTCAAGTGGCTGCTGCAAATAAAATCGAGGCCGACCTTTTTGTCGATCAGATGTGGGCGAAACCGAGGGCGAGCAGGCGGTAGTAGGCCGTTGTCAGCATGGCACGCGGGCACACCTCGGCGGCGATCAACCGTGGCACGACTTCGGCCAGGATCATCGCCGTGGCAAAAAATCCGTCCTGTGGCGATTCGCCGGCGAGGGCCTCGGCGACGATCCGGTTGCGACGTCCGAGTTCGATGGTCCACAGGCCGCCGCTGTCGGGACCTTCCATCGAGCGGACCAGCGACCACGAAAGCAGCGCAGTCTCGAGGCGGATCGGCATCATCAATGTCTGGCGCAGCAGGCCCAACAGGCGCGGTCGCGGGTCCCGGGGCAGGCGCAACAGCGGGTGCTTATTGAGTGTATGTGCAAGATGTGTGGTGCGCGGAGGCGTCGGGCTTTGCGCGGGCAAGATATCGGCAATCAGCTCGGCCTCGCCGCGTTGGGCAGCGGCGTAGCATCGACCCAAAAAGCTGACAACAGCCCGATGTTCGGCCGAACCGGGCTCATATAACAACTGGCTGTCGAGGGCGACACGCACGACCCCCCGGGACAGGTCAAACACCCGCTGGCCGATCGCCCGAATGTTGCGCATACCGTGTTTGGTGAGCCACAGGCGCCCGCCGATACAGTCGAGGGGATGTTGTAGGCGCAAGTTGTCGATATGCAGGCCATTGCTCCACAGGGCGATCTCGGCGGGCTTGAGGTCGACATCGATCCGCAGGGCACCGGCCGCCATTTCGTCGGCGAGGGGAAAGCTGACCAGCGGGGCGGGACTGCGTCCGCGCCGACGTAGGACCGGGTCGAGGGCTGGGGTCTCGGCCGTTTTGCCGGGGCGGCTGGCAGCGATTCCGGCGAGTGGAAACCCAAAGTGTGTATATAAAATATTGGCTTCGCCAAGCGTGACTTCGAGAACCTGGTAGGCGAGCTCCCGCGAGACCGCCCCCTCGGGCACCAGCGGTGTGCGTTCGCGTTCGGCCAGCAGTTGGCTCAGGGAAACCAACCGCGAAGGTTGCAGCGCACGCGGGTCGTAGCGGGAAAACAACGGGACGTGCTCGAGCTCAAAGGTCGGCTCTCCCAGGGCACTTGCGACCAACAGGTGCCCGAGCAAGACCCGACGCGCCCAGGCCTCGTGGGTTTGTTCGCTCAGGTTTTTACAGGTGCCGGCGGGCCGCAAAAGGTGGGTTTGTTGGTCGACCGGAAGCGGGCGCAAGTAGGCCTGGGGCTCGGCGGTTTTCGGCCACAAACCCGAGCCGAGCAGGCGGGCGAGCAGGCTTTTGCCCCGGTCGTTGAGGTGCCAGGGGTGGGTTTCGTGGGTCGCAACCCGGGTCTGGGCGGGCTCGGACGACCACAGGCCACCGTGGCGACTGGCATAGGTGAGGGCGTCGGCAATGGTCTTTGGGTAAAAGCTGCTGGTGCGCGCCCCGAGCCTGGCCGCGCCGACCTCGAGTTGAAGCAACGGACTGGGTCGCCAGGTGAGCTGCAACTGTGGTTGGGTCGACGACACCTCCACGCTAAACCGCAGCCCAATGGTCCAGGGGTCGAGCGCAGCTTCGCGGTCGCGCACCAGCGGGATGGCCCGCGGATCGGCGGTGGTAAATGCAGCTGCAAGTAACTGTTCGAGATGTTCGTGGGCCGCCCGCGACAACCGCTCGAACAACGCGTGGGTGAGGTCGGTTTGTTGGCGAAGGGCCTGCAGGTCGACATCGGATTCGTTGGCCCCCTTGCCGGTGAGGTAGCCGACGAGTGTCACCCCGGCCAGGACGCTCGGGTGGTCGCGCAGGTGGGCAACCCGGCGTCCGTGGGCGACCAACAGGATAAGCCCGGCGACATCGGTCGGGGTGCGGTGGAGGTAGGCCTGCAGTTCGAGGTCGGCCGACTGGCCCCCGGGCAACTTGTAGGTCGAAAGGTCGGGGGCCAGCGGGATGTTTTGGGGCGGCAGTGAACGGGCCGCGAGGTTTTGCAGATCGACCCGTTCAAACTGCGGCTTGCCGCCGAGTGCCCGCAGCGGAACCGTATGTAATCCCGGCAACGCCCGATGCAGGAGTTCCCGCTCCGAGGGCCACAGGCAGTAGACTCGGGCTCGGAGGTCACGGGGCACATTACGTTGTTGGTACGGCCACACAAACAACAGGTCCTGGCCGCGCCGCATCCGGCGTTTGAGGGTGTCGATCGGGACAGGTCGGCCGGAGGCCGTGGGCACGCTTTGGAGCTCAGTTGGCCAGTGCACGCCGCTGAGGTCGTCGCCAAACAAATGGGCATGGGCATCCAAAATCCACGCGATCAGGAGGTCGTAGGCACCATCGCGTACGACATCGCGAAGATCGGCAGTCAGCCGCAGCGAGGCACACTCGACCTCGCCAAAAAACATGGTCGCCGGTTGCCCGCTCGCGGCCGCGGCTTGGGCCAGGCTGAGCACCCGCACCCGGTCGCGGACGAGCCACAACTCACCGCTGTCCTCGGCCCGTTGCCCCACATACCAAGTTGCATGTGCACCGAGTGTGATGGCCGGCTCGGGCATGTTGCCGGCGAGCGATAGCCCGGCGCCCAGGGATTGCCCGCGGGCCATGCCGACAACGGAACGCTGCCACAGATCTTGTAGGTGGTCGCTGACACTGGGCTGTAGCGAGATCCATTTGGCAAACCGTTTGCCGAACGTCGGCTTGGGAGACCAGATCCGCAGGTAAAACTGACCGCCGGGACTACGCGCAGATGTGCCACACTCGCGATAGGGGTCCTGGCCTTCGGGGGTTGATTCGCGGCGTTCAAACCGGACGCCAGCGCCAGCGGTACACAGCTCGAGGGCCCGCATGGAGCCCGCAAGCCCAGAGTTGACGGCGGTGGCCAGCAGCATTCGCACCCGGTCCAGTGGCGTGTGCGGCGGGGCGTTGACCGGCGGAGCGTCGGGATTTTCGAGGGCAAACTGCAGGATGCCGCGCAGCTCTAAGCTGGCGAGACCAACCTGTTTGCGCCCACTGGCATCGGTGCGGGCCGGCACGCGAAACCGCAGCTCGGTGAGTTGCTCGCGCCCGGCATCACGCGTGTGTACATACACGGTTGCCGCGTCTGACAAAATGTTGGCCGCTCGCAACAACGACAGCGTCCAGTACCAGGGGTCGGGCGGGGGAATGCTGCGCAGCTGCAACAGCGCCTGGGTGCGTGCGACCGTAAACGAACGTTTTTGTTCGCTCGCGTGGTTGTCGGCGAGGCGCAGGCTCGACAGGGCTGCGGCGATCGCCGGGTGGTGGGCCACCGTTTGCACCGGGGGATTGTCCAAAAAACTCGCGCGTCGGTCTGCGATTTTTGGCGGTATCCTCGGCAGATGGCGGTATCGATCGCGTTGGTCTGGCACCGTGGGTGCCCACATGTGGTGCCCACTCGCCAACACCTCGCACGCGCGCTGGAGCAGCTTGGGCTCGCCAACAACTGGCGTGAGTTTTGTGTGGACGACCCCGACTGCCCCGAACAGTTTGTCGGCCATGGCTCACCGACGATTTTGGTCGACGGGGAGGATATCGCGGGAGCACCGGCCGGTTGTCGCGCTTGCCGGGTCTATACCGCGGCCGATGGCTCGATTTCAGGTGTGCCCCCGGTTTCGATGATTGTACAAGCGATCCGTGGCGGCAACCGAGGCCATCGCGGCAACTAGGACCAACCAAAAAAAACGAGAGGCACCGGGGAAAGGTGCCTCTTCGTGTCGTCGCTGAGGTTTGGCTTACTGTAGAAATGGATCGTCGGTTACGACTGGGGAAGGTCCGACAAACCTTCCCGTATGTGGCATTCGGAATGGGCATCCGAGTTGGATGCACCGACGGGAGTGGCGATGGCACGGGAGCGATACAACGCCTGGATGGCATTGGCCGCGGCGTGGGCAGCTTCGGAGATAATCTCGAGGGGCTCCGGGAGCACGACGGCGGTTCCGTGGCGGGAATACATGGCCTGACCTGAACTTGGGACTGATGGGATAAAGGGGAGATAGCTCTCCGATAAGTCGTCCCGACGTTTCCAGTTCTGTTGAGGTAGCGTCGGCCGGCGACAATCGGATTAATAAAAATTCAAAAAAAATATCTGGCGAAATCGCACACGATCCGGCGATCGTTAGTCGACCTTTGCAAGGGCGCCGAGCAACGCCGGGAGGAGGTTGGACCCAGCCGCCGCGATGCTGCGAATGCCAGGGTGCCAGGCTTCGCCGGCAATCGTCCGGACAACCCCGCCGGCCTGTTCGACCAACAACGCACCCGCGGCCATATCCCAGGGGCTGAGGTGGTATTCCCAATAGCCGTCGAGTCGCCCGGCCGCGACATAGGCGAGGTCGAGGGCAGCGCTCCCAGCCCGGCGAATCCCCCGGACCTGGGGAATCATGGCCGCAAACTCGGCGAGGTTGCTGCGTTGGGTCGGGTCGGTCCTTGTATAGGCAAATCCCGTTGCCAGCAGCGACTGCTCGAGGGTCGGTGTGGCGGTCACCCGCAGCGGGTCGTGCCTGTCGCCCGTTTGCAGCCACGTACCCTTGCCGGTTTGCCCACAAAAAAACTCGCCGCGCAGCGGGTCGTGGACAATGCCGAGGACACCGGTTTCCCCATCGTAAAGGCCGATCGAGACACTGAAGTGGGGGAAGCCGTGGGTGAAGTTGGTGGTGCCGTCGAGCGGGTCGACGATCCACCGCAGCCCAGCTGTCCCTGCCTGCGCGCCGGATTCCTCGGCCAGGATCGCGTGGTCGGGAAATGCTGCGCGCAGGCGGGTGACGATTTCACGGTCGGCGGCACGGTCGGCCGAGGTCACGAGGTCGATGACAGACGACTTGGTGGTGACTGAAAAATCCGCGTTGGCATAGTGGGATGCGAGCAGTTTGCCTGCGGCATCGGCACACTCGAGGGCGACTTGAAGGATGTCGGGCATCGGCCGGACCATACCCGATGCCGTCCACAGGTCGACGCCAGGGTGCAGCAGCATCGCGTGCGAGGTCTTGGCCGCGAGGGTGTACCATGCCGACCCGTGTCCCAGTTTCGCCAGATGATTGCGGCTGCGTTGCTTTTACAAGTTAGCTGTGCCGGCAAGGTCGATCGCGGGCTCGACCTGCAGCCCAAGCACCAGGGGCAGATCGTCGCCAGCATCGAGCGGACCTCGTGCTACGGGTGGTGTCCGGTCTATCGCCTGACCGTGTTTGCCGACGGTTTTGTCGAGTACATCGGCGTCGACTTTGTCCTCCACAAGGGCTATCGCGAAGGACAGGTCACACAACGACAGCTCGCGGACTTGCAAGCGGTGTTTGCCGACCACGAGTTTGAAAAGTTTGGCGAGCGCTACGAGGCTGTCGACTACACCGACTTCCCCACCGTGATCATGAGCTATCGCCTGCCACAGGGGCTCAAGCGAGTGGTGCACTACTACGGCGACACCTCGGCGCCGGCCGAACTCACAACCCTAGAGGACCGGGTCGAGCAGATTCTCGCTGTCGAAAACTATATTGGCACCCGTGAGCAGCGCGAGATTTTTGCGGAGGCATGGTAAACAAATGGTAGATACAACGATGTCCGGTGAGATTGTCCTCGTGCGCCATGGCGAGACCGTGGGCGAGTCGTCGATTCGCCTCTACGGGGCCACAGATATCGCCCTGAGCGAGTTTGGTGCCAAGCAGCTTGCGACCGTTGGGGCCGCACTTGCCGGTGAGTCGTTTGCCAACATGGTGGTGTCACCGTTGCAGCGATCGCGGCGCTCCGGCGAGATTGTCCGTACCGCCCTGCAAACCAAGCCCCCGGTCGAGGTCGTCCGCGAGTTTTCGGAGATCAACTTTGGCGCTTGGGAAGGCTGGACGTTTGCCGAGGCGGCCGAGCGCGACCCGGAGGGGTTTGCCCGGCGTGCACGCGATGGCGACGACTTCGGGTTTCCGGGGGGTGAGACCCGGCGGGGATTTTACGCTCGGGTTGCGGCCGCGGTGACGCCCGGCCGCTTTCCCGCCGACCGCCGTACCCTCGTTGTCGTCCACAAGGGGATCATCAAGATCCTGATAAGCGTGCTGTGTGGCGTGCCCTATGCCGAAACACGCGAACTCCCGGTCGCCCTCGGCAGCATCCATCGCCTGCGGCCCGAGGCCAAGGGGTGGCGACTCGTGGCAGGCAACCTCACCGAACACCTAGGCGAGCTCGACATCGGTGGCTAGTGTCCAAAAAAGCATGTTTATACATGGATGTTCAGGTGCGTTCTCGGGGCTGGCCTGCGGCGTAAACCAGGCTTGACTGACAGCTGAGGCCCGCTTTCGTGGTACAAGCGGCCTGTGCAACACACTTCGTTTTATCGCCGGACAGACGATGGGTGGTTTTCGACGCCATTGACCCGTGGGCCGTGGGACGAACATGCCCAGCACGGTGGCCCGCCAGCCGCGCTTGTCACCCGGGCCTTTGAACGGGCGGGTGAACGCGCCGGGGAGTTTATTGTTGCCCGGGTTGCGTTTGAGATCCTGCGACCGGTGCCGCTCGACCTGTTGCATGTACATTGTGAGCCGATCAAGCTCGGGCGTACAGTCGAGCGGTGGCAGGCGACCCTTTCATGTCGCGGAACACCTGTCCTCGAGGCCCGGGCCCTACGGGTCTTGGCACGCCCGGGGCCTTTGAGTCCCGAGCAGCCGTTTACGCCGTGGCCACAGCCGAACGAGGCCAGCGAGCTCAAGCTGAGGTTTTTTCGCTGGGAAGTGGGGTACCACCAGGCGGTCGAGTTGCGGGTGGCCGGCGGGACCTGGGGGTCGACGCCGATTCGCGTGTGGGGCCGGCCTCGGGTACCACTTGTCGCCGACGAACCAACAACTCCCCTCCAGGCACTCATGATACTTGCAGATGCACAATCTGGTATGGGCGTGCCGCTCGATCCTTTAAAAGCGACCTTTATCAACCCCGACCTCACCGTCTACCTCGAACGCCCGCCAGTAGGTGAATGGTTTGGTTTTGACATTCGTTCGACCGCCTCGGGGCAGGGGATGGGACTGGCGCAATCCGAGGTCCGCGATGGGCAAGGTGTGGTCGCGCGCAGTGCCCAGAGTCTGGTGATTGTGGCGCGCTCCTAGCTGGGTATTCGGTCAAGCGCCGTTGTGCCGAGTCCACATCCCGGTCCACTCGGGCACGCGGGCCCAACCGTTTTGGCGGATCGTCGCAGCTCGGGCCTCGCCAAAGAAAAACCCACAGATCTGTGCGGCCTGTTCGACGCTGGCAAACTGGTAGTCGGTTGCCAGCACGGTGCGGGTAAACCCGAGCTCTTCGAGCAACGCGTAGTAGGCCGCAAGCGCAGGGTTGGGGGCTGCCGGCTCTTGTGTGGCGGTCCCGAGGGTTTCGAAAATCACGGTGGTGCCGGGGCGTTTGACCAGGCTTTCAATGTGCTGCAATCGTCCGCGCATGACCTCGGGCCACCTTTGCGGATGCCAACTGGTTGTATGTCCAAAGACCCAGCCGGCGACCACGAGGTCAAAACTTGCCGGCGAAAACGCGAGTGCGTCGGCATCCATCGCCGTCAGCGACCAACGGCTTCGGTCGGGACATTCGCGCAACAGGTGCCGTTTCGCAACCGCGAGCATGGCCGGCGATTGGTCGATCGCAATGACCTTGCGGGCCCCCGCCCGTAGCAGCAGGCGTGTCAGGCGGCCGGTACCGGCTCCAATATCGAGGGCACGGATGTGTTCGAGGTGACACGCGCCGGCGAGCGCCGGTAGCAGGTTGCCGTCACAGTCCTCGGCGGCAATCAGGGCGTCGTAGGTATCGGCGTGGTCTTGGTAGATCTGTTGGTAGCGATCGTTGGGCATACAACGACCCTTGCCTACCACAGTTTGGCTAGGGTGCGGAGTTGCCAAACAACTTGTCGGCCGACCACAGCGATAAGGTGGCGATCGTCAGTGAGGGATTGGCCGGGGCAGCCGTTGGAAACACGCCACTGCCGGCGACCACGAGGTTGCGGACCTTGTGGTGGACCATGTGCTGGTCAACCACGCTGCTGGCCGGGTCGCTGCCCATCACGGTGGTGCCCATGATGTGCTCCTCGGAGGCGGCCGGCCTTTGCCCGAGGCTAAACTCGTCGATCGGCAACTTTGAAAACACCCGCTCTAGCCGGGTCTTGGCCGCGCGAAAGCCCTTTTGGGCGTAGTTGGAGCGCCGTTTAAAAATCGCCTTGGGTTTATAGGGGTCGGACTCGGAGGGGACAACTTCGTTGAAGTCCTGGCGCAGGTCCTCAAAAATGACCTTGAACCACAGGCGTTCGCGCCAGCGCCCGCGCAGGTCGCGAAGCCGGGGGACGTTCCAGGTTTCAACTAGGGCACCGGCGTGGCGAGCCCGGTGACGACCGTTGTATAGCCAATAACCGTGGCCGGTAATGCTGGTACTGCCCTGAAAGTTTTTGACCCCGTTGAGCAACACATTGCCGGAGATACTGACCTGCTCGACCAGGCCCTTGCCGACCTGCGGACCGTCGAGCCCGGAGTGTTTGAGCAGCAACGGGTTGAACAGCGCATTGCAGCCGAGCACGACAACGTCGCCCGCGGCCCGTTGCTCACGGCCGTTGTGGTCGCGGTAGACAAGGCCCTTGGCCGTGCCGCCTTCGAGGTCGACGCTGAGGACGTGGGCCCCGACCGCCAGGGTGACCCGCGGATCTTCGAACACCGGGCCCATGCCGTTGAGGATGGTGAACTTGGAGTCGACCGGGCACAGGTGGCAAACCCCGGAGGCACAGCACACCGCCCGGCCGGTACGGGTGGGGCCCGAGGGCCGGGCGCAGGGCTGGGCAAAGAACTTGTCGGGGGTTGCTTGCTTAAGCAACTTGTCGGGTTCGGTAAAGCGATGGGGTGCTTGGGGGTAGGGACGTGAGCGGGGAAACGGCGAGCTGTCCGACGGGCCCGCGATTTCCATGAGGTCTTCGGCCTCGCAATAGTAGGCCTCGAGCTGGTCGTAGTTCACCGGCCAGTCGACGGCCACCTTGTATTTGCTACGCAACTCAAAGTCTTCGGGGTGCATCCGCGGGGTGCAGGCCCACCAGCAATTCGAGCCACCACCGACTGAGACGTTAAACCGCCACCGTTTGTCGATTTTGGCCGCGTTCTCGTACATGTCGTGGTAGGGCAGGCGTTTGCCACGGTCGTCGAGTTGCTGGGCGTGGCTGACCTTTTGGCCACGTTCTAAAAACAACACCCGGGCATTCGCCGGTAGGTGGGCGAGGGCCTTGTGCACAAAAAACGTGCTGGCAAACCCGGTGCCGGCGACGATCAGGTCGTAGGTACCCTCGATCGCCACGCTACTTCACCGATTTGATAAACTCGATAAGCGCCTGCATGTTGCGTTCGTCGAGGTTTTTGTAGGGGTTCATCAGGGGTTTGTAGCCCTTGACCATTTTGGCCGCCGGGTCGCGGATCGACTCCACGAGGTAGGGGACATCGCGGGTGACTTCGGTGCCGTCGACGAGCGTGGTCTTGGTGCCATACATGCCCTTAAAGCTCGGCCCGTTGAGCTTGGATCCGTCGACCGAATGGCAGGTGTTGCACGTCATCGACACGTGGAGTTGTTTGCCGAGCTCGACCAGGGCCGGGACGTCCTGCGGGGCCGGGGTGGGGAGTGGGCCTGCGCTGCCACCCGAACACCCCGCGAGCACGAGCGCGAGTGTTGCCGCGAGACCGGTGCGAGCAGGTCGGAGGGAGGCGAGGACGAGGTGAGGCATGGGGGTGAACATCGATGATATGGTGTGCAGGTGAATCGGCGAAAGTTTCTCATCGCGGGGGCCGGCGTAACAGCCGTGGCAGGGACCGGTGCGGCCATCGCCAACCACTTGGGTTACCTCGGAGGCCTGTCCCCGGGCGCCCGGGGTATGGTGGCGAAGATCCGTCAGGAGCTCGATTTTCTCAAGTTCAAAGATACCGTCGTCAGCCAATTTCTGACCGACTACGAGCAGCGCGTGCGGAGGATCAAGTCGGATGAGCCGCTGACGCCGCGGTTTGTCCACCGATTTTTGCTCTCGACCGACTTTTTTCAGATGGGCGAGGACGAGGCGCGCGAGTTGAACTACGTGATGCTGTACCACCCGTACGCGAGCCCTTGTTACAACCCGTTGCGGGTCGTGGGGTAGGTCGCTCGGTCGCAGTGCCTACGCACGAGGGCTCAGACCACGTGTGCCTGAGCCCGTGCCGGGAAAGTTGTAAGCACAAGTACTCGACGTGGTCTACGGCTGGCAATCGCCACCGAAGATCACATACGTCCGCCCCGAGCCCTCGCCGTTCACGGTATGCAAGCTGGCCCCGACCACAAGGTCGCTAAACCCATCGTTGTTGACATCTCCGGTGCCGCTCACGGCCCTTCCGGCCAAGCTCGCCTCGCCGCTTTCACCTTCGAGGACAAACCCTCCCTGGCCGGCCTCGAGGGCTGCCAGCTCGATCGCGGTGGTATCGGAGGTGCCGTAGAACACGTACGCGCGCCCGGTGTTGGTGCCGTCGGCCCAACCGGATGCACCTACAATGAGGTCGCCCTTGCCGTCGCCGTTGACATCTCCGGCATCGCCCACGGCGATCCCGGCATGTTGCTCGTCGCCCTCGCCGTTGAGGACAAATCCGCCGTTGCCGGCCGCGATTTCGGTGAGCTCGATCGGGTCGGTCGCGTCGGTGCCAAAGATCACGTAGGCGCGGCCTGAGCTACTGCCGTTGGGATCGGCTCGCCACGCACCGATGGCAAAGTCGCCGCGGCCGTCGTCATTCATGTCTTGCAGGCCGGTCACCGCATAGCCCGAGAAGTCGCTGGCCGCCTCGCCGTTGAGGACAAACCCGCCCTCGCCGTTGGCGACACTGGCGAGCTCGACGAGCTCCGGCTCTTGTTTGCCAAACACCACGTAGGTCGCACCCGAACTATCGCCGTTGGGATCGGCTCGAAACGCCCCGACAATGACCTCGTCGAGCCCGTCGCCGTTCATGTCGCTGACTCCGGCGACCGATGTACCTACAAAGTCTCCCATGTTGGCGCCGGACATTGCAAAGCCGTCTTCCATGCCAAAGTAAACATCGCTGAGTGAGACCGGATCGGTGGTTTCCTTGCCGAACACGACATAGGCCTTGCCGCTGTCCTGGGCACCGCCGTCGGCTCGAAACGCGCCGAGGACCACATCGTCGAGGTCGTCGCCATTGATGTCGACACCGCCCTGGACCGAAAAGCCCGAGAAGTCCTGGTTTGCTTCGCCTTCGATGACAAACCCACCCGTGCCGGCTGCAACATCGGCGAGCACCACCGGCGAGCTATCTCCCTTGCCAAACACGACATAGGTGCGGCCCGAGTTGATGCCGTTGAAGGCTGCTCGGTAGGCCCCGACAACGAGGTCGTCAAACCCGTCGCCGTTGACGTCACCGGCCCCGGCCACCGAGTAACCGGAGTAGTTGGTCATGGCTTCGCCATCGATCGTAAAGCCGCCACCCATGCCCTGGGCGACATCGGCAAGCTCGACCCCGTCGCCATCGGCCTTGCCAAAAATTACGTAGCTACGCCCCGAATAGCCGCCGAATGGGTCGGCTCCGAAGGCCCCTAAAATCGTGTCGGCAAACCCATCTCCGTTGACATCGCCCGCCCCTCGCACGGAAAAGCCTGAGAAGTCGAACGACTTTTCGCCGTTGATGACATAGCCGTGATCGCCACCGTCGATGTCTGCGAGCAAGATGGCCTCGGGCCCTTCGGGGTCGATGCAGGCCCCGTCCATGCACACACCATCACCAAATGTACATACAAACTCATCGGTGCACATGGCCCCGTCGTTTGGCGTGGCTTCACAGGCGTATTGGTCGTTGCAAGCACCTATCGCACAGGTTGTCGAGGGGCAGTCCTCGTCGGTCAAACACTCCGGATCGATGCATGTGCCCTCGACACAGGCCTGGGATTCGCAATCAATGTCGCCCTCGCACATTTGGTCGAGGGCGCACAGCGGACAACTCGAACCGCCACAGTCGATGTCGGTCTCGTCCTGATTTAAGATCCCGTCCTCGCAGGTTTCGGGCTCGACAGTTGTGGGCGTGGTCTCGCTACCCTCGCTCGGGTCGGTTGGGTTGGTCGAGTTGGTCGGGTCGGTGTTGGTATCGGGACCGGCCGAGGTCATCGTTGTCGGGTCAGGTCCGGTCGTGTCGGTTGTTTCGGTGTCGGTCTCCGACTCGCCAGTGCTCGACGCCGAGTCCGTATCTCCGCCGCCCGAGTTGCATCCCCAGACACAAACGGAGGCCAACAACAACGCGCGAATGGTTAAATAATCTAGGTTGCGCAGCATGGATCGAGGTTAACACGACCGTGTACCTGTCCCAAATGACAGAAAAAACGGACCCGCGATCCGGCGGGCCCGTTTGCGTGGTCGCGGGGGCGACGGACTACTCGGGTTTGACGAACTTGAGCGTCATGCGGTCACTCTCGCCGATCCCGACATAGCGGTCCTTGTCCTTGTCGCCGAGGGCCAGGCGTGGGGGCAGGGTCCAGACACCTTTTTCGTAGTCCTTGGTGTCGTTGGGGTTGGCGTTGACCTCCGACTTCTCGGCGAGTTTGAAGCCCGCAGCCTCGGCGCTGGCAATCACGGCAGCCTCGGGCAAGTAGCCGTTTTCTGCGGTCTTTTTGGGATCAGCTCCCTCGGCCGCACGGTGCTGCACCACGCCGAACACACCGCCCGGTTTGAGGGCCGCAAACGCCTTGCCGTAAATGAGGCTTTCTTGGCCGTTGTTGAACCACCCGTGGGAGTTGCGGAACGTCAGCACCACATCGACGGAGTTCTCAGCGGCGAGGGTCCAGTCTTCGCGCAGGGTCGTCTTCTTGATTTTGCCTTTTTTGCCGAGCTCGATATCGACGCCGACAACGGCGACCGCGACCTTGCCGAAGATCTCAGCTTGGTTTTGGATCTTCTCGTCCATGGCGATGGCTTGCTTGGTCCCGTAGTACGAGGGCTCACCCTTGGGGTCGTAGCCGGTGACGATAAGCTTGCCCTCATCGCGCAGCAGCGGCGCGAGGATCTCGGTGTACCAACCTCCGCCGGGCCACAACTCGACCACGGTCGACTGCGGGGTGACACCAAAAAACTCGAGGGTCTCGGCCGGGTGACGATACTCGTCGCGGGCGCGGTTGGCATCGCTGCGGTGGGTGCCGGCGAGGATGTCGGGGAGCATCGCGGCCAGGGTGTTGGTCGGGGCAGCTTCTTCGGCGGGTTCGACAACCTCGGCTTGGGTCGCGGGCGGCTCGGCCGGGGCACTGTCCGGGGCGACGGTGTTGCCCTTGTCACAGGCGGTCAACAGGGCGAGGCCACAGACCGCGGGAACGACAAAACGGCGAAAGTCGGAAACTTGCATGGAGGGCTTATAGGGCTTGGATGGGTAATGGGCGAGGATTCGCCTCACAAGAAAAATCTCGTGGCGAGGCGAAACACTTGGGCCCCGGCGGCGTTTGCGGCCGAATCTAGACGAACCCCGGACGAACCCCAGACGAACCCCAGACGAACCCCAGACGAACTCAGACGAACTGGCCGAGGGTGCGGGCCAGCCCTGGAACGGCGGCTTTTACGTGGTTGTGTGCCGTGCCCCGAAGTCGGTCATAGGCCTTGCGAAGCGTGCCCGAGACCTTTTGGGCCCGGCGATCGGTGACCGCCAGCAACGCCTCGGCGACCTCACTTTGGTTTTGATTGAGCTCGGCCTCGAACTTGCCCTCGGCCCGGGCGTAAAACGGTTGCAGGGCCTCGGCGAACTCCGGCAGCAACTTGTCGACCACTTCGGGGACGATGGTCGGCTTGAACGCGTTGACGACTTTGTAGCCGGTTTTGACGGCGGCCCCCGAAAATCCGCGTTTGCTCTTCACCTCGGCGGCGACTAGTTGCGAACAGGCCTCGACCACCCGGGGGCGGGTCTCGGCGGCCGTGAGGATCTCTGCGAGCGTGCTCATCGGGCGGCTGTATGAACAATTTGTCGTCCGTGTGCAAGCGCGGCCGCCAAATTGTGGGCTGTCCGCCGGTTGCGGCATGCGGCGAAAGTCGTCTCACGCGGTGCTCACCCAGTGGTCACGCGAGTCGTGGACAACCGCGGCGCGCGACTGCAATCATGCCGGCCATGCAGCTTTTTGGGCACAGGTGGCGTCGGAGTTTGCTCGTTTTTGGGGGAACCCTCGCCGGGGTGCTCGTCGCCTGCTCGCCGCCTAGCCAAAACCCAAAACCCGCCCACGACGCGACTGCCCAGCCCTCTGCGATGTCTTCTGCCAAAAAAACACTCAAGCGCGAACGAACCTCCAACGACGCACTGACAAGTGTCGAGGTCGCGACCTATCCCTTGCCCGGCACCACCATGCCGACGGCGGTGCGGTTTTCCCCCGACGACACACTGCTGACCTACCTGCGCAGCCCCGACCGCAGCCTCAGTCGCCAGCTCTACGCGCTCGACCCGGCCACCGGCAAAGAGTCCTTGCTCGTGCAACCACCCGGCGGCGGCGTGACCGAGGAAAACCTCTCGCTCGAGGAAAAACTCCGACGTGAGCGGCAGCGGGTGCGCGGCCTCGGCGTGACCCGCTACGCCTGGGCCAAGGACACCACCCGCGTGTTGGTGCCGCTCGCAGGAAGTGTGTATGTGCAAGATGGTCCGGGCGCCGAACTGCGGTTGGTCGTCAAGGGCGACAAGGCGCCACCGCTCGACCCGCGGATGACCAAGGACGGCAAGTTTATCGCCTATGTCCAAGACGCCGAAGTCTATGTTGTGAGCGCCGAGCCGACCGCTAACGGGCAACCGCCCAAACCCACGCAGATTACCTCGGGCGCGCGGGGAACCGGCAAAACCCACGGTCTCGCCGAGTACATCGCCCAGGAGGAAATGGACCGCGACCACGGGTTTTGGTGGTCGGACGACGGGCAGCACATCGCCTACACCGAGGTCGACGAAACCCATATCCCGATCTACCGAATCGTCCACCAGGGCAAGGACACAACCGGGGAAGGGGCTCAGGAGGACCACGCCTACCCGTTTGCCGGGGCCGACAATGCCAAGGTGCGTCTGGGGGTGGTCCCCCGCGGTGGCGGCAAAACGGTGTGGATGAACCTCGGGCCTGAGCTCGGACTCGGTGACGACACCTACCTCGCCCGCGTCAAATGGTTTCCCGATGGCAGCCTGACTGCCCAACTCGAAAACCGCGAGCAGACCGAACTCAAGCTCGTACGCCTCGACCCCAAGACCGGTGCGGCGACGGTGCTGATACATGAAAAATCGGATGTGTGGATCAACCTCCACCACAGCTTGCACCCGCTCGAAAAAGCCACCGGGGAGCTCTCCGGCGGATTTGTCTGGGCCTCCGAGCACACCGGCTTCCTTCACTTGTATGTGCATGATAAGACCGGCAAGCAGGTCCGGGCACTCACCAGCGGGGCCTGGGCGGTCGACGGTTTGGTCGATATCGATGAGGACGCCGGGATGGTGTACTACGCCGCCGGTCTCGCCGACGACCCGACCCAGCGTCACCTGTTTGTCGTGCCACTGGCAGGCGGCACACCCCGGCAAATCACCCAGGAGCCGGGGATGCACTACACCTCGCTCGATCACGGCTTCAAGCAGTTTGTCGACCTCCACAGCACCATGGCCGCACCGCCGACCATCACCGTTCGCAAGCTCGCCGACGGCAGCGTGGTGCGCAAGCTCGAAGTCGAAGCTGACCCGCGGGTGCGAGACCTCGGGCTCAAACCGCCGGAGCTTGTCAAAATCTCATCGCGCGACGGGGTCGAGCTCCACGGCGCGATCTATCGCCCTGAGCCCAAGATGTTTGGCGACGGCCCATACCCGACCATGGTCTCGGTGTACGGCGGGCCACATGCCCAAAGGGTCACCCAGTCGTGGGGGCTGACTGTCGACATGCGTGCGCAGTACTTTGCGTCCCGCGGAATTTTGGTGTTCAAGCTCGACAACCGCGGCTCGGCCCGTCGCGGCCTGCAGTTCGAGGGGGCCCTGCGCCACGACATGGGCAACATCGAAGTCCAAGACCAGGTCGACGGCGTGCGCTACCTGGTCGAGCAAAAGCTCGCCGACCCCGAGCGCGTGGGCATGTACGGGTGGAGTTACGGCGGGTACATGTCGGCGATGGCCCTGGCCCGCGCACCCGAGACCTTCAAGGTCGGAGTCGCCGGAGCGCCGGTCACCCACTGGGACGGCTACGACACCCACTACACCGAGCGCTACATGGGTACGCCACAGTCCAACCCCGAGGGTTACAAAAATTCCTCAGTGATGGCCCACGTCGACAAACTCACCGGACATTTGTTGCTGGTACACGGGCTTATCGACGAAAACGTCCACTTCCGCCACACCGCCCGCCTGATCAACGCCCTGATCGCCGCGCGCAAACCCTACGACCTGCTGTTGTTCCCCGACGAGCGCCACATGCCCCGCAAGCTCGAAGATCGGGTACACATGGAAGAGCAGATCTTTGCCTACCTCGTCAAGCACCTCTAGCAACCAATTTGTGTATGCATGTTTTGCGGGCAGTGAGGCGGCGTAATCGTGGTTAAATATGTCCTCAAAACCAGTGCGCCCAAGCGGTTGCCGTTTGACCTGACCAAGGACCTCAACCCCGAGCAACGCGCGGTGGTCGAGGCCCCGCCCGGGAAGATTTTGGTGTTGGCCGGGGCCGGTACCGGCAAGACCCGAACCCTGACCTATCGCGTCGCCCGGCTGGTGGCCGGGGGCTGCCCACCCGAGCGAATTTTATTGTGTACATTCACCAATCGCGCGGCTCGAGAAATGACCTCGCGGGTCGAGGAACTGCTCGGCATCGACATGCGTCGCTCGTCTTCGGGGACCTTCCACCACATCGGCAACCAAATCCTGCGCCGCCACGCCGAGGCGATCGGGCGCTCGCCGGATTTTGGCATCCTCGACCCCGAAGATGCCCGGACCCTGCTGGGCTCGGTGACCGCCGAACTCGGGCTCGCGGTGCTGAGCGCCAAACGGTTTCCCAACCCCAAGGTCCTCAGCAACCTCATCAGCCTGTCTCGCGGGACACGTACTCCTCTGCGCAAGGTTGTCGAAACCCATCGCCTGCAAATGCTCGACCAGGTTGCCTCGATGGTCGCGGTGGCCGATCGCTATGCCGAGCGCAAGCGCCAGATGAACCTCTGCGATTTCGACGACCTTTTGTGGGAGTGGTACCAGCTGCTGCACAACCCGCGGCACAAGGCCGTTGGGGACCACCTACGCACCCAATACGACCATGTGTTGGTCGACGAGTACCAGGACATCAACGCCCTGCAGGGCAGCCTGTGCGACGCCATGGCCCGCGACCACAAGAGCCTGACCTGTGTCGGTGACGATGCCCAATCGATCTACAGTTTTCGCGGGGCCGACTTTGCCCAGATCATCGCCTTTCGCACCCGCCATCCCGATGCCCAGGTGTTGCAGCTGACGACCAACTACCGCTCGACACCGCAGATTTTGGAGCTCGCCAACCGCAGCATTGCGCTCAACAAAAAGCAGTATCGCAAGACCCTGCGGGCCCACAAACGACCTGGCGAGTTGCCGGTGGTGTTGCCCCTGCGCGATGTGTTTCAACAGGCCGAGTTTGTCGCCCAACGGGTGCTAGAGCTGCACTACGAGCAAAATCTGCCGTTGCGGCGAATCGCCGTGTTGTACCGCAACCACGCCCACAGTCTCGAACTTCAAGTCGAACTCACGCGCCGCCAGATTCCGTTTTCGGTGCGCAGCGGGATGCGGTTTTTTGAACAGGCGCACATCAAGGATGTCGTCAGCTACCTGCGGGCGCGGCACAATCACCAAGATGCCCTGGCCTGGGTGCGGCTGCTGCGGTTGTGGCCCGGGGTCGGGGCCCAAACGGCCGAGCGGGTCGCCGATGTGATGGCTGGTTTGGGGGGGCAACCGGCACCGATTCCGCGGCCGTCGAGCGCAGAGCTTTTGCGTATGCAAGCAAAGCTCGCGCGCGGACGCGGCAAGCAGGCGATCGAACGCCTCGCGACCCTGTGGGAAGTCCTCGAAGACCCGGCCCAAACCAACCCGGGCGACATGATTCGCAAGGTTGTCAGCGAGCACTACGGGGCCTATGCCGAGCGCAATTTTCCCAACGCGACAACGCGCAAGGACGACCTCACCCACCTCGCCGGGTTTGCCGAGCGATTTCCCGATGCATGTGCATTTTTATCTGAGTTGTCGCTGTTGCAGGGGCTCACGGCCGAAAGTGTATCGGCGGCCGAGCAACCCGATGACAAGCTCGTGCTGTCGACGATCCACCAGGCCAAGGGCCTGGAGTGGCCGGTTGCGTTTGTTTTGTGGCTCGCCGACGGCCGGTTTCCGATGCGGCAGTCGCTCAAAAAACCCGAGGACATCGAGGAGGAGCGGCGCCTGTTTTACGTTGCATGTACACGGGCAGCCGATGAACTCTACATGTGCTACCCGGTGATCGAGGAGACCCGCGATGGCCCATCGCACCTGTTGCGACCGAGCCGGTTTTTAAAAGAAATCGATGTTGCCCCGGCCGTATTTGAGCGCTGGGAGATCGAAGAACAACCCGAGCAGGCCGGTTAGCGTAGATTTTGCGTGCGTTCCTGGGCCGATGGGCCCAGTCGCTCGCGCAGGTTCGGTACACTGCCAGCGGCGGAGAGGTGGTGCCACCTCCTGCCGCGATGAAAGGAGTGCCCGTGTACCTCGATGGAGAAGTAGAGTTTGCCAAGCTCGTCGCCGACCCTCGCAAGGACCTGCCGGCGATCCACAAACAGCTCGAGGCGTTGCGCCGGCGCCATCGCGATGTGGTCGCGATTGTCTCGCCGCCGCGGTGTAGCTCGACGGCCTTTGCCCGGATGTTTTGGGAACATCCCGCGTTTCGCTACTACAGCCACGAGCCGTTTGAGGTCACCTACTACGATGGCCTCGGCATGGATGCGGTGTTGGAAAAACTCCGCGCACCGCTCGACTTGAGCCGGTGCTACGGGGCCCAGCCCCAGGGTGAAGGCCTTGTCATCAAGGAGATGCCGTACCAGGTGGGTAAGCGGATCGACTTGTTATTCTCGCTGGCAACCGCCCCGGTTGTGTTTTTGCTGCGTGACCCCCGGCTCAACATTGCCTCGCGCATGCACAACAAGGTCGTCGGTGGCGAGCCCCCACTTTACCCGTTGATCGAGTCGGGTTGGCGGTTGTTGGCACGCCACATCGACCGCTGTCGTCAGCGCGGCGTCGATCACATACTTGTGGATGCAACAGACTTTCGCAGCCATCCCCAGGATGTATTTACCCAGGTGTTTGACCGCCTCGGATTTCAGTTTTCACGGGCGCAGTTGCGTTGGCACCCGTGTACAGACATCGAACTCGACAATCTCGACGGCCGCCACCGTCACCTCTACCGGCGGGTGTTGCAAAGTTCGGGGATCCAACCGGCAACGGAATCGGTGCCTGAGCTCTCAGAGTTTCCCGAGGAGGACGGATTGCGCGCGCACGTAGCCCGCTGCCTCGAGCTCTACCAACAACTGCGCAAGTCGCCACAGCGAATTTGTCCGCGCCACGACAGCAACTGAGCTGGCTGCGAATTTTTGCTACCCGACTACACGCCGGGCCGGGTATCGGTGCACTCGACATCGATGTCGAACTCGCCGGTGACGAGCTCGCCGGCGAAGTCCAACGAGAAGCTGCCGGCTACGCGGCCGTCGCCGAATGCGGTGATTTCGGTGGAGCCCGACTCCGGCTCGACCGACTCTCCGGACACTAGCTGCCAGCCGTCAAACAGGCGAAATTCGGTATGCTTGTCTGGGCAGTCAAATCCGCTACACACCGGGTAGCTGCCCACACCGATCTCAGCGCCGCGCAGTCCAAACACCAGGGTTGTATGGCCGTCACTCGGTAGGAGGATGTCGGGACATTGGCCCGACAAAATGCCGTCGCCAAAATAGAGATCGAGGGTTTGGGCCCCGGCCGAAAGTTGCGTGTCGGCCAGGCGATGAACCGAAAAACCTGCGGAGCTCGAAATCTGTGAGCCCATGACCGAACCGCTGATCGAGGCCGGTGCATCGCACCCGGCGAGGAGGGGAGCACAGGCGATCAGGCACAGGTATCTATCCATGAGTGGAGTGTATCAAAGCCGTTTCAACCCCAATGGAGGGCGAAATACATTGTTATGCAAGCCTCGTTGTGCGAACGAGGTGCAAGTCTGTTGCGTTTTTAAACATGTTCTTAAGGACATATTTGTGTCATAAGTCAGCTGGCCCATTGAGGGTTTTGATACTGGAGAGTTAGAGATGAGAAGCAAATTTTCTCAATTGCCATTGCTTACGTTAACCCTGCTGGCCTCGACGGCCCTGGTCGCCTGTGGTGGTGAGTCTGGGACCACCGGGAGCGCAAGTGAAACTGAAACCGGCACCGGGACCACCGGCGAAACCGAAGATCCCACAACCGGCACCACGGCCACGACCTCGGGCTCGGAGACCTCGCCCTCGGGTTCGGACTCGATGTCTGATTCGGAAACCACCGGCGACCCAACCGAAGAGCCGACAACCGAAGAACCGACGACAGACGGCCCGACCACTGAGGAGCCGACGACCGAGGAACCGACGACCGAGGAACCGACGACCGACGAGCCGACCACCGCCACCGACAGTGATACCGACCCCACCGATTCCGACTCAGACACGGATACCGACACTGAGGGGACAACCGGTGATGTGTGTGTCAGCAACGATGATTGTTTGGGCAACCCCGACGGCGAAGTTTGCAACCTCGACGATGGCACCTGTGTGGTCTGCACGCCCGAGGACGACCCCTGTGCGCTCGGTAGCTACTGCAACCCCGACACCCTCAACTGCATCGACGGCTGCCTCGACGACAGCGACTGCAACGACGGGTTTTTGTGTGTCAACGACAACAGCTGTCTCGATGTCGCCGAGTCGTGCCTCGCCTGGCTCAACCTAGGCGAGGACCAGGACGGGATGTACCAGATCGATCCCGACGGCGACGGCCCAATTCCGCAGTTTGAGACCTTCTGCGACCAGACAACCGACGGCGGTGGGTGGACCCAAATCACCCTGGCAATCGCCTGTAGTGATGTCCTGGGCGGTTCGCTGACGGCTGTCCAACCAGCACCTGAAGAAGGGATTGACCAGGAGTGCCGACCGTTTTCTACCGATGCGGGGGGCGACAGCACCTATCACTACACAATCCCGTTCCCGCCGGGGTTCACCGAGTTTTCACTCAACGGGTTTAAGGCCAAGGCTCGAGCGATTGCTCCCGACACCTCGGAGTACGACGGCAATACGTTTGTGCAAGCACAATGGGATATCGCCAACGGAGGTTGCTACGGCGATGTCTCCTATGGCTCTGGGGACATGCCTGGCCCGGTCACCAGCTTCGCCGCCCAGGGCGGGGCCCAAATGTGCACCGAATGCGAGATCGACTGGCCCGAGGACGGTGTGGCCTATACCGTGCAGGACGGCAGCACCAGCTTCCGCATGGGCTGGGGCGAGGGCTGCGGCCAGGATGAGGGCTGGTACCCGTGGTGGGAAGGCACGATTCACGTGCGCTAATCTGCCGACAAAAATGGCACGACGGTCGGGCATGTCCCGGCCGTTTTTTCGTGGTGTGCCCAGCATGGGCGTTGATTTGCGGTGAAAGGCCTCCCCTTAGCAGATCACCGCGAAGGAAAGCTGAAACGGCGGGCCCTCTACCGGGAGATTGACCGTACAACCAAAATCGTGGAGTATGCATGGTCGATGGTTGTACTTTCACGTATCCCCACTGCGCTGTGTCTGCTTGTTGTCTGTCACGGTTGCGGGCGCGAACCGCTGACGACGACTGCGGCCACGACTGCGGGGGCCACAAGCGCGGGCGAAACGAGCGAGAGTACGACCGATGCCGTCATGACAACGACCGAGGTCAGCTCGACGTCGGCAGGTACAGGTACACAAACGACAGGCGAAACAACGCAAGACACGACCTCAGAAACAACCGGAGAAACCGGAGAAACGACGGCTTCAGCGACAGACACAGACAGCGACTCGGACGGGGAACTTGCACCCGGCGAATGCCGTGCGCACAAGGAGTGCGACGAGCAAGCAGGCGAGATTTGTTGGGAGGCGACGCCTGCATGCCCGACGTGCCAACAGCCAGAAGTTTCATGTACCAGCCATGACGAGTGCGAAGCCATCGAGCCGGGCTGGCGGTGTCACGAGATCGAGACCCCATGTGTGTGCGGCCACTGGCAAATCGGTCATGCCTGTGGTCCGCCGTGTAGCGAGCAGGAAGGTTGTCCGCCCGAGGATTTGTTTTGCCTGCCTGACAATTCATGTGGGTCCATCTCAGGGTGTGGATGTGCATTCGATGACGATTGCGACGGTGACCTCATCTGTGTGAACGAAGGCTTCGACTGCGGCCTGTGTGTGCCGAGCTGCATGTCCGATGGGGATTGTCAGTCTGGCCACTGTGTCAACCGCCGCTGTCGGGAGAACTATGGCCAGTGTGTTGTGCCAAACCCCTAAAGAAAGCAACCGCGCCCAATGCCAGGTTGGGCGCGGTCCACTCGTTTGACTCGCCTAGTACTTGAAGTAGATCCCACCAGCCTCGCCACACACGACGTTGCCGAGCACCTGGTCGGAGTCGTCGCTGATATCGACGCCGCCATCGGCACCGCAGTAACTCACGTAGTTCATCGAGACCCCGTGGTTTTGTTGACTACCGCCGCCGTTGCCAAACCACACCCCGCCGTAGCGGACAAACTGCGATGGCAACATGTCAAAGCGCGGCATAAAGTCGTCGGATGAACCGGCAACTTGCAGCATGGTGTCGAGATTTGCCCCGCAATAATGGCTACCGCCACAGGTGCTCGACGTCGTCAACAGCCGGTCGAGGGTGATGACATCGATAAACGTATTGCTGCCGGGCGGGTTGAACCCTGTCAGTCGCAGCCAGGTGTCGCCCGAGTTGGTCGCAAATAGGATGTCGGGTGCGAGGTCCTGCTGCAGTTGCTCGGCGTAGACCGTACCCGAGCAATTTTGGTCGAGGGCGGTACAGATGTTGTCGGCAAACAGTGCATCTGCATCGGTATGGCGCACCGAGATCAGCTGCCAGCCGCCGCCGTCGATGACCATCTCGCAGTACACTGCATATGCATCGAGACCTTCAGGACCATCCGGGTCGATGGTGAACACGCCACTTTCGAGGCCGTCGTCGTAGGCCTTGAGTTCGACACAACTCGCCGGACTCACACAGCTTGCCAAGCATCCGTCGGCACTATCGTCGTTGGCATCGTCGCATTGCTCCTCGCCGTTTTGCTCGCCGTCGCCGCAGTATGGGCCGAGGGTGAGGCAGTCGCTTGCGCACCCGTCGTAGCTGTTGTCGTTGACCCCGTCGTCGCAGACTTCGACTCCCTCATAGACAAACGCATCACCGCAGGTCGCGGCCACACACGATTGCAGGCAGGCATCGGTGTCGAGTTCGTTGGCGTCGTCGCACTCCTCGACACCTTCTTGGACGAAACCGTCACCGCAGGATGCGAGGACACAGGTGTCGAGACACTCGTCCGAGTTTTCGGCGTTGCCATCATCGCAGGCCTCGCCTTCTTGGATCACGCCATCGCCGCAACTAGCGAGTGCGCAGCTGTTGGTACAGGCGTCGCCGTCGTCGTCGTTGCCGTCGTCACAGGTCTCAGGCCCGTTGACCTCACCGTCCCCGCAATAGGGCGCAAGTGCCGAGCAATCGATCTCACAACCACCGTAGGCCCCGTCGTTGACGCCATCATCACAGGCTTCGTCGGGGTCGAGTTCACCGTTGCCACACAGGTCTTCGCCACCGGTCGGGTCGGTGTCGCTATCGCTTTCACTATCGCTGTCGGTGTCGGTTTGCGAATCCGTTTCGGAATCAGAGTCGGTGGTCGGCCCGGCGGTATCCGACTCACTCCCACTCGGATCGGTCATCGACGTTGTCGGCGGATCGCCGGTGGTATCCGTTGTCTGCGTTGTTTCCGTCCCTGTAGTTGTCGATGTATCTACATCCGTTTCGCTGCCGGTCGACTCGCCGCCGCCGCAGGCGACGACCAACGTACAGCACACAGTGCCGAATAGGCCGCGAATCGAAAAATGATGGGAAGTGCCAAAGTAATGAGCCATGGTATCTCCAGCCACGCTAGGCCATGGCACCACAACGGCGCCCGCTGACCTACCGGTTGATGAGGTTAATCTGTCCCTCAGTTCATGTTTTGGTGATTGTACGCGGACGTGGTGACCGACAGCTAGCGGTAAACATGCCGCAATGTCGACGGGTGGGTAGGGCGACCGGCGACATTTGTTCGCGGCGGGTGTGGGGGAGCACACCGGCGTACTACGAGAATCATGTGTGTACATTTACTGTGTCGCCGTACCCGTGCTACAAGCTGCCCGTGTCCCAACCCGTTTTCGCCTTTTGTACAGTGCCCGACGCACAGCTTGCGGCCGTGTTTGCCCGAGGGCTGGTCGAGGCCCAGCTCGCCGCCGGGGTGGCGGTGCTCGGGCCGGTTCAGTCTGTCTACCGTTGGCGCGGGCAGGTCTACGACCGCGCTGAGATGCAGCTCATTATCAAAACAACTCAAAGCTGTGTGGGTGAGCTACGCGATTGGATCACACGGGAGCACCCCTATGAAGTACCGGAGTTTGTGGTAGTCGATGTCGTCGATGGACTCCCGAGTTACCTGCAATGGCTGGCGACTGGTGGCAAGTCGGGTTGATACCCGGCCCGTCGGGCGCCGACTGTCGGATTGATGCCCGGTCCTTGGAGATTCACGGGCGCAGACTGGTGGCACGTCGGGTGCCCTTGGATATTCACGGGCGCCGACTGGTGGCAAGTCGGGTGCTGGCCCTTGGAGATTCACGGGCGGCGACTTTTGGCAAGTCGGGTTGATGCCCGGTCCTTGGAGATTCACGGGCGGCGACTCGCGGCAAGTCGGGTGCCAGCCGGCAGACGTCTTTGGGTGGCGACCTTGCCAGCCCTTCGATATCCATGGGCGCGGACTCGCGGCAAGTCGGATTGATGCTCGGTCCTTGGAGATTCACGGGCGGCGACTCGCGGCAAGTCGGGTGCCGGCCCTGGAGATTCACGGGCGGCGACTCGCGGCAAGTCGGGTGCCAGCCGGCAGACGTCTTTGGGTGGCGACTCGCCGGCCCTTCGATATCCATGGGCGCGGACTCGCGGCAAGTCGGGTGCCAGCCCTTGGAGATTCACGGGCGGCGACTCGCGGCAAGCGGCTGTTGTGAGGCTGGCCTGCGTAGCTTAGGTCGTGACGACTTCCTAGGCGACACGCCACGCACAGTTCGGGCTAGGACGGGCTGCGCCGGCGCCTCAGGCCGATGGCGAGTAGCAACAAGCCGAGTATGGGCGGGGGCCCGGAGGTTTGTGTGCATGCACAACCTTCTACGGAGAGATCGCCGTCCCCACCAAACCCAGGTGGCAGGGCGGAGTCGCTGGCACTTGGGTCGGCCGAAGTTGCCGAGCTGGTCTCAGTGGACGGACCGGTTTCACCGGTCCCCGAGCTCCCAGCAGTGCCAGGACCCCAGCTGTCGAGGGTATCGACGTCCGTCGCGGATGCGTCGGTCGTATCACCTGTGGTGTCGCTGTCGGTCGCGTCGGTGGTGCCGGCATCCGGCTCGTCGTAGAGATCGGCCTCAAACAGTAGCCGCAGGTCGCCACCGCCCCAGGTTTGCTTGTCATCGACATTGTTGGGTTGGGCGTCAAAACTCGCCTTTTCGTATACATCATCGACGTGGGCCACGTAGTAGGCGGCCTGGGCATGGGTGTCGGGGGCGGTCGGGACGTCGGCTGTCAGGGTTAGGACCACACGTTTGCCCTCGCCCGGACTCAACGGGCCGAGCTCCAAGCTAAATGTATCTGCAAGTTGTTCGGGCGGGAGGTTTTCGGGTTTGTCGTTGCTGTCGTTTGGGCACCACTCGCCACCACATGCATTTTGTGGCCAATTGTCGAGAATCAGCCAGTCGCTCACCGACCACTGTGGGCTCAGCTCAAAGCCCACGCGCACGCCAAAGGCGACATCGGTATTGTCGGTACCGTTAGTCAGTGTATAAGCAATCTCTACCTGCTGGCCCACGTAGGCATCAAAGATTCCCTGGGAGTTGCCCTCGGGGTTGAAGTCGGGATCCTGGCCGTCGATCGGTTGGCCGCTGACGTCGAGACTGAGGTCGGGCCACGGGACCACAACGTCGGGACAGGCTGCACCCGGGAGGTCGTTGTAGCCGCCCTGTTCGATCCAATCGCCCGGGCCTGGCGAGCACGGTCCGACAAACGGGTCGCGCACCGAGGCGTACTCGGCCGCAGCCCGTTTCTCAAAGTGCAGGTGCGGGCCGGTCGAGTTGCCGCTCGAGCCGACCAGACCGATCTCCTGACCACAGGCGACCTGTTCGCCCTCCGCCACCGAGACCGACCAGGTTTTGAGGTGGGCGTACAGCGTGCGCGTGCCGTCGGGGTGGGCGATACGGATGTGATTGCCCCAGCCACTGCCGCCACCACAATTGCCGGACATACACATATCTGGTTCGCCGTCGTGGGTGACCTCGACGGTGCCGGCCGCTGCTGCCAACACCGGGCGTCCCTCGGCCATTGCCGACCATGAGCCGAGAATGGCAAAGTCTGTGCCCTTGTGGCCCGAGTAGGTATTGCCCCCGCAGTTCCAGTCGCTGGTGCCACCCTGGTCGAAATACGAGGTCACAACCCAGCCGTAGTTTTTATCGCCGGGGTAGGAAAGTGGCTCTGCCACACCGGTTTGCGGGAGCAGGCACGCGGCCTGGGCAACCAAGATGTATAAACATGTTTTTGCCAGGTTCATCGGGTCCCCTCCACGTCTGGAAGTTGCAGCGAGACAGGCCCGTCCGCCGTTTTATAGCGAAACTCGCGGCCATGCCAGGTGAGCTGCGTGGGGTAGGTCGGCGGTGTCACAAACCCCTGTGGCCGCGCGCCCGGGGTGTAGGCCACGTTGTGGTTGGCAAGGGGGAACACCCGGTCGGTCGCCAACTCGACAGCCGCGATTATCGGCAGCCCGTGCGAGCGCACAACAACCAGGGCAAACGTACAGGTCGGGTCGAGGCCAAACAGACGGTCAAGGGGGGTATCGGCAAGCTGATGTTGCGACAGGTCAAAGCGGTCCGCGGTCCACAGTGTTCGCCCGTCACGGTCGACTGTATTTTGTGTAAATACAATTTTTTCTGGGGCTTGTCGGCAGCTCGCCAGCCCCCGGGGGACATCGGTTGCAACCGGGCGCAGGTCGTCGGGCGGCCCGAGTGCCAAGGTCCCACTCCAGGCAAGTCCCTCGGTCGGTTGGAGCACCGCAACCCAGCTGCCGTCGGCGCTGACGACATGGTCGAGCACGTCGGTGTACTCGAGTGTGCCCGCAACCGTCTCGAGCACGGCCCGATGGGTGACGCGCTGATCGCCAGCAAGATTCGCGTGGTTTTCGCTGTCGCGCGGGGCTTCCGGAACACAGGAACTCGCCAACAACACCACAAAGGCGAGTGCAGTTTTGCAGTGTGGTCGCTTGTCAGACACTTCTCGTAGATACAAGAAGTTGCGCGAATGCTCAAGTCACCGTTTTGATGCCTATGTATAGGCACTTGAATCAAACGTTGTCTAGTGGCGACCTATAGGCCTCGTGGGAGTTTTTGTGCATACAATTGAAAAAGCCACCCCGGAGGGTGGCTGCTTCAGGCGAAAACCGAGTTACTGGGGGAGCACGCTTTGCAGCTGCCCACCGGTCATGTCGGAGTAGGTGTAGTGGGTGTTGGACACCGGGAGGAAGGTCTTGTCGGCCGGGTTGAGCGGATCGATCTTCCACGCACCTTGGTTTTGGTCGACCAACCACACAAATCCCTCGGTGTCGACACTGACACCCACCGGCGTGCTGCAGGGGTTGAGGTTGTGGAACTCTACCAGAGTCGCTGTATCTGCATCGACCTCGACGAGGCCACAGGGACCATTGGAGGCGATCCAGATGTGACCCTCGCGGTCAGCCGCGACGCCGCGGTGACAGGCCTGGGTGTTGGGGACCGCGGTGAAGCTCTGATCGTTGGGGTCAAAGCGATAGACCGGGCCCGAGCAACCGCCGGTCCAGGTGCGACCGTCGGAGTCGACGGTCATGCCGTAGAACTGGGCGTTGCCGGGAGGTGCCCAGGTCTGCACGGAGTTGTCGTTGGCATCGATGCGGTAGACGTTGCCGCGAAGGCCGGTGAACCACACGTTTTGATCGGCATCGAGTGCGGCACCGTAGGGGCCCCAGCCGTTGTTGCCGACGTTCCACGGGTTGATTTCGACAGTGTCCTCGATGGCACCGGTGGTGCTGTTGAGGATTGCCATGTGGGCGACGTTGTCCTGAGGGCGATAGCCGACGTAGATCTTGGGATCTTCGTACTGGCAGGTGTCGTAGTTCCAGGTACCGATGTTCCAGGTGACACCGCGGGGCCCGGCACCAAAGTCGCCCACTTCGGCCGGCAGCTTGGTGCTCCAAATGATGCACTCGTCGGTCCAGTCGTCCGGCTGTCCCCAGGCGAGCAGATCGTTGGGGTTTTGCGACGTGGTGATCACGTTGTCGTTATTCTTGTCGATACAATCTTCTTCGTTGGCCGCGATCATCGTGATGCGAGCAGTGCCACGGTTGTTGACCACGACAAACCGTCCGTCAGCCGAAACCGCGGTACGCGACGGGCTGTGGTTATTTTCGCTGGTCGGGCCGCTGCGGTAGCGGGCCAGCTCGGTCACCGCGAGGGTGTCGATTTTGGCAATCGAGCCCTGGTCGGTGTTGGCAACCCACAAAAAGCTCTTCTCGACCATGCCCATCATGCCCTCGGTGTCGCCCGGCTCGCAGGGCTCGGGGTCACCGGTCGTCGTCGAAGGATCGTCGGTGGTGGCATCGGTTGGATCCGTGGTGGCATCCGTCGGGTCCGTGGTGCTCGGGTCCGTGGTGCTCGGGTCCGTGGTGCTCGGGTCCGTCGGATCGGTCGTGCTCGGGTCCGTGGTACTCGGATCGGTGGTCGGGCCGGTGGTCGGGTCGGTGGTCGGGCCTTCGGTGGTGTCACTGTCGCTATTGGAGTCGGACCCCGAAGGCGTCGTCTCTCCGCTCGACTGGGAATCGCTGCCCGACGTCGTGGGATCGTCGGTGGGATCCTCTGTGGTGGAACCTGAGGTATTACTGACTGTAGCCGAGGCTGATTCCGACTCGGTCTCGCCGCCACCACAGGCGGCAAGCACCAGGCCGACGGAGCAGCTCAGAAGTGCTGGGATAAAACGTTGTTTGGGGCGACGCATAAATCCCTAATTACCATGGAAACGCCCGGCCCCGTGGCTGGGGTAGGGGGATTTCCCTTGTCCTCATGTGAGTAAATTTCCGGAGCTCGTGTGTGACCGGCGGATTTCGAGCATGTCTGATTGGTCATGTTCGAGGTGATCGTGCGAGGCAACTCGGTGGGGCGGTTTTGCCCGCGTAAAATGCTGTTTGTGCAACTTGATCTCTCACCTCTTATCGCTCGGTTACAGGCCGCTCGGCACGTTGTTCTGGTCGGGGCCGGCGGCGGTTTCGATGTGCTCGGTGCGGTGCCGTTGTGGGTTTGCCTGCGGCGCGCTGGCGTTGCCGTGTCACTCGCCAACGTTTCGTTTAGCGACCTTCGGAGTCTACAGGAGCGCCCGTTACACCCGGTTGTGGTCGAGGTGCGAGCCGACAGCCAGGGACCTTCGCACTACTTTCCTGAGCGAACACTCAGCCGCTGGTTTGAAACCCGCGGCGAGCATGTCCCGGTGTACGCGCTCGCGAAGACCGGAGTGGTGCCGCTGACCCAGGCATTTCGCGCGCTGGTCGAAAAGTTAGATGCAGATGCATTTGTTTTGGTCGATGGCGGTACCGATATCCTGATGCGTGGGGACGAGGCCGGGCTCGGAACGCCGGCCGAAGACATCACTTCGCTGCTCGCCGGTGAAGCCCTCGAACTCGCCAACAAGCTGGTGGTGTGCATCGGGTTTGGCGTCGACCATTTTCACGGCGTCTGCCATGCCCAGTTTCTCGAAAATGTGGCAGCGCTCCAGCGGGCGGGGGGATTTTTGGGCATGCTCTCGCTGTTGCCGCAAATGCCCGGGGCCCAGGCCTATCTCGAAGCGGTTGCCTATGCACAAAAACTGACGCCCGCGCGCCCGAGCATTGTTCACGGTTCGATCGGAGCCGCCGTCGAGGGGGCCTACGGCGACATCCACCGGACCTCCCGCACGCGCGGAACACAACTGTGGATCAATCCGCTGATGAGTACCTACTTCGGCTTTGACCTCAATGCCGTGGCGAGCCGATTGCTGTACGCCGAGTTGTTGCGGCCCACGCAAACCATTTTTGAAGTTGCTGCCCGCCTTGAGGCGTTTCGCAAGCAGCGTGAGCGCAAGCCGTGGATGCCGATCCCGGTGTAGCATTTGATGCACGACCACCTTTTACGTCGCTGCCATCCGCGGTAGCCGAGTGGTAGGGTGTGCGCGATGTTCCGCCTCCAATCGGTGCCCGCTCTTTTGTGCCTCAGTCTCGTGCTCGGCGGTTGTCGACAGCCAGAGCCGGCGAGTACTCAACCGGTGCCCGCACCCGAGCAACAGCCGAGTCAGGCCGACGAGCAAACCGGACCGGATGATGGTGGGGCTTCTAAGTTCGTCGCCACCGGTGATGGGCTGGCGGTCGGTAAGCAGGGGGCGGTTACCAGTGCCGAAGCAAACGCGACCGACATCGGTCTCTCTATATTAAAGAAGGGCGGCAACGCGGTTGATGCCGCGATCGCGGTCGGCTTTGCGCTCGGGGTCACACACCCGTCGGCGGGCAACATCGGCGGCGGTGGGTTTATGGTCGTGCGTCTGCCCGATGGGACATCTCATGCCCTTGACTACCGGGAGATGGCACCGGGAGCTGCCAGCCGCGACATGTATCTCGATGCCAAAGGCGACGTCACGAACGACTCCCGGCTTGGCCCCAAAGCTGCCGGGATCCCGGGGGTTGTTGCCGGGTTTGCCTACGCCCACAAGAACTGGGGATCGCTGCCGTGGCCCGAGCTCGTTGAACCCGCGGTAGCACTCGCGCGCGATGGCTGGGTGCTCGACAAGTTTCACGCCGACGACCTCGCCTGGGGTTCCAAGCGGATGCGTGGATACCTCGATGAACTCAGGTCAAAAAACCCCAAGGGCAGCAAAAAGCAACAGCAACACAAACGCCTTATCGCCGCCGTCGAAGCGACCCTGAAAACCTTTCAAAAACCCGATGGCAGTAACTACGTCGAGGGGGAGCGGTGGCAACAGCCGGAGCTTGCAACGACCTTAAAGAAGATCGCCGAGGCCGGGCCGGATGGGTTTTACCGGGGCGAGGTCGCCAAAAAACTCGCTACTGAAGTTCAGGCCATGGGCGGGCTATGGACCGAAAAAGACCTTGCGGGCTATGTCGCGGTCGAACGCCAACCGCTGCAGTTTGAGTATCACGGGCACGGGGTCATCACGATGCCCCCGCCATCGGCCGGAGGCGTTGTCCTGCGCCAGATCCTCGCGGCGAGCGAGGTGCTCGAACTGGCCTCGCTCGGTTGGGATACGCCCGAGCGAATTCATTTGTATATCGAAGCTCTTCGGCGCACCTACGCCGACCGCAACCTCCTGATCGGCGATCCCGATTTTATTAAGATCCCGATGGACACGCTGCTCGATGTCACCTACGTCGGTAAGCGGATGTCAGACATTGACCGCAATAAAGCGACACCGTCAAAACAGGTTGGTGCTGGTGTCACATATCGGGAGTCCTCGCAAACCACACATTTCTCTGTGGTGGATAAGGACGGACGGGCAGTTGCCAATACATATACGCTGAATGGTGGGTTTGGGGCTAAAGTGCAGGTCCCCGGAACCGGAGTCACGCTCAATAACGAGATGGATGACTTTACGGCCAAGGTTGGTGCGCCAAATATGTTTGGCTTGATTCAGGGTCCGCAGAACTCGATTGAGGCCAAGAAGCGGATGTTGAGCAGTATGACGCCAACAATTGTCACAAAAAACGGCAAGTTACGGGCGGTGGTTGGCTCGCCCGGGGGACCTACAATTACCACCACGGTGGCACAAATAGTCATGCAGCTGATCGACCATAAGCGTTCGATTGCCGAGGCTGTTGCTGCCACCAGGCTCCACCACCAGTGGTTGCCCGACATGATCTGGTACGAGGAAGACCTCGCGCCGAAGCATATAAATGCACTGAAACAGCGCGGTCACGAGATGAAGACGCGCGGTCGGATCGGACACGCCAATTGTATCGAAGTGGCTGAAGAGTCAGGTGAGATTCGGGCCGTTGCTGACGTCACTCGTGACGGAGGTAAGGCAAGTGCCTACTGAGGACTCGACACCCCAGCATATACGTGCTGGGGGGCGGATACCGCAGAAACCATGATGTAAACGATGTGTCTACAAGTATAATGCTAGCGCATCCTGCGCGTTGTGAGGGATCGGACGGACATTGCTTGGGAGCCTGCAACAGATTGTTGCATTGTGGGCTATACAAGTGAATTTTTTTCGGCGACAGACTTTTCGAAAAACCTGCCTATAAAAATAAGTGTCAGAAAAAAGTGATCAGTTTTTCGGTTTCTGACGCAACCAATTTGGAGCAGGTTATGGGACTTCGTAGCGTTGTCGTGGGTATTCTTTCTGTGGGTGTGTTTGCTGGAGCCCTGTGTGCCGTGATGTACGACGCACCAACGCCCGAACCGACTCGAACAGTGCAGATACAACCACAATCTGGAGCAAGTTCGGTACCCACCCAAATCGCTATCAACCACGAGGTCGCCGACACGCCGCGAGCGCCGATACAGGCCGAAAGCGCATCATCGAACAGCGTTTTGAGCGCCGAGGAGCAGGCTTTGCTCGCGGCCGACTGGAACACCCTGACCAAGGAACAGCGAGTTGAACGTGCATATGCACTAAAAAAACAGAAGATGGCCGACCCCGAGTGGAAGCTCGGTAAGGCAGTGCAGCAACTCGACGATATGGTCAAGACCGGCGAGTACGCCGAAGAAGTGAAATCCCGCTGGGCGGATGGGACGCTACCCCGCCCACTCTAAACACCTACCTCAGCTACGCTGAGATAGTGTGCATACAACTTAACTAGATGGACGCCCGGTGATTTTACCGGACAAATACTCTGTTGGAGGATGGTCAGATGGACGCAGGAAAATTTGTGAGAACGTGTGTTGCACTTGTTGTCTTTGGCGTGTGGTCGCCGACGGCGTTTGCCGACGACGATGATGACGACGACGAGCGTAAGGGCAAGATCAAAATTCCCTTCATCATCGACCGTCAGGCTGGCGCTGAAATAGCTGTGCGCGAACCCTCAATGTGTGAGGGGAAAGCGAGTGGCAAGATCAAGTGGGACAAGGAGGATGGCGAGGTCGAAATCTCGGCTAAATTCAAGGGACTTCCCTACCGGCCTACCTATTGTTACGACGACTTCAACGGCAACCCGTCGACGCCATGGAATGAGTATCCGGACTGTGTTGAAGACGGCAAATGGCAAATCTGGCTCATGGCCCACATCATGACCAAGACCAACGTCTTCTATTACGATGCGGATACCGGAGAATTGATCGCCAATGAATTTGACCTGCCAAATGGGCCTCCGGAGAATGCGATTCCGGTGGAGCTTCCCGTGTCGCAGTTGATGTGTACGGACTTCTTTGAGTCCAAGCCCCACAATCTCAAGGCCAAGGTCAAGTTCACGTTCGATTATCATCAAATGCTCGATCCGGTGAACTCCGGTGGTGTATATGCAACAGCATTGCCGACCGACCTCGATCACTTTTACGACCCGGACTTTTGGGGTCCCTACTACACGGAGGGAGGACTCCCGCAGGAGGAGGCCTTCAACATGGATAACGTGCTCGACGAATTTGAGGCGGGGACCAGCGGTATGATTTTATCGACGAGCTACGAGCCGTTTCCCAAACCCGAGTACCTCCACGCCCGCGATAACCTGATGATCGGCTGGGGTGGTCAGGTTCCCGAGGATGCCTTCCCTCCTGTGATACCGCCCCCGGAGTACGAGGAGTGTGGGACCTACCAGCTGGTACCCGACTGGAGCGTTTTTGTGCCACCGGAGCCCGAGCCCGAGCCCGAGCCGTAGGTGGTTTGGCATGCGCGAAACTTGCAACTGCACATTTGTGGATGCACCTGGTTACGCGTATTGCCACCGCGAAGAACATTGGTTGTCCCTTTGGACAGCCGAACGAGCAGCACACAGTCCTGGGCGATTGTGTGCTGTGTTTGCGTAAAGTGCGCGGTCAATTTGTTCTGCCATCGGTTTGTAATAATCGTGTAGGGTAATCGGAGTGCTTCTCTGATGGTGTCCAACGGAAACAATTTCGACATCGTTCAGCGCTCGCCTGGGCGTGTCGATGTTACGCTACGTGGGCAGTGGACCGATGCTGATGCCCGCGCCTATGAGGAAGCGCTTATCAAGGCCGTCACCGAGGCCGCACGCACGCGTGTCCTCATCAACCTCAGTGAGCTTAGAAATTGCAGCCTATCTGTCCGCCAGGTCCTGTCCGGTGTGCAACGTAAGCTCGGCGAAGCCAAGTGCCGCACGGCCTATGTCGCCAACCGTCCGCGGCTCCGCAGTATTGCCCTGTGGGTCGTACACATGGCCGAGGATGGCGAAGCCCGGAGTGTCCCCACGCAAAACCTGGCCGAGGACTGGTTGCAGGGCGAGGAAGACCGGGTGACCTCGATCCGCCGCAGCACCGAGTCCCGGCTCGCCAACCTTCGTCGCCTGCGAGGTGCCAAATGAAAGATGCACCTGCACGTAAGCTGACGTTGTCACAAAAAGTTGTGGCCCGGCTGTTCGACTTCTACTTCCGCGCAAGTCAGGGGTACGAGGCAATTGCGACCGAAGAGATGATGTACGTCTTCGGGCTCAAGGGCTTTATGGCCTGGGGGGCAGCTGTCGGCGGGACCGTCGAGTTGCTGATCGAACGCTACGGCGAGGCCTACACCCAACTCATCCTGGGTTTCGGCGGCCTGTGGAATGGCTGCCGCTACTGTGCCTACGGACACACCCTGGTGTGCGACCTGATCAAGTTCCGCGACGAGGATGTGCTGTTTCCCCTCGACCCGATTGTGATGCGCGAGCTTCTCGACCTGCGCGATGACGAAGTGGCCGCGCGGATCTCCGAGCTACTGGCCGATGAGGAGTGGGAGCTACCCCGGCAGTTGTTGCTACGCGAGTTCGAGTTGCGGATGGACACGGCCGAGGGGGAGACCGAGGACGACGACTACCTGCGGCTTGCACTCGATGCCTGGGAATGGATGAATGAGTGTACAATTATTGTCGGGGTCGACATCGAACCCGACCAGGTCCCGCCGCTGTCGCCGATCGCCAAGGACCACGAGCTGCTCAAGCGCTACCACACGGCCAGGGCCAAAGAGCGCGGCAAGGCCTAAACTCGGCTGGAGTCGTTGGTTGTCGCCATGGAACCGACGACGGTGCTTTTACATCGCCCTTGAAGCGGCACCGACAAAGTCGGAGCCTTCAAACTGAAAGAAGTTTTGGTCGCTCACCAGTAGGTTGTCGTTGGAGTAGGTCAGCTTGATCACCCGACCGTCGTCGTTGATCGCATAAAGCGACGGCGAGATCGCTGCGAGTCCACGCAGCCTGGGGACCATCTGCGAGAGATTCTCGTACTCGACCTCGTCGTTACCGTTGAGCTCAAGTCGCAAGATACTGTCGGGCAGCCCGTAGTTGAGTGAGCCCGGGTTGACCGTGGCGAACAGGCCGACGTTGGGCATAAAAGCCAAGTCGCCGCTCATGACGTAGTTGTTGAGCATGTCGTGGGGCTCACCCCACATGTAGGGGTCGGCCCAGATGTCCATGCTGTACCAGTTGCCCTCGTTTGCGCCCACGACTATCGCCTCGCCGGGCTCGTCAAAGAAAACACCTGGGACAACCGTAAAGCCCTGGGGCTCCTCGTTGATGGTATTGATGTACCAGCAACGGGCGCTTGTAGGATTACATGCGTATACACTACTGACGGTAGCGGCTAACAACACTCCACACTCGTCCACCGCGAGCTCGCGGACGTCGAGCACCGCTTCGGCTTCGTCGTCGATGAAGGTGTCCGAGCCGTAAAACTGGGGCTGCCCGCTGACGAGCAGGCGGTAGAGTTTCTTGTTGGCGACGGCATAGACGACATCGGGCAGCGCGAGTGCACCCGGGCGGTCACCCTGCTCTGGAAACGGATCGCACTCGTCGGGCAGCCCATCCATATCCTGGTCGCCGTTGTCGCTGTCGCTCTCCGACTCGGACTCGCTGGTGTCCCCCTCGGTCGTTTCGCCAATGGTTGTGTCGCTGTCGCTGTCCGAGTCGGACTCGGTTGTCGTCGGATCAGAGCTCGAGCTCGACATGTCTGTAGGGTCTGCGGTTGTGACGGTCGTCGTTGTCTCGGTGGTCGGCGCCTCGGTGGTGAATCCGCTCTCCGAGTCCGAGCCAGCTGTCAGGGTGGTCGACGGGTCATCGGTTTCGGACGTCGCCGTACTCGCGGAATCACCGGTATCCGTGCCGGGGCCAGAGAATCCCGGGTTTTCGCGGATGCAGCCAACAACCAACGTGCTGAGGCACAACGCCCCAAAAACTTGCGAAGCTCGAACCATCACAACAACCGAAACAACGGTAGCACGGGATCTTGATTTCGTGATGTGCTCAAAGACATGTCTTTTGAGTCATTCATGAATTTTGCGGAGATGTTACCCCCGATGGTGTGTGTGTGAGGCGATAGCTACGGAATTGACACAATGTCACCGACACGATCCGGTTGTGCCTGGATGTCACCCGCGCGAACTCGGGCCGCTATTTCTACGGTTGCTTGCGAAGGCACAGTGTTTGCAGTCACCCGGGGCGATGGTGCGCGAGCGCAACTTTCCCAAACGAGCACCGGTCGGCCCGGTGGTCGGGCTGGCGAGCCTGAGCTTTGCCCTCACGGTCGGGCTGACCGTCGGCCTCGGAGCTTTTTTGGGGCGGGCCGCAGCAGAGCCAACGCTCGACACCCGCACGCCATCTGCCCCGGAGGTCGTTCCCAATCCGCCCACGCAGTTGGCACCACAGACTCCCGTCGCACCAGCAGCCAAACCCGCCTTGGTGTTGCCGCCTCCAAGCGAGTTGCCCCTGACGTTGTTGGCCACGCTCGTCGGCGATGACCCAGCCATGAGCCGGGCCACACTTCTCGACCAACAACGGTTGCGGATGGCCAGCTTTTCGGTGGGCGACCCGTTGCGACCCGGGGTCATCCTGCGAGAGATCCGGCGCGGACGGGTTGTGGTTGAGGAGCAGGGGGAACTGCGCGGCCTAAACCTGGGAAACCAGCCGCTGGAATTCACCGACGGACCGACCCCCGGTTTACTTGGCGCGGGGCTTTTGGGGGCGACAGGTGCCCAGGTGCTCCCGGTCAACAGCGGAGCGCTCAGCGTTGGGCGGCCCAACCAAGGTCGGCTTATCAACGCGGTACGCTTGCCCGACAATCCTGTTTTATATACACGTACCCAACCCAACGCCAGCTGGGGAGCGAGCCACACGATCTTGAGTTTGCAGCAGGGGATCGCCCGGTTTCGCCGGCTAAGTGGCTACCGCGGTAACCTTGCAATCGGTGGTATTAGCCGCGAGCACGGCGGGTTTTTCCCGCCCCACAAGTCCCACCAAAGTGGGCGAGATGTCGACATCGTGCTACCCAGGGTTGTCGGCGACAGCGACCGCAGCGTCGACTGGCAGGCGACCTGGTCCCTTGTACATACGCTGATTGAGGACGGCCAGGTCACGCAGATTTTCTTGAGTTATGAGCGTCAGCGTGAGCTGTTTTTAGCGGCTCGTGCCGCCGGCGTGGGCACGGATGAACTCGAGCGGTGGTTGCAGTATCCCAAGGGTGTTCGCGGCCCAGGGATCATTCGCCACCAGCCCGGGCACCGAAATCATTTGCATATACGCTTTCGCTGTGGGCCCGAGGACCGCCGCTGCAGCGGGTGGTAGCGAGGCAGTCGAGGGAGCTGTGGGCCCGAGGACCGCTGCAGCGGGTGGTAGCGAGGCAGTCGAGGGAGCTGTGGGCCCGAGGACCGCCACAGCGGGTGGTAGCGAGGCTAGCCCAGGGCACCGAGGGCGTGGAGCATCACCAGGATGATGGCGATCGGGACGACGTAGCGAAGCAGTGTTAGCCAGGCCAGGTAGAAGGCCTTGACCTTGCCGAGCGAGGACCCGGCGGCGAAGCTCTGTTGGCGGGCCTCGCCCCCAACCCGCCAGGCCGCAAACGCAGCGATGCCAAGCCCACCCAGGGGCAGCATCCAGTTGCTGGCGAGATAGTCGAAGGTGTCAAACCAGTTCTTTCCGGCTTCGACCCCGACGACTTCAAACGCCGGGGCAGTGAGGGCCGCAAAGTCGCTGCCAAAAATCTCGGTGGAGTTGCTCAGTGCCGAGGGAATACCGAGGGCAAAAATCACCCCGGCAATGGTCAGCACAGCGCGTTTGCGGCTCCAACCTCGCTCGTCGATAAAATACGAGGCGGCGACCTCGAGCAGCGAGATACTGCTGGTGAGCGCGGCAAACGTGAGCAGCGAAAAGAACACCACCGACCACAGGCCCCCGCCCAATAAACTTGCAAATGCAATTGGCATGTTCTTGAACACCAAACCCGGGCCGGCTGCGGGTTCCATACCCTGGGTGAAGGTGATCGGAAACAGGACCAGGCAAGCCATCAGGGCGACGAGCGTGTCGAGTACGGAAATGTAGATCGCCGAGCCTACGAGGTCGTCGTCGCGTTTGAGGTAGCTGCCATAGGTCAGCATGGCCCCCATACCGACAGACAGCGTGAAGAAGCTGTGGCCGACGGCTTCGAGCACCCCGGCGCCTGTGAGTGCCTCGGTGTGAAACCCAAACACAAAGTCGAGGGCCTTGCCAAACCCGTCGAGGGTGGAGGCGTAGATCAGCATGGCGCCCATCATCAACAGCAACAGCGGCATCAACAGCCGGGCCGCCCGTTCGACGCCCTTTTGCACGCCGCCAATGACGATCGCAATCGTGATCGCCATAAACGCGGTGTGCCACATCAGGTTGAGCGAGCTGTCGGTGACCAGGCCACCAAAGGTCTGGTTGAGCGTGTCAGCCGATTGACCGGCGATCGACCCGGTGAGCGAGAGATATACGTAGTGCATCGCCCACCCGGCAACAACGCTGTAGTACGACAAAATCACAATACCTGCAGCGACGCCGAGCCACCCGACGCCCGCCCAGGCTGTCCCGGGTGCGAGTTTGCGAAATGCCCCGACGGTGGAACGTTGTGAAGTTCGGCCGAGCAGGATTTCGCCGATCATGATCGGCAGACCGACCAACAAAATACTGGCGAGGTACACCAGGACGAACGCTCCACCACCGTTTTCGCCGGTGATATAGGGGAACTTCCACATGTTCCCGAGGCCGACTGCCGAGCCGGCAGCCGCCAAAATAAAGCCGATGCGAGAACCCCATTGTGCGCGTGTGTCTGCCATAAATAGTGCCTGCCGCAGGTGTGCTAGGTACCGCCGTCGGCTGGTTCTGTCAATTTGCCGGGCCCATCACGCACCGATGTCGTGTCGATTGCAAACCGGTTATGCTGTGGCCATGTTGGACCGAACCTTGTGTGGAGTACTGACCGGTTTGCTATGCATGTCGGTAGGCTGTGGGGGGAAGGACGACGCAACAACGTCGACAACCGGTACCGATGCGACCACCGGTGCGACCGAAAATTGTATATCCGAATGTCCGGAGTCCACCGATGACTCGAGCGGTCAGACGACCGAGCCAGCGACCTCGGACACCGGCTGTGACACCGCCTGTCCGGCGACCAGTGAAAGCGACAGCGACAGCGAAAATTGTGGACCCAACCTGTGCGGGCCCTGCCAGGAAGGATGTACAAACAACGACTACTGCGAGATGGGCGAGTGGGTCTGCGAGTGTGTTTGCGACTCGGGAAGCGATACCGACGCGACCACCGGGGGCAACTCCGAGGTGATGTGTGTTGGCGAAGAGCCGAGTTTTCCGTCTTTCAACAAGGACTGCGGCGACGAGAGTGCCTGTGCCTTGGTGTTTCATACCGTCGATTGTTGTGGCAACGAGGAGGCCTGGGGGATCCACGTCGACGAGGTGCCGGCGTTTGAGGAAGCTGAGGCCATCTGTGACAGCCAATACCCGGGCTGTGGCTGCCCCAGTGGGCCGGTGGTGGCCGAAGACGGGAACGCTGCCTGGCACGATGCGATCGCTGTCAAATGCGAGGCCGGGCAGTGTATGAGCTATGTGCCGTGAGGCGAGGCCGACGGGCCTTGTGGGCCTTGGGCTCGCTCGGCGAGTTCGGCCGGCTCGGCGCGCTCACAGCTAAGTAGTTGTTGATACATGTTCCACCGGGTGCCGCCCTGGTCGGCTAGGCGGGCGGCGAGCAGGCCGTTGTCGAGCGCCCGAACATAGCGTTCGAGTCGGGCCGTGCGCCCGCGAAGGACCCCGAGTTCGGCGTCGAGATCGAGGCTCGCGGCCCGGGCCTGCACGTAGTCCGCGTAGGTTTGCGAGTGTTCGAGTTGCTGGCCGATAGCCGCGGCATGGGCCGTGAGCGTGGGTTCAAAGTCGGGGTGCCAGGGATCGTCGAGGGCAGGCCAGCGCGCGAGCAGTTCGGCGGCAGCCCGGCGGTAGGCGGCATCCTCGGCCTGGCCCGCGCGTGTGAGTTGCTGGCGAATGTCGGCGATCTGTTGTTCGAGGCCGGCCAACTCGGCCCGGGCCTGGGCAGGCTCGGCGAGTTGCGGAAATTCATGTGTAAATGCACGGATGACAGCGGCGTCTTCTGGGGTCGTCCGGGCGGGCAGGCCCCGGTCTGGCAGCGGGCGGGCGTGCACCCGCAGCCACCGCTCTGAGGTTGTTGTGGGTACATCGATTCCGCGGGATGCAATGCGGGCGCGTGTGTGGGCCTCGAGCAACGAAATCCTGCCGTTGTTGTCAAAGTCGATGTCGGAGCTTGCAAGCGGTGAACCGTTGCGATCCTGGCCGCGCAGGGCGTGGAGCATGTGCAGGGCAAACCCCTCTTGCACGCGGCGGTCGGGGTTGGGGTCGCAGCCCGATGCTTCGAGGTCCCAGGTGGTGGCGAACAACCCACAGCGCTCGACTGGGGCGGGCCCGAGTTTGGGGTCGGCTGCCAAAAACGCGAGCTCGGCAAAACCACCGGAGTAACACGAAGTCACGACCACTCGCACCGGGCGGGCGGCGAGGTCGAGGTGTTTTGCCAGGGTCTGGACATCGACCTGCGACTGGCCCCAAAACCCCAGGGAGTTGCCTGCTGGGCCCTCGCCAAAGTCCCCGTGGCCAGCGAGATAAAGCCACAGCGGCGGACCTTCACGGGCGAGTTGCTCGTCGAGTGTTGCGAGAAAGTACTCGCTTGTCGCCGGTCCGGCCGGCGATAGCTTGGTGGGCCGGTAGTGGGCCAATCGCCCGCCTCGCGGGGCAAATAGGTCGCCGAGTTTGCGCCGCAGCTCGTCGCCACGGGGCGTGGCATCTTCGACTTGCACGACCTTGCCCCGCCGCCCCGAGGCAAACAACAGCGCGCCCGCCGGGGACTGGGCCCCAAGCACGGTCGCTGCGAGGCCAAGGTCCTGTTCGATCGAAACCTGGTTGAACTCGGGTGTCGCCCCGCCGCCTGCGACCAGCCATTTAAGTGTCTGTTCGGGTCGTCGCTCGGGCGTTGCCGGTGCCGGTTTTGGCGGATGAACTTCTGCATCTGCGACCGGAGGTGCTCGATCGTTGGCTCGGCTTGCTCGACTTGCTCGACTTGCTCGACTTGGGTCGTCGCGGTGACACGCCGGTACGAGCATGGCCAGCGCCGCGACCCAAGCGAGCCCACGCGGTCCCACGCCAAAAAACCAGGTACCGGTCCACGGTGCGAACTCGGTTCGTGCACGGGCGAGCGCCATCGCGGCGCAGAGCATACACGATTGTTTTCTTGCGTCGACCCGGCAGACTTGCCAAGGTCAACCGCGGCATGAACAGAGTCCCCAAGCATAGCGAGCGCCGGTCGAGCTACCTACCGGCAGCCGGTGGCGACTGGCGGGTAGCTTTGTTCAGCGTGATGTTCAGGTCCGAGACCCGCTACGGGCGAATCTTCGATATCGGATTGATGATTGCGATCGTCATCAGCGTGATTGTGGTGATGCTCGAGAGCATGCCCGCGGTCGACTTGGAATACCCGCTGCTGTTTCGTTACATCGAGTGGGGTTTTACCGCGCTTTTTACAATCGAATACATCCTGCGATTGCTTTGTGTTCGCCACCCGCTTGCATATGCAAGGTCGTTTTACGGGATCGTCGACCTGCTGGCTATCATGCCCACCTATCTCGGGTTTTTTGCCGGTGTCGAGTCCCTGGTTGTCATCCGCATGTTGCGGCTTTTGCGGGTGTTTCGCCTGTTTAAGCTCACCCAGTTTATCGGTGAGGCCGAAACACTTGTGCATGCACTGGTTGCGAGCCGCACCAAGATCACGGTGTTTTTGGGGGCGGTTGGCATCGTTGTGGTGATTGTTGGGACTCTGATGTATTTGATCGAGGCCGATGCCGGTAGCGGGTTCGACAGTATTCCCAAGAGCATGTACTGGGCGGTGGTGACGATGACGACCGTCGGGTATGGCGACATTGCCCCGAGAACGCCGCTGGGCTCCGTGGTTGCGACAATGTTGATGCTCGCCGGCTACGGAATTATTGCCGTGCCCACCGGGATTGTCACCGCTGAGCTCGTCCACCCAACGACCGACGAGCCCGAGATGGATGTCAAGGCTTCGACCGAGGTGTGTCCCGACTGTGCGCTCGAAGGCCATCGCCACGATGCTGTGTTTTGCCGGCGCTGCGGTGCCCACCTGTACCGCGAAGATCCGTCCGAGGAGCCAGCTGCCCAGTCAACGACTCTGTCCGACACCGAGACAACGTAACCCCTAGTCCGGCACCCGGTCCCGACGCCCGCCGGCGCAACGCTAGGGCCCGCCACCCCCGGTCCGTACACCCGACTCGCCGGCCTGCACACGGCCTGAAAGGTCGGTGGCGAGTGTCACCGTAAATGTCGAGCCCTGGCCGTGGACGCTGTTGAGCGTGATCGTTCCGCCGAGCATTTGGCAGTAGTGACGCGTGATCGCCAAGCCTAGGCCTGTTCCTCCGTAGGTTCGACTGGTGCGGGTGCTCGCCTGCGTAAATGGCCGAAACAGGGCTTTTTGTCGCTGTTCGGGGATGCCAATGCCGGTGTCGCGGACGGCAAAGGTCAGGACCCTGGCGTCGCGTGTGACCGTGAGCGTGACGTTCCCTTGCTTGGTGAACTTGCCGGCATTGCTCAGCAAGTTGAGGAGGATCTGCCTGATCTTGGTGGCGTCGCTGATGACCGAACCGAGCTCACGCGCGGCCGCTAAGGTAAATGTATTACCATGTTTCTCGATGGCGGGCCTGATCGTGTGGGCAACCTCGTCGACGAGACCAGCAATGTCGACCGGTTCGACCACAAGCTCCATGCGCCCAGCTTCGATTTTCGACAGGTCAAGCACATCGTTGATAAGCGACAACTGGTGGCGTGCCGCCAGCAAGATCCGGTCGATGTCGCCGAGCTCGAGCTCCTCGCCCTCCTCGGCAGACTCTTTGATTAGCTCGCTGTAGCCGATGATGGCGTTGAGCGGGGTGCGAAGCTCGTGGCTCATGTTGGCCAAAAAAGCACTTTTAGCGGTATTGGCCTGATCGGCGCGGCGGCGTTCGGATTGCGCACGGCGGCGGGCGAGGTCGAGGGCGCCGATCGAGCGCAGGTGGAGCTTTTCGTAGAGCACGCCAATTGCTGCCACCACGCAGATCATGGTGCCGAGGACCATGGCCGCGTTGAGAATTTCACCTGGTCGATCGAGCATGTGTGGGAACTCGAAGCCCGCGCGGTAGGCAAGGTAGAGCCCCCAGATCTCGAGGAACGAGGCCGCGGTCCACAACAGGCCCGCCCGCGGTCCGGCGAGTAGGGTTGCCAGTAAGATGACCGCTGCGTTGCCGGTAACTAGCGGGGTTTCGACGCCGCGGTCGCCCACACACATCACCGTGATCACGATGAACAGTGCACCTGCAATTAAATTGCCACTCGCGGCAACCCGGCCGCCACGGCGCAGGAGCACCAGGGCACCAGCGAGCATCCCGAGTGCCAGGGTCATCATGGCAACGGCGAGCCACAGCCCCTCCATGATCGAATAGCCAATTCCCGCCAGCTGCGAACCCATCACCGCGAGGGCGGCAATGACTGCGAGCCGGGCCCGTCGCAGCGCCTCGCCCGAGGGGTCGCTGCGATACTGGCGAACATCGGGCAGGAACACATCGACGAGTGTCGACTGACTGGCCGACGCGTCCTCCGAGACGTGTGGAGCAAGCACGCCCTCGTGGGAGCTCACTTCTGAAGCGAGCAAACCCGCCGAGCTACCGGCCCTCTCGCGCGTGCGCGTCATCGGGTCTGTGAGTGGTGGCCCAGTCGCCTGGAGGATGTGCGGATCGGTCGACACGTGGGCAGTCCGATCGGGAGTAACACACGGGCAGCAACCGGATCACGCACCAACCGCGGCTGTTTTTGCGCCGGCCCGGAGGCGCAGATGCGATGACGTTCTCGTTACTAGCGGCCCTCGTAGGTCGCCTGGGTGCGCGACAACAGGGCCGCAACCGCAGCTTGGTGGTCTGACGTGGTTTGACTAACACCCTGATAGGTCGCCGCAAGTTCGAGTGCCTGCTCCAGCGACGCCCCCCAGCTTCGGTAGGCTGCCTGTTTGGTCAGGCTCACCGCGATGGGTGGCAATGCGGCGATTTCACGTGCCGTACTGTGGGCCGCGGCCACGACCTCATCGGCCGGGACAACCCGGTGGACAAGTCCGATCGCAAGGCCCTCCTCGGCGGTGAGCACCCTCCCGGTTAAGACGAGCTCGAGTGCCCGTGCAAAACCAATTGTACGTGCAAGAAAATAGGCGCCCCCATCCCCAGGCACGAGGCCAACCTTGACGAAGGTCGAGCCGAGCTTGGCCCCGGCCGCGGCGACCCGAATGTCACACATGCACGCGAGGTCGAGGCCGGCACCGATCGCCGCGCCGTTGACAGCGGCAATGATCGGCTTGTCGCAGCGGGCGATTCGCCGCGGGATTTGCTGGATACCCGCGATGTAACGCCGGCGCAGGGCAGCCGCATCGCCGGCAAACATGCCCGAACGGTCGCGCATGGCCTTGAGGTCGCCACCCGCCGAAAACGCCTTGCCCGCCCCCGTCAACACGATCGCCCGGATCTCGTGGTCGGTTTGCGCGAGGTCGAAGGCTGCGACCAAGCTGCGAACCATGGCATCGCTATAGGCGTTGCGGGCATCGGGCCGATCGAGGGTGATCGTGGCCACCGGGCCATCGGTTGCATATCGAACATCTTGGAGGTCGCTCGCTTCCACAGCCGAGCTGTACCACAGCAGGTGGGCTTGCGCGCCCGCGAGCGAGCGAGTATGGATCGACGCGTGGATCTATCCGAGCGCGCGCAATCGTCTGTAGGCCATCTTTTGGCACGTCCCCCTCACCGGTTGCGAACACGGGTCGCCGGTGTGTTGGCGGTGGGGTTGGGCATGGGTCTGTGTGCGTGCAAGCCCCAGGTGCAGACTGTCTACGCACCCTGTCCCCAGGCCACTCCCAGCGACTGTCCCGCAGCCCCTGTGGCCGAGCAAACCGCGAGCGGGCCGACCCCAGCCGCGCCCCCGGCAAACGTGCCCCAGGCGCTGGTCGACGCAGCCCAAAAGATCGCCGCACATGTCCAAAGCGGCAGCATCAACGGTCGCGCCTACAACCGCCTCGCCGAGTTGGTCGACCGCTTTGGCCACCGGCTGTCCGGGTCGCAGGCCCTCGAAGATGCGATCGCCTGGACGTTGGTGCAGATGCAACAAGATGGCCTGGTCAATGTCCGCAAGGAAAAAGTCATGGTGCCCCACTGGGTTCGGGGCAAGGAGTCGGCCGCCATCCTTGCGCCGGTCAAACGCCCGCTGACACCCCTGGGGCTTGGCGGCACGGTTGGCACCGGCAAGCGCCCCATACGCGCCGAAATTGTGGTCGTGCCCGACCTCGAAGCACTCGAGCGTCGCGGCTCAGAAGTCGCCGGCAAGATCGTCGTGATCAATCAAGCGATGCCGCCGTACGACCATGAAAAACGCGACACGCACTACGGCGCCACCGTGCAAATCCGCGTGCGTGGGGCATCGATCGCGGCCAAGCACGGAGCCAAGGCGGTGTTGATTCGCTCGGTCACGGCCCACAGCCTCAACTCGCCACACACCGGCTCGTTGCGCTACGAAGACGGGATCAAGAAAATTCCGGCAGCCGCGGTCACGGTTGAGGACGCCGACCGCCTGCAACGCATGGCAGCTCGTGGTCCGGTCAAGGTCGAGTTGTCGCTCGCTGCCAAAACCCTGCCCGACGCCGAAAGTGGCAACGCCATCGGGGAGATTCGCGGACGCGAGTTGCCCGACGAAGTCGTGGTGGTCGGCTGCCATATCGACTCGTGGGATGTTGGCGACGGTGCCTCCGATGACGGTGCCGGGTGTGTGATGGCGATGGAGGCCGGTCGGATCCTGCAAGAGCTCGGGTTGACCCCGCGCCGGACCGTCCGCGTGGTCCTGTACACCAACGAGGAAAATGGCCTACGCGGGGCCAAGGCCTATCACGAAGCCCATGGCAAACAGGTCCACGCCGGGGCGATCGAGGCCGATGTCGGAGCCGGAGCGCCTGCCGGGTTTGGCATCACCGGCACGCCCGAGCAGGTTGCACAACTCCAACAGATGGCCGCGTTGTTTGAGCCGTTGGGCGCAAGTGATCTCCACGAGGGCGGGGGCGGGGCCGATATTTCGCCGCTGACCAAAGACGGTGTGTTGAGCATTGGCCTGCACCCCGATGTCAGCCACTACTTCGACTTGCACCACAGCCCGGCCGACACGATCGACAAGATCGATCCGGACCATCTGCAGCGCAACGCCGCAGCCATGGCCCTGATGGCGTTTATCTTGGCGGAGCGCTAGCACGCGTTGCCGCGCACCCGCACGGGTGTTGTGATTTCGTTGTAGCGGCAAGCGTTTGACCGAGAGATTCGGCCCGCCCGGGTGTTATTGCGAATCGGCGCAAGCGTGGCATTTCTCTGTGAGTGTCGCCACCCCGGTAAACCCACATCCACGTCACCGGCTTGTCACACAACCCAGTGTTGAAAACCCGACCGATCCCGTATGGTCCCACGTAAATCGGGGGTGCGCATGCGTTCGAGAACAGTCGTGATGATTATGGCCGGTGGTAAGGGCTCTCGCCTAGGGCCGCTGACAACCCACCGGGCAAAGCCCAGCGTGCCGTTTGCCGGGCGCTACCGGATCATCGACTTTGTCCTGTCGAACTTCCTCAATTCGGGCTACCGCCGGATTTACGTGCTCACCCAGTACATGGCGAGCAGTCTGATCAAGCACCTCAACCGCACCTGGCACCTAGGTGGTGGCATTGGCGAGTACATCGAAGTTGTACCTGCACAGATGCGAAAGGGTGAGCACTGGTATCGGGGCACCGCCGACAGTGTGTTTCAAAACCTCAACCTCGTGCGTGACTCCCGGGCCGAGCACGTCGCCGTGTTTGGTGGCGACCACATCTACAAGTTTGCCATCGACCAAATGGAGGCGGCCCACATCGCCCGCGAAGCCGACCTTACCGTCGCTGCCTATCCTGTCCCGCGCGCACAGGCCCACCAGTTTGGTGTGATTCAGGTCGACAGCGATGGCCGGATTATCGGCTTTCAGGAAAAGCCCAAGGACCCAATGCCGATTCCGGGGCGGCCCGATTGGTGCTTGGTGAGCATGGGTAACTACTTTTTTCGGGCCGGCGTGCTCGAGCAGGTGCTGACCGAAGAGGCAGAAACGCCGGGGACCGCCCACGACTTTGGCCGCAATGTCATTCCCCGGATGGTGCGCGAGGGTCGGCCGGTATTCATCTACGACTTTGGCGACAACAGCATCCCCGGCGAGCCCGACAATGCCCCGGCCTACTGGCGCGATGTCGGAACCATCGAGAGCTACTTTGAGGCCAACATGGAGGTCCGCAAGCGGATCCCGGCCGTCAACCTCTACAACCGTGAATGGCGGATTCGGACGGCCCAGCGCGACTACCCGCCGGCTCGCGTGGTTCGCCACGGCGAGGGCCCGGCCTCCGAGATCCTCGACAGCCTGATGTGCGAGGGGACAATCATTGCAAGTGCAACCTTATCCAAGGTCATGCTCGGCTACGACTGCATTGTCGCCTCCGGCAGCACCATCGAAAACTCGGTGCTGCTATCTGGTTGCAACATCGGGGCAGGGGCCAAACTCAACAGTGTCTTACTCGACAAAAACTGCTCGATTGCTCCTGGTGCGGTGATTGGCCACGACCCCAAACGCGACCGCGAGCGGTTTCCGTTTGTCACCCAAAGCGGGATTGTCGTGTTGCCCAAAGGGACCTTTGTCCCCGCCGATGGACCGGTGAGCTTTCCCCACGACATGCATGAGTTGCTCAGCAAAGACCCGGCCACGCGCGACGCCATGGCCAGCTTGGCTGAGCGTGGCGGCTACGTGGTGGCCGACCGCGGGCGTCACAGCTTTGAGTCGGCGGGTCCCCGCTATCGCCGCTACACCCGGGCAGGTGTGACGCCCCTCGGGCAGAGCTCCTAGGGTTTATTGCACAATCAAGGATCATCGATGCGCGTTGCTATCATTGCCTCCGAAGCCGTCCCGTGGTGCAAGACCGGGGGGCTAGCCGATGTGGTCGGAGCCCTGCCGCAGGCGCTGGTCGACCAGAGTGCGGGAAAAGTTGCACCCGCAACATTTTTGCCGCTGTACCGCCAGGTGCGGGAGTCGATCGCCAACGATCCTCAGCTGCAGCTAGTCGAGACCGGCGTTGAGGTTGCGGTGCCGTTCTCCCTCGGGCCGGAGCGCGCACGGTTTTTCGAGGTCGTCGGCCACGGTGGTCCACCCGTGTATGTGCTCGACGCCCCCCACCGCTACGATCGCCCGCGGTTGTACGACGACGAATCGGGCAAGGCCTACCCGGACAACCTCTATCGCTACGCGTTGTTGTGTCGCGGGGCGCTAGAGGCAGCAACCGCGCTCATGGGTGGCGTGCCCGATGTTGTACATGCACACGATTGGCAGGGGGGGCTGGCCCTGGCCTACCTGCGCACCCGCTACCTGCAAACCCATGCCCACACGGGCGCGGTGATGACAATTCACAACCTCGCCTATCAGGGGTTATTTGCCGGGGAGCACCGCCACAACATCGACCTCGACCCATCGGCGTTTAACCTCGAGCGGGCCGAGTACTTTGGCGGCCTCAACCTACTGAAGGCGGGTATCGCCTATGCCGACGTGACGACGACGGTGAGCGAGACCTACGCCCAAGAAATCACAACCCCAGACTACGGTTGTGGGCTCGATGGGTTTTTGCAGGCCCGTGGCGCGGGGCGCCTGTGCGGGATCGTCAACGGTGTCGATACCGATGTCTGGAGCCCAGCCACCGACAAGGCCCTACCGGCGAACTACAGTGTCGACAAAGTCGCCGGCAAGGCGACGTGTCGACAACAACTGCTGGCCGAAATGGGACTCGAAGCCGCTGAGGGCGAGCCGGTTTTGGGAATTGTCAGCCGGTTTACCGGGCAAAAGGGGCTCGACCTGGTCGCCGACCTCGTGCCCCACCTACACGCTCTCGGTGCCCGGCTAATTGTCCTCGGTTCGGGCGATGCCCAGCTCGAGCATCGGTTTCGCTACCTCGCTGAGTGCTTCGGTGACCACCTCGCGGTGCGGGTGGGGTTTGACCCCAAGCTCGCGCGTCGAATTTTTGCCGGTAGCGATATTCTGTTGATGCCGAGCCGGTTTGAGCCCTGCGGTCTCAACCAACTTTATGCGATGCACTACGGTACGGTGCCGGTCGTCCACGCCGTCGGTGGCCTGCGGGATACCGTACTCGACCCGGGCGATCAGGCGTTGGCGCGGGGCGAGGGCACGGGGTTTTGTTTTGAGCACCCCACCGTCGTCGGGCTGCATTGGGCACTTGAGCGGGCCGTCAAGATGTATCGGCAAAACCCGCGTGGTTGGCAGGCCGTGGTCCGCAGCGGCATGACCCGAGATGTCTCGTGGGCAAAACCCGCCCGCGCGTACCTCGACCTTTACCACCGGGTTCGCGGCCGCTAAGATTTTGTCTATACAAGCATAATTGGTCGAGAATACGAGGGCAGCGACCATTTTGAGCGAGGTGGCCAATGCCCACCCGCCAGCGGTACACTCCGCGCTACCGTGCCCCCCAGTTTCTCACTGCTGCCGCTAGTTGTTGTGGGTACATTGACTTGGGAGCCCGCCGCTGGAGCCGTCGCGGAGCCAGTCGACCACTCGCCAGCACGTGTCGAAATTGCCTGGGATGCACCGTTTGCGACCTGCCCCAGCCAGCGGGAGATCGAGACCGCGGTCGAGAGCCGGCTGCACGGGGTCCCCGATTGGCAGCAGCGAATTGCCCAACTCAGCGTGGCTGCGCGGGTGCGGGGAGGCGGCGATGATTGGCAGCTGAGTTTGGAAATCAGCGATCGCGGGCAGACAGGAAGGCGTGAGGTCGCAGCCCGTTCGTGCCAAGAACTTGCTGATGCAACTTCGTTGCTGGTGGCCATGACAATCGATCCTCGCGCGCTCACGGCCGCTCCAAACACGGCCTCGAACGAGGTCGGGAGCGGGCGGCCAGGCGATCGACCCGCGCCTCCAGAGGCAGGTGACAGGACGTCCGTGCCGCCTGCACCCAAACAGCAAGTTGTTAGTGAGCCTGCCTGCGAGGGCGATTGTCGCGACCCCGATGTCGATGTGGCGACTCCGGATGCGGCGGACGAAGAAGTCCCGTTCGAGCCGCGGCCCCAAGTTGAGCTCGAGGTCGCGGCCGGGGTTGGGACGGCCGGGTTACCCCGGGTCGGGATGGGTGTTTTGGCCGGCGCCGCGTTGGTCGGCAACCGCTATCGCGTCGAGCTGCGTGGAGGTTACTGGTTTCCGCGGACCCAGCCCTTGGACGGGCTTGCCGGCGCCAGTGTGTCGTTGCGGGCGGCCACGATTTCGTTGCGCGGCTGTGCCAGGTTGATCCACCGAACCGTCGAGTTTCCGCTGTGTGCCGGGCTGCGTTCGGGTGCGTTGCGTGGCGAAAGTTCCGGGCTGGCTCGCAACGCTTCGCACACCAGTGTGTTGGCCGGGTTGGAGCTCAGCCCGGCGGTCGATTGGGTGCCGCGGCCGTGGCTGTTTGTGCGGTTGCGGACCGACTTCGGTCTGTTGTTTACGCGGCCGCGATTGACCGTGCGCAACTACGGCGTGGCCTACCGTCCGCCGCCGGTGACCGCCGAGCTGTTGCTCAGTTTTGGGGTGCGGTTTTGATCATGTTTTTTTTCGAATAGATTTCGCAAAACGCGGGCAAACCTCTGTACCCGCGCACAATGATGGCCCGTGTTCTCAAATTAACAGCCGACTCGGCCCCCGCAGCCGAGCGGTCTGATGTGCAGTTTGAGACCCTCTACCGCCGCGAGTTCGCATTTGTTTGGCGCAGTGTCCGGGCGCTCGGTGTCGCCCAAAGTGCCGCCGAAGACGTGGTCCAGGAGGTGTTTGTTGTGGTCCATCGCCGGCTCGCCGACTACGACCCAAACCAGGGAACCCTGCGCGGGTGGGTTTATGGGATCGCTCGCCTCGCGGCGTTGCGCCACCATCGAACCACGCGACGCAAAGATCCAAACCGCCTGAGCCCACCGGTCGCACAAGCGGCCGAGCAGCCAGACGATGTACTTGCACGTAACCAGGCGGCCGTGCTCGTGCAGGCATTTGTCGACAAACTCGACGGGCGTCGCCGCGAAGTGTTTGTCCTACACGACATCGAGGGGGTGCCGGCACCCCAGATCGCCACCATGCTCGGCCTCAAACTCGGAACGGTTTACTCGCGGCTTCGCCGGGCACGCGAGAAGTTTCAAAAATATGTGCATCGGCAACAGGCTCGGGATGCCAGAGGATTGCGACGCCATGGATAAGCTCGACCCAAAAGCCCTTGAACTACTCGCGGCCTACCGCAGCTCGTTGGATCCGCCGGCCGATGCCCAGGCCCGGGTGTGGGATGGTGTTGGCGAGACGATCGAGCACGAGTCGCGCGCCCGCAGACGGTTGCAACAAGTTGGTTGGGTGGTGGCGCTCGCGGCTGTGTGTGCCGGGCTATGGGTGTTTCGCAGCCATCTTATTGTCGATACCGCCAGCTCAAACGAACGCGCGCATCAGGCCGTGTATGCCCGGCAAGGGCCCAAAAGTCGTGCGCACCTGGCCGTACCGACACCCTCCCAACAGCGCACGCCGGTCGTCGAGTCGACCGCGGTCGAAACCCCACAGCCTGCCGCCGAGCCCGAGTTGGCGAAACAACCCGAGGTTGAGCAGCCGCAAAAACAGGTCCGCAAGCCGCGGGCCAAGGTGCAGCCACAGGGCGCGGGGTCGATCGCCGAAGAGCTACAACTTGTCCAGCGGGCCGAGCAAAAATTGCACAAGCAACAATATCGCGCAGCGCTTGGGCTGCTCGAGCAACACCAGCGGCAATTCGGCGAACGTGGCCAGCTCCAGCCCGAGGCGACCGCCTCGCGGGTGACAGCACTTTGTAGCCTCGGTCGCCGGGCACAGGGGAAAAAGCTTCAACAGTCGTTTCTCACCCGCTGGCCCACATCACCACTGCGCGCCCGGGTGTTGGCGGCCTGCGAGGACCCGAGCGAGTAGCTGCAAAAAACTCCAATTTTTTTGACCACATTCATTGTTTACCGGGCAACCACCCATAACTGAGGAACTTTCATGAACCGCACAGTCAAATCTACAAACCTGTTTTCTACCCTGCTTGGTGCCGCGTTGCTGCTACCGCTTTCGATCTTCGCCTGCGATGGCGAGGTTGGGAATGCGACCGATGAGGCCACCTCCAACGATACCCAAGGCGAGAGTTCAACAACCATGGGCACCGGGGACCCCACGGGGGCAACCACAGGCGACCCGGTGACGACGACCGGTGGCAACAACTGCAACGACCCCAACATCGAGTGTATGTGCAATGATGATGCGGATTGCCCGGAGGGGCAGCAGTGCACACAGGATGGGGTTTGTATCGATGAGGAAACCACCAGTACAACCGGCGACCCGATGACCTCCACCGGAGAGACCACCGGTAACGACGACTGCGCCAGCGATGAAGACTGTGCACCCGGACAGGTGTGTATCGACGGCCTGTGCTCCGGGGACAGTGGCGAAACAACCTCGACCACGGGCGACCCGATGACCACCAGCGAGTCTGACTCGGGTGGATGCGAAGATCCCAACATCCCGTGTTGCAACAGCGATAGCGACTGTGCTCCGGGACAGGTTTGCCTCGACGGTATTTGCGACGGTGGTGGTGAAACGAGCACAACCGGTGACCCGGGTGTCTGTGGCAACGGGCTCGTCGAGCCCGGCGAGGAGTGCGACGACGGGAACGATAACCCCAACGACAGCTGTAGCAACGAGTGTACGCTCAACGACGGCTGCAACGACCCGAACGATCCAAACTGCTGCATCGACGACTCAGACTGCCCTGAGGGACAGTTCTGTACCCCAAATGGTGTGTGTACACCCAATAACTTGGAGTGTGCCGGCAACAACGACTGCCCGCCAGGAACCATGTGTATCAACGGGCAGTGTCAATAGCTCCATCCATAGTCCGCGGCCTGACGACGTTGGGCCGCTGACTTGAAGCCGCGGGAATCCGCGGCAATATTTTTGTATAGTCATCAATGTCCGTGGGCTGTCGGGTAGGCCACGAGCATGCGTGAGGCGATGTGAGCTGACGCAGGTGCCTGGTCGGTTTTTCGAGCACAGCCGCCGAGGGACCAGCCTTTGCAGACGATTGTGACTCCGGTATCATGGACCAGTGAAGACTCGGCTCCTGAAACCTCTGTGTACGATGTTCCTTTGTGTTTCTTGGGGAGTTGGGTGTGCACCGAACGAAGCCTCGACTTCCCAGGGCTCGTCCACTGGCGACAGTGACAGCGATAGCGAAGGTGAAACCGGCGAAAGTGAAACCGGGGTCGACCCGAACGCGCCGACCTACTACGGCGACGTGTTGCCGATCTTCGCCAATGCCTGCGAGAACTGCCACGACGACGGTGGGATCGCGCCATTTGTCACCAATCGCTACGAAGATGTGGTCCCCTGGGGGACGGCGATCACGGCTGCAGTCGAGGCCCGCACGATGCCGCCGTTTTTGGTCGACAACTCCGGTGCATGTTCAACGTTTTCGCATGCGCGATGGTTGACCGACGACGAGATCTCCACGATCGCGGCCTGGGTCGCGGCCGATATGCCCGAGGGTGAAAAACCAGCGCAGTTGCCCGAGCCGCCCGCACCCGAGGTGCTCGAAGGCGAGACCATTGTCGAGGTTGCAACCCCGTCCTACACCCCGGTCGCCAAGGGCACTTCAGATGCCCTTTACGACGACTACCGCTGCTTTCCGATTGTCGTCGGGGAGGATACGACCCAGTTTTTGCAGGGCTTTGAAGTCGTGCCCGGCAACGACGCGATCGTCCATCATGTCGTCGGATTTAAGGTCGATCCCGAGCGAACCGTGGTTGGCAACATCACCAACGCCGGGATCATGGAGTTGCTCGACGGTCAGGACGAGGAGCCTGGTTGGGAGTGCTTTGGGGCAGCCGGCGAGAATGTCTTGGTCGACGGCGTCCCACTGACCTGGGCACCTGGCGTTTCGGCCATCAACTACCCCGAGGGCACGGGCATTCGGTTTGAGCCCGGCGACGTTTTGGTGTTGCAGATGCACTACTACCTCGCCAACGCCGGTGGCGATGATTCGACAGCCGTGCGCCTCAGCATGGCCGACCAGGTCGAGCGCGAGGGGGCCCTGGGCCTGTTCGACCAGTTTTTGTTCTCTGGGTTTTCCGGCGGAGGCGTCGAGCTAGAGCCCGGTAAGCCCTCGGTCATCTACGGCTGGGATGCGGCCCTGAGCTCGTTTGTCGGCGACTTGGGTGGCGCGAGTGAGTTTGAGGTGCTGGGGATCTTGCCGCACATGCACAGGCTCGGGCAGCGGATGCAGGTCGACTTTCAAATCGACGGCGAACAATCGTGCGGCGCGTATATCAACAACTGGGACTTTGATTGGCAGCAGGTGTTCTTCTACGAACAACCGCCCGTGCTCAAACCGAGCGATCGCATCAAAGTCACCTGTGAGTGGAACACCGAAGGTGTGCAAAACCCGGTGACACCCGGCTTTGGTAGCGAAAACGAGATGTGCCTCATTGGTGTCTATGTCGCACCAAAGTTGTAAGCGCATGTTGTTTGGCGGGCGCCTAGCTGGCGTGGCGGTCACCGCTTGGACGCTCGCCTGTGCGCCGGAGGGGTCGCAAGCAAGCAGCGAAGGCGAGCCGGCACGCGAGCGCGAGGTGTTGGCCGAACCCGAGCGTTGGCAGCAATCCGGCGAAGACGGCCCGTTTGCTGGGCATCGCCCGGACGAGGTCTCGTGCCCTCCACAGGGAGCGCTACTCGAGGCCGGTGCCTACGAAGTTCAAACGGACGCCTGCAACTACCTCTCGGCGACCCAGACGACCCTCGTGGAGATCCGCGCCGGCGATACCCTGGTGGTCGACTGGGCCCATAGCGACCTGGTGAGCCCGCAACCGGCGGTGGCCCACCTAGGCATCGGGATTGGCGGGGAGGTTGTGTGGCAAACCGAAATTGGCCTGCAGCCCCCACCCAACGCGATCGCAGCAGCGGCCCAGCGAACCGAGGTCGTGCTCGAATTCGATGCTCCGGTTGGGACAAATATGTACATGCACCTTCATAATCACGGTGCGAACTCCTGGCGGTTTTTTACGTTCGAGCTGATCCCCGGGTAGGATTTCACCATCCACATCCCAACTGCACCACCCGGGTAGGACATCGCGTTTGTCGCCTTGGCGCGTAAGCGAGTCGGTTTGGAGCGGTCTTCGTCGCGATGTTGCGTATCCACGCGCGGCAGTTTCCGAACGTTGCGATAGCCGAGGTGCCCACATATGATTGAGAGGTCTTTTAGACATGTTCATCGATTCACCTGAACGATGAGCCCTCGGGTGTCTATGCATTTTCGTCTGGTCGAGAAATCGGGCACGACCTGTTCGTTTGAGCTAGTCGATGATCAAAGCGGGAAGGTTGTCCTTGTCGGACTCCCTCAACCTTCGCGCGAGGCCTGTGTTGCCCTGATCAAGCAGCTCACAACGCAGGTCCAGGGCAGCGTCAAGCCCGGGCTCGAAGCTGCTGGTATGCAGGTACGGCTTGTTGTGCAGTCGGACGCGGGCGAGCGCCTCGCACGGGGGCCAAAACCGCAGGGTAGGGAGGAAGCCACGGCCCAGTACGCTCGGCTGCGCCAGTGGCTCACGACATCGCAGCCGCTGATTCGAGCTCCGAGCAAAAAGAAGTCGCGCAGGTCAAGAACCCGCGACAAGGTGCCCGAAGACGCGGTCCGCTACGACTTGACGACCCCGACGACGACCCATCGTCGCGGTGTCGAAGAGCTACGCCGGGCCGACGACAACCTCTTTGCCTACCACTTCAACGACGATCGCGGCGAGCCGCTGTTGTACTCGCGCGGGTTTGCGTCGGCCTACAGCCGCACCAAACAGATCGCCAGCATGCTGCAGGCGGCCAAGGACATCAACCGCTACGTCAAAAGCGATGAACAGGGCCGACCGTACTTCATATTGTTGGCAAAAAACGGGCGGGAGATCGCCCGCAGTCGGTGGTTTGACTCGCCGCGCAAACGCGACGCCGCGATCCGCTGGCTTGTTGGTGCTGCCCCACACGAGGCGCGTCGATACCCGGTCAAGGGAAAAAAACGCAAATCAGCGGCCAAGAAGATTGAATGTACACGGGCGTCGGTGTCGGGCATTCCCGGGTTTGAGGGCATCAAGGAGGGCAAGAAACACTACTTTCACCTCAACGATGCCGACGGCCACGCATTGTTGTATAGCCACGGGTATCGCAGTGCGAGTGCCCGCGACACCGGTGTGCGCTCGTTGTTGCGGGCAGCTCTCGTCGCTAGTTGCTACCGCGTCGAGCGCGAAGGGGCGGCCTGGTATTTTGTTGTCAAAGCCAGCAATGGGCGGCTGTTGGCCCAAAGTCGTAACTTTGGCAGCGAAGGTGAGGCCCGGGCGAGCGCGCGGTGGTGCCAGCTGACGGTTGTCAACTTCGGCAAGCTGTTTGGCGTCAACCGCCTCGACTCGATTTGTCTCGAGATTCCGGTTGAACTACCAGCGGTACCAACAACCGAAATTGTCGACAAAAAACCCGTGGCTCGGCAGCCAATGAGGCCCGTGGCCAAACCGAAGGAGAAGCCACAGGGTTCTGACCTCCCGTCGACTACAGACGCGCAGTCTCCAGACGATGATGTTGATGTAGATACAGAAAAATCGCTGGCACCCCCAGTCGACCAGGCCGATGAAGGCGGCGTCGAGACAACGCCCGAGGATGTGGGGCTTGCCACGAGTCATACAGAAGCTGTCGACGGTGATTTGAAACCGTCGTCGACCGGGGGTGGCACGCTCGCCAACGCCGATGGGGTGCACGCCGGGGAGCCGGGTGTAAAAGCCGACCCTTCGCTTCAAACCGAGGGTGTTGAAGTGTTCGAGGCTGCGGACGATGGCGGCGGCGAGTCCAAACTGCTGCAGGCCGACCGTGGGTCAACCGAGTCGGTTGGAGGCGAGCAGCCTGGTACACGAGCGGACGAAGCGGATAGGCAAGGTGGCGTTGAATCTGCGACAGCTGGCGGCCTAACAAGTGCGGCGGGCGGAGAACCTGAGGCTTCGCCAGCGGTTGCCGCACAGGTCGAAGCGGTAGCAAGGGCGGTTGAATCTGCGAAGGCGGCCGAACCTGCAACGGAGACCGAGACAGCAACGGAGGCCGAAACAGCGACGGAGGTCGAGACAGCGACGGAGGTCGAGACAGCGACGGAGGCCGAGGTAGCGACCGAGGTCGAGATTTCGACGGAGGCCGAGATTTCGACGGAGGCAGAAACAAGGCCCGGTTCGGAACAAAGCGGGTTGACCGAGGTCGGCAATTTGCAAGTACAACAGTCTGGTCCCGAGCATGCGGAACAAGCCACGGGGTGGTCGATCGCGTGGCGCCAGACCGAGCCAGCTCCGTCCGAACCTTCGGCCAACGACGCCGGGCAAACACTCGAGTCAACACCACCGGCAACTGTCGACGACGTGCCGGCAAAAATTCCGCGACCGGGTTCGGGAAAGTGGATCCTCAAGGGCTTGAGCCTGGGCACGCTGTCGCTTTCGGAGGTTGCACGCGAGATATCGCGGGGCGCTCGGGACGAGGATTCCGCAGCCGAGGATCGTGAAATCCTCGCCAATATCGGGCCCGCAGCCGAAGACCCGGGTGTACCCTCGAACACCAAAGAATTTGCTGATGCAATGAGTACAGACGGGTCCACAGGTGCGGCGACGACGTCTGAGTTCACCGACGATGTCACGCCAGACACGGGCGATGCCCCGTGGTCCGCATCGCAGGGAACCTGGGACCCGCCGCTCCCACCTGGGCTCGATGACGAACCGGCGGGTTTTGGCAGTGATATCCAGGAGGGTGTCGATGTAGACGGTGTTGACGAGCGCGAGCGGGAGTCGACGGCAGGTGAAGACCGGGGCGAGCAGGATGCCGGCTCGGACGAATCTCTCGTCGACTGCGAGGAGAGTCCCGATGCAGATGGGGCGCTCGACCAACCCGAGCTAGAGCCTTCGCCGATTGAGCACGCCGACGATGATGTGAGTACGAGCGCGCTCGCGGAGGACGGCCATTCGAGGGCTGGAGACCAAACCGAGGGCAAGGCCGAGCACTCAGGTCCGTTGCGTGTACATGATAATTTCCTGGCCGATGCGGAGACGGAGACAACTCCCGCGCAACCGCAGGCTGCGACAGAGGTATCGGAGTCGGGCGGCGAGGAGCTTACAAGCGACAGTGCAGCCGACGCAGCCGACGGGTGGATCGAGCCGCCGCCCGAGCCACAGGAAAGCGTCGAGCAAGGACGAATACAGGAGGAGAAGCCCCCGTCGCCGCAAATCGAGCAGTCTGGCGACCGTGTCGAGTCGCAGCCGGTTATCCACGGGTCAACAGCAGACGCAGACGAGTCGCCACCGCGGGACGAGCAAGCGAAGCAGACTTCGGGGCGTGGCGAGTCGCGGGACGAGCATGAAGGGCGTGGCCAACACGACCATCAGCACGAGCGGGACAGCGAGGTCGAGGCCGACGCAGGCGAGGAGGTCGAGCACGTCGAGCAGGTACCGGAGCAAGTTGCCTCACCGGACGAGCCAGCCGAGCCACCCGATCCACAGGGGTCAAACCCGGAGGCTACTCAGGCCGCGGCACCAGCCAATGTTGGTGCGGGGTTGGCAAGCCCTCCACCGACTCCGCAAACGACCGCGAGTACCAGCGAAACCACAACACGCTCTCCAACAGCTCCGCAAACGACCGCGAGTACCAGCGAAACCACAACACGCTCTCCACCAGCTCCGCAAACGACCGCGAGTACCAGCGAAACCACAACACGCTCTCCACCGACTCCGCAAACGACCGCGAGTACCAGCGAAACCACAACACGCCCTCCACCGGCTCCGCAAACGACCGCGAGTACCAGCGAAACCACACGTTCGCGTGAAGGTGGTGACTCCCCGCCGGAGCAACCTGCGGGACAGCCGGTGGGCGAACGTTCAACAACCACGCAAGCCGATGCGGACGACAGTTCCTCGGCACCGTCGACAACTTCAAACACGACCAAACCTGTTGGCGCCGAGCCCCCTGCGACCAGCACGACCACGGTTGTGCGCGAGCGCTGGATCGATCGTCACGGCACGTTTGTCTTGATGTGCGCCCTGGCGTTGTTGGTGGTGGCAATTTTGACCCGGGGTGGCCGGGGCGAGGTCGACACCAAGCCGGGACCGATCGCGCCACAAGTGGAGCAACCTCCCGGTCCGTTGGTGGTCGATAAAGATGTTCATACACCGGTATCGGGCAAGGACGCGGAGGCCCGAGGGCCCGAAAATCCCGACCGAAGCAATCCGGCGTTGGCGGGCGCAACGTGCCCCGAATCGGCGCCAGCTGTCGGTTGGCTCGTCAATCCGGTGACGCCGCGAAGTGGCGAAGCTATCCGCGTTGTCGCGGCCACGTTTACGACCGACCATGAAATTTCAGTGTCGATCGAACACGGAGGGGCGAAGGTGCCGGTCAAGCAACAACAGGCAGGCGGGGTGCCGGCCTTTGCCGTAGCAACCATCACCCCGCCCGAGCCGGGCACGTACCAGGCGATTGCCCGCGGCGATGGAAAAATCATAGCATGTACAAGTTTTTCGGTTGGGGCCCAGGCGACACCCAACCAACCAACGCATACGGTCAAGGCTTGGCCGGTCGAACGCGCCTGGGACAGTGCCGAGGAGGCCCTTTATAGCGCCTGGGTGCGGCAACTGTTTGGTGTGCGTCGCGGCGAGCAGTTGGTGGCGAGCCGGCTCGACCGGCTCACCCGCGACAGCGAGCGCAACTTTATGCACAACGCCCTCGGCTGGGGCGAGGATGCAAGCTCGAAGCAGGGGCTTGCACTCGACCCCCAGGCCGAAGCGCTCCCGTATACGCTGCGTGCCTACTGGGCGTGGAAGCGACGACTGCCGTTTGCCTACCGCGTGTGTACCGGCGAGTCACCGGCGACCTGTCAGGCGTTGGCCTCCAACCTCGCCCCGCGCCGCCGCGAAAAAAATCGCCGCCGCTACCGAAAAAACAAGCACGGCAACATCCATGGGCTGTTGACGGTGCGCAAGCAAAAAACCCGGGCCAAGCCCGAGCGGGTGCGGGTGCGCAACTTCCTGCAGCGCGACCTCGAAAAAAGTGTAAGTGCATCAAACTACCTGGTCGCAGCCGACGATCGTGACAGCGACCTGTACCCGATTGCCCTCACGGCCCAGGGGCTACGTCCGGGCTCGGTATTTGTCGATACCTACAACCAGGTGTTTGTCGTGGTCGATGCCGATGGGCCAGGTGAGGCAAGCTCGGCAGTGCTGTACGTGGTCGGCCAAAGCCCCAATGGTCAGCTCGTGCGCCAGCGGTTTTGGCAAGCGAGTTGTCTGTGGGCACCAAAGGTGGACACGTATGCCGGATTTAAACGGTTTCGTCCGACAGTATTTGCGGATACACGTATTCGCCAGGTCGACAACGCCGCCCTTGTCGATCTGTGGGCCGGAGGTCGAGCACTGTCGGCAACGGGGCTTTATCGCGGTGTCTCGGCAGCCCTTCAACCACAGCATCTCGACCCTCGCCTCGAGCTGAGGGCATTACTCGACGCCCTGTATGAGTCTGTGCTCGAACGCGTAGCTGTGGTCGAAGCCGGGGCGCAGGCCCGTCGTGGACGGCGAAAGCCGTTGAAGATGCCGGAGGACAGCCTGGGCGAGGGGTTGTGGGGGCGCCACGCGACGTTTGCCAGCGACTTGCGAATGTTGATTGCGATCGACGCGGTGGAGGGGTTTGCCGAGCAGATAGAGGAGGACCCGGCCGCTTATGGCTTGACCGCACAGCAGGCTCCAGGGGTCCGCAACGAGCTTTCGCGCGAGCTCGACAGCGAGTTGCGACAGCAAAAATACATGCTCGAATACCGGCGAAGCGACGGCACTATGTGGTCACTCGGTCTCGACGACATCCTCGCCCGTAAGGCGGCATTTGAAGTTGCCTACAATCCCAACGACTGTCCTGAAGTACGTTGGGGAGCACCCGAAGGCAGCAGCGAGCAGGAAACCTGTAAGGGCCGCGCGCCCGAAGAGCAACAGACGCGCATGCAACGTTATCGCGCGTGGCTACAAAAGCGCGAGTTTCCCGGGCGCGAGAAGTAAACCCGGTGCTCGGCACAAAAAGTGTGGATACAAGTTGTTGTGGCTAGGGCTTCTCGCCCTTGAGCACCTTCATGTAGATCGCGTTTTGCTCGGGATCCTTGGCGATTTTAAAGATCGCCTTGCGGTAGTTCTCTTCGGTGTAACCGGCCTCTTTAAGGATGATCTTGGCGCGGTCGGGCGAGCGCTGGATCTGGCGAGATAGTTCGCCGACCTCAATTGCTTCGGCCCGCTTGGGGTCGGTTTCGCCCCCTTCGCAGGCGTTGAGTAGCAGAGGAAGCGTAAGTGCGATGCTTGCAAAAAGTCGGGTCGACATAGGCTTGAGACTCCGTTGCGCTAACGTGTAGCACATTTTTTGGGGCGCACCCACGAGCCCGGATTCGCCCACGGCCGTAGCATTTAAGTGTCGTCGGCCATGTGGTGCCGCGGGTCGACGGGCCGCACCAAAAAGTTGGCAACGAGGGCGAGGGCCAGCAAACCGGCCATCAGGTACATGGTTGAGTTGTAGACCGTGGCCGAGGGATCGACGGTGCCGGGCGGGGCGATGTCGACGAGTTTGCTCAGCGTCACAGTATTTGCCTGTACAAGTTGTTCGAGTTGATCGATGCCGGCGCCAAACGTCGCCAGGAAAATTGCAGGATCAACTTTCTCGGCGAGGTCGGCAATCGCAGCATTGACCGCCTCGGCCCGCAGCGAGGTGATCGCCAATGGTCCGAGCACACCCGCGGTACTCCACGCGGTCAGCAGCCGCCCGTGGATCCCCCCGACATAGCGGGTGCCAAACATATCGGCGAGGTACGCGGGTATCGTCGCAAAGCCCCCGCCGTACATGGTGAAAATCAACATCGTCGCCCCGTAAAACACCACCAACCACACCGTTGCCGGCGACGCACTAACCTGTTGGGCGGTCCACGGAATCGACAGGTACAGGGCAATCCCGAGGATGAAAAACAGGTGGTAGGTATTTTTGCGCCCAAGGAAGTCGGAGATGGTCGCCCAAAAAAATCTCCCGCCCATGTTGAAGACGCTGATCATCAGGACGTAGGTGGCGGCAAAATTTTGGTCGACCGTGGCGGGTAGGGTGCTGCCAAAGATCTCCGTCATCATGGTTTTGGCAACCCCGAGCACACCGATCCCGGCGGTCACGTTGAAGCACAGGACGAGCCAAAGCAGGTAAAACTGCGGGGTTTTGAGGGCCTGGTCGATGTGGACGTGGTGACGCGTGATCATCCGCGAATCGGCCTCAGACTCGCTGGGGGGCTCCCATCCGCTCGGGGTCCAACCCTCGGCCGGGACCCGGTAGGACAGCGACGCGACCAGCATGATGACGAAGTAGGCGAGCCCGAGCACCATGAAAGTTGCAGCTACACCCGTATCACCGGTGCCGGCGACGTACACCCCTTCGGGCCCGGGCATGGTCAGCTTGGCAAGGTCGCCGGCCCCCACAACCACGACCTCCTTGAGCTGGCCGGCGACCTCGGCTAGGCGCCGCCCGGATTGGGTGACCAGCTCGACCCTGTCGACCGGGCCGAGGTAATCGGGGGTCCGATAAAATAGTTGTAACAACCACTGTTTGAGTGGCGCGCCGATCATGGCACCACCGCCAAAACCCATGATCGCCATGCCCGTGGCCATTCCGCGGCGGTCGGGAAACCATCGGATCAGGGTTGAAACCGGGGACACGTAGCCAAGCCCCAAGCCGACGCCCCCGACCACGCCGTAGCCGAGATACACCAGCCACAGTTGGTGGAGGCTGATGCCCACGCTCCCGAGCAAAAACCCGCCGCCCCAGCAGCAAGCTGCCGCCACCCCGACCATGCGCGGGCCGACTTTTTCGAGCCACTTGCCCCCGACTGCCGCGGATAGGCCGAGGCACACGATCGCGACCGAGAAGATCCAGACGACGTCGCCGAGGGCCCAGTCGTCGGCTGTCGACCCGACCACGCCAAATGCCCGGGTCAGCGGCAGGTTGAAGATACTCCAGGCGTAGACCGAGCCGATACACAGGTGAATTGCGATCGAGGCCGGGGGGACGCGCCAGCGGTTGTAGCCCGGAGGCGCGATGATGCGTTGCTTGCCGAGGAGGTCGTTGAGTGTACCCACAAGTTACCCGCAGCAACTGTAACGCGGCCACCTGCGGCTGCCTAATTGGCGTGAGCTGGGTGAGTTGGGGGAGTTGAGTGCGTCGAGCTGTGTTGCCGTGGCCTGGCCGCAACTGCGAAAATTTTCTGGCGAAGGCGCCTACAGGCCCACGACCTCGACGCGGACGTCGTAGAAGATCGCGCCTCCGCCCATGTCGGTTTGGCCCTGCGGAACAATTTGGTTGATGTTACAACCATCGGGCGAGAGCTTGGCCCACCACACCCCGGGTGCCATGACCACACCGGGGCGCACCAGTTCACCGAGTTTGGCGGTGAGTTCGACGGCGCCAACGCGGTTGTGGACCCGCACTTTTTGACCCTCGGCAATGTTGCGCGCGGCGGCATCTTGAGGATGCATGTGGAGTAACGGCGTGGCTTCACGTTTTTGCAGCTTCTCGACGTTGACAAACGAGCTGTTCAAAAACGAATGGGCCGGCGGCGACAGGCACACGAGCCCCTCGGTATCGCTGGTGTCGACCAGGGGCGGCGTGTAGTTGGGGACCGGGTCGTAGCCGGCATCGGCCATTTGTTGACTGTACAACTCACACTTGCCACTCGGGGTCAAAAACCCACCCTCGGCGTTGGGCAAATAGGGCTCGGGGACATTGAGCCGGCAGTAGCCCTCGTCAACCAGGCGCTCAAACGTGATCCCAGAAAACACCGCGTGCTGCTGGCTGTCGACAAAGGTCTGCAGGATTTCGCGGTCGCCCTGGCGAAACAACGGATCATCGAGCCCGAGGGCAAACGCGAGCCGGCGGAAAATCTCGGTGTTGGGCAGGGCCTGAAAAAGCGGCTCGATCGCGGGCTGGTTGAGCGCGAGATAGAGGTGGCCGTAGGGTTTGAGCAGGTCCCAGTGTTCGAGTTGGGTCGTGGCCGGGAGCACGTAATCGGCATAGTCGGCGGTGTCGGTTTGAAAGTGTTCGAGCACCACCGTCAGCAGATCTTCGCGGGCAAGCCCCGCACGTACCGAGCGCTGGTCGGGGGTCACGGCCGCCGGATTGCTATTGTAGACAATCAGTGCATGTACAGGGACACCGGCGTCTTCGGGGCCGTAGGTCGGGTCGTTGGGCCGCGGTCGGTGCAGCGCCCGCACTCGCACGGCCGGGTCGAGGCTGAGGGCGTCGCCGAGAAAGTTCATGTTGAAGGTGCGGGGACGCGGGGTTGTGGCCAGTTGCTCACCGAGCAGGCCGCTGCGGTCAAAATGAAACTGGCCGCTGGTGCTCAGCAAAATGCCGCCGCCGCGAACTTTAAACGCACCGACAACAGCCGGTAGGCAGGTCAGGGTACGAACCGCCATGCCGCCACCGCGGTGGCGCTGCAGCCCGTAGTTGATGCGAATGGCCGGCGCTGTGGTCGTTGCATATTCACGCGCCAGATCGATGATTTGCTGGCGGTCAACCCCGGTGATTTCGGCAACCCGCTCCGGCGAAAACTCGCGGGCCCGGGCCCGGAGCTGCTCGCCGCCAATACAGTGGTCATTGATGTAGCTGCAATCTTCCAAGCCCTCAGCAAAGATCACGTGCATCAGGCCGAGGGCCAGGGCGGCGTCGGTCCCCGGGCGAATCGGGATCCACAGGTCGGCGGCCTTGGCCGTGCGGGTGCAGACGGGATCGATAACAATGACCTTGGCACCCTGTTTGCGGGCGGCGAGGATCGGTCGCCACAGGTGCGGGTTGCTGGTGAGGGTGTTGCTGCCCCAGATCACAACCATGGTGGAGCGGGCAAAGTCGAGGGGATCCATGCCGATGGTCGCCCCGGTGGTGTACTTGTGGCCAACCACGCCGGCCTCGGCACAGATCGTGCGCGCGAGCTTGCTGGCACCGATCGCATGAAACAGCCGTTGGGCCATGGCTTCGCCCTGCAAAACACCCATGGTGCCGGCGTAAGAGTAGGGCAGGACCGCGGCCCCTCCGTGGCGATTTAAGACGTCGCCGAGCCGGCTGCCGATCTCCTTTAATGCAATGTCCCAAGAGACAGGTTCAAACGAACCGCTGCCCTTGGGTCCATTGCGCCGAAGTGGCGTTTTGAGGCGGTCGGGGTGATAGGTCCGCTCGAGGTAGCGATCGACTTTGGTACACAGTGCCCCGCGGGTCACCGGGTGTTCGGGATGGCCGCGCAGGTTGACGGCTTGCCCCGTTTGGCGATCGACAGCAACTTGCCACGAACAGCTATCGGGGCAGTCGTGGGGACATACGCCGGTGACAATCCGGTGCCGGGTGTGATCGTCAAAAGCCTGGCGACGGCGGGTCGGGGTATCCACCGGTCGAGGGTATCAAAACCTTCGCACGGGCTTTGGGCTACAATCACAGCCATGGTTCGAATCGCCAAAACCGTTGCCCAGGTGCTTGTGGTGGTGAGCGGTTGCGGCGGTGGACAACAGATGACGCAGACCGCGACGGGGTCGACGGGGCCGACCGGTAGCGACACGTTTGTGACCTCGCTGACCGAGGCGATGCCGACCGAGGGACCGGCGCCGGTCGTGTGGGAGACGCAGCTCGAAGTCGGTGAAGAGGTCGGCGCATTTTTTGGCGTGTGGGGACCGACGGCCGACGACATGATTGTCGTCGGTGGGCAGATCGACGCCGGAGTGATCTACCGCAATCGTTCGGGTAGCTGGCAACCCGATGTCGTCGACGGGGTCGGGCGGCTCAACTGGGTCTACGGCGTCGACGGCTACACCGTGGTGGTCGGGTACGGGGGAACCGCGTTGCATCTCGACGAGGGGGTTTGGGTCGCCGATCCAACACCGACGACCGCGAGGTTGTGGGGGGTGTGGGGCCCGGCCGCAGACGATCTTTGGGCCGTCGGTGGCAACACCGGAGATGCCGAGCCACCGGTGTTGCTCCACTGGCAGGGGACAAGCTGGGAGCAGGTTGCGTTTGACCTCGAAACTGATGCACGTGCATTGTTTAAGGTTTGGGGAACGGCGAGCGACGACATTTTTGCGGTCGGCGATCGGGGCCTTGTGACGCACTTCGACGGCGTCCAATGGACCCTGCAGGATTCTGGCACGCAATCTTCGATTATCGGCGTATGGGGGCGAGCCTCGGATGATGTCGTCATCTCCGGGGGGCGTAGTTCGGGGATTGTCGTCCGCAACGGCTCTGGGAAGTGGTCTGGGCGTCGGTTCAGTGACCGCGAAGGGTTTGACGGAGCCTGGATGGACAGCGACGGAGTGACGACCGTTGTCGGCCGGCGGGGGTTTATCGGCCGGTTTATGCCGAAGTCACTCGACCCTGCGATCGAAGTCAGTGGGACCGAGGTCGAGCTCCACGGGGTTTTCGGTTTACCGGACGGCCGGATATTCGCGGTCGGCGGGCTGTTCGACGCTCCCCCGTATACCGCCGGCCTGATCTTGATGCGTCCGCCGGCGTGAGTGCCCAAGACCGGTCGACCGGTCGGTGCGGACTCCACGCAAAATCGATGCTGTGTCAACGAAATCCGCAATTCACGCCGTGCGTAGGAAGTGCGAGTTACGCAATATCGTGTCAGGAACTGCTACCTGTCGGGTGTGGCGAAGTATCCACAATTCCCGATGCGACATTTTTGTCAAACAGGTTGACGACAGCTGTACCCACGCGACCTCGTGTTAGAGTGCGGCCATGTTTGACCTGCCCTGTTTCGTCTCCGGCAAGCGCATGGTTGCGAGAGCGCAACTAACGAGTCTGGCGGGATGCCTCGCTGTATTTGGCCTTACTGCCTGTAACGGTGGTGGTGAAACAACAACCGATACGGCCACAGGCACGACGTCTGAGACCGAGTCGGAGTCGGACACCCGGACCACTGTCGACCCGACGACCACCACGCCGACGACCTCGACGCCAACGACGATCACAGGGACCCAAACCGACTCGATGGGTTCGACCGAGTCGGAATCCGAAACCGACCCGACCGACACCGACCCAACGACGGACCCGACCACCGACCCGACGACCGATGGGCCGACGACATCGGAAAGTGAAACCACCCCGCCCGAGTGCAACGACGGCGAGATGATGTGCGAGGGCGACGACCTGATCACCTGTGTCGAGGGTTCGTGGAGCGACCCGGCGCCCTGCGAGTTTGGCTGTGTCGAGGGCCAGGGCTGTGCCGAGCCCTGTGTCGAGGGCGAGGTCATGTGTGTCGACGGTGGCGCGTCCGAATGTGTGAACGGAGAGTTCACCGAGCCCACCCCATGCAGCGATGCCTGCGTCGATGACCTCGGGTGTGTCGCCTGTATCCCCGGCGCATCGAAGTGCGAGGGCGACAACTCGATGGTGTGCGACGACGAGGGCGAAGGCTATGTACTCGCCGAAGTTTGCGACGGGGTGCAGGGCGTGTTTTGCAACGAGGACGCGGGTGTGTGCGACGGCGAATGTGCGCCCGGCAACCTCCAGCTCGACTACCTCGGGTGTGAGTACTACGCCACCGTCACCCAGCAACAGGACTCGGGGATTCAGGGGACCGACTTCTTCTCGATCACCGTCGCCAACTCCTCCGACGAAGAAACCAACGTCAAGATCGAGGGCAACGGCGTCGACATTGGCTTTACGGTGGCGCCCAACAGCGTCAAACGCCAAATCCTACCGTGGGTCAACGCTCTGTACAAAGGGACAGGTCCGTCCAAGGTTGTCGAGAATGCCGCCTATCACATCCGTGCCGACCATCCGGTAACTGTCAACCAGTACAGCCCGATCGATGCCGACGTCACCAACGATGCCTCGCTGCTGCTGCCGGTCAACGCCTGGACCGGCTCGGCGATGGTGGCTTCGTTCCCCTATTGGATCAACCAACTCAACCCCAACCTGCGCACGCCGGGGTTTTATGCGGTGGTCGCCAGCCAGGACGAGACAACTGTGCAGCTACATCCTTCGGCCACGGGCAACATGGTCCAGGCCGGTGGTGGCGTAGCAGCCGACGGCACCGGCGAGGTCACGCTCAACCGCGGCGATGTGTTGCAGGTTGTCACCACCCTAGAGGCCGGTGACCTCACCGGCACCCAGGTCGAGGCCGACAAACCAGTGATGGTGATTTCGGGGCATAGCTGCACCGAGGTTCCGCAAATGACACTTGCGTGCGACCACCTCGAAGAGGTCATGCCGCCGACCGAGTCGCTGTCGACGACCTACGTCGTGATGCCGCCGGTCCAAACCCCCAACAATGCCGCGTTCCATGGCGAGGTCGTCCGCGTGATCGCCAGTGAACCCGAAACCACCGTGACGTTTGTCCCCGACATCGGTCAGGACATCGTCCTCGAAAATGCCGGCGATTTTGTCGAAGTTCCGGTAGGGACCGACCGCTACGTCGTCGATGCCGACAAGAAAATCCTCGTGGCCCAGTACATGGTTGGCGCCCAGGGAGGGTTCGGGCAAAGCGACCCGTCGATGGCCCTGGCAGTGGCCACCGGCCAATACCGGACCGACTTCCTGATCCACGCGCCGCCGACTTGGGCGGCCAACTATGCCAACCTAATTGCGCCACTCGAAGCCACGGTTGAGGTGGACGGCGACACCGTGCCCGAAAGCGAGTTCACGGCGATCCCCGAAACCGACTACAAAACCGCCACAGTGCTGTTGTCGAACGAAGGCGACGGCAACCACCGGATAGGCTCCGACGAGAAGATCACCGTGGGCGTCTACGGGGCCCAGAGCTTTGGTAGCTACTGGATCGTCGGCGGTCTCGACCTCAAGCACTTCTAGCAACCACCGGGTCGCCTCGCGTCGAAGAGTGTGTCGCGGTTGGGCTTCACGGGTCCTGCCGCGGTGGTTCAAGGTGTAAGAAGCGAGGAGGGTCGGAGTTGTCGGGCTTTGGTGGTTGGAGCGACCGAGCTTCGATGGAGCTTCACGGGTCCTGCCGCGGGACCCGACTTCG